>NZ_LMNX01000001.1:0-1350000 GCF_001423425.1 Rhizobium sp. Leaf306
GTGATCGCCGCAGTCAGCGACGTCTTGCCGTGGTCGACGTGACCGATCGTGCCAATGTTGACGTGAGGCTTATTGCGCTCAAACTTGCTCTTTGCCATTTCCGGCTCTCCATTTTGCGTGAGCCCTCAAGGGCTCCAATTCTTGTTGTCGCCCCGGCACGAGGCCGAGGCGTATTTTGGATCGGTATTCCGATTACTTCTGACCGGAATACTTAGCCTGGATTTCGGTCGCGACGTTCGACGGAACCGGTGCGTAGTGATCGAAGGTCATCGAATACTGTGCACGGCCCTGCGACATGGAGCGCAGGTTGTCGACGTACTTGAACATGTTCGCGAGCGGAACGTGAGCGTTGATAACGATCGCGATGCCGCGCTGTTCCTGGCCCTGGATCTGGCCACGACGGGAGTTCAAGTCGCCGATAACGTCACCGACGTAATCTTCCGGCGTCACAACTTCGACCTTCATCATCGGTTCGAGAAGCTGTGCGCCAGCCTTCTTTGCCGCTTCACGGAAGCAAGCACGCGATGCGATTTCGAACGCGAGGACCGAGGAGTCGACGTCGTGGAAGGCGCCGTCCATCAGGGTTGCCTTGACGCCGAGCATCGGGAAGCCCGCGAGCGGACCCGAAGACAGAACGCTCTCGATACCCTTCTGAACGCCGGGGATGTATTCCTTCGGAATGGAACCACCAACGATCTTGGATTCGAACTTGAATTCGTCGCCATCTGGGTTCGGTTCGAAGACGATCTTGACGCGCGCGAACTGACCGGTACCACCGGACTGCTTCTTGTGCGTGTAATCTTCTTCGTGCGTGCGTGTGATGGTTTCGCGGTAGGCAACCTGCGGCGCACCGACAGTAGCTTCTACCTTGAATTCACGACGCATGCGGTCGACGAGGATGTCGAGATGCAGTTCGCCCATGCCGGCGATGATCGTCTGGCCGGATTCTTCATCCGTCTTGACGCGGAACGAAGGATCTTCAGCAGCCAGGCGGTTAAGCGCGAGGCCCATCTTTTCCTGGTCGCCCTTGGTCTTCGGCTCGATGGCGATCTGGATGACCGGCTCAGGGAATTCCATACGCTCGAGGATAACCGGGTGCAGCGGATCACACAGGGTGTCGCCGGTCGTGGTTTCCTTGAGACCTGCGAGAGCCACGATGTCGCCTGCAAAGGCTTCTTCGATGTCTTCACGGGAGTTGGAGTGCATCTGCAGCATGCGGCCGACGCGCTCGCGCTTTTCCTTGACCGTGTTCATGACGGCCGTGCCCTTGGTGAGCTTGCCGGAATAGATACGGGCGAAGGTGAGCGAACCAACGAAGGGGTCGTTCATGATCTTGAAGGCCAGCATCGAAAGCGGCTCATCATCCGACGGATGACGGGCGATTTCGGCTTCGGTCTTGACGTCGATACCGTTGATGGACGGGATGTCGAGCGGCGAAGGCAGATATTCGACAACGGCGTCGAGCAAAGGCTGAACGCCCTTGTTCTTGAACGCAGTGCCGCAGAACATCGGATGGAACTTGACGTCGATGGTACCACGACGAACCAGCGCACGGATCTTGTCATTGTCCGGCATGATGCCGTTCAAGTAGTTTTCCATGGCTTCTTCATCGATATCGACGACCTGTTCGATCATCTTCTCGCGGTATTCGGCAGCCTTTTCCTTCATGTCGTCAGGAATCTCGACGACGTCCCAGGCAGCGCCGAGCGACTCGTCGCGCCAGATCAGGGCATTCATCTCGATGAGATCGATGACGCCCTTGAACTCGGTTTCTGCACCGATCGGGAGCTGCATGACAACAGCGATGGCGCCGAGACGGGTTTTGATCATTTCTACCGAGCGGTAGAAGTCAGCGCCGGTCTTGTCCATCTTGTTGCAGAAGATCATCCGCGGGACATGGTACTTCTCGGCCTGACGCCAGACGGTTTCCGTCTGCGGCTCTACGCCGGCGTTTGCGTCGAGAAGAGCGATCGCACCGTCGAGCACGCGCAGCGAACGTTCGACTTCAATGGTGAAGTCGACGTGGCCGGGAGTGTCGATGATGTTGAAGCGGCGCATCTTGCCGTCACGGCCCTTCCAGAAGGTCGTGGTCGCAGCGGAGGTGATGGTGATCCCACGCTCCTGCTCCTGCTCCATCCAGTCCATGGTGGCTGCGCCATCATGAACTTCGCCGATCTTGTGCGACTTGCCCGTGTAGTAAAGAATCCGCTCTGTGGTCGTGGTCTTGCCGGCGTCGATATGCGCCATGATACCAAAGTTGCGGTAGTCTTCGATTTTATATTCGCGAGCCATAGGACTGCCTTTCGAAACTCGATCGGATGAAGATTACCAACGGTAATGCGAGAATGCGCGGTTTGCGTCCGCCATCTTGTGGGTGTCTTCACGCTTCTTGACGGCGCTGCCACGGTTGTTCGAAGCATCCATGAGTTCGCCCGAGAGGCGATCGATCATGGTGGTTTCGTTACGCTTGCGGGCAGCAGCGATCAGCCAGCGGATGGCGAGAGCCTGACGGCGCTCCGGACGAACGTCGACCGGGACCTGATAGGTTGCACCACCAACACGACGCGAACGGACTTCGACGTGCGGAGCGACGTTGTCGAGGGCTGTGTGGAAGATGCCGAGCGGATCGGCCTTGGACTTGCCCTGCACGGAGTCAAACGCACCGTAGACAATGCTTTCGGCGACAGACTTCTTGCCGTGAAGCATGATGGCATTCATGAACTTAGTGACGATCAAATCGCCGAACTTAGGGTCCGGATTGATCTCACGCTTTTCTGCACTATGGCGTCGGGACATATTACTCGTCTCTCAAACGGTTTAGACGCTTTATCACGCGGAGAACCTCGCGCAGCGCCGGAAAATTGGAAATCCGAAGGATTACTTCGGACGCTTCGCACCATACTTCGAACGGCGCTGCTTACGGTTCTTGACGCCCTGGGTGTCGAGAACGCCGCGGATGACGTGGTAACGAACGCCTGGCAAGTCCTTTACGCGGCCGCCACGGATCATGACGACAGAGTGTTCCTGCAGGTTGTGACCTTCACCCGGAATGTAGCCGATGACTTCGAAGCCATTGGTGAGGCGAATCTTGGCAACCTTACGCAGAGCCGAGTTAGGCTTCTTCGGGGTCGTCGTATAAACGCGGGTGCAAACGCCGCGCTTCTGCGGGTTTTCCTGCAGAGCAGGAACCTTGTTGCGCTTTACCTGCGCCTGGCGTGGCTTACGGATCAGCTGGTTTACGGTAGGCATATACCCATCCCTTGCAAAATCTTCTTTCAAGCCCCTTTCGGGACCATTCGGATGCCGTTTCCGGCGGCGACACACACATCTCCTCATGCACGAAACGTGGCCCGATCCGTATCCGGATGGACCACATAAGGCAGAGGACGCATTGAAAGCGCGTCGTGCGTGCAGCATTCTTGTAGTCAACGTGCGTTTTTTGGAAACCTGTTTGAGGCGAACTCCGGAGAAAGACTCTCCAGACGCACATGTCTCACATGGTGTCCGATGCCGCGGCGTTTACTGACTTAACCCTTCTGCGTCAAGAGCTGGCCCGAAAATAATGGCGGAAAGCCTTGTTTACCGGGGTTTTCGATCGCCTGAAAAGCCGCCCCAAAACATTAAAGTTCGACCCCGGCATTTCCGTTTGGGAATCACTGAATATGGCAATAAAGGAGGTTTTGGAACATTCCTCGCTCTTGCCTCTTGATGACAATGAAGCGTCAGCCCCTTTACCTGGAGATTGCACATGGCAAACCCCGCCGATAACGACAACACGCTCGATGACCCGATGATTTTCATCATTATCGGCAAGGCTTACGAGACCAAGGGCGGCGAAGGCATCGAGATGCATGTCATTCTGCGCGCACCCGACGATGACTCCGCCGTACGCGAGGCGCTGAACGCGCTGACCGAAGAAGGCTTCCTGGAGGCCGACCTCGATCAGATCGGCGTCCTGACCGACGAGCCGCCGGAAGAGCCGCATGCATCCGCCTATCAGGGTGCGCTTGAGGGCGAAGTCGCGATCATTCGCTTCGACTGAACTTATTTTAGATCTAGATAAACGGAAACGCCCGGATCGCTCCGGGCGTTTTTTTGTGGTGCGTTCCTGAAAAGAGAGCGCCCGTTTCCGGCCGCCCTACCCTCGCAGCCTTATTCGGCCGGAGTCTTTTCCGGGTTCATGTTCTGCAGCATCGGTGTAGCCGAGCTTGCGCCCGAACCCTTCTTACGTTCCTCGAGGATGAGGTCGTCGCGCGAAGTGGCGATGCGGCGGATCTGCGTCATGGTGCCGCCAGTACCAGCCGGGATGAGACGGCCGACGATGACGTTTTCCTTCAGACCCTGCAGCGTATCTGTCTTGCCGGCGATTGCAGCTTCCGTGAGAACCTTTGTGGTTTCCTGGAAGGATGCAGCCGAGATGAAGGACGGCGTCTGCAGCGATGCCTTGGTGATGCCGAGCAGTACCGGGTCGCCGAACGCAGGCTTCTTGCCTTCCTCGATGAGACGGTCGTTGGCATCGTCAAGCTCGATCCGGTCGACATTGTCACCGACGATATACTGGCTGTCGCCGCTATCGGTGATCTCGACCTTCTGAAGCATCTGACGAACAATCACTTCGATGTGCTTGTCGTTGATGACAACGCCCTGCAGACGGTAGACTTCCTGGATTTCGTTGACCAGGTAGGAAGCAAGTGCTTCCACGCCCTTGATCGCCAGGATGTCGTGCGGCGCAGGATTGCCGTCGAGGATGTAGTCGCCCTTTTCGATGTAGTCGCCTTCCTGAAGGTGGAAGGGCTTGCCCTTCGGGATCAGGTATTCGACTGCTTCGACACCGTCTTCGGCAGGCTCGATCTGGACGCGACGCTTGTTCTTGTAGTCGCGGCCGAGGCGGATCGTACCATCGATCTCAGCGATAATGGCGTGATCCTTCGGACGACGAGCTTCGAACAGTTCGGCAACGCGCGGCAGACCACCGGTGATGTCCTTGGTCTTGGCGCTTTCCATCGGGATACGCGCCAGAACATCGCCCTGCGATACCTTGCTGCCCGGTTCTACGGACAAGATGGCATCGACGTTGAGGTTGAAGCGGGCGTCACCACCACGCGACAGCTTCATGATCGCACCCGAAGCGTCCTTGATGACGATTGCAGGCTTCAGATCGATACCGCGCGGGGTCGAACGCCAGTCGATAACCTGACGCTTGGTGATACCCGTGGATTCGTCTGTCGATTCCGATACCGAAATCGAGTCGACCATGTCCTCGAAGAACACCGTACCGGCGACTTCCGTCATCATCGGGCGTGTGTAGGGGTCCCACTCTGCAAGACGCTGACCACGACGAACCTTGTCGCCGTCATCGACATGCAGCTTCGAACCGTAGGCAACGCGCTGCGAGGAACGCTCGACACCACGCTCGTCGAGAATGGTAACCGACATGTTGCGGCCCATTGCGACGAGAACGTTTTCCGAGTTGCGCAGCATGTTGCGGTTCTTGATGAGGATCGTGCCCTCATAGGACGCTTCCAGGAACGACGAGTCGACCACGTTTGCCGTACCACCCAAGTGGAACGTACGCATGGTCAGCTGGGTACCAGGCTCACCGATCGACTGAGCAGCGATAACGCCGACAGCCTCACCCATGTTGACCGGGGTACCGCGCGCAAGGTCACGGCCGTAGCAGATCGAGCATACGCCTGTCTGAACTTCGCAGGTCAGTGCAGAGCGGATACGGATCGACTGAATGCCGGCCTTTTCGATCTCGATGACATCGGGCTCGAGGATCATGCGACCAGCATCGACGATGCGCTCACCCGTGACTGGATGATCGATGTCGTCGAGGGCCGTACGACCGAGAACGCGGGTACCGATGGACGCAACAACCTGACCGGCGTCAACGATGGCGGTCATGGTGAGACCGCTCTCGGTGCCGCAATCGACCATGTTGACGATGCAGTCCTGGGCCACGTCGACGAGACGACGGGTCAGGTAACCGGAGTTCGCCGTCTTCAAGGCGGTGTCTGCGAGACCCTTACGGGCACCGTGGGTCGAGTTGAAGTACTCGTTAACGGTCAGGCCTTCTTTGAAGTTCGAGATGATCGGGGTCTCGATGATTTCACCCGACGGCTTCGCCATCAGGCCGCGCATGCCGCCCAGCTGACGCATCTGGTTCGGTGAACCACGGGCGCCGGAGTGGGACATCATGTAGATCGCGTTCATCGGCTTCTGGCGACCGGTCTCTGCGTCGAATTCGACAGCCTTAATGCGGGCCATCATGTCTTCGGCGACCTTCTCGGTGGCCTTACCCCAGGCGTCTACGACCTTGTTGTACTTCTCGCCCTGAGTGATCAGGCCGTCGTTGTACTGCTGTTCGTATTCCTTCACGAGGGCTTCGGTATCACCGACGATTTTCACCTTCGAGTCCGGGATGATCATGTCGTCCTTACCGAACGAAATGCCAGCCTTGCACGCATGGGTGAAGCCGAGCTGCATGATACGGTCGCAGAAAATGACCGTGTCCTTCTGACCGCAGTGGCGGTAGACCGTGTCGATCATCTTGGAGATGTTCTTCTTGGTCATTTCCTGGTTGCAGGTCTCGTACGGCACCTTGAAGTTCTTCGGCAGAAGTTCGCCGATGATCATACGACCAGGTGTCGTTTCATAGATCTTGGAAACTGGCTTGCCGTCCTCGTCGACCGTCTTGAAACGACCGCGAATCTTGGCGTGCAGGGTGACGACCTTGTTTTCCAGAGCATGGTGCAGTTCGCCCATGTCCGAGAAGACCATGCCTTCGCCCGGCTCGTTCTGATTGAGGATCGACAGATAGTACAGGCCGAGAACCATGTCCTGCGAAGGAACGATGATCGGTGCGCCGTTTGCCGGGTGCAGAATGTTGTTGGTCGACATCATCAGCACGCGGGCTTCAAGCTGGGCTTCCAGCGAGAGCGGCACGTGAACAGCCATCTGGTCACCGTCGAAGTCGGCGTTGAAGGCCGTGCAGACGAGCGGATGCAGCTGGATGGCCTTGCCTTCAACCAGAATTGGTTCGAAGGCCTGGATGCCCAGGCGGTGGAGCGTCGGTGCGCGGTTGAGGAGAACCGGATGCTCGCGGATGACCTCGTCGAGGATATCCCAGACTTCCGGCTTTTCCTTTTCAACCAGCTTCTTCGCCTGCTTGACGGTCGAGGAATAACCCTTGGCGTCGAGACGGGCGTAGATGAACGGCTTGAACAGCTCGAGCGCCATCTTCTTCGGCAGGCCGCACTGGTGCAGCTTCAGTTCCGGACCGGTCACGATGACCGAACGACCGGAATAGTCGACGCGCTTGCCGAGAAGGTTCTGGCGGAAGCGGCCCTGCTTGCCCTTGAGCATGTCGGACAGCGACTTCAGCGGACGCTTGTTGGCACCGGTGATGACGCGGCCACGACGGCCGTTGTCGAACAGCGCGTCCACAGATTCCTGCAGCATGCGCTTTTCGTTGCGGATGATGATGCCGGGAGCGCGCAGTTCGATCAGGCGCTTCAGACGGTTGTTACGGTTGATGACGCGGCGGTACAGATCGTTGAGGTCGGACGTCGCGAAACGACCGCCGTCAAGCGGAACCAGCGGGCGCAGATCCGGTGGGATGACCGGAACGACCTTCATGATCATCCATTCCGGGCGGTTGCCGGATTCCATGAAGTTCTCAACGATCTTCAGGCGCTTCATCAGCTTCTTCTGCTTGAGATCCGAAGTGGTCTCAGCAAGGTCCGTGCGAAGGTCGCCAGCGATCTTTTCGAGGTTCATCGATGCCAGCATCTCGTAGATGGCTTCAGCACCGATCATCGCCGTGAACTGATCTTCACCGAACTCGTCGATGGCGATCATGTATTCCTCTTCCGACAGAAGCTGATTTTCCTTCAGCGACGTCAGGCCAGGCTCGGTGACGATGTAGTTCTCGAAATACAGCACGCGTTCGACATCCTTCAGCGTCATGTCGAGCAGTGTCGAGATACGCGAAGGCAGCGACTTCAGGAACCAGATGTGGGCGACCGGAGCAGCGAGCTCGATATGGCCCATGCGCTCGCGGCGAACGCGCGACAGTGTGACTTCAACGCCGCACTTTTCGCAGATGATGCCCTTGTACTTCATGCGCTTGTACTTGCCGCACAGGCATTCGTAGTCCTTGATCGGTCCGAAAATGCGCGCGCAGAAAAGACCATCGCGTTCAGGCTTGAACGTACGATAGTTGATCGTTTCCGGCTTCTTGATCTCGCCGTAGGACCACGACAGGATCTTTTCCGGGCTCGCAATCGAGATCCGGATCGAATCGAAGTGCTGTGCGGGCACTGTCGGGTTGAAAAGGTTCATGACCTCTTGGTTCATGCCTGTCTCCTTGATGGGGCGTAACGCCCTCAGTCGGGTCGCGGTACCGGCAAATTCCCGGGATGCCGATCCTCGATCCATAAATGACAATAACCGCAGAATGCGGCAAAACTCCCCTCACCCGATGCAAACTCCACCGGCGGAGGGAATGGCGTGCGCGGTTGCCCCCGCACGCCCCTTGTCAAATTTTATTCAGCCGCGTCGGGCAGTGCGTCAGCCGTATCGAGCTTGGAATTTTCCAGTTCGACCGACAGACCCAGCGAGCGCATTTCCTTGACGAGAACGTTGAAGCTCTCCGGAATGCCTGCCTCGAACGTGTCGTCGCCTCGGACGATCGCCTCGTAGACCTTGGTACGACCTGCCACGTCGTCCGACTTCACCGTCAGCATTTCCTGCAGGGTGTAGGCGGCGCCGTAAGCTTCCAGAGCCCAGACTTCCATTTCCCCGAAGCGCTGACCACCGAACTGAGCCTTACCACCGAGCGGCTGCTGGGTGACGAGCGAGTACGGACCAATCGAACGCGCGTGGATCTTGTCGTCCACAAGGTGGTTCAGCTTGATCATGTACATGTAGCCAACAGTCACCTGACGGTCGAAGGCTTCACCGGTACGACCGTCGTACAGGGTCGACTGACCGCTTTCGTGCAGACCGGCCTTCTTCAGCATCGAAGCAACGTCTGGTTCATGCGCACCGTCGAAAACCGGCGTTGCGATGGAGACGCCCTTGCGGGACTGTTCGGCAAGTCTGACCAGCGAGTCATCGTCGAAGTCGACGACTTCGTTCTTGGCCTCACTGGCATACACGTCGGTCAGAACTGTCTTCAGCTCGCCGATGTCCATGGTCTTGCGGTATTCGTCGAGGAGCTCGCCGATCTTCTTACCCATGCCGGCGCAAGCCCAGGCAAGGTGGGTTTCGAGGATCTGACCGACGTTCATGCGCGAAGGCACGCCCAGCGGGTTCAAGCAGATGTCGACATGGGTACCGTCTTCGAGGAACGGCATGTCTTCGACAGGCACGATACGCGAAACAACGCCCTTGTTACCATGACGGCCGGCCATCTTGTCGCCCGGCTGGATCTTGCGCTTCACAGCGACAAAGACCTTGACCATCTTCATCACGCCCGGAGGCATTTCGTCGCCGCGCTGGACCTTTTCGACCTTGTCCATGAAGCGATGCTCGAGCAGCGACTTCGACTCGTCGTATTGACCACGCAGTGCTTCGATCTCGCCCTGTACCTTTTCGTCTTCGACCGCAAACATCCACCACTGGGAGCGGGGATATTCGGAGACGACGGCGTTGGAGAGCTCGACGCCCTTCTTGAAGCCCTTCGGACCGGCGACAGACGCCTGACCACGGAGCATCTCGATCAGACGGCCGTAGACGTTACGGTCGAGGATCGCCTGTTCGTCGTCGCGGTCCTTGGCGAGGCGTTCGATTTCCTCGCGTTCGATCGCCATCGCACGTTCGTCCTTTTCGACGCCGTGACGGTTGAAGACGCGAACTTCGACGACGGTGCCGAACGTGCCCGGAGGCATACGCATGGACGTGTCGCGAACGTCGGAAGCCTTTTCACCGAAGATGGCGCGCAGAAGCTTTTCTTCAGGCGTCATCGGGCTTTCGCCCTTCGGTGTGATCTTGCCGACGAGGATGTCGCCCGGCTGAACTTCGGCGCCGATATAGACGATGCCGGCTTCATCGAGGTTCTTCAGCGCTTCTTCCGATACGTTCGGAATGTCGCGCGTGATTTCTTCAGGACCAAGCTTCGTGTCGCGCGCCATCACTTCGAATTCTTCGATGTGGATGGAGGTGAACACGTCGTCAGACACGATGCGCTCGGACATGAGGATCGAGTCTTCGTAGTTGTAGCCGTTCCAAGGCATGAACGCGACGAGCGCGTTGCGGCCAAGAGCCAGGTCACCGAGGTCGGTCGAAGGACCGTCAGCGATGATGTCGCCCTTGTTCAGAATGTCGCCGACGGCGACCAGCGGACGCTGGTTGACGCAGGTATTCTGGTTGGAGCGCTGGAACTTCTGCAGGCGGTAGATATCGACGCCGGACTTGCCGGATTCGAGGTCTTCCGTCGCACGGATAACGATACGGGTCGCATCCACTTGGTCCACAACACCGCTACGGCGGGCAGCGATCGCCGCGCCGGAGTCACGCGCAACCACAGGCTCCATGCCGGTGCCGACGAACGGCGCTTCGGCGCGAACCAGCGGAACCGCCTGACGCTGCATGTTGGACCCCATGAGGGCGCGGTTGGCGTCGTCGTTTTCGAGGAACGGGATCAGAGCCGCTGCGACGGAGACGAGCTGCTTTGGCGAAACGTCCATCAGGTTGACGGTGTCGCGCGGGGACAGCATGACTTCGCCGGAATGGCGGCAGACCACGAACTCTTCGACGAAGGTGCCTTCGGAGGTGAGTTCCGAGTTCGCCTGCGCAACGTAGTACTTCGCCTCTTCCATAGCGGAGAGATAGACGACGTCCTTCGTGACCTTGCCATCGATGATCTTGCGGTACGGGCTTTCGATGAAGCCGTACTTGTTGACGCGGGCAAAGGTTGCAAGCGAGTTGATTAGACCGATGTTCGGGCCTTCCGGCGTTTCGATCGGGCAAATACGGCCGTAGTGGGTCGGATGAACGTCGCGGACTTCGAAGCCTGCGCGCTCGCGGGTCAGACCACCCGGGCCAAGTGCCGAAAGACGACGCTTGTGGGTGATTTCCGAAAGCGGGTTCACCTGGTCCATGAACTGCGACAGCTGCGAGGAACCGAAGAATTCGCGAACCGCGGCAGCAGCCGGCTTCG
This sequence comes from Rhizobium sp. Leaf306, assembly GCF_001423425.1. GTDB lineage: Bacteria > Pseudomonadota > Alphaproteobacteria > Rhizobiales > Rhizobiaceae > Neorhizobium > Neorhizobium soli. Next base: position 11,168 of record NZ_LMNX01000001.1, read on the forward strand.
CATTGATCAGGTCCTGCGGCATGACGGTGTCGATCTCGATAGACGACATGCGTTCCTTGATGGCGCGCTCCATGCGGAGCAGGCCGAGACGGTACTGATTTTCCATCAGTTCGCCGACGGAACGAACACGGCGGTTGCCGAGGTTGTCGATGTCGTCGATTTCGCCCTTGCCGTCACGCAGTTCGACGAGCATCCGGACCACGGCCAGGATATCGTCCTTGCGCAGAACGCGCATCGTGTCTGGAGCGTCGACGTCGAGACGCATGTTCATTTTCACGCGGCCGACGGCGGAGAGATCGTAACGCTCCGAATCGAAGAACAGCGAATTGAACATGGCTTCGGCCGAGTCCATCGTCGGCGGCTCGCCCGGACGCATGACGCGGTAGATGTCGAACAGTGCATCCTGACGATGCTCGTTCTTGTCTGCGGCCAGCGTGTTGCGGATGTAGGCGCCAACATTGATGTGGTCGATGCCGAGAACCGGGATCTCGTCGAAACCGTGGTCGAGGATGACCTTGAGGGTCTTCTCGTCGATTTCGTCGCCGGCTTCGAGATAGATCTCACCCGTCGAGTAGTTGACGATGTCTTCGGCCAGATAGTTGCCGTAGAGGTCGTCATTCGTTGCCTTGATGGCCTTGAGGCCCTTCTCGGTCAGCGAACGAAGCAGACGCGGGGTCAGCTTCTTGCCGGATTCCACAACGACTTCGCCCGTATCGGCGTCAACCATTTCCGACAGCGCCTTGGCACCCTTGAGGGTTTCGGCGTTGAACGGAATGCGCCAGCCTTCGCCGTCGCGAACATAGTTGGACTTCGTATAGAACGTCGACAGGATTTCTTCGCCGTCCATGCCGAGTGCCATCAGCAGCGACGAGACGGGGATCTTGCGGCGACGGTCGATACGCGCGTAGACGATATCCTTGGCGTCGAATTCGATGTCGAGCCAGGAACCGCGATACGGAATGACGCGAGCAGCGAAAAGCAGCTTGCCGGACGAGTGGCTCTTGCCCTTGTCGTGGTCGAAGAACACGCCTGGCGAACGGTGCATCTGAGACACGATGACGCGTTCGGTACCGTTCACGATGAACGTGCCGTTGTCGGTCATGAGCGGCATGTCGCCCATGTAGACGGACTGTTCCTTGATGTCCTTGATGGACTTCGCGCCCGTATCCTCGTCGATATCAAACACGATGAGACGCAGCGTCACCTTGAGAGGCGCTGCGTAGGTCAGATCGCGCTGACGGCATTCTTCGACGTCGAACTTCGGCGGTTCGAATTCGTAGGACACGAATTCGAGCATGGAAGCGCCGGAGAAATCGCTGATCGGGAAGACAGACCTGAACACGGAGTTCAAACCTTCGTCCGGACGACCACCCTTCGGCTCTTCAACCATCAGAAACTGATCGTAAGACGCCTTCTGAACCTCGATAAGGTTCGGCATTTCTGTGACTTCGGGGATTTTCCCAAAAAACTTGCGTACGCGCCTGCGACCGTTAAATGAAAGGGTCTGAGCCATCGTCGCTCCTTCAAAATTGCATCCGGGCCTGCAACGGACGGGGTTCGCTGGCCAGTCGATCCCGTCGAACATGGTATTCTCAAACTCGTCCTACTTCCCGAAAGCGAAAGGCCGGATTGCCTTCTCGGTTCGGTTCAGGACCATCCTCTTGAGAACCCATTACCCAGGGGCCGTTTTCACGATCCCTGGGTAATAGTTTCGGAGGAAGAAAGCGGGGGAGACTGATCTCCCCCACCGTATTCCGATATTACTTGACGTCGACCTTGGCGCCTGCGTCTTCAAGCTTCTTCTTGAGGTCTGCAGCTTCAGCCTTGGAAACGGCTTCCTTGACAGCCTTAGGAGCGCCTTCGACGAGGTCCTTAGCTTCCTTCAGGCCGAGACCTGTGATTGCGCGGACTTCCTTGATGACGTTGATCTTGTTAGCGCCGGCTTCAACGAGGATAACGTCGAATTCGGTCTTTTCTTCTTCAACGACAGCAGCAGCACCGCCGCCAGCAGCAGCAGCTGCGACAGGAGCAGCAGCCGAAACGCCCCACTTTTCTTCGAGCATCTTGGAAAGCTCAGCAGCTTCCAGAACGGTCAGGGCGGACAGGTCTTCAACGATCTTTGCGAGATCAGCCATTTTATCAGTTCCTTATATTCGGTTCGAACTTGGTTTTGAACAGCGAAAAACCGCCTTACGCGGCTTCGTCCTTCTTTGAGTAAGCCGCAAACACGCGAGCAAGCTGAGCTGCTGGTGCGGATACAACCGTTGCAATGCGGGTAGCCGGGGCGTTCAAGAGGCCCAGCAGCTTGCCACGAAGCTCGTCCAGCGAAGGCAGGGTCGCAAGCGACTTGACTGCTTCAGCGTTGAGCGTGGTTGTTCCCATGGCTCCACCGAGGACAACGATCTTGTCGTTAGTCTTGGCGAAATCCACGACGACTTTGGGAGCAGTGATCGGGTCATTGCTGTAGGCAATGAGTGTCTGACCGGTGAAGAGATCGGAGATCCCTTCTGCTTCCGTACCCTGAAGAGCGATCTTGGCCAGGCGGTTCTTCGCGACTTTGACGGTGCCGCCAGCAGCACGCATTTTTGAACGGAAGTCGTTCATCTGCGCAACTGTGACACCAGCATAGTGGGCCACGACAACTGAACCAGAAGCCTTGAAGACTTCATTCAGCTCCGTGACGAATTCGCGTTTTTCCGCTCTTTCCACTGTCTGTCTCCAGTTGATAGGACCGCAATCCTGCAGGCCCTACCGGGTTTGCCTTTGCCTCGAACGATCGTTTGACGGACCGTCCGTGGCGGTTGAGGATCCTGTCCCCCCGCTCTGTCGCCACGAAGGCTTCAGGCTTAAGGCACACAAGGCTCGAACCGAATTGACAACGCCGGAGCGCCGAAAATCTGCGTTCTTACCCGTCTCATGCAGGCCAAGTGATTAAGGGAAAACCACCTGCAATCTCGGACAGGAATTCCGGATTTCTCCGGAAATTCCCGCTCCCCGAAGGGAGAGGGAATTCATGCAGCCGGAGCCCTGGGGCTCCGGCAATTCATTAAGCGGCTGTGACCGACGAAGGCTCGATCTTGACGCCTGGGCCCATCGTCGACGAAATCGCGACGCGCTTCAGGTAGTTGCCCTTGGCGCCAGCCGGCTTTGCCTTGATGACGGCGTCAGCAAAGGCACGGATGTTTTCTTCGAGTGCCTTGGCATCGAAGGAAGCCTTGCCGATGCCGGCGTGAACGATACCGGCCTTCTCGACGCGGAACTCGACAGCGCCGCCCTTGGAAGCCTTGACGGCTCCGGCAACGTCCATGGTCACAGTACCGACCTTCGGGTTCGGCATCATGCCACGCGGGCCGAGAACCTTACCGAGACGACCGACGAGCGGCATCATGTCAGGAGTTGCGATGCAACGATCGAAGTCGATCTTGCCGCCCTGAACGATTTCCAGCAGGTCTTCTGCGCCAACAATGTCTGCACCAGCAGCCTTGGCTTCATCAGCCTTGGCGCCACGTGCGAAAACAGCAACGCGAACGTCACGGCCGGTGCCGTTCGGCAGGTTGACAACGCCGCGGACCATCTGGTCTGCGTGACGCGGGTCAACGCCGAGGTTCATCGAGATTTCGACGGTTTCGTCGAACTTAGCCGTCGCACGTTCCTTGACCATCGAGATGGCTTCGGTGAGAGCGATGAGCGTTGTCGGATCCACGCCTTCGCGGATCTTCTTCATGCGCTTTGCGAGCTTTACCATGTTAAGCCACCACTTCCAGGCCCATGGAGCGGGCAGAGCCCTCAACCATCAGCATTGCGCCTTCGACGTCGGCTGCGTTGAGATCCTTCATCTTACCTTCGGCGATCGCACGGACCTGAGCCTTGGTGATGGTACCGGCCTTGCCACCCTTGCCAGGTGTCTTGGAACCGGAAGTGATCTTCGCTTCCTTCTTCAGCCAATAAGTAACCGGCGGCTGCTTCATCGCGAAGGTGAAGGACTTGTCCTGGTAGTAGGTGATGACGACCGGGATCGGCATACCCTTTTCCATTTCCTGCGTGGCGGCATTGAACGCCTTGCAGAATTCCATGATGTTGATGCCACGCTGACCAAGCGCCGGGCCGATTGGCGGGGACGGGTTAGCCGATCCTGCCTTGACCTGAAGCTTGAGCTGGCCTGCTACTTTCTTAGCCATTTCTCTGCCTTTCGTTATGGACCGATATCTTGGTCCGAAATGCCGGATTGACCGGCGGCTGCGGTTGCGTGGTGCGGCTTACCGAGGTCCGGCTAGACCCCTCACCTTCCACGCGGGTTACGGCAAACGCCGCACAGGGCCGCCAACTCAATGGCAGCCCATATTCAAAAACAATCAGACCTTCTCGACCTGAGCGTATTCGAGCTCCACCGGAGTGGCGCGGCCAAAGATCGACACTTCGACCTTGAGGCGCGAACGCTCTTCATCGACATCCTGAACAACGCCGTTGAACGACGCGAACGGACCATCGGAAACACGAACCTGTTCACCAACCTCGAACGAGATCGAGGACTTCGGCCGCTCGACACCTTCCTGAACCTGACCGAGGATACGATCGGCTTCGGAGTCAGGGATCGGAACAGGCTTGTTGTCGGAACCAAGGAAGCCGGTAACCTTCGGCGTGTTCTTGATCAGATGGTAGGCTTCGTCCGTCAGGTTCGCACGAACCATGACGTAGCCTGGGAAGAACTTGCGTTCGCTATCGACCTTTCGGCCGCGACGCACTTCCACAACCTTTTCCGTCGGAACGAGGATCTGTTCGAACAAATGCTCAAGCCCCTTCTGGCGAGCCTTGTTCTCGATGTCCTCAGCGACCTTTTTCTCAAAGTTCGAATATGCGTGGACGATGTACCAGCGGGCCGCCATCTTAATACTCCAGGATCAAACGCTGACGTTCAGCACGAAGCCGAGCAACCAGCCAATAAGCTGGTCCGCAGCGAAGAAAAACAGCGCCGCAACCACGACCATGACCAGAACCATGATCGTCGAGATCGTGGTTTCACGGCGGGATGGCCAAGTGATTTTAGACGCTTCGGAACGAACCTGCTTGAAGAACGTTGCCGGATTGGTTTTGGATGCCATCGATTGCCCACGCAATTACGGCACGTAAAGCCGATATCGTTCAGCCCCACGCACCGCGTGTCTGTTGTTCCCTACATAAACACCCATTTCCCGTTAAACAAGAGGAAAAAGGTGCCTACATGAAATTCCCAACTTTGGACAACAACCGCTCAGCGCCTATCAATTACAGTCGCAAGCTATGTGTTGTGCGAAGGCTGGCAGGGGCAGCCGGGCTTGAACCGACGACCTGCGGTTTTGGAGACCGCCGCTCTACCAACTGAGCTATACCCCTTCAAACCGAAGACTGACGGACCATCAAGATCCTCTCCGTCACCGGCTAGGCGCTCCCTTTAAGACGCTGCGCCGGACTTGGCAAGAGTGTTTTTCGAACTTTGCCAGGCTATCTGAATTTGCCGCCGACGTTGTCGCCGAGATCTCTTGCCGAGACCGGGGACAAGACTTGATCCGGCTTCCCCAGGAGAAGATCGCGCGTTGAAAGCTCGACGGCGCCCGTCGCCGTCCCGGTCGCCGGCACGCGCCTCTCTGTTGGCAGCGGAAGCCGTTGCCATGCCAGACGCGGCGGTTTTTCGACGAAGGCACCAGGTTCGTTGACGGTGCGGTCGCGAACGCGGGTGATGATCGATTCGATCGCGAGCGCGCGGCCCTCTTCGTGATAGAAATTGCCCTTGATCTGTACCGTGCCGGCCAATGCCTTGATGAAGGCGCGCAGCAGGTTCGCGTCAAGCGGCTCGGGGTCAGACCAGAACGAGTCGATCCCGCCCTGATGGGTCAACCCGGGCATGTCGTAAACTGCCGCACCGAGTGCAATCGTCGGAAGACCGGCTCTCAGGCTGTGCATCGCCGTCGTGGAGTTGGCAACGATCGTCCCGTGCGAATGGCGAAGGATCGCTCCGAGATCACCTCTTTCGATAAACACGACCCGGTTCGAGACGCGGTAGCGGGCGGCAATCTTCGACACGATCTTGCGCCAGCCCTCGAGATCGTTGTCGAGCGGATGCTGCTTTACGATCAACCGCGCGCTTTCGGGAGCATGTCTCGAGAACGAGTGGATGACCTGATCGATCATCTGAGAGAGATGCCGATAAGGAGAGTTTGCTCGGATCTGGTAGTCGCTCTGCAATTGCAGCGCCAGGAGGTAATTCTTGCCAGTTTCGCCGTCGAAAAATCCCACTGGCAGATCGTGGCGCGAACGGAACATGCGCGGCAGCCACGACAGATAGTCGAACAGCGGATCGTAGTACTTGTCCGAGCGGTAGAACGGGAACATCGGGCGGCCGAAATATGCCAGGAGATTATAGATGACCTCGTTTGTCGCCTCCTGTCCGAACGTGTGGCCGTAGCGCGCCTTGAGATCCGGTTCGGGAACCTGCTCGGCAACCTTGCGAATCACGTTCGGATCGTTGGGGAAGTGCGAGAAGCGGCCCATGCCATTGCGTTCGAGCGTGATCCAGTCCGGCCGAAGATAGCCGAACTCGACGGCATGACACTGAATGCCCAACCGACGTGCAACGCGTCCGGCAAAGCGATGGTAGGGCAGCCTGTCGGCATAATAGAGAATGTCGGTGATGCCTTCGCGACGGATGAGTTCAGCCAGATAGCGTGGCCAGGCCCTCAGCGTTCCGCGATAGTTGATCGCTCCGGACTTGCGCCAGTAGGCCTGGTCTCCGAACGAGAAGTTCACACGCTTCGTACCGATCCCCTGCGCTTCGAACGCGTTTGCCAGCTCGCGCCAGAACACGGACGGTGGACCTTGGAGAAACAGGACTTTTGTCATTCGAAGCCAATACCGCTTGATTCGGGATCATGAAATTGAGGGTCGTTTAGCCTGATCGGGGTTCTCCCGACGTAATACACAGCTCCCCGTACGTGAGACGGATGCCAATTCACACAATTACCGTTAAACAGTTCCGGTACTTTCACGAAGGCACCACCGTCGTCAATGGCGCCTTTTACGCACGAAGCATATCCCAAGGTTACGTCGCCATGCATCAACGCCGATTCCTGCTGCTTCAAGGACCTGCCTCGCCGTTTCTCAAGAAGCTCGCAGAAGCCATTGAAAACAAAGGCGCGGAGGTATCGAAGATCAACCTATCCATAGGTGATGTGGCGTTTTGGTGGCCGCGCAAAAGCGAACTGTTTCGCGAAAAGCCTGAACATTGGGCAGTGTATCTCGATCGCTACATAAGCGATCACAATGTAACCGATATCGTCATGCTTGGTGATGGTCGTGCGCCGCATCACAGCGCGGCTGCCGTTGCGTCAGCCAGAGGCGTTGACGTCCATATTCTCGAACACGGGTATCTGCGGCCCGACTGGCTGACGATAGAGCCGGATGGCATGTCGGCACATTCTCGCTTCCCGCAGGATGCGGAGCGTATCCGCATGATCGCGGAAAGCGCACCGGCCATTGACGGGGTCGGACGCTACCGCTCCAGCTTCTTCACCTACGCGCTCTACGATCTTGTCTATCACGTTCCCAATGTTCTCTTGGGATGGCTCGTTCATCCCCACTACCGGACCCATGGGCCCGTGCATCCGGTTAGGGAATATGCCGGCTGGATCTGGAAGGCGCTGAGGATGAAATCTCGGCGACGGAACGCCGATCTCGCGACCACAGCCGCCCTCACCCCGATTCAGACGGCGGATGGCGTGCGCTTGCCTCGGGTCTTCCTGTTTCCATTGCAGCTTCCTGGGGATTACCAGATCATCCGTCACGCCCCCGGCGGCGACCTCTTCGCCATCGTCGATTCGGTGATTGCTTCTTTCGCAAAGCACGCAGGCAGTAACGACCGCCTGCTGTTCAAGGTCCATCCGATCGACAATGGACTGTCGCGCTGGCCCGAGCGCATCCGGGCCGCCTCAAACCGCCACGGAATATCGGACCGTGTCTTCTATGCGGATGGCGGCGACACCGACGACCTTATCACCCGCGCGGCCGGCGTCGTCACAGTCAACTCGACCGTCGGACTGACCGCGCTATCGATGGCAAAGCCGGTAGTTGCGCTGGGCGCTGCGGTTTACGACATCCCCGGGCTGACGTTCCAAGAGCCACTCGCGGAGTTCTGGACGAATCCGGGACGGCCGGACATGGAACTGTTCGACGCCTTCCAGCGGGCGCTTGCCGCGACGACGCAGGTCCGCGGTGGTTTCATCGGGAGAGACGCGATTGAAGCAGGCGCCGAGAATGTTGCAGCACGGCTGATGGAGCCTGCGCCACGCCTGCCGAAGAGCTGGGCCAAGCCAGGCGGCAGCACGCAGTTCCGCTATATGAATGAACTCTTTGGCTGAACGGCGTACGCGCTTCCTGCGGACGTCTCCTCACCGATTTCAACACGCTGTAACGAAAAAGGCCCCGCGGTTTCCCGCGAGGCCTTTTTCAAGTGGTTGATCTATCGATTACTCGATGATCGAGGCAACGATGCCGGCGCCGACGGTACGACCGCCTTCGCGGATCGCGAAGCGCAGCTTTTCTTCCATCGCGATCGGAACGATCAGCTCGACTTCAACGGTGACGTTGTCGCCTGGCATAACCATTTCCGTGCCTTCTGGAAGCGAAACGATACCGGTCACGTCCGTTGTACGGAAGTAGAACTGAGGACGGTAGTTCGTGAAGAACGGCGTATGACGGCCGCCTTCTTCCTTCGTCNATGTTTCCGGCTGTCCTTCGATTCTACCAGGAAGCGAAACGATACCGGTCACGTCCGTTGTACGGAAGTAGAACTGAGGACGGTAGTTCGTGAAGAACGGCGTATGACGGCCGCCTTCTTCCTTCGTCAGGATGTAGGCTTCTGCCATGAACTTCTTGTGCGGCTTGACCGAACCCGGCTTGCACAGGATCTGGCCACGCTCAACGCCGTCACGCTGTACGCCACGGATCAGAGCGCCGATGTTGTCGCCGGCCTGGCCCTGGTCGAGCAGCTTGCGGAACATTTCAACGCCGGTAACAGTCGTCTTGGTCGTGGCGCGGATGCCGACGATTTCGACTTCTTCACCAACCTTGACGATGCCACGCTCGACGCGACCGGTCACGACCGTACCACGGCCCGAGATCGAGAACACGTCTTCGATCGGCAGCAGGAACGGCTGGTCGATCGGACGCTCAGGCGTCGGGATGTAGGCGTCRACAGCTGCCATCAGTTCGCGAACGGCGTCTTCGCCGATCTTCTTGTTCGAATCTTCAAGAGCGGCCAGAGCCGAACCCTTGACGATCGGAATGTCGTCGCCCGGGAAGTCGTAGGACGACAGAAGTTCGCGGACTTCAAGTTCGACGAGCTCGAGAAGCTCTTCGTCGTCAACCTGGTCAACCTTGTTGAGGAACACGACGATTGCCGGAACGCCAACCTGACGAGCAAGCAGGATGTGCTCGCGGGTCTGTGGCATCGGGCCGTCGGCAGCCGAGCAAACCAGGATCGCGCCGTCCATCTGCGCYGCACCGGTGATCATGTTCTTRACGTAGTCGGCGTGGCCGGGGCAGTCGACGTGTGCGTAGTGGCGGTTTGGCGTYTCGTATTCGACGTGTGCCGTCGAAATGGTGATGCCGCGGGCCTTCTCTTCAGGAGCAGCGTCGATCTGGTCGTAGGCCTTGAATTCGCCGAAGTACTTCGTGATCGCCGCAGTCAGCGACGTCTTGCCGTGGTCGACGTGACCGATCGTGCCAATGTTGACGTGAGGCTTATTGCGCTCAAACTTGCTCTTTGCCATTNGTTACGGACGTACGGCCTTACAGGCAGGGAGGCCCGAGACAGGCTCGTGATCGCCGCAGTCAGCGACGTCTTGCCGTGGTCGACGTGACCGATCGTGCCAATGTTGACGTGAGGCTTATTGCGCTCAAACTTGCTCTTTGCCATTGAATGCTTCCTGTGAACATAAGAGGTTGACCCGGCGACCGGGTTTGGTGTCGCCGTTTAAGGCTTTCCCAAGGATTGCGCAAGACATAATTACGCCGCCGCCCCGTACAAGGGGCAGGCCGAAAGATGGCGCCCTATCTGCCTGTATTTCAAGGCCTCGGCGTGTCGCCTTCCCCGTCCGCCGCCGAGATGGTCGCGTCAGAGATGGTGATGGCCTGATACGTAATCCTGACGTCCGATCCGGTTTTTGCGCGTGCCGCACGTGATCAACACGAGCACAAATCGACGCGATGTTTGAATGGATCAAACCGGTCGAAAATAGAAATCATCTGTCCGGGATATTGGAGCGGGTAGCGGGAATCGAACCCGCGTATTCAGCTTGGAAGGCTGCTGCTCTACCATTGAGCTATACCCGCGGGGGTGGTCCGATCTCGAAGACGAATGGTGGAGAGAGTTGGATTTGAACCAACGTAGGCGTAGCCAACGGATTTACAGTCCGTCCCCTTTAACCACTCGGGCATCTCTCCATTCGTCTGGATCGTTAGACCAAGTCTGCTGACCGTCAGGCTTGCCGCCCCTCGGTCTGCGCCGCGTATATGACGGCCTCATGTCCGTCTGTCAACACGACCTCTTTGAAAAAAGGAGGAAAAAATTGGATATCGTCATGCCACCGGACGAAGGCTCGAGCGGAGGGCTTTGCCGAAACCGCGCTCCTCGATATAAGGCAGCATGAGCACAAAAGATCCTAAAGACAAAACCGCCCGCGACACCCATTACGCGACGCTTCGCCGGAATGTTCGCGATACCAAGCGCGAACGCGGCGAGATCCCGACGCCGCAGCAGGGCCGCGTCAAATCCAACAAGGGCGCCAAGGATTGGACGCCACCGCAGCTGCAGCCGGAACAGGTGCTGCTCTATGGTCTCCATACGGTTCGGGCTGCGATCCAGAACCCGGAGCGCAAGCTGATCAAGCTTTCGGTGACACAGAACGCCTTTATGCGACTGGAGATCGGCGAATCGAGCGAGCTGTCTTTTCCTGTCGAGTTCGTCTCGCCGCAGGATATCGACAAGGTGCTGGGTCCCGAGGCGATCCACCAGGGCGTGATGCTGGAAACGCGGCCCCTGCCCGTACGCCGGCTTGAAGCCCTTAAAGAGAGCCCGCTCCTCCTGGTACTCGACCAGGTAACGGATCCCCATAACGTCGGTGCCGTCATGCGATCGGCCGTAGCCTTCGGCGCCGGCGCACTCATCACCACCCAGAGACATAGCCCTACCGAGTCAGGCGTGCTGGCAAAATCCGCGTCCGGCGCACTGGAACTCATCCCGTATATCCAGATCACCAACCTCGCCGACGCGCTGGAATCGATCCACAAGCTTGGTTTCCAGACGATCGGGCTTGATTCGGAAGGTCCTGCCCCGCTGGAAGGCACGTTCTCCGGTGAGCGGATTGCTTTGGTCCTCGGATCCGAGGGCAAGGGCTTGCGCCAGAAGACCCGCGAAACGGTGAATGCGTTGGCCCGGCTCGACATGCCCGGCGAGATCAAGTCGCTCAACGTCTCGAATGCCGCAGCGATTGGGCTTTACGCGACAAGGCAGCATCTCCTGAAGATCTCCTGAAATCACATCAGCGGCCTGACGAAAACCGTCGGGCCGCCGCGCTCCATCCTGGCGCAAGCTTTATATGAGTATTTCCTAATTATCTTAAATGGGAGAGCTTGGATGGATCGCGGGACCTGGAAGCAACCTGTCATCCTGGAAATCTTCGGCCAACCGGGGCCGATCATCGTGCAAGGCACGCTGGATGCCGCTCTTATGCTGCTCAGCGGATGGCCGGCCGCACGCACAGAAGCGCATATGGCGGCGGTGATGGCGTGCCGCGATGTGCTGACGGGCCGAAGCGTCGCGGCCCTTGCCCGCGCCGATTTCATTGAGGCCGCACTCGAGGCCGGCTTTCATGTTCAACCGCAAACCTTTCTTGCCGATATCGATGCCGAACCAATCAAAGACGTCCCGGCCTCACTTGCGACCCTGCCGGTCTCGCCGGACCGCCTCGCCCCCCTCGCACCGTTCCGGCGCCGCCTCAGTAAGTCGCCCCGCTTACGCGGGCTTACCCTTGCTTATACCGAGCGCGATGCTGACGAACTGGATTCACTCCCGTCATATCACCACCCGGTGATTAGCTGGAGCGAGCCGCATTCCGCGGCATCGGGGGCTGGGCCGGCCAGCCCACACACACCCTGCATGCGCGAATTATTGGCAGAGCTCTCGCGGACGATCGGCATGATTGCACGGCTCGGCGCCCGACGCGCCGCGGGCGTGCTGCGACCCCAGCTTCGCCACGGAGCATCGGATCTTCCGGCCGCGGCGGATGCGCACCTTGGCAATTCCTGGACCGTCGGTCGTCAGCAACCAATGGCATAGGCACGGTGATGTAGAGGCGAGACGAGCTTGCGCTGCTGAAGGCAAGGCAGTAGATCGTCTTCATGATGAGTATGCTTTCCATATTCGAGACGATCGCGCTCGATGCAGGCCGCACGATTCTTGAGATCCGTGACCGTGGCGCTCATACCCACTACAAGCCTGACCACTCGCCGGTGACGGAGGCCGACGAAGCCGCGGAAGCGATCATTCTCGAAGCGCTTGCGCAGCATTGGCCGGCGATCCCCGCGGTTGCAGAAGAAGCCGTCGCCGCCGGGCAGATCCCGGATATTTCCGGTGGTCGTTTCTTTCTGATCGACCCGCTCGACGGCACACGTGAATTCATCAACGGCCGCGATGACTTCACCGTCAATATTGCGCTTATCGAAAACGCCCTTCCGACCGTTGGTATCGTGTATGCTCCGGCGCTCAACGTCGGCTATGGCGGCGCACAGAACCAAGCGTCCAAGCTTTCGATCGCCCCCGATTTCATCATCGAAAACCGTCAGGCGATCCGCGCCCGCGTCATGCCACGGCGACCCATCGCCTGTGCCAGTCGGTCCCACCGAACTGTCGAAACGGATGATTTCCTGGCGCAATACGGCGACCTCGAAACCCTTTCCGTCGGTTCATCGCTGAAATTCGGTCTGCTGGCGGAAGGTGCCGCCGACATCTATCCGCGGTTCGGCCGGACGATGGAATGGGACACGGCAGCAGGAGATGCGGTCTTGCGCGCCGCCGGTGGCAAGACCTGCGCTATCGACGGACACCCGCTCCGGTACGGCAAGGTCGGTCGATCGGATGAGACTGATTTCGCCAATGGCGACTTCATCGCGACCGGCGCATCGGTTGATGCACTGTAGTTTACGAGTTCTGTCGACCACGAAAAAAGGCGCCTCCTTTCAGAAGCGCCTTCCTAAAACAGCTCGATATCTCAGAGGAAGAAATCGCTGTCGTACATTTTGGTCTGGCCCGCGATCTTGATCTGGAAGTCGGCATAACCGTCGCCGTTCACATCGCCTGAGACGATGCCGCCGCTAAAGCGCAACTCGCCCGCCTCGCCCGAAAAGCCTTTCGAACCGATGAAATCGAAGGACTGATTGCCGCCGAAGGTCGTATCCGCGTCGATCGACCGGAGATCGATATAATCGTCTTCTGCGCGGCTGAAGTCCAAGATGATGTCGCGGCTGCTGTTTGCCTTGGAGTCTGCGATCGAGGTGAACACGAACATATCGGCGCCCGATCCACCATAGAGATGGTCGTTGCCGGATCCGCCGTAAAGCTTGTCGTTGCCGCTGCCGCCGTAGAGGTCGTCGTTACCGGCGCCGCCGTAGAGCGTGTCATTACCGCCCTTGCCGTCGATCAAGTCGTTTCCATCATCGCCCCAAAGCTTGTTTGCGCCTGATGAGCCGTAGATCTTGTCGCTCGCACCGGTCCCGATGGCATTCTCGATGCTGACGAGCGTCTCTTTGTAACTGGTTCCGAGCGTCTGCGCCGAGCCCTTGCCGAGATCGATGGCGACGCCGAGACCGGCCAGATCATCATCCTCGTCCTGCGTCTCATAGCTGATCGTATCGGTCCCCGAGCCACCGTTGAAATAGTTGCGATAGCCGACCGAGAAGAAGGCGTCATTGCCCGTCTCGCCGTAATAGTCGCTGTGATAGGTGGAGACTTCGAAAGAGTCGTTGCCGCTGCCGGCATAGACGACATCATAGAGCTTGCTCGACGTCGAAAATCCTGTTGCGACGTAGCTGTCGTTGCCGGAGCCGAGATCGATCTTGTTGCCGCCTTCGAAGGAATTTCGCACCAAATCGTCGTCAGCGCCTGCATAAACCGTGTTGAAACCACCGTATTTGCCGACAAGGTTGAGGAAGATCCGGTCATCGCCGCCATAGGTGTAGACGGTAAGATCAGAATCGTAATCATCCTGGTAGACGGTGTTGTCGTAATCGTTGCCGTAGAATGTGGGCATCCGTTTCCTCCGGTCCGCTCCTGGCATGAGAATCGCCGCGGATTGCTGTGCTTATGCTAGACTACGAATCCTGACGGAATCCGTAATATCCCGTTGTCTGCCATTCAGGTTCGTTAACGCGCAATGGCCGCCTTCGTCATCCCCTCGCTTCGACGCTTTATCTCAATCAGATCAAGTACCACGTTGAAAAATCTTTGCGGAACCTCTTTGATTTCCATGGGTTGGTAGGGCTCACAGGAGATACCGACCATGAAAAAAACAATTCTCACCGCAGCATTTCTCATGACCGCAACGGCAGCTTTCGCGCAGTCGGCTGCAGAAAGCACCGGCGCAAACTCGGTTCTGGGTCGCGCTCCGACCACCGCAGACTTTATCATGCAGGCGTCTGCGAGCGGTATGTACGAGATCGAGTCGAGCAAGCTCGCACTGACCAAGGGCGACGACGCCACCAAGAAATTTGCGCAGCAGATGATTACAGACCATGAAAAGGCTTCTGCCGAACTCAAGGCGCTGATCGACAGCGGCAAGGTCCAGGGCAATCCTGTCACGGCATTGACCGAAGATGACAAGGAAGATGTCGACGAGCTGGCAAAGCTTGAAGGTGCCGATTTCATCGAGGAATATTTCGACGATCAGGTCGAAGCACATGAAGACGCGGTAGACCTCTTCAAGCGCTACGCTGAAGAAGGTGAAAATGCCGATCTGAAGGCCTTTGCCGCGAAGACACTTCCGGCCCTCGAGCATCACTACAAGATGGCACAGGACATGGATAAGTAAGAACTACCCTTCCACAACTGCCATACTCTAAAGAGACAGCCGCCCGATTCGTCGAGGCGGCTTTTTCTGTTGCTTCGCCCTCAGACCCCACTCCCCGGAGGTTCGTTGGAAGCTTACTGAGCAGCGAACCGTCAAACGGATGGTTTTGAAAACGCGAGATAGCGACGCACGAAGGATGCATTGACGTTTCCGTCAGGCCTCAACCGCTGCGTCACGCTTCTTCTTGCCGTCCAGTAACTGAGCGAAGAGTTCGGCCTGTCTTTCGGTTGCTGCTCGGATCGCATTGAGCTGCAAAAGCATGCTGCCAAACGCTGCGACGAGCACAGAGCCGATGAAGGCGGGTGCCGCCCAAGGCAGTGCTGCCAAGAGCGCGAGCAGGGCATAGGACCCCTGCCCGGCGCTGGCAATCAGCGCCACGAGGGCGCAGACCACCAGAACGATCCCGATCCAGCCAATCCACATCAAGACTTTTCCCATCAGTCTCCCCTTAAATTTAAGAGATCCTGACAGAGCGCATTCCATGTTGCAAGGATTGGCCGGCACGAGAAGATATGCCGGAAAGACAACGGAGCGACGTGCGTCACACCCTGCTCTCCTCAGCCCGAGAAAAGCATGATCAACCGATCAAAATGAATGGGATAGAAGTGGTGCCCCCGACAAGGTTCGAACTCGTGACCCCCTGATTACAAATCAGGTGCTCTACCAACTGAGCTACAAGGGCACTTCTGGGGGTGGAATTACCAGATTCTGATTTCGTGTAAAGCGAAAATTCCGTTGATCGCGATAAACACTTTCGAGAAACGAGATACTCGTGGTCTACCCGCAGCCGGAATGGCTGACGAAGTACCGACGCTGCACGGAAGCGGCTTGTTCGTCCTGTCGTTTCTCCTATAGCTACCTGCTGGAAGCCGTATGTTGACGATGCGGTGTTTCAGACTTGTATTCCCTGGGCGCATGTCCGCGTCACACCAAAGGCCTTCCCATGTCGATCGCGACCGAAAAGCTCGCATTCATCGCCTCAACGGCACCCGATGCCGAGGCAGCGTTTGACGAGCTGACCCGGCTTTATGGAAACGTTCCCCTGGTGGAGGCCGACGTGGTCGTGGCCTTGGGTGGTGACGGTCTCATGCTGCAAACGCTGCACGAGACCATGCATATCGGCAAAAGGGTCTACGGCATGAACCGAGGCTCGGTCGGCTTTCTGATGAACGATTTCGAAAAGGTCGATCTTCCCGACCGAATCGCGCGTGCCGTCGAAAACGAGTTTCACCCGCTAAAGATGACGGCGACCGATGCCTGGGGTGCGATATCCCACTCGCTCGCGATCAACGAGGTCTACCTGTTCCGCCAATCCTATCAGGCCGCGAAGCTGAAGGTGGTGGTCGATGGGCACACAAGGCTGGAGGAACTGATCTGCGACGGCCTGATGGTCGCGACGCCTGCCGGCTCCACCGCCTACAATCTGTCGGCGCACGGGCCGATCCTGCCGCTGGAGGCGCCGCTTCTGGCGATGACGCCCGTCAGTGCGTTTCGTCCGCGTCGCTGGCGCGGTGCGCTTTTGCCAAACCGTGTCTGCGTCGACATCGAGATTCTTGAGCCGGAAAAGCGACCGGTCAACGCGGTCGCCGACAATACCGAGGTGAAATCCGTCATCCATATCCGCATCGCGCAATCAACTGAACTGACGGCACGGCTTCTATCGGATCCCGACCATTCCTGGTCTGACCGGATCTTGGCCGAGCAGTTCAACGACTGACAACCACCCCATGAAACGCAAACGGCCGGATCGCGAGATCCGGCCGTTTGTGATTCGTGATGCGTCCAAACCTTACTCGGCTTCGGCGCCAAGATCGGGCTTGCCGCTGATGCGGTGTGCGAGGGCTGCTTCCATGAACTCGTTGAGTTCGCCGTCGAGAACGTCGCTGGGTGCCGTGCTTTCGACACCGGTGCGCAGGTCCTTCACCAGCTGGTATGGCTGCAGAACGTAGGAGCGGATCTGGTGGCCCCAGCCGATGTCGCTCTTCGAAGCGGCTTCCGCATTGGCGGCCGCTTCGCGCTTCATCAGTTCCGCTTCATACATACGGGCGCGTAGCATGTCCCACGCCTTGGCGCGGTTCTTGTGCTGCGAGCGTTCCTGCTGGCAGGCGACAACAATACCGGACGGAATGTGCGTGATACGCACGGCCGAGTCGGTGGTGTTGACGTGCTGCCCGCCGGCACCCGACGAACGATAGGTGTCGATGCGGCAATCGCTCTCGTTGATCTCGATGTTGATCGAGTCGTCGACCACAGGATAGACCCAGATCGACGAGAACGACGTGTGGCGGCGTGCCGCGCTGTCGTAGGGCGAAATGCGCACCAGGCGATGGACGCCCGACTCGGTCTTCAACCAGCCGAACGCATTGTGTCCCTTGACGAGTATAGTCGCGGACTTGATGCCGGCCTCTTCGCCATCGTGCACTTCCAAGAGCTCGACCTTGTAGCCCTGGCGCTCGGCCCAGCGGGTGTACATCCGCAGCAGAATGTTCGCCCAGTCCTGGCTTTCCGTGCCACCGGCACCGGAATGCACTTCGACATAGGTATCGTTGCTGTCTGCCTCGCCCGAAAGCATCGCTTCCACCTGACGGCGGTTGGCTTCAGTGCGCAACGTCTTCAGCGCTTCCTCGGCCTCTTTAACGATCGAGTCGTCGCCCTCGTCTTCCCCCATCGCGATGAGTTCGACATTGTCGTTGAGCTGCTGATCGAGCGCTCGCACGCCGTTGATGCTGTCATCCAGCTGCTGACGCTCGCGCATCAGCTTCTGCGCTTCGGAGGCGTCGTTCCAGAGGTTTGGATCCTCTGCCTTGTTGTTCAACCAGTCCAGTCGTCTTACCGCCTGGTCCCAGTCAAAGATGCCTCCTCAGCAGGCTTATGGCCTGCTTGATTTCGTCGGTTACGTTGATGATTTCCGCGCGCATGGCGTAATGCTTCTCTCGTCTTTTCGTTGTTGACCGAAGTTGCGGTGGACATAGTTGCGCCGGCCCCGGAAGTAAACCCCGGGCCGGCGCGTCGATGTCCTAGAGGACGTCAGTATGAGGATCAAAACAGGCCGGAGGCACCGGACGTGATGGCCTGCTGTGCCTGTGGCGAGGAGTCCAGGATCTGGTCCTGCGTCATGTATTCGCCGCCACCGATGACCTGGAAGACGTCGGCCGGGCCGGTTCCGGGCTTGAAGGCTTCGGTGATCGTATCCGGCTCGCCTTCCATGGCCATCATGCCCGTCTTGCGGTTGACAGCGACGAACTGCATGCCTTCCGGCACCAGGAATTTTTCAGCCGGCATATGCTTTGCCGCCGCTTCGATAAACTGACCAAAGATGGGCGCAGCAAGTCCGCCCCCCGTGCTGCCACGTCCGAGCGGAGCCGGTGTGTCGAAGCCGATATAAAGGCCGGCCACGATGTTCGGCGTGAAGCCGACGAACCAGGCGTCCTTCTCGTCATTGGTCGTTCCGGTCTTTCCGGCGACCGGGCGGTCGGTCAGATGGATCTTGCCGGCCGCGCTGCCGCGCTGCACGACGCCTTCCATCATCGAGGTGATCTGGTAGGCGGTCATCGGATCGAGAACCTGCTCGCGGTTGTCGGCCAGAACCGGCTCTTCCTGGTTCGCCCAACTGTTGGCATTGCAGCCTTCGCAGGTGCGCTCTTCATGGCGGAAAATGGTCTTGCCGTAACGATCCTGGATGCGGTCGATCACGGTCGGCTTGATCTGCTTGCCGCCGTTGGCGATGACCGCATAGGCCGACACCATCCGCATCACGGTCGTTTCGCCGGAACCGAGCGACATGGCGAGAACCGGCAGCATCTTGTCGTAGATGCCGAAGCGTTCCGCATATTCGGCGACCAGTTCCATGCCCATGTCCTGCGCCAGGCGGACAGTCATCTGGTTGCGCGACTTTTCGATACCGGTGCGCAGCGTTGCCGGGCCGTTGCCGTCCTTGTCGCCGTAGTTGGAGGGGCGCCAGACCTGGCCGCCGGTGACAATCTCGATCGGCGCGTCAAGCACAACCGATGCCGGGGTGTAGCCGTTGTCGAGCGCTGCAGAATAGACGAAGGGCTTGAACGACGAACCCGGCTGACGCATCGCCTGGGTGGCGCGGTTGAATTCCGACTGTGCATAGGAGAAGCCGCCGACCATGGCGAGAACGCGGCCGGTATTCGGGTCCATCGCGACAAAGCCGCCCTGTACCTTCGGAGGCTGACGCAGCCGGAAGGTCTTGGCTTCTTCATTGATCGGCTCGACATAGACGACGTCGCCCGGGCTCAGCACGCCATCGGGACCTTTCGCCGTCCGGCGAGAACCCTTGGCGTCGCGATAGGCCCATTTCATGGCGTCCGCGGGGATCGTTCCCGTCACGCGCTCTTCGGTCACCTTGCCGCCACCATCGGCAGCGGGACGCAGACCGATCTCGGCGGACTTGGCGGACGCGCTGATCACGACGGCAAGCTGCCATTCCGGGACATCGCGCAGGTCAGGCGCCTTGCCGTCGGTGATCGCCTTGGCAAGCGAGACACCCCAATCGGGTGAAATGTCGACCGTGGTCACCGGGCCCTGAAAACCGCGGCGTTCGTCGTAATCAAGAAGCCCGTTCTGCAGCGCGGCGCGCGCAGCAAGCTGAAGCTCGGGATTGATCGAGGTGCGGACGGACAGGCCACCTTCATAGAGCGACTTGTCGCCATAACGGCCAATGATCTGGCGACGCACCTCTTCGGAGAAATAGTCGGACGCGAACAGGTGCGTACCACTCCGGCGCTGCTTGACACCAAGCGGCTGGGTCTTGGCATCGTCGGCGTCCATCTGGGTAATGTAGCCGTTTTCGGCCATGCGATCGACAACCCAGTTGCGGCGATCAAGCGCTGCCTGCTGATGGCGGAACGGATGATAGTTGTTGGGGCCCTTCGGCAGCGCCGCGAGATAGGCTGCTTCCGCCGTCGTCAGTTCCGTCACCGACTTGTCGAAATAGGTCAGCGCCGCACCGGCGATGCCATAGGAGTTAAGGCCGAAGAAGATCTCGTTGAGGTAGAGCTCGAGGATCTTGTCCTTCGAGTAGGCCTGTTCGATGCGGAACGACAGGATCGCTTCCTTGACCTTGCGGTCCATCGTCTGGTCTGCCGACAGAAGGAAGTTCTTTGCCACCTGCTGGGTGATCGTAGACGCACCTTCCGGACGACGGCCTGAACCGAAGTTCTGGAGATTGTTCACAACCGCGCGGCCAAGGCCGAAGATATCGACGCCGGGGTGGTTGTAGAAATTCTTGTCTTCAGCAGACAGGAAGGCCGCCTTGACCCGGTCGGGGATAGCCTGGATGGGGAGGAACAAGCGACGCTCGCGCGCATATTCCGTGACCAGTGCACCGTTGCCGGCGTGGACACGCGTGGCAACCGGAGGCTCATAGGCAGCAAGGACCGCATAATCGGGCAAATCCTTGGATACACCATTCAAATAGATGGCAACCGCTGCAGCAACGCCCAGAAAAAGGACGCAGGCCATTCCAAAGAAGTATCCAATCAATCTGATCATGTCGAAGCTACCGTTCGGCTTTCGGGTTGCTGCGCAAGGCGCAACATCGCATGGTTCTCGGCGTTTTGCACGGTGATTACGCCAGCGCAAGGCGTCGAGGATAAAAGGCGCGTTATCCGCCCTGCCTCGTGCAGCAGGGTGTAACCGTCTGAATGTGCGTAAAATAGGGCTTCAACCAAGGTATTTCCGCAACTTAGCTTGTATACGGGGATATTCCCGGGCCGTTGTTGCACGTCAGCCACGCCGCATGCGACGCAGCACTCCCCTCACCCGCCGTTGGCGACAGAGTGACCGCGATACCGATCGACGGCTGCGGCAATCAGGTCTGCGATCCGGTTGCGCCAGTTCTGATCAAGCAGAAGTTTTTCGTCTTCCTGATTGGACAGAAAACCCAGCTCGAGCAGGACGGAGGGAATATCCGGCGCCCGCAGCACCTGGAAGCTTGCCTGCCGATGCGGGTTGTTGATGAGCCCGATCTGCCCCTCGAACGACTTGACGACATTGTCCGCCATGGCGATCGAGAAGGCCTGGGTCTCGCGCCGCGTCAGGTCGAGAAGGATATCCGCCACGTCCGACGGTCCGTTCTGAATGCTGTAGCCGGCGAGCTGGTCAGAAAAGTTTTCTCGCGCCGCAAGGTTCTCCGCCATCCGGTCCGATGCCTTGTCGGAGAGGGTATAGACGGTGGCACCGCGGATATCCTTTTGCGTCAGCGTATCGGCGTGAAGGGATATGAAAAGGTCGGCGCGATGTTCCCGCGCCGTCGCCACCCGCTCGGACAGCGAGAGAAACGTGTCGTCGTCACGCGTCAGAAATGCCTTCACGCCGGATAGCCGGTTCAGGCGCTCGGCAAGCGTCTTTGCGAAATCGAGGGTGATGACCTTTTCCTGCGTCTTCGTCGTCAACGCAGTCGCGCCGGCATCAATCCCGCCATGGCCTGCATCAACCGCAACGGTGAAAACGCCGTCGTCGGCCATCAGTGGCGTCGGCTCCGAGTCAGTTTGCGTCGTGGCGCGCCAGTCCTGGCCTTTCAGGAGAACGGCAAACTCTTCCTTCGAGACGACCTCGGCATCGAGGACGAGACGCCAGACGCCGTTCTCCCCCGGCCGAACATCCGCTGTCGAGAGCTTCACTGGCCGGTTGGTGGTCAGCACGATCCGGGCGCTCTGTTCATCCATGGTGCCGAAGCGGATATCCTTGAACAGACCGCGCGGCGATAGATCTTCGGGTGGAAAACCGAAGGCGGTCGCCGAGAGGTCGACAATGACGCGTTCGGGGCCGCCCACATAGTGCACGGAAAACTCAGGCTTCGATTCGAAGTCGATGACAATGCGGCTGCGTGCCGCGTCGCCGGCAATGCGGGCTCCGAATGCGAGGATCGGCTTCGTGGTTGCCGCCATCGCAGGCGCCAACGCTGCCCCAGCCAGCAACATGACCAAACCAAAAGCGATTCGCCTTACAACACCGGTTGCACCGGTCGCGAAATCGTATCTGGACGTCTCATGTGATACACGCAACGCACCCGTCGGTTTGCCCACCCTCACATAAGTCCCCTAACCTGACTTCGCACATTCGGAATGCAGCAACGGCAGCCGCTGCAGCCGCATGTTTTTAACATAGCAATTTCATGCAGATCGTATGCGAATCATCTCGTCCGCCCGTTGTTTTTGCATAGAATGGCAATTCGATCGACAATATGGCAAAGGCGGCTTTTCCCTTGCTATTGTGACAGATAAACCATACAACGCGAGCGAAGGTTGAAGTGTTGACGGGATAGTCTGCCGATAGGCTGCCAGCTGATAATGATCTGGCGCCATGGACCGACAGACATCCGCCGTCGCTACGCTTCATCCTGATACACGATCCGCCCGGCGGTGGCCGGAAACATATCGGGTGGCATGCCACCCACCGCTCCATCGAGCAAATCTCATTGGAGCAAATTCATCGGGCCCCGTTTGGGGCCTATGGTAAAGTCATTCTCGTTTGGTTTTTGATGGCGCGGCACAATTTTCAGAACCGGGAGAGATCAGGGACGCCTTTGGCTCCGTCTTCTTTCCGGTTGCCCGCACAATCCCACCCGACGGGATCCTTTTTATCCGGCGGAACGACCATTTCGCATGACAAGCCTGTTGTCGGGGAAATCCTCGCGGCAGGCTTTTGTGCATTTGCTCGGCGCCGAGGAGCAGAATTTACATGGCAGACAAAATGCTTATCGACGCGTCTCACGAAGAGGAGACGCGGGTAGTCGTTGTACGCGGCAACCGTATCGAGGAATTCGATTTTGAATCGGAACACAAGAAACAGATCCGGGGCAATATCTATCTGGCCAAAGTGACGCGCGTTGAGCCGTCGCTGCAGGCCGCGTTCGTCGATTACGGTGGCAACCGCCACGGCTTCCTGGCTTTTGCGGAAATCCACCCCGATTACTACCAGATCCCGCTGGCTGACCGGCAGGCGCTGATGCAGCAGGAAGCTGAAGATCAGCGCCGCATTGCGGAAGCCGATTCGGCGGATCCTGGCGATCCGGTGGTCGATCTCTCCCAGCAGGACCAGCCGGATGTCGGCATCGTCCCTGTCAACGCCGTAGAAGAACCGGTTGAAGCTGCAGTTGAAGACGCCCCGGCTGCCGAGGACGCACCGGTTGCAGATGTGGTCGAGAAGAAGGCCAAGCCGAAGCGCACCCGCTCGCGCAAGAAGGTTGTCGAGCCGACTGCGGAAGATGCGCCAGCTACTGAAACTGTCTCCGAAGAAGAAGCGCCCTCCTCCGACGAAAACCCGTCTTCCGACGACGAGGGTTCAAAGCCCGGCGAGATGGCCGCAATGGTCGACACCGATTCGATTTCCGAGGATGCCGGTGGGCGTGGCGGTAACGAAGATGACGATGATGGTGACGACGACGATCACCACGAAAAGGAAGAGATCGAATCCGTTGGCGCCGAAGACGCCATGGAAGAGGTTCCGGATCGCATCCAGCGCAAGCCGCGCAAGCAGTATCGCATCCAGGAAGTCATCAAGCGTCGCCAGATCCTGCTCGTGCAGGTCGCCAAGGAAGAGCGCGGCAACAAGGGCGCAGCTCTCACAACCTATCTGTCGCTCGCAGGCCGCTACTCGGTTCTGATGCCGAACACGGCACGTGGCGGCGGCATTTCCCGCAAGATCACCCAGCCGACGGACCGCAAGCGTCTGAAGGAAGTCGCTCGCGAGCTCGACGTGCCGCAGGGCATGGGCGTGATCCTGCGCACCGCCGGTGCCAACCGCACCCGCGTCGAAATCAAGCGCGACTTCGAGTATCTGATGCGCCTCTGGGAGAACGTCCGTACGCTGACGCTCGCCTCGACAGCACCTTGCCTCGTTTACGAGGAAGGTTCGCTGATCAAGCGCTCGATCCGCGACCTCTATAATAAAGACATCAACGAGGTCATCGTCTCCGGCGAAGAAGGCTATCGTGAAGCGAAAGACTTCATGAAGATGCTGATGCCGAGCCATGCCAAGGTGGTTCAGCCCTACCGCGACCTTCACCCGATCTTTTCCCGTTCGGGCATCGAGGCACAGCTCGACCGCATGCTGCAGCCGCAGGTGACGCTGAAGTCCGGTGGCTATCTCATCATCAACCAGACCGAAGCTTTGGTTGCAGTCGACGTGAACTCCGGTCGTTCGACCCGCGAACATTCGATCGAAGACACAGCACTCCAGACGAACCTTGAAGCTGCCGAAGAAGTTGCCCGCCAGCTCCGCCTGCGCGACCTTGCCGGTCTGATCGTCATCGACTTCATCGACATGGAAGAAAAGCGCAACAACCGCGCTGTCGAGAAGAAGCTGAAGGATTGCCTCAAGAACGACCGCGCCCGCATCCAGGTCGGCCGTATCTCGCATTTCGGCCTGCTCGAAATGTCGCGCCAGCGTATCCGCGCATCGGTTCTCGAATCGACCACGCAGATCTGCTCGCACTGCGGCGGCACAGGTCATGTGCGCTCGCAGTCGTCGGTTGCGCTGCATGTTCTGCGCGGCGTCGAGGAATACCTGCTTAAGAACACCACGCACGACATCACCGTGCGGACCACGCCTGACATCGCGCTCTTCCTGCTCAACCATAAGCGCGGCAGCGTTGTGGATTACGAGAACCGCTTCGGTGTGTCGATCTTCATCGAATCCGACGTCACCATCGGCTCCAACCATTTCGCGATCGATCGCGGCGAAGCCGTCGAGAACCCGGTCAAGATCGAAAGCCTGATGCAGTTTGCGGCGATCCCCGTTGAAGACGAGGACGACGACATCATCATCGAGGTTGATGAAGAGGAAGAAGACGAGGAGATCGTCGCTGCCGCGCCTGCCGCCAAGCAGGACCGCGAGCGGACCGAAGGCGATGATCAGAACGGCCGCAAGCGCAAGCGTCGCCGGCGTCGTCGCAACCGCAACGGCGAGAAGAATGGCGAAGGCCAGACGCTCGACGCGGCAAGCGATGCCGAATCGGGTGCCGATGACGAAGACGATGAAGACGGCGACGAGAACGAAGCAGTTGCTGCCGACGGAACTGCGCCTGTCGCAGACGGCGACGACTCGGATGAGAACTCGCGCCGCAAGCGCCGTCGTCGCGGCAAGCGTGGCGGACGCCGCAACCGGACCGAAGACGGTCAGGAGCTGAACGCGTCCGACGACGAGACCCAAACCGCAGACGCTGGCGACGGTTCCGAAGCCGGTCCGGCCGAGATGGTCGCTGCTGACGCGGGTGCTGATGTCGGTTCTGAAACCGAAGCTGCGCCGGCAGACGTTGCCGCAGCGCCGGTCGAGCCTGCACCCAAACCACGCCGTTCGCGCCGTGGCAAGGCGTCTTCCAAGACGGAAGAGGTTTCTTCCGAAGTTGAGGCTGTTGCCGAAGCTGAGGCCGTCGTCGAGGCTGCTACCGAAGCTCCGGCACCTGCCCCGGTCGAACTTCCGGTGGAAGCTCCGGTCGCAGCGATCGTCGAACAGGTCGATGCAGCCCTTGGCGAACAGACACCTGCCGAGGCCCCTGAAGCTACGCCGGCCGCTGAAGCCTCACCTGTCGCAGAAGCCCCGCAGGCCGAAGAAGCCGCGCCGGTCGCAGAGCCTGCTCCACAGGCTGTCGCTGCCGATGATGCGGACGAATCGAAGCCTGCCCGCGCGAACCGCGCCTCCAACATCTCTTCGTCCAGCGAAGCGGTGGTGAAGAGCTCCGATCCTGCCAAGGCAGCGACCGAGAGCGACGGCGATCCGGCCAAGCCCAAAAAGGGCGGCTGGTGGCAGAAGCGCGGCTTCTTTTGAGCCGTAACCCATCCTAGAAATCGAAACGGCCGCGTCTGACGCGGCCGTTTTTTTGTCTGCGGCATGTCCTCAGAAAATGATTCAAGTCGCTTGCTGATTGATTCCGGAAACGGATCTAAGGCTCTGATTGCAAGTGCTTTTTGTACCGCCTGCCCTGCGGAGTCGGCCACTGTTGCGCAGTCCCGGGCACCCCTGCCGTTTTTACTCTATCGCCTCGCGCCACGCTGGCTTAGTTTTGGCGCAAACAGACATGATGGTGCGGCGTTTCGCGCGAAGCCACGCCCAACAGACCGACGAGGAAACGAATGACCCGCCTTCTCAACCCGATACTGAAGACGCTTGCTGCCGGTTCGATGCTGGCCGCAACGGCGTTTGCCGTTCCGGCCTTTGCCCTGGATGACCAGCAGAAGAAGGAGATGGGCGAATTCATCCGGGAATATCTTATCCAGAACCCGGAAGTGATGATCGAGGTCCAGAACGCGCTGGAGGCCAAGCAGCAGAACCAGCGCGTCGACCAGTCCACCAAGGCGGTCGCGGCCAACAAGGAGGCGATCTTTGCCTCCCCCACCGACATCACGCTTGGCAATCCGAAGGGCGACGTCACGGTCGTTGAATTCTTCGATTACAATTGCGGCTACTGCAAGCATGCGCTGGCCGACATGGACACCATTCTCAAGAGGGACAAGAACGTCCGCTTCGTGCTGAAGGAATTCCCGATCCTCGGCCCGGACTCGATTGCCGCGCACAAGGTTGCCAATGCGGTGCGTCTGGTCGCCCCGACAAAGTATGCCGAGTTCCACCGCACGCTGCTCGGCAGCCGCGAGCACGCGTCCGAAGAGACCGCGCTCTCTGTCGCCACCGCGCTTGGGATCGACGGAGCAGCACTGCGGAAGTCGATGAAGGACAATCCCAACGACGATCTCGTACGCCAGGCCTATCAGTTGGCCACCGCGATCGGCATCACCGGCACGCCGACTTATGTTGTCGGAGACGAGGCCGTGTTCGGTGCTGTTGGCCTCGATACGATCGAGGAAAAGGTCGCCAATGTGCGCGCTTGCGGAAAGGCCAGCTGCTGACGGCCGAGATTTCGAGCGGGATGCTGCATTCTTGCCCGTTCGCCGGTGGATGCATGGCGTTTAGGCGCGTCAGGGGCTTTCCCTTGCCGTCCCAGCGGTTTATACGTGGCCGCTGAATTCTGGGTGGAACAAATAGTTATCTCGATGAGCAAACCGATTTTCGTCCTCAACGGTCCCAACCTCAACATGTTGGGAAAACGCGAACCTGGCATCTATGGCGGCAAAACCTTGGCCGATGTGGAGCAGGAATGTGCGGCCGTTGCTGCCGAACTCGGACTGACTGTCGAGTTTCGCCAGAGCAATCACGAGGGCGTCCTCATTGATTGGATGCATGAGGCCGGCGAGCGGGCTTCCGGTGTCGCCATCAATGCCGGCGCCTTTACCCATACCTCGATCGCCCTTCACGATGCGATCAAGGCCATTTCCGTACCGGTGGTGGAACTTCATATCTCGAATGTGCATGCGCGGGAGGAATTCCGCCACCATTCCATGATTGCACCGGCCTGCAAGGGCATCATCTGCGGGTTCGGCACGCAGAGCTACGTGCTCGCGCTGCACGCCTTGAAGACCACCATCGCCTGACAACATAACAAAACAGTAGGGTTTGCCATGTCTGAGAAGAAAGCCGGTATCGACAAGGGACTGATCCGCGATCTCGCGAACATCCTCAACGACACTGATCTCACCGAGATCGAAGTTGAGCAGGATGACCTGCGCATCCGTGTTTCACGCGCAGGCACTCCCCAGTACGTTCAGGCTCCGATTGCAGCCGCGCCTGCCCTCGCGGCCGCCCCTGCCGCCGCTGCAGCACCCGCTGCCGTAGCCGGCCCGGACCTCAAGAACGCGCTCACCGCTCCGATGGTTGGCACCGTCTACCTGGCACCTGCTCCCGGTTCGCGCAATTTCGTCGAAGTCGGCGCGACCGTGAAGGAAGGCCAGACCCTCGTCATCATCGAAGCCATGAAGACGATGAACCAGATCCCCTCGCCGAAGTCCGGCAAGGTTACGGAAATCCTGGTCACAGACGGGCAGCCTGTCGAATATGGCCAGCCGCTCGTCATCATCGAGTAAGGCGATCTCATGATCTCGAAAATCCTCATAGCCAACCGCGGCGAGATTGCACTTCGCGTCCTGCGCGCCTGCAAGGAACTCGGCATCGCGACCGTCGCCGTTCACTCGACGGCCGATTCGGATGCGATGCATGTGCGCCTCGCCGACGAGAGCGTCTGCATCGGCCCGCCGCCTTCGCGTGACAGCTATCTGAACATCCACCAGATAGTTGCCGCCTGCGAAATCACCGGTGCCGACGCCGTTCATCCCGGTTACGGCTTCCTGTCCGAGAACGCCAAGTTCGCGGATATCTTGGAAGCGCACGGCATCACCTTTATCGGACCGACCGCCGAGCATATCCGGCTGATGGGCGACAAGATCACGGCCAAGAAGACGGCAGTGGAGCTTGGCATTCCGGTCGTTCCGGGTTCGCCCGGCGAAGTTCTGCCTGAGAACGCGCTCGAAATTGCCCGCGAAATCGGTTTCCCGGTGCTGATCAAGGCGACCGCTGGCGGTGGTGGCCGCGGCATGAAGGTGGCAAAGACCGAGGCCGAGCTCGAGGAGGCCGTGTCCACGGCCCGTTCCGAAGCGCTCGCAGCTTTCGGCAACGATGCCGTCTACATGGAAAAGTATCTCGGCAAGCCGCGGCATATCGAGATCCAGGTCGTCGGTGATGGCGAAGGCAATGCCATTCATCTGGGTGAACGCGACTGCTCGCTGCAGCGCCGCCACCAGAAGGTCTGGGAAGAAGCCAATTCGCCGGCCCTCGATGTCGAACAGCGCATGAAGATCGGCCAGATCTGCGCCGACGCCATGAAGAAGATGAAGTATCGCGGCGCCGGTACAGTCGAGTTCCTCTACGAAAACGGCGAGTTCTATTTCATCGAAATGAACACCCGTCTTCAGGTCGAGCATCCGATCACCGAAGCGATCACCAATATCGACCTGGTGCACGAGCAGATCCGTGTTGCCTCCGGAAACGGCCTGTCCGTGACCCAGGACGAGATCCAGTTCCAGGGCCATGCGATCGAGTGCCGCATCAATGCCGAGGATCCAAGGACCTTCGTTCCGTCGCCTGGCACGATCACGCATTTCCATGCTCCCGGCGGTCTCGGCGTTCGCGTCGATTCGGGTGCCTATGCCGGCTACAAGATCCCGCCTTACTACGACAGCCTCATCGGCAAGCTCATCGTGCATGGACGCACCCGCGCCGAATGCATGATGCGCCTTCGCCGCGTGCTGGACGAGTTCGTCGTGGATGGTATCAAGACCACACTTCCCCTCTTCCAGGAACTGGTGGACAATCCGGATATCTTGAGCGGCAACTACGATATTCACTGGCTGGAAAACCATCTGGCCGGCGACAAGTCTCACTAGACGCTACCTACCGGATCCACACGATCCGTTAGCGGTTCATAAGATGCTGTCGACCATTCCGCGCCAGATGTGGCGCGGAATGCGATGGCCGGATCAAGGAGACCGATGGCAGGGCGTCGTGGCAAATATTACCCGGCAATAACCCCGGAAATTCTGTTGCGAGCCTATTCCATCGGGCTTTTCCCGATGGCGGAAGCCGCCGATGACCCGGAGATATTCTGGGTCGATCCCGAGATGCGGGGTATCCTGCCGCTCGACGCTTTTCACGTCTCCAAGAGCCTGCAGAAAACGGTCCGCAAAAAACCCTTCGACATCCGTTTCGACACCGACTTTGAGGGCGTCATCGCGCTTTGCGCGCAACCGGCCGATGACCGGCCGAGCACCTGGATCAACGAGACGATCCGCAAGCTCTATCGCGAACTCCACCACATGGGCCATGCCCATAGCGTGGAGGCTTATGACGGCGATGAACTCGTCGGCGGGCTTTACGGCGTTTCGCTTGGCGCTGCTTTCTTCGGCGAGAGCATGTTTTCGCGCCGAACCGACGCGTCCAAGATCTGCCTCGTGCATCTGGTGGAACGGATGAAGGCCAAGGGGTTCGAGCTGCTCGATACGCAGTTCACGACAGAACACCTGAAGACCTTCGGGGCGATCGACGTTCCGAAGGATGACTATCTCAAGCTGCTGCATGCGGCAGTCAACTCGCCACATCTCGAATTTTGATCTGTCCGGAAATCGTTGATTTCAATTGGTCGCGCGGGCGGGTGCCGGCACGTCGGAAGTCTGCTTGCAGCCTGTCAGCCAGACGTCATAGATTGGGTGCTCGACGGCGTTGAGGCCGGGGCTGTCCGCAAACATCCAACCGGTGAAGATGCGGCGGATCTTGCGGTCGAGTGTGATCTCGTCGACTTCGATAAACCCGTCGATCTTTTGGGCTTCCGTTTCGTCTCGGGAATAGCAGACCTTCGGCGTCACCTGAAGCGCGCCATACTGCACCGTCTCGTTGAGATAGACGTCGAATGTGGTGATGCGGCCGGTGATCTTGTCGATGCCGTTGAAGACGGCAACCGGATTTTCGATCCGCGCAGCCGAGGCATTTCCCCCTGTCAGAACCGAGACGACGGCCAGAAAGACGCCAATCGATCGTGTGCGGGGGGAAAGCTTCGTACGTGTCATTATTGGTCCCGTCTCGAAAAGGCGTCCTGGGAATGCCCGATCGAGGACTAGTTGTGGAATATGGCTAAAACAGGTGCCAGTCAGGCTCAGTTGCCGGGCGTCCAGGCGTCATAGTCGCCGGTGACGCGAGGACGTTCACCATTGGCCGACAGAGAACCCTGAGGCCGGTATGCAAGCGGCGATCCGGTGAGGTTCGGCTTGTGCGACTTCTGCCATTCGCGCGCCTTGTAATCCTCCTGCGACGGAGGCGTATCGGTGCGGTAATGCATCCAGCCGTGCCAGCCTGGCGGGATCGCGGAGGCTTCGGCGTAATCCTTGTAGATCACCCAGCGCTTCGGCTTACCCCAGGAGGTCATCGGGCCTTCGAAATAGACGTTGCCCAACTCATCGTCGCCCACCTTCTTGCCATGGCGCCAGGTGAAGAAACGCGTGCCCATGGTTTGGCCGTTCCACCAGGTGAAGATCTGCAGCAGGAGATTTTTCATGGGCTTGTCCATAGGATTGGCAAACAGGTGACCAGTCGAACTGGCTCCACCGCTTATGCCGCCAGACAGCGGTGATGTCCAGCATTTCCGAGATGTAGACCTCTATTTGAACTTCATCTTGAAGCCCGCATGGCTCTTGGCAAAACCCAACCGCTCGTAGAAGCGATGGGCATCCGTGCGCGCCGCATTGGAGGTCAGTTGCACGAGGCGGCAGTCGCGCCGCTTTGCCTCTTCGATCGCGTAACCGATCATCTGCGCGCCGATCCCCTTCCCGCGCATGTCGGGTCTCGTCTGCACGGCTTCGATAATCATCGACAGCGAGCCGCGACCGGTCAGCGTTCGGTTGAACAGGATCTGGAACGTGCCGACAACGTCGCCGTCCCGCTCGGCAACGAAAAGCTGCTCGTTCTGGGAGGCATCGATCATGTTGAAGGCGCGCAGGTAATCGTCGTAGGCGTCTGCATCGGTCGTATCGCCGTGGCCACCGACATCGTCGGAAGCAAACATTGCGATCAGTTGGGAGAGGTCCGATTCGCGAGCCCTGCGAATGATGATGCCGTCCATGTCACCCTCCCCTGATCCGAGCCGTCTAAAGCGACTGGAGCCGCTTTTCCATGATAATCGCCGGCAGGCCGGAGTTCGGCGCGCCCCATTCCTCCATGCGGTCGACTTCGGCAAAGCCAAGCCGCTGGTAGAAGGAGGCGGCACGCACATTCGGCAGCGACACCTCGACCCGCATGATTTCCGCATCCGGGAAGCAGGTCTCGATTTCGGCAAACAGATCCCGACCGATGCCGTCATTCTGGCAGGCCGGCGCGACGTAGAGCTGATGCAGCATCACCGTCTTTGCCATTTTCGGGTAGACGGCGGCGTAAGCGATGCCGCCGATCTTGCTTCCATCGTCGGCGACGAGAAACTCGCCGTCCTTCTTGATCAGCCGCGTGCGGATGGCGACCGGCGAATGCCAGTTGCGCACCATCTTCTCGACGGCGTCTGCACCGTAGAACGGGTCGTAGGACTGATGAAACGTCTCGGCGAGAAGGACGCGGATCTTCTCCACGTCCTCGTCGCCCGCTGTGCGAATGAAGTAGACCAACAGGTTAGTCCTCGATGCCCAGCTTGGCCTTGACCAGGGCCTGGACGGCCTGCGGATTAGCCTTGCCGCCGGTCGACTTCATCACCTGTCCCACGAACCAGCCGGCAAGCGTCGGCTTGGCCAGAACCTTGGCGACCTGATCGGGATTGGCGGCGATGATGTCGTCCACGGCTTTTTCAATGGCGCCGGTATCGGTGACCTGCTTCATACCGCGGCTCTCGACGATGTCCGCCGGGTCACCGCCTTCGGAAAAGACGATCTCGAACAGGTCCTTGGCGATCTTGCCGGAGATGACTTCCGACTTGATCAGATCGATGATGCCGCCAAGCTGGGCGGGAGAAACCGGAGTCTCTTCAATGCCTTTGCCCGCTTTGTTCAAGGCGCCCAGCAAGTCGTTGATGACCCAGTTGGCCGCCATCTTGCCGTCGCGGCCCTCAGCCACGGCTTCGTAATAGTCGGCGATGGCCTTCTCGGAAACCAGAACCGAGGCGTCATAGATCGAAAGGCCAAGTTCAGCCACGAAGCGGGCCTTCTTGTCGTCAGGCAGTTCCGGCAGGTCCTTGGCGAGCTCTGCGACGAACGCGTCGTCGAAGACGAGCGGCAGCAGGTCCGGATCCGGGAAATAGCGATAGTCGTGCGCGTCTTCCTTGGAGCGCATCGACCGCGTTT
Organism: Rhizobium sp. Leaf306; assembly: GCF_001423425.1. Classification (GTDB taxonomy): domain Bacteria; phylum Pseudomonadota; class Alphaproteobacteria; order Rhizobiales; family Rhizobiaceae; genus Neorhizobium; species Neorhizobium soli. Next base: position 44,043 of record NZ_LMNX01000001.1, read on the forward strand.
CGCCCTTGCCCGGATCAAACAGGCGGGTCTCCTGATCGATCGAGCCGCCGTCCTCGAGGATGGCGATCTGGCGACGGGCTTCGTATTCGATCGACTGGCCGATGAAGCGGATCGAGTTGACGTTCTTTATTTCGCAGCGCGTGCCGAAACCTTCCCCCGGACGACGCACGGACACGTTGACGTCGGCGCGCATCGAGCCCTCGTCCATGTTGCCGTCGCAGGTGCCGAGATAGCGCACGATCGAGCGCAGCTTGGTCATGTAGGCCTTCGCCTCGTCGGACGAACGCATGTCGGGCTTCGAGACGATTTCCATCAGTGCCACGCCGGATCGGTTTAGGTCCACATAGGACATGGTCGGATGCTGGTCGTGCATCGACTTGCCGGCATCCTGTTCCAGGTGCAGGCGTTCGATGCCGATCTCGATATCCTCGAACTGGCCCTGGCGGTCGGGGCCGAGCGAGATCACGATCTGGCCTTCGCCGACGATCGGATCCTTGAACTGCGAGATCTGGTAGCCCTGCGGAAGGTCAGGATAGAAATAGTTTTTGCGGTCGAAGATCGAACGGTTGTTGATCTGCGCCTTCAGGCCAAGGCCTGTGCGGACAGCCTGGCGGACGCATTCCTCGTTGATCACGGGAAGCATGCCGGGCATTGCCGCATCGACCAGCGAGACGTTGGCATTGGCAGGCTTGCCGAACTCGGTCGAAGCGCCGGAGAACAGTTTTGAATTGGAGAGAACCTGGGCGTGCACCTCCATGCCGATGATCACTTCCCAATCGCCAGTGGCGCCGGGAATGAAGCGTTTCGGATCGGGCGTGCGGACGTCAACTAGGGTCATCTTATGCTCGTTCGGGCTTAGTTTCGAAGTGCTTTGTGGGTAGAGCAAATGTTGGCGAGGTGCAAGCGCAGGCCAAGGCTTGCCGGGTGAAACATCTGATACCGCCCAGGATGAATCTTAACCGGAGCGCAGTTAGCTGGGGTTCATGACCCTCAACCTTGCGCTGACACTTCTCGTTCTCTGCATCCTCGTCAACGCAGTCGTCTTTTCCGTCTACTGGATCGACAAGCGGGCCGCCAGGAATGGACGCTGGCGGGTCAGCGAAACAACGCTCCTCCTGCTCGCATTTGCCGGCGGAAGTCTGGGCGCCGTGGCGGCCCAGCGCGTGTTGCGTCACAAGACGCACAAGGAGCCGTTCAGGACCATCCTTGCCGCCATCGTCACGCTGCATGTCTGCGTGAGCACCGTGCTGATCCTTGCGGCGTCCGGAATGCTCGCATCGATCTGGACGCTGCTCGTCGGCGTTTAAAAATTCGGCCCGTAGGTGCCCGGATCGTCGGATACGAGTTGCTTGGACAGTCCCATGGACTGGATGTCGCGATCGATCTTCGGCTGATAGGCGCTCGAAAGCCAATGGACGCTGTATCCCTGCTTTTCGAAGAAACCGACTGCCCCGTCGTTCTGCGCATGGGTCTCGACCCGCGCCTTATCGAACCCGCGACGAACGATATCGGCCTCGATATCGGCGAGCAGCGCCTTTCCGAGCCCCTGCCCCTCAAACTGCGGGTCGATCCAGAAGTCGGTGATCAGGTCGTCGCGATTCTCACAGGCAGCCCAACCGGCGACCGTGCCGTGGGCCTCGATCACCAAGATTGTCAGCCAGGACGAGGAAACGAAGTCGCGAAATGCGGCAAGCGCACTTTCGCGCATGCTGGACGGATCGCCAACGGCGCCCATCGCTTTTTCCCAGCTGAGCAAGCCGATCTGGACTAGCGCGGCTTCGTCGTCCTGACGTGCATTGCGAATGTTAGCCATAGCGTCCCCTGTGTCAGGAACAGTAGATCATCCGCATGCGATTCTGGCTAGAATGACCGTGTTCGCGGAATAGCCAGCAGTCGACCTCCGGCTACCACCATTTCGCAGGCGTAAACTTCCCCGCTGCCTGTTCGATCACATGCGCCGTGCGGAACAGGGTTTCCTCGTCGAACGGCTTGCCGATCAGCTGCAGGCCAAGCGGCAGGCCCTTCTTGTCGAGACCGGCCGGTACGGCGATGCCGGGGAGGCCTGCCATGTTGACCGTCACGGTGAAGATGTCATTCAGGTACATCGCGACCGGATCGGCAGCGAGTGCCTCGTCGGCAATGCCGAAGGCAGACGACGGCGTTGCGGGCGTCAGGATCGCATCGACACCGGCATGGAAGCAGAGTTCGAAATCGCGCTTGATCAGCGTGCGGACCTTCTGCGCCTGCAGGTAATAGGCGTCGTAATAACCGGCAGACAAGACGTAGGTGCCGATCATGATGCGGCGCTTGACCTCGGTGCCGAAGCCGGCCGCGCGGGTCTTTTCGTACATGTCGGAAATGTCCTTGCCATCGACGCGCAGGCCGTAGCGAACGCCGTCATAGCGGGCAAGGTTGGACGAGGCTTCAGCAGGCGCCACGATGTAATAGGCAGGCAGCGCGTATTTCGTGTGCGGCAGCGAGATATCGACGATCTCGGCACCGGCATCCTTCAGATAGGCAATGCCCTTCTGCCACAGGGCCTCGATGTCTTCCGGCATGCCCTCGACGCGGTATTCCTTCGGAATGCCGATCTTCATGCCCTTGACCGACTGGCCGAGCGCCTTTTCGTAATCCGGAATGGGCAGATCGACGGAGGTCGTGTCCTTGCGGTCGACGCTTGCCATCGACTTCAGCATGATCGCGGCATCGCGAACGTCGCGCGCGATCGGGCCGGCCTGATCGAGCGAGGATGCAAACGCGACAGTGCCCCAGCGTGAGCAGCGGCCATAGGTGGGCTTGATGCCGACGGTGCCGGTAAAGGCGGCCGGCTGGCGGATCGAGCCGCCGGTATCGGTCGCAGTCGCACCGGCGCAAAGATGCGCGGCGACGGCAGCGGCTGAACCGCCCGAGGAGCCGCCCGGAACCAGCTGAGTGTTCGAGCCTTCGGCTTTCCAGGGATTGACCACAGGTCCGTAATGCGAGGTCTCGTTGGAGGAGCCCATGGCGAACTCGTCCATGTTGAGCTTGCCAAGCATGACGGCGCCGTCATCCCACAGGTTCTGAGTGACGGTCGATTCGTATTCGGGCTTGAACCCGTCGAGTATATGGCTGCAGGCCTGGGTGTGGACGCCCTTGGTGGCAAACAGATCCTTGATGCCGAGCGGAATACCTTCGAGCGCCCCAACTTGACCCGAAGCGCGACGGGCATCGGAGGCCTTCGCCATCTCCAGCGCCATCTCGGGCGTAACGGTGATGTAGGCGTTAAGGACGGAATTTGCAGCGTCGATAGCGCCGAGATAGGCGTTCGTCAGATCGACGGAAGTGAATTCCTTCGATGCCAGTTTGTCGCGGGCTTCGGCAATGGTCAGGCTGGTCAGGTCGGTCATGATTTTTCGTGCTCTCGAAAGGCTAAAACGGGTCGGCGGCGCTTGGGCTAAAGCGGCTTATTCGACGACCTTCGGCACCATGAAGAAATTGCGGTCGGTTGCGGGCGCATTGGCGACGATATCGTCTGCCTTGTTGCCGTCGGTGACGACGTCGGCGCGCAACCGCATTTCCATCGGCATCACCGAGGTCATAGGCTCGACGCCTGTAACGTCGACTTCCGAGAGTTGTTCGACGAAATCGATGATCCCGTTCAATTCGCCAACCATGCGATTGGCCTCATCCTCCGTAACCGCAATACGGGCGAGGCGCGCGACGCGCTTGACGGTGGCGAGATCGACGGACATGGCAGGGCTCCGGTGGTAAAATTCACCTTCGCTATAATGGCCATGCCCGTCCTTCGCAACAGGCAGGGCGCCGGTTTCCTGGCGCGCCTTAACTGAAATGCCCGTTCAGCAGGTCAGCGTCACGCCGACGCCCGGCACCTCGACGGCGGTGCGGCTGCCTTCCATGCCCTTGACGAACTTGTCGGGTGTCTGCTCGATCATCGGGAACGTGCCGTAGTGGCAGGGAATGGCGTGCTTGAAATCGAAGAAGCGCTGGCAGGCAACGGCTGCGACAGCACCGCCCATGGTGAAGCGGTCGCCGATCGGCACGATGCCGATATCCGGCTGGTGCAACTCGTTAATCAGTCCCATGTCGGTAAAGATATCCGTATCACCCATGTGCAGAACCGACATCTCGTCGTCGAAATGCAGCATCAGTCCGTTCGCGGAACCGAGCGAGTGGGACACGCCGAGCTCGTCGATCTGGCCGGACGAATGGAGCGCCTGTGTGAAGGTCGCGGTGAAGCCCTCGAAGCCGACTGTGCCGCCGGTATTGCCCATCTCGAGCTTCTCGACGCCTTTTCCACCCAGCCAGGATGCGAGATCGGCGTTGGCAAGAACGATGGCGCCCTTTTCCTTGGCGATCGCGACCGTATCACCGACATGGTCGCCATGACCGTGGGTGAGAAGGATATGCGTGACACCTTCGGTCACGTCTTTCAGATCCTGGCCGGCAAAGGTCGGGCTATGGGTCAGGAACGGGTCGATCAGGATCTTTGCCTTTGCCGTTTCGATGCGGAAGGCGGCATGGCCGAGCCAGGTAATTTTCATGGGGAAGTGTCCTTGAGGATGGCAAAAAGAGAGGTGATGACACCAAATCAAAATTCATAGATGAAACTTCGAAAGGGAGGTTCCGAAGCACCGAAAGCGGATGAGACTCTGAACTCGGTTGTCTCACCTCACACCTCATCAAATAACGCGGCGCTTTCACATTTCAAAGGTCTAGGACGATGATTGCGCGAGCAGCGCCCGTATCGGAATTGACACACAGGCGGCGCCACGTTGCCACTGACTTGCCACTGGGTTAAGCGGTCGCATCCCGATATGATCGTCGCATGCTCGCTGCGATTGCGTCACATCCGAACCCCTAAGGAAACCGACATGGCCGACGACGATTATATCTATGACGAGGCTACCGGCGAATGGCTGTCTGCAGCCGATGCGGCTGCGAAGGCTTCCGCTGCATCCGAGGTGCGTGACTCAGCCGGCAATATTCTTGCCGATGGCGATGCAGTCACTCTCATCAAGGATCTCAAGGTGAAGGGAGCCGGTCAGACGCTGAAACAGGGCACCGTCATCCGCTCGATCCGTCTCACCGACAATCCGGAAGAGATCGATTGCCGGCACGATGCGATCAAGGGCCTCGTGCTGCGCACCGAATTCGTGCGCAAGAAAACCTAAGGTCAGCATATGGCAATCCTGACCATAGAAGAGCTCGCCACGACACTTGCGCCCGGCAAGGCAGTTGCAGGGCTCGATCTCGGTACCAAAACCATCGGGCTTGCGATGTCCGATCTCGGCCGGCGGTTCGCCACGCCCCGCACCGTCATCAAGCGCGTCAAGTTCACCAAGGATGCGGAGGTTCTGCTGGCGTTCGCGGAGAAGGAGAAGGTCTCAGCCTTCATTCTCGGGATGCCGATGAACATGGATGGTTCCGCCGGGCCGCGGGCTCAGGCGACCCGCGCCTTTGTGCGGGCGATGTCGGAGAAGACTGCCATTCCTTTCGTCTTCTGGGACGAAAGACTATCGACGGTCGCGGCTGAACGGGCACTTCTGGAGATGGATGTTTCGCGGGCCAAGCGCGCCGAACGCATCGATTCGGCGGCTGCGAGCTTTATTCTTCAGGGAGCCTTGGACAGGCTTTCGTCCCTTGCCAGAGAAACCGGCAACGACGTCCCAACCTGACGGCTACGCCACCAGGCTGCAATCTGCTTGCGCTTGCGGAAGGCGATGATGGCGAAAACGACAAGACTGTCGAATGCGATTGCGCGGGCAACCAGCGGCGGGATGGTTTCGGGTGGAATTCCGAGGACGTCGCCATAGACCTGAAAGACCAGATCATGGGTCTGACGGGTCAGCATGAAGAAGCCGAAGCTCATGTCGTAATAGGAAAGCCCGTACCAGCTGCCCAGCAAAAGCACGGGCCCTGCCCACAAGATCAAGAGCAACTTCATGCGGTTTCGCCTTCTGGTTCCGCTGGAGACAGGTCCAGCGTTACGACCCATCTCGACAGCGCCATCAGGCTGAGGACCAGAGCAGGAATGGCAATGTCGAGCGCCAGCACTGCAAAGATCGTCGTCATGACGATCAGCAATGCGATGCTCGTTGTGGAAGTTGCATTCTTGCCCATGGACGGCCGCGATTTGGTTAAGAAATCATTAACCAGAGATTTAGGCCGCATGGCGAAAGCTGCAATTCAAAACGCCAAACATGGTTAATTTCCAGAGCGTCGCTGTGGAGAACGTCTGCTGCTCAGCCGTAGATGGCGCGAACCAGGCGGCGAACGGAAGACGCTACCTTTTCCCAGTCTTTCTCGGACTTTAACGGTATGCCGGCGAACTCGCCGCTGACGGCAGACGAGACGACCAGATGCTGGATGGCGGCAAACAGGATGGCATTCGTGGTCGCGACATCGACACCCTTCGGGGGTGTGAGCGAGCCGCGCATCTTGTCCAGCCACTTTGCGAGAGCCTTGGTGCGTGATTCGGTCAGACGCCGGACCTGCGGCGTATCCTGCGACACTTCCCAGGCGACGATCTTGCAGACGAGCGGGTCCTCGCGCAGCGCATCCATGAAATAGATGGCGAGCTTTTCCATCAGGTCGCCGTAGGTCAGAAGAAACATGCCGCCGGTATCTTCGGGAATGCGATCCTTGACCCAGTTGCCGAGATCGGCGCCGATCGCGTCGATGAGGCCGTTGAGCCCGCCGTAATAGCGATAGATCAGTTGCTTGTCGCAGCCGGCGCGCCGCGCTACCGCATTGACGCCGAAGCCTTGGAAACCTTCCTCGGCCAGCAGCGTGCGGGCAGCAATGAAGATCGCGCGCTCCGTGCCGGCGCGGTTGCGGGGTCGCACGACTTGAGCGGATGCAGAACCGGTCTCGGTATTCGTCTCGGCTATCTGAAGCATCGCCCGCCTGTCTCGCAACTATTTGTTAACCATGGCGATAGCCCGCCGCTTCCCGTCATCGCAAGCGGCAGACGGCGCCATGCACAGGATAGAAGGCGGAAAACAGAGTGTCGCTGCCGCAACCGTGCGGGCAGCCTATCGTCTCGCCTGTCGGCGATCGCAGCTTACGTTGCTGGCGGGTAGAGAAGATCGACGATGTAGCGAGCGTCGAAGCGTGCATCGAGCATGCCGTAGGTCGAGCGCCAGCCGCCGGCGAGACGGGTTTCGAGGAAGGCATCGGCGATCTTGCCGGCACCGAGGCGCGCAAGCTCTGCTGCACCGGCCGCCAGCGCCAGCTGTTCGATCAGAAGCCTCGCAGCACCCTCGTCGCGCTCGCACAGCGCCATCGCGGCACGCAGAACTTCCACGGTCTTCTTGCCCGATGCGCCGAGATCCCGCTCAAAACCGGCCAGAACCGTATCGAACAGATCGCGGCCTCGCGACAGCACGCGCAGAACGTCGAGCGCCATGACACTGCCCGAGCCTTCCCAGATCGCATTGACCGGCGCCTCGCGGTAATGCCGGGCAATCGGACGCTCCTCGACATAGCCATTGCCGCCCAGGCATTCCATTGCCTCGGCGATAAGCGATGGCGCGATCTTGCAGTTCCAGTATTTGATGACTGGCGTCATGACGCGGGCATAGGCCGCATCGCCGGGGTTGCCGCGGGCGCGATCGAACGCGTCGGCCAGCCGGAACGACAGCGCCGTTGCAGCCGCGACATCCAGCGCCATATCGGCGAGCACGCGCGTCATCAGCGGCTGATCGATCAGGTTCTTGCCGAACACGGCACGACCGCGGGTATGATGGACCGCTTCGGCCAGCGACGCGCGCATCATGCCGGCAGACGCGACAGCACAATCGAGACGGGTCAGAGTCACCATATCGAGAATGGTGCGGATGCCGCCGCCAGACTCTCCGAGCAGATAGCCGAAGGCGTCGGTGAACTCGACTTCGGACGATGCATTGGAGCGGTTGCCGAGCTTGTCCTTCAGCCGCTGGAAATTCAAGCCATTGGCCGAACCGTCCTCGAGGAGCCGCGGCACGAGGAAACAGCCGATTCCCTCATTTGTCTTTGCCAGCATGATAAAGCCGTCGCTCATCGGCGCCGACATGAACCACTTGTGGCCGGAAAGGCGGTAGATCCCCTCGCCCACACGCTCGGCGGTAGACCGGTTGGCGCGCACGTCGGTGCCGCCCTGCTTTTCGGTCATGCCCATGCCGACCGTGATGGCGGACTTCTGCATGGCCGGCCGATTGGTCGAATCGTATTTGCGCGACAGAACTTTCGGCGCCCATTCCTTATGGACGCGTGGGGAAGCCATCATCGCCGCAATCGAAGCGCTCGTCATCGTCAGCGGGCACAGATGGCCGCATTCCAGCTGGGCGGACAGATAAAAGCGCGTGGCGCGAACCTTGTGTTCGTGGGCACGCTGCTCCGGAATGGTCTCCCAGATCGACGAATGCAGGCCGCTTTGCATCGAGCGGCGCATCAGGGCATGCCAGGCAGGATGGAACTCGACCGTGTCCTGCCGCTCGCCGCGCGGACCGTGGGTGCGCAGTTTGGGCGGATTTTCGTTCGCCATCCGCGCCAGTTCCTGGGCTTCCGGAGAGGTCACGTAATTGCCGAGCTGGTCGTATTCGTCGCGGATCGCGCGGTTCAGATCGCCGGTCAGGTCGACCACAAGGGGATCGGAGCGGTAGGCATTGATCCCCGACCAGGGCTTCGGCTGGTTCAGTTCGCCAAATTTTTCTTCATCGCGCGACATGTCGTTCATGGGGCGGTTCTAGCGGAAGTTAAAGGGCGTGGGAACGGCAGCATAGAAGGAATTCGACGGTTCTTCACAAAAGCTGACGACCGGCGCATAATCCATGCTGGCACTGAGCGGAGACGAAAGTTGCAGTCATGAGTTTGCGAAAATTCAGCGTCACGCTACCGCAAGATCTGGCGGACGAGATCGTGAGCCGTGTGGAAACCGGCCAATACGCCTCTACCGATGAGGCAATGCAGGCCGCGGTCGATGCACTTCTGCGGGACGACGCCGAACAGGATGAGCGTCTCGCGGCAATCCGCAACCGCGTCAAAAAATCGCTGGAAGATCCGCGACCCAGTATCAGCGGTGCTGAGGCTCGTGCCCATCTCGACAGGCTTTACACCTCGCATAAGCCGTAGATAACCTCCCATCCCGCTTGCGGCCTTCCCCCCCAGACCTTATAGACCGCCGAACGCAAGCGGAGACGCCCCCTATGGTCTTCTTTCCCCACCGCCATCTCCTTGGCATCAAGGGTCTCACCCGGCAGGACATTACGACGCTTCTCGACAAGGCCGACGAGGCCGTGCAGATTTCCCGTCAGCGGGAAAAGAAGACGTCCACGCTTCGGGGCCTCACCCAGATCAATCTCTTCTTCGAAGCCTCGACGCGCACGCAGTCCTCGTTCGAGCTTGCCGGTAAACGGCTCGGCGCCGACGTGATGAACATGTCCGTCAGCAATTCGTCGGTGAAAAAGGGCGAAACGCTGATCGATACGGCGATGACGCTGAATGCCATGCACCCGGACGTGCTGGTTCTGCGTCATTCCTCGGCCGGTGCCGCCGCCCTGCTTGCTCAGAAGGTGACCTGCTCGGTGGTCAATGCCGGCGATGGCCAGCATGAACATCCGACACAGGCGCTGCTCGACGCTTTGACCATCCGCCGGGCCAAGGGCAAACTATCAGGCATCATCGTCGCCATCTGCGGCGACGTTTTGCATTCGCGGGTCGCCCGCTCGAACATCATCCTGTTGAATGCCATGGGCGCCCGCGTCCGGGTCGTCGCGCCATCGACACTTCTGCCGTCAGGCATCCGCGACATGAGCGTCGAGGTCTTCCACTCGATGGAAGAAGGTTTGCGGGATGCGGATGTGGTGATGATGCTGCGCCTGCAGCGCGAGCGCATGGCCGGCTCCTTCGTGCCGTCGGTGCGCGAATACTTCCACTTCTACGGTCTCGATGCGGAAAAGCTGAAAGTCGCCAAGGGTGATGCGCTGGTCATGCATCCGGGTCCGATGAACCGCGGTGTCGAAATTGCTTCCGATGTCGCGGACGGTCCGCAGAGCGTCATCGAGCAGCAGGTCGAAATGGGCGTCGCCGTCCGCATGGCGGTCATGGAAACACTCCTGACCTCCAATCAGGGAGAGCGCGCATGAGCACGACCACGTCCAACGGCACCGTTCTCAGGAACCTGCGCATCATCGATCCCTCGCGCAATTTCGATGAAACCGGCACGATCATCATCGGCGCCGACGGCCGCATCCTTGCAGCCGGAAAGGATGCCCAGAACCAGGGTACACCCGACGGCGCCACGGTGCGCGATTGCCAGGGTCTTGTCGCAACGCCTGGTCTTGTCGATGCGCGCGTCTATGTCGGCGAGCCGGGTGCTGAACATCGCGAGACGATTTCTTCGGCCAGCCGTGCCGCTGCTGCCGGTGGCGTCACCTCGTTTATCATGATGCCGGATACCGATCCTGTTCTCGACGATATTGCGCTCGTTGAATTCGTGCAGAAGACGGCGCGTGACAAGGCGATCGTCAATGTCCACACTGCCGCAGCGCTCACCAAAGGGCTTGCCGGCAAGGAGATGACCGAGTTCGGCCTGCTGCAGCAAGCCGGTGCCGTGGCCTTTACCAATGGCCGTCACGGCCTGTCCGATTCGCTGCTGCTGCGCCGCGCGATGACCTATGCGCGCGAGTTCGATGCGGTGATCTCGCTCGAACTGCGCGAGAAATATCTCGGCAACGGCGTCATGAACGAGGGACTATTCGCCTCCTGGCTCGGCCTGTCGGGCGTGCCGAAGGAAGCGGAGATCATTCCGCTGGAACGCGATCTGCGGATTGCCGGCCTCACCCGCGCCAAATATCACGCGGCAAAAATCTCGGTGGCGGAATCGGCCGAAGCCATGCGGACTGCCCGGGCACGCGGCGCCAACGTCACCTGCGGCGTGTCGATCAACCATCTGTCGCTCAATGAAAACGACATCGGCGAATACCGCAGCTTCTTCAAGCTGTCGCCGCCACTGCGCTCCGAAGACGACCGGATCGCCATGGTCGAAGCACTCGCCGACGGCAGCATCGATATCATCGTGTCCTCGCATGATCCGCAGGATGTCGATACCAAGCGTCTTCCCTTCGCCGATGCCGCCGATGGCGCGATCGGGCTTGAAACCATGCTGTCGGCAGCCCTTCGCTTGCATCACGACGGTCGCGTGCCGCTGATGCGGCTGGTCTCTGCAATGTCGACCCGCCCGGCCGAAATCTTCGGTCTGGACGCCGGCACGCTGAGACCCGGCGCAAAGGCCGATATCACGCTGATCGATCTCGACGAGCCTTGGATCGTCGCCAAGGATATGCTTCTGTCGCGCTCGAAAAACACGCCGTTCGAGGACGCGCGCTTCTCCGGCCGGGCCGTCGCGACCTATGTCGGCGGGAAATGCGTTTATAAACTGGGATAGAGATGGGGCGGGCCAACCCCTCGCGCGCTTGCGCGAAAGGGTTGGAACGGGGGCAAACCCGACTAGGGGCTTTGGGGGAAACACATGATAACCGACCTTCTTACCTGGCAGATCACGCTGCCGATCGCAGTCGGCGCGCTTGTTCTCGGCTATCTGTTGGGCTCGATCCCGTTCGGCCTGCTTCTCACCCGCGCCGCCGGTCTCGGCGATATCCGCTCGATCGGTTCCGGCAATATCGGGGCGACCAACGTTCTTCGCACCGGAAATAAGAAGCTCGCCGCCGGCACGCTTCTGCTCGACGCATTGAAGGCGACGGTCGCAGCTCTGATCGGTTGGTACGCCTTCGGTCCGGAAGCGGGGCTGCTTGCGGGATTTGCCGCCTTCATGGGTCACCTCTATCCGGTCTGGCTCGGCTTCAAGGGTGGCAAGGGTGTCGCGACCTATATCGGCACGCTGCTGGGGGTCGCACCGCTCATGGTTCTGGTGTTTGCCGCGGTCTGGCTTTCGGTTGCCAAGCTCAGCAAGTACTCATCGCTGTCCGCCCTGGTTGCAACCCTTGTCATTCCGGTTGTGCTGTGGTTCATACAGGAACCAAAGATTGCTGCCGTCATGGCTCTCATGACGATCATCTCCTTTATCAAGCACAAGACCAATATCGAGCGGTTGATTGCCGGCACCGAAAGCAAGATCGGCCAAAAGGGCTAGTCCCTTAAAGGACGGATCATGCCGGATAGCAGCGCAAGACGGATAGGAATTGCGCTCACCGAACGGCAGAAGATCGCCTGGCTGCGGTTGATCCGCTCCGACAATGTCGGCCCGGCGACATTCCGGGATCTCATCAATCATTGCGGCTCGGCGGAAAATGCGCTGGCCATGTTGCCGGAACTGTCAGCGCGCGGCGGATCGACACGGGCAATCCGCATCGCCAGTGCCAGTGAGGCCGAACGCGAGCTGGAGATCGCACGCCGCCAGGGCGCACAGTTCATCGGCATCGGTGAACCCGACTACCCTCCCGCGTTGCGACAGATCGAGGCAGCGCCGCCGCTCGTTGCGGCAAAGGGCGATCTCTCCACCGCCACCCGCCCCTCGGTCGGCATTGTCGGCTCGCGCAACGCCTCAATCGCCGGGGCGAAGTTTGCGGCGGTGATTGCCAGGGATTGCGGCCGCGCCGGTTATGCGATCACTTCAGGACTTGCTCGCGGCATCGATGCGGCGGCGCACCGCGCCAGTCTCGATACCGGCACGATCGCGGTTCTGGCCGGCGGCATCGACCGTCCCTATCCGCCGGAAAACTTCTCCCTGCTCGATGAGATCACGGCCGGCAGCGGCCTTGCCGTCTCCGAAATGCCATTCGGCTGGGAGCCACGCGCTCGGGATTTTCCCCGTCGCAACCGGCTGATTTCAGGCATTTCGCTCGGGCTGGTTGTCGTTGAAGCGGCTGAGCGGTCAGGCTCGCTGATCACCGCAAGGCTTGCTGCCGATTTCGGACGGCTGGTGTTTGCCGTCCCGGGCTCGCCGCTCGATCCGCGCTGCCACGGCACGAACGGACTTCTCAAGCAGGGCGCCATCGTCACGACCGGCGCTTCGGATGTGCTGGCTGCGTTGGCGCCGCTGTCCGATCTCGATAGATTTCAAAATACCGTCATCGAAGAGCCCGGCAGAGGCAGCACACTCCTGCCGCCCGATGACGACGACAGGACGCGCATCATTTCGGCGCTTAGTCCGACACCGGTCGATATCGACGATATCATCCGGCATACGGGTGTTGCCGCGGCCAGTGTCTATCTTATTCTGCTGGAACTCGATCTTGCCGGTCGGCTGCACCGGCACCCGGGCGGCATGGTCTCACTTGCTATGGAAGACTGATCGCGGTCGTCGCCCGGCCTGCACGTCGCCAGCCTCGACATAGGCCATCTCGATGAGGTAGCACAGCATATCAGCCCCCTCGCTGAGCGCGACCTGCCGCAACTCTGCCAGCATCTGCCGGATGTAGGCGATGTTGCGCGAATTCTCGTCGCCCCGTCCGTCCTTGTCACCGTGAGAGACCATTTCACATCCTGTCAAATAGGGCGCGACACCGCCTAATATAACTATTCGTCACCTTATCAGCGCAGCTTAGAGATGTTTATTTAAGATTGCAACTAATTGCACATCACTCTCCGGTTGTAGTTCGTTGTATCCTACTAATTAACGATGACCTCTTGACCCCGGGACAAACGCCCGCCATGTCGGGAGACCAGATTTCCGCCTGGATCGTTACGAGACCGGGCAAAGCTCTATTGCAGAGAAACAAGATGAATGTAGTCATTGTAGAATCTCCAGCCAAAGCCAAGACCATCAACAAGTATCTTGGCTCGGGTTACAAGGTTCTCGCCTCTTTCGGCCACGTCCGCGACCTTCCTGCCAAGGACGGGTCGGTTTTGCCTGACCAGGACTTCGAGATGCTCTGGGAAGTCGACAGCGCATCCCAGAAGCGGATGAAGGATATTGCCGACGCCGTGAAGGGTTCGGACGCCGTTTATCTCGCGACCGACCCGGATCGCGAGGGTGAAGCGATTTCCTGGCATGTCCTCGACCTCTTGAAGAAGAAGAAGGTGATCGGCGATAAGCTGGTCAAGCGCGTCGTGTTCAACGCCATCACCAAGAAGGCGGTTCTCGATGCGATGGCCAACCCGCGCGATATCGACGTGCCGCTGGTGGACGCGTATCTCGCCCGCCGCGCTCTCGACTATCTCGTCGGCTTCAACCTGTCTCCGGTCCTGTGGCGCAAGCTGCCGGGCGCCCGTTCTGCCGGCCGTGTGCAGTCGGTTGCGCTGCGCCTCGTCTGCGACCGCGAAACCGAGATCGAGCGCTTCGTCTCGGAAGAGTACTGGAATATCTCCGCGCTTCTGAAGACACCGCGTGGCGACGAGTTCCTGGCCAAGCTGGTGCAGGCCGAAGGCAAGCGTCTGCAGGGCAAATCGATCACCAACGGCGAGGACGCCGGACGCTTGAAGACCCTGCTCGACGGCGCTGCCTATAGCGTCGAGACGGTCGAAGCAAAGCCGGTCAAGCGCAATCCCGGCCCGCCGTTCACCACCTCAAGCCTCCAGCAGGCCGCGTCGTCCAACATCGGCTTCGGCGCCTCGCGCACGATGCAGGTCGCGCAGAAGCTTTATGAAGGTATCGATATCGGTGGCGAGACCGTAGGTCTCATTACCTACATGCGTACCGATGGCGTTCAGATGGCACCCGAGGCGATCGAGCAGGCGCGTAGCGCCATCGTCGAGCAGTTCGGCCCGCGTTACATGCCCGAAAAGCCGCGCTTCTACTCCACCAAGGCGAAGAATGCGCAGGAAGCCCACGAAGCAATCCGCCCGACCGACTTCAACCGCACGCCGGACAAGGTTCGCCAGTATCTTGATGCCGATCAGGCGCGTCTCTACGAGCTGATCTGGAAGCGCGGCATTGCCAGCCAGATGGCATCTGCCGAGATGGAACGCACAACCGTGGAGATCTCGGCGACAAACGGCGCAGATAAGGCTGGCCTTCGGGCCGTCGGTTCGGTCGTGCGTTTCGACGGCTTCCTCGGCGCCTATGTGGACCGCCGCGAAGAGGATGACAAAAGCGAGGACGACGACGAAGACGGTCGCCTGCCCGAGATCAACGCTGGCGAAAAGCTCGACAAGAACAAGGTCAACTCGAGCCAGCATTTCACTGAGCCACCACCGCGCTATTCGGAAGCATCGCTGATCAAGAAGATGGAAGAGCTCGGCATCGGCCGTCCTTCCACCTATGCCGCGACGCTGAAGACGCTGTCCGATCGCGAATACGTGATCATGGACAAGCGCAAGCTGATCCCGCATTCCAAGGGACGGCTGGTCACGGCGTTCCTCGAGAACTTCTTCACGAAATACGTCGAATACGATTTCACGGCCGATCTCGAAGAGAAGCTCGACAGGATCTCGGCTGGCGAACTGGACTGGAAGCAGGTTCTGCGGGAGTTCTGGCAGGACTTCTTCGGCCAGATCGAAGACACCAAGGAACTGCGCGTCACCAACGTGCTGGATGCTTTGAACGAAGCGCTGGCACCGCTGGTCTTCCCGAAGCGGGAAGACGGTTCGGATCCGCGTATCTGCCAGGTCTGCGGCACCGGCAACCTGTCGCTGAAGCTCGGCAAGTACGGCGCATTCGTCGGCTGCTCGAACTATCCGGAGTGCAACTTCACCCGTCAGTTGTCGTCCGAAGGCGGCGCGGATGCGGAAGCTTCCGGCCTCAACGAACCGAAGGAACTTGGGACCGATCCGATGACCGGCGAGCAGCTGACGCTGCGGTCGGGTCGTTTCGGACCTTATATCCAGCGCGGCGACGGCAAGGAAGCCAAGCGTTCCTCGCTGCCCAAGGGCTGGCTGCCTGACGATATCGACCACGAAAAGGCGCTGGCACTGATCAACCTGCCGCGCGACGTGGGCAAGCATCCGGAATCGGGCAAGATGATTTCGGCAGGTCTTGGCCGTTACGGGCCGTTCCTGCTGCATGACGGTGGCTATGCGAACCTGGAAACGATCGAGGACGTGTTCTCGATCGGTCTCAACCGCGCCGTCACCGTGATTGCCGAGAAAAAGGAAAAAGGCCCCGGCGGACGCGGTCGTGGCACACCGGCAGCGCTCAAGGACCTTGGCGCGCATCCGGACGGCGGCGCGATCACCGTGCGCGACGGCAAATACGGGCCTTACGTCAACTGGGCCAAGGTCAATGCCACGCTGCCGAAGGGCATGGACCCGCAGTCGGTAACGATGGAACAGGCGATGGCGCTGATCATCGAAAAGGGCGGCAAGGCATCGTCGGGCAAGGCCAAGGCGAAAGCGCCTGCCAAGAAGGCCACAGCAAAAAAGGCTGCTGCCAAGACAGAGGCGGACGCAACGACCGAGACCGCCACAAAGAAGTCGCCTGCCAAGGCTAAGACCGCAGCCAAGAAGGCACCGGCCAAAAAGACAACCGCATCGAAGGCGAAGAAGACGGACACGTGAGAGAACCGAACGAGCGATCCAATCGCCAGCAGAAACGCGCCGCGAAGGCTGACCGTGGCGACAGCCAGTCGGCGAGCAGACCGGTAATTGTCCAGGGTGCGGTTCCTCCGCGCGATGTGCTGCTCCAGTTCATCGCTGACAATCCCGACAAGGGCTCGAAACGGGAGATTGCCAAGGCTTTCGGCCTGAAAGGCGATACGCGCATCGAGCTCAAGGATCTGCTGCATTCGCTCGAGGAAGACGGTCTTCTCACCAAGAACCGCAAGTCGCTCTCGCGTCCGGGTGCCCTGCCCCCGGTCACCGTTCTCGACATCACCACCCGCGACAAGGATGGCGAACTGATCGGCCGGCCGACGGAGTGGCCGGACGATATGGGCGCGGCCCCTGCCGTGCTTATTCGCCAGTCGCATGACAGCCGCGGGAAGGGCAAGGCGCCGGCCGCCGGCCTCAACGACCGCATCCTTGCAAAGATCTTCCCGAACAAGGACCGCTCAGGCCCGGCCTATACGGCCCGCGTCATCAAGGTCATCGACAAGCGCCGCGGCGCAGCACTCGGCGTCGTCCAGAGATTGGCCGACGGCGAGATGCGTCTTCTGCCGACCGACCGGCGCGGCGAGGAAATGGTGATCGAACCCGAGGACATCGGAGACGCCAAGGACGGCGATCTGGTCGAGTCGGAAGTCGTTCGCAACGGCCGTTTCGGCCTGCCGCGCGCCCGCGTCCTCAACATTGTCGGCTCCGTCGGTTCGGAAAAGGCGATCTCGATGATCGCCATCTATTCGCACGGCATTCCGCACATCTTCCCGAACGAGGTGATGGAAGAAGCGCAAGCTGCAAAGCCGGCCAGCATGTCGAAGCGCGAAGACTGGCGCGACGTGCCGCTCCTGACAATCGATCCCGCCGACGCCAAGGATCACGACGACGCTGTTTATGCCGAGCCGGACACCTCGCCCGACAATCCGGGCGGCGTCATCGTCACCGTCGCGATCGCCGATGTCTCCTGGTATGTCCGCACCGGCAAGCCATTGGACCGCGAGGCGCAGAAGCGCGGCAATTCCGTCTACTTCCCCGACCGCGTCGTACCGATGCTACCGGAACGCATTTCCAACGATCTCTGCTCGCTGCGCGAGGGCGAAGACCGGCCGGCGCTTGCCGTGCGAATGGTCTTTTCCAAGGAAGGCCGCAAGGCTGGCCATACGTTCCACCGCATCATGATGAAGAGTGCGGCCAAGCTCTCCTACCAGCAGGCTCAGGCCGCCATCAACGGCGAGACCGACGACAAGACCGGTCCGTTGCTGGAGCCTGTCCTGAAGCCGCTGTGGGACGCCTACCGGATCATGACGATCGGCCGCGACCGTCGACAGCCGCTCGAACTCGATATGCCCGAGCGCAAGATCATGCTGCAGCCGGATGGCACGGTGGATCGTGTGATCGTGCCAGAGAGGCTCGACGCGCATCGGCTCATCGAAGAGATGATGATCCAGGCAAACGTCTGCGCCGCCGAGACGCTCGAGAAGAAGAAGCAGTCGCTGATCTACCGTATCCATGACGGCCCCTCGCTTGCCAAGCAGGAGACGCTACGCGAGTTCCTGAACACGCTCGGCATTTCGATGGCTCGCGGCGGCCAGATGCGCTCCAACTCGTTCAACGGCATCCTGTCGCAGGCACAGGGCACGCCGCACCAGATCATGGTCAACGAGATGGTGCTGCGCTCCCAGAGCCAGGCGGTCTACAGCCCCGACAATATCGGCCATTTTGGCCTCAACCTGATGAAATACGCGCATTTCACCTCGCCCATCCGCCGCTATGCGGATCTGATCGTGCATCGCGCGCTGGTCGGGTCGCTCGGCCTCGGCGAAGGCGGAATCACGCCGGGCGAAGAAGCCCAGCTCGAAGACATCGCGGCAGAGATCTCCACCTTCGAGCGCCGCGCCATGGCGGCCGAACGCGACACGGTAAACCGTCTTGTGGCGCACCACCTTTCGACGAAGATCGGCGAGGAGTTCCAGGGCCGCGTGTCCGGCGTGACCAAGGCAGGCCTGTTCGTGGCCCTGCCGACCTATGGCGCCGATGGTTTCGTGCCGGTGTCAACGATCGGCGACGATTACTATATCTATGACGAGGCGCATCAGGCGCTAACAGGCGAACGTTCCGGTCTCGGCTACCAGATCGGCGATACCGTCGATGTGAAGCTGAAGGCGGCAGTTCCGCTTGCCGGTGCGCTTCAGTTTGAAATGCTGAGCGAAGGCAAGAAGCTGCCGGGCGGCGCCCGCTCGTTCCACAAGTCTGCGCGACGAGACAAATCCGGCGGACGGCCCAAAAAGCCCGGTACGCGCCCCTTCCGTGGCGGCAGGAGATAGCAATGCAGTCAGATGGCGAACAGACGGTCCGCTTCGGCGGGTCGGACCCGGTCGATCGACCTCTTGGCCGCTCCATCAAACGGGGCCTCGCCTGTCGCTGTCCTGCCTGTGGAGAGGGCCGGCTTTTCCGTGCCTTCCTGAAGCCAGTCGATCATTGTTCCGTCTGCGGTGAAGATATCTCCCACCATCGTGCAGACGACCTTCCGGCCTATCTCGTCATCGTCGTGGTTGGTCACGTGCTGATGACCGGCTACATGCTGACCGATATGATCCTGCGTGTCTCTCCTTGGGTCCACCTCGCCATCTGGGCACCGCTTGCGGTGCTTGCCGCCATCGCGACGATCCAGCCCATCAAGGGCGGTGTCATCGGCCTGCAATGGGCAAACCGCATGCATGGGTTCGGCGGCGGCGAGGACGGGACCGATTCGACCAGCGGTCCGAGCAACAGACCGAACTGATCATGGTCCACCGTTCGTTACCACCTTCCCGTCCTATTTCATGCGTACGGACGTCCAGTCCGAAGCCGACTTGTAAGGAAGTCTGAATGCCTCAGCCGACGACCGACGAAAACGGCCATGTCGCGGAGATCCACTGGCCATCCCTGATCGCAGCCACCGCCGCCGTCAGCGCCGTGGGAATAGCCATGGGGCTCGGCCTGCCGCTGCTGAGCATCATCCTTGAAAAACGCGGCATCTCATCGACGCTGATCGGGTTGAACGCTGCCATGGCAGGCGTTGCAGCCATGGTTGCCGCCCCGATCACGACGAAATGTGCACATGACTTTGGTGTGGCGCGCAGCATGATGATCGCCGTGGTGATCGCCGCCTTCAGCGCCATCTGTTTCTACTATGCTGACCAATTCTGGATGTGGTTTCCGCTGCGCTTTACCTTCCATGGCGCGACCACGGCCCTGTTCATCCTGTCCGAATTCTGGATCAATGAAGCCGCGCCACCCAGACGACGCGGATTGGTCCTCGGCATATACGCAACGGTGCTGGCGGTCGGGTTTGCGATCGGGCCGATGCTGTTTTCGCTTCTCGGCAGCGATGGCGTGCTTCCGTTCATCGTCGGCGCACTCATTATCATGACGGCCATCATACCGATCTTTCTCGCCCGTCACGAAAGTCCGAAGCTAGACAGCAAGCCCGAGCGGCACTTCTTCCACTATATATTCCTCGTTCCCAGTGCGACGGCAGCCGTCTTCGCCTTTGGTGCAGTCTCGGTTGGCGGACTGTCGCTGTTTCCGATCTATGCGTTGCGCGAACAGATGACCGAATCGCATGCGGCCATCCTCTTGACGGTGATGGGACTGGGCAACATGGCCTTCCAGATCCCGCTGGGGATGATTTCGGACCGCATGCGTGACCGCAGGCCGCTTCTGACCGGCCTCGCCGTGCTGGGCGTTCTCGGCTCTCTGACGATCCCCTTCCTGATCGGCAACTGGATGATGACCGCAGTTCTTCTGTTCATGTGGGGCGGCTGTATCTCCGGCCTCTACACCGTTGGCCTCGCGCATTTGGGAGCTCGCCTTCGAGGTGCCGATCTGGTCGCTGCCAATGCCGCCTTCATCTTCTGCTATGCCGTCGGCACGGTTGCAGGACCACAGGGCATCGGCGCTGCCATGGATGTCGCGGGCAATGACGGCTTTGCCTGGGCGCTGGCCGGTTTCTTTGGCTTTTACGTGGTTGTTTCGGGGGCTCGATGGTTTTTACCAACGAAACAAGGTTGACATTCTGACCGCGATTTGTAATTTCGCCCCAGATTTCGCCGTCGACCGTCTGCGTCCGCGGCTCCACTTTTCTTAAAGGCGCTAAGACCATGGCAAAAGCTACGACCATCAAGATCAAGCTGCTGTCGACGGCTGATACCGGTTTCTTCTACGTAACCACGAAGAACAGCCGTACGATGACAGACAAGATGACCAAGACGAAGTACGATCCGGTTGCCCGGAAGCACGTCGAATTCAAGGAAACCAAGATCAAGTAAGATCTGGTCCCTTAAAGGCATGAAAGAAGGCGCAGGCTGATTAGCCGGGCGCCTTTTTCTTTGCCTGCTGTTTCTACGCGTGAGTATCCAAACGCAAAAAGCGCCACCGTCATTTCTGACAGCGGCGCTTTGATTGGGGGTCGACCGGCTTGCAATCGCGGCACGAGGAGCCGTTGAAATTGCTTGCCAGTCGACCGACCCCACGACCCAGGAGATGCGGCGGACCTGAGCATCATGGGGTATCTCGACGTAAGCTGAAGGAACCCTTCGCCCCGTTGAAACCAAAATTGCGCAAAATCAATGGAAAATCAACTCATACTTAGATCAGTACGAAACTGTTTGGATATGATGGTTAAAATCCACACGCGTCTTTGTAGAAAGACGCTATTCCAACTCTTCAATTGTTAGGTTTATTCTGAGCCAAAGCGTTTTTAGCTTTACCCACCCTACGGTGTTCGATGCGAGCTTAAAGACTAGCCGGACTTCGAGACGGAAGTAAAAGGCGATTATAAATCATCAAGGAGAAGCAGGACTTTCTCGCTTGTGTGTAGATGCTACCGCATCAGTCGGTAATTCTCAAACAAAGCACCGGTCTTCCATTCCCGTATCTGTTTTATTTGGCTCGAAGCCGCATACGAGTCGTCAAATTTAATTGCGGAAACTGGGAAGACGAGAGCTTCTTTATCAAAAAGCCTCGCTGCGGGACGAAAGATATTATATTAGATTGTTTTAATATACGACGATTCTCGTGCAAATCTTAAGCGGCGGCTGCAACGACTCGGTTGCGACCGCTGTTCTTAGCGTCGTAAAGCGCACGGTCGGCTTGTTTCAACAACTGCTCCGGCGTTTCCGCTCCACTGCGGCTACAGGCAATCCCAAGCGAAGCTGTGATATTCAGGCTGGCGCCAGTGCTTTTCAGCACGAACGGCGTCTGCTCGATGATGTTGCGCAATCGTTCGGCAATCAAAGCCGCGGCGGCGCTATCCGTATCGGGCATAACCACAACGAATTCCTCGCCACCGAACCGGCAGGCGAGATCCGCGCCGCGTACTGTGGACCGGATACGGGCCGCAACTTCCTTCAGCACCTCGTCACCGGCGTCGTGGCCGTGCGTGTCGTTGACCGATTTGAAGCGATCGATGTCGGTGATGCAGACGGACAGCGGCCGCCCACGGGCTGTTGCGCGGGCAAACAGCACCTTCATGTGATTGTCGAGATAACGGCGATTGTGCAGACCGGTCAGGGCATCTGTCACAGCCAGTTCGATCGTATGGCGCACGCTTAACCGCAGGCGGTCGTTGTAACGCTTACGCTTGATCTGCGTCAGGGTCCGGGCCACGAGTTCATTCGGATCGATCGGCCGGATAATGTAGTCGTTGACGCCGAGATCGAGCGCCCGGACGATGACCTGGTCGTCGCCGTGTTCCGTCACCAGCAGCAACGGCAGGAATCGGGTCCGCTCCAGCGATCGCAGTTGTGAACAGAGCCTCAGCGGATCGTAGTCATCGAAATTCGTATTGACGATCACCAGATCGAACGGGTTTTCAGCCGCTTCGAAAAGGGCTGCCTGCGGATCGGAGATGGCAGTGATATCCGCGACGGGTTTCAGCGCCCTGACGATGCGTTCCTGCGAGCTTCCGCGGCCATCGACCAGCAGGACCTGCGCGACGTCGTCCTGAGCGTCCTGCCCCGCTGCACTCTTCATCATGTCCTGCAGCGTGAGATCCTGCGCGGTGTCGGACCGGATGCGCAGCTCGTCACTCAGCGTCTTCAGCCGCACGAGGCTTTTGACACGGGAAATCAGCTGCAGGTCGTTGACCGGCTTGGTCAGAAAATCGTCGGCACCGGCTTTCAGGCCGCGCACGCGGTCGGAGGGCTGGTCCAGCGCGGTGACCATGACAACAGGGATATGGGATGTCCGCGGATTGGCTTTCAGCCGCTCGCAGACTTCGAACCCGTCAATGCCCGGCATCATGATGTCGAGCAGGATGACATCGACATGGGCCTGTTCACAGATCGCCAGCGCCTTGTAGCCGTCATCGGCAGTCAAAACGTCGAAATATTCCGCAAGCAGGCGTGCCTCGAGCAGCTTCACGTTTGCGGGAATGTCGTCGACTACCAGGATCCGTGCCGTCATGTCATTCTCCGACCTTACGCGTCGCCAAGATACGTCTTGATGGTCTCTATGAACTTCGGCACCGAGATGGGCTTCGAAACATAGGCTTCGCACCCGCCCTGTCGGATTCGTTCCTCGTCGCCCTTCATCGCGAATGCGGTGACGGCGATGACCGGTATGACGTGCAGTTCGTCGTCTTCCTTCAGCCACTTGGTCACTTCCAGACCCGATACTTCGGGCAGCTGGATATCCATCAGGATCAGATCCGGACGGTGACGGCGGGCAAGATCCAACGCCTCCATGCCATTGCGCGTCTGGATCGTCTCGTAGCCGGACGCTTCGATCAAATCGCGGAAGAGCTTCATGTTCAGCTCGTTGTCTTCGACAATCATGACCCGTTTGGGCATGTCGATCCGTTCCTTAAATCGCGCCTTGCAAGCGTGCTTTCAGTCTATAAGCTTTCCGAACACGAGATTCTTTAAGCCACTAGCGGCACACGTTAAGGGCATTTGGTTGAGAAATAGGTAACTTGAGCAGGCGATGAGGTTCGATCCGTTGAATAACAAGGCACCCGCCGCAGCCCCTGAAGAGACGGCCGGCGCAATCCTCAGCTGGCTTGCGGACGAGCCTGACATGTTCTCCCGGTTTCTAGCGCTTTCCGGTCTCCAGCCCGGCCAACTTCGTTCTGTGATCGACGATCCGGGCTTTCTGGGCGGCATGATCGATTTTCTGATGAGCCACGAGCCAACGCTGATGGCATTTTGCGAAGCGACGAACACGAGACCGGAAACGGTTGCCGCAGCGTCACACTATTATTCCAAGCCTGCACTCGATTCGGGCGACTACTGAGATGGAGAACTCTTCCGGCGTTGCCCTCGATTTCTCCCATGTCCAACTGGGCGACCGCCCGCTGGTCGTATGCGACGTCGATGACGTCGTTCTGGACTTCGCGGCACCTTTCACCGAGTTCATCAAGGCAGAGGGGCTGGAGCTGCTGCCGCGCTCCTTCCGCCTCACCGGCAATATCGTTTCGGTCGAAACGCAGGTCCCTATCGAGGAAGCGGACGTCAAACGCCTGATCGGCGCGTTCTTCGACCGCCAAGAAGACTGGCAGACGCCCTCTGCGCTTTCGATCGAGACCCTTAAGGCGATCGGTAAGGCTGCAGACGTCATCTTCCTCACTGCCATGCCGCCACGCTATCAGGAACAGCGTCGCCGGCTTCTCGACCGGCTCGACCTCACCTTCCCTCTCGTCGCGACGGAGGAGAAGAAAGGCCCTGTCATGCAGATGATCCATGCCGCGCGCCCCCTTCCCTCGGTCTTTATCGATGACATGGCCCACAACCTGCATTCGGTCCGCGACCACGTGGAGAACTGCCTGCTGATCCACATGATGCCGGACAGTCCTCTGCACCAGCTTGCTCCGAAGCCTGATCAACCGATCGTCCGGGCCACAGACTGGCCGCATGCCGCAGAGATGATCGACACCTACATCCTGTCCCAAATCCCGCATCATCGAACCGCAAAATAGTGGTTGAAGGATGTGCGTTCTACTCTTGAGAGGTTGCAGCTTACGGCCTATTGTCGGAATGTTCAACCTTTGTTCCGCTGATGACAGTCGTACCAAATCACAAGCCCGGCTTCTGTCGAGACTGCTTTGCCGAGCAGAAGGCAGAGGTGCGACGGTGTCGCGCCTGCGGCAGTCCACGGCTGGTGTATCATCGCGAACTTCATGACCTGACGCTTGCCCATATCGACTGCGATGCCTTTTACGCCACCATCGAGAAACGCGACGACCCGAGCCTGGCCGACAAGCCGGTGATCATCGGCGGCGGCAAGCGCGGCGTGGTGTCGACCGCCTGCTATATCGCCCGCATCAGCGGCGTCCGGTCGGCAATGCCGATGTTCAAAGCGCTCGAACTCTGCCCGGATGCGGTCGTCATCAAGCCGAACATGGAGAAATACGTCACTGCCGGCCGACAGGTGCGGCAGATGATGATGGATCTGACGCCGCTGGTGCAGCCGATCTCGATCGACGAGGCGTTTCTGGAACTGGCAGGCACCCAGCGTCTGCACCACGATCAGCCCAGCCGCATTCTCGCAAAGCTCGCAAAACGCGTCGAATCCGAGATTGGCATCAGTATTTCCGTCGGGCTCTCCTACTGCAAGTTCCTCGCCAAGGTCGCTTCCGACCTCGAAAAGCCGCGGGGTTTTTCGGTGATCGGTCGCGCAGAAGCCGTGGAGTTTCTGGCGACCCGACCGGTCACGACGATCTGGGGCGTCGGCCGGGCTTTTGATGCGACGCTGGAGGCGGACGGCATCCGCACCATCGGGCAGTTGCAAGCCATGAACGAGGCCGACCTGATGCGCCGCTACGGCACGATGGGCCAGCGCCTCTATCGTTTGTCTCGCGGTATCGACGACCGCGAGGTGCATCTCAACGACCCGGCGAAAAGCGTGTCGGCCGAGACCACGTTCTTCGACGACATCTCCCGCCACGACGACCTGGTCCCGATCATGCGCCGGCTTTCGGAGAAGGTGTCTAAACGACTGAAGAGCGAGGACCTTGCAGGTCAGACGGTGGTGTTGAAATTGAAGACCGCGGATTTCAAAAGCCGAACCCGCAACAAGCGGCTGGAAGACCCGACCCAGCTGGCCGACCGCATCTTTCGCACTGGTATCTCCATGCTGGAGCGGGAGACGGACGGCACGAAATTTCGCCTGCTCGGGATCGGCGTCACCGATCTGACCGATCCTGCCCGCGCAGATCCGCCCGATCTCGTGGATGTTCAGGCCGGACGCCGGGCGGCTGCGGAAGCGGCCATGGACAAGCTGCGTGAGAAGTTCGGAGCTGCGGCCGTCGAGACCGGCTATACGTTTGGCGACAAGCGCCGCGACCGATAGTTTCAATCAAACGTGATTAAATTTTTCCTGCTAAACGTGACGAGATCAGCGCGGATGCAAACCTTCGTTAAACCTCGCTCGGTAAAATGCGGCTCAAGTTTTGCGTATGAGGTTTAGCATGATGCGTCGCCTGGTTCTGGGGTTCTGTCTGATGTCCGCGACGATGCTGTCGCCTCCAGCCTTTGCGGCGGACAGTGTTCCCCTGCAGATCATCGTTTCCAAGGACAGGCAGTCGCTGACCGTCTACGAGGGCGAGACCGTGGTCGCCAGGTCGCGGATATCGAGCGGCAAGGCCGGGCACGATACGCCGACCGGCATCTTCTCCATCCTTGAGAAGCGGAAATACCACGAGTCGAACATCTATTCGAATGCACCGATGCCGTTCATGCAGCGAATCACCTGGTCAGGTATCGCGCTGCACGAGGGCAACGTTCCGAACTATCCGGCGTCGCACGGCTGCGTGCGCCTGCCGAGCGGTTTTGCGACCAAGCTTTACGGCCTGACCGAGCGTGGTGCGCATGTGATCGTGACCGATGCGGACGTGGTGCCGCAGCGCATCGAGGACGTCGTGCTGTTTTCGCCGCGCAAGCCTTTGCCTGCCGGCGCGCTGATGACCGATGTCGATCTTCGCACCGCATCGATCAAGGCCTCGCCGAAGAAGCCGGTGGAAGTGGCGATGAATGTCGCGCCGGCCAATCCGAACCGCGCCACGGATGCTCTTCCGACGCAGCCTGATGATCTCGAGGAAGCGCAGACGCACGCGCTACGCATCCTGATCACGCGGCGTACCGACCGCGAGACGCTGATGGACGCCCAGAAGTTGCTGGAAGAAATGGGCTTTGAGACCGGCGGCTCCGACGGCTATGTCGGACCGCTGACTCGCAGCGCCGTTGCCGGCTTCAAGCGCTGGAAAGGCCTGAAGCAGACGGGCCCGATGATAAGCGGCGAGTTCATCGACGCGCTCTACGCCTCTGCCGGCCAGCCGAAGCCACCCGCCGGCCAGATCATGGTGCGGCAGAATTTCGAACCGCTGTTTGAGGCCCCTGTCGGCATCAAGGCGCCGGAAGTGGCCCTCGGCACGCATCTCTTCACTGTTGACAAGATCGATCGCTCGATCGAATCAGCCGATTGGCACGCGGTGACGTTGCCGAACGTGCTGTCCGATGCGACGATGAAGCGGCTGGGGATCACCGTGGCGGCCGATGCGAAACTGCCGGGTGCCGCGAAAGCCGCACTCGACCGCATCGAGATTTCGCAGGACGTGCGCGACAGGATCGAGACGCTGATGGCGGATGGGACGTCTGTCACGATCAACGACGAATCGCTTGGACCGGAGACCGGCAAGGGCACCGATTTCGTCACGCTGACCAAGTCGTCGAAAAGCGAGATGGTGGCGGTTCAGGATATCGGCTCAACGCCTGCCGCCGAGCCGCGCGCCAAGCGCAGCATCATCCGTTACCAAGGCGGCGTCGGCCTCTACTGAGGCCCACGCCGATAGCGGCAGTTATACGAGTTCCACATCCAGCACACCGGGCGCCGCCTTCAGAGCGGCGGCGATTTCCGGCGAGATACGGTACCGTTCCGTCAGTTCCACCTCGATCTCGCGCTTGCCATCATCCTTGATGACGATGAACGAGACGAGGCCATCGCCGCGGGCATTAAGATGCCGGGCGACCGTCTTCAGCGGCCCTGAGTCGCGCACGAAGACCCGCAGCGCCTTCTGCATGCGGACCGACTGTTCCTCGAGAGACTGCACTGTCTGGATCCGCAGGCCAATGCCTTCCGGGCGCTCGTCGGCCTGAACTGTGATGACAAGCGATTTTCCGGGCTCAAGCAGATCGCGGTATTGGGCAAGCGCTTCGGAAAACAGCACCGCCTCGAACTGACCGGTGGAATCGGAAAACATGACGATGCCCATCTTGTTGCCGGTGCGCGTCTTGCGTTCCTGGCGACCGGTGACGGTCCCGGCAAGACGGCCCGCCGTGGCGCCTGCCCTCACCGCCGTCGAGAAGTCGGCGAAGGTCTGGACGCGCATCTTGTCGAGCACCGCACCGTAGGTATCGAGCGGATGGGCCGACAGGTAGAAGCCGAGCACCTGATACTCGCGCATCAGCATTTCCGACGGCATCCACGGATTGAAGGTTGGAAGCACGAGTTTTTCCGGACCGCTGGCCGCGCCCGAGCCGAAGAAATCGGACTGGCCGGAGACCTTCTCCTCCTGGGCGCGCTGGGCATAGCCGATGACGCGGTCCATACCGGCGCTGAGCTGCGCCCGATCGAAGCCGAAGCAATCGAAGGCGCCGGCGGCGTTGAGGCTTTCAAAGACGCGGCGGTTGATCTGCTTGGGGTCGATGCGCAGACAGAAATCCTCGATCGACGCGAATGGCGTGTCGCCGCGGACTTCTACGATGTGATCGACGGCGTTTTCGCCGACGCCCTTGATGGCGGCGAGCGCGTAATAGATGCGGTTGTCACCTGTCTCGAAGCGGCGGAACGAGGTCTGGACCGATGGCGGAATGACCTTGATGCCGAGCCGTCCCGCGTCTTCGCGGAAATCGTTCAGCTTTTCGGTGTTCGCCATATCGTAGGTCATCGACGCGGCGAGGAACTCGACCGGGTAATGCGCCTTCATATAGGCCGTCTGGTAGGAGACGATGGCGTAGGCGGCGGCGTGGGATTTGTTGAAGCCGTAGTTGGCGAATTTCGCCAGCAGTTCGAAGATGTTCTTCGCCTGCGGCTTCGACACACCGTTCTTGATGGCGCCACTGACAAAGCGTTCGCTCTGCTGGTCCATCTCGGCCTTGATCTTCTTGCCCATGGCACGGCGCAGAAGGTCGGCTTCGCCGAGCGAATAGCCCGACAGGACCTGGGCGATCTGCATCACCTGTTCCTGGTAAACGATAACGCCCTGGGTTTCCTTGAGCAGATAATCGATCGACGGATGGACCGATTCGATTTCTTCCTCGCCATGCTTGCGGGCGTTGTAGGTCGGGATGTTTTCCATCGGACCCGGACGATAAAGCGCCACCAGCGCAATAATGTCCTCGATACAGTCCGGTTTCATGCCGATTAGCGCCTTGCGCATGCCGGCACTTTCCACCTGGAACACGCCGACGGTCTCGCCGCGCGACAGCATCTGGTAGGTCAGTTCGTCATCGAGAGGGATCTTGGCGAGATCCACGACGATATCGCGCTTCATGCAGAATTCAACCGCGGTTTTAAGAACTGTCAGCGTCTTCAGGCCGAGAAAGTCGAACTTGACCAGACCGGCCTGCTCGACCCATTTCATGTTGAACTGAGTGACCGGCATGTCGGAGCGCGGATCGCGGTACATCGGCACCAGCTTCGACAGCGGGCGATCGCCGATGACGATACCGGCGGCGTGGGTCGAGGCGTGGCGGTAGAGACCTTCGATCTTCTGGGCGATATCGAGAAGACGGCCGACGACCGGCTCCTTGTCGACCTCTTCCTGGAACTTCGGCTCTTCCTCGATCGCCTTTGCCAGGGTGGTCGGATTGGCCGGGTTGTTGGGCACCAGTTTGCAGATGCGATCGACCTGGCCATAGGGCATTTCGAGAACGCGGCCGACGTCGCGCAGTGCTGCGCGGGCCTGCAGCGAACCGAAGGTGATGATCTGCGCCACCTGCTCGCGGCCATATTTGCGCTGCACGTAGCGGATCACCTCTTCGCGGCGATCCTGGCAGAAGTCGATGTCGAAGTCGGGCATCGAGACGCGGTCGGGATTGAGGAAGCGTTCGAACAGCAAAGAGAAGCGCAGCGGATCGACGTCGGTGATCGTCAGCGCATAGGCAACCAGCGAGCCTGCACCGGAACCGCGGCCCGGACCGACCGGGATGTTCTGCAGCTTTGCCCATTTGATGAAGTCGGCAACGATCAGGAAGTAGCCCGGAAACTTCATCTTCTCGATGACGCCGAGCTCGAAATCGAGCCGTTCGCGATAATCCTGCTCGGTGAAGCCCGCGGTGATACCGAGTTCGGCCATCCGGTTCTCGAGGCCTTCGACCGACTGACGGCGCAGCTCCGCCGTTTCGGCCCGCTCCGCTTCTGCCGGATCATCGGTGGCGCCGGTGAAGCGCGGCAGGATCGGGCTGCGGGTCTTCAGGATGAACGAGCAGCGCTTGGCGATCTCGACCGTGTTTTCGAGCGCTTCCGGCAGATCGGCGAACAGCTTTGCCATTTCGGCACGGCTCTTCAGGTAATGGTCGGGCGTCAAACGGAAACGGGTATCGTCGGATACGATCGCATTGTGCGCGACGGCCATCAGGGCATCATGAGCGTCGTAATCGGACTTGCCCGGGAAGAAGGCCTCATTGGTCGCGACCAGCGGCACATCCTGGTCGTAGGCAAGATCGATCATCCGCTGCTCATGACGGCGGTCGTAAGTGCCGTGACGCTGCAGTTCAATATACAGACGATCGCCAAAGGCCTGCTTCAATGAAAGGAGGCGCGCCTTTGCGAGTACGGTGTTGCCATCCTTCATTGCCATGTCGACAGGGCCACCGGCAGCACCTGTCAGCGCGATCAGTCCTTCGGTGCCGCCATCTTCGAGCCAGGCGCGGCAGATATGCGTTGCCGCCTGCCCTTCTCCATCGAGATAGGCACGGCTGACGAGATCCACCAGCCGCTCGTATCCCTTGGCATTGGCGGCAAGCACAACGATTGCCGGCAGCTTCGCCAAATGGCCGTTGCGGCGCTCGTCTGGCTGATCCTCCATGTCAATCGACAGCTGGCAACCGATGATCGGCTGAATGCCATCACCGATGGATTTTTGGGCGAATTCCAGCGCGACGAAGAGATTGTTGGTATCGGTGACGGCGATCGCGGGCTGATTGTCCGCGATGGCCTTGGAGAGGATTTTCTTAAGCGGCAGCGCACCTTCCAGAAGCGAATAGGCGGAATGGACGCGCAGATGCACGAACTGTGGCGTCGCTCCCAAATCCTCCGATTCCGATTGTAAAGTCGCTGCGTCCGCCATCTGATACCCATTCCTTGAATCGGGTCATTGTCCGGCGCGGGGGCTTCAGAGTCGAGTCAAGAATGGTCTTCTCAACCTCTTTCCGCTTGCGCCCGCCGGCTGGGCGAGCACGGACCGGCTCACATCACCAGCATGATCATCGACAAGCTGGCAACGAAAGTTGCAATGGAGGCGAATGCGGCAATATCACGAAGAAGGTCAGTCATCGTCGTCTCCCGTGTTCGTTTATGTTGGCACTTTGTTCTCTTTTCGTGCCAACGTCAATAGTAGAACAAAACGGGAATAGAAGATTCTGACCGATGGTTAATGCTGCTTGCTGGCTGGAGGTAACCAGCGCTCCATAGGACCAAGCCGTTGCCGGCCGACGCACGCGGTCGGCAGCCAAACGTCAGCCATCGCTGCGGATCGCTGACGTGACGTCATTCCATGGCAGCAGTGTCCATCGCACGCCCCTTCGAGGATGTGACGATGGACACTATCGGATTAGGGGCACGCTTTGGGGATCAGTGCGTTCGCTAGAACTCGACGACTTTGCCGCCCTCGATCGTGACGCGACGATCCATGCGGGCAGCGAGATCATGATTGTGGGTGGCAATCAGGGCAGCAAGCCCTGACTGGCGCACCAGCGCCTCCAGCGCTTCGAACACGTAGGATGCCGTCTTCGGGTCGAGATTGCCGGTGGGTTCGTCGGCCAGCAAAAGGCGGGGCGCGTTGGCCACCGCACGGGCAATCGCCACGCGCTGCTGTTCACCACCAGACAGTTCCGACGGGCGGTGTTCGCCGCGATGACCGATTCGCATGTAATCGAGAAGCTGGCCCGCGCGTTCGCGCGCTTCCCCCTTCGAAAGGCCGCCAATCAACTGCGGCATCATGATGTTTTCGATCGCCGTGAATTCCGGCAGGAGATGGTGAAACTGGTAGACGAAGCCGATGTCGGAGCGACGGATCGAGGTGCGCTCTTCATCCGACAAACCGTTGCAGGCCCGACCGCCGATCGTCACATCGCCAGCGTCCGGATGTTCAAGCAGGCCTGCCAGATGCAAGAGCGTCGATTTGCCGGTACCGGACGGGGCGACGAGCGCCACGATCTCGCCGCTCACGAGCGAGAAGTCTGCCCCGTTGAGGATCGACAGGCTCGTCTCCCCCTGGCCGTAGTGACGTTCGACGCCTGAGAGATTGAGGACGGTTTTACGCGGGACAGCCATGGAGACCTATTCGTATCGGAGGGCCTGGACAGGATCGAGCTTCGAGGCTCTCCATGCCGGGAAAATGGTGGCGAAGAAGGACAGGACCAGCGCCATGATGACGACCGAGAAGGTCTCGCCAAAACTCATTTCGGCCGGAAGCTGGCTGAGGAAATAGAGCTCCGGATCAAAGAGGATGGTGCCCGAGACCCAGGAGAAGAACTGTCGGATCGATTCGATGTTGAGGCAGACGATAACGCCGAGCGCGACGCCGGCAAACGTGCCAACGATGCCGATGGCAGCACCCGTCATGAAGAAGATCCGCATGATGGCGCCGGAACTCGCGCCCATCGTGCGCAGGATTGCGATATCGGAGCCCTTGTCCTTCACCAGCATGATCAGGCCCGAGATGATGTTCAGTGCCGCGACCAGCACGATCAGCGTCAGGATCATGAACATCACGTTGCGTTCAACCTGAAGCGCCGAGAAGAAGGTCTGGTTGCGCTGACGCCAGTCGGTGATGAAAATCTGGCGACCGGCAGCCTGCTCCACCAGCGGACGCATGTCCTCGACATTGTCGGGGTGATCAATGAACAGTTCGATCGACTGCACCAGCCCTTCGGCATTGAAATAGAGCTGCGATTCCTCAAGCGGCATGTAGATGATCGTCGCGTCGTATTCCGACATGCCGATCTC
Organism: Rhizobium sp. Leaf306; assembly: GCF_001423425.1. Classification (GTDB taxonomy): domain Bacteria; phylum Pseudomonadota; class Alphaproteobacteria; order Rhizobiales; family Rhizobiaceae; genus Neorhizobium; species Neorhizobium soli. The sequence continues at coordinate 76,719 of NZ_LMNX01000001.1, forward strand.
GAAAACGCCGGACACGGGATAGGATTTAACGCGCGGATTGACACCCATCGGTGTCACGTCGCCTTCGGGCGAAATCAGCGTGATCTGGTCGCCGGCCGAAATGCCGAGCTGCGAGGCAAGCCTGGAGCCGACAAGAACGCCCTGCCCCGACGCGAAGCCGACGATATCGCCCTGCTTGATATTACCAGCAACTTCCGTGACCTTCTCAAGGTCTTCCGGCCGTACGCCGCGCACAAGAGCGCCGGAACCGGCGCCACCCTTGCCGGATGCCAGCGTCTGCCCCTCGACAAGCGGCAGGGCCATCTTGACGCCGGGAACGGCAGCGAATTTCTTGGTCAGTTCGGCGTAATCGGTGAACGGCTGGTCGATCGGCTGGATCACCATGTGGCCGTTGATGCCGAGAATGCGGGAAATGAGCTCGGTGCGAAAGCCGTTCATGACCGCCATCACGATGATCAGTGTCGCGACGCCAAGCATGATGCCGACGAAAGAAAAGCCCGCGATGACCGAGATGAAGGCTTCCTTGCGGCGCGAGCGCAGGTAGCGCCAGGCGACCATTCGCTCGAACGACGAGAAAGCGCCAGCCCGCGGAGACTTGTCGACCTTCTCTGGTTCACCACTCGTCGCGATGCTCGCCATTCACGCTTCCTTACACATGGAGCGCGCGGGAGGCTTCCCGCGCTGCTGTATCAGATATGCCTGCCTAGCCTGTCGTCAGACTGGCCCGGCGAGACGTCGGTGTCCGATCATCCGGCGACGCGGTTGAGCGCCGCTTCGAGCGTCATGACGTCACGGGCTGCGGACTTGCGGTCCTTGACCTCGACCTCGCCGTTGGCGGCGGAGCGCGGACCGACGATTATCTGTACCGGAACACCGATCAGATCCGCTGTCGCGAACTTGGTGCCGGCGCGTTCGTCGGTATCGTCAAGCAGCACGTCCTTGCCGGCCTTGTTGAGCTTTGCGTAGAGATCTTCCGACAGACGATCGCATGCCTCGTCACCGGGCTTCATGTTGATCACCACGACATCGAACGGCGCAACGGATGCCGGCCAGATGATTCCGTTATCGTCATGCGATGCTTCGATGATGGCGGGAACAAGGCGTGTCGGCCCGATGCCGTAGGATCCCATGTGGACAAGATGTTCCTTGCCATCAGGGCCCTGCACCTTTGCGCCCATCGGCTCGGAATATTTCGTGCCGAAATAGAAGATATGGCCGACTTCGATGCCGCGGGCAGAGAGGCGATCGGCATCCGGGATCTGATCGAAGGCTGATTCGTCGTGCATTTCGGACGTCGCGGCGTAGACCGATGTCCACTTGTCAAAGATCGCCTGCATGCCGGCGACATCGTCGAAATCGGTGTCTTCGCCGGGAATGTCGAAATTGACGAAGTCGCGGTGCGAGAAGACTTCCGACTCACCGGTTTCCGCAAGGATGATGAACTCGTGACTGTGGTTGCCACCGATCGGGCCGGTATCGGCACGCATCGGAATGGCGCGCAGGCCCAGCCGATCGAAGGTGCGCAGATAGGCCGCGAACATCTTGTTATACGAATGGACGGCGTCTTCCTTGTTGAGATCGAAGGAATAGGCATCCTTCATCAGGAATTCGCGCGAGCGCATGGTGCCGAAACGCGGGCGGATCTCGTCGCGGAACTTCAGCTGGATATGGTAGAGGTTGAGCGGCAGGCTCTTGTAGGACTTGACGTAGGACCGGAAGATATCCGTGATCATTTCCTCGTTGGTCGGTCCGTAGAGCATCGGCCGCTCCTGGCGGTCCTTGATGCGCAGCATTTCCTTGCCGTAGGCGTCGTAGCGACCGCTTTCCTGCCACAGCTCGGCCGACTGCAGCGTCGGCATCATCAGTTCGACGGCGCCAGCCCGGTTCTGTTCCTCGCGGACGATCTTGTTGACCTTGTCCAGCACGCGCTTGCCGAGCGGCAGCCAGGAATAGATGCCCTGGCTCTGCTGACGGATCATGCCCGCACGCAGCATCAGCCGGTGCGAGACGATTTCCGCTTCCTTGGGGTTTTCCTTCAGGATGGGCATAAAATAGCGGGACAGACGCATGGACGTTTCCGGTTTCCGAGGCGTTCCCCAGATAACAAGGGAATCGGCCGTTTCTTGGTTTAAACTTTGACGGCGTACATAGCCGTTCGAGGGCGCAAATGGAACCCATAGCGCACGCTGCGGAACAGCAGATTGCGCTTGCAACGACTGGAGCTCAACGGTTTGATGACAAGCCCTGCGACAAATTCGTCCACGGGAAATTTTTGCCAAACTGTGTCAAAAATGCAAAAAAATCGAGTGACAAAGCACATTCGTTAGGCTAGGTTCAGCTCACAAAAGAGGCAAGGAGTTCAAATTCTTGCCAGTTCGCGGTCAAGTCTTGGGAGGATCAGATCTCTGGCGCGCTCGTCGCAGCCCCGGTAACGGAATGAGTATCACGCGAAACTGAAAAACAAGGCTTAACCGCCTTGTTTTTTTTTGGCCTGCTCACAGGCCGGGCCGCTTCTGCAGAAATCCAGAACGAAAGCTGCATTTCGTCGCTGCTATGCCTGAAGAAAATGACAGCCGGATGACACGTCCGCCGGCAGCGCCCTACTCAAATGTCGGCATGAAGTTGGGAATGCTGTCGATCCCGAAGCCGAAATAGGTGGAGGCGAGATGGTAGGTGAGGTAGAGCGCCGCCGAGATCACGGTCGTCAACAAGATGACCCTGCCTCCGCGGAATCGAACGGGCGCACTTTCAACCGTCCCGATCATCACTTCCCCATCATCCTGCTGACTGCGAAAGCCAAGCGGCAGGACGGCGAACAGAACCGTCCACCAGAGAATGAAATAGATCGCAGCGACGGTCAGCAATGGCATGATGTATCTCCTCCGCACCACCTATAGAACAGAGGATGCCGGGCGCAAAGGACGAGGTTCGATATTTCCCGTCCGGCCAAGCTCTGCGAGATTGATTCCGCAGACGCAGCCAACATGCCCAAATGCTGACACATCTGCCCGGCCCCGGACCCTCTTGACGCTTACAGCGAGGAGAAGGTGTCGGAGGCCGTGGGCAGACTTGCTTTGGCGACGGCGCCTTAGACCTTGGAGACGAACACCGTCACGACCGGCTTCTTGCCCCAGGCCAGGTTGGCCGCGGAGCGGACGGAGCGACGCACGGCTTCGCGCAGCATGTCGAGATCCTTGCGGCGGGCGCGCGGGATGCTTTCGATCGCATTGAGAACCGCGTCATAAAGCGTGTCCTCCATGTCCTCGCCCTCATAGTCGACCTCCGGCATGCCGAAGGCAACGACGTCGGGATCGCTCAGGAAGTCGAAGCGGCTGTCGAGCAGCACGTTGACCGAGACGTGACCGGCAAAGGAGAGCTTGCGGCGGTCGCCGATACCCATTTCCTCAAAGTCGCCGATCAGCTTGCCGTCCTTGAAGACGCGGCCATGTGGCGCATCGTCGATGACCTGGGCCGGGCCCGGTGCGAGACGCAAAATATTGCCGTTGCGCACGCGCGGGATGGTCTTGATGCCGGCGGTGGCGCCGAGCGCTGCCTGGGCGGTAAGGTGGGCTGCCTCGCCGTGAACAGGCACGAGGATCTCCGGTCTGGTCCACTCGTACATCTTCAGAAGTTCATTGCGGCGCGGGTGGCCGGAAACATGCACAAGCGCATCCGAGTCGGTGATGATCTTGATGCCCTGTTCGATCAGCGCGTTCTTGATTTCGATGATCGGCTTTTCGTTGCCCGGAATGGTGCGCGAGGAGAATACGACCGTATCGCCCGAAGCAAACGCGACGTTGCGCATCTCGTCGCGGGAGATCTTGGCAAGCGCTGCGCGCGATTCGCCCTGGCTGCCCGTCAGGATCACGACGACCTTGTCGCGCGGGATATAACCGAACTCGTCTTCGGAGATGAAGGGCTTGATGCCTTCCATGATGCCGAGGTCGCGGGCCACGGCGACGACTCGCTTCAGCGACGAGCCGAGCAGCAGAACTTCGCGGCCGGCGGCGTCGGCTGCTTCGGCGATCGAGCGGATGCGGCCGACATTCGACGAGAAGGTGGTGATTGCCACCCTGCCCGCAGCATTTTGGATGACCTGGCGCAGGCCTTCCGACACTTCTTCCTCTGAGGGCGAAACGCCTTCGCGCAGTGCGTTGGTGCTGTCGCACATCAGTGCGAGAACGCCCTCGTCGCCGATCGCGCGGAAACGGTTCTCATCGGTCAGGGGCCCTAGCGACGGCGCATGGTCGATCTTCCAGTCGCCGGTATGGACGACGTTGCCGAGCGGTGTGCGGATGACCAGCGACATCGGCTCTGGGATCGAGTGGTTGACGCCGACGGCTTCGATCTCGAACGGGCCGACATTGATGCGGTCGCCAGCCTTGAAGATGGTGATCGGGATTTCGGCGCGCGTGCCTTCGTAATTCCGCTTTGCTTCCAGCATGCCGGCCGTGAATGGCGAAGCGTAGACCGGCACGTTCAGGCCGGGCCACAGATCATTCATGGCGCCGTAGTGATCCTCATGCGCGTGTGTGATGATCATCGCCTTGATGTTTTTCTTCTGGGCCGTCAGAAACCGGATATCGGGCAGGACAAGATCCACGCCCGGCAGGTCCGGACCTGGAAAAGTGACGCCGCAATCGACCATGATCCACTGCCGCTTGTCCGGCGTTCCGTAGCCGTAGAGAGCGAGGTTCATGCCGATCTCACCCACGCCGCCAAGCGGCAGGAACACCAGTTCGTCCTGTTTAGCCATTTTTATTGTTATTCCGTTCTTGCAAAAAATACATCGCCTGCTGCGATCGGCATCAAAGAGCCATGGCCGGTATCAAGCAGCAGAAATCCAGTGTCATCGATACCTGCGAATGTGCCGTTTAGCGAGCGCTCAGGTAGATTTACCGTAATTTTCTCACCAATTCCGCATGCGACGCGGCGCCATCGGTCGACGACTGTGGTAATACCCCGACCCTCGTCCCATTCCTCCAGAACTGTCGCCATCTCCCTGAAAAGATGTGCGAATACATCCTCTGGCGACGCAGAAGACCCTTGGTCGTGTAGACGTGTAACACCGTAGGGTGCGCTATCGGGCATGTGGCGAATATTGATGCCGATGCCAATCACCAGCGCACGGTGGCCGCCCGGAAGTGCTTCGCTTTCAATAAGGATGCCGCAGGTTTTCTTGCGTCCGATCAGGATATCGTTAGGCCATTTGACCTCGAGCGGCGCTCCATCGGTGGGAAGAACGGCCCGCAGGGCGGCGTGAACAGCGACGGCGACAGCAAGCGGAAGCGACGAGAGGCGCTCTGGTGGCGCCGGATCGATCAGCAGCAGTGAGGCATAGAGATTGCCCGGCTCTGACGTCCAGGCGCGGCCGCGGCGGCCACGGCCGTCTGTCTGGCGGGTAGCTGTCAACCACAACAAACCGGCTTCGCCCGCACGGGCGCGGGCGAGGCATTCTGTGTTGGTGGAGCCGACCTCGTTCAGCGCTTCATGACGAAACGCATTGAGCGATAGGCTTCGGCTCCTCAACGTCATCCTCAGAAGAACGACTTCGCAGCAGCGCTGGCGGCTGAGCCGATCGGTCCACCGATCAGCACATAGGCGACGACGAACAGGCCGGACAGGCCGAAGATCAGACGCAGTTCGCCGGAGACACGGGCGAACTGACCCTTCGGCTCATCAAACCACATCAGCTTGACGATGCGCAGGTAGTAGTAGGCGCCGACGACGGAAGAGAGCACGCCGATGATTGCCAGCGCATAGAGCTTAGCCTCGATCGCCGCGACGAAGACGAAGTACTTGGCAAAGAAGCCCGCCAGCGGCGGAATGCCGGCCATTGAGAACATCAGCGCCGTCAGCACCAGCGCCATGAAGGGCTTGGTGGAGGAAAGACCTGCGAGATCTTCCACGGTTTCGACATAGGTACCGTCTTCGCGGCGCATCGCCATGATGCAGGCGAAGGTGCCGAGCGTCATCACCATGTAGATGGTCATGTAGAGCACGACGCCGGAAACGCCGGTTTCCGTGCCGGCCGAAAGGCCAACCAGTGCGTAGCCCATGTGGCCGATCGAGGAATAGGCCATCAGGCGCTTGATGTTCTTCTGACCGATAGCCGCGAAGGAACCGAGCAGCATCGATGCGATCGCCACGAAGACGATGATCTGGCGCCAATCGGAAAGGATCGGCAGGAAGGCTTCCGAGACGACGCGGACGAGGATTGCCATGGCCGCAACCTTGGGCGCCGATGCGAAGAAGGCGGTCACCGGTGTCGGTGCACCTTCATATACGTCCGGCGTCCACATGTGGAACGGCACGGCGGAGATCTTGAAGCAGGCGCCGGCAAGGATGAAGACCATGCCGAAGATGAGCCCGAGGCCGCGCTCTTCAGACGACAAAACGGTGGCGATTTCGTCGAAGCCGGTATTGCCAGTGAAGCCGTAGACCAGCGACATGCCGTAAAGCATCATGCCCGACGACAGGGCGCCGAGGACGAAGTACTTCAGGCCCGCTTCCGTGGAGCGGAGGTTGTCGCGGCTGAAGGCAGCGACGACATAGAGCGCCAACGACATCAGTTCGAGGCCGAGATAGAAGGCGATGAGGTCGTTGGCCGAGATCAGCACCATCATGCCGAGCGTTGCAAGCACCAGGAGAACCGGAAATTCGAACTTGTCGAGTTCCAGCGCCTTGGCCTGCCCCATGGACATAACCATGGCGGTGATCGATCCGATCAGTGCCAGGATCTTCATGAAGCGGGCAAACGTATCCGATACGAAGGCGCCGCCAAAAGCCTGACCGTCGCCGGTCATGAAGACCAGCATGGCGCCTACGACCGCCAGAAGGGCGATCGCAAGACCGGTGACCAGCGGGGCGGATTTTTCGCCGGAGAAGACGCCAATCATCAGAAGGGCGAGCGCGCCTACGGCCAGGATAACTTCCGGCAGGGCCAGACGCAGGCTTTGGCTCAAGAGTTCAGCGGTCATGTCCAGTTTCGTCCCGTCTCAGTGCACGTTGAGTGCAAGGTTCTTTGCTGCGGCCAAGGCTGCGGAGTAATTGTTCACCACGAGATCCACCGAGGCTGCGGTCGCGTTGAGGACCGGCATTGGATAGAAACCGTAGAAAATCGTGAGCGCGACCAGTGGGTAGAGCAGGAACTTCTCGCGCGTCGAAAGGTCGAGAAGTGCCTTCAGCTTTTCCTTTTCCAGTGCCCCGAAAATGACCCGGCGATAAAGCCAGAGCGCATAGGACGCGGAAAGGATGACGCCGGTAGCGGCAAACAGTGCCACCCAGGTGTTGACCCGGAAGACGCCCATGATCGTCAGGAATTCGCCGACGAAGCCGGACGTTCCCGGAAGACCGACATTCGCCATGGTGAGGATCATGAAGGCGACGGCATATTTCGGCATGTTGTTGACGAGACCGCCGTAAGCCGAGATCTCGCGGGTATGGAGGCGGTCATAGACAACACCGACGCAGAGGAAGAGCGCGCCGGAAACGATGCCATGCGACAGCATCTGGAAGATCGCACCCTGAACGCCCTGCTGGTTTGCCGCAAAGATGCCCATCGTGACGTAGCCCATATGGGCAACCGACGAATAGGCGATCAGCTTCTTGATGTCGTCCTGCATCATCGCCACCAGTGAGGTGTAGATGATGGCAATGACGGACAGCGCGAACACCATCGGCGCGAAGTACTCGGATGCCAGCGGGAACATCTGCAAGAGGATACGGATCATGCCGTAGCCGCCGAGCTTCAGCATGACGCCGGCCAGGATGACCGAACCTGCGGTCGGAGCCTGAACGTGCGCATCCGGAAGCCAGGTGTGGACCGGCCACATCGGCATCTTGACCGCGAAGGCTGCAAAGCATGCAAGCCACAGCCAGGTCTGAACGCCGGCCGGGAAGCCGAACTTCAGAAGCTCGGTCATATCGGTCGTGCCGGCCTGCCAGTACATGGCCATCACGGCCAGCATCATCAGAACCGAACCAAGCAGCGTATAGAGGAACAGCTTGTAGGAGGCGTAGACGCGATCCTTGCCGCCCCAGACGCCGATGATGATGAACATCGGAATCAGCGTCGCTTCGAAGAAGATGTAGAAAAGAACGATATCGAGGCCGACGAAGACGCCGGTCATGGCCACCTGCAGAAGCAGGAAGGCAATCATGTATTCCTTGATGCGCTTCTCGATCGCTTCCCAGCTGGCAAGCACGCAGAACGGCATCAGGAATGTCGTCAGGATGACGAACAACATGGAAATGCCGTCGACGCCGAGATGATAGGAAATCCCCGTGCTCAGCCACTCATGCTTTTCGACCATCTGGAAGCCCGGGTTCGAATTGTCGAAACCGATCCAGATGAACAGAGAGACGATAAAGGTGACGACCGTCGTCAGGAGCGCGATGTTGAGCACGTTGCGGCGACCGTTCGCCCCCTCGCCGTTTGTCAGCAAGAGGAGGAGAACGCCGACCAGCGGCAGGAAGGTGACCGTCGAGAGAATTGGCCAGTCGGTCATTACATTGAGCTCCCGAGCATCATCCATGTGACGAGGGCGGCGACGCCGATCAGCATCGCGAACGCGTAGTGATAAAGGTAACCGGACTGCAGCTTGACCACCCGGTCGGTGATATCGACCACGCGGGCGGCGACGCCGTTGGGGCCGTAGTTATCGATGACGGCGACGTCACCCTTCTTCCACAGGAAGCGGCCGAGAGCCTTGGCCGAGCGGACGAAGAGGAAGTCGTAGAGTTCGTCGAAATACCACTTGTTCAGCAGGAACTGGTAGAGGCCCTGCTGCGAAGCGGCGAGACGCTTCGGGGTTTCCGGCGACTTGATGTAGAAGTACCAGGCGGTGACAAAACCGATCAGCATGGCGATGAATGGCGACAGCGCCACCAGTGCCGGCACGTGGTGGAACTCGTGTAGCAGTTCGTTCTGCTCGGACGTGAACAGCGCGCCCTTCCAGAAGGCGTCGTAGTCGTGGCCGTAGAAGAATTCCTTGAACACGACACCAGCGAGCACTGCGCCGGCTGCCAGGATGTAGAGCGGCACCAGCATGACGTTGGGGCTCTCATGGACGTGATGCATCACTTCATGGCTCGCACGCGGCTTGCCGAAGAAGGTGAGGAAGATCAGGCGCCACGAATAGAAGCTCGTGAACATCGCTGCAATGACCAGCAGAGTGAAGGCAAAGCCTGCAACCGGCGAATGGGACGCGTAGGTTGCCTCGATGATGAAGTCCTTCGAGAAGAAGCCTGCAAAACCGATCGGCGTGAACGGAATGCCGACGCCGGTGATGGCAAGCGTGCCGATCAGCATCATGGCGAAGGTCAGCTTGATGTGGCTGCGCAGGCCGCCCATGTGGCGCATGTCCTGTTCGCCATCGACGGCATGGATGACCGAGCCGGCGCAGAGGAACAGGAGTGCCTTGAAGAAGGCATGCGTGAACAGGTGGAATACGGCAGCACCATAAGCGCCGACGCCGAGTGCCACGAACATGTAGCCGAGCTGCGAACAGGTCGAATAAGCGATGACGCGCTTGATGTCGTTCTGCACGAGGCCGACGGTTGCCGCGAAGAAAGCGGTGATCGCACCGATGATGGTGACGATGGTCAGCGCATCTGGCGACAGTTCAAACACCGGCGACATGCGGGCGACGAGGAAGACGCCGGCGGTGACCATGGTTGCTGCGTGAATGAGGGCCGAGACCGGGGTCGGGCCTTCCATCGCGTCCGGCAACCAGGTGTGCAGCAGGAACTGCGCCGACTTGCCCATGGCGCCCATGAACAGAAGCAGGCAGACGACGGTGAGTGCTGTCGCCCGTGTCAGTTCCATGCCGAAGATGTTGGCAACGACCTGCGTCGCTTCCGGTGCGCCTTCAGCTGGCAGGTAGTTGGCAGCAGCGGCAAAGATGGTTTCAAAGCTGATAGAGCCGAACAGCACGAACAGGCCGGCAATGCCGAGAATGAAGCCGAAGTCGCCGACGCGGTTGACGATGAACGCCTTCATGGCAGCAGCCGAAGCGGACGGCTTCTTGTACCAGAAGCCGATCAGCAGATAGGATGCGAGACCCACGCCTTCCCAGCCGAAGAACATCTGGGCCAGGTTGTCGGACGTGATCAGCATCAACATCGCAAAGGTGAACAGCGACAGGTAGGCGAAGAACCGCGGGCGATGCGGATCGTGGTGCATGTAGCCGATCGAGTAGATATGCACGAGCGTCGACACGGAGTTGACGACGACGAACATGATCGCGCTCAGCGTATCGATGCGGAACGACCACTCGACGTCGATGCCGCCGGACTGCATCCACTGCATTACCGGAACCTTGATGACTTCGCCGGCTTCGCCGTGGTGAAGAGCCACGTTGAAGAAGACGATCCAGGAGAGGATCGCCGCGATGATCATCAGACCGCTGGTGACGTATTCGGAAGCCTTGGCACCGATCTGGCGGCCGAACAGGCCGGCGATCAGGAAGCCGATCAGGGGAAGAAAGACGATTGCCTTGTAGATCATGACCCGATCAGCCCTTCATCATATTGACGTCTTCGACCGCGATCGAGCCGCGGTTGCGGTAGAAGACGACGAGAATTGCAAGACCGATGGCGGCTTCCGCAGCAGCGACGGTCAGAATGAACAGTGCGAACACCTGTCCGACGATGTCGTTCAGGAAGGACGAGAAGGCCACCATGTTGAGGTTGACCGCGAGCAGGATAAGCTCGACCGACATCAGGATGATGATGACGTTCTTGCGGTTCAGGAAGATACCGAACACGCCGAGCGTGAACAGGATGGCGCTGACCGTGAGATAGTGGGAAAGACCGATTTCCATGTTTGTTGTTCCTTGTTCCCGCTACCTTCAGAGACCCTGGCCGGACTTGACCTTGACCACCTCGACGGCGGTTTCCGGCGTGCGTGCGACCTGCCTCGAAATATCCTGACGCTTGACGTTGGTGCGATGGCGCAGCGTCAGCACGATGGCGCCGATCATTGCGACCAGAAGCACCATGCCGGCGAGCTGGAAGAAATAGACGTAATTCGTATAGAGCACATCGCCGAGAGCGGCCGTGTTGGTGCGCACGGCAGGGTTCGGGATCGGCATCGTGATGGATTTGGCCGCCTCCGGTGCCAGAACCGAGCCGCCGATCACGACGATCAGTTCAGCCGCGAGGATCAGCCCGATGACGATGCCGATCGGCGCGTACTGGAGGATACCGGAACGCAGTTCGGCAAAATCGATGTCGAGCATCATGACGACGAACAGGAAGAGAACCGCGACCGCGCCGATATAGACGACGAGCAGGATCATCGCCAGGAACTCGGCCCCGGTCAGCAGGAACAGGCCCGCCGAATTGAAGAAGGTGAGGATGAGGAAGAGCACCGAATGGACCGGGTTCTTGGCCGAGATGACCATGAACGCCGACGCCACCGCGATGAACGCGAAGATGTAGAAAAAGATAGCCTGCAGACCCATCGTGGTGCCTTTTCGTTCCTCATCGGGCGGCGCTTCCAAAAAGCCCCCTGCCCGTCAGAACCCGGCGCTTCGAACGCACCGAGATTAAATGACCAATGCTTGCCCGGCGCCCGATCAGAGCGACGGCATGCTCGCCCCGTTACCGGTAGGGCGAGTCGATCCCGATGTTGCGCGCAATTTCACGCTCCCAACGATCGCCGTTTTCGAGAAGACGTGCCTTGTCGAAATACAGTTCTTCGCGGGTTTCCGTCGAGAATTCGAAATTCGGACCTTCGACGATCGCATCGACCGGGCAGGCTTCCTGGCAGAAGCCGCAGTAGATGCACTTCACCATGTCGATATCGTAACGCACCGTGCGGCGGGTGCCGTCGTTACGGCGCGGGCCGGCTTCGATCGTGATCGCCTGGGCGGGACAGATCGCCTCGCACAGCTTGCAGGCGATGCAACGCTCTTCGCCGTTCGGATAGCGGCGCAGTGCATGTTCGCCACGGAAGCGCGGCGAGACCGGGCCCTTTTCGAACGGGTAGTTGATCGTCGCCTTCTGCTTGAAGAAATACCTCATCGACAGGAAGAAGGCGCCGACGAATTCCTTCAGGAACAGCGAGTTGATAGCCTGGGTAATAGCCATCTTATTCTCCAATGATGCCGAGTGACGAACGGGCCATGATCATGCCCATCCCATCAGTTTCAGCACGAATGCAACGATCACGACCATGGCGAGCGACAGAGGCAGAAACACCTTCCAGCCGAGACGCATGAGTTGGTCGTAGCGATAGCGCGGTACGAAGGCCTTCACCATAGCGAACATGAAGAAGACCATGGAGCCTTTCAGCATGAACCAGATGATGCCGGGAACCCAGTTGAGGAACCAGACGTCTACCGGCGGCAGCCAGCCTCCGAGGAAAAGAATAGTGGTCAGCGAGCACATCATCAGGATGGCGGCATATTCGCCGAGCATCAGCATCATGTATGGCGCTGACGAATACTCGACCATGTAACCGGCGACAAGTTCGGATTCCGCTTCCGGCAAATCGAACGGGGGACGGTTGGTTTCTGCAAGCGCCGAGATGAAGAAGATCACGAACATCGGGAACAGCGCCAGCCAGTGCCAGTCGAGGAACGAAGCCGGCAGACCCATCATCGTGCCGAGACCGTCATGCTGTGCATTGACGATGTCGGTCAGGTTGAGCGAGCCGACGCAGAGCAGGACCGAGACGATGACGAAGCCGATCGAGACTTCATAAGACACCATCTGCGCCGCGGAGCGAAGTGCGCCGAGGAACGGGTACTTCGAGTTCGATGCCCAGCCCGCCATGATGATGCCGTAGACTTCGAGCGACGAGATCGCGAAGACGTAGAGGATACCGACATTGATGTTGGCGATAACCCAGTTCTGGCTGAACGGAATGACCGCCCAGGTAGCCAGCGCCAGCGTCACCGAAATCAGTGGAGCCAGAAGGAAGACGCCTTTGTTGGCGCCAGCCGGAATGATCGGCTCCTTCAGGATGAACTTCAAAAGGTCGGCGAAGGACTGGAACAGACCGAACGGACCAACGACGTTCGGACCACGGCGCAGCTGAACGGCCGCCCAGATCTTGCGGTCGGCGAGAAGGATATAGGCAATGAAGACCAGAAGGCAGACCAGGAGCAGAAGAGACTGCCCAACCATGATCAGTGCCGGCCAAACGTAGGTCCAGAAGAACGAATCCATGTTCATATTACTCCGCCGCAACCTGGAAATTGTTGCGGGCCAGTGCCGAGCACTCCGCCATGACGGCAGATGCGCGGGCGATCGGGTTGGTCAGATAGAAATCCTTGATCGGCGTCGTGAAGCCGCCCTTTGAAAGTTCACCGGATTTCAGGCCGAGGGTGGCGATGTCATTGACCGATCCGGCCGCGATCTCGTCGAGATCCGCAAAATGCGGGTGATCCGCATAAAGCTTCGCACGCAGAGCATAAAGCGAATCGAACGGCAGCTTCTTGCCCAGCACGTCTGACAGGGCGCGGATGATTGCCCAATCCTCGCGGGCTTCGCCCGGCGCGAAGCCGGCACGGTTGCCCATCTGGACACGGCCTTCGGTGTTGACCCAGGTTCCGGACTTTTCCGTGTAGGTCGCGGCCGGCAGGATGACGTCGGCGGTATGCGCGCCGTTATCGCCGTGGCTGCCGATATAGACGGTGAACTTGGCGTATTTCGTCGAGAATTCCATCTCGTCGGCGCCAAGCAGGAAGAGAACGTCCATCGACTTCAGCATGGTCGCGGCATTTGCACCCTTGGCACCCGGCACGAAGCCGAGATCGAGGCCACCGACGCGCGATGCTGCGGTGTGCAGCACGCCGAAACCGTTCCACTCTTCCGTCAGCGCGCCAACGGAACCGGCAAGCTTTGCAGCTGCCTGAAGGATGGCGAGACCATCCGGACGGGACAGAGCCCCCTGCCCTACGATGATCATCGGGTTCTTCACGCCGCGCAGCTTTTCGGCAAAGCTGTTGCTGCCCGACGAAAGCTCGGCAAGCGAGTCCGGGCCGGCGCCGAGATAATCATAGGCGTAGCGGAGTTCGCTTACTTCGCCGATCACGCCGATCGGGAAGTTGCCGCGACGGAAACGCTTGCGAATGCGGGCGTTCAGAACCGAAGCTTCATAGCGCGGGTTGGCGCCGATCAGGAGCAAGCCACCGGCCTGTTCGATGCCTTCGATGGTCGGGTTGAAGATGTAGCTGCCGCGACCAAGCGACGGATCGAGCGCCGTCCCGTCCTGGCGACAATCGAGGTTTTCCGAACCGAGCGAGTTCATCAGCGACTTCAGCGCGTACATTTCCTCGACCGAAGCCAGATCGCCGGCAATTGCGCCGATCTTGTCCCCTGATGTCGCGGAAACAGCGGTCTTGATCGCTGCGAAGGCTTCGGCCCAGCTTGCAGCCTGCAGACGGCCGTCCTTGCGGACATAAGGGCGATCGAGGCGCTGGGTTTTCAGACCGTCCCAGATGAAGCGGGTCTTGTCCGAGATCCACTCTTCGTTCACCTGCTCGTTGACGCGCGGCATGATGCGCATCACTTCGCGGCCGCGGGTGTCGACGCGGATTGCGGAGCCGACGGCATCCATGACGTCGATCGATTCGGTCTTGTTCAGTTCCCAAGGACGGGCCGTGAAGGCGAACGGCTTGGAGGTGAGCGCACCGACGGGGCAGAGATCGACAACGTTGCCCTGAAGCTCCGAGGTCATCGCGTGCTCGAGATAGGTCGTGATTTCGGCATCTTCACCGCGGCCGATAAGACCAAGCTCAGAAATGCCGCCGACTTCGGTCGTGAAGCGGACGCAGCGCGTGCAGTGAATGCAGCGGTTCATCACGGTCTTGACGAGCGGGCCGATATACTTGTCTTCGACGGCGCGCTTGTTTTCGGTGTAGCGCGAGCTATCGATGCCGAAGGCCATCGCCTGATCCTGCAGGTCGCATTCGCCACCCTGGTCGCAAATCGGGCAATCCAGCGGATGGTTGATCAGAAGGAATTCCATCACGCCTTCGCGGGCCTTCTTGACCATCGGCGTGTTGGTGAAGACTTCCGGCAGTTCGCCATTCGGGCCGCCGCGAATATCGCGCACGCCCATCGCGCAGGATGCCGCCGGCTTTGGCGGGCCACCCTTTACCTCGATCAGGCACATGCGACAGTTGCCTGCCACGGACAGACGCTCGTGGAAACAAAAGCGCGGGATTTCGGCGCCGGCTTCCTCACACGCCTGAAGCAGCGTGAAATGATCCGGGACTTCGATTTCCTTGCCGTCTACCTTCAGCTTCGTCATCGTCTTAACTACGTCCTCAGTTCATCCATCAGCCGTCTCGCCGAGGGACACATTCCTTACTTCAACAGCGCCCGCGCCTGGCCGACCCAGTCGTCCCGCGAAATGCGCCCATCGAAACCCAAGTCGTCTTCGAACCGGGCAATATCTGTTTCGGACCAAGCGGCGATCGCGGCAAGCCCGCCAACACCTTTGTCCTTCGAATTCTTTTCAACCTTCAAGCAGATGCCGTCCGGTTACTCCGCTGCTTCCAGAACTGCGCCGTGTGAGGTCGAGTCCTTCGTGTACTGGTCGATACGCGCCTCGATTTCGGGGCGGAAATTACGGATCAGGCCCTGGACCGGCCAAGCGGCCGCGTCGCCGAGCGCACAGATCGTGTGGCCTTCGATCTGCTTTGATACCTGGAAGAGCATGTCGATTTCGCGCTTCTGCGCGTTGCCGCGCACCATGCGCTCGAGAACGCGCATCATCCAGCCCGTGCCTTCGCGGCACGGCGTGCACTGGCCGCAGCTCTCGTGCTTGAAGAAGGCTGCGATGCGCCAGATCGCCTTGATTACGTCGGTCGACTTGTCCATGACGATCATGCCGCCCGTGCCGAACGACGATTTCACGTCGCGCATGCCGTCAAAGTCCATGATCGCGTCGGCCATGTCTTCGCCGCGAACGATCGGGCAGGACGCGCCACCGGGAATGACGCCGAGAAGGTTATCCCAACCGCCGCGGATACCGCCACAGTGATGCTCGATGATTTCGCGGAACGACAGACCCATCGCTTCTTCGAAGGTGCAGGGCTTGTTGACGTGGCCGGAGACCATGAACAGCTTGGTGCCGACATTGTTCGGGCGACCAATCGACGAGAACCAGGTGGCGCCACGGCGAAGGATGGTCGGTGCAACGGCAATCGATTCGACGTTGTTGACGGTCGTCGGGCAGCCGTAGAGACCCATATTGGCCGGGAACGGAGGCTTCAGGCGCGGCTGGCCCTTCTTGCCTTCGAGGCTTTCGAGCAGCGCCGTCTCTTCGCCGCAGATATAGGCACCGGCGCCGTGATGGACGTAAATGTCGAAATCCCAGCCGTTCTTGTTGTTCACACCGAGAAGACCGGCGGCATAGCATTCGTCGATCGCCGCCTGCAGGTCTTCACGTTCGCGCATATATTCGCCGCGGACATAGATGTAGGCGGTGTGCGCATTCATGGCGAAACCGGCAATCACGCAGCCTTCGATCAGCGTATGCGGATCGTTGCGCATAATTTCGCGGTCCTTGCAGGTGCCAGGCTCCGATTCGTCGGCATTGACGACGAGGTAGTGCGGGCGACCATCCGATTCCTTCGGCATGAAGGACCACTTGAGGCCGGTCGGGAAGCCTGCGCCACCACGACCGCGAAGACCGGAGGCCTTCATCTCGTTGATGATCCAGTCCCGGCCCTTCTCGATGATGATCTTCGTACCATCCCAGTGGCCACGGCTCATCGCGCCCTTCAAGGACTTGTCCTTGAGACCGTAGATATTGGTGAAAATGCGATCCTGGTCTTGCAACATGATCTATCTACCTACTCGACCGACTTTATCACATCGGATGTCATCATCAGCATGCCCGTAGTGACGGACCGAAACTTTGCCGCGCCCATCATCAGGAGCTTTCCCCTTCAGGCTTCGGCTTGCGGCTACGCTTCGGCTTCGTCTCGCCCGAGGGAACGCCGAGCTCTGCCGGAGCGCCTTCGGCCTTGCTCCCGGTCGCTGCTGGCGCCGTCTCGGTTGTCGTCGGCGAACCTTCGCCCTTTTCAGCAACCTTGACGTTCTCGGCAGCAGCCTTCGGCGCCGTGACCGGCGTCTTCAGCGACTTGTCTGTCTCAGGCGCCGTATCCTTCGGACGACCGGCATTTGCCGGTGGCACAGATGCGCCCTCGGTCACAGCCTGTGGCTGCGGCTCGAGATTGGTGCGAACAGGCTTGATATCGTCGACCAGTGTGATTGGAGCACCGATCGGTGCCGACTCATGACGGTCGATCTGCGGGCCGGTCTTGACCTCGGCGCCCTTGCCTGCCTCGAACGTGTCGATGATTTCTTCAAGACGCTCGGGGGTCAGGTCCTCGTAGGCATCCTTGAAGATGATCACCATCGGTGCGTTGACGCAGGCGCCCTGACACTCGACTTCTTCCCATGACAGCGTGCCGGAAGCATTGAGATGCAGCGGATCGTGATGGATCTTCTTCTGACAGACCTTGATCAGATCTTCAGAGCCGCGAAGCATGCAAGGCGTCGTGCCGCAGACCTGGATATGGGCGCGCGTGCCGATCGGCTTCAGCTGGAACTGGGTATAGAAGGTCGCGACTTCGAGAACGCGGATATAGGCCATGTCGAGCTTGGCGGCGATATGCTCGATGGCGGAACGGGTGACCCAGCCATCCTGCTCCTGCGCACGCATCAACAACGGAATGACGGCCGACTGCTGCCGGCCTTCCGGGTATTTCCTGATCGTTGCCTCTGCCCAGACCGCATTCTCCTCGTTGAAGGAGAAGTTTGCCGGCTGGAACTGTTCTTCGGCTAGTCGACGAACGGACATGCTTTCAACGCCTTATCAGTTTATGACCCCGCACCGCGATCTCGTGAGTGTCACGAATTCGCAGGCATAGGCCGTCTTGTCTTTCTGCATGAACACGATCAGCTTCGTGCCGTTGAGTACGGATGTCTTGATCTCGTATCCCTCGGACAGGAGCGTAGCCATCGACGCCGAACCGCCGCTGACACTCGACAGCGCCTCCTGCGCCTGCGAGACCGCAGGAGCAGAGAGCACGAGAGCAGCGGCTGCGACGGCGCGAAGCTTCATCAGCGGTCAACCTCACCGAACACGATGTCCAGAGAACCCAACACCGCAGACACGTCCGCCAGCTGGTGTCCGCGACAGATGAAGTCCATCGCCTGGAGATGTGCATAACCCGGAGCGCGGATCTTGCAGCGGTAGGGCTTGTTGGTGCCATCGGCGACCAGGAAAACGCCGAACTCGCCCTTGGGCGCTTCGACGGCCGCGTAAACTTCGCCGGCCGGAACGTGGTAGCCTTCGGTGTAGAGCTTGAAGTGGTGGATCAGCGCTTCCATCGAACGCTTCATCTCGCCACGCTTCGGCGGCACGACCTTGCCGTCGGTCGAAGACACTGGGCCGGTCTTTGCGTCGCTGAGCAGACGATTGACGCACTGCTTCATGATCTTGCAGGATTCGCGCATCTCGATCATGCGGATCAGGTAGCGGTCGTAGCAATCGCCGTTCTTGCCGATCGGAATATCGAAGTCGAGGTCGGCGTAGCATTCGTAAGGCTGCGACTTGCGCAGATCCCATGCCGCGCCCGAACCGCGGACCATGACGCCGGAGAAGCCCCAGGCCCATGCATCATCGAGACTGACGACGCCGATATCGACGTTGCGCTGCTTGAAAATACGGTTGCCGGTCAGAAGGTCGTCGATGTCGTCGAGCTTTGCCGGGAATTCATCGCACCATTGGCCGATGTCTTCGACCAGTTCCACCGGCAGGTCCTGATGGACGCCGCCCGGACGGAAGTACGCCGCATGCATGCGGGCGCCGCAGGCGCGCTCATAGAACACCATTAGCTTTTCGCGTTCTTCGAAGCCCCAGAGCGGCGGCGTCAGCGCGCCGACGTCCATGGCCTGGGTCGTGACGTTGAGAAGATGCGAGAGGATACGGCCGATTTCCGAATAGAGAACGCGGATCAGCTGACCGCGGATCGGGATCTCGAGGCCGAGCAGCTTTTCGACCGCGAGCGAATAGGCATGCTCCTGGTTCATCGGCGCGACGTAATCGAGCCGGTCGAAATAGGGCAAGGCCTGCAGATAGGTCTTTGTCTCGATCAGCTTTTCGGTGCCGCGATGCAGGAGGCCGATATGCGGATCGACACGCTCGACGATTTCGCCATCCAGTTCCAGCACCAGACGCAGAACGCCGTGGGCAGCCGGATGCTGCGGACCGAAGTTGATATTGAAGTTCCGGACGTTGTGTTCCGTCATTTCAGCGCTCCGCGCTTTGGAAAATGGGCAACCGCCCGAAATTCTGCTTCATCGTCATGTCAATCAATTCAGACGAACGCCGACCCAGTAGGAACCGATCTTTCAGGGAGTGCAACCATGTTGCTGTTCTCTCCTGATATTTTAGACCGATATCACATTACCACGTCTAATCGACCCGCCTGCCCGCTCCCTCAACCAAGTCCACCCAACCCGGCAATTACCAAATCAACCGCGTCAGGTCTTCGCTTTCTCGTCACCGGGAAGAACGTAATCCGTCCCCTCCCAAGGCGACAGGAAATCGAAGTTGCGGAATTCCTGCCGGAGCTCGACCGGTTCGTAGACGACGCGCTTGACGCTGTCGTCGTAGCGAACCTCGACGAAGCCGGTCGTCGGGAAGTCCTTGCGGAGCGGATGCCCCTCGAAACCGTAATCGGTCAGGATCCGGCGAAGATCCGGGTGACCGGTAAACAGGATGCCGTAGAGATCCCATGCCTCGCGTTCGAACCAGTCGGCGCCCGGATAGACCGAGAATGCCGAAGGAACCGGTTCGTCCTCGCCTGTTGCAACCTTGATCCGGATACGCAGGTTCCGGTGAGGCGACAGCAGATGGTAGACCACATCGAAACGCTTCGCACGGGCCGGATAATCGACGCCGCAGATATCGATGAAGCTGATGAAACCGCATTTCGGATCATCACGCAGGAAGGTCAGAAGCTCGATGATGTTGTCGCTGGTGGCAATCAGGTTCAGCTCGCCATAGGACATCACCGCGTCTTCGACCAGCGACGAGCGCGATTCGCGAATGTAGGTCGAAAGCTCGCTCAGGGTCTCGGTCATCATATCCTCCTCAAGCCCTCAACGCTCGATCGTTCCGGTGCGC
The DNA here is from genome assembly GCF_001423425.1 of Rhizobium sp. Leaf306. GTDB lineage: Bacteria > Pseudomonadota > Alphaproteobacteria > Rhizobiales > Rhizobiaceae > Neorhizobium > Neorhizobium soli. The sequence goes on from NZ_LMNX01000001.1 coordinate 96,883, forward strand.
CGGATCTTCTTCTGCAGCAGGAGCACGCCGTAAAGCAGCGCCTCTGCCGTGGGGGGACAGCCCGGCACGTAGATGTCGATCGGCACGATACGGTCGCAACCGCGAACGACGGAATAGGAATAGTGATAATACCCACCGCCGTTTGCGCATGATCCCATCGAGATGACGTAACGTGGCTCCGGCATCTGGTCATAGACCTTGCGAAGCGCAGGCGCCATCTTGTTGGTCAGCGTTCCCGCCACGATCATCACGTCCGACTGGCGCGGCGAAGCGCGTGGCGCAAAGCCGAAACGCTCGACGTCATAACGCGGCATGGAAAGCTGCATCATTTCGACGGCGCAGCAGGCCAGACCGAACGTCATCCACATCAGCGAGCCCGTACGGGCCCAGTTGATCAGTTCGTCGGTCGACGTGACAAGAAAGCCCTTGTCGGCGAGCTCATTGTTGATCTCGCCAAAGAACGCGTCGTCGCTGCCAATCGGCTTGCCGGTATTCGGGTCGATAATACCCTTGGACTTCGGCGCGACGAGAGTTGTGCCGCTATCGACTACTCCCATTCCAGCGCTCCTTTTTTCCATTCGTAGATAAAGCCGATCGTGAGGACACCCAGGAACACCATCATGGACCAGAAGCCGAACCAGCCGATTTCACCGAAGGACACAGCCCAAGGGAACAGGAAGGCAACTTCGAGGTCGAAAATGATGAACAGAATCGACACGAGATAGAAGCGGATGTCGAACTTCATGCGGGCATCGTCGAAGGCATTGAAGCCGCATTCGTAGGCAGAAAGCTTTTCCGAATCAGGCGCCTTGTAGGCAACGGCGAAAGGCGCGATGAGAAGCGCCAGACCGATCACCAAGGATATACCGATGAAGATCGCGATCGGGACGTAGGAAGTGAGGAGTTCACTCATGATATTCGATCCCTGCTTGCCTTTAGCGCCGGGCGACGCTCGAACATGAATTCGACAAGCGTACGTGCATTGCAACAAGGCGTGACTAGCGCAGCGTGAGGAAAGGCGCAAGCCCTTTGAGTCCCCCTCACCTACCAATAATACTCCACTGGAAAACACCAGTTCGTTCGCCAACAAATCAGTACCCGACATGTTCCCGGCCAAGGGTCTGCCGACGGTCTTCTAACGATGGAGTTTCATTCAGGAATAGCGATTCGAGAGGCGCGGCGGACGGACGTTGCAACTCTCAGCGCGACAGGTGGGTTCGACGACCCGATCATTCCCCATCCCGGTGAGGATAGAGACGCTTGATCAGTTTGGAGGAAAGAAAGTAAATGGCGCGAGTGACGGGGCTCGAACCCGCGACCTCCGGCGTGACAGGCCGGCACTCTAACCAACTGAGCTACACCCGCGCATATTGCCGACTTTACGGCGCCGCATCATTTGGACACGACGTTCGAGGAAGAAGAATGGCGCGAGTGACGGGGCTCGAACCCGCGACCTCCGGCGTGACAGGCCGGCACTCTAACCAACTGAGCTACACCCGCACATTTCTTCAGAAACTTTCGTCTCTCACCAGGCAGCCTCGACTGCTCGGTTGGCCGCTTCCTAAGAGGTTCGACGGGAGGTGTCAAGCAAGTTTGAAGACAAAATAATGACGCCACTCACTTTCCCACATCGAGGCCCGTGGTTTGTCGTTAAGAACCCTTATCTGCCACGGATTTTGTCGAAAATTCAAAAAAATGTCGTCAAAGCTCTTGCGGTTTTCGCGCGATCCGCATAGATCACGGCCACCGAAGCGGCAGACTAAACGGTCTGCAGTTTAGGGGCGATTAGCTCAGTTGGTAGAGCGCCTCGTTTACACCGAGGATGTCGGCGGTTCGAGTCCGTCATCGCCCACCATTCTTCGGCCTTCCCTACCAGATAATTTCCGTAGAATGCTCTCTCGCTGATAATGGCACATGTTTGCCCATCACTGCCTTTTGGACGATTGCGTTGACCGGAAGTAGGCGGCGGCTCTAAGCGGCTCATCCGCTCCGACAGAATACTGCGCGACATCAACGCCAGGTTCCAACCGATTCGTTATCCAGTCTCAATTATTCGATCACGGGCAAATGACGTTGGCGAGCTACACAATTGTGGTTTGCATCGCTGAGGGGCTAGGTTGCAAAAGACTGTCGGCCTGCACGACTATACGCGTTGTAGCATTTGGACGGCCGGCGAACACTCTCCGGTCTCCTGTTTTGTACGCCTGTCCGGCAGCACTTCAACCGGGACTGGCGCAGAGGCGAGCGGCATGCCATTGTCCCGCCATGAAAGCTGCCGCTGTCGCCTTTATTCTGCTCTCCTGCTGCGCCGTCTTCGTCGGCGGCATAGAGCTGTTCAAATATCGCCAAGGGGTCAAGCAACTCGCGGCGACCTACGCGCAGAGGCAGCCTTAGCAACAGCGCAGAAGCTCTCGTGCACTCGAAGCTCTTACCGGTTCAATCAAAGATGCTGAGTCGTTTGCTGATGTTCAGGTTCGGCATCACGCCGTAAGCCTGGCTGGTCCTGTAGGTGGTCTGCAGACAATAGTATGCGAAAATCCACAGGAAAAGGCTTGCCATAATCGAGATGGCAACGATCTGTATCCGCATTTATTTCCCTCCCCCAGCTCCTCCCCTCGATAGTGTTTCAAAATAAAACAACTGTCCATAGCAGCACGACGACTTGGTGCAGTGCAGCATTATATTTTGCGGAGCGCCGGTTTATACTTTCTCATACTGCAGCGGAGGTGCAGCAGCATCGGGATCGTTGAACGGTTTGCAACGAGATCCGAAAGGGCTTGTTAAACGTCCATTAGGGGCACATTTCCCATTGTGTTCTCACGTTCTCTCTCATTCTCGAAACGAACGGTATCATGCGCAAGGTCATAGGGTGGCTCACCCAGAAACGTTCCAGCCAGGGGAGCGTCCCACGTCCCCGTCGGCGTATCGACCTTGGCGTAGACGCGCCGACCTATCCGATCTACGCGATCGGCGACGTGCATGGCTGCCTGGAGCTCCTCAAGGAAGCCGAGGCGAAGATCGCCCGCGACATCGAAGAAACGCGCCGTGCGGGCGTGGTGGTTCTTCTCGGCGACTATGTGGACCGCGGCCCGGCATCCTCGGGTGTTCTCGACTATCTGATCAAGCCGAGCGAATACGGTCTGCGCCGAATGCCGCTATGCGGAAACCATGACGATGTGTTCCGCCTCTTCCTCGATGATCCGGAGACGCATGGCGAATGGCTGAGCCTTGGCGGAGAGCAGACGCTGGCGTCCTACGGGCTCGACGTGCATGACCAAAACTTTCGCCAGCGCAGCCGCAGTGGCACGCTGAAGCAGCTGCTGGCTGAAGTCGTGCCCGACGCGCACCGCCAGTTCCTCACCGATTTGCCGATCAGCATGAAGGTCGGACAACTCCTGTTCGTCCACGCCGGCATTCGGCCGGGTGTCGCGTTGAAAGACCAGGAGGAGGCTGACCTGATGTGGATCCGCGATCCATTCCTTGCGAAAGGACCGAACCTGCCATCCACCTTCGTGATCCACGGCCACACGCCGCAGACTGAGCCCTCGCTCGGACCGAACAGAATCGGCATCGATACCGGGGCATTTTATTCGGGCAAGCTGACGATCTTGAGGATTGCGGGCGAAGAGACGCGGTTTATCTAGCGACGTCTGGAAAACCAGGCCGCCACGAACGGCTTCACCAGTGGACCGAACAGGCCAAGGCCAGTAATGGAAAAGCCGAAATAGACTTTCTTCGACCGCCGATCGATGCCGCGAACGATCTTTTCGGCAACGGCATTCGCCTTCCACGGCGGCGCGGCACCCATCAGAGCCCGTGCCTGCGCCGGGCGTTTGGCGAGTTCCCTCTCAAACTGCGGCGTTTCGGTATCCGGCGGGAAGCACAGCGCTATGGTGACGCCATCTCCAACCGACTCAGCCTGGAGGGCCTCGGCGAAGCCCGTGAGCGCCGACTTGGAGGCACAATAAGCTGTGTAGCCGGGTATGCCGATCAGTGCCGCACCCGAGGACACGATCATGATTGCGCCCTGCCCGCGGCTCTTCATGCCCGCGTAGACTGCGCGTACGGCATTCGCCGTACCGAGCAGGTTGACGTCAATCTGGAGGGAAAAGTCGCTCTGCGATTGCTGGTCGAAAAATCCCGGCTCTACCATCCCGGCCGAGGCTACAAGAACGTCGCACGGTCCGAATGCGGCCTCGCAGGCATCAACAGCACGCGAGATCTCGCTATCGTTTGCGACATCCGCGTTTTCGCATCTGATGTCAGCCTTGACGGTACTGCGGAGGTCGACAACAGCGCTTTCAAGCATTGCCGCCGTGCGCGCGATGATCGATACGCGCGCACCCCGGCATGCGTAGATCCGCGCCACTTCGAGTCCGATGCCGCTTGATCCACCTGTTACGATCACGTGCATCGTCGTCGCCACCGGCTCAGGTGTTGTCAGGCGACTGGAGAAGCGGCGCAAGCTGCATCAGTTTTTCCGGGCTGAGAGAGGCAAGACCAAAATTCCTGTCCTGCAGGTCCTTCAGGCGTCTTGCGGTCGATTCCACCGCATGGCGAATCTGCTCTTCCGTATGGTCGCTGGTGATAAAGAATCGCAACCGGGCCATGCCTTCCGGGACGGCGGGATGAATGATCGGCAAAGCGTTGACGCCATCTTCCAGCAATTCGTTCGACAGCTGGATGGAGCGAAGCGAATCACCGACGAGGATCGGCACGACGGAGAAGCCGAGGCTCAATCCTGTGTCGAGACCGGCTTCCCGGGCGAGCTTCAAAAACAGCGAACCGTTCCGGTGCAACTGCTCGGCCCGATCCGGTTCCTCGCGCAGAATATCGAGGGCCGTGGCTGCAGCCGTTGCCAGAACCGGCGCAAGCCCGACGCTGTAGACGAAACCGCCCGCTTCTGCCTTGAGGATGTCAGCCAGCGCCCGGCTACCGGCGATATATCCGCCGCAGCTCGATGTCGTCTTTGACAGGGTGCCCATCCAGATATCGACGCTCTTCGGGTCGATATCAAAATGTTCAAACGAGCCGCGACCGGTCTTGCCGAGAACGCCGAGGGAATGGGCCTCGTCGACCATCAGCCAGAAGCCGTACCGATTGCGCAGCTCGATCAGGCGCGGCAGGTCGGCGATGTCGCCATCCATCGAATAGACGCCCTCGACAATCACGAGCACGCGCCGGAAATCGCCGGCGAGCGTGTTGAGCACCGTCTCAAGATTATCGACGTCATTGTGCTTGAACAGGCGCCGCGTGGCGCCGGAAAGCTTGATGCCGGCCAGCGCGCTGTTGTGGATGAATTCGTCGTGGATGACGAGGTCCTTGGGGCCGACGACACAGCTGATTGCCGCAACGTTGGTAAGGTAGCCGCTGACGAAACAGACTGCAGCATCAACGCCGTAAACGCTGGCAAGCTTTTCTTCGAGTTCCGCATGCACCGGGCGCTCGCCTGCGACCAGACGGCTGGCGGAGGCAGAAATGCCGAAACGATCGATCGCAGCCTTGGCGGCTTCGGTCACCCTCGGGTCCGTGTTGGTACCGAGATAGTCGTAGGAAGCAAAATTCGCATAGACTTCCCCGTCCATGGTCGTCGTCGCGCCGGCGGCTTCGTCGTGCGAGCGATAGAACGGGTTGTCGACGCCGATGATTTCGCTCGCCTTGCGCTGCACCATGACCCGTTGATATTCGGGCAAGGCGTCAAAGCCGACCGGAGGGCGGGCCGGTTGCTGCGGCTGTGCATTGAGCCGCGTCGTGCGATTGCGCCCGACGTTTTCGTTGGCCTTGCGCATCTGGTCGATAAAATTGCCCTTCCCCCCAAGGCTCAGCTTGGAGGGCCGGGTTTCATCCGAACTGCTGTCTGTCACTGCGTTGCGGCTTTCTGCTGCGTCGAATGGCTCTTGACCAGCCGGTCGATCACTTCGTTCTGGACGGTGTCGTCCTCGCCGTTGCGCTTGGCGACACGCTCTCTCAGACGGCTTACCACGTCGCTGACGGACGTGTCTTCCCCTACTCCGCTCAGCGGAATATCAAAGCCCGTCTTCTGCTGGAAGCTCATACCGAGCTCCATCGCCATCAGACTGTCGAGACCGATATCCTTCAAGACCTTTTCCGGCGTGATACTGTCTTCCGTGACACGCAGGATCGTGGCGATTTCAGACGCGACGAGGTTGTGAAGAAGCTGCTGCGCTTCATCCGCCGATTTGCCACGGATCAGATCCTCAAGATCAATCCGGTCGCCATCGGAGGCCGATTGCTGATTGCCGGCCGAACGGATCGCCGTCTCGAAGATCGAGGCGTTAGAAATCGGCAGCATCCGCACTGCCTGCCAGTCGACTTCGGCAATCATCACGGCTGCCGCATCAATGGTGCCGGTGTCTGACGCCATGTAGCGTTCGACCTGCTCCAGCGCATCGCGCGCCTTCATCGCCGTCTTGCCAATTCGCTTGGACAGGATTTCGTTGACCTCGGCATTGCGTGCAAGGAAACCGGTATCGGCAATGGCGCCAAAGCCGACTGCGAGACCCGGCTTGCCGGCCGCGCGACGTGCACGGGCAAGACCTTCGAGATAGCCGTTGGCAATGACGTAGTTGGCTTGGCCCGGGTTGCCGAGCATGGTCGTGGCCGAGGAGAAGACGAGGAAGAGATCGAGATCGTCGCCCGCCGTCAGCTTGTCGAGGAGAGCCGCACCGCGAACCTTGACCTCGACAACCGGTCGGTTGCGCTCGGGCGTCAGGTTGGACAGAAGCGCGTCGTCGAGCACCATGGCCGCGTGAACGATGCCCTTGATCGGAGCCTGCTTGCGCAGGCTGTCGAGGAGTCCGGAAAGAGCCGGCTCGCTGGTGATATCGCAGGCATGGACAGATGCTTTGACGCCCTTCGCCTTCCATTTGGCGATCGCCGCCTCAGTTTCAGCGTCGGCGATACCCTTGCGCGAGCAGAGAGCAATCTGCTTGGCACCGCGTGCGGCAAGCCAGTCCGCTGTAACGAGGCCGAAGCCGCCAATGCCGCCAGCAACCAAATAGATGCCATCCGCACCGAAGGCGACCGGCTTTTCGTTTGCGATCACCACCTTGTCCTTGCCGGCGACCGGCGGACGGATGACGATCTTGCCGATCTGGCCGGCATTCTGCATGAGACGGAAGGCACTGCCGATCTCTTCATAGCCGAAGGCGCGATAGGGCAGCGGAGACAGGTCGCCCCGCTCGAACAGGACGCCGATCTCGGTAAAGATCTTCTTGGTGATTGCCGGCAGCTTCACCAGCAACTGGTCGGCGTCGATGCCGAAGTAGCTGATGTTGCGACGGAACGGACGAAGGCCGATCTTGCGGTCGGAATAGTAGTCGCGCTTGCCGAGTTCGAGGAAGCGACCGAATGGCTTCACCAGTTCCAGGCTGCGTTCCATCGCTTCCGAGAACAGCGAGTTGAGGACAAGGTCGACGCCTTCGCCACCGGTGACGCCGCGCACGCGGGCCACGAAATCCAGCGAGCGGCTGTCGAACACATGGTCTGCACCAAGCGCTTCCAGGAAGCGGCGTTTTTCCACCGTACCGGCCGTCGCGATGACAACCGCACCCTTCAGCTTGGCGATCTGCAATGCGGCAAGGCCGACACCACCGGCCGCGCCATGGATGAGGATGGTTTCACCGGGTTCGATATGGCCGAGCTGGACCATCGCGTAATAGGCGGTGAGGAATGCCACCGGAACGGTTGCTGCGGCCTCATAGTCGAGGCGGGCCGGGAACTTCGTCACGCCGTCGCGGCGAACCTTGACGTGCGTGGAGAACGCGGCCGGGCCGATGCCCATGACACGGTCTCCGGCAACGAGATCCGTCACCGACGCACCGACCGAGATGACGCGGCCGGACATTTCCATGCCGATGGTTGCGCCGGCAAAGCCGTCTTCGAGCGCTTCTTCCGGAAGCAGGCCCATGGCCCACATGACGTCACGGAAGTTGAGGCCGGCCGCTTCCACGGCGAGAACGATCTCGTCGGCATCCGGCACCGGCTCGGAGGCGCTCTCCCAGATGATGCTGTCGACGCGTCCATTCACCGTCTGACGGATCGTGGCCGCGGTGAAGTCGGCGCTTTCTGTATCCTTCGGCCCGAACGGACCGCTCGATGCGCGGATTTCCGACAGCGAACCATGGCGCAGGATCCACTCACGGTTGGTACTGGCGGATGCAAGGATCTCGCCGACATGAAGGCCGAGTTCCGCACTGTCCGTCTCGAGATCGAGAAGGTGCGTGGCGACCGCATCGTATTCGTTCTGAAGAACGCGGGCGAAGGTCCAGAGACCGGCGTTGACGTCATCAGTCGCCTCACCGGCAAGCGGCGAGCCGCCGGGTGCGACGATCACGAGACGGGACTGGTCGCCCGACGCGAGGCTGGCGCTATGCCGGGTGAACGCTTCAACGATACGCTTCAGGTTTTCGAGACGTGCCAGAGCGACATCGGAGGCTTCGCGATCGCTCAGACGTTCGGCTAAGAAGATGGCTTGCACGGGTTTGCCATCGAATCCGGCAAGCGACTGCGAAATCGCAGTCTCGTCCGCATCCGCGCTGAGCAGGACGACGGTGTCGCCGTCACCAAACGCTGCAGCACGGGCAACATCTTCAGCGAAGACGAGCGCCGACGGGATCGACGGCAGCGCCTGCAGCTGGTCGGCCGCGGCCGAGGAGGCGCCTGCAACGATCAGCAGCCCTTCGGCCACATCTTTCTCTTCGACAAGCGGGGCGGCAAAGCCGAGACCTGTCAGAAGGTCGGTTACCTGTTCGGTTGTCGCGAGACGCCCGACCGGAAATTCCGGCGACTGACTTGCGGCAAACCAGTCATCCGATAGGCCGAAGGCAAAGTCGTTGAACGCTGACGGTGCACGGTCGACGAACAGGAATGCAGCGCCTCTCGCGGCGGCGCCTCGTACAGCGGAACGAAGGCTATCGTCGGTGACCAGAACCGCCTGGCTTTCAAGTCCGGCGGCAATGATCACATCGATGCCGCGGAGATCGGCCAGCGCCTTCGGCTCGATCACCGAGACATGTGCATGCTGTTCGAAGGCAAGTTCGAGTGTACGGCGAACGCTTTCGCGCGGCTCGACGATCGCGAGCGTCGCCGAGTGATCGACGGCAAGCGACGCAAGCTTGCTGCTGACGGATACGGATGTGGAGCCGAGCTCGACAATGACCCGGGTCCGGCCGCCATTGGCCCGACAGGCTTGCTCGACAAGATGCAGCGCCAGATCGGAGCGCTTGCGCCCAAGTGGCGAGTGAACAAGCACGTGTTCGAGCGTTGCTTCGCTGGTGTGGCGCGCTTCGGAGACGTCTTCGCCGCTATGGAGGCCGCCAAGCGACAGGTGTTCCAGAGCATCGCGATAGGCATTGTGCAGCAGCACGGCCTCGGCGATACGCCCGGAATCCTCACGGTAGATTTCTTGCAGAAGTTCAGAGACGGCCGGCATGGTGAATTCGGACGGCACGCGCCAGCCGGATTCCTCGGACGACGCGATCCCGGCATCTTCCAGAATAAACAGACAGCTTGCCAGGAAAGCCCGGAAATTGGGTTCTCCCGGGAACTCGGTAACGGACACGAACCCGACCTGTGATGCGAGCGACAGCGCAATCTCGTGGCAGGCACGGTAAATCATTGCATCCAGCATCAACGACGCAGTGTCCTTGGCTTCTGCATCCGTCGTCGCGGCCAGTAGACCGCCGGCAAACCCGATCCGAGCGAAATTGCCTGACATCGTCGACGGCACGGCTTCGTAATGGAACGCAACCGAAGCCAGCGTGTGATGACGACGCAACGAGGTGCGGCGGAACCGGCAGTCGTCAAAAGAGGCGACGATTTCGCCATCTTCCCCGAACATGCGGAAGTTGACTTTGATCGAGAAGCCGCTGAACCGTTCGATCTCAATGACTGCACGGGTAATAGGCTTGGCCCGCGCCCCCACCCGAACCGAACCAAATCGTACGGGGATATAGGGAGAGCCGGCATCCCTGCCCGATAACTGGTCGAACATGGCAACGAGGCCATGGAACACCGCGTCCACCGAGAACGGGTTGAGGTTGTAGGTCAGATAGGGGTGGGCCGGAGCCTCGGCCGCTTTCAGATCGACCTCGACGGTGTTGCGACCAAAGACGCGCGCTTCGCGCAGCAGCTGGAAGTGCGGGCCGTATTGAAGGCCGAACTTTTCGGCAGTCCCGTAGACCTCCAGCGAGGAGAGCTTCGCGCTTTCGCCTTCGTTGGCGCGCCAGATCTGACGGTCAGATGCATGCTCTACTGGCTTGCGGCAGCGGGCCACCGCATGCACGGTCCAGTCGTCGCTGCTCAGTCGTTCGCGCGAGCGGATTTCGATATCGCCTGTCTCGGGCGACAGGATCGTCGATAGCTCGAGCAGCCGGTCGGTACGAAGTTCGAGCGGACGCACGATCTCCATATTCGTCAGTTCGACGTCGTCGGATCCGAAATGCACCTGGGCGGCTGTGACGGCGATCTCGACAAATCCGCTCCCCGGAAGGATCGCGCGCGAATCGACGACGTGCTCGGCCAGATCCGGAAAAAGCTGCGCGTCGACATGGTTCTTCCAGTGGGCGCTGTTGGGATCGGTACGCCATCCGAGCAGCGAGTAGCTGCCGCGGTGTTCGCGGCCGAAGATATCGACCTCATCGGTCGTGTTCGCCATCTTCAAGACGGACGGCTCGAGCGGCAGGACCGGGAGGCCTGCAAACGCATCGCGCTTGCTGCTACGGCGCGACACGCTCGGCGAGACGCCGTGGGCGATGGCGCGGGCAAACGACTGCGCGACCGGGTCACGTCCCTCGATCGGGGTCTCTCGCTGCAGGGTGCCGATCACGACAGCCGAATGCGACGCATGCTTGGCGATTTCACTGACATAGTTCGACAGAATCGAACGTGGCGAAATCTCGATGAAGAGGTTGCAGCCGAGGTCCAGTGCTGTTTCGGCCGCGGACTTGAAGAGAACCGGATCGCGGACATTCCGCCACCAGTAATCGGCATCCAGGCCGCGGCAGTCGTAGATGCCGCCGGTGACCGTCGAAACATAGGTGCAAGCGCCACTCTTCGGCTCGATCGTCGGCAGGTCCGCGAGAAAAAGATCGCGCGCGCTGTCGATGATCGGGTGATGGAACGGGTAGTTGATGTCGAGAACATGGACGACGGTCTGCGCCTTGCGTGCCGCATCGCGAAACGCCTGGATCTCGTCAGTCGGACCGGAAATCGTGACCGAGTTCGGTGCGTTGATGGCGGCGACGCCGATCTCGTTCAGACCATGGGTCTTTGCGAAGGCAAGCGCCGTCTCCTCGTTCATCACAGCGGCAGCCATCTTGCCCTTGCCGGCAAACAGATCCTGCGACTTGGAGCGCTTGGCAACGATCGCCACGGCTTCCGCAGCCGTTAGGGCCTTGGCGGCATAGGCAGCTGCAATTTCGCCCACAGAGTGGCCGAAGACGACATCCGGGCGAACCCCGAGATTAGCGAGGCAATCCGAGATGGAAGCCTGGATCGCAAACAGCATCGGCTGGGCGATCTTCGTATCGGCAAGCCTAGTGCCGATATCGTCGGCAAACAGCAGATCCGAGAGCTTTTCGCCCAGGTGATACTCGAACAGCGCGCTGAAGGATTGGAAGCACTGGCGGAAATGGCGGCTTTCACGATAGGCTTCAACGCCCATTCCGGCCCACTGCGCACCATTGCCGGAAAACACGAAAGCTGTCTTGCCGGCATGGGACGGCGCTTCTCCGCGCTCCCCCTGCGAAGCCGTTCCGGCCAAATGCGTTTCGATCGCCCTGAGAACCCTGCCCTCGTCCTTGGCTTCGACGGCGAAGCGATAGCGCATCGGGTCGCGATTGGCGCTGGAGGCGGCGATCATCCGACGTGCCTTGACAGCATCGGAGCGTTCGAGGGCCGACTGGTAGTTTTCCAGAAGCGACTTCAGGGCGGTGGCGCTATGGGCGCTGGCAAAGAAGAACTGGCTGTCGGCCTTGGTGGGCAGCGCCGGCGCGTCGACCGGATCGGGATCGCCGATCACGACGTGGGCGTTGGTGCCGCCGAAGCCGAACGAGTTGATGCCGGCGAGCCGAGCGCCCTTGGCAGGCATCAGCTTCATCGCGGACATGTTGACCCGCACGTTGAGCGAGGCGAAGTCGATATCCTCGTTGGCTTTTTCGATATGCAGCGTCGCGGGCAGGAAATCGTTTTCCAGCGCAATCATCGCCTTGATGAGACCGAAAAGACCCGACACCGGCTCGGTATGGCCGATATTCGACTTGATCGAACCGATCGGCAGCGGAGCCGGACGGTTCTGGCCGATGACAGTGCCAATGGCCCAGACTTCCGCCGGGTCGCCCACACGCGTTCCCGTGCCGTGGCCTTCGATAAAGGCGACGCGGTTCACGTCGATGCCGTTGCCCTGATAGATCGAGCGCAGAAGATCGGCCTGCGCTTCGCGAGACGGCAGACTGATGCCGTTGGTGCGGCCCGAAGAATTCACGCCTGTTGCGTGGATCTTGGCGTAGCTGCGGTCATTTTCCCGCTTCGCGCGATCGCTGCGACGAAGGACGATCGCTACCCCGCCTTCGGCGCGGACATAACCATGGCCGTTGGTGTCATAAGCACGGCAAAGCCCTTCGGGCGACAGCATGCGCGCCTGCGCGAAGCCGACGAAGGAGAGCGGGTTGACCAGGATATTGACGCCGCCGACGATCGCGGTGTCGATATCACCGCGCTCGAGCGAGCGCACCGCCTGATCCAGCGCCACCAGCGACGACGAGCAGGCGGTGTCGATGGTCATGCTCGGCCCATTGAGGCCGAAAACGTGCGAAATGCGGTTCGAGACGATAGAGAGAGTATTGCCCGTCATGAAATACGGGCTGCCAGATGCGGGATCCTCGGACGAAAGCGTACTGTTTTCGAGACTAGACGCGCCGATATAAACGCCGACCTTTTCCTTGGCGAGCGTGCTTGCCGGAAGATTGGCGTCTTCCAGCGCCTGCCAGACCAGTGTCAGAAGCACGCGCTGCTGCGGGTCCATCTGCATGGCCTCGCGCTGCGAAATGCCGAAAACGGCAGGATCGAAGTCATACAGCCTGTCGATAACGCCTGCGGCAAACGTATAGGTCTTTCCAGCGACACCCTGTGCCGGATGCCAGAAACGTGCCAAGTCCCATCGATCTCCAGGGATCTCCGAAACGGTGCAACGGCCGCCGCTCAGGATCGTCTTGAGTTCCTTGACGGAGCTTGCACCCGGCGCCACACAGGCTCTACCAATAATTTCGATCGTCATTGTCACTCTGTTTTCACAGCTAAAATGGCGGATGCGGAATGCCCGCATCGGACAACTTTAACAACATACTTATTAGCGGATGTCACGAGAAAAGCTAATACACATATGGCCCAAGGCGGGTTCAGGGGTTCGCAAAAAGCACAAAGTTATTGCATAAACAAGCCATTACATAACCTGCCTCCTGTTTATACTAGCATGGGTTGGATCGCCAGATACCTTACAGCAACAATCAACCATACAGTGAACAGAAAGCGGCACCACGCCTGCAAATGGAGTTGAGAAGGCGAGACAGCTTACAGCTCCGACCAGCGTAAACTCGTCCGCCAGGCGCTGATGACCGCCGGTCGAATCGAAAATATGGCGAAGCTCTAGATTTGAAGCCTGTTAGTAATGTGGTAAGCGCAGGCATCATCGCAGGCATTCCTCGATCGGAACAAGACTATGCCGCAAGAGGAGAGGCCCGCAATTTCGACCCCTGCCGAACAGCGTCGCCGACGCGGCGGCCGGTTGTTCGTTCTTGCGGTATTCCTTCTCGTTGTCTTCAGCGGGCTTGCGGCGACCGTCCTTTTCGTCAACGAAGGGCGCAACTATAAGCGTCTGGTGCGCCAGTTCGGCCTGCAAACCTATCTGCTTCCTCCTCCTCCCGCACCGGCTGTTCGCATCGGGCGCCAGCGACGGCTTGCGGCGAGTAGCAAGCAGCTGCCCAGACTGGTCCGGCCGCTGGCGCACGACACGTCGCGTCTCATCCCACCCGTTACGACATCAACCGAGGAACGCTGCCAGGCACTGGCGGGCATAGGCGGCGAACCGCCGAACTTCTTGGCGGGCGCCAATGTATGGGAGTGCACGTTCTTCCTGCCGCTGGGCCCGGGTGAAGATCCGGCGTCTCTGTTCATCCAGGCGAAAGGGGTTGGAGAGGATGACCTGCGCACCTTCCGGATCAAGCTCAGTTTCACGGATGAGCGCCACGACGGTGCGCTGTTGCAGACTGCACTGACCACGCTCGACGGTTACGGCCTGTCGCTGACACCGCAGAGCCGGTCATATCTCGAGGCAAGGCTTTCCGCCCGCACGGCGTTTAAATCCGATCTCGAAAACTACCGCGCCACCTTTGTCCCCGAAATGATGGACCAGAGACGGTTCAACCTGCTCCTCGTTGCCCATCCCGTTACCACGGCATGCCCGGTACCGACGCCGGAACCTGGCAGGGCGTCACAGCGAGCGATCGTCAGCACGCGGATCGGCTGCCTGACGCTCCCAGTGGGGCAAGTTTTTTCGCCGCAAGGCTAGCCACGCTACGCAACCGTCAGATTGCGTTAAAGCCTGATCAAATCCAGCCGCTCTCCGAGTTCGCGCTGCGCCGTTTCCACCAGGCTGAGCTGGTGGGTGAACAGCACCGTCTGGAACTTGTCGCCGGCAGCAGCCAGTGTGCGGATGCCGGCAGCGGTGCGTTCGTCGTCGAATGTCTGGAAGATGTCGTCGAGGATCAGCGGTGCCGGTTCGTTGCGGCTGCAGTAATCCTCGAGGAACGCCAGACGCAGCGCCAGATAGAGCTGGTCGCCGGTCCCTTCGCTGAGGCCCGATAGCGGAACCTGCTCACCGGTGTTTCGCTCGACAGCCAGCTGCAGCTCGTCCTTTTCGTCATAGAGCTGCACCAGCTTCGCAAACCGTCCACCGGTGAGATCCGCAAATACCTTGCCGGCCCGCTGCATGACCGGATCGGCCTGCTGCTCGCGATAGGTTTCCATCGAGGACGATAGAAGGCTGGCCGCGAGCTTCAGCACCACCCACCGCCGCGCAAGGTCCCTCGCCTCGGTTTCGGCCGCGTGCTTCTGGAACACCGCGCGCTCGGCACCGATGCCGCTTTCCAGTTCGCGGCGACGGCGGGCATTGTCGGCCTCGGCGGTCCTCAAAGTCGAGATACGGTCGATCTGCCTGCTATCGGCGCTTTCCAGCTGTTCGATCTCAAGACCTGCCGTCACCTTGTCGAAATCGACCAGCGCTGAGCGCACTGCCGCTTCATCGTCACCATCAGCGTGCTCGTTGAAACGGGAGCGGCACTGCAGAAGCTGTCCGTTCAGCCGGCTTCGCTGGCGCAATTCTTCCAGCACCTGTTCGAGGTCGGCGACGTCTCGCGAGGCGGATGTGGCAAGCGAAGCGAGCTCGTCCTGCAGGGTTTTTTCCCGCGTGGCATAGCGCTCCAGGGCGAGCGTCGCGCGTTCGAGGTCAGCCGACATCGCTGCCTTGTGCTTGGCGGCGGCATTGGCATCCATTGCCCGATCGTTAAGGAGACCGGCCGCGACGTCTGCCGGCACAGTGATCAGGTCGGGTGCCACCTTGGTGCAGAGGCTGCGGATCTCTTCGTCGAAGGTTTCCATGTCGCGCTGCATGCCGCGCACACGGCGGCGGCGGTTTTCGCGCTCGGCCAGAATATCCGGCACGCTGCGCCAGACATCGAGCGCTGCCGCTGCCATGTCGACCGTCGCCTCATCCGGCAGGCCGGCCATGGTCGCAGCGTTGGAGAATGCGGCCCGCCAGCTATCGACCTCACGACGAAGAACGGTCTCGCGCTCTTCGAGGCGTTGCAGCGCATCGACAGCGGAATGGCGCTTGCCCTCCAGCGAGCGGCTTTCCGTCCAGCGTTCCGCTATCTCCGCCAGTCTGCGGTCGAGAGCGCGCGCCAGGGCCGCAGGCGGCAAGGCGGTTGCGGCAAGCCCGATCGCGTCCGCAAGACCGACCAGCACCGGCTTCAATCGCTCTTCCTTCAGCCGCGCGGTCTGCAGCGCGTCGCTTGCATCCTTCAGCGCATCGACCTGATGCGACAGGGCTTCGACGCCGCGGCGCCATTCGAGCATGCGCTCCGGCGATAGCGGCGAGACGGGCACCGAGCGGAACAGGTCCTCGAATTCTGTGATCGCATCCGACAGCGCGATATCGCTTTCGCGCGCTTCGGCGCGGGCGTTCGTCAACTGCTGCTCGATCTCGTGCTGGCGCAGGCTGAGCTGCGCGTGGCGGGAAACGCGCTCGGCGTCTGTCAGGGCAGCGTCAGCCAGTTCGTCAGCGTTCTGCACGGCCTTCTGGACATCGGCTAGCTGACCCGCTGATGGCTTTGCTCCGAGCGCGGCAAGACCCGCGTCGCGCTGTTTCCGGGCTTCAACAAGATCGGCACGCGAAACGATGCGGCCCTGCCCTTCCAGCGCCGCCATCTGATCCGCCACGGTCTTGGCGTCTGCCTTCACCGTCGTCAGCGTCTGGGTGATCCTCGCATGCACGGCGCGTGCATCGTCGATCAGCTTGCGGTGGCTGCTGAGCGCTGCGAGATCCGGCAGCGGGCTCGCAAGCAGGGCGTCGATGTCCTTGACCGGCGGATCGAGCCTTGCAACGGCGGCGGCAAGATCGCTCTCTGCCCGTGTGGCCCGGACCTGCAGGTTTTCGATGCCTGCGAGATCACTGAGTTCGGGGCGCAGCGCCGTGAGCTGCTCGGCCCATGGTTTCGGATCGATCAGGCGGCTGTCCGGATTGGCTTCATCCAGACGCCGCAGCGCCTCGCGCTCTTCTTCCAGACGGAGATGCAGCTGTTTGAGGCTGCGGTCGAGTTCGCTGCCTTCGTCGAGCAGCGTTTTCAGCCGCACCAGATCGGCATCGGCAGGCTGGTGGCGTTCAAGGTCATCGGTCCTGACAAGACCCAGCCTGCGCCCCAGCTGCACCAGCCGGGTGTCGAAATCCTCGACCTCGCCGCGAACCCTTGCGATATCCTCGCGGGCTTTCAGATAGATGCCCTTGTCGGCGTGGCGGGCGAGAATGCTCCCGGCAGCGGCGATCAGCGCGTCGTCGACATGGAGAGCGGCGATCTCGTCGCCCAGCCGCGAGACTTCGGTTTGCGCCGCCCGATGCGCGTCGTCGTTGCGCCGCGCATCGTCCAGCGCCCGCGCAAGTGCGTCCTCGAAGCCAGGCGGCAGCGAGCCCAGCGACTGATATTGCGCCAGTTGGTCCTGCTCGCGATCGATTTCGCGCAGCACCGGCTCCAGCCGCATCAGTTTGCGCAGCCGCTCCAGCGTCTGCTTGGTGGTTTCGCGCTCGGTCTTGATGGTGGCGAGTTCCGCTTCCAGCTCGGCCTGTTCGGCCAGTAGCTTCTTCCAATCGCCGGACTTCAGCTCGTTGTCGCGCTCGGCCTTGCGCGCCTCGTCATGGCTGTCGAGCACCTGGTAAAACAACCGGTCCTTGGAGCGGCGCGACGCGTAGATGGTGTCGGCCTCGGCATCGAAGCTCTTGCGCAGGTCGGAGAGGCCGGTAAGGCCCGACGCTGCGGAAAACAGCAGGCTGCCGATCTCGCCGCCGCTTTTCAGCATGCTCTGGCCGCCAGCCCGCAGCGAAGCCGAATCAAGACCGAAGGCGCGTTGAAACACATCGCGGTTCAGCGTGCCGAGAAAGGGTGCCAGCGCATCTTCGGGCAGCGCCTCTTCCGCCTCGCTTGCCGCGAGCAGCGTGTTCTTGCGGCCGCGACGACGGCGAAAGCCCAGCTTGCTACCATCGCGCGTCTCGATTTCAGCGCCAACCCTAAGTGCGGTTGCGTCATGCAGAAAACTGTATTCGGCAGCGGTCGGAAAGCCGAACAGCAGATCCGAGATCGCCGACAGCGCCGAAGACTTTCCGGCTTCGTTCGGACCATAGATGACATGCAGCTGCGCATCCGGGCGGAACGCAAGCGCGCGGTCGGTAAGCGCGCCGTAGCGCAGGATGTCGAGACGGGTAAAACGCATGTGACTACCCTACCCTTGCCGCGCGCGACAGAAGCAGCTCGCGCGCCTCTGCCAACAGTGCTGCCGCATCATCGCCAAGCGCCAGGTCGCCGGCGCCGATGCCGCCCGGCAGACGCGCGGCGATCTCGGCAATCCGGGCCTCGGCTTCGCTGACCAGAAGCGGCGAGAACTCCGCGGTCGGCAGCAGGCCTTCGAGCCCGAGCAGATCGGTCGATTTCCCCGTCGATGCGACCTCGGCTTCGAGTTTTACTTCCAGCTTTTCCAGCCAGATATCCTCATGGCCGCGATGGCAGGCGGCCTGGACTTCATCGCGAAAATCGGCCGCTCTTGCCAGGATCTCGTTGCGGAAGCGACTGCGGCCACTGATGCGGATGCGCAGCGCAAGCGGGCGGCTTTCCATGGCATCGATCACAGAACCAAGCAGGTCTTCCAGCCGCCGCAGGATCGCCGCCGGTGTTTCATCCGGCTCGACGAGAACGGCCAGCTCGGCAAACCTTGCGCTGTCGGTCACGATACGCTCGTAGGCGATGCGCCCGTCCTCGACGGTCACGAGCACGGCGCCCTTTGCCCCCTGCTCGCGGATCGACCGTCCCTGAAGGTTTCCGGGGAACACGACGAGCGGGTCTTCGGC
Source organism: Rhizobium sp. Leaf306 (assembly GCF_001423425.1). Taxonomy (GTDB): domain Bacteria; phylum Pseudomonadota; class Alphaproteobacteria; order Rhizobiales; family Rhizobiaceae; genus Neorhizobium; species Neorhizobium soli. The sequence goes on from NZ_LMNX01000001.1 coordinate 115,571, forward strand.
GACGATTTCGAAATCGTGGACATGGCCGAGCGCCCAGTAATCGTAGCCTCGCGATCGCAGGTCTTCGACGGAACAGGGCGCGTAGGCTGCGTGCGGCTCGCGGCCAGTCAGCGACGTGTGCAGCACGCCGATGTTGAACCAGCCCGGCTCCGGCTTCGGATAGGCAAGCGCCAGGTTTTCATTGGCAGAGCGCTCGGCGAAACCCTGGCCGTGCAGCGCGACCTTTAGGTGATCCAGCTTGAACGTACCGGGCTTTGCCGTCGGGAATTCGCTGACATTCTTTGGTAGCGTAATTGTCTTGGTGATGACGCTTTCGGCGTCGTGATTGCCCTTCAGCAGAAAGACCGGAATGCCGGCGCGTTCCAGCCGGGCGACTTCGCGGTTGAAGAACAGGCCGATCTTGTTGTCTTTCCAGTCGCCGTCATAGACATCGCCCGCAACGATGAAGAAGTCGACCTTGCGCTCCACCGCCTCGTCCACCAGGCCTGAAAACGCCTTGCGGCTGGCCTCGATGAAGATATCGGCAAGCTCGACATCCTTCAGCGCCAGGCCCTGAAAGGGACTGCCAAGATGCAGATCGGCGGCATGGATGAAGCGGAATGAGGTCATCGACTCGGCTGCTGGAACACATCGGGAACGACAGACTTAAGTCACGCATCGGCAATAAAAAAGGCCGGGTGCGGAAACACCCGGCCTTTTCCTGTTGATGAACGGTCTAGTTGGTCGCCTTGATCTCAACCGGGAAGAACAGCGTCTCGCCGGAACTGTTATCGACGCCGTCATTGTCGGTGATGGCGAAGGCCTTGCCGGACTTGTCGAAGGCGAAACCTTCGAGCTTGTCGACCACGTATCCGTTGGTGGCGTTCTTCAGGTCGGGCAGGAAGTCGTGAACTTCCTGCTTGGTGACGAGCGGCAGCTCTCCGCCAAGCTTTGCGGGCTTCAGATCGGCGATTGCCACACGGTAGAGCTTCTTGAGCTTTGCGTTGTCGCCGATCAGGTTGTCGCGCTCGATGATGTAGAGGTAGTCACCGCGGGCGGTGATTTCCGACAGGCCGACCCAGCCTTTTTCGGTCTTTTCGAGCGGGTAGCGAACGGCGGCCCATTCCTTGGACTTCGGCTTGTACGACAGAAGCTTCACCTGGCCCTTCGGATCGTCCTTCCATTCGCGCTGGATTGCCATCCAGAGTGTCAGGTCGTCGCCCGAACCCGTTGTGGTGATGCCTTCGAGACCGAAGCGGGTTTCACCTGCCAGAAGTTCTGCCGGCAGCGCGATCTCGGACTTGATCTCACCCTTGGCGCTGACGTTGTAGATGCCGTGACCGACGAACTTGGCACTGTCGCCTTCGGAAGCGAGCCAGAAGCCGCCCTTGCCGTCGAGCGCGATACCTTCGATATCGAGCTTCTGGGCCGGCTGACCGTTGCGGGTCACACGCACCACGCTGGTGATTTCCGCCGGCTTCTTGGTGGCGTCGATGGTGAAGATCGAGGGCTGCATGGCATAGACGCTATCGCTGACTGCATAGAGAATGCCGTCCTTTTCCGCATCACCGACGAGGCCCGACATGGCACCCCAGCCGAGCGGCTTGCCGTCGACATCCTTGGAGACGAGCATCGGATAGGCCTTTGCGCCTTCGCCAAGCTCGTAGATCATGACATGCGAGCGGGCACCGCCGTCTTCGCCGAGATCGGCTTCGTTGGCGGAGGCGAGCAGGTTGCGGCCGGGAATGGCGACAGCGCCTTCAGGCGAGATGCCTGAGGGCAGAAGCTGCACCAGTTCCGGTTCCGCACCGGTATCCTTGTAGACCGCGATCATCGAACCGCGTTCCGACAGGACGAAGAAATATTTCTGACCGTTGAAAGTCGCAGCTTCCAGGCCTTCCGGCTCGATGCCCTTGTTCTTGGCACGCTTTTCCGGGAAGTGTCCGACGCGGGCGACAGCATATTCGAGCGACGTGCCGGCGTCATAGAGAACCTTGCCGGTACGATCGAAAATGGTGAAACCGCGCGAGCCGCCCTTGTAATCACCTTCGTTGGCGACAACGAAACGATCGGTACCGAGCCACTTTACCGCATCCGGTTCGCGCGGAATGGCCGTGAGCTTGCCGGAGAAGGTCAGTGCGCCGTCGGTCTTGATGTCAACGCCGTCGAGATCAACCGTGCCGGCCGTGAAATGGCCGGTGACCTTTGCGGTCTTGCTGTCGACGATGACGATGTGGTTGTTTTCCTGCAGCGTCACGACGATTTCGCCGTTGGCGTTGATATTGACGAATTCCGGCTCAGGATCCTCAGGAGCGACAGTGGACAGTCCCGTCAGGTCGACGTGACGGATGCTATCGCAAACCGGCACGCCATTGTTCAGGGTGACGATCTGCAATTCACCAGCCGGCAGCTGCGGAAGAGCGCCGTCGTTGAGCTTTTCGTCGCGCTGGTTCTCGATGGCAATGGCCGCAAACGTGCCATCCGGCGAGATGACGACCGAGTCCGGCTGGCCGCCGAGATCGCAGGTGGCCTCGATCTTGCGAGAGGCGATATCGACCACCCCGAGCTGGCCTGCGGGCTTGGTGAGGTCCTTGGTCCGGTCGATGGTGACGAGAACCTTCGCACCAACTGCGGCGACCGAGTTCGGCTCGCCATCGATCTTGACCGATCCGCCTGCCTTAGGGGCCTTCGCGTCGGTGATGTCGATAAAGCCAATCGTGCCGCCCGGCGCATCGGAATAGATGAGCGTGTTGCCGTCGGCGGTGGCCGTGATGATTTCCGACGAGGTCGCCTTGTCCTCGCCCTTGGGCAGGTTCTGGGCGACCGGGAAGGATGCAATGCGGTTGAAGACTTGCTCGGCGCCGGCAGGAGCTGCAACGGAGCCGAGGAGGAGCGCGGTCAAAGCGGCGCGTGTCGAGAATGTCATGGGAAGCCTCCGTGAAACTACACTCGGCTTGTGCTGCACTGTCATGACAGGCGGATGACAGTTTGGGACGCAGAAAGAACGGACCTGCGGATAAGGCTCGAACACGCTTTCCGTTCAACGAAAAAGGCCCGGTTTTCACCGGGCCTTCTCAACGCTTTGCATCACGGCGGCAGGCCGCCAGATGCTTTCGATCAGCTGTTAACAGCTTCCTTGAGACCCTTGCCGGCCGAGAACTTCGGAACGTTGCGAGCCGGGATATCGACTTCAGCGCCCGTGGACGGGTTGCGGCCCTTGGATGCTTCGCGACGCGAAACGGAGAAGCTGCCGAAGCCAGCGAGGCGGATGTCGCCACCATTCTTCAGTTCGGCCTGGACAGTCTCGAAAACGGCATCGACTGCAGAGGCGGCATCAGCCTTGGAGAGGCCGGCTTTTTCGGCCACTGCGGACACCAGTTCGGTCTTGTTCATATTTCCACCCTTTCAACGGTTTTGGAACGACTCATTTGGTCGGCGCCGACAATAGTTTTGCGTCGGCACTTGGCAACCCAAAGGCTCCGAAAAAGCCTGAAAAACAAGGGGTCTTGGGCATTTTTCACAAAAAAAGCCGGCTTTCGCCGGCTTTTTTATCAGTTCGTGGCGGCTTCAAGGCACCGCTTAGTGAGCGATCGTTGTCGACGAGTCGTCGGCACCGTCAACCGTCGCAATGACCGGTGTCTCCACCGTGCCATCCCACTCGATCGGTTCGGGAAGGCGAACCAAAGCGTGCTTGATCACCTCGCCCATACGCGACACCGGGATGATCTCCATGCCGTTTTTCACGTTGTCCGGAATGTCCGCGAGGTCCTTCGCGTTCTCCTCCGGGATCAGCACAACCTTGATGTTGCCGCGCAGAGCCGCAAGGAGTTTTTCCTTGAGACCACCGATCGGCAGCACCCGGCCGCGCAACGTGATTTCGCCGGTCATGGCGACATCCTTGCGTACAGGAATGCCGGTCATGATCGAAACGATCGCGGTTGCCATGCCCACACCGGCCGACGGACCGTCCTTCGGCGTCGCACCCTCCGGCACGTGCACGTGGATATCCGACTTGTCGAAGCGCGGCGGCTCGATGCCGAAATCGACGGCACGGGAGCGGACATAGGATGCCGCAGCCGAAATCGATTCCTTCATCACGTCCTTGAGGTTGCCGGTGACGGTCATGCGACCCTTGCCCGGCATCATGACGCCTTCGATGGTGAGAAGCTCACCGCCGACTTCTGTCCAGGCAAGACCCGTGACGACGCCGACCTGATCCTCACCCTCGGCTTCGCCGTGACGGAAACGCGGAACGCCAAGGTAATCCGAAATGTTGGCAGCGGTAACCGCAACCGACTTCGTCTTGCCCTTGATGATCTCGGTCACGGCCTTGCGGGCGAGCTTCATCAGCTCGCGCTCGAAGGAGCGAACGCCGGCTTCGCGCGTGTACTGCTGGCTGATCGCCATCAGGGCATCGTCCGACACCGAGAATTCTTTCGGCTGCAGCGCATGGTCCCGGATAGCCTTCGGCAGAAGGTGACGCTTGGCAATCTCGCGCTTCTCATCCTCGGTGTACCCGGCGATGCGGATCACTTCCATGCGGTCCATCAGGGGACCTGGGATGTTCAGCGTGTTCGCCGTGGTGATGAACATCACGTCGGACAGATCGTATTCGACCTCAAGGTAGTGGTCCATGAAGGTCGAGTTCTGCGCCGGATCGAGCACTTCGAGCAGGGCCGACGACGGATCTCCGCGGAAGTCCGAGCCCATCTTGTCGATTTCGTCGAGCAGGAAGAGCGGGTTGGACTTCTTCGCCTTCTTCATCGACTGGATGACCTTGCCGGGCATCGAGCCGATGTAGGTGCGGCGGTGACCACGGATTTCGGCTTCGTCACGAACGCCACCGAGTGCCATGCGCACGTACTCGCGGCCGGTCGCCTTGGCGATCGACTGGGCAAGAGACGTCTTGCCGACGCCCGGAGGACCCACGAGGCAGAGGATCGGGCCCTTGAGCTTGGTGGCGCGGGCCTGCACGGCGAGATACTCGACGATGCGTTCCTTGACCTTGTCGAGACCGAAGTGATCCAGTTCGAGGACCTTTTCAGCCGCGTTAAGATCGGTCTTGATCTTCGACTTCTTGGACCACGGAATACCAAGCAGCCAGTCGAGATAGTTGCGCACGACGGTGGCTTCCGCCGACATCGGGCTCATCTGCTTCAGCTTCTTCAGCTCGGCGTCGGCCTTTTCCTTGGCTTCCTTGGAAAGCTTGGTCTTGCCGATGCGCTCTTCCAGTTCGGCCATCTCGTCACGGCCTTCGTCGCCGTCGCCGAGTTCCTTCTGGATCGCCTTCATCTGCTCGTTGAGGTAATACTCGCGCTGGGTTTTTTCCATCTGGCGCTTGACGCGCGAGCGGATGCGCTTCTCGACCTGGAGGACGGAGATTTCGCCTTCCATGAAGCCGAGGGCCTTTTCAAGCCGCAGCTTGATCGAGACCGTTTCGAGCATTTCCTGCTTCTCGGTGATCTTGATCGACAGGTGCGAGGCGACCGTGTCGGCCAGCTTCGAGTAGTCCTCGATCTGGCTCGCGGCGCCAACGACTTCCGGCGAGATCTTCTTGTTGAGCTTCACGTAGTTCTCGAATTCGGAAACCACGGAGCGCGACAGCGCTTCCACCTCGACGGCGTCCTCATCCGGCTCGGCCAGAATCTCTGCCTTGGCTTCGTAGAACTCTTCGCGATCGCTGTATTCGGAGATCTGGGCGCGTGCCTTGCCTTCGACCAGAACCTTGACGGTTCCGTCCGGGAGCTTCAGGAGCTGCAGCACATTGGCCACCGTGCCGACCTTGTAGATCTGCTCAGGCTCAGGATCGTCGTCGCTGGCATTGATCTGGGTGACGAGCATGATCTGCTTGTCGGAACCCATGACCTCTTCAAGCGCCCGAATGGACTTTTCCCGTCCGACGAACAGCGGCACGATCATGTGCGGGAAGACCACAATGTCGCGCAGTGGCAGGACCGGATAGGTCTCAGCGCCGGATGCCGCAGACGTTGAATTCGTCATGTCATTTCCTTTCCATCGTCCCGTTGCCGGGATGGCTTGAGAAATTACCCAAGCACTTCACTCCCGCTAAAAGTGGAGTTTTCACAGATCGTTTTCAAGCCTTGCAAGGTCGCTGCACTGCACCTTGTGCAACCAGCCGTCAGACAAAGCGCCCACGCATAACGCCTTACGCAAAATGTCAGCTCTTCAGCACGGACGCGCCACCGTCCTTGCCGACAAACCTTTTCGAGACGAGGTCCGAAATCAACGGCACACGCACAAAAGGTGCGAAGCAGCCGGAACGGAAAGGTTCATCCCTGACCCTGTCTAAATCAAGCGGATTATCTTGCAACTCTTTGCAGTGCAAAAAACGTGTAATACGGCCTAAAACAATAGCCGAGGCTAAAACGAAAAAGAGGCCCCAATGGGGCCCCTTCTCAATGTTGCTATGACCGCTGAGGATCAGGCCGAAACGTTGGCCTTTTCTTCCTGCCTGTCGGCGTAGATGTAGAGCGGACGTGCATTGCCCCGCACCACATCGTCGGAAATGACCACTTCGCGAACGCCTTCCAGCGCCGGCAGCTCGAACATCGTGTCGAGCAGGATCTTTTCCATGATCGAGCGAAGACCACGAGCACCGGTCTTGCGGATGATGGCGCGCTTGGCGATCTCGCGCAGCGCGTCCTCGTGGAACGTCAGTTCGACGTCTTCCATCTCGAACAGGCGCTGGTACTGCTTGATCAGCGCGTTCTTCGGCTCCGACAGGATCTGGATCAGCGCATCCTCATCGAGATCCTCGAGCGTTGCCAGAACCGGCAGACGACCGATGAATTCCGGAATGAGACCGAACTTGACCAGATCTTCCGGCTCCAGTTCGCGCAGCACTTCGCCAACGCGACGATCGTCCGGAGACTGGACGGATGCACCGAAACCGATCGAGGTCTTCTCGCCACGGGCAGAGATGATCTTGTCGAGACCGGCAAAGGCGCCGCCGCAGATGAACAGGATGTTCGTCGTGTCGACCTGCAGGAATTCCTGCTGCGGATGCTTGCGGCCTCCCTGTGGGGGTACGGATGCGACCGTGCCTTCCATGATCTTCAGAAGCGCCTGCTGGACGCCCTCGCCCGACACGTCGCGGGTGATCGAAGGGTTGTCCGACTTGCGGGAGATCTTGTCGACTTCGTCGATATAGACGATGCCGCGCTGGGCGCGCTCGACATTGTAATCAGCCGACTGAAGCAGCTTCAGAATGATGTTTTCCACGTCTTCACCGACATAGCCGGCTTCCGTGAGTGTCGTCGCGTCGGCCATCGTGAAGGGCACGTCGATGATACGCGCGAGCGTCTGGGCAAGATAGGTCTTGCCGCAACCCGTCGGACCGACGAGCATGATGTTCGACTTCGCAAGCTCGACATCGCCGCCCTTTGAGGCATGCGCGAGACGCTTGTAATGATTGTGGACTGCGACCGACAGAATACGCTTGGCCTGCTTCTGGCCGATGACGTACTCGTCGAGGACCTTGATGATGTCCTGCGGCGTGGGAACGCCTTCACGGGACTTCACCATCGAAGACTTGTTCTCTTCGCGAATGATGTCCATGCACAATTCGACGCATTCATCGCAGATGAATACGGTCGGGCCGGCAATCAGCTTGCGGACCTCGTGCTGGCTCTTTCCGCAGAAGGAGCAATACAGGGTATTCTTGGAGTCGCCGCCGTTGCCGCCGCTGACTTTGCTCATATCACTTTCCTTCCAGCACTCCGCCTATCCGCCTGTCCAGACGGTCGCGGTCAACTTTGTCGCTGTCGACACGCGCGGACGCCATGCCGCGCCTGTCTTCGCTCAAGGGGTACTCTACCGGCCTTAAACTCGCTTTCGCAGGTCCAGAATGACCGGCTGCAACGAAACCCCTAAGACGCCAATGCTATGTCATAAACACTCAACACAGCCTTAATAGGTACTAATAGCGCGTTCCGTGCCACTTGGAACCCCCGAAATCACTCAAATCCGGGTGAGCAGCACGGATGCCACTATTGCCTCAAGACGCCGAAACGCCTTCCATTTCCTGACGCGTGGTCAGGATCTTGTCGACGACGCCCCAGTCCTGAGCTTCGTCGGCGGTCATGAAGTGGTCACGATCGAGGGTCTTTTCAACTTCCTCAAGCGTACGGCCGGTGTGCTTCACGTAAACGTCGTTCAGGCGGCGCTTCATCTTCAGAATGTCGCGGGCATGACGCTCGATGTCCGAGGCCTGACCGGTAAAGCCGCCGGAGGGCTGGTGAACCATGATACGCGAGTTCGGCATTGCAAAACGCATGCCCTTCTCGCCGGCGCACAGCAGCAGCGAGCCCATTGACGCGGCCTGACCGATGCAGAGCGTCGACACGGCCGGCTTGATGAACTGCATCGTGTCGTAGATCGACATGCCGGCGGTGACGACACCACCTGGCGAATTGATGTAGAGCGCGATTTCCTTCTTCGGATTTTCAGCCTCGAGGAAAAGCAGCTGGGCGCACACGAGCGACGCCATGTAATCTTCCACCGGACCGGTGACGAAGATGATGCGCTCCTTCAGGAGGCGCGAGTAGATATCGTAGGAGCGTTCACCGCGATTGGTCTGCTCAACGACCATCGGCACCAAGGCCATTGCGGTATCAACTGGATTTCTCATGTCCGTCCTTTGTCAAATGCATCGCCGAAGGCGGCGATGCGCTCCGGAATCATTGGAATGGGTTATCTCCTACATAGAGTGTCACCGCCGGGTACTTCAAGACGGAGAGCCCGATATCCTTAATCGGCTTGGGATGCGCGAGGCTGACCGATAATGCAACAACTCTCATATACCAGAGGCAAAAGAGAAGTATCGACGGCCATCCAAGCATTTTTGATCGAGCAGGGTAAAGCAGATATGAATAAATGACAGCATTCTAATCAAAATAACCGACGCAAAACAGCAACGCAGCCTTAAAGACTTGGCTGCATACTGAAGCGGCCGGGAATGAATGACGGAGCTGGATGTGGATATCTTGACGGGTCTGTTGATCTGGGCCGCTGAAGCGGTGACGCTCGCCGTCCTGCTCTTTTCACGCTGGTACTATGAGCGCGAACCACTTTATCTCAGCTGGGGCAGCGGCTTCGCTGTGCACGGGATTGGCGCAGCTCTGGTCGCAATGCGCGGCGACATCCCGGACTTCGTTTCGATTGAGATCGCCAATACCATGGTTCTTGCGGGTATCGGCCTGTGGGCTGCGGGCCTGATGCAACTCGACCGCCGGCCCGTGGAACCCTATGTTGGCATTCCGGCCCTTATCTGGATTGCCGGGATGTTTCTCGACCCCGTCCGCGGCGACTTCGCCAGTCGCGCCATCCTTCACCACGTCGCGGCCATGGTCGGTCACGCCATGATCATCGGCATTCTGCTTTACCATCGCGGTCCGCCCAGTATCACCCGTCGCGTGTTTGCCAGCGTCATCGGGATACAGTTCTTCTCCTGTGCGCTGATTGTCCTGATGGTGTTCATCGGTAGACCGGATGCGCTTGTCGCTGCGTCGCATTCGCCGTGGCTCTATCTCCCGACGGCTTTCGTCTTTGTCGGCAGCATCGTCTGCGGGGCGCGACTCCTGACCGAGCGGTCCGAGCTGACCCTGAAGGAGCTGGCGCGGACCGACCCGCTGACCGGCGTGCTCAACCGCCGCGGTCTGCTGGAAGAGTTTCACCGGTCGAAGGGTGTTGATGCGGTGGATGGCAGCATGATTGCTTTCATCCAGTTCGATCTCGACGGGTTCAAGCAGATCAACGACGTCTACGGTCATCAGGCCGGCGATGACGTGCTCTCCGCCTTTGCACGGATTGGTGCGGCGGCTCAGCGCGGCCGCGGCTCGTTCGGACGCATGGGCGGCGAGGAGTTCGCGTCGATCATCCGCGTCTCCGATATGGTCGAAGCAGCCAGTATCGCAGAGGCAATCCGCTCGACGCTCAGACGCCATCCAATAAGAGTCGGCGAACACAGGATAGCCGTGACGGTCAGCGCCGGCATCTCGCTGTGCTCCACGAAGAATGCTGATATCGACGTGTTGCTAACCGCTGCCGACAAGGCTCTTTACGTGTCGAAGACCAGCGGCCGCGATCGCACCGCCGTTCATACGGATCAGGAAATCATGATCGTACCGTCAACGGATTTTGCGTCCCCAACCCCATTTGCCGCAGATCCTTTCGAAGACATCAGCGTGTCCCAACAGGTGGCGTCGCTGAAACGCATCGTCGTCCTCAGCCAATAGTGCCGTTGCCCACGACCGCCTAAAGTCTTGCAATGGCGCGACAATGCTCCACACTCTCCCCGAGCAAATTCAAAAATGCGGAGAGACATGCCATGCTGAAGCAAATTTCCGGAACTGTTCTCGCCGGTTTCCTGACGATCTCGGTTGCCTCGGCGCAGCAGGCATCGGACACGACCGCGCCGGAAAAGGCATCGGCAGTCACGTCGGCCAAGCGGGTGGAGACGAAGCGCTACATGGTCGCCGCCGCCAATCCGCTCGCCGCGGAAGCGGGCCGTGCAGTGATCGAGAAAGGCGGCAGTGCCGCCGATGCACTGGTTGCCGTGCAGACCGTGCTCGGGCTCGTGGAGCCGCAAAGTTCGGGCCTCGGCGGTGGCGCTTTCCTCGTCTATTACGACGCAGCCTCGCAGAAACTGACGACGTTCGACGGCCGCGAGACGGCGCCGATGGAAGCCACGCCGAAGCTCTTTCTCGACGATCAGGGCCAGCCGTTGAAGTTCATGGCAGCCGTGGTCGGCGGCCGGTCGGTCGGCACGCCGGGCACGGTGCGGCTTCTGGAGACGGTCCACCGTAAATACGGCAAGGCGAACTGGGCGGGATTGTTTACTGCCGCCGAGCGCCTCGCCACTGACGGCTTTGAGGTCTCGCCGCGGCTCGGCACTCTGCTTGCGGCCGAAGGTGACAAGCTGAAGACCGATGACGCTACGATCCGCTATTTCTTCGACGATGGCGGCGCACCACTGAAGACCGGCACTCTCCTAAAGAACCCGGCCTATGCCGAAACGCTGCGGACGATCGCGGCCGGCGGCGCTGATGCCTTCTATTCCGGCCCGATTGCGCAGGCGATCGTCAGGGCCGTGCGCGAAGCGAAGGGCAATCCCGGCGTTCTGTCGCTATCCGATTTCACCAACTACAGGGTCAAGGAGCGGGAACCCGTCTGCCTTGCCTATCGCGCTCTCGATATATGCGGCATGGGCCCACCCTCCTCCGGAGGCGTTGCCGTCGGCCAGATGCTGGGCATGCTCGAAAACTTCGATCTGAAGGGGCTCGGGCCGGACAATGTTGAAAGCTGGAGGCTTATCGGCGATGCGCAGCGTCTGGCGTTTGCTGACCGCGAAAGATATCTGGCCGATCCCGATTTTGTGCCGGCACCGATCAAGGGTCTCCTCAAAAAAGAGTATCTCGGCGAACGGGCAAGACTGCTTGACACGGACAAGGCCCTTGCCAAGGATGCCGTGAAGTCGGGTGAGCCGACCTGGGATCACGCGCTCCTGTTCGGCCGCGGTGAGGCGATCGAACTGCCCTCGACCAGCCATATCTCCATCGCCGACAAGGATGGCAACGTCGCCAGCATGACGACGACGATCGAGAACGGGTTCGGTTCGCGGCTGATGGTCAACGGCTTTCTGCTGAACAACGAACTGACCGACTTTTCCTTCAAGACGCATGATGGCAGCCTGCCGGTCGCCAACCGCGTCGAGCCGGGCAAACGCCCCCGCTCCTCGATGGCGCCGACGATCGTGATGAAGGACGGCAAGCCGCTGATGGCCATCGGGTCGCCCGGCGGCAGCCAGATCATCGGATATGTGGCGCAGGCGCTGGTCGCCTATATAGACTGGGGCATGCCGGTGGAGCAAATCGTCGCCCAGCCGCATCTGATCAACCGTTTCGGGACATACGATATCGAAGCCGGAACGCGGGCCGAGACGCTGATGGAGCCGCTGAAGTCACTCGGCTACGAGGTGAAGGCCGGCGAAATGACGTCTGGCCTGCAGGCAATCGAGATCACCGACCGAGGACTTGCGGGAAGTGCCGATCCGCGGCGCGAGGGTATCGCGACAGACGAATGACGGGCTTTCGTGGGACCGCGGATTGAGTTACCCATTCCGCATGACCGCGATCCCCGATTTCCTCCGCATCGATCCAGAAACCCGTCGCGTCTCGCTGGATGGCCGCAACCCGGCCTTCTACAGCGACCCGAACAGCGTCTACGGGCTTTTGCATCAGCACTGTCCAACCTTCTTCTGGGAGGAGCAGCGGCAGTGGTTCTTCACAGGTTATGACCATGTGAACCTTCTCCTGCGCGACCGCCGATTCGGCCGGCAGATCCTGCATGTCGCCAGCCGCGAGGAGCTGGGCCTCCCCGAGCCGGAAGCGCATCTTGCAAATTTCGACCTCGCCGAGCGGCACTCGCTCCTGGAGATCGAACCGCCGGAACATACGCGGCTGCGGACAATGGTAAACCGAGCCTTCGTCTCCCGCCATATCGAGAAGCTGCGGCCGGAGATTACCGAGCTTGCGGAGCGTCTGATCGACGCGTTCGACGGCCAAGGCCGGGTGGAACTGCTCTCGGCTTTCGCCGACATCATTCCCGTGACGATGATTGCGAGAATGATCGGCATTCCGGACGAGATGGGTCCGCAGTTGCTGAAATGGAGCCATGCCTATGTCGGCATGTACATGTTCAAGCGCTCGCGGGAAGACGAACATGCGGCGGACCGCGCCGCTGCGGAATTCGCAGCTTATGTGAAGACGCTGATCGCTGAGCGCCGGCGTGAACCGCGCGAAGACCTGCTGACCCACATGATCCATACGGAGCACAAGGGCCAGTATCTGACCGATGACGAACTCGTCTCGACCACGATCGTGCTGCTCAACGCTGGCCACGAGGCGACCGTGCACCAGATCGGCAATTCGGTTCGCGTGATCCTCGAAAGCGGTCTAGCGCCGGTCGAGCTCTTCCGCGACGAGGCCGCGACGGAGCGGACGGTGGAAGAGACGCTGCGGCTGTGCGCGCCCGTCCATATCTTCCAGCGCTGGGCGCTCGAGGACGCGGAAATCGACGGCGTTTCCGTGAAGCGTGGCGACAAGGTGAGCCTGATCCTCGCCGCCGCCAATCTGGACCCCAGGAAATTTTCAGATCCGCTGGCGTTCAAGCCGGATCGCCAGGAAGGCCAGAACCTGTCCTTCGGCGCCGGCATCCACTTCTGCATCGGCGCGCCGCTGGCGCGGCTGGAGCTGAAAACGGTTCTGCCCATCCTGTTTCGCCGCCTGCCCGGCCTGAAATTGGCCGGGGTGCCGACTGTCAAGGACGTCTACCATTTCCACGGGCTGGAGCGGCTCGATCTCACCTGGGGGTAGGAGCAGCCGGAGGACCCGCCGTCAGGCTTACAGCCTGATGACGTAATCCTTGCGGGTCGTCTCCACCACTTCCCAGGTGGCAACCAGACCGGGCCGCAGAACCATGCTGTCGCCGGCCTTCAGATGCAGCGGTTCTGCGCCTTCTTCGGTGATGATCGAGTAGCCGAACTGGATGTGGAAATATTCCCACTCGTCATAGACGATCTTCCACTTGCCCGGTGTCGCTTCCCAGACGCCGGCATAGATCCCGCCTTCGGCCTCCTCGAAATTCCAGGTCAGGAATTTCGGATCGCCGAAGATGACGCGGTCGGGCGCGGGTGCGCCCTCCTCCGGTTCGATTGCGGTCAAATCGAATGTCAGCCAGTTCTTCATGAGTGTCTCAAGTCCTTGCTAATGCTTGGTCGAGGTCGGAGATCAGGTCTGCGACATCCTCGATGCCAACAGACAGGCGAACCACGTCAGGTCCGGCACCGGCAGCAATCTGCTGCTCCTCGGTGAGTTGCCGATGGGTGGTCGATGCCGGGTGGATGACCAGCGAGCGGGTGTCGCCGATATTGGCAAGGTGCGAGAAGAGCTTGAGGCTCTCCACGAAGATCTTGCCGGCCTCGTAGCCGTTCTTCAGGCCAAAGGTGAAGACAGCGCCGGCACCATTCGGCGAATAGCGCTGCTGCAGAGCATTGTTCGGGTCGTCAGGCAGGCCGGCGTAGTTCACCCATCCAACCCTCGGATGGCGGCTCAGCCATTCCGCGACCGCAAGCGCATTATCGCAATGCCGCTGCATGCGCAGCGAGAGCGTCTCGATCCCCGTCTGGATCTGGAAGGCGTTGAAGGGCGAGATGGCCGGCCCGAGGTCGCGAAGGCCGAGCACGCGCGCGGCGATCGCAAAGGCGATGTTCCCGAAGGTTTCATGCAGGACCATGCCCGAATATTCCGGCCGCGGTTCGGACAGGACCGGGTAGTTGCCGGAGCGCGACCAGTCGAACGTGCCGCCGTCGACGATGATGCCGCCCATGGAATTGCCGTGGCCGCCGAGAAATTTGGTGAGCGAGTGTACGACGATATCGGCGCCGTGTTCGAGCGGCCGGACGAGATAGGGGCTCGCCATCGTGTTGTCGACGATCAGCGGGATTCCGAAACGCTGGGCCACCTCCGAAATCGCCGCGATATCGACGAAGGTGCCGCCGGGGTTTGCCAGGCTTTCGACGAAAATCGCCTTGGTGCGATCGTCGATCTCGTTTTCAAAACTTTCCGGAACGGCGCTATCGGCCCAGCGCACCTGCCAGCCGAAATTCTGAAACGCGTTGCCGAACTGATTGATCGAACCGCCATAAAGTTTGCGCGCCGCGACAAAGTTGTCACCGGGCTGCATGACCGTGTGGAAGACCAACAACTGCGCTGCATGGCCGGACGCGACGGCAAGGGCTGCCGTGCCGCCTTCGAGCGCCGCCACCTTTTCCTCCAGCGCGGCCTGCGTCGGGTTCATGATGCGGGTATAGATGTTGCCGAATTCCTTCAGCCCGAACAATGCGGCTGCATGTTCGGTATCCTTGAAGACGAAGGACGTCGTCTGATAGATCGGCACCGCCCGGGCGCCGGTCGTCGGATCGGGCTCGGCGCCGGCATGAACAGCGAGCGTTGAAAATCCGGGATTGCCGGAACTGCGTGAATTCGGGTTGGCCATGCCGGTCTCCTCTAGGGTCGTTTCATCACAGCAGAGCCTGCGGGCCGACGGCGATCAAGAAATATCGTTGCAGCATTCGCACCGATTGCGAAAAGAGTCCGCGAAATCAATCCGCGAATTACCTGCCCCGCTCCCTTACCCTATCCGAGAAGACGGGCAAGCCTCGGATATTCGATCGCCGGGCAGCGATCCATGATTACCTGGATACCGGCAGCCTCCGCCTTGACTGCGGCCTGATCGTCGCGGACGCCAAGCTGCGCCCATATGACCTTGGGCAGCTGATCCAGCGCCAG
Source organism: Rhizobium sp. Leaf306 (assembly GCF_001423425.1). GTDB lineage: Bacteria > Pseudomonadota > Alphaproteobacteria > Rhizobiales > Rhizobiaceae > Neorhizobium > Neorhizobium soli. The sequence continues at coordinate 130,918 of NZ_LMNX01000001.1, forward strand.
CGCTTCGTCCACCACACTGTCCAGATATTCCGAAGCGCGGAACACATCGACCATATCGACGGGTTCGGGCACATCCGCGAGGCTCGCATAGACCTCCTGACCTAGGATCTGCTTGCCGGCCTGGCCGGGATTGACCGGAAACACCCGGTAGCCGCGCTGCAACAGAAATCCCATGACGCGGTTGCTGGGCCGGTCGGGATTGGGCGATGCACCGACCAGCGCAATCGTCTTCGTGCTTTTCAAGACGCCAGCGATGACGTCGTCGTCATACCGATCGTGAGCCATGGTTCTAACCTCCTCATGCAGTCACCTGGACATAGGAAAGCAATGGAAATCTTCCAACTCGGTTCCGGAATCACATTTTCCCACCAGCCAGGCGTCCGGTGTGATGCGGCTCAAACCAAGGTATCCCTTCTCAAGAAGTCGTGTAAGAGACGAAACACCGGCCGATTATTTGTGAGGTATTATTTTACCTCATCAGTAAGTCGTTCTAAACGTTGAGTTATTTTTCAGAGCGCTCCGGGCCACGTGCTTGACGCTTTTTAGGCTCCGTCGTATAAGCCGCCCAGATCGCGGACCTCTCGAAGGCCCGCTTTCTTTTTTGTCGGCATGCCCGAGCAAATCAAGCAACAAAAAACGCCCTTACGGCCGGTCTTCCGGTGGTCTTGGGTTCAGATGAGAGAGAAAAACAATGTCAACCTTCGTTCAGAAGCCTGCAGAGGTGGAGAAGAAGTGGATCATCATCGATGCCGAAGGCCTCGTTGTCGGTCGCCTCGCCACCCTCGTTGCCAATCGCCTTCGCGGCAAGCACAAGGTCACCTACACACCTCACGTCGACGACGGTGACAATGTCATCATCATCAACGCTGAAAAGGTTGTCCTGACCGGCAAGAAATACACAGACAAGAAGTACTACTGGCACACCGGTTACCCGGGTGGCATCAAGGAGCGTACTGCACGCGCCATCATCGAAGGCCGCTTTCCTGAGCGCGTCGTCGAAAAGGCGATCGAGCGTATGATCCCGCGCGGCCCGCTCGGCCGTCGCCAGTTGAAGAACCTGCGTGTATACGCCGGCTCCAACCATCCCCATGAAGCACAGCAGCCTGTCGCTCTCGACGTGGCATCGCTGAACAGCAAGAACGTAAGGAGCGCCTGATCATGGCCGATCTTTCCTCTTTGAAGGACCTCGCTCCGGCTGAAAGCCAGGCACCGGTTCACGTCCGCAAGGTCGATGCACAGGGCCGTTCCTATGCAACCGGCAAGCGCAAGAACGCGATTGCCCGCGTTTGGGTCAAGCCGGGCTCCGGCAAGATCATCATCAACGGTCGCGACTTCTCGGCGTACTTCGCCCGTCCGGTTCTGCAGATGATCCTTCAGCAGCCGCTGGTTGCCGCTGCCCGCACAGGTCAGTTCGACATCATTGCCACCGTCACCGGTGGTGGTCTTTCCGGTCAGGCCGGTGCCGTTCGTCACGGCGTCTCCAAGGCCCTCACCTACTTCGAACCAGGCCTGCGCCCGGTTCTGAAGAAGGGTGGCTTCCTGACCCGCGACAGCCGCGTCGTCGAGCGTAAGAAGTACGGTAAGGCGAAGGCCCGCCGGTCCTTCCAGTTCTCGAAGCGCTAATCGCTTCAAGACTTTGCATTTCGAAAGGCGGGGCTTCGGCTCCGCCTTTTTCGTTTCGGGCTTTCTTCGGTCCGGGTCTTGTCTTCCAGACACTCCCACTGCACTTTCTCTGCGATCCGGGAGAATGCAATGGCTTCAAAATCCATCGACAACGCCTTTACCGCCAAGTCCCTGCGCGATGCTGCCACCGACCCGACCTATGCGGGCGCGCTGTCCTTCATGCGGCGGCGCTATACCAAGGATCTGATCGGCGCCGATGCGGTCGTCCTCGGTATTCCGTTCGATGCGGCGGTTTCCAACCGGCCGGGCGCGCGGTTCGGGCCACAGGCCATCCGCCGCGCTTCGGCGATCTTCGACAACGACCCGCAATACCCATTCTCACGTGATCTCTTCGACGCCATGTCCGTGATCGATTACGGTGACGTGATGCTCGACTACGGTCATCACTGGAAGACGCCGCGCCTGATCGAGGCGGAGGCGACGAAGATCATCGAGTCGGGCGCGTTTCTGCTGTCGCTCGGCGGTGATCACTTCGTCACCTGGCCGCTCTTGAAGGCGCATGCGGCCCGCCACGGCCCCCTCGCCCTCGTGCATTTCGATGCCCATCAGGATACCTGGAGCGATGATGCGGACGAGACCGGCGAAATTGAACGCATCGACCACGGTTCTTTCGTGGCGCGTGCCGTGCGACAGGGCGTGATCGAGCCGCAGCATTCGATACAGATCGGCATCCGCACCCATGCGCCCGAGGATTTCAGTATCCGGATCATGCCCGGCCATGAGGTGGAGGATCTGAGCGCCCAGGCGATTGCCGATGCGATCCTTGCCCATGTCGGTGACCGCCCGTGTTACCTCACCTTCGACATCGACTGCCTTGACCCCGCCTACGCGCCCGGAACCGGAACGCCGGTTGCCGGTGGCCCGTCTAGCGCGAAAATCCTGTCCGTGCTGCGCAAACTCGGCAGTCTCGATATCTGCGGCGCCGATGTGGTGGAGGTGGCGCCGGCCTATGACCACGCCGATATCACCGCCATTGCCGGGGCAACGGTTGCGATGTATATGCTTGGCCTGCGCGCGGAGCGACTTTCCGCCCGTTGACACTTTGAATCAAGCCGCTGGCAAACTGGTTCCGGCTCTCACCCCAAGGCACTGACATTTCAGGGATAAAGACAATGACGGCAAAGATCTTCATCGACGGCGAACACGGCACGACAGGGCTGCAGATCCGCACCCGCATGGCCGACCGCCGCGACGTCGAGCTCTTGTCGATCCCGGAAGCCGAACGACGCAATGCCGCAATGCGCGAGGACCTGCTCAACAGCGCCGATATCGCGATCCTGTGCCTGCCGGACGAGGCTTCGAAAGAAGCCGTGACGATGCTTGCGGGCAACAACAACGTGCGGGTGATCGACACCTCCACTGCCTACCGCGTCGATCCGAACTGGGCCTATGGTTTTGCCGAGCTGGACAAGGCACAGGCCGACAAGATCAAGGCTGCCCGCAACGTCGCCAATCCGGGCTGCTATCCGACCGGCGCGATCGCGCTGCTGCGTCCGCTGCGCGCTGCCGGTCTTCTGCCCGACGGCTACCCGGTCTCGGTCAACGCGGTGTCCGGCTATACCGGCGGCGGCAAGCAGCTGATCGGCCAGATGGAAGACGCTTCACGCGAGGACGCCATCTCCGCCAACAATTTCCTCTACGGCCTGACGCTGAAGCACAAGCACGTTCCCGAGATGAAGGAACACGGCCTGCTCGATCGAGCGCCGCTGTTTTCGCCATCTGTCGGTCGCTTTGCGCAGGGCATGATCGTACAGGTGCCGCTGTTCCTCGAAGACCTCAAGGATGGTGCCACGATCGAGAGCATTCATAGCGCTCTCGGCGCCCACTATGCGGGACAGGATATCGTTACCGTCGTGCCGCTCAACGAGAGCGCGACGCTTGCCCGCGTCGATGCCGAGGAACTGGTCAACACCGACAGGATGAAGCTGTTCGTGTTCGGCGCGGCTGGCAGCCCGCATGTCAATCTCGTGGCGCTGCTCGACAATCTCGGCAAGGGTGCCTCCGGTGCCGCCGTCCAGAACATGGACCTGATGCTGTCTGCCTGAAGACATCCGGATTTTTAAGACTTGAGGCCGCGGTGAACTCAGTTCGCCGCGGCTTTTTTGTCTTCGATAGGGTATTCGCCGACATAGCCGCGCCAGTGGGTGATGGCATAGCCGAGGACGACAAGGGCGCCGCCCTGATGCGCCAGCGCCAGATCCAGTGGCACCTGATAGACCAGCGTCAGAATGCCGATCACGGCCTGCAGACAGACCAGCAGGAACAGGATGACGGCGCGCCCCGTATGGACCGAGCCCGGCGCTTTGGACAGTGACACGATCATGTGGATCAGCGCTGCTGCCAGAAGCACATAGGCGCCGCAGCGGTGGACGAACTGCACCGTCTTCGGGTTCTCGAACAGATTGATCCACCAGGGATCGCGCAAGAACAGGGCGGCCGGAACGAAGGCGCCATCCATCATCGGCCAGGTATTGTAGCTGAGCCCGGCATCGAGACCCGCAACGAGTGCTCCGAGATAGATCTGGAACAGCGCCAGAAACGCAAGGCCTCCAGCCGCGATATAGGAGTGACGCGTCGGGGCCGCCCCCTGCTTCTGGGGCGTGAGGCCGCGCATGATCCAGACGCAGGCGGAAAAGATCAGACAGGCAATGACCAGGTGTGTGGCGAGGCGGTATTGCGACACGCTGACGAGCTTGGTGAGACCCGACGACACCATCCACCATCCAATGAAGCCCTGAAATCCGCCGAGTGCCAGCGTGCCGACCAGCGGCCAGCGCAGGCGTTTCTCGATGCGACCGGTCACCCAGAAGAAGATCAGCGGCAGGGCGAAGACGAGGCCGATCGAGCGCGCCAGGAAACGGTGCGCCCATTCCCACCAGAAGATGGTCTTGAACTCGTCGACCGTCATGCCGGCGTTGACCAGCTGGTATTGCGGGATGCGCTGATAGAGCTCGAACTCTTCCTGCCATTCTGCCGCATTGAGAGGCGGAATGACGCCGTGGATCGGTTTCCATTCGGTGATCGAGAGACCCGAATCGGTCAGCCGGGTCGCGCCGCCGACCAGGACGAGGCAGAACAGCACGAAGACGACGAAGCCGAGCCAGATACGCACCGATCTGCGGTCGCGCTCGCGGCGTTTTGCTGCCGGATGGATGACATCGATGATGACGCTATCAGTCGCCGACATGCGGAAACTCCTGTCGCTCGAAGAAAGATCAGCCTTGCACGCGCTTGAGAGCACCATGCGGGCGGTAATCTTTCCGCTCCTGGCGTTGATTTGCCCCAAGGACACGTGCAAAACAAGCCCCGATGCTTTGCGGCATCGCGTCGCGGGAGGAGAAACGCGTTGGTCCCACGCCTGAGAAGTTTCATCGGCACGATCATGATCATCGTGCTCGTCATCGTCTACGCGCTGGCTGCAACCACGGTCGCGACGCTGTTGCTCGCGACATCGCCGTGGTGGGTGCATTTCCTCTACTTCCTGCTGTCGGGGCTTTTGTGGATCCTGCCGGCCATGCTGATCATCAAGTGGATGGCGGGCGCACGGCCGAAAGTCTAGGTTATGCCTGGGTTCACCCCGCATTAACCAGCCGTGATAGTATTGGCGGCGGGCGACACAGCAATAAACAGATTGTTGGTGCACGCTGCCTATTCTCCCCGCTTGAAAGACAGCGGAGCGCGTCATGCAAACCTCGAGACTGATTGAAGAGCTTGCGCCGGCAGGGACATCGGGATCGCCTTCCCGTGAGACTGTCCCGTTGCGTTTCGCGCAGATCGAAATGGCAGTCGCGACGGACATGGCGGATCTGAAGTCCGACTGGCACCGTCTGCAGGCGATCAAACTCAATTCGCTGCATCAGGGTTTCGACTGGTGCGAAGCCTGGGTAAAATCCCACGGCCGCACGCTCGCAGTCGTCGTCGGTCGCATCGGCGGTCGCGCCGTGTTTATCCTGCCGCTCGATATCGTGCTCGAAAAAAGCATCCGCATCGCCCGCCTCCCCGGCAACCATTACAACAATCTCAATACCGGCCTGTTCGATCCGGCACTCGAGGTGGCTTCCGCTGCCGAGCTGAAGCCGTTCCTGCACATGCTGCGCACGGCGCTTTCTCCTTACGCCGATCTCGTGGTGCTCGATTGCGTGCCGCTCTCCTGGCGCGGCAGTCGGCATCCGCTGAGTGCTCTCGCAACGACGGAGAACCAGAACCATTCGTTCCAGCTGCCGCTATTCCCGAATTTCGAGACGACGCTCGCACAGCTCAACGCCAAGACCCGCCGCAAGAAATTCCGCTCGCAGAGCCGCAAGATCGAAGCGGCCGGCGGCTATGACCATGTGATCGCGCTAGACGCGGACGAAAAGCACGCGCTGCTCGATACGTTCTTCCGCCAGAAGGCGGCGCGGCTGAAAATGTTCGGCCTGCCCGATGTCTTCCACGCGTCCGAGATCCGAGAGTTTTTCCATCGCCTGATAGACGCGCCGACGGATGGGACAGACACTTCGCTCACCCTTCACGCGATCCGCATGCGGGGTGAGCACGAGGGACATGTCGTGGCGATTGCCGGCGTGTCGCGCAAGGGCGACCATGTGATCTGCCAGTTCAGCTCCATCGACGACAGCATTTGCCCGGAGGCAAGCCCCGGCGAGTTGCTGTTCTGGCTGATGATCGAGAAAAGCTGCCGCGAAGGCGCGGCGCTGTTCGATTTCGGCGTGGGCGACCAGCCCTACAAGCGCAGCTGGTGCAGCCAGGAAACCGTGCTGCACGATATTCTGATCGCCATCACCCCGAAGGGCTCCGTCCTCAAACCGCTGATGGTTCTGGCAACAAGGGCGAAGGCTGCGGTCAAGCACAACCCGCGCCTCTACGCTCTTTTGCAGAAACTGCGGGCCGCCAAAACGAACAAGGCGGCCTGAAAGCCGCCTTGTAGATCGTGGTTCATGCGGTGTGGCTCACGCCACCTGTCGTCCAGCCTTGCGCGGCGAACTGCGGTCATTGGCGTCAGACATTACCAGCAGATTGCGAATTCCCTCGCCTTGGAAGTCCTGGACAATCTTTGCGACATCCTCTTCCTTGAATTCAGGCACGGAGAGGATGACCTCCGCCTTTTCGTTGCGGGTCAGTCGCGACAGCATCGGCGCTTCCGCCGGGCCGCATTCGATCAGAACCAGATCATAGGCGTCTGCGAGTGCATCGACGACCATCGGCAGCCGGTCTGCGCCCCGCATGGCGCGAACCGGATCGGCAGAACCGAACGGGATGATATGCGCATCCGAGAGACGGTCCGGATGGATGGCTTCCCCGAACGCAACCTCGCCGCACAGCAGATCGGTGATGCCGGCAAGCTTGACGTCCTGCGCCATCAGCCGTGTCGGGCAAGCCGAGCCGGTCATGTCGATCAGGGCGACGGTGCGACCGCGCTCCGAAATTTCACGGGCCAACATCACGGTCGCCGTCGAGCCTGCATCGCCACCGGGCGACACGACCAGGCCGATCGGCACCGCACGGCGCTGGAGGTAGCGGGCAACGGACGCGATCGTGAAGGATTCCTCCTCCCCGTCGTTCGCCGGCGTCGTGACGGCAATTTCTTCGACCGGTGGCTCGGCAGCGACCGCAGCCTCCTGCTTCTGGTCAACTTCCGCGCCCTTCGCGGCAGCGGCATCCTTGCGGGAGGCAGCCAGCATTTCCTTTGCCGCCGCGAACAGCCTGTGTTCGCGCTTTGGCCGATCTGCAACAGTTTCTGCCGCAACCGGAGCTGCGGCGGGTGTTGTTGCAACCAAAGCGCCGGCAGGGGTCGGTTCGGGCTCGGCCGGGGCCGGTTCGACTGCAGGCGTTGCGACCTCGTGTGGTGTCAGCAAGAAATCGTCCTCGCGACGGCGATTGAGAGGGCGGAGCGCCCGGCCGCTGAACAGTTCGGCGATGATGACGACCAGGCAGCTGACGATCAGTGTCGCGAGCGTCGCCACGATGACAATCGGAATGACCTTCGGAAAGAAGGGTTCCGACGGTTCGACCGCGCTCGATACGATGCGGGCATCCGCGGGGCTTGAATTCGCGTCGCGGCGCGAGGTCGCCTCGCGGTAGCGCACGAGATAGGTTTCGAGCAGCTGGCGCTGGGCGGACGCTTCGCGTTCCAGGGCCCGCAGCCCGACTTCCTCTTCACCGGCCTTGGCCGAATCAGCCTTCAAGCCGTTCATCTGCTGCGTCAGCTGACGCTCGCGGAGCCGTGCAATCTCTCTCTCGTTGTCGAGGCTTGCCAGGATCTTCTGGGTTTCACGCTCGATCTGCTGATTGATGCCGCTGAGCTGCGCGCGAAGTCCCCGAAGACGCGGATGGTTGTCGAGCAGGGATGTCGAGAGATCATTGATCTGCGCCTGCAAATTGGTCTGGGTTTCCTTCAGGCGCTGGATGACCTGCGATCCGGCAACATCCGCCAGCGTGTCCGAAGCGCGGCCGGCTCTCAAACCAGCGCGGACGTTTTCCGAACGGGCCTCGGCATTGGCGAGATCAGCGCGAACGCGGGCAAGTTCGGTCGATATATCGTTCAACTGCTTGCTGGAAAAACTGTTGGCTTCGCTGGTCTGGAAAAGGCCGTTGGAGGAGCGGTAGTCCGCCACCTTCTTTTCGGCATCGTTGACGCGGGTCGTCAGGTTGGCGATTTCCGGCTCCAACCAGCGGGCGGTTTCGGCATGGGTGTCCACCTTCGAGCCACTCTGGATCTGAAGATAGGCTTCGGCCATCCGGTTCGGGACATCCGCCGCGAGCTTCGGATCATGCGATGCAAATTCGACGGCGATGACGCGCGAGCCCTCGACCGGATAGACCGACAGCTTTTCGCGGAACTTCTGGATGACCCGGTCTTCCGGATCGATCGCCATCGGATCCTGCTTCAGGCCGACCATCACCAGAAGGTCCGGCAGTGCCGACTGTCCAGCCGGGTCGAATTCCGGGCGATCGGAAAGCTTCAGATCGCGCGCAACCCGCTTGATGAGGTCGGTCGATTGCAGCAGCTGGGCCTGACTGGTGATGTTAAGCGTGTCCAGAACCGGATCGTTGGAACTGCCTGCCCCTTCCCCGCCGGACAGGTTCGGCGATCGCGATTCGATCAGCAGCCTGGTTTCGGCCTTGTAGCTGGGTTTGATCAGCGAGGCGCCGACCAGCGCCAGCGCGCCCGCCGCGATCGTCACGGCGAGGATCTTCGCCTTGCGTTCCCAGACGGCCGCGATGACCTGCCTGAGGTCGATATCCACATCCTGATGGCCGCCGTTTACGCCAGACATTGCCCGCTCCAAACTGGTCTATTTGGGCGGACAGTAAATTATCATGGTAACGCTACAGTTAATGAGCCGCGGCTTCGAAGAAAAACCGGACTCTGATCTTGCAGGCATTATTTCCGATGGTCGTCGCGCCTCTCTTTACCGGGCATTAACCCTAATGGATCGATAACAGGCTCGAAATCGTCGAACCACCACCCCGAGCCTGGGACGCGAACATGCTATTCGCCCAAGACAAGAAAAATCCGACGCGCAACCAGCGCGCCAAAACCGTTCTGGCTCTTGCGGCGGCAGCCGTTGCGATGACGCTGTCGGGCTGCGCCTCCTACAAACCGGCTCCCAAAAGCTTTCAGGAAGCGACGATCCAGCCTTACCGGCTGGACAGCGGCGATCGGCTACGTGTCAGCGTCTTCGAACAGCCGAGCCTTTCCAACACCTATACCGTCGATCAGGCCGGCTATATCGCCTTCCCGCTGATCGGTCAGATCACGGCCCGGGGCCAGACCATGCCGACGCTCGAGGGTGCAATCGCCGCCAAGCTCAAGCAGGGCTATCTGCGCGATCCCGACGTGACGATCGAAATGGATCGCTACCGCCCGGTTTTCGTCATGGGCGAAGTCGGACGACCCGGACAGTATTCCTATGTGCCCGGCATGACGGCACAGAACGCCATCGCAATCGCCGGAGGCTTTACCTCTCGCGGAAACCAGCGCGATGTCGACGTCACACGCAAGATCAACGGCGAGGTCATCACGGGCCGTACGACGATTTCCTCACAGGTCCTCGCTGGCGACACGGTCTACGTCCGCGAGCGGCTGTTCTGACATCATCATGTCGGCTGAGGCCCCTCCCTTGCGCATCCTCCATTGTTTCAGGTCGCCTGTCGGCGGGATCTTCCGCCATGTGCGGGATCTGGTGGAAGAACATCGGGCTGCCGGCCACGAGGTCGGCATCCTCTGCGACAGCTCGACCGGTGGCGAGCATGAGGACAGGTTGTTCGACACGATCCGGCCGCAGCTTTCGCTTGGCCTGACACGAATTCCGATGCGCCGTTCGATCGCTCCTTCCGATCTTGCGGCACTCTACAGAAGCTACAAGCATATCAAGAGCTTGCGGCCGGACATATTGCACGGACACGGCGCCAAGGGCGGCGTTCTGGCGCGATTGATCGGCTCAGCCTTGCGGGTTAACAGGTATTGCGTGGCCCGCCTCTATTCGCCGCACGGCGGCAGTCTGCATTTCGACCGGTCCAGTCTTTCGGGCAAGGTCGTGCTGCAGCTCGAACGGTTCCAGGAACGCTTCGGCGATGCCCTGGTCTTTGTCTGCGATTACGAGCGCCGCACCTACGAGGAAAAGGTCGGAAAACCGCTCAAGACGGCGCGCGTGATCTATAACGGCATTGGCGAGGCCGAGTTCGAGCCGGTCCCAGCGGTCATTTCCGCGGTCGACTTTCTCTATATCGGCATGCTGCGCGACCTAAAGGGACCGGATGTCTTCATCGACGCCTTTGCCCGAACGGAACGCGCGGTCGGGCGGCCTCTCTCGGCGCTGATGGTCGGCGACGGTCCGGGCCGTGAGCGCTACGAAGCCATGATTTCCGAACGTGGCCTTGGCCGCCGGCTGACGATGATGCCGGCCATGCCCGCCCGCAAGGCGTTTGCCCTCACAAATTTCGTCGTCGTTCCGTCGCGGGCGGAAGCGATGCCCTATATCGTGCTGGAAGCGCTCGCCGCCGGGAAGCCTGTCATCGCATCGCGTGTCGGCGGCATTCCCGAAGTGCTGGGAGTGAAAAGTGCGGCCCTTGCCGTCCCCGGCGACGCCACAAGCCTTTCCGACGTGATGACGCAGGCACTGCAGACACCGGAGTGGCATGACCGCGTCATGCCGAAGCCGTCCGATTTTAAGGCAGTGTTTTCCGCCTCCGTTATGGCGGACGACATGCTTCACTTGTACCAGGATCTACTCGGCCAAATCCCTGACCGAAGGTACAGCTAAAGGCTTCTTTAGCTTCTTTTTGCTACTGGACTGAGACTACTTCTGCGCCTTCGCGGCAGCTGAGTCGAGGATCCTGGCATGAGCCCGCTGAACAAGCCCGATGAATTCGACGTCGAAAGCCTTCGCCGCAAGGTCTCAGAGATGCGTGCGAGCGAGGAGAAGGAAGCGGGCGCGGTCCTCAATCCCTTCGCACGCCAGATCGCCCAGCAGTTCCGCGAAACCAGCTATTCGCCATCCCTGCTGGTCGGACTGATCCGGCTTACCGAATTTGCCGCGATCCTGATTGTCGGCCTCATCGTCGACCTGATCTACGGCGCGACCGAGATGTCGCTTTCCCGCCTGGTCATCATCACCTTCGGTTCTGCCATCACGCTTCTGCTTCTGCAGATTGCCGACACCTATCAGATCCCCTCCCTGAGGTCCGCCAACAGGACCTTGAAGCGGGTTCTCATCACATGGGCCTTCGGTTTTGTCCTGACCAATCTCGCGCTCAGCTTTGCCGCGGGCGGCTGGGTGCCCGTGACCGGTCTCATCGTCTGGTTCTCCGTCAGCTGCGTCGTCCTTGCCGCCGAGCGGCAGGCGATCGCGCTTGGCATCCGCCACTGGGCGCGCAACGGCGTTATGGAACGCCGCGCCGTAATCGTCGGCGGCGGCGAACCTGCCAAGCAACTGGTGCGCGCCCTGGAACGCCAGTCGGATAATGACATCCGCATCTGCGGCATCTTCGACGACCGCAACAGCGACCGCTCGCCGACCGTCGTTGCCGGCTACCCGAAGCTTGGTACCTTTGCCGAGCTTGTGGAATTCTCGCGCCTTGCCCGTATCGACATGCTCATCATCGCGCTTCCTGCCAGCGCCGAGCAGCGTATCCTGCAGCTTCTGCGCAAACTCTGGGTTCTGCCGGTCGATATCCGGCTTGCGGCGCATGCGAACCGCCTGCGCTTCCGCCCACGGGCCTATAGTCACGTGGGCACCGTTCCGATGTTCGATATTTTCGACAAGCCGATCCGCGACTGGGATTCGGTCGCAAAGCGCATCTTCGATATCGTCTTTGCCGTGTTCGCGATCGCCTGCCTCTGGCCCGTCATGCTGGCTGCCGGCATTGCCGTGAAGCTCAGCTCGAAAGGGCCGATGCTGTTTCGCCAGAAGCGCCACGGCTTCAACAATGAGATCATCAACGTTCTCAAATTCCGCTCGATGTACACGAGCATGAGCGACCAGACCGCGATCAGGGCCGTGACCAAGGGCGATCCGCGGGTCACGCCCGTCGGCCGGTTTCTGCGCAAGTCCTCGATCGACGAGCTACCGCAGCTGTTCAACGTGCTGAAAGGAGAGCTGTCTCTCGTTGGTCCCCGTCCGCATGCGGTCAGTGCCCAGACTGGCGAACGCAGATATGTGGACGTCGTCGAAGGCTACTTCGCCCGCCACCGCGTGAAACCCGGCGTGACTGGCTGGGCGCAGATCAACGGACTGCGCGGCGAGTTGGACAGCGACGAAAAGATCCGTGCCCGCACCGCCCACGATCTCGACTATATCGAGAACTGGTCGATCCTGTTCGATCTCAAGATCCTGTTCCTGACGCCGATCCGGCTTCTCAACACGGACAATGCATATTGACGACGCTGGCCGCACATGAGACCCGGCCGTTCAACGTCCAGCTGGCCGTGTTCGCTCTCGTGGCAAACGGCATGCTGGCCTTTGGCGTCTTTCTGTCCGGCTTCGTTATGTCGGAGCCTGCCCCTTACGAACTGATGATGGTGGCCCAGATCGGCCTCTGGTTCCTGTTTGGGCTCAGGATCTCCCGGACGGTCGCGATGCTCATGGCGATGCTGCTGATCTTCAACATTAGCGGCCTGTTTTCCATCTTCGTGATGAAGGATTCGTCCGGCGCCGGTATGTATTATGCGGTCTCGATCTTTCTCGCGCTCACCGCCGTGTTCTTTGCAGCGGTCATAGAGAACGACCATCGGCGGCTGAAGATCATCTTTCATGCCTGGGTGGCGGCCGCCATCATCACGGCCACTCTCGGCATCCTCGGCTATTTCGACGCGTTTCCCGGGGCCCATGTCTTTACCCGCTATAACCGCGCCATGGGCGCCTTTCAGGACCCCAACGTGTTCGGCCCCTATCTGGTCGGCCCGCTCCTCTATCTCCTTTACCGCATGCTGACCGGCCCGGTCATCCGTACCCCCCTTCTCATCCTCGGCATGCTGGTGCTGGCGATCGGCATCTTTCTGTCGTTTTCACGCGCGGCCTGGGGCCTCCTGCTGTTCGGTGCCATCGCACTGATCGTCCTCATGCTCCTCAAGGAGCGCACGACGGCATTCCGCCTGAAGATCCTGGTCATCTCGATTTGTGCCGGCGTGGCACTCGTGCTCGCCCTTGCGATCGCTTTGCAGATCCCGCAGATCGCCGACCTGTTTTCCAACCGTGCGAAACTGGTGCAGGATTACGACGGCGCGCGGCTTGGTCGCTTCGAGCGGCATAAGATCGGCTTCCTGATGGCGATGGAGCGACCGCTCGGTATGGGACCGATGGCGCTTGGAAAAATCTTCGGCGAAGACGAGCACAATATCTGGCTGAAGACACTCACGACCTATGGCTGGGTGGGTGCGGTGACGTATCAGATCATGATCTGGTCCAGCCTGTGGATGGGTTTCCGCTATATGCTGCGCGAGAGGCCTTGGCAGCCTTTTCTGATGATTGCATGGGTCCTGATCCTGGGACATGCGATGATCGGAAACGTCATCGACACGGACCACTGGCGGCACTTCTATCTCTCGCTCGGCATTCTCTGGGCCTGCGTCGCGCTGGAAAACCGCTATCAGCGCAACACCACTGCCGCGACGCCGCCGTTACAGGCCTGAGTTGTTGCCTCAAGCGCAAGTCCTTGACATTGGGTCGCCTTGCGCCAGATTTCTCGTATGTTGACCGCATCACAAATTCGCGCAGCGCGCGCACTCACCGGCATCTCGAAAGACGCGCTTTGCGCCGCTTCGGGCCTGTCCGCCGTCGAATTCGACGACGCGGAGGCCCATGACGCCCTGCCCGACCCAACCATCAGCGAGAGACTGAGGGCATTCTTCGAGACAAGGGGCGTTATATTCCTGGCAGCCGGCGACGGCGGATCAGGAATGGGACCGGGTGTGAGACTGAAGCACGACGGTCAGGAAGAGGGCATGCGCCCCGAAGATCTCAACGCCGCAAACGACGATTGAAAAAACCTGAAACTCGCTGGAACATATTGAGCTCATAGGCGTTTCCCGGCCAGAATTGCATAGTCGGGGAAATTCATGACGCGTTCCAATAATCTGTACTTCATCATCGGCGCTCTCGTTGTTCTGGTCGTCGGTCTGGGGTTCTATGTCTACCGCGAAGAAACCAAGCCAAAGGGCGTAGAATTCAGCATCGGCCAGGATGGCGTCAAGGTCGAGGAAAAGTAGTTTCTCCGCGCAAACCGAGCTTAAGAAGTTTCTCTATTTAACGTCGTTTTTATATGCACTAGATATTGGAGGATACCATCCTCCAATATTTGTGAGGGGGCACAATGTCGCATATTACACCCGTCGATCTTCAGCAGTCCGGAATGAAGAAGGTGTGGAGCGTAACTGACTTTGCGCGCCGTTACCGTCTCGACAAGGACGAGGAAAACCGTCTTCTGCAGCTCCTGGGGTCGTTTGCTTCCGAGCAGGAGCTTCTGATGAATGCGAGCCGGACAGCGCGTTTTCGCTAACGCGAACTACTATCACGTCTGCTACGCCTATACTTGCTGATTGATCGCAGGCGGAACTTTACCACTCACAAATCAGTTACATCCCCGTGAATATCTTGCGCCGCAGGCCCTGCCACGGCTCCATACACGGAGGATACAATGATCAATGTTTTCGCAAAGGCAGGCTTGGCCTTGGCCTTGTCCGTCTGCACCCTTGGTGCGGCCACTGCCCCGGCATTGGCCCAAGACGTACAGCTGCGCATCGGACCTGACGGCGTGCGCCCGGTGATCCGCGACAGGGATCGCGATTACGACAGACGCGATCGCCGCATGGGCTGCAGCCCTGGCGAAGCACGCGCCGCCGCTCGCGACGAAGGCTTCCGTCAGACGGAGATCGTCCGCGCCACTCGCCGCAGCATCACCGTCCAGGGCATGACCCGTCGGGGTCCCGACCGGATCACCTTCGCCAATCGCCCTGGTTGCCCGGAAATCTGAGACTGACTGAAAAGGCCCCGCAAGTTCGGGGCCTTTTTTTGCTCGAGCTATATCTCGTCAACAGCGGCAAAAATGAAAAAGGGTCAGCTCGTGTCTCGGAGCTGACCCTTTTAGATCGAAATGCGCTGGCCGTTACCGCCAGAGATCCAGAACTTTAGAATACGAATGCGTAGAGCAGCACGATTACAAGGATCGGAACGCCCATCGCCCAAAGTACAACACCCTTCAACATCACATTCTCCTTTGTTTTCCTATCTGACAACGCGTCGGGAACACTGACGTTCCAGCCAAATGCAAATTGTAGTCAGATAAGTCGAACGCGGTTCGGGATGATCCATCATTCGTTCACAGGTTCTGGTGAGTGACGTCGCAACAGGTTGGTGTGACGAGAGACGAGTTCACCCATGGCGAGCTCATGTCAAAGCGGCTCTGGGGGAGCCTGTCGCCGAAGGAAGAATGGTCGGAATGGCCGGATTCGAACCGACGACCCCTTGACCCCCAGTCAAGTGCGCTACCGGGCTGCGCTACATTCCGCCACATCGCTTCGAGCCGGCGGACCGGCGTCGCGTGAAGCATGCATTCCATACTGACATGATCTTCACCACGCAAGGAAAAAATCGGCTTTCAATGGATCTCGGATCGACGGTCTTGCTTCAACAAGAAAGCCGGCCCCATTGTCTGGGGCCGGCCTATCAGGACGCCTTGGCGACTGCCCTATCAGTAGGGCGAGTAGCACAGCTGGCGCGGGCCGTTATAGGGCTGGAACGTATTGTCATAAGCCCTGTAGGACCGGTAGCGGTTGGCGCACCAGTTGACGTGCGCGCTATTGGCGTTCACGTAACGACGTGGCTGCACGTAACGCGGTTCGGCGAAGCGCGGCTGGGATGCAATGGCACCGCCAATCAGAGCGCCGGCAGCAAGACCGCCGATGATCGCACCTGAATTGTGGCCACGGTAGTGGCGACCGCGATAATAGTCGCCGCGGCGGTAGTCGCGGTGGTGACGATAGTAGCGACGACCTTCCCAACGATCACGATGCCGCCACTGAACCTGCTGGACCTGATCAACGCTCTGCGGCGCTTCGATGGTCTTCGGTGCGTTGACGACAGGGAAGGCGTGTGCCGGTACCATGCTCGTCAGTGCCGTCATGGCCGAGACGACAATGATTGCGAGTTTTTTCACGTTTGCATCTCCTCTAGTGTTTCCTCGTAGGTAAATGTTGTACCTTCGCGTTTGAACCAGAGGTGAACGGTAAATTTACAGTGAGTTCATGTAAGCAGGTATCGGATCAACGAACCTGGTCCAGCAGACGCTTGCATTCGAGAAGGTCAAACAGTGCCTCCTGCAGCAGGGCACGGTCTTCCTTGCCGACGCTCGATTTTCCAACCGACACTTCCAACTGGTCCTCCCCGGCCCCGCCGAAACCGAAGAACCGGCCGCTCGGCTTTACCTTCGGGCGCCCGACGACCTGATCTTCTTCCTGGGTGGAAATTTTAGGCTCGGCATTCTTCTCGCTGTTGGCCGCCATGATGGCTTCCATCGTGGCGATATCACCCGATGCGATTGCTGAGACGAACTTGTTGCCATTCGTCTTCAGGAGCTTCTGAACGCCCTTGATCGTGTATCCGTGGTCGTAGAGAAGGTGACGGATCCCCTTCAACAGGTCCACGTCCTCCGGGCGGTAGTAGCGACGGCCGCCTCCCCGCTTCATCGGCTTGATCTGCGGAAACCGCGTTTCCCAGAAGCGCAGGACGTGTTGCGGCAGGTCGAGATCGTCAGCGACTTCGCTGATGGTGCGGAATGCGTCCGGGCTCTTGTCCAAGTGTCAATCTCCAGGGATCGAACGGCCGTGCGGCGCGAAAGGGGTCAGCACGAAAGGCTGGACGAGGATTATGCGTCGAATCGCACATTTCTCAACGGCTTGCACCGAAAGATTCAAGTGTGTTCACAAGATTGGTGTTTTGGCAGGGGTGCCAGCGTGCAAAACGGGCGTGTCAGCTCGCAGGGCTTGCCGGCTTCTGCTTGACCTTGCGCAATGTGTGCGCCTTGAGGATGCGTTGCTTCAAAACATTGGATGCCTTGAAGGTCATCACCCGGCGGGGTGAGATCGGTACTTCCTCGCCTGTCTTCGGATTGCGACCGATGCGCTCGTTCTTGGCGCGCACCTGAAATGTCGCAAACGACGAAAGCTTGACCATTTCGCCGCGAACGATGGCGTTGCAGATTTCGTCGATTACCGTTTCGACGAGTTCCGCCGATTCCGTGCGAGAGAGGCCAACCTTGCGAAAAACCGATTCCGCCAGATCCGCGCGTGTGACTGTCTTGCCGGCCATGGTCCCCCGCCTGATTTAATGTGATATTATCAAAGCCCGCAAACAGTATTTTGGTTGTGCCCCACGGTCAAGCGCCCCCGGGCCAAGCATCTGTTCGGCATTGATTATTTCATAATATGGCTCAGGTTTTCAGCCGGCATCACCAGCGGATCAGGACGGCCCCCCAGGTGAAGCCGCCACCCATGGCTTCCAGCATCACAAGATCGCCCTTCTTGATGCGACCGTCGGCACAGGCGACTGAAAGCGCAAGCGGGATCGATGCCGCCGACGTGTTGCCGTGAATGTCGACGGTGACGACGACTTTCTCGGTGGGAATGTTGAGCTTCTTGGCAGATCCATCAATGATACGACGGTTGGCCTGGTGCGGTACCAGCCAGTCGATATCCTCGGCAGTCGTGCCGGTCGCCTCGAATGCGTCCTCGATCACGTCGGTGATCATAGCCACCGCATGCTTGAAGACCTCACGGCCTTCCATCTTCAGGTGCCCGACCGTGCCGGTCGTCGATGGGCCGCCATCGACGTAGAGCTTGTCCTTGTGGGATCCGTCCGAGCGCAGATGCGCCGTCAGGATACCGCGGTCGGCAATCGTGCCCTCGCCTTCCTGAGCCTCCAGCACAACGGCGCCGGCGCCATCGCCGAACAGCACGCAGGTTGTGCGGTCGTTCCAGTCCAGAATGCGGGAAAAGGTTTCGGCGCCGATCACCAGCGCGCGCTTCGCAAGCCCGCCACGCAGGTGGAGGTCTGCCGTCGTCATCGCGTAAACGAAGCCGCTGCAGACCGCCTGCATGTCGAAAGCGTAGCCATGCTTCATGCCGAGCCGGTTCTGGATCTCGACGGCGGTCGCGGGAAAGGTGTTGTTCGGCGTCGAAGTCGCCAGAAGGACCAGATCGATGTCATCAGGTGTCAGGCCGGCATTATCGAGCGCTGCCCGCGCTGCCTTCTCACCGAGCGATGCCGTCGTTTCGTCGTCGCCGGCGATGTAGCGCTGGGTGATGCCGGTGCGCTGGACGATCCACTCGTCCGACGTGTCGACCATCGTCTCCAGCTCGCGATTGGTGACGACCCGTTTCGGGAGCGCTGCCCCGTAACCGCGAACAACTGATCGAATCATAGTCAAATCACATCCTAACGTCATGCGGCTTCAGGGCCGGCCGGCGGCAGGCGTCTGGCATGATAAATCTTCAAATCCTGCGAAATTTTGGCGTTGAGGTCGTTTCGCGCCATGTCGTAGCCGACTGCGATCGCGGCTGCGATGCCTTCGGCGTTGGCGCTACCGTGGCTCTTGATCACAATACCGTTGAGGCCGAGAAAGACGCCGCCATTGACCTTGTTCGGGTCCATCTTCTCGCGCAAGCGATCGAATGCTGGCTTGGCGAGAAGGTAGCCGATCCGGGCAAGCAGCGTGCGCGACATGGATTCGCGCAAAAGCGTGGCGATCTGGCGCGCAGTTCCCTCGGCGGTCTTCAGAGCGATATTGCCGGTAAAGCCTTCGGTCACCACAACGTCGACAGTGCCCCGACCGATATCGTCGCCCTCGACGAAACCGTGATAGGAGAGGTGCGGAAGGTTGGCTTCGCGGATCAGGCGACCGGCTTCCTTCACCTCTTCCTGACCCTTGACCTCTTCGACACCGACATTGAGAAGGCCGACGGTCGGGCAATCGACTTCAAACAGGGCCCGCGCCATAGCGCCGCCCATCAGGGCGAAATCGAGCAGCTGCTGGCTGTCGGCACCAATCGTCGCGCCGATATCGAGAACGATGCTTTCGCCCTTCAGCGTCGGCCAGATGCCTGCAATTGCGGGGCGTTCGATACTCGCCAACGTGCGAAGACAGAATTTCGACATTGCCATCAGCGCACCGGTATTGCCGGCGGACACAACGACATCAGCTTCGCCAAGCTTCACGGCTTCGATGGAACGCCACATGGTCGAGACATAGCGACCACGGCGTAGCGCCGCACTCGGCTTCTCGTCCATGGCAACGGCCAGTTCACACGCATGGAACACGGACCGCTCGCGCAATTTCGGATAGCGCGCAAGCCACGGCTCGCATTCGGCTTTCAGTCCGTAGAGGAGGAAACTGACGTCGGGATGGCGTTCGAGCGCCTTCGCGGCGCCCGCCATGACAACCTCGGGGCCAAAGTCGCCACCCATGGCGTCAATCGAAATTCTGATCACGCGTCCCTGATCCTTGTTTTAACCGGCCGCACGCGCCTGCAACGAATGCCTGCGCCGACTTTTGCTTCTTCAGTGGGCACGCTCATGCGCCGCCCTGCCGGCGAAATCGTGGCCAAAATATAGGTTTTGTTTCTGCTTACAACCGGTCTCAGTCTTTTTTCCAATCCTTGAGCGCGGCAAACGGATTGGGTTTGGTTGCCGGATCGTTCGGGTCGCTCTCGATATGGTCCTTGAAATCGATGCCCGGCCTGCGCGGATAAGGGTCTATCGCCAGTGCCACGAACTCGGCAACGACCTCGCCCGCATCGATCGTATCGCCGACAAACATTTCCGGCAGGTCCGGACCATCAGGATCGACCACCATCTCGGCGCTTTCGGCCGTGACGACGCGCGCAAGCTTGGATCCCTCAGGCACAAAGACCTGATCGAAATCCTCTGAAATGGTCGACGACACAGGATCAAGCGTCACCACGCAAGCCTGGGTGACAGCGGCCTTGACGTGGCCCTTGAGGCGCACGCCGTCCTTCTTCCAGCGGGCAATGTAGATTTCCGCCTTCAACGAATTGACCGATACGACGTCCCAGAGAACGGCCAAGTCCTTCCGTTCGTTTTCATCGGCTTCGACAGTAACGGTGACCGGATTGGCGGAAATATTTCCAACCTTCACGGCATAGGAGAACGGAGGCTTGCCGCCTCTGGCCTTGCTGGGTTCTTGATCGCGTTTCATTGTTCCTCGCCTTCCCGGACCGGCTCCGGCACGACCAGCAGCCCACGGGAAATCGTATCTTCCGAGACCGCTGACATAGCGGTTTCGGTGGTTGTCATCCAGTGCGCAAGTGCGCTCATGTCTTGTATATCGGTGGCTTTAGGATGGATATTACGGTGCAGCGCTGCGGCAAGCGCGGTTTCATCGCCGCTGTCGAGAGCTGCGGCATAGGTTTCTAGCCGACCGTAGAACATGCCCGCGAGCTTCTTCATCCGCTTCGGAACCCCCTGGTCGCCGATTCCGAGCTCGCGAATCGAATGGTCGATATCCTGAAAGAAGGCATCGACGATCTCCTGCGCCAGTTCCTGCCCGCTCGGCCCCGACTTCGCCGTCCGGCGAAAAAACAGGATCATCACGATGGACAGCATTTCAAACCGGCCCATCACGGTATCGGGTACGCCGAAATCCTCGTAGAAGACGGGGATGCGCGCTCCCGACGTCAGGGCGTAGTATTGCCGGTTGACGATGGTCTGATTGCTGTTTTTCTTTTTGAACAGGCCGAATATCATCGTGTTTCCTGCATTTGCCTTCATGTTTGCGTCATGGTCGAAGCTGGCGATGTTGCATGCAAACGAAAGCTGGTTTACCGAAGCAGGCACGAATTGCAATGCATTCGCCATCGGCGGGCTTCGGTTCGGCTATCCGGAAGCGGCAGTCAGCTGTCCCCGGAATAGCCACAATGGTATGAGCAGCAGAGTAACCGGCTTCCGCCGGCACATCGACATGTGGGGGATACCGTTGAAGAAGCGGGTTTTCGGATACGAAATGAAAGCGTTGAGCAAAACGGCGGCGGCCCTTGTCGTTGCATCGATTGCAGTTTCCGGCTGCACATCCATGGAAATCGGCGACACGATGTACAACGGCTATGTCGTTGACCAGCAGTCGCTGAACCTGATCCCTGTCGGTTCAAGCCGCGAGCAGGTGATCCTGACCATGGGTACACCGTCGACGACCGCGACCTTCGATACGGAAGTGTTCTATTACATTTCCCAGAAGCGCCACCGTCGGGCAGCCTTCATGAAGCCGCAGATCGTCGAGCAGAGCGTGCTTGCCATCTATTTCGACAAGAACGGCGTGGTCGCACAGCGCGCCAACTACGCACTTCAGGACGGCAAGGTGTTCGACACGATCTCGCGCACGACGCCAACCGGCGGCCGCGACCTTACCTTCCTGCAGCAGCTTCTGTCGGGTGGTTCCGGAGCAGCAAGCGGCGGTGCCGGCCAGATCCGCAACATGCTGCAGAGCATGGGCAACTAACAAGCGCATTTCCGAATATCAAAAAGCCCGCGATACCAATGGTACCGCGGGCTTTCTTTTGTCTGTGTGAGACCTGGTTCTAGTGGGCGAGAACCGCCAGCAGCAGAAGGGCGACGATGTTGGTGATCTTGATCGCCGGATTGACGGCAGGGCCTGCCGTATCCTTGTAGGGATCGCCGACCGTATCGCCTGTCACCGAAGCCTTGTGGGCATCGGATCCCTTCATGTGGCGGGTGCCGTCCTTATCGACGAAACCGTCCTCGAAGCTCTTCTTGGCATTGTCCCAGGCGCCGCCGCCCGAGGTCATCGAGATCGCGACGAACAGGCCGTTGATGATGACGCCGAGAAGCGAGGCACCGAGCGCTGCAAAGGCGGACGCCTTGTCACCGCCGGAGACGAGAAGCACACCGAAATAGACGAAGATCGGTGCCAGCACCGGTAGCAGCGACGGCACGATCATTTCGCGAATCGCGGCCTTGGTCAGGATATCGACCGCGCGGCCATAGTCGGGCTTTTCCGTTCCCTGCATGATGCCGGGCTTTTCGCGGAACTGCCGGCGAACTTCCTCGACAATCGAGCTTGCCGCCTTGCCGACCGCCGTCATGGCGATGCCGCCGAACAGATACGGGATGAGACCGCCAAACAGCAGGCCCGCCACCACATACGGATTGGACAGGCTGAACGAGATCTGGCCTACCCCCTGGAAGTACGGATATTTATCGGCGTTTGCCACGAAGTACTGGAGATCGTTGGCGTAGGCCGCAAACAGCACCAGTGCGCCGAGACCGGCTGAGCCGATCGCGTAGCCCTTGGTGACGGCCTTGGTCGTATTGCCGACGGCATCCAGAGCATCCGTGGCTTTCCGAACATCCGGCGGCAAATGCGCCATTTCGGCAATGCCGCCGGCATTGTCGGTGACAGGGCCGAAGGCATCGAGTGCCACGATCATTCCGGCAAGGCCGAGCATGGCGGTGACGGCAATGCCTGTGCCGAACAGTCCGGCGAGCTGATAGGTGGAGATGATGCCACCGACGATGACGAGTGCCGGCAACGCGGTTGATTCCAGCGAGACGGCCAGTCCCTGGATGACGTTGGTGCCATGGCCGGTCACGGAGGCCTGGGCGATGGAATTGACCGGCCGCTTGTTGGTGCCGGTATAGTATTCGGTGATGACAACGATCAGTGCCGTCACCACGAGCCCGACAAGGCCACAGGCAAACAGTCTGGCGCCGGTGATGTCCATGCCGGCAACCGTGCCGATCGTTCCCCAGCCGATGGTGATCGAGGTCGCGATCGCAAGTCCGACAATGGACAGCAGCCCCGTCACGATCAGGCCCTTGTAGAGGGCGCCCATGATCGAGCCGTTGGTGCCGAGCTTGACGAAGAACGTGCCGACGATCGAGGTGATGATGCAGGTGCCGCAGATCGCCAGCGGATAGAGCATCGCCTGGTCGATGACGGCGCTGCCTGCAAAGAAGATTGCGGCGAGCACCATGGTCGCGACGACCGAGACCGCGTAGGTTTCGAACAGGTCGGCCGCCATGCCGGCGCAATCGCCGACATTGTCGCCCACATTGTCGGCGATCGTTGCCGGGTTGCGTGGATCGTCTTCCGGAATACCGGCTTCCACCTTGCCGACGAGATCGCCGCCGACATCGGCGCCTTTGGTGAAGATGCCGCCGCCGAGGCGCGCGAAGATCGAGATCAGCGAGGCGCCGAAGCCGAGTGCCACAAGGGCATCGATCACTTCGCGTGAACCGACCGCATGGCCAAGCACGGTTGTCAGGATGAAAAAGTAGATGGACACGCCGAGCAGTGCGAGGCCCGCGACAAGCATGCCGGTGATGGCGCCAGACTTGAAGGCAATGTCGAGACCTGCCGCCAGACTATGGGATGCCGCCTGCGCCGTGCGCACATTTGCCCGCACCGATACGTGCATGCCGATGAAGCCGGCAGCGCCCGAGAGAACGGCGCCGATGATGAAGCCGATGGCTGCCGTGCCAGACAGAAGAAACCATGTGAGACCCGCAACCAGCACCCCGACGATGGCGATGGTCATATACTGGCGCGACAGGTACGCCTGTGCGCCTTCCCGGATATAACCGGCGATCTCCTGCATCCGCTGATTGCCTTGATCGGCGGCAAGTACGGAACGCGTGGCCCATGCAGCATAAATGATCGACAGCAGACCGCAGACGATCACACCTAGAATTACAGTCATGCGAATTTTCCTCTCCCTGACCGGCTGCGGCCGATGCCGCCCCGGCATTCTGCATCCGCCGGCAACGGCTCTCCCCTCCCAAGGAATGCGCTTGTCGCCATGCACGGGTGAGATTGCGGTGAGGAACAACCGCCGTCAAGCGCTACGACGGTAATAGAACCGGGTCAGTTGGCTTTTGCGACGGGCCTGCGCAGCATCAGCGCCAGAATGAGAAGAAGGCAAAAGATCGCGACCGGCCAGATCACCAGGTTGATGAATGACCAGCCCCAGGTGACGAACACCTTGCCCGAGGAGAAGGAGGACAGTGCCACCGTGCCGAAGAGGACGATGTCGTGAAACCCCTGCACCTTGTCGGCCTCCTGCGGGCGATAGCTGGAGGCGACGATCGTGGTCGAGCCGATGAAACCGAAATTCCAACCTATCCCGAGCAGGACCAGCGCCAGCCAGAAATTCCACAATTCCACGCCCATATGGGCAACGATCGCGCAGCCCATCAGCGTGACGAGGCCAGCGGCGACCACTTTTTCCGCGCCGAAGCGGGTGATCAGCATGCCGGTGAAAAAGCTCGGTCCGAACATGGCGAGCACATGCCACTGGATGCCGAGCGCCGCCAGTTCCGTCGGAAAGCCGCAGCCGATCACCATGGCGAGCGGCGCACCAGTCATCACGAAGGTCATCAGCGCGTAGGTGCAGATACCGGAGACCATGCCGGTCATGAACCGCTGCGTCACGACGATTTCCCGCAGCGACCGTGCCGGCGGCTGCTGGGTTGAGAGCGACGCATCCGCCTTGGTCGGCAGACGCAGGAAGGCCATGATGCAGATACCGGCAAGACAAAGCGGGATCAGCATCAGGAACGCACCGGCAAAGGTCACCGGCGCCAGCCAATCCTTTGCGGCGATGGAGAGCTGAGGCCCGACGATCGCCGAGACGATACCGGCCCCGAGGATCCAGGAGATGGCTCGCGGCTTATAGGCTTTGGGAGAAATATCGGCAGCGGCGAAGCGGATCTTCTGGGTGAAACCGGCGCAGGACCCGACCAGCAGCAGCGCGAAGGCAAACAGCCAGAAATCACCGCGAAACAGCGCAATTGCCGCAAGCCCGCCGCCGATCGCGCCGAGCATGCCGCCCGACATGAAGGCCGCCTTGCGGCCCAGGAACTTGGACGCGATGGCAATCAGCACCGCACCGACGGCCGTGCCGAGGTTGAACGCGGTAATCGGCGCTGTCGCAAGCGACTTGTCGTCGCCGAGAAGCTGATAGCCGGCAAGAGCGCCGATCGACACGGTGAGAGGTGTGGCAGACCCCAGGATGGCCTGGGTGCCTGCGAGCAGAAACACGCTGCGGCGGGCGGTGCTCAAGTCAATTCTTTGACGCTCGACCGCTTCGTCCATCTGATGCTCTTTCCGGGATGTTACTTCTTCGCGTCGCCGCGGATTTGCTTGGCAATGCGGTCGAGAACCGCATTGACGACCTTCGGCTCATCTTCCTCGAAGAACGCGCGGGCAATCTCGACATACTCGGTAACGATGACGGCCACCGGGACATCCTTGCGCTCGACGATCTCGAACGTTCCGGCACGCAGGATGGCGCGCAGGGTGGAATCGATCCGCGACAGCAGCCAGTCTTCCTGCAGCGCCGAGCGGATCAGCGGGTCGATCTTGTCCTGATCGCGTACGACGCCGGCGACGATCGAGCGGAACCAGGAGGCATCCGCCTTCAGATAGGTATCGCCATCGAGTTCCTGGCCGAGGCGATGGGCCTCATATTCGGCCACGACCTCGAGAACGCCGGTGCCGCCGACATCCATCTGATACAGGGCCTGAACGGCTGCCAAACGCGCCGCGCCACGCTGATTTGCCGGCTTGACCGGATGCTCGCCTTCTTTGGACATTCTATCAACCACCATTCAGCTTTTCGCGCAGTGCGATCATGGTGAGGCAGGCACGGGCCGCAAAGCCGCCCTTGTCCTTCTCGGACCGCTTGATACGCACCCAGGCTTGCTCGTCGTTCTCGACGGTCATGATGCCGTTGCCGATCGCCAGCGATTCGGAGACCGCAAGATCCATCAGCGCGCGCGAGGATTCGTTCGAGACGATGTCGAAATGGTAGGTTTCGCCACGGATGACCATGCCGAGCGCGACAAAGCCGTCATAGGACGTGCCGTCCTGATCGCCGGCATCGAGCGCCATCGCGATTGCCGGCGGAATTTCGAGCGCGCCGGGAACCGTCACCACGTCGTAGGTCGCACCCGCATCCTTGAGAGCGGTCGTTGCGCCATCGAGCAGCGCGTCCGCCATGTCGTCATAAAACCGTGCTTCCACGATCAGGATGTGAGGTGCGTGTTCTTGCGGCATGATTTCACCTTGGTTACATCGGCGCGTTGGGCGACAAGCCGAATAGTCGGCGGTCAAAACATGCCCGGCCGGGAATGGCAAGTGGTTTTCGCTGAACGTTGCGTTGCAGGGCGCGAATACCTATTGTGCAACGTCATCGGGGCGGAACAGGAGGAGCGCAGCTTGCCCGCTGGCGCCTGTATCCGCTTGTCGTCGGATCGACCTCAGCCCGTCGGGAACTGCGCCAGCCTTGCTGCGTAGCGGGCCATCGTATCGACTTCGAAATTGACGAAATCGCCGGCCTGGCGATCGCCCCATGTGGTGACGCCCAGCGTGTGCCTGATCAGCAGCACGTCGAAATCGGTGTTATCGACAGCGTTGACGGTGAGCGATGTGCCATCGAGCGCAACCGAACCCTTCGGCGCGACGAAGCGGGCGAGACTTTCCGGCGCCCGAAGGCGAATGCGGACTGCTTCGCCTTCGGAGGTCACGGACAGGATCTCCGCCTTGCCGTCGACATGGCCGGAGACGATGTGGCCGCCCAGTTCGTCGCCGATCTTCAGCGCCCGCTCCAGATTGACGCGGGTACCGGATGTCCAGTCGGCGATCGTCGTCAGCCGCAGCGCTTCTTCCCAGGCTTCCACCTCGAACCAGCGCTCATTGCTGCCATCGTCCGGCAAGTTGGTCACGGTCAGGCAAACGCCGCCATGGGCGATCGACGCGCCCATCGCGATCGTCTTCGGATCGTAGCTGGTGGCGATGCGGAGCTTGACGCCCTCGTCCATCGGGGTCGTCGCCGCTACGGTTCCGACATCGGTGACAATTCCGGTAAACATCGACGACCTCTATGACTGCTCGATTTTCTGGAAATCGTAGGAACGGTCGGGACCGAACGTATCCTCACGAACCAGCTGGAAACCCTCCGGCATATCGGATGGCGACAGAGGCGATTCAAGACCGCCCTCGCCCACCATCGTCGGCCCCTGCGACAGCACGATCCGATCGACGAGGCCGGCATCCAGAAAGGCCTTGCCAACCGTTGCGCCGCCTTCGACGAATAGAAGGGAAATTCCGCGTGTCGCCAACTGGTCGAGAAGTGCTGCGAGATCGCCTGCCTCGATCACATCGACACCTGCGGCCAGAAGTTTCTCGCGCTTTTCGGCCTCTTGCGAGACCGGCACGCAGGCGACGATCACAGGCACGTCGCGGGCAGACTTCACCAGAAGGCTGTCGAGCGGCAGTTCGAGACGGCGATCTAGAATAATGCGGACGGGCGATCTGTCGCTCATCTCGGGAAGCCGGACCGTCAGTTGCGGATCGTCGGAACGGACGGTTCCCATACCAACCAGGATCGCATCGCTTTCGGCGCGCATGACATGCACCTGGGCACGGGCGAGCGGCCCGGTGATCAGTACTTCCTCGCCACGGCGTCCCAGCATGCCGTCGGCCGAGACGGCTAGCTTGAGCGTGACGAAAGGGCGGTGACGGATCTGGCGGGAGAGATAACCGGCGAGCGCGCGCTTGCCGTCATCTTCCATGAGGCCAAGCTCGGTCGCGATGCCGGCATCGTGCAGGATCTTCAATCCCTGACCGGAGACGCGCGGATCGGGATCGGCGACGCTGACGACAACGCGGGAAACACCGGCCGCCACGAGCGCATTGGCGCAGGGCGGGGTCTTGCCGTGATGGGCGCAAGGTTCCAGCGTCACATAGGCGGTCGCCCCCCTCGCCTTCTCGCCGGCAACGGCGAGCGCGCGGGCTTCCGCATGTGGTCGGCCATCGCGGGCCGTAACCGCTGCACCAACAATGGCACCATCCCTGACGAGCACGCAGCCGACCGATGGATTGGTCATGGTCTGGCCTTCATGCCAGCGCGAAAGCCTCAGCGCTGCGGCCATGAACCTCTGGTCGTCGGCCTCCGACATGGCGTCAGGACTCCAGCCCGGGATCGCGGGCAATCTTGGCGTTGATCTCGGATATCACTTTCTCGAAGTCCTCCGCATGGGAGAAGTCGCGATAGACGGATGCGTAGCGCACGAAGGCAACGTCATCGAGGCTTTTCAGCGATTCGAGCACCTGCAGGCCGATCTCTTCGGAGGAGATTTCGCTCTCGCCCGAGCTTTCGAGGCGCCGGACGATGCCGGAGACGGCGCGCTCGATGCGGTCGGGATCGACCGGCCGCTTGCGCAGCGCAATCTGGAACGACCGCACCAGCTTGTTGCGGTCGAACGGTACCTTGCGGCCGGTCTTCTTCGACACCAGCAGCTCGCGCAACTGCACGCGCTCGAATGTCGTGAAGCGACCGCCGCAGTCAGGGCAAATGCGCCGCCGCCTTATAGAGGTGAAATCCTCGGCCGGACGCGAGTCCTTGACCTGGGTATCCTCCGAACCGCAATAGGGGCAGCGCATCGTGTTTCCTTAGAGGTACGGGTACATCGGGAAGCGATTGGTGAGCGTCATCACCTTTTCGCGGACACCCGCTTCCACCACCGCATTGCCCTCGTCCGAATTGGCCGTCTTCAGGCCGTCAAGCAGTTCGACGATCAGGTTGCCGATTTCGGTGAACTCGGCTTCCTTGAAGCCGCGCGTCGTTCCGGCCGGCGTGCCGAGACGGATACCGGACGTGACGAATGGCTTTTCAGGATCGAACGGAATGCCGTTCTTGTTGCAGGTGATATAGCCGCGGCCAAGCGCTGCTTCGGCCCGCTTTCCGGTCGCGTTCTTCTTGCGCAGATCGACCAGCATCAGGTGGTTGTCGGTGCCGCCGGAGACGATGTCGAGACCGCCTGCCACCAGCGTTTCCGACAGGGCCTTGGCGTTCTTGACGATCTGAGCCGCGTAATCCTGGAATTCAGGCTGCAGCGCTTCGCCGAAGGCCACCGCCTTTGCGGCAATGACATGCATCAGCGGGCCGCCCTGCAGGCCAGGGAAGACAGCCGAGTTGAATTTCTTCGCCAGATCCTCGTCATTGGTGAGGATCATGCCGCCGCGCGGTCCGCGGAGCGACTTGTGGGTCGTGGTGGTCGCGACATGGCAGTGCGGGAACGGCGACGGATGCTGGTTGCCGGCAACGAGACCGGCGATATGCGCCATGTCGACCATGAGATAGGCGCCGACTTCGTCGGCGATCTCGCGGAAACGCTTCCAGTCCCAGGTGCGGGAATAGGCCGTGCCGCCGGCAATGATCAGCTTCGGCTTGGTCGTGCGGGCCTTCTCAGCCACGGCATCCATATCGAGAAGGTTGTCGCCTTCACGAACGCCGTAGGACACAACGTTGAACCACTTGCCGGACATGTTGACCGGCGAGCCGTGGGTCAGGTGCCCCCCCGAGTTGAGATCGAGGCCCATGAACGTGTCACCCGGCTGCAGCAGCGCCAGGAACACGGCCTGGTTCATCTGCGAACCGGAATTGGGCTGGACGTTGGCGAAGTTGACGCCGAACAGCTTCTTAGCGCGTTCGATGGCAAGTTCTTCGGCGATGTCGACGAACTGGCAGCCGCCGTAGTAGCGCTTGCCCGGATAGCCTTCGGCATACTTGTTGGTCATGATCGAGCCCTGGGCTTCGAGCACGGCGCGCGACACGATGTTTTCCGAGGCGATCAGTTCGATCTCATGGCGCTGACGGCCAAGTTCCTTCTCGATCGCGCCGAAAATATCCGGATCGGATTCGGCCAGCGGGCGGGAGAAGAATGCTTCGGTATTGGACATGTGCGAGGCTCCTCGAAGGGTGGCAGGCGATGTGACGCGTCTTAGCCTTCCCTTCCGATCAGGGCAATACACGGAGCGACATTTGCGCGTCCAACTCCGTTTCGAGACAACGGCAAAAGGCCGCACCACCCTTTTGGGCGATGCGGCCTTTCAATCGAATTGGTCGTTCGTCAGCGACGTCCTGCTTATTGCGGCAGGAGATCCTGTTCGGTGATCGCACCGGAGGCACGCTCCACGCCGGTCGTGGTCTGCAGAGCCAGTTCCTGGTTGCCGTCGCGCTGGTAGATGTCGTCGCGGAACTGGACGACCTGGTCCTTTGCCGACCATGCCGTGACATAGACGATATAGACCGGAACTTCCTGGCTGAGCTTGATCGGGTTGTTCTGGCGAGCAGCGATAACCCGTTCGATTTCCTGACGCGACCAGCCGGGCGTGTCACGCAGCAGCCAGGTCACGAGATCGCGCACGTTCTGGATACGCATGCAGCCCGAGGACTCAAAGCGCATCAGCTTGTTGAACAGGCCCTGCTGGGGCGTGTCGTGCATGTATTCGTTGTTCGGGTTGTGGAAGTTGATCTTCGTCGAGGACATCGCGTTGATCTTGCCCGGATCCTGGCGGAACATGAAGTTCGGCGCCTTGGGGGCATTCCAATCCACGGTTTCTGGCGACAC
Source organism: Rhizobium sp. Leaf306 (assembly GCF_001423425.1). Taxonomy (GTDB): domain Bacteria; phylum Pseudomonadota; class Alphaproteobacteria; order Rhizobiales; family Rhizobiaceae; genus Neorhizobium; species Neorhizobium soli. The sequence goes on from NZ_LMNX01000001.1 coordinate 161,541, forward strand.
TTCCTGGCCACGACCGTCGATCAGACGGATGTTGTTGCGCGTCAGGTAGGTCGGGTCCTTGCGCATCAACGGCACGATGTCCTTTTCGACAATCGAGCGCGGTGCGGTCCAGTAAGGATTGAGGATGACTTCGTAGATCTTCGAATTGATCGCATGGGTCGGGCGGTCGATACGGCCGACGACCGCATTGGTGCGCAGCGCCACGCGATCGTTCTCGACCGCTTCAACATAGGCCGCCGGGATGTTGACCATGACGTAACGCGAACCGAGATCACCGGACATCGACTGCAGACGGACCCGGTTGGTTTCGAGCTGCATCAGACGTGTCTGGGCCGGAACGTTCATCGCTTTGACGCTGAATTCGCCAAGCACGCCATCTGCCGGCAGGCCGTGACGGGCCTGGAAGCGCTTGACGGCACCGTCGACATTGCTGTCGAACGAGCTGGACATGCCTGCGGACTGATCGAGATCACCGGCGATCATAAGGCGACGGCGCAGGTTCTGCACCGACGGATCAACGACGCCGAGCTGCAGGCGCACGGACGAATTGACATCTGGCCAGCCACCTGCAGAAACGATCTGCTGATAGAAGGCAATTGCCTGCTGGATGTTTGCCGGGCCTTCGGAACCAAGGATCGGATTGTTGGAGACGACACCGACGGCCGAGCGCGAACCACGCGCATCGAACTGGTCATCCCAGTTGCCACGACGAGGCGCGGTCATGATGCCATCGAGCGTCGACTGCGCCAAAGCCGGCGCGGCCAGAACGGCGGCACCCACGGAGACGGCCGAACGCAACATGGCGCGGCGGGAAAGCAATTCCGATCCGATCTTTTTCGACATCATCCTGTCCATCTGGTCCCAGAGGCTTCAAAACAAAAGCGCTACAGGGATATGGTTAATAAACGCGCAAAATTCCGCGGCTGGGCTGCTGGAAATGCTCGGGGGGCCATCTGGAGTAGCACGAGTTTCCCGAACCTGTTCAAGCATGGCGGTCCCATAGCAATATGGCCAATTCGTGTCAGTTGCCGCAGCGTCACAAAGCCGTGTGAAAGCGTGACTTTTCGGCCTCCTTCGAGATACTCAACGGGAAATGTGGCAGGCGCGAACTCGAAGCCATTTCGGGAGGTTGGGAGTGCGCTGTGGAGCGAGAGAACGCTGCGTTCCGGTGTTCTGAAAGAGCCTGCATCAGGCGACCATGACAGAGGACATCTGGAGCTCTGAAACGGGATCGGCGGAGCGTATTGCTACGCTCCGCCCGATATGTGTGTCGTGCCACTGCATGACTGGAGGAAATGCAGGCGCCGACAGTTGTCTTTGCCGTGCCGCCGTCGCGCCTCCGGTGGTTCAGGAGCGCGGCGCGGCGATGGCAGATATTACATGCGGTAAGCGATGCTGTCGTTCCAGAAGCGGTCGAGGCGCTGCAGAAGCTTGTTCATCTGCGAGAACTCGCCTTCGCCGATGCCGCCGACTTTTTCGATCGAGCCAACGTGGCGATCATAGAGCTTGGCGACGGTTTCTGCGACTTCCTGGCCTTCCTTGGTCAGGCTGATGCGGACCGAGCGGCGGTCGATGCGCGAACGCTGGTGGTTGATGAAACCGAGGTCGACCAGCTTCTTGACGTTGTAGGAAACGTTGGAGCCGAGATAGTAACCGCGCGAGCGCAGTTCACCGGCAGTGAGTTCCGAGTTGCCGATGTTGAAGAGGAGAAGTGCCTGGATGGCGTTTACGTCGTCGCGACCCTGGCGGTCGAACTCGTCCTTGATGACGTCGAGCAGGCGGCGGTGAAGACGCTCGACCAGGTGGAGCGATTCCATATAAAGCGAACGGATCGGGTCTTCGTTGATGTCTGCTGCGACCGGTGCCTGCGGCTTCATTTTCGTGTTCATCATGACTGCCTCACTGTTTTGCTTGGCGGTGTGTTTGTTTATTCCCGCCTTGAGACAGACACTAACGAAAGCGCATAAAATTCGACTTAAAACAAAGGGTTAACAAAATCTTGCAGAAGTTTTTCCAATCGTCAGCAGTCTAGCTGCCTCCCCCTCACCCTTATTTCCGCCCTATTGAAATCAATGGGTTAGGTCGAAATTTCAGGCCAAATAAAGGCGCCAAAGCTTTAGGGTCAAGGTGAATCAATCCTTACCCGCTCCGCCTTGCGCCGCTCTTCCAGCCATAAAGAGAGCCGAAACACGCCGTAAATGGCGGCCACGAGGCCGTGCAGGATGGGCACAAGAGTGTTCCGTCCGAAGATTTCTGGCCAGACGAGATACATCAGCACCTGCGAGAACGCTGCGATAGTCCAGAGCACCGCGCCCCAGGACACGGTGAGCCACAAACCGAGCGAGGCAACCGGAAACAGAACGGCAAGCGAGGCCGCCGCCACTTTCCATGGCGGCGCCAGAAGATCGAAGCGCGCCATGCCGTGCAGCGAATAGCCGACCAGCATCGCCCAGTACTGGATGCCGAACCATAGGCAGGCAACCGCGATAATCCTGAGGAAGACGACGAAAAGGATTTCCGTCAGCGTGCGCTTGGGTACCGTGGGTGAATCAGATTCCATGCCTTCGATCATATCGGGAGACGTCGCGAGCCGCCAGCAGGCCGCATGGCAGCAATGCGCAGTAAGCCCCATTCATAAACAGTTTCTCGCGTGTTAGAGCGTTTGACCTGACACAAGCCTGCTCCGGCAGAATGTTTCAATCCAGCCAGGAAACGCTCTCGTCAGCAGCGAGCAATAAGAACGGAGTATCCGTCATGGACAAGACCCACCTCGTCGACCACGTCACCGGTCATCGCCGCATGCGGCGCAACCGCAAGGCAGACTGGACGCGACGCATGGTGCAGGAGAACCGGCTGACCGTGGACGACCTGATCTGGCCGATCTTCATCGTGCCCGGCACCGGCATCGTCGATCCGATCAAGTCGATGCCCGGGGTCAACCGGATGAGCGTCGACAAGGCGGTGGAAGCCATACGGGAAGCGGCCGATCTCGGCATTCCAGCTGTTGCGCCCTTCCCCGACATCGAGATGAACCTGCGCGATGAGACGGGATCAGCGATCCTCGATCCGAACAACCTCATCAACCAGTTCACCATCGCCGCGAAGAAAGCGGTGCCCAATATCGGCGTCATCACCGACGTGGCGCTCGATCCATTCACCAGCCATGGCCATGACGGCATCCTGCGTGAGGGCATCATCGTCAACGACGAGACGGTTGATCAGGTGATCAAGGCGGCGGTCCTGCAGGCGGATGCAGGTGCCGACATCATCGCGCCGTCCGAGATGATGGACGGTCGCATCGGCGCCATCCGCCGCGGGCTCGACGCTGCCGGTCACCAGGATGTCGGCATCATGTCCTATGCGACAAAGTTCTCCTCGGGATTTTACGGTCCGTACCGTGAGGCGATCAATACGAGCGGGCTCCTGAAGGGCGACAAGAACGCCTATTACATCTCGCCCGCCAACGGCACCGAAGCGATGCGCGACGCGGCACTCGACGTGGAAGAAGGCGCCGACATGCTGATGGTCAAGCCGGGTATCGCCTATCTCGATATCTGTTGGCGCGTGAAGGAAGCTTTCGGCCTGCCGACCTACGCCTATCAGGTCTCCGGCGAATATTCGCAGATCAAGGCGGCGGCGATGAACGGCTGGATCGACGGCGACCGGATCATGATGGAGACGCTGCTCTGCTTCAAGCGCGCCGGCTGCGACGGCATCCTGACCTACTTTGCGATCGAGGCCGCGAAGAAACTCGGCCGGGTTTAAAGCCTATGGTGGCAAACCTTGCTGTTGGGCTTGCCACCTCTTATATCGGGTTTGGTACAACTGGAGAACCACGCGAATGAGCTTCGAACCGAACCCGACCTATGCCGCACCGGACAATTGGCGCGCCTATAGCGGCGTTCTGTCACGCCGGATCTTCGCCTTTGTCATCGATTACCTGTTCGTTCTTCTGCTGTGCATCCCTGCAGCGGTGATCGTGTTCTTCTTGGGAATTCTGACGCTCGGGCTTGGCTTCATGCTCTATCCCGCGTTGTTCTTCATCGTCGCCCTCCTCTATTTCGGCCTGACGCTCGGTGGCGCCAGCCAGGGATCTCCGGGCATGCGCGCCATGGGGCTTGCCATGACACGGGTCGACGGGCGCCGGATGGATTTCCTGACTGCCATGGTTCACACGGTACTGTTCTGGGTGATCAATTCGGTACTGACGCCGCTGGTGCTCCTGGCCGGGCTGTTTATCGAGCGCTCGCGGCTGGTTCACGATCTCCTCCTCGGCACCGTCGTCGTCCGCAGGTCGTAAGACCGCAACAGTGATCTAGGGATGCGTCAACCGGCAAATGCGCCAGTTGACGTTTCCGCGTTATGCGCCATGCTAGGATCAGTAGCGCCACGAGCAAGACGACGGACCGGGCTGCACCTCCATGAACACACAGACAACGCCATCACCTCAGTTCTACCTGACGGCACCGGCGATTTGTCCGTATCTATCGGGTGAAATGGAACGCAAGGTGTTCACGCATCTCGTCGGTCCCCGCGCGGCGGAGATGAACGACCTATTGACCCAAGGCGGGTTTCGACGGTCCCAGAACATAGCCTACCGGCCAGCCTGCGAAGCGTGCCGTGCCTGCGTTTCCGTACGAATCCTTGCAGGCGACTTCCAGCCGGCGAAATCCATGAGGCGCGTTCTCGCGACCAACAGCGACATCATTGCGACCCTTGGTCCAGCGCAGCCGTCGACCGAACAGTTCTCCCTGTTCCGAAGGTATCTCGACAGCCGTCACCAGCGCGGCGGGATGTCGGACATGTCCGCCCTCGACTACGCGATCATGGTCGAGGATTCGCACGTCAACACCCGCGTCATCGAATACCGCCGCCGCGAGCCGGGAGACGGTATCGCCGGCACGCCGAGGGGCGAATTGCTCGCCGTGGCGCTGACCGACATGATGAGCGACGGGCTGTCGATGGTCTATTCCTTCTTCAACCCCGATCTCGAAAAGCGCTCTCTCGGCACCTTCATGATCCTCGACCATATCAACCGCACGAAGACGCTCGGCCTGCCGCATGTCTATCTCGGCTACTGGGTGAAGGGCTCGCCCAAGATGGGCTACAAGACCCGCTACCAGCCTCAGGAACACCTGACGGCCCGCGGATGGGAACTTGCCGATCCGGCGCGCGACGTCTGACGCCCCCTCTCCCGACGGCATTGCAAATCGGCCATCCTCATGTTGTAACTCGCGTTGCAACACGAGGATACGCGCATGAAGACCACCATCCGCAAGATCGGCAATTCCGAAGGCATCATCATCCCGAAGGAGATTCTGGAGCGGATGGGGTTGCGCGCGGGAGATAATATCGATCTTAGCGAAGAAGCAGGGAAGCTGGTCTTGAAGCCGCTCGATGACGATTTCAACCGTCAGCTAGAGCATGCGGAGCGCTTCATGGACAGATACAAGGTTGCCCTCAAGAAGCTGGCCGAGTGATGGCCATCCAATTTCTTTCACGAGCGCTGGTTGAACGCCTCCACCTGCGCCAGATCGAAAGATTCGGTGGGGCTTATGGTTTGCGCGATGAGAGCGCGCTGGAATCTGCGCTGATGCTTGCCGTCAACAAGGTTGCATATGGATCGACAGACCTCATCGAGCTGGCGGTAGCGTATCTTTACGTTCTTGCAATGAACAATGCTTTCATCGACGGAAACAAGCGGATCGCGATCGTCTCAGCCGGTGTCTTCCTGATGGACAACGGGTATGCCATCGATACCGATGACGCCACGCTCTACCAATTCATCCTCTCCGTCGCAGCCGGCGAGATCGACGAGGATGGTGCAGCGCGGTTCCTTCGCGATCACACGGTCCCCTACCCCTGAACCGGTCCGCCCATCAGGGCGAACCGTCTCAATCCAAAGGCCTGATCAGCCGGCGAACTTGCCGCTTCGTGGAAAGCCCTTCGGAACGGTGCGGCCGGCGGAGGCGCGGTCACCCATCCATTCGAGAAGCTCATCCTTGTTGCGGTTGAAGGCGCGTCCGGCGCTATCTTCCCAGGCAAGCCCGGCATCGATTGCGAAACACTTGATGTCGGAGATGCCGCCGTCCTTGTAGCGCTGCAGGCGCACGCCCTTGCCGCGTGTCATTTCCGGCAACTGGTCGAGCGGGAAGACCAGCATCTTGCGGTTCTCGCCGACGATAGCGACGTGATCACCCTTGACCTGAACGACCAGCTTTGCCTCGTCCGGCATCGAGACGTTCATGACTTGCTTGCCCTTGCGGGTATTGGCCACCATCTCGCTTTCGGCAATGACAAAGCCATAGCCCGCTGTCGATGCGATCACCATCTTGCGGCTTGCGTCGTGGACGAAGGCGGTCAGGATGTCCTGGTCGTTCTCCATGTCGACGATGATGCGGATCGGCTCGCCATGGCCGCGGCCGCCCGGCAGCTTATCGGCGCCGAGCGTGTAGGCCTTGCCGCCTGTTGTCACCAGCAGCAGCTTGTCGGTCGTCTGCGCCGTGAACGCGATCTTCGGTCCGTCTCCTTCCTTGAAGACGAGGCCCGACGTATCGGTCACGTGCCCCTTCAAGGCGCGGATCCAGCCCTTCTGCGAAATCACGACGGTGATCGGTTCCTTTTCGATCATCGCCTGTTGGATTGCTTCCAGATTGGCTTCCGGCGCATTGGCGAACTGGGTGCGCCGGCGGCCGAGCTCGGTCGCCTTGGCATACTGTTTCTTGACTTCCTGGATCTCCCAGGCGACGGTCTTCCACTGCTGTTCGTCGGAGGCGAGAAGCGCTTCGATCTCGCCCTTTTCCTTGGTCAGACTATCGTGTTCGGTGCGGATCTCGAACTCTTCGAGCTTGCGCAAATTGCGCAGCCGCATGTTGAGGATCGATTCCACCTGCAGGTCGGTCAGAGACCAGCGCGCCACCATGACAGGCTTCGGCTCGTCCTCCTCGCGGATGATGCGGATCACCTCGTCGATATTGAGATAGGCTATCAGCAGGCCGCCGAGGATTTCCAGCCGCCGGTCGATGGCTGCCAGACGGTAGCGGGAGCGGCGAACCAGCACGTCCTTGCGATGCGCCAGCCATTCAAGCAGCACCTCGTTCAGCGCCATCACCCGCGGCACGCGCCCCATCGAGAGCAAGTTCATGTTGAGCGGAATGCGGTTTTCAAGCTCGGTCAGCTTGAACATCGATTCCATCAGCAGCGTCGCATCGACCGTGCGGTTCTTCGGCACGATGATGATGCGGACGTCTTCGGCGGATTCGTCGCGGATGTCGTCGAGCAGCGGCAGCCTGCGGGCAATCAGCAGTTCGGCGATCTTTTCGATCAGGCGCGACTTCTGCACCTGGTAGGGAATTTCGGTGACGACGATCTGATAGCCGCCGCGGCCGAGATCCTCGATCTCCCACTTGGCGCGGACGCGGAAGCCGCCGCGACCTGTCTTGTAGCTCTCGAGGATCGACTCGCGGTTATCGATGATGATGCCGCCGGTCGGAAGATCCGGACCCGGCATGAACTCGAGCAGCTTTTCGACGCTGGCATCCGGATGGGCGATGAGATGCAGCGCCGCGTCGCAGACTTCATGGGCATTGTGCGACGGGATCGACGTCGCCATGCCGACCGCGATCCCGGAGGCGCCGTTGGCCAGCAGGTTCGGGAAGGCACCGGGCAGAACCGTCGGTTCGGAGTTGCTCTCGTCATAGGTATCGCGAAAGTCGACCGCATCCTCGCCGATTCCCTGCAGCAGCAGTTCGGCAACGGCAGTCATCTTCGATTCGGTGTAACGCATCGCGGCGGGGCTATCGCCGTCGATATTGCCGAAATTGCCCTGGCCGTTGACCAGCGGATAGCGCTGCGAGAAATCCTGCGCGAGACGGGCAAGCGCATCGTAGATCGATTGGTCGCCGTGCGGATGGTAGTTACCCATCACTTCACCGACGATCTTCGCGCATTTGCGGAAGGCCGAGTTGGGGCGAAGGCCCATCTCGTTCATCGCGTAGACGATACGGCGATGGACGGGTTTCAGACCGTCGCGCACATCAGGCAGAGCACGGTGCATGATCGTGGAAAGAGCGTAGGCAAGATAGCGCTCTTCGAGCGCTGCCTTCAGGTCAACCGCCTGAATGTGGTCGCCGCCGCCGTCTCCCGAGCCGTCGCCAGGTGGAGTTACAATTTTTCCCATGGCACTTGACTATAGAAATCCCTGATTCCCGGCAAGAAACCTATCCAAACGCCCTGTGGATGATCGGGCCGATGACACAAGTTTTCACTGTTTGGCGACAAACATTTACGCTGCCGCAATTATGCCGAAGCGAATGGACACTACGGCATGGACGTTTTGCACCGTCCGCCTTAACTCTTGCCTCAGCCAGACTGTAATTGATCCCGGGCCGTGCCGCCCGCCAGGAGGACCTATGACCCACTTTTCCACCACGGCGCGCCTGCTTGCCGCCGCCACAGCGCTGTCGGTGTTTGCCGGGCCGGCCTTGGCTCTCGACGGCAACGATCTTCTGAAGAAGATCAACGCCGCGCTCGTCATCCAGGGCGGCGCGCTCGAAGCTCAGTCGGTTGCCGTCGACGGGTCGAAGGTGACGCTGACAGGCGCAACCTACAATCCCTCAGGGGCTCCGCAGAAGATGCCGATCGGCACTGTGACGATGGATGGCGTCGAAGAAGCCGAGGGTGGCTACACGATCGACAAGGTGACCTTCCCCAACATCAACGTTTCGCATGAAGCCACCACCATCAGCGCGTCCGACATCACGATGAGCGGCGTCACGGTACCGGCGGACGCCACGAAGAACACAATCGAGTCGCTCCTGCTCTACGAGGAAGCCAAGACCGGCGCCACGACCGTCGCAGTCGGCGGCAAGACCGTTCTCACAGTCGGCCCGAGCAGCGTCACGACGGAGGTTGCCGACGACAATTCCGGTATCGACTTCGATATGGCGCTGAACGAAATCAAGGCGGATCTCAGCATCATCGACGATCCGCAGTCGCGCGAGGCAATCCAGGCGCTTGGCGTCAACACTCTGGATGGCAGCATCAACCTCAACGGCACATGGACGCAGAACGACGGTACTGTCGCCGTCGAGGAATATGCGATCGACTTCGACAAGGTTGGCCGCCTCGACCTGTCCTTCAGCTTTTCCGGCTATACGATCGACTTCCTGAAGTCCGCGCAGGAAACCGCAAAGGCGCTGGAAGCCAACCCGAACAAGCAGGAAGCGCAGCAGGCGGCAAACCTTGCCATGCTCGGCCTGATGCAGCGGCTCACGTTCAACGCCGCCCAGATCCGCTTCGAGGATGACGGCGTGACGGCGAAGGCGCTGGATTATGCCGGCAAGAAGCAGGGTTCGAACGGCCCGCAGATGGCACAGATGATCAAGGCGATGACGCCGATCGTGCTGTCGCAGTATAACATTCCGGAACTGCAGAACATGCTGAGCCAGGCCGTCAACACCTATCTCGACAAGCCCGAGAACCTGACGATCACGGCAGAGCCGGCAAACCCTGTTCCGTTCCCGATGATCATGGGCGCGGCAATGGGCGCACCGAACACGCTGCCGAACGTGCTGGGCGTCAAGGTCTCCGCGAACGACTGATCGATTCCCTCTACGGAATGAATGAAAAAGCCCCGGCAAGCGATTGCCGGGGCTTTGTTTTGTTCAGGATAGGTGCGCCGCTTCAGTGTCCGGGGGTTGCCGAAAGGGCCGCGTGTTCCTTGTCGTGCAGCGCGAACCGGTCGATCATCGAGGCGCTTGCCTCGTTGGCACCGATCACCTCGACGGCGATGCCGCGACTACGGAATTTCATCACCGCACGGTCGAGTGCCCCGATGGCCGAGATATCCCAGAGGTGCGCACGGCGAACGTCGATCGTGACGCGCTCCAGGCTTTCGGCGAAATCGAAGGCATCAACGAGAGCGTCTGCCGAGGCGAAGAAGACCTGTCCTTCAACCGCATAGGTTCTTGCCTTGCCTTCTTCGGAAAGGCTGGAGGACACGCGCACCATCCTGGCCACCTTGCCCGCAAAGAACACACCCGACAGAAGCACGCCGACGATGACGCCCTTCGACAGATCGTGCGTTGCCAGAACAACCGCGACGGTCGAGAGCATGACGATCGAGGATGTACCGGGATGCCGCTTGAGATCGATGACCGACTTCCAAGAGAACGTGCCGATCGCCACCATGATCATGACGGCCACGAGTGCTGCAACCGGCACAATGCGCAGGATATCATCCAGCACCAGAAGCAGGATCAGCAGGTATATGCCGGAGGCAAAGGTCGAAAGCCGGCCTCGCCCGCCTGACGTGACGTTGATCACCGATTGGCCGATCATGGCGCAGCCGCCCATGCCGCCGAACAGGGCTGCAACGATGTTGCCGCTGCCCTGACCGAAACATTCTTTTGTCTTGCTGCTGGTCGTGTCTGTCATTTCGTCGACGATCTGTGCGGTCAGCAGCGATTCCAGAAGACCGACGGCTGCGAGTGCCAGCGAATACGGAAAGATGATCCGCAGCGTCTCGAGGGTCAGTGGCACATCGGGCAACAGGAAGTCCGGAAGCGCCGTCGGCATCGCGCCGAGATCGGCAACGGTCGGAACCTCTATGCCGAAGGAGAGCGCCAGAATGGTAACGGCAGCGATCGCCACAAGGGGTGACGGAATGGCTTTTGTTACATAGGGAAACAGATAGATGATGCCGAGCGCCAATGCGATGAGCAGGTAGGTTACTTCGGGAACGTTGATGAGCTGCGGAAGCTGAGCCAAAAAAATCAGGATCGCCAGTGAGTTGACGAAGCCGGTCATGACCGATTTCGACACGAACCGCATCAGGCGACCGAGTTTCAGCATGCCGGCGAAGATCTGCAGGATGCCCATCAGGATGGTTGCGGCAAACAGGTACTGGATGCCGTGATCGCGTACAAGGGGCCCCATCAGCACCGCAGTGGCAGCTGTGGCGGCCGAAATCATGGCCGGGCGGCCACCGGTGATCGCGGTGGTGCAGGCAATGGCGACCGAGGCGAACAGGCCGACCTTTGGATCAACGCCGGCAATGATGGAAAAACCGACAGCTTCGGGGATGAGCGCGAGCGCAACGACGATGCCGGCAAGGAGATCGCCGCGAATGTTCGAAAACCATTCGCGCCGATAGGCGGAAATTGACTGTGTCATGTATTGGAAACTTCGCAAATAAAGCGCATCCGCCGGGAGGTATCCTCCAGGGTGAGAAAGACGGCTGATGCTTTGCGTTGTCCGGCGGATCGGCGGCCGGAAGAGCCACTCGGGAGTTTCACCTGAGTCCTTGTGATGGGCGACCTATAGCGGAGAGAATTGCAGATGCCAAGCGTGGTACGGTAATATCTGCGAGACGGCGACGGTAGCGGCTCCGAAGCGATACGGACTAAAAGCTCCGACGCAAAAAGACCGGAGCTGCGGTGGCAGCCCCGGTCTCTCAAATACTATCCGAAATCGGACAGGTCCTATTCCAGGACCTGAATAACCGTGCGCGTCTGCGGGTCGACGATGACGCGGCGATCGTTCACGACCGTGTAACCGTAGGAGTCATATCCCTGCACAGGACGAACCTGGACAGCTTCCGGCAGCACGCGGCCGACCAGAACGTCGCCATCGTACGGCTCGGATTCAACCGGCTGCTCCATCACGTAGGTGCGGACTTCGCCTGGCATGACAACCGTTGCGGGTGCCATTGCTGGTTCCTGCGTGATGATCGTCGTCTGGGCGAAGGCTGCACTCGAAAGCGCCATGAATGCCGCCGAAGCGGTCAGTACGATCTTGCGCATAGTCTTACTCCATTTGTTTATTCTGCCTCTACAACTCGAAGTACGCGGCGATGGTTCCGTCCGACCAAGGTCTGATCGCTGCACTGCAACCAAGCCCTGCCCTTCTGAAACGGGAAAGCCCGGCGTCTTTCGAGCGCCGGGCTTTGCAATCTCGTCACAGAAATAGAACCGAAGATCAGTCCTTCTTGACCGGCGGAATCGGGCGGATCGCCAGTTCGCGCAGCTGCGCGGGGCTCGCTTCCGAAGGCGCTCCCATCAGAAGGTCCTGAGCCTGCTGGTTCATCGGGAACAGTGTGATCTCGCGCAGGTTCTTGGCACCGGTCAGAAGCATGACGACGCGGTCGACACCGGCTGCCATGCCGCCATGCGGCGGTGCGCCGTACTGGAATGCGCGGTAGAGGCCACCGAAGCGATCTTCCACGTCCTGCTGCGAAAGGCCGACCATTTCGAACGCCTTGACCATGACTTCCGGCAGCTGGTTACGGATCGAGCCAGAGGCGATTTCGAAGCCGTTGCAAACCATGTCGTACTGGTAGGCCTTGATCGTCAGCGGATCCTGGTTTTCCAGCGCGTCGAGACCGCCCTGCGGCATCGAGAACGGGTTGTGGGCGAAGTCGATCTTCTTGTCTTCCTCGTTGTATTCGAAGAACGGGAAGTCGACGATCCAGCACAGGGCGAACTGCTTCTTGTCGGAAAGGTTCAGCTCGTCGGCAGCGCGGTTACGGGCTTCGCCGGCAAACTTGTAGAACTTGTCCGGATCGCCAGCGACGAAGAAGCAGGCATCGCCCGCTTCGAGGCCAAGCTGGGTGCGAACGGCTTCGGTGCGCTCCTCGCCGATGTTCTTGGCGAGCGGACCGGAGCCCGCGATCTTGCCGTCTTCTTCCTTCCAGAAGATGTAGCCGAGACCCGGCTGGCCCTGGCCCTGCGCCCAGGCGTTCATACGGTCGCAGAACGCTCTTGAGCCGCCGGTCTTGGCCGGGATCGCCCAGACTTCGACCTTCGGGTTGGACGCGATCATGTTTGCGAACACTTTGAAGCCGGAGCCGGCGAAATGCTCGGTGACGGCTTCCATCTCGATCGGGTTGCGCAGGTCCGGCTTGTCGGAGCCGTATTTGCGCAGCGCGACGTCGTAAGGAATCCGCGGGAATTCCTTGGTGACCGGCTTGCCTTCGGCAAACTCCTCGAAGATGCCGCGCATGACCGGCTCCATCGTCTCCCAGACTTCTTCCTGGGTAACGAAGCTCATTTCCAGGTCGAGCTGGTAGAATTCGCCTGGCAGGCGGTCGGCACGCGGGTCTTCGTCGCGGAAACACGGTGCGATCTGGAAGTAGCGGTCAAAGCCCGCCACCATCATCAGCTGCTTGTACTGCTGCGGCGCCTGCGGCAGCGCGAAGAACTTGCCGGGATGGATACGGCTTGGAACCAGGAAGTCGCGCGCGCCTTCGGGCGACGATGCGGTCAGGATCGGTGTCGAATATTCGGTAAAGCCACAGGTAGCCATTTCGCGGCGCATGGCAGCGATGATCTGCGTGCGCTTGACGATGTTCTTGTGCAGCGTTTCGCGGCGAAGATCGAGAAAGCGGTACTTGAGGCGCACGTCTTCCGGATATTCCGGCTCGCCGAACACCGGCAGCGGCAGTTCCTTGGCAGCGGACAGGACTTCGATCTCCTGTGCGTAGAGTTCGATCTCGCCGGTCGCCATCGTCTTGTTGACGGTCTCGTCGGAACGCGCCTTGACGGTGCCGTCGATGCGGATGACCCACTCGCCACGCACGACTTCGGCCGACTTGAAGGCCGGGCTGTCCGGGTCGGCAACGACCTGGGTCATGCCATAATGGTCGCGAAGGTCGATGAACAGAACGCCGCCATGGTCACGGACGCGATGAACCCAGCCGGAGATACGGACATTGGAGCCGACATCCGACTTGCGGAGGGCTGCACAGGTGTGGCTGCGGTAACGATGCATTGTCTTTTATCCTGGACTGATGCTGAAAGCGGCTTCATCGGCGCGCGAAGCACAGCCGTACGAACCCATGAAAATCGGCCGGAAAAGCGCATGGTGGGCCTGCTTTGTCAAGACTTGTCACAGTCTCCCGCGGCGCTCGAGCCCTTTCCCCCGCTTTTACGGCTAGAGTTGCATAGGAGGATGTCATAACCAGAATGGGTCGATACGGCCAGCGCGCTGGCTGAGTCTCTGCGCCTGCCGACCATGCCCGAAAGCATCCGATGAACCAGATCCGCCCGCTGATACCGCTTCTGATCACCGCAGGGATCCTGATCGGCGGCAACGGGCTCCAGGGCACTTATATCGCGCTGCGCGGTTCGGCCGAGGGTTTTTCGCCGTCGGTCATCGGCCTGATCGGTGCCGGCTACAGTGTCGGCTTTGCGATCGGCTGCATCTATGTGGCAAGGCTGCTGCGCTCGATCGGCCATATCCGCACCTTTGCGGCCATGGCGGCAATCGCTGCGTCCGCCTCGATCGCCCTATCAATGGTCATCGACCCCGTCTTCTGGTTCGCCATGCGTTTCCTGATCGGCATCACTATCGCCAGCCTGTTTGCCACCGTCGAGAGCTGGATCAACTCGCAGGTGACCAACGAGAACCGCGCGCGGACGCTGTCGATCTACCGTTTCGTCGATCTCGGCTCGGTCACGATCGCGCAATACCTGATCCCGACCTTCGGCATCGACGGACCTGTCATCTTCAACATCATCGCCATCGCGCTGACGCTTTCGCTTGTGCCGATATCCATCGCCGACAAGTCGGGGCCGACGCCACCGGCCTCCATCTCATTCGATCTGAGAACCGTGTGGCGCATTTCGCCGCTCGCTGTGGTCGGCGTCGTGGCGGTCGGTCTGTCGATGGCGGCCTTTCGCAATATCGGGCCGATCTACGCCAAGGAGATCGGCATGAGTATCACGTCGATCGCGACCTTCATGAGTGCCGGCATCATCGGCGGCGTGGTACTGCAATATCCGCTCGGCGTCTATTCGGACAAGCTCGACCGGCGGCGCGTCATCCTGTGGACGACGATCGGGTCCGTCATCACCGGCGCCTATCTGTCGTTCGGCGCGGGCAGCAACGAGACGGCCAATATCATCAGCGTCTTCCTGTTCGGCGCCTTTTCGATGCCGCTCTATTCGCTCTGCTCGGCGCATGGCAACGACCACGCGAAACCAGGCGAGCACGCGGTGATCGCGGCAGGCTTGCTGTTCTTCTGGTCGGTCGGCGCCACGTTCGGACCGCTGCTTGCCGCGGCGCTTCTCGAATTCTACGGCCCGCGCGCATTCTTCCTCTACACGTCCTTCATCTTCGCCGGGTTCGCGATCTACACGCTGCGCCGGATGCAGGTGCGGGCACCGGTGCCGCCGCAGCAGCGCAACTCGCGATTTCGGTCCCTTCTGCGCACGTCCGCCTATTTCAACCGGCTTGCAGACCCTGCGGACCGGGCTAGCGACAAGGACAGGGACGCTGACGGCAACAACAGGAAATAGCCGCCCGCTGCCGGGAAAGGCTGGCCGTTTGTCTTGACATCTGCGGCGGGAAGGGAAAGGAAGGTTGACCACCTGCACGTGAATGAGACGATGATCGAAACAACAATTGCCCTTCAGGAAGCCTGCGAAAAGCTGGCTCAGTCAGACTTCATCACCATCGATACGGAGTTCTTGAGAGAGACGACCTTCTGGCCGGAACTCTGCCTGATCCAGATGGCGAGCCCGACAGTCGAAGTTCTCGTCGATCCGCTGGCAAAAGGGCTCGACCTCAAGCCCTTCTTCGAGCTGATGGCGAATACGGCGGTCACCAAGGTGTTTCATGCCGCGCGCCAGGATATCGAGATCATCCATCATCTCGGCAATCTCGTGCCGCATCCGATCTTCGATACGCAGGTTGCAGCCATGGTGTGCGGCTTCGGCGACAGCGTCTCCTACGACCAGCTCGTCAACCGCATCAAGGGCGTGCAGATCGACAAGTCGTCGCGCTTTACCGACTGGAGCCGCCGGCCGCTGTCGGAAAAGCAGCTCGACTATGCGCTGGCCGACGTCACCCATCTGCGCGACGTTTATCTGTCTCTGAAAGAACAGCTGGAACGTGAAGGCCGTGCCCTCTGGCTGACGGAGGAAATGGCGGTCCTCGAGAGCGCGTCGACCTATGACCTGCATCCCGACGATGCCTGGCTTCGTCTGAAGTCGCGTCTGAGGAAGCCGAGCGAGTTGGCGATCCTGAAATTCGTCGCCGCATGGCGCGAACGTGAGGCGCGCAGCCGCAACGTGCCGCGCTCGCGCGTGTTGAAGGACGATGCGATCTACGAGATCGCCCAGCAGCAGCCCAAGGATACCGAAGCTCTCGGACGTCTTCGCACCGTGCCGAAGGGCTGGGAACGCTCATCCTCAGGCGCCGCGATCGTCGAGGCTGTCAATACGGCGCTGGCGCTGCCGAAGACCGAGATGCCGCATGCTCCGAAGCATGTGCATCTGCCAGAAGGCACGGGCGCTGCCGTCGAACTCTTGAAGGTTCTGCTGAAGCTCATTTCCGACAAGCAGGGCGTTGCCGCCAAGGTGCTCGCCAATACCGACGATCTGGAAAAGATTGCTGCCGAAGGCGAGTTGGCCGAAGTGGCCGCCCTTTCCGGCTGGCGTCGCGAACTGTTCGGCGACACGGCGCTCAAGCTGATCCAAGGCGGCGTGGCGCTGCGCTTCGTCAACAAGAAGGTCGAGGCGGTCGAGCTGTAAGGCTCGTCCTCACCGTCTCCAAGCATACAAGGGATCGGCCACCGGACTTCCGGGGTCGGTCCCTTTTCGCTTAAATCCCAGACATTCCGGCGTTTCTGCCCTGCTCAGCGACGCTGCTGACGGGTGCTTTAGCGTGTCAAGAAACAGACGTAAAACGTTCATCCAAGCGTCAAGCGATCATCACCTCACCGTCATGCGTGCCGCCTATCGACGTCGCGTGTTCTTCTCAATCGAACAGGTGATTTGATGACCAAGACCTTTTTAGCCTCCGTCTTCGTAAGTGCCCTCCTCGCCGGCACGGTATTGGCCGACGACCGCGAATTTCCGGCAAAGCTCGCGGGCCAGGCGATCCTGCCGGCCAACACGGTGACTGCTTCCCCATCCGATGTTCCTGAATTTCTCAAGACCTCGGGCAAGTTCACGACGCCGGACCGCAAGCGCACGGAAAAGCTTGGCTCGATCGACGGCAAGGACGGTGTTCGCGTCACCGACGTCAAGCTGCCGTTCAACGGTCAGCCGATCCAGGGCTTTTCCGGGATCAAGGCCATGGCAGACGGTACGTTCTGGACTCTGTCCGACAACGGTTTCGGCTCCAAGGCCAATTCCTCCGACGCGATGCTGTTCCTGCATCAGGTGAAGTTCGACTGGGCGGCAAACAAGGTCGACGTCGTCAAGAACATCTTCCTGTCGGACCCCAACAAGATCGCCCCCTTCCCGATCGCCATGGAAGGCAGCGACAAGCGCTACCTGACCGGCGCCGATTTCGATATCGAATCGATCCAGCCGGTGGCAGACGGTTTCTGGCTCGGCGAGGAATTCGGGCCTTACCTCATCAAGGTCGACATGCTCGGCCAGCTGACCGACGTCGTTGCCACCACCGTTGACGGCAAGAAGGTCACCTCGCCCGACAACCCGACACTTTCCATGCCGGCCAACCCCGCCGCCAAGATGCCGGTCTTCAACCTGAAGCGTTCGGGTGGCTATGAAGGCATGGCAATGTCGAAGGATGGGCAGAAGCTCTACGGTCTGCTGGAAGGCCCGATCTTCCTCGACGACGGCAAGGTCGAACAGGCCGATGGCCGCACCGCACTGCGCGTCATCGAATTCGACATCGCATCGAAAAGCTGGACAGGCCGTTCCTGGCTCTATCCGCTGTCCGAAAAGGGCGTTGCCATCGGCGATTTCAACATGCTGGATGCCACCACCGCCCTCGTCATCGAGCGCGACAATGGCGCCGGCACGAAGGACAAGGCGTGCGCCGATCCGAAGCAGCCGAAGCCGGATTGCTTTGATGCGCCAGCCGAGTTGAAGCGCGTCTACAAGATCGAGATGACCGACGCCAATGTCGGCGCTGCCGTCCGCAAGATCGGCTATATCGACCTTCTGAACATCAAGGATCCCGACAACAAGAAGAAGGCTGGTTCGAAGGACGGCGTCTACGACATGCCGTTCGTGACGATCGAGAATGTCGACCAGATCGACGCCACCCACCTGATCATCGGCAATGACAACAACCTGCCCTTCTCGGCCGGTCGCGCAGTCAACAAGGCCGACGACAACGAGTTCAGCCTGATCGAAGCCGCCGAGTTCCTCAACGCGAAGTAAAGCAGTGAGGCGGTGATCGGCAGGCCTCTAAAGCCCGGACATCACCACGACGAAACAGAAAGGGTATCTGCATCGGCAGGTACCCTTTTCGACTCCATGACACCTCGAACCTGCACGTATTAAAGCTCACGTATCGCCCGGATCTACCATTTCAGGACGTCGTTAAGCGATGATGGCGCTTTCAAGCTTCTGTTCAAATTCGTCGAAGGATCATTGAGCTGACGGACGATGTCGCTCTTTTGCGACGAGGAAAGATTGCTCCCCGACTGCCGCAGGATCAGGATCTGGTTATTGGCCACACCCTGATCTGTCGTATTCTTGGCAGCGTTTACGCTCAGCTCCACGGCCCGCGGATCCTGCAGGCGGTACAGAAAATCGGCTGCCTGGTAGCGAATAGTCTTGTCCGGATCTGCGGCCGCCTGGATCAGCAACGGAAAGTCCTCAGCGGTCAACTTTTGCGACAGAGACGACGCCAGGTTGGGGTCGGAGCGGATCATTTCTGCCAGGGCATAGACCACGCCGAGCTTGACGCGGTAATCGTCCGGCGATGCGTGCAGCGCAGACAGCATCATGGGCACTGCGACAACTCCGGCAGAGACCAGAAAGTCGCGGGAATTGCGCCTCAGGAACGTATCCTCGTTCCGCAGGCCGGCAAGCGCCTTCTGAACTTGGTCGACCGATGCTTCCGGCCTAACCGCCGCCTGAGCGAACGCGCTCAGATCCCACCATGCACCCGTCGTGCTGCCGCTAACCTCCGCTGTCGGCCCAGGCGAAAGCGTATCCAGTTCGGACAGGAGAACCAGCGAGCCGTTCTTGACCTGCCGCGCATTGTAGTCGAAGCGCCACTGGACCGGCCGGCCTTCGGCGAAAATTGCCCGGATTTTCTGGGCATCGCCGATAAGCTCGAAATACTCTTTGCCAGCTTCCTTTTCGATTGTCTCGACCTGCATCCGCATCTGCGTGCTTTGCAGCGATGTACCGAGGCCAAGAAACTTGATCCGTCGGACCATGGCATCCTTGTAGATGTAGAGCGGCTCGTCATCGATTATGCGGATATCGGCGACATGCGAGAAGTCGCCGCTGATCTCGCCTTTAAACAGCGCCGGCGTGCCAGGCGGCGTAAATTGCTGGAGCATCAGAAACAGAACGACTGCCATGGCGCCGGCCCCGGTCACCGACCAGCCGGCCCAGTTACCTGCAACCTTTGCGCCGAATGCCGCAAGCACCAGCCCGAAGCCGACGCAGATGGTCAGCGAGGAGGCGGTCTGGCTGCGTCCCAAGAGAAGGATCGCAGTACCCAGCAGCACGAGAAAGAGCCCGACGGCGACGCCGGCAACAAAGTATTTTTCCGGAAAATTGTTCTCGGGCGCCAGCGCGTTATTGGCCCCACCGTCCGCATGATTGTTCGCGCCTTGATCTGCCACTGCCATGTTCGAGCCCCCTCGAAGCCAACACCAACATAAGGCATGCCTGTTCAACCGAAGATAAGCCGAAGCTCGATCAGTTGCAACCGTCTAGATCTGATGCATCTGTTCTCGCAACAGCTGCTATTCGAACACGAAGGCGAGCTTCTTGCCGGTCAGCTTGGCAAGCTGCTGCAGCCGACCTTCCAGCCGCTCCCCAGCGAAGTTGCGGTAAGCGTGCGGAACGACGAATTCCATGTCGAGATCGGGCGAACTCGACTGTCGGAAGGTCAGGTTATTGACGATGCCAGGCATCGAGGCCGAAAACAGATAGACGACCCGCAACAATCCGCCGAGCAGTTTAGCCAGTTCCAGCAGCCGCGGTGTCGCAATCGTCGAGAGCGGGCCGGTGGCACCGTCGTCGCTCAAACCCTCGAACCGGTAGTAGTTGGCGAGCGCTAGGTAGGCGCGGCCCGCATGGGTAATGCCGACGAAGGACGAGTGGGCGATGACGTTAAGTGCCTGGGCGCCGCGGTAATCGGGATGCGCACGCCAGCTGATATCGGCCAGCAGGCAGGCAGCCCTGCGATAGCGGCTTTCTTCCTCGGTCTCGGTAATGCCGAAGAACGGCACCATGCGGCCGGTCCAATCGGCAAGCTCCCGCGCATGTTCGGGCGAACGCGCGCGCAGGATGGCGAGTTGATCGGCAGCCACGACCAGCGGATCGGCCTGCTTTTCCTCATCCGGCATCAGGTGATAGAGATAGCCTTCCCGCACGCCCTGCGCCGAAAAGCTGACGACCGCCGGCTTCATGACGGAGAGCACTTCCTGCAGGGCCACGGCGCCGAAGGGCAGAAGCGAACGACGGCTTTTCGAGACGGCCTGCCAGGCAGGATCCTTGGAATCCTTGGCATCGATCACGTCCTCGAGGAATTTCTGGATTTCCTCGAAGGTCAGTTCATACCCCTGCATCATGTGCAGCGGATATTTGGTGATTTCCATGTGCAGTTTGGCGATGTTGCGCCATGTACCGCCAACGGCGTAGAAGGTGCGGCCCTCGCCCTTTTCCAGGAAGCGGGCGGTATTGACCTGCTTGCGGGCAAAGGTGCGCGCCTTGGAAATGGAGCCACCTGATGATTCCGACAGGCGCAGGCCGCCGAGAGGCAGGGTGATCCCCTTGCCGAACTCATGTCCCTTGATGTCGATCAGTTCAAGCGAACCGCCGCCAAGATCGCCGGCAACACCGTCGACATCGTGGAAGCCGCTGATCACGCCGAGAGCCGAATACTTGGCTTCTTCCTCGCCGGACAGGAGCTGGATTTCCTGGCCGAGGATTTCCTCCGCCTTGGCGATGAAATCAGGGCCGTTGGAGGCTTCGCGGGCGGCGGCCGTTGCAAGGACGTAGATTTCCGTCGCCTGCGCCTGGTCGGACAGCGCCTTGAACCGTCTGAGAGCGGCGAGCGCGCGCAACACGCCCTCGTCGTCCATCCGGCCGTTCGAGCCGAGACCCTTGCCAAGACCGCACAGAACCTTCTCGTTGAAGAGAACGGTCGGTGCCCTGGTCAGGCCTTCGTAAATCACCACGCGAACCGAGTTCGAGCCAATGTCGATGACGGAAACAGGGGCGATGCCAGGCAGGCGCCCTTGAGCTTCAGATCGTACCATGCTGCCTATTTCTTGACTGTTCTTGCCGGCTACTTTTTGCGTCCGGACATGACGCCGGCAATCAGTTTCGGAGCGCTGGATTTCAGGGCTTCACCACGCCCCGAGAGGCTAGGATTGGTCATGAAATAATGCTGCGCGTTGAACGGTTCTTCACCCTTGCGCACTTCCATGCGCCTTGACGTACCGTCCGCCAATATCTCGTAGCTCTGTTGATTGTCAATGAGATTGCCCAGCATGATCTGTGAAAGAACCTGCTCGTGCACGGTCGGATTGAGCAGCGGTACCAGCGTTTCGACGCGGCGGTCGAGGTTGCGCGGCATCATGTCGGCAGACCCGATGTAGAGCAGCGCCTTGTCCGAAGGCAGGCCGTAACCGTTGCCGAAGCAGAAGATGCGGCTGTGTTCGAGGAAGCGCCCGACGATCGATTTGACGCGGATGTTGTCGGAAAGACCGGATACCTGCGGGCGCAGGCAGCAGATGCCGCGGATGACCAGATCGATTTCGACACCGGCGCGGCTGGCGCGATAGAGGGCGTCGATAATCTCGGGATCGACCAGTGAATTCATCTTCATCCAAATCGCGGCCGGAGCTCCCGCCTTCGCGTGCGCGATCTCTTCCTCGATGTGTTTGAGAATGCGCGGTCGCAGCGTGTAGGGCGACATGGCGATCTTGGTGCTTTCCTTCGGCTCGCCGTAACCGGTGATAAAGTTGAAGATATTCGCCATGTCGTGGGCGATCTTCGGGTTGCAGGTGAAGAAGGAAAGGTCCGTGTAGATCTTTGCGGTGATGGGATGGTAGTTGCCGGTACCAAGGTGGCAGTAGGTTCTCAGCTTGCCGTCCTCACGGCGCACCACCATCGACATCTTCGAATGTGTCTTGAGCTCGATAAAGCCGAACACGACCTGCACGCCAGCGCGCTCCAGGTCCCGCGCCCAGCGGATGTTGGCCTCTTCGTCGAAGCGTGCCTTCAACTCGACCAGCGCCGTCACCGACTTGCCGGCCTCGGCCGCATCGATCAGGGCTCGGACGATGGGGCTGTCGTTGGAGGTTCTGTAGAGGGTCTGCTTGATGGCGAGGACGTCGGGGTCACGGGCTGCCTGAAGAAGAAACTGCACCACAACGTCGAAACTCTCGTACGGGTGGTGGACCACCATGTCCTTTTCGCGGATGGCGGCGAGGCAGTCTCCGGCGTGTTCGCGGACGCGTTCGGGAAATCGGGCGTTGTAGCTTTCGAACCGCAGATCGTCGCGCGGCGCCTTGGTGATTTCCGACAGCGTGTTGAGTGCCAGAAGACCCGGCAAGACCGCGACGCGGTTGTCCGGAACGCCGAGTTCCTGCACCACGAACTGGCGTAGTTCCGCCGGCATTTCCGAATCGGTCTCGATGCGGATGACCTTGCCACGACGGCGGCGCTTGAGCGCCGTCTCGAAGAAGCGGACCAGATCTTCGGCTTCTTCCTCGACTTCGAGATCGCTGTCGCGGATGATGCGGAACGTACCGCCGCCCTTGACCTCGTAACCGGGGAAAAGCCGGTCGGTAAACATGGCGACCGCATCTTCTAGCGTGATGTAGCGGATCGTGTTTGCGTCGTCGGGCAGACGGATGAAGCGGTCAAGCGTCGTCGGCAGGCGCAGAAGACCCGTCATCGGCTCCTTGCCGTTCAGGCTGTGCAATTGCAGCCCCATCGAGAAGCCAAGATTGGGGATGAACGGGAACGGATGCGCCGGATCGATCGAAAGCGGTGTCAGGATCGGGAACAGCTCGTCGTCGAACGTCCCGGACAGCCAGTTACGGTCTTCGTCCGAAAGCGCTGCCGGACGGACGATCAAGATCTCTTCCTGCGCCAGATACTGCTGTAGCACGGCGAGCGAAGCCTGCTGCTCCATCTGCAGATTGTCGATTTCCTGCAGGATCGCATCCAGCTGTTCTGCCGGCGTCTTGCCATCGGGGCTCTTGATGACGATGCCCTGACGGACCTGCCCCTCGAGACCGGCAACGCGCACCATGAAGAATTCGTCGAGGTTTGCTGCCGAGATCGACAGGAAGCGGATGCGCTCCAGAAGCGGATGCGACGCGTTCAGCGTTTCCTCGAGAACGCGGCGGTTGAACTGCAGCCAGGAAAACTCGCGGTTGATGAACCGCTCGGGGCTGGAAAGCAGCGCCTCGCCCATATCCGCCGCTTCGTCCCTGCTGGCTGCCTCGCCCTTTTTGGGTTGCTCAATCTCGGTCGTCATCGATTCCATCTTCATCCATCCCAGAGCCAGCCCCATAACCGGTATGCGTGGGGCCGTGCGATACGTTTGACGACGCGACCGTCATAGTCAATTGCCGGCGCAGACGTTGCTAATCATTCGGTACGGCACTGCCGAAATCCTTGAGGACTTCGGTTGCCAGAGGACGGGTGATCCGGGTCCCGCGCGCCAATGCCAACCGGTCAAGCCGGTCGACGATGGTCTGCGCAGCGCCCAGGGATCGCTCCATCCTGGTGACGATGTAACTGAGAAGTTTGTCATCAATATAAAGCTGACGATCGGCAAACAGTTTTACCATCACCTGGGCCAGCAATTCCTCATCGGGCTCGCCGATTTCCACCACGGTCGCAGCCTTCAGCCGTGATTTGAGGTCGGGCAGCGTCACGGACCAGGACATGGGCCACAGCCGCGATGTCATCAACAAAGTGCGGCCATGCTGGCGCACGGCATTGATGACGTGGAAAAGCGTGGTCTCGTCGAAGTCGCGCCGATCGGCGTCCTCAAACAGCACCGGCCCATCCGCTGCGACAGTTGCTGCATTCGAACCCGAGATCGGATGGATCTCGGCAGCCCCTGCCCGCTCCCGCCAGATCTGGGCGAGATGCGACTTGCCGGAACCGACGGGACCCGCAAGGATCACGACCGGCGATGGCCAGGCCGGCCACTCGTCGACGATAGAGACGGCGGCGGCCAGCCGTTCGGAGACCAGGAGATCATCCCGGCTCTGCGCGGAATCATGGGTGAATTGCAGCGGAAGCTGTTCGCTTCTGCGCTGGTCGCGTTCGCTCGATCCGGTCATTCGCTTTTCAGATGTCTTTCTGGTCGCTCTTGGGAGCATCGAGACGCTGCATGCCGGTATTTTCATTGACCACGGCCTGTGGCGCCCCTTCCCACGGCAGATCTACCGATCGGCCGTAATAGAGATCGCTGTCAAGATACCGTGAGATCGCGAAGCGGACAAGCACGCCGACGACTGCCGCTGCGGGCACGGCCAGAAGAAGACCGACAAAGCCGAACATGGCACCGAAGGCAAACAGCGCAAACATCAGCCAGACCGGATGCAGACCGACGCTCTCGCCGACCAGCTTCGGCTGCAGGATATTGCCTTCCAGGAACTGGCCGGAAAAGAACACGGCAGCGACCGCCATGATCCACAGATAGTCCGGCCAGAACTGTACGAGCGCCACACCGATCGCCATGATCAGACCGATCATCGAGCCGATATAGGGAATAAACGAGATCATGCCGGCGACGAAGCCGATCAGCAGGCCGAAATTCAGGCCCACCAGCGACAGACCGACGGCATAGTAGATGCCGAGGATGAGGCAGAGCGATCCCTGCCCGCGAATAAAGCCGGCGACGGATCCATCCATGTCGCGGGCGATATCGCGCACCGTCTGGACCTGATCGCGCGGGATCCAGCTGTCAACTTTCGATACCATCCGGTCCCAGTCGAGCAGCAGATAGAAGGCGACGACCGGGGTAACGATCAGAAGCGACACGACGTCGACGATCGCCTTGCCGGAGTTCCAGATCTGCGCAAACAGGGTACCGATGAAACCGGCGCCCTGGCTCAGCACTTCGGAGAAATTCTGTTTGACGGTCTCGATCTGGCTGGAGACCCAGCTCGGCAGGAACGAGTTCTCCGGGTTGGAAATGATCTGCTGCAACTGGGTGATGTAACCGGGCAAAGCGGCGGCGAACTGGGTGAACTGGGTGACGATGATCGGGATGACCAGCATCAGCGACAGCGCGAACACCGTGACGAACGAGACCAGGATCAGCACGGAAGCCATCATGCGGCTCAGTCCGCGGCGCTGCAGCCAGTCTGCGACAGGATCGAGGAAATAGGCGAGCGCCATGCCCGCAACGAAGGGCAGAAGGATGGAGCTGAAAAACCACAGAAACAGCGCAAAGATGAAAAGAACGGCTGCCCAGAAGAAGACATGGCGGCGAAGGCTCGCTCCGCTGATATGATAGGGCATCTTTACGTCCTTTTTTGCACTGCATTCCCGGTATCACGCATATGAGCCCGGACCGGGTAAGGTCAAGATCGGCATCGACTTCGCCGCGTCGCCAGAGGCCGGGCCTGTGAAAAGCCTTGAAAGCCCACGCTTCTGCTTGCATCCTCCGCCTTGTCATGCAATGGCGGGCCGGAGATTTTTGCGCAGCCGCACCACGCCGAAAGGTCTCGATCTTCGGTTCGCGCGGCATGTCCCAACGGAGAATTACGATGAGCGAGACGGGCAAGAACGGTCTCACCTATAGCGATGCCGGCGTCGATATCGACGCGGGCAACCTGATGGTCGAGAAGATCAAGCCGGCGGTACGCTCAACCCGCCGTCCCGGCGCAGACGGCGAAATCGGTGGCTTCGGCGGCCTGTTCGACCTGAAAGCTGCAGGATTTACCGATCCGATCCTGGTGGCTGCCAATGACGGCGTCGGCACCAAGCTGAAGATCGCGATCGATGCCAATTTCCACGACACGGTCGGCATCGATCTCGTCGCCATGTGCGTCAACGACCTCGTCGTGCAGGGCGCAGAGCCGCTGCTGTTTCTTGACTACTTTGCCACCGGCAAGCTTGATCCGGACCAGGGCGCTGCCATCGTCAAGGGGATCGCTGCGGGCTGCGTCGATGCAGGCTGCGCGCTGATCGGCGGCGAGACGGCGGAAATGCCGGGCATGTATTCCGATGGCGACTACGACCTTGCCGGCTTTGCCGTGGGTGCAGCCGAACGTGGCCAGCTTCTACCGGTCGGCGATCTCGCAGCTGGTGACGTCATTCTCGGCCTCACCTCATCGGGCGTGCATTCCAACGGTTTCTCGCTGGTGCGCAAGATCGTCTCGATCTCCGGCCTCGGCTGGGACGCGCCTGCGCCGTTCTTCGACGGCAAGTCGCTCGGCGAAGCGCTTTTGACGCCGACCCGCATCTATGTGAAGCCGCTGCTGAAGGCGATCCGCGAAACCGGCGCCCTGAAGGCGCTTGCCCACATTACCGGCGGCGGCTTTCCGGAAAACATTCCGCGCGTGCTGCCGAAGAACCTGGCGGCCGAAGTCGATCTCGACTCGATCCCTGTTCCGCCCGTGTTCTCGTGGCTGGCAAAGACCGGCGGTGTCGAGCCGAAGGAAATGCTGCGCACGTTCAACTGCGGCATCGGCATGATCGTCGTCGTTTCGGCTGAGAATGCGCAGACGGTGACGGATGTGCTCACCCGCGAAGGCGAAATCGTCGTCCCGCTCGGCCGCATGATCGACCGTGCAGAAGGCGAAGCAGGCGTCGTCTACAAGGGCACGCTCGGTCTATGAGCGAAGCACTCGCCAGCGTGCAGAAGAAGCGCGTCGTCGTGTTCATTTCCGGCGGCGGCTCCAACATGCTGTCGCTGGCGGACGCCTGTGAAGATCCAGGCTTCCCGGCCGAAATCGTTGCCGTCATCTCCGACAAACCGCAAGCCGGCGGGCTTGCCAAAGCTCAGGCGCGGGGCATCCTGACGCTCGCATTCGAGCGCAGGTCCTTTGCCGGCAAGGCCGAACACGAGGCGGCTATTCTCGAGACGCTCGCGGATATCCAGCCGGATATTATCTGTCTTGCGGGTTATATGCGGCTGATTTCGGGAGAGTTCATTTCCCGCTACGAGGGCCGGATGCTCAACATCCACCCATCAATCCTGCCGTTGTTTCCGGGCTTGCACACGCATCAGCGCGCGCTCGATGCCGGGATGAGGGTCGCCGGTTGCACGGTGCATTTCGTGACCGAGGGCATGGATGAAGGCCCGATCGTGGCCCAGGCCTGCGTTCCCATTGAGAACGGCGATACGCCTGATACGCTCGCTGCGCGGGTACTGACCGTCGAGCACCAGATCTATCCGGAAGCACTCGCGCTTCTGGCGACCGGCGGCGTCAGCTTACGCGCCGGCCGGGCAGAGTTTTAATCACAGCGTTCGTGTACATCTTGGCCGCACGCCGGACATAACCATCCGGTGTGCGGCCATTTGTGTTAGCTGCGCAGGAACGCCATCAGGTCATCCGTCAGCTGCTGCTTGTTCGATGCAAACAGTCCGTGGGGCGCGCCCTCGTATTCGATCAGCGTCGCGCCGGGGATCGCGGCGGCGGCAGCACGGCCGGACGTCTCGATCGGTACCGTCTGGTCGCCTGTTCCGTGGATGATCAGCGTCGGCACCTTGAAGCTCGGCAGGTCCGGACGGAAATCCGTCGAGGAGAAGGCCTTGGCGCAAGCAAGCGTTGGCCGAAGACCCGCCATCATCGTCTGCTGGAACGACCAGTCGAGCACGGCTTCGCTCACCGAACCGGTGAACACGCCGACGCCGTAGAAGCTTTTCAAAAAGCCGTGGAAGAAATGCGCCCGGTCTTCCTTCATGCCGGCCGTCATCTCGTCGAACACCGACTGCGGCACACCATCAGGGTTGTCGGGCGTCTGCGCCATATAGGGAACGACCGACGCAATCAGCGCGGCCTTGGAAACGCCCTTGCCGCCGTGGCGCGACATATAGCGGGCAACCTCGCCACCGCCCATGGAAAAGCCGAACAGTGCTGCATCCTGCGCGCCGGTCGCCTCGATGACATCGGCAAGATCGTCGGCCAGCGTATCGTACTCATAACCGTCCCACGGCTGCTCGGAGCGGCCGAACCCGCGTCGGTCATAGGAAATGGCGCGGAACCCGGCGTCTGCTGCCACCACCGCGAAGTCGTCCCAGGTGTCGGATGTCAGCGGCCAACCGTGCATCATGATAACGGGACGGCCGGTCTTCGGACCCCAGTCCTTGACATAAAGCTGCGTTCCGTCGCGGGTGGTGATCATGGTCATCTTTGCATCCCTTCTTCTGGCAATGGAACCAGTCTAACGGGAGGTCTCTGGCAATTGTTCCCCGACATGGAAGCGATGCATCCCTCCCAACGACCAGCCATTTGACGACCGGCTTGGCGCGGACTACCTTGGATTGAACCGGAGGTGTGAGATGACGATCACGGTCAAGCTGGGTGATGCGAAAACCGAACTTTCCGAGCTCCTGCCCCTCGTCGAAGCCGGCCAGGAGGTGGTGATTGCGCGTGGCGAAACACCCGTCGCGCGGCTCAGCCCGATCGCGGCCACGCCCGGTATGAATGCTGAGTTCACCGAAGAACAACTCGCGCGGCGGCGGGCAGTGATCGAAGACATCATCGCTTTCCGCGACAGGATGCCGTCGGCAACTGCCGAGGAAATCGTTGAGTGGAAAAAGGAAGGTCGCCGATAGTGACGGCATTCGTTGCAGACGCATCCGTGGTTTGCAGCTGGATCCTTCCAGACGAACGTCATCCAATCGCAGATGCAGCCTTTGCTCGCCTGCAGACTTCCGAGGCAATCGCGCCACAACTGCTCTGGTACGAAGTGCGGAACGTGCTGATGGTCGCATACAGGCGTCAGCGCATCTCGTTCGACCTCGTCCTCGAAGGCTTGGCGAAGCTGCGCAAGCTCAACATATCGACGGTCGCTGTCGAGGATGACGGCGTTATTCTCGACCTTGCGACACGGTACCAGCTATCCGCCTACGACGCCGCCTATCTTGCGCTGTCGCTCGAGGAAAACCTCGAACTCGCAACGCTCGACAAGCAGTTGATCGCGGCAGCCCCGTCGGCCGGGTGCAGCCTCGTGCGGGCCTAAAGCGCCGCCCGGTTAAGCACGGCCCACTGCAGCAGCATGATTGTCTTGGCATCGATGATCTCGCCGTCGGTGATCATCGTGACGGCCTTGTCGAGCGGAAGCTCAAGCACTTCTATATCCTCGTGCTCGTCGGCGAGCCCGCCACCCTCGTTGATCCGGTCGGAAAGATCGATCGAGGCGTGGAAGAAGTGGATGACCTCCGTCACGGAGCCCGGCGACGTCAGTGCCTTGAAGACGAAACGCACGTCGCGGATCCGGTAGCCGGTCTCCTCCATCGCCTCGCGGCGGATCGCGTCTTCGGCGTCTTCGCCATCAAGAAGGCCGGCCGGGACCTCGATCATGAAGGACGGCTCGCCGATGAGATGCGCGGGCAGCCGGAACTGTTTGACGAGGACGACGATATCGCGTTCGCGGTCATAAAGCAGGATGCAGGCGGCCGGCGTGCGATGGAAAACCTCGCGCTTGATCCGCTGCGTCTCGCCGTTGCGATCAGTATAGTCGAGTTGATAATCGGAAAGCCGCGTCCAGCCCTGCGACAGCGTCGTATCGCTGACGATCTTCACCCGGTCATTCACGTCGCTCATGCGATTTCCCTGCGTAGCCAGACCTTGTTGTCGTGCACGGCAGCACCTCCGAAAGGCGCCACCGGGTCGGCGCCGGTGAGGACGTTGATGCCCTCGCCGTCGAGATGCGCGTCGTTGGGCCACAGTCCTTCGGCGATCAGCACGCCCGGTTTCGCGCCGGCCACGAGTCTCGCATGCAGACGGATCTTGCCCCGACTGTTGCCGAGCGTGACTATATCGCCGTCAACGATGCCGAGACGTGCGGCGTCCGTCGGATCGATCATCACGTCCGGCCGCCCTTCCTTCTCCACCGAGCTTTTGGTCTCGGCAAAGGATGAATTGAGGAAGCTGCGCGACGGCGAGGTCGCGAGGCGGAACGGATGCTCGGCGTCGGCTGTCTCAATCACATCGACATGATCGGGAAAACGCGGCAACTGCGCGTGTGGCCCGAGCGGGCCGACGCTGTCGGGCGTCCGATCCGGCGATGGGCCGTTGACCCAATCGGGGCTGAAGCGGAATTTGCCGTCCGGATAGCCGAAACCGTTGATGTAGTGCGCGGTGTCGAAATCCGGTTGCGCATCGATCCACTTGTCGGCCTTCAGCGCGTCATAGGAACCCCAACCGCTGGCAGTCAGGATACGGTCGATATGGGTGCGTTCGTCCATGCCGAAGCCGGCAAACCCGTCGACGCCGAGACGCTTTGCCAGTTCCTCGATGACGAAAAGGTTGGTGCGCACCGTTGCCGGTGGTTCGACCAGTTTCGGGCCGAGCAGGATATGCTGGTGCCCGCCGCCGCGATAAAGGTCGTCATGCTCGAGGAACATGGTCGCGGGCAGAACGATATCGGCAACCTTTGCCGTATCGGTCATGAACTGCTCGTGGACGGCGGTGAAAAGATCGTCGCGCAGAAAACCTTCGCGTACCAGGCGCTGTTCCGGGGCAATGTTCATCGGATTGGTGTTCTGGATCAGCAGCGCCGTCACCGGTCCGCGATGGCGCAGCGCTTCCGCGTCGCCGGTCAGCACGCGGCCGATCTGCGACTGGTCGAGCATGCGGATGTCCGGATCCTTGTAGGCCGTGCCCATCAGCTCGGCTTTGTTGAACCGATAAATCTCGCCGTTGTTGTGGAAGGCGCCGCCGCCTTCGTGTCGCCAGGAGCCGAGCACGGTCGCGATCGACAGCGCCGCGTGCATCGCCGCCGTGCCGTTGCGCTGACGGGAAAAGCCGTAGCCCAACCGGAAGAAACTCTTCGGCGTCGTGCCGACGAGCCTGGCGAACCCTTCGATTTCTTCGACGCTGAGACCTGTGATCGCCGACGCCCATTCCGGCGTGCGGCTTTTCAGATGCGCTTCGAGGCCTGCCGGATCATCGGCATATTTCGCCATATAGGCACGGTCGGCATACCCATCGCGGAAGGCGACATGCATCACGGCGCAGGCGAGTGCCGCATCGGTGCCAGGGCGCAGCACCAGCTTGACGTCGGCCTGTTTCATTGTCGGATTATCGTAGATGTCGATGACGACGATCTTGGCGCCGCGCTGTTTGCGGGCCTTGATTGCATGGGTCATCACATTGACCTGGGTGGAGACCGCGTTGGTGCCCCAGATCACGACGCAATCGGATTTCGCGATCTCGCGCGGATCGGGGCCGCGCAGGGCGCCGGTGCCCATCACATAGCCGGTCCAGGCCATGTTGGTGCAGATCGTGCCCATAAAGCCGGAATATTTCTTGGCATGACGCAGGCGCTCGATCGAATCGCGCTGCACCTGACCCATGGTTCCCGCATAGAAATAGGGCCACACCGCCTCGGACCCGTGCTTCGCTTCAGCCTTGACGAACGCATCGGCGATCTCGTCCAGCGCCGCTTCCCAGGAGATCTCCTGCCAGAGCCCCTCGCCCTTGGCACCCATGCGGCGCTGTGGCACCATCAGGCGGCCGGGATGATAGATGCGCTCGGTATAGCGCGCGACCTTGGCGCAGATGACGCCGGCCGTGTAGCTGTTGTCGGACGAGCCGCGGACACGACCGATCCTGCCATCCGCGGTCAGATCGACATCCAGCGCGCAGGCGCTCGGACAGTCGTGCGGACAGACGGTATGGCCGACGGAAGTGTGACCAACGACGGGGCTTTCGGGAATGGGGGTCGCAACGTTCATGGCTTTTCTATATGGCATGGCGACGGCTGCAAAAAGGGCCATTTGCAGCGCATCAATTTTATTCAAGCGAGACACAAGCTGAGATGAACTATCGGCACATCTACCACGCAGGCAATTTCGCCGACGTCCTCAAGCACGCCGTCCTGTCGCGGCTCGTTCTTTATGCACAGAACAAGGACAAGGCGTTCCGCTTCCTCGATACGCATGCGGGCATCGGGCTTTACGACTTATCCTCCGAAGAAGCGCAGAAGACCGGCGAATGGCTCGACGGCATCGGCAAGCTGGTCGATGCCGAGTTTTCTCCCGAAGTGGCCGAAATCCTTGCGCCCTATCTCGGTGCCGTGAAGGAACTGAACCCGAAGGGTGGCGTCAAGTTCTATCCCGGCTCGCCGAAACTCGCGCGCATGCTGTTTCGCCCGCAGGACCGTCTCTCGGCAATGGAGCTGCATCCGGAAGACTTTGCCCGCCTGTCGCGCCTGTTCGAAGGCGACTACCAGGCACGTGTGACCGAACTCGACGGCTGGCTGGCGCTCGGGGCGCATCTGCCGCCGAAGGAAAAGCGCGGCATCGTGCTGATCGATCCGCCCTTCGAGGAAGAAGGCGAGTACGACCGGATGGTCAGGGGTCTTGCCAACGCCTATCGCAAGTTTTCAGGCGGCACCTATTGCCTCTGGTACCCGATGAAGAAGGGCGCACCGATCAAGGACTTCCACGAGCAGTTGAACGCGCTGGATATCCCCAAAATGCTCTGCGTCGAGCTGACCGTGAAAAGCGACCGGGATCTTGTCGGCCTGAACGGCTCGGGCCTCGTCATCGTCAACCCGCCTTTCACGCTCAAGGATGAGCTGCATACGATCCTGCCCCCGATAAAGACGGCGCTGGCACAGGATCGTTACGCCTCGCAGCGATGCTTCTGGATAAGAGGTGAACACACCGACGCCGAGGCTTGACCCGTCGGCGCATCCCTTTCATGGTGCGGCGCGACTGGAGGCCGCCCACCATGAAACGCTTGTTCGCCGCCCTTGCAGGCCTCGTCGTCCTTCTCGCCTTCACTACTGCGTCGACGGCGCAGGAGCGGCAGCGCAACCGGGGTCAGCAAGGCTCCGAGGACCGTGCGGGCGCTTTCGATTTCTACGTCCTCTCTCTGTCCTGGTCGCCAACCTTCTGCGCATCCGATGACGGAGGCCGCAACCGGCAGCAATGCGGCACCGACAAGCGTTTCCGCTTCGTCGTACACGGGCTCTGGCCGCAATACGAAACCGGCTTCCCGGATTTCTGCCGCTCGTCGGAACCCGATCGCGTGCCGCGCCAGCTTGGTGAAAAGCTGTTCGACATCATGCCGTCGATGGGTCTGATCGGTCACCAGTGGCGCAAGCATGGAAGCTGCACCGGCCTCGACCAGCCAACCTATTTCGACACTGTCCGCAAGGCTTTTGAGCACGTCAAACTTCCGGCGGACCTTGCTGGCGGGCAAAGCCCGCTCAAGCTTTCCCCTGATGCCATCGAGCAGGCCTTCATGTCCGCCAACCCGGGTCTTTCCCGCCGCGGTATCGCTGCGAGCTGCGAAGGTGAAAAGCTCGATGAAATTCGTATCTGCCTTAGCAAGGATCTACAGTTTCGCGATTGCGCGGAGGTCGACCGCCGCGGCTGCCGGATTGGCCAGATTACGCTTCCTCCGGCCCGCTGACATCCGCTTGCTCAAGATGACACCAGCGGCCCTCGATATCAGAACAAGGACATACCGATGAAGATCCTCCACTCCCCGGCCTCGCCCTACTCCGTCAAGGTTCGCATGGCCGCCCGCCATCTCGGTCTCGACGTGACCGAAGAAAAGACCGACACGAATGCGGCGCCTCCCGAACTCATCGACAACAATCCGCTCGGGAAGATCCCGGTTCTGATCCGCAAGAACGAGCCGCCGGTCTATGACAGCGTCGCGATCATGCACTTCCTCGATCGTCACTCCGGCGGCAAGCTTTACCCGAAGAAGGACGTGAAGCGGACCGAGGCGGAAGTGCTCGAAGCGCTCTGCGACGGCATTACCGATAGCCTTCTCGCGATCGTCTACGAGCGTCGCTCGCGCGAAGAGGAAAAGGTCCACCAGCCCTGGATCGACAAGCAGTGGGACAAGGTGGTGCGCGGGCTGGACTATCTGGAAAAGAACCTGCCGAAGACCGGCAAGAAGCTGCATGGTGGCCATTTCGCGCTTGCCGCTATGATCGGTTATCTCGACCTGCGCTTTAACGGCCAGTGGGCCGAAGGTCGTCCGGAACTCGCCTCCTGGCCTGACACGTTCTCCAAGCGCTTTCCGGCCTATATGGAAATGAAGCCCTACGCCTGAACCGAATGAGATCCGCGGCCGCCCTAGAACTCTTGGGTTGCCGCGGATCCTGGCACAACCTGCCGGTCTTTCGAGACCTTCTCCCATTTGCACAAGCAATTGAAACGCTTGCCCTCCGGTTTTCCTCCGCTACTATGACGAGAACGGCGGGAGGCCGTTTGAAGCAATTCGGAGGAATTTCATGAAGCGATCAGCGTTGACGCGGCGAACCGCCCTGCGCCTTTCCGTAGCCCTTGCAGGCTCGGCTCTGTCCCTGATGTCACTAGCACTTTCAGCCACCGGGGCTGCGGCCCAGTCGTTTCCCGACCAGACGATCACCCTCGTCGTGCCGTTTGCAGCCGGCGGATCGACGGATGTTGTCGGTCGAGTCGTGGCGCAGAAGATGGGCGATATCCTCGGCCAGCAGATCGTGGTCGAAAACGTCGCCGGAGCCGGCGGCAATCTCGGCGCCGACCGCGTCGCGCGTGCGGAGCCGGACGGTTACACGATCCTGATGGGCACGGTTGCGACCCACGCGCTCAACCCGCTGATCCTCAAGCAGAAGCCCTACGACCCCGAGAAGGATTTTGCGCCTGTCTCGCTACTGGTCATCGTGCCGAACGTTCTGGTCATCAATCCGAAACTGCCGGTCAACACGGTGGCGGAACTGGTGGAGCTCCTCAAGAAGGAGCCGGAGAAGTATTCTTACGCGTCGTCGGGCAACGGCACGCCCCTGCATCTCTCGGGCGAATTGTTCAAGGCGATGACCGGCGTCAAGATGGAGCATGTTCCTTACAAGGGCGCGGGTCCTGCCCTCAACGACCTGATCGGCAACCAGATCTCGATCATGTTCGACAACCTGCCCTCCTCGTCTCCGCATATCAAGGCGGGAACTCTGAAGGCACTGGGCGTCACCACTGCCGAGCGGGCAGCTTCGTTCCCGGACGTGCCGACGATTGCCGAGACGGTACCGGGTTACGAGACCTACACCTGGAACGCCCTGTTCGCACCGGCCGGCACGCCGCCTGAAGTGGTCGCAAAACTGAACGACGCCGCCAACAAGGCGCTACAGGACCCGGCAGTTGTCGCGAGGATGAAGGATTTCAGCGCCAAGATCGTCGGTTCCACCCCGGAGGAACTCGGTAAACACGTGACAGCCGAACTCGCAAAATGGACCCCGGTCGTCAAGAACGCCAATATCCAGATGGACTGACCGTTATACCGACCGAAAACCACGCATGAAAAAAGCCCGTTGGTGACAACGGGCTTTTAGATGAGAAGCCGGGAAACGCTCCCGGCTTTTTATTGTTCTTATTAGAACTTTACGCCGATACCGACCTTAACGCTGTGGTCGTCGAAGCCCTTGGAGACGTTGCCGCTGTCGAGGCTGTAGTCCTTGGCTGCGAAGTCCGTGTAGCGATATTCGATACGGGTCGTGATGTTGCTGGTGACGAATGCTTCAGCACCGACGCCGACCGTGTAACCAACGGATGTCTTGTCGTCAGACGACGTTGCATCCTTGAGTTCGTTGTTCTGCAGCGCGACACCAGCCGTACCGTAGATCAGGAAGGGGTTGAGGTCGTAACCGACGCGGCCGCGGACCGAACCGTCCCAGCCAGCTTCGCCACGATAACCGCCGGACGTTCTGCCGTCCTGGCCGTTGTAGCCGACGTCAGCTTCGATACCGTACACAACCTGGCCGCTCTGCCAGTTGTAACCGGTGTAAGCACCGCCGCCTGCACCCTTGGCATTGTAGTCGCCACCGCCGAAACGGCCCCAGTCGTAGGAACCGGTGGCGCCGAGGTAGAAGCCCTGCCACGTAGCGGCCGGTGCGACTTCTTCAACAGCCATAGGAGCTGCAGGGATCTGGTCGACGGCGTCAGCAGCGCTGGCCGAGGAAATTGCAATAAAGCTGGCAGCCGAGGCCATCAGAGTCGCGACGAGAATACGCATACCTTTTTCTCCGTTTGGCGCATCGGCTCAAAAACCACTTCGGGTTTCGGAAGGTCCGACACGAGTATTCCTAATTGCTACAACGTCCCTGCGCACCCTTTCGGGTATCGGCGCTGTAGGCTGCCGGGCAAGTGTCACATCAACAGAGTTGACGACAGCTTTGTTCCCTGCTGGCTGAGGACGAATTTGGGGGGCAATTGAGGAATTGAAAGAGCCGAAATGTGAATTGTTTGTGGCAGCTAGACGGCTAAATTTCGATGTTGCTTCATCGCCACAGGTATATCGTTAAGGATAATGAGACGTTAATCGCACTATAGAGCATTTTACATTTCTTGATCGT
Source organism: Rhizobium sp. Leaf306 (assembly GCF_001423425.1). Taxonomy (GTDB): domain Bacteria; phylum Pseudomonadota; class Alphaproteobacteria; order Rhizobiales; family Rhizobiaceae; genus Neorhizobium; species Neorhizobium soli. Next base: position 197,990 of record NZ_LMNX01000001.1, read on the forward strand.
TTCTTAACATTGCGAACAAACGCTGCCAAACAGCCTCGATACATATCACGACTCCGAGAGGCGCGAGATTTAGCCTCCTTTATTCGAGTTTAACTCAAATTTAGCCGAGCAACGCATCAACGCCATCACAGCATCCTGCAGAACTCCTACTTGCAAATCGTCATTTCCGGTCGAAACGAGGCCGAATTCCTGCCGTATTCGCTTCCAGGACCCCGCGAGCACGTTTGCTGAGAGAGAAATGCAGGCGTGGTGGCACGCTTCCAAAGCTGCCGGCAAAACACTATCTGTTGGCGAACAGCTTCAGCCCCGAGTCGCCGATTTCTTCGGGTTGGATGATCACAAAGACGAGATGAGCCCGCAGAAATAGTCGTCTGAACTGATTCTGCCGGCGGAGACATGCGATGAACGCGAAGAATGTGCCCGATGGCGGCGTTCTTTATGACGGAAACGAAGACGATGACGACGATGCCCTGGCACCGGAAGCGGTCGCTGCGGCTATCACCACGTCCATCGACTGGAACGAGGCTGTCCGCCACGACACGGGCCTCAAGGGCGCCGACCTGATCGCCGAGTTCGTCAAGCACCTTCCGAACGCGCCGGGCGTCTACCGGATGTTCAACGAGGCCGGCGACGTGATGTATGTCGGCAAGGCGAAGAGCCTCAAGAAACGCGTCAGCAATTATGCGCAGGGCCGACTGCATTCCAACCGCCTCACCCGCATGGTGCGCGAAACCACGCATATGGAATTCGTCACGACGCGGACGGAGACCGAGGCGCTGCTGCTTGAAGCGAACCTCATCAAGCGGTTACGTCCGCGGTTCAACGTTCTGCTGCGCGACGACAAGTCGTTTCCGTATATTCTCATCAGCGGCGATCACCGTGCCCCTGCCCTGATGAAACACAGAGGCGCCCGCGCCCGCAAAGGCCAGTATTTCGGACCGTTCGCATCGGCCTCTGCCGTCGGCCGAACGATCAACTCGCTACAGCGTGCGTTCCTGCTGCGCACCTGCACAGACAGCGTGTTCGAGAGCCGCACGCGTCCCTGTCTTCTTTATCAGATCAAACGCTGTTCCGGCCCCTGCACCCATGAAGTCAGCGACGAGGGCTATGCCGAGCTCGTCAAGGAAGCCTCGGACTTTCTTTCGGGCCAGAGCCAGAACGTGAAGACCGTCATCGCCAGGCAGATGTCGGAAGCCTCCGAAGACATGGATTTCGAGCGCGCCGCGATCTATCGCGATCGGCTTGCAGCGCTCAGCCACGTTCAAAGCCACCAGGGCATCAATCCGGCCGGCGTCGAGGAAGCCGATATCTTCGCCATCCACCACGAAGGCGGGCTTACCTGCATCCAGGTGTTCTTCTTCCGCACCGGCCAGAACTGGGGCAACCGCGCCTATTTCCCGAAGGCCGATCCGCAGATGGCGGGAGCGGAGGTCCTCAACGCGTTTCTCGCGCAGTTCTATGACGACAAGCCGGTTCCCAAGCAGATCCTGCTGTCGGAAACGGTCGAGGAGCAGGAACTGCTGGCGCTCGCGTTTTCCGAAAAGGCGGGACACAAGGTCTCGATCCTGGTGCCGCAGCGTGGGGAAAAGCGCGATCTCGTCGATCACGTCGCTGCCAATGCGCGCGAAGCACATGGCCGCAAGCTGGCCGAAACATCGTCGCAGGCGCGCCTTCTCAAGGGTCTCGCCGAAACCTTCAGCCTGCCCTACCAGCCCCGGCGCATCGAGATCTACGACAACTCGCATATGATGGGGACCAATGCCGTCGGCGGCATGGTCGTCGCGGGTCCGGAAGGGTTCGTGAAGGGCCAGTACCGCAAGTTCAACATCAAATCGACCGACATCACCCCCGGCGACGACTTCGGCATGATGCGCGAGGTCATGACCCGGCGCTTCTCGCGACTGATCAAGGAAGAAGGCATTCCTGATCGCAGCATCTCGGCGCCGAAACCCGTCGAGGCGACCAGCGATGACATCAACGATGCCGCCTTCCCGGCATGGCCCGATGTCATCCTGATTGATGGCGGCCAGGGCCAGATGACGGCTGTGCGCACCATCCTCGACGAACTTGGCATCCGAGACGTGGTGACGGCGATCGGGGTGGCCAAAGGTGTCGACCGCGATGCCGGCCGCGAACGCTTCTTTGCCGATGGCCGCAGCGATTTTTCTCTGCCGCCACGCGATCCCGTCCTCTACTTCGTCCAGCGCATGCGCGACGAAGCGCACCGGTTCGCGATCGGCTCGCACCGGGCCCGGCGCAAAAAGGAAATGATCAAGAACCCGCTCGACGAAATCGCCGGCATCGGGCCGGGCCGAAAGCGCAAGCTGCTGCAGCATTTCGGCACCGCAAAGGCCGTGTCCCGCGCAGGTCTCAACGATCTGATGGCGGTCGAAGGAATTTCCGAAGCGGTGGCCAAACAGGTCTATAATCACTTCCACGAGAGCCGAAGTGGATGACGATGAACGACATGCATGGGTCATCAAAACAGCGTATGCATCTCAACCAACTGTAAAAAAGCCGCGAAAACTGTTGACGCTGGCGTCTCGAAACCTCAACTAGAGGCAACCCTCAAGCACAGGTCCATCATGGCTTCCCGCGCGTACAACATTCCCAATCTTCTGACCTATGCGCGCATCCTTGCCGTACCGGTGATCGTTCTGTGCTTCTTCATCGAAGGAAAGCTGGAAAGTTCGGATTTTGCCCGCTGGGCCGGATTCTGGATCTTCGTCGTGGCGTCGCTGACCGACTATCTGGATGGCTATCTGGCCCGTATCTGGAACCAGACCTCGAATATCGGCCGCATGCTGGATCCGATCGCCGACAAGCTTCTGGTTGCCGCCGTGCTTCTGCTGCTTGCTGCCGACCAGACGATTGCCGGCTGGTCGCTGTGGGCTGCAATCACGATTCTCTGCCGCGAAATTCTCGTCTCGGGCCTGCGTGAATATCTGGCGGCGCTCAAGGTATCGGTGCCGGTGACCCGCATCGCCAAGTGGAAGACGACGATCCAGATGGTGTCGATCGCCTTCCTGCTGGCCGGACCTGCCGGCGACAAGTTCCTGCCGTTCACGACGCAGATCGGCATCGGCCTTCTCTGGGTCGCCGCGGCCCTCACCTTCTACAGCGGCTACGACTATTTCCGCGCCGGTCTCAAGCATCTCGTGGATGACGAGGGATGACAAAACTCGTCTATTTCGCCTGGGTGCGTGAGAGAATCGGCAAGACCGAGGAAGATCTCGACCTGCCGCCTGAGGTCGTTACCGCGCGTGATCTCCTTAATCACCTGAAGACGCTCGGCGAGGAATACGAGAACGCGCTGCAATATCCCGAGGTCATTCGCGTCGCGATCGACCAGGAGCATGTGGAGCATTTCGAAAAGATCGCCGGAGCACGCGAGATCGGCATTTTCCCCCCGATGACAGGCGGGTAAACGGAAGACAATCTGATGACGATGCCCACGATCCGCGTCCAGACCGACGATTTCGATCTGCGATCGGAGATCGATCTCCTCACTGCCGGCCGCATGGATATCGGCGCGGTGGTCAGCTTCTGCGGTCTTTGCCGTGACGAGCAGGGAGCGCTCTCGGCGCTGGAGCTCGAGCATTATCCGGGCATGGCGGAAGCCGAGATGAACCGCATCGCCCTTCTTGCCATCGACCGCTTTTCGCTTCTCGGACTGACCGCCATCCATCGCTACGGCAAGATTGCCCCCGGTGCCAACATCGTCCTGGTCATTGCCGTCGCCTCGCATCGCCAGGCAGCCTTCGACGGCGCCAATTTCGTGATGGATTTTCTGAAGACATCGGCGCCGTTCTGGAAAAAGGAACACGCGGCTGACGGTTCGCCCCGGTCCTGGGTCGATGCGAAAGACGCCGACGATACCGCCCGCGATCGGTGGCGCTGAGGTTTACGGGACCACCCTTTCCCGCCGGCTGATGACGAGAACCGCAACCAGCACCAGCCCGATGGCGAAATCCCGCCACAGGATCGGGCCGTAACCGCTCCACAGTGTTTCGGCGAAACCGACAGCGGCGGCACCGGCTGCCGACCGCAGCGGATGCGAATGTCCGCCGGCTGCGGCAATCAGGACGATCTTGATGCTGATGAGCAACCCGGCGCCGAAGTCCATCGTTCCGTAATACGAGGTCGCCAACACGCCTGCGACGGAGGCGTATAGAGATGCTGCCGCGTAGGCGAGGACGAATACCAGACGGGAACTGATGCCGCAGAGTTGGGCCGCAATCTTGTCGTCGGCCACCGCCCGCCAGACGCGCCCGAGGCTAGTATGATCGATCACCAGCCAGCCGGCCGCGATCATTGCCAGCATCAGGCCGGAATTGAGCAACTGGATCAGCGTCAGGGTTACCGCGAAGCCATCACCCGCCCAGAGCGGAACGGCACGGTTCAAAAACGGCGATAGCCAGATCTCCCGGGAGCCGGAGGCAAGCCGAGCGCCCTCCATCAGCACCAGCAGCACGCCCAGCGCGGCGACGATCGGCGCGTTGCGCGCATGCCTTTCGATCAACCGCAGGGTCAGCCCGCCGACCGCGATCCCGGTCGCGACGCCGCCGACGATCGCCGCGCCCGCCCCCATCGCCAGTGCCGCCGGCAGGACAAGCCAGAACTCGTCCCAGCCGAGCTGCGCGAACAACACGTAGAGATGGCCGGAAAAAGCAAAGATGGCGCCATAGGCGATGTCTGCGCGCTTCGTCAGCGCAAAGCCGATCACGTAGCCGAAGGCAAGCGTTGCGTAGAGTACCGACAGCGGCACAGCATTCGCCAATTGCTGGAGCAGATAGGCCATCGGCAAACCCCAAAAGGATGACACGAATATAACTGGTAAACCGCGTTACACCAGTTATAATTCTGGGATGGATTTCACCTGGACCCCGCATCGTTTCGTCGGTGGCGCCTTGGCGCTCGATGTCGCCAACAGCGTCATACTGCGCATCGATCCGTCACGCCGCATTGATCGCTTCGCCTCTCCGCAGCAGATGGATGCCTTTCCCGAGGCGGCCGGAGAATTCTCGGCGGAGCGGGCGTTGTTTGGAGAAGTGACGCCAGTCGCCGCGGAAAGACGCGCCGATTTCCTCGTGCTTCGGGAAGCGATCGACCGGTATTTCCGTGCTCGAGCGGATGGCGAGGATGACCCGCACAAACTGGCCGATCTGCTTGGCGCGACGGCTGTGGCGTTGCGCGGAACCGGCACCGGCTCACTTGAGGCCGCCACCGCCCGCTCGGCCTTGCGGCTTCTCGGCGACGATCAGATTTCCCGCCTGAAGACCTGCGGCAATTGCGGCTGGCTGTTTATCGACCGAAGCCGCAACCGCAGCAGAAGCTGGTGCGACATGACCGTCTGCGGCAACCGCGTGAAGGCGAACCGCCACTATCGCCGCAGCCGCGATGGCGGACCTTCGGCTGGAGACGCAACATGAGGTGGAGGGCAGCGATATCAGCCGGGCTCTGCGTGATGGGCCTGATTGTGACTGGCTGCCAGCGACCGTCGGAAGGCGTGTATTTCGAACTGTCCGGCCGGATTTTCGTCTTCAACTACCGGGTGGCTACCGCTAACTACCTCGTCACGCTTCGAAAGGTCGCCGCCACCCCTAAGGAAAGCCACGCCAGAGCGGAATTCGAAGATCCGCAGGGCGGACCGGCGCTTTTCACCGTAGAGAAAGTTCTCGATGTCGACGATGTGCTCACGCTTGCCAGCCCGTTCGTCCAGTGCGTCCGGAAGGACAGGCCCTACCGCGTGGCCATCACGCTGACAGGCGCGTCCGGCGAGGTGCTGCAGGTGATCGAAACCACCGTGACGTCGGATGTCGATCAGTCTGTGATACCGGCGGCACCGCTGGTCGTCGGCCCAGCCTACACACCCAACCCCGACATGTTCAAGGCCGATGGCTCGACCGACTTCTCAGGGCGAACCGGCTGCCCGGCGACGCCATGACCTTGCCGCAGACACCAAAAAAGGCCGGAGCGAATGCCCCGGCCTTTGAAGATCAAACCGATCCGCGCAGCAATCAGCCGACGATTTCGGTTTCGGCGAACCAGTAAGCGATTTCCTGAGCAGCGGTTTCCGGAGCATCCGAACCGTGAACCGAATTTTCACCGATCGACAGGGCGAACTGCTTGCGGATCGTGCCTTCGTCGGCGTTGGCCGGGTTGGTCGCGCCCATGATTTCGCGGTTCTTCAGGATGGCGCCTTCGCCTTCGAGAACCTGAACGATGGTCGGGCCGGACGTCATGCCGTCGACGAGTTCGCCGAAGAAAGGACGTTCCTTGTGAACGGCGTAGAAGCCTTCAGCTTCGCGCTTGCTCATCCAGACGCGCTTGGATGCGATGATGCGCAGGCCGTTGTCTTCAAATACCTTGGTGATGGCACCGGTCAGGTTGCGCTTCGTTGCGTCCGGCTTGATCATCGAAAACGTGCGTTCAATCGCCATTGGTCTCATCCTTTGTTTCCACGGAAAGTGGGCGGTGTTTAACCGCCCCTTTCGCCGGAAACAAGGGGGATGGGCCTAATTTCACGCAGCCGTCACAACGCGTCCTGCGCTGTCATGAAGGTCGAGCAGACGCTCGAACCACGAAGCCAGCAAGCCGTCCTTGCCCAGCACGTCGGCACCATCCGTCACCCGCAGCCACTGCAGCGCGCCGAACAGAATGTAGTCGGCAAACAGCGGCGCCTCGCCGCCAAGGAAAGGCTGGAATTTCAGCGTGTGCGTAACCGGCTTCAGTTTCTCGGCGAAGGTGTCGATTTCCCTCTGCCGGTCGGCGGCGACCTCTTCCAGCGACCGGCCGAATATGGCCTCGCGGCTGCTGCGGAAATAGGCCTGGTCGGCCGGCCCCAGCGTATCGTGTACGCTCTTGATTGCGATCCTCGCGATTGCGCCGTGTACCACCGTCTGCGAAAAACCCTCGACAAACCGGGAAAGCGCCTTGCCGCCTTCCCCGCCGAACAGGGTCGGACGGTCGGGATAGCGCTCGTCCAGATAGACCGCGATGTCGAAACTGTCACGGATCAATTCGTTTCCGTCCCGCAGGATCGGCACGGTCTTGGAAAACCCGTTCTCCAGGTTGGGGATCTGCGTAAACGGTGTCGGCTGCTCCGTGTATTCGAGCCCCTTGTGCTTGAGCGCCATCACCACTTTCCACGCATGCGGCGAAAATGGCCGGTGCGCGTCAGCGCCGCAGAGGGAATAGAGAATGCGTGTCATCATGGGCTCCTGATCTGTCACTCACCGCACATGATGGGATGGGAAGCCTCACAAATCCAGTCAGGAAATTTCATGGGTGGTATCAACCCCTGCCCCTCGGGTTGGCCGACAAATCCGGTATGATTACACGTGAACAACCGGAGACGCTTTGAATGCTGCGCCATTTCCAGATGCTTGCCGCTTACAATTCCTGGGCAAATTCACAGGTCTACGATGCCTGTGCCGCGCTGACGGACGCCGAATACCGCGAAGATCGTGGCGCCTTCTTCGGACCAATCCACCGCACGCTCAACCACATTCTCGTTGCCGACCGCATCTGGATGCGCCGCCTGACCGGAGACGGCACGGCCTCGACGGATCTGGGGGCCGTTCTGTTCGAGGATTTCTCTGACCTGCGCACGGCGCGTGACGCAGAAGATGTCCGTATTACGAACTATCTCGGGTCTCTGACCGATAACGCGCTCAGCACCACCGTCACCTATACGCCGGTGACCGTTCCGACGGAGGTCACCGAACCAGTGGCGCCTGTTCTCGCCCATCTCTTCAACCACCAGACCCACCACCGGGGGCAGGTGCACGCCATCCTCACCTCGCTCGGCAAGCCCTCCGTAGTGCTCGATATGATCGCCTTCCTACGGGGGCATGGAAAACAGTGGATGCAGGTTTAACGTAATACGGCTTTAGGACAAACAGGGGTTGTGAACTCAGCCTTAACCGTATTCGCAACGAGACGTCTTCAAACGCCTGACAAAAGCCAACGTTTCAGGCGTTCTTAACCCTCGATCTCGCGTAATGTCTTCCTGAAACGAGACAGTAACGAGACCCTGAGGAATAGGTGGATCATGTCGGCGGACAATGCACGGCAATCGCGTGACAGGAGCCTGGCTGTCGTGGCGCAGCAGATGGCAAAGCAGGACGTTGCCGGTCTTCCACGCAACTACACGCTGTTCCACGAAGCGCTGTCGGGGTCCGATCCGGCGCTTACCCGCGACGTCGCCACCCTTCCGGCCGGCGCTACCCAGGCCCAGATCGACGAGATCGGCCTGCGCTACCAGCTTCCCGGCTTCGTGGTTCTATCGATCGCCAACCGGGACGAGGAAACGAGACGCGTTCTCGATCTCGTCGGCACGATTGCCCAGGCCACGCTGAAGAAGCAGAATTTCGTACGTGCGCTGGAGACGGCGGCCGAAAGCCTTCGGAGCGGAAGTGCCAGCGGTCTCGCCGACATCCAGGCCGAGCTCGATCATCTTCAGGCGAACCTCAGCGAAACGCTCTCCGCCGAGATCGGTCTCACCAAATCTCTGGAGCTTGCCGCCGACCGGCTGCTGATGTCGAGCAATCTGGCGGAAGCGGCCCGAACCAATTCTCTGTCCGACCGGCTGACCGGGCTTCCCAACCATGTGGCGCTGGCTGAAAAGCTGGATCTGCTCTACGCGCCTGCCGCCGAGCATCGCGCGGCCGCGCTGTTTGTCGTCCGCCTCGTCGATCTCGGCGAGATGGCGCAGACCTATGGCCAGGTGACTGCCGGCCGGATCGTCAAGCGCGCCGCCGCGATTTTCCGCAAGGCGATCAAGAAGAACGACTTTCTGGCCCGGACCGCGACCGACAGCTTTGCGTTTCTGTTCGAGGATGTTGATCGGAGCGGTGCAAAAGCGATCGCCGATCGACTCGTAACTTCGATCGCCGACAGCCTCGTGTTTGCAGGTTCCGGTGAAGGGCATTACCCCCACATGCGGCTGTCGATCGGCGTGGCGCTCTCGACCGAGGCATTCTCGCCGCAACAGATCAAGCTGCATGCGGCAACGGCACTCGAAAGTCTTCGTGCCCAGGGTTCAGGCGCCGGAACCGACACCGTGGCGATCTTCGGCGATCCAAGCCGTCGCGTTTCCTGAACGCATCGACCGATCCCCCATACGACGTTGACGCGGCGGCCCATCCGGGCGCCGCGTCCTGCATTTCAGCAAAAAGTCGATCGCGTCGGCGTCAGGCGGGAACGAACTGGTTTTCCTGCGTGAAGCGGATTGTCTTTCTGGTCACGCCCTGCGCGAACTGGACCGGAAACGCTGCGGACGAGATGGCCGTATCGATCACCTGCCCCTCGATGAACGAGCCGGCGATGATGAAATAGCTCGGCTTCGGCGTGAATGTGTAGTCGAGGTTTGGCTCGAGCTGCACGGCGACGGCCGGTTTGCCGCCCATCGCAAGACCCACGTTCAGCGACATCCGGACACTGGCCTGCTGCAGAACCGACGGGATCAGGTTGTTCGCCCGCACGAGAAAGACACCTGCGGGGCCGCTGGTCGGATTTGTCGGGAACGCCGGAGCACCGTTCGGGAACGCGCCCTGATAGGTTACGGCGACGTTGTTCAGGCCATCGAGAACCACGTCACATTTGCTGGCGGTAGCAAATGCCCGCGGGTTGAGTGTCGAACCCAGTTCCTGGATGTAACCGGCGCTGATCGAGTAGTCGATCGTCCAGCTGAATACCGACGTGCTCGGGTTTTCCGGGCTGCCCGAGGCCGCGTTGCCGATCATCCATGCCAGAGACAACGGGCTCTGCGACGCGCCGACCACGTCCGGTATCGTCTGGAACAACGCATAACTCTGGAACTTCGGGTTCTCGTTCATGACCGTAAGCGTATAGGGCGTTCCCAGATCCTGTTTCTCGAAGATCTCGATCGATTCCCTTCCCATCATAACACGCATGCTGACCTCTCCTCTTTCACATTCTTGCCGCCGCGACATGCGGACCGGACCGAGCGGCCCGTTCGGCTACCAACGGCAATTCCTGCCGTGAGCACAACCTAGAATGATTTATCGTCGGAGAATGTCACGCAAGTAACAACTTTTAATTGCATTTATCCGTATCACGGCTCAGACGGCAAGCGACACCTCAGCGTCCGAGTGGGTTTATGACATCGAACCTTATCTCCAAGATCAGCAGCGACATCCGACATTCCGCGTGGTTCGACGATCTCGACGACGACACGTTCTCGCGTCTCGTCTCGGGATCCGCGAGCCGGCTCTATAGGGACGGCCAGACGCTGTTTTTCAGCGGTCAGGCCTGCGACGCGCTGTCGATCATCGTGTCCGGTTGCGTGCACCTCTATTTCATCTCGGAGGATGGGCATGAGGTGATCTTCGCCGAGCTCGGCGCTGGCGACGTTCTGGGAGATGTCGAACTCACCCTCGGCTGCACCCACTTCGCGAACGCGGTCGCGGCCGGTGAGACCCGCGTGATGGTGGTCCGTCGCAGCGCATTCAGTGAGATCACCCGCATGCCCCAGATGTCGGCTTTTCTGATGAAGACATTCGCACGCAAGCTCAGAAAGACGATGGCCTTTGCCGAAGGCATGGCACTGCATACGCTGCAGACCAGGCTTGCGCGTCTTCTCGTCGATCTCGCCCGCCTGCACGGCCGCAGCACAGCGGAGGGGCTGCTGATCGACAGAGCGATATCGCAGGAGAGAATGGGGCAACTGATCAATGCCAGCCGCCCACGAGTGAACGCGCAGCTTCAGGCTTGGAAGGGCGACGGCGTGCTCGGCATGCGGCGCGGCCGCCTGATCATCCTCGACTACCGATCGCTGAAGATCATGTCGCGCGAGGGGGCGACCGACAATTGACAGGGTGGTCCAAGCCGCGACGCCGAGCGCGACGGATTTTGAGTTCCGTCGCGCAGGTCGCCTGCCCTTTTGCGATCGCTACTTGCAGCCACCCTTGACGTACTCGATCATTTCCTCGGTCTCATGCGTGAAATGCGGCCCCTTGACGTTACTAGGGCTGCCATTCGACACGACGCTGAAGATTTCGAATGCCTTATTCTCAGCCGGCAGGAACCACGCTCCGCCACTGGCACCGCCGCCGTACATCGGATGCGGCTTTGCCTCGTAAGCCGTCGCATCGCTGACGCTGATCGACGGGTCCTCCATGAACATGTACTCGCCACCATCCAGCCGTCCGGGATATCCCATCAGGGTGAGTTCGGTTTTCTCAGGCACCTTAGCGAGACGCAGCTGGAATTTTCCAGACGTCGATGCCTTGGTACTGCGCATGACCGCGTAATCGACTGCGGCCGCGGCAAGGCCCGGGACTTGCGGTATCTTCGTCCACGCCGTCAGGACGGACGCCATTTCGATAGGATAAGCCTCGCCCGGCGCTCCGTCATAACCCGGATAGAACACCACGTTGCTGGCCTGGTCTCCATTCAGCCACATGGCGTGTGCCGCCCCGATAATGATCTTGTCGTCGGAGACGAACTGGGCGCTGGCCGCTTGATCGATTCCGCCCAGGCTAAAGAACAGCTTGCCACCGAACTTGAACGGAGCCTCCTTGATCGGTGCCAGCTTGACCTCGGTCCCTTCGAGGGAATGTACGTCGCCACCTGGCATGCCGCTCTCCGGCAGTAGGCCGGGAGCGGGGATTGCATTGCGACGGCGCTCGTCCGTCCAGTAGTCTGCGGTAAAGGCCGCCTGCGCCGCGGTCGGCGCCCAGCAGGTGAACCGGTCATCGGCGAATGCGCCTGTCGGTGCCAGGGAAACCGACACCAAAAGTGTCAGGCATGACGCTTTCCAAAACTTCATCTCTCAACCCTCCTTGTTCGAACATCCGTCAGGGATGCTTCGGCCGAGTGGCCAGGGACGAACCTAGATGGGCGCGGTCTGGAGGGCTGTTCCCGGAGGAACAGGGGGAGATCCTTGAGAGATTGTCCCTTCGCAGCGCACAATGCCCGCAAATCGCGACGGCCGCCGTCTTGCCTTCACGCCCGGTTTCGGCCAAAACCGCGGCCATGATTACCATTACCGACCTTTCCGCCCGTATTGCCGGGCGCCTTCTCCTCGACCATGCCAGCGTGACGCTGCCCGCCGGCACCAAAGCCGGGCTTGTGGGCCGAAACGGTGCGGGCAAATCGACGCTGTTCAAGCTGATTACCGGCGAGCTCAGCTCGGAGACCGGCTCGGTCTCCTATCCGAAGAGCGCCAAGCTCGGACAGGTGGCTCAGGAAGCGCCCGGCACCGAGGATTCGCTGCTGGAAATCGTGCTCGCCGCCGACAAGGAACGGGCAGCGCTGATGGCCGAGTCGGAAACGGCCACCGATCCGGACAGAATTGCCGACATCCAGATGCGCCTCGTCGACATCGACGCCCATTCGGCGGAAGCGCGCGCCGCCAGCATTCTCGCCGGCCTCGGCTTTTCGCAGGAAGCCCAGCTTCGGCCTGCCTCGTCATTTTCCGGCGGCTGGCGCATGCGTGTGGCGCTTGCTTCGGTTCTGTTTGCCGAGCCGGACCTGCTTTTGCTCGACGAGCCGACCAACTATCTCGATCTTGAAGGCACGCTCTGGCTGGAAGATTACGTGCGCCGCTATCCGCACACGGTGATCGTCATCAGCCATGACCGCGACATGCTCAACAATGCGGTCACGTCGATTGTCCATCTCGACCAGAAGAAGCTCACCTTCTATCGCGGCGGCTATGACCAGTTCGAACGCCAGAAGGCGGAAAACGACGAGCTGCAGACCAAGGCCAAGGTGAAGAACGATGCGGCCCGCAAGCATTTGCAGACCTTCATCGACCGCTTCAAGGCCAAGGCCTCCAAGGCCAAGCAGGCGCAGAGCCGCGTCAAGGCGCTGGAGCGGATGGGAACGGTCGCCTCTGTTATCGAGGATCATGTCCAGCCGATCACCTTCCCCGAGCCCGAAAAGCAACCCGCCTCGCCGATCATCTCGGTGCAGAACGGTGCCGTCGGGTACGAGCCGGGCAAGCCGATCCTCAAGAACATCACGCTCCGGATCGACCATGACGACCGCATCGCCCTCCTCGGCTCGAACGGCAACGGCAAGTCGACCTTCGCCAAGTTCATCGCCGGCCGGCTTGCCGCCGAAAGCGGCGAACTGAAGCTCGCGCCAAGCCTGAAGATCGGCTTCTTCGCACAGCACCAGCTCGACGACCTCGTCCCGGGTGATTCTCCCGTGGAGCACGTGCGCCGCCTGATGCCGTCAGTCCCGGAAGGCAAGGTACGCGCCCGCGTCGCCCAGATGGGGCTTGCGACAGAAAAGATGTCGACGCCTGCAAAGGATCTGTCGGGCGGCGAAAAGGCGCGCCTGCTGATGGGGCTTGCCGCCTTCCACGCGCCCAACCTCCTCATCCTCGACGAGCCGACCAACCATCTGGACATCGACAGCCGAAGAGCCCTGATCGAGGCGCTCAACGACTATCAGGGCGCCGTCATACTGATCTCCCATGACCGGCATCTGATCGAGGCGACGGTCGATCGTCTCTGGCTCGTCAACAACGGCACGGTGCAAACCTTCGAGGGAGATCTCGAAGAATACCGCGACCTGATTGTCAGTTCCGGTAAAAAAAAAGAAGAAAAACCGCAGCTGATTGACGATGCGGCATCGAAGGTCGAACAGCGCAAGGCGAGCGCGGAAAGGCGTGCCTCGCTCGCCCCGTTGCGCAAAAAGATCAACGATGCCGAGGCCTTGACCGCCAAGCTTGAGAAGCTGATTCAGGCGCTTGATAAAGAGCTTGCAGACCCGGCGCTCTATGAAAAGACGCCGGCAAAGGCTGCAACCAAGGCCAAGGAACGGGGCGAGGCCGCGGCCAAGCTCTCGGCCGCCGAAGAGCAATGGCTGATGCTGTCTTCCGAATACGAAGAGGCGATGGCCGGCTGAGTTTCGTAATCCGGTTGCCCCTGCCCCTCTGCATGCCTAGCTAAGGTGCTGCAGCCAGAGGAGGCCTTCGATGGATCTTTATCTCGAAACCGACGACGACGCCCGCACGCTCGCCTTTATCGCCGAGCAGAACGCGATCTCGGCGGACGCCCTGGAAACACCCCAATTCGAAGCGGACCGCGACACGCTGAAGGCGATGTTTGAGCGCGAGGACCGGCTGATCGTGCCGGCGCGGCGCGGACGCTGGCAGTTCGACTTTCATCGCACCAAGGACAATCCCCTCGGTCTCTGGCGCCGACTACCGGCAGCAGACGAGCCGCGCCACGACGCGGCCTGGGAAACCATTTTCGATTTCGACGCCTTTTGCGTTACCGAAGGCAAGCGCTGGATCTATAGTGGCGCCGTCACCTCCCCTTACGAGCCGACCCGCGTTCTCGTCATCCTGTCCGACGGCGGATCCGACCAGATGCGATTGCTGGAGTTCGACACGGAGGCGAAGGCGGTCGTCGAGGGCGGTTTCGACACACCGGCAGCGCGAGCCCATGCAAGCTGGATCGGTCCCGACGAGATTGCCTATTTCGGCTCGATCGACGAGAACTCCGCCACCCGCTCGGGCTGGCCCCGCGTCGGACGCCGTCTCAAACGCGGCATGGATCCGAAGGATGCGCCGATCCTGTTCGAGGCAGGCCCGGACGACGTTCAGGCGACCGGCGGGATCATCGATCCACTGTTCTGGAACGGCGGACCGGACGAGAAGCCGATCGAGTTCTTTACCGTCATCCACGAGATCGACCGGATGAGCGTCCATGTCCGCGATGGACAAGGTGCGCTCCGGCGTCTCGATCTGCCCGACAGGATCGATGTCACCGCCAACCATCGCCATCTGCTCTGGCGCGCCAAGAGTGACGAGCGCTATCCGACCGGCAGCCTGATCCTGCAGGAATTCATCACGTTTTCGGATGAACCTCTGGGCGCGGCCCGTGTCGTCTTCGCTCCAGAACACGGCCAGACCGTCACCCAGTTCTCGCTGTTCAAGACCTGGGGCGCGATCATCGTCAGCGACGTGATGGTGCCGCGGTTATTCCTGATTGACCTCACGAAACCGGATGCGCAGCCGCAGGAACTGCAGCTGCCGTCCACTCTGCAGACCGTCGGATTCCGCACGCTCGATGCCGACCTCACGCGCGGCGAGGAAATCCTGACCGTCATCGGCCAGGGCTTCCTGCAGCCTTACGGGACATGGCGTCTCGACCTGACGGATCGCGCCCGCTTGCCCGATTTGGTTCCGACAGGCGTCTCTCCCGCCTATTTCGATGCGCAAGGGATGCAGTCCGAGCTTCTGCAGGCGACATCGGAAGACGGGACGAAAATCCCCTATCACATCGTCTATCCGAAGACGTGGGAGAAGGGCGAACTGCCGGTCCTGATGTATGGCTATGGTGGTTTCGGCTGGCCGCTTGCTCCCTACTACTCGGGCAATACCGGCGTCTGGCTCGAGCATGGCGGCGCCTATGTACAGGCCTATATCCGCGGCGGCGCGGAATTCGGCCCCGACTGGCACACGGTCGCCAAGGGCAAGGGCCGTCACAAGGCGTTCGAGGATTTCGTCGCAGTCTCCCGCGATCTTGTCGCACGTGGCATCACAAAACCGTCGCGCATCGCCTGCCATGGCGGCAGCAATGGCGGTCTTCTGACCGCGGTCATGGCAACCCGTTACCCGGAAGACTTCGGCGCGATCTGGACCTCGGTCCCCGTCATCGACATGTCGCGCTTCCACGTCTTCCCAGCCGGCAAGGCCTGGATGGATGAATACGGCAACCCTGACGTCGCGGAAGAGCTTGCCGCGATGCTGACCTATTCGCCGCTCCACAATATCGACCCCGCGGCTGAGGTGACCTATCCGCCGATCTACATCGAGAGCTCGACCAACGACGACCGCGTGCATCCATCGCATGCCCGCCGTTTCGCCAAGCGACTGATCGACGCCGGGCATCGTCCTCTGTTTCACGAATACGGCTCGGGCGGCCACGGCGGCGCCGGCGATACGCTTGAACAGGCGGAACGACTTGCCATGGGTTACAGTTTCCTGCGCGAGACGATCATGAAGACGTAAAAGAGAACCGTCGGTTGTGCCGCAACCGCAGATACACTATCGTCCATGAACAACCCCGTGAGGCATGACCATGACGCTTCATATCACCGACCCTGATCTCGATGCGCTTGCCGAACAGGCGCAGAAAATCCTGAATGCTCCGAGCAAGGAGGATGCGGTTCGCCAGGCGCTGGAGCGCGTGGTGGGAGAGGCTTCAGAAGGGATCGACGTCCTGCCCGAGGATAAGAAGCGGCGGCAAAGACTAGACGCCATTCGAGCGAGCTACCTTGCTATGGGTGAGCTCAATCCCGATTTTGACGAAAAGAAATCAACCGACGACATGTCGGAAAGCTGATGTTTCTTGCCTGATCAGGCCTTTTTCACCCAACGTCCCTCGGGCGACTGCTGCCAGTAGGTCAGGGCATGGCCATCGCCCTTCAGCTTCTTCCACTGGGCGCGCGCGCCTTCCAGCTGGAGCTGATCGTAACCGTCGAACATGAAGACGACGCGTTCGTAAGGGTCGAGCGGCGGTGGCTCGGCGCCGTCGACGACGAAGCGCACGGTTGCGGAATTCTGGTTTTCGGGTGTCGCGGTCAGCAGGACCGGTTGCTCCTGCGGCATCGGTGCTGCATCGGTGCCATGCGGCAGGAAGCTGTCATCGCGAAACGTCCACAAATGTGCGTCGAGGAAATCCCGACGCACCTCTTCGGCCGTCTGAACGACCACCTTCCAGCCCCGCTCGATGCTCTTTTCAAGAAGCGCCGGCAGCGCATCCTCAAGCTTCGATTCGGTCAGGTGATAGAACAGAACTTCGGTCATCAGTTCTCGTAGTTCCTGCGAACGAGTTCGTCCAGCAGGCGCACGCCGTAGCCGGATGCCCAGGACTGGTTGATCTCGTTCTGCGGCGAATTGAGCGCCGTTGCCGCGATGTCGAGATGCGCCCAGGGCGTATCGCCGACGAAACGCTTGAGGAACTGCGCCGCGGTGATCGAGCCGGCCTGCCTGCCGCCGCTGTTCTTCATGTCGGCAAAGCGGCTGTCGATCATCTTGTCGTAGTCCTTGGAAAGCGGCATGCGCCAAAGCTTCTCGCCGCTTGTCTCGCCCGCCTGTGTCAGTTCGTCCGCCAGCGCGTCATCGTTGGAAAACAGTCCGGCATGGAGGTTGCCGAGCGCGACAACGATGGCGCCGGTCAGCGTCGCGAGATCGATCATGAAGCGAGGCTTGAAGCGTTCCTTGCAGTACCAGAGCGCATCGCCCAGCACGAGACGGCCTTCCGCATCGGTATTGACGATTTCGATCGTCTGGCCGGACATCGAGGTGACGATATCACCGGGTCTCTGGGCGTTGCCGTCAGGCATGTTCTCGACCAAGCCGATAATGCCGATGACGTTCGCCTTGGCCTTGCGGGCGGCCAGCGTGTGCATCAGGCCTGTCACGGCGGCGGCACCGCCCATGTCGCCCTTCATGTCTTCCATGCCAAGGCTCGGCTTGATCGAGATGCCGCCGGTATCGAAAACGACGCCCTTGCCGATAAAGGCGACCGGCTGATCTCCAGGCGTGCCGCCGTTCCAGGTCATGATCGCCAGCCGCGGCGGCCGGGAAGAGCCTTGGGCGACGCCGAGCAGAGCGCCCATGCCAAGTTCCGTCATCTCGGTTTCCGTCAGGATCTCCACGTCGACGCCGAGCGTTTCCAGATCTTTCGCCTTTTGCGCAAACTCGATCGGGCCAAGCACGTTCGGCGGCAGATTGACGAGGTCGCGGGCGAGAATCACACCCTCGGCAATGGCCTTCGCCGAGACAAATTCCTTAGTCGCCGCATCGGCTTTTGCGGTGACGATGGTGACTGTCACCGTCTTCGGCGACTTGTCCTCGTCCTCGTCTTTCTTCTTGGTCTTGAAGGTATCGAACTTGTAGGCGCGCAGCAGCATTCCCGTGGCGAAATCCGCAGCTTCGGCAGCGCCGACATCGGCACCGGGTGCGTCGAGGAACACCGTCACCTTTTCCATCGTCTTGACCGCAGCGGCTGCGACGCCGCCCGCTTTCAGCCAATCGTAGGCTGTCAGCTTGTCGGCCTTGCCGAGACCCAGCACGATAAGCCGGTCGGCCGTCGATCCGGAAGGCGCCAGAATATCCAGCGTCGCCAATGCCTTGCCCTTGAACTTGGCGATCCCTGCCGCCCTCACCGCGACAGCCTGCGGATCGACTTCGGCGACACCGGCGGCTACGGCATCTCCCGAAAGCTTGAGCTGAATCGCAAGTCCTCCATCGATGACGGCGGAGGCGGAAAAGGCGATATCGAATTTCATGGACATTACAGCTCCAGGCATTGTGGTGCGGAAGAAAGGCCCGATCTTCACCCTTTCGGTCGCGAACGCAAGCGCGCAGGATCGAACTTCTCGCCTTCCTAAAGCCCGTATTGATGTCCAATCCACTGTTTCCAAATGTCACAACGCCGAAGAAAACCGGGGTTGCCAACATTTTGTGACAGGGGCCCTGTCGCAATGCCGTTCCCAATCGCTTAGATAGGCGCGGCTACCATCGATCGAATGCGGGACGAAAGCCCCTTAGGACCTGAGGCATAATGCGGGAATGAAGCTTCTCGAACTCTACATATTGCGCCGAATCCTGCAGATGTTCCTGGTGGCACTCGTTCCGGTGCTCACGATCATCTGGACGATTCAGGTGCTCGGCCGCATCAACCTGGTCACCGACACCGGCCAGTCGATGGGCTCGTTCATGCAGCTCGCAAGCTATATCCTGCCGACCATCATTCCGGTTGTCCTGCCCTTCGCCTTTGTCATCGGCATCACCCAGACGCTGACGGCGATGAACAACGATTCGGAACTGCCTGTGATCGACGCGGCCGGTGCGGCCCGCAGCATCATCTACAAGCCGGTGATCCTGCTCGCGGTCGCGCTCAGCCTCGTCTCCTTCACCATCACCAATTTCATCGAACCCAAATCACGGCTCGGCGCGCGCGAAATGGTCGCAGCTGCCTATGCTGACCTTCTATCTTCCGTGATCGAGGAAAAGACCTTTCGCAGCATCGAGGACGGGCTTTACGTCCAGATCTCCGAGCGCCATTCAGGCCGGGTGCTGAAAGGCCTTTTCATCGTCGATTACCGCGATCCGAATTTCGGCCTGATCTATTATGCCCGCGAAGGATCGGTCGATCCTGGCGGCACATCGCTTACCATGCGCGATGGCGAAGTGCATCGCAAAGGCCCGGACGGCCGGATCTCGATCGTCAAGTTCGCGTCCTATGCGTTCGATCTGTCCGCGATGACCCAATCGGATGAGGGCGGCCTGCCGCTTTACTCCGGTGACCGGCCGCTGAGCTTCCTGCTCAACCCAGACAAGACCGATCCCGCCTATCAGAAAAAGCCCGAGAGCTTCCGCAGCGAACTGCATCGTCGCCTGTCCGACTGGCTGTTCCCGATCACCTTCGCGCTGGTGTCTCTGCTTGTCGCCGGCAACACGCGGTCGCACCGGTCGGCACGGCTGCATCCGATGATCTATGTGCTGCTTTTCGCCTTCCTGCTGCGCTGGCTGGGCTTCTCGGCCACCAATCTGACGGAACGCAACGCCGCCTACGTGCCGCTGGTCTACGCGATTCCGCTGGTGACCTGCCTGGTGACGGGCTTCATGCTGGCCACCAATCGGCAGATCCAGATGCCTCGCCTGTTCAGCCGCAGCATCACGAAAGCGACAACCGTCGTGCAGAAGCGCTTGTCGCCGACGGGACGCGGAACCACGGGAGAAGTGAAATGATCTTCTCCACTCTCGGCCGCTATTTCTTTAAGCGCTATATCAGCACCGCATTCTGGTTCCTGCTCGGTGTCAGCGCCATTATCTTTCTTGCCGATTTCAGCGAGACGAGCCGTCGCCTCTCGGGCCTCAACGGCTACAGCCTCTACGGCGCGCTGGCGATGACGGCGTTGCGCGTGCCGCAGATCCTGCAGCAGGCCATCCCGACGCTGAGCCTGTTTATCGGCATGACGGTGCTGATCGCGCTCAACCGTCGCTACGAACTGGTCGTCACCCGTGCAGCCGGAATTTCCGTCTGGCAGTTCGTCGCACCTTTCATTGTCGGATCGTTTCTGCTCGGTCTGTTCACGCTGTTCGTCGTCAACCCGATCGGCGCCTGGGGCCAGCGCGAATCAATTTCGCTCGAGACCACGTGGCGGCAGGCCAGCAACAAGTCCAAGTCGTCCAAGTTCGTGCCGTGGATCCGCCAGCTGTCCGGCGACGAAGACGTGATCATCGGCGCCAAGACCTATCGCGAGAGCGGTACCGAGCTCCTCGACGTGGTGGTTTTCCACTTCGACAAGGACGACGTCATCACCATGCGGCAGGACGCCAAGACCGCTAAGTTGGAAGATGGTTACTGGCTTCTTAACGACGTTCTGGAGAATCG
Organism: Rhizobium sp. Leaf306; assembly: GCF_001423425.1. GTDB lineage: Bacteria > Pseudomonadota > Alphaproteobacteria > Rhizobiales > Rhizobiaceae > Neorhizobium > Neorhizobium soli. The sequence goes on from NZ_LMNX01000001.1 coordinate 218,386, forward strand.
GCCGGGCGAAATTCCGACCCGTCTCGAGACGGCACAGGTCAAAACCAATTTGAGACGCGAGTATCTCCAGGAGAGCCTTGCTCAGCCGGAAACCGTTGCGTTTCTTGGTCTTTCCCGAAAGATCGAGATCGGCAAATCCTTTGGAATCTCGACGAAGGCGCTGGAAACCCAGTTTCACTCCCTGCTTTCACTGCCGCTGCTGCTCGTCGCCATGACAATGATTGCGGCAACAGTGTCGTTAAAATTCAGTCGCTTCGCACAGTCCAGGTCGATGATTCTGGGTGGAATAGTTTCGGGCTTCGTGCTTTATGTCGTCTCGGTGCTTGTGAAGGCATTCGGGAGCAGCGGGGCGATTCCTCCTTTCGTGGCGGTCTGGATTCCAGTCGTCGTCGCGACTGCCCTGGGCGCTACGATCTTGCTTCATCAGGAGGATGGCTAGTGGCGGTAAGTAACCGCGGAAATATCAGTCGGCTCGCCGCCGCCCTGCTGACCGGTGTGTCTGTATGTGTCTCTGGCGTCGCTGCATTGACGGGCGGCGCGTATGCGCAGGGCCTCGTGCCGGCTGCTGAAGACGGTGCGAAGATGCTTCTGCGCGCCAACGAACTGACCTACAATCAGGACAACAAGCGCGTCACCGCGACCGGTGGCGTCCAGATCTATTACAACCGTTACCGCATGGTCGCGCAGCGGGTGGAATACGATCAGAACACCGGCCGCGTCATGGCAACCGGCAATATCGAGTTCATCGAACCGTCGGGCAGCCGCGTCTACGCGGAAGAGCTCGACGTGACCGACGATTTCGGCCAGGGCTTCATCAATGCCCTGCGCGTGGAAACCACTGACAATACCCGCCTTGCGGCTGAAAGCGCCGAGCGCCAGACCGGCGATATCATGGTGCTCAACAACACCGTGTACACCGCCTGCCTTCCATGCGCCGCCACACCCGGCAAGGCGCCTCTTTGGCAAGTCAAGGCGCAGCGCGTCATTCGCAACGGACAGAAGCATACGATTCGCCTCGAGAATGCACAGTTCGAGTTGTTCGGCTTTTCGCTTGGAAAACTGCCCTTCCCGATCGAGGTTCCCGACGAGACTGTCGAGCGCAAGTCCGGCGTGCTGTTTCCGAAGTTCATCGTCAGCGACAACCTCGGGTTCGGCGTCACCGTCCCCTATTACCATGTCTTCTCGCCAAGCATGGATGCGACGATCAGCCCGACCTACTATTCGAGCCAGGGACTTCTGGTCGAAGGCGAAGTGCGCAACCGGTTCGACAACGGCGACCACACGTTCCGTTTTGCCGGCATCGATCAGCGCGATCCCGGCTCGTTCGACGCTGGCACAAGCGACCGCGAGCAGAACAGCCGCTTCATGGCCGCCTCCAAGGGCGAGTTCCAGATCAACCCGCGCTGGGCCTTCGGCTGGAACGTCATGGCCCAGACGGACGCGAACTTCTCGCGGACCTACAGCCTGACCGATGTCAGCCAGGATACGTTCACCAACGACGTCTACCTGACCGGCCTTGGCAAGCGTAACTATTTCGACCTGCACGCCTACTATTTCGACGTCCAGGACAATGGCACGTCGAACACGCTCGAGCGCCAGCAGGCGATCGCCTATCCGTCGTTGGACTACCAGTATATCGCGCCCGAATCGGTGTACGGCGGTGAGCTTTCGTTCAACGCCAACCTGACCAACCTGTCGCGTCGCGAAGAGGATTCCTACTTCGAGGGCACCACATACCGCTTCCCTGGTCTCGAAGGCGATTACGCCCGCGTGACGACCGAAGCCGAATGGAAGCGCACCTACACGACATCGGGCGGCCTGCTGCTGACGCCGCTGTTTGCAGCACGCGCCGATGGCATCCGCCACGATGTGTCCAATCCGAACTTTGCCTATGACGGCAATCTGGAGCCGAACGGCACGAACGGTCGATACATGCTGACGGCTGGCCTCGAGGCCCGCTATCCGTTCCTGATCACCAGCGAAAACAGCAGCCACATCATCGAGCCGATCGCGCAGATCTATGCGCGTCCGGACGAACAGATGTCCGGCGGCCTCCCGAACGAAGATGCGCAGAGCTTCGTGTTCGATGCCACTTCGCTGTTCGAACGGGACAAGTTCTCCGGCTACGACCGTGTCGAAGGCGGCACCCGTGCCAATGTCGGCTTCCGCTATACCGGTTCGTTCAACAACGGCATCGGCGTGCGCGGCATCTTCGGCCAGTCCTACCAGATTGCCGGCGAGAATTCCTTCGCCAGCGACGATCTGGTTCAGGCCGGCGCCAATTCGGGCCTCGAAACATCGCGATCCGATTACGTCGCCATGGCGGCGATAGACCTGCCGCAGGGCTTCTCGCTTTCCAACAACGTGCGGCTCGATGAAAAGTCGCTCGATATCCGTCGCACCGATACAGCGTTCAGCTATTCCACACCGCGGGTCAGCGGCAAGCTGATCTACACTAAGGTCGATGCGCAGGACGAGTACGGCGACAGCGACGCGACGGACGTGCTGAAGAACAGCATGTCGCTCCGGGTCAACGAAAACTGGTCGCTGGCCGGTTCCGCCACGTGGGACCTGACAGACAGTTCGCTCATCCGGCGCGGCGTCGGTATCAGCTACGCCGACGAGTGCACGATCTTCACGCTTGCCTATACCGACAAGCCTTCGGAAGCCGATGCGAACGACTGGACGATCAGTGCGCGCCTGAGTTTCCGCACGCTTGGCGACGTCAATATCGGCACGACCAAGGATTACGATCAAACCTTCCGTTACTGAGACCGGTAACGGAAGAATCGTCATGGTTTTGCCGCAACGATTGTGCAATCGGACGCCAATCGGCTAGTATGGCGGCCGAAAGCGCGCAAAGTCGCGCGACAAGTGCCCGGGCGGAAAAAAGGGATTGGTTTCATGTTTGCAATGACCGCGACACGCAAGATCGTGCTGGCAGTCTCCGTGCTCGCCGCGACCACGGTCGCCACGCCGGTGATGACACCAATCGTGGCAATGGCACAGTCGACGAGCGGCGTCGCAGCCGTCGTCAACCGATCGGCGATCACCACCGCCGACGTTGCTCGCCGTTCGGCCTTCATGCGCCTTCAGCGTCAGAAGCCGAGCAACAAGGTAGCTCTCGATCAGCTGATCGACGAAACGCTGAAGCGCCAGGAAATCTCGCGCGTCAAGATGTCCGTCAGCACCGAGGACGTTGATCGTTCGTTTGCCCGCTTCGCGCAGGGCAACAAGATGACAACCGAGCAGTTGAGCAGCGTGCTCAATCAGGCCGGCGTCACACCGGACCATTTCAAGGCCTATATCGCCGTGCAGATGAGCTGGCCGCGCCTGGTCAACGCCCGTTACGGCGGCGGTCGTCAGCGCATGTCGACCGACCAGCTTGTTACCCGCATGATGGAGAACAAGCAGAAGCCCGTCACCACCGAATATTTCCTGAAACAGGTGATCTTCGTTGTTCCCGCGGCAAAGCGGAACGCCATCCTCAACAAGCGCAAGGCAGAAGCCGACGCGTCGCGGTCGCGGTTCCCCGGCTGCGCCGAAGCTAAAACCTTTGCAGCGACGATGCTGGACGTTTCCATCCGTGATCTGGGCCGCGTGCTTGCGCCGGATTTGCCGGAAGACTGGAAGCCGCTGATCGAGAAGTCCTCCGGCAACACGACCGGCACGCGCGTTACCGAGCGTGGCGTCGAATTCCTGGCGATCTGCGAGCAGCGTCAGGTTTCCGATGACGTGGCGGCCGAAGCCGTGTTCCGCGCCGAGGATCTCGGCAAGGCTGAAAAGTCCGGTGAAGACCCGAACAGCAAGAAGTACATGGACGATCTGCGCGCCAAGGCCCAGATCGATTACATCCAGAAGTCGTAAAGCCCAAAGGGCCTGAACGGAGACCGCATGCCTTTTGATCGTCCGCTCGCGCTGACCCAGGGCGATCCTGCCGGCATTGGTCCAGACATCACGCTCGCCGCATGGACGGCGAGACGGACACACGGCATTGCGCCGTTTCTCTTCCTCGGCGACCCGGCGGTGCTTGCATCGCGCGCGGCCCTTCTTGGCCTCGACGTTGCGATCCGTGAAACCGACGCGGACGGCGCCGTTTCGATCTTCGAAGACGCGCTTCCCGTTCTGCCGATCCCGGCCGGAGCCGAAGTCGCCGCCGGCGAGCCGCATGTCGCCACCGCCCGTGGGACGATCGAGGCGATCGAGACCGCCGTGTCGCTGTCGTTTGCGGGAAAGACGCTCGGCGTCGTCACCAATCCGATTGCCAAGTCCGTTCTATACCAGGCAGGCTTCGGCTTTCCCGGCCATACGGAATTCCTGGCGGACCTTGCGCACAAGCATACAGGCACCCCCGTGCGCCCCGTCATGCTGCTGGCCGGACCGAAGCTGCGGGCCATCCCCGTCACGATCCACATTCCGCTCAAGGACATTCCAGCGGCGCTCACCGAAACGCTGATCCTTGAAACCTGCCGCGTGACCCATCACGACCTGAAAGTCCGGTTCGGCATCGACCAGCCGCGCATCGCGATTGCCGGTCTCAATCCGCATGCGGGCGAAGACGGTACGATGGGCACCGAAGAACGCGACATCATCCATCCGGCCATCGTCAAGCTGCGCGCAGAGGGCATCAACGCCTTCGGGCCGCTACCGGCCGATACGATGTTTCATGACGAAGCCCGCGGCCGCTACGACGTGGCAATCTGCATGTATCACGATCAGGCGCTGATCCCGGCCAAGGCGCTGGGTTTCGATACCTCCGTCAACGTCACGCTCGGCTTGCCCTTCATCCGGACCTCTCCCGACCACGGCACCGCCTTCGGCATCGCCGGCAAGGGTGTCGCCCGCGAAACGAGCCTGGTCGAGGCAATCCGGCTTGCAGGCGCCATGGCCGGAACAATGACACCGAGCCTTGCGGGGCGCATCTGATGGCGACGCTCGATGGGCTGCCGCCGCTGCGTGACGTCGTCCAGCGTCATGGACTGGACGCCAAGAAATCGCTTGGCCAGAACTTTCTGTTCGATCTCAACCTCACCCAGAAGATCGCCCGCGCGGCCGGACCGCTGGAGGACGTGACCGTATTCGAGGTTGGGCCGGGTCCCGGCGGCCTTACCCGTGCCATCCTGTCGCTCGGCGCCAAGAAGGTGATCGCCATCGAGCGCGACGCCCGCGCGCTTCCAGTGCTTGCAGAAATCGCCGACCACTATCCGGGACGGCTTGAGGTCATCGAAGGCGACGCGCTGCAGATCGATTTTGCCGCGCTCGCGGCCGAGAAGGCTGCCGGTGGACCGGTCAAGATCATCGCCAACCTGCCCTACAATATCGGCACGCAACTGCTGCTGAACTGGCTTCTGCCTGAGGACAAGACCTGGCCGCCATTCTGGCAGAGCCTGACGCTGATGTTCCAGAGGGAAGTGGGTCTGCGGATCGTTGCCGACCAAGAAGACGACCACTACGGCCGCCTCGGCGTCCTCGCGGGCTGGCGCACCGATCCCCACATGATGTTCGACGTGCCGCCTCAGGCCTTTTCGCCGCCACCCAAGGTGACCTCGACCGTCGTGCATATGATCCCGCGGGCCAATCCCCTGCCCTGCGACGTCTCCAAGCTGGAACGCATCACCCACGCCGCCTTCGGCCAACGCCGCAAGATGCTGCGCCAGAGCCTGAAACCGGTCGGTGGCGAAGCTCTGCTCGCCAAAGCCGGCATCGACCCGCAACGCCGCGCCGAAACGCTGTCGGTGGAAGAGTTCGTAAGACTGGCGAACTTGCTTTAAGGGGTCGCGGCGAGCGCTATAGCCCCGTTTACACCAGAACCTAGAGTGTCGGCTCTTCCGTCAGAAGATTGCTGACGAACTCGAACAGGCCGTGCCTGCGGTCGCGGCGGACGCGTTCGGCGTTGACGATGCAGCTGACGTTGTGGAAGGCTTCGTCGAGATCGTCGTTGACGATGACGTAGTCGTATTCGCGCCAGCGCTCGATTTCCGAGCGGGAATTGGCAAGCCGGGTGCGGATCACGTCTTCGCTGTCTTCGGCGCGGCGGTGCAGACGTGACTGCAGCTCGGTCATGGTTGGCGGCAGCACGAAGATCGAGACGACGTCCGCCTTCATCTTTTCCTGCAGCTGAAGTGCGCCCTGCCAGTCGATGTCGAACAGCATGTCGCGTCCCTCGGCCATCGCCTTTTCCACGGGCTCGCGCGGCGTGCCGTAGAAATTGCCATGCACCTCGGCCCATTCCAGGAGGTCGTCGGCATCGCGCATGCGCTCGAACTGCGGCACGGTGATAAAGTGGTAATGGGTGTCGGCGATCTCGCTCGGGCGCTTGGCGCGGGTGGTGACACTGACCGAGATCTCGAGGCTATGGTCGCCGCGCAAGAGATTGCCGGCGATGGTGGATTTGCCAGCGCCTGACGGCGACGACAGGACCAGCATCAATCCCCGGCGCGCGATCGTCGTCTTCATCTTCGAGGGCGACGAGGTTTTCGGTGTCGAGGGGGCCGGGCTCATGGTCGTGTCACTCCAGATTCTGAACCTGTTCGCGGAACTGGTCGATCACGACTTTCAGTTCCAGTCCTGCTGCCGTTACAGCAGCGGCGTTGGATTTGGAACAGATCGTATTCGATTCCCGGTTAAATTCCTGTGCAAGGAAGTCGAGACGGCGCCCGGCAGGCCCGCCCGTCTGCAGAAGCTCGCGGGCTGCGACGACATGGGCCTTCAGCCGGTCGATCTCTTCGCGCAGATCGGCGCGGGTCGCAAGCAGTGCTGCCTCGCCATAAAGCCTGTCGCGGTCGAGAGTCGGCGCCTCTGCCATCAAGGCGGCGAGCTGCGTGGAAAGCTTCTTGGCAATCTCTTCCGGCGAGCGGGACGGGTCCTTCTCCACCAGCGTCGTCAGTTCGGCGATGCGGTCCACATGGCGGGTGAGAATGTCCCGCAGTGCCGACCCTTCGTGCTCGCGCATCTCTTCAAGTTTGAAAAGCGCGTCGCCGAGACAGTTGAGGATGGCGGCGTCGCGCGCCGTCACCGCCTGTTCGTCATCCTCGGCCTCGCGGATCTCGACGAGACCACGGATGCCAAGCAACGTGTCGAGACGCAGCGGTGCCGAATCGACCAGATCGCCCAGTTCAGCACGGAGCGCCATCACGGCGGCCAGTGCATCGCGGTTCAGCACCGCTTCCACCTTTGCGTCGTCGGTCGAGAGCGACAGCGCCACCTGCAGATTGCCGCGAGAAAACCGTTCGGAAATCCGCTTGCGGACATCCTGCTCAAGACGATCAACGCCGGAGGGCAGCCGCAATCGCATGTCGAGCCCCTTGCCGTTAACCGAGCGCAGTTCCCAGGCAAAGCGGTTGCGGCCGCTTGTTCCTTCGCTGCGAGCAAAGCCGGTCATCGACTGCAGGGATTTCGGGTTAGACGGCAGGCTCATACGCTTCTCCGGACTGCCTTCCCCAGAGGCAAGGCGTCAGTTGCTTTTCGGTGGCGTTTCGGCGTCGTCGCCATCCGGCTGGCCATCGACCACTTCTTCACCGCGGGCTGCCGCATTGCCGGTTGACCGTTCGGCCTCGATCCGACGCCAGCGACGTACGTTGGCATTGTGCTCTTCCAGCGTGGCTGCAAACACGTGCCCGCCTGTGCCGTCTGCCACGAAATAGAGATCGTTGGTGCGCCACGGATTGGCAACAGCCTCGAGTGCGGCGCGGCCGGGGTTGGAGATCGGCGTCGGCGGCAGGCCCTTGATCTGATAGGTATTGTAGGGCGTCTGCTTGGTCAGATCGGACTTGTAGATCGGCCGATCGGACGGTTTGCCCTCACCGCCGAAGATGCCGTAGACAATGGTCGGGTCAGACTGCAGTCGCATGCCCTTGTTCAGCCGGTTGATGAAGACCGAGGCGACATGGGCGCGCTCGTCGTCCTTGCCGGTTTCCTTCTCGACGATCGAGGCGAGCACCACGAACTCTGCCTTGGTCTTGACCGGCAGGTCGGGGTCGCGCTTTTCCCAGATCTGGTCGATCGTCTTCTGCTGAGCGGCATGCATCTGCGAGAGGATTTCCGACCTCTTGGTGCCGCGCGAGAACTTGTAGGTATCGGGCCGCAGGCTGCCTTCGGCGGGAAGCTCAGCCGGCATGTCGCCTTCCAAAACCGCATCCTCGTTCAGACGCAGCATCATCTGGCGCACGGTCAGGCCTTCCGGGAAGACGACGGAATAGAGGATGGACTTGCCGGAGATCAGCGTCTCCATCACGTCCTTCATCGAAGCCTTCGCCTTGATGTCGTATTCGCCGGCCTTCAGCGTCTCGCCGCCGCGCAGATAGGTCGCGGTCACGTAGCGGAACACGCGCGCGTCGGACACGACGCCGTTGCGCTCGAGATTGTTGGCAATCTCCGCCAGGCCGTTGCCGGGACGGACCATGAAGTGGGCGTTCGTCTCCAGCGGGCCCGGATCCTGAAACGTTCGGATCATGTAATACAGGCCGCCGATCACCACGATGCAGACGAGCACGACCATCGTCATAACGAAGTTCAGGAAGATCACCAGCTGGCTGCGCGCCTTCTTGGAGCGACGCGGCGGTTCCGGCACCCGTTCGGGCTTCAGGGCCTCGTTCGGCGATTTCGGAATGATCGGACCACGGGTCGTACCGTTGCCATTGCCGCCATGGCCGTTTCCACTGCCATAACCCGGCTGATCATTCGATGAATTCATGTCGCTCAACCGTTTCCCCTCGACTCTGGACTTTCAACCGGCTGTTTGGCCAAGCAATACGGCAAAAAGCAGGTTCGGAAAATGATATCGGCCGGACTGTCGAAGTCCAGCCGAGAAGCGAAGGCCGAATGCGCGTCAGGCTTCGTAGCGCTTGAGCACCAGAGACGCGTTGGTACCGCCGAAACCAAAGGAGTTCGACAGAGCCACGTTGATTTCGCGCTTGCGCGCGGTATGCGGAACAAGATCGATCACAGTGTCGACATCAGGGTTGTCGAGGTTCAGCGTCGGCGGCGCGATATTGTCACGGATCGCCAGTGCGGAGAAGATGGCTTCGACAGCGCCGGCTGCACCGAGAAGGTGACCGATTGCCGACTTGGTCGACGACATGGAGACCTTGGAGGCCGCATCGCCAACCAGGCGTTCGACAGCACCGAGTTCGATCGTGTCGGCCATGGTCGATGTGCCATGCGCGTTGATGTAGTCGATGTCGGATGCGCCAAGACCAGCGCGCTTCAGGGCCGACGTCATGCAACGGAAAGCACCATCGCCGTCTTCGGAAGGAGCCGTGATGTGGAAGGCATCGCCGGACATGCCGTAACCGACGACTTCGGCGTAAATCTTGGCACCGCGCGCCTTGGCGTGTTCGAGCTCTTCCAGCACGACGATTCCGGCGCCCTCGCCCATCACGAAACCGTCACGGTCGCGGTCGTAGGGGCGCGAGGCGCTTTGCGGGTCGTCGTTGCGAAGGGTCGACAGCGCCTTGCAGGCAGCAAAGCCGGCCAGCGCGATCCGGCAGATGGGTGATTCGGCACCACCGGCCACCATGACCTCCGCGTCGCCCAGCATGATCAGCCGGGCGGCATCGCCAATCGCGTGCGCACCGGTGGAACAGGCGGTGACGACCGAATGGTTCGGGCCGCGCAGCTTGTGCTTGATCGAGACCTGTCCGGAGACAAGGTTGATCAGGCGGCCGGGAATGAAGAACGGCGAGATGCGGCGTGGGCCTTTGTCTCGCAAAGTGTAGCCAGCCTCGACGATACCCTCGAGACCACCGATGCCGGAGCCGATCAGGACACCGGTCTCGATCTGGTCCTGGTCGGTCTGCGGGTGCCAGCCGGCGTCGGCCAGCGCCATGTCGGCGGCGGCAACACCATAAAGAATAAATGGATCGATCTTGCGCTGTTCTTTCGGCTCCATCCAGTTGTCGGCATTGAATGTGCCGTTGGAACCGTCGCCGACCGGAATGCGGCAGGCGATTTTGGCCGGAAGATCTTCGACTTCAAATTCGGTCACGACCCGGGCGGCGTTGTCGCCGGCCAGCAGACGTTGCCAGCTGACTTCCGTTCCGCATCCCAGAGGAGATACCATGCCGGTACCGGTGATAACGACACGCCTCATCGCCAGTGCCCCACCCTGTAGTAGTATTGTCAGTTAGTTGCTGAAACGGCCCGAACAAGCGGGCCGTCATGAGAGATCGCGGCCTCGCAACGAGGCGCGCGTCCCGAATATGGTTCGATCAGGCCTGAGCCTTTTCGATGAACTTTACAGCGTCGCCGACCGTCAGGATCGAGTCAGCTGCATCGTCCGGAATTTCCACGCCGAATTCTTCTTCGAACGCCATGACCAGTTCGACCGTATCGAGCGAGTCCGCGCCGAGGTCGTCGATGAAGCTAGCGCCTTCGACAACCTTTTCGGCGTCGACGCCGAGATGATCAACAACAATTTTCTTAACGCGTTCTGCGATATCGCTCATGTCGGTTTCCTCGACCTTTTGTCTTCTCGAATGCCTGAATGGCATCCGTATCCTGTTAATACCTGCCGCCGGCACTTCATGGTGCCGATGCGGGCAAACCCCTTCGCCCCTCTTCAGGTTCCAGTCACATGCTCACGCATTATGACGCCCTGAATTTCGGGGTGACTTCGTGTAGTCAAGGCCCGCTTAACACGGTTTCCGTGCTACGCAAAGCCAGAATCTGTTCCGCCGCACAGCCGCCAACAGCCGATTTTACTCGGATTTGCTGCGCCCGTGCCCCGGATCAGATCATCGCCATACCGCCATTGATATGCAAGGTCTGTCCAGTCACATATCCCGCTTCATTCGAAGCGAGGTAAAGAACAGCGGCGGCAATGTCGGATCCGGCGCCCATCCGCTTCATCGGAATGGCCCCCATGATGGCGTCTTTCTGCTTGTCGTTCAGCTTGCCGGTCATGGCGCTCTCGATAAAGCCTGGCGCGACGCAGTTAACCGTCACGTTGCGCGTGGCGATTTCCTGCGCCAGCGACTTCGAGAAGCCGATCATGCCGGCCTTGGAGGCGCAATAGTTGGCCTGGCCCGGATTGCCGGTGACGCCGACGATCGAGGTGATGTTGATAATGCGGCCGAAGCGACGGCGCATCATCGGATGGGTCAGCTCGCGGGTCAGGCGGAACACGGAGGTCAGGTTGACTTCAAGGACTGCGTCCCAGTCCTCGTCGCTCATGCGCACGAACAGGCCGTCCTTGGTGATGCCCGCATTGTTGACGAGAATGTCAACGCCGCCGAGTTCCGCTTCCGCCTTTTCACCGAGCGCCTTGACCGCGGCGCGGTCGGAGAGATTGGCCGGAAAGATGTGGACGCGATCGCCGAGTTCGGCAGCGAGTGCTTCCAGCTTCTCGACGCGGGTGCCGTGCAGGCCGACGGTTGCACCCTGCGCATGCAGCATGCGGGCGATTTCTTCGCCGAGGCCACCGGTGGCACCGGTGACGAGGGCCTTGCGGCCGGTCAGGTCAAACATGTTGAATTCCTTCTCTTCAGCCGAGGATGGCAGCCAGCGCCGCGTCGATATCAGCCGGGGTGTTGAGGGCTATGCCAGAGATATTCTTGTCGATGCGGCGGGCAAGACCCGTCAGCACCTTGCCGGAACCAATTTCGTAGAGCGTCGTCACGCCATTGGCGCCGAACCACTCGACGGTTTCGCGCCAGCGCACCTGTCCGGTCACCTGCGCCACCAGCAACGTCGCGATTTCGTTCGCGTCGGTGACCGGCGTTGCGCGCACATTGGCGATGACAGGCACGACCGGATCGTTTTTCTGGACGGTGTCCAGCGCATGGCGCATGGCGTCGGCCGCCGGCGCCATCAGGTCGCTGTGGAAGGGTGCAGAGACCGGCAGCATGATCGCGCGCTTGGCGCCTTTTTCGGTCGCCAGAGCCGCTGCTTTCTCGACAGCAGCCTTCGAGCCGGAAATCACCAGCTGGCCGCCGCCATTGTCGTTGGCGATCTGACACACGCCTTCCGACTTCGCCTCCACACAGATCGCTTCGACATCGGCATGATCGAGACCGATGATCGCAGCCATCGCGCCCTGGCCGACCGGAACGGCGGACTGCATCGCGTCACCGCGAATGCGCAACAGCCGTGCTGTGTCTGCGAGAGAGAACGTGCCGGCCGCACAAAGAGCCGAATATTCGCCGAGCGAATGGCCGGCGACGAAACCGACCTTGTCGGCGAGAACGAGTCCGCGAGCTTCGAGAACGCGCATAGTCGCGATGGAAACGGCCATGAGGGCCGGCTGCGCGTTGGCGGTCAGCGTCAACGTTTCTTCCGGCCCGTTCCACATTGTTTCGGACAGTTTCTGGCCGAGCGCCTCGTCGACTTCATCGAACACGGCACGGGCTTCGGGAAAGGCGTCGGCCAGTTCCTTGCCCATGCCGACGGCCTGGCTTCCCTGACCCGGGAATGTGAATGCGATACTGCTCGCCGGACTACTCATAAGGTCGTTTCCTTTCCCTATTTTTGCCCTTTCCATTCACATTCCCGCCTTGCAAGTCAAGGGTTTCGGGCATTTACCCCGCTTTTGGCCGGTGCTTACCCCCTGTTATCAGCCCGAAATCAGGCTGATCACTTCGTTGACGCAAAGAACGACGAACAGCAGCGCTGCAGCGCCGAGCAGGCCGTTCGACAGCCAGCCATTGCGCCATTCCTTCGGGACGCGGGCAGAGTTCAGCAGCCAGATCAACGTGACCGCCAGGAACGGCATGAAGAAGGCTCCGAGCGCGCCATAGATGATGACGAGCGTGAACGGGCGGCCGAACCACAACAGCGACATCGGCGGGATCGTCAGCCAGAACAGGTAGAACTTGAAGGCCGGCGTCTTTTCCAGTCCCTGACGCGAACCGCTGGTTCCGCCGCGCACGGTGCGGACGAAATCGGCAAACAGCAGCGACACGCCATGCCAGACGCCAAGGATGGAGGATATCGTGGTGGCAAAGAAACCGACCAGGAAGGCCTTTGCGACAAACGGGCCAAACCGTTCCTGCAGAACCGCGTCGAGATCGAGCAGGCCGCGGTCACCGGTCGAGAGCGCGATCTGCGCCGTGTAGAGAAGCTCGGCGCCGACGATCAGCATGGCAATGACGAAAATGCCGGTCATGATGTAGGCGACGCGGTTGTCGAGGCGCATGACGCCCATCCAGGACGGGGTGCGCCATCCCTTGGCATTCACCCAGTAGCCGTAGGAGGCCATTGTGATGGTACCGCCGACGCCACCGATCAGGCCGAGCGTGTAGATGGCCGAGCCCTCGGGGATGGTCGGGATCAGACCGGTCAGCGCATTGCCGACATCAGGCACAACAAGAATCGCGATACCGACGACGATGGTGAACATGATGGCGATGAAGACCTTCATCACGGTCTCGAAGACTTCGTAGTTGTTGAAGGCAACGAAGGCCGCGCAGACGAGGCCTGAGATCATGGCCCAGGCCCAGAGCGGCAGGAACGGGAAGAGAGCCGCCAGCGGCAGTGCCGTCGCGCTCATGGCGGTAGCGCCGTACACGAAGCCCCAGATCATGATGTAGATGCCAAAGTACCAGCTCGTCCATTTGCCGAGCGACCGCCAGCCGTCGAGCATGGTCGAACCGGTAGCGAGGTGATAGCGGGCCGATCCCTCGGCAAGCGCAATCTTGACGATACAGCCAATGACCGCTGCCCAGAGAAGCGCATAGCCGAAACGCGAGCCGGCAATCAGCGTGGCGATCAGATCGCCTGCGCCGACGCCGGTAACGGCAACCACGATACCGGGACCGATCAGTTTCCATCGACCCGTCTTCGGCGGTTCGCCGGCGTCAGGAAACCCCTTGTCGTCGTATTGTGTCGTCTCATGCTGCGTCGCGTTATCGACCATTCAAAATGCCCTCCAAAAATTTGTTCTGCGCCAGACGCAAATCCGGCCGCAAAATTGCCGTATCGGGAACAAGTTGGAAAAAATTCTCTCCCGTCCAGCAAACTCTTGATAAATTTTACGCTACCGACGCGCGAAACCGGCACCGATCTGCTCTTGCACTGCGTCAAATCCGATCTAAAGTCCGGCCACTTTTTCAGACGGGATCGATCTTCATGAAATACAATAAACTGGGCCACACCGACCTCTCCGTTTCGGAGATCTGCCTGGGCACGATGACCTGGGGAACGCAGAATTCCGAGGCCGAAGCCCATGAACAGATGGACTATGCTTTCGACAACGGCATCAACTTCTTTGATACGGCCGAACTCTACCCGACGACGCCTCCGGGTGCCGAAACCTACGGTGACACGGAAACGATCATCGGCACCTGGCTGCAAAAGAGCGGCAAGAGACAGGACCTGATCCTCGCCTCCAAGATCGCCGGCAGCGGTCGCTCCTACATTCGCGACGGCCGCCCGATTACCCGCGAGACGATTCGGGAAGCACTCGATGCCAGCCTCTTGCGCCTCAAGACGGATTACCTCGACCTCTACCAGATCCACTGGCCGAACCGCGGCACGTTCCACTTCCGCAATTCCTGGAAGTTCGATGCGTCGAAACAGGATCGCGAACAGGCACGCACGAGTTTTCTGGAAAAACTCGAAACGCTCGGCGAACTGGTGAAGGAGGGCAAGATCCGCGCGATCGGGCTTTCCAACGAAAGCACCTGGGGCACGATGCGCTATCTCGATGTGGCTGAGGAGAAGGGACTGCCCCGCGTCGCGACGCTGCAGAACGAATACAATCTTCTCTATCGCCAGTTCGATCTGGATCTTGCAGAAATGTCCCATCACGAGGATGTCGGCCTGCTCGCCTACTCGCCGCTCGCAGCCGGTCTGCTTTCCGGCAAGTATCAGGGCGGCGCACGACCTGAAGGCTCGCGCGGCGCGATCAACCAGGATCTCGGCGGTCGTCTTCAGCCGCGGCAGGAGCCGGCGGTCAAGGCCTATCTCGACATCGCCAAGAAGCACGGCCTCGACCCGTCTCAGATGGCGCTCGCCTTCTGCCTGACGCGCCCCTTCATGGCCTCCGTCATCATCGGGGCTACGACGATGGACCAGTTGAAAACCAACATCGCCGCTACCGACGTGACGCTGTCGGATGAGGTTCTGAGAGAGATCGCCGCGGTCTATCGCGACTATCCGATGCCGATCTGAGGTCGCGACGGATTGCGGATGACCGGCTGAAACACGCTGTCGTCATCCGCAAACTTGCGCTATTTCTTCCGGCGGAGGACAAGCCATGATCGACATTCCAAGGCCCGGAAGCCCGTTCCACGAGGCCTATCTGGTCGCAGCCGCGCAATGTGGTCAGCTGCCGATTACCGAGATATCCGACACGAACGAGAACTGCATCGTCAGCTCGATCGCCTGGATCGCCATGCGCGACCAGGTCAGGGCGGACCGGACCTTCGTGGCGGAGGCTGGATTTCCGCTCGCCGTTCTGCTCGCCGTGATTGCAGTGGTGCGATACTGGAAAAGCCGGGCGGCGCGGTAGGTCAGCATAAAGGTGGCCGGAACGATAAGTCCCGGCCGCCGGATATATCTCTGTCGCCGCTCAATCGCTCGGCTATTTTACGACAACTCAGCCGGCGGGTTTGCGATCAAGGATGGTGCCGACTGAAGGAAGCTGATCGATGGAGCGAAGAAGTACTCGCCGCCCATCAAGGTCACCGTCTGCACGAAATCCATCACGCCGACCTTTTGTGGCTGACTATGGCCATCGATCCATTCCTTTTCGGACGGATCGCCACTGTTTGCGACCTGGCTGATGATGAAATCGACACCTTTCTTCGCCGGAACCGCCGGCTGGAATGGAAACGACGTATTGTTCGCCCAGGCACTCTGGGTGAACTCGAACTGCTGATTGACGTCGGCCATGTAAGCCATGAAAATAAGACCGACTCCCTTGTCTGGCTCATCTGAAAAATCGGGTGCCCGATCGCCATAGGTTATGCCTCGGCGCGCCATGATATGCGAGCGCTCGAATTCGTCGCCCGGCGTGCGCGGATTGGTCTTCCTGACATGCGCTCGAACGGGACATTTCAGCCCGACCGGGTCGAGTGTGTAGTCGAAGTCATTGGTTGGCGCGCCCGCCACTGGACCGCTCTGCAGTGCCGGTGTTCCGTCCTCGAAGCGACCGACAACCATCGCACCCGCGCGGTCCTCATCGGGGTTCTGTGGATCCACCGACTGCGCAAGCAGACGTTCCCTCTGCTTGGACAGCTTCACGTTCTGCTCGAGCTTGCGGTAGACGAAATAGCTGCCGCATGAAAATGTCGTGGGATTGCCCGGATCCGATACGACAAACTGGGAGGCCTTGAACTCCTCGTCCCATTTGCCACGAGGTTTGGGCATTCCATTGTTGTCGAGGAAGTCTTCGGTCAGAAACAATGGCTGGCTGATGCCATCGACATAGCCGAAATGCTCGATGCCTTCGCCTCGAACATCGCCGCCCGCCTGCTTGCGCCTCTGCGCCAGGCCGATGTCCGAACCCAGAACCGTTGCGCCGTGCTTTGCGAAAACCTTCTGCAACGCGCTGTAGGAATTGCCCACAAGTGAGGCCTGTTCGTCTGCAATCAGAACCATGGCGTCGGGGTCGTCCTTGGCGCTGTCCCAAGCCTCACCCTTTTCCCAGTGCTCCTTTTCCGGATCATTGATTGGAGGACCGGCAAACGGAAGCGGCATCGGATTGAGCCGTCCGCGGTTCCGCATCCCGGCCCTGAATGAGGCATCGGCGGGAATGTTGGCATCCGGCAAACTAAGGGCTGCATACCCTTTTGCGCTGAGGAAGACGCTGACGACCGTTCCGCCGCCGAGTTTCGTTGCCTTGAATGCTTCTGCCTCGCGCAGTTGCGTCAGCGCGGATGTCGTCACGAACGAAAGATCCCGCAGCAGGCCGGCGACCGCATCAGACTTCATGCCAGCGAAACTGAGAAAGACATTCTTGGTATGATCTCTGCCGTGCCCCTTCAGGATATTGGCCTGCAGGTCCGACAAAAGCGAAAGAAGATCCGCATCCGACGTCCAATTTTTCCAGGTGATGGTAGTATTCAAAATAGTATCGAGCTTAGCCATGCCTCCTGCTCCTCTTGGCAAAGGGTCGAATTGACCCGAACCCAAATTACAACCCAAGGTGCTATGAAGTCCATTTAACTATTTTTGCGAGCGTCGACCCCCTCCCCCTTGCCTTATCGTCAAAAATCCGTATAAGCCGCCTTGTTCGAAACACCCGGTCTTCTGGCTGGTGGCTGAACGGAGGGTAGGTCGCGTGAGCGGCCGTAGGAACGAAAAGCGTTCCGGCCTCCCGTGTCTCCGCTCTCGACCGTCTCGATACAACAGCTTTTCTTGCCTGGGCTTGCCCCATTCCAAGAGCAGTCGTTGAGGCTTAGCCGCCGAACCCGGGTGACAAAACAACCGCAAGAAAGGCAAAGCTTACATGGCTCTTTATGAACACGTATTCCTTGCTCGACAGGATATGTCCGCACAGCAGGTTGATGCCCTCGTAGAACAGTACAAGGGTGTCCTCGAAGCAAATGGCGGCAAGGTCGGGCGCGTAGAAAACTGGGGCCTCAAGTCCCTCACATACCGCATCAAGAAGAACCGCAAGGCGCACTACGCCCTTATGGACATCGACGCACCGGCAGCTGCCGTGCACGAGATGGAACGCCAGATGCGCATCAACGAAGACGTTCTTCGCTACATGACGCTTGCCGTCGAGAAGCACGAAGAAGGTGCGTCTGCAATGATGCAGAAGCGCGATCGTGACGACCGTCCGCGCCGTGATGGTGACGACCGTGGTCCTCGCCGCGACTTCGGCGATCGTGGCCCGCGCCGCGATTTCGGTGATCGTCCCCCGCGTGAAGGTGGTTTCGAGCGCGCACCGCGCCCGCCACGTGACGCTTAATCGGTTCGAAGGAGAAAACACCAATGGCTGACTCATCCTCCTCCGCGGCACGCCGTCCGTTCCACCGCCGTCGCAAGACCTGCCCGTTCTCGGGCGCGAATGCACCGCGGATCGACTACAAGGACGTTCGTCTTCTGCAGCGCTACATTTCCGAGCGCGGCAAGATCGTACCTTCGCGTATCACGGCCGTTTCCCAGAAGAAGCAGCGCGAACTGGCCCAGGCCATCAAGCGCGCCCGCTTCCTCGGCCTGCTGCCTTACGTTCTGTCGTAATCTGATATCGGACCTGCCGGCTTTAGCGCCGGCGGGTCCATCTTCCCTTCCGCGTTGGGCGCGGATCGGCAAAACCAAAACCCATGTTGGGGATCAAGGCCATTGCGACATCCGTCCCGGCCTATCCCCTAACTGCTTGATGTGGCAGGACAGCGAGACAAAGTGACGAACAAGTTCCAGACAGTGCTGCCGACCGGTATCCTTGCCGGTGTTATCGCCACCGTGCTTGTCATGGGTGCGAGCGCACAGTCGTCGTTTGCCTCCATTCTCTATGCAGCTTCCGCTCTTCCGATCCTGATCGCCGGCCTCGGCTGGGGCAATCGCGCTGCGATCGTCGGCGTCGTGACCGCCGGAGTGCTTGGTGCACTTCTCGTGTCGCCGATGTTTGCGCTTGCCATGGCGGTGTTCACGCTGATCCCAGCCGGATGGTTGTCACATCTTGCCAATCTTGCCCGTCCCGCCTCCGAACTCGGCGGCCCGGACAATCTGATGGCCTGGTACCCGATTTCCGACATTCTGCTGCATCTCTGCGGCCTCGTCACGATTGCCGTCATCGCGCTCGGCTTTGCGATCGGCTATGGCCCGGAACTGATCGACCAGATGGTCGATGCGATGACGACAGCGCTTCAGGCGCAGGAGCCCACCATCGCCCCCGATGTCGCGAGCCTTTCCCAGACCAAGTCGCTGCTGGTGCTGATGCTGCCGATGTTCCAGGGCGGCATCTGGGTAACGCTGCTGTTTGCCGCCTTCTATATCGCGGTACGCGTCGTGTCGCGATCCGGCCGCGCAGTTCGCCCGCGCGAGGACATGCCGTCAGCGCTGCGGATGAACCGCAATGCCATCTTCATCTTCCTCGCCGGCACGGTGATGACCTTCTTCGGCGGCGCTCCGGCGATGATCGGCGCAGTCGTCTGCGGCACGTTCGGCGCCGGCTTCCTCATGGCGGGCTATGCCTCGCTGCATTTCCGCACCCGCGACAAGGACTGGCGCCCGCCGGTTCTCGTCCTCTGCTACCTGTCGTCGATGCTTATCCTGCCGGCGATCGCCATTGTCGTGCTGGGTCTTTCCGACACACGCCGCACCATTGCCCTGACGCCTGCAAAATCCGCAGACGGCAGAGACGAACCACCTACGAATTGAAACTTGAAAGGAACCACAACATGCAAGTCATTCTGCTTGAACGCGTGGCCAAGCTTGGCCAGATGGGCGAAACGGTAAAGGTCAAGGACGGCTTTGCCCGTAACTTCCTTCTGCCACAGGGCAAGGCGCTGCGCGCCAACGAAGCCAACAAGAAGCGCTTCGAAGCCGAGCGTGCAACGCTTGAAGCCCGTAACCTGGAGCGCAAGGGCGAAGCCCAGACCGTTGCCGACGCGCTTGACGGCAAGACCTTCGTGATCGTCCGCTCGGCTGGCGAAACCGGCCAGCTCTACGGTTCGGTCGCTGCCCGTGACATCCTCGAGGCACTCGCTGCCGAAGGCTTCAACGTCGGCCGCAACCAGGTCGATCTCAACACCCCGATCAAGGCAATCGGCCTGCACAAGGTCGTTCTGCACCTGCATTCGGAAGTAGAAACCGAAATCGCCGTTAACGTTGCCCGTTCCGCTGAAGAAGCCGAGCGCCAGGCCAAGGGCGAAAGCCTTACCTCGGCTGACGCCATCTACGGCGTCGACGAAGACGCGCTTCGTCCGGAAGACTTCTTCGATCCGGACGCAGACGGCAACGCTGAAGACGACGAATAAGCCGTCATCGTCTAACCAATTCGAGAAACGCCCGGGTCATCAGCCCGGGCGTTTTTTTGTCTTCTTGGGCTATACTGATGCGACCAATGACTGAGTCGCAGCGAAACACAGTCAACCGGATTCATCGTTTCACTGCGTTCTTTCTGGCACCGGCAAAATGGCGCTGTGGATAGCTGTGGAAAAGCCGCTGGGGCAAAAGGCCGGTTTCAGCACGGCGCATTTACCAGTAGAACCGGCAGCTTCGACGGACAGGACGGACAGAGATCATGAACGAAGTCGCGCGCAACATCCCATCGCTGAGCAACAAGGATGCAGCGCCGCACTACCGTGAGGCTCCCAACAACATCGAAGCCGAGCAGGCGCTGCTGGGTGCGATCCTCGTCAACAACGACGCCTATTACCGCGTCTCCGACTTCCTAAAGCCGACCCATCTCTACGAGCCGCTGCACCGCAAGATCTTCGAAGTGGCGGGCGACATCATCCGCATGGGCAAGACCGCCAACCCGGTCACCATCAAGAATTTCGTGCCCGCGGACGAGAAGGTCGGCGACATGACGGTGGCGCAGTATCTCGCCCGTCTCGCTGCCGAAGCCGTGTCAATCATCAATGCCGAGGACTACGGCCGGGCGATCTACGATCTGGCGCTGCGCCGGGCGCTAATCACCATCGGCGAGGACGTCGTCAACATCGCCTATGACGCGCCGCTCGACATGCCGCCGCAGAGCCAGATCGAAGATACCGAGCGTCGCCTGTTCGAGCTTGCCGAAAACGGCCGCTACGACGGTGGCTTCCAGTCGTTCAACGACGCGGTGGCGCTGGCGATCGACATGGCCGGCCAGGCCTTCGAGCGCGACGGCCATCTGTCCGGTATTTCCACCGGCATCATGTCGCTCGACGGCAAGATGGGCGGGTTGCAGCGGTCCGACTTGATCGTGCTTGCCGGTCGTCCGGGCATGGGCAAGACCTCGCTTGCCACCAACATCGCCTACAATATCGCAGCCTCCTACGAGCCTGAGGTCCAGCCGGACGGATCGATGAAAGCCAAGAACGGCGGTGTCGTCGGTTTCTATTCGCTCGAAATGTCGTCCGAACAGCTGGCGACCCGTATCATCTCCGAACAGACCGAAGTGTCCTCGTCGAAAATCCGCCGCGGCGACATTACCGAGGCCGATTTCGAAAAGCTCGTCGCCTGCTCACAGATGATGCAGAAAGTGCCGCTGTTCATCGACCAGACCGGTGGTATCTCGATCGCCCAGCTCTCTGCCCGCGCTCGCCGCCTCAAGCGCCAACGTGGCCTCGACTGCCTCGTGGTCGACTATATCCAGCTGATGACGGGGTCAGGCAAATCCGGCGAGAACCGCGTGCAGGAAATCACCCAGATCACCACGGGCCTTAAGGCGCTCGGCAAGGAGCTCAACGTACCCATCATCGCGCTCTCCCAGCTTTCCCGCCAGGTGGAAAGTCGCGAGGACAAGCGTCCGCAGCTTTCCGACCTTCGCGAATCGGGCTCGATCGAGCAGGACGCCGACGTGGTGCTGTTCGTGTT
Source organism: Rhizobium sp. Leaf306 (assembly GCF_001423425.1). GTDB lineage: Bacteria > Pseudomonadota > Alphaproteobacteria > Rhizobiales > Rhizobiaceae > Neorhizobium > Neorhizobium soli. The sequence continues at coordinate 239,800 of NZ_LMNX01000001.1, forward strand.
CCGCGAAGAGTATTACGTGAAGAACTCGGAGCCGCGCGATACGGCCGATCCGAAATACCCGGAATGGGAACAGCTGATGGACAAGGTGAAGGGGACGGCCGACGTCATCATCGCCAAGCAGCGCCACGGACCAACCGGCACCGTCAAGCTCGCCTTCCAGGCGGAATTCACGCGGTTTGCAGATCTGGCCGAACCAAGCTTCACGCAATACGAAGAGCATTGATGAGCTCAGTGCGGCACAAGCCTCTGTGATAAGATGGTCGATGCCCGCCGCCGCAGAGCGGCCGGCATCGACCAGTCGAGGGTCGCTGATCGACTACTGGGTCCGGCAGCGTCCGGTCCGGGTGCTTTCCTTGTCGCCGTCATCATAGGCGATTCCGATTTTCTCGCCTGCCAGCGCGGTGATCTTGCCCGGGTACCAGTCGCCGGCGCCCTTGTAGTTGCATTCGACCTTCATGCCGATCATCCAGTCGTACGGCCGCACCGCGCTCGAAGCCACCGTTTCCCGGTCACCGTCATCGTAGCGGATGGTAACGCTGCCGCCGCCAATCTTTTCGATGACACCCGGAAACCAGTAACCGGCGCCCTTATAGTTGCCGAGAACCCAGTCGCCCTTCGTCTGCGCCAAGGCTGCAGACGCGCCGTAAGCAAGAAAGCTTGCTGTCAATATGACTGAAAGTACATTTTTCACATTAGTCTCTCGAAATATATTTCTGACCTCCCCCTGCCCAATGACGCGGGGAAATTCAATTAATTGAACAGTAAATCTGATACACAATACAATCTGAACACTGAATTAATACGTTGTGGATGTTTCTGTTTTTATCGGATTGCTTGGAATGTTTGAAAAAAGCGTGCGGCGCGCAAAATCTCGCCCGTACGTCTTTTTCCGGCCGTGGAAACGGGTAAGGATTGGCGTCGATCCGATCCATTCTGCTGAGCGCTCATGACAGATTTCGACGACGACGCCCTGCCTTTCGACGAATTCGATATCGCCCCTGCCCGGCTGACCATCGATCTCGTAGCGCTTGCCGACAACTGGCGGGAGATGGCTGAGCGTTCCGGCAGTGCCTCGACTGCGGCCGTGGTCAAGGCGGATGCCTATGGGCTCGGTCTTGAGGATTGCGGTACGGCGCTTTACGAGGCCGGCGCGCGCGATTTCTTTGTGGCCGTGGTTCAGGAAGGTGTGACGCTTCGAACCTATGCGCCGGATGCCCGCATCTATGTGCTGTCAGGCGTCTGGCCCGGTCAGGAAGGGACGTTCTATGAACATGGACTGGTCCCAGTCCTCGTTTCAGAAGAGCAACTCAGCTTCTGGATGGCGGTGACCGCAGAACACGGCGATCATCCTTGCGCGCTGCATATCGATACCGGGTTCAACCGGCTCGGCATTCCGCTGGAGGACGCGCTCGCCTTTGCCGACGACGTGTCGCGGCCGGCGAGTTTCTCGCCCGTCCTCGTTCTGTCGCATCTGCACAGCGGCGATACGCCCTCCTCTTCCTTCAACCGCCAGCAGCTTGAATCATTCCAGAAGGTTGCGGCGGCTTATGAAGGCATTCCTGCAAGTCTTGCGGCGTCTTCCGGTATCATGCTCGGCTCCGAATACCATTTCGACCTCACGCGCCCAGGAATTGCCGTCTATGGCGGCGAGGCTGTCGGTGGCGTCAGCAATCCGATGCGGCCGGTCGCCAAGGCCGAGGCGCGCATCATCCAGATCCGCAGCGCCAAGACCGGCGAAACCGTCAGCTATGGCGGCACACACCGCCTGACCCGCGACAGCCGGCTGGCGATCGTCGCGGCGGGCTATGCGGATGGCTACAAGCGGTCGCTGTCCGGCTCCGGCGTTCCGATCCGCGACAGCATTCACGAAGGCGGTTTCGGTTTCATCGCCGGCCACCGCGTGCCGGTCGTCGGGCGCGTCACCATGGACCTGACGATCTTCGACATCACCGATGTGCCGGAACGCGATGTTCGCACCGGCGATTATATCGAGCTGTTCGGTCCCAACATGCCGCTCGACGACGTCGCGCGCGCGGCCGGCACGATCGGCTACGAACTCCTCACCAGCCTTGGCCTGCGATACGAGCGGCGGTATCTTTACGCCGACGAGTGAGACCGCAACTGCATGCGGAGATCCCCTCTTTCGCGGGCGAAATCTTCGTGCTAAATGAGAACAAAAGGAGATCGAAATGACCGAGATCCATCTCAATGACGAGGCTCTGGCGTTTATCGAAGAGCAGGTGAAGACGGGCGCTTATGAAAGCGCTGAGGATGTCGTCGCGGCGGGACTAAGCCGTCTTGGAAGCGAAGACGAGCTCTTGAGGACGATGATCGCCGAGGCGGATGCCCAGCTGGAGAGAGGCGAGTTCGTGCGTTTCGACAATGCCGACACACACGCGGATTCGATCATCGAACGGGGGATGCGCATATTGAACCGAAAGAGCTGATTTATTCCCCGCTGGCCGATCAGGATCTCCTCGACATATTCCTGTACATCGCCGTCGACGATCCGGTCGCGGCCGGCCACTTCGTCCGAGATCTTACTCGAAAGGCTGCGTGGATTGCCTTCACCGGTTTTCCAGGTTCGCCGCGCGATAATCTCACACCCGGTCTCAAAGCACTCCCATACCGCAAGCGCTGTATCTATTTCCGCCGAACGGAAACGGCTGTCCGCATCGTCCGGGTCCTGCACGGCCATCAAAACCTTCATCCCGACCTCTTCAAGACTGACGAAAACTGATCTCATGGCAAAACCTAAAACTCAATTCGTGTGCCAGAACTGCGGCACGGTGCATAGCCGCTGGGCGGGCAAGTGCGAAGGCTGCGGCGAGTGGAATACGATCGTCGAGGAAGATCCGATGGGCGGCATCGGATCGGGGCCTGGCAAGGTGCCGAAAAAGGGCCGCGCCGTGACGCTGACGGCTCTTTCCGGTGAAACCGAGGAAGCACCGCGCATCCATACCGGCATTTCCGAACTCGACCGTGCCACCGGCGGCGGGTTCGTGCGCGGGTCGGCGGTGCTGATCGGTGGCGATCCGGGCATCGGCAAGTCGACGCTTCTGATGCAGGCGGCAGCCGCCCTTTCGCGTCGTGGTCATCGCATCATCTATGTCTCGGGCGAAGAAGCCGTCGCCCAGGTTCGCCTTCGGGCCCAGCGGCTGGGTGCTGCCGATACGGAAGTGCTTCTGGCGGCCGAAACCAATGTCGAGGACATTCTCGCCACGGTGTCGGAAGGCAAGCGGCCGGATCTCGTGATCATCGATTCGATCCAGACGCTGTGGAGCGATACGGCCGATTCGGCGCCGGGCACCGTCACCCAGGTGCGCACCGGCGTGCAGGCAATGATCCGCTTTGCCAAGCAGACGGGTGCCGCCATGGTGCTGGTCGGCCATGTCACCAAGGAAGGCCAGATCGCCGGTCCGCGGGTGGTCGAGCACATGGTCGATGCGGTGCTTTATTTCGAGGGCGACCGCGGCCATCACTACCGCATCCTGCGCACGGTGAAAAACCGGTTCGGCCCGACGGACGAGATCGGCGTGTTCGAAATGTCCGACAAGGGTCTCCGCGAGGTCACCAACCCGTCAGAACTGTTTCTCGGCGAACGCAATGCCAAATCTCCGGGGGCCGCGGTCTTTGCCGGTATGGAAGGCACACGGCCGGTTCTGGTCGAGGTTCAGGCGCTGGTGGCGGCAACCTCGCTCGGCACGCCGCGCCGCGCGGTGGTCGGCTGGGACTCGTCGCGTCTCGCGATGATCCTTGCGGTTCTCGAAGCCCATTGCGGCGTGCGTCTCGGCCAGCACGACGTCTATCTGAACGTCGCCGGCGGCTACCGCATTTCGGAGCCGGCCGCCGATATGGCGATTGCCTCGGCGCTTGTTTCTTCGCTCGCCGGCATCGCTCTTCCGGCCGACCACGTGTTCTTCGGAGAGATCAGTCTCTCCGGTGCGGTGCGTCCCGTCTCGCAGACGGCGCAGCGCCTGAAGGAAGCTGAAAAGCTCGGCTTTTCCGGTGCCATGCTGCCGGCCACATCCGCCGAGTTGCCGAAGGGTTCCAGCGCCCGCTGGACGATGATCGAGGACCTGCCGGATTTGGTGTCGCGCATCGCCGGTTCGGTCAAAAAACTGGGGAAGCAGGAGGAAGATGATTGATCTTCCGTTAACGCCACGGCTGATGTAAGACACGCGCTCGACGCTCTGGATCAGGTTGGCAACTCCGCCCTGATCCAAGCACGAAAACGGCTGGCCCACATTGGCTTCACCAAGACGGCAGGCATGCAACGGCAGGTTCTGGAGTAGAGTTTACATGCCCATCACCATCTTTGACGGTATTGTCATCGGCGTCACCCTGTTTTCGGCCGTGCTTGCCATGGTTCGAGGTTTCTCCCGCGAGGTTCTGTCGATCGCAAGCTGGGCCGGCGCCATTGCCGCCGCCTACTATCTCTACCCGCTGCTTGTCCCTTACGCGGAAAAGTACACATCCGATCACCGCATCGCCATTGCCGGTTCGGCGGGCGTCATCTTCCTCGTGGCGCTGATCATCATCTCCTTCATCACATCCAGAATTGCCGACTTCATTATCGACAGCCGCATCGGTGCGCTCGACCGCACGCTCGGCTTCCTGTTCGGAGCTGCCCGCGGCATCCTGCTTCTCGTCGTGGCCGTCGCGTTCTGGAACTGGCTGGTCGCTGAAAGTGCCCAGCCGACCTGGGTCACCAACGCCAAGTCGAAGCCATTCCTCGATACGCTGGTCGGTCGCCTCGAAGCCGTGCTGCCCGCCGATATCGAGCCGCAGATCAGGGCCCGCATCCTCGGCAAGGAAGAAGCCCCCGCCGATGGCGCTGTCGGCACCGACCAGACACCGGCCGAAGACGCACCGGTTACAAATAATTGACGCTGTGTTGCGCTTGATGCAGCGCACACCATCACCATTTGTGGTAACATTCGAAATCTGATGATAGACGGGCTGGTCTCCGGGGGAAATCTCCCCCGGCCAGCCTTTCCATTTTTCCTGAAAGGGTACGGCCAGATGCAGCAGCCGGGATCGCAAACATTCGATGTCAACCGCTCCAACGTATGGGACGAAGACACCCTTCATGAAGAATGCGGCGTCTTTGGCGTCCTCGGCCACCCGGATGCGGCAACGCTGACGGCGCTCGGCCTGCATGCCCTGCAGCATCGCGGTCAGGAAGCCGCCGGTATCGTCTCGTTCGACGGTTTGCGCTTCCATTCGGAGCGCCGGATGGGCCTGGTCGGCGATCACTATACGGACCCGGTCACGCTCGCGAAGCTTCCCGGCAATATCTCGATCGGCCACAACCGCTATTCAACAACCGGCGAAGTCGCTCTTCGCAACGTCCAGCCGCTGTTTGCGGAACTGGAAGTCGGCGGTATCGCGATTGCCCACAACGGCAATTTCACCAACGGTCTCACGCTGCGCCGGCAATTGATCGCCGGCGGCGCCATCTGTCAGTCGACATCCGATACGGAAGTCGTCCTTCACCTCATCGCGCGCTCGCGCTACTCCTCCACCGCAGACCGCTTCATCGATGCCATCAGGCAGATGGAAGGCGGTTATTCGATGCTTGCCATCACCCGCACCAAGCTGATCGCGGCGCGTGATCCGACCGGTATCCGTCCCCTCGTTATGGGCGAACTCGACGGCAAGCCTGTGTTTGCCTCTGAAACCTGCGCGCTCGACATTATCGGTGCCAAGTTCATCCGCGACGTCGAAAACGGCGAAGTGATCATCTGCGAGATCCAGTCAGACGGCTCGATCTCGATCGATGCCCGCAAGGCCGGCAATGGCCAGCCGGAACGGCTCTGCCTGTTCGAATACGTCTATTTCGCTCGTCCCGATTCCGTTGTCGGCGGCCGCTCGGTCTATGTGGCGCGCAAGAACATGGGCATCAACCTCGCCAAGGAAGCGCCTGTCGATGCTGATGTCGTCGTGCCGGTTCCCGATGGCGGCACGCCGGCAGCTCTGGGGTACGCCCAGGAGAGCGGCATTCCGTTCGAATACGGCATCATCCGCAACCATTATGTCGGTCGCACCTTCATCGAGCCCACTCAGCAGATCCGCGCTTTCGGTGTGAAGCTGAAGCATTCGGCCAACCGGGCGATGATCGAGGGCAAGCGCGTCGTGCTGGTCGACGATTCGGTCGTGCGCGGCACCACGTCGCTGAAGATCGTCCAGATGATCCGCGATGCCGGCGCCAAGGAAGTTCACCTGCGCGTCGCAAGCCCGATGATCTACTATCCCGATTTCTACGGCATCGACACGCCGGACCGGGAAAAGCTGCTGGCCAACCAGTACGACAGCCTCGAAGCGATGTGCAAATATATCGGCGCGGACTCGCTCGAATTCCTGTCGATCAACGGGCTTTACCGCGCCGTCGGCGGCGAAGACCGCAACGATGCACGGCCGCAGTTCACCGACCATTATTTCACCGGCGACTACCCGACGCGTCTTCTCGACAAGGACGGTGAAGCGGTCGGCCGCAAGGTGTCGCTTCTGGCCAGCAACGGCTGAATGGTTTTCAATCGATCATGAACGTTTTAGAAGGCTGCGGGAACGCGGCCTTCTTTTTTGGTCGCGACTGGCAGGGATGGAACAATGACGATCGACTTGAAGGGTAGGATTGCGCTGGTGACCGGCGCCTCGCGCGGCATCGGTTACTTCACGGCACTGGAGCTGGCAAAGGCCGGCGCGCATGTGATCGCCACCGCACGCACCGGCGGCGGGCTGGAAGAGCTGGATGACGCGATCAAGGCCGTCGGTGGTTCGGCGACGCTCGTGCCGTTTGATCTGACCGACATGGAGGCGATCGACCGCCTCGGTGCCTCGATCTTCGAACGCTGGGGCAAGCTCGACATCCTGGTCGCCAATGCCGGCATCCTTGGTACAATTTCGCCGCTCGGGCATATCGAGGCGAAAGTGTTCGAAAAGGTGATGCTGACCAATGTCACCTCGATGTGGCGGCTGATCCGCTCCGTCGAGCCGCTGCTGGTGCGCTCCGATGCGGGTCGCGCCCTGCTCTTCTCGTCAGGTGCTGCCGCAAAGGCCCCGGCTTTCTGGGGTGCCTACGCGATCTCGAAATCAGCAGTGGAGACCATGGGCCGCATCTGGGCTGCAGAAAACACCCACACGACGCTGAAGGTCAACATGGTCAACCCGGGCGCCACAAGGACCGCGATGCGGGCGCAGGCCGTGCCTGGCGAAGATCCGGAGACACTGCCGCATCCGTCGGAGGTGGCGCAGAAGATCCTCTTCCTCGCCTCGCCAGAGCTTACCGACAGTGGCCGCATGTTCGTGGTGCGCGAAAACCGGTTCGTCGATTTCAGAATGCCGGAATAACCGGATAGACCGACAGCCCGGACGTTTGGGGGAATCTAGTCATGAGCCTGGAACAGTTGATCGGTGAGTATGGACCGGTGGCCGTGTTTCTGGGAGCGGCTGTCGAGGGCGAGACGGCAGCGTTTCTCGGCGGCGTGATTTCCCACCGCGGCCTCATGCCCTACTGGCAGGCCGCGGCGGGTGCCTTCTTGGGATCGCTGATCGCTGACCAGGCGCTGTTTTTTGCGGGCCGCCACGCCAACCGCTTGGCAATCGTCCAGCGGATGATGCGGGTAAAGGCTGCAGAACGCGTCCGCACCCTGCTTGCTGCGCATCCGACGGGCTTCATCCTCTCGTTCCGTTTCATCTACGGCATCCGCACCGTCAGTCCCTTGATGATCGGACTTTCCGGCATCTCGCCTCTTCGCTTCTTCTTTCTCAATCTCATCGCCGCATTCGTCTGGGGCGTCGGGATAACGGCGATCGGGTACCTGTTCGGCAACGCGGTCGAGGCGCTGTTTGGACATTTGAGACTGCATGTTCACATGCTCGCAGCCCTCGGCGTAATCCTTGTTGCGGTTGCCGTCACCGCATTCCTGGCGCGCAAGACGTTGTCACGCGTGTGGGCGGGAACCCGAAATTAGGTCGCACGCCGTTCGGACATCTCAGTTGCTCGTGAGAGCCGAATGGGTGCTGAGCACCTTTTCGAGAAGAACATCGTCGTCGCGCACGCCGAGCTGGTAGAAGCGGATTGCCATGGCCGCCAGCCTTGCGGCGGACGGATCGTGCCTAGAGCGACCGGTCATCCAGCGCGCGACGTTGTATATTCGCGCCAGCCGTTCCAGCTCACCCGGATCAAGCGGCTTTCCCACGAAGGTCGTTCTTACGTCCATGACCCTGCCTCCCACTCTTCATCAGTGATTTCTAATATTAGGCAGAATGGACAAAACGCAAAACACAGGTTTTGGTTAAGATTAACCGGTAACTAAACGCGGGCGGTGAAAACCTCTTTTCAACAGCTTTTTAGATGGGATTTCGGACCGGGAACGCACCAGCAAATCTCTTGACCAAACAGTGGCCTCGCGCCATAAACGACGGATGAACACGGCGATTTCCATCTGCGGGATCATTATTCGCTCAGCGTAAAGCGCTGGCCTGGCCGTTTTCGTCTCTCGAAAAGCTTTGAAGACAAACGCTCTGGTCCGCTCGCCATAGATGCATGCGACGTCAGGATTTTGGGAGATTTTTTGATGAGCGTCACGCTCAAACTATACAATACCTTGATCCGCCAGAAGACGGCGTTCGAGCCCATCGATGCCGACAACGTCCGCATGTATGTCTGCGGCCCGACGGTCTATGATTTCGCCCATATCGGTAACGCCCGGCCGGTGATCGTGTTCGATGTGCTATTCCGGCTGCTGCGGCACGTGTATGGCGACGCCCACGTGACCTATGCGCGCAACATTACCGACGTGGATGACAAGATCAACGCCCGGGCGCTGCGCGATTTTCCGCATCTTGCGCTCAACGATGCAATCCATGCGGTGACCGAAAAGACGGCGAAGCAGTTTCACGACGACGTCGCGGCCCTTGGCTGCCTTGAACCCACCGTCGAGCCGCGCGCCACCGACAATATTGCGCAGATGATCGCCATCATCGAAAAGCTCGTCGGCAACGGCAACGCCTATGTCGCTGAGGGCGAAGTGCTGTTCGACACCAAGTCGATGGCCGATTACGGCCAGCTTTCCAAGCGTCCGCTGGATGAGCAGCAGGCGGGTGCGCGCGTCGCTGTTGATGCGCACAAGAAGAACCCGGGCGATTTCGTGCTGTGGAAGCTTTCCTCCCACAACGAACCCGGCTGGGACAGCCCCTGGGGACGCGGTCGCCCCGGCTGGCATATCGAATGCTCGGCGATGAGCGGCCGCTATCTCGGCGAAGTCTTCGACATCCATGGCGGCGGGCTGGACCTGATCTTTCCGCACCATGAGAATGAGATTGCCCAGTCGCGCTGCGCCCACGGCACCGACGTGATGGCAAATGTCTGGATGCATAACGGCTTCGTGCAGGTCGAAGGCCGAAAGATGTCGAAGTCCGACGGCAATTTCATTACCATCAACCAGTTGCTGGATACCGATACATTCGGCGGCCGCAAGTGGCCGGGCCAGGTGCTGCGCCTCGCCATGCTGATGACGCATTACCGCGAACCGATCGATTTTTCGATCAAGCGCATCGAGGAGGCCGAGCGGCTTCTTGCCAAATGGCCGGCCGTCGACCTCGCCGACATTCCTTCGAGCACGCAGCCCTGCCCGATCGTCCTCGACGCGCTCGCCGACGACCTCAACACGGTGGCCGCGATCCAGCGCATCCATGCGCTGGCGCAGGAAGCCAATGCCGACAGCACGCTGCTGCCGATGTTTGCCGCCAGTGCCGCCCTTCTCGGCGTCGCGCCGGAAAAGACGGAAGTGGACGGGGCGCTTGCCGAAGCGGTGGATGCGCTCGTCGCGCTGCGTCTCGAAATGCTCAAAGCGAAGAACTTCGCCGAAGCCGACCGCATCCGTGACGAACTGTCAACCAAGGGCATCCAGCTGAAGGATCGCAAGAACGCCGAGACCGGCGAACGGGTGACCACCTGGGAGGTAAAGCGCTAACGCTTGCCGCATGGGCGGGGTGGTCCTATGCTTTTGGCACGGGACCACCCAAAGGATGAGGGGAGGATGACATGAGTGCAGAGCGCCAACCAAACCCTGTGGGCAGTCGCGGCCGTCAGACCTCGCTACGGGGCAATGCATGACGAGCCATGACATTTGCACCGGCGGCTGTCAGTGCGGCGCCCTGCGTTTTCGCCTCGACGGCAAGCCCGACCATGTCTCCATCTGCCATTGCCGCATGTGTCAGAAGGCGTTCGGTGCCTATTATGCGCCCCTCGTCTCCACCCGCGGCACCGGCTTTTCATGGACGCGCGGACAGCCAAAATATTTCCACTCTTCGAACCATGTGCGGCGCGGCTTCTGCGACAATTGCGGCACTCCGCTGACCTATGAGGCGGCGGATGGCATTGCGGTCTCGGCCGGTGCTTTCGACGATCCGTCGGTGCTGCCGCCGTCGGTCCAGTATGGCACCGAAGGCAAGGTGGCGTTCGTGGATCATCTGCACACCCTGCCCGGGCACGATACGATGGATGATATCGACGAGGCGCCTTTCCTCAATGATATCGTTTCCAACCAGCATCCGGATCACGATACACAGACGTGGCAACCAGTTCCCGCCGATCGCGGAATGACGAAGGAGGACGATGCATGAGTGAGACGGAAAAAGCCGGCCAGCCGAGAACCGGCGGGTGCCAGTGCGGTGCCGTGCGTTTCAGGATCAAAGGACAGCTTGGTCGTGCCTCCATCTGCCATTGCCGGATGTGCCAGAAGGCGTTCGGCGGGTTCTTCGGGCCGCTTGTCTCAGCACCACAGGACGGTGCGGAAACCGGGGTCGAGTGGACCCGCGGGGAGCCAAAATACTTCCAGTCATCGATCAATATCGACCGCGGCTTTTGCGCGGAATGCGGCACACCGCTGACCTATCGCACACCGACCAGCCTTGATATCGCCATCGGCGCCTTTGACGAGCGCGACGACCTGATGCCGCAGGTGCAGGTCAACCACACTTTCCGGCTGCCCTGGGTGGAGACGATCTTCGACGCTCCGGTGCATACCGGCGATACGGACTATTATTCGAAGCAGGAGCAGATCATCTCCTTCCAGCACCCCGATCACGATACGGAAAACTGGCCCGCGAAAGGTCTGCATCTATGACGGAAGTGCTGCGCACGCTCTACCCGGCAACGACTGCCTTTGAGACCGGCACGCTCGATGTTGGCGACGGTCACTCGATCTATTTCGAACGGCATGGCACGAAGGGGGCAAAACCCGTCGTCTTCCTGCATGGCGGCCCCGGCGGCGGCATCACGCCGATCCAGTCGCGACTGTTTGACCCCGAACTCTACGACATCCTGCTGTTCGACCAGCGCGGTTGCGGCAAGTCGACGCCGCATGCAAGCCTTGAGGCCAACACGACCTGGCATCTGGTCGCCGATATCGAGCGGCTGCGCGAGATGGTCGGCGTCGACAAGTGGCAGGTGTTTGGTGGATCCTGGGGTTCGACGCTCGGCCTCGCCTATGCCGAGACACACCCCGATCGGGTGACCGAGCTGCTGCTGCGCGGCATCTATACGCTGACGAGAGCCGAGCTCGACTGGTACTACCAGTTCGGCGTCTCCGAGATGTTTCCAGAAAAATACGAGGCGTTTGTCGCACCGATTCCCGAGGACGAGCGCCACGAGATGATGGCAGCCTATCACCGCCGCCTGACCGGATCAGACACGGCGGCGCAGCTTGAGGCGGCCAAGGCCTGGAGCATCTGGGAGGGATCGACGATCACGCTTCTCCCCGATGCGGCGCTGACCGAAGGCTTCGGCGAGGACCACTACGCCATCGCCTTTGCCCGCATCGAAAACCACTTCTTCATGAATGCCGGCTGGCTTGAGGAAGGCCAGCTCTTGCGCGATGCGACAAAGCTCAAGGGCATTCCTGGCATCATCGTGCACGGCCGATACGACATGCCCTGCCCGCTCAAATACGCCTACCAGTTGTCGAAGGTCTGGACTGACGCAGATTTCCACATCATCGAAGGCGCCGGCCATGCCGTGTCGGAACCGGGGATTACGGATCAGTTGATCCGCGCGACGGATCGGTTTGCGGGGAAGGCATAAATGCGAAAGCTTGCGGGGCGTCTCGCCCCGCATTCGGCTCCCGCCAACGTCTCCCTGCGGGCGGGGAGAAGCGATATGCCTCACCCCTCCCGATCAACATCCCGTTATGCCGGTTGAGATTAACCGCCGGCCGGCACAGTTAGGGGCTCCCTGTCCTATCCCATCCTCCTGAAGCCGAGCCTCATCGACGTGTTTCATCTCGCCAAAGCCCTTCTGTGCCTCTACGTCGTCCTCCGCTTCCTTCTGCCGCTGCCTTGGCCCCGCTGGGCGAAGGGAACGATCGCGGTCGTGCTGATGGTGGTGTTCCAGCACAGCCTGATCAGCCGGATTGTGTTTGGCACGATGTTTTCGCCTGAAGTGCCGCGGATGACGATGATCGTCGTCAACTGGATGGCGGGCACGATCCTGTTGCTTGGCATATTTCAGCTGGCGCTCGATCTGGTCGCGCTTGTCACGGCAGCCCTTCGACGTCGGCGGATCAGAATACCGGTCGGGCTGCGCTACGGGATCGGCGCAGCTGCCATGTCGCTTGCAGCTTTTGCCGTCAACCAGGCGATCCGGGTGCCGCCGGTCAAGGAAGTGGAGATCCGCATCCCCAACCTGCCAGCGCAGTTTGATGGCTACCGGTTGATCCAGCTGACGGATCTTCACATCAGCCGCCTGTTTCAGGCGCCCTGGGTCGAAGAGACGGTAGCCAAGGCCAATGCCCAGAATGCCGACCTCATCGTCATCACCGGCGACCTGATCGATGGCGATCTGCAGGCCCGCAATCTGGATGTTGCCCCGCTTGCCAAACTGCGCGCTCCGGACGGCGTCTTCACCATTCCGGGCAATCACGAATATTACTTCGGCCATGACGACTGGATGCGGCAATACGAGACGCTTGGCCTTCGCACCATTTCCAACGGCCATGTCGTTCTGTCGCGCGGCGGTGCGCAGATGGTGCTGGCCGGCGTCAACGATCTCAACGCCACGCGGTTCGGTCTGGAAGGCCCTGACGTCGGCAAGGCGCTATCAGGTGCGCCGGCTGATGTTCCGGTCATCCTCCTCAACCACCAGCCACGCGATGCGAAGCTTTCGGCGGATGCCGGGGCCGATCTGCAGCTGTCCGGCCATACCCATGGCGGCATGATCTGGGGGTTCGATCGCCTTATCGCCCGCTTCAACAACGGCTTCGTGTCCGGCCTCTACGACGTCGATCAGATGTCGCTCTATGTCAATAACGGTACGGCCCTGTGGATCGGTTTTGCGCTGAGGCTCGGCGTGCCCTCCGAACTGACCGTGATCACGCTGAGGCCGAACTGAAGGCTGTATCGGTCGCGCCACTGATCCATGCTTCACAGAAATGAATTGGCCGGGGGCTCTGCCTTGGTGTATCCCGCCAGCCAACGATAACAAATTGCCGGAAACGCCCTGATGGCCACCGATACCGTTCCCGTCGCCGCACAACCCGCGGGAGCGAAGAACGAGGACACGCCGCGCGGCTTTGCCTTCGGCATCACCGCCTATCTCCTGTGGGGCGTCCTTCCCTTCTACCTGAAAGCGGTCGCGCATCTTCCGGCGCTGGAAGTGCTGGCGCACCGCGCCATCTGGTCGGTGCCGATCGCCGGCCTCGTGCTGATCATTCTCGGACGCACCGGGGATGTAAAGACCGCGATCCGGACGCCGCGCATGCTCGGCATGGCCTGCGTCACCGCCGCCTTCATCACCGCCAACTGGGGTATCTATGTCTGGGCGGTCTCGAACGGTCATGCGATCGATGCCGCGCTCGGCTATTTCATCAATCCGCTGTTCAGTATCCTCATGGCAGCGCTGGTGCTGAAGGAAAAGCTTTTGCCGATGCAGAAGGCGGCGATCGGGCTTGCCGTGGTCGGTGTCGCAATCCTCACCTGGGGTTCGGGCGGACTGCCGTGGGTGTCGCTGGCGCTGACATTTACCTGGGGTTTTTATGCCCTCTTCCGCAAGACGCTGCCGATCGGTCCGAACCAGGGGTTTTTCCTCGAAGTGCTGCTGATCAGCATTCCGATGCTGCCCTACCTCATCTGGCTGGAAGCGACGGGCCAGGGCCATTTCCTGAACGGTGTCGGCTACGATGCGGCCCTGCTTGCCTTTGCCGGTATAGCGACAGCCGTGCCGCTGATGATCTATGCCAATGCCACCAAGCTGCTGAAGCTGTCGACCATCGGCATCATGCAGTATATCGCACCGACAATGATCTTTCTGACCGCTGTGTTTATCTTCAAGGAGCCGTTGAGCGGCATCAAGCTCACCGCCTTCGTGTTCATCTGGTCGGCACTTGCCGTCTATACGCTGGCGATGCTGCGGGACCTTCGCAGCCGCTGACCGCCCATCAGGAGATTTCGTTCATGCAGATGTCAGATATCCCCTTCGGCACGACGGACTGGTCGCAGATTGAGCCGACCGTCCACAAGGGTGACACCGGACACTCGACCTGGCGCACCCGCCATTTCGGACCAATCCGGGTGCGGATGGTGGAGCATTCGCCGGGCTATCTCGCCGACCACTGGTGCGAGAAGGGCCATATCCTGCTGTGCCTCGAAGGCAAGATGACGACCGAACTTGCCGACGGACGCGTCTTCGTGCTGAAGCCCGGGATGAGCTATCAAGTGGCCGACAGTGCCGAACCGCACCGGTCCTCGACGACACTGGGCGCCAAGCTCTTCATCGTTGACTGAGGCTCGTCTCTAGCTTCTCTGCAGCGCGAGATGCGCGCCGAGACCGACCAGGATGGTCCCGCCTGCCCGCTGGGCAAGCTTCTGCGCCGTGCTCGATCGGTTGAGCCGTGCCATCACCAGGCCGGCAAGGGCAACAGCGAAAACATCGGCGATCGTGAAGATGATGCTGACGGCCAATCCCAGAACCACGAATTGAAGCCAGACCGGAAAGCTGGCCGCGCTGTCGATGAACTGCGGCAGGAAGGCCAGGAAGAAGATCGCGGTCTTCGGGTTGAGAACCTCGACGACGATGCTTTCGGCAAACGCCTTTCGGGCAGATCTCGGCGTCTCCGCCTGCAGATCGCCTGAACCCGCAGCCTTCGCGCGAAACAGGGAAATGCCAAGCCAGATCAGGTAGATCGCGCCTGCAAGCTTCACCAGCGCATAAACTACTGGGACGGCGTGAAAGAGAACCGAGAGCCCGGTAGCTGCCGCAACGATATGCGCGTAGGATCCGAGATGGACGCCGAGCACGGCCATCATGCCCGCCTTGCGGCCGGCAGCGATCGTGCGGGCCGCTACGTAAAGCATCGCGGGTCCCGGAATGAAGGCGAAGATGGACGTCGTCACGAGGAAGGCGAACAGGATATTCCAGTCTGGCATGCGGTGCTCCTGCTCCCTACCCGTGGCGAAAGCCTGAAACCCTAGAGTTTCGAAATGACGGCGGCTTCGCCCTTTGACGCGGCCTGCTGTTCGTCGCGGTCGAGAATGGCCGGCACGATGTCATCGACTTCGGCGATGACCAGCGGCTGTACCAGATGCGCCCGGTGGATGAAGCCTTCCTCGCGCATGTGGGTGACGAGCGACAGCATCGGATCCCAGAAGCCGCCGATATTGGCAAACACCATCGGCTTCTCATGACGGCCGAGCTGGCCCCAGGTCATGATCTCGACGATCTCTTCCAGAGTGCCGATGCCGCCCGGCAGGGTGACGAAGGCATCGGAGCGTTCGAACATCTTGTGCTTGCGCTCATGCATGTCCTTGGTGACGATCAGTTCATCAAGCTGGCCGAGCGAATGGCGGGTTGCCTCCATATCGACAAGAAAGTCCGGGATGATGCCGGTGACCTTGCCGCCATGCGCCAGAACACCTGCGGCAACCGCACCCATGATGCCCTTGGTGCCGCCGCCATAGACCAGCCTGAGATCATGGGCTGCAATGGATTTTCCGAGCGCGCGGCCGGCCTGGATATAGGCGGGATCGCGTCCCGGCTGGGAGCCGCAGTAAACGCAGATGGATTGTATTGGCACAGTTTTCTCCGTCAGGCACTTCAAAGAGTTGGCACGCGACGCACCAACCATGAGATTTGGCTGGAAATACTGCGCAGAGCAAGGCTGAAACACTGGAAAAGCTTGTTATGACTAGAGGAAACGGATAATCCGGAAAGACGATGGGGGGTCCATCGGGAAAAGGCTTTGCTCATGAAAAACCGCGCCGGTTGGCTCGCTCTGGTCGTACTCGCCATCGCATCGCTGCTGATGGTCTTTTTCGTGCTGCCGCGGATCAATCATGATTCCAAACCGCTCGGCGATGCGATCAACGCTGCCGGCGATGCGGTCAAGGACGCGGTCGAGAGCACCAAGCAGGCGGTGAAGCCGACAGACGCACCGAATTCCCCGGACGCGCCGAAGCCGCAGGAGCAGGCATCTGTGCCCGCGACGACGCCGGCCGCTCCCGTATCTCCCCCGGCAACCCCTTCCGCTCCGGCAGCGCCCTCCGCTCCGGCCGCACCCGCAGTAACAGCTGCACCGAGCGCGGAAAGCCCGGTCACCGCCCAGCCGAACGCTGCCCAGACGCCAGCCAAGCCCGCCTTTGACGTGCTGCGCGTCGAGCCCGACGGTTCGGCCGTGATTGCCGGCCGCGCGCTGCCCAATTCGACACTCGAAATCTCCAGTGGCAACTCGGTCGTCGCCAAGATCGACGTCGGCCCGAGCGGCGATTTTGCAGCCGTTCTCGACAAGCCTTTGCCGCCGGGCGATCACCAGCTGGTTCTCAAAGCCACCGGCAAGGACGGCAAGACGGTCGTCTCGGACGAGACCGCGACGGTCTCCGTACCCAGCGATCCGAAGACCGGCAAGCTGCTTGCCATGGTGACGACGCCGGGCAAAGCGAGCCGGGTCATCGCGACGCCGAACGCGTCTGCGCCTGCCGTACCAAATGCCGCGACATCACCGACACCCCCTGCCCCTGCCCCTGGCGCTGCGCCGTCCACTGCAGGCCAGACGGCTGCGGGTCAGTCTCAGACGCCAGCCGTCACTCCGGCCTTGCCGCAGGCATCGTCGCAGATCGCATCCAGCGCGCCAAACGTCTCTGCTCCGTCCTCGACCGCGGCTCCCGACGCGACGCCTGCTCCGGTTGGAACACCGGATTTGCAGATCACCGCCGTCGAGCTTGAAGGCTCGAAAATCTTTATCGCCGGCATCGCCCGCTCGGGTGTCACGGTGCGCGGTCTTGTCGACGGCGAGCCCGTCGGCCAGTCGCGCGCAGGCGGCAACGGCCATTTCGTCATCGAGGGCAACACGCAGCTTTCGGTCGGTGATCACCGGATCAGCGTCGAGGCACTGAACGGTGCCGGCCAGCGCACCGTCATGGTCGAGGTTCCGTTCAACCGTCCGGCCGGCGAACAGGTGGCGGCAGTCGCAGCCCCCGCAGTTTCAAGCCCGATGTCGACGATCGATGGCGGCGCCTTCGAGAAGCTTCGCAACGAAGTGGTACGCGCCTTCAACCTGCTGCAGAACCTCTACGCCGACGGCAAGGTGCCGAGCGGCGAACAGATGGCGGCGGCACGTTCGTCTACATCAATCACGCTCAAGTCTTTGACCGAATACCGCCTGCCGGCCGACGCTTCCGTTTCCGCCCGCTCCGTTGCCGACAATGCCGCCAAGGATGCAGCGTCAGCACTTGCCGCACTCGACAAGGTTCCAAACGACGTTGCCGCCGTTGGCGCAGCCCTCAAGGACCTCGGCGCCTTGATCGCCCGCGCCGTCGGGCCCGCCATGGCACGGCAGATGGATGGTGGCAACGAACAGGAGATGGCCGGCACGCCGGCGGCTCCCGCCACAGGCGTTGACGGCACAAAGACGTTCCAGCAGGCACCACTGACGCAAAGCGAACGCAACTCGGTGATCATCCGACGTGGCGATACGCTGTGGCAGATTTCGCGCCGGATGTATGGCCAGGGCGTGCGCTACACGACGATCTACCTCGCCAACGAGGATCAGATCCGCAACCCCGACATCATCCAGCCCGGCCAGATCTTCGGCGTACCGGAGGAGTTCCGGCCGGATTCGGAAGAGCTGCACCGCGAACGGATCCAGCATCGCAAATAATGACGCGGCTCCAAGGCATCTGAAAAACGACTTAAAGCCGCAGGGCCAATGCTTCGGGTTCCCCAATCTCCACATTCCTGTGCTCGTCACGGGAAGGCGGGAGGTTGAGCCTCACGTCGCGGCGGCGGCTATCGGTGCAACACTCTGCAGAAAAACAGACTTACGACCGATCGCCGATCATCAGTTGCGACGGCGTGACTGCCAGTGAATGGGCGGCAACGTGCAGTGAAAGACTGTTGCGCTCGACAAGTGCTGTGACCGTTTCCAGTATATTCAGATGCGGTACATGCTTGACCACCGTATAGGCAGTGAAAGCCGCGCCGGCCGAGGCTCCCCACAGAAGAGTGCTCAGGGCAGTCGCAACGGCAATCGTCTTGAAGCGCATGATATTCCTCCCAATGCGAGCTTCCCTCGAATAGCCAGACCTCCTCCGCCTCGCAATTCGGACTTATACACTCCGTAGTCATACCTACTTTCGACCGATGAGGCCAGATGAGGTTTCATGCGAGTTTCATTTGCAACATGGCCCTGCGCAGCCTATTTGCCGGGAAGGCGTTTCTTCGCCCTCAGATTCAGGTAAAATCCATGGCAGCAAAAAAGAAGACCGTATCTGCGGATAGCGGCAATCCCTTCAGCACACTCGTCAACCTGTGGCCCTATATGTGGCCGGTCGGACGCGCGGATCTGAAAGCGCGCGTCATCTGGGCGACGGTGTTTCTGCTGCTGGCAAAGCTGGTGCTGATCTCTGTCCCCTATTTCTTCAAGTGGGCGACGGATGCGCTAAACGGCAAGCTCGACATGGCGGGCATCCTGCCGGTCTTTCTGCTGGGCGCCGTCGTGCTGGTCGTCGCCTACAACTTTACCCGCATCCTGCAGGTGGGTCTGAACCAGCTGCGTGACGCGCTGTTTGCCTCGGTCGGCCAGCACGCGGTGCGCCAGCTTGCCTACAAGACCTTCGTGCACATGCATCAGCTTTCGCTGCGCTTCCATCTCGAACGCAAGACCGGCGGCCTGTCGCGCATTATCGAACGCGGCACGAAGGGCATCGAAACGATCGTTCGTTTCACCATCCTCAATTCGGTGCCGACGGTGATCGAATTCCTGCTGACGGCGATCATATTCTGGGCCGCCTACGGGTTCGCCTACCTCGCCGTCACGGCTGTTACGGTTGCCGCCTATATCTGGTTCACGATCAAGGCCAGCGACTGGCGCATCTCCATCCGCCGGACGATGAACGACAACGATACCGAGGCGAACACAAAAGCCATCGATTCGCTTCTGAACTTCGAGACGGTGAAATATTTCGGCAACGAGGACATGGAAGCAAAGCGCTTCGATTCCTCCATGGAGCGCTATGAAAAGGCGGCGACCGACGTCTGGACCTCGCTCGGATGGCTGAACTTCGGCCAGGGCGTGATCTTCGGGCTGGGACAGGCCGTGATCATGATCATGTCGGCGCTTGCAGTGCAGCGCGGCGACCAGACGATTGGCGATTTCGTGTTCGTCAACGCGCTGCTGATGCAGCTCGCGGTTCCGCTTAACTTCATCGGCTTCGTCTACCGCGAAATCCGCCAGGGGCTGACCGATATCGAGCAGATGTTCGACCTTCTGGAAGTCGAAGCAGAAGTCGTGGACCGGCCGGACGCGAAGGATCTTGTCATCGGACAGGGACCTGAAAAAGGCGCCATCGCCTTTCGCGACGTGCAGTTCTCCTATGATCCGGCACGACCGATCCTTAAAGGCATCTCCTTCGACGTGCCAGCTGGAAAGACGGTGGCGATCGTCGGCCCTTCGGGTGCTGGCAAATCCACCATTTCGCGCCTGCTCTATCGCTTCTACGATATCCAGAGCGGATCGATCACCATCGACGGCCAGGATGTGCGCAACGTGACGCAGAAGTCGCTTCGCTCGGCCATCGGCATGGTGCCGCAGGATACGGTCCTGTTCAACGACACGGTCGTCTACAACATCCGCTACGGCCGGCCGGGTGCCTCGGATACCGAAGTCCAGGCGGCGGCCGAGATCGCTCAGATCGACCGGTTCATCAAGGCTCTGCCGGATGGTTATGAGACAAAGGTCGGCGAACGCGGGCTGAAACTCTCGGGCGGCGAAAAGCAGCGCGTGGCGATTGCCCGCACGGTTTTGAAGAGCCCGCCGATCCTCATTCTCGACGAGGCGACCTCGGCGCTCGATACGACGACCGAGCACGAGATCCAGTCCGCACTCGATCTCGTTTCGAAGAACCGGACGACGCTTGTCATCGCCCACCGCCTCTCGACGGTTATCAATGCCGACGAGATCATCGTTCTGCGCGACGGCCAGATTGCCGAGCGCGGCACCCATTCGGGGCTGCTGCAGCAGGAAGGCCTCTACGCCTCGATGTGGAACCGTCAGCGCGAGGCGACGGAAGCGGAAGAGCAGTTGAAGAAGGTGCGCGAAAACGACGATCTCGGCATCGTCCGTCGCGGCGCACCTGCTGCTGAGTAACGGCAGCAGAATAACAGGAGAACAGCATGAGACGATATACGAACAGGCGGATGCTGGTACTCGGCGGTATCGCCATCATCTATATGCTGGTGCTGGTCTTCTACGGCTCGCCTCTGCTCGCCTTCTCGACCTGGATGGGCTGGGTAGACCCTGAGGCGGTTCGCTGAGGCGAAGATTTCTGTGGCAATGCACCGCGTCTGCGAGTGTCAGAAGACGAGGATGGGCCTTTGGGAAACTGACGCGTCAGGGATAAACCGCGTTAAAGCAGAGGTCGCTGAGCGCTTCAAACGGTGTATTCCGTCAATTATACCGGGAAGTTGTATGACGTCACGGGCGCATCGACGGAACCGGATTGCCGCAAATAGGGTTTTTCTATAGGCAGGCAGCACAGACCATTGAGGAGAACCAAGGGTTGATCAATCTTTTCGACACCATCCGCAACACGCTCGTGCCGATCCACAAGGAAGGCTACGTTTTCGTCGTCATCTTTTTCGTCGTCTCGCTGATCCTCGGCTACTTCGCCGAGCCGCTGTTCTGGATCGGCCTGGTGCTGACGCTCTGGTGCGCCTACTTCTTCCGCGATCCGGAACGGGTCGTACCGCAGGATGACGATCTCGTCATCAGCCCTGCCGACGGCCGCGTCAGCCATGTTGCTCTGGTCGTGCCGCCGGCCGAACTGGATCTCGGCATCGAGCCGATGCTGCGCATCTCGGTCTTCATGAACGTGTTCGACTGCCACATCAACCGCGCCCCTGTTCGGGGCCAGGTGACACGCATCGAGTACCGCGAAGGGCAGTTCGTCAACGCGGAACTCGACAAGGCGTCCAGCGACAACGAGCGCAACGGGCTTGTCATCGACACCCCACACGGCCGCGTCGGCGTTGTACAGATCGCCGGTCTTGTGGCACGCCGCATCGTCTGCTGGGTCAAGCCAAACGAGCCGGTTAGCGCCGGTGAGCGCTTCGGCCTGATCCGCTTCGGTTCGCGCCTTGACGTCTTCGTTCCGGCCGGTGGCCAGGCGCGCGTCGTGGTTGGCCAGAGAGCGGTCGGCGGCGAAACCGTATTGGCCGAATTCGGCTCCACCAAGGGACCGACCATCGGCCGTCGTGCCTAACTAAACGCAAGGAGATCATCTGATGGAGACGCCCGTCTCGCCGCCGGAACAGAACCATACGACCGACGAGGCCCGTGGGCCGCGCCTGCGCGAGATCCCGGTCCGCCTGATGATCCCCAACCTGATCACGGTGCTGGCGATCTGCGCCGGCCTCACCGGGATCAGACTTGCCTTCGAGGGACGGTTCGAGCTCGCTGTCGCGATGGTGCTGCTGGCAGCCTTCCTCGACGGGATCGATGGTCGGATCGCACGGCTTCTGAAGGCAACGTCGAAATTCGGCGTGCAGATGGATTCGCTCGCCGACATCATCAATTTCGGCGTTGCGCCCGTCCTCGTCTCCTATGCGTTTCTGCTGGACGGAGCGAAATCCTTTGGCTGGATAGCTGCACTTCTCTATGCGATCGCGGCTGGCCTGCGGCTTGCCCGGTTCAACGTGATGGAAGACCGCGGCATCAAGGCTCCCTGGCAGTCGGAGTTTTTTGTGGGCGTTCCGGCGCCCATGGGTGCGCTTCTGGTGCTTCTGCCGGTCTATCTCGGCTTTCTCGGCGTCGAACAGACGAAGTTCTTCGTGTATGCCAGCGTTCTCTACACGCTGTTGATCGGCTTCTTGTTGGTCTCGCGTCTGCCGGTCTGGTCGGGCAAGTCGGGCCGCATCCGCCGTGACTTGATGCTGCCGATCATGCTTGTGGCCGTTCTCTATGTCGGCCTCTTGATGAGCTACACCTGGGAAATCCTAGCAATCACCGCGATTGCCTATCTCTGTGTTCTGCCGTTTTCTGCCCGTGCGTGGAAAAAGCGTTATGGCACGATCACCATCGAGGACGAGCGCACGCACGTCTGATCGTCCTGCCCTTGCGACTGATGCTGCGGCGCACACGAATTGTTGCGTCGCAGCCCCAGCTTGCGGCAAGTTGGCGCGTCCATTCTTTCTCTATCGCATCGTCAAGCCGCAGCCATGATTCCGCCCGGATTGGCGGCGAAATGCGCCGGCCCGCCCTTGAGCGGAACAGAGATTCGTGAGGAGACAGACGTGAGCAGCGAAACCAACAAAACCAACATCGAGACCAAACCGGACCTCTCCAGCCACTACCGTCCGCTCGGCCTCAAAGCCGTTGCTGCTGCGGCGATGATGCTGAAGCGCAAGCCAGCGCTCAGCCCGGCTCGCTGATCCGTCTCAGGCGCCGCGCAGGAAGCTTATGAGAAGCCCGAGCGCGAGCAACCCCATGACAACGCCGATCAGGCCATCCAGCACCCGCCACGCGGCGGGTCTGGCAAATAGCGGCGCCAAATAGCGGGCGCCGTAGCCGAGGCCGAAGAACCAGGCGAAGGATGCGATCACCGCGCCCACGCCATAGGCTACCCTTTCCAGGCCTTGATAGGCCGCAGACAGGCTGCCGAGCAGCACGACCGTATCGAGATAGACATGCGGGTTTAGAAATGTGAAGGCGAGACAGGTCATCACCGCCGCCTTCAGTGCCATGCCCTCAGGCGCGCCGGCGACCATCGCACCGGGCTTTACCGCCCGCCGGAATGCCACGGCCGAATAGGTGGCGAGGAACAGCGCGCCGCCGAGCGTCACCACCGAGATCAGCAGAGGCGACTGCGACACGATCGTTCCAAGCCCGCCGACGCCCGCGGCAATCAGCAAGGCGTCGGATGCCGCACAGATCAGGCACAGCACGAAGACATGGCTGCGGATCAGCCCCTGGCGCAGGATAAACGCATTCTGAGCGCCGATCGCCACGATCAGCGAGCCGCCCAGCGCAAAGCCGGAAAAACCGGCGGATATCAGGTTCATGGGGAAATCCGTTCAGGACGTGATTCGATGGCTGGATGGTGTGACGCGGTCGGAACGGATCAAAACAGCGACATCTGGCCGCTGCTGCCGGATGCCTTTGGCGGCTTCTCCTGCGGCTGTGCCACCGCGACCGGTTTCTGCAGATCCTTGCCCATGTTGGACACCTTGTTGACCAGATCTGATACCGGAAACGCCTCGAAGAAATCGTCCTGTACCGGCCGCATCAGATCCGCCACGTGGCGTGGCTCACCGTTCTTGCAATCCAGCCAGCGATCGAAATCCTCCGGCGCGATGACGACGGGCATGCGGTCGTGGATCGGCCGCAGGGCGTGGTTGGCAGCCGTCGTCAGGATCGCCGCGGTATCGACTTCCGAGCCATCGGCAGATGCGTAGGTTTCCATCAGTCCCGCAAAGGCGATGACGCCACCATTCTTCGGGCGGATCCAGAAGGGCTGTGAAGGCAGTCCCGTTTCCTTCGGGGGCCGGCGCCATTCGTAGAAACCGGAGGCCGGAATGAGAACGCGGCGGTGACGCATGGCGGCCCGGAACGACGCCTTTTCGGCCGCCGTCTCGGAGCGCGCGTTGATCATCAGGGGAAAGTCCTTGATATCCTTGACCCAGCCCGGAATCAGGCCCCACCGGGCAAGTACGGTGCGACGCGGCGGAAGATTGCTGCCGGGCTTCACATGTTCGTTCTGCATGACGATCAGGATCGGCTGCGTCGGGGCAATATTGTAGCGGGCCGGGAAACCTTCCTCCCCCAGCGCCTGCATGACCTCCAGAATTTCCTCAGAAGTCGCCGTCAGGGCGTAGCGTCCGCACATACAAGATTAGATGGCACCGGGGTAGGCAGACGTCAAGCGGATCAGGCGCTGCGGGGACCGAAGAGAATGATCGCGCCGCCGAGGAGGCACACGGTGGTGCCGATCAAGTCCCAGCGGTCGGGCATCCGGTTCTCGACGCCAGCGAGCCAGAGGATGGAGGCCAGAATGTAGATCGATCCATAGGCGGCGTAGGTCCGCCCGGCCGCGTCGCTTGGCACGAAGCTCAGCACCCAGGCAAACAGCGCGAGCGACACCATACCCGGCACCAGCCACAGAGCCGGCTTTTCCAGCCGCCACCAGGCCCAGAAGGCAAAGCAGCCGGCGATCTCGAACAGGGCGGCAAGCGAGTAGAGGAGATAGGTTTTCATGCTGTCCAGCCGTTGAGGTTCACCGGCATGGTTCGGGCCGTGTCATGCCGTGAGAGAGGGTTTTTGCGCGCGACATGATATGTCCTTGATGGGCGGCTATTCCCGCCTACACTATCCTGACCTTATCGCTCTTCAAAGCTTCAGCAGTCCATGACAACAGCCACGCCCTCCCCGCAGGCCGCATCGTCGGCCATTCTCGAACGCGACGGCAAATTTCTGATGATCCGGCGATTGAACCCGCCCTCGGCCAATCTGTTTGCCTTTCCAGGGGGTCGGGCCGAGCCCGGCGAGACGCCATCGGAGACGGCGGTGCGGGAATTCTTCGAGGAGACCGGCATCGCTGTGCGCAATCCGACCCTGTTTGCCACCTACGACCTTAAGAAGGACAAGGACGACAACCGCCATTTCTCGCTCTCGGTGTTCCGTGTCGAAGCGGACCCCGAAGGAGAAGCGATTGCCGCCGACGATGCGGCCGATCCGGGATGGTATTCGGTTGAGGAGATCCGCAATCTTCCAGTGCCTGCGAGCGTGCTGGAATGCGCCGAAAGGCTGGCGGCGGAACTGAAACGCGGTTAGGAGTTCGTATGCACCGCCTGATGTCTTTCTTCACGTGTTCTCACCGATTCGCGATCGTTGCTGCGATCGCGCTGAGTTGTGCCGCCGCGCCGGCTGGCGCCCAGTCGCAGAAAGCTCCCGCGAAACAGGCGCCTTCAGCGACCACAGCAGCGCCACAGGCGGAAACCGAATCAAAACCGGCTCCGTATGATTCGCAGATGATGCGGCTTGCGGAAGTGCTGGGATCGGTCACTTATTTGCGGTCGCTTTGCGGTGCAACCAGTGACGATTGGCGCGGATCCATGCAGAAACTGCTGGATTCTGACACCGCCAGCGAGCCTAAACGGCGGGAACGCTTGACCGCCGCCTACAACCGCGGCTACCGCTCGTTTGCCGCGGTTCACACATCCTGCAATGAACCCGCACGCATGGCTGAGGAACTCTACCGTGCCGAAGGCGCAACACTTGCCGCCGAAATAGCCAGTCGCTACGGAAATTAGCGGTTTATTTACCTCTTTTGACCTCAAGCCGTGTCGTTTTGATAAAAGGCTGATAAAGTTCTTAATGGGTCAGTAATTAATACGGGTACCGAGGATCAAGAGTATGCAGACAGGCCGCAACGAAATCGATGACATGATCGTCCACGAGAAGATGCAGGCTGCGTTGGAATATCAGAATGAAGCCTGGGCCGATGGCCGTGCCGATGGCATCGAGGCTGAAATCATTGCTGATGTCGCGATGGCCTGCGCCATTCGCGAGACGATCCGCCTGCTGGGCGAAACCGGCGCCGAAGCGCTGCTGGATTCGCTGAAGAACCGCATGCTGGCCGGAGAGTTTTCGCCGGAACGGATCGTTCAGTAATCTCGCACATCCTTATCAGGCACAGGAAAAGCCGAGAATTCCCCTTCGGAAGGCGGCCGGAATGCACATTATGACAAATTTCAACGGTCTGCGTCTGGCGCTTGCCGCAACATGTTTTTGCGGCTTGCAGGTTATGGCACCGGCTTCCGCGCTGGCGCTGAGCACCACCGCGCAGGGTGAAACAGGCGGCAGCAAGCCATCGTCCGGCGTCATGCAGGCTTTCGAGGGTCCGCAAGTGCCGGCGACCGGGTCGGCTCAGGCCCCCGTAGCAGCGCCCGCTGCACCTGCCGCCGGCCAGCCAACGGCTGCGGCGACCGACACGATCCAGGCCGACATCATCCGCGACATGACCACGCTGCCTGAGCCTGTAAAGAAAATGCGCGCCGCCTTGATCGAGGCCGCAGCCTCCGGCGATATCGAACGGCTGAAGCCGCTGACCAATCCCGGCCCGAACCAGACCCAGGTGATGGACTATCAGGGCGACGATCCGGTCGGCGCGCTGAAGAACTTTTCCGGCGATCCAGACGGCCAGGAAATTCTGGCGATCGTCATGGACCTTCTCTCCGCCAGCGCCGTGAGGCTCGAGGCCGGGCAGCCGGAAGAGGTTTACGTCTGGCCGTATTTCGCCGGCAAGTCGATCTCTGCCCTCACCCCACCCGAGCGCGTCGAGCTGCTGCGGATCGTCACGGCTGGTGATATGATCGGCATGGAAGAAAACGACGCCTATAATTTCTACCGCATCGGCCTGTCGCCCGACGGCCAGTGGAAGTTCTTCACCGGCGGCGACTGACTCCTGCCGATCCGCTTGCGGCACCGCGACTGCACTTGTTCGCGCGATCGGGAGGGCTTACCTGTCGGGTTCGACCTTCCGGCTCAACAATCGGACCTTTCGCCATGCCTGCCGTCCATCTTCCTTCGCGCCAGCTGATCCGGGTTTCCGGTGTCGATGCACGCGATTTTCTCCACAGCC
This sequence comes from Rhizobium sp. Leaf306, assembly GCF_001423425.1. Classification (GTDB taxonomy): domain Bacteria; phylum Pseudomonadota; class Alphaproteobacteria; order Rhizobiales; family Rhizobiaceae; genus Neorhizobium; species Neorhizobium soli. The sequence goes on from NZ_LMNX01000001.1 coordinate 266,932, forward strand.
TGATCACGACAGATATCGAATCCCTGCCTGAACGGACGGCGCGTCCCGGCGCGCTTTTGACGCCGCAGGGCAAGATCCTGTTCGACTTCATGATCTCCCGTGACGGCGACGATTTCCTGATGGAGACCGATGCCGCCCAGCGTGACGCGCTGATGCGCCGTCTCACCATGTACAAGCTGCGGGCGGCCGTGACGATTGCAGCCGACGATGCCGATGGCGTGACGGTAGCCTGGGGCGACGGTTCGGTTACTGGTGCTGCGGATGCGGCGTTTGCCAAAGCCGGCGTGACTTTGTCGCGATATCCGGGAAAGCCCGAGGGCATCGCGATCGACGCGTCGGAAGCCGAGTACGAGACGCTGCGGGTCGCGTCCGGCATTCCGGCCTCCGGATTCGACTATGCCCTGCAGGATGCCTTTCCGCACGACGTTCTCCTCGACAGGACCGACGGGCTGTCGTTCCGCAAGGGTTGCTATGTCGGTCAGGAAGTCGTCTCTCGCATGCAGCACCGTGGCACGGCACGGCGGCGTGTCGCGCTCGTCACAAGCGAGACTCTCCTGCCCGTCTCAGGCACTGACATCATGGCCGGTAGCAAGCCGGTCGGCACGCTCGGATCTGTCTTGGGTGACAAGGGGCTTGCAATCGTGCGGATCGACCGGGTCGGCGATGCGATCGCCAATGGTATTCCCCTGACGGCGGGCGATGTGACCGTGGTTCTCTCGCTGCCGGAATGGACCGACCTGTCGTTCCCGACAGCGACGCAAGAGGCCGAGCCGTGAGCGGATCGAAATCCATGCGCGCCTGGCAGCGGATGCTTTCCGGCCGCCGGCTCGACCTGCTGGATCCCTCGCCGCTCGATGTCGAGATTGCCGATATCGCCCACGGGCTTGCCCGCGTTGCGCGCTGGAACGGCCAGACCAAAGGCGACCACGCGTTTTCGGTGGCGCAGCACAGCCTGATCGTCGAGCAGATCTTTTCTCGCACCAATCCCGATGCCTCCAGCGAGGCGATGGCGATGGCGCTGTTGCATGACGCACCCGAATACGTCATCGGCGACATGATCTCGCCCTTCAAGTCGGTGGTCGGCGGCGGTTACAAGGCGGTCGAATTGCGGCTCGAGGCTGCGATCCATATCCGCTTCGGCCTGCCGCCGCATCCGATCAAGGAGCTGAAGGTGATGATCAAGAAGGCCGACACCGTTGCCGCGTTTTTTGAAGCGACGGAGCTTGCCGGGTTTTCCGTCACCGAAGCCCAGAAATTCTTCGGCGTGCCGCGTGGCATAACCCGCGACATGCTGGAACTGAAGCCGATGCCGGCCCTCGATGCTCAGGCGCGCTTTCTCGAGCGCTTTCATGCGCTTGAAGCCGATCGCGGTGTGACGGCATGAGCCGGATCATCGTCTGTCCGCTCGACAAGATCGCCGAACTCTCGGTCCGCCACGGCGCCCGTGAAATGGTGAGCCTGATTGCCGAAAAGCAGGATTTCCACCGGCCTGCCGTGATTGCCGCCGCGCGCCACCTGAAGCTCAAGATGAACGATATCGGCTTTGCCGGCACCGGCACTCTGATTGCGCCGAGCGAGGCACATGTGGAGCAGCTGATCGCCTTCGCCAAAGACTGGGATCAGTCCGCGCCGCTCGTCGTGCATTGCTGGATGGGCGTGTCGCGGTCTCCGGCAGCGGCCGTCATTGCGTCGCTTTCACTTTATCCCGATCAGGACGAGGTCGAGCTCGCGACAAGGCTGCGCAAGGTCGCGCCGCATGCGACGCCGAATACAAGGCTGATTGAGATCGGCGACCGTCTTTTGCAGCGTGACGGACGGCTTGTGCAGGCGATCAAGCGGATCGGGCGCGGCGCTGAAATGGATGGTCGGGCCTCGTTCGTGCTGCCTGTTACGGCACAGGCCGAAATCGAAAACCGCGCGTCCTGATCCCCTGCGGCGGGTGAGAAACGTCGCTCCGTTTGCCTTGACCTGACAGTCACCCGCGCCAATTAGCCTCCTCTTTGCAGCAAAGGATCAGGCCCCGAATGGAACAGGCATCGGCTTTCGTCGTCGCAACTCGTACGGCACTCTCACAGCTCACAGCCCTCGGCATCCAGTATTCATTCTCGGTCATCGGCGCCATTCTTCTTCTGATCGTCGGATGGGCCGCCGCCCGCCTGCTCAGTCGCTGGGCGCACAACGGTCTGTCGCGGGTGAACGGCATCGACGCGACGCTGGCGCAGTTCTTTTCCAACATCATCCGCTACGCGGTGCTGATCATCGTCGTGGTGATGGTGCTCGGCCAGTTCGGCGTCCAGACGGCATCGGTCCTTGCGGCACTGGGCGCGATCGGCCTCGCGGTCGGTCTTGCCCTGCAGGGCACGTTGCAGAATATCGCAGCCGGCATCATGCTTCTGGTTCTGCGCCCGTTCCGCGTGGGCGAATCGATCGAAACCGGCAATGTGAGCGGCACGATCGTCGATGTCGGCCTGTTTGCAACCGAGCTTCGCACCGCCGAAGGCGTTTATCGCCTGGCGCCGAATTCGACGCTTTGGAACGTGCCGATCACCAACTATTCGCGCCTGCACACGCGCCGGCACGAGATCTCGGTGACGCTGTCGGCCGACCAGAGCCTCGACGAGGCCGAAGCCAAGCTCAAGTCGATCGCCAAGGCGGAAACGCGGGTGGAGAGCAACCCGGCACCGACCACCTATCTTGCGGATTTCGATGCCGGCAGCGCCAAGCTGACACTGCGCTACTGGATCAAGAGCGCCCAGTGGTGGGCGGTCAGCCGCGACATGACCAAGGCCGTCAAGCTTGCATTCGACAAAGTGGTCGAGGAAGAAGTGCCGGCCGATGCGCAGGACGACGGTCCGGCTTCATACACCCCATAACGGTATCGACGGGTAGATCGGCTTTTCTTTGCGGACCAATGGTATAACGTCCGCTGACCTTCTCAACCGAGCCCGCTAGCATATGATCCTCCAGCTTCTGCTGATCGTTCTCATTCTCTCCCTCGTCGTCTCGCAGCGAAAGCTGTCGGGCCGGGTCGCTTCGCTGGAGAAAGAACTTGCGGATGTCCGGGCGCGCCTGCTGAGCGGCGTTCCCGTCACTTCCGAGGCGCTCGTGTCGCCCGAGACGGCGCTTGCCGAGATCCGCACCGAAGCCGCGGCTGAGATGGCCGCCGACACGGGCTTTGCAAAGGCTTCGGCAGAACCGTCGAAGACCGAAGTTCTGGCAGAGATCACGGCGCCCGAGGAGAGGACGTCCAATCAGGCAGCCGAAACACCTCCGCTCCCCGCGCCCGCTCCGCGCTTCCGCCGTGAAAATCTGGAAAGCTATCTTGGTGCTCGCTGGCCGGTCTGGGTGGGTGGCGTGGCACTCGCCTTTGGCGGCATCTTCCTTGTCCGCTATTCGATCGAAGCCGGTCTGCTCGGCCCCGGTGCCCGTCTGTCGCTGGCAGCGATGTTCGGCCTGGTGCTGATTGCCGCCGGCGAGCTGGTGCGCCGTCGGGCAATGCCCAAGATGTCGGAGCTCTACGCCAATGCGATGATCCCCGGTGCGCTGACGGCCGCCGGTAGCATCACGCTGCTGGGCGCGTCCTTCGCGGCCTACGCCTTTTACGATTTCATCGGCTCCGGCACCGCCTTCATGCTGATGGCCCTGATTTCGTTTGCAACAATAGGGCTGTCGCTGCTGCACGGGCAGACGCTGGCCGGGCTTGGCCTGCTCGGCTCGCTGATCACGCCGCTTCTGGTGACGACCGACGACCCGGACGTCAACGCGTTGTTCCTGTTTCTCGGCGTGAGCTGGCTGGCGTTGAACGCCGCCTCGCGCATCCGCCGCTGGACCGTGGTGCCGATGATCGCCAATTTCGGGATCGGCCTCTGGGTTCTCGCCTACACGTCACAATCGCTGCCGATCGACATGATGCCGCCTTCGCTGGTGCTGCTGATGATGATTGCCGGAACGATCCTCATCTGGCCCGGCCGCGTTTATACGCGCGGCTTGACAGGGAGCGGCGGCTGGCGGGCGCTGCTGAAGAGGCCACCGCTGCGGATCACCCTCTCGTTATCAGTCACGGTCGCGATTTCGGCGCTTGCCATGCTGGTCGCCACGCCTGGGGGCTCTCTTCATCCGCTGTTCGTCTTCGTCGCCCTGATCGGCGCGCTGGCCGCCGTCGGCAGCAGTCGCAGCTACGGGGTGTGGACGGTCGTGGTTGCAGCGCTCGCCGCGCTTGCCGGTATCGCGACCGTTGCGTCGACATTGCTCGCCTATGTGATGCCCGAACCGGTGACCGGCACAACCGCGCCTGTCGTTGCCGCTTTCGGCCACGAGATTGCAGGCTTCCTGCTCCTCGGCGGCATCTTCACGCTGCTCGGGGCCGGGTTCCTCAGGCGCTTCCGGCATGAGGAACCGACGTTTTCGGTACTCTGGTCCTTTATGATGGGGGCAATGCCGGTCACGATCGGGTTCATCTCGTTTCTGAACTTCGGCAATTTTTTCCGCGACTGGACGCACGGCCTCTACGGCATCGGCATCGGACTTGCGATGCTCGCGGTGGCGGAGTGGCTGTTTCGCGGACGTGATGAAAGCGATGGCGACGGCATCGATTGGCCGGCAAATATCGCCGTGCTCGGCTCCTTCGCGGGCTTCACGCTGGCACTGCACGCGCTCACCAACGGCATCGTCACGACGATCCTTCTCTCCGGTCTCGGCTTTGCCTATCTGATGGCGATGCGAGTGCGGACATGGGCTGCCCTGCCCTGGATGATGGCGGCGGCAATCGCGATCGTGTTCGGTCGCATCGCCTGGCAGCCGACGCTAGTCGGGCCGGACAGTCTCGGCACGACGCCGTTCTTCAATGCGCTGCTGCCGGGCTACGGTATTCCGACCCTGCTCGCGATTGTAGCAGCCTGGATGCTGCGCAATTCACCCGATGTCCGTGTCCGCAACGTTTTGCAGGGACTGGCATCGCTTGCAGCCCTGCTGACACTTGCCGTGCTGATACGCCACGCGATGAATGGCGGCGTGCTCGATGCCCGCACGCCGACGCTTGGCGAGCAGTCGATCTACACGCTCTTGACGATCGGCTTCTCCGGCATTCTGATGACGCTCGACCTGAAAAGCCCGAGCCCGGTCTTCCGCTACGGCTCGATGATCGCCGGCGCGATCGCGACGGTGAACGTGCTCTCGGCGCATGTGTTTGCGCTCAATCCGTTCTTTTCAGGCGAAAGCACGGGCTCCTGGCCCGTCCTCAACCTTCTGCTGCTCGGTTATCTTCTCCCGGCGCTCGCCTATGGACTGACCTCGTACTTGGCTCGCGGCCGGCGGCCAGCGCCCTATGTGGCAATGCTCGCCGTCTCGGGCGCCCTGCTCGGCTTTCTCTGGGCGACGCTTTCGGTTCGACGCTTTTTCCAGGGCCAGAATATTGCCCAGTGGAAGGGCTTTCTCGCTTCCGAAACCTATGCGTATTCTGTCGTCTGGCTCCTGATCGGCATCGGCCTTCTGGTAGCGGGCTCGAAATGGAACGCCAAGAGCCTGCGGCTTGCTTCTGCAGTGCTGGTGCTGGTGTCCGTGGCGAAGGTTTTCCTGATCGATATGGCCAATCTCGAAGGCATTATGCGGGCCCTGTCCTTCATCGGGCTGGGGGCAGTTCTGATCGGAATCGGGCTTTTCTATCAACGGATTCTGGTCAACAAGAGCGACACATCTAAGACAGACGATTCTCACGAACCCTCGTAGAAACCAGCATGACCGCGTCACTCGCAGAATCCTTTTCGCCCCACCAGGATCTGGCTAGAAGCCTCATTCCGCATGCCAGTGCTGGCGACGATGGAAGCCACGATCTGGCTCACATCGCCCGCGTCTTCAAAAACGCGATGCGCATTCATCAACACGAAGGCGGCGACGGGCGGGTGCTGGCAGCCGCGGTGCTGCTGCATGACTGCGTTGCGGTGGAAAAGAACTCGCCGCTGCGCAACCAGGCATCTCGTCTTGCCGCGGAAAAGGCGGCGGGCATTTTGGGCGAGATGGGCTGGAGCGAGACCGATATCGATGCGGTTTCCCACGCCATCCTCACCCACAGTTTTTCGGCAAACCTCGAGCCGCAGACGATCGAGGCGAAGATCCTGCAGGATGCGGACCGGCTCGATGCAATCGGCATGATCGGTGCGGCACGCTGTTTCTACATTGCCGGGCGGATGGGTTCGGCGCTTTACGATCCGGCCGATCCGCTCGCCAAGCATCGACCGCTGGACGACAGGACGTTTGCAATTGATCATTTCGAGACGAAGCTGTTCAAGCTCGCCGACGGCTTCAAGACGCAGGCCGGCAGGCAGGCGGCAAACGAACGACACCAGCGTCTGAAAAGTGTTCTCGACCTCTTTCTCGATGAAATTTGAGGAAAACCCATGCATGTCAGCGAGATCAACTACTACCCCTTGAAGAGCGGCCGCGGCATTTCGCTCACTGAGACGCAGATGACGTCCACGGGCATACCCGGCGATCGCAGCTTGATGCTGGTCGATACCAGGGGGCATTTCGTCAACCAGCGCGATCTTCCAGAAATGGCGCAGCTGCAGGTCCTGCCCGACACGGACGGGTTCCGGTTTTCGATGGAGAGCAAGGGTGAGATCACCGTCACCCGGCCGCCGGGCTACCGGCGTACCGATGTGGTCGTTTGGAATTCGATCGTCAGCGCCGCGCTGGCCGACAAGGATGTCAACACGACCCTTTGCGACTGGCTGGGCTGCGACGTGCGGCTTGTTTTCTTCGATGAACGTTCGAAGCGGACCGCAAGCGACGACTGGGCAGGACCCGATACGCCTGTCACATTTGCCGACGGATACCAGGTCCTGGTCACGACCACCGGCTCGCTCGAGGCGATCAATGCCGACATGGAGAAGCATGGAGAAGGCGCCGTCGGGATGGACCGGTTCCGCGCCAACGTCGTCATCGACGACGGGGACGCCTTTGGCGATGACCATTGGGAGGCGATCGAGATCGGCGGCCTTCGTCTCGATCTCGTCAAACCCTGCGCCCGCTGCATCATGATCACCCAGGATCAGGTGACCGGTTCACGGGATGTCGCCAACCCGATGCCGGCACTCGGTCGCCTGCGCATGTCGGCCGACCGGCGTGTTCCCGGCCCGCTGTTCGGATGGAACGCCGTGCCGCGCGGCAGCGGCATGATCGCAATTGGTGACGACGTGAAAGTGGTCTCAACACGCGGCGCGTGGGCCATCAAGCAGCGGTAAAGAACAGCGGCCATGTTGTTGTCTGGCCGCGTCCCCTTACCGGACTTGAGAACTGTCGTGAGCTTACCGCGCCAGGCGCATTGCCTGGCCCTGGCAATCCAGCACCTCGTCGATGGCGTGACCAATCTTTTCGATCAGTTCCTGCAGGTTCGGGTTTTCCGGATCGAGAAAATCGCCAACGAAGGCGACAACATTATCCGCCGTCAAAGGAAAACCGCTGATGCTACACTTCAGGATTGCCTGGTTTGCAATCGTGGTCGCGGTGATGCGCTCCAGAAATTCGTTTCGCTGGTCTTCCGTCATCCCAGTGAGCATCGTTTCTCCTGATTTGCTTGCCCAAGTCTAACTCAACCTTGAGAACATATGTTCCAGTCGCCAGTACGGGGAAGACCTCAAGTGCAGGTCTCCAGAACTATTTGCAGTTTCTCATATACCTTTTTCGGGTCTGAAGGTTCCCTCTGACGGCACCGCATGGCAGACATGTCCAATCGGCGTTTGTTGACAAAGGTCAAAACCGGTCAAGAACACCGATCTCACAAACGTAGGGCGTCACGGCGGCGCTTGCGCGCTCCGCACTGGAATCGATCACCATCATGACATCTCGGTCTACGGGACTTCTCTTCGCGTTGACTGCTGTCATTATCTTCGCGGTTCAGGACGGCATCTCGAAACACCTGGGCGGCGCCTATCCTCCCATTTTCGTGGCGATGATCCGCTACTGGGCCTTCGCAGGTTTCGTGCTCATCGTGGCCGGTCGCTCGTCCGGCGGTGTCAAAGGTGCAGCGTCCGCGAACAGGTTGTGGCTGCAGATTGCCCGCGGGGTCATTCTGGTTTTCCAGATCGCGCTGTCGATCTTCTCCTTTGCCGAGGTCGGTCTTGCGGCCACCCATACGATCTTTGCGGCGACGCCGCTGCTCGTTGCCTGCCTTTCGGTGCCCTTGCTTGGCGAGAAGGTCGGCTGGCGGCGGTGGACCGCGATCGGCGTCGGCTTTGCCGGCATCCTGATGATCATCAATCCGCTGCATGCGACATTCGATTTCCGGATCGTCATCCCGCTGATCGGCACCACGATGTTTGCGCTCTACTCGGTGCTGACCCGGCTCGCGAGCCGCACCGACACGGCCGATACCGCGTTTTTCTACACGGGTATTGCCGGTGCTGCGGCGATCACGCTGGTCGGTCCGTTTTACTGGTCGCACATCACGCTTTCCGACTGGTTCTGGATGTTGACGCTTTGCGTTACCGGCATGACCGGGCACTATCTGCTGATCCGCGCCTACTCGCTCGTCGACGCCGTCGCGGTACAGCCGATGTTCTACGTACAGTCGGTGCTCGTCTGCCTGATCGGTGTGATGCTGTTTGGCGAGATGATGACCATCAACATGGTGGCCGGGTGTGCGATCGTCATTAGCGCCGGCGCCTTCACGCTCTGGCGCGAATCGCGGCTTGGCAAAGTCCCACCGCCCCCGATCGAGCCGCCCGGCGCGCTGTAGAAAAGGCTTTGTCGCATCAGCTGTTGTGATGCATCGCGTCAGGAAAAGTCGTTTCCCATTTCACACCTGCGCGGCTATGGATAATGCCTCAATTCAGGAGGCAAGCATGTCCAACCCCGCGCGCGCATCGATGCCCTGGCTGATCATCACGGCCGGTGCCTTGGTTGCGATGCTGACCTTCGGCCCGCGTTCGGCAATGGGCTTCTTCCAACTGCCGATGTTGTCCGATCGGGGCTGGGATCGCACCACGTTCGGGCTCGCGATGGCGATCCAGAACCTCGCCTGGGGCCTTGGCCAGCCGATCTTCGGAGCGATAGCGGACAAATACGGTACCGGCCGCGTGCTCGCCCTGTCCGGTCTCCTCTATGCGGGCGGACTGTTTCTGATGTCGTCCGCGCAATCAATTCCGATGCTGCACCTGTCGGGCGGCCTGATGGTGGGGCTTGCCGTCGGCGCCGGTTCGTTCGGCACGATCCTGTCAGCCTTTGCCCGCAACGTGACGCCCGAACAGCGCTCCTTCGCGTTCGGGATCGGCACTGCCGCCGGCTCCGCCGGGATGTTTCTGTTTGCGCCGCTCAGCCAGGCGCTGATCACGGCCTACGGCTGGTCGGACAGTCTGATGATCATGTCGGCGATGATGCTTGCTGTTCCGCTGCTTGCCATCCCGCTCCGTGGCAACGCGAGCTCCGGCACGCAGAACCAGACGGAGTTCAAGCAGACCGCGGCGCAGGCACTGCGGGAAGCCTTCGGGCACAAGTCGTACCTGTTGCTGACCTCGGGTTTTTTCGTCTGCGGTTTTCAGGTAGCTTTCATCACCGCGCATTTTCCGGCCTATCTTCGCGATATCGGCATCGAGGCTCGGTATGCGGTGATCGCCATGGCCCTGATCGGTTTCTTCAACATCATCGGCTCGCTTGGCGCCGGCGTGCTCGGGCAGCGCTACTCGAAACCCTATCTGCTCGCCTATATCTATATCGGCCGCTCGATCGCCGTCACGGCCTTCCTGCTTTTGCCGCAGTCTCCGACCTCGGTCATCATCTTTGCCGCCGTGATGGGTCTCTTGTGGCTGTCCACGGTGCCGCCGACCAACGGACTGGTGGCGATCATGTTCGGCACGCGGCATCTGGGCCTGCTTGGCGGTTTCGTGTTCCTGTCGCACCAAGTGGGGTCGTTCCTCGGCGTCTGGATGGGCGGCGCGCTTTACGACAGGCTCGGTTCCTATGACATGGTCTGGTGGTTCGGCGTCGTGTTCGGCCTGTTTGCCGCGGCCGTACACTGGCCCATTCGCGAAAAGACGGTGAACCGACAACCGGTCATGCAGCCGGCGGAATGATACCTGATCCTTGCGGCGTCTGATCGTCAGGGGCTTTCGACAGCGCCTTCAGCGCCGCCTGAACGAACCCGTCGCGGGCGGTACTCTGGGTCATTCCGCGCGGTTCATAGACATGCCGGGATAGGAAATGGCCGGTCAGACGGAAGGCCGCGGCCATGCCGTCGCGGTCGGCAGTCCTGGATGCCCCCTCTCCCAGAAAATCCGGCAGGGCCAGCATGCGGTCCGCATAGGGAGCGCCGGCATCGCGGCTCACGGCGCGACCGGACTTCGGCGACACATAGACAAGATCGCTGCGTGAGCCGGTCGCCGCACATTTCGAAAGATCCAGTCCGAAACCAAGATCGTTCAGCACCGCGAGTTCGAACCGGACGAAGAGTTCGCCCGCATCGGACGGATCATCCATCGCATCGAGAATGATATCGAGGGCCTCGAACAGGTGCGGATGCGGATCACGCTCGGGAAGCAGCCGAAGCAAAGCCCCCATCGCCTGGACACCGTAGACCGCCGTTGCGGTTTCCATCAGCTTTGCTGCACGCAGTTGCAGCGGTTCGAGCTTGAATTCGCCGAGATGCTCGTCGAGACGCGCGCGCCAGACCACCTCCACGCGGTTTCCCGGCTGCAGCACCGGTTGCATCGAGCGCGAGCGGCCGGACCGGACGATGCCGAGATGGCGGCCGCGTTCGCGCGTCATCAGTTCGGCGATGACACTCGTCTCGCCGTGGCGTTTCACGCCGATGATGATTGCCTCGTCCTGCCACTGCATCGATAGGTGAACTTCCTGTCTGCGTTGATCAGTTCTACCGTATAACCTCTTGGGACTGAATCGGTTTCTGCGTCTTTCCGGCACGGTTTGCGGGCTCTGTCGGTATCTAGGTGTGGCTGTCGCGCCTCCCTCGATTTATCTCTCGACCGGGCTGGAACAAATTGCCTTCGCCGCGGATTTCTCCGCCGAACAGCCAAGAGCAATACGCTGCCGGAGATCACATGAAAAACGCCCTGCTCGCTACCGCTATCATTGCCGCGATGCCCTTTGGCCTCGCCTTGCCAACGCCTGCGGCCGCACAGTCGCCGCAGCTTGAACAGGCTTGCGTCGCGGTTGCCAAGAACTTCCTGCTCATTCCAGACGTCAAGACCGGCATTGTGCAGTCCTTCCCGGAACTCGATCCGCCGGGCGCACGTCTCACCTATTCGACCCGCCAGGACGCCAAGCCGACCGATTTCACCAACGAGATCGATTGCGAGTTCGGCAAGGGTGGACCTCCCTTCACGCTGCTGCGCTTCTGCATCTCGAAGACATGCTACGGCCCGGGTGAGCAGGAACCCGAAAATCGTCGTCGCTTCGAAGAGGTTAAGGCGCTGATGGAGCGCAAGAAGTAAGATCTCCGTCTCAGCCGAGATCCGGCGTCAGCATGTTGAGTGCTGAAGACAGATATCGCGCGGCCAGAGCATGGCCGCGCGCTGAAGCGAGATCCAGCGCTGCCCGGCAGTGGCTCTCGAGCGGATCACTGATCTGAATCGGTTCGGCGAGAGCTGGCTGCACGATGACAGTGCCGCTGTAGATCGAAGGCAGTCCATCGACATCGCGCAGACAGCGTCCGTTCGCGCGAACACTAACCTTACGGCCATCCGGATGGGTCAGGCTGTATTCGGCATTGTAGGCTGCACCATCGACGATCGCCATGTGGATAGCCTTGGCCACACGCTGCTTGTCGCCTTCGTCGATGTAGCGCACCAGGACGTCGATCGGCATTCCGATCGACAGGTCCTCAATCGAGAGACCAAACACATGGGCGATGACCTCGTCACCATAGACGCGGTTTTCTGCAACATTCCAGCTGTAGAACCCCACCGCGTTGATGAAATCTTGATCCGCTTCGTCAGAAGCGATCGTTCTGCGTGCCATGTCCGCTCCCTATGCCAATACGACGCGTAGTTGTACCATCACCATCGCGTTAGCAATCGCGTACATTGATAGATGACAAGTTGCTACGGGGTTCTACGTAACGAATCACGAGCGACCTTTGGCTGACAGGAATGTCCAAGGGAGCGATTCTGCAGCCATCGTGCACGACCGGAGGATGCAGACGCAATTTGCCCGAACCATGGATGCTTTACGCTTTTTTGCCGCCATCCAGCACGTTGAGTGCGGAGGACAGGTAGCGGGCCGCAAGCGCGTGGCGGCGGCTGTTGGCGATTTTCAAAGCCTCGAGACAATGGGTCTTGAGTGGATCGCCAGAATGAGCACCACTGCCCACTTCGACAGCGGTAACGGAACCTGTGTAGATCGACGGCAGGCCGAGCTTGTCGCGAAGGCATCGTCCCTGCCCTGTCACCGTGACGCGGCGACCGTCCACATGGGTGATCCCATAACTCTGGTGGCACTTTTTGCCAGAAATGATGGACTCGTGCAGGGCTTTTGCGACGCGCTGCTTGTCGCCATCGTCGACGTTGACGATGACCTGTTCGATCGGCGCGCCGCTCTCGAGGTCCCTGTAGGGGACCCCGTAGATGAATGCGAAGACCTGATCGCCGTAGACCTTGTTCTCCTGAACGTTCCAGCTGAAGAACCCAACCGCATCGCTGAGATCCATACCACTGAAGGCATCAAAACGTCTTATATCGCTCATGCCTGGCACCACCTCCACGATTTGCCGAGATCGCCTCAGTCCTTCAATACAACCAGCGTAACCCGTCGGCGTATTTTAGGAAATAACAATTAAGCATTTCCGAATTTACTAACATTCGAAATTACACAGCAGTTCCTTCTCCCGATATCAAGCTAACGCATCGGAAGGAGTCGGCAAGCCAAAAACGGTCAAACATTCAGTTTTTCGGGAATTCCAGGCCCATTTCGCGGAAACGTTGTGGATCGTCTCCCCAATTTTCCCTGACCTTCACAAAAAGGAACAGGTGAACGGGCTGTTCAAGGATCTCGGTCAGTTCCTTGCGCGACGCTGTCGAAATTGCCTTGATGGCGTCGCCGTTCTTGCCGAGAGCGATCTTCTTCTGGCTTTCGCGCTCGACATAGATGACCTGTTCGATCCTGACGGAACCATCCTTGCGCTCTTCCCACTTCTCAGTCTCGACATGCGAGGCGTAGGGAAGCTCTTGGTGGAGCCTGAGAAAGAGCTTCTCGCGGGTGATTTCGGCAGCAAGCTGGCGCATCGGCAGATCGGAAATCTGATCCTCCGGATAGTACCAGGGGCCTTCCGGCAGGGTCGTGGAGAAATAGTCCATCAGATCGTCGCAACCCGAACCGGTCGTCGCCGAGATCATGAAGGTGCGCACGAAGTCGATCTTTTCGTTGGCCGCAGCAGCAAGCGCCAGAAGATCCTCGCGCTTGACCTGATCGATCTTGTTCAGAAGCAGCAGTTTCGGCTGATGCACATCCTTCAGACCCTCGAGGATCGCGTCGGCATCGCCGCGCAGGCCGCGTTCGCTGTCAATCAGCAGCGCGATCATGTCGGCATCCTTGGCGCCGCCCCAGGCGGTGGTCACCATGGCGCGGTCCAGCCTGCGGCGCGGCTTGAAGATGCCGGGGGTATCCATGAAGACGATCTGGGCGTTGTTGTGGATCGCGATGCCCCGAACGATGGCGCGGGTTGTCTGCACCTTGTGGCTGACGATCGACACCTTGGCGCCGACGAGACGGTTGACCAGCGTCGACTTGCCGGCATTGGTCGCGCCGATCAGCGCCACGAAACCGGAATGGGTCGGACCGGCTTCAGCCAGTTCCGCCGCCGCCTTGTCGGACGAGGTTTCCGGCTGAACGGCGTTTACGTCTTCGTCTCTGCCTTCGATGGTGTTGTCTTCGATCATGATGTCCAATCAGTCTTCAGCAGAGGTCTTCTGCCAGACGCCTTCGCGTTCGAGTATCCTGGTGGCAGCCACCTGTTCGGCTGCACGTTTCGACCGGTCGGCGCCCGTTTCGGGCGAAACACCGGGAATCTCGACCGTCACGGTAAAGCGCGGGTCGTGATCCGGGCCGGAGCGGTCGTCAATGCGGTAGGACGGGGTCACACCGAATTTGGCATGTGCCCATTCCTGCAATTCCGTCTTGGCGTCGCGGCGGGCGCCATCGGCGCGGGTCGCACGCGCCTTCCAATGACGCAGAATGAAACCGCGGGCAGCTTCCAGTCCGCCATCCAGATAAAGGGCGGCAATCAAGCTCTCCACCACATCGGCGCGGACGTTCATCATCCGCTTGCCGGTGATCTTCTTGACGTCGGCGCCGGTTCGGATGAAACGGTGCAGTTCCATCTCGTCTGCAACAATGGCACAGCTTTCGGCGCTGACCAACTGATTAAGGCGCACAGACAGCTCACCTTCCGGTGCGGACCGGAAGGTGGTGAACAGAAGTTCGGCAACGCAGAGCCCGAGCACACGGTCGCCCAGAAACTCCAGACGCTCGTAATTGGCATCCTTGGCAAGACCGACGCTGGCATGGGTCAGCGCCCGGTCAAGCCACTGCTTCTCGGAAAAGACATGGCCGATTATCGTCTCGAGACGGCCGCGTTCTTCTTCCGAGAGTGAGAGCGGTTTCATCAATGAACGCCCTTGAAGAGACGGTCCCAACGCATGTTGGACGGCCATTTCCAAATCTCGCGGAAGGACGTGTCGTTGCCGAGCGAGAAGAAGATGACGCTGGCGCGACCGACGAGGTTTTCGGCAGGAACCATGCCCGGACCTTCATCGAAGCGGCTGTCGAGCGAGTTGTCGCGGTTGTCGCCCATGAAGAAGTAGTGTTCGGCCGGCACGACGAACTCGCGGGTGTTGTCGCCGCGCGAGCTTGGGGACTGGTCGAGCGTGTCAAAGGTCACGCCGTTGTCGAGCGTCTCGCGGAAGACTGGAACGTTGGTGCCGGGATCGGAGCGGTAGTCGGATGTGAAAGCGCCGTCGCCCTGCTTGGGTACAGCGGTTCCGTTGACGAAGAGCACGCCGTCGCGAACCTGGATGCGGTCACCGGGAAGGCCGATCAGGCGCTTGATGTAATCGATCTCGGGCTGCTGCGGCAGGCGGAACACGATCACGTCGCCGCGCTTCGGCTCGCTGAACTGAAGGACACGGCCTTCAAACAGGTCCGGCGAAAACGGCATCGAATATTTTGAGAACCCGTAGGCGAACTTGTTGACGAAGATATAGTCGCCGACCAGGAGCGTCGGCATCATCGAGCCGGACGGAATCGTGAAGGGCTGGAACAGGACGGTGCGGATCACCATAGCCAGCAGCAAGGCCTGGATGATGACCTTGATGTTTTCCCAAAGGGCATTCTGCGGCTTCGTCTCGGCGTTATCGGACACGTATTTCAATCTCTCTCTTCACGGCGGATGGCTACCTGTGTGAAACGTGCCGCAATCTTCGAGAGATCACGCCCGCCGTTCAGGTCATTCCTGCGTGGCACCTTGTAGCTACAAAACCGCTGCGCGCTTTTGCGGGACATGCTTTAGCGTCTTCACAGAGCGGCGGCAATGGGCCACCGCTTCGCCAAATTCGGGTACGCTCATGGAGCGGCCACCGGTCGCGCCTCAATGATCACGAAGGCCTGCGCATAGGGATACTCGTCGGTGATCGTGACGTGGATGAAAGGCTCCTGACCGGCGGGCATCAGTTCCGCCAGCCGCTCACCCGCGCCACCCGTCAACACCATGGTCGGCTTGCCGCCCGGCAGGTTGACAACGCCCATGTCTTTCCAGAACACGCCGTTTGCAAGGCCGGTGCCGAGAGCCTTGGAGCAGGCTTCCTTGGCGGCGAACCGCTTGGCATAGGATTCTGCGCGGTTCTTCCGACGATCGGACTTCGCGCGCTCGATATCGGTGAAACAACGATGGGTGAACCGTTCCCCGAAACGTTCGATGGATTTTTCAACTCGACGGATGTCGATGAGGTCACTGCCCATGCCGATAATCATCAAAGTCCCTCTTTCTCAAGCATCGACTGACTTGCGGTCTGCCGGCTGCGCCGTCAAGTTCCCCGGCTGATATTCCCGCTCATAGGCCTGCTGATATTCGCTGCGGCGGGCAAGGCGACGCTCCGTCTGGCTGTTGCGAAAACTGCGGATTCCGAAATAGGTCGCGACATAGACAAGCAGTCCGCAGAACAGTCCGGGAGGCAGCGAGCCGATCAGCATCGGCTCCAGGATCGGGTCCCAGAGTTCCGATAGCTTGAGCTGGGAAAACAGCGCCGCTAGATCGACCGGCCGCGCTTCGCCGCCGCCAGCGCGGCCAAGGATGAACTGGCCGATTTCCCACGTAAGGGGCCAGATGATGGGACAAGTAACGGGATTGGCGAAAGCCGTGCCAAGCGCCGCAGCGACCATGCTGCCGCCCAGCACCCAGGCAAAGGGGATAGCAAAAAGGATGTGGAAGCCGAGAAAGGGTGTCCAGGCGCTGACCATGCCGATCGCAAGACCGGCAGCAACCGCATGCGGCGAACCGCCGATGCGCAAGATCTTGAGCCGGTAATATCCGAGCACACGGCGGAACCCCTTCGGAGGGAATATTGCGCGATGCAGCTTTTCTCGGAAAGTCGGGGCTTTGCGGCGCCGAAAGGGCATGAAGCAGCTTCTTTCTGGTTCGGTCCGGTCAAGGATCCGAGAACCATCATCTCAGTTCGGAAACGGTCTTCGTAGCGGAAGCCCAAGATGATGGCGAAAATTGGCCGCTGGCATCGGGCCGCTTCGCGCACGGCCCCCGGATAGATCTACTGCACGACAGACGGCCGAGCCGCTGCCATGTCATTGAATTCAGATGGACTTGCGGAACATGCCACGGTCGATCTGGCGAACGCGGTGCTCGAGATCGAAGCGATCGCAGGCTTCATTGAGGTATGCCATTTCGCGTTCCTGGACGGAAGGACCGCGCAGGACGCGGGCGAACTTGCGGACGGAGGTAAACATTCGACGTCTCTTTCGGTAAATGTTGCGGTGCAGCAGATATAGGCTGAACCAGCGGGCTTTACCAACGCAAGGGTTACCTCCCAGCCCTGCATTGAATGCATACCCGTTCCAGGGGAGCGCACTCAAAACAGGCAGTCCGCGTCGACTGTCGGCTAGGGTTAGTCGTAGACACGCTTCAGGTTGGAAACGCAGTCCAGTTCCTTCAGCTGCGTCAGGAGCTGATTGAGCTGGCGCACGTCCCAGACTTCGACTTCCATGGCGATCTCGGAGAAATCGGCGGCGCGATTGCTGGCCATCGACAAGGATCGGATGTTGATGTCGAGACCGCCGATTGTCTTCGCGACCGTCGCAAGGGTGCCTGGCTCGTTGATCGTGTTGACGTCGATACGGGCCAGAAAACGCGACTTGTTGGCCTCGTCGAGATCCCAGCGCACATCGATCCAGCGCTCCGGTTCCTCATCGAAGTGCTGCAGGATCGGGGCCTGGATCGGATAGATGGTGATCGCCTCGCCCTTGTCCATGATCCCGACGATACGGTCTCCGGGCACGGCGCCGCTCGGTGCGAAACGCACCTGCATATTGCCGGCAAGACCGCGGATCGGAACCGGTTCCGGGCTCAACGCCACGACATCGCCGGCATTGACGGCCGCCTGGGAGTCCTCCAGCGGTGCCTTTGGCTGGTTCGGCAGCTTGAACATCATGCCGGACGCGCTGCGCATGTTGAACCAGCCGTCATCGGCCGATGGCTTCACGGTAACGCGTTCGTCCTTGAAATCAGGGAAGACGGCGCGCAGCACGTCGAGCGACGACAGCTCCCCTCGCCCGACGGCAGCGATCGCATCCTCGACATCCTTGTGGGCAAGCCGATGAAGAGCAGGCTTCAGCGCCTCGCGGGTAAAGGTCTTTGCGGCGCGATCGAAGGTACGCTCCAGGATACGGTAGCCGAGGCCAGCATACTGTTTGCGGATCGCCATGCGGGTGGCGCGGCGGATGGCCGAGCGGGCCTTGCCGGTGACGACGATTTCTTCCCAGGCGGCCGGCGGAACCTGCACGCCCGAGCGGATGATCTCCACCTCGTCACCGTTGTTCAGCCGGGTGACAAGCGGCATGATACGGCCGTTGATCTTGGCGCCAACCGTGGTGTCGCCGATATTGGTATGAACCGCATAGGCAAAGTCGATCGGCGTGGCACCGCGCGGCAGCGCGATCAGCTTGCCCTTGGGCGTGAAGCAGAAGACCTGATCCTGGAACAGTTCGAGCTTGGTATGCTCCAGAAATTCTTCCGGATTGTCGCCTTCGGCAAGCGACTCGATCGTATGGCGCAGCCAGGAATAGGCGCTCGATTCCTTGGGCAGAAGATCGTCGCCCTTGGCACCACCCGACTGGCCGTCCTTATAGAGCGCATGCGCGGCGATCCCGTATTCGGCAATCTCCTGCATCATCTCGGTACGGATCTGCAATTCGATACGCTGCCTGGACGGGCCGACGATCGTCGAGTGGATCGAGCGATAGTCGTTCTGCTTCGGGTTGGAGATGTAGTCCTTGAAGCGGCCCGGCACGACGCGCCAGCGGGTATGAACGATGCCGAGCGCCTTGTAGCAGCAGGCGACGTCGTCGACGACGATGCGGAAACCGTAGAGGTCGGAAAGCTGCTCGAAGGACAGCGACTTCGACTGCATCTTGCGGAAGATGGAATAGGGCTTCTTCTGGCGTCCCTTGACCGCGGCGTCCGGCAGGCCGTTGGCGACGAGAAGATCGCGCAACTCGTCCTCGATCTTCTTGATCAGCCCTTCGTTGCGGGCCGAAAGATCGGCCAGCCGCTGGGTGACCGTCGCATAGGCTTCCGGGTTGATGTAGCGGAAGGACAGGTCCTCGAGCTCGTCGCGCATGTCCTGCATGCCCATGCGGCCGGCAAGCGGCGCATAGATATCCATCGTCTCTTCGGAAATGCGGGCCTTCTGCTCGGCCTTCATATGGTCGAGCGTGCGCATGTTGTGCAGCCGGTCGGCAAGCTTGACCAGCAGCACGCGCACGTCGTCTGAGATCGCCAGCAGCAGCTTGCGCAGGTTTTCGGCCTGCTTGGCCTTTTTCGATACGAGATCGAGACGCTTGAGCTTGGTCAGGCCTTCGACGAGACGACCGATATCCTCGCCGAACAGCTCGTCGATCTCGGCGCGGGTCGCTGTCGTATCCTCAATCGTATCGTGCAGCAACGCGACGGCGATCGTCGACTCGTCGAGATGCATGTCGGTGAGGATGGCAGCCACTTCGAGCGGATGCGAGATATAGGGATCGCCAGAGGCGCGTTTTTGCTGGCCATGCTTTTGCATGGCGTAGACATAGGCCTTGTTGAGAAGAGCTTCGTTGGCCTCGGGCTTGTACTTCTGTACCCGCTCAACAAGCTCGTACTGCCTCATCATCCCGTGAAATGCCCTCGATACCGGGTCCAACAAAATAAAAATGGCGCGCCAACCATCAGATCAGCGCGGCCATCATAGATATCAAGACAGATTAGGGCGAGAGAATGAACGGTCCCTTGCCCAAACAATGCATCAATCAGTAATCGTCGCTCTTTTCCGGCGGCACGAGGCCTTCGATACCAGCGAGAAGGTCTTCTTCCGACATCTGGTCGAAATTGACGGTTTCCGCGGCGCCGTCTTCCTCGTCGTTGCCAGAGGCTGTCGACGTGCTGCCGGCAGCAATCAGGGTTGCCGGATCGGGCTCGGGCTCGTCGATCTCGACATGCTTCTGCAGCGAATGGATCAGGTCTTCCTTCAGGTCGTCGGGAGACAGCGTTTCGTCGGCGATTTCGCGCAGTGCGACGACCGGGTTCTTGTCATTGTCGCGATCGATGGTGATCGCTGCGCCCTGCGAGATCTGGCGGGCACGGTGGCTGGCGAGAAGCACCAGCTCAAAACGATTATCGACTTTGTCAATGCAATCTTCTACTGTGACACGGGCCATTGCCTGTCCTTTGCGGTCGTTATTTTCGGAATTGCTACGCCCGATACAGCCATTGCCGGCGAAATTCAAGTTTATTCATGCCGACTGCCGCATGCCGCCGACCGTGGTGGCGATGACTCTGGCCAGATTCAACGAAAGGTTGCTTGGATAAAAGCGAATCCTACCATAAATGACATTTATATGATTAGCTGGTAATTTAACCGATAAATACCTAAGCGATCGGCTCAACTTTTCATTTGACGGGTCCTTGGTCAAGCAGCTTGAAGGGGATGGAGACATATGTTTGACCCAAGAGAGAAGATAGCTCTCTTTATCGACGGTGCTAATCTTTACGCGGCCTCGAAAAGCCTTGGTTTCGATATTGATTACCGTAAGCTTCTGAAGGCTTTTCAGAAGCGCGGCTATCTGTTGCGTGCCTATTACTATACGGCGCTGATCGAGGATCAGGAATATTCGTCGATCAGGCCGCTGATCGACTGGCTGGATTACAACGGCTACAAGGTTGTGACAAAGCCCGCCAAGGAATTCACGGATTCGCTTGGCCGCCGCAAAATCAAGGGCAACATGGATATCGAGCTCGCGATCGATGCGATGGAACAGGCCGAGACCGTTGATCATCTCGTGCTATTTTCGGGCGATGGCGACTTCACCAATCTTGTCGAAGCGCTGCAGCGCCGCGGTCGCAAGGTCTCGGTCGTTTCGACGATGCAGACGCAGCCGCCGATGATCGCCGACGACCTGCGCCGGCAGGCCGATCATTTCATCGATCTGATGACACTGAAAGCCGAAGTGGGCCGCGATCCATCGGAACGCGCACCACGGCCGACGGAGCCTGCTCCCGAACCGGCCGAAGGCTGAGATCATCCCTGGAATGAGAAAGGCGCCGTTCGACGGCGCCTTTTTTGTTGGGGAAAACGACTAGGCCGAATGCGGCTCCGGCGTCACCGAAGATGACGCCCCCTGCCCGGCGCTGCGCTTTCGTGCACGAAACACGCCCTCGACGATCAGGGCCAGGGGAAGCCCGATAAAGAACGGAATGAAGAAGTAGATGACTCGGAACGCGACAAGCGAACCAATCGACGCCTGGTCGCCCATTACATGACGAACCGTTGCCTCGAGGACTCCGAGGCCACCGGGCGCATGGGTAATGAGGATTGCAAGATTGGCGAGCACGAACGCGGTCGCGGCCTTCAGGTAGCTGACATCGGCGCTCGCTGCCATGACTTCGCGCAGACAGGCGGATACGAGCGCGAAATTGACCGTGCCGATCACCACCTGTGCGATGGCGATCCTGAGCGTCGGCATCTCAAAGCTCCAGGAGCGGATCTTCAAAGGCGAGCGCACCGTTGCCGCGAGGATGAGATATACACCCGTCACGGCGAGGCAGGCAAAACCGATCCCCATGACCATCGCCTCCGACAGCCGCAGGACTGTTGCGGCATCCTTCGGATTGATGATCATCACGATACCCGACAGAACGGCCATGCCGATGCCGACAGTGACACCGGAAAACAGAACGATCTTGGCAACGTCCTCGGTGCTCATGCCCCAGTGATGATAGTAGCGATAGCGCAGCGCGCCGCTGCTGAGACCCGACAGGCCGACACTCTGGCCGATCGACAGGGCGATGAAGGAGGCAAGGCCGATCTTGGGATAGGAGAGGTCGTTCTTCACATAGCGCACGCCGGCCCAATCGAAGCCGGACAGGCAGACATAGGATCCGGCGGCAAACAGACCCGCCATGACGAGATTATAGGTCGGGATATCCCGGACGGACTGGACAATGTCGCTGAGCGAGTATTCGCGGAACGTATGGTACAGAAGGTAGCCGGCGGCGCCGAAGCCGATGACAATCGTGATGTAGGTAAAGATCTGCTTCTTCGTCATCGCCCACTTGCCCCAAAATAACGAGCTGAAACGGGCGATGTGTGGTTTTGTTCCGCAGTGAGGGTTCTCCAGCTCGCTCGAGCACGCGCTTAACGCGACGCCCGACCGGTCAGCCTCAGCCGGCCTTGAAAAGCCGCGACTTCTCGCGGTTCCAGTCGCGTTCCTTCTCGGTCTCGCGCTTGTCGTGCAGCTTCTTGCCCTTGGCGAGCGCCAGTTCGAGTTTCGCGCGACCCTTTTCATTGAAGTAGATCTTCAACGGCACCAGCGTCATGCCTTCGCGGTTGATTCCGACACGCAGGCGGGAGATCTCGCGCTTCGACAAAAGCAGCTTCCGGCGACGGCGCGGCTCGTGGTTGAAGCGGTTGGCCTGCAGATATTCCGGAAGATGGCTGTTGATCAGCCAGATTTCATTGCCTTCGTCTGAGGCGTAGGACTCGGCGATATTTGCCTTGCCGTCACGCAGCGACTTAACCTCGGTGCCGGTCAGCATGATGCCGGCTTCGTAGGTATCGAGGATCTCGTAATTGAAACGGGCCTTGCGGTTTTCCGCGACAATCTTGTTCACCGTGCGCTGGCTGCCTTTGGGGGCCATTGAAATCTTCCGTCGCCCTTCATCTGAAACACAATCCCCGCCCATGGGCGATGAGCGGGGTTCGATTTCTATGTAATGCGCCAGGCAGCAAAAGTGAAGCGCTGCGGATTCAGTTCAGGATACCCGCATGACGCAGTGCTGCATCAATGGCAGCTTCCGTCGCCGGTTCCAGCGTCGACATCAGTGGAGAGCGGACGGCGCGGTTCAGACCGCGGACCTTGTAAAGCCCGTATTTCGAACCGCAGACGCCGGGCTCCATGAAGATCGCCTTGTGGAGCGGCATCAGGCGATCCTGATACTCGAGTGCCTTGGCATAATCGCCGGCAAGCGTGGCGGCCTGGAACTCGGCACAAAGCCGCGGCGCGACATTGGCCGTCACCGAAATGCAGCCAACGCCACCATGGGCGTTGAAGCCAAGTGCCGTCGCATCCTCGCCGGACAGCTGCACAAATTCCGACCCGCAGGTGATGCGCTGTTCGGAGACGCGCTCGATCTTGCCGGTCGCATCCTTGACGCCGACGATGTTCTTGTAGGCCTTGGTAAGGAAACCCATCGTTTCCGGGGTCATGTCGATGACCGACCGGCCGGGAATGTTGTAGATGATGATCGGCAGATCCGTGGCTTCGGCGACCGCGGAAAAATGCGCGATCAGGCCCTTCTGGGTTGGCTTGTTGTAATAGGGTGTGACCACCAGAAGCGCATCGGCGCCCGCGGTCTGCGCATGCTGGGCAAGCTCGATCGCTTCGCGGGTGTTGTTGGACCCGGCGCCGGCGATGACAGGGACGCGGCCGCGGGCGGCTTCGACGCACAGTTCAACGACCCGCTTGTGTTCGTCGTGCGAGAGCGTCGGAGATTCGCCGGTCGTGCCGACCGGGACCAGACCGGAACTGCCTTCCGAGATCGTCCACTCCACATGCGCGGCGAAAGCATCCTCGTCCACCGCGCCGTCGGTGGTGAAGGGGGTGACGAGAGCGGGGATCGATCCCTTGAACATGCAAAACTCCCAAAGGCCGAAGGGCATGGTACAATCCATGCTTCGGCCGTAATCCGCGACTATAAGGCTGGGCACCATAAATCGGCGACCGGGCGGCGACAAGCGGAAGTACATGGGTTTTCAGCGTAAATCCCACTTAAGAATTCGCGCGATCGTGACCGCTGTGGTAAGGTTTTGTTAAGCTTGTCAGCAGCTAATAAGGGGTCTGAAACATCGTTGTCGCGAGTTGCCGGATGAGCAAACCCGTTGTAATCCTCAAGACGCTCTGGGCAGCGCTGTCAATCAGCGTCGCGGTCCTGCCGGCTTACGCTGCACCTCCAGGTTCCAATGCAGGCGTCGCACCGCTCCCATTCGTGAGGCCGGACGCTCCCGCTGCAATCCAGGGCTTCACCACCGTTCCGACGCCCGTCCCTGCGCCACCGACAACACCACCGGCCACTCCGGCGTTGGTTCCCGTGCCTGACATTACCGGCGCAATCCCCAGGATGAACCGGCCGCTTGCGACGCCCGCTCCCGCCCCTGCTCTCAAGGCCGGTCTCGATGCACTCTCCGACAACGATGCCTCACAGGCGATCGCCATGCGCGACAGCCTGCCGGAAGGCTCGCTCGACGAAAAGATCCTGACCTGGGCGATTGCCACCTCGGGCGCCCGCGGTATTCCTTCGAGCGAAATTGCCGCTGCGCAGCGCAGGCTCGTCGGATGGCCGGGGCTTTCCACCCTGCGGGCGCAGTCCGAACGCGCGCTCTACCGCGAAAACCCGACGCCGGCCCAGGTGCTTGCCGCTTTCGGCACGACGAAACCGGAAACGCCGGAAGGTGCCGTCATTCTATCGAGGGCGTTGGTGGCAAGCGGCAAACATGCCGATGCCGGGCGCATCCTGAAAAACATCTGGGCATCCGAGCCGCTGGACAAGCCGATGGAAGACCGGATCCTTGCCGAGTTTTCTGCGCTTCTTTCGCCTGCGGATCACCGGGCGCGGATGGATTACCTGATGTACCGCAGCCGCGGCGCGCAGGCGAAGCGCTTTGCCGAGCTCGGCGGTTCGCAATCGCTCTACAAGGCGTGGAACGCCGTCATCGTCAACGCAAAGACGGCAGGACCGGCGATCGAGGCAATTGACCGTTCGCTGGCAAGCGATCCGGCTACCCTTTTCGTGCGGATCGAATATCTGCGCCGCCAGGACAAGTACCAGGAGGCCGCAGCGCTTCTCGCAAAGGCTCCGCGCGAAGCGGGCCGCCTGATCAACACCAGCGAATGGTGGAACGAGCAGCGAATCGTTGCCCGCGGGCTCGCCGATCTCGGCGATCTCAGGCTGGCCTACCGGACGGTGTCCAACCCGATGGCAGCGCTCTCCACCGACAAGGTGGATGCGGAGTTTCATGCGGGCTGGTACGCGCTGCGGGCGCTGAACGATCCGGCCACAGCCGAAAAGCATTTCTCGAGGATTCTCGCTGCCTCGAGCCGTCCGCTCTCCGCATCGCGCGCGCTCTACTGGCTCGGACGCGCCGCGGAGGCTGGCGGACCGGGTTCCTCATCGGAATTCTACAGCCACGCTGCCAGGTTCCCCGGCACATTCTATGGCCAGCTCGCCGCCGCAAGGCTGGGCACGCGGACGCTCGATGTCAGTTATCCGACACCATCGGCAGCCGACCGGCAGATGTTCGAAAACCGCGAGGCCGTTCGGGCTATCGCAAGACTGGACGCCGCCGGCCACGATCGCCGGTCGGCAGCGCTTTACAAGGCCCTCGGCGAAGAGCTGACGAGCCCTGGTGAACTCGCGCTGCTTTCGTCACGCGCCGAAGCGCAGGGTGACCATGCGCTGTCGCTCTCGATCGGCAAGAGTGCCTTTTCACGCGGCATCGACGTTGCAGCGCTTGCCTATCCACTGGGCGTCATTCCAACGGCTGCCAATATCGAGGGGTCCGGCAAGGCGCTTGCCTACGCGATCGCCCGGCAGGAAAGCGCGTTCAATCCGACAGCCGTGTCACCGGCCAACGCCCGCGGGCTGCTGCAAATCCTGCCGACGACCGCCCAGGGCGTGGCGAGGCGCCACGGGCTGGCGTTCAAGGCCGACCGATTGACCAGCGATGCCGGCTATAACGCGACGCTCGGTGCCCATTATCTGGGAGAGCAGATCGAGACGTTCGGCGGCTCCTACATCATGACATTCATCGCCTACAATGCGGGGCCGAAACGGGTGAACGAGTGGATTGCCCGCTATGGCGATCCTCGCGGCAAGCCGATCGATGAAGTCGTCGACTGGATCGAGCGCATCCCCTTCCCCGAAACGCGCAACTATGTGCAGCGGGTAATGGAGAACTACCAGGTCTACAAGGTCAGGCTCGGACAGACGTCGGATATCGTGACAGACCTGCGGTTGGGGCGCCGATAATCTTATCTTGCAGCGCCTGGTTCATCTGATCACACCTCAGAATGCAAAAAGGCCCGGCAATGCCGGGCCTTTCGGGTTTGATCGCAGAAATTAGAATGTGCGCTGGAAGCGCAAGAGACCCGACCATGCTTCGTCGTCGAGCGTGGCGTTGTTCCACTTGGTGTAGGCAATTTCCGGCTGGATCAGGAAGCCCTGGATCGGCGTCCACTGCAGGTTGGCGACAGCCGAAAGGACGTCGCTATCAGAGTAGGAAACCTGCATGTTGGCAGCAAGGTCTTCGTTGAACTCGTAACCGGCACCACCCCAGACGGCCCAATCACCCCAGCCGAAGCCATCAATGATTTCAGGTGCATAGGAGTTGAAGCTATCGCCGTCGCTGTTCCAGCCACCCATCAGGAAGGCGGTGAAAGCGCCGAACTTGCCGCCGACACGTGCCTTGACGGCACCTTCTTCAGCCGATTCGTCGTAACCACCGGTTACGCCGACCATGAAATTGCCTGTGTCGTATTTCAGACCAGCGGCAACATTCGGCCAGTCGCTGGCGCCACCGGCGGTGTCGTTGTCGTTCTGGCCGTCGTCTTCGAGAGCGGCGAATGCCGAGAAGCCGTTGCCACCCTTGTAGGTGTAGGCAACCATGTTGACTTCGCTCGGGCCGTAATTGATGACGTCGTCGCTGTCGACGTTACCGGCGTAATCGATGAAGGATTCATAGAGCGAATCCTGCAGGCCGACCGCAAAGCCGCCGAGTTCGATCGTCGCAACCATCAGGCGCGTACGGGTATTTTCTTCGTAGCCGTAAGACGGGTTATGCGGATCGTAGTCGAAGCGCGCCGTGAGGTTGGTCTTCAGCGTGCCCATTTCGGTGTCCGAAGCGGTGCTGAGATAGAGCTCTGCGCGGCTGTTGGTGTAGAGACCATCGGCATCCGGGCTGTAAGCGCTGCCATAAGCGGCATCAAAACGGACGCGACCGCCGACCTTGAGGCAGGTTTCGGTGCCTGGAATGTAGAAGTAGCCGGTGCCGAACGCGTCGCAGACGCGGACGTATTCCATGGGTTCCGGTTCGGCGGCGACGATGGCGTCGGCGGCCTGAGCGCCGGAGACTGCTGCGAGGGCAGCAGCGGAGCCAAGAAGAAGGCTCTTAATGTTCATTTTGTAATCTCCAAACAAACGCAGATGAAACAATGCATGTCGTAAAACAAGGTCGTCCATGGAAGCAGGAATCACCCCGAGTCGCGTGGTCGGCTGCCGAGACGCTAGTCGTCGATCAACTTTGCGGCAACGAAATCGGCACTGTTGTGTCCATTAGCGCCTCAATCGAACCGGTCGGTGTTGCAAGCATTCATCAGTTTGTTCGTGTGTTCTAAATCGCTGAAGAGCGGACGATGCTGCGTTGCAGCGAATCATCAAGCGACCGCCCGAATCAAACGCCGAAACGCAAAAGGCCCGGCAGAAGCTGGGCCTTTCGTAAAACCAAATCCTTTTAAAGGATCAGAACGTGCGCTGAAGGCGAACCATACCAGCGAACTGGTCTTCGTCGATTGCATCCCAGCTCGTGTAGGAGATTTCTGGCTGGATCAGGAGGCCGGAAACCGGGGTCCACTGAACGTTACCAGTTGCTGCGAAGGTTTCGTTGTCCGTGTAGGAAAGCTGTACGTTTGCAGCAACCTTGTCGGTGAACTTGTAGCCTGCGCCACCCCAAACAGCCCAGTCACCCCAGCTCGTGCCGACGCTGTCGCCAGGCGCGTACTTGTTGGTGGTGTCGCCGTCTGTGTTCCAGCCACCGAGAAGGAAGGCCGAGAATGCGCCGAAGGTGCCGGAGATGCGCGCCTTGATTGCGCCTTCTTCCTGCGACTCGTCGTAACCACCGACGAGCGAAGCAGCGAACGTGCCGCTGTCGTACTTGATACCGGCAACTGCATCCGGCCAATCGCTTGCGCCGCCTGGGATGTCGTTGTCGTTGGTGCCGTCGTCTTCGAGCGAGACTACAGCCTTGAAGCCGTTGCCACCGTCAAAGGTGTAGGTAACCTGGTTCAGTTCGAACGGGCCGTAGGAGATCACGTCATCGTTGATGACGTCGCCAGCGTAGCCGGAGAACGACGAATACTGCGAGTCAGCAAGACCAACCAGGAAGCCACCCCAAGTGATGTTGGCTTCGATCAGACGCGTGCGCGTGTTTTCTTCGAAACCAGCGGCCGAGTTGTGCGGGTTGTAGTCGAAACGAGCGACGATACGGGTCTTCAGTGCACCCCATTCGGTGTCGGAAGCTGTGTCGAGCGAGATGTGCGCGCGGCTGTTGGTGTACAGGCCATCGCTGTTTGGCGTGTAGGCATCAGCATAGCCTGCGTCGAAACGAACGTAACCACCGATCTTGAGGCAGGTTTCCGTGCCTGGGATGTAGAAGTAACCCGTGCCGAAAGCGTCGCAAACGCGAACGTATTCCATTGGCTCCGGCTCAGCAGCGACGATAGCGTCAGCGGCCTGGGCACCGGTAACTGCTGCGAGAGCTGCAGCGGAGCCGAGAAGAAGGCTCTTGATGTTCATATTTGACCTCCAGTCAAAGTTTCAAAAGGGGTGAGTAGCTTGCTGGAGCCAGCACATCTGCCCCTCCCCGCGACTCAAGAAACGGCGACGAACCGACGCGCTTCATGTCCCGAAGCTACGAGACCTTCCCAATTGTGACAAGTAAATCACAAGCTTCGATGCGCGTTTTTGGTGTTTATTTGCAAAAGTGTTGCAACGTTTCATCGCATTGGTTTCGAGCGTTAACCAACACTTAATAAACGGGCCGGGAATCGGCGATCCGCGACGCGTCGAGGAACTGGTGACCACCTCAGTCGCGGGAGAGAATCACCAGACGGCCGCGACCGATCGCGACAGAAACAGCCGGCAGTTTCATTGCCCAAACGACAAAAGGCCCGGCGTGAGCCGGGCCTTCCGTGAAACAATCCTTGGGTAAGGATTAGAACGTGCGCTGAAGGCGAACCATACCGGTCCACTGATCGTCGTCCATCTGCGCGTTGTCGACGCTCGTGTACGAAACTTCTGGCTGGATCAGGAGGCCCGAAACTGGGGTCCACTTGACGTTTGCCGTAGCAGCAAGAACTTCGGAGTCGGTGTAACCAACCTGTACGTTAGCAGCAACCTTGTCGGTGAACTTGTAGCCAGCGCCACCCCAAACAGCCCAGTCACCCCAACCAACGACTGCGTCGCCGTAGTTCGTGCCTGGTGCGTACTTGTTGGTGCCGTCGCCGTCCGAGTTCCAGCCGCCCATGAGGAAGGCCGAGAATGCGCCGAACTTGCCGGAGATACGGCCCTTTACAGCGCCTTCTTCCTGCGATTCGTCGTAACCGCCGACGAGCGAAGCAGCGAACGTGCCGTTGTCGTACTTAGCGCCGAGAACTGCATCCGGCCAGTCGCTTGCGCCGCCTGGGATGTCGTTGTCGTTGGTGCCGTCGTCTTCAAGCGAAGCAACAACCTTGAAGCCGTTGCCAGCGTCGAAGGTGTAGGAAACCTGGTTGAGTTCGAAAGGACCGTAGGAGATCACGTCATCGTTGATGACGTCGCCAGCGTAACCCGAGAACTGCGAGTACTGCGAGTCAGCGAGACCGACCAGGAAGCCGCCCCAGGTGATGTAAGCCTGGTTCAGACGTGTACGAGTGTTTTCTTCGTAGCCGAACTGCGGATGATGTGGGTTGTAGTCGAAACGAGCTACGATCTTGGTCTTCAGAGCGCCCCATTCGGTGTCCGAAGCGGTGTCGAGCGAGATGTGAGCGCGAGTGTTGGTGTACGAACCTTCGCGGTCGAGGCGGTATGCGTCGTTGTACTTAGCGTCGAAACGAACGTAACCACCAACCTTGAGGCAGGTTTCCGTGCCCGGGATGTAGAAGTAACCTGTGCCGAAAGCGTCGCAAACGCGAACGTATTCCATTGGCTCCGGCTCAGCAGCGACGATCGCGTCAGCAGCCTGGGCGCCGGAAACTGCTGCGAGAGCTGCAGCGGAGCCGAGAAGAAGGCTCTTGATGTTCATATTTGACCTCCAGTCAAAGTTTCATATGGGGATGGGTCTTTTGCTAAAGGCCAGCGTTCCCTGCCCGTCCCCGGGACTTTGAAAACGGACGAACCACCGCCGCGCTTCCGTGGTTCAAATTACAAATGCAGGCCGCGCATGCAATCGCGAACTGGCCATCCGCACCTTCTACCCACCTGCTTCACAAACCCGTGTTGCCGAAAGAGCACAAAAGCACCTCGGGCGACCGTTAAAAGTTTACACATCGTTAAGAAACACATTGGAAAGCAGCCACTTAGGCTTCGCGCAAGGTTCAGCGAACTACGCGCGCAACAGCGATTCTAGGATCGCAAATCGATTGGGATTTTGAAGTTTGGGAATGGCGGAGAGGATGGGATTCGAACCCACGATACGGTTTTGCCGTATACTCCCTTAGCAGGGGAGCGCCTTCGACCACTCGGCCACCTCTCCGGTCCGGCCTGATTATTTCGGAACGTTGCCGATTGCAAGGTCTTTCGCAGGCCGATCCCGATTCGAGACCGGAATAGGCGTGGAATCAGTAGCTGGCAGGCCCTGCTCCGCCCGAACCGCGTCCATAGCGACCGGCGAGCGTCTTCAGCGCATTGGAATAGAGAGCGACATCGGCACCGACGGCCACGAACGTAGCGCCGAGATCGAGATAGCGGCGGTTGAGTTCTTCGTCGAAGGTCAAGATGCCGGCCGGTTTGCCGGCGGCGACGATTCGGCGAATCGCGTTCTCGATCACGTCCTGCACTTGCTGTGCACCGATCTGGCCGCGAAAACCCATGTCGGCGGAGAGATCGGCCGGGCCGATGAAGATTCCGTCGACGCCTTCGACCTCCGCGATTCGCTCGATATCATCGATCGCCGCCATGGTTTCGACCTGCACCAGAAGGCAGATCTCGTCTGCAGCCGTGTCTGTATAGTCTGCGATCGCGTTGAAGGCGGACGCGCGGGCAACGGCTGCACCCACGCCGCGCTTCCCCTCCGGCGGATAGCGGACGGCATCAACCAGTGCTTTCGCCTGTTCGGCCGAATCGACCATCGGCACCAGAAGCGTGCGGGCGCCGATGTCGAGCAGTTGCTTGATCATCCAGGTCTCGCCCATCGGCGGGCGAACGACGGCTTCCGATGAGGAGGAAGACAGGGCCTGCAGCTGCGCCATGATGCTGCGAAGATCGTTGGGCCCGTGTTCGCCGTCGATGACCAGCCAGTCGAAACCCGCATGGCCGGCAATTTCCGCCGGCAGCGGCTCGGCCATGTTGAGCCAGAGGCCGATCTGCGGCAGGCCGGCTTGCAAACGAGCCTTGAAGGCGTTTTTCGGTGCCGGCATGGTATCTCCTTCTAAAAATGCTGTCTTTGTTACGCGAGCAACTGCTTGAGGTCGGTCGCCGGATCGGCGATCAGCGCCTTGTCTGCCGTCAGGCCGTTGTCCAGCAGCTTCTTGCCGGTCACATAGGCCTTGGCGTCGTTGATCGCATCCACGGCGATCAGGCGGCCCTCGCGGAAATACCAGATCGAGACGCTGCCTTCCCGGCTGCCCGGCCGCATCACTGTCTCGTCGTAGCCGAGGTTGAACCCGGCGATCTGCAGCTTCACGTCATACTGGTCGGACCAGAACCACGGCTTTGCCTCGTAGGGCTCGGCTGACCCGGTCAGGATCGCGGCAACCGATTCGGCCTGGTCGACTGCGTTCTGCACCGACTCGAGACGGATGTTGTTGCCCTTCCAGGGCAGCATGGCGCAATCGCCCATGGCAAAGATTGCCGGATCGGACGTGCGAGCATAGTCGTCGACGAGGATGCCATTGCCAACGTCGAGGCCGCATTGCTGGGCCAGCCGGTCGTTCGGCGTGACGCCGATACCGACGATGACGAAATCGATATCGATGACCGTGCCATCGGACAACTCGGCCCCGCGAACCCGGCCGTCCTCGCCGATCAAGCGGGTAAGGCCTGTCTTTTCCCGGATGACGACACCGTGCTCGGCATGAATGGCCCGCATCACGTCGGCGGTTTCCTTCGACGCGACTCGCTGGAGAATGCGGTCAGCCATCTCGATGAGCGTCACTTCAAGCCCGAGATGGCGGGCGACGGCTGCGGCTTCGAGGCCGATATAGCCACCGCCGATGATCAGAAGCCGGCGACCTGCCTTCATCTCTTCGGCGAGGAGATCGGCGTTGCGCTTGTCACGGACGGTAAAGACACCCGTGAGATCACCGCCGATGCTGGCTGGAAGGGTGCGCGGCGTCGAGCCGGTGGTCAGCGCCAGATGTTCATATTCGAGGACAGACCCGTCCTGCATTCGGATCGTCTTTGCATCCCGGTCGATTTCTTCGACAAAGGTCGAGAGCCGGAGCTCGACATCGTGTTCCGCAAACCAGGTTTCCGGGCGAAACGTCAGACGGTCGAAACTCATCTCGCCCATCAGGTACTTCTTGGACAGTGGCGGCCGCTGATAGGGAATGACATCTTCGGAGCCAATCATCGTGATCGGCCGCTCATCCTTCAGCGCTCTCAGCTTGGCGGCGAGCGCGAACCCGGCCTGCCCTGCCCCGACGATCACCAATCTACCTGCTGCCACGCCCTGCTCCCATCGCGAAAAACTCGCGGCTGAAGGGGTAGCGCCGCCCCGGCGACCCGTCAACAGCCCGATTTCGGCACACTAACGGTGCAACTTGCGCAACGCGTGATCATGACGCGACGAAAACGCGCAGATCAGCGGCATTTTACCCATCTGTTTCAGAATGATTCATAAAAAGAGGAATAAAGTCATAGTCGAGGACGAGAACGAGGGAGGCGATCTGCCGGGTACGATGATGAAGGATACCGCACACGACCATGCTCACACGGGCGATCGGGCATTTGAAAAGTTCACGATAGACCGGCCTGGCCGGATCATCTTTGTCGGACACCATCTCTCGACCAATACCGCCTTCCGCTGCCTGATCCGGACCATCTCTCTCTATGGCGCCGAATTGGACGTCAGTCCCAGCCTGCCGGTACCGGCCAACTTCTTCCTGGAAATCCTCGGCATTCACGACGAAATCGGCTGCACCGTGATGCGCCGCGAAGAGGAGAAGGTCACGGTCGCCTTCAACATGCTGATCGATGCGGAATTCCTG
This sequence comes from Rhizobium sp. Leaf306, assembly GCF_001423425.1. Taxonomy (GTDB): domain Bacteria; phylum Pseudomonadota; class Alphaproteobacteria; order Rhizobiales; family Rhizobiaceae; genus Neorhizobium; species Neorhizobium soli. The sequence goes on from NZ_LMNX01000001.1 coordinate 299,872, forward strand.
CATCACGTCATCCGGCTTTCGTTCGAAACGAGCCACTAAGCCGGGTCGTCGTCAGGGGCATAGTTTTGCTTCATGCGCGCCATCAGCGGCCTTGTCCGCCCTTGCACGCCGTTCAAAGCCCCCTATTGTGTGCGGACTTTTTGAACCGGATCCTGATATCATGTCTTCATTCTCGCGCTTCACGCCGCTCATTGGCGCTCTTCCCGCGACCGTTCCCTTTGTCGGCCCCGAGGCCATTGAGCGCGCCAGAGGGCTTGCCGTGCAAGCCCGAATTGGCGCCAACGAGAACGGGTTCGGCCCTGCCCCGTCAGTCATCGAAGCCATGAAGTCCGCCGCCGCAGACAGCTGGAAATATTCGGACCCGGAGAATTACCAGCTGAAGCAGGCGCTTGCCGCGCATCTTGGCTGCAGCGCCGAAAACATTGCGATCGGCGAAGGCGTGGACGGTCTGCTCGGCCAGATCGTGCGAATGGTGATCGAGCCCGGAATGCCTGTCGTCTCCTCCTACGGCGCCTATCCAACCTTCAACTTCCACGTCGCCGGCCATGGCGGCACGCTGGTAACGGCGCCCTATCGCGACGATCGCGAAGATCTCGACGCCCTGATGGATACGGTCATCCGCGAAAACGCGCCGCTGGTCTATTTCGCCAATCCCGACAATCCGATGGGCAGCTGGAACGATGCCGAAAAGATCGTGTCCTTCGCGCGGGGCCTGCCGGAAAGCTGCCTGATGGTGCTGGACGAGGCCTATTGCGAAACGGCGCCCGATGGCGCAACGCCGAAGCTTTCGGCATTGATCGACCTGCCGAACATCATCCGCACCCGGACCTTCTCCAAGGCCTACGGTCTGGCGGGCGCGCGGGTCGGCTACACCATCTCGACGCCCGACAACGCCACCGCGTTCGACAAGATCCGCAACCATTTCGGCATGAACCGGGTCGGCGTGGCAGCAGCACTGGCGGCACTGAAAGACCAGGAGTATCTGGCCGAGGTGATCGACAAGATCAAAGCGTCTCGCGACCGGATCTCGGCGATCGCCCGGGCCAACGGGCTCGAGCCGCTGCCATCGGCGACCAATTTCGTGGCGATCGACTGCGGCCGCGATGGTACCCATGCGCGGGCGATCGTCGACGGTCTGATGGAGCACGGCGTCTTCATTCGTATGCCGGGCGTGGCACCTCTCAACCGCTGCATCCGCATCAGCGCAGGACCGGAGCAGGATATGGCATTGCTGGAAGAGGCGTTGCCGAAAGTTCTGAAGGGTCTCTAGAACAGAAAAAGACCGCGCCGGCCTTGTTTCTGCCGGTCGCGGTCTTTTGATCTTCAGCGGCTGCGGTTTGTTGCCGGGAACAGCTCCGGTTCGCGCCGCGTCTCCATCCGTTTTCTCTCTGGTAGGCCCGTGTTCTTGATCGCCGGCCTTCTTGTGGGCCGGTCGCATGATTGCGTGGGCGCTTCACGTCGTTAGTGGATGGTCATCCATTCGCGGGCTGCGCGCAGGGCTTCTGCCAGCTGCATCTTGCTCATCGTCGCGGCGAGATCGGCGCGCAATTCGGCGGCGCGGTCGCAGCCCTTGATCGCGGCGATGTTGAGCCACTTGTGGGCAGAGACCAGATCGACCGGGCAACCCCGGCCGGTCGCATACATCAGACCCATGTCGCAGAGAACGTCTGCGCGAGCCTCGCCACCCATGGTGGCCATTTCGGAAGCATTCATTTCAAAGCGTGCCATCGGTTCGTATCCCTGTTTCGAGAACGTTGTTCTTGTCGTCTGCCCTGTTTTCCGTCGGGACCGTCGCTGTCTTGTGCAGCTTGTTATCGGCCCTTCCGGGTGGCGGTTTGTGCCGCTCTTTGATGATTTGAGTATCGGCCAAAGCTTGCAAAAAGCGCCTAAAAAGCATGATTAATTTGCTGAAAACAAAGTACAAACGCTTGGTAAACTTGGTTTTTTGTTAAACATCAGGGGCCTTGGCTATTAAGGGTTTTGCGGACATTTTTACGAAAAATTCAGATCTGGATTTCAACCCTTTCTTCACCACGAATTCGGGTCGCGTTTTCATCGCGTCGAAATAAACGCGCGTCGCTCGGCAAAAACGGCGGCAGATATCGGCTGATATTCCGCCCCATGCGCAGGCTCAGGATATTTACCTTTACGTGTGCGTAAGCTAGATTTTCCGCTGTTCGCGCGAGGAGGTGCGAACGCTCAGACATATGACCGGTGCGGAAGCGCCGGCTCCGGGAGGGAAAACCATCATGAAACGCATATCGATACTTGCAGCCGCCGTTTCGCTTGCCGTATTCGGCATTGCTGGCACCAGCCATGCGGCGGAAGCGATCGAGGGGAACTGGAAGACCGCGAGCGGCGAGACGGCCGAGATCGGCAAATGCGGCGGCGCCTTCTGCGTGACGCTGAAGACCGGCAAGCATGCGGGACGGCAGATCGGCAAGCTTTCGCCCAAGGGCAGCGACTATACCGGCGAGATCACCGATCCCGAGGCGGACAAGACCTATAGCGGCTCCGGCTCGGTCAGCGGCAATTCGCTCAAGATGAAGGGCTGCGTGATGAAGATCCTGTGCAAGTCGCAGACCTGGACTCGTCTCTGACGCTATCGTCGCGAAAGCAGCAGCAGCGTCTGCCCCAGCGATCCCGTCATTCACCTCGATATCGGTGGGCCGGGATCGCAGTCTTAACTTCGCAGTCGCATCGCGCCGGCGCGTTTCAGGCTGTTATCCTCGGCAGGTGTCGTTTGATTGTCGAAAACTTCCCATTATAATAGCGCATGAACACACGAATCTCTTCACTCCCCGCCCTTGCTTTCATCAGCCCGAGCCCTGTCGCGGCGCAGGCTTTCGACAATGCGGAAGCAGCCGTCGACGCGCTGACAGCGCTTTACGAGCGCAACACGTCCTTCCTGATCGATGCCTTCGGCGCACTTGCGAAGGGTGCGGCCGTGACTGGTCGATACCGCGCCTGCTATCCGCAGGTGATGATCGAGACCACGTCGTTCGGCCATGCGGATTCGCGTCTCTCCTATGGCCACGTGACGTCCCCCGGCGTCTACACGACAACGGTGACCCGGCCGAAACTGTTTCGCCATTACCTGATCGAGCAGCTGGATCTGCTCATTCGCAACCACGGCGTTCCCGTGATCGTGTCGGAATCGACGACACCGATCCCGCTGCATTTTGCATTCGGCGAAGGCGCGCATATCGAGTCGTCCGTCAGCAACGCGATGGCCGACATCCCGATGCGCGACCTGTTCGACACGCCGGATCTCAACAATACCGACGACCTCATCGCCAATGGCGAATACGAGGCCCCGTTCGGCGAGCCTGCGCCGCTTGCGCCGTTTACTGCGCAGCGCATCGATTATTCGCTGGCAAGGCTCAGCCATTATACCGCGACCGGGGCAGAGCATTTCCAGAATTACGTGCTGTTCACGAACTACCAGTTCTACATCGACGAGTTCGCCGCTTGGGCGCGTAAGCTGATGGCGGAAGGTGGCGACGGGTATACGGAGTTCGTGGAGCCGGGCAACATCCTCACCACCGCCGGCAACGACCGGCCGGAGAACCCGGGCACGATCCGGATGCCGCAGATGCCGGCCTATCACCTCAAGAAGGGCGATCATTCCGGCATTACTCTCGTGAATATCGGCGTCGGGCCTTCCAACGCCAAGACGATCACCGACCATGTCGCCGTGCTGCGTCCGCATGCGTGGCTGATGGTGGGACACTGCGCGGGCCTTCGGAACAGCCAGCGCCTTGGTGATTACGTGCTTGCCCACGCCTATGTCCGCGAAGACCATGTGCTCGATGACGACCTGCCCGTCTGGATCCCGATCCCGGCGCTTGCCGAAGTGCAGCAGGCGCTGGAAAGCGCCGTCGAGGAAGTGACCGGTTACGAGGGTTTCGAGCTGAAGCGGATCATGCGCACCGGCACAGTGGCGACGATCGACAACCGCAACTGGGAACTGCGCGACCAGCGCGGGCCGGTAAAGCGGCTTTCGCAGTCGAGAGCGATCGCGCTCGACATGGAATCGGCAACGATTGCCGCAAACGGCTTCCGGTTCCGTGTGCCCTATGGAACGCTGCTCTGCGTCTCCGACCGGCCGCTGCATGGCGAACTGAAGCTGCCCGGCATGGCGACGGCGTTCTACCGGACCCAGGTCAGCCAGCATCTGCAGATCGGCATCCGTGCCGTGCAGAAACTGGCGGCGATGCCCACTGAGACGCTGCATTCGCGCAAGCTTCGAAGCTTTTACGAGACGGCTTTCCAGTGACAGAGGGTCAAATCGCGTATACACTTTTGCGTGCATGGAGGCTGCAATGCGCGCGACATCGACAGTCAACGATGACCTACTGATTGAGGCGAAGGAAATCATCGGCCTGCCCGAAACGGCAACCGTCGAGGACGTGCTTCGCCACTTCGTGGAAGGTGAGCGGAGGCAGCGTGCCCTGAACGCGCTGGAGGGCACGGGATGGGACGGGCCCCGCCACAGCCGTCCAACATTTGAGACGCTGGCGGAAGAATTCCGCAGGCTGACGGCAGACCGTGACCACACACTATCGGAAGTGCTGCAGCGCGAGGGGCGCAACGAGCGATGACCCTTTACGTGGTCGATGCGAGCGTTGTCGTCAAATGGGTCGTCGAAGAACCCGGCACTCCGCAGGCGATGACCCTTTTGAACCGACACGAGTTGGCGGCGCCCGATCTCATCCTGGCGGAGTGCGCCAACATTTTCTGGAAAAAGGTGCGGCGCCGGGAGTTGTCACTGCCGGAGGCAAGGTTTGCCGCTCTGATGATCGAGGGATCGGATCTCCAGCTTCGGGAGATGCTGCCGATCTGGCTGGCGGCCATAGAGCTTGCCGCGCGGATAGACCATCCCGCCTACGATTGCCTGTATCTGGCCCTTGCCCAACGTGAAGGGCTGCAATTCGTGACGGCCGATGAAAGCCTTGTGCGCAAGCTGGGTCAGAGTACCGATCGGGCGGTAAGGAAGCTAGCTGTTCCTCTTTCGTCTTTCGCCTGATCAATCCCCCCTCTTCGGCCGTGCCGCCAAAAGCGACAATGCGGTGCCGACGAGTGACGAGACGATGACGAGGATGTGGGTGTTGACCGCAGCCTTGCCGAGTTCCTCCAATGCCATCCCACCCGCATCCGCTCCGAAGGCTAGCGCGCCGGCGGTAATGCCGGCGGGATAGGTGCCGACGCCGGCGGGTGCGTGGACGGGCAGTACCGAGGACAATTCACCACCGAGCGCGCCGCCGAAACCCGGGCCGACCGAGAGCCCGCCGAGCAGGCCGAGGACCCAGGCGAGAACCGCGATCTTTGTGAACCAATTGACCAGTGTTGCGCCCCAGGCCCGAGCAAAGGCGTTTGCATCGAGCGGCAGACCGGCCTTGATCTCGTCAAGCAGCGTCTTCCCCTTCGCCGGCAGCAGCTTTTCCGCGAGCTTGAAGGCATGTCCGCGCAAGGCGAAGGCGAGTGCCGGCAGGATGAGAAACGATGCCCACAGCGCCCAGCCCCAGAGTGCACCCGTCGCGCCACCTGTCTGCAGCACGAGCCCGATGCCGGCGGCGGCCAGCAGGGCGTGCAGATCGAACAGCCGCATGACGAGAAGTGCTGCCGTTGCGCGGGTGAGAGAAACGCCGAACTCGCGCCGCATCAGAAGCGGGAAGCTTGCTTCGCCCGAGCGGAAGGGCAGCATGATGTTGAGAAGGTTGTGGACCTGCACGAGCCGCAGCAACGTGCCGAAGCGGCCGCCGGTTTCGTGCGGGAAATAATCGTAGATCCGCCAGGTGCGCAGCACATAGGTCGCAAGCAATAACGCGAGCGCTAAAGCAGCCGTTTCCCACCCGGCGGCGCTCCATAATGAAACGACCCTGCCCCAGCCCCAGACATAGTGGATGAAGGCGGCGTAGAGGGCCACGATCGCAACTGTGCCAAGCGTCATGGCGTGGCGAATTATCCACGGTCTGCGGCTGGAAACCGGAGAATTCTTCATATATCAGGGGGCCCAATACGAGGTTTCGGGTCAAGCATTAAGACCAAGGCGCAGAGACTGCGGCCGCCATGACGGCGGATCGTCACGCCCGAGGTTTCCCGAGTTTCTAGGAGAAACACAAGGTGCGTACAACAGCAAGTTCGGCGGCCGGCACGATCGATGGCACGATCGGCACCGTTTCACCGGTCGAACTCTCCCTCGTCGTGCCGCTCTTCAACGAAGAGGAAAGCGTCGGTCCGCTGATCGAGCGGATCTGCGCCGCCATGGCCACCTATCCCTCGGCATGGGAACTGATCCTGGTCGACGACGGAAGCACCGACGCGACGATCGCCAATGCGAAGCTTTCGCTGTCGCGTTCGGGTCTCATCCTGCGGATCATCGAGCTGCAGCGCAATTTCGGCCAGACGGCGGCCATGCAGGCCGGTATTACCGAAGCGCGCGGCCGGCTGATCGCGACGCTCGACGGCGACCTGCAGAACGACCCCAAAGACATTCCTTCGATGGTCGCCGAACTCGAGCGACGCGAACTCGACCTCCTGGTCGGCTGGCGCAAGAACCGCCAGGACGGGCTGTTCCTGCGCAAGGTGCCTTCCTTTATCGCCAACCGGCTGATCGGCCGCATCACCGGCGTCCGCCTGCATGACTACGGCTGCTCGCTGAAGATCTATCGCTCGGCGGTCATCAAGCAGGTCCAGTTGATGGGCGAGATGCACCGCTTTATCCCGGCCTGGGTTGCGGGCGTCGTGCCGAGCTCGCGGATCGGCGAAATGCCTGTCACCCATCACGCCCGCCAGCACGGCGTTTCGAAATACGGGATCTCGCGCACCTTCCGCGTCATTCTCGATCTTCTGTCGGTGATGTTCTTCATGCGCTTCAAGGCGCGGCCGGGGCATTTCTTTGGATCGCTCGGCCTTGGCCTCGGTGCGCTTTCGGCTCTGATCCTGTTTTACCTGTTCATCGACAAGTTCATTCTGGGCAACGATATCGGGACACGTCCGCTCTTCATGATCGGGGTGATGCTGTTCCTGTCCTCGGTGCAGATGATCACCACCGGCATCCTCGCCGAAATGATCGCCCGCATCTATTACCGTGACGGCGCGTCGCTCTCCTATATCGTCAGGGCAGTCCACGAGGGTGTCGACTCGAGTGACGCTACGCCGCAGCCGTGACACACTCAGCGATATTCTGAAAAAACACGTCAAAAGGGCCGCCGGCACGCTGGCTTGCCGCTTGATCTGCGGGCACGGCATGATACGCCAGACAGACATTCGCGCCTGAATTGTTCAGTCTTCGTCACCGGCGGACGTGGAGAAAACCTTTTGCATAGCCTTGAGGGTTCACATTTCTCCACTGTCAGGGTCTCCGCGGACCGGCTTTCCCGCGGCCGCACGTTTTTCACGGTCCTGGCGGTCTATTTTCTGGTCAATATGGGGGTGCGTGTGGTTCTTCCGCATGCGCTGGAGCTTGACGAAGGCGAACAGGCCTATCTGTCGCAATGGCTGCTGGCCGGATACGGCACCCAGCCGCCGATCTACAACTGGCTGCAATACCTCGCGGTTCATCTCTTTGGCATGTCGATGCCGACTTTGTCGGGACTGAAGAACATGCTTCTGTTCGGTGCCTACGGCTTCTATTTCCTCGCTGCCCGACAGGTCTTGAAGGACAAGCGCCTCGCGGTGGTGGCGGTGCTCGGTCTTTTGACCATCCCGCAGGTCTCGTTCGAGGCGCAACGGGACCTCAGCCATACCGTGGCGGCGATCTTCGGCAGTTCGCTCTTCCTGTTTGCGCTGTTCAGGCTCTTATCCGTTCCGACGCTTGCCTCGTTCCTTCTGTTCGGGCTCGCCACGGGAATCGGGGGAATGACCAAGTACAACTTTGTCCTTCTTCCGCTCTGCGCGATGCTTGCAGTGCTGATGGTAAGCCGGTTTCGAGACCGGGTGCTGGACTGGCGCATCCTTTTGAGCGGCCTGGTGGCGCTGCTTGTAGTTGCCCCGCATGCCGTCTGGCTGCTCGACAATTTCGAGGCGGCCAGCAGCCGGTCGGTGGACAAACTCATCAGCGCTGACGCCGGTACGCTCGCAGCGATCTCCCGCGGACTGCGATCTCTGCTCCTGTCATCGACCGGGTTCATGGCCCTCACCGCAGCGGTGTTCGCCATCTCGCTGCGTGAAAAGCTTTCGACGGTCATGAGGGCCGACGACGACTGGAGCCGGCTTGCCGGTCGCATCCTGGCATTCGTGATGGCCGTCCTTTTGGGCATGGTCCTGTTCGGCGGCGTGGATGACGTGCGCGACCGCTGGCTCACGCCGCTGCTGCTGATTCTGCCGCTTTACCTTACGCTGAAGATCGACGCAGCCGGGATCGACATATCGATGCCGCTCAAGCGCCTCTGGGTCACTGCTGCGGCGATCATGGTGATTGTTCCCCTGATCCTGTTTGGAAGAGTGGCGATCGACCCATTCACGGGCAACTACGGTTACGTCAACATTCCCTTCGACAAGTTGGCGAAGCAGATCGAGCCGGAACTCGCAAACGACGGTTCCGACCCGCGCCCGGTGCTGATCATTGCCGCCGATGGGCATCTGGCCGGAAATATGCGTTTCAACCTGCCCGATACGACCGTTGTCGTCTCGCACCAGCCGGCCGGCATGGTGACCACGGCAGTCTCCGCCTACCGCAAGGCAGTCTTTGTCTGGCGCCGCTCGGATGGCACAGTGCCGGACGGGTTTCAAACCGTCTTTGGCCGCTATTTGAAGACGCAGGGGCTCGAAGGGCTTTCGGCTAACCCGGTCATCCTGCGCTTTCCCTACTCCTGGGGACACGAAGGCGACCAGTACCCATTCGCCATGGCAGTTGTCGATCTGCCGGACTGACCCTATTCCGTCACGGTTTCTGCGAGGTGATCCAGAGCCTTTGACAGCGTCTCGACCATTTCGTCGACTTCCCCCCGGGTGATGGTGAAGGCCGGCGATGCCAGCATGCGGTCTGCCGTGGCGCGCATGATCAGCCCGTTTTCGAGGCAGTGGTTGCGCACGAGCGACCCGATATCGTCGGCTTTGGCATAGCGCCGCCGGGTCGCCTTGTCGGCTGCAAGCTGAAGGCCGCCGATCAAGCCTACGCAATCGGCCTGTCCGACGACCGGATGCGCCTCAAGGCTTTTCCAGCCTTTCGCAAAATAGGGTCCGATATCGTCGCGGATCCGTTCGACCAGACCTTCGTCTTCGATGATTCGCAGGTTTTCGAGCGCGGCTGCTGCGGCCACTGGGTGGCCCGAATAGGTATAGCCGTGGAAGAAGTCGCCGACCTCGTTGACCATCACATCCGCGACCCGGTCGGAGACCAGCACGCCGCCGATCGGTAGATAGCCGGAGGACAGGCCTTTCGCGATCGGCGCGAGATCGGGCTCAAAGCCGTAATGCTGGTAGCCGAACCAGGAGCCGAGCCGGCCGAAGCCGCAGATGACTTCATCGGACACGAGCAGAATGTTGCGGGCCTTGCAGATGCGCGAGATCTCCGGCCAGTAGGTATCCGGCGGAATGATCACGCCGCCGGCGCCCTGGATCGGCTCGGCAACGAAGGCGGCAACCTTGTCTTCGCCCAGTTCATCAATCTTGGCTTCAAGCTCGCGCGCTGCTTGCAGGCCGAATTCCTCCGGCGAAAGATCGCCACCCTCGGCATACCAGTAGGGCTGGCCGATATGGTGGATGCCGTCGATCGGCAGGTTGCCCTGTTCATGCATCAGCTTCATGCCACCCAGCGAGGCGCCGGCGACCGTCGAGCCGTGGTAGCCGTTGCGCCGCGCGATCACGAGCGTCTTTTCCGGCATGCCGAGCGCCTTCCAGTAGACGCGGGCCATGCGGAACCAGGTGTCGGTGGCCTCTGATCCGGAATTGGTGAAGAACACGCGGTTCATATGCGGCCCCGCATGCGACGCGATCTTCTGGGCAAGCAGAATGGCGGGCGGCGTCGTGGTGCCGAAGAAGCTGTTGTAATAGGGCAATTCCTGCATCTGACGGTAGGCAGCGTCCGCGATGGACTTTCGGCCATAGCCGACGTTGACGCACCAGAGGCCCGCAAAGCCGTCGAGATACTTCTTGCCGGTCGAATCCCAGATATGGCGCCCCTCGGCCCGCTCGATGATGCGGGTGCCCTTGGCGTTCAGCTCTTTCATGTCCGAAAACGGATGAATGTGGTGAGCGGCATCGATCGCGGCGAGATTGGAGATCGTCGGCTTCTCGTTCATGCGGTTTCCCTCAGGGCTTAGACGCGGCTCAGATTGTGCGACCAATTCTTATCGGCTACCAACGAGGCAGCGCAACCATCGAGATGATGCCTCATGACCGAGACCGCAGCCGAGCCCCATATCGAAATCATGCTGGTCGGCATGAACGGCGACCTGCGCGGTAAACGCATTCCGATGACGGCCGAAAAGAAGATCTGGGACGGAACGGTACGGCTGCCCTCCTCCACCCAGTCGCTCGATATCTGGGGCTGCGACAATGACGAGCTGACCGGGCTTTCGATCTCGATCGGCGATCCCGATGGGCTCTGCATTCCCGACCGCCGCACCCTTGCGCCGATGCCCTGGGGGCCGCCGGGCTCGAAGCAGGTGCTTGCGACCATGCACGAGATGGACGGGCAGCCGAGTTTCATGGATCCGCGTGCGATTCTGGCCAACCTGCTGCAGCGCTTTGCCAAGCTCGGCCTGACACCGGTCGTGGCGACGGAGCTCGAATTTTACGTGGTCGAAGATGACTGGCGCGAGACCGGACGTCCGCGGCCGCCGGCAAAACTTGCCTATCGCGGCGAGCCGAACGGGTTCCAGCTCTACGACATGACGGCAGTCGATGCGCTCGACGGCTATCTGCAGACCGTGCGGACATGGGCGCATGCCCAGGACCTTCCTGCGGATGCGACGACGGCCGAATTCGGCCCAGGTCAGTTCGAGATCAATCTTCTGCACCGGGCGGATGCATTGGCTGCGGCCGACGACTGCATCTGCCTGAAACGCATCGTCGAACAGGCAGCCAGAAAGCACGGATTGAAATCCACCTGCATGGCAAAGCCCTATTCGGATCATGCCGGTTCCGGCCTGCATGTGCATGCCAGCATCATCGATTCCGACGGCAACAACATTCTCGACGCCAAGGGCGGCGATCCTGCAAAACTTCGATCCGTCACCGCCGGCATGCTCAACACAATGCGTGATGCGCAGCTGGTTTTCGCGCCCTATGCAAATTCCTACAGGCGTTTTCAGCCCGATTCGTTTGCGCCCGTCGATATCGACTGGGGCTTCGGCCATCGCGGAACGGCAGTCCGCATTCCGGACGCGAACGGTCCTGCCGCCCGCATCGAGCACCGCGTCGCCGGTGCCGACGCCAATCCATACCTGCTGCTGACCGCCATTCTCGGCGGCATGCTCCTAGGGCTCGAAGCGGATCTCGATCCCGGTCCGGCAACGGAGCCCGGCAAAAAACCCCCAGCTTACGCGAAACGCCTCACCCATGATTTCCTCACCGCGGTCGAGGATTTTGCTGCCTCGCCTTTCATCCGGGACGTGTTCGGAAAGCGATACCAGACGCTCTTCGGCGACACGAAGCGCAAGGAGGCGATCACCTTCCTGCGGACCGTCAGCGACTTCGACTACCAGACCTATCTGCCTCGAATCTAGGATCCAGCATCCATCGGCGGGCGGCTGGCGGAACGACGATCTTCGCCATATGATGGGAACCTGCCTGCGAGCCTGCAGGGGTTGCAAAAGGACGTCAGGCGCCACGCGCGGCGCGGACGGGCAAGGGCCGCTTGGCCGATGGAGACGCTGATGCCGTTCTGCCGAGCTGCCGCAGCAGCCTTTCTCGGCCTTCTCCTGACCGCATCTCCGATGTGGTCGCAGGACGCGCCGCTGACCGTCGTCCTCAAGCCCGGTCAGACCGCCGCCGACGTGCAGCAGGTGCTGGATCTTGCGGCCCGCACGGGCCGACCGCTGACGGTGCAGGTGGAGACCGCGACCACAACCACCGGCGCCGCTGCACACCCCGCGACCTCCGCATCGGACACGACCTCTGGCACTGCCACCGCAACCAGCGCCGACACGATGCAGATGACGCCGGAAATGGAAGCGGCCAACATGGGCATGGCCAGCTGGGAACGGTTCTCGGATGCCTCGTCCCACGGGTTCACGACGGCGATTGCGGGGCTGCAGGCCCTGTCCACCATGGTGGGCATGACGACCACGCATCTGGATGCCGAGGGCATTGCGAACGGCCGGATCGCGATGGTGGCGCTGCTTTCGCTTTTGGCGGGCGGCGCCGCGGCGCTCAGCGTGCGGCTCCTGTTTGCGCAGTTGCTGCGACACAGCCATTTGCGGGCCCGTCACATCGCCGGCAAGTTCCGCCGCTTCTTCAAGCGCCTGGTCGGCGATCTGCTGTCGATCGCGATTTTTCTCGGTGTCGCCCGGTGGGTCCTGCTGACGATGCTCGCGGATACCACGGCTGCCTTCCAGGTCTGCCAGGCCGCCATTGCCTTCGCCCTGATCCTGCTTGTCTACATGGCGGTGGGACGGTTTCTGTTTCGGCCCGATGAGAGCGGCGAAACACTGTTCGCGATCAGCAATCCGCAATGGCATTTCCATATGCTCACCGCCTATGGCGTGATCACCGCCCTGTTTGGTGAGACCATGCGGCTGTGGAACTGGCTGGGCCTGGACCGGGCCTCACTCGACGGGTGGTTCTTGATCGGCGGCACCCTGCTGACGCTGCTCAAGCTAACCTGGTTCTGGGGCGGCCGCGCCGGCATCCGCGCTGCGTTCAAAGGCTCAAGCCCGGGCCCCGTCCGGCGCGTCATCGGCAACCTGCTTCCGGATTTCTATGTCGTTTCGGCCATCTTCATCTGGTTCTTCGGGTCGGTCATCATCGGCTCGCCGGACAGTGCCCGCTGGAGTTTCGCGGCCGGCTCGACTCAGGTCATCCTGCTGCTCCTCCCGGTGTTCGCACTCGGAGCCCACCACGTGGTGGACGAGTTCGCGCGGCACTGGGAAACCACCCACGGGGCGGGCCTATGGTCTTCCGTACTCGCCAGCCTTCGCGTGGTTTGCTCGGGCGCTGTGTGGATCGGCGGCCTCCACCTGATCACCGCGCTCTGGTGGCCGCTGATGACCAGCGGCGGCGACATCGCAACCGGCTGGATCCTCTGGCTGGAGCGGCTGAGCTTTGCCGTGGTCGCAAGCTGGGCCGTCTACACGCTGGTGTGGAAATACGCCGAGACGATCGCCCCACCGCAGACCGTGATGCTGCCCGGCCAGGAAGACGAGCAAGCGGACAAGAAGCAGACAAGCCGTCTGACGACGGCGTTGCCGGTGATCCGCAACCTGGTTCTCGGTGCGGTTCTCGCGGTCGGCTCGCTGATCGTCCTCAGTTCGCTTGGCATCAACGTGGCGCCGCTGCTGGCCGGGTTCGGAGTGCTCGGGCTTGCGCTTTCGTTCGGGTCTCAGGCGCTGGTGAAGGACGTCGTTTCCGGCATCTTCTTTATTGTCGACGATGCCTTCCGGATTGGCGAGTACATCGATACGGGCAAGCTGCAGGGGACCGTGGAGCAGATCACCGTGCGCTCCGTGCGGCTGCGCCATCACAACGGACCCATCCACACCATTCCCTTCGGGCAGATCAGCTCCGTCACCAATTTCAGCCGCGACTGGGGAACGATCAAGTTCCAGCTCCGCTTCGAGCGCGACAGCGATGCCGAGATCATCCGCCGTGCCGCCAAGAAGGTGGGGCTGGGCATGCTGGAGGATCCGGAATTCGGGCCGCAGTTCCTCATTCCGCTGAAGATGCAGGGTATCCAGGACATCACCGAAACGGCGATGATCGTGCGCTTCAAGTTTACCTGCCTGCCCGGCAATCCGGGCATCCTGAAGCGCGAAGCGATGACGCGGCTGCTGGCTGCCTGCAAGGCCGCCGGCGTGCAGTTCGCATCCAATGCGGTGACGGTGCGCTCGAACGGAGCCAATTCCGTCGATATCGAAGCCGCCGCCGCCGGCACGCCGCCACCGCTGACGTCGATCGCTGTCTGAGCGTTCGACATTGCCGCGTTCAGCGCCGATCAGACCGTAGACGGTTCCGGCGACATATTCGCAGCGGCATTTTCGCGTCCTGCAGCCGTATTCTGTCCGGGAACCAGAACCTTCAGTTCGCCGGCATGGATCTTCAGCGTCACGTCCCGCTTCATCGGCAGGAGTTCGCCATCGATGACACAGCTGACGTCGCGGCGGTGGCGAGGAAAGTGCAGTTCGAGTTCTGTTGCCGTCATCGCCGTGACCGCGGCGTTTTCCTTGAGCTTGCCGCGCAGGATGTCGAAGGTGAGTTTTGCGACCCCGGACGGCTTCATCGGTTCGGCGAGGTAGAACCCAAGATGGCCGCTGGTCAGGTCATCGGCAAACATCAGAGGATCGGTGCCAAACTCGTTGTTTGAGACCGAGATGGCCGACACCTTGCGCGAAGTGCGCTTGCCATCGACGACATATTCCATCTCGAATTCCGGCGGGTTGAACATGACGCCGATCGCAGCTCTTGCGCTTGCCCGCATTTTGCCGAGCCTCGAGGCAAAATTCATCGAGTTGCGGTAGCGCACCATCCGGGCATGCAGGCCTGCCGAAAACTGGTGCACGAAGCTTTTGCCATTGGCGCTGGCGATATCGATCGCTTCGGGCGTACCCTCGGCCAGCGCATCGAGGACTTCCCAGATGTCGAGCGGCAGCTTCAGCGACCGGGCAAACAGGTTCATCGTGCCGGCCGGCACCACGCCGAGAACGATACCGCTTTTCCAGGCAATGCCCGCCGCCGCGGAAATCGTGCCGTCGCCACCGCCGGCGATCAGTCCTTCGACGCCGGGCATCGAGGCTGCCTTTTCCATCGTCTCTACGACCTTGTCGCCGGCAACAACTTCGCACTCGATCTCGTGGCCGGCAGCCCGGAAGGTCTTCAGGGCGTGGTCGCAGTAAGCGTCCATATCCGTGGTTCGGAAAGTCCCGCCATCGCGGTTGAAAACGGCATGTAGTTTCATCGACAAGGGACCAGGTGCTCGAGGGCGGCGGATAACGACAGGGTGGAAAATGGTGAGGCCGCGGCAGATATCAACGGCACCGAATGGCGATTGCACGATTGTGGTACAGTTGGTTTTTGTCAAAAGCCTACCGCGCTGCACAATCACGTGCTAATCTGCCGTCAATTCAACTGCCTCAAAGCCCCATCATTTGCTCCCGGACGCGCTCGCTTCGAGCCGTACCCGTCCGCTTTTTCAACAGATGCGATACCATGACAGACACCGCAGTCCGACACGTGCCCGATGCCAAGGCCAACACCAGACCTGACGACAGCATCCCGAAAACCAGCCTTTCCCCCCTCGCCGTCCTTCTGATCGAATTCGCGCTTGCCGTCGGCGGCTTCGGGATCGGTACCGGCGAGTTCGTCATCATGGGCCTGCTGCCGAATGTGGCGGAGACGTATCAGGTCAGCATCCCAACGGCGGGCTATGTGATCAGCGCCTATGCGCTGGGTGTGGTGATCGGCGCGCCGATCATCGCAATTCTATCGGCCCGGCTGCCGCGCCGCACGCTGCTTCTGGCGCTGATGGGTGTCTTTGCGGTCGGCAACATCCTGTCGGCGATGGCGCCAAGCTTCTGGAGCTTTACCGCGCTGCGCTTCGTCACCGGCCTGCCGCACGGGGCCTATTTCGGGGTCGCCTCGCTGGTGGCCGCCTCCATGGTGCCGCCCAACAAGCGCGCCCGCGCCGTCGGCCGCGTCATGCTGGGTCTGACGATCGCGACGCTGCTCGGGACGCCGCTTGCCACCTTCATGGGCCAGATGCTGTCCTGGCGCTCGGCCTTCTACCTTGTCGGCTTCATCGGTCTCCTGACTGTGGCACTCGTCTGGTTTTTTCAGCCGAGGGACAAGGTGCAGGAAGGCGCCAGCATTCGCCGCGAACTCAGCGCATTCGGCAAGACCCAGGTCTGGCTGACGCTCGGCATTGCCTCGGTCGGTTTCGGCGGCATGTTTTCGGTGTTCAGCTACATCGCCTCCACCACGACGCAAACGGCCGGGCTTCCGGTCACCATGGTGTCGATCGTCATCGCCCTGTTCGGCATCGGCATGAATGTCGGCAATATTGTCGGCTCGAGGCTTGCCGACATTTCGCTGAAGGGTACGATCGGCGGAACGATGGTGTTCTACGTGGCCGTGATGCTGGCCTTTGCGACCTTCGCCCATATCCCTGTTATGCTCTATATCACCGTCTTCCTGGTCGGCTGCGGATTTGCCTGCGGCCCGGCGCTGCAGACGCGGCTGATGGATGTGGCGGCCGACGCCCAGACGCTGGCGGCCGCTTCCAACCATTCGGCCTTCAACATCGCCAACGCACTCGGTGCCTGGCTCGGCGGGCTCGTCATCGCCTGGGGCTGGGGTTTTCAGGCAACCGGTTATGTCGGTGCGGTACTTTCGCTGATCGGGCTCTGCGTCTTCGGCGTGTCGGTCGCTCTGGAACGTGAGGCAAAGCCCTCAGCCTGAGCCAGAAAGTGCCGGCTCGGTAAAGCGTACCGGCGCTCGTCTGCGCCGCCTTGCCGTTGCCGTCGTTACGCGCGATGTATCGTCCTCGATGCCCTGAGCTTGACGAGGAGATTCCATGCGCGCTGTCGGTTTTAGCGAAAACCTGCCGATCACATCCGAAAACGCCCTTCTCGACATCGAGCTGCCGGAGCCCGAGGCCAAGGGGCGCGACCTGCTGGTCGAGATCAAGGCCGTGTCGGTCAATCCTGTCGATACCAAGCAGCGCCGGTTGCAGAATGTCGAAGCCGGCCAGTACCGCATCCTCGGCTTTGATGCAGCCGGCGTGGTGCAAGCGGTCGGGCCGGATGTGAAACTCTTCAAGCCGGGTGACGAGGTGTTTTACGCGGGCGCGGTCAACCGTCCCGGCACCAATGCGGAACTGCATCTGGTCGACGAGCGGATCGTCGGCAAGAAGCCTTCCAGCCTCTCCTTTGAGGAGAGCGCCGCCCTTCCGTTGACCGCCATCACTGCCTACGAGACGCTGTTTCACCGGATGAAGGTGCAGGACAAGGTGGCGAGCGCGTGGAATGCGGTTCTGGTCATCGGCGGCGCCGGTGGTGTCGGCTCGATCGCCATCCAGTTGCTGCGGGAACTGACCGACGCGACGGTGATCGGCACCGGCTCGCGGCCGGAAACACAGGACTGGATCCGCACGCTCGGCGCTCACCATGTTCTCGACCATTCCAAGCCGCTGGCAAAACAGATCGCCGGGATGGCGATCGGCAACCCCGCATTCGTGTTCTCGACGACGGAAACCTCCGATCACATCAACGACATCCTCGAGATGATCGCGCCGCAGGGGCGACTGGGGCTGATCGACGACCCGAAGGAGCCGATCGATATCCGCCAGTTCAAGCGCAAGGCTTTGTCGATCCATTGGGAGACGATGTTCGTTCGGCCGGTGTTCCAGACCGCCGACATGATCGAACAGTACAAGCTGCTCAATCATGTGTCCGAACTGGTTGATGCCGGCAAGATCCGCACGACGCTGTCCGACGTGATCGGCCCGATCAATGCTGCAAACCTCAAGAAAGCCCACGCCAGGATCGAAAGCGGCACGACGCGAGGCAAGCTGGTTCTGTCCGGCTTCTGACCACGCAGCAACACACACCCCATAGGGTGTATCGATAAAAACTTACACCTTATCACGTTTGCCGTTTGGAGCTATGGTCCAGACGGGTACGCGCAAAGGGGGTTCTTATGGCGACATCGCAATCCAATACATTCGGAAATCCGCTGGATATCGTGACCGGGTCCACATGGTTCGGGTATCTGGCCCGAGCCGTCCTGACGTTCATGTTCTGGGGAAGCGGGCTTTCCAAGCTCATCGATTTTCCGGCCGGCGTCGCGGAGATGACGCAGTTCGGGCTGGAACCGGCATTCGCCTTCAACGTGGCCGTCATCATCACCCAGCTGGTGGGTTCGGCGCTTATCATCCTCAACCGCTGGACCTGGCTCGGTGCCGGCGCGCTCGGCGTGTTCACGGCGCTGACGATTCCGATCGTCCACCATTTCTGGACGATGGAAGAGCCGTTCAAGACGCTCGAGTTCTACGTGGTGATGGAGCATATCACCGTGATCGGCGGCCTGATGGTCGTCGCCTGGAAATCACGCTGAAGGGTGTTCAGGTCCACCCATAACATCCACATGCGAAAAGGCCCGCCGCCACGACAGTGACGGCAGGCTTCTTACGGATGGCTGCGGCTTGGATCAGGCACTCGCCTGGATGACGACGACCTTTGCGCCGACCTGGACGCGCTGGAAAAGATCGATGACGTCGTGGTTCATCATGCGGATGCAACCGCTCGACATCGCGTGACCGATCGAATCCGGCTGGTTGGTGCCGTGGATGCGGAAATGCGTATCGTTGCCGCCGCGGTAAAGATACATCGCACGGGCGCCGAGCGGGTTGTTAGGGCCGCCCGGCATGCCGCCTGCGAGCGCCCGGTAGCGCGGTTCGCGGCGCTGCATGTTGGCCGTCGGCGTCCAGGTCGGCCATTCGGCCTTGCGGCCCACATAGGCGTTTCCGGAGAGTGCAAGACCGGCGCGGCCGACACCGACGCCGTAACGGATCGCCCGGCCGCCGCCGAGGATGTAGTAGGCCCGGCGCGCAGGCGTATCAACGACGACGGTACCCGCTTCGTAGGAGCTGACATAGTCGACTTCGGTCCGACGCAGTTCGGGCCTGATCCGATCGATTGGCACCGGTGACAAGGGGAAAGCCTCGCCTGGAAGCGCCGCATAGTTGCGCTGTTCTGGATAAGTGGAAGCGCAGCCGGCCAGCAGAAGCGGCAAACCGACCAGCAGGCCGCGACGGGAAATCGACATGAATGTGTCCTTGGCGAGTCGAGAAGATGACCAAGAATTACGGATATTATGGTTAATGAAGTGATAAGGCGGGTGCGGATCGAGCGAGTTCCATGGCGTATTTGCACCGACAACACCGTGCACGCCCACAGGCGCACGCGACGTTGTTAAGCGCATCATCTGATGTTATTTTTCATGCGAAGGGAGACTGACCATGCGAACGACGATCACCATCGATGATGAACTGCTTATCGATGCAAAGGAACTGACCGGTCTTCAGGAGACATCGGCGATCGTCAAGAAGGCGCTTACGCTTCTCGTTCAAAACGAAGCTGCACGGCGCCTTGCTCTTCTGGGCGGAACGGAACCAGACTTCAGATCAGCGCCCCGCTGGCGGCCGGACGAGCAGTGATTCTGGTCGATACAGTCATCTGGGCCGACCATCTCGGCAAACCAGACCCGAGGCTGATTGCTCTGCTGGAGAATGGACAGGTCTGCACTCATCCGCATGTGATCGGGGAACTGGCGCTGGGGAACATGCGCCAATACGATGTGATCATCGGCTATCTGCATCGGCTGCCGAAATCCGTAACAGCGTCAGATGCGGAGGTTCTGGCAATGATACGGACACAGAAACTGTCCGGCTCAGGCATCGGCTGTTGTGACGCGCATCTCGTGGCGTCTCTGTTGTTGACGCCGGATCTGTTGCTTTGGACACGGGACAAGCGGCTGAACGCTGTCGCCCACCGGTTCGGCCGTGACTGGACCTCAGTCTGAAACGCTCCCAGCAAACCTGCGCAGCGATTTGCATCCAGGACTGTGCGGAGGCGCCTCTCTAGATCGCTGTGCGTCCAATTGAACGCACAGCGATTGCTCTGGTCTCCCTCGGCACCTTAAGGATCACATATTCTGATAGACCGGCCCCTCGCCACCCTGCGGCGGCACCCACACGATGTTCTGGTTGGGGTCCTTGATGTCGCAGGTCTTGCAGTGGACGCAGTTCTGCGCGTTGATGACGAAGACTTCCTCGCCGTCCTTTTCCACCCATTCATAGACCCCGGCGGGACAGTAGCGGGTCGAAGGGCCGGCGTAGACTTCGAGCTCGGAGCGCTTCTGCAGGTCCATATCCCTCACCTTGAGATGGACCGGCTGGTCTTCCTCGTGGTTGGTGTTCGACAGAAACACTGACGAAAGACGGTCGAAGGTCAGCACGCCATCGGGCTTCGGATAGTCGATCTTCTTGTGCTGTGCCGCCGGCTCCAGGCTTCGCGCATCGGTCTTGCCGTGCTTCAGCGTGCCGAAGAACGAGAAGCCGAACAGCTGGTTGGTCCACATGTCGAGACCGCCGAGCGCGACGCCGAGACCGGTTCCGAGCTTCGACCAGAGCGGCTTGACGTTGCGCACGCGCCTGAGATCGGTGCCGATCGCCGTCTGGCGCCATTCGTTCTCGATCTCGACCGGCTCGTCATTGGCGCGGCCGGCAGCGATGGCGGCGGCCAGCTTGTCGGCGGCGAGCATGCCGGAGATGACCGCGTTGTGCGAACCCTTGATGCGGGGCACGTTGACGAAGCCGGCGGAACAGCCGATCAGCGCGCCGCCCGGGAAGGACAGTTTCGGCACCGACTGGTAGCCGCCCTCGGTGATCGCACGCGCGCCATAGGACAGGCGCTTGCCGCCCTCGAACGTGCCCCGGATGGCAGGATGCGTCTTGAACCGCTGGAATTCCTCGAACGGGTAGAGATAGGGGTTCTTGTAGTTGAGGTGGACGACGAAGCCGACTGCGACCGTGTTATCCTCCAGGTGGTAGAGGAAGGAACCGCCGCCGGTCTTCATGCCGAGCGGCCAGCCGAACGAGTGCTGCACGAGGCCCTGTCTGTGGTTCTCCGGCTTGACCTGCCACAGTTCCTTGATGCCGATGCCGTATTTCTGCGGCTCGCGATCCTTGGCAAGATCGAATTTCGCGATCAGCTGCTTGGCAAGCGAGCCACGCACACCTTCGCCGATCAGCGTGTACTTGCCGAGCAATTCCATGCCGCGGGTATAGGCCGGACCCGGTTCGCCGTTCTTCTCGATGCCCATGTCGCCGGTCGCGACGCCGATCACGGCGCCCTGGTCATTGTAGAGCACCTCGGCGGCCGCAAAACCGGGATAGATCTCGACGCCCAGCGCTTCGGCCTTTTCGGCAAGCCAGCGACAGACGTTGCCGAGCGAGACGATGTAATTGCCGTGATTGTTCATGAGCGGCGGCAGGGCGAAGTTCGGCAGGCGGATCGAGCCGGCAGGACCGAGCAGCAGGAACTGGTCGTCGGTCACTTCGGTCTTGAAGGGATGGCCCTCATCCTCCCGCCAGCCGGGCAGAAGCGCATCGATGCCCGACGGATCGACCACGGCGCCTGAAAGAATATGCGCACCGACTTCGGCGCCTTTTTCCAGAACGACCACCGTCAGATCCGGATTGACCTGCTTCAACCGGATCGCGGCCGACAGGCCGGCGGGGCCGGCGCCGACGATCACGACGTCGAACTCCATGCTTTCACGTTCGGGAAGCGGGTTGGCGGAAAGGTCTTGGGCGTCCATTTCAAACTCCGATGCCGGCCCCTCGCCGGCGCAGTAGGTCTGTTTCTGTCTTGTCAAAAGCGATCCCGCTTGTCGAGGCGCGAAAACGCCTTCCAGCGTGTCAATCGCGCACAGGGCGCTTCCGTTTGCTCAACTTACGTTGACGTGCACGTAAAATAAGGGTTCTGGCCGCAAAGGCAAGTTCTGCCTTCACCCAAGTTCCGGCTTTCACCATTGTTATACCAAAGCTATAAAGCCCCGGCATTCAAATGACCGGTCCCGCGTCGCAACCTGTCGTCGCGCCCGAAGGCCCGTCATGAACCTCGTGCAGAGAAGGAAAGCTTCATGGATCTCGGTATTGCCGGCAAACGCGCGCTCGTACTCGCCTCCTCCCGCGGCCTTGGGCTGGGGATAGCCAAGGCTCTGGCGGCGGAAGGTGCAAACGTCCTTCTGGTCGGTCGGTCGGGCGATCAGCTCGCCGAAAACTGCAAGGCGATCAATGCGCTCGGCAAAGGCAAGGCAGACTGGGTCCGGGGCGACCTCGGCGAAGAGAATTTCGTCGCTTCGATGGTGACGGCCGTTGAGGAAAAGCTCGGCGGCATCGACATTCTCGTCAACAATACCGGCGGTCCAACGCCCGGCACGACTGAGGATATGAGCGCCGACAAGCTCGACACGTTCTTCCAGTCCATGGTGCTGCGCGTCATCACGCTCACCAACACGTTGCTGCCGCAGATGAAGGCGCAAGGTTGGGGTCGCGTGCTGACGGTTGCCTCCTCCGGCGTGGTTGAGCCCATCGCCAACCTCGCGCTGTCGAATACGCTGCGTGGCGCGCTGGTCGGCTGGAACAAGACACTTGCGACCGAAGTAGCAGGCTCCGGCATCACCGCGAACATGCTGCTGCCTGGCCGCATCCTCACCGACCGGATCGAGGAGCTTGATACGGCCAATGCGAAGAAGCAGGGCAAGACGATGGACGAAGTCCGTGCCGCATCCGTAAAGACGATCCCCGCCGGCCGGCTCGGCACGGTCGAGGAATTCGGCGCTGCCGGTGCCTTCCTCTGCTCGGAGGCCGCAAGCTACATCACCGGATCGATGCTGCGCGTCGATGGCGGCGCCGCCCGCTCGTTCTAACCTGACGAGACCACTTTGAAGACGACACGGATCGCGCTAGACTTTGATTCTGGCGCGGTCCACGCCTCCCCCCTCCGACCGGGAAAGTAAACCTCATACCGGACCTCTGATCATCGAACCGACTGTTCGAGCATCCGCACAAGGAGGGATTGCGAAACACGCTCGCAATAGGAGGTTTGACCATGAAAACGACAGTTCCGATCTATGAGCTTAAACGCAAGGCGAAGCTTCTCGCCCGGCAGACATCCACTCCCCTTCACGCCGCGCTCGACCGCATCGCCATCGAGCAAGGGTACCGGAGCTGGAGCCTGCTATCGGCCAAACATGCCGAAACATCGCCCGCCGAAATCTTGTACCGAAGCCTGAAACAGGGCGACATGCTGCTGGTCGGTGCAAGGCCGCGACAGGGCAAGACGCTGATGGCGCTCAGTCTTGCCATCGAGGCCATGAAAGCCGGCAATAGCGCCTTTTTCTTCAGCCTCGATTATACGCCTGCCGACATTCTCGGGCGCTTTCGCGCGCTTGAGGTCGAGCCTCAGCGCTTCGGGGACATGTTTGCCTTCGACTGCTCC
This sequence comes from Rhizobium sp. Leaf306, assembly GCF_001423425.1. Taxonomy (GTDB): domain Bacteria; phylum Pseudomonadota; class Alphaproteobacteria; order Rhizobiales; family Rhizobiaceae; genus Neorhizobium; species Neorhizobium soli. The sequence goes on from NZ_LMNX01000001.1 coordinate 323,040, forward strand.
GATGCGATCAATGCAGGTTACATGATCGAGGCGCTGGAAACCGCTGCAGCCGGTACGCTGGTCGTGGTGGACTATCTTCAACTGCTCGACCAGCGCCGCGAAAACCCGCCGCTGGCCGACCAAGTTTCCACACTCGAGTCTTTCGCCCGTAAGCGCGGTCTGATCATCGTCTTCGTGTCGCAGATCGACCGCGCTTACGACGCGGCCGCGAAGCCCCTCCCCGACATCGCGGATGTCAGGCTTCCCAACCCGCTCGACCTGTCCAAGTTCAGCCGGACCTGCTTCCTTCAGGGCGGCAGCGTAGCGTTCCGGCCGAACGGGTAAGCCACGGTCAAAGATCGGCGGCAAGCTTCGGCAGATCGGCGATCAGGCTGTCACGCACAACATAGCTGATCGGCGTGTCGGGATAGCGCTTCACGTCGACCAGCAACCTTGCAAAGATCACGCGGCGGTCGTTCTGCTCGGCCCAGCCGACGAACCAGCCGATCGGGCGGGAATAGTCCGGCTTGCCGTCCTTGCCGCGCATCCAGCCGGCGCCGGTCTTGCCCTGCACGTCCCAGCCGTCAGCAGCTGCAAAATGCGGCAGGATGGCCTGTGTCATGTCGGAAGAATTTTCCGAGATCGGCAGCTTGCCGGTGAGGAAGCGGCGGATGAACGCCACCTGCTGGTCCGGCGAGATCTTCAGCGACGACATCAGCCAGGCTTCCGTCAGACCGTCCGTGCCCGCGGGTCCGCCTGAGACATCGCGGTTGCCATAACCGAAGTTTTTCACATAGGCCGCGAAACGCTCTTTGCCGAGCTTGCGCGTGATCTCCTGCGAATACCAGACGATCGAATCGCGTTCCCAGATAGTCGGGTCGACATCCTTTTGCTCACGCTCAGAGCGGTTGAATTTTGCCTGGTATTTCCACTGCGGCGTCGTCTCGTCGGTGAGGATGCCGGCGTCATAGCCCATCATTGCGAGTGGCAGCTTGAAGGTGGATTGCGGATAGAAAGCCTGATCGCAGGCGCCTTCCCGGTGCACTTGTTCACCTGTCTTTTCCTCGATCACGACCGTGCAGGCGATGGGCTCGGCAGCATGGGAGGCCACGCCGGAAAACAAGCACGCAACCGTGATCAACGAGAGAAACTTCATTTTCTTCAACACTCTAGCAGTCCTCCTTGTGCGACGCCGGGAAGATCCTCCATGAATGTGTAAACATTGAGTTAACTTGTCATGCCGGTTTTGACCCCTCATCAAGGCGACGCTGTTACAGGCCGAGCTTGATTAGAACCCAAGGGGCATACCGTGTTAATTGACAGCCTTTTCAAAGGCGGATCGAGTTCATCCTCGCCGAGCCAGACGTCCAGTTCCAGCACTCAACCGGCAAGCACCACATCCGGCAATTCGTCCACAGCCAAGCCTGCCAGCAACGAGCCGGTTTCCGCCGAACCGGTGAAAAGCGACGAGCCCGACACGCAGGTCGACAACAGCGATGACGGGATCTACGGCCCGACACCGGTCGCTTCTAACGACGATCCCGCGACGTCCGAGCCGACAGCGGCCGACAACGACGAAGCGGACGGTCGCGTAGAAAAGGAAGACGCGGCCGGGACACCGGTATGGACTGCGCCGGAGACAGCGGAAACCGATCAGGCCGAACCAAGCGACGTTGAGGCTGGAGAAGCAGGAAGCACCGACAGCACCTCCACAGTAACGGACGACGATGCGGCGGCTGAGACGGGTTCGACCGACATGGCTGGCGCTTCGCCATCGAGCAGCGCAAGTTCCGCCACCGCGCCTGGCCCCTCGTCGGCGGGCCCCGTCCAGGCTGGCACGGCATCCACGGCACCGGCGACTGGCGCAAGTGTGGGAACGACCGCGTCGGCTTCCAACGCTCCTACAACGGCGTCGACCTCTGTCTCGAAAACAGCCTCTGCCGATCACGTCGCCAACTTCCTTGACCAGATCGCAAGGATTCAGACGCGTTTCGGAACGACCGGCTCCGACGAGGAACAGCAGGTCCGCGAACGGGCTTCGGAAGTCGTCCAGAGCCTGATGGTCAGCCAGTTGCTGGACAATATCGTCTCCAAGCCGAGCCAGACGATTGGCACCCTGTTCGGCTCCCGAGACGAGGCCGACACGCTGGAAACGGAGAAAATCTACAGCGCGGCATAAACGCTATCGGCATGGGGTTCAGTCCCTTTCCGCTCTTGCCTTCGCCCGCACCTTGTGCCATCACGCGCCCTCTTGAAAAACGGGGCGCGTTTTCGCGTTCTGTTGCCCTCGGAGGCGGCGCTTCCGGTTCATCATTTTCGACGTAGATTTTTAAGGAGCACGGCCATGGCACGGGCGCTCGGGCTTGATTTCGGCACGACCAATACGGTTCTGGCATTGGCGGACAGCGGCGCCACCACGCATTCGCTGGAGTTTTCCAGCAGCGCCGGCACCACGGATTCGATGCGCACGGCGCTGTCCTTCATGAAGGATGCGAAGCTTGGCGCGCAGGCGCTGAAGATCGAGGCCGGTCAGGCCGCCATCCGCCAGTTCATCGACAATCCCGGTGATGTCCGCTTCCTGCAGTCGATCAAGACCTTTGCTGCAAGCCCCCTGTTTCAGGGTACGCTGGTGTTTGCCCGCCGGCACATGTTCGAAGACCTGATGGAAATCTTTCTGAAGCGGCTGCAGGCCTATGCAGAAGGCAACTGGCCGGGCGAAGTCTCGCGTCTCGTCGCAGGACGTCCGGTGCATTTTGCCGGCGCCAGCCCGGATGAGAAACTTGCCACCGATCGCTACAACGAAGCGCTGACGCGGCTGGGCTTTCCGGAAATCCACTATGTCTACGAGCCTGTCGCAGCCGCCTATTACTTCGCGCAGAGCCTGAAGAGCGATGCCACCGTTCTGGTGGCCGACTTTGGCGGCGGCACGACGGACTACTCGCTCATCCGCTTCGAGCGTGTCGCCGGCAAGCTCGTCGCAACTCCGATCGGCCATTCCGGCGTCGGCATCGCCGGCGATCACTTCGACGCGCGGATGGTGGAGCATCTGGTGGCGCCAGAGATTGGCAAGGGCACGCATTTCAAGAGCTTCGACAAGCTTCTCGAAGTGCCCTCCAGCTATTATGCGAATTTCTCGCGCTGGAACCAGTTGTCTATCTTCAAGACGACCCGCGAGTTCACGGATCTGAAATCGCTGGTGCGCTCGGCAACCGATCCCGACAAGCTGGAACTGTTTATCGATCTCGTCGATCACGACGAAGGCTATCCGCTCTATCAGTCGATCTCGGCCACCAAGATGGCGCTTTCTGCGTCCGACGAGGCGGAGTTCAATTTCTCGCCGCTCGGCCGGGGTGGCAAGAAGATGGTGAAGCGGACCGATTTCGAAACCTGGATCGCCGACGACCTCGCCCGGATCGAAGGTGCGCTGGACGACGTGCTGACCAAGACAAACACGGCACCTGATGAGGTCGACAAGGTGTTCTTGACCGGTGGGACATCCTTCGTGCCGGCGGTGCGGCAGATCTTTAACCGGCGCTTCGATGCCGGCAAGATCGAGAGCGGCGGCGAACTGTTGTCGATCGCCCACGGTCTGGCCCTGATCGGCGAAAGCGGCGATGTGGAGCAGTGGGCGGCGTAAGCACTCCGCGAGGTTCTCCACAGCCGCGGACGGAATCCCATTCCAACCCGAGCCCGACATGCTATAGGGTGCGCATATGAGCCCCACCGCCTCCGAACTCGATCCTGCCGAACTTGCAGCGCTGCTGCATTTCTATGCGGATTCGGGTGTCGACTGGCTGGTCGAGGACGCACCGGTTGATCGCTTCGCGCAGTTTGCCGAGCAGAAGGCAGCGAAGTCGCAAGGGCGAGCGGCACCGAACGTGTCGTCACCGCCGCAGGGCGAGCGTGAGGCCTATGCTGTCGGTGGCGATACACCACAGCCGCAGCGTCCCGCGCCACCAGCTCCGCGTCTTACCCCCTCCTCCATGCAGCAGGTCGCCATTCCCGATGGCGGCGCGGTCAATGCCGCGCGTCTTGCGGCAGACGGTGCCGGCACGCTTTCCGAACTGAAGACGGCGCTGGAAACCTTCGGCGGCTGCAACCTGAAACACGGCGCCCGCTCAACGGTGTTCATGACCGGCGATCCGCAATCGCGCATCATGGTGATCGGCCCGATGCCAAATGCCGAAGATGATCGCGACGGCACACCGTTTTCCGGGCGGCAAGGCCAATTGCTGGACCGGATGCTGTCGGCGATCGGCCTGTCGCGCGAGACGGTGCTGCTCACCAACATCATCCCCTGGCGTCCGCCGGGAAGCCGGATGCCGTCCGACGCCGAACTTGAAATCTGCAGACCGTTCCTCGACCGGCAGATCGCGCTTGCCGAGCCACGCCATCTGCTGCTGCTCGGCAACTTTCCCGCGCGTCTGTTCCTCGGCGATACCGGCACGATCCATTCGATGCGCGGCGAATGGCGCGACGTCACGGCAGCGGGACTTGCGGTTTCCGCGCTCGCGACGCTTCACCCGCAGGATCTGCTTGCGGCACCGGCGAACAAGGCTCTCGCCTGGCAGGATATGTTGCTGTTCAAAAGCCGCATTTCCGGGACTTGAATGCCCAGAATCTAGGCAGCGGACCGACGATTCGCGTTAATATTACCAATTTGTGAATATCGTTATGCGTGCGCTGCATGTCAGCGCCGCGTTTGCCGCCATTGTTGAATCAATGCTGCGCTGCAATATATCATCCTGTCTTGGGAGGACACGGTTTAAGGAACCAAGGCAATGACCACACGCTTTCGTCCGATCCATTCGGGCTTTGAAACCCTCCGCGTTGCCGGCCTCGCGCCGCGCTCGTCGAACGGGTACCACCATTTCGGATCTGCCACGCACGAGCAGATCACGTCGCGCTCGATGAGCCGTCCGGTCGGGATCACCCGTCCGTCCGCCGTCTTCGCAGACTTTCGTGAACGCTGAGGGTATGACGACAATGAAAACCGTTCTGCACCCGATCCGTACGATCCGCGACAGCATTCTCCAGATCAGCTGCGCGGTATCTGCATCCGTCGAGTTTTCCCGTTCAGCGGTAAAGCGCTCCGACGCGGAAACTGCAATTCCGCTGTAAAGCGTCATCCACGTTGGATTGAACTGTCGAGGGCTGCGTCACGCGGCCCTTTTGCATTTGGGGCCATGTTCCTGCAGCACGGATTCAGTTGGCGGTGCTTGACGCCCGGCGTGCCGCCTTGCGCTCGAGACCCAGCCGATGCTCGCGGTAGATGATGAAGATACCGGCGGAAACCGTAATCGCGGTACCGATCAGCGTCGTTGCCGTCGGCACGTCCGCAAACAGCAGATATGACACGGCAATGCCCAGAATGATCGACGTATAGTCGAAGGGTGCGACTGTCGAGACATCGGCAAATCGATAGCTTTCGGTCAAGAAGATCTGCGCTACGCCACCGCATAGCCCGGCCGCGATCAGAAGCAGAAAACTGCTCCAGGGCAGCGACACCCAGCCTAACGGCAGGCTGGCCAGCGACAGAAGCGCGCCGGTCAACGAAAAATACAGCACGATCGTCGCCGTCTTTTCGGTCTGCACCAGCTGGCGCACCTGCACCATGGCAAGACCGGCCAGCACGGCGGCACAGAGAACCGCGATCGCCCCGAGCGCCTGTTCGGAGGCAAACCCGCCGTCGCGGAGCAGTGTCAGCTTTGGCCAGGAGACGACGAGAACGCCAACGATTCCGATCAACACCGCCGTCCAGCGATAGACGCGCACTGTTTCCTTGAGGATGAGCGCTGCAAACACGACGGCCATCAGCGGTCCCGCGTAGCCGATGGCGATCGCTTCTGGCAGCGGCAGGTGGATCAGGCCGTAAAAGCCGAAGGCCATCGACATGATGCCCAGCACACCGCGCTTGAAATGTCCAAAAATGCTCGACGTGTGGAATGCCGGCCATAACTGTCCGAGAACCGACAGGTAGAGCATGATCGGCACGATCCCGAAAGCGGAGCGGTAAAAGGTGATCTGCCCTGCAGGGATCCCCGTTCCGGCGGACTTGATGCAGACCTGCATGGCCACGAAGATGACGACGGAGATGACCTTGAAAAGAATGCCCCGCAAGGGGTTCTGCGCGTCGGCCACCATCATGCACTCTGCAAAAATCACGGTGACGGGACCGTAATCGCAGCACCACCAAAGAAAAGGATTCGAATACAAATCACAATAACCACATTTCCCGGGGCCGCGACAGGAAATTGACAAAGCACAATCACGAAGCATGATGGCAAGTCAGCTTCCGCGAGGCTGCTCAAGACTGGAACAAAATCGCGTTATCTTAAAGGTGGCTTCAACAATCGTTTAGTATTGCGTGCAATGATCCGCGGCGGCGATGGGGATTGTCGAAAGCTCAATGCGCGCAACCGCGCAGATCCTCGACGCGTTCAATTTGAAGAGCCGGTTCAGGAAAAGTCATGCGAACAGATACGGGCCAGATCGTACATCTGGCAGATTACCGCCCCACTGATTTCGTTCTGGAACGTGTCGACCTCACCTTCGAGCTCGACCCGACGAACACGAAAGTGGATGCCCGGCTGATCTTCCATCGCCGCGAAGGCGTGGATCCGTCCGCTCCTCTGGTGCTCGATGGCGACGAGCTTGCTCTCTCCGGCCTGCTGTTTGACCAAAAGGACGTGCCGGCCAGTCAGTACGATGCCACGCCGGAAAGCCTCATCATCCGTGATCTGCCGGCCGAGGCGCCGTTCGAGATCACCATCACGACCCATATCAATCCGGAAGCCAATACGCAGCTGATGGGGCTTTACCGCACCAACGGCATCTATTGCACGCAGTGCGAGGCCGAAGGCTTCCGCCGGATCACATACTTCCCTGACCGTCCCGACGTTCTGGCGCCCTACACGATCACCATCATCGGTGACAAGGCCGCCAACCCGGTCATGCTGTCGAACGGCAATTTCCTGGGCGGTGCCGGATATGACGAAGGCCGCGCCTTTGCCGCCTGGTTCGATCCGCATCCGAAGCCATCCTACCTGTTTGCTCTCGTCGCCGGCGATCTTGCGGTCGTCGAAGACACGTTCGTGACGATGTCCGATCGTGAAGTGACGCTGAAGATCTTTGTCGAGCACGGCAACGAGTCGCGCACCGCCTATGCCATGGACGCTCTGAAGCGTTCGATGAAGTGGGACGAGGAGCGGTTCGGCCGCGAATACGATCTCGATATCTTCATGATCGTCGCCGTCTCCGACTTCAACATGGGCGCCATGGAGAACAAGGGGCTCAACGTCTTCAACGACAAGTACGTGCTGGCCGATCCAGAGACTGCAACGGATCAGGACTACGCCAATATCGAGGCGATCATCGCCCACGAATACTTCCACAACTGGACCGGCAACCGCATTACCTGCCGCGACTGGTTCCAGCTGTGCCTGAAGGAAGGCCTCACGGTCTATCGCGACCACGAATTCTCGGCCGACCAGCGCTCGCGTCCGGTCAAGCGCATCGCCGAAGTGCGCCATCTGCGCTCGGACCAGTTCCCGGAGGATGGCGGCCCGCTCGCCCACCCGGTGCGCCCGACGACCTATCGCGAGATCAACAATTTCTACACGACGACGGTCTACCAGAAGGGCTCCGAAGTCACCGGCATGATCGCTACGCTGCTCGGCATGGACGATTTCAAGGCCGGCATGGATCTCTATTTCGAACGGCATGACGGCCAGGCCGTCACCGTCGAGGACTATGTGAAATGCTTCGAGGACGTGAGCGGCCGCGATCTCGCCCAGTTCTCGCTCTGGTATTCGCAGGCCGGCACGCCGCTCGTCAACGTCTCGACCGAATACGACCAGGCATCCGCCACGTTCAAGCTGTCGCTCGAACAGATGGTGCCAGCAACGCCGGGCCAGCCGGACAAGCAGCCGATGCACATTCCGTTGTCCTTCGCGCTGATCCTCGACAATGGCACCATTGCCGACGCGACATCCGTCAAGGGCGGTGAAGTGACCGGTGACGTGCTGCATCTGACCGATCGCCGCCAGGCCTTCACCTTCACCGGAATCGCGTCGCGGCCGGTCCTGTCGCTCAACCGTTCGTTCTCGGCGCCGGTCAACATCGCCTTTACCCAGACGCCGGCCGATCTTGCGCATATCGCGCGTCACGACACGGATCTGTTTTCACGCTGGCAGTCCCTGACGGATCTCGCCATCCCCAACCTCACCAAGGCGGCCCGCGACGCGCGGGAAGGTCATGAGGTCACCTGCGACCCGGCGCTGATTGCGGCACTTCTGGAAGCGGCCGGCGACGACACGCTGGAGCCGGCCTTCCGCGCGCAGGTTCTGGCACTTCCGAGCGAAGCCGACATCGGTCGCGAGCTTGGTGGCAACAACGATCCGGAAGCCATTCACACGGGCCGCAATGCGGTCTTGAAGCTCATTGCAGATGCTGGCGAAGACCTGTTCAAGCGTCTGTTCAGTGACATGAAGGCAGATAGTGCCTATTCGCCGGATGCCGAAAGCGCCGGCAGGCGGGCTCTCAAGGCTGCGGCACTGACCTACCTCGCCTATGCCGAGAACAGCCCGCAGCGCGCGGCCGAAGCCTTCGGTGCAGCCGACAACATGACGGAACTGTCGCAGGCGCTCACCCTGCTTGCCCATCGCTTCCCGGAAGCGTCGGAAACAACAGGTGCGCTCGCAAGCTTCCTGACACGGTTCGGCGAAAACCCGCTCGTCATCGACAAGTGGTTCTCGCTGCAGGCGACCATGCCCGGCGAAGATGCACTGGCGCGGGTCAAAGCGTTGATCGACCATCCGCGCTACAATGCCGGCAATCCGAACCGTGTTCGCGCACTGGTCGGCATGTATGCCTTCTCGAACCCGACCGGCTTCAACCGTCGCGACGGCGAAGGCTACCGGTTCCTGGCCGGACAGATCCTCGAGATCGATCCGAAGAACCCGCAACTGGCCGCCCGCATCCTCACCTCGATGCGCTCATGGCGCTCGCTGGAGCCGACCCGCGCCGACCAGGCCCGCGACGCTTTGATGACGATCGAACGCAGCCCGTCCCTTTCGACTGACGTGCGCGACATCGTTGAGCGTATGCTGAAGGGCTGAGACAATCTTCGTGCAAAATGACATCCGCGTCGGCTGCCTGCCGGCGCGGATATTTTTTGCGCCGATTTGGCACATTTTGGTACATCTTGCTTGACGGGGCTTGATAACTCGCATCCTGAAAAGCGTTACCCAGACACCTGATTTGGGGGGCCTCTTAGGCGTAAATGCGTCGACTATCATATGGTTAACGAAATGTTACCAACCCTCTGGACACAGAGAATCACTCTGTGATTCATTAGGTCAGATTCGAGCGGCGGCGCAGCGAATCACGACGAGGGATCGGATGACGATGATATCGGGCGTGCAGCGGGAAACCGAGGCCGGGGGATGGTTGCGCTTCAAGTTTCCAGGCTTCAGCAGCCTTGGACGGACGGCTCCGGAGGAAGCTCAGCTTTCCGTCCGGCCGATCGCACAGCAGACGCCGCGCGTCGAGCTGGTGCTGAAGCGTTCCATTCCAATTCTGATCCTTATCTTTCTTGCCGTCGTTGCCGCATCGCGCATTATGGGGATCGTGGGCGAGCATGGCCGGATGGAAGATGCCGCGCGCCAGTCCGCGTCGCTGATGTCCGCGACCGCATCCGCCGCTTTCTCCGGTCAGGAATCGCTGTTTGCTGCAGCCGACCGCCAGACTGCCCAAGCGCGTCTCTCGACATTCCTCGGCCAGGACAAGCTGGAGCGCGGCGCTGTCGTGCTCTTTACCGATACCACCGGCCGGATCTTCGGCGGCATCGGCGATGCCGGCAGCTATCTCGGCAAGCGTCTTTCCTCGGTTCTTCCCGAAACCGCAGCCATGCGCCGCGTCGGCGGGTCGGGCACGGTCATCGAGACCTTTTTCGGTGATGTCCCCTACTATGCGTCGATCAAGCCAATCGGCAACGACGGTGCGCTGATCGTAGCGGCCCATTCGCTGGAGACGACGAACGAATTCGTACGTGGCGAAGTCTCGCTCAGCGTCACGATCTTTGCCGGCATTTCGGCCATCCTGCTCGTCATCCTCTATGCCTATTACGCTCAGGTGAAGCGCGCCCGCGACGCCGACGAGACGTTCGTGCAATCGAACCTGCGCATCGAGACGGCGCTGTCGCGCGGTCGCTGCGGCCTGTGGGATTTCGACGTTACTAACCGGCGCCTGTTCTGGTCGGGCTCGATGTACGAGATGCTCGGCTTCCCCCCGGTTGGCAACGTCGTGTCCTTTACCGATGCGGCGCGGATGATGCACCCGACCGATGGCAATCTTTACGCTCTCGCCCGCGCCATCAGCCGCGGCAATGCCAAGCAGGTGGACCAAGTCTTCCGCATGCGCCACGCCGCCGGCCACTATGTGTGGATGCGCGCCCGCGCCCAGGTCGTGCGGATGGCAAACGGTCGCACCCATGTGATCGGCATCGCCATGGATGTGACCGAGCAGCACCGGCTTGCCGAACGCTATGCAGAAGCCGACCAGCGCCTTGCAGACGCCATCGAGTGCACGTCGGAAGCCTTCGTTCTCTGGGACAAGAACGACCGCCTGGTGATGTGCAATACCCATTTCCAGCAGGCCCACGGTCTTCCGGACTCAGTCCTCGTTCCCGGCACCGAACGCAGCACCGTGCTTGGCGCCTCTGCCCGTCCGGTGATCGAACGCCGTGTCGCCGATCCCGATCGCAGCGGCCTGTCGCGCACCACCGAAGTGCAGCTTGCCGATGAACGCTGGCTGCAGATCAACGAACGCCGCACCCGCGATGGCGGCACGGTTTCCGTCGGCACCGACATCACCCTGCTCAAGCGTCACCAGGAACGTCTGCGCGATTCCGAGCGCCGCCTGATGGCGACGATCGGCGATCTCTCCGCCTCGCAGAAGAAGCTCGAGCGCCAGAAGGAAGAGCTTTCGACCGCCAATGCCAATTACCAGGCGGAAAAGGAACGCGCCGAGGCCGCCAACAAGGCGAAGTCGGAATTCCTTGCCAACATGTCCCACGAACTCAGAACGCCGCTCAACGCCATCCTCGGCTTTTCCGAAATCCTGGTGAACGGCATGTTCGGCCCGCTCGGATCCGCCAAATACAGCGAATACTCCCGCGATATCCACGACAGCGGCAAGCATCTCCTCAACGTCATCAACGATATCCTCGACATGTCGAAGATCGAGGCCGGCCACATGCTGATCCAATCGGAGCCCGTCAACCTGACGCCGCTGATCGAGGAAAGCCTGAGGCTGACTGCCGTGGTGGCACAGGAAAAGCAGATCGCCATCCGCCAGTGCCTGTCGCCTTCCCTCGACATGATCGGCGATCGCCGGGCGCTGAAACAGGTGATGCTGAACCTTCTCTCCAACGCGGTGAAATTCACCGACGAAGGCGGCCGCATCGAACTGCGCGCAAAGCCGATCAGCGGCGGCATCGTGCTGACCATCGCCGACACCGGCATCGGCATCCCCAAGGCATCGCTGTCGAAGATCGGCCAGCCCTTCGAACAGGTGCAGAGCCAGTATGCCAAGAGCAAAGGCGGCTCCGGCCTCGGCCTCGCCATCTCCCGCTCACTGATCGCGCTCCACGGCGGCACGATGCGGATCCGGTCCGTCATGGGCAAGGGAACCGTGGTGTCGATCCACATCCCTCAAAGCGATGTGGTCCAGTTTACGGCAAAGAAGGTGGCTTGAGGAACACCACACGATCAATCCCAGATTGCAATTGACTTGCCCATACACATTTGCCGCCTTCTCATCTGTTGAAGGAGATCACCTGTAAGCCGCGCTGCAGACGCCCGTATTCCCAAGCTCTGCGAAATTGCTGACGACACGCGGGCAGCGCTTGCGATGATCAACGTCAAGCTGGATTCGAAGCCGGATCAGGGTTGGATCATCAATCTCATCTGTGTGATCTTCGGGCTGGTGCTGGCAGCAATCGCTGCGACAGCCGGTATCTTCACTCTGATCCGATGATCATCTCGGTCAGAACCGGCAGATGGAGCTCAGGCTCTCACGACTTTCTCGAAAACCTTCCGGACCGCTTTCGATAAACGCTTTACCTCTCCCTCGAGCGTTGCCAGATCAGGACAGTCTCCCGCCCGGCAGATGCGTTCGACAAGACCGGATGGCGCGTCCTTGGGTTCGAACGGGCCGTCGACGCAGAGCCTGATGATCTGCGACAGCTCGCTGAACAATCGGAGTGCCTCAAGGCATGTATCGAGATCGCCCGTCGTCATCAGTTCGTCGCCGAGGCGCTTCAGCAATTCTTCGGTGGTCGAGCCGTAAGTCGGGACGCTGATGCCCTTCACTGGTGCGACGAGGCGCAGGTACTGGGCGAGGAATTCGATGTCGATCAGCCCACCCGGAATCAGCTTGAAATCCCAGATATCGCGCGGCGGCTTTTCCTTGCCGATCAGGACCCGCATCTCGGAGACATCCTTGGCGGTCTTGCCGATATCGGGCCGTGCCGACAGGACGTCGTCGATCACGTCCCTCACCTCGTCCTGAAGGCTTGCGTCACCGCAGACGAGCCGCGCCCGCGTCAGCGCCATATGCTCCCAGGTCCAGGCTTCCTCGCGCTGATATTTGCCGAAGGCACCGATGCGGGTGGCGACCGGGCCCTTGTTGCCGGAGGGCCGCAGCCGCAAATCCACCTCGAAGATCACGCCTTCCGCCATCGGCGCCGAAAGTGCTGCGACCAGCCGCTGGGTCAAGCGCGTGAAATAGCGTTGCGCATCGAGCGGCCTTGGGCCGTCGCTTTCCGCGACCGCGCTGTCATAGTCGTAGAGGAGGATGAGATCGACATCGGAGCCGGCGGTCAGCTCGAACGAACCGAGCTTGCCCATGCCGAGCACGGCCAGCCGACCGCCCGGATAGGCGCCATGCGCCGCCTCGATTTCGGACGTCACGGCAATCAGAGCCGCCTCGATCAGGAGATCGGCGAGATGAGTAAAGGCGCGACCCGCCTCCTCTCCGGAAATCGACCCGGTCAGCAGCCGGATCCCGATCAGGAACCGGTGCTCGGCGGCAAAGATCCGCAACCGGTCCAGCCGGTCCTCGTAGTGGCGCGAGCTTGCCAGAAACGCCGTCAGCCGCGAGGCGAGAAAGTCGCGGGTGGGGATCTCCGCCATCAGCCCGGGATCCAGCATGCCGTCGAACACATGCGGTTTGGAGGCGACGATATCGGCGAGCCGCGGCGCAGAGGCCATGATCGTCACGATCAGCGAGAGAAGGAGCGGATTGTTGCCGATCAGCGAGAACAGCTGAATGCCGGCCGGCAGACCTTTGAGAAAACTGTCGAACCGCAAAAGGGCCTCGTCGGCCCGACGGCTTTCGCCGATCGCCTTCAGCAGCGCCGGCATCATCTCCGTCAGCCGCTCGCGCGCTTCCGATGACTGCGTCGCCCGGTAGCGACCGGAATGCCATGTCCGGATCACCCGGCTCATGTCGGCCGGACGCTCGAAACCGAGCCGGCCGAGCGTCTCCAAGGTATCGGGATCGTCCTTCTGGCCGGTGAAGACGAGATTGCCTTCGTAATTTCCGCCCTGCGAAGAAAGCTTTTCCTCTTGCTCGAACAACCGGGAATATCGCTTCTCGACGGTCCTCAGAATGGCTTCGAGCCGCGTCGAAAATGCCGCAACGCTGTCGAAACCCAGCATGAAGGCAATGCGCTTCAGCTCCGCCTCGGTCGTCGGCAGCCGGTGCGTCTGTTCGTCATGCACCATCTGGATGCGGTGCTCCACATCGCGCAGGAACCAGTAGGCATCGGTCAGCGCCGCCGCTATCTCCGGCCTGATCCATTTCGCCTCGGCCAGCGCCTTGAGCGCCGCTTCTGTCTCTCTCGTACGCAGGGCCGGCATACGGCCGCCGGCGATCAGCTGCTGGGTCTGCGCAAAGAACTCGATCTCGCGAATGCCGCCGCGGCCGAGCTTGATGTCATGGCCTTTGACGGCGATCGCACCATGGCCCTTGTGCACATGGATCTGCCGCTTGATCGAGTGGATATCGGCAATCGCCGCATAGTCGAGATATTTGCGAAACACGAACGGCGTCAGCAGCTTCAGAAAGCCCTCGCCCGCCACGATATCGCCCGCTACGGGCCGGGCCTTGATAAAGGCTGCCCGTTCCCAGTTCTGGCCCCTGCCCTCGTAATAGATCAGCGCCGCATCCATCGACACGGCAAGCGGCGTCGAGCCCGGATCGGGCCTCAGCCGCAGATCGGTGCGGAACACATAGCCGTCTGCCGTGCGCTCCTGCAGAATGCGGATCAACCGCCGCATCATCCGCCCATAGGTTTCCGATGCATCGAGCGGGTCAGCAAGAATGCCGGCCTCCGGATCGTAGAACACGACGATGTCGATATCGGAAGAGTAGTTCAGCTCGCGGCCACCCAGCTTGCCCATGCCGAGCACGATCAGGCCCGACCCGCGGCTCGGCTCCGCTGGATCGACGAGCCGGAGCTTGCCACTCTCATGGGCTGCCAGAAGCAGATGATCGATCGCCGCCGCCGTAGAAGCCTGCGCAAACTCGCTCAGCCAGCGCGTCGTATCCCGTGCCGAGAAGATGCGGGCAAGATCTGCGAGCGCCAGCAGAAAGCCGAACGCGCGTTTGGCACTGCGCAGCGCCGTCATCACCTCGTTCTCGGACGGGATCCTTGCATCCACCGGTCGCCAGGCGTCTCGCGCTGCGTCAACCAGCGCGGCCAGCGCATCCTCGACCTGCCCGTCGATCGCACCGGCCAGAAGCTTAGGCCTGATCGAAGCCACATCGCGGAGAAACGGTGACAGCGAGAACGCTGCGACAAAAAAGGCCTTGAGCGGACCATCGCCCTTGACGAGCTCAGCCACGAAAGGCTCGGTCCTGCCGATCTCCCTCAACAGGGAAAGCGAAAGCTTGGCCTCCGCCTGGTTCAGCGGCCGGATCACACCAGCCGCTACGTCGTCGAGCCGGTTTCCGGTCTCCATTCTTTTCCTCCCGCGTTCCGCCAGCCTAGCCCTTCACCGCCGGAAACACCATCGTCACCGTCAGGCCGGGAGCCTCAGCGCTGGCCTCGTCGGTCGCGGAAAGCTCCAGCCTGCCGCCATGCAGCCCCATCACCGCCTCGACCAGAGACAGGCCAAGACCGGTTCCAGGCTTGGAACGACTGGCATCCAGCCGGAAGAACCGCTTCGTCACCTCTTCGCGCTTGTCGGCTGGCACGCCCGGCCCGTTGTCGCACACGGAAAGCCGAATGAGCCCCGCCGCCGACGAGAGCTTCACCCGGATTTCGGGAACACCGCCGCCTTCAGCGGCGTATTTGATCGCATTGTCCAGCAGGTTGAAGATCGCCTGGCCGATCAGTTCGCGGTTGCCGTTCACGGAAAGGCCGGGCTCGATCTCGGTCACCAGCGCCAGTCCAACCTCGTCGGCCACCGGTTCGTAAAGCTCGGCACAGTCCGCAGAGGCGGCAGAGAGATCGACATCAGACATTTCCGCCGCCATCGAACCCGCCTCGACCCGCGAGATCATCAACAGCGCGTTGAAGGTCCGGATCAGCTGGTCGCTTTCGCCGATGATCCCTTCCAGCGCATGACGACGTACGTCCTCGCGGTCTTCGGAAAGCGCATCGGCCGCCTTGTTGCGCAGCCGTGTCAGCGGCGTCTTCAGATCGTGGGCGATGTTATCGGAAACCTGCCGCAGTCCCTCGTTGAGTTTCTCGATGCGGCCGAGCATGGCGTTGAGCGATTCCGACAGCCTGTCGAACTCGTCGCCGGAGCGGCCAACCGGCAGCCGCTGCGACAGGTCGCCCGCCATGATCTTCTGGCTTGCGGCCGACATCCGGTCGATGCGTTTGAGCGCATTGCGGCCGATGCCGAACCAGATCACGAGAGCACCGAGCCCCATGATCGCCAGCGCCACCATCAGCGCCTGGCGCACGATATAGCGGAAACGGCTGGGATCTCCGAGATCGCGGCCGATCATGATCCTGAGCCCGTTGTCGAAGCGCAAGACGTTGGCGATCGCAAGATGCCGCCGCGCGCCCTGGTTCTCGGAGTATGGGGTGTAGCCGAACGGCATGTCCGTCCAGCCTTCCTTGTCGAGAACGCCCGGCTGCACCGACGCGACATTGCCGGCCAGAATATCGCCGCTCGGGCCCGCAATCACATAGAGATTGGCACCCGGCTGGCGGGCGCGACGCTCCATGATGCGCAGCAGAAGGTTGATCCCGCCGCGATCATAGGCGCGCTGAATGTCCTGGATTTCCTCCTGGATCGTCTGGCGCGTCTGCTGCACCAGCGTCTTTTCGGAAAGCGCGGTGACATAGAACACCAGGAATGCGGCGCAGAGCGCGAACAGCAGGATGTAGAGTGCCGAAAGCCTGACCGCCGTGGAGCGGAACATCAGCCTTGCGCGGTTGACGATACGGGCAAACACGAAGGCTTACCCCTCGTCCTTGATCATGTAGCCGGCGCCACGAATGGTCTTCAGCAGCGGCTTGTCGAAATCCTTCTCGATCTTCGAGCGCAGCCGCGACACATGCACGTCGATCACATTGGTCTGCGGGTCGAAGTGGTAGTCCCAGACGTTTTCGAGAAGCATCGTGCGGGTCACCACCTGTCCGGCATTCTTCATCAGGTATTCGAGAAGACGGAATTCGCGCGGCTGCAACAGGATCTCCTTGCCGGCGCGCTTCACCTCGTGCGACAGCCGGTCGAGTTCCAGATCGCCGACCCGGTAGGCCATGTCCTGTTCCGGCGTGCCCTTGCGCCGGCCGAGAACCTCGACACGCGCCAGAAGCTCTGAGAATGCATAGGGTTTTGGCAGATAGTCGTCGCCGCCGGCACGCAGTCCGGTCACCCGGTCGTCCACCTGGCCAAGTGCGGAAAGGATCAGCACCGGCGCATTGACGCCGCGCTTGCGCAGTTCCGAAATCACCGACAGACCATCGCGCCGCGGCAGCATGCGGTCGATCACCATCACGTCGTAGGAATTCTCGGTTCCCATGAACAGGCCGCTTTCGCCGTCGCTTGCATGGTCGGCAACAATCCCTGCCTCGCGAAAGGCCTTCGTCATGTAGGCCGCAGCCTCGAGATCGTCTTCAATCACCAGAATCTTCATGTGCGGGACAATAGCGTCGCTTGCGATTTTTGCACCAGCGGAATCATCGGCACTTCCGGAATGTGGGATTATCGTCTGCATCTTGAAACTCCATGAACGGTGAAGGGCGCCGACCGTTGCCGGTGGCGCCCTTCATGAGGTCGTCTGGGAGGACCAACCTATTGGGAACCGGAGGCTTTAATCAGCCTTCGTCGATCGGCAGCGCCACGAAGCGGCTGGTACCGTCGGCCTCGACCTGGAACAGCGCACGGGTGCGGCCGTCCTTGCGGGCCTGTTCAATCACCTTGCCGATGTCATCGGCGGTAGCGACCTTGCGGTTGTTCACCGACAAGATCTTCTCGCCGTTCTTCAGACCACGGGCCGCTGCTTCGCTGTCCGGATCGACTTCGGTCACGGCAAGGCCGGAACCGTCTTCGGCGGGAGCAACGGTGATGCCGAGCGAGGCGAGCACCTTGCTGGTCGAGGGAACCGGCGCATCCGGCTGCTTCGGTTCGGCCGAAGCCGCCTCGTCGCTTGCCATGTTGCCGAGCGTCACGGTGACGTCTTGCATCTTGCCTTCGCGCCACAGATCGATCTTCACCTTGGCGTCAGGGCCAAAGCCTGCGATGCGGCGCGACAGTTCGCGGGCATCCTTGATTGCCTGACCGTTGACGGCGGTGATGATGTCACCTTCCTTGATGCCTGCCTTCTGGCCTGGCGAGCCTTCCTGCGGAGCAACGACAAGCGCACCGGCCGCTTCCTTGAGGCCAAGCGAGTCCGCGATATCCTGCGTCACCGGCTGGATCTGCACGCCGAGCCAGCCGCGCGCAACCTTGCCGTCCTTCATCAGGTCGTTGATCACGTCCTTGGCGGTGGAGGCCGGGATCGCGAAGGCGATGCCGACATTGCCGCCCGACGGCGAGAAGATCGCGGTGTTGATGCCGACAACCTGGCCGGAAAGGTCAAAGGTCGGGCCGCCGGAATTGCCGCGGTTCACGGCCGCATCCACCTGGATGTAGTCGTCGTAAGGACCGGAGCCGATGTCGCGGCCACGGGCCGAAACGATGCCGGCAGTCACGGTGCCGCCAAGGCCGAACGGGTTGCCGACCGCCACGACCCAGTCGCCGACGCGGGTCTTGGTGTCGTCGGCAAAGGACACGTAGGTGAACTTGCGGCTGGTGGCATCGACCTTCAGCAGCGCCAGATCGGTGCGGCTGTCGCGGCCGACCAGCTTGGCTTCGAGCTCGGTGCCGTCGTTGAGGACGACCGTATAGGCCTGACCGTCCGAAACGACGTGGTTGTTGGTGACAACGTAGCCGTCTTCGGAGATGAAGAAGCCGGAGCCCTGTGCGGTCGGACGCAGGTGATGCGGACGGTTCGCGCCCGGGCCACCACGCTCGGCGCGGTCACGCGGACCGGCACCGGGGCCGCCGTTCGGGCCGCCGGGAGCATCGGGGCCGCCCTGACCGCCGAATTCCTTGAAGAAGCGCTTCAGCGGATGGTCGTCGGGCAGCTGGTCAAAGCCGCGACCGCCGAAGTTGAAGGAAAAGTTGTTGCCGCCTTCATCGGCAGTCTCCTGCGGCTCGTCCGACTGAACGCGAACGGACACGACGGCGGGCGATACGGCGGAGACCACGTCGGCAAAGCTCGGCGCCTGGGGCGCGGTCACGCTGACGGGGGCCGCGAAGGATGCGGTCACCTGGGCCGGAATGCCGGTCGACAGCATGACGGCCGCAAGGCCGGCTACGGTGGAAGTCTTGAGAACCGTCTTCAGGGAGGGACGTTTAATGGTGCGCATCTGAGCTACCTTCTTCTTCTCGTCAGTCTTGGTGTTGCCGGAGGTCCGGCGGCGGTGGTTGAGAAGAGATATAGGAGCCTGCACCTTAACTGCACGTGTCGGCGGCATGAATTGTTGGTAATGTTCGAAATTCTTGCAGCCTTGAGAAACGGCAGGCCTTACCGCTTCAACAGCTCGTCGATCCGCTTCTTTTCGGCATCTGTCAGAGCCGCGATGGAGCGTGTGTTTGGCCGTGTGCGGATAAAAACGAACAGCGCGACGATCCCGATCACCAGCGCCCCGATCGGCAGCGCCCAGAGAATGATCGTCCTTGCGCTCACACGCGGATTGAGCAGCACGAACTCGCCGTAGCGGGAAACGACATAATCGATCACCTGCCCGTCCGTATCCCCATCCGTCAACCGCTCGCGCACCAGCACGCGAAGATCACGCGCCAACTCCGCATTGCTGTCGTCGATCGACTGGTTCTGACAGACCATGCAGCGCAACTGCGTGGAAATCTGCCGCGCCCGCTGTTCCAGCGCCGGATCCTTGAGGATCTCATCCGGATTGACGGCGAAGGCGGGAAGCGGTGCGAGTAGCAGGAAGAGCGCAAGCAGAGCCTGGCATGATCTGCGCAAACCCCATCCTCCCCTCATTCCTGTGCTCGTCACAGGAACCCAGCCACGGCGCGTCCGCGCTGTGAAAGAACCCGCTGTTTCAATTGCGTCTTTTGCGCCCAGAGACCCGGGCGCGCTGGATTGCGGTGACAAGCACAGGAATGAGGGAAGCCGCAAATGTTTCATTCCGCCGGCTCCAGCCCACCCTTCGGCGTCACCACCTTCGGCCGCTTGGCCGGCGCGCCGACCCTCAGCCTGCGATCGGACAGCGACACGAACCCGCCCATCATCATGATCAGACATCCGCCCCAGATGCACAGGATGAACGGCTTCCACCAGATCCGCACGACAATCCCGCCGCTATCCATGGGGTCGCCGAGCGACACATAGAGCTGGCTCAAACCGAAGGTGAGGATCCCTGCTTCCGTCGTCGGCATGCGCCGCGCCGTATAGAGCCGCTTCGAAGACCAGACGTCGGCAACAGCAGCGCCGCCCTTGCGCGCCGTGAAATGCCCGCGGCTTTCGGTGTAGTTCGGCCCGACGGCATCGCGGAACCCGTCGAAGGTCAGCGAATAGCCACCGGCCTCGGCCGTCTGGCCCTGCTTCATCTCAACCACCGTTTCGGTGCCGAATGTCGTTGCCGCAAAAATCCCGAGCACGGTGACGCCCATCCCGAAATGCGCGAGTGCCGTTCCGAACGCCGAACGCGGCAGGCCCCTCACGCGTCGAAGGCCTGTCGCGAAGCCGACCTTGCCGAAATTGCCGCGATACCAGAGATCGGCGATCGCGCCGAACATGCCCCAGAAACCGAGCGCCAGCCCGAAGATCGACAGGACCGGCCCTCCGCCCTGGAAATACGCGAAGGCGAGACCGGCCGCGAGCGACAGTCCGGCAAACACGTAGAGCCGCTGCAGAGCGCCCAGCAGATCTCCGCGCTTCCAGGCCAGCACCGGGCCGAACGGCACGGCGATCAGAAGCGGCAGCATCAGTAACCCGAAGGTCATGTTGAAGAAAGGTGCGCCGACGGAGATCTTTTCGCCGGTCAGCGTCTCCAGCACCAGCGGGTAGAGCGTGCCGGTCAGAACAGTGGCAGTTGCCACGGTCAGGATCAGGTTGTTCAGCACCAGCGCGCCCTCGCGCGAGATCGGCGCAAACAGTCCGCCCGCCTTCAGGCTCGGCGCCCGCCAGGCAAACAGCGAAAACGCGCCGCCGATGAAGACGGCGAGGATGCAGAGAATGAAGATGCCGCGGGTCGGGTCGGATGCAAACGAATGCACCGAGGTCAGCACGCCCGACCGCACCAGGAAGGTTCCAAGCAGCGACAGCGAAAAGGTCATGATCGCCAGAAGCACCGTCCAGATCTTCAGCGCCTCACGCTTTTCCATCACCAGTGCCGAATGCAGCATTGCGGTGCCCGCAAGCCACGGCATGAAGGAAGCGTTCTCGACCGGATCCCAGAACCACCAGCCGCCCCAGCCGAGTTCGTAATAGGCCCAGTAGGAGCCCATCGCGATGCCTGCCGTGAGGAATGTCCAGGCCGCCAGCGTCCACGGCCGCACCCAGCGCGCCCAGGCGGCATCGATGCGCCCTTCGATCAGCGCCGCGACGGCAAACGAGAAGCAGACGGAAAAGCCGACATAGCCGAGGTAGAGCAGCGGCGGATGGATGGCGAGGCCGAGATCCTGCAGAACCGGGTTGAGGTCCTGCCCTTCCGCAGGTGCGGGGTCGAGCCTCAGAAACGGGTTGGACGAGAGCAGGATGAACAATAGGAAGGCCGAGGAGATCCAGGCCTGCACAGCCAGAACATTGGCTTTCAGCGTATCCGGCAGATTGCCGCCGAACACCGCAACCAGCGCCGAAAACAAAGCGAGGATCAGCAGCCACAGCAGCATCGACCCTTCGTGATTGCCCCAGACGCCGGAGAATTTGTAGAGCATCGGCATCATCGAATGGGAGTTTTCCCAGACGTTCTTGACCGAAAAATCCGAGACCATATAGGCCCAGGTCAGTGCCGCAAACGAGATGACCACCAGAGCGAACAGCGTCAGCGACCCGGTCGTTGCCAGCGCCATCATCGCGGGGTCGCGACGCCTGGCACCGATCATCGGCAGGGTGGACACGATCAGCGCGGTGGCAAGCGCCAGAACCAGCGCGTAATGGCCGATCTCGACGATCATTGTCTGGTCACTCCCTCGCCGGACGTTCCCGGCATCTGCAGCATCACCTGCGGCTTGCCGTCGATTTTGGCTTCAGGCTGAGCCGCATCCTTTTTCGGCGCCATGCCCTTGCCGGTCCCGTCTTCCCAGACACCGTCCTTCTTCAGACGGTCGGCCACTTCCTTCGGCATGTAGTTCTCGTCATGCTTGGCCAGCACGCTGTCGGCGGTAAACCGGGTGCCGCCGTCGAACACGCCTTCGGTCACCACGCCCTGCCCCTCGCGAAACAGGTCGGGCAGAATGCCGGTATAGCTGACATCGACCTTGCCATTACCATCAGTCACGGTAAAGCTCACCGTCGATCCCTGGCCGCGCTTGACCGATCCCTCTTCCACCAGCCCGCCGAGCCGGATGCGCGTTCCCGGCTGGATATCGGTCTTGGCCAGATCGCCCGGCATGAAGAAATACGCGACCGACTGCGAGAAGGCGAACATGACCAGCAGCACTGCGATCGTGACGAAGCTCATGCCGCCCAGAATCACCGCCATGCGTTTCTGCTTGCGTGTCATGGTCTTGCTCCTCCCGGCGCCGGCGATGCATCCGCATCGAGCCCGATATCCTTGCCAAGCGCCAGCAGACGCTTGCCATCATTGCCGTCAGGCGGAAACTGCGCCAGTCCGGTCGAAAGTGCGTCGCGGGCCTTCGCCTCGTCGCCCAGCACCGCATAGGAGCGCACCAGCCGCAGCCAGCCCTCGATATTGTCGGGCTCGTCCTTGAGCTTTGCGGCGAGACTGTCGACCATGCCGGCAATCATCACTTTATGATCACCCTGCGACAAGTCCTGCGCTGCCGCAACATCTTCCTGTGTCGGTCCTCCGAGCGAAGGGGCCGCAGGCTTTGCCGCCAAAGGCGTCCCGCCGTTCTTGACGATATGTTCGTCGAGCAGACCCTTCCACGGCGCATCGGCAGGGGTTGCGCTCGCAAGCTCCTCGAAGGCCGCGCGTGCCTCGTCCTTCCTCCCGCCCTGCTCAAGCCCGAGTGCTGCATAAAAGCGCGAGCGCGGGTCAGCCGGATCGAGTTTCACCGCCTGCTCGAATGCCTGGCGCGCCGCTTCGGTGACGATCCCGTCATTGGCAACGACCAGCGTTTCGCCAAGGCCCGAATAGCGGGCATTGCTCGGACCGATGAACCGGATCGCATTGCGATAGGCAAGTTCGGCGTCACCAGCCCGGTCCAACCGCAGATAGATCGGCGCCAGAATATCCCAGCCCGCACCATCGGTCGGATTTTCGGCCAGGTGCCGCTCCACCTTGGTGACGAGCAGCGCGATATTGTTGCCGGGGTTTTCAAGACGCGCCTGTAACGGCTGGTCCGGGATGCCGGGATTTCCGAGGCTCAAGTAAAGACAGAGCCCCAACGCCGGCGGCACGACGGTGACGAGTGCCGTGGCGATCCGGTGCTTTCTGTTGGCGAAGCCGCCGGTATTGTCCTGATCGTTTTCGGCCGCAGCGGCAATCAGCCGGCGTCCAACCTCGGCGCGGGCGTTCTCCGCCTCCTCAGTGCTGATCAACCCGCCTTCGCGGTCGCGGTCGATTTCCCGCAGCTGGTCGCGATAGACTTCGACCTCTCCGGCCCTCGTGGAATTGCTCCGACGAGCATTCGATACGCCGGAAGCAGCCGCCGAAGCGCTGCGCGCAAACGGCAGGAGAAGGGCCACTGCGACGGCAGCCGTCAGCAGCGCGAGAACGATCCACAAATACATCATCGCCCATTACCGCAATCGGTGACGCTTTCCAATGGCCGGCCAGTGGTCTAGCGCGCGTTGACGCGAATTTGACGGGTATTGGCGCAGCCGGCAAGCGTTCCCTTAGCAGCAAAGATCGAGACCGCCCCCGGCAGCATCGGCAACGTTTTTTTAGTTTCCGCGTCTTATCGGGATTGTCAGGTCAACGGCGTCCATGTGCCGCTGGCGTTGCGGCAGGCTGCCCCCCGCGACATCAGTTCCTTGCCGGCGGCCGTGACGGTGTGGCGATACTGGCGGCAGTTCTGCGAGCCGACCTGGAACGGCGCGTTGGCGATCACTTCGCCGCTCGCATCGTCACCCTTCCACTTGATCGTCTGGCCGACGGCACTGCCTTCAAGCGCGCGGTATTCCGCCTCAAGCGCCCGCGTCCGATCGCTGCTGGAGAGCTCGGCGCCGGTCCGCCCGACGATCCCGCCCTGCAGCGCCGTGATATAGGCAGCCGAACTTGACGGCCGTTGCGACAGCAGGCCTTTCGGGGCACCCGCCGCGGTGGAACTGGTGTTGCACCCTGCCAGCAGGCCGGCAATCGTCATGAATGTTGCTGCAGTGAGGAGATGTGACAACCGCATCGTGTCGGGAACCGCGCTCGTTTCGTTTTCGGGATCGGAACCGGCATCATTCGGTTTCCGGCTTGGCGCCATTATGACGCTATTGGGTCGGAACTGAAATGCTGCGATTGTCGCCTCTCCTTTTTGTGCGCAGTTCTTGTTGTCGCCGTATCGTCACGGCATGATGTTGCATTGGCTGTAGACAAGATATAGCAGGCGATCCGTCCGTCCAGAACCGTCGGAAGCAAGTGCGGCGTCGTTGCCCATCGGCCACAGTTTTCTTCCCTCAACCGGCCTTGTGCTCAGCCGGCGACTTCCTTGATCATGCCCGGCAGCAGCAACTGGGTCCGAAGGCCACCGCGCACCCCGCGCGTCATCTCCAGCTCGCCCTGATATTCGCTGACGATCTCGCTTACAATCGACAGTCCCAGCCCGGCGCCCGGCTTGCTCTCGTCCAGCCGCCTGCCGCGCTTGACCGCTTCGGTGATCTGGTCGGGATTGAGACCCGGCCCGTCGTCTTCGACGGCCATCTCGATCCAGGGACGCTTGGCCGCCTCTCCTTCTGCCTTTTCCGGTGGCGCTGTTGCAAGCGCTGCCGTCACCCAGACGCCGGTGCGACAGAACCGTGCGGAGTTTTCCAACAGGTTTCCGATCGTCTCCTCGACATCCTGCTGCTCCAGCGCAAGCGCTGCGCCCGGCGGATAGACGGAAAGGTGGAATTCCTTGTCGGGGTTGAGGCGGCGCATCACGCGCACCAGCCGCTCCAGCACCGGCTCGATATCCGTGCGCGCCAGAAGCGAGTTGCGCTGTGCCGCGATCCGGGCGCGATTCAGATAGGATTGCACCTGCGCCTGCATCGTCTCGGCCTGCGAGCGGACGAGATCGGACTGGACCTTGTCGAGCATGCGCGATTCGTTGAGCAGAACCGCGATCGGCGTCTTCAGCGAATGCGCGAGATTGCCGACCTGCATGCGGGCCCGCTCGACGATGCGGCGGTTGCTTTCGATCAAAGCATTGATGTCGTTTGCCAAAGGCATGATTTCACGCGGAAATTCTCCCTCCAGATGCTCCGCCTCACTGCGCCTCACCCGCTCCAGCGAGCGGCGCGCCGCATCAAGCGGCTGCAATCCGTAGAGGATGGCGAGGCCATTGACGATCAGGCTGCCGATCCCGAACACGCCGAGCGCGATATAGAGGCTGCGCGAAAAGCTGCGGATATCGTCTTCCACGGCATCGAGATTGCCCGAGACGCGAAACCGCGCCGCGCGTCCCTCGCCATCCAGAACCACTTCGGTTTCCGCGACCAGGACGTGGTTCCCGAAAGCGTCGCGGGTCGGATAGAAACGCTCGTAGCGATTGTTGAACGGCGCCTGCAGGATCGACGGCACCGTGATGTTGGAGGTCCCGAGCGACGAGGACGAGATCGCCGTCGCGGCAAACGTGCCGAGCGGTTCGATGATCCAGTACCATCCGGTCTCCGGCTGCGAGAAACGCAGGTCGCCCAGTTGGGGGTTGCCGATCAGCTTGTTGTCCTCGCCGATCGTCACGGAATTGATGACGTTATAGAGCTGCGCTCGCAAAAGGTCGGTAAACGAGCGTTCGGCGGACTGGCGGTAGAGCTGCGAAATGACGATCGAGATCACCACCAGCGCCACGGCAGACCAGGTGGTCGCGAGAAGCAGAACGCGAGCGGTGAGCGAGCGAGGCCCTATCCGCTTAATGCGCATCGTTGGGCGCTTGCATGCGGTAGCCGAGGCCCCGCACGGTTTCGATCAGGTCGACGCCGATCTTCTTGCGCAGGCGCCCGACAAACACTTCGATCGTGTTGGAATCGCGATCGAAATCCTGGTCGTACATGTGTTCCACAAGCTCGGTGCGCGACACGACCTGGCCCATGTGATGCATCAGGTAGGAGAGAAGCCGGAACTCGTGCGAGGTCAGCTTCAGCTGGATACCATCGACGCTTGCCTTCGATGCCTTGGTATCGAGACGAACCGGACCGCAGATGATCTCGGACGACGAATGCCCCGCAGCACGCCGGATAAGCGCACGCACGCGCGCAAGCACTTCTTCCACGTGGAAGGGTTTTGCCACATAATCGTCGGCGCCGGCATCGATACCCGACACCTTGTCGCTCCACCGGTCACGCGCCGTCAGCATCAGCACCGGCATGCCCTTGCCCGCCTCACGCCACTTCTCGACAACGGTGATGCCGTCCATCTGCGGCAGTCCGATGTCGAGGATCACGGCGTCGTAGGGCTCGGTCTCGCCGAGATAGTGCCCTTCTTCGCCGTCGAAGGCCTGATCGACCACATAGCCGGATTCCTTCAACGCGTCGGAAAGCTGGCGGTTGAGGTTGACGTCGTCTTCGACCACGAGAATACGCATGAAACTGTCCTGAAAATCACTGCGGGCCCCGCCGCGGTATGAAGCTTACAAGCCGGTTTACAGGCAACCGGCCTACATGGGAACCCGGACCGTCACCTTGCGCGGACGTTCGCCATTGCCCTGCACCAGGACGGTGACAATGCAGGTCTGTCCGTCCGAGGATGGCTGGGCGGACAAAAGCTGACCTCCCGTGTCGCGCAAGACCTTGTTTGCCGCCGTGCCGCAGTCGCCTGCAACCAGGATCAGATAGTCGCGCGCCGGCGCTTTTGCCGGCACAAAGGCCGCCAATCCCGCTATTGTCGCGGCGATGATCGCAATGATCGGCAGTCGCGCCATGGCTTTCGGTTTCCACTCACAAGACGACAGGTGTCACGCCCCGGGATCACGGTCTTGAATCACGTCCCCGAAATCATGTCCAAAGCATTCGATGGAGTATGTATCCAAACCCAACTGAATGGCAAATGAATGGTCTGTAATGCTGACCCTCGTGGCGCCGTCATCCCTTCCCCGTCGGATGGATCGGCGCGCTCGCGACGATCCGCCCGTAGAGCGCCAGCAACCCGCCGAAAGCACCGGCAAAGGTGACCAGAATGTCGGCAAGCTCTCCTTGCGCATCAGCGTTAATCTCCACTCCCGCCACATGCGCAAGCGGGGCGGCAACGGCAATCAGCGCGCCCCAGATCGTCTTCGATTGATACCAAGCTTTTGTCCCGTCCATAGCTGTCTCCCATCACGATATTGTCAGAAATCGGCACACAAAAATCGGCACTCAAACTCGGCTGTCAAAACTGGATCGTTGCAAGCGCCGCAATGCCGAACGGTACGGCCTGCCCCATCTGCCGGATACGAAGCGTCAGGCTAGGCTGCTGGGAGCCGAAGTCGGCAAGCTCGTCACTCGCCGGATAGAGGAAAACCGGAGCCTCGACATCCACCCGCCGCACCACGACGCCACTGGCCCCGAGGATCTCGACGCGGTAGCCTTCGTCCTGCTCGTCTCGCGGAATATCGCGCCCGTCCCAGCCGTCGGCATCGACGCGCCCGCGCCGGATCCAGCGGAACTGGGCAGCGCCATCGGCCAACCGGACGCCGCGGATATGCACCGGCGAAAGCGGCGTCTGCGCCCTTTCTCCACCGGCAAACACATGCGGTCCGGATCGGCCTCCGACGGCGCCCAGGCTTTCGGCCAGGAAATTCAACCTCCGTCCCTGCTCGTCACCGGTCAGCCCGAGCGGCTTCACGGCATCGTCCAGCACCACGCAGGCCGCACCGACAGCGCTCCCGGCCGCCATCGCATCCTCGGTTCCCGCCAGTCCCCGCAGCAATCCAGACAGCCGCCATCGCCCCGCCGCGATCTCCTGCGCCTTGGCAAACCCGACGATTTCCCAGATGCCGTTTGACGCGCGGATGGCTAGCCGGTTGTCGCCGCTCAACACCGCCAGCGTCTGCGCCGACGAGAGACCGCCGAAATAAAGCTCGAGATCGAGCACCTTTGAGCGGTCGAACCGCGCCGTCACACCGGGGTCGAGCGCCGAGACAAGCACCCCGAGCCGCGCCGGGCGGTCGAGCGTCACCCGCCTGCGATATCCATCTGTTGTCACTGAGGACGAAACCGCGATCCGTGTCCAGGGCCTGCAAAACACCGCGACCACCGCAAACCCCGCCTCATCAGACGAGGTCAGCCGCGGCAGGTCGAGGAAATGCACGACCGGCGCAAACGCGTCGCTCGCCCAGCGGCCGCTGTCACGCCGCGTCGTGACAGCATCATACCGCCCAGGTGGAAGCGGCGCATGGCTCTGCGCCTCGATCCGTCGCACCGCCCCGTCCTCGACCCGCTGGACGACGAACATGCCGTCGGGACCGTCCGTCAGATGCACCGCATCGCCGGGCTCGAGCGCCAAATCCTGCGGCGGCAGCGTGAAGGAGATCGAGCGCCGTGCCACGCGCTGCGCCCGCAGCACCGATTCCACCGCTCCCAACGCCGTCTCCTCGCCAAGCGTCGCCGGCAGGTCGTAGCTTGCCACACGCTCGCTTTCGGCCGTAGCGCGGCGCGACCTTGCGCTCGCCTGCTCATAGTCCAGAACCGGATTGTAGAAGCCCAGCACCGCTTCCGCCGGAAAATCGCTGTCGTGTCCCCGGCTTTCCGACCACAGCGGTTCGCCCTCCACCTCCGCCACAATCCCGATCTCGCGTGCGGCAAGGCTCGCACCCTGCCGTGAGCGGAACCGCAACAGCCCCGCATCCTCGCTGACGTCGATCTGGAACACACTCAACAGAGGCTCCAGCAGCAAGCGCGCCGACGTGACGTCGGCCTGCACATAGCCGGTCAGATCGCCGGTCACCCCGGACACGTCGAAATCGTCAAAACCGTGATCGGTCAGGATCGCCGCGATCGCGTCGGCAAGCGTCGTTCCGCCCAGCCTGCCGTTCAGCCAATGCCCCGTGCGCCAGTTCTCGCCGTCGCTCCAGATCGTCAGGTCGTCGGGAAAGGCCGGAGACGGCCGCGCATCCCATGTCCAGACGAACACATGATCCGGATCGACCATGCCGGCGGGTGCCGCCTCGCCCTGCCACCAGCCATGATGCGCTTCGAGAAACCGTCGCTGCTGGCTGTCGGATCGCCCGCCGGACGAGAAATACGGCAGGCTGCTTTCCACCGATTTCGGATCGACAAACACATTCGGCTGGTTGGCGCCCTTGTCGACAGCCGGGCAACCCAGTTCGGTAAACCAGATCGGCTTCATCCCCGGCAACCAGGCTGTCGACGCCGCACTCTCCACGCCGCCCACCCGGTTATAGTGACGGTTGTCCCACCACCCCTGGAGATCCTTGGCGCGAAACACCCAGGGCTTACCCGCCAGCCCGTCGCTGATCGGTGAGCGCAGTCGGTTCGCCCGGTCGGCCTCGCTTGCGTAATACCAGTCGAACCCTTCGCCCGCCGCAATCTGCGCCGCCATCGCCGCCCGGTCGTCGCAGGACCGGAACCCATCCGGATTTGCCGCTGCCAGATCCTCGTCGCGCCAGTCGGAGAGCGGCATGTAATTGTCGATCCCGACCGCATCGATATGAGGCGACGCCCAGAGCGGATCGAGATGGAACAGCACGTCGCCTGTGCCATCCTGCGGGTGGTAGCCGAAATACTCGCTCCAGTCGGCGCCATAGGTCAGCGCCGTCGCCGGTCCGACAAGCGCCCGCACATCCGATGCAAGGGTCACCAGCGCCTCGACGAACGGAAACTTGCCGGTCTCATCGCGGATCTGCGTCAGCCCCCTCAGTTCCGACCCGATCACAAGTCCGTCGACGCCACCGGCCGAGACGGCGAGCCCCGCATAATGCAGCACCATCCGCCGATAGCCGTCCGCCCCACTGGCAAAGGCCTCGACCTGCGTCCTCGCAAGCGCTGTCCTGTCGGCACTTCCCGCCAGTCCCGGGGCCGGATGACAGGTGATCCGCCCGCGCCAGGGGTAGCTAGCCTGTTCCGTCTGACCATAGGGATCGGCCAAGCCATTGCCCGGCGCGATGTCCATCATCACGAACGGATAGAGAAACACCTTCAGCCCGCGCGCCTTGAGATCAGTGATCGCCGCCAGCACGCTCGCATCCCCAGGCGTGCCGCCATAGGCAGGGCCGCCTCCCGACGAACTGACGCGGTGCGCCGCGCTCCTGACCACGCCTGCAACCGACCATACGGTGCTTTCGTCGCGCCGTGTCTCGACCTCGACACCCGGCAGAATGCGGCATTGCCCCGCGCGCAGATCCGTCCCGAACCAGGCAACGACCAGCGCAACACTCTCGATATTGGGGCAGAGCGCCTGCAATTCGTCGAGCGATGCCTGCCAGTCGGTCGTTGCCACCATCGTGTTGCGGTTGAGGATGCGTGCGCTGCCTTCCGCCGTCTTCTCGGTCACCTGAACCGTGTGATAGCCATGCTCGGTGGCGCCGGGAATGATCGTCACCGCCCGGATCTGCCGCTCCAGCGTCCCGACCGGCCGCACCACCTCGAACTGCAGCAGCGGAATGCGGTTGCCAAACGCTTCCAGCGGCAACCGGTCGAACACGACATAGGCAAGCCCACGATAGGCCGGCGCCTTGCCTTCGCCCTGCTTCGCCTCGATCAGCGGATCCGGCAACTGCATCTCGTCGCCCACATGCTCGCGCATCTCGATCGCCGTCAGGTCCATTTCCTGACCATCGGCCCACACCCGCCGCACGCAGGCGATCGGCCCCTCGCAGAGCCCGACGGCGAAGTTGGCGAAATACTGAAACGTTTCCGTCTGAGACCCGCCCGTCGCCTTGGCGCCGGTCCGCTCCCGCGTCGCCTCCTCCTCGAACCGCGTCGCCCAGATCAGCGTGCCCCCGATCCTCGCGGTCCCATAAACCCGGCTGACCGGCGCCCCTTCGTCCGCCCCCGGAATGCGCGCCGTCGCAAGTCTTGCTCCCGAGACGGTCGAGGAACCGCCGAGCAACGCCCGATCAACAACGCTCCCCGCCAACGCCCCCGCCGCCCGCCCAAGGATCGCCCCGACAGGACCGAACACCCCACCAAGTGCCGCACCCGCCGCCTGAAACAGGATCGTCGCCATGGAATCCCCTCACGCCGACCCAGTCGTGAACTGGATGCGCGCTAAAATTGTCAAGTTATTGGATTGTGGGAGGGAGGTGGCTGCCGCTCACTTGCTCGCCGGCGACTGCCCCTCATCCCTTGCCGTCGGAAACCGGTGCACGGCAGCGATTTTGCGGCGCCAGGAGGGCACGAGAACCGAGCGCGTCACCGCCATCTGCTCGTAGGCATGAATGAAATGGGACGGCCCGGCCAGAATGCCCGCATGCTTCACCATCGTGTCCGGTCGCCAACGAAACAGCAGCAGATCGCCCGGCTGCATCTGCCCGACGCCAAGTGCTGGTCCGAACAACCGGATGCCAGCCACCAGCAGCCTGTCCTCGCCGCCCCGTTCCGCCCAGTCGGGCGCATAGGGCGCCACCGGTTCCGGCTCTTCGCCATAAAGCTCCCGCCAGATGCCGCGGATCAGGCCGATGCAATCGCAGCCGATGCCGCGCGTTGCCCCCTGATGCCGATAGGGCGTGCCGATCCAGGTCTCAGCCACCGCGACGATCCGCTCTCCGGCGGCACTCATTCGAACAGCGCTCCGCCATCATGCAGCCGCTCGCCATCCACATAGGAATAGGCAAAATCGGAGCCCGGCACATGCGGAAAGCCGCGGAAATTGAGAAGGTTCGCAAACCTCCCCCGGCACGTCGAAACCGTCTTGTCGCAACCGGCCGTCAGCGTCACCGCCTGCCCGGGAACGACCGCCTGCTCCAGCGGCAACCAGAATGTCAGCCCCGCCTTGCCGTCGGCGCGTCGCTCGTGAACCTCGATATCCACCTGCGCCCCGCCCGCAAATTGTGCGACGCCACGGCCGAAAAATCCTTCCGCAAAACCGGACAGACCCGACACGACGATGCGGCTTTTATCGATCACCGCATCCACCACGCCATTCCCGCGCCAGGCCGAGAGGTCGACCCGGCAGCTGTTATCACCAAGGCTCGCGTCGCAGCGCCTGCCATAGACCCGCCCCTGTGGCTGGCCCAGCCGATGCGCAAGGCTGCGCAGCTCTGCCTTGAAGGCGCCGCCCGATCTGGAAACTTCGCCGATCTCGCGGATATTCAGCAGCATATGCTGAGCCGAATCCGCCCAGTTGACCACGAACAGCTCAACCCGCGCGCCGTCATAGCGCCCGCTTGCGAGATCCGCCTCGTCGATCGCAGCGCTCGAGAGGCCGCCTTCCACCTCTTCCGCGCTGGCGGCCATGCCCAGCGCCTGTTCCGCCTCGCTTGCCGCAAAACCGCTCGCCGCCAGAAACGTCGTCTCCGCGAAGACGAGATCGCGATCATGCTCGGTAAACCCAAGCACCACCGCGTCACGTCGCGTCACCCGCCAGCAATAGCAGATCGTGGTCGCCTCGCCGATCAGATGGGCGGCAAGACCCGCCGGGATCGCCCTCATGCCAGCACCTCCGTCAATGGAATGGCCGGGATCCGCCCGGCATCGAAATGCGCCAGATTGATCTCGATCCGGTCCGTATCGAAGCGCACGGCCACGTCGAATTCGAACCCGGCCCGCACGATCTGGCCGGCCGCCGGCACCTGCCCTGCCGCAAACGTGACGGTGCCGGTCGTCGTATCGACACTGAACGAGCTCGCTGCCTTCGCCACGCCACCGACCGACACGACCACCGTTCCCGCCACCGGCTTGGTGATCCGTCGCTCCCAGCCGCCAGCCGCATCCGCATAGGTTTTCGTCAGGGGAAACGCAGAGGTCGCCCCATCGCCGACCCCGATCTGCTGATCGCTCGCCGAGATCGCCTGGCCCGGACCGCAGGATTTCCAGTCGACGGGATCGCGAAACCGAAACCCGTAGAGCTGGCCGCCGCGTGCCTCGAAGAATTTCAGAACCGCATAGAGATCGGCAACCGATTTCACCCCGGATCCGGCCTCATAGCTTCGCCGCGAATCCCGCCAGCGCTGGTTGCGGCTTTCGCGGCCATTGGACAGGTTGACGATATCGGTCCGGCGCACAGGCCCGCCGGAGGCGCCAAGCGCCACCCGCAGGGGAAAGCGCACTTCATGAAATCCGCTCATCGATGCCCCTCACAATCCTCTGTTTCCGCGCGAAACGCTGCGTGCCAGCATGGCCGAAATCTGGCCCTCGCTTTTGCGAAAACTCGCCGCATCGGTCGCCGTCACGTTGAACACCACCTGCGCTCCCCCGCCGCCGCCAGCTGACGCCACGCCGAGCGCCCCATCCGCGCCGCGCCGAAGCGGCAGGATCGCCTCGGCCCCCGCCTCGCCCATCAGCCCGGTCCCGCCGCCCATCGGAAAGAAAGTCGGCGCCCGTACGACGCCACCATCGGCAAACGGAGTCACCGAACCGATCAGCCCGCTCACCGCATTGCCCAGCAGACTTTCCAGCGGCTTCAGCCCTGCTGACAGCGAAATATCCGCCAGCCGGTTGCCGAGGCCTTTCAGCACGTCGTCCAGCCCCTTGCCACTCGTCGTCGCCGTGCTCAGCGCACTGGCCAAAGCCCGGCCGAACCGGTCCGAACGCGCCTCAAGATCCGCCATCACGCCGGACAAGGCTTCAGCCCCCGTCACGGCCGCACCGAACGTCTCATCATCTGGATCCATGGCCTCAACTCCTGTTCAGAATTTCGCCGATCCGCCGGCTTGCACCGTCACGCTCCATCCGGAAAAGCCCGCATCAGCGTCTCCAGCCCGGCACGCTCGATCGACGTCGCGCGTTTCACCAGACCACCGGTCGCGGCAAACAGCTCCCGTGGCGTCAGCGCCCAGAATTGCGGTGCGGGAAGCCGCAGCAGGCAGAGACCGGCATGCATTGCCGCATCCCATGGAAAAGGCTCAAACCTCTGCGCCTTCCCGCCCGCTGCGGCTATCAGGGGTTTGCGGGGGATGTCCCCTCATCCGTGCCGAATGCAGCACTCAGCAACTCGCCAACGATCCGCGCGCAGGAGAGTATCCCGCCATCGACGCTCATCGCCGCCGCCTCGTCGTCGGTAATCAGGTTGCCGCCGCCGCGAAGGCCCGCCCCGATGATGCGGATCATGTCGGCTGCCTTCATCCGGCCGGAGGAAAACCGTCCCGCGAGCTCCGTCAGATCGCTCGCCGCAAAGGCCGTTTCCAGTTCTGCTAGCGCGCCGAGCGTCAGACACAGGATGCGCCGCTCGCCGTCCATTTCGGCCTCCACCTCGCCGCGTCGGCGGTTGGCCCGTCCATGCATGCCCATGAAATCCCCCTTTCATGCTCCTACAATGCTGTGAAACTCACGACGCCGGCGGATTCGAGCGCAATCTCGAACCGGATTTCGCCATTGTGCTCGCCGGAATATTCGAGCGCCGTCACCTGGAACGCACCCGCCAGTGTCGCGAAACTGGGGATGATGATCTGCCAGGACAGGATCGTGCCGGCAAAGAACGTGCTGCGCACCAGCGCGTCGCTCGTGCCGTCCTTGAAGATCCCCGAACCGCTCAGCGATGCCCGCTGCACCCCCGCCCCGCCCAGAAGTTCGCGCCAGCGCCCGCTGCTTTCGGCATCGGTAATGTCGACCGTTTCGGCGTTGAAGGCGATCCGCCGGGAGCGCAGTCCCGCCACGGTCAGAAACGTTCCGCTATTGTCCACCTTCAGGAGAAGGTCCTTGCCCTTCTGTGCCACCATGTCCCGATCCTTTTCCAACCGCTTTGAAGTATTGATGCTTTCGGGTTGCGTGCCGACCTGCTACAGCCGCGGGACACATTTCCTCGCCCGCTCCCCATCGCGATATCGCATTGACCAAGTCCCCCCTCTGGTCTGCCCGGACCATTGGCGTTCTCGCCATCACGCAACTCATCGGCTGGGGCACCACGTTCGAAAGCCTCGGCGTTCTCGGTCGCTCCATCGCGCCCGATCTCGGCCTTGCCAACGAAATGGTGTTTGCCGGACTGTCGGTGATGATGCTCGCCAGCGCGTTTTGTGGTCCGCTCGTGGGACGGCTGCTCGGGCGCCATGGGGCAGCAAAGGTTCTGGCCGCCGGTTCCGTATTCTTCTGCGTCGGGTTGCTCGTGCTGTCGCTTGCGAACGGCCTGCCGCTCTATGCGGTCGCCTGGATCCTGCTCGGTGCCGGCGGCGCCTTCTGCCTGTCAGCGCCGGCCTATGCCGCGGTGGTCGAGCGTGAAGGCACGAAGGGTCGTCGCAGCATCACCATCCTGATGCTGTTTACGGGCCTCTCCGCCACCATCTTCTGGCCGCTGCTCAGTCTCGGCAACGATCTCATCGGCTGGCGCACCACGCTGATGGTCTGCGCGTTCCTGCATCTGTTCGTCTGCGTGCCGCTCTATCTCTTCGCGCTGCCGAAGCCGATCGCCTGGGATACGGCCGATGCCGGCGTCGATGCGCCGCCGGTCGCCTTTACCGCCCGGCAAGGCAAGCTCGCCTTCCTTCTGGTCGCCACCGCCACCACCATTGCCTCCTTCGCATCCTACGGCGTGTCGCCGTCGCTTCTGGAACTGTTGCGGCAATCCGGTGCGACGCCTGAATTCGCCCTGCAGCTTGCCGCAGCGCGTGGCGTCATCGGCATTTCGGCGCGTGCCTTCGATATGCTGCTCGGCAAGCGCGGCAATCCGTTCATCACGGCAGTGACCGGCAATAGCTTCATGATCCTCGGCTTTCTCAGCCTCATCGTCCTGCCGTCGTCGACGGCAACGCTCTGGATTTTCATCGGGCTTTACGGCATCGGCTCGGCAGTCCTGCAGGTCGCAAAGGCGCTGCTGCCGCTCGCCCTGTTTTCACCGCGCGACTACGGCCGCCAGGCCGCACGGCTGTCCATGCCGCAGAACCTTGCCAATGCGCTCGCTCCCGTCGTGTTCACAGCACTTCTCGATCGTTCGGGCGCGCTGACGGTTCTCGTCGTCACCGTTCTTCTGGCCGGCTCGGCCCTCACCGGCATCCTCTTCCTCATGCATCTCGTGCGGCAGAGTAACCGGCTTGCGGCATCTCACTCGGTCACCGCACGGTAACGCAGCTCGACCTGAAGATACCGCGTGTTCGGCTCGCGTCTGGTGCGCGATCCCGTCCGCAACAGGCTCACCAGCACAAACCCTTCCAGCGTCAGCGCCGCATCGTGCAGCAGCGTATCCACCCGGCTTGCGATCTCCTGCGCCTGCCTTCGCCCTTCTGCCTGCGACCACACCGTGATCGTCAGGCTATGCGCCTCGCCCGGTTCCGTACCGGTCGAATAATCGCGCGTCTCCCACTCTCCGAAGGCGATCGCCGGCAGCTTCGACTTCGGCATCAGCCGGTCGTGGACACCGCCCTGGCCGACCAGCGCCGTCAATGCGGCGTCGCCGGTCAGCCGCGCATGAACCGCCTTCATCAACGCGTTGGAGGCTGATGTCATGGTGCCTGCTCCTCGCACTGGCAGACCAGATAGCGACCGGTCTCGTCAGGGTCGCGCACCAGTTTCAGCAGGAAGATCCGCGCGCCCTTGGTCAGCCTCTGGCCGGCTGCGACATCGCTTCGAAACCGGATCCAGATCCGGTGACTGACCGTGCCGACTTCCGCGCTTGCCGCTTCCGTCACCACGAACGAGACCGGCTCGATCTTCGCCCAAACGGCCGCCACCGATTGCCAGGTCACACTCGCACCACCCTGACCGTCGGATACGGTAACCGGCGCTTCCAGCTCCAGCCGGGCAGTCATCTGGCCCGGATCGAGAAACACCACCATCACAGCCTCCGCATGCGAAAGGGCGCGATCAGCCGCTCGTAGCCATCGGGAATCCCGGCGGGCTGCTGGTCGGGCGACAGCACGCCGCGGAAGGCGAACATATGGCCGATATGGATCAGCATCGCCCGCTTCAGCGTATCCGGCACATCGGTCCCGGCCTCGCCACAGCCGGCAATAAAATCGATCTCGATCCCGTTCAGCACCTGGCCGGGAGCGATCGTCGAGCGCAGCCACAGTCGCGCTGGTCGCCCCTTGCCGTCGAGCAGATGGTCTTCAAGCGACACATGAACCGCAGTGCCTGCAGCGTCGTAAACCGTAACAGTCTGAATCGCTTGCACCGGAGACTTGAGGATGCGGATCACGCCGTCGCCCGGCCAGCGGTCGAGATAGAGACGCCACGTCTGCGCCATCAGGCAGAGGCCCGTCTCGCGCTCCAGATGCTCGCGTGCGGTGGAAATCAGCGATCCGATCAGCGCGTCCTCATCGGCGCCGTCAAGGCGCAGATGCGCCTTCGCCTCGGCAAGCGTCAGCGGTTCCGCCAGGGGCGGATTGGTCTGGGCATAGGTCATGGGGATCCTCGTCGAAGATGATATCCGGCCCTGCCCCACCCTCTCCCCGCCGCTGCGGGAAGACGGTGGGGATGGCCGGATGACGGGCAGTTCCGGCAAGCGTCGGTGCGCTTGGCCGATCAGCTCACGGCGAACCGCACCAGCTTGATCGCCTCGAAATTCTGCACCCCGCCGCCGACCCGCTTGGTGGTGTAGAACAGCACATAGGGCTTGGCGGAATACGGATCGCGCAGGATGCGCACACCCGCCCGATCGACCACGAGATAGCCCGACCGGAAGTCTCCGAACGCAAGCGAGGTCGAGCTTGCGGCAATGTCGGGCATTTCCTCGGCTTCTGCGATCGGAAAGCCCATCAGCGAGGCTGGCTGCCCCGCACTTGCCGGCGGCCGCCACAGGTAGTTGCCGTCGACATCCTTGAACTTGCGGATATCGGCCTGCACCTTGCGGTTCATCATGAACGTGCCGTTCTGGCGGTGACCGGCCTTGAGCGCGTAGATCACCTCGATCAGCGTGTCGGAGGGATTGGTCGCCTTCCAGCCGCCGGCAACACCGGTTGCGATATAGCCGAGACTGCCCCAGGCCCAGCTCGCATCGGCAACAGCCGTATAGGCGAGAAAACCCTTCGGCTTGTTTGTCCCGTCACCGCGCACGAAGGCATCGCCCTCCTGCTCGGCAAAGACGATATCCACCTCGCCGGCAATCCAGGCCTCCATGTCGACAGCCGCGTCGTCGAGCAGCGCCTGCGTGGCGGCCGGCATGGCGTAGAGTTCCATCGTCGGGAAGGCGAGTTCGGCCAGAAGCGGAGTGTTGGTCTGCGGCCGCGCCGCCGTTTCCGCCACCCAGCCGGTGGTCAGCCCCGTCGTCGAGAACGGTTTCTTCAGAACCGAGGTCGAGACGGTGCGCACGGTCGACAGCGCCCGCATTGGCGATACGACGGACACGCGGCGGCCGATTTCCGTGTCGGTCTCCGGCGGCACCAGATAGCCGCCATCGGCGCCGACCCCGACTGAGAACGCCTTCGCCTCCAGCTCGCGCAGCCCTGAATCCTCGCCGCGACGGATATAGGCGTCGAACCCCGCCTTGTGCTCCATCGCTTCGGGCGAAAGATCGCCGCTCTGGCCATAGCCACCCCGGCCACCGAGCGGCGGTCGCGCCTTCTTCAGCGCCAGCTGGTCCAGCACCCGCTTCTGGTCGTCCATGGCCCGGTTGATGCGGTCCACCTTGTCGCGGGTCACCACGTCGGCGGTCAGCTTCTGCTCGATCTCGCCGATTCTTCGGTCGTTGACGTCCTTGAACGCCTCGAACGCTTCCATGAATTCATCGAGCGCGGCCGTCACCGTTTCCGGCACGGCTTTCACTTCCGGCGCCACGGCGGCATTTCCAGTTACATGTCCCTGTCCCGTCATCATGTCCTGTCCTTCTCTGTTAAGCCTTGTTCTGCCTGAACGACGATCTCCACATCATCTTCGCCGCCCGCCGCATCTGGCGAACGAGCTCCGTCTCGCGGTCGCGGAAGAACCGCTGATGCTTGACGTCGGAAACCCTGGCCGATGGCAGCATCGGAAAGGTCACGACGGAGATTTCCCAAAGATCCGCCTCGAGAATGCGCCGCACCCCCGTCTTGGCGTCGGTGCGCGCCCGAACGGTTCGAAAGCCGATCGAGAGCCCGTCCAGCGCACCGGATTTCATCAGCGCCAGCACTTCCCGCGATCGGGCGACGCCGGGCGACAGCACGCCCTCGACGAACAGGCCGCGACCATCCTCGCGGATCGTCTTCCAGGCGCCGATCGGCTCATTCGGGTCGTGCTGGTAAAGCATGCGCACCCCCGGCGCGCCGCGTTCGACAAGCGAGGAGAGAAACGCCCCCCGTTCGATCCGGTCGCGACCGAGATCGACCTCGCCGAACACGCTGGCATAACCGGAAAACGTGCCGTCGCCGGCAATGCCGGCCAGTTCCAGATTGGCGAATTTGCGCACATTCGGGCGCATGGGCGGGCATTGCCCGCGGTCAGCGTGCATCGGAATCTCCTGCAATGTCATTGAACCTGTCGAACCCATCCGCCCAAGGCGGAAGGAGGTTCGTCGTCGGGAGCGCCTTACTCCCTGCGTCGCCCGTATCGCTCGGCCAAGCGCGACAGCGCGCCCAGCACCCACCAAGCCGAAAGGCTGGCGGCAGCCGATCCCGCCAGCAAGGTCTCCGGCTCGGGAAGTTCACCGCTGATCCCCAACCGTGCCATCAGCCACAGACCGGCCGGCCCGCCGAAGA
This sequence comes from Rhizobium sp. Leaf306, assembly GCF_001423425.1. GTDB lineage: Bacteria > Pseudomonadota > Alphaproteobacteria > Rhizobiales > Rhizobiaceae > Neorhizobium > Neorhizobium soli. Next base: position 362,564 of record NZ_LMNX01000001.1, read on the forward strand.
TCAGCCCGCAGGCCACGCCGGTCAGAAACCGGCTCGCCGCCTCGTGCCCGCTTTTCGGCAGGAGATAGACCAGCGAAACGCCCGCACCCGCCACCGCACCTGCGGTCCGCGCAGCCCACACGCCAAGCGTTCCCGGATCATGCCCAAGGTCAGCCATCGTTAAACTTTCTCGGTTATGTTGAGAGTGTCAGCCGGAAAGCGGATCTCCATCCGCAACCGCCAAGGCCTCGCGCACGTGTTCACGCGCCACATGAGGCCGGCCGCTTTTTATCAACCCCCTGAATCGCTTGAGAGACAGCGTTGACGAGTTGAGTCAGGGGTTTGAGAAGTTGAGCCTCTCAGTTTCCGTCGTCTGCCGGTGCGTCCGCTAAAAGACCGGGCGGCAGCTGACGGCCGTGTCGAATGTGGGAAACGGAGACGATCCCCTTCTCCATCCTGTAGTCGATGACATACTCGCCGGACACGAAACGGCGCCGGCCTTCCAGCGCCTCAATCGGGCTCCCGGCTTGCGGATAGTCCAGCAAGAGCCGCATCGATCCCCTCAACTGCCGCAGCACCGCTTCGGCGGCGCGCGGATTGAAACGCTCCAGATACCGCTGCTCGCTTCTCAGAAAGAGCGCCGCATCCTTGGAGAGCCTGATCCGCATCAGGCGGCGTCGCTCTTCTTCTCGTCGAGCACCTCCGCGAAGAACTCCTCCGCATCGACGAATTCGCCGCGCGCAATTTGTTCCTCGCCCTTGCGGATCTGCAGGATGTCATTCCCCTCCGCCATCAGATAATATTTCAACGCCCGGACAATCACCCAGCTTCTGCTGCGATCGGATGTCTCGGCGATCTTCTCGATATCGTCGAGAATGTCCTGCGGCACGCGCAAGGTGATCGGGTCCGAGAGAACGGGCTTTTCGGATTTGGCGTCTGCCATGACGATCTCCATCTGTAATACACCGTATTACAAATTACACCCTGTGCCGCGATCGCGCAATCACGCCGAATAACCCACCGCCTCGCGCTTTTCGTCCTCCGTCAGGAAGCCTGCAGCACCGATCCGCGCCCACAGCGCCTCACGCTCGGCCGAGAGACCTGCCACCCGGTCGAGATCCGGTTCCAGCCGCAACCCCTCCCCGAAAGCGTCCGAAAGCCACGCGGAAAAGCTAGCCGCCGTGCGGGCAATCAGCGGCAGCACCGTGAGCCGGTAGAAGGCGCGGTTCGCCTCCTGGTAATTGGCATAGGTGTTGTCGCCGGGGATGCCGATCAGCATCGGCGGCACGCCGAGCGCCAGCGCAATGTCGCGGGCAGCACCGTTCTTTGCCTCGATGAAATCCATGTCCTTCGGCGAAAGCCCCATCGCCTTCCAGTCCAGCCCGCCTTCCAGAAGCAGCGGCCGGCCGGCATTGACCGCACCCGAATAGCCCGCCTCCAGTTCGTCCTTCAGCCGCTGATACTGATCCGCGGAAAGATTGCCGCCATCCTTCGGCTGGTAGACCAGCGCGCCGGACGGTCTTGCGGAATTGTCGAGCAGCGCCTTGTTCCAGCCCGCCGCCGCATTGGAAAGGTCAAGCGCCGCACCTGCCGCCACCAGCGGCGACAGGCCGCAATGGTCGTCGAGCGGATGAAACAGCTTCAGGTGCAGCAGCCCCGGCCCGTCACGATCGACGGCAAGCCGCCGTGTCACCTGCCCGGCGCGATAATCATAGGCCGCAATCCAGCCGTCGCGCCCCTCGACGACGCTCACCCGGTCCGGCCGCAGCAAATGCAGTTCCCGCAGGTCGCCGCCAAGCGCCAGCGGCTCCACATAGGCATTGCCGGACAAAAGCAGATGCCCGTACAGCGCCTCGAAGAAATCCGGCCCGCTCTGGCGGCCGTTCGGACGTGCCAGAAGCGCCAGCGCCGGATGATCGGCTGCCTCGCTCGTCCCCCGATAGGCGAGCCACGGCACGGCGGCGGCAGCTTCGGCCACCATCCGCATGGCCCGATAGGCGATCGGGTTCTTCATGAACCCGGCCTTTGCCAGAGCCGCATAGGACCGCCCGGACCAGTGCGCCGCGCCATCGCCAGATACGATCGCAAAGCCCGACGATAGCCCCGACGTCGCCTTGGTTTCCTGAGGCGGCGCGATGCGGGAAAGCCCAGGAAGCCGGAATGGAAATCTCATCGTTTCATCCTTCACTCGATCCGGGATCAATTCCCTCTGAAGACGTTCAGGCCGCCATCGCCGCATCGTCCCGCAGCGCTGCCGCGAACGCTTTCGCGTACCCCGCCACCTGCGCCGCCCGGTCATTGCCATTGATGATTTTTCGCGCTCCGACCCAGTCCGATTTCCCAGGGCCGAAATAATCGCCGAGCTTGCGGCCGGTGAAACTGCCGGCCCGCATGCCCTCGATCAGGATTTTTACTGCCACATCCATCTCCATGGCGCGATGAGGTGCCGTGACCAGATCGATCCCTGTCAGCGCCGACATTTTCTGGTAGTTGCGCCTGTGGGTCAGTTGCACGAGCCCGCGCCCCAGCCAGGTGCGGCCATCGGCATCGTAACGCCAGTACGGCGTCTTCACCGTCCGCAGCCGGCCGGCGCTGTAAGCGCTTTCCAGCCGCACCACCGCAAGCTGATCGGTCTTGGCCAGCGTTTCGCGCACCGGCTGCATCGTCGCTGCCGTCTCGTGAAACGCGGTCGCCAGCGCATAGGCAAGCGCCGCGGGGCCTTCGATGGGGTTGCGCGCCTCCCATGCCTCCAAAACAGCAGCCAACCCGGCCACCTGACCACTTGCCAACCGCCCGCTGAACGGGTTCCTGCGCACGTGATCGAAGAAAAAACTGCGCTCGTATCCCATGTTAATCCTACCCCTTTACCGCGTTCGAAGGTTTCAATCGGTTTAGAAAAAACTAAATCGTTTTAGTCTGTTAGTGACGATTTACTTCGGAGTAAGGATGTGGAACCAATCCAACCATGCGACGTTCATAGGGGCGCACCACCATGATGGTGCAGCGCACAATCCGGAGATCATGATGATGCAGCAGACCGCCCAGACAGCCGCCACGAAATCGGTGCCGCAGCACGTCCTAGAGCGCATGGAATCCGAATGGAAGCAGATGCGCGACAGCGCTCCGGCTGTGCCGGCTAAAAGCTGAATTGCAACTTTTGGCAGTAGCCAACTGTCAGATATAGAACGCTTGAGCGGCCCTGTCCGGGCCGCTTTTCGTTGCGCGGTTCACCAGAAGCGCCACACCGGGCCTAGGCTCAAATCCCCCTGACGCGCGGCTCGCCCTGGCCGTCCAAAACAAGCGCCGTCAGCGCCCAGACCAGCGCATCCAGCCGGTCCGGCGAGCGTCCCGATGACAGTCCGTTGGGACCGAAATCGCACATCTGGTCCTCCAGCTCCGCAAACCGTCCCGCATGCACCACCCGTCCCTGCTCGTAGAGGGCTGCGACCGGTTCTGCGCGGGCAAACTTTCCGCGGGATGCATGCACCACCGTCACCGGCAGGTTGGCGTCGATGCTTTTGAGCATCGCCGGCACCATGTCGCCGCCCTGGTTGCCCTCAGCCACGACCCGGTCGGCCGAAAACCGCGCATAGGCCTTCACCACGGCCTTGGCCCAGCCGCCCGGCGTATGGCCGGTCACCGAACAGTCGGCCAGCACCACCGCCCGGCCAGGCGAACCTTCGCTTGCCTCGACACCCGCCACGACAATGCCGCAGCAGGAGTTCTCGCCCGATCCCGAGGGCGGATCGACCGCCACCACGATGCGCCGCAAAACCCCAGTAAACCGCGTCACGCAGGCTTCGAGGTCGGCACGCTTCCACAGCGCATCGTCGCGATCCTCGATCAACTCGCCGCCGAGTTCCTGGCGCCCGAGCCGCGTGCCGCCATAGCGTCGCTCCAGCGCCGCGATAAAGCCCGGCGCCAGATTGCCGGCGTTACCGGCGGTGGAAATCTTGATCAGCCGCGTGCCAGGGTCGGCGATCAGCTGCTTCAGCACCGGCACCGGTCGCGGCGTCGTCGTCACCAGCTGGCGCGGATCGCGTCCCAGCCGCAGGCCAAACTGCAGCATGTCGAACGTTTCCTGCCCATGCTTCCATTTGCCGATCTCATCGCACCAGGCGTAGTGAAACTGCGGCCCGCGCAGCGCTTCCGGATCTTCGGAGGAAAAGATCTGCGCCACCGTGCCGTTCGGCCAGACCAGCCGTTTGCGTGAAATCTCGAATTCCGGCCAGTGCCGTGCCGCAATCCGGCAGATGCCGGAGACACCATCCACCATCACCTCGCGGGCATCGCCCAGCGTTTCCGCCACGAGCGCGATGCGAAGATCGGACCGCTCTCCAGCCGCACACGCCAGCGCATGCACCCATTCGGCGCCCGCCCGCGTCTTGCCGGATCCGCGCCCGCCCATGATCAGCCACGTCCGCCAGTCGCCCTCTGGCGGCCTCTGTCCGGGAAGCGCCGTAAACGCCCAATCCCGGTCGAGACCGGCCACAAACCCGTCAAACGCGTTCTCTCCCGGACCAGGCTCGTCACAGCTCTCCGCCGGCACCGAGTCCGGAGCGCGGGGCACGCCCATCGCACCGGCCAAAACCATTCCGGCCTCCAGATCCCGTGCACTCTTCTCCCTGACATCAGCGATGCCAGACATGCTCGCCCTGAATGACCCGGATGCGTTCACTGCCTCACCCGTGATCTTCTCTGCGGCCCGCCGCATCTTGCGCTGGCTGGGTTCCTCCGGCTGGAAGCCTTTGCGCCACCCATCCCGGTGGGCCATCGCGTTTCCAGGCTTCGAAATACCCAAAGGCTGTTTCATTGGCGCGATCCTCGATCATCCGGACGAAGCGGGCCTTCGCCTCTTCGTATCCGCCGGCATCGGCCAGCCGGTCGGCCTCCACCTGCCGGTCGCGGGACAGCTGACGCTGCAGCGCATCGACCTTTTCCAGCGTGCGCATGATCAGGCTCATCGCATCGGTCGCCGCCTTCACATCGGCTCGCGCCAGTTTCTGCGCCGCCTCGTTGCCGTCAGCTGACACCGCGTCGTCGGCCTCGCTGGACAACAGCCCGGACGCCGCTTCCCGCATCTTGCGGAACGTGGCGAACTGCTGGCGCATCTCCGCCGTCATCTCGTTCAGAAGCTGCCGCAGTTCATCTGCGGGCTTCAGCTCGGTTTCCGCAGACTTGATCTCCAGCAGAACGTTTCGAACCGTCTCTTCCAGTTCGGCATCCTGCGTCACGTCGTCATCCGCGTCGTAAAGCGGTTCGTCCGTCCACAGGCCGAACAGGTCTGGATCAAGACCGGCGAGAGTATCGGAACGGTTCATGGCAGATCTCCACAGCCGAAAACCCGCCGCGCCGGCTTGCCGTCGCACGTTCGGTTTCGATATCGATGTCCTGGAAAAAAAGAGGGCCCGGAGGTCAATCCGAGCCCTGACTGGAAGCCTTGCGGCGGTCGGGGCGTGAAGCCTCTCCCGACGCAACTCTTCGACTATGCCTAAACACTACCCGACAACCGTCACGCCGTCAAGGATTAAATTCCTATCTCGAAAATTTTACCAGAGCAGCTTCTCGCTCACGTCCCGCAGAAGGTGCGCGCAACCTTCTGTTCCGCCGTCGGCGCAATCGCGTAGTCGGCAAATTCCGGCCGCTCTTCGAACGGTTTTTCGAGCGCCTCCACCAGCTTTTCAAAGAAGCTGAAATCACCGTAATTGGCAGCCGCGATGGCTTCCTCGATCCGGTGGTTGCGGGCGATCAGCCACGGATTGACGCCGCGCATCTCTGTTGCCACGTCCGCCGGGCTGCGGCCTTCCTCGGCCAGGCGCTCGTTCCATTTCGGCAACCATTCCCGCAGCTTGGCCGGATCCGCGAAACAGGCGAGCAGGTCGTCGTCGTGTCCTTCCGCGGCGTTGCAGAGCGCTCGGAACGTCCGCGTGAAATCCGCTTCGTTTTCCTCCATCGCAGAAAGCAGTCCCTGCACGAGATCGCCATCACCGTCGCGCGCGGTGACCAGACCGAGCTTTGCGCGGAACACCTCGATCCAGTGCGCCTGGAACGTGTCGCCGAATGCCTTCAGGACAGAATTGGCGGCTCCCACCGCCTTTTCTTCGTCGGCATCGATCAGCGGCACCAGCGCCTCGGCAAGCCTTGCGATGTTCCACTGGCCGATGCCCGGCTGGTTGCGATAGGCGTAGCGTCCCTGCCGATCAATCGAGGAAAACACCTTCATCGGGTTGTATTCGTCGAGAAAGGCGCAAGGACCGAAATCGATCGTCTCGCCTGAAATCGTCATGTTGTCGGTGTTCATCACACCATGGATGAAACCGACGCCGAGCCAGCGGGCAATCAGCACCGCCTGCCGGTCCGCCACGGCCTGCAACAGCGCCAGATACGGGTTCTGCGCCCCCATCAGGTCAGGGTAATGCCGCTCGATCACGTAGTTCGCCAGCGTCCGCACGCCCTCGGTATCGCCGCGGGCGGCAAAGAACTGGAACGTGCCCACTCGCACATGGCTTGCCGCGACCCGCACGAACACTGCGCCCTGCTGCTCCTGCTCGCGCTGAACGAGCTCACCGGTCGAAACCGCCGCCAGGGCCCGCGTCGCCGGTATGCCCAGCGCATGCATGGCCTCGGACACGACATATTCGCGGATGACCGGCCCAAGCGCTGCCCGCCCGTCACCACGGCGCGAAAACGGCGTCGGCCCCGCGCCCTTCCACTGGATGTCGCGGCGCTGTCCGGCACGGTCCATGACCTCGCCGATCAGGATCGCCCGCCCATCGCCGAGCTGCGGTACAAAATTGCCGAACTGGTGCCCAGCATAGGCCATGGCGAGAGGCGATGCCCCCTGCGGCACGACATTGCCGGAAAGCACGGATGCCAGACGATCAGGATCCGAAAGATCCGCCTCGACGCCCAGTTCCGCTGCCAGCTTCTGGTTGAACCTCAGAAGCTTCGGCCCCTCCACCGGCTCCGGGTAGACGGAAGCGAAGAACCGATCCGGCAGGCGGGCATAGGAATTGTCGAACTGGAACACGGGATCTCTCCTTCGGCCCTTTCAGGGGCTTGGTCTCGGGTATGTGCTTGAGTCTGGTCTGTGGCGTATCCCCAATATGGGGTCTCGCGCCTGCGGAACAAGCAAGATCAGCCCTTATTGCCCGCCTTCAACCGCACCCCGAACCCGAGCAGAAACGTCACCAGCGCCGCGGCTGCGGACGTCCCGTAAAGCCAGTAGGCGACCTGCCCGGGATCGCCTTGCGACAACTGCCGTGTCAGCCCGGTCGCTGCCGCGATCATGCCGGCAAGCGCCGATCCGACGGCGTAGCCGGCCGTCGACATGGTCGGCAAAAGCGCGCTAGCCCGGTCACGCTCCTCGTCGCCGGCGGCCTCCATCGAGGCCTGGTTGATCGCCGCCCACGACAGACCGAAACCGGTGCCGATCGCCATCTGGCTCAGGACCACGAGCAGGATCTCCCGGACGTCGATCGATATCGCGATCATCAGGAAGCCCGCGAGCTGGAACAGCGGCCCGGCCCGCATCGCAAAGTGTCGTCCCTTCAGAGACTTGATCCGGCTGGAGGCCATCGCGACCGCGCTCCAGGTCAGTGCCATCGCCACCACGATATAGCCGACCGCCGCCGGTCCGATGCCCCAGACGTCGCGGATGATCAGAGCGAGATAGGTGGCACCAGACGCATGGCCCGCCGACATCAGGAACAGCATCCAGAACCCGTGGCCAAGCACCGATCCCAGCCTGAAAGCGCCAGCCGGAAACAACCGCGGCCCGAGCTTTCCATCCGTCGTCACGGTCAGCGACAGCGCCAGTGATCCCAGCACCAGACAGGCGACCTGCCAGCCGATCACCCCCGTTGCGGACGACAGTGCGAAAATGAAGGACGCAGTCACGCAGAGCGCTACGGCCAGAGGCGCAAACGCGGCCTTTGCCGCGCTGCCGGTCTCGGGCGTCGTCAACAGCGTGAAAAGACCAAGCAGGATGAGAAACGGCGTCACCGCCAGAAACGCGGCATGCCACGAAAACGCCTCTGCGAGCAGCCCCCCGATCAGCGGCCCGAGCAGAGCCGCGACCGCCCAGACGGTTGCCTCCACCGCAAATACCTTCGCCGTCACCGCGGACGAGAAATTGGCCGGGATGAGGCTGTAGCAGATTGCCACGATCAGACCGTCGGCAATCCCCTGCAACAGTCTGCCCGCAACGATAAAGAAAAAGCTCGGTGCCAGAACCGCCATCAGACCGCCCAGCGAAAACAGCGCCATGGACCAGAACAGGCTGGATTTCACACCCAACCGATCGCGGAGATAGGCAGCACTGGTGCCGCCGGCGATCGAACCGATGAAATAGAGGCTGTAGACCCAGCTGAACCAGTCGCGCCCGCCAAGTTCGGCGGCGGCCAGCGGCATGGCGGCAACAATCGCGAACTGGTTGAAGGCATGCAACCCGATCCCGGCGGAAATCAGCCCCAGCATCAGGCCGTTCCGGCCGGACAAAAGCGTTTTCCATCCGGTGTCTGTTCTTGTCAGCACGGCATGCTCCTCGGTTCATCCGCAAGGCTTTCCCGACCGCAGCAGTGGCGGCGCAAAGTCCCCCGGTCAACGGTCAAGGATCGATTTTGGCGCGCGTGACATTTTAGCTACAGCTTTCCAAGCCGAACGCACTACATTGATCCTCATAACAAGCAGTCGTTGAAAACACGGAGAAATCATCATGAGGAACACACTCGTTCTCGCCGCAGCTCTTGCAGCCGGCCTCTCGTCCGCAGCTCTCGCCGCCGATGCGGTTGAGACCATTCCGAGCGCGCCAGTCGCCTACGAAACAGCTCCGGCATTTTCCTGGTCCGGTCCTTACCTCGGTATCCACGGCGGATACGGCTGGGGCGATGCTGATATCGAAGGCGCTGGTTCCCAGAACTTCGACGGCGCCCGCATGGGTGGCTTCGTCGGCTACAACTGGCAGTTCTCCAACGGTTTCGTTGCCGGTGTTGAAGGCGACGTCAACTACGACTGGAACAACGACGATGTCGCCGCTGGCGTCGATGCCGAAAGCGGCTTCTCCGGTTCGGCCCGTGCGCGTCTCGGTTACGCCATGGACCGCACCCTGATCTACGCAGCAGGCGGCTGGACAGCCACCAATGTTGAAGTCGACACGCCGGTTGGCGACGACGACGACACGCTGCACGGCTGGACCATCGGCGCTGGCGTCGATCACGCATTCACCGACAACCTGTTCGGCCGCGTCGAGTATCGCTACAACGACTACGGCAACGGCAACCTCGCCGGCGCTGATGTCGACTTCAACCAGCACGTCGTGCAGGTTGGCCTCGGCGTGAAGTTCTGATCGCGTCAAGCATCTGATTGTATAAGGAGAAGGCTGCCGCTCGCGCGGTGGCCTTTTTCTTTGGAACTTGCTCTTCAGGGATTTCGACCACTGTCCCGGCCATCATCACGGCAGGATTAGGCTCCCGTTGCGAGAGGTTCGCTTAACTTTACTGTATTAGACGGGACTTGTCGGCTCTTTGCCCGTGGTCCTGCCAATGACGTCGTGCGCGACGTAAATCAGCCGGGTTGCAGTTTCGTGTTTTGACTATTTTCGGAAGTTTCTGCGCATGCCGTTTTCCCCATCGTCTCGCGGGGCAGACCCCGAGAACCGCAAAGGGCTAGGCCGCCGCACCAGACACGGCCTTGGCCCAGCTCTGGCGACACCTGCGGCGGTATTGGGCTTCGGTGCGTTTCTGGCACTTTTCGGCTGGGCGGAATATTCCAACTGGAAGACACAGGTCGCACGGGTCGAAGCGGCACTGGAACAGACGGCCGAAGCAATTACCCAGCATGCCGACGACGTGGTGGAAATGTCGCGGCTGCCGCTCGCAAGCCTGATCTCCAAGATCGAGGAGAAAGACGGCGAGGCCGATCTCGCCCAGGCGATCGACGCGCTGATGAAGCGCCAGCTCAGTGCGTCGCCCACACTCGATACGCTCTCCTATCTCAATGCCGATGGCCAGATGGTTGCGACCTCGTCGGCAACACGCCCCGCCGGGGTCTCCTACCAGGACCGCGACTATTTCAAGTTCCACAAGGCCAGCCCCTTCCCGCTCCCGGTCCTTGGCAAGCCCATCCTCAGCCGGCTGACCCAGACCTGGGTCCTGCCGATCTCGCAGAAGGTGATTTTGCCGGACGGCACGTTCGGCGGGGTTGTGGTCTCCACCATCAAGGTCAACCATTTCGTCAATTTCTTCAGCCGCTACGATATCGGGTCCGACGCCTCCTTCCTGCTCGTTCGCGGAGATGGCGTGGTTCTCGCCCGCGCGCCCATGGCCGACAGCATTCTCGGCCAGGACATGTCCAAGAGCGACCTGTTTGCCCATGTCCGCCAGACCCGCGTCGGCGCCTTTCATTACCAGTCACCGATCGACCAGACGGCGCGGGCGGGTGGCTTTCACCAGAGCCAGCTGACCGGCCTGGTGGCGCTCGCGGCCGCATCGGAATGGCAGGTGCTGATCTCCTGGGCGTCGACCGCGAGGACGCGCTGGATCTATGCGGCGATCCTTCTCATCGCGGCCGGGTTCGCCACGGTCTACTGGCGCCGCCAGATGCAATTGCGCCAGGAGCGCGAAGCGCTGGTCGCCGCGCGCGAAGCGGAGTTCCGCCTGCTCGCTGAATCCTCCAGCGACCTCATCACCCGGTTCGATGAACACGGCATCCGCGAATATGTCTCGCCCTCCTCGATCGGCATCCTCGGGCTCGAGCCAGAGGACCTGATCGGCCGCAGCATCTTTGCCGGCATGGCCGAAGATACCGAATTCCTGGTGCGCCAGGCAACGGAGCGTCTCGGCAGCGGGCCTGGTCATGAGAAATTCCTGATTCGCCACGTCAAGCCCGACGGCGAGGAAGTATGGCTGGAAACGGCGATGAGCCGTCTGCCGGCTTCGCATCCGGCCCAGGCGCCGCGGGTGGTTGCGATCACCCGCGATGTCAGCCGCCACAAGCGCGCACAGGATGAGCTCGATCTTCTTGCCAATACCGACGACCTGACACGGCTTGCCAACCGGCGTTTCTTCAACGCCCGGTTCGAGGCGATGGTCACTGCGGCGAACCGTTCGATGACGCCGCTGTCGCTGCTGATGATCGACGCCGACCGTTTCAAGCTTTTCAACGACACCTATGGCCACGCGGCCGGTGACGAATGCCTGCGCGCGATCGCACAGGTGGTACGGTCAACCGTCATCCGCCCCGGCGATGTCTGCGCCCGCTATGGTGGCGAGGAAGTGGCGGTGCTGCTCGCCGCAACCGACGCGAAGGCCGCGCATGCCATCGCCGAAAGCATCCGCGTGGGCGTCGAAGAGATCGGCTTGGAACACGGCAGAAACCCACCCTCCAACCGCGCCACGATCAGCGTCGGCCTCGCCACGCTCATCCCCGGCCAGGACCTCGTTACAACCTCGCAAGCCCTCTTCAAGCGCGCCGACGAAGCCCTCTACAACGCCAAGGCTGCAGGCCGAAACCGGGTGGAGACGGCGGGGAGCTAAGCCCCGCCCAATCCGCGACGCCCCTTACGCCGGCAGTCCCTGCCAGCCGTGGATGCCGACATAGAGGCCGACGGCGATGATGAGGAGGCTGGAGACATAAGGCGCGCGACGGGCAACTGTCGAAAACCAGCTCCAGCGCGACGTGGCGTGACGCACGCTCAGCGCAGCAACGGCCCCGACGGTCACCAGCGTGATTGCAAGGCCGATGGAAAAGCACATGACCAGCACGAAGCCGAGCGTGAACTCCTTGAGCTGCAGGCAGAGAAGCAGAACCGTGATGGCGGCTGGGCACGGGATGAGACCTCCGGTCAGACCGAACAGAACGATCTGCCATGTGGTCACCTTGCGGTCGGCGAACCGGCGACGAATGTCGTTGGCATGCGCCATTTCATGGGCATCCTGATACCCGTCCGTCGCCACGTCTAGCCCCTGCATCTCGGCGTGGTCATGGTCGTGGCCTTCCGTGAAGGACAGGTCGTAGTCATGGGTATGGTTGCCGTGGCCAAGGCTCAGGCTTGCGACGAACGCATGCGGCTCGGGAATGTCCGTGGTCGACTGCAGATATCCGCCCTGATCGGCAAAGACGAAGGCCTGCCGCGATCCATCCGGGCGCTGTGTCGTGACGACGACATCGGACGCCGTCCAGCCGTGGCCGCGCTCGGAGCGAAAACGCCAGACAGGCGCAACGCCGTCTTCGAAGATTTCGAGCGTGACGATGCCGTGCCCGGTATCGACCCGCGTGATGTCACCGTGGCCTGCGGCATGCCCCTGCGCTGAACCGTGGTCATGTGCGCCGTGATGGGCGCCGTGATGGCCGTCGTGGCCATGGCCACCGTGGTGGCCGTGATGACCGTCATGCCCATGCGAGCCATCATGCCCGTGGGCGGCAGCGGCCTTTCCCATCTGCTGATCCTGCCATGTTCGCCACAGCATCCAGAGTGCGATCGCAATGATGACCGCCGCGGAAACAAGCTGGAAATAGGGTTCGGAAGCTTCGGCATCCATGCCCTGCCAGAGATACATGCCCGCAAAGGCGATGCCCCAGACGACGATCGTGTGCGAGATCGTCGCGGCAAGACCGAGCAGCACCGCCTGCGTGACCGTCCCCCTCACCGCAACGATAAAGGCTGCCATCATCGTCTTCGAATGGCCCGGCTCCAAGCCGTGCAAGGCCCCAAGCAGGATGGCGCTTGGAACAAACAGCCAGGCATGGGCAGATCCCTGCTGCAGGAGGTCGGCAAAATCAGGCATGGAAATATCTCACGGGTATTTAGGTCTCAAAGGTATTTGGTGATCGACTTGAACTCGTCGATGGAGTGGCGCTTCTCCCGATCGAGCGCGCCGATCGTGTCTTCGAGACAGTGGTCCAGATGGTCCTGGATCAGGGTGCGCTTGGCATTGGTGATCGCCTTTTCCACCGCATGCAGCTGCTGGGCGATGTCGAGACACGGCCTGCCGCCCTCGATCATGGCGATCACACTTTTGAGATGTCCCTCAGCCCGTTTCAGCCGCTTGACGATTTCGGGATGACTTTCGTGGACGTGATCGTGTTCTGTCATGCGATAATCCTATCCCCCTGGAGGGGATAAGGCAAGTATCTTCAGAACTGCTTTCATACGAGTTCCTCCAGCTCTCTGGGTGGAGGCTGCGAGCGTTGTGCCGTTAGCCTGGCTTACGACCGCCGGGCTTCCAGACGTCTTTTGTCACGCTGGATATATTCGAAACCCATCTCTGTCAGTCGGAACTGGCGTTTCTGGAACTCGCCGCGGATGGTGATGAAGCCCTGCTCTTCGGCTTCGCTCAGCGTCTTCAAGCTGGTGCCCTTGGGCGGAGACTGCCATTCGAGGCCGTTGGCGCTGTGAAGCAATACCATGATCTTGATGATTGTCGTGTCTCCCGGCCAATGCGTTCAGGCCAGACGAATAGCTTTTCGCACGATCCCCTGCAATGACCGATGTTCATGCAGGAATGTCGGGCCCGTGTTGCCAAATTTGCAATGGACTTGACGGCTGCGGTCTGCCAAAAGCGCGAAAGGACGCGACTGCCGTTATCTTTAGAACGGGGTCGGGTGGCCGATTGACGTCACGTCGCTGCCGCGAGATCACGCTGGCCGTCCTTTTGATTTCCCAGTTTTCCCAGCATTCAATCTACGACCTTGGTTGTGACTGCGAACCTTTTGTCATGAAAAAAGGTCCTGCGGCTTTCACCGAGGACCTCTGATCAGGCTCGATCAGACGGGGGTAAGACCCGTCCAACCGCTTCCGTCATTGTTTAATCAGCAACCGGTACCCTGGGCAGTTTCGCCCGTCAGGTTCGGCAGGTTGCCGGAGTTTGCAGCATCGCCTGGCTCACCGCCCGGTGCGCAGCCTGCGCGGCTACCGTAGGCGCCGGTCGAACCGACTGCCGAGCCCGGGGTAACGCTGCCTGTCGAATAGGGGTCTACAGTACCCGATGCGGCTGGCTTCGGCGGGATGTTGCCGCCGGCACCGCTCATGTTCTGCTGGACGTCCGCGCGGTTGGCCGAACCGTTCATGTCATAGCTCGTCTGCGCAAATGCTGCAGAGGATAGGCCAAACGAAAGTGCGGCAACAACTGTCAATGTCTTGATCATTTCTGAATTCCTTTTCGTATCCCTACAGGGTGTTAACCGGCCGGGCACAAATTGGTTTCATCTCAAATTCCCGTGAGGAACCGCGCTTTTATGGAACCCGTTTGTCGATGAGCGACTGCGCATTGCGCGCTTCGCGTCGCAGCCAGCGCCGGTTGGCGACCTCGGGCAGATCGTGCGCTTTGGGAATGCGCTTGGTCTTCCAGCGGCGCAGGATCAAAAATCCGAGCGTGCCAATACCGGCAAGCAAGACAACGGCCAGCAGGATCATCGGGGTCTGGTCGACCATGGCGGGGTTCTCCGTAGCAAGGGTTTCATCTTTCTGACCGAACCAACTCGACGCCGGCTCGAGAGTTCCCTTGCTTGGTTGCAACTACAACCAGCCGGACTTCCGGAACCGGTAGAAAAGGATGCTGCAGAGAAGGACGATCGCAACCAGCACGGCGGGATAGCCGTATTCGGTCTTCAATTCCGGCATGTTCTCGAAATTCATGCCGTAGATGCCGGCGATGGCCGTCGGCACCGCAAGAATGGCGGCCCAGGCAGCCAGCTGCCTGGTGATGACGCCCTGGCGCTGCTGTTCCAGAAGGTTCGAGGCTTCAAAGACCGAGGTGATGACTTCGCGAAGTCCGCCCACCATGCCTTCGACCCTTCGGATATGATCGAGCACGTCACGGAAGAACGGCTTGGCGTCCCGGTCGAGGCAGGGAAGGTCGAGATTGACGAGCTTGCCCGCCACTTCCGACATCGGGCCCAGGATTCGCCCGAACAGGATCAGCTGACGGCGCAGGCGGAAGAGACGGCGGATCTGCTCGCGTTCGAGAAAGTTCGCGAGCATCTTCTGCTCCATTTCCAGCACCTTGTCCTCGATCGTTTGCACCAGCGGCAGATAGCCGTCGGCGATGAAATCGATGATCCCGTGCAGGACGTAGTCAGGCCCCTTGGAGAGAAGCTGCGGCGAGGCTTCGAGCTGTGCCCGGATGGCGGCATGGTTGCGGGCCGAGCCGTGCCGGACGGTGATGATGTGGCGCCTTCCGACGAAGATCGCCGTCTCGCCATACTTGAATTTCTCGCCTTCCAGATGGGCGGTCTTTGCCACCACGAACAGCTGTTCGCCATAGGCTTCCACCTTGGGCACCTGATGGGCGTTGATGGCGTCTTCGACCGCAAGAGGGTGCAGCTCATAGGTTTCGGCCAGCGCATGCAGCTCGTCCGGTGACGGCTCGTGCAGGCCGATCCAGACGAAATCCTGACCGGACAGTCTCGGCGCCGGCCCATCGACAGGCACCGCCTCGGCACGTTTTCCGTTGCGGTACACATAGGAGGCGACAACTGTCATGGTATGCTCTGCGATGGAGTATGGTCTGCGATGCCGATAACGTACTAGGCCTTGGCCCGTTCCGGCGAATAACCCGCGTCACGGATCGCTTGCGCGGCCTTTGCCTCGTCGCCACCCACCATCACCGTATGCGTGACAAGATCGATCGACACGGGTGCATCCGGCAGCGCTTCGGCGAGAGCGTTTCGCAGGGTCTTCTCGCAGTGGCCGCAGGTCATGTCCGGCACGGTGAAGATCACGGTCATCTCAGGTCTCCTTCTTCAATCTGTATGCGCCGGTGACGCGGAACCGGCAAGGTCGTCAAGGATCGGGCAGTCGGGACGGTCGTTTCCACCGCAGCAATGGGCAAGGTGCTTCAAGGTCTTGACCATGCCCTGCATCTCCGCGATGCGCCGCTCCAGATCGTCGATATGGGTGGTGGCGATGTCCTTGACGGCGGCGCTCTCGCGGCTGCGGTCCTGCCACAGTTTCAAGAGCGCCTGCGTTTCCTCCAGCGAAAAACCCAGCGAGCGGGCGCGCTTGATGAAGCGCAGCACATGCACCTGATCGCCGCCATAGGTCCGGTAATTGTTGCCGGTGCGGGCGGCCGGCGTAATCAGGCCGATCTCCTCGTAATAGCGGATCATCTTGGCCGAAACGCCGGATGCCTGTGCGGCCTCGCCGATATTCACGCTTTCTCTCCCAGTGCGACGGTTTTCAATCGCAGCGCATTGCCAAGCACGAACGTGCTCGACAGCGCCATGGCGGCAGCGCCCAGCATCGGCGAAAGCGTCAATCCGAGCAAGGGATAGAACAGACCGGCGGCAAGCGGGATCAGCGCCACGTTATAACCGAATGCCCAGAACAGGTTCTGTCTGATATTGCGCATCGTCTCGCGGCTGATGGCGATGGCGCTGACGACGCCGGTGAGATCGCCGCCGACCAGCACCACATCGGCGCTCTCGATCGCCACATCCGTGCCCGTGCCGATGGCAATGCCGACATCCGCATGCGCCAGCGCCGGCGCATCGTTGATGCCGTCGCCGACAAAGGCGATCCGGCGTGCCCGGGGTGAAGTCGCCTGTGGCGAGGACACGGCGGCGGAACCGCTCCCCTTCCGCAGGTCATCCAGCGCATTCACCTTGCCCTCGGGCAGAACCTCGGCAACGACCGTCTCGATCCCCACCTTGGCTGCAATCGCTTGTGCCGTGCGACGGTTGTCGCCGGTCACCATGGCAACCTCGATGCCCATCGCCCGCAGCGCCTTGATGGCCTGAACGCTCGACGGCTTCAGCGGATCGGCAACGGCAATCACCGCCGCCAGACGACCGTCTATCGCGGTATAGAGCGGCGACTTGCCCTCGCCGGCCAACCGGGCGGCCGTCTGTTCCAGTGGTGCGACCGAAATGGCGAGCTTGTCCATGAACCTGTCGGCGCCGACCGAAACGTCCCGGCCATCGACGCGGGCACTGATGCCGTAGCCGGTGACGGAGCGGAAATCCTCGGTCTCGGCCAAGACCAGACCCTTCGCCTCCGCCGCCTTGACGATCGCATCCGCAATCGGGTGTTCGGAGCGACGCTCGACGGCTGCGGTGAGGCGCAGAACCTCGTCTTCCGAAAACCCGTCCACAACATCCAGATCCGTCAGTTGCGGCCGTCCCATCGTCATAGTGCCCGTCTTGTCGAACACGACGAGATCCACATCCGACAGCGCCTGCAGCGCATCGCCCTTGCGGAAGAGCACGCCGAGCTCTGCGGCCCTGCCCGCGCCGACGACGATCGAGACCGGGACGGCGAGACCCATGGCGCAGGGGCAGGCAATGATCAGCACCGCCACCGCGGCCACCAGCGCATGCGACAGCCGCGGCTCCGGTCCGACCAGGAACCAGACAACAAATGTAACGATCGCCAGAAGCATCACGGCCGGCACGAACCACGCAGTCACCTTGTCCACCAGCGTCTGGATCGGCAGTTTGGCGCCCTGCGCCTGTTCCACCAGCCGGATGATGCCGGCAAGCGCCGTATCGCGGCCGACCTTTTCGGCGCGGAAACGGAAGGAGCCGGTGCGGTTGACCGTTCCGGCGGTGACGGACGCGCCCGCCATCTTCTCGACCGGCAGCGGCTCACCTGTGATCATCGATTCATCAACATTCGATTGCCCGTCGATCACGGTGCCATCGACCGGCAGACGTTCGCCGGGACGGATGACGACGATATCGCCGACCACGACCTCGGACGAGGGAATATCGACGACCGCCCCGCTCCGTTCGACCCGCGCGGTTTTCGCCTGCAGACCGGCCAGTTTCTCGATTGCCTCGCCGGTGCGGCCTGTGGCACGCGCCTCCAGCAGGCGGCCGAACAGGATCAGCGTCACGATGACGGCGGCGGCTTCATAATAGACAAAGCGCGCGCTTTCCGGCAGCAGGCCGGGTGCGAAGGTCGCAAACACCGAATAGCCATAGGCGGCAAGAACGCCCACCGCGACCAGCGAATTCATCTCCGGATGGCCCCGCAACAGGGCCGGCAGACCAAGCTTCAGGAACCGCAGACCCGGCCCGAAAATCACCACCGTTGCCAGCACGAAGTAGAGGTAGTGGAGGTTCTGCGTGTCGACGACTCCCATCAGCCAGTGATGGAACGGCGCATAGACGTGGCCCGTCATCTCCAGCACGAACAGCGGCAATGTCAGCACCGCCGCAATGGCGAGATCACGCTTCAGGACACCCGCTTCACCGCCATGCATATGGGCATGGTCGTGGGCGGCGTTTTCATGCGTTGGATGCGGATGCTCGGCTTGGGAATGGGCGGCCCCGGTATGATCAGCATGGGTATGATCAGCCTGCGCGCTCGTCTCCGCATGCTTCAACGCCGGGTGATGATCAGAGCCCGCGTCAAAACCCGCTTCCCGCAGCGCAAGATCCATCGCGCCGTCGGGGATCTCGTAGCCCATCTTGCGGACAGCCGCTTCCAGCGTCTCCGGATCAAACCCCGCGCCCGTCTCGACCGTGAGCTTCTTCGTTGCAAAGTTGACAGCGCTTTTCTCGACGCCCGCCACTTTTGCAGCCGCGGTTTCCACCCGGCGCACGCAGGAGGCACAGGTCATGCCCTCGACGGGCACGGTGATCGGTTCGGAGCGATGGATGGGGCGAATAATCTGGTTCATGGGTCGCGATCCTCTTCGCATCACCATGTAGGGCTTCCCATCATGGGAAGGTCAAGGGCCAGCCGGGTATTTAGCTCTGGCGGATGCTTGTACCGTATCCGGGATACGCCTATTCTACGATGAAGGGAGTTCGCTATGCCGGTGCGCGACAGAATGAAGCGATATCGCGAAAGCGGAGGTGCAGCGCATCTTGTCCGGGTCGAAGTGCTGGTCCCAGCGTCGCAACGGCAGGATATACTTTCAAGCGCTGCAGCGATGCGTGATGCGCACCGAGATAAAAGAGGCAGGATACAGGCGCTCTGCGATCAGGCCGTCACGCTTTACCGGTTGCGCATCCTCGACAACATCGACCTCGACCGGTTGCACACCCTCACGGACCGAGCCCGTGTCATTGCCAACGCCTTGATGGAACGCGGCGACGCCCGCGCCTTTGCCCTCGGGCGAAAGCTAAATGCTGAACTGGACGAGTGACATCCTGCAGAAAGCCATCCTCGCGGTCATTGCCGGCAATCGATCCGAAACCAGCTATCTGGCCGGTGGCCTGCTGCTTAACCGCGACTGGCCGCGTCAGTCGGACGACATCGACATCTTCAACGATACGGACGAGGAAATCGGCGAAATCGCCACGCGCGACATCGAGGCGCTGCGGTGCCATGGCTTCCATGTGGCAATCGACGTGTTCATCTATGGCTGCGTCGAGGCAACCGTCAGCCGTGCCGGCGAGGCAACCCTGATCCAGTAGATGAGCGAGACGCGACAGCGCTTTTTCCCCTTGTGGACGACCCCGAATGGGGGATGCGACTGCATCAGGCCGATCTTGCCGTTAACAAGGTTCTAGCGGCCTCCACCCGACGCAAGGCCCGCGATTACGTGGATCTCATTCTGATCGCTGAACGCTTCTGCGCGCTCGGTCCGCTCGTCATGGCAGCAGCGGGAAAACCGCCACACTATTCGCCGGTTCGCATCACGGACGAGATCCGCCACAAGGGATTGTCGGTTGCTTCGACCGACTACCAGTCCGTCAAGGGAATCTCCGGCGCTCTTGGCGCCGACGTTATTCGCGAACTCCTGCAACACGCCATTGATAGAGCCGAGATCTATGTCCGCAGCGCACCGGCCGATCTTGTCGGGCTGCTGGCGGTCGACGCGGACGGGACTCCGGTGGAAGTGGGTGGGGATCGCCCCTACACGATCCGAAAGGCAACGACGGAACCCGAAATTCCGCCAGGTTTTCCGGGCGAGGACTTTCCCTGGCGAAAGACCTGATCAACGCATCTGCCGCCCGGTGCATTCTGTCCCGACCACAAAAGAACCAGTTGCGCTTGGGGAGATCCCGAGGCTCTCCTACCTAGCCCCGCCGTGCGTCGCCGACATGCAGGGGCCAGTCGATCAGATAGTCCTCGAAATCCTCGACATCGACCTCTTCTTCGCTGATCGTGCGGCCGCGGGCCGAGATGCCGGCCTGGTGGACCGTTTCCGGATCGCCTGAGAGCAGCGGGTGCCACCAGTAGAGATCGTGGCCGTCGCGCACCAGGCGGTAGCCGCAGGTCGGCGGCAGCCAGGGGATTTCGTCCACTTGGGCCGGCGTCAGCTGGATGCATTCCGGAACGGTCGCCTGGCGGTTGGGATAGTCCTTGCACTGGCAGCTCGTGCCGTCGAGAAGCCGGCAGGCAACCGAGGTGAAAGCCACCTCGCCCGTGTCGTAATCCTCGAGCTTGTTGAGACAGCAGAGCCCGCAGCCATCGCACAGGCTTTCCCACTCCTGCTGGGACAGATCCTCAAGCGTCTTGGTTTTCCAGAATGCGTCTTCCATCATCATATCTGTCGCGGATGGGGACCAATTTTCCCCTGCCGCCTTTACCCTGTTGCGGATTCTCTATCGCGCATAAACCTTTTGTCAGCTAATGCTGAATAACGGTGAGACGCTCATGCCTTTGATCCCTCCGGGGGGTCGGCGTCAAGCGTTTCTCATCGGGCGATGGGGGAAATGGGGCAGGAACTTCCAGTGCAGGACCATCCGAAATCACCGGTTAAGCAAGAGCGCTCCGGCTCCTCGCGCAAGAAGCGCCACATCCTACTGCGGATCGACAGCTGGATCGATTCCACTGTCTGGAACCTCGGTTTCCGGGCCGGCGAAGTCTGGGAAGAGATCACCATCTTCTTCCGGCGGTTCCGCGTTACAGGCTTGAAAAAGCTTGGTTTCGAGCTTGCCGGCGAGGCTATGACGCTCGGCACGGTCGGTTGCGTTGCGCTTCTGGCGCTTGCCCAGCCAGCCTTTGAAGAAACCAAGGAAGACTGGCGCAACCGGGGCGATTTCGCCGTCACCTTTCTTGATCGCTACGGCAACGTCATCGGCCATCGCGGCATCATCCATGAAGGCTCGGTTCCGATCGAGCAACTGCCCGACCACCTGATCAAGGCGGTGCTGGCGACCGAGGACCGCCGCTTCTTCGATCACTACGGGATCGACTTCATCGGCCTCGGCCGCGCGCTTTCCGAAAACGCCAAGGCCGGCGGCGTCGTCCAGGGCGGATCGACGCTCACCCAGCAGCTGGCGAAGAACCTGTTCCTCACCAACGAACGGTCGATCGAACGCAAGATCAAGGAGGCGTTTCTGGCCATGTGGCTGGAGGCGAACCTTTCGAAGAAAGAGATCCTGTCGCTCTATCTTGACCGCGCCTATATGGGCGGCGGCACGTTCGGGGCAGCCGCGGCAAGCCAGTTCTATTTCGGCAAGAACATCACCGAAGTCAGCCTCGCGGAAAGCGCGATGCTGGCCGGCCTGTTCAAGGCACCGGCGAAATATGCGCCGCATGTGAATCTGCCGGCTGCGCGCGCCCGCGCCAACGACGTTCTGTCCAACCTTGTACAGTCAGGCCTGATGTCGGAGGGCCAGGTGATCGCAGCCCGCCGCACGCCGGCAACCGCGATCGACCGCGCCGAGGTCAAGTCGCCAGACTATTTCCTCGACTGGGCCTTCGACGAGGTGCAGCGGCTGGCCAAGGCCGGCAAGATCCGCGAGCATTCGATGGTGGTCAGGACCACGATCGACATGGGCCTGCAGCAGGCAGCCGATGCCGCGATGGAAACCAGCCTTCGCGAATACGGCGACAGCTTCAAGGTGAAGCAGGGCGCCATGGTGATGATCGAAAACGGCGGCGGCGTGCGCGCCATGGTCGGCGGCCGCGACTATGGCGAGAGCCAGTTCAACCGTGCCACCAAGGCGCTGAGACAACCGGGCTCGTCATTCAAGCTCTATACCTACTCCGCCGCGATGGAGCACGGATACAAGCCGGAGTCGGTGATCTCCGACGCTCCGATCACCTGGCGGGGCTGGTCGCCGCAGAATTACGGTCGCTCCTACAAGGGCAAGGTGACCCTGATGAGCGCCATGCAGCAATCGCTCAATACGGTGCCTGTCCGGCTTGCCAAGGATGTGCTCGGCACCGACGTCATCGTCAACACCGCAAAGGCTTTTGGTGTCGAGACGCCGCTCAGAAGCGACAAGACGATCCCGCTCGGAACGTCCGAGGTAACGGTACTCGACCAGGCCACCGCCTATGCGGTGATGCCGGCCGGCGGCGTGCAATCGCATCGCCACGGGATCGAGCAGGTTCTGGGCTACGGCGGCAACATTCTCTACGATTTCGGCCGCGACGAGGCGCCGGCGAAGCGGGTTCTGTCCGAACAGGCGACCTCATCGATGAACCGCATCCTGACGACGATCCCCTATCAGGGCACGGCGCGACGCGCGGCACTCGATGGCGGCATCGTCACCGGCGGCAAGACCGGCACTTCGCAGAGCTATCGCGACGCCTGGTTTATCGGCTTTACCGGCAATTACACGACGGCGGTGTGGTTCGGAAACGACGACTTCACCTCGATGAACAACATGACCGGCGGCTCGCTTCCGGCGATGACCTTCAAGGTGCTGATGGACTACGCCCATCAGGGGATCGAGCTGAAACCAATTCCCGGCATCGAAAACCCACTGCCGAACGGCGACCACAAGAGCGACAAGAAGAGCCAGGAAATTGCGAAAGCGATGGAAGGCGAGAACGCCCTGCCGCCGCTGCAGAGACCGCGCTCGCTTTCGGCCGAAGCCACCAGAACGCTCAAGCAGATCGGCAAGGCGCTGTCCGAGGCTCCACCGCTTACAGCGGGCGGCCCCAAGGTCGCCGATGCCGGCAAGCCAGCTGTCGACGGACAGGCAACCTCTGTTCAGGGTGACAAGGTCCAGGGCGCCGCTACCCAAAGCGACAAGGCGTCGGTGCCGGAAGCCGGTCCCGTGACGGGCTCGATATCGACCCGGCATCAGCCGAAACAGTCGACGGCAAAGGTGACGCCGATCAATCTGGAAGTGCGGCGCTAGGTGGGTTGGCCTCAGACAGCGCGCGGGGTGATCCGCTCGAGATCATCTCCGAGTTCGCGGCGGCGGCGAAGAAGCTCGTAATCAGCCTGCAGGCCGAGAAAGACGCCTTCCGACATGCCGAAATAGCGTGCCAGACGGAGATCCGTATCGGCTGTGATCGCGCGCTTGCCAAGCACGATCTCGTTGATGCGCCGGGGTGGAACGCCGACGGCACAGGCAAGCCCGTTCTGGCTAAGCTGCATCGGCTTTAAGAAATCCTCCAGAAGAATCTCGCCGGGATGCGGGTTCGGCAGCCATTCAGCATCAGCCTTGGTAATTGACGATTTCGACATGCTCGGGCCTCCATCAGTTCAGACGAAATCTATTCACTATTTCCGTTCGATGGGGATCGTTACTTCCATCTCGACACTGCAGGCCGGGCCGGATCGATCGGCATAGATTTCAATATGCCGCGCGAGGCCCTTCCCCCTTCCCGCCAAACAATGCTAACCCTTCGCGAACGCTCCAAAAAGACACAAAGCCAATCCCGTGTTCCGTATTCCCTTCCTCATCGCCGTTGCACTTGCCATCGCATTCGGCGGCGGGATCTGGTCGACCCGGCTGGCGCTTGATGCGACGACCGGGTTCGGGGTGCTCCGGATCGGGCCTTGGGAGGCGTTTCCGCAGGCGCAGACGGCCGATGCAGACCCTTATGCCAAATCGCACCGGGCCAATGCCGGCAAGCTTCTCTATGCCAGCGCCGAGGGCCTGACCTTTACCGCGACGACCGACATGAGCGGCGAGCGGCTTGTGGCAAGCTGCTCCTACAGGATCCGGGGTCACACGCCGCAGGCACGGTTCTGGACGCTGTTTGCGCAGGCGCCCGGGGCTGCTGCACCCTCGCTGTCGTCGGATTTGCCGCAGGCGCTCAATTCGCGCATCACGCTGCGCCAGCCGAATGGCGAGTTCGAAATCACCGCATCGCCGACGGCCAAGTCCGGCAACTGGCTTGCTCTCACACAAAGCGGGGACTTCAGGCTCGTCCTCACCCTGTTCGACACGCCGACCGCGGGCAGTTCCGGACTGATCGACCTTGCCATGCCGCTCATTGAAAAGATCGGATGCGGCCCATGATCCGGCGGTTTTTCACAGGTCTGGCATTTGCTGTCGCGGCGGGACTGGTCGGGGCAGCACTGCTGCATTTGATCATCGTGCTCGCACTGCCGCATTTTTCGGAAAACGATGCCTATACGCGGGTGCTGAAGGAAGGCGAAACGCAACGGTTCTATCGACTGACAGAAGCGGCGGACCGGGCTGGTCTTTCCAAGGACGATCCCTTCGTGGAGACCGCGGTCTGCGGTTTTGACGTATCGGAAGGCCCGGTCAGGCTGACGGCTGAAAATACCGGCCTGCCGTTCTGGTCGCTCGGCATCTATGACGGGGCGTCCAACGAGGTGTTCAGCATCAACGACCGAACGTCGCCGGGCGGCATGCTGGATGTGGTGATCGCGACGCCGACGCAGATGACGATGCTGCGCAAAAGCCTGCCCACCGGGATCAGCCAGTCGATCCTTGTCGAGAGCCAGTCGGGCGAAGGCTATGCAGTGCTGCGGGCGCTGACGCCGCAGGCGAGTTTTTCTGAGGCAGCCACACAGTTTCTGAAGGACGCGGATTGTGGCGCGTTCCAGTGGCGCGGCAGAAGCCGCTTCTAGGTCCGTTTCGTACCGGCCTACTCGGCGCGGACGGCGTGGTTTTCGGCCTTGCGGTCCATCCGGTCGTCGAAACGCTCGTAGCGCACGCCGGTAAACAGCACCACTTCGCCGGGATCGGCTTCGCCGATGCGGATCTGCGGCTTGCGGCCATGCTGGTCACGCCATTTGTTCAGTATCACGATCTCTGCCATGCTCGTCTCCGTGACTTTACGAATTCGAGACGGATGAAGACGAAGATATCTCACCCTGCCCTTTCGGGGCTGACGCGACCTGCCTGATACGGCAGGAACATCCGCGTCCTTCTCGTCAGAGCGCCCAATCGCGGCGCAGCGACATTACCTTAGAAAAGCGACCTCACGGTCGTTATGCGAGCCTTCGGGCCATCTACCCAGTCTTACGGGCTTTCAGGGTGCCCCGACGCTTATAAAACCGGATGCTACGGCCCGGTTACAGACCAATACAGCCAGACGTGGATTAACAGTGAGTTAATTCTAATATGGCAGTTGATATCGACGTATGCTGGTATCAGGCTGATGAACGCCAAAACGGCATCTTTGTTCACCGCGTCATTCAAACTTCACAGTCTTCGAACGGCACGATTTTGTCGTTTTCGAACGGTCATCGGTGCGCCAAAACGAGCCGCTTTCACTGACCGTTAACCCTCAAAGCGTTAGCATCTGGTAAACCAAGGCGAAACCGACGGGCGCGGCGCGGGAGACAGCTGCATCCGGCGGAATATGCTCCGGGGAGTTCCCCAGGCACAGGTAGACGAGATGCACCGGGGCGCGTGTTTACCCCGGCGGCATCACGCGTTTCGGACATGTATTGCGTAGATGAGAGTTGCCCGTGACCAACGAGTTTCGAGACCTTGAGAGGCCACAAGCCATGCGAAAAAAGGATGTGGTGTTGATGGCCACCGTCACGAGCTTCGAAAGCCTGTCGCGTCCTTCCCGCTCCGAACTGAGACAGTTCGCCGAGCTGTTCGCACCGCTGTTTGCCGCCTCTTCGGAAGAAGCCCGCCGCGATGCGGTGGCAGCCCTTTCGCAATCACCCGCCATTCCGCCGGCCGTCGCCTTTTTCATCGGAAGCCAGCCGATCGCGGTCGCCGCACCATTCCTGATTGCCTCGCCCTGCCTTTCCAACGATGCGCTGATCACCATCGCCCGCAGCCAGGGCGTCAACCACGCCCGCGCGATCGCCAAGCGCGAAAGCCTGTCGCCGATCGTCATCGATGCGCTGGTCGGCATGCGCTATGATACGATCGCAAGGCCGATCACCGAACGGCGCGAGCTGCCTACTGCCGCGATCGAGGCCATGTCGACCGTTGTCGAACCCCCGGCAGACACGCCGGTCGAGACCGCAAAGGCCGAAGACGACTTCCTGCTGCCCGAGGAAGCCCGGGCTGCGCGCGAAGAGGAGCTGCGCCGCCGCATCAAGCTTCTGGCCGGCCATATGGAACGCCAGAGCGACGACCGGCAGGGTCTGCGGCAGCTCAGCGAAACGCATGCCGCCCTTCTGGTCCGATTTGCCCGTGCCCGCGAGGCGACGCTGTTTGCCGGCGTTCTGGCAGACGCGCTGTCGGCCAGCCGCTGGCTCGCACAACGGATCATGCTCGATATCTCCGGCCAGCAGCTGGCGACGACGCTCAAGGGTCTGTTCATGGACGAAGCGGAAGCCGTCTTCGTCCTGGAAAGGTTCTACGGTCACCTCGCACACGAACAGCTTGACGGTGCAAGCCGGGCGACGGCCATGTGGCTGGTTCTCGATATCGACGATTGCGGACGAAGGCTCGAAGCCTGGCGCCGGGCTGACGGCTACACCTATGCGGAGCGACCGGTTGCGCAACCCGTCGAGGCCCCTGCCCCCCACGCGACCGAAGAGGCCGAGCGGCCATTCCGTACATCGGCCAGCATGAGACGAGCCGGCCGCGGCCGGTAAGGCCTACCGAGCATCGGCGTTGACGACCTCGATCAGGTCGCCGATCTCGTCCACCTCGATCTCGACCACCCAGAGATCCGGATCGAAGCGCTTTTCGCGATCGATCGTCTCGCGCACCGTATCGGGCTCTGCCCGCACCAGACGCCGTTCGAACTTGCGTCCGCCATCGTCCTCGTCGTCAAAGAAGTTTTGCGGTGCCGGCGCATAAAGCGTTTCGGTGCCATCGCGAAAGCGTTGGCGGATGAAGATGGCACCAGCCTCCTCGGCACCCTTTTTCTCAACCGCTGCGTAGTCGCCCATGGCAAAGACGCGGCGGGTCAGGGCGGAGACAAATATGTGGGTTTTAAGGCGCATTACAGCGTCATAGCGGCTGCGGACGGCATCGTTAAGCGAAAATAATCAAAAGAAAGTGAGGGTAAAGGCTTGGCAACCCTTTCCTTTTGGCACCGCTGTCATATTTCCCACCCCACTACCGCATTTTTGCCAAAAAGGAGTGGGCCTTGAGCGTTCTTATCAGCATTCTGATCACCTTCCTCGTGATCGTCCTCGTACTTTATCTTGTCGCGCGCCTGCCGCTCGAAGCACGGATCAAGCAGATCATCCAGGTTATCGTACTGATCATCGGCATCATCGCGCTGCTGAAGTATCTGGCCGTGTTCTAACAACCGACCCGGCGCGCTTGCGGCTTCAGGCTTAGAGCGCGCCGATCGCCTTCAGTTTCTTCAAAACCGCTTCGCTTGGTTCACCGGTCTCCGGCAAGCGGTAATGCTTTTCGAAACGGCGTATCGCCGCCTTCGTCTGTGCACCGGCAACCCCATCCACTTCGACATCCGAATAGGCAATGTTCTGCAGCCCGCGCTGGATCTGCAGCACGAGCTTCGGCGCCGGGATATCCGCCGTCATGACGGCGTTCGACTTCGCGACCGCGGGCGACGGACGCAATCCGCCAGTCGGAATATCCGCGGGCGGGATGCGGATCTGGCCCGACCGCGAACCTGCGGTTTCGGACGAGCGGATCGCCGCCGCCACCGGGTCTTCACTCTTCAGACTGATATTTTCGGCCGGCCGGTTCGCAGGCACGGTCTTCGGCTGCGCCATCGGCTTTGGCTGCACGCGGGCCGTCTCGTCAGCCGCGGGTTTTGCAACGACCGATGGCTGGGGTACGGGGACATGCACGGCAGCGCTCGAGGGCGAGCCGGTCGAGGGCTTGCGTTCCGCCTTCAGCGCCGCCAGCAGATCGCTGCCGGCCTCGCCGGATTGCGCCAGCCCCATGCGCTGCTGATACAGCACGATGGCCGACTGGGTGCGCGGACCGGTAACGCCGTCATCGGCCCCGTCATAGAGACCGCGCTTCGTCAGCTCACGCTGGATTTCGGCAACCAGCTCACGATCCTCGTCGGAACCGGGGACCGGCGGTGCTGCGGTGATGAGCGTCGTGATCGGATCGACAGCGGGAGCCTGCATGGGTGCCGGCATTGGAGCCGGTTGGACAGTGGTCTGCTCGGCAGGCTGTTCGACCGGTTCGATGACGGGCTTGGCATCGCCGGACCGTTCGATGCGGAACGTGGTGACGTCTTCTGCCGGCATGCGCTTGTAGGGCCGGTAGCCGGCGATGGCGTTCGGGTCTTTCGGATCGCGTGTGGCAAGGAAGGGCGACGGATGTCCGCCCGGCTGATACCAGAGCGCATTGGCGGCGACGAAACTGAACAGAACGACAAAGCCTGCCGCGCCCAACACAGGACGCGGATGGCGTGTCAGGACGCCGCCCACGACGCCACCAACAAGCCCCCCCGTCGCGGTCACCGCGCGAAGGGCAAGCGCCGGCCGTTTTGCCGGTTTGCGCCTCTCAGGCGATTTTCGCTTTCGCGGGGCCATCGGTAAAATCCTCTTCGTCCATCATGGTCGTAAGTATTTCGGGGGCGATGTGGGCTTGCTGCTTATTCGTGCCTGGCTTGTTGGATATCATGAGGCGCGGCGGAAATTCCACCCTCTCCTCACCGTCATCCACGGCTGCGCCTTCGATGCCGGACCCATCGGCTGGCAGGGCGATCGTGACGACGGTCCCCTCGCCGAGACGGCTTTCGATCGTGAAGCGGCCGCCGTGCAGGGCGATCAGGCCCTTGACCAGCGACAGGCCGAGGCCCGTGCCTTCATACTGGCGGCTCAAATCGTTTTCGATCTGCGTAAACGGCTGGCCAATCGTCGCTAGCTTGTCTGCGGCAATGCCGATACCGGTATCGCTGACCGTGATCACCAGCTTGCCGGCCACAACGGTGGCATCGATCGAGACGACGCCGCCAGCCGGCGTGAACTTGATGGCGTTGCCGGCAAGGTTGATCAGGACCTGCTGCAGCGCGCGACGGTCGGCCACCACTTCGGCAAGGTTGCGGTTGGTGCGGGCTGTCAGCGTGACGCCCTTTTCGCGAGCCGAGTGATCGAGCATCGCACGGCAGGCTTCGACCGCTTCGCTGATATGGAAGGGTTCGGCGAGCAGCTCGTAACGGCCGGCCTCGATCTTCGACATGTCGAGCATGGTGGTGACGACCGACAGGAGGTGGCCGCCCGACTGGCGGATGAGGCCGACATATTCACGCTGGCGGTCATTGGCGAGCTTGCCGAAATATTCGCCGGCCAGAACATCGGAAAAGCCGAGGATCGCATTGAGCGGGGTGCGCAGCTCGTGGCTGACGGCGGCGAGGAAGCGCGACTTCGCCTCATGGGCCGACTGCGCCTCGATCGTGCGATTTTCGGCTTCGACCCGCAGGCGCTCTTCGGCACTGCGATCGAGCGCCTGGACGAAGATCTGGATAAGTTCGCCTTCGCCGTCGCGGATGGCCGACATGTCGAACGACATATGCAGGAACTGCCGGCCGCCGACGGCGCTGAAGGGACGTTCGACACGGATGTCGACGATTGCGTTGCGGCCACCCTGGCGCAGCGTATCGACGGCCTGAAGAAGCGCCAGACGATCGGACACATGGACGATTTCGGCCAGCATTTCGCCAAGGCCGGCTTTCAGCTTGTCCGGGAATGCGGCGTGGTCGCGACCGCCGAGCTTGACCACCCGTCCCTGCGGATCGACGATGAGGGCGAGGCCGGGGCAGGCATGAAAGGCGATATCATCGATGGCTGGCGCGTTGGCGACCGGCCGGACGACATTGCGGGGCCATGCAAAGGCAAGCGCTGCGAGAATCAGGAAGAGCGCCGAAACGACGGTTGCGCCAAGCGGCAGAGCCAGTGCCGGCTTCATAAAGACGGAGAGAAGAGCCGGCACGGCAACGAAGGCGACGCCACCGCAAAAGGCAAGCCGGCGCAGCGACGCGACGGCCGCGGCAGAGACGGTTTCGCCCTCGCCGATGCGTCGCAGCCAACGGGATGCAGCCCCGTCAACCAGCAGAACCGCCCTCTCGGCAATGTCACTCAATACGCGCACGCAAAACCTACTCAGTCTCATATTCGAGGCTTCACAATAGGGCTCGTGCGCTTAAGGAAACTATAAAGACAGGCTTCCGCAGCCCCGTCCAGGGCCCCGTTTTCCGGCTTTGGCACACATCCACGGCTTGTTTTCTGATTGTGGTTAACAGGGCGTAAGCGTCGGAATTGGTTTGATTTTTCCTGATACATTAACCATTGGGGCAGATCCGCAGACCGACAACCCTTGGCGCGTGGGCGGGCCGCCCCATTTATGCTTAATCCGGTTTGTTAAAATTGTCCGGAAGCATCCGTCCACCCCGCCGCCCGAGCAAGGAAAGGTCGCATTTTAATCGAATTTGCCGAAAACCCGAGCGAACCCGTCAAAGCGATGTTCGCTCCCCGCGGCTAGATTGACGCCAAGACCGGAACAGGCAAGCCAGACGACTGGAGCTTAGCCGGCACGCCCGAAAACGGGCAAAACAGGTGGACCAAGACGATGTGGTTTCTGATCAAGGGAAGTGTGTTCTTCGCAGCCGTGCTGGTGGTGCTGTCCTATTTCAGTGCCGAACCGGCCTCCGATGACGCCAACATTTCGCCGCTCCAGGTGGCCGATGCGGTGTCTGCCGCAAGCGGCGCCTATCAGTATATCAGTGCGATCTGCAGCGAACGTCCCGAAGTCTGCGAAAAGGGCGCAGACACGCTTGCCGTGCTTGGTGTCCGCGCCAAGGAAGGCGCCCGTGTCGCCTACGAGCTTCTCGACAAGCAGTTCGGCGACGGCCAGCCGAAGCTTGCCATGAAGGCCGACCCAGAAGCCACCCCGATGCCATCAGGTTCGCTTTCCGACATCAGCATCGAGACCCCCCGCGGCGAGCAGGTTGCGACCGGCACGATCCCCCGCAACATTCCGGTGCCGATCAAGCGCCCGACGCTCTGACCGCTTCTCCAACGAATTTCAAAGCTTGCACCGGGTCTCGTGCCACGGTTCCCGGTGCCGGACTGCCGCAACTCTCATCAGCCTGTTGCTGACGCCGTGAGGACCAGCATCCTCACGGCGATTTTTTTGCTTTAATCGAGGCTGTGACCGCCTATATGAAGGCGCAAACGGGACCGCACGCCATGGCCAGCATCGAACAGATCATCGACGATTTTGCCTATCTCGAAGAGTGGGAGGATCGCTATCGCTATGTGATCGAGCTCGGCAAGGCCATGCCCGACCTTTCCGACGACAAGAAGACTGCGGAAAACAAGGTACAGGGCTGCGCCAGCCAGGTCTGGGTCGTCAGCCACGGCAGCGATGACAGCGCCGACCCCGTGATGACGTTCGAGGGCGACAGCGATGCGCATATCGTGCGCGGGCTCGTCGCAATCGTGCTGTCGGTCTATTCCGGCAAGCATGCGTCTGAAATCGCCTCCACGGATGCGATCGAGGTGTTCGACAAGATTGGCCTTGTGGAGCATCTTTCGGCACAGCGCGCGAATGGCCTGCGCTCGATGGTCAAGCGCATCCGTCAGGAAGCGGTGATCATGCAGGCCGCCTGATCAAGACACGGATTTCCGGTATTAACCCTGTCGCGCGATAGTAGTCCCGCTCACCCGGACGTGAAGGACTGCCGACCCTCGTTGTTATACTGATGCTCTACTCGCTTGTTTAAAAGCAACCACAGGGCAGCAGGATGCAGGACAAGGCAAACCGTATCGCATACCTGGACGGATGGCGCGGCATCGCGATCCTGTTCGTGATCGCCGACCATTTCTCAGGCGGGCTTCTGCCCTTCGGTTCACTCGGCGTCGAACTCTTCTTCGTCTTGAGCGGACGGCTGATGGCCGATATTCTGCTCGTCCGCAAGACCGACATTCCGACCTTCTTCCAGCGTCGGTTCTCCCGCATCTATCCGGCGCTCCTGGTGTTTGCCACGGCGATGCTCGCCGTCTCCGTCGTCGGCGGGCTTGCTGGCGCGCCGCCGCATCTCCTGCTGGAGCCCTCCGCCTATCTCGCGGCGATCACCTTCACCACGAACTATTACGAGGCCTGGACCCACACGTCGTCGGTGCTGGGGCATGTCTGGTCGCTGTCGGTCGAGGAACACAGTTATGTTCTGCTCGCCCTTCTCGTCGTCGTCGTCATCCGCAATGCGAGGGCTGCGGCTTTCGTCAGCCTGGCAATTGCCATCGCCGCAATGGCAAACGGTGCGATCCGCACCAGTCTTGCCGAACCGGGCGCCATGAGCGTGTACTGGCTGAGCGATGTGCGGATGGCCTCGATCTTTGCATCGGTGGCGCTGTTCGTGCTCATCGACAAGGTTCGCGTCCCGGCTGCAGCTCCCATTGTCGCCGCGATCCTGGGTCTGTCGCTGTGGATCCTGCCGGCGCCGGATATGGCCCGCTATACGGTCGGGACGCTGCTTCTCGCCTTTGCCATCAACACGATCGATTTGGCGCCAAAGGCAGCGCTCGGCGCCCTGTCGTTCCAGCCGCTCGCCATGATCGGCATCTGGTCCTATTCGCTCTATCTGTGGAAGCAGCCCTTTTACAAGGTGGCAGAGATCGCTCCCTGGTGGGCGACGCCTATCCTTGTCGCCGCGATGTTTGTGGCAACGCTTGTGAGCTTCTACGGGGTGGAGCAGCCGGCCCGGAGATACATCAACGGCCTGAACCTGTTTCGCAGGCGCCAGGCCATAGCTGCGGTCTGACGTCGTCAGAGGATCGGCCGGTAATCATCTGCTCCCCAACTGTGGCTGCGGCGGCGGGGATCGGGCCGCGGCGGATCGTAGTGCCGGCTGAGTGCGAGAAGCGCGGTGCGCAGCATCAGCTTTGCCGAGCGTGCCGGCCATTGCCGCTCCCGTTCGACCAGTTCCAGCCCTTTCGAAAAGCAGCAGACGTCGACGGCGACGCCCGACAGTTCCGGTCCCATCGCCTCCACAGCCGCACCAAACCGGCGTCGTGCGTCGATGGCGCTGCCGGCCACATCCGCCTGTCCGCCGCGGCCGCCATCGGCACGGCTGGACAGGCGCGGCTCCCACGAGGCGGTGATCTTCGGCTGCAACTGGCCGCGGGTGAAATCGGCAAGCAGCCGCTCGCCCGCCTCGACGGCGGCTGATGGCAGGAAGGCCGACCCGTCCCTGTCCTTCAGCCTTGCGACAGTGCCGAGCGGCGATTCGGCGAGATTGCGGCGGACCGTCTGGCGTGTGCCCTCCACCACCAGCCCGACCTGTTCGATCTCGCCATGCTGAGCGGCAAACCCCTCCTCCTCCCGCTCCACCATCACCCGGCGCAGATAGGACATGGCCTCAGCCGACGCCGAAAGCCGGCCATCCTGCTGGACAGCAAGGCCGAGCGACACGGCCTGGTGCACGAGGTCGCGACCATGCGCCGTCTCGACATCCGAGATCGCGCCGTCGTTTTTCAAAAGCTGGCGCAGCAAGCGCACAAGACGCAGACGCTCTTTGCTCTTTTCATCCTTCATCGACCCGTCTCCTCTTTCAGCCTCAGCCCTCATCCGCTTCACCGAAGACGGAGGTGACCATCCGTTCGACGGCGGAAACGAAATCGTCAAAGGCCGGGTTGTCGCGACGGTCCTCGACCAGATGGCAGGCATGGGCGACGGTCGAGCGCTCCCGGCCGAAGCTTGCGGCGATGTCATCGACCGAGATCGACAGCGCCACGTGGCAGACATACATGGCGATCTGGCGGGAGTGGGCGGCAAGCCTTCGGCGGTCGCGCCGGACCATGACCCGGTCTCCGAAGAGGAACACCATTTCCGAGACTAGCTGAAACACGATCAGGCATGTGGGTTTCGGCTTTCGACCGATTCGAAGCGTTACCCCGGAAGGCGTGGATGCGCCGGCGGCCATCCGTGCGGTGGAACGGCCGGAAACGCTGAGGCTGGGCGAAACGGGTATTGCCCCGGCGGACGGTTCGGCAGGCATGACAGCTCCTCCACTTCTAGGAATTAATTCACATACGGTAGCGGAGGAAGAGACGGATGGAAATACGAAATGCACCCTAGCGGTCGCCATCCGAGCTAAGCATCAGGAATCTAATTATGATTTTTTTCCTATCTCTAGACAACAAAAACCGGGCATGCGCCCGGTTCTCTTGATCGGCAGTGTTACTGCTGCCGTCTGTTAAAGGCCGTCTGTTAAAGGCTGATCAAGCCTTGGCGCGCTTGCGGCGCTGGCCGAGGCCCATTTCCTTTGCAAGACGCGAGCGGGCTTCCGCATAGGCGGGAGCGACCATCGGATAGTCGGACGGCAGGCCCCACTTTTCGCGGTATTCTTCCGGCGTCATGTTGTAATGGGTCATGAGGTGTCGCTTCAGCGACTTGAACTTCATGCCGTCTTCCAGGCAGATCAGGTAATCGTCCTCGATGGACTTCTTGATCGGGACCGGCGGCTTCGGCTTTTCAACCACGGCCACGACGGGCGTCGGCGATGCCGTGCCACTCAGTGCCGTATGAACGTCGGCAATCAGTCCTGAAAGGTCGCCGACCGGAACGACGTGGTTGCTCACATAGGCAGCCACGATATCTGCTGTCAGTTCCACCAGCAGGTCCGGGCCTTTGCCCAATGCGATTTCTGTCATTTTCGTCTCCTGTTCGTAATTCGCGGACGGTTGCGAGAGCCGACCAACACCCGCATCCTGCAGAACCACGATGGCATCCCACTGCCCGCACACTGTCCGAAGACTGAAACCTACCCCTAAGTTTCGCGCGCGAAGCCGATCATAAATACCACCGGACATTGTTTACTTCGGACAATTCCCGCATAGGCACACAATTCTGAGACGTATTGTGCATTTTACACGAGAAATAATCCGCAAGAGAACAATTTCAGGGTTCTACTGCACCTGAATTAGCATCCGGACCCCCAAAATCCAACTGCGAAATCTAGTAATGCCGATCGAATTCTGATGGTAAAGCCGGGGGAAGACCTGATAACTGATAGTGTATCGAAAAAAGACGCCTTTATGACGGGCTTATAGCTCGAACTGCGGCCTCTATATTGATTCTTCGTGCGCTTTCATCTCATCGTGGAGCGAATGTTCGCTCATCGGATAGCCGGCGCGGCGGGCAGCGACGGCCAGAAGATGCGCCGAAACCGGGGCCGTCAGGACGAAGAACAGAAAGCCTGCAATTGCGCGGGCAAGGACCGGCAGATCCCCGGCATAGACCCCGACAGCGAGCAGCAGCAGACCCGAACCGACCGTGCCGGCCTTCGAGGCTGCGTGCATGCGGGTATAGAGATCCGGCAGCCGGTTGATGCCGATCGCGGCAATCAGCGAAAAGCAGGCGCCGGCGAGGACGAGGACGGAGACGACAAGCGCGACGACGAGATCCATCAGCGTTTCCTCCTTTGCACGCGTGTCTTGCCGGATGTCGCTGGATCTTTTGCGGCATCGGTGACGCGCGGCATGATGAAGCGGGCAAAGGCGACGGTCGACAGGAAGCCGACGAGGCCGAGCGCGATGGCGATATCGATATAGAGGTTGAAGCCGGTTCGGATGGCAATCAGCGCGATAAAGCCGATGACGATGCCGACCAGCATGTCGAGCGCAAGCACACGGTCCGGCAGCGTCGGTCCCGCCACCACCCGCCGGATGGTCAACAGGAACGCGACCGACAGGACCGCCATGGCAAGCCAGGTGGAGACAGACAGGATCGTCGCGGCCATTGACGGATCGGACACGGTCATTCGAATGCCTCCAGGATCTTGCGCTCGAAACCGTCCGCGATTTCCCGCTTGGTCGCGTCGATATCGGAGGCGTCAAGCGCGTGCACGAAGAGGAACTTGCGGTCGGCCGAGACATCCACCGACAGCGTGCCCGGCGTGAGCGTGATGAGGTTGGCAAGCAGCGTGATCTCGAAATCGCGGCTGACCGTCAACGGAAAGGCGAAAATTCCGGGT
This sequence comes from Rhizobium sp. Leaf306, assembly GCF_001423425.1. Classification (GTDB taxonomy): domain Bacteria; phylum Pseudomonadota; class Alphaproteobacteria; order Rhizobiales; family Rhizobiaceae; genus Neorhizobium; species Neorhizobium soli. The sequence goes on from NZ_LMNX01000001.1 coordinate 398,484, forward strand.
TTGACGTCGAGCCTCGGCCTCGTGACAAGGACCGCGACCTTCCAGGCCGACATCGCCAGTTCCCTGATAAACAGGACGAGGAGCGAGAGCATCCGGCCTATCCGCATCTTACGGCTGGCGCGGTCGATCTCGCCACGCACGACCCAGAGCGCGAGCGCTGCGACGGCAAAGCCGAACACAAGGTTGAGGATGGTGGCGCTGCCCGTGATCGCCACCCAGATGACGGCAAAGACGCAAGCGCGGATGAATGACGTCATCTTATGCCTCCCGACGGCAGGGCGTCCGGAAAGACCGAACGGATATAGGCGGACGGGCCGGCAAGTCCCTCGGCGGCCGATTGTGTGAGCGACAGGAGACGTTCCGGAAACAGGCCGAAACCGGCGAGCAGCAGAACAAGCGCGCCAAGCGGTAGCGAAAGACGCCAGTCGCCGCGAACTGCGGTCTGTCGCTCAAGGCCGGCTTCCGGTTCGAGCCCCTGCCGCCAGTAGGCGAGAAGCACGATCCGGCCAAGCGTGAGGGTGACGAGAAAGGAAGAGACGAGAATGGCGGCGGCAAGCCACCATGCGTTGATGTCCATCGCGGCTTTCAGAAGCATGATCTTCGGCCACAGACCCGACAGCGGCGGCAGGCCGGCGACGGCGAGGAACACGAGAAGCGACACCGCCGTGAAACCCGGCGACGACCGGTAGAGCCCGCCGAGCGTATGCAGCGACCAGCGGTTTGCTTGGTTTTCGTCCCCGGAAAGCAGGCTTGCGCGGCGGGCCGCCTCGCCGACCACGAGATAGAGCGCCGTCATCGCCACCATCGAATGCAGCGCGTAGAAGATGGCGCCGGAAATGGCGGCCGGAGACCCGATCGCCACGCCCGCCAGGATGTTGCCGATGCCGGCGATGACAAGGTAGCCGGCAAGTTTGCGGATATCGCTCTGCGCCAGCGCACCCAGGGCACCCGTTATCAGGGTCAGAATGGCGAGTGTGGCGATGGCGGGGCTCAGCACCTCTCGCTCCACCGGCAGAAGCATGACCGTGACGCGGATCAGCGCGTAGATGCCGACCTTGGTGAGGAGCGCGCCGAACAGGGCAGACACCACGATGCGCGGCGTGTGATAGGAGGCGGGAAGCCAGAAGTTGAGCGGAAAGGCCGCCGCCTTCATGGCAAAGGCAAAGGTAAACAGCGCCGTCAGCGTGACGAGCGGTGCCGTGCCCGAGAGGTCGCCGGCCTTCAGCGCAATATCGGCCATGTTGAGCGTGCCGAACAGCGAATAAAGATACCCGACCGAGATCAGGAACAGCGTCGTGGCGATCAGGTTCAGGACCGCGTATTTGAGCGCGCCATCGATCTGTTCGGGTCGTGATCCCAGGATCAGAAGGCCGAACGAGGAAATCAGCAGGACCTCGAACCAGACATAGAGGTTGAAGATATCACCGGTGAGGAAGGCACCCGAGACGCCCGCCATCAGCAGCATCAGAAAGGGATAGAAACCGTAGCGTCGTCCGGAGCCATCGATATCCCTGAGCGCGAAGATGCCGGCGGCGAGTGCCACGAGCGAGGCCGTCAGTGCCATCGTGGCACCGAACAGATCGGCCGTGAAGGCGATGCCGAACGGTGGCAGCCAGCGGCCCATGACCATCGTCACCGGGCCGTTTTCGATCACCCGCAAAAGCAGGCTTCCATTGACGAGGACGAGCAGAAGCAGCGCTGCAATGGCGATCCCGCCGTGGAGGCGGACGGACTTGCGCACCATCAGGAGAATTGCGCCGGCGCCGATCATCAGCACGACGGGCAGGATCACCAGCCAGTCGCCGAGCGGCGGCGGGGTGAGGACCAGGGCGGCTGCGAGATCAACGGGGGATGTTGCGGGGGATGCCATCAAACGTCCTCAATATCCCATCGGCGGCGATGGTTCGTCGCGGGGTTCCGCCAGTCGCATCTCGTCGGAATTGTCGCTGCCGAGATCCTGAAAAGCGCGGTAGGTGAGCACGAGGAGAAAAGCGAAGAACGAAAACGAAATCACGATAGCCGTCAGGATCAGCGCCTGCGGCAGCGGGTTGGCGGCGGTATGGGACAGCGTGTCTGCGCCCGCCGGAATGATCGCCGGGACCGAACGCGTCAGGCCGCCGGCGGTAAACAGCAGCAGGTTGACGCCATTGCCGAGCAGCACGACGCCAAGGAGAATACGGACGGTGAATTTCGACAGCATGAGATAGATCGCGGCCGAAAAGAAGAGGCCGATCAGGATCGCGAGCGGCGTTTCCATCAGCGTTTTCCTCCCGATTTGCGGCGCTTCTTCTTCGTTACCGGATCTGGCGCGCCCTCTCTTGCGAACGCAGCCGTTTCGGCGCGCCGCGACGTCGTGCCGCGCAATGCCGGAGCGGGAAACTCAGGACCGGGTTCCTGTTCCAGCGCCAGCACGATCGAGGTGATGGCGCCGAGCACGACGAGGTAAACGCCGACATCGAAGGATATGACCGTCGACAGCGGAATGTCCGTGCCGAACAGGCTCGGCGTGATCCACAGCCCGGTCATGAAGGGCACGCCGGCAAAGATCGACACGAGGCCCGACAGCATGGCGATCAGTAGTCCTGCCCCGGCGATTGCCATCGGATGAAAGCGCAAGGCCCGGCGCACCGCACCGGTTCCGAACGCAATCCCGTAGATCGCCAGACCCGACACAGCGATCAGACCGCCGATAAATCCGCCGCCCGGCTCGTTATGGCCGCGCAACAGAACAAAGACCGAAAAGAGCAGCGTCAGTGCAGTGACGACCGGGGCGACGGTGCGAAGAATGATGGTGTTCATGGCAGGGCCACCTGTTCGAAGCTTTCTGTCACCCGCCGCTCGTTCCTGTGGTTCAGCCTTGCCGTATTCCCGTGGCCCAGCCGTCCAGCACGACTGCGCTCCGCCCTGCCAGCGCGACGTTGCTCCACACTCCCCTCATCTCTGTGCTTGTCACAGAAATCCAGCGCACCCAAGTCCTTGGGTGCGGGAGAGGCGGTCGCGCGAGACGCGTCATTCACGGCGCAGACGCGCCGGGGCTGGGTTCCTGTGACAAGCACAGGAATGAGGGACGTTGGGGGAAGTGTCCGGGCTTTGATCATCGGTCTGGTCTCCCGGTCGATGGTTTGGCCTGCGGGGCTTTGGTGGTCGGGGCTTTGGCCGCTGTCTTTCCAATTGGGATAGCTGTCGCCGTCCGTTTCGCGCCCCCTGCCCCAAGTTCCGTCTTCGTCCCGGCCCGGACCCGGACGAGCGCCAGAACCGCGAGGCCGGTGATCATGACGACGGCGATTTCGCCCAGCGTGTCGACGCCGCGGAAGTCGACGATGATGACGTTCACGACGTTGGCGCCGTGGGCGATGACCTTGGAATAGGCGTTGAAGAAATCCGTCAGCGCGTTGTCGAACGGCGTCTCCACGGATTTCAGCAGCAGCAGCGTAAAGCCGGTGCCGCAGGCGAGCGCTATCGTGCCGTCGAACAGGCGCTGGAGGAGCGGCCGGTGATCGGACGGCGTCAGACGGAGGCGCGTCATGACCAGCGCCAGAATGACGACCGAGAGCGTTTCGACCATGAACTGGGTGAACGACAGATCCGGCGCGCCAAACAGGAGGAAGAGAACGGCGATGGCAAAGCCCTGGATGCCGAGCGCGACGATTGCCGTCAGCCGGTCGGCCGCGCGCAGCACCGCCGCAACACCGATCACGGCAATGCCGAGAAACACCCATTCGTGCAGGGCAACGGTCTGCGGGAACGCCGGCATGGCAGGGAATTCATTGAACAGGAAGGGCGGCACCAGCAGGGTAAGCGCCAAAAGGATGAAGGTGGCGGTGACATAGATTTCCAGCCGGCCGGGCTGGAGAATGCGGGTCAAGACGACTGACAGGCGGATGAGGCCTTGAACCGCATGGTCGAAACCGCGATCGGGCCCGGGACCGAGCGCATCGAACAGTCTTCGCATCAACCCGCGTGCCGTCTCCAACTGCAACAGGACCAGACCCGCAAGAATCAGGGTGAGGACCGAGAGGAGAAGCGGCAGGCCGAGATGCGGCACGGTGGAGATGTCGATGACCGTGTTTTCATGCAGCACGGCGCTTGCCATGGGCGTCGAAAAATACTGGTGCGCGGTGCCCGAGAAAACGCCCGCTAAAAGTCCGAGCAGCGCGAGAACGACGGGGCCGAGCCACAGACCCCATGGCCCTTCATGGACGGGCCCAAGATCCGGGCGGTTTGGACCGAGAAAAGGTTTGAAACCGATCGCCAGCGCCAGCGCTCCCATCAGCGCGTTGCCGATGACGGCGAGGCAGAGAAAGAAGATCGCTCGCGGATTGCCGTCGACGAGCGCCAGATAGATTTCTTCCTTGGCGAGAAATCCGAAGAACAGCGGCAGGCCGGCCATGGAGAGGGCCGCAAGCGCTGCCGCTGCAAAGGTGACGGGCATCGCCTTGCGCAGGCCGCCCAGTTTCGAGATCTCGCGCGTGCCCGTCTCGTGGTCGATGGCGCCGGCCACCATGAACAGCGCGCCTTTGAACAGCGAATGGGCGATGAGATAAAGCACCGCGGCCTCGATCGCATGGTCGGAGCCGAACCCGGTCAGCATCACCATGAGGCCGAGCGAGGCCATCGTCGTATAGGCGAGCATCATCTTGAGGTCGGTCTGCCTCAACCCGAGAAGCGCGCCGGAGATCAGCGTGATGCCGCCGAAGAAGGGAAGCAGGATTTCCCAGGCGGGCGTATCGCCGAGAACCGGCTGCAGCCGCATCAGGAGATAGACGCCGGCCTTTACCATGGTTGCCGAATGCAGATAGGCCGAGACGGGCGTCGGCGCCTGCATGGCGTTGGGCAGCCAGAAATGGAACGGAAACTGAGCCGATTTGGTAAAGCAGCCGGCGAGAACCAGAAGAAGAATGGCGAAATACTGGGGGCTGGCGCTGAGCGGTAGGCCCGAATGCAGAAGAAGCGACAGTTGGGTGATGCCAGTGACGTTCCAGAGGAGAACGAGGCCCGCCAGAAGCGCCAACCCGCCGCCGCCGGTGACGACCAGCGCCTGCAGCGCAGCCCTTCGTGCCTCTGCCCGGTCGTGATCGAAGCCGATCAGCAGGAAGGAGGCGATCGAGGTCAGTTCCCAATAGACGAACAGCATGAGAAAACTGTCGGAGACGACCAATCCCAGCATGGCACCCATGAAGAACAGGATGAAGGCGAGGAAGCGGCCCTGCTGTGGGTGGCCCTTCATGTAGGCGCCGGAATACAGCACGATCAGCGTGCCGATGCCGGTGATCAGCAGCGCGAAGGTGAGCGACAGGCCGTCGAGAAACCAAGAGAAGGACAGGTTGAAACTCGGCACCCAGACATAGCCGCCCGTGGCAGATTCTCCGGCGGCAATTTCCGGAAGGAAGCTCAGGAAATGCAGGCAGGCCAAGGCGGGTGCAAGTGCGAGAACAAGCGCTGCGCGATGGCCCATCAGGCGCGAGAGCATGGGGGCAAGAAGTGCTGCAAGAAACGGCAGCATGAGTGCCGCGAAGGTCAATGCCGGCGTGGTGGCGGCCATGGTCCCCTCCCGTTGAGTATCCTCGCAAATCCCTGCCGAGCGGCAGCGCCCCACGGTTTCTAAGGGAAACCCGTCTGTCCCTCAAGCATTGACGGGCAAGAAACACGGCACCGTGACCTTTATCGACAGGCTGAACGCACCTATCTATGGCTTACAATGAAAGGATGGTTCAGATGTCCGACGTCATCACCAAGAAAGTCCAGAAGACAGATGCAGAATGGCGCGAAGAGCTGACGCCCGAGCAGTATCAGATCTTGCGCCAGGCGGGCACGGAGCGTCCCTTTACCGGGCCGTACTGGAACGCCAAGGATAAAGGCATCTACAGCTGCGCCGGTTGCGGCACGGATCTGTTCGTGTCGGATACCAAGTTCGACAGCGGCTGCGGCTGGCCGAGCTACTTTGAGGCTGTCAGCCCCGATGCGGTGACCGAACTGCGTGATACCACGCACGGCATGGTGCGCACCGAAGTCCGCTGCGCCACCTGCAACGGCCATCTCGGGCACGTCTTTCCAGACGGCCCACCGCCGACCGGCCTGCGCTACTGCATCAACGGCCACTCGATGAATTTCCGCCCGGCAGATTAGTCAGCGGGACGGCTGTCACCAAAGTACCGACTTGAAATTGACAGCGGCCCCATCCGGGCCGCTGTTTTCGTTTGGCTTACCCCGGCAACTCGACCGTGAATGCAAATCGCGCGGTTTGCCCTGCGGGCAGCATGACGGTGTAGGGACGCGATTCGAGATCGGCACTGGTCCCGTTCTGGGCGGCCGTTCCGTGCCAGGGCTCGATGCAGAGGAAAGGGCCGTTGAGCTTTTGCCAGAGCGCGAGGTTTGGCAGGTTGTCGAAGGAAAACTTCAGCTCCAAGCCGCCTTCCGCCGCATAGGTCAGGCCCGTTCCGGCACCTTCTGCGAAAATCATCGCGTCTTCATCGAACATGTCGTGCGACAGCGTCAGCTTGCCGGACGTGAACGGCGAGGCAAGTGGCGTGGGGTCGATCAGCCCGCCGGACAGGCGCGTCATCGCCGGTTCGCCACCGTTGTCGAGCGTAATCGTATGGGCGTGGCCTTCTCCACCCGGCAGCGGCCAGAGGAAGGCGGTGTGGAAACCGAGGCCGAAGGGCATGGGCCGGTCGCTGCGGTTTTCCACCTCCGCCGAAATCGTGAGTTTCGAACCGTCGACCGAATGGGTGACGGCGAGGCGGAAATCGAACGGGTAGACGCTGCGGGTGGTATCGGATGATGCAAGCTCGAAGCGGCAGCTGGTCTCCTCGGACGCGGCGAGCGTGAAGGTCGAGCGGCGGGCAAAACCGTGCTGCGCCATCGGATAGGGTTTGCCTTCGATCATCACGGTATCGGAGGGCGCCTTGCCGACGATCGGGAAGAGGATCGGCGAGCGGCCGGCCCAGAAGGCGGGATCACCGTTCCAGAGAAAGTTGCGGCCATCCGCCGTCTTCAGCGACTGCATTTCCGCACCGAGGGGGGAGATTTCAACGGAGATACGATCGTTGGCGATGCGGGTCACGGTATCATCTGATGCAGCGGACATGCGGCTCTCCTGGCAAATTTTAGGCTTGAGGCGCAGGATTGCCTGCCCTGCGCGTCGGTTAGATGACGATCAGACGGTTTCCGGGGGAATCGCATATTGATCGTCGCTGACAGCCTCCATCCAGTCGGCGGTCTTGCCGTCGAGCGCTTCCCCGATGGCAATATGGGTCATGGCCGTCTGCGACGATGCGCCGTGCCAGTGCTTTTCGCCCGGCGGAAACCAGACGACGTCACCGGCGCGGATTACCCGGACCGGGCCACCCCAGGTCTGGGTGAGGCCGGAACCCGAGGTGACAACCAGCGTCTGGCCGAGCGGATGGGTGTGCCAGTTGGTGCGGGCGCCGGGTTCGAACGTGACCGATGCTGCAACAACGCGGGCCGGTGCCGGTGCGGAATTCAGTGGATCGAGGCGGACTGTGCCGGTGAAATACTCTGCCGGCTGCTTCTTGGAGGCCTGCGAGCCAACACGCTTGATATCCATGGAAAGATCCTTCGTCGTCATGCGATTGATGCGAATGCGATGTCAGCCAGCATATAGGCCGTTCGGACGGAAGTGCCATGAGAAAGCGAAGGACGTCAGCCCGCGACCCTGAGCTCCATGCAGGCAAGATCGAGCCAGCGGCCGAACTTGATGCCGACTTCGGAAAACGTGCCGGTCAGGCGGAAACCGAGCCTTTCATGCAGACGGATGGAGGCGGCGTTGCCCGCTTCGACGCAGGCGATCATCACATGAATGCCATTCGACGCGGCGCGGGTGATCAGCTCGCGCATCAGCAGACGGCCGATGCCCTCGCCGCGGGCCTCGCGGTGCACATAGACGGAATGTTCCACCGTATGACGGAAGCCCTCGAAGGCGCGCCAGTCGCCGTAGGAAGCGTAGCCTTTGACGACCCCGTCCTCGTCGGCGACCAGAACCGGAAAGCCCCTTGCCCGGCGTGCAGCAAACCAGTCGCGACGGTTGGCGAGATCGACCAGCGTCTCGTTCCAGATCGCCGTCGTATTGGCGACGGCGTCGTTATAGATCTCGAGGATCGCCGGCAGGTCGGCTTCGGTGGCATCGCGGATCAAAGGGGGCACTGGCTATCGTCCATTATAGTGATTGCCCGTCCACTTTATCAGACGGCCGCAGTGTGTAAAGCGGGCTGGCGTCTTGTGGACACGATCGGTCAGGCGCTGGCCGACAGGCTGAAGCAGGTCATGACTGCACTATAGTGGACGGCAGCCGCCGCGACGACGAAGGAATGCCAGATGGCATTCTGGAAGCGCAGTCTTTCCCACACGTGGAAGATGACGCCGAGCGAATAGATCAGGCCGCCTATAACGATCAGCAATGCGGAGATCGGCGGCAGGTAGGCCGAGACAGGTTCGGCAACCATCAACCCGCTCCAGCCCATGGCAAGATAGAGGAGGATGGTCAGCCGGTCGAACCGGCCGGGGAAAAAGCATTTGATCAGAATGCCGAAAATCGCTGTCGCCCAGATCGCGATCAGCATCCCGAAGATCCACGGGTCGGAGGCGCCGCGCTGGAGGAATGGCGTATAGGTGGCGGCGATCAGGATGAAGATCGCCGAATGGTCGAACCGCCGCAGCAGCCACTTGGTCGGCGAGTGCGGCCATATATTGTAGGTAAACGAGATCGACAGGCAGAGGATCAGCCCGATCCCGTAAATCCAGGCGGCAACGATCTCGCCATGGCTCGACCACATGGTAGCGTAAAAGATCAGGGCCGTGGCACCGATCAGGGCGAAGACCAGTCCGATGCCATGGACAATCCCATCCGCGACGATCTCGTGAAAATCGTAGTTTCTGCCAAATTTGAAGAGATCGCTCATTACCCACCTTCCATACCGGTCCCAAGAATGGGGCCGAGCGGAAAGCTTGGCAAGACTGCGCGATTCACAATAAATTTCCGATGGTTTCAACTCTTGGTCATGAGCCTAAAACTGTGGCCGCACGAGCCGGTTCCGGATGGTGCGGGAACGGCGGCAATCAAGCCTGTACGGCTAGAGGCCGCCGCCCGAGCGTCAATAAATCGAGAACAATCTATCGCCGAACCACTCACTAGCGTGAACGATCGAGGGCGCGCATAACATGTGGAAAGATTGCGCATGGCGCGTCGTCATTTCGATCCCGTTGAAAGCTGGAGGACAGATCATGACAGAACAGCAGCAGCCGTTTGCACTCAGCCGCCCGCTGCATGTCGGGCGGGCGCATCTCGTCGTCAACGATCTTGCTCGCGTCTCCGGTTTCTACCAGAAAATCATCGGGCTTTCGGTGCTTGAAAAGACGCCGAGCGGTGAGGTTCTGGGCGTCGCCGGCGTGCCGCTTCTGACGCTGACGACGGGCGGCAACGTGGCCCGCGCGCCGCGCAATGCGGCCGGCCTCTTTCACACGGCCTTTCTGGTGCCCGGTCGCCTTGAGCTTGCCCAATGGCTGGCCCATGCAGCGCATAACAATATCCAGCTCGAAGGCGCATCGGATCATCTGGTGAGCGAGGCGCTCTATCTTTCCGATCCCGAAGGCAACGGCATCGAGATCTACCGCGACCGCACGCCCACGGAATGGACCTACCATCAGGACGGCACCGTGGCGATGGCGACCGACCGGCTGAACCTTCAGGAGCTTTATAACAGCGCGCCCCAGGCGGCATTTGCCGGAATGGCTGAGGGTACAGCGCTCGGTCATATCCATCTTCAGGTCGGCGACATTCCGCAGGCGGACGCCTTTTACCGCGACGTGCTGGGCCTGAAGATCATGGCGCGGTATCCCGGTGCGAGCTTTTTCGCGACCGGCGACTACCATCACCATATCGCTGCCAACGTTTGGAACAGCCGCGGCGCCACGACCCGGCTTGAAAACATGACCGGGCTTTCCGATTACACCGTGAAGTTCAACGATCAGTCGGCCCTGGCGAACGCGCTTTCCGCACTGGAAAAGCATGAAATCGCGACAACCAAAACCGCCGAGGGCTGGGCTCTCAGAGACCCGTGGGGCATCGGCCTGACGCTTGCTGCGTAACGCGCGCTGAATTCCTGATCGTTGCGATCGTAAACCTGAGCAGTATTCCGGAACCGGAACACTGTTTTTGCGTTGATCGCGACAACGAGGACATCAGACAATTCATGGCCATGACGAGCACGCGCGCAGCCAATCCTAAAAAACGGCTGATCGACTTTGCCGCCAACCGGTCTGCGCATCGCAAGGATGCCGTCATTTCCGGCCTGGAGAGCGAAGACGCCGATGAGAGCCTCGTGCTGGGGCGCGAGGCGCTGGAAGTCGCCAAGGCCTGGGCCGTGATCGGCATTTTCGCGATCGTGTTCTTCGCCATCGTCCACATGATGTCGCTGGTGCTTATCCCTGTCACGCTTGCCGTCGTCGTCGGACTGATTCTCGGTCTGGTCGCGGACAAGCTTGGCCGCCTGGGCGTACCCAAATTCGGCATTGCGATCATCCTCTCCAGCGCTGTGTTCGCCGCGGTCTTTCTGGTCGTCAACGCGCTGGCCGAACCGTTTGCCATGATGATCCAGGAAGGTCCGAGCTTTCTGCAACGCATGATCGACCGGATGATGCCATTTCTGCAGCGCCAGGAATGGCTGAACATCTCGCCGGCCACGTTCGAAACCGGGCCGATGTCGATGCAGGCGCTGTTGGAGAATTCCGGCAACATCCTCAGCGTCGTTACCGCCAATCTGACGCCGGCCGTCGTGCAGGGCATGATCTTCTTTGCGGCGCTGCTTCTGTTTCTCTACGGCAGGCTCAGACTTCGCCGTACCCTCATCCTCGCCTTTCCGCGGCGTCACCAGAGGCTGATTGCGATCCGTGTGCTGAACGCAATCGATCAGGTTCTCGGCTATTATTTTGCGACTGCGAGCGTGCTCTATCTCGGTCTCGGCATCGTGATGATCGCAATCGCCTATTTCGGCGGCCTCAGCATGCCGCTTCTCTGGGGTCTGTTCGCATTCCTATCGAGCTTCATCCCGTTTCTCGGGATCACGATCATGACCCTCGCGGTTGCAGCAGGTGGCATCATCACGCACGATACCCTTCTCCTTGGACTGCTGCCCGCGATCGTGTTCTTCTCGGTGCACTTGCTGATGGAAAACCTGATCTTCCCCGCGATCATGGGCCGGCAATGGGAGATCAATCCCTTTGTCGTTTTCGTCGCCATCCTGTTCTGGACATGGATGTGGGGCGCCGTTGGCGCCATGCTGGCGCTGCCCCTGTCGCTGATCATGATGACCGTGCTGTCGGAACTGTTTCCAGAAAAGAAGACCGTTCCGCATCTGCCGGGCTAAAGCCCGGCGATGTCAGCGACCCGTCAGTCGTAAAGGTAGTACTTGTCCCATTCCTCACGCGGTATCTTCGATCCGACCTTGTAGTCGAAGGCGGTGACGCTGAGCCCTTCAGCGTTGGTCTCGCACTTGAATTTCAGCTTGAACCAGTCACCGCCGCTGCGGAACGCTGCGCCGGTTGCCTTGAGGCCGTTGTCGTTCCCGACCGGGTCTGAAAACGTGTAGGCGATCACCTTGTCGGGGCGGAAATCGCCTTCCTTGCGCAGGCGATCCATCGCCTCGAGATCGCAGCGCTGTTCGACTCTTTCTTCCGGTGCAAGGGCGTTCAGCTGGCGAACAATGCGGCCGTCGAGCGCGTGGGCAGGCAGGGTGGAGGCGGCGCAAATCAGGAGAGCGCCTGTCATGGATGCCCGGGCGGGCAGCAGTATCGTCATGGAATCCTATCCAAAGTGACTCGGACGGGGCGGAAACTAGAAGACGGATTCGTCATTGACCACCTACCAGAGCGGGAATTATCCTGACGAGTATTCTTTAGGTGGTCGGGACCGGAATCGGCATCATGCAAAGCGGACTGAACAGATGACAGCCGAACTGGCGATGGTATTCCTGATGAGTGGCATTGGGCTATCACTGGTCGTCGCCTTCATATTCTGGCAGCAGCACCGTGACCTCGCACCTCTCGCCAAGTCCCGCGAGCCTGAGAAGAAGTAGGCTCACGCGGCTTGCCCGCTTGCCTCATGGTCCGGCCGCCCCTATCTCTGGCACTCCTTTCATGACTTCGGAGTGCTTCCTTGGCCCCCTCCCCGAAAATGCCGTTCGAAAATCTGCCCACGCCTCCGGTCGCGGCCAAGAAGCCGGTGACGGATACCCGTCACGGCATCACCCGCACCGACGACTATGCCTGGTTCCGGGCCGACAACTGGCAGCAGATGTTCAAGGATCCGTCGATCCTCGACCCCGAGATCCGCACCCATCTGGAGGGCGAGAACGCCTATATGGAAGCGGCGATGGGCGACACGGCCGCATTGCAGAAGACGCTGTTTGCCGAAATGCGCGGTCGCATCAAGGAAGACGATTCCTCCGTGCCGATGAAGGACGGACCGTTTGCCTACGGATCGCTGTTTGTGACCGGCGGCGAGCAGCCAAAATATTTCCGCACCCCGCGCGACGGCGGCGATCAGACGATCCTTCTCGACGGCGACAAGGAAGCGACGGGCAAGGATTATTTCCGTCTGGCCGGAATCGACCATGCGACGGACCATTCCAAGGGCATCTGGGGTTACGACGACAAGGGTTCGGAATATTTTACCCTGCGGGTTCGCGATCTCTCGACCGGCGAGGACATGTCAGACCTCCTGGAAAACACCGCCGGTGGCGGCGTCTGGGCGCCCGATGGCAAGAGCTTCTTCTATACGCTGCAGGACGAGAACCACCGCCCCTCCAAGGTCTTCCACCACATTCTCGGTACGCCGCAGTCGGATGACCGGCTGGTGTTTGAGGAAAAGGATCCGGGCTTCTTCATGGGCGTCGGCGGATCGCTGCTGGACGACGTGATCTATCTCGACATTCACGATCACGAAACGTCGGAATACCGCCTCATCCCGACCTCGGACCTGACCGCCGAGCCGAAGCTGGTGGCGGCGCGCGAGGAGGGCATCGAGTATTCGATGACCGAAGGCGGCGATGTCTTCTACATCCTGACCAATGACGGCGATGCCAAGGACTTCAAGATCGTCGAGGCGCCGTTTGCGGCACCGGGCAAGGAAAACTGGAAAGAGATCGTACCGCACGAGCCCGGCCGGCTGATCATTTCGCACATGGCCTATGAGCAGCACCTGATCTGGCTGCAGCGCAACCAGGGTCTGCCGGAGATCATCATCCGCGACCGGCGGACCGGCGAGGAACATTCGATCGCGTTTGCCGAAGAAGCCTATTCGCTGGGGCTTTCCGGCGCTGCGGAATATGACAGCACCGTTATCCGCTTTTCCTATTCGTCGATGACGACGCCGACCCAGCTCTACGACTACGATATGGTGAGCCGGACGCGCACGCTTTTGAAGACGCAGGAGATCCCCTCCGGCCACAATGCCGCAGATTACGTGACCCGCCGCGTGATGGCCCCGTCCCATGACGGCGAGCTGGTGCCGGTGTCGCTGCTTTACCGCAAGGACACGCCGCTTGATGGCACGGCGCCTTGCCTGCTCTACGGCTACGGCGCCTATGGGATGACCATCCCCGCATCGTTCTCCACCAACAACCTGTCACTGGCGGATCGTGGCTTCATCTATGCCATCGCCCATATCCGCGGCGGCAAGGACAAGGGTTTTGCCTGGTACGAAGACGGCAAGATGGAAGCCAAGGAAAACACGTTCAAGGATTTCATCGCCGCTGCCGACCACCTCGTGGCCGAGGGCTTTACGTCCTATGAGAACATCATTGCCGAAGGCGGCTCGGCCGGCGGTATGCTGATGGGCGCGATCGCCAACATGGCGCCGGAAAAGTTCGCGGGCATTATCGCGGCCGTTCCGTTCGTCGATGTGCTCAACACCATGCTCGACGATACGCTGCCGCTGACGCCGCCGGAATGGCCGGAATGGGGCAACCCGATCGAGAGCCTGGAAGAGTACCAGTGGATCGCCGCCTACTCGCCTTATGACAACGTGGGTGCAAAACCCTATCCGCCGATCCTTGCGATTTCCGGCCTCACCGATCCACGCGTGACCTACTGGGAACCGACCAAGTGGGTGGCGAAGCTTCGCGAATTCTCGACCGGCTCGGCACCGATCCTGCTCAAGACCAACATGGCTGCCGGCCATGGCGGAAAGTCGGGGCGTTTCCAGCGTCTGGAAGAGATCGCCTTCGAATATGCATTCGCGATCAAGGTGGCCGGGAAAGCCTGACCGGGCGGATCGCCGCAGAATCGGTCACCTCCAATGACAATCGCCGCAGTGCCTCGATCGGGTGCTGCGGCTTTTTTTGTGGGAAAAATCGTTTTGGATATGCGGAAACGCGCATATGCCCTGGCGGCGTTCGGTTTTCCCCTCAGATCGCTGATTTTTCGACAGAAATGGCGGCGGCGCGAATATGTCCCATGCGCGCTGTCAAGCCCCAAAACCGGCCGGAAATCTCCCAGCGCAAGCTTCGCACAAGCTTCAGGCGTTAACTCTTGCTTAACCCAAGCGAGATCGAGGCGGTGCCATGAAGATCGATAGTGGCCTCAGCGGCTACAACTACCCCCAGCGGGCGGTCGACATCGATCGCAAGCAGGACGAAACCCAGCAGCGCGACACACCTGCGTCTACCCGTTCCAGCGGTTCGCTGACCGGCAGCAGCACACTGTTTGCAAGCTCGCTGGTGAGCGCCCTGTGGGCCCTCGATGCCGGCGACGACAGCGCTTCGACCTTTGCCACCAGCGGCGGGACCGCTCCCGTGCAGCAGGCCTGGGTTCAGGACATCTACCAGGAATTCTCCTGATCAACGTCTGATCGATCATGGCCCGTCACCGCGGTGACAATCCCCGTTCAGGGTTAACATTCCCTGAAGCCGCCCTTCAAGCCAACACGCTGATCCTTGTACCTGTGGTGAATGCGTCCTATCTCAACCTCCAGACATTAGAGGTTTGAGCCTGCCATGCTATCGATCGGCGATCTTTCCAAACGAACCGGCGTCAAGGTGCCGACCATCCGCTATTACGAGCAGATGGGCCTGCTTGCCGCCGCCACGCGATCCGAAGGGAACCAGCGGCGCTACGAGCGCAGCGATCTGGACCGGCTGGCCTTCATCCGCCACGCCCGCGATCTCGGCCTCGACATTTCCGCGATCCGCGAGCTGATCGCGCTCGGTTCGCATCCGCAACAGCCCTGCGGCGATATCGACCGGATCGCAGCGGAGCATCTTTCCGGCGTGCGCGAGAAGATCGCCAAGCTGAAGAAGCTCGAAGAGGAACTCGAGCGCATCGTGTCCCACTGCGACGGCAACCACGCGATCAAGGACTGTTACGTGATCCGCTCACTCTCGGATCACGGGCTTTGCGAGGGGGAGCATTGAGGGGTTAGAGGCGGTTGCGCAGTATGTCATCGCTCACCAGACGGCCACTGAAGAAGAGACCGAGGATGATCACCTCGGAAGAGCGCACGACAAAGGCTATGCTGACACTGCGCCGATAGCCGATGATACGGATGCCCGGGACCTCGCTCTCGCGCACTGTTCCTCGCTCCGGAAAATCAGCGAGACCATTGAGAAAAGCACGCAGTTTCGTCACATAGGTCCAGGCGACGGTCGGGCCGGCACGGTCAGCGACGTAATCGTAGAACTCTGCAACTTCACGCTCGGCTTCCGGATGCAAGATGATCGCATACCGGTTCCCCATGGACCTTATCGGCCTTCGTCGGCAGATTTCGCTTCGGCGGCAAGGCGGGCGCGGTGCCTGTCTTCCAGACGCGAGAAAGCATCGTCAATCGAAACGCCGTCAGCCCTGCCGTCGAGGAGGTCATCATAGCGGCCTGGAATTTTGTTCCGGAGCCATTCCTCCAAGGGCTGCTCGTTGCATTCGAGCAATTGGAGGCCTGCATCGATGACCTCATCGGCATTCTCGTAGCGGCCGGACTCGATCTGTTTTCTGATGAAACGCTCTGCGTCCTTGCTCAACGCGATGTTCTTCATCACGGCCCTCGCTTTCAAGACAGCACTGACTGTAGCACTCCTCACGCCACCGAGACAGTCATCAACACCCGCTTGACAAGCATTTTATTCCGGCGCAGAAAGTTGTCATGATGATTACGTGCACCACCACCGCCGCAACGTATTTTTGGGCCTACCTGTAAAGGGCGGCTCGACAGTTCATCATGTCAACAAGCCGCCGTCAGGCGGCTTGGTTGTTTCTAAGGGCACCTGACGGCACGACAAGACCGAAAAGGAATGCCGGAATGCCCCCGATTTCGATCGAAGACAGCGAGATCTCACTGCCGCGCCCGGCCGTGGTGACGATCCGCGCCGCCAAACGCCATGATCTGCCGCAGTTGAAAGAGATGATCGCAGCCCTTGCCGCGCATCACAACGATCTGGCCGACATTACCCCGGAAATGCTGGAACGCGACCTGTTCGGCGACCTGCCCTGGATCACCGCACTGGTTGCGGATGCGGGCGACGCCCTGATCGGCTACGCCATTCTGGTGCCGCTCTACCGCGCGCAGGAGGGGAGCCGCGGCATGGACCTGCACCACCTGTTCGTGCGCGACGGTCACCGTGGCCACGGCATCGGCCAGCATCTCGTCTCGCGCGCCCGCGACATGGCCCGCAATGCAGGCTGCGGCTATCTCTCGGTCAGCGCCGCCACCGGCAACTTTGCCGCCCACAAGTTCTACGAACAGATGGATTTCAAGCCACGCCCGGTGACGGGCATGCGGTATATGCAGACGTTGGTGTGAGGCTGGGACACGGCAATACCCTCCGAATGAGCGGGACAGACCATACTGTCAGTGCAGCGCAACCACGTTATTCCGACGCGGGATCGATCGCGCTGACCACACGAGCGACGATGTCATCCATCGTCGCCTCGTCCAATGTCTCGATGTATTTCGCGGTCTTGGCCAGTATTCTGGCCGGTATATCGAAGCTGCGAACCTGATTACAGACGGCGATCCCCGTCGTATCGTGGCCGGTGACAACGACGGCCAGACCGACGTCCCGGGTCAAGGCGCCACCGGTGGTGATCGGCACCGTCATGCTGACTCCCAATGCGTTGATCGCCCGCGGGGTGATCACGACGAACCGATGCCTGTTCTTCATCTCCCGGCCCGCGACAGGGTTGGGATCGATCCAGAAAACATCGCCGCGATTGGGGACGTTGCTGCGGACCATCATGAAATTTCGTGCCCGACGGGGTCTCCCTCCATCACCCAGGCCATGTCCGCATTCAGGCTGGAGACGACCTCGCCGCCTTCGAGCAACTCGCTAAGCTTATAGCGCCGCTGGGTCTTTCTGATCGGCTTTACGACGAGTTCACCGTCGTGCATTTCCAGCGACAGCTGATCGCCGACCTGCAGTTCCATCGTCTTGAGAATGGCAGGCGGAATTGTCACGACGGCTGCCCCGCCCTGCCGCCTGATCGTGGTAATGATGGTCATGTCTCACCTCGTATGTGCTATAAATATAGCACAACAACGTCGTGCGGCAAGCACGCCAGCCTTACCTTGCCGGCACCGCCTTCAGATAGGCGGCGATGGCCTGCAAGTCGCTTTTCGGCAGATGCGCGATGTTCTTCTGAACCTCCACCATGGATCCGCCGACGCTGTCGAAATCGGGGGTGAAGCCGGTCGAGAGGTATTCGGTGATCTCGTCTTCACTCCAGGCGCCGATGTCCTTTGAGCCGGGGGTGATGTTGGGAATGCTGCCCTGCCCTTCCGGGTTGGGACCGCCGGCCAGCCACTGGCCTTTTTCGAAGCCGCCGAGCGCGTTGCGGGGCGTGTGGCACTCGCCGCAGTGGCCGGGGCCTTCGACGAGGAACTGGCCGCGTTTGACCTTATCATCGGCGGAAGCGAGTTCGACGCGTGGGCCGTCGTCGAAATAGAGGAGTTTCCAGCCGCCGACCGCGAGCCGCTGGTTGAACGGAAAGCCCAATTCGTGCGGCGGCGCGACATTGCTGCTGTGCGGCAGGGTCTTCATGTAGCCGTAGAGGTCGTTGACGTCGGCTGCCGACAGGCGCGCGTAGGAGCCGTAGGGAAAGGACGGGTAGAGATGCTCGCCCTTCGGGCCGACGCCTCTCGTCATCGCATCGCCGAATTGGGCAAGCGTCCAGAAACCAATGCCGGCTTTGGGATCGGGCGAGATATTGGGGACGTGGAAGGTGCCGAACGGGCTTTTCAGCGCCAGTCCGCCGGACAGGATCTTTGCGGCGTCGCCTTCGGCACCTTCAGCTGCATGACAACCGGCACAGCCGCCCGCCCAGAACAATTGTTCGCCCTTGGCAAGATCGGGCTGACCGACGCTCGACCAGTAGCCTGCCTCATGCGGCTGCGGCTTTGTCAGTGCCCAGCCGGCAACGGCACCGGCGGCGATAATGACCACGCCGATGCCCAACACTTTTGCCCATCTTGCGGCCATCGCCAACTTTCCTCCGACATTGATGCGCAACGGAACGGCTGCCTTTGCGACAGCCGTTCAAGCATGCAGGCATGCGCTACTTCTTCAGGCGGTAGGTCTCGTGGCAGGAGCCGCAATTGGCGCCGAGCGTCCCAACGGCCTTCTGGACGCCTGCGGCATCCGTCGGCATCGAAGCGAGGATCATGTCGGCATCGGAGGCGAGCTTGTTCGCTTTGGCGCGGAAATCGGCTTCGTTCTTCCAGATCGCCGGCGATGCTTCCGAATTGGCTTCGGATCCGATAGGGAACTGGTCCGGGAAGGCCTTCATATTGGTGCTGATCGTGGTCAGCGCGGTCTTGATGGCATCGGCGTCGTAGGGTTTGTCGCCTTTGGCGATGTTGCGCATGGCTGCCGTGGAGGCGGCCACCTGCTTCATCATCTGTTCGCGCTTCTCGACCACCGCATCCTGCGCAAGGACAGCGGTGAAGCCGAGACAGAGTGCCGCGGTCGTCATGGCGATAGTTCTGAATTTCATTTCCGGCTCCGATCCCTAAAACGATGTGATGTCTGCGTCTCACATCATCAACGCATTCGCGTGATGATGATGGCAAGCTTACATGACCGAAAGAAGTCACGATTTCGTAATTTAGCGCTCGATTCTAGAAGCCGTCAAACCCAATGCAAAGTCATGTTTTTCAAGCGCTTCAGATCGACCGCGCGTGGGCGGACAGCGGCGCCTGACGATAGCCAGGCTTGATCAGACATCGGTTGATCGGAAATGCAAACACCCAGCGCCTTGCGGCACCGGGTGTCTGGCAAATCAGCAATTGATTGAGCTTACTTGGAAGCGGCTTCGTAGCGTTCCAGCACGTAATCCCAGTTGATCAGGCTATCGACGAAAGCCTCGAGATACTTCGGGCGGGCGTTGCGGTAGTCGATGTAATAGGAATGTTCCCAGACGTCGACGCCGAGGATCGGCTCTGCGCCGTGGACCAGCGGGTTTTCGCCGTTCGGGGTCTTGGAGATGACGAGCTTGCCATCCTTGACCGAAAGCCAGGCCCAGCCGGAGCCGAACTGCGTGGTGCCGGCTGCAATGAAATCAGCCTTGAACTTGTCGTAGCCGCCAAGATCAGATGCGATCGCGGTTTCGAGCTTGCCCGGCAGCTTGTTTCCGCCGCCGTCCTTCTTCATCCACTTCCAGAAATGGACGTGGTTGTAATGCTGGGCAGCATTGTTGAAGAGGCCCTGGTTGGTGCCAAAGGACTTCTTGACGACGTCCTCGACCGACAGGTCAGCCATGCCGGCTTCGGCCGCAAGCTTGTTGCCGTTGTCGACATAGGCCTTGTGGTGCTTGTCGTGGTGGTATTCCAGCGTTTCCTTCGACATGAAGGGTGCAAGGGCTTCGTAATCGTATGGAAGTTCGGGAAGTTCGAAAGCCATTGGTATACTCCTTTTGGCAAACACCGTTGGTGAAGGTCGTGCTGGAACATAGGAGCGCGATGGGGAAGAGGCAACGGTGAACCTTTCAAAAACAACCGCTCAATCGACAAGAAATTGCTGAATTTTCCAAGCATTAGCGAGAGGAATCAATCGCTTTCGCACCGAATGCAGAAACCGGAGAAAATTGACGATGAAAAACTTTGTGGCACCGATCGTCCTCGTTTGCGCAACCACCGCCGTGACGGCCCACGCAGCTTCCGACGATGCGTGGACGACGTTTCAAGCTGACGTCGGCAAGGCGTGTGTGGCGGCCTCGAAAGACCTGATCGAGAAAGGAAGGGCCGTGGTCGATCCGTTCGGAAGCCAGTCCTATGGGCTTGCGGTCGTCACCGGCAAAGCCAAAGGCGCCAAGGTCAGGATCAGCACGATCTGCGCCTACGACAAGAAGACCAAAAAGGCCGAAGTGGGTGGCGAGATCTCCGCCGACATGCTGAGGGCAAAACCTAGCAAGTAACATCCGCGACCGCGCGGGCGGCAGCGTTTGGGAACTTTTCCACCACGGCAGACTTTTCCGGGCATGAAACACTGCCGGGAGGGCTGCCGTGTTTGATTTCTTGACCTTCGACTTTCTGACGTCCGATTTCGTGATCTTCGTGGCAATCGGCTTTTTCGCGCAGATCATCGATGGCGCGCTCGGCATGGCTTTCGGCGTTCTCACCACCACTAGTCTGCTTGCTTTCGGCGTTCCGCCGGCAGTCGCCAGCGCCATGACGCATGTGACCGAGTGTTTCACGACGGCTGCATCCGGCGCCTCGCATCTCTACCATCGCAACGTCGACTGGCGGCTGGTCAAACGACTGGCGCCGGCCGGCATGATCGGCGGCGCGATCGGCGCCTATCTCCTGTCCAGTATCGACGGCAAGGCGATCGAGCCGTTCGTCTCGGTCTATCTGATGCTGGTCGGATGTTACATTCTTTACAAGGCCTTCCGCCCGGCCTTCAGGCGCGACATCCATGACCGGATCGTGCCCTATGTGGGCGGTGCGGGCGGCGTGCTCGATGCCATGGGCGGCGGCGGATGGGGGCCGATCGTCACCAGCTCGCTTCTCGGCCGCGGCCATGAACCAAAGAAGGTGATCGGCTCCACGAACCTCACCGAATTTGCGGTAACGACGGTGATCTCGGCGACCTTCATCGCCACGCTCGGCTGGTCCGAACTGTCGTCGGCGCTCGGCCTCATCCTCGGCGGCGTGCTGGCGGCCCCGTTTGGAGCGCTGATCGTCAAGAGACTGCCGACCAAACCTCTGATGGTCGCGGTCTCCCTGATCATCATCGGTACGGCTGCGGTGCGGATCATCTAAGGGCGATGCTCTCTAACCTTCCAGCCCGTCGCAACATCCCACATCCGCTGCCCTGCACCTGTCCCTTTGGCGGCTGGCGCGCTAGATAACGGGTATCGCGGTTTCCTCCGGGGGCCGTAGCGGAGTGTTCTCCGACGTCTGATCCTCATCTGCAAAGGTATGTCTTCCATGGCCGAAACGAACAGCCCGAACCTTCTCGTCATCCTCTTGCACGGTGTCGGCTCCAGTGGCGACAATCTGGCGCCGCTTGGGGAGGAATGGGCGGGGACGCTTGGCGATGCCGTCTTCGTTTCGCCCGATGCGCCGGAGCCTTCAAGCTTTGGTGCCGGGTACCAGTGGTTCAGTGTTGCGGGCGTCACGCCGGAAAATCGCGGCGCGCGGATTGCGGCGGCACGGCCGGGGTTCGATGCCTTGATCAACGGTATCATCGCGGACAACGGCTTTGCCGAGAGGCTTGATCGCGTGGCGCTGGTGGGTTTCTCGCAAGGGACGATCATGGCGCTCGACGCGATCGCAAACGGACGGTTTGGCGTGGGTGCGGTGGTCGGTTTTTCCGGCCGGCTGTCTTCGCCCGAGCCGCTGTCGCCCTCCACGAAGATGCCGGTGTTTCTGGTGCATGGCACTGCCGACGACGTCATCCCGTCATGGGAAAGCGAACAGGCGGCCGACACGTTGGCAAAGCATGGTTTCGACGTGGAGACATCGATCGAGCCCGGGCTCGGTCACACGATTTCCGGCGCCGGTGCTGGCCGCGCCGTGGAATTTCTGGCGAAAGTGTTTGGATACGAAGCGCTTTAACGCGGCAGAACAAGGTTGAGGGACGGCGCCCGGACCGGGTGCCGTCCCTCGTCAATCAGACGTCTTCGCCCTTGGTCGAGCGTGCCCAGTCCATATAGAGTTCGAGCGCCTTGCGGGCGACAGGACCTTCCTGCAGGGAGCGGTCCTCGAACCGGTTCACCGGGGCGATTTTCGAGTAGTTGCCGGAGGTGAAGATTTCGTCGGCATTGGCGAAATCGGCAGCAGTCAGCGTGACTTCGCGCACGTCGAAGCCGGCGCCGCGCAACAGGGTCAGCACGCGCGAGCGGGTGATGCCGGCCAGAAACGTGCCGTTGGCGATCGGCGTCATGACCACGCCGTCCTTAACCATGAAGATGTTCGAGGATGCGGTTTCGGCGACATTGCCGTTCATGTCGAGCGCGAGCGCATTGTCGAAGCCGCGGCTCTGCGCCTCGACGATCATGCGGCCGCTGTTGGGATAAAGGCTACCGGTCTTGGCGGCCGTCATGGCCACCTCGGCGCTCGGGCGGCGGAACGGCGACACGGTGAGCGACGATGCCTTTGCCGTGTGCATCGGAGCTTCGAACAGGCAGAGCGCAAACCGGGTCGATTCCGGATCGGCGGCGACGACGCTGGTGGGAAGACCGTGTTCGGCCCAGTACATCGGCTTGATGTAGATCGCCGTCTTGCCGTCGAACTTCTTGACGCCTTCGAGCGCCAGCCGCTCGATCTCCTCGGCTGCCATGACCGGCTTCATGCCCATATTGATGGCCGAGCGGTTGACGCGCTGGCAGTGCATGTTGAGATCCGGCGAGATGCCTTCGAACCAGCGGGCGCCGTCGAACACGGTCGTGCCCAGCCACATGGCGTGCGAGGTGGGTCCGATCAGCTTCGGATTTCCTTCCACCCACTCACCATCCACGTAGGTCCAGGTGGTGGAGCGAGGGGATGTGTCGACGGCCATGATATTCTCCTTCGGGTCTTCAAAGCTTGGCGGGGGTCGCTAAAATTTGGCGTGAATGAAATCCCCGAAGCCCTCAAGGTCAAGCGACAATCCGAGATGATTCATCACAAATATTGATGGCACGCCGAATTGCCGCCGTCCGATGGTCAGGGCGCTCGCTGCGGTGCGGGTGCCGGAAGAAGCGGCGAGTCCGATGGCTGGCGCGGACTGCCCGGCGCTCCCTGCAACAGGTTATCGCTACCCAGCTGACGACTGTCGTTCTGCATCAGGGTGATTGACAAAATGACGGCCACCAGCAGGCCAAGGACAATGAGAAACAACCAGCGCATGTATCGAAAACTCCCTCTCACGCAGAATAACGCGAACATTTCCGTCTGAAACGTTGCGTGATCCCTTCGACCAGAACAGTGGGGCCACTCTGCGGCAACGCAGCAAATCCTTCACAAACGCGGCCCAAAAACGTTGACAGCAGCCGTTCAGGCTTGCAGTCTTGCGCCTCACCTCCCGTTTACGCACTCATTTTTTTACAACGCAGAGGCCATGTCCAGCTCCGGCGCCCTCACCTCAACGGCTCTCAAGTCATCGTCCATGTCGCTGACGCAGGACCTCGTCGACCTGTGTTTTCGCGACGAGATGGATCCGGGCGCGCCACCAACATGGGAGCCGCTGACGGATGCCGACTATGCCGAGATTACCGAGCGGCTGGTGGAGGAAATCGGCGATGAGCCATTGTGGATCTTTGCCTATGGCTCGCTGATCTGGAAGCCGGGCTTTGATTCGATCGCCTGCCAGCGGGCGACGGCCTATGGCTGGCATCGGTCGTTTTCGCTCCATATCGAACGGGGCCGCGGTTCGCCCGACCAGCCGGGGCTGATGATGATGCTGTCGCGCGGCGGTCGTTGCGACGGCGTGATTTACCGGGTGGCCGATACGGAAAAGCGCGAGCAGATCGACAAGGCGCTGCGCCGCGAGGTGAGCCACAAGGACAGCCTTTCGACCTTCCGTTTTCTCCCCGTGCGGACGCAAGGCGGCGAGACGATCCGGGCGCTGACTTTCTGGGCCGGCGGAAAGAGCCCGCGGATCATCAGGCCGCTTCCGCCGCTTCAGGATGTGGCGCCGGTTCTGGCGCGCGCCTGCGGCCACCGCGGTTCCTGCGCCGAATATCTCTATAATACCGTCGTACATCTGGCCGAATTCGGCATCCGCGACCGCAATCTCTGGCGGCTGCAGGAGATGGTGGCACGCGAAATCGAAGCGATTCACGCTTAAAAGCGTGATGCCGCCCGTCGGGGCCGGCAGTGCGAAATCTGGCACTCTCTCATAAAAGTTGAGGACGGCGGGCTCGATCCGTGTTTGAACGCTTTCGGGGGCGCGTGCGACCCCCATCGCGATGACCGGTACCGTGCCAGCGAGACCCATGACGACTCTAGCCACCATAGTGTACCTGACGGTAGCGACCGCGTTCTTCGGGATGACGTTGGCCGAGGGTGTGACACGACGGCTTCCCTGGAGCTTCGACAGGATCATGGGACTTTTGCTGTCGTGCCTGTGGCCGCTGATCCTGATTGCGATCGCGGTCAGCAGTCATCGCGATCGCAGAAATGCAGGATGACGCGGCTGCGCATTGCTCGACCGATCCTTGTATATTTCCCGTAGAAGCAGCGCGGTGCTGCCCTATATCCTCGATAACCGAAAAGACGAAGACTGGGGCGACTGGATCGATGCAAAGCATCCTCAACGAAGGCGACACGTGCTGGCGGATTGCCAAGGCGGACAGACTTTCCATCATCATCGATGCAGCCGATTTCTTTCGCTTCGCCAAGCGCACGATGACGAAGGCGAAAAAGTCGATCTACCTGATCGGCTGGGATTTCGACACGCGCATCCAGCTGGAGCCGGGCAAGAAGGATGGCAAGGCTGACAAGAGCGCGAAGGAGGAATGGCCCGACGAGCTTGGCAAGTTTCTGAACGCGCTCGCCGAGCGAAACAACGGGCTCGATATTCGCATTCTCAAATGGGATATCGGGCTGATCAATTCGATCACTCGCGGTGAAACGCCGTTTTATATTCTCAAATGGATGTTCGACAAGCGCATCCATCTGAAGCTC
Source organism: Rhizobium sp. Leaf306 (assembly GCF_001423425.1). GTDB lineage: Bacteria > Pseudomonadota > Alphaproteobacteria > Rhizobiales > Rhizobiaceae > Neorhizobium > Neorhizobium soli. The sequence continues at coordinate 423,592 of NZ_LMNX01000001.1, forward strand.
GACGGCGCGCATCCGGCGCTGTCGGCACATCACATGAAGCTTCTCGTCATCGACGACGAAGTGGCATTCTGCGGCGGGATCGACATGACCGTTGGGCGCTGGGACAGTCGCGACCATTCGGAAGACGAGCCGTTGCGCAAGTCGCCGATGGGATTTGCGCAAGGGCCCTGGCACGATGCCACCACCTGCCTTTCCGGCGAGGCCGCACGGGCGCTCGGCGAGGTCGCACGGCGGCGCTGGAAACTGGCAACCGACGAGACGCTCGATCCGCCCGACGAGAATACCGCCACGGAGAACGATCCCTGGCCGGACGAGCTGGAGGTCGGGTTTCGCGACATCTCGATCGGCATCGCCCGAACCGCGCCTGAATACGAGGGGCGCAGCCAGATCGTCGAGATCGAGACCGCCAAGCTTGCGATCATCGGTTCGGTGAAAAAGACGCTTTATGTCGAGAGCCAGTATTTCGCCTCGCGTCGTATTGCAGAGGCCATGGCGGAACGGCTGAAGGAGCCCGACGGACCGGAAATCGTGCTGATCAATCCGGAGGGCTGCGAAGGCTGGCTGGAAGCCAAGGCGATGGACAGCGCCCGCATTCGGCTGATGAAGATGGTGAAGGACGCCGATGTTCATGATCGCTTCCGGATCTACTACCCTGTCAACGAGGCCCGCACGTCGATCTATGTGCATGCCAAGATGATGTTTGCCGACGACCGGATCGTGAAAATCGGCTCGGCCAATCTTAACAACCGCTCGATGGGCTACGATACGGAATGCGACCTCATCCTCGAGGCGCAGCCGGGTGAGGACACGCTGAGCGAAAAGATCGTCAGTACCCGCGACGATCTCATCGCCGAACATCTTGGGCGCGAACCGCAGGAAGTGCGTGACGCGGTTGCAGCGCATGACGGGTCGATCATCGCGGCCATCGAGGCGTTGAACCGACAGAGCGGCCGAGGTCTGCTGCCGGTCAAGATGCGGGAGCTGAGTGCCGACGAGGAATTGCTGGCTGAATCGGACATTGCCGATCCCGAGCGACCAAGCGGCGTGCGGTACCGGACATCAAACTTTCTGAAACAGCGGTTCGGTCGAGTCGCGAGACGGGCGAAACGGGCGCGCAAAGAGACCTGACGAGGTGGATTGCGCGGCCTCCGAGGCCTTCTTCGAGCCGATTTGTCGCATCCGGTGGAGTGATCCTGGGCCGGTCTCTGCTTGATCGCCGGAATTCACGGCCCATCTAGAGTGTGCCTCTTCTTTGCCCGGCTCCCCGTCGGGCCCCCTTTTCCAAGGAGCACATGATGCAAACCGTCAACGCCAACGGCGCCCATATCCCAGCTCTCGGTTTCGGCACGTTCCGCATGCCCGATGCGGATGTTCATCGCATTCTGCCGCAAGCCCTCAAACTCGGCTTCCGCCATGTGGACACTGCGCAGATCTACAAGAACGAGCAGGCTGTCGGCGACGTCCTTCGTCAGTCGGGCATTCCGCGCGACGACATCTTTCTCACCACGAAAGTCTGGGTCGACCGCGTCGGTCACGATGCCTTTATCGCTTCGGTGGACGAAAGCCTTGCCAAGCTGAAGACAGATCACGTCGACCTTCTGCTTCTGCACTGGCCGCAGAGCGAAATGCCGCTGGCCGACCGGATGGGGGCACTGAACGAGCTGAAAACCGCGGGAAAGGTCAAGAATATCGGCGTTTCCAACTTCTCGACCGCGCTGATGGCCGAAGCGGTCAAGCTGTCCGATGCGCCAGTTGTCAACAACCAGGTGGAGTATCACCCCTATCTCGACCAGACCAAGGTGCTGATGGAAGCGCGCAAGACCGGCATGTCGGTGACCGCCTATTACCTGATGGCCGATGGCGCGGTGCCGAAGGACGAGGTGTTGAAGGAGATCGGCGCGAAGTACAAAAAGACCGACGCTCAGGTCGTGCTGCGCTGGGCCGTGCAGCAGGAGGACGTGATCGCGCTGTCGAAGACCGCGACCGAAAGCCGGCTGCCGGAGAATTACGACATCTTCGACTTCTCGCTGTCGCCGCAGGAAATGGAAGCGGTGTTTGCGCTGTCGCGGACAGACGGACGCATCGTATCGCCGGTGCATCTCGCGCCAGAATGGGACTGATCCGGTCCGAGGCTTCGGTCTCGGACAATGGTCCGTTTGGGTCGCTTCCCACACACTCCCGCCGTGGTTTGTGTGGGATCCCGCCCAATTGCCCGGCGAGCCTCCCCCACGCGGCAGCCGAGGCCACGTCTTCTCTTGCCTCTCCCAGCCAGAACCATAGGTCTTGTCACGGGCTGGAAGAGGAGGAGTTTTCATGCATTTCAGAACGATATTGATGTCCGCGGCGGCGATGGTTGTTACCGCCCTGCCCGCCAGCGCGCAGCAAAAGCCTGCGGACCCCGCGCCGAAGGACTGCCCGAGTTCGATGCCTGCCGGGACCGAGTGCTTCGCGGGCGAGGATCTGCACGGCGCCTATTACTGGATCGCCAAGCCGAAGGACTGGAACGGCACGCTCGTCGTTCATGCCCATGGCGGGCCACGCACCGCAAAGCCTACGCCGGACGATCCGGTCGAGGATCTCGAGCGTTTCGCGGTCACCGTTCAGGAGGGCTATGCCTGGGCCGGTTCCAACTATCGCCGCGAAGGCTATGGCGTGCGGATGGCGGCGTCCGATACCGACACTCTGCGCCAGATCGCGATCGCGCTTCTCGGGGAGCCGAAGCATGTCCTGCTGCACGGCCAGTCCTGGGGCGGCAATGTGGCGGCAAAGACTGCCGAACTCTACGCACTCGACTGGCGGGGCCGCAAAAATTACGACGGCGTGGTGCTGACCAGCGGCTTGCTCGCCGGCGGCGGCCATGGCTATGACTTCCGCGCCGATCTGCGGGCCGTCTACCAGTATTACTGCAAGAACCATCCGCGCGCCGACGAAGTGCAGTATCCGGTCTGGCAGGGCCTGCCCAAGGGCGCGAAGATGTCGCGCGACGAGCTGCAGCAGCGGGTCGACGAATGCACCGGCATCTCGCTTGCGAAGGACAAGCGGTCGCCAGAGCAAGCGAAGAACCTCGCCAATATCCTCGCCGTCACCAAGGTGCCGGAAAAGACGCTGGTGGCGCATCTGGCCTGGGCGACCGGGTTGTTTTCCGACATCGTCTGGCGGCGGATGGACGGAAAGAATCCGTTCGACAATTCCAACGTTCAGTACAAGGGATCGGACGACGACGCGGCGCTGAACAAGGGTGTCGAGCGGTTCAAGGCGGACCCGCAAGCGGCTCGGCTGATGGCCTATGATGCCGATCTGACCGGCCAGATCGTCGCGCCGACCATCACCCTGCACGCAAAGAACGATCCTACCGTGTTTGTCGATCACGAGGCGATCTATCGCCAAACGGTGGACAAGGCCGGCAATGGCGAGCTGCTGGTGCAGAACTTTTCGGACGAGGCGGAGCATTCCAAGCTCTCGACGCCGCAATATGCAGCGCTGTTTTCCGCCATGCTGAGCTGGATCGACAAGGGCGAGAAACCGACGCCGCAGACGGTGGCAGCCCTGTGTGAAAAGAAAGCCGAGATCTACAAGGAGCCCTGCAAGCTTCTGCCGGATTTCATGCCACAGATCCAGGAACGCTAGAGCGCGTCTTGCCGCCTAGATCAGACAAGGACGGGCGGAGCAGCCGTGCTCCGCCCGTCTTGGTTTGTGATTACAGCCAGCCCTTGCGGCGGAAGTAGAGATACGGCAGCGCCATCGAGACGATCATCAGGCAGAGTGCCAGCTGATAGCCGTAATGCCACTGCAGTTCCGGCTGGTTGGCGAAGTTCATGCCGTAGACCGATGCGACGAGCGTCGGCGGCAGGAACACGACGGACGCAACCGAGAAGATCTTGATGATCTGGTTCTGCTCCAGATTGATCAGCCCCAGCGTCGCATCGAGCAGGAAGTTGATCTTGCCGGACATGAAGGCCGAGTGATCGCCAAGCGAGGTGGCATCGCGCTGCAGCAGTTTCAGGCGCTGGCGCATTTCCTTGGGCAGCTTGCGATCGACACCATCGAGGGCGGCATAATAGGCGACGACGCGCGAGACGCTGACGAGGCTTTCGCGCACGACGGTGATGAACTCGCCCTTCTGGCCGATCGCCCGGATCAGTTCCTGCAGGTCGCGCGTCTTCTTGTTGACCTTGGAGGCCTTCGCCGCAAAGATATCGCGCGAGATCTGATCAATATCGTTGCCGAGCCGCTCCAGCGTATCCGCCATGCGGTCGATGATCGCCTCGACCAGACCGGTCATGATCAGTTCGCCGGTTGCCGAATGGAGGCCGAGCCCGTTGCCCTTGCGGGCACGCGCCATGAACGCATCGAAGGGACGCGGCTCGGAATAGCGCACGGTAACGAGAACCTGGCCCTTGACGATAAAGGTGACGGGAACCTTGTGCGGCGTACCGGCATCCGGGCGCGTCAGCACGGTCATGGTCATGAACTCGGCGCCGTCTTCCTGGTAGAGCCGGGAGGACAGTTCGATATCCTCCATCTCGTCCTGGGTGGGAATGGTAACCCCGAGGCGAGAGCCGACATCGCGCTCTTCCTTGGCCGTCGGGTTGATCAGGTCGTACCAGATCACAGGCGGCTGCGGAGCAACAGACGTCGCATCGGCGGCTGCACTGGCGATTACGGCGTCGGCCGCGACAAGGCGGTCGTGATCATAGGCATGGATACGCAGCATGACGGCTCCTATTCCGGACCATTGAGGTCCCCGGAGCGCATCACCGATATGAACGGTTCAGAGCCCCGAAGCGGCAGGTCTATCTGTTGACGTCGAACTTCGACTGTCGGGGTTCATCTCGGTTTGTCCTTTGAAAGAGCGGCACCCGAACGGGTAGCGCTTTGCGCGTGAAATGGAGCGAATACGGTGGAAAGTCAACTCCCCGGAGCGCAGCATTGACCCGTCCTTTGCGCTTCTGTAGCAAAGCCGCTCCGACCAAGAGGTATCCCCCCATGCTGCCCTGGATCCAGCTCGACCGCGCAACCATTCCCGGCGCCCTGCCCGGCGAGGAAGGCGAGCTGCGTCTGAAGCAGCGCGGCCAGGAATTTTCCATCATGCTCGGCACCAACGAGCTGATGAACAGCCGTCTCAGCGGTTCGGAAGAAGCGCTTGCAACGCTTGCGAACGAGAAGATCGGCAAGAGGGCGAAGCCGTCGATGCTGATTGGCGGGCTCGGCATGGGTTTCACGCTGAGGGCGGCACTTGCCGTTCTGCCCGAGGATGCGCAGGTAACCGTGGCCGAGCTGGTGCCGGCGGTTGTCGACTGGGCACGCGGGCCGATGGCGCCTGTCTTCAAGGGCTGCCTCGACGATCCGCGCGTGGCGATTTTCGAGGGCGATGTCAGCGAGTTGATCCGCCAGTCGACCGGTGCCTTCGATGCCATCCTGCTCGATGTCGACAATGGGCCGGACGGGTTGACCCGGGCCTCGAACGACCGGCTCTACACGATGAGTGGTCTCTACGCTGCACGTTCGGCGCTGCGGCCCGGCGGGGTTCTCGCCGTCTGGTCGTCAGGGCCCGATCAGGGCTTTACCCGGCGGCTGAAGGAAGTAGGATTTCAGGCTGATGTGGTGAACACGCGCGCCAATGGCAAGCGCGGGGCAAAGCACGTGATCTGGCTGGCCGCCAAGGGCTGACGTTCGGCCCTCATGCGGAGGCTGCGAAACCGATCTGATCGACTTGGCTCAGACGCCCGGGGGTGGGCTGCCGGCGAACTGGAAATAGAGGAATGCCAGGACCAGGCCCGCGATAATGGCGACCCAGAACAGCATGCGCTTCACACCGGGCGCCATGTTCTTGAACGGCGACTTGCGCGGTGGCTTGACCGGTTTCGGACGCTGGAACTTGATGATGTTGTCGCTCATCGCCGACCTATAGCATAGCTGATGATTTAGAAAAGCCGCCGGCGATGGAGCCAGCGGCTTTCGATTCACAAGTTGAGATCACACGAACTGGCTGAGGCCGGGCACCGATGCGATGACCGTATCGACGGTTTCGTCACCGGCGTGTTCGCGTGCTACGGCCATGGTTTCCTTGGCAAGTGCAGTGATTTCGCCCATGCCGAGGCCCTGCGACATCAGCTGCTGGCCGAGCGTCATGATGCCGCCGCCGCCGAAGCTCGACATCAGGCCGCCGAGCAGACCGCCGCCACCGGCACCTTCGCCGTTGAATTTGCCGACCAGTTCCGGTGCGCCGGGAATGGCTTCGATCATCCGCGCCACGGCAGCGTCATCCGCCTCGCGCTGCAGGAAGCCCAGCATCATGCCGATCGCCTTTTCGGCCGCATCAGGTGCAAGACCGACGCGGTCGGCAACGCGGGTAACCATCTCGTTCATCAATATCTCCTCAGTTTTGACGTTCACGTCAAGGTCATACATAGACTCGTGCCGGATGCCAACAGGCGTGTTCCAACTGGTGCCACGCAGCCCGGGTTGGCGCAACCGGCGGCTTATCAATCCTCGGCCGCAGCACCCACCGTATCGGCCATTTCAGCGCCGCGTGCCCCCATCGGCTTCGGATGGCCGGTGGTGGAATCGACCGAGGTCTGGTGCTCGAGCTCGGCATTGATCTCGGCGCCGACGACCACGATGATGACGGATACCCATGTCCAGACCATGAAGCCGATCAGCGCGCCGAGCGTGCCATAGGTGGCATTGTAATCGGCGACGTTGGCCAGATAGTAGGACACGCCGAGCGAGGCGAGAAGCCAGAAAATGGTGGAAAAGGCAGCACCCCAGGTCAGCCACTGGATCTTCGCCGGCTCGCGGCTGGGGCCGAACCGGTAGAGCGCCATGATGCCGAGCGTGACGAAGACCATCATCAACGGCCAGCGGGCGATGCGGATGATCATTTCCGACCACTGGTCGAGCCAGAAATATTTGAGCAATGCCGGCACCACGCCCATGGCAAACAGGATGACGATGGCAATCAGCATCGCGCCGAGCGTGAAGAGCAGCGACATCAGGTTGAGCTTGACGATGCCGCGCTTTTCCTGCTCGCCGTAAGCGACATTCATGGCCTCGAACAGCGCCTTCATGCCGTTGTTGGCGCTCCAGAGCGCCAGCGCCAGACCCGCGATCAGGCCGATCGACAGTGTAGCGCCGCGTTCGCTTGAAAGTGCCCGGACCTGATCGAGAAAGATGTTCAGCCCTTCGGCGGGCATGATCGTGCTCAGAAACGCGATCCGATCGGCTATCGTCACGGGATCGGCGACGAACCCGTAGATCGACACGAGCGCGCTTGCGGCGGGAAACAGCGCCAGCAGCAGGTAATAGGTGACGCCGGCGGCGATCAGCGTGATGCGGTCTTCGGTCACGCCGGCATAGACGCGCCAGAACACGTCTTTGAGGCCGCGGGCTGGAATGCCCATCGGGCCATCCGCATGGCGACCCCTCTGCGCATCGCGCACGCCTTGCGCATCGAGTGTCCGAGTTCCCGCCGGTCCGGCTGTGTCCGTCATCGTCACGTATTCACCCCTCTTCTGCCGCCTCTCGCGCCAGTTTTCACTTGGCCGATTTTCAGCCGTTGCCCGGCTCTTCAGCGCGTCCTATAAAAGCCACAGATTGAACGCGTTTAGGGAGCGCATAGTTGCATGGCGAATATTGATGCGGACGATCAGGCGAAACTCTTTATCGGCGGCAGTCGCAACCCTGACGACACGTTGAACAAGGCCGAATTCCTCGACATGAAATTCGGCAACCGCCACGGGTTGGTAACGGGCGCGACCGGCACCGGCAAGACCGTGACGCTACAGGTTCTGGCCGAGGGCTTTTCGCGGGCCGGCGTTCCCGTTTTTGCATCCGACATCAAGGGCGATCTTTCCGGCGTCGCGGCCAAGGGCGAGCCCAAGGATTTCCTCGCCAAACGCGCCGAGCAGATCGGCTTTGCCGATTACGAGTTCGAACAGTTCCCGGTGATCTTCTGGGATCTCTACGGCACCAAAGGGCATAGGGTTCGCACCACGATCGCCGAGATGGGGCCGCTCTTGCTGGCCCGTCTGATGGATGCATCCGAACCGCAGGAAGGCGTGCTGAACATCGCCTTCAAGCTGGCCGACAAGGCCGGGCTGCCGCTGCTCGACCTCAAGGACCTGACCTCGCTTCTGAATTACATGGCCGAGAACGCGTCGGAACTATCCAAGGAATTCGGCCTCATTTCCAAGGCTTCGGTCGGCTCGATCCAGCGGGCGCTGCTCGTTCTGGAACAGCAGGGTGCGGAGCATTTCTTCGGCGAGCCGGCGCTGAAAATCACCGACATCATGCGGGTGAACCCGAATTCCGGTTACGGCCAGATCTCGATCCTTGCCGCCGACAAGCTGATGATGAACCCGCGGCTCTACGCGACGTTCCTTTTGTGGCTTCTGTCGGAACTGTTCGAGGAACTGCCCGAGGTGGGCGATCCGGACAAGCCGAAGCTGGTGTTCTTCTTCGACGAGGCGCATCTTTTGTTCGACGAAGCGCCGAAGGTTCTGCTCGACCGCGTCGAGCAGGTGGTGCGGCTGATCCGCTCCAAGGGCGTCGGCGTCTATTTCGTCACCCAGAACCCGCTCGACGTGCCGGAAAGCGTTCTCGCCCAGCTCGGCAACCGGGTACAGCACGCGCTGCGCGCCTATACGCCGCGCGAGCAGAAGGCAGTGAAGACCGCCGCCGACACGTTCCGCCCGAACCCGGCCTTCGATTGCGCGACCGCGATCACCCAGCTCGGCACCGGCGAGGCTCTGGTCTCGACGCTCGGTGGCAAGGGTGCGCCGTCAATGGTGGAACGGACGCTGATCCGCCCGCCATCCGGTCGGATCGGTCCGCTGACCGATGCGGAGCGGCAATCGGTGATGGATCGCAGCCCGGTTCTCGGGATCTATGACGAGGATCTCGACCGCGAAAGCGCCTTCGAAATGCTTGGCGCCCGGGCAAAGCAGGCCGCCGATGCAGCCGCTGCCCGCAAGGCAGAGGATGAACTCGATCCCGCGCCGCCCGCAGGCTCCGGCGAGACGACCGGATGGACCCTGCCCGGCTTTGGCAACAAGGACGAAGACGAACCCAAGGGCCGCAGAACCGTTGGCCGCTCGGGCTACCAGCGCGAGACGATCATCGAGGCTGCCATGAAAAGCGTGACGCGCACCGTCGCCACCCAGGTGGGCCGGGCGATCGTGCGCGGCATTCTGGGCAGTCTGAAACGGTGACCGGGCGGATGCACAGAGCGGCAAGGACAGGGCTCTGCGCCCTCGCCCTTGTCGCGCTCGCCTTTTCCTCGACCGCGCAAGCGGCGGATGCCGGCAACGGCAAGCGCGTGTACCAGAAATGCGTCGCCTGTCATGTGGCCGACCGGGAGACCAACCGGTTCGGCCCGCATCTCAAAGGCGTCGTCGGGCGACCGGCAGCGCAAGTTCCCGACTACAAGTATTCGCAGGCGATGAAGGATGCGGCCGCTGCCGGTCTCGTCTGGGACGACGCGGCGCTTTCGGCCTTTCTCTCGAGCCCCAAAAAGAAAGTGCCGGGAACCAGCATGCGCTTCTTCGGCCTTTGGACCCAGGCCGAGATCGACGATGTCATCGCTTACCTGAAGACGACCGCGCAAGAAGAGTGACGGCCGGGAACGGTCGTCAGCCGTTCGGGTAAGCAGCCGAGACGGGCACGAATTCGTCGTCGCGGACGGATGCGACAGGGGCTGCTTGCGAGCCTGCAAGCGCCGTTTCGCGCCAGGTTTCCAGGAGCCAGGCGAGCTGGGCGAAATCGAGCCCATAGGCATCGTGCAGGCCGGAATTGCGGCCGGTCGCATCGCGGCTCATGCGGATCAGGGCGGTTTCCGGAAGCGTCAGATCGTCGAACACGACCATCTTCATCTCCAGCTTGGGCAGGAACCGCACGGAGATTGGCGTCATCGCGCCGGCCTTGAAGCCCTCGACATCCTGCCAGCGCCAGAATTTGCGACGCCCGAGCGTGACCATGGTCAAGCTCTCGCCATCCAGTTCCAGCCGCTGGCCGACGAGGACGCCCGCCATCATGACGGAGGCGCAGAGCGACAGGAAACCGACGCCCAGCCAGAGAATGGCCTGTCGCAACGCCGGCATTGGCGGTTCGGCGGGGTCGATATCCAGCAGCAGAACCAGAAGCAGGACGGCGAAGGCTGCGCAGCCGACGGCCAGCGAAAAATAGCGGACGCGGCTGGAATAGAGGGTGACCGGACCGGGAAAGCGGGCAATCAGCGTTGCGGCATCCTGCCGCCTTCGGTGGAAGGTTTGCGGCCAGAGCATATGGGCGAAGACGAAGGCGCCTGCCCCGAACAGGGCCAGCACCGGCCAGCCGCCCCTGAAACCCGTCAGGATCATGACGATGCCGGACAGGGCCAGGAATGTGCTGATGCTAAAGAATGCAAGGCTCAGCGGACGGGGCAATGGATGCATGAGTGGGTCCTCCGGCCTTATGCGTGAAGGTGCAATTAGGCCTGACGAGGACAGGTTCAAGGTTTCGGGGATCAAGAGCGCTTCGGAGCGACGAGGCAGAAGAAGGCGCCCTGAGGATCGGTGGCCTGGACGATCCAGCTTCCGCCGGGCACTTGCATCGGCCCGAACACGACACTACCGCCGCCGGCCGTGATGCGCTCGATGGCCGCGTCAATCGCCTCGACGTTGAAGTAATAGGACCAGCACGGCGCAGGCACCGTGTCCGGTTTCGTCATCATGCCACCGATCGCCTGGCCGGGATGGCCGTCATAGGCAAAGATGCGGTAGACGCCCCTCTCGCCCATGTCCATGTCATGGTCCTTCGCCCAACCGAACACGCTTCCATAGAATTCGAAAGCCTCCTCGCCGTTGCCCGCCATCAGCTCGCACCAGCCGAGATTGCCGGGATCGGCGGGGCCGAGCTGGCGGGGCGGGTTTGCCGGCGGGATCGGCGTCATGATGCAGAGAACCGCCCCATGCGGATCGGCCACAACAGCAAACCGGCCGACGCCCGGGATATCCTCCGGGTCGCGCTGGATGCGTCCGCCAAGGGAAACGAAGTCACTTGCGGTTTCATCGACATCGTCGACGGCAACATAGCCGGTCCAGTTCGGCGGCATCTTGCCTTCAAGCTCCGGCGGAAAGTGCATCATGCCGCCGATGCCGGGGCAATTCTCGCCCTCGCCCATTTCGAACAGGTAATAGGACGGCATATCAGGCATGGCGAGTTCGCGGACATTCCAGCCGACCACCGAGGCGTAGAACCTGCCCGCCGCTGACGTGTCTGACGTGATCAGTTCGCACCAGATGAATTTTCCATGCGTGTCCGAACGGGATTTCGAAACGATCTGCAGCATGCCCATCTCCCTCTTGTGTGTGTTGAACGGACCCGGCGACAAGCTCTCAATGGCAGCAGGATGACGCCTGTTGCTCGGGCTTTGCCGCATATTCGTCGTGGCGCTTGAGGAAACTCATCGTCTTGTCCTCGTTGCGGCCGAGCGGCGCGCGGTCGAGCAGCATCAGCGTGCCGATCACCTCCTCCGGGCCGCGGGCATAGGTGGAATAGGTATGGAAGATCTCGCCGGCCTCATTCCTGTAGAAGGCTGACAGGCCCGGAAGCTCCTCGAAACCTTCGCTCGCGGGCATGGCGCGGAAATTGTAGTTGATCGTCTCGCCCTGCATCTCTTCTTGCGTGAAGGAAACGCGATAGTCGTGGTTGAAATCCGTGGCGTAGGACGAGACCCAGGGAAACTGCCAGTTCATGCGGGCCTTGTAGGCCTCGATTTGCTCCAACGTGCCGCGCGAGACGGCGACCAGCGTGACGTCGTGATGATTGAGATGGGCAAGCGTGCCGTCGAAATGGTCGGCCATGAAGGAGCAACCGACACAGCCTTCGCTCCAGTCGGGTCCGAACATGAAGTGATAGATCAGCAGCTGGCTGCGACCGGCAAAAAGATCGGACAAGGCCTTGCCGCCCTCCGGCGTGTCGAAGACGTAGTCCTTGTCCACCCTCACCCAGGGCAAGGCACGGCGGGCGGCGCGGACCTTGTCACGCAACCGCGTCTCCTCCTTCTCGAGCGCCAGAAGCTCGAGCCGCGCCTTCAGCCACTCTTCTTTCGACAGGACGGCATTTGTCGGGAATGCGCTGACATCCATAAGAACCTCCCCTTTCTTGACAGAATAGGTTGATATCAACATAATATTTCCATGCTGTCAAATCCCGATTCGGTTCCGTTTTCCGCCACGCTTCATGTCCGCGACACCTGTCTTTGCCTGCATGTGCAACGGGCAGCGCGGGCCTTAGCGCGAACCTTCGATACGGCGCTGAAGCCGGTTGGATTGAACAATGGCCAGTTCTCGCTGATGATGTCGCTCAACCGCCCACAGCCGGCGACGATGAAATCCGTCTGCGACCTGCTTGCCATGGACCGCACGACGCTGACTGCGGCCCTGAAAGTTTTGCACGCTCGTGGCTGGATCGGCAGCGCCGTTGACCCGAAGGACAAGCGCGGACGGCTTTTGACGCTGACGCAGGATGGCCGCGCGGTTCTGGCGAAAGCCTTGCCGATCTGGGAAGCGACGCATGCAGAGCTTGATGCCGCGCTGCCCGGCGGCAATGCGGACCAGCTGCGGGACTCGTTGAAGGTTGTGAGCTGAACGATGTCGGCTGAAATCTCGCGCAAACAAAAAGCGGCCGAAGCCGCTTTTCGCCGTCGCGCACGGGCAGTCCGAGAACCGAACTGCCCGCCGGACCATTGTTTTAAAGCTTTACTCGACGGTCACCTGAACTTCGGTCGAGGTGCGCATCGCGTGGCTGTAAGGGCAGACGATATGCGCCTTGGCAACCAGATCTTCGAGCTGGGCGCGTTCGATGCCGGGGGCGTTGACCGACAGCGAGACTTCGATGCCGAAGCCGCCACCATCTTCGCGCGGGCCGATGCCGACCGTTGCGGTGACCTTGGCCTCGTCCGGGATCTTCACCTTTTCCTTGGCAGCAACGGCTTTCAGCGCGCCGAGGAAGCAGGCGGAATAGCCGACCGCAAACAGCTGTTCCGGATTGGTGCCGGTGGCGCCATCGCCGCCGAGTTCCTTCGGAACCGTCAGCGTGACGTCGAGCACGCCGTTGTCGGAAGCACCGTGGCCGGAGCGGCCACCGGTTGCGGAACCCTTGGTCGTGTAAAGAATGGGCATGGAGTAACTCCCTTGGTGATAGGTATAGCCAGATCATCACGCACGCATTTCACGGCACGAAACTTGAACCGGCATCAGTCCAGCGACATGGTCGCTAGGCAGGAGATAGGGCACGATGGCCCGAAGTCAGGGTCGGGGCGGGAGATAGTGAACGGGGAACGGGGAGAGAAGTCAGCCGATGGCGCCATTGCCGAGGGATGGATGGTCACCGGATGCAAAAAAGGCTGCCGTTCTCCCGCAGCCTTTTCGTCGTAGATCAAGAAGATGCTTACTGCCAGACGACGACGCGGGCCTTGTTGGGGACGCGCTCATAGAGGTCGATGATGTCCTGGTTCATCAGGCGGACGCAGCCTGAGGAGACGGCTTTGCCGATCGAGTTCCATTCCGGCGAACCGTGCAGGCGGTAGAGCGTGTCCTGGCCGTTCTGGAAGATGTAGAGCGCGCGGGCGCCGAGCGGGTTTGTGAGGCCCGGAGGCATGCCGCCGTTTGCGATCGAATACTTGACCAGTTGCGGCTGACGCGCGACCATTTCGTCCGGCGGGGTCCATTTCGGCCACTTCTGACGCCACTGGATGACACCTTCGCCGCTCCAGGCAAAGCCATCGCGACCGATGCCGACGCCGTAGCGCATGGCCGAACCGCCGGGCTCGACCAGATAGAGGAAGCGCGACGGGGTGTCGACGACGATCGTGCCCGGGCGTTCGCCTGTCGGATCGACAACGCGCTGGCGATAGTAGCGCGGATTGATCCGCTCATAGGGGATGGCCGGGATGAGATAGCCACCATCTTCGACGGCGCCGTACATCATCGCGGCTTCGGGATCGCCGCCAACCGGCGGAAGGCCGTCGTTGCGGAGGGCGACGCCGTCACGGTAGGTGACGATATTGCCGGAAGGACCCGGCGCAGTCGATGCACAGCCAGCGAGCGTCGAGGCAGCGCCGACACCCAGCATGGACAGGAAGCCCCGTCGGGAGAAAGAAGAGTTGGAAATCATGTTCGGAAAGTCACCCTAGAGGAACGCGTCACTGCAAAAGCAAATTTTAACGGCAATCGAACCGATTGGTTCCATGCCTGATGTTTTGCTCCACTATCACATAACGCGGCCAGCTTCATCGACCATTCACGAGGTTGACACACACCATCACAGGGATGCGACACAGCCTGTGTCCCCTGCGCAACAGCGTGATCACTTCACTGTGTGTGACGGCAGATACGAGGCCCGGGGGATTGACGCGCGAGATGCAAGCTTGCCGTGGGCAGTTTCACCACGCGCTAGCCGTCAGAGAACGAGGATCGGGGTGCCGTTGGGCACGCGGTCGAACAGGTCGATGACATCCTGATTGAGCATGCGCACGCAGCCGGATGAGGTTGCCCTTCCGACGGACTGCCAGTCCGGCGTGCCGTGAACGCGGTAGAGCGTATCCTTGCCGTCCTTGTAGATATAGAGCGCGCGGGCGCCGAGCGGGTTGTTCAGGCCGGGATCGGCGCCGCCGGATGCTGCTGCGAACTGGCGCAGTTCCGGCTGGCGCGAGACCATTTCGCCTGATGGCGTCCAGCGCGGCCATTTCGCCTTGCGCTGGATGACGCCGCGGCCGGACCAGGCAAAGCCCGCCTTGCCGAGACCGACGCCATAGCGGATCGCCTTGCCGCCGGGCTGCACGAGATAGAGGAAGTTGGCACGGGTATCGACCACCAGCGTGCCGGGTGCTTCATTGGTCTGGTAGGACACATCCTGGCGTAGAAAACGGTTGTCGATGCGCGAATAGGGAATGGCCGGCAGCGTGTGGCCGTCGTCGCGGATCACCTCGTACATCACCCGGTGCACGGGGTTGGAGACCGGCATGCCGTAGGTCTGGTGGAACTGCGTCTGATAAAGCTGACGCTTTTGCGGAATAGCCTCCTTCTGGGGAAGAGGCTGCGGCTGGACCGGCTCGTTATAGGCCGGCTGATAGAAGACCGGCGTGGTTTCGCGGGCAAACACGGCCGGGTCCATGCGGGTCGTATCGGTGACGAAGGGCACCTGGCAACCGGTGAGTGCCGTCGTCGCCACAAGAACGGCCGCAAGACCGGAGGTCCGGCTGAGCGATAAGGCTTTGTTTTGCATGGCAGTCCCGCTTCGGCATTGATGACGTCGGGGGCAATCTGTCAGGCAGCGCTTTCGCGAGGCTGGAGCGGTGGCGACTGGATAAGGCGGATCACGTGAACTGATTGAAGAAGCGGATGCTTTCGACCACTGCACCGGGCACGACGCCGCTGTGATTGCCGGGCAGCAGCTTTTTGTCGATCGTCACACCGGCAGACCGGGCACGATCGATCAGCAGCTGGTGGTCGGCATCGAAAGGGCGTTCTTCCGAGCCGCGCAAAAGCAGTGTCGGGCATTTGAGGCTCGGCCCGAAACAGGCAGACGAGCGCATCACGAACTCTTTCGGATCGGCCGCATCGAAGGGCACTTCGTTCGAGTATCGGGTAAAGAAGCGCCAGGAATTGACGCCGGCGGAAATTGGAACTGCGGCCCTGAACCGGCGCGTCATGCCAGATAGAAGCGACAGCGTGCCGCCATTGCTGTGGCCGGCGATGAAGATCCGGCTGCGATCGATGCCGGGCAGGTTTTCCAGATAGGTGGCGGCTGCCAGCGCATCGGAGGTTTCGTCGTAGAAGCCGGAGAAATTGCCGGCCTGGCCGTTTTCGCCGCGAAAGGATGGATGCAGGACCACGAAGCCCGCTTCCCAATAAGCTTTCATCAGTTCCCAGTGGCCGTCGCCGGTGGCATTGCCGCCGTGCAGGAAAAGCACGGCCGGTTTCGGCTTGCCCGAGGCTTCGTAATGCGAAAGCCAGGCGATCAGTTCGAGCGAGCCATCCGGACCGCCGCGATACATAACCTTTTGCGAACCCGGCGGGGTCCCGAGCGGTGGCGAGGCTTCGGGTGACGGACCATGCTTCAGAAGATGGGTTCGGAAGCGGCGCCGCGCTTCGGCATAATCTTCCTTTTCCAGCGGCAGGGTTTCGGGGACGGGAAAGGGCGCGGCCAGGGCCTGGGGTGCAGCAAGGGAACCAAGTGCACCGAGTGCCAGACCGGTCATCAGCATGCGGCGGGTGATTGACATGGAACGACCGTCTATAAGGATATGAGTAGTCTCAGATATCGGGATTGAGCGTAAACCCGACGGTTCAGAACGCAAGCGGGCCAGCGGTCACATCTTCGCGTCCGCCGTTTTGGCATCGATCATCGCGGTCAGTGTTTCCAGCCGGTCGGCATCGCGCGGCAGCTTGTCCATCCGCAGCCTTGCAATGCGGGGAAAACGCATGGCGACGCCGGACTTGTGGCGCGTCGAGCGGTTGATGCCCTCGAAGGCAACTTCCAGCACGAAGCCGAAATCCTTGTCGGCGCGCACCGCCCTCACCGGCCCGAAACGCTCCACCGTGTTGTCGCGCACGAACTTGTCGAGGACTTCCAGTTCCGCATCGGTAAAGCCAAAATAGGCCTTGCCGACGGGCACGAGATGATCGCCATCGGGGCCATCCGTCCACACACCGAAGGTGAAATCGGAATAGTAGCTGGAGCGCTTGCCGTGGCCGCGCTGGGCGTAGAGCATGACCGCATCGACGTTATAGGGGTCGCGTTTCCACTTGAACCACGGGCCTTTCAGCCGGCCGGCCTGATAGACACTGTCGCGGCGCTTGATCATGACGCCTTCGATGACCGGATCCGGCGGATCACGGCGCAGGGCTTCGAGCTCATCCCAGGTGGTGAACGGCACGAGATCGGACAGGTCGAACCGGTCATGCGGGGCGTGGCCGATCACCTCGGACAGGCGTTCGCGGCGCTCGAGGAATCCTTTTGCACGCACATCCGCCTCGCCGTCGAACAGGATATCGTAGGCGCGTACGAAGGCGGGGTAATCCTCCAGCATCTTCGCGTTCACCGTCTTGCGGTTGAGGCGCTGCTGCAGGTCGGAAAAGGTGCGGGTGGGATTGTTGGATCGCATCGTGCCGCCGACGAGAAGCTCGCCGTCGATGACGCCATCGAAATTGATCTGCTCGACGATATCGGGAAAGGCACCGGTGATATCATCGCCGGAGCGGGAATAGAGTTTCTTCGTGCCGCCATGGGCCGACATCTGGACGCGGATGCCATCCCATTTCCATTCGGCGGCGTAATCGGCGGGATCGAGCTTTTCGAGATCGCCGCTTTCGACCGGGTTGGCGAGCATGACCGAATGGAAGATCGCCGGCGTCGCCAGAACCGGCTTGTCGGCCTGGCCTTCCAGCCAGGCAAACAGCGACACATAGGGCGGCTCCAGCCCGTGCCAGAGCGTCTCGATCTCGGTCACGTCCTTGCCCGACATTTCCGACAGCGCCTGCTTTGCAAGCCTCGCCGAAACACCGATGCGCAGCGACCCGGTGACGAGCTTCAGGAACGCGAAACGGCCGGAGGGATCGAGATGATCAAGCAGTTCGCGGACGGCTGAGCGCACTTCCGTGCGGCCGAGCGAGTTCATGCGGGCGACGACTTCGGACAGAAGCGGCTGCTCGGCATCGGTGGTGTCGTCCTTTTCGAGGCCATCCCAGACCAGCGCAATGGTTTCGGCGAGATCGCCGACATAGTCATAGGAATACTGGAACAGAACCGCATCCATGCGCTCCAGCACCAGCTCGCGCAGCATGGCGGGCTTGACGCTTTTGAGATCGAGCGCGCTCGCCAGCGCTGCCAGCCCATAGCCGCGATCGGGATCGGGCGTGGTGCGGAAGTAATCGACCAGCAGGGTGATCTTGCCGTTGCGCGAGGGGGTGAGAACGAGGCGATCGAGGAGTGTGGCGAAGGGTTTCATGGGCGCAGCACTCTTCGAAAAACCCCCTCTGGCCTGCCGGCCATCTTCCCCACAAGGGGGGAGAAAACCAGCGGCACGGAACTGGTCCTGTTGTGCGACAGCGGCGCGACGAGCTCTAGCCCTCCCCCTTGTGGGGAGGGTGGGGAGGGTTGGGAGGGGCCTTTTTTCAGCAGCAAATGCATCATCGATCCCCCTCTGGCCTGCCGGCCATCTCCCCCGCAAGGGGGGAGAAAACCAGCGGCACGGAACTGGCCCTGTTGTGCGACAGCGGCGCGACGGGCTCTAGCCCTCCCCCTTGTGGGGAGGGTTGGGAGGGGTCTTTCTTCAACAATCCACGCATCATTCATTCCCCTCTGGCCTGCCGGCCATCTCCCCCGCAAGGGGGGAGAAGATCTGGGGCACGGCACAGCCCCTGGTGTGCGACAGGGGCGCGACGGGCTCTAGCCCTCCCCCTTGTGGGGAGGGTTGGGAGGGGTCTTTTTGCAGCAATCCACGCATCATCAATCCCCCTCGTCCTCATAGCCGACCAGGTGCAGCGGCCGCGCTGGAATGCCCTTCAGTTCGCACCAGCGTACCAGCGCTTCTTCGCGGCCGTGGGTGACCCAGACTTCGGAGGGAGCGACCTCGTTGATGGTTTCCAAGAGTTCGGGCCAGTCGCAGTGGTCGGAAATGACCAGCGGCAGCTCGACGCCGCTTTGTTTGGCGCGTTGGCGCACCATCATCCAGCCCGACGCAAAGGCGATCAGGGGTTCGTTGAAGCGGCGCGCCCAGCGATCCTGGAAGGCCGAGGGCGGGCCGACGACGACGGCGCCCTTGAACAGGTCGGGGCTGCTCTTGTCGATCGTGGCGGGGCGGATTTCGCCGAGCGCGATGCCCTGGCTTTCGTAATAGTCGCAGAGTTTGGCGAGCGCGCCGTGGATATAGATCGGTTCGTCATAGCCGCTGTCGCGGATCAGGCGGATGACCCGCTGCGCCTTTCCAAGCGCGTAGGCGCCGACCATGTGGCTGCGGTCGGGAAACTGCTTGAGCGAGGTCAATAGCTTGCCGATTTCCTCGCGGGGGTGGGGATGGTGGAAGACCGGAAGGCCGAAGGTTGCCTCGGTGATGAAGACATCGCAGTTGACCGGCACGAAGGGTGCGCAGGTGGGATCGACGCCGCGCTTGTAATCGCCTGATACGACGATGCGCAGTTCCTTATGCTCAAGCGCGATCTGCGCCGAGCCGAGCACATGGCCGGCTGGATGGAAGCTGACATTGACGCCGCCGACATCGATCACCTCGCCCCATGCAGCCTCCTGTTCGGAGGTGCAGAAGTCGTCGCCGTAGCGGATCTTCATGATGTCGAGCGTCTGGCGGGTGGCGAGCACATGGGTGTGGCCGGCGCGGGCATGATCGGAATGGCCATGGGTGATCAGCGCCCGCTCGACGGGGCGCACCGGATCGACATGGAAGCCGCCGACGGGGCAGAACAGGCCGGCCGGTGTGGGATGAAGCAGTGCCTCGGGTTTCATAAAACGAGAGATAGGCGGGGAAAGCCCGCTTGGAAGAGCCTTACGGGGTGGGCAGCTTGTTTTGTTGTGCGGCGGCCTGGACTTGCGCAGTCGGCAGGCGTTTGGGCTTGAGGAAAAGGGCGGCGACAAGGCCGATGGCGGCGATCACGGCGGCGGCGAAGAAGAGCGGCGTGAAGGCAGAGAAGTAGACGGATGCCACCGCCTCGCGCGAGGCTTGCGGCAGCTGGTCGAGCACTTTCGGGGTGAGTGCGCCGATATCGGCAACGCCTGGAATGACGACGCCGCTGCCCTTGACCGACGAGCCGATTATTGCGCCGTAGAGCGAAATGGCGATCGACGCGCCGCCCATCCGCATCAGCGTCACGGCACCGGTGGCAGCTCCCATATCTTCCCGCGGTGCGGAATTCTGGACGCCGATGATCGGGGCCTGCTGGCCGAAGCCGACGGCAAGACCCTGGAGCATCAGCAGAATGGCGACGAGCCAGAGCGGCGTAGCTGACGTCACCTGCGACAGAAGCAGAAGAGCGCCGATGCTCATGACCAGGCCTAAGACGGCGAACGGCTTGTAGCGGCCGGTGATGGAAATCAGCCGTCCCGCCGACATGGAGCCGACGACGATGCCGCCGGTCAGGCCGATGAAGAACAGGCCGGCCTGCGACGGCGACAGGCCCGTCGTCGTCTGCAGGAACAGCGCGTAATAGTTGACCATGCCGATACCGACGGCGCCGGAGCAGAGCGTGATGATGAGAAACAGCGAGAAGGTGCTGTCCCTGAACAGTTTGAGCGGCACAATCGGTTCGGGAACCCGGCTTTCAACGAACACCCAGAGGCCAGCGCAGGCCATGCCGAAACCGAGAAGGACAAGCGACTCGATTGCCATCAGCGAGCCGAACAGCTGGTGGCTATCGGCAAAGGTGACGAGGCTCGCAATCGTCAGCGCCAGCACGACGGCGCCGGCATAATCGATCTTCGGCTTGCGCTGCGGGCGGCGATAGGGAAGCAGCAGAGCAAGGCCGGTCACGACGATGACGCCGAGCGGCAGGTTGATCAGGAAGATCGAGCGCCAGCCGAACAGATCGCTGAGCGTGCCGCCGAGCACAGGGCCGATGCTTCCGGCGGCCATGATCATAAGGCTGGAATAGCTCTGGTACTTTGCGCGTTCGCGCGGTTCGAACAGATCGGCATTGATCGAGAAGATCGACACCATGATGCCGCCGCCGCCAAGGCCCTGGAAGACGCGGGCCGCAATCAGCGAATTCATCGACCAGGCAAAGCCGCAGAGAACCGAGCCGAGCGTGAAGAGAACGATGGCAAACAGCATCACATATTTGCGGCCGAACAGATCGCCCAGCTTGCCGTAGATCGGCATGACCGCGCTCATGGCCAGAAGAAAGGCCGAGGACACCCAGCCGAAACTCTCCATCTGGCCGAACTCGCCAACGATGGTGGGAAGCGCTGTGGAAACGATGTGATTGTCGAGCGCCGCCATAAACAGCGCCGCCATCAGGAACCAGAAAACGAACAGACGCTGTCGTTTGTCGGCAACAAGCGGGGTCTGGGCCGGGCGTGACATATCCATGGCATACTTCCTGAAGGGTCGACGAATTTATGTGACTTCAGCATATAATTGTCAACAGCAGGCAGATGCACTCTGCAACAATTTCGTTGAAACAACCCGGCACCTGCTGATAAGTTGCAGCGATGACGACCATGATTTCTGCATCAGACCCTCAGCCCTCGACCGAAACCGCCGCATTTGCGGAGGGTCTTTCGCGTGTCAGCGACAACCTGACCCGGATGCGGCATCTGATGGGGCGCCGGATGATTGCGCGCACCGCGATTGCCAACACGGTTCCGGGGCTGGAAACGGCGCATCTCGACGTGCTTGATGTGATGGGCCGGATCGAGGGCGAAATCACCGTGGGCGCGATTGCCGAGACGATGCGGATCGACCCGTCGCGCGGCAGCCGTCTGGTGACCGATCTCGTGTCGCGCGGTGTTCTCAGGCGTGATGCTTCGCAGGAGGACGGGCGGCGCTCGCTGCTGGTCAGGACCGAACTCGGCGATGCGTTGCTGACCGAGCTACAGGCGGTCAAGCGTTCGCTGCTGGTGAATGTGCTGGGCGACTGGCCGGAGGAAGAGCTTTCGGCGTTTTCGCATCTGTTCGAGAAGTTCATCTCCGGCTTCGAAGCGGTCTATCCCGGCGGCGCTGGCCGTCCCTCTCCGACCTGACCGCTCTCGCCTCCCGTCCCGAAACCACACACTTCCGCTGGCACGATAAATGCGTGTTCGAAGGGGATGATGGAGACGGCTGAATGATTTCGAGACGCAAAATGCTGGGCTGGAGCCTGAGGGGCGCTGCGGTTGCAGCACTGCCGCTGCCAGCGTTTGCAGCGCCCGCCAGTGTTTCGACCGTCGACCTCCGCGGTTCGATCGACGCGCGCGACCATGGTGTGCCGCCTGATGGCGGCGATGTTTCCAGCCGCAAGCTGCTGGCGCTGATCGAACAGGCGGCGAGGCAGAACAAGCCGGTCTATCTGCCGCCCGGCGACTACCGCGTTTCCGGCCTCGATCTTCCCGACAATACAAGGCTGGTCGGCGTATCAGGCGCTTCCAGGCTCGTC
Organism: Rhizobium sp. Leaf306; assembly: GCF_001423425.1. Lineage (GTDB taxonomy): Bacteria > Pseudomonadota > Alphaproteobacteria > Rhizobiales > Rhizobiaceae > Neorhizobium > Neorhizobium soli. Next base: position 445,719 of record NZ_LMNX01000001.1, read on the forward strand.
TATTCCGGCGACGGATCGTTTATCCGCGCAACCGCGGCAAGGCGGATCGAGCTTTCCAATCTGGTGATCGACGGCGGCAATCGCTGGCTGGATGATCAGACCCCTGCCCTTATCCATTTCTCCGGCATTCCCGATATCTCGATCGACAATTGCGAGATCCTCGGCGCGCGCAGATCCGCGATCCAGCTGGAGCGATGCGGCGGGCGCATCGAGCACTCGAAGATATCGGGCGCTGCGGATTACGCGGTCTATGCGGTGGAGAGCACCGGTCTTTCGGTGACCGGCAACAGCGTGTTCGATTGCGGCAATGGCGGCATCCTCATCCATCGCTGGGAAAAGGGCGTCGATGGCAGCATCGTCACGGCTAACCGCATCTTCCGGATCGGCGCCAGAAACGGTGGCACCGGGCAATATGGCAATGCGATCAACCTGTTTCGCGCAGCCAACGTGATGGTGAGCGGCAACCACATCACCGACTCTGCCTTTTCCGCGATCCGCGCCAACAGCTCCTCCAACGCGCAGATTTCCGGCAACCAGTGTTTTGGATCCGGCGAGACGGCGATCTATGCGGAATTCTCGTTCGAGGGCGCTGTTATCTCGGGCAATACGGTGGATGGCGCGGCAAACGGAATTTCCGTTGTCAATTTCAACGAAGGCGGCAGGCTTTCGACCATTTCAGGTAATATCGTCCGCAACCTTTCGGCAACCGGCCCCTACAAACTCGACGGCGCAATCTTCGGCGTCGGCATCAGCGCCGAGGCCGACACGGCGATCACAGGCAACGTGGTGGAAAACGCCGCCCTCTGGGGCCTGGCCCTCGGCTTCGGCCCCTACCTGCGCAACGTCGTCGCCGCCAACAATATCGTGCGCGGCGCCAACGTGGGTTGCGCCGTCAGTGTAGCCGAGGGCGCCGGTTCGACTGTGATCACCGGCAACGTCTTCCAGGACGTGAACGATGGCGGCGTGATCGGCTATCGCTGGACGCAGGCGGCGACGGAAGAGTTGGGCGGGTCGGGCGATGCGGCGGCGGCGTTTCCGCATTTGACGGTTATGGGGAACCGGGTGGGTTAGGTTTCGGGGTCGGGAGCTTCGGGGTCGAAGTCTATGTTGCGGCCGTGGTGGAAGATGCGCAGGATGATGACGGTGTCGCCCTTGATCATGAAAGCAATCGTCGCCTTCTTGCGGTAGCCGACAAGGCGCACGCCGAGTTTGCTTTCCAGGCGAGATCCCCGTTCCGGAAAGAGCTCGAACGAGTGGCAGTGGTCGACGATTTGGTCGACATAGCGCCGGGCAACCCGTTCTCCGGCACGTGGCAAGAGATAGGTCAAAAGTTCGATCACATCGTCTTCGGCCGCGTCAGAAAAGCGAACCGTGTAGTTCATTTTCCGTCGCCAACCATCCGGTCGATCCTGGCGTGCAAACGCTTGCGTGTCTCCTCCAGCGGACGGGTTTTAATGGTTCCCGCGTCGATGGCCTGAAGCGTCGGCACCACCTCGTCCCTCAGCCACTTCTCGATCGCCGCATCGTGTGCTGCCATCGGGCGCAGGCCCTCGGCGATCACGTCGCTTTCCGAGGCGTATTCGCCGGAGGCGACCTTGGCTTCGACCATGTCGGCGATCTCGACCGGCAGGGTGATGCTGAGCGAACGGGTGGCGCGCATGGGGTTGGCCCTTGGAAAGATCAGAATGCTGATGACTATACCGAAAACTGAAGCGGACGTCCAACCGGTCGATTTGAGGGGGCTGCATCTTCCGTTCGGGGCCGAAGCACTCTAGCGTCGCCCGCGACACACAATGGGAGATACGCATGCTGAAAATCTATGGCGTCTATCGTTCGCGCGCGACGCGGCCGCTCTGGTTGATCGAGGAACTGGGATTGCCGTTCGAGCATATTCCTGTCATCCAGGCCTATCGGCTGGATGACGCTTCGGTCGATGGCGCGCCTGTCAACACGCGGTCGCCGGAGTTTTTGAGCGTCAATCCGATGGGCTCGATCCCGTCGATGGACGATGACGGGTTCGTGCTGCACGAGTCGCTTGCCATCACGCTCTACCTTGCCCGCAAGCATGGCGGCGAGATTGCTCCAAAGACGATCGAGGAGGAAGCGCAGATGGTGCAGTGGTCGCTGTTTGCGGCAACCAGCGTCGAGACCGCGGCCCTGACGATCCAGTCGTCCAGCGCGTCGACCGACGAGGGCAAGGCGGCGATCGAGGCTGCAGCACGCACACTTTCGCGGCCGTTCGATGTGCTTGAAAAGCATCTTTCCGAAGACGGGTTCATGGTGGGCAAGCGGTTTACGGTGGCCGATATCAACGTGACGGAGATCGTGCGTTACGCGCGCAGCCATGCCGCCCTGTTCGACGGCCGCCCGGCGCTGAAAGCTTGGTATGACGGCTGCGTCGCCCGGCCCGCCTATCAGGCGATGTGGGCAAGGCGTAACGCTGAGCCGGCCTGACGATCAGGTGGCGGGTTTCGCCGCCGCTTCTTCCGCCAGCACCCTTTGCACCGCCGGGCGCATCTCGATGCGCCGGTAGTGGGCGGCGACCTTCGGGAATTCGGCCATGTCCACATGGTCGCTTTCCAGCCAGCCGGTCATGACGAAGAGATAAGCGTCGGCGACCGAAAACGTTTCGCCGAGCACGAATTGGCCTTCGACAAGACCATCCTCGATCAGAGCGAAGCTGTCGCGCATGGTCTGCGGCACCTTGGCGATCATGTCCGCATGCGAGGCGGCATTATCGGCCCAGCGCGCGCCGCGGCGGCCATGGGCGTGGTTGATGTGGACGGTGGAGGAGAGATAGGCGTTGAAGGCCTGCATTTTTGCAAACAGGAAGGGATCGTCGAGCGGTGCGAGGTTCTTTTCCGGCACAAGCTGGGCAATGTAGGGAAGCAGTGCGACGGTTTCCGTCAGCACGCCCTTGTCCGTTACCAATGCCGGCACCCGGCCCTTGGGGTTGACCTTCAGATAAGCTGGTGATCGCTGCTCGCCCTCGGCAAAGCGGATCAGCGAGACCTGATAATCGAGGCCCGACTCGGCCAGCGCGATATGGCTGGCGCGTGAGCAGGTGCCGGGCGTGATGTAGAGCGTCAGCATCGATCCGTATCCCTTCGTCGGTATCAGGCAAACAGTGCGTCGGTGACGCGGACTTCGCCGACGGTGAGGCCGTTCCAGTTCTTCATCGTGCGGTTGGCCATCGCCATCAGCTTTTCCTGCGTTTCGCCGCCCTTTTCGAAATAGCGGGCGATGAGCGCGAAGATCATCGCTTCGGCGGCGCGGGTCGTACCGTCCTCGCATTTGACCGCCATGGCAATGCCCTGATCGGGAAGTGCCGCGACGAAGACGCCTTCGGCACCGGTCTTGGCAAAGATCTTGCCCGGCGCCAGTTCCATCAGCTTGGTGCAGGCGCGGCCAGTGCCGGCGACGTAGAAGGGTTCGGCCATGCAGGCATCCATCAGCCGGCGCGATGCTTTCGCCCGTTCGTTGGACAGGCCGGTGCCGGTCAGCATTTTCGCAAAGCCGTGGGCGAGGCCCTTGAGCGGCACGGCATAGGTCGGGATCGAGCAACCGTCGATGCCGCAATTGTCTTCAGCCAGAACCGCACCCGTGAGGCTACCCATCACGTCGCGGATTTCCTTCTGCAGCGGATGGTCGTAATCGACATAGCCCTTCAAGTGCGTGCCCGAATGGACGCAGGTGCAGACGAAGCCGGAATGTTTTCCGGAGCAGTTGTTATGCAAAGCCGTTGGATATTCGATGGTGCGGGCCTGGTGGATGAGCGAGGCCTGTTCGGATGCCCAGTGGGCGCCGCATTCCATGTCGTCGACACTCTTGCCGGCCTTGGCGAGCATCGAGGCGGCCATGGCCACATGCGCGTCCTCGCCGGAATGGGAGGCGCAGGAAAATGCCAGTTCCTTGTTGCCGAACCCATAGGCATCGGCTGCACCGCTTTCGATCAGCGGCAGCGCCTGCATGGCCTTGCAGGAGGACCGCGGAAACACGCCGGCTTCCGCATCACCGAAGGAAAACAGCGTCTTGCCTTCGCCATCCACGACGACGCCGAGGCCGCGATGGCGGCTTTCGACGAGAGAGCCGCGGGTCACTTCAACGGTCACGGGATTTTGCATCGGTCAGTCCTGAATTTGCCGGCTTCTATTGCTCATTCGGCTTAAACGCCATTTCGGCGGCGTTGATAGCCGTTTCGGCGATTTGTTGCACGGGAATGTTTATGAAATCGGTAAAGCGACTGCTGCTCCTTATCTTCGTCGTCTACCTTCTTCCCACCTTCGCTTCCGCCGGCCTTTGGGCGATGCGCGAACACCCGTCCGGCTGGAGTGCCGCGCGCTGGTCGTCGGCCGGCATCCTTCCCAAGGCGAACGAAAGCAACGATGCGGCGATCTATATTTTCTCGGCGATGACGGGCGGATTGAAAGGTTCGGTGGCAAGCCATGCCTGGATCGTGACCAAGGCAAAGGGTGCGGCCACCTATACCCGCTATGACAAGGTTGGCTGGGGCAACCCGATCCGCCGCAACCACCGCGATCCGGATGCCTTCTGGTATTCGAACCCGCCGCAGCTGGTGACATCGATCACCGGATCGAAGGCGGAGCTGCTGATCCCCAAGATCGAAGGCGCGATTGCCGCCTACCCTTACGCCGAGCCCGGCGGCTACACGATCTGGCCGGGGCCGAATTCCAATACGTTCGTGGCCTATGTGCTGCGCACCGTGCCTGAGATCGGCGCGGTGCTTCCGCCGCATGCGGTGGGCCGCGACTATCTGCCGGATGGGGAATTCGTGCATCTGGACGAGGACAGCCGCGACCTGCATGTGACGCTGCGTGGACTGTTAGGCTTTTCGGTGGGGGTGCGGAGCGGCATCGAGGTCCATTTCCTCGGTCTCGTCGCGGGCCTCGATCTCGCCCGGCCGGGCATCAAGGTGCCGGCGCTCGGACGGATCGGCATCTAGCCGGGAGAGCAGTGCCGCGATGCATGGGAGCCATGCATGAAACGCAAAACGCCCGCAGACTTGCGAGCGTTTGCAAACATTCGGATTATACGATCAGAAACCGATCAGAAGCCGACGGCAGTGCGTGCGACACGACGGATATCGCTACGGTCGATACCGAGGTCGTGGAGTTCGCGCGAGGTCATACGGTCCAGTTCGGTGACCGTCTGACGATACTTGCGCCAGTTGTTGATGGTGCGTGCTACGTTCATGATGATCCCCTTTCCTGAGGCTTTCGAAGCTTCAGCTGCCAGATGCTGGCGCTTTCTCTTGCTTCGATGACCTCGTTATACGCTGCCCAAGGATGAAGCAGAAGCACTGAAGCGTCAGGCCACCCATGCGCGCCATGCATGTCTTTCCAGGGTGCATGTCAGGGAATTGGTCATCATTGCCAGGCAGGATGGAAGACCATCGAAATTTGCGACCGGCAGACATGGAAAAGGGCCGCTTGAGCGGCCCTTCCATGAGTTTGGTCCGGTTGAACGAACCCGGGCTGCAATCATGCAGTCCGAAGGAAGATGTCATTCAGGCCGAGGGCTGCCCCGTCAAGACCAACAACTTTCCATTGCCCGCTACACAGACCGAAATCTCATTAGACATTGGACCACCTTCCTTTCATTACGTTGATGATGATCAGAAGGTAGGTGCGATCTGCGGCGCTTGCAAGGCAAGTTATGTAAACAATCGAAGATATTATTTAGTTGCGGATCGGCGGCGGTTCGACCACTATTCGCGCAGCCGGCGGCGGGGTGCCTTCCGGGCGATGCCCAAGGCCACCCCTGCCCCCACGTTTCCTCACCCCAGCTTCATCACGATCTTGCCGATATGGCTGCTGGTTTCCATCAGCCGGTGCGCCTCGACCACGTCGTCAAACGGCACCACGGAATGGATGACGGGTGAGACCTTGCCGGCCTCGAGAAGCGGCCAGACCTCGCTCAGCAGTTCGTCGCGGATTGCCCGCTTTTCGTCAGCGGTGCGGGGCCGCATGGTCGATCCTGTCACCGTCAGGCGCTTGACCATGATCGGCGAGAGATTGACCTTTTCCGCCATGTTGCCGCCGAGAAACGCGATGATCGACAGGCAGCCGTCCTTGGCAAGGACCGAAAGGTTCTTCTCGAAGTAGGATGCGCCGATCATGTCGAGCACCACATCGACGCCCTTGCCGTCGGTCTCGGCCTTGATCACCTCGGCAAAGTCCTCGGTCTTGTAATTGATCGCCTTGGTCGCACCGAGCTTTTCGCAGGCCTCGCATTTATCCTTCGAGCCGGCGGTCGCATAGGCCGTCGCGCCGAATGCCTTGGCGAGCTGGATCGCGGTCGTGCCGATGCCGCTCGAGCCGCCATGGATCAGCACGGTCTCGCCTCCGGTCAGGCCTGCCATCTGGAAGAGGTTGGCCCAGACGGTGAAGAAGGTTTCCGGCACGGCTGCGGCTTTCACCGCATCATAGCCTTTCGGCCATGGCAGCGCCTGGCCAGCCGGCACGACGCAATATTCCGCATAGCCGCCGCCATTCGACAGGCCGCAGACCTTGTCGCCGATTGCAAATTCGGTCACGCCCTCGCCGAGCGCCACCACTTCACCGGCGACTTCGAGGCCAAGGATCGGGCTTGCATCCTTCGGCGCCGGGTAGTTTCCCTGGCGCTGGGCGACGTCGGGCCGGTTGACGCCGGCGGCTTCCACCTTGATCAGAATTTCGCCTGATCGGGCCGACGGGCACGGGCCGGTGGCATGGGTCATTACATCGGGCGCGCCGAAGGACGGCAGGTCGACGAAACGCATCTGGGACGGCATGGACATGGGTCTACTCCTGTCAGTATCTGACGACTGACTTAGGACAGTGCCCCCTGCTTGGAAAGGCGGAGGTTGGATGCATGCATCCGGTTGAGCCGGTGTGGCGCTACTCTGCCGCATCACCATAGCTTGCGAAGACGAGGCCTCGGTCGCTCTCCTTGGCGGCCACCTTAACCGTTGCGATCTCCGTTCCGATCCGGGCGATATCGTCGAGGATCAGGCCCTGCGGCAGATGCACGACGCCGATCGAGCAGCGCAGCAAAGGGAAATCGCGCTCCACGCCGGTGCGGTCATGGCCACGGATCCGGCCTGCCGCCCGCTCCTCTTCCGAATAGAGCGCAACGGCGTCATCGTGGAAATCCGACAGCAGACGCTCGAGGATTTCCTCCAACTCGTCGCGGGACCAGTCGCGAATGCCGATAAAGAAATCGTCGCCGCCGACATGGCCCAGAAAATGTTCGTCGGAGAAGAAGTAGCGCTTCATCAGCGCCGCAAACAGCGAGATTGCGTGGTCGCCCATCTGGAAGCCGTAATGATCGTTGAACGGCTTGAAATGGTCGAAGTCGCAATAGCAGAAGAAGCGCTGCTCGTCGTCATCGCGGCCGGCCTGGTACATGAAGTCGCGGATGGCCCGGTTGCCGGGAAGACCCGTCAGCGGGTTCTGGTCCTGGGCGATCTTCAGCTGCTTTTCGTTGACCACCTTGATCAGCGATGCCGCCGAGACGACGCCGGCATAACGCATGTTTTCGGTAAGGATGACGCAGGCGCTGTTTTCCATGTTGGCAAACAGGCTCATCAGCTCTTCCGCCTCGGCATCCAGACCGATGATCGGCGCGCGCTCGACGAAATGGGCGATGGTGCGCTCATAGACCTTGTTCTTTAGGAGATCGCGGCCGAAGGGCTGATAGATAAATTCCTTGAGGTGATATTCGTTGATGACGCCGCGCGGTTCGCCATTGGCGTTCAGCACCGGAAAGAAGGCCTGGCGCGGATTGCGGCGAAACAGTTCAAAGACGCTGTCGATGCTCTCGTTCTCGAACACGGTCGGCAGTTTTTCGATCTGCTTGCGGATGAGGATTTCGTCGAGAGACTGGCTGGAGCGGCGCGACAGACCGATTGCGGCCAGATGCGGATAGGCCGGCTGCAACTCCGTGACGAAGCTGGTGGGTCTTGCGATGAAATAGCCCTGTACCAGATCGACGCCGTATTCACGGCAGGCCAGAAATTCGGCCTCGGTCTCGATGCCTTCGGCAATCACGCGGATGCCGAGCACATGGGCAATATTGACGATGTTCTTGACGAGATGCCGTTTGCGCGGATTGACATCGATATCCGAAATGAAGTGCCGGTCGATCTTCAGGTAGTCGACCGGGTAGTCGCAGAGCAGCTTCATCTCGCCATGGCCGACGCCGAAATCGTCAATCGCCAGCTTGAAGCCTGCCTTGCGCATCTCGCTCATCAACTCGGCAAATTCCGGCACCGAGGTGTTGTCGAACCGCTCGGACAGCTCGAAGCAGACCGAGGACGGTGCGACGCCTGCCTGGCGCAGGTGCTGGACGATCTTTTCAAGGAAAAGCTGGCCGTCGCGGATCATCCGGACATCGAGATTGAGAAACAGCGTCTGGCTGGAGAAATCCGGAAGGCCAGCGAATTTGGCAAGTGCCCGGTGGGCGACCATCTGTTCGAGCGCCAGAAGCTGGCCGCCGTCATGGGCCTGGTCGATCAGTTCGAGCGGCGAGGCAAAGCCGAGACGGTCATGGCCGCGCAGCAGCGATTCATAGCCGAACACGGACCCGGTGGCGACCTCCACGATCGGCTGGAAGGCGTTCTCAATGACAAGCTTTGCCAGCGGCAAAAGCTGATCGCTGGCATAGCGACGGAAAACGCCCGGTTCCAGAACGGCCGCAGACGACATGCAATTCACCCCATTTACTGCGTGGGCGAGATCCGCCCGGCGCCTTATTCACGGGCGCCACCTTTGCCTCCATTGGTCAAAAATACCTTTCCCGCAAATGACAGTTCGATGAAACTTCCATGACAGTAATTTATGTTTCTAATACAATGAGTTGTAAATATTACATCGTCTGGCTTGGGCAGGTGCGGTCCCGCGTCAACGCCACGAGCCAAGCTTAAGCTTCCACAGGGATTTCCCCCACAGTCCCCGGCCGTGCGTTTTTGAGACAGCGCTGTTCGCAATCCCTGCTTGATTGCGCGGCCAATCGAAAATAACTCATTCTGGCGGTCTTCCTCATCTCCAAGAAAAGCAGCCCGGTCATGTCCCGTCCGAACATTCTCATCATCATGGTCGACCAGATGAACGGCACGCTGTTTCCGGATGGGCCGGCGGACTGGCTGCATGTGCCGCACCTGAAGGCGCTGGCTGCACGTTCGGCCCGCTTCCAGAACAACTACACCTCGTCGCCGCTTTGCGCGCCGGCCCGCGCCTCGTTCATGGCGGGGCAGCTGCCGAGCAGGACCGGGGTCTATGACAATGCCGCCGAATATGTCTCGTCGATCCCGACCTATGCGCATCACCTGCGCCGCGCCGGCTATTACACGGCGCTGTCGGGCAAGATGCATTTCGTCGGACCGGACCAGATGCACGGGTTCGAGGAACGGCTGACCACCGACATCTACCCGGCCGATTTCGGCTGGACGCCGGATTACCGCAAGCCGGGCGAGCGGATCGACTGGTGGTATCACAACATGGGTTCTGTCACTGGTGCTGGCGTTGCCGAGATTTCCAACCAGATGGAATATGACGACGAGGTGGCCTTCCTCGCCAACCAGAAGCTCTATCATCTCAGCCGCGACAACGACGACGAAGACCGCAGGCCCTGGGCATTAACGGTGTCGTTCACGCATCCGCACGACCCCTATGTGGCACGCCGGAAGTTCTGGGACCTGTATAACGACTGCGAACACCTGATGCCCGAGGTCGGCATGCTCGCAGAGCAGGATCCGCATTCGGCCCGCATCCTCAAGTCCTGCGACTATCCGGCTTTCGAGATCACCGACGAGCATGTGCGGCGGGCGCGCCAAGGCTATTTCGCCAACATCTCCTATATCGACGAAAAGGTCGGTGAGCTGGTCGACACGCTGACCCGGACACGGATGCTCGATAACACGTTCATCCTGTTCTGCTCCGACCATGGCGACATGCTGGGCGAGCGCGGATTGTGGTTCAAGATGAACTTCTTCGAGGGGTCATCCAGGGTGCCGCTGATGATCGCCGGTCCTCAGATCACGCCGTCGCTAAACTCCGCGCCGGTTTCCAATCTCGACATCACGCCAACGCTTTGCGATCTCGCCGGCATCTCGATGGACGAGATCATGCCCTGGACCGATGGCGAAAGCCTGAAGCCGGTGATCGATGGCGGCACCCGCACCGCGCCGGTGCTGATGGAATATGCCGCCGAAGCCTCGCATGCGCCGCTGGTGGGCATTCGCGAGGGCAAGTGGAAATACGTGCATTGCGAGCTCGATCCCGAACAGCTCTACGACCTCGATGCCGACCCCCACGAGCTCAAGAACCTGGCGCATGACCCGGCGCATGCCGCCGTCATGAACGGGTTTCGCGCCAAGCGGGCGCAAAAGTGGGACATGGCAAAATTCGACGCGGCCGTGCGCGAAAGCCAGGCGCGGCGCTGGGTGGTCTATGAAGCGCTGCGCAACGGCGCCTATTACCCGTGGGATCACCAACCCTTGCAGAAAGCCTCGGAGCGCTACATGCGCAACCATATGAACCTCGACAATCTGGAAGAGTCCAAGCGCTATCCCCGCGGGGAATAGGCGCCAAGGAACGGAGAAGACCCATGAAAGCACAACCAGTCGCCAGCCATTTCATCGACGGCGAGTATGTCGAGGATACCGATGGCAGCGTCATCGAGAGCCTTTACCCGGCGACGGGTGAAGTGATCGCAAGGTTGCATGCGGCAACGCCCGCCATCGTCGAAAAGGCGATCGCCGCCGCCAAGCGCGCCCAGCCGGAATGGGCGGCAATGAGCCCGACTGCTCGCGGCCGGATCCTGAAGCGGGCAGCCGAGATCATGCGGACCCGCAACCGAGAGCTTTCCGAGCTGGAGACGCTCGATACCGGCAAGCCGATCCAGGAGACGATCGTCGCCGACCCGACATCGGGCGCCGACAGTTTCGAGTTCTTCGGCGGCGTGATCGCGGCCGGAATGAATGGTCAGTACATCCCGCTCGGCGGCGATTTTGCCTATACGAAGCGGGTGCCACTCGGCGTCTGCGTCGGCATCGGCGCCTGGAACTATCCGCAGCAGATCGCCTGCTGGAAGGGCGCACCGGCGCTCGCCGCCGGCAATGCGATGGTGTTCAAGCCGTCCGAAAACACGCCGCTCGGCGCGCTCAAGATCGCCGAGATCCTGATCGAGGCCGGCCTGCCGAAGGGCCTCTTCAACGTTATCCAGGGCGACCGGACGACCGGACCGCTTCTGGTCGAACACCCTGATGTGGCCAAGGTGTCGCTGACCGGCTCGGTGCCGACTGGCCGCAAGGTGGCGGCGAGCGCTGCCGGCAACCTCAAGCATGTGACGATGGAACTGGGCGGCAAGTCGCCGCTGATCGTGTTCGAGGATGCCGATATCGATTCCGCCATCGGTGGGGCGATGCTCGGCAATTTCTATTCGACCGGACAGGTCTGCTCCAACGGCACCCGCGTGTTCGTGCAGAAGGCGATCCGGGACGAATTCCTGTCGCGGCTGAAGGCCCGCACCGAAAAGATGGTGATCGGCGACCCGATGGACGAGGCAACCCAGGTGGGGCCGATGGTCTCCTTCGATCAACGCCAGAAGGTGATGTCCTATATCGAAAAAGGCATCTCGGAAGGCGCGACGGTCGTCACCGGCGGCGGCATTCCCAACAATGTCTCGGGCGAAGGCTATTACATCCAGCCGACGGTGTTTGCCGACGTCACCGACGACATGACCATCGCCCGTGAAGAGATCTTCGGACCCGTCATGTGCGTGCTCGACTTCGATAACGAGGAAGAGGTGATCGCGCGCGCCAACGCGACCGAATTCGGCCTCTCCGCCGGGGTCTTTACCGCCGATCTGACACGCGGCCATCGCGTCGCCGATCTTCTCGAAGCGGGCACGCTTTGGATCAACACCTACAATCTCTGCCCGGTAGAAATCCCCTTCGGCGGATCAAAACAATCGGGCTTCGGCCGCGAAAACTCGCTTGCGGCGCTGGAGCATTATTCGGAGCTGAAGACGGTCTATGTGGGAATGGGCAAGGTCGAGGCGCCGTATTGAACTTCATCTCCCCCTTGAGGGGGGAGGTCGCAGCAAAGCTGCGGGTGGGGGTGACCTTTTTTCTACCCCACCCAATTCACCCCACCCCCCCCTCAAGGGGAGGGTAAGGTTGCCATTGGCTTCTGCTCAACATGAAAGCTCGGATATGAAAAGTGCAGATTTCGTCATCATCGGCTCGGGTTCGGCGGGTTCGGCCATGGCCTATCGGCTGTCCGAGGACGGGAAGCATTCGGTCATCGTGATCGAGGCGGGCGGTACCGATTATGGTCCGTTTATCCAGATGCCGGCGGCACTTGCCTGGCCGATGAGCATGAAGCGCTACAACTGGGGATATTATTCGGAGCCGGAACTGAACCTCGGCAACCGGCGGATTACCGCGCCGCGGGGCAAGGTGCTGGGTGGGTCTTCGTCGATCAATGGTCTCGTCTATGTGCGCGGCCATGCGGAAGACTACAACCGCTGGGAGGATCTCGGCGCGACCGGCTGGTCTTATGCGGATGTGCTGCCCTATTTCAAGCGGATGGAAACGGCCCACGGCGGCGAAGCGGGATGGCGCGGCACGGATGGGCCGATGCATGTTCAGCGCGGGCCGATGACCAATCCGCTGTTCCACGCCTTTATCCGGGCGGGCGCAGAGGCCGGTTTCGAGACCACCGACGATTATAACGGATCGAAGCAGGAAGGCTTCGGGCTGATGGAGCAGACGATCCATGACGGTCGCCGCTGGTCTGCTGCCAACGCCTATCTGCGGCCGGCGATGAAGCGGAAGAATGTCGAAGTCGTCTATGGCCTCGCGCAGAAGGTCGTGATCGAGAACGGTCGTGCGATTGGCGTCGAAGTTCTGCGGAGGGGCGTGCCGGAAGTGGTGAAGGCGAACCGCGAGGTGATCATTGCCGCCTCGTCGTTCAACTCGCCGAAACTCTTGATGCTGTCGGGGATCGGGCCGGCGGCGCATCTGAAGGAGATGGGGATCGAGGTCGTGGCCGACCGGCCGGGCGTCGGTGCCAACCTGCAGGATCACATGGAGTTCTATTTCCAGCAGATCTCGACCAAGCCTGTCTCGCTCTATTCCTGGCTGCCCTGGTTCTGGCAGGGCGTGGCGGGTGCCCAGTGGCTGATGACCAAGGGTGGCCTTGGCGCTTCCAACCAGTTCGAGGCCTGCGCCTTCCTCCGCTCGGAGCCCGGCCTGAAACAGCCGGATATCCAGTATCACTTTTTGCCTGTTGCGATTTCATACGACGGCAAGGCGGCGGCGAAGAGCCACGGGTTCCAGGTGCATGTGGGCTACAACCTGTCGAAGTCACGCGGCGCGGTAACGCTGCGATCCTCCGATCCGAAAGACGATCCTGTCATCCGCTTCAACTACATGAGCCACGAGGAAGACTGGATTAAGTTCCGCCACTGCGTGCGGTTGACGCGCGAGATCTTCAGCCAAAAGGCGTTCGACGATTATCGCGGGCCGGAGATCCAGCCGGGCGAACAGGTTGAGAGCGACGAGGAGATCGATGCCTTCCTGCGCGAGCATCTGGAAAGCGCCTATCATCCCTGCGGCACCTGCCGGATGGGCCGGGCCGATGATCCCATGGCCGTGGTCGATCCGGAATGCCGGGTGATCGGCGTCGAGGGGCTGCGGGTAGCCGACAGTTCGATCTTCCCGCATGTGACCTATGGCAACCTCAACGGCCCGTCGATCATGACCGGCGAGAAGGCGGCGGATCATATTCTGGGCAAGCAGCCCCTGCCCCGCAGCAATCAGGAACCCTGGGTCAATCCGAGAGCGGCGATGAGCGACCGCTAAGGTCGTGCGGCGTCAGTGGTAGTCGTCCTCGCGCTGGTGGCGGATGGCGAGAACGGTGACGGTTTGATCGTCAATGAGCTTGAAGAGAATGAGGTAGCCGGAAGAACCAAATGGCACGACCAACTCCCGGACGAGGGGATCTTCCCTGGAAGCACGCCTCGCCATCAGTGGAAAGTCAATCAGGATAGCAAGTGCTTTCTTTATAGCCGTAATCGCCCGGATCGCTTGATCAGGATCTCGCTCAATGAGGAAATCCGCCAGCCTGTCCATATCCTCAAAGAATGCTGCGGTGTATACCAGCCTGACGGTCATCGAGTTTCAACGGCTTTCCTCGCCCTCGCTTTTTCCAGCTTGCTTTCCAACATGTCGAGTACGTCTTGATGGCTGTAGTAAACACCGGTGCGCTCAGCTTCGGCCAGACCTGCCAGCCCCCTGGCGATGAACTCCGCCTGGGTCTTTCGGTAGTCGATCTGTCTCTTCAGCGAGTCCTCGACGAAGGCGGATAGCGTTTCGCCTTCCTTCAGCACGCTTTCGGCAGCCGCGCGGAGTTCCGGGTCGACGCGCAGCGACGGGATGGTTGCGGTTTTCATTAGCATCACCTCATGCGTTGCAAGTGCGATGCATGATGCGCCTGGAAGCTTATTCTGGCAAGTGGATCCGGATCACATCGCGGGCGACGACAAAGCCTTGATGCGGTCCACGATCAGCCGGTTGAGGGCGCGGTAGTCGCCATCGAAATGGTGGCCGCCGGGGCGTGAATGGATGAGTGTGCCGGGGGTGTCCTCGACAGCAGGACAGGCCGTGTCTTCCTCCTCCGTGCCGTAGATGCACTGGATCTTGTGCGGCTCGACCTCGGCGATGTCGTCGACCGGATCGCCCTGCTTGGCGGCCCCTGCCCAGCCGAGCCAGCCGGTGACGGCGATCTCGAAATCGGCCTGGTGCGAGAGGGCCAGAAGCGAGAGCAACGAGACGGCCTGTCTGTCTGCCTCGGGCAGCAGTCGATAGGTGGCCGGCAGGATGTTGGCGCCGAAGGAATAGCCGATCAGGACGACGTTTTTGACGTTCCAGCGCTGGCGGTAGGTGGTTATGATGCGGGAGAGATCGTCGGCCGTCTCCTGCGGTGATTTCTCTGTCCAGAAATAGCGCAGCGCATCGACGCCGACGACCGGAATGCCGTCTTCCACGAGGTAGGCGGCGAGCTTCTGGTCGATATCGCGCCAGCCGCCATCGCCGGAATAGATGATCGCCAGCGTATCATGCAGCGGCACGACCGAGGTCGGAACGATCGGCAGGCCGAGCGGCGACGATGACTGGCGAAGGCGGGCAAGCGTTGTGGAAACGGTTTGCAGCAGCAGGGTTTCCGCAGTTTCGTCCCAGGCGGTGATCTCGATTGCCGGATGAGTCTGCTTCAGTGCATCCGAGTGGGCTTCACCTGCCGGATCTGCCTGCGGCGTCAACAGAATGCGCACCGGTTCCGGAAGCGGGCCTGGCGTGAGCCCGTAGGCGACGCCGCCGTCGACCACCGTCTTTGGTGCCGGGGTGCAGAGGATCTTTTCGACGGGAATGGAGGCCAGCGGATCGATGGCGATCGTTTCTGCGATCGTGGAGGCCGGGGTCTGGGCGGCGATCGCGAGGGCCAGGGCGCCACCGCCGCCGATGCCGGCGATGACCGGCGGGAGGTAGGCGGCGATCTCCTGCTCGCGGTGGATCCGGCGGCTCAGTTCCTCGATATCGGAGACGAGATAAAGGCAGGTGCGCTCTTCTTCGCGCTCCAGCGCCTCGTAGTAGTCGGGCAGATCGACGCCGACGACCACGGCGCCGTCGGCAGCCAGTGCATCGGAGACCGTCTGTTCGCGGTCCGACCAGCCTTCGGTGCCGGACAAGAGGAGAACGATGCCGGATGCCTTTGCGTCGGGATAGGCGATGCGGTCGGTCGGCAGGCTTCGAATGCCGGGGCCGGCCCACCACTCAAACGCATTCACCGCGGCGGCGACCACGGTGATGCCGGCAACGATTGCTGGCAGAAGCTTCATCGGCGAAGGATGCCTCTCAGGCCGCCGGCAATCAGCTTGGTCACGTCGAACAGGGCCACGAGCGGCATGCCGCGGCCGGAAACGGCAAGGTAGCGCGGCTGCCATTCGGGATCGAATTTCGACTTGAAAGCATGAACGCCGCGGAAATTGTAAAAGCGTTCGCCGTTTTCGAAGATGCGGTTGCCGATATGGTTCCAGAGCGGCGCGCGGCGGTGGGTGGCAAGACCTGAAAGCGGTGCCATGCCGAGATTGAGCGTGCGATACCCTTCCGCCTTGAAGTGCTCCATGATGCGCACGAAGAGCAGATCCATCATGCCGCGATGGGTGTTGGGCACATGCCGCATCAGGTCGATAAAGGCATCGCCGTTGGAACTCGTCGCATGGATATTGGCGAAGGCGACGATGCGGCCTTCGAGACGGATGACGGCGACAGGTCCGGCGGCCACATAGGCAGGCTGGAAGGTGCCGAGCGAAAAGCCCTTTTCGGCGGCGTTATGGGCGGCAAGCCAGGCGCGGGAAACGCCAATAAGCTCGTCCATCACGCCGGGCACGGCTTCGGCCGGCAGCAGCGAGAATTCCAGCCCGTCGCGTTCGGCACGGTTGATCGAGCGGCGCAGTTTCAGCCAGGCGCCGCCTTTCAGATCGAAATCGGTCAGGTGGACAACGGCCTGTTCGCCGAGCTTGTAGGGCTTCAGACCCGCCTCGACTGCGCAGGGCAGAAACTCGGGCGAGACCTGGTAGAACACGGCGCGGCAGCCATCGCGACGCGCGGCGTTCATGAACTTGACGATCAGTCCCGGCCACGCCCTGCGGCAGCCGACCGGATCAAACAGCGCCGCCCAGGACCGGCCGGAGCGGGCATACATGACGAAGGCATTGCCGCAATCGGAAAACAGCACCTTCTTGTCGCCGAGCCGCACGAGGCCGGCGCTGGCATTGGGCTGGAGCGCCAGGATATCGAGCGCTCTCTGCAGGTCTTCGCCGGATGGAATACGGGAGACGGGCCGCGGAATGCGCAGGTGACGGCTGGCGGCGAGCGTGCCGACGAAAGCGACAGTAACGAAGCCGGCCGAGACGCGGGTCGTGACATCGCCGATGATGAGATGCCAGGCGACTGCGAGCAGGTTCTCTTCCAGAAATACGTAGAGTGACAGCGCCACGGTGAAGGCGATCAGCGCGAAATAGAAGGCAAGGCCGCGATTGCCGAGAATCTCCGCCAAGCGCTCGGCGAGAAATCTGCCGATCTGACCCGCAGCGGAGACCGCTCCACCCTCCGCAACGGCGGGGGCCATCGTTTCATGCGCAATATCTGCCATAGGGGACCTGTCGGACTATCGAACTGCGAGCTTCATAGCGCGTTTTGATTTACCGAAGCTTACGCGCGCAGGCTGCATATCAGCATCCGATGCCGCCGAAATTGATGGGGATCAATTTAAAGTTGGAAAAGCTGGTACCTAAGCGGTACCAGCCCCCCTGTCATCGGCCGAATATCTTCCAGCGGGTCGGACGGAACCTTGCTTCGGAGCCGAGCTCGATCGGTGCGTGCAGCGGCACCTCGATCTCCACATGGAATGGCTCGTGGTTGTTGCTTCCACCGGGGTTGGAGATATCGATCTCGGCGATGCGGGTGCCGGCCAGACGGCGCGAGGCGGTGACCTTGCCGAACAGCGCGTCCCGCTCCTGCGTCAGTTCCACGTCTTCGGGGCGGAAATACAGATCGCCAGAACTGTTCGCCTCTCCGGAAACGCCGATCGGCTCGCCCTGGAACAGCACGGTGCCGTCCTTTACCTCGACCGGCAGATGCGAGGATTCACCGATGAAGGAGAACACGAAGGGCGATCCCGGCCGATCATAGACGTCGTCCGCCGAGCCGACCTGCTCGATCTTGCCCTGGCTCATGACGACGACGCGGTCGGCGAGCTCCAGCGCTTCTTCCTGGTCGTGGGTGACGAAGACGGTGGTGTGGCCGGTGCGATCGTGAAACTCGCGCAGCCAGCGGCGCAGTTCCTTGCGGACTTTTGCATCGAGCGCGCCGAAGGGTTCGTCGAGCAGCAGGATGCGCGGCTCGATCGCCATGGCGCGGGCCAGTGCCACACGCTGGCGCTGGCCGCCGGAAAGCTGGTTCGGATAGCGCTTTTCGAGCCCCGAAAGCTGGACCATATCGAGGAGGTCAGAGACGCGCTTGCGGATCTCGGTCTTGGACGGGCGGCTGGCGGAGGGGCGGACCTTCAGGCCGAAGCCGATGTTTTCGGCGACCGTCATATGCCGGAACAGGGCGTAATGCTGGAACACGAAGCCGACATTTCGATCCTGCACGGAATGATGCGAGGCATCTTCGGCGCCGAAGAAGATCTGGCCGGCGGTTGGAAAATCCAGCCCGGCGATCAGCCGCAGCAGCGTCGTCTTGCCGGAACCGGACGGACCGAGCAGCGCGATCAGTTCGCCGGACGCGATTTTCAGCGACACGTCGTTCAGCGCGGCGAAGCGGTCGAATTCCTTGCGGATATTGTTGATGCTAACTTCCATAGAGCGGGAGCCTTTAATGTCTGCCGCCGGCCGAGCCGGCACCGAACCGAAGTTCGAGAAGGGTTTTGAGAGCGAGCGTGACGAGCGCCAGAAGTGCCAGCAGCGAGGCCACCGCGAAGGCTGCGACCATGTTGTACTCATTGTAGAGTATCTCCACATGCAGCGGCATCGTGTTGGTGAGCCCGCGGATGCGGCCTGATACGACCGAGACGGCACCGAATTCGCCCATGGCGCGGGCATTGCAGAGAAGCACGCCATAAAGCAGGCCCCACTTGATATTCGGCAGCGTCACATACCAGAAGGTCTGCCAGCCGGTTGCGCCGAGAGACAGCGCCGCCTCCTCGTCGCCGGTACCCTGGTCCTGCATCAGCGGGATCAGTTCGCGGGCGATAAAGGGGAAGGTGACGAACACGGTGGCGAGCACGATGCCGGGCACGGCAAACAGGATCTCGATGCCGTAGCTCTTCAGCCAGGGTCCGAGCACGCTGGCACTGCCGAACAGAAGCACATAGACGAGACCCGAGATGACCGGCGAGATCGAGAACGGCAGGTCGATCAGGGTGATCAGAAAAGCCTTGCCCTTGAATTCGAACTTGGCGATGGCCCATGCCGCCGCAAGGCCGAAGACGAGGTTGAGCGGCACGGCGATGGCAGCGACCGTCAACGTCAACCCGATCGCGGCCCAGGCATCGGGTTCGACCAGCGCTTCCTCATAAGCACCCCAGCCATCGCGAAACGCCTCGACGAAGACCGAGACGAGCGGCAGGAACAGGAAGAAGCCGAGGAAGACGAGCGACACCCCGACGAGGACCAGCTTGGTGGTGAGGCTTTCATCGGCGGGGCTGCGGAAACGTGTGATGCGGGTGGACTTAGACATAAGACAAGACCCTCTCTGCCCTGCCGGGCGACCGGGGACGAGCCACAGGTCTCGCCCCGTCCTTCGGCCCTCCCACGAGGGCGGAGAACCGACGTGGCAAGCGCTGCGTTCCTGCATCAGAAGGTGCGGCTGGGTTAAGCCCTGCCCCTTGTGGGGAGGGTTGGGAGGGGTTCTTTTTCAAGGCAGCTCTGAAAACTTCAAACATAACCATACCTCCTGCGGCTCCAGGCCTGGATGAGGTTGATCACCAGCAGCATGGCAAACGAGATCAGCAGCATGATCGTGGCGATCGCGGTGGCGCCGGCGTAGTTGAATTCTTCCAGCCGGATAACGATCAGGAGCGGCGCGATTTCCGAGACGTAGGGAATGTTGCCGGCGATGAAGATGACCGAGCCGTATTCGCCGACGCCGCGGGCAAAGGCGAGTGCGAAGCCGGTGAGGATGGCGGGCGCCAAGCCCGGCAGCAGAACCTGGAAGATGGTCTGGAACCGGTTGGCGCCGAGCGTTGCCGCCGCCTCTTCCACCTCGCGGTCGATCTCTTCCATGATCGGCTGCACGGTGCGCACGACGAAGGGAAGACCGATGAAGATCAGCGCGATGACGATGCCGTAGGGCGTAAAAGCGATGCGGAACGGCATGAACAGCGAACCGATCCAGCCATTCGGTGCATAGAGCGAGGCGAATGCGATGCCGGCGACCGCCGTCGGAAGCGCGAACGGCAGATCCACCATGGCATCGATCAGCCGGCGACCGGGAAACCGGTAGCGGGTCAGAACCCAGGCGAGCAGCGTGCCGAACACGACATTGATGAGTGCCGCCGCAAAGGCCGTGCCGAAGGAAACGGTGAGAGCCCGGATCGTTCTTTGATCCGAGAGGATGGCGAAGAAGCCTGACCAGCCGAGCTCGGCCGTGCGCCAGAGCAGGCCTGCGATCGGAATGAGGATGATAAGCGACAGGTAGGCGAGCGAAAAGCCGAGCGTCAACCCGAAACCCGGGATGATGCTCGGCTGTTTTACCCGCCATCGTGCCGACGTGGCAGCGGTGGATGAGGTCATTCTGGTTCCGACTTATTTGCCCGGCTTGTAGATCTGGTCGAAGATGCCGCCATCGCCGAAATGTTCCGGCTGGGCCTTTTTCCAACCGCCGAAGATCGGATCGTCGATGGTGACGAGCTTGATATCCGGCAGCTGTTTCAGCAATTCAGGCTTTACCACATCGCGTCTGGACGGACGATAGAAGTGCTTGGCCGCGATGTTCTGGCCTTCGTCGGAATAGAGATACTGAAGATAGGCTTCGGCGACCTTGCGGGTGCCCTTTTCATCGACCGTCGCGTCGACCACCGCAACCGGCGGCTCTGCGAGGATCGAGATCGGTGGCACGACGATGTCGAATGCGTCCTTGCCGAATTCCTCGCCGGCGAGATAGGCCTCGTTTTCCCAGGCAAGCAGCACGTCGCCGATCTGGCGCTGCGCAAACGTCACCGTGGAGCCGCGGGCGCCGGTGTCGAGGACGGGAGCGCGCTTGTAGAGATCGGCGATATAGGCCTTGATCTTGTCCTGGTCGCCCTTGAATTCTTCATTGGCCCAGGCCCAGGCTGCCAGATAGTTCCAGCGGGCGCCGCCCGAGGTCTTCGGGTTCGGGGTGACGATCGAAACGTCGCCCTTGACCAGATCGCCCCAGTTCTTGATGCCCTTCGGATTGCCCTTGCGCACCAAAAAGACGATCGTCGACGTGTAGGGCGAGGAATTGTTCGGCAGGCGGGAACGCCAGTTTTCCTTGATCTTGCCGGCCTTCTGGATGGCGTTGATATCGCTTTCCAGCGCCAGCGTCACGACATCGGCGCCGAGACCATCGATGACGGAGCGGGCCTGCGCGCCGGAACCGCCATGCGACTGGCGAATGGCGACATCATCGCCACCTTCGGCCTTCCAGTGCTTGGCAAAGGCGGCGTTGAAATCCTTGTAGAGCTCGCGCGTCGGGTCATAGGACACGTTGAGGAGCTGGGTGGCTGAAAAAGCCGGCGCCACGCTGCCGGCGGCCAGCGTCACGCCGAGCGCCAGTGCCAGAAGCCGCTTCGATATCCCATCGGTAAAACTCAGCATGAATGTCTCCCCTGTGATCTGCCCCAAACTCTACTGACCGGGTCGTCTTAGTCAATCGATGGCGAAACCAAGGCAAAACTGTTTCCCTTTCGCAGGCTGCGGCGACAAGGGCGCGCTCCCGCGAGGCCAAGAGGCGAAACGGCAGTGCTGGGAAAAGCGGAGGACGGGGTAAGGCAATCCGGGAGGTTGGTCGGGTTTGGGTGAAATCCAGACACAATCTTCGGTTGATTTCATTGTGGGGGCAGCAGAGAGTGGCATCTCGGGGCGTCAACTATACCCGCTTGATTTGATACCTTCAAAGATATATATTGGGCGAGGCCAGATGTCCTATCGTGTCACGTTTCATTCGGACTTCGTGCCGGAATGGAAGCTTCTACCGCTCGAGCTCAAGGAACTGGTCGGAGAATTATTGGACCACATCGAAGATGACGGGCCGTTCCTTGGTCGCCCTGATGTCGACACTCTCAGAGGATCGAAATACGCCAACATGAAGGAAATCAGGGTTCGATTTGCCCGGGAGGTCTGGCGGTTCGCGTTCGCATTCGATCGCAATAAGGCCGCCGTCGTCCTGTGCGGCGGCGCTAAGCAGGGAACAAACGAAACCCTGTTCTACAAGCAGTTAATCGCGAAGGCCGACGCCCGGTTTGACGCGTGGTTGAGGAGAGGAATGCAATGAGCGTTGACTGGCAAGACCTGCGCGGAGAACTGCCGGATGAGGTGCGCGCAAGGCTCGACGACAAACGAGCGGAACGCCGGCTTGGTCGAGCTCTGGCGGATATCCGCAAGGCGATGGGGCTAACCCAGCAGGATGTCGCCAGTGGCGCGACAATGACGCAGAACACCGTATCCAAGATCGAACATGCCGACGACGTACTCATCTCGTCCATCGTTCGCTACATGCATTCGATTGGCGGCGGTGTGGAACTGGTTCTCAAATCTCCGGACGGAAAGACGCAGCGCGTGGATTTCGATCCGCATCTCTACGTGAAGACCACAGGCGAGCAGTGAGGCGAAAAGGCCGGCTCAGGCCGACAGCAGTTCGCGCACCTGTTCGGCCTCGGCCTTCGCACCGTCCGCATCCACGGCGGCCACTTCGACCCCTGCCCCTTCCACCGCATCGGCGATGGTGGTGCTGAACAGAACGTCGCGGGTGGCGTCGGCGACGCGGGCGAAGACGTGGCGGATTTCGCAGAGGTGTTCGCCGTCGCAATCGTCGCATTTGCGGTAGGCGGTCTGGGACAGGCACGGCAGAGGCGCGATCGGTCCGTCGACCAGACGCAGCACTTCGCCGAAGGTGATGGCGTCGGCGGGCCGCAGGAGAAGATAGCCGCCCTGCTTGCCGCGCCGCGACACGACGATCCCCGAACGTTTGAGGTCGAGCAGGATCTGCTCCAGAAACTTTTTCGGAATGCTCTGCTGAACCGCGATCTCGGAGATCAGCATCGGTTCTTCAGGATCCGCCTGCGCCAGGGCCGTCAGGGCTCTCAACGCATATTTCGCCTTCTGGGATATCATACCGCGACCACTAACAGCAGCGCCGCCGCAAGGCCGAAATCGGTCTCACGTCGCCGCTTATTTTTCCTCTGGGCATCCACGATGAAGCCGCAACCGGCATTCGCGAGGAGCAGGCCGGCACGCGGCGATGCCGCAATGCGAAACCTGGTCCTGGGATAGCGCAAATGGCAAGAAATTACAAACCAATGGCCGCATTGGCGGGCAAAAAAGGCTCACATTTGGTTAAGGCGTCGGGTTTTCTGTGTAGGCGAAGCTTTGGAGAGATATTTGCTCCCGCAGTCCGAAGGTTGAAACGGCTTTTCCTGTCTTTCCGCAACGGGTCCGACAATAATCTTGCCATTGCTTACGGAAGATGACCGATGACCTTTCAGGACGTGGCAAGGCTTGACCATCAGGCACTTGCAGCAAATCTCGATACTCGCCTTGCAGGCCTCGACCTTGCCGGCCGTCTGTCGCTTGTGGCAGGGCTCGGCCGCGCCGTGTTCACCACGTCGCTCGGGATCGAGGATCAGGTGATTACCGCTGCGATCGGCATGCATCGTATGCCGATCGAGGTATCGACGCTGGAGACCGGCCGGCTGTTTCGCGAAACCGTCGACCTGATCGCCGAGACCGAAGCGCGCTACGACCTCGAGATCATCAGGTTCTACCCTGATAAGGACGATGTCGATGCGTTTGTCGAGACCTACGGCATCAATGGTTTCTATGACAGCGTCGAAGCCCGCCACGCCTGCTGTCGTGTGAGGAAGCTGGTGCCGCTCGCTCAGGCACTGTCCGGCGCCGAGATCTGGATCACCGGGCTTCGCCGCGGACAGTCCGGCAACAGGGCGACGACGCCGTTTGCCGAATTCGACGCCGAGCGCAACCTGATCAAGATCAATCCGCTGGCGGACTGGGACATCGACCGCATCAACGCGCATGTCGCGGCCGAGCATATTCCGATCAATCCCATGCACGCCCGCGGCTATCCGTCGATCGGCTGCGAGCCCTGTACCCGCGCCATCAAGCCGGGCGAGCCCGAACGGGCCGGCCGCTGGTGGTGGGAAAACGACGAAAAGCGCGAATGCGGTCTGCATGTTTCGGAAAGTCACGCGTCTGACGCGCAGGCCTCCGAAGACCCCGCGGCCCGCTCCTCCACCATTCAAGGGGCAAGCGCCATCGGATGATCCGTCCGGATCGCAGCGCCTGCCACCCTTGCCATCTATGTTGTGTCTTTAAGAATACCGGAGACTGAAATGCCCCTGTCAGTACAGGAAACGGAAATCAAGAACCCGCCCGTTTCCCGCCCGCCGCTTGATCCTCATCTCAAGGCCCTGGAAAACGAAGCGATCCACATCTTCCGGGAGGTGGCGGCCGAATTCGAAAACCCGGTCATGCTCTATTCGATCGGCAAGGATTCCTCCGTCCTGCTGCATCTCGCCCGCAAGGCCTTCTTCCCGGGTCGCGTGCCCTTCCCGCTTCTGCACGTGGACACGACGTGGAAGTTCAAGGAAATGATCGCGTTCCGCGACAAGGTCGCAGAGGACTACGATCTCGACCTCGTGGTCCACAGCAATGTCCGCGGCAGGCAAGAAAACATCACGCCGTTCACCCATGGTTCGTCCTTCTATACCGACGTGATGAAGACCGAGGCGCTGAGGCAGGCGCTGGATGCCGGCGGTTACGACGCAGCCTTCGGCGGCGCGCGACGCGACGAGGAAGCAAGCCGCGCCAAGGAACGGATCTATTCGTTCCGCACGCCGGACCATAAATGGGATCCGCGCAACCAGCGGCCGGAACTTTGGAACGTCTATAACGGCATGATCCGCAAGGGAGAAAGCGTGCGCGCCTTCCCGCTGTCGAACTGGACCGAAGTGGATATCTGGCGCTACATCCAGGCGGAAAACATTCCGCTGGTGCCGCTCTACTACGCTGCCGAGCGCCCTTACGTGGAGCGCGACGGAATGATGATCCTTGCCGAAGACGAGCGGCTGGAACTGCTTCCCGGCGAAGAGATAAAGCATGGCTCGATCCGGTTTCGCACACTCGGCTGCTTCCCGCTGACCGGCGCGATCCGCTCGACGGCCTCCAACCTCGAAGAAGTCATCGCCGAACTGGAAATCGCCACCGTTTCCGAACGGCAGGGCCGCGCCATCGACCGCGATCAGTCGGGTTCGATGGAAAAGAAGAAGCGTGAAGGATATTTCTGAGATGAGCGTGACAGCAACATCCACCGCCGCTTCGGCCACCATTTTACCCTTCGCGGAATCCGCTGCCAAGATCACCCGTGACGTGCGGCCGCTGCGGCTGATCACCTGCGGTTCCGTCGATGACGGCAAGTCGACCCTGATCGGCCGGCTTCTCTGGGATACCAAGGCCGTCAAGGAAGACCAAGCGGTGACGCTTGCCCGCGATAGCGGCGGCCAGAACGATCTCGGCCTGCCGGATTTCGCGCTGCTTCTCGATGGTCTCCAGGCGGAGCGCGAACAGGGCATCACGATCGACGTCGCCTATCGCTATTTCTCGACCGAGAAGCGTTCGTTCATCGTGGCCGACACGCCCGGCCACGAGCAGTATACCCGCAACATGGCAACCGGCGCCTCGACGGCCGATCTCGCCATTCTGCTTGCGGACGCCCGCGTCGGGCTTCTGGAACAGACCCGTAGGCATGCGACGATCGCATCCTTGATGGGCATCCGGCAGTTCGTTCTCGCGGTCAACAAGTTCGACCTCGTGAACTACGACCGCGAGATCTTCGACCGCATCAGCCATGAATTCCGCGAATTCGCGCTGTCGCTCGGCGTTCGCCAGATCACCGCGATCCCGATGTCGGCGCTGAAGGGCGAAAACGTCGTCTATCCCGCAACGTCCACGATGCCGTGGTATGAAGGCCCGACGCTGGTCGACGCTTTGGAACTGGCAACGACACGCTCCACGCAGACCGGTGGCTTTCGCCTTCCCGTCCAGCGTGTCTCGCGTCCCGGCGAAAGCTTTCGCGGCTATCAGGGCACGGTTGCGGGCGGCTCGATCAAGCCGGGCGACAGCGTCGTCATCCTGCCGTCTGGCACGATCGCCAACGTCAAGCAGATCGTCACCTTCGACCTCGTGCGCAACGCAGCTGTCGCCGGCGACGCGATCACGCTGGTGCTCGACCGACAGGTGGATGTCGCGCGCGGCGACGTGATCGCTTCGCTCGACGGCCAGCCGATGACCGGCGTCAGCTTCGAGGCGCAGATGGTGGCGTTGCAGCCTGGCGGCATCGAGCCCGGCAAGCGCTACTGGCTGAAAAGCGGTTCGCGCCGCCAGCGCGTGGCGGTGGAGCCGATCTCGCAGCTCGACCTGCAGTCGGGCAGCTGGGCTCCGCATGCGTCCGGCCTCGACATGAACGCGATTGGCAAGGTGCGCCTGTCGTTCGAAGAGCAGGCGGTGTTCGACACCTACGAGCAGAACCGCTCGACCGGTGCCTTCATCCTGATCGACCCGGATACGCTGAACACGGTCGCCGGCGGCATGATCACAGCCAAGCGCGGCGAACTTGGCGGCATCCGCCGCGGCGAGCCAGTGCAGGGCGACCGCGTGATTCTCTCCCTGCCGGCCGATCTTGCCGAACTGCTGATGGCAACCGACGCGTTTGCCGCCCGCCGCGACGACGTGGACATCCGCCGGGTGAGCGGCGCGGAAGCTGCCCAAATCCTGACATCGGGCGACAAAGACCGTTGATTTAAAACAGGAATTTTCAAACACTGATGGGCCGGGTGCAGAACCCGGCCCTTAGCCATCCCGGCAGGTTTGCCACACTTGGCGGCGAACCAATCGCCTAATCAAGCAGCATCGTGCACGAGACGTTTGCACAAGCGGCGGATCCACCTATATCATGCCTCCCTTCACCCTTCCGGGAGGCGCGCTGTGCAATCCAGCCTCGGGAACTGAGATCCGTTGCCGATGGAAAAACATCTACTTCGTTATATCTGGAATCATACGCGACCGCAGCAGTTATGGGTTCTCGCGATCGTTCTGATTTCGATGATTCCGTACTTCCTTGCGTTCGACCTTCCCAAGCAGATCATCAACGGGCCGATCCAGGGCGAAGGGTTCGAGATGGCGGCCGCAACCCGGCCCTTTCTCGCGTTCCAGTTCACCATTCCTTTGACGCAGTGGTCCTTCGGTTTCGAAGGCTTCGAGCTCAACCGGCTGGCGACGCTGATGGCGCTTTCGGGCGTTTTCCTGCTGCTCGTCATCGTCAACGGGTTGTTCAAGTTCTACATCAACACCTATAAGGGACGCCTGGGCGAACGGCTGCTGCGCCGTATCCGCTACGAGCTGGTGGACCGTCTTCTGCGGTTTCCGCCAAGCACGATGCGGCAGATCCGCGGTGCGGAAGTCTCCAGCATGGTCAAGGACGAGGTCGAGCCTTTCGGCGGCTTTACCGGTGACGCTTTCGTGCAGCCGGCCATGCTGGGTGGACAGGCGATCGCCGCCCTCACCTTCATTCTTTTGCAGAACCTGTGGCTTGGGCTGATCGCAGCCTTCATGGTGGCGATCCAGGTCGGCATCATTCCGAAGATGCGCCGTCGCCTGATCGATCTTGGCCGTCAGCGGCAGATCACCGCCCGGCATCTGGCCGGCAAGGTGGGCGAGATTGTCGAGGGCATGGACACGATCCACAGCTACGACACCAGCAATTACGAGCGTGCCGATATTTCCGACCGGCTGGGGCAGATCTTCCAGATCCGCTACGACCTCTATCGGTGGAAATTCATCGTCAAGTTCGTCAACAATTTCCTGTCGCAGCTGACGCCGTTTCTCTTCTATTCGATCGGCGGTTATTTTGCCTTGCGCGGCACGCTCGACGTCGGCCAGCTGGTGGCCGTCATCAACGCCTACAAGGACCTGCCGGGCCCGCTGAAGGAGCTGATCGACTGGGACCAGGCACGCCAGGACGTTCAGGTGAAATACGAACAGGTGCGTGAACAGTTTGAGCCGGGCGTCCTGATCGCGCCGACGCTGCATGCGCTCGCCCACGATGTGCCTGACCATACGCCGTCTCCCCTCGCCGCGCTCAACCTCACCATCGTCGATGGCAGCGGCGCCCATATCGCCGAAAACGTCACGCTCAAGATCGAGCCCGGCGAGCTGGTGGCGATGATAGACAATGCCGGCATCGGCGCCGAAGCGACGGCGGAAGCGTTTGGCCGCATTACCTGGCCGGCATCGGGCCGCGTGATGCTGGGCGAGGTTGACCTTCTGGAACTGCCGGAAGCGGTGACCGGGCGTCAGGTCTCCTATGCGTCGGCCGACAGCTACTTTTTCCACGGGACGCTCAAGGACAATCTTCTCTACGGGCTCAAGCACGCGCCGGCCGTGCAGGAGAAGTCCGCAGACGAACCCAAACATAAGAAGCTGCGGCGGCGCTGGAAAATGAGCGAAGCCGAACGCGCCGGAAACACGACGCACGATCCGTCCGTCGACTGGATCGACCGTCGATCCACCTCCGTATCGGAAGGCGGCGAAGACGATGTCAAGCAGTCGGTCTTGAGGGCCCTCGATGCGGTGCAGCTGACAGCCGACGTGATGGAACTGGCCTTGCATTCCTATCTCGACCCGGCCGAACACGAGGAACTGACCGGTCGTGTCGTCGAGATGCGGTTTGCCCTGCGCGAGGAACTCGCCAGTCAGGGGCTTGGCAATCTCGTCTCCTATTTCGATTTCAGCGCCTACAACACCGAAGCGACGGTGCGGGAAAACCTGCTGTTTGCGGCGACGCGCCAGTCGGCGGAACTGGATATGGAACTGGCCGAGGGAGAGTATGTCTTCGAAGTGTTGAAGACGGCCAATCTGTTCGACCTGTTCTACGACATGGGACTTTCGATCGCAGAAAACCTGTCGGAAATCTTCCAGGGCCTGCCGCCGGAACATCCGCTGTTCCAGCAGCTCGAGCATATCACCACCGACGATATCGCGTTCTACGAGCAGCTTTTGAAGCGCAAGCGCAGCCGACGGGACTTCAAGCCCAGCGAGGACGACCGGCGCGCGGTGGTCAAGCTCAGCCTCTACTATATCGAGCCACGCTACCGCTTCGGCGTCCTGACCGCCGAGATCATGAACCAGATCGTTGCCACGCGCGACATCTTCTATGCCAACCTGCCGGCATCGCTGCGCAGCCGCATCGAGCGCTACGATCCGCACAAATACATGGGCTCGGCGACGCTTCGCGAAAACATCCTGTTCGGCAAGCTGTCGCAACGCAACGCCGACGCGCCGACCAAGATCCGCAACGTGGCGGGCAAGTTGCTGCGCGAAATGGGTCTCTATGAAAGCTTTATCGGCATCGGGCTGGACTACGACATGGGCGCCAGCGGCCGGCGGCTGACACTGGTCCAGCGCCACAAGCTGAGCCTGGCCCGAGCGCTGGTGCGGCGCTCCAATTATTACATCTTCAACAAGCCCCTTCCGGGCCTCGATCGGAGGGCTCAGGAAGAAATTGTTAAGAATGTGCTTCACTTCCTCGCTCAGCAGGACAATAATCCTTCTGTGGCGTGGGTTTTGTCGAATACTGCCCTGTCACGATTGTTTCATCGTGTTATCGTATTCGACAAGGGATCCGTGGCCGAAGACGACTCTTTTGAGGCTCTGGATACAAAGAGTGGTATTTTTAAATCGTTGGTGGCATAATATCGCAGCCGCCAACAAGATGACCAAATGGTGGAAACCATGTTGCTCAACGATGAAGTGCAGTTGCTGAAGAAAGTTCCTTATTTTTGCCGGGTCGATCCGTGCAAACTTAAGCTGCTTGCCTTTACCTCCGACCGCGTTCTCTACGAACCGGGGCAGGATATTTTCTCACAGGGTGACAGCAGCGATGCTGCCTACGTGATCCTGTGCGGAAAGGTCGACATGATCAGCGGTTCGGCGAATTCCGAGACCAAGATCGGTGAGGCCGGGTGCAATTCCATTATCGGCGAGATGTGCCTTCTCTCCAATTGCTCGCAGGCCGTGACAGCACGTGCCGTGACTGAGGTCGATGTTCTGCGCATTACCAAGGATGCCTTCTTCAAGGTGATCTCCGACAATCCGCGCATGAGCATGGAAATCAGCCGGACGCTCGCCGAAACGATCCGTGGTGCCCGCATGGACGACATGCGCCGGGACCGTCAGCACGCCTGATTGCCCGTCATCGGCCGTTATCCACAGGTTATCCACAGCCTTTCCCTCGGCTCATCCGCTGGTCTTTGAGCGCGCAAACGATGCCATTTGCGCGCCTTGGACACTCGGTCAGCGATGCTGACGACAGGTTTTCTCTGACCTGATTTTGTGGCGGAACACGGGCGTGGCGCTGGTCCTCACGCCCGTTTCACGGCCTGTTTATCGCTTGCGATAATAGAAGTAGCGACCCTCTTCCACACTGGGCAGCCGCGGCAGTTCTTCAAGATCGGGGTGGTCGAGCGGCAGGCCGCTGACGGCATAGGCGCCTGACGCGAGCATGCCAGCCGCCATTTGCGGCAACCACTGCAAGGTTCTCGCATCCGCATCCGGATAGCCGGTGCCGATATCCGCATGCACGAGGGCAGCGTTCTTGCCGACATAAGCCTGGCCGGTATCCTTGATCTCTCCCAGCACGACGTCGTCTTCGGACGGCGCTTCTGTGCGGTGGGCGCCGTTGGAGCGGTCGAAGGCGAGGATGCGGCGGTCGGCGAACAGCTCGCGCAGATGGCTATAGGTGCGGCCGTTGCCGATGCCGACCTCGTAGACATCACCCGAAGCCGGCAGGCCGAGATCGTTCTTGATGTGATTGAGGATGTCGCGCTGCGCGGTCATCCGGTTGATGAAGCTGTCCAGTCTGCTCATTGCTTTCCCTTTTCCGGCGATCAAGCGTTGAGATAGGGCACGGTTACGCCTTGACGATGGTTTGCGACGTGATGCCGCGATTGGCCATCGCATTGCGGGTATCGACGACCAGCGGCGCACCATCGGCAATCGCCTGGTAGTCGAAACTGTCATGATCGGTGGCGATGACGACGGCATCGAAATCGCCGAGTTGATCGAGCGGGACGGACTTGCGACCCATCAGGTGACCGTATTCGCGGGTGCGCGGCACTTCGGAGACGTAAGGGTCGTGATAGGCCACGTCGGCACCGCGTTCCAGAAGCAGTTCCATCAGCCGCAGCGACGGGCTTTCGCGGATATCGGGCACGTTCTTCTTGTAGGCGAGACCGAGGATGAGAACCCGCGAACGGCTGAGCGCCTTGCCAAGCATGCGGTCGAGCGCTTCGGCCAGCCGGTCGACGACATAGCGCGGCATCGCCGTGTTGATCTCGCCGGCAAGTTCGATGAAGCGGGTCGGCTGGTCGTATTCGCGTGATTTCCAGGTGAGGTAGAACGGATCGATCGGGATGCAGTGACCGCCGAGGCCCGGGCCTGGATAGAACGGCATGTAGCCGAACGGCTTGGTCTTGGCGGCGGCAATCACCTCCCAGACGTCGATCCCCATCCGCTCGTAGACGATCTTCAACTCATTCACGAGCGCGATATTGACGGCGCGGAACACGTTTTCCGTGAGCTTCACCGCTTCCGCCGTGCGGGTGCCGGAGACCGGAACGATGGTTTCGACGACGGCGCCATAGAATGCGGAGACCATGGCGGAGGCCGCTTCGCCATCGCCGGCAACGACCTTCGGAATGGTCGAGGTCTGGAAATCGCGGTTGCCGGGGTCTTCGCGTTCCGGCGAATAGCCGAGGAAGAAATCCTCGCCCGCAACCAGCCCGGTCTTTTCGAGGATCGGCTTCATCACCTCTTCGGTGGTGCCGGGATAAGTGGTGGATTCGAGCACGACGAGCTGGCCCTTGCGCAGGGTGCTGGCGATCTGTTCGCAGGTTTTCGCGACATAGGAGAGGTCCGGTTCGCGGTGGCGGGTGAGCGGCGTCGGCACGCAGATGGCAATCACGTCGCATTCGGCAAGGCGTGCGAAATCTGTGGTCGCTTGGAACCGGCCGGCGTTTCGCTCGGCGGCCAGCACGTCGTCGGGCACGGCCTCGATATAGCTCTTGCCCGCTTCTATCGCGGTCATCTTGGCCGGATCGATGTCGAAACCGGTGACCTTGAAGCCGGCACGGGCGACCGTCATGGCGAGCGGCAGGCCGACATAGCCGAGGCCGATGACGCCGATCATTGCGCGCTTGTCTTCGATGGCGGACAAAAGATCCGCCGCCTGTGGCGATTGCTGGTTCAAGGATGGCACTCCGGAGGCATTCGAACTGGGAAGCCATCAGGTGAGCCCAACGACTGGCTCTGTCAAGAGATCGGGCTTTTCACGCTGGCGTGACGGATGCTATCCCACAGCATGGACATCGCCTTCTACGCGCCGCTGAAATCGCCGAACCATCCCGTTCCCTCAGGCGACCGGCTGATGGCGCGCCAGTTGATCGAGATCCTTGGGGTCAAAGGACACAAGGTCGATCTGGTTTCGGAGTTCCGCGCGTTTCTGCCCGAGCAGACCTCGTCGACTGGGGAACGCGATGCGCAGGCGGCGCACGAGGTCGAGCGGATTTCGACTGAGTGGGAAAGACGACTGGCACTCGGCGAGAGACTGCCGGACCTGTGGTTTACCTACCACCTTTATTACAAGGCGCCGGACCTGATCGGCCCTACCCTCTGCCGTCGTTTCGACATTCCCTATGTGACGGCGGAAGCCTCCTATTCGCATCGGCGCAATTTGGGGCAGTGGGTGGAAGCGCAGGAAATTGTAGTGGATGCGGTCGCACTGGCGGCGACCAATATCTGTTTCACCGGTCGCGACGGACGCGGGCTTGCAGAGGTGGTGCCGGATGCGAAGCTTTCGCGGCTGTTTCCGTTTATCGATCCGACGCCCTATCTGGCCCGCGCGCCATCGCCCGAACCGGGGCGGCTGGTGGCTGTCGGCATGATGCGGCCGGGCAACAAGTTTGCCTGTTATGCAGCGCTTGCCGAGGCGCTGAAGCAGATTGCCCATCGTGACGACTGGCACCTCACGGCGATCGGCGACGGGCCGATGCGGGCTGAGGTGGAGGCTCTCTTTGAGGGGGCGCTTGCCGGGCGTGTGGAGTGGATGGGCTTGCAGAGCGCCGAGGAGGTTGCAGCGCTGCTTTCGACCGCATCGATGCTGACATGGCCGGGGGTTTCGGAAGCCTACGGGCTTTCCTATCTGGAGGCGCAGGCATCCGGCGTGCCTGTCGTGGCGGAAAACGGCGCCGGCGTGCCTGAAGTGGTGACGGACGGGATCGGCGGCATTCTGACGCCACCGGGAGATGCGGCCGCCTATGCGGCGGCCATCGAGCGGTTGCTGGACGACGAGACGGAACGGCTGCGGCTCGGCCAAGGGGCGCGGGATTTCGTCGTGTCGCAACGGTCGATCACCGCTGCGGCCGGGAGGCTCGACGAGATCATCACCACGATTGGCGCAAAGGAATGAGCATGACCGAAAACGACCTGAGGCTGGCGCTTGATCGGCTCGCCGACGACGGACGGCGGATCGATTTCTGGCTGCGTGACGACGATGCTGTGGAACCGACGGAACAGCTGGCAAAGCTTGCGACCATGACCGATGCGTTTTCGGTGCCAGCGACGCTTGCTGTCATCCCCGAAAAGACAGGCGCTGATCTCGCATCCTATCTCGACACCCAGCCGCATCTCGACGTCGCTGTGCATGGCTGGTCGCATCGCAGCTATTCGGGTCCCGATGAGAAGAAGCAGGAACTGGGGAGCCATCGCCCCCTGCCCGATATCGTGTCCGAGCTGAAGCATGGGTTCGACAAAATGGCAGAGCTGCACGCCCCCCGGTTCGTGCCGATGCTGGTGCCGCCGTGGAACCGGATCTCACAGGAACTGATCGAAAAACTGCCAGAGCTTGGGTTTGCGGCGCTATCGACCTTCGGGCCGGAAAAGACGGCGCCGGTTGCGATGCTCAACAGCCATGTTGACATCATGGATTGGCACGGAACGCGCGGCGGAAGGCCGGCTGCCGATCTGATCGCGGAAACGATCGCGCTGATCGAGGCACCGGACCGGGCGCCTGTGATCGGCGTGCTTGGCCATCATCTCGTACATGACGACAGTGCCTGGCATTTCCTCGACCTGCTGTTCGGCGTGACGGCGGATCACCCCGCTTGCCGCTGGCGCTCGGCCCGGGTCTTGCTGGGGCTCTAACCCGACGCGTTACTGATCGCTTCGAGCCTACCAGCTCTTCCAGGCGACCAGCAGGCCCTCTCCGGACGCAACCGCGTCCGCGCAGGCTTTCTCGACTTCTGCAATCGGTGCGCCGCGCTTTAGCGAGGCGGCGACGAGGCCGAAGGGGGCGAGGAACACATTGGTCTGCCGAAACAACATGGTCATGATCAGCGGACCTGTGGACCACCAGGCGGGCGCCTGCGGCAGCGCCGCCATCACGTCGGGAAACACGGCAAGCATCTTTGCAAAGGCGGGATGGCCGGGCGGTGTGGCGATGAAGGAATTGGCAAGAAGAAGGCTTCCCGCCCCGACATCGCGCGCCACATCCTCGGCGATGGCGCCGAGACCGATCAGCGGCAGGAGATCGCCAAAACCGATATCCTCGCGGGTCGGATACCAGTCGCAGTCGAGATAGATGCCGCCATGCTCCAGCAAAATGGCATAGCGGGCGACATCGACGGCGCCCGGATAGTCTCCGTCTTCAAGCATGGCAAGATAGGCGGGATGGCTTGCGATGCCGAGCTGTTCGAGATCCGCCTCGCGCCACAGGCGGTATTCGAAGCCGGTCGCCTTTGCATGGCTTTCCCAGCGCGCGACGGCTGGCGGCAGCGGCAGCGTGCCGATCCAGATCTGGTGGATAATGCGCGGCACCGGCTTTCGCCCAAGCTCTGCCATCAACCGTTTCTCGTCTGCATCGAAGGTGATGAACGGCGCCATCACGGCGGGATCGGGGACGAGGCCGTGCTGCAGACCGACGCGGCCGATTGCGTCGCCCTCCGCCTTCGCAAGCTTCAGCCATGCGGAGTGAAGCTTGCGCGGCATTCCGAGAGCCGTGCGCTCGCCCAGAACATCCGTCGTCATCACCGTTTTGTCGGCGGAAAGTGCTGTTAGAGCGGCCTGCGCCTCCTCCAGTTTTCCGGCCTCGATCAGGGCGCGGGCATCGGTGATTTTGCGCTTATAGGTTTTCTGGTCAGACTTTTCGGCTGGCACGTGTAATTTCACCTCGCTGTCACGCAACGCTCCTAGGGGATATGCGTTTAACACTCGAATTTCTCGATCTCCGCCAAGAGGTCAGGCTTATTGGCGCAGATGTCAACCGACATGCAGGGGGGCGCATGATAGGGACGATCGGCAGCGGGGTTGCTGCAATGGACAGGTGCACGAGCGTGCGCTACCGTGTTTTGCAATCGATCAATCTTACCTCTCTGCTCCAATCTCCGGGAGCCGGACTTCATTGATGAACCCACCGAAGGAAGTTCTCCGCATCGAAGGATTGAACGTGTCGTTCCCGGTCTGGGGCGGCGCGATCCAGGCGGTCCGGAATCTCAGCATGCGGATACGCCCGGGCCAGGTCACGGCACTGGTGGGCGAAAGCGGTTCCGGCAAGTCGGCTCTCGGCCGCGCGATCATGGGGATCGAGACCGACGTCGCCAAGATTTCCGGGCGCGCGGTGTTCGACGATCCAGCGACCGGCCAGTCCGTCGATCTGATTGCGCTGCCCCGCGACGGGCGGCAGATCCGCGCCATCCGCGGCAGCCGCATCGGCATGATCTTTCAGGAACCGATGACCTCGTTCTCGCCGATCCACACGGTCGGCAACCAGATCGAGGAAAGCCTGAAAATCCATACGGCGATGTCGCCTGCCGAGCGGCGCGAGGCGAGTGAGGAGACGCTGTCTCTGGTCGGCTTCGACAAGCCTGCCCGCGTGTTCGATATGTATCCATTCGAACTGTCCGGTGGCATGCGCCAGCGTGCGATGATCGCCATGGCACTAGTCTGTCGCCCGGCGCTTCTGATCGCCGACGAGCCGACGACGGCGCTCGACGTGACGATCCAGGCGCAGATCCTCAAGCTGCTGCAGGAGTTGCAGGCCAAGCTCGGCATGGCGATGCTCCTGATCACCCACGATCTCGGTGTCGTCGCCTCGATGGCCGATGAAGTGGTGGTGGTCTATCGCGGCGAGGTCATGGAGGCTGGCTCCGCCTCGGACATTTTCCGCAATCCGCAGCATCCCTATACGAAGGGGCTGATGGCAGCGGTGCCGGATTTCGACAGGCCACGCGAGGAACGCCTGAAGCCGCTGCGCGAAATCAAGGTTGATACGGTCGGCCTCATGGGACGGCGCAAGAGCGAAAAGGTCCTTCCCGAGGTACTGTTGTCGGTCAACCACGTCACCAAGAGCTTCGTCACGAAGAAGGGTGCAGGCTTCGGTTTCGGGGCAAAGCCCGATCGGACGGTGGCGGTCAACGATGTCAGCTTCGAGATCCGCCGCGGCGAGACGCTCGGGCTCGTGGGCGAAAGCGGCTGCGGCAAGACCACGCTCAGCAAGATCCTGATGCGCGGACTGTCGGTCGATCACGGCAGCGTCGTCTATAACGGCGAAAACGGTCCGGTCGACGTGCTCAACTGCGAAGGCGAAGTGCTGGACGATCTGCGGACCCGTCTGCAGATGGTGTTCCAGGATCCGGTCTCATCACTTTCGCCGCGCATGCCGGTTCGCAGCATCATTCGCGAACCGCTCGACATCCATGACCGCGGCCCGCTCGCCAAGCGGCAGGAAGCGGTGCGCCGGCTGATCCATGCGGTGGGCATGCCCGAAAGCGCGCTGATGCGCTATCCGCATTCGTTTTCCGGTGGCCAGCGCCAGCGCATCGGGATCGCGCGGGCGCTTGCTCTCGGGCCGGATCTGGTGATCTGCGACGAACCGGTTTCGGCGCTCGACGTGTCGATCCAGGCGCAGGTGCTGAACCTGATGAAGGACCTGAAGTCCGAACTCGGGCTGACCTATCTGTTCATCTCGCACAATCTGGCGGTCGTGAACTACATGGCCGACCGGGTGGCGGTGATGTATGCGGGGCGGATCGTGGAGATTGGCCCCTGCGAAACCATCATGCGGGCACCTGTTCATCCCTATACGAAGAAACTGCTGGCCGCCGTGCCTCTGCCGAGCCTCGACCACAAGCTGGATTTCGAGACGATCGGCACGCCGACGGCATCGGCCATGAAGATCTGGGGCAAGCAGTTCCTCGACGAGAAGGATAGCGACCAGCTGACCCATGTGGATCTCGGCGGCGGGCATCTGGTTCTTGCCCGCACCAATGTCGATGCGCGGGAGCTTGTGGCAGGATGACGATTTCCAGACGGCATATGCTGGCCCTGTTGGGCTCGGTCGCGGGTGCAACCGCAATCCCGGCGCGGGTGTTTGCGGCCTTTAGCCAGTCCGACTATCTGGCGCAGATCCCGACCGAGACGCCGCTGCCGCCCATAGAGGAGCGTCTGCCGAAGACGCCGCGCGTCCTCAACCTTGCAGAGCGCGGGCTCAAACCCGGACGTTACGGCGGTTCGATGCGGATGCTGATCGGCGGTCAGCGCGACATCCGCTTCATGCCGATCAACTGCTACAGCCGGCTTGTCGGATACAATTCCGACCTGAAGCTGGAAGCCGATATTCTGGAAGCCTACGAGGTCGAGAACGACCGCGTCTTCACCTTCCATCTGCGTGAAGGCCATAAATGGTCGGACGGAAGCCCGTTCACGGCGGATGATTTCCGCTATGTCTGGGATGACGTTTTTCACGAAAAGAAGCTCGCCAAAGGCGGACCGCCGGCCGGGCTGATGATCAACGGCAAGCCGCCGCGGTTCGAGGTGATCGATGCGCGCACCGTGCGCTACAGCTGGGACGATCCCAATCCAGATTTCCTCGCCGACCAGGCTTCGCCTTCGCCAACCCGTCTGATGTTCCCCGCTGCCTACATGAAGCAGTTCCATATGCGCTACCAGACGAAAGAGCTGCTGGCACAGCATATCGCCCGCGAACGGGTGGACGACTGGGCGGCGCTGCACCAGAAGATGTCGCGCGTGGTGCGGCCGGAAAACCCGAACCTGCCGACGCTGGATGCCTGGCGCAACCGCACGGCGCCGCCGGCCGAGCGCTTCGTGTTCGAGCGCAACCCCTATTACTACCGCGTCGACGAAAACGGCCTGCAGCTTCCCTATATCGACAAGGTGATGCTGGACGTCTCCTCCGCGGACCTGATCGCCGCAAAGACCGGCACCGGCGAGAGCGACCTGCAGGTGACCAACCTCGATTTTGCCGATTACACGTTCCTGAAGAATGCCGAGCAGCGCTACCCGTTGAAGGTGGATCTGTGGAAGCGGACGCAAGGATCGCGCATGGCGCTGTTTCCCAACCTCAACTGCAAGGATGAAGGCTGGCGCAACCTCTTCCGCGACGTGCGCTTCCGGCGTGCGATGTCTCTTGCGATCAATCGCGGCGAAATCAACAAGGCGGTGTTCTATGGTCTTGCGACCGAGAGCTCCAATTCGATCCTACCCGACAGCCCGCTGTTCAAGCCGGAATACCAGAAGGCTTGGGCGGCGTTCGATCCTGATCAGGCGAACCAGCTGCTCGACGAGATCGGTCTTGCCATGGATGATAGTGAGGGCATGCGCCGCCTGCCCGATGGCAGGCTGGCAAAGATCATCATCGAGATTACCGGCGAGAGCACGTTCGAGACCGATGCCTTGGAACTGATCGGCGACCAGTTGCTGCAGGTCGGCATCAAGATCTACCCGCATGTCGCCCAGCGTGAGCTTCTGCGCCGGCGGGTGAAGGGCGGCGATGCGATTATGTCGGTCGGCGGCGGCCTCGACAATGGCGTACCAACTGCCGACATGGCGCCGAAGGAACTGGCACCGACCAGCGACGACCAGCTGCAATGGTCGATCTGGGGACTGCATGCGCTTTCCGGCGGCAGCGATGGCAAGGCGCCTGATCTTCCCGAGGCAAAGGCGCTGCTGGACCTTTACAGTGAATGGCGTAAGGCAGAGGGCTTCGATCAGCGAACGGATGTCTGGCACAAGATGCTGGCGCTGTTTACCGACCAGGTCTTTACGATCGGCATCGTCAACGCCACGCTGCAGCCCGTCGTGCAATCGTCCAAGCTGCAAAACGTGCCGTCGAAGGCGCTCTACGGTTTCGACCCCACATCCTATCTCGGCGTCTATCTGCCGGATGCATTCTGGTATGACGAGGAAACTGCCTGATGTTCCGCTACATTATCTGGCGCATCCTCGTGATGATCCCGACGCTGGTGCTGATCTCGATGCTGA
This sequence comes from Rhizobium sp. Leaf306, assembly GCF_001423425.1. GTDB lineage: Bacteria > Pseudomonadota > Alphaproteobacteria > Rhizobiales > Rhizobiaceae > Neorhizobium > Neorhizobium soli. The sequence goes on from NZ_LMNX01000001.1 coordinate 484,932, forward strand.
TCTTCACGATCATCGAGCTGCCGCCGGGTGACTACTTCGAAAGCTATGTCGAACAGCTGAAGGCGATGGGCGAAAAGGCCGATCTGCAGGAGATCGAAGACCTGCGTGCCCGTTACGGTTTCGATCAGCCCGAGCCGATCCGCTACCTCAACTGGGTGGCCGGCATGATGACCGGTGATTTCGGCTATTCGTTCGAATACCGCATGCCTGTCACGGACGTGGTCGGTGACCGGGTGTGGCTGACGATCCTCGTTTCCACCTTGACCATCATCATCACCTGGGTTCTCGCCTTCCCGATCGGCGTCTATTCGGCCACCCACCAGTATAGCTGGGGTGATTACGGGCTGACGCTTCTTGGCCTGATCGGTCTTGCCGTTCCCAATTTCGTGCTGGCCCTCGTTCTCATGTATCTCGCCAACATCTATTTCGGCACGTCGATCGGCCATCTGATGGACGCGCAGTACATGTCGGAATCGATGAGCTGGGCGAAGTTCAAGTCGATCCTCGAGCATATCTGGATCCCCGTGCTGATCATCGGCACCGCCGGGACAGCCGGCATGGTGCGGCGGCTTCGGGCCAATCTTCTGGATGAGCTGCACAAGCAGTATGTGATGACCGCGCGTGCCAAGGGCCTGCATCCGTTCAAGGTTCTGACCAAGTATCCGCTGCGGATGTCGCTTAACTTCTTCATCTCCGATATCGGCTCGATCCTGCCCTCGATCATTTCAGGGGCTGAAATCACCGCGGTCGTGCTTTCGCTCGAAACCACAGGTCCGATGCTGATCCGCGCCCTGCAGAGCCAGGACATGTATCTTGCCGGCTCGTTCCTGATGTTCCTCAGCTTCCTTACTGTTATCGGCGTGCTGATTTCAGACATTGCGCTTGCGATGTTCGACCCGCGCATCAGGCTTCGCGGCGGGAGAACCAAATGACGGTGATCGACAGCAGCGACGCGGGCAAGCTGCCGCATTATGTCCGCGAGGGCGCCTTCGACCCTTACGAGATCGAGCGCGATGCCGATGGCGGCGCGCTGAAGGTTCACGAGGCGTCGCAGCTGCAGCTGATGTGGTGGCGCTTCAAACGGCACCGGCTGGCGCTGATTTCCGGCATCCTTCTGCTCATCGCCTATCTGATGATCGTGGTCGTCGAGTTCCTGGCGCCCTACAAGGTGCATACCCGCAATATCGATTTCATCTACGCGCCGCCGCAATCGGTGCATCTGTTCCACAAGGGTAACTTCGTCGGTCCTTTCGTCTATGGCCAGAAGATGGACCTGGACATGACGACACTGCGGCGGAACTATTCCGACGACACGGCCGATGTGCAAAAGCTGCGCTTTCTCTGCCAGGGCGATCCCTACCGGTTCTGGGGCGTCGTCGAGATGAGCACGCATCTGGTCTGCCCGGCGGAAGGCGGCCAGTTCCATCTGCTCGGCACCGACCGGCTCGGCCGCGACATGCTGTCGCGCATTCTCTACGGCGCGCGGATCTCGCTGACGATCGGCCTGCTCGGCGTGGCCACCAGCTTCATCCTCGGCATCGTCATCGGCGGCATCGCCGGCTATTGGGGCGGCTGGTTTGATACGGTGACCCAGCGCATCATCGAGGTACTGCAATCGATCCCCAGCATTCCGCTGTGGCTGGCGCTTGCAGCCGTGATGCCGGCCGACTGGAGCCCGCTCGTCATCTATCTCGGCATCACCTTCATCCTCGGTCTGCTCGACTGGACAGGGCTTGCGCGCGCGGTGCGCTCGAAACTGCTGTCGTTGCGCGAAGAGGACTACGTGCTTGCCGCACAGCTGATGGGCGCTGGAAGTACCCGCATCATCGGGCGGCACCTGATCCCCGGTTTCATGTCTCACCTGATTGCCAGCGCGACGCTGACAATCCCGGGCATGATCCTTGGCGAGACGACGCTGAGCTTCCTCGGCCTCGGTCTTCGCCCGCCGATCACAAGCTGGGGCGTTCTTCTCACAGAAGCGCGAAGCGTCAGCGCTATCGCACTTTATCCTTGGCTGCTGCTGCCGGTCGTGCCAGTGATATTCGTCATACTTGCCTTCAATTTCCTCGGTGATGGTCTTAGAGATGCGGCAGATCCATATAAATAGTGACTGCTGCTTCAAGCCGCTTTGTCAGCCACTTCGTTGCCGGTAGGAGTTTCGGGCATGCCGCGACATCTGAATAATGCCCGTATTCTCATGTACAGCCATGACACGTTCGGGCTTGGGCATTTGCGCCGTTGCCGCACCATCGCTCACTCGCTGGTGGAGAATTACCGCGGCGTGCAGGTGCTGATCATTTCCGGCGCGACGATTGCCGGTGCCTTCGATTATCGCGCCCGCGTTGACTTCGTGAAGATCCCCAGCGTGATCAAGCTGCACAACGGTGATTATACGTCGATGGACCAGCATATCGATCTGGCCGAGACGCTGAAGATGCGCCATTCCAGCATTCGCCATACCGCCGAAAGCTTCGAGCCCGACATCTTCATCGTCGACAAGGAGCCGCTTGGCCTTCGCGGCGAAGTGGAGGACACGCTGGTCTATCTGAAGACCAAGGGCACACGTCTGGTGCTCGGCCTTCGCGACGTGATGGACGCGCCGCATCTGCTCAAGGCCGAATGGGAGCGCCACGATACGCTGCGCAAGATCGGCCAGCTCTATGACGACGTGTGGGTCTATGGCCCGCCGGAGTTTCATGATCCGCTCGAAGGGCTGGATGCGCCGGCATCCGTGCGCAAGAAGATGCATTTCGTCGGCTTCCTGCAGCGCAAGGTGACCTCCGGTGCCGTGCCGGAAACGGATGCGGACGAGGATTACCTGCTGGTGACGACCGGTGGCGGCGGCGATGGCGCAGACCTGGTGCGCGACGTGATTGCAGCCTATCAGGCCGATCCGGCGCTGACCTACAAGACGGTGATCGTGCTTGGGCCCTACATGCCGGCCGAGCAGCGCGCCGTGTTTACCGAAGCCTGCAAGGACGATCCGCGCCTTGAGGTGATCGAGTTCGACAACCGCATGGAAGACCGGATCGCCGGCGCCAAGGCGGTAATCGCCATGGGCGGCTACAACACCTATTGCGAGATCCTGTCGTTCGACAAGCCGGCGCTGATCGTGCCGCGCACGCAGCCGCGCGAAGAGCAGCTGATCCGTGCAACGCGCGGCGCGGAGCTCGGTCTCGTCGACATGCTGTCTGCCGACGACAGTGCCGATGCCACGAAATTTGCAGCCGCGATCAAGGCGCTGTGGCAGCGCGACCCGCCCTCGGTGACGGCACCCGGCTTGCAGATGGAAGGCCTGCCGCATATCGGCGAGATCGTCGAAGGGTGGATGAAGAACAAGGGACGCCACCTTGCGATTGCGCAAGGCTAACACGCCCTCTCCTGACCGGACGCAGTGCCGCCGCCAAACGGCCCAAGTGGAAACCCGCTGCGCATTTCTGCTGGAACTGCTTTGACATGACCAACAAGACCATCGTCGTGCTGCTGAAAGGTTATCCGCGGCTCTCGGAAACGTTTATCGCCCAGGAGCTGCTGGGGCTGGAACGGGCAGGCTTTACCCTGAAGCTGGTGGCCATGCGCCGCCCGACCGACAAGAAGCGGCATCCGGTGCATGACGAGATCAAGGCGCCGGTCAGCTACCTGCCGGAATACCTGCATGAGGAGCCGGTGCGGGTGGCTAAGGCGCTCATGAAGGTCGTGACGCTGCCCGGTTTCGGCTCGGCGCTCAAGGCGTTTTTCCGCGACCTGCCGCGGGACTTTTCCCGCAACCGTTTCCGGCGTTTCGGCCAGGCTGCTGTTCTGGTGGCGGAATGGCCTGATAATGCCGGCTGGCTGCATGTGCATTTCATTCACACGCCGGCAGCCGTTGCCCGCTATGCGAGCCGCATGAGCGGCATTCCCTTTACCGTTTCGGCGCATGCCAAGGATATCTGGACCTCCGAGGCGTGGGATCTCTCCGACAAGCTCGACGAGGCCGACTGGACTGTGACCTGCACCAAGGCGGGGCATGAGCGGCTGCAGAGCCTTTCGGCACTCGACAACGTGCATCTGAGCTATCACGGACTGGATCTCGACCGGTTTCCGCATTTTTCCGGCAGCCGCCCTGCCCGCGACGGCGGTGATCCGGACGATCCGGTGAGGATCGTCAGCGTCGGCCGGGCGGTGAAGAAAAAGGGCTATGACACGCTTCTGCGCGCGCTGGCGCTGCTGCCGAAGGAGCTTGCCTGGCGCTTTACCCATATCGGCGGCGGCGACGAGCTTGTGCCCCTCAAGGCACTTGCCGAATACCTCTCGATCGCGTCGCGCATCACCTGGAAGGGTGCGCTCGACCAGCGCGAGGTGCTGGAGCATTACCGCGACAGCGACCTATTCTCGCTCGCATGCCGGATTACAGCCGACGGTGACCGCGACGGCCTGCCCAACGTGATGGTGGAGGCCGCAAGCCAGAACCTTGCCGTGGTGGCGACCAATATATCAGGCATTACCGAGCTCTTCGTCGATGGCGAAAACGGACTGCTGGTTGCGCCGGAAGATCCGGTAGCACTGGCGGAAGCGCTCGAAAAAGCGATCCGCGAGCCTGCCCTTCGCCAACGTCTGGGTCAGGCTGCCGAGGCAAAGGTGCGCCACGACTTCGACCATCATACCAGCATCGCCGACCTCAAGCGGCTGTTCACGCAGAGCTTTGCGAGCCAGGAGACAAGTCGATGAGCAACGGTCCCTCAATCGGCAAAGGCCGGCGCGTTCTGTTCTATGTGCAGCACCTGCTGGGCATCGGTCACATCGTTCGGGCAAGCCGCGTGGCGTCCGCCCTGCAGGAAGCCGGGTTCGACGTGACGCTGGTGACGGGCGGCACGCCGGTGAAAGGCTTTCCGCCTGAAGGCATGGCGCATGTGCAGCTGCCGCCGGTGGTCGCCTCCAATAGCGGATTTTCATCGCTTAGCGATGCCACGACCGGCGAGCCAGTGGACGAGGCTTTCCAAGCCCATCGCACCGGCCTGCTGCTCGATCTCTTTCACGACCTGAAGCCTGACGTGGTTATCACCGAGGCCTTTCCCTTCGGTCGCCGGCAGATGCGGTTCGAACTTCTGCCGCTGCTGGACGCGATCAGGTCTGCCGAGCCAAAGCCGCTGCTTCTTGCCTCCGTGCGCGACATTCTGCAGGAAAACCGCAAATCCGGCCGCGACGACGAGACGATTGCCCTGATGCGCGACCATTTCGACGGCGTGCTGGTGCATGGCGATGCGGGCTTCGTGAAGCTTGAGGAGACGTTTCGCAGGGCGTCGGAGTTTGCGGGCAAGATCCATTATACCGGTCTCGTCGCACCCAATACGCCCACCCCCTCGCCCGACCGGTTCGACGTGCTGGTATCCGCCGGCGGCGGCGCCGTCGGTGCGGGGCTGATCGGCGCGGCCCTGGAAGCCGAGCGCATTCTCAACGACGGCCGCAGCTGGTGCGTCATCACCGGGCCCAATCTTCCCGCGGAGGATTTCGACCGTATTTCGGCAGAGGCCGGCTCCCGCGTGACGGTCATCCGTTTCCGCCCCGACTTCCCGTCGCTTCTGTCAAATGCCCAAATCTCTGTCTCGCAGGCCGGCTACAACACCGTCTGCGACCTGTTCCGCACCACCTGCCGGCCAGTCCTCATCCCGTTCGCGACCGGCGGCGAGACCGAACAGACCGCCCGCGCCGAAAAGCTCAAAGCGCTGGGACTTGCGGAAGTGGTGGATGAGGCTTCGCTGACCGGTGAAGCGCTGGCAGAGGCCATCCGTAGGGCGAGCGGGATCACTGGCGTTCAGGAACTGCCGTTTTCGCTGGATGGCGCAGAGAAGTCGGCGGCGATCGTGGCGGAGATGCTGGATGGGCGTGGATGAAACGCGCTCTTGTGAAGTGAGCTTTTTCGGGAAGGAGCCTTGCGGGACAAGGGTCAAACTGGTCGGAGTGAGAGGATTTGAACCTCCGACCCCGTCGTCCCGAACGACGTGCGCTACCAGGCTGCGCTACACTCCGTGACCAGTGGCGCCTCTATAAACCGGCATTTTCCGTTGCACAAGCGTGTGCTTTGAAAAAATATGAGGTCTCGTGCAGGCCTGATCATCGCTTGCAACACCCTGTGTAACAGGCGTTGCAAAAAAGCGGCTCGGATGAAAATTGAGAGCTGTTTGGAAAGATGATGTCGCGACAGGCAGCGGAAATCTGTTAGTGCGAGATCAAAGCTTTGCCCATCTCAAAAGCCCTGCCTGGCAGGCATTGTCTGGGGCGATCACCACATGCAAGAGGATTTGTTGAAGATTATGAGCCGCCGCCTGTTCCCCTTGACCGCCGTTCTCGCGGTAGCGCTTTCTGCATGCACCACTGTCAGCGTTGCCAGCAGCCCGATCAACACCTACTGGACCGGCCGTTCGGCTGGTGAGTTCTTCGCCAAGTTCAGCCCACCCTTGAGCGATGTCGATAGCGGCAGCTCGACGATCTACAACTGGCGCGGCGGCTATACCCGCATCAAGCTTGCAAACGGCAAATCGGTAAGCGTTAGCTGCTCGGCCAAGGTTACTGTTTCCGAAAGCTACACGATCCGCGACATCACCATCACCGCAGATCGTCCCGGCTCCACTGGCCCAAGCTATTGCGAAGAACTGCTGCTGCCGAAGAAGTAAATGGAACGGGCATCGCCGTCACTCGGCGATGCCCGCTCAACGGCTCTCCCCATCGAGGGGATAGAGGATCCGTCCGAGGCGTCTCAGCCACGGATTGGATAGCTCGCGGAAGAACAGGATCGGGTTCCGGCGGAAATCGCGCGCATCCTGCTCGGACCCCGCCAGTTTGATCAACCAAGCAATCGGCACGGTCAGCAGATGCCGCCAGCCGAACAGGCCATAGGCGCCCCGCATCGCGAAGCCCGGCCGCGCCGGCATCGGCACTTCCCTGATTTGAGTTTCCGGCATGCCCTTTTCGCGCCACTGGAGCGCCAGCGCCAGACAGGTTTCGAAATCGATCTGGGTTCCATCGACCGGATTGAAATAGCGCGGATAGAAAAGATAGGCCGCGGCGAACAGCTGTTCGATAGTAAGCCTGCGGCCCCGCCGCGGGTTCGGCTGCCGATCGTCGGTCAGGCCCCACCCGGCATAGAACGGACATCCAGCCACCGTCACGGGAAGGCCCCGCAGCAGCGCTTCGAAGCCTGCGAGCGACGTGATGGCGTAGACATGATCGGCGCGCGCGAGAAGCTCCGGGAGCGACACCGGCGCGGTGACAATTGTTGCGAGATCGGTGACGTCGGACGGATCGGACCGCTGCGCCCGGACACCGTTCAGAACATCGGGATGCGGCTTGTAAAGGATTTCGGCATCCGGGTTTTCCGTGGCTGCCAACCGCACGAGGTCGTTGTTGGTAAACGGACGATCGCAACCGAAGCGGATCGACGCGTCGTCCTCCACCTGGCCGATAACAAGGATGCGGCGTTGCGCCTGCACCACAGCATCGGCCGGTACCGCTTTTCCCGCCAGGACATCTGCTCCTGCGCCTTGTCGGGCAGCGGAATTGTATTTGCTGAGGCCGGACCGGAGCAGAAGATCGATGCCGGCCCTTGCCCGCTCCATCAGATCAGGGTCGGCATCGAAATCATAGCTGTTCAGGATACCTTCGAGATCGGAGGGCTGGCGGCTATCGAAATAGGGCGTGCGGCTATCAAGTGTGAGCGAGAACGGCAGGCTCTTGCTGGCATTGCCGACCAGCGAGCGGATAAACCCGTCTTCCAGAAACACGACCGGGATATGGTTGGAATGCGCGAATTCCAGGATGGCATCCGAGACATTCCGGCTCCAGACCAGCAGGGTCGCGCCGGGTGTTGCGAGGATTAAGTCCTGCCAGTCTCGAACAAACGTGAGATCGCTCAGGTAAAGCGGCAGATACTGAAAGCTCGAATGCGGAAAATAGGCCTCCAGCATCCCCCGCTTCCAGCGGCGGATATGCACCGCAAACACGTGTCGTCCGTCAAGACCCGGCACTCCAGCGGCAATCATCCTCGACTGTCTTCCTTGTTCAAGCCTGTTTGTATCGGCGACATCGGAGGTTTTACGGCAATGGCGGGCGTCCGTCACGTGATTGCTAGGGAGACCTGAAACCGCTTCCGCAGCGCGGTCAAAAGCGGGGCAGGTTCTGAGATAAAAGCGCTGGCGACTGGAGTGTCAAGCGACAGCGCTGACCACATGGACGCAGCGGCTGCGATCGTTTTCGCCGAAACACGGGAAGGTGACGACGACGCCGAGGCGTGGACTTCATCCTCTCAAGCTTCGATAGCGGGGTGACGGTTGCCAGATAAGACGTTCTCACGTCCCACGCCCTCAAAGCGACTATGAATACATAGTTAAAAGTGCGATCGCGAGCAATTCCGGAGGGTTTAGGGGCAAACTACAATCTGCCTGCCGTGATATTCTTGCATCGCCAGTAAAGCGATCCCGGGAAAATCGTACGCGTTATTGATGGATACGCATATCCCGAAGCGCGCGCTCAAGAGCCAGTCCCAAGAGCAGAACAGCGCAGGTCCACCCGATGATGTAGGGAACCGACAGGAGGTGGGTCGGATACGTCGGGTAAAAGCCCAACCTAAACAAAGCTACAAAATGCATGATCGGGTTGTAGGCGAGGATCTCCTTCACCTGCGGGGCCATGTATTCCGGAATAAAGAATACGGCGCTGAAGAAGATCTGGACACGCGAGATCATGGACCACGCGAATTTCCAGAGAGGAAAAAGAGCGATCAGGAAAGAATTGACGAGCCCCACACCGAAAGAAAAAAGCGCAATCATTATGCCGAATTCTACGATCGCACGGAAATCGTATGGAATAGCGAACTTCGAGAGCCCGAACGCTGCAATCATAGCGAAGAATAAGATAAACATGATCGAGAACGATAAAAACTCGACGAACGTTCGGGCGATTGAATAATCGATTGCCTCTATATACGGAATTGTCGTCACAGATTTCGCGGAGGCTATCGCCGAAGCCGCACGAATACTCATGGTTCTAAAGAATAGAACCGGAAAAATTCCAGTGGTGATGAAGAGCAGAAGACTGTCGCCGATCAGTAGTCCTCGATGCATAAAGGTGAAGATCACCCAATGCACGAGAATGAACACAAGTGCCTCCAAAAGATCAAAAAGCTGCATGAACGCATGCTTGCTATTTCGCAGCCGGACTTCGCGGATGGTGAGGGCCGTGACGACCCGCACCTGACGCTGCAGGCCCAGCGCAACCGTGTTGACCAGCATATCAGACGTGATCCCTGATACTGTAGTAAACTAGCGTCAACACAACCCAGATGCCACAGGCTGAGAGGAAGACAAGGAAGGTATCGAAGAATACCTTCGGATAGGATGCAACCTCAGGCAACCCCGGCTGCACATAGGTCGCAAGATAGATCTGGTTGTGGCTCGCTTGTGCTCTAGCCGATTCGTAGTTCGTAAGAGCCGACTGATAGAGTTTTGTTGCGATCTCGACATCCGTTTGGATTTGGTCGTAGCGTGTCAGCACCTGTGCATTGATCATTTCGCTGCCGCCACTTCCACCCTGCATGTTGCTGCCGACCTGGTCCTGAAGCTGTGCGACCTGCTCCTTGGTCGCGTTGATCTGGTTCCTCATCACAGACAGACGTGGCGACTTCGGGTCCATATATTGCGTCAAACTGTCGTACTGCGCCTGCAGGCTGGCGAGTTCGCTGCGCAGCTTCAAGTTCAGCTGAAGCCGACCGTCGGCCTCCTTGCGCGCATCGATCGACTTTTGGGTCGTGCGCAACTCTGTCTCTTCGCGACGAACATCCTTCAGGCGCGACTCGGCACGGGCCATCTCCGTATGCGCAAAATCCATCTGGCTCTTGCGGGCTTCGTCAGAAATCTGGTTGACCAGCCTCTCGCAAAGAACCTTAATCGCGTTGGCGATCTTTCGGGCGTCGGCTGGCGTGAACGCCGAGACTTCCACGACGTTGATACCGGTCGTGATATCGTAATTCGTATGGATCGACGAATTCCAATATTTGACGAGCGTTTCCAGCGAAGCCGCAGGATCAAGTCGGCTCATGTAATCAACGGCACCGCTGGAATATATCTGTCGAAGTCCGACAGCTTCCTCGAGCGCGACGACCGCATCGCGGCTGCCCACGTAGTCAGACACGATATAGCTGTTCGACATGATTAGCAGAGAGTCAGCCGACGACGAGCCCGCCCCCGCGCCAAGGTTTGGCCGCACGGAAAAGCGAAATTCCGAAACATACTGGGGCGCCGCAAAGAACGCGTAATAGACACCGGCGATGATCGTTGGGATAATTACGGCGATCAGGAAGAAAATCCATTTACCCCAGGTCTTGAGTCCGCCCTCCGAGGGCGCTCCGCGAACCTTGTAGGTAACTACGCTCTTCTGGCTGGGCGGAACTAAAGTGGGCTTCAGATCGGGGGTTCTTGCCGGAAGGTTGGCTGAAGACGGCTGCCGGCGGGCAAGGCCTGTCCCTCCAGGACGCACCTCATCCAGCCGCCTGAGCAGTGAGCCGTCTGACTTCATCCGATCGCCCTTTGTCAAATATGTTTGCTATGAAAAGTAACATAACGAAATGTCAGTCACCAAACAACCCAGCGCTCCACGTCTCGACCAGAAACGGGATCGTGAGCGCGTGTTAAACAGCGATATCGGCTTTTCGAAGGCTTAAAAGCGCTCGGCTTACAATCCGTTCACAGTCGAGGCTACACCCGCGCCCTGCGTGACAGGGGAAACAGTCGTGCTGACTAGGGTAGAGAACTTACGAAGCTCCGCAAGCGATGAGTTGGCAATATAAACCAGATCGCCGTTATTGACCTTGAAGCTCTTGAGGACGAAGAAGCCGCTCGGGTCCTTCAGATCGATCTGGTAGATGACGTTGACTGTTCCATCCGAATGCATGGCGCGCGCCGACGGATTGAAGCGACGAACCTCCGCGAGAGGTTCTCGACGATAGATGAAGATCCCCTTTGCGTTGGCGCGTTCATCGTTGAGACCACCTACCTTCGCGAGAGCCTGATTAAGGAAGAGCTGCGACTGGTCGAACGGCACGGATGCGTTGGCTGTCGCGGCGCCGAACACCGTGAAACTGCGCGGCTGACGGATCAAAGCGATGACGTCGTTAGCCTGCACATAGATGTTCTCGCGCGGGCTGGAGATCAATTTCTCCATCGGCATCGTCTCTGTCCGCATACCGCGCGAGATCTGGACAGCCAGCTGATGCGATTCCATGCGAGGTCCGCCGGCAGCGGCGATGACGTCCAGAAGACGTCCGCCGCCCGCGGTCAACGGAATTCGCCCGCTGGAGGCAACTTCGCCTGTCACAGTCACAGCGTTCGCATTGTTCTTTGCGACGTTGACGAGCACTTGTGGCTCGACTGCCATGCCGGAAAGAGCCTTCTCAATATCGGCCTTGACTTGCTGAGGGCTGCGTCCAGCGGCGCGGATCGTGCCGGCATAGGGAACGACAATCATACCGCTTTCAGAAACAGGCTGCTCAGGAATCTGTGCACCACCCTGCCGTCCTGCGCCTGCGGAGAACAGGCCGTTCTCAGACGCTTCCCAAATCGCGACGGTGACGACGTCGCCGACGCCGATAAGGGATGTACTCGCGCGGCCGGAGTTACCAAAGGCAACTGACAACGGCTTCTCATCAGAAACGGAAAGAAGATCGGCAACTCGCTGCGTGACATTGATCAGAACGTAGGGTGCTTCGACAGAACTTGAACCCGATTCGATCTGACCAGCACTCGGGCCGGAGCTCGGAATAACGGAACATGACGTTGCAAATGAGCAAAGGGCTACCGCCGATGCGGCCAAAAGTCGTCTATGGGACTGCATTCACTTTTACTCTTCGCAATGGCTGCAACACTCCCCTGAGGAGCGCCAGCATCAGTAAACTACCGAGCAATCTTGTTCAACTGCGAATCCGGATATGAAACAGATTTGCAGAGGTATTTCCTTGTAAAAGGATTGGCTTAACAATTTCTTCTAAAGTGGAATCTGGGACAGAATCGCAGGGGGTATCTCCCACTCTGCTTCACTGAGATCCACGTGCTTCCTCAACGGAAAAGCGTCAAAAAGACCAGTGGAATCATAGCTGAGAGGTTCCCAGTTTTCGTCAAGAAAGCGAATCACATTCTCCCAATCCGTGTGGTGATCGAGCGGCTGAAGATAGCTTAAAACGGTGTCGCGGTCGGCGCCGCTGTAAAAGTCCTTCATCCGGTGATCGATCGGCTGGCTGCCATCGATCGCGAGCGATCCGGACTCGCCGCCATAGGTCGCAAACCAAGCACACGGTATACCGTAGGTCTCGGCAATCACGAGACCATGCAAACTTGTGGACAGGATCCGCCGACAGGCAAGAATTTCCTCCGTTTTCGATCGGAGCCCGTCAATAGTCGCTGGTGTGTAAGTGTTGATGATATGCACGCGCTCCGCCAGGTGCGGCGGAATTTGGTACCGCGCAATCGCCGCTTTTACCAGCGCGTTGGCATTTGGTGCTTCGAGTTCGGATATGTGGACGATTACGCCGAGATCCCATTTCTTCACGTTTGGATCCGGAAAGATTTTGGGTAGGAACCAGACGGGATCACCGTAGGCTTCTGGTACGACAATACCCTTTGCGCGGAGCGCTGCGGCGGTTCTGCGGCCGCGCACCGCGTGGACGACAAGTTCGGTGTCATCTGGAATCTGGTAACCGACAAGGCCGCCCGTGCGATCGCGCTGCATGTCAAATCCGGTACCCCAGAGATGCACCTTGCCGAAATGCAGGGCATGTCCGATCGTACCGACAGCAGCCAGGCGCTCCTTCTTGGCACTGAAAGGTGCTCTGAGAATTGGCAGCCGAGACATGGCTGCAACGACGACTGCACTCAAGGCATCGCCGAGGTTTGCGTCGTAATGCGTGTCCGTTGTCCAGACCCAGGTGAACCTGAGCGAGCGCGGACGGCCGAGCCTTGGCCGTGTCACAGCTCCGCTGGCGGGATTTTTTTCACGGCTGAGAAACCGCTTTGCGGCACTGAGTGGCATGGAGCTCTCGCTTACCGAAAGTGGGAAATGACGCGTTTAAAAAGCGAGGAACCGACGTTCGTCGATGGCTCCGGCTTTGGCGGGATCATCCGGCTCAATGAGGGATGATCGAACGCACTTCCTGTCGGCCCCTTACTCATAGGCGCGACCTGAAGCGGAAACGCTTCAATGAGTGCATCTTCATCAAGCGTCTTCGGGAACCAGACGCTGTCGATCGCGCGGATCAACTCACCCCAGTCCGTAGGCTTGGAACGGGGCTGATACCAGACATCCAAAGCCGTTTGACCGAGCCCCCTGTAGAGATCGTTGAAACGCAGATCGATCACATCCGGCTCAGAAAAATCGATTTTTCCAAGCCCAGCACGGGACGCCCGCGGGGAGAAATACAGACAGGGAATACCGTAAGATTCGGCGAAAACCATGCCGTGCAAGCTGGTCGACACGATACGCTTGCAGGACAGAATATCGTCGAGGCGCTCGCGAAGCGCGGCTGTGGTGGGAGCGGTTACGGTATTGATCAGCTTGACGGATGTCTCGTCCGCCCCGGACAACCGATAGCGAAGATACTCGCTCTTCGGCGTAGCGACGTAGTTGCGGTCAGCGAGTTCTGAAAGGTGCAGGATGACACCCAATTCAAAGCGCTTTTCCTTCGGCGCCTCGTGAAAGCGCGGCAGCAGCCACAGCGGATCTCCGTAGATAGCCGGGCCGGCCTGATCGAGTCCGAAGACCTCGCGCGTGAAGGGGCCCCGCGTCGCATAGGTCGTTATGGTCGTATCCTGCGGGCGAGAATAAGGAACCTTTTCCTTCGGTGCGTCGTGTGGGTTGAGATGGGGAGACGTACCAGTACCCCAGAAGGAGACATCGCCTCCCCTGAACATGTGACCTATCGTTCCGACGGCTGCCAGGCGCGTCTCACGGGATTTCGCAGCGACGTGTTTTACAGGCAGCCCCGATAGAAACGATACGATGACCGGCGACAGGGCGTCACCGAGATTGAAATAAGACTGTTTGGCCGATTGCCCCACCCAAGACAGAGGAATGGTGCCGGTCGAGGCCACAACCTCCTTCAAACTGTTTGACATCTCGTCCCATTCTCGTGTTGGAAATATACGTCTAGGTCTTGCGCCAGAGTGGCGCAATCGGTCTTATCACTAGGCCTTAAAGCAAAACGCCACCGTTTTTCAATCGCCCCGCTGCCGTCACGTGCATAAACATTGCGGCACCAATCTGACAAGAGTATCAGAAGAGCCAGATGTTCAAGCTGCAGATGCCACCAGTTCCGATCGAAACCAGCCAGGTACTGTTCGATCTCTCACGGTTGTTGCGCAGCCGTAACAGGGCGTTTGCAACCGGTGTCGATCGCATCGATCTGGAGATCGCGCTCGATCTTGCGGCTCGGTTTAAAACGTCATGTTATTTTCTCTATGCCGGAGCAGCTGGCGTAACTATCTTGCGCCACGAGACTGGAATGTCCTTGCTTCGCGCCCTCGACGCGCGGTGGAACGGTAAGCAAAGCCCTAACGAACGCGCTCGAAGTACCCAGTCGTACACAGCCGAGATTGCATATGGGTCGGTCACGAGACGTGACCGGAGAACGGTTGTCACCTCCGACACGACCTATGTCGTTGCATCGCATTCGGGACTTGGAAAAATCAAGGGGGGGATCGGTCGACTCGATCCCCTGAAGGCGATGAAGAGGGTCATCTACATTCATGACATCATCCCTTTGGAGATGCCGGAGTATCAGCGTCCGGAAACTCGCCCGGCTTTCGAAAATTATCTGGGCGAGTTAATGGATGCGCCGGTGACCATAGCATCGAACTCGCACGACACCGATACGCGCTTTCGCCAACTGGCCGGGACAAAGGGGTGGACGGTCGAGAGGTTTATCGTCCTTAAACCGGCGCTGGTCCCAACCACGGCTGCACGGCTTCCGATCCGCACCGAAATCGAGACCTTTATCTCTCGCCAACGTTCATTTTTTACCGTCATCGGTACGATTGAACCGCGAAAAAACCATCTTTTGCTTCTGAACCTATGGCGGCAGATGCTGGAGCAGCAAGAAGACGCGCCGCATCTCTGCATCATCGGTAAAAGAGGCTGGGAGAACGAGAACGTCTTGGATATGCTGGACAGGTGCGTGGCGATCAAAGGTAGCGTCACCGAATTCGGCGACCTTTCGGATGGAGAAGTGCAAGCCGTGATGAAAGCATCGACTGCGCTGCTGTTTCCGTCCTTTGTCGAAGGTCTTGGCATCCCACTTCTGGAAGCTGCAGCCCTTGATCTGCCCTGCATCGTTTCCGATATTCCCGTTTTTCGCGAGATCGCTCCGACAGGTACGGTGTTTCTTGATCCGCTCGATGGTCCAGGTTGGAAGCGCGAGATCATTTCGCGGTCGCTCCCTCCTGCCCACGACATAACAAGACAGGTCGGATAGATGTCAGTCGTTTTTGAAAACGTCTACAAAACATTGAAGCAGAAAAACAAGAAAACGAAAGTTTTCGAAGCTGCCGATGTGACGTTCAGCCCCGACAGGATCACCGGCATCCTGTCGCCCAGCGGCGCCGGCAAAACCACGGCGACCGATCTCACCACCGGTAAACTGCGGCCAGATTTCGGGCGCGTCAAACGCAGTTCGCTGGTTTCCTTTCCCGTCGGTGGTGGCGGTGTGTTCAACAATCTCCTCACGGGCCGCGAGAACCTTGCGTTCCTCTGCCGGGTCTTCGGGTTCGACCCGCGCCCGATCATCCAGTTCGTTGTCGATTTCGCCGATCTCGGTAAGACGATTGACAAGTCGTTCAAGCTCTACAGCAGGGACGAGCGTACCAAGTTCATCTTTGCCTCAAGTTACGCCATCCCCTTCGACACCTATGTGGTGGACGACTCGCTGATTGGTGGGCGCGGACCGTTTCGCGATCAGTGCACGAGCCTTGTCAGAGAAAGAATGGAGACGTCCGGCTTCATCATCTACACCTCCTCTCCGACGGTCATTCGCAAATATTGCAACGAGTTTTACGTCATAGACAGAATGAGTATCCAGCAGACAGATACTGCCGATGAAGCGATCGCTCTACTCGGTGAAGCGACGTTGCGCGATGGAGACGGGACTAGCGAAGACGCCACTGGAGGTGAAATCCAGTTGGTCAATCCAGGATAGCCTTGAGGAGATCAGTGATGCGCCGGGCTCAACGGTTGCAAATTTAGGCTCGATCCCGCAATTAGGGTCGACGACAACAACTCGGGCTACAAACTTCTCCGATACGTGCAAAACAGCGAAAGTCCAGCAAGAGACATCATGACCAACAGACGCATTATGATTGACGGCTACAACCTTGCTCTGGAAAGAGGCACGGGAGTTGCCACGTATTCGCGCAATCTTAGCCTGGAACTGTCAAAGCTCGGACACAAGATTGATCTGCTCTACGGCCTGCGGACGTCAACCGGTACGAACCCTCTGCTTAACGAAGTAAACTTCTTCGATCCGGTGACGAAATCGCCGAAGACCATGGACGTGGCAAAAACGCTCCTGCGATCACCGATGGGATTGAAGGCTCGCGAAGTACCCATCACCGGCAAGGTCATTGCGAGGCACCCGACGAGGATATTGCCCCCGTACGACCGCATCTTCAACTACCAGCACCTCTTCACCGTCGCTCGTTGGCATTTCAAGGTCTACGGCAAGTTCATGGAGACCTCGTATGAGCGCCCCGCTGAAATTGCCCACTGGACTTACCCGCTTCCCATCCGCCTGAAGCACGCCCAGAACATCTACACTATCCACGATCTGGTCCCGTTGCGCCTTCCCTACACAACACTCGACAACAAGAAGGAATATTTCCGCGTTGCGCGCGATATCGCCCGTGACGCCGATCATATCGTGACGGTATCCGAAGCGTCCAAGCGCGATATTGTCGATCTTCTTGGCGTACCCGAGGAGAAGGTTACGAACACCTATCAATCGGTCAGCTTGCCGAGTGCAATTCTGGAGCGGCCATTCGACGAAGTTGCGACAGAAGTCGAAGCGATCTTTGGTCTCGAACCCAAGAAATATTTCCTGTTCTTTGGTGCGATTGAACCGAAGAAGAATGTTGGCAGGATTATCGAAGCCTATCTCGCGAGTCAGTCAAGATATCCGCTGGTCGTGGTAGGGCAGTTGACGTGGAAGGATGCCAACGATCTGCGTCTCCTCGGCGTCTCCGGACAAAGCGGCGGTAAAAAGACCGTCGATCCGTCGATCAGCGCTGTTTCACGAGCCCAGCAGATTATCCGTCTAGAATATCTGCCGCTCAACATGCTCGCCTCGATCATAAGGTGCGCGCGCACCGTCGTGTTTCCTTCGCTTTACGAGGGTTTCGGCCTGCCTATCCTCGAGGCGATGCAGCTTGGCACAGGCGTGATTACAGGGACGGAGGGATCGAACCCGGAAGTATCGGGCGACAGCGCCTATCTCGTCGACCCATATGACGTCGGGGCGATCGCACGGGCGATCCGTGACATGCAGAACGATGACGACATGGTTGCGCATTACGAGGCAGCGGGGCGAGAACGCGCCAAGCTGTTTTCGCCAGAGCGCTACTCAGAACGACTAACTGAGCTTTACAAGAAGCTAAAATGAGCCGCATATTCAAAATAACCGAGGCTATAGGCCTAAGGAAAAGGGGATTGGACATCAGCGAAATTGCCTCAAATGCTGAGCCGCCCCGCAACGACGACCTGCTCGGACAGGCTCGCGATCTCGCAGCGCAGGCTCCCGATGCGCCGTCCTCTGCACTTCTGCTGGAACTTTGCGCGGCTATTGAAGCAGGTCCGCGCGACATTGCGGAGATTAGACGAGAGATTTTTCGAGATGCCGTGAAGGGCATCGCCAACGTCATTCGTAACGGACAGCTGCCCGCGGAACTACCTTTAGCTAAAATGGTACCCGGCGGATACGGTTCACCCGAATTGCTGGCTCAGGAGATCGAAAAAGCGAACGCGACCAAGCCGATCACTATTGGCGAATTACGAAGCATTCGCGGAAAGGTGAAGGCGGCTGAGGAAGCAAGCGAGGCCATCGACGATCTTGCCAAGCGCATCTACTATGCCAAGATCTTCGACACGAACCCCTCGACCGAAGATATCCTGCCGCCGGGCTCGCCGTCTCGGTCGCTAGACCTGATGTCCATGATCATTCAGAGAGTGCTCCCGAATGGCTGGTGGACATTGGGTAGCAACGGCGAAAACCTCAGTGACCCTTCGGTCGCGAAGGTCGGCACTTGGGCTGGTGACGAACCGAAGCCTGAGTCGGCTCCTACCCCTGCCCTGGCTTTGCTGAGTGCGTTTATCCTCACCCTCATCGAGACGGCAAAGAAAGACGCCTGATGTTGCAAGGCACCCGCCGCCGTAGCAGTGGGTGCGTTACGCCGTGCGATCACGCGCGTTTTTTCGCGGCTCGGTTGATCTCCTTGACGTCATGCTGGAAAATCAGGTTGTTTAAGACCGGATGTTCCCAAATGGTCGTTCCCGCCGCGGGTATGATCGGGTCATAGTCAACCGGGAAGGCGTCGATGAGCGCCTGTTCATCGAGGCGCCTCGGTTGCCATGCCTCGTCAATGGACTTCGTCAAGTCATGCCAGTCTGTCTGCTCGCCATGCGGCTGCGTATAAACCGGCAGACTGGAAAGACCCAGACCGCGGTAAAGATCGACAATGCGAAGGTCGAGGACCTCGTCCGAGTGCAGATCTCGCACACCCAGGCCGCTCTCTGCGCCGGTCGACGGGAAATGGAGGCAGGGTATGCCGTAGCTTTCCGCAAACACCATTCCATGAAGGCTTGTGGAGACGATGCGCTCACATGCTAGGATTTCGTCGATCTTGCCGCGTATGCCCTGGATGTCGATCGCGCTCACGGTATTGATGATGCGGATGTCGTCCCGCATTTCTAGGGGGATTTGATAACGGAGAAGCTCGGCCCGCAAATGCGCCTCCGGATCGCGATCGGAGAGCTCCGAAAGGTGAACGATCACCCCAAGCTTCCACTTCTTCTCGACTGTCGGATTGTAGAAACGTGGTAGCAGCCATACAGGATCGCCGTAAACCCCGACTGTTCCCTCTCCGCGGCCGGTCAAAATGCTTTCGGACACGGGGCCGCGCGTGGCAGTCACCATGAAGCTGGAATCGGGCGTGATCTCAAACTCGCGGCGCTCCGCCGCGGGCGCAGAAGGATTTGTCCATCTCGAAGATCCCGTGCCCCAGAAAAACACCTCACCGCCGGAAAAGCCGTGGCCGATGGTCCCGACGCAACCCATCCGAAGCGCTTGGGTTTTCGTTGGAAGGCGCTGTACATCTTGACCGGACATGAGAGCGACCATGACGGGGCTCAGCGCGTCACCGATGTTGAGGTAGTCCATTGCCATTGTGGAACCAGCCCACGCGAGCGGCACATAGCCGCTCGTACGGGCGAACTGGGCAAGCGCATTTGTCTTCATAGATACCTACTAATTAGGAGATTGCATGCCCTTGGGTGCAATCGTTGTTACCAGCCAGAACCATCGCCAACGGCCCATGCTCTATGCCGGTCAGCCTGGACAGGCGTTGCTCTTACAATACTGTGACGTGGCTTGGAAAGCCTCTCAGCGCGGCGCTCCGTCTGCCTCAGCCGCCGCCGCTCTTCGCACTCCCCGATCGTCGTTATCCATTTGTCCATTGACCTTGCAAGAGCGGCGTCCTCTTTTGCCTGCTGCCGATGCGCGACCGCAAGCGTCCTGATGGCGAGCAAGATACCTGCGATCGTCAAAAGAACGACTGCGCCGATTGTAGATATAAAGATCATCGCGATACTCATGTCGAGCATATGTGTTGCCGCAGTCGGCTATGCAACATAGCGGCCGGTATCGACTCCGTGATCAGGCCGGCACGCCACGCTGCTCAACGCCAGTAGATGTCATTGGCAAGTCCGTTGATCGATTTGATATAGTCCATCTTTGGGGCAGCCGGCGATGCGTTGGTGTAGTCCTCGCATAGCGTCATGTACCACACATGGCTTTCGCCAGAGCTCGGGTCGGTTACTAGACGGCTGTAGACGTTCGGTTCAGAAGAAACACCCGACACCTGTAAGTTGGCGTTATATCTAACAGCCGCCAATTCTGGCCTGCTGCATCGACCCGCCGAGACAAGCCTCTGTGCCAAGTCCGCAGCAGACTTCTGAGACCGCGGATGAACCCAGTCCTCACGAGCCCACTTTTCCCAGCGAGAGAGACCAAATTCCCTTGTCCAGTAAGTCTGCTCGACTTGCATTGCCTTCCCGGGTCCCTTGCCATCCTCGCCGCTACGCGAGTAGTGGCTTGAGACAATCGACAACAGACGACGGTCTGACTTGTAGGTGAAATCATCAACAGCCCAGGTGGTGAGGCCGCGATTGTAGCGCGTTGCGCAGGCTACCGGCAGTTCGGAAGGCTGACCGTTGTGAAGCTTGCTTGGAAACACGCCATATCCGCTTTCGCCTCTCGCCGGAACAGTTGCCGGTGCGATCACCCATCCTCGGAAAAAGCGGCGCGACGTACCGCCGCTATCGGCGCACTGGTCCGATTCAAATGTCGACAAGGCAACGGGGCTATAGCTTCCCATCAGGAAACCATACCCTTTGTCGTACCACTGGATGGAAAGTCCATTGTCTTCGGCCCCTTCGACATCGTCAACCGATTGGGGGCCAGCGCACCCTGCCTTGAAAGTAGAGCTCGTGATGCGCGTATTTGCCCCGATGGTGACGGGTATGTTTACCTTGGTGACGGCGCCGCCGGCGCACTTGGATCTTGGTCCAGAGAAGTTCTGCAGGATATAGGTAGGCTGTTCACCAGGCTTGATGTTGCGCCGACTGCTGCAGTCCGGCGAGCCAGGGATCTTACCCATCGCAACGGAGCCATCCGACTGCGTGCACACGTCCATTGTCATGAAGTCCGAGATGGGCCCTGAGCCTTCGGCCGCCTGAAGCGCCTGTGGCGACAATGAGACGAGTGCTGCGGCAACTCCGCCCAAAACGTTGGAACGGGAAAAGCAGGACCGACGCAAGGCGCCATGCGAGCGAGTATACATCATCAATCTTTCTGAGCTCCGGCGCGATTGCGGCACTGTCAGCATTCTCAATAACTAAGGCGACAATGCGGTAACGCGTCTGCTATTCTTCCGAAAGAAAAGCAGTCTCGTTCCACGAGTTTTGGATGGTTTCCCTCTCCACACTTTCCGTTCTGGTTGTCATCGGTGCAGTCGTCCTGTTTACGGTTGCCGGGATCGGCTTTCATCGGAAGGTGCAGGAACAGGAACGTCAGCGTGCCGAGTATCGTAGGCGCGCCGAGGTTAAACTGCGTGCTAACGCCCTAAAAGCGAAATGGCGGTCAATACTCAGACCCCTGGGGATGAAGGGTATTGCACTGGAACATTATCGGACCATGAAGTCGGTTGACCACCGGCGCCGGATCAATCTGCACGCCGATCTGGATAGTGGCCCAAGGCAGTAGGATTGATTTGCAAGCACGGTTTCACTTCAAGAAAACCCGGCAGTCTACAAGAGGGTGATAACCGAAACTGTTGAATTGACTCAACCAAATTGCGATGTTGTGTCGACCTCCGATTGGCATGCAATGTTTTGGGATGGATGACGTTAATGAGTTTGCACCAGGCTGCACTCACGGAAATGACTGCTCGTGCCGATCGTTTGCGTGACAATAGACAATGGCTGGCTGCGGCC
Source organism: Rhizobium sp. Leaf306 (assembly GCF_001423425.1). Taxonomy (GTDB): domain Bacteria; phylum Pseudomonadota; class Alphaproteobacteria; order Rhizobiales; family Rhizobiaceae; genus Neorhizobium; species Neorhizobium soli. The sequence goes on from NZ_LMNX01000001.1 coordinate 506,703, forward strand.
ACGCTCTATGGCGAAGCACTCGAACACGGCACACCATCGGCGGAAGGCTGGGTCCAGTACGCGCACATGCTAAAGGAGGCAGAGCTGTTCGAGGCGGCGATCCGAGCCTACGAGTTCGCCATCCACTGCGACGGAACTTACCCCGATGCCCGCCTCCACCTTGCTCATCTTTTCAAGCGCCTAGGTCAGTTGGCCAACGCACTTGCTACCTTTGAAGCCCTAAGCGCCCTGCCGCTGTCACCACCTGTCGAGCAGGAGATCGCTGGCCTGCGCGTTTCTCTAATGCAGGCAGGACCGAATGCGCCGACTGACCTCGGTACACGGAATGAGGGCATGGAGACCGCTACGTGCCTTGCTGGTTTTTTCAGGCTGCAAGGCCGTGAGGAGATCCGGATTGCGGAGATCAATGAGCGCAACGGCCAACGGGATGGCGAAGCCACGCCGTTCGGTTTGTCCATGGTTGAGATATTGAGACTCGCGAAGGAACGGTCGTTGCAGGCTCGCCTCAATCCGAAGGCTCACCTCGTCATCCGCGACAACAAGTTCGTCGCGACAACGAAAGAACCGCAGTTTTCGGTCGTCGTGGAAGGTGAGCAACTTCGTCCCGGCTGGTTTTCGATCGAGCTTGAGGTGTCGGGAACGGCGATGGTTTTTACCCCGGTTCTGTACGTCGAACATCGTGCGGAATGGTCGAGATTTTCTACATTCAACCTGCGACCCCAGGGCAATGGAAAGTTTCGTGCCGTTGGCTTGCTTGAAGACGCGGTGTTACGCCTTCGTCTCGATCCAGCGAGCACCGAAGGAAGCTTTGTTGTCAACGCATTCTCGCTTCGACAGATTGGTATGGCAAGCAGCTTTAGGCATGCTCGCAGGATAGACCGTGATGCGGCGCGCGCTGCTTTGACGGACCTCAGGACACACCGCTCCTCAAACCGGTTCGCCCACGATCTGGCAAAAATACTGTCTTATCCCGGACGCGACACCTACGAAACCTGGATCGCCGAGCACGATACCGTAAGCGATGAGGACCTCGCGCGGTTCAGGCGGGCGGTCGATCGCTGGCGAACACGCCCGATGATCTCGGCCGTCGTTTCAATCAGTTCAGAGACGGCCGAGCGCGGAGAAGAGACACTCAGATCGCTGAAGCGCCAGATCTACGAGAACTGGCAACTGCATGTCGTTTTGGCTCGAGATGTTCCGCAAAATAGCCAGGATGCGATCACGAGCCTTCAAGAGAACGACACAAGGTTTATCACTACCTTTGCCGAAGAGGATAAGACCGCGCAGTCCCTACTCAATGCTTGCGACGGGCGCTTTGTAATTTTCCTGTCGGCAGGAGACATACTGGCCCCAATCGCGCTCTATAAGCTTGTCGAGCACCATATCGCCAAACCCATGTCGAAGCTAATCTACAGCGATGAAGACGCAATCGAGAACCAGCGTCGGCATTCTCCGCTTTTCAAGCCGGACTGGGATCCGGATTATTTCTATGCAACGAACTATGTGGGACGATCGGTTGCGTTCGAGACCGGTCTTGCACAAAGTTGCTGCCCTTCTTTCGGCAAGCTCGCGAACCTCGATACGCAAGAGCTCGTGCTGCGAGCGGCCGAAGTGCTGTCCCCGGACGAGATCACGCATATTCCGCGTGTGCTCTACCACCGAGGAAGTCCAGCAAAGACGAGTGGCAGTCCCTTGCTGCCCTATCCAATGACGGAGGCCCGGCGTCAGGCGGTTGAGGACAGTCTCCGTAGGCAGGGCCGACGAGCAAACACTTCAACCCTGCCTGGAAATCTTTGCCGGGTCATCTGGCCAGTTCCCGATCCTGCGCCGCTGGTGACGTTGATTATTCCCACGCGCGACTACGCCGATTTGCTGCGAGCCTGCATCGACTCCATTTTGGACCACACCGACTATCCCGCTTTCGAGATCGTCATCGTGGACAATGGCAGTGTGGAACAAGAGACCCTTGCTTACTTCGATACTCTGCGCAGCAGACACAACATTCGCATCCTAGCGGCGCCGGGGCCATTCAATTTCTCCAGACTCAACAACCGCGCCGTCGAAAACGCACAGGGCAGCATGCTCGCCCTGATCAATAACGATATCATTGTGACTGATGGCGGCTGGCTTCGAGAAATGGTTTCTCAAGCCAGCCGTCCTGAAATCGGCGCTGTCGGAGCCAAGCTTCTCTACGACACGGGACACATCCAGCATGCGGGCATCATCTGTGGTATCGGTCTGGTGGCCGCGCATCCCCACAAGTTTCGCGGTGGCGATGATCCAGGCTACATGGGACGGATTGCGGCGACCCAATCGCTGTCCGCCGTCACCGCGGCCTGCTTGATGGTCGAAAAAGCGAAGTATTGCCAGGTAGGCGGCATGGATGAGGACAACTTGAAAGTGGCTTTCAACGACGTCGATCTGTGCCTTAAACTCGACGCGGCTGGCTACCGCAATCTCTACACTCCTCACGCTACGCTCATTCATCTTGAAAGCATCAGCCGTGGCCTCGATACATCGTCACAAAAGGCAGAGCGCTATCGCGCCGAAGCGGCTTTCATGCTGGCAAAGTGGGGCGACAAGGTCAGACGCGATCGGTTCTACAACGTGAACCTCACTGCGGAACGAGAGGATTTTTCATATAGAGACTGATAAGCGGAGAGAAGTCGAGCCGGCTACTGCTGCAGAGGAAGTACGGTTGCTTGTATCTCCCGATCTCCGGAACTTCGCTCGTCAACTGCTAAGCATCATCCTCGGGCTGTGAATGTAGTGCGCAGGAGGAGGCTCGAAGTCTGCCCCATGCTCATCCGCATACCGAATGCCATTGCCGCGAAGAACCGCCTTTCCAAAATGCTGCAAGCGCCCCTAAGCGAAAGTTGACCTGCGTCAATTGAGGGGGAAACTACGGAGCGTCTGGGAGCAACCTCTTAAGGCTGCACTCATATCTTCTTCATCAACGCAAGAAGAGAGGGCATCATGAGTGTAGCCAAGCTCCAGTACGGGGACCGTTTCGGTGACGACGTAAAGAAAATCTCGCGCACGGCGTTGTCCCCCTCAAGTTCTAGCGATGCTGCGCTCCCATCAGCGAAATACACACGCTGGTTTCATGGCGAAGCGGGCGAGCCGGAACCGATGGCAACCTCAGCCAAAAAGTTTCGACGGCTCGCCGCAGACATGGTTCTTTCAGAAGTCATCGCTGTCACGAAGGAGAACCTGTCGATCCTCGGCGACGATGCCAATCACCTCTTCGCCTCTTCGCTTCCGACAGGGCACCGGATGCGCAAGGCAATTCGTGCGTCGATTCTGCAGTCTGTCCCGCATCTTGGAGCCTGCAAGTTCGGGGAAGTCGTAACCGAGCACGGCCCCAACGCCATCGCCGTCACGCAGATGTTCATCGCGAATTTCGACGGCGAGATCAACACGTCCGCAGGCGGCACAGATCTTTACAAGCCGCGAAGCCAGGACTTCGACCAGATGTTCTTCGGCCTCCACGTACTCCTCGACCGCAATGGCAATTTTCTAGGCTTCAATCACCGGCTCGGCGAAAATGGTCTGGCCTTCCAGACCAAGAATATCTCCACTGCCCTCTACAATGTCGCATCGACAAGTACCGGATTGTCGCTTGAGGCTCTCCGGGAAAGAGCTGCCATCAATCGGGTTGTAAACCGGTAACCGAGAGCGTTTCCCAGCGAGAGTAAATCATCCTGCCGGCGCAGGATTTCGGACAGGCAAGGCGAAGGGCATATCTCTGGGTACGTCAAAGCCGATCGGCTTTGATCCTGGCGAAAGGCTGCCCGGCCCATCGGGTTGGCTGGATCGGGAGGCCTGAGCGCCCGGCCGACTTGACCGTCGGATGTGGCTACGACGGGCGCCGACCGGGCAACCATCTGCAATCGTTCGAGCCAACAGAATGCTTCAACCTTGCCAAGAAACGCTCTAGGGCTTCTCTCTTTCCCGATGACCCATCTGCGTGGCGACGAGCTTTGCCACCAGGTGCACGAGGTTCTTGGCTTCGAACCGACCCTTCAGCTTGTCGATGCGATGCTCGATCGTTCTTGGCGAGAGGTGAAGGTCTTCGGCGATTTCCTTGGTCGTCTGCCCCTCGATCAGCAGCTGGATGATGTTGTCATCCGTCATGTCGGTCTTTGCTTCTTTCGACGGCGGAATAAAGAACCGGCCTTCGACCAGACTGATACACCAGTTCGGCCTTCCCTCGCACTTTTGAGGAAGCAGCAGTCGCTCGTAGCCGATCCTGACCCCGAGAACCTTCGTTCTGACAAGCTCAAGCGTCGGGCGCCCGACCTGCAGACAGCGGGAATAGGTTGGGATGATGGCCTCATCGACGAAGCCTCGATCGAGATCCCGAAGGTTGGCATCGGGAAATTGCAGCCTCAATTGACCAAGCAAATGGCTCTTGAACCCGAAGTCCCTCACCCGCCGAAACCGCCAGTCATACGGGTCTTCGTCTCCCGTTGCGACAACGGACAGCGCCATCTTGATGGAGAGGCTGGAGACGAAGCTAGAATACACGCTTTCCGGGTCTGCCATCTCGCTCGACCGCAGCCAAACATCGATAAGGCTTTGAGAGATTGTATTGAATGAACTCATTAATGCGACACAAGAACCAATTTCTTCCTGTTCGCATATGCAACTCTCAAGGGTTTCAAAAGAATTACATTCGTCTAAAATAAACTACGTCGTCAGTTATGGAAAACACGGGAGACCACAGGATCTGAGGACCATATGCGGCCAGGCGCTTCTCGGTCACTTGTTGGAGGGTTTGCACGAAACGTGCGTAGCACGGGAGCCCGGATTCCGGGCACGCCTTTCGCTCAACCTTGAGCTCTCGGGTCGGGAGGCCGCAGGGCCTCTCCGAACCGATGCATCTTTCGTCCGAAGAACGAACGTTGAAAGATCTTCTGTAAAGCAGTTCACTGACAAGCGCCGTGTGTGTCGCCTCGCTAGTCTCCGGCGCGCCCCAGTTGCCGCGGCGCGCCGAGTAATTTTCAGTTCTACCAGCTTACCACCGCATTGGCGGCCGTGAGCTTTCTTCGCAGTATCTTGGTATCGACTTTGCCGACATCGCCCTTGACTGCAAGGGCTGCTGCCGCGCCCGCAGCCTGCCCGAGCACCATGTAGGTCGGCTCGACGCGCACGGAAGTGTAGGCAACATGGCTAGTCGACAATGCGACTGGAACGAGCAGGTTCTTTACTTGGGTCGCCTTCGGCAACATGGCGCGGTAAGGAATTTCATAGGGGCCGCCAGATGAAACGCTCTGCCGCGTGTCGTCGACTACGACACCATTGAGCACGGTGCGCAGCATGCCGTGCTGGTCCATGGAATAGTATCCCAAACCGATCGAGTCCGCGAATTTCGTTTTGTTGAGGATGTTGTTCTCCGTCAGCACGAATTGACCCACCAGCCGGCGTGCCTGACGGACGTAAACCTGATAGGGAAAATTGCCGTTATCGACGAACTCGTCGGCGCAGTATCCGAACTTTGCAGTTTCGTCACGGACAGCCTGCGGCAGGCGCGGATCAGTGCGGCCGAAATAGAAATACCCCATGGTATAGGAACGTATCTTCTTCCTGATCTGTTCGCGCTGGGCTTCCGTTCCATTCACGTAAGCTGCCCCGAGGTGAAAGACATCGGTCGAGAACCAGGGGTTCGAGTTGACGTCATATTTGTCCAGCACGGTAGTACCGTTGCCGATGAAGTAGCGGGGCGATAGGCCCCGACCCGACGTCAACAACTCGTTGGTAAAACGTGCAACGCCCTCATACTGCATAACATCGTAATCAGAAGGGCGCGAGAATGGCACCTGCTTAGCTGGGTTGTCGGTTACGCAGATGCGATAGTTATAGGCCATCAGATTGGTATCGGCCGATCCGACCGGTTTCTGCTTTTCGGTGATCACACCCGGAATCAGGCCGGTGGAAGGATTGCCTGGAACCACGTAGGGGTCGATCGTAATGGCGGTGCCGTCACCGAGTTCCGGTTTTTCAAGCAATTGGGCGCCGGCATCCTTCTCCGCATATTGCGTGCGACTTTCGCGCCCGAGCACTGTGCTGACGCGCGCCTTAAACATCAGGTCGCCTTCATAACTGGCGTCGATAAACACGCTTCCGCAGAAATTGCGGCCGGACGTCATGGTAATTCGCTTGATGAAGGTCGTCTTGACAGTGCTGAGGATGCGCTGGCCATAAACGACGTTGACCTTGGCACTTGCCAGAAGCGCCTTGAACGTCGCTTCAGCCCATTTCGATTCGAAGTAGGTGCTTTCCGGCCCTGTCTGATTGTAGTGTTTAGCAGATCGGGCAAAAAACTCTTGAGCGATGCCGCCATAGACAATCCTCGCGCCCTGCCGCGGAGAGGCATCCGTCTTATTCAGGCCGCTCGACATCATGCCGCCAACATGCTGCGTCGGCTCCAGCAGGATGACAGATTTCTTCATTCGCCCCGCCTGGATCGCTGCCGCTATGCCGGCTGGCGTACCGCCATAGACGACGATATCGGCGGTCGCGCATTCGACAGCGAGCGTCTCCCGCGGCATCAAGCTGCCGAGGAGGACGAGTATCGATAAGGTGAGCTTAGTTTCCGCTTTCATGGCTGTTCCCGTCCCCGTGTCGCACTTGGCCGTCATCCAGCCCGTGCCTTGCCCATATACCCTGCCGATCGACCTTGGCGCTCAACTCGGCTACCAGATAATTCTTCACCACCGGCCGGCCGTTTTCTCCGAGTGCAGCAAAGCCGTAGCCGCCGGCAATCAACGCCATCCCGAGATCGAATTTATCGTCGCCCAATTCAACGACGCAGATGACTGGCACGACACCGACATCGATAGCCTTATCGACTGCCCGGCATGTGACGCCAGCAGTCGAAAACAATGCGGCAAGCCGCGCGGTGGCAAGCACGCGGCACTCTTCCGTCCGCACGACGTCACCGTTCATCGCCCTGCCCTGCTCGCAGGGGCCAACGCCGTAAAGCTCGAATGTTCTGCCGCCTTCGACCCAACGGTGGCCGTCAAGAATGTGCGAAGGGCGCATTGTCCAGATATCGCTGGGGGATGCGGCTTCGTTCGCCGCGGCAAGGGTGGCGTGAAAAAGACTGACCAGCGTCACGACGAACGGCAATCCAGTTCGCATACCCCTGCCTGCATCGTGTTTTGCCGGGAAATAATCGGCTTGATTCTGCACCCAGTCTATACACGAATAGCCGAGCAAAATTCAACTGTTGATAGTACAAGACTTCTGTTGACGGTGGTCTGGCTCGCTCAATAATTAGGAAGCGATATTCAGGGCGGGTGAGTTGCGGTGAAATCAAGCATGGTAGCGGTTGTCGCCGCCTTGAGCTTCTGGCCTTTAGAAGGCAGCGCCCGCGATGCGCGTCTGGCTTATGCCTCGCCTCAGACTTCCGGCAAGATTGAAGACCGAATTCGTCTTGCCTTCCTGCCGGAGGCAAATGCCGGCACGCAAGCGCATGTTATCAACTCGACCATCGAGTTGCCGGCAACTGTCGCTGAGCGCTGTGCTGCTGTGGATCCACAGCAAGTCAGCCTGATCGTTCGCAGCCTTGCTGCCGCCGAGGGCCTTGATCCAGATCTCGTCGATGCCGTTGCATGGGTGGAAAGCGGCTACGGTGCCAATTCCGGCCCCTCCTCCAGCGGCGCTCTCGGTATCATGCAGTTGATGCCGGCGACCGCAAAGGACCTTGGCCTTGTGGATCGCTGCAATGTCGAGCAAAATGTGCGCGCCGGCGTCCGGTACATGAAGCAGCTCTATACCGAATTCAAAGATCCGCTGCTGATGCTGGCGGCTTATAATGCCGGGCCGGCGAAGGTTCATGAAAAGAAGGGTATCCCCCTCTACCGGGAGACAAGCGACTATATTGTTCGCGTGCTCAACCGCTGGAAATATTCGACCATGGTCGGGCAGCACGACCAGTCTATAGCCCAGGTCAAGCAGGTTCAGGAGCCCGCTAAGGACGAGGGTGACAGCAATAAAGCCGAGGTGGGCTGGAAGGACGGGCATGTCATTGAATTGCAGTAAGGCGCTCAGATCCGCCGTCGTGATTGGTCTGGTAGCCGCGATGCTTCCAACCCTTGCCTACGCGCAGGACGCCGCCCCGATCCAGGGAGCGCTGGATTGGCTGGTGTCTCTCCTGCAGGGCGCGATCGCCCGTTCCGTCGCCATCATCGCCGTCTGCTTTCTGGGCTTCCTCGCCATGACTGGTCGTCTGGTCTGGGGCCTGGCCGGATCGATCATCATCGGCATCGCGCTCGTCTTCGGCGCGACGACGTTGGTCGATTCGCTGCGCTACGCGGTTCGCTAGCCCATGGAGGACGATCTCCCAGCCGTCGAGCCGGTGAGCCTTGCCTTCACGAGGCCGCCGACGAAATGGGGCGTCCGCTATGAAATCTTCGCGCTGAACGGCATGATCGCGGTTGTGATTTTCATCGCCACCAGCAGCTTTCTCCTGCCCATCGTGCTTGCCTTCGTCATCCATCTGATGGCGATGTATCTCTGTCAGCGCGACCCATTCATCTTCCACATCCTCGAACGCCTGCTCGGCATGCGGCGCGCCATCCGCAACGCATCGTTTTGGGGCGGGCGGAGCTATTCGCCGTGAGCCTCAACGACAGCCTGAAGTTCGGGCGGCAGCGCCGCTATGAAATGGGGGTGAAGGAGCACATTCCCTATCTCAGGCATGTCAATGACCATGTCGTTTCGACAAAACTGGGATTTCTGGTTTCTGTCATAAAGCTGGAAGGACTGCCGTTCCAGACCATGGATCAGGCCGAGCTCAATGCCCGGATGCGCAACCGCAATAACAGCTTCCGGCTTCTCGGATCGTCGCGCTTCTCACTCTACACCACCGTTATTCGTCGCAAGAGTGCGGTTGCAATCGACGATGATTTCGACATGCCTTTCGCGGCCGAGCTCAATCGTCGCTATCGGGAGCATCTCAGCCAGAAGAACCTTTTCGTCAACGATATCTACCTCACGATCGTACGCCGCCATATGCTGGGCAAGATCGGCTGGGTTGACCGTGCTTTGTCCGCCTTCAGCCATGGCGCAGGCGAGAGCGAAAGCCGCACTGAGGCGCTGCGCGAGCTGGAAGAAGCAACGCTCGCCATGGTGCAGGACTTTGCCCCCTATGGCGCAAGGCGGCTCGGGGTCGCCGAACGGCGGGGCTCGGTGTTTTCGGAGCCGGCGGAATTTTTCGCCAAGATCGTCTCCGGCGGCGATCCGGTGGAAATGCCCCTTCCCCGCATGAGCCTAGCCGAGGCAATCCCGACCGCCCAGCTCCTGTTCGGGCGCAATGCGCTCGAAATCCGCGGCAGCGGGGAGATGCAGTCGAAGGTGGGCGCCATGGTGTCGATGAAGGAATACCCACCCTTCACGGCGCCGGGCGGGACGGACGGGCTGCTGCGCCTGCCCTACGAATTCATCCTGACACAGTCGTTTGCCATCGAAGACCGGGCTGCCGCCATGCAGATCATGCGCCGCGTCGGGAATCAGGTTGCCACCTCCGACGTCGGCGGCACGCAGATGGAAGCCTCCGTGCATCAGGGACTGGACAAGCTAGCGCAGGGCGAGGTCGTGTTCGGCTATCACCACATGTCAATTTGCGTCTTCGAAAGCTCGGTGTCGCGACTGAACCGCGCCGTGTCCGACGTGCAGTCCGAACTGTCGCGGATGAGCGTCGTGCCGGTGCGCGAAAGCCTCAACATGGAGCCGGCATTCTGGGCGCAGCTTCCGGGCAACTTCAGCTATATCGCCCGGCGAGGGTTGATCTCGTCGGCGAATTTCGCAGGGCTTTTCTCCGGCCACAACTTTCCAAGCGGCGACACGCAAGGCCTGCACTGGAAAAAGCCGATCGCGATCGTCGAAACCGCCAACCAAACTGCATATAATTTCAGCTTCCACGTCAACGATAGCGGCAACTTCACCATCGTCGGGCCGACCGGCTCTGGCAAGACGGCGGCGATGGCCTTCCTGATGGCGCAGTCGATGCGCATCCGCCCGCGGCCGCGTTGCATCTATTTCGACAAGGATCGCGGCGCTGATATCTTTATCCGTGCGCTCGGCGGCCATTACGAGGTGCTGGAGCCCGGCACGCCCACGGGCTTTGCACCGCTGCAGATCGACGACACGCCCGCCAACCGGGCGTTCGCGAACACGCTTCTATCCTATCTTTTGAACCCGACTGATGGCGCGCTGTCGGCCTCGGAGAAGATCGTCATCGCCGATGCCGTGGGACTGCTCTTTGAGTTTCCTCGCGAGCGCCGCAGCCTGAAGATGCTGACGGAAGTGCTGCGAGGTAGGTTGCAGCCGGGTGAAAACGATCTGGCGCGACGTCTCGAACCTTGGCTCGACCCGGCAAACAAGGGATGGCTGTTCAACAATCCCGTCGATCGCCTGAATTTTTCCTCCCAGGTCATCGGCTTCGACATGACCAGCGTGCTGGACGACCCGGAAACGCGCACCGCAGCATTGATGTATCTGTTCCACCGCATCGAGGGCGTGTTGGACGGCACGCCGACGATGATATTCCTCGACGAGGGCTGGAAGCTTCTCGACGACGCCGTATTCCCGGGCTTCCTGCGCGATCTCCTGAAGACGATCCGCAAGAAGAACGGTATCGTCGGTTTCGGCACCCAGTCTGCGGCCGATATTGTCGAATCGAGCATTTCGTCGGCGATTATCGAACAGACCACATCCAACATCTTCCTGCCGAACGCCAAGGCGAGTGCGGCAGTCTATCGCGATCACTTCCTGCTGTCGGCGAAGGAGTTCGATTTCATCAAGACGGCACCGCCGGAAAGCCGGGCAATGCTGGTCAAGCGCGCCAACGATTCCGTCGTCGTCAAGCTCGACCTTTCCTCGATGCCAGACCTGATGAAAGTCCTGTCCGGCCGCATCGAGACCGTGCGCGAATGCGAAGCACTGCGCGCCCGCTACGGCGACGATCCCGCCGAGTGGCTTTCGCGCTTCACTGAATACGATGCGTAGATACAATCAAACAAATGTGGATAACTGCGAAGGCAATCAGAGATTTAATGACGGGCGGCATGCCGACATAGGCTATGGTTGGAGAGTATCTCCTCGAGAAATCCGCCAGGTCGTCATGAGAGTGTGCGTGCTATCTTTTCTGCTGTCGGCATCCGCTGCCAATGCCGCGGGGATGGCTGTACTGGATATCGAGAACTTGGCAGTCGCCCAGCAGAACGCGCGGCAGACTCGCGAAATCCTTGCAAACGACAAGGAACTGAACGCCAAGACTGACCAGATCGCAAAAGCGCTGACGGGATCGCGCGACGGCTCGCTCTCGCTGCCGCCCGATGGGCTCGGCCGTGGGGTCGCGATCGCTGGCGCGCCCTCCTTGGGGCAGTTTGTTCAGGAAGACCGGATGAACCTCGGTCGCATCAGCCCAGAAGCACGCCGCGCTGCGGCCTTCATGATCAACGGCCTGATGCTGGCTGTGACGCTTCAGCAGCAGGCGCGCATCGATGGCCGCACTGACGCCGTCAACCAAGTTCACAGAACCAGGGTTAGAGGAAGCGTTCTACTGGCAGCCCTTGGCGAGCAGGCCTCGCGCAATGCCGCGGTTCGCGAGCAACGGATATCGGGCGCCGCCATCGCCGTCGGTCGCTCCGAGGACATCAAGGGCGCGGTGGACGAGAACACCCGAGTGGGACTGGAAACGACGCGTGCGGTCAACGAACTGATCGCCATGCAGGCTGTGGTTCTTTCCACGACAAGCAACGAGCTTGCCTCGGAGGCAAGCCGCTCGACAGAGGTCAAAAAGCTCCTCCAATACCGGGACGTCAATCCGTTCCGCACAATCGGCAGGGGCAGCAGCAATGGCAACTAGATTAGGCGCCCTTTTTGCCTTGGCCATTCTATCATCGGCCTGCAGCAGCACTGACCGGCAGATCAAGGCTCCCTGCGGGCCGCTCACCAGTTTCGTCGAGGCATCGCATTGCGGCGAGCCGCAGCCTGTCAACCCGTTTACCCAGATCATGGTAGAGTAGCCGCATGGAACAGGCCGTGTCGTCTGCCGCCTCCGACCTGCTTCTCAGCGTCGATGTTCTGGGAACGACCTTCATCCGTGAGGTCTACCAGTCGCTTGGCCGCGTGCTGCAGCCGATCTTCTTCACGATGCTGATCCTTTACGTGATCTGGTGGGGCTTCTCGTTAATGACCGGGCGCTCCTCACTGTCGCCGATCGAGGCGATGGAGCGACTGCTGCGCGCCGTCGTCATCTACTGGCTGGCGACAAGCTGGGGCGCCTTCTCCGGCACCATCTATGTGGCGATCCAATCGATTCCCGATGTCGTGGGCTCGCGCATTATGGCGGGTATTGCGCTCGCCACCGGCCGGCCGGCCTACACCGACGTGTTGCATGCACTCGACATGGTCTATGCGGCCTCGATCCGGATCGCCGGCCAAATTTATATTGGCAGCGTCATGGACGGTCTTGCCGGCCTGCTTTCGGCGCTGGTGATTGTATTCTCCGTCGCCTTTCTCGGCATCGCGATCGCCTCCGTCTTCGCCGCTAAGTTCTTTTTGCAGATTATCGTTGCGATGGGGCCGCTGTGGATCGTGCTCGCCCTTTTCAAATACTCGTCGCGTTATACGGACGGATTCAGGACGATCGTCGTCCGGCTTCTGATCCAACAGGTTCTGATCTTCGCCTTTCTCGGATTCTATAGCAGCATAATCGGGCTCGCGATCGGCGCCATGGAAATTCCGGCCTCCGCGGACGTGACGCTCGGCATATCCCACATCATGCCGTTGCTTCTGGCCGAGGCGGTCGGATGCTATCTGCTGTTACAGGTTCCCGGTATCGCGCGTACTGTCGCCAGCGGAACGGTGATGGTGGCGAGCCGCTATGATGCCGGCACGGTCAACCCGATCAACTCGCTCTTCCGCACCGGCACCCAGCGCGTGACCATGCTGGCCGGCCAGACCGACGATGCCATGCGAAACATCCAGAGGGAAACGGCGCGCAACGCGACCGTTCGGCTCTGATGGAAAAGCAGCAGGAGATGGTCGACAAGCGTTACTACCAGCAGGGCGCGACATGGGAAGACGAGATCCACCGCAACCTGCGCCGGTCGCGAACGCTCGCCTGGATCGTTGCCTTCGTCTCGCTGGCGATCGCGCTCCTGTCGGTTTCCACACTCGTCCTGATTCTGCCGCTCAGGCAGTACGAACCCTATGTGGTCGAGGTTGACAAGACGACGGGATACCTCGAAATCGCTCGTGCCTTGAAGCCCGGCGGGTTAGCCTCAGACGAGGCGGTGACGACGGCCAATATCGTTCGCTACATCCGCGCGCGCGAGACCTACGATCCGCATCTCCTGAAGGTGAACTTCGATCTCGCGAGCCTGTTATCGGCGGATGCGGCCGTGCAGGATCTGGTGCATGACTTCTCGCCTTCCAACCCTCGTTCGCTCGACAAGGTCAATGGCGCTGACACCACAATTTCGGTCACGGTTAAGTCCGTCTCCTTCCTCAACAACCAGACCGCCAGCGTGCGATTCTCGACGGAAAACAGCCGCAACGGCCAGATCCGGCAGAACCACTGGGTCTCGGTCTTGAGGTTCCGCTACACCACCAAGCCGATGCGCAACGAATACCGGTTCGACAATCCGCTTGGTTTTGAGGTCGTCACCTATAGGCGCGATCAGGAAAGCGTGTCGACGACGCCCCCGGCAAGTGAGGCGAACCCGTGAGGCCGGCCACTGCGATCTTCCTGTGCTGCGTCTGGTCGCTCGTCGCTGTTTCCGCGGTAGAGGCAAAGGATCCGCGTATCCGCTACGTGACCTTCGACGACGACAACGTGACTACCGTTCAGGCGGGCCTCGGCGTTTCCACAATGATCCAGTTTGGCAGCGACGAGATCATACAGACGGTGTCGGCGGGGGATACCAAGGCATGGTCGATCGTGCCGAAGAAGGATTCGGCCATCATGTTCATCAAGCCGCTGCTGGAGCGGGCGCAAACGAACGTGAACGTCGTAACGAGCAAGCGTACCTATTCGCTGCTTCTCGCTGTATCCGACAATCCCAAGGTGATGACCGCGTTCCAGGTGCGGTTTCGCTATCCGGATGAGGAAATCGGCGCGCACATGCTGGCGCAGGCGAAGGAAAACATCTCCTCTCCCTCGCTCAAGGTCCTCAATCCCTACGGCCTGAACTATGACTACGTGTTCCGCGGAGATGGGGGGATGAAGCCACGCACGGTGTTTGACGACGGCACCAAAATGTTCCTGCAGTTCGACGGCGACATCCCGGCTGTGTTCGTTGTGGAGAGCGACGGCCGCGAATCCTTCGTCAACACGCGCACCGAGGGCAATTACATTGTTGTCGACAAGGTTGCCGCGCAGTTTACTCTCAGGGCCGGACAGCGCACGCTGTGCCTCTACAATCGTAGGGCATCGCCGTCGGCCGGGCTGTCAGCCGCCGCGCCGAGAACGGCAAGCCAGCCACGCGGGAGCGATCACTGATGAGCCGCTTCGACTACGACCATCTTGACGGCGTTAGCCTGGTTGCGGCTAAGCGCTCGAATTTCGCCCGCAATGCCGGCTTTGTCGCACTCGGACTTCTGATGGTTGGCGGGCTGGTGCTGGTCAACTGGCCCAGCCAGCGGCTCGGCGGGATCAGCATGGTTCCGGGCGAGACTGCCGGCGAGGAACGCTTCGACCCGCCGGCCTTCCCTTTGCAGCGGCAATCGCTTCCGCCCGCCGACCAACCTTTACCTCCTGCGACAGTAACGGTACCCGAGGAACCCGCGCCTGAGCCGCTTGTCGAAGAAGCGCCACCGAGCGATGTCTCCGATCAGGCCGATGCGAACCGTGACCGCGAGGAACTGGAACGGCAGATGCGCGAGGAAGAAGCCGCAAGACAGGCGCAGGAGGAGGAAACTGCCCGGCAGGCTGCGCGCGATGCCATGCAGGAACGTTTACAGTCCGACCAAATGATCACCATTGAGGCCGACGGCGGCGGTCAGGACGGCGATACCGTGGCAACCGATGCCGACAACCAAGTCGTGCAGGTGCCCGGCTCCGACAGCGATCCGAACAAGGCCTTTCTTGCGCAGTCAGAGCAGAACCGGATTACGCCGGCCATCGCCTCAAGAAACGCGCGGCCGGACGCGCTGATCGCGCAGGGAACCCTGATCCGCGGTTTTCTGGAAACCGCCATCAACAGCGATCTGCCAGGCATGGTTCGCGCCGTCGTGCGCGAAAACGTCTATTCGCTGGATGGCCGTCGCATTCTCGTCCCGAAGGGCTCGCGACTCGTGGGCGAATATAAGTCTGGCCTATCTCGGGGCCAGAAGCGCGTCTTCGTGGTCTGGAACCGCATTGTGGTGAGCGACGGCACGCAAGTCGACATCGCCTCGCCCGGCGCAGACAATATCGGTCAGGCTGGTCTCACCGGCAAAGTCGATACGCATTGGGCCGAGCGCGTCGGTTCCGCCATGTTCTTCTCCATCCTCGGCAGCGGTGCGCAGATTGGCACCGCGCTGGCGCTCGACAACGGCAACGAAACTCCACGCACCATCACCTCCACCGACCCGGCGACCGGCATCACCACCACCACCACGCTCGATTCGTCCGGCAATGGGCGTGACGGCGTGATGTCGGCCGTTACCCAAGGGACCAGCGGCTTCACACAGCTTGCAACCGAATCTGCACAGAATTCAGAAAACATTCCGCCCACCGTGCATGTCGATCAAGGCGCTGACGTCACCATCTTCGTTCGCCGCGACCTCGATTTCTCGAAGCTTTATGGCGATCCCCTGCAGGAAGAGCTTCGCAGGATACGCAGGGGTATCGCTGTCCCGCGGGGTTCTGCTTCGTCCTCCACCGGATGGTATCCGCCGCCGCCAGTATACAAATGACGATCCCCGCAAGCAGGCACGACGCGCATCATTCGCTGTGGCAGGATTTTCCGGTCCTTCATCGGGCGCTTTCCCCTGTGATCCGCTATCTCGAAGACCCTGAAGTCGGCGAAATCGCCGTCAACCGACCGGGCGAAGCCTTCGTCGAACGGTTGAAGACCGGCGCAATGGAGCGGATCGACGACCCGCGCCTGACGCAGCGGTGGTTGATCACTGTCGCCACGCTTGTTGCCAGCGCCACGCGGCAGGTCGTCAATGAGGAGCGGCCTCTCCTCAGCGCGTCGCTGCCAAGCGGCGAGCGCGTACAATGCGTGCTGCCGCCTGCCGCCCCCGATGGCGGCGCACTGTCAATCCGCAAGCATGTCGTGCGCGACCTGACGCTCGAAGACTACGCCAACGCTGGCGCCCTGCGGAACACCCGCATGAGTGCAAGGCTTGAACTTTCAGCGCCGGAATTGCGACTTGTCGATGCGATCGAGCGTAACGATGCAATGGGCTTTCTGTCGCAGGCGGTCCGTGGCCGACTGTCGATGCTCATCTCCGGCGGCACCGCGTCGGGCAAGACCAGTCTGCTTAACACACTGATGAAGCTGATAGACGACGAGCGGATCGTGACGATCGAGGACGTGCGCGAACTCGTCACACATGCACCGAACACTCTATCGCTCATGACCTCCAAGGGCGGCCAGAGCGCCTCGCTAATTACACCGCAAGACCTGCTGGAGGCCTCTCTGCGCATGCGGCCCGACAGGATCATGCTGGGCGAGTTACGCGGCAGCGAGGCCTACACCTTCATTCAGGCCGTCAACACCGGCCATCCGGGCTCTATGGCAACGATCCATGCGAATTCGGCAGCCTCGGCCTATGAACGGCTGGTCTTCATGGTGCACCAGTCCCATCCGGGCCTGTCGCATGACGCGATCCTCAAATATCTCGAGGAGGCGATCCCGGTCGTCGTCCACGTCGCCCGCGACCGCCAAAATGGCGGCTTTGCTGTGGACGAGGTGCTCTTCGCAAAGGCTGCCCGCGCCTGACGCAACCGTTGTGATGATCGTCACACCGGGATGATGCGACAAAATTGGCTGGTGTTGCGTCGTTATGGCGGATGCGGGAGGCTGGTGGGCCTCAGCAGCATAGTTATACCATGCCGTGCGCCTTCTCGTTATGGAGCCCCTCATGCAGTTGCAGACCGGCAAACCAACCATAGGATCAAAATGACAGCGGCGGCGCGAACGGCAGCAAAGGCGCCACAGGCAGCAGTTCCACCGCTATGAAGTCGAATACTTCATCCGGCAGGAATACCCAGGATGTCCCGAGTTTGCGGTTGTCCGCTTCGCGAGCCAGATCTGCACCGAACCGAAGAACTGGCGTGATGCCACGATAGCCGACGCCGTTGATCACACCATCCAGAACACACTTCGGCATGAGTTGACTGAATATGACCATCTATTGCGTGTCGGCGTTCGCCGAGGGGAAGCCCGGCGACGGGTGCAGCCCAAGATTAATGCGATGATTGCGAGTTGGAAGAGCCAACACTCCCGCTGATGATGCCGACCGATCAGCATAGACGGCGATAGGCGATTTCTTTGGGTAGACCTCTGGCGAGGACGACAGAATGCGCGCTCCATTCTTCACGAAGAAAGCTGCGGGGATGATGTGGGCTCTGATGAGCGGCTTATCCTCATCGCAGAATTTGCAGCGCATTGACTCCATTCGTAAATGAGAACAAAATAGGAACCTATACCAGTCATAAGGAGAGGCGACCATGCCCGCACCAGCCCGTCAAATCGACCATGACCAGCCGGACGACAGCGCAGAAGTCATCCTCGACGTGTATGCCGGTAACGCGCTTTCCGCGCTCCTCAGCATCATCGCAGACGTGGACGTCCTATGCGACAGACTTGAGACGGCGTCCTTGCAGCTAAGTTCTGGCGTCGCGCGGACTGGAAACAGAAGTTGCGGCATGAATTCCGAGGTGCAGCGGTTGGATTGCGAGTCTCGGCCGTAAAATACTGCATGGCTGGGGCGCCAGGATTCGAACCTGGGATGCCGGTACCAAAAACCGGAGCCTTACCGCTTGGCGACGCCCCAACAGGTCGGGGGCAAATCATTGCTGGCCCGGACCGGAAGTGGCCTTGCTCTAGCAAAGCTTTGCCGCCCTCTCAACGGCAAAATTCGGGATTGTCACGAATAAACGCGGGGTTTCGGGTTTACGGGCGTTGATCGGGTGCTAAACCTCGGGGAGATGACAACAAGCGCCCTTGGCGGCAGGACAGTTTTTGAGCATGCGGGAAGACCTTGATTTCGATCTGACCTTTTCGCCCTCCTATGGCGTGCCCGTGACGATCGCGGCAGGGGTGCAGCGGTTGACGGTGAACAATCCCTCGCCGTTTACCTTTCATGGCACCAACAGCTATATCGTCGGGACATCGTCGGTGGCCGTGATTGATCCGGGGCCGGAGGACGAGGCGCATTTTGAAGCCTTGATGGCGGCGCTTGAGGGGCGGCGTGTCAGCCATATCTTTGTCAGCCACACGCATCGCGACCACTCGCCGCTGGCACGGCGGCTGAGCCAAGCGACCGGGGCGTTGACGGTGGCGCAGGGGCCGCACCGGGCGTCCCGTTCCCTGCACGCGGGCGAGATCAATCCGCTCGCTGAAAGCGCTGATACCGATTTCGTGCCCGATATCGCGGCCGGTGATGGTGAGACGATCGACGGTGAAGGGTGGGCGATTTCCGTTCTGCACACACCCGGCCATACCGCCAACCACTCAGCCTTCGCGCTTGAGAATTCGGGCATCCTGTTTTCTGCCGACCACGTGATGGCCTGGGCGACGACGATCGTTGCGCCGCCGGATGGGTCCATGGCCGACTTCATGGCGTCGGTCGAAAAGCTTCTGGCGCGCGGGGACGAAGACCGGATCTTCTTTCCCGGACATGGCGGACCAGTGACCGAGCCCGCCTCTTTTCTGCGCGGCCTGCGGACGCACCGGCGGATGCGCGAGCGTGCGGTGCTGGAGCGGATCCGCGCCGGCGACCGGTTGATCCCGGACATGGTGACGGCGATCTATGCGCGCACGGATCCGCGTCTGCATGGTGCGGCCGCCCTTTCGGTGCTGGCGCATCTGGAAGACCTGATCGGCAAGGGACAGGTTGCGACGGACGGACCGCCATCGCTTTCAGGCATCTATACGCTGGCTTGACGGGCACTTAGCCGCCGGTGATGCCGAGCAGTTCGTTATCGAGACGATCGAGGAAATCCTGGGCAATCGCAGCCCCGAGGCCGAGATCATGCGGGCCGAAGCGCGAGACGACGCGCAGATCCACGGATGTCGTCTCGGCATCTTCACGCAACCGGATCACGATATCGAAGCGCAGGCCGAGCACCAGCGTGCGGGTCTCGCCCTGAAGCAGCACATCGCCGGCGGTGCCGATCGTCGGCTCTAGCGTGAGTTCAGGCCGGCGCAACGGCACCGGCGCCACATCCGGCACCGGCGCCTGCTCGTCGCGGGGCGCGGCACGGGTGAGGATGTCGGGCTCCACAAGCTCCAGCCCCTCTGTCTTGACGATGCCGATCCGGGCGGACCGTAGCGCCTTCTGGACGCCTTCGTAGACGCGGTCGACGGCCCCTTCGTAACGTCGTCCGGTGAGGCGCGGATAGGCGGCAAACTGCGCGCGGCGCTCAGTGGGCGTGACCATCGGCGGGCGCTGCGGCAGGAAGCGCTGGTCGGCTGTCGGTTCGAAGACGAAGGCAGGCGGATCGGCGATATCGGTGGAGATGTCGTAAAGCGGCGGCAGCGTGAGATAGGACACGGTTCCCATCACCACGACGGCAAGCGGGACGGCTGCAAACACCAGCCCGTGGGCAGCAGCAACGCCTCCTCTTGCACCGACACTCCAGAGCCGCGCGAGACCCAGCAGCGACAGCGGTACCGAGGCAGCCGCAATGGTTGCGGAACACAGAACAAGTGCCACGAAATCCGGCTCGTTCAGCGGCCCGAACCGATGCGCGACGGCTGAAACCACGAATAGAAGAAAAGCGCAGAAGCCGAGCCTGCGCCCGAAATAGGCGGCGCGGGAAACGGGCCGGACAAAGCGGACGGTCATTGTGTGAAAGCGGCTCCATGCAAAGTCTCTTTCCTTCTGTAGAACAGCGCGGCGGGGAATGGAATCCTTGCAGATTATTAGTCGCGGATCACTCGGCTTTCCGTCACGTTCCCAGATTGAGACAGGCGCATCACGAGCCATTCGGAGTCTATGGACAAGAAGCCGCGTTCATCGCCGAGGTGATAGACGAGATCATAGTCCGTGAACTTGGCTGTGGGTGGTGGCGGTCCGAGTTTCGCCAGGACCTCGCTACGGCTCAAGCCTTTCAATGCGCCTGTCATCACGAGCCAGTCGGCCATGCGGTGGCGTTTGGAAAAGCGGTCGTGCGGATCGTCATCTGCAGCGTGCCACCAAGCCTGCACAAAAGGAAATGGAACGCTGGTTATCATATAGAACGCGAATAGGGCGGCGATGATCGCCCATGCAACAATGCCTGCCTTCTTCATTCGGTCACACGAGTGCCGGGCCAATCCAACCTCCACTGGTGACAGGCTTTGACATGTCTGGAGCATTGCGTCGTTATAGGTTTGGTGCCGAGTTGGGATCCGCGAAAGCGACCTCCGGGTGCCGCAGCCATCATCTGGAGCCCGTCATGCGTTTTGCCCTTCTCGCCACACTGGCCGTCATCGGAACGGCACTCACTTCCTGCCAGACCATCACACCGGAGGAGCGGCGGGCGGCGGATCAGCAGTCCTGCGCGCGCTTTGGGTTCCGTCCCGGGACCGATGCCATGGCGCGCTGCCTGCTCGACCTCGAGCTCGACCGCCGCGCCGAGCGACGCGCATGGCGGGCAGAAAGCGATGCGATGATGGGACGCCCGCCGATCGTGGTGACGCGGCCGGTTTATATTCACCGCCACTGACCGGTCAGCTCTTCGTCCGCTCGATCGCTGCCTGGGCGGCGGCGAGCCTTGCGATGGGGACGCGGAAGGGGGAGCAGGAGACGTAGTCGAGATCGGCGTTTTCGCAGAAGCGGATCGAGGCCGGGTCGCCGCCGTGTTCGCCGCAGATGCCGAGCTTCAGGTCTGCCCGCGTCTTGCGGCCGCGCTCTGCTGCAAGCTGGATCAGTTCGCCGACGCCATCGAAATCGAGCGAGATGAACGGGTCGTGCTCGATAATGCCCTTGCGCTGATAGGTGGGAATGAAGGCCGCGGCATCGTCGCGGGACATGCCGAAGGTGGTCTGGGTCAGGTCGTTGGTGCCGAAGGAGAAGAACTCGGCAGTTTCCGCAATCACATGGGCGCGCAATGCTGCACGCGGCAATTCGATCATCGTGCCGGCCAGATAGGCGATCGGCACGCCGGTTTCGCGGGCGACGTCTTTCGCCACGGCATCGATGACGCCCTTCACGTAATCCAGTTCCTTGCGCAGGCTGACGAGCGGCACGAGGATTTCGAGTTCGACCGGCTCTCCGGTGGTCTTTCCGGCCTCGACAGCCGCTTCGAAGATCGCCCTCGCCTGCATCTCGGCGATTTCCGGGTAGGAGATCGCAAGCCGGCAGCCGCGATGGCCGAGCATCGGGTTGAACTCGTGCAGCGCATCGATGCGTCTTGCGAGAAAGGCCGGCGGCATGCCCATGGCGCGGGCGACGTCGTCGATCTCGGCCTCGGTTTTGGGCAGGAATTCATGCAGCGGCGGATCGAGCAGGCGGATCGTGACCGGCAGGCCGTGCATGATTTCAAACAATTCGGTGAAATCCGACCGCTGCATCGGCAGAAGTTTGCTAAGCGCCGCGCGGCGGGCCTTCTCGGTTTCTGCCAGAATCATCTCGCGCATGATGTGGATGCGGTCGCCTTCGAAGAACATGTGCTCGGTGCGGCAGAGCCCGATGCCCTCCGCCCCGAACGAGCGGGCGGCGCGGGCGTCCTGCGGCGTATCGGCATTGGTGCGCACGGTCATGCGGCGGGTCTTGTCGGCCCAGGCCATCAGCTTGCCGAAATCGCCAGACAGCGCGGGCTGGGTCATCGGCACGGAGCCCTTCAGCACCTGGCCGGAGGAGCCGTCAATGGTAATGATTTCGCCGCGCCTAAGGCTGACGCCGTTTGCGGCAAGAAGAACCTCGTTGCGCAGGTCGACGCGCATGGAGCCGGCACCGACGACGCATGGAATGCCCATGCCGCGGGCAACGACGGCCGCATGGCTGGTCATGCCGCCGCGGGTGGTCAGGATCGCTTCGGCGGCGTTCATGCCGTGGATGTCTTCCGGGCTGGTCTCGATGCGCACGAGGATGACCTTGCGGCCTTCCTTGTCAGCCTCGACGGCCTCCTCGGCTGTAAACACGATCTCGCCGGTAGCAGCGCCCGGCGATGCAGGCAGGCCGGAGCCGATCACGTGGCGTTCGACGCGCGGATCGATGGTCGGGTGCAGCAGCTGGTCGAGCGAGGGCGGATCGATGCGGCAGACGGCCTGGCTTTCGGTGATGACGCCTTCCTCGACCATGTCGACGGCGACTTTCATGGCGGCACGGGTGGTGCGCTTGGCGTTGCGTGTCTGCAGCATCCACAATTTGCCGCGCTCGATGGTGAATTCCACATCCTGCATGTCGCAGTAATGGGCTTCGAGCCGGTCGCAGATCGTGCGGAACTCGGCGAATGCCTGCGGCATCAGCTTTTCCATCGAGGGCTTGTCGGAACCGGAGGCGAGCCTGCCTTCCTCGGTGATCGATTGCGGTGTGCGGATGCCGGCGACCACATCCTCGCCCTGCGCATTGACGAGGAACTCGCCGTACAAGGCTTTCTCACCGGTCGACGGATTGCGGGTGAAGGCAACGCCTGTGGCCGATGTCGAGCCGAGGTTGCCGAACACCATGGCCTGGACATTGACCGCGGTTCCCCATTCCTCGGGGATCCGGTGCAGCATGCGGAAGGTTTGCGCGCGCGGGTTCATCCAGCTCGCGAACACGGCGGCGATCGCTTTCCAGAGTTGCTCGTGCGGATCCTGCGGGAAACCCGTTTCCAGTTCCTCCCCGATCAGCTGCTTGTAGAGCGAGACGAGGTGCTGCCAGTCGGCGGCGCAAAGTTCTGTATCGTATTCGTGGCCCAGCCGCGCCTTCTCGTCTTCGAGGATCTCCTCGAAGATCTCGTGGTCGAGGCCCATCACCACATCGGCATACATCTGGATGAAGCGGCGGTAACTGTCCCAGGCGAAGCGGGCATCGCCGGAATCTTCAGCGAGCGCCTGCACTGTCTGGTCGTTGAGGCCGAGATTGAGGACGGTGTCCATCATGCCGGGCATGGAGGCCCTGGCGCCGGAGCGGACGGAAAGAAGCAGCGGCTGCACGCCTGCGCCGAAACGGCGGCCGGTGATTGCTTCCATGGCGGCGATGCCATCGAGGACTTCGGCCTTCAGACCGTCGGGCAGCATGCGGGCGTTTTCGAAATAATGGGTACAGGCATCGCAGACGATCGTCAGTCCGGGCGGCACCGGCAGGCCGAGGCTTGCCATTTCCGCGAGGTTTGCGCCCTTGCCTCCAAGACGGATGCTGTCACGAGAGCCTCCTTCCGCCTTGCCATCGCCGAAGCGATAGACCCATTTCGCCATTTCGCATCTCCACCCAGTCTTCTCAAGCATTTACAGCGTTTATGATCGTTTGGGAATTATGCGTCAGGATTATGTTGCACCGCAGCAAAATCGTCGAGTTGTCATGCCTGACAGGAAAGTGACGTGCGGATGTTCTAGCGCGTCTCTATAACGCCGCCGGAACCTGCAGGGCCTTCGATGACCATCACGAGACGGAATGCTTTGAAACTGGCGGGTGTCGTGTCTGCGACGGCCGCCCTTAACGGCGCGCTGCTGGCGGAAGGAACGAGCGCGGCGGTGGCTGCACCTGCCCTGCCCTTTGCCGTGACGACGCCTGTCCATGTGGATCAGGCGGCGCTTCGGGTGCGGGACCTCAAATCCATGACCGCGTACTACCAGGGCATGCTCGGGCTCGAGATCATCGAGCAGGATGATGTTTCCGGCGATCGCGTCGTGCTGGGTGCGGGGGGATCGCCGCTTCTGCATCTCGTCCGTTCGGCAGAGGCCGCCTTCGAGACGCCGGGGTCTGCCGGTCTGTTTCACATCGCCTACCTGATGCCGGACCGCGGCGATCTCGCCCGCTGGCTGGTGCATGTGGCGCAGCGGCAATTTCCGATCACAGGATTTGCTGATCACAGCGTCAGCGAGGCGGTGTATCTGACCGATCCCGAAGGAAACGGCGTCGAGGTCTATTGGGATCGGCCGCACGAAATGTGGACATGGGAGGGCGAGGTGGTGACGATGGGCACCAATGCGCTCGACGTGGACGATATCGTCGCCACTACCGACATCAACCGCGACACCTACACAAAAGCGCCCGCCAACCTCAGGATCGGCCATATCCATCTTCGGGTCGGCGAGATCGACAAGGCCCGGGCCTTCTATGGCGATCTGATCGGCCTGTCATCGACCCGGGGCACCAGAGACGACTCAGGCTTCTTCTCGTCCGGCCATTACCATCACCACCTCGCCTTCAACACGTGGCAGAGCGCCGGTGCGGGAATGCGGGAAGAGACGCAAACCGGGCTCGACTGGTTCTCGCTGGAATTTGCGGAAAAGAGCGACCTGCTGGCGCTGAAGGACAAGCTGAAACAGGCGTCGGTCAGCTTCACGAGGGCTGTCGATCATATCGACATTCTCGACCCCTGGGGGACGAATGTGCGGCTGACGGGGCTGTAAGGACGCCTGCGGCGCGGATGTCGGAAAGAGATGAAAACGCTTTGCGGGGCCGGATCACATCGGCCCCGCAAAGCCTTCCGCACAGGACAGGAAAACCCGTGCGGGGGGTCTCTATATCGGCGGTACTTCGATGCTGAACTTGCGGCATCGAGGCACCACACGTCAATATGATTTTAGTTAAATTACACTACGCCGAGACGATGATGTCCCATATGAGTAAATTGACGTAGGTAGAAATACGGAGGCCGCGACCGGTTGACCGGGAAAGCGCTGGCTTAGCTGGCTTCGCGCAGCAGTTCCGCTGTCTGCAGATCGACCGAGACCAGCTGCGACACACCCTGCTCCGCCATGGTCACACCGAACAGACGGTTCATGCGGGCCATGGTGATGGGGTTGTGGGTGATGATGATAAACCGCGTCTCGGTCGATGCGGCCATCTCGTCCATCAGGTTGCAGTAACGCTCGACATTGTGGTCGTCGAGCGGCGCATCCACTTCGTCCAGCACGCAGATCGGTGCCGGGTTGGTGAGGAAGACGGCAAAGATCAGCGCCATCGCCGTCAGTGCCTGCTCGCCACCTGACAGAAGCGTCATCGTCTGCGGCTTCTTGCCCGGCGGGCGGGCGAGGATTTCGAGGCCGGCTTCGAGCGGATCGTCGCTCTCGATCAGCTGCAGCTCTGCCGTGCCGCCATTGAAGAGATGCGTGAACAGCCGCTGGAACTGCTTGTTGACCACATCGAAGGCGGCCAGCATGCGCTCGCGTCCTTCGCGATTGAGGCTCTGGATCGCGCCACGCAGTTTGCGGATGGCGTCGATGATGTCGTCGCGCTCGTGGATCAGAGCGCTGAGCTTGTCGGAAAGCTCCTTCTGCTCTTCCTCGGCGCGCAGGTTGACGGCACCGAGCCGCTCGCGCTCCATCTTGAGGCGGTCGACTTCGCGTTCGATCTCGCGGATGTCGGGAAGCGTGGCACCGGACGCGATGCCGGCGATGCGCATCACGTCATGCGGCTCCACATTGAGCGCCTCGCGGATGCGCAGCTCGCCCTCGTGGCGCTTTTCGGCGGCGGAGACCAGACGCTCTTCGGCACGGCCGCGTTTCTCGCGGGCTTCGGCGAGTTCGGACAAGGCCGTGGCGGCGATCCGGTCGGTCTCGCGCTGGCGGGTTTCCGCCTCGACCAGCCGATCGGAAGCGGCCTTGCGGGCTGATTCCGCCTTTTGCAATTCGTTGATCAGTGCCCGGCGGCGCTCGTCGAATTCTTCAGGTGCTGCTTCGAGATCGACGATCTCGTCGCGCGCCTCTTCCTCGCGCTGGCGCAGGCTGCCGATATGATCGGCGGCGCTGGCGATGCGGGAGACCCAGGCGGCGCGTTCCTGGGCGAGGGCGGCGATGCGGCGCTTGCGCACCTCGATCTCGCGGCTCTGGCCCTCATAGGCGGCGCGCGCTTCGGCGAGACGACCCCGATCGGTGGCGACGACGCTTTGCTGGTTCAACAGCTTGGCATCAATGGCGGAGAGATCCGGCGCATCCTCGAGCTCGATGCGCGCATCTTCTTCCTGGACACCGAGATCCTCGATCTGGCCGGTCAGCTGGCTGACCGCTTCCGCAACTACATCGCGGCGACGGGTGAGATCGCCGGCTGCCCGTTCGGCTGCGGCAAGCGCATCGCGGGCATCGCTCAACTGGCGGGCGGCAAAACGGCTGCGGTCGCGCGCTTCGGCGAGCCGTTTTTCCTCAATCGAGATGGCGGAGCCGGCTTGCGCCAGCGCATCCTCGGTTTCCGAGAGGATATCGCGCGCCTCTTCGATCTCGCCTTCCAGCTCCGACAGACGGTTTTTCTGGGACAGGCGAAGGGCAGCCGCACCCGGCGCTTCGGAGCCCGAGATATGGCCATCCCAGCGATAGACGGCACCCTCTCTGGTCACGAGGCGCTGGCCGGGACGCAGCAGCGGCATCAGCCTGTCGGCGTCGTCTTGCGAGATCACGCCGATCTGCCCGAGCCGGCGCGCCAGTTCCGGCGGCGCCGTGACATAGGACGACAAGGGCAGCGAACCCTCGGGCAGGCCGGGATCAGCGGCGCCATCTCCATTGATCGACCAGTGGGCGGAGGCAGAGGCATCGACAGGTGTTTCGAGATCATCGCCGAGGGCTGCACCAAGCGCTGCCTCATAGCCACGATCGACGCGGATCATTTCGGCAACGGGAACGAAGCCACCGGACAGGGCGCCGGCCGCCAGCATGCGCGAAATCGTGCGCTTTTCGGTTTCGAGCGCGTTCAGCGCCGATCGGGCAGATTCCACCGGGCCGCGGGCCATGAGTTCGTTCGAGCGCGCATGGGCGAGCGCCGACTCGACTTCTTCGGCCGCGATCGTCGCATCTTCGACGGCAATTTCGGCGGCTTCCACCGCGTCCTGCCGCTCGGCCGGGTTGTCGAGGCCATCAAGCTTTTGTCCGATCGCGTCGAGTTCGCCCGTCGCATCGGCCATCTGCCGGTCGAGGCGCTGGCGTCGTTCGGCGAGATCGCGGATCAGCCGGTCGAGCGCGTTGCGTCCGGCGGAAGCTTCGGCACGTTCGGCGGTCACCGCGGCAAACAGCTTTTCGCTGTCGGCAAGCGTTGCAGCGGCTGCCTCGAAGGCCTCGCGCAGGTCCTCGGCTTCGGCGCCTGAATCCGCCAGCGTCTCGGTCAGCTCGGCTTCTTCGCCATCCAGCTTGTCGAGGAAAGCGGTATTATCGGCGGCAAGCTGTTCCTCGCGTCTGATGTCTTCGGCAAGCTGCGACAGTCTTCGCGTCAGTTCGTCGCGACGCCGCAGCAGGCGGCCGGCTTCTTCTTCCAGCTGGCCGCGGGCGATCTGCAGGCGCTGCAGGGCGGCACCGGCTTTCGCCTCGTCCTCGCGCAATTCCGGCAGTCTGAGGCTGGCAATCGCCTGCGCCTTTGCCGCTTCCATCTGCCCTTGCGCCTTTTCGGCGACGATGTTGGTAGCCTGGTTGAGCGCGGTTTCGGCCTCCGCCTCCGCCTCGCGGGCCTGGACGAAGCGGATATGCAGAAGCATCGCCTCGCGGGCGCGGATATCGGCCGAGAGCATGCGGAAACGGTTGGCCTGGCGGGCCTGGCGCTTCAGGCTTTCGATCTGGCTTTCCAGCTGGGCGACGACATCCTCGAGACGTTCGAGATTGGTTTCGGCGGCACGCAGGCGAAGCTCGGCCTCATGGCGACGCGAATGCAGGCCGGAAATGCCGGCGGCTTCTTCGAGAAGCTGGCGACGGGCCTGGGGCTTGGCATTGATCAGCTCGCCGATCCGGCCCTGTCCGACCATGGAGGGCGAGCGTGCGCCGGTCGAGGCATCCGCAAACAGCAGCTGCACATCCTTGGCGCGGGCTTCCTTGCCGTTGATGCGGTAGAGCGAGCCGTTCTCGCGCTCGATGCGGCGCGACACCTGGATCTCGTCGGCATCGTTGAAGGCAGCGGGTGCCGTATGATCGGAATTGTCGAGATAGAGGCCGACTTCGGCGCTGTTTCTTGCCGGACGGTTGCCCGAGCCCGAAAAGATCACGTCGTCCATGCCGGACGCGCGCATGTTCTTGTAGGAATTTTCGCCCATTACCCAGCGCAGCGCCTCGACAAGGTTGGACTTGCCGCAGCCATTGGGGCCGACCACGCCGGTCAGCCCTCGCTCGATGATGAATTCCGTCGGCTCGACGAAAGACTTGAAGCCAACGACGCGCAGCTTGTTGAATTTCATGCTGCGCCCTTTCTCCCGCCGACGGGTCCCCTACCCGCCGGGGTGGCGATCTTACAGAAGGCTGTCGAAAAGCTTCGACATGGAGTCAACCGTCATATCTCCGGAGTATTTCTTGCCGTTGATCAGGAAGGTCGGTGTGGAATTGACGCCGAATTCCTCGTTGCCCCGCTTAACGACGGTATTAATGTCGTCGAGAAGCTTCTGGTTCGTCAAGCAGGCTTCGAAACTCTGCTGTGAGTAACCTGCAAGCTTGACCGACTGCAGGAGAGCGCCGCGCACATCCTTGTCGGCAGGGGCTGCCCAGGCGCGCTGCTGCTTGAACAGCATCGACACCATCGGGTAATACTGCGCCGACGTTGCAAGTTCGGCCGGGTTCTGCGGGTTGCAGCGGGCCAGCATGAAGGCCGCGGTCGCGACCGGATCGAACGGGAATTCGCGGATGATGAAGCGAACCTTGCCAGTATCGATATAGTTCTTCTTGATCGTCTCGAACGTGGTGTTGTGGAAGTGTGCGCAATGCGGGCAGGTCATCGACATGTATTCGATGACGGTGACCTTGGCGTTTTCTTCGCCGAGCGCCATTTCCGGCAGGGTGCCAGGCTTCAGCGCCGCCGCCATATCCACATCGCCCTGCGATTCCGGAAGTGCCTGGGCAAAGGCGTCGGACATGCCGAGCGGCAGCGACAGGCAAAGCGCCGTGACCGCCACTCCGCCGAGAAGCGCGCGTCTGGTGATGGTCTTATCGTTCAACTGCATGGAACACCCGTGTTCGAGATTTGAAAAAGTTTGATATTCCGTATCGTGGCGTCCTGGCCCCGACAAGCGGTGGAGTGTTAAATCCCTTCAAAGAATTGTGACGAAATGGCGGTGCGAGGGATAGTTCGGTGTATTCCTCGGCCTTTTCCGCTCTGTTGCGTCACGATGCGTATGCTAGTCGGAGGGAACCTGGCCCTGCGATGAAAAGAGTTATTTCAGCCCAAGGACTTGGGCTGGCTGGATTCCTGTGACGAGCACAGGAATGAGAGTGGCGGGGGTCATGGAACTCTCATTTGCGCTTCTGCTGGAGAACGGCGGTGCCGAGCCTGGCGACGGCTTTCTTGAGCGCTTCGCTTTCGATCCCTTCCATCATGCCCTCCAGCCGTTTCGCCGCATCGCCTTTGAGCGGCTGCAGTTTGCGCGGATGCTTGAACGTCTGCGATACCGCCTTCTGCACGATGCGGATCTGGCGCACGGCCGGAAAGCCGAAAAACCCGTTGATGCGGGCGATCAGTTCGCCCTGGGCATGGCCGAGGAACAGTGCGCGAGACCCTTCGCAGGCGATAGTGAGGACACCAGGCTGGTGGCCTCCCTCGCTATAGCCATCGTTATAGCGCGACCAGGCGATCTTTTCCGGCCGCGTGCAATCGGCGAAATCCTCGCCGGCGATCGCGTCCCAGGAGCCGAGCAGCGAGGTGGATATGCCGGCGCGGCGTGCCAGCACCGGATCGATGATGCCGTTCGCCACTTCGGAGATCTGCAGCGCGCCTTTGCGGCGGA
Source organism: Rhizobium sp. Leaf306 (assembly GCF_001423425.1). GTDB lineage: Bacteria > Pseudomonadota > Alphaproteobacteria > Rhizobiales > Rhizobiaceae > Neorhizobium > Neorhizobium soli. The sequence continues at coordinate 536,695 of NZ_LMNX01000001.1, forward strand.
ACGGAGGTTTCGGTGCATTCATCGCTGGATAACTGGCCGCCTGAGGTTGTGCCGTCCTTGATGCCGGCGCATTGACGCATACCTATAGGCCATTCCAGCGGCAAACGGCAAACGATGCTCCAGACGCTTCCCAAGACGACGAATTCGGCCGATGGCCCAACCGATGGCCCGACCCACGCGGAAAGGCTTCTCGCCTGGTACGACCGGCACCACCGCGAGCTGCCCTGGCGCATCAGCCCAACGGCTGCCAAAGCCGGGATCAGGCCTGATCCGTACCGTATCTGGCTATCAGAAGTGATGCTGCAGCAGACGACGGTGCAGGCGGTCAAACCGTATTTCGCAAAGTTTCTCGAGCGCTGGCCGAAGGTGACCGATCTTGCCGCAGCCCCTTCCGACGACGTGATGGCGGCCTGGGCGGGGCTTGGCTACTATGCCCGCGCCCGCAACCTGAAGAAATGCGCCGAAGCGGTCGCAGCCGATCATGGCGGGGTGTTTCCCGATACGGAAGAGGGCCTGCGCGCCCTGCCCGGCATCGGCGACTATACATCGGCGGCCGTTGCCGCGATCGCGTTTAACCGGCAATCGGCCGTGATGGACGGCAATGTCGAGCGGGTCATTTCGCGTCTCTATGCGATCAACGCGCCGCTGCCGAGGTCCAAGCCCGTGATGAAGGCAAAGGTCGTGAAGCTGACGCCATCGGACCGGCCGGGCGATTTTGCCCAGGCGATGATGGATCTCGGCGCGACGATCTGCACCCCGAAACGTCCCGCCTGCGCGCTCTGTCCGTTCCGCGACGACTGTCTGGCGTTGGCCAGCGACGATCCCGAGCGGTTTCCGGTGAAGGCCGCGAAGAAGGAAAAGCCTGTTCGCCAAGGCGCTGCCTTCGTGGCGGTGACGCCCGATGGCGAGGTGCTGCTTCGAAAGCGCATCGAGACCGGTCTTCTGGGCGGCATGACGGAAGTGCCGACGACCGCATGGACGGCGCGGCTCGATGGCGGCACGACGATCGATCACGCGCCGATCCCGTCTGCCGACTGGCAGGCCTGTGGTACGGTCATTCACGTCTTCACCCATTTCGAGCTGCGGCTTTCGATTTTTCGCGCGAAGGTGACCAAGGTGGCTGTGGACAATGGCTGGTGGGAACCGGTGGAGAGCCTGGAGAACCAGGCCTTGCCGACCGTCATGAAAAAAGCAATCGTCCAGGCTATACCACTCGCCTTCGCAAAAGCTCCAAACTGACAGCAGGAAACATCCTCTATGGCGGCCAAGATTGATCACATCGTTTTCGACATCGGCAAGGTTCTGATCCACTACGATCCCAACCTTCCCTTTAGCCGGATCATTCCCGACGAGACCGAACGCAAGTGGTTCTTCGACAACGTCTGCACCCACGAATGGAACCTGGAACAGGACCGCGGCCGCAACTGGCATGAGGCCGAAGCGCTGCTGCTCGAGCAGCATCCGGAACAGGAAGCCAATATCCGCGCCTTCCGCCAGCACTGGCACGAAATGGTGCCGCATGCCTATGACGGCTCCGTCGCCATCTTTGAAAGCCTGATCGAGAGCGGTCGCGACGTAACCATGCTCACCAACTTCGCCGCCGACACGTTCGTTGAAGCCCGCCGGAAATTCCCGTTTCTCGACAAGCCACGCGGCGTTACAGTGTCGGGCGAGATCGGCCTGATCAAGCCGGATGTGGCCATTTACGAAAAGCACGCCCGTGATTTCGGCCTCACCCCCGAAGCCTCGATCTTCATCGACGACAGCTATCCCAACGTCGAAGGCGCGCGGGCAGCGGGCTGGCACGCTGTGCATTTCACGGATCCGGAAACGCTGCGCAAGGATCTGAGGGATCACGGTATCGAGGTGTGAGGTTTGGGGGTGGTAGCCGGTATGCTGACGATATAAGTTCCCGGCCCACCCACCTCGTTTTGCAATCGACCTCACGTTAAGACGGCACCCCTCATGGCAATTCCATTCGCTCCCGTCGGCATTGATCACATCGTTCTTCTGATCAACGACATGAAACGTGCGCTTACGTTCTACACGGATGTCCTAGGGTGCCGGCCTGGCTATTCCTATCCGGCACTGGGGATGGAGCAGGTCTGGTTCGGCTCGTCATTGATCGTCTTGTGGGATGTAACCCACCCGGGCGGAACGAAAGCAGCGCCTCCGGTGACCGGTGGGCGCAATGTCGATCATGTCTGTCTTGCGACCAGCCCTTTCGACCATGACGAACTGCGTACGCATCTCAATAAGCACGGGGTCGAGATCGTCCAGGAAGCGTTTCATGGGGGTGCCCGGGGCATGGGGCACTCGTTCTACATCCATGACCCGTTTGGCAATAAGATCGAGATCAAGGGGCCTGCAGAATACCCGGATGGACGGCAGGCAACCTAGCCGGGTGATCGGCGGACGGGCCGAAACATTCTAATTCGGAGGTGTTCAGGGTTACTCTGGTCGGAGCCTGCGTCGTTGCGGCCCCGAAATCATTGCATTTGCCCCATAAAAAAGATGACGCCCGGAGCCTTCAAACTCCGGGCGTCACATGATCCTCTTCCGGGACTAGAGGTACAAAACCGGAAGAGGAAGCTCGCGAGCTGACATGGGATCTGGTCCCGGGACTGGTGGCTCAGTCCGCTTTTGGCAGGCCGTTGCGAATGATGGTGCGAAGGTCGTCGATCGGTTTCAGAACGCCGGCCTCCTCGTAGTGCCAGAAGGTCCAGCCGTTGCAGGCATCAAAGCCCTGAACCTTGGCGCCGAGGCGATGGATCGATCCGGCGTCGCCGTTCGAGGTCAGCGTGCCGTCGGCGCGGATGATGGCGCTGTGTCGGCGGCGGGCGTCGGTGAGGATCTGGCCAGGCTTGACGAGACCGCTTTCGACCAGTGAATTGAAGGCGACACGCGGTTCGGCGCGCTTGCCGGTCATGACCGTCAGTTCCGTCTTGCCGAGCGGTTCGACCGACGCGATGCGGGCGGATGCGGCGTCGATGTAATCCTGCTCGCGTTCGATGCCGACGAAGTTGCGGCCGAGACGCTTGGCGACAGCACCCGTGGTGCCGGAACCGAAGAACGGGTCGAGCACGACATCGCCGGGCTTGGTGCAGGACATGATGATGCGGGCGAGCAGCGCTTCCGGCTTCTGGGTCGGATGAACCTTCTTGCCGTCGTCACCCTTCAGGCGTTCGCCGCCGGAGCAGATCGGGAACAGCCAGTCGGAGCGCATCTGCACGTCGTCGTTGGAGGCTTTGAGCGCTTCGTAATTGAAGGTGTAGCCCTTGGCCTTGGCATCGCGGCTGGCCCAGATCATCGTTTCGTGGGCGTTCTGGAACCGGCGGCCCTTGAAGTTCGGCATCGGGTTGGTCTTGCGCCAGACGATATCGTTGAGGAGCCAGAAATTGAGGTCCTGCATGATCGCGCCGACGCGAAAGATGTTGTGGTAGGAACCGATCACCCAGATCGTGCCGTTCGGCTTGAGCACGCGGCGGCAGGCAAGCAGCCAGGCGCGGGTGAAGGCATCATAGACCTGGAAGGAGGCGAACTGGTCCCAGTCGTCATCGACGGCATCGACCAGGCTCTGGTCGGGGCGATGCAGGGCGCCGCCGAGCTGCAGGTTGTATGGCGGATCGGCAAAGATCGCATCCACCGATTTATCCGGCAGCGCCTCGAGGGCTGCCACGCAATCGCCCTTGATGATGGAGTTCATCCAGGCGTGAGGACGGGCCTGTTTCTGGAGGTCGATCAAAGGAAGGACTGCGGCCATGAGACACTCGCTACGCTGTACTGGATACGAATTTACTGACTGTTATGGTTACTCATTTTGGTTACCAAAGACTGAAGCCGGTGGCCTGTTTCTGGAAAAAAGCAAAATGATGGGAAGCGGCGCGAAGATGCGCTAGGCTACAACTCATGAAAAAAGCAGAGGCGATCGAGAAGCTGAGACGGCAGGCCGACGCGATCAGGGCGCTCGGCGCGACCTCGCTTTATCTGTTCGGCTCGGTTGCCCGCGACGAAGCCGGACCCGACAGCGATCTCGATCTGTTTATCGATTATGACGAGAGCAAGAAGTTCTCTCTGCTCGATCTTGTCGGGATCAAGCTGTTTCTCGAGGATGAACTTGTCGTGCCTGTAGACGTCACGACGCGGGACAGCCTTCATCCGATCCTGAAAGATCGGATAGAACTTTCTGCAACGCAGGTGTTCTGATGGACGAATTTATCTGGGACGTCATCGCGCATGACCTGCCGCCGCTCAACTCCGCGATGCTGGCCCTACAAGAACGGCTGAGCCGGTCCTAAAGGTCGCACCACCCTTCCCGGCTCTTGCCTCATCCATTCCCATTTCCTATTCAGGCCGGAACCGGAACGGATAGGAGCGACACCATGGAAAGCATCACCATTGCCCTGGTCCTGCTTCTCGCCGTGGTTCTGAGCGGTACGCTGGCAAGGCTTTCGCCTGTGGGCATTCCGCTGCCGCTGGTGCAGATCGCGCTCGGGGCCGCGATCGCCGGCGTGACCGGATCGGCCGTGCAGCTCGATCCGCATTTCTTCTTTCTGCTGTTTCTGCCGCCGCTGCTGTTTCTCGATGGCTGGCGCATTCCCAAGGAAGGGCTGTTCCGCGACAAGGCGGTGATCCTGGAGCTGGCGCTTGGGCTTGTCATCTTCACGGTGATCCTGATCGGCTTTCTGGTCCACTGGATGATCCCGGCGATACCGCTTGCGGTCGCATTCGCGCTCGCCGCCATTCTCTCGCCGACCGATCCGATCGCCGTCTCGGCGATTGCCGCGCGGGTGCCGATCCCGGGGCGCCTGATGCATATTCTGGAAGGCGAATCGCTGCTCAACGATGCGTCCGGCCTTGTCTGCATGCAGTTTGCGGTGGCCGCCGTGCTGACTGGCGTGTTCTCGCTGGCGGATGCGGTGGGTACGTTCCTGTGGGTGGCGATCGGCGGCATCCTGATCGGCTTTGGCACCACATTCGTGGTCATGAAGGCGAAGTATTACGTGTCGCGCAAGCTGGGCGAAGAACCCGGTGCGCAGATCCTGATCAGCCTGCTCATTCCGTTCGGCGCCTATCTTCTGGCCGAACACCTCCATTGCTCCGGTATTCTGGCAGCCGTTTCGGCCGGTATCACCATGAGCTTTGCCGAGTTGCGCGGCCAGACGATGGCTGCCACCCGTATGCGGCGCTACGCGGTTTGGGATACGGTGCAGTTTGCGCTGAACGGCATTATCTTCGTGCTGCTGGGCGAACAGATGCCGGGCATCGTCTCGGGCGCCGCCCGGATCGTGACGGAAACGGGCCACCTCCACCCGATCTGGCTGATCGCCTATGTGGCGGTCATCACCACCGCACTCGCGGCCCTGCGCTTTGCCTGGGTGTGGGTATCCTTGCGCTTTACCCTGTATCGCGCCGCGCGTCGCGGAGAGGCGATCCGCAAGCCGCACTGGCGGCTTCTGGCTGCGATGTCGCTTGCCGGCGTGCGCGGTGCAATCACGCTTGCGGGTATCCTTACCCTGCCGCTTGCCATGAACGACGGCACATCGTTTCCGGCGCGCGATCTGGTGATATTCCTGGCAGCCGGGGTGATCATCCTGTCGCTGACGGCGGCCAGCATCGGTCTTCCGTATCTCCTCCAGAACCTCGAACTGCCGCCGGAACCTGACCACCTCCAGGAAGAGGATATTGCCCGGATCGCGGCGGCAGAGGCGGCGATCCGAATGATCGAGAAATTGCAGCATGCGATGAGCGAAGGCCGGACCGATGCCGATCTTTACGGCGAGGTCGGCACGCGGCTGATGGAACTCTACCGGCAGCGGATCGAGGGCCGTTCCAAGCTCGGAGATGAGGCAGAGCTGTTGCGCAAGATGGAGGAGGTCGACAAGCGGTTCAGGCTTGCGGCGCTGCGTGCCGAACGCGACGAGCTGTTCCGGCTTGGCCGCCGGCGCAAGATCTCCGAGGAAATCGCACGAAAGCTCGTTCGCGAGATCGATCTTGCCGAGGCGCGCTACGGTTTCTGAGGCGCGCCGTGTTGTCGCCGCTTTGCCGGTAGAGGAAATCGCCCTCCGCATTGTTTCCGGCGCTGCCCTCGTGTAGATCGCCCTCACCTTCTTTCATCAAAGAGTATCCATCATGAGCGGCTTCGACCTCATCATCTTCGATTGCGACGGCGTGCTCGTCGATTCCGAAATCATCGCGGCACAGGTCGAATCCCGGCTGCTGACGGAAGCGGGCTATCCGATCAGCGTCGAGGAAATGGGCGAGCGCTTCGCCGGCATGACCTGGAAGAACATTCTTCTGCAGGTCGAACAGGAAGCGGATATTCCGCTGTCGGCGTCGCTGCTCGACAAATCGGAAAAGCTGCTCGACCAGCGGCTGGAACGCAGCGTCAAGATCATCGACGGCGTTAAGTTCGCGCTGGCGCGGCTGACCACGCAGCGCTGCATCTGCTCGAATTCGTCCAGCCAGCGTCTGGACATGATGCTGACCAAGGTGGGGCTGAAGCCCTATTTCGAAAACCATATCTATTCCGCCAAGGACCTCGGTCCCGACCTGGTGAAGCCGAAGCCGGATATTTTTCTGCACGGGGCAAAGCAGTTCGGCGTCGAGCCTGACAGGTGCCTGGTGATCGAGGATTCCACCCATGGCGTCCATGGCGCACGCACGGCCGGCATGCGGGTGGTGGGCTTTACCGGCGCCTCGCATACGTATCCGAGCCATGCCGACCGGCTGACGGATGCCGGTGCCGAAACGGTGATTTCGCGGATGAGCGACCTGCCGGCGGTGATTGCCGCACTCGGTGAATGGGGCGGGATCTAATCTAGAACTGCACTGCGAGGCTGGCGCTGGCGGCATGGCTCGTCAGCGAATGGGCAAATTCGCCGGAATAGCTGAGCTTCAGCCGCGCAGATTTTGAGACCTGCGCCGTGACGGAGGCTTCGACGACGGCCGTGTCACGCGGCAAAGCCACGCCTTCCAGCATGAACGGACTGCCGCCGCTGGCAAAGGCGAGCCGGGATGCGGGCGTCAGGTCGCCCATTGCATGACGCCAGCCGAGCATGCCGGAGACGGTGAGCGGCAGGTCCTCGACCGGCATTTGCGCCGACCAGCGAAGGCCGAATGTGGAAAGGGCGATATTGTCGGTTTCGCCATTGCCGGTCAGAGCGGCCGCCCCGCCCTTTTCGCGAAAACCATCGGTGTCGAGATTGATATAGGCGAGGCTAGCGAAGGGCTGCAGCGTCACGGGACCGGACGTTGTCTTCCAGGACAGGTCTGTGAACAGCTGGCGGGTGGCGCCTCTGTAATCGGCTTGAAGATCGTCGGTGAACGTGCCGAAGTCGACGCTGCGCGACGTGGAGATCCGGTTTTCCGAATAGACCGCGCCGGATGTGAGGGCAACGTCACCCCATTCTGCGGCGGCGTAGAGCCCGGCATGATAGCTTTCCCAGTCCGCCTCGCTGCCAGCGGAAGCATTGCTGTAGCCGAACAATCCGCCGAGCCGCCAGTGATCGGATGCCTGCCCGTCGAAGCCCGCGATCAACCCCGCCGCATGGCTGTCGATGCCGGCCGCGTTGCCGTCGCTGCGCAATTGCCCAGTTGCTGCGATGCCGGTTGCCCAGAAGCTGGTCGCACCATCGGCCGATGAGCGGATCGGGACTGCACCGTTGACGCGGTCGACGATGGCGTCCCGAATGAGCCGGCTGTCGCTTAGAAGCTGGGTTTTCAACGAGGCATGGCTCTCGCCGCTGAGCTGCGAGAAGGCATCGCGAGCGCCATCGGCGTTTTGCTGGAGAACGCCGAGGAAAACGTCGTTTTCAGTTCCGAGCGATTGGACGGCTGTAGCGGTTGCGCGCGTGTTGGCGGTGTTCGCGACATCGGCGAAATCGACATCGTTGCGGTAAAGGCTCAGCGTCATCTCGTCGGCGCCATAGGCAAGGATGGGCGACAGGAAGGCGAGATCGCTGGTGACGTCGTCGAAGGCACCGGTAACGCTTTCGCCTGTGATGATCGTGTAGGCCGTAGCAGGTGAATAGGTGCCGCTGCCTGCGAGAACCTGGACCGTGCCGCCTTCGATCGTGACGGACCCGGTGGCGGCTAGGCTGTCGGACGTGCCGTCGGCTTCCGTTTCCACCTGATAGGTCGAGCCGGTCTCGAAGGTGACGTCGCCGTTGACGGCAAGCGTTGCGATACCCGGGCCGGGCGACAGCGTGCCGCCTGACCCGACGGTGAGGCCACCGATCTCGCCTGTGCCTGACAGCATGCCATCCGTGCCGATGTCGATCGCGCCGCCGATCGTGCCGTCATTGACGAGCAATCCTCCTGTCACCGTCGCATCGCCGCTGATCTGGCCGGTGTTGGAAAAGCTGCCACCGGTATTGGTGAGCGAGGCGATGGTGCCGTCGTTGGATGAGGTCCCGGCGTTTGTGACATCGCCGGCGGCCGCGCCTGAATTGTTGACGAAGCTGCCGGAAGCCGCGACATCCACGTCGGTGACGACGAAATTGTTGGTGACCGTGCCGCCTGTCACGGTGGTGCTTCCGGTGATTTCGCCGCCGTCATTGTTGGTGAAGGTGCCGCCGCTATTGGTCAGCGAGGCGATCGCGCCGGCGTTCGAGGCATTGCCCGAGTTGGAGACGTCGCCGGCCGTGGCACCTGAGTTGTTGACGAAGATCGCGGCCGCCGCGACATCGACCGTCGTCACCACAAAATTATTGGTGAGCGTGCCGCCCTCGACTGAGGTTGCGCCTGAAATGGTGCCGTTATTGGTAAAGCTGCCGCCGGTATTGGCAAGCGATGCCACAGTGCCGGCATTGGACGCCGTGCCCGCGTTGGTGACGGCTGCCGCCGAAGCGCCTGTATTGTTGACGAAACTGGCTGTTTCAGCGACATCGACGTCGGTGACGACGAAGTTGTTGGTGACGGTGCCACCCGAGACCACCGTATCGCCGGTGACCGTGCCGCCGTCGTTGTTGGTGAAGGATCCGCCGGTATTGGTGAGCGACGCGATCGTTCCGGCGTTGGAGGTGGTGCCCGCATTGGTGACGGCACCGGCCGTTGCGCCGGAATTGTTGACGAACCGGGCCGTCGCTTCGACATCGACATCGGTGACGACGAAATTGTTGGTCATCTGCGCATCACCGGACAGCGTCGTTTTGCCGTCGATCGTGCCGTCGTTGACGATCTCGCCACCCGAAGATGCAAGGTCGCCGTTGAGCGTGCCCGAGTTGGAAAGAGAACCTGATGACATCGTGACGTCTGATGAAAGTGTGCCGCTTTGCGAGATCTCGATGCGGCCCATGTCGAACAGCGTCGTGCCGCCATCAGCTGTCAGATCCGCATCGACATGAAGCGTGCCGCCGGACACAGCGAGCGTATCGACGGCCGTGTCTGTTGCGACCGTCGGCGCGCCGGAGCCGATCGAGGCTGCGTCCGATGGGCCTGGGGCATCCGGGGCCGTTGTCCAGTTTGCGCCGTTTGCGAAATCGTTGTCGGAGGCTCCGATCCAGACCGATTGCGCCGATGCGCCACCGGGCGCAAGCGCTGCCAGCGTGACGATAGCGGTGCAAAGCCGCAGACGCCGCTTCGCGTCCGCCACGATAGCTGGAGCAATCATCCCAAACCCTGTCTCGAATGGTCGCGGGCGACGCGCCCTTGACGATCTTCACATACTGGGTACGGATTTATGGTTAACCGAAGATTAAACGGGCGCCGTCAGCGCCCGACCGGAGTGGCCGCAGGCTTAGCTGCGGCGTGCGGGCTTCTTGCCGGGTGCGCCATTGTCGAAACCGACGCGGACGCGGGTGAAGCGCGATGCGCCGCCCTGCGCGTTCGGGATCTGCACATCCGCCTTCTGGAAGATGAACTGCGTGCCGCCGGCCGGAAGATCGACCGGATAGGCGACCTTTTGCGAGTAGATCGTGTTGTCGCCATCGACGACCTCGACCAGGATCGGCAAAGTAACGCGGCCCGGCGCACCGACAGGTCCGTCGACGAGGCGGCCCTGGACGACGACATTGATGGTCATCGTCGTTTCGTTTGCCGTGCACTGACGCGTCGCGTCGGCCAGCGATGCCTGGTAGACGAGCTTCTGCGGATCATCCTGACCGCCGCGTGCGTATTCCTGGCGTATCGCCGTCTGTTCGCGCAGAACGACCTGCGGGCAATAGGCCTGCACCACCGCCGGGGTTTCAGCCTGTGCCGTCGGCGCAAGGCCACCCGCCGGAGAGGACGAGTTGCAGCCGGCGAGCGCCGTCAGGAGGGATACCGTTACGAGACCATGGGAAATCTTGCCAAACACAATACTCAACCTTGTTCCATCCCTTTTGACCGGCTTGCCGCGCCAAACATGCTCATGGCGTAACGCAGCGCCGTTTTCCAGTCTTTCACCGCAGATTTCAATCGTCTATACCAGCGGCGCGAATAAAAATCGATTGGGGATTATCGGTCGTGGACTACATTTCTACCCGGGGCGAAGCGCCCGCTCTCGGCTTTCGTGATGCACTGCTGGCCGGCCTTGCCCGCGACGGTGGTCTTTACCTGCCGCGCCACTGGCCGCAGCTGTCCAAGCGGGACATCCGCAATCTGCGCGGAAAGTCCTATGCGGAAGTGGCTTTCGAGATCCTCAAGCATTTTGTCGACGGGGAAATTCCGGACGACAAGCTGAAGACCATGATCAACGAGGCCTATGCGACCTTCCGTCATCCGGCGGTCGTACCGCTCGTGCAGACCGGCCCGAACGATTTCGTTCTCGAGCTTTTCCACGGCACGACGCTTGCCTTCAAGGATGTGGCGATGCAGCTGCTGGCGCGGCTGATGGATCATGTTCTGGCCGAGCGCGGCGAGCGCGCGACGATCGTCGGCGCGACATCGGGCGATACGGGCGGTGCGGCGATCGATGCCTTTGCCGGGCGCGACCGGACCGACATCTTCATCCTCTTTCCCGAAGGCAAGGTATCGCCGGTGCAGCAGCGCCAGATGACCTCGTCGACCGCATCCAACGTGCATGCGGTGGCGCTCAAGGGCAATTTCGACGACTGCCAGAACATCGTGAAAGAGATGTTCAACGATGTCGCCTTCCGCGACCGGGTGAAGCTTTCGGGCGTCAACTCGATCAACTGGGCCCGCATCATGGCGCAGGTGGTCTATTACTTTACAGCTGCTGTTTCGCTCGGCGGACCGGATCGCAAGGTATCGTTCACGGTGCCGACAGGCAATTTCGGCGATATTTTTGCAGGCTACGTGGCCAAGAAAATGGGCCTGCCGATCGACCGGCTGGTGATCGCCACCAATGACAACGACATTCTTGCCCGCACGCTGAAGACCGGGCGCTACGAGATGCAGGGGGTGATGGCGACCACGTCGCCGTCGATGGATATCCAGATCTCGTCGAATTTCGAGCGGCTTCTGTTTGAAGCCTATGGCCGCGATCCGAGCGCCGTGCGCTCATCCATGGCGAGCCTGAAGCAATCGGGTGCGTTCGAAATCAAGCCGGAAGCGCTGAAGGCGATCAAGCGCGAATTCCGCGCCGGCCGCGCCACGCAGGAGCAGGTTGCCGAGACAATCCGCGAGACGCTTGAAGCCACCGGCTACCTGCTCGACCCGCATACAGCGACCGGTGTTTTCGTGGCTCAGAAGAACGCGCGACCCGGCAGCCCGATGGTGACATTGGCCACGGCCCACCCCGCCAAATTCCCGGCGGCGGTAAAATCCGCTTGCGGAATTGATCCGGCACTTCCATCATGGCTCGCTGATCTGATGCACAGGGAGGAGCGCTTCGATACGCTGGACGCCGAGCTGAAGGCCGTTGAAACATTCATCGGCGACCACGCACGGGCCAATTGAGCCAGTTATCGGCAGTGCCGGAAAGACGCGAAGACGTGAATATGAATGTTGAAATCACCCGGCTCCCCTCCGGGCTCACAGTCGTGACCGAGACCATGCCACACCTGGAGAGCGTCGCGCTCGGTGTGTGGATCAAGTCCGGAGCCCGCAACGAGACCGAGAACGAGCACGGCATCGCGCATCTTCTCGAGCACATGGCGTTCAAGGGCACAGCGAGGCGCAGTGCCCGCGATATCGCCGAGCAGATCGAGGATGTCGGCGGCGAACTCAATGCCGCGACTTCGACCGAAACCACATCCTATTACGCAAGGGTGCTCAAGGACCACGTGCCGCTCGCGGTCGATATCCTTGCCGATATCCTGACGGAATCGGAATTCGACGAGGAAGAGCTGCGCCGCGAAAAGCACGTCATCCTGCAGGAAATCGGCGCGGCCAACGACACGCCCGACGACGTGGTGTTCGACCGCTTTTCCGAAGTCGCCTATCGCGGCCAGACGATCGGGCGCGCCATTCTCGGCACGCCGGAGACGGTAAAAGGGTTCACGCCGCCGCAGATCCGCGGCTATCTCTCGCGCAATTATACGACCGACCGGATGTTCATCGTCGCGGCCGGCGCTGTCGACCACCAGGTGTTCTGCAAGCAGGTCGAGGAGCGGTTCGCAAGCCTGCCGACCATGCCGAGTGCGACGCCCGTTCTCGAGCCCGCCCATTATATCGGCGGCGACACCCGCGAAGACCGCGACCTGATGGATGCCCAGCTGCTGATCGGCTTCGAGGGCAAGGCCTATCACCAGCGGGACTTCTACTGCTCGCAGATTCTCGCCAACATCCTCGGCGGCGGCATGTCCTCGCGGCTGTTCCAGGAAGTGCGCGAGCGTCGGGGCCTTTGCTATTCGGTTTATGCATTCCATTGGGGCTTTTCCGATACGGGCATTTTCGGCGTCCATGCGGCGACCAACGGCGACGAGTTGCCGAACCTCGTGCCTGTCGTCGTCGAAGAGCTGCGCAAGGCGTCCGAGACGATCCATCAGGCGGAAATCGACCGGGCACGTGCGCAGATCCGTGCCCAGCTTCTGATGGGCCAGGAAAGCCCTGCCGCCCGCGCCGGCCAGATCGCCCGCCAGATGATGCTCTACGGCAAGCCGATCCCCAATGACGAGATGATGGAGCGCCTGGAGGGGATCACGACCCAGCGGCTGACCGATCTTGCCGGACGTCTGTTCTTCGACACGGTGCCTACGCTTTCGGCGGTCGGTCCGATCGCACAACTGCCGTCGATGGAAGAGATCGCGGCGTCGCTTTCCTCACCAGGCGTGACAACCAAAAAGGCGGCCGGCTGATCAAGCCGCCTGCCCTGCCCGGAGCACACAAGCACCATGGCCAAGTCCGTGTTTCGGTTCCTATCGCGACATCCGGACACACCGGAGATCTCAGGCGAGCGCCACATCATGCGCCTGCCGCTTTATGCCGACTACAAGGCCTGGATGACGCTGCGGTCGCAAAGCCGGGCGTTCCTGCAGCCGTGGGAGCCGACCTGGCGCCCTGACGAGCTGACGGAATCGGCGTTTCGCGCTCGCGTGGTGCGCGCCACCCAGGAACATGCGTCAGGCGTTGCCATGCCGATGCTGCTTTTCCGCCGCGACACGATGGAGCTTTTGGGGGGCCTGACGATCGGCCATATCCGCCGCGGCGCGTCGCAGAGCTGCATGGTCGGCTACTGGATGGGCGAGAAACATTCGGGCCAAGGCCATATGTTGGCCGCATTGGAGATGGCTATCCCCTACATCTACGGCGGACTTCAGTTGCACCGGATCGAGGCAGCCTGTATTCCGGACAATTGGAAAAGCATCCGGCTTCTCGAAAAGGCCGGATTCGAGCGGGAAGGTCTTTTGCGGAAATATCTCAAGATCAATGGCGAGTGGCGCGACCACGTGATTTTCTCCCGACTGCCAGAAGATGGTGAATTTGCGAAAATGCTGAACACATGATGCTGCGTCACATGAGTTTCTCGGCCATGCCGCGCCTGCCGTCGGTTCTCGGAATTGTTTCCGCTGTCTTGATGTTTCTTGCGGCGGCGACGTTTGCACAGGCGGCCGAGCCGGTGAAAATCTCGCGCGACGACACCGCGCTCGACCTGACCCGCACGACCGACATCTACGCCAACCAGGGCGAGGCCTTTCAGGTTTCCACGGCCGCTGCTGCCGACGGTATCCGTCGCCGCATCGAGGTGCGCGCATCTTCGCCGTCGCACCAGGGCGACTGGGCGGTGTTTGCGCTTTCCAACGTTTCCGAGGAGCAGCTGGAGCGGGTAATCGTCGCGCCGCATTTCCGGCTGGTGAATTCCAAGGTTTTCTGGCCGGATCTCGGCTCGCAGCGCATCATCTCGATCACGCCATCGGAAGGGTTTGCGCTCGACCGCATTGCCAGCCCCGATGCCGACGTGTTTCGCATCACGCTCAATCCGGGCGCGACCATCACCTTCGTTGCCGAGCTCTCGACGCCGTCGCTGCCGCAGATCTATCTGTGGCAACCGGACGCCTACAAGGATTCGGTCAACTCGTTCACGCTCTACAAGGGCATCGTGCTCGGCATTGCCGGCCTGCTTGCGGTGTTTTTGACGATCCTGTTCGTGGTCAAGGGAACCTCCATGCTGCCGGCGGCGGCGGCACTTGCCTGGGCGGTGCTTGCCTATATCTGCGTCGACTTCGGGTTTCTCGATAAGCTGATCAGCGTCACATCGTCGGACGAGCGAATATGGCGCGCCGCAGCCGAAGTGGCGCTTGCCTCGTCGCTCGTGATCTTTCTGTTCACCTATCTCAATCTCAACCGCTGGCACGTGCATCTGGGCTATGCGACGCTTGCCTGGGTCGCGGGTCTCGTGCTCCTCGGCGGCGTGGCGATCTACGATCCGTCCGTCGCATCGGGTATCGCCCGCCTGTCCTTTGCGCTGACGGGCAATGTCGGCATCCTCCTGATCGTCTATCTCGGCTTCAATCGCTATGACCGCGCCATTCTTCTGGTGCCGACCTGGGCGCTGCTGCTGGTCTGGCTGTTCGGCGGATGGCTGACGGTCACCGGCCAGCTGGACAACGACATCGTGCAGCCGGCGCTTGGCGGCGGACTGGTTCTGATCGTTCTCCTGATCGGCTTCACCGTGATGCAGCACGCCTTTGCCGGTGGCGCTTACCAGCAGGGACTGTTTTCCGATCTGGAGCGGCAATCGCTGGCGCTGACCGGATCTGGCGACACCGTCTGGGACTGGGACGTGGCGCGCGACCGCGTGGTGACCACGCCCGATATCTCGACGCGGCTCGGCCTTGAGCAAGGCTCCATGCACGGACCGGTGCGCAACTGGCTGCCGCGTCTTCACCCCGATGACCGCGATCGTTTCCGCGCCACGCTCGACGTGCTGCTGGAACATCGCCGCGGGCGCCTGAACCACGAGTTCCGGATCCGTGCCGAAGATGGGCATTTTCACTGGCTGCAGATCCGCGCACGGCCGGTGCTCGGCTCAAACGGCGAAATCATCCGCTGCGTCGGCACCGTCATCGATGTGACCGAGCAGAAGAACTCGATCGAGCGTCTGCTGCAGGACGCGATGCATGACAACCTGACCGGGTTGCCGAACCGCCAGGTGTTCCTCGACCGTCTGCAATCGGTACTGACGCTGGCACCCGGCGACGGGCATCTGCGCCCAACCGTCATGGCGATCGACATCGACCGCTACAAGCAGGTCAACGACTCGCTCGGAATTGCCGCGGGCGACAACATTCTGATCGCGCTGACGCGGCGTCTGCGTCGTCTCTTGAAGCCTCAGGATACGCTGGCACGGCTTGCCGGCGACCAGTTCGGCCTCATCCTTGTGTCCGAGCGGGACCCGGGCAAGGTCGCGGATTTCGCCGATGCGGTGTCCAAGGCAATCATGGTGCCGATCAACTTTGCCAACCGCGAGATCGTGCTCACCGCCTCGATCGGCCTAGCCTCCTGGGTAGATCAGCAGGAAAGCGCCCCGGGACTTCTCGCCGATGCGGAACTGGCGATGTACCGGGCCAAGCGCGCCGGCGGCAATCGCGTCGAACCGTTCCGTCCGGCATTCCGCTCGACCGGTACAGATCGTCTGCAGATCGAAACTGACCTTCGCCGCGCCATCGAGCGACGCGAACTGACACTCGCCTATCAGCCGATCATCAGGCTTGTGGATGGCGAGATTGCCGGCTTCGAAGCGCTGATGCGTTGGGAACATCCCAAACGCGGCAGCATTCCGCCCTCCGAATTCATTCCGATCGCCGAAATGTCGGACCTGATCGGCCCTCTCGGCCTCTTTGCGATGGAACGGGCGGCCTCAGACCTCACGTCCTGGCAGGCACAAACCGGTTCGCTGCCGATCTTCGTATCCGTCAACGTCTCGAGTGCGCAGCTCCTGAACGCCGATCTCTACAATGACGTCCGGGCATTGCTGCAGAGGACGCAGGTGGCACCGGGCCAGCTCAAGCTGGAGCTGACGGAGTCGCTGATGATGGAGAACCCGGAGCAGGCGCGTCTTGTTCTGGCCAAGCTCAAAGAGACCGGCCTCAGCCTCGCGCTCGACGACTTCGGTACCGGATACTCTTCGCTCGGCTATCTTACGCAGTTCCCGTTCGACACGATCAAGCTCGACCAGTCGTTGGTGCGCGATGCCACCGACAAGCGCGCAGTGCTTCTGCGCTCGGTCATCGCCATGGCGCGGGCGCTCGAGATGGACGTGGTGGCTGAGGGCATCCAGACCGACGAAGACGCGGCGGAACTTGCCAAGATGGGCTGCCATTTCGGCCAGAGCTACCTGTTCGGCCCGCCGGCGACGACGGATGCGATTGGCCGACTGCTGAAAGAACGGTTTCCGCTGACGAAACGGGCTTGAGTTCCGACTTCCTCATCTTGCCTTGTGGCGAGGATGAGGGAGACCGGCTATCGCTCTCGTCAACCAAGCCTCACCAGTGTTTCGAGCAGCCTGACAGGCCTGATGTCAGGCCCGTCCGCGTGAATAGAGCCTGATCATACAGCCGTTGCCATCGCGGCGCCGCTCATGGCTTCCCAAGTCGCGCCCGGATGCTGACGGCGGTTTTCCTGGATCATGTCGTGGATGAACTGCAGCTTTGTGGTGACCGCCGGGGCGAGGATGAACGGATAGAGATCCGGCACACCCATGGCGCGGTGGATGCTGTTCAATGCCATGCTGAACGGAATCCACGCCCGAACGAGCTGCTCGGCGCTCGCTGCCTCGTAGGGCTGGAACGCAACTTCTGCCGCCAGTTCGCCGTGGCGTCTCGGATCGATCGACAGGCCGTAGGCGCGTGCCATTTCCAGCGTATCGACGATATGGATGTAGTGGGCGAAGGTTTCGGCAAAATCCTCCCACGGATGCGAGCTCGCATAGGTGCTGATATAGGACTGTTGCCAGCCAACCGGCGGGCCTTCTTCGTAGTTGCGGCGCAACGCGTCGGCATAATCCATCGTCTCGTCGCCGAACACGGCGCGGAATGCATCGGTCCTGCCGCCGTCGCGGATTAGCTTGTCCCAGATGTAGTGGCCGGTCTCGTGGCGGAAATGGCCAAGCATCGTGCGATAAGGCTCGTTCATGGATATTCGGATCTGCTCGCGCGTCGCGTCGTCGGCTTCGGCAGCGCGGATGGCGATGAGGCCGTCTTCGTGGCCGGTCATGGCGGGCTTCACCGTTCCATCCGGCTGGATCTCGTCGATCAGGAAATCGAAGACGAGGCCGCCCTGCGGATCTTCTTCGCGGTTGGTGCGCGGCAGGTTCCATTTCATCAGCGAATAGAACAGATGGCGCTGCGCCTGGCTGATGCGGCGCCACTGGTCCAGCCCCTCCTCGGTCGAGGCGTCAGGCACCAGGCGGTTGTGCCGGCAAGCCGGGCAAAACGGGTTCGGGTCCTCGGCAACGACCGTCCAGTTGCAGATATCCAGGCTGCTGTTGGCACAGAGCCTCACCTTGCTGTCGAGGTCACCGAACAGGTGCCAGGTCGGATCCGCCACGGGGGCGTCGGGACCCGCAACCATCTCGTCCTGCTCCAGAGCCATGATGGCGAGCTTTTCCGGAACGAAAGCCAGTTTGTAACCGCAGTGGACGCAGTTGCGATTGTCGAAATAAACCGGTTGGCCGCAGTGATCGCAGTCGAAGAGGCGCATGGACAGATCCGCTAGACGAAGTGGAAGTTGGGGTGAACTGAATTCTGGATGATAAAAAACCTGCCCCGGTAGGACCGGAACAGGTTTCTGGATTTGGCGGATTCGGATCGCTTAGGCGCGATCAACGATGTCCTTGCCGGCTTCCTTGATCTTGCCCTTGGCCTGCTGGGCTTCGCCCTTGGCTTCCTGGGCAGCGCCCTTGGCTTCCAGCTCGTGGTTGTCGGTCATGTCGCCGACAGCCTGCTTGACCTTACCGGAGACTTCATTGCCCATTCCGGAAATTTTATCGCTGGTGCTACCCATAGTGTTTCTCCTTGAGCTTAGCGGCATCGTTTTCGATGTCTTGCAATAGGAGAACTCCGAGCCTTGGCAGTTCGTTCCGGCATCGCTCAAGAATTTCAGAAATTCAGGCGTGGCCGGCGTCGGAGGACAGCATTGCGGGCGTCACGCCCATCGAGGCGAGCGCGCGCTCGTACTTGTCTTCCAGCGTCGTACCGAAGATCAGATCTTCGCTGGCCGGGCAGTTCAGCCAGCCGTTGCTGGAAATCTCCCGCTCCAACTGTCCTGCACCCCAGCCTGCGTAACCGAGCAGCATGGTAGCGCGTGATGGCCCCCTGCCGTCACAGATGGCGCGGATGATATCGAGCGTGGCGGTGAGCGAGATATCGTCGCTGACGGGAATGGAGGACTCGCTCGAGAAGTCGTCGGAATGCAGCACGAAGCCGCGACCGGTTTCCACCGGACCTCCAGACAGGATCGGGAACTCACGGCATTCGTGCGGGAGGGCAATGATCTCGTGCTCGTCCAAGAGCTTGAGGTGCCGCAACACTTCCGTGAAGGAAATTTCCTGGGAGCGGTTGATGATAAACCCCATGGCGCCGGCCGGAGAATGGGCGCAGACATAGATGACCGTGCGGGAAAAATTGGTATCCTGCATACTCGGCATCGCAATCAGGAACTGTCCGTCAAGAAAGCCGCGTTCGCGACCGCCCTTGCCGCCGTCGTCCTGAGCACCCGAGAGAAGCGAAAAAGCCATCATGCCTCCACCTGCAGCGCTTTGAAACCTATTCTAGCAAAACTGCGGCCGTTTGAAATGTCTGTACTGACTGTCTTTGAAGGCCGGGCCCGCCTGGTTGTGAGAGCGTGCCGTGGCTGCTGCTTCACAGCAGCGTTCCTGAAACATGGGGCACGAACCGTGGCGATCAACGGAAAATGATCCTGTTTTTCGAAAGCGCTGCTGGTTCGTTCAACATTTAACGGTTAATCCCTGAGCGATGAGGAGCCTGACCCCAATTCGAACCACAACCGCAAACCTGTTGCTTGGTGCTGCCGTCTGCCTTGGATTGCAGACGCCGGCGGCCGATGCTCTGGCGGAAATGACGCCCTGGGCCACCAACGAGGGCGGCCGCATGCGGATCGTCACCATGCCTCCAGAGCCCGATGGAACCGTGCGCGGGGCTCTGCAGATCGAGCCGAAGGATGGCTGGATCACCTATTGGAAAGAGCCGGGTGAAGCGGGCATTCCGCCGCAACTGACATTTTCGCGCGAAAGCGGGATCACCTCCCAGACGATGTCCTATCCGGTTCCAAAGCTGATCACCAACGGTGACGTTACCGACATCGGCTATGATCGCGCCGTGGCATTTCCGTTTGCGCTGAAGCTCGACAAGCCGACCAAGGCGGGGCAAGCCTCACAGGTCTTGCCGTTGGGGGCGGCAAGCATCGACGTTTCCGCGTTTATCGGCATTTGCCGCAATATCTGCATACCCTTCCAGGCCGAATTCTCTCTGCCGATGAAAGCGGTCCGGGGCACGCCGGTGGAAGAGGCAATGATCCTCAACGCCGCCAGCGCCGCACTCCCCTCGCCTCCGGCCAACGATTTCACCGTGACTGATTATGCGATGGTGAAGGGCGGGAAGGTTCTACGGCTGACGCTGCGGCTGCCGGACAGTGCGACCGCGCCGCCGCAGGTGGTGGTGACCGGTCCCGAGGGGCATGTGCTATTTGAAAGCGTCGATGCGAAGCGGCAGGGTCATGCCTATACGCTGGATATGCCGGTGGGAAAATTGCCTGACAATTACGACATCAGCGGCAAACGGTGGGGCATTCTGGCGACCAGCGGCAGTCGGTCCATGGAGACGTCCATCGTTTTCGACTGAACCTCCTCCCGTCTTCGCTTGCCTCTTGCCGACCGCGACCTATAGTTCCGCCGAACGGCAAACTTCAAGCCAACAGGAGATCCCATGACCATCGCTATCGGTGAAAAACTACCCAGTGCCACCTTCAAGGAAAAGACTGCTGACGGCCCGGTCGAGATCTCGACGGACGCGCTGTTTGCCGGCAAGAAAGTCGTGCTGTTTGCGGTACCCGGCGCCTTCACGCCCACCTGCACACTGAACCACCTGCCCGGCTATCTCGACAATCGCGACGCGCTGCTTGCCAAGGGTGTCGACGACATCGCCGTCGTTGCCGTCAACGACTGGCATGTAATGGGCGCCTGGGCACAGCAGACCGGCGGCATGGACAAGATCCATTTTCTGGCCGACTGGGACGGTGCCTTTACCAAGGCGATGGGCCTTGATGCCGATCTTTCCGCCGGCGGGCTTGGCGTGCGCTCCAAGCGCTACGCGATGCTGGTCGAGGACGGTGTGGTGAAGTCACTCGACATCGAGGAAAGCCCTGGCCAGGCCACCGTCTCGGGTGCCGACGCGATGCTGGAACGCCTCTAAGTCAATTAGTATTCCATGAGATCGTTTGAGGGGCTCATGCCCCTCATTCCCATTGCGCATGAGACGCTGCGAGGGGCTAGAGCCCGCCTCGAACCATTACACTGCCATATCGAAAACCATCAGGCCCGACACGCCGCCATCGGATGCGGCGACAATTCGTTCGGCGACGGTAATATGGTCGGGATGGACGAGATAGGCGTCACGGCTTTCCAGCGTGTCGAAGGTGACGATGAAGCCGTCGAGGAAGCCGCCGTTCAGGCCTTCCGATGAGGCGTTCGGGCCGGACTTCACATCGACAATGCCGGGAATGAGCGTTTTGAGGCCGTGAACGGCGTCGTAGATTTCCTGCTTCTCTGCCGGCTGCAATGCAGTCTTGAAGCGCATGAAGACGCAATGAAGGATCATCGGTGGGTCCACCCTATGGCTGTTCTGTATGGCGCGAAATCGTCGTGGAGCCTGCTTCAACGCTATGCCCGACGGGAAACCGCTTCGCACCTTTGCTGCAAACCACCCTCAAGAGCAACCGCTACTTTCTCTTGAACGGCGCCATGCCGGTGCGGGCCAGTTCGTCGGCGCGTTCGTTTTCCGGATGGCCTGCATGGCCCTTGACCCAGTGCCACTTGACCTTGTGGCGCTGGTTGGCGACATCGAGCTGCTGCCACAGTTCACCGTTCTTCACCGGCTTCTTGTCGGCCGTCTTCCAGCCGTTTTTCTTCCAGCCGAAGATCCACTTGGAAATGCCGTCCATCACGTATTTGCTGTCGGTGTGAAGATCGACCTCGCACGTGTCCTTGAGCGCGTTGAGGGCGCTGATGGCCGCCATGAGTTCCATGCGGTTGTTGGTCGTTTTGGCCTCGCCGCCGGACAGTTCCTTGGTGGTTTCGCCGTAACGCAGGATAGCGCCCCAGCCGCCCGGGCCGGGATTGCCGGAACAGGCGCCGTCGGTGAAAATGTCGACCTGTTTCATGATGTCAGTCCATAATCTGCAGCAGAGGAAATGCCGCGGTGGAACCGCAGCTTGTGGAGGTATTCGAGCGGATCCTTCTTGACCACCAGCGCGCCCTCGGGCGTCGTCAGCCAGTCATAGAGCCGGGTGAGGAAGAAGCGCAGGGCCGAGCCGCGGGCAAGCACCGGCAATGCGGCGATCTCCGCATCAGACAGTGGCCGGACGCTGCGATATCCTTCCAGCATCGCCATACCCTTCTCAACGTTATAGCTGCCGTCCGCTTCGAAGCACCAGGCATTGAGGCAGATGGATACGTCGTAGGCGAGCAGGTCGTTGCAGGCGAAATAGAAGTCGATCAGGCCCGACAGTTCGTCGCCGAGGAAGAAGACGTTGTCCTGAAACAGATCCGCATGGATGACACCCGCCGGCAGATCCTTCGGCCAATGGGCGGCGAGAAATTCCAGTTCCGAGGTGATCTCGTCCTGCAGCCCCGTTTCGACCTCATCGGCACGGTCTGCGGATTTCTCCCACAGGACCTTCCAGCCGTCGAACGACAGTGCGTTGGGGCGCTTGATCTCGAAGCCTTCGCCGGCCAGATGCATCTGCGCCAGCGCCTTGCCGACCTCGCGGCAGTGCCTCGCCTCCGGCCGTCTCAGCCACATGCCCTCGAGAAACGAGATGAGGGCCGCCGGCCGGGTCGAGAGTTCGCCTAGCAACTGCCCGTCGCGGCGTGGCAAAGGCAGCGGGCAGGACAGACCCCGATCGGCCAGGTGCTGCATCAGGCCCAGAAAGAACGGCAGGTCGGATTTCTCGACGCGCTTTTCATACAGCGTCAGGATCAGCGGCTCGCGGGTTGTGTGCAGCAGGAAATTCGAGTTCTCGACGCCCTCGGCAATGCCCTTGTAGGACGTGAGCTCCCCGACATTATATTCGGCCAGGAACCGGTTCAGGTCGATTTCGGTGATATCGGTATAGACGGCCAAGATTTCGTCCCGCTGATGATCGTTGCGCTGGATCTCTTCCTAGAGCGTTTACTGGCCAGATTGAAGCCTGCTGTTGGCTCAAAAGGGGTCGAATGGTCGCCTTTGCCCTGATGAAAATCTGCCCCGGCAGATCGCTTCAATCCGGGCCGTGAACTCAAAAACGGCTATCGGTACCGATGAAACCATCGATAGATGCGGTGTCAGACATTTTGCAGACATATCCCCAAATTCAGGTCGGGAAAAATTTACGCCGACAATGCTGGCGTAGACAAACAATATAGCGAACCATCGACCGGTACTGCTTAAAATCGGAAAAATTGGCGAGTGATTCGATGTTGATCCCGGGTCTGACTAACGTCTATCTTATCGGAATAGTCGGACTAGAATTTCTAACGATATGCGCTCGAGTGCTTGGCTATGGCCCCGCATTTGCTGCCTTTGGCAGCATGGCTGTTGCTGCCGTCGCATACTTTCATCTGACGCTGGTAAAGACCAAAGTCCGCCCTTTTGTCGGAAGCTTGCGTGATGAGGATCGTCGCGCGGAGATGAGATGGCTGGTCGTCATCGCTCCGATTTTCATCATGTGGATCAACTCGGTTCCTATCTCCGGAAAATTCCCGATAGATTACGCGGTCGATATCTGGAAATCGGTATTCTTTATAGCGGTAATGGTCTGGTGTCTTGTTGAGGGCGCAATCAGGATCCGCTTCTAGTGTCCACGCCGACTTGGCCGGTGCTTCGCTAGAGCCGGAAGCGGTTCATCCAGCGGAGAGAGGGCGCTCGCCGTTGACCCAGGCCATGTCTTCGATGGTGAGGGGGACGGAGCGGAGTTCGCGGTTGACGAGGAAGTTTTCGGTTTCCTCGGCGGTGATCGCAAGCTCGATTTCGGCCGAAAACCTCTGCTTGAAGGCTTCGATGATTTCGTCGACGATGACTTCCGGGGCAGAGGCGCCGGCGGATAGGCCGAGCGTCTGGATCTGGCCGATCTCATCCCAGTTCAGCTCGGAGGCGCGCTGCACCAGGATCGAGCGTCTGGCGCCGGCCCGCAGAGCGACTTCGACGAGACGCTTGGAGTTCGACGAGTTCGGTGCGCCGACCACGATGAAGAGATCGCAGCCGGGTGCTGCCTCTTTCACCGCTTCCTGGCGGTTGGTGGTGGCGTAGCAGATACTGTCGGCGGCCGGTGCCGTCAGGTTCGGAAAACGTTCCTGCAGCTTGGCGATGACGCCCGCGGTATCGTCCACCGACAGCGTCGTCTGGGTGACGTAACCGAGATTGTCAGGATCGGCGGGGATATAGGCTTCGGCATCGGCGATCGTGTCGACGAGCGAGACTGTGCCTTCCGGCAACTGGCCCATTGTGCCGATCACTTCCGGATGTCCAGCATGGCCGATCAGCACCACATGGCGGCCAAGCCGCTGGTGGCGCATCGCCTGCTTGTGGACTTTTGAGACGAGCGGGCATGTGGCATCGAGATAGAACAGGTTGCGGGCCTGCGCATCCTCGGGCACCGATTTCGGCACGCCATGGGCGGAAAACACGACCGGCTGCTGGCGATGCTCGGCCGGGATCTCGTCCAGTTCCTCGACGAAGACGGCGCCCTTGGCTTCCAGTCCTTCGACGACATAGCGATTGTGGACGATCTCGTGGCGGACATAGACCGGCGCGCCATAGGCTTTCAGCGCCAGCACGACGATCTGGATTGCCCGATCGACGCCGGCGCAAAAGCCGCGCGGACCGCAGAGGCGGATCGTGAGAGCCGGTTTTGTGACCTGGATGTTCATGTCGCTTCCGTAAGCCGTTGCAGCCCCCCATATAGGCGAGCCCGCTTCGCGACGCCAAGAAAAAAGTGACGGCTATGGCGTCGCAGGCTTGGCACGGCGCCACCATGCGCCGATGACGACCGCCACCAGTGCCGCTGCGAGCCCGTACCACGTGAAGGCATATTGGAGATGGCTGTTGGGGAGATAGAACTGGGTGACGCCGCCCTTCGGCCAGCCGCCGGGATTTTGAACCTGGGCATCCACATCGACAAAGAACGGCAGGGTTTTGGCCGGATCGAGACCTGATGACGACGCCATGACGTCGAGATCCTTCCAAAAGAAGATGTTCTTGGCGATATCGTTGTCGGGCACGATAGAAGATGGCTTTTGCGCCAGACGGCTGCGGGCATAGCCGGTCAGCCGCTGCTCGCCCGTGACTTCGCCGGCCGTGCGCGTCGATACCTGTTTCATCTCGTAGGGAATGAAACCGCGATTGACGAGGATTGCGCGGCCATCGGAAAGGATTAGCGGCGTGTAGACGTAAAAACCGGTCTGGCCCTGGAACGTGGCGAAGAAATGCCGCTCTTTCGTGTGGTCGAATGTGCCAGACAGCGCGACGCGGCGGTATTCCATATCGCCGCCACTTGCGGCGAGCCGTTCGATGTCTGCAAGCGGCACAGGATCCGCGCTGCGTCGCTCGGCGATATCGGCGAGCAGGCCTTCCTTCCAGTGCAGGCGTTCCATCTGCCAGGTGCCGAGAGCAAGGAGGATGGCAAGCGAGGCGAGGATGAGGGTGATCGTGGCGATGGAGCGCACAAGACTGCGGGAGCGCCTTGAAGAGGCCGGTTGTCGCTCGGTCAACTGATGCATGCTAGACCAGCTCGATACGGAGATTGCGGCCGACAGCTGTCGCAGCACGGCGCAAGGTCAAAAGGGTGACCGAGGGATTGTTCGGGTCGAGCAATCGATCAAGCTGCTGACGGCTGGAATTCATCCGCTCGGCCATAGCAGTCTTCGTGAGGCCTTCCTGTTGCATGGCCGCCCGTAACTGGTCGGCAATCACCTGTTTCAGGGCAATCGTCTCGGTTTCCTCCAGCAGGCCATCGGCTTCAAGGAAATCGTCGAAAGTCTCTGTCCTGTCGATATAGCCCTTTTGCTCCGTCATAGTTCCACATCCCGTTTTCGTGCCAGCGCGAGGTCAAGATCCTGAGCCGGTGTCTTCTGGGTCTTCTTTTCAAAGCCGTGGAGAAGGATCATCTCACCCTCGTGAATGAAAAAGATCACCCGTGCGATGCGCCCGCCGGAGAGGTTGGTCCGAACTTCCCACAGTCCATTTCCGAGAGAGCGGCAATAGGGCATGCCCAACGGCCAGCCAAACTCGACCCTTTGGATATCGATACCGATCTGCCGCCTGTCTTCTCTCGTGAGATCCATCAGCCAATCGCGCACCGGCCTGCGCCCGTGTGCGGTCGCGTAGAACCTTCCGACGATCTTTTTCGGCAAATCCGTCATCACGGCGCATTGTACCAATTTTGGTACACTTTCGCAACAAAAAAGGGCGGCATCGGCCGCCCTTCGAAGTGTCGTTTGTTCTCAATGCGCCAGCGGTGCGCCCCAGCCGCCCCAGATGTAGATGGAGAAGAACAGGAACAGCCAGACGACGTCGACGAAGTGCCAGTACCAGGCGGCTGCTTCGAAGCCGAAGTGTTTTTCCGAGGTGAAGCCGCCGTTCATGGCTCTGATGAGGCAGACCAGCAGGAAGATGGTGCCGACCAGAACGTGGAAACCGTGGAAGCCGGTGGCCATGAAGAACGTGGCGCCATAGATCGAATTGGCGAATTCGAACGGGGCGTGGGCATATTCGTAGGCCTGCACGAACGAGAACAGCACGCCGAGTGCGACTGTCAGCGACAGGCCGGTGACGAGGCCCTTGCGATCGTTGTGCAACAGCGCGTGGTGAGCCCAGGTGACGCAGGTGCCCGACAGCAGCAGGATGATCGTGTTATAGAGCGGCAGATGCCATGGATCGAGAACCTCGATGCCCTTTGGCGGCCATTGTCCCCCGAGAACCTGTGTTCGGGACGCCTGGATTGCCTCGTTGGCATAAAGGCTTGCATCGAAAAAGGCCCAGAACCAGGCGACGAAGAACATCACTTCCGACGCGATGAACATGATCATGCCATAGCGCAGATGCAGCGACACGACGCGCGTATGGGCGCCCGCATTGCCTTCCTTGATCGTATCCGACCACCAACCGATCATCACATAGATGACGATCGCGAGCCCGATGAAGAAGACCCATGGCGTTGCCAGGTTCATGCCGAAAATGTGGAATTCCGAACCCTTCAGGTAGCGCATGTATCCGACGCCACCGAACGCCATGACGAAGGCGCCGATCGAGGCGAGAAGCGGCCAAGGGCTGGGGTCGATAATATGATAATCGTGGTTCTTCTGGTGCGCTTCTGCCATGCCTGCCCCTCCCAAGGGTGCTTACCGCAAGTGTTCCACCCGCCAAAAAACGGCGGGCCAATTCTAAAGCTTACTGCCCGTATCCTGCACTTCATTCCGCAAGGCCGCAACCGGCTTTGGCGGCGGCTCCTTGCCGGGATAGAAGGTGTAGGACAGGGTAATGGTCTTGATGTTCTTCGTCTCGTTCGCCTTGACGATCTCGGGATCGACGAAGAAGACGACCGGCATATCGATCGTCTGGCCCGGCTGCAGCGTCTGTTCCGTGAAGCAGAAGCACTGGACCTTGTTGAAATAGACCGCCGCCTCCATGGGGGTGACGTTGAAGACCGCGGTTCCAGTCGTCGCCACCGGAGAACGGTTCTTCGCGGTAAAGGACACCTGCCCGGTCTCGCCGATCTTCAGTTCCACCGGTTTCGACGGTTTGAAATCCCAGTTCAGGCCGGGCGACACGTTGGCATCGAACGTGACCTTGATGGTCTTGTCGAGGATCGTATCGGAATATTGCTCGCTGCGCTGGGTGGTGCCGTTATAGCCGGTTACCTGACAGAAGAGGCGGTAGAGCGGAACGGACGCATAGGCGGCGCCCACCATGCAGGTGACGAACACAGCGCAACCGGCAAAGATCGCGGCATTGCTGACCCGCTTTGCCTGACCATGGCCCGGCCGCTGGGCGTTGCCCTGACCATTCCCGTGAACCTCTCCTCCCATGTGCCTCCTCCTCAAGCTTTCTGGGTCAGTTGCCGACGCCGCCGACTTTGACCAGCGTCATCACGTAGAAAAGGACGACCAGCCCTGCGAGGACCAGTCCCAGCGCCACATTTCTGTTGCGGCGGGACTTTTTCTGGGCGTCGTTGAGCTTGACGGTGTCAATCATAGAAGGCTTCCGATCAGGGTCGCCACACCGGCTGCCGCGTGGTCGGCAAGCAGCGCGGAAAAGATGATGAAGAGATAGAAGATCGAGTAACCGAACATCTTGCGCGCCGGCACCATCCGCTCATCGCCCTCAGGCATGCGCAGGACAGAGATGGAACAGGCAATGAAAATCAGCCCCAGCACGCCGGCAAAGAGGCCGTAGCCGATGCTGGCAAGGCCGGTGAAGCTGGGTGCGACGCCGAGGACGGCGGTCAGAACCGCATAGGCGAGCATCTGGATCTTGGTGGAACGCTCGCCGGCAACGTTCGGCATCATCGGCACGCCGACCGAGCCGTAATCGCGCATCTTGTAGAGCGCTAGCGCCCAGAAGTGGGCAGGCGTCCAGAGGAAGATGATGAGGAACAGGATGACGCTGTCGAGCGAAATGCCGCCGGTGACGCAGGCCCAGCCGATCATGGGCGGGAAGGCGCCGGAGGCACCGCCGATGACGATGTTCTGCGGCGTCGAGCGCTTCAGCCACATCGTATAGACGACGGCGTAGAAGAAGATGGTGAAGGCGAGCAGGCCGGCGGCCAGCCAGTTGACGGCAAGGCCGAGGATCGCCACCGAAAAGACCGACAGCGTCAGGCCGAAGGCAAGCGCTTCGCTCGGCCGCACGCGACCATCCGGGATGGGGCGCTTGGCGGTGCGGGTCATGACGGCATCGATATCGGCGTCGTACCACATGTTGAGCGCGCCGGACGCACCGGCGCCCACCGCGATACAGAGGACCGAGATTGCAGCGAGAACCGGATTGAGCGTGCCGGGCGCCAGAACGAGACCTGCGAACGCCGTGAAGACGACGAGCGACATGACCCGTGGCTTCAGAAGTTCGAAGAAATCGCGTGCGCCCGCTTCAGACAGGAACAGGCCTGCGTCATTGCCGAGAGCGTCGCGATCATCGATAACTGTCATGAGACCTAAAAACCTTGCATTTTCACGGGACAGCGCGCGTCACACGCGATGTCCCTTGTTCGGAACGCTGCCTTTAGCGGATGCGCGGCAGCTGTTCCCACTGGTGGTAAGGCGGCGGCGAAGACAGCTGCCACTCGAGCGTCGTTGCGCCTTCACCCCATGGATTGTCGCCGGCAACACGCTTCTTGGCGAAGGCTTCCCAGACGCCGAAGAGGAAGACCAGAACACCCGCGAAGGAGATGTAGGAACCGATCGAGGAGATGTAGTTCCAGCCCACGAAGGCATCCGGATAGTCGATATAGCGGCGCGGCATGCCGGCGAGGCCTAAGAAATGCTGCGGAAAGAACACCAGGTTCACGCCCACGAACATCACCCAGAAATGCAGGTGTGCCACCTTCTCGCTATACATGTAGCCGAACATTTTCGGGAACCAGTAATACCAGCCGGCAAAGATTGCAAATACGGCGCCGAGCGACAGCACGTAGTGGAAGTGAGCCACCACGTAATAGGTGTCGTGCAGCGACCGGTCGAGGCCGGCATTGGCGAGCTGGACGCCGGTGACGCCGCCCACGGTAAACAGGAAGATGAAGCCGATCGCCCAGACCATCGGCGCCTTGAAGGTAATCGAGCCACCCCACATCGTCGCGATCCAGGAGAAGATCTTGATGCCGGTCGGCACCGCGATCACCATCGTTGCGAACACGAAGTAGCGCTGCGCATCGAGCGACAGACCGACCGTGTACATGTGGTGGGCCCAGACGATGAAGCCAACCGCGCCGATCGCCACCATCGCATAGGCCATGCCGAGATAGCCGAAGACCGGCTTTTTCGAGAAGGTCGAGATGATGTGGCTGACGATGCCGAAGCCGGGCAGGATCAGGATGTAGACTTCCGGGTGACCGAAGAACCAGAACAGGTGCTGGTAGAGGATCGGATCGCCGCCGCCTTCAGGCGAGAAGAACGTGGTTCCGAAGTTGCGGTCGGTCAGCGCCATGGTGATGGCACCGGCGAGAACCGGCAGCGACAGAAGCAGCAGGAAGGCAGTAACCAGAACGGCCCAGGCAAACAGCGGCATCTTGTGCAGTGTCATGCCCGGAGCGCGCATGTTGAGAATGGTGGTGATGAAGTTGATCGCACCGAGGATCGACGAGGCACCTGCAACGTGGAGTGCAAGGATCGCCAGATCGACGGCCGGACCCGGATGACCCGAGGTCGACAGCGGCGGATACATGGTCCAGCCGCCGCCCGCGCCGTATGCACCGGACGGTCCCTCGACGAACATCGACAGCATCAGAAGCAGGAAGGCCGGAATGATCAGCCAGAAGGAGATGTTGTTCAGACGCGGGAAGGCCATATCAGGCGCGCCGATCATGATCGGCACCATCCAGTTGGCAAAACCGCCGATCATCGCCGGCATGACCATGAAGAAGATCATGATCAGCGCGTGCGCGGTGGTGAACACATTGTACATGTGCTTGCCGCCATCGATCGCGGCATCACCCTCGAAACCGTAGACCATGGACGCCAGGCCGTGGAAGATCTGGATGCCCGGTTCCTGCAGCTCCATGCGCATCGCAACCGACAGAAGGCCGCCGAGGACGCCCGCCATGATCGCGAAGATCAGATAAAGCGTACCGATGTCCTTGTGGTTGGTCGAAAACAGCCAGCGGGCGGCAAAGCCCGGTGTGTGGGAATGATGGTCGCCATGCGCATGCGCATCGTCGTGAGACGTGCGGGCGTGGGCATCATGAGCATGGTCATCATGGGCGTGAGCGCCATGGGGATCCGTATGAGTGGTATGTCCGGCCATTATCGTCAGCCTCCTGATTACTTCGCAGCGACGGCAAGGCCGTCGGCGGGCTTGGCCGTGCCGGCATCGGCGACCAGTGCTTTATAAGCACCGGGAAGGTCGCTGGCGGCCTGGGCAAGCCAGGTGTTGTACTTTTCCTCGGAGACGACGTGGATGGCGATCGGCATATAGGCGTGATCCTTGCCGCAAAGCTCGGAACACTGGCCGTAGTACATCCCCTCGCGATCGGCCTTGAACCAGGTCTCGTTGAGACGGCCGGGAACGGCATCGATCTTGACGCCGAAGGCCGGCATGGCGAAGGCGTGGATCACGTCGGACGGCGCTGCCGTCACCAGCATGCGTACCGTCTTGCCGACCGGAATGATCATTTCGTTGTCGACGGCGAGCAGCCGCGGATAGCGATCGATATCGGTCTTGCCGGCGGCAGCGCGATCCGGATCCTTCAGCATGTAGCTGTCGAAGGCGACGGGCGTTTCGCCGGAACCCTCATATTCGTAGTTCCACTGCCACTGGGTGGCGGTGGCCTTAACCGTCATGTCCGCATCCGGAATTTCCAGCTGTGCGTTCAGAAGGTTGAAGGACGGGATGGCGAGGAAGAACAGGATCAGCACCGGCGCCACGGTCCAGACGATCTCGATGACCGTGTTGTGGCTGGTGCGCGAAGCAACCGGATTGCGGCTGGCGCGGAACTTGACCGCAACCATGATCAGCAGCACCAGAACGAGCAATGTCACCGGCACGATGAACCAGAGCGTATAGTGCTCGAACCAGCGAATTTGGTGCATGATCGGTGACGCGGGCGCCTGCAAATCCATCTGCCATGGCCTCGGCTGGTCCGCATGGGCCAGCGAAGCCGTGAAAAGACAGATAAGCGACGCCATTGCGGCGTAAGCTCTCAACATAACGATAAACCCTCTCTCCCATGCGCCCGAGTCCCGCGATCGAACGGCATGCGGAATTCAAGCGCCTCGTTTGGTTCAATCACAGTTTGCGGGTCGTCGCAATATCTGCGCGGCATTGCTCATGCGGCATTTTGAACCTATCGGCATGCGGCCGAGTGCCTGCGCCGTCAGGAACATGCGGCATTGCTTGACGAGATGGCGCCGCACGGTCGCAAACCTCTCAAGTCCCATTTTCGCCGTACTCGGCTGAAAAGAGAGCGAGGCCTTTCATTTCGGCGTAGGACCGCCAAGAATAGTCACACTGATTCGTCCGTTTAGAGGTCTACATGGGTCGTCCCTACCGCCTTCGCGCCTGCCTTGCCTTGATGCTTGCGGGGGCCGTCGCATTACCCGCAGTCGCGCAGCAGCCGGGACCTCGGCCGACTCCCAATACCCCATCGGCACCGGCTCCTTCCGCGCCGGCTCCTGCCCCATCGGCCCCTGCCCCATCGACTGGTGCCGCACCGAAGACCGGGCAGAATGCACAGCAGGCGCCACAGAGCCCTGCCCCCGGTTCTCCGGCACAGCCCGGCAACGTGAAGGAAAACCACGGCGCCTGGTCGATCATCTGCGACAAGCCGGCCGGTGCCTCCGTCGAGCAGTGCGCGATGATGCAGAACGTGATCGCCGAAGATAGGCCCGAAGTCGGCCTGTCCGTCGTCGTCCTCAAGACCGCCGACCGCAAGGCGCGCATCCTGCGCATTCTTGCCCCGCTTGGCGTTCTTCTGAAGGACGGCATGGAACTCTATGTCGACAGCAACAATATCGGCCGCGCCTATTTCACCCGCTGCTTCTCGGAAGGCTGCTATGTGGAAGTGGAAATCGACGACGAGCTGATGCGCATCCTTCGCGCCGGCAAGAACGCCGTGTTCGCGCTGCGCGAGTCCGCTGATCAGGACCGCGTCGGCATCCCGATCGAGCTCAACGGTTTTGGCCCCGGCTACGACGCGCTTCCGTAAAGACGCTTGTTTCGGCGGATTGCCGGAACTACATCGGGCTCCAGATATCTCGACTTGGGCGCACAGATCGTGCCCTTCGGTCCCGAATGCACTGACGTGCGCAAGCGGAGCATAGAACAATGAACACCGACCTGATCTCTCTCTTCGATTGCGACGAGACGAAGCTGCGTTCTATCCTGAGCCAGGCGCTGTCAGGCGCTGACGATGGCGAGCTCTATCTCGAGCATGCCCAGGCGGAATCGCTTTCCTTCGACAACGGTCGCCTGAAGGGTGGATCGTTCAACACCGACCAGGGTTTTGGCCTGCGTGCCGTTGCCGGCGAGGCCGTCGGTTATGCGCATGCGGGCGAGCTTTCGGCGTCCGCGCTTTCGCGTGCGTCGGATGCCGTGCGCGCCGTCACCGCCAACCATTCCGGCTCCTATGCGGCTGCGCCCCAACGCACCAACAAGAAATACTATGGCGACGAGAACCCGATCGGTTCTCCGAGCTTCGAGGCCAAGGCCAAGCTTCTGACCGAGATCGACGCCTATCTGCGCGCCAAGGATCCGAAGGTACGGCAGGTTTCGGCAAGCCTTGCCGCCAGCTGGCAGGTGGTCGACATCCTGCGCGCCGATGGGCACCGGGTGCAGGACATCCGGCCGATGACGCGCATCAACATTTCCGTCGTCGTGGGTGACGGCGACCGCCAGGAATCGGGCTCGTTCGGCACCGGTGGCCGGATCGGGTTTGGCGATTTCGTCGCGACCGGCAACTGGCAGGCAGGCGCCGACGAGGCGCTGCGCCAGGCACTGGTCAATCTCGAGGCGATCGATGCGCCTGCTGGCACCATGGACGTGGTGCTTGGCAATGGCTGGCCGGGCGTGATGCTGCACGAGGCCGTCGGCCACGGGCTGGAAGGCGATTTCAATCGCAAGAAGACATCCGCCTTTGCCGGCCTGATGGGCGAGATGGTGGCAGCCCCCGGCGTCACCGTCGTGGATGACGGCACGATCGACAACCGCCGCGGGTCGCTCACCGTCGACGACGAAGGCACGCCTTCTGCCTATAACGTCCTGATCGAGGACGGAAAGCTGGTTGGTTACATGCAGGACCGCCAGAATGCGCGGCTAATGGGTGTCGCACCAACCGGCAACGGCCGCCGCCAGGGCTATGCGCACATACCCATGCCGCGCATGACCAACACATTCATGCTGGGCGGCGACAAGTCCCCGCAAGAGATCATCGCATCGGTCAAGAAGGGCATCTATGCCGTCTCCTTCGGCGGCGGACAGGTGGATATCACCTCCGGCAAGTTCGTGTTCGGCTGCACCGAGGCCTACATGATCGAGAACGGCAAGATTGGCGCACCGGTCAAGGGTGCGATGCTGATCGGAAACGGTCCGGACGCGATGAAACGCATCTCGATGGTCGGCAACGACCTGAAGCTTGACACCGGCATCGGCAATTGCGGCAAGGGCGGCCAGTGGGTGCCGGTTGGCGTCGGCCAGCCGCATCTGCGGATGGATCAGGTCACGGTGGGCGGCACCAAGGCGTGACGCGGCACCGGTCCAACGCGCTGGTTCCCGAGCTCTCCGTCAGCGATTGGCGCAAAAGCTGCGATTTCTACTGCGAGCTGATCGGTTTCGATATCGTCTATGACCGTCCGGACGAAGGGTTTGCATTCCTGGCGCTTGGCCAGGCGCAACTGATGATCGACCAGATCGGTATCGGCCGAGATTTTGCTCTGCCCGACGGGGCGTCCCCCGCCTATCCGTTCGGTCGCGGCTTGAACCTGCAGATCGAGGTTCCGTCGTCTGGAGCGATCCTGACGCGGCTGCAGGCAGCGGGCGTGCCCCTTCAGCTCGAACCGGAAGACAAGTGGTATCGCCGCGGCGATCATGAGGTCGGCAATCGGCAGTTCATTGTTGCCGACCCTGATGGCTATCTGCTGCGGCTGTTTGAACATCTGGGAGAGCGGCCCCTGCCGCTCTGAACCCGTCGGCGTGACGGCTTGACACTTTCGGCCAAATCCCTGCAGTTGCCGGCTTTGTAACAGTGCAAGCCGATCCATGCCCTCCTCCACCCCCATTGCCGACATGTTCAGCCTCTGGCTTCCCGGCCATTCGCCGGGTGAACTCGCCTTCGTGTTCTCAGCCGCCATGATCGCCGGCCTTGCCCGCGGGTTCTCGGGATTTGGTGGCGCCCTGATCTTCGTCCCGCTGGCAGGCACGGCGATCGGTCCGAAACTCGCGGCGGCGCTGCTGCTGGTTATCGATGGCGTGATGACGCTCGGGATGGTGCCGGACGGCTGGCGAAGGGCAAACCGGCGCGAGGTGTTCACGATGATGATGGGTGCCGTCGTCGGCGTGCCCGTCGGTGCGGCGGCGCTGGCGCTGCTTCCCTCCGTCACCCTGCGCTGGATCATCTCGGTCGTCGTGTTGTGCCTTCTCGTGTTCCTGATCTCGGGCTGGCGCTACCACGGACGGCCTAAGGCGCCGCTGACCATCGGCGTCGGGGCGCTTGCCGGCCTGTTCGGCGGTGCGGCGCAGATGTCGGGACCACCGATCGTTGCCTACTGGCTTGGCGGCGCGACGGCACCGGGAGTCGTCAGGGCAAACCTCGTCCTCTATTTTGCGCTCGCCAGCGTCATCTCGTCCGTGTCGTATCTGATCGGCGGCATCCTGACGTTCGAGGTGCTGCTCATCGCGCTGATCGCAGGACCGGGCTACGGGATCGGGCTTTACGCGGGTTCACGGCTGTTCGGGCGTGCGAGCGAGGCGACGTTCCGGCATATCTGCTTTTGCCTGATCGCATCCGCCGCCCTGATCGGCCTGCCGCTGTTTGACGGCATGATTCGCTAAAACAGGTCTTCAGCAACGCTTAACGGCTGACACGGTAGGTTGCATCTCGGGGTTGAACGGGCGTGGCGACGATGGTGAATTTGAAAGCAAAGTTGCCGGCGGCATGGATCCGTGGCCTGAAACGTCAGGTCACGACGACAGGTCTAGAGGCGTCGGCAGCACTCGCACGGGCCGGCATGCTGGCGAGTGCGCGCGGTCGTGGTTCTATCTTCACGCTTCATCACGTGCGCCCAAAACAATCGCTCGCGTTCCAGCCGAGCGGTCATCTTGAGGTTACCCCGGAATTCCTGGCCGATGCGATCGAACGGCTCTCGGCGGATAGATATGCGTTCGTGCCGCTGGACGACGTGCCGAAGCGGCTTGCCAATCCGGCCGGCCAGCCGTTTGCCGCCTTCACGCTTGACGATGGCTATCGCAACAACGCCGAACATGCGCTGCCGGTATTCGAGAAATACGGCGTGCCCTTCACCGTTTTCGTCGCCCGCGGCTTTGCGGAGCGGACCCATTCGATGTGGTGGGAGACAATGGCGGACCTGATCGGTCGCGAGCGGGAGCTGAGTTTCGATTTCGGCAATGGACCCGAGCGGATCGAGCTCGGCTGTGAAGAGCAGAAGTTCAACGCCTTCGACCGGTTTGCCGATCTTGTGTTTCGCGATGACGAGGCAAGTGCCGTTTCCAGGATGGATGCGCTTGTGCGGTGCCACGGTATCGACCCGTTGCAGATGACCGCCGACCTGACGATGGATCGGGCCGAACTCCGCGAACTTTCGAGGCATAAGCTGGCAACGCTTGGCGCCCACACAATCAGTCATCGCGCCGTCGGGCGGCTGTCGGAAGCGCAGGCGCGGGCCGAGATGTCGAGTTCTGCCGACTATGTGGAAGAACTGACCGGGATACGGCCGACCACGATCGCCTATCCCTACGGCACGCGGAAGGCGGTGGGCGAGCGCGACTACCGCATCGCCCGCGACCTCGGCTTTTCGGTCGCCGTCACGACCCAGCCGGGCACGATCTGCGAGAAATGGCTGACCCGGCTGACGGGTCTGCCGCGGATTTCGCTGAACGGCCATTACCAGCGGGCGCGCTATGTGTCGGCGCTCGCCTCGGGCATTCCCTTCAAGCTTGCGCGCTAGGCGCAAGCTCTCATCGGTCGCTCACGGATACATCCGCACCTTTCCCCAGGCACCGTCTGGCGTATCGCGGCGGAATTCGATCCGGTCATGCAGGCGGAACGGTCGATCGTGCCAGAACTCGATCGACACGGGACGGATGCGGAAACCCGACCAGTGCGGTGGCCGCGGTATCTCGCCGATCGCAAATTTGGCGGTGTATTCGGCTACGGATTTTTCCAGCGCGAAACGGCCTTCGAGCGGCCGTGACTGTTTCGAGGCCCAGGCGCCGATTCGGCTTCCGCGTGGCCGCGTCGCATAATAGGCATCCGCTTCGGCATCGCTGACGATCTCGACAGGGCCGCGCAGACGCACCTGACGTCTCTGCGACTTCCAGTGAAAGACCATCGCAGCCTTTTTCTGGCCGAGAATTTCCTCGCCCTTCTGGCTTTCGAAATTCGTATAGAATACAAACCCGTCCTCGTCGTAGCCCTTCAGCAGGACCATTCGCACATTGGGAAGCCCATGTTCATCGACGGTCGCAAGCGCGACGGCGTTCGGATCGTTGATCTCGCTGGATTCGGCATCCTTCAACCACGACCCAAATAAGGTGAAGGGTTCACTTTCCTGCGTGAAGTCACCGCTTGTTAACCCGTTTTCCGACATATTGACTAAAGTGCTCCCGATCTGATGAACATGCCCGAGACACTTGGCCGGACAGGATGCAAGGTGATTGTGATAGCAAATTCGATGTGCCGTACAAAGAGCCTGAATGGCGCCAGCCTGCGAATCATCGCGATGGTCGCACTGTGCGGTTCGCTTGGCAGCTGCACCAGCATGGATGTGTTCGGCGGCGCGGACAAGGTCGATCGTAGTATCTCGACGAGCAGCATTCCCAGCAAGCCAAAAGCGGGTGATCCGCAATCGGACGAAGCCACCGTGCGCAATGCCGTGACCTCGGCCGATCTCGCCAAGGTGGGTGCGAACCCCCTTCCCTGGGCAAATTCGGCGACCGGCAGTGCCGGTGTCGTCTCCTCGATCCACGAGGTCCGGAGCGCCGGCCTACTCTGCCGCGCCTTCACCACCAGCCGCCATTCCTATGAGGGAATATCGCTGTTTTCCGGTCAGGCATGCCGGACCGAAACGGGCGACTGGTCGCTCACGGCATTTGACCGCCAGTAGTGTTAAGGCCAGCACTGTACGGTAAACGTTTTGTTTACCGTAACATGCATCAACCTTCTCTCCGTAACCTCTGATTCAGCAATTCCTCCATACGGTTACTGCCTGTGATCCGGCCAGCCTCGGGGCATGAGGAACCGAAGGCTGCCGCGAGAGTTGTTGAGTTACGGGGGGTCCGGAATTGGATACGCGACCCACCGCCCCAAGCTTTACGGGTGGTTTCAAAATGCGCGATCCCTACTCTATTCTCGGCGTCAATCGGAGCGCCAACGCTGACGAGATCAAATCGGCGTGGCGTTCGAAGGCAAAGACAATTCATCCCGATCAGAACCAGGACGACCCTGATGCCGGCGAGCGATTCGCCGAGATGGGGCAGGCCTATGAAGTGCTGAAGGATCCCGAGCGGCGCAAGCGCTACGACCGCGCATCCGCTCTTCAACAGACATTCATGCAGCAGCGCCAGGCAGCCCGCGAAGCGGAAATGCGTGCCAAGGCTTCCCGCGAGCGCGCGGCAAAAGTGATGGAAGAGCTTGCCCGTGCCAGCGCCAAGCGGGCGCAGGCCGAAGTACTTCAATCCCAGGCGCAGCAGCAACAGCAGAACGGCAAGGCCCGTGGCGATGCTCCGCCAGAACCGGCCGAAGACATGGTTGAGCGTATCTTCGGCGTCTCGCCAGACGGCCAGACCGCCGACTCCGGACAGAAGAAAACCACAGACGAGGCGTCGGCCGCGCAGGCCGCTCGTCCATCGTCGAAAAGCGACGCGACAGGAGCCGATGCAGCGGATGAGGGACCCGGCAGCCGCCCGGCCCCGCCGACCACCGGCATGGGTTCCGGTCTTCTCAACACGCTGCTGCGGCGCATCCGCGGCGAAACCGTGACCGTTCTCGAAACGGCGCCGGATCTTCTGGCCGAAGCGGTCGTGACGATCGAAGACCTTCTCAACAGGGGTTCGGTCATCGTGCATTCCAGCGACGATCGTGACGTGCGCGTTTCGCTTTCCGCGGGCATGACCGAGGGTCATGTTGTGCGGCTGAAGGGCCAGGGGCTGAAGCTTCCCGGGATGAAGCAGGGCGATCTCGTGGTGACCCTGAAAGTGGCCAAGCATGCGGATTTCCGGGTGAGCGGTTTCGATATCCACACCATTTTGCCGATCTCTCTCGAAGACGCCGTTCTCGGCGCCGAGCCGATGCTGAAGACGCCTGAAGGCGAGCAGACGATCGCGGTTCCCGCATGGTCGGGGTCCGATCAGGCAATCCGGCTGGAAGGCATGGGGCTCTACAACGATGCAGGCGGCCGCGGCGATCTGGTGGCGGAACTGCGCATTGTGCTTCTCGAAAAGCCCGACCCGAAGGTGACCGATCTGATGCGCCACATGCGCCACGGGCTGTATCTGTAAGACATCGATCCCCAACCGGCTCCGGCGACAGCTGAAACGTTGGCCTCCCCGTTCGCCAAAGAGTGGGCGTATGAGTTGGTATCCGCAAGCTTGAACCGTTGCCCTGCCTATGTCATAGGCAAGGCCAAATCGAGTTTCCAGGGGATATTCATGGTTCAGGCTTCCGGCCTCATGTCAGGCAAACGCGGCGTCGTCATGGGTGTCGCCAACAATCGCTCCATTGCATGGGGCATTGCCAAGGCCATTCACGATCAGGGTGGCGAAGTTGCTCTGACCTATCAGGGCGACGCCCTGAAGAAGCGGGTCGAACCGCTCGCTGCCGAAATCAACGCTTTCATGGCCGGCCACTGCGATGTGAGCGACGAGTCGACCATCGATGAGGTGTTCGCCAATATCGAGAAGAAGTGGGGCAAGATCGACTTCTTCGTGCATGCGATCGGCTTCTCCGACAAGGATGAGCTGACCGGCCGTTATGTCGATACGACGCCTGACAACTTCGCCAAGACGATGCAGATCTCGGTCTACTCCTTTACGTCGGCCGCACGCCGCGCCGAAAAGCTGATGACGGACGGCGGCGCCATGCTGACGCTGACCTATTACGGTGCCGAGAAGGTGATGCCGAACTATAACGTCATGGGCGTTGCGAAGGCGGCACTTGAAGCCAGCGTCAAATACCTGGCCGTTGACCTCGGACCGAAGAATATCCGCGTCAACGCGATCTCGGCCGGCCCGATCAAGACGCTTGCTGCGTCCGGCATCGGCGACTTCCGCTATATCCTCAAGTGGAACGAGTATAACGCGCCGCTTCGCCGCACGGTCACGATCGAGGAAGTGGGCGATGTCGGCCTTTATCTTCTGTCGAACCTGTCGCGCTCCGTCACCGGTGAAATCCACCATGCGGATAGCGGCTATCACGCCATCGGAATGAAGGCCGTCGACGCGCCTGACATTTCCGTCGTGAAGGACTGAGCGCCCCGTGCTTCTCTACGTCATCCGTCACGGCCAGACGGACTGGAACGCTGAAGGCCGGCTTCAGGGTCAGAAGGATATTCCTCTGAACGATACGGGCCGCCTTCAGGCTACCGGCAATGGTGAAGCGCTGAAAGAACTGCTCGGCGACGATGTCGCCGATTTTGACTTCGTGGCAAGCCCGCTCTCTCGCACCCGCGAGACGATGGAGCGGCTGCGCACAGCGATGGGGCTCGATCCCCTCGCCTACCGGACCGACGACCGGCTGGTGGAAGTTTCGTTCGGCGACTGGGAAGGCCAGACGCTGGCCGAAGTCAAAAAACTCGAGCCCGAGCTGCTGAAGGAAAGAAAGCGCCAGAAATGGAGCTTCATTCCGCCGGGCCAAACTGCCGAGAGCTACGAAATCCTGTCATGGCGCATCGGCGCCTGGATGCAGTCTCTGACCGGTCCGACCGTGGCGGTCGCCCATGGCGGCGTCATCAGGTCGATCTTTCGCCTGATCGGCGGCGTGGGAGAAGAAGAAGCATCGTCCATCGCCATCCATCAGGACCGTATCCTGAAAGTGGAGCCGCTCGCCGGCCGGATGGAATGGCTCTGAGCCGCTAAGGCCCGGTTCCGGCCCTTACTGTACGATTTCGAGATCGTCCACGACGCGGTTGCCATCGACGACCGTGTAGAACACCAGAACCTTGACGCCCGCCTTCAGGCCCTCGAAGTTGAACTCTTCCGGCACCTTGTAGGTCTTGCCGTCGTCCAGCGTCAGGCTGAGCGACTTGGCGTCGATCGTCTTGATCGTCGCCTCGACGTCCACGCTCTGCGCCCAAGTGCTCAGCGGCGAGAAAACACCGGCGGTCGCAAGCAAGGCAGCAATGAGGATACGCATGATGAAGATCCCTGGAACAAACGGTCTGTACTAATTCGGTGCAAGATAGCCTGCCGATTGTGGCGAAAATTGCTCGCCAGCATGACATTTTCGCTACAAACAACAGTTTGATTATTAACCATATTCTTCCGAATTCAAGACGTCTCAAGACCAAATCGAACGTTTAGTGACCGCGTTTACCAACTATTTGCAATAAAACGCAGCTTCACAGCTCTAAGGCGGATGTGGAATGGGAAATTAACTGCGCCACAATACAGTTATACCCGGTCACAAGAGTTAACGAGAAGGTGTTCAGTTTTGGCGCTCTGGCGTTCCTCCATTACCGAAAGGTTTCGCCCTTTCAGCAGTGCATGCGCGCCTGCCGTCGCAGCCTTCCTCGTTTCGCTGACAGTTATCGTCACCGCCGTGGTCCTCGATCACCGATTCGTGCAGAAACATCGCGATGATATTCACGCCGCCACGACACGCGCGGCCGGCACGGCGGCCCGTCAGATCGCTTCGCGGCTGGAGCTTGATTTCGCGGTCGCCGATAGCCTGCGCAATGCGTTGATCGGTCAGGCAGGATACAAGCCCAACGATATGCAGACCGCTGCTCGTCAGGCACTCGCCGACCTGCCGCACCTTTCCGCAGTGATCGCGGCACCGGGATTCACACCAACGACCTTCTTCCGCCGCGACAGCTTGGCCGGTGAGACCGGTATCGATCTTGCTGGTCTTAAGGCGGATCTCGACCGGGCCGGCAACAAGGCGCGCCCAAGCGTGCTGACCGGATCGCAGACTGGCAGGCTTACCCTCATCATGCCGGTGCCTTCCGCCAGCGGACAGGAAGCCGGGCTCTGGGGCGCTCTGGTTCTCGTCCTCGATGTCGCCGATCTGCTTGATCCCGCGACACGCCCTCAGGTTGGCGACGCGGCACAAACGTCCGAGACGGTCTTCGACTGGCTCGATCTCGCGCTCGTCGACAACAGTCGAGCCGACCAGGCCGTGTTTTACGGCAATGAAGCGGTAAAGGGCGGCGATCCGGTCCGGTGGTCGATCACCGTCAAGGGTACGGACTGGCAGATCCTTGCGGCGCCGCGCGTCGGCTGGAATGCTTCGCCCGCCGGTCAGATGCGGTTCCGGTTGATCCTGGCGCTGGCATCGCTTGCGATCGTCTTGCCGGTGCTCATTGCGACCTCGCTGATTTCGGAACGCAACCGGCATATCGAGACGCTGCGGCTG
The DNA here is from genome assembly GCF_001423425.1 of Rhizobium sp. Leaf306. GTDB lineage: Bacteria > Pseudomonadota > Alphaproteobacteria > Rhizobiales > Rhizobiaceae > Neorhizobium > Neorhizobium soli. Next base: position 578,743 of record NZ_LMNX01000001.1, read on the forward strand.
CGCGAAAACAAGCTGTTTGCACTGTCGCGACGGTTCGGGCTTGCCATGGAAGCTTCGATGATGGGCATCTGGGAAGTGACTGATGAGGGTGTGCAGCTCTCCTGGGACGATCGCTCCGCCGCTCTCCACGCCAATCCGTCAGCCACCACCGGCAACCGGTTCGATGACTGGATGGCATCGATCGCGCCTGAGGACAGGGCTGTCGCGGAAGCGCATCTCTTTACAGTTCTCTGCACCGACAGCCCATCGACCGAGACCTATCGCCTGATCCTGCCCGGCGGCGACATCCGGCATCTTCGCTCCGCCGGCGCGAGGGTCCAGAACGAGCGCGGCATCCAGGCGACCGGCATCGTCTGGGACGTCACCGCCGACGTGACGATGGCACAGACCCTGCGCGACGCGAAAGACAATAGCGAGGTCAAGAATGCCGAGCTCGAACTGGCGCTCGACGAATTGTCGGACCGGGAGCAGGAACTGGAAGGTCTGTCGCGCAAGCTCGACCTCGCACTCGGTTCCTACGGATGCGGCGTCTGGGAATATGATCCGGCAACCGGCAGCGAGATATGGGACGCTCGCATGTGCCAGCTTTATGGCGTTGCCCCGATTGCCGGCCCCCTTCCCCACGACTTCTGGCTGTCTCTGCTGGTTCCGGAGGATCGCCAGAGTGCTCTTGACGCGGCAATGCGTTACCTTTCCGGCGACGTCGAGGAGGCTCTGATCGTTCGCGTGCCGCAGTCTGACGGCAGCCTCCGCTATATCCGGTCCGTCGGTCAGCTGGTGATCGGTCGCGACGGTTCCCGCAAGCTTATCGGCCTCGCCTTCGACGTGACCAAGGACGCGGTGATGACGACCGAGCTCAAGTCTGCGAAAGCGGAATCGGATGCTCGCAATGTCGAGCTTCAGATGGCCAAGACCCGCATCGAGCACAATGCGCTGCACGACCCGCTGACGATGCTTGGGAATCGCCGCAAACTGGACATGGAACTCGACCACCTCTCGCGTGCAAGCCAGGTGGAGCGGCAGAAGTTCTTCATCCTCCATCTCGACCTCGACCGGTTCAAGCAGATCAACGACACGATGGGCCATGCCGCCGGTGACGCGATGCTGGTGCATTCATCCCGGATCCTGTCGCGCAACGTGCGTGACGAGGATATCGTTGCGCGGATCGGCGGCGACGAGTTCGTCATCCTGATGAACAATTCCGCATCCATCGAGGACGTGGCCGAGCTTTCGCAGCGGATCATCGCCGAGTTTCGTCAGCCCTTCGACTTCGACGGCTTTTCCTGCCGGTGCGGCGTTTCGATCGGCATTGCGCAGGCAACCGGTCTCAATGTCGATGCACGACGCACGCTGGTCAACGCCGACATCGCGCTCTACCGAGCCAAGGGCCTCGGCCGCAACCGTTTCGAATTCTTCACGCTCGACCTGCAGGAAGAGATCGTCAGCCACAAACGGACCGCCGACGAAGTGCTCTCGGCGATCGACAACGGCGAGTTCGTGACCTGGTACCAGCCGCAGTTTTGCGCCAGAACCGGTGAACTGACCGGGGCCGAGGCGCTGCTGCGCTGGAACCATCCGCATCACGGCATCCTCGCGCCAGCGCGGTTCCTGAGGATCGCGGAAGACCTCAACGTGTCGGCGGTGCTCGACCAGATCGTGCTTGAGACGGTGCTGAAGGACAAGATGCGCTGGACCGCGCTCGGCCTCAAGGTGCCGAAGGTCTCCGTCAACGTCTCGTCGAAGCGGCTGCATGACGAAAACCTGATCGCCAACCTCGAGTCGCTGTCCATCACACCCGGCGAGATCTGTTTCGAGCTGGTGGAGTCGATTTTCCTCGACGACGGCGACGTGTCGGTATCGGGCAATATCGAACGCATCAAGGGAATGGGCATCGACATCGAGATCGACGATTTCGGGACCGGTCATACCTCGATCGTCTCGCTGCTGAAGCTGAAACCGAAGCGGCTGAAGATCGACCGGCAGCTGGTGATGCCGATCCTCGAAGCGCCGCAGGAGCGGACCATGGTTCGCTCGATCGTCGACATTGCCCGCTCGCTTGGCATCGACACGGTGGCGGAAGGTGTGGAGACGATGCAGCATGCGGAATTGCTGCGCGAACTCGGCTGCGACCTTCTGCAGGGCTATGCCTTTGCCAAGGCCCTGCCCTTTGACAAATTCGTTGAGGCGGCCAGAGCCGACTGGCTCAAACAGGCGGCATGAATGGCACCAAATGGCCGGCCGTGCATCCATGTCCGGGATCGACAGCCCGATATGGGGCAAGAAGGGCTTGTCGCCCGCCGACCTTTTCCATAAGACATCCGCGTCAAAGTTTGACGTCCAAGATTGACGGAGGCGGCCCCTCCGAAGCCGGTTAGTGAAATGTCGCACAATACTTTCGGTCATCTTTTCCGTGTCACGACCTGGGGCGAAAGCCACGGGCCGGCGCTCGGCTGCGTCGTGGACGGATGCCCTCCCGGCCTGCGCTTCACGCTTGCCGAAATCCAGGCCTGGATGGACAAGCGCAAGCCCGGACAGTCGCGTTTCGTGACCCAGAGGCGCGAGGACGATATCGTCAAGATCCTCTCCGGCGTGATGATGGATGCCGACGGCGAGACGATGATCTCGACCGGCACCCCGATCTCCATGCTGATCGAGAATACCGACCAGCGCTCCAAGGACTACGGCGAGATCGCCCGCAGCTATCGCCCCGGCCATGCGGATTTTGCCTACGACCTGAAATACGGCATCCGCGATTACCGCGGTGGCGGCCGTTCATCGGCCCGCGAAACGGCAGCGCGTGTCGCTGCCGGCGCGATTGCCCGCAAGGTCGTGCCGGGAATGACCGTGCGCGCAGCCCTGGTGCAGATCGGCAAGCACAAGATCAACCGTGACAACTGGGACTGGGGCCAGGTCAACGAGAACCCGTTCTTCTGCCCCGACCCTGAGATGGTGCCTGTCTGGGAAACCTATCTCGACGGCATCCGCAAGGCCGGATCGTCGATCGGCGCGATCGTCGAGGTGGTGGCGGAGGGCGTTCCCGCAGGGCTTGGCGCACCGATCTATGCCAAGCTCGACCAGGAGATTGCTTCCGGCCTGATGTCGATCAATGCCGTGAAGGCCGTCGAGATCGGCGATGGTTTTGCCGCCGCCGAGCTTTCCGGCGAGGACAATGCCGACCAGATGCGGATGGGCAACGATGGCCAGCCTATCTTCCTCTCCAATCATGCCGGCGGCATCCTCGGGGGCATTTCGACCGGCCAGCCGATCGTTGCCCGCTTCGCCATCAAGCCGACCTCGTCGATCCTGAGCGAGCGCCAGTCGATCGACGCTGATGGCAACAATGTGGATGTTCGCACCAAGGGTCGCCACGATCCTTGCGTCGGCATCCGCGCCGTGCCGATCGGGGAGGCGATGATGGCCTGCACGATCGCCGACCATTTTCTCCGTGACCGGGGTCAGACCGGTAAAACCCGCTAGGAATCATCACATGCCCTACGATCAGAAGCGCGTCGTCGACGCCATCCGCGCCTTCGAAGCCGGCGAAATCGTCGTTGTTACCGATGACGACGGACGCGAAAACGAAGGCGATCTGATCGTCGCTGCGGTTCACTGCACGCCGGAAAAGATGGCCTTCATCGTGCGCCACACATCCGGTATCGTCTGCACGCCGATGCCGCGCAGCGAAGCCAAGCGCCTGAACCTCAACGCCATGGTGGCGGAAAACGACAGCGCGCATACGACCGCCTTCACCGTAACGGTGGATTTCAAGCACGGCACGACGACCGGCATCTCCGCCGACGACCGGACGCTGACGGTGCGCAACCTTGCCAACCCGAATGTCGGCCCGGCCGACTTCGTGCGTCCCGGCCACATCTTCCCGCTGATTGCCCGCGAAGGCGGCGTTCTGATGCGGTCCGGCCATACGGAAGCGGCCGTCGACCTGTGCAAGCTCGCCAACCTGCCGCCGATCGGCGTGATCTGCGAACTCGTCAACGACGACGGCACGGTGACGCGCGGTCCTCAGGTGACGGAGTTTGCGATCACCCATGGCCTGAAGCAGGTGTCCGTTGCCGATCTCATCGCCTATCGCCAGCGCAAGGAAACGTTGATCGAGCTGCACGGCACGTTCGACATCGAGACCCCGAAGGGCAAGGCCAAGGCACACGCCTACTCCCTGCCCTGGGAGACGATGCAGCACGTCGCCATCGTGTTCGGCGACATCAGGGACGGCGTCGACATTCCGGTCCGCCTTCATCTGGAAGACGTGGCGCGCGATGTGTTCGGCGCGGCGCGCTCCGTGGACCGTTACATGGCAAAGATCGCCGACGAGGGTCGCGGCGTCATCATCTATCTGCGCGAGGGTTCGGTTGGCGTCGGTGCCAGCACGACGTCGCGCAAGGTCCGCTTCGGCGAGGAATCGCACGCGGAGGCCAAGGTCCGCGACAGCGAGTGGCTGGAAATCGGCCTCGGCGCCCAGATCCTGCGCGATCTCGGCGTGTCTTCGATCAAGCTTCTGACCAGAAGCGAACGTCATTACGTCGGCCTCGAAGGGTTCGGCATCCAGATCGCCGAGACCGTGATCTGCTAAACGGCCACTGAGCGGAGCGTGTTTCCGTGCTGACCTTTTGAAATAGAGGTTGTCGCGGGAACATCGCATTTGCGCACGGGTTCAGTCTCAGGACGTTGCTGGAAAATGCCGGCGACGTCCGACAGACGCAACCGTGCAAGGATCAAGTCCGTGACCCGAAGCCTGAACATCGTTCCACCAGCCCTCGACCCCGCCGGCTCCGCTGGAAGGACGACCGTCGAGAGCATGACGTTTCCGCCGAGCGGCTTCGTGCCCAACCACCCTCACCTTCCGGCTCTGATCTACCGCAACGCCCTTGCCATCGACCCTCTGGTCGGCGACCCGGCCAGCCTGTTCGAAGACCTTTTTGCGAAAAACGGCTGGCAGGGCATCTGGCGCGATGGCGTATTCGATTATCAGCACTACCACACGGGCGCCCACGAGGTCCTCGGCATCGCAAATGGTCGCGGCCTGCTGCTGATCGGCGGTCCGGATGGCACCGAAATCTCAGTCCATGGCGGCGATTGCATCGTGTTGCCGGCCGGCACCGGGCACATGCGGCTGGAGGCCAGCCGCGACTTCGTGGTTGTCGGCGCCTATCCGCCAGGACAGCGTGCGGATCTTCAGACCGGACCCGCGGATTCTGAGGGTCTCAGCCGAATTTCGAGCCTTCCCTTGCCGCAGACCGATCCGCTTCGTGGCCGCGACGGCCCCCTCCTTCGGCACTGGGTCCGTTAGGGTTTATTCATGTACATCTAATGCGTGCGCAAAAATCCGATAGGCACAATTTTATCGGAACAAGCACAGCAGCCTTGCAGTTACCCCGCTGATCGCCACCCGCTCTACGGCCCGGCAACCCAAGGCTATAAAGATGAACACGCGTCCTCAATTCGCCTCGTCCACCCCGCTGTCAAAGCTCCCGCCGCAAATCTACTACGTGCATCCTCTCATGCTCAAAGGCTTTCAGGATTGGCGCCAGGTTTTTGCCCATGCGAAGGATCTCGGCTTCGATACGGTCCTCAGTGCGCCGCTGTTTGCACGCGGCGCGGACACGAGCATTTTCGTCAGCGGAGACCTGGACAGGCTTGATCCGGCGCTGGGACTTGGGGAAAGCATCGACGACGGCGTGAAGGCACTGGCAGGTGCCGCTAAAGAGCATGGCATCAAGCTGATGCTCGACATTGCCGTCGATCGTATCGCCGATGCGTCAAACCAAGGCAGCGCCGTCGTATTCGACCCGCGTCGCTCACCGCAGGAAAGCGGCAGCCGCACGATCGATATCACTCATGAAACGCAGCTGCTTGATGACTGGCGCCGCCGACTGGCGCGGCTGGCCGGGCTTGGCATCGCCGGCTTCCGATGCATCGGCATTGGCAAGGTCGCGCCCGACGTCTGGAAGGGCCTGATCGCTGCGGCCCGCAGTGCCGTCTCTGACACCGTCTTCCTTGCCTGGACGCCCGGCACCAGTTTTGAAGATCGCAAGGCGCTCAAGGGCGTCGGCTTCGACGGCAGCTTTTCGTCCTTTGCCTGGTGGAACATGGAGGAACGCTGGATCCTCGACGAATACGAGGTGCAGCGCGAACTCGGCTACCAGATCACCTTTCCGGAAGCCCCGTTCGGCAAGCGCATGGCGCATGGCATTGACGGAACCGAAGTGTCGGAGCGCCGAGCGGTCCGGGCCCTGAAGCTCGCGTCGACCTTCGCCAGCGGCCTCATGGTGCCGATGGGCTTCGAATACGGCTCATCCATCCCGCTCGACCCGCTGACCGGTGACGGAATGGGTCTGCGTGGGCTCAAGGACCAGGGCGTGTTCGACCTGTCGAGCGACATCCGAGCCATCAATGCCGCGCCGAACAAGACATCGGCCGGGTTTGGCCGCCAGCCGCTGAGGTTGATTTCCACCAGCCAGACTCAGGCTGTGGCGCTCTTGCAGACCGACCATGAGGATATCCGTGCGTCGTCGAAGATCCGCGTCGTGATGCTGAACCGCGATTTGCGCAGGGTTACCAAGGCTCCGTTCAATGTGCTGCGTGAAGCAGCCTCCCCTTTCCTGCCGCTGACGGCGCCGGGGAATGACGCCGACATTTTTGCGCCCGATCTCATGCTGAAGCCGGGCGAACTTCGCGTTTTCGAAGGCCATGCCTCGCAGCCGATCATCGAAGCTGTTGTGGTTTCCACCGCAGCAGAGGCCGCGGCCACGCCGCGGCTGGCGATCGAGAAGATCACGCCGTCGGTGGACGGCGGCCGTTTCGTGGTGAAGCGTGTGGTCGGCGAGACGGTCAAGGTGGAAGCCGACGTGTTCGGCGACGGGCACGATCCGCTGTCGGCGTCGGTGATGTGGCGTGCGGCCGACGAGGACCAGTGGACCGAAGTGCCGATGACGCTTGTCACCAACGATCGTTGGGCGGCAGAATTTCCTCTGAAGCGGATGGGTCGCCACGAGTTTGCGATCGAGGCCTGGAAGAACCCCTTTCAGATCTTCCGCTACGAATTCACCAAGAAGCACGAGGCGCGGCTCGATCTGCGGCTGGAGATCCAGGAAGGCATCAATCTGGTGCTTGATGCGCTGGATCATGCCACGGGTGACCTCAAGACCGAACTGAAGGTGCTGTTCGACAAGCTGACGGCGCAGGACGATCCGAAGCGGACCGAAACGCTACTGCTGGCCGACACGGCCGAGCTGATGGTGGAAGCCGACCGCCGCCCGCATCGGGTTCGCTCGACCTCGATCCCGGTCGATGCCGAGCGGACGGCCGCAGCGTTTGCGAGCTGGTTCCAGGTGTTCCCGCGCTCCCAGAGCGGCGATGCGAACCGTCACGGCACGTTCGACGACGTGATCGCACGGCTGCCGGCGATCCGGGAGATGGGCTTTGATGTCCTCTACTTCCCGCCGGTGCACCCGATCGGTTCGACCAACCGCAAGGGCAAGAACAACACGCTGACGCCGGCCCCTGAAGATCCAGGCAGCCCATATGCGATCGGCTCGGAAGATGGCGGCCATGACGCGATCCATCCGGAGCTCGGCACGTTCGAGGATTTCCGCCGGCTGGTGGATGCGGCCAAGGAGCACGGGCTGGAGCTCGCTCTCGACCTCGCGATCCAGGCCTCGCCCGACCATCCGTGGCTCAAGTCCAATCCCGGCTGGTTCGACTGGCGGCCTGACGGCACGATCCGCTATGCCGAAAACCCGCCGAAGAAATACGAGGACATCGTCAACGTCGATTTCTATGCCAAGGACGCGGTTCCTTCGCTGTGGATCGAGCTGCGCGACATCGTGCAGAAGTGGGTCGATAACGGCGTCAAGCTGTTCCGCGTCGACAATCCCCATACGAAGCCGTTCCCGTTCTGGGAATGGATGATCGCCGACATCCGCTCGCGCCATCCAGACGTCGCCTTCCTGTCGGAAGCGTTTACGAAGCCGAAGGTGATGTACCGCCTCGCCAAGGTCGGGTTCTCGCAGTCCTATACGTACTTCACCTGGCGCAATGCCAAGTGGGAGCTCGAGCAGTATATGCGCGAGATCACGACCGAAGAGCCGAAGGAATTCTTCCGTCCGCACTTCTTCGTCAACACGCACGATATCAACCCGGATTTCCTGCAGAACGCACCGCGTCCGGCCTATCTGATCCGTGCGGCGCTGGCTGCCACGCTGTCGGGCCTCTGGGGCGTCTATAACGGCTTCGAGCTTTGCGAGGGCCGCCCGGACGCCAAGCGCAAGGAATACGCGGACTCCGAGAAGTACGAGATCCGTGCCTGGGATTACGACCGTCCGGGTCACATCAAGGGCGAGATCGCCCTTCTCAACCGCATCCGCCGCGAGAACCCGGCGCTGCATTCGCATCTCGGTCTGCAGCTCCTGCCCGCCTGGAACGACAACATCATGTTCTTCGAAAAGGCCAGTGCCGGCCGCGAGAACGTGCTGCTGATCGCCGTCAATCTCGATCCGCACAACGCACAGGAAGCGGATATCGAACTGCCGCTGTGGTCGTTCGGCATTCCGGATCACGGAACCCTCGACCTCGAAGACGTCATCGGCGGCGATCGCTTCTCATTGACCGGCAAGGTGCAACGCATCCGCCTCGACCCTCACTCCGGCCTGCCATTCTCCATCTGGCGCGTCCGTTAAAGACAAGAATGGGAGGAGACATCATGGACATCACGAGCGGCCGAAACCAGGGCCAGGACCAGAATCAAGCGATGAACGACGATCCACTATGGTACAAGGATGCAGTTATCTATCAGCTGCATATCAAGTCGTTCTACGACGCCAATGGCGACGGTATCGGCGACTTTCAGGGGCTGCATGAGAAGCTGGATCACGTCGCTTCGCTTGGCGCCAACACGATCTGGCTGCTGCCGTTCTTTCCGTCGCCGCGTCGTGACGATGGATACGATATTGCCGATTATACCAGCGTCAGCCCGGACTATGGCACGGTGGACGAATTCAAGGCGTTCGTGGCTGCCGCCCATGCGCGCAATCTGCGTGTGCTGATCGAGCTCGTCATCAACCACACGTCCGACCAGCATCCGTGGTTCCAGCGGGCACGTCATGCGCCTCCCGGTTCGCCGGAGCGCGATTTCTACGTGTGGTCGGATACGGACCAGAAATTCCCGGAAACGCGGATCATCTTTCTCGATACGGAAAAGTCCAACTGGACATGGGATCCGGTTGCCGGCGCCTATTACTGGCACCGCTTCTATTCGCACCAGCCCGACCTTAACTTCGACAACCCAGCCGTTCTCGAAGAGCTGTTCGAAGTCATGCGTTTCTGGGCCGATACGGGCATCGACGGTTTCCGCCTCGACGCCATCCCGTATCTGATCGAGCGCGAAGGCACGATCAACGAGAACCTGCCGGAAACCCACGACATCCTGAAGAAGATCCGCGCGGCGCTCGACAGCACCCATCCCGGCAAGATGCTGCTGGCGGAAGCCAACCAGTGGCCGGAAGATACGCGCGAATATTTCGGCGATGGCGACGAGTGCAACATGGCGTTCCACTTTCCGCTGATGCCGCGCATGTATATGGCGATCGCCAAGGAAGACCGCTTCCCGATCACCGATATCATGCGCCAGACGCCTGAAATCCCGGACAATTGCCAGTGGGCGATCTTCCTGCGCAACCACGACGAGCTGACGCTCGAGATGGTGACCGACGAAGAGCGCGATTACCTCTGGAACATCTATGCCGCCGACCGGCGCGCCCGCATCAATCTCGGCATTCGTCGCCGTCTTGCGCCGCTGATGGAGCGCGACCGCCGCAGGATCGAGCTGATGAACGGCCTGCTGCTTTCCATGCCCGGAACTCCCGTCATCTACTACGGTGACGAAATCGGCATGGGCGACAACATCTATCTGGGCGACCGCGACGGCGTTCGCACGCCGATGCAGTGGTCTCCGGACCGCAATGGCGGTTTCTCCAAGGCCGATCCGGCGCGCCTCGTGCTGCCGCCGGTCATGGATCCTCAGTACGGCTATGAGGCGGTGAATGTCGAAGCGCAGGGCGCCGACGCACATTCGCTGCTGAACTGGATGCGCCGGATGCTTGCGCTGCGCAACAAGCATGCCGCATTCGGCCGCGGCACGCAGCGTTTCCTGACGCCCGGGAACCGCAAGATCCTTGCCTATCTTCGCGAATACGAGGGTGAGACGATCCTGTGCGTCGCCAACCTTTCACGCCTGCCGCAGGCGGTGGAACTGGATTTGTCGCAGTTTGCCGGCTGGGTGCCGATCGAGATGTCCGGCATGTCGCCGTTCCCGCCGATCGGTCAGCTGACCTATCTGCTGACGCTGCCGCCCTACGGCTTCTTCTGGTTCCAGCTGGTGGAAACTTCCGACGGCCCCGTCTGGCGCAAGGAGCCACCGGAGCAGATGCAGGACATGGTGACCATGGTCGTTCGCCGTGACCTGCAGGAGCTCGGCGAAGACTCGCCGCTGTCGAAGATGTTTGCCAAGGATATCCTGCCGCCATACCTCTCGAAACGCCGCTGGTTCGGCTCCAAGGGCTCGATCCTCAATTCGGCGCGGCTTGCCAACGTGACGCCGATCGCATTTGCCAACAACATCCTGCTCGGCGAGCTAGAGGTCGATGTTGCCGGCAAGTTGGATACCTATCTCCTGCCGCTCGCCATCGCCTGGGATGAAGCCCAGCCTTCGGCGCTTGCCCAGCAGCTGGCGCTTGCGCGCATCCGTCAGGGTCGCCGTGTCGGCTTCCTGACCGACGGCTTTGCGATGGAAGGGCTGGCGCGCGGCGTGATCCGCGGACTGTCCGAACGGGCCGTGATCTCGGGCGTTTCAGGCGCCCTTGAATTCGTCGGCACCGACACTCTCGACCAGCTCAACTTCAACGACGACATGCCTGTGACATGGCTTTCGGCCGAACAGTCGAACAGCTCGCTGATCATCGGTGATCTCGCCATGGTAAAGCTGATCCGTCACATCTTCCCGGGCATCCACCCGGAAGTGGAGATGACGCGTTATCTCACCAATGTCGGCTACCAGAATACGGGACAGTTGCTCGGCGAAGTCGCCCGCACCTCGCCGGAGGGCAACCGCTACACGATGATCATCGTGCAGCGCGCGATCCGCAATCAGGGTGATGCCTGGAACTGGATGCTCGGCAACCTGCGCCGCGCAATCGACGAGATCGTGGTGACCGGGCTCGAGGGCGAAGGTATCGACGAGCACTTCAAGCCGCTCGTCAATCTTTCGGCCACCATCGGAACACGGCTTGGTGAGCTGCATGTCGCACTGGCCCAGCCGACCGATGACGAGGCATTCAGCCCGATCTGGGCTGGCGATGCCGATATCTCGAGATGGCGCGCGGGCGTAACGGCTCAGATCGACCAGAGCCTGACCATGCTCGAACTGAACAGCGAGGGACTGGAAGGTCGCGCCGCAGAAGACGCACGCATGATCCTCAGCCGTCGCGAAGACCTGTTCGGCCTTGTCGAGACGCTGTCCGGCTTTGCCATTTCGACGCTGATGACCCGTACCCACGGCGACTTCCACCTCGGCCAGATCCTGGTGGCAGAAGGCGACGCCTATATCATCGACTTCGAGGGCGAACCAGCCCGCGATCTCGAGGAACGTCGTGCAAAGTCCAACCCGCTGCGCGATGTGGCCGGCCTCTTGCGGTCGCTGAGCTATCTCGCAGCCTCGGCCGATCTCGATCGGGAGGTCGTCAGCGAAGTGGACGACGCCCGTCATCCGGAGCTCGTCAGCCGCTTCATCGACAAGGCGGAACCGGCATTCCTGCAGGCCTATTTCGATGCTGTGGAAAAGTCCGACTCGCTCAACATCCCGCACGAGAAGCGGTCGAAAATACTTGACCTCTTCCTGCTGGAAAAGGCCGCCTACGAGATCGCCTACGAAGTGCGCAGCCGGCCGAAGTGGCTGCCCCTGCCGCTCGCAGGTTTTGCGACCATCGCGGCGCGACTTCTCGACACCGACAGCAATTCCACCCCTGATGCACCCAAGGGAGAGACAGAGTGATGCGATACGAGCGCACGGACCTCATCATCGGAACCGTTGAGGAGGGCCTCCAGGCCCTCGTCGACGGCCGTCATGGCGATCCCTTTTCCATTCTCGGCCGCCATCAATACGGCGAGCTGACAGTGGTGCGGGTGCTGCTTCCGGGCGCACTTTCGGTGGAGGTCGTGGAACGGGATACGGCCAAGGTCGTGGCCGAACTGGACAGCATTCATCCCGGCGGCCTGTTTGCCGGCGTGACCAAATCGACTGCGCCCTATTTCCTGCGCATCGAATGGCCGGAAGCGATCCAGGAAACCGAGGATTCCTACTCGTATCCGCCTCTGCTTGGCGATCTCGATCTTCACCTGATCGGCCAGGGCACTCATTATGATCTCGGCCGCACGCTCGGCGCGATCCCGATGGAAGTGGATGGGGTTTCCGGCGTGCGTTTCGCCGTCTGGGCACCGAACGCCACGCGCCTTTCGGTCGTGGGCGATTTCAACGCCTGGGACGGACGCCGTCACCCGATGCGGCTGCGGCCGCAGGCCGGCGTCTGGGAACTGTTCGTTCCTCGGCTGACCCATGGCGAGCGCTACAAGTTCGAAATTCTCGACGCTCACGGCAATATGCTGGCGCAGAAGGCCGACCCGATCGCGCGTGCCTCAGAAGCGGCGCCGTCGACTGCCTCCGTCATCGCTTCGTCCAAGCCGTTCCGCTGGACCGATGGCGACTGGATGGCGGCACAGGCTAAGGACCGTGCCCGCGAAGGCGCGATGTCCGTCTACGAGGTGCATCTCGGTTCCTGGGTGCGGATTGCCGAGGAAGGCAACCGGACGCTCGACTGGGTGGAACTCAGCCAGCGCCTCGTGCCCTACGTCAAGAAGCTCGGCTTTACCCATATCGAAATGCTGCCGATCATGGAGCATCCGTTCGGCGGATCCTGGGGCTACCAGCCGCTCGGCCTGTTTGCGCCGACCGGACGCTACGGCACGCCTGAAGACTTCGCCTATTTTATCGATCGCTGCCATGCGGCCGGGATCGGCGTCATCCTCGACTGGGTGCCGGCGCATTTCCCGACCGACGTCTGGGGTCTGGCGCAGTTCGACGGCACGGCGCTCTATGAGCATGCCGATCCGCGCGAAGGGTTCCACAAGGACTGGAACACTCTGATCTACAATCTCGGTCGCAACGAGGTGAAAGGCTTCCTGATCGCGTCAGCGCTGGAATGGCTTGACCATTTCCATATCGATGCGCTCCGCGTCGATGCGGTGGCCTCCATGCTCTACCGCGATTACAGCCGCGAGCAGGGCGAATGGATCCCCAACAAGTATGGCGGACGTGAAAACCTTGAATCCGTTGAATTCTTCAAGCACCTGAACAGCATCATCCATGAACGGTGCCCGCATGCCTTTACGGTGGCCGAGGAATCGACCGCCTGGCCGGGTGTGACCGAAAGCGTCGAGCACGGCGGGTTGGGCTTCGACTTCAAGTGGAACATGGGCTGGATGCACGACACGCTCCATTACATGGAGGAAGATCCGGTCTATCGCAAATACCAGCACGGAAGCCTGACCTTCGGCATGGTCTATGCCTATTCCGAACGCTTCATGCTGCCGCTGTCCCATGACGAAGTGGTGCACGGCAAGGGCTCGCTGTTTGGCAAGATGCCGGGCGACCACTGGCAGAAGATGGCCAACCTTCGGGCCTATTACGGTTTCATGTGGGGCCATCCCGGCAAGAAGCTGATGTTCATGGGTGGCGAAGTCGCTCAGGTGACCGAGTGGAACCACGACGCGTCCGTTGTCTGGGATCTGCTGGACAGCCCCGATCATGCGGGCATGCAGCGCTTGATCGCCGATCTCAATGCGCTCTATTCGGCCGAGCCGGCGCTTCAGTATGGCGATCTCCATCCTGAAGGCTTCGAATGGGCCGTGTCCGACGATGCGGAAAACTCCGTCACCGCGATGCTGCGCCTGTCGCAGGACCGGCAGTCGGCGATCATCGTCGCTTCCAACATGACGCCTGTGCCGCGGCATGGCTACCGGATCGGCGTGCCGTTCGAGGGACGCTGGGAAGTGGTGCTGAATACCGATGCCGCAATCTACGGCGGCACCAATTTCGGCCAGACGGAAGCCTGGACGGAAAACCAGTCGGCGCATGGCAAGACGGCGTCCGTCGCTCTCGACATTCCGCCACTGGCGACGGTGTATCTGCGGTGGCGGGGTTAAATCCCCGGCATCACCCGGATTGAGCGCTTCCAAGAGATGAAACGGCTGACGGGACCTAGTCCCGCCAGCCGTCTCGATAGACGACCGTGTCCACGCCGGCAAACCGCCCCACCCGCTGCAGCTCGGCATCGAGCTTGGCCAGCCTGCCTGCGGATGCCCGAACACCCTTTTCCAGCCACAGCCGCCTGACATCGAGCACGCCGGACTTGCGCTCCGCCTTCATGTCGATGCGACCGATCATGCGGTCACCCTCCAGCAGAGGAAAGACGTAATAGCCGTATTGCCGCTTCGGCTCCGGCACAAATACCTCGATACGGTAGAAGAAATCGAACAGCCGCACCGCACGGTCACGGTTGCGCAGGAGCGGATCGAAGGGGCTGAGCACCCTCACCCGAGCCGGCGGCTCTGGAATATCGCCGAGATTTTCGGGAAAGCCTGAAAACGCGAAGCAGGCGCGCGGACGGCTGCCGTCGGCGGTTTCGATCAGGACTTCGACGAGTTCATCGCGATGGGCTTTCACCCAGTCCCTCGCCTCTTCCGGCGTGACGATATCCCAGAAGGCAGCGAGTTCTCCCGATGTGGCAAAGCCGAGCTTTTCCATCGCGCTGCGGCAGGCCCAGTCGATGAAGTCCTCGTGGCTGACATCCGGTTCGTGATGGTGGGCGGCAATAACGCGCTCGGTCAGATCGTAGATCTTCTGGAAATTCACCCGGCCTGCAATCGAAAGCTTGCCGGTGTGCCAGTAATATTCGAGCGCCGTCTTGTTCGGGTGCCAGTTCCACCAGCCGCCGGATTTGTGATCCTCCATCTTCATGTCGCGCGACATGATCGCGCCGTTTTCCGAAATGTGCCGGAACGTGTCCTCGAAGGCGGAATCGAAACTCTCGCCATGCCATTTGCGCCAGCGGTCGGCCAGGATCGGTTCGCGGCGGCGGAAGCGATGCTTCCAGTAGCGGAACAGACGCGCCGGAATGATCGAGGCGTCGTGGGTCCAGTGCTCGAACAGCTCGCCGTCTTTTTCCAAGAGCGACGTCAGATGTTCGCGCCGATAGGTCTGGTTGCGCGAAAACAGGATCATGTGATGGGCGCGCTCGACGGTGGCGATACTATCCACCTGCACGAAGCCCAGATCGTCGATCAGTTGCAGAAGACCGGCCTTGTTGAGCGCACGGGTCGGCGGTGCGGAAAGCTGCTGCCGTTCGATGAAAATCCGTCTTGCCCGGGCATTGTCGATCAGAATCGCCATGGCAACGAGACTAGGGCGACAGTGGACCGGATGCAATGTTCACTTTTCATTCCGCCTTCCCGCTCTGCTCCCGCCGCGATATAGACCGTTCAGCAACCGAGGACCGGCATTGGACATCCATTTCGACAAGGCCGAAGCTCGCTTCGAGGGGCGTGTCACGCTGCATCCGCTGACGGTGCGGCTGACCGAGCGCCGCATCGGCGTGATCGGCCTTAACGGCTCCGGCAAAACGACGTTTGCGCGGATGATCAACGGGCTGGTTTCTCCCGCTAGCGGCACTGTTGTGGTCAACGGCTTCGATACCAAGGCCGACACCGACCGCGCCCGCAGCCAGGTGGGTTTCATCTTCCAGAACCCGCAAAACCAGATCATCCTGCCGATCCTGAAGGAAGACATCGCGCTCGGCCTCACGCCCCGCAAGCTTTCGAAAGCCGAGATCGAGGCCCGAACGACGGCGATCCTCAAGCGCTTCGGCATCGGACATCTTGCCGACCGTCGCTCGCACGAGCTTTCCGGCGGCGAATTGCAGCTTGCGGCCTTTGCCTCGGTTCTGGTGACGGAACCGGACATTTTGATCATGGACGAGCCGACCAACCAGCTGGACCTGAAGAACCGCAACCTGGTGGCCCGCACGATCAGCGAGCTCACCGAAAACGTCATAGTGCTCACCCACGATCTCGATCTCATCGCGGGCTTCGAGCGGGTTCTGTTGTTTGACAACGGCCGGCTTGCCGGCGACGGAAACGCTGCCGAGATCATTGCCCGTTACCGCGAGCTTGCCGCATGAAGACGCTTTACGTGGACGGCAGCGGCTTTCTGCACCGGCTTTCGGCCCGGGCGAAGCTTGTGCTGCTGGCTGCCGCAAGCCTTGCTCTGTTCCTCATCCAGTCGCCGTTAGTACTTGGCGTCGGTGCGGTCGCCAGCGGCCTGCTTTTCGGTTCGCTGCGAATCGGATGGCGGCAAACATGGCTGCGGCTGCGGGTTCTTTTCCTCACCATCGCAGCCGTTGCGCTGTTCACGCTGGTTTTCAACAGCCCTGTGGAGGCCGTCAGCGTGTTTTTCCGGCTCTCGGCGCTGGCGCTTCTTGCGTCCGCGGTGACGGCCACGACTACTACCGGCGATTTTATTACCGAAGTGACATTTGCGGCTTTGCCGCTTGAAAAGCTCGGGCTTGTAAAAGCTGCGGATATCGGCCTGTCGATCGGCCTTGTGCTGCGCTTCATTCCGGAAATCCTGCTGCGTCACCAGGCCATCCGCGATGCCCATATCGCGCGAGGGTTGCGCCCTCGAACCCTCTCCATCATCGTCCCGCTGATCATCCTCACATTGAAGAATGCCGACGAGATTGCCAGCGCAATTGACGCCCGGGCAATCCGTGCGCAGAAGTGATACAGATTCAGTCGTCAAGGAATAGCTATTTGCCTACTCGTGATCTCGTTCTGGCCGCCCTGTTTGCCGCTATCATCATCGTGCTGGGACTGGTGCCGCCGGTCATGCTCGGTTTCATTCCCGTCCCCATCACGGCGCAATCGCTCGGCGTGATGCTGGCCGGCGTTGTGCTCGGCGCCAAGCGCGGCACGATCGCGGTCCTCCTGGTCCTGGTGCTTGCAGCGATCGGTCTGCCGGTTCTGTCCGGCGGCCGCGGCGGCCTTGCCGTCTTCATGGCGCCGACGACCGGTTATCTGATCGGCTGGGTGTTTGCCGCCATGGTAACTGGCTATCTGTCGCAGATCATGGTGGGTCGCGACCAGGCGGGGCTGGTGCAGGGCGTGAACTTCTTTATCGCAGCCCTGATGGGCGGCGTGATCGTGCTTTACGGGATCGGCATCACCTATCTGGCGCTGATCACCGGCATGGGCTTCGTCAAAGCGTTTCTCGGCTCGCTCGCTTTCATTCCGGGCGACGTCCTGAAGGCTGTGATTGCGGCGCTCGCCGGTCGGGCCGTGATGGCAGGCTATCCGCTGCTGCCGCAGCGCGCGTAAGCGGTCAGTCGAGGAACTGATACAGCCAGTCGCGCAGGTCTTCGGGCAGCGCGGCCGGCGTCCGGGTTTCCGGATCGCATGCGGACCAGACGATTTCGGCTTCGGCCACCTCATCGCTGCCGCGCGTGAAGCGGACGATAAAGCCTGCGGACTTGCCGCCGATCTTGCTCACTCCGACATGGGTATGGACGAGATCGCCGAGCTTCAGCGGCATGTGATAGGTGCAGGAGATCTTGCCGACCGCAAAGAACGGGTCATCCGTTGCCGGCTTGCGGCGGTGCCAGAATTCCGTGACCGCCTGTTCCGCAAGGCCGATATAGGCAGCGCGAAACATTTCGCCGTTAAGATCCACATCGCGATAGGCAACGCGAAAATCATGGGTCTTGCCGATATCCTTCGCCATTCCTGCCCGCACTCCAAAAAACGCCTAATGCGCCTACTTCACGGCAAATCCGGTGAAGAGCAAGGGGTATGCGCTTGAAAACATCGCCGTTCTGCGCCATGTCCGAGCTCAACATACCTCACGAGGCCGCCCAATGACCACGCGCCTTTACGAAAACTCCATATTTCTCGAGCATGCGACGCCGGAAGGCCATCCTGAACGGGCAGACCGGCTGCGTTCGCTCAACATCGCGCTCGAACACCCCAATTTCGACAAGCTCGACCGCAAACAGGCACCACAGGCCAAAGAAGACACGGTGCTTCTGGCGCATCCGGAAGAACACCTGCGTTGGGTGATGCGCAAGATCCCCGAGGAAGACACGATCCTGCAGATCGAGGCCGATACGCATGTGGGGCCGAAGAGCCTGCAGGCGGCGCTGACCGGCATCGGCGGCGCGATCGCGGCCGTCGACGACGTGATGACCGGCAAGGTGGACAACGCATTCGTTGCCTCGCGTCCGCCGGGACATCACGCGGAAAAGACCAAGGCGATGGGCTTTTGCCTGTTCAACAACATCGCCATCGCCGCCCGCCATGCGCAGCAGACCTATGGCGTCGAACGTGTCGCGATCGTCGACTGGGACGTGCATCACGGCAACGGCACGCAGGACATCTTCTGGGACGATCCGTCCGTTTTGTTTTGCTCGACGCACCAGATGCCGCTTTATCCCGGCACAGGCGCCAGAGACGAGACGGGCACGAAGAACACGATCGTCAACGCGCCGCTTTCGGCCAATGACGGCAGCGACCATTTTCGCGATGCCTTCAAGAGCCGCGTGTTGCCGGCACTCGAAAACTTCCGGCCGGACCTGGTGCTGATCTCGGCAGGCTTCGATGCGCATCACCGCGATCCGCTGGCGCAGATCAATCTTGTCGGCGACGATTTCGACTGGGCGACCGGCCGGTTGATGGAAATTGCCGGGAAATACGCCGGCAACAGGGTCGTCAGCCTGCTCGAGGGTGGCTATGATCTGGAAGGGCTGGCGGAATCGGCCGGCCTGCATATCTGCAGACTGATGAGAGGATGAAGGACATGACCGAAGCCCCAGGCGAGCCGAACGCTCCGATCGACGTCACCGGTTATTCCTTCGAAAAGGCCGTTGCCGAGCTGGAAAGCATCGTTGCGCGGCTGGAACGCGGCGACGTGGCGCTTGACGAATCCATCGCCATCTACGAGCGCGGCGAAGCGCTGAAGAAGCATTGCGAAAAGCTGCTCAACGCTGCCGAAAGCCGGATCGAAAAGATCCGCCTCGACCGCAGCGGCAAGCCGCAGGGCGTGGAGCCGCTCGACGGCGAGTGAGGCCTTCACTCGCATGAAGCCCTGAGTTGCATCTCGACTGAAATCCCGACCTGCGCTATAGTCTCCCCATGGACAAGGACCAGGTCATCGCCAAGCTTCGGGAGCACGAGGCCGAACTGCGCGCCGCAGGCGCGGAGCAGATGTCGATATTTGGCTCGGTAGCGCGTGGCGAGGCGACGGACGAGTCAGATCTTGATGTTCTGGTGACGTTTTCAGAGCCGGTCATACAGTCTGGCTGGGGGTATTTTACGGCCGTCGAAGAGCTACGTGCCCTGATCGTTGGCATTACTGGTGTAAGGAGCGTTGACATAGTTCCCGAACCGTTGCGCCGGAAACGTTTCAGCCGGAGCGTGGAGAGGGATAGGGCGATTGCCTACTAAGCGTCCTCTGATCCGTTTCCGAGACATTGTCGAGAACGGTCAATCCATTCTCGAATATACACACGGTATGGATTTCGACGCGTACTCTGTCAGCAAGATTACACGGGATGCGTCTGAGCGATGTCTAGCACGAATTTCCGAAGCCTCTTTCAAGCTTGGCTCGACGGCAGAAGAAATCTTTCCAAGCCACAACTGGGGCGCCATCAGGGGTTTTGGAAACATGCTCCGGCATGAATACGATGATATTCTTGATGAAACCACTTGGGCAATTGTCACACGGCACCTCCCGCCCCTCCTTTTCGAACTCGAAACCTTCCTCGCGCGCTACCCTGAAGATCAGGAAACGCTGTAGGAAGGCCGACATCATTCTTCCCGGGCATCGATCCCTTCCGGATGATGCATCTGCCTGCGATGCGGTTGAAACGCTGATCATGCCTTGGTCCTCCGACATCGTACCTGATGACGACCAGGAGTTCGTGCCGTTGGCGACAACCTCCCTTCCCCGAGTCCCTCCCCTTGCCCGTCAGCTGAAATCGATTAAAACCGCGGCAAGGTTGTCTCCGTGGACAACTTGAAAAAGCCGGTTTCATCCTCATGTTGGGGTGATAGTTGCTTTTGAGAACAAAAGAAGAGAAAGCCAGCCTCCGTGACACCCCTGCCCGAGACGCCGCTGCTCGACACCGTCAAGCTTCCCGCCGACCTTCGCAAGATCGATGACCGCGACCTGCCGAAGCTTGCCCGCGAATTGCGTGACGAGATGATCGACGCCGTCTCCAGGACCGGCGGACATCTGGGTGCCGGCCTCGGCGTCACGGAACTGACGATCGCCATCCATAAGGTGTTCAACACGCCTGACGATCGGCTGATCTTCGATGTGGGACACCAGTGCTATCCCCACAAGATCCTGACCGGTCGCCGCGATCGCATCCGCACGCTGCGCCAGGAAGACGGTCTCTCGGGCTTCACGCGCCGGGCGGAAAGCGAATACGATCCGTTCGGTGCAGCGCATTCCTCGACCTCGATTTCGGCCGGCCTCGGCATGGCAGTGGGTTCGGATCTCGCCGGTTCGAAGCGCAATGTGATCGCCGTGATCGGTGATGGCGCGATGTCGGCCGGCATGGCCTATGAAGCGATGAACAATGCGGGTGCGCTCGACGCGCGGCTGATCGTCATCCTCAACGACAACGACATGTCGATCGCGCCGCCGACCGGCGCCATGAGCGCCTATCTCGCGCGCCTTGCTTCCGGCCGCACCTATATGGGCATGCGCGAAGTGGGCAAGAAGCTGACCGGCTATCTCGGCAAGAACATCGACCGGGCGATCACCCGTGCGGTCGAACACGCCCGCGGTTATGTGACCGGCGGTACGATGTTTGAGGAAATGGGTTTCTATCACATCGGCCCGATCGACGGTCATTCGTTCGAGCATCTTTTGCCGGTGCTGCGCAATGTGCGCGACAATGCCAAGGGTCCAGTTCTGATCCATGTCGTGACGCAAAAGGGCAAGGGTTATCCGCCTGCCGAAGCTGCGGCCGACAAGTATCACGGCGTCAACAAGTTCGACGTCATCACCGGCGCACAGGCCAAGGCCAAGCCGAATGCGCCGTCCTATACCAGCGTTTTCGGCGACGCACTCGTTCAGGAAGCCGGCTTCGACGACAAGATCGTCGGCGTCACTGCCGCGATGCCGAACGGCACGGGGCTGGACAAGCTGCAGCTTGCCTTTCCCAACCGCACATTCGATGTGGGCATTGCCGAACAGCATGCCGTTACCTTTGCGGCAGGCCTTGCGACGGAAGGCTTCAAGCCGTTCTGCGCGCTTTATTCCACCTTCCTGCAGCGCGGCTACGACCAGGTCGTGCATGACGTGGCGATCCAGGGTCTGCCGGTGCGTTTTCCAATCGACCGCGCCGGTTTTGTCGGCGCTGATGGGCCGACCCACGCCGGTTCGTTCGACACGACCTTTCTTGCCACGCTGCCCGGCATGGTCGTGATGGCCGCCAGCGACGAGGCTGAACTGAAGCATATGGTGCGCACCGCCGCAGCCTATGACGAAGGCCCGATCTCGTTCCGCTATCCGCGCGGCGAAGGCGTCGGCATCGAGCTGCCGGAACGCGGCCAGATCCTCGAGATCGGCAAGGGCCGCGTCGTCAAGCAGGGTTCGAAAGTCGCGCTTCTGTCGTTCGGCACGCGCCTCAAGGACTGTCTGCTGGCGTCGGAAGATCTCGATGCCGCCGGTCTGTCGACAACGGTGGCCGATGCCAGGTTTGCCAAGCCTTTGGACCATGACCTGATCCGCCAGCTTGCCCGCCATCACGAAGTTCTTGTCACCATCGAGGAAGGCGCCGTCGGCGGCTTTGGCAGTCATGTGCTGCAGTTCCTCAGCACCGAAGGCCTGCTCGATCACGGTGTGAAGGTTCGCTCGCTGGTGCTGCCCGATGTGTGGATGGAACAGGCAAGCCCCGACGTGATGTACGCCAAAGCCGGCCTCGACCGCGCCGGCATCGTCAAGACGGTGTTCAATGCGCTGGGCAAGACCCAGGTTGGTGTTGGCGCTGCGGGGTAAAGGCCTAAGCCTCGCTCTCATTGCCCGTCCGTCTCGTGACTTAGATGTCGTGCTAGCACTCGGCAGGGCGAGATGAAGACGTTCGTCCGGGCGAGTTTGTTCGTTACTCCCCCGCCGTCAGAAACAGAACATGCAGGTCCTTCTCCGGCGTGAAATCCTCGGCGGTCATCTCGAAGGTGGTCGGGCCGGTTTTCTTGATGTTGTTGCCGCAGAAGCTGACGTAATCCTTGGGGTTGCCCTTGTCGATTGTCAGACGGAACTTGCCGATGGGGCCGGACCAGTTGGCGCCCGTGGTCAGCACGTAGGATAGCCATTGTTCGGTATAGTTGGGGCCGCCTTTGGTGGCTGCGGTTTCTAGCTTTGCTGATGTTTTCATGAAGCTGTCGTCGATGCAGTAGCGTTCGACATAGCGCGCGTGCTCGTTGGCCGGCTTGCCGTTTTCGATGAAGCTCATCGCCACCGTGCCGCCGACGCTCGGTTTGTAGCGGTGGCTGACCTTGACCGGCTTCTGCGCTGGGAACGTCGTCTTCCACCAATAGGCGGAGCGGAGCGTCCATGCCGGCGTGATGTCCTCCTGCCAGCCTTTTCCGGCATCGTAGCGATCGATCCGGACCAGGCCCTTGGCAAGGAAGTCGGCCTTCACGTCATCGGGCAGGGTCTTGAGGGCCTCGGTGGTTCTGTCGCTATAGGGGAGAAGCGGTACCTTGTGGGCGACGAGGTCTTCGGTGCGGTCAATGCCGGTGGCAATGATGCGTTGCTGGAGCTGCGGCTTGATCTCGCGGCCGTCCTGCAGGACCGTGAAGCCGAGGAAGTTGTCGGCTTCCGGGTCGCCATAGGCTATGTCGCTCTCAGCGCCGCCTGTAATATCCGGCATCGGAAAGGCGATGACGCTTTCGACATCCTTGTCGGTGTCGTTCCTGAAGATGTAGTCGACCCGGACTTCCTGACGCGAGAGCTGAAGATGCTCTTCGACCATGGTGACATCGGAGGTCTGGACATAGACGAGGCCGCCGGTCGTCAGTTCCGCCGTCGTATCATTGGCGAAAAGCGGCGGTGCAGCCAAAAGCAGGCCGGCCGTCAGCGTGGCCCCGAAAGCGATTGTCCAGCGTCTCATTCATTCCCCTCCCGGTTGGCGCGCCAACAATAGGCAGAAGACGCGAACTATAAAAGACCGGCTGAGGCTTGTCCGGCAGGTCGAAACGCGTTTTTGTCTTGCGTGCGGGGCTCGCCCGCGTCATGGGAAGGCATGTCATCCATTCAGCAAAGACTTGACCAGCTTCTGGTCACCCTCAACCTCGTCGACAGCCGCTCGCGCGCGCGCGACGCGATTGCCCGCGGCACCGTCAAGGTCGACGGTCGCACCATTACTAAATCCGGACAGATCGTGTCCTCGACCGCGCAAATCGAGATGGACGATCCGGCGAGCGCCTATGTGTCGCGCGCGGCGCTGAAGTTGGTTGCCGCACTCGATCATTTCAAGCTCGATCCGACCGGCTGCGAGTGCCTTGACGTCGGCGCCTCCACCGGCGGCTTTACCGAAATCCTGCTTGCCCGCGGCGCAGCGCATGTGACGGCGCTCGATGTCGGCCACGCGCAGATGCATCCGCGGATTGCCGATGATCCGCGCGTCAGCAATATCGAGGGGGTCAACGCCCGCTATCTCGAGGCCGACGATATCGACGACCGGCCGATCGATTTCGTCGTGTCGGACGTGTCCTTCATCTCCATCAAGCTTGCCCTGCCGCCGGCGCTGGAACTGGCGCTGCCGGGCAGCTATTGCGCGCTGCTGGTCAAGCCGCAGTTCGAGGCCGGCCGCGATGCGATCGGAAAGCGCGGCCTTTTGAAGGAGCCGGACACGGCGCCGGCGGTGGCAGCAGAACTGGAACGCTGGCTGGTGGAAGACATGGGCTGGGAAAGCCTTGGCCTGATCCCCTCGCCGATTGCCGGCGGTGATGGCAACGAAGAGTTTCTTCTGGCAGGACGGAAGCCGGAATGAGCACGGTTCACGTCACCATCAACCGTCTCGGCGCACAGGGCGACGGTGTCGCCAATGGCGAGGACGGGCCGGTCTATGTTCCCTATGCTCTTCCGGGCGAAACGCTGGCGATCGCCCGCAATGGCGACCACGGCACGGTCATGTCAACGGGCAACCTTTCGCCGGACCGGATCGAACCGGTCTGTCGCCACTTCGGACCCGATGGCGATGCCTGTGGCGGCTGTTCGCTGCAGCATCTCGCCAAGGCGCCGTATAATGACTTCAAGCGCCAGCTCGTCATCGACGCGCTGAAATCCAAGGGCCTGACGCCCGACGTCAAGGAGACGGTCGAGTGTCATCCGGGCGAACGGCGGCGCACGGTGTTTTCCGCGCGCAAGACGGAGAAGGAGCTTCTGCTGGGCTACAACCGGGCAGAAACGAACCATATCATCTCCATCGTCGAATGTCCGATCGCCGCGCCCGGCATCGTGGCGCGGCTTGATGCGATCCGCGCGATCGGCATGGCGCTGGCAACCGGCTCGGAGACGTTCCGCATTTCGGTGCTCGAAAGCCTCTCCGGTCTCGATATCGCGGCCGAGGGGTTGAAGCCGCTTTCGGACAAGCAGCGCCGCAAGGTGACCGAGACGGTTCTGGCGCTGAAGGGCATCGCCCGTGTTTCGGCCAATGGCGAAATCGTGCTGGAGCCGCAAAAGCCGGTGATCGATTTCGGTGGCGTCAAAGTTTCTCCTCCGCCCGGTAGCTTCACGCAGGCGACGAAAGAGGCAGAGGAAGCCATGGCGACGCTGGTGCATGGCCATACGGGCAAGGCCAAGCGGGTGCTGGACCTGTTTGCCGGCTCGGGCACATTTGCGCTGCGACTGGCGAGAACGGCACGCGTGCACGCGGTGGAAAGCGACGACAAGGCACTGAAGGCGCTGGACCATGCGGCCCGCAACAGCCAGGGGCTGAAGCCCGTCAGCATCGAGAAGCGCGATCTCTTCCGCCGGCCGCTGATCCCGATGGACCTGAAGCACTTCGATGCGGTCGTCTTTGACCCGCCGCGGGCGGGTGCCGAAGTGCAGGTCAAGGAACTGGCGCGCTCGAACATCAAGACGATTGCTGCGGTCAGCTGCAATCCCCTGACGCTCGCACGCGACCTGAGGATCCTGGTCGATGCGGGATACCGGATTGTCTCGGTCACCCCGGTTGACCAGTTTCTCTGGTCGCCGCATGTCGAAGCCGTCGCGCTGCTCAGCAAAGTTTGACGCTAGTCTTGACAGAACGCAATTCGGTTGTGCAACCTTGGTTTACAACCTAGCCTTAGAGGCGTAGCTTTCCCGTGTCGCATCCAAGGCGGCAAATGACTTGCCGCCAGTGCGATCTCCAAGGGGGGAAAGCATGGCACAGATCGCAATGCATGGGCATGGCGTGCGCGGCATGAAGCCGGAAACGCTGCATTCTTTCGACGGCATCGGTGATCCCGGGAAATTCGGGATCATGTTTCCCAATCTCTTACCGTTTTCGGCAAGCGACGATGCGCTTGCCGCCCTGGCCAAGTCTATGGCGGATAAACTGCTCGACGACGGCAACCCGGAACCGGGCAAGGACAACCCGAACATTCCGGCCGGCTACACCTATCTTGGCCAGTTCATCGACCATGATATCACGCTCGACACGACGCCTCTCGACCAGCAGCATGCCGACCCGAAGGCGACCACCAACTTCCGGACACCGGCGCTCGATCTCGATTCGCTCTACGGCGATGGGCCGGGTATCCATCCCTATCTTTACCAACGCGACGTCGAAACGCTGCAAACTTCCGGCAAACTGTTGATCGGACGGGCAGCGGCGTCATCGGATCAGCAAGGCGCTGCGATCCCGGATCTTCCCAACGACCTTCCGCGCAACCAGGAGGGCCACGCGCTCATCTTCGACGAACGCAACGATGAGAACCTGCTGGTGGCACAGACGCATCTGCTGATGCTGAAGTTTCACAACAAGGTGTTCGACAAGGTCGCAGCGGAAAGGCCTGACCTTAAGGGTACCGCGCTCTTCAAAGAGGCTCGGCGGATCGTCACCTGGCACTACCAGTGGATTGTGCTGTTCGATTTCGTGGAACGTCTGACCGAGCCCGGCTTGATCCATAAGATCAAGAAGGAGGGTCGGCGGTTCTACCGGTTCAAGCAGCGGCCCTATATGCCCGCCGAATTCGGCGCCGCGTGCTACCGGCTCGGCCATTCGATGGTGCGGGAAAGCTATAGCCACAACCGGGTGTTCAACCCTACAGCCGATAGTCTTGCGAACGCGACGCTCGACCTCCTGTTCCTGTTCACCGGAAAGTCCGGGAACATTACCGGCGAGCTCGCCAACGACCCGGGCGTCGGGTTTGCCGCGCTCCCGTCGAACTGGGTCGTCGACTGGCGGCGGTTCTACGATCTGGATACGCCCGAAGGCGAGAAGGAGACCAATTTCGCCATCAACCACAGCCGGCGATTGGACCCGTTCATCACACCCGCCCTGCACACCCTGCCCGGCGGACCTGGTGATGGCTCGGTTGCATCGCGGGAATTTGACCTTGCCTTCCGCAACCTGCGTCGCGGCGTACAGATCGGACTTCCCTCCGGGCAAGCAATCTGTCGCGCCATGGGTCTTCAGCCACTGACGCCCGAGCAGATTGCCACGGGTCCGGACGGCAAGGCGGCCAAGCAGCACAAGATGCTCGAGGAAACACCTCTGTGGTATTACGTTCTCAAGGAAGCGGAGGTCTTCAACAAGGGAAGACGGCTCGGGCCGATGGCATCCACCATCATCGCCGAGACATTCCTCGGCATGGTGCATGGCGACCACGAGTCGTTCCTGTGGCTGCGCTCCGACTGGAAGCCGGAACTGCCGAGCGACACGCCCGGCCACTTTACGATGGCCGATCTCGTCAAGTTCGTCGGTGACGTCAATCCTCTCGGTGCGGCTGTGCCGCAACCCGCAGAAGAGAAGGTCGACGGCTGACGGGTGGAGGACATGCTCTAGTCGTCGAGATCGAGCCTGCCGGTGCCTGTGACGCCGGAGCAGCGGCAGGTACCGCCGACCCGACCTTCATCGGCCCGGCAGACATAGGGACGGTCGCGGTCGTCGCTCTGGCGCGGCTGCACCACGCAGACATAGCGCTGACGGCGTCGGTCGCGCCGGTCCGTCTGCTCGGAAAGACTTTGCTGGCTCTGTATCAGGGTGATCGGCGCGTTCGCTGCATTGGCGGACGCGGCAAATGCCGGCCCAGCAGCGGCGGGCAGGCAGGAGAGGCCAAGAGTTGCAAGAGAAAGCAGGCCGGTCAGGGCTGTACGCATGATGTCCTCCTCGTTTGAGGAGTATCTAGCCACGCTTGCCTTGCGAATGAAGGCGCAGCGCGGCGTGGATGGAACTTTGATGCAACTCAGCGTTAACGCCGCATGAAGGCCTCGAAAGCGGCGCGAGCTTCGGCGCTTTTCAGCCGGGCAGAGAAATGCGTCAGTTCCTCGTCCATCCGGGCGAGCACGTCGTCGCGGGGGCCGCGCACCAGATCGCGGGCGATTTTTAAGGCCTGCGGTGGTTTTGCCGAAAGTTTAGCGGCGAGAGCCAGCGTTTCCGCCTCGACGGCCTGCGGCTCGACCACCTTCCACACAAGGCCGGCCTCGTGGGCGGCATCGGCAGAGAACCCCTCGCCGGCAACCAGCATTGCAAAGGCGCGCTGGTGGCCCATAACCCTTGGCGCCAGAAGGCTGGAGGCTGCTTCCGGCACGAGGGCCAGATCGACGAAGGGTGTCTTGAACAGGCTGCGGGACGAGGCGATCGTCAGGTCGCAGTGGAGGTTGAGCGTGGTGCCGATGCCGATCGCCAGGCCATCGACGCCTGATACCATCGGCTTTTCGGCAAGGGCCAGCGCCCGGATGAAGAGGGCTGCGGCCGGCGGTTCGTCCGTGCCCGACACTGCGTGGGCGAGAAAATCCGCCATGTCGTTGCCGGCGGAAAAGCAGCCTTCGGTGCCGAGAAACACGACGGCGCGGATGGTGTCGTCGGTATTGGCATCCACAAGCGCCGCCGTCATGCGGTGATACATGGACGAGGTGATGGCGTTCTTCTTTTCCGGCCGGTTGAAGCGGATCGTGAGCACGCCCTCGTAGTCGGCAGGGCGTTCGATCAGGACGTGGTTGTCGATTGATAGAGGGGCGTGGCTCACGGCATTCTCCTCAGGCAAGCACGATGCGTGCGGCTTCCAGGCTCTCGGCACCGCCGATGACGCGGTCCTTCAAGGCTGCGGTTTCCGACAGCATGTTTTCGGCCGCAAACCGGCAGAGCGATACGCGCTTCTCGCCCGATCCATCTTCCGATGCGACAAGCGCGCCCTTGGCGAGATAGGCTCCGGTCAGAACAAGGCCGAACAGACGCTGGTAGGGCGTGGCACCCGCAAGGGCTTGCGCCACGCGGCCAGCGGCCTGCGCCTCCAGCAGCCAGTCGGTCGAGGCTTGCAGGTCGTCGATCGATGCGTTCAGCCGTTCCGCCGTGCTGCCGAAGCCGGGGGCGTTGAGGCTTTCGACTCTCTGCGCGATGTCGCGCAGTTCACCGATGAAGGTCCGCACCTGCGCGCCCTTGGAAAGCGGCAGTTTGCGCAGCACGAGATCAATCGCCTGGATGCCGTTGGTGCCCTCATAGATCGGTGCGATGCGGGCATCGCGCAGATAGCGCGCGGCACCGGTTTCCTCGATATAGCCCATGCCGCCATGCACCTGGATGCCGAGCGAGGCGACATCGACACCGCAATCGGTGGCGAAGGATTTGGCAATCGGCGTCAGGAGTGCGGCACGCTCGACCCAATGGGTGGCCTGATCGCCTTCGAGGTGATGCGACATGTCGATCGCGTGGGCGCAGGCAAAGCAGATGGCGCGCGACCCTTGCGTCAGCGCCTTCATGGTCAAAAGGGTGCGGATGATATCGGGGTGCTGAATGATCGGGCTCATCTGCGGACCAGTCGACCCGGGCGCCCTGCCCTGGGTTCGATCGGACGCGTAGGCGACCGCCTTCTGGGTCGCAGCTTCCGCGATCGCGACACCCTGCATGCCGACGGCGAGACGTGCGTTGTTCATCATCGTGAACATGCAGGCGAGGCCCTGGTTTTCTTCCCCGATGAGATAGCCGATCGCGCCGGTGCCATCGCCGAACTTGCCGTCGCCATAGATCATCGTGCAGGTGGGCGAACCGTGGATACCGAGCTTGTGCTCGATCGAATGACAGAACACGTCGTTGCGCGAACCCAGCGATCCATCCTCACCGACCAGGAATTTCGGCACCAGAAACAGCGAAATGCCGCGCGTGCCGGCCGGCGCATCGGGGAGACGTGCGAGGACGAGGTGGATGATATTGTCGGCGGCGTCGTGTTCGCCCCAGGTGATATAGATCTTCTGCCCGAACACGCGGTAGCTGCCATCGGCGTGGCGTTCGGCGCGGCTCTTCAGCGCGCCGACATCGGAGCCCGCGTGCGGCTCCGTCAGGTTCATCGTGCCGGTCCATTCGCCCGAGACCATCTTTTCGAGATAGGTGGCTTTCAACGTGTCGCTGCCATGGGCAACGAGCGCCTCGATCGCACCCATCGTGAGCGTCGGCGCGAGCGCGAAGGCCATCGAGGCGGAATTCCACATTTCCAGCGTCGCGACGTTGAGCATATGCGGCAGCGCCTGACCGCCGAACGCTTCCGGTGCCGTCAGGCCGTTCCAGCCGCCTTCGCGCCACTGGCGATAAAGTTGCGGCCAGCCATCTGGCGTCTTCACCACGCCGTTCTCAAGCCGCGCGCCCTGGCGATCGCCGATGTCGCCCAGCGGCGCCATTTCGTCGCTGGCAAAGCGACCGGCTTCCGCCAGGATCGCATCGACGAGATCGGGGGAGAGGTCGCCGAACCGGCCGATCTCCAGCGCGTCGGCGAGACCCGCTACATGGTTCAAGGTGAAGGCAATCTCCTCCACGGGTGCCTTGTACATGTCGCTTCTCCCAAATCCCAAGTTTCTTCCGATCGATGACGCAGGTGCGATCACCGAACTCCCTCTGGCTTTTTACGTAAACGTAAACGTGGTTGTCAATCGGTCCCTCCGGGTTGTTCGATGAGGATACGGATAAATCTGCGTTGCAACAGGTGTCACAGATAGCGCCTAATGAGGAGCGTCATGCTTGCAGGTCTTCAGTCCATGCCTCCGATAAACTCTCCGATTATTCCCGCCACGCCAGGGCTTGTCTGGGCCTATCATTTCCGTCCCGGCGAGGCTGGCACATGCTCAAGGCTTTCGCTGGAGGCGACGCCGTCGGACCTTGCGATCGACACCGGTTTCCTGTGGCTGCATCTCAACCTTGCAGACCTGCGGGTCGGCGCCTTTCTGGAGAATTTTCCAGGCCTTCCGGCGGCCGCAGCGGTCGCGCTGACCACCCATGACACCCATGCGTCGATCACGCTGGACGAGCAGTCCGTCTATGGCACGCTGATCGATTTCCAGCGGGAGTTCGACAGCGACACGCGCGATATCGGCTGGCTGCATTTCTTCGCCTCCGACATGGTGATCATCACCACCCGGCTGCAGCCGCTGCGTTCGGTCGATCGGGTGCGGGCCGCGATCGAGAAGAATGCCGGTCGCTACAAAAGGCCGCTCGACCTGTTCGAGACGCTGGTGGCCGAATTCCAGCGCACGATGATTGCGATGGTGATGGAATTTACCGAAGAGCTGAACCTGATCGAGGATTTCGTCTATGACAACGTGCCGCGCGACGAACGCCGGCGGCTTGCTCCCGTGCGACGTATGGTGGTGCGTCTCCACCGGCACCTGCGCACGACCCTTTCGCTGATGCGGCGTGCGGCGGCAGCCGACGATGAGGATATGCCGCCCGGGTTCGACGATATCGCCTCACGGCTGATCGGCCGGCTCGAAGCCGTCGACCACGACGTCTATGCGCTGCAGGAGCGGGCCCGGCTGCTGCACGAGGAAATCGATTCCAAACAGGCATCGGAGACCAACCGGCACCTCTACATACTCTCGATCATGACCGCCTTCCTGCTGCCGCCATCACTGGTCACCGGCTTTTTCGGCATGAACACGTCGTCGCTGCCGTTTGCCGAGGGACTGCACGGCACGGCCTTCGCGCTGGGTTTCATGGTGCTTTCGGCGGCAATTGCCTGGTGGCTTCTGAAGCGGACGGGAATTTTCTGAAAGAATGGCAAAACGAAATCAGCCCGCCCGGGCATGCCGGACGGGCTGTCTTGTCGTGCACGGTTTCGCCGGATCAGGCGACGGCGTGGAGCTTCGCCTGATCGCCCTGGAGGCGATTGGTCATGAAGTTCGCGTACCATTCCACGAACTGCATGACGCCGCCTTCATGCGCTTCCGAATAGGGACCCGGCTCATAGGCCGGCGACCGGATGCCGAAGGCATTTTCCTCGACGATCTGGCGGTCCTGGTCGTTGGTCATGTTCCAGACGTGGGTCAGTTCCTCGACCGTATAGTCGACGCCTTCAACCGCATCCTTGTTGACGAGCCATGTGGTGGTGACGGCCGTTTCTTCCGGCCCGATCGGAATGACGCGGAAGGAGATCGCGTGATCGACCAGCATGTGGTTCCAGGTGGTTGGATAGTGGAACATCAGCATGGTGCCGATATGGGAGATCGTCACGTCCTCCGACAGCGCCTTGGCGACTGCCGGCCGGCCGTTCATCGTGTAGCTTTCGGCATCCTCGATCAGCGGCATGCGGGCGACGCGGTACTGGCCGTCCGTCGACATGTTGAACGTGCTTGGCAGGTTTGCCGCCTCGCAGCGCTGCCAGTGCTCGGAAATGAACGGATCGTCGCCGGCGCCCTGCACGCCGGTCGCCGTCGGCGCTTCCGGATAGGTGCGGCAGAGTTCCGGATGATTGGCGGCGCAGTGGTAGCACTCGCGATTGTTCTCCCAGACGAGCTTCCAGTTGCCCTTTTCGATGATCGTGTTCTTGGCAGCGACCTTCGTTTCGGCCAGCCGATGCGGCGCCATATAGGGCTGGATCGTCGCGCGGACGGGCGCGAAATCGGGCGCCTCGTTGGCAAGGCAGACGAAGATATAGCCAGCGACGGATTCGCAGTGAACAGGCTTCAGGCCGAACTGCTTCTTGTCGAAATCATCGCCCATATGGCGCGCCGACATCAGCGTGCCGTCGTGCTGGTAGGTCCACTGGTGATAGGGACAGACAAGACGGGTCGCAGAACCGCTATCCTTGGTGCAGACGCGGTGACCGCGGTGGCGACAGGTGTTGTGGAAGGCGCGGATCTCGCCTTCGCGGGTGCGCAGGACGAGGACCGGATAGTCGCCGATCTGCAGCGTCACGTAATTGCCGGCCTTCGGGATTTCGCAATCATGGCCGACGAAAAGCCAGTCGCGATACCAGATCATTTCCAGATCGAGCTTGTAATAGTCCGGATCGATGTAAAAGGGCTGTTCGAGGCTGAAGCCTTCGCGGCGATTGTTGAGCTGCCGTAGAACCTGGCTGTGAATGTCCATCGTGTCTTCCTCGTCAATTCCACTAGCGAAAGACTTGGGGGGTCATGCGGACAGACCTCCTGCCCCCAATCCTACCCCGAACGTCCACCGCGATCGGTCGTCAATCACGTCCCCAGACTGGCACCGGATCGGCCGAGGGTTCTCGTCACGCCTGCCGGCTTCCCAATTTAACGCCGTCCCTAGCCGAGGCGACTCCATGAGTTTCGCCGATTTAAGCACTCGCGCTGCCTGTCGCACAGGCGACATTGCGACATCGGAAAACGCATTGACGACGATGGCTCACATGACGGCTCGGGTTTTCCGCTGGCAAGTGGCGGACAGGGTGCTTCTCGCGGTGCGTTGAGACGTAAACCGGCTGTTAAACCGCTCCGGCTAGACTTCTTCTTGCGCGAAGGGGCCAGCCGCATGCAGACGACCGGAAAGCTACGCTATTACGACGCGAACCGGCCGCCACCGCCGGTGTCGGCGCAGGCGCCGACGAGCGCGATCGGGCATTCCGAGTTCCTGCGCACAGGCCGTATCTCCAGGACACAACCGCTGTGGCTGCCCAAGGAGCGCCGTTATCTCACCTATGACGAAGTGGCAGAGCGGACCGGGTTCAAGCTGGAGTCCGCCGGCGAGCGCACGCATCAGCGGATCAACGGCTTCCATCACTCGATCCAGTTCCCGAAAATGGTGTTCCACCGCACGCTGGAGCAAACCCCGCATCTCGGCTATTGCCATGTCACCGCCGCAAGCACCCTGTTTTCGCCGAAGGCGAAGGTGAAATGGTCTTTCTACATCGCCAATTTCCTGGCCGAGATCGGCGATGAGGACGAGTTCTTCAAGCGGGTCAACACCCAGTATTCCCGCATGTATTTCGCGGTGGCGACCGAAAGCGACCCGGATCAGTCGATGAAGATCGACCGCAGCATCCGCAAGAACGGTCTTCTGTTTCGGACCACCGACCCGAAGGAAGCGCTGAAGAACGTGCTGATGCTGGGTGCGCCCGACCAGGCCGTGCGAGCGATCATCAAATCGCTTTAACGCGGTCTCAGTCCGCGCTATGCACAGCGGGACATGACGGCAGAGATCATCGACATCAGGACGGACAGGAACGGCGCGCTTGACCAAGCGTGCGCCGTGCTGTCGCAAGGCTTTCCGGTCGCCATTCCGACGGAGACCGTGTACGGGCTTGCCGCCGACGCCACGAACCCTTCGGCGATCACCCGCATCTATGAAACCAAGGGGCGGCCGCGCTTCAACCCGCTGATCTGCCATATGGCCGATGTCGCGATGGCGGAGCGGTATGCATCGTTCGATCCGATCTCGCGTCGGCTGGCGGAAGCCTTCTGGCCGGGGCCGCTGACGCTGATCCTGCCGCTCATTCCAAAAAGCGGTATCCATCCGCTCGCAACTGCAGGGCTCGATACGGTCGGCATCCGCCTGCCATTCGGCTTTGCCGCCGATCTCATCCGCTCCTTCGGCAAGCCGCTGGCAGCACCGAGCGCCAACACGTCCGGCAAGGTCAGCCCGACCAGTGCCGGCCATGTC
Organism: Rhizobium sp. Leaf306; assembly: GCF_001423425.1. Taxonomy (GTDB): domain Bacteria; phylum Pseudomonadota; class Alphaproteobacteria; order Rhizobiales; family Rhizobiaceae; genus Neorhizobium; species Neorhizobium soli. Next base: position 612,966 of record NZ_LMNX01000001.1, read on the forward strand.
GCTGGTGATCTCGGGAGCAAGCTGAAACTGATCCTCGATGGCGGCGCGTCGTCGGTCGGCGTCGAATCGACCATCATCCGCGTCGAGGGCGAAACAGTCCGGCTGCTGCGTCCCGGTGGCGTTGCCGCTGAAGAGATCGAGGCGCTGATTGGTCGTGCGGTCATTCGTCCGGAAGGACCGGCGGCGATCATCGAAGCGCCCGGCATGCTCGCCTCGCATTATGCGCCATCGGCAGCCGTGCGGTTGAATGCGACCCATGTGGCGCCGGGCGAGGCGTTGATCCGGCTGGGATCGGATCCGATCGAGGGCATCGAGCAGGCGAAGGCAGTGTTCGACCTCAGCCCCTCCGGCGATCTTGCCGAGGCAGCCGCCAATCTGTTCGATTATCTGAAGAAAGCCGATGCGGTGGGGGCGACGCGCATTGCAGTCACAGCCATTCCCGATACCGGGCTTGGAGAAGCCATCAACGACCGGCTGGTCCGAGCGGCCGCGCCGCGGGAATAAAACAAGCCCAGGAGAAAACGCCATGGACATGCCTCTCCCTTCCCCGGATCTACTTGCCCGGTTTACGGCGATCGTCGGCGCTGCGCATGCGGTCAGCGATCCGGTGGAGCTTGCGCCGCATCTCGTCGAAAACCGCGGGCTCTACAGGGGCGCGTCCCCTCTCCTTCTCAAGCCAGGCACGACGCAGGAAGTTTCGGCGATCCTGAAGCTTGCCAGCGAGACCGGGACGGCCGTCGTGCCGCAGACTGGCAATACGGGTCTTGTCGGTGGCCAGACGCCACGCAGCGGCGGATCCGACATCATCATCTCGCTGGAAAGGATGAACCGCATCCGCGAGATCGACCAGATGGCAAACGTGATCGTTGTCGATGGCGGCGTCATCCTTGCCGAGGTGCAGAAGGCGGCGGAGGAGGTCAACCGGCTGTTTCCGCTGTCGCTCGGGTCGGAAGGCTCATGCCGGATCGGCGGCAACCTTTCCACCAATGCCGGCGGCACGGCCGTGCTTGCCTATGGCAACATGCGCCAGCTCTGCCTAGGCCTGGAAGTGGTGCTTCCGACCGGCGAGATCTGGGACGGGCTGCGCAAGCTGAAAAAAGACAATACCGGCTACGACCTGCGCGACCTGTTCATCGGCGCCGAAGGCACGCTCGGGATCATCACCGGCGCGGTCTTGAAACTTTATCCGCGGCCGGTCGGACACCAGGTGGCGCTTGCCGGGCTTGCCTCGCCGGCCGATGCGCTCTTGCTGTTTCAAAAGGCATCGAACCTCTGCGGCACGGCGCTGACCGGGTTCGAGTTGATGCCACGGATCGGCATCGAGTTCACCACGCGGCATATCGAGGGCGTGCGCGACCCGCTGTCTGAGCCCTACCCATGGTATGCGCTGATCGACATCTCGACATCGGACGCTGCCGAAACCGCCGACACGATGGTGCAGGCGCTGCTGGAACAGGGGTTCGAGGCCGGACTGGTCATCGACGCGGTGATCGCCTCGTCGGTCGCGCAGCAAAAGGCGCTGTGGCACATGCGCGAAAGCATGTCGGATGCGCAGAAGCCCGAGGGCGGATCGATCAAGCACGACGTTTCGGTGCCGATCTCGAAGATCCCGCATTTCATGGAGGAAGCCGAGCAGGCTGTTCTCGCCGCCGTCCCCGGCGCCCGCATCTGCGCCTTCGGCCATCTCGGCGATGGCAACATCCATTACAACATCTCCCAGCCGCTCAGCAACGACATGGCCGGCAACAAGGCCGCCTTCATCGATCGCTGGCGGGAGGTGAATGCGATCGTCCACGGGATCGTGCTGGATGCCGGCGGCTCGATTTCCGCCGAACACGGGATCGGCCAGCTGAAGCGCGACGAGCTTGCGCATATCCGCCCGCCGATCGAGATGGAGCTGATGCGGCGCATCAAGCACGCCTTCGATCCGGCCGGGATCATGAACCCCGGCAAGGTCGTGGCATTGCCATGAGCAAGCCGGCACCGGACCGGCCGACCATGACGATCCGCGTCGATCTGGAAAACGGCGTCCGGCTGGGGCCCGGCAAGGCGCAGCTTCTGGAACTGATCGCCGAACATGGTTCGATCCGGGCCGGCGGCGCTGCGATCGGCATGTCCTACCGGCGTGCCTGGCTGCTGGCAGACGAGATCAACCGGATGTTTCTGGAGCCCTCGATCTCGACCCGGCATGGCGGCAAGTCGGGCGGCGGTGCGGGGCTGACCGAATTCGGCCAGCAGCTTCTTGGCCGCTACAGGGATATGGAAGCAAAAAGTCGGGCTGCAGTGCAACCCGACCTCGATTGGCTTGATAGTGTGACGGACCCGCAATTCCGGGCCGCCGGTAGCGACAAGGCCGACTGAGCGATCAGCCCGCCCGGCGCATCCGTTCACCCATGCCCTGCAGAGCGCCCGGCTGACGCCCGGTGCCGCTGACGCGGAAGCTGCGGATGAGGTTGAGCAGTTCTTCCGTATCGGCAGACAAAGCCTCGGCGGAGGCAGTCGTCTCTTCGGCCATCGCGGCATTGTGCTGGGTGGCCTGGTCGAGCATGTTAAGCGACGAGGAGATCGAGCGCAGCGTCGTATCCTGTTCGGCTGCCGAATGGGCGATGCGGCCGACGATGTCGCTTGCCGACTTCACCTGATCGGAAATCCGCTTCAGGGCCTGGCCGGCCTCGCCGACGAGGCGGACGCCGTTTGCGACCTGGCCGGACGAGCGGGAGATCTGTTCCTTGATCTCCTTGGCGGCGGCGGCCGAACGCTGGGCCAGTTCGCGCACTTCCTGGGCGACGACGGCGAAGCCCTTGCCGCTTTCGCCGGCGCGGGCCGCTTCGACGCCGGCATTGAGGGCCAGAAGGTTGGTCTGGAAGGCGATCTCGTCGATGACGCCGATGATCTTGGTGATCTCCGCGGACGACTGTTCGATGCCGCTCATGGCGCCGATTGCTTCCTCGACGACGGCGTCGCTGCGATTGGCTTCGGTGCTGACAGCCGTGACGCGCTGGGCGGCGTCGCGTGCACCGTCGGCGGTCTGGCGGACGGCGACGGTCAGTTCGTCAAGTGCGGCGGATGTTTCCTCGAGGTTGGCGGCCTGGCGTTCGGTCCGCTGCGACAGTTCGTTGGAAGCGCGGCGGATTTCCTCTTTCGAGCCGCCGATATCGATACCCTTGTCGTTGACTTTGGACATCGCAGCTTCGAGATGACCGAGCGCTTCGTCGAAGTTGTCGCGCAGACCGGCGTAGCGGGTGCCGAGATCGCCGCAGCGAACCGTCAGATCTCCCTTGGCGAGCTGTTCGAGCGCCGAGCCGATCGTCGAGACGACGCGGGCCTGAAGCGCTGCTTCGTCGCGCTGCATGTCGAGATTGTGCTGGCGTTCGCCGTCGAGCTCCTCCTGCTGGCGCTGCTGGCTTTCCTGCATGGCATGGCGCTCGCGCACCTTTTGCTGCAGCGCCTGGGTGGCACGGGCCATCAGGCCGACTTCGTTTTTCATGTCCGTGTGCGGGATCTGCATCGTCACGTCTTCGTCGGCGACGGCGTTCAGCGCCTGACGGATCGCACCGAGCGGACCGGAGATGTTGCGGATTACGACGAAGGCCAGCAGCGAGCCGAGGACCAGGATGACGAAGCCGAAGGACAGCGCCTTGAAGACTTCGCTGCGGATCTGCGCCTGGAGATCGTCGACGTAGACGCCGGTGACGAGAACCAGCTGCCAGGGCTCGAAGGCAAGCGCGTAGGAGCTCTTCAGGAAGGTATCGCCTTCCTGACCAGGCTTGGGACCGAGAAAATCCACGGTGCCGCCGCCGGCGCGTCCGACCTTGACCAGTTCGTCGCGATACATGAAGCCCTGGCTGTCCGGCTTGCCCTTGAAGCTCTGGCCCAGCCGCTTCGGATCCGGATGGACACGCATGTTCACATCGTAGTCGTAGGCAAAGAGGTAGCCGTCCGGGGTGAAGGTCATGGCCGACACGGCTTCGAACGCCCGCTTCTGCGCCTCTTCGCGACCCATCGCACCGGAGGCCTCGAGAGCCTGGAAACGCTTGAAGATACCGATGCCGGATTCCACCTGCGTGCGCAGCATGCCGTAACGTTCGGCGTAGATCGCCTGGGTGGACGTGCGCAGCTGCATGTATGTGGCAGCGGCAAAGCCGGCGATCAGCAAAAGCACGAGCAGCAGCAGCTGGTGGGAGATTTTGAGATTCTTCATGGTCCGCTCACCTGTGACCGGCAGCGACCGCGCAGGCCGCACCTTGGGAAAAATGATGTTTGTGGGAGGCGGCACATTCTGCACCATGTCGTCTGCAATGATTGCAGTGCAACGACCATATGAGCGATGCATAAATAATTATTTAATCACACAATAACGCAGAAAAACGTATGGCCGCACAGTAACTGCGCGACCTTTTCTTGCCTGCCTGCAACGACTTGCTGACTGTTTATTCAGCCCGTTTCAGCCTGAGGCTGAAGTCTCCGAAAGTGATCGGTTTCGCCGAGGTTTCCGCAACTTGAGGGGCTGGCGCAACAGCGCTCGTGGTGGCCTCCAGATCGATGCCATCGCGCGGCGGTGGCGCATTCTCGATCATCTCTTCGAACGAGGTGGAGGTCGGCGCTGGCACATTCGCAATGGTTTTTCCGGCATCCATCCAGGCCGGGACTTTTCCGACGAAGACGACGGGCGATCCGCCGAACCATGCTTCGGTGCGGACAAGACGCTTTTCGCCGTTGATTTCGATGATCTCGGTCTTCTGTGTGCCGGGCTCGAGGACCGGAACCTTGTAGTTGGACAGATCGGGCTTTGCGGCCGGAGGCTCGCAGTCGCTGCAATGCCACGATACGATGCTCGAGGATTTCTGACTGCCATTGGTTGCGGTGACGGACGACGCCTGTGCGCCGCCGGCCAGCAGTGCTGCGGCTATCGTTGCTGCCGTGATCAGAACGCGATGCATCGCCGGACTCCCGAGTTTGGTCCGACAATCTATAGCAATGCTTCGTTTCCAACCCGTCAGGAGAATTGGTAAATTTTGAACGAAACCGCGGCTGCTGAACCGTCTCTAGCGGGTTTCGCGCTCGATGGCGCGCCAGCCGATGTCGCGACGGCAGAAGCCGTTTTCCCAGTCCACCGCGTCGACCAGCCGGTAGGCGTTTGCCTGGGCTTCCGCAACCGTTCTGCCTGTCGCGGTGACGTTGAGTACGCGGCCGCCGGTTGCGACCAGCGCGCCATCCTTCATCGCCGTGCCGGCATGGAAGATCTTCTCGCCCTCGCCTGCTGATGGCAGCGAGGCGATCGGCGTTCCCTTGTCATAGGCGGCCGGATAACCTTTCGAGGCCATGACGACGGTGAGTGCCACATCGTCGCTCCATTCCGCCTTTACCTCGTCGAGCGTGCCGGTGGCGGCGGCGTAAAGGATCTCCAGCAGATCGCTTTTCAGCCGCATCATCAGAACCTGGGTTTCCGGATCGCCGAAGCGGACATTGTATTCGATCAGTTCCGGCCCCTTGGCCGTGATCATCAGGCCTGCGAAGAACACGCCGGTGAACGGATAGCCGCTTTCCGCCATGCCGCGAATGGTCGGCTCGATGATCTCCTTCATCGTCCGCTCGACCATATCTTGCGTCATCACCGGGGCCGGCGAATAGGCACCCATGCCACCGGTGTTGGGGCCGGTGTCGCCATCGCCGACGCGCTTGTGATCCTGCGCGGTTGCCAATGCCAGCGCCGTCTTGCCGTCGGAGAGGCAGAAGAAGCTTGCTTCCTCGCCATCGAGATAAGCTTCGACCACGACCTCGGCACCGGCCGCACCGAAGGCGCCATCGAAACAGTCGTCGATCGCCGCCAGCGCTTCGTCCACGGTCATGGCGACGGTGACGCCCTTGCCGGCCGCCAGACCATCGGCCTTGACGACGATCGGCGCACCCTGCGCCTCGACATAGGCCTTGGCGGCGACGCCGTCCGTAAAGCGCTGGTAGGCGCCGGTCGGGATATTGTAGCGGGCGCAGATATCCTTGGTGAAGCCCTTGGACCCTTCGAGCTGGGCGGCGGCGGCGGACGGGCCGAAGACGGCGATGCCCGCCTGCCGGATGCGATCGGCAATGCCGGCGACCAGCGGCGCTTCCGGGCCGACGACCACGAAATCGATGGCCTCGCTGCGGCAAAATGCAAGGACCGCCTCATGGTCGTCGACATCGAGCGCGACCAGTTCGGCATTTTCGGCCATGCCGGGATTGCCGGGAGCGGCAAAGAGTTTCGTCAGTTTCGGTGATTGGGCAAGCTTCCATGCCAGCGCATGTTCGCGACCGCCCGTGCCGATAAGAAGAACCTTCATCTGCCGCCCTCGATTTATCATCTGTGCTGGCGGTTAAGGCGAGGGACGGAAAAGGTCAAGTCTCGCTGGCAAAAGCGGCATTCAAGACGGCCGGTCCGGTTGCTGACGAAAACTGTCGCTGCGCAATCTCAACGTTGCTTTGAATATCACTTTGTTACGAAAGGCCAGAAATGGGACAGGCTCGTTGCGCCGCGCCGCGTCCTGCAGTTTTTCGTCGAGATAGATGATCGCCGCCTCCAGTTCTTCGGAGCCAACGGCATCGTCGGACGCCAGTATATGGGCTATTTTGCTAGGCATTCATACCTCCTTACACGCCAAATCATGTGGCAGGAGCAACTATAGGATTCTGGCACAATGCGAGAAGGTGTCATCTCTTTTTCCACCGGTTCGCGGTTACCGACCGGTAAATGACGCCCCATTCCGAGACGACTGCCTGGGTAAACTGTGAACCGTTCCGATGGTCGGTTGTCTTGCCGCAAAGTTTGACTATGGTCTCGCCTCCTATCCAACGAGGACTTGCATGGCCGTCGAAAACCGCCTTCTCGCCGCCGTGATCGCCGCGGAAATCAACGCCCGCCCGGACCAGGCCATTGCCGCAATCGGGCTTCTGGACGAAGGCGCAACCGTGCCCTTCATCGCGCGCTACCGAAAGGAAGTGACCGGCGGACTGGATGACACCCAGTTGCGCAACCTTGCCGAACGGCTGATCTATCTTCGCGAACTGGAAGCACGCCGCGCATCGATCGTCGATTCGATCAAAGGCCAGGACAAGCTGACCGACGAGCTTGCGGCCAAGATCGGCAAGGCGGTGACCAAGGCCGAACTCGAAGACCTCTATCTTCCCTTCAAGCCCAAACGCCGCACCCGCGCCGAAATCGCCCGCGAGCGCGGTCTTGGTCCGCTGGCCGATGCGATCTGGGCCGACCGCACGCTCGATCCGGCCAAGCTAGCCGAGACATTCGTCAAGGGTGAAGTGACCGACGTGAAGGTTGCGCTGGATGGCGCGCGCGATATCGTCGCCGAAGCATTCTCGGAAAATGCCGACCTGTTGAAGCGGCTGCGCCAGCACATGCGCGACGGTGCTGTGCTGAAAGCCCGCGTGGTTGCCGGCAAGCAGGAGGCCGGCGCCAAGTTCTCCGACTATTTCGAGCATACGGAGCGCTGGGCCACCACGCCGGGACACCGTGCGCTTGCCATGCTGCGCGGCTGGAACGAGGAATTCCTGACGCTGACGATCGAGGTGGATGCAGACGACACCTCGCCGATCAAGCCGGCGCAGCGGATCATCGCGCTTGCTTTCCATATCAGCGACAAGGGTGCCGCCGACCGCTGGCTGATGGAAGTTGCCGGCTGGACATGGCGGGTGAAGCTTTCCGTCTCCCTCTCGCTCGACCTGATGCGGGAAATGCGTGAACGCGCCGAGCAAGAGGCGATCCATGTGTTTGCCCGCAATCTGAAGGATCTGCTGCTGGCCGCTCCCGCCGGTTCGCGCGCGACGATGGGCCTCGATCCGGGCATCCGCACCGGCGTCAAGGTGGCGATCGTCGATGCAACCGGCAAGCTTCTCGAAACCACCACCGTCTACCCCTTCCCGCCCCGCAACGATGTGCGCGGCACCCAGGCGGAACTCGCAAGCCTGATCGCCAAGCACAGAATTGAGCTCATCTCGATCGGCAACGGCACCGGCAGCCGCGAGACGGAAAAGCTGGTGGCCGACATGCTGGCCAACCTGCCGGGAGCCAAACCGACCAAGGTGATCGTGTCGGAGGCCGGCGCTTCGATCTATTCGGCATCCCAGGCGGCAGCAGACGAGTTCCCCGGCCTCGACGTGTCGCTGCGCGGTGCCGTGTCGATTGCCCGAAGGCTGCAGGATCCGCTGGCCGAACTCGTCAAGATCGAGCCGAAATCGATCGGCGTTGGCCAGTACCAGCACGATGTCGATCAGAACAAGCTGTCGCGTTCGCTCGAAGCCGTGGTCGAAGACGCGGTGAATGCCGTCGGCGTCGATCTCAACATGGCATCGGCACCGCTTCTGTCGCGCGTGTCGGGCCTCAGCAAATCGATTGCCGAGGCGATCGTTGCGCATCGCGACCAGAACGGTGCCTTTACCACGCGCCGGGAGCTCCTGAAGGTCGCAAGGCTCGGCAACCGCACGTTCGAACAGGCGGCCGGCTTCCTTCGCATTGTCAACGGCAAGGAACCGCTCGATGCGTCTTCCGTGCATCCGGAAGCCTATGGTGTCGCGAAGAAGATCGTTGCCGCCTGCGGCCGCGACCTGCGTTCCCTGATGGGTGACAGCGCAGCACTCAAATCTGTCGATCCGCGCCAGTTCATCGACGACACGTTCGGTCTGCCGACGATCAAGGACATTATCGCGGAACTGGAAAAGCCCGGTCGCGATCCGCGTCCGAGCTTCAAGACCGCGACCTTTGCGGACGGGATCGACGAGATCACCGACCTCAAGCCCGGCATGCAGCTGGAAGGCACCGTCACCAACGTGGCGGCGTTCGGCGCCTTCGTCGATATCGGCGTGCATCAGGACGGGCTGGTTCATGTCTCGCAGCTGGCGGACAAGTTCGTGAAAGACCCGCATGAGGTGGTGAAGGCCGGCGACGTGGTGAAGGTTCGCGTCGTCGAGGTGGATGTGAAGCGCAAGCGCATCGCGCTCAGCATGCGCAAGGACGGCGGCGACGCCCCACCTCCGGGCCCCCGCGGCGGTGATCGCGACAAGCCCGTCAATCCGAAGTTTGCAAAGACGGACAGCAAGCCATCTCAGGGCGCATTCGGTGCAGCGCTTGCCGAAGCTATGAAGCGCCGCTGAGCCTGCGACGCCCTGGATAACCTCGAAAGCACTCCGTTGAGCACTGGCTCGACGGAGCTACTTCCAGTTGTTTTTTTTCTGCGCTTGCAGTTGGATTGAAAGACGGTAGATTTTGATAATCAGCAAGGCATCCATCGTGTTCAGGAAGTGGGTCCATGACCTTGTCCCTTCACAGACTGCTTTCCAAGATCATCAGAAATGGCACTCTCATCGTCCGCGGCTCGGGCGGGGAAACCTATTACGGCAGCGGCGGCGGACGGACCGTTGCAATCCGCTTTACCGATGAAGCGGCCGAAAAGGCGCTGGTTTCCGATCCGCAACTGCAGCTCGGCGAACTCTATATGGACGGCCGGATCATCGTCGAACGGGGCGACATTTACGAGTTCCTGGCGCTCATCAAGGACAACACGCTGAAGGAAGGACTGACCTTCCAGATCCTCATGCGCAGCCTTGGCAGAATAATCGCATCGCAGTTTCGCAATCGTGTGCCGATCAACCACAACCGCCGCAACGTCGCCCACCATTACGATCTCGACGAACGGTTGTTCGCGCTGTTTCTGGACGAGGACTGGCAATATTCCTGCGCCTATTTCAACCCGCCCGATATTTCGCTGGATGAGGCCCAGATCGCCAAGAAGCGTCATATCGTGGCAAAGCTTTTGGCAGAACCCGGGCACAAAGCCCTGGAGATCGGCTCCGGATGGGGCGGCATGGCGATGTATCTGGCGGAATCGTCCGGCGTCGACGTAACCGGCATCACGCTTTCCACCGAACAGCTGAAGATTTCCAAAGAGCGTGCGGCACGACGCGGGCTTGCTGGCAGTGTGCGCTTCGAGCTGCAGGACTATTATCACCTTCCCGCCGACCAGCGCTACGACCGGATCGTCTCGGTGGGCATGTTCGAGCATGTGGGACGGCTGAACTACCGAAAGTTCTTCAACAAGGTCACCGACGTGCTGTCCGACGACGGCGTGATGGTGCTGCATTCGATCGGCCAGCCCTACCCGGCGGTCTATAACAATCCCTGGATGGACAAATACATCTTTCCGGGTGGCTACATTCCCTCGCTTTCGGAAGTTCTGCCGGCGATCGAGAAAGCGGGACTTCTGGTTTCCGACATCGAGATCCTGCCGATGCACTACGCTTATACGCTGCGGCACTGGCGCGAGCGCTTCATGGCGAACCGGGACAAGGCAATCGCGCTCTATGACGAACGCTTCGCGAGAATGTGGGAGTTCTATCTGGCCGCGTCGGAAATGGCCTTCACCCATGAGGCCTTTCACATTTTCCAGATCCAGATCGTCAAGAAGCGGACGGCCGTGCCGGACAATCGCGACTATATCTATGAGCGGGAGGCCGAGCTCTACGCATTCGAACAGGGCCGCATGCCGCTCGAGCAGATTGCAGGGTGAGGCTGGACGCGCTGAGCGGGGTCGATGGGGAAGATCATAGGCTGGAAGAGACGGCTCGCGGCGGGTCGCACCACCCTGTCCGGATCCTCCCGCTTGACGATTTCCACCACTGGGGGCATGACATCGGCCATGACCGAGAAACCAAATTCCGATGCTTTCGGCGGCCGCGTTTCAGACGCTCCATCCGACAATTTCGTCTATCAGGTGCTGCCGCGCGCCGCCTGGCCCTATGCGCAGCTGGCCCGCTGGGACCGGCCGATCGGCTGGCAGTTGCTGATGTGGCCGTGTTTCTGGTCGGCCGCGCTTGCCGCCAATGCGGCGATGGACGAAGGCATGTTCCAGCCCTGGCAGCTGATCTCGCATCTGGTGCTGTTCTTCATCGGGGCCGTGGCGATGCGCGGCGCCGGCTGCACCTATAACGACCTGATCGATCACGAGATCGATAATGAGGTGGCGCGCACCCGCTCGCGGCCGCTGCCCTCCGGCCGGGTGTCCCGCTTCGAGGCGAAGGTGTTTTTGGCGGTTCAGGCGCTGGTCGGGCTTGTCGTGTTGTTGCAGTTCAATACGTTTTCCATCCTGCTCGGCATCGCGTCGCTTCTGGTCGTCGCGATCTATCCGTTTGCCAAGCGGTTCACCGACTGGCCGCAGTTCTTTCTGGGACTGGCGTTTTCCTGGGGTGCGCTGATGGGCTGGGCCGGCGTGTTCGGGAGCCTTTCCTGGGCGCCGATATGGCTTTATGCGGCAGCCGTTGCCTGGACGATCGGTTACGACACGATCTATGCCCATCAGGACAAGGAGGACGACGCTCTGGTTGGCGTGCGCTCCACGGCAAGACTGTTCGGGGACAATACCAAGGCCTGGCTGATCGGGCTTTACGGTCTGACGCTTGTGTTTCTGCTGTTTGCCTATATTGCCGGCGATGCGGGCCTCTTTGCCTATGTCGGACTGATCGCCGCGACCGTCATGCTCGCCTGGCAGATCCTGATCATCAATATCGACAATCCCGACCAGTGCTTGAAACTGTTCAAGTTCAATACACAAGTCGGCGCCGTTCTGTTCGGCGGACTGATTTTGGGCCTCATATTGTAACTAAGGAAAAGCCCGGCTGTTCGGCCGGGCTTCGCATTTTCGCGGGCGGTGGTTCTTAAGAGTACGTCTCCTAACGCCGCGCGATGATTTCCTTGCCTTCGATCTTCAAGATAACACCGAGGCTGCCGGTTGCGCGGCGGACCAGGAAACGCGGGCGGCGCTCTGCGAAATAGGAATGGCGGCGGCGCGGCTTGGTCGTGGCGGTGCGAAGATCGCCGAGGTGGTTTTCCAGCGGACGGGCAATGCCATCGGCTTCGACCATCAGCATCGGAATGCGGAACGCATCCGACCAGCTGCGCCAGTCTGCAGCGATATCGCAGAGATCGTGGGCGACGAGAAGCGGGATGCAGAGATCCGGATCGTCGTGATGCAGTTCAAGCGTGACAGTGACGTCGCCATCGCCATGATCGATGGCGCGGGCGGCCACACCCTTGAAGGCGCGGGCCGGGAGAGCGAAGGAAAGCGGCAGACCGCTTTCCGGAAGGATCTTGCGCAGAACAGCTCCGCGCTCGTCGATGGTGATTGTTACATCTCCTGACGTCTCGTTCATCGCATAGGTGACCTGCTGCGGAAAACGTGACGGATCGATCCTCAATGTCGACCCTGCCCAGACGGGCTTCAGAACGGTATTCGTCATCGGTTGTGCTACCCTTGTTTTACCTGAGAGCCGTTTCCGGTGTTTCCGGCTGCGTATCTCTGCGGGACTTATGTCCTCTGATAGGCTCACAATAAGCGGGCGCTGTTCGAGACTGCTTAAAAATCGCGGTTAAGGAAAACCTGCCGTTTTGAATGGTTAGCGAAACCGCATATGCTTTAAGTTTCCGAAGGATGAACGGGATCAAGTGTGTGCCCCATCGGGACGGATCAGACCCGCACAGTGAGACGGTCGATCTCGGTATGGGAAAACACCTCTATTCCCGCGGAGATAAGCAGCGCCGCGGTGACGCCGTTGCCGGCGTGCTTTCTCCCGGAAAACGACCCGTCATAGATCAGGCCCGAGCCGCAGGACGGGCTGCCGTCGATCAGCAGCGCATGGGTGCAACCGTTTTGCCTGGCAAAATCCAGCGCCCGGCGGGCACCGGCCACAAACTCCGCCGTCACGTCGCCGCCGGTGATTTCGAGCACGCGGGCGCGACCGGCGAGCACGTCATCTCCCGTCATGCCATTTTCGATTTCAGCTGGCGGACGCGGCACGCTCATGCCGCCGGCAAGCTCGGGACAAATCGTCACCAGACGCCCCTCCTCCCGCCACCGCTCGATCGCCGGATGGACGAGCGGCTTGCCCGTGCCATCATAACGGACGGCATGGCCGAGAAGGCAGGCGCTGATGAGGATCATCGGCTGCTTCATGCGGATGGATCGAGATGGCGGAGGGCGTCGGCCTTTTCGTGCAGCATGGGGACGAAGTCTGCGAAGGGTTCGCCAAAGGTGATCTGCACGGGCTTGTTCATGGGCGTTGTCCTATCGGCTCCACGCTATGAAGATAGCACGGAGCCGATGGAGAACAAAGGTTAGGACACGATGCGGGAGAAGTCCGCAACCGTGGCTGTCGCCTCCCGGATCGCCTTCAGGAGAGCGAGACGGTTGGCGCGGATTGCGGCATCCTCGTCATTGACGAGGACGTCGCCGAAGAACGTATCGACCGGAGCGCGCAGCTTCGACAGGGCTTCCATGGCCGAGCGGAAATCTTCCTTGGCAACTGCGTCCGAGGCTTCCTTCGAGGCTTCGGAAATCGCCGCCCAGAGCGCCTTTTCGGCATCGAGCGTCAGGAGTGCCTCGGAAACGCCATCGGCAACGACGGTGCCCTTCTTCTCTTCGGCGGCCAGCAACTGCGTGGCGCGCTTGGTGCCGGCGAGCAGGTTCTTTCCGTCCTCAGAGGTGATGAAGGCCGTCAGTGCTTCGGCACGACGGGCCACCAGCAGCAGATCGTCAGCGTCGGGCGTCAGCACCGCATCGATGATGTCATGACGGGCGCCGAGATCGCGCAGATAGACTTTCAGGCGGTCGTGGAAGAAGGAGAGGAGGTCTGAATCCTTGGTGACCGCAAGAAGCGGCAACCGAACCTTCCGCTCCAACAAAATCCGCACGACACCCAGCGCTGCACGGCGCAGGGCATAGGGGTCCTTGGAGCCGGTTGGCTTTTCGTCGATGGCCCAGAAGCCGACGAGTGTATCCAGCTTGTCGGCGAGTGCCAGCGTCAGGCCGACCTTGTCTTCCGGCAGGCGGTCGGAGGGGCCGTTTGGCTTCCAGTGGTCTTCGATGGCGGCGGCGACCGATGCATCCTCGCCCTGCAGCAGCGCATAGCGGCGGCCCATCAGGCCCTGGAGTTCCGGGAACTCGCCGACGGCTTCGGTGCGCAGATCCGCCTTGGCCAGCACGGCAGCACGATCGACCAGAACCGGATCGGCACCGGTGATCGGCGCCAGTTCCTTCGCCAGTGCGCGGATGCGGGTGACGCGTTCGCCCTGGCTGCCGAGCTTGGCGTGGAAGGTGACGTTGAGCGCATCGAGCTTGGCCATGCGCTGGTCGAGCGACTTCTTGAGATCGAGGCCGAATTTTTGGGCCGAGGCTTCCAACGTCGCGAGATCAGGCAGGTCGCCCTGGTCGCGGGTCCAGAAATGGCGGGCGTCGGAGAGGCGTGCGCGCACCACCTTGCCGTTGCCGTGAACGATTTCCTTGCCACCATCCTTCGCCTCGATATTCGAGATGAGAATGAAGTGGTTGGACAGGCTGCCATCGTCAGTGCCCTGGCGACGGGTGACGAAGCATTTCTGGTTGGTCTTGATGGTGAGGCGGATGATCTCGGCCGGGATTTCCAGATAGTCTTGCTCGAACGTGCCAAGCAGCACATGCGGCCATTCGACGAGGCCGGAGACTTCCTCCAGAAGGCCTTCGTCCTCGACGAGGTCGAGACCGTTGGCGAAGGCGATGTCGCGCGCGTCGTGCAGGATCATGTCCTTGCGGCGGTCCGCATCGAGCATGACCTTCGCCTTTTCGAGGTTCGACACATAATCGTCAAAGCGGCGCACGGTGATGGCGTCGGGCGCATGGAAGCGGTGGCCATAGGTGATGTTGCCGGCGGTGATGCCGTCGATCTGGAACGGAATGACCTTGGTTTCTTCATGCTCGGTGCCGAACATGCAGACGATCGACTGCAGCGGGCGAACCCAGCGCAGGCTTTCAGGCCCCTTGCCCTCGATGCCGGCGAAGCTCAAACCCTTCGGCATGGAGGCAGCACCCCAGCGCATGGATTTCGGCCAGGGGAAGGAGCGGATGATGCCGGGCATGACCGCTTCGATGATCTCTTCCGCCGCACGGCCGGGCTTGGAGACGACGGCCAAGTAGAAATCGCCCTTTTTCGGATCGCTGGCGACCTGGGCTTGCGAGATATCGGCAAGGCCTGCCTTGCGCAGGAAGCCGGCGATCGCCTGTTCCGGCGCCTTGGTGGATGGGCCCTTGATCTCCTCGCGCTGATCGGCCGAGCGCGCGTTGAGACCGCGGATATCCAGGATGAGGCGCCGCGGCGTCCAGTATTCGCGAACGCCCTCATAGGTCAGGCCCGCATCCACCAGCGCATCGGTAACGAGTTTCCTCAGATCGCCGGCAGCCTTGCGCTGCATGCGGGCCGGGATTTCCTCGGAGCGGAGTTCTAGGAGCAGATCGGGCATATCATTCTTCCTCACCCTCCCCTTGAGGGGGAGGGTCGGACCGCAGGTCCGGGGTGGGGTGACAATCGTGTGCTTCTGCTAGCAAAGTTAAGCGCTGCTGCACAATGGAAAATATGGTGTCGAGAACGGCTTCGAGTTCGTCAAGCACTTCAGCATTCCAGAATCGGACGACGTGGTAACCCGACGCCTTCAGGTAAGCGGTCCGTTCGGCGTCATATCGGCGCGCAGTCTCCTGCGCATGCTGGCTACCATCCAGTTAGATGATCAGGCCGATCTGGTGGCAGGCGAAATCGGCGAAGTACCGGCCGATCGGGACTTGCCTGCGAAAATGCGTGCCTTCAATCGGGATCTTCCAGAGATGGCGCCAAAGCCTGGCTTCGGCATCCGTCGCGTTGTTTCGCAAACGACGCGCGTTGGCGACTTTGAAGCGTTGAAGTTTTGCCGGTTTTTCCTCTGCCATGCGCCACCTCGAGAGAGTGTTCGAAGCATGCAATTACCCCCACCCGCCGCTTCGCGGCGACCTTCCCCCTCAAGGGGGGGGTGAAGAAAGTCATGAGCCGCGTCCCCCTTGAGGGGGATGTGGTTGTGGCAGGGTCGAGGTTTCTGCCATGCGTCACCCCACGAGAGTGCTCGAGGCAGGCGTCACCCCCACCCGCCGCTTTGCGGCGACCTCCCCCCTCAAGGGGGAGGTGAAGGAAGTCACCGGCGACTTCACCTCCTCACGCGGAGGTGAAGGACACTACCAGCCGCCTCCCCCGCCTCCACCGCCGCCGCCACCCGAGGAGCCGCCGGTGGAGAAGCCTGAGGATGAGGAGGATGTGGGTTGTGGCAGGGTCGAGGATATGGTCGAGGCCATGGAGGAGGAGAAGCCGCCGATGCGGTCTCCGAAACTGTTGAAGCCGCCGCCGTGATACCAGGCGGCGGTGTAGGCGGCGCCGAGACCGGCTGCCGCAAGCCAGGTGTCGAATGCCTGGCTCCACGGCTTCTCGACGCCGAGCGCTACTGCATAGGGCAAAAGCTTTTCGAAATGCTGCGGCGACATTTCCGGTGCGCCGGCCATGTTCATGCGGTCCTTCTCGGCGACGGTCAGATAGAGGCGCAGGCCTTCGATCCCGTCCATCAGCTTGGCGCCGATCGGTGTCGGCGCGCCCATCAGGAAGAAGAACATGACGTTGGCGAGCACGATGCCGCCGACCGATACGAGCAGCGGCCAGTGATCGGTGCCGGTGAGTTCGGAAACGAGCGCCACCAGGACGGAGGAGACGATCGAGAGGGCGACGAGGCCGACAAAGCCGAGCACGACCACGGTCATGATGCGGCCAAACAGCGACGAGCCTCGCCGCAGCTTCTTGCCGAAGCCGACCGCGATGAAGCCGAAGAAGACGGCCACGAAGACCGGCACGATCAGCACGGCGATCATGTCCGGTTCCAGATTGCCGAACACAAGCAGGGCTATGAGAAAGACGACGCTGAGGCCGATGCCGCCGAGCACATAGCCCCAGTTGGCGTTGTAATATTTGCCGCGATGTTCGCGTTCGATCGCCTGCCGGAAATTCTTGCCGACGGTCTGCACAGTGGTGCCGTTGTTCTTGTCGATGACGAAGCTTTCACCCTTGCCGCCGACTGCCGAGAGAATGACGGACTGCCCGGCGGGCAGATCGCGGCCGCTGCTCTTATCGGTGCGCCTGATGACGATCTGCCTCGAGAGATCATCGAGCACGACATAGCCCTTGACGGCAAGATCGATGGCGCTCGCGGCAAAGGCGGTCCAGCCGCCGCCGGAAAAGCCCTTGTTGTCGATATAGTTGACCAGCGCCGGAGACAGGCCATCGGGCGCATCCCAGCGCGGAACGACGATGCCGCGGGCCGGATCGCGGCCGACGCGTTTCCAGACGGCGAAGTAATAGGCCAGCACGATGACGAGACCGGCGCCGGCGATCAGCGTGCCCATATGATCGCGCAGCCACCAGCTGCGTTCCTGATCCTTTGAGGGTACGGCCACGACGCCCTTCGGAAAGCCGGCAACGATCGTCAGCCCTTCCTGCGGTCCGAGCGGTCGCGTCGTCGAGAAGACAGCACTGTCGCCGTTTGCCTGCATGCGGGCATTGCGGGCGGTCGAGCCGAGCGGGCCGGTAAAGGCCGCCGTCTGCTGCACCTGCCCGCCATCCGGCAGCGTGACCCTGGCCGAGGCCTGGGCGATGCGGAAATCCCAGCCGTTGCCGGTGACGTTCCAGTAGAGTTCGTCGTGATCGTCAAAGTAGCGGATCTGCCGGTCTGTCCTGTAGGTGAGCACGAATGTATGCTCGCCATCACGCAGGAAAACGTCCTGGTCTCCGGAATAGATGCGGATGCCGCCGGCGATGGTCTCGGTGCGGTAGGGTTCATTGCGGCCATCGCGGGTGACGGAGACGATATCGAAGCCGACCCGAACCGTGCGTCCCTCGGCATCGACCATGGTCAGCGGAAAGTCGCGGAAGATGCCGCGGCGGATGCGGTTGCCTTCCGACTTGGCGACAATCGTCTCGGTCACCGTCAGCTCGCCATCCGGCGCGACTGAGATTTCGGAATGGTAGCTGCGGATATACTCCTCGGCAGCGGCCGGAAGCCATGCCGCGCAGACAAGCACAACAGCGAGAACAAGGCGCCGAACCATCAGCCGGCTCCTCTTTAGAATTTCACGGTGGGAACGGCGCGATCGGCCTCGTTGGTGATCTCGAAATACTCGCGTTTGGAAAAGCCGAACTGTCCCGCCACCAAGTTGTTGGGGAAGGTTTCCACCTTGACGTTCAGTTCGCGCGCAGCACCGTTGTAATAGCGGCGCGACATCTGGATCTCGCTTTCGATGGTTTCGAGCGATGCCTGCAGTTCGGAGAAATTCTGGTTGGCCTTGAGATCCGGATAGGCTTCCGCCAGCGCAAACAGTTTTCCGAGCGCCTGAGAAAGCATGCCTTCGGCCTGGGCACGGCCCGCGACATCGCCGGCCGGCACCGCCTGCGCCTGGTTGCGCAACCGCACGACCTCTTCGAACGTGCCCTTTTCATGGGCCGCGTAGCCCTTGACGGTCTCGATAAGGTTGGGGATCAGATCGGCGCGACGCTTCAGCTGCACGTCGATGCCGGACCAGGCTTCCTCGGCCATCTGTCGCGCCTTGACGAGGCCGTTATAGATGACGACGAGATAGACAGCCACGAGGGCAAGAATGCCGAGCGCGATATACATGACGAGAACTCCCCCGGATAACAATAGCCGGGCGGAGACTAAGTCGGGTTCAATGAATTGTCACTGGAAATCGGTGGGTTAGCCCGGAAACGCTCTAGGCAGCTTCCCGGCCGAGTTTGGCGCCGCCGGCATCCGTCAGCAGGAAGGCTTCGCCGCAGGCCTTGGCGAGCGTGCGCACCCGCAGGATGTAGCTCTGGCGTTCGGTGACCGAAATCACGCCGCGCGCATCCAGCAAGTTGAACACGTGGGATGCCTTGATGCACTGGTCATAGGCCGGGAAGACGCATTTGTGCAGCATCTGGTTCGCCTGATCCCCCGGCGCGCCGAAAGCGAGCAGCGCCTGGCATTCCTTTTCGGCATCGATGAAGTGACGGTGCAGCATTTCGGTGTTGGCGAATTCGAAGTTGTGGCGGGAATATTCCTGCTCTGCCTGCAGGAAGACATCGCCGTAGGAGATCTTCTCTTCGCCTTCGCGGCCGTTGAAATTCAGGTCATAGACGTTGTCGACGCCCTGGACATACATGGCCAGCCGCTCGAGACCGTAGGTCAGTTCGCCGGCGACCGGCGAGCATTCGATGCCGCAGACCTGTTGGAAGTATGTGAACTGCGAGACTTCCATGCCGTCGCACCAGCATTCCCAGCCGAGACCCCAGGCGCCGAGCGTCGGGCTTTCCCAGTCGTCCTCGACAAAGCGCACATCGTGCAGAAGCGGATCAAGACCGATCGCGGCCAGCGAGCCGAGATAGAGTTCCTGCAGGTTGGACGGGTTCGGCTTCAGGATGACCTGATACTGGTAATAGTGCTGCAACCGGTTGGGATTTTCGCCGTAGCGACCATCGGACGGGCGACGCGAGGGCTGCACATAGGCAGCTTTCCAAGGCTTCGGACCAAGCGCGCGCAGCGTTGTGGCCGGATGGAACGTGCCGGCACCGACTTCCATGTCGTATGGCTGCAGGACCGCACATCCCTTGTCAGCCCAATAGGCATGCAAGGTCAGGATCAGCGCCTGGAACGAGCGCTTCGGGTTCATGTGATCTGGCAGGGTCGTGGCGGTCATGGGACTGGTCGCTATTTGCTTATTTCCGGTGGCGTCAGGTGCCACGGGCGGGACTGGGGGTCAAGAGTTTTGCGGCATTCGCCCGGCTGCGGCCGCCGTTGCGAACCGCGACTCTGCCGGGCCAAACGTCACTTGATCAATCGCAATTCACGCAGGGGCAGGTCACCTATGGTTCAAAGCACCGTTCGGATAAATCTCTGATTTTGTTGCCAAGTATAGAACCAGCCAGACCGGACCGGGCGTCGGAACGTTTCATTTTTCTTAAGTAAACTATGCTAAATTTCAACAAATCCGCACAATAGGACGATTGAAATGGTAACAATTCGTACCAAGATGATCTTTACGAGCCTTGCGATGTTCGTGCTTGCGGGCGGTGCTGCCGGAGCCGGGATTTGGGGTTCGACGACGCTGACGAACAATGTCGATACCGTCGCGCGCACCGCCGAGATCTTGCGCAATCACATGCAGGCCGACATGATGCACGACGCCCTGCGTGCCGATGTTCTTTCGGCACTGATGGCACGCAGTGCCCAAGGCGAGATCTCCACCGCTGACGTCAGCTCGGATCTGAAAGAGCATGTCGAGTCGTTCCGCAAGGCAATCGACGACAACAAGGCTCTGGTGACCGATCCCGAGATACAGGCTGTTCTTAAAAACCTGGATACGCCTCTGCGCGGTTACATCGACAATGCCAGCGCCATTGTCGCGCAGGCAGCGAGCAACCCGGATCAAGCACTGTTGTCGCTACCTGCATTCCAGCAGCAATTCTCGATCCTCGAAACCGCCATGGAAAAAGCAGGCGATAGCATCTCGTCGCTGTCCGACGGCGTCAAGCTCAACAGCGACCGGCTGGCGGTTCTGATCGACACGATCCTCAAGACTGTGCTGGCCGCAACGGCCGTATCTGCGCTTGTCCTGCTGTTCGTATCGCGAAAGACCATCATTCAGCCGATCCGCTTTCTTGCAGGCGACATGCAGAAGCTGGTCGGAGGCAACACGGCGCTGTCCATCACGGGGATCAATCGCACCGACGAAATCGGCGAGATGGCGACGGCTGTCGAGGTGTTCCGGCAGGCAGCGATTACCAACAAGCGACTGGAAGCGGAGGCGATTGCCGCGCGGGAGCGCAACGAAGCCGATCGCATCCGGGTGACCAGGGAAGCAGAAGCGGCAGCCCGCGTGATGCTGCACGAGGCAACCTCCAGCCTGGCGGGCGGGCTGCGAAAGCTCGCGGCAGGCGATCTCAGCTTTCATCTCTCGGACGCTTTCGCACCTGATTTTGAAGCGCTGCGGCACGACCTGAACACAGCCGTACACCAACTTGACCAGACGCTGACCACCGTCGCACAGGCGGCAGGCTCGATCGACACCGGCACCCGCGAAATCAGCATCAGTTCGGACGACCTGTCGAAACGCACGGAACAGCAGGCCGCCTCGCTCGAAGAAACTGCTGCGGCGCTCGACCAGATCACCATCAATGTCGCCAACGCCTCCAAGCGCGCCGACGAAGCCCGCGCGATCGCGATCCAGGCCAATGCCAGCGCCACCCAGTCCGGCATCGTCGTTGCCAGTGCGGTCGATGCGATGCAGCGGATTGAGGAGTCCTCGGGACAGATCTCCAGCATCATCGGCGTCATCGACGAGATCGCCTTTCAGACCAACCTTTTGGCGCTCAATGCGGGCGTCGAGGCCGCACGGGCCGGTGAGGCCGGCAAGGGCTTTGCGGTGGTCGCACAGGAAGTCCGCGAGCTGGCGCAGCGCTCTGCTCGGGCCGCCAAGGAGATCAAGGAACTGATCCGGAATTCGACGACAGAGGTCGAGAGCGGTGTGAAACTGGTGCGGGAAACCGGCGGCTCCCTGAAGGTGATCGGCGACTACATCATCACCATCAACCAGCATATGGACGCGATCGCAACGTCGTCGCGCGAGCAGTCGGTCGGTCTTGCCGAGGTCAATACAGCCGTCAACCAGATGGACCAGGTGACGCAGCGCAATGCAGCGATGGTGGAGGAAACCAGTGCCGCCAGCGCCTCATTGGCCACCGAAAGCCACCGCCTGCACGAGCTGATCTCACAGTTCACACTCGGCCGGCCCGCTGCCACAAAGCATGACAAGACACGCCGGGTTGCCTGATCATCGGAGCCAGGAACTACCAACGCAAAAGCAGCGCCCGGGAACGGACGCTGCTTTTTTTCTATGTGGAGCGCCAACCTCCCTCATTCCTGTGCTCGTCAGGGGATAGAGGGAGGCGTGGATGCCGGAATGAACGAAAGCGCGAGTAGAGGATGGAGCAACGTGGCAAGCGGGTGACGCGGCCATGAGCGCGATATCAAAGTCTATGTCTTCAAACCGTATCGACAGCGACTATCCGCCGGCAACAGCCTGATCAGACGTCGTCGTCGCGCTTGACCCGGTATTCGCCCGTCACCGGATCCTTTTCCAGCGTTCCCATGGCGCCGGTGCGTTGCTGCTCTTCCTCGCGGCGCGTGCGCGCCGTGAGCCGTTCCGCGTCCTTGATGAAGCGCTTGTAGAGCATCCATCCGCCGCCGATCAGCAGGGCCAGAAGTATGAGCTGAGCCATTTCCCGTCGAAACCTTATAAGGCGGGCATATCAGAGCCCGAAGCGGCTCCACATTGCCCGTTCTTCCAGGCCTTCGGCAAGACCTGCCGTGGCGCCTGAGGCAATTTCCCCCAGATTGGCGGATCCTAGCGCAACGCCCGGCACCCGGCGACCGAACAGGGTCCGCGTGCCGCCGATCAGCTCAAGCTTGGCATCCTTGCCGAAACGGCGCTTGATCACATCGCGCATCTCGCCCAGCCCATCGATGAGGCCAAGTTCGAGGCCACGGGTGCCAGTCCAGAAGAGCCCGGAGAAAATCGTGCTATCTTCGCCGAGCCGTGACCCGCGGCGCGATTTCACCATGTCGATGAAGACCTGGTGGATCTCGAGCTGCAGCGTCTTCAGGTACTCGATGTCGCCTTCCTTTTCAGGCTGGAAAGGATCGAGAATCACCTTGTTCTCGCCGGCCGTATAGACGCGGCGTTCGACGCCGATCTTCTTCAGCATTTCCGGGAAGCCGAAACCACCAGACACGACGCCGATCGAGCCGACGATCGAGGTCGGATCGGCAAAGATTTCGTCGCCGGCAAGGGCAATCATGTAGCCGCCGGACGCTGCCACATCTTCCACGAAGATCAGAACCTTCTTGTCCTTTTCCTCGGCGAGAGCCCGGATGCGTTGGTAGATCAGGCGCGACTGGACAGGCGAGCCGCCCGGCGAATTGATGGAGATGGCAACGACCGGCGCATCCTTCTTTGCGAAGGCCTTTTCCAGCATCGGCGCCACGGTTGCGATGTTGAGCGTCTGCTTGAACTGGCTGCCGCCCGCCATGATCGTGCCATGCAGTCGGACCACCGGGATCGACAAACCGGTCTTGCGGAAACGTTTTGGCAGCAGGCGATTCAAGAAGCTCATCATCCATCCTGTTCAAGCATATATCGGAAGCCTGGATGTATGTTCTCGAAGGGCGAACACAATGGCTGAGCCTCTAAAAACGGGGTTTATCGCCGTCTTCGGTGATAGGCGGTGCGACCGTTGTTCAAATCATCCGCCTGCGACATGAAGGAATTGCCATCCGCTCCATGCACGATCAGCGGCGCGCGGAACACCAGCCGCGCTCTCGATCCCTTGACGCCGGTTACCAGAATGCGGGTCGCATCCTCGCCCGGGCGGGGGTGGACCGGGGTTATTTCAAGCCCGCCGAAGCGCTTGCCGCAGGCCTCGATGATATCGACGATGGAATCCGGACGGGCGATCAGCGACAATTGCCCGCCGGGTTTCATGATGGCGGCGGCCGTGCGCAGCCAGTTTTCGAACAGGCCAGCGGTCATTGCATGCGCTTCGGCTTTCAAGGCATCCGGCGTTATGCGGTCGTCGGCGTGGTTGAAGGGCGGGTTCATGATCACATGGTCGTGCACGCCGTCGTGCAATCCCGCGTCGACCCGGGCCTTGCCCATGAGCGTCACATCGGCGCCGAGAACCGTGATACGGTCAGACAGGAAAGCATTTTCCGGCAAAGCCAGCGTTCGCCGCGCATACTCCGCCATCAACGGCAATTTCTCGACCAGAACGATGCGGGCGTTTTCGAGCCGGCTCGCGACCGCTAGTCCTGCGGCACCGGCGCCGGATCCGAGATCGGCAACCGAAATGGACCGTTCGTCCGCCACAAGCGAGGCGAGCAGCATCGCATCCACGCCGGACCGGTGGCCGCCGCCCTTCGGCTGCACCAGATGGAAGCGGCCGCGGTGAAACGCATCGATGGTGAAGTCCGACGAAAGATCCTGCGGGATGCCGGCGGACGTGGTCACGGGCGAAGCTCCGCCTCCAGGCCGGCATCGATCAGGATGCGGCGGGCTTCGTCTCCCCTCTCCTCCTCGACAAGGAAGCGTTTCGACAGCATGCCGAGCGAGCCTTCGAGCACGCTCATGGACTGGTCCGCAACCATGAAATGAATGCCGGCATCCTTCATCAGGCTGCTCGCAACCGAGAGAAGCACCGGGTCGTTGGCGCGAATGAGTTCCCGCATGCGGCAAAAATCCCCCTCAAAAACGGCAGGTCAGCGAATTGTCACTTGCCGCATCCTGCCACGCTTTCTATTGTCCAAGCCGGAACTTAATTTAGGAGTCCGGTCGTTGGGCGTCGTAATACCGCTTGAAGAAGGCAAAAACAAATCTGCTTCCGTGAAGCCCCTGGTGGACCTCACGAGAGGAGACATGGAGCGGGTCAACCAGCTGATCCTGTCGAAGGCAGGCTCCGACGTGCAAATGATCCCGGAAGTTGCCAACCACCTGATCTCGTCGGGCGGCAAGCGGCTTCGGCCTATGCTGACGCTCGCTTCTGCGGTGCTGTTCGGCTACAAGGGCGAAGGCCATGTGAAGCTCGCGACCAGCGTCGAATTCATGCACACGGCAACGCTGCTGCATGACGATGTGGTGGACGAAAGCGATCTGCGCCGCGGCAAATCCACCGCACGGATGATCTGGGGCAACCAGGCCAGTGTTCTCGTCGGCGACTTTCTGCTCGGCCAGTCCTTCAAGATGATGGTCGAAGTTGGTTCGCTTGAAGCGCTGGACGTTCTGGCAACCGCGGCTTCCGTGATTGCGGAAGGCGAAGTGCTTCAGCTTTCCGTCGCCAAGAACATGGAAACCACCGAGGACGACTATCTCTCCGTCATTCGCGCCAAGACGGCGGCTTTGTTTGCGGCGGCGGCGGAAGTCGGCCCGATCATCGCCAATGCCGACAAGGCCGGGCGTTCCGCGATGCGGTCCTATGGCATGAACCTCGGCTACGCCTTCCAGCTGGTCGATGACGCGCTCGATTACGGCGGCACCGCTGCCGATCTCGGCAAGAATGTCGGCGACGATTTCCGCGAGGGAAAGATCACGCTTCCGGTCATCCTTGCCTACCGGCGTGGCACCGAAACGGAGCGGGCATTCTGGAAGACGGCGATCGAACAGGGCGAAAGCAGCGAGGAAAATCTTGAAAAGGCGCTGGGCCTGATCAAGAAATACGACGCGCTGAACGACACGATCGGTCGGGCCCTGCATTACGGCACGATTGCCCGCGATGCGCTGGCGCCGCTGCCGGCATCGCCGCTCAAATCCGCGATGCTCGAGGTGATCGACTTCTCCATCCAGCGCGTGAACTGACGCTCCCTCCGTCGCGTTGACGAAGGTGTGACCGTTCCTGCCCGGCATCCGCTCTCTGCGATGCCGGAGAATTCCTTGCGGACATGCTTCAAAAAAGCCATTCTGTCATGACTCAATTGGCGCGGGATGGTGGCGATTTGCCACCGTCAAAGCGTCGCCTGCTCAAGGCCCACCACGAAAGGCATTCTTTTTATGCGGCAGAAATACAGCCTCCGTCTGCTTTCCAGCGCAGCGCTCGCAGCCGTTCTCATGCTCGCCGGTGCAGCGCAAGCGGCGACGCCAGAGGCGAAGCCGGCCGCCGCGGAGAGCGTGAAATTTGATGCCAGCGACGCGCAGTCGTTTTCGGGCGCGTTCCTCGCTGCCCGCACCGCCGATGTCGACCATGATTACGCGAACGCGATTGCGCTCTATCGCAAGGCGCTGTCCTTTGATGCGGCCAACCTTGAAATCCGCGAACGCCTGATGATTTCGCTGTTTCTGAGCGGCGATTTCGAAGGCGGCTTGAGCGAAGCGGAGAGGCTGAAGGACGATGCCGGGGTCGAGCGCATCACCCGCATCGTGCGGGGACTGGACGCGATCCGCGACAAGCGCTTCGATGCCGCCAAGAAGACGCTTGCCTATACCGGCCCGAACGATCTTGACCGGCTGACCCACCAGATGATGATGGCGTGGGCGGATGTCGGCGCAGGCCGCGGCCGTCAGGCGATCTCGACTATTGCCGGCCTCAAGGGGCCCGACTGGTTCAAGGTGTTTACGGACTATCATCTTGGCGCCATGGCGCTGGTTTCCGGCGACACGGCCAGTGCACGCAAATATCTGACCACCGCCATTACCAACCAGGAAGCGGTTGCGACAGCGCCCGATACGTTCATGCGCGCCATCATGGCGCTTGCCCGTCTTGAAGCCGCTGCCGGCAACAAGCAGAAGGCGCTCGACGCGATTTCGGTCGGCGACCAGATGATCAGCAACTATGCGCCACTGAAGGCGCTTCGCCAGAGCATTGAAAAGGGCGAGAAGCCCGAGCAGCAGATCACCAACGCTGCCGAAGGCGCGGCCGGCGTGCTGTTTTCGATCGGCGGCGCGCTGAACCGCCAGGGCGCCGAGGATATGGTCGGTCTCTACCTGCAGATCTCCCATGCAATGGACCCGAAGAGCGCCGACACGCTAATCCTGCTCGGCGGCATTGCCGAGAAGATGGAACAGCCGCAACGCGCCATCGAGCTTTATGCAAAGGTGCCGGCCGACAGCCCGATGCGCCGGATTTCCGAACTGCAGCTGGGCATCACCCTTTCCGATACCGGCAAGGTCGACGAAGCAAAGAGCCATCTGAAGGCGCTGATCGATTCGGATCCGGCCGATATCCGCAGCTATATCGCCTATGGCAGCGTGCTTTCCGAAGCCAAGGACTACAAGGCGATGGCCGCCAATTACGACAAGGCTGTCGAAATGATCGGCTCCGTGCCGAAGCCTGGCGACTGGACCGTGTTCTTCCAGCGCGGCATTTCCTATGAGCGGCTGAAGCAGTTCGACAAGGCCGAGCCGAACTTCCGGCGGGCGCTGGAGCTCAATCCCGAGCAGCCGCAGGTGCTGAACTACCTCGGCTATTCGCTTGTCGACCTCAACCTCAACCTTGCCGAAGGCCTCGACATGATCCGCAAGGCAGTCGATGCGCGGCCGGACGATGGCTATATCGTCGATTCGCTGGGTTGGGCCTATTTCCGCCTCGGCAAGTTCGATGAAGCCGTGACCGAACTGGAACGCGCAGTGCAACTGCGCGCCGGCGATGCGACGATCAACGACCACCTGGGCGATGCCTACTGGCGTGTCGGCCGCAAGCTGGAAGCGGTCTACCAGTGGAACCGGACGCTGATTTCCGAAGGCGAGGACGTCAACAAGGAAATGGTCAAGGAAAAGATCGCCAACGGCCTGCCGCCGCTCGATCCGAACGCGACGACGGCCGATCGCGGCCAGGCAGCACCAGTGCCGCCTGCCCCGCCGGCACCTGCCACTCCCGACAAGAAATCCTGATAAAGCGGGCTTTCCAGCATGACCATATCCGATACGCAAG
This sequence comes from Rhizobium sp. Leaf306, assembly GCF_001423425.1. Lineage (GTDB taxonomy): Bacteria > Pseudomonadota > Alphaproteobacteria > Rhizobiales > Rhizobiaceae > Neorhizobium > Neorhizobium soli. Next base: position 640,326 of record NZ_LMNX01000001.1, read on the forward strand.
ACGCCACAGACGTGGCCCTGACAGAACTTGCGCCTGCGAAGATCAATCTTGGCCTGCATGTCGTGGGGCTTCGCTATGACGGGTTTCACCTGCTGGAAAGCGTCGTCACCTTCGCCGATCTGGGTGACGAGCTGACCTTCACGCTCTCGGAATCGGATGAGTTTTCCGTTTCCGGCCGCTTTGCGTCCGAGCTTTCAAATGACGAGGCGGGCCAAGCTGGCAATCTCGTGATCAAGGCGCGCGATCTCTTTCGCCAGCAGCTGGTTTCCAACGGCTTTCCGGCGCCTCCCGTTTCGATTCACCTCGAGAAGAAACTACCGATCGCGGCCGGGATCGGAGGGGGATCGGCCGATGCGGCGGCCACGCTTCGCGGCCTGTTCCGGCTGTGGAATGCGGAGATACCGGAAGCAGCCCTTTTGGCGCTTGGCCTTTCGCTGGGGGCCGACGTGCCCATGTGCCTGACGGGGGCTGCCGTTCTGGCCGAGGGGATCGGCGAAAGGCTTGAACCGCTGCCGATCATGCCGTCCCTTTCCCTCGTGCTCGCCAACCCGCTGATCAGCGTCTCGACGCCTGAGATTTTCAAGCTACTGGTGGACAAGGAAAACGAGGCCCTGCCGCCGACGCCGACCGACGCAGGCGGCTGGCTGCCTTACCTGAAAACGCTTCGCAACGACCTGGAGCCGCCGGCTCGCGCGCTCATCCCTGAGATCGAGGAACTCTCCGCGATGATCGCAGCGCAAGGTGCCGAGCTGGTGCGCATGTCCGGATCCGGAGCAACCTGTTTCGGTATGTTCCCTTCGAAGACAGACGCGGAAGCCGCCGCGCAGGCGCTGACCTCCCTGAAGCCGGGCTGGTATTTCGAAGCGGTCGAAACCGTCGGAGCAAAGCCATGAGCAAGATCGCCGAAACGCGCGAGTTCATTCCTATTTCGATCGCGGTACTGACCGTGTCGGATACCCGGACTATGGTGGACGACAAATCCGGCGATACGCTGGTTGCCCGTATCGCGGAGGCCGGTCACAGGCTTGGGGCACGCGCCATCGTGCCCGACGACAAGGAGCGGATCGCCGGCCAGGTGCGCGAATGGACCCTCGACCCTGAGATCGACGTGGTCATCACCACCGGGGGAACCGGCTTTACCGGCCGCGACGTGACGCCGGAAGCGCTGGAGCCGCTGTTCGACAAGAAGATGGACGGGTTTTCCGAGGTGTTTCACCGGATTTCCTACGACAAGATCGGCACCTCGACGATCCAGTCGCGGGCAACCGGCGGCGTTGCCAATGCAACCTTCATCTTCGTGCTGCCCGGCTCTCCCGGTGCCTGCAAGGATGCGTGGGACGGCATATTGAAAGCGCAGCTGGACTACCGCCACATGCCCTGCAACTTCATCGAGATTATGCCGCGGCTGGACGAGCACCTGCGGCGCGGTTCGGACAAGTAACGGCCTGATCTACCGCGCGGACGCTGCGACCCAGGCGGGGATCATTTCGCTCGCCAGTCTCGACGGCTTTGCGGCGGTCTTTACAGCCTTGGCTATACCCTCAAGACCCATGCCGGGCTTTGCGAGAGCGACGGCCTCGCGCTTGGGCAGGATCAGCCCCTGCTCGAGCGGCGGGACTGAACGGACGATCCTTGTAAGGAACGGCTTGCGGTAGGTTCGCGAAGGCGAGAACCGCACGGGCTGACGGTTGAGCGCCAGATATTCCATCACCTCGTCGATCCAGCCGGCCTGGAGACGCGCTCCGGGCTCCAGCAGAAGCAGCCATTCGGCGCGCGCCTTGTGCAGGATATCGACGATATCCCAGGAGCTGTGGAAACGGCAGCCGGCGGCATCCGCGACACGGGAGGACCCGTCGCGCGAGTTGTGATCGAGCACCACGACATCGCTGACCAGCCCCTCCACCGCGGCGGAAACAAGGACGGACAACGTCTGCGCGAGCTCGGCTTCCTGATCCCGGCATTCCAACAAAACAGTCAGCATTTTCAATGTCTAGCGCATTGCACAACGGATTGCCACAAAACCTTTGCGAGTTTGTTCTTGCATTGTTCTCAATGTCGCGATAGGAATCTTGTCATTCGAGAACGGGAATTTTTCCCGTCAGGAGTGCCCCATGAACGAGCTGTCCCATTTGCGGCAGGACGCATTCGCGCCTGCTCATACGGCTGATATTGCCGATGCATTGGTGAAGACCTCCGGCCTCCGGATCGGGGGGGATCGCCGGCGCGGTCGTGGCGCCGGACTGAACCCTTCAGGACGTTTCGAGACGGAGCGTCGCGAGGCTTTCGACGACGGCTGGCAGACGATCGAGGAACTAGAACCGTTCAGGACCGAGGTGCAGGTGGAAAAGCCGCGCACGGCGATTACCCGCAACGATTCACCCGACATTCCCTTCGACCGCTCGATCAACCCGTACCGCGGCTGCGAGCATGGCTGCATCTACTGTTTCGCGCGGCCGAGCCACAGTTTCATGGGGCTTTCGCCGGGGCTGGACTTTGAATCGAAGCTGTTTGCCAAACCCGACGTGCCGAAACTTCTGGAGCGCGAACTGAGCAGGGCCGATTACAAGGTCCGGGCGATTGCGATCGGCACCAACACCGATCCCTACCAGCCGATTGAACGGGAATGGCGCGTCATGCGCCAGATCCTTGAAGTCCTGCAGAAGGCCAACCATCCCGTAACAATCGTCACCAAATCGTCGCTGGTCACCCGCGACATCGACATTCTTTCCGACATGGCGTCGAAGGGCCTCGCCAAGGTCGCGATATCGCTAACCACCCTCGACCGCAAGCTTGCCCGCAGCATGGAGCCGCGCGCGTCGACGCCCGCCAAACGGCTCGAGGCGATCAAAGCGCTCTCGGACGCTGGCATACCGACAGCTGTGTTCACCTCGCCGATCATTCCGGCGCTGAACGACCACGAGATCGAGCGGCTCCTGGAAGCGGGGCACGCTGCCGGCGCAACGGAGGCGAGTTACGTGCTCTTACGTCTGCCGCTGGAAGTGGCGCCGCTGTTCCGCGACTGGCTGCTGCAGCATTACCCGAACCGCTACCGGCATGTGATGTCGCTCGTTCGCTCGATGCGGGACGGCAAGGATTATGACGCGGAGTTCGGCAAGCGGATGAAGGGCACCGGTCCTTACGCCTGGCAGATCGGGCGACGCTTCGAGATGGCAACGAAGCGGCTCGGCATGACGCGTCGGGGCGTGCCGCTCAGGGACGATTTGTTTGTTCGTCCGAATGGCGCGGGCATTCAGCTTTCGCTGCTTTGAGTTTGGCCTGCAGGGGCATCCGTCGTCCCTGCGAAACGGCCTGATGACGTCGCGAGAGTTACAGCGACTTTCATTCAGGTCGATTAATTTCGAATTTCGGCACGGTTCCCGCATATCACCTGCCGAAAGACCCCCGGTTCCCACCATCATCCCGAAAGGGCGCCCCCGATGGTGGGCAACGACGCCGCACTCGTTGTCCGGGGGTTGCCGGAGGTCGGGCGGGCGTGCGAAACTGCCGCCATGTTGCTTCGCACGCCGCCCGATTCTCTGACATTGTTTGAAGAGACGCCATTCGTTCCAGATTTCAGCCTGGAGCTGATGGCGCGGGATGCCGGACATTGGCCGGTGGCTGGCACCGACGAAGCAGGCCGCGGTCCCTTGGCGGGTCCGGTTGTGGCAGCCGCCGTGATTCTCGATCCCGACAACATTCCACCCGGTCTCGACGATTCCAAGAAGCTCAGCCTGAAGCAGCGGGAAGCGCTGTTTGCGATGATCATGGCGACGGCGCATGTGTCGATTGCATCGTCTGGTCCGCGCCTCATCGACGAGCGCAACATCCTGCGCGCCAGTCTCGACGCCATGCGGCGTGCGGTGATCGGACTGAATATCAAGCCGGCCTATCTCCTCACCGATGGCCGCGACATGCCGCCTGGGCTCGCCTGCCCCGGCAAGGCCGTGATCAAGGGCGATAGCCGCTCTGTCTCCATCGCCGCGGCCTCGATCGTGGCGAAAGTCACCCGCGACCGGATGATGGGTCGCGCATGCACCGTTTTTCCGGCCTATGGCTTTGCCAAGCATGTCGGATACGCCACCAAGCAGCACCGCGACGGCATTACGAGCCACGGCCCCTGCCCGCTCCACCGGATGAGCTTTCGTCCGATGCGGAAAGATCCGCTGCCGGAAGACGATCTCGCCGATCTCCAGGCCTCGGACATTACCCTCACCCCATAACGCAAAAGGCCGAGCTTTCGCCCGGCCTTTTCTTAATTCATGTATCTGAAGCTTAGTTCAGGCGCGTTTGAACCGTACCGACGGCGTCTCTGAACAGGGCTTCCTGCGTTGCTGCATCGGCCTTGCGGGCGATGACGCTTTCGGCGGCAGCGATGGCGAGGTCGACGGCGGCGGCGCGAACGGCGCTCACGGCATCGGCTTCCGCCTGCTTGATCTTCTGCTCGGAGACCGCATTGCGGCGGGCGACGAATTCTTCCGTCTTCTGGCGGGCTTCTTCCGTCAGGGCAGCGGCTTCGCGCTCGGCGGAGGCGACGATGCTGGCAGCGTCGGCTTCGGCCTGCTTGCGCTTCTTCTGGTATTCAGCCAGCAGCGCCTGGGCTTCTTCGCGAAGCTTCTTGGCTTCGTCGAGTTCGCTGCGGATGTTGGCGGCGCGTTCGTCGAGCGACTTTGCCATCATGCCCGGCACCTTGATGTAGATCAGGATGCCGAGGAAAATGACGAGACCAACGAGTGCGAAAAATGTTGCGTCGAATGCCATGCGATCAGGCCCCCGTCTTGGCGGCCGCGACGGCAGCCTTGATGTCATCGCCGCTTGCCTTGCCGCCGATCATGAGATCGACGATGGCGGATGCGGTCTCTTCGGCGATCTGGCCGACTTCAGCAAAAGCCTTGTCCTTGATCTCGCCGATGCGGGTTTCTGCTGCACTGAGCTTTGCGGCCAGTTCGGCTTCGATGGCGCTACGGTCGGCAGCGGCCTTGGTCTTGGCGGCTTCGCGGGCCGCTTCGGCAATGCCGTGCGACTTGGCGCGGGCGGCGGCCAGTTCCTTTTCATAGGTCTCGACGGCAGCATCGGCTTCCGCCTTGGCGCGGCCGGCTTCCTCGAGATCCTTGGCGATACGATCGTGACGATCCTCGATGATTCCGCCAACGCGCGGAACGATCACATTCTTCATGAGAAGGTAGAAGAGACCGAACGTGATGACGAGCCAGAGAAGCTGCGACGCGAAATGGGATGAGTCGAGCGGCGGAAACGCGCCACTGTGCTCAGTGTCGTGGGCGACACCGGTTTCGGTATGCACTTCGCCAGCCGGAGCAGCATGCGGTTCGGCCGCCGGTGCGGCGCCCGGTGCTGCAGGCGTTTCAGGAGCGGCCGGCGCGGTCTGCGCATATGCCGAAGTCACGAACATCATCACCTCCGGGTGAATTCCAAATGCGAAGGATCACGGTGCGCTTTGAAACGACCGTGATCCGAAGTCCAGGTCTGGTATTAGACCACGAACAGGAGAAGGAGAGCTACGAGCAGCGAAAAGATGCCCAGAGCTTCCGTAACGGCGAAACCGAATACCAGACGGCCGAACTGGCTGTCAGCGGCAGACGGGTTGCGCAGGGCGCCCGACAGGTAGCTGCCGAAGATGTTGCCGAGGCCGAGGGCCGTGCCGGCCATGCCAAAGCAAGCCAGACCTGCGCCGATGAACTTTGCTGCTTCCGCTTCCATGATGAACTCCTTGAATGGGTTTGCGGCTGATGACTGACGCCTCAGGACGCCAATTTGGTAGTTATTCTTAGTGCCCGCCGGGATGGACCGCGTCGTTCAGGTACATGCATGTGAGTACCGCGAAGACATAGGCCTGGAGGAAGGCAACGAGGAATTCGAGACCGGTCAGGGCGACCGTCATGGCGAGCGGCAGGATAGCGCCGCCGATGCCGAGTGCGCCGAGTGCTCCAAGCGAGCTGACAAAGCCCGCGAACACTTTCAGCGTGATGTGGCCGGCCAGCATGTTCGCGAAAAGACGAACGGAGAGCGAAATCGGCCGGGACAGGAAGGAGATGACTTCGATGACGACGACCAGCGGCAGAAGCGCGCCGGGTACACCGCTTGGCACGAACAGCTGAAGGAAGCCGAGGCCATGCTTGTAGAAGCCGTAGACGATGACCGTGCCAACCACCAGCAGAGCCAGTGCGAAGGTGACGATGATCTGGCTGGTGACGGTAAAGAAGTAAGGGAACATGCCGAGCAGGTTTGCCGTAAGCACGAACATGAACAGCGAGAAGACCAGCGGGAAGAACTTCATGCCATGGCTGCCGGCGCCTTCGCGCAGCATGTTGGCAATGAACTGGTAGGACATTTCGGCGACCGACTGCGCGCGGCCCGGGATCAGACTGCGGGCGGACGATGCGAAATACAGGAAGCCGGCTGCGCAGGCGACCGTAGCAGTCATGAACAGCGATGCATTGGTAAAGGATAGGTCGATACCGCCGATCTCGATCGGGACGATCTTGCTGATCTGGAACTGATGGATCGGATCGTTTGCCACCGCTTACCCTCTTTCATATGCCGCCATGCCGGCGGCTCAATTCGTGTTGCGAAACCGAGCCTGTTAGTGCCCTGCCCCGTCCCCGCTGCCTTTTTTCCGCAAGGGCGGCGGCTCGGCCACCTTGCCCACGGATCGAAGCACGTTCAGAACACCGGCGCAGAAACCAAGAAGGAGAAGAATGATCATCCCCCACGGCGACGTGCCGGCATAGTAATCCAGTCCATAGCCCAGAATGGCGCCGACTGCGACAGCCGAGATGAATTCGGAGGAAATCTTGAAGCCGAGGGCCATGCCCTTTCGACTTTCTTCAGATTGCGCTTCCCGCTTCGCCTCTACCGCGTCACCAGCCTTCCGATCCGCCAATTGTGCGGACAGACGCTTTCGGCGTTCTTCCAGACTGTCCTCGCGGTTGTCCATCCTCACGTCCTCCCATCCGCCCTTGTTCGGAGCGGACCAACCGCAACAGCAGCCAGCGGGGTTTCGCGCCTTCCGGCCCGCTTCTAAGTCGCGCGCAACATAGTTTTGAGAGGACTTATAGTCAAGGCGGTGCCGGGCCTTGATTCAGGGGAAATTAACGCTTCGATTTCAAGCGGTTATCGCTGAATTCCCGGCAACATGGCAAAACCTTCGCGGGAATATTCACAGATCGGCCGGGTTTATCAGCTCCAACCACCACCATAGGTACGGTAAAACACGTGCAGACCGATGCGTCCGACCTTTTTCATGGTCTTTGCCCAGTTCGGACGAACGTAGACGGCGTGGTAGTGAGTGGCTGAGCCGACTTCCGGCAGCCAGATCTTGCCGGCGGTCACCGCCATCGCAACTTCCTGCGCTGTTTCGAAATGATCCGGCGCGCGGATTCGGTCTGGAATGTTGTCGCAGGCGAAGGAGAACTGGCAGCGGTTGCGCCAGTCTTCGTTCTGATAGACGACGTCGCAGATGCTTTTCGGATAGTGCGGATTGCGAACGCGGTTGAGAATAACCTGTGCGACCGCTGCCTGGCCACGCACTTCTTCTCCGCGCGCTTCAAAATAGATGCCGGCGGCCAAGCATTGCTGCTGCTTGGGCGAAAACGATTCTTCCGGCAGCGCTGTTGCTGCCCAGGCGTGGTCTTCCGGGCCGATCGGCGGAATGAAGCGGCCGGTTTCTGGCTTTGCGCCCAGGATCGCATCGAAGGGCGACTTGCGCGAGAAGTCGGGCTTGGCCGGTGCATAGGCGGTTGCCAGCACATCGGCCTTTTCGTTGGTGATGAGGTCGGCGAGCATCGAAGGAAGACCGGGCTCCTTTACCTCGTCCTTGCGGAAATAGAATTCGGCGAGCTCGACCGGCTGGTCGTCGGCTTCGGCTTTGACGAAGGCGGTCATTTCATCGCTGGCATCCACAGGCGTGGTCAGCGAGCTGGAACGCTCGAGGATCGACCCGGCCGAAAAGGCCTTCGGCGGCTGCATCTGTTCGACGGCTACGATCCGGCTCTTCTTTTCAGCGCGGTTGACGCGGTCTTCGTCCGGCGTGTCCTCACCTGACTTCTCGTTGCCGGTGAATGCAACGCGGCGACCGTCGGGCAGCGTCATGCCGGCATCGCCGCCGAGCACGGAACCGCCACCCGGAAAGGCAAGCGATGCGTTATGAATAGAACCGGCCGGCGAGTTGGTCATGACCATGCGCCACTGGTCGCGGCCGCGGTCGATGCCGGAGAGGAGATCGGTGAGATCGCCTTGTGCGGGAACGGCTGGAAACACCAGCCAGGCAGCAAGTCCAAGGACGCCAGGCGCCAGCCAGATATCGCGGCGCGACAGGGCGCGGTGCAAAAGAGACTTCGTCCGAGCCGCCGGCATGGCCACTTTAGAGGACTTTCGACGCTGTACGGTCTTCGAACGCAAAACCGGCTACTCCACAAGGCAGGTCAACCAGGGACCTCAATGACTGATCGATGGGTCAAACATCAATCATTAACCTTGATGAGCAGTTAACGCTTATAGACAGAATCCCTTGTAACGCTGGGATTTGGGCATTTTCACTTAAACGTCAGAGGCTCGTGTCCGAAATGCCACGCGGGTTTTGGGCGACCTCTCCGTCACCCTTTCCGTCAGATGATGACGTGCGAACCCAGTTCGACGACGCGGTTGGCCGGCAGGTGGAAATAGTCGGACGGATCGGTTGCGGCATTGGCGAGCGCGATAAACAACCGGTCCTGCCACATGGGCATGCCGGAGGCTGCGTCCGGTACCAGCTTGCGTCGGCCGAGATAGAACGACGTCGACATGATATCGAACTTGAAGCCGGTCTTTCTCAGATAGGCAAGCGACTGCGAGACATTGTGGGATTGCATGAAGCCGAAGCGCAGTTCGATGACCGTGAACCGTTCCGACAGCTTCTCGACCCGGTAGCGGTCCTCGATCGAGACGCGCGGCTTGTTGACCGTGATGATGGTCAGGATGACGTTCTTCGCATGCAGCACGTGATTGTGCTTGATGTTGTGCAGCAAGGCCGCGGGTGCCGTCTGCGGATCACCGGTCAGGAAGATGGCGACGCCGGGCACGGACACCGGAGCATGATCGCTTTTCTTTTCCACCATGGGGATAAAGGTCTGCAGCGGCACATCGATGCGGCGGGTCTTTTCAAACAGGATCGCAGCACCCCGCTTCCAGGTCCACATGACGACGGTAAAGCCGATCGCCATCATGACCGGCACCCAGCCGCCATCATGAATCTTCAAAAGATTGGCGCCCAGGAAAACGAATTCGAGCAGCAGAAGCGGCGCGAGCACAAGGGTTGCCAGCACACGCGGCCAGCGCCATCTCAGCCGAACGAACTCGAACGCCATCAGCGTCGTCACCACCATGGCGCCGGTCACCGAGATTCCGTAGGCGGTGGCCAGAGCATCGGAGCTCTCGAAACCAAGAACCAGCGCGATGACGCCGACCAGAAGCAGCGTGTTGACGCCCGGCAGGAAGATCTGGCCGGTATTGGTTTCCGAGGTGAACAGGATCTGCATGCGCGGCAGATAGCCGAGATGGATCGCCTGGCGCACCAGCGAGAAGGCGCCGGTAATGACAGCCTGGCTTGCGATGATGGTGGCGCAGGTGGCGAGAATGATGACCGGAACGAGCGCCCATTGCGGGAACATCAAATAGAACGGATCGCTCATCGCTTCGGGATGGCTCAGCACCATGGCGCCCTGACCGAGATAATTCAGCGTCAGCGCCGGAAAGACCAAGACGAACCAAGCCCACTGGATGGGACGGCGACCGAAATGGCCGAGATCTGCATAAAGCGCTTCCGCACCTGTCACCGTCAGGAAGACGGCGCCGAGAACGACGACGCCGGCAAAGCCTTCTTCGCTCATGAACTGGAAGGCATGCAATGGATTGAAGGCGGCCAGAATGCTGAGGTCGTCGAAAATGTGCACCAGGCCGATGCCGCCCATCACGAGAAACCAGATGGCGGTGATCGGTCCGAAGAACTTCGCCACCATGCCGGTGCCCTTCGACTGGATGGCAAACAGCGCAACCAGGATGGCAATCGAAATCGGCAGAACGGCGCTTTCGAAATGCGGTGATACGTATTTCAGGCCTTCCACCGCCGACAGGACCGACAGCGCCGGCGTGATCATCGCATCGCCTAGAAACAGCGCGGCGCCGATCAGCCCGAGCAGCATCAGGACAGCCCGATGGCCGCACGCTCCTTTGGTCATGAGCGCCAGAAGCGACAGCGTGCCACCCTCGCCATCGTTATCGGCGCGCAGCAGGAAGAGAACGTATTTGAAGGTGACGATGATGGTCAGCGTCCAGATCATCAGAGAGATGAGGCTGATGATTTCCATCTGCGTGACGCCGTCATGGGCGACGGGCTTCAACGCCTCGCGAAAGGCATAGAGCGGGCTCGTGCCGATATCGCCATAGACGACACCGACAGAGCCGAGCGCAAGCGCGAACAGCCCATGTCCTTTGGTTTTCTCGGCGGCACTATGTTCTGCTGGGTGGCCCATTCGGCATCTGGCGTTCGAGCCAGCCTTTCAACGGAAAAATGCGGATACTTCGCTCCGCCCGCGAAGAGCAAGGAAGCGCCCTCCGGCGGGAGGCGCCTATAAAGACAGCAATTGCACAAGGCAAGGGCTGCAACTGCATGCTTTCACCCTCGCCGCAGACGTCTAGCGGCGATGTTTAACAATTTCGAAACGAAAAGAGAGGCGATTTCAGAGTATTGACCGCCACTGACCGTGTATTCCTGCCCGGGAGACCGTCCAAACTCGAATAGGTTCTATTCGAAAACGATGGCAGGCGCATTGCGCAGCGGCTTGCCCTTAATCTCTGCCCAGGCCTTGGATGCGATCTCCCGATAAACGGCGGCGGATGCACTGTCCGGGTCGGAAACGACGACCGGCGTGCCCGCGTCGGAGCGTTCGCGGATGTCCATCGTCAAAGGGATTTCGCCGAGGAAGGGAACGCCGATGCGCTCGGCTTCCGACTTTGCGCCACCATGGCCGAAGATGTCGTAGCGGGTGCCCGTATCGGGAGCGAGGAAGTAGCTCATGTTCTCGATGATGCCGAGGATTGGTATCTCGACCTTGCCGAACATGGCGATGGCCTTGCGGGCGTCGATCAGGGCGAGATCCTGCGGGGTCGAGACGATCACGGCACCGGCGAGTGGCACCTGCTGGGCGAGCGTGAGCTGCACGTCGCCAGTTCCAGGCGGCATGTCGATCACGAGAATATCGAGCTCGCCCCAGCCGACTTCGCGCAGCATCTGCAGCAGTGCCGACTGGATCATCGGGCCGCGCCAGATCATCGCGGTTCCTTCTTCGACCAGGAAGCCGATCGACATCGCCTTCAGCCCGTAGTTTTCCATCGGGGCGATCTTGCGGTCTTCAAGCTGCTGCGGCTTGCCGGAGATGTTGAGGAGACGCGGGATGGACGGGCCGTAGATATCCGCATCGAGAATGCCGACCTTGAGACCGTTGGCCTGGAAACCCAGCGCCAGATTGACTGCTGTCGTCGATTTGCCAACGCCACCCTTGCCGGACGCCACCGCGATAATGGCACCCACGCCCGGAACGCCGGCTTTCGGTGCGGGCTGTCTCGGCCCGGGTGTGGCGGGGGGGTGCGGATGCGCGTGACCGGCGGCAGGCTCTTGCGGCTTTGGCGGAGGTGCCGTCTTGGCAGGTGCCGTTCCAGCTCTGCGATCGGCCGTCAGCGTAACCAGCGCGCCGTTGACGCCCTGCATCGCGGCGACAGTCCGTTCGGCGGCCATGCGCAGCGGCTCGAGTTCGGTTGCGCGATCGGCCGGCACGGTAATCGAGAAATAGACCTTCTTGTCGGAAATGAAGACATCGGAGACCATTCCGCGAGAGACGATATCACCCTCGAGGTCGGGTCCACGAACCTTCGCGAGAACCGCCAGAACCTGTTCCTTGGTGACGTCGGACATTGCCTGCTCCTGATAGCGATCTCGACACAAACTGCCCGCGCCGGATCCAAGGCTTATATAGGAAGTGTCACCGGTCTCGAGCAAGACGCTTCGTTGAAACGCCCCACGTCAGAAAAAAGAAAGCCGCTACCCGGATGGCAGCCAGACGGCGCCCCGGATAGCGGCTTGTTTTTATCGCGCCTCTTGGGACGCTTTCAGCCCCCTCTGGACCTGCCCGTAAACAAGCACGAACCATGCCAGACCGTAATGCGGATGTTTACGTAGTCGAAACAGGGTGTTAGGGACAGGCAACTCGAGAGCGTTGGGAATTTGCCCAGTGAACGATCAATTGACCGCGTAGAAAACAGAGGCGTTGATCAAATAATGATCGCCCGCATCGTTACTTGATGATGCCGGATCGCAACGCCTTGGCAACCGCCTGGGTGCGGTTGACGGTATCGAGCTTGCGGGCCGTGCGGTTGAGATAATGGTTTACGGTGTGCTCGGAGAGTCCAAGGATTTCGGCAATTTCCGCGCTGGTCTTACCCGCAGCCGTCCAGTTCAGGCAATCGACTTCGCGTTCGGTCAGGACATCGTTGGTCTTGACGTCGAGGCTGCGGATCTGCGCCAGCTGTTCATAGACGTGAACCGAGAGATAATGCAGTTCCATCATCTGCTGCTGGTCAAATGTCTTGCCCGTACCGCCGAAGCAAACGGCGCCGCGATTGCCGAGCCGGTCATGGACGGGGAAACAGGCGCCGCGCTGGATGCCGAACCCGGAAAAGATCTGCGTGACCTCGTCGCTCGAATTGATCACGCCGCGATCGCTCGAGAGATCGAAGACGAACGGCGTCGTGAACTTGCGCAGATGTGCAAGGCCGGAGCTGGTCTGCATCAGACCGCTTTTGTCGAACTGCGACATCAGCTCCGCCGGCCAATTGGTAACGACGGTATTTTCGGACAGTTCGCGAGACGTGATCGACGGAAGGTTGAGAACCATGAAGGTGCGACAGTTATAATACTGCGTCACTCGCTTCAGGAACCGGATGACATCAAACTGGGTCTGCAGGGTGGCGATTTCGGCGACACTGCCGTCGAGAAAGGACATCTCTTCGGCTTTTTCGGTCTTAGACATGTACTGCTTCTTGCTCCGACCAGACCTTACGCACGCAAACGTCACCAGGTGATGGTGATAGGTTCTCGCATTTGCGAATCTTGTCGCATGGTTTCAGGAATTTGTCAGGGAAAATCTGATGACGCGGCTAGCCATCGCGGCGGTTCGCGTTAATTCTGCAACGAACAGAAGCTTCTGCGGAGGATGCCCGTGACCACAGCCGATTTTGTCTCTCACCCGTTCCAGGGTAGCGTATTGTCCTCGACGCCTTGTGAACTTGGCGAAGGAGCCAGCTTCGATGCGGACACCGGGACGATCTGGTGGTTCAGCATTCTCGAAAAGCAGCTTCGCTCGCTCGACATCAACACCGGCAAAGAATCTGTGCAGATCCTCCCCATAATGGGGAGCGTTCTCGTGCCGGTCGACGCCGAGCGGCAGCTGATCGCCTCCGATCAAGGGCTCTTCATACGGGATCGCGCCACCGGCGAACTGACCCTGCACTGCGACCTCGAGAAGGACAAGCCGGACAACCGCTCCAACGACGGCCGGCTGCACCCTTCCGGCGCGCTGTGGATCGGCACGATGGGGCGCTCCGCTGCGGAAGGCGCGGGTGCGATCTATCATGTCGTGGGCGGCAAGGTCACGACGCTGTTTGACAAGATGAGCATTCCGAATGCGATCTGCTTTTCGCCGGACGGAAGCATCGGCTATTATGTCGACACGCGCATCAACCACCTCATGCGTGTCGACCTTGATCCATTGACCGGGCTCCCGACGTCAAAACCCACCCTCTTCATCGATGGCAGCGGCAGCCCCGGTGGAATGGATGGCGCGATCTGCGATCAGGACGGCACGATCTGGAACGCCCGCTGGGGTGAAGGTGCGGTCGACCATTATGGTCTGGACGGTGTCCTTCTCGCGCGTTTCGAAGTGCCCGCCAAGAGAACGACCTGCCCTGTCGTGATCGGAAATGGGCGCTTGGCTGTCACATCAGCCTGGGAGGGAATGGACCAGGACGCCCGTACCTCCGATCCGCTGGCGGGAGCGTTGTTCGAACTCGCCGTTCCAGTCACGCTTGGTCGGGAACCCCGATACTCGGCCTGACTTTAAGGATCTATATTCTCGCTGATAAAGCCCCAAACCCGCCAAGTGCTGAAACGTTCCGCAGTTTCTGCCTAATAAAACGGCATGGAAATGCGGAACCAAACCGGCGTTTCGGCCATTTCCCTACCGAAGCCAAGCAGAACGAATGCGTCCTTCTTGGTCGAGACGGCCCTTCAATCCGAGAAGCCGTCCTTCATGACGAATTAGATGGAAAAGGTAGGAACACGATGAAAAAGACTCTCAGCACGATCGCCGCAGCAGCCGTTCTCATGGCGTCCACCACACTTGCACCGGCCTTTGCCCAGACGGCACAGCCTGCTCCGGCGACACCGGCAGCACCTTCGGCACCGGCCGATACCACGACAACGACCCCGGCTGCACCAGCAGGTGGCATGGCTACCACTGCAGACGGCAATTACCTGACCGAACAGGCGACCACCCAGGTCAGCGCCAACGATTATATCGGCAAGTCGATCTACAATTCGGCTAACGAAAGCATTGGTGACGTCAACGACCTCCTGTTTGAAGAAAACGGCGGACTCGTTGCAGCAGTTGTCGGCGTCGGCGGCTTCCTCGGCATCGGCGAAAAGGATGTAGCTCTTCCGATCAGCAAGCTGACGCTTACCCGCGACGCGCAGAACAACAACGAAGTGCGTCTGTCGACCACCGAAACGGCCGAGGCGCTGAAGTCAGCGCCAGAGTTCAAGACGCTGGACGACAAGCAGGCAGCATCCGACACATCGACCACGTCTTCCACGATGAACCCGGCTCCGGGCACCCCGGCAGCACCGGCTGAAAATGGCGCCACAACTCCGTCGACGGCTCCTAAGAACTAATTTTTAGGGACCTGGAACGGGCTACACGCCACGTGACAGACGATTGAATGGAAGAGGCGGCATTGATAATGCCGCCTTTTTCGTGCGCGGTTTACAGAAGCGAGCAGTATCGCAGCGCATCGTAGATTGCTGCATGGACATTGCGGCTTGCCACAGCGTCGCCGATCCTCACGAGATCGAAAGCCGCGCCGGGGTTCTTCGGCAGCAGCGGCGCTTTTCTGTTAATCAGCATCGCGTAGTCCACGGCGCCAAGATTGCGCGAGAGCGGCTTCAACTCGTAATAGAGCTCCGCGTTCGCGGCCGTGCCGTGCTCGACCACGACCTGTGCGACACGCCTTTCCTCGACCACATCCTTTGCGTAATCGGATCCGAGGCTTGCCACCAATGCATTGCCGTCACGCCGCACCGACTTCAACCGCGTGTTGATCGTCACGCGGACACCCTTCTCGGCAAAAATCCGTGCGTAGGGGACATGGTTCATGCCCCCCATCTCAGGTGCGAAGAAGCGTTCGGGGGAGACAAGCTCGAGATCCGCGCCTGATGTGGCGATGACTTCGGCGGCACTCATACCCGGATGGCCGCCATTGTCATCGAACAGCAGAACCGGGCCTGCGGGTTTGGCAGATCCGGCGAGAATATCCCAGCTGGAGGTCAGAAGCTCTTCGCCCGCCTCAAGTTGCGGCGACTGCGGTATGCCGCCGGTTGCGACGACGACGAGGTCGGGCTCGAGTTCGAGGACATCGTCGGCGTTGGCGAACACGTCGTAGCGGATCTCGACACCCAACCGCTCAAGCTCCGCCAGCCGCCAGTCGATGATGCCGATCATTTCGCGGCGGCGCGGATTGCGAACCAGAAGATTGATCTGGCCACCCGCCTCCCCCGTTGCCTCGAGCACGGTGACTGCGTGGCCGCGCTCTGCCAGCACGCGGGCCGCCTCGAGCCCGGCAGGACCGGCACCGATCACGACGGCCCTTCGGACAGCTGCTGACTTTTCGATCACATGCGGCAGCAAGGCTTCGCGCCCCGTCGCCGCATTGTGGATACAGAGAGCCTCTCCTCCCTCGTAGATGCGATCCAGACAGTAGGTCGCACCGACGCAGGGGCGAATGGTCGCCTCCTTGCCACTTGCTACCTTGTTCGCGATATGCGGATCGGCAATGTGGGCACGGGTCATGCCGACCATGTCGAGCTTGCCTTCGGCGACCGCATGCCGGGCCGTTGCAACATCGGCGATTCGGGCTGCATGAAAGACCGGGAATTTCGTCGCCTTCCTGACATCGCCGACAAAGTCGAGATGCGGCGAGGATCGCATGCCCTGGATCGGGATCACCTCGTTCAGGTCCGCATCGTGATCGATATGGCCGCGGATGACGTTCAGGAAGTCGATGCCGCCCGACGCCACCAGCCGGCGGGAGATCTCGATCCCCTCTTCGCGGGAAAAGCCCTTGTCCCAGTTCTCGTCGGCAACCAGGCGGATGCCGACGATGAAATCCGGACCGACGGATTTTCGCACCGCATCGATCACCATGGTCGAAAACCGCATGCGGTTTTCGAGCGACCCGCCGAACGCATCGTCGCGGTGGTTGGTGGCGGGCGACCAGAACTGGTCGATCAGGTGGCCGTAGGCTTCGATCTCGATGCCATCGAGACCCGCCGCCTGCATGCGGCTGGCGGCATCGGCATAGTCTGCAACGATGCGCTCGATATCCCAGTCCTCGATCTCCTTCGGGAAGGCGCGGTGGGCGGGTTCGCGAATGGGAGATGGCGCCAGAACAGGAAGCCAGGCCCCCTTGTTCCATCCGGTCCGGCGCCCGAGATGGGTGAGCTGGATCATCACCGCCGTGCCGTATTCATGACAGTCATCGGTGAGCTTCTTCAGCCACGGCACGATGTCGTCGCGATAGGCATGCAGGTTGCCGAATGCGGGTGGACTGTCATGCGAGACGATCGCCGAGCCGGCGGTCATGGTGAGCGCGATACCGCCCTTGGCCTTTTCGAGATGGTAGAGCCTGTAACGATCCTTCGGCATGCCGTCTTCGGAATAGGCCGGCTCGTGTGCCGTCGACATGAAGCGGTTCTTGAGGGTCAGATGCTTCAGCTGAAACGGCTGCAGAAGGGGATCGTTCGAAACGGACATGGGATCTCGCAATGCGGCTTGCAAAATCACATCATCGCGCAGCGGACAGCCCCGTGCGAGCATCAGACGCGGCGCGGACTGTCCACTCCGCGCCCTCTCCTCAACGGTGGTGCAGGCGGAAGATCAGTCCCGATCGGGGGTCATGAAGTCGCGGTGATGGGTGCTCAGATACCGCAGCGTCGAGGCCGTATCGGCGGGTCTGCCGTGGTAATAGCCCTGCCCCATGGCACAGCCCAGCGATCGCAGCATTTCCGCTTCTTCCGGCTGCTCGATGCCCTCGGCGACTACTTCCAGTTCCAGACCGTCGCACATGGCGATGATCGCCCTGACGATGTGTCCAGAGGCACGGTCCGAGGTGATGCGGGAGACGAAGGCGCGATCGATCTTGACCTTGTCGAAGGTGAAGTCGCGCAGACGTCCGAGACTGGACTGACCGGTTCCGAAATCATCGAGCGAGATGCGCGCGCCTGCCTTGCGAAGATCCGTGATGATGCGCTCTGCCGTATCGGCCGAGGTCATCACAGCAGTCTCGGTGATCTCGAATTCCAGCCGATGCGGATCGAGCCCGACGCGGGCGAGCGTCGAAAGGATGCTTTCCGTGGTGGTCGGGTCCATCAGCTGGGCAGAGGACAGATTGAAGGACAGGAACAGATCCCGCGGCCAGGACAGCGCTGCCTCGGCCGCCTTGCGCAGCAGGGTTTCCGACAGCGCATCGATGAAACCGCGCTCTTCGGCAAGCGGCACGAAGACGGCGGGCGATACGAAACCGAGATCCTTGTCGTTCCATCTCGCGAGTGCCTCGAACCCGACGACCGATCCATCGTCCAGGCGCACGATAGGCTGGAAATGGACATCCACGGCATCGCTGATGATCGCATGGCGCAGCGCCTGTTCAAGCTGCGTCGCGCGCATCATCTCCTGCGCGATTTCCTGGGAATAGACCGTGATCTGGCCGCGACCGCGGCGTTTGGACCGGTAAAGCGCGGTTTCAGCGCTCTTCAGCAGTTCCTCGAAATGCTCGCCGGCGAAGGGGTAGATGGCAAAGCCGAAGGACGCCGAGAGACGCACATTGCGATCCCCCAGATCATAGGGTGCGGAAAGAACATCCCGGATCATCTGGCCGATCCGTTCGGCACCGGTGCGCTCGAAGACGAGCGGCAGCACGAAGGCAAACTCGTCGCCGTCGTGACGAGTGACCGTTGCGCCATCCGGAATGCAGGCCTTGAGGCGATGCGCCACCTGGCAGAGGATCTCGTCGCCCGCTTCCATACCGAACAGGTCGTTGATCGGCTTGAAACCATCGAGATTGGCAATGCAAACAGTAAACGGGGCGGGATCGGCTGCACGCTCTGCGGCGAGAAGGTGAACCTTGTCGCGCATACGGTGTCGGTTTCCAAGACCCGTAAGCGGGTCGCTATAAGCCTTGGCCTGCAGCTCATGCTGACGGAGCTGCGGCAACGGGTTTTCCGCCAACGTCATAAGTTTATCCGCTTGCACCACATTTGATAGGCGACGATGCGGGACAAAGCTTAACATTTCATAGCGGAACCGTAGCGTTTCGGGATAGCCGCCCGCGCTTCCGATCCATGCTCAAGACAGCATCTGCTGCGAACCGGCAACGACGAGAAATTTCGCGAACAGGGTTTCCAGCACATCGGGACTGATCGGCTTCAGGATCACGTCGTCCATTCCCGATGCAAAGCATTCCTCGCGGTCGCGGTCGAATGCCTGGGCGAGAACGCCGACGATCGGTGTCGACGCCTGCCCTTCTTCCTCGAGCGTGCGGATCGCCCGCGCTGCCTCGAAGCCGTTCAGGGTCGGCAGAGTGACATCCATCAGCACCAGCGAAGGACGAAGCTCGTGCCACATCCTGACCACCTCTTCTCCATCGACCGCAATCGCATAGCGGTACCCGAGGCTTTCGAGGATCTGCGAGAACACGATCTGGTTCACCTCGTTATCTTCAGCAACAAGGATATCGACGCAGGGCTGAGGGTCATCGGGCAGGATCTGCCAGTTGTCTTCTTCGTCCTGTTCGACAGGTCCACGCAACTTGGTCAGTTCGCGGCTGAGGGTGGGAACGAGATGCTCTTCGAGAGCCGCAGCATCGAAGGCCACGACCTGTTTGTCGTAATTTGAGCCGATGGCGCGGCAGGCGGATGCCAGATCGCGATCCGCGACGATGAGATCGACCCTGACCGCGGCGTTGGACACGAGTTCGAGGCAAAGCGCCAGTTCGTGTTCATCAACGACCGAGGATGCCTCGACCTGAAAATCCGCAAGGATCGCCTTCGCGGTTCCGGTGAAAAGCGGGTCGCTTGAAACGATCAGGATCTGGCTTCCGGCGATATCGGGATCCGCGCCCTGCAAAGCGTCCCGCATCTTGCTCTTGCGATGCAGCTTGGCGGAAAACAGATTGGGGTCGTCGAACAGGCGGATAAAGCCACGCCCGTCCTCTTCCACCTCCACCATCCGGGAAATGTCCTGCATGGCGGTGACGAGATAGTACCGGCCCGGCTTGCCGATCCGGTACTTGTTGGCGACGATCACCATCTGCGAGCCATCCGGCCGCGTCAGACGCTCCGGCAGCTGGATCTCTTCGCCGTCTTCCACCACCCGGCGGTTGATACCGTCGAGCCGCTGGGCCAAGGCCGGAGCATGGATGTCGGTCCCCGTGCAGCCGAGCAGCGCTTCGGCGGGGAGATCGTGAAAGCGGCAGGCAGCCTTGTTGACGGCGACGAAGGCGAGATTGGTGTCCTTGACCATGACCGGGAACGGCAGGTTGTCGAGGATATCCTCGGTCAACTGCACACGCTCCATGTCGGCGCGCCACTGCTCTTCGCGCTTGCGCTGTTCGGAAACGTCCCGGAGGATGCAGACGCCGTAGCCCGACGGCAGGCGCCGTTTGGCAAGACTGATCCAGCGATCGGCACCACGGCGCATCAGCGCCTCGTGCCGCTCCTTCCAGAGCGTGGCAATATTGTCGGAAATCCAGTCGTCGCGGCTGAGCAATCGTTTTGTGCCGCCGGTCTCGGACATGAACCGTCCGCCGCCGTCATAGATGGCACCAAGGAGATCGCGCAGCCGTGTACCGGGTGCAAGGACGCTGTCAGGAATGCCGAGAAGGATGGTCAGTTGTTGACCGGCAAAGATCAACAGGTCGTTCTTGTCGTAGACGACAAGGCCGCCTGAGTGCCCACCCGAGATCGCCTCGGAAATCACTTCCATCATCGCAGTCTGAATGTCCGCGTCCGCCGACGCCAAATCATTCATGTGACAAAACCCCCTGTGTGTTCACAGACTCGGCCAATCGCCGGCACCATGCGGTGCAATCCGTCTCAATTAATCAAGTCGGGTAAGACACATGCTGGCTTCAAGTCCTCGAACAAAGGGCCGATCCTCGTGTACGGGTGCCCAGCCGGCCCATACATCGGTTCCTCTGCGGAGAGCTGGCGCTCTCCCGGGTTCATCCTGTTCAACTCAGATTGAATATCGGTTTTCGGTTAAGGCCGAATTAAGATAGGCTTGCTGCAGGGCTTGCAGGGGACAAACCATCCGGCAGCCTTTCCTTCCCGCCGGAAATCCTTGAAAATAGCGCCATGTTCATCAAGCAGCTTTCCGAAACGCTCATCAACCAGATCGCTGCCGGCGAGGTCATCGAGCGACCCGCAAGCGCTGTCAAAGAACTGGTCGAAAACGCCATCGATGCGGGTGCGACGCGCATCGAGATCGCCACGGCGGGCGGTGGCAAGTCTCTTCTGCGCGTCACGGACAATGGATCGGGCATGGAGCCCGCCGATCTCGACCTCGCGATCCGCCGCCACTGCACCTCGAAGATCGCGACGACGCTCGACGATATCAGAACGCTCGGCTTTCGCGGCGAGGCACTGCCGTCGATCGGGTCGGTCGCGAAACTCACGATCACCAGCCGGCGCCAAGGGAGCGACAGCGGCTCGCAGGTGTCGGTGACCGGTGGCAAGACGACCGCGGCGCGGCCGGCACCGGCCAATCCCGGCACGGTGGTGGAAGTTCGCGACATCTTCTTTGCAACGCCGGCACGCCTGAAATTCCTGAAGACCGAACGGGCGGAAGCCGGTGCGATCACCGAAATCGTCAAGCGCATGGCGATCGCTTTTCCGCATGTGCGTTTCGTTCTGTCGGGCTCCGACCGCACCACGCTGGACCTGCCGGCGACCGGCGAGGACCATCTGGCGCGCATGGCGCAGGTTCTCGGGGCCGAGTTTCGCGACAATGCGATCGAGATTGACGCGATGCGCGAGGATGTGGGCCTCACAGGCTTTGTCGGGCTGCCGACGTTCCACCGGGGCAATTCGGGACATCAATACGCCTTCGTCAACGGACGGCCGGTGCAGGACAAGCTCATCCTGTCGGCCATCCGCGGTGCCTATGCGGAGCGGATGCCGTCCGGTCGCTATCCGGTGGCGGTTCTGTCCATCACGCTCGATCCGGCGCTGGTGGATGTCAACGTACACCCGGCCAAGGCCGACGTCCGGTTTCGCGATCCGGGGCTGGTACGCGGGCTGATCGTCGGCGCCATCCGCGAGGCGTTGCACCGCGAGGGCGACCGGGCGAACACGACCGGCGCATCCGGCATGATGCAGGCGTTCAGGCCGGGGTTTTCATCCGGCCACGCCTATCGGCCCCCGACGCCAGCGCCCTGGAGCCCTGCGGCATCGCCGTCCCGGCCGCTGCAGGCACCGTTCGGCTTCGGGGAACGGGCGCAGCAGGGTTTCGACGGTCTAACCATGCCGGCGGCCCGCACGGACGATGCCATATCTGAAACGGTGCATGTCCCGGAGGACCGGCAGCGCCACCGGCTCGGTGCGGCGCGCGCGCAGGTGCACGAGAACTATATCGTCGCCCAGACGGAAAACGGCCTCGTCATCGTCGACCAGCATGCGGCCCATGAAAGGCTGGTCTACGAGGCGCTGCGTCAGGCTTTGAACGACAAGCGGCTGGCGTCCCAGGTTCTGCTCATTCCGGAGATCGTCGATCTGCCGGAAGAGGAATGCGACCGGCTGATGATGCATGCGGAGGAACTCGACCGGCTGGGGCTGGCGGTCGAGCGGTTCGGTCCCGGCGCGGTTGCGGTGCGCGAAACGCCGGCGATGCTTGGCGAAGTTGATGCATCCTCGCTGATCCGCGATCTTGCCGACGAAGTGGCCGAATGGGGCACGGCCGGTGCCCTGCGCGGCAAGTTGGAATATGTCGCGGCCACCATGGCCTGCCATGGCTCGGTGCGCTCAGGGCGCCGGCTTCGGCCCGACGAGATGAATGCGCTTTTGCGCCAGATGGAGGCGACGCCCGGTTCCGGCACCTGCAACCATGGCCGCCCGACCTATATCGAACTTAAGCTGTCCGACATCGAACGCCTGTTCGGGCGGACTTGAAGGCTTGCCATGCGCGGTGTAGGGAATGGCGGCCAAAGGCGCGAGCAATCCGATGTTTTTTCGCAGGAGACGCAGACAGATGAACCGGTTCGAAGGCGGCAGCTTCCGCGAGGCGAAAATCCGGTACCTGGATGGCGACTACCAGATCGTCAGCAGCGGTTCATACGTGATCTGCGCGATGACGGGTGCACAGATCCCGGTCGACGAGCTCAAATACTGGAGCGTGGCGCGGCAGGAAGCCTATGCCGATTGCGCGTCCTCGCTGGAAGCCGACAAGCGCTCCGGCCTGCTGCCGAACCAGAGCCGGGCTTAAGCACAATCAACCGACGCGCGCTTGCGCCCTGATCAGGGTTTAACGCCGTTCTTCAATCGACGTTCGCGAAAACGGGCGAGTGCTGCGTCGATGATCTGGCCGGGCGCCTTCGGATTGTCGAAGATCATCTCCACGTCCACCACCTGTACCCGGTTGAGCAGTTTTTCGGCCGGACCGTGATGACCGACGAGACGCACCGCGTCCTTGGCCGTCGTCACGAGATGGAGACCGTTCCTGTCGGCATCCTCCAGCAGGCTTTCGATTTCATCCGCCGTGAAGAAATGATGGTCCGGGAACGACCGGCGCTCTGAAATCAACCCGCCGACGCTGTTGACCGTGCGGTAAAATTTTTCCGGATCGGCAATCCCGGTAAAGGCGAGAAGATTTGTGCCCGCCAGCGACTGGCCGGGGCTTGGATCGAGTGTCGCGACGTGGACCTGCTTGCCGGCGCGCGATGCCTGGCGCACGATCCTGTCGGCCGCGTCGCCGGTGCCGACCTTGAGGATGGCGGAGGCCTGGCGCATCTGCTCGGCCAGCGGTGCCCGCACGGGACCGCCCGGCACGAGATGGCCGTTGCCGATGCCGCGGACGGAATCGATCACGACAAGCGCGAAATCGATCGAGAGACGGGCGCTCTGGAACCCGTCATCCATGATGATGAGATCGACGCCGTTTTCCGCCAGCATCCTTGCACCATCAACGCGGCGGCGGGAAATGACGGTCATCGCTTCGCGCTCGAGAAGCAGCGCTTCGTCGCCGACGGCTTCGGCTTTGTGTTTGGAACGATCGACCATTGTCGTGACGTCGAGCGATCCGCCATAGCCGCGGGTGAGGAAGCCGGGGGTGAGGCCCTTCGCCTTGGCGGCGCGGGCAAGCGTGATCGCCGTCGGTGTCTTGCCGGCGCCGCCGACGGTGAAGTTTCCGACGCAGATGACCGGCAGGGGCGCCTGCGCCCGCTTCGACTTCGCCATGCGGCGGCCGGAGACGGCACCATAGACGAACGAAACCGGCGACAGCGCCCAGACGCGCCAGTCGGCCTTGGTCCACCAGAAGGGCGGCGCTTCGGAAACCACCGCTCAGCCCGCCGCAGCCGGTGCCGAGACCGGCAGGAGGGCGGCAAAGGCGGAGATATCGTCGAGGCAGAGATCGGCGGCAGTCGACAGCGTCTGGCGCGAACCGGTCCCGGTCAAAACCGCGACCTTGATGCCGGCGCCGGCCGCCTCGCCCATATGCATGTCGTGATTGTTGTCGCCGACCATCGCCACCTGTTCCGGTTCGAGACCGACGACCTCGCAGAATTTCAGGAACATGCCGGGTTTGGGCTTCACACCAAAACCGCTGTCATAGCCGCAGATGAAATCGACATGATCGATAAAGCCGAAACGGATCGCCGTCTGGCGGATGGCTTCCTCATTGTCGCTGGAGGCGATGCCGAGCTTCAGGCCGCGTGCCTTCAGCGCGCCGAAGAAGGCGGCGAGATCGGTGACCGGAACGGAATATTCGGCAGAGCGAACGAAGAGTGCATCGAGCTGACGGGTGAGATCTGCCACATCCATGGGGGCGCCTGCGGACACGAAACCTGCGGCGATCTCGGCGGCATTGCCGGCCGCAAGCAGGCTATCGGCACGGGTGTGGCCGGATACGGGATCCATGCCGCCGGCTTGCAGGAGGCGCATTTCGAGATCCGCATCGCCGCCCGACGCGATGCGGGCCGCTTCGCGGTTCACCGGGCCCCAGCTCGCATCATAGTGCAAAAGCGTGCCGTCCTTGTCGAACAGGATGCCGGCGATATGCGAGAAGTCCATATCCGCCACGTCGCTTGTCGCCCCGGCCATCAGCGTGCAGCACCGGCGGCGGCTGTCTTCGGCTGAAGTCTGGCGCTGACGGTCAGCGGATTGACGTAAGGTTCGAGCGCCTTGACGGTCTTGGCCAACGCGCCGCGCATTTCGTCCATCGCGTCATGGCCGGCTTCGACCATCTTGCGGCGGGCAAGGTCGTTGATCATCAGGTAATGCACGGCCTTTGCTAGCATTTCGACATCGCGGACCATCCGGGCACCGCCCTTCTTGACGAGATGCTGGTAGGCATCGCGGAAATTGTCGATGTTCGGGCCGGACAGAACGGCAGATCCGAGCATGGCCGGCTCCAGCGGGTTCTGGCCGCCCTCGTTGGTCAACGACTTGCCGACGAAGGAGATTTCGGTCAGCCGCAGATAGAGACCCATTTCGCCGATGGAATCGCCGAGGAAAATATCGGTTTCCGGCGTGATCGTGTCGTTGCGCGAGCGGCGGGCGACGGTGAGCCCCTCCGCCTTCAGCATCTCCTCGATCGCATCTGCGCGATCCGGATGACGGGGCACGAGGATGGTCAACAGGTTGCTTTTCGGCTTCAGCGCCCGATGCACGGTGGCGGCGGCCTTTTCCTCGCCATCGAACGTGGAGATCGCAGCCCAGGTCTTGCGCTCGCCGATTTCGGCCTTGTAGCGGGCCAGAAGCTCCTCGTCACATGGCGGCGGGTCGGTATCGGTCTTGAGGTTGCCGGACACGATCACCGGCCAGGCGCCGAGATCACGGAAACGCTCCGCATCGAGATCGGACTGGGCCACCACGAGGGCCAGCTTTTCGAACAGCGCTTCGGCGATGGTATTATGATTGTGCCAGCGCGTGAACGAGCGATCGGAGAGGCGTGCATTGACGCGGATCTGCGGGATGCGACGCCGCGCCAGCTCGGCCACCGTCGTCGGCCAGATTTCGGACTCGGCCGTAATGCACGCATCCGGCTTCCAGTAGGAGACAAAGCGCTTGATGGAGAATTTCAGATCGAACGGCACATATTGATGAATGACTTCATCGCCGAGCCTGGCATCGACCAGTGCTGCGGATGTAACGGTCCCTGTCGTCAGCAGGACATGGATCTCGCGACGGCGAAGTTCGCGGATCAGCGGCATGATCGACATGGTTTCGCCGACGCTTGCGGCATGAACCCAGACCAGCGGTCCGCGCGGGCGCGGCAGGCTGGCATAGCCGAGCCTTTCGAGACGGCGCGAGGAATCTTCCTTGCCCTTCATCGACCGGTACGTGAGGTACGGCCCGGCAAAGGGATAAAGCGCGATGCCGGCCAGGCGGTATCCCGCCAGGGCCATGCGAGCCATACTGCCGCTCATCGCTTTTGCCCCCACTGCATGATGGCCGTCATCAATCCCGGTCGTCCTTCTGATATCGTATCAGTCGCCGAATTTCTGTCATGCACAAATGCGTCAAAAAGGGGTCCCGGACCCTATGTTCCAGACCTTGGCATTTCGAAACCTGGCAGATCAGGCTTGCTTCAGCGTTACTTGGGGCCTGGCTCGAGCAGGCGATGCATGTGAACGATGAAATAGCGCATCTGGGCGTTGTCGACCGTCTGCTGTGCCTTGCTGCGCCAGGCCGTCAGGGCCGTTGCATAATCGGGATAGATGCCGACGATATCCAGCGCCGCAAGATCCTTGAACTGAACCTCTTCGAGGCTCGAAAGTTCGCCACCGAAAACCAGATGCAGAAGCTGTTTCTTGTCAGTCGTCGCGGTCATGTCCATCCTGTCCCGTTTATCCTCTCCGCCCGATCCTCATCTGCGGCATTACGCCACAAAGGTCAAGCGGCCGGAAATCGCTGGATCTGCGGCAATAGCCGTTCCAGTGCATGCTCTGCGCCAGCCACCAGCATCTCGTGGCGGACCTGCCGCCGGTTGTAGGTGAGCGGGCTTCCCGCAAGGTCGGTCAACCGGCCGCCTGCGCATTCCAGGATAAGGTCGGCGGCGGCGAGATCCCAGTCATGCGAGTTGCGCTTGACGACGGTGCCATCGAGGCGTCCGTCCGCGACCATCGCCAACCGGTAGGCGAGCGACGGGATATGCCGATGGCGTTCGACATGGCTGCGGAACGGCAGATCAAATTTCTTCACAAGGTTTTCATCGGCAGCGATCACAAGCTTATCATGATCATCCTTGGTAACAGAGATCGGCGCACCGTTGCGGATCGCCTGACCGCCCTTGACGGCAAAGAACTCCTCGCCGAGCGCCGGCGCGACCAGAACACCCGCCACGGGTCGGCCTCGATGGACGACGGCGACCGAGACGCACCAGGTCTTTTCGCCATTGATGAAGGCGCGGGTGCCGTCGATCGGATCCACCACGAACAGCGTGTCGAGTGAAAGCCTGGCGTCGTCGTCATCCGTTTCTTCCGAGAGCCAGCCGTAATTGGGACGGGCGGTCAGAAGCAGGCTCTGGAGAATGTCGTTTGCCGCAAAGTCTGCGGCACTGACGGGCGACGAGCCCTCGTTTTTCCACCAGACTTCCGGCGACTGGCCGAAAAAGCCATGCGCGATCTCGCCGGCCTGACGGGCGGCATCGCGGATCAGGTCCAGATCTTCAAGCCATTGCCCTTCCGCGCCAGCCATCGGTCAGCGTCCTGCCAGCGTCATGCCTTCGATGGCGATCGTCGGAGAGGCCGTGCCGAACTTGCGGTCGATATCGTTTGCCGGCGTCATCCGCATGAACATGTCCTTCAGGTTGGAGGCGATCGTCACTTCGGACACCGGATAGGCAAGCTCGCCGTTCTCGATCCAGAAGCCGGTCGCGCCGCGCGAATACTCGCCGGTGATCATGTTGACGCCCTGGCCGATCAGTTCGGTGATGTAGAAACCGGTGCCGATCTGGCGGACCAGGTCTTCAGGCGAAATGTCGCCCGGTTCGAGCGCGAGGTTGGTGGAGGCCGGGGTAACGGATGTGCCGCCGCGCACGCCGCGGCCGTTGGTCGGGAACCCGATTTCGCGGCCGGTCGAGGTGGAGAGGAACCAGTGGTTCAGCACGCCGTCCTCGATCATCACGAGACGCTCGCCCTTCACACCCTCGCCATCGAAGGGGCGCGAGGAAGAACCGCGCACGATCAAGGGATCGTCGGTGATGTTAAGGCCTGATTTCAGAACCTGCTGGCCCATCTTGTCGCGCAGGAACGATGTCTTGCGGGCAACAGATCCGCCGTTGATGGCGCCGGCGATATGGCTGACAAAGCCGCGCGCGATGCGGGGTTCGAAGACGACGGTGACATTGCTGCCGGTATCGACCTGGCGCGGATTGATGCGCTTGACCACCCGCTCGCCGGCCCGCCGGCCGATCAGCTTCGGATCGTCGAGATCGGCTGCAAACAGACGGCTGTCGAAATCGTAGTCGCGCTCCATCTTCGTGCCCTCGCCGGCGATGACGCTGACGGAGCGGCCGAAGCGGCTGGCCATATAGGCGCCGGAAAATCCGTGCGACGTGACGAGAACCATTCCGCCCATGCCGGAAGAGGCGCCGGATCCCGACGAATTGGTGACGCCTGCGACATCGAGCGCTGCCTGTTCCATCTCGAGCGCCACGTCCCGCATCGTATCGGCGGAGACTTCGGTCGGATCGAACAGGTCGAGATCGGGGTAATCTCTCGCAAGGTCCTTTTCATCCGCGAGGCAGGCGAAGGGATCCTCGGGCGAGACCTTTGCCATGGCGACTGCGCGTTCGGCCAGCACCTTCAGATCGAAACCCGGATTGGCGGAAACGCTTGCAACCTTGTTGCCGACGAAGACACGCAGCGAGAAATCGTCGCTTTCCGAGGATTCGGTTCCCTCCACCTTTCCGAGCCGGACGCTGACCGAACTGGAGCGGGAGCGGACGACCACCGCATCCGCCTTGTCGGCTCCCGCCGCCTTGGCCAGATCGATCAGTTCGCCGGCACGCGCCAGAAGGGAGGCGGAATCGATTTGCGAGGTCATGTTTGCAAGCCTTTCGTTTGCACACCATTTATTGTGCACCGACCAAAGCATCAAGGGCAGCGCTCCGATTCCCCGGTTGACCTTCCGCATTCCCGACCCGAAAGTGCCCCATGACTGCAAACGGCTCCCACTTTACCGAAATGTTGATGCTGCTTGCCGGTGCGGTGATCGCCGCCCCGCTGTTTCGCAGGCTCGGTCTTGGCACCGTGCTTGGATATCTCGCGGCCGGCATCCTGATCGGTCCGGTGCTGCAACAGGTGACCGATACGCAGGAAGTGCTGCATGTCGCGGAATTCGGCGTCGTGTTCCTGCTCTTCGTCATCGGGCTGGAGCTGAAACCCTCGCGTCTGTGGCAGATGCGGGCCGATGTGTTCGGGCTTGGGCCGGCGCAGGTGGCGATATCGGGTGGCATCCTGAGCGGGTTCGCCTACCTGTCGGAAATGGCGGACTGGCGCGGCAGCCTGATGATCGGCTTCGGGCTTGCCCTGTCGTCCACCGCCTTTGCGCTGCAGATCCTCAATGACACAGGTGAGATGAACAGCCGCTACGGGCAGCGCTCCTTCTCCGTTCTCTTGTTCCAGGATCTCGCGATCGTGCCGCTTCTGGCGTTGATCACAATCCTGGCACCCGGCACCAGCGAGGCAGCCGCCACCCCGATGCTGGACTTTGCAATCGCTGTCGCTGCCGTGGGCGCCATGGTAATTGCCGGCAAGTACCTGCTGACACCGATGTTCCAGATCATTGCCAGCAGCGGTGCCCGCGAGGTGATGATTGCCGCCGCCCTTCTCGTCGTGCTCGGTTCGGCGGCTGCGATGCAGGCCGTCGGTCTGTCGATGGCGATGGGTGCTTTCCTCTCCGGCGTCATGCTGGCGGAATCCTCCTATCGGCACGAGCTGGAAGCGGATATCGAACCCTTCCGCGGCCTGCTTCTGGCGCTGTTCTTCGTCGCTGTCGGGCTTTCGCTCGAAGTCCAGGTGATCTTCGAAAACCTTGCCTTCCTGATCCCGGCCGTTGCCGTGTTCATGGGTGTGAAGGCGGCCGTGGTCTACGCTCTCTCGCGCCTGTGGGGTTCGCCGCCCAATGACGCCCTGAAGATCGCGTTCCTGTTGCCGCAGGGTGGCGAATTCGGCTTCGTGCTGTTTACCACCGCAACCGCCGCGGGCCTCCTCTCTTCCGCCACCGCTTCGCTTCTGATTGCCGGCGTGACGCTGTCGATGGCGCTGACGCCGCTTGGCTCGGCGCTTGCTAGGCGCCTGCAGAAGAGCGAGACGCGCGAACATCTGGAGGAGGATTTCGAAGGCGCCGGAGCCGATGTGCTGATGATCGGCTTTTCCCGTTTCGGCCAGATCGCCGCGCAGATCCTGCTTGCCGGCGGCAGTTCCGTGACTGTCATCGACGACAGTCCCGAGCGTATCCGGCAGGCGGCGAATTTCGGCTTCCGGATCTATTTCGGCGATGGTGCCCGCAAGGACGTTCTGATCGCGTCCGGTATCGAGAAGACGAAGATCGTTGTGGTCGCGACGCAGAAACGGGAAACGACGGACCGGATCGTCGACCTGATTGCGTCGGAATTTCCCGATGTGCGCCTGTTCGTGCGGTCCTACGACCGGGTTCATTCGCTGGCGCTACGCGAAAAGAACGTCGAATACGAGTTGCGCGAAACGCTGGAGTCCGGGCTGCTGTTCGGGCGACGGACGCTGGAAGCGCTCGGCATGAGCGAGGCTGCCGCCTCCGAGATCGGCGACGACATCCGCCGTCGCGACGAGGAACGGCTGCAGGTTCAGGCCGTGCAGGGTTTGGGCGCCGGCCGCGAGATGCTCTTCAACAGTCCCGTTCGCCCCGAGCCGCTGATCAAGCCGAAACGCACCGGCAAAAGCCCGGAGGAAAAGGCTTCCGGTGTTTCGATCGGCAAGTGGTGATCAGGCAGCCCTTTCCAGAGCCTCGATCGCCCGCTTCAGCTCTTCTCTTGTGCCTTCTGAGGCTTCGAGGATGTCGCGCGCCTTAAAGAAATCCATTACGCCGAAGCGATTGACGCTGGGACGCAGGAAGATGTGCGGCGGATTGAGTTTCAGCTTGAGGGCGATGCTGGCCTGCATGGTGAGCTGGCTTGCGCCGAACAGGCTGTCGAAGCGGTTGGGCGGATGCAGGCCATCGCCTTCCGGCGCGCCGACCACATCGATGCCGATCACCACGTCGGCGAGATCCATCAACTGCTCGTAAGGGACGGGATTGAAGACGCCGCCATCGATCATGATGCGGTTGTTGACCCTGACCGGCATGAACAGGCCGGGAATGGCGGCAGAGGCCGCGATCGCCTTGCGCAGATTGCCCGTCTCGAGGATCACCTCCGCCTGGCCATAATAATCGGTGGCGGAGATCTTCAAGGGTATGACGAGATCGGCGAAATCCTGGGGGATCTGGCTCGGCAGGAAGGCCTCGAGGATCGGCTCCAGATTGAAGTGACCGAAGCGAAATCCGCCGAGTGCATCCCGCATCGTCGACGGGCCGAGACCCCAGAGCCGGTTCACCAGCGAGCCGCGGTTGCCGACGGTCTCGACGGTATAGTCGCGGATCTCGCGGCCCGACATGCCCGATGCCATGGCGGCACCCATGATCGCGCCGATCGAAGAGCCGGAAATTGCTACCGGCCGGATGCCGAGTTCGTCCAGCGCTTCGATGACGTGGATATGGGAAATGCCGCGGGCGCCGCCGCCGCCGAAGGCGACCGCATAGCGCAGATCGCCCTTCTTCCGGCCAACGCGATCCGCTGTCTCATGATCAGCAAGGGTCAGCCTCGTGCTCATGATCGGCCTCTCCCGCTCGCTCAGGCCGGTTCGTAGCGGAAGAAATCCATCCGCGTATCGCCGAAGGTTCGGCTTTCGAGCAGTTTGAAGGCCGGATCGACGGCAACCGTGACATCGGCGCGTTCTTCCAGGATCGCGAGTGCGCCGGGCACCAGCCAGCCGCCGACATGGGCTGCAAACAGAGCCCCCTCGCCCAGCTTCTGGCCATAGGGCGGATCGGCGAAGAGGAAGTTGTAGGGTTCCAGCGTTCCGACTGGCCCAAGCTTGGTGGCATCGCGCCGCAGGATGCGGGCGCGACCATGCAGGCCGAAACTGTCGATGTTCTCCCACAGGAGACCGCGACCTTCGACACCGTTTTCAACGAACAGCGCATGACGGCAGCCGCGCGAGACGGCTTCCAGTCCGACGGCACCGGTGCCGGCGAAGAGATCGATCACCCGCGTGCCATCCAGCGCCTGCGGATAGACATGGCCGATGATATTGAACAGGCTTTCGCGCGTCCGGTCGATGGTCGGCCGGATCGCGCTGGTTTTCGGCGTGGCGAGCGTGCGGCCGCGGAATTCACCCCCTACGATGCGCACGGATCAGCCTCTCGGGGTCCGCGGTTTTCCACCCGGGCCGCCTGAGCGAGCGCCAGCCGGACGTCCGCCGGGCTTGCCACCCGAGGGACGGCCACCCGATGGTTTGCCGCCGAAGCCGGGCTTGCCACCGCTCGGCTTGCCACCGAAGGATTTGCCGGCAGGCCGTGCACCCCTGGGCTTATCGCCGAATGCAGGCTTGTCACCGAAGGGACGATCCGAACGCGGACGATCGGGACGGCTTTCGCCAGCATTGAACGAGCGTGCGGGACGATCACCATCCTCGCGCGGACGACGATCAGTGCTTGGCCGGTCACGCGTTGGACGGTCACCCGTCGGGCGATCACCGCGCGCAGGCCTGTCACCATAAGGACGATCCGAGCGCGGACGATCGGAGCGGCCTTCGCCGGCGTTAAAGGCACGGGCGGGACGGTCACCATCCTGACGCGGGCGACGGTCGCCGGTTGGGCGGTCTCCGGTCGGGCGGTCTCCACGGGAAGGACGATCCCCAAACGAACGCTCGCCGCGGGGCTTGTCGCCATAGGGACGATCGCCGCTTTCGCGCGGCTTGCGGTCGCCAAAGGAGCGCTCGCCTCTCGGGCTGTCACCGCGGGGGCTATCGCTGCGAGGTCTGTCGCTTCTCGGCTTGTCGCCACGGGGTTTGTCACCGCGGGGTTTGTCACCGAAGGAACGCTTGGCGCCGAATTCGCCCTTTTCCGGCTCCGGCGGAGAATCCGCACGGATCCAGTCGGCGTCGTCATCGGCGCGCTTCACGATCACGCGGCGGTCATTTTCGGGCACCTGTTTCCTGAACAGCTGCTCTGCCTGCGCACGAGCGGAAACCGCCCGGACGCTGCCGTCGGCGTTTGGACGCGCACCCGGCGCCATCCAGACATTGGCGGTGCGGCTGGTGCCCATCGGCGGACGCTTCTTCGGCTTTTCGTCGCCGAGATCGCGGTCATTGGACTTGAAGCCCGGCTTTGCGCCGAACTTGCCCTCGGGCTTGCCACCAAATTTGCCGGCCGGCTTTTCGGAGAACTTGCGTTCGGTCGCCTTGGTATCGAGACGGCCGAGCGAGCGCTCGCGTCTGTCCTCGTCGCGAGGACGTGCCGGGCGGTCCGCCGGGCTCGACCATTCGGAGCGGGAGGAACGTGCCGGCTTCTCGTCTTCAGAGGCAGCAGGCGTTTCGTTATAGATCGGCGCGTCGAAATTCGCCTTCGCTTCTTCGATCAGGCGCGGACCGAGCTGGTCGCGCAGCGTGCGGCCGCGCACTTCCATGACCTCGCCTTCCGGCAGGTCGCCGAGCTGGAACGGGCCGTAGGAGATACGGATCAGGCGGTTGACCTCGAGGCCGAGCGCGCCGAGGACGTTCTTGATCTCGCGGTTCTTGCCTTCGCGAAGACCCATGGTGATCCAGACGTTGCGGCCCTGCGAACGGTCGAGCGTGGCTTCGATCGAGCCGTAGAGAACGCCATCGACGGCAATGCCGTCCTTCAGCTTGTCGAGCGCTTCCTGATCCACCTCGCCATGGGCGCGGACGCGGTAGCGACGCAGCCAGCCGGTGGTCGGAAGTTCCAGCACGCGCGACAGACCGCCGTCGTTGGTCAGAAGCAGCAGGCCTTCGGTATTGATGTCGAGACGACCGATGGAGAGCACCCGCGGCAGTTCGCCGGGCAGGTTTTCAAACACGGTCTGACGTCCTTCCGGATCGGAATTCGTCGTCACCAGGCCGCCGGGCTTATGGTAGAGCCACAGGCGCGTGCGCTCGACACCGCGGATCGGCACGCCATCCACCTCGATCGCATCGTCGAAGGTGACGTTGACGACAGGCGTATCGAGAACCTTGCCGTTGAGCGACACACGGCCATCCATGATCATCCGCTCGATATCGCGGCGGGACGCCACGCCGACGCGGGCAAGGATCTTGGAAATACGCTCGGGCTTACCATCCGACGCTGCCGTTTCGGCAGAGGCTGCCTGACGGCGCATCGGCTTTGCCGGCTTGTCGGCGGCAGCGTTTTCGCCACGGGGCTTTTCAGCGCGCGGCGCAACGGAGCGCGGACGTTCTGAGCGGGGCGCGTCGGAACCGGGCTTTGCGGGCGCCCGTTTCTTGAAGCCCGTCCCCGTCTTTGTCTTGCCGGCTGCAGCATCTGCAGATTTCGGCTTGATCTCGCGGATGAAGGTTTTGGCTTCGCCGCGCTTCGGCTTGTCTTTTGAAGTCATTTGTTGTTTGCCTGAAGCATGATGTCTACGGAAACGAACCGGACATTCGTGTTCGTGGATGGTGATGAAACACGCGCACAGCGCGCTTCGTGTTGAATGCTTCCTACCAGTTCATGCGAGCCGGGTTAAGAGGAAATCGCGGAAATGCCCAAGAGCGACGGTTTCATGGATGCCGCACTCACAGAAGCCAGGCTTGCAGCGGCACAGGGCGAAGTTCCCGTGGGTGCCGTGCTGGTCATGGACGGCCAGATTATCGCCAGATCCGGCAACCTGACCCGCACCAAGAACGACGTGACGGCGCATGCCGAGATTGCGGTTATCCGGGCTGCGGCCGGGGTTCTCGGCCAGGAACGGCTTAGTGGTGCCGATCTTTACGTGACGCTGGAACCATGCACCATGTGTGCGGCGGCGATTTCGTTCGCGCGAATTCGCCGGCTGTATTACGGCGCGGGAGATCCGAAGGGTGGCGCTGTCGAAAATGGCGTGCGCTTCTTTGCGCAGCCGAGCTGCCATCATGCGCCGGATGTCTATTCCGGGCTCGGAGAGCGGGAAGCCGCCGACATTCTGACAGGCTTCTTTCGCTCACGCCGGGATTAAGCAACACACGAGGTCTTACTGGAAGGGCTTCCACCAGCTGCTGTTCGACGCCTGGGTTGCGCTCTGCGCTTCCTTCTTGCGACGGCGCTCCTTCTCGTTCTCGGGTTCTCCGAGATCCTGAAGCGTTGCGGCATCGGCGGCACGGAATTCAGCCGGCGGCTCGGACAGTGAACGGCGGCGCGAGCCCATGTTGACCGTTTCGACATCCTGCTTGGCCTTGCGGAAGGCTTCCCATTTTTCCGTTTCGGTCATCTGACCGCCCTGGCCACGACCGGCCATCAGCGGCGAACGGTAATTGTTGTTGCCTTCGTTTTCCTTGGCCTCCAGACGCAGGCGCGCACGG
Source organism: Rhizobium sp. Leaf306 (assembly GCF_001423425.1). Classification (GTDB taxonomy): domain Bacteria; phylum Pseudomonadota; class Alphaproteobacteria; order Rhizobiales; family Rhizobiaceae; genus Neorhizobium; species Neorhizobium soli. The sequence continues at coordinate 675,510 of NZ_LMNX01000001.1, forward strand.
GTCTCTTCCGGCGATTCAACCCAGTTCGGGTTGCTTTCGCGATTGGCAAGGGACTGCTGGGGTGCAGGAAGGCTGGCCTGCCCCTTGCCGGCAACGACCAGCGTCGGGCGGGGATTGTAGCGCAGCTTTTCTTTTTCTTCGTCGCGGGCGCTGCCGAGAGCCACGGCTGCTCCAAGATCGTCGCCGAGCTGGGCCATTGCCGTCTTGTCGGTGCCATAGGTCGGGCCGCCCATGCAGCCGGAAAGAGACACGGTTGCAGCCAGCATGCCAACCGCACCGATCGCGGCACGAAACGCATAAGTCGTTTTCATCAAACCCCTACCATCGGCGCCCGTCCTGACGCCTTCAAAACCGGAAGTCATCTCGTGCCGGAACATTCCGGCCAATTTCAGGCAGGAATACCGGATGACGCGGCCAAGCGCAATCATCCGGTAATCTGCAGATCATCAGAGCCGGCCAAGCTTGGCCAGTTCAGTCAGTGCCGCCGCATCGCGGGCCGAAACATCCGGCCAGGCGGGATCGGACCCGACATCCGTCGTCACCCGCCACGAGCGGGCGCACTTGACGCCGTCCGCGGGCTTCGGCTCCACCGACACGCCAGACACTTCGGATAGACGGAACGCCGTCTGCGGGCCTTCGTCTGCCACGATCGTGATGGCGGATGTGATGCAGGTTTCTTCGAAATCCAGTCCTTCCAGCGCCTTCAAAAGCTCGGCATCGGCGACATGGACGACGGGAGCGGCTTCAAGCGACGAACCGATGCGCTTGTCCTTGCGCTCGATTTCGAGCGCGCCTGTGACGACCGAGCGAACCTTGCGGATCTTTGCCCATTTCTCGGCAACCGCATCGTTCTTCCATTCGGCCGGCACATCCGGGAACTGTTCCAGATGCACGGAGACGGCATTTGGCTTCAGGGACAGCCATGCCTCTTCCGTGGTGAAGGGCAGCATGGGTGCGAGCCAGGTGACCGTGCATTCGAAGATCTTGCGGATGACCGCAAGCGAGGCGCGACGGCGCAGCGACGACGGAGCGTCGCAATAGAGCGCATCCTTGCGGATGTCGAAGTAGAAGGCCGACAGTTCAATATTGCTAAAATCGATCAGTGCGCGGGCGATCTTCTTGAATTCGAACGCATCGTAACCGGTGCGCACGACTTCATCGAGTTCGGACAGCCGATGCAGCATGAGCTTTTCAAGTTCCGGGAGCTCGGCATAAGCGATCTCTTCGCCGTCGTCGTGGGCCAGCGTGCCGAGCATCCAGCGAATGGTGTTGCGCAGCTTTCTGTAAGCATCGACATTGGTCTGGATGATCGTCTTGCCGAGGCGCTGGTCTTCCCAGTAATCGGTGGTCATGACCCACAGGCGCAGGATATCGGCGCCGGCATCCTTCATGACGTCCTGAGGCGCCACGACATTGCCGAGCGACTTCGACATCTTCTGGCCCTTCTCATCCATGGTGAAACCATGGGTGACGACCGTGTCATAGGGCGCCCGGCCGCGGGTGGCAGCCGATTCCAGAAGCGATGAATGGAACCAGCCGCGATGCTGGTCCGACCCTTCGAGATAGACGTCCGCCGGCCATTTCAGGTCCGGACGGTCTTCGAGGGTGAACGTGTGCGTCGAGCCTGAATCGAACCAGACGTCGAGGATATCCATGACCTGCGTCCACTTGGCGCCGTCATGGGCATTGCCGAGGAAGCGTTCCTTGGCACCTTCGGCAAACCAGGCATCGGCACCTTCTGCATCGAAGGCCTCGAGGATGCGGGCATTGACCTCTTCGTCCTGCAGGACATTGCCTTCTTCATCTGCAAACACGCAGATCGGGACGCCCCAGGCGCGCTGGCGCGACAGAACCCAGTCCGGGCGCTGCTCGATCATGGCGCGCAGGCGGTTCTGGCCGGCGGCGGGCACGAAGCGGGTATCGTCGATGGCGGTCAGCGCACGGGTGCGCAGCGTCGTACCGTCTGCCAGGTCCTTGTCCATATAGACGAACCACTGCGGCGTGTTGCGGAAGATGATCGGCTTCTTCGAGCGCCAGGAATGCGGATAGGAATGCTTAAGGCGGCCACGGGCAAACAGCGCGTTGCGTTCGATCAGCGCCTTGATGACGCGATCGTTGGCATCGCCCTTCTTGCCGTTGTCATCCATGACGCGAGCACCCTCGAAACCGGGGGCGTCGATGGTGTAGGTGCCGCTATCATCGACTGGGAACGGGATGCGCGGATCGATGCCGCGGGCTTCGAGTTCCTTGACGCTGGACATCCAGGCCTCGAAATCCTCGCGGCCGTGGGACGGCGCGGTGTGGACGAAACCGGTACCGGCGTCATCGGTGACATGGTCGCCGGCGAGGAGTGGGACGGTGAAGTCGTAGCCGAGATCCTTGAGGGGATGCGCGCAGGTGACGCCAGCCAGTTCGTCGGCGGAGACGCCCCGCAGACGACTGAAGGCGAGCTTTGCCTTAGCTGCGGATTCGTCCGCCAGGCTGTCTGCAAAGATCAGTTTCTCGCCCGGCTGCGGGCCAAAATCATTGGCAGCTTCGGTGACTTCGTAGAGGCCATAGGAGACCTTCGGCGAATAGGCGATGGCGCGGTTGCCCGGGATGGTCCACGGCGTCGTCGTCCAGATGACCACATGGGCGTCAGCCAGTTCTGCCGAGCCACTGTTCACCGGGAACTTCACCCAGATCGTGTCGCTCTCGTAGTCGTGGTATTCGACCTCGGCTTCCGCCAGCGCCGTGCGCTCGACAACCGACCACATGATGGGCTTCGAGCCGCGATAGAGCTGGCCGCTCATGGCGATCTTCAGGAGCTCGCCGGCGATGCGGCTTTCCGAGTGGAAATCCATGGTCAGGTAGGGTCTGTCGAAATCGCCGACGATGCCGAGGCGCTTGAATTCTTCGGCCTGGATCGCGATCCACTTCTGCGCATAGGCGCGGCATTCCTTGCGGAATTCGATCATCGCGTCCGGCTGTTTCAGGTCGGGCTTGGCCTTGCCCTTGGCGCGGTAATTCTCTTCCTCGATCTTCCACTCGATCGGCAGACCGTGGCAATCCCAGCCGGGAACGTAGTTCGCATCATAGCCGCGCATCTGGAACGAGCGGGTGATGACGTCCTTGAGGATCTTGTTCAGCGCATGGCCGATATGGATGTTGCCGTTGGCGTAAGGAGGGCCATCGTGCAGCACGAATTTTTCGCGACCGGCGGCGGAGGTGCGCAGCTTCTTGTAGAGATCCATCTCGCGCCAGCGGGCAACGGTTTCCGGCTCTTTCTGCGGCAGGCCTGCCCGCATCGGAAACTCGGTCTCGGGCAGATAGAGGGTCTTCGAGTAATCGAGCTTTTCAGTCACTGTATCGGTCATATTGGCTATCGTCTCTGGCGCCGGGACAGGGGCGCATGCGGATGAATTCGGTGGCAGAAGCGCTCTTGGAAGCGCCGAAAACCCGGACCCTCCGGCCGACTGTTCAAGCCGCGCGGAAGGCCGGGCCGATAATTCGTATGATCATCGCGGCCATGATCCTGGCCCGCCGGAAATCTGTCATGGGGGCGGTTATTACGGTGTTTTTCGGGTGAAAGGAAGGGGCAAAACCGAGATGGTTCGTGGACTCCCTGCCCGCCCTTGGATTACAACTGACTATCTGACCAGTTGGAGGATGATATGCCGGAAAGACGTCAGGAAAACATCTGGAAGCTCGAAGATGCCAAGGCACGGTTTTCCGAGGTGGTGCGGCGCGCCCGTAACGAAGGCCCGCAGCATGTGACGGTGCGCGGAAAAGACAGCGTCGTGGTAATCAGCAGCGAGGAGCTGGAGCGGTTGAGCCGGCCGGCGCCCAAGACATCGCTCATCGATTTCATGGAAGGGTTGGGGCTGGAAGATCTTAATCTCGACCGGGATGCCGACCGCGGACGGGACGTGGAACTGTGATCGGCTGGCTTCTCGACACCAACGTCATTTCCGCCCTGATCAACCCGAACGGCGCGCCCTCGGTCAAGCGCTGGGCGGCGAACCAGGATGAAGAGCGGCTGTTCATCAGCGTTCTGACGCTGGCCGAATACGACAAGGGAATAGCGAACCTGCCCGACGACGATGCCAATCGCTACCGGTACAAGGCCGCCACCGACGCGCTTGAAGCCCGGTTCAGTGGCCGTACGCTGTCCGCGACCGACCCTATCGTGCGCCGCTGGGGCGAGATTTCGGGACGCGTGAAGCGTTCCACCGGTCACGCGCCGCCTGTCATCGATACGCTGTTTGCGGCGACCGCCATCGAGCACGATCTCTATCTCGTCACCCGCAACGTCAAGGACTTCCGCATGTCGGGCGCGGCGATCTTCGATCCCTGGCAGGACGATGTCGCGCTGTTTCCGTTGAGCGGCCGCTAAGCCTTCGGGTTGGCCAGCATCGTTGCCCGCAGAGCATCGTTGATGCGGTCCTGCCAGCCGGGGCCGTCGTCCTGGAAGTATTCGATGACGGCGCTGTCGAGCTTCAGGGACACGAGTTCCTTTGCCTGGGGAGCTGCGCGTCTTTCGACTGCCGGAGCAGCGGGTTTCTTGACCGGCTTGAACAGCGCTTCGGCCGCTTCCATCGGGTTTACGGGCCTGCGGGGTGGGGTTGCCATGGGATATCATTCCTGCGTTGCGGACTACTGATGACAGATATATGGTTTTCGGGAAACCGCAGACCTTCAGAGTAGACACCGTGAAGAGAACATTCTTTATCAAAGCTGTCTGGGATGAAGAAGCCAGGCTCTTCTATTCGGAGAGCGATATCGAGGGCCTTCATATCGAGGCGCCCGACGTGGATTCTTTTGAAGACGTCATCTTCGATGTCGCCATCGATCTGATCGTCGCCAATCATATTTCCGCAGAGGATCTGGCGCACAAGCCGGTGAAGGACCTGATCCCAACAATTCTCTGGCAACGGCCCGCCGAGATGACGGCGGCCGCCTGAAATACGCCTCTAAAGCCTAAAACGCGATCTTCATGTCCAGTTCGCCGAGCGGCTTTACGCCTGACAGCAGCGCCCTCGCCTCTTCCTCGTCGTTTTTCATCTGGGCAACCAGAGGGTCTAGGCCGTCGAATTTGAGTTCGGGGCGCAGGTAGCCGAAGAAGGAGACCGAGCAGATCTCGCCGTAGAGGTTTCCGGAGAAGTCGAACAGATAGGTTTCGAGAAGCGGTGCACCGTCGTCCGTCACCGTCGGGCGTCGGCCGTAGCTTGCGACGCCGTCGTGAAGCGTGCCGTCGGCTCTTCTGAAGCGCACGGCATAGATGCCGGGCTTCAGTTCCGTTTCGGGTGCAAGCTTCATGTTCGCGGTGGGATAGCCGAGCTGGCGGCCAAGCTGTTCGCCGCCGATGACTTCCGCCTCGACCGTATAGCGATAGCCGAGCAGGCCTGCGGCAGCGACGACGTCTCCTTCGGCGATCAGATCGCGGATGCGGCTCGACGACACGACTTCCGCGTTTTCATCGCGAAAGGCATCCACCAGCGACACGGTGAACCCGTGACGATCGCCGGCGGTCATCAGGAAAGCCGGTCCGCCTTCGCGGCCCTTGCCGAAATGGAAGTCGAAGCCGGTGACGACGGCGCTTGCGCCCAGCCAGTCGGTCAGGATCGTCTTCACGAAATCCTCGGCCGAACGGGTCGCGAAGTCGCGGTCGAACGGGTATTCGATGACCGAGCGAAACCCCATCGCTTCCAAGAGGCGTGCCTTGAGCGGTGCCGGCGTCAGCCGGAAGACGGGCTGGTCGGGTTTGAAGACGGTTCGCGGATGCGGCTCGAAGGTCAGCACGAGTGCTGGCACGCCGCGTTCACTGGCAAGTTCCAGCGCACGATCGAGAACGCTGCGATGACCGCGATGGACGCCATCGAAATTGCCGATCGCGACGACGCCGCCCTTGAGGCTCTCGGGCAGCGGCTCCTTCATTTCGTTTCGGTGAAATACGGTCATGTCAGGTTCCGGATCAGGCGAGGCGCGGCATCCAGAATTTCGGCGCCGCGTTCTCGCTTTTCAGCCATTCCTGCATGATCGCCTCATCGGTTTCGCCATCGACGGAATATTCCGCGATGTGAATGCCGGCACTGATATAAAGCAGGTCGAGGCCTTGCGAAAGCGCGCCACGAACATCGGTCGGCATGCCGTCGCCGATCGCGAGAACCCTCGCCTTGTCGACATCACCGCGCTCCTGGCGGGCAAGCGAGATCGCCTCGTCGTAGATCGGCTTGTGCGGCTTGCCGGCAACGCGGACCTGGCCGCCGAGTTGTTCGTAATAGGCGGCGACCGCACCGGCGCAGGGAATGATCCGGTGACCGCGTTCGACCACCAGATCCGGGTTCGCGCAGATCATCGGCACGTCGCGCGCAATGAAGGTGGTCAGCATCTGGGTATAGTCTTCGGGCACTTCCTTCTCGTCGTCGAAGAAGCCGGTGCAGACGACGCAATCGGCGTCGGCTTCAGAAACGATCTCGATACCCAGTCCATCGAAGAAATTGAGGTCGCGTTCAGGCCCCAGCAGAAACACCTTCTTCGGACCTTCGGCGACCAGATGGCGGGTGACATCGCCAGACGTGACGATCCGGTCATAGGTTCCATCGGGAACGCCGAGATGCTTCATCTGTTCGATGACGCCAGGTGCTGGACGCGGAGAGTTGGTGATCAGGACGACAGTGGCGCCGGCTTTTCTCGCGGCGGCCAAGGCTGTGCAGGAATGCTGGAAGGCTTCGACGCCGTTATGGACCACGCCCCAGACATCCGAAAGCACGACATCGTAGCTCTCGATCACGTCGTTCAAATTCTGGATGCGCTTTGCCATATCAAAAGTTCCTGCCGGTTTTGCCTGCTCGATTAGGAGGCTGACATCGCAAACCGTTGCCGAGATTACAAGGGAGAAGGCGGTGAAAGCGGGCCGCGCGACGTAGATCCCGGCAAAACTTCATATTTTTGCAATGATACGATCCTCACTGGATCAGCACGATCCGGGCGAGGAAACCGGCCACCGCGCTGATGGCGAGCACCGGCACCATGCCGAGCTTCAGGACGAACAGCATGAAGGCGGAGGCTGCGAAAAGCAAAAGAGCGACAGGATCGAGGCTGGACCAGACAGGGACGGAAAGGCCAAATCCGATGGGCGTAAAGAGATCGACGTGGCGAACCTCTCTGAACAGAACATGCAGGCCGAACCAGATCGCGAGGTTGAGGATGACGCCGACGACAGCCGCGGTGATGGCCGACAGCGCGCCGGATAAAAGGGCGTTGCCGCGCAAGCGCTCGATGAGCGGTGCACCTGCAAAGATTAAGACGAAGCTCGGCACGAAGGTTGCCCAGGCGACAAGCAGGCCGCCGATTATTCCGCCCGTGACGGGGCCGAGACCGGAGGCTTCGCGGAAGCCGACGAGGAACCCGACAAAGGACAGAACCAGCACGAGCGGGCCCGGCGTGGTTTCGGCAAGCGCCAGTCCGTCCAGCATCTCGCCCGGCTTCAGCCAGCCGTAATCGGCGACTGCAACCTGCGCCACATAGGCCAGCACCGCATAGGCGCCGCCGAAGGTGACCAGTGCCATCTTGGAGAAAAACGCGAACAGGCTGGACAGGCTTTCCGGCGCACCGAAGGCCCAGAGCGCCAGAACAGGCGACTGCCAGACAAGGATCCAGAATACAAGCGTTGCGATCGTGCGGGCGACACCAGGTGTTTTCGCGCCGGGATGACTGTCCTCTTTGGCGACGCTGCCTTGCGGTTGCTGCCCCCCTGCCCGCGTCATCAGATAGCCTGCGAGACCGGCCACAAACACGACGAGCGGAAACGGCAGGCTGAAGAAGAACAGGGCTATGAAGGCAACGGCCGCGACCCCGCGCAGGAAGGTAGTCTTCAACGTTCGGCGTCCGAGGCGGATCACTGCCTCCACCACGATTGCAAGGACCGCCGCCTTCAGGCCGAAGAACAGGCCGGCAAGCCATGTCGCATCCTGATAGAGGACGTAAGCCGCCGAAAGCCCTAGGATGATGGCGAGGCCGGGAAGCACGAAAAGCAGGCCCGAAACGATACCGCCGCGCACGCCGAACAGCAGCCAGCCGATATAGGTGGCCAGTTGCTGCGCTTCTGGGCCGGGCAGCAGCATGCAGTAGTTGAGGGCGTGCAGAAACCGCTCTTCCGAGAGCCAGCGTCTTTCTTCCACCAAAGTCTTGTGCATCATGCCGATCTGTCCGGCAGGCCCTCCGAAACTGAGGGCACCTATCCGGGCAAACACGGCCACGAGCTCACGAAAGCTCGGCGCTGCGCCCGGGTTTTGGTCGTTAAGCGTATTCTGCATGGCCGCTCCTTGAGCCCTGAATTTTTCAAGCCCGTTCTTGACTCAGCTCGCAGCCATCCTTATCTCGGGTCTCGTTAGCACTCTCAATAGATGAGTGCTAAACGTCACTCCGCGGGTCCTTGAGACCCGTCCATGTCATTTGATCGAGGGATTAGACAATGACAAGCACCAATTTTCGCCCCCTGCACGACCGCGTTGTAGTCAAGCGCGTCGAGTCTGAAGAAAAGACCAAGGGCGGCATCATCATTCCCGATACCGCCAAGGAAAAGCCAGCTGAAGGCGAAATCATCGCCGTTGGTCCTGGCGCCCGCGACGAAAGCGGCAAGCAGGTTGCACTCGACGTCAAGGTCGGCGACCGCGTTCTGTTCGGCAAGTGGTCGGGCACCGAAGTCAAGCTCGATGGCGTCGACCTTCTGATCATGAAGGAAGCCGACATCATGGGCATCATCGGCTGATTTTAGCCGACTGCTCTTCTTCCAATATTTGCTGACACCCCTTTTCAGGAGTTCCCAACATGGCAGCTAAAGAAATCAAGTTTGGCCGCACCGCGCGCGAAAAGATGCTTCACGGCGTCGATATCCTCGCTGACGCAGTGAAGGTCACGCTCGGCCCCAAGGGTCGTAACGTCATCATCGACAAGTCCTTCGGCGCTCCGCGCATCACCAAGGACGGTGTTTCGGTCGCCAAGGAAATCGAACTTGAAGACAAGTTCGAAAACATGGGCGCCCAGATGGTCCGCGAAGTTGCTTCGAAGACCAACGACATCGCCGGCGACGGCACCACGACTGCTACCGTTCTTGCACAGGCCATCGTTCGCGAAGGCAACAAGGCAGTGGCCGCCGGCATGAACCCGATGGACCTGAAGCGCGGCATCGATCTCGCCGTTGCAGAAGTCGTCAAGGATCTCCAGGCCAACGCCAAGAAGATCTCGACTTCGGAAGAAGTTGCACAGGTCGGCACGATTTCGGCAAACGGCGACGCACAGGTCGGCCGTGACATTGCTGAAGCCATGCAGAAGGTCGGCAACGAAGGTGTTATCACCGTCGAAGAAGCCAAGACCGCTGAAACCGAACTCGAAGTCGTCGAAGGCATGCAGTTCGACCGCGGCTACCTGTCGCCTTACTTCGTGACCAACCCGGAAAAGATGGTCGCCGATCTCGACGACGCTTACATCCTTCTGCACGAAAAGAAGCTTTCGAACCTTCAGGCCATGCTGCCTGTTCTCGAAGCTGTCGTTCAGACCGGCAAGCCGCTCCTGATCATCGCTGAAGACGTCGAAGGCGAAGCTCTTGCTACGCTCGTCGTCAACAAGCTGCGTGGCGGCCTGAAGATTGCTGCCGTCAAGGCTCCTGGCTTCGGCGACCGCCGCAAGGCCATGCTGGAAGACATCGCCATCCTGACGGGCGGCACTGTCATCTCCGAAGACCTCGGCATCAAGCTCGAAACCGTAACGCTCGACATGCTCGGCCGTTCGAAGAAGGTCTCGATCACCAAGGAAAACACGACGATCGTCGACGGCGCCGGTCAGAAGACCGACATCGAAGGCCGCGTTGCACAGATCAAGGCACAGATCGAAGAAACATCTTCGGACTATGACCGCGAGAAGCTGCAGGAACGTCTTGCCAAGCTCGCTGGCGGCGTTGCCGTCATCCGCGTCGGCGGTTCCACGGAGATCGAAGTCAAGGAACGCAAGGACCGCATCGACGACGCGCTCAACGCGACGCGCGCTGCCGTTCAGGAAGGCATCGTCCCAGGCGGCGGTACCGCACTCCTGCGCGCTTCGACCAAGATCACGTCCAAGGGCGCGAACGACGACCAGGAAGCCGGCATCAACATCGTCCGCAAGGCGCTGCAGTCGCTGGTTCGCCAGATCGCAACCAACGCTGGTGACGAAGCTTCGATCGTTGTCGGCAAGATCCTCGACGGCGACAGCGACAACTTCGGCTACAACGCCCAGACGTCGGAATATGGCGACATGATCGCCATGGGTATCGTCGATCCGGTCAAGGTCGTTCGCACGGCTCTGCAGAACGCAGCTTCGGTTGCTTCGCTGCTGATCACCACCGAAGCCATGATTGCCGAACTTCCTAAGAAGGAATCGGCTGGCGGCGGCATGGGCGGCGGCGGCATGGGCGGCATGGGCGGAATGGACATGATGTGATCAGGCCGTAAGGTCTGCACATCTGATCCTTCAGGTTCAGTGTTTCGGAAAGGGCGTCGGGCAACCGGCGCCCTTTCTGCTATTGAGGCATACAGCATGCATAGCATTTCCCCCTCTGAACTTACCGAACGACAAGGACTGATAATTTTTATTCGTATAAAATAGTAATTCGGCAGTGACGCTCTTCTAAGCAACTTCACATTAACTGCGCTTAATCAAACACCAACGCGCAGGTTGCCATGAAGCACGTATCTTTGATCGGTAAATTTCTGACGCTCATGTCGTTCTTCGGCATATTCGTCGTCGCAACTGCCTTCTACAGCAGCAACAGCATTCGAACGCTGGATAGCGAGTATGGCGGGCTTCTCCAGCAGGAAAGTCTGGCAACTTTGGCAATTGCACGCGCCAATCGCTACATGCAGACCGGGCACGCTGCCGTTGGCGACCTGCTTGTGTCGCGCACTGACGCAGAGAACGCGAGCAATCTTGCGGCGTTTGAAAAAGCCAAATCCTCTTTTGGTGGCTGGATGGACAAGGCGATGGCGGCCCTTCCCGCTAATGCCAAGCTGGCGCCGATCAAGGCGGAAGGTTTGAGCGTTCTCAATGACGCTTGCGGCCCTGTGGTTCAGGCCGCAGCTCAGGCCACGGACGAGGCTGCCGTGCTGGCGTCTCAGGAAGCCTTCATGAAGGACTGCAAGCCGAAGTTTGCGGCCGTTACCGAAAAACTCACGGTGGTGACCGACGAAGTGATGACAGCTGCAAATCAGGAAAGCGAAAATCTCAGCGCCAGTGCGAAGACAACCATCTACGCCACTTTCGGGGCCGTTATCGGAGGTCTCGCCCTCGTGCTCGTCGCAGGCTTCTTCCTGATCCGTGCCTGGCTTGCACGACCCATCCAGCACTTGCAGCGCACGATGCTGACCCTTGCAAACGGGGATCTGTCGGCGCTGGTGGCCGGCGCGGACCGCCGCGACGAGGTCGGCAGCATGGCCAAGGCCTTGCAGGTGTTCAAGGACAATGCTCTGCGCAGCAAGGAAATGGAGCATGAAGCCGAGCTGAACCGTACGACCCAGGAAGCGGACCGTGTCCGCAACGCGGAGAGCGAACGCCAACGCAGCGAGGCGATGGCCGAGGCGACCAATGGTCTGGCGGAAGGCCTCAAGCGGCTCTCGGCCGGAGACCTCACCTTCCAGTTGGACCGGGCTTTCGCCGCAGACTTCGAAGGCTTGCGAGCGGATTTCAACGACTCGGTCGCCAAGCTGCGCGACACGCTCCACTCCGTCGCCAACGCCACCAACGCGATCGACGGCGGATCCCGCGAACTCAGCCAGAGCGCCGGCGACCTGTCGAAACGTACCGAACAGCAGGCCGCCTCGCTCGAAGAGACAGCTGCAGCGCTCGACCAGATCACGGCCAATGTCAGCACCTCCACCAGCCGCACGGAAGAAGCCCGGTCGATGGCGATCGAAGCCAATCAATCGGCTGCCCAGTCCGGCGCCGTCGTTGCAAAAGCGGTCGATGCGATGCAGCGGATCGAACAGTCGTCCTCGCAGATCTCCAACATCATCGGCGTGATCGACGAAATCGCCTTCCAGACCAACCTTCTCGCCCTCAATGCGGGCGTTGAGGCGGCGCGCGCCGGTGAAGCCGGCAAGGGCTTTGCGGTGGTTGCCCAGGAAGTGCGCGAGCTCGCGCAGCGCTCCGCGCAGGCCGCAAAGGAGATCAAGGACCTGATCCGGAACTCGGCGTCCGAAGTCAAGAATGGCGTCGAACTGGTGAGCGCCACAGGCACTGCGCTTCAGGTGATCCAGAATCATGTCGTGGCGATCAATTCGCAGCTCGATGCGATTGCCACGTCCGCAAAGGAACAGTCGGTCGGCCTGTCGGAAGTCAATGTCGCCGTCAACCAGATGGACCAGGTAACCCAGCAGAACGCCGCGATGGTGGAAGAAGCAACGGCGGCAAGCGCTGCGCTTGCCCAGGAAGCCCAGCGCCTGCGCGAGCTCGTCGGTCGGTTCAACACCGAAGGCGACCGCGGAATGTCCGCATCGGTGCGCGTCGCCGATCACGCAACCGCCCGCGCCACCCCCTCGCCGGCACGCACCCTCGCCAAGAAGGTTGCGTCAGCCTTCGGTTCGCTAGCGCCAGCCGCCTCCAACTGGGAAGAGTTCTGATTGACCACATTGACGAACCGAAAGGGCGGTCTCCGGGCCGCCTTTTTTCGTTTCGCGCCCATAAAAAAACCGCCCGGCAGAGCCGGACGGTCAAGGGTCATTTGAAGTGCCGCTCGGCTTAGTACATCGTGCGGCCGTTGTTGTTCTTGCGGTAGATGTTGCGCGACGCGTTGTTCTGGCGGCGCTCGATCTCGCGGCGCTCGCGCGGGGTGATTACGCCATCGCGGGCTGCGCGGTTCTGGGCGCGATCGATGCGGTTCTGCTGGCGAGCGATGTTGCGAAGCTCCTGCGGCGTCAGTTTGCCGGTGACGGCACCGCGGTAGATCCGGTTTTCCTGCCGGTTTTCGCGGCTTTCGCTGCGGTATGTCTGCGCAAAGCTCGGCACTGCAAATGCAGACGCCATGACGAGTGCGAGCGTGGTGATGGCGATCTTCTTCATATCTTCCTCCTAGTTCGAGGTCGAACTCAATGTGAGAACGACCCGATGGTAGGTGCCAAACGGTGAACCCCGGCTGAAGGTTGCGTTCACCTTCGCTTGCATATGCGGTTTTTTGCACATTCTAAAATGGCCGTGATCGTTCACTTTTATGAGACAAACAGTCTCCGATCGTTCATCTTTCGCGTTTGGCAGAAAGGGGTAATGTCCGGTTCAAGAATTCACACGCGGCGGGGAGAAAGATCCAGCGCCGCAACCCGGAGACTTCCCATGTCCAGCACCAACAACATCATCATTCTCGTCGCACGCATTCTTCTGTCGTTCATGTTCATCTTTGCCGGCTTCGGCAAGCTGGCCGATCCTGCAGGCACTGCCGGCATGATCGCAGGCGCCGGCATGCCGGCTGCAACCGCCCTTGCCTATCTCGCCGGCCTGTTCGAATTTGTTGCCGGTCTTGCCGTTCTCGTCGGCTTCCAGACCAAGATTGCCGGCTGGGCCATCGCCCTGTTCTGCATCTTCACCGGCGTGATGTTCCATTCGGGCACCGTTGCCGTTCCCGGCTGGCCGGATGCCGCTCTCGGCTGGATCAACACGCTCAACGGCATCATGCTGATGAAGAACGTGACCCTTGCCGGCGCCTACATCCTGCTCGCTACCTACGGCCCCGGTCTCTACTCGGTCGACGCTCGCCGCGGTAAGGTCGCAATCGCTGCCTAACCTTTGAGCGTTCCCTGCCATGAAGGCCCGCCAGTCAACTGACTGGTGGGCTTTTTTTTATTCTGGAATTGCTATGATGTCCGGCGGCGGATGTTCTTTGCCAGCCAGACGGTTGCGCCACCGCATTGCGGATCCTGGGCGACGCTTGCCAGCACCTCGAAGCCGTTTTTTGTAAGGAGCGCTTCGTATTCCTCCGGTGACAGGCTGGCGTGGTAAAGCGGTTCACCGCCGAACTCCCCCATCGCCTCTCCTTCGAAATGGCCGGCGGTAAACATCAGCGCCGCACCGGGGCCAGCGAGTGCTGCAAAGCGCGGGAACATGGCGCGCTGGTCCTGCGGGTTGAGGTGGAAGAAGCTGTGCCAGGCGATGATGCCATCGAACTTGGTCGGCTGGTAGAACTTGCGCATGTCGGCAACGATCCAGGCGCGGCCCGGAAACCGTTCGCGGGCAAGCCCGATCAGCGTTTCCGACGTATCGACGCCGGTGAGGCGAAGATTGCGGCGGATCAGATCTGCCGCAATCGGTTCCGCTGCACCGCAGCCGAGATCGAGCACGTGACCGCGCGGCGGCATGGTGGCCGCAAACCTGTCGAGCCATGGTCGTTCGAACAGGGTCCTGCCGCGCAGCTTGTCGAAGGCAGCTGCGTGGCGTTCGTAGAGCCCGATGATATTGGCGTCTTCGCCGGCCATCAGAGCGCGTTGCGCACGGCGTCGACGATATGCGCGATGCGCAGATCGCCTTCATGCGCGAGTTTGCGCGCTCTCACCAGGCAGGCCTGCGACTTGAGGATGACGCCATCCGACAGGATCTTCAGGTGGTTGGCGCGCAGTGTCGAGCCGGTCGAGGTGATATCGACGATGATATCCGCTTGGCCTGCTGCCGGTGCGCCTTCCGTGGCGCCGAGGCTTTCGACGATGCGGTAAAGCTGGATGCCGTGCTGCGACGAGAAATGCTGCTGGGTGAGCCGCCAGTATTTCGTGGCGATCTGCAACCGCCGACCGTGACGCGCGCGGAAATCGGCGGCGACATCGCCGAGATCGGCCATGGTATCGACGTCGAGCCAGATCTCCGGAACGGCGACGACCACATCCGCATGGCCGAAACCGAGGCGGGCGACGATCTCGACCTGCCTGTCTGCATCGACCAGGCCTTCGCGCACGAGATCCTCGCCGGTGACGCCGAAATCGACGGCGCCGGCGCCGAGTTCACGGGCGATCTCGGAGGCCGAGAGAAAGGCGATCTCGATATCCTCATGGCCTTCGACGCGACCGCGATAGGAGCGATCATTGCCGACGGCGACGATGGGAAGGCCGGCGCGCTCGAAGATCGCCGAGGCGTCGTCCTTCATGCGGCCCTTGGAGGGCAAAGCGATGGTTATGGTCATCAGCGCGCCCTCGCCTGTTCGATCCGGTCGAGCCACAGCGAGAAGCCGACGGCCGGAATGTCGTCGACGGCGCCGAGCAGCGTCAGCAGCCGGTCAAAGCGACCGCCGCCGACCAGAACCGCATCCGACCCCTTTTGCGTGACCTCGAAGACGAGGCCGGTGTAATAATCGAGCGGACGACCGAAGGCAGCGCGATAGGTGATGCGCGACGGGTCCATGCCGAGATCCTGAAGTGCTGCAACGCGGGCTTCGAATTCGCCAAGCGCATGGCCGAACGACAGGCCTGCGGCATCGGCAAAACCGGCAAGAGCGGCGGCTGCCTCCGAAAGTGGCAGTTCCAGCGACAGGAACTCGCTGAGCAGAAGAAGTGCCGCGCCGTCCAGCCGGGTTTCGGCGAGCGCCAGCTTTTCCGTCAGCCGGGCTGCGATCTCGCGCGGCGAGCGGCTGGCATTGGTGGAATAGCCGGTGTCCTGCATGGTCCGGTCGATATGGTCGATCAGCGCCGCCTCGTCCTGGCGCAAGAGATCGGCAAGCTCCGGCGACAGGCCTGCGACCGGCTGCGGGGTGGCGAGAGTCAGCAGCAGTTGCTTCAGAAGCGCCGTGTTGCCAAATGCCTGGATCAGCCGCTTCTGCCAGCCGAGCGCCAGGCCGAGCGAGCGCACGACCGCTTCGAACACGGTCTGATCGCCGAGCGTGATCGTGAGAGCGCGACCGGGAAGCAGGCTTGCGATGATTTCGACCGCATCGGTGACGGCCCGGGCATCGGCGCTTGCGACGTTCTTTTCGCCGAGATCCTCGATGCCGGCCTGATAGAACTCGTTGTCGCCGTCACGCCGCTGGCGAAACACTTCGCCGAGATAGCAATAGCGCCGCGGTGTGCCGGTGGCGGTCTCGATATGGCGCAGGCAGACGGGAATGGTGAATTCCGGCCGCAGACACAGGCTTTCGCCGCGCTCGCTTTCGGTGAGGAAGATGCGGCGGCGAAGATCCTCGCCGGCCATGTCGAGAAAGGGTGCTGCCGGCTGGATCACCGGCGTATCGATGCGGGCCGCACCGCGACCGGCAAATTCATCGAGCAGGCGGCCGGAGAATTCGGGCATGTTGATCAGCGGCATGGGACGGCTCCTGCGGTAGGGGAGAAAGTCCCCCTCTGGGCTGCCGCCCATCTCCCCCACGGGGGGGGAGAAGACCCGCGGCAATCGCCGATCTCACCAGCGAGGCGCAGCAGGAGATCCGACGCTGGCGTCACGCACCAACGCGCTCCCTCCCCCTTGTGGGGAGGGTTGGGGAGGGGAAAAGCCACCGGCACAGACATCATTCGCCCTTCGCCCGCCTGCGATCTTCGGCCTGGGCTGCCAGGATTTCCTGCACCTTGGCGACGAGATCGGCTTCTGCGACCGTATCCTGCGCGACGCGGGCTTCGCGCCATTCGGCATTGTCGGTGATCTCGCCGGAGAGGCGCTTGCCCTCGAACAGGTCCTTCAGCTGCACGACACCCTCGGCGCGCTCGTCGCCGCCCTGGATGATGGCGATCGGGCAGCCTCTGCGGTCGGCATATTTCAGCTGGTTGCCGAATTTCTTCCAGTTGCCCTGGTACATTTCAGCGCGAATGCCGGCTTGGCGGAGATCCTGCGTGAATTTCTGGTAGCGTCCCATGCTCTCGACATCACCATCCATGACGGTGACGAGGACGGGTGCGACCACCTCATCCTGGCCGAGCTTGCCAAGGTTCTTCAGCGCCGTCAGCAGCCGCGAGACGCCGATGGAGAAACCGGTGGCCGGCACCGGCTGGCCCATGAAGCGCGACACGAGACCATCGTAACGACCACCGCCGCCCACGGACCCGAACACGACCTTTTCGCCTTTTTCGTTGGTGACGTCGAAGGTGAGCTCGGCTTCGAAGACCGGGCCGGTGTAGTATTCCAGGCCGCGGACGACGGAGGGGTCGATCTTGATGCGATCCGGGCCGTACCCGGCACCTGTTGCCAGCGCGCCGATAATGTTCAGTTCCTCAACGCCCTCGCTGCCCCTGGCTGTTCCGGCAACCAGTTCGCCGAGTTCAGCCGCGCTTTCCGCGTAATCCTTGATGCCAACGAAGAAGAGAACCTTTCCGATCTGTTCCTCGCCAAGTCCCGCACCCTTGGTGAAGTCGCCACTCTCATCCTTGCGGCCGGCACCCAGCAACAGAGCAACGCCCTCAGGGCCGAACTTGTCGAGCTTATCGATGGCGCGCAGCACGTTCAGCCGCTGGCCGGCCTTGTCGTCGCCGCCGAGGCCGATCGCCTCCATGACGCCATCCAAAACCTTGCGGTTGTTCACCCGGATCACGTAATCGCCGCGCTTGATGCCGAGCGCTTCCATCGTGTCGGCCATCATCATGCACATTTCGGCATCGGCCTGGACGCCGGGTGCGCCGACCGTATCGGCGTCGAACTGCATGAACTGGCGGAAGCGGCCGGGGCCTGGCTTTTCGTTGCGGAACACGTAGCCGGCGCGGTAGGTGCGGAACGGCAGCTGGATCTCGTTGAAGTTTTCCGCGACGTGGCGGGCGAGCGGCGCGGTCAGATCGTAGCGCAGCGACATCCACTGTTCGTCATCGTCCTGCAGCGAGAAGACGCCCTCGTTGGGGCGGTCGCTGTCGGGCAGGAATTTGCCGAGCGCATCGGTATATTCGAACAGCGGCGTCTCGAGCGGATCGAAACCGTAGCGCTCGTAGACTTCGCGGATTTTTCCGACCATTTCGTTGGTGGCGTGGATATCGGCGCTCGAACGATCGACAAAGCCGCGCGGCAGGCGGGCCTTCAGTTTCTGGGGCTTCTTTTGTTTGTCGCTCATGATCGATATTCCATTGCCTTCGGGCCTTCGGGAAAGGCCGGATTAGTGTGCGGTTTCTTAGAGGATGACAGCCGGAGCGGCAAGGGCGGCGGCTGGCGAACAGGCTAGAGCAGTGGTATATATTGCGCCACCACAGGGGTTACGGCCATGGACAAGCGCGTCACGATCGAAATCCCGGAACCGATGCATCGCCTCCTGAGGCGCTATGCCGATCTGCATGGCTTCGATACCGACGCTTATATTGCTCAGGTTCTCCACAAGCATCTCGAAGATCTCCATGATGTTGCCGTCGCTGAAGCGTATCTAGAAGAAGTCCGAAATGGCAATTCAGGCACGTATACGATGGAACAACTCGAACGCGAGCTTGGCCTGAATGATTGACAGAACCGGCAGCCAGGCCTCTATCGCTCACCCATGATCCTCGAAGCGATCCATTACACCGCGACCCTGCCGGTCACGTCATCCGAATTTCGGCCATTCATCCGATCCTCGGTCAATCTCTGGTCGCGTGCCAGACGTTGCGCCGACGCCTGGGCACCGCATGAGGAGAATTGCAAGACGTTCATTCGAGAGACTATTGCGGACATGAAGCAGCGGCGGACCGTCGTCGTGCTTGGCTCCGGTCTGTTGCGCGACGTGCCGATCAATGATCTTGCGAAGGGTTTCGATACGGTCGTGCTGGTCGATCTGGTGCATCTCGCCTCCGTGCGGCTGCGGATGCTTGCGGGCAGATACCGGAATGTGCGGCTGATTTCGCGCAATCTCTCCGATCTCGACAAGGCACTTGCCGGCGACGTGCCGGAGCCTTTGGCGTTTCTGCGGCAGGTGCCGTATCTCGATCTCGTCGTCTCGGCCAACATCCTGTCTCAGATCGGCGTCGGTGCGAGGCGGCAGCTTGAGGAGATGAGGCACCCGGAGCCGGATGCCATCGTTGCCAAGCTTGTCAGCGCGCATCTGGACGGGATCTCCGCCCTGCCCTGCCGCCAGATCCTGTTGACCGATACCGCCTATAGAATTGTCGATCGGCAGGGAGAGGTTCTGGAGACAACCGATCTTCTGGCCGGCGTTGCGCCGCCGCAGGCTGTCCGGGCCTGGACCTGGCCGGTCGCGCCCTATGGCGAACTTGGCCGTGAGTATCAGGCTGTCCATGATGTGATCGCGCGGTAGCTTGATTTGCGCGATGCCGCGTTTTAGCGTCAGCGCATGATGACACGCACGCTTTCCATTGCCGCCACCGTTCTTGCCCTCTCCTTCAGCCTCGCCGTTGCGCAGGACATGAAGGGGCATGACCATTCCTCCACGAAGCCGCAGGGGCACACGGAGAATAGCCCGTCCACCAAGGCCTATCAGGATGCGGCTGCGAAAATGCATCGCGACATGTCGCTGGACTATTCAGGCGACGCGGATGTCGATTTTGCCCGCGGCATGATCGCTCATCACCAGGGCGCGATCGACATGGCCAAGGTCGAGCTGGAACACGGCAAGGACCCGGAACTGCGCAAGCTGGCTGAAGAGATCATCAAGGCGCAGGAAAAGGAAATTGCCGACATGGAGACTTGGCTGAAGACCAAGGGACAGTAAGCTTCAAGGCTTGTCGGGCGCCGCATCCTTCCGTATCTTGATGATCTGGAGGCTGGTGACATGCGACCGATTACCGCAATCGGCTTTGATGCCGATGATACGCTCTGGCAGAACGAACAATACTACCGCCTGACGGAACGGCACTTCCAGAAGCTGCTTGGTGATTTTGGCGATGGCGCCGATATTTCCGCGCGACTGCTGGAGGCCGAGAAGCGCAATCTCGGATATTATGGTTTCGGCATCAAGGGCTTTACCCTGTCGATGATCGAAACCGCGATCGAAGTGACGGACGGCAACGTACCATCCCGCACCATCGGCGAAATCCTCGATATCGGCCGGGAGCTGCTGCGCCACCCGGTCGAGGCGCTGCCGCATGTGGAAGAAACGCTAAGATCGCTGAACGGCCATTATCTGCTGGTGCTGATTACCAAGGGCGACCTGTTCGACCAGGAACGCAAGCTGGCGCAATCGGGCCTCGGTGATTTCTTCGACGCGGTGGAGATCGTTTCGGACAAGACGGCCACCACCTATCGGCGCATTTTCCAAAAATTGGCCGACGGGCCTGAACGGGCGATGATGGTGGGCAACTCGCTCAAGTCGGATATCGTGCCGGCCATCGCCGCGGGATCCTGGGGCGTTTACGTGCCGCATGCCCTGACCTGGGTCCTGGAACATGTGGACGCGCCGACCGAAGCGCCGCGTTTCCGCAAGATCGAGAACCTTGGCGAGTTGCAGCGGGTCCTTACCGAAGTCATGGCCGTTTGAAATTCAGCCGTGCCTGCGCGACCTCCGGCTGGCAGAAACAGCCCTCGAAATGATCGTTGACGAGGCCCATCGCCTGCATGAAGGCATAGACGGTTGTCGGGCCAACGAAGGTCCAGCCGCGCTTCTTGAGCACCTTGGACAGTGTGACGGAGACTGGCGTCGTGGGGTTGGCGCATAGCGTGGCGAGATCCATGATCGCGGGTCGGTCTTCCTCGCGGGGTTCGAAACTCCAGAAGAATTTGGCGAGGGTGCCAAACTCATCGCGCATCTCGACGGCGCGCTTGGCATTGTTGATGGTGGACACGATCTTGCCGCGATGGCGGATGATGCCCGCATCGAGCACCAGTCGTTCGACATCGTCTGGACCGAACTGCGCCACGGTGTCGAAATCGAAGCCTGCGAAGGCTGCGCGGAAATTCTCGCGCTTGCGCAGGATCGTCAGCCACGAGAGACCGGACTGGAAGCCTTCGAGGCAGATCTTTTCGAACAGCCTGATATCGTCGGCCATCGGCCGGCCCCATTCCTCGTCATGATAGCGGCGGTAGTCTTCGAGACCGCCGTGCCAGAAGCAGCGGCCCTTCCCATCTTCGCTCGTGATGATGCCGGCCACTTGCTTCTCCCAAACCATGACAATCCAATCCTTAACGTCAGTCTGACAGGTCTTCAGCTTGCGGCAACCATGTTTACACACGAGCCGGTAACCCTGCCAAAAGCTTTATGCGAATTCCAGCGCCGAACACCCCACCCGTTTACCAAACGCTTTGACGTGCCATTCACCATGGCCGCCAGATCCGTAAACGAGTGGACGTGGAACCGATGACGACGAAGACCCTGCTTCTGGCCCTAGGCCTGACGACCGCGCTTTGCAACACAGCTTTGGCAAACGACCGCTACGGCGACCGCCCGCCGGTCATCGTCAGCCCGGATCTTGCCGCTCCGTGGGTGATGCAGCTTGCCGGACCGAATGGACGATCGGCAGCAACCGTGCGCCAATATCGCCAGCCGCAGAACGACCGGCAGCAGACCGCACAGCCGCGGGTGATATACCGCGAGCAGGCCCAGCCGCGGCCGGTGCGCCGTGGCATATTCGATCGCGGTCAGCCGAGAGCGCAACAGGTCGCCATGCGGCCCAACGCGCCGGCACGCAGCCGCATCGATCCGCAGTTCCTGCCGCAGATGGTGGCCTATGACACCAAGGAAAAGCCGGGCACGCTCGTCATCGATACGAACAACCGCTTCCTCTATCTTGTCATGGCGGATGGCCAGGCCCGGCGCTACGGCGTCGGCGTCGGCAAGCCGGGCTTCGAATGGGCCGGCGAACACAAGGTGACCCGCAAGGCCGAATGGCCGAGCTGGATCCCGCCGCAGGAAATGATCAGCCGCGAGGCTGCCAAGGGCCACTACCTTCCCGCCCGCATGGATGGCGGACCGGAAAACCCGCTCGGCGCCCGCGCCATGTATCTCGGCTCGACGCTCTACCGTATCCACGGCACGAATGCGCCCTGGACGATCGGCAGCGCCGTCTCCTCCGGCTGTATCCGCATGCGCAACGAGGACGTGACAGACCTCTACGGTCGTGTTGATGTCGGCACCAAAGTCATCGTGATGTAAGCGCCATCGCGGCTGCTGTGGCCATATGGCCACGGTGGCTTCGGCGATCGTTGAGCGCCCGTGTATATTCACCTCGTCTCATCTTGCCGCAGGCGATGGGTCGGGACATGTTTTCCTGCAGTTCAAGACCAAAATACCAGGGGGTAAGGATGAAATCGGGTAAAATGCTGTTTGCCGTGGCCGGCATGATGGTTTCGATTCTGGCAGTGGATGCTTCGACCCACGCAGCCTCAGCGCAGAGCTCCAGTTCGGCGCGGCCGCAGACGACCGCCAGCGACGTGGCGCCTTCCGTGCGCAACCGCACGGTGCCGGAGAAATTCCAGCGCCGGAAGGTGCGGTTTGCCACCAATGAGGCGCCGGGCACGATCATCGTCGATACGAACAACAAGTTTCTCTACTACGTCGAGGGCAGCAACCGCGCTACCCGCTACGGGATCGGCGTCGGTCGCGAAGGCTTCGGCTGGTCGGGCGTGGTTTCAATCGGCCGCAAGTCGGAATGGCCGACCTGGACGCCCCCTGCCGAAATGCGCGCCCGTGAGGCCCGCCGCGGCATCAGGCTGCCCGTCGTCATGCAGGGCGGCCCGGAAAACCCGCTCGGCGCCCGCGCCATGTACCTCTACAAGGGCGGCCGTGATACGATCTTTCGCATCCACGGCACCAACCAGCCCTGGACGATCGGCCTCAACCTCTCGTCCGGCTGCATCCGCATGATGAACAAGGATGTCGAGCATCTTTACGCGCGCGCTGCTGTCGGCTCCAAGGTGGTCGTCATCGGCCCCGGCAGCAAGCCGGGCGACGTCGCCTTCGAAGACCGCGGCCTCGACATTTTCCGCACCATCTTCGGCGGCTGATTGTTAGGCATCTCTTCTCGCATTCCTGTGCGCGTCACAGGAATGCGGTCGGTCTAGGTTAAAGGACTGAAGAGATTCTTCCGCATCGCAGACGCGACGCTGCTCAGTCCCTGTGACAAGCACAGGCATGAGGGTGGAGAGTGGGCGGTGCCGGCGGCAATCAGACGACGATGTCGCCTTTTAGGGTAAGATCGGCCGGCCTCGCCTAGACGAGTGCCTTTGCCTTTCTCGCGAGCTTTGCCGGTTTGGGCCCGCCATAGGCCCAGTCCAGCAGCTCCACCGTATGGACGATCGGGATGGCTGTTCCAGACGCGATCTGGGTGATGCAGCCGATATTGCCTGTGGCGATCACATCCGGCTTGGTCGCCTCGATATTCCTGACCTTGCGGGCTTTCAGCTGGCCTGAAATCTCCGGCTGCAGAATATTGTAGGTGCCGGCAGACCCGCAGCAGAGATGGCCTTCGGCGGGATCGCGGACGGTAAAGCCCGCTGCCTTCAGAAGCTGCTTCGGGGCTGCGACGATCTTCTGGCCGTGCTGCATTGAACAGGCGGAATGATAGGTGACGGTGAGCTTTTTCGGCTCCAGCTTGGCAAGATCAAGCGTGAACAGGTATTCGGTGATGTCCTTTGCGAGCGCCGAGACTGTTGCTGCCTTCTCCGCATAGGCCGGGTCCAGCCGCAGCATGTGGCCGTAATCCTTGATCGTGGTGCCGCATCCGGACGTGGTGATGATGATCGCGTCGAGACCGCCCTTTTCGATTTCGCTGATCCACACATCGACATTGGTGCGGGCGAAATCCAGCGCCTGTTCCTCGCGGCCCATGTGATGCACCAGTGCGCCGCAGCAGCCTTCGCCTTGCGGGCTGACGACCTCGACGCCGAGGCGCGACAGCAGCCGGTGTGTCGCGGCATTGATGCCGGGATCGAGCACCGGCTGGGCGCAACCCGACAGGATCGCCACCCGCCCGGGGCGTTGCGCTTGGGGCATTTGCGATATCGCGGGGGCTGATCCGGCCGGTGGGGCGGCTCTCGGCGCAAGTTCCAGCATGGCTGCGAGGGGCCGTAGCGGCTTGATGCGCTTCAACAGCGGGCCGAAGGGCCGGCCGAGCCTTGCCAGCGACAATGCCGTCCTGAACCGTGCCGGATAGGGAAGAACCGCGGCCAGCAGGCTGCGGATCAGCCGGTCGGCAAGCGGCCGGCGGTAGGTGTTTTCGATATGGATGCGGGCGTGATCGACCAGATGCATGTAGTCGACGCCGGACGGACAGGTGGTGACGCAGGAGAGGCAGGACAGACAGCGATCGATATGGGTGACGACCTGCTCATCGGCTGCCCGATCGTTTTCTAGCATGTCCTTGATGAGATAGATGCGGCCGCGCGGGCTGTCGAGCTCATCGCCCAGCGTCACATAGGTGGGACAGGTGGCGGTGCAAAAGCCGCAATGAACGCAGCGGCGCAGGATCTTTTCGGACTCCGCCACATGCGGGTCGAGCAGTTGTTCGGGGGTGAAGGAGGTCTGCATCAGTGCGCTTCTTCCCTGTCAACTTGGCCCCGCCTGCCGCAGGCGGCGCAGGACCTCGATACCGATGATGGTCTCATGATCACCACCCCATCTTGCCCGGCGAGAAGATCCCGGCCGGGTCGAGTTTCTGTTTGACCCGGGCCGAGAGTGCGGCCACGGCATCCGGCACCGGCTCGAATGACGGGGTCGCGGCTCTTGCGGATTTCGAGGCGCGGATGAGCGTGGCATGGCCTCCGCCGAGTGCGCGAATATAGCCGCGCAGGAAGTCGGCTTCGGGATCTGCCTCCATCTGCATCCAGACCAGTCCGCCCTGCCAGTCGTAATAGGCATCGACGCCCGCCTCCATGCGAAGAGCGGCGACAAGCTGGCAGCCGGCCATCGGCGCCATCGAGACGCGCCAGAGGGGCCGACCGGCACCGTTGGCATAGGGATGAACGTCGCGGATCTCGCGCCAGAGCGACAGGCTGTCTTCCATGCCGAGTCGGATGACGGGACCAAAGGCCTGCATCACGGCGACCAGCTTTTCGGCACGCACCGCGACGGATGCGGCGAGACCTTCGAGACGCAGGACGGTTGCTTCGTTCTCGGGCAAGGCGCCATCGATAAACCGGGCTCGCACGGTCTGGGGCAGATGGGCGGCACCGGACACCTCCACCGGCAGCGCCATGGCGGCCGCCATCGCCTTGGCGGCGGTCTCGTCGTCGAGGCCGGAGATGACGATGGTTTCAACTGTCTGCGGCACCGGAAGGACGCGAAAGGTCACTTCAGTCAGAAATCCCAGCGTGCCGTGCGAACCGGCGAGAAGTTTGACCAGATCGAGGCCGGTAACGTTCTTCATCACCCGCCCGCCCGCGCGCAGCAATTCGCCGCTGCCGTTGACGAAACGGATGCCGAGAAGACTGTCCCTCGCCGCTCCCGCCACGAAGCGGCGCGGACCGGAGACATTGGCGGCAAACACGCCGCCGATCGTGGGCTCTCCTGACGTGCCCATGATGCCGCGGTGATCCATCGGCTCGAACGCCATCATCTGGCGGTTTGCGGCAAGGGCCGCTTCCACCTCGGCGACGGGTGTGCCGGCCTTAACGGTCATCACCATTTCGGCCGGATCGTAATCGACGATGCCGGTCAGGCCGCGTGATGACAGGGCCTCTGCGCCCTCGGTGGCATTGCCGAAGCCGGAGCGGGTGTTGCCGCCGCAGAGCGCGAACTTCCGGCCATCGGCCACGGCGCTGCGGATGACATAGGCGGCATCGGTTTCGGAATGGGGTATCAGCAAAGGACACCCACTTCAGGAATGGTGTTGGTGGGCATGAAATTCACCTGCGCCCCTCGAGCGGAAACACCTTGGACGGGTTCAGTATCCATTGCTCGTCGAAGGCTGAGCGGATTGCCATCTGCTGGTCGAGTTCGGGCTGGGTAAACTGATGCCGCATCAGGTCGCGCTTCTCGATACCGACGCCATGCTCGCCGGTGAGACAGCCTCCGGCATCGACGCAGAGCTTCAGGATCTCGTTGCCGGCTTCCTCCGCCTTCATGGCTTCTTCGGGATCGTTGGCATTGAACAGGATCAGCGGATGCATGTTGCCGTCACCTGCATGAAACACGTTCGCCACCCGCAGGCCGAAGCGTTCGACGATTTCGGCGGTCTTTTCCAGCACGTAGGAGAGTTTGCCGAGCGGCACCGTGCCATCCATGCAGATATAGTCGGCGATGCGGCCGGTGGCGCCGAAAGCCGATTTGCGGCCTTTCCAGATCAGCGCCGCCTCGGTGGCCGACTGGCATTCGCGCACGGTCTTGACCTGATGCCTTCGGGCGATCTCGACGATATCTTTGAGCGTCGCGTCCATCTCCGCTTCCGACCCCTCCACCTCGACGATCAGGAGCGCTGCGACATCCAGCGGATAGCCGGCCTTGGCGAACGCCTCGCAGATCTCGATCGCCGGTTTGTCCATGAACTCGATCGCCACCGGAATGATGCCGGAGCCGATGATATCGGCGACGCAGGCTCCCGCCTCTTCCGAGCTATCGAACCCGAACAGGACCGGGCGCGCGCCCTCCGGTTTGGCAATCAGGCGCACCGTCGCCTCGGTGACGATGCCGAGCTGGCCTTCCGAGCCGCAGACGAGGCCGAGAAGATCGTAACCTGCGGCATCCAGATGCTTGCCGCCAAGCTCGATCACCGTGCCATCGACAAGCACCATCCGGACGCCGAGCAGGTTGTTGGTGGTGACGCCGTATTTCAGGCAGTGGGCGCCGCCGGAATTCATGCCGATATTGCCGCCGATCGTGCAGGCAAGCTGCGAACTCGGGTCCGGCGCATAGAAAAACCCGTCGATACCGACCGTCTCCGAAATGCTGAGATTGGTGACGCCGGCCTGCACGGTGGCGGTGCGATTGCTGTAATCCACTTCCAGAACCCGCGACATCTTGGAAAGGCCAAGCACGACCGCATCCTCCTGCGGAATGGCGCCGCCCGACAGCGAGGTTCCCGCCCCCCTTGCAACGACCGGAATGGCGTGGCGATGGCAGTATTTCATCACAGCCGCAACCTGCGCCGTGGTGCGTGGAAGGACGACGGCAAGCGGGACGCGTCGATAGGAGATAAAGGCGTCGATCTCGAAGGGTGCCAGTTCGCGCTCTTCATGGATGAGACAGTCCGCCGGCACGAGACGGGCAAGATCGGTCACGATATTATCCCGCTGCGACAGGACGGACGCGCGTGCTGGCAGGAATGCGATTGCCTCGGCCATGGCCTCCTCCTCAGAACGCGTGGCTTTCTCTATCTCGTTACAGCGTATGCCATGACGGTGTCGCACATCAACTCGAATGCGGGTTGCCCACGCATAAACCACAGATCCGCTCTCGACATTATCAGCGTACAAAGCGCGGTCCGCGCAAAATAGACGTTGACGCAACAGTAGCCGGCTTCAGAATGGAGAATGCGCCTTTAGAGATGATTCTCCTAAAATAATCCTCTTTTGCTCGTTAAGCCCGGCGCAAGCATTATATTAGCAACATACATTTTTTGGAGGCGTTTCGAAATTGGGCTTGATGGACCGACTGACCGGCAATCTTCGTTTGATGCTGCAGCGCCCTGCGCGACAGCAGTATGCCGCGTTGTGCTATCGCCTGACGAAGAAGCGGACGCAGCTGGAAGTTCTGGTCGCCACAAGCCGCGATACGGGGCGTTGGGTCATTCCCAAGGGATGGCCGATGAAGGACAAGAAGGCGCATCAGGTAGCCGAACGCGAGGCTTACGAGGAAGTGGGCGTCAAGGGTAAGGTCGAGAAGGACGCGCTTGGCTTTTTCCACTACCGCAAGACCCTCGACAGCGGCCTGAAAGTGCTGGTGCGCGTGCAGGTTCACGCACTGGAAGTTGCCGATTGCCTGAAGAATTTTCCGGAAAAAGGATCCCGGAAGCTGGAATGGGTCTCCTGCGAGGAAGCGGCCAACCGCGTCAACGAGCCGGAACTGAAAATTCTCTTCCTGCGGTTTGCCGAAAAAATGGATCCGCTTCGTTCAACGGTGCCGATCAAGGCCGCAGGCTGACAGTCCGCTCGACCAACCAAAATCGTATACTGGAATAAATGATGGGCCAAACGCGGCCGCGTCTGGCCAAGCCGACGCTCGACAAGGATCTTGAAAAGCTCTCCTCGGTGGAAGACGCCGCGCGCCAGACGTCGCGCGGGCTTGCAGCACCCGGTGCAGCGCTGTTGTTCATCGTGCTGGTGGCAATCTTTGCCGCTTCCTATGTGACAGGACATCCGGGTGCTGTGGTGGTGATCGCGGCCTCCGCGCTTGCGGCCTACATGGCGATGAATATCGGCGCCAACGACGTTACCAACAATATCGGCGCGGCAGTCGGCGCGCGCGCGATGACGATGGCGTTCGGTCTGGCGTTGGCGGCAGTATTCGAAATCGCCGGCGCGGTGATTGCAGGCGGCAGCGTTGCCGGTACGATCGCCAACAACATCATGCGTGCCGGCGTAATCACCGATCCGAACGTGATGATCTGGGCGATGATGGCGGCACTGCTTTCCGCAGCCGTGCTGATCAACGTCGCGACATGGCTCGGCGCGCCGATCTCCACCACCCATTCGATCGTCGGCAGCGTGATGGGTGCAGGCATCGCGGCGGCCGGTTTTTCGGCCATCAACTGGGCGACCGTCGGCGGTATTACCGCAAGCTGGGTCCTGTCGCCGCTGCTTGGCGCCACGATTGCTGCCGGCCTGCTGTTCCTGATCAAGGAAACGATCATCTACCGCGAGGACAAGATCGCTTCTGCCCGGACATGGGTGCCGATCCTGATCGGCCTGATGGCGGGCGCCTTTGCGGGCTACCTCTCGCTTGTCGGTCTTGGGCAGTTGATAACGGTGTCAAAACTGACAGCGACCGCCATCACGCTGATCACGGGTCTTGCCGTCTGGCGACTGGTCATCCCTGTCATCGCCAGACAGTCGCGCGGACTCGAGAACCGCAACCAGTCGCTGCGCAAGCTGTTTCGCATTCCGCTGGTGTTTGCCGCGGCGCTGATGTCGTTCGCGCATGGGGCGAATGACGTGTCGAACGCGATTGGTCCGCTGGCAGCGATCGTCGCGGCAGCGCAACGCGGCGGCGTGTCCGGTTCCGTCGGCATACCGCTGTGGGAGCTGGTGATCGGCGGCCTTGGTATCTCGCTCGGACTTTTGCTCTACGGACCGAAACTGGTGCGGCTGGTGGGTGCCGAAATCACCAAGCTCAATCCGATGCGCGCCTATTGCGTCTCATCGTCGACGGCGCTCACGGTGATCGTCGCGTCCTGGGTCGGTCTGCCGGTGTCTTCCACGCATATTGCTGTTGGCGCCGTGTTCGGCGTCGGGTTTTTCCGCGAATGGTACACGCGCCATTCGCGCCGCCGTTACGAGTATATGCGGGTCAGGGCCGGCAAAGATCCGGATGTCGGTCAGGAGCACGAACACGACGAGAACGAGGTGAAACGCCGTTTTCTGGTGCGCCGCTCGCATTTCCTGTCGATCATCGCCGCCTGGATGATTACGCTGCCCGCATCGGCTGCGCTTTCCGCGCTGGTCGCGACGGTTATCTTCGCGCTGTTCGTCTGAGTTTTGAGAGTTTTCCATGCGTGCCAATTTCCGGATACAGCGCCTGTTCATCGACGCACCGCTTGCCAAGGCAGAGCACCAGGAGGTGGGAGCGGAGCATTTCAACTATCTCGCCAATGTGCTGCGCCTGACTGAGGGTGCCGAGATCCTGGCGTTCAATGGGCGCGACGGCGAATGGCTGGCGAAACTCACCTTTCCGAGCCGCAAGAAGATCGCGCTTGAGCCGATCCAGCAGGTGCGCCCGCAACCGCCGGCACCAGACCTGCATTACCTGTTTGCGCCGCTGAAGGTGGGACGGCTGGACTATCTGGTGCAGAAGGCGGTCGAAATGGGCGCCGGCACGCTTCAGCCTGTCATGACGCAGCATGTGCAGGGCAAGATCACCAGCATGGAACGGCTGCAGGCGAACGTGATCGAAGCTGCCGAACAGTGCGGCATATTGTCAGTCCCGCAGGTCCTTTCGCCGAAGAAACTCGGCGATGTCCTCGACCACTGGCCGTCCGACCGGCGCATCATTTTCTGCGACGAGGGCGATGAGGGACAGAACCCGCTGACGATCCTCGCAAAGATCGAGGAGACCAAGCTGGCGCTGCTGGTTGGCCCGGAAGGCGGGTTTTCCGAAGAAGAACGGGCACGTCTGCGTTCGCTGCCATTTGTCAGTGCCATTCCGCTCGGACCGCGTATCCTGAGGGCCGATACCGCAGCGGTTGCAGCACTTGCCGTGGTCCAGGCTTCGATCGGCGACTGGCGTTGAACATGCTCCCAACCGGCGCGACAGATTTGACACACAGCTGCCTGTTTTTCTAAACCAGCGTTGAAAGAAATTCACTTGCACCGCACATCATTCCGGTCCAATCAGCCGGACGTTCGCTCTCTAAATACGGCACTCCGAACAAGGTAGTTTTCATGGCCCGCGACACCACCGACCAGACCCCGCTTTCTTCGGTGGCCGAGCTTTCCAGCTACATGGCCGAGGGACCGCGACCGAAGGAAAAATTCCGGATCGGGACCGAGCACGAAAAGTTCGTCTTCTTCAAAGCCGATCATTCGCCCGTGCCCTATGCCGGTGAAGCCAGCATTTCCGCGCTGCTGAATGGCATGCAGGAACGGCTGGGCTGGGAGCCGATCACCGATGGCGGGAACATCATCGGGCTTGGCGAACAATCTGGCATGGGCGCGATCTCGATCGAGCCCGGCGGCCAGTTCGAGCTTTCGGGCGCGCCTCTGGAGACGCTGCACGAGGTGGCGACCGAGGCCGAGCAGCATATCGCTCTCGTCAAGGAGATTGCCGAGCCGATGGGCATCGGCTTCCTCGGCATTGGCGGCAGCCCCAAATGGACGCGCGAAGAAACGCCGCGCATGCCGAAATCCCGTTACGACATCATGACCCGCTTCATGCCGAAGGTCGGCAGCAAGGGTCTGGACATGATGTACCGCACCTGCACGATCCAGGTGAACCTCGACTTCTCGTCCGAGGACGACATGGCCGCGAAGATGCGGGTGTCGATGAAGCTGCAGTCGATCGCGACCGCGCTGTTTGCGGCATCGCCGTTTACCGAGGGAAAGCCGAACGGACTATCCTCCTGGCGCGGCGACATCTGGCGCGACACCGACAACAGCCGCGCCGGCGTGCTGCCCTTCGTGTTCAACTCCGATTTCGGCTATGCCGATTACGCAGATTGGGCGCTCGACGTGCCGATGTATTTCATCGTGCGCAACGGCAAGTATCACGACTGTACCAACATCACCTTCCGGCAGTTCATGGATGGCGTGCTGAAGGGTACGGTCGACGACTGGCAGCCGACGATGGGCGACTGGATCAACCATCTTTCCACGCTGTTCCCGGACGTGCGGCTGAAGAAGTTCCTGGAAATGCGCGGTGCCGACGGCGGTCCGCTCGATCGCATCTCGGCGCTTCCCGCCTTCTGGGTCGGTCTGCTCTATGACGACACGGCGCTTGCGGATGCGCAGGAGCTGACGAAGGACTGGACCTTCGAAGACGTCGTCCAGATGCGCGACACCGTTCCATCAAAGGGTCTTGCAGCCGAGATCCGTGGCGTGTCGGTTCTCGACATCGCCCGCGAGAGCGTGCTGATCTCCAAGGCCGGCCTCAAGGCCCGCGCGCGCAAGAATGCCGAGGGTGACGACGAGACGATCTATCTTCGTCCGCTCGAGGAAATCCTTGTCAAGAAGGCAACGCTTGCCGACGAGATGCTGGCGCTGTTCAATGGTCGATGGGAAGGCTCGGTCGAGCCGTCGTTCAAGGACTATGCCTACTGAGCAGAGCATTCGCTGCTCCATAATCCGCTTTGAGGCTTTGCCTTTCCGGCTATAGTGGGTGTGTTACCCCTGCCGGAAAGGATGCCCATGCTGCCATTGTTCGACATGATGATGAAGGCCGGAGGCGGCCAGGGCGGCGGCGCATCCATGGAGGCCTTCGCCAAGCAGTTCGGTCTTGCCCAAGAGCAGGTTTCGGAGGCGATGGCGGCGCTGATGCCCGCCTTTTCCTCCGGCTTCAAGCGCAAGTCTGCAAACCCTT
Source organism: Rhizobium sp. Leaf306 (assembly GCF_001423425.1). Classification (GTDB taxonomy): domain Bacteria; phylum Pseudomonadota; class Alphaproteobacteria; order Rhizobiales; family Rhizobiaceae; genus Neorhizobium; species Neorhizobium soli. Next base: position 707,482 of record NZ_LMNX01000001.1, read on the forward strand.
ACGACCTTTCTGACCTGATGAGCACCGTGTTTTCCGGCGCCTATGGCAAATATTTCGAGGACATGGGCAAGGCTTTTACACCTCAGGGTAAGGCGGACGGCAATGCCGTGCTGGAGAAGCTGTTCGGCTCCAAGGAAGTTTCCCGCGCGATCGCCGCGCAGGTGGAGAAGTTTACCGGCATCGGCCAGGACATCATCGAGAAGATGATGCCTGGCATGGCCAATACGCTGATGGGCGGCTTCTTCAAACAGTTTACAGGGCAGATGGGGGCGCCTTTCGCGACCCAGTTTCCGGCCGGCGGCGATACGTTCGGCCCGGCGCTGGAGACGATGCAGAAGCAGTGGATGACCGCGATGGGTTTTGACAAGGCGGCACCGAATCCGGACGCGACGAGCAATCCCTTGGACAATCCCTTTGCACAGGCGATGCGGGCGATGTGGGGCCTGGAAAAGCCAGAGCAGCCGCAGCCTTCCGCCACCGCTCCGGGCGCTGCCCAAACCTATGCGGATCTCGTCAACCGGATGTTCGACAGCGGCGTCGAGGCGAATAAAGGCTACCAGAAGAGCCTGGAGACGATGTTCGACGGTTACTTCGGCACTGGAAAAGCGGCCAAGCCCTGAACGAAAAAGTCACTTGAACGAAAAAGCCCGGCGCGGATAAACCGGCCGGGCAAAGGCAGGGCTATTGGCAATCGCCCTGCGGGGAAACTTGAGGCTCGCTAGAGCCGCTTGAAGCGTGTACGCGCATGCTCGCGGGCGGCACGCGTCAGAAGCCGCGACGGGTCATCCAGAACGCCCGAACGATCGAGCGCCTTCACCACATCGTGGCGTGTAATGCCGATATCTTCGAGCTGGTAATCGTCGAGGTCGTGAAGGGAATTGGCCTCGAAGCGATTTCGAAGAGCGCGCCATACGGATTTCGTTCGAAGCATGATCTGCGCTGCAAAGCTGGTCTTCGCTGCTGCACGGTAAAGCTTCAGTTCGGTTCCGTAGTTGGTCGTGCTCATCGGATCATCCTTTCGTAAGGCACGGAGAGGCTCACCCCTTCCACAACGGCTTTGCGGAAAGGTTGCCCTTTGTGAAGGCATCCGGGAGGAGGCCTTCGCTGGTTCTGATTTTGCATCGTGTTTATGCGGGAAAATCTATTGATCAGTCCAACGAATGTTTCTAATGATATGCATCAATCGCTCTTATGAATGACGTTCATCTGGAGGCCTGCATGTCCGCACCGCTCGACATCGATCAGCTACACACGTTCATCGCCATCATCGACACCGGCAGTTTCACCAAGGCGGCCGATCGGGTGTTCAAGACCCAGTCGGCGGTGTCCATGCAGATGCGCCGGCTGGAAGAACGGATCGGCAAGCAGCTGTTTGCCAAGGACGGGCGCGGCAACCGGGTGACGGCCGAGGGCGAAAAGCTGATGAATTACGCAAGGCGCATCATCAGGCTCAACAACGAGGCGATCGCCGCCTTCGACGACAACCGCCTGGAAGGTTCGATCCGGATCGGCACGCCGGACGATTACGCCGACCGCTACATGCCTGAAATCATCGGACGGTTTGCGAAGACGCATCCCAATGTGGAGCTCTACATCGTCTGCGAACCCTCGGTCAGCCTTGCCGAGAAGATGGCGCGCGGAGAGCTGGATATCGCGCTGGTCACGCACAACCCGCGGCAGCGGATATCAGATGTCGTTCGCACCGAGCCTCTGTGCTGGGTCGGATCGGCCAACCACACGCTGAAGGACGACGCGCCGGTGCCGCTTGCGGTCGGTCGGCGCGATTGCCTCTGGCGGCAGCTTTCCTGTTCGGCGCTGGATGCGTCAGGCCGCGAATATCAGATCCTGTTTACCAGCTGGTCTTCGACCGTGGTTGCGGCGGCCGTGCTTGCCGGCATGGCTGTTTCCGTGCTGCCGGAATCGGCGCTGCGGCCCGGCATGAAGGTTCTGACGGCTGCCGACGGTTTTCCGCCCCTGCCACCCGTGCAGATCGGCCTGATGAAGCGGCCGGGGGTCTCACCGTCGCTGATGAACGCCATCACCGACCATATCACCGCCTGCCTCGACAATATCTCGCCGGCCGTGGTGCCTGACGATCTCGATGCCGACACCAAGGCGTTTCCGCGCATGGTGCGTTCGCGCGGTTCGGTGATGCCCGGCTGGTAATGCAGACAAGAACGCCGCCTGCCCTCAGTTGAGGGCAAGCCACACGGCCTGCCAGACCCAGAGCGCGCCCAGCGTGAAAAAGCCGAGCATAAACAGCGGCCGGCGATAGCGCAGGCGATTGCTGGTCACATGCACATAGGCATGGGCATAGCGGGAGGCGACGAAGAGCCAGGAGAGCGCCACCGTGCCCCAATTGTCTGCGGTCGATGCATAAAGCACCAGGCAGACGACGTGAAACAGCACCGGCAGTTCGAACTGGTTCTTGATGTTGTTGTGAACCAGCAGGCTTTCCGCCGGTTCCTGCAGGTTCTCGCGAAACTGCGCTACCTCGACGCGGCCCGACCTTACGGCGGCAACGCGTTTCTTCGACAGCATCCAGTAGAGACAGAAGACGAGCGCGACATGCGCGATCATCGGCCAGAGCGTTGCATTGGTGGAAAGCATTGATCCTCCTGTCGTCATAAGAATGCATAGACGAAGCAAAGGCCGCCGACAACGGGCCGACGGCCCTCCTTACACAGACTTGGACTACCGCGGCGTCAGGGTTTCGGTGCCGGATCCGTCCTGGCCGGAAATCGTCCAGGCACCTTCCAGCACGCCATCATCGCGCACCTCATAGACGACGAGGCCAACTTCGCCATCCAGCACGTAGCCTGCGGCAAAAGCGTTCTCATAGAGCATGCAGATGCCGTTCGACGTGGCCTTCTTGCCCGAACCCGTCTTCCAGACGATGGCACAGGTCGTCTCGCTGGTCAGCTTGATGGTGGCGGTGCCGTCATAGGCGGATCCGTCGAGATTGGTGCCCTCAACCGTGTACGCGCCGGCCTTGACGGTCTGCGCCTGGGCAGGCGCAATGAAAGCGGCGCCCAGAAGCACCGCAGCAAGAACTGTTCTCTTCACGAAAGTCTCCCCTTAAGTCGATCTCTATCGACGACGAGAAGATATCAAAATTTGTGCTGGCGGATACTGGGGGCACGAAATAAAAAGGGCCGGGCTACTATGCCCGGCCCTGTTGTTTTGGACGTCGCTACGTTCAGGCGCCGGAGCCCGGATAGTTCGGGCTTTCGCGGGTGATCGTCACGTCATGCGGATGGCTTTCGCGCAGGCCAGCACCGGAGATGCGAACGAAGGTCGCCTTCTCCTGGAAGTCCTTGATGTCCTTGCCGCCGACATAGCCCATGGCAGCTTTCAGGCCGCCTGCGAGCTGATGGATGACGCCGGACACCGGACCCTTGTAGGGTACCTGGCCTTCGATGCCTTCCGGCACCAGCTTCAGCGTGTCGCGGACTTCCGCCTGGAAGTAACGGTCGGCGGAACCGCGGGCCATGGCACCGACGGAACCCATGCCGCGATAGGCTTTGAACGAGCGGCCCTGGTAGAGATAGACTTCGCCCGGGCTTTCATCGGTGCCGGCGAGCAGCGAGCCGATCATCACGGCCGACGCGCCGGATGCGATCGCCTTGGCGACGTCGCCGGAGAACTTGATGCCGCCATCGGCAATGACCGGAATGTCCTGCGCCTGTGCTGCTTCGACCGCCGACATGATGGCGGCAAGCTGGGGAACGCCGACGCCGGCGACGATACGGGTGGTGCAGATCGAGCCCGGGCCGATACCGACCTTGACGGCGTCTGCGCCCGCATCGATCAGCGCCTTGGTGCCGCTTGCGGTGGCAACGTTGCCGGCCATGACGCGGACATGGTTGGACAGCTTCTTGACGCGGGTAACGGCTTCGAGAACGCGGGCCGAATGGCCATGCGCGGTATCGACGACCAGAAGATCGACGCCGGCTTCGATCAGCCGCTCGGCACGCTCGAAACCATCGTCACCGACGCCGATCGCGGCAGCGGCGCGCAGGCGGCCCTGCATGTCCTTGGAGGCATGCGGGTTGAGCTGCGACTTTTCGATATCCTTGACGGTGATCAGACCAACGCAGCGGCCTTCGCCATCGATAACCAGCAGCTTTTCGATGCGGTTGGTATGCAGCAGGCGCTTGGCCTCCTGCTGATCGACGTTTTCCTTGACGGTGATGAGGCCCTGATGGGTCATCAGCTCGTGGATCTTCTGGGCCGGATCCGAGGCGAAGCGCACGTCGCGGTTGGTCAGGATGCCGACCAGACGGCCCGAGGCTTCGACGACCGGAATGCCGGAGATGTGGAAGGTCTTCATCAGGGCCAGCGCATCGGCAAGCGTCGCATCGGGGCCGATCGTGACCGGGTTGACGACCATGCCGCTTTCGAACTTCTTCACCTGGCGGACCTGTTCGGCCTGCTCGACCGGCGTCAGGTTCTTGTGGATGACGCCAAGACCACCGGCCTGCGCCATCGCGATGGCGAGACGGCTTTCGGTGACGGTGTCCATCGCCGACGAGATGATCGGAATGTTCAGCTCGAAATCAGTGGCAATGCGCGTGGCGACGCTGGTCTGGCCCGGCAGGACTTCGGAATGCCCCGGCTGCAGCAGCACGTCATCGAATGTGAGGGCGTCGAGACCGGTCGGCGTTTCTATAATACGAGCCATTGCCAATTCCTTCGATCTTAAAAATGCGGGACCGCTCAGGACCGTGAATACGTCCCGACGTTCCGGCAACAATTGCTTGGAAGTTGGCGAGGGCTGGTAACACGATAATGACAGGAAGGGAACATTTAAAACCCGGAGGCAGTCCCTCCGGGTTTGCATAGCTGTGAATTTGCCGCGTCAATATTCCTCAGATATCGAACTGGTAGCTCTTCGGCACGAAGCGGTAGCCGGTTTCCTGCTTTTCGGCGTAGCCGACGGCCGGGAACGGCATGTGGTAGCCGAGGAAGGCGACCTTGTCGGTGGCGATCATGTCGAACACGCGCTTGCGGGTTGCGGCGGCCTTGGCCTTGTCCATGTCGAACTTGACCTCCCAGTCCGGGCGCTGCAGCGACAGGACGAAGTGGTTGGCGGTATCGGCCGTGAGGATCAGGCGCTTGCCCTGCGATTCCACGTTGAAGATCATCATGCCGGGCGTGTGGCCGGGTGCGAGCATGCCGGTTATGCCGGGTGCGACGTCGTCGCCCTCTCCGATGAAGGTCATCTTGTCCGCCAGCGGCTTCACATTGGCGAGCACGGACTTCTGATTGCCTTCAGCGGGTGTTCCGGCTCGGGCACCGTCGACCCAGAAATCATATTCCGTCTGACCGGTGATATAGGTCGCCTTGGGGAAAGCCGGCTTGCCGTCTTCCATCAGGCCGCCGATATGGTCGCCGTGAAGATGGGTCAGGACCACTTTCGTGACATCGCCCGGCATATAGCCGGCAGACGCCATGCCTTCGACCAGACGGCCGGCACCCATGGAATGACCTGACTGGCCGAAGCCCGTATCGAACAGGATGACGTCGCTGCCGGTATCAATGAGCGTCGGGGAAAAGCCGTTGACGAACTGATCGGTCGGCAGAAAGTTGTCTGCCAGAAGCGCGCTGACGGTCTCGGCCGACTGGTTGGTTCCAAACGTCTCGTTCGGAGTGCCGGAGGCGCGGGAACCATCCTTCACCACGAGAACATCGAAGCTACCGAGCTTGAATTTATGAATGTCGGGAGGGGTTACGCGATCGATTGCCAATTTCTTCTCCTGTGCCAGCGCTTTGCTGCTCATCAGCGCCTGGCCACTCCATATAGCCGGCGCCGCGAGGACGGCCAGTCCGGCACTTCCCAGCAGCGTGCGGCGTTCCATGCCCTTTGGTTCGTCCTTGAACGTCATGATCTCATCCCTCCGTTTGAAAGCTTTCGGGGGTGCACTGAAAATGCCCAAGCCCCGCACACGAATAGATAACAGGCGACAGGCAAAGGGAAACAAGCCTCACGCAGACGTGACATGGTCTCCCGGAAATTGACATTGTGCAATTGGCTTCATGCCGGAACAGGTCTAGAGCGGGGACGTTGAAGTGCGTCGCGTATCGCAGGCCCTCCCCATGAACCGCATCATTCCGCTTATTCTGGCCGTCGCTCTGTTCATGGAGCAGATGGATTCGACCGTCATCGCCACCGCACTTCCCACCATCGCCGCCGATCTCGGGGTCAGCCCGATCACGCTGAAACTGGCGCTGACATCCTACATGGTGGCGCTTGCAATGTTCATTCCGCTGAGTGGCTGGATGTCCGACAAATTCGGGGCAAAGAAGATCTTTCGCCTGGCAATCTGCGTCTTCATTGTGGGCTCGATCCTCTGCGCAATCTCCGAGTCACTGCTGCAGTTCGTGATGTCGCGCTTTCTGCAGGGCATGGGCGGTGCAATGATGACGCCGGTCGGCCGTCTCGTGCTGCTGCGGACGACGAAGCGAAGCGAACTTGTTTCCGCCATGGCGCTTCTGACGATCCCGGCGCTGGTCGGGCCTTTGACCGGGCCGCCGATCGGCGGTTTCATCACCACCTATTTTTCCTGGCACTGGATCTTCATCATCAACGTGCCGATCGGCATCGCCGGCGTGATCCTGACCGGCATCTACCTGCCGCACGTGCCGCCGGTGGAAACACCAAAGATGGACTGGTTCGGCTTTCTGCTGACCTCGGTCGCGGCATCAGGCGTCGTCTTCGGCCTGTCGGTGATCGGCCTGCCGGCGCTGCCGCCGGTCGTCGGCATCACGGCCACGTTTGCCGGCTTTGCCGCCTGCATTCTCTATTATTTCCATGCCAAGCGGCATCCGTTTCCGGTGCTAAACCTCACGATCTTCAACGACCGGGCTTTCCGTGCCTCCACCACCGGCGGCACGATGTTTCGCATCGCGACCGGGGCGATCCCCTTCCTGATGCCGCTGATGCTGCAGCTGGGTTTCGGCCTCAATCCGTTTCAGTCCGGCCTCATCACCTTCGCCGGCGCGATCGGTGCGCTGACGGTTAAGTTCCTTGCAAGGCGGGTGTTCGCGATGACAGGCTTTCGAACCGCGCTGATCTTTGCCGGCATCCTTGGCGCAGCATCGACGGCGGTCAACGGGTTTTTCACCCCGGACACACCCCATATCGTGATCATCGGCGCACTGCTCGCGGCAGGGCTATTCCGCTCCCTGTTTTTCACAGGTGCCAATGCTCTCGGCTATTCGGAGATTACGGACCAGCAGGCGAGCCAAGCGACGTCCATGGCCTCATTCCTGCAACAGGTGAGCCTGGCACTCGGCGTCGCGTTTGCAGCCTTCATTCTGGAGATGTCGTCGACATTTTCCGGCAGCCAGCTGGCGCTCGCGGATTTCCATCTCGCGTTCTTTATAGTCGCCGCTGTTTCGGTGTTTGCGGTGATCCCGATCCTCAAGCTCGACCCGATGACCGGCGCCGACGTATCGGGACACCGGCGCGGAGTGCGCGTCGGACAGGTAGAGCCTACACCGGGAGCCGGCGAGTAAACTCAGTCCCGGCCGAAGCCCTCGTCGCCCGCCTGTTCCCGCGGATCATCCTGTGCTTCGTCCGCTGCACCATCGCCGGAATGTTCGCCGCCCGCTTCGTTGGCAAGCCTGTGGGCCTGGCCTTTGAAGTGTTTTGCAAGCAGGAACATTTCCACCGATTCCTGGCGCGACGAGCCGGGCTTGATATGGATGACCTGCTTGAAGTTCTTCTTGAGCATATCGAGAAGGTCCTTCTCGGTGCCGCCTTGGAAGGTCTTTGCCAAGAAATGGCCACCCTCGCCCAGAACCGAGACGGCAAAATGCGCGGCGACTTCACACAGATGCATGGTGCGCAGATGGTCTGTACGGTGGTGGCCGGTGGTCGGTGCCGCCATGTCGGACAGGACGACATCCGGCGTGCCGCCGATCGCTTCCATCAGCTGGCGCGGCGCGTCGTCATCGAGAAAGTCGAGCTGCAGGATCTTCACGCCGGCAAGCGGCGCCATTTCAAGAAAATCGATCGCCGCGACGCGCATATCGTCATCGCTGGACTCAGTGACCTTGGCGGCGATCTGCGACCAGCTGCCGGGGGCTGCACCCAGATCGATGATGCGGCGCGCGCCTTTCAGCAACTGGTGCTTCTCATCAATCTCCAGAAGCTTGAACGCCGCCCGAGCGCGATAGCCTTCGAGCTTGGCGCGCTGGACATAGGGATCGTTGATATGGCGCTCCAGCCAGCGGCGTGAAGACGCCTTCAGCTTGCCCTTCTTGACCTTCTGGCCAAGCTTGCGACCGGTGCGGTTGCCGCCAACGGATGGTTTCGTCATTGCTTGCGTCCCGTTTCCTGCGTCTGCCCGTGGCCTGAATTATTCGTCTGATGGTGGCCCTGGCCTGAACCGTTGCCTGACCCCTGGCCGAACCTTCGTCCCCTGCCGCGGCGCCAGACACCGTCATCAGCCATCATATCCGTCAAAAGACCTTCGCGCAGCCCGCGATCGGCAACCCGCATGCGCTGGCTCGGCCAGCGGCGGCGGATCGCTTCGAGGATGGCGCAGCCGGCAAGAACCAGATCGGCCCTGTCAGGACCGATGCAGGCATTGGCGGCACGGCCGGCGAAATCCCATGAGAGGAGCTTTGCCTGCATGGCGGAAACCTCGGAATCCGACAGCCAGAGACCATCGACCTTGCGGCGATCGTAGCGTGGCAGATCGAGATGGACGCCGGCAAGCGTGGTGACCGTGCCGGATGTGCCGATCAGATGAAAGTCCTCGGCACCCTGCTGGTGCGGGGAACCGATCGGCGGGCAATCGAACTTCGACAGCATGCCCTCGACCTCATCGACCATGCCGGCAAAGACGGCCGGCGTGACATCACGGCCGCCATGGCGTTCCGACAGCGTCACGACGCCGACCGGCAGCGAGGTCCAGTGGGTAATGTGGTTGGCGAGCCGCGACGAGCGGCTGTCGCCGATGCGGATGACCGCGATTTCAGACGAACCGCCGCCGATATCAAACAGCACGACGGAGCGGGCCTCGCGACCGACCAGCGACGAGCAGCCGGACACGGCAAGCCGCGCCTCGGTTTCGCGATCGATGATTTCGAGCTCGAGCCCGGTTTCCTCAGTGACCCGCGCCAGAAATGCCTCGCCGTTTTCGGCAGCGCGGCAGGCTTCGGTGGCAATCAGCCGCATGCGGCGGATCGGCCGGTGCGCAAGTTTCGACGCGCACACGCGCAAGGCATCGACGGCGCGATCCATCGCTTCCGTCGACAGGCGACCGCTTGCAGCCAGCCCCTCGCCCAGACGGACAATGCGCGAAAACGCGTCGATGACCCGGAACTGGCCCGGCCGCGTCGGCTGGGCGATCAGGAGACGGCAATTGTTGGTGCCGAGATCAAGGGCTGCATAGAGTTCGTCGCGGAAGCCTGCGAACTTGTCGGCGCCGGGAGAACCATGGATTTCATGCCCGAGCGCCGCATAACCGGCGTGGCCTGCGGCCGAAACCGTCTTGGCGGTGACGAGCGGTCCCTGCTTGGCCTGCGTCAGCGGCCGACCCTGCGGGCCCCGACCGGCACGCTTCTTCTTGCGGCTCTGATTGCGATCCTGCTGCGGGCCCTGCTGGCGCGGCTGCTTTCCGACCGGCTTCGCGTCACCGCGCAAGCCTTCGCCCGCCGACGCATCAGCACCAATCGGTCGATCGCCACTCTCCGCAGATGGATTCGGCGCATGTGCGGAGTTCTCCGTGACCGCGGAGCGCGAACGGGAGCGACGGCGCTTGCGCTTGCGCGGATGCGGTGAGCCCGGCTCTGGCCGCCCTCCGTCGGACGTGCCACCATCCGGTTTCATGCCGTGCGAGCGTCCGGCCTGGCCGGCCTTTTCAGCCGGGCTTGCGTGCGCCATCAACGCCGCGTCACGGTCTTTGCCGTTTCGCTTCGCCTTGCGGCGCCGGGAGTTCTTGACATCCCTGCGCAGTTCCGCCGACGCCCCGCCTTCCGGCGGCTTTCCGCCGCTATCGGGGTTCATCACTTTATAAGTCCATCTCGCCGCGCAACACTTTGAAGCATGCAGCTGGCGTCTGATCGTTTCGTTGACCTGAAGATAACAGCCTCAGGCGCATTCGCCAACGGCTTTTTAGGGCGCGGCAAGCAGGACCAAAAATGATGTCGATTTTTTTTCACAAAGGGTATTTGCAAGCGCCAAGTGTTTGGTTATAAGCGCCGCACACCGATGAGCCACAAGGCTTTTCCTGCTGGGGAATAGTTCAACGGTAGAACGACGGACTCTGACTCCGTTAATCTTGGTTCGAATCCAGGTTCCCCAGCCAATTCTCCCCGACAACAATCGCGGTCGTTTCAAAACTCTCAGCGCCAATGGTGTCGCGTTTGGTTGCGCGTCATTTCTCGGTATTACTTCGCAGCTTCAACTCGTCCACGCGACGACTGCCCGAGAGACCGTCCGGCAATTGGGAACAATGTCCTAGCGCAACTTCGAAAAGAGCCTATTGCCAGCAAACTCCGTGAGCAGTTCAACCGGTCATGACCCGAGCAGATCTCACTGTCGATAATCCGAATTTGCCGCGCATGGAACAAGCCCCACATGTACGGGTATCTACGTACCAAATCGAGACGATTTGAGTGTTTGATATAGCGCTTTTCTTAATAGGCAGATGCTAATTCAGAAGGTCTGAATCTAGGGTACAGCATTGCCGTTCGTCCACCTTATCCGTCAAGAGACTTCGAGACTGCGTGTGTTTGCAGGAACACTGCTTGGCACAGCTCTTTGCGTTGTCGCCGCAGTATTGGCGGACTCGTTTAATTTCGCGGAGATGTCGCAGGATCATTTTCGTCGCGCACTCGCGACAGACATCCTGCTCCCGACCCTGATCGGCGGGCCTTTCTTTTACTTTCTGCTGGAGAAGATCCGGCAACTCGCCGTGGCCAAGGTGGAGCTGCAGCGGCTTGCTTCGACAGACAGTCTTACCGCCGTGCTTAGCCGCGGTGCATTCGAAATGCTGGTCGAAGCCTATCTGGAAAGAGCGCGGGCGGGATCGCTTCCGCAAACGGGATCGTTTCTGATCGTTGATGCGGATCATTTCAAGGCAATCAATGACAGTCACGGGCATCAGGCGGGTGACCAGGCCCTGAAGTTGATTGCTGGGGCTATCAAGGAAACTCTGTCGCCGGCAGATCTTGTCGGACGCGTCGGCGGCGAAGAGTTCGCCGTCTTCCTGCCGGCTGTTGTCGATGACACGGCGTCGCGCACGGCCGAGCTGATAAGACAGAGGATCCGCGCACTGCCCTTCCCCAGGGACGTTGGCGAAGGGCTGCTGTCGGTCAGCATCGGCGGGGCCACCTTCCGCGAAAACACCAGTTACGAAGAACTGTTCAAGACGGCAGATCGCCGTCTGTACGAGGCAAAGGCGTCAGGCCGCAACCTTGTGAGAATGTCAATTTAAACGCCGTCCCAACTTTATCCCGAAAAGACATTACGACTGAGATATTACATGAAAACCAATGAGGAAATCCGTCTCGCCGCTCTGCACTCTTTGAAATTGCTCGATACGCCAGCAAGTGAGAGCTTCGACCGTATCACGCGCATGGCGAGCCAGATATTCGACCTGCCGATCGCGGCCATATCGCTAACCGATTCCGACAGGCAGTGGTTCAAGGCGCGTGTCGGGGTGGAGCACCAGTCTATTCCACGAGACAAGGCGCCCTGTGCGGCAGTGGCCGAGAGTACCGAACTTCTCGTCGTTCCGGACCTGTCCAAGGATGCGCACTACCACGACAGTGTCCTTGCAAAGACAGGTGTGCGTTTTTACGCGGGAGCACCGCTCACGACGCGCGAGGGGCATTGTCTCGGCGCCTTGTGTGTCCTTGGAGCCGAGCCGCGTGAGACCACCGAAAACGAGATTGCCAGTCTCCAGGACCTTGCGGCAATGGTGATGGCCCAGATCGAACTGCAACATGCGTATGGCAGGATCGAACCGGTCAGCGGGCTTCCCAATCGTACCCAGTTTTCCGAGGACGTGAGCGACCTTCTCAGAGGACCGGCCTGGCGGACGGCCTATACCGGTGTCCTGATCGATCTTGCCGAGACGCGGCAGCTTGACGACCTTTCCCGCGTGATGGGAACAGCCGAAATCGATGCGAAAGTGCGCGATGCCGCACAGCGGCTCAGAGCGATCGTTGGCGGCAAAACAACACTTTATCACGTCTCCACGACGCAGTTTGCGTTCATAAGGGACAGAAATATCGCAGGCCTCGACTGCATGGTTTACCTCAGACAGCTGCTGGGTGACCTGGACGACGAGTCGGACCTCAGATTTCTGATGACGCCGGCAATCGGCGTCGCGCCGCTCAAACCCGACACCACGCCGTCGGATTTCCTGCGTGCCATGAGCAGCGCAGCGCAGGACGCTCGTCTGACAGCGACACATGTCGCGGTCTTTTCACAGGCCAGTGACGATCGCTACCAGCGGAGTTTCCGTCTGCTGCAGGATTTCGACAACGCCCTTCAAGGCAGCGATCAGCTATCGATCGTGTTCCAGCCGCGTGTCAGTTTGCCGGATGGCCATTGCGTCGGAGCAGAAGTCCTCCTGCGCTGGCTCCATCCGGAACTGGGAGCCATCTCCCCCGGCGAATTCGCTCCCATCATCGAGCAGTCTCCACATATAGGCAAGATGACCGCGTGGGTTCTGGATGCCGCTCTGCGCGAAGCCGGCAACCTGAAATCCAGGGGGGTAATCGTTCCGGTATCGGTCAATATCTCGGCGGCAAACCTCGATGAACCGGACTTTGTCCAACGGGTGCAACTGTCCCTCTTGAGACATGGTATCCGGCCGGCGATGCTGGAGCTGGAGGTCACCGAAAGCGCGATCATGAAGGACGCGGCAAACGCGCTGGCGAAGTTGCAGGCGCTTTCCGATGGCGGGGTCCGACTATCGATCGACGACTTCGGCACGGGCTACAGCAGCCTGTCCTATCTCCAGACCTTGCCGACCACCGTGGTCAAGATCGATCAATCCTTTATCCGCAGCATGGATGATGGCTTTCGCGAAACCAATCTCGTCAGATCGATGATCCAGCTGTCGCACGACCTGGGCTACCAGGTCGTGGCGGAAGGGGTGGAGACGACCGAGGCGGCCGAGGCTTTGAGCAAGATGGGTTGTGATGAAGCGCAGGGGTATCTTTTTGCAAAGCCGCTGTCGCCAGCCGCATTCGAAGAATGGTTCTTCGAGAGAAAAATAGAACACCAGATCGCATGCTGATCCGATAGGCTGCCGGCACGAGAAACAGACGATGTCGAATTTCCAACGCGCATCGTGTTTCAAGCGTGTCGGCTCTGCCGGAAGCTAGATCAAGGTCGATGATTTCAAGACGCTGAAGCTGTTGTCATGGTGCAATGCTATGACGCCTTCATGTTCCAGGGCGTAGAGCGCGTTCAGAAGTTCGTTTCTTGAATATCCGGTAGTCGCGGGCGTGTTCGCGATCGTCCCGAACTTGACCTGCGATGGCGGCCTGACCCGCAACCGTCTTAAAACATCCGTCACGGCATTGACGACTTCGATACGTGATTTCACGATAGCGGGCCTCCGGAGAACGGTCATCCCATAATCCGTTCTGTCTTCAACAACACCGGAGGGCTGACTTTGATCCATCAAAAAGACATATCGTGAGCATGCGCCCTCTCCCGCATGCGCCTGGTCTACGCTGTCAAGCGGGCATAGCGCCGACGCTATCAACGTCCGCAGTCAGTCATGGAATGGAATGGAATGGAATGGAATGGAATGGATGACACGGACGAATTCGTGCGGATACGCAACCCGCCGCTCCAACCCTGTGAGGGAAGCCGTAACCGGCTGGAGCACAGGCAAAACGGGACAGACTTGAGAGCAATATCAACAACGCTGTCTTTGACATCCTTGCCGGTCAATGGAAGTTTCTCGACTTGACCTTGAGCGTGTCGATGTGGAGATCCGGGATATAGATGTCGCGCGTCGGGATGACAGGCTTCGGATTGTCGCGGGGATCAGGCCCGCTGCCATGTTTGGCTCCGTCGCCACGGCCGTACGGCAAGGGGAAGTCGCCGCCAAGCTCGCCGAGACTGGAGAGATCGCCGGAAAAGTCGAACAGGCGCTGGGCGACCAGATGCACGACCTCGCCTTCGCGCTGTATCCTGCCATGGATCGCCATCATCGAAGCCGACATGACGATCCGGCGCTGCTTCTCGAATAGCGAGGGCCAGACGACGGCATTGACGACGCCCGTCTCATCTTCGAGCGTCAGGAACATCACGCCTTTGGCGCTACCAGGCTTCTGACGCACGAGGACGAGGCCCGCCGTCCAGAGCCAGCGGCCGTCGCGCTCACCCATCGCTTCGGCGCAGGTGACGATCCGCTTTTTCTTCAGTTCCGGACGCAGGAAAGACACAGGATGCGACCTCAAGCTGAGGCCCGTATGGGAATAGTCCTCAACGACTTCCCTGCCCTCTTTCATCGACTTGAGCGACACGTCGGGTTCCTGCATCTCGGCAACGACCCTTGCTTCACGCTTTGCGGCTGCCGCCCATAGTTCCAGCGGCTCGTCGCGCAGCGCCTTGATGTCCCAGAGCGCTTGACGCCGTTCCAGCTTCAACGACGGTAGGAAGGCATCGGCCTCTGCCAGCTTGACCAGCGACGCTGTCGGCACGCCGGATCGCCGCCACATGTCGTCGGCACTCTCGAAAGGCTGGTCAACACGGGCAAGAACAATTCTGGCAGCATTATTCAGCGGCAGCCCCTTTACCATGCGCATACCGAGCCGAACCGCAAAGCGGCCGGGCCTTCCGGTCTCCTCCATCGTGCAGTCCCAGCGAGACCGATTGACACAGACAGGCCGGACCTCCACCCCGTGGTTGCGGGCATCGGTGACGATCTGGGCAACGCTATAGAACCCCATGGGCTGGGAGTTGAGGAGAGCGGCGCAGAAGATATCCGGATGATGGCACTTCATCCAGGAACTGGCATAGGCGATGAGGGCGAACGAAGCTGCATGGCTTTCCGGAAAGCCATAGGAGCCGAAGCCTTCCAGCTGGCTGAACGTCCGCTCCGCGAAGTCTTGAGAGTAGCCGTTCTTGACCATGCCGTTGACGAGCTTCTCCTTGAACCTCGACACGCCGCCCGTAAACTTGAAAGTCGCCATGGCCCGACGCAGCTGGTCCGCCTCGCCTGCACTGAAACCCGCACAGACCATGGCAACCTTCATGGCGCTCTCCTGGAAGAGCGGGACGCCGAGCGTCTTGCCAAGCACCGCCTCGAGCTCCGGCGTTGGATACTCCACCTTCTCCTTGCCCTCCCGCCGACGCAGATAGGGATGCACCATGTCGCCCTGGATCGGGCCAGGGCGGACGATGGCGACCTGAACCACGAGATCATAGAAGGTGCGTGGCTTGAGCCTTGGCAGCATCGCCATCTGGGCGCGGCTTTCGATCTGGAAGGTACCAAGCGTATCCGCCTTGCGGATCATCGCGTAGGTCTTCGGATCCTCCTGCGGAACGTCTGCCAGACCCATGGCCTCGTTCTTGTACTCCGCCAGCAGCTCGAAGGAGCGGGCCATGCAGGACAGCATGCCAAGCGCCAGCACATCCACCTTCATGAACTTCAACGCGTCGATATCGTCCTTGTCCCATTCCACCACCTGGCGGTCATCCATGGCGGCGGGCTCGATGGGGACAAGATCATCCAGCCTGTCCTGCGTCAGCACGAAGCCGCCTGGATGCTGGCCCAAATGGCGCGGCGCTCCCATGAGCTGCGAGGCAAGGTCGAGCGCCAGACGCAGCCGGTAGTCGGACGCGTTCATGTTGTTTTCTTTAAGCTGCTTTTCGCCGATGCCATCCTTCGACCAGCCCCAGACGCCGGAGGTCAGTTGACCGATCAGGTCTTCGGGCAGGCCGAGCGCCTTGCCCACATCGCGTAGCGCACCCTTGGTTCGGTAGCGGGTGACAGTGGAGCAGAGGGCGGAGCGCGAGCGGCCATAGGTTTCGTATATCCACTGGATGACCTCCTCGCGCCGGTTATGCTCGAAGTCGACGTCGATATCCGGCGGCTCGTTACGCTCCATCGAAACGAAGCGCTCGAACAGGAGGTCTCCTGTTTCCGGGTTGATGCTGGTGATCCCGAGGCAATAGCAGACGGCGGAGTTGGCAGCTGACCCTCTGCCCTGACAGAGGATGTTCCTGGAGCGGGCAAAGCGGACGATGGAAAAGACGGTGAGGAAGTACGCAGCGTAGTTCATCTTCCGGATCAGGTCGAGTTCGTGCAGGATCGCCTTGCGGACCTTGTCGGGAATGCCTTCCGGGTAGCGTGCCGCCGCACCTTCCCAGGCGAACTTGGCCAGCGACTGCTGGGCGTCGAGCCCTGGCACAATTGCCTCTTCAGGATACTGGTACTGCAGCTCGCTCATGTCGAAACGGCAACGCTCGACGATCTCGCGGCTTCTTGCGAGAGCTTCGGGATAGTCGACAAACAAGCGGTGCATCTCCTCCGGCGCCTTGAGGAAGCGGTCAGCATGCCGCTCCCGGTCAAAGCCGACGCTGTCGATGGTGGTGCGGTTGCGGATGCAGGTGACGATGTCCTGAAGCTGTCGGCGGCCGGGCTCGTGGAAGAGCACATCGTTGGTCACCACCGTCTTCACCTTGTGACGCTGCGCCATGTTCGACAGATCATGCAACCGCAGCCGGTCGTTCGGACGCCGCCGCAGGCAGAGCGAGACATAGGCGCGGTCACCAAAGACTGCGGCCACCTTGCGGAGCTGACCCGCATAGATATCGTCCGCCTCATCCGGAATGAGGATCGCGATGAGGCCCTCGCTATAGGCCTCGACATCAGCAAGGTCGAGAACGCACTTGGCCTTTCCGCCCCGGCTTTTGCCAAGCGTCAGCAGCCGGGTGAGCCTGGAATAGGCGAGCCGGTCCGTCGGGTAGACGAGCAGCGACATGCCATCCGTGAGGTCGAGATGGCAGCCGACCACCAGGCGCACCCCGGTTGTCTTAGCCGCCTCCCAGGCCCGGACAATGCCGGCAAGCGAGTTGCGGTCGACGACACCAAGGGCGTCGATGCCCAGTGCGGCGGCCGTGGCAAACAGTTCTTCCGCGGAGCTTGCACCGCGCAGGAACGAGAAATGCGTGGTCACCTGGAGTTCGGCATAGCGCATAGTTCAAGCCTCACCCGAAGATGCCGTGGAGGAACCATTTGTGTGACCCCGTGCCTGCATCGACGCCGTCGCCGGCGCGGAAGACCCACAGCCGATCGCCGTGCTCGTCCTCGACCACGAAGTAATCGCGCACCGCCTGCATTTCGCGCGGCCGGAGCCACCATTCGCCGAAGATGCGCTCGGGCCCATCGGCACGAACGATGCGGCGGCGCTTGCCGCGCCAAGTGACGACGACTGGCGGCTGGTCGGGCAGGACAGCCATGGTTTCGATTTCTTCGGGATAAGCCAGCAGCCGTGACGGCCGCGGCCACCTGGCTGCCCACTCGGCACCCGTCTCGACGGCCGTCGGTCCGATCCGCCGGAGAGATCGTTCCGGAACGTCGGAGGCCACCGGCGTGATGCGGTAAAGGCGCTGGCCCCGGTTGCCGAGAATATCGACAAGCGGCGTCACATCCACCACCGCCTCTTCTACCAGCGCGTTTGCGACCTGCTTTATTTCCAGCGGCTCGGCCATGACCGCCACCAGCACCATCCGCTCGATGCCGAAGCCCGGGTCGATCTTTTCGATACGGTCACAGAGAAGCTTTGTCAGGCGGGCAGGATCACGCACGGGCTTGGCAAGTCCTGCTCGAAGACACTGGCATGTGTTGTCGACGCGATGGATGATCAGATCGGAGCGCCGGACGCCCAGCCCCCGCTCCTCCAGCTTTGCCGTCAGTTGCGCCACCAGCCGGCGGACGTATTTTGCAATCGTATCGGGCGCACCGATGGGCTCCTGGAAATTGCGCGCCACCTCGACCAGATCCGGCGTGCGCAACGGATCGATGGGTTCTGCAAGACGGCCGAAGAGCTGATCGAGACGGCGTCCGACCTCCGGACCAAATCGCAGTGTCAACGGCGCACGCGGCAGTGCCGACAGCTCTCCTACCGTGTCGATACCCAGGATGCGCAATGCCTGGATCGTATCTGCCGCAAGCCGCAGACAGTGGATTGGAAGTCCGATCACGGCCTTGGTGACATCACCGCGCGGCACCACCGTCGTTTCGTTCGTCGTCAGTCGCGCCAGTGCATGCGCCGCGCCCCAGGTATCGGCGACAGCGGCACGTGCCGTCAGGCCCTTGCCGCGGAGACCGTTGACAACGCCGGAGATCAGCAGCTCTTCACCACCCTGAAGGTGATCGGCACCTTCGGTATCCATGACGATGCCATCCGTTCCATCCACGGCAACGACGGGGCTGTATTGACGAAGCGCCCATAGCGCCAGGCGCTCGACGGCTGCGGCGTCGGCAACCGGATCGGCGTCCACCATATGAAGGTTGCCAATCATCGCCTGTGCCTTGCTGGCAGCCATGCCGACTTTGAGGCCCAGCTTGCGGGCAGCCGTATCGGCTGCCGATATCCAGCGTTTCGAGCCGCTGCGCGAGATCACGACCAGCGGCTGGTCAACCGACACGGCTTCCTCGCCATGTCGACGTATCCGATCCGTTGCTAGATAGGGGAAGTAAACAGACACGACCCTCGGCATCGCAGGCTCCTAACTCAAACTCGGCACATTGCCCCGCCTTTATCCGCATCAATTCCGCCAGCCACCTCGCCCGTCCCACGCCGGCGACAGGAAGCGGCTCGGACGGCAGGGTGCTGATCCTCCAGCGTGTTGTGGACGCTGTCGGCTGACCGTAGTCGGAGGCCTCCGTCTGCCGTCGCCAGCGCCGGACGACCAGGCCGAGCGTCCCCGTCTTCTCGGCAGCCAGTTGAAGACGCCGCGACGCGGTCATCGGCAGCCTCACCAGTTCCCCGACGACGGCCGCCAATCCCCCGAAGGACAGCCCCTCTTCCATCGAGGCAAGCACGTCCTCCTCCTTATCGGCTTCGCAATAGATGACGCGATCGGGGTGAAGCCCGGCCTGCGACAGCGCCGGCGCAAAGAGATCCGGCCGGGTCAGGCACCAAAGAACCTTTCCCTTGGCTCGCGCCGCAATACCTGCCGCAAACAGGGCGGCCGCGGCACCGTCGATTGTACCCGCCCCGCCACCTGCAATTTCATGCAATGCGCCATAGGCAAGCCCCCCGCCCGGCAATCGCTCGTCGACGTCAGGCACCCCGAAGGGCAGCACAAGCGCCTTGCGCGACACGCTGCCTTCCAGATGCGCAATCCGGTCTCTCAGTTCCTCGACAAGCCTTGAGGCAGGGGCATGCGACATCGTTCACGGCCCTCCTCAAGGTTCGCGTTGCACAGGACTTCATGTCCCAAAGAATGTTGGTGTTCTGTTTCTGTTCCGCCGCGACAGAAGAGTCAAGCGGGGTCAGAACGGGATAACTCTCGGCATTTTAGCGCCGGTGAAGATTCATCGTTCTGAATCAGCTTTGTAGGCGGCTTGAGAGGCTCGATGGAGTGCTTGAGATTTTTTGCATGTTCTTGATCTTAGCTGGGGCGACACGAAAACCGTGAGAACTTTCCGTTCTCAAATCGCCAATCTGCATATCAAGAATGTAACAGAGTGGCTCGGCGATGTGTGGCAGAGCCAAAGGGGATGAACACTCGCGCTCATGCGGGACTATGGCCGTCTGCGGCCATCCGCCCACGAGCCGCCGCCCTTTGGCTCTTTCCCATTCCCGCAGACACCAAGGAGCACAACGCTACCATCTGTGCCATCGCCGAGGAACTCGACGTTGGATTTGCAGGCGTTCAATGTCAGACGTTTTGTATAGGAGACCAGTGAAGGCTTGCCGCATCAGGTGGCGTCTTCTCCACTGCGAGAGAATGCGGGAGGCGGGCAAGGTTGCCCGTCGCCCGCCGTGCCGCCGTCCTCAGTGGATCGCGGTGCTGACGATCCGGTAGGGGTGTTCAGCTTCATATTCGACCATGATCTGGGCGGCCTGTTCGAGAACCTGTTCGGCTTCCTCGACGTGATCGCGTGCAAGCTGATCGGCGTTGATGAAGATCGCTTCGGCCATGTTGCCGGAGATCGCAGCGAACTGGCGGTTACCTTCGACCAGGGCTTCTCTGGCAGCGCCTTCAAGCGCGTGCGCCATGGTGATCAGCGCGTCTTCGCGCTCCTCGATCGTCAGGTCCCGGATTGTCTTTGTCATCTGCTGCATCGTGCCACCCACCTTAATAGTCGTTGTGACGATATCGGTCCCGATAGGGCCCCGTTCACAGCGAAATGGGCATGTTGGCGCCAGATTTCAAGGTTCAGGCCGGCGCGGGCTCGTCCTTGTGGACGGCATCGCGGGGCACGAACAGGCAAGCGGGCACGATCAGGACGGCAAACAGGAGCATGGTCAGGAAGGTCGCGTGCAGGCCGTCCTGCAGCGCAAGGCGAACCGCTTCGGCATCGCCACTCACGAGACCGGTTCCGTTCAGGAGAGCACGCAGCTGGTCGGTCGTGATCGCCTGTCCGCTGGTCGTATGGACAAGGCCCCAGCTCAGAACCGCCCCGAGAATCGCCGCGCCCAGCGTGCTGCCGAGGTTGCGGGAAAACACGTTCGACGCCGTGGCACTGCCGCGTTGCGAGGCCGCGACGCTTCCCTGGGTGAGGATCAGTGCGCCGATATTGAGAAGGCCCATGCCGAAGCCCATGACGAGCGAGCCGGCACCCGCAAGCACCGCCGAACTGGATGGCGTCAGCAGGGTCAGGAGGAAGGTTCCCACGGGGACGAACACGGCGCCCACCAGCATGATCGGCCGCAGCCCGAACCGGGTGAAGTTCCGCGAAGCGATCGTTGCGCCGCACGGCCATCCCAAGAGAAGCATGGTCAGTGCAAAGCCCGCCACCAGCGGCGACTGGTTGAGCACGGTCTGCACATACATGGGCAGGAAGGTGGTGAGCCCCATGATCGCCATGGAGGCGAAGAAGACAGAGATGTTGGCGGCCGCAATCGGTCGGTAGAGCCAGAGATCCGGCGCGACCATCGGTTCTTCGACGCGGCGCTCCTGCCAGATGAACAGCGCAAGCGACACGGCGAACAGGACGAAGGAGACGATCGCGGACGTCGACAATCCGGTCTCGGAGACCGTGAGGCCAATCATCAGCGCCGAGATGGAGACGGCAAACAGCACGGCGCCCAGGATATCGATCGAGACCGTCCGGGTGTGCTTTTCCTCGTGGTAGAACAGGATGAACGCTGCGGCAGCGGCGAGACCTACCGGCACGTTGATCCAGAAGATCCAGGCCCAAGGCAGGTTATGGATGATGACGCTGCCGAGCAGCGGGCCAACCACGGCCGAGAGCGCCCAGACGCTGGCCAGATAGCCCTGAACCTTTCCACGCTGGCTGCCCGGAAAGAGATCGGCCACCACCGTCATGGCGACAGGCTGAATGGCGCCAGCGCCGATGCCCTGGAGCAGTCTGAAGGCAATCATGGACGGCATCGACCAGGCAAATCCGCAGAGGATGGAGGCGACCAGGAAGACGGCGATGCCAGCCAGCACGATCGGCTTTCGCCCGTAGATATCGGAAAGCTTGCCGAAGACGACGGTCAGCGCGGTCTGCGACAGGAGGAAAGCGGAAAACACCCAGCTGTAGAGATTGAGCTGCCCGAGCTGGGCTGCGATCTGCGGCATGGCGGTGGAGACGATGGTCGCTTCGATGGCGATCATCGCCATGCTTGCCATGATCGCGGCTACGACGAGCCCGCGATGTGAGACTTTTTCAGACATGAATGAATCCGAAGCCCTGACGGAGGGCGCGACAAGAGAGAAATTCGGCGGTCGCGGCAGGATATTGCGTCTGCAAAGCGTGCATCTGCAAGTTCTGGTGGCCGTCAGTGCGTCATCGACTTAGGAGCGCAAACTTGGTTGCGTCAAGCTATATTTGATTTAGATCAAGTTCCACAAGCGCTCCTCACCCCTTGGATATCCAGGCGGCCGCTGCAATTTTCATTTGCGCTGCGCCTAACCCGGCGTCATGGTGACCTGCTCAGTTATCTCATATGGATTCAATATCATGGCAGCGGATGTGATCGTTCTCGGCGCCGGCATCATCGGTGTTTCGACGGCTCTGCAATTGGCGCGACGGGGAAAATCGGTCGCCCTGGTGGACCGCAGGGAGCCCGGGATGGAAACCTCCTACGGCAATGCCGGCCTGATCCAGCGCGAGGGCGTTGTCCCCTACAGCTTTCCCCAGCAGTTCGCCCAGATCCTGCGCTATGCCAGGAACAACCGCATCGACGCGCATTTTCACTGGAGCGCGATGCCGTCGGTCTCCTCGTTTCTGGCAAAATACTGGTGGCATTCCAATGTGCCGAGGCATGAGCTGATCGCCCGCGCCTATGCGCCGCTGATCGAGCATTCGATCGCCACCCATGACGAACTGATCCGCGAGGCGGGCGCCGAGGATCTGATTGCCAAGAACGGCTGGCAGGAAGTGTTCCGCTCGCAGGCCAAGCTCGACGAGACGGTGCGCGAAGCCGACCGACTGAAGCGCGAATACGACCTTTCCTTCAAGGTTCTGACGCCTGCGGAACTTGCGGTTGCGGAACCCAATCTCTCCGACGATTTCATCGGCGCGCTGAAATGGGAAGACCCGTGGGCGGTCAAGGATCCGCTCGCGCTGACGCGTGCCTATGTGGCGCTGTTCGAAAAGCTTGGCGGTCGGGTGCTGACGGGTGACGCAAAGAGCCTTTCGAAGACCGCGACCGGCTGGCGCATCATTGCCGGCGAAGGCGTGGTCGAGGCGAAGGATGTCGTCGTCGCACTTGGTCCGTGGTCGGACACGGTGACCAAGCCGCTCGGCTACAATTTCCTCGTCGGCGTCAAGCGCGGCTACCACATGCATTATGCGCCAAAGGGCAATGCGAAACTCAACGGCTGGACGATGGATGCAGAGCGCGGCTATTTCCTGGCCCCGATGAACCAGGGGATCCGGCTGACGACCGGTGCCGAATTTGCGCGCCGCGATGCGCCGAAGACACCGGTTCAGCTTGCCCGCGCCGAAGCGGTCGCCCGTGAGATCTTTCCGCTTGGCGAGCGGCTGGACAAGGAGCCCTGGATGGGCGCCCGCCCCTGCACGCCGGATATGATGCCTGTCATCGGCAAGGCGCCGCGTCACGACGGATTGTGGTTCGCCTTCGGCCATGCGCATCACGGCCTGACGCTCGGTCCGGTCACGGGTCAGGTCATCGCGGAAGCGATGATGGGCGAAAAGACCCGGATCGACATATCCGCTTACAGGCCGGAGCGGTTTAACGTCTGACCCTCTTCTTCATTTGGTCTAGCGGCAGGAGAAAGTCTGGGCTACCGGTGTTTTCATGGATACGATCGATACAGCCCGGACCTTTCTCGATGACAATCCCGATATCGAGGTTCTCGAAGCCTTCGTGATCGACGTCAACGGCGTGCCGCGGGGCAAGTGGATCCCGCGCGAACGAGCGCTCGACGTGCTTTCGAAGGGCATGGCGATGCCGCGCTCGGTCTACGCGCTCGACGTCTGGGGACGCGACGTCAATGCCGCGGGCCTTGCGGAGGGCACCGGTGATCCGGATGGCATCTGCTTTCCCATCGCCGACACACTGTCGCGCGTGACATGGCTGAAGCGGCCAACGGCGCAGGTTCTACTGGGCATGAACGAGCAGGACGGGACCGGATTTTACGGCGATCCGCGCCAGGTTCTGGCGAATGTTCTCAAAGGTTTCGAGCGGATCGGCCTGACGCCGGTCGTGGCGACGGAGCTGGAATTCTACCTGATCGACCCGATCCGGTCGGCGATCGACCCGGTGCGGCCACCGAATTCACGCGAGGGCCGCTGGCATACGGGCCAGACACAGGTGCTCTCGATTTCCGAGCTGCAGGATTTCGAGAATGTCTTCCACGGCATCGCCTCTGCAGCGAGGGCGCA
The DNA here is from genome assembly GCF_001423425.1 of Rhizobium sp. Leaf306. GTDB lineage: Bacteria > Pseudomonadota > Alphaproteobacteria > Rhizobiales > Rhizobiaceae > Neorhizobium > Neorhizobium soli. The sequence continues at coordinate 731,508 of NZ_LMNX01000001.1, forward strand.
AGGGATACCGGCCGATACGACACTGCGGGAAAACGGCCCGGGCCAGTATGAGATCAACCTCAACCACGTGCCAGACGCGCTGAAGGCTGCCGATTATGCGGTGCTCCTCAAGCGGATCGTCAAGGGCGTGGCGCGCGCCAACGATCTCGACGCGACGTTCATGGCAAAGCCCTATGGCACGCAGGCCGGAAGCGGCATGCATGTGCATTTCTCGCTGATCGATAGCGACGGCCGCAATGTCTATATGGGCGAGAACGGGCCGTCCGAGGCGCTGTTTCATTCGGTGGGCGGGCTTTTGGAAAACATGGGGGAAAGCATGGCGGTGTTTGCCCCGCATGCCAATTCCTACCGGCGTCTGCGCCCTTCCGAACATGCCCCGACCTATGCCTCCTGGGGCTTCGACAACCGCTCGGCCGCCGTGCGCGTCATCACCGCGTCGAGGCCGGCGACCCGCATCGAGCACCGCGTTGCAGGTTCCGACACCAATCCCTATCTTGTGCTGGCGATGATCCTCAGTGCAGCCCTTGCCGGCATCAAGGAAAAGCGCAATCCGGGCGGGGCGATTACCGGCGACGACCATGCGATCAGCCACGAACCGCTGCCGACCAACTGGGACTATGCGCTGCAGCAGTTTTCCCGCTCCACGTTCGCCTACGCGACCCTCGGGCCGAAATACCGGTCGCTCTACACGGCCTGCAAGCAGCAGGAGCTGTCGGAATTTTCTCTGCGGGTGACCGACGTCGAATACGACGCCTATATCAGGACGGTGTAAGATGGCTTTCAAACCCGCAGACAATCCCCGCCACGCCAATTCCTGGTATGCCGCCTCGGCCAATGACAAGCGTGTGCGCCCTGCCCTAGAGGGCGAGATCGAGGCCGATGTCTGCGTGATCGGCGCGGGCTTTTCCGGCATCTCGGCCGCTCTCGAACTGGCCGAGCGCGGCTATTCCGTCGTGGTGCTGGAGGCCGAGCGGATCGGCTTCGGCGCGTCGGGCCGCAATGGCGGGCAGATCGTCAACGGCTATAGCCGCGATCTGGAAACGATCGCCGGACGCTACGGGCGCGACAAGGCCGTGCAGCTTGGCGCGATGTCGCTCGAAGGCGGCGAGATCATCCGCGCCCGCGTAGCGCAATACGGGATCGACTGCGATCTCGTGCCCGGCGGTTTCTTCGCGGCCTTCACGGACAAGCAGGTGCGCGAGATGGAGCTGCACAAGGCCGTCTGGGAACAGCACGGCCATGACGGGCTGGAGATGGTCTCGAAGGCAGACGTCGGACGCTATGTGAAAAGCGACCGCTATGCCGGCGGCATGATCGACAGGAAGGGTGGCCATATTCACCCGCTCAACCTCGTGCTCGGGGAAGCGGCAGCTGCCGAAAGCCTGGGCGCGCAGATTTTCGAGGGATCGCGGGTGGTGGGTATCGACCAGACGGCAAAGCCCGTGGTCAGAACCGACAAGGGTCGTGTCACGGCATCCTATGTGCTGGTGTGCGGCAACGCCTATCTATCGCCGCTGCTGCCGGAGATCCATGGCCGGATGATGCCGGTTTCGAGCCAGGTGATGGCGACGGAGCCGCTGGATGCGGGCCTGATCGAGCGCCTTCTGCCCGCAAATTACTGCGTCGAGGATGCCAATTACATTCTCGATTACTATCGCCGCACCGCCGACAACCGTCTGCTCTACGGTGGCGGCATCGGCTATGGCGGCAGCGACCCGAAGGACCTGACGGGCGTGATCCGCCCGAACATGCTCAAGACCTTCCCGCAGCTGAAGAATGTCAGGATCGACTACGCGTGGAGCGGCAATTTCGCGCTGACGCTGACCCGCATTCCGCATGTGGGAAAGCTGTCCGACACCGTGTTCTTCTCGCACGGCGACAGCGGCCACGGCGTGACCACCACGCATCTGCTCGGCAAGATCCTTGGTGAGGCGGTTGCCGGCCATGCGGAAAGGTTCGATACCTGGGCATCACTGCCCAACCTGCCCTTCCCGGGCGGGCGGGCGTTCCGCGTGCCGCTCACCGCGCTCGGGGCCTGGTGGTACGGCATGCGGGACAAACTCGGGCTGTAGCTTACAGCGATGCGGGAAAACTGCCTTTGAAGTAATAGGTCGACTGTGCCCGGACGATCGACTTGAACTGTGCAACGATTTTGGCTGCCTCGTCTTCCGTCACCATCAGCGCCAGACGCAATGTTGCCGCGGCCATGTGGAACATAAGAAACAGTGTGCGGGCGTAGTTCTCCCAAAGCTGTTCGCTGACGAACCGCTTGGTGATCTCGAAGAAGAGGTCGGCCTGGAAGCGGGTTTCGGTAATGTCACGGTCTGCCAGCGCCTTGTCGGCCTGGATGGCGTTCAACAGATCCTGTGTCGACGGCTTTTCGCGCATGCGGGTGTAATAGAGGTCGAAAAGAACGTCCGTTGCATCCAGCGCGTCTTCAGCCGTCGAGATCTGCGGGATATGTCCGACGATGATACCGCGGACTTCCTCGACATAGCGCTCATGGAGCATGGCGATGATCGCCGACTTGTTGGGGAAATACTGGTAGACGGAGGCGATCGGACCACCTGAAAGAGACGCAATCTCCTTCATCGTGACCGCATCGATACCCTTTTCACCGATCAGCTCCATCGAGACCTTCAGGATATCATCAATGCGTTCGCGGCTTCTTTCCTGTTTCGGTACCCGACGAAGTGAACTCCCGCCTGCACTCTGCATCGAATCTCGCATCCGCAACTCTCTCCGTACGCCCTGTCGCCTATACTGGACGAGGCGATAAGAGAGGCACCTGGCAGCATAGTTACATTATAAGTTTGCGTTGTACGGCAAGTCAGGCATGTCGGATCACCGAAAGCATTAGAATTTTGAAAATAATTCGACACTCAAACAGTCTATCTTGAATTAGGATCGCGTGTCATATCGTATCCTTCAACCCCGCTACGGCATCTGCCACGATGCGGTCGAGCGTGGCGTCAATGTCGACGGTCACGACGCCTGCTTCACCCTCGGGGCTTTCCAGCGTGGCAAGCTGGCTTTGCAACAGAGACGTCGGCATGAAATGGCCCTTGCGCTCGCCCATCCGGCGGCTCAACAGCTCCTGGCTTCCTTTGAGAAACACGAAGGTCAGTTTGCCACCCGCAGCGCTGCGCAGCCGTTCGCGGTAGACGACTTTCAGTGCAGAGCAGGTCACCACGAGGTCTTCTGAACGCGCGAGAGCCTCGGCGATCTTCTCGCCGATCACGTCGAGCCAGGGCCAGCGGTCTTCATCGGTGAGCGGAGTTCCCTGCGCCATCTTGTCGACATTGGACTGCGGATGCAGACTGTCGCCTTCCATGAAGCGGCAATTCAGGCTCTCTGCCAGACGCTCAGCGACGGAACTCTTTCCAGCGCCGCTGACGCCCATGACGATGATGGCTCTGCCAGCCTGTTTGCTCATTGGTTGCTCCTCTTTGATATCGACAGCCGGTCTCCTTCAACCGCATTGAGCGACAGATCACAAGTCCCGGCGATCTTCAACGCCAGTCGCGGACTTGCCCGAACCCGTTTCATCGCGCCCGAGCGCAAACGGCATCAGGATCGACAGAAAGATCAGGCGCAGGACGTGATGGGCGCCGACATAGGTCGGGTCGGCATGCAGCATGACCGCCATCGCCGCCATGGTCTCCAGCCCACCGGGCGAAAACGCGATCAGGGCCGCATCGAGCGGTATGTCCAGGACATACGAGACGGTGCCGGCCATGGCCGCCGCCATGACCGAGACGATCACCGTGACCACGAGGCCGGATACGAGCGCTGTGCGCACCTCGAGAAGCGAGATTCCGCAAAAGCGCGTTCCGATGTTGGCGCCGAGAAGGATATAGACGGGGACAATGAGCCAGGAGGGAACGCCACCGGTGGCGAACGATGTCACGTGGGTTGAGATCGAAACCAGTGTGCCGGCGAGCAGAAGGGCTGCGGGAAGCTTCCAGCGCAGGAAGAGCATGCCGATGACGGTCGAGACCGCAAGGATGCCCAACAGCATCGGCAGGTCCATCGCGATGACCTGAGTGACACTATCTCCGCCGCCAAGATCAAATGCTGTGACAATCAGGGGTACGCTGATGGTCAACAGAAGGACGCGCACGCTCTGGGAAATGCCGACCGTTCGCTGGTCGCAACGCATGTCAGCGGCAAGACTGAGCACGTAGCTCAGATGTCCCGGCGAAGCTGCGAGGAAAGCCGTGGTGCGGTCGTAATGGAAGAAACGCTGCATGACCCAGGCCGCGACGTAAAGCAGAGCTGTGACCGTGACCATGACCATCACGAAGCTTAGCGGCCAGCGCTTGATCGCAACGAGGATGTCGGGCGTGACGGTCGCCCCCATCGAGATGCCGATGACGATGAAGCAGCCGTTCCGGACGATTTTCGGGATCGAGAGGGTGAGGCCTGCGATACCCGCAAGCGACACGGCCAGCGCCGGACCGATTAGATAGGGAGCGGGGAAGCCGATCATCGCGGCGATCAGCGCACCGCCGGCACCGACCAGCGCGGTCAGGGCAAATTCACGCAGTTGGGGAAAGGGCATAGCAACGAATATCTGGGTGACCACCCGGAGCCAGGCTCAAGGGGCCATCAATAAAGGAAACGTTGCCTACTCCTAAAGAAGACAGCCCGGAGGTCAACCTGCCGGGCCGCTAAACTGATGCTGCGATGAGATCTGTATTGAGATCAGGCGGCGGGTGCCGCGACCATCTTGGCGATTGCCGGCGGCGGATCGATCCCGAGCAGGAAGTTGATCTGCGGGCGCGCCTTGACCAGATCGTCGATCGTATAGTCTGCCAGCACGTCGAAGAAGGCATTGAGCGCCTTGCGAAGTGCCGAGTTGAGACCACAGCTATCGACCAGAGGACATTCGGCGACGCCCTCCTCGAAACATTCGGCCATCGCGAAACTGTCTTCCGTCACGCGGATCACATCAAACAGAGTGATACGGTCGGCAGCGCGACCGAGGCGAACACCGCCGTTTCGGCCGCGAACGGTCTCGACCAAGCCGGCCTTGGTCAAAGGCTGCAGGATCTTGAAGAGAAACAGTTCGGACACGCCATAGGCGCGCGCGATCTCCGGGATGCGGCTGAGCTTCCCCTCGTTCGCAGCACAGTACATGAGCATGCGAACGGCGTAGTTGGTCTGCTTTGTCAGGCGCATATTCGTCTCCCGAGACTCGTCACGGCCCCATACATAGTGGGTTTGCTAGTTTTGAACAATTCCAAAGTTTGCGAAATTGCCCTTGAACGCTGCGTTGCCGATGACGCGCTTTATTGCCGGCATTATCCGGCAAGGCCCATGTGTACCGCAAACCAGACTGGAACTGCAAACAGGAAGGTCGCCGCCAGAAACGTTATGCCGATTTTCGCCAGGCGGATGCGGCGCGCGCGCGAAACGTCCCACTCGTAATTCATGATGAACACTCCCCCTCACACGAATGTGTAAATTAGCAGCGCCTAGGAAGAGGTCAATGTCTCCGCCGCACGAGAATGCGGCGGAGCGTGTCTATTCGACAGCCGGGCTTATTTCATCACGGGCATGACGAATTCGGCGCCATCCTTGATGCCTGTGGGCCAGCGGCTGGTTACCGTCTTGGTGCGGGTCCAGAACTTGATCGAATCCGTGCCATGCTGGTTGAGGTCGCCGAAGGACGAGGACTTCCAGCCGCCGAAGGAGTGATAGGCGAGCGGCACCGGGATCGGAACGTTGACGCCGACCATCCCGATATTGATCCGCGAGGCGAAGTCGCGGGCGGCATCGCCGTCGCGGGTATAGATCGCGACACCATTGCCGTATTCATGGCGCATCGGCAGGTCGAGCGCTTCCTCATAAGTCTTGGCGCGCACCACTGACAGGACAGGGCCGAAGATTTCGGTCTTGTAGATGTCCATGTCGGGCGTGACGTTGTCGAACAGGCAGCCGCCGACGAAATTGCCGTTTTCGTAGCCCTGCAGCTTGAAATCGCGGCCATCGACAACGAGGTTTGCGCCCTCTTCGACACCCTTGTTGATCAGGCCGAGAATACGCTCCTTGGCCTCCTTGGTGACGACCGGGCCCATGTCGGCCTTTTCGTCCGTGTAGGGGCCGATGCGCAGGGATTCGACCATCGGCGTCAGCTTCTCGATCAGGCGATTGGCGGTTTCATCGCCAACAGGGACAGCCACCGAGATCGCCATGCAGCGCTCGCCGGCCGAGCCGTAACCGGCGCCCATCAGGGCGTTGGCGGCCTGGTCGAGATCGGCATCGGGCATGATGATCATGTGGTTCTTCGCGCCGCCGAAGCACTGCGCGCGCTTGCCGTTCATGGCGGCGGTTCCGTAGACGTAGCGGGCGATCGGCGTCGAGCCGACAAACGAGACGGCAGAGATATCCGGATGCGTCAGGATCGCATCGACCGTGGACTTGTCGCCGTTGACGACGTTCAAAATGCCGGCCGGAAGGCCTGCCTCGATCATCAGTTCGGCCAGACGCATCGGCACGGAGGGATCGCGCTCGGAAGGCTTCAGGATGAAGGCATTGCCGCAGGCAATCGCCGGTGCAAACATCCACATCGGGATCATCGCCGGGAAGTTGAACGGCGTGATGCCGGCACCGATGCCGACCGCTTGCCGAATGGAATACATGTCGATGTTCGGACCGGCACCCTCGGTGAACTCGCTCTTGGAAAGATGCGGGATGCCGATGACGAATTCACAGACTTCAAGACCGCGAACGATGTCACCCTTGGCATCCTCGATCGTCTTGCCATGCTCGCGCGACAGCATCTCGGCAAGTTCATTCATGTTGTCATTCAACAACTGGACGAACTTCATGAAGACGCGGGCGCGGCGCTGCGGGTTGGTGGCGGCCCAGTTCGGCTGGGCAGCCTTGGCATTCTCGACGGCTGCATTCAGATCCGCATCGCTCGCAAGCGCCACGGTCGCCTGGACTTCGCCCGTTGCCGGATTGAAGACATTGGCCGTGCGCCCGCTCGTGCCGGCAAAATGCTTGCCGCCGATGAAATGACCGATCTCGTACATGGTGATCCTCCTTCTTGAAGTTGTAAGCGGCGAGGATACGCGTCAATTTGCACAAGGCAACGCCATGGTTTACGCATCCGTTGTGCAAAATTCGACACAACGATACCCACCGTGAGGTGACGATGAACTGGGATGACCTGCGGCTTTTCCTGGCTGTGGCGCGCAGCGGACAGATCCTGGCGGCTTCCCGTCGGCTGGGCATCAACCATGCGACGGTCGGGCGCCGGATATCAGCGCTGGAAGAGGATCTGCGCACGCGGCTGCTGATCCGCCGCACCAATGGCTGCGAGTTGACGCCGGAGGGAGAGGTGTTTTTGCGGGCCGCCGAGCGGATCGAAACGGAAATGCTGGACGCGCAGGCAAGCACCGGCCGGATCGACGCGGCAATTGCCGGTACCGTGCGGGTCGGCGCGCCCGACGGGTTCGGCGTGCACTTCCTGGCCTCGCGCCTGGGAATGCTGACGAAGCGGCATCCGCAGCTGAAACTGCAACTGGTGCCGGTGCCACGCTCGTTTTCGCTGTCGCAACGGGAAGCGGATATCGCAATCACGATCGACCGGCCAGAACAGGGGCGCCTGGTCTCATCGCGGCTGACGGATTACACGCTCGGCCTCTACGCCTCGAAAGCCTATCTCCAGGACGCAGGCGTGCCCGACAGTATCGAGGCGCTCAAGGACCATGCGCGGATCGGTTATGTGGAAGACCTGATCTTTTCCCCGTCGCTGAACTTCACCGGCGAGGTGATGCGCAACTGGGATGCCGGGTTCGAGATTTCGAGCGCAATCGGCCAGATCGAAGCGGTGCGGTCCGGCGCCGGGATCGGCATTCTGCACGACTATGTCGCTTCGCAGGACATGAACCTGACCCGCATCCTTCCGGACATCTCCATTCGCCGGGCCTATTGGAGCAGTTATCACGAGACGGCCAGGAACCTGGTGCGGGTTCGAACCGTCGCGGATTTCCTGCGGGAAGTCATTCAGGAGGAAGCGCGGATCTTCGTGTGGAAACCGCCGTCCGGACAAAAATAAAGCCCGCGAGAAGCGGGCCTTAAGCATTCACAGCGTCCAGCATGATAGGCCGGACGTCTCCGATTACGACGCCTTCAGAACCGACATCGGCATCTTGAGGGCATTTGCGATGCGCTTCAACTTGGCAGGATCGAAATCCGTGCCGTTCTCCATACCCACGATCTCGTCCGTGACCAATCCGGTCGTAACGGCAAGATCGTCGATGCTGTAGCCGGCAGCCTGGCGCGCTTGGGCAATCAACCCAGCCACCTGATCCGGTGCGAGAACCTGTTCTGTCGGGGCACGAAAGTTATTAATGGAAACCGTCATGGTAATCTTCCTTCCGTCAAAATCTGCCGCTAGGCAGTGAAGGGGGCAAGCAGCCCGAAGTTCGACTGCACAATTTTGGTGCCGCCAGAGCACAATAGATATGCATTGATGCCCCCACGGCAAGGGCATTCGCTGCACTGCAACAAAAAGTGTTGGGCGTCGTCGCAGATCCGAGCCCGTTGTTTGCCGCTTTTTCGAACAAAAACAGTCTTCGCGCGTTCTCTGCTCGAATAGGGACGTCAATATGCATCAGTCGAGTTCGAAACGTTTTGAAAATCTGGGTATACCCGGAAGCACAGATGCTGACATTCTCGAGGCGGCGCATCGCCTTGTGGAGCTTCATCTGACCTATTTGCGCGAACACGAGACGAAAAACGACCTCTTCGACGTGCGCGACCTGCCGGCCTCCAAGGACTCGCTGGTCAATGCTTTCCGGTTGACGCTAGCGACCGAAAACAGGACTCATATGCGCACGCTGTTGCTGAAGGCGGGCATGACATTGGCGCAGTTTCAGGAAAACATCGGTCGCCCGATGATTGTCAAATCGCAGGATGGCCATAAACCAAACCAGGTCCGGCGGAGCGATATCGATGCTGCCGTAGCGCGGCGGTTCAACAAGGCCCTGGTCCAACTGGGCGAAGAACGCGCCAGGCTCGGCCGTGTGTTTCAGGACGCCATGCGGATTGCCGGCGACAAGCCGCTTCACTGATCTGAAATTCCAGGAAAAGAAGTGGTACGGTTGAGTGGGGTCGAACCACTGACCTCAGGCGCCACAAGCCTGCGCTCTAACCAACTGAGCTACAACCGCACAAGACGCCTAAATCGCGTCGCCGGTGCAGATACTGCCATCGGCAGCGTTTGGCAAGCCCCTTTTGAGAGAACGAAGCCAAAAATGGAATGGCCGCCCAGTCGGCGGCCATGGAATACGGGCGTGATGCGCTGGTCGCTATCAAGCGGTCCGGAAATTTGCCAGTGCCTTTTCGGCAGCGTCCTTGCCCGGCCGCGACACGTCTTCTGCAAGCTGGCGGGCCATGTCCTGCATGGATTTTGCCTGCTCGACCGTCGCCTCTGCCTGACGGCGGATGAACGAGGTCTGCAATTCGAAGAATTCCGACGCTGATTTGACGCCGAGCAGCGCCTGCATGTGCGAGAGCGACAGATCCGCATTGGACCGGAACGCTTCCATTGCCTTAAGCCCGAGTTCAACGGAACCGGACTGGGCCGTGTGAACTGTGGATTCCACCGCCATGGTGGCTTCCTCTGTCGCGGCTTTCATCCTAGCATAGGCTTCACTGGACTGGCTTGCGCCCTGCCCGGCAAAGTCGCGAAGGCGTTCGCCAAGCTTCATGGGATCGAAAGCGGAAAACGAAAACATCTCTTCTGTGCCGTGTGCCATCGCGAAAGCTCCTCCAAGGCCCTACCCCGACTTTTAAATGGGCAAAAGCCGGAGTTGGATGCCTGAAATATAATCGCAAACGTTGTGCCGCGCAACGAATTTGTGCGGCGCACAAAAGCGCCGCCGTTAACCCTGACGGAGGTTTAACCGGTCGGCCTGTGGACCCCGGAAGGGGGGCAAGGTATTAACGAAGGATTAAGTCTCTCAGGAATGCCGGTAGTTAACCGACAGGTCGTTCATGTCCTCTGTACAGTACCCTTTCATCGACATCGCCGTCCACGAGCGCGTCAGGGAACGCTTTGCAGCGGGCGACGGTATAGTGCTGTTTTCCTCCGACATGCGCATGCCTTTGTGGGCGAACGGACGCGGTGCAGCGCTCTTCGGATTTGGCTCGATCTACGACCTGATCGATCAGGGGCCGAACCGCGCCGACGTGGCCTTTCGTCAGGTCGAGGCAACCGCCCGCCAGCTTGCCAAGGTCGGCGATACAAGAGGCCTCGCAGTCCGCGTTATTTCAGGTTTCCAACGGGTCGTGCTTCGCGGGGCCTGTGAACTTGTCGAAGTCCATGGCGAGCGGGCCATTCTGTTTTCGGCAGCACCCGAGCGGGAGCTTGCAACGATCGCCGAGCGTGCGGAGCGGATGATCGAGGGCTTCGAGGAAGCAGACACCCATATCGCTATCGTTGACGCGGCAGGCAAGGTTGCCGCTGCCTCCGAGCGTTTTGAAAGTCTCGACATATCGGAAGCGGCGATCACGACGCTTTCGGCGACGGCATCCGCCGATCCCAGCCGGCTTGCCAAACGGCCGATCATGACCGCCAAGGGCAACCTTCCGGCTGCCATCGGCAAGCTTTCGGACGCCCCTGCCCTCTACATTCTATTCACGGTCGATATGGCGACCGATGACGCGGTTACCCCGCAAACCTTGGTTGATCCCGGCGTCGTTGCGATGGTGCCCAATGACGAGACCGCCGTCATCGACGCCCTTGCCGCGATCGAGGACGATGTTGAGGCTCAGGAAGAGTTCGAGCTTCCTGAAACCGTGACGGCGGCAGAGGCAACCGAGATCAACACGGTCGCGATTGAAGAGACTGCGGCGGACGAAGAAAATTCCGAGCCTGCCGAGCAGCCGGAGCCGGTTGCGGAAATAGAGGCTGCGGTAAGCGCGGTTAACGACGCAGCTACGGTTGCTGACGCGCCGGTCGATGGCGACGTACCAGTTGAAGAAGCGGCGGCGGTAGAGCCGGAGAGTGAAGAAGTCGATCTGGAGCCGGCTCCGGAAGCAGTTGCCGAAGACATCGTGTCGGAGGATGTTGTCGAAGACATTCCGGCGCATGAGATCGCGGAAGCCTCGGACGAGATCGCGGAAGACCGCCTTCCGGCACCGGAGGCAGCGGATGCATCCGAGCCCGCCGAAACACGGAGCGAGCAGGCTCTGACATCGGTCGCCGCTCCCGAAACTACGGTTGCCGAGCCCGATGCATCCGGCGACGTGGAAGGCTTTGTGTTCAGCCGCGATTCACGCGCTGTGCGTTTCGTCTGGAAGATCGATGCCGATGGGCAGTTTACAGAGGTCTCGGGCGAATTCGCCAAGGCCGTGGGACCGCATGCCGCAGATGTTGTCGGCATGGCGTTTTCCGACCTCGCCGCTCTCTTCCATCTGGATCCCGAGGGGCGCATCACCGAACTGCTCGGCAAGCGCGACACCTGGTCGGGCAAAACCATCTGGTGGCCGGTAGAGGGCACGGCACTTGTCGTGCCGGTCGATCTGGCGGCACTGCCCACCTATACCCGGAGTCGCGAATTCGACGGCTTCCGCGGCTTCGGCATCGTACGGATCGCCGACGCCAAGGATGATCCTGACGCCACCGGCCTGACGCTTTCGCCGACGACGGTCGAGGATGAAGCGGTCAAGGAGACTGACGAACCGGGCATCGAGGACGCGGTAAACGACGCCGATCTGCCATCCGATGACGCGGAGCAGGTCTCCGACGTTCTGGAAGACCGCCCGGTGGAGACGGAAGCGCAACCGGCGGAACCCGAAGCAACGTCCCCCTCCGATAGCGCTATCTACGGAACCACCTATTCCGATAGCGACCGTTCCGACGCTGCCCCGCTCGAGTGGCCAGCCGGTGAGCGTCCTGCGCTGCGACTGGTCGAGAACCCCGGCCGTCGCCAGTCCGACAAGGTCATCCAGCTCGAAGAACACCGCGCCCGCCTGACGCCGGTCGAACAGGCGGCCTTCCGCGAGATTGGGCGCCAGCTCGACCGCGCAACGGAAGAAACGCCAGTGAGCGCCGAGACTGCGCCTGCTGAACCAGCGCCGAGCGAAGCTTCCCCCACAAGCGAGATTTCCGCGGAGAATACTGACGTTTCAGAGCCAGTGGCAGATGAGACTGATGTGACCAATGCTTGGCAGGAGCAGCCTGCTTCGCACGTGGCATCCGAAGAAGAGGTGCGTTCCGCCGATGACGCACCGGCCGCAGAAGACCACGTGTCGGATGAGGCCGAGATCGCCGCTCAGGCGGAAGACGAAGACCAGAGCATCGAGGCATCCGAAACCGATCTCGACGGCAGCGCTGTTGACGACCACTTCGCCTCGGACTTCCCGCCTGTCGCTGCAAACGAGAACCAGAGCGACAGCGAGGACGACGCTGGCACGGAAATCCCGGCTGCAGCAATGCTTGAGCCCGCAGATGTTGCGCCGGAGCCAGAGCATGTCGAGCCATCCGACGTCCCTCTGCTGAGCATGATCCCGGTGCGCGAGCGCATCGGCCTCTCCGCCGAGATTGTCGACCAGATGCCGGTGGCACTGCTCGTTCACAACGGCGACACGCTGATCCATTGCAATCCGGAATTCCTCAAGCTGACCGGCTATGCATCACTTGAGGAACTGGAAGAGGTCGGCGGTCTGGATGCCCTCCTGCAGCGCCAGGACTTCGATGGCGATGGTGCGAGACCAAGCGGCATGGTGGTGGTGCGTGCCGACGACGAGATCCTGCCGGTGACCGCACGTCTGCAATCGGTTCGCTGGGACGACACGACGGCCCTGATGCTAGCGCTGATGCCGACGACATCCGACGCGTCGGAAGCAAACTCGCTGTCCGATCACCCGGGCGAGGAAATCCGCACGGTTGCCCGCACCGTCCGCCCTGCCGACCAGTTGGTCCGGCTGCAGGTGGAAGTCGAAGAGTTGCGTGCCATACTGGAAACTGCGACCGATGGCGTCGTGCTGATCGGTGCGGATGGCGAGATCCGTTCGGTGAACAGGGCGGCAAGCGCGCTGTTCAACTACGATCAGGAAGAAATCGACGGCAAACCGTTCGTGATGCTGTTTGCCCATGAAAGCCAGCGGGCGATCGTCGATTATCTTTCCGGACTTGCCGGGCATGGCGTTGCCAGCGTGCTGAACGATGGCCGCGAGGTGATCGGTCGCGAAGCGTCCGGCGGGTTCTTGCCGCTGTTTATGACGATCGGCAAGCTGACCTCGTCGAACGGTTATTGCGCCGTGATCCGGGATATTACCCAGTGGAAGCGCACCGAAGACGAGCTTCGCACGGCAAAGCGCGCCGCCGAGACAGCCAACGCGCACAAGAGCGATTTCCTGGCGCATGTCAGCCACGAGATCCGCACGCCGCTTAACGCCATCATCGGCTTTTCAGACATGATGGCCGGCGAGCGGTTTGGGCCGATCGGCCATCCGCGCTATATCGAATATGCCAACGACATCGGTCGGTCCGGTCGCCACGTACTCGACATCGTCAACGACCTTCTCGACATCTCGAAAATCGAAGCCGGCGAGATGGAACTGGATTTCGTCGCTGTCGGTCTCAACGAAACGATATCGGAAGCCGTGTCGCTGGTGCAGCCGCAGGCAAACGGCCAACGAGTGATCATCCGCACCGCGCTGTCGCAGGCTGTGCCGCAAGTCGTCGCCGACCTGCGCTCGGTCAAGCAGATCGCGCTGAACATACTGTCGAATGCGATCCGGTTTACACCATCAGGCGGGCAGATAGTGGTGTCGACCGCCTATGAGCCGAATGGCAGCGTGGCGCTGCGTATCCGCGATACAGGGATCGGCATGACCCGGGCGGAACTGGAACTTGCGATGAAGCCTTTCCGGCAGGTTGCCGGTGCTGCCCGCAAGCGTGGCGACGGAACAGGTCTGGGGCTGCCGCTTACCAAGGCGATGGTGGATGCAAACAAGGCAGCCTTCTCGATCAGCTCGGCGCCGAACGAGGGAACGCTGGTGGAAATCACCTTTCCGCCGCAGCGGGTGCTTGCCAACTGAACGCACGTAAAAAGAAGGCAGCCCTGAGGCTGCCTGGAATTGATGCTGTTCGAAAAGTGACGGAAGACTTCCTAATCAGCAAAGCCTGAGCCTTGCTCATCTTCCCTACACGAAAAGTATCATGCCGGATCAGTTTTGGCGGGCGAGGCTTAACACGCCGTTAAAAACCAATACCAGTTCCGGCAATGCAGGCACTGCGAACCGCAATGGCACAGGGCACCTGATGGCCGTCAATTCCGCAATTCCGCGACATTGGCAAACAGCTCCAGCGCGTCCGGGTTGGCAAGCGCCTCCCGATTTCTGACCGGCCGATTGTGAACGATATCGCGCACGGCAAGTTCGACGATCTTGCCGGATTTGGTGCGGGGAATATCGGCGACCTGGACGATCTTTGCCGGCACGTGCCGTGGCGAGGCGCCTGCGCGAATACGCGCCTTGATCTCCCTGGTCAGTCGGTCGTCCAGCGTCAGTCCGTCCGCCAGCCGGACGAACAGCACGACGCGCACATCCTCGTCCCAGTCCTGGCCGATACAGATCGCTTCGGCGATCTCGTCCATCTGCTCGACCTGATTGTAGATCTCAGCCGTGCCGATCCGAACCCCGCCGGGATTAAGCGTCGCATCGGAACGGCCATGGATGACGATGCCGCCATGGGTCGTCCATTCGGCGAAATCGCCGTGGCACCAGATGTTGTCGAACCGCTCGAAATAGGCGGCGCGGTATTTCTGGCCGTCTGGATCGTTCCAGAACATCAGCGGCATGGAGGGGAATGCCTTGGTGCAGACGAGTTCGCCCTTTTCGCCACGCACCGGCTGGCCCTCGTCGTTCCAGACATCCACGGCAAGGCCGAGGCCCGGCCCCTGGATCTCGCCGCGCCAGACCGGCTTCAGCGGATTGCCCAGCACGAAGCAGGAGACGATATCCGTGCCACCGGAGATGGAGGCGAGATGGACGTCGTTCTTGATGCCCTGATAGACGAAGGAAAAGCCTTCCGGTGACAGCGGCGAGCCCGTCGAGGTCACGAGGCGAAGGGTGGACAGATCGTGGCTCTGCGCAGGCACGATGCCGCTTTTGCGCACGGCGTCGATATATTTCGCGGACGTGCCGAAAACGGCGAACCGCTCCTGTTCCGCATAGTCAAACAGGATGTTGCCATCCGGAGCAAAGGGCGAACCGTCATAGAGGCAGAGTGTGGCGCCAACTGCGAGACCGGAGACCAGCCAGTTCCACATCATCCAGCCGCATGTGGTGAAATAGAACAGGTTTTCACCCGGCTCGATGCCGCAATGCAGCCGATGTTCCTTCACATGCTGGAGAAGCGTGCCGCCGGCCGAGTGGACGATGCATTTCGGGATGCCGGTCGTGCCTGACGAAAACAGGATGTAGAGCGGATGCGAGAACGGCAGCGGCTCGAATTCGACGGTCCGTGCCGTAAATGGCGCCAGGAAATCGGCAAGCGCGCGGCCGTCGGAGAGGGTCTTTGCGAGCGGAGCGGCATCCTTTTGCTGCGACCCCGCGTAGGGCACGACCAGAACCGGTACGCCGAGCGTCTTTGAAACCGCGTCGACCTTTGCCGACACATCCTGCAGTTTGCCGTTGTACCAGTAGCCATCGCAGGTGATGAACAGCTTTGGGCCGATCTGTCCGAACCGGTCCAGCACGCCCTGTTCACCGAAATCCGGTGAGCAGGAAGACCAGATTGCCCCGATAGAGGCTGCTGCCAGCATGCAGGCGATCGTTTCAGGCATATTCGGCATCATCGCGGCGATGCGATCTCCCCTGCCGATGCCGAGTGCGCGGTATGCCTGCTGAAGCCTTGACACCTCACCCTGCAACCTTTCCCAGGACCAACGGTCCTTGACCTTGTCCTCGCCCCAGAAGACCAGAGCGTCCGAGGTCTTCGCGTCGGCTCCGCTGCCGGCAAGCAGATTTTCGGCGAAGTTCAGGCGTGCATGGGGAAAGAAGCGGGCGGCGAGCATTTCGCCATCGTCGTCCAGGTAGACGTCGCCTTTGTCGCCCTTGACGCCGCAGAAATCCCAGACGGCGGACCAGAAATCGCCGCGCTGTTCGATCGACCAGCTGTGGAATGCGTCGTAATCCTCAAAACCGATTGAATACCGCTCGCTGCACCAGACGATGAAGCGGGCAAGCGGTGCTGTCCGCAACGTCTCCTCCGATGGCGACCAAAGCGGCTGCTGCTCACTCATGCAATTCTCCTCCTATGCCGTTCACAGGCGCGTCCCTGACCGTCTGTATATCATGCGATCTAAGGGGATAAAGCACTGGAGCGCGCGCTTGCTGCATTTGCGCGACGCCGGCATTTCCTATATTCGCGTGAGCCATGCCCAACGAGACAGACGGAAAGCTGCGCAGGACCTTCGGACGCCCCTTAGGGACGCGGACGCGCATCGCCTTGATCGTTCTGGTCTCGCTGCTGAGCCTCTTCGTCGCCTTCCAGCTCGCGGCACCCTTCCTTGTTTCGACCGTGCTGGTACGGGAACGGATGGAGCGCGCCGTCGAGGAATGGATCGGCCACGACGTGTCGATCGGCGGACAGCCGTCGCTTGCCTTCTGGCCGGAGCCGCGCATCACATTCTCCGATGTAATGGTTCGCAACATCGATCATGGCAAGAAAGGCATGCTTGGCAGCGTCCGTGAACTGTCGGCGTCGTTCGATCTTCTGGGCGCGCTGGTGGGACAGCCGGAATTCAAGGATTTCCACCTCAAGGACCCGCAGCTTTTCGTGCTGCGCAAACCGGATGGGCGACTGGACTGGACCAATGACGGATTGCTCAGCCGCGCCGTTCGTGCTGTCAAAAGCGATGGCACCGGTCAGTTGCTGGACAATGCGAATGATGCGCCGATCGGCGATGTCCTGATCGAGAACGGCACGCTTCAGATTACCAACGAAGAGGATGGCCGCATCGTCCGGGTCGACCGGATCGACAGCGAGATCGACTGGTCCTACCTTTCACGCAGCGCGAGCTTCAAGGGCCAGGCAACGATTGCCGGCCGCAGGGTCACGGCCGATATCACATCGCGCCAGCCTCTGCTTCTGTTTTCGGGCCGCAGCAGTAGCACTTCGGGCTCGATCCAGTCGGACCTGTTCAACGCCAAGTTCAGCGGCGTCGTCAACCTCGCGAGCCACGGCTTTTTGTCCGGAGATGCCGAATTTGCAACGGCGGATGGCGCCAAAGCCATGCAGTGGATGGGGTTCGATCTGCCAGGCACGGAAAAGCTGAAGCAGCTCTCCGTGAAGGCGCGGCTGATCACCAACGATACGGCGATGCGGTTCGAAAGCCTGTCGCTCGGTATCGACGACATCACGGCAAGCGGCATTCTGGACCTGACCATGCCGGCGGATGCTCCCCCGCGGCTGACGGGGACGCTCGCCCTCAACACCCGCGACGTGTTGCCGATGCTGGCCGAGATCGCGCCGCGACTTCTCGACAAAAGCGATCCCGCCGCAAGACTGCGCGACCGGCTCGAGCTGGATTTGAGGCTTTCCGCACAAAGCGTGGAGATCGGCCCCTTCCAGCTCAGCGAAGTTGCCGTCGGCATCATGAATATCGGTGACCAGTCACGGATCGATATTCTCGACAGCGATTTCGAAAACGGACGACTGACCGGCCGCATCGCGACGATCAAGGACGGCGAGACCGGCGGCGTTGCCATAAGGCTCTCCGTGCAGGACGCCGACTTCGCCAGCGTGATCAGCCGGCTTGGCCTGACGGCCCCGCTACCCGGCGCCTCGGGCTCGCTCGAACTGGCGCTGGACGTGGCGCGACCGGTGACGGCGGAAACGCTGCGCAACGCCAAAGGATCTCTGCGCTTTCGTGCCGGCAGCGGAACTCTGCCCGGTGTGGACATGGCAGGCATAAGACGGCTGGCGACCCAAAAACCCTATTTCACGCTGAGCGAAGCAGGGACAGGAGCTTACGAATTCCAGAGTGTCGATATTAACGTCACCGTCGCCGATGGTTTAGCCGATATCCGCAACGGGCTGATCGTTGGAACCAACGAGCGTATTACGCTCAACGGCATCGTGCCCTATGCCAATAACAGCCTCGCGCTTTCTGCCGGTGTGCTCACAGATTCCAGCGGGACAACCAGCGGGGACGCTGCCGCTGGCCGCCCGGATGCCACCCACTTTTTTATTGGGGGATCCTGGCAGAACCCGGTAATCTGGCCGGTCGCAAAGCCCACGCCGAAGATCACCGAATAACACACGCCCTGACGGTTCAGCTCCCGGTCCGCAGCGCCATATGCTCGTCGCGGATACGCCGGACCTCGGCGCGCTTGGTGCCGATCGAGGTGGCGATGACGCCGAGTGTCACCAGCGCGATCAGGATCGTGCAGATTGCGTTGATTTCCGGCGTCACACCGAGCCTCACCTGCGAATAGATCTTGATTGGCAGCGTGGTGGCACCTGGCCCGGTGTTGAAGCTTGCGATCACAAGGTCGTCCAACGACAGGGTGAAGGCGAGCATCCAGCCGGAGATGACGGCGGGCAGGATCAGCGGCAGGGTGATCTGGAAGAACGTCTTGACCGGCGGGCAGCCGAGATCGAGCGCTGCCTCTTCCAGACTGCGATCGAAGGTCAGTAGCCGCGACTGAACGACGATCGCCACGTAGCACATGGTGAAGGTCGTGTGGGCGATGATGACGGTCCAGAACCCGCGATCGACGCCGATCGCCACGAACAGAAGAAGCAGCGACAGGCCGGTGATGACCTCCGGCATGACCAGCGGCGCATAGATCATGCCGGAAAACAGCATTTTTCCAGGAAACTTCTGGTAGCGGACCAGCGTCAGCGCTGCCAGCGTGCCGAGGATGGTACCGAACGTGGCGCTCAACAGACCGACGCGGGCCGTGACCCAGGCGGCATCCATAAGTCCCTGGTTCGACCACATCGAGACGTACCAGTTGAGCGAGAAGCCGCCCCAGACCGTGACGAGCCGCGAGGCGTTGAACGAGTAGACGACCAGAATGATAATGGGGATGTAGAGGAAGGCGAAGCCAAGCGTCAGGACGGTGGCATCAAGGCGGTTCTTTGTCATCTCACGCCACCTTCTTCTGCTGGTTCTGGAAGATGGCGATCGGCACGACCAGCATCAGGAGCAAGACCACTGCTACGGCCGAGGCAAGCGGCCAGTCGCGGTTGCTGAAGAACTCCGTCCACAGCGTCTTGCCGATCATCAGCGTATCGGCGCCGCCGAGCAGATCCGGGATGACGAATTCGCCTGTGATCGGGATGAAGCAGATCATCGAGCCTGCGATGACGCCCGGCAGCGACAGCGGGAAGGTGATTTTCCAGAACGCCTTCCACGGCGGGCAGCCGAGATCGTTGGCGGCTTCCAGCAGAGTATTGTCCATCTTTTCGAGCGCCGCATAGAGCGGCAGGACCATGAAGGGCAGATAAGAATAGACGATGCCGATAAAGACGGCCGTGTCGGTTCGGAAGATCTCCACCTGTTCGTCAGGTCCCATCAACCCGATCGTCTGCAAGGCGAGCGTCAGCAACCCGTCCGGCTTCAGGATGCCGATCCAGGCATAGACGCGGATCAGGAACGAGGTCCAGAACGGCAGGATGACCAGCATCAGCAGGATCGGCCGGATGGAATTGGGTGCGCGCGCCATGGCAAGCGCCATCGGATAGCCGATGAGGAGAAGCAAGAACGTCGAGATCGCGGCGATCCGCAGCGACGACATATAGGCCTGGAAGTAAAGCGGGTCCTCGGTCAGGAACAGGTAGTTCTCGATGTCGAGTTCGGAGACGAAATCGCTGATGGCGGCCCAGCCGCCGAACACCGGCGTATAAGGCGGCATGGCAATAGCCGTGTCCGACAGCGAGATCTTGAAGATGATCAGGAAGGGCGCGACGAAGAACAGCAGCAGCCAGAGATAGGGCACTGCGACGACCAGCCAGCGGGCCGGGTTGGCATGCGGATTGTCGGCTGTCGTATCGGCCATGATCGCGCTCCCTATCGTGTCAGCACAAGGCCGGCATCGCGTGACCAGGTCAGCCACACCATGTCGCCGAAGGTGATCGGCCGATCGACCAGGCGCGAGACGTTGGCCTGCGCGGCGCGGACGATACGGCCATCCTCCATCTTCACGAGAAATACCGAGAAGTCGCCGAGATAGCCGATGTCCCAGACTTCGCCATAGGCCGCATTGAGGGACGTATCAGCGGGCTGTTCCTGAGAAATGCGCACCTTTTCCGGGCGGACCGCGTAGGCGACGTGATCTCCCTTGACGGCCTGGCATTCCTGTTCCGCGGCAACGCTCAGACCGTCGCTGTCGATCCGCACCAGACCGGGGGCGCCGAGCGCGCTATCGGTTTGCGTCACCGTGCCTTCGAGGATGTTGATATCGCCGATGAAGTCCGCCACGTAGCGGCTGTTCGGGGCCTCGTAGATTTCGGCAGGCGTTGCCACCTGCATGATGATGCCCTTGTCCATGACCGCGATACGGTCGGACACGGTCATCGCCTCTTCCTGGTCGTGGGTGACAATCAGGAAGGTGAGCCCCAGCGTCTGCTGGATATCCATCAGTTCGAACTGGGTTTCCTCGCGCAGCTTCTTGTCGAGCGCGCCGAGCGGTTCGTCGAGCAGCAGGACCTTCGGGCGCTTTGCAAGCGACCTTGCCAGCGCCACGCGCTGGCGCTGGCCGCCGGAAAGCTGTGCCGGCTTGCGCTTGGCGAACTGCTCCAGCTTGACCAGCTTCAGCATTTCCTCGACGCGGGTATCGATCTCGCCCTTGGCCAAATTGTCCTGCTTGAGGCCGAAGGCGATGTTCTTTTCGACCGACATATGGGGGAAGAGCGCGTAGGACTGAAACATCATGTTGGTCGGGCGCTTGTAGGGCGGAACACCGGAAATGTCCTTGCCCTGCAAAAGGATGCGGCCTTCCGTCGGCTCCTCGAAGCCTGCCAGCATCCGCATCAGCGTCGTCTTTCCGCAGCCGGACGGCCCGAGCAGCGAGAAGAATTCCCTCTCGTAGATATCGAGCGTCAGATTATCGACGGCGGTGAAATTGCCGAAGCGCTTGGTGATGTTTTCAAAGCGGATGAAGGGCACCGAAGCCGGATCGGTCCACGGAGAGAATTTTCGTTTTACCGGTCCGAGTGTCTTTGCCATCGCCTGCCCCGCCTGCCCTAAAGAAATATTGCCAGAAACAGATCGGGGCAGGTTTTGCCTGCCCCGAAGCCGATGGTTACTTGCCGGTCTTGATCTGGGTCCAGAGCCGGTTCAGCACGCGCTGTTCCTTGGGCCCGTAAGGCGAGATCGTGAAGAGCTTCTTGGTGACCTCTTCGGTCGGGTAGACCGCCGGGTTTTCAAGGACTTCCTTGTCGATGAACTTCTGCGAGGCCAGGTTGCCGTTGGCATACTGAACGTAGTTCGATGCCTTGGCGATCACTTCGGGCTTCATCAAGTAATTGATGAATTCATGCGCTTCGGCCACGTTCTTTGCATCGGCCGGGATCGCAAGGTTGTCGAACCACATATAGGTTCCTTCCTTGGGGATCGAGAACTCGATGTTGACGCCGTTCTTGGCTTCCTCGGCGCGGGTCTTTGCCTGCAGAATGTCGCCCGACCAGCCGATGGTGATGCAGATGTCGCCGTTGGCGAGATCATCGATATAGGACGAGGAGTTGAACGTCTTTGCCGAGGAGCGGATGTCGGAATAGACCTTGCCGCCCGCTTCGAGATCCTTCGTTTCCTTGCTGTCGGGATCCTTGCCGACATAGTTCATGCCGATCGCGAAGGTCTCGTCGGATGCATCGAGGATGTTGACGCCGCAGGACTTGAGCTTTGCAGCATTTTCAGGCTTGAACAGCACGTCCCAGCTGTCGAGGGGCGTATCGCCGAGTGCCTTCTTGACCTTATCGACATTGTAGCCGATGCCGGTCGTGCCCCACATGTAGTTGACGGCGTATTCGTTGCCGGGATCGTATTTGGCAAGACGCGCCGAGATTTCCGGCCACAGGTTGGAAAGGTTGGGGATCTTGGACTTGTCGAGCTTCTGGAAGACGCCGGCCTGGATCTGGCGGGCGAGGAACGGGGCGGTCGGCACCACGACGTCGTAACCGGAGCCGCCGGCAAGCAGCTTGGTTTCCAGGATATCGTTGCTGTCAAAGACGTCGTAGACAACCTTGATGCCGGTTTCCTTGGTGAAGTCCTGCAGGATCGATTCATCGATGTAGTCGGACCAGTTGTAGACATGCACAGTGCGTTCCTGGGCGGAAACACCAGACACGCTGAAAGCGGTCGCAGCCAAAGCGGCGGCTATGCTGAGCAAATGGGCTTTCATCAATTCTCTCCTGTTGCAGCACCTGCAGCCACCGCCCCTGCGCGGCAGGACGGTTCGCGCGAATTTCCCTATAATTTTGAGGAGAGTAGAAAGGAATTCCCCAGGCCACAAGGGGGAATGTGCAATGCAGCAGCGGTTACCGGAAATCGACGCCGCCCGAACCCATGCCCTTGTGCCAAGCCGAAATCGCAACCGGCTCATCGTTCACAAAAAAGGGCGGCCCGAAAGCCGCCCCTTGTCATTTCATCTTCCCGCGCTCAGGCTGCCCGGCTATCCTGACGGGCCATTGATCTCTGGCTGTCGATCTTGAACTGCTGGACGAGGCCGAGCAGCATATCCGCCTCTTCAGCAAGACGACGGCTCGCCTCGCTGGTTTCGCCCACCATGGCACCGTTCTGCTGGGTCATCTGATCCATCTTGTTGACGGAGCTATTGATGTCCTGAAGCGCTGCGGCCTGGTCGCGGCTGGCAGTGGCGATCGTATCGACATGCTTGCTGATGATGGTGATGTCGCTGCTGATCGTGGCCAGCACTTCGCCCGCTTCCTGCACCAGCGTCGATCCGGAATGGACCTCGTGGCTGGACTGGTCGATCAGGCCCTTAATTTCCTTGGCCGCATCGGCGGAGCGCTGGGCCAGTTCACGGACTTCCTGGGCGACGACCGCAAAGCCCTTGCCGGCATCCCCTGCCCGCGCGGCTTCGATGCCGGCGTTCAAGGCGAGAAGGTTGGTCTGGAAGGCGATGTCGTCGATGACGTCGATGATCAGTTCGATCTTCTTGGACGCTTCCTCGATCTTGCCCATCGCTTCGACGGCATTGCGGACCACGGTGCCGGAACTGTCGGCGCTCTTCTTGGTCTGCGTCACGGCGTCATTGGCTTCGCGTGCGCGTTCGGCGGAGGAGCGTACGGTAACGGTGATCTCGTCCACGGCGGCTGCCGTCTCTTCGAGCGAAGCGGCCTGGCTTTCGGTGCGGCGTGACAGGTCCGTCGACGAGTGGCTGAGATCGGAGCTGCTCTTCTGGATCGAGAGCGTGCTGGCCCGGATATGCGTCATCGTTTCACGCAGCCGCAGGATCGAATTGTTGAAATCGGTCCGCAGGCCTTCAAGACGACCGGAGAACGGCGTGTCGATCGATGCGGACAGATCGCCCTGGGACAGACGCGACAAGGCCGATCCAAGCTGCGTGACGGCGTGCTCGATCTGGGCGTCGACATGCTGCTTTTCGGTATCGTTGCGATGGCGATCCGCTTCCGCTTCGGCACGCTCTGCGGCGCTGCGGCTTTCGATCAGCTGCTTTTCGCGGTCCTTATCGCGGAAAACCTCAAGGGCTCTGGCAATGTTGCCGAATTCGTTCGGCAGCTGGAGATAGGGGATCGCACTCTTGTTATCGCCCTGCGCAATGGCGCGGACGCTGCCGGTCAGCACGCCGAGCGGGCGCACGAGGGCCCGGATGGCGAAAAAGCTGAAGAAGCCGAGCACCAGAAGCGCGATCGCCGACGTGCCAATGAGGATATAAGCAGACGACGCGATATGGGCGAAATAGACTTCCATCGGAACACCGATGAAGAGGACGCCGGTGACTGCACCTGCGGCATTGGTGATCGGGAAATACCCGGTCATGTAGTCCTTGCCGAACAGAACCGCGTTTCCGAAATAGGATTCGCTCTTGCCGAGCTTCGGCTGCGCCGGATGTTCGGGAGCAAGCTTCGTGCCGATGGCGCGCTCACCCTTTTCCGTCTTCACGTTGGTGGAGATGCGGACGTAGTCTGCGCCCTGCTTTTCAAAGATCGTTGCAACGCCGCCGATGGCAGCAGCGGCACGGTCGACCACGTCATGGCCTTTCAGAGCGCCTTCGCCCTGGAGAACCTTGTTGACGACTTCGTCGCGGATCTCGGTCCTCGCACCGGGCAGTTCCAGCTCATAAAGAAGCCCCAGCGTGCGCATCGCCTTATAGGCATCGGCACGTGCACTCGACATGACGTCGTTCCGAAGATTGACATAGGCAAGCCCGGAAAGAGTAGCCGCTGCCACGGAAACGAGAAAAAGGCAGAGGAGAACAATCCGGGATACAACGGATGAGGGGAGAAGCTTCTTGGTCAAAACAGGGCTCTTTCCAAAATGTGAGAGACACTGTTGTTTTTGACGGAGATATCTGAAGATTAGATAAATAGGAAATTGACGTAACTCAAGCGACCGACGTAGATCCAGAGCTACACCGATGCCGTTACTCGTTCACACATTCCTTGCCACAGCAAGGCTGCGGGGAGACTACGTCAGAAGTAGAAAGGAACCGAAAGAAGAGCAACAGTTGCTCCAATCGCCATCGCCAGAAATCTTACGCGGATCAACTTTGCGTTATCCTGGGTCTTGGCAATAGCAATTGCACGGGCGCTGCGGGTCTTCTGCATAGGTATCCGACTCCACGATCTTGGTGATGGCCGCCGGAAGCCGGCGGGTACGCAGCCTATAGACCAAACAAATGGGCTGGCATTAAGGCAGCATCCTCCAGGCATATTAACAACACCTGAATCGAGCACAACTGGCATTTCTACCTAGAGGCTGTCTCCACAAGCATAGCCGGAAGACCAGGCCCACTGGAAGTTATAGCCGCCAAGCCAGCCTGTAACGTCGACGCACTCGCCGATGAAATACAAGCCTGGCACGGCCTTGGCCTGCATCGTTTTGGAATCCAGTGCGGAAGTATCGATACCACCCAGCGTGACCTCGGCCGTGCGATATCCTTCCGAACCGGCGGGGCGGATCTTCCAGTCCTGGATCGATGCTGCAAGCCCTGTCAGCATCTTGTCGGAGAGATCCGCGAGATTGCCGGTGACGCCCCGGTTTTCGACGAAGTATTGGGCAAGACGCTTGGGCAGTATTTCGCCAAGCGCCGTCTGCGCCGCCTGTCTGCCGTTCGTCTTGCGGGCCGCCTTCAGTGCATCGCTGATTGAGGCATCCGGTTCTATCGACAGCGTGATGTCGTCACCTTCCCGCCAATAGGAGGAAATCTGCAGGATCGACGGGCCACTGAGGCCGCGATGGGTAAACAGCATGGCCTCGCGAAATCCCGTCCGGCCATGGCGCACTTCTGCAGGAACCGCGATCCCGGACAGCGGCGACAGTTTTTCGAGTGTGTTCTGGTCGAAGGTCAGCGGCACGAGGCCGGGGCGCGTCTCGACCAGCTTGAGCCCGAACTGCGCAGCAATCTCGTAGGCGAAGCCCGTGGCGCCCATTTTCGGGATGGACTTGCCGCCCGTCGCCACCACCAGCGACCCGGCTTCGAACTGGCCGGCAGAGGTGGCCAGCCGATATCCGTCGGGCGATTTTTCGATGCCGTCGATCGCCGTCTGAAGCTTCAGGGACACTTTCGCGGCCGACATTTCCGCCAGCAGCATCGCGATGATGTCCTTGGCGCTGTTGTCGCAGAACAGTTGGCCGAGCGTCTTTTCATGCCAGGGAATCCGATGCCGTTCCACCAAGTCGAGGAAATCGCGGGCAGTGTAGCGGGCAAGTGCCGATTTGACGAAATGCGCGTTGCCGGAGAGGTAATGCTGGGGGGCCGCACCGATATTGGTAAAGTTGCAGCGGCCGCCGCCCGAGATGCGGATCTTTTCGCCGGGCGCCTTGGCGTGATCAAGCACCAGCACCGAGCGACCACGCTGGCCGGCGCGGATGGCGCACATCATGCCGGCGGCACCGGCGCCCAACACGATCACATCGAATTTCTGTGCCAATGGTCATCCTCTCGTCATCGACTTGCTGTTTTCGATTGGAGCCTCCAAGTCAAGATGGCGGGGGCACAATAGCGAATTCAGCCTGCTCCTCGCCAAGAAGTCAGCGCGCTCTCAGCCAAAGAGTGTTCCCAAACATCATTCCATGGCTATGATGGGGCTCCGATCAACATGACCCCGGTGTGTTATGCCGCGCAAGAAATCATCCCCTGTCCTGGCAACCGGAACCGTGGCGAAAGCCGCGACAGCCCAGCCGACACTGACTTCGCTTCGCGGCGTTGCAGATTGGCGCGAGGCAGCCGCTTGGCTTCGGGCACGCGGGATCGAAGACATCGAATGCATCACGCCCGATCTAGCCGGCGTGCCGCGCGGCAAGATGATGCCCTCGTCGAAGTTTACCTCCAACACCTCGCTGGCGCTGCCTTCGGCGCTCTATCGCCATACCATCTCCGGCGAGTATCCAGACGAGACGGCAAACTTCCGCTATGAGCCGCGCGACAGCGACCTCAAGCTGATGCCGGACCTTTCGACGCTTGCCGTCGTTCCCTGGGAAAGCGACCCGACGGCGCAGGTCATCTGCGACATCGTCGATACCGACGGCCAGGCGGTGTCCTATACGCCGCGCAACGTCCTGAAGAACATCGTCAAACTCTACAACGACCGCGGCTGGAAGCCGGTCGTGGCGCCGGAGATCGAGTTCTATCTGGTCGCCAAGAATGACGACCCGGATTATCCCCTGCATCCGCCGAAGGGCCGCTCCGGCCGCTCGATCCTGGGCGGACAGAGCTATTCGATCGCCGGCATCAACGAGTTCGACGAACTGATCGACGACATCTACCATTTCTCCGAAAAGCAGGGCCTCGAGATCGATACGCTGATCCACGAGGAAGGCCCGGCGCAGCTGGAAATCAATCTTCGCCATGGCGATCCGGTGGAACTGGCCGACCAGGTCTTCATGTTCAAGCGCACCATTCGCGAGGCGGCGCTGAAACACGGCATCTATGCAACCTTCATGGCAAAGCCGATGCAGGGCCAGGCGGGATCTGCGATGCATATCCACCAGTCGGTGGTGGAAATCGAGACCGGCAAGAACGTCTTCTCCAACGCCGACGGTTCGGCATCGGAGGAATTCTTCCACTTTATCGGCGGTATGCAGGCCTTCATCCCGAAGGCGCTGGTGATGATGGCGCCTTACGTGAATTCCTACCGGCGCCTGACGCCGGATATGGCGGCACCCGTCAACTCCGCCTGGGGTTACGACAACCGCACCACGGCCTTTCGCGTCCCGGTTTCGGACGCGAACTCGCGGCGTGTCGAGAACCGGTTGCCGAGCTCCGATGCAAATCCGTATCTTGCGCTTGCTGCCTCTCTCGGCTGCGGCCTGCTCGGCATCAAAAACAGGCTCGACCCGACACCGCCGACGGAAGATTCCGCCAATGAAGGCGAGATCGATCTGCCGCGCGACCTTCTGAAGGCCGTCTCGCTGCTCGAGGACGAGCCGGCGCTTGCGGAAGTGTTCAGCAAGGAATTCATCGGCCTTTATGCCGGCGTGAAGCGTGGGGAGTTCGAGACGTTCATGCAGGTGATCAGCCCTTGGGAACGGGAATTCCTGCTCCTCAACGTGTGAGGGAAAAGGTATCTTGGACAATTGGCAGAGCCCCATCGCCTCGGGCATTTCTTGGTATCAGGCAAGCGTTGGCGACCGGGCGACCTACCCTCCCCTCGACGGCTCGAAGAGCGTTGACGTTGCCATCATCGGCGGCGGCTATACCGGGCTCCAGGCCGCCTACACGCTGGCGAAAGCCGGCACGTCGGTGGTGCTGATCGAGGCCGCGCATTTTGGCGATGGCGCATCGGGACGCAATGGCGGACAGTTGGGCACCGGCCAGCGCTCATGGCCGGAAGAGATCGAGGAAAAGCTGGGTTTCGAGCGCTCGAAAGCGCTGTTCGACATGGCCGAGGGCGCCAAGCGCTATCTGATGGATTTCGCGTCCGCCCACGGCATCGACATGGAATACGTGCCGGGACAGCTGAACGTTGCCCACAAGCGGGGATACGAACGCTACTACCAGGCCAATGCCGCAATCGCGGCCGAGCGCTACGGCTATGCGCATGTTACGTTCATGGGCGCGGAGGAAACCGCCGAGCGGGTCGGCACGACCGACTACCATTGCGGCGTGCGCGACATGGGAACCGGCCATATCCATCCGCTGAAGCTCCTGATCGGACTGGCACGGGTGGCGCATGACGCAGGCGCTGCGATCCACGAGGGAACGCCGGCAACCAGGATCACGCAGTCCGGCGGCAAGACGCTGATCGAGACGCCACGCGGCACGATTTCGGCCGCTCGGGTGCTGCTTGCCACCAACGCCTATATCGGCAATCTCGAACCGGTGACCGGCGCGCATATCATGCCGATCGGATCCTTTATCGCGGCAACCGAACCGCTCGACGAGTTTCCGCAGGTCATTCCCGGTGGCGAGGCCGTCTGCGACAGCCGTTTCGTGGTGCGCTACTTCCGCAAGTCGCTGGACAACCGGCTGTTGTTCGGTGGCCGCGAGGTCTACACGTCGAGCAATCCGAAGGACACGGCAGAGGCCATCCGCCGCCAGATCGTCGATACCTATCCGGCGCTGAAGGATGTCCAGATCACCCATGCCTGGGGCGGCAATGTCGGGATTACCCTGCCGCGACATCCGTTCGTTCGCGAGGTGATGCCGGGCGTCACATCGATCGGCGGCTATTCCGGTCATGGCGTGATGCTGTCGAATTATTGCGGCAAACTTTACGCCGATATGGTCCTGGGAAATCGCACCGAGCTCGATTATCTGCGGGACCTCGACATACCGTCCTTCCCCGGCGGGCGGCGCATGCGAAGCCCTCTTCTGTTCCTCGCGCTGACTTGGTTTGCGCTCAGAGACAGGATGTGAGACGCCTCCCCTACCGCCCAGTTGCGATTTCGGGCTAGCGTTTTTAAATCGATTAGAATATGTGTTCCACCAACTATGCGAGATGAAAGAATAGCGATGAGCAGCCAGATCATCCCAGTCGAGCCGTTTGATTGCGTCGTTTTCGGCGGCACCGGCGACCTTGCGGAGCGCAAGCTTCTGCCGGCCCTCTACCATCGTCAGATCGAAGGCCATTTCACCGAACCAACCCGAATCATCGGCGCATCGCGCAGCGCGCTTTCGCACGACGACTACCGCAAGTTCGCCCAGGACGCTCTCAAGGAGCATCTCAAGAAGGGTGAATACGACGAGGCGGAAGTCGAGAAGTTCTGCAAGCGTCTCTATTACGTGTCCGTCGATGCGAAATCGGAAGGCGGATGGGCCGAGCTGAAGAAGCTGCTCGACGAGGGCAAGGACCGCGTCCGCGTGTTCTATCTCGCCGTCGCGCCTGGAATTTTCGGTGCCATTTCCGAAAAAATCCGCGATCACAAGATGATCACCAAGCAGACCCGTATCGTCGTCGAAAAGCCGATCGGCCGCGACCTTGCGTCAGCGCTGGCGCTCAACGACCAGATCGGCAAGGTCTTCCCGGAAGAACAGATCTTCCGCATCGACCACTACCTCGGCAAGGAAACCGTGCAGAACCTGATGGCGCTGCGGTTTGCCAACGCGCTCTATGAGCCGCTGTGGAACGCCAACCATATCGACCACGTGCAAATCACCGTTGCCGAAGCGGTGGGCCTCGAAGGCCGCGCCGGTTACTACGATACGGCGGGTGCTCTGCGCGACATGGTGCAGAACCACATCATGCAGCTCGTGTGCCTTGTGGCGATGGAAGTCCCATCGTCGATGGACCAGGAAGCCGTTCGCGACGAAAAGCTGAAAGTGCTGCGTGCGCTGAAGCCGATCAACGAATCCAACGTTCAGCAGATGACGGTGCGGGGCCAGTACCGCGCCGGCGCTTCTGCAGGCGGCGCCGTCAAGGGCTATCTGGAAGAGCTGGAAGGCGGCGTTTCCAACACCGAGACCTTCGTTGCCATCAAGGCCGAAATCGGCAACTGGCGCTGGGCCGGCGTTCCCTTCTACATCCGCACCGGCAAGCGCCTTGCCAGCCGCATGTCGGAAATCGTCATCACCTTCAAGCCGATCCCGCACAATATCTTCGATGCGAGTGCTGGCCGGATTGCAGCCAACCAGCTGATCATCCGCCTGCAGCCGGACGAAGGCGTCAAGCAGTCCCTCATGATCAAGGATCCGGGTCCGGGCGGCATGCGCCTGCGCGAAGTGTCGCTGGACATGAGCTTTGCCGCCGCCTTCAACGTGCGCAATCCGGATGCTTACGAGCGTCTGCTGATGGACACGATCCGTTCCAACCAGACGCTGTTCATGCGTCGCGACGAAGTGGAAGCCGCATGGCGTTGGGTCGACCCGATCCTCAAGGGTTGGGAAGCCGCCGGCCAGCAGGTTCAGGGCTATACGGCCGGAACCTGGGGACCGAGCCAGGCGATTGCCCTGATCGAGCGCGATGGTCGCACGTGGCACGAGACCTGAGGTAGCCATGACCTACACGACTCACGAATATTCTGACGGCGCGGCTCTGGCAGCCGCGCTTGCCGACGAGGTGGCAAGCCGCCTCGCCGCTGCGATCTACGCACGCGATTCGGCCTGCATCGCTGTTTCGGGCGGCTCCACGCCGAAGAAATTCTTCGAGGAGCTTTCGAAGCGCGAGCTTGCCTGGGACAAGGTGAAGGTGACGCTGGTCGACGAGCGCTTCGTGCCCGCCGACAACGAGCGCTCCAACCATCTCCTGGTTGCCAAGCATCTTTTGGCGAACAATGCGGCGGCAGCGACCTTCGTGCCGCTCTATTACGATGCGCCCTCGATCGAGGATGCGGCCGTGATTGCGACAAAGGCAACGGCTGCGCTCGACAAGCCGTTCGACGTCGTGATCCTCGGCATGGGCGGAGACGGGCACACGGCTTCGTTCTTCCCGCATGGCAACAATCTGGAACAGGCGCTCGACCTTACCGGTCTTTGCCGCGTCATGACGATGAAAGCGGAAGGGGCCGGCGAAGAGCGGTTGACCTTCTCCTTCTCCAGCCTTTCAGATGCCCGCTTTCTGGCGCTGCATATAGAGGGACAGGGCAAGAAGGACGTGCTGGAAAAGGCGATCGCCGGATCCGACGAGACCGAAATGCCGGTCCGTGCGGTCTTGAACCGTGCCGCCTCGCCACTCGACATCTACTGGGCGCCGTAACACGCGTCTTACCTGGCGGCTCCTTTTGAGGGGTCGGAGCAGTAACACCAGCGATCCCGGCACTCTCCCAGACCGGGATCGACCCAAGGAGGATGAACCATGGGCGCCCATTCCGGCATCGAGGCGATCACCGCCCGCATCGTCGAACGATCGAAACCGCATCGTGAGGCCTATATCGACCGGGTGCGCCGCGCCGCATCGCGCGGGCCACATCGCACCACCCTGTCCTGCGGTAACCTTGCACACGGCTTCGCGGTCTGTTCCCCCGCCGAGAAGGACGCGCTCGCTGGCGACGTCGTTCCGAACCTCGGCATCATCACCTCCTATAACGACATGCTCTCGGCTCACCAGCCCTACGAGACCTTCCCCGCGATCATCCGCGAGGCGGCACGCGCAGCCGGCGGCATCGCCCAGGTCGCCGGCGGCGTTCCAGCCATGTGCGACGGCGTCACGCAGGGGCAGCCGGGCATGGAGCTTTCGCTGTTTTCGCGCGATGCGATTGCCATGTCGGCCGGTATCGGCCTGTCGCACAACATGTTCGACGCGGCCGTCTATCTCGGCATCTGCGACAAGATCGTGCCGGGCCTGGTGATCGCGGCTCTGTCCTTCGGACATCTGCCGGCGGTGTTCATTCCGGCCGGACCGATGACGACGGGACTGCCCAACGACGAGAAGTCGCGCATTCGCCAGCTCTACGCAGAAGGCAAGGTCGGCCGCGCCGAGCTGCTGGAAGCGGAGTCCAAATCCTATCACGGCCCGGGCACCTGCACGTTCTACGGCACGGCCAACTCGAACCAGATGCTGATGGAAATCATGGGCTTCCATATGCCCGGCGCCTCCTTTGTCAATCCGGGCACGCCGCTTCGCGAAGCGCTGACGCGCGAAGCCGTCAAGCGGGCGCTTGCCATCACCGCGCTCGGCAACGAGTTCACGCCGGCGGGCGAGATGATCGACGAACGCTCGATCGTCAACGGCGTCGTCGGCCTGCATGCGACCGGCGGCTCCACGAACCACACGATGCATATCGTTGCGATGGCGCGTGCCGCCGGCATCCACCTGACCTGGGAAGACATTTCGGAACTGTCCGACATCGTTCCGCTGCTGGCTCGCGTCTATCCGAACGGCCTTGCCGACGTGAACCATTTTCACGCAGCCGGCGGCATGGGTTTCCTCATCCGCGAGCTTTTGAAGACCGGCATGGTGCATGACGACGTGCGCACCGTGTTCGGCCACGGGCTCGAGGCCTATACGGTGGAAGCCAAGCTCGACGAAAAGGGCCTCGTGGCGCGCCATACGGTGCCGCAGACAAGTGGCGACCCGAAGGTTCTGGCGCAGATCGAAACGCCGTTCCAGCCGACCGGCGGCCTGAAGATGCTGACCGGCAATATCGGCAAGGGCGTCATCAAGATTTCGGCCGTGAAGCCGGAGCGACATATCATCGAGGCGCCGGCCATCGTGTTCCACGACCAGCAGGAACTGCAGGACGCGTTCAAGCGTGGCGACCTGAATCGCGACTTCATTGCCGTCGTGCGCTTCCAGGGACCGCAGGCGAACGGCATGCCGGAGTTGCACCGTCTGACGCCTCCGCTCGGCGTGCTGCAGGACCGCGGCTTCAAAGTGGCGCTTCTCACCGACGGGCGCATGTCCGGCGCATCGGGCAAGGTACCGGCCGCCATTCACATGACGCCTGAAGCCTGCGATGGCGGGGCGATCGCCAAGATCCAAAACGGCGACATGATCCGTCTCGACGCTGTTGCCGGAACGCTTGAGGTTCTGGTGGACGCCGCCGAATTCGAGGCGCGCCTGCCTGCCAAGGCGGACCTTTCTGAAAACGAATTCGGCATGGGCCGCGAACTCTTCGCCGCCTTCCGCCGCAACGTCGGCCGCGCCGAGCACGGCGCCAGCGTGTTTTCCTGAAATAACAAAGGGCGGCCTTGAGCCGCCCCTTCAATAACTCCGACAGTGCCCACGGTCCTTGGACAGGTGGCTTACCAGGCCCGGATATCGATCGTCATGTCGCGGTGGTTCGGATGTGTCGAGAAGACGAAGATGCGGTTCATTTCCTTCTTCGTCAGCATCTTTAGAAAGCGAACCTGAATGGTGTTGTTGGTGTTGACCCGCATCAGGATGCAGCCGACCTTGGAGATGCGGGCGTCCGGGATGTCGAGATAAAATTGCTTGGGCAGGTGGTACTGGGTGATGATGCCGAGAACCGCTTCGGTTTCGGATATCTGCAGAACGTCGCAGCGGCGCTGCGCCATGTTCATCACGCCGTTTTCGGTATACTCGATGCGGGCTGCGTTCATCGTGTCATGCATCTGGAACCGCGCTTCGCGGTCATACATGAACGACTCTTCCTTATTCAGAAAATGGCTTTTTCCAATGGGGGCCGCGGTCACGACAGTGTCTCCTATTCCAATGTCAAAAGAGTAGGGCCTGAAGTTTAACAGAGCGTTGGAATTTCATATGCGGCCCGAATCGGAGCACTAGTCACAAAATTCCGGTAAATGTAAAGTTATCCCGATCCGTCAGCGGCGATAGGTCTGGCCGTCCGCGTCGAAGAGATGCAGCTTCTGCGGATCGGCTGAAAAACGCATCGTGTCGCCTCTTTTCACGTCGATGATCCCAGGCAGTTTGGCGATGATCGGCTCCTTGGCCGACAAGCCTTCGATGTAGAGGAGCGTCACCTCCCCGAGCGCCTCGACGATGGAGACCTTGCCTTCGAAGAGATAATCCTCGCCGGTCGCGATGGTCAGATCTTCGGGCCGGACGCCGAAGCTTGCGCTCTTGCCGTTCGCGCCGGTTTCGGTCGAGATCGGTACGATGACCGACTTTCCGTCGACAAGCGAAACGGTGGTCACAGCGCCGGTTTCGTTGACCGTGACGGGCATGATGTTCATCGCCGGCGAGCCGATGAAGCGCGCGACAAAGAGGTTTTTGGGGCGCTCATAGAGTTCGAGCGGTGGCCCGACCTGTTCAATGCGGCCGGCCGAGAGGACCACGATCCGGTCGGCGAGCGTCATCGCCTCCACCTGATCGTGGGTGACGTAGATCATCGTCGTGTCCGGCATCTGCTCCTTGAGGCGGGCAATCTCGATGCGGGTCGCGACGCGGAGAGCTGCGTCGAGGTTGGACAGTGGCTCATCGAACAGAAAGACTTTCGGGTCACGGCAGATCGCCCGGCCAATCGCCACGCGCTGGCGCTGGCCGCCCGAGAGCGCTTTCGGCAGGCGGTCGAGATAGGGCGTCAGTTGAAGGATATCGGCGGCCGCACGGACCCGTCGGTCAATCTCCTCCTTGCTTTCCTTGGCGATCCGCATGCCGAAGGCCATGTTGTCGTAGACGGTCATATGTGGATAGAGCGCATAGGACTGGAACACCATGGCGATGCCGCGGCGCGAAGGCGGAACGTCGTTGACCACCTGACCATCGATCAGCATCTCGCCGCCGGTGATCGTCTCGAGCCCGGAGATCATCCGCAGCAGCGTGGACTTGCCGCAGCCGGACGGGCCGACAAACACCACGAACTCGCCCTGCGCAATGTCCAGGTCGATGCCGTGCAGCACCTTCACCTGGCCATAGGACTTGCGGATATCCTTCAGTACGACACCGGTCATGACGTGGTCCTCCCCGTTACCCTTTGTTGTCTCTTACGTGTGGCGAGCGAAATACGCCCCCCAAGGTGGCAGCTCGACACGATTGCCTTCGACACGGCTGTCAAAACCGTGGCCAACGAGCATGTCCCACTGACCGATCGGCAGGTCGGTCGCGACCTCGCCCGCACTCATGTTGAACAGGCAGACCAGCGTCTCATTGCCGTATTGGCGTTTGTAGCCCAGCACCGTGTCATCGACCGGAAGAGACATGAACTGCCCCTTGCTCAGGGCCGGATGCAGTTTGCGGAAGGCGAGAAAGCGGCGGTATTGCTCCAGCACCGAAGCCGGATCGCCATACTGGGCGCCGACGGCTTTCAGCTGGTGTTCGACCGGGATCGGCAACCATGTCTTTTCGGCCGTCGAAAAGCCGGCCTGAAGCGCTTGGGCATCCCAGACCATCGGCGTGCGGCAGCCGTCGCGGCCCTTGAATTCCGGCCAGAACTGAATGCCGTAGGGATCGCGCAGGTCGGCATAGGCGATATCGGCCTCGGTCAGGCCCAGCTCCTCGCCCTGATAGATGCAGACCGAGCCGCGCTGGGTCAAAAGAATGGCCGAGAGCATTTTTGCGTAGGCTTCACGGTCGAGCACGTCCATGCCCCAGCGGCTGACATGGCGCACGACGTCGTGGTTGGAAAAGGCCCAGCATGCCCAGCCCTCAGGCGCGGCCTCGGAAAAGGCGGTCTGCACTTCGGCAACGCGGGCGGGCGTCAGAGCGTCGGGCGCCAGGAATTCGAAGGCGTAGCACATCTGCATCTTGTCATCTCCGGACGTGTATTCGCCGACGATTTCCAATCCGCGCTGACTGTCGCCCACTTCGCCGACGGCAGCGATTGCCGGGAATTCGTCGAGAACGGCGCGGAAGCGCTTCAGGAACGCAATATTTTCCGGCCGGTTCTTGTCGTAGATATGTTCCTGGAAATTGTAGGGGTTCACGGCGGGCGCCGTCGACGCGTTGCGGCGCGAGGGATCGAGCGCCGGATTGTCGCGCAATTGCTTGTCGTGGAAGTAGAAGTTGATCGTATCGAGGCGGAAACCATCGACGCCGCGGTTCAGCCAGAAGCGCGTCATGTCCAGCAACGCATCCTGAACCTCGGCATTGTGCAGGTTGAGGTCCGGCTGCGAGGTGAGGAAGTTGTGCATGTAATATTGCATGCGGGTCGGATCCCAGTGCCAGGCCGAACCGCCGAAGATGGACAGCCAGTTGCTGGGCGGCGTGCCGTCGGGCTTGGCGTCTGCCCAGACATACCAGTCGGCCTTGGGATTGTAGCGCGAGGAACGGCTTTCGATGAACCACGAATGCTGATCCGACGAATGCGACATAACGAGATCGATCATCACCTTGAGGCCAAGGCGATGGGCTTCCGCGATCAGGCCATCGAAATCCGAAAGCGTACCGAACATCGGATCGACATCGGAATAATTGGAGACGTCATAGCCGAAGTCCTTCATCGGCGACGGAAAGAACGGCGAGATCCAGATGGCGTCGGCGCCGAGCGCTGCGATATGCGGCAGGCGCGCGGAAATGCCCTTCAGGTCACCGATGCCGTCGCCGTTGCTGTCCTGGAACGAGCGGGGATAGATCTGGTAAATGACGGCGCCACGCCACCAGTCCCGATCCTTTGCTGCGTCCGTTGCTCCGGAGACTTCCGCCGAACTTGTCATCCACTATCCCTGTTGGTTCACAGACATCATCCGCCCTTGACCGACCCGGCGAGCAGGCCGCGGACGAGGTATCGCTGCAGTGCAAAAAAAACGATAATCGGGACGATGATGGTTATGAAGGCCGAAGCGGTGAGAATTTCCCATTTGCCGCCCATCGACCCCAACAGCGCGTTGAGAGAGCCGGTCAGGACCAGTTGATCCTTGCCGGTACCGAGAAATACCATGGCGACGAGAAGGTCGTTCCACGTCCACAGGAACTGGAAGATCGAGAAGGAGGCGAGTGCCGGAAACGACAGCGGAAGGACGATCTTGACGAAGATCTCGAAATCGCTGGCGCCATCGACACGGGCGGATTCGATGATCTCCTTGGGCAGACCTGCAATGTAGTTTCGCAGGAGATAGATCGCGAGCGGCATGCCGAAGGCCGCATGCGCAAGCCATATCCCGACATAGGAGCGCGACGACACGCCGAACAGGTTGCCGATGTCGTTATAGAGCGTCAGCAACGGGATCAACGTCATTTGCAGCGGCACGACGATCAGCCCGACCACGAGCGCGATGATCAGCGACCGGCCGGGAAACTGCATCCAGGACAGGGCATAGGCTGCGAAGGCTGCGATCAGGATCGGGATGATGGTGGCGGGTATTGCGACCGTCAGCGAATTGATAAAGGACTGGCCGATGCCGGCGGACGTCAGTACCGTGCGGTAATTGTTAAGGGTAAAGTTCGGCGGCTGGGTGATCGAGAGATAGATGCGCTTGCCGCGCTTGTCGTCGAATGGGCCGCTCTTCACGTAGGAATAGCTGCCATCCGTGTTGACGGTGAGCTTCTCGCCGTCTCCCAGATCCGCTTCCTTGCCGGCCTCGAATTCTGTCGGTGCAGCGACCCTGGTGCCGAAGGCGACGACGCTGCCGCTCTTGACGTCGCCGCCATCGAAGACGGAGCCTGAAATGATGTAGTTAGGGCCGTCCTGCCTGGCGCTTGCGGGATCGCCGAGGCGTGCCGCGCTGGTTTCGGCGGCACCCGTCAGCGCCGTCCACCAGCCCGAGGAGGTGATCTGGCCGGCATCGCGGAACGAGGTGACGAGAATGCCGAGCGTCGGGATCAGCCAGATGATGCAGATCACCAGAACCGAGGCATGCAGGATCAGTCTTGGAACGCCGATGCGGCGAAGGCTTGCGGCAGCGCTCATCTCAATGGTCTCCCATGTCGCGGTTCGCCTGACGGATGTTCCAGATCATGATCGGCGTCACTGCCGCCATGATCACCAGCGCGATGACGGCACTTC
The DNA here is from genome assembly GCF_001423425.1 of Rhizobium sp. Leaf306. Lineage (GTDB taxonomy): Bacteria > Pseudomonadota > Alphaproteobacteria > Rhizobiales > Rhizobiaceae > Neorhizobium > Neorhizobium soli. The sequence goes on from NZ_LMNX01000001.1 coordinate 769,436, forward strand.
GGCCGCTGTCGCCGCCGCCGCGGAACATCCAGTCGAACATCAGGTTGGCAAGCACCATCGTGTTCCACTGGCCATTGGTCATGGTCAGAACGATGTCGAACACCTTGAGAACGAGAATAGTGATCGTGGTCCAGACCACAGCGATCGTGCCCCAGATCTGCGGCACCATGATTTTCCAGAAGATCTGCCAGCCATTGGCGCCATCGATGACGGCTGCCTCGACGGTTTCCTCAGGAATCCCGCGTAGCGCTGCCGACAGGATGACCATCGCAAAACCGGTCTGGATCCAGATCAGGATCGCCATCAGAAAGAAGTTGTTCCAGAAGGGCAGCGAGATCCACACCTGCGGATCGCCGCCGATTGCCCGGACGATCGCGTTCAAGAGGCCGATCTGCGTTTCGTTGCCGCCACGGAATTCGTAGATGAATTTCCAGATCACCGAAGCGCCGACGAACGAGATCGCCATCGGCATGAAGATCAGGCTCTTGGCGAGATTTCCCCACCAGATACGGTCTGTGAGCACCGCGATGACCAGGCCGAGGAAGGTGCAGGCTGCCGGCACGACGGCGAGCCAGAGGATGTTGTTGAAGATCGACTGGCGGAACTGCGCGTCGAAGAAGGCCCAGCGGTAATTGGCAAAGCCGACGAAATTGCCGCCGGAACGATCGTAGAAGGACAGGATGAAGGTCGCGATGACGGGATAGACCAGATAGACCGCGAGCAGCAGGAGTGCGGGTCCGAGAAATAGCCAGGGGCGGATCGTGGCTCTACGGTTGAGATTGGCCGAGGCCTTGCGGGCATCGCCTTCCGGCACCGGAAGTGCCGCTGATAGCAGCTTGTCGGAAAGCCAGTAGTAGAGCGCGCAGGCAAAAACGCCGGCAACGACGACACCCATGGCAGATGCAATCTGAGCTAACATAGGCCCTCCCCCTTTTCTGCAGTGCTAAGCAGGTCTTCCGTCGTCATATCCGGGAAATGCCAACCCTGGAAATGCCCCTCGCCCCCGCATCCACCCTTCTCCCCGTGGTCGAGGGAGAAGAGCAGTCGCGAGCACAGCCTTCGACGCGAATGACTATTTAAGGCCGTCCCAGGCCTTCTGGATATCGCCGCCCACAGCCTTTGCATCCTTGCCGCCGACATAGTCGATCATGCCGGTCCAGAAGGCGCCGGCACCGATCTTGCCGGGCATCATGTCGGATGCATCGAAGCGGAAGGTGGTGGCGGTGGTCAGCAGTTCGCCCTGCTTGCGCAGTGTGTCGTTGGCATAGGCTTCCGTCTTGGCGCCCTTGAACGGCGTGAGGAAGGAGGCTTGCGCCATCCAGACTTCATGGGCGATCGGCGTCTTCAGGAATTCGATGAAGGCCTTTGCCGCAGGCGAATCCTTGGTGATGGCAAACATCGTGCCGGCACCGAGGACCGGGGTGCCGAGTTCAGGCTTGGAGGCATAGGTCGGCAGGTAGAAGAAGTCCGCATCGACGCCCAGTTCCTTGTCCGCAGGGAAGAAGGATGGCACGAAGGAGGCCTGGTGATGCATGTAGCACTTCGGCGGGATGTCGAAGAGGCCCTTCGGGCTGTCGCGGAAGTCGGTCGAGGCGACCGCTGCAACGCCGCCCGCGACGTATTTGTCATTGCGGGCGAACTTGCCGAATTCCTCGATGGCGCCAACCACTGCCGGATCGTCGAACTTGATCTCGTTCGACACCCACTTGTCGTAGGTTTCAGCCGACGACGTCCGCAGCATCATGTCCTCGACCCAGTCAGTCGCAGGCCAGCCGGTGGCACCGCCCGATCCGAGACCGATGCACCACGGCACGCCGCCATCCTGGACGATCTGGTCGGAGAGCTTGATCAGGTCTTCCATCGTCTTTGGGACTTCGTAACCGGCTTCCTCGAAATTCTCCGGCACGAACCACACGAGCGATTTCAGGTCGGCCTTGAACGGGAAGCCGAAATAGGCCTCTTTGCCGTCCTTGCCCTTGTAGGTGCCGTAGCGGATCCAGTCCTCGCCGGAGCCGTAATTGGTCTTGATCCAGTCGGCATTTTCCTGGCCGAGCGGCGTCAGAAAGCCCTTGGTCGCGAGATCGGCCAGAAGACCCGGCTGCGGGATGATGGCAATGTTGGGCGGCGAGCCGGCCTGGGTATCGATGACGATCTGCTGCTCGTAGTTCTCGGACGACGAGTATTTACCGTTCGCACCCGTCGCGGCATTGAAATAGGCGAGCACGCTGTTGAACAGCACCTCGTCCTCGCCACGCCAGGGACCGAACAGGGTCAGGCTCTGGCCCTTCAGGTCACCATGCGCGGATTTGAAATCCTCGTAGCTTTTCCAGTTGAACTTGGCATCTTCGCCGGGCGCGAACTTCAGTTCCTGCGCACCTGCGGCACCAGCCAGCAATGCGACGAAAGCCGTGCCGATCCAAAACGATTTCTTCATCAAAATATCCTCCCCTTTGAAGCGTAATCTACAGGGGGATTTAAGGCAGAGCCAGAGGTTTCAAGGGCGCCAGTGCAAGCAAAACGCCTTGAATGTGATGAATGGTCCGAAATCAGAACTTTGGCGCAGGCAGCCCGGCGGCGCGATGGGCGGCGATTACGGTGTTGGCCATCAGCATGGCGATGGTCATCGGACCGACGCCGCCTGGAACCGGCGTGATGGCTGCGGCGACCTCTGAGGCCTCGTCAAAAGCAACGTCGCCGACGAGACGGGTCTTGCCCTCGCCCTTTTCCGGTGCCGGCACCCGGTTGATGCCGACATCGATCACGGTCGCGCCGGGCTTGACCCAATCCGCCTTGACCATTTCGGGCCGACCGACGGCGGCAACCAGGATATCGGCGTTGCGGCAGACGGCGGCGAGATCCTTCGTCTTCGAATGCGCCATGGTGACGGTGGCGTTTGCGGCCAGAAGCAACAGGCCCATCGGCTTGCCGAACAGGTTGGACCGGCCGATGACCACGGCGTTCAACCAGGACAGGTCTTCGCCATGGATGCGCTTGACCAGCAGCATGGAGCCGGCCGGCGTGCAGGAGATCATGCCTGTCGTCAGGTCACCGGTGGCGATCTTGCCGGCATTGGCGATGTTGAGGCCGTCGACATCCTTTTCCGGCAGGATGGACTGGATCACCGGCTCCTGATCGAGATGTCTCGGAAGCGGCAGCTGGACGAGAATGCCATGGATCGCCGGATCGGCGTTGAGCGTATCGACGAGAGACTGAAGCGCCTCCTGCGTCGTCTCTTCCGGCAACGTGTGCTGGATCGAGTTGAAGCCGCACTGCTTCGCCATCCGGCTCTTGGAGCTGACATAGGCGTGGCTGGCCGGATCGTTGCCGACGATGACGACTGCGAGGCCGGGCTTTGCGCCGCCGGCCCGTTCGAGACTTTCCGCTGCCTCCGTGACTGCCGAAATGACCGATGCTGCCGCCTGCTTGCCGTCGATTACCGTGACCACGTGCCATCTCCCGTTGACCGAACAGATCTAAGCCGGAGGCTACTGCCCGAACTAGCTCACCTGCGCCTAATGCTGTCGGGAGCAAACAAAAGCAAGGTCAAATCTTGATCCGGGTGACCCGTGCCTGCCCTATCGTCCCGACGCGGTGCGCAGTTCGGAATAGCTCTGCACGCGGTCGCGCAGTTCTATCATTTCCTGTCGCAGAAGCTGCAATTCCTCGATCGCCCGGCGATCCTCATGCGAGAGTTCGGAATAGGCAAGCTCTTCCTCCCGCATCGCATGCCGGTGCGGATCCGAAATTGCGACCGCGAGAAGCGGTGGAACGGCGGCCTGATCGTAGGGCTGTCTGTTTGCCATCAGCAGTTCGCGAAGCTGTGCGGACAGCGGCAGGCCATTGGCGGCCTCGCGCTCCTCCATTTCGTGTCTGTAATCCTCGGACACGGCATCGGTCTCGACGTCCTGCGCCCAGGCGTCGGAGCCCGCACCGTGGTCATATTCGTAGGCGGCTGCGATCTCTTCGGAATCATCGGTAAGATCCAGATCGGCGGCCCAACGCGCATCCATCGGCAGCGCGGCGATGTCCTCGACATCGTCCCGCAGGATCGGATCGGCCTCGTCGTGCTCAATATCGACGTGCGCGACCTGCGGCTCCGGCGACGAACGGCGTCCCATCAATATTGCGCCGGCAGCGCCGAGAAGCAGGCCAGCCATGCCGCCGAGCCCGCTCAGCGCGTACCAGGGCAGGCCGAGCCAGACGGTCGCTGGTGCTTCGTTGGGGGTGACGGTCAGAGGCTTTGAGATCTGTACCCTCGGGGCGGCGACCAGCTTGGTAGACTCGGGGCTGTTGAACCGGCCGCGTGAGTAATTGTCGCGCGCTTCCGCAACGGCCGTTTCCAGCCCCGAGAGCGCTGCGATCTCGTCAGACACCGTCTTGTCTGCGGAAAGCTGTTCCAGCTTGACGCGGAGTTCCGCAAGCTGCGCGGCGGCATGCACCTGCTGGCTGTTCAACGACTTCACCAGTTGCCTCAACGCGTCCTGGATCGAGAGGCGCGCCTGCGCAAGCACTGCTTTGGCTGCCTGGAAACGCGGATGAAGCGGGCCGAGATCGCTCGAGAGCTGATCGACGGCAAGCTGTGCTTCCACATGCCGCTGGCGCTGATATTCGAGGCCGGTATAGTCCAGACTGTCCGGCAAAGGCTTGTTCAGAACGTCGGCGACCTTCATGGCGGAGGCCTGGCTCAGCCTGTCTTTCAGATCGACGAGATCGCTCTCGGCCCGCTCGACATCGCGGCTCAGGTCGCGCATTTCGGAGGCCCGGCTTTTCAGTTCGGCAACCTTGTCCTTGCCGGTTCGGCTGACAAACCCTGAAAGCGCCGCTTCTGCGCGGCCCAGCGTGTCGCGAAGGGCTTCGACGGCTGGGTCGCGGCCATCGAAGGCGCCGACAGACAGGGCTGTCGGCACAGCATTGCCCAGCATGCCGACGATCTGGCGGGCCTCTTCAGGCTTTCCGGCCGTCGCCGCAATGCGCAGATCCGTGCTGCTGCGGTCGTATGAAATGGTGATTGCGCGGGTCAGGCGGTCGCGCAGACCCGCTTCGTCCTGCAGGGTCGTCGTCCCGGTGCCGGACAGGATTTCGTAGAGAAGGCCGGTCACGCTCTGGGGTTCGGTCGCAAAACTGCTGTCCTTGCCAAGGTTCAGGGCATGGATGAGATTGTCGATCGTGGTTCTGGCGAGAAGCTGCCCCGTCGCAGCAGATACGGTCTGCTCACTGACTGCCCCGACCTTCAGCTGCGTCTGGGCGGTAAACGTCGCCTCGCCGCTGCCAAGGAGGACGAGCGGCGCCACGCCTCCGAGGGCCGTCATCAGACCGATCCCGAGCAGCGCGGACGGGAGTGCACGCCGCGCCGGAAGGTTGTCCCGGGCGCTATCCTCGAGCAGGCTGTCGGGCTTTTCGATCTCAGAATTATCCATGGAAAGACCGTCTTGTTTCGCGGGCAGCACCGAAGCGCTCCGATTTTCTTAAGACAGTCTAAATTTCCATGGCAAAGAAAGCGTTAACGACGCGAAACCTGACCCGGCAGACGGAAGAGATCATCGTTTGCGGCAATCGTCAGAGCTGCGGAGGCAATGGCCGGCAGATGGACGAGGCGATCGAGATCCTGTGGACGGCGAAGATCGGCGATCACGAGATCAAAGCCGCCTTCCAGAACCGACGACGGATCGACAGTCTCGAAACGGTGCCAGGGCGCATGGCGGGAGAACGCGGTGCGCAGTGGCTTGAGAACCGCCACGTCGTTGCCAACCAGGCCGATGCGGCGGTTCTTCTCGGAAAATGTCAGGAACGCCGGGACGAAGGCCGAGGCGGTGAAGCGGTCACGCAGGCCGGGGCCGAACAGGCGTGCCGATATGCCGGCCAGACGTACGCTGCCGCGAACGAGAAGCCGCGCGCGCGCAACGCTCTCACCCGTTTCTGAAAGGGTCCGATATTCGACGAGACCGCGTGAAAACGTTATGGTCGACGATGGATGTGGATCGTTGAGCATGGCCTCCGCACGCTCGAATGCGGCAGTCCAGCTCAGCTCTTCGATGCCGTTGCCCAGACCGTGCGGGACTGCCTTGAAGGCGTTGATGTGTACCGAGGCGTTCACGTGTGCTCTCCGCTCGAAAATCCAGTCGTCCTGGAGCCTAGCGGAAAGCGCTGAATCGGCTTTGAAGCCAACCGTTAAAATGCGAGTGATGTGTCGAAAAGACATGGCCGTTGAAGCGGCATGCCTGATCCGGAGCGACGGATGCTTAGTGCGCCGGAGCTGCCGCCGGTGCCTCGACCTTGACGCCCTCGACGATTTTCTGGGCCGGAATGGGGTTGCTGCCGCGTCTTGCCGTGTTCGTGTCGATCGTCTCCTTCGACATGTAGTCGAGCTGTTCGATCAACACGTTGGCGACGACCGTATCGCCGAGCTTGGCGTTGATGCCGTCCTTGATCTTCGTGCGGAAGCTTTCCGGATCGAAGGTGCCGATGCTTTTCAGGTCGATCATCTTTTCGCCCATCAGAAGCGAGAACAGTTGGTCCGTCAGAACGACTTCCATCGGAAGCTGAACGTGCTTGGACTTCATGCTGTCGACCGAAAGCGAGATCCGGCCGAGGAAATAGCCCTGAACCGTACCATTGTTGACGACCGGCAGGCTGACCGGGTTGCCTCGCACGATCGTGGTCACGACCGCGGCTTCCGCCTCGGTCGCCACGGGCGCCTTCGACATCTGCGCAGAGACATACACGCCACCGATCGTGGCGATGCAGACCCAGAGCCCGATCAGCAGAACCTTGATCATCAGGACGTGCCGAACCGGAACTGATGTTCCGAATAGGTGCCGTCGGCGTCCATGTCCTTGACGGCGTTCTTGAGGATGTCGGCAACGGCGCGGACGGCCTCGAGATGCGCTTCGACGCGCTGGGCGTTGAGCTTCAGCTTCTTCTTCAGGCCCTGCAACTGACCAAGATAAGGTGCCGACGTTTCCTTGACGTCCGGCCCGCGGAACAGGGTCGTCAGTTCATAGAGGCAGCGGCTCTTGTGGGCGTTCGACACTTTGAGGTCGAAGCCGGAGTCGCGGCCGATCCGATCATTCTCGTTATCGATGATCATCTCAAGACGGGAGAGCACGGTCTTGATGCGGTAGTCAGTGGAAACGACGTCCATATCAACCTTCTAATGTTAATTAATTTGATTTCTTGGCTGCGCCGGCGTTTTCCGACGGAGACAGGATCTGCCGCTGGAAATCAGTGATCATGCCCACCGCCATCTGGCGATCGCCTTCATCGGTCTTGGCATTCGGTGCCGTGCCACGTGCATGCTGAACCGACTGCGAGAATAGTTTTTCGGCAATACCGAAACCGCCCTGCTTGGAGACGGCATCAGCAATCTGTTCCGCCATCATGCCTTTCCAGAAATCGCCGGCGGAACCCTTGCCGAAGACTTCTTCGCTCTCGGATGGAAGCATGTTCTGGATAAACGTGGAGGCAACGCTTGCCTCGAACTTCCGGTAGGTCTCCGGAATATCCTTGTGGCGCGAAACACGGACGTTTTCGACCGTGGCTTCGGACCCGGCGGACTCTGCGGACTTGGCAGTCTGGCTTACGGCCTGGGCGAAACCCACACCGTTGGAGGCCAGCATGACCGATTGCGCCGTTGCTTCGTTTGCCTTCAGCTTTTCACGTGCGGCCTGAAGCAGGCCCGGATCTGCGGCCTGGACAACATCCAGGACAAGATCGCTCGGGGGGGAAATAGCCAATTCCAGTTCCTCATTATTTAGCGAACTGGATCATCCCTTATCAAGCTTGCTGGAAGCTGGTGTGGAGACCATCAGGCCGAGATCAACGAGATCGTACATGCGCTCGTCCTCGGCAAGCCGGCCTTCCAGCTCCTTTGCGTCGCCCATGCGCTCCTCGAGCCTATCGCCCTTGGTCTTTTCGCGCAGGACCCGCTGTTCCTGCGCCTTCTGCTGGGCAACGATCTGCTGGCTTCGCGAAAACAGGCGCGTCAGCCGGTCGGCGTAATTCTTGGAGAACTGCTGGTGTACGGGATCGGTCGAGGACAGCGCATCAACAGTCGTGTCGATGGATTGATCGATTTCCGCCTTGCGCTGCACCGTGGTGCTGAGCTCGAACTCGGCGAGCTTTTCAAGCTGGCGCTGGACATCGACCAGACGCCGCAACTTGTCGGATTTCTTGTTGCCTGCCACGCGCGTCCTCCTTGGAAGCCTTGCCTACAGCCCGGTGAAAACAAGCGGAAACCCGCGCACGAATTCCTCGATCATGGAGGCGATGCCGAGATAGAGCAGGAAGATACCGCCCATCAGCGCATACGGCGTCGAGATGAAGTAGACCGGGATCTGCGGCGCCATCTTGTTGATCATTCCGACAGCGACGTTGAACATGATGCCGTAGACGAGGAAAGGGCTCATCAGCCTCAAGACGATCATGAACGTCGCCGACAACGTATCCGTCAGGGTGATCAGGATGCGCCGCGGATTGAGACCTTCGGCGAGCGGAATGGTCGTGTAGGAATCGACCAGTGATCTGATGACGATGTGATGGAAGTTCAGCATGAACAGGACGAGCAGGCCCGATAGGGTCAGAAGGCTGGTCAGCTGGCTTTCCGACGAATCTTCCAGCACGTCGGATCCGGGCGGACCGCTGAAGGAGATCGACATGGCGATGGCGGCGCCGGCAAACTGCAGACCCGACGCATAAAGGCGGGCGATCAGGCCGAACACGGCCCCGACGAGGGTTTCAGACGCAATCAGCAGGCCAAGACCCGCAGCGTCACCGGAAACCCTGGGGTAGATCGTATCCCAGACCATCGGCAGCACCGCCATGGACAGCGCCACCGATAAAAACAGCCGGACTTCCATGGGCAATCTGGCAGATGAGAACCCGGGCATGATCATGATGCAGCCGCCGATTCGGCAGAATGCAAGAAAGAGAGCGATGACCGTGCCCTGCGGGTCCGTTATCATGAGATCGATCCAAGTACCTTGATCTCGGTGCCCTTTGCCAGCTCGACATGCGACAGGACGGGAAGGGTTGCGAACAGCCGCTCGATGATCATGCGCACATAAGAGCGTGTCTCCGGCGACGTGACAAGTACGAAGGGCATGCCCTTGTCCATGTATTCACGGATGACTTTGCCCGCCTGTTCGCTGAACTCCTCGAGCGAGCGCGGATCGATGTCGAAATCGATGATGTCGCCCTTGGGATCGCGCTTGATTGCCTGGTGGAACAGCAGATCCCATTTCGAGCCGAGACGCAGGACGCGCAGGATGCCGTTGTCGGCAAGATCGCCGCAGATCTGCTGGGCCATGCGGACGCGCACGTGCTCGACGAGCTGCTCGGTCTTGCGGACATGCGGCGCGAGTTCGGCGAGGGCTTCGAGGATGAGGTGCAGGTTGCGGATCGAGACGCGTTCGGCAAGCAGAAGCTTGAGAACCGCCTGAAGGCCGGAATAGGACATGTGCGACGAGCACATCTCGTCCGCGAGCTTCTTGTACTCCGGATCGAGACGTTCGATGAGGATCTTGACGTCCTTGTAGGACAGAAGCTGCGGCAGGTTGTTGCGGATGACTTCGCTGACATGGGTCAGAAGCACCGAGACGTTGTCGATCGGGTGGAAACCCTCGCGCTTTAGATCCTCGACGAAATGCTCCAGCACCGAGACGGCCGGCATGCCGAACGTGGGTTCGCGAACCTCGTCGCCGGGAACCGACGGCTTGCGATCCTTGCCGACGATGACGAGGACTTCGCCCAGTCGCAGCGTGCTGCTGGCGACCGTCGTTCCGTGGATGCGGATCTGGTAGGACTTTTCCGGGATCTGGATATCGTCGACGACCTTGATTTCCGGCACGACGAACCCGTATTGCGTGGCAAACCGCTTGCGCATCTTGCCGACGCGGAACCCGAGTTCCTGGTGTGCGCCGAGAAGACGCGGCGAGACCTGCTTGCCGAGCGCCAGTTCGATTTCTGCCGTCTTGAGGACGTTCTTGACCGAATCCTTTTCCGATTCGCGGTTCTCGACGACCTTCTTTTCCTCGCTTTCGCGCACCCTCTGGTTCTCGGCTTCGATCTGCCTCGGAATGACCCAGCCGGCACCGGCGAGAAGGAATGCAAGCGTCATGAACGGCATGAACGGCAGGCCGGGCACCAGTGCCAAGGTCGCCATCATGCCGGCTGCGACCCACAGCGCGCGAGGATAGCCGCTCAGCTGGCCGATAACAGCTACATCGGTGGAACCCTGGGTACCGCCGCGGGTGACGATCAGGCCGGCTGCGAGCGAAACGATCAGCGCCGGAACCTGCGACACGATACCATCGCCGACCGACAGCTTGACGAAGACGTCGGCGGCTTCGCCGATTTCCATGCCGTGACGGAAGTAACCGATGATGATGCCGCCGAACACGTTGATCGTGGTGATCAGCAGGCCGGCGACAGCATCACCGCGTACGAATTTGGAGGCACCGTCCATGGCGCCGAAGAACGAGCTTTCCTCTTCCAGCTCGCGGCGGCGCAGCTGCGCCTCCTTCTCGTCGATGATGCCGGCTGACAGATCGGCATCGATCGACATCTGCTTGCCGGGAATGGCGTCGAGGGTGAAGCGTGCACCGACTTCGGCGATACGCGTCGCACCCTTGGTGATGACGATGAAGTTGACGACGATCAGGATCAGGAAGACGATCAGACCGATCACGAAGTCGCCGGACATGACGAGGTTCGCAAAGCCCGCGATCACGCCGCCAGCTGCGGTATGGCCCTCGTGGCCATGCGAAAGAATGACACGCGTGGTGGCAATATTGAGCGCCAGCCGGATCATCGTCGCGATCAGCAGGATCGTCGGGAAGGACGAGAAGTCCAGCGGCCGCTGGATCCACAGCGCCACCATCAGGATCAGGACGGAAAAGGCGATCGAAAACGCCAACCCGATATCGATCATGAAGACCGGCACCGGCAGGAACAGGATGCACAGGATGGCCATGATACCGACGGCAAAGCCGATATCGCGGCCATTCGGCGCGGCCTTCACGGGGGTAATGGACGTCTTCGTCATTGCCATATGCGGTATCTCTTCATGAGATTAGAAAGGCGCATGCTGCGCCCATGGATCGCGCAAAAAGCAAGACATGATAATGCCCGGACCTGTTGCGACAGATCCCTTCTAGGCAGCGAAGCTTGTGTGAGGGTGTCCGCCATCATCGCAGGCGAAGCGTGCGAGCAAGCCTCGCAGCCTTGGCAGCCGTGCGCTAGAAACCGGACTGGACGCGCGAAAAGACGAGATCGGTGAAAAGCGAGATCTGGCCGCCGATGAAGGGAGCGGCAATCCCGAGCGCCAGCATGACGGCGACGATCTTGGGCACGAATGTCAGTGTCATTTCCTGGATCTGAGTCAGCGCCTGAATGAGCGCCACGACCATGCCGACAATCATCGCGGTCAGCACTGCCGGGCTTGAGGCGATGAGAATCGTCCATATCGCCGAGTGCATCATGTCGAGAGCATCGGCTTCATTCATTGCAGGATCATCCGGGGCATTGGTGTCGTAGCCATCATCATCTGGCGCGAATCGCATGCGGATGATGACAGCCACCGACCGCCAATGCAATTGAGCGACCGGTACTGCCCCCGGCAAAACCGCAGGCTCGCCTGCAATTTCAGGAATTCAGTCGGATCAGGACTCCGAGGACTTCGTCGCAGATATCGTGATGCCGTCTCCGATCGTGATCTCCTTGCCAGCATCGGTCGTTGCAACCAGACCGTCGGACGTGACTTCGATCGATTCGACCACACCGCTGGTCTTGCCATCACTGCTGGTGATCGTCTTGCCGATATAGGACGAGGCGTTCGACAGCGACGACTGTGCGATCAGGCTTTCCAGGTTGGTGTTCGTCTGGATCGACTGTTCGACCTGCGAGAAGGTTGCAAGCTGCGAGATCTGTTCGCTGGCATCCAGCGGATCGGTCGGATCCTGGTTCTGCATCTGGGCGATCAGAAGCTGCAGGAAAGCGTCGTAATCGAGCGAAGCGCTTGCCGCAGCGGATGAAGCCTTCGACGAACTGGTTGCAGTCGTCGAGGTTGCGGACGATACCGTATCTACTGCCATAGCCCCATCTCCTTGCGCAGACCGGCGATAGCAGCCGGCGCGACTTCCTTGCTGTTCAGGATGCGCTCTTCGACAGGATAGAGCGCGCGGATTGCCTTCAGTGCTTCAAAAGCGCGATCGGAGGCGACAAGCGCATCGATCTGCTTGAGCTCGTCGATGATTTCCGGATTGCGGAAGCATGCGAGCAGCATCATGACCGACCGGCGGAACATGGTCACGGCCTGGTCCTTGCCTTCCGGATTGATCAGCATCATCTGTGCGATGAAGTACAGCTGACGAAGCGGGGTCGTCGTATCTTCGGGCTGGAGAACATGGTTTTCCAGCAGGAACGTGACGTTGTTGAGGAATTCGAGAGAAACCTTGCGATCAACACGCAGGACTGCGCCGTTGATGAAGATCTTTTCGCCGGACTTCAGCGAGATACGCAGTGTGCTTTTCATCTTAGGCCATCCCTGATGATGGTAGTCACGTCGATAATGCCCTGGTAATTGTCGGACTGCTTTTTACGAATGCGTTCGCATTCCTTCAGTATCCAAAGGGCGATGGAGATCAGCTTTGCGCGCAGCTCGATGCCGAGCTCGTTGTCGGGCTGGTTGAGGTCTTCGATAAACCGGGTCCAGACCCTGCGCGTATAATGGATGGCCTCGACGGCCTCGCGTCCATAATGCGATTTGTTCGGGACTGCAGAGAGGAGCTCAATGGAGCGGGCCAGAACCTGGCGTTCTCTCTCTCTAGCGCTTGCGAGGTCATCCTTGATTACCTCGGCATACGCAAACTGGAACATGCTTGCTTCCTTCATGTTGCAAACCAAATGCCGCGGGGCAACTACCCATTATAGATAGTTGACGAGGCTCAGTCCCTGGATCTTGGAGGTGATGGTGTATGAGGTCTCTACTTGCGTCAACAACGTGTTGAGACGCACCGAAGCATCATAAGTATCCACGCCGACGAGATCTGTCAGTTGGGTGTTGATGATATCCATTTGCGCCGACATGGCGGTATTGGCCTTTTCGACGCGCTCCTGGGAAAGACCCATGGAAGAGCGCTCAGCATCGATGCCGGACACCGATAGGCCGGCAAGATTGGTAACGGTCGCGTTGACCTTGTTCAGTGCATCGGCGGACAGGCCGGCCGTCGCCAACTGGGACGTGATCAGGCTGCCGAGAACGAGGTTCTTGAAGCCATCGGCATTCAGGCTCGTCGAAGTGGTGACGGTCTCAGACGTGCTGACACGACCGGTCATTTTGGTGTCGGACGCGTTTGTCCAGCCGGACCAGTCGAAGGACGACGTATAGTCCTCGAGGAAGGTCGCCATCTGGCTGGACGATATATCCGATGCGCTGGAGATACCGTTGGCCGACATGAAGCTCGAAAACTGCGTGTTGAAGTCGTCCTTCAGGTCGGTGATGAAGCTGTCGTCCAGAGGCGCGGCATCGGTGTTGATGCCGGAAAACAGATACTCGCCATTGACCGAGACGTTTGCGTAGCTGACGAAATTCTCGAGCACGGACGTCGCCGTATCGGCAGAAACCTGCAAGCTCGTCTTGTCGCTGCTGCCGGAGAGCGCGACCAGCGAATCCAGCAGCGTCTGGCCGGAGTCGGACATCTGCTCCATCGCAAGCTGCGAGGAATCCATTCGCTGATTGGTCAGCGAATTGGAATCGATGATTGCCTGCAGCCGTGATGACTCGCGGCCGTAATCGAGGCTTGCAGACGTCCGCGTACCGAGTTCCAGACCCGTATCCGCATAGGTACCGTTGACCGATTCCTTCTGCAGCTTGGCGATCTCGGTCTGCGAGTTCTGTACGGTCAGCTGCATTGTCTGGCTGACGGACAGGGTTGAGATGGATGTCGTCTTCATGACTTAGTTCGCAGCCTCCATCAGCGCCGCCAGCATCTCGTCGATGGTCGACAAGAGCTTTGAGGCCGCCTTGTAGGATTGTTCGACATCGAGGAGGAGGATCAGTTCCTCATCGAGATTGACGCCCGTTGCGTTGGAATAGGCCTCGGTTGAACGCGACAGCATGGCCGTCGTGGTTTCCGCAGCATTTGTGGCTCCGCTCCGGTATTCCTCGACCCAGCCGACTGAATCCGTTGAGTAATCCAGCAATGTGGCCTTGTCGCCGATCTTGGCGGCAGGATCAAATTCCATGGAAGTCTCGAAGCCCGAGACATATTCGCTGAGCAACGTGGAAAAGCCGCTCGCGCTCTCGGTGTTGACACTGGCGCCCGAAATCGAGCCGTCCCTGAGCTTGGTGGGGTCGGCGACCGCCTCGGCATTGACCGTGATGATCCCAGCCAGGCCGGTGATGATCTCAGCCGTTTCGAAATCGACTTCGTCGCCTGTGGTCGTCGTGAAAAGACCGGCGATCTGGCTTGCGCCATCTGTTTCGGAAAACAGGGAAATCAGGCCGCGGGCAATTTCGTCGAGCTGGTCCTGGTACGTTGGATAGACCTCGTCACGCAGCTGGACGAGTGCCTGAAGCGACCCTTGCGCCGTCGTGTCGCTGCTCTGGCCGGCCTTCAGCTCCACGCCGTCGATATAGACTGCGCCACCGACCGTCGTTGCATCGTAACCCGCAGTCGAATCGAACGTTACAGGCCGTGCCGTGCTTTCGAACAGCGTGATGCCGCCATTCGTATAGATCGACATGTCGTTGTTGTCGCGCGTCGCGGTGCTGATGCCGACGATGCCGGAAATCTGCTTGAGCAGGCTTTCGCGGGTATCGAGAGCATTGTTGCCGTCGGTGCCGGCCGCAGCCGCCGTCACAACCGCCTTGTTGGCCTGCTCGAACTGCGCAAGCAGCTTATTGAGCTTGTCAACCTGGCCGGAAATCTGGGCGTCGGTGCCAGCCCGAAGCTGCTGCACTTCGGTGGTGCTGGTATTGAGAGCCGTCGCAACATCGACCGCCGAGTTGACCGCAGCCGAAGCCAGCGTCACGTCTCCGGGGGTCGCCGCGTAGGTCTGCAGCGCGTCCCGCAGTTCGGACAGTGCCGTGGACGGAGCAAGCGAATACCCGTCCCCGCCCATGATTGTGTAGACGGATTCCAGTCCGGCCAGCAATGTCTGCTGTCCCGCATCGTCGGCCGTAGACGAGAGTGTCTGCTTCAGCAGCGCGGCGTCTTCCGTCCGCGCTGTCTGAACGGTCGTGGCACCGGTATAGGCGTTCGTGACAGTCGCGGCGGAACGGCGGTTGTAATCGCTGTTCCCGACGTTTTGAACGTTTGTCGACAACACCCCCGTCTGCGTGGCGGTGTTGTTCAAGATATTCTTTGTCGTACTCAGTGCCGATGCGAGTGACATCGCTTAACTCCTGAAACTACCGGACCAGATTAATCAGTACGTCCATCAGATCGGAACCGGTCTGGAACACTTTGGAATTGGCGCTATAGCTGCGCTGCGCTTCGATCATCTCGGTCAGTTCGTTGGCCAGATCGACGTTGGAGGTTTCGAGCGCGCCCGAAACGATCTCGCCAAATCCACTGGAGCCGGCAAAGCCGAGGGTGACCACGCCGGAGCTGCTCGTCGTGCGGTAGACGTTGCCGGAGGAGACTTCGAGGTTGTCGGGGCTTTCGACCGTCGCCATGGCGATCTGGTACAGCGACTTCGACGAACCGTCCGCATAGACCGCGTTGATCGTGCCGTCAGATTCGATCTTGACGCTGGAGATGGAGCTCGGCGCGCTGCCGTTGACGCTGCCGCTCGAGATGTTCGACTTGGCCGACAGCTGCGTCATGCCGGCGAGATCGAACTTGATCCCGTTGACCGTGACAGAAAGCTCCTCGGCACCATCAACTGTTTCAAGCTTGCCGGACGAATTGAACGCGAGCGACAGGTTGGCGAGTTCGCCATCACCGCCATAAGGGAAGCTGCCGGTGCCGGTCGTGCTTGCGTCAGCTGCGTTATAGACGCTGAGCTGCCATTCGCCTGCAGCCGTCTTCGAGAAATAGAAGTCGTAGACGATCGGGTTGCCGAGGCTGTCGTAGCTGGTCAGCGACGTCTTCAGCGTGCTGTCCATGTCGACGTCGACATCTTCGGTGTTGTCGGACGGCAGGTCTGCGGCGACGACATCGGACGCGCTGTTGAGGTTGCCGGAGAGCGACCCGGAGGTCGACGCAACCGCACTCAGTTCCGAGCCGCCGACATTGATCGGGACCAGGCCGTCATAGCTGTTGACGACGGTCGTCGGGGTTCCGGAATCGTAGGAGTAACCGAGGAGCGTATAGCCGGCAGAGTTGACCAGGTTGCCCTGCTCGTTCGGCGTAAAATCGCCGGAACGGGTCAGAAAGGTCTCGCCCGCTGAATTCTGTACGACGAAAAATCCGTCGCCCTGGATGGCAAGATCGGATCCTGACGTGGTGTATTCGAGAGCACCCTGCTCAGAAATCGAATACTTCACGCTGGTTTCGACACCACCGGAATTGTATGAGCCGGCCGTCGATGGCAGCACTAGCGACGCAAACTGCGTGGACGACTTTTTGTAGGCAGTCGTTGACGAGTTAGCAATGTTATCGCCAACGGTGCCCAAGCGGTTTGCCTGCGCATTCATGCCCGATACGGCGGTTTTCATAGTTCCGAAAAGGCTCATAGCAATCCTCGTTGCACTTAGGCTTATGACTTTAGGGGATGGGCCTTGCGTGAAGCTGTCTGCGTGCTGGCATCGAGCGCTGATCTGCGTCGAAGTCGAGGGCCCTATCTGTCTGACAAAAATGACAAATCGAGCACGCAAAAAAAATGGCACCTCATATTTGGGTGCCATTTTCAGTGTTATTTCCAGTCGATGCAGTATCCTAGGAACCGCTTCGAATCGATGGGATCGAAGCCCAGTTTCTTGCGAAGCTTCTTGCGAAGCTTGCTGATGTGGCTTTCGACCACATTCTCTTCGACGTCCTCGTCGAACACACCGTAGATGGCGTTGAAGATCTGCGACTTGGAAACCCGACGGCCGCGATTGGCAATCAAGTATTCCAGGATGCGGCGTTCGCGCCGTGGAAGTGCAAACGCTTCGCCTTCGACTTCCGGATCGCGGCCATCGGAGAAAACCCGGATCGCGCCGATGTCGGTGTGATTGGCAACCGCGTTCAGGCGGCGGCGGATAGCCGCTGCCCGTGCCAGAATTTCCCTTGGATGAACCGGCTTGCGCACAACATCGTCGACACCGCAGTCGAAAAGCGCAAGCGTGGATTCCAGGGACGGCTGATCGCTGACAGCGATTACCGGTGCACTGCTGCGTCCACGGATTGCCCGTGGCAAATCATGAATCAGGTCGCCCTGACCAATCAAAAACGCCTCGATTGCAGCAATATCGGCTTCCGCTGCCGAATTCACCCAATCTGTAAATTCTTCCGGATCAAACCCGGTAGAAGGAACGCCTTCGCGCCCAAACAAAGACGTGTAACCGTCTTTCACTATTTCTCGTTCATCAACCACTACGATCATTCGTCCGCCTCCGAATCAATATCGCATCTCAGTGAGAGAGTGATACGAATCGTCAGGAATCTGGGCAACTAGAGGAAGTAACAGGGGCTTGCTAATAATTGATTAACCATGTTGCGCCGATTTGGTACTAGATCTAGTGGAAAAAGGGTGGCCTCCGCATAATGCGCGGTGGAAAATTAATTTTTGAGAAAATGCTCACTTGAAAACGCAGTTTGAACGCATTCTCTCACCGGCAGCCGTAAACAGATATTAGATTTCACTAATTGCTATTTCAGGTTGCGCTCGGACCGCAAAAATTCGTCGCGTTCCGCGTCCATTTTCCGAAATCGGTGGCAACAAGATTGGCGATCACCCGGCACACATAGCGCTGCTGCGCCGGATTGTTGTTGGGACCGGCATGATATCTGGCGACTGCCATCGTCCATGTCTCGTGCTTGTCGTGCAGCCGTTTTAGAAATAGCGCCGCATATTCGACGTTCTTTCTCGGGTCGAGCATGTCCGGAACCGAGGCAAACTCCTCGCCATGGAAGTGGTGATTGATCTGCATGCAGCCGAGATCGATCAGCTTGGCGCCCGTGCTCTTCGCCTGGGTAAAGAGCTGCATCGCCTCCTGCACAGACGACGCGAAATAGGCCTTGCCTTCGATATTCAGCGCATAGGGACTGAGCGATCCCTTGCGTCCGGTTTCTGTCAGCCCCACCGAGTAGAGGATGCCTTCAGGGACGCCGTATTTGCGCGCTGCGGCCTGGATCTGGGCCTCGCAGATGCTGACCTGTTCCGAGGTGATCTTGCCGTTTCCAGCCTGGCCAGTCCCTGGCTGGGCGGTTCGGGCCTGATCGCGCCGCTGCGGCGCGCCGGCGCGCTTCTGCGTCCCCGGCTGCGCGGCGTTGGGCACGTCTGCCTGCTGAGGAGGCTGCTGGGTGGCGTAGAGCTGCCAGGCGCGGGTTTCGACCGCGCTACAGGTAAATGTCGCCAGTGCCAGTGCTGCCGATGTCAGTTTCAACGACAGTCTCATTGCGCTTCTCCATGTCGTTGCGATTGCTGTCGTTGGAGCGGCCACCCTGAGCCTGTCCCTGCTGGCGGGCTGCCTCGCCGTCACGGGCGAGCTGCTGCTGTGTCTGGGCGCCGCTGCCGCCCTGCTGCTGGTCTGCAGACGAGTTCGAGCTGTCGGTCGACGGCGCCATGCTGACGGTCACCTGGTCGACGTTGAAGCCCTGGGCCCGCAAGGCATCGAGCATCGGCTTGCTGTCGTCGCTGAGCTCGCGATAGGCCATGCTGCTGTGGACGGTAAGATGGATGCTCAGCTGATCTCCCACCAGTCGCATATGCGCGGTCACGGTACCGAGATTGTCGGGCGTCAGCTGGAGCTTGAGCGTATTGACCACGCTGCCGGTGCCGGATGTGCGGGTCGGATCGGTCAGCGCGGAAGACGGCTGCATGGCCGCGGTCCATTCCCTGTTGCTGGAGGCGGCACTCAAAAGATTGCTGGCATTTTCGCCGACGCCAAAGCCGAGATAGCGCCGCGAGTCGAGAACCGTGACGGTTTCGGTGTTGGCTGTGCCTGGAAGGCTGTCCTGCAGGTCGGATCCGCCGTCCGCGCCTGTGACGATCGACAGGCTGACAGCCGCAATCGCATCTCCGGCTTTCTGGAAGCGGTAGGATTTAACGTCTGTCTGGGGTTCTGCCTCGCCCGTATCGAGGAAATCGAACGACGTGGCAGCATCCGTGTCGTCGGACGGCATGCTGGCGTCCGTCTTATCGTTCGACATCCCCGTCTCGGTCACGGAGATCATGGCCGACAGTGCGGCTATATCCGCGGACTGGGCCGGGTTACCGGTCTCGACGCTGGCCGTCAGATTGAGCAGTGCCGCTGTTGAGAGTGCAGCCGTTGAATCTGGCACAGCGGTCGCGAGGGCCGCTCCTTGGCTTTCATCGTCCGGCACGTCCTTCGAAAGCACATCGGCGATCTTCGCCTTTCCATCGTCGCCAGCAACAGTCGTGACGCGCTTGGTTGCAGTAGCAACCATCTGGGTAACGTCGATCTGGCCGCCGGCCTTGTCCGGGCTACCGGTCTGTTTGATGTTGCCTGTTTGGTTGAGGCTGTCACTCTGGTCCTGACCCGGAATCTCTTCCGGCAAGGCTTGTCCGACGAGCTCTTCTTTGACCGCCTCGTCTACAGACGGCGCCGGAACCGGCTGGGCGACCGGGTGCGGCACGTCCACCTGCGGGGCTGCGACCGGAAGCTCGGCTGCAGCCTGGACAAGCGTTGCAGCGGATGGAGCAGCGGTATCCGCAGGTTCCGTCGGCTTGAAGTTTGCGGCAAGCGACGTCAGGTCGGTAAGCGTCTTGAAGCGGGAACTGCCGAGCGAAATCTTTCCCGTCCCGGATCCGTCCTCGGCAACCGCCGTGCCGTTCTCTGTCGATTTCCCGGCATCGGCGTCCGCGTCTGTCAGCACCTGGGCAAATTCGCCGGCTTCGCCGTTCTGCGGCGATGCCTTTCCGAAAAGAGTCCCGACCTGCCCGTCTGATACTGCCTTAACCGAAGCGCCTGCTACGTTCGTCATTCATATGCCTCATCGCTGAGCAGGTCGTCGATCTGCTTCAGCTTCATTCTGTTCTGCTCTACATAGGTCTGGAGGCTTGCCTCCATTTCCGGATTCTCGGTCTTTGCTGCGGGCTTGGCCACAGAGGTGGTCGGTGCCGGCGCCGAAGGAATGGTGGCGGACGCCGTCGCAGCCTGACCCGCTTCGCCCGCGGGCATCACCACCGGCTCTGCCGATACGCTCGAGGTTTCGGGTGCCATCAGGATCTGTTCGACGACCTTTTGCGCCGCTGCACGCAGGTTCCTGTCGCGTTCGGAAAGCGCGCCATCGGGGATCTGCGACAGACTCTTTGCCGCTTCCACAACGTTACTGGACGAAATGCTGGCAAGATCGCCATACAGCTGCCCGATCGCATTGTTCTCCGAACCGGGACTGGGGGAGAGACGTTCCGCGTTCAATGCCGCAAAGCGAGCCAGATCCTTGTTGCCCGCGAGCAAGGCGCGCCTGGATACCCGGAGGTAGAATTCGTGCGCGCGCGGATCGTCCATCATTGAGACGACGTCGGTCCAGCGGCTCCGGTCACCCTTGCCGTCATCGTCAGTGGCAAGTTGCACGAACATGTCGATAAACTGGCTGGCATAGGGAGAATAGAGAAAACGACGGACGTATTTCGCCGCCAGATCGAAGCCCCTGCCCGGCTCCGTCTGTAGGATCACGGCGAGCGACCGTCTGAGCGCTGCCTCTTCCAGATTGGTCCCGGGTGCGAGCAGCCGAACCTGATCGAAATAGCCGATCGCCTTGGCGGGGTCGGCATTCGCCGTGATGTTGCCGGCGACGAGCGCCAGATAGGGGCCAACCGGGCTTGTGCCATACTCCTTGACCAACCCCTCGAATGCAGCGACCGCCGTCAGGCCCTGCCCCTGGAAATAGCGACGGAGAACGCGCGCCAACCGGCCATCGAATTCACCGTCGACATCGCGTGCCGCAAGAAAATCCAGCGTCTGCGGATTGCCGCCACTCATGGCGAATACGAAAACCGCATCGACGTTGCGGGGATCCTTGAACACATCAGGTGATGCCGTGCGTAGCCGCTGGTCGAGTGTCTTGAGAAGGAAGCGCTGCATTTCGTTGGCGGAATGATCGCCCGCGACGATCGCGTCCTGCAGATATTGCAGGGAGCGGATCATCTTGTATGGCTCAAGATCCTCACTGGCCACGGCGTTGCCCGCAGCGGCGAGAAAAACCCCGGCGACCAGTGAGCGCAGCAAGTTATGGCGATCGCGCGAACGCATCATCTCGATTTATCCGTTGCCCAGCAGGATTTCGATACGGCGGTTGGCGCCGCTCATCGGATCATCGACGTTTTGAAGTCGCCGGTCGGCAAATCCAGAGACCTGCTTTACCCTCTCCTCGTTCAAGCCGCCCCGCACGAGCATGTAATAGGCCGCATGCGCGCGGGACATTGACAGGCTCCAATTGTCTCCGGTGCGTCCCTTGAAGGGCCGTCCGTCCGTGTGGCCACGAATGATCACCGACCCTGGACGCGCGGCCAGGAGTTTGCCGATCTTTTCCATGGCGAGCACGAGCTCCTTGCCGGGCAATGCGGATCCGACATTGAACATCGCGGTATTTGCTTCGTCCGAGATCGTGATCAGCGTGCCGCCTTCGGCCGGCTGCACCACGATGCCCTCGGCCAGCTTGCCGGCAATCCCGGCGACCTGCGCCTGAATTTCCTTCTGAAGCTCTTCGGCCTTGTCCTGCCCGGCGGCGTCGAGTTCAGCCTTTGCCTTCTTGACCGATGCATCGGAAGCATTGGGCGCTGAGACGGCATCCGGCTTTACCGATACTGGGACAGTTTCCACCGCGGGCGGCTGGGAAAAGGCGCTCGCCTGCTCGCCCGGCAGACTCGTGTCCGAAGCAAGCTTGGCTTGCGCCGGTGTGTCGAGCTGCTTGCTCCAGAAATCCGGATCGAAAGGATCGCGATAGGCTTCTCCGCCATCCGCACCGGTGGACGGACCGGAATCGCTCGCGCCGCCCTCGCCCTTCGTGCTGACATTGGCCTGTTGGCCTACTTCCTGAGCGATGCTGGCAAGCACGGAATAGGGATTCTGGAACAGAGCTGCTTCGGAAAAGGTCATGTCGTCGCCAGAGGCGGAAATGGACTCGCCATCCATGCCTGCCTTGCCGCCGCCCGTCTTGTCGTTCTCCACGGTGGACTTCTTGTCGGAATCTTCGCCCTTGGCCTGATCCGACGGCTTCTTGATGCCCTTGGATGCGGGCGTGTCGTCGGACAGCGGCACGGGATTGAAATAGCTCGCGAGCGATGCCTTCGTTTCCTCATTGGCGGCGTTGACCAGCCACATGACGAGAAAGAAGGCCATCATGGCGGTCATGAAGTCGGCGAACGCAATCTTCCACGCACCGCCGTGATGGCTGTCGTGATCGCCGCGGTGACGCTTGATGATGATGATTTCGTTTTTGCCGTGATGATGGTTCTCAGCTTCGCTCATGCCAGCACCCTCTCAAGGTCGGCGGCAAAGGCAGAAAGGCGCGTCACGAGAAGCGAATCACCGATCTCGACGCGGATGTCGGTGTCGTCTGTGTGGACGAAAGACACCGCATCGCCTTTCTCCTCTAGCTGGGCTTTGAGAAGATCGCAGAGATGCACCGGTCCGAAGACCGTAATCTGCTCCAGAATTTCCTTGGCGAGCGTCGGTTTCAGCTCCTCGACAAGCTCGTTGATAGCGCCGCGCATCACCTGTTCTTTGAGCAAGGGAGACAGAACGCGGGCCGTCGCCTCGGACAGTTCGGCAGAGACCCGTGACGCGAGATCCGGAAGAGCCTTCGAGAGATAGTCGGCCAACCCGTCCTCGAACTGGAGGCGCTGCTGTTCGATCTCCTGCGCATGCTGTTCCTTCAGCGCCTCGAGCTCTTCGGCATGCTGCGCCGTCAAGGATTGGGTCGCCGCAAGATGACCTTCATCATAGGCTTCGCGACGCTCGGCCTCGAGATCGACTTCTACCGTCTGCGCAAAGCTTTCCAGCGCCGGCATCTCGGCGGGCGACGCAAAGTGAGAGGGCGTTTCTATCGGGGCCGCAAGCAGCGCAGCCTCGGCGCCGAAATCTCTGAGATACCGCGCAAGTGGGGAATTCATCAACGCACTCCATCAACGTCGTTTGCGGAATAAGGCCGCAACGTCTCACGCATCGCCCGTTCTGTGATGCTCCACACCGGCCTCCGGCCCGCGCCCGATCGCCGGGGCGGCGGAGTTCGCCATGGGAATAGATCAGAAATTAGGAAGTTAAACTTGTGCGAGGATGATGCAGTCCTCGTGAACCTGAACGACAAGGTGCGACGACACCAAGATACCTGACACCTACGCCGCAAGAGCCGTACCGCAAATGCAATCGGCCGCGCTCGAAAGCGCGGCCGGCATAATTTCGCTGGTATGTTCAATCTTACTGCTGGAAGAGCGTAAGAATGTTTTCGGAGCTGGAGTTTGCAATCGACAGCGACTGGACGGCCAGCTGCTGCTGCGTCTGCAGAGCAGACAGTCTGGCAGACTCTTCTTCCATGTCGGCATCGACGAGGCGGCTGATGCCTTCTTCGATCGCATCCGTCAGAGTTCCGGCATAGCTGGTCTGAAGGTCGATACGGGTGGTCAGCGCGCCGAGGGCAGCACCTGCATCCGTAAGGCTGGAGAGAGCCAGTTCGACATTGTCGAGATATTCTGCGAGTTCTGTGTCCGTGGTGTCGGCCGTCAGCGCAATGTCCATGACATCGCCGAGGAGACCGCCCGAGCCGACACCGTCAGTGATAACTTCGAACATGGCGTTGGTTGAAACGTCATAGGATGCCGTCGTGACTTCGACCGTACCGTCGTCGTTGCGGATAAAGCCGTCGACGACCGATTCTGGCTCGGCGCCGTCTTCTGCAACCATCCAGTTCTCACCGCTGAACGAAGCACCTTGGGCGATCGAGGACAGCTGTTCCTGCAGCTTGGTGATTTCAAGCTGGATCTGTGCCTTGTCGGTCGAATTTTCGTTCGCGGTGACGATCTTCGACTTGATTTCGTTGACGACGTCGATAGCGCTTTCCATGGCGGCGTAGGCCGTATCGACCTTTGCAGCACCAACTCCCAGAGCGTCGGTCGCAGCCACCAAAGCGTCCTTGTCGGAACCCATCGTGGTCGAGATCGACCAGTAGGCAACGTTGTCGGAGGCCTCGGATACGCGATAGCCCGAGGATACACGGCTCTGCGCCTGCTCCAGGCTATCGTTGATACCCCTCAACGTCTGAAGTGCAGAGTTTGCGGCGTTGTTGGTCAAGATGCTGGTCATTAAAACTGCCCCTTATGGCATTGGATGGGAGGGCATCCCGGGTGTTCCGGTAACGACGATCAGCTTCATGCCTGCCGCGCCCTTGCATTCGGCTCGCCGTTGCGATGGACACAGAAAATCATCTTATGGTTAATGGAGGGTTAAAGCGGGAACAAAAGTTAACGCGGGCTGGAACATTTTTAGCTTTCGCGAACGAAGATTAATGGGCGGTAGGTTTTATGGGACCCTGAATGACTGCCTCCACGGTCTGCTCGCAGGATAGAGGTGGAAAGGATCCCATCGTTGCACCGCAGCTGCAACGCGGCTTCGACGCCGCAGCGCGTTCCACCTTCGGACAGCCTTCTGAACCAACCTGCAATGGCATGAATTTGCTTTTGTTTTGAAGTCATTAACCACGCTGGAAGCTGTTTTAGCAATGCCACCAGATTTAATACCTTGGCAAGGAATGGCTGCGAAATTGCAGCCTAGATGACGGGCTTGGATCCGGTAAGGAACAAGAGGCATGAAGCCGGGCCGTCATTTGCCGGTGACACTACCGAACCCGGTATGTCCTCCTTTTTTGTATAGAGTCCAAGGGGACAATCCATGACTAGCATCAACTTTAATTCTTCTGCTTCGTCCGCTCTTCAGACACTGAGCACCATCAACAAGAGCCTGGAGCAGACGCAGAACAGCGTTTCGACCGGCTACAAGGTGAGCAAGGCTTCGGATAACGTTGCCTACTGGTCGATCTCGACCACGATGAATTCCGACAAGGGCGCCCTCAACGCTGCTTCCGACGCTCTGGGCGTTGGCGCTGCCAAGGTTGATACCGCCTATGCCGCCATGGAAAGCGCCATCGACGTCGTCAACGAAATCAAGGCTAAGCTTGTTACCGCTTCGGAAAGCTCGACCGACAAGGCTCAGATCCAGCTCGAAGTCGGCAAGCTGAAAGAACAGCTGTCCTCGATCGCCGAAGGCGCTTCGTTCAGCGGTGAAAACTGGATCGTCCAGGGCGACCAGACAACTGCAAGCGTTGTCGACGGCTTCGTTCGCGACTCCGAAGGTGCGGTCAAGGTTACGACGGCAACCTACGACATCACCAACAATGCATTGTTCGAGTCTGTTGACGCTGGCGTCGGCACGGGCGGCATCCTCGGCGACCTGATGGAAACCGCAGACCTCACGGACGCGACGACGGACGCGGAAATCGCGACCTACCTCGAAACCGTTGAAACGGCTCTTTCCAGCATGACGATCGCTGGCGGCGCACTTGGTGCTCTGACCACCCGTATCGACCTGCAGTCGGAATATTCCGGCCAGCTTTCTGACGCGATCGAAGAAGGCGTAAGCCGCCTGGTCGACGCCGACATGGAAGAAGAATCTGCCAAGCTGTCTGCCCTGCAGACCCAGCAGCAGCTCGCCATCCAGTCGCTGTCGATCGCTAACTCCTCTTCGCAGAACGTGCTCTCGCTGTTCCAGTAAGAAGACCAGCCTTCACGTCTGGTTTGTTCAAGGAAAGCCCCGGGTCATCCCCGGGGCTTTTTTCGTACCTTCGATCCGGCCATGGTAAAGAAAGATCTTTTTTCTCGTCAAAGACCGTCTACCTTCGGACTTCATTAACGTTAATGCTGTTATCTAAGCTCATCTAAGCGGCGGGCCGGAATGAGTGAGTATTTTCCGACTGGCATGATGCACTCAGGCCGCTTTCCGGTGCTTCCGGAATGTCCCCTCTTTTTTGTTTTGCCTAGGGGTTTAGTAACATGACGAGTATCCTTACCAACAGCGCAGCCAATGCTGCACTCCAGACGCTCAGCAGCATCAACAAGGGCCTGGAAGACACTCAGGACCGCGTTTCTTCCGGCTACAAGGTCAGCAAAGCATCCGACAACGTTGCTTACTGGTCGATCTCCACCACAATGAATTCCGACCAGAAGGCGCTCAATGCCGCTACCGACGCACTTGGCGTTGGCGCTGCAAAGGTCGACACTGCCTACGCCGCGATGGAAAGTGCCATCGACGTCGTCAACGAGATCAAGTCCAAGCTCGTTACGGCAACGGAAACCTCGACCGACAAGGAACAGATCCAGCTCGAAATCGACAAGCTGCAGGAACAGCTGTCGTCGATCGCGCAGGGTGCATCCTTCAGCGGCGAGAACTGGATGGTCACCGGCGACCAGACCGACGGTACGGTCGTAGACGGCTTCGTCCGTAGTGACGACGGCACCGTCAAGGTAACGTCCGCCACCTACAGCATCTCCACCTTTGCACTGTTCGACGACGTTACCGGCGGCGTCGGCACCGACGGCATCCTCGGCGAGGTCATGGACATCGATCTGTCCACGATCGCTGACGAAACTGAAATCGCGGCGATGCTCACCACGGTTGAAGATGCTCTCGCCACGATGACCATCGGCGGCGCCGCTCTCGGTGCTCTGACTACACGTATCGATCTCCAGACAGACTATTCCAACCAGCTTTCGGACGCCATCGATGAGGGCATCAGCCGTCTCGTAGACGCCGACATGGAAGAAGAGTCTGCCAAGCTGTCTGCCCTGCAGACGCAGCAGCAGCTCGCTGTCCAGTCGCTGTCGATCGCGAATTCCAGCTCGGAAAACATCCTCACGCTCTTCCAGTAAGACGCGTTTGGTTCAACATACGAAAGAAAGGCCGCGCTCAATGCGCGGCCTTTTTTCGTCTCGTTGTCCGGGAATAAAACTTCGCCTTGGAGAAGGCGCCGTGCCTTACGAGAACGATCTCACCAGCGAGCCGACGAGAAGGTTCCAGCCGTCGATAAGGACGAAGAAAAGGATCTTGAACGGCAGCGAGATCGAGGTTGGCGGCAGCATCATCATGCCCATCGCCATCGTGATGCTGGCAACGATCATGTCGATGACGAGGAATGGCAGGACGATGAGAAAGCCGATTTCGAAGCCGCGGCGGATTTCCGACAGCATGAATGCCGGGATCAGCACGCGGTAATCCGTCTGCGCGCCGAGCGTGACCGTCTGGCCGCGTTCCCGGGCGATGTCGACGAACAGCGCCACATCCTTGTCGCGGACATTGGCGATCATGAATTCGCGAAACGGCTGGGCGATCCGCTGTATCGCTTCGGCCTCGTTGATCTGGTTCTGCAAAAGCGGCTGTGCGCCATCCTGCCAGGCACGGTCCATCGTCGGCGCCATGACGTAGAAGGTCATGAACAACGCCATGCTGGTCAGGATCATGTTGGACGGTGTGGTCGACAGGCCCATGCCGGACCGCAAGATCGAGAAGGCGATGATGAAGCGCGGGAAGCTCGTCACCATGATCAGGATGCCGGGCGCGATGGATAGAACCGTCAGCAGGCCGAAGGTGCGGATGATCCAGGCGGAAACCGAGCCGTCGACCGGCAGGTTCAGCATGTCCAGGGCAGACTGTTGCGCATTCGCCGCGTCGGGTAACGCAGCGAAGAGAGCAAGAACGGCTAAAAAACGAATCATTCGATGATGAAAGTCCTGAACACCAGATCAGCAACCTTGCCCTGAGACCTCAGCTTGGCGCGTTCCTTCAGGTCATCTCGGAGATAACCGAAGCCGCGTGGCCCCTGAATTTGCTGCAGCGACAAGGTCCGCATATAGGCGAGTATATCTTCCTGAATGGAAGCCGCCACCGCTTCATCGATGTTTTCACCGAATATTAACGAAACCTCGAGGCGGACCATGCTGTCCGAAGGATAGGCGAGGTTGGCAATGATCGGCTCCAGCGGCCGGACGTGGCTCACACCGGCAGCGGCGCCGTGTTCCCCTCCCCCGGCAGGAGCCGCGGCTGCGCCATGACCGGCGGCAGGTGCCTCCTCCACGACCGGCGACGGGACGATCATCTTGCCGACAACCCAGCCTCCGCCCACGCCGACGACCGTCAGTCCCAGTACGGCCGCCGCAGTCATCACCAGGGAAGACTTTTTCTTCGCTGGTTGATCCGCCGTGAGGCTGGCGTCGGTCATGGTGGCTAAACTCCGCTAGTAGTGAGGGACATCGATTCGCGCCCGGTCAGATCGGCGAGAAGATGTCGCTGATCTGCTGGCCGACCGGCGGCTGCTGGACTTCCATCAGGCGACCGCGGCCGCCGTAGGAGATGCGTGCTTCGGCAATCTTCTCATAGGATATCGTGTTCTCGGCATTGACGTCTTGGGGCCGCACGATGCCGGCAACGTTGAGGATGCGGATCTCATGGTTGACGCGCACTTCCTGCGAGCCGCTGATGATGAGATTTCCGTTTTCGAGAACGCCGGTGACGACCGCGGCCACGAGAAGCGTCAGCTTCTCGGCGCGGCTGATGGAGCCCTTGCCGTTCGACTGGCTGTCGGAATCAAAGCCCGCCGTCGAATCTGCCTCCGGCTTCCAGCCAAGAATTTCCGCGGCGGCCTGCCAGTTGGTGGTCTTGGAATTCTTGCGGCTGCGATCCGTCTCGTTGTCGAAGCTCGCCTTGTCGTTCATCGAGATATTGACCGTCAGGATGTCGCCGACGTTCAGCGCGCGGGCATCCTTGAACAGGGCGCCCTGGCTGTCGCTCCACAGCGAGAAGCCGCTCGCCATGTGGCGCGGCTGCTTCGGATACATCGACATCTGCTGCGTCTGGCCATATTGCAGGCCGCTGCCGATCGGGCTCATGGCCGGCGCATTGCCGATTTCCTTGATGGTCGTCATCTGCCCGTTCTGACATCCGGCGATCAGCGATGTCATCGCAAGAAGAGCCGTGAGTTGCTTTTTCATGACGGGTCCTTGGAGGTATTGGGGTCTGCGGCGCTCGCCATGATCATTGCGACCATGGCAGCCTTCTGGGCGTCCATTTCGGCAAGGATCAGTCCCGATTGCCGCGGTGGCAGCTGCATGATGATGGCGGCTGCAATGTTGATGTTCATCTGGTCGAACTGCGGCGCGACTTCGTCAGCCTTTGCCGTCTTGTAGATTTCGACCAGACTGGCCTTGGCGCTGGCCAGGAACGCGTTGCGTTTCTTCAGCCAGTCCTGATATTCGGCGCGCCGATTTTCGAGCTCGGTGATGCGCGTGTTGATGTCGCCCTGCAGCTTTTCCAGTTCCTGCTTCTGCAGGAGATAACGCTGGTCGCGGGCCGAATCGACGATGTTGCCGCAGAACTGCTGGACTTCCTGCTGGCTGCCACCGGCTTCCTGTGCGGCGCCGAGAAGCTGCGGCTGCTGCTGCGCGCGGGCGCCCGGTAGGAGGCAGAGCGAGAGAGCGGCGGCGATCAGATAGACCGAGCTGCGAGTGGCGAGAACCGGGAACCTGCTTGAAACTGTGTTGGTCATTGCAGAACGAGCTCCGCTTGCAGGGCTCCGGCAGACTTTATCGCCTGGAGGATCGAGATGATGCCGTCCGGCTTGACGCCGATATTGTTCAGGCCGGCGACCAGCGTCTTCAGATCAGGTCCGTCGATGACGGCAATCGGTCCGCCGGTCTTTTCGGCCATGATATCGGTCTGCGGCTGCACCGCCGTTTCGCCCCTTGAGAACGGTTCGGGCTGGATGACCTGCGGCGTCTCGGTGACCTGAACAGTCAACGTGCCGTAGCTGACCGCAACCCGGGCGACCCGGACATCGGCGCCGATAACGATCGTACCGGTGCGCTCGTTGATCACCACGCGTGCGGGGGCGTCGGTCTGGACCACGAGATTTTCGATGTCGCCCATCAGGCGGGTCAGGTCGGCTGAGCGCGGTTTCTGGACAACCACTTCCTGGCTGTCGCGCGCTTCGGCGATCGGATCGCCGAAGGTGCGGCGGGCATAGGCGTTGACGACATCGGCGATACGAACCGATGTCGAGAAATCCGGGTTGCGAAGCTGCAGCACCAGATTGACCGAATCCTTGAACTTGGACGGAAGCTCGCGCTCGATGATCGCTCCCGACGGCACACGACCGGCTGTGGTGACGCCTTCGGTCAGTGTCGCAGCAGCACCCTGTGCATTGAAGCCGGAGACGATCACCGATCCTTGCGCGACGGCATAGATCTGTCCGTCGGCACCGGTGAGCGATGTCATGATCAGCGTGCCGCCCCGCAACGAGGTGGCGTCGCCGAGCGAGCTGACATTGACGTCGATGCGGCTGCCGGGGCTTGCAAACGAGGGAAGATTGGCGGTGACCATGACCGCAGCAATGTTCTTGGCGCTGGACTGACCGCCCTGCGTCGAGATGCCGAGGTTCTGCAGCATGGCGCGCAGCGACTGATCGGTGAACGGAGACGAACGCAGGCTGTCGCCGGTTCCCTGCAGACCCACGACCAGGCCATAGCCGATCAACTGGTTCTCGCGACCGGACTGCAGCGAAGCGATATCCTTGATGCGGGACGACGTGGCCGTGGCATCGGTGACGGGCAGCATCGTGATGACCGCGATCGCCGCAATCATCAGTTTCCGGACCATACTCATTTCTGAACCACCTCGACGCTGCCGTCCGCCATCACCGTGCCGTTGACCATGACGCCCGTATCGAGGTTCCTGACCTTGATGACCTCGCCTGTCATCGCATCGTCCATGGGCGCGCCGCGGGCAGCGATGACCATGCGCTGCGACGAGAAGGTAAGCCTGACACTTGTGCCGCGCTTGACCGTGAAAGGATCGCGGAGAACGTTCAAAGGAATGGTGCGGCCGGCAAGCAGCGTCTTGCGCGTGACCTTGCCGACCACCTGATCCAGCGAACTGGCATAGCCCGGCGCGATATTCGGATTGGTGACGGCCACCTCGCTGACGAACGCCTCGCCGATCGTATCGCCCGGATAGATCGTGGTGCTGGGCACGACGGCATTGCGCGGCTCCGCGAATGCCGCCCCCGGCAGGATGAGCGCGCTCAAAAGCGCCCCGGCCAGCCAGGTCTTCATTCCGGTTTTCCAGCTGCTTGCCCGACCGGTTTTCCGGACGTTCTCTTGCCAAAGCATCATGCTCGGTCCGCCTTCTATCTTCCGCTACTTGAGGTTCTGGCTGACGATCTGCGCCATCTCGTCGGCGGTGGTGATCACCTTCGAGTTCATTTCATACGCACGCTGAGCGGAGATCAGATCGGTGATCTCCTTGACTGAATCGACGTTGGAGTTCTCGAGATAGCCCTGCTTGAGGTAGCCGAAGCCAGTCTCCTGCGGGTTGGCGACCACCGGCTGCCCGGATGCCGCCGTTTCAGAAAACAGGTTGTCGCCCAAAGGCTTCAGACCGGCATCGTTGACGAAGTTGGTCAGAGTGATCTGGCCGAGTTCCGTCGGGGTCGTCGATGTCCCGATCGTCGCATTGACGATCCCGTCTTCGCTGACGCTGACCGACGTCGCGTCAGTCGGAATGGTGATTTGCGGGATGACACCGTAACCGTCGGCAGTCACCAGTCTTCCGTTGGCATCCTTGTTGAAGGACCCGGCGCGGGTGTATAGGGTCTCACCGTTGGTGCCTTCGACCATGAACCAACCACGCCCGACGATCGCCATGTCGAGATCGTTGCTCGTCTGGGTGATTTCGCCCTGGATGTGGAGCTTGCGGACGGACTGCGTCTGAACACCGAGACCGATATTGGCACCTTCCGGCACAGCGGACTGATCGGCGCGGTTGGCGACGCCCGAAGCGCGCTCGGTCTGATAGAGAAGGTCGGTAAACTCGGCACGCGACCGCTTGAAGCCGGTCGTGTTGATGTTGGCGATGTTGTTTGCGATGACTTCGAGATTGGTCTGCTGCGCATCCATGCCGGTAGCGGCAATTGCTAGTGCTCTCATGGTCTCTGCTCCAGTCTCTAGATCTGCATCTTGGTGATGTCGAGGTAGGCGGACACGATCTTGTCGCGGAACGCCGTTGCCGTCTTCAGCGCCTGTTCGGCCTGGAGAACGGCATCGACCACTTCACGCGTGTTCGCCTTACCCTGGATGCCGGCAAACGATGCAGTTTCACCGCCCTTGACGGCGTTGATCGCGTCTGTTGCCATGCTTCCCAGGACATCACCGAAGCCCGGTCCTGCAACGGCCGTCGTTGCCGCGTTGACCGCGGTGCCGAGAACATTTGCTGCCGTATTGTCGCCGGAGACGCCGTCGGTCTGCTTTGTGAACAGGCCGAGGCCCTCAATAGGATTGATCATCTTTAACCTTTCAAGAGATCGATGGTCGCCGAGATCAGATCGCGGGACTGGCGAATGCTCTGGAGATTTGCCTCGTAGCTGCGGTTTGCTTCACGCAGGTCTGCCATTTCGATCAGCATGTTGACGTTCGGCATCTTGACGACGCCGTTTGCGTCCGCTGCCGGATTGCTGGGGTCGAGTTCTTCAACGAAGTCACCCTTGTCGACACCGATCTTCTGGACGCCGACGGTCCTGACCCCTGTTGCCCGGTCGAGTTCGGCG
Source organism: Rhizobium sp. Leaf306 (assembly GCF_001423425.1). GTDB lineage: Bacteria > Pseudomonadota > Alphaproteobacteria > Rhizobiales > Rhizobiaceae > Neorhizobium > Neorhizobium soli. The sequence continues at coordinate 802,189 of NZ_LMNX01000001.1, forward strand.
CCGAACGTCACCGTCTTGCGGCGATAGGGATCGGCACCCGGCGTATCGCCGGTGGTGCGGGCGTTGGCGATGTTTTCCGACACGATGCGGAGTCTGGTCGCTTCCGCTTCCATGCCGCTGCCAGAAATCTTGAGGGCTGCTGATAAAGGATCCATTGGGCTCACTTGCCGACTGCGGTCAACATCATGTTGTGGAACGCCTTCACCAGCTGCGTATTCAGCTCGTACTGGCGCTTGATCTCCCCGCTCTTGGAGAGTTCGCTGGCAACAGCAACCGTGTTGCCCGACTCCTGATTGCCGATCTCGTTGTTGAGATCTTCGTCCCTGACGTCGACATTGTCCGAGCCGAGGCCGACGCTGGCGAAATGGGCCGAATTGGTGCGCGCCATCGGGATGTTCGAGGCGTCGAGTACCGATTGGAACGGCGTCACGTCCTGTGCCCGGTATTGCGGTGTATTCGCGTTGGCGATGTTGGTGCTGACGACTTGTTGCCGGATCGACAGCCACTCCGCCTGCCTGGAGGCAAGCTCAAACAATTGGATCTGTTGCATCACGTCTTCTCCGTCTTCTCGACAAAGGAGTAAGATTAGAAACTTGCGTGGGACTTGTGCTGATGCCCGCAGACCCGCGGCGAGCCCGGCATCCAAGATGAATGCTGCGTGGGTGCGGACCCGTTGCACGAGGTTTTGCGGGTCGACCGTTGAGGCCTAATTAACTTTCTGTTAAACATAAGCTTACAAATTGCTGCAAAAGCGATGGGCCTGCGTCTTCGACCAGGCGGGCATGAAGCCATTCGATCGCAGCCAGATGTTTTGGCAAAATCCCTTAGTTTTCAAGGATCATGCCTGATGTCCGACGCTATCTCCGTCAGCTATATCCAGAGTGCGTTGCAGACTCTGCTGTTCACCAGTGATTCGCTGGAAGAGGCACAGAAGCGTACCTCCAGCGGCTACAAGATCAATTCCCCGGCGGATAATGCGAGCTACTGGTCGGTCGCAAATTCGATGACGTCGGACACGAAAATTCTGAGCAGTGTGAACGATGCGCTCGGTCTTGGCGCCGCAAAGGTCGATGCCGCCTATTCCGCTGTCGAATCGTCGATCGATATTGCCGACCAGATCGTGGCCAACCTGACCACCGCCAAGGAAGACGGTGTCGACCAGAGCGCCGTCAACGCCACAATCAGCGATCTCAAGGCCAGCCTCTCGTCACTGATCAAATCCGCATCGTTCGGGAGTGACAACTGGCTTTACAACTCGTCGGAGGCCGACGCTGGCGCGAAGACCGTTCCGGCCTATTTCCAGCGCAGTGTGTCGGGTTCAGTATCGCTGTCCTACGCGACATTCGATGCAAGCAATTCCACGCTGATCGATACCGGCGATGCAAACCGCGGGCTTCTTACGAGCTCGATCGATCCGAGTACTCTTGCCTCGAACGGAACCGGCTCGGGCAAACAGTATTATCTGTTGGACGCAGGGTCGGAGATCGCCACGGATGGTTCCCCGATCGAACTGACCGACGAGACGACGTCCGAAGACATCGACGACATGATCAACGTCATGAACTACATTCAGCAGAAGCTGACGACGCTCGGTTCAACGCTTGGGACGATGTCGAACCGGATCGATACCCAGTCGAGCTTCGTTTCGAGCCTGGCGGACGTGTTTGACAAGAGCATCTCGCACCTCATCGATGCGGACATGGAGGCGGAGTCGACCAAGGTCAGCGCCTATCAGGCCCAGCAGGAGCTTTCGTCCCAGATCCTCGGCATGGCCAATACCCATCTGCAGAGCCTCGCGACCCTCTTTAGGTAGGGCGGCCCTCTTCAGCGCCACGGCTCTGAAATTTTCGCAATAAAAAGCCTCGGACGCCGGTGAACTGACCCCATCAAAGCTGGATCAGCTTTGATGGGCAGCGTACGGACGTGCCGAAGCTTTTTGCTGTGCTGCCAGTTGCTTACTGGGCGCTCTCGTACATTTCTCCGGTGGAGGTGACGATCACCCATTTGCCGTTCTTCTGGGTAAGCGCGGCCAGGCGGCTGTTGTCCGGCAGGACCGAACCCGTCTGAACAATGTACATTCCCCGATCGTCCTCGATCATCGCGCGTCCGTTGGCGACGTGAAGAAGACGGAAGCTGGAGCGTCCAGGGAACGGCTGCTGAGTGCCCGTGTCCTCGCCCTTCGCATCGGCCGAGCCCGCCTTGGGAACTGTTGCCGTTACAAGCAGGTCGGTCGGTTCCTCGGGCGGTCTGCGGGCCACCGACATCGGCGGCACTTCGACCACGTCGCGCTGACGGAAGCTGCGCAGGTCGCGCAGTTGCTCCCAACCCGAAACGTTGACGCCGAACTTATCTTCGTTGAGGAAGACGTACCACGGGAACATGGCGGCGGCGACGGCGAGCAACAACGTGCCGCCCTTCAGCGTGATGTCTGCCGCCGTGGTCTTTTCGTCCGACTTCTTCTTGAAGCGTTTTGCCAGTTTCTGCCGTTGCGTGAATTTCATCCCCAATCCTCATCAACCCCTCTTGAGAGCCGGCATCTGGCCCTGGGCCGCGACATTGCGCAGCGCGATGGCCAGCTCCGCGTAGGCGTCGGCAACGCGCTTGTCGCCGGGCGTCTGCTTCAGCACTTCATAGATCGCGGGCACCTGCCTCACCGCCATGTCGAGATCGGCATCGGTCCCTTGCCGGTAGCCGCCGATCAAGCGCAGATCGCGGGTTTCCTCGAAGCGATGCATCAGTGTTTTCAATCGCATGACCAGTTTCTCCTGGTCGGGCGTCCAGGCCTTTCGGGCGAGACGCGAGATCGACGACAGGGGATTGATCGGCGGGTAGCGACCTTCGTCGGCGAGACCGCGCTCCAGCACGATGTGCCCGTCGAGAATGCCGCGGGCGGAGTCGGAGACCGGATCGTTGTGGTTATCGCCGTCGACGAGGACGGAAATGATGGCGGTGATCGTGCCGCTGTCTTCGAGGCCCGGCCCTGCCCGTTCCAACAGTTTGGGCAGTTCGGTAAACACCGACGCCGGATAGCCGCGCGAAATCGGCAACTCGCCGCCGGCGATCGCGACTTCACGCACCGCATGCGCAAAGCGCGTCACGCTGTCTGCGATGAACAGCACGTTTTCGCCCTTGTCGCGAAAGTGCTCGGCAATGGTCATGGCGATCAGCGGCGCCATTTTGCGCAGCATCGGGCTTTCATCGCTCGTGGCCACCACGGCGATGGATTTCTTCATGTTCTCGCCCATCGTGTCTTCGATGAATTCGCGCACCTCGCGGCCGCGTTCCCCGACGAGGGCAATCACGACGCGGTCGAACGCATCGGCGCCGGCCATCATCGACAGGAGCGTCGACTTGCCGACGCCGGAGCCTGCGAAAATGCCGAGACGCTGGCCGAAGCAGAGCGGCGTGAAGATATCGATCGCCTTGACGCCGGTACGGAAACCTTCCTCGACGCGACGGCGGGACATGGATGGCGGCGCGGTACTCATGATCGAGCGCGCCACATCGCCCTGCACAAGCGGACCGCGGTCGTCGATCGGCCGACACAGCGCATCGATGGCGCGACCGCACCAGCTGTCATGCGGGGAGACCTTGAACTCACCGATGCGCAGAACACTGTCACGGATGCCGATCGGCTCGCCCGGTTCGATCGGGCAGATATGAACCTGGTCGGACTCGACTTTGATCACCTGGCCGAGATGCGTACCAACACTGCTGCAATGCTCGACGAAGTCGCCCAGCCTGACATGTTTCGAAAGGCCGCTGACGGTGTAATAGGTCGCGGAAATTGCGGTGACCACGCCGCCCGGTGCAAACGCAAAGGCCGGCCCGGTGTGGCGCCCAACGAGGGCTGCCAAGAGATCGAGCTTGTTTGCCGGGCCGTGAACTGTCTGACTTGCGGTCATGAGGGATCGTTTTCCGGCTTACTGGCTACCGCCCAAGGTCTTGATGGCCTCGGTGAAGCTGCTGTCTGTGGAGCTGAGAAGCGAGGAAATGCTTTCAAAATTGCGGCTGATCGAAATCAGCTCGGTCATCTGGCCGATGCCGTTGACGTTCGACTGCTCGATAAAGCCCTGCATGACGCCGACGTCGCTGTTGTCGACGACCGGCTGTGCCGGTGACGACGGCAGGACGCCGCTGTTTTCATAGCGCAGATAGCCCTTGGAAAGATCGGCCTGGAAGAGACCCAGCGAAGCGACAATCCTGCCGTCCTGCATGATGCGGCCATCGGTGCCGACCGAGGGCGGGCCGCCGTTGCGGTCGAGCTGGATGGCGCCACCTCCGGCATCGAGAACCGGATAGCCCCGGATCGACTGGAGTTCGCCCGTGTCTGCCATGGTGAAGCGTCCGTCACGGGTCAAGACCTGGCCCGCCGGCGTATCGATCGCCATCCATGCGTCACCCTTGACCGCAAAGTCGAGAGGGTTGCCGGTCTGCTGCAGTTCTCCCGATCTCGTGGAGAGGTAGTCGTTGCCCTGCGACACGAAAGAGACCGACGCGGAGATGTTGTTGTCGATTTTGGCGAGCATCTGGTCGAACTTTACTTCGGTCGCCCGGAAGCCGACGGTGTTCATGTTGGCCATGTTGTCCGCGACGGTCGTCAACCGCCGCTCAAGCGCCATTTGGGCCGACAGGCCAACATAAATACCAGATTGCATCGATGGATCTCCTGAGATGAAGCGGCTCCTACCATCGAGGAATCGCCGAGCGGCCTGAACCGGCCTTCGTGCGCATTCAAACAGGGGTTGCTTGTGTGAAGCTGATCGAAAGTGCGAAACGGCGGAGAGGCTGCGATAGCCAGCTTCACGCAAGGCTACCCGCCTAGATGTTCCGCTGCATTAATGACGGCGGATACACATCAAAATGATGATCATTGTGGGTTTCATAATCACTATTGGCTGCGTGCTTGGTGGCTTCATGGCCATGGGCGGCCATCTCAATGTTCTGTTCCAGCCTTTCGAGCTGGTGATCATCGGCGGCGCAGGCCTGGGCGGCTTTATCATGGCCAACCCGATCAAGGTCGTGAAAGACAGCGGCAAGGCACTGGGTGAAGCCTTCAAGTTCGCGGTTCCCAAGGAGCGCGAATATCTCGACATCCTCGGCGTTCTCTACGCACTGATGCGCGACCTCAGAACCAAGCCGCGCAACGAGATCGAAGCGCATATCGACAACCCGCAGGAATCGTCGATCTTCCAGACGGCTCCGACGGTTCTGAAAAACAAGCAGCTGACCGTGTTCATCTGCGACTATGTTCGCCTGATCATCATCGGCAACGCCCGCAGCCACGAGATCGAAGCGCTGATGGACGAAGAGCTGGAGACGATGCTGTCCGACAAGCTCAAGCCCTATCATGCGATTACCGCAATGGGTGACTCGTTCCCGGCCATCGGTATCGTCGCCGCCGTTCTCGGTGTCATCAAGGCCATGGGCAAGATCAACGAGTCGCCTGAGGTCCTGGGCGGACTGATCGGCGCCGCACTGGTCGGCACCATGCTCGGTATCATTCTCTCCTACTGCGTTTGCAATCCGCTGACCTCGCAGATCAAGGTCGTCCGCACAAAGCAGCATCGCCTCTACACGATCGTCAAGCAGACGCTCATCGCCTACATGAACGGCTCCGTACCGCAGGTCGCTCTCGAATACGGTCGCAAGACCATCGGCAACGGCGATCGTCCTTCGATCGACGCCGTCGAGCAGGAGATGATGAACCCCGGTGGTGAGAGCAAGGCGGCCTAACGATGAACAATCCGTCGAGCGAAGTCACTAAGCCGATTGACCCGATCGTCCTTGCGCGGCTGACAGGCAGCCTGGGTGACGTGAAGACGATTGCCCATTGCTGCAGCGATGTTGCAGCCCTGCAATGCCAGCTTCTCGGCGATGTCGTCCAGGAGGAAATGCAGCTCGACATCGGCGTCGAATATGCCGGCCACGTCTCCGGTCTGCGCTCTCAGGTCATCGCGGGGCTTGGCGCGGGTTACACGCTTGTCAGCGCCAGTCAGCGCAACTGGTGTACCCATTTCGTGCTCGCCACCCGGAACAGCCTGCCGATCGCCATGATCGCGCAGCTGCTCGGCGATACCGACCAGCCTTCTGATGACACGCGCACGTTGACGTCTATCGAGGGCGATATCGCATCGCTGCTCGTTTCGCGGATCGCGGGCGTGCTTCGCCTCGGCCTCGGCCCCAAGGGGGAGTTCGAGCCGGTGCTGTCGCCATGCTATCCGATCACCGACTACGCCCGGCAATCGCTGGAGATCCCCGACTGTTTCGCAGCCGCGGTCCGGCTTCAGGTCAAGCTTGGATCGCTGACGGGGGAGGTCGTGATCGTCATTCCGCAAAGCGTGTTGCTGAAGACGACGATCACCCGTCCTTCCGGACAACTGGCAAACAGTCTTCCGGCGCCGGCCGACGCCGTTGCCGATCACGTGCTGCGCTCGCAGATCGATCTTTGCGCGCGCATCAAGCTCACGCCGCTCAAGCTTGGCTCAATTGCCAGATTGAAGCCTGGTGATACCATACCGTTCGAAGACATCGGCGACATTGGGGTCGATATGGATGCGAACGGGAAACTGATCTACCGCTGCGAGTTCGGCCGGTCCGGCGACAGCTATTCCGTAAAGATAAAATCCAACGTCTCTCCAGACGGCAATATACTCAAAAAAATTCTCGATAATTGACGCGGCGCCTCCGCGCCCGGCAGCTTCAGACAAGTTTCGATGTGGATAATAGATCATGGCTAGAAAAACGACCGTCAAAAACGAACTGACTGAAGATCCGATCGCTTCGAGCAGCCTGGATCTGGAACACGCGATCGACGACCTGCGTGGCGCATTGAAGGCGGACGAGGACGGCACGCTGCTGTCGGCCGATCCGTTCGCGTCACCGGCCTCCGATTTCGGCAGCGACAGCTTCGGTTCGACGGATTTCGGAACGAGCGACTTTGGCTCGACCGATTTCGGCGGCAGCGATTTTGGTGGTGGCGACCTTGGCAAGTCCGACTTCGGAGCCAGCAGCTTTGGTGGTGGCGCAAGTGCGATGCCGAGCTTCGGATCCGACACGCATGGTGAAAGCCTCGAGGCCAATCATGACCTCATCTTGGACATTCCGATCGATGTCCAGATCGTGCTCGGTTCAAGCCGCATGCCGGTCAAGGGTCTGATGAGCCTCAAGGAAGGCACGACGATCACGCTCGACAAGAAAATCGGCGAGCCGGTCGATATCACCGTGAACGGTCGCCTGATCGCCCGCGGTGAAATCACGCTTCTCGAAGACGACGATACGCGCTTCGGCGTAAAGCTCACTGAATTGTCAGGAGCTCCCAAGAGCTAAAATGAATTTAGCGTTTTAGGACAAGCCCATGATGGACTTCGATACCTTTAGTGACAACCTGCCCGGCCAGCCGCTTTCTCAGGCAGAGAAAGCGGCTGCGGTTCTGCTCGCAATGGGAACGGGCGTTGCAGGTAAGCTGCTGAAGTATTTTACCCAAGCCGAACTGCAGACAATCATTGCCTCCGCGCAGAGCCTGCGCGCCATTCCGCCAGACGAACTGACCACTCTCGTCAACGAGTTCGAAGACCTGTTCACCGAGGGAACAGGTTTGATGGACAACGCCATGGCGATGGAAAAGATTCTCGACGAAGGCCTGACGCCGGAAGAGGTCGACGGACTGCTGGGAAGACGCACCGCGTTCCAGACCTACGAGGACAGTCTCTGGGACCGTCTTCAGGACGCCGATCCGGTGTTCATCTGCAAGTATCTCGGCCGCGAACATCCGCAGACGATCGCCTACATCCTTTCGATGCTGCCTTCCGCCTTTGGTGCGAAGATCCTGGTCGAACTGCCGGAAAGCCTGCGTGCCGACATCATGAAGCGTGCGGTGAACCTGAAGAACGTCAATCCGCAGGCGGTGCAGATCATCGAAAAGCGGATCGCCGATCTCGTCAACGAAATCGATGCCGAGCGGAACTCGACCGGCCCGGTCAAGGTTGCAGACCTGATGAACCAGCTCGAAAAGCCGCAGGTCGATTCCCTGCTCGAATCACTGGAACAGGTCAGCCAGGAAGCAGCCCAGAAGGTTCGCCCGAAGATCTTCCTGTTCGAAGATCTCATGGTCATGCCGCAGCGCAGCCGTGTCATCCTGCTCAACGATATCGCGGGCGACATCCTGACGATGGCGCTGAAAGGTTCGTCGGCACCGATGCGCGAATCCGTGCTCGTCTGCCTCAGCCCACGCCAGCGCCGCATGGTCGAATCGGATCTTGCCGCCGGCGGTACGATCAACCCGCGCGAAGTGGCGCTTGCCCGCCGCGCGATCTCGCAGGAAGCGATCCGGCTTGCCAATTCCGGCCAGATCGAACTCAAGGAAAAAGAAGCACCGGCAAGCGAAGCGGCCTGATTGCCTCCGCTGCCGGACGCATCCAACACCGAAATGCCCGCCTCGTGCGGGCATTTTGTTATCCTTCGCCATCTCGGATGCGGTCAAGCATAGCCGGGACACGATGGAAACTATGCTCGCAGCGCCGCGAATCGGTTAAGGCTTTCGCGCTCGCCGAGCTGGACGAGTATGGGGAGATGTCGCGCTTTCGTGGGCCGACATGCTGAATGCCACTGGGAGAGATCGATGTCGAATAAGCGCATATTGCTGGTCGGAGCCGGATTGTCGGGCGCCGTCATCGCCAGGAAACTTGCGGAGGCCGGTCATTCCGCTGTCGTTCTCGACGAGCGCGCCCACATCGCCGGCAACTGTTTTACCGAGCGTGACAGCGATACGGGCGTGATGGTGCATGTCTACGGACCGCACATCTTTCATACCGACGATGAGCCGGTCTGGGATTATGTTAACCGGTTCCAGACCTTCATGCCCTATGTCAACCGCGTGAAGACGACCAGTGGCGGGCGCGTGTTCCTGCTGCCGATCAACCTGCACACGATCAACCAATTCTTCGGCAAGACGCTGCGACCCGACGAGGCAAGACAGTTTATTGCGTCGCTGGCCGATACGTCCATCGGTGAGCCGAAGACGTTCGAAGAGCAGGCTTTGAAATTCGTCGGCCGTGATCTCTATGAGGCGTTCCTGAAGGGCTACACGGTCAAGCAGTGGGGCTGCGAGCCAAGCCAGCTGCCGGCCAGCATTTTGAAGCGTCTGCCCGTCCGTTTCAACTATGACGACAACTACTTCTTCCATCGTTTTCAGGGCATGCCGGAGAACGGCTATACGGAAATGGTCGAACGCATCCTCAATCACGAGCGAATCGATGTCAGGCTCGGGACCCGTTTCACCCGGCCAGATGCCGCGTCATTCGACCATGTCTTCTATTCGGGACCGCTTGACGGTTACTTCGACTTCGAACTGGGTCGGCTAGGCTATCGGACGCTGGATTTCGATCGCTTCAGCTACAACGGCGACTACCAAGGCTGCGCCGTGATGAACTACGGCGATCTCGACATTCCCTATACCCGGATTACCGAGCACAAGCATTTCTCGCCTTGGGAAACCCATGAGAAGAGCATCTGCTACCGGGAATATTCACGCGCCTGCGGACCAAGCGACATCCCCTACTATCCGATCCGCATGGCCGACGAAAAGGCCTTGCTCGAGCGCTATGTCGAGCTGGCCCGGACGCAGCAGAACGTGACATTCGTCGGCAGGCTCGGCACCTATCGTTACCTCGACATGGACGTGACGATCCGCGAGGCCCTGGACACGGGGGACGCTTATATCAACGCCCTGCAGGGGAAAGGCGCGCTCGGGGCGTTTTTCGTTGATCCGTAGAGCCGATGTAACAGTGGCATAGTCTGCAAGAAGGGTTGCCCGGATTTGCGGGAAACGGATGGCTGCACCGAAATTGGTGAAAATGGCCGCGCTATACTTTGTCGCGTCGACAATATCTTGCGGTTCGATTGCGCGATGCTGTTCGTCGCTGACGAAAAGACCGCCAATTCAGTGGAACTTTAGGTCGCTGCTTCCTGCGACAGTGAACCGGCAAATCAGGTTCCATTGAGTTCTTGCCGGGCGTAGTAAACTCCTGAAGTCTCGCTCGGCATTAACCCAAAATTAAGCGGTACTCCGTTACATCTTTAGTGATCGCGAAAGTTCAAACACAGGTCCCATTCCCCCATGCGTCAGACGCAACGCGGGGAGGCTTTGTATGGAATCTTTCTCGGCCACCGGCGTAGGGGGTCAGAGCTGTCGAACAGCTCTGGAAGCATGATGCCCTTCCAATACGCAGGCTCGCAGGAGCCATGTCTCACTTGATATTGTTTCGTCCGTCATGAGGTCCGAGTTGTGGTCGCTGAGTGCGCCCGGCTACGTGGGCATGATTGCCGGCAGGCGCCTTTGCGCGCCTGGGTCGCTGTAGGAACTGTTCGTTCATTACGCAGCCAGGGACAGGGGAATGCGTACGTGATCAACCAACTCCGAGGGCGCACATAATGACTTCTATCGTATCATCTCTAAGCGTAAACCAGATCAAGGCGATGTCCACGACGACGATTGCGTCGCTGAGCACGGATGACGTCGCCGCTCTGAGCTCCACTCAGATCGCAGCACTTTCATCGTCGCAGATCGCTGCGATCGAAACCGGCGACTTCGAGGTCATGTCGTCCGCACAGATCAGCGCCATCTCGGCCGCTGCGGTGCTGGGCATGTCGACCGACCAGCTTGGTGTCCTTTCGACCGGCAATGTGCAGGGTCTGTCGACCTCGCAGCTCGCCGCGATGTACTCCACCCAGATCGAAGCTCTCGATGCCGATCAGGTAACCGCGCTCAGCAGCACGCAGATCGCGGCTCTCGGCTCCGCGTCGCTCGCCGTGATGTCGACGGATGAACTTGCGAGCTTCACGACCGACGAAATTGCCGCCATCAGCACCAAGGCTATCGTCGCTCTCGACGCCGACGATTTCGCTGCATTCGGCAGCAACGTGTCGGCCCTCACCTCCAAGCAGGTCTCGGCGCTCAGCACGGACCAGATCGCACTTTTTAGCACCACCACGATCGCTGCATTCGGTTCCGACCAGGTCGCTGCGCTGACATCCAGCCAGATCGGCGTTATGTCGACCGCCGCGATCGCCGCAATCGCGACCGACACCATCTCCTCGCTGACGTCCAAGCAGCTCTCCGCGATGTCCTCCGACCAGATCGCCGCACTTGATCTCGACCGGACCACCGCGCTGACCAGCTCTCAGATCTCCGGCCTCGGCTCCGACGCAATCGGCGCAATGACGACGGACGAAATCGCAGCCTTCACGACCGACGAACTCGCCGCTATCAGCACCAAGGCCATTGCAGGCCTTTCCACTGACGACTTGACCGCTCTCGGCACCAACGTCACCTCCTTGACGTCCAAGCAGATCTCGGCACTATCGACCGCCCAGATCGCATCGCTGAGCACCGACGTCATCGCCGGACTCGGCAGCAGCCAGATCGGCGCGCTGACATCCACTCAGGTCGCAGTTCTGTCCACCGCCGCTATCGCCGCAATCGCGACAGACAACATCGCCGCCCTGACCTCCAAGCAGCTCTCGGCCATGTCGACAGACCAGGTTGCAGCTCTGGATGTCGACCAGGTGACGGCTCTCTCCAGCTCGCAGATCGCCGGCCTGAGCTCGGGTGCCATGGCTGTCATGTCGACCGACGAAATCGCAGCCTTCTCGACTGACGAAGTCGCCGCCATCAGCGATCGCTGCCCTCGGAACCGACGTGACTGTCCTGACCTCCAAGCAGATCTCGGCAATGTCGACCACCCAGATCGCATCGCTGAGCACGGATGTCATCGCATCGCTCGGCAGCAGCCAGATCGGCGCATTGACGTCCACTCAGATTGCGGTTCTGTCGACCGGCTCCATCGCAGCGATTGCTACCGACAGTATCGTTGCTCTCACCTCCAAGCAGCTTTCGGCCATGTCGACAGACCAGGTCGCAGCTCTTGATGTCGACCAGGTGACGGCTCTGTCCAGCTCGCAGATCGCAGGGCTGACCTCGGGTGCCATCGCTGTCATGTCGACCGACGAAATTGCAGCCTTCTCCACTGACGAACTTGCCGCGATCAGCAGCAAGGCAATCTCCGGCCTGTCCACGGATCAGCTTACTGCCCTCGGCACCGACGTCACGTCCATGACGTCCAAGCAGATCTCGGCGATGTCGACCGCGCAGATCGCATCGCTGAGCACCGACGTCATCGCCGGACTCGGCAGCAGCCAGATCGGCGCAATGACGTCCACGCAGGTCGGAGTTCTGTCCACTGCCGCTATCGCCGCAATCGCGACAGACAACATCGTTGCCCTTTCCTCCAAGCAGCTGTCGGCCATGTCGACAGACCAGGTCGCAGCTCTTAGTGTCGATCAGGTAACTGCCCTGACCAGCTCGCAGATCGCCGGCCTGAGCTCGGGTGCCATGGCTGTCATGTCGACCGACGAAATCGCAGCCTTCTCGACTGACGAAGTCGCCGCCATCAGCCCACGGATCAGCTGGCTGCCCTCGGGACCGATGTGACTGTCCTGACTTCCAAGCAGATCTCGGCGATGTCGACTACCCAGATTGCATCGATGAGCACGGATGTCATCGCTTCGCTCGGCAGCAACCAGATCGGCGCACTGACGTCCACTCAGATCGCGGCTCTGTCCACCAACGCGATCGGCGCAATCTCGACCGCCAGTGTCGTTGCCCTCACCTCCAAGCAGCTTTCGGCTATGTCGACAGACCAGGTCGCAGCTCTCGGTATCGATCAAGTAACGGCTCTCTCCAGCTCGCAGATCGCCGGCCTGAGCTCGGGTGCCATCGCTGCCATGTCGACCGACGAAATCGCAGCCTTCTCCACTGACGAAGTCGCGGCCATCAGCACGAAGGCAATCTCCGGTCTCTCCACGGATCAGCTTGCTGCTCTCAGCGCTAACGTTGGTTCGCTGAGCTCCAAGCAGATTGCGGCCCTGTCCACCGACCAGGTCGCGTCTCTGAGCACTGATACGGTTGCAGCCCTCAGCTCCACCCAGATCGGCGCGCTGACCTCCAGGCAGATCTCGGCACTGTCCACCGCCGCGATCGGTGCAATCGAAACGGCCGACATCGGTTCGCTGAGCTCCAAGGTGCTCTCGGCCATGTCAACCGATCAGGTTGCAGCGCTCAGCCTGGATCAGGTTACTGCACTGACCAGCTCGCAGATTGCCGGTCTGACCTCTGGCGGCATCGCCGCAATGTCGACCGACGAAATTGCAGCCTTCTCGACTGACGAGATCGCCGCGATCAGCACCAAGTCCATCTCCGGCCTGTCTACAGAAGACATTGCCGGCTTGGCCTCGACACAGCTCAATGCCCTGAACTCGCGTCAGATCCAGGCCCTGAGCGACGAACAGGTCGCAGCTGTCATTGCCGCATACTCGTCGGTCTGACGACCAGCGAAGGCGATACGCTCCATCATCAAAGGCGGCGCAGCTTAGGCTGCGCCGCCTTTTTGGTTGACCGCAGGGCATGCAAGTCTGGATTGCCCTCACCCTGCTTCGCGACCGCAATAACAAGCCCGACGCAAGCTAACCCCGATAATTACAAGGATAAGACGCGTGGAGTGCGTCAATCGTCAGCATCGCTGCCTTGGAACGGGATGGTCATGAACGCCAATATCGCACCTGCAACTGCCCAGGCTTCGCCCTTCGCCAGTATTCTGGAGAAGGCGCAGAACCAGCAACTCTCGCTCGGCGATCTGTTCCAGGTTGCAGAAGCGCTCAATTCCAGCGGCCAGCAGGCGCGCGCCGTCGAGGTCTACAAGGTGTGGACCGCCTTCAACGAAACCCACCCGCTTTTGCATGTCGCCTATTTCAACTACTCCGTGACGCTGCGACAGCAGGGCGACAATGCCGGCGCCATTCTCGCCTTGCAGGCGGCCAACAGGCTCGATCCGCTTTTCGGCCCGGCCCACATCAATCTGGGACGTACGCTCGAAGATTCCGGCCTCATCAATCAGGCACTCCAGAAATGGCGCACCTATATCGATCTGACCGACGAAGTCATTCCTGACCGCATCAACAACCGCCTGATGGCCATGCAGCATACTGGCCGCGTGCTCGAAAACGCGGGTCGGCTGGATGATGCGGAATCCATCCTGTGGCAGGCGATCGAACTGCAGCCAAACAAGACGGAGGCCGGCCAGCACTGGAGTTCGATTCGCCAGCGCCAGTGCAAATGGCCGGTTCTGACCACGACATCGCCGCATGTGACGCCGCGCCAGCTTCTCGATGCCATGTCGCCGCTGACGCTGTCGTGCTATTCGGACGATCCGATGTTCCAGTTGGCCAAGGCCTATCGCTACAGCAAGCAGCTTATCGGCGGGCCGTTCGACCTCAGTGCCTTCCTGCGCAAGGCTCCTAAGAAGAAGACCGGAACCGGCCAGCGCCTGCGCATCGGTTACCTGTCATCAGACCTTCGCGACCATGCCGTCGGTTTCGCATTGCGCGAAGTGCTCGAGTTGCACGACAAGGATAGCGTCGAGATCTACGCCTACTATTGCGGCGAGGCCCGCACCAATGACGCGACGCAGGACCGCATCAAGGCGGTCGCCGACCAGTGGCGCGATATTGCGGCACTTGGCGATGCGGAAGCGGCGAAGACGATCCGCGCCGACGAGATCGATATCCTGATCGACGTCAACGGCTATACGAAAATGGCCCGTGCGAAAATATTCGCCTACCGTCCGGCACCGGTCATCGTCAATTTCTGCGGCTATCCGGGATCGATCGGCAGCCCGTTCCACCAGTACATGATTGCCGACGGTCACATCGTGCCGCCGGAAAACGAGATCTTCTATACGGAGAAGGTGCTGCGGATCGCCTGCAACCAGCCGATCGACCGCAAGCGCGTAATCGCCCCGACGCCGAGCCGCATCGATGCCGGACTGCCGGACGGCGCCTTCGTCTATGCCTGCTTCAACGGCATGCAGAAGATCACATCGGACTGCTTCAATCGCTGGATGAAGATCCTGTCGGCAACGCCCGGCAGCGTCCTCTGGCTGCTCGCGGGGGACGAGGATGCCAATGTGCGGCTGCGCCAGCTGGCCGAGAAGCAGGGGATCGCGGCAGAACGGCTGATCTTCGCGCCGAAAGCGCCGAACGCCAATCACCTTGCCCGCATCGCCTGTGCCGATCTCTTCCTCGATACATTCCCCTACGGCGCGCATTCGACGGCGTCGGACGCCATTACCATGGGTCTTCCGATCCTCACTGTGTCGGGCAACGGCTTTGCCTCGCGGTTCTGCGGCAGCATTGTTGCCGCCGCCGGCATTCCGGAGATGATCTGCGCCACACCGGAGGAGTATGTCGCGCGCGCCATCGGCTTTGCGCATGACCGCGAGAGCCTGCGCGAGATCAGAACGTCGCTCTGGGACAAGCGCGACACGAGCGCGCTTCGGGACATGCCCGGCCTCGCGCGTCGGCTGGAAGAACTCTACTGGCAGATGCAGGGCGAGGCCGAGCGTGGGGAGACGCCGGTGCCTGATCTTCGCAATCTCGACATCTATTACGAAGTCGGCGCGGAGCTCGTTCTCGAGGGGATCGAGTTCGAAACTGCCGATGCCTACCGGAAGCGCTACACATCGAAGCTGGCATATCAGAACGAATATGCGCCGATTCCCTACGACGACCGTTTCTGGAAACAAAACAAGGGCTGAACTGTCCTGACCCGGCTGTTCTCGATCGAGAGCGTCCGGGTTTTCGGCAGTCTCAAAGGCTCAAAATCCATTTTTAAAATCAAATGCCGCATCAAGGATCATAGCGTATGACCTCGACCATTTCCTCCCTGAGTGCCTCTCAGGTCAGGTCCCTCTCAACGGCAAGCGTCGCTGCGTGGACCACGGAAGATGTCGCATCGCTTTCGACCAAGCAGATCGCTGCGATGTCGTCCTCGCAGATTGCGGCCCTTGATGTCGAAGACGTCGACGTGATGAACACGGTGCAGCTCAATGCCATTTCGCAAAATGCGATCATCGGCCTGACGCTGGACCAGTTGTCCATTCTCAACGGGAACGAAATCGCCAGCCTGAGCACGAGACAGGTTTCCTCACTGTCGACCGCACAGATCAGCAGCCTTTCGGACGATCAGGCCGAGGCTCTGACCTCCGTCCAGGTCGGCGCCCTCACCTCGGAACAAATCGCGGCCCTTACACCCGACGAGATCGCAACATTTTCGACCGCCGACATGGCTGCGATCAGCGCGAAAGGTGTGCGCGGCCTGACATCGACGCTGATCGCCGCACTGTCGGAAGAACAGGTTGCAGCGCTCAACACAGCGGCGATTTCCAATCTGGCCACGAGCCAGATCGATGCCTTTTCCGCCGATCACCTTGCAGCGCTGAAGACAATCCAGATTGCCGCTCTCGGCGGGTCGCAAATGGGCGCATTGACCAGCAACGATATCGCGGCGCTGTCGACGGATCAGGTTGCGGCGCTCAACACAAGGGCGATCGTCGGTCTCAACACCGATCAGATTGCTGCTCTGTCCATCGACCAGGCCGAAGCGCTATCCTCGGTCCAGGTAAAAGCGCTGACCTCGATCCAGCTCGCGGTTCTGAGCGCAGAGGCGATCGAAACGTTTTCGACGGCGGACATCGCATCGATCAGCAGCAAGGGGGTCTCCGGTCTGACAACCGACGTGATCTCAGCCCTGTCCGAACAGCAGATTGCCGCCCTGACCGTGGGGACGGTTGCGAAGCTTTCGGCAACGCAGGTGGCAGCGCTCTCGGTCGATCAGTTCACTGCCATGGCAACAGCGCAGATCGCAGCGCTCAGCGCAACGCAGATCACCGCAATCAGCACGGGGACCATAGCCGAATTTTCCACGCAGCAGATTGCAGCACTCGGAACCGCGACCGTTGCCAAGCTTTCGACGGTTCAGATTGCAGCACTTTCCGAAGATCAAGCGGAAGCCCTCTCCTCGGTCCAGGTAAAGGCCCTGACCTCATCGCAGATCGCAGCCTTCAGCGATTCGGCAATCGCCACCTTCTCGACCGACGATATCGCTGCCATCAGCAATCGTGGCATTGCGGGGCTGACCGTCGAGAACATTGCCGCGCTGACAACCGGACAGATCGCTTCGCTCAGCACGTCCGCCATTTCCAACCTCGGCACGGACCAGATTGCCGCCCTTTCGGTCGAACAGGCCGAGGCCTTGTCTTCGGTCCAGATCAAGGCGCTGAGCTCGAAGCAGCTTGCCGCACTGTCGCCGGAGGCAGTCGCGACCTTTACCACCGCCGAAATCGCCGCGATCAGCAGCAAGGGTATCGGCGGCCTCAGTTCGGATGCGATCGCAGGACTTTCCATCAGCCAGGTCGCGGCTCTCGGCACGGGTGCGATCGCCAAGCTTTCGACAACCCAGATCGCCAGCCTTTCGGCCGAGCAGGCGGATATCCTATCCACCCTGCAGATCGCGGCACTGACCTCGAAACAGCTTTCAGCGCTTTCCCCCGAGGCAATCGCGACGTTTACGGCCGCAGAAATCGCGACGCTCACCAACAAAAGCATCGGCGGCCTCAGCACCGATATCATTGCGGCACTCACGACAGCGCAGATCGCCGCTCTCGGGACGAGCGCGATTGCCAACCTCGGCACGCAGCAGATTGCGGCACTGTCGACGGATCAGGTGGCTACGCTTTCGGCGGCTCAGGTGAAGGTCCTGTCTTCCAAGCAGGTTTCTGCGCTGACGGAAGACGGTATCGCGACACTGTCGACGAACCAGGTGGCAGCACTGTCAACAGGTGCCATCAAGGGCTTGGTCGCGGACCAGATCGGTGCAATGTCGACCCGGCAGGCCGAAAGCCTGACGTCGGCACAGGTCGGCGCCCTGTCGTCGAAACAGCTCTCGGCGTTCGACGATGATCACATCGCCACCTTCTCAACGCTCGATATTGCAGCAATCGGATCGAGCGCGGTTGGCGGGCTGTCGGAGGATGCGATCTCGTCGCTCTCCGCAAGCCAGATCGCAGCGCTTGGGACAGGTGCCCTGGCGGCACTCGGTACAGGCCAGATCGCAGCTTTTGCGACATCCCAGATCGGAGCGTTGAGCACCCAGCAGATCGCCGCCCTGAAACCGACACAGATCGCAGCGCTCGGCGCGAGCGACATTGCGGTTCTCTCCACGGCGCAGGTCGCCGCACTGAGCGCCTCCGCAGTGGCAGCGCTTGGCGTCGATCAGGTCGAGGCTCTCACATCCGCACAGATCACGGTGCTCGGCTCCAAGCAGATGGCGGCCCTGACATCGACGCAGGTCGCAGCGCTTGATACCGCCGACATCGCACGGCTATCTTCCATGCAGGTCGCAGCCCTAAGCGCCTCCGGCGTTGGGGGTCTCAGCACCAGACAGCTCGCCGTTCTGTCGGTTGATCAGGCCGAAGCGCTGAATTCCAATCAGATCGGTGCACTCACATCCTCGCAGCTTGCTGCACTCGGGACCGACGACATCGCGACATTCTCGACCAAGGAGATTTCGGCGATCGGTTCGGGCGCAATTTCGGGTCTGTCCACGTCAACGATCGCCAGCCTGTCGAGCGAGAAGATCGTGGCGATCAGCACAGCCGGTATCTCCGGCATGACGACACGGCAGGTCGATGCCCTGAGCGCTGGTCAGATCGCGATCCTTTCCACGAAGCAGGTGTCGGCGCTGACCTCGCTGCAGGTCTCTGTTCTTGAGACTACAGATATTGCCGCTCTTTCCTCGAGCCAGGTGAACGCACTCAGTTCCACCGGTGTTGTCGGCCTGACCACGAGCCAGATTGCCGCGCTCTCCTCGGATCAGATCGCAGCGCTGTCCACCCGCCAGGCTGCGGTTCTGAGCTCGTCGCAGATCGTGGCGATCATCTCCAACAATATCGAGGCGTTTTCCGCCAAGAACCTCGGCGTGATCAGCTCCAGCGCGGTTGCCGGGCTTTCAACATCGGTGATCGCTGCTCTTTCGACCGCAGCCATCGCGGCGCTCAGCACGAACGGCATTTCCGGACTGACGACGAAACAGGTGGATGCGCTGACATCCGACCAGGTTTCGGTCCTCACCACGAAGCAGCTCGCGACACTGACCTCGGCGCAGGTCGGTGCTCTCGGCGCCAGCGACGTGACCGTGCTGACGACCTCCCAGATCGCGGCACTTAGCGCGGCGGGTGTCGCCGGGCTTTCGACCGGCCAGCTGAGTGCGTTGAGCACGGCGCAGGTCGAAGCCATGACGGCCTCGCAGGTCGGCGCGCTCAGCTCCAAGCAGCTTGGAGCGCTCGGCACCGACGATATCGCCACATTCTCCACCGCAGATATCGCCGCGATCGGCTCGGACGCCATTGCCGGCCTCTCCACCGACATGATCGCGGCACTGTCGGTCGACCAGGTCGATTCGCTCAGCACAGCCGGCATAGCCGGTCTCAGCACCAGGCAGATCGACGCCATGGACTCGGCGCAGATCGAGGCGCTGACAAGCAAGCAGGTCGCGGCCCTCAATTCCCGGCAGGCGACGGCGCTCGACACTGCCGATATCGGCAAATTCTCGACGCAGGATATTGCAGCGATCGGCTCCGACCTCATCGTCGGGCTTTCGACCGCCGTGATCGCAGCACTGACCACCGATCAGGTCGCAGCGCTGAGTGCAGCCGGACTGTCCGGGCTGTCGACGAAGCAGATCCAGTCTCTGACAAGCGACCAGATCGGATCGCTGTCATCGTCCCAGATTGCGGTTCTCAACTCCAAGCAGATCGCAGCGCTGGATACGGAAGATGTCGCGGCCCTTTCGGCCGGCCAGATCGCCGCTCTGAGTTCGGGCGGCGTTACGGGGCTTTCGAGCGCGCAGATCAGCATCCTTAGCACCGCTCAGGTCGAGGCCTTCACTGCGACCCAGGTTGGCGCCTTCAGTTCATCGCAGATTGCAGCGCTTGGCGCCGACGATCTTTCGACCTTCTCGGAAGCTGATATCGCCGCGATCAGCTCGGCTGCGATGCAGGGTCTGTCGACCGCGACCATCGCGGGCTTTTCGGCAGACCAGATCGAAGCGCTAGGCACCGCCAATATCGCCGGCCTGACGACGGCTCAGGTCGGGGCGATGAGCACGGATCAGTTGTCTGCGCTGACCACGAGCCAAATCAAGAACCTGACCTCGCGGCAGATTTCGGCGCTCGGCACATCCGGGATCGCTGCCTTCTCCCACGATCAGATCGAATCGCTCAACACGGCCGCCATCGCGGGGCTGACAACGGCCCAGATGAGCAGCATGAGCAGCGATCAGGTCGAAGCTCTGACGTCCGTTCAGGTTGCCATGCTGAGTTCGACGCAGATCGCATCGCTTGGCACGGACGATCTGGCGACATTCAGCACCGGCGATCTTTCGGCGATCAGTTCGTCGGCCATGCAGGGGATCTCGACAGCGACGATTGCAGGCTTCTCCGCCGATCAGATCTCTGCACTCGGCACCGGCGGCATTGCCGGGCTGACAACGGCCCAGATCAACGTTCTGAGCACCGATCAGGTCGGCGCACTCACCACCGGCCAGCTTTCGGCTCTGACATCGAGGCAGGTGGCAGCGCTCGGCACCGACGACATTCTGGCCATCTCGGCCGATCACATTTCGGCGCTCAACCCGTCGGTGATCGCCGCTTTCTCGACGCTGCAGATCGCAGCACTCAGCACGAGCCAGTCGGAGGCACTGACATCCAGCCAGATCGCGACCTTGAGCTCAGGCCAGATCGCAGCCTTCGGCCTTGACGACATCGAGACATTCTCGACTGCAGACATCGCCGCCATCACGTCCAAAGCCGTGCCCGGCCTCTCGACGTCGATGATTGCGGCACTTTCGACCGACCGTATCGCGGCCTTGAGCGCCGACGGCATTGCAGGCCTGTCGACCGCCCAGATCAATGCCTTGAGCGTGTTGCAGGTGGAAGCCCTGACGACTGCACAGTTCTCGGTGATGACGTCCCGCCAGCTTGCGGTGCTCGGCACGGACGATCTGGCGATGCTGTCTCCGAACGATATCGCGGCGCTCAACACAGGCGCGATATCAGGCCTCTCGGCGACCCAGATTGCCGCCTTGACGGTCGATCAGGTGGAGGCATTCACCTCCGATCAGGTGGGCATGCTCACATCCACACAGCTTGCCGCGCTTGGCCAGGACGATATCGAATCGTTCTCGACCAGTGACATTGCCGCGATCAGTTCGAAGGCGATGCCTGGCCTTTCCACAGCAATGCTGTCGGCGTTTTCGGTCGAGCAGATCTCCGTGCTCGGTACCGGCGGCATTGCAGGACTTTCGACGGCGCAGATCGCCGTCTTGAGTTCGATGCAGATCGAAGCTTTGACGACCACGCAGATCGCGGTCTTCACGTCCAAGCAGATTGCAGCGCTCGACACCGGCGATCTCGCCGTTCTCTCGAGCCAGCAACTCGCGGCCATCAGCTCGGCCAGCGTCGGCGGACTTTCGACGGCAACGATCGGCGCCTTCACGACGGAGCAGATCGCGGCCTTGAGCCCGGCTGCGATCTCGGGTCTCTCCACCAGCCAGATCAACGCCATCAGCGTCGATCACCTGGAAGCGCTGACGACCGACCAGGTCGGCGCCCTGACCTCCAAGCAGATGGCCTCGCTCGGCACAGACTATATCGCAGCACTCTCGGTCGAACAGATCGCGGCGATCGGTGCCGGCGGCATTTCCGGTCTCGGCAGTGTTCAGATCGCGGCTCTCAATACCGAGCAGATCGACGCGTTCACGACGAGCCAGATTGCGGCGCTGAGTTCCGGCGCGCTGATGGGGCTCTCGTCGGAAGATTTCGAGACCTTCTCGACGGCGGATCTGGCAGCGATCAGCTCATCCGCAATCAAGGGCCTTTCGACCGGCTTTATTGCCGCGCTTTCTAACGATCAGATTGCTTCTCTGAGTGCCGGAAGCGTCGGCGGCCTGACAAGCCTGCAGATCGACGCCATGAGTTCGCAGCAGATCGACGCGCTTTCGACCGAACAGCTTGCGGGCCTCAGCGCCAACGGACTTGGGGGGATTTCGGCAGACGACTTCGGCACGTTCACACTCGAAGAGCTGGCCGTTCTCAACCCGACTTCGATCAAGGGACTGCCGGTCAGCATCATCGCAGGTCTTTCCACGATCCAGATCGGCGCGCTGACGACCAGCCAGGTGGCCGGCCTCGGCTACAACCAGATTGTCGCCATGAGCACCGATCAGCTCGCCGCATTGTCGGTCGATCAGGTCGGGGCGCTGGGCGCGCTTCAGGCGTCGGGCATCGGCGCCGACGATATTCTCGGCTTCACCACCGAGGAGATTGCCGCCTTCAGCACCGGTGCGATCTCAAGCTTGAGCACGCTGGTCATCGCGTCGCTCACCACGGCACAGGCAGAGGCCCTCACACCGCTGCAGGTCAACGCGATGACGTCGGCACAGATTTCCGCACTGACGGATGCGGGCCTTGCGACATTCTCGGCCGAAGACATCTCGCTCATCAGCGCCTCGGGGATCTCTGGCATATCGACGGCAGACATCTCGCATCTGACGAGCGACCAGCTTGCGGCGTTGATCGATACGCAGATGGGATCGTTGAGCCCGGACCAGATCTCCGCCGTGATCGCCCGCTATGTCGCGTAAGTAAGGTTCACCGCGTCGCGGTGAACCGCTCGACGGCCGTTGGGTTCAAAGCATCTGTGAGAAACCGGCAAACCTTGCGGCGCGGCACGGGCGGACAGATGCCACCGCGCCGTGCTTCTGCTAAGCTTGCTGCCGATGAAGCAGGAGTTGGCTCTTGTCCGACGATCAGGATAAAGACAGCAAAACCGAAGACCCGACTGGTAAAAAAATCCAGGACGCGATGGACAAGGGCAACATCGCGATCTCGTCCGAGGTGGCGATCTTCGCCTCGACGCTTGCCTTCTACATCTACCTGATCTTCTTCCTCCCGCAAAATACCGCGCATCTGGCTGAGGTTCTTAAAGATCTGGTCGAACGCCCCGAACAGTGGCGCATCGATTCGAGCGCGGACCTGGTGTCGCTCTGCGCCTATGTGCTGCTTCAGAGCGCTTATTTCATGCTTCCGGCAGCCGTCCTGTTCATGGGCTTCGGGTTGCTTGCGTCGGCAGGTCAGCACATGCCGTCGTTCATTCTCGAACGAATCAGGCCGCAGTGGAACCGGATCTCGCCGATGTCCGGGTTCAAGCGACTTTTCTCGATGCAGGGCATGGTCCATTTCGGCAAATCGCTGATCAAGATCGTCGCCGCCGGCATCATCATGTACCTGTCGCTGCGCAACGAGTATTTCAAACTGCTCGATTCGATCTTTTCCGACCCGCAGACGCTTTTTCCCATTCTGGCGCGAATCATCAAGAAGATGATCATCGTCGTCCTGGCCTGTACGTTTCTGGTTGCAGCACTGGATATCGCCTGGACGCGGTTCCACTGGTTTACCGAGCTTCGGATGACCAAGCAGGAAATCAAGGACGAGATGAAGCAGTCGCAGGGCGACCCTTTCGTCAAGGCGCGGCAGCGTTCGATTGCCCGTGATCGCGCCCGGCGGCGCATGATCAACAGCGTTCCGCGCGCCACACTGATCATCACCAACCCGACCCATTATGCGATCGCATTGCGCTATGTCGCGCAGGAATCGGAAGCTCCGGTCGTGGTTGCCAAGGGCCAGGACCTGATTGCGATGCGAATCCGCGAAATTGCTCAGGAACACGGAATACCGATTTTTGAAGACCCGCCGCTCGCCCGTTCCATGTTTGCGCAAGTCTCGGTTGATAGCGTCATCCCATCGGTTTTTTATAAGGCGGTCGCTGAACTGATCCATCGGATCTATGCGGGACGTCGTCAGAACAAACGGATGCGCTGACAGAATGAAAAAATGCTCCTATTCCGCCGTACGTGAAGAAATTCTCGCAAAGGCCATCGGCCCGCTTGCATCCGAATTACGGCTCATCGATGCGGCCGATCTCATTTCGCTTTTGCGGCTTGAGTATCATGCCAATATCTCGGACCTCGTCTCTTCGGCGGCCGAGCTGTATTTCCATCCCGGCACCGTGAATTTCGGCGTCGGTGGCGACTATCATCTCGACTGGGATACGCACCCATCGGTCACGCTGGACCTGGAGATCAAGCCGCGTGGCGTGACGATCCATGCTCAGCTGACGCTTCAGGCCGAAAAGGCGAGCGTCGAAATCAACTACATCAGCTTCCTTTCGCCCTCGGCCAATCCTGACGAGAACACCCGGTTTCTCGAGCGCAGTCTTCAGGACGCAGCCTTCGTACCGTCCATGCGCGGTTTGGCCGGCATGGCCGCCACGGCGAACTAAAAGGCGTCGTACCGCGGATCGTAAAGCTCCGCTTAACCGGGTCTCTGGTACATATGCTTGATTCGGCATTTGACTGCCGAATCAAGCGGCGATGCCCGGGAATGAAGCCCGATCTTTAAGGGTGAAGACCATGACTTCGACGACGCTGTCGACCTATACGAGCTATCTGATCGTCAACCGCGACATGAAGTCGTCGCTTGACCGCGTCGCCAACCAGGGCACGGTCGCTCGCGATACCGAATATTACGAAGCCAATATCGACAAGGTGACGACAGCCGACGAATTCGTCGATGACTATCGACTGTATTCCTATGCGATGAAGGCCTATGGCCTTGAGGAAATGACGTACGGAAAGGCCTTCATGAAGAAGGTCCTGGAGAGCGATCTCAGCGATACTGCAAGCTTTGCCAATTCGCTGACCGACAAGCGCTATGCGACCATGGCGGCGGCTTTCAACTTCGGCACGAAGACCGCCGAAGCGCAGACTTCGGTTCAGGAAGATAATCTCGTCAAGGCGTATCAGGATTCCTTCGATCAGGAAGAAAAGGATATCCAGTCCGAGGTCGACTATTACAGCAAGGCCATCGCTAATATCACCGATGTCGACGACCTCCTGTCGAACAGCCGGCTGAAGACATATGTGCTCGACTCATTCGGGCTCGATGCCAAGTACACGTCCACCAGCTATCTGAAGCAGGTGTTGACCAGCGATCTCGAAGACCCGAACAGCTTTGCCAACCAGACCGGCAGCGACAAGTTCGTGGCGCTTGCCGAAGCGTTCAACTTCCAGGCTGACGGCACGGTCGCAGACGGCGACAGCGCCCAGACGAGCGGCCAGATCGAATCGCTGAGGCTCGATTACGTCTACAACAAATCGACGTTCCCATCCGATACGCTCGCGGCCGCCAACCAGACCTATTGGGAAACCAATATTGCCTCGATGACCAGTGTCGACGAGTTGGTCGACGACCCGCGGATGGTCGAGTATCTGACCACGGCCTTCAGCGTCAAAGTGCAGTTCACCTCCACGATCCGGTCGCTGCTGACCAGCGATTCGGCTGCAGCGACGCTCGGCTATACGGGCGTCAAGGCGATGTTCAATTTCCAGAGCGACGGTTCGATCGCCGCTGGCGAGACCGCTCAGAACCAGACCCAGCTGGCGTCTACCAGCACCTCCTACCAGACGGCCTTCAAGGCCAACCAGGAAGATGCGGTCACCAACGCCGTCACCAACTATCAGACGCGCATCGCCGAGGTGAAAAGCCTCGATGACTTTCTAAGTTCGAATAAAGACGACGACGACGATACCAATGACGATGTGACGGAGATCTGGGACGTCGCCCTGCGCGCCTATGGGATCGATCCGGCCGATGTCAGCAAGAGCCGGCTCAAGGATATTCTGGCAAGTGATCCGAACGACCCGAAGAGCTACGTCAACCAGCTGAAAGACGACCGGTACGTCAATCTGGTCAAGGCGTTCAACTTCGACGCGGAAGGCGATATCGACACGCCTCTCCTCGTCCAGTCAGCCAGCGTCATCAGCAATTTCGCGACAGACTACAAGACGGAACAGCTCAAACTTCTCAAGGGCAGCGCTCGCGAGAAGGCGGAGGAAGCTGCCGACAAGGAGATCGACTACTACAATACCCAGATGCAGACGATCACCACGGCCGCCGAGCTTATTGCCGACGACCGCCTGGTGTCCTTCGTGCTCGAATCGAAGGGGATCGATCCCAAATCGGTCACCAAGGACGAGCTGAAGAACATGTTCTCGTCCGATCTCGACAATCCCAAAAGCTATGTGAACAGTCTTGCCAACGGCGTATTTGCTGAGATCGTCGCATCGTTCAACTTCGATAGCGAAGGCAACCTTTCTGCGCAGCCCGTGGGCACGATCCAGCAGCGCGGCGACGTGCTGGCGACCGTCAACAACTACAAGCAACAGACGCTTGAAGAGCAGGAGGGGGAATCCAACGAGGGCGTGCGGCTGGCGCTGTATTTCGAGCGCAAGGCGGCGGACGTTACGAGCGCCTATACGATCCTTGGCGACACGGCGCTTTTCGAGTTCTTCAAGACGACGTTCAGCATGTCCGACTACATATCCAACATGGATACGGATCAGCAGGCGAGCATGATCGAGAAATACGTCGACATCTCGAAGCTTCAGGATCCGGACTACGTGACCAAGTTGATCAAGCAATACACGGCGCTCTACGATTCCGAGAACAGTTCGACGACATCGCCGGCGCTGACGCTGCTCACAACCACCGGCACGACACGCATCAGCTCCGATACGCTGCTTGCCGTTGCCCAGCTTTCATCGAAATAGAGACTTCAGTGGATGTAGCCGAGGCGGATCGCCTTGGCGATCGCCTGGATGCGGTTCACGGAATTGAGCTTGATCGTCGCGGAGCCGAGATAGGCGTTGACGGTGTGAACGGAGAGGCCAAGCTTCTCGGCGATCTCTTCGCTGATACGACCGTCGCCGGCCAGTTGAAGACACGCCACTTCCCGTTCGCTCAAGGATTCGGCCGGCACGCTTCGACGCTCATCGAGTGCCAGAAGGTCCATCATGACCTGACAACTTCTAACGTGCTGGTCGATGATCAGATTGCTGCCCAGCTCCAGCGAGCCCGACAAAAACGTGACGTAGCCATTCCCGAGAGCACCCAACCGCACCGGGAACGCAATTCCTGACGATGGCATGATCCGGTCGTCGATCTTGCGCACGAGCGAGGAAAAATCGCCGGCCTCGCTATAGGCCCCTTTTTCCGTGCCGGTCCACACGATCGGCAGGATCGACATTTCGATATGATCGAGAAACATATCGCCGTAGGAGCTCACGAGTACGCCCTGATGCTCCCCGCTTCCGGCGCCCCAGTTGTCCAGCTCGCAGACCAGCTTGCGCTTGTTGGGAAGCCCGGCGCCGGTAACACGAAACACAGCGAAGTGCCGCGCCTTGAGGTTCCTCTGCATGGCGACGAGTTTGGGAAATATGTCCGAACGACTGGAGGCACGCTGAAGACGCAGATACTGGATGCTGCCCGGTCCATCTGACGTTCCACCGCGGGAAAAGCCCATTGTTGCCCCAAGCCTTCCTAAACCAGATTGTTGCGTACGGCATAAGCGATCGCTTCCGACCGCGTTTTGGTTGCCGTCTTACGCATCACGCTGGTGATGTAGTTGTTGATCGTATTGCGGGAGATCCCGAGGATCACCGCTATCTCATCGCTGGTCTTGCCCTCGGCGATCCAGAACAGGCATTCCAGCTCGCGTTCCGTCAGTTCGAAGTCGCGTTCAGCCTTGGCATCGCGCGCCTCGGCAAAGCTTGCGCCATAGGATGCAAACAGTCCGACTTCGCGAAGTCTTTCCTGTGACAGGATGATGCCTTCCAGGAAAAGCAGCATCAGAGAGAAACGGGTTTTGCCGACGCAGAATGTCAGCGAACAGTATTGGCGGCTGATGTCGTCCGGCGGCGTGATGTCATCGGGCAGGAGCGCGAAGCTCGGGGTCAGCAGCGACAGACACTTTTCGAGTTCCGTCGAACGCGCATAACCACTCGCCAGATCCGCCCCGAGCCGTCGGACGAGATCGAATGGCCAGTTGGAGGTTACGATGAAATCGAGACCGTGTTCCTGGACGAGGTCGTAGCGGGCGAGAAGAAAATGCGAAGCGCCAACGTAGTCTGCGAGCAGCCGCATGATAGCCTGAACGTTGTTCGATCTCGACAAGATCGAAAGCCGTCTTACCAGTTGTTCACGGGAGATAATTTTCGACCCAGGTCCATCGTGATACGCGCGCTGGTCGATCGTCATCTCTGCTTCAGGCAACTCCACCGTTATCTGCTCCCCACCGGCTCCTCTCCCCGAAGGGCGACACCGGTATGTTCAAACGACGTATGGCATCCGCTTCCAGAATCAAGGCAGTTCCGGGTGCCGATACCCTGGCGTGACCGGTCCATTCCGAATCAGACTTCACATGTGCAAAGCCTAGACGTTGCCGTACGAATCAGGGCCATTGTAGGAATCGCTTTTGGAAATGCTATGCCGCGAGCGCCGATTTTGCCCACTTCCATCCATAAAGGCTTCATCAATGAGGCTAAAATGCGCCAACTGTATGGCAATGCCCACGCAACAAGGCCGGGACGAGCCCGGCCTGTTGTGATCATATGTTTGTGAAGGCAGTTTAGGCTGCTTTGTCGATCGCCCACTTGCGCAGGATTTTCGCGGCCCGCTCTTCGGAGATCTCGACCATGCGGGAGAGACGTTTTTCCGGACCTTCCTTGACCCGGCGGTTGAAGCCGCCGTCGTCGGCACCGCCCATAAGATCGTCCGAGCTGTCGAAACCGAAGTCGGCGCCGAAGCCATCCATGAGCGCCGGGCTTGCGCCACCCGGTGAGAAGTCGGGAAGTTCGAGGCCGGCCGCATCGGCGGTAAGCTCTCCGGCCGGGACGCTGGTGTTGCCACCGACGGTGCGCACCAGAGGACGAAGGCCAAGCCAGACCACGAGGAAGGCGACAAGAACGAACGCAAGCGAGTTGATGATGCCGCCGATATTACGGTTGAGCACTTCCATCATACCCGGACCAGACGAAGCGGCCTCGTCGAGAAGCTGGGTTTCGACGAAATCCATGGCCGTGAGTGTGACGACATCGCCGCGGTCGCTGCTGATGCCGGCAGCCGAAGACACGATCTTCTGCATTTCG
This sequence comes from Rhizobium sp. Leaf306, assembly GCF_001423425.1. GTDB lineage: Bacteria > Pseudomonadota > Alphaproteobacteria > Rhizobiales > Rhizobiaceae > Neorhizobium > Neorhizobium soli. The sequence goes on from NZ_LMNX01000001.1 coordinate 831,185, forward strand.
GCAAGATAGGCGTCGACCTTTGCCTGATCCGCGGGCTCGCCCACCATCTTGGCAATACGGCCCTTGTTGACGACGACGGCGATCGAAATCTTTTCAATCTGATAGCCGTTGCGAACTGTCGCCGTGGTCTTCTGATTGATTTCGTAGTTGGTCTGCTCTTCCTTCTTGTCCGACTGGTCGGAGGATTTAGGAGCGCCGTCGCCGCCGGCCTGAGGAGCGGCCTGGGGAACGTTCTGCTCGACCGTGGTCGCGCTGTCGTTCTGGGCCTGCTGCGACTTGGAAGCTTCCTTGGTGGAGCGCACCGACCGTTCAACGCGGGAGTTCGGGTCGAAAACGGTTTCCTGGATCTGCTGGCTGTCGGTGTTGAGGGCGGCAGTCACGCTGGAGCGGAAGTTATCCATTCCGAGAAAGGGTGCCAACGCCTTGTCGATGTTGTTTTCGATTTCCTGCTGGACCGACTGGACCACACCGAGCGAACGGCTGATCTGGCTGTTGCTGCCATCGTCACCCGAGGCGAGAAGCTGGCCGGTTGAATCGAGGATCGTGACATCGTCGACTTCGAGGCCCGGGACGGCCGAAGCGACGAGATGGCGGATAGACGCAGCGGCTTTGCGACCGGCGGATGCGTTCGCACGGATCATCACGGACGCCGTCGGCTTCTGCTCGCCGCGACGGAAGTTGCCGGCATCAGGCATGACGATGTGGACGCGTGCGGCCGACACGCCGGAGATCTGCTGGATCGAACGGCCGATTTCGCCTTCGAGCGCCCTCACCCGCGTGACTTCCTGCATGAAGGAGGTCAGACCGAGCGAGCCGACATTGTCAAACAGCTCGTAGCCGGCATTCGCGCTGTTGGGCAGGCCGCGTTCGGCAAGCATCAGACGCGCCTTGCCGGTCATACCGACAGGCACCAGGATGCTTGCGCCATCAGAGCCAACCTCAAAGGGCATGTTGGCTTCCGCAAGGGCGATGCTGATCTGATTGAGATCGGCTGTTTCCAGACCGACATACAGTCCCTCATAGGAGGGCTTGTTCACATAAAGGGCAGCGGCCAGAACGATCGCTATCGAAACGACGCCGACGGCGCCCAGCGCGATCAATCGTGTCTGGCCAAGACTGGCCAGATTTTTGAATATTGTTGGAAATTGAGATAACAGATTCATTCTGTCCCACGCCGCCAGATAACATCTCGAGCCTATGCCCAGCATCACCCTAGGGAGCGAAGCTTGCGCGAGCGTTTCGAAACGTCGTGTCTGGTTGCCGCATGATGATTGCGACGCGGCCTGGCAGCAGGGTCAGAGACAGTCTGTGACGTCAGAAGAAATCGAAGTCTCCGGCGGCCTTGTTGAGCGGCTGGGAGTGGCCGTGGCGCATCCCGTTGGCCAGCGCCTTCTGCATGTCGGCAAGTTTGACGAGGCTGAGAGCCGTCGACAGATCCACCATCCAGTCGCTCGGAATGCTCGCGGTGACGGTATCGATGAACTCTGCGAGACCCCGCGTTTTCTGCACCGCGAGATCGATGCCCTGCAGCACTTTCACGCTGTCGGGCGAATGAAGCAGGCCCGGGCCGCCCAGTTCCAACACCTGCGGTTCGATACGCTCGATCAGATAGGCGACATCGTGCAGCTCCGAGACGAGGCGCATCAGTACCTCGGGCAGAGATTCCTCAAGGGAATCGCGTATCGGGGCGGTGATTTCAGTCATGAATTTCCTCGTCTTTACCCAGGCGTAAGAATTAAAAGAATTCGATCGAGCTTTCGACGGGCTTTGGTGGCGTACGGACAGGACGCTGCTCCAGCGCAACCGTCTTTTGCGTTTCGGCGCCTGTGAGAGGATATTGCCGGGCACGGCCGCTGACCGGCCAGAATTCCAGCTTGCGGCCGTGATCGCCTCCGGTCGAGGACCCCACCACCGGAATGCCTTCGTCACGCAGGAACTCCACGGCGAAGGCCGCATTCTGTTCGCCGACATTGGAGAAACTGGCAATCGTCTTTGCGCCGCCGAAGATCTTTGCCTCCAGCCGGTCTCGACGGGCACCCTTTTTCAGGAGACCGTTGATCAACAACTCCATCAGGTGCACGCCGTAGCGGGTCGCGTCGCCCCCCGACGACGCTGCCCCGCCCGAGCCCGGAAGCAGGAAGTGGTTCATGCCGCCGACACCGGCGACAGGATCACGAAGGCAGGCAGCCACGCACGAGCCAAGAATCGTCGACAAAACCACATTGGGATCGCTTTCGACCTTGAATTCGCCCTGGATAATATGGACGCGTTTGGCACCTGCCGGGTCGTTCATTTAAGGGCTCCGAACACCGCCTCGATAGCAGCTTTCATCTTTTCGATTGTGAATGGCTTGGCGAGCACGTTGTTGGCGCCGAGCTGAGCAGCCTTCTGAACCAGAGCGCGATCGCCCTGCGCCGTCAGAATGATAAACGCTGCCTTCTTGGTATTCGGGTTGGTGCGCACTGCCTGCAGCAGGCCCAGACCGTCCATGTTCGGCATGTTGAAGTCCGAGATCACCAGGTGATGCGGCTGCTCGGCCATGATCTTCATGCCCTGCACACCATCGCCGGCGGCAGTGATCTGCTTGAAACCGAGCTGTGTCAGAGCGTCGCTGAGCAGCAGTCGGCTGGTGACCTGATCGTCGACGATCAGAACTTTGATTTTTTCAGCGAGGGACATTATTCGGTACCTTCTTTTCGGGCGGCAGTTAGTTTCAGTATTTCGTCTCCGATGGAGCCGAGCGGCAGCTGCTGCTCGACTGCACCAATTTCGTAGGCGACCCTCGGCATGCCGTAGACCACACATGTCTTTTCGTTCTGGCCGATCGTGCGAGCGCCTGCGCTGCGCATCCTCAACAGTCCCGAAGCCCCGTCGCGACCCATGCCCGTCAGGATAGCCCCGACCGCATTGCGACCAGCCAACTCCGCGACCGAATCAAACAGGACATCGACGGAGGGCCTGTGGCCGTTCACCGGATCGCGTTCGACCAGCCGGCAGCATGGCGCCGACGGATTGACCACCTGAAGGTGCCGGTCGCCACCAGGCGCAAGATAGATCTTGCCGATCTCGAGACGCGCACCATCGGTCGCTTCCTGCACCACAGGAGCGCAGATACGATTAAGCCGTTCAGCAAAACTTTTCGTAAACGTGGACGGCATATGTTGAGTGATCACAGTCGGTGGGCAGTTCAACGGAAACTTTTGAAGCACTGCGATCAACGCTTCAACGCCACCGGTAGAAGATCCGATCGCCACAACCTTGCGACCGTTGCGGTAATCTGATGCCGGCGTCGGGACCATTGAGACCGGAGCACTGACCTGTCGGCGTGCAGAGCGTGCCGCGGCCTTTACCTTTTCAGCCAGATCCATGAACGGGCGAACGTCTCCCGGCACCGGCTTTCCGACGCAGTCGAACGCACCGATTTCGAGCGCGGCAAGCGTTGCGTCGGCGCCGCGCTGGGTCATGGTCGAGACCATGATGACCGGCATCGGACGCAGACGCATGATCTTTTCGAGGAAGTCGAGGCCGTTCATGTTCGGCATCTCGATGTCCAGCGTCACGACATCAGGATTGAGCTGCTTGATGGCGCTACGCGCTTCCATCGCATCGCTGGCCTGCCCGACGACGCTGACATCGGGATCGGAATTGAGGACGGCCGTGATCAGGCCTCGCATGGTCGGGCTATCGTCGACGACGAGAACTCTGGCCGGTGCGATCATGCCTTCCTCCCGGCATTCTTGCCCATATATTTGTAGGTCGTGATGCCGATATTATCGAACGTGTTCTTCGCTTCGCCCGATACCCGCTCCGAATGGCCGATATAGAGATGGCCGCCTTCCGGCAGAAGCTGGGAGAAGCGCGACCAGATTTTCACCTGGGTCGGTTCGTCGAAATAGATCACGACGTTGCGGCAGAAGATGATGTCGAAACCGCCCTTGAAGGGCCATTGCGCCATCAGGTTCAGTTCGTTGAAGGTGATGAGCTTCTTGACGCGATCATCGACCTGGAACTTGCGGCGGCCACCGACGTCGACCTCGCGGAACCACTGCTTGCGCATGGCCGGGGAGACGGTTTCGAGGGCACCTTCGTCATAGGCTCCTGCCCGAGCGGCAGCCAGGATCTTAGGGTCGATATCGGTTGCCAGGATGCGGAAATCATAGTCGGCAGCGTTGGGGAGAAGGCCCAGCACCGTCAGCGCGATCGAATAGGGCTCCTGCCCGTCGGAACAGGCCGCCGACCATATGCGCACACGTCCGCCATTGCGGGCACGCTGGATCAGCCCGGGCAGGACCTCGTCCCGAAGGTGCTCGAAGTGGTGGTTCTCTCGAAAGAAACGGGTGAAGTTCGTCGTCAGATGCGACAGCATCTCCCGGCGTGCCGGAGCGCCCTCGACGGAGGCGACCAGGGTACAGTATTCCCGAAAGCCCCGCAGTCCGAGGTTGCGGATATGCTTGGACAAGCGGGAATAGACGAGCGACGCCTTGGAATCGTTGAGGTAGATCCCGGCATCGGCGTAGATCATCGCCGCAATCTCCGACAGGTCGCGACGCGTCAACGGGTATTCCCCGCTGGCGAGGACTTCGTCCGGCGACTGTCTGGCTTCTATGGCGCCCAGGGGCATCATGCGGCTTCGCTTTCCTTTTCGAGGTACGTCTCGGGGAAGAGATGATCCAGCTCGATCATGCAGATCATCCGCTTATCGAACGCCAGAATGCCCTTCGCGTATTGTTTCGCCAGGTCGGAGGAAATCTCCGGCACAGGCTGGATATTCTCTTCTGTAATCGTAAGGATATCGGAAACGGCCTCGACCAGCAGGCCGACAATCCGTTTCCCGACCTGCGCAACGATGATGACGTGACGCGCCGTCGGTTCGGCATCCTTCATTCCAAGCCGCGCCGACAGATCGACGATCGGCAGCACGGCGCCGCGCAGATTGATCACGCCGCGCACATCGGCGGGAGCGTGCGGCAGCTGCATTGCCGGCGTCCATCCGCGGATTTCGCGGACAGACATGATGTTGACGCTGAATTCCTGATCGCCGATCCGGAAAGCGATCAGCTCCCGGCTTGCCTGCGTCAGATTTTTCACAGCGTAGGACATTGTGTTCAACCTGTCGCAGCGAGCGACATCTCCGGACTGAGCGACTGACCGCGGGATGCCGCAACCACCGCGTCCACATCCAGGATGAGAGCGACGCGGCCATCACCAAGGATGGTGGCGGCGGCAATGCCCGGAACATGGGTGTAGTTGGCTTCCAGCGACTTGATGACGACCTGACGCTGACCCTGGATGGCATCGACCATCAGCGCGCGCTGACCGCCGCCTTCGGATTCGACCAGCAGTGCCACGCCCTCGACCGGATTTGCCTGTGTGGCGCGGAAGTTGAGGATGCGGCCGACATCGACCAGCGGGCAGAACGAGTTGCGGATCGAGATGAGCCGCTGCGTTGCGCCAAACGAGTGGATGGCAGACGCTTCCGGCTGCAATGTCTCCACGATCGCCGTCAACGGCACGACAAGCGTCTGGCCGGCAACCGTTACCACCATCCCGTCGAGGACGGCGAGCGTGAGCGGCAGGCTCATGGTGAAGGTCGAGCCCAGACCCGGGCGCGAGGAGATCGAGATACGGCCGCCAAGTGCCTGGATCGAACGTTTGACCACATCCATGCCGACGCCGCGGCCGGAAATGTCGGAGATCGTGTCTGCCGTCGAGAAGCCAGGCGCGAAGATGAGGTTGTCGATTTCCTCGTCCGACAGATTGGCATCCGGCGAAATCAGGTCGTTGTCGATTGCCTTCTGCTTGACGCGCTCGCGGTTGATGCCGCCACCGTCGTCGATCAGTTCGATCAGGATGCGGCCCGAACGATGCTTGGCCGAAAGCTTGATCGTGCCTTCCGGATCCTTGCCGGCGGCTTCGCGCTTTTCAGGGCTTTCGATGCCGTGGTCGACAGCGTTTCGGATCATGTGGGTCAACGGCTCGGCGATCTTGTCGATAACCGTCTTGTCGACTTCGGTGTTCTCGCCTTCGGTGACCAGACGGATCTGCTTGCCGACCATGTCTGCGACTTCGCGGACGATACGCGACATGCGCTGGAAGACCGGCTTGACCGGCTGCGCGCGGATCGCCATGACCGAGTCCTGGATCTCGCGCGTCAGCTGCTGCAGCTCTTCGAGACCCATATTGACGGCGGAGGTGCCGCTGGCATCGTTTTCGATGACGCTCTGCGAGAGCATCGCCTGGTTGATGACAAGCTCGCCGACCAGGTTGATCAGGCGATCGACGCGATCGAGATCGACGCGGATCGTCTGGCCGGCGGCCGCTGTGGCAGCGGCCTGGGCCGGAGCCGGCGCGGGTGCTGCGGCTTCCTTCTTTTCGACGCGTGCCGCGGCGGCAGCCATCTTGCTGACGTTGGCGGCAGCTTCAGTCGCCACGACGGCGGCTGCTTCGTCGGCAGCCTTCGTGTCGGAGCCGAGCTCATCGTCGAGCGACGAGAGATCGAATGGTACCGGAACCATCGGCAGTTCTTCGTCGCTTGGCTTTGCTGCGGCCAGCTTGACGTCGAGATCACAGTCCCACTCGGCGAATTCGAACACCGAGCGAATATCGGCTTCGGTCTTTTCGGTCGTCAGGGAGATTTTCCAGCTGAAATAGGAGGCTTCCGGATCCAGCTTGTCGAGGGTCGGCAGCTGCTCCATGTCGCAGCCGACGCTCATCTCGCCGAGCTTGGACAGGTCGCGCAGCAAGAGGGCTGCTTCGTTGCCCTTGGCATAGAGATCGTGGCGCGGCTTGAAGCCGATCTCGTAGACCGACCCTTTTGCTGCCGGGACGTCGTCGTCGAAACCATCGAAGGTGAAAGGGATCGGCTGGAAACCGCTATCATCGCTCGGCTTCGGTGCCTCGGCCTTTGCAGGCTTTGCGACTTCGGCATGGGCCGAAGGCATTTCGCCATGGGCAAGGGCTTCCAGTTCCTTGACGAGGCCGCGTGATCGCGCCTCGTCCACACCACCGCCGTCACGGGACGCGGTGACGAGATCGGCGAGCACGTCGGCCGATTTCAGCATCACCTTCAGAACGTCCTGGTTCGGCTCGAGCTTGTTGGACCGGACGCAGTCGAGCGTCGTCTCGAAGACGTGGGCAAAGCCCACGAGGTCATCGAGGCCGAAGGCGCCTGCTCCACCCTTGATGGAATGAACGGCGCGGAAGACGGCGTTGACCGTTTCGGGGTCGCGGTCCCCGTCGTTCAGCTTCAGCAGACCAGATTCCAGTTCAGCGAGCTGTTCTTCGCATTCCTGAAAGAAGATCTCTTTGATTTCGTTCATATCCATGGGAGGATTTCCTGGCTCAGGCGGTTACACGCTCGATGGCATCGATCAGTTTGGCGGGATCGAACGGCTTGACGATCCAACCCGTGGCACCGGCCTGGCGGGCGCGGTTCTTCTTCTCCGCGTCGCTTTCCGTGGTCAGGACCAGGATCGGGATGGCGCGGTACTTGTCGTTGCGGCGAACGCCTTCGATGAAACCGAAGCCGTCGAGGCGCGGCATGTTGATGTCGGTGACGATCACATCGGGGTTGCAGCCTTCGAGGACTTCGAGACCTTCGATGCCGTCTTCAGCCTGGATGGTTTCGAAACCGGCGTTGTTGAGAGTGACCAGAAGCATGTTCCGGATCGTCCGTGAATCGTCCACGGTCAGGACTTTTTTCTTCATCGCTAAATCTCCTTAGCAACCAAATTCTGTGTATCGAGGCCGATGAGCTGCATCGTCTTGACGAAGGCATCGGAAGGCTTTTGGACGGCAAAGGACTTCTTGTCGTCATCCCAGGCGTTTGCGCCGGCGACGAGGACCTGGACGCACTGGACGCCGAGACGCTCGACACCGGACGCATCGATGACAATGTCGCTACCGCGCATGGACAGCAGTTTGGCGTGCAGCGCGGACGCCTCGTTGAGGTCCAGCACGGAAGACAGTTTCAAACTTCCCGGACCGGCTTTCTTGGCCGCCATCAGCTTATTCCTTGTCGTTTGGAGTAAAATGTGTCTGAGGAACCGATGCGTTCCGCCGCGGCCCGCGGGGAGATGTCGGTGGCAATTTCCGGCCGGCGTGCAGCCGGTCTTGAGCGGTCGTCATCGTAACGGCCCTGTCGCGCAATCCGGAATTCGCGAACCGTGCGTCCAAGCTCCAGGATCACCGTCTGCAATTCGTCCGCGCCTTCGCCCGAGCGACGCGCCAGAACGGCATTGGATGCGACTTCCTGGCTGAGATCACTGACATGTGCCGTGACGACGTCGAGGCCTTCCGCCTGGACCCCGGTATCGCGAGCTATGCCCGCAATCGTGTCGTTGATGGCGGACACCTGCTGGACGATGCCATCGATGGCGCCCTGCGTGCGGTGAACCATTTCGACACCGGCATCGACCTGCGTCTTAGTGCCGTTGACGAGCGTCTTGATCTCGCGGGCGGCCTCGGCGGAACGCTGGGCGAGCGCCCTCACCTCCTGCGCAACGACAGCAAAGCCGCGGCCACTGTCGCCGGCGCGGGCGGCTTCGATGCCGGCATTGAGGGCGAGGAGATTGGTCTGGAATGCGATCTCGTCGATCGTGCCGATGATCTGGCCGATCTTTTCGGCTGACGCTTCGATATCCGCCATGGCGCTGATCGCCTGACCGACGACCTTGCCGCTGTCTTCCGCTGACCGGCGTGTGGCGGCCGTCGCCTTTTCGGCGGCGGCCGTGCCGACGGCACTCTGGCGGACACCGGCAGCGATCGAAGAAAGCGCTTCGCCAGACTTTTGCAAGCGGGCGGACTGGTTCTCGGAAGTTCTGGCGAACGTGCGTGCGCTCTCGGAAAGAGCGTCGGTCAGCATGTCCGCCTGGATTCCGGTCTCGCCGACGGTCTCGAATGTCGTGCGGATGTCGCCGATGGCGCTGTTGAGGATGTCGCCGAGTTCGCGATAGGCGTCCGGCATGTCGTCCGGAACCTTGGCGGTCAGATCGCGATCGGCCAGCGCTGAAACCACGGAGAGGAACGTCTCAACGGCCTGCGCCTGATCGGCCTGGCGCTGCTCGGTCAGGGCACGCTGGTGCTTGAGGCGCAATTCGTTAAAGCGCAACGACACCGCGATCTCCGCGTCGACCATGACGAGGCGCACGATTGCGCTGACGAGATCGTTGAGTTCCTGTTCGCGCTTGCGACTTGCCGGAAGAATGGAGCGGGATGACATTCCGGTGACCGCACCGGTGATCAGATGCTCGAGCATCACCGAATGACCGGCAAGGTGCCAGCGCGGATCAAGACCCATGCGGCTTTCGGTATCGGAGAGGAGTTTGACTCGTTCGGCATACAGTGCATCGAAGCGCGCGTCGCTGAGCACGCTCCAGTGAGACGCCTGGAGGTCATGCAGGCGTTCGATCTGCTGTTCGCTTTCGAAGATACCGGCAGCCTCGGGAACGGACTGCAGCCGGTGAAAATAGTCGCGCAATCCGGCTTTGAGATGAGGTTCGAGCTGCGGCCGGCACCGGCGCAGCAAGTCGCGCAGGTCCCCGTCGAGGCCAGCAAAGGCCAAGCGTTCACTCAGGCTGCCTGCCTGGCTCCGTCGCCCCTGTTCTGTCGGCGTGTCCTGCACCAAAACCGTCCCCGCATGAAAGTCAGACCAACCCGACGAGTTGGTGTATTGCCGCCCAGCGAGGCAAATCCGAAACGGGCGGGAGCGTGCCGGGACAGGCCATGACCTGTCTGCGGTGGCGACGCTTATACCGCGAAGCATTTCGTAATCTGTCGATGAGAAATACCGGATTCAGACCGGTACGGCTTGGCGGCTTCATGCCTGTTGGGAGCCCTCGGGACATCCCATTCGCCGTCTATCTAATATGTATGGTTAATTCCTTGCCCGAAGGTTAACACGGGCGGTGTGAAATGCTCTTTCAAGCAAAGTCAGAAACCGGCCATAGCTCCGACTGTCCGCAAAGGTGACAACAAACAGAGGCGCAGAACAGCTCAACCAAAAGCTTCAAAACTTTTAGTAAAATCAAATTGATCTAATCTGGAAGTTCAGCTTGTGGCGGTGTTTCAATTGTCCGGCGGCCAGATCAGTTCGGCCAGCGCTCGTTGGCCGTCCTTGCTTCCGGTCGATGCAAGAGCCTGAAAAATTCTTCGCGCATCGGGCTTGCGACCGACATTGAGGTAGGCGTAGCCGCGAAGGATCATCAGATCGGTCTGTTCCGGCGTGATCTGGGCGCGCTGATCGAGCGCGATGAGTGCCTCCCGATAGCGACCGAGGTTGAAGGAACTTTGGGCGCGATTGGCAAGAATGGCGCTCTGAAGCTCCACGGCGCGGGAGTTGGTCTGCTTGGCGGCGGCCGCGGCAACCGATGCCTGATCCGTCAGGCCTGCCCGCAGATAGGCAAGGCTTCGACCATAGGACGCATCGGAGCGGACCACGTCGGAAGCACTGTTTTGCGCGACCTCGAAAGCCTTGACGGCTTCGAGCGGCCTGTTCAGATCCATCAGGCACCAACCGCGCGATAGTGCCTGGTCCGGATTGGTCTGGCGGAGTTCCGTCAGAGCACAACCGCGCGACGGCGGCCCGGAGCTTGCCTGAGCGGATCTGGTTGCCTGGCGGACCGACGGCTGCACGGCAACAGGCTGCCGGGTTGCAGCGGCACGCTGCGGGTTGGGTTGCTGAACGCTGCGTTGCGCTGGTTGCTGGTAGGGTTGTCCGTCCTGCTGCGAATAGGCTTCCGCAACGCGATCCTCGGGCCTGACGCTCGGCAGCGGCGGTTGGCGACGGTAACCTGTCCGGTCGTCGACGCCCGCGACAGATGGTCTGCCGAGATTTGCAATGCGCTCTGAACGATCGCCCCAGGCACGCTGGAGAGAAGCTACACCGGCCCGGTCGCCCAGGTCGTTGCGGGTCAGCGCCAGACCATAGGCGGAGGGCTCGTCATCCGGCTTCCAGGCGAGTGCTGCCCCGAACCACTCGGCGGCTGTGCGAAGCTGCCGCATTGCTCTTGCATACCAGCCGAACTGTTGTGCCGCGTCGGCATCGCGGGCGGCGATCACGACAGGCGCCATGCGGGCCAGAACCTCTTCCTGCAGCATGGGCGGAGGATCGAGTGCAAGAAGATTGGCGACGGCGGAAAGATAGGCCGCCTTGGTGCCTTCGGAACTTTCCCGGAAACGATAGAGAACGTTTTCCGCTTCGAGCGGCGACTTCTGGCGGACCAGGGTGAGCGCCAGCCCCTCAGCAGCGGAGGCCGTCTCTTCCTTGCCATAGGCGCGCCGGAACCAGCGCTCGGCACCGCCGAGATTGTCTCTGCGATAGGCATACCAGCCCAGTAGCAGCGCGTCCGAGGCGAGCCCTTCGCGTTCCGCGAGTTGTTCGAGACGCGTGACATACTGCTGGCCGACGACCAGTTTCGCATCGTCGCCGGCTTCGTTGACAAAGCGGCGCGCGAGATCGTTTCTCAGACCCTCGAATTCCGGCTGACCACCGGCGGGAGTTTTTTCCTTGGCGAGGAGATCTTCCAGCATGGTGGAGGGAAGAAGTTCACTCGCCTTCTGCACCGTGGCGACACGCGCGGCGGTGTCCTCGCAATTGTCCAGAACGTAGAGATAGGCATCCCGGGCGCGACCCTGTCGCTCGGTCTCGGCAAAGGCTTCCGCCACCCGCCACAAGACGTCGATTTCGCTGCAGGTGAGAAGGCTCGGGTTTTCGGCCGCCATGCGGATGACGACGTCGTAATCCTTGCTGTCGGAGGCGCCGGTCAGGCTGACACGTGCCTCGGCAAGCTTTAGCCGGTCGAGGAGATCGTCCGGTGCCTGCCAGCCGCTCTCGGCAGTCTGACGGTCGGCGATTGCCTTACGCACGTCGGCAAAGCGCGACTGTGCATAGAGTTGCCACATGTTTTCGAGCTGTGGATCACCGCTTGCGCGCACAGCCAGCGGATCAGCGGGCGGCGACCAGGTCGGATAGAGCGCGCGCAGGCGCGAGATCTCGGCCTGAAGCCGTGCCGTGTCGCCACGGGCAGCAAAATATCGCAAGGCGCTTTCATCCACGACGACCGGAGGCGGCGTGTTGCCGCGCTGCGCCGTCAAGTTTTCGGGACGCTGCAAGGGTGGTGGCGACGATGCGGCCGGGGACTGTGCGATCAAGGGCATGCCCGAACGCGCCGGGGAAGGCGTATCGGCCGGTTCGGTGGCGGATCCGTTCGACAGCGTTTGCGTGATCACAAGCGCTGCTGCACCCGGAGACTGCGCGGAAGGTTCGTCTGAGGAGAGCAGTTGAGCCGTAAGCCGCTCGGTCTTGGGACGCGGCTGCATACCGTCTGCCCATGCGGGCGCTTCGGGACTGATGGCGCCGGTCAGCTGCGTCATGTCGACATTGGAGGATTGTCTATCGAGGCTCCAGAATCCAACAGCGGCGATACCTACCACCGTCAATGAGATCATCATAACCTTCATGGACTTCCGATCCCGATCCTAACCCCGACCTGTTGCCCCGCAACGAGGCGTATCAATGGCATGAACGCCATGATGTGTAAGAATGAGCTGATATGGTTAACGAACAATTTAGATTTGTTTAGCAAATTGTAAGCAAGACTCGCGATTCGCTTCGTTGCGTAGACTTTTGTGGAAGCGGAAATCGAGACGGAAGCGATCGGACGATGACTGTCCAGTAGATGCGCCATTATATGCGAGTGCCCATGACGAAAAGATCATTTGCCGAAGTTCGCCGGTTCGTACGCAGCGACCGCCGAAGCTTCGCAATTGCCATCGCAGGATTGCTGCCTCTCGTCCTGGCAAGTTGCGGCGGAGCTCCGATCCAGCCGGGCGCCCTGGTGAAGACCGTGCAGGCGGAAGAAGCCATGGTCATGCCCCCGCCATCCGGCCCCGGTATCGTCGGCGTCATCGAGCGGCGCTACGACAACGCCATCGAGCAGGAAATTCCGCTCTTCACATCCGCACTCACGCCCGGCCAGAACTTCATCAAGGCGCAGTTCTTCGGCACGAAGAGCGCGTTCAGCTATAGCTCGAACCGGCTGACGTCGAAAATGGTCTCGCAAAGCGGCACGGCACGCGAAATGGCATCCGGGTTTCCGGGTGTACGGATGGTGCGGTCGCAATTTTACGTCCAGAACAGCTATGGCCCGTTCGGCTATGCGTTCGGGCGCGGCAGGGGCAGCGATCTTTGCCTCTACGGATGGCAGCAGATCCGCTCGCAGGCGCAGAAGATGTCGCCGGTCGATAACTACGGCTCGATCCAGATCCGCGTGCGGATCTGCGAGGCCGGCGCGACGGAGCAGGCACTTCTCGCCTTCATGTACAATTTCACTATCAACGCCTCCGTCGACTCGCTCGGCTGGAATCCCTATGGCGATGCGAGCCCGCTTTCGCCTGAAATCGGACGAACCGGCGCTCCGACCTACCCGCGTCCTGCCTCGACGGAAGCTATCGTTCCGGTCCTGCCGCAACGGCAAGCTGCGCCGATGATCCGCCGCGCAGCCCCTGCCGCGCCGGTCCGGCCAGCCGTAGCACCGGTTGCCAGCAGCATGATGGAGCCTGTCATGCAGCCGGTGGGGCCAAGGATCCCCAGCGTTTCCGCACTTTCTCCCGCAGGCCTCAGTCCGTCAGCGCCCTCGGACGCTGCTGCGTCCCCGAGGTCACTGACACCCGCAGCCGCTCCGCGCGTCACGGTTCCTTCGCCTTCCTGCTCGACACAGGCGGAGGGTGCCAATGTCGTATGTCGCTGAGCGTCAGGCCGGCAATCCCGTCGTGATCCTGCCAACCGTAATCCGGTCGATCGAACCGCAAAGGTAATCCGGCGATGCGTACTTTTATCTCTGCCATCGTGTGGGTTCTCGCCACGATCATGATCGTGACCCTGGTCACCCTGCCGATCAACACGCGCACCCAGTTGATCGCGAGCGTCCTGATCGTCACGGTGATGATCATCATCAAGATGCTCAACGCCGACGGCAAATGGCGTCTCGTGGCTCTCGCCTTCGGCACCGCGATGGTGATGCGCTACGTCTACTGGCGCACGACGAGCACGCTGCCGCCGGTGAACCAGCTGGAGAACTTCATTCCCGGCATGCTCGTCTACTTGGCCGAGATGTACAGCGTGATGATGCTGGCGCTCAGCCTCTTCGTCGTTGCCATGCCGCTGCCGGCGCGAAAGCCGCATGGCCGCACGGAAGGACCGCTTCCGAGCGTCGACGTCTTCGTGCCGTCTTACAACGAGGACGAGACGCTGCTTGCCAACACGCTTGCAGCCTGCCGCAACATGGATTACCCGGCCGACAAGTTGACCGTCTGGCTGCTCGATGACGGCAGCACGCTGCAGAAGCGCCGCGCCGACAACGTGGCGGATGCACGGGCTGCGGATGCGCGCTACAAGGCCCTCAACCAGCTTTGCGAAGACCTCGGCGTCAAATACCTGACCCGCGAGCGCAACGAACACGCCAAGGCCGGCAATCTCAACAACGGGCTTGCCCATTCGAGCGGCGATCTGATTGCCGTGTTCGACGCCGATCACGCTCCGACGCGCGACTTCCTCTTGGAAACCGTCCACTATTTCGAGAAGGAGCCGAAACTCTTCCTCGTGCAGACACCGCACTTCTTCCTCAATCCTGATCCCGTCGAGCGCAACCTGCGCACATTCGAGAAGATGCCGAGCGAGAACGAGATGTTCTACGGTATCATCCAGCGTGGTCTCGACAAGTGGAATGCCGCCTTTTTCTGCGGCTCCGCGGCCGTTCTCAATCGCAAGGCGCTCGAAGTCTCCAACGGTTTCAGCGGCGTCAGCATTACGGAAGACTGTGAAACCGCGCTCGATCTGCACGGTCTCGGCTGGCACAGCATCTATGTCGACCGCCCACTGATCGCCGGCCTGCAGCCGGCGACCTTCGCCAGCTTTATCGGCCAGCGCTCGCGCTGGGCGCAAGGGATGATGCAGATCCTGCGGTTCCGCTTCCCGCCGCTCAAGCGCGGGCTCTCCTTCCCGCAGCGCCTCTGCTACATGTCCTCGACGCTATTCTGGCTGTTTCCCTTCCCGCGGACGATCTTCCTGTTTGCACCGCTGTTTTATCTGTTCTTCGATCTGCAGATCTTCACCTCCTCCGGCGGCGAGTTCCTCGTCTATTCGCTGACCTACATGATCGTGAACATGCTGATGCAGAACTACCTCTACGGTTCGTTCCGCTGGCCGTGGATTTCGGAGCTTTACGAATACGTCCAGACCGTGCACCTGCTGCCGGCTGTCGTTTCGGTCATGCTCAATCCGCGCAAGCCGACCTTCAAGGTGACGGCGAAAGACGAGTCCGTGTCCGTCAGCCGACTTTCGGAGATCAGCCGGCCGTTCTTCGTGATCTTCTGCGTTCTCGTCATTGCCTTCTTCATCAGCATCTACCGGGTCTATACAGAACCGTTCAAAGCGGACGTGACGCTGGTGGTTGGGGGCTGGAATCTTCTCAACATCATCATTGCGGGCTGCGCGCTCGGCGTCGTTTCCGAACGTGGAGAGAAGCAGTCGTCCCGCCGTATCCGCGTCAGCCGGCGTTGCGAATTCGGGATCGGCGACCGCTGGTTCACGGCGACGATCGAGGATGTTTCGGTCAATGGTGCAGCACTGCAGATCTATACGGAAGGCGCCAGGGACATCGCGAACGGTGCCATGGGTGTGCTCCGGTTCCAGCCGTTCAGCGACCTGCCGATCAGCGATTTGCCGATCGAAATCCGCAATTTCGATACGGTCGGCGACGTGACAACGGCGGGGTGCCGCTACATGCCCCAGAAATCCACCGATCACCGTTTGATCGCCGATCTCATATTCGCCAATTCGAGCCAGTGGACACAATTCCAGACCTCGCGACGTTACAACCCGGGCCTCTTGCGCGGCACGATCTGGTTCCTGGGTCTTGCCGCCTATCAGACGACCCGCGGCCTCGGCTACCTGTTGAAGGATCTGGGCAAGAGCCAGACGACGAAGGAAGGTTGAGCGACATGATCATCAATACACGCTTCCCCCGCCTTCTCTTCGTCGCGGCCATGCTGGCATCGACCGGCGCCCTGTCGGTCTCGTCGCTTGCGCAGCAACCCGGTCAATCGCCGGCCACCGCATCATCGCCATTCGACATGGGTCCGGAGCGGTCCCGCCAAGGTGTAACCCCGACCGCGCCGCCTTCACCGCAAACCCCGGCTCCGGCACCTGTGCCACAGGTTCAACGGCCCATTCCAGCCGCTCCGAAAACGCCCGCGGCACCGGCACCGGCGGCCACCGCTTCTCCCTCTCCGGTAACGGCCCCTGCTCCTCAGGCGGCAGCCAAGGCTTCGACCGAAACGGCGCGGCGCTACCTCATCCCTGCCCCGTCGCTGCGCCTGAACGGCGAGGTCCAGCAGCGTTCCTGGTCCGTCTACCTGACCGAGGAGCAGGCGGCGACGGGTGCAAAGCTGCACCTCACATACCAGAACTCGATCGTCGTTGCGCCGGAGGCCTCGCGACTTTCCGTGACGATCAACGACGTCGAGATCTATGGCGACAAGATTGCATCGCCCGACCAGCCGTTCGAACGGGTGCTCGACATACCGCCGGGCGTTCTGAAGGCGGGCGGCAATATGGTACGGTTCGCGGCCAATCAGCGTCACCGCACCGACTGCACGGTCGAATCCACGTTCGAACTCTGGACCGACATCGACCCGAAGCGGACGTTCCTGGCGTTCGACGACGAGCGTAGCGACCGGTTCAACCGACTGGACGATGTCAGGGCGGTCGGCGTCGACGGCAGCGGAAAGACGCGATTCCGCTTGATTGTGCCGGCGCTCGACCAGCTGGGCGCGACGGATGTTCTGATGCGGCTTGCGCAGGGACTATCGCTGGTGGGCGGCATGCCGAACCAGTCGTTTTCATTCCAGAAAACCATTACACCCGATCTGAGGCCCGGCGAACTTGCGGTCTTCGTGGGGACACCGGACGAACTTCGACCGATCCTTCCGAACCTGGCGGCAGCCGCTTCCAGTGCAGCCGTTGCAAGCTTTACCGATTACCCCGGGCACGGATCCTCCGCTCTGGTCCTGTCGGGACCCAGCTGGCCGGCGCTTCAGGGCCTTATCGACAGTTTCGTTGCCTCCACCGATGGCGGCAGCATCCAGCGCCGCGATACACTGGCGACCTCGAGCTGGCGCGGCATCGATACGCCATTTCTGTTTGCCGAGAAATCGATTGATTTCAATTCTCTCGGGGTCAGCAGCGAGGAGTTTTCCGGGCGGCTTTACCGTACCGAGTTCACAATCGGCGTCCCGGCGGATTTCTACGCGAACGCCTATGGCGAAGCGCGCATTCTGCTGGATGCCGCCTATGTGTCGGAGGTTCTTCCGGGCAGTCACATCGACGTCTTCGTCAATGGGAATATTGCCTCAACCGTTCCGATCACCTCGGACGGAGGCGCCATTCTGCGCCACCTGCCGATCAAGCTGACGCTGCGTCACTTCAAACCTGGGGTCAACACGATCACGCTCGAAGCTGCGCTGCTGACGGCGTCGGACAAGGCCTGCGCGCCGGGTGCCACTGCGAATGAAGGCACGCGGTTTGCTCTCTTCGGTACTTCACAGTTCGAGATGCCGGATTTCGCCCGCATCGCGCGCGTCCCCAATCTCGGCGCTACGTCGGGCACCGGCTTTCCTTACTCGACCGGCACCGAGTCCGTTCCTTTGTTCCTCGGCCGGATCGATGAAAAGACCCTCGGATCTGCGGCAACTTTCCTTGGCAAGATCGCGACCGCGTCACATCGGGCAATACCGGTCTCGGTGACGATTTCAACGGCGCGTATCGCCGGGCGCAATGCGCTGTTTGTCGGCGCGATCTCCGAATTTCCAGCCAATATCCTGACGGATCTCGGCATCGAGCAGAAAAGCCGCGGTAGCTGGGGTGAGAACAGCGATCACGTCCCGGCCGACCGGGCGTCATTGACGCTCCAGGACTGGCAGGATCGCAACGGCAACAACTTCTTCGGCCGACAGCTTTCTTCCGTGGCGGATTGGGCCAAGCGGAACTTTGACCTCTCCGCACCGATGCTGCGGTTTGCGCCGGCAGGTGACGCGATCTATGTGCCGCCGAAAACCGCCGGAATGATCATCGCACAGGAAAACGATCCGACCCAAACCGGCACCTGGACGGCGGTGATCGGCGCGACGGGCGATGAGCTTTCTGCCGGGATGGAGGCCTTTTCGGCACGCGAAGCGTGGAACCAACTCGACGGACGCGTGTCCGTGCACGATGTTTCCGAAGCAGATCCGGTGATTGTTCCGGTCAACTGGTTCCACTTCACGCCGACTGCAAACTTTTCACTCTCGAATGCACGGTTGATCGCAACGAACTGGCTGTCGGACAACATCATGTCCTACGGACTGCTTCTCGTCGCGAGTGCAATTCTCGTGGGGCTGGCAACCGGTGGACTGCTGACCCGGCTCGGTCGGAAATAGGCACGGCAGGTCAATCCCGTGCGGCTGTCGGGTCCTCCGGCAGCCCTCCCTTGCCGGTAAAGCGTCGGCTGACATGCAGCGATCCCTGAAGGCCGAACCGCCACGGCTGGTCGATACCACGCGATATTCCGATCCGCCGTCCCGCGACCACCAAGGGCGGCGTTACCGGCGGAGCAAGCCGGAAAGGCGCTTCCATGAGCGACAGGCCGTCATGCTCGATACCAATTCCCAGCGCCTGGCAGACGCGTCCGGGGCCCGAGCATAACAGCAGGGGCTCCGCCCTGCCCCGCCGGTGTTCCATCTCGGCAATGCCGTTCACGGGCTGCAAGGCCCGGATCAGCACCGCGCTGCCCGGCGTGCAAACGAAATTCACGCACCAGTGTATGCCGTAGGAACGGTAAACATAGGCATGACCGGCCGGCCCGAACATGGCAAGGTTGCGGGGCGTCGGCCCGCGAAAGCTGTGGGATGCCGGATCATCCGGCTGGTAGGCCTCGGTCTCGACGATGACGCCGCCGACGCCCGAAAGCTCGAATTCAGCGCCGATCAGGTCGCGCG
The DNA here is from genome assembly GCF_001423425.1 of Rhizobium sp. Leaf306. Lineage (GTDB taxonomy): Bacteria > Pseudomonadota > Alphaproteobacteria > Rhizobiales > Rhizobiaceae > Neorhizobium > Neorhizobium soli. The sequence goes on from NZ_LMNX01000001.1 coordinate 850,217, forward strand.
CCACATCCACCGCAGACCGCGTGAAAAATCCGGCTGCCAGTGTCATGTCGTGCCTCACCATTTCTGTGGATCATGATCCAACCTAACCACTCGATAGCGCCAAGGGAACAAAGGGCGTCGTCACGGGTTGGCGTCCATTCCCTGGCTCTTTGCCTCCCGGAGCGTTTTCATGACTGTTTTTTCTTCCGATAACAGAGACTCTGCGGCGTATCCGCTGCAGTCCCTCTTCGTTCCCTTTCCTTTCGTCTGCTTCACCCTGACACTCGGGACCGACCTGGCCTTCTGGCTAAGCGATGGTCACCTGATGTGGCAGAACTTTTCCTCCTGGCTTCTGTTCGCCGGCCTTGTCTTCGGTGGCGTCGCAATCGTCGCCGGCCTGCTGGATATGCTTCGTCCAAGAACGCGGCCGCTGCGCCCGGCATTTCTCACCATCGTCATCTATATCGTCATTCTGGCGCTGGCTTTCCTCAACAGCCTTGTTCACGCCGGCGACGGCTGGACGGCCGTTGTGCCTTACGGACTGGCGATTTCTGTCGTCACATTCGTTCTCTCGGTTTTCGCCGCCGCGATTTCCGCCCGCAAGTATTCCCGCCTGGCCTGGAGGATCTGATCCATGAAGCCGTCCCGCATTCTCTTTGCCTCCGCGCTTTCGCTGTCGCTCGGCACCGCCTTGCCGGCCTTTTCCCAAAGCAATGACTTCGACGTCAACTCGCAGATTGGCCCCGATCCTGTCCTGCCGGAACCATCGCACCCGCTCATCCCCGACCTGAAAGTCGCGGAAGTGATCGGCTGGAAGGATGGCGAAACGCCGAAGGTTCCTGAAGGCCTAAAGGTTACCGTTTACGCCAAGGATCTTTCGAGCCCGCGCACCGTCCACACGCTTCCGAACGGCGATGTGCTTGTCGTGCAATCCAAGGCACCGGCAGGCGAGCCGACCTCGAGGCCGAAGGATTTCATCCGCGGCTGGATCATGTCGATCGCCCACGGCGATATTGGCGCTGAGAAGGAAACCAATATCATCACTCTGCTGCGCGATACCAATCGCGATGGCACGGTCGATGAACGGCACGACCTTCTGACCAAGCTCGATTCCCCGTTTGGCCTGGCTTGGGTGGACAATACGCTCTACGTGGCCTCGGCCAGCGCCGTGATCGCCTACCCTTATGAACTCGGCCAGAACGAGATTACCGCGCCGCCAAAGGTGCTGACCCCGCTTCCTGGCGGGCCAATCAACCACCATTGGACTAAGGATCTGGCGCTCAGCCCCGATGGCAAGATGCTCTACGTCTCGGTCGGCTCGAACTCCAATATCGTGGAGAACGGGCTCGAGGCTGAAAAGGGCCGCGCCGCGATCTGGCAAGTCGATCGTCAGACGGGGGCGGCACGCGTCTTCGCATCCGGCCTACGCAACCCGAATGGTCTTGCCTTCAACCCGGATACGGGCGTTCTCTACACCGTCGTCAACGAGCGTGATGAACTCGGTCCGAACCTGGTGCCGGACTACATGACGTCGGTGAAGGAAGATGGCTTCTACGGCTGGCCGTGGAGCTACTACGGCAACCATGTCGACGTTCGCGTTCACCCGCCACGGCCGGACATGGTCGAAAGGGCGATCGCGCCGGACTACGCGCTGTCCAGCCATGTCGCAGCACTCGGCCTGACGTTTTCGGCCAATTCCGCCATGCCGTCCGCCTTCGCAAGCGGTGCCTTCATCGGCGAACATGGCAGCTGGAACCGGGATCACTTCAATGGCTACAAGGTCGTCTATGTGCCCTTCGAAAACGGCAAGCCTGTTGGCAAGGCACAGGACGTCGTGACAGGCTTTATCGAGAACGATCAGGCGCGCGGCAGACCTGTCGGTGTCGGGATCGATGGAACGGGGGCGCTTCTGGTTGCCGACGATTCCGGCAACACGGTCTGGCGGGTCGCCAATGCCGACGGCACGGTCATTCCGCAGCCGATCGGCACCGACCAGACCGCGGCAACCGCACAGCAGGCCGCGACCACCGACAAGACGGATCGGGCACCCGTTGCAGCAGTGAGTCCTCCGGCCAACGGGACGACCGGCTCCACGGAACCGGCACTCGCCGCACCAACCGCCCCTGCAGAAGAGCGGCTGACCGGTCAGGCCCCAGTGTCCGGTAAAAGCGATACGCTGCAGCCGTCGCAAACCGACATTGCGCCAGCAGCAAGGCCTTAATCCGGAAACGGTCTCGCGCTTATCGACGCTAGACAGACGAACTCATGTGCAGCCGGTAACGCCTACCGGCTGCACTTTCTTTTTAAGGTCGCCGTCATGCCGCGCGCTTGAGCGCATCACCGAGCATCGAGACGATGGTGCCGATCTGCTCCTTTTCGATGATCAGCGGCGGCGACAGCGCGATCGTGTCGCCCGTGACTCGGACCAGCAGCCCCTTCTGGAAGCAATCGACGAAGACATCATAGGCACGTGCTCCCACAGCGCCTTCGCGCGATGCCAGCTCGACGGCGCCGACGAGGCCAAGGTTTCTGATGTCGATGACGTGCGGCAGGCCTTTCAGCGAGTGCAGCGCCTCTTCCCATTCGCCAGCAAGACCAGCAGCGCGGGTCAACAAGCCCTCTTCCTCGTAGATTTCCATGGTCGCTAGACCGGCGGCGCAAGCGACCGGGTGGCCGGAATAGGTATAGCCGTGGAACAGCTCGATCGCGTTCTCAGGCCCTGCCATCAGTCCGTCATAGATCGTGCGGCTGGCAAACACCGCGCCCATCGGGATCGTCCCGTTGGTAATGCCCTTGGCGGTGGTGACGAGATCCGGCACGACACCGAAGTAATCCGTGCCAAACGGCATGCCGAGACGGCCAAAGCCGGTGATGACTTCGTCGAAAATCAGAAGAATGCCGTGTTTCGTGGCCGTTGCGCGCAGCTTTTCGAGATAGCCCTTGGGCGGCAGGATGACGCCGGCGGAGCCTGACATCGGCTCCACGATCACAGCTGCGATGGTTTCCGCCCCGTGCAGTCCGACGAGACGTTCGAGATCGTCGGCAAGTTCGATGCCATGCGCGGGCAAGCCCTTCGAGAAGGCGTTGCGCTCGATATCGAGCGTGTGACGCATATGGTCTGCCGGGATCTGCGGAAAGACACGGCGATTGTTGACGAGACCGCCGACCGAAATGCCGCCGAAGCCGACGCCGTGATAGCCCTTCTCGCGACCGATGAAACGGGTGCGGGTCCCCTGCCCGATCGACCGCTGATAGGCAATGGCGATCTTGAGCGCGGTATCGACAGATTCGGAACCGGAACCGGTAAAGAAGACACGATCCAGCCTGGCGGAGGCGCCGCCCGGCGCATGCTCCGCCAGTTTCGTGGCGAAATCGAACGCGATGGGATGACCCATCTGGAAGGTCGGGGCAAAATCCATGGTGGTGAGCTGACGTTCGACGGCCTGTGCGATCTTCTTGCGACCATGGCCGGCATTGCAGCACCACAGCCCCGCCGTGCCGTCGAGAACCTTGTTGCCGTCGACATCGGTGTAATACATGCCATCCGCCTGCGCGAGCAGACGCGGCGTCGCCTTGAACTGGCGGTTTGCCGTAAACGGCATCCAGAAATTGTCAAGATTGAGCGCGTTTGTCTTGCTCGCGTGGTCCATGAAAGCCTCCTGTTCGATAGGGTAGATGTCACGGATTTTTTGGTGGCGAACAAGTCTTTTTGTGGTGGGGGTGCATCTCGTGCGGGAAGGGCATCCGAAAGCGGATGTCAATCTGGGTGAAATGCCCCCCCCGCTCAGGGCTATGCGGCCGGATACCGAGGCGTAGATTGTCGCGACGAGGAAAACCGTGTGCTGTCATCTCGATAGCCTCAACCTCGGATCAAACGTTGTCGAATCGATCAGCGTAGAAATAGTCAAAACTGCATCTGCTGGTTGGCTTTACTTCCGTTGACAAGTGCTTACTCAGATCCGACAACATAACTTGGACGGCAGCCACCGGGGGGACTTTTGATGTCTAGGCGCGCGATCTTCGGACTTTCCGCATTGTTGTTTTCGTCTCTCGTTCTGGCGCTGCCTCTGACTGCGGCGGAGCGGCGGATAGAGACCACGGCGGATGGGGACTATTCGGGTTTTGATCTGCGGACCGTCAAGAATGTCAGCCAGGGTCAGTGCGAAACCGCCTGTATCGGCGACAACCAGTGCCGCGCCTTTACCTATAATGTCAAAGGCAAGTGGTGCTTTCTCAAGTCCGACCACGCTCAGCTCAATCCGTTTATAGGCGCGGTCGCCGGCAAGATCGTCGAAGTGGCGGCGGAACCGGATATCGGAGCGGCGCCGCGGCTCTCCTTTCTGACGGAAGAACTGCTTCAGCAGGCCCGCGAGCAGAAGGATGGCCTGACGCTTGGTGACAACCAGCAGGGCCGGGATGTCGAAAGACTGAAGACCGACGCGCAGGCCGAACTTCTGGCAGGCCGCTTCGATAATGCGATCTATAATTACAAAGGCGCCCTGTCGCTGACGCCGGATGATGGCGCACTCTGGATCGAATTTGCCCGCGCCGCCTCCACTGCCAACGGCAACAGCTCTGCAGACGGCGATGCAACGCTTGGCGCCATCAACGGCTATCTTCTGACCCGCACGACGCAGGCAAGAGCCGATGCGCTTGCCGTTCTTGGCGCAGCGCTTGCCAAGCAGCAGAATTACCGCCAGGCGCTTTCCGCCTACAAGCAGAGCCTTGCGCTGGTCAGCGCCCGCACGGTGCAGGCATCCTATAACGACCTTCGCGAGCGCCACGGTTTTCGCGTGACCGGCAACACGGTCGATGCAGACAGCGCCAATCCGCGCGCCTGCGTTCAGTTTTCCGATCCTCTGGTAAAGGCCGGCGTCGACTATGCACCCTTCGTGACGCTGGACGGCAAGGCGCCGAAAGCGATGGAGGCGAAGGACAGCCAGATCTGCGTCGAGGGTCTGACCCACGGCCAGCGTTACAAGCTGTCGCTGCGGCGTGGCCTTCCCTCCTCCGTCGATGAACCGCTGCCAGCACAGGTCGATCTCGACCTCTACGTCAAGGATCGCTCTCCGACAGTGCGGTTTACCGGCGACAGTTTCGTGCTGCCATCCACGGCCCGGCGCGGCATTCCGATCGTTTCGGTTAATACCGAAACGGCCGATCTCAAGCTTTACCGGATCGGTGACCGCAATATTGCGCCGCTTCTGACGGACTCGGAGTTTCTGACCCAGATGAGCGGCTACACCGCCGACCGCATCGAGCAGGAAAACGGCGAACTCGTCTGGCAGGGCAAGATCGATCTCGGCCCGGGTTCCAACCGCGAGCTCAACAAGGATGTCGCGACCAGTTTCCCGGTTGACGAGGCGCTGCCGAACCGCAAGCCCGGCGTCTATGTGCTGACCGCATCGGCCGCCAACGCCATTTCGCAGGAATGGGATAACAAGGCGACGCAGTGGTTCGTCGTTTCCGATATCGGGCTGACGACCTATGCCGGCACGGACGGACTCAGTGTGTTTGCCCGTTCGCTCGGTTCGGCCAAGCCGATTGCCGGCGTCGATCTGCAGCTTCTCGCCAAGAATAACGAAGTGCTCGGTACCGCAAAGACCGATGGCGATGGCCGTGCCACGTTTACGGCCGGCCTGATGCGCGGGACCGCGGCCATGGTGCCGGCGGTGCTGACGGCGCAAAACAGCGGCCAGGACTACGTGTTTCTCGACATGAGCCGCGCCGGCTTCGATCTCTCCGATCGCGGCGTCACCGGCCGGCCGGCACCCGGCGCGATCGATCTTCTGCCCTGGACCGAACGCGGCATATACCGGCCAGGCGAGACGGTGCATGCGAGCGCCCTTGCCCGCAATGTGGATGCGACCGCAATCGACAACCTGCCGCTCACCTTCGTCTTCCTGCGCCCTGATGGCGTCGAGGATCGCCGCATGGTGAAGTCAGGCGCGCTCGGTGGCTACACGCTCGATCTCGCCCTGCAGGACACGTCCATGCGCGGCACCTGGACGATGCAGGTGTTTACCGATCCGAAGGGCTCGGCGATCGGCGAAAAGACGTTTCTGGTCGATGATTTCGTGCCCGATCGCATCGAGTTCGACATGACCAGCGCGGCGAAGGAAATCGTGGTCGGCGAACCGGCTACGGTCGAGATCGACGGACGTTTCCTCTATGGCGCACCGGCAGCGGGACTTGGCCTGGAAGGCGAGATCGCCCTCAAGCCGACCCGCGACAATGCAGCCTTCCCGGGCTACCAGTTCGGCCTTGCAGATGAGGAACAGGCGGAAACCGTCCGCATTCCGCTCGAGGCACTCGACGATACCGATGAAGACGGCAAGGCATCGTTTCCAGCAGATGTCGCGGAGCTTCCCTCGACCACCAAGCTGATCAATGCCGATATCGTCGTGCGCATGAAAGAATCGGGCGGCCGCGCGATCGAGCGGACCCTGTCGCTGCCGGTCAAGGCGGACGGGCCGCGGATCGGCATCAAGCCCGAGTTCTCCGGCGACCTGCCCGAGGGCGCGGTTGGCAGTTTCAACGTCATTCTCGTGGACGAGACCGGAGCAAAGCAGGCCGCGAAAGGCCTGCCGTGGAAGCTGGTCAAGGTCGAGCAGGACTATCAGTGGTATCGTGAGGGCAGTTCCTGGCGCTACGAGCCGATCACCCGCACCAAGCAGGTATCCAATGGCAGCGTTGACGTAACTGCTGACGGCGGCCGGATTTCGGTTCCGGTCGCATGGGGCCGTTACCGCCTGGAAGTCGAGACGGTCGATGCCGGCGGCCCGGCCTCAAGCACCGAGTTCGATGCCGGCTGGTTCGTGACCGCTACGTCGACCGAGACGCCCGACGCGCTGGAGATTGCCCTCGACAAGCCGAGCTACAAGGTCGGCGATACTGCCAAGCTCAAGGTTTCCTCGCGTTATGCCGGCGAACTGATGATCATTGCAGGCTCCGAGCAGCTGACCGCGGTCAAGACGGCAAGCCTTGCGGAGACCGGCGGAGAGATCGAGATCCCCGTCACGGCGGAATGGGGAGCAGGTTCCTATGTGACTGCGACACTCTACCGCCCGGGTGCTGCGCGTGAAAACCGTATGCCGATGCGGGCAATCGGCGTGACCTGGCTGAAGGTCGATCCGGAAGCGCGCGATCTCGCGGTCGCGATCACGGCACCGGATAAAACCCTGCCGCGCCAGCCATTGGATATCTCAGTCGCCGTAACCGGTGCCGGCGCCGACGAAGACGCTTATGTGACGATTGCAGCCGTCGATGTCGGCATCCTCAATCTTACCCGCTATGTGCCACCGGCGCCGGACGACTGGTATTTCGGCCAGCGCCGTCTCGGGCTCGAAATCCGTGACATCTACGGCCGGCTGATCGATGGCTCGCTTGGTGCCACGGGACGGCTGCGAACCGGCGGCGATGGTGGCAGCATCGCGCTGCAGGCGAGCCCGCCGAAGGAAAAGCTGGTCGCTTTCTTCTCGGGCCCGGTGAAGCTGGATGCAGAAGGCAAGGCGAATGTCTCCTTCGACATTCCCCAGTTCAACGGCACGGCGCGCGTCATGGCCGTCGCCTGGTCGAAATCCGGGGTCGGTCACGGGGTGAAAGACGTCATCATCCGCGATCCGATCGTCGTGACCGCCAGCCTGCCGCGCTTTCTTGCGCCGGGAGACGACAGCAACCTCAGACTGGACATTGTCAACACCGACGGACCCGCCGGCACCTATGATCTAGGCATTACGACAAACGACCCGGTTGCGGTCGGCCAGAGCGCGATCAAGCCGGTCGAACTGGCGGCCGGCGGAAAAACGAGTGTGACGCTGCCGCTGGTGGGAATCGGTCCCGGCGACGGCACTGTTTCGATCCGGGTCTCGAATGCTTCCGGCCTGTCGGTCGATCAGGTTCTCAACATCCCGGTTCGCCCGGCGGCCATGCCGGTGACGGAGCGCCGGCTGGTGGATCTGAAGCCCGGCGCAAGCGTAACGGTGGATTCCAACCTTCTTGCCGACAGCGTGCTTCAGGGCGCCTCGGTTAGCGTCAATGTCAGCCGCTCCAACGCGTTCGATATTCCGGCGCTGCTGATGAGCCTCGACCGCTATCCCTATGGCTGCGCCGAGCAGACGACCAGCCGGGCACTTCCGCTTCTCTATCTGAGCCAGATGGCGGTTCAGAACGGGCTTGCCGATGATGCCGAGGTCAAGAAGCGCGTCCAGGATGCGATCTTCCGCGTGCTCTCCTTCCAGGCATCGGCTGGCAGTTTCGGGCTTTGGGGACCTGATGGTGCCGGCACCGATCTCTGGCTGGACGCCTATATCACCGACTTCCTGTCGCGGGCCCGCGAACAGGGTTTCGACGTGCCTGAAAAGCCTCTCGTCCAGGCGCTCGAAAATCTGCAGAACACGCTGGCCTACACGACCAATGTCGCCGACCAGGGCAATCAGATTGCCTATGCGCTCTACGTGCTTGCGCGCAACCGCAAGGCTGCGATCAGCGACCTGCGCTATTACGCCGATACGATGCTCGGCGACTTCCCGACACCGCTTGCCAAGGCGCATATCGCTGCAGCACTTTCGCTCTACGGCGATGCCCAGCGCTCACGCACCATCTTCAACGACGCGCTGCAGATGTCGGAAGATGCGCAGATCAAGAAAGTCAGCCTCAGCCGTTCGGATTACGGCTCCTCGCTGCGAGATGGTGCAGCGGTTCTGGCGCTGGCCGCCGAAAGTCGGCCGGTGCCGCCGATCGTGCCTGCACTTGCCAATGTCGTTGCCAAGGAATGGGTGGCGAAGAAACATACAAGCACGCAGGAACAGACCTGGATGCTGCTGGCGGCCCGGGCCTTGCAGAACGGCGACGAAGACCTGCGTCTCAGCGTCAACGGCGCGGCCCACATCGGGACGCTGATGTCGCAGATGCCAGGCGACGTGCTGCTCGACCATCCGCTGACGGTTCGCAACGACAGCAAGGATAAGCTGTCTGCCGCCATCACCACGGTTGCCGCCCCGGCGCAGCCGTTAGCTGCCGGCGGCGATGGTTTCGAGATCACGCGCACCTATTACACAATGGATGGCGAGGAGGCGAATGTCAGCACGGCGCAGCAGAACACGCGTTATGTCGTCGTTCTCAACGTCACGGAGACAAACGACTGGCCGTCGCGCATTGTCGTGACCGATCTCCTGCCGGCGGGTTTCGAGATCGATAACCCAAGCATCGTCAACAGCGCCAGCCTTGCCAATTTCGACTGGATCGAAGAGGTGCAGGCCGCCCATACGGAGTTCCGCAACGACCGTTTCGTTGCAGCCTTCAACCGCGCAGAAGGTGACAACCGCAAGATCACGCTCGCCTATGTGGTACGCGCCGTGACACCCGGCACCTACGATCATCCGGCGGCGCAGGTAGACGACATGTACCGCCCGCAGCTTTCCGCAAGGACGGCGATGGGCAAGATGGAGGTGGTGGCAGCGCCGTGAGAGACGACAGGCAGGTGGCTGCCGTCCGCCTCACCGGGGTGGCAGCTTGCAGCATGAGATTGCGACCGGGGAGCCTCGAATGACGATCGCCTTGCAGAGTGAAGTCGAGGCAGTCAGCGGCAGGACGACAAGAAGAATGCCATGAGACGCAGATGGACGTATTCGTTGGGTCTTGGTCTTTGCGTCGCGCTCGCGGCGGGGCTGGCGATTGGACTTGACGCTGCAGACCGCGCCTATCCGCCGCCGCTCGACAAGGCGCAAACCGTATCGGCAGAGGTGCTTGACGCGGACGGGCTGCTGCTCCGTGCATTTGCCACATCCGAAAGCCGCTGGCGTCTGAAGACCTCGATCCCGGATGTCGATCCGCGATTCCTGAAAATGCTTGTCGCCTATGAGGACCAGCGGTTTTACCAGCATGGCGGCATTGACCTGAAGGCGATGGGCCGCGCGGCGTTCCAGCTTCTCGTCAACGGGCGGATCGTTTCCGGCGCCTCGACGCTATCCATGCAGGTCGCGCGTCTGATCGAGCCCCGGGAAGCGCGATCCTTTTCGGCAAAGCTTCTGCAGATCGCCCGCGCCATCCAGATCGAACGCCGTCTCGACAAGCAGGAGATCCTCGAGCTCTATCTCACCTACGCACCCTATGGGGGAAATTTGGAAGGCGTGAGGGCTGCAAGCCTTGCCTATTTCGGCAAGGAGCCGGGGCGGCTGACAGTGGCGGAAGCCGCTCTGCTTGTCGCCCTGCCGCAATCGCCGGAAACGCGACGGCCGGACCGGCACCCGCAATCGGCCATGCGGGCCCGTCAAGGCGTTCTCTCAAGGCCGGCCGTGGCGTCGCTGACGGGTGAAGGGGAAGCGGAACGGGCATCCCATGACGGCCTCCCCCGGCGAAGACTGCAACTGCCAGCGCTTGCCGCGCATATGGCGGAAGCCGCAATCCGTAAACAGCCCGGGGTGCCGCGATACCAGAGCACGTTTAAACGCGGCATTCAGCAGAAGCTGGAAGACGTCGCGAGGGAAGCTTCGGCGAAGCTCGAACCGAAAGCATCGCTCGCCATGGTCATGGCGGATGCGATGACGGGCGAAATTGTCGCCCAGGTCGGTTCGGCCGACTATTTCGATGCCAGCCGCGCCGGCTGGATCGACATGACACGGGTGCTGCGGTCGCCGGGGTCGACCCTGAAGCCGTTCATCTACGGACTTGCATTTGAACAGGGGTTGGTGGCGCAAGAAACGATGATCGAGGATCGACCCGCCGATTTCTTCGGCTATCGGCCGAAGAATTTCGACATGAGCTATCAGGGCGATGTCACGGTGCGCCAGGCGTTGCAGCTGTCGCTCAACGTTCCGGCGATCCGACTGCTCGATGCCGTCGGCCCGTCGCGTCTGATGATCCGGTTCAGACGGGCCGCGGTACAACCGGTGCTTCCCCCGAACGAGGCGCCGGGCCTTGCGATCGGGCTTGGCGGGGTCGGCATCACGCTAAAGGATCTGGTTCAGGCCTATGCCGCTCTGGCCAACGGCGGCCAGCCCGTTCGGCTCGGCAACGGCATCGACACTGTCGCGGCGCGTCTGGACAGCGAGCCATTGCTGGAGCCTCAGGCGATCTGGAACGTCACCGACATCCTTTCGGATGTGCTGCCGCCAACCGGAAGCCGCCGCCTCGGCATCGCCTACAAGACCGGCACGAGTTACGGATACCGCGACGCCTGGTCGGTGGGTTATGACGGACGCCATGTCCTGGGTGTCTGGGTCGGGCGGCCGGACAATGGTGCGGTTCCCGGCATCGCCGGCTACCAGACAGCGGCGCCTATCCTGTTCGAGGCATTTGCCCGCTCCGGCGTCGCGATCACGCCGCATCCCTCGCCACCATCAGCCACGTCACGGCTGGCGCAATCCGACCTGCCGATCGGCCAGCGGCGCTTCTCGATGACGGCAAGCGGCCTGATCAGCGCCTCGACCCGCGAAGCCGCGCCGCAGATCGTCTATCCCCCCGAGGGTGCCAAGGTGGATCTCGGCGCCCAAACCGGCGAGATCTCGCCGCTGGTGCTGAAACTGCAGGGCGGCCGCCCGCCGTTCCGCTGGCTGGCCAACGGAAAACCCCTCACCGATCTTTCCCGCCGCCGCACCAACAACTGGTTACCCGAAGGCGCGGGCTTCTCGACACTGACGGTGATCGATTCCGCCGGCCGGGCTGCAACCGTGCGGGTGTTCGTGGAGTGAGGGCAGGTTAGGCCAGGAGTGAACCGGACCGAGATCGGAATGATCAGGCCCGTCAGCTTGTCAGCCGTACACGGCCCACGATCTTGCGAAACAAGACATCCATTGCCTCGCTTATGCCATCGGTCGGACTGACCTCGAAATAGTAGCCTTCCGTGGCGCAAGATTGCATCTGCGTTGGAATTTCCTTCTGAAAGGGTGCGATCCACTTCTTGTAGAAACCGTCTTTGGGCAGAGGCAAATAGGTCGTGTACAGGACTGCGACCTTTATTCCGCGCGCCTTCAGGGCGTTGCAATGACTGGCATTCAACGGCTCCATGCAGCGATCGCCGTTGGATGATGAGAGCTTCTTTGTACAATCGGAACGGTATGCGTCTCCAACGCCGTCCGCGACAAGGAAAACGATTGGCTGTCTATCCGCCGAACTGCTCCCGTCACCGACGGTTTTGATCTTTTGGCCGATCTTGGACAGTATTTCATTGTAGTCGGTCTGCCCGTTCGGCGACGAATGGCTCGGAACGCTCATCAGCTCAATCATCTTCGTGGCCTTTGCCACTGAGGTGAAATTGCTCGTCGGCTCGGAAACGGTGTATAACTGGGCATCGGCAGAGGTTTGTCCGAACGTATAGGCACCGATCTTGAATTGGCCTGAAACGGTCTGAGTCTCCTGCGCCGTTGTCATGAGCGCGGAGACCGCCTCCGCGACAACGTCGATGCGGATGGTCGCGCCAACTTCTTTGGCGAGATAGTAATAGCTGTTTTTGTCGGCGACACCGCTCGTCGAAACGATGTGGCATGCAAAAGCGCAGTTGGCGTCCTTGCCTTTCCCATCCGATCCATTCTTCGTTGCAGCTTCCAGTTTCGCCACGTCGTCGGCAGTCGCGCCGACCCCCATCGATGGCGTGTTGTCCAGCAGCATGTAGAAATCCAGAAAGCTCGGTATCAGGTAGGCTGCGGTCGCTTGCCCCGAAATCGCCATCTCGTCATTGCCGAGGATTCGCGTAAAGGTCGTGGGTAGAGTGGCGGCGTATTTCAGTCTCGATGTGACGACACCGTCGGACTTTACCAGCTCCAGCTTGACGTCGATCAGCAGGCTCGACAAACCTTCCATGTTGTCCCCATATCTGGCCGACAACTGAGATTTGAAGATTTTCTTGGCTTCGGTGTCCGCGATGGCGACAGTACCGTCCTCGGCCATTTTCATGGCTTTTGCGACCGCTGCGGATTTTTCGGAGACAGCAGCAAGTACCGCAGCATCCGCAGCGGCATCGAGATAGGATTTTGCCTCCAGGGCGCGTCCGAAATCGATTGCCAATCCGACACTACCGATCAAAGGAACCATGATAAGGCCGGTGAGCACGCCGAAATTGCCCCGGGTGCAGGAAAAAATAGACCTCAATTTTGCAAGCATAAACCGCAATCTGCCTTTTAGTTTTTATAGCGGCATCATGCTGCATTTCGATCAGAGCATTCGATCAGCTCCCACCGTTTCAAATGTTTGTTACTAAAGTAGCTAATTGAAATTGTTAACGAAACGTGTTTTTGCGGCGCCCGGTCTCGTGGCCAGTGGTGGGGAACGGGAGGCCGCTCACCAAAGAAGTCGGCCGATCCTTGTGGAGTAGCATTTTTGACGAACAGCAGGTGAGTGGTAGAGATGCCCGGATCTGCAAAGACGAGACAAATCGCCTTCAACTGGACTCGATCAACAGAGGCATTTTCTTGATAAAAAATGGTGCCCGGAGGCGGATTTGAACCACCGACACGCGGATTTTCAATCCGCTGCTCTACCAACTGAGCTATCCGGGCATCCGGGCTTTATGCAAGCCGTTCCGGTCCTTGGTTGACCGGCCAGGGTTTGTATCCCCGGGAAGCGAGCGGGGTTATAACATCTTGTTCGGCCATGTCCAGCACCCCGGACGACTTTTTTGAAAGGTTTGTGAAAAACCTGATTTCATGAGCGAAATCAAAGGCCGAACCGGACGAGGATCTAGTCCTCGTAGTTGTCGGCTTTGCTTTCATCGTCGGCCAAGGGGATGGCGTAGCTGCCCTGCAGCCAGCGGGAGAGATCCAGATTGCGGCAACGGTCCGAGCAGAAGGGATAGTGTTCGCGCGCGGAAGGGCGGCTGCATTCGGGACAGGGCCTTGCCTTGCGCAAAGGCTCCACCTTGCCGCCTGTCGTGATGTCCTTGTTTGAAGTTTCAGCCATATCAGGCCTCCTTCTTAAGTCTTCAGCCTTGCGGCCATGCGCCGGCTACGTCAAAACCTTCGCCAGCCAGCAGACCCGTCACTTCATGAAGCGGCAGGCCGACGACGTTGGAATAGGAACCGACGAGTTTCTGCACGAAGGCGCCGGCGATGCCCTGGATCGCGTAAGCCCCGGCTTTTCCCCGCCACTGGCCCGATGCGATATAGTTCTCGATCTCGCGGGTCGACAGTCGCTTGAAGCGCACCTTGGTCTCAACCACCTTCTGGCGGAACTGGCCGCCCGGCGTGACAAGACAGATGCCGGTATAGACCCAGTGGCCGCGGCCCGACAGAAGATGCAGGGCGGCACTGGCGTCCTGCGTATACTCCGTCTTTTCCAGGATGCGGCGTCCAACCGCCACGACCGTATCGGCAGACAAGATATAGCTGTGGCGCCAGGCGGGATCGTTGTTGACGGCGGCGAAGGCGGCTTCCGCCTTTTCCGTCGAAAGACGACGCGCAAGCGAACGCGGATGCTCCACCCGCTTAGGTGTCTCGTCAATATCCATCGGCATCAGCCGGGCCGGTTCGATGCCGACCTGATTGAGAAGATCGAGACGACGCGGCGAGCCTGAGGCCAGGATGAGCTTTTGTTCGATCGCCATGGGGACCCGTCTTTGCCGCGAGAAATTCTTACTTGAAGCGGTAGGTGATGCGACCCTTGGTCAGGTCGTAAGGGGTCATTTCGACAAGAACCTTGTCGCCTGCCAGAACGCGGATACGGTTCTTGCGCATGCGGCCCGCGGTGTGGGCGATGATTTCGTGTTCGTTCTCGAGCTTCACGCGAAAGGTCGCGTTCGGCAACAGTTCGACGACAATGCCCGGGAATTCAAGAACTTCTTCTTTAGCCATGTATTGGTTTTCTTTCTGTGTTGAAGGTCGGGCAGGCCGAAATCTGATCAGCCGCCTCGAAATTTGCGCGGAAACTACACAATCGCGTCCGGTTTGTGAACCTCGCTTGACAGCGATTCTTGAAGACCGTCAATCGCCTGCCGGAGGTGGCCTGCGAATGGGCCTCATCCGTCGGTCAATCAGCTTCCACAGATGCTCTCGCACCTCGCGATAAGCGTCGAGAACCTGCTCGCGCGTGCCGGTCGCAGCCGTCGGATCCATGGTCGGCCAATAGACCACATCGACGGCGTTCGAACGGGTGAGTTCCAGCGCCGCGTGATGGGCCTCCGGCGTCAGCGTCACGATCAAATCGAAGAAATCATCCTCAAGGTCATCCATCGTCCGCGGCTTGTGCTGCCGGTTGCGGTTGAGCGAAAGGCCCACCTCTTCCAGAACGACATCGACGAAGGGATCGTGCTCGCCGGAACGGACACCCGCCGACTGGATGTAGATATCGGGCTGCAGCAGGCTTTTTGCAATGGCCTCCGCCATCGGCGAACGGATGGAGTTGAAACCGCACATGAAGAGGATCGCGGTCGGAATGCCGATCGTCTGCTTCCTTGTCGGTTCGTCATCGGCCGCCATGGTCTTCAGCCGCGCCAGTAGAGCACGCAGACGAGCGTGAACAGCCGTCTTGCGGTATCGAAGTCGATGCGGATCTTGCCGTCGAGACGATCCATCAGGGTTTGCGAGCCCTCGTTGTGAATGCCGCGGCGGCCCATGTCGATCGCCTCGATGCGCGATGGCGTGGAGGTCTTGATCGCCTCGTAATAGCTTTCGCAGATCATGAAGTAATCCTTGATGATCCGCCGGAACGGCGTCAGCGACAGGATGTGGACCGCAACCCCCTCGCCCGCTTCGCCCGTGATGGTGAGCATCAGCTTTGCCTCGACCAGCGAAAGCTTCAACGTGTAGGGGCCGCCTGCATGGCCGACCGGCTCGAAGGCGTTTTCCTCGACAAGGTCGAAGATGGCAACTGCCCGCTCATGTTCGACATCGGGCGTCGAGCGCCCGATCGAGTCGTCGAGGACGACATCCGAGAGCCGGAAGTGCCCTTGTCCCATCCCTAGCCCTCGTCTTGCGGAGGATGGGCGTTCATGCGGATGGCGACCGAACGGGCGTGTGCATCGAGCCCTTCCGAATGGGCGAGCGTGATGGCGGCCGGCGCCAGTTGCCGCAGCTGATCGGGTCCGAGCCTGAGGATCGAGGTGCGCTTGACGAAATCGAGCACACCGAGGCCGGACGAAAAGCGTGCCGAGCGTGCCGTCGGCAGAACGTGGTTGGAGCCGCCGACATAATCGCCGATGACTTCAGGCGTGTGGCGACCGATGAAGATGGCGCCGGCATTGCGGATGCCGGCCATGAGCGCATCCGGATCGGCAACGGCCAATTCCAGATGTTCGGCGGCAATGCGGTTTGCCAGCGGCAACGCGGCTTCGAAATTCTCGACCAGGATCACAGCGCCGAAATCGCGCCAGCTCGCGGCGGCCGTTTCTGCGCGCGACAGTGTCTTCAATTGTCGCTCGACGGCTGCCTCGACCGATTTTCCGAATTCGGCATCGTCGGTGATCAGGATCGACTGGGCACCGGCATCGTGTTCGGCCTGCGCCAGAAGGTCGGCGGCGATCCAGTCGGGGTCGTTGTCCTTGTCGGCCAGGATCAGCACTTCAGATGGGCCGGCGATCATGTCGATGCCGACGATGCCGAAGACCTGGCGCTTGGCGGCCGCCACATAGGCGTTGCCGGGACCGACGATCTTGGCGACCGGCGCAATCGTATCGGTACCATAGGCAAGCGCTGCCACGGCCTGCGCACCGCCGACGCGGTAGATTTCCGTAACGCCCGAGATGCGCGCCGCGGCAAGGACGGCCGGGTTGATGCTGCCGCCACCGGCCGGCACGACCATGACGACGCGCGGCACGCCGGCAACCTTTGCCGGCACCGCATTCATCAGCACGGAGCTTGGATAGGATGCCGTGCCGCCCGGTACGTAGAGACCGACGGCTTCGATCGCTGTCCAGCGGGAGCCGAGGCCGACGCCGATCGCGTCTTCGTAGATATCGTCCTTCGGCATCTGGCGGGCATGATGCTTTTCGATCCGCTCGGCTGCGAACTTCAGCGCGTCGATCACCTTGCGGTCCGTTTCGGCGAAGGCCTTGTCGACCTCCTCATCGGTCACGCGGATGCCGGTCGCTGCAAGATCGATGCCGTCGAAGCGTTTTGAATAGTCGACAAGTGCCGCGTCGCCGCGGGCGCGCACGTCATCGATGATGGCGTGCACGACGGCGTTCACATCCTCGGAGACTTCCCGCTTGGTCGAAAGAAAAGCGGAAAAGCGTGTCTCGAAGTCCGGTGCTGTCTGCTCAAGCCAGAGTGCCAAGCGGATATTCCTTCCCGTTCCATGCCATGATCACAAGGCCGGTCAAGGATGGCGCGGCCTCGTTGCGGTTTCCCATGCGCCGCCGATATCTGCAAGAGCAACTTCGATGCATTCGACATCGAGAGCAATGGTGCCGCCGCCGGAAAGCATCAGTTCCACGGTGCCATCAGGCCCCTCGCCCTTGGCCATGAAGCGCACGGCGAGAAGCGACAGGACAACATCCTTGCGGTTGCGGTCGATACCGGTCGAACGGACTGCTTCCACGCGCTTGAGGACGAGCGCTGCACGGTGCCGCTCGAACCCCTTTTTCTTCTCGCCGGCCTTTTCCCAATCAAACCTGTTGGCAGCCAGCGAGAATATCTTTTCCGACGCCGACCACTGCACGTCGGACAGCTTGAACACCGCATCCTGCATATGGGCAGACACGATCCCCAGATCGTCGGTATCGAGAGCCAGAAGCTTGAGCTCGGTCATGCGCGTCCATTCCGTTCCTGGGCCGCGATGTGGCCCCCGTTGTTTGATGGTCTGGAGATAGGATGGCGCATGGCAAGAAGCAACTATTTCGGGAAGTCGGCAGAGAGCGTCGTGTCCTTCCAGGCAACGATCTCGTCGCGGCGTTCCGATAGCTTGGCGGTGATGCCGGTATAGGCAATTTCGCCGAGCACGAGATGGCGCGGCGGGTTTGACGCTTCAACGACCTTGATCATGGCTTCGCCGGCACGCACGGGATCGCCCGGCTGCTGGCCGCTATAGCCTGCGGTCTGCGACAGGCGGGCGCCTGCGGTATCCTGATACTCCTCGATCTTCACCGGCGTCTGCTTCAGGGACCGGCCAGCCCAATCCGTCCGGAACGGACCCGGTGCCACGCAGGTGACCTTGATGCCGACCGACGCCACTTCGGCGGACAGCGCATCGGAAAAACCTTCGACCGCATGCTTGCTTGCCGCGTAATAACCGGAGCCCGGGAAGCCGATAAAGCCGGCCTGGGAGGTGATGTTGAGAATGTGGCCCTTGCGGCGGGCGCGCATGCCGGGCAGCACCGCCCGCGTCATGGCGAAAAGGCCGAAGACATTGGCATCGAACATGCCGCGGATCTCGTCTTCCTCGCCTTCCTCGATCGAGGCCTGGTAGCCGTAACCGGCATTGTTGACGAGGACGTCGATGCGCCCGAACTTTTCCTCGGCAGCGCTGACAGCAGCTGC
The DNA here is from genome assembly GCF_001423425.1 of Rhizobium sp. Leaf306. GTDB lineage: Bacteria > Pseudomonadota > Alphaproteobacteria > Rhizobiales > Rhizobiaceae > Neorhizobium > Neorhizobium soli. The sequence continues at coordinate 868,600 of NZ_LMNX01000001.1, forward strand.
GATCTGGCCTTCGTCGGTCACGTCGAGATCAACGGCGAGCGCATTGTCGTGGCCGGCGATGAGATCGGCAAGCCTTGCCTTGTCGCGGGCCGTGACGACGGTCGGAAAGCCCTTTGCAATTGTCAGCCTGGCGAGTTCCAGGCCGAAGCCGGAGGAGCAGCCGGTGATGAACCAGACGTTGGAAGATGCATCAGTCATAAAAATATCTCCGATGGAAAAGCCGGATCATGAAAATGAGGCGGGGCGTGTTGGATGACAATACCTGACATAGGCATGAAAAAAGGGACGGCAAGGTATCCCCCTGGCCGCCCCTCATCCCTCGAAACATGCGGCCTCTTCAGGCCATATTGCTCAGTCGCTGACGCGTTCGACGATGGCGCCGCAGCGTGTCAGCTTTTCTTCAAGACGCTCGAAACCACGATCAAGATGGTAGACGCGGCTGACGATCGTTTCGCCTTCGGCCGCAAGGCCGGCAATGACGAGCGACACCGATGCGCGAAGGTCTGTTGCCATCACTGGCGCACCCTTCAGCTGCGAAACGCCTTCGATCCGCGCCATCTGCCCGGACAGCGAAATTTTCGCGCCGAGACGGGCCAGTTCCTGCACGTGCATGAAGCGGTTTTCGAAGATGGTTTCGGTGACATGCGAAACGCCTGACGACATGGTCATCAGCGCCATGAACTGTGCCTGCAGGTCCGTCGGGAAGCCCGGGAAGGGTTCGGTGACGATATCGACCGGCTGGATCCGGTTGCCGTTCCTGACGACACGCAGACCGCTTTCGGTTTCGGTGATCTCGGCACCGGCAAGGCGCAGCGTATCGAGCGCATTTTCAAGCAGCGAGGCCTGCGTGCCTTCGAGCACCACATCGCCGCCGGTCATGGCAACCGCCATCGCATAGGTGCCGGTCTCGATCCGGTCCGGCAGGACGCGGTGACGGGCGCCAGACAGCGAGGCCACGCCTTCGATGGTGATGGTGCGCGTGCCGGCGCCACTGATCTTGGCGCCCATGGCCGTCAGGCATTTTGCGAGATCGACGACTTCAGGTTCGCGGGCGGCATTGTCGATGACGGTGGTGCCGCGGGCAAGGGTTGCCGCCATCAGCATGACATGCGTGGCGCCGACCGAAACCTTGGGGAAGGTGTAATGTGCGCCGATAAGGCCGCCCTTGGGGGCCGACGCGTTGATATAGCCGGCATCGACCTCGAGGATGGCGCCGAGCGCCTGCAGGCCGTCAAGGAACAGATCGACCGGACGCGTGCCGATGGCGCAACCGCCCGGAAGCGACACGCGGGCCTTGCCTTCACGCGCCAGCAGCGGGCCGATCACCCAGAACGAGGCGCGCATCTTGGAGACCAGCTCGTAAGGAGCGGTCGTATCGACGATGGTGCGGCAGGTGAAATTGATCGTGCGCGAATAGCTCTCGGCCTGGCTTTCGCGGCGGCCGTTGACGGAGACATCAACGCCATGATTGCCGAGGATGCGCAACAGCTGTTCGACATCGGCCAGATGCGGCACGTTTTCGAGCGTCAGCGTATCGCTGGTCAGAAGCGACGCAATCATCAGCGGCAGCGCGGCGTTCTTGGCGCCCGAGATCGGGATCGTGCCGTGAAGCTCGTTGCCGCCGGAAATTCTGATGCGATCCATGGTGTGGTAACTCTTTCTCTCAAGCGGCCGGGTTTGCGTCTCTAGACCAAACCTTGTCCCGCTTCAATCCGTGATGAAAACTGCGGATGAGAGCAAATCGTGCCACAACCCGTTTATGCACTGCAAAGACTATGATGATTCGTCCGTTTTTGCGGCAGAGGGCGAAGACGCCGGCAAACCTTGCGTCTCGTCCGCCTCGCCGGCGCGCCGCGCGCGCGACTGACCTTTCCGCCGCATCAGGTTTTCCCGCAATTTCGCAGCGGCACGCTGCTTGCGATCCAGCTCACGCCGCTCGGCTTCGCTCAACGGTGCGGCCGGCGCCTGGCTATCCAAGGTTTCTGGTTTTTTCGACATGGCTTCTCCTTAAAGAAAAAGCCCGACACACGAAAGCGCCCCGGGCGTTTTCCCGGATGGTTCTCCAAGAAGTTCGATTTTGCTGCTTGCACTTGCCCCGAACCTATGGCAATAGCCCCCTCGCTGACGACACGAACCCGAACGTCCGCAGTTGCTGCTATAGCTCAGGGGTAGAGCACTCCCTTGGTAAGGGAGAGGCCGAGAGTTCAAATCTCTCTAGCAGCACCATTTTTCTTTCCCTGATTGAAATTGTTGAAGGCCATCATTCAGATGGCGTCTCTCCATGTATGTTTCGGAATGCGCGGAATGACGGGAGCCGCTCGTCGGATTGCCGATCTGAATACATACCCTCGTAAGATCGTTGCTATTTGCATGGCTCCATGATCCGGATAACTGCTCCCCTATTTCATAGAGGGCCAGACCTCGCACGGATCTCAATCATTATCTCAATCGAAAATGATGAATAGCGCGGCTTTTGGTTTGTGGAGCTGAGCGTCAAGCCGAGTATTACATTCGCGGACGCGCAGCAAAGAACTAGACGAATCCACTATGAATCCGGCATCTTTTCCACAACCAACGGATTATGAGGGGAAAAACACATAATCCAGTTGTACTCTGCCGAAATGACTCGACAGCAATATCAGTCACATCAATACTGTCAGTGTTCGCTAATACTAGATTCGCGGACGGCGACTGCGGTCTGTCTTGGCGGACAGATGCAGTCGCGCAATGCGTGGCCGCACACGGAAACAATGCTCTGCCGTGCGGATGTCTTAGCGGATTATGAAAATCCAACTGTGCAGTTTGATTCTACATATCCCGACCAACTACGGCAAGGCAGGGCGCAAGGCATAAGGAGAAATATTATGCCCCATAGAAAGCGCTCACCTCGCGTAACGGCGGAGATGGCTGCTCGCATCAAACGTCTTCTTCTTGAGCGAATGATGCAACATGACATCGCAGCTAAGTTCGGAATCAATCCTGGCAGAGTTAGCGAGATTAAAACAGGCAGGCGTTTCGGTAATATCGCCCCAACGGTGGAGTTCTAAAGTGGCTAAAAAGCAGTCATCAACTCCGATTTCCTCGTTAGCCTCGAAGGTGCTTTCCGGCGCCAAGAAAGCTACGCCCACCGATGCGAAGAAACTCGCCGCTTCCGTCCTTTCGCAGGACGAGAAGAGAGGTAAGTAACTCCAGTGTAGCCCGCGGCATTCGCGGGCTACACTGAATCTATCAGCATTCTTATTTCGCGAAGTAAGCCGGATACCGTCATTGCTATTCGTGCAATCCCCTCTCCGCCTAGCTCCGACACCCAACATACGGCATCAGCAGCTTCAACTGCTCGCTCATGACGCCTGGCCTGTCTCGTGGGGGATCAACAGTTTGCTGGTTGGTGTTGCCCCAGACGCCGCCGCCGGCCCAGTAGGTGGCGCCGAGGAAGATGTCGGGGCGGGCCATCATGGCATCGAGAAGGTCGCGCAGTTCCCGTAGAGAGCCTTCGGTTCGGCCGGTGGCGAATTCGCCGATGAAGATGCGTTTTCGATGTTGGGTCGCCCAGTCTGTGGCGCTTTTCAGGATCCGTTTTCCGATGCCTTCGGTGGCGATCGGGTTGGAGCCGCCAAATCCCTTGTCGAGATACTGGTGCATGTCGAAGCCGCAATTGTCGGCGGGATCGAATGCCTGCAACATCACGGTGCCGTTCGAGGTCTTCGTCCAGGAATGGGCGCCCGTCCAGGCGATGCCGGAAAACAGCACGGTTCCCGTTGCGCCACGCCGCCTGATTTCGGCGCATGCGGCGTTCTGGGTGTTAAGGTTGAGAATGGGATCCTGGTCATGCGGCTCGTTCATCAGCCCGTACCAGACAAGGCTGTTCTTTCCGTATCGCTGTGCCAGCTCGCCCCAGAACGCCGCGTAGCTTTCGAGCGTTGCAGCTGACGTGCCGTCTCCGATGACGATCTTATCGCGCCTTCCGTAGTCATGCATATCCAGGAGGACAACCGCACCCTCGCCCACTGCCCGGCCGACCAGACGATCGAGGCCCTCAAGTGCCGCCGGCTCAAGCGGTTTTGCAATATCGGGCTGCAGGCGGTTCCACTTGAAGGGGATCCGAAACACTTTCACGCCCAGCGAGAGGTAATAATTCAGGTTCTCCAGGTGAGGCCACTTCCAACGGCCGCCAATCATCTCGAACTCAGCACCGGCCAGGTTAACCCCGATCAGCGGGCACGTTCCCGTTCGGGCACCTACGGAAGGACCTGACGACACAACCGACGCCGCAAAGGCGCCAGCGCAGAACAACAAAGATCTTCTTGAGCATTCATTCATGTAAGACGCCTGTAATAAAGATTCTATTATAACATTGATGCACTAAAAAATAAACAACTTAGGGATTTTTGTGCAACACCTCTGCGAATTCAAACTACATTATCCATATTGAATTCCATTATACGATTACCCTAGCGATTAGTTTTGTTTATTGAGGAATCAGCAAGAGCATATCCATGCTGTAACCACGATTCGATGTCGTGCTACTCGACATTTCACTGATCAGCAGCGGTGATGGACGGCATGCGCGGGTGTCCGGCGACAGCAGGAGTGGGAATGCGAGTGATATTCGATCTGACGCTTGCCACGCGCAAGCCGGAGATTACCGGTGTCGAACGTTACGGGATCAATCTATTCGAGGCATTCCGGAAAATTTGCCCTGGCAGCACGGCCTATGTCATGTCGACATCGTTTTTTTCGAGCGACGACAACCTGGTCCTCTGCCAGCATCCTTTGATGGCTTGGCTCACTTTACCGTTCAGGCTGGCATCTTCCAGTTACGATGCGGCCGTCTTTCCGAGCATGCCGGCAAGTCCGCTCTCCATATCATCCAGACTGCCCCTCTATCGCATCATTCACGACGACTTCCCCTGGACAAGGGGACAGGAGATGCCGATCAAGGGGCGCCTTCTGTTTCGGGATGTGGAGCGCGCCGTTTCATCCCGATACCGCGCCATCTTTGCGCCAACCGGCTACTCGGCGGCAAAGCTTCGTCCGATCTTTCCCTCCCATGATGTCAGCGAGATCGGCAATGCCCCCGCGCTGCCGTTTGACGGCGAACTGTCCGAGATCGCGGAACTGCGAGGCAAAGTCTTCGTCCTGAGCGTGGGGACGGTGGAGCCCCGAAAGAACTACGAGAAGATCATCGACGTCGCGGCAGCGCTTCAACCGCACAATGTCCTGTCGGTCGTTGTTGGTCGCAGCGGTTGGGGAAATATCGCCACCGATCTTGACCGGGCGAGCAACGACCCAACGAGCAACATCCGATGGATGAAGGACATATCCGACAGCCAGTTGCGGTGGCTTTACGCAAACTGCCGGTCGTTCCTGTCTTTGTCGCATGACGAGGGGTTCAATATGCCGCTCGTCGAGGCAGGGTCGCTGGGCTGCAGCATTGTCGCGTCCGACATCGCCATCCACCGGACTGTTTCTCCGCCATGGGGACGGCTGGTCTCGCCGGGCGCACGCGCTGACGAGATCTCGACTGAGATCATGACGGCTCCGCGAGCGACTGAAAGCGCGTATCTTGCCTACAGAGCCCGGTATTCCTGGGATTTTATCGCGGCAAACCTGCTTTCGAAAATCCAGGCCCAAAGACGCACCGGAGCACGGCCCCATGCCTGAGCACCAGTTGACCATGCTCTGGCATGAAGCCGGAAACTCGCACTACCATGACCGATTTGTCGAGCTTTCGAAGGTCGCCAATCTCACGGTCATGGGGCCAAAAACCTTTCAAGGCACAACGTTCGACCCTGAGAAATTCCACTTTCCGGTGAAGCTGTTTAATTCCGTCTTGTCGTCGCACTGGCTGACATTCATCCCGAGCACCATCGCTTTCTACCGGGAAGCGCGACGGGCGGACATTCTCTACGTTCATGAGGAACCGCACTCGCTTGTCGCGTTCCTAAGCGCCACCCTGCGTCTCGGGCGGCCGATGTACATCGAAAGCTCGGCCATCAATCTCAAGGGAAACCTCTTCGGATGGAATGTCCTCGAGCGGTTCGTCTATAAAACAGCGACCAAAATCATTCCCAAGAACCATGAGGTCGCCGATGTCCTTCACAGACGGGGGGCTCCCCGGAGCAAGATCTCAAGCCCCATCGGTAACGGCGTTTCAAAGTCGTCGTTTTCGATCGTCGATAAGTCGGCGGCACGTTCTGCGCTTGCGCAAAAGTATCCGCAGGTCTCCGATGCATTCAAGAAGGGCGGTCTCGTTCTCGGCTATGCCGGGCGGATCTGGCAGCCGAAAGGGTTAGAGATCCTGGCGCAGCTTGCACAGGAACTCCCGGTCGCGATCCTCGCCTGCGGGCCGGTCGCAGATGATTATCTGGTCGATACACTCGTTGCGGCGGGGGTAACGGTTCTTCCCAGTCTTCAGAAGGATGATCTGCGGACATTTTACAGCGCGCTCGATCTCTTCATTCTGCCGAGCCTCTCGACGAAGAACTGGCGGGAACAGTTCGGCCGTGTCTGCATCGAGGCAATCTATTGCGGGACGCCGGCTGTCGGTTCGCATGTGGGCGGCATTCCGATGGTGATCGGCGCCAGCCAGACCTTCGAGGCAGGCAATATCGAGCAGGCCAAGGCACTGCTGACCAAACTTTCAGACGAGGCGGAGCGGGCGGAAATCCTGCGGTGGCAGACCGCCCATGTCGATGAGAATTTTTCCTGGAAAGCGATTGCAGAGCAAGTTTTAGCCGTCACACACTTAAAGAGATAAATGCAATGACCGAAGACCGACTTGGGTCCAGAGATAAAATATTCGGTTTATCCTTTTACGAATATTCCGACGACGCTCTCGTAGAACAGGCTCTTTCTCCCCTTTCCGAGACGGACGGGGTAAAACTGGTCGTCACTGCGAATACGGATCACGTCTCCAACCTGTACAAAAATGCTGAATTCAGACGTGCTTACGACAGTGCGTGGTCAGTCACGATCGATGGCATGCCCGTCTTTCTCTATGCGAAACTGTGCGGCGCGGCCGTCAAGCAGCGGATACCAGGCGCCGATCTCTTTCCCAAGCTGCTCGATGCCCTGACAGACACGAACCATCGGCCGTTCTTCGTCTGCTCGAGCCAGGCGACGGCGGACGGGCTGGCAGTCCAGATGACGGCACGTGGCTTCCCGGAGGCCGGCTTCGGCTACGCGATACCGCCGTTTGGTTTTGAAAAACAACCCTCTCATACGCGCGACCTGCTGAGCGCGATCCGCGACAACCGCACAACGCATCTGTTCATGGGTATCGGCGCGCCCAAATCCGAAATTTGGGTGAACCAGAACAGATCCGCGCTTGGGCACCTTTACGCCTTCTGCTTCGGCGCGGCTCTCGAATTCACAGCCGGCACCAAGACTCGAGCGCCAAAGGTTTTCCGTCTGGTTGGAATGGAATGGTTCTGGCGAGTGGCCACCGAGCCCCGTCGCTTGTTCAAACGGTACTTCATCAGTTCCTGGGGCTTTTTCTCAGCCGTTGTCGCCGATCTGAACCAATCCAGAATAAGCTCGTAGGTGGCCCGATGTACGATGTGTCCGTGATCATTCCAGTCGTATCGAAAAGCAGTCGTCTGGCGCGCACGCGCGAAGTGGTGCGGCGATTGCAGGAGCAGAGGGCGATCGCGCTTGAAATCATCATCGTGATGCAGGGGTTCGACGAGACCGAAACGATCGGCATCGACGGTGTGAAAACCATATTCTCGCGCGTGTTCAGCTCGTCGCATTCCCGAAATGTCGGCGCCTGTCACGCGACGGCCGATCTCATCTCGTTTCTGGATGACGACACATTTCCGGCCGCGAGCGATTTCTACCGCAGGGTGAAAACCATTCTCGATGTCGGCGCGGTCGATTTCGTCACCTGCAACATCGTCTCGAACGGCAAGCGGCTGGCTGCAAGCCGGATCGAAAGCGATGTCCAAATCAACAGGCAAACCATCATCGGCAACATGTGGGAACCGGGGCTGACGCTTCGCCGCAAGACGTTTTTAAAATTCCAGTTCGATGCCACTTTGGGTATCGGCACCATTCATGGATCGGGAGAGGGCTTCGATCTCGGGGCACGTTTGGTCGACGCCGGCCTGAAGGGCAAGCGGTTGGCCGGTCTGGAAATCGACCATCCGCCTTTGCCGTTGAACTCCGAATTCGATGTCCAGCGCACGTTCTACTACTCGCTTGGCAACGGCAGCTCCCTGGTCGCCAGAGGGTTCCACAAGGCCTATGCAAAGCAACTCTTCAAGCAGGTCGCAAAGACGGTGCTCTATCCATGTCTCAACAGGTGGAGCGAGGCGAAGCTTGCTCTGCTGCGGCTTGCCTGCCTGCTGATCGGGCCGGCGATCCCGCGCGGCGTTCCGAAGATCATTCCAAACCAGTTGGCGAAGGACCTGATCGACGGTGAAATCGACCCGTTCCCTAAGGTGGAACCTCGGATCGACCGGGCCACAGCCTAGACCATTCGCATGACGCGACCGAAATATCACCGATCGGGTTCACATGTCCTATTTGAAACTGGCAATCAAGGGTACGAGCTGGTCGCTTGCGCAGGTGCTCGTCGAGCGGCTGACGCAGACCGTGGTGTTTCTGATTGCGGCAGCCTTGCTCGGACCGCATGAGTTTGGTGTCGCAGCGCTTTCAACCGCGCCGGCCGTGATCATCGCGTCCACCCTGCAGTCCGGAAGCCAGGTGGTGATACAGCGGCGATTGCTCGACGATGACTTCGTCAATTCGGTCTTCGGTCTCTTCCTTCTGCTTGGCCTTTGCGGCTCGGCGCTACTGTTGATAGCGAGCGCCCTTCTCCGCCACCTGGAAACCTTCTCCGGCCTCAATGCCATGGTTGCCGTGACGTCGATCGCTCCCCTTGTCGCAGCGCTGGCGGTCGTGCCGGAAGGGCTGCTTGCGCGCGATTTTGCCTACAAGGTACTGGCGGTCCGAAAGTCGGCCGGGTTGCTTGTTGGTGGGGTTGTCTGCTGCGCGCTTGCGTTTTCGGGGTTCGGCGCCTGGAGCATCGTTGCAGTCGTCGTGATAACGCCGATCGTTGCGGCGATGGTCAGTGTTGTGGCGGCTCGCTGGAAGCCAACGGCCATGCCGACGCTGATCTCGATGCGGTCGACGCTGAATTTCTCGTTCGCCGTAATCGGAATGTCGGCAGTCACGCAGATCAACGTGCGCTCTGCCGATGTGGTGGTCGGTTTGGTCGCGACACCGACAGCGACGGGTGTTTTTCGGCTATCACGCACGGTGCTTGATCTCGCATCAAGCCTGTTTCTCAATCCGATCAACAACATCCTGCTGCCAATCTTTTCGAGGATGGGTGAGGATCGTGACCGGATGATAAGCACGATGTGGCGGTCATGCGCGGTAACAGGCCTTGTTGCCGCGATACCCTTTGTCGCTTCCGCGTTTTCAGCGCCCTATGTCGCATTTATGTTTTTTGGAGACAGGTGGCCACAACTGCCCGAAACGATAACACTGATGCTGGTGGCGCTACCGTTCATTGCGGTTGTCGTGCCAGTGCAAACCTTCCTGGTTGCAACAGGACACCCAAGCTTGGCATTCCTGAACAATGTTTACCAGGCACTTGCTGATGTCGCGATGATTGCAGTCGGAGCATATTTCGGGATTTTTTGGGCAGCAGCGATGTTCAGCCTGAGATTCTCTCTGACAGCGTTGTTTATTCTCCTGGCCGTGCAGAAACGATTCAGTGAGATCAACGCGTTTGATGGGATCAAAACAACATTTCCGGCGCTTGTCGCGATTGCGATCGTATCAACCCTGACCGGGTTTCTATGGCTATGGCAGCTCGATCTCAAACACTTATCAGTCGCTGTATCATTTAGCGTTACGGCCTCTCTGGCATACGCATTGATATGCGCGTTCGTATTTCACGATCGTATCCGGCCAGTTTTTGAGATCTGGAAGGCGCGGCGCGTTCGTGCGCCGACTGCTGCCTGATCTAAAGCCCGGCTGTCTCGCAGGCTGGCCTTCGTCTCGAGGTCCTGGGGAAGGTTGGTGGTCTGATACGGTATCATCGTAACCGTCGGGGCGTCCGACCTGATCGATCAGGACATCGCGCCGGTGGCTGACGAGTGCGACCCTAGTTTACCATTGGTTAGCAACAAAGGTCGGGCGGTCGTCGGATGGCCCGATCTTGACCCAGATCCTAGGGCTGTTCTGCGATTGCATCATGATCCAGGTCAGGTCAGTCTTCTTCCACGGCTTGATTTCAGAGAACCGGTTGTCCAGCACCAGGTCGCCGGCGGATGTCTTTGCAACCAGCACCGCATGTCCCTCTCCGGACCGCGTTCTTGCCACAGCCATTCTCAGCGATCCGGAAGGCCAGCCTAGGGAGATGAGGTGTTTGCGCTTCGTGAGCGCGTAATCTTCGCAATCGCCTGACGCCACATCAATGCTCCACTCGTCGGAGCCGTCGGCATCATTGACGGGACGGACGGTGCGATTGATGCCTGAATTCACCGAAAGCAGTTGCGCCTTGCGATCATCAGTCAGTTCGACGATGCCGTCGCCGCCGGTATCGGCGCACTGCTCCTGATTGCTACGGCAGAATTTCGCAAAAGCGTAAGGTGCAAGCGCAAAACCACTTTCCTGGATGCGCTGCATTGAGCCTCTCACATCCCGCAGAATGCCGGCAGGGCCAGCCGCCATCGTTACCGATGGAACTGCGAAAAACGCCAGAGTCATGACTATCGAATGCAGTTTCATGGCACGTCTCCATGTGGAATGGAGAGAAATTTACCTGCATTCGTTGTATATCACGTTTTGAGAAAGTGTAAGATTTTAATCGTCGTGCAGGTTAAGTTTTTCTGTTTAAGAACTACTGCAAATATAGATTTGCTGATGGTTCAAGGAACTGCTGCCATCAGGGCAATAAAAAAGGCCGGAGCGAATACACGCACCGACCTCCCTGCATTGCTCTCAGCCACTGCGCCAGTACATCCGTGGTCGCCGACGAAAACAATGTTGTAGTCAACATATGGTAGCTCGATCCAGATATTCAACAGGAAATCGGGATCAAAAATAGGGGCAGCGGCTCAATGCGCTGCCCCTCATCACCTCAAAAGGCTAGACGCCCTCAGTAAGGCGAGTTGCACTGTGCGCGAACGCCGGCACGTGGCACGTAGCTGTTATCCGATGCACGGTAGCTACGGTAGCGGTCGGCACACCACTGGACGTGAGCACGGGTACCTGCGCGGGCCGGGCGACTTGTCACGGCACCGCCGATGATTGCGCCAGCGCCGAATGCTGCGAGGGGATACCAGAAACCATCGGAATGGCGGCGATAGCCCGGACGGCGATCACGGTATCCACGGTGGCCCTGGTGCCACCCGCGACGATCACGCATTTCCCGGCGTTCGCGCATGTCACGACGATACTGGACATGTTCGACATCGGATACCTGAGGCGACTTCACCATCGGCAGGGGTGCCGCAGTCGCCGGGACAAGCGAGGTGAGGCCCAGTGCCACCGCAAGCGACGACGCGGTCAGAAACTTCGTAACAATATGCATATTAGTTCTCCGTGTTATGGAGAGACAACACATTGACGCAACAGGGAGTTCCCTCATCACGCGAGAGTGAGGCCCGCGTTACAGGTGTTCCCAACCTTGAGCGATCGCGACAACGGGAACAGCGGCCAATACATCGTTTAAATCTTAAATAAGCATTCTCCGCTATTTCTGATTGTTCAGAGCGTGCGGAGCATCCCATGGGCTTTTACGGCAACCCCTTCGGCTACGAGTATCAGTTCCCAAACAGGCTTACGCCGTCCCTCGACAAGGACGTCGTCAGCGTGGTTGACACCACCGCGGTTGCCGCGCTTACCGTCAATACAAAGTCGCTGTTCCAGCTGAAACTGCAGGACAACTCGATCCGCTTCGAGTTTACCCAGTATGCCTTGTGGACCTCTGGTTACAAGCCGACTTCAAGCGATACCGCCAGCGCTGTGCACTTCAACGGGCCGGTGTTTACCGATATCAACAACAACCTGTCTCCGATCGTCGGCGTCTCGATCAAGAGCAATATTGCCGGCCTCGACAGCCGGGACGTTTCGTTCGACTACAACAAGATTGCGATCGACTTTACCGGCATCAAGGCGGGTCCGACGTCGTACATCACAGTGTCCGTGACCTTCAATGAACCCAAGATCGGGGGTGACGGCAACGACGTGCTGAACGGATCGCGTTACGCAGACATCATGTCCGGCGGCAAGGGCGACGACAAGCTGATGAGCAGCGCCGGCGCCGACAAGATGGACGGTGGTGCCGGAACCGATACCGTTTCCTACGCCAATGGCACAACCGCAGTGGTTGCCAGCCTCGCCGCGCCGGAGGGCAATACGAACAATGCCAAGGGCGATACCTATACGTCGATCGAAAACCTCATCGGGTCGCAATACCGCGATGTGCTGACGGGCGACCAGGGCGCGAACGTCCTTTCCGGCGGCCTTTCGAACGATCGCCTGACAGGCGGCGAAGGCGCGGACAGTTTCGTGTTCGACACGCGACTGAACAAGAAGGGCAATGTGGATACGATCACGGATTTCTCCGTCGCGGATGACACGATCTGGCTCGACACGGATATATTCACAAAGGCCGGCACGGTTGGGGATCTCGCATCGGATGCATTCCATAGCGGCACCGCGGCCAGCGACGCATCCGACCGGATCATCTACGACAAGGCGGCCGGTCGTCTCTACTACGACGCCGATGGAACCGGGAAATACGGGCAGATGCTGTTTGCCATCGTCGACAAGGGCCTCAACATCACCGCAGCAGACTTCGACATCATCGCCTGACCGTATCCGGCACGAGGGTGCTTACGCCGCCTGCTGGACGAAATGGCCCGGCGAGACCTCGAGATAGGTGCGCTTCGGCGCCACGTAATCGAGCGGCCTCACGGGGCTCTTAATCTCTTCGGACAGTGGCGGCGGCGTCTCACCGCGGCGTGAGGGGTCGGGAACCGGCACGGCCGAGATCAGCCGGCGGGTATAGGCGTGCTGCGGATTGTCGAAAATCGCCGCACGCGGCCCGATCTCCACGATCTCTCCAAGGAACATGACAGCGACCCGGTGGCTCATGCGCTCCACGACCGCCATGTCGTGGGAGATGAACAGATAGGCCAGACCGTGCTTTTCCTGAAGCTCGAGCAGCAGGTTGGAGACCTGCGCCTTGACCGTGACGTCGAGGGCCGAGACGGCTTCGTCGGCGACGATGAATTTCGGCTCCAGTGCCAGAGCACGCGCGATCGAGATGCGCTGGCGCTGACCGCCGGAAAACTCATGCGGATGGCGATCGGCCATTGCCGCCGAAAGCCCGACCTGTTCCAGCAGTTCTGAAACCCGCGCCTTTGCCTCGCGCTTGCCCATCATTTTATGCGCAAGGATAGGTTCGGCAATGGCCGAACCGACGGTGATGCGCGGATTGAGCGAGGCAAACGGATCCTGAAAGATCATCTGCGAATTGCGACGCATGGTGCGCAGATCGCGCGTGCCGGCCTTTGTCACATCCTGGCCGTCGATGACGATCGAGCCGGCGGATGGATTGAGCAGACGAATGATTGCGCGTCCGGTCGTCGACTTGCCGCAACCGGATTCACCGACCAGCGACAGTGTTTCACCGGAGCGCAGATCGAAGGATACGTCTTCCACGGCATGGACGCGACCATTGGGCAGGTCGAAACGGACCGCAAGATTCTCGACCTTGAGGATTGGTGCGACGGACTGGGAAACCGGTTTCATTTCGCGGCCGTCGGTCGCCACGCCCGTCGCAGGATCGACTTCGGGAAAACGCTTGGGCGCCAGGCACGCGCCCATCGCGCCGAGGCGCGGGATCGAGGCGAGCAGCGACTTCGTGTAGATCGCCTTCGGGCTTGCAAAGATCTCGGTGGTCGGACCGGTCTCGATCATGTCGCCGCGGAACATCACGACGGTGCGGTCGGCGATCTCGGCCACCACGCCCATGTCGTGGGTGATGAACAGCACACCCATGTTTTCCTCGCGCTGCAACTCGCGCAGCAGGTGGAGGATCTCGGCCTGGATCGTCACATCGAGTGCCGTCGTCGGTTCGTCGGCGATCAGCAGTTTCGGACGGCAGGCAAGCGCCATGGCAATCATCACGCGCTGGCGCATGCCGCCGGAGAACTTGTGCGGATATTCGTGCAGCCGTGCCTTGGCGGCCGGGATGCGCACCCGTTCCATCAGCCGCACGGTTTCGGCCTCAGCTTGGCTCCACGACAGGCCGCGATGCAGGACCAGCGCTTCGGCAATCTGGTTGCCGATGGTGAAGACCGGGTTGAGCGAGGTCATCGGCTCCTGGAAGATCATGCCGATCGATCCACCGCGGACTTTGCGCATTTCGGATTCGCTTGCGGCCAGCAGGTCCTTACCGTCGAGCAGGATTCGGCCCTCTGTGCGTGAGCGTCCGGGCGGCAGGAGCCGCATGGTGGAGAGCGCCGTGACGCTTTTGCCAGACCCGCTTTCGCCAACGATCGCCACCGTCTCGCCGGCATCGACGGACAGGCTGATGCTGCGGATGACGGCCTTCCAGCCTTCCGGCGTCTTGAAGGAGGTCGTCAGGTTTTCGACTGACAGAACCGGCCGGGTCGTTTTCACTGTGTCGGTCATGATTAGCTTTCTTTCGCCAGCCGTGGATCGACGAGATCGCGCAGGCCATCCCCCAACAATTGCAGGGAGAGAACCGAAAACACGATGGCGAGGCCCGGAAACACCATCAGCCACGGAGCGTTGTTCATGTATTCGCGACCTGAAGCGAGCATCGTGCCCCAGGTCGGCATGTCAGTGGAAACACCGACGCCGAGGAAAGAGAGGCTCGCTTCCGCCAGCATCGCCGAGGCGAACACGAAGGTTGCCTGCACGAGAATGGGCGATGCGAGGTTGAGGAGAACGTGGCGGAGCAGGATCTGCCATGTCGGCAGGCCCATGGCGACGGCCGCCTCGATATAGGGCAGTTCGCGCAACACCAGCGTCGAGCCGCGGATGATGCGGGCAAGACGCGGCGCGTAGGTGATGCCGAGCGCCAGGATGACGGTCGTCAGCGACGGACCGAGTGCTGCGACCAGTGCGATCGCGAGCAGGATATCCGGAAACGACATCATCGCATCGAGCAGGCGCGAGATCGGTGCATCGAGCTTGCGGAAGAAGCCGGCGGCAACACCCAGGATGACGCCGAGCACCGTGGAGATGGCGACCACGCCGAGGCTGACCAGCAGCGAAATCCGCCCTGCGAAGATGGCGCGCGAAAAGATGTCGCGGCCGAATTCGTCCGTGCCGAAGAAATTCGCCATCGACGGCGGCTTCAGCTTGTTGACGATCGACAGTTTGTTCGGCGCGTAAGGCGCGACCCAGGGCGCAAGCAATGCTGCCGCGACAACGACCACGAGAATGATGGCGCCGGCAAGCATCGCGCGGTTTCCGAACAGGCGGCGAAGGCTTGACGCGAAGGGCATGGAAACGGAGGCCATGGTGTTCATAGGCGCACCCGCGGATCAACGATGATGTAGAGCATGTCGACGATGAAGTTGATGAGAACGTAGATGGCGGCAACGACGAGCAGCGCACCCTGGATGACCGGATAATCACGCCGCAACACGGCTGACACGACAAGGTTGCCGACGCCGGGAAGACCGAACACGGTTTCCGTCACGACAGCACCCGCGACCAGCATGGCGACCGACAGACCGATGACGGTGATGATCGGGATCAGCGCGTTCTTCAAGGCGTGCTTGAGGATAACGCGGCCTTCGCCCGCTCCCTTGGCGCGCGCCGTGCGCACATAATCGTCGCCGAGCACATCGAGCATTGCGGCGCGGGTGAAGCGGGTGATCAGCGCCGAGTTGACGACGCCGAGTGCCACGGCCGGCAGGACGAGGTGATGCAGCCGCTCGAAAAACGGCGTGCCCGGACCGCCGTAGCCGGAGGCCGGGAACCAGCCCTGCCCGACCGCGAAGATCTGGATCAGCATCAGGCCCAGCCAGAAGCTCGGCACGCTTGCGGCAACCATGGTCAGCGTCACGACGACCTGATCGAAGATCGTGCCGCGCTTGACGGCGGAGAGAATGCCGACGGGAAGCGCGATGGCAACCGCGATCAGGATCGAGAACAGCGTGAGGAAAAAGGTTGGCTCCGCACGCGCGGCAAGTGCAGTCGTGACCGGCTGGTTCAAGAAGATGGACTGACCGAGATCGCCTTTCAGAATGCCCAGCACGAACTGGCCGTACTGGACGAGCATGGGCGCATCGAGGCCCATGCGGGTGCGCAGCTGCGCGATGTCTTCCGGGGTCGCATCCGACCCCAGCATGACAGCGGCAGGATCGCCAGGCGTCACGCGAACGATGATGAAGACCACCGTCACGACGAGGGCGAGCACGATGGCCATGCCCCCCAGCCGTTTCAAAAGTGCCTGTGCGATCCTTGCCATAGCCAGTCCCTAGTTATCCAGCTTACTTCTTCGGGCTCACGTTCCAGAAATGCGGCCAGTAGGTCGGCTCATAACCGGAAACGCCGTTGGCGAGACCCGAAACACCATTGAAGTTGCCGACCTTGTAGAGCGGCGCATCGTCGTAGATGACCGTCTGGATGGCGTCCCAGGCCGTCTTCTTGGCATCATCGGTCGTGGCGTCCATGTAGGCCGCAACGGCCTTGGTCTTCTGGTCGGAGACGTACCAGCCCGGATAGGTGTCGGTGATCGTGTTGATCGTCGTCGGATCGCCCGGGAAGTTGGAGTGGGTGATGAAGATATCCCACTGCTTGGCGTCGGCACGACGGGTCGTCAGCGTTGCCCAGTCGACCACCTGCAGATCGACCTTGAAGCCTGCAGCTTCCAGATAGGCCTTGGCGACTTCGCCGATCTTGTAATGGAATTCATACTGGCGGCTGGTCATCAGGCGCAGCGGCTGGCCATCGTAACCGGCAGCCTTGAGCAGCTTGGCAGCTGCTTCCGGATCGCCTTCGCCGTAACGGGCAACGCCCGCTTCGGTGTGCCAGAAGGAGCCTTCCGGGAAGATCGAGGCATCAACGCTGAAGAAGCGGTCATCGGAGAAAGCGGCGAGCATCATGTCCGACGCGTTGAGCGCTGCCTGAACGGCCTGACGGAGTTCCTTCTTGACCAGAAGGCCTTCCTTCATGTTCATGTTCATTGATGCCCAGCCTGCATTCTTGAAGATGACGGGCTTGGCGTTGCTGCTCTTTTCGACGCGCTCATAGGCGCTGACCGGCAGCGAGTCGGCGAAATCGAACTGGCCGGAGATCAGGCCTTCGACGCGGGTATTAGCGTCTGGAACCGGCACGAAGCGGATTTCCTTGGCGATCGCCTCGCGCTTGCCGGCATAATTGCTCGGCGTGCCCTCGGGCGACTTGTAGCCGTCGAAACGGACGAGCTGGGTATACTGGTCGGGCTTGCGTTCCTTCAGCGAATAAGGACCCGTGCCGACGAATTCGGTCAGCGTATCGGCGATCTTTTCGGATGGCAAGATGACCGACGCCTGCGACAGGGTCGCGAGCAGCGGCGCATAGCGCGACTTCAGCTTGATGACGACGGCATGGTCGCCATCTTCCGCGATGCTTTCGACGACGCCGGCAACCTGCTTGCCCTTGGAATTGATCGTCATCCAGCGCTTCAGCGAGGCGGTGACGTCCTTGGCATCGAAGTCGCTGCCATCGTGAAACTTCACGCCTTCGCGCAGCGGGATCTTGTAGGTAAGACCATCTTCCGAAAGCGTCGGCATGGCAGCGGCCAGAAGCGGCACGGACTTCCACTCGGCGTCGTAGGTGTAGAGCGTTTCGAAAATGTGCTGGTCGATCGTCAGCACGATATCGGTCGGCGTCTGCATCACGTCGAGCGACGGCGGCTCGCCGATCGTCGCAACCGTCAGCACGCCGTCGCCTGCCTGGGCGTTCGCCTTTGTCAGCGCCAGGCTGCTGGTGCCGGCCAAAGCCGCCAGCGTCATGAGAACAAGTGCACTCTTTTTCATTGTCATCCCCTTGTTGTCTTCAGTGGTCAAATCCCGGCCGGCTTTCCTGTCCGGTCGAAAAATTCAGGCATCCAGTCCCAGCGGATCGGCGACGCGCGGCCATATTTCGAGGCTCGCCTTGCGATAGGGCGTCGTTGCGGGATTGGTCGGGTAACAGGTCGGCGCGGCGATATAGACGATCTCAGACGAGACCGGCTGGAAGCCCGCGTGAAAATGGTTGGTCGACTTGACGAGCAGATAGGATTTCGCCGCGAAATCGATGCCCTGATTGGCAAAGATGTCGGGCTGGTAGGTCTGGGTGCGGCTGGTGATCAGCACGATATCGATACGGGTGCCGACCGGGCGCACGACGGCGGTGCTGCCGAGCGTGACGCGGCTGTTGCGAAAGCTCTGCCAGCCCGCATCGAATACGCTTTGCACCGTGACGCGCAGATCAAGCGGTTCACCGCCTTCCGGACCGGATTTTCCACCAATGCGCAGGCTGAGTTCCGCGCCCTCTCCTGCCGCCTGGCAGAAGGTGACGGCAATCGGATCCCAGATGGTCGCAACGGCGAAATCATCCATGCCGCGTTCCATCATCCGGCGCAGGATGAAGGTCGCATCACCCGCCACGCCGCCGCCGGGATTGTCCCAGACATCGGCGATCGTCACCGGCAATCCGGGATGCGAGGCGCGGATCAACACGGCCTTGTCGAGGCCCGCTTCGGTATCGAGCATGGGCATCGCAGTCTGCCGGCGCAGGCTGTAGAGCTCGCGCCCCAGGGAGGCCGCCAGCGCATCGCCCTTGGCCTTGTCGTTGTCCGTCACGACGACGATGCGGGTGCCCATGTCGGGCAGGTCGCCGGCCATGAAGCCATGGATGACCGAGGCCGACAGGATGCCGTCCTTGCCTTCCATTGCCTGCATGCGATCGACGAAGGAGCGCATCGGCTCGCGGCTGGTCGGGAAGATCGTGATCATCCGGCAGTCGAATGTGGAGATGACCGGCTTGATCTTGCCCTTCAAGGCCTGCAGCGCCAGCTCGATCACGTGTTCGCCGCGCTGTTCGAAATCCGTATGGGGGAATTCGAGGAAGGCAGCCATGATATCGAGATTGGCGACACGCAGCGCCGTCAGGTGACTGTGCGGATCGAATTCGGCGGCAACCAGAACATCCGGGCCGACAATCTGCCGGACACGGGCCAGAAAATCGCCTTCGGGATCGTCATAGCCCTGCGCGGCCATTGCACCGTGAAGACCGAGCACGACGCCATCGACGGGAAGCGCTTCCGTCAGTTCGGAGAGGATCAGGTCGCGCAGCGCCTCATAGGTCTGGCGCTGGATCAGGCCGGCGGGCTCTGCCCAGCAGGACGTGCCCTCGATCACGGTAAAACCTTCGGCCCGGCCTCGGCGGCGCAGAATTGGCACGACGGACGAGCACAGCGTCGGCGTATCCGGATGCTCTCCGGGCCCGGCGAAGAACGCCGCCTTGAAGGCGTTCATATCCGTCGGAACGGGAGAAAATGTGTTGGTCTCGGTCGCCAGCGAGGCGGTGAAGATGCGCATATGTCTTATCCGGATAGGTCCAACGGCATCAGGCTCCCGTCATGGTCACCGAGCGCCAGCACCCCTATTGCATGAATTTTGTCGATCGCCGGAGCAGGCATGCCACGCTCCGGAAAACCTCAGTCCCGTTTCTCGTTCAGTTCGCCCATTCACCATTTTGGTGTAATTTATTTTCTTCATAATGCGTCAAACCCGGCTGAAGTCAACGAATTTCCAGAACTCGCACCAATTTGTGTAATTTATTTTCTACAGATCTGAATTCGGGGAAATTTTCACCTTCATGGCATTTCGCGCTGCGAACATGAAAAAGGGCGCCCGAAACAGGCGCCCGATTTTCATTCGCTCGGAGGAAATCGATCCGTCAGCTACCAGACGGTGCCGCGGGCATCGACGTTTTCGACCCGCGTGACGATGCCGTCCCGATGAAACACCATCCGGTCGAACAGGTTAGTGACGACGCAGGTGTGGTTCGGCACGACCTTCACGATCTGACCGATCTCCGCAAACGGCACTGCACAGCCCGAGAGATCGACCACCGCATGTTCTTCCGACAGCGAGACGATCCGCGCGCCCTCGAAGCCGACGAGTGAACCGTAATCCGAAAAGCCGAGCAGATCGGAGGTCAGCGCCTTCGAGCCGCAGTCGAGCACCGCCCGGTCAGGCGCCGGCTTCGAAACGACCGTTGCGAGGATATTCATGGCCAGATCGTCTGGCCTGCAGTGACCGGCGCGCACCATGCTGCGGTCGTTATAGACATAGGTGCCGGCCCGATGTTCGGTGGCGGAGGGCACCAGATGCGCCGAAAAGAGATCCGGCGAACCGCCGCTGGACCGCACCGGGCATTCGATGCCCTTTTCCGACAGAAGCGACATGGTGGTCGCCATGAACTCCTCGACGGCCTCTGCGCCACCGATGGCCGGGTAGGTCATGATGCCACCGAAGCGCAGGCCGGGCGCCGCCGCAATCTTCTCAGCGAGAGCCACCGCCTGTTCCGGCGTCTGCACGCCGCAGCGTTTTGCGCCCGTATCGCATTCGATCAGGACGGTCAGCGGGCGATCGGCATCGAACGTTGCAGACAGGCCCGACACGGTCGTTTCACTATCTGCGACGACGGCAAGCTTTGACAAGCGCGCATTCAGCGCCTTCAGCCGCGCAAGTTTCACCGGTCCGAGGATATTGTAGGTGATCAGGATGTCGTCGAAACCGGCATCGGCGAACACTTCGGCTTCGGTGACCTTCTGGCAATTGAGGCCGACGGCGCCGGCTTCGATCTGCTGGCGGGCGACGGCTGCGATCTTGTGGGTCTTGATATGCGGTCGGAACGCCTTGCCCTGCGCATCGCAGTAACCCTGCACCCGCGCAATATTGGCGGCAAGCCGATCCTCGTCGATCACAGGCATCGGCGTTGCGATCTGATCGAGCGGCGTGCCGGGTTCAGGCCAGGGATAGTTCATGATGTAAACCTCTGTGGGCATGGCTGGTTTCGTTGATGCTTGCCCGCTTTGTGCTATCAGGGCAAGAACTGGTGAAATTCATTTTCACGATCGTGACGTGCTTCGTTTGTGCGACCAGTTTCGAGGAAGATACCTGATGGACCTGTTTCACGCGCTTTCCGATGAAGACGGCAGGCTCTCGAGCCTGGAGACGAAACTGGCGCAGTTCGCGCTCGCCAATGTCGATTTCGTGGTCAATTCGTCGATCAGCGATCTGGCCGAGCGTGCCGGGGTTTCGCCGCCGACCGTGACAAGGTTCTGCCGCCGGCTGGGTTGCCAGGGCTATTCCGATTTCAAGGTGCAGCTGGCCAAGATGGCCTATGTCGGCCTGCGCTATCTGAAACCGGAAGCGCCGACCGCGACGGTGGAAGAGGTGGCCCAGGACATCATCTCGAAAGCCCAGAACGCGCTTTTCGACCTGCACCGGCAGCTCGATCTCGCCGCGATCGAGAAGGCGGCGCAGATGCTGCGCGGCGCCGACTTCATCCAGGCATTCGGTGCCAGCGGCAATTCCGCGATGGTCGTCAACGAGCTGCACAATCGCCTCTTTCGTCTCGGCTGCCGCATCAATGCATCGAACGACCACAACATGAACCTGATGATCTCGGCGGCGACCCAGCCTGGCACGGTCGTGTTCGGATCGTCCTATACCGGCCGCGACATGGGTCTCGTGCAATGCCTCAAGCTGCTGCGTCAACATGGCATTCCCACCATCGTGATGACGCAGCGGGGCTCGCCTGTCGCCGATGCGGCCGACCTGACGATCGCCATCGACATGCAGGAGGGCAAGAACATCTTCCGCCCCACCTCGACCCGCTTTGCCTATCTCGCTGCGATCGACATCCTCGCCAACATGGTCGCCTATGCCGACCGCAACATTGCGCTCAAGGCGCTGCGCAGCATCAAGGAAGAACTGGTGCGCAACCGCGACGGCGACGACCGCCAGCTTCTCGGCGACTGACGGTCGTCATTGACACAATCAGTCGATCGGCTTGTAGGCGATCACGTCCATCTCGACCTTGGCATCGACCATCAGCGGCGACTGGACCGTCGAGCGTGCCGGCGGATGATCGATGAAGTGCTTCTGGAACACGGCGTTAAAGCTGGAGAAGTCACGGGCATCGTCGAGCCAGACGTTGACCTTCACGACGTCGGCGAGCGTGCAGTCCGCAAGCGCCAGCACGTCTTTGATATTGGCAACGACCTGTTCGGTCTGGGCCACGATGCCACCGGTCACCACTTCGCCATCCACCGTCGGCACCTGTCCGGAGACATAAACGAAATCGCCGGCGCGGACCGCCTTGGCAAATGGACGTCGCTGGCCGCCCGCCTGGGCATCCGCAGCAGCGAGACGTTCGATCTTCTTCTGGCTCACGAGGCTCTCCGTAATTTATTTTCACCGATCACGGGTCTAGCACTGCCGAGATGCGGATTTCCAGCACCTCGGGGGAATACGAGAAAATTATTTACGGTAGTTGAAACTGCTCGGATATCAGCGACGCCTTGCCGAAGACGCGCGCGAACCGGTCGGCGCCGTCGTATGGCGCTTCTCCAAGCGCTTCTCGACGACATGTGCCGGCTCCGGCCGGCCAAAGGCAAAACCTTGCAACAGGTCAACGCCAAGACTTGCCAGCACGTCCGCATGGCCGAGCGTTTCGACGCCCTCGGCGACGACTTCCATGTCCAGCGTCCGGGCGATATCGACCAGTGCGGCGACCAGGCGCTGCTGGGGCAGGCCATCCAGCATGGGCAGGATGAGCTGCCGATCAATCTTGACGCGGTCCGGGCGAAGCTTGATCAACCCGAGCAGTGAGGCATGACCCGAACCGAGATCGTCGATCTCGATTTCGATCCCAAGCGACCGGATGGCATCGATATTGGCTCTAATCTCCGGTGTGAGCTCATCGAGGAAGATCGTCTCGACCAGTTCGAAACTCACCTGGCCTGCTGGGATATCGAGACGCTTGAGCTTTTCCTCGAGATCAGGATCGGAGAGGCGGGAGGCCGACATGTTGACGGACACGCGCGGCAGAGCAAATCCCTCGGCTTGCCATCGCCTCAAGTCGGCAAGGACGAGGCGCAGCATGATTTCGTCGATTTCGTCGATCAACCCGTTCGTCACCGCAGTCGGCAAAAATGCGCCGGGCGGCTTCAACTCTTCTCCATGTTTCCACCGCACCAGCGCTTCGAGGCCCTTGATCGCGCGGGTCCGGGCATCGACCTGTACCTGGTAGAACGGCACGAAATTGCCGTTGGTGATGGCGCTGCGCAGCTCGTAGAGGATGTGTTTCTCAGCGATCGATGCGGCTGCCATGGCGGGCGAGAACCATTCGGCGCGGTTGCGTCCGTTTCTCTTGGCCTCATAGAGCGCGAGATCGGAACAGGCGAGCAGTCCGGTGACATCCGACGCCGAGGTTTGCGCCACGCCCATCGAACAGGTGACAACGACATTCTTGCCGTTGAGAAGAACGGGTGATTGTAGCTCGGCGCGGATTTCGGCGACGATCTTCTCCATCGCGTTGAGGCCGCGGTCCATCGAAACGATGGCGAATTCGTCACCCCCCAGCCGCGCCACGATATCTCCCGGGCGGCTTGCCTGCTTCAGGATCGACGCGACATGGGCGATGACCACATCTCCACAGGCGTGGCCATATCGGTCGTTGATTTCCTTAAAGTTATCGACGTCGAGATGGCACAGCGACACGAAGTCCAGCTCACCCCGTTTTGCAAGGCTGGCACATATCGCGTCGAAGCTGCGGCGGTTGAGAAGTCCGGTCAGGTGGTCGTGGTCAGCAGCATAGCGCGCTTCGGCGCGGCTCTGGTCTGCGGCTTCCCGCTCTTCCGCCAGTTGATGGCTTCGCATCACATCGTCGGTGACATCCCATTCCGCGCCGACGAAGCATGGCTCACCATTCCCGTCGATGAAGAACTTTGCGCGTGAGCGAAGGTGGCGAATGGAACCATCCTGGCGGATGATCCTGAACTGCGACGCATAGTCTTCGCGGTTTTCGATTGCCTTTTCGAAGTGCGCATTGGCGGCATCTCGGTCGTCTGGGTGGACGCATTCGAGCCACACCACATCCGTCGGTCCCTTCGGGACACCGTAGAGCTCCTGTAGCTGCTCATCCCACCGGGTCTGGTTCTTGCGCAGATTGTGCTGCCAGATGCCGATGCCGGAAGCCTCCAAAGCAACATTCAACTGGCGCAGGAGGTCGTCCAGTTCGTTGTTCGTCCAGATGCGTTTGTTTTCCATGGCTTGCTCTGCCGACATCAGTGGCGACGACAATAACAGCCATTACTTAGCGAATACTAAAACAATGTGCACGTGTTATTATGAGGGAGCTCTACCCTTTAAACACCGGCGATCCGCGTCAGCGAGATAGCTCAGGCCGTTCGCGACCGCCGAGCAACGCCGATTCGGCGATCAACCGAACATCGGGAACTTGGAACGTATGTTTTCGATGTAATACTGTCCTGGCGACCGGGACCCTGCCAATTGCTGGAACACCTGCACGGGTACCGTCTCGAATTCGCGAATTTGCCCGTTTTTCATGAACAGCCGGAGACGCTCTGCACTTTCATCATAAGCAGCAGCATCGAAGAGAGATGAGTTTAGCTCTGCTTGCATAATCGCACTCCTTGAACGGAGACAATAATGCAGTGCAGCATAAAAATTGCAAGAAAATTTAAGCTTAATTAAGTAATCGAGATGCTCACGCTCTCTTCGTTGCTTTCACATGAAATTCGGAGGAACTAGCAATTTCCGAGCCCTACTTTTGAGGCTGATCCCGATCCACCTCAAAACAATCCAGGCAGCTTGGCGGTCGTCTCATGGTCGCCTGAGGCCTCGAAATCAGAGAGGCGAACGAATTCTGCGCCTCTGTTTTTCAGATCAACCAGTGCACGAGCGACCCCCTCGCCGGCGGCATGAGTCGGCTGGTTGATGTGTGAAATCACCACATCGCCATCCTTGGCAGCAGCAATCCGCTTTTCGGCAGCCGCGGCCCCGAGGAGCGAGCCATCATCGCCGTTCAGCGAATAGCCGGCGATCTTGAAACCCATGGCCCGGATCTCCCGGATGGCCGAGAGATCATATTTTGCCGTCGCGCCGCGAAACCAGTGCGGTCTCGGAAGACCGGCTGCAAGCATGGCGTCGGCTCCTCTCCCCACCTCGCGGCCGACAGCTTCAGGCGAGCCTGCGGACGGTATGCCATAGATCGCGACCGGAATATCGACTGCGGGAATGTGGTTCTCGCCGTGATTTTCCAGCTCGAAGAGATCGCTGTTTTCACGCAGAACAGCGACGGTTTCCGGATTGTGCTTCAGCCACCGTGACGTGACGAAGATCGTTGCGGGAATTCTTTCACGAACCAGCGTGGTCAGAATACGCTCGTCGGCCTTGCCCATGCAGGCATCGAAGGTAAGGGCAACACGGATGTGTTTCGCATTTCCCGCAGGCGCCACCGTCAGACGCGGTTCGACCAGTTTCTGAACCGCCAGAGTGTCTGCCTTCGCCAAAGGCGCAAGACAGCAAAGGAGGATTGCGGCGGTGGACAAGAGGCGCATGGTCAGTTTCCGCAGGATCGGGTTGTTCCAGGATCCCGCTTTTAATCCCCTGCACGCCATTCGACCATGCGCATTCTCACGTATCAGCAATGCGGCCGCATCACTGCATCATGCTTGCGCTCAGAAGCTCGCCGACGCGAGCCGGGTGCGGATCGCACGGATGCTTTCCGGACGGCGATCGCCCAGTTCCCGTTCCCAGCGGATTGCGGTTTCGACGATCAGGTCGAGATCGTCGTGGCGCGGGGTCCATTCAAGAAGGCGCCGGGCGAGCGTCGCATTGGCGACGACGCTTGCTGCATCGCCCGGGCGACGCGGGCCGTAGTTGATGTCGAACCCGCGGGCTCCGGCTTTCTTGACCGCTTCGAGCACTTCCAGCACCGAATAGCCGCGCCCATAACCGCAATTGGCAATCAGCGGTTCGCCGCCACGACGCAGATAGCTCAGTGCCTTCAAGTGCGCTTCGACCAGATCGGTCACATGTATGTAGTCGCGCACACCGGTACCATCGGCTGTCGGATAATCGGTGCCATAGACATCGACGCCGCGGCGCTTGCCGAGAGCCGCCTCGCAGGCAATCTTGATGAGATGCGTCGCACCTTCCGTGGAAAGACCGGTGCGCCCAAGCGGATCAGCACCGGCGACGTTGAAGTAGCGCAGCGCGACGAAGCGGAAATCATGGGCTGCAGCCGCATCGCGCAGCATCAGTTCGGACATCAGCTTGGATTGACCGTAGGGGTTTTTCGGCAGCGTCGGCGCGCTTTCCAGAACCGGCGTATCATCCTTCTGATCGCCGTAGACGGCGGCGGTGGACGAGAAGACAAAATGCTTGATGCCCGCTTCGACGGCGGCTGCCGCCAGGAAGCGGGTCTTGCCGGTATTGTTCTCGTAATAATCCAGCGGATGCGCGACCGATTGTGGCACGACGATCGAGCCTGCGAAATGCAGGATGGCGTCGATGTCATTTTCAGCAAAGATCTGCTTGAGGATGATGGAATCGCCGACATCACCCAGATAGAAGCGCGCCTCGTCCGGAACCGCCCAGCGAAAGCCTGTCGACAGCCGGTCGAGCACGACGACATCCTCGCCAGCGTCGAGCAGCGCCCAGACCATGTGACTTCCGATATACCCTGCACCACCCGTGACCAGAACAGCCATTTTCTCGCCCCTGCTTTTTTCTTTCGCAGAGAGAAACACGGCCGTTCTTCAGCAAACCTTACCACCGGGCGGGGCCGCCGGGTTTAACGCGGAACACGGAAAACACGGCGTTCAGGCGATCGATAAAATTTTACAGACCGCCCTCTTTGCGGTGATGGAGCGGGGTTAGAGGCGCTTGATATAGTCCGCCAACCGACCGGCGGCTTCTTCGACATGGGCCGAATTGCGCAGAAAACAGGCCCGCAGAAACAGTTCGCCACCCTCTCCGAAGGCAGAACCGGGCGCCAGCGCCACGCCGATCTTGTCGACGATGTCCATTGCCGTCAGGCGGCTGTCGGTTACGCCATCCACCTTGAGGAAGGCGTAGATCGCACCATCGGGTTTCAGCGTCTGCACGCGGTTGGTGGCGATCAGCGCATCGCAGAGGATATCGCGACCGGCCACGGCGCGGGCCACGTTCTCGTTGACGAAGGCATCGCCTTCGTTGAGCGCCACCACCGCGCCGCGCTGCATGAACTGGGCGACGCCCGAGTTGGAATACTGGATGAGGTTTTCGATCACCTGCCCCATTTCCGGCGGAGCCACCAGCCAGCCCATGCGCCAGCCGGTCATCGACCAATTCTTGGAGAAGGAATTTGCGAAGATGATCCGATCGCCCTCTTCCATGATGTCGAGGAAGGACGGAGCCCTTGCCGCACCACCGTAGTAGTAACGGGCATAGATCTCGTCGGCGATGATCCAGATCCCATGTTTGCGGGCGAGCGTCAGAATGTCTCGGAGATCATCAAGCGTTGCCGTCCAGCCGGTCGGGTTGGCGGGCGTATTGATAAAAAGGCCACGTGTCTTTGGTGTGATCGCAGCGTCCAGCGTGTCGAGATCGAGAGACCAGCCGCCGCCGGTAAAGGCAAGCGGCAGGCCGATGGCGGAAGCGCCGGAAATCTCGATCGCGGAGATGATGTTCGGCCAGGTCGGCGAGAGGTAGATCAGTTCATCGCCCGGCGAGGCGATCGCCTGCACGGCCATCATGATCGCGTGCATGCCGGAGCCGGTGACATAGAAATGCTCTGACGACAGCGTCTTTGAAAAATGCCGCGTGTAATAGTCTGACAGTGCCTGGCGCAGTTCGGGAATTCCGCGCTGCCAAGTATAGAAGGTCTCACCGCCCAGAAGCGCGCTCGATGCCGCCTGATTGATGAAATCCGGGCTCGGCAGGTCGCCCTCGCCTGCCCATAGCGGGATCAGGTCGCGGCGGCCACCGGCGCGGGCGTGATTGATGATCTCGACAATACCGCTTTCGGGAGTGGAGACGGCCCGCGGGCTGAGACTTGCAATGATCGACATGGTTCCTGAACATTTCCCTATGCTTTCATTCTGTTTAGCGCAGAGAACTCGGAAAATCCCATGACAATCCGTGGATCGGCGATCGTTTTTCTTGATGGATCGCCGATCTGTTGACGCGGTTGGATTACCGGATCGGGTTACCCGTCTTCAGAATATCGCGGATTTCCGACAGCAGCTGGATATCGGCCGGCGGCGGGGCCGGTGTGGCATCCGCAGGCTTCTTTTCTTCCATGGCGCGGAGCTTGTTCACGCCCTTGACCATGAGGAAGATGATGAAGGCGAGGATGAGAAAGTTGATCGCGACCGTGATGAAGCTGCCATAGGCGAAGACGGCGCCCTGCTTGCGGGCTTCTTCCAGCGAGGGCGCTGTGACCGCACTCGACAGCGCCACGAAGTAGTTGGAAAAGTCGAAGCCACCGCCTGTCACGGCACCTACGACCGGCATGACGAGATCGTTGACCAGTGATGTGACGATGCCGGTAAAGGCGCCGCCGATGATGATGCCGACGGCGAGATCGACGACATTGCCCTTGGCGATAAAGGAACGGAATTCGGAAACAACGGACATAGCATTACCCCTGCTGCTCGGGTTGTTGATCCGCCCCAACATAGTGCATCACCACTTGCTGAAAAGGTGAAAAAGACAGAGACTTAAAGATGACCAGGCATTGGACTTTTTGCCAATGCCGCGGCGATTTGCAAACCCTTGCTTTTGACCTAATCTCATCCGCGTCGCGGCATTGCGGGGAGGAGACATGCTTTCGGGCTGGGTGATCATCGTCGCCGCTTTCGCCTATATCCTGCTGCTGTTTGCGGTCGCGAGTTATGGCGACCGGAGAAGTCGCGTCGTGGGCGTGCCGAAGATCGGCCGGCCCGTGGTCTACGCGCTCAGCCTGGCGATCTACTGCACCTCGTGGACCTATTTCGGTGGCGTGGGTCTGGCTTCCCGTCGCGGGATTGAATTCCTCGGCATCTATATCGGCCCGATCCTGATGCTGACGTTGGGCATGCCGCTGATCCGACGCATCGTTGAACTCGCGAAAGCCGAGAAACTGACCTCCGTCGCCGACTTCGTCGCTGCCCGCTATGGCAAGAATTCGACTGTCGCGATGATCGTCGCCATCATCGCGCTGGTGGCCTCCGTGCCTTATATCGCGTTGCAACTCAAAGCCGTGTCGAGTTCGGTCGCCGTGATGGTCAATCCCTCCGACTACGGGATTGGCAGCGGCAACCTGCATTTCATCGATCTGGCCCTGATCGTGACACTGCTGATGGCCGGTTTCGCCATCATGTTCGGCACACGCCATACGGATGCGACGGAGCATCAGGACGGTCTGATCCTGGCAGTGGCGATGGAATCCGTCGTCAAGGTCTTCGCCTTTGCAACCGTTGGGCTGACGGTGCTGTTCGTGCTGTTCGACGGTCCTGCAGACCTGATGGCCAAGGCTGCCGACAACCTCCTGATCACCTCGGCACTGTCCTACGAAACGCCGCTCAGCCGCTGGCTGATTTTGATACTGCTCTCGGCCTTCGCCATCCTGCTTCTGCCTCGGCAGTTCCATGTGACGGTCGTGGAAAACCGCACGGACCGGGAACGCAAGGTCGCTTCGTTTCTGCTGCCGATCTATCTCGTCGCGATCAACCTGTTCGTCCTACCGGTGGCGATTGCCGGACTGGTCACGTTCGGTGGAACCGGCAATGCCGACCTCTACATTCTCACGCTTCCGCTCCACGGCAATCTGCCGGTCGTGACGCTGATCACCTTCATCGGCGGCTTTTCCGCCGCAACCGCGATGGTGATCGTCGAATCCGTCGCACTGTCGATCATGGTGTCGAACGACATCATCATTCCTGTCTTCCTGCGCCGCAAGCTGATGGCGGCACGCTCGGCGCATGGGGGTCGTGCCGATTTCACCCGTGCACTTCTCAATATCCGACGGCTCGCGATCTTCGCCGTGCTGCTTCTCGGCTACGGCTATTACCGCATGGCGGACACCCAGTCGGGTCTTGCCTCGATCGGCCTTCTGGCGTTTGCGGCGATCGCGCAGGTGGCACCCGCGCTGTTCGGCGGGCTGATCTGGCGCCGGGCCAATGCCCGAGGCGCAATCCTTGGCATGTGCCTCGGGTTTGCGGCCTGGGCCTATCTACTGTTCGTGCCGAGCCTCGGCGGACCGGACAATTCCCACATCGCCGCGGCCGTGCTGAATTTCCTGATCCCCGGCACCGGCATATTCTCCGGTCCCGAAACCGATCCGCTCGTCAACGCGACGATCTTCAGTCTGGCGCTCAACATGCTGGCCTTCGTGCTCGGCTCTCTGTCCCGCAATCCACGGCCCGTGGAGCGTTTGCAGGCCGGGATTTTCGTCAAGCGGCATCTGCGCTCGGAGTTTGCGACCCGCGGCTGGAAGACCCGTGTCAGCGTGGGAGACCTCAAGGCGACGATTGCGCGCTATCTCGGCGAGGAGCGCATGCAGCGTTCGTTTTCCCACTATGAGCGCACCGCAGGACGCCGTTTCGAGGACGACCAGCCGGCCGATATGGCGCTGGTGCATTTCTCCGAACAGCTGCTGGGCAGCGCGATCGGTTCTTCCTCGGCACGGCTTGTCTTGTCGCTGATCTTGCAGAAGGCCGAGGATGCAAGCGCCGATACCGCCTTCCTGCTCGATCAGGCGAGCGAAGCCCTGCAGTATAATCAGGACATGCTGCAGACGGCGCTTTCGCAGATGGACCAGGGAATTGCCGTGTTCGACAGTGCCGACCGACTGACGATCTGGAACCGGCGTTTTCGCCATCTTCTCGACCTTCCCGACCAGGTCGGCCAGGTCGGATTTCCGCTCTCAGATATCGTGGCGATGCTTTCGGACCGCGGTGACATTCCTGCAGACGAACAGGCGGATGTGGTCAACCGGTTCAAGACGCTGGATGCGTCGTTCTCGCTTGTCGTTGCAAGCGGCGAGCGGATCATCGAAGTGCGCACCAACCCGATGCCGGATAGCGGCATCGTTGCAACCTTCACCGATATTTCCGACCGTGTTGCGGCGGCAAAGGCGCTGAAACAGGCGAATGAAACGCTCGAACAGCGGGTGACAGAGCGCACCTCAGAGCTAACCCGCGTCAACCATGCACTGGGCCAGGCGCGTGCCGAGGCCGAGGAAGCCAATATCGGCAAGACACGTTTCTTTGCCGCTGCCGGCCACGATATCCTGCAACCGCTCAATGCCGCGCGGCTGTACTCATCCGCACTGGTCGAGCGCATGACGCCTGCCGACCGCAACGGTCCGCTGGTGCGCAACATCGATTCCGCGCTCGAATCGGTTGAGGCGATCCTTGGGGCGGTACTGGATATTTCGCGGCTCGACACCGGCGCAATGAAGCCGCAGCTTGAAACCATCGCCCTCGACGACCTGTTGCGCCGAATCGCGACCGACTATGAGCCGATGGCGCGCGAGAAGAACCTGACCTTCGTGGTGATGCCGACCTCACTCAGGGTTCGCTCCGACGCCAATCTCCTGCGCCGGCTGGTGCAGAATCTGGTGTCCAATGCGATCAAATACACAATCAGCGGCAAGGTTCTGGTCGGCGCGCGGCGGCATGGCGGGCGAGTATCGATCGAAGTGCACGACTCCGGCATCGGCATTCCGGCAGCCCAGTTCGAGACCGTGTTCAAGGAATTCGCAAGGCTCGACGAAGGGGCGAAAACCGCAACCGGTCTCGGCCTCGGTCTTTCCATCGTCGACCGTATTTCGCGCGTGCTCGACCACCCCGTGCAGCTTGCATCGAGGCCCGGTCGCGGAACCATCTTCAGGGTGGATCTGCCGCTCGACGCATCGGTCGCGCGACCGGCGAAAGCCTCCGAGCGGCCTGAACGGCGCAAACGCTCGCAGCCGCTGACCGGGCTGAGGGTTCTGTGCATCGACAACGAGCCGAAGATTCTGGAGGGGATGGCGCTGTTGATTACGGGTTGGGGTTGCACGGTCAGGGAAGCGCAGTCCATCACAGCGCTGGACGAAATCACCCGTTCGGGTGAGCCGGCGCCGGATATCATTATCGCCGATTATCATCTCGATGACGGCGACGGGATCGCGGCGATCCAGTCGCTGCGTGCCGCTTACGAGGCCGATGTTGCGGCCCTGCTCATCACCGCCGATCGGTCCGCGGATGTGCGCAACGAGGCTGAGAAACACGGCATTTCACTGCAGCACAAGCCGGTGCGACCGGCGGCGCTGCGCGCTTACCTCACCCAGATCGCCGGTCTGCGGCGTCTCGCGGCGGAATGACGCAAACTGCTTAAAAAGCTGTTCATCGAATAGTCATCACAGACTGTTTACGGTTGAAATGTCTGAACGTCAGATACAAAGCGAGTGTCGCTCGGAACTCTCCGGCGCGTCGCGACGTTTAGGCGCGTGACTTCCCGGCCCGGAGAGGCCTTACGGACCGAAAGGCACGAGGCCATCGGAACCGGTAGAGACGGAGACCGCGACCGATGAAACGATTCGAGATCATTGACGGGATGCGGGGATATTTCCTTGTATTTATGGTTCTCAACCACCTGATATTTGCCGGTGGCTACTTCCTGGTCAAAATCAACCACAATCAGCTTGCTTTTGTCGAGGATGCGCAGGGCTTCGTGTTCCTGTCCGGCCTGATGATCGGCATGGTCTATGCCCGCAAGATGATGAAAGGCGGATATGCCGCCGGTCGCACTGCGATCTACAGCCGTGCCTTCGAGCTCTATCGCTATGCCATGGGCATCGTGATCGCCGTGCTGGTGGCGCAGATGCTGCTGCCGGGGGCCTATTCGGTCTGGTTCAACTGGCTGGGCTATACCAATTTCGACGATCCGCTGCGTCTCGCTGCGATCGCCACCTTCCTATACCAGCCGACCTTCATGGACATCCTGCCGCAGTATATCGTCTACATGCTGTTTGCACCGATGCTCATCAAGCTGGTGCTTGATGACAAGTGGCACTACGTGGTCGCCGCCTCGATCATGATGTGGATGGCCGGACAGCTGGGTCTGCATCAGATCGCAACGATCCCGATCAATGAGCTGATCATGGGCTCGGACGATCAGGGCATCCGCGTGTCGTTCAACCTGTTCGGCTGGCAGATCGTGTTCTTCTCGGGCCTCGTTCTCGGTGCGTTGACCTCGTCCGGCAAGATCAACTGGGGCAAGATCCTGTCGCCAGACAACACGTTCATCCCCAAGGTGGCGCTGGTGCTGGTGATGTTCTTCCTGCCGCTGCGCCTGATTACCGCCAACGAGCTGATGCCGGCCTACATGATCGGCAAGTTCGCCTCGATGGAAATCCGTGCCGATTTCGGTCCGGTCTATCTCCTGAACTTCGCCGCGATGGGTCTTCTCGTCACCTGGCTGCTCGTTGCCGGTCCGCAGCACAAGGCAAACTGGGTGCGTAACATCGCGTCTGCCGTGACCTGGGTGTTCACCCTGCGGTACCTGCGCCTGCTCGGCCGCCACTCGCTCTACGTCTATGTATGGCACGTCGCGATCGTCTACTTCGTATACTACTTCGATGGTCGTACGCCGGAACTCGGCGAGTGGACGAAGACTGCGATTGCGCTGACCGCCGTCGGCCTTCTCTCGATCCCTGCCCTATGGCGCGAGCGCGACAAGTTGCTCGGCACGGCGGAGTCGGCACCTGCGAAGAACCTGAAGTCGCCAAAGCCGGCGGCCCAGAGCGTTCCGCAGCAGATGGTCATCCGGTAAAGACGACTATCGTTCGCATACAAAAAAGGGCGGCTCCAAGCCGCCCTTTTTCATGGTCGCTTGACGGCGACGTCAGGCCGCCTGGCCGATTTTCGCATAAGGGTCGAACCGACCGTAGAAGGTCTCTCCGTTCGCCGCCATGTCCTTGAGCAGCTGCGTCGGCTTGAAATGGCTGCCATATTGCGCGGCCAGCTTTTCGGCGAGTTCGACAAAGGTCTTCACACCCATGCCGTCGATGTAGGACAGCGTGCCACCCGTATAGGGGGCAAAGCCGAAGCCAAGGATGGAGCCGACATCGGCTTCGCGCGGATCGGTGACGATGCCTTCCTCGACGGTGCGGGCGGCTTCCAGTGCGATCGTCACGAGGAAGCGCTGCTTCAGCACGGAGACGTCGACGTCTCCAACTGGCTTCTGTGGATAGAACTCCTTCAGGCCGGGCCAGAGCGATTTCTTCGCGGGCTTGGCGGGGTAGTCGTAGAAGCCCTTGCCGTTCTTGCGGCCGCGGCGATCGAGCACATCGACCATGTTGTCGATCAGCGCCATGTGTTCCGGCTTGACCGAGTTGGGGCCGAGATCGGCGATCGAGGCCTTCATGATCTTCTGGCTGAGATCGACGGCCACTTCATCGTTAAGAGACAGCGGGCCGACCGGCATGCCGGCCATCTTGGCGGCATTCTCGATCATGGCTGCCGGCACGCCTTCGGCCAGCATGTCATAGGCTTCGTTGATATAGCGGAAGACGCAGCGGTTGACGAAGAAGCCTCTCGTGTCGTTGACGACGATGGGCGTCTTCTTGATCTTGCCGACGAAATCCAGCGCCACGGCAAGTGCCCTGTCGCCCGTCTTTTCGCCCAGGATGACTTCGGTCAGCATCATCTTTTCGACCGGCGAGAAGAAATGCACGCCGACGAACTGGTCCGGACGCTTGGAGTTTTCCGCGAGGCCCGAGATCGGAAGGGTGGAGGTGTTCGACGCGAAGATCGTGGTTTCCGGAATAACCGCTTCGACCGCCTCGATCACGGCCTTCTTGACCTTGCGGTCTTCGAACACCGCCTCGATGACGAGATCGGCATCTGCAAGTGTCGAATAGTCCGGCGTGGCGGTGACGAGCGAGAGGAGCTTTTCGCCCTCCTCCTTCGTCAGGCGACCCTTGGCGACGCTGTCGGATACCAGCTTTTCGGAGACGGCCTTGCCCTTGTCGGCTGCTTCCTGGCTCTGGTCGATCAGCACGACGGGAATGCCGGCGGCAGCGGTCACATAAGCGATCGAGGCACCCATGAAGCCGGCGCCGACCACGCCGACCTTCTTGAATTCGCTTTTTGGAACGCCTGCCGGACGACGGGCGCCCTTGCCCAGTTCCTGCATCGAGATGAACAGCGAGCGGATCATCGAGAAGGCTTCGGTCGTGCCGAGGATCTGCGTGAAATAGCGCTGCTCGACCTTGAGCGCCGTATCGAAGGGCAGTTGAAGACCCTCATAGACGCATTTGAGGATGGCGAGCGCGCCCGGATAGTTGCCTGCCGTCTCACGGCGCAGGATGGCGGGAGCCGCCGGGAAGAGCTGGGCAGCCTGTGGCGTCCAGACCCCGCCGCCGGGTGCCTTGAAGCCCTTTTCGTCCCACGGAGCGACGGGCTTCAAACCATCCTTGATCATCTGCTTTGCAGCGGTCACGAGCTGATCGGGTTCGACGACCTGATGCACGAGACCCATCGCCTTGGCGCGTTGCGGCGTCAGCGTCTGACCGGTCGTCATCATTTGCAGGGCGGACTGGGCATCGGTCAGGCGTGAGACACGCTGCGTGCCGCCGGCGCCTGGAAAGATGCCGACCTTGACTTCAGGCAGCGCGAGCTTGACCGACTTGGAATTGGCGACGACGCGACCGTGGCAGGCCAGCGACAGCTCGAGAGCGCCGCCCATGCAGGTGCCGTTGATGGCCGATACCCAGGGCTTGCCATTGGTTTCGATGGCGCGGAACAGCCAGGTCATTTGCCCTGCAACCTCGAACAGCTTCTGCTTGGCGGTAACCGGGTCCTGTGCGGTCGCTTCCTGCAGCATGGAGAACATGCCGCGGATCATGGTGAGGTCGGCACCGCCGGAAAACGAGGATTTGCCGCTGGTAAAGACGACGCCCTTGATCGCGGCATCCGCGACCGTTGCCTTCAGGATCGCGTCGAGTTCTTCCAACACCTCGGCGGTAAAGACGTTCATCGACTTGCCCGGCATGTCCCAGGTCACGACAGCAATGCCGTCGGCGTCGGTTTCGATGGTGAAGTTGGTGTAGGTCATTGGGTTCCTCCCCTATCAGGCCGACAAATGGCTGCGCTGGGTTTCCAACGTCCTGGTCTTTTCGACCACGACATCGCCGGTGTGCTTCGTCTCGGACGGCTCGAACAAGAGTATCCAGCACTCATCGGCCGCGACCGGATTGTGCTCGACGCCCTTCGGAACGACATGGAAGTCGCCTGCCTTCATATGAACATGCGGCCGGTCCCGATATTCGATCGTGAGTTCGCCCTTCCAGATGAGGAACAGTTCGTCCTCGTCGCGATGCGAATGCCAGGTCAGATGATCCTTGACCTTCGCGACCTTCACGCTCTGTCCGTTGAGATCGGCAATGACGCGTGGAGACCAGTGGTCGTCAACATGCGCAAATTCGTCTTCGATTGTACCCGTATTGAAGCTCACGATCAGACCCTCTCGATGACGGTCGCGGTGCCCATGCCGGCGCCGATGCAGAGCGTGACCAATGCGGTGTTGAGATCGCGGCGTTCCAGTTCGTCGAGGACGGTGCCGAGGATCATCGCGCCGGTGGCACCGAGCGGGTGACCCATGGCAATCGCGCCGCCATTGACGTTGATGATGTCGTGGGAAATGTCGAACGCCTGCATGTAGCGCAGCACGACGGCGGCAAAGGCCTCGTTGAGTTCGAACAGGTCGATATCGGCAATCGTCATGCCGGTGCGGGCCAGCAGCTTTTCGGTGACGTCGACTGGGCCGGTCAGCATCAGCGCCGGGTCGGAGCCGATGTTTGCGAACGCGCGGATACGGGCGCGCGGCTTGATGCCCATGCTTTCGCCGCCGGCCTTGGAGCCGATCAGGACGGCTGCAGCGCCATCGACGATGCCAGACGAATTGCCGGCGTGGTGGACGTAATTGATCTTTTCGATTTCCGGATGTGCCTGGATGCCGACAGCTTCGAAACCGCCCATTTCGCCGGGCATCTGGAACGAGGCATTGAGCGAGGCCAGCGCCTGCATGTCGGTTGTGGGCCGCATATGCTCGTCGCGGTCGAGAATGGTCAGGCCGTTCTGATCCTTGACCGGGATCACCGAGTTCTTGAAGTAGCCGGCATCCCAGGCTTTTCCGGCGCGCTTCTGGCTTTCGACGGCATAGGCATCGACGTCATCGCGGGAGAACCCGTATTTCGTCGCGATCAGATCGGCCGAGACGCCCTGCGGCATGAAGTAGGACGGGAAGTTGACCGAAGGGTCCATGTACCAGGCGCCACCGGACATGCCCATGCCGACGCGCGACATCGATTCGACACCGCCGGCAATGACGATGTCGTCGGATCCGGCTGCGATCTTACCGGCGCCGAAATTGACGGCATCAAGGCCCGATGCGCAGAAACGGGAGATCTGCATGCCGGGTGCCCGGGTCGAATATCCCGCTTCGAAGGCTGCGGCCTTGGGGATGACGGCGCCGCTATCCATGACCGGATCGACGCAACCCATGATGATGTCGTCGACGGTTTCCGTATCGAGCCCGTTGCGATCACGGATGGCTTCGAGGGTCTTTGCCGCGAGACGGACAGCCGGCACTTCGTGCAACGAGCCGTCCTTCTTGCCGCGACCGCGCGGCGTGCGCACGTGATCGTAAATGAAGACTTCGGTCATGGTGTCATCTCCCTTGGTGGCAAATTACATTGCCTTTGTTTCACTGCGGGAGAGAAGACCCCTCCCAAACCCTCCCCACAAGGAGGAGGGCTTATCCCGCCGCGCCGCCGATGTTCAATCGGGACGAGCGGTCGCCACACATTTTCTCCCCCCTTCTAGGGGGAGATGGCCGGCAGGCCAGAGGGGGTAGCCAACGCTTAGAACGCCTCGGCGGCCAGTTCCATCATGGTGTCTGCGCCGGCCTCGATGCGCACCTTGCGCAGCGCGGTTTCCGGCATGATACGCTCCATATAGAACTTCGCCGTGACGAGCTTTGCTTTCAAGTAGTCTTCGCGCGGGTCACCGGCGGCCAATGCGGTCTGCGCGGCCTTTGCCATCTTTGCCCACATGTAACCGAGTGTGACGAGGCCGAACAGGTGCATGTAGTCGGTCGAACCGGCGCCAGCATTGTCGGGCTTGGCCATGGCGTTCTGCATGAACCACATGGTCGAGGCCTGCAGGTCGTTCAGACCCTTCTTGAGGCCCTTGGTGTAGAGAACCATCGCCTCGTCGCCGCGGTTTTCCTCGCAGAAATCACCGATTTCCTTGAACATGGCCATGACGGCGCGGCCGCCGTTAAGCGCCAGCTTGCGGCCAACCAGATCGAGCGCCTGGATGCCGTTGGCGCCTTCGTAGATCATCGCGATGCGGGCATCGCGGACATACTGGCTCATGCCCCATTCTTCGATATAGCCGTGGCCGCCGAAGACCTGCTGGGCAATCACCGCGTGATCAAAGCCCTTGTCGGTCAGCACGCCCTTGAGGATCGGCGTGGCAAGCCCGAGGAGATCGTCGGCGTTCTGGCGTTCCGCTTCGTCCTGCGAGCGATGGGCGATATCGGATTTCAGCGCCGTCCACAAAACGAAGGCGCGGCCGGCCTCGTTGAAGGCCTTGATGGTCATCAGCGAGCGGCGGATATCCGGATGGACGATGATAGGGTCAGCCTTCTTATCCGGCGCTTTCGCGCCCGAAAGCGAACGGCCCTGGATACGCTCGTTGGCATAGGCGACGGCGTTCTGATAGGCGGTTTCCGCGATCGACAGGCCCTGGAGGCCAACACCGAGGCGGGCTTCGTTCATCATCACGAACATGGCCGAGAGACCCTTGTTCTCGGCACCGATCAGATAGCCCGTGGCATCGTCATAGTTCATGACGCAGGTGGAGTTGCCGTGGATGCCCATCTTCTCTTCGAGCGCACCGCAGCTGACGCCGTTGCGGGCTCCGAGCGAACCGTCATCGCCCACCATGAACTTCGGCACGATGAACAGCGAGATGCCCTTGGTGCCTTCAGGCGCGCCCTCGATCCGCGCGAGAACCAGATGCACGATATTGTCGGTCATCGAGTGTTCACCGGCGGAGATAAAGATCTTCTGACCGGAGATTTTGTAGGAGCCATCATCCTGCGGCACCGCCTTGGTGCGCAGCAGACCGAGATCCGTGCCGCAATGGGGCTCGGTGAGGTTCATGGTGCCCGACCAACTACCGCCGACCATGTTGGGCAGATAGGTGGCCTTCTGCTCGTCCGTGCCGTGGACTAGGATGGCGGCGATCGCCCCTTGCGTCAGGCCGGGATACATCATCAGCGACATGTTGGCCGACGACATGTATTCGCCGACGGCGGCATGCAGTGTGTAGGGCAGGCCCTGGCCGCCGAACTCTTCCGGTACGGCCAGGCCGATCCAGCCGCCCTGGACATACTGGTCATAGGCCTGCTTGAAGCCGTTGGGCACCAAAACAGTGCCGTCGTCGTTGCGGGTGCAGCCTTCCCGGTCGCCGGAAAGGTTGATCGGGAACAGGGCCTCTTCGGCCACTTTCGCCGCCTCGCCGATGATCGCCTCGATCATGTCGGGCGTCGCATCGGCAAAACCCTGCAGGTTGCCGTAACGCTCCAAGCCGAGCACATCATTCAGAACGAAAAGTGTATCGTTTACCGGTGCCTTATAGACGGGCATCGTTATCCATCCTCCAGATTAGCCTGACGCTTCCTCCCGGGCATTGCAGCCCGTCGTCTCCTGCACTTACTTAATTGACGTTCGCGTAAACGTCAAACAGTTGGAGGCTCATATCGCGAGCCGATTTTGACCCGGCGTTAGCATCACCTAATAGGTGCTTTCGCCTGCATTGCCGAGGAAGTCGCGCCCGCCGCGCTGCATCACAGTGATAGCATCGTCGAAACCCGTGTCATCCGGGCAAACATGCGGAATCGTGGCAAAAAGGTTAAGATCTTAACGAACATTAACGATTTATTTACTACGTTTCTGGAAATAGTGGGGGCTACGGGAGGTCAGTCAAATCCATCCAACGAATGAGTCGTTCTTTCATAAGGCAAGCCTTGCGTAAGAAATGTCTAATATGGATGTGATTCACCGGTGCCAATAGGCGGCGGATGAGGCTGAAACCGAGCGTCGGCAGGTAAAACGCGGAAGCGAGCGAGCACATGAACGGATCACGATCGAATCCCAACCGCCCGGGCGAACGCTCCTCTCTTGACGCCCTAAACCGTACGATCGAGGGCCTGGAGGCCCGAATCGAGGATCTGATGTCGGGCGCCGGGCGCGAACGCCGCCAGCCCGCTTCCGACCCGCGCCTCGAAAAACCGGCGTCCGTGCAGCCCCCGCAGATGCAGAGGCCAGCGGCGCCTCGCTTTGCCGACCCGCTGGCGGAAATCCGCGAGCGCCAGCGCATGCTGGGATCGGCCCGCGAGCGCATGGCAAGCGCACAGCAGTCGCATGCGGCCGAACCGGTCCGCCAACCCGTCCAATCACCACTCCGCGAAAAGATCACGCCGCCGGAAGCCTATCGTCCCAGCCAGGAGCGCCGTCCCGCCGCACCGGTTGCGGCAACTGCCACCGAAGTTTCTGCGAGCCGCTTCGAGCGGGCTGTCGCCAGCCGCGATATGCAAATGCGGGAAACCCGCCAGCAGGCGACCGATGGCGCCTCCATGCGCGAAATCGCCGAAGCGCTGGTCGGCTTGCGTCACGAACTGAAGCAGGACATCGCCGAAGGCGTCGCCCGCGA
This sequence comes from Rhizobium sp. Leaf306, assembly GCF_001423425.1. Classification (GTDB taxonomy): domain Bacteria; phylum Pseudomonadota; class Alphaproteobacteria; order Rhizobiales; family Rhizobiaceae; genus Neorhizobium; species Neorhizobium soli. The sequence goes on from NZ_LMNX01000001.1 coordinate 909,410, forward strand.
GATGGGCGCACTGCAAACCGAAATCCGCTCGATCCGCTCGATCGCCGAAGATCATCGCGGCACCGAAGACCTGCGCGGCGATTTCTCCCGTCTTGCCGACAGCATTAGTCAGCTGGGCTACAGCAATTCTCCCGATGCGGAGGCCCTGCGTGCCGAGTTCGAGGAACTGCGCAATGTCATGGCCCAGGTCATGGATGGCGTGGCGCGCGAAGATTCCGTGCAGCGCATGGAAAGCCGCTGGCAGGGGCTGGAAGAGCGAATCCACGGGCTTGAGCCAGAGCTTCTGCGCGACGAGGTTTCGCAGCTCGCCTACCGGATCGACGACATCAAGACCCAGCTTGGCGGCATGAACGACAGCCCCGCGCTGCGCGCGCTGGAGCAGAAGCTGATTGCAATCGCGACCGCGATGGAGCAACTCGGCAGCCGCATGCAGCCATCCGACGAACTGCTTGCCGAGCAGTTCACCATTCTCGACGAGCGTCTCGACGAAATCACTCGCGCCGTTGCCGCCGGCAGCCGTGCTTCGGCTGCAGCCACGCTCGACCAGGCTTTCATGCAGAAGCTCGACGGCCGGATCGTCGCTATCGCAGAGCAGGTCGATCAGATCAGCCAGGCTGCTGCCGATCCGAGCGAGATGCTGTCCGGACGGATCGAAGCGCTGACCGCGCGGATCGAGGAACTCTCCGACGAGCAGGCCGCCATGCGGCTGGAAGAGCGGCTCGACCAGCTTTCGGTCATGCTGACGCAGGCGCAGAAGCCCGCGTATCAGACCGAGCTTTCCGACCACCTCGCCGATATCTCGCGCAAGATCGATGGTCTTGATCACAACTCGATCAACGACATGCTGGGCGAGCGGCTGGATGATCTCGCCCGTCGTATCGACGAGATCGAATATCGCCCGGCGCCTGCCACCGACGAGCGGGCCTTCGACCGGTTGGAAACCCGGCTGACCGACATCGCCATGCGACTGGACGAAGCAGCCAGCGCACCGCGCGGCGACGAAAACGCCCTGCGTAGCCTGGAAGACCAGATTGCGCATCTTTCGAGCCTGATCAGCGAGCCGCAGACATCTTCGGTCACTGCGCTACCTGATGGTTTCGAGCATCGGTTCTCGGCAATCGAAAGCTACATGTCGACCAACGACGAGTACATTCTGGAAGCCGCACGGCAGGCCGCAGAAGCCGTCGTCGAAGCCTATTCGCGCAATACCGGGGCCGGCGGCATGCCCGTCGCGTCCGGCGACATGGCAGCCCTTTCGGCCCTCGCCGACGATCTTCGCCACCTTGAAGAACTGACCCGCGGCACGGAAACGCGCAGCCATCAGACGTTCGAAGCCTTGCACGGAACGCTGGTGCAGATCGCCAATCGTCTGGACACGCTGGAAGACAGCATTTCCACGGCCCGTTTCGAGCCCGCCTATCGCGATGCGCCGGCCAGTCGCGAAGCCCAGACCGACCAGCCGCTTCGCCATCCCAAGATGCCGGCCGCAGCGCAACTGTCCGTTCCAGCGATGGAATTTGCCGGCGCCGAGGACCGCAATGTTGCTTTGGCAGATGCGCGCGTCGAAAACGAGGAGGTCGTCGTGCCCCCTGCAGCCGCGCCGGAAGAGCCGGCCAAGCCCGGTCTGCTGGCCGGCCTCTCGAAGCGTTTCAAGTCGGGCACCCGCGATGCAGGCGAAAAGCCGGGCCGCACCGTCATAGAGCCAACGCCTTCGATCGATCCAGCCGACATTCTCCCAGCCGGCCGCGAAAACGACCTGCTGGAGCCGGGCTCGGGCGCTCCCGACGTCAAGAAGATCCTCGAGCGCGTGCGTGCCAGCCAGGCCGCCGGCGATTTCAGTGGCGAGAAACCCGGAACGGCCGACAAATCGGACCGCGCTGACTATATCGCCGCGGCCCGTCGTGCAGCCAAGGCCGCAGCACAGGAGACGGATCCCTCTCAGGTCAACGCAGTCAAGAGCGTTCGCTCAGCCACCAAGTCGCAGACCACGTCGGTTGCCGGCACGCCGTCCGAAAAGACCGGCATGTTTGCCAAGTTTTCGCAGCATCGCCGCCCCATCCTGATGGCCGTCGGCGCCGTGCTGCTGGTGATGATGTCGATGCAGGTGGTCAAGAACGTGACCGGAAGCAGCGACAGCGCGCCCGAACAGGCTGCCCTCGAAGCCCCGGCTCCGGTCTCCGTGCCGGAAGAGACTGCGCAGGCTCCGAGCGCACCAGTCGAAGCTCCCGCTCCTGTCGACACCGCTCAGGCCCCGGCCGAAAGCCCTGCAGCCAGCGATGGTGACGGACAGGATGTGGCAGCGACGCCGCCTCCGGTCGCGCCCGACGCCGCGACAAACCACCTGATCGATCCGGTTCCCGCAGCCGGAGACCTCGCTTCAATGCGTCCGGCCGCCGAAGCTGCTCCGGCACCTTCAGAAGACGCCGGCTTCACGGCACAAGCGCCGGCTGCCGCGGAAATCGAGGCACCGGCTCCGATCGTCGTGCCTGTCGGCCTGGAGCCGAAATCGCTTGCCGACGCCGCATCGTCGGGCGATGCCAACGCGCTGTTCGAGATTGCCACCCGCTTTACCGAGGGACGTGGCGTCAAGACCGATCTCGCAGAGGCGGCAACCTGGTACAAGCTTGCCGCCGACCGTGGTCTTGCGCCTGCCCAGTACCGCATGGCGAACATGTTCGAAAAGGGAACGGGCGTCGAGCGCAACCTCGGTGAAGCCGTTCGCTACTATCAGCTGGCCGCCGAAGCCGGCAATGCCAGCGCCATGCACAACCTCGCCGTTCTCTACGCGTCCGGTGCCACGGGCCAGCCTGACTACACCCAGGCCGTCAAGTGGTTCACCCAGGCCGCCGACCACGGTGTGGCCGACAGCCAGTTCAACCTTGCCATCCTGTTTGCCCGCGGCAACGGCGTGAAGCAGGATCTGGAAGAGAGCTACAAGTGGTTTGCCGTTGCGGCAAAGGCAGGCGACAACGACGCCGCCCAGAAGCGCGACGAAGTGGCCAACGCCATGCGCGAGGAACAGCTGGAAAGCGCCCGCGCCAAGGTCGACCTTTGGAAGGTGATGACACCCGAGCCGCGGGCAAATGCCGTTGTTGTTCCGGATGAATGGGCTGCCGGCAAGCGTCTTACCACCGCATCTGTTGACATGGAAAAGGCCGTCCGCAACATCCAGGCGATCCTCAACAAGAACGGCTTTGAAGCCGGACGGCCGGACGGCAAGCTTGGTGCCAAGACGGTAAGCGCAATCAAGTCGTTCCAGTCCTCGATCGGCCAGGAGCCTTCCGGCCGCATCAACGACGCACTGGTTCGGGAATTGCTGGCACGCAACAAGTAGCCAGCAACCCGTAAGACGACCAATCCGGTCGGGCTGGGGACTATCGGCCACGCCCATTGGAAAACGCTGAAGCTGCTGTTTTCCCCGCGGATTCACGAATTGACACCCCGGCAGGCCAAGCGCATGACGGGGTGTCCTTCATGCGCGGTTCATCGCGTCTGTGAAAGGGTTCCCCAAAGCCAGAGCGACGGCCATCTTGAATGCGTGCCGCCTGCAACGGCGTTGTCTTTTTCGACGTGTCGAGGTTCAGCCGTGACTGTCTACCTGCCGATTGCAGAGCTTTCGGTGAACATCTTCATCATCCTTGGCATGGGTGCAGCTGTCGGGTTTCTGTCCGGCATGTTCGGCGTCGGCGGTGGCTTCCTGATCACGCCGCTTCTGATTTTCTACAACATTCCGCCCGTCGTTGCCGTCGCAACCGGCGCCAACCAGGTCGTTGCCTCCTCGATCTCGGGCGCGATCACCCATTTCCGGCGCGGGTCGCTGGATATGAAACTGGGCACGGTGCTGCTGGCCGGGGGCCTTGTCGGCGCGACGGTCGGTGTGTGGATCTTTTCCTGGCTACGGCGCATCGGCCAGCTCGACCTGTTCATCTCGCTTCTCTATGTCGTGCTTTTGTCGACGATCGGCGCGCTGATGCTGCAGGAGAGCCTCAGAGCCATGCGGCGGGCAAAGAACAACCAGCAGCTTCCGCTGAAACGCCCGGGCCAGCACAACTGGGTGCACCGCCTGCCCTTCAAGATGCGTTTCAAGAAGTCGAAAATCTATCTCTCGGCCATTCCGATCCTGGTGCTCGGTTTCGTGATCGGCGTCCTCACCTCCATCATGGGTGTCGGCGGCGGCTTCATCATGGTGCCGGCGATGATCTATCTCCTGCGCATTCCAACCAATGTCGTGGTCGGCACCTCTCTGTTCCAGATCATCTTCACCACCGCCTATACGACGATGGTTCAGGCGGCGACGAACTACTCCGTCGATATCGTGCTTGCGACGATCCTGATGATTGCCGGCGTGATCGGCGCCCAGTACGGCGTGCGCGTCGGCCAGAAGCTGCGCGGCGAACAGCTGCGCGCGCTTTTGGCGCTGCTGGTTCTGGCCGTCGGCATCCGTCTTGCGATCGGCCTGATCGCAACGCCGAGTGACGTCTATTCGGTGGCCGTCGGAGGACTGTCCTACTGATGCGCAGGCTGATCCTCTCCCTCCTTCTTCTTCTCTCATTCGGATTGTCGCTGGCAACGCAGGTCGCGGCCCAGACGCCGTTCGACACGGCCTCGCCGATCAAGGAAGGGCTGGAGATCGGAGCATCGTCGAGCGAGATTGCCATCACCTCGGATTTCCGCGGCGCCGACCTCACCATCTTCGGTGCCATTACCAATCCGGACGAGCTGCTGCTCGCGATCGGTCAGTACGATATCGTCGTGACGCTTGAAGGTCCGCGCGACTATGCCACGGTGCGGCGCAAGGAACGCGTGCTCGGGATCTGGATGAACACCCAGGCGATGACGTTCGAACAGGTGCCGGAGAGCTATTCGATCGCCAGCACACGCCAGCTGAACGACCTCGATCACCAGGCGCCGTCCTTCAACAATATCGGGGTCGGCATCGAACACCTGCCTCTCAACCCCACCGGCTACATTCCGAATTCCGGTCTGATCAGCGATTTCCGCGAGGCCTATCGCCGGCAGAAGCTCAACAGCGGGCTTTACCAGCGCGACACGAGCGGCGTGCGCTTCGTCTCGTCCAGCCTGTTCCGAGCCTCCTTGCGGCTTCCAGCCAACGTGCCCGATGGCGTGCACATGGTCCACGCCTATCTGTTCAAGAGCGGCGACCTGATCTTTCAGCGGGAGATGCCGTTGCGCGTGGTCAAGACCGGCCTGGAGCAGGCGATCACCGATGCAGCCCACGAGCGTCCGATCGCCTACGGTCTGTTCTGCGTGTTGATCGCTGTCGTGACCGGATGGGGCGCGAGCATCATCTTCCGCAAGGACTGATCGTCTAACAAATTCGCCGGAACGGTTTCCAATCCTCTCCTCACGCCCTAGTTAGGGCGCAACATACAGTTCCAATGCAAAGCGTCAGCATGTTCCGCCGGATCGCCGCACGCCTTTTGGCTTCCCTGTCCCTCCTCCGTCCGCTGCTTCGGCCGTCCGAACTGCGCGCAGTCATCAGGCGCAGCGAATTCGGCCTGATCCTGATCGCAGGCGTTGTCGGGGTTCTCGCCGGCCTCGCGGTCGCTGCGATGAGTTTTATCTCGCACGCGCTGCATGTCCTGATCTTCAAGATCGGCAGCACCGAGCGCTTAAGCTCGGCAGCGTTTCTCGAGCCGACGACGGTGCTTTTGGCGCCGGTTGCCGGCGGTGTCGTGATGGGCCTGCTGTACCTGATCCTGCGCAAGTGGCGTAAAAAGCCGATGGTCGACCCGATTGAGGCCAATGCGCTGCATGGCGGTCGCCTGTCACTGACCGACAGCATCATCGTCGCGGTGCAGAACCTGATCTCCAACGGCTTCGGCACCTCGATCGGGCTTGAGGCCGGCTATACGCAGCTGTCCTCCGGCATTGCGTCGAAGATCGGGTCATTGGTGCAGTTGCGGCGAACGGATCTGCGCGTGCTGGTTGGCTGCGGTGCTGCCGGTGCCATCGCATCCGCCTTCAACGCACCGCTGACCGGCGCCTTCTACGCGTTCGAGCTGATCATCGGCACCTACACGATCGTGAGCCTCGCGCCCGTCGTCGTTGCGGCGCTTGCGGCAACCTTCGTCACCCGGCTTTTCGTCGGCGATGCCTTCATGATCGATATCGGCAAGATCGGCACCGTCGTGCCCGCCGATTACCTGCCGGCGGTGGTGCTGGGCATCGTCTGTGCCGGCGGCGGCATCCTGCTCATGCAGGGCGTGACCAAGGTCGAGGAACTGGCGCGCGCCAGTTCCATCTCGTCCGCCTTCCGGCCGGCGATCGGAGGACTTGCGGTGGGCCTGCTGGCGCTGATCGATACGCAGGTGCTTTCGGCCGGTCACGGCGCGCTGCATGCGAGCCTCAACCAGAATATGGCGATTGGCGCGGTGCTGGGCCTGCTTCTGCTGAAATCCGTCGCTTCGGCCATTACCATCGGCGCCGGTTTCCGTGGCGGCTTATTCTTTGCCTCGCTGTTTCTCGGTGCGCTGATCGGCAAGCTGTTTGCCTATTCGACACCCTACATCTTCGCCAATGCGACGCTGACGCCAGTCATCTATGCCGTGGTCGGAATGAGCGCGATGGCCGTTGCCGTGATCGGCGGACCGTTGACCATGACCTTCCTGGCGCTCGAAGTGACCGGTGACTTTCCGATCACGGCGCTGGCGCTTGCCGCGGTCATCACCTCTTCCGTCGTGGTGCGCACCACATTCGGCTACTCGTTTGCGACATGGCGTTTTCACCTGCGTGGTGAAAGCATCCGCAGCGCCCATGACGTCGGGTGGATCCGCAACCTTACCGTCGACAAGCTGATGCGCGCCGACGTGAAGACGGCACCGGCATCCATGACGCTCGAGGATTTTCGCAAGGAGTTTCCGCTTGGATCAACCCAGCGCGTGATCATGGTCGGCGAAGACGAAAAATATATCGGCATGGTGCTGACGCCGGAAATCTATTCGGCGGCGACCGAAGGCGGCGAGGAAAAGCCGCAGCTTGCCGATTTCATCCGCTTCAAGAACGACGTTCTCCTGCGCAGCATGAATGCCAAGCAGGCAGCGGCGATGTTCGACAAGACGGAGACGGAAGCGCTGGCCGTGGTCAACAACCAGATCGAGCGCAAGGTGATCGGCCAGCTTTCGGAAAGTCATACGCTGCGGCGCTACACGGAAGAGCTGGACCGCAGGCGCCGGGAGATCTCGGGCGAGATCTAGGCGGCACGCATCGTTTGAGTCGGCGGGGCGGAACCGCTGTGGTCCGCCCCGCCGGTGGCATTACATAGCAGGCAGAACCGCGATGTCACGTACATCAGTCTCGACGCCGGAGATTGTACCGACTTCGGTCGCAGCGCCCGTTTCCAGGTTGACCGTGTAGAGCATCTTTCCGGCTGCGAGATAGGCGGTGTTCTTGCCGCCGTCTTCACCCTGAATATCGAAGGCGTAGGTCGCAGGCTTGTCCTTGAGACCGAGCTTGCCGATTGCCTTCAGGGTACCGTCGTTCGGCTTGGTCTGCTGGATCAGCGCGCCGATCGTGGCATCGATGTTGTACATCGCGGTCTTCTCGGGCTTGCCGATCGAATTGGTATAGGCCGCGGCGACGATGTTCGGGGCCTCGCCCTTGTGCATGTCCCCCTCTTCGAAGGCGAGCGTCCCATCGACCGTGACGGCGCCCGTATCCGGATGGACGCGGTGGTTGGTGGTGCCGGTCATGAACCGCAGGCGGTCCGCCATCGGGTTGAAATCGACCACGACCGGAGCGTCCGACATGGTCAGCATCTTGTCCATCTTGGCGACTTCGGTGGCGGCACCGGTTTCGAGATTGATCGAGACGATCGCGTGTTCCGGCGTGACGCCGATCACGGTCTTGTTGCCCGGGCGGAAATCAATGCCAACCAGCTTGGTGACGCCGGTGACTTCCATCGTCTTGGTGACTTCAGGCTTTGCCGTGTCGAACATTACCAGCGTCTTGTCGCCGGTAAGACCGAGGACCGGGGCGGCGGAGGCGTCAACTGCGCCCGTGACGGCTGAAGCTGCGAGGATCGAGGATGCGATCAGAGCGTGGCGAAGGGTCTTCATGGTGTCTGTTCTCCCGTTGAAACCTTTGACGAGAGCATGTCGGCGCATGGCCTTTCCGATGCTCTCAGAAGGGAGACACACGGGAGGATACGTTTGGATGCAGCAGACGAAAATATTTTTTCGCTGCATCCATTTTCCGGGTTGGCGTGTCCTTAAGTTCGAAGGCGACTTTGCAGCCGGTAAACCTTTCGAGACTGGACGAGCCCATGCCCGCCGTGGCAACAGCACAGAGACAATATTCGCGTTCCTGCGAACGCGCATGGGGAGAGAGCGGCTTGGCCCTGGTGACCGACCAAACACACGATCTCGAGATGGCCCTTGCCGCCTGCGCTGCGGGCGACCGTCAGGGCTTGCGCCGCATCTTCGACGACGAGGCCGGCCGGCTGGTGGCTGTTGCGCAGCGGATCGTGCGGCGGCGGGAACTGGCGGAAGAAGTGGTGCAGGAAGCCTTCATCCGCATCTGGACCCATGCGCATCAATATTCCCCCGACCGCGGATCGGCGCGCGGCTGGATCTACGCGATCGTGCGCAACCGCGCACTCAATCTGTTGCGCGACGGCAAGCGTGAGGATCTGGTCGGCGAAGATAGGCTCGAGACGCTGCAGGACGGCGAGCAACTGGACCAGATCATGGCCTCCTTCCACAGGCTCGACCGCAACAGCCGCCTGCACGAGTGCCTCGGCTCGCTCGACGAGATCAAGCGACGCGGCATCCTGATGGCCTATGTCGGCGGATACACGCATGGCGAAATCGCCGGACGTCTCAAGCTTCCGCTTGGAACGGCAAAATCGTGGATCCGGCGCGGACTTTCCTCGTTGCGGGAGTGCATGGCATGAGGATCGAGGAAAGAGACTTTCCGGCCATCGCCGATGACTATGTTCTGGGTCTTCTCGATGCGGCTGAGGCTGCCGAGGTCGAAGCCGCCATCGAGCGCGACGGCGGCCTTGCCGAAGCAGTCGCCAGGGCACGCGAGCGGTTCCTGCCGCTCGACACCAGCGTCGAGCCGGCTCCGGTATCCTCGGCGCTGTGGGACGCGATCTCTTCCCGTCTGCCGGAGCAACCGGGCGCCGCTGCCCCGTCTCTCGCGTCGGTTTCGCCGAGACTGCCTCTCGCCGGCAACGACAACAGCCGCTCCGGCTGGCGGGCAACCGCGATCTCCGCGATCGCGGCTTCGCTGATCCTTGCCGGTGGTCTGGTCTGGAGCGTCACCCGGGTGAACGAGCCGCTGGTGGTGGCCGTGCTCCTCAACGAGGCCGGCGAAATCCAGGCCGTGGTCGAGGATTTTGGCAACGACACGGCAAGTGTCAGACTGCTCAGCGACTTTACGGTGCCGCAAGACAAGACGATGCAGGTCTGGACGCTGCCCTCGCGTGACATGGGGCCGATGTCGCTCGGTCTTTTGGAAGGCGCGCATTCCGCAACGCTGCACGGCCCTGCGCTGCCGAGACCCCAGGATACCCAGCTCTACGAGATCACCCTCGAACAAGCCGGCGGCTCCCCGACCGGCCGCCCGACCGGCCCGATCCTCGCCAAGGGGTTCGCAAAACTGCCACGCTAGAGGCGCGGAACCGCCTTGGCCTTTCGGCCAATTGCGCACCAAAAACCGGGCTGTATTCTCCCTTCGGCGAAGGGAGAATGGGATGACGCTGACGCAGGACACACCACGTCCGACAGGTGAACCGATGACGATCACCTGCCAGGACGGGGTGGTGCTCGGCGGTCACATCTGGCCAGCATCGGGGCCGCCGCTTGCCAGTGTCGTCATCAACCCGGCAACCGGCGTCCTTGCCCGCTACTATCACTATTATGCAGAGTTTCTAACGAGGCACGGCTTCGATGTGCTGACCTACGATTATCGCGGCATCGGACTGTCGCGACCGGCGAGCCTTCAGGGCTGCGGCTATCGCTGGCGGGACTGGGGCGAGCAGGATTTCGACGCAGCGCTTCGGTTCATGCACGACAGGCGGCCGGATCAACCGCTGCAGGTGGTTGGCCACAGTATCGGCGGCTATCTGCCCGGCCTATCTCCGAACGGGGCACGGATCGACCGGATGCTGACGGTGGGCGCGCAATACGCCTACTGGCGCGATTATGCGCCGGGGCACCGCGCCCGGCTGTTTTTCAAGTGGCATGTCGTGATGCCGGTGCTCACCGCTGCATTCGGCTATTTCCCGGGCAAGCGGCTCGGCTGGCTCGAAGACCTGCCGGCGGGCGTTGCCAACGAGTGGAGCTTTCGTGGGGCCCGGATGGAGATGACCCATCCGGTCGGCGAGCGCGACGAGGTTCTGCGCCGGTTTGCGGCGGTCACGGCACCCATCCTGGCCATTGCCGTTGCGGACGACGACATCGGCAGCGTGGCAGCTATTCGCCGAAGCCTTGCCTATTATACCGGCGCCGAACGGACGGAGGTTCTGCTGGAGCCCGCGGTCTACGGGCACTCACGGATCGGGCATTTCGGCCTGTTCCACGCGCGCCACAGGGAGGAGTTCTGGACCGACACACTGCGGTGGCTGAAGGAGGGGGTTGATCCCTGGAGCGATCAGCCCAGCAAATTGCCGTAGCGGACGGAATAGATGCGGTCGCGGCCGAGGAGGTGGGCGACCAGGGTTTCGCGGTCGAATATGCCGTGCATCGCCTTGTGATTGAGGTCGAGGCCGCCGGCGAGAACACCGAAGGCGGGCATGAGGAGGCGGTGGCCGTCACTGGCAAAGCACGGACGGCGGACGGATTTTTCGCGGCGGCGGACCGTGGCGGACGGGTGGAGATGGCCTGCGACCTCACCCTTGACGCCGTTCGGGCCGGCAGCGAGGCTCGGTTCATGGCGGAAGACGAGGTCGCCATAGATGAGTTCGTCGGTGCAGGTGCCCGGCAGGTCGATCGTTCCGTCCGGATCGTGGTTGCCGTTGATCCAGATCCAGTCGCGGCCGCGCGCCATGTCTGCGATCATCGTGCGCAGGTTTGCCGGCAGGTATTCCGAGCCGCGGCGATCATGGAAATTGTCGCCGAGCGACACGACCACTTTCGGATCGTAGCGGGCAATGACGGCGGCGAGGATGTTGAGAGTGGCGATCGTATCGTAGGGCGGCAGCATCATGCCGCGCCTTGCAAAGGCAGCGCCTTTTTCCAGATGCAGGTCGGACACGACGAGCATGCCGGTTGCCGGCAGATAGAGGCCGCCGAGCGGATCGCAGACAGCCGCGACGCCATGGACAACGATCTCTTCCGCGCCGGTAGCGGCCGGGGTCATCGTGCTGGATTGAGCGGCGAGGCGCAGGCGGTGCAGCAATGTCTTTCGGTCTTTCCTGTCTTGCGGTGCAAAGCCTTTTATCCCCGCGCCGGGCCTTTGTCCGGGCTAGCGTCGCGAATAAAGCCTTACCCCATCGCCTCGGAGATCAATTCGTCTGCGGCCTCGGCCAACACCACGTCCTGCGCTTCGCCCGGCACCGTTTCCCGGCCGATTTCCAGCATGATCGGTACCGCCAGCGGCGAAACGCGATCGAGGGCTCGGTGGGTGATATGCCCTTTGATTCGTGCCAGCATATCTCCTAGCCGGCCAATATCCAAAAGCCCGGTTGCCGCATCGCGGCGTGTCGCTTCCAAAAGAACGTGATCGGGCTCGTGGCTGCGCAGCACGTCATAGATCAGATCGGTCGAGACCGTGACCTGCCGGCCGGTCTTTTCCTTGCCCGGATGACGCCGCTCGATCAATCCGGAAATCACGGCGCAATTGCGGAAGGTCCGTTTCAGAAGATAGCTTTCCGCAAGCCAGGTTTCGAGATCGTCGCCCAGCATGTCCTCGTCGAACAGATCAGAAAGGCTGAGGCTGCCGTCCGCGATCATCGCACCCATGTCGCTGAGGCCATAGACTGCCAGCGAATAATCGGTGGCGACGAAGCCGAGCGGTCTTGCGCCTGCGCGCTCCAGCCGGCGCGTGAGAAGCATGCCGAGCGTCTGGTGGGCGAGCCGCCCTTCGAAGCAGTAGGCGATCATGAAGAAGCGTTTGCCGCGCGGAAACGTCTCGATCAGCAACTCGTCGCGGCGCGGCAGGATGGAGCGCTCCTTCTGGATCGCCAGCCAGTCGCGTACCTGATCCGGCAAGACCTTCCAGCGTTCCGGATCCGCCAGCATGGCGCGCACCTGATCGGCAAGATAGGTGGTGAGCGGGAATTTTGCGCCCGCATAGGTCGGGATCATGGGATCGGTGGAATAGGTGTTCGACACCAGACATTCGTTTTCGCGGATGGTTTCAAACCGCAGCACCTTGCCGGCAAATAGAAACGTATCGCCGGGCACGAGCTGTTCCAGGAACTGCTCCTCCACCTTGCCGAGCGTCATGCCGCCGCGGCCGACCGCGCCCTTGGCATTGCGCTTGACGAGGCGGACACTGAGCTCGGTCGCCTCGACGATGGTGCCGAGGTTGAGGCGGTATTGCTGCGCCACCTGCGGATTGGATACCCGCCAGCGGCCCTCCTCCGTCTTGCGGATCTTGGCGTAACGCTCATAGGCGCGCAGGGCATAGCCGCCGGTCGCGACGAAATCGACGATCCGTTCGAACATTTCCCAGGAAAGGCCGGCATAGGGAGAGGCCGAGATGATCTCGTCATAGAGCTCGAGCGGATTGAACGGCTCGGCGCAGGCCATGCCGAGGACATGCTGGGCGAGAACATCGAGCGCACCCTCGCCGACCGGCGGCGTATCCTGCGCGCCCAGGTAATTGGCATCGAGCGCCGCCTGGCATTCCATCACCTCGAACCGGTTGCCGGGCACGAGGATCGCCTTCGAGGGTTCGTCCATGCGGTGATTGGCGCGGCCGATGCGCTGGGCGAGACGCGAGGCACCCTTGGGCGCGCCGATATGGAGGACGAGATCGATATCGCCCCAGTCGATGCCCATGTCGAGCGTCGAGGTGGCAACGACGGCCCGCAGCTTGTTTTCGGACATCGCCGCTTCCACCTTGCGGCGCTGGCCGGCATCGAGCGAACCGTGGTGAAGCGCGATCGGAAGATTGTCGTCGTTGATGGTCCATAGGGCCTGGAACAGGAATTCCGCCTGGAAGCGGGTGTTGACGAAAATCAGCGTCGTCGCATGGCGCCTGATCTCGCGGTAGACGTCCGGAATGGCATAGGCCGAGACATGGCCGCCCCAGGGGATGCGGTTTTCGGTGTCGAGAATGGTGATGTCGGGTGCGGCACCCCCCGTTACATGGACGAGGCCCGCGGGTGGGGCCGGGTTTTCGCCCTGCGGCACCAGCCAGCGCTGGAGATCCATCGGATCGGCCACGGTTGCCGACAGCCCGATCGTCTGCATGGTCGGGGCATGGCGGCGCAGGCGCCCGAGGGCGAGCGACAGGAGATGGCCGCGCTTGGAGGTGACCAGTGAATGCAGCTCGTCGAGGACGACGTATTTCAGGTCCTTGAAGAAACGCTCCGCTTCCTTGTTGGCGAGCAGCAGCGACACCTGTTCGGGCGTGGTCAGCAGAATATCGGGCGGATTGAGCTTCTGGCGCTGGCGCTTCGACTGTGGTGTGTCGCCGGTGCGGTTCTCGACGGTGACGGCAAGCCCCATTTCGGTGACGGGCTTCATCAGGTTTCGCTCAATATCGACCGTCAGGGCCTTGAGCGGCGAGATGTAGAGCGTGTGGATACCGGTAAAGGCCGAGCCGGGTGGGATCTTGCCACGCATGACCAGATCGGTCAGCGACGGCATGAAGCCCGCAAGCGTCTTGCCGGCACCGGTCGGGGCGATCAGCAGCATGTTTTCGCCGGCCTGGGCGCGGGCGAGAAGTTCCAGCTGGTGGGCGCGCGGAGACCAGCCCTTTTCCGCGAACCATTTGAGGAACGGGCGGGGCAGAGCGACAGCATCAGAGCCGGGCGTTGGGTTTTCGACGAGATCCACGTCGTTAAGGTAAGACGAACCTGGCGAAAATGAAGAGCATTACCGAACGATATATCTATCGGTGCGGTGGTTGATCGCAAGCGTCAGGTTCAGCGTCACCGCGGCGATGACCGAGCAGAGGATGACGAAGGGGCTGGCAACGAGGAAGGACAGGACCAGCACGACGCAATCAAGCCCGAGCTGGACGAAGCCGGCCCGCCAGCCGAGACGGTCCTGCAGGTAGAGCGCGAGGATCCCGAAACCGCCGAGCGAGGCGCGATGGCGAAACAGGATCAGCATGCCGCATCCGATCAGGAGACCGCCGAACAGGGCGGCAATGACCGGATCGATGGCGCTGATGGTAATCACCTTCGGCAGGACGCCCGTGAGCACCGACGTGACCGCGACGGCGGAGAAGGTCTTGACCGTGAAGACCGGACCGAGCCGTCTGTAGGCAAGCCAGTAGAAGGGCAGGTTGAGCAGGAAGAATGCGGCACCAAAACTGATATCGACGGAGTAGCGCAGCAGGAAGCCGATACCTGCCGTGCCGCCGATCAGAAGGTTTGCGGCCTGCAGCAGCACGACGCCCAGCGCTGCCAGCATGGAACCGGCAAGGATCGCCTGCACATCTTCGATGAGCGAGTGTTTTTCCGAGCTGGACGCCCAAAGGCCGACGGGGCTCTTTTTGTCTGCGACGCTAGTCTTGTCGATCGCCTTTCCCATCAGCGCACCGCAATATAGCGGTCGGAGCGATGGTTGACGGTCAAGAGCAGGTTGAGCACGACAGCACTCAGCAGCGACCAGACCACGGTCATCGGGCTGACGACGAAAAAGGCAGCGGCCATGACGCAGAGATCGAAACCCAGCTGGACGAGCCCTGCCGGGATCTTGAACCGGTCCTGGATGTAGATCGCGAGAATGCCGATGCCGCCAAGCGAGGCGCGGTGCCGGTAAAGGCCCAGAAGGCCGAAGCCGATCAGGATGCCGCCGAGCAGCGCTGCCCAGAACGGATCGAGATACTGGATCACCAGAAAGCGTTTCTCCAGCTCGGCAATGACGGAAACGCCGGCAATGGCGATAAAGGTCTTGACCGAAAAGCCGAGGCCGAGGCGCTTGAAGGACAGGTAGTAGAACGGCAGATTGACGACGAAGAACAGGACGCCGAAGGGAATGTCGAACGCATAATGCAGCAGGAAGGCGACGCCGGCCGTGCCGCTGGTGAGGAGCCCGACCTGGTTCAGCAGGTAAAGACCTAGGGCTGCGACCATGGCGCTGATGAACAGGCCCTGCGCATCTTCCAGCATCGTATGGCGTGCCGGATCAAGGCTGTAGAAACCCATACGGCGCCTTGCTGCAACCTGTTCGTCGGCCACGCTATTCCCCTAGATTTTTGGCGATTGTGCACCGCGATAGCAGCTTCATCAAGCGACATCGCTGCGCCCGCCGACGGCCTTTCGAAATAACAACAAAGTGAAGGCTTACCCGGTCTTTCGCGACAGAAACAGTATGCCGTGGATGGGTTTGCCGGCATCCATGCGAATGGTCGTCCGCTCGACGGCGATGAGAACGAAGCCGTAATACGCGAGCAGGCCGCCGATATAGACTTCCGAATGGGCGTAACGGAGCGAATCCTTGAGCACAAACGTCTCATCCTCGCCCGCATCTTCCACCGAGAAGGCGAACAGGCCGGATGGTGCCAGGAGCTCGGTCACCAGCGGAAAGACGGTTTCGAGCGAGCCGAGATACATCAGCACATCGGCTGCCGAGACGAGGTCGGCGCGGTGGGGCGGAAGCGTGTCGAACAGGCCGGACTGTGCTGCCTCAAGGCTGAGGTCCGATTGCCCTAGGTGATCGTAGAGGTGTTTTTCCGCAGCCTTGGCCAGCATGTTGGCAGACAGGTCGAACCCTTCTAGGCGCCCTGCCTTTTCGCGGATCTCGGCGCCGAACAGGCCGGTGCCGCAGCCGAGATCGACCACGGTCGCAAACGGCCCATGGGGCGCAACCAGCGTGCCAAGCTTTTGCGGGACCGAGTAGTTGAGCTTTTCCACCAGTGACGTATCGAACCTGTCGGCATAGTCGTCGAACAGGCCCTCCACATAGCGGCTGGGCGGCTGGTCCGGGACATCGCCGGCGCCGATCAGCGCGAGCCGCAGGCTGGCGCCGAAGATATCGTCCGGCTGCAGCTCGAGCGCGCGGCGATAGGCGTCGGCAGCACTGGCGAGTGCCGCCTTGTCGCGGTATTCGCCGAGCCTGAACCATCCGGCGGCCCATGCGGGGACGAGCTCAAGTGCCTGCTCCATCAGTTCCGCCGCTGCGGAGAAATCCTGTCCCTCGGCCAGCATGCGGGCATAATCCGCACGGCGGTCGGCAATGACGTCACCGGAAGAGAACTGGATCGCGCTCATGGCGTGACGGCTTTCACTGGAGTTACGGCGGGCATTACGGCGACGGTGGAGTTGCGTCATCTCGCCATTCCCCTCGCCCCTCCTGTCACCCGGGCCACAAAAAAACTCAAGTTGTATTTGAGAGGCTAGTGAAGAGTGCCTATGTGACAGGTTGCGGGACTGTTCCCGCAAGGCTATGGCAATCCCAAACCAATTTTCCAACGGTGGAGACGATCGACGATGGCGGATGGCGTGAACAGGTTCCTCGGCGATTCGATCGGCCGCACGATCATCAAGCTGATCGTCGTCTGCCTGATCGTAGGCTTCGTGCTGGCGTTCTTCGGCTTCACGCCGGACAATATCGTCGACACCATCCGCTATTATTTCCTCGACCTCTGGTACAACGGTTTCCAGGCACTGGGACGCGTCGGAGACTATCTCCTTCTCGGCGCGATCATCGTGGTGCCTGTCTTCATCGTGCTGCGGCTTCTGAGCATTCGCCGCTGAATGTCGATGGTGTCTCTCCCCTCCCGTCGCACCTTTCTGGCGCTCGCCGGCACCGGCCTTCTCCTTGCCGGCTGCTCCACCACAGCAGTCCTGACACCGACGCCGGGTTCTGTCGACGAGACGGAAGCGGCGCTTCCGCTCGTCAACAAGCTGCGCCAGGCAACGGGCCTTTCGTCTCTTGGCCTCGACAAGCAGGCACGACTGGCAGCAGGGCGGCAGGCCGTCCGAATGGCGAAGGCCAAGGAAATGAAGCACCTGATCGGCTTCGGGGACGATTTCGGCGACCGGATGCGAAAGAGCGAGGTGGCGCTGCCAGCGGCGGAAAACATTGCGGCTGGCCAGCATGATGTCGGCGACGCGGTCCAGGCCTGGATCGACTCGCCGAAACACTTGCGCAACATGCTGGGCAGCTACAAGAGCCTCGGCGTTGCCGCCGCCCGCGCAAGCGACGGACGGCTGTACTGGGCGATGGTGCTTTCCAACTGATCGAAGCCGGCGGCTAGAGGCTTTTGGCCGCCCATTGGTCGAGATGCGTGTCGCGCAGATCGCGGATCGAGGTGACCTTTTCCTGGTCAAGCAGAGACGACAAGCCGCGGACGATTGCGGATGGCAGGCCCGGCCCTTCATAGACCATGCAGGAATAGACCTGAACGAGATCGGCTCCGGCGCGGATCTTTTCGAGCGCTTGCGCCGCACTTCCCACACCGCCGACGCCGATGATCGGCAGATCCTTGCCGACCCGCTGGCGCATCTTGGCAAGCACGGTCGTGGAGCGTGAAAACAGCGGCGCGCCGGAAAGGCCGCCCGCTTCTTTCGCCTGGGTCTGGTTGCGCAGACCGTCACGCGCCAGTGTCGTGTTGGAGACGATCAGACCATCCAGAGCATGGGACGTCGCTTCTGCCGCGACGTCGTCCATTCCCTCTTCGGTCAGATCCGGCGCGATTTTCAGGAAGATCGGCACGGAACGGCCATGGCGGGTCGCCTCTTCGTCACGCACGGACAGGATTGCCTCGAGCAGTGCCTTCAGACTGTCGCGCGCCTGCAGGTCGCGCAGGCCGGGCGTGTTGGGCGACGAGATATTGGCTGTGAAATAGGTGGCAAGGCCGTAGAATTTGCGGATACCGGCGACGTAATCGGCGATACGGTCCTGCGCATCCTTGTTGGCACCGATATTGACGCCCACGATGCCGCTTGCGCCTCTACGGGCCGAAAGTCGCTGGAACGCCGCCTCGTGGCCCTCGTTGTTGAAGCCGAGCCGGTTGATGATGCCGCGATCCTCGACCAGCCGGAAAATGCGCGGCTTGTCGTTGCCGGCCTGCGGCTTCGGCGTGACGGTTCCGATTTCGGTGAAGCCGAAGCCGAGCTTCAGGACCGCATCCGGCACTTCGGCATTCTTGTCATAGCCGGCGGCAAGCCCGATCGGGTTTTCGAAGCGGATGCCGGCGATCGTCTGGGCGAGCCGCGGATCGGCCTTGAGGCTGCAGGCCGGCACGACACCGCTTTTCAGCGCCGCGACCGACAGGCCGTGAGCTTTTTCCGGATCGAAGACGAACAGACTGCGCGACGCCAGCGCCGAAAACGGCCGCATCACTGTTCCGATCATGGCATTTTCTCCGGAAAGGCATGCTGGCCGTCAACGCCGATCAAAAGCGGCATTTCCCACAGCACGGCTGAAAACGGCAGGAAGCCATATAGGTGGGGGAAAAGATCGCCGCCGCGCGAGGGTTCGAATTTCAGGGCATCGCCCAGAACCAGCGTGTTGACGGCGACCAGCATCAGGCCCGTCAGGCCGGCGAAATGCCGCTTGGCCGTTTCGCGCGCCTGGGACCCGGTGGAGAAATGGATGTAGCCGTCGCGCAGGTCGATTTCCGCACCTTCGAAGCGACCAGTCTCCTTGGCCTTGCGCCAAAGTGAATCGGGTACGATCTTGTAGACGATATCGGGCATCACGAACTCCCATAGTCCGGCTCTGATCTATGATCGGCACCGTTTGCCGCAAAGGGCGTTGATTGTCCATGGTGCAATGAGGAGGAAGGATCATGAAAAGGATCACTGCGACACGAGTCTTTGTAACCGTTGCGCTCTCGACGCAGGTGCTTTCGCTGCCGGCTCAAGCGCAAGACGACCGGCGGTTCCAGCTGGAGCGGACCGAACAGGGGATCGTTCGGCTGGATACGCAAACCGGCGCGATGTCGCTGTGCAACGACACCGACGGAGAACTGGTCTGCCGCATGGCACCGGACGAGCGGGCCGCCTATGAAAAGGAACTGGATCTGCTCGAAAAACGCGTAACCGCGCTGGAACAGCGTCTTGCCGATCGCCCCAAGACCTTTCCTGATGACGATGCTGTCGACCGGTCGCTCTCGATCATCGAGCGGTTCATGCGCGGCGTCATGTCGATGGTACGGGAATTTGGCGGCGAGCCGCAACCGGACGGGACCTGAGTCATGCTATTTTGCAGACTTGTGTCGCGCCACACTCGGCGCTACACATTAGGTATTACAGGGAAAGCACGACTATGCCTTTGGGAGGGGGCGTGGACATGCAGACACTCAACATCATCATCGCCGACGACCATCCGCTTTTCCGCGGTGCGCTGAAACAGGCGATACAAGGCGTTGCCGACGAAATTGTCATCATCGAAGCGGGCGACTTCGATGCGGCGAGAACAGCGGCGCAAGACAATCCCGAAACCGATCTCATGCTGCTCGACCTTGCCATGCCGGGCGTGAGCGGATTTGCGGGCCTGACGTCGCTCAGGTCGGCCTTTCCGGCGCTACCGGTGATCATCGTTTCAGCCACGGACGATCGCAGCACGATCAGGCGGGCGCTCGATCTGGGCGCTTCCGGCTTCATTTCCAAATCCTGCGGGCTGGACGATATCAGGGCCGGAATACAGGCCGTGCTGGAAGGCGATATCTGGGTGCCGAAAGGCGAGACATCGCAGAGCGAGGAAGACGCCGCAAGATCAGACATTCTCGACCGTCTGCGGACGCTGACGCCCCAGCAGCACCGGGTTCTGTCGATGCTTGGCGAAGGCCTGCTCAACAAGCAGATCGCCTACGAGCTGGGCGTCTCTGAGGCGACCATCAAGGCGCATGTCTCGGCTATTCTTTTGAAGCTGAACGTCGATAGTCGCACCCAGGCCGTCATCAAGCTCGGCCGGCTCAACATGGCCATGGTGGCGTAGGATAGCAGCAAAGGATTTTATTCCTTTTCTGCTTTACGAAATCCCCCTGCTGGGCTAAATTCTGCGACGAGCAAGCGGAGATCGCTCATCTCCGGGCGGCGGCCTTGAGGGCCGGTATCCTTGACGCTTGCATCCAACGGGACTGATCGGCAATGGCAGGCGGAAGGCGGCAACGGCTGTTTCGTCTTGTGCCGGGGGCAGGGACGACGATGCTGTCACATGAGACGATATGGATCGCGATCGACACGCTGGCTGAGCGTCATCAGCTGTCGCCGTCCGGGCTTGCCCGACGCGCAGGACTGGATCCGACCTCGTTCAACAAGTCGAAACGGCTTGGCCCCGACGGACGGCTGCGATGGCCCTCGACGGAATCGATTGCCAAAGTTCTGGAAGCGACCGGCGCAACGGTCGATCAGTTCATGAGCTATCTGCCGCATGCGATGGGCAGGTCGCAACTTCCCGACGGCAATTTTCCATCCCAGAACGGCACGATCCCGCTGCTCGGCTTTGCCCAGGCCGGCTCCGGCGGCTTTTTCGACGATGGCGGTTTTCCTGCCGGACAGGGCTGGGATGTGGTGGAATTTCCCGTCGATCCCGCCCGAAAAGCCGGTGTCTACGCGCTCGAGGTCCAGGGCGATTCCATGATGCCGCTCTATCGGGACGGCGACGTGCTGATTGTCGAGCCCGGTGCACAGGTTCGGCGCGGCGACCGCGTGGTGTTGAAAACCCGAGAGGGCGAGGTGATGGCGAAAGTTCTGGCGCGCCAGAGCGCGCGCCTGATCGAGCTTCTGTCGCTCAACCCCGAACACGCGAACCGTTCCTTCGACACGGCCGATGTGGAATGGATGGCGCGGATCATCTGGGCGAGCCAGTAAGCCGCGTTGCATTCAGCGTCTCTTGAGAAAAAATTCCTCTGTCTCAATAGAGGCCGTTCGGGAAATAGCGCAGGTAGAGTTCCTGCAGGCGGCCGTTGCGCGACAATTCGGCCAGCGCCTGATCAAAGGCGGCGGCAAGGGTCGGATCGTTTCTGCGGACCATGATGGTCAGGCCCTCGCCTAGAAATTTCTGCGACAGGTAGGGGCCGTCGAACAGGCTGCAGCAGGTCTCCGATGCCTCGCTTGCGACCCAGAAAGGCATGCGAAGGCCATCAGCAAAGACTGCATCCACTTGTCTCTCCTTCAGCGCTGCCAGCATTTCCTCGTAACTGTCGAACGGCTTTTGCGTGAGCTTCGGGAAGAACGCTCTTAGCATCGCCTCATGCGCCGTTCCCTTGACGACACCGACCGGACGATCGCTGAGGTCCGATACCGTGGTCGCAGCCGGTGTCGCCGCGTTGTTGCGGGCAAACCTTGCCGGGATACCGAGATAGGGCCTGGAAAAAAGAAAGCGCTGCCGCAGCGACGGAGTTGCAGCGACCGCTGCCATCACGGCCTCCCCGCCCCCGTCTTCCAGGGTCTTTTCGAGATCCGCGAAGGGCATGGCCTGAATCTGGCACTTTGCCTCGATCTTCAGGACCGTGCAAATCTCGCGGGCGAGATCGATGTTGAAGCCTGACAGCCGGCCAGATTGATCTGCGAAATTGAAAGGGGGGAAATCGACAGTCGTCAGGATGCGCACGCGCAGGATTGTCGACAGATCCTGGCGCTCCACGCGTTCTCGTGCGTCAAACATCAGCGGAAGCTGGGTCGCCGGGGTAGAAGGCGGAGCGGTGGAGGCCGCAAGTGCCTGCGTTGCGGACAGAAGTCCGTATATCACCACCACCAAGAGCTGCATAAACTTGAAAACACCACTGCTTTTTAGGGATGTAATCAGGTATCGCATCTTTATGATCCGTGTGGGGCAATAGGGGTTCGTCTGCGGACGGTGTAGCAGCAACATGCGCTCAGAGGAACATGCTTCGCAGCCGACCTATCACGACGAAACGGGGGCGCCGCCGACCGACGAGATCGAGTCCGGGCAATTGCTCGACTTTCGTCCCGGCATCCAGGTCGAGCTGACAGCGCTTGCGGCCCTCGGTTTCTCGAAACCGTTGATCGCCAAGCTGGCTGGCCTCTCCAGGCAAAACGGGACGACGGTCGAGGCCGAGCTTCTGGCAAGCGGCGACGTGAGGGAAGACGCCTATTACGGTGCCATCGCCCGTCTGCTGCGACTTCCCTTCGTCTCGTCGCTCGATCCCGCGCTTGTCGTTATCCTGCCCTCGACCGACGCCCAGCTGACACGCCCGACCATGGTGAGGATCGCCCATCGCAACAAGGCGCAGGAAATCGCCATCGTGCCGGAGGCGGCGCGACTTTCGCAGATTGCGGCAACGCTTGCGACCCTGCCGCTTGTGGGCCGCGATCTCGTCATCACCACGCCGAGCGCCATTCGCGAATCCGTCTGGAAAGCCGATGCAGCGCGCCGCATCCGCGAGACCACGAATACCCTGTTCGAGCAGAGACCCCTGCTGTCGGCCCGCGTTGTGCTCGCAGGCCACCAGGGCTTTTACGGTGGGTCGTTTCTGACGACCCTTGCCTGTCTCCTGCTGATTGCACCGATCGATACGCTGCTTGCGCTGCATATCGTCCTGTCACTCACCTATTTTTCGACGCTCTGTCTGCGACTTTCGGCGATGATCCGGCAAACTTTGGTGGCGCCTGAACGCGTGCCAATCGCTCCACCGTTCGGGCCGCTGCCGCGCTACACTGTTCTGGTCGCACTCTACCGCGAAGAGGACATGGCCGAGCAGTTGGTCGCAAGCCTCAAGCGGCTGGACTGGCCCGCATCTCTGCTCGACATCAAGTTCGTATGCGAAATCGACGACCGGCAGACGATCGAAGCCTTGAAGGCGCTTGAGCCTGGCCCCCAGTTCGAGATCGTCGAAGTACCGGCCTATGGTCCGCGGACGAAGCCAAAGGCTCTCACCTATGCGCTGAAAGGTGCGCGCGGCGAATTCACGGCAATCTACGACGCCGAGGACAGGCCGCACCCGCTACAACTCCGCGAGGCGTACCGGCGGTTTCGCGCGGCACCATCCGAACTCGCCTGCCTGCAGGCACCACTGATCATCACCAACGCCCGGGAAAGCTGGTTGAGCGCGTTGTTTTCGCTCGAATATGCAGCGCTGTTTCGCGGCCTTTTGCCGATGCTCGGGAGAATGAACATGCCGCTTCCACTCGGCGGCACGTCCAACCATTTCCGCACCAGCGCGCTGATCGCAGCCGGCGGATGGGATCCGTACAACGTGACGGAAGACGCCGATCTTGGCATGCGGCTCTACCGGCTCGGCTTTACCGCCGACGTGATGCGGCACCAGACTCTGGAGGACGCGCCCTTATCGATCAAGGTGTGGACGTCGCAGAGAAGCCGCTGGTTCAAGGGCTGGCTGCAAACCTGGCTGGTGCTGATGCGCGACCCGGCGCGGCTGATCGGCGAAATCGGCATCAAGCCTTTCTGCGTGATCCAATTGCTGGTGGGCGGCATGCTTTTGTCATCGCTGCTGCATCCGCTGATCCTCGTCTTTCTCGGCGTCGGCTTCTCAGCAATGCTGCGGGCGCCGATCGACACGCTGCCGGTCGAGGTCGTCGGCCTGTTCGCGATCGACTTCACCAACATTCTCGGCAGCTATCTCATCTTCCTCGGCCTCGGCATCGGATCGATGACCAACCACGAAAAGCGCCTCGTCGGCCGTCGCTGGGTTGCGGTGCCGCTCTACTGGATGATGACATCCTTCGCCGCCTGGAAGGCGCTGTGGGAACTCAGGACAAAGCCGTTCCACTGGAGCAAGACACCCCACATGCCGCGACGGAAGGAGAGCTGATCGGGAGGGGGATTGGAGCGGGTGAAGGGAATCAAAACAATCCATCTTCATATTGATTCCAAAGATTTTTCTAGGAATTAATGTATATCATACCGTTGTTAATACCGCATTTATATTTTAATTACTGGGAGGCTGCTGCCGGTAGAGGCCTGTGTAACCTGCTTTTTTTACACTCGAATTCACCGCAGCGTGGTCTAAATCTACTTCTCTTGAGAGGGTGAGGATTGGTGCATGAAGCGGGTGAGCAGGGCAAAGGGCGTCGTATCAGTAGACACCGCAGCGATCGAGGCTCTAGCCGAGCGCTTCTACGCTCAGCCTCTCGTGGCACGCCCTGATGGCGAAAAAATGTTCCCTGAGATGTGTTGTACGAAGTTCAATGCGGAAGCAGTTCTACGCTTGCTGCTTGATCCTGCACCCTCGTTCTACGGCCACAAGGAAGCTGCGTTTGCTGCACTTTTAAGCTGGACCATTGCACCTGAAGATGACGGAATACGTCTGGAGTTCATTGCACTTGCTGTCAAGCGTCTCTTGGCCAAGGCTGAGGATCAGGCGTTCGCCCTTGACTTGAGCTCTCCTCTGCATGCGGACCTCGCCGCGCGCTATCTTATCGCAGGCCCTCAGTTCATTGAACAGATTTATGCTGCGATAAGTGGCATGGCTCTTCTTGCGGAGCATGGCTCTCCAGCTATCACTGAAATCGTTTTTGAAGTTGATCGCGTGCCAATTGGGACGCTTAACAAGATGATGACCTACTCTCACTATTTGGCTGATGATCAGGCAAGGGGGCAGCCTAGCGTCAATCGCGCTATCGAGATGGTAGGGAGAATAGGGGAACACGGCATTTCGTCACGGTCGGCAATCTATGGGCAGTGGGCGAAAAGCAAAGACAACATCGCACTGCTCTATTCGGCAGCCTCGATTAAGATTGGCGGAAACACACTTCTAGACTCGCTTATTTCAGGCCAGATCAATCTTTCCAAGTATCAGAGGTATCTACAGACGTGGATTGCCCGCGCGCGGTACGTCTGCGAGCATATCCTTCGTCGGATGCCAGACGAACAACTCTACTTGAACAATGTCAAGCCTCTAATGCTGGTCGACCCACACGCTTTCCCACATAGGGATTTTAGTACCAAGGAACTTCAAGCACTGGCTAGTTAAACCTCTGTAATCATTTCACATTCTTGTGTCCAAGAAAGATTGGAGATCTCCAAACACTGCTGCAGAATATAGCTCGGTCCGGCATTGTGCCACCTTGATCTCGTTCTCAACACACAAGGAGTGAACGAGATGTCAGAGCAAAAAAGCCACCCCAGTCCAATCTCAACTTTCGCTTCGGGGGGCTTTCTCCGGCTCGATCGAATCATTGCACCTCACGGCCCTCTGCCGATCAGCAAGTCTTCTTGGTGGAGCAAGGTCCGATCGGGCGAGTTCCCGCAGCCTGTAAAGCTGGGCCCAAGAACGACTGCGTGGCGAGCCCAGGATATCATCGCATTAATCCAGCACTTCGAAGCAGCGGCCACTCAAAAGAACGCCGTGTAAAGTAGTAGCAGGCGTCAGCCAGCGCCGGAGCTTCCTTCGGCCGCTCTATTGAAATCACCCTTCTTCCAGTTCTGCCGCAAGAGGACCCCTCCTCCGGTAGCGAACCTGTGCCTTAAGGAGACACACGTGCGAATTCTATCACCTACGATAAGTCAGCATATGGAGACCGAAACCGTCGCTATGAAACGGGCAGTTCTTCGGCGCCTGCCCAAATCCGAATTCAGCGTCTTGGCCACTGTATACAAACAGCCGCGCCGGGCGGAGGCGCTAGCTGAGAGAGCTTACAGCCTGCATACCGACTGGGATTCTCTTGACGATGGCCGTCGCAGTGCTGCCTGCCTTTTCGAATGGGGACGGCTTCAAATCTTTACTGCAGTGGAGGTTCTGCCTCGCCTGGAGGCGTCATTCGTCGAATTCTTCCACGTCACACTCGCCGACAAGCGTTGGCGCGTCCCGCCTAAAGCGGCTTCTGTGGATGCTTTCCACCGGCCTCGTCGCAAAGTAAGAGCTGCGATCCAGTATCTTCGCGATAACGATCTCGAGCCGATCTACGTTGTCGCCTATGAGATCTCTGGCGACCGCAACCTCACAGGCGATTACTCCTTTGAACCCCATGCCCACATCCTAATCGGGGGCGTGCGCAAAGCAGTCCTGAAAGCAGCTTTTCGGGTACGCTTGCCGCGCAGCATGCGCGGTCGCGACAAGCCGGTCAAAATCAAGCCGGTCCCACCATCGCAACTCGGGAACGTCCTCGGCTACCTGACGAAGGTGAAGCCTCAAGATCGGGTAGAATTCCGTCGAAGTGACGGGCGGTTGGATCGCAAATCCAACCGAATGCCGCCGCAAGCGGAGGCTCAGTGGCTTCGTTGCTTAGCTTTGGTCCCCATGACCCAGCTCGTCCAGTTCGGCGGCTTCGCCGATTCTCTTTCAACACGATTTTCGCATCGCGAAATGGCAACCTTGATCGGAGCACTCTGATGAAAAACGGCAAGAAGACATCTGTGGGCACCACAAAGGGCAGCGTTGCGAAGGGGGATAGTGCAACTGCAGCTAAGCCACTTCCCCTGCCCCCGCACATGCGTGGCAAGCTTGTCGAGAAACAGGGCCTAGGCCCTGTTTCTGCCAAGTCACGTGACGCAGGGCAAGCAGGGGCAACCACTGTGACACCTGCTGCAAAAACGGGCCTAGGCCCGCAAATCGCGAAGAAGTCACCTCCAAGCGTGCGCGATGTGCCGAGCCGTGCATCGGTATCGGATCTGAAGGTCAAGCTTCTGAATGGCGATGATGGCGCGATCTACTATCAATTTGTTGCCGATGGCCAGCACGTAATCCTGCCGGCGCCCGAGGTGATAGGCTCGCTGCCGAGGGTGTATGCGGAACTGACAAAGATCCGAGTATTGGCAAGTTCTGCGTCGGACAAGCAGGAGATCAAGGAGAAAATCGATACCCCTGACACAGATACAACGGTTGTTGCGACGAGGTATGGCTATGAAGATGCTCCTCGACCGGCGTATTTCGTATACGGCGACGGCTCGGTGCTACGGGCAAGTACGCAAACCCAGATTGTTCCCCGAGTAGTTAGTCGCTCTTCGTCTGGAAGAGCGGGAATTCTGAAGTCTTATGAGGCGGGCCTATCGGCAGTTCTTCGCGATCAAGCCGTACCCCTGACCGTGTTCTTCTTCGGACTGTCGCAGATCATTAAGCCCTTCGCCCGAGCTGCGGGTTTCAACGCTGAAAACATAGTGTTGGAGCTCGTGGGGGAGAGCACTAAGTTCAAGTCTGCGCTTACCTGTGGCTTGGCTGCCTCTGCTTGGGGCAGTGCCGATCCTCGCGACGGATACTCGCTGACATGGAACATCACCAAGCAGAAGATCGAAGAGCTGTTCACGAACTACGATCACCAGTTGTTGATCCTTGATGAGGTGACGCTTGCAGGTGAAAATCCCAAGGAACGAGGCGAAGCTGTGGGCAAGGTCGTTCACAGGCTGTCTTCAGGCGTTGGGCGCGGCGTAACGGGCAAGACCGCTACCGGGCATTCGCTAAACATGCTGTCTACATCAAATGAGCCGTTACGGTCGATCTTGCCAGCATCACAAGATGTTCATGCGGCGCTCGGGGTAAGGCTTATCTCGTTCGAAGTGCCATCTCGTGAGACTTTCTATTTTGACAGGATTCCAGAAGGATTCGCATCAGTGGGCGAGGCCATGGACGCAGCATTTGGGGTCGTTCAGCAGCACCACGGGTTGTTGGCTAGACACCTCATCCAGCGAGTTCTGGTGCAGGTGAATGATCGCTATGAGCACTTCCTTGGTCATATATCGAAAGCCGTGCGGAAGTTCATGAAGCGCATAGGTCTCGGCAATGCAGACATGGCAACCTTGCCCTATCGGCGGGCGCAGCCTTTTGCCCTTACCTATGCCACGGCGGTCATAGCCTTCAAAACTGGCACTTTGAAAAAGAAGCTATGGGGTGGCATCTTAAAGACTATTTTGCGGGCGTGGAACGAGCACGCCAGCGCCGGGGCTGGAGATGACGGCGACGCTCGGTTCAACTCTTACATGAACGACTCCTCGAATCTGTTCGTTGACGGGAGAGGCAAAGAGAAGCCGGTGATCAGAAACACGGTCTTTGCAGGAATGGCCGGCATCTTCTATTTGTCCAAGGACAAGGAACTCTTGCTCGCGGTGCCAACTGCAGCTGCGAGCAAGCTTGGCTATCCCAAGGCTGTCCTGAAGCAGCTGAAGAAGGACGGGATTCTTAAGGCTGGCACTAAAACACTTCAACGCAAGCTCTTTTTGCGCCGGGTTGGTAAGGCCGAATCGCGCGATACGTTCTACGTTTTTAAGATAGCAGGCATCTCCTCGCAGGTACGCTTTTGGGAGGGCGAGTAAGCGCAGGCGTGGCAAGACCTTGATTTTAAAGGTTATTCCTGTATACTATTCGAAGGCGACGCCCCAAAACCCCCACCAGTGCGGGCGCTAACCTAACGGCTGTCAACCCAATGAAGAGCGCCCTTGTGGCGCTCTTTTTAGTTCAGGAGCTACCAATGCCGACCCCTTCAAGTCACGACTACACTCCGCAGCGCAAGGTCAGCCTGCCACCGCTTTCGATCCTCGGCGCAACGCCCACGGCTCAACCGGCCCTACCCACCACCGCACCGCATGCCGTGATGCCTGCTGTGATTATGCTTGGCTTAGATGATCAGGGACGTCCCCATGCCTCATGGTTCGAGGAGGAGCAGACCGACGCCGCAGCGGTGGCCGCCGACCTCATGGGCATGGCGCTGATCGATGTCAGCGTAGGGGAGGAGGTTGCCGCCGTCGCGTCGCGTCTGCCCAAGGGCAAGCTGTTCGACAGCGGCAAGGCGTTCGTGCCGTTCGTCAAGCGCTCGACTTATGATCAGCTTGCGGCACACCTAGACGAAGAGTACGCAGCTAGCGCTGCCGCCCGCGTTGAAGCTGCTAAGGCTGCTGCGGCGGAGAACTATGCCAAGGCCAGCAAGGGCGAGGCTCCCCCTCGTCAGCCTGAAGACTGGTCGAAGCTCATGGTTGGTGACCTTGTTCTGGCCGCCGACGATCCCGCTGACGGCTGGTTTGACGCTGAGGTGCTTGAGCTCCTGGCGGACGACCGCCTGCGCCTGCGCTGGCGCGATTACCAGGACCTGACCGACTTCACCCGTCGAATTGTCGAGATCGCGCTGCTGCACCCGAAGTTCCCGGCGCGGTGAGCCCGACATGCTGACGATGAGTATCTTACCGATGACCAGCACCTACGGGAGAGTAACATCTATGGCTCCGACGCCTGGTGAACGGCAACGCTGTATTCAGCATCTGAACGATCGACTCAGAACGCACCTCACCGGTGGTAGGGTGGTGATGACGGTGGGGGTACAAGCACTTGGTGACGATCAGCGTGATGTGCTCATTTGCGCCGTCCAGGGCTTCAGCGACTTCACCTCAGCTAACGACCCTTACGGCGAGCATGACTTCGGGCGGGTGGTGGTCAACGGGCAGGGCTACTTCTTCAAGATCGACGCCTACGGCCTAGACTACCGCTACCAGTCACCTGATCCGGCTGACGAGGCCGTCACGGCTCGCGTGATGACGATCATGCGGGAGGATGAGTATTGATTTCCCCCGCTGCCAGCCAAGATACAACTACAGCCGCGCTAACACCGCGGCTTCTTTTTTACGAGCTTTTCGGCTTTCTCCCCGCCCGCATGGGCGAGGGGCGTGGCTCGTCAGTGCCTGCTTCTCGAAAGAACGCACCAACCTCAACCCCAAGCGCCGTCGACAACGCCTCCACTACGGAGATTGTGACGTTCTCCTTGCCCCGCTCAATGCGTCCGACATATGATCGGTCAATCGCAGCGTCGAGCGCAAGCTTCTCCTGCGACAGGCCGCGTTCAACACGCAGCTTGCGGAGATTCCAGCCGAGAAGTTCGCGTGCATCCATAGTCGCGCAACAGGCCACACCAGCCCATCGACAATCGACGGACTCACAGTCCCATATTACACTACGACTGTTACATTGCCCGAACTAGCTGTCGGCGACCGGCCACCACCTCAACTCACAAGGACATCTTTCATGACCGCCTACCTCGATGCGATGCGCAGATATGCTGCCTTTTCTGGTCGCTCCACCCGTTCGCAGTTTTGGCTGTACCACCTCACGCTTCTCGCCTTGGCCTTGACGGGGTTCATCATTGACATCGCGATTGCTGGCCCGGCTGGCCCCGAGCCAAGGGTGTCTGCAGTGCTTGTTATTGCCCACTACATCCCGTCGCTAGCGATCATCATCCGGCGCCTGCATGACAGCAACAGGAGCGGCTGGCTGGTGCTGTTGTGCCTGATCCCCCTCATCGGCACAATCGCCTTCATCGCCTTCGGCTGCACGGCTTCAACACTCGGGACAAATCGCTTTGGTCCCGCTACCGACAAAGGCTCCCCATCGGCCACACGAGCTCGGGACGGCGGATCGGTTGATGGACCGGCGCCATCAGCCGTCGAGCGCTTGGAAAAGGCTGCAGCCCTTCATGCAGGGGGTGCAATCACTGACACCGAGTTTGCCAAGGTGAAAGCCGCCATAATTGAAGATCGAGCATGACATCGTCGTTCATCACCCACAACACTAGCGCCGCAGGTCACGAGATGAAGATACAAATCAGAAGTACAGGGGCATTGGCCGTAGCGTTCTGTGCAGGGGCATTGATATTCTCTTCAAGGAGCAACGCCCGAGGCGACACCGCGCCAACTGCATTAGGGCGGCAGGGCGCGCAGTCTCTTCGATCATTTAATACCAGCAAGGCTAGCGACAGAGCAGCACCTGCAATCTTAGCGGGCGACTTTGTTGAGGCACCGGCATCAGCCATCGGAAATCTTGAAAAAGGCGTATTTGACGGTGGGCGGGTATGGGATGTTGTTCGTTTCGATCTAAACTTGTCTGACGAACCTCCAGTTAAAGCGTGCGCCCGCAGACATGTCGACGAGGCAGGTCGCGAAACATACTGGTTTTTCGGCAAGACTGCCGATGCACGCAGTGTGCAGGGGATTATTCTTCGCAAACAGTCTTGGGATTTCAGTACAACCAAGGAGGAGGTAACAGACGTTTCGATAAGCCTATTGGGCAAAATCCCGATGCGGGTTTCTGGTTCGGACGCGTTGGCCTATTGGTTCGCATTCGGGGTCAAATCGAACGAACTCGTCAACCGCACCTTCGGCGGAGTAGATGCTCCGTTGGATTTCATGCAGAAGACCATTGCCGAGTTTCAGGGGTATTCGCCCTATTGGTTTGCGACAGGCATCCGGTTCAAGTTTGCAGGAAACGAGCCGGAATGGGTTGTGTCGGCAGAGCCGAAAGGGTTTCATGCGCGATTGATGGTGCAAGGCTTTGATCAGTGCGTCGCAAGTCTGTCGGCGTTGATTAGCTCCGATACACAAAAGCACGAAGGCCCCACTTCTCCATTCAAATAGATGACTGACGTTTCAACGGTGCATTTTCACTTACAGGGACCTTCAATCGCACAACCTATGACATGAAGAGTCGTTAAGTCCGGCATCTACCAGCGCGTTTCAAGCTCCCCTAAATTGTTGATCGGCCGATGCGCTTTGCGCTTGTACGTAAACCGGCCTCCTCATGTCGTTTCGGAACCCTCCCGCTCCAGAAGTCCCGCGATGTACTGCTCCATCGCCTCCAACCACACTTCCTCGTGGGCAGGCAGCAGATCGGTGAGACGCGGTGTCTTGTCATTCGCCGTTCGTAGAGCACACTCCCTCCCCACCTTCATCCGGCCGATCTTGCCACCAATCGCCGTTGCGAGGGTTTGGGTGTAAACCTCCGCTTCGGGAAGTCTCTCCCACCAAGACGATGGTCCTGTATCGAGGAAACCGTCTTTTCGAACCGTGGCCAGGTTAAGGGGTCTTCCGCCAGCCCCCTCGTGCTTCAGGTTCAGTCCCGCTTGCCTATCAACATAGATGCCGATGCGGTCCGCTTTCTCCAGGAAGCGACGCAGGAGGTCTGGAGCTGTCGGGTCCCTCTGAGCCAGAAGGTCATAGAACTCGTCCTCGCCAATGCTGACGGCACGACGCGGGGAGCCCATTGCTTGTGCAGGAGATGCGCGAGCCTGTTCGATCCGAATAGAGTCATTGTCCAGCCGCACGACGCCGCGCTCGATCAGCACTGTCTTTGCTAAAACCGAGGGAACGACGATACGAACGGTGGCGTCCGGCGCTTCGAACACGCCCAGTTCAACAAGGGCGAATGTGAAGCGCTGGCCAGCATGGCTCTGTAACAGTTCCGCCAGTGGCGCGATATCATCACGGATACCGTCGCCTACCACAGCGATCACGGCGCGACCGCGAGCCAGGTTACGCGATACGGCTTCTACAAACTCTGCTTCGCCGACCGAGGGGTCGTGCTCCTGCACAAGTTCGTAGATGGAAGCGTGAGGTTTTTGTTCGGCCTGTCGCGCCTTCAATGCATTCACTTCAAATGTCTCGTAGTCCATCCGAAAGATCGCCCCGGCATATTCCATAGCTTGGGCAATTACCTCGCGTCGTGCTTGCGGGTTGCGCCAGAGCTTCGCCTCAATCAGCACGAGACCACCAGTGTTGGTGACAAAGACATTGTCCAATGCTCCGCTGCGTCCGGCGCCGAACATAAGCGGGAATTCACGACACAACGGGATCAAGTCTCCAAACCCGGTTTCGATCTGCTCAATAGGGAAAATCGACGGCTCGCGGTGAAGTAGTGATTGTAGCCAGCTCTCATCGTATCCGCTCGCTGCCGTAGAACCGAGGTCGACGCGACGCAGCGGCTGAGCTTCGCCGCTTTCATTAAGCCAGATAGGGCGCCCATCCCGTCGTCTAATTTCTGTCATTGGACCTCCTGTAGCACCGTGGACGACCCCCCGGTATGGCAGCATCAGACACTCTCAACCGATCAACACGTCAGCCCTCTCTAAAACTTGGAGCTCTCGCATCTCCTGCTCTATTGGACACACCTAATAGATGATGGCCTTGTTCAGTCAGAGCCTTTGACTTGCCGAATAACAACCCTCGTTTCATCAAGCCACCGCCTCAGTGGGAGCTCGAACTTCGTGGATGCTGTAACGTCAATCAGACTCAAAAAGACATGATGGGGCGCGAAGAGGTAGCTTTGATTTTTTCCCTTATGCATTCGGTGGCCAACCTCGTCCGCGAAACCTTCAATGACGAGGCTGATCCCGATAAGGATCTCTCCAACGACTTCACGATTTTTTGTCGAAGGAGATCGTCTTCGCGTGCTGTGCCAGAGTTTGGAAATGGCTTCTTCAGTATTACTTTCAATTCCCTGCAACTTTTGCTCCGAAGCAGAAGGAACTGGTATGCTTCCAATCTTTCCAGCGAGATAATCGGCAGCGACGGCCCGGATTAGCGCCTGGCAGTCACTTCCCTCATAAGGTGCTTCTCGCGGCGATGGAAACAGTGTTGAGCTCGCCATCTCAAGGGAGGCAGAAAAAAGCTGATCCACGCTCGGCGGCACGAGGGGAGATAAGGACGCTTCAAGTAATTCCGCTCCATGAATATTATAAAGTTCCGCCCGCATGTCGCCGAATGCAAAAATGTAAGCCTTAGCAACTGCAACGCTCTCTTGCGCAAGTTGCTTCAGCCTCGATTTCTGCGCTGTCCGGATAGTATCGAGTGCCGACCAAAGGACGCCATGCGACTTATTTCTAAGCCTTGCCCGCCTTGAATACCCGTCAACTAGACTGTCACGTTGCTTGGAACCCAACACGTAAATACAGAAGAGCATGTCTGGCGTTGGGGAGCCTTGAAGATGCCGATTGAACACTTCCTCGGCAGCTCGCTTTGCCAAGTGGATGCGGCTGCCCGCGTTTGAAAACACGGTCCACACAACTGAAATTGCGGCAAGCTCCTCTCGCGCCCCAAGATAAACTGCTCGCTTTATTAAGCGGCTGACAATGTCCAGATAAACTCCCTCGGGGATTATAAGGTAATCTAATGCGGAACCGATGAACTCTAGCAGAGCTAATTCTTGCGAAGCAGGAAAGGCAGTCTCTGCAGATAGGGCCGAACTGATAACTTCCGCTGCTTGACGAGCCTTGCCTCCGTCTCGGAAGATCGCCATGTGGAGGGCTAGATGGGAAATAACGACCCACTCATTCTTCAAGACATGAGGAAGAAGTTCATTTTTCAGAAGATCTGAAACACTGTGGCTTTCTGAGATCAGATGCCTAGCAAAAAAGTATTCTAGAAATGTTCGATGTGTAAATTTAAAAACTCCGCTTCCAACCTCACTCATAACCCATGCTCGCCCGGTCAAAAACTCTACGAGCGATTTAGCAGATCTATTCGCACTAGCTTTATCAATATACCAATTCTCGAAGTGCTTCCGAAGTTCTTTTGTTAGCCACTCCCGTGTTACGCCTTCTTCATTTGAAGCGTCCCCGAAGGTTCGGTGCGCGACGTATCCGAACACGTCGAGCAATTCCATGTCGTCCCTTGGTACGTTTTGAACAATGATGTCACGTTTTCCATCCCATTTCTCGAACATCAACGTCGCACATTCTTTATAAACTTCTGGACGATTGCTGGGCACGTCTCCTCTGTAAACGAATATCTGCACCATCAAGCCAAGCATGAGGGGGTTTTGACGAAGGTCGCCTCCGATGCGCGTGCTTTGTCGCAAGAAGTCAAGGGCCTTAGCATCCGCTTCTTTTTTGGGACTTCCGCTAACCGCTCTAATGGATTTCGCTGCATACTTCGAAATCTCGTCCGGTGAAAATCGTGCAAGACCATATGCTGCGAAATCCTCAGACAGCGGGGCATCGCGATAACCGACTAGTCGAGACGTAACGAGGATTGAACAAGCGGCGTAAATCTCAGAGAACTGCTCTATAAGCGATACAATATTGCGCCGCTTGCCTAACTCTAGGACTTCATCCAAGCCGTCGAATATAAGAATGGCTTCACCAGTAGAGAGTGCATTCTGTAAGAAGCGCCTAGCGAAGTCGTGATCGTTATCGAGAGGCAACGTCGCCTCATCGATTAGATAATCAAAAAACGTGTATGAAGGGTCAGCAGTGTTTTTGGCTTCAAAGCTCCTTAGTATTACACGCAGCGGAAGCTTCAAGTCGCTAGGGTCAAAGTCACGTCGCCCTGGGTTCGAAGCCTCGAGAGCAATGAGGTGCGACAAATCATTACATAGCATTTGAGTAAGGGTAGACTTGCCACCTCCTGGGTCGCCCAGTATCACGGCGCGGCCGAACTGTCGGCGGAAATTGAGATACGTGATTGTCGTTCCATTCTCGGCAATTTTGGCCGAGGCTATTTCGCCCTCACTTAGTGGCGTCAGCCTCGAAGGGATTGCTAGAGATTTAAGCCTGAGCCGTTTCGCTCCCTGTAGCGACTCCACTGCCGTGTATCGATTCGCGGCTTCAATAGCTCGCGAGAGCTTGATTCGCCCATCTTGCACTTCTTCTAAAGTTATCCTCCCGGCAGTATTTTGCTGATTGAGTGAACGGGTTAGATTTTCAACCTGCAAGATAATCTGCCGGTGCTGGGCTCGGATTATGTCGAGCAAAGGCCGGTCAGAAACATTATTTATTCGCTCTCCGCACGCGACTACTAGGGCGCTGAAAAATTGAGCGGCTGTGAAAGGCATTTCGTCGAACCGTGCATAGAATTCCTCGAACGGAGGCAGAAGTTGCTCGTTGGGAGAACCGCACAAAACTGAATTTGCGATGGCTTGAGGTATGGCTGTTCGTCGGAGCTCCTGAATAAATGTAGCGACGTTCTTATCGAGTGCACCGTGAGAGTTGGCAATAATTCGCGTGAGATCCGCTAGGGCGTCGTCGAGTTTTTTTTCCTGTGGTCCCTCAGGAAGTGCCCCCTCATTAATTGCTCGATTTATTCGGTCGCGTCGCTTAATTTCAGTAGTCAACATACTGAGCGGCCTTCTGACCGCCTCGAAGACCAGACTGGAGGCAACTCCTGTGACAATCTCACTAACTACCACAACCAAACTCCCTTTTAGATAAGCAAGGATAGGTCGCCGGGTATCGATTCTACAACTCTTAATCTGAGGGGTGCGAGTTTGAGGCTTCGCTACTTGCTACTCGACGGGATCGGGCTCTCAACCCGGATAGGCAATTAGCTGTCAACCACCAAATTGCTTTCTACGCCCGCCCACCGGTGGACGAAGGAGGCTTCACCAGTGGTAGCGCGGCTGCTGCGCACAGCAAAGTCAGTACGATTATTGAGGTACACCTTATGCGAAGCGTTAGGTCGCGCATCAGGTCGCACTTCGATAATCCGTATTGACAACATAAATCGAAGCTATATTGTCGAAGCTACCCAAAGCGAAGCAAGGCCCCCCTGATGTATATACGCGCCTATTTGCGCGCCTCCACTAAGGAGCAAGACGCAGGTCGAGCTAGGGCGGACCTAAGTCGGTTCGTTGATGAGCGCGGCTTGCGGATTGCTGCATCTTACACGGAAAACGAAAGTGGTGCGTCTCTGCAACGCCCTGAGCTCTTTCGTCTGCTCGATGATTGCCACCCCGGCGACGTACTGCTGGTCGAGCAGGTTGATCGTCTCAGCCGACTTAATGCAACCGACTGGGAAAAGCTCAAGGCTGCGATAAGCGCAAAGCGCGTTCGTGTGGTTGCCCTAGATCTTCCGACATCCCATCAGTTGATCCAGACAAGCGGAGATGAATTTGCCACCCGCATGCTAGACGCCATCAACGGCATGATGCTCGACATGCTGGCCGCCATTGCTCGCAAGGACTACGAGGACCGGCGCAGACGACAGACACAAGGGATTGAGAAAGCCAAAGCTGCGGGAACTTACCGGGGCCGCCCTGAGAACAAAGAAAGGAACGCTGCCCTCGTAAGCATGCTTAAGAAAGGCCAGACGTGGACTAGTATCGTAGCCGCTACCGGTGCCTCAACATCGACGCTCTCAAGGCTGGCAAAGAAGATTAAAGAGGCAAAGGGCTGAATATGAACTGTCGGCATGACCACCACTAGTGGTTCCGCTAAATGGCGGCTGTCGGCCGATACCGTTGAAAACGTTGGCGTTGTCGGCGCTCTAACGACATGATTCATGACAAGATGTCAGGCAGCCCCGTTGCAGCTCTTTTACGACCCCTGCCTTGATGATTTTGTCCCTGCCGACCAACTGCTGTGCGTGATCGACCAACATCTCGAACTCGACAGCGTGCGGGCACAGTTAAAGCCTTCTATAGCACCATAGTTATCCCTCGATTGATCCCGAGCTGATGATGCGGATGCCGATCATCGGCTAACCGTTCCTTCTTGCTGATGATGTTTTCGCTTGCATTTTTCTGCCAGACAGTCAGGCAATAGCGCTTGCCAAACCATACCGCGATAGGGTCAAGTCCGCCAAAGACTTTACGGGGGACGTTGCGGGTGAACCAGCAGGCACTATCATCGCTCATCTGGTCGGTTGCTGACCTGCTACGGGGAGATTTCAAGCAGGCGGACTATGGCAAGATCATCCTGCCCTTCACCGTTCTGCGACGCCTCGATTGTGTGCTGGAGCCGACCAAACAGGCCGTACTGGACGAGTTCTCGGCGCGCGACGGCAATGGCATCAACGTCGAGCCGTTCCTGCTGCGCAAAGCCGGGCAGACCTTCTACAACACTGCCAAGCTAGATCTGCCCACGCTGATCGGTGACCAGGACAACATCGCCCAGAACCTCTACACCTACATCCAGGCCTTCTCCCTGGAGGTCAGGGACATCTTCGAGAGGTTCGACTTCGCCGCCCAGGTGGACCGGCTGGCCAAGGCTGGGCTGCTCTACCAGGTGACCGAGAAGTTCGCTCGCGTCGATCTTCACCCCAAGAAGGTGGACAACCATCAGATGGGGCTCGTCTTCGAGGAGCTCATCCGCAAGTTCGCTGAACTGAGCAATGAGACGGCCGGTGAGCATTTCACCCCACGCGAGGTGATCAGCCTCATGGTCAACCTGCTGTTTGTGGAAGACGACAATGTCCTGACCAAACCCGGTGTGGTGCGCTCAATCTATGACCCCACGGCGGGCACGGGCGGCATGCTGTCGGTCGCTGGTGAGTACCTCATCGAGCACAACGACCAGGCCCGGCTGGTGATGCACGGGCAGGAACTGAACCCCGAAAGCTACGCCATCTGCAAGGCTGACATGCTGATCAAGGGACAGGACGTGTCCAACATCACCTTCGGCAACACGCTGTCGGACGATGGGCACGCGGAGAGCAAGTTCGACTACATGCTGTCCAACCCGCCCTTCGGTGTGGAGTGGAAAAAGGTCGAAAAGGAAGTCCGTCGCGAAGCCGAGCAGCAGGGCTACAACGGACGGTTCGGACCGGGGCTTCCCAGGGTGTCCGATGGCTCGCTGCTGTTCCTCATGCACCTCCTCTCGAAGATGCGGCCGGCCAAGGATGGCGGCAGCCGCTTTGGCATCGTGCTAAATGGCTCGCCGTTGTTCACGGGCGGAGCCGGCAGTGGGGAGAGCGAGATCAGGCGCCACGTGCTGGAGAACGACCTGGTGGAGGCGATCATCGCCCTGCCCACCGACATGTTCTACAATACCGGCATCTCCACGTATGTCTGGGTGCTGACCAACCGCAAGCCGGCCCACCGCATGGGCAAGGTGCAGCTCATCGACGCCTCCAAGTTCTGGCAGAAGATGCGCAAAAGCCTCGGCTCCAAGCGCAAGGAGATGGGGCCGCAGGACATCGTAACCATCACCAGGCTGTTCGGGGACTTCGCTGAGGCCCAGGTCGCGACCGTGCTGGATGCTGCTGGCAAGGAGCTCGACCGTGTCGTTGTCCGCGATGGAGAACAAGCGGCGGCGGCCCCCGAGGGTGGCAAGGTCAAACTCGCGCCGCTCTCGGTCATTTTCCCCAACGAAGCCTTTGGCTACCGAACCATCACCGTCGAGCGACCCTTGCGGGACGAGAATGGCAAGGCGGTCTTGTTTGAACGTGGGAAGGGCAAGGGTAAGCCACAGGCCGACAGCGCTTTGAGGAATACCGAGAACGTGCCGCTGTTGGAGGACGTGGAGACCTACTTCAAGCGTGAGGTGCTGCCCCATGCTTCTGATGCCTGGATTGATCACGAGAAGACCAGGGTGGGGTACGAAATCCCCTTCAACCGGCACTTCTACGTATTCGAACCGCCGCGAGTTCTTGAAGAGATAGACAGGGACCTCAAGAATGTGACGGACCGCATACTGACGATGATCAAGGCGCTGACTGCATGAGCCTTAAGCCATACAAGACCTACAGTGCATCGAACATCGATTGGCTGGGTAGCATCCCCTCTCACTGGGAGGTGAAGCGCTTGAAGCATATGGGCGACGCGATCATCGGACTCACTTACAGCCCTGACGATGTGGTGGATGAGGGACAGGGAACACTCGTCCTCAGATCGTCGAACATTCAAAATCGGCGGCTGTCCTGGGATGATAATGTTTACGTCACAGGGCAAATCCCCCCTGCACTCAAGACTCGTACAGGCGACATTCTAATCTGCTCCAGAAATGGCAGCCGGGCGCTAATTGGCAAAAATGTAGTGATCGACGAAGCCACCGCCGGCGCGTCTTTCGGCGCGTTCATGACTGTTTTTCGGAGCAGCAAGAACCACTACCTTCGACACGTGTTCAACTCCTACCTATTTGAGTCTCAGTCCAGCTCGTTTCTCAGCTCGACAATCAACCAGCTTACGAGCAGCAATCTTTTGTCAATGGCGGTCCCACTACCTCCCATCGCGGAGCAGGAGGCCATCGGCGATTTTCTTGACTGTGAGACGGGCAAGATCGACGCCTTGGTCGAACAGCAGCGGCGACTAGTCGACCTGCTGGCGGAAAAGCGCCAAGCCGTGATCTCCCACACGGTCACCAAGGGCCTCGACCCGAGTGTCAAGATAAAGTCCTCGGGGGTCGAGTGGCTGGGGGATGTGCCGGAGCATTGGGACGTGAAGCGGCTAGGCCAGCTTGCTTCTGAGCTGCAGACAGGTCCGTTTGGCAGTCAACTTCATTCCCACGATTACGTTGAGGGGTGCACCCCGGTTATCAATCCATCAAACCTCCAGGGAGGCAAGATTGTACCCGACTGGTCCAACACTGTCGAGGAAGCACTCGCTGATCAACTTGGCCACCACCGGCTGAGACAGGGAGACATCATTTTCGGTCGTCGCGGTGAGATGGGGCGGTGCGCCCTGGTTATGAACGATGCGGAGGGGTGGCTGTGTGGCACAGGCAGCCTTAGGGTAACGCTCCGCGAAACGCTGATGGCTCAGTTCGTCACCATGTTTTTGCAAACGCAAGCGGTCGCGTCATATCTGCAGCTCGTCTCGGTCGGCTCCACCATGGACAACTTGAATACCTCCATCCTCGCGCGGGTCCCCATCCCGTGCCCACCAGTCGAAGAAGCGCTTAGCATAGTGGCGTGGCTCAATTCTGAACTGGAGCGGCTTGATAGCCTTGCAATAGAGGCGGAGGCAGCATTGCTCCTCCTTCGAGAACGTCGCATTGCTCTCATCTCTGCTGCCGTCACCGGCAAGATCGATGTGCGCAAAGTTTGGACTAGCCAGGAGGACGTTGCATGACCGGCAGACCAGAAGGGCGCTCCCTGGAGCTCTACTTCATCGATGGGCGCCCCGACGGCATGTTGACCGCAGAGGTCTTCAACTGGACTGGCCACATCCTCATGGCACCTCGCACCCAGATTAGTGCCGCATTGACCAGGAAGGAAGCCCGCCATACCGGCGTCTACCTCTTGATGGGTGAGCGCGATGGACAGCCCGTGGCTTATCTGGGTGAGGGCGACGACATCAGCCACCGCATCAAGAACCATGACATCAACAAGGACTGGTGGACGAGCGTCGTCCTTGTCACATCAGCCGCCAACAACCTCCATAAGGCTCATGTCCAGTACCTAGAAGCCCGCTTGATCGAAGTCGCAAGATCAGTCGGTCGCGTGGTGCTGGATAATGCGACCACACCGGCACGTCCTACGCTCTCGGAGGCCGCCCAGTCGAACATGGAGACGTTCCTGGACAACCTCTTCATGGTGTTGCCAGCGCTTCGCATCGATATGTTTCTGGCCAGCACACGCCCGGAAACGGCTGCGGCGGCACCAGTTCCCGCTGTGTCACCGGTCTTTGAACTCGCCAACAAGCGCCATGGGCTGTCTGCAAAGGCCCGGCTTGTCGAGGGGGACTTCATCGTGGATGCAGGGTCCCTGGCGCGTGCCCAGTGGTCAGGACAAGGCAGCGAAGACAGTGGCTATGCGCAACTGCATGCCGAGCTGCTGCGGATGGGCGTATTGGTGCCGCAGGGTGACCATGCAGTGTTCAGCAAGTCCTACGCCTTCAAGAGCACCAGCGGCGCTGCGGCGGTGGTCAATGGCAGGCCTGCCAACGGCACCCTGGAATGGCGCGTGGTCGGCAGCGGGCAGACATACAAGGCCTGGGAGGCCGAGCAACTGGGGGCGCCATCGTGAGCCTGCACAAGGAAGTCAGCTTCGAGACCGAGGTCTGTGACCATCTGGCAGCCCAAGGCTGGCTATATTCCAAGGACGACGCCACTGGCTACGACCGTGCCCGCGCCCTCTACCCCGCCGATCTGGTTGCCTGGGTCCAGGCCACCCAGCCACAGGCTTGGGCAACCCTCGACAAGAACCATGGGACCGCCGCCGAGGTGATACTGCTGGACCGGGTGCGCAAACAGCTCGATGAGCGCGGTACGCTGGAAGTGCTGCGCCATGGCGTCGAGCTAATCGGTCTGCGGGCGCCGCTGAGCCTTGCCCAGTTCAAGCCAGCACTGGGCATGAACGGCGATATACTGGCCCGCTATGCTGCCAACCGCCTCCGCGTGGTGCGCCAGGTTCGCTACTCGCCGGCTAACGAGAACAGCATCGACCTGGTCTTGTTCCTCAATGGTCTGCCGATGGCCACTGTCGAGCTCAAGACAGACTTCACCCAGTCCGTTCACGACGCCGTGGACCAGTATAGGCATCACCGGAACCCAAGCCCTAAGGGGCAGGTTCCAGAGCCGCTGCTGGCCTTCCCTGGTGGCGCGCTGGTGCACTTCGCTGCGAGCAACGCCGAGGTGATGATGGCGACCAAGCTCATCGGTCCGCTCACCACCTTCCTGCCCTTCAACAAGGGCAATGCCGGGGGCAAGGGCAACCCGCCCAACCCCAGTGGTCACCCCACGGCCTATCTCTGGGAAGAGGTGTGGCAGCGCGACAGTTGGCTGGAAATCCTCGGGCGTTACACCGTTGGTGTCCGCGATGCCAAGAAGGCCCTCAGCGGCTACATGTTCCCGCGCTACCACCAGCTCGATGCCACCCGCAAGCTGCGGGCAGCGGTACTCGCCGAAGGCGCTGGGGGCAAATACCTCATCCAGCATTCGGCAGGTTCGGGCAAGACCAACTCCATCGCCTGGTCTGCCCACTTCCTCGCTGATCTGCATGACGACCAGGACCGCAAGGTGTTCGACAGCGTGCTGGTGGTGTCCGACCGCAACGTCATCGACAGCCAGCTGCAGGAAGCCATCTTCAGCTTCGAGAGAAATGCTGGTGTCGTTGCCACCATAAAGAGCGATGCGGGCGCCAAGAGCGGGCAGCTTGCGCAGGCCCTGGCTGACGGCAAGAAGATCGTGGTCTGCACCATCCAGACCTTTCCTTTCGCCCTGAAGGAGGTCCAAGAGCTCACCGCAACCCAGGGCAAGCGGTTCGCGGTCATTGCGGACGAGGCGCATTCCAGCCAGACCGGCGCGACCGCAGCCCAGCTCAAGGCCGTGCTTTCACCTGAGGAATTGGCGACCCTCGGGGATGGGGGTGAGGTCGGTACCGAGGACATCATGGCTGCCCAGATGGCGGCTCGTGCTGCCGAGACCGGGGTGACCTACGTCGCGTTCACCGCAACGCCCAAGGGCAAGACGCTGGAGCTGTTCGGGCGGCGACCTGACCCAAAGCAGCCCGCAAGCGCCACAAACCTGCCAACGGCCTTCCATGTCTATTCCATGCGGCAGGCCATCGAGGAGGGCTTCATCCTCGACGTGCTGCAGAACTACACGCCCTACGGCCTGGCCTTCAAGCTGGCCAATGATGGCGTGGAGCTGGACGACACTGAGGTCGAGCGTTCCGAGGCGGTCAAGACGCTGATGCGCTGGGTCCGGCTGCATCCCTACAACATCGCCCAGAAGGTCCAGATCGTCGTTGAGCACTACCGCGCCAACGTCCAGCCGCTGCTCGACGGTAGGGCCAAGGCTATGGTTGTGGTCGGCAGCCGTGTCGAGGCCGTCCGCTGGCAACTGGCCATCCAGAAGTACATCAACGAGCAGGGCTACAAGCTCGGGACGCTGGTGGCATTCTCAGGCGAAGTCATCGACCCGGACAGCGGGGAAGAGCCGTTCACCGAGGCCAGCAAGCAACTAAACCCAGACCTGAAGGGGCGGGACATCCGCGAGGCTTTCAAGCTACCAGACTACCACATCCTGCTTGTGGCTAATAAGTTCCAGACTGGGTTCGACCAGCCCCTGCTGTGTGGCATGTACGTGGACAAGCGCCTCGCTGGCATCCAGGCCGTCCAGACCCTTTCCCGGCTCAACCGGGCGCATCCCGGCAAGGACACCACCTTCGTGCTCGACTTCGTCAACAGTGGCGAAGACATCCTTGCGGCCTTCAAGACCTATCATGAGACCGCTGAGCTGGAGAATGTCACCGACCCGCATCTCGTCTTCAACCTCAGGTCCAAGCTCGACGCCCTGGGCTACTACGACGATCATGAGGTCAACCGCGTAGTGACCGCCGAGCTTAACCCGAATGCCAAGCAGAGCGAGCTGGTGGCTGCCATCATGCCCGTGGCAGACCGCCTGCTACGCAGCTACAGGGATGCCCAGAAGCGCCTTGCCGATGCCAAG
The DNA here is from genome assembly GCF_001423425.1 of Rhizobium sp. Leaf306. Lineage (GTDB taxonomy): Bacteria > Pseudomonadota > Alphaproteobacteria > Rhizobiales > Rhizobiaceae > Neorhizobium > Neorhizobium soli. The sequence goes on from NZ_LMNX01000001.1 coordinate 953,223, forward strand.
GCACGCGAAGACAAGAAGGCTGCCAAGGACGCTCAGGACGAGCTCGACGCCCTCCTGTTGTTCCGCAACGACATGGGCGCCTATGTCCGGCTCTACACCTTCCTGTCCCAGATTTTCGACTACGGCAACACGGACATCGAGGCTCGATCGATCTTCTTCCGTCGGCTCATCCCGCTGTTGGAGTTCGGCCGTCAGCGCGAGGCCGTGGACACTTCTAAGATCGTCCTGACCCACCACAAGCTCTCCAGCCTGGGCAAGACGTCGCTGGTCATGGGGGGCATGGGCGAGAAGCTGCAGGCCATCTATGAGGCGGGCTCAGGCAGCGTCCAGGAGAAGGAAAAGGCGCTGCTGGCTGAGATCATCGCCAAAGTTAACGACCTCTTCCAGGGCACCACCGACGACGATCAGCTCATCTACGTCAACAACGTCCTCAAAGGGAAGCTGCTGCAGTCCGACACCCTGGCGCAGCAGGCGGCGAACAACACCAAGCAGCAGTTCTCAAACTCCCCCGACCTCGCCAAAGCCATCGTTGATGCCGTGATCGACGCCATGGACGCCCATCAGGCCATGAGCCAGCAGGCGCTGGGCTCGAAGCGGGTGCAGGAGGGGCTCAGGGATGTGCTGCTGGGGCCCGGGCAGCTCTATGAGGCGCTTCGCGCTCGACCTCAGCATAGCACCGAGTCCGGAGCTTAGGCCTGGCTGGCTCCCAAATGGCTTAGCTTCAGCCTATTGTACCTTAGCCTGCCTAACCAATCCGCGATCGGCGAGATAGTTGATTTCAACAGCACCTTTCAGACCCACAGACCATCCTGACGCTTCGATCGGCGCGAGACGCTGAAGATTTAGACGCCGCAAACTGGTGTTGCTATATGGTTGCTCGTTCTCAACGTGCGGAGGCGCAGCCAGCCTTTTGCACTCTAGGTAAGCGCACTCCTTCCGCGCTCCTGATCAAGCTTATCTGCCCACCATTGCATCATCAAAACTCGCTCATCCCAGTAACTCGCACGATTGTAAACTCTACGCACTTTTGAGCTATCAAGGTGTGCAAGCTGGGTTTCGATAGCATCAGGCTTGAACTGCCCTGACTCATTAAGGATGCTACTGGCAGACGAGCGAAAGCCATGCGCGGTGTGTTCATCACTGCCGATCCCCATGCGCCTCAACGCCGAATTCATCGAGTTCTCAGAGAGGAGCTTTTTGCCAGACATCATCGATGGAAACACATAGCGGTTATCGCCGAACAGCTCCTTCATCTCATCAAGGACTGCGGCCGCTTGCTGAGACAACGGCACGTGATGCTCACGGCGCATCTTGGCCTTCGTTGCCGGGATAGTCCAAGTCGCGTTTTTTAGATCGAGCTCAATCCATTCCATGGATCGGGTCTCGCCGGGGCGTGCAAAGCAAAGCGCTTGGATCTTTAAGGCGCCAACGAGAGAGGGCCACCCTTCATACCCGTAGATGGCACGCATGATACCGCCCATTTCCGAGAGCGTCGTCATTGCAGGATGGCTTGTCGGCACGTGGCGTTGTAGGGCACCGCGTAGTGCCGACGTCGGATCCGCCTCGGCCCGCGCTGTCGCTATGGCGTAACGGAAGACACGCCCAATGGTGGAGCGGGTCGCCAATGCACTTTCAACCCTTCCACTTTTTTCGATACTCGATAGGACTGCCAAAACATCCTTGGCTGTGATCTGGGTGATGGGATAAGGGGCCAGCTTCGCCGCAAGAACTGTTAGCATCCAAGTATTTTTGGCGATGGTCGGCTCAGCTCGCCTGTCCCGCCGCAGCTTCTCGATAAACTCATTAGCGATCAGGCCAAAGGTGTTTCCCGCTGCAGCCTTCGCTTCCAGATGCTGCCGTTTCTTCGCCAACGATGGATCGAGCCCCTCCGCCAGCTTGCGCTTGGCTTCATCTCGCTGGCTGCGCGCGTCAGCCAAGGTCAACGTCGGGTAGCTGCCTATCGTGAGCGTTTTGCGCTTGCCGAAAAAGTTATAATCCAGCCGCCACGACTTCCCACCGGCAGCTGAGATGTAGAGATAGAGGCCATTGGCGTCCGCGAGCTTGCGCGGCTTGTCGCCTACTTTTGCGTTGCGAATCTGAATATCGGTCAACGGCATTACGGTATCGACTTCCTGTAAGGTCGGCTGATACCGTGATTTTTACCGCGAAAAATGCTGGCTGTCACTGCACGTCTTTGCACGTCACTACGCGCGCGCGAGGCCGAGCCCCATGATTTTCAGGCGCTTTAGCCGCCTTAATGAACACTGCTGGACATCTCGGGAACGATGACTGGAGCGGGTGAAGGGAATCGAACCCTCGTATTCAGCTTGGGAAGCTGCTGCTCTACCATTGAGCTACACCCGCGTCGGGGGAAGGTTTCCAACAATGGGCCTTGTCTGTCAAGGTCGCCGGGGTGGAAGCGTCCGGGGATGTCCTAGCTGCGGAAATGCTTGGAGAGTTTGAGGCCCTGCGCCTGATAGTTCGAGCCGAGGCCGGAGCCGTAGAGGCCCTGGGGTTCTTCCAGCATGTGTTCGTAGACGAGGCGACCGACGATCTGGCCGTCTTCGAGGATGAACGGGACCTCGTGGCTGCGCACCTCTAGGACTGCGCGGCTGCCGCGGCCGCCGGCGGCCTCGTGGCCGAAGCCGGGGTCGAAGAAGCCGGCGTAATGGACGCGGAATTCGCCGACCAGCGGGTCGAACGGTGTCATTTCGGCCGCGTAGAGCGGTGGCACATGGACGGCCTCGCGCGAGACGAGGATGTAGAATTCATCCGGATCCAGAATCAGTTCGTTGCGGCCGCGGCTGTGGATCGGCTCCCAGAAATCGAACAGATCATGCTGGGCCTTCTTGTCGACATCGACGACGGCCGTGTGGTGCTTGCCGCGGTAGCCGATCAGGCCATCGTTGTCGCCGGCAAGGTCGATCGATAGCGCTATGCCGCCGCCGGAAATGTTCGGCTGCGCGGCGGCGACCAGCGTTTCGGCTCCATGCAGCGCCAACAGCTCCGGCTCCTGCAGAAGGGCGTTGCCGACGCGGAAGCGGATCTGCGACAGGCGCGAGCCTTGGCGCACGACGATCGGAAATGTGCGCGGGGAAATTTCGAGATAGAGCGGACCGCGATAGCCTGAAGGGATCTTGTCGAACTCCTGGGCGCGATCGGTGATGACGCGGGTAAAGATATCGAGGCGGCCGGTGGAGCTTTTCGGATTGGCCGAAGCCGACATCTCGGCCGGCAGATCGAGGCTTTCCATCAGCGGCACGATATAGACGCAGCCGGTTTCGAGGACGGCGCTTTCGGAGAGATCGATGACGTGCAGGCTGAGGCGCTCGAGCTTGTCGGACACGAGGCTCATCGGCCCCGGCATGAACGAGGCGCGCACGCGAAACGCCTTCTGCCCCAAGCGCAGATCAAGGCTCGCCGGCTGGATCTGGTCCTGATCAAGCGCCCTCTCGGACTTCAGCCGTCCTTGTTCGAAGAGCGCCGCAATTGCGCGGTCCGCCAGAATTCCCGTTTCGCGAGCCATCATGTCTCTTTCAGATTTTGGGGGCGACAAAACCAAATGCGGACCATTGACGCAAGCGGAAGCGAGGCGTAAGGCAGCTTTATCCCGTGGTGATTTGGCCGGTCGGCTTGCAGCCACGTTAAACAAGTGGCTAAAAAGACCGGGTTGAAAACCGGTCTGCGATTGCGGCCGGTTTTTTTGTATCACGAAGGTGATGAACACATGAGCAAATCCCCGAACAAGAACTGGCGCCCGGCCACCACGCTCGTCCATGGCGGCACGCTGCGCTCGCAATACGGCGAGATGTCTGAAGCCATCTACCTGACGCAGGGCTTCGCCTACGACAGTTCAGAAGCCGCCGAGGCCCGTTTCAAGGGCGAGGCCGACGGCTATATCTATGCCCGCTACGGCAGTCCCACCAACGACATGTTCGAAAAGCGCATGTGTGCGCTGGAAGGTGCAGAAGAAGCCCGTGCCACCGCCTCCGGCATGGCCGCCATCACGGCAGCGCTCATGTGCCAGCTTCGCGCCGGCGACCATATCGTTGCCGCGCGGGCACTTTTCGGTTCCTGCCGCTGGGTTGTCGAAACGCTCGCCCCGCGCTACGGCATCGAATGCACGCTGGTCGACGGTCGCGACCTTGCCAACTGGGAAGCGGCGATCAAGCCCAACACCAAGGTGTTTTTCCTGGAAAGCCCGACAAACCCGACGCTGGAAGTGATTGACATTGCCGGCGTTGCCAAGCTTGCCAATCAGGTCGGCGCCCGTCTGGTGGTCGACAACGTGTTCGCAACGCCGCTCTTCCAGCGGCCGCTGGAACTCGGCGCCCATGTGGTCGTCTATTCCGCCACCAAGCATATCGACGGCCAGGGCCGCAGCCTTGCCGGCGTCATCCTTTCGGACCGCGAATGGGTTCTGGAGCACCTGCAGGACTATTATCGCCATACCGGTCCGGCGATGTCACCGTTTACCGCATGGACACTGATCAAGGGCCTGGAAACGCTGCCGATCCGTGTTGCCCAGCAGACGTCGAATGCGGCAAAGATCGCCGATTTCCTGGCCGAGCAGTCCAAGGTCGCGAAAGTGATCTATCCCGGTCGCAAGGATCATCCGCAGGCCGATATCATCGCCAAGCAGATGACGGGCGGATCGACGCTGGTCTGTTTCGAGCTGAAGGGCGGCAAGGAAGCGGCCTTCAAGCTGCAGAATGCCATGGAGGTGGTCACCATCTCCAACAATCTCGGCGACACCCGCTCCATCATCACGCATCCGGCAACGACGACGCACAAAAACCTCAGCGACGAAGCCCGTACGGAACTAGGAATTTCGCCCGGCACCGTGCGCTTTTCGGCCGGCATCGAGGATGCGTACGACCTGCTGGAAGATTTCGCGCAGGCGCTGAAGCAGATCTGATCGGCTTTACGCCGAACGATGGGTAGACCCGGAACGCTCCGGGTTTACCATATCAGTTATCCCTATCATCAAGAACGCGACATTGCCTCAGATGCAAGCCGCGAGAATTCTTGACCTTTCTCCCCCACTGTACGATATCGGCACGATGAGCAATCTTGAGGTGCCAATGTACCGCGCCCGCACCAGAGACATAGACGTCGCCGTCGAGCCCTATTATCTCGAGGAGCAGTCGAGCCCCGAGGACAGTCGTTATGTCTGGGGATACCGGATCGTCATCGAGAACAAGTCCTCGATCAGCGTCACGCTCGTGCACCGCTACTGGAACATCACGGACGAAAACGGGATCGTCGACGAGGTCGACGGACCAGGCGTCGTTGGCGACCAGCCGCGACTGGAGCCGGGCGACAGCTACGAATATTCGTCCGGGTGCCCGCTCGACACGCCATCCGGCGTCATGTTCGGCACCTACGATATGAAGACGGACGAAGGCGAGACTTTCAAAGTCGACATTCCCGCCTTCTCGCTGGATTCACCAGGCGTCGTGCGCGTTCTGAACTGACCCGCAAAGCGGATCAGGCGCTTTCGAATTCCTCCGTCACGAACTTGTAGGTGGTCGAGCAGAACTCGCAGGTTACCGCGATTTCTCCATCTTCCACACTCGCGTGGATTTCTTCCGCAGAGAACCCGCCCAGAACGCCCTTGATCTTGTCGCGCGAGCAGCTGCAGCGGTCGAACACCGTCTGCGGATCATAGACCCGCACGCCGCGCTCGTGGAACAGCCGGAACAGCAGCCGTTCGATCGCCACCTGCGGATCGGTCAGCTCGTCCGTATCGATGGTGCCGACCAGCGTGCTCGCCTCTAACCAGGCATCGTCCTCGACTTCGACGGCATCGCGTTCGTCACCGTCGCCGCCATGCAGGTCGGGCTGGCGCATGCGCTCAGGCGCCTGCGGAAGGAACTGGGCGACAAGTCCGCCAGCGCGCCAGTTGTGGCGCGGGTTGCCGTCCTCGTCGCGGTCGATGAGTTCGGCGACGGCGAGGCGAACCCGGGTCGGGATCTGTTCGGACTGGCGGAAGTAGACGCCGGCCATTTCTTCAAGCGACGAGCCGTCCATCGGAACGATGCCCTGATAGGGCTGCATGCCGCGGCCCTGATCGATCGTCAGCGCAAGAAAGCCATGGCCGAGCAGTTCGGCAGGCGAGATCTTGCCGTTCTCGACGGCTTCGGCCAGTGCATCCTCGTCGTAGCGGGCATAGGCGCGCAGTGCATCCGGCGTGGAGAAATCGGCAACAAGCAGGTCGACCGGGCCGTCACCCTTGGTCTGCATGGTGAACTTGCCTTCGAATTTCAGCGAAGTGCCCAGCAGTGCAGTGAGCACGACGGCTTCCGCCAGCAGCCGCGCGACCGGTGCCGGATAATCGTGCCGTCCGAGGATCGCGTTGAGGAGTGGCCCGAGCTGGACTGCACGGCCACGCACATCAAGACCATCCACCTGGAAGGGCACGACGCGGTCGTCGCCGGCAAAATCGAGTTCGTTCAGTTCAACAGTCGCTTCCGCCATGAGTTAACTCCTTCGCGCCGGCGCTCTCAGTTCCTCGAACGCTTTTACACAAGCGCCAGCCGCAGCGGAACCGCCGGCCGGGGATTTGAGAACGTTGACGATATCGTGTTGAAGCGCCGCACTCGTTCGGCGGCGCGCTTTGAAAGCCGTCAGATGGTGGCGGCTCTCATCGAATTCAAGTCGGAAGCGCTTTCGATCCTCAGACGATGCCGAAGCACCAGGCAAGGATCGACTTCTGCGCGTGAAGACGGTTTTCCGCCTCGTCGAACACCACCGACTGCGGTCCGTCGATGACCTCGTCGGTGACTTCCTCGCCGCGATGCGCCGGCAGGCAGTGCATGAAGAGCGCGTCCTTGTTTGCCTGATCCATCAGCGCCTTGTTGACCTGATAGGGCTGGAAGATGTTGTGGCCACGCGCCTTGTGCTCCTGGTTCATCGACACCCACGTATCGGTGACGACGACATCAGCGCCGGTGACCGCCCGTTCGGCGTCGTGGCAGAGCATGATCTCGCCGCCATTGTTGCGGGCCCAGTTGAGGAACTTGTCATGCGGCTCGGAGCCCATTGGCACGGCCATGTTCATCTTGTAGCCGAACCGCGCCGAGCCTTCGACGAGCGAGTGCAGCACGTTGTTGCCGTCACCCGTCCAGGCGATGGTCTTGCCTTTGACAGGACCGCGATGCTCCTCGAAGGTCATCAGGTCGGCCATGATCTGGCAGGGATGGGTATCGTCGGTCAGCGCGTTGATAACAGGCACGGTGGCGTGCTCGGCCATTTCCCGCATGCGGTTGTGATCGGTGGTGCGGATCATGATCGCATCGACATAGCGCGACAGGACACGTGCCGTATCGCCGATCGTCTCGGCGCGGCCGAGCTGCATTTCCGTGCCGGACAGGAAGAGCGTTTCGCCGCCGAGCTGGCGCATGCCGACATCGAAAGAGACGCGGGTGCGGGTGGACGGCTTTTCGAAAATCATCGCCAACATCTTGCCGGCGAGCGGCTGGTCGCCCTTGCCGGCCTTGAAGGCCTGCTTGCGGCTCTTCGCGTCGTCGAGAATGGTGCGGAGATCCTCCGGCGAAACCGCCGAAAGATCCAGGAAATGCTTTGGTGATGCCATGCTATCGTCCCCTCTCGAGGGGAACCGTCACCGGCACCCCTCATCGCGCTCAGGCTGTTTTCTTGAGTTCTGCCTCGGTCAGCTTTTCGGCTGCCCGTTCGATCCGTGCGAGCCCCTCGCGGGCTTCCTCGGCCGTGATCGTCAACGGCGGCAGAAGGCGCACGACGTTATCGCCAGCAGGTACTGACAGCATTTTCTCATCGCGCATTGCAACGACCAGATCGCCAGCAGGCACCCTTGCCTTGATGCCGAGCATCAGGCCTTCGCCTCTGATATCTTCGATCACGTCAGGGAAACGGTCCTTCAGGCTTGCCAGTCCCTGGCGGAACACGAGCGCGACATCGCGGACGTTTTCAAGGAAGCCATCGGCGAGCACGACGTCGAGCACTGCGTTGCCGCAGGCCATGCCGAGCGGATTGCCGCCATAGGTCGTGCCGTGAATGCCGGGCTTCATGCCGGAAGCAGCCTCTGCGGTCGCAAGGCAGGCGCCGAACGGGAAGCCGCCGCCGATGCCCTTGGCAACAGCCATGATATCAGGCGTGATGCCTGTCAGTTCGTGGGCGAAGAACCGGCCGGTGCGGCCAACCCCGCTCTGCACTTCGTCGAGGATCAGCAGCAGACCCCGGTCGTCGCAGATGCGACGCAGCTCGCGCAGGAATTCCTTGTCCACGACGCGCACGCCGCCCTCGCCCTGGATCGGCTCGATCAGCAGCGCGCCGGTGTTATCGTTTATCGCAGCGTTGAGGGCGTCGAGATCACCGAACGGCACCTGATCGAACCCTGGCGCCTTCGGGCCGAAGCCTTCCATATATTTTTCCTGACCACCGGCGGCAATCGTCGCGATGGTCCGGCCGTGGAAGGCACCTTCGAAGGTGATGATGTGGAATTTCTCCGGATGACCCTTGGAGAAATGATAGCGACGCGCCGTCTTGATGGCGGTCTCAAGCGCTTCAGCGCCGGAATTGGTAAAGAACACCTTGTCCGCGAAGGTGGCATCCACCAGACGGCGGGCCAGACGCTCCTGCTCCGGGATCTCATAGAGGTTGGAAAGGTGCCAGACCTTCTCGGCCTGCGACTTCAGCGCGTTCACCAGATGCGGATTGGAATGACCGCAGGAGGTGACGGCAACGCCTGCCCCGAAATCCAGATATCGCTCGCCACCTTCCGTCACAAGCCATACGCCCTCGCCTCGATCAAAGCGCAAAGGTGCCCGGGCAAACGTGTCGTAAAGTGCGGCTTCAGCCATGGCGACATCACTCCTCTGGGTAGGTTCCGACCCCCCTCTCCAGACCTCTCCGGAGACCGGGAATGCGGCCTGAAAAATCAAAAATGCCGCCCACCGGGCGGCGCGGGCACTATCATGGCTAAGTGCCTCCATGTCAACAAAACTTGGTGTTTTATAGGGCTTTCGGGGCATATGCCGCGATGCAACCTGATGCTGTATTGCGGCATTTCGGTCTGTGACAAAAATGACTCTTGAGGGCAGCAAGTTGGGGAAAACCGCGAAATCGATTCGCGGCGATTCGAGCGACTCTTGCCACGGAGTCAGCCACACACTAGGTTAATCCTCAATTACTAGAACGCATGCGGCGGAACTAGTCACCTCGAAGCATAGATTGCGTGGGTGCGGCGGATTTATTTCGCCGCAGAGGTGAACGGATTCTGTCTGCCAGCAACGTTCAAAGGCGGAGAACGGCATGAACTGGACTGATGAGCGCGTCGAGCGACTTAAAAAACTATGGTCGGAAGGTCTCAGCGCCAGCCAGATTGCAGCCCAACTTGGAGGCGTAAGCCGCAATGCCGTGATCGGCAAAGTGCACCGTCTCAACCTTCCGGGTCGCGCCAAAGCAGGCGGTTCGGCGTCGGCCAATCGCCCGGCATCTAAGCGCCCAGCGCCCGCAGCTCCGCGCGCGCCGAGCTTTGCCGGACGCGACACAGCCCGTCCCGCAGCACGGACGGTGGGTGCAAACGCCCTCAAGGAAGATCAGGACGTCAACGTCGCCGAGCCGGTGAAATACACCGCTTCCGGCAGCGTCGTCGTGCCGATCTCGCGTCGTCTGTCGCTGACGGATCTCACCGAGCGCACATGCAAGTGGCCGGTTGGCGATCCGCTGACGGACGACTTCCATTTCTGCGGTTGCGATGCGCAGGATGCGTCGCCCTATTGCAAATATCACGCGAAGCTTGCCTACCAGCCGGTACACGAGCGCCGTCGTCCGGCTGCCCGCGCGTCCTAAGCCAGGCGGCTGCGGAAACAAGATCGAAGGCGGGCTCTGGCCCGCCTTTTGCGTCTTCGGCATGGCTGACTTGCGCTGAAAAAACTTGCCTCGCACTCCCTGGGCTCCTATTTCGGCCTCGAGAGAGGACGACCTCCCCCTGAATGGGCATAACGCCGGGACGACCCGGCATGAACCTCACCTAAAGGGGAAGATCATGCGCTCGATAAGAGACCGTATTCGCCACGCCATCAGCTTTGAAATCATCGGGCTTCTGATGATGGTGCCGCTCGGCGCTTTCGTCTTCGACATGCCGGCCGAACATATGGGCATTGTCGGCGTCGTGTCTGCGACGGTCGCGACCGGCTGGAACTACCTCTACAATCTGGGTTTCGACCGCTTTCTGCAGGCGCGACGGGGTACGACGCTAAAGACGCCTGCCTTGCGCATTGCTCATGCGGTGCTGTTCGAAATCGGTCTGCTGGTCGTGCTGATGCCGTTTATCGCGTGGTATCTGCAGATTACCCTTCTCCATGCGCTGACAATGGATATCGCGATCGCGCTGTTCTACGTGGTCTATGCCTATCTCTTCAATCTTGGCTACGACAAGTTGTTCCCGCTGCCGGAATGGAAGACCCAGGAAGCCGCCTGACCATCAGAGTTTCGGACGGTGCAATACGCCAGTCCGATGGAAGCCTGAATTTGTCAGCAAACCCGATCTCTCCGGCGCGCGTGATCCGCAGAGCCCGGGTTTCCTCTCGGCGGCTGATCCAGCCGACGCCAAGAGCGCGGTCCAGCAGCGCCGCACCCATTTGTCCCGCCAGATGCGGCCGTCGCTCGCTCCAATCGAGGCATGTCCGGCAGAGCGGGCGTTTCGAACGGGTCAGCTGGTCGAGATCGATCCCGAAATCACAAAAGAAACGCCGGCCTTCATCGGTGATCAGGCCGGCTCCATCGCCGAGCAGCAGATAGCCGTTGCCGGTCAGGGAGTCGGCGAGCGCGATGGCGAGACGGCCGGCCATGTGGTCGTAACAGGTGCGGACTAGCCGTAACGCTTCATCTTTCGGGCCCACAGGGTGATGGCGCTTCGGTCCGTCTGCGGCGACTGCCATCAACGCGTGGATCGCGTGCGCGACTTCCGGAGAGGCAAGTCGGTAATAGCGGTGCCTGCCCTGCTTTTCGACTGCGATCAGATGCGCCTGGGCCAGTTTGCCGAGATGGCCGCTGGTGGTCTGCGCGGTGACACCTGCGTGGCTTGCCAGTTCGCCCGCCGTCAGGGCCTGGCCGCCCATCAGCGCGGACAGCATGTTGGCGCGTGCAGCATCGCCGATCAGGCTTGCAACTTCCGCAATCGTATTTCCTGAAACCATATTGGACATGATCCAGTTCTAGCACCGGAAAACTTTGCCGTCAGCGGTCAACGGTTCGGCCGTCGCCGAAGCATTTCTTTTCCTCTCTCCGCTAAGAGGGGCGGAGATTGCATGGATGGGGATAGGAACTGGAATGGCGGACACCAAAACAAGCATGGCAACGGATCTGTTGCTGCTCCTCACGCTCGCGACGCTTTGGGGCGCGTCCTACACGCTGATCAAGGTCGGTGTGGAGACGATCTCGCCCATCACCTTTATCGCCGTCAGGACGCTGGTCGCCGGTCTCATTCTCGTTGCGGCACTGCACCTGCGCGGCTTGAAACTGCCGAGGGACCGGCAGACCTGGACGCTCTTCACGGTTCAGGCCTGCCTGAACAGCGCTGTCCCCTTCACCCTGATTGCCTGGGCCGAACAGACGACCGATGCGGGCCTTGCCACCATTTTGAGTTCAACGACGCCGATCTTCGCGTTTCTGCTGACGGCCCTGATCACGCGCCATGAAAGCGTCTCTGCGGCCAAGCTGTTCGGAGTTGCGGCAGGCATTGTCGGCATATGCCTGATCGTCGGCATGGAGGCGCTTGCCGGCTCGGGCGAGAACCTCTGGGCGCAACTCGCCATCGTGGCGGCGACGATCTGCTATGCGGCGGCTGCCATCTTCGGCAAGAATTTTAAGGGATTGGACCCGATGATGCCCGCCGCGGGATCGCTGATCGCAGGGGCGGCCATCCTCATTCCTGTCAGCCTTGTGGTCGACCGGCCCTGGACGCTGACACCGAGCACCGATTCCATGCTCGCCCTATTGGCGCTGGCGGTATTTTCGACGGCGCTCGCCTTCGTCATCTATTTCCGGCTAGTGCAGACGCTCGGCTCCGTCGGCACGACGGCGCAGGCCTATCTCCGGGTGCCGATCGGCGTTGGCATCGGTGTCGTGTTTCTCGGCGAAACGCTTGCTTCGACAGCATGGCTCGGCCTGGCCTGCGTCGTGGCCGGTGTCATTGCCATGACGCTGCCGGCTAGGAGACGCGGTGCTCAGGCTTCCATCGAGTAGCCGGCACCGCGGACCGTGCGGATGACATCCTGCATGTTGGAAAAGTTGAGCGCCTTCCGGAGGCGCCCTACATGCACGTCGACGGTACGCTCGTCGACATAGATGTCATGGCCCCAGACGCCGTCGAGCAGCTGCGAGCGCGAAAAGACGCGGCTGGGTGAGGCCATCAGGAATTCCAGAAGTCTAAACTCTGTCGGCCCGAGGCGAACTTCGCGGCTCTTGCGGTGAACGCGATGGGTTTCGCGATCGAGTTCGATATCGCCGCATTTGAGGACGCTCGAAAGGACCTCTGGTCGGGCACGGCGCAGCATCGCCTTGACGCGGGCCATCAGTTCCGGCGTCGAGAAAGGCTTGACCACATAGTCGTCTGCGCCGGTGGCAAGCCCACGAACGCGCTCGCTTTCTTCGCCGCGCGCCGTCAGCATGATGATTGGCAGGCGTTCCGTCTCCGGCCGCATACGCAGGCGACGGCAGAGTTCGATGCCTGAAACGCCCGGCAGCATCCAGTCGAGAATGAGAAGATCCGGAACGCGCTCCTGAAGCCTGATTTCCGCTTCGTCACCGCGAAGCACGGTATCGACCTCGTAACCCTCGGCCTCCAGGTTATACCGAAGGAGGACGCTGAGGGCCTCTTCGTCTTCCACGACTGCGATCTTCGGCTGCATTCCGACTTGCTCCGTCACTCGTCCCGAACTGCACTGGGATCCGCCAGATCCGCTCGCGCTGCTTCAGGTCATTGGTTTTGGCAGTTATCGTCCCGAAACCGGCGGGCGATTTCGGGAGAGCTGCATCATGTCCCGGCGGAGCCGAGCATGTTGGACGTATCGTCCTTCGGACGTTCGCCCTCCGGCTGTGCGCCGGTCGCGATGTAGTAGATGGTCTCGGCGATATTCGTCGCGTGGTCGCCGATGCGCTCGATGTTCTTGGCGCAGAACAGGAGATGGGTGCACGTGGTGATGTTGCGCGGATCCTCCATCATGTAGGTGAGGAGTTCGCGGAACAGCGAGGTGTACATCGCGTCGATTTCTTCGTCGCGCTGGCGGATGATCTCGGCTTTTTCCGCAGAGCGGTTAGCGAAGACATCAAGAACGTCCTTGAGCTGCACCAGCGCCAGTTCGGAAAGATGCTCCAGACCACGGGCGAGCTTGCGCGGGACGCCTGTTCCCTGCACGGCGAGCACGCGCTTGGCGGTGTTCTTACCAAGGTCGCCGACGCGTTCCAGGTCAGCTGCAATGCGCAGCGTGCCGATGATCTCGCGAAGGTCGGCCGCCATCGGCTGACGCTTGGCGATGGTGACGATCGCCTTGTCCTGGATATCGCGCTCGGCATGGTCGAGAATGACGTCGTCCGAGATGACCTTCTGGGCCAGTGCGGAGTCGGAGTTCACGAGCGCACGCACGGCATCTCCGCACATCTGCTCCGCCAGGCCGCCCATTTCGGAGATCCGGCGGTTCAGGTATTTCAGTTCCTCGTCATAGGCCGAGAGAATATGGGTCGAAACCATGTGTCTGATCCTTGATGTCTGCAGTTGCGGCTGACGGGCTCTGCGCCCGCATCAGCCGAAGCGGCCCATGATGTAATCCTGGGTGCGCTGGTCATCCGGATTGGTGAACATCTTGTCGGTATCGTTTTCCTCGACCAGGTGGCCGAGATGGAACATCGCCGTGCGCTGCGAAACGCGGGCCGCCTGCTGCATCGAGTGGGTGACGATCACGATCGTGTAGTTGGCGCGCAGTTCGTGGATCAGTTCCTCGACCTTGGCCGTGGCGATGGGGTCGAGTGCCGAGCACGGCTCGTCCATCAGAATGACTTCAGGCGAAACGGCGATCGCACGGGCGATGCAAAGGCGCTGCTGCTGACCGCCGGAAAGGCCGGTACCGCCTTCATGCAGGCGATCCTTGACTTCTGCCCAGAGGCCGGCGCGCTGCAGGCTTGCCTCGACGATCGCGTCCATTTCCGTTTTGCCACGGGCAAGGCCGTGGATCCGGGGACCGTAGGCAATGTTCTCGTAGATCGACTTCGGGAACGGGTTCGGCTTCTGGAACACCATGCCGACCCGGGCACGCAGCTCCACGACGTCGATTTCCTTGTCGTAGATATCGTCGCCGTCGAGCGTGATCTTGCCGGTGACGCGGCAACCCTCGATCGTGTCGTTCATGCGGTTCATCGTGCGCAGGAAGGTGGACTTGCCGCAGCCAGACGGACCGATCAAAGCAGTGACGGTATTTTGGCGGACATTCAGGTTCACGTCATAAAGGGCGCGCTTGTCACCGTAATAAACGGAGACATCCTTGCCGATCATCTTATATGCAACGTCGTTCATTTTCTTGTCCAGCGCCTTCTCAACTGCAGCTTCTGACATCATGTTCATTGCTTCCCCCTTCCTCTACCAACGCCGTTCGAAGCGGCGTCGCAAGAGAATTGCGCCAACATTCATCAAGATCAGGAACAGGAGCAGGATCATGATCGCTCCCGAGGTTCGTTCAACGAAGGCGCGTTCCGCCTCGTTGGCCCACATGTAGATCTGTACCGGCAGTGCCGTCGATGGATCCATCGGCGTGGTCGGATAGTTCGCCACGAAGGCGACCATGCCGATCAAGAGGAGCGGCGCGGTTTCGCCGAGGGCGTGCGCGAGGCCGATGATCGTACCGGTCAGGATACCGGGCATGGCAAGCGGCAGGACATGGTGGAAAATCGTCTGCATCTTCGAGGCACCGAGCCCGAGCGCTGCAGCACGGATCGACGGTGGTACTGCTTTCAGTGCCGCGCGGGTGGCGATGATAATGGTCGGCAGCGTCATCAGCGTCAGCACCAGGCCGCCGACGAGCGAGGCCGAGCGCGGCAGGCCCATGAAGTTGATGAAGACCGCGAGACCCAACAGACCGTAGACGATCGACGGGACCGCTGCGAGATTGTTGATGTTGACCTCGATCAGGTCCGTGAACCGGTTCTTCGGGGCAAACTCTTCAAGATAGATCGAGGCTGCGACGCCGATCGGCAGGGACAGGACGAGCACGATCAGCATCATATAGAAGGAGCCGATCAGGGCGACGCCGACGCCGGCTGCTTCCGGACGGCTGGACGCGCCGTTGAAGAAAATGCCGGTGTTGAATTCCTTGGCGAGCGCACCGCTGTCGGTCAGCTGCTTCATCCATCCGACCTGCTGGTCGGACACCTTGCGGCTGGTTTCCGCCACGTCGAGATTGATCTGGCCTTTCACGGCGCTGTCGATATCGCCGGCCGCCAGGAGCGAAACCGTCTGGGTCGTGCCGATGATCTCAGGATCGGAAACGACCATATCGCGCAGCTGGCCACGAACGCCGTCCGAAATCATCTGGTTGACGGCACGCAGGCCCTGGCGATCGGTTTCGGCGACGCCCAGAACCTTCGCCAGCGCATTGCGGGCGACGATCGGGTAGTTGGCCGTCATCAGCTTGGCCGGATCCGTAGCCCGCACATTATCCTTGTCGATGATCTGCTGCGAGAACTCGACAGGGATGGTGATCATCGTCTGCTGGAAGGCGGTGTAGCCCTTGGAGACGACCGACCACAGAAGGAGCATCAGGAACAGGATGCCGAACGAGAGAGCGGCGATGCCATAGGCGCGGAAGCGGCGCTCGGCGGCGTAGCGGCGTTTGATACCGATATCGCGACGGGCAGGCTTGGCCAAGACGCCGGCGGTGGAGGAAACCACGTCGGTCATTCGTACTGCTCCCGGTATTTGCGCACGATGTAGAGCGCGTAGATGTTGAGGCAAAGCGTGATCGCAAACAGCGTGATGCCGAGTGCGAAGGCGACAAGCGTCTGCGGCGAGGTGAATTCAAGGTCGCCCGTCAGCTGGCTGACGATCTTGACGGTCACCGTCGTCATCGGCTCGAACGGGTTGAGCTGCATGCGGGCGGCGACACCGGCGGCGAGCACCACGATCATGGTTTCGCCGATGGCGCGCGAGGCGGTCATCAGGAGGGCGCCGACGATGCCCGGCAGGGCTGCCGGCAGGACGACCTTCTTGATGGTTTCGGACTGGGTGGCGCCGAGACCGAGCGAGCCGTCACGAAGCGTTCCCGGCACGGCGGTGATGATGTCGTCCGACAGCGACGAGACGTAAGGGATCAGCATGATGCCCATGACGAAGCCGGCGGTGAGAACGCTCTGTGCCTGGATGAAGTTGGCATAATCGCCGGTGACAAGGCCATTCAGCTGCGAAGACAGGTCGCGCAGGAACGGGCCGACCGTTGTCAGGGCAAAGAAGCCGTAGACGATGGTGGGGATACCGGCCAGCACTTCGAGCAGCGGCTTTGCCACGGAGCGGACACCGCGGGAGGCGTATTCCGACATGTAGATCGCGGAAAACAGACCGCTCGGGACGGCGACGAGCATGGCGACGAAGCCGATATAGAGTGTGCCGAGAAGCAGCGGGATAAGGCCGAACTGACCAGCCGAGTCCGTGGCGCCGGCGGCCGCAAAGCGCGGATCCCAGACGGTGCCGAAGAAGAACTCCCACGGCGGGATGCTGGTGAAGAAGTGCGTTGCTTCCGTCAGCATCGAGGCAACGATGCCGACCGTGGTCAGGATCGCGATCGAGGATGCGACGACGAGGCTGGCGAGGATCACCTTCTCGACACGGTTGCGAGCCCGAAACCGCGGCGCGATGCGCGTGTAGGAAAAGCCGGCGCCGATCAGGGCTGCCAGAAGGACTACCGCGGTCATAACCCAGTTGCTAATCTTGGTCATGACGTTGAGATCGCCAGCGGACTCGACCATGTATGGTTCGGGGTCGCCGGCAAGCGGGACGCCCTTAGCGCCAAGCGCTGCGCGCAGTTCGACGGGATTTCCGCCGATGCGCTCGATCTCGTCCAGGCTCAGTACGTTCATGCCGCGCGCAAGCGAGCTTACCATGCCGAAGGAGAGACCCTGTTCGGCCGGCGAACGCGCCTTTACGTCTTCAGGAAAGCCATCGAGGACAGTGGAGTTGATATAGAGGGGGCTGACGACCAGCCACGCGGCCAGGATGAGAACCGACGGCAGAACGGCGCAGAGTGCGACGAAGGTGCCGTAGTAGCCCGGACGTGAATGAAGCTTTGAGGAACGGCCGCCGGCGATTGCCAGGGCGTGCCTGGTTCCGACAACGTAACAAGCGATCGCAATTATCGCCAGAATCAATAAAATCAATGGTGTGCTCATTAAAATCCCCCGGCCTACCGCCATCGACGGCACCCATTACCGCACAAATCCCACCATCGGAATCAATATGTTTCGCCATCCAAAACGCAGCGACTGACGCCAAGCTTTGCTTCTGTCGCGCGACGGACAAGTCGCCGCCTGGCACGAAAGAAGACCGGCGCCGCAAGAAGCGGCGCCGGAATTTTGATTACATGGTCTTGCCGGCTTCGAAGTCCTTGCGGACCTGTTCGCGCTGATCGTCCGGAGCAGCAACCAGGCCGTATTCGGCGAGCGGGCTGTCAGGGCCGATCATTTCGTCGGAGATGAAGAACTCAACATATTCCTTGAGGCCTGGGATAACGCCGAGGTGAGCCTTCTTGACGTAGAAGAACAGAGGGCGCGACACCGGGTACTTGCCCGAAGCAATGGTTTCGGTGGAAGCAACGACATCCGAAACGGTCGCGACCTTCAGCTTGTCCATGTTGTTTTCATAGAAGGCCAGGCCGAAAACGCCGAGGCCGGTCTTGTTGGCCGAGATGCGGGCCAGCGTTTCGGTGTAATCGCCGTCGATGTCGACAGCTGCGCCGTCCTTGCGAACTGCAACGCACTTGGCAGCAGCCTGCTTGGCATCGGTGATGGCAGCCTTGATGACGTCAGTCGCGCCGGCTTCCTTGCAGCCTTCAGCCATGATCTTCTCTTCGAAGACTTCGCGGGTGCCGTGCTTGGAGCCTGGGATGTAAGCTGCGATCGGGCCCTTCGGCAGGGTCGCATTGACTTCCGACCAGTTCTTGTAAGGGTTGGCAACGAGCTTGCCGTCAACGACGACTTCAGCAGCCAATGCCTTGTAGAGATCCTTCGGGGTGATCTTCATGTCGCCGTTCGACGAGTCGGCAGCGAATACGATGCCGTCGTAACCGATGCGGATTTCCTGAACGTCCGTGACGCCGGCAGCCTTGCAGGCTTCGGCTTCGCTCTTGTTGATCTTGCGCGAAGCATTGGCAACGTCGATCGTGCCTTCGCCGACGCCGGAGCAGAATGCCTTCAGACCGCCGCCCGTGCCGCCGGACTCAACAACCGGTGCCTTGAAGTTCGGGTTGGTCTCGGCAAAGGTCTCGGCAACGATCTTCGCATAGGGAAGAACGGTGGAGGAGCCGGCAACCTGAACCTGGTCGCGTGCGGATGCAACGCCGGCAAAGGCAACAGAGGCCACGAGGGCTGCTGCGGAAAGTTTGAACATGTTCATCGAAGTTCTCCCGGTATGGGTTTCCAGAAATCTTGTCATGCCGGCCTCTTAGACATTTGCCGGCTCTCGGCCCGCTGGTCATAGCCGCCCTTGGCCTTAGCTTTTATGTCACTTCGGTGAAACATTTGTGACAATTCAAGCTGTTGAAAATATTGACGTTCTGGAAGAGACCGGGAAAACTGGGTTGGTTTTATGTCAGAAACGGACGGTAAACTCCGTCCCCTTGCCGAGTTCCGACTTCACAAGCAGGCGGGCGCGGTGCCTGGTGAGGATGTGCTTGACGATGGCAAGCCCCAATCCGGTGCCCTTCTTGGAGCGGCTGTCGGCGACGCTGACGCGGTAGAAACGCTCGGTCAGGCGGGGAACGTGCTCAGAGGGAATGCCCGGACCCTTGTCGATGACATTGACTTCGACCGGCAGCCTGCCGCCGCCTTTCAGGAAGACATCGACGAACTTGCCCTCCTGGCCATACTTGCAGGCATTCTCGATGAGGTTCTCGATCACTTCGATCAGTTCGTCTCGATCGCCCAGCACATCGACCCTGCCTTCGGGAAGATGCAGGCGGATTTCGACGCCCAGTTCCTCGGCCAAAGGCAAGAGCGCGTCGCTGACATGGATGATCAGCGGCTTCAGGTCCACGGTCTGGTCCGGAGCAATATGCGACTTCAGTTCCAGCCGCGACAGCGAGAGAAGGTCGTCCACCAGTCGGCTCATCCTGGTCGCCTGGTCGAGCATGATGCCGAGAAAGCGTTCCTGCGCCTTCGGATCGCCGCGAGCCGGGCCCTGGATTGTCTCGATGAAGCCTCTGAGCGAGGCAAGCGGCGTTCTCAGCTCATGGCTTGCATTGGCGACGAAATCGGATCGCATCCGGTCGATGCTTCGCAGTTCGGAGACATCGCGGAACGACAAGAGGTAATAGTTTCCCATGCCAGGTGCCAGGTCGGCGATATCGATCGGCGCCACGCGCAGGATGAAGACCCGTTCGGACGGAAGTCGCTCGGAATGTTCGATCTGGTTGGGTTGTCCGGTCGCGATGGTTTCGCGCAGCATGTCGAGAATACCGGGCGACCGCAGCCGCGCCGTCAGATGGGTGCCGATCGGCAAATCGCCAAAGGCCCGCTCCGCCGCCTTGTTGCGGTAGAGAACGGTGATGTCTCCACCCAGCACCACGACCGGCATGTCCAGCGTGCCGAGAGTTGCCGAGATCAGCGGCAGCGGGTCGAAGACGGGTGGCTCCGGAACAGGCATTTCAACCGGTACGACAGGTATCTCCGGCAAGGGCCGGGACAGTACGGCGACGACGAGGGGAAGCCAGAGCGCGAAGACCAGAAGATCGTTCGCGCCGGCAACAAAAGCGATCACCGCGATCGTCGAGAGCAGCAGAAGCAGCAGCCACTCGCGCCGGAAGCGAAGTGCCAGCTCTTGCGCAAACCCGCGCTCTTCCTTCGGCAACGCTTCCACGCGCGAACCCCTTTTTGTTTGGTCGAACTTGCGGTCATATAACGCTTGCATGACAGATATGCATCGGTCCTGAGGGAAACCTCAAGCCCTGCAAACCGTTGAAGCAGTCGCAGCCGTTTCGGCCGCCGAAGGAAAAAGGACAGCAATCATGGCAGAGACAAGCAGCCGGTCAGCGGAACTGGAAATCGATGGCAAGCTGAGGCATTTCGACATTGACGATCCGAAACTGCCCGGCTGGGTGCATGATCACGCGCTGGAATCCGGCGGCTTTCCCTATGACCACAAGTTGGACAAGGAGAAATACGCCAAGCAGCTGGAGAAGCTGCAGATCGAGCTCGTGAAGGTGCAGTACTGGCTGCAGGATACCGGCAAGCGGATGATTGCGCTGTTCGAAGGCCGGGATGCTGCCGGCAAGGGCGGTACGATCATGTCCATCCGCTCCTATATCAATCCGCGATCGGCACGCGTGGTGGCGTTGAGCAAGCCTTCGCCCACCGAAGCGGGCCAATGGTATTTTCAGCGTTACGTGTCGCACTTCCCGACGTCGGGCGAGATCGTGCTGTTCGACCGCTCCTGGTACAATCGCGCCGTGGTCGAGCCTGTCATGGGCTTCTGCAAGCCGGGCCAATACGAAGCCTTTATGAAGGACGTGCCGCAGTTCGAGGAGATGATCGTCGACGACGATATCCATCTGTTCAAGTTCTGGCTGGATATCGGCCAGGAAATGCAGCTGAAGCGGTTTCACGACCGGCGCCACGATCCGTTGAAGATCTGGAAGCTTTCGCCGATGGACATCGCGGCACTGAACAAATGGCCTGACTACACCGCAAAGCGCGACCAGATGCTGGAGCGAACACACAGCAAGCTTGCGCCATGGACGGTGGTGCTGGCAAACGACAAGCGGCGTGCGCATTTGAACGTCATCCGCCACATTCTTGGGTCCCTCGATTACGAGGGGAAAGACAGGGATGCGATCGGCGAGATCGACGACAAGATCCTCGGCTTTGGCAGCAAGTTCCTGAAATAGAGACAGACAGGTGAGTGAGCCGGACGACGTTGTCGTCCGGCGTTCAGGGTTCAGCCTGCGGGCAAAATGCGGACGGAGTAGAGCAGGACCGGTCTGTCGGAACCGTCGAGGCCGGTATTGATCAGGATGCGGCCCGGCGCGTTTGGCGCGATCGCCCGGTCGAAGCTGACCTTGAACAGGGCTTCCAGTCGCTCCTGGGTTGCTGTGAACCGATGTCTTGCGCAGCCCCCAAGGCTGCCGAAATCGCAGCGTATCGACATCTGGACACCTTGGTTGCCGCCAGCCTGGACGGTGACTGCGATGGTGGCCGGCCCGCCTGCCAGGCGCTGCAATACATCCGCCGGAACCGTGACGGCGATATCACCGCCGGTTTGCGGGGTTGCCGACAGGAGCCGAACGGCTGGACCTTCCGAACCGGTTGCAGCCTCTGCCTTTGCCTCGCGACCGACCTGCAGCGTATCGATCTGCTTCGGTTCGAAGACCTGCGCCCATTCATCGGAAAAGCCGCCGCGAGGATCAAAGCGCGCATTGGGACCCGCCTGCGATTGCGACGCCCGGTTGGCGGCCTGCAGGGCCTCGTCCATCACCGACTGGACCAGGCCCGAATTATAGAAATACCAGCAAGCGACGCCGACGACTGCAAGCGAGATGACCCATTTCAGCAGCCAGGAGATCAGCCGCTGACGACGGCTCTTGCGCGGCTTGGCTGCAGGTTTCGTCTCGGCGTCGAGAGATCCGCGCCGCTTCCTGCCGCGCTCGGGCTTGGCAACAGGCGGTTGGCCACGTTGCACGCGGTCCGGCTCGACCGAGGTCAGTCCGTCCATCTGCGGCACTTCGGATGAGGCCGGACGGAAATCCGGTCGCGCGGCGCCGAGACTTCCGAGATCCCCGGCCGACTGGACATCGTTGGGCTGCCTCTGGTCATTTGCCGGGGATGGTGCGCGTGTTGCGCCGCCGAGACCGGTATCCGGATCGGGGGCGGCTACCCTTTCATCCGCAACGATCGGGGCTGCGACATCTGGAGCTGCGGCTCTGGCCGTGGCGGCAGGTGCGACAACCGGGTCGATGACAGGGTGAGTGATCTCGTCAGGCTCGATAGCGGGACCGGCCAGCCGGTCCACTTCCTCCGTCTCGATCTCGCGGATCTTTTCTTCCAGCCGCTTTTGCTGCTGCATGACAATCAGCTTGTCGGTCACGCCCTGGCGCTGCAGACCTGCTTCCAGCGCCTGTCGCGCCGACTGATAAATCCGTGCCCGCGTGTCGCCATCGGTCCGATCGGAACGATCAAGGGCATTCCTGATGGCTGTTTCCAAACCGCTCACTGCGGATCCTTCCGGTTGTGCATACCCGACTGCCGGCCTTGCTGAAAAGACGGCGTTAATTTTCGGTAACCTCTCCGTCGCCGAACTGCAAGCCGGTGGTCAATGGCCTTCCTTCGCCAAGATTGGGGAGAAGATATGGTTAGGCGTGAGAATGCCGCGGAAACAGACGCTTATCGAGCCGCCAGTGCGCATGGCACGCATACCTTCGCCAGACGGCGCCATCTTTCCCGAGCCGAATGCATCTGCTAAAACCGATCTTACGTGTGCGTAAACGTAAATCAAAAGGAGATTGTCGATGCTTCCGGACGTGCTGAGACAAGGACTGCGAATTCCCGTCGTGGCGTCGCCGCTGTTCATCATCTCGCATCCGGCACTGACCTTGGCGCAGTGCAAGGCCGGCGTGATCGGCGCCTTCCCTGCCCTCAATGCTCGCCCGGAAAGCCAGCTGGACGAATGGCTTGCCATGATGACCGAGGATCTTGCCACCTATAATGCAGCCAATCCCGACAGGCCGGCCGCACCGTTCGCCGTCAACCAGATCGTTCATACGTCCAACAGGCGGCTGGAACACGATCTGACGATGTGCGTGAAATACAAGGTGCCGATCGTCATCTCCTCGCTCGGCGCAGTGCTTGAAGTGAATGCCGCAGTGCATTCCTATGGCGGCATCGTGCTGCATGACGTCATCAACAACCGGCATGCGAAGTCCGCGATCCGCAAGGGTGCAGATGGGCTTATTGCTGTCGCAACCGGTGCCGGCGGGCATGCAGGGACGCTGTCGCCCTTCGCGCTTGTCCAGGAAATCCGCGAATGGTTCGACGGGCCGCTGCTGCTGGCCGGCTCGATCGCCACCGGCGGCGGCATTCTGGCAGCACAGGCGATGGGGGCCGACATGGCCTATATCGGCTCACCCTTCATCGCCACGCACGAAGCACGCGCGGTTGACGGCTACAAGCAGATGATCGTCGATTCGTCCGCCGCCGATATCGTCTATTCCAACTATTTTACCGGCATCCACGGCAACTACCTGAAGGGCTCGGTGACGGCGATGGGGCTCGACCCGGATGCGCTTCCGAGCGCCGATCCGACCAAGATGGATTTTGACGCGGCAGTGAGCGGCCCGAAGGCCTGGAAAGACATCTGGGGCGCCGGCCAGGGCGTCGGCGCCGTCAAATCCGTGACCTCAGTCGAGGAGTTGGTCGGCCGGCTGGAGCGCGAATATGCACAGGCCCGCACCCGTCTTGCTCTCTGACAGCCCACGGACCGCAGCGATAAAATTTCTCGCCGATCGAAAACCGGCTTGAAATCACGCCCCATTGCCTGTATCAGCGCCTTCACTCGCAGCAGGCAACACCTTGCGCTGCGCAGGCCGCTTTAGCTCAGGTGGTAGAGCACATCATTCGTAATGATGGGGTCAGAGGTTCGAGTCCTCTAAGCGGCACCATTTTTTTATATATTGAACAATGGGTTACTGGAGTGAGCTCCAGACTGTCGTGAGCGCACCATATTTGAGTCGCCACCCCGTCGCCACTCTACGTCGAAGTTTCGGCATCAGAGCGGCATTAGAAGAGCTCCATGAGACTGCTGAGCCGTTTCCGCCCGACATGCGTTGCGGCACGCGCTGATCACAGTTCTATTAGTTATCCCGCGCTAAACGTATCTGCGCGAGCACTACTACTTGACCAGAATCGATTAAACTAAGCTTATTGCTAGTCATTTCCGTGCTGTCGGAATAATCGAGCTAACTATTACAGGATCGTCCATGTCGCGAAATGCCAACTACTGCGCCTTTTACGTAGCTGAGCCCTTCAATCCGGGAGCATTAGGCGCACACGCGACAAAAGATTTCTGTTACTACAACCTGCTGCGGTCATGGAAAGGTAGCGATGCTAATTTCCCGTTCAACGACGCACATGCAACTACCTACAGCGTCAGAGACGGAAGCGACTGGGAATATACCCTCAAGCCCCGGCTGCGAGAACGAATGCGATCCTCGAAGAACATTGTGCTCTTCCTCAGCATTAGCACGGTGAATTCGCGAGCAGTAAGGGAGGAATTTGACTATGGCATCAACGACCAGGGCTTGCCAATAATCGTGGTCTACCCAGAATACGACACGAAAGAAAGCTTGCTGATCAATGGCTCTCTCAAACCGAAGGTGAGGGAGCTATGGAACAACCTCCCCATTTTCAGAGACACGATGCACAAGGTCCCAACGCTTCATCTACCAATGAAGAAAGAGCTGATTAAGTCGGCGCTCGCCGATGCAGACTTTATGCTATCGACAAAAGCAACTGCCCAAATCTATCGATTCATCTAACCCAAGCAATGCATCGTATGTCAGGCATCGAGAATGAAGTATTTCTTTAGATCACTTTGGACTTGGTCCTTTTGGCGACATGCACTTTTATCGAAAGAAGCTGTCGCGAAGGTCTTCGCTATCGTAGGTGCCATGTACCTTCTATTGGACATGGCAGATTTTTTCAGCGTCTACACAAAAGACCGATACAGCGTTTATGCCATCCCCATCATGGCCACGCTTGCAATTCTTTGGGTCTTAGCGACACGCCGTCCGATCACTAGGTTTTCATATAAGATCCCAGGAAAAGACTTCCGTGTTGAAGTGCGGATTGGGGATTTGTTCGACGGAAACAATGACGTTATCGTCAGCACCAACACCACATTCGACACCAACATGGCCAGTGGATTGATTGACACTGCCAGCATCCAAGGCCAGGTCGCGACGAAATTCTTCAACGCCAACACGTCGGAAATCGATCGTCAGCTTGACCTCGATCTTGCAGCGGCTTCCGGCAGTTCAAGGCCAAACGCTCCCGGCAAGAAGATCGAATATCCGATAGGTACAGTTGCGAGGGTCACAAGCCATAGCCGGACTTTCTATTTTGTCGCGATGTCCCGCCTTAATGATCAAGGAAACGCAAGTTCCTCCCCGCGCGAAATAGAAGACGCTCTTGAAGCGACATGGAAATTCGTAAGGACGAATGGAAACCTCAGAGACCTGTCTATTCCCCTTATGGGCACAGGCCGAGGGCGAGTTAGTATACCGCGCAAGAAGATGGCCGAACGTATTGCGCAGTCATTTTGCGACGAAGCGAAGAACCAAGTCTTTTCGAATCGGCTTTTGATCTCGATACGCCCTGAAGATGCCGAGGATTACGCCGTCAACCTCTACCAGATCCGAGACTATCTCGTTCAGAGCTTGCATTAGCTGTGAGTATATTCGAAGTCCCAACGACGATTCGTGGCATTGCCTCGATCACCCAAACAAAGCTCAGCCTCTGAGGAAATGATAACTATGCGACCACTGTATTGTCGGGCAGAGCTAATTGCCCTCACAATAGGGACCAGATAATACCCATCCGTTCGCGAAGGCGACGATAGGGCCGTCAGGTCCTTATTTACATGGCCCTCGGTCAAGGCTCCCGGCAGGGCCGATGCTATGCAATAGCTTTATTCGGACAATACATCTTTGCTGGGGCGTTGCCTGACCCGCCGCCGGTGGCGATCATACTCTCCATAGGGAGGGTGTTCCATGAGTTTTCAATTTGTTCGTGTCGAGTTGTTTTCGAGGAAAGGCAAGGAAGGACGTTCGACCGGATTTGTGTTTGACGAGGTCGCGCGGGTGCCCTCCGCGTCGATCCATGTTCAGGACCCCGGCACCCCGATCGTAGTCTACGGCCTTGCTCCTGAAGCGCTACGCACGCTGCATGATGAGCGCGCGGCGCAAGCCAGGACGGAGGTGAAGGGCGGAAAGGTGCGGGCCATCAGGCAAGACCAGAATACGCTCGCCGGGATCGTGTTGAGCTACCCTGCCACGATCGAAGAATACCGCGCGAAGCCGGAGGTCGTGGTAAGAGTGGATGAATGGGAACGGCGTTCCATTGCATGGCTGCGCAGCCAGTTCGGCAAGCGTCTCGTTACTGTCGTGAGGCACGAGGATGAGAGCCATCCGCATCTGCACGCTTACGTTCTACCAGACGATTCGGCCATGACCGCCGCGCACCTTCATCCGGGCTTCCGGGCGAAGGCTGTTGCGAAGGCAGCAGCAGCACAGCAGGGAGAAGATGAGAAGACAGCGGGTAAGCGCGCCGACGCGGCCTACAAGGCTGCTATGAGGGCATGGCTCGATGATTACCACGTGAAGGTCGCCCAGCCCTGCGGCATGACTCGGCTCGGACCAGGCAAGCGCCGCCTGACACGGGAGCAATGGCATGCGGAAAAGCGGCAGGCCGAAGCGCTGCGTGACACGCTCGCCAAGGCGGAGGTGCTGAAGGCGAAGGGAGATGCCTTTGTTCGGAGGGTAAAGAAAGAAGCGGCAGTAATGCGCGCCGACGCGATCGAGGCAGCCGAAGCAGCTCAAGCAGCGATTGGTGCAGCAGGGGTGGCGGAGAAAGCGGCCCTCGAACGAGCGGAAACGGCCCGTTCAGCGTCGTTGCAGGCGGAACATGATATGCGGGCGGCGAAACGGCTGAGTGGCATTGGCGGGCTTCTTCGGGGGCTTTGGGACGGTCTACGGAAATCGGCGGTCGCGGCGCGTATCCGCAAGGCCATCGAACCCGAATTGGAGGAACTGCAAAGAAAGGTTGCCGTAGCATCCGGCCGGGCAAGCGCTGCTGATGCTGGGCGGCGAGAGGCGGAAATGCGCGCAAGGACTCTACGCGAAAATCTAACAGAGACAGGACGGCAGCTCACAAACGCGCAGCAGGAACTCGCTTCTCTGCGTCCCAAATACGCTGCTCCGGGTTCGGCACCCTCCTGTCCAAGGCCATAGACAGATCAAACTTCATCTTATGAACGGAAGTATGTGAAACGCCAGTCAGGCTTTGGAAACCATATGCAGCATTGAGTAGAAAGAACAATCGCAAGCGACTAGCAACCGAGCAACTCGGTAATATCAACTACTTGATGCTTAAGAGGAAAAATCTGGAGCACCATACTGTGGTCCATCGGTCGCCACTGGAACACCAAAAACTACTCGCCGCCTGCACGAATTAAACGCATTGCGCATGCGACCGTACGTTAATGAACGTGGCGTGGTACTGATTAACACAATGACAAAACGGATTGATTTTCCGAAGATTTTATCAGAATAAGCTAAAATTGTAGTTCCTCTGCAAATCCGGTGTCGCGCCAGAACCCTTTGATAGCTTCTTGAGATTTGTTGAAAAATTTAGCTATATCGAACTCGTGCGCTCGCACGACATCTCTGGCATCGGTTGAGATAAGATGGATTTGGATACTCAGCTCCGACGCTCGCTCGGCCTCCAAAAGCCTGGCATAAGGGATAGCGGTTTCAAGAAGGTCGCTCAGTCCGGCAATGACGTCCAGATCAAAATTCGTTCGGTGGTGGACGGATGTGACAGCGATCCCGAGAGGTGAATCAAGATAGATGACCCGTTCATCGTGCCACCTGTCCTCGCCAGGTCCGAAGTGAGCCAAGCATCTGTTGCGTAGCTCGACTATAGAATCATGGACTAGTTTCTGTTCGGGGCTGTAACATTTCTCGATCCCAACTTTGAAGCGCGTGATAGCCTTGGTATGGGTTGCTCTGGCGTAGGTGACGACGGCGCTGGTCAGAAGTGCCGCGCCGATCTGCGACCGGTAAGGGTCAGACCGGTTCTTTTGCTGGTGATGGAATGCCTCAAGGGTCGCATGTGTGGACTTCAGGTCAAGCGACACGGAGACTACTGCGTGATATCGTAAAACGGCTTTGACGAACTGCTGCTGATGGAGCTCAGGAAGATGTTCCACAGCCTCGGTAAGGTCAAAGGCCTTGCGAGCGGGTTTGCTTGGATCGTCTAAATTGCTCATATCTTCCCGGCCTAGGCTTTTGAGATGGATCGTGGATCATGCAGGCGGTGTCAGGCCCATCAGTCCCGTGAAAACGCCGATGTAGAAGCCCAGCACCGTCTGGATCATGTTTGCCGAGAATGAAATCTTCTTTTCGTCTTTTGAGAAAAAATACATCCCTAGGCAAAACAGCCAGAACAATGTGATAGCGACAAGCAGGCCCATTGCGAGCGTTTGGCGGAAGTCCTCTTTGGCGATCGCCCGCGACGTCTCGTCCTGCGCATAAGCAGGCGTCACCAGCAAAGAACCCCATTTAGGGAAGAATATGCCCTTTTCACCGTCTTCCTGCGGTTCGAGGGCCTTATCTACGAGGTCTATTTTCGCGAACGCTAAAGCAAGTCGCCGCTGGCTTTCCTTGGGAATATTTTCGAAGCCAATTTCGTTGATTGCTAAACCGATATCCTGTTTAGCCTCCCGAAGTGTCTTTTGATACTCCTGAGCAGACTCTTGAAAGAACACCACGCGTGACGACTGATTGTATCCAGCAATATAAACGGAGGTAGTGCTGACCAGGACGCCGAGTAACCCTAGGACCAAAGTCATAACGCCAGATGCTGATACTGCGAGAACCCTTAGCCGCTGTATAGGGTTCTTCTTCGCAATTTGTTTGGCTTCTTCTTCGAGCATAGGTGTCCCTCGCGTTGTCGCATGAGTCTTCTACCAGATATAGTTGCCAAGGTTCGAGGGTTGCGCCATCGTTATCCAGTGAGAAGACTGGGAGTGACGGCAAAAAGAAAGGGCCCGCCTTTCGGCAGACCCCTCGCTTTTACATCAAAACACTCAAGATGGCGGCGATACCGAAAAGGCACGGCGCCAGATGAAGTTTGATCTCAATAGTTACCTTAGTGTTTTTCCACATTGGGAAACTCCTAAGGCCTCGTGCGCACAAAGCCCTGAGGTTTCGTGAGTCGCGTCAATGGAACGGTAAGTAACCGCCGTTAATCGCTTCATCGGTGCTGGGCCAGCCTTGTACTTCGGCTCTCCGAGCGTCCCTTGTCACCCCAGCATACAAATGAGCTACCCGCATCCACGGACTCCAAGCACTGCCGGCAAGGGCTGCGTTGCTGGTTAATGATGTAGGCCCGATGGTGAAGTCGGGGGTCGCTAACTCAGTCGCATTGCTAGTCAATGTAGTGAATGGACGAGCAACAACAAGGGATTGTATGACACGTTCTCAATAATCCACAGTATAAATCACGTACCTTACCCGTCCGAGACGATTCCGGTGTCGCCGCTTTTAATCCCAACAACCCTTGAAAGAGATCCAGATGGATGTGCAAACACGTCTACAGCTCAACCGGATTAGTCGGGTTTTGAGGACGCTTGCCTTTGAAATCACTGCAGGACTCCTACCAGGTGGGTCTACTGCATCTCGCATTGTCGACGAATTACTCCAGGCGCCAAAGAGAGATGTCGATGAGCGCATCAGTAAAATTGACGCAGCACGGGAGAACCTTCAGGAAGCGCTCGCAGCCATTGATGATCTAAAGGAGAACGCCGAGGAAAGCCAAAAGGAGCTTAAGCGTCTTCAAATTTCCCTTGAACAAAACGAAGTACGTAAAGGCGATCTCCTGACCGATATTGAGGAGCTAAAGCGGCTTGGGACAATCAGTCAGAACACAATAAGGCGCGCATTCGGCATCCCCAAAAAATGGCAGGTATACCTCGGGTACCTTGTTAGCTTCCTCGTCGGAATCGCTACTACGTTTTTCTACGACTTCTACCTTAAAGGCCTACCAACGAAGTGGTTCGGCTGGGTGGCGTTCTGAAATCGTAACATCCTTGCCAACGACTTAAAGCTTTGGCAGTTTTTAAGCAAAAATGATAACAGCGAAGCTACGACGACCAAGCGGCCAGATGGCCTACCACTCAAGCAGGGCCACTCTGGCAATCCTCCTCGGCTGACCGCCGAGATCGCCAGCGCCCATGCGCAAATCAACAGAACTGTCTACGATCTGTTGGATTCAGCTAACTCCCGATGAAATCGCCCTGCTGGAGATCGCCGTTTGAGTGCATCTCTATCCACGACCATTGTTTGCGCCGGCCCGCGCTGGGCCGCATCCTGCTATGTGTCGCAACGGAGGATTGGCGCGTGATGACGGTCAGGAAGCATATTGAGGAAGTCGAACAGGAAACGGTGCAAAAGAGGCGCCGGACTTGCGCCGATCGGCTGCGTCACAATCTTGCGGAACGGCAGCGTCGGCGCCGGGGCGATGATCCTGCCGGAAAGGTGTTTCTACAACTTCTAGGCCTGCTCTCCGGCGCACTCGCGCTGCTGCCGCCTTTGCCTGACTTCTACGTCACTTGCGGAAGCCGTCATTCGGCGGCCGGTCGTGTAGCTTCGCGAGAGGCGCTGCCACGATCCGACCAGCGGGCAAGCCTCGATCGGCACGACGCTGAGGATCGCGGCCCTACCGCCTACGCTATGGAACGTGGGATTGAACCCGTCTTCTATCGCCTGTCCAGTCGTGCGGCTCCTTCCTGGTCGAAGCTAGTCAAGGATTTGAAGCGCCGCCAGACCAGCGAGCGCGCGCGCCTGTTGCTCGAATATCGTGTCCCTCCGGAGGCAGTCGAATGGCTGCGGCATGTGATCAGTCTTGAGTGCTGGTCGGCATTGCTGCAGCTCGGGCGCGACGGTGCCGACGACGACGCGATTGCCGCTGCGGCTTTGGCTGAGGCGAGGCGGTGGAAAGCTACACTCGTACAGATGCAGTCGGACCCTGCGCCTGCTGCCGATGATGCAGGCAACGCGGCTCCTCCGGCTGGACCGAAACCGAAGTGATCTGATTCATTCTGGTGAGCGGCAGGGCGGTCAATGGGAATCTGTCGGGGTGGTGCGGCCCGCAGACGAAGGCGAGGACACGGCCCGCCAAATTATCGTTGACGGCCTGTAGCGACCCAATCCTGTCGCCCCCGATCAGAGCCCTAGAAGCCTGATCGGACTAGGCCCGCGCCAATGAGCGAGGGGAGGACAAGCGAAGGCGCGTCAGGGGGCTGAAGCCCCCGTGAGTATCCGGAAAGAAAATGAGCATATCGGAGCGTTCAGCATAGCGCCGCCGGCACGGCGGGAATGCGGGAATTCGCGCATGTCGAGGCGGTTAAATGGGCAGCCATAGGAGCGCAAGCTTAGCGACCCGACGGGATGCGCGGGACTGACTGCCCCCGCCGAGGCATTCCGTGTTCGGGGTTACCTCGCCTCTCCCTTCTCGACAAGCCAGCCTCTTCCGGTCTTGTCCGGGTACACGATCCGACCCGCCTTTCGCAGTTCGATTTCCGCGACACTCGCCCGGCCAGCGCCCCATCCAAGAGCGGTGGCAATCCCGCCATAACCGCATGGGCCATGCAGGCGAAGGGCATCGGCGTAGGCTTCCGCATCACCTTTTCGAGCGCCAAGGCATGCCCGTTCGGAGGTTCGGCTCACGACAGGCTTTGGCACCGGAGGGGCCAAACAGAATGTAGGAACGGCAGGCTGGATCGTCCCGCATTCTGGCGGCGCGGCAACATCGGATTCTGGCAGGCGCTCCGTGCTAATCGTGCTATTTGTGCTAATCTGGGCGTCCAGATTAGCACGTTTAGCATAATTAGCATCGCCACCCTTCTCCATCTGGAGTTTTTCAAGGAGGGCGTAGGGATCGAATTTTTCCACCTTTCTCACGGCTCATGCCCTCACGATCCGGTAAGCTTCCTTGCGGGAAATACCGCGAACCACCGAGCCTTTGGGAAGGCTCACAAGCCAGCCATGATCTTCCAAGATAGCAATGGCAGCGCGGGTCGCTGGGCTTTCCCGCAAGGCTCGGATCGGCGCGCGCTGCACAACGTCGCTCGGCAATACCTCCGGGTGAGGCCACGCTTCCAGAAGCCACTTGCGCAGGGTTTCAGCAATCCCGACTTTCTCCGACACATTCGCGGCATCGGACAGACGCTGCGCTTCGGAGAGGTAGAATTGTGCCAGCGTGATTGCGTCGGCCATCGTTTGGGGCTGCACTTCCGTTGCATGAAGGTCTTCCCAAACGGTCATGACCCCGGCGATCCGGGCAGCCTGCTCAGCCGATTTGGACGCATAACCGGTGATGTTCGCATATTCGCCGCCGGGTGCCTGCCCAGCCTCCAGCGCGTCGGAATAGGCTGACAGCAATGCGCGGGCGACGGACGACAAGGGGAGAGGCACGGGTGTCAGTTCGCGCGTTTTCTCATCCATTGGCAACGCCGTTCGCAGGATCGTGCCAAGCCGTGCTCCGAAGTCTGCAAGGGCTTGGTTATTCTGTCTCGCATTAGCCTGAAACCTTGTGCCGATGGTGCTTGGCGGCTCGCAAATCAGAAAGCGCGGCAAAAAGCCGGTGTCCGCCGACATGGGATCGGCCATGAAGGTGCGAGCAACGCCCGGCTGCACCATGAGATGCACAGCCAGCCGCCGCCCGAACAACGTCAACGAGCCGTCCCCTGCACGAGTGCGGCGAATTGCATTGCCCTGCCAAACGTCATTCAGCGCCGCCAGCGTCTTTTGCCTGTTGTCTGACGACATAGCGAAGCCACCGAGAAATTGACCGCCCTCATCGGAGAAGATCCCTAATGATGGCACACCCTCCGCGAACTTGCGCGTCAGCCCCTCATAGGTAGGCTCCGTTACCGTGCGATCCGTCGACGGAGGCGCTGCGGGTTCAGGTCCGAGGTTTGCTAGGTTGATCTCAGCCCCTGCGCGCTTGTCGGTTTTTTTGGCGTCGGCCAAAACGCGATCTCGGTCGCCTTTCCAAAGTGCATGCTTGGCTTCCCAGGATGTGATCTCGTCCCGCCTCGTATCGTGTTCCTCTTTCTCGTAGCTGCGGAGAGCGGCCATAAGGGGTGCATCGCAGGATGATTTCCGTTCCCCTGATTGCGCGATGGTCAATGCGTAGAGTGACAGGGGGCGCTCTCCACCGAGTGTTTCGACATCACGGAAGCCCTGGACCGCCAAAGACGCTACCGACAAGGCGGAAGCGGCAGGAATGGCGACGGGGGCCTGCGTCTGGCCTTGAACAGCCTCTACCACCGCCTGAAGCGGCCCCAGCGCTGCCACAGGATACGGTTCTCCCGAAGGGATTTTGCGGACAAGAGGTTGCGGTCCTTCGACTTTGAACGGGACTTCTTCCGGGATACGGATTTCGGGGGCGGCATGGATGCTCATGCGGCAGCTCCTTTCATCGTGAGAATGTCGTTGAAATCCCGGCCTTCCGGCGCAGGGAGAAGCGATACGGCCCAGCCAAGCGCGGCGGCCCGTTCTCCGAGTGTATTGCCAGCCGATCGGCCCGCATTGTCCCCATCGGCGGCGATGGTCAGCCGACCGGGAGAGGCTGGCAGGGCGAGAGACTTCATGCCGCTTGTGGAAAGCGCCGCCCATACCGTCGCGCGGTAGGAAAGAAGGCCGGACAAGAGGGAAAGTCCTGTTTCGATGCCCTCACAGACCACGAGCTTTTCACCATTGTCCGAAAGGCGGACCGCTCCGCCTGCCACGGTGCCCAACATGGCCTTTGCAGGCTCAACTGAGGCCTTTCCCGTTCCATCGACACGCAAATAGGTCCGGTGAATAGCGAACCGGGTCGAACCCTCGACAATGGCCACGATCGCTGGAAACCGAGCTGCGGACTGATGCCAGCAAGATGGATGGAAACGCAGCGTATCGGGAAGATCGCAGTTGATACCCCGATTGTGCAGATAGGTTTCCGCAATCGTGCCAGCGATAGGCTTTGCCTCCATCCAGAAAGCGAAGGCCCGCGCCTCGGTTCTCTTTGCTTTCTCCTCGTCCTCACGACGCATCTGGTCCGAGTCGTGCGCAGAAGGACGATCAAAACGGGCAAAGTTCCTGAGCCCTAGTGCAGCCGCCACATAGTCGCGACAGAGCTTCCAATCGTCACCCGCAAAGGAGTGAACGGCATAGCCATCAGTAGAGATAACAACTGAAAGCGAACGATCCTTCGGAGAGTGTCCGGGACCGGGCGCAAGCACCCGATCCTTTCCCGACACGTCACCGCCCAGCAACTTGGCAGCGAGAGCAACGTTCATCGGCGAGGTCCCCTTACACGAAGCACCTTGATCTCGGTCCACAGGCGATAGCGCGCATGGCTGCCGGGATATCGACCACCATGCGGCTCCATCTCTGTCTCGATCTCAAGACCGTAGCGTTTCCGGAGTGTGTGGATGTACGATGCTACGCGTGGACCGCGACCCCTGAACCCGGTGATGCCGAAGTCGCCAGCAATGATCAGTTCCATGAGGCACCAGGCCACGCGACCGGTTGCAACCACCGGATCCGGATCGTCCTCGACAACGTAGCTGATATGTCGGGTCTGATTCCGTTTCACCTTTCTCCGGCCAAGACTGGACTTCTTGGCTTCGGGGAGACCTGGCAAGGGCTGTTGTTCGGAGGTCGTCCGACCAAAAACTTCAAGTTGATTCACCAACTTGGAGACGGTACGATTCAGACCTTCAATAGCAGCGCCAACAGCTTCGATAGTCTGGGCCTTGTCACGGGTAGCCGTGGCGGGGGTCTTTCGTTTATGCATGGCCGCCCCCATTACGCCGCGACCGAGGTCGAGCGGCGGCGTTTGGAACTCAGCCAAACGTCCAGATCGGCGAGGTCGTATACGACGGCCTTGCCGAGCTTGATGTACTCGGGACCACCGCCCGTCAGGCGAAGTTTCGTGAGGGTCGAGGCCGAAAGACCTGTGTAACTTGCCGCGTCTTCAGTACGAAGCATTCGGCGCAGATGGGATGCCGTATCGTGCATTTCGCTTCCTTTTCAAGCTACAGGAATGATCTCCTGTGATTGAGAAGGTCGCGCAGCGATATTTCTCCGTCTATTTCCGCATATTCGCCGACTGAAAAAATCGGCGAAATTCATCTAACTCTTTGCCTCTGTTCGCATTTATGGGCCCCCTTCGCCCTCTTTTTCCCGAGAAGTAGCCAGCAGCCTCGGGTTTGGCGAATATACGGAGGCATTGGTTGCGGGTTGCTCCGACTAGGTTTAGCAGCTCCTTCTTTGCCTCTGCGTCAGTCCACATCAGATATCCGCGATCGGCAAAGAACTTCGCGGCCTCATGAAGAGCCTTCCGAATCGATGCAGGTGCTGCCGATCCTCGGACGGACTTCAATGTCTCTCCGGGCAGCGCCGATTGTCTTTTCGAGCCAACCGAGGAATTGGCGTCGGTTTCTGACGGATAATCAGCGCCGGGCCATGTCCGAATTACCTGGCTGGCATTGATAAGAATGTCCGCATATATCTGTAGGCTCAGATTATTGGCCGCAACCGTACCAACTTCGTCATCGTGAATAAGCGTCAACCTTCGCCATTCGCATGCATCGATTTTTTCGTCATTCATTGTTCGCAGGTTGGTACCATCAGCGTCGACATCGCCTGACTTCAGCGCCTTAAAAAGCTCCCTTAGGGCCTTCTCGTAAGTGGGCGACTCTTCCTGACCATTCGCAGTCTTCCCGTCAAGCCAATGTCTTATTCCCTCAAGATTGGGTTCCGGAACATCATCAAACGGTGACTGGACAGCAAATTTTTTGTTATGGAATTCCTTGTGAAAGTGGGCCACGTTGAGTGGATTGCGCCAGACAATCCATGCCATCACCATTTCGACTGCCCAGTCGTCCATGTCCATAACAGCGAAATCCGCAGCCTGGACCTCAGGTACGAGCGGTGGAAATCCGTTCTCCGCGGCAACCTTCTCAGCCTCGGGCAAAAACATGTTGCCACACTTCACGGCCTCGATGAGTAAGCTGCGCTCATCTTGGAAATCCGGGAATTGCTCTGTCCAATTTATCGCGACGCTGCCGAACGGCGGCCAAACATCCAGGAGTTGTTCAACTGGGATGCACACAGATTTCCATGTTTTCCAGATGGCCTTGGAGTTCTCATAGGTTAGAGAGACAACTCCACCAAACTCCGATCCAAGCGAGTCGTCGATCGTTGAGACACACAAGATCCTATTCCCGCAAACGGCGCCTGCTCTCCAAACGGTCTTGTCTATAACTTCATGATACGGTTCATCGGAGCCTGCCGGGTTTCCGCTCGCCACTACTTCGCCACTTGCGCATTTTGCGATTAAGTCCTGTTCGGCATCTTCCCTGCTCGCCGGAACTCCCCGCCCGCTTGAAATCCAGTTTATAGCCTCGCCGAGATAAATTTCACAGCCGTGGGGTAGTTCAAATATTGATCTTGAGCCTATCTGCGACACGTTGGAAACCATGACACTTTCACATTCGGACTTACGGATGACGTGGATCGATCTGGCGGGCTCACACGCTTTCCGGGGCTTGCCCTCCTCTGACGCTCATACCAATCTTATTCGCACCAAGCTTGAGGGACTCGTTCTCCAAGTGCGCATAACGCATGGTGGTTGAAATATCTTTATGACCCAACAATTTGCTGATCACTGCAATGCCTAGGCCCCCATTCACGCCATGACTGGCAAACGTGTGACGAAGGTCATGAAGGCGTACTTCCTTAAGATCGGCGTGACGACATATGGTCGCCCACGGTCGCTTGATATCCGCTCTTGGCTTCTCTTGAGGGGTTCCCGCACTTTCGGACGCGATTACGTACCGCCCAATACGCTTGATACGGCGGATCACTTCCACAGCGGGCTGGCTGAGGATGATATCTTTTTTTCCGTTGTCTGCATTGGAGGATTTGGATTTAGATAACCGCAACACGCCACTCTGAAGGTCTACAACCGACCATTCCAGGTGCAGAATTTCACGCAGACGCGCGCCCGTTAGCATCAGCAGACGAATTGCCGCCGTTGCATGGGGACTGATGACTGTGGTCCTGTTGTCTTTTGGGAGATGTTTGGACTGCTTGCCCTCATCGATATTCCAAGGGATGCCAGCGGTCTCTGCGAGAGTCAGGGTTTCCTCCAGGCGAATCAATTCCTCGGTCGTGAGGTACCGCTCCTTGGCGGTCTCCCTGAATTTCTCGATACCTTGCGCCGGGTTCTCCCTGCTGGCGATATGCTTCATAGCTGCGCCATAGTTGAACATCGAACTTAGTACAGCCAAGACCTTGTTGGCCATAGAAGGTGTGACAGCCATCCTGTTATGCAGCTTCTCGATGTCAATTTCCGTCACCTTGTCTGCCTTCATGCTTCCTAGTGCAGGAAGTATGTGAAGGCTGATTGCATCCTCGTAGCCCTCGTAGGTGTTTTTTGAGCGTTTGGCGGTGATGAGATTTTTCATGAAGTGCTTACTAAGCTGCTCCACGGTCAATGCAGACCGTTCGGCGGCCTTCTTTGCTTGTGGGTCAATGCCTACCACAACCTCCGCCCGTCTTTTTTCAGCCAATCGACGCGCTTCGTCCGCGGTAAGGTCTTTAACGCTTCCTATCGTAAATTTCTTCTTGTCCTCTCCTCTTCCACCTCCGTTTGGGCGGTACTCCAGGATCCAAGTTTTTGTTCCAGTCGGATAAACTCTCAGGCCAAATCCCGTGATCTGACTGTCAAATAAGATGTACGCCTTCTCACGCGGCAACGCTTTGTCCACGACCGTCTTTGTGATCTTGATAGTCGGCATGGCCATTATTTCCTTGAGTCGCCACCGCGTCGCCACGGCCGACACCAGCTAGAGGAATTTCACGGAAACGTAGTACCAGCTACCTCAATGATTTAAAATATGAAATGCAACATTAGGAACTGTGGTAAATCATCCGGAAAGATACTCCCGATAATTCGTAATGATGGGGTCAGAGGTTCGAGTCCTCTAAGCGGCACCATTTTTCCCAAACGTCTCCCACCCCTCCTCACATCCGCCCCGTCGCCTGCAAATCGCGTTCGGCGCGTTCTAGCGCACTCGTGTTGAGGACTTTGCGCTGGAGTGCTACGGCGACGGCGCGTGTGCGGAGGTTGAACCAGCCTTCGCTGCCTTCGTGGTTGCGGCCGTAGGACTCGTAGACGTCAAGCTTTTCGTAGAGTTGCTGCAGACGGTTCTGGACGCTGCGGAGCGACAGGTGCTTGCGGTGGGCGATCGCCTTGTCGGTCAATCCCAGCGCGACGTCGATGAGGATTTCGTATTCGACGTCGCTGAGGCCCAGCGAATTTCCGAGGCTTTTCTGCTGGATGCCGCGCACTTCGCGGTCAATCACGCATTGGGATTCCATGAAGACGCTGCGCAGCGCCAGCTTCAACCGGTCTTCGGATGCGGATTTGAGGACATAGCCGTAGGTCGCGCCCTCGGGCACGATGCGCGAGACGCCCCGCACATAGGCCTCGTCGGAATAGTTCGACCAGAACAGGATTTTCGTATCGGGACGTTCGCGCCAGATGGTGCGCGCCGCTTCGATGCCGTTGCGCTCGCTCATCTGCAGGTCCATCACCACGTGCTCGATGCGCGAGGAGCGCGCCTGTGCTTCGCCGATGAGGCCGTTTTCGGCCTCCACAACGCTACGGCACTCGGGAAGGGCCGCACGCACCGCCTCGTGGAGATAGGAGCGGTGAAGCGCGTCGTCCTCGATGATCAGGACATCCATCATCATCCTATCTCCGCTCCCGTCTTCGGTTGTATCGGAAGGGTCAGCCGCACGAGCGTGCCGCGATCTTTGGCGCTGGTGATCTCGAACCTTGCGGAGATCAGCCGCGCGCGGGTTTTCATGTTGTCTATGCCGTGGCCGGCGCGGTTTTCAGGCGCGCCGATGCCGGAGCCGTCGTCCTTGACCTCGATCGAAAGAGACCTGCCCGACTGGGTCAGCGCCACGTCGATCCGGTCTGCCTGGCCGTGGCGGATGGCGTTGTTCACCGCTTCCTGAACGATCCGGAACAGGGCGATCGCCACCGTCGGATCAAGATCGCGAAGCGTGCCGCCGGTCTCGTCGGTCATCTCCCAGGCGATCGTCTGGCCGCTTTCGCGCACCGACCGCTCCAGATGGTTCTCGATCGCCTCGGCGACGCCGAACAGTTGCAGCACAGTGGGCTTGGCTTCCTCGATGATCTCGCGAAGATCGTGCATGCATTGCTGCATGGCGCGGCAGAGCGGCTCCAGCGCATCGCCCGGCACGCTCGCAACACCCGTCAGCTTCTCCATGCGGCGGGTCAGCCGGGTGAGGTCGGCGAGCGTCTGGTCATGAAGATCCATGCCGATCCGCTGGCGTTCCGCCTCCAGGGCCTCGGTGAGTTTCAGGGCGCCGAGCCGCAAGCCCTCCTCGCGGGCGCTGGCTTCGGTCTGGATCACGGCCGAGCGCTTGGCCTGTTCGGCGGCCCGCAGCGCGAAGAAATAGGGGGCGAGCAGGTCGGCCACCGCGCGTGCGTTCTCGACATCCTCCATCGTGTAGCAGTCATACTGCCGGCTGGAACAGCTGAGCGCGCCGATCACGTCGCCCTGGGCTTTGAGCGGAACATGGAGACGGCTTTTGAGCGACAGCTCGATGATGGGGCTCGCAAAGGCGCCGTCGAAATGGAAGCGCGGATCGGTCAGGGCATTGCCCGAGAGAAGATAGTCCACCTCGCCGGCCAGCAGCGTGCGGATCGGGCTGCCGGTCAGGAGCGCCGGCGGCTCCTTGCTCCAGGCGGTATCGAGGCCGCTTTCGTAGGCAATATGGTATTTTCCATCCAGCATCTTGATGCAGACATCGAGATGGTCGTGCGGGATGATATGGCTGATCTCCTCGCCCACGGCCTTGATGATCGCATCGAAATCTAGCTGGCCGGCGAGCAATCTCGAAATGCCGAGATAGCGGTCGAACAGCGAGTTGCGCGCCGGATTGAGCATGATCAGGCCTCCTCCCAGGCCCTGGCGACATTAAGCGCCAGCTTTTCAGTCACGTCCTGCGGGAACCCGCAGACTTTGCGCGAAAGCCCGCAGAAAGCGTGCTTGGATGCGCCTGTACAACATTAGAAAACTCCTCCATTCTCGATTTACTGAGCAAAAGGGGCTCAGGGCAATCATTATCTCCGGACACCCGTTGAGGAGCGGCCCGGGGATATAGAGGGAGCTTTTGGGAGGAAATCATGAATATCAGAACGATGCTTGCGGCATCCGTTGCCGTCGCGTGCCTGTGTGGTCCGGCGCTTGCCGATACCTCATCCAAGAAGATCGCGCTTTCCAACAATTATGCCGGCAATTCCTGGCGACAGGCGATGCTGACGAGCTGGGACAAAATCACCAAGGAAGCCGTTTCCAATGGCGTGGTTGCAGCTGCTGATCCGTTTACCACGGCCGAAAACCAGGCGACCGAACAGGCCGCCCAGATCCAGAACATGATCCTGCAGGGTTATGATGCGATCGTCATCAATGCCGCGTCTCCGACCGCACTCAACGGCGCCGTCAAGGAAGCCTGCGACGCCGGCATCACCGTCGTGTCCTTCGACGGTATCGTGACTGAACCCTGCGCATGGCGCATCGCGGTCGACTTCAAGAAGATGGGCGAGAGCCAGGTCGACTATCTCGCGAAGAAGCTGCCGAAGGGCGGCAATCTTCTCGAAATCCGCGGCCTTGCCGGCGTTTCCGTGGACGACCAGATTCATGCCGGCATCCAGGCAGGCGTTGCCAAGCACACCCAGTTCAAGGTGGTCGGCTCTGTCAACGGCGACTGGGCGCAGGACGTGGCCCAGCGTGCGGTTGCCGGCATCCTGCCGAGCCTTCCGGACGTAGTTGGCGTGGTGACACAGGGCGGCGACGGGTATGGTGCGGCCCAGGCATTTGCCGCCGCCAAGCGCCCGACGCCGACGATCGTGATGGGTAACCGCGAAGACGAACTCGTGTGGTGGAAGCAGCAGAAGGACAAGGATGGTTACGAGACCATGTCGGTCTCGATCGCGCCTGGCGTTTCGACGCTCGCCTTCTGGGTCGCCCAGCAGATCCTTGACGGCAAGGAGGTCAAGAAAGACCTCGTCGTGCCGTTCCTCAGCATCGACCAGGCGGGCCTCGAAGAAAGCCTGAAGACCACCCAGAAGGGTGGCGTGGCGAATGTCGAATATTCGCTGGCAGACGCCAAAAAGGTGATCGACGCCAAGTAGCGTCGCCTCCCGCGTGCCGGGCCGCGAGGGCTTCGACCTCTCGCGACCCGGCATGATTTCCCATTCAAAAAACAGACTGCGATCTGCATGAGCGAAACCTTGAACCGACAAGAGGTTGTGGCCGCGCGCGGCGTCCGTGTGACTTTCGGAGCCGTGAAGGCGCTTGATGGCGCCGACCTCGTGATCCACGCGGGCGAATGCGTCGGGCTGGTCGGCCATAACGGTGCCGGCAAATCCACCATCGTCAATGTCATCAATGGCGGCTTATCTCCCCATGAAGGCTCGCTCCGCTACAGCGGCAACGATGTGCGGGGCATTTCGGCTGCGCGTGCCAACGGCGTGCGCTGCGTATTCCAGGAACTGTCGCTCTGCCCAAACCTGACGGTCGGTGAAAACGCCCGCATCATGCATGCGGAGCTGAAGGGCTGGAACTGGCGCGGCCGGGCGCTTGCGCTGGTCGAAACCCAGCTGCAGGACATCTTTCCCGGCCATGCGATCGATTGCGACAGCACGGTCGACGACCTCTCGATCGCCGAACGGCAGATGGTGGAGATCGCCATCAGCTTTGCCGGCATCTCGGCGCCGCCGAAGCTGGTCATTCTGGATGAGCCGACGTCATCGCTCGATGCCGGACTAGCCGCACAGCTGATGGCCTATATCCGCAAGTTCGTCTCCGCCGGCGGGTCGGTGCTGCTGATCTCGCATATTCTCGGCGAAATTCTCAGCACCTCCAACCGCATCGTTGTGATGAAGGATGGACGCGTGGTGGCAGATCGCGCCGCCTCCGAATTCAATAACCGCAGCCTTGTCGAGGCGATGGGCAATGTGGTGCGTGAACAGGAGCTATCGCGCAAAGCGGTTGCAAAGTCGGGCGCTCCGGTGCTTTCGATGCCGGCGCGGCGCGGGCACGGGCATGGACAGGCCAAGGCTCTGCCGTTCGAAGCCTATCGGGGCGAGATGATCGGGCTTGCAGGTCTCGGCGGCCATGGGCAGACGCAGGCGCTGCTCGATCTTTACCTTGCGCGCAACAGCAACTGGTTTCCAACAAAGAAGCGCGACATCGCCTTCGTCGCCGGCGACCGAAGCCTGAACGGCACGTTCCCGCTCTGGAGCATTCTCAAGAACCTGTCGATCGCTTCGCTCGACCAGCTGTCATCAAAGCGAATGATCGACGGCGACCGTGAGGATGCGCTCGGCGAAGGCTGGAAGAAGCGGATCGAGATCCGCACGCCCGACATGGGCAACCGCATCCTGTCGCTTTCCGGCGGCAACCAGCAGAAGGTTCTGTTTGCGCGGGCTCTCGCGACCACCGCCGAAATCGTGCTGATGGACGATCCGATGCGCGGCGTCGATATCGGCACCAAGCAGGAAGTCTACGAGATCCTTCGTTCCGAGGCCGCCAACGGCCGGACATTCATCTGGTACTCGACCGAAATGGACGAAATCCGCCTCTGCGACCGGGTCTATGTGTTTCGCGAAGG
Source organism: Rhizobium sp. Leaf306 (assembly GCF_001423425.1). GTDB lineage: Bacteria > Pseudomonadota > Alphaproteobacteria > Rhizobiales > Rhizobiaceae > Neorhizobium > Neorhizobium soli. The sequence goes on from NZ_LMNX01000001.1 coordinate 996,002, forward strand.
CGCGATCGTCGCCGAACTTGTCGGTGAGGAAATCAGCGAGAAGAGCGTGCTATCTGCCTCGTTTGCGCAGGGAGAAGCGGCATGAAGATTTCTTCCGGGACCATTCGCCTGATCATTCCCGCCGCATCGCTGGTGCTGCTGCTGGCGGCCGTCTTCTACATGCAGCCGCGCGCCATGAGCTATAACGGCCTCAACCTGCTGTTCAATCTGGCGGTGCCGATTGCGCTCGCGACGATCGCCCAGATGCTGATCATGTCCGTCAACGACCTCGACCTGTCGATGGGCACGTTTGTGAGCTTCTGCGCCTGTGTCGCTGCGACGCTTTTGCAGACCTCGCCGGCACTCGGCATCCTGATCCTGCTCGGAGCGATCGCGACCTATGCCGTCATCGGCGTCGTCATCCATCTGCGCGAACTGCCGTCGATTGTCGTCACGCTCGGGATGAGTTTTGTCTGGGGCGGGCTTGCGGTGCTGATCCTCCCCTCGCCTGGCGGTACGGCACCGGCATTTGCACGCTGGATCATGACCGCCAAGCCGCCACTGGTGCCGATGGCGATCGTCGCCAGCATCCTGATCGCCGCCGTCACCCATACTATCGTGATGCGCTCGTCGTTCGGCGTTTTGATGCGGGGCGTCGGCGGCAACGACCGTTCGGTTGAGCGGGCCGGCTGGTCGGTGATCGGCATTCGCGCCGGAACCTATGCGCTGGCCGGGCTGTTCGCCGTGCTTGCCGGCATCGCGCTGGTGGGGCTTACCACCTCTGCCGATGCGAATATCGCCCTGCGCTACACCCTGCTATCGATCGCCGGCGTCATCCTTGGTGGCGGTGAGTTCGTTGGCGGCAAGGTGTCGCCGATCGGGGCCGTCATCGGGGCGCTGACGCTGACGCTTGCCGGGTCTTTCCTGTCCTTCATGCGGATCTCGCCGGACTGGCAGATCGGCGCGCAAGGGGCGATCCTGATCGTCGTGCTTGCCCTTCGCCTCGCCCTCAACCGTCTCGAAAAGCGGGAGAAGAGCCAATGACCATCCAACGTCTTCTCGTCGCCAAGCCGTGGATCTGGTCGTTTGCAGCGACCGCCATCGTCTGGATCATCACTGTTCTCTTTACCGGCGGGGCCAGCTCGTTCGGCCTGTCGCAGGCAGCGCTGACCTTTGCGGCCTTTTCCGTCATCGTCGGCATAGGCCAGATGTTCGTCATCACGCTCGGGCCGGGCAATATCGATCTGTCCGTGCCGGCGACGATGACGCTGTCAGGCACGCTTGCCCTGAAGCTGATGGATGTGCAGGACGGCATGATCGTCGTCGGTCTTCTTGCCTCTGTTGGCATCGGCCTCGTCGTCGGGCTGGGCAACTACATCCTGATCAAGCTCTTGCGCATTCCGCCGATCATCGCGACGCTGTCGATGAGTTTCATCGTCCAGTCGGTGGCGATCTGGAGCAATCGCGGCCTACGCATCAAGCCGCCGGAAACGCTGGCGGAATTTGCCACATCCGGTCTGTTCGGCATTCCCAACGTGGCGCTCGTGGCGTTGATCCTGTCGGCCGTCGCCTGGGTGCTACTTGAGAAGTCGATCTACGGCCGCTGGATCTCGGCGATCGGCCAGAGCACGTTCGCGGCCCGCATGACCGGCATTCCCGTCGATGGCACGCGGCTTGTCACCTATATGCTGTGCGCGGTTCTCGCGTCCGTCTGCGGTTATCTGCTGGCGAGCTTCTCCGGCGGTGCTGCGCTCAACATGGGCTCGGAATACCTGCTGATGTCGATTGCCGTCGTGGTCATCGGCGGCACGGCGGTGGCCGGTGGAAATTCGAACATACCGGGCATCTGGGGCGCCTCGCTGTTCATGTTCCTGGTCGTGTCGATGCTCAACACTTATGGCTTCGGCGCCGGTGTGCGCCTGATCCTCACCGGTACGATCATCATCGCCGTCATTCTTCTCGCCGGCGGTCGGCAATCCGGCCGATAATCTTCAAACACTTCAGACAGTTTCAACCGGACGCAATGCCATGTCGCAGACATCTTCACCTTACGAAATCCACGACGACCGCTTCCGGCACCTGATCGTTCCGAGTTCAGGCCTGGAGGAGCTCTATTCCGACTGCCGCTGGGCGGAGGGGCCTGTGTGGTTTTCCGATCTGCAATGCCTGATCTGGAGCGACATTCCCAACCAGCGGATGCTGCGCTGGGTGAAAGATGGCGGCGTTTCGGTGTTTCGCACCCCCTCCAATTTCACCAACGGCAATACCCGCGACCGGCAGGGGCGGCTTGTCTCCTGCGAGCACGGTGGCCGCCGCGTCACCCGCACCGAGATCGACGGCTCGATCACCGTGCTTGCCGAAAGCTATGAGGGCAAGCGGCTGAATTCGCCCAACGACGTGGTGGTGCGCTCGGATGGCAGCGTCTGGTTCACGGACCCGACCTATGGCATCAAATCCGATTACGAGGGTTTTCGGGCTGAGCCTGAACAGGCGACCCGCAACGTCTATCGGCTGGATCCGGAAACCGGCGAGATCGACGCCGTGGTGACTGATTTCGGCCAGCCCAACGGGATTGCCTTCTCGCCGGACGAAAAGATCCTCTATGTGGCCGACTCATCGTCGAGCCATGACCCGTCCGCGCCGCGTCATATCCGCGCCTTCGATGTCGTGGACGGCAGGCAGCTTAAAAACAGCCGGGTATTTTGCGATATCGACAATGGTCTGGCGGACGGGTTCCGCGTCGATGTAGCAGGAAATGTCTGGACGAGCGCCGGAGACGGGGTGCATTGCTTCGGTTCGGACGGCAAGCTTTTGGGAAAAATCCTGCTGCCGCAGACGGCGGCGAACCTCACCTTCGGCGGCCCGCGGCGCAACCAGTTGTTCATCACGGCAACGAAATCGCTCTATGCGATCTTCCTTGCAACAACGGGCGCCGGCGTTAGCTGAGCAAGTGTAAAATTAGCAAAACGCAATCCATGGTGAGGCAAGCTTCGGTTATTATTCAACAACCCGTCGCTCACCGCCAAGGAGCGTCATTCGGGAGGATTGGCTACCCGCCGTAGGCGGTCCTCCCGTCATTCACGCGTCACGCGATACCAGTCACGCGCTCCGCGAAAAATCAGCCAGCCGATACGTCCGCATCCTGTTCTGCAAACATCATCTGCAGTTCCATCTGGACGGCATGCATGAACAGTGCGGCCTGCCTTGAGATTTCCTGGTCGTCAGCGCCGCGCTGGCGCATGGACCGTGCAAATTCCGCCATTTCCGTTCTCCAGAACTGGTTGGCGGCGTGGCCATGAAGATCACTCAGGGTTTCAGCACATCGTCTGACATCACCAGTGCGTCGATCGGCCGGGAACTGTAAGAGCGTCATTTCAACTCCGTAAATACCGGGCGAATCGCCCGTACTGAGCGAAACAATGAGCTTTACTCCTTCACAAAAGCTGAACGAGGCTCGCAGAGGTGCGTTCCCAAACCTCGCGAAATCGTTAATATATTAGTTTTTCTAGATATTCGGCGATTGCCATCGACGATGTCAGCCCTGGCGACTCTATTCCGTAGAGCGCCGCATACCCCGGGTGACCCGTTTGCTTCGGTCCCTGAATGATGAAATCTCCCCCGCCGCCTTTCTTGGGACCGACGACCTTGGGGCGGATGCCGGAATAGGCGGGAACAAGCGTGCCATCGGCAAGGCCCGGCCAGTAACGGCGGATGGCGGAATAGAACTTCTGCGATCGATCGGGATCGACGTCATAGTCGATCGTCTCCACCCATTCGACGTCAGGGCCGAACCGTGCCTGACCGGCCATATCCAGCGTCAGATGCACGCCGAGTCCGCCGGGTTCCGGCACCGGATAGATCAGCCGTTGCGCCGGCGCGCGTGCGGACAGTGAGAAATAGGATCCCTTGGCATAATGGCGTTCGGGGATGGTCGTGGGGTTGAGACCTTCGAGACCGGCGGAGATGCCCCACGCGCCGAGGCCTGCAGCATTGACGACCAGCTTTGCGTCGACATCGACAGGATCGGCTCCACCGACCGACAGGCGTACCGAATCGTCCCGCAAGGTGCCACCGAGAACCGGCGAGTTGAGGACGATGCTGCCGCCATGGTTCTCGATATCGGCGATATAGGCTTCCATCAGCCGGTGGCTGTCGATGATGCCGGTCGAGGGCGAAAGCAGCGCCTTGAAGCCGCGGATATCAGGCTCCATGGCGGCCAGTTCCGCACCGTCGATCAGCCGGCAATCCTCGACGCCATTCGCCCACGCCTGCTTCAGCAGCTTGTCGAGATAGGCGACCTCTGTCTCGTTGGAAGCAACGACGAGCTTGCCGCAGCGACGGTGGAGAATGCCGCGCTCCTCGCAGTATTGGTAGAGACTGTGTTTGCCGGCGACTGAAAGTGATGCCTTGAGACTGCCTGTCGCGTAATAGAGTCCGGCATGGATGACTTCGCTGTTGCGGGCGGAGGTAATGCTGCCGGTCAGTGATTCGGCCTCCAGCACGATCACCTCGCGGCCAGACATTGCGAGGCGCCGCGCGATTGCCAGCCCCACCACACCGCCGCCGATGACGACGCAATCGAGCTCCAGTATTTCCGCCATGCCCACTCTCGCAGTTTCCGCCTTCCATGCGGCATGACGGATGTTATACGAGAAATCCGGTGAGGCCAGAGGAGGAAAGCCAGTGCTGAAGATCGTATTCCTGGATCGCGACACGATCGGCCCTTCGGTAACGATCACAAGGCCGGGGTTTGCGCATGAGTGGATCGAATACGGTAAGACGCCGGAAGATCAGGTCGCAGCGCGCATCGCCGATGCCGATATCGTCATCACCAACAAGGCGCCGGTGCGTGCCGCCTCGATCGCGCAGGCATCGCGGCTGAAGATGATTGCGGTCGCCGCCACAGGTTATGACGTGATCGATCTGGCAGCGGCAAAGGAGCGCGACATCGTCGTTTCGAACGTGCGCGGTTATGCGGTCAACACGGTTCCGGAGCATACATTCGCGCTGATCTTTGCGCTGCGCCGCTCGATCATCGGCTTCCGGCAGGACGTGATCGATGGCGAATGGCAGAGGGCGAACCAGTTCTGTTTCTTCAACCATCCGATCAAGGATCTTGCCGGCTCGACGCTCGGCATTTTCGGCGGCGGGACGCTGGGCAAATCCGTGGCACGGATCGGCGAAGCGCTGGGCATGACCCCGCTCTTTGCCGCTCGCAAGGGATCGACGGAGGTTGCGCCGGGCTATACGGCGTTCAACGAGGTACTCGAGCGCGCCGATATCATCACGTTTCATATGCCGCTGACGCCCGAGACCCGCGATATGATCGGCATCGCGGAATTCCGGCGGATGAAGCGCAAGCCGCTGGTCATCAACACGGCGCGCGGCGGGCTGGTGAACGAGGCCGACCTGGTGACGGCACTGAACGAGGGCTTGATCGGCGGGGCGGGCTTCGACGTGCTGACGAAGGAGCCTCCGGCACCGGACAATCCGCTGCTTGCCGTTCTCGACCGGCCGAACGTGATCGTCACGCCGCATGTCGCCTGGGCAAGCGACGAGGCGATGCAATCGCTCTGGGCACAGGTCATCGACCATGTGGAGAATTTCGAGAAAGGCGCACCCTCCAACGTTCTGTAGACAGTGTCGGTGGGTGGAGGTCTTGATCAATGCAGCGAACGGAAGCCGTCACGCGTCGCAGCCTTGCGGAAACAACGATGGAGGATGCAGCCGCCGCCTTCACCGAAGGCTTTCGCGGCTATGTGGTGAGATTCACGATTTCGCCTGAGGCGTTCTCTTTGCGCATGGCGCGTGAAGATGTCGACCCTGAAGCAAGCGAAGTGTTTTTCGACGGTGACAAGCCCGCCGGGACCCTGCTGATTGCGCGACGGGGGAAACGGTCGCGCGTCAGTGCGCTCGGCATCGGCCCGACGATCCGCGGTCAGGGCCTCGGGACCCGCGTCATGACGGATGCGATTGCCGCTGCAAGGGCACGGGGCGATGACGTCCTTATCCTCGAAGTGATCGATTCCAATATCCGCGCTCGTGACCTTTATCTGTCACTCGGCTTCGAGACGTCCCGCAGGCAGGTTGGCTTCAGCCGCAGCCGGACAAGGCCAGTACCGGACGTGCAAGCAGCAGCCGAATGCGACCAGATGGAAGTGGCCGCGATGCTGTTCTGTTTTGCGGATGCACACCCGACATGGCAGACGGATCCGGTCTGTTTCCGCCATCCCGGTTCGCCGCTGAAGAGCTTTTCGATCGGGACAAAGGCGGTCGCATTGCTTGATGATACCAAGCACGACGTGCGGATCTATGGTTTCGCGGTCGATCCGGCGGAACGGCGCAAGGGTCTCGGCCGCGCCTTGGCCGACAGCCTCGCGGCGCGCTATCCCGGTCGCAGGCTATATACGGCGGAGAATATTGCAGCCGGGTTGCTTGATCCCTTCATGCGCCGCATCGGATGGCGACGCAGCCGGCTGACGCAGTCCGAGATGGTGCTGAGGCTGGATTGAACGGAAACGCAAAAAGGCCTCGCACGCGGCGAGGCCTTTCGATCAAAAGTAGCTTATTGAGCGACTACATCCAGTATGGCGGGACGCCGTAGTAGTCGTAGACCGACTTGTCCTTGGCGCTGTAGAAGCTGTCGTCGTCGATATCCTTGTAGCGCGGCGCGCCGGAGATCTGGTCCTTGGTAAGGTCGATCCGGTAACCGTCCAGCTCCTCGTCGTAGTGAAGCTTTTCCCACGGCAGCGGATAGTAATCGTCGCCAATGCCAAGGAAGCCACCGAAGCTCAGGACGGCGTAGGCAACGCGGCCACCCTTTTTCTCCAGCAGAATTCGCGCAATCGAGCCGATCCGCTTGCCATCGGCGCCGTAAACTGCGGTGCCTTCGACCTTGTCGCTGGCAATCAGCGAAACGGTATCCTTGACATAGGGGTCCTGCCCCGCACGCGGTTCATGATGCATCATAACGCAACTCCTTTTTGTCGTGTCGTTATGGTTGAAAAACGGCTTGCGGCCGTGGAGGTTCCGCACTTTGCGTCCAAAAGCTTGTCGAGTATCAAGTTTCGGCACATTGACGCTTACGTCAAAGTTAGATAGCAATTCACGATAGGTTGCGCTGGTCTGTTGGGGCTGACGCATGGCATAATCATCGACGATGGCCGGCGGAGGAGGAAGCCGCCAGCCAGCTGCGCCTGATGCGCAGATCGATATGGGAGGAGACGCAGATGAGCGAATTGTCCAAGCAGCCCGCCACAGCGAGGGAAAAGATCTGGCTTGCCAGCTACCCGCCCGGCGTTCCCCCCGAAATCCCACCCCTGGCACATGCTTCGCTCGGCGCTCTATTCGAAAATAGCTGCGCCCGTTATGCCGATCGCCCGGCCTTCTCGAGCATGGGCAAGGCCATCACCTTTCGCGAGCTTGAAGCCGAGAGCCGCAAGATCGGCGCCTGGCTGCAATCGACGGGCTTGCAAAAGGGAGACCGGGTGGCGGTGATGCTGCCGAACATCCTGCAGAACCCTGTCGTTGTCTACGGCATCCTTCGGGCAGGCTATACGGTCGTCAACGTCAACCCGCTCTACACACCGCGCGAACTGCAATACCAGCTGGAGGATTCGGGTGCCAAGGCGCTCTTCGTACTGGAAAACTTCGCCCATACGGTAGAACAGTCGCTTGCTGGCACCGATGTGAAGCATGTGGTCGTAGCAACGATGGGCGACATGCTGGGCCTCAAGGGCCATATCGTCAATCTCGTCGTGCGAAAGGTGAAGAAGCTCGTTCCGAACTGGTCGTTACCCTCGGCGACAAGCTTCAAGCAGGTTCTCTCCGACGGATCGGGCAAAACCCTGACGCCGCAGGATGTGGGACCACAGGATGTCGCGTTCCTGCAATATACGGGCGGCACGACGGGTGTTTCCAAGGGCGCGATCCTGACGCACGCCAATCTTCTTTCCAACGCATCGCAGATGGGCCTGTGGCTGGACACCGCCTTCCTGACAAAGCCGCGTCCGCCGCAATTGCAGTTCCTATGCGCGCTACCCCTCTACCACATTTTCGCGCTGACGGTGAATTCGCTGATGGGGGTTGCGACCGGCAGCCACAATATCCTGATTGCCAATCCGCGCGATATCCCGGCCTTCGTCAAGGATCTGCAGAAATACAAGATCCACGTCTTCCCCGGGCTCAACACGCTGTTTAATGCGCTGATGAACAATGCCGATTTCCAGAAGCTGGACTTTTCGGCGCTGCTGCTTGTGTTCGGCGGTGGCATGTCGGTGCAGCGGCCGGTCGCCGAGCGCTGGCTTGAGATGACCGGTTGCCCGATCACCGAAGGCTACGGCCTGTCCGAGACGTCGCCGGTCGCCACCGCCAACCGGATGGATGTCCAGGGATTCACCGGCATGATCGGCTTGCCGATCTCGTCTACCGACATCTCGATCCGCGACGATGACGGGCTGGAGGTCGAACTCGGCGGCGTCGGCGAAATCTGCATCCACGGCCCGCAGGTGATGGCCGGATACTGGAATCGGCCGGACGAGACGGAGAAGGCGATGACCCCGGACGGCTTTTTCCGCACCGGCGACATGGGCTACATGGACGCTGCCGGCTATATCAAGATCGTCGATCGCAAGAAGGACATGATCCTTGTCTCCGGCTTCAACGTCTATCCGAACGAGGTCGAGGAAGTCGTGGCGAGCCATCCGGGCGTGCTGGAATGCGCGGCAGTCGGTGTCAAGGACGAACATTCCGGCGAGGCGGTCAAGGTGTTCGTCGTGCGCCGGGATCCGGAACTGACCGAGGCCAATATCAAGGCGCACTGCATTGCCAACCTCACCAATTACAAGCGCCCGCGCTTTATCGAATTCCGCGACGCGCTGCCGAAAACGAATGTCGGAAAAATTCTGCGGCGCGAGCTTCGGCAATAGCCATTCGTTGCGCTGCTGCGACAAGCGCTGCTCAACTGTCCCTGTCCGACGAGAGATCACCCGTTTGAGGTGGACCTTCGACGCCTGCTCCGATAGCCGTTAAGGATAATTAACTTTTTGGCATGTGGAGTTCGCTTGGATAAAAGCGCTGGACCTTTTCGTCGCATCGTCATTGCTGCGCTCTTGGCAGCCGCCCTTTCGGGCTGCGCCGGGCGGCCTGAAGGCGTGCTCGTTCCAGCCGCGGCAGGGGCTGCGGAAACCAAGGGCATATCCAAGGTAGACGTTCTCGTCGCCACCACCCGCCGACCCTCCGAGACGCCGGGCGTGCTGTTTTCCGGAGAGCGCGACAAGACCCCGAGCGTGACCGAAATCAGCGTCTCGATACCCCCCGATTCCGTCCGCAAGATCGGCGAGGTCCAGTGGCCGAAAAAGATCGTGGCGGATCCGACCAAGGAATTTGCGACGCTTTCGGTCACGCCGCTCTCGCCGCAGCGTGCCAATGAGTGGCTGCGCGGCAACCTGCCGAAAAGCCGACGGGTAATGGTGTTCGTGCACGGGTTCAACAACCGCTACGACGACGCCGTCTACCGTTTTGCCCAGATCGTTCACGACAGCGGCACCGATGTGGCACCGGTCCTCTTCACATGGCCGTCGCGCGGCAGCATCTTTGCCTATAACTACGACAAGGAAAGCACCAACTATTCCCGCGACGCGCTGGAAGACATGCTGAGCCGGCTTTCCAAGGATTCCCAGGTCAGCGAAGTGACGATCATGGCGCATTCGATGGGTTCATGGCTGACAGTCGAGGCGCTGCGCCAGATGGCGATCCGCGACGGTCGCGTGGCACCGAAGATCACCAACGTCATCCTTGCCTCGCCGGATCTCGATGTCGACGTGTTCACCAACCAGTTCTCGGCGCTTGGTCCCAAGCATCCGAAATTCACGTTGTTCGTTTCGCGCGATGACCGTGCGCTCAATCTGTCGCGACGGATTTCGGGCAATATCGATCGGCTCGGGCAGGTGGATCCGACCGTCGAACCCTATCGTACCGAATTCGAGAAGGCCGGTATTACCGTGCTCGATCTGACGGCGCTGAAGGGGAACGATCCGCTCAACCACGGCAAGTTCGCCTCAAGCCCGGATGTCGTGAAGCTGATCGGCAACCGGCTGATCGCCGGCCAGGAAGTGACCGACAGCGATGTCGGACTTGGCGAGCGTCTGGGTGCCGTAGCACTCGGCACGGCGCAGACGGTTGGCAGTGCGGCAAGCGTTGCCGTCTCAACACCGATCTCGATCTTCGACCCGCGCACGCGGCGCAACTACGCCGAACAGGTAGATCGCTTCGGCCGCGCCATCGGCAACACGGCCGAAAGTGCCATCGTTCCGTAAGGCCAGAAGTCCAGGCACGCAGCGAACATCGCGCGCAGCGCTTGATTTGAACGCGAAAGCGAATAGGTTCCCACGCATCCATCCGAATGCGAGGAACGTCCATGCAGACCATCGTCAAAGAGCTGAAATCCACTGCCGAAAAGACAAATGCCACGGATATCCGCGAGGCTTTTGCTGCTGATCCCGGCCGGTTCGGGAAATTCAGCGTCAGCTTCGATGACCTCATCATGGATTATTCCAAGACTGCGGTGAACGACGAGATCCTCGCTTTGTTCGAGACGCTGGCCGAAGCTGCCGGTGTTGCGAAAAAGCGCGATGAGATGTTTTCGGGCGTCGCCATCAACTTCACGGAAGACCGTGCCGTTCTTCACACTGCCTTGCGCAACCGTTCCAACGCTCCGGTGATGGTCGATGGCAAGGACGTGATGCCTGATGTCAACGCCGTGCTTGCGGCGATGGGCAAATTCGCAGACGGCATTCGCTCCGGTAGCCTGAAGGGTGCAACGGGCAAGGCGATCACCGACGTCGTCAATATCGGCATCGGCGGCTCCGATCTCGGCCCGGTCATGGCTACGCTTGCACTTGCGCCTTTCCATGACGGCCCGCGCGCACATTTCGTTTCCAATGTCGATGGCGCCCATATCGCCGATACGCTGAAGCATCTCGACGCCGAAACGACGCTGTTCATTGTCGCGTCCAAGACCTTCACGACGATCGAGACGATGACCAATGCCGCCACGGCCCGCAAGTTTATCGCCGACAAGCTGGGCGACGATGCGGTGAAGCACCACTTCTGCGCGGTGTCGACGGCGCTCGACAAGGTCGCGGCCTTCGGCATCGACCAGGACCGGGTGTTCGGCTTCTGGGACTGGGTCGGCGGTCGCTATTCGATCTGGTCGGCGATCGGCCTGCCGCTGATGCTTGCCGTCGGTCCTGAAAACTTCGGCAAGTTTCTCGATGGCGCGCATGCGATGGATACCCATTTCCGCACGGCGCCGACTGCGCAGAACCTGCCGATGCTGCTTGGCCTGATCGGCTTTTATCACCGCAACGTGCTGGATTACCCGACCCGCGCGATCCTGCCTTATGACCAGCGGCTCCTGCGCTTTCCGGCCTATCTGCAGCAGCTCGACATGGAATCAAACGGCAAGGGCGTGACGATCGACGGCACGCCGGTTGAGGGCAATTCCGGCCCGGTCGTCTGGGGCGAGCCCGGCACCAACGGCCAGCACGCCTTCTACCAGCTGATCCACCAGGGCACGAGCGTCATCCCGACCGAGTTCATGATCGCAAAGACAGGCTTCGAGCCGGAGCTTCGCCATCAGCACGATCTGCTGATCGCCAATTGCCTGGCGCAGTCGGCGGCCCTGATGAAAGGCCGGACACTGGATGAGGCCAAGGCGCAGCTGGCAAAGGCCGGCATGGACGACGCGAAGGCCAGCCACATCGCGCCGCATCGGGTGTTCACCGGCAACCGCCCGTCGATCACCTTCGTGTACGAGAAGCTGACGCCGTTTGCGCTCGGCCGGCTGATTGCGCTCTACGAGCACCGGGTCTTTGTCGAAGGCGTGCTGTTCCGCATCAATTCCTTCGACCAGTGGGGCGTGGAGCTTGGTAAGGAACTGGCGACAGGTCTTTTGCCCGTCGTGCAGGGCAAGGCCGCCGCTGACGACCAGGACGGCTCGACGCAAGGTCTCGTGAAGGCATTGATTGGCTGAGGCGCCTTAGGATGAGCCGGGTTCGCCCGGCTCATCCTTGATACCACGGAAGCGCATGCCGGACTCGTCGTGATTGGCGATCCGAGCAACCAATAGCTCCTCACCGAGTTTGTAAAGGCCCGGACATTTTCGCCGTTGCAGGCGAAACGCCCAAAGTCTGACCAGGAGCCAAGACAATGCAATCGATCGTCTTCATCCAGCCGCTCGTCGCGCTCATCGCGGGGATTGTCATCCTTCTGATGCCGCGCATTCTGAATTACGTGGTGGCGCTCTATCTGATCTTCATCGGCGTTACTGGCCTTTGGCCCAATGTGATGCAAAACATCCCGATGCCAAATTAAGCCTGAAGTCCTGCCGCTGCTTCGTTCATCAACGAGGACAGTCGGCAGGCGACAAGGTCCTTCTCAGAGCCCGATCTCTTTCGCGAACGGCGGGTTTGCCCCTGCCCGCGAGACGGTGACTGCCGCAGCCTTGGCGCCGAGTGCCAGAAGGGCCGCGATCTGATCCTCCGACAGGCTTGCGATCTGCGGCTTGGTAAGGAGGTTCTGCATTTTCAGGGATGCCAGCACACCGGCGTCGAACGTATCACCGGCACCGACCGTATCGACCACCGTCACCTTCTCGCTCGGCACGGTCACCTTGTGATTGGCGGTGTAGCCGACTGCACCATCGGCGCCGCGGGTCACGACGACGAGCTTTGCGCCGTGATGCAGCCAGTGGCGGGCAAGCGTGTCCTCATCGCCTTCAAGGCCGAACCAAGCGAGGTCCTCGTCGGAGAACTTGACGATATCAGACATCGCCGCCATGCGGTTGATGCGGGCGAGATGCGAGGCCTTGTCCTTGATAAAGCCGGGACGGATGTTCGGATCGAGAGAGATGACGCGCTCGCCCTGCTCGCGGGCCATCAGTGCCTCGTAGGTCGAGCCGCACGGTTCCGGGATGAGGCTGATCGCGCCGAAATGCAGGGCTTCGCAATCGTCGCCGATCGCCGGCAGGTCGGCCTCGGTGATCATGCGGCCGGCCGTCCCCTCGTCATAGAAGGCGTAGGTAGCATGGCCATCCACCAACTTCACGAAGGCGATGGTGGACGGGCGGGCGGTGATGGCGCAGTAGCTGAAATCGACATTGCTGCCGCGCAGCGTGTCGCGCAGCACATCCCCCATCATGTCATCGGCAAGGCCCGTGAAGAAGCCCGTGTCCACGCCGAGGCGCCCGAGCGCGATGGCCGTATTGAAAATGGCGCCACCGGCATAGGGCGCAAAGCCCTTTTCGCCAAGCGTGGTTTCACGCGGAAGCATGTCGATAAGAGCTTCGCCGCAGCACAGGATCATGGATTTCCTCCCAAGGAATTTGCCTGTTTTCGACAGGAATAAGCGAGCTTTTGTCCGTTGACCAGAGCAAAAGCTCGCGTTCCGCGAATGCTTAGCGCGGCAGTTCGCTGATGCCGCCGTTGCGGGCCGACCATGCCAGCGGGGCATCGAGAAATGCCTCGACTTCCGACAGCGTGTTCTCGTCGAACAGCTTCTGGTCGCGGGCGACCGAAAGCACGTTGCGCCATGTGGCAATGTGGTGGAACTGCACCTTGCCATCGGCAAAACGCAGCGCGCCCTCGTCGAAGATACCGTAGTAGAACAGGGCCATGCCATGATCGACGACGCCGCCGGCAGCGCGGATGGCATCGATGAACTTGAACATCGAACCGCCGGCCGTGGTCAGATCCTCGATCACGAGGACGCGTGAACCTTCGGGCAGGTTACCCTCGATCTGTGCGTTGCGGCCATGGCCCTTGGGCTGCTTGCGCACATAGATCATTGGCAACGCCAGGCGGTCTGCCAGAAGGGCAGCGAACGGAATGCCGGCGGTCTCGCCGCCTGCGATGCAATCGAATTTTTCAAAGCCGGCGTCACGCAGAAGCGTCGACACGGCGAAATCCATGATGGTGGAGCGGATGCGCGGGTAGGACAGCAGCTTGCGGCAATCGATATAGACCGGGCTCATCATGCCTGAGGCAAACTTGTAGTGCTTTTCGGCATTGAAATGCACCGCGCCGATTTCCCACAGCATCTTGGCCATGAGTTCGGCCATAACGCTACGGTCCGGAAATGTGGTCTGAATCATGCGCCCGCTCCTTTGCTCGATTCATCGTGTCGCAAGTCCCGGCGGTAAGACCGCATGACATTCTTGTCGGAACTGCATCTAGAAACCACGCGCCGCAATATCAGCAAGCGGGAGACCGCGCCAGCGCAAGGCGGGTACGATTTACTGAATTCAGGCGTTTTCAGGCGCTTGTGCGATTTTCGCCCGACGACACTGACCGCAGGTAGCCTGAGACCTGGACGCGGTCACGCCCGGCCCGCTTTGCGTCGTAAAGTGCCGCATCGGCGAGACTGAGCACAGTTTCGAAAAGCACGCCCGATTGGGAACCCACCGCGATTCCGGCGCTGACCGTGCAGCGCACGCGGTCAACCCCGACCGTGATGTCACGGGCACCGAAACGATTGCGGATATCGTTGGCGATCCGCTCGGCGCGCCCCGGCAGAACATTGTCGAGAAGGACGGCGAATTCCTCGCCGCCCAGTCGCGCGGTGTTGGGGCCCGGCGTTTCCACCAGCAGATCCTCGGCAAAGATCTTCAGCACTTCATCGCCGACCGCATGACCGTACTGGTCGTTGATTGTCTTGAAACGGTCGATGTCGAACACGATGACCGCGGTGGAGGTGCCCAGCATCCGACCGCCGTTGCGCTCGAACATGGCGCGGCGGTTCATCAGTCCGGTCAGCGCATCGGTCATTGCCTCGCGCCGATGCAGCGCTGCCATGCGCCACTGGTGAAGCGCCAGCGAGAGCGCGCCGATGCCTGTCATGCCGGCGATGCAGATGCCGATATTGAGCGTCTCGGCCCAGTTGTTCGGGGCGTGACCCAGCACCCACTGCTGGTTGGCAATGAGGACGGATGCACACAGAACGAAGGAAAATCCGCTCATCGCATAAAGGATGGCCATGCCGGTCAGCGGACCGGGCGCTTCGCTGCGCGCCAGCCAGTATTGCCATGCCGTACCGCCAAGAAGCAGCGCTGCTGCAATGTTCATCAGGATGAAGCCCAGCCCGTCGAGACCGCCGATCATCAGCGGCAGACCCGGGGCGATCGCCGCAAGCGCCAAAAGTGCGGCAAGCCGCCAGGGCCTTGCACCGGTGCGGAACTGCACGGAAGCACCGTATATCACGCTGAGGCCGGAGATCATGAACACGTATGCGACGGATGCGGTCAGGGTACCGGCTTCGGCCGTGTAGAAGCCATAGGCGAAGATGCCGGTTACCGTCATGCTCAATGCGATGACCAGCGTCAGCAGGAAAGAATCGGTCCGCCTTGAAAACCAGGTGCCGAACAAGGTCACCATCAGGCACGCGGCAGAAACGCCGAGCGCAAGCAGAAGAGATTTATAGTCTAGCGTCATGCCGGCAAACTCTTCGGTGATCGAAGTCAGGTAACGGGCGGAAAACTATCTCTCGTTTGTCTCCAAATTATTACCAAGCAACCGTCAAGCTTAAATTTCCTGCCAAATGCCGCTTAGGTTTCAACGACTTCCCAGTGCAGCGGAAACATCGGATCAAACACGGTGATGAGGCCAGCCCCCGTGTCCCGCTTGTCCGGGAAAGCAACCGGATCAGCCTGGCGAACCATCGAGATGCGTTCTTCGTTGGGCGCCAGACCATACCAAGCAGGGCCGTTCAGCGAGGTGAAGGCTTCGAGCTTGTCGAGCGCGTTATCCTGTTCGAACACATGGGCAAGGCAGCTCATGGTGTTGAGCGAGGTATAGATGCCGGCGCAACCGCAACCGCATTCCTTCAGCGGATCCACATGCGGCGCCGAATCGGTGCCGAGGAAGAAGCGGGCATCGCCGGAAGTCGCAGCGGCTCTCAGCGCCAGCCGATGGTTTTCGCGCTTGGCGACCGGCAGGCAGTAATAATGCGGGCGGATACCGCCCACCAGAAGCGCGTTGCGGTTGATGATCAGGTGATGCGTGGTGATCGTTCCAGCCAGATTGGAATCGGCCGACTTGATATAGTCGATGCCGTCGGCCGTGGTCACATGCTCCATCGTCACCTTCAGTTCCGGCAGGCGCTTGCGCAGCGGATCGAGAACGGTCTCGATGAAGACGGCTTCGCGGTCGAAGATATCGACGTCCGGCGTCGTGACTTCGCCGTGTACGCAAAGCGGCAGGCCGATCTTTGCCATGCGCTCCAGCGCCGGCATCGCCTTGTCGAAATCGCGAACGCCACCATGCGAGTTGGTGGTGGCACCGGCGGGGTAGAGTTTGACTGCGGTGATCAGGCCGCTGTTCTTGCCGTCTTCGAGATCATTGGGATCGGTCTGTTCCGTCAGGTACAGCGTCATCAGCGGTTCGAACCGGTCGCCAACAGGCAGCGCCGCCATGATCCGTTCGCGGTACGCTCTTGCGTCTGCGGTCGTGACCACCGGCGGGACCAGATTGGGCATGATGATCGCGCGCGCGAAATGCCGGCTGGTATCGCCGATCACCCCTTCGAGAACCGCGCCGTCGCGCAAATGCAGATGCCAGTCGTCGGGGCGGCGGATACTGATGGTATTCATGGGGCCTCTGGGCGGTTGTTGGCGCTGGAAGAGTTTATCCCCCTTAGCATCAACATTCCGCTCAAAACAATCACCGCGACAACAAACTGACGCGGACGATAGTGTGGAACCCCATCACTACACGCCCCGATTACACGCAAATGTGCACAGGCTGGATACCATTTATCAATGAAAGCTTAAGATCGGCAGGAACCAGTCCGCATTTCCGGCGTTCGTCCACCAATCGAACAGTTCTACCAGCCGGAGCGAGAAGATGAAATCCCTTAATTCGAAAGTCAACAGGGGATTGGCAATTGCAGCAGGCGCTGCCGCAGCTTTCTGTGCATTGACGGTTTCCCTGAGTGCCCAGGAGCGTTCCAACCTCCTCGTGACTGTAGCGCTTCAGACCGAGTGCGACCAGCTTGCCGGCAGCCCGTTCGACGAGCAGCGCAATGGTTCATTTGCTCCGGTCGATATCGCAAACATCGACGTGAAGGCCGTTGATGCGTGCCGCACCGCTTACGAGGCGACCGGCAACCCGCGTTTCGCCTATCAGCTGGGCCGCGCGCTCAACAATTCCGAACAGGCCGATCAGGCGATGACGGCTTATAATGTAGCTGCCGAAGCAAACTACCCTGCAGCCAAGGTTAACTTCGGCATGCTGATGGGCCGACTCGGTGACGAGCAGCAGGAATTCCGTCTCTATACCGAAGCCGCAAACGGCGGTAACCGGCTCGCAGCCTACAATCTTGGCGTCGCCTATCGCGATGGCCTGGGAACTCAGGTCGACGTCACCAAGGCGCTCACCTGGTTTGAAAAGGCAGCTGCTGAAGGCGACGATACCGCTGCGTTCAATATCGGCGCGATTTATGACGAAGGCACGATGTTGCCGGCCGACGATCAGACGGCGATTGCCTGGTACGATCTGGCTGCACAGCGCGGCAATACCGATGCGATGATCAACCTCGGCCTGATGTACGAAAGCGGCGAGGGCATTACGGCCGATGCGCAGAAGGCGGTCGACCTCTATCGCAAGGCTGCCGAGAAGGGCGACCTGTTCGGCGCACAGAAGGTCATGGAATTCCAGGAACTCGGCATGATCCCAGCTCAGCCGAAGCAGGACATGAACGAGGGTATGAACACGCTGGTTCTGAAGCAGGGTGACATTGAAACTCCTGCCAAGAACGGCAGAGATATCTAAGACCGTCGAGACGACGCAAGGCTCGCCAACGGCCTCCGCTTAGATCTCTCCGGCTGACGGACCCCAGACATCCGTCATCGCGAAACCATCGGCCAGTGGGTCGAACGGATCAAGCGCGATCTGGTGCAGACCAAATGTGAACCCGCGTCCCGCTATCGTCGGAATGATCGCAGGTTTGCCGGCTACCGTCGTTTCGGCAGCCAATCCCACTTCGAACTGAGTGCCGATGATGGAGCGCGAGATGAAGCTGTCTCCGACCTTTGCCCTGCCGCGCGCGTGAAGCGTTGCGAGATTGGCCGAGTTGCCGGTGCCGCAGGGCGACCTGTCTGCCCGGCCCGGCCACATCGTCGTGCAGGTTCTGACCGTGCCATCCGCTTCCGTATCGCGAAACATCACATAAGCAACGCCGTAAATTTCGGGAATTTCAGGGTGTACGACCTCGACCTGCCGGTTGACCAGATCCTTCAGGATCATGCCGGCCTTGACCAGTTCCGCGGCATTGCCCTTCTCGATCTTCAGGCCGATCTGGTCGACATCAACCAATGCATAGAAGATGCCGCCGTATGACAGGTCGAGCGTGACATCTCCCCATTGCGGTGTGCTGATCGTCACATCAAGCTGATGGACGAAGGACGGCACCATGGTGAGCTTCACCTTCTCGCATCGTCCGTCGCGGCAGGTAGCAACGGCCCTGACGAGGCCCGCAGCCGTTTCCAGCGTCACGATCGTCTCGGGCTCCTTCATCTCGACGATACCGGCTTCCAGAAGCGCGGTGGTGGCGCAGATGGAGTTGGACCCGGAACTGGCATGCGCCTGATCCGGCTGGAGAATCACAAAGGCTGCATCCGCATCCGGATGCTTCGCCGGCAGCAGCAGGTTGACGGAACCGATCGGGGCGCCACGCGGTTCCAGGCAGAGGAAGCGGCGCAGTTCGTGACCCTTGGGATCGGAATTCAACCAGGCAAGCTGGGCTGCGACCGTATCGCCCGGGATTTTGGGGACGCCACCGATTGCGACCCGTCCGATCTCACCTTCGGCATGGACATCCAGCAACTGGATCGTACGTTTCCATCTCATGTTTCGCCCCTGACGCGCTTGAACCTGTTGCCGGATCTCACCGGCATGATCTCTTTGAAACCGGCCTCAGCGAAGCCAGAGGTACCGGAAGCCCATGTTTCGGTCCGGCGCGCGATGATACGGAACGAGCCTTGTCCGGAAATCGGTGGCGGAAAGACCGGTCGCGCTTTCCAGCATTGCCGCATCGAGTTTCGGCTCAACAACGGCACCGTCTCCATCCGCCTCGATCACCAGGACCGGCGGCGCGAGATCCCGCATCGCGCGCTTGACTGATGCGCTGTCGATGTCGAACACCGGTACATCGGGAAACTGCATGCGGATATTGCCGGAAAGATGCATCCCGAGCGCCAGAATGGTTGCCGGGCGATCCTCGGTGCGGATCTGCTTTGCCAGGTCAGCAAACGGCATATTGATACGGCCCGGAGGTCCAAGCAGGCCTGCCGTCAGAACCTTTGCCGGCCCCGGTACCAGCACGACCACCATGATCACCAGAAACACGGGGACCAGCCGTTTGAAACCCAAACCAAGGTCGGCCCCGGCGCGATCGAATTTCAGCAGCAGATACAACGGCAACACCAGCAGATAAGGGTCGAGCCAGCGCTCGGTGATCCGTGTCGTTCCAGCCACGAGGACGACCGCAACCACGCCGACCAGCGAGAACAGCATGATGCGGCCAAACAGCGTGGTCCAGCGATCCCCTGCCCTGACCGCCCGTTTGACCGACGACTTGAATGCAAGTGCCAGCACGACGACAGCCAGTGCGCCGAAGGCGAGGCAGGCGACGAGGAGCGATCCGAGCGCCTTGGTGACGCGGAAAATACCCTGCGGCGCATCCGACTCAACCATTTTGCCGAGCGTGCCACGCGTTGCGAGATCGAGATTGCCGAGAAGCCAGACCGCGTGCGGCAGGACGATGGCAATGCAGATGACGGCGGCGAGCAGCATGCGCGGATCAAGAAGACGCGCGCGCCAGTCCCGATCGAGCGCAACCGCCACGATGGTCGCGGCCGGAAGGATGACGAAATTGTACTTCGAGATCGTACCGATCCCGATCGCAATGCCGATGATCGCATATCCCTGCCAGTCAGGACGCACCAGCGTGCGGCAAAGACCGTAGAAAAACAGGGAGGTCGCCATCAGAAGCGCGATCGTGTGCGTGAGGTCCTGCTGCGGCATGAAGGAAACCTGCGGCAGCAGAGTCAGGCTGAGCATGGCGAGGCCGGCAAAGCTGCGGCTGACCTGCAGTTCCCGCGCGGCAAGGCCCATGAACAGATAGACCAGGAACAGCATTCCAAACCGGGGCAGCGCCAGCGACAGCAGCGAGATGTCGAGCGCGCCAACGAACAGGTTCTGTACCCAGTTGTAGAAAGGCGGCTGCGGTCCGTAGCCGAGCAGCCAGAACTGCGAGTTGAGCGACTGCTCAGCCTCGTCGAGCGTCAACGAATTGGGAAGCGACACGCGAATGGCGATGCTGAGTATGAAGTAGATGCCGAACAACACCGCGACCGGCTTCACACCGCCGGAAAGAAAGCCGGAGATGCCCCCACTAGCGCCGGAGCCACCGTCTCTCGATGACAGCATGTTTGCGTTCTGCATGGTTCTCGCTCCGAATTGACGGAACAGCAGGTCGCATATCCCCTATCGACAAATCAACAAAAATGATTGCCGGCGGACCGAGAGTTGAGAGAACATTTTTGGGAAGAAGAGAATGGCGCACCCGAAGAGATTCGAACTCCTGACCCCCAGATTCGTAGTCTGGTGCTCTATCCAGCTGAGCTACGGGTGCGTCTGCAAGCAGTGTGTTTTGCTTGCGTGGCGATCCTCTAAATGCTGCGGCAAAGGATTGCAAGCGATTTTCGGTCAGCGACTGTCATTTTCATGTCAAATAGTTCGCAAGCCCCTGAATTTGCGTGATTTTGCGATCAGGCGCGGGCGCGGTAGTCGTCCAGCGATACGGGACGGTCGGGAATTTCGATGCGGAACTGAGTACCCTCGGTCGGCTTTTCCACCAGCGCAATCGTGCCGCCATGGGCAAGGACAAGCTCGCGTGCGATCACCAAGCCAAGACCGGTGCCGCCGGACCGGGCCGAACCGCGGAAGGCCGAGAACAGGTTCTCGCGGGCCTTGCGGGGCATGCCGGGTCCGGTGTCGTCAACCATGATGCTGACGACGCTGCCGACCCTGTGGGCTGACACCGTGATGCGGCGCGCAATCGACTTGTCGTCCGGCTCGAACGTCACCAGCGCCTGCAGCGCGTTGCGGCAGAGGTTGTGGATCACCCGGAAGATCTGTTCGCTGTCGCAATCGACCTCGAGATCGACGGCGATCTGATCGTGAAATTCGATGCCGGCATCAGGATCGATGGCCAGGATGTCGCGGACTTCCTGGAAAAGTTCGGCGAGAAGAATCCTGCGTCGCTTCGGCGCGGCTTCCGAGGCCTGCCCGTAAGCCAGCACTTCGGTCGTGTAGCCGACGGCGCGGTCGATCGTGCGCAACAGTTTTGGTGCGAAGCTGCGCACCATCGGATCTTCGACATCGGTCAGGCGGTCCGACATCAGCTGCGCTGACGCAAGGATGTTGCGCATGTCGTGGTTGATCTTGGAGACGGCGAGACCGAGATCGGCCAGGTTGCGCTGTTGTTTCAGCGTCCGCTGCAGCTCCGTCTGCATGGCCGACAAATGCCGGCCGGCAACGGCGAGCTCGCCACGAGACCGGTCGGCAGTAAACACACGCGCAGGATCTTCCGGCTGCTCAGAAAATTTCTGCATGCTTTTCGTCAGGCGCCGGATCGGCAGGATCATCATGCGGTTGATGGCGAGGAAGATAAGAACTGCCGTGATGATCGAAATCAGCAGCGACAGGAGAAACATCATCTTCGCGTATTTGAGCATATCCTTGCGCAGAGCATCATCGGTCATTACCAGTTCGATGATCATGTCGCTTTCGCCGATCGGGCCGTAGATGCGCATGACGCGTCCGCCGCCCAAAAACAGCGTGTCCAGCGCGTCGCGCATCGTCACCAGAAGCGGCGTATCGGTCAGATCATACTGCTCGTCGATCTGCGGCGGCACATCGACTGCTGCCAGCAGGCGCGAGGTCCCGTCCTTGCGCAGCGCAATCACCTTTGTTCCTGTGGCAAGAAGCGTGTCGTCCTGCACGGCGCGGGGCAGTTCCGCCGGTTGAAGTCCGTCGATGACAATCCCGGCCGCAGCGGCAGTATCCAGCCGGTCACGCAGCCAGTTCATCCGCATGCCGGCAACCGACGGCATGAAGATCAGGATTTCTGCCAGCATCACGAAGACGATCGTCAGCCAGAGAAGACGACCGGAGAGCCCACGGAAAAGCTGCGGCATCTGCTCGGCAGACGCCCTGGAGGCTGTTCCGGTCTGCGCCGATTGCTCCTGCTTTGGAGTTTCGGCCGCATCATCCATGTGGCTCGTCATCGTTATCTCGCCTGTCCAGCCGTTCGGTGGTGGCTGCAATCATCTGCATATTCTAGCTTTCTGGCGCATTTTTTCCACCCCCCAACCGGAAGTCGGCCTTGGAGCGTTTCCTGGGCTAGATTGAAGCACGACAGAACCGACAAAAACAAAGGGCCCGGATGGACGATACCACCTGGGCCCCTGTTCGCTTGCACGGGTGGTTCGGCTCAGAATTCTTCCCAGTCCGCGCTTGCCGACGGCGCCGCTGCCGCAGCGGCGGATCCGCCGCCAAAGGCGCGGGCGATCGATTTGGTCATGGTCTTGACCGGGGACACGCGGGCCGCCGGTGTTCTTGCAGTGGCAGAACCGGAAGCGACCGCGACGGGCGCACGATGACCCGACGATTCGCCGTCGATCCGGAACTTGGATACGAGTGCGAAAAGATTGTCCGCTTCACCGGAAAGCCTCGAGGTCGCGGCGGATGTTTCTTCCACCATCGCGGCATTTTGCTGCGTCACCTGATCCATCTGGTTGATGGCGCTGTTGATCTCCGCCAAGCCGGTCGCCTGCTCGCGCGATGCAACGGCGATCGAGTTGATGTGATCGTTGATGCTGATGACGCGGGATTCAATGTCGGACAGGGCATGGCCGGTGTTCTGGACGAGCCGCACGCCGGCCGCCACTTCGTCACCGGACTTGCCGATCAGCGCCTTGATATCCTTGGCCGCACTGGCCGACCGCTGCGCCAGTTCGCGCACTTCCTGTGCGACGACGGCAAATCCCTTGCCGGCTTCGCCCGCACGAGCTGCCTCGACACCGGCGTTGAGCGCCAAGAGGTTGGTCTGGAAGGCAATCTCGTCGATGACGTTGGTAATCTGGGCAATCTCGCGCGATGCCTGCTCGATACGGCCCATGGCGTCGACCGCGCTGCGCACCACCTCACCGGACTGCACGGCACTGGTCTTGGCTTCGCTCACCATCACGGTCGCCTCGGTGGCCCGCTCGGTCGAGGTCTTCACCACGGCCGTGATCTCGTCGAGTGCCGCCGAGGTTTCTTCCAGAGCCGCTGCCTGCTGCTCGGTGCGCTTGGAGAGATCGTTGACGGCGGAGCTGAGTTCGGATGCCCCGTCGTTCATCGCGCCGGTTCCGGCACGGATGTTGCGCATCGTGCCACGCAGCGTGTCCATCGTCGCATTGACGTTCTGCTGCAGTTCGGCAAAGGCGCCCTTGAAATGGCCAGCCATGCTGTCGTCGAACTTGCCTTCCGCCAAGCTGCCGATGACACGGCGCGTTTCCGCCACGCCTGCATCGACACTTGAGACAAGCTGATCGACATTGCGTGCGAACCGGTCGAGGTTTTCATCGCCCCACTGCTTGTCGATGCGCCGCGAAAAATCACCTTCGACCGCTGCGCCGACGACGTTGGCCATGCGCGCCTGAAGATCATCGTTCTTCGATCGCATCTCTGCTTCGGCACCGCTCATCCGCGCCACCTCGAGGCCGTTCTTCTTGAACACGCCGACGGCCTCGGCCATGTCTCCGATCTCGTCGGCACGGCCCGCAAAGGGCACAGCTGCAGCGTAGTCGCCGGTGGCCAGTTGCTTCATCGAAGACGTAAGCTCGAGAATCGGCTGGCTTATCTGCTTGCGACCGAGCGAAATGCCGAATGCAAGACCACCCATCACACCCAGCAGGGTAGCACCGAGCACGCTGTAGAAGATCATGTCGCCAAAGCCGTCGATTTCGGCGCTGAGCTTGTCCATCGCCGCCTGGTCGATCTTGACGATTGCGTCGATCTGCTCCTGGTAAGCCTTGCGGTTGGCGCGATTGGCGTCGTTATTGCCCTGAACGTTGGCGGCCTGTGGCCCTTCGGCTTGGCCCAGACGCGCAGTCTCGGAGCGGAAGGCCTTAAATTCCTGGAAGCGCGCGACGAGTTTGTCGAAGATTTCCTTCTCCTCCGCCGGGACGGTCGGCCCCCAAGCGGCGATGAGCTTCTCGATTTCGGCAAGCGATTTCATGATACCATCGCCGAACGGCTTGGCGCTTGCTGCGTCCTTGGCTGCATAGACGCCCCGCGCATCCATAACAACGGCCGTCACCATGCGGTTAAGATGCTCACCCTGGTACACGCGCTGCGCAACAGCAGCATAGTCTCTGGTCTGCTGATTGTATTTCTGGACTGCGAAGAGCGATATGCCACCGATGACACAGGTTACAACGCTCATCACACCAACGAGCATGTTGATCTTGGCTCTTATCTTCACAATGCATTCCCCCGAAGCGACAAATTAAAAAATGCGGAGGGCCCTAAACCCCTACATCTTGATGGTGCGAGAAATAGCACTGAGAGATTAACATTTGTTGATGATCAAAAGCTCAATTAGTGAGCGCCTGCCTAGTCTAGCGCTGCCTCGCAACTGACTGAAGTCTCCCGAATCCACGAAAATACATGGGGTCTACTCCGGGAAAGCACGGTTTTCATCCGTCAGGCTTACAGGACATGGAAAGCCCGTGTGGACACAAGCGTTAACGCGACATCCAGAATCCAGCCAACTTCGTCAGACACTGCCCGGAACCGAGCGCAATCGCGGTGCTGCGATTGACTTTTCGCGCCTCTTCCCCTTATAAGCCGCGCACGTTCACAAGGCTCACAGTCGCACTGCGGCCGGCGCCCGAACGTTTCCTAAACGCTCTTGCTTTTAACGAAGCAAACTTCAAGAAGGGCCGCACACCGCGGTATTAAAAAAATGAAGCGTACCTACCAGCCGTCCAAGCTTGTTCGCAAGCGTCGTCACGGCTTCCGCGCCCGTATGGCAACCAAGGGTGGCCAGAAGGTTCTTGCCGCTCGCCGCTCACGTGGCCGCGCTCGTCTCTCGGCTTAACGCCGGGATGCCCGGATAGCGGGCGATGACGACCGAACCTACGAACAAGAAGACTGCCGGGCGGCTGAAAAGCCGGCCGCAGTTCCTTGCCGTGCGAAAGGGTGAAACCCGACGCGGCCGGACTTTCCTTCTGGAAGTCCTTGATCGACATCAGCCGGACGAAGCGCCGCGGGTCGGATTTACTGTTACCAAGAAGCATGGCAACGCGGTTGAACGAAACCGCATGCGCCGCCGCCTGAAAGAGGCGGTTCGGCACTCAGCCGCATTTGCAATGAAGAACGGACACGACTATGTCATTGTCGCGCGGAGGGAGGTCCTCAAGACCCCGTTTGCAGACATGACGGCACAGCTCATCGAGCGCATCGAAAGCCTGCCGAAATCGAAGCGGTCCGAGGAGACCCTTTCCAGGAAAGCATGATGGAAAAAAACCGCAATTACTTCATCGCGATCGCACTTTCTGTGATGATCGTCCTTGCCTGGCAGTTCCTCTATATGAACCCGAGGATGGAAGCTCAGCAGCGCGCCGACGAAGCACGGCTTGCGCAGCAGCAGCAGACCACCGAGCAGGCCGGACAGAACTTCACCCCGGAAAGCCCGGGCGCTGCAACCTCGACCGGCAACCTTCCTGGCGCAAACCAGGCGCAGGCGACGGCTACCCGCGAAGAGGCGCTTGCAAAGTCTCCGCGCGTTGCGATCGAGACCGCGGCCGTTTCCGGCTCCATCAACCTGGTCGGCGCTCGCTTCGACGATCTGAAGCTTCGCGAATATCATGAGACGGTCGACGACAAGAGCCCGATCATCACGCTATTCTCCCCGGCCGATACCAGAGACGGCTATTTCACCGAGCTTGGCTACATCGGCAGCGACACCAGCGGCACCGTACCCGGTTCCGGCACGCGGTGGACGCTTGCTGGCGGCGACCGGCTGACGCGCGAAACGCCGGTGACGCTGTCGTTCACGAACGACAAGGGCATCGTCTTCAACCGCACCATCGCGATCGACGAACACTACATGATCACGGTCAACGACAAGATCGACAACCCGACCCAAGAGCCGGTTTCGATCTCCTCCTATGGCCGCGTGACCCGTTACAACAAGCCGGCAACGCCGTCCGTCTGGGTCATCCACGAAGGCTTCATCGGCGTTCTCGGTGCCGACGGCAGCCTCAGCGAACATACCTATCACAATATCGAGGAAGAGGCTGTCGCCAACACGAAGGCGACCGGCGGCTGGCTCGGCATTACCGACAAATACTGGGCCTCGACGATCGTGCCGCCACAGGCGATGCCGTTCGAATCCCGCTTCACGCATTTCACCGACGGCCAGCCGCGTTACCAGGCGGATTACAAGGGCGACGCGCTTTCGATCGCTCCCGGCCAGTCGACAGAGCTGAAGAGCCTCGTGTTTGCCGGCGCCAAGGAAGTTCCGCTGATCGACCAGTATGTCGAGCAGCTCAAGATCCCGCATTTCGATCTCGTCATCGACTGGGGCTGGTTCTACTTCATCACCAAGCCAATGTTCAAACTGATGGACTTCTTCTTCCGTCACGTGGGCAATTTCGGCGTGGCAATCCTTTTGACAACCGTCGTCGTCAAGCTGCTCTTCTTCCCGCTGGCGAGCAAGCAGTATGCCTCCATGGCCAACATGAAGCGCATGCAGCCGCGGATGGAAGAGCTGAAGGCCAAGCACGGTGATGACCGCATGGCCCTTCAGCAGGCGATGATGGCGCTCTACAAGGAAGAAAAGATCAACCCGATCGCCGGTTGCTGGCCGGTGGTGCTGCAGATCCCTGTCTTCTTTGCGCTCTACAAGGTGATCTATACCACCATCGAAATGCGCCATGCGCCGTTCTTCGGCTGGATCCAGGACCTTTCTGCGCCGGACCCGACATCGCTGTTCAATCTGTTCGGTCTTCTGCCTTACGACGTCCCGCATTTCTTGATGATCGGCGTCTGGCCTATCATCATGGGCATCACGATGTTCATCCAGATGCGCATGAACCCGACGCCGCCGGATCCGACACAGGCGATGATCTTTACCTGGATGCCGCTGGTCTTCACCTACATGCTGGCATCCTTCCCGGCCGGTCTCGTGATCTACTGGGCATGGAACAACACGCTTTCGGTGTCGCAGCAGGCCCTGATCATGAAGCGCCACGGCGCCAAGATCGAGCTGTTCGACAACATGAAGGGGCTGTTCAAACGAAAGCCCGCGGCGTCCAAATAGCTATTCTTCAGAAACCCCGGTTCGCCGGGGTTTTTCTTTGGCCGATTGAGAGCCTAGCGAGCGGAAAGCGACATTGGCTGGCGTGGGTGGATCAGTCCCGCCTTTAGGCCGGCGCTAGGTTGCCCGAGGCAAGTTCCGCAAGCAGAGTAGAACATGCTGACGCTGGAATTGCTCCAGCAACCGGAACAGTCCCATGCCCGCGCCCTTCCCGCCGCCCACCCCACCGGGTCCACCCTTGGCCGGCACGATCCCCGCGAGCCTTCCCGGCTCGGAATACCGTATCGGCGCCCTGCTCGTCTTCGGCTCTGCTTTTGCCTGGAGTTTCGGCGGTGCGATCGCCCGCTTTCTCGATATCCCCGACAGCTGGACGATCGTGTTCTGGCGCAGCCTGTTCGGCACCCTGTTCCTGCTCGCCTTCATGCTGCTGCGCGACGGGCCGCGCGGCACGGTGGCGCTGTTTCGCAGCATGGGCTGGCCGGGCCTTTCGGTCGGCCTCTGCTTCATGGTGGCGTCCACCTGCTTCATCATATCGATCCAGTATACGACCGTCGCCAATGTGGTGCTGCTCGGTGCCGGTGTGCCGCTGTTTGCGGCGCTGATGGTCTGGCTGTTTTACGGCGAGCGCATATCGGGGGTTACCTGGCTTGCGATCGGCACCGTGATCGTCGGTGTCGGCATCATGGTATCGTCCTCGTTTACCGGAAAGGTCTCGCCGCTCGGAGACGGTCTGGCGCTGATCATTCCGCTGGTGTTTGCGCTGGCGACCGTCATCACCCGCCGTTACCCGCATGTGCGGATGACACCCGCCACCTGCTTCGGATGCTTTGCAGCCGGCATGATCGCGCTGACGATGTCTTCGAACCTCGCGGTCACCCCGGGCGAACTCGGTATTCTCTTCATCTTCGGTGCGCTCAATCTCGGGCTCGGCATGGCACTGTTCGTCACCGGTGCGCGGCTTATCCCCTCAGCGCTGGCTGCCCTGCTCGGCACTGGTGAAACCGTTCTCGGGCCCGTCTGGGTCGCCGTGATCCACGGCGAGATCCCGGCACCGCGCACGATCGCGGGCGGGGTGCTGATCCTTGCGGCGCTCATCACCCATCTGACATTCGAGTTTCGTCGCCAGAAGAGACAGAACCGGTCGAACGCTTGACATATGGGGCTAAAACCCGGAAGCGATGTCCTTGAATTGAAGACAGGACGACGAGACCATGGCCGCAGACCATAATTCCGAGGAAAAGACGCTGTTCGGCCGCGCGTGGATCTTTATCCGCGGCGTGCCCTCGATGGAGTTTCTGCCGCCGGAAGGACCGCTTGAGATCGCGTTTGCCGGACGCTCGAATGTCGGCAAGTCCTCGCTGATCAATGCGCTCGTGGGCTACAAAGGGCTGGCGCGCACATCCAACACGCCGGGCCGCACACAGGAACTGAACTACTTCGTGCCCGACGGCTATTCCGGCCAGGCAGGCGACCTGCCGCCGATGGCGCTGGTTGACATGCCCGGCTACGGCTATGCGCAGGCGCCGAAAGAAAACGTCGATGCCTGGACGAAGCTTGTGTTCGATTACCTGCGGGGCCGCGCCACGCTGCAGCGCGTCTATGTGCTGATCGACAGCCGCCACGGCATCAAGAAGAACGACGAGGACGTGCTCGACCTGCTCGACAAGGCCGCCGTCTCCTATCAGATCGTCTTGACCAAGACGGACAAGATCAAGGATCCTGCGGTTCCGAGGCTGATTGCCGAGACGCTCGAAAAGATCCGCAAGCGGCCCGCCGCCTATCCGGAAGTGCTGTCGACATCGTCTGAGAAAGGCCGCGGCCTGGACGAGCTGCGCGCTGAGATCATGAAGACCATCGGCCGGTAAATCTCCCGAAACGCAAAAATCCGGCCGCCTGCGACAGGCGACCGGATCTCTATGCGAGGCTTCGACCTGTTTGGGTCAGCCGTTACATCTTCGGCAGCAGAACCTTGTCGATGACGTGAATGACGCCGTTCGACTGCTTGACGTCGGCGATCGTCACAGTGGCCACACCACCGGTTTCGTCGGTGAGCGTGATCTTGCCCATGCTTTCCTTGGCCTTCAGAACGCAGCCGCCGACGGTCTTGACGTCATGCGTGCCCTTGTCGTCCTTGATCATCTTTTCGATCGCGGTCGACATGGCGTTCGCGGCCACGACGTGGCAGGTAAGGATCTTGGTCAGCTGTGCCTTGTTTTCCGGCTTCAGCAGGGTTTCGACAGTGCCCTTCGGCAGCGCAGCGAAGGCTTCGTTGGTGGGCGCGAACACGGTGAACGGACCTTTGCCCTGCAGGGTCTCGACGAGGCCCGCAGCCTTCACGGCGGCGACCAGTGTCGTGTGATCCTTGGAGTTCATGGCATTCTCGACGATGTTCTTGTCTTCATACATGGCAGCGCCACCGACCTTCGGGTTTGCGGCGTAGGCGCCGGCAACGGAGGCGGACAGGATTGCGGCGCATGCGGCAAGGCGGATTGCGGATTTAAACATTGTTCTCTTCCTCTCTACAGCCTGAACGACCCCGGCGCTGAAGGCGCCTCCCAGGTCCGGCTTTCCCTCTGTGGGGACATGGCTAGAGACGAGAGGAAAGCGGGAAGAGTTTCAAAGGCTGGCGACGCGAAGACAGAAATCCGCTATGCCTTTGATTTAGCATCCCTTAATTAGAGATCCCGGATCTTTCCGACGGCGAGAACCGGCCCGGTCCGGTGACCGGTCGGCGAGCCGCCCAATGGTTCAAGGCTGACGGCGAAGGACGCGCCGTTCTCGACACGCTTGCGATGCCCGGCCGGCACTTCGATCGTGTCGCTGCCGCTTTCCGGCAGTATACCGAGCGAGATTGCCTCTTCACCGCTGCCGGGGACAAGCCACAGTTCGAGCGAGCGGCGTTCCGCCGTCGTTGCGGCAACGGGCGTCAGCTGCAAGCGACCGCTGGCACCGTCATACCGCGCCCTCAGGCCGAACGCATTGCCCTCGCCGCTCATCTCGGCGACCAGTTGCTTGCCCGGCGCAGAGCCACCCACAGGTCCGCCGATCCAGCCCGTTGACAAGGACGCGTATGTCACCAAAAGGGCAATCGAGGCGAATGACAGGCCGCGCCACAAAAGCAGCGAGTTCCACCATCCACCGCGTGCCAGCTCGTTTCCGAAACCGTTCTGGGCGAAGACGCGCTTTTCGATCCTGGCGTAAACGCCTTTCGGCGGACGTTCCTCGCCGTATTCCGCATCGAGGTCGGAAGACAGGTTGTCCTGCCAGCGCATCACCATGGCCGCAAAGGCCGCATCACGGACGATGCGATCCTCGACGCGGCGGCGCTGGTCAAGCGGCAGGACCCCGAG
This sequence comes from Rhizobium sp. Leaf306, assembly GCF_001423425.1. Taxonomy (GTDB): domain Bacteria; phylum Pseudomonadota; class Alphaproteobacteria; order Rhizobiales; family Rhizobiaceae; genus Neorhizobium; species Neorhizobium soli. The sequence continues at coordinate 1,026,760 of NZ_LMNX01000001.1, forward strand.
CACATATTCGCCAGCCAGAAGCTGGTCGCGGGAGCGATCGTTTTCGCTTTGGTCTGGTGTCGTCATCGGTCCAGGCACTCCCTCAGCTTGAGAAGGCTGCGCCTCAGCCAGGTTCGCATCGTATTCAGCGGCACGCCATGGCGTTCCGCCAGTTCCTGATAGGTCAGGCCTTCGACATAGGCGCTTTTGACCGCCCCTGCGCGGTCAGGATCGAGCTCCTGCATGCAGCTGTCAATGCGCCTTCCTTCACCGCGCATCACCGACGCCTCCTCCGGATCAGGACCGAGGTCGGCGATATCCGTCCTGTCTTCCAGAGCGTCCGTCACGGGCCGGCGGGCGCGAAGGCGGTCGATCGAATGGTTTCGGGCGATTGCGACGAGCCAACCGGCTGCGCTTGTTCCCGAAGGGGCAAACCGATCGGCTCTCTGCCATATCCGCACGAAAATCTCCTGCAGGGCATCTTCTGATTCGGCCCTATCCTTCAGGATACGCAGGCAGACTGCGAATAGTTTCGGCGAAACGCCGGAATAAAGCTTTGTGAATGCCGTCCGGTCGCGCAAACCTACGCGGCCGATCAATTCGGCAATCTCGCGATCACTCACCAAAACCAAAGCCTCCCCGTGCGGCACAAGACGCAACGCATCGCCGCCACATACACGCCTGACCGTAATTTTGCTCATGAATTATTTGATCTGTCAAAAACATGCGTTAAAAGGCCCCACACATTTCCCCAGAGGTATTTCCATGACGGCTTCGGAAAGCGAACTTCAGGCACAACTTCTGGCACAGGCGCTGCCCTATATGCAGCGCTACGAGAACAAGACGATCGTCGTCAAATACGGCGGCCATGCAATGGGCGATATGGCTCTGGGCAAGGCGTTTGCGGCCGATATCGCGCTTCTCAAGCAGTCCGGCGTCAACCCGATCGTCGTTCATGGCGGCGGCCCGCAGATCGGCGCGATGCTGACCAAGATGGGCATCGAATCGAAATTCGAGGGCGGGCTTCGCGTCACCGACGCAAAGACGGTCGAGATCGTCGAGATGGTCCTGGCCGGATCGATCAACAAGGAAATCGTCGCGCTGATCAATCAGACCGGCGAGTGGGCGATCGGTCTCTGCGGCAAGGACGGCAACATGGTGTTTGCCGAAAAGGCCAAAAAGACCATCATCGACCCCGACAGCCGCATCGAGCGCGTGCTCGACCTCGGCTTCGTCGGTGAGGTTGTCGAAGTCGACCGGACGCTGCTCGATCTGCTCGCCAAGTCCGAGATGATCCCGGTGATCGCCCCGGTCGCACCCGGCCGCGACGGCGCGACCTACAACATCAATGCCGATACGTTTGCTGGCGCCATTGCCGGCGCGCTGCATGCCACCCGCCTGCTGTTCCTCACGGACGTTCCGGGCGTTCTCGACCGCGACAAGAACCTGATCAAGGAACTGACCGTCGCGCAGGCGCAGGCGCTGATCAAGGACGGCACGATTTCCGGCGGCATGATCCCCAAGGTCGAAACCTGCATCGAGGCGATCCGCGCGGGCGTTCAGGGCGTCGTCATCCTCAATGGCAAGACCGCGCACTCGGTGCTGCTCGAGATCTTCACCGAACACGGTGCGGGCACGCTGATCGTTCCCTGATCAGCAGCAAGAGCTCGGCCTTCAGGACATCAGAAGGCCGAGGATACCGCAGACGATCAGCAGGCATCCCGACAGTTCCATGCGGTTCAGCCGTTCGTGGAACAAGAAATAGGACGAGGCGAAGGTGAAGATCAGCTCGATCTGTCCGAGCGCCTTCACATAGGCCACCTGCTGCAACGTCATCGCCGTGAACCAGCAGGCGGAGCCGACCACGCCAGCGAGCCCCACAAGCGCCGAGGAGCGCCAGGTGCGTACGACCTGGACGATTTCGCGTTTGTCCTTCCACAGCATCCAGATCAGCATGAAGACGGTCTGGAATATCGTGACGCAGGTCAGCGTGACGGCGGCCTGCATGATCGAATTGGGTCCGTTGAGCGACAGCGAGGCGGAGCGGAAGGAAATCGAGGCGATGGCAAAGAGGCCGCCCGAGGCCATGCCGATCAGAGCGATCCTGCCGACCATGGCGGTGCCGAGGTTGCGCCAGGAAATCGGGAGATTGGCCATCGAGATCAGCATCACCCCGACCACCCCGACGATGATCGCCACTATTCCGCCGCTGGTCAGTTTATCGCCCAGAATGATGAAGCCGAAGATTGCCGCCTGCACCGGCTCGGTCTTCGAATAGGCGGTGCCGACCGCAAAATTCCTCAGCGAAAACAGATAGACCAGAAGCATGGTCGCGAAAATCTGCGCGAGCCCGCCGAGCACGACCCAGAATACGAACTCGAGATCCGGGCTGGGCAATGCATAGCCCACACCGAAATGCAGAACGAGCACGTAGATGACGGCGAGCGGAAATCCGTAGCCGAAGCGCACGAAGCTTGCGCCGCGGGTGCCGAGCGAGCCTTGCAGATGCTTCTGAAGCGCTGACCGCAGGTTCTGGCAAAAGGCGGCAGCGATGGTGATGGGGATCCAAAGTTCCATCGCAAGGCGGTATCACGCGGCCCGATCATCGGCCAAGGTCGGCAAGGCCCGTAAATGTTCGTCGAAGCGGATTTTCTTCTCATCCAAACGCTGGCATAACACGGCGATGGACAAGACGCCGAAGACTGCCCCTGACGCCGCCGATTTCGCAGACATCCGTGACTGGGTTTTCGATCTCGACAACACGCTCTACCCGCATCACGTCAATCTGTTTTCGCAGATCGACAAGAACATGACGGCCTATGTGCAGGAACTGCTGCAGCTGGAGCATGACGAGGCCAAGCGGCTGCAGAAGCAGTATTATCACGAGCACGGCACGACGCTGCAGGGCCTGATGCTCAACCACGGCATCGATCCGGATGGGTTTCTCGACCGGGCGCATGCGATCGACTATTCGACACTGTCGCCGCATCCGGAACTGGGCGAGGCAATCCGGGCGCTTCCCGGCCGCAAGTTCATCTTTACCAATGGAAGCGTTCCTCATGCGCAGGCGGCTGCCCGCGCGCTTGGAATTCTCGACGATTTCGACGACATCTTCGATATCGTTGCCGCCGGTTACCTGCCCAAGCCCGCCGACGAAACCTACGACAAGTTTGCCAGCCTCCACACGGTCGACATGAAGAACGCTGTCATGTTCGAGGACTTGCCGCGCAACCTCGTCGTTCCGAAAGCGCTCGGCATGCGCACAGTACTGCTGGTGCCGCGCAATCTCGATACTGTCGTCATCGAGCGTTGGGAAAAGTTTTCAGACGAGGACGATCACATCGATTACGTCACCGACGATCTCACCGCATTCCTGTCAGGCCTCAAATTCGCGTAGGCCGCGCCTTACCAAAAGTTCATCTACATTACAGATGTTTAAGTGGTTTTGACCAGTTGCCGATCCTATCTTCAGGCTATCGAAGCAACCGGAAAGGACCACTCGATGATCGCGAAGAAGATAGTTTTGGCAAGCCTGAGCGCTGCTCTTATCGCTGGCGCAGCCATCCCCGCCTTCGCTGCACCAGGCCCTGACGGACCACGCCACCATGAAGGTCGACGCGGAGGCCCTGACGGCGGCCCGCATGGCGGTCCACGCGCTGCGATGATGCAGGATGTAATGTTCGTTCGCCTTCTCAAGCAGGCGGATACGAACAAGGACGGCAAGATTTCCAAGGAAGAGCTGACCGCTCGCCAGGAAGCGCTTTTCGCCGAGATCGACCTCAACAAGGACGGGTCCATCACCCGCGGTGAAATGGTTGATTTCCGTGACAACAAGATGGCCGAGTTCCGCAAGAACAACCCGCCGCCGACGCCTGAAGAGGCTGAGGACGAAGGCCCGGATGCAGACGGCCCGATGGCAGAAGGACCCGAGGGTGAAGGCCCTAAGGCTGAGGGCCCCAAGGCTGACGGACCACGTGCCGACCGCGAACAGGCCCGTGACCGCCACCACGACCGGCACGAGCGCCGGGAAGCTCGCCGAGATCGCGGTCCTAGGGGTGGACCTGGCGACGGTATGATGGGCCCCGGCATGTTCCGCATGATCGACGAGAACCGCGATCGCAAGATCAGCAAGGAAGAAGCCGCTGCTGCCACCGAAAAGCTGTTCGCCCGCATGGACACGAACAAGGACGGACAGATCACGATCGACGACCTGCCGGACCGCCCCCTCTAGTTCTACGCCCCCCTGAACTAGACCGGTAGTCGTCTGATGGACCCGCCTTCCCTTCCGGGAGGCGGGTCCAGTCGTTTCAACTGTCAGAAACGTGTCAGAGCCGCGCCTCAACGGCCGATACCTCAGGGATAGACGGCTGAGCGCCTCTCTGAAGGCATGCGAGCGAGCCCGCAACGGCTGCGCGCCGCAGGGCATCTGCAAAGCCTATCCCCTGATCGAGACTTGCAGCCAGATAGCCGCAGAACGTATCGCCGGCACCCACCGTGTCGACGGGCTCTATCTTCAGGCCCTTGGCCGACAGGATTTCACCATCAAGCATGGCAACGACCCCTTCGCCACCGAGCGTGACCACGAACGTCTGGCCGGTCTCACTGTGAAGGCGGCGCAAAACTTCTTCGCGCGCTTGGGCGTCGATGATCGTGCAACCTGCGAGCAACTCGAATTCGGTCTCGTTGGCGACTACGATATCGGCGAGGCCGGATAGTCGAACCGCATCTGCCGTCAGCGGCGCAGTGTTGATCATCGTCCGGATGCCCTTCGCCTTTGCTGCACGGAGTGCGGCCTCGACGGCTGCCGGCGGGATCTCGAGCTGCAGCATCAACGTGTCTGATGGAGACATGGCCTCCACCGCGCCCTGCGCCTGCGCCTCGCCGATCGTGCCATTGGCACCGGGCACGACGGCGATCATGTTCTCGCCGCTGTCATCGCCGACCAGGATCAGTGCTGTGCCGGTCGAAATGTTTGTCCGCGTGACCGCTGACAGGTCGGTTCCGGATGCCTGGAGCAAAGCCAGCGCCGGGTCTGCAAAACCGTCGTTTCCGACCGCGCCGACCATGCGCACGTCGCTGCCTGCGCGGCGGGCGGCCAGTGCCTGGTTCGCACCCTTGCCGCCGGAGGCCGTCGCAAAGGTCGAACCCACAACCGTTTCGCCCGGGCCCGGCAACCGCTCCGTCGTTGCGATAAGATCCATGTTGATGGAGCCGAAGACGGTGATCATGCTGTGCCTGCCTGTTTTGTGAAATGCGGGCTGACACTGCCCGAGAGGATCAGTCCTCGTCAACTACCCTCAAGCGCAGCGAACCGGTGCGGCTTTCGACTGCGCCGGATGCCGGAACTGCGGGGGTTGGTCCAGCGTGGGGTATCGGGGCGGCCACCGGTGCTTCCAGTTCGAGCGCTTCGATCCTTGCACCGCGCCGGCCGAGCTTTTCGGTCGACGTCACGATCTGCTCGACATCCTTCTGGGCTGCGAAGAAATGCGATTGCAGCTTGCGGGTCCGCTCGTCGAGGCGACCGAGATCCTCCATCAGCGAGGCCACCTCGCCCTGGATCAGATGCGCCTGCTCGCGCATGCGCTGGTCTTTCAGCACGGCCTGGATGACCTGGATTGACAGCATCAGCAGCGACGGCGAGACGATGACGATCCTCGCGCGCTGCGCCTTCTGGATCACGCCCTCGAAATGCTCGTGGATCTCGGCAAAAATCGATTCGGACGGCACGAAGAGAAAGGCGGTGTCCTGCGTTTCTCCGGCGATCAGGTATTTCTCCGAGACATCGCGGATATGGACTTCCATGTCGCGACGGAATTGCTGGGATGCGGCACGGCGTGCTTCGGGAGCAGCCGCTTCGCGAAACGCATTCCATGCCTCCAGCGGAAATTTCGCGTCGATGACGAGCGGTGGCAAGCTGTTCGGCATACGGATCACGCAGTCCGGTCTCGACCCGTTCGACAACGTCTTCTGGAATTCGAAGGCACCCATCGGCAGGCCGTCGGAAACGATCGCTTCCATCCGGCCCTGACCAAAGGCGCCGCGCGTCTGCTTGTTGGAGAGGATCGCCTGCAGTCCCACGACATCCTTGGCAAGGCTCTGAATGTTGTTCTGGGCAGCATCGATGACGGCCAGACGCTCCTGCAACTGGCGCAGGTTGTCATGGGTGGATCTGGTCTGTTCGGTGATGGTTGCGCCGATCCGGTGGGTCATGCCATCGAGCCGCTGGCCGACGACCTGGCTGAGTTCGACCTGGCGCGCGGCAAGCGTTTCGCCCATCGCCGAAAGCCTGCCCTGCATCTCACCCTGCATCCGCATCAGTTCCCCCATGCGGGCCTCGGCGTCTTCCGCCTGACGGCCGCTGCCTCCGGAAAGGCGCATGAGAAACAACATGAGAAGCATGCCGAAGACGCAGGAAGCGGCCATCAGCACCAGTGGGTGCTGGCTCTCCAGAAAACGGGAAATCTCGGGGAACAGGTCATTCATGGCGGCAAGCTAGCAGAAAACCGCGGATTGGAAAGATCAAAACGGGAACATTGATCGAAAACGGCGATCCGGGGCTGTTCCATCGGCGAAAAAGATAGGTTATGGGATCGCCATGACGATCAAGCCGCTTATCATTCTTCCAGATCCGCTCCTGCGTCAGGTGTCCAAGCCTTTCGAACGGGTGGATGACGCACTTTTGAAGCTCGCGGACGACATGCTGGAAACCATGTACGACGCTCCGGGCATCGGCCTTGCCGGGATCCAGATCGGCGTTGCCCGCCGCATTCTCGTGGTCGACGTGTCCCGCGAGGAGGACGAGAAGAACCCGATCGTCGTGATCAATCCGGAAATTATCCGCTCTTCGGATGAGCGATCGGTGTATGAGGAAGGTTGCCTCTCGATCCCGGAATACTATGCCGAGGTGGAGCGCCCGGCCTCCGTGACCGTCAAGCATCTCGGTCGCGACGGCAAGGAGCACGTGATCGAAGCAGATGGCCTGCTCGCGACCTGCCTACAGCACGAGATCGACCATCTGGACGGCGTGCTGTTCATCGACCATATATCGCGCCTGAAGCGCGAAATGGTGATCAAGAGGTTTACCAAGGCTGCCAAGGCGAAGGCGGTCTAGCGATCGTTTGCAGGCAATCTCGGTTTGAAGGCGCGTTCCTTGCGGGCGCGAAAAGGTCCATGTCTCTTCGCATCATCTTCATGGGCACGCCGGAATTTTCCGTGCCGACGCTGCAGAACCTGAAGCAGGCAGGCCACGAGATCGTCGCGGTCTATAGCCAGCCGCCGCGTCCGGGCGGGCGCCGCGGGCTCGATCTCGTCAAGTCGCCGGTGCATCAGGCCGCGGAACTTCTCGGCATTCCGGTCCTGACACCGCTCAATTTCAAAAGTGAGGACGACCGTGAGATCTTCAGGTCCTTCAAGGCGGATGTCGCCGTGGTCGTTGCCTATGGCCTGCTTCTGCCCGAAGCGATTCTGACCGGCACCCGGCTCGGCTGCTACAACGGCCACGCTTCGCTGCTGCCGCGCTGGCGCGGTGCTGCCCCGATCCAGCGCGCCATCATGGCTGGCGATGCAAAGACCGGCATGATGGTGATGCAGATGGAAAAGGGCCTCGATACCGGCCCGGTGGCGCTTACCAAGGAAGTCGAGATCGGCGAGGCCATGACCGCAGGCGAGCTGCACGACCGCCTGATGCTGACGGGCGCCCGCGCCATGGTCGAGGCGATGGAGAAGCTGGAAGCCGGCGACCTGCCGCTGACACCGCAATCTGAGGACGGCGTGCTCTACGCGTCGAAGATCGACAAAGGCGAAACGCGCATCGATTTCTCGAGGTCTGCGCGCGACGTTCACAACCATATTCGCGGGCTTTCCCCGTTTCCGGGCGCCTGGTTCGAGGCCGAGATCAACGGAAAGCCGGAACGGATCAAGGTTCTCTCGTCTGCCTTAGGCTCCGGACAGGGAGACGCCGGCACTGTTCTGGACGATCACTTGACGATCGCCTGCGGTGAAGGCGCCGTTTGTCTGAGGCGGCTGCAGAAGGCCGGCGGCAAGCCGCTCGATGCCGCCGATTTCCTGCGTGGCACGGCGATGACGGCCGGAATGCGGGTCGCCTGATGCCGCGTTACAAGATGATCGTTGAATATGACGGCACGTCCTATGTGGGCTGGCAGATGCAGGACAACGGTCATTCGGTGCAGGCCGCGCTGCAGAAAGCGATCCTGAAGCTGACCGGCGAGACGGTATCGGTCCGTGGCGCAGGGCGGACCGATTCAGGCGTGCATGCCTGGGGCCAGACGGTTCATACGGATCTTTCCCGCGAGTGGGTGCCTTACAAGCTGCGCAACGCCGTCAACGCCTATCTGATGACGGCATCGGAAAAGGTTTCGGTCATCGATGTCAGCCTCGTCGACGAGACCTTCGATGCGCGGTTCTCGGCCACCAAGCGGCACTATCTCTACCGCATTCTCAACCGGCCTTCTCCCTTAGCGCTCGAGGCGAACCGGGCGTGGTGGGTGTCAAAACCTCTCGATCATGAGGCGATGCATGCCGCAGCCCAGATGCTGGTCGGGCATCATGATTTTACCACCTTCCGCTCCACCCACTGTCAGGCGAAAAGCCCGGTCCGGACGCTCGACCGGCTGGACGTGACGCGCTCAGGCGATCTGATCGAGATCCGCGCTTCGGCTCAAAGCTTTCTGCACAACCAGATCCGCTCCTTTGCCGGAACGCTGAAGATCGCCGGACAAGGCAAGGTTACGCCTGAAGACGTTAGGGCAGCGCTCGAGGCACGCGACCGCAAGCAGTGCGGCCCGGTGGCCCCGCCGGATGGTCTTTATTTCATGAAGGTGGATTATCCCGACGACCGTCAGGACGGATAGACGCCCAGGAACCGCTGCAGCACCTCGGACAGAAGCATGTCCGGCACGATCAGCACCATCACCAGTGCCGTCACCAGCAGCGGCTGCGGGCCGCAAAGCATGTGCATCACTCGCGTCAGCGCGACGACGACGGCAACCAGCAGCGACAGATGTAGAAGCGCCAGAAATCCGGTCATGCCGATCGGCAGGATGAAGGCTGCCGCCAGAACTGCGTAGGCATAGGCAAACGGCACGGACAGCCAGTTGACCACGATCACCATCGTCGGGAATTTCTGGCCGAGCCCGAATAGCGCGCAGACGATGCCCACCAGAATGAGCGGCAGGATCCAGTCGATCGCCTCCAGCATGCCGAGCCGGAAGAAGAACAGGCCACCGGTCTTCGTCCCCGGCGGCATCGCCTGCAGAAACATCATCCGCCACCAGGCCCAGGTGACGAACATTGCCGGCAGACACCAGACAAAGGCCCAGAAGGAGCGCAGCAGGCCGCGGTCGGAGAGATCGAGCTGTTTGAACCCTTGCTCATCGCCCTTGATCAGCAGCCAGATGCCGGACACGTAAAACCGGACTTCAGCGTAGCTGGGCATCGGCACCTCTTGGATTGGGAATGCGGGAAGAATGTCCGCGGTGGGCAATCATGCGACCGTCACTCCAAGGCTTGTCTCCAGCCAGGACACGACGACCAGTTCGGTCAACACGGTGAACCCGAGCAGCGAAGCCCGCAACCATGGGGAACCGCCGACAACCGTCGTCAGGAGCCGCCAGTAGAGAAGAACTGCACCGACGAGAACGGCGAGCATGACGGCAAGCAATCCATATCGGTAAACGAGGCCCGCACCGAACAGGCTGCCCAGCGCAAGGCTGACCGGAAATGCCGTCACGTAAGACGCATAGACCAGTGGCACCGTGAACCAGTTGCGCGTCACGATCAGCGTGCGCAGCAGCGGTCGCAGTCCGAAGGCGACAGCGACGAGGCAGATGGCGAGAACCGGAACGATCCACTGCGCGATCTCCACCAGAAACATCTTTCCGGCGAATGCGAGGACACCGTCACCGCCCCTTGGATGCGCCTGCGCATATTCGGCACGCTTGAACATCCATCCCGCGACGATCGCGGGCAGGCACCACAGGATCGCGAGAAAGGACCGGGCAACGCCCTTGTCGGAAATGTCGAAGGCGCTGAGGCCGCGCGCATCGCCGCGGATCAGCAGCCAGAGACCGCTTAAGTGATGGCTGAGGTCATGAAACCGCAGCATCGCCGAACCAGCGGGAGAGGAAGGTTCCGTAGATCTGCGTCAGCGTTTCGAGGTCGGCAATCGCTACCCGCTCGTCCACCATGTGCATGGTCTGGCCGACGAGGCCGAACTCGACGACCGGGCAGTAATCCTTGATGAAACGCGCATCGGATGTGCCGCCGGTGGTCGACAGCGCGGGCACCCTGCCCGTCACCGCCTCGACGGCGCCCGAAAGCGAACTGATCAGAGCGTTGTTGCGGGTCAAAAAGACGTGGCTCGGTCGCTCGGCCCAGACGATTTCGTAACGGACTTTGTCGCGACCGGGACGCAGCGTCTGGTCGCCTGCGGCCGCATCGAGACGGCGCAGGATCTCGGCTTGGACGGTTTCGGCTGTCCAGGTGTCGTTGAACCGGATGTTGAAGGCGAAACTCGCCTTGGCCGGCACGACATTGGTTGCCGGGTTGCCGATATCAACCGTGGTGACTTCGAGGTTGGAGGCCGGGAATTCCGGTGTCCCTTCGTCGAAGGGCGGGTGCATCAGGGCATGCGCCAGGGGTAGCAGCCCGCGCACCGCGTTATCGGCGAGATGCGGATAGGCGGCGTGGCCCTGGATGCCATGGACCCTAACCTTGCCGGAGACGGAGCCGCGGCGGCCGATCTTGATCATGTCGCCCAGCACATCCGGATTGGTCGGTTCGCCGACCAGGCAGGCATCCCAGCGCTCGCCCTTGTCGGCTGCCCATTTCAGCAGCTTCTCGGTGCCGTTGACGGCCGGGCCTTCCTCGTCGCCAGTGATCAGGAAGGAGATAGAGCCCTGCGGTGCGCCGTGTTCTTCGATATGGCGGGCAACCGCTGCAGCAAAGCAGGCAATGCCGCCCTTCATGTCGACGGCGCCGCGGCCGAACATTTCTCCGCCCTCGATTTCGGCGGAAAACGGAGGATGGCTCCAGGATGCCTCGTCGCCGACCGGCACCACATCCGTGTGGCCGGCAAACATCAGATGCGGACCGGTCGTTCCAAGCCGCGCGTAGAGGTTCTCGATGTCGGGCATGCCGGGCTCGGTCGCCACCATCCGCTCGACGGTAAAGCCGAGCGGCGAAAGCATCGCCTCAAGCGCCGACAATGCGCCGCCTTCGGCGGGCGTGACGGACGGGCAGCGGATGAGGTCCCGCAGGTTTGCGATCGGATCGACAGCGGACATCGGGATTGCCTTCGGTTAGTCGCGCAGCAGTTCGTTGATACCGGTCTTGGAGCGGGTCTTTTCATCGACCGTCTTGACGATGACGGCGCAATAGAGATGCGGTGCGGCCAGGCCGTTCGGCATCGTGGCATTGCCTGACGGCATCGAGCCGGCAACGACGACCGAGTAAGGCGGCACTTCGCCGAACGAGACTTCGCCGGTGGCGCGATTGACGATCTTGGTCGACTTGCCGATGTAGACACCCATTCCGAGGACCGAGCCTTCGCGAATGATGCAGCCTTCGACGACTTCCGAACGGGCGCCGATAAAGCAGTTGTCCTCGATGATGGTCGGGCCGGCCTGCATCGGCTCCAGCACGCCGCCAATGCCGACGCCGCCGGACAGGTGCACGTTCTTGCCGATCTGTGCGCAGGAGCCGACGGTTGCCCAGGTATCGACCATCGTGCCTTCATCGACATAGGCGCCGAGATTGACGAAGGACGGCATCAGCACGACGTTCTTGCCGATATAGGCCGAGCGGCGCACGACGGCGTTCGGCACCGCGCGGAAACCGGCCGAACGGAACTGGTTCTCGCCCCAGCCTTCGAACTTCGAAGGAACCTTGTCCCACCAGGTGGAGGCGCCGGGGCCGCCCTTGACGACTTCCATGTCGTTGAGACGGAAGGACAGAAGAACCGCCTTCTTCAGCCACTGGTTGACGGTCCAGCTGCCATCCTCGCCGCGCACGGCCACACGGGCCTCGCCGGCATCGAGCAGGTTCAGCGACTGCTCAACGGCATCGCGGATCTCTCCCTTGGTCGAGATCGTCACAGTGTCGCGGTTGTCGAACGCGGTTTCGATCGTCTTTTCGAGGGAGGAGAGGTCTGCGCTGCTCATGGAGAATCCTTCGTCGTCGTCGATATCGTGATGGCCGCAAAGGCCCGGGACACAGCCGTGTGGCTGGCCAAATGGTGCCAATTGCTCTAAGCGACCGGCACTCAAGCGTCAATGCGAATTGGCGTCAACGCATATAAGCGAACGGCTCCGGAAGGGTTATTGCGATGGCACGGGTGAAGAATGACGGACCACGGCGGAAGGACGGGGTCTGGGATCCGCTGAAGGACAACAAGGCCGACAAAAGTGCCGCCGCAGTTCAGCCGAAAACACCGCAGACGCTGTCGCCGACCTATCGCCTTGCCTTTGCCGATGAGGATTTCCTGAGCCGCGAAGAATTGCGGCCGGTGCGGCTGCAGCTGGAACTCATGAAGGCCGAGATGATGCTCGCCGAGGCCGGGATCAAATCCACGGTCGTGCTGTTCGGCGGCGCCCGCATTCCGGCACCGGGCCAGGCGCCTTGGGCGGCTCACAACGAGACCCAGCGCAATAACCTGATCGCAGCCTCGGTTTTCTACGAAGAGGCCCGCAAGTTCGCGACGCTTTGTGGTGTGCATTCGGCAGCCTACGACCATCAGGAATATGTGGTCGTGACCGGTGGCGGACCGGGCGTGATGGAGGCCGGCAACCTTGGCGCGTCGGAGGTTGGCGCACCGAGCATCGGGCTCAACATCATGCTGCCGCACGAACAGGCGCCCAATCCTTACGTGACGCCGGAGCTCTCATTCAACTTCCACTATTTCGCGATTCGCAAGATGCACTTCCTGATGCGCGCCAAGGCCGTTGCCGTCTTCCCGGGCGGCTTCGGCACGCTCGATGAGATGTTCGAGGCGCTGACGCTGATCCAGACCAAGCGCATGGAGCGAATCCCGCTCATCCTGTTTTCAGAAAAGTTCTGGCGCGGCATCGTCAACTTCGAAGCGCTTGCCGATTTCGGCACGATCTCGCCGAAGGATCTTGAGCTGATCAGCTTTGTGGAAACCGCAGATCAGGCGTGGAAGATCATCGCGGATTTCTACGGGCTTTGATGGTGGGACGGTGCAGGTTCCTTACCCTCTCCCCGTGCGCGGGGAGAGGAAACAGGCCCTGATCGGGCAATGACCATTCAGCTTGCCGGTTGAGCTTGAGCCCTAGAGACGGCCGACGCGCTCGGTCAGCAGCTCGAAGAAACCATCCGCGTCGACATGGCGCATGAAGGTCGCATTGGCCGTGCGGCCGGTAACGCCCCACCAGTCGGCGACCGTCATGCCGACGGTGAGTTCCGATTCGGTCTCGATCTCGACATTGCAATGGCGGCCGGTAAAGAGGTCCGGCTTCAAGAGATAGGCGATGACCGACGGGTCATGCAGCGGGCCGCCGTCGGAGCCGTATTTCTCGATATCGAAGCGCTCGAAGAAGGCAAGCCATTCGACGAGAACCTGCGACGGGCGGTTGCCGAGTGCGGCGATCTTTTCGACCCGTGCCTTGGTGGTCAGCAGCTGATGCGTGACATCGAGCGGCATCATGACCACAGGGATACCGGCGCCGAACACGATCTTGGCCGCCTCCGGATCCACATAGATGTTGAATTCGGCTGCTGGCGTGATGTTGCCGCCTTCGAACAGGCCGCCACCCATCATCACCAGTTCCTGGACGCGCGAAGCAATGTCCGGCGCCTTGGTGAGCGCCATGGCGATGTTGGTGAGCGGACCGAGCGTGCAAAGCGTCACGGTGCCTTCCGGCTCGCGGCGCAGCGTCTCGATGATGAAGTCGATGGCGTTCTGTTCCTGCGCGACCATGGTCGGCTCAGGCAGTTCCGCTCCGTCGAGACCAGTCTTGCCGTGGACGTGTTCGGCGGTCACCTGCGGCCGGTTCAATGGCTTCAATGCACCTTCATAGACCTTGGCATCGGGCCTGCCGCAGAGCTCGCAGACGATCCTCAGGTTGCGGCTGGTAAACGACAGCGGCACGTTGCCGGCAACGGCAGTCAAACCCAGCACATCCAGCTCGTCGGGGCTCGCAAGGGCCAGCATGATGGCCGCTGCGTCGTCCTGACCGGGATCGGTGTCGATGATGATCTTTCTGCGTTGCATGTCTCTTCCCCTTGAACTTTACGGGTTTTTGAGCCGGGTTGCGGATCGTGTCAAGCGCTCGCCGGCGTCTTGCGCTGACTGCCGCAAATTCCCATATATTGACCCGTCGGCGGGCCTTATGGACGCCGGCACAGTCGCTGGATAAAAGCTGGGACGACCGATGAGCCGTATGACACCTTTCGCAAGCCCTCTCCTCCTGGGCTTCGACGCGATGGAAAAGACACTCGAGCGATTGGGCAAGGGAAGCGACGGCTACCCGCCCTACAATATCGAGCGCATCAAGAAGACAGCGGGTGACGAACCACGCGAGGACGAATGCGACCTGCTGCGCATCACGCTTGCGGTGGCCGGTTTTTCGGAGGCCGAGCTCGAGGTCATGACCGAAGAAAACCAGCTTATCATTCGCGGCCGGCAGGCCGAGCAGAACGAGCGCGACTACCTCTACCGCGGTATTGCGGCCCGCCAATTCCAGCGGATCTTCGTGCTGGCGGACGGGATGCAGGTGTCCGGCGCATCGTTGAAAAATGGTCTTCTTTCGATCGATCTGATCCGCCCCGAGCCGGAGCGTGTAGTGCGAAAAATTAACATTTCCGTCTCACAGTAGATCAATCAGCAATCGCTGATGCGTCCCCACTGTGGAGGCAGAAATGCTTATGAAAGAAGCGAATCCGAGCTTGACGGAGTCCGAACTCGCGCATCTCGGAAACGGCGAAGTCGGTTACATTCGCAAGATGAAGTCGGACGATGTGTCCCGCTGTTTTCCCGAGGCTCCGGACATCGATCCCAGCCTTGACCTTTGGGCCCTGTTCGGTGCGGACGGTACGCCGATCCTGCTCACCGACAACCGCTCCAGCACCTTTTTCAAGGCTGCCGAAGACGAGCTGAAGACCGTCACCCTGCACTGATCGGAATGAGCGTCAGACCTTGATGAATGTCAGGTAGGCGGATGACCGTCCTTCCCGGCGAGCCTTGTTCTCGTATCGCGTACCCGGCCAGCCGGCATAGGGCGTGAGCCAGTCCGAAGCCTGTTCTGCCTGCCAGGCAAAGCCGCCATGATCGCGGCAATGGATCAGCGTCCAGTTCACATAGGTATCGATGTCGGAGGCGAAGCAGAATGTTGCGCCCGGCTTCAGCACGCGGTGGAACCGCTCCAGGTTGACCTGCGACACGAAGCGGCGCTTCCAGTGCTTCCGCTTTGGCCACGGATCGGCGTAGAGAAGGTCGATCTGATCGATCGACGCATCCGGCAGCCAGTCCAGAACCTGGGTCGCATCGTCATCGTAAAGGCGGATATTGCGCAGACCCTGCTCTTCCACGCTGGCCAGAAGCTTCGCCATGGAATTGACGAAGGGCTCGACGCCGATAAAGCCGGTCGACGGATTTTCGGCGGCGCGGTGGATCAGATGCTCGCCGCCACCGAAACCGATCTCCAGCCGCATCCGCTCGACGGAGAAGTCGTAGAGGCTCTCGATCCTATCCGGTGCAGGGTTGGCGAGATCGAGCTTCAGTTGCGGCAAAAGCGTTGCCAGACCTTCCGCCTGCTTCTCGCGCAACGGCTTTCCCTTGCGGCGGCCGAAAAAGGCTTCCGTGGAACGGCTGGGATGCGGCTTGTCGGTCATGGATCGTATTCTCTCACGGTAAAAGCGGGCGCCTTCGGCAGAAGGCACCCGCTTTACTGTCTTACAGGCGTGCTCGTAAAGGGCGATCAGGCCGCTTCGAGCTGATCACCCTTGAGGGCGTCCTTCAAAGGCTTCACGAGATCGGTCTTTTCCCAGGAGAAGGAACCGTCGCGACCGGCCTTGCGACCGAAGTGGCCGTAGGCAGACGTCTTTGCATAGATCGGCTTGTTGAGATCGAGGTGGCGGCGAATGCCGGACGGCGAGAGGTCCATCGTCTTGCGGATTGCCGCTTCGATCTGGTCTTCCGTCACGTTCTTGCCGGTTCCATGCAGGTCGACATAGATCGACAGCGGCTGGGAAATGCCGATCGCGTAGGAAATCTGCAATGTGCAGCGTTCGGCAAAGCCGGCGGCCACGACATTCTTGGCAAGATAGCGGGCAGCATAGGCTGCGGAACGGTCGACCTTGGTCGTGTCCTTGCCGGAGAAAGCGCCGCCGCCATGGGGCGCTGCGCCGCCATAGGTGTCGACGATGATCTTGCGGCCGGTGAGGCCTGCATCGCCATCGGGACCGCCGATCACGAACTTACCGGTGGGGTTGATGTACCACTTGCAGTCGGCTGCGATCGGAAGTTCGCCGAGCGCTTCGCGGATATAGGGTTCGACGACGGAGCGAACCTTCTTCGAGTCCCAGCTGGGATCGATATGCTGTGTCGAGAGGACGATCGAGTCGACGGCGGCCGGCTTGCCGTTTTCGTAACGGACGGTCACCTGGCTCTTGGCATCGGGGCCGAGCTTGGCGGCTTCGCCCTCGCCCTTCTTGCGGGCCGTGGCAAGCAGCTGAAGGATCTTGTGCGAATAATAGATCGGCGCCGGCATCAGGTCCGGCGTTTCCTTGCAGGCGTAACCGAACATGATGCCCTGGTCGCCGGCACCTTCGTCGCCCTGACGGTCGCTTGCGTTATCGACGCCCTGCGCGATATCGGCGGACTGCGAATGGAGGAGGACGTCGATCTTGACCGTCTTCCAATTGAAGCCATCCTGTTCGTAGCCGATGTCGCGGATTGCCCGGCGCGCGGCCGACTTGAACTTCGACGGGTTGATCACGTCGTTGCCGTTCTTGTCCTTCTTCATCAGGCTCGGCGGCAGGCGGACTTCGCCCGCAATCACCACCCGGTTTGTCGTCGCCAGCGTTTCACAAGCGATGCGGACGCCCCAAGGATCAATCCCTGTCTTTGCGGCTTCGCGGTAGACGAGATCGACGATCTCATCGGAAATACGATCGCAGACCTTGTCCGGATGACCTTCTGCAACGGACTCACTCGTGAACAGATAACTGGCGCGCATAACGGGATTCCCCTCAAAGAACAGACATCGAATGTTTAGTAAGTTCGCCTGCCGAAAACAAGCGTACAACGACATAAATATATCTTTATGCGTCCAAGCGATTACCAATTCCTTGAGGTCACGGCATAAAAAAAGCGGCCCGGAGGCCGCCTTTCAAATAATGACCGGTCGACCGGTCATTCCGTCTCGGCATCGGCGGCAAGCGCCTTGACAAGATCCACCAAACGGCGGCGAACCTTGGGATCGGCGATCTTCACAAATGCGCGGTTCAACTGCAGCCCCTCAGAGGACGACAGGAAATCAACCACGTAGTTCGAGCTGGATGCTTCCGCCATACCGGACGCTCCACCCGCCTGATCGCCTGGCGCATCTTCGAAGAAGAAGGAGACCGGGACGTTCAAGATGGACGAAATGTTCTGCAGACGGCTGGCGCCAACGCGGTTCGTTCCCTTCTCGTATTTCTGAATCTGCTGGAATGTGATACCAAGGCTCTCCCCCAGCTTTTCCTGGCTCATGCCCAGCATTGTGCGGCGCAGACGAATCCGGCTCCCGACGTGAATATCAATCGGGTTCGGCTTCTTCTTGTTTTCAATCATAACGACGTCCTGACGAAGTTGCTGTCAATCTTCAACCCGGTCCGCGTGTGGGAGATACACTTTGGTGGCGCCGGTCACAACAAATCCGGCAAGCAAGGTGTATGGCGAGACGATAGGCCAAACCACTATGCAATTTTAGGGGTTTTGGGTCAATTCTTCCAGAATTTAAAACTTGTACGGGAAATAAGTGCAATCACAAACATGAGACATATCAGCAACCAGAAGTAAAAACGCCGTTCGGAAGCGTTCCAAAATGGGACTTCGACACTCGACATGGTTGAGTCAATCACACCCTTTTGATTGTAACCCAGGCCACGTACGACCCTGCCAAAAGGATCGACGAAAGCCGAAATACCGGTATTGGCACCGCGAATCAACGGCATGCCGTTTTCGACAGCCCGGACACGCGCCTGCTGGAAATGCTGGAAGGGTCCGGGAGTTTCACCGAACCATCCATCGTTGGTGACGTTCAAGAGCGCGCTCGAGCGTTCAATGCCGGCACCGATTTCATCCGGGAAGATCGCTTCGTAGCAGATCAGCGGATAGAAGGTTTGCCCGCCCGGGAGCGTCAGCATGGTGCGGCCCGGTGCTGCGGTAAAGCCGCCCGGCATGGCAATCGCATCGGGGATGCCGAGCGACCGCAGCATGTCCTCGTAAGGCACATACTCGCCGTAGGGGACCAGATGCACCTTGTCCGACGCCGACACGATCTGGCCGTTGCTGTCGATGACGTAGATCGAGTTGTAATAGCGGGTCGCAAAGCCCGGCCCGGCATTTTCAGCGCGGACGGCGCCGGTCACCAGAACCTGACCATCTTCCAGCACGTCAGCAATGCGCGACAGGGCATCGGGATTATCGGTCAAGATGAACGGAACCGAGGTTTCCGGCCAGACGATGATATCCGCACGCTTTGCACCATCCTTTGCGGGCAGCGCCGTCATCGCCAGATGTTCTTCAAAAATCGCACCGCGCTCGGAATCGTCGAGTTTGCGGGACTGGTCGATCATCGGCTGGACGAGGCGCACCTCGACCGGATCCTTGGCAGTGGCTGAAAGCACCGCGTCGGCACCCGCAAGCCGCCAAGCGCCGAAGCCTAGATGGGCGCAGAGGAGAAGACCTGCGAGCGCGAGGCCAAGCCCCATGCCGCGTCGGGTCCCGATCAGTGCCGGTGCGGAGAACACGAAAACAGCCAGCACCGTCACACCCGTCACGCCGAGCGGAGCGGCCGACTGCATCATCAGCGGCATCGGCATGGCGCCGTAGCCGATCGAGTTCCAGGGAAAGCCCGTCAGCATGAAGCCCCGCAGCCATTCCGCAAGGCCAAAGCCAAACGCAGCAGCCGCAATCCGGCCCAAGCCATCGGACCAGAGAATGCGTGCCGCCAGCGCCGCAAAGCCCCAGAACAGCGCCAGAAAAGCCGGCAGACCCAGAACTGCAAGCGGTATTGCCCAGGCAAACTCGTCCGCCTCGACGAGAAGCGCATTGCCGAGCCACCAGAGGCTAGCGACGAAGTATCCGAAGCCGAAGACCCACCCCAGGAAGAAGGCAGAGCGCAGACGGCTGAGGCGCCCACCATCCGGATTGCCGGTCGTGCCGTCCATCAGCCAGATGAACAGCGTGAAAGACACGAACAGGGCAGCAAAGAAGCCGAAGGGGGGAAGGGCGAGTGCGCCGACAGCGCCGGCAAAAAACGCAAGGAGGATACGCGGCCAGCCCCATAGAAGCATGACCCTGCCAGCCAGTCGCTCCATCGATGTCCCCTTCGCCCGAATCAGAAGCCGCAGTCTTTCATGAAAAACTGCGGCTTGTCCTGTTATCGGCTGTTCAAAACACCTGGAAACTCAGGCCGATGGATGATCATTGCCACGATCGGACGAGGGTGCCGGCAGAAGCACGGTCGGCGTCTTGTCAGTAATAGCCTTCTGCTGCGTCTCGGCCACGGGCTCGCCCTCGCCCTTGAGCTGCCTGCGGCGAACGAGCGCGCGCTTGCGCATGATCCGGACCCGCTTGATGCGGCGCGGATCGGCGTCGAGGATCTGGAATTCGAACCCTGGCACAGCCTGCACGACTTCACCGCGCACCGGAATGCGACCGAGCGCTGAGAAGATCAATCCACCCAGCGTATCGACGTCGTCCAGCCGGTCCCGCACGTCGAAATCGGAGCCGATCGCCTTGGAGATTTCCATCAGCTCGATACGGGCATCGGCAATGAAGATATCGTCGCCGGCACGCGAGAACATCACTTCCTCGTCGTCATGCTCGTCCTCGACATCGCCGATCACCATCTCGACGATATCCTCATGCGACACGAGACCATCGGTGCCGCCGTATTCGTCGATGACCAGCGCCATCTGCGTACGTGCGGCCTGCATCGTGCTCATCAGCTCGGATGCCAGCATCGATGGCGGTACGAACAGCAGTTTGCGAACCAGGCCTGCCTCGGCAACGGTCTGATCGAGATTGACGCGGCTGAGATCGAAGGCCGCCTTGGCGGTACGGGCCGGCTTCTCGACCGCTCCACCGGCAACGACGGCTGCTGCTGCCGTTGCACGGGTACCGGTCCGGCGCTTGTTGCGGGCCTGTTTTGCCAGATAGGACAGAAGGTCGCGGATATGCACGAAGCCGCGGGCATCGTCGAGATTGTCGCTGTAAACCGGCATGCGCGAGCGGCCGGTCTCCTCGAAATGGATCATCAGTTCGCCGATCGTCATGCTCATGTCGACGGCTTCGATATCGGCGCGCGGCACCATGATGTCCTCGACGCGAACCTCGCGGAAGCGGAGGATGTTGTGCAGCATGGCGCGCTCTTCCGGAGAAAAGGCGTTGCTGACATTGGTGTCGGTCATCAGCGCGTCGGCGAGATCCTCGCGGAGCTGTTCGCCCTGCGACGGCCGCAGCAGGCGGACCGCCCGAGACCAGAATGTATTATGGGATTTGGGGTGGTGCTCGGATCGTCCCGAACTACTTCCCTCGTCCGACGAGGGTGAGTCCGAACTGTCCTTGCCCTCGCGGGCGACATTGCTCGAATAATCGTTCATTGTTCCAAACTACACTATCGGGTCCTGCCCCGCATAGGGGTCAGATAGGCCGAGACCGGCTAAAATGCGAGTCTCGAGTGTCTCCATTTCCTCCGCCTCGTCCTTTTCCATGTGGTCGTAACCGAACAGATGGAGAAAGCCGTGGACCAGAAGATGGGTCAGATGATCGTCGAAACTCTTGTCGAGATCAACTGCCTCGCGTTCGACAGTCTGCCTTGCGATGACGATATCGCCCAGCATCGGGCCCGGCATACCGCCGGGTTCGAGCGGAAAAGCGGGGAAAGACAAGACGTTGGTCGGCTTGTCCATGCCGCGCCATTCGGCGTTGATTGCCCGGATGGAATCATCGTCGGTAAAGACGAGAGAGACTTCGGGCGGTATTTTCGGAAACGGTTGATCTTCTTCGCGGACGAGATAATCGGCGGCCGCGGCGAAAACCTTTTGCGTCAACGCCAAAAGCGACGGCTCTTCCGGCCAGCCTTCGTCGTCGATGCTGATCTGTATGTCGAGTTCGGGCATAGGGACTGGAAACCGGACTAGCGTCCGGCCTCCTCGCTTTCCTCGTGGACGGCATATTGCGCGTCATAGGCCCTGACGATGCGGCCAACCAGCGGGTGGCGCACGACGTCGGTATCCTTGAAGCGGATGACCGAGATGCCTTCGACCCCGTTGAGGATCTGCAGCGCCTCGACCAAACCGGATTTCACGCCGCGCGGCAAATCCACCTGGCTCGGGTCGCCGGTGATGATCATGCGTGCGTTTTCACCAAGACGGGTGAGAAACATCTTCATCTGCATCGATGTCGTGTTCTGCGCCTCGTCGAGGATGATCGCGGCATTGGCAAGCGTGCGGCCGCGCATGAAGGCGAGCGGCGCGATTTCGATGACCCCGGCCGTGATTGCCCGTTCGACCTTGTCGGCTGGGATCATGTCGTAGAGCGCGTCATAGAGCGGCCGCAGATAGGGATCGACCTTTTCCTTCATGTCGCCAGGAAGGAAGCCCAGACGTTCGCCCGCCTCGACGGCCGGACGCGAAAGAATGATCTTGTCGACGGCACCGCGTTCCAGCAGCTGCGCGGCATGCGCCACGGCCAGATAGGTCTTGCCGGTACCGGCCGGACCGACGCCGAACACCATCTCTGCCCGATCGAGCGCCCGCATATAGGCGTCCTGCGTCGGGGTACGCGCGACAATCGTCTTTTTCTTGGTGGAGATCTGGCTCATCGAAAGCCTGGCCTTTTTCTCGAGCGTCGGCAGTTGCAGCTGGTCGTCCGCAGCCTGTGCCATGCGGATAGCTCCTTCGACATCGGATGTTTCGATGGTGCCGCCCTTCTGGATTCGCTCATAGAGGGTATCGAGAGCCCGACGGGCCTGATTGGTGGCTGGGACATCGCCTGAAATGGCCACGGAATTACCGCGGGGCCGCGCATCAATATTGAGGCGCTGTTCGAGAAGTTTCAGATTCTGGTCGAATTGACCGAACAGCTCGCTCGCGAAGCGATTGTTCTCGAACGTCAGGACAAAGTGGTTGGCGTCGGTCGCTGCTGATTTGGGGTGGCGCGCTGTCGAAGAAACCGATTCTCGTCCGCTCAAGTAAACAAGCTCCTCACTTGCTGGTCAGGCACCCATTAAACTCTCTGCCGGCTCGGCAAACAAGCTGTTCGGGCCGGTACCAATGATTCGTACACGGATAATCTCACCGATTTGCGATGTTTTTGCATCAACATTCACAGACTGGAGCCAGGGCGAACGGCCGATCACCTGCCCGGGCATACGTCCCGGCTTTTCCAGAAGCAGATCGATCGTCTTTCCAACACAGGATGTGGCGAAATCGGCCTGCTGTTTCAAGAGCAAAGCCTGCAATCGTTCGAGACGCTCGGCTTTTACCTCTTCAACGACCTGATCGGTGAGATCCGCGCCGGGTGTTCCCGGCCGGGTCGAATATTTGAACGAGAAGGCGGAGGCGTAGTTGACGTCCTCGACGATCTTCAACGTGTCTTCGAAATCCTGATCGGTTTCGCCCGGGAAACCGACGATGAAATCTCCCGACAGGGCGATATCGGGACGGGCATTGCGGATGCGGTCGATCAGCGCCAGATATTCGGCGCCCGTATGGCGACGGTTCATGGCCTTCAGGATGCGGTCGGATCCCGACTGAACAGGCAGATGCAGATAAGGCATCAGGATGCGCAGGTCGCGATGCGCCTCGATCAGTCGGTCATCCATGTCGCGCGGATGGCTTGTCGTATAGCGCAGGCGGGCAAGGCCCGGGATTTCAGCAAGACGATAGAGAAGGTCGGCGAGACCCCAGTCGTTACCGGTTGGGCCTTCAGCGCTCCAGGCATTGACGTTCTGGCCAAGCAGGGTGATTTCGCGCACGCCGCTTTCGACCAGCCGGATGGCTTCGTCGACAATCTGGCTGATGGGGCGCGACACTTCCGAACCGCGGGTATAGGGGACAACGCAGAAGGTGCAGAATTTGTCGCAGCCTTCCTGCACGGTAAGGAAAGCCGTGACGCCGCGGGCGCGGATAAGCTTGCGGTCGGTGGCCGGCAGATGGTCGAACTTGTCCTCGACCGCATATTCCGTATCGACCACAGGCTTGCCGCCGCGGGCCTTGCGCAGTGCATCCGGCAGTCGGTGATAGGTCTGCGGGCCGATCACCACGTCGACCGATGGCGCGCGGCGGATGATTTCCTCGCCTTCCGCCTGGGCGACACAGCCGGCAACGCCGATCATCAGTTCGCGGCCTTCGGCAGCACGCGCCTTCTTCATGTCGCGCAGACGCCCCAGCGCCGAGTAGACCTTCTCGGCGGCCTTCTCGCGGATATGACAGGTGTTGAGGAGGATCAGATCCGCCTCGCCCATCTCCTCGGTCGCGACATAGCCTTCGCTCGCCAACGCGTCGCCCATGCGGGTCGAATCGTAGACGTTCATCTGACAGCCGTAGGTCTTGATGAAGACCTTGCGGGTGTTGGGGATGGTGACGGGCTCTTCTGCCGGCGAAAGGGTGACGTGTTCGTTCATGGCCGTCTCCTTACTCCAAGAAGGACCGGATTTGAAGCGGTTCTAATCGGCGTCGTACTCTCTTTGGCGAAGATGCCTGATCAGCATGCGGCGAAGCCGGGCGGTAATGGTCTGGCTGAGATGCTTGCGGTTGTCGCCCGTGCGGAAATCGACCGTCTCGCCGAATGCCACATCCACGTCGATCGCGCCTTCCTTCAGCACACCCATCAGGTGCGGCATGAGCTCGATATCCCCCGGCCAGGCCGCAAGCGGGCGGTGGAAACGACCCATCGCCATGCCGTGCACCCGCGTATAGGCGATCGATACAGGCTGGACATACACGACGCCATGGGGCGTGTGCGGCACGGCGGCAGCGGCTGCCCCGAACAGCGATGACTTTACCTCGAGCAGACGGTTGCCGTCCGATGTCGTGCCTTCCGGGAAGAGCACGACGATCTCGCCCGCCGTCATGCGTGCGGCAATCTCGTTGATCTGGTCGCCGGTTCGGCGTTTTTCCTCGCGGACGACGAAAATCGTCTTCTGCAATTTCGCGAGCGTGCCGAAGATCGGCCATTTGGCGACTTCCGACTTGGCGATGAAGACGACATCCGCGATAGCACCAAGCACGAGGATATCCTTCCACGAGACGTGGTTGGAGGCGAGCATCAGGGGGCGCCGATGCTGCAGGTGACCGTGGACGTGGATGCGGATGCCGAGCAGGAAGCAGGCGGTGCGGTGCCAGAGGCGCGGAATATAACGGCGCATCTTCAGATCGAAGGCGAGGCCGATCAGCTGAAACGGCAACAGCACAGCCGTGACCACCAGCAGACAGACGACGATGAACCCGATGCGGATTGAGGTGATCACTGTCGATCCTTGGCTGTCGTCACGCCGTTCGTGTTCAGGCTATTCGTCTTTGTCGAGCGGGATGCCGTAGAGTTCCAGCCTGTGTCCGACCAGCCGGAAGCCGAGTTCGCGGGCAATGCGCTCCTGCAGCGCTTCGATCTCCGCAGATTGGAATTCGATCACCGTGCCGGCATTGAGATCGATCATGTGATCGTGATGTTCTTCCGGCACCGTCTCGTAGCGAGAGCGACCGTCACGGAAATCGTGGCGCTCGATAATGCCCTCGTCCTCGAACAGTTTCACGGTGCGATAGACGGTCGAGATCGAGATCCGTGGATCGACCTTGGAGGAGCGACGATACAGTTCCTCGACATCCGGATGGTCGTCGGAGTCCTGCAGGATACGCGCGATCACCCGGCGCTGATCCGTCATGCGCATGCCCTTCTCGGCACACAGTTCCTCCAGATTTTTGGAAAGATCCGTCATGACGTTTTGGCCTTCAAATGCTCTCGTTTCATCACGAACTAACGAAGAACGCGGCTCATGACAAGCGCCGAGGACCGTCGTCCATCGGCACCGGTATAGTAGGCCGGGCGTTCGCCGACCTTTTTGAAACCCAGCCTGCCATAGAGCGTCACAGCGGCCTTGTTTTCGGCCTCGACCTCGAGGAACATTGTTTCGGCGCCGCGCGATGTCGCTTCGCGCAAGCCGGCCTGCATCAGCCTCCATCCGAGCCCAAGACGGCCAAACTTTTCGGGGACGGCGATCGTGAGAATTTCCGCCTCACCGGCTGCTTCGCGCACCAGCACGAAGCCCCCGAAGGGTTTTGAAAAGAACGCGTTGGTCTGGCGTGCGACGAAGCCGAACACGCCTTTCTGAAGAAGAAGATTCTGGAATTCGCCATCGTTCCAGCGGCGCGGAAAGCGCGCACCATGAAGCTCGGAGACTTCCACGCAGTCGGAACTCTCCATCGGGACGACTTCGAAAAATGGTTTCCAGCTGAGATAATCGTCAAACATCGGGCATTCGGTCGCGTGAAAGAATTGAACGACGCGGAGTTACGAGATCTGCCGCGCCAACGCAAAGCCTGTCTGCGGTTTTGCATCCGGTCCACGAAGATAAAGCGGTTTCGGCTTTTGCGAACCTTTCGGCTTTGAAGCCGCAAGCCTTGCAATGACGGCGATATCGAAATGGTCAGGCAGGACCGGCGCCTCGTGCAGGCGCCATGACCCGGCTACGTCGGCCGACAGCTGGGCAATGAGTGCTGCGGCATCGTCCGGAGACAGTGCCGTGGGTTCGCTGAGCGGGGAGCCTTCGGCTGAAAAGGCCTGGGCATAGACCTCGTCCCGCTTGGCATCCATGACTGCCACGACGGGGCGTCCGGGATGCTTTGCAAGATGTGCGGCGGCCAGCGTTTCGAGCGTGGTGACGCCGACGCATTCCACATTGAGCGCCAGTGCCAGACCGCGGGCGGCCGCAACGCCAACTCGAATACCGGTAAACGAGCCCGGGCCGATGCCGACGGCGATACGCTGCACGGATGGAAGTTGAAGGCCAGCTTCATCAAGCGCCTCGTCGACGATCGCCATCAGCCGCTCTGCATGACCCTTGCCGATCGTCTCAGTGACGGACGAAAGAAGTCTGCCGGACGCGCCATCATAGAGCGCGGCGGAACAATCAACCCCGGCAGTATCGATGGCCAGAACGAGCATGTGCGGAACTGTTTTTCGAAATCAGATGGCTTCGACGGCCTGCACTTCAGGCACGAAGTGCTTGAGCAGGTTCTGAACGCCATGCTTCAGGGTCGCGGTCGAGGACGGGCAACCGGCGCAGGCGCCCTTCATGTTGAGATAGACCGTGCCATCGCGGAAACCCTTGAAGGTGATGTCGCCGCCATCCTGGGCAACGGCCGGCCGAACGCGGGTTTCCAGCAGTTCCTTGATGGTCGCGACGAGGGTTTCGTCGTCGGCTTCGTAGAACTCGCCGTCCTCATCGGAATCTTCGGCAAGCGCAGAAGTACCGCCCATGACCGGCTGGCCGGACATGAAATGCTCCATGATCGAGCCGAGGATAGCCGGCTTCAGATGCTGCCATTCGGCGCTATCCTTGGAGACGGTGATGAAGTCGTAGCCGAAATAGACGCCGGTGACGCCGTCGATGCCGAACAGTCTGGCGGCCAGCGGAGACGCATCGGCCTCGCTCGCATTGCGGAAATCGGCCGTGCCCTTTTCCATGACGATCTTGCCGGGCAGGAACTTCAGGGTTGCCGGATTGGGTGTGGCTTCCGTCTGAATGAACATGATTTGTCTCCTTGACCCGTGCGCGCCAGCGGGCGCCGCAAACTTAGAACTCTTCCAAAGAAGATAGTCGCGATCAGCTTTTGGTTCAAGTGCGCCTTTCTGCCAATCCGGTCAAGAGAGAGGTCAGGCGAGCGCGTCGATTTCCTCGTCGGTCAGCGTATCCGGCAGAACGGTGACGGGAATGGGGAATGCAGCACCCCTGCCCGCGACGGCCGAGACCAGCGGGCCCGGCCCTTCCTTGGTCGAGCCGGCCGCCAGAACCAGGACGGCGATATCGCGGTCTTCTTCCACCAGCATGTTGATCTGCTCGGGCGCGCTTCCCTCGCGGATGACGATTTCCGGATCGATCCCGATCGTTTCGCGCACCCTCTGGGCGGCTTTCGCCATGATCGATTCCGCTTCTTCCATGGCTTCGGCGCGCATGATCTGCTCGACGCCGATCCATTGCTGGAAATCCCCATCGGGGATGACGAAAAGCAGCACCAGGCCGCCATTGGAATTCTTCGCGCGGCGGCCGGCATAGTGCACGGCAAGCTCGCATTCGGGGGTGCCATCGATGACCGCTATGAACTTGCGCCGATGTCCCTCAAGCCTGGAAAGCCGTTTCGAAACCATGCCGCCCCCTCAATTCCCGTCGGACGTTGTCGTTGTGGCGAAATTATACGAACCCGCGAAAATGAAAACCCGCCACGCGACCGTGACGGGTGCAAGATTTTCAGGCGCTCTCCCGCTCAGCGCAGGAAACCGACGATATCGAACACTTCACCCATGACCTTTTCGGCTCGGGCGCGGGCACGCTCGCCCCCATCACGCAAGATAGCGTCGATATGGGTCGTGTCGTCCAGCAGGCGGCGCATCTCGAGCGAAATCGGCGCCAGAACTTGAACGGCGAGGTCGGCAAGCGCCGGTTTGAACACCGAGAACTGCTGGCCGCCGAATTCGGCAAGCACATCCGCCTTGGTGCGATCGGCGAGTGCCGCGTAGATGCCCACGAGATTGGCTGCTTCCGGACGCCCTTCGAGGCCTTCGAGTTCGCTCGGCAGGCCTTCCGGATCGGTCTTCGCCTTGCGGATTTTCTTCAGGATCTCATCGGCATCGTCCATCAGGTTGATGCGCGACAGATCTGACGGATCGGATTTCGACATCTTCTTGGTGCCGTCGCGCAAGCTCATGACGCGCGGGGCCGGACCATCGATCAGCGGCTCGACGAGCGGGAAATAGCCGTGGATCGGCTCTTCGCCGACGACCATGTCGACGCCGGTGCCGGTCGCACGGATCTTGTCCTGGAAATCGATGTTGAATTTCTGGGCGATATCGCGGGCAAGCTCCAGGTGCTGCTTCTGGTCATCGCCGACAGGCACATGGGTGGCGCGGTAGACGAGAATGTCGGCGGCCATCAGGCTCGGATAGGCGAGCAGTCCGAGCGAGGCGTTCTCGCGGTCCTTGCCGGCCTTGTCCTTGAACTGGGTCATCCGGTTCATCCAGCCGATGCGGGCGACGCAGTTGAAGATCCAGGCAAGTTCGGCATGCTGCGGCACGGCGGACTGGTTGAAGACGATATGCTTCTTCGGGTCGATGCCGGAGGCGATGAACGCTGCCGCGATGGAGCGGATCTGGCCGCGCAGATCGTCATGCACGAGCTGGGCCGTGATCGCGTGCAGATCGACGACGCAGTAGATGCAGTCGTTGTTTTCCTGCAGGGCGACGAACTTGCGGATAGCGCCGAGATAATTGCCGAGATGGAGATTGCCGGTGGGCTGGACACCGGAAAAGACGAGCGGCTTGAAGCTGTTCATTCTAGATCCTCGATAGGCTGATGGAAGGCCTCAGGCCGTTGGACTTGCGCAACCTGACAAGTGTGCGTGCTTGCCGCTGCTGCGCCCCGCGGGCCATGTAGCTGATGGCCGGGCTTATGCACGCCCCGCCACGAGGGATCAAGAGGCTGCATCATTCGCGTGCTGAATGAGATCCCAAAGGTTGCTGTAGCAATCGGCAAACACTGCGACCGTGCCATAGGGTTCGTGGCGCGGTTCTTCGATGAAGCGGACGCCTTTGGCTGACAACCGGGCGTGATCACCGGCAAAATCGTCGGTTTTCAGGAAAAAACTTACCCTGCCTGCCGTCTGGTTGCCGATCGCCGCCGTTTCGGCGACGCCGTCGGCGCGTGCCAGCAGGAGCGCGGCCCCATCTCCGCCCGGCGGGCGCACTACCACCCAGCGCTTGGTCGCCTCCAAAGGGGTATCGGCGACAAGCTCAAAGCCCATGATTCCACAGTAAAAATCGAGCGCCCGATCGTAGTCGTCAACGACCAGCGTGACCAGAAATAGGGAACGGATCGACATCGAAACACACCTTGTTTTGTCGTGGCGGGTACAGGTCTTCGACGCTTACTGCCCGCCATGTCAAGGAACTCGAAGCAACCATAAGGTTAACGCAGTTTAACCCCTGAGGCAGACAAATCCCACTTTGGGGCAAATTCCTCCATACTGAGGTCACTTTTCGGAAAGAAATACTCCCCCACCAAGTCGACCCCAGTCGGTCGTGAGTATTTTCCGAGGTTTACCCGTATGCGCATCTTTTACCGCGTCGCGCTGTCCTGCTTCATGACGCTCTGCCTAACGCTGTCCGCGACCGCACAAGCCGCCGAAAAAGGCGAGAAACGCCGCAGCAGTTCTTTCAAACACGACTACTCTGCTTACTATACTGTCCAGCGCGTCAGCGTTCGGACCAACTGCTTTCCCGAGAAGCTGGGTGCCATCCTTGCCCATATCGCCAAGGAAACCGGCAAGAAGCCGATGGTGACCTCCGGCCACCGTCCGCGCTCTGGCACATCACAGCACAGCCATTGCTATGCCGCCGACATTCGCGTTCCCGGCGTTGCCGAAAAGAGGGTGCTTGCGGCAGCAGCGAGCGCCCCGGGCATCGGCGGCATCGGCCGTTACTGCAACGGCATCGTGCATGTGGATGTCGGCCCGCGACGCGCCTGGGCGCATTGCGGCAAAGGTGGAAAAGGTGGCAAGGGCAGCCTTGCAAGCCTGAAGCGCCGCGGAAAGTCCTGAGATCAGGACTCCGCCGGTGGTGGGACAGCAGACTTAGGCTTCCGCTTGATGTTTCGCCTGATCATGCCGAGATCGGCACCGCCGATCGCAAACGCGCAGGCGAAATAGACGACCATTGCAATGCCCAGAAGGCAGGCCAGAGCCAGCACCTGGGTCAACAGATGCGAGCCCGGTTGCAGCCATGGGCTGGCATAGGGAAGCGCATAAAACAGCGCCGCCGCCATGACCCCTGTCGCGACCAGCAAAAGGGCGGTACGCCGGGCAAGCGCCCATTCCCAGACGAGATCACCCCGCCAGACCAACGTCGAGAATAGCAGGATCGTGTTGATCCATCCCGCCGCGGCTTCCGCCGTCGCGATGCCGCGTTCGGCGATCATCGGAAACAGCGTGATGGCGAGGCCGGAATTGATGACGACCGACACCATGGTAAAGCGCATCGGCGTCTTTGTATCCTCGCGGGCATAAAAGCCCGGCTGCAGCGCCTTGATCAGCACGAAACCCGGAAGACCGATGCCGTAGATCGCAAGGATCGACGCGACGACGGCGGTGTTTTCGGCCGAGAACGCACCGCGCTCGTAAAGCACGCGGATGATCGCATCCGACAGGATCCAGAGACCGGCAGCGGCAGGAAGCGTCAGGAACAGCACGAATTCGATCGAGCGGTTCTGGATATTGCCGGCTTCCTTGACGTGGCCGCCCTTCAGCGCCCGTGACAATTCGGGCAGGAGCACGACACCGACGGCAACGCCGACGACACCGAGCGGCAGCTGGTAGATGCGGTCGGCATATTGCAGGGCAGCGATCGCACCTTCCTTGCCCGACGCAATCGCCTGGCCGATGATCTGGTTGATCTGGGTAATGCCGCCGGTGATCGCGGCCGGAACCGCAAGCCAGAGCAGGCGCTTGACGTTGGGTGTCATCTTCGGCCGGCGAAAGCCGATATTGATGCCCGCGTGGCGCACGCCCACGTAGACGACGCCAAGCTGCAACACGCCCGCAACCAGCACGCTCCACGACAGATACCAGGCGATTTCGCGCGGATCGGCGCCAACCCAGAGGCCGTAGAGAAGCGCTGCGATCATCACCACGTTCAAGAACACCGGCGCGATGGCGGCGGCAAAGAAATGATGCAGCGAGTTGAGCATGCCGCTCATCATCGCCGTCAGCGACATGCACATGAGATAAGGGAACATGACGACAGCCATGCGCACCGTCAGCGCCGTCTTTTCCGCGTCATCGGCAAAGCCCGGGGCAATGACCCACCGCACCAGCCAGGGCATGGCCAGCTGCATTGCGATGGTGATGATCAGCAGCGCAGAAAACAGGACGCCGAAGACCTCTTCGGAAAACCGCTTGGCACCATCGACGCCGTTCGCCTCGATTTCCTTGGAAAACAGTGGAACGAAAGCGGCGTTGAAGGCGCCTTCGGCAAACAGACGGCGAAACAGGTTGGGAAACCGGAAGGCGGCGTAAAACACGTCTGCCATCGGCCCCGTGCCAAGGGCCGCCGCCATGAAGGTTTCACGGGCGAAACCGAAAATGCGGCTGCCGAGCGTTGCGCCGCCGACGGTTGCGAATTTTCTGGCGAGGCTCATCGGGCTTGGCTCATCGTCTTGCGCTCATGCTTGGGGAAGCTGGGATTGTTCATGTTCTACCTGTGCATTGGCGTGCGTCATCCGTCCGGCGCCCTGCCCCACTGTTTCTGTGGCGCAAAAGAGCGGACCGAACGAAGCACCCGTTCAGCAGGGATAGCACCGGTGTCGTGTTTCAGACACCGACTTTCGACTTCCGCGGCAAGACATTTGCTCCGTCGGCGGCAGCCGGCTGGGGCGCGACGATACCATCCGGCATGGCTTCCTGAAGCTCGTCTTCCTGTTCCGCCATGACCGCCTTCAGCCGGGTGATGATATTGCCCTGGCGGTTCTCATTGGTCACCTTGTGGCCGACGAGATCGGTGACGTAGAACGTATCGATCACCTTTTCACCAAACGTGGTGATCCGCGCCGACTGAATATCCAGCGAGAGATCGGCAAGCGCCGCGGTGATTTCCGCCAAGAGGCCGGTCCGGTCGAGGCATTCCACCTCGACGACGGTGAACTTGTTGGAAAGCCCGTTGGAGATGATCGCCGACGGCGGGATATCGAAGGCCTTGTTCTTGTTCTTCTTGGCTTTCGCGCGGATGGCTATGACTTCCGGCAGTCGCTTCTTGCCGGCAAGCACGTCCTCGATCATCCGTCCGATCGTACCGCCACGGCGCATCTCGTCGTCATCGACCGCAAATTCCCGGTTGATGTGGATCGTATCGAGCGCACGGCCATCGGAGGTGGTGAAGATCTGCGCATCGGCGATATTGGCACCGGCGGCCGCGCAGGCGCCTGCGATGATCGACAGAAGACGTGGATGGTCGGGCGCGAGAACGGTGATTTCGGTGATCGCCCGGAAACTGTCGGTGCGCACCATGGTGGCGAGCGGCTTGCCGGCCTTGTCGGTTTCGCGGATGAAGCTTGCGTGGCGAACCTGGTCCTCGACGGGCACGGACAGGAGATACGGCTGGTAATGGAGCTTCACCAGCGCCTCGCGATCCTGCTGGCTCCAGTCGGACAGGGCGTTGGCGAGATCTTCCTCCGCCACCTTGGCCCGCTCCTTGCCGGACGCTTCGGAGAAGCCGCCGGAGAGACGCAGTTCCGTTTCGTAATAGAGAGTGCGCAGAAGCTGGCCCTTCCAACCGTTCCAGACGCCAGGACCGACGGCGCGGATATCGCAGATGGTCAGCACCAGCAGAAGCTTCAAGCGATCCAGCGAGCGGACTTTTTCGGCAAAGTCGGCGATGGTCTTGCGATCATGCAGATCGCGGGTCTGCGCCGTCATTGACATGATCAGGTGTTGTTCCACCAGCCACACGACGAGTTCGGTCTGCTTGGCGTTGAGACCGAGACGCGGGCAGAGTTTGCGCGCGATCCGGGCGCCGGCGATCGAATGATCCTCCTGGCGGCCCTTGGCGATGTCGTGGATCAGAACTGCGACATAGAGCGCCGCGCGCTCCTCGATCGTCGGCATCAGCTTGTTGGCGAGCGGATGCATGTCCGCCGCTCGGCCGTGATCGATCTCCGACAGCGCATCGACCGAGCGGATCAGGTGCTCGTCGACCGTATAGTGGTGATACATGTTGAACTGCATCATCGCCACGACCTTGCCGAATTCGGGAATGAAGCGGCCGAGCACGCCGGCCTCGTTCATTCGCCGCAGCATCAGGCCGGGATCCCGCCTAGAGGTGAGGATGGAGAGAAAGAGGCGGTTCGCCTCGTCGTCTTCGCGCAGGGCACTGTCGATAAGCGAAAGCGATCGGGTGATGCTTTTCAGCGCGTCAGGATGCAGTTCCAACCCGGTCAGGTCCGCCACGTGGAAGAAGCGGATCAGGCTGACCGGATCGCGCTTGAAGACGCCCGGATCAGCCAGCGTGATGCGACCGCGGTCCTCCACGAATTCGACGGAGCCGGCGATCTTGTGCAGCCGTTTGGTGAAGCGCGAGATGACGCGCTGGGTGAGGCCCGGTGCGGCCTTCGCCTGCTGGTCCTCCAGCGCTGCGCAAAGAATGCGGGTAAGATCGCCGACGTTCTTCGCGACCAGGAAATAGTGCTTCATGAAGCGTTCGACGGAGGAGAGGCCAGGCCGCGCGTTGTAACCGAGGCTTGCCGCGATATCGCGCTGAATGTCGAACGACAGACGTTCCTCTGCCTTGCCCGTCAGAAAATGCATCTGGCAGCGCACCGCCCAGAGAAAGTCGTCGGCCTTTTCGAAGGACCTTGCCTCCTCGCGCGAGAGAACGCCGAGCTTGACGAGTTCGGTCGTTTCGCGGACGCGGTAGTAATATTTGGCAATCCAGAACAGCGTGTGAAGGTCGCGCAGGCCGCCCTTGCCCTCCTTGACGTTGGGCTCGACCAGATAGCGCGTGTCGCCAGCCTTCTTGTGGCGCTGGTCTCGCTCGGCAAGTTTGGCGGCGACGAATTCCGGACCGGTGCCGGCGACGACTTCCAGATCGAAGCGCGACATCAGCTGATTGACCAGCGCGCCGCTGCCGCAGATCGGGCGGCATTCGAGAATGGCGGTGCGGATCGTCATGTCGGTTTTCGACAGGCGAATGCATTCCTCCACCGTGCGGGTGGCATGGCCGACCTTGAAGCCCATGTCCCACAGGAGATAGAGCAGGAATTCCACCGCCTTGCGCATGGCATCGGAATTCTTTTCGGGCAGCAGGAAAAGAAGATCGATATCGGACCCTGGCGCGAGCGTGCCGCGGCCGTAACCGCCGGTGGCGGCAACGGCGATCTCGCGGCCTTCCGGATAGAGGCTCTCGGTGATGGTT
Source organism: Rhizobium sp. Leaf306 (assembly GCF_001423425.1). Lineage (GTDB taxonomy): Bacteria > Pseudomonadota > Alphaproteobacteria > Rhizobiales > Rhizobiaceae > Neorhizobium > Neorhizobium soli. The sequence continues at coordinate 1,061,159 of NZ_LMNX01000001.1, forward strand.
TCATTGAGGACGCAGATCAGCTGGTCCTGGATCCAGGATATGCGGCGGGCGCAGCGAAGACCGCTGCCATCCTGGCTCAGCAGTTCGCGTGCCTTTTCGCGACCGTCGACACTGGCCTGCCGCAGGATCGGCAGGAGAGCTGCCCGCGATTCCAGCAGCGGCCGATCCTTGGTTCCGAGCGCCTCGCGGCATTTCGTCTGCAGGCCGGCGACGTCCATCAGTTCGGAAAAATCGATGTCGTGGCGATGATCTTGTCTTGTTGCTTGCTTGGCCATGTCTTCCTGCCGGTGCCCGCCCTCTCCATTCCCGATGGAGACGACGACGGATTTCGGGCACCTCCCCTAAAGCGTTCCCAGGTCCCTGCGGCCCTGCCCCATACGCTTTAGCTCATTTTTGTTGCGCAGCCGTTACCGCAGAGCGCTCCGCATGTGAGCAGCGTGCTTACCACGGTTACGGCTTGACGGCGCCAAGTTGTTTCTTCGCGACCGGAACGTCAAGCCCGATATTGCCGGGGTCTGCGATAGACTTCGATCCGCTGCGCCACTGACGCGGGCTCATGCCGGTGACGCGGCGAAACTCGCGGTTGAAGTTCGACTTGGTCGAAAACCCGACATCGAACATGATGACCGTCGCCGGCCGGCTGGTTTCGCGAAGCTGCAGACATGCTTCCGCGATCCGGCGTCTGTTGACGAACTGCGAGATATTGAGGCCGGTTGCGCGGTTGATGGCAACCGACAGATCCCGCGCCGGCACGCCGGCCTTGCGGGCGAGTTTCGCTAGACTGAGGTTTTCGTCGCGGTAGAGACCGTCCCGATCCAAAGCCTCTGTCGCGCGCGCGACGAGACCCTCATCCTGTGGATTGGCCTCATTTGCCTTCCCGTTCGGCAGCGGGCCTTCTCCTGCTTCCGGCGCAAGATAGTAGATGCCGGTCACCACGAGAACGACGATGTTGATCGCCGTCAGGACAAGCGGAATGTCGTCCCTCCCGTTGAACGTTGTGTAGATCGAGAGGGCAGCATCGCTGACTGCGAAAAACAGCATCAGCGCGGCCGTCATTCTTGCGGCCCGCAGGGCGGGACGCATTCGCTGAAGGCTGGCTTCGACCATGAGATCGGAACCTTCCGAACGGGTCAGCCGCCAGAGGGCGACGCCGTAAAAGAGAAAGATCACCAGCAGGAGCGGATCGACCAGGATCGGTGCGAAGACGACCGAAGTGCCGACGCAAAACGGTGCGGCGAGGTGGCGCCAGGGTGCAGATCGCCCGCCGCCGGAAAGCGACTGGAAGGCGAGAAATGCGAGCGGCGGCATGACGGAGGCGGTGACCGGCTGAACCGGTGCGAGTGCCGTTATGCCGTAGCCGAAATGAAGGCCGACGACCAAGCCTTGAGCCGCATAGAGAACGACAAATGCGACGAAGTAGCGACGGCTTCCCGGCACGTCGACGCCTTTGAGGCTGTGATAGAGCGCAAGGGCAAAGACGATACCGACCAGAAACGGCAAAGGGATAGAGAGCACTGCAGTGACCCCGGCGGTAAATGGCCTGAAACATGTTTGAGGTCCGACCATATCACGATCGAGGTCGAAAGGCAGGCAGATACAGGCGCAAGGGTGGTGCCGTTCACAACCCCGATGGAGATTTCCATGGCCCTGCCCCTACCCCGCCTTCGCCTTGCAACCCTTGCCCTGATCGGTTTCGGCTATTCCGCAACCGCCTTGCCGGCCCTCGCCTTCGAGGCGGGAACCCAGTGGATCCAGATCAATCCGTCGCACCGAACCCAGCCCGAGAGGGTGCTGATCACCTATCCAGCAAAGGCCGACGGCGACCCTTATACGCTCGGTGCCGATGCTCTGTGGGTCGGCGTGCCTGCTCGCCGCAATGCCACGCCCGTGCAGGAGAAGTTTCCGCTGGTCATTCTGAGCCATGGCTCGGGCGGCAATGCAGCGGGGCTGGGCTGGCTTTCGACAGAACTCGCGCGCAACGGCTTCATCGTTGCGGCACCCAATCATATCCATTCGACCTCAGGCGATTCCATTCCGGTGGAAAGCTTCAAGATCTGGGAGCGGGCACAGGATGTTTCAGCCCTGATCGATACACTGACGACGAGCGCCACCTGGAGCGCGCTTGTCGACAAGGAGCGGATCGGCGGCATCGGCTTTTCGCTTGGGGGCAACACGATGATGCTGACCGCCGGTGTCCGCGCGTCGCTTCAGACCTTTGTCACCCATTGCGCGGAGGCAGGCGGCAGGGATGCGGGCTGCAACTGGTTTCAGAAGGGCGGGGTGGATTTTTCCCAAGTCGATCGGGAGGCATTCGAAGGTGGTTATGGCGACAAGCGCGTTTCAGCGGTGATTGCGGTCGATCCGGGTTTTGCCATGGCTTACCAGAACGAAAGTCTTGCCGGCATCGATAGACCAATGCTTTTCATCAACCTCGGCGAAGGCGACGGCATCATGTCCGGCACCAACGCCCAGTCGCTGACGGTCGATATTCCGGAGGCCAACTACGCGCTAGTTCCCGGCGCAAACCATTTCTCGTTCCTGAGCATCTGCAACGCGAATGGAGCAGAATTGCTGAAGCAGTATGAGGATGATCCGGTTTGCGATGAGGTGAGCGACATCCCACGCGAAAAGCTGCATCAGCAGATCTTCTTCAATATTGCCGTCTTTCTTCGCAGAACGCTGCTGGAACGCTAAGCGCTCAGCCGACGGCAGGACGGAGGCCTTCCGACAGGGCCTCCTTCACCGCGAGTTCCGCCATGACGAGCGTTGCTTCACGGGTTCTGGCGGCGGCGATAAAGCGGCCGTTGTGGCAGAAGGTAGCGCCTTCGACGCCGGATGCGGCTTCCAGGTCTGCATTGGTGAGGCCGGCCCATGCGGCGGGGAGATCGGCGCGCAGTTCGAAACCGTCATCGGCACGGCGGATGCCGGTGACGCACCAGTCCTTGTCGCGCGGGTGGACGACGAAGAGAAGCTGATCGGCGCCAGCCTTCAGGATGGCGGGGCGGAACGGCATGCCCATCGGCAATTCGAGGATGCGACCCTCGCCGGCCTTGGCAATGGCGTCCAGAACCAGCGTCTCTGCCCGCAGCTTTGCGGCGCGCTGCGAAATACCGGCTTCGACAAAGGCGCGGGCAATGACAAGCGCTGCATGGAAGGCGCGATCATCGGCGCCTTCGTCCTTTTCGTCGAAGGCGGGCTTCAGGGTTTCGAGAAGCGACGGCAGTGTCAGGCCGGCCATCGGACCTGCGACCGAGGGGCTGAGCGCGCCATTATCCATCAGGTCGATCGGCAGAACGAACTTGGTGTCGAAGGCTGCATGCAGCGCCTCGACATGGGCTTCCGGTACGCCGAAGGCGAGCAGGTAATCGCGGCCGTAGTGCTTCCAGATCAGGCCGAAGGAACTGAACGGCGCGCCGTCATCGCGCAAGGGCGCACCGCGCTGGTGATGATCGAAAATCTGCGCCTGCGCGTCGAAGGAGCCGCCGACGTCGTAGATGATGCGGTCGCCACCCGGCGTGATCCATTCGGGCGCCCGGCTGCGGACGATGCGTGCATCGGGGAACAGCCGCGTCAGGATGACACTGGACAGGAGTTCGTCGGCATGGAAGCCACCGGAATGGGTGACGAGATAATCTGGAGTCATGCCGCGATCAGCCTTTTCTTTCAATGGAAAGAATCAGATAGCCGGAGCGGAGGGCCTTCTCAAGCGCTGAGGTGTGGTTTCGGGAGAATGCGTCAGGAAATTGCAGTAATTTCGAGTTCATGACCGTTTACGGTCACGACATCGCCGACCGACTTGCCCAGAAGCGCACTTGCAACGGGAGAAACGTAGGAGATCGAACCTTCCTTCGGATCGGCCTCATCCTCGCCGACGATGCGATAAGCCTGCTCGCGGCCGTCGTCACGGCTGAAGCGCACCGTGTTGCCGAAGGCGACGACTTCAGTCGAAACCGGTGCAGGCACTAGCTGAGCGCTGTGCAGCCTCTCGGCGAAGTAGCGGAGGTCGCGCGCGGGACCTGCGGCCTGGCGGCGGCGCTCGTTGACGTCCTCAACCGTGTTGGCCGCGTCAAAAGCCTCCTTTGCGGTACGAAGCTGCGCCTCTAGCGCCTTCAGGCCGGCCTCGGTGACGAGGTTGGGATGCGACGAGATAGGCCTGTCCGGCAGCTGGGTTTCCGCTGCGGTTTCGGCACTTTCTTCCTTCACGAAGGCGACGCTCACGTGCGTGTTCCTTTCAACTGAGATGCGGCCTTACTTGGTCGCAAGTTGCTTCTTCAACGCATATAGGGCGTCGAGCGCATCGCGCGGGCTCATTTCGTCCGGATTGATGGCTTTCAGCGCTTCCTCGACCTTGGACGGACCGCGCTTCATCTCATCTTTCCTTACCGCCACCTGGAACAGCGGCAGATCGTCGATGAGCTGGCTTGCGGGGTTCTTGCGATCGCTGTCCTCAAGCTTGGTCAGCACATCTCGGGCACGGGCGACAACGCTGTCGGGCAGGCCGGCAAGCCGTGCGACCTGGATACCGTAGGAGCGATCGGCAGCACCGGGTCCGACTTCATGCAGGAAGATCACCTCGCCATCCCATTCCTTGACCTTCATCGTGGCATTGGAAAGGCGGTTGAGCTTTTCCGAGAGCACGGTGAGTTCGTGGAAATGGGTGGCGAACAGCCCACGGCAGCGGTTGCTTTCGTGCAGGTGCTCGACTGCGGCCCAGGCAATCGACAGGCCGTCGAAGGTTGCCGTGCCGCGGCCGATCTCATCAAGGATGACCAGCGAACGGTCCGTCGCCTGGTTGAGGATCGCGGCTGTCTCGACCATTTCGACCATGAAGGTGGAACGGCCGCGGGCAAGATCGTCGGAGGCTCCGACGCGGGAAAACAGGCGGTCGACGATGCCGATATGGGCGGACGCGGCAGGAACGAAGGACCCCATCTGAGCGAGGATGGCAATCAGCGCGTTCTGGCGCAGAAATGTCGATTTACCGCCCATGTTGGGGCCGGTCAGAAGCCAGAGGGCACCGAACTCGTCGGTTCCGGCGGGCGAGAGATCGCATTCGTTGGCGATGAACGGGCCTGATGACTGACGGCGCAGGGCCTGCTCGACGACCGGATGGCGGCCGCCTTCGATCGCGAACATGCGCGACGCATCGACCGCCGGGCGGCGGTAGTCCCACTCCTCGGCAAGCATCGCAAGGCCGGCTGCAACATCCACGATGGCAAGCGCGCGGGCGCCGGCCTTGATGGCTTCGGCTTCGGCGGTCACGGCCTCGACCATGAGACGGAAGGCTTCGAGCTCGATCGTCAGCGCCCGGTCGGCGGCGTTGGCGATGCGGCTTTCGAGATCGGCCAGCTCTGTTGTGGTGAAGCGCATCGCATTCGCCATGGTCTGGCGGTGGATGAAGCGCGCCTTGGCTTCCGGTGTATCGGTCATCGGGCCGGCATTTCCGGCGGTCACCTCGATGAAATAGCCGAGCACGTTGTTGTTCTTGATCTTGAGCGACTTGATACCGGTCTCTTCGGCATATTGCAGCTGCAGCCCGGCGATGACCCTGCGCGACTGATCGCGCAGTGCGCGGACCTCGTCCAGTTCGGCACGTGCACCATCCGCAAGAAAGCCGCCATCGCGCTTGAGGAGCGGAAGGTCTTGCGCAAGTGTGGTGCCAAGCAGGGTTTCGAGTTCCCCCGGCAGCATCTTCAGATCATCGAGCGCCTCCGACAGTTCCTGCGGCAGCATGGCGCCACTGAGGAAGCTGGCAACGCCACGCGCCGCTTCGAGACCGGCGAGGATCGCACCGAGATCACGCGGGCCGCCGCGATCGAGCGCCAGACGTGACAGGGCGCGCGGCATATCCGGCACGTGTTTCAGCGAGGAGCGCAGATCCGAACACAGGCCCGGCTCGTCCCCGAGGAAGGAGACCGAATCGAGCCTTCGGTTGATGCGGTCCGGATCCGTCAGCGGCGACATCAGCCGTTCGGCCAGAAGCCTTGCACCGCCGCCGGTGACGGTTCGGTCGATCGCTTTCAGGAGCGTGCCTTCGCGCTCGCCCGAGAGGGTTTTGGTCAGTTCCAGATTGCCGCGGGTGGCGGGGTCGATGAACAGCGTCGAGGCGCCGCTTTCACGCTCCGGCCGGCCGAGCGGCGGGCGCTCGGCCATCTGGGTCTTTTCCACATAGGCGATGGCAGCTGCGGCCGCTGCCATTTCAGCGCGCGAAAACGTGCCGAAGCCATCCAGCGTGCCGACGCCGAAATAGCGCGCGATGCGGCCTTCCGACGTGGCGCTGTCGAACAGGACCGAAGGCTGCGGCACAGCGACGCGGCCAAGCACGTCGAAGACCGGCTTCAGCTCCGCATCGTGGAACATCGTATCCGGCATGATCAGTTCGCGCGGCTCGATCCGCAGGATGTCGGCGAGCAGGCGCGACGGCTCGGTTTCCGCCAACCGGAATACGCCGGTGGAGATATCGATCCAGGCAAGCGCCATCAGCGGTTCGGCAGCACCCTTGATGCGGGCAAGCGTCATCAGGTAGTTGGATTCCGAGGCGACGAGCAGTTTCTCTTCGGTGATCGTGCCGGGCGTGACGAGCCGCACGACATCGCGTTTGACGACCGATTTGGAGCCGCGCTTCTTCGCTTCCGCCGGGTCTTCCACCTGTTCGCAGACGGCAACGCGAAAGCCGAGCATGATCAGCCGCTGCAGATAGTCATCCGCTGCATGCACGGGCACGCCGCACATCGGAATGTCCTGTCCCATATGCTGGCCGCGCCTCGTCAGCGTGATGCCGAGAGCCCGCGAGGCATCGATCGCATCCTCGAAGAACAGCTCGTAAAAATCGCCCATCCGATAGAACAGCAGCGATCCGGGATTGTTGGCCTTGATCTCGATGAACTGTTCCATCATCGGCGTTGCCGACGCGCGGCTTTCCTCCGAAGCCAGCTGGTCGGTCGTCAGGGCATCGAGCGTAGGTCTTTGAAAATGGGTCACGGCACCAATGTTTGTTGCGCAGATTTATTGTTGCGTCTGGAAAGAGGCGACACTATCGGTGATGACCCTTGAATTACAACATCCCCCGCGACCTCGAGGGGCGCTGCCCACAAAAAGCTGGAGAGGCCAATGCCTGCAAACGACAAGACGCCGGAAAAGAACACGCGCAACAGAGCGTCGGTGACCGAGCAGGAAGCGCTTGATTTCCACTCGCAGGGCCGCCCCGGCAAGCTCGAGATCACCCCGACAAAGCCGATGGCGACGCAGCGCGACCTATCGCTGGCCTATTCGCCTGGCGTCGCCGTGCCGGTTCTGGCGATCGCCGCCGACCCTTCCAAGGCCTATGACTATACGACGCGCGGCAACATGGTGGCCGTGATTTCCAACGGCACGGCAATCCTCGGTCTCGGCAATCTCGGTGCGCTGGCATCGAAGCCCGTCATGGAAGGCAAGTCTGTCCTGTTCAAGCGGTTTGCCGATGTGGACAGTATCGATCTCGAGGTCGATACGGAAAACGTAGACGAATTCATCAACTGCGTGCGCTATCTCGGCCCGTCCTTCGGCGGCATCAACCTTGAGGACATCAAGGCGCCGGAATGCTTCATCATCGAGAGCCGCCTGCGCGAGCTGATGGACATCCCGGTTTTCCATGACGACCAGCACGGCACGGCGATCATCGCCGCCGCCGGTCTCATCAACGCGCTGGAACTGACCGGCCGCGACCTCAAGACGACGAAGCTGGTGTGCAATGGCGCGGGCGCTGCCGCGATCGCCTGTATCGAGCTGATCAAGGCGATGGGCTTCAACCCTGCCAACATCATCCTCTGCGACACCAAGGGCGTGATCTACCAGGGGCGCACCGAGGGTATGAACCAGTGGAAGAGCGCCCACGCCGTCAAGTCCGACAGCCGGACGCTGGAAGAGGCCATGAAGGGTGCCGACGTGGTGTTCGGTCTTTCCCAGAAGGGTGCGTTTACCGAAACGATGATCCGCTCGATGGCGGACAAGCCGATCATTTTCGCGATGGCCAATCCCGATCCGGAAATCACGCCGGAAGAAGTGGCGCGCATCCGCGACGACGCGATCATGGCGACCGGCCGCTCGGACTATCCGAACCAGGTCAACAACGTGCTGGGCTTTCCCTACATCTTCCGCGGGGCGCTCGATGTGCGAGCCCGGCAGATCAACGATGCGATGAAGATTGCCGCCGCGCAGGCGCTGGCCGATCTAGCCCGCGAGGACGTGCCTGATGACGTGGCTGCCGCCTACCAGGGCAACCGCCCGCGTTTCGGGCCGCAATACATCATTCCCGTGCCGTTCGATCCGCGGCTGATCTCGGCCATTCCCGTCGCTGTCGCCAGAGCTGCGATGGAAAGCGGAGCAGCGCGCCGCGACATCACCGACCTTGACGCCTATGGTCGCGAGCTTTCCGCCCGCCGCGACCCGATCGCTGCAACGACGCAAGGGATCTACGACCGGGTTCGCCGCTTCCCCAAGCGCGTGGTGTTTGCCGAAGCCGAAGAAGAGCAGGTCATGCGGGCCGCGATCTCCTTCTGCAGCCAGGGTCTCGGCACCGCCATCCTGCTCGGTCGCGACGATGTGATCCGCGAGACGGCGGAAAAGGCCGGTATCGACCTCGAACGTCCCGGCATCGAGATCATCAACGCGCGCATTTCCAAGCGCGTCGATACCTATATCGACTTCCTCTACGCCCGCCTGCAGCGCCAGGGACTGCTTCTGCGTGACGTGCAGCGGCTGATCCACCACGACCGCAACCATTTTGCCGCGACCATGGTGGCCGTGGGCGATGCGGATGCGATGGTAACCGGCACGACGCGCAATTATGCGACCGCTCTTTCCGACGTGCGCCGCTGCATCGACGACAAGCCCGGACACAGGGTGATCGGCGTGTCGATCGTGGTGGCCCGCGGCCGGACGATCTTCGTGGCCGATACCGCCGTGCACGACATGCCGACTGCCGAGCAGATCGCCGACATCGCCGTGGAAGCCGCGCGCGTCGCCAAGCGCATGGGTTACGAGCCGCGCGTGGCGCTGCTTGCCTATTCCACCTTCGGCCAGCCGATCGGCGAACGGTCGGAGCGGGTCCGCGAGGCGGTGAAGATCCTCGACGGACGCCGGGTGGATTTCGAGTATGACGGCGAGATGGGTGCCGACGTAGCGCTCAATGCCAGCCGCATGGAGCAGTATCCGTTCTGCCGCCTCTCCGGCACGGCCAACGTGCTTGTCATGCCGGCCATTCATTCGGCCTCGATTGCGACCCGCATGTTGCAGGAAATCGGTGCATCGACGCTGATCGGACCGCTTCTGGTCGGTTTGGACAAATCGGTGCAGATCACCCAGATGGGTGCGAAGGACTCCGAAATCGTCAACATGGCGGCCATCGCCGCCTATAACGCGGGGTCCTGAGAGACCCCGCGCCGACGCATTTGTTGAAAGCTTCAGCCGATCGGATTAGGATGTTTCATCTGGTCCGATCGGAGTTCCCGTTTCATGAAGACCGTCAGCATTCAGGAAGCCGAAGAAAACCTGTCGCAGCTTGTCGAAGAAGCCGCGAACGGGGAGCCGTTCGTGATCGCCAGGGCGGGCAAGCCGCTGGTGACGGTGGTTGCTGTCGATGAGGCGGCCGCACCCGAGGTGACCGGGCCCAGGAAACGGCGGATCGGATTCCTTAAAGGTCAGTTCTTCATTCCGGAAGACATGGATAAGGCGCTGGACGAAGAGATCGAGGATCTGTTCTACGGCGCACGCGATTGAGGCTGTTGCCGGATTCCCATCTTCTGATCTGGCTTGTCGCCGCGTCCGAACGCTTGCCATCCTCGGTGCACGACATGGTGGGTCGCTACTGCGGACCGACCAGGCTCCAAATCTAGAGCGCTCTAGTTCGCGAAGCGACCGGCGTCGGCGCCGAAGTAGTTGATGTAGCGGCCGGAGATCGATGCGATCGGTAGCACGATCAGCACATCCGTGGTGTTGAAAGCCTGATCGACGACGGCTCCCATTCCGATCATGGCGCCGAGGCGAAGGTAGCCCTTGACCAGCGGTGGCATGGCGGAAAGCGCTTGGCGCGGATTGATCGCCTCGGCCGGCATCAGATCCATGTTGCGATTGAGATCAGGCAATGCGTGGACCATCCACTCGTCCTTCACCAGCGCATTGTGATGGAGGAAGGACAGCGCCAGCGCGTGTTCTTCCGGACGCACGCCGGGGAAAGAGGCGCAGCCGAACATGGCATTGACACCATGCTTCAGCGCATAGGCCCAGTTGCCCTGCCAGAGCAGTTCGACGGTGCGTTTGGTGCGGTATTCGGGCAGCACGCAGGAGCGGCCGAGTTCCATGAACTGCTTGTCGGGATGGCGGGCGAGAAGTGGCGCGATATCGAACTCGGACGTCGAATAAAACCCGCCATTCGCCTCAGCGACGCTCTGGCGCAGAAGCCGGTAGGTTCCGACGATCTGGTCTTCGATTTCACCGTCTATCGCGTTGTCGACGACAAGCAGATGGTCGCAGATCGCATCGTAGCTATCGATATCCCGTCGAAGCCGCATCGCCTCGGGCTCAATCGTGGCGCCCATCTCCTCGACGAAGACGCGGTAGCGCACGGCCTGGGCGGCATCGATTTCGCGCAGGTTGCGGGCAAGCCGCGTTTCCAGCGTGCCGATGCGGCCGAACACATCGCTACCAACGCGGCTATTTGCCGGATCAGCAGCCGGGGCCTGCTTTGTCTCAGAGGTCAATGTGCGGTTCAGGAGTTCGATAGCCATGGTGATTCTTCCCGTACCGGTTGGATCACCCGCGTTTAAACATGCATCTGCAACAAGAGCGTGACAGATATCGTCACAATAGGAAGTGGTGCAAGGCCCGTCAACGCGACTGTCAGGACGTGCTGGAAGCCTGCGCAAAAAGGCGCAATTCCTCAATCAGAACAGCCGGATCGAGCGGCTTCTGAAGTACTTTGCAGGCGCCCTTATCGATGACTTTGCGCCGCGCCTCGCCGCGGCTTTCGGCTGTCAGCACCATGACGGGAACCGGCTGCAGCGCGGTTCTGGAGGCGGCAGAGATGAGATCCATGATGTTGCCGCCGGGCATATGCATGTCGCAGAGAACGACATCCGGACGGCTTTCGCCAAGGGCTTCGATGAGACTTCCGAAATCCTCCACGGAACGAACCGTGTGCCCTGCCTTGCGCAGAACCGCGGCGACCAGAAGCGCACTGACGGGATCGTCTTCCCCGAGAAGAATGTCGAGGGCCTGACCGGTTTCCCGCTTGCGATCGACCGAGTTTGAATTTTCAGGTGCCGGCACGTCCATTACCGGGCGGTCGCGGGCGCCAAAACCACGCATGCGGCCACTCAGGACATCGACCAGCGATTTTTCGCGCAGTGGCCGGATCAGCCAGGCATCGAAATATTCCTGGGGTTGCGACGCCCTTTCCTCCGGATTGACCAGTAGAATACGGTGCAGCGGCGCGTGCGACGGTTCCCACGCGTAGTCGGAGGCCAGTCGGTGATCGACGATGAGATCGGTATAGGGCGAGCCTGTCGCTTTGGCCCGATCGATCAACAGCTGCACCTGGGCGGGATCGGACACATGCCTCCCACGGCCGCCGAGTGTTTCGATGCTGGAGACGGTCGCAAAGGCGGCCGGACCATCTGGCGCGAGCAGAAGCACGCGAGAGCCAAACAGCGAGCGGTTGCGAACGGCAGCACCGGCCGGCGCATCCTCGGCGAGATGCATGGGATAGCGGATGGTGAAGACGCTGCCATTGCCCTTGCGGCTGGAGACCGACAGCGAGCCGCCGAATTCGGCCAGGATGCGCGAGGCGATGCCGAGGCCGAGACCTGTGCCGCCGCTGCGCGTTTCCGCTGATCCTGCCTGTTCGAACGCACCGAAGATTCGGGTCTGCTCTTCCTCGGTCATGCCCGGGCCGGTATCGGCAACAGAAATCGCCACGGTCTCGTTCTCGATGAAGGCTCGAACCAGCACGCCGCCTGTGGTCGTGAACTTGACGGCGTTGCCGATGACGTTGAACAGAACCTGGCGAATGCGGGCAGGATCGAAGTCGAGAAGCTCCGGCACGGCGGCGGATACGGTGGCGGCGATCTCGATCCGTTTGCCATGGGCGCGGGGAGCGAGCATTTCCACGACACCTTCGATCAGCTGGCGCAGATCCGCTGCACGGTTGTTGAGACGGAACCGGCCGGCCTCCAGCGTGGAATGATCCAGCAGATCTTCGACCAGTTGAGCCAGGGCGTAGCCGGACTGGCGGATACCGCTCAAGTAATTCTGCTGCTCCGCCGTCAGCTTCGTCTGACCCAAGAGGTGGGTCATCCCAAGAATGCCGTTCAGTGGCGTTCGTAGCTCATGGACGACGTTGGCGATCTGCGGAGAGCCCGAGACGTCGGCAGCAATGGCCTGTGGGCGGCGCCATTTGAGGATTTTCGTGAAGAGTGCGCGAAGAGCGCCTGGATGTCTCTGGACGTTCGCCGCGACCGGCTGCTCCGGCGTGCGGGGCACTCCATTCCATGCGGCGTCGTCAGACCCGTCCTTCGGCGCGAGCGACGTGAAGGCCTGTGAGATACGGTTCTGTATTTCGGCGATGTCGCGCATACGGAAAGATTACCCGAGGTTTCCTTCCGAAGTCTTAGATCAATCCGGTAAAATTATGCCAATCGCTCGATTTCACAATTATCCGTCGAGCAAAATTACTTCTGCTCGTCTACGGATGCCGCCGCTTTGGGACCGAACAGCTCGTCGACAATGACGAGACCTGCACCGACGCTGATAAAACTGTCCGCGAGATTGAACACGGCAAACGACCAGGTGGCGGTGTGAAACAGGATGTAATCCACCACGTGCCCGTAAACGATGCCATCGATCAGGTTCCCGATCGCACCGGCGATGATCATCGCATAGCCGAGATGGGCAAAGGGCCGGTCCTTGGGCGTGCGGCGCCAGAGCCACAGCACGAAGGCGACGATGACGAGGCGCATGCCGATGATGAACTCCCTCTCCATGCCGGACAGAAGCGAGAAGGCTACGCCCATATTATAGGTGCGGTAGAGCGCCAGAAACGGAATGACCGGCACCATCTGCTCGAGCGGCAGCGAATTCTCGACGGCGATCTTGATCGCCTGGTCGAGTAGCACGGCAATGATGATGAAGATGACCGCACTGATCGGTCGAGACAGGAAACCAACGCGAGCGGTCATTATTTATCCTCCAGCGTCAGCAGATGGCGGCGGGCTTCAAACAGCATGACTGCCGTCGCGACCGCGAGATTGAGCGAGTCCGCCCTGCCCTGCTGCGGAATTTTGACTGTGCGATCGGCGGCGCGGGCAAGGCTGTCTGGCAGGCCGGACTGCTCGTTGCCCATCAGGAGAACGACCGGTTTGCGGGTATAGTCCGCCGTGCGATAATCGACGGCGCCGGCCAGATGGGTGGCGACGACGCTGACGCCCGCTCCCTTTTGCCAGCTTAAGAATTCTTCCGCAGAGCAGCGGATGACCGGCATTGCGAAAATCGAGCCCATCGTGGCGCGCACTGTTTCCAGCGAGAACGGGTCGGTGCTTTCCCCGACCAGAAGCACGGCGGAGGCGCCGGCGGCATCGGCCGTGCGAATGATCGTGCCGAGATTGCCCGGATCGCGGACGCGGTCGAGCGCGACGAATGTCTGGTCAGCCTGAGGCTTCAGATCGGCAAGCCGTGCCCAGCGCTGCTCGAAAATACCGACCACCATCTGCGGATTGTCGCGGCGCGTGATCGACGACAGGACCTTTTCGCTGACCTCGAGAACGAGGCCGCCATCGGCGACGGTCTTTGCTGCGACCTGTTCGACCAGCGGCTTGGCTTTGGCAGCCTTGGCATAGACGAGCGTGCGGATCGTCCAGCCCAGTTCCAGCGCATCGATGACCAGTTTCAGCCCCTCCGCCATGAAGGCACCGGCTTCTTCCCGGTGCTTCTTGTCGGTGAGAAGCTTGATGTCCTTGATGATGGGGTTGGCGAGCGAGGTGACTTCTTTCACCTGCCCGACGCGCCGTGGCCCGTTTCTGTGAAAATTATCGCTCATGCGGGTACCCAACGGCTGAAAAGAGAGGTGGAAAGCGCGCGGCCACGGACTTTGCCGTCAAGGCCCGCTTCCCGGATGACGAGTTCGCCCGATTCCACAACGCCATCTGCGCCGCGCATGGTTTCGCGCATCAGTTCATGGATGGAATAGAAGCTGGCGCGGATCGAATAGGCCGTCAGCACCAACCCGACCGCCTTGGGCGACAGGAGCTGCCGGCAGACATCGAGCATCAGCGGCAAATGGTCGAACAGATGCCAGACCTCGCCATTCGGACCGCGGCCGAATTTCGGCGGGTCGGTGAGAATGATATCGTAGGTGTTGCCGCGGCGTTCCTCGCGCAGGATGAACTTCATCGCGTCTTCGCAGATCCAGCGGATCGGTGCCTTTTCGAGACGCGACAAGGCCTGGTTTTCGCGACCCCAGCCGATCGCCTTTTTCGACGCATCGACATGGGTGACCTCGGCACCGGCGGCAGCCGCCACCAGCGACGCGACGCCCGTATAGCCGAACAGGTTGAGCACTTTCAGCGTGCGTCCGGCCTTGGCGGCTTCCTCGACGCGATCCTTCATCCACGCCCAGTGGACGATCTGTTCCGGAAATACGCCGACATGGCGAAATGCGGTGAAGCGGCCGTGGAAATCGATGCCGAGAAGGGCGAGAGGCCAGGTTTCGCCGAGCGTCTGCGCCGGAAAGCGCCAACGGCCCATGCCGTCTTCATCCGTGTCGCCGGTGAAGATCGCGTCGGCATTTTCCCAGATGTCGTCGGCAAGCGTCGGCTGCCACAGGGCCTGGGCTTCCGGGCGCACGACGCGGTAATCGCCGTATTGCTCAAGCTTCAGGCCGCGGCCGGTGTCGATCAGGTGGAAATCGCCGGCGCCGGACGATTCCAGAATGATCGGCACGCGTTCGGCTGGCAGATCGCCGCTGCGGGCAAGAAGCGGACGCGTTTCGACCGGTACGTGCGGTTGTGCCTGTGGTCTGTCAGGACGGCGCGACTGGGTGGTTTGGGCTTCGGCCCGACCTTCCGAGCGCGCAGCCTGGGGGCCGGTCGACCTGGTACGGGTTGCGGCAACGGCCGGACGGCTGCCCGCTTCGCTGCGGCGCTTGTCCGGGCTTTTGGCAGGCGACTTGGCCGCGCCCTTGGCTGCTGGCTTCTCCGGGCGCTTGCCGGTCGGCCGCCTTTCCTTGTTCATCACTGCGATCATCCGCTCGGGTTCTTGTCTTTCGCAGCAGATAGCATCTGTGCCGCGTTCTTCAAAGCCGGCAATAGCGTCAGATCTGTTTTCGCTCGCTTCGACGCCTATCTAATCAGCGAAACGGGAGATCGAGATGGATATCGAAGGGCAGGAACGGATCGCGGCGCCGCGGGATATCGTGTGGCGCGCGCTGAACGATGCCGAAACCATCCGCCAGTGCATTCCCGGTTGCGAGCGGCTGGAGTGGATTTCGGACAACGAACTTGCCGCCAGCATCAAGGTTCGCTTCAGCCTGATCTCGCTTGGCCTTGCCGGCACGATCACGCTTTCGAACATCGATGCGGGAGAAAGCTACACGCTCTCCGCCGAGGGCCAGGGAAGCATTGCGGGCTTTGCCAAGGGCGCGGCTGACGTGCGGCTTGAGGAAGACGGGACTGAGACCGTGCTGCATTACATCGCGCGTGCGCAAACCGGAGGACGGATCTCGCAGCTCGGATCCAAGCTCGTGCGGTCGACAACCGAAAAGCTGGCAGCGAAATTCTTTGCGGATTTCAACGCAGCGGTCATCGCCAAGACGGCGGAGGCCAGAACCGAGGGGCTCTGACCGCGGGTCGTTATCTGGCTGGAAGCGCGGCGTTGCTGGCCGGGGCGGGAACAATGGCCTGGTTGGCCGGAACGACTGACGGCGACGGCTTGACCGCGGCAGTGTTCTCCTTTTGCAGACGGACGGCTTCGCGAGCTTCAATCCGGGCCTGTCTGCGATGCTTGCCCTGGCTCCACCAGGTCACGAACGAGCCAAGCGCCATGCCGAACAGGAGCGCCAGCAGTACCAGCAGGAACAGCGGTGCCGTCAGCGACAGGACGCTGTCTTCCGGACGGAAGGGATTGAGTGCGAGCGTGACGCTTTGACGGTTGGCGACGGCCAGCACGATCAAAACGATGCCGAGGGGCACAAAGATCACGAGGCTCACGATCCTCTTGAACTTGGTCATGGTTTTCTCCCGGCAAGTGACAATCAAACGAAGGATCGCCGGTCATCGCTGCCGGCGTCCAGTGCAGAATAGAGGGCGGCGTCATGCTTTCAAGTGTGATGCCCGACCTTCGACGCGATCAATCGTCCTCGTCGGCAAGATCCGGGTTGAGGCGCTCGCGCAATTCCTTGCCCGTTTTGAAGAACGGCACCCATTTTTCCTCGACAAAGACGCTTTCGCCTGTGCGCGGATTGCGGCCGGAACGCGACGGGCGGTTCTTCACCGAAAACGCGCCGAAGCCACGCAGCTCGACCCGGTTTCCGCCGGCGAGAGCATCAGTGATCTCGTCGAGGACCGCATTGACGATATTCTCGACGTCACGATGGTAGAGATGCGGATTGCGCGCTGCAACGATCTGCACCAGTTCAGATTTGATCACTTCTGCCCCCTGAAAAAAGTTAGGTGCCCCCTGAAAAAATTAGGCTTTCAGTCGCTTCCAACCTGCCAAACGGAAACCAGACCGTCAAGGAACAACTTGTCGGAGCCGAAGATCCGAAGCGCTGCCGGGGAAAGCTGGTCGCCCAGTCCGGTCATGCGGAAAAACTGCGACACAGCGCTGGCGAACCAGAATGAGGAGGAGGACTTGCCATCCTTCCACTCGACCTCGGGCAGGCTTTTGGCCACGCCGCGGGTCTCCAGATAGGCACGGACCTCGTCTTCGCCGCCGAGTTCATCGACCAGCTTGACGGCAAGCGCCTGACGGCCGGTGAAGATCGTGCCGTCAGCGAGTTTGAGAACCTCATCGCGCGGCATGTTGCGGCGATCGGCGACAAGGTCGACGAACCAGGCATAGCTGTCCATCACCATGTTGCGGATCATCGTCTTGGCTTCTTCGCTGGCAGGATGGAAGGGCGACGGTTCGGCCTTGAGCGGTGCGGACTTGATCTCCTCCAGCGACACGCCGATCTTTTTCAGGGCTTCATCGACCTGCGGATACTGGAAGATGACGCCGATCGAGCCGGTGATGGAGCTTTCGCCGGCGACGATATGATCGCCAGCAGACGCAATCATGTAGCCTGCGGATGCGGCAAGGGTGCGGACCTGCGAGACGACGGGCTTGGTTTGCGCGATATGGCGGATGGCCTTGAAGATGCGCTCGCCGCCATAGGTCGTTCCGCCCGGAGAATTGATCGAGACGATGAGCGCTTTTGCCTGGCTGCTTTCGGCGATCTTCTCCAATCGCTCCAGCAATTCCCTGTCGTCGAGGATCATGCCTGAGATATCGACGCGAGCGACGTGCGCGACCGCGGAGTTGCCACTGGTGCCGACCGTGACCCGATACAGCGCGAAACCGATACCGACGAGAAACACGAGGGCCGCAACCCGCCAGAAACTCAGTTTCCGACGCAACTGGCGCCGTTCAGCAATCCCCATCTGATCCATTCTCAATCCTCAAAGCGAGCCAGCCCAAATAGGGTCCGGCTTATTGTTTCAAGCGGGCATATCACGTTTTTATGTTGTCCATTATTGTTTGTTGAACGATAAAAACCATATTGAGGCCGCAGGTGAACAACTAGCGCCGCTTCCGTCGATCTCAACGCGGGCGGCCCTGTCATCTTTACGACAAATCTTGCCGGAAAGGACCGGACGAGCAGAATGCTGCAGCATATCCGCAACCCAGCCCTGGCCGGCGCTTCCCGCGCGGTCGGGCAGTCGCCCGACGATATCTATCAGTCGGCACTTGCCCATTCCGCAAGGGTGCGCAAGCTCAAGATATTCCTGCCGATCAGTGCAGCCATCATCTCCGCCGCCTTTATCGGGGTGGCGATCGTGCGCGCCTATCTGCCGGAAAACCTGTCGATCGAAAGCGCGCGCATCGAAAATGGCAAGATCGTCATGGAACGGCCCGCGATTTCCGGCCGCAACAGCGACGGCATCAGCTATTCGATGATTGCCAACCGTGCATTGCAGGATATTCAGAACCCGAACATGATCAGCCTCGAAAACGTCAAGGCCGCCGTGCCGATCAATGACGAGGTCGTTGCGCGTGTCACGGCCGCCGGAGCCGACTTCGATCGTGGCGCCGACAAGCTGGATCTGACCAAACCATTCGACGTTAATTTATCCAACGGGATTACTGCGCGCTTCCAATCCGCCCGCCTCGATATACCGGGTGGATTGATGGATACGCCGGACCCGGTCAAAATCTCCATGGACGCGGGTTCCATTGTTGCGAACTCCCTGAAGATAACGGATAAGGGACACACAATCACCCTGATCGGCAAGGTTCAGGTCGACCTCGACCCTGCCCGCATCCGCAACCAAGGCAAATAGGGCACGGCCGCAATGACGAATCGACTCTTTCGTATCTCTTCCGCCGTGATGGCCACCGGACTCGTGTTCGGCCTTGCCTTCAGCGCGACCGCCCAGACCACCAGCAGCAAGATGGAAGGCTTGAAGCTTTCCAACGATGCGCCGATCCAGATCCAGAGCGACCAGCTGGAAATCAAGGATCAGGAAAAACGTGCCTTCTTCACCGGCAATGTGCAGGTGGTGCAGGGTACGACCACGATGAAGGCCGGCAAGATGACCGTGCTTTACAAAGGTGAAGGCGCTTCGGTGACCTCCGGCAGCACCGACATCGACAAGATCTTTCTCGACGACACCGTTTTCCTCACCTCGGGCACTCAGCAGGCGACCGCCGAAAAGGGCGAGTTCGACATGACCTCGCAGACCTTCGTGCTTTCCGGCAAGCAAGTCGTGCTTTCCGAAGGCGCCAACGTGTTTCGCGGCTGCAAGCTGACCGTGCAGATGGCGACCGGACAGGCGAAGCTCGATTCCTGCGGTGGCCGCGTGGAAATCATGCTCGACCCGAAGTCGCGACCTAAGCAATAGAAATCCAAGCCCTTGAAAATACCTTTCCTCTCCAACCGGTCTGCCGACCGGTCGCCCGTGACCGAACCTTTCATTGCACGCGACAAGGCGCGCTATGAGGGTACGCTGGTGGCGCATGGTCTTTCCAAGACCTATGACACGCGGCGCGTGGTGAACGGCGTATCGCTGGTCGTTCGCAAGGGCGAGGCTGTCGGCCTGCTCGGACCGAACGGCGCCGGCAAGACGACGTGTTTCTACATGATCACCGGGCTTGTGCCTGTCGATGAGGGCATGATTGCCATCAATGGCAACGAGGTGACGCATATGCCGATGTATCGGCGTGCACGTCTCGGCGTCGGCTACCTGCCGCAGGAAGCCTCGATCTTTCGCGGACTGTCCGTCGAAGACAATATAAGGGCGGTTCTCGAAGTTCACGAACCGAACCGCGACAAGCGCGAAGCGAAGCTCGACGAGTTGCTGGAAGAATTCCATATCAGCCAGTTGCGCAAGTCCGCGGCTGTCGCGTTGTCGGGTGGCGAACGGCGTCGCCTCGAGATCGCCCGCGCGCTGGCGACCGACCCTGCCTTCATGCTGCTGGACGAGCCGTTTGCCGGTGTCGACCCGATTTCCGTTTCCGACATCCAGAACCTGGTTCGCCACTTGACGGCGCGCGGTATCGGGGTACTGATAACGGATCACAACGTTCGCGAAACGTTGGGTCTCATCGACCGCGCCTACATTATTCACGCAGGCGAAGTCCTGACGCATGGCAGGGCCGACGATATCGTCAACAATCCGGATGTTCGTCGTCTTTACCTTGGCGACAAGTTCAGCCTCTGAGGCCAGAAAGAATCCACTTTCCCGCTTCGTGCCGCTTGACCAAATCTATCAAAAAAGCAATTCTTGTGCCAGTTGAAGGATGGCGCCGATAATCTCGGTGTCTTCCTCTCGACTATCGTGCGATGACCGCATGATTTTAAGGAGATCACGGGAGTTTCGCGTCCGCCATGGGGTTATCTGCCAGTCTTTTTCTGCGACAGAGCCAATCGCTGGTGATGACACCGCAGCTGATGCAGTCCATTCAACTGCTGCAGATGACGCATTTTGAACTCAACCAGTTCATCGCGCAGGAAGTCGAGAAAAATCCGCTGCTCGAAATAGCGGCAGGCGACGGCGATGGTGATGCGGATTTAGGCGGGCTTGATCCCCGCGATCTGGAGTTTTCCGGTTCGCGCGAGGATGACGGACCGTTCGAAGGCCAATCGGCGGCGCAAGCCGATGTCGGCTCCCTCGACTGGTATGAGAGCGCAACCCGCGACGGCACGGCCAAGCTTGGCGATCACCTCGATGCCAGCCTTGAAAACGTGTTTCCCGACGACGCACCGGCACAGCGGCCGGACGCGCCCGAACTTCTCGGCCAGTGGAAATCGATGCCCGGCGGCGATGCCGGCGAGGACTACGACCTCGACGATTTCGTTGCGGGTCAGGTGACCCTGCGCGATCATCTCGGACAACAGCTGCCTTTCGTGGTGACCACCCCGGGCGACCGGTTGATCGCCCAGGACCTGCTCGACCAGTTGGACGATGCCGGCTATTTCCAGGGCGACATCGAAGAGGTCGCGGCCCGTCTCGGCAAGGCGCCGGAGGCGGTAGAGGCCGTTCTCATTCAGCTGCAAACCTTCGATCCACCCGGGGTATTTTGCCGTAGCCTGAGCGAATGCCTGGCGATCCAGCTGCGCCAGAACGACCGGCTGGACCCGGCCATGGCAGCGCTGATCGATCACCTCGATCTTCTCGCCAAGCGTGACTTTGCGTCTCTGCGCAAGATCTGCGGCGTGGACGACGAAGATCTGATCGACATGATGGCTGAAATCCGCAAGCTCAACCCGAAGCCGGGTGCAGGCTTCGAGGGCGGGTTCTCGCAGTCTATCTCACCTGATGTCGTGGTCCGGCCATCGCTTGATGGTGGATGGAACGTCGAACTCAATCCCGATACCCTGCCGCGCGTTCTGGTCAACCAGACCTATTTCAACACGGTCTCCAAACACTGCCCGAAGAACGGCGAAGATCACAATTTTCTGTCGGAC
This sequence comes from Rhizobium sp. Leaf306, assembly GCF_001423425.1. Classification (GTDB taxonomy): domain Bacteria; phylum Pseudomonadota; class Alphaproteobacteria; order Rhizobiales; family Rhizobiaceae; genus Neorhizobium; species Neorhizobium soli. The sequence continues at coordinate 1,082,355 of NZ_LMNX01000001.1, forward strand.
TGCATGCAGACGGCGAACTGGCTCGCCCGCAGCCTCGACCAGCGCGCCAAGACGATCATGAAAGTGGCAAGCGAGATCGTACGCCAGCAGGATGCCTTCCTGCTGCACGGCGTCGATCACCTGCGACCGCTCAACCTGAAGACGGTGGCAGAGGCCATCAAGATGCACGAATCCACCGTCAGCCGCGTCACCTCCAACAAGTATGTGCTGACGCCACGCGGCCTGTTCGAACTGAAATACTTCTTCACAGTGTCGATCGGCTCGGCGGAAGAAGGTGGAGACACCCATTCGGCCGAATCGGTGCGGCATCGCATCCGGTTGTTGATTTCTCAGGAGCTGCCGAGTGCCGTCCTGTCGGATGACGACATTGTCATCAGCCTCAAACAGGGCGGTGTCGAACTTGCGCGCCGGACGGTGGCGAAATATCGCGAGGCGATGAACATTCCGTCATCGGTGCAACGCAGGCGGGAAAAGCGCGCCATCGCGAAACTGGCAGCGTTCTAGCCTCACATATCGAGGGCAGTCATAGGCGACCCGGTATTCGCCACACGTGCCGCACAGATTGACATTCCGTTAATGGCAGTTTAGAGACCCGCCGCAACCTGACCGGGCGACACGGGATCTAAACCAATTCCCAAACCAATTTGGCCCTGCCATTCGTGAACCGCTTGGATCAAGAGGCCGGTTGGCGTAGACTGGAACATGCAAGTCACGACAATAAGGAGTAACTCCATGAGTGTGCGTGTATCCGGTAAACATATGGAAATCGGCGACTCGTTTCGACAGAAGATCGAGGACCACATCGGCGGTGCAGTGACCAAATACTTCGACGGGGGGTATTCGGGTCAGGTGATCGTCGAGAAGTCCGGCTCGCGTTTTTCGGCAGATTGCAAGGTGCATCTCGATACCGGGATCGTCCTGCATGCGGCCGGAGAAGCGAATGATCCACAGGCAAGTTTCGATGCTGCAGCGGAGCGGATCGAAAAACGCCTTCGTCGCTACAAGCGTCGACTGAAGGACCATCACGCCGGCAATCACGCGAACGGTTTTTCCGAAGTGGCTTACACGGTCATGGACCGTGTACCGGATGAAGAAGACGACGTGCCAGACGATTTCGCACCGACCATCGTTGCGGAAAGCACGAAGCAGTTGATGACGATGTCCGTTGCGACCGCCGTGATGGCGCTCGACATGACGGACGAACCGGTCCTGTTGTTCCGCAGCCCTGGAAAGGAGCTGAACATCGTGTACCGGCGCAATGACGGAAATATCGGTTGGATCGATTCCACCGGTATGAAGAACTAAAAACTCTCGGGAGAGCGCCTTTGGCGCTCTCTTCGCCCTTCGCGGCAAAAGGATGATAAGAATGGCTTTGGCGGATTTGCTGCAGCAAGATGCGATTGTTCCTGCCCTTAAAGTGACCTCCAAGAAGCAGCTTCTTCAGGAACTTGCTGTGAAAGCGGCCAAGCTGACGGGTGTTCCCGAGCGGGAGATCTTCGACGTCATCCTGCAACGGGAGCGGCTGGGGTCGACGGGCGTTGGCCACGGCATTGCCATCCCACATGGCAAGCTCAGCAGCATATCGTCCATCAAGGGCGTGTTCGCCCGCCTGGAATCGCCGATCGACTTCGAAGCGCTTGATGACGAGCCGGTCGATCTTGTGTTCCTGCTGCTCGCCCCAGAGGGCGCCGGTGCCGACCACCTGAAGGCGCTTTCGCGTATTGCCCGCGTATTGCGCGATCAGGATCTCGTCGCCAAGCTTCGCAAGACCGATTCCGCGTCGGCAATCTACGCCTTTCTGAATGCAGAACAGGCAAACCACGCCGCCTGAGGCGGCTCTATACTCCTTTTCTATAGAGTAAAGCCGCCCGTTCGCCCTCGAATGGAGCGGCTAATCTTGTTTTCGAGCCCTCTTTAGAATTGCCTTTTGTCAAATACGCCACATGTCTTTCCCGTTGAAGGAGATAGACATGAATGACGACATACGTGCCAGGATCGCTGCGAATGACAGACTGCTCAAGGCGGTCATCATCCTGCTGGCGATCAAGGATCCCCATCTTCTCGATGAGCTCGATGCAATCTTCAAAATTGCCGATGGTCAGGAGGGACTGATCGGCGATGCGGACAAGAAGACCCGAGCCCATCTCAATTCGGAACTGGCCCTGATCCGTTCCCTGGCGCATGTTTCGCTGGATACGACGCACTGATCCTTACCCGCGGTCGCCAAACGCAAATGGGCGCCCGAGGCGCCCATTTTTCTTGGAAAGGCTCTAAGGAGCTCAGTCTTTCTTGTCTTCAGCCGCCGCTGCTTCAACCTTCGGGCCGCCCTTGGCGACGCCGACCATGGCCGGGCGCAAGACGCGTTCGCCAATGATGAAGCCGGCCTGGACGACCTGCATGACAGTGTTGTTGGGTACGTCCGCATTCGGGATCTCGAACATGGCCTGATGGAAGTTCGGATCGAACTTCTCGCCTTCGGCATCGATCTTCTTGACGCCATGCCGCTCGAGTGTCGACAGCATGCCACGCTCGGTCATTTCGACGCCTTCAAGCAGGCTCGTCAGCGTCGCATCGGCTCCGGCACGCTTGTCTGCCGGGACAGTGTCGAGCGCGCGGCGCAGATTGTCCGAGACGGCCAGCATGTCGCGGGCAAAGCCCGAGACGGCGTAGGACTTGGCATCCTTCACTTCACGCTCGGTGCGTCGGCGAAGGTTGTCCATTTCTGCAGCAAGCCGCATGAAACGGTCTCGCAAATCGGAATTTTCAGCCTTGAGCACATCGATCGGATCGGGCTCCTGCGCGAAGAAGGCTTCCCCTGCGCTCTGATCGGCGGCGTCTTCGAGAGCGGACGCCACGGCTTCCGCCGTGTTTTCGACAGCAGCTGCGTCAGGTCCGTTCTTCTTGGTTTCGTCGGTCATGACGGTCTCCGGTGCGTATTGGAATCTGGAAGGGTGGTTGCGCCCGATATCGAGGTTCGGGGCGAAAAAATCAAGGCCTTGGGAACATCCTAGCGGGATAGCCTTGCAAGCAGCTGCGCCGTGTAATCCACCATGGGCACGATGCGCGAGTAATTCAGCCGGGTTGGGCCGATCACGCCGACCGCGCCGACGATGCGTTCCTCGCCGTCACGATAGGGCGCAACGATGAGCGAGGAGCCGGACAGGGAGAACAGTTTGTTTTCCGAACCGATAAAGATCCGCACGCCCGGTCCCTTTTCGGCAAGGTCGAGGATCTCGATCAGGCTGTCCTTCTTTTCGAGATCGTCAAACAGCAGACGCAGCCGATCGAGATCGCTGACGTCAGCCAGACCTTCGAGAAGGTTTGCCCGGCCGCGCACGATGAGCTGGCCCGGCTTTCCATCTTCCTGATCACCCGACCAGAAGGCGAGGCCTCGCTCCACCAGATCATGCGACAGCGTGTGAAGCTCGCTTGCGACCTGTTCCTTCAGCATTTTCATCTGGCCGCGAAATTCCGGCAGCGTCTGGCCGGCGAGATGCGCGTTGAGGAAATTTGCGGCCTCGCCGAGCTGCGACGAGGTCACGCCTGCGGGCAGGTCGATAATCCGGTTCTCCACCTGATTATGATCGCCAACAAGGACGGCGAGCGCCTTGGTGGGCTCCAGGCGGATGAACTCGACATGTTTGAGGACCGGATCGTTCTTGGCGGTGATGACGATGCCGGCGCCGCGCGAGACGCCAGACAGCATAAGGCTCGCATCGGCCATCAGGTTTTCGAGCGTCTGATCGCGATCGGGCGGACGGATCTGCCGGTCGATGCTGGCGCGGTCTTCTTCCGAGAGATTGCCGACCTGCATGAACGCATCGACAAAGAACCGCAGGCCCGTCTGCGTTGGCATGCGGCCTGCACTGATATGCGGCGAGTAGATCAGGCCGAGCTCTTCGAGATCGCTCATGACGTTGCGCACGGAAGCCGGTGACAGCGACATGGGCAGAAGTCGCGACAGATTGCGCGAACCGACCGGCTCGCCGGATTCCAGATAGCTTTCCACGATGCGGCGAAAGATTTCCCGCGAACGATCATCAAGCACGGAGCCGTTGTCGCGACCCGTCAGTCCCGGAAATACCATTGGCCCCTTTACCATGCTGCTGATCTCATCTCCCAGATATAGTCGCTCACTTGCGCATCCGCAAAAGGGAAATTCTTTGCAAATGACGGCTCCGAGCCTTAGAAGGCGGAAACAATAATTTAGGGAGTGACGGATGCGGCCTTCAGGCAGACAGACAAATCAGATGCGCAAGATTTCGTTCGAGCGCAATTTCTCCAAGCATGCCGAGGGCTCCTGTCTCGTCAAGTTCGGCGATACCCATGTTCTGTGCACCGCAAGCCTTGAAGAAAAGACGCCGCCGTGGCTGCGCAATTCCGGCAAGGGCTGGGTCACCGCCGAATATGGAATGCTGCCGCGCGCCACCGGCGACCGGATGAAGCGCGAGGCTGCGACCGGCAAGCAGGGTGGCCGCACCCAGGAAATCCAGCGCCTAATCGGTCGTTCGCTGCGCGCCGTGGTGGACCTGACCGCGCTTGGCGAAAAGCAGATCACCATCGACTGCGACGTGATCCAGGCCGATGGCGGCACCCGTACGGCGGCCATCACCGGCGGCTGGCTGGCGCTTTATGATTGCCTGAAGTGGATGGATACCCGCTCGATGATCAAGCTCGACAAGGTTCTGAAAGACCATGTCGCGGCGATCTCGTGCGGCATCTTCGCAAGCCAACCGGTCATCGATCTCGACTACCTCGAGGATTCGGCCGCCGAGACAGACGCGAATTTCGTCATGACGGGTAGCGGCGGCATCGTCGAGATCCAGGGCACGGCCGAGGGCGCACCGTTCAGCCAGGAAGAATTCCTCAACCTTCTGTCGCTGGCACAGGACGGCACCCGGGAACTGGTAGCGCTTCAGAAGCAGGCGATCGGCGGCTGATTTCAGCGCTGGCTGATCCATGAATTGCGAGGGGCAGTCTTTCTTTCAGATAGACTGCCCCTCGATCGAACCTCCTCCCCCGCCTTCATGGCGGGGCAGCATCAGACAAGGGAGCCACTGTTTTGATCGACAGCATTCTCGAAACAGCGCTCTATGTCGATGATCTCGATGCGGCGGAAGCCTTTTACGGTGAACGGCTCGGGCTTGAACGGGTGTTGCGGGCCGGCGATCGCCACGTGTTTTACCGATGCGGACCAGGCATCCTGTTGATCTTCAATCGCGCCGAGACGCTGAAGCCGCCGCCTGATGATGCGCTGCCGGTTCCGCCGCATGGCACGCCAGGACCCGGGCATGTGTGCTTTCGTATGGACGGCCCGGCGATTGACAGAATGGTCGAAAAGCTCAACAAGGCGGGCATCGTGATTGAAAGCGATTTTCGCTGGCCAACCGGCGCCCGATCCCTCTATTTCCGCGACCCGGCCGGCAACAGTCTGGAATGCGCAGAGCCGAGGCTCTGGAATCTATAGGAACCTTCATGCGCAAGCTTGAGACGAAAACGATCGTCGTTGCCAGCCACAATGCCGGCAAGATCCGCGAGATTGCCGAATTGATCGGTCCGTTCGGCTTTTCGGCAAAGTCCGCGGCCGAACTGAAGTTCGAGGAACCGGACGAGACCGGCACGACGTTTGAGGAAAATGCGGCGATCAAGGCGCTTGCGTCTGCCAAGGCCTCGGGCCTGCCTGCCCTTTCCGACGATAGCGGCATCGTCATCGAGGCGCTGGATGGTGCTCCCGGTGTCTATACCGCCAACTGGGCCGAGCGCGAGGATGGCACACGCGATTTCGCGATGGCGATGCAGAAGGTGGAAGATGCGCTGCAGAAAAAAGGTGCGACCACGCCCGACAAGCGCAGCTGCCGTTTTGTGAGCGTTCTCTGCCTTGCCTGGCCGGACGGCCACACCGAACTCTTCCGCGGCGATGTCGAAGGCGTTGTCGCCTGGCCGCCGCGTGGTGCTGCCGGGTTCGGTTACGACCCGATCTTCCAGCCGGAAGGCCACAAGACCACGTTTGGCGAAATGACCAGCGAGGAAAAGCACGGCTGGAAGCCTGGCGATGAGCACGCGCTTTCGCACCGGGCCCGCGCGTTCAAGCTGTTCGTCGAAACCTGCCTGGAGGCCTGATCCCCATTGAACGCCGTCGCTCCCCTTTTTCCCGGCATGCTGCTACCCGACACGGGTGAGCCGGGCTTCGGCGTTTACGTGCACTGGCCGTTTTGCGCGGCCAAATGCCCCTATTGCGATTTCAACAGCCATGTCCGCCACCAGCCCGTGGATCAGCTCCGCTACACCGCCGCGTTTCTGAAAGAGATGGAAACGATGCGCAAGATGAGCGGACCGAAGACGGTCACGAGCATCTTTCTGGGCGGCGGTACGCCTTCGCTGATGGATCCTTCAACCGTCGGGGCGATCCTCAACGGGATCGCGCAGCACTGGCATGTGCCTGACGGGATCGAGATCACGATGGAAGCCAACCCTTCCAGCGTCGAGGCGGAACGCTTTCGCGGCTACAGGGCTGCCGGCATCAACCGGGTCTCGATGGGCGTGCAGGCTCTCAACGATACGGATCTCAAATTCCTCGGCCGCCTGCATGACGTGGCAGACGCGCTGAAGGCGATCAAGCTGGCGCGCGAGATCTTTCCGCGCATGTCGTTCGACCTGATCTACGCCCGTCCCAAGCAGACCGTGGAGGCCTGGGAAGCGGAGCTGAAGCAGGCCATTTCCTATGCCGTCGATCACCTTTCCCTCTATCAGCTGACGATCGAGGAAGGCACGCCGTTCTACGGCCTGCACAAGGCCGGCAAACTGATCGTTCCAGATGATGAGCAGTCGGCGCTGCTCTACGAGGCGACGCAGGAGATCACGGCCGCGCATGGCATGCCGGCCTACGAGGTTTCCAACCACGCCAAGCCGGGTGCTGAAAGCCGGCACAACCTGACCTACTGGCGCTATGGCGACTATGCCGGCATCGGCCCCGGTGCGCATGGTCGCCTGACGCGGGGACGCGACAAGATCGCCACCGCCACCGAGCGACGTCCGGAGACGTGGCTGGACCAAGTCGAGACACAAGGCCACGGCATGGTCGACCAGGAACTGCTAGGCTTCGACGAGCAGGCGGACGAGTTGCTTCTGATGGGACTGCGCCTGACCGAAGGCGTCGACCTGGCGCGCTGGCAGGAGCTTTCCGGCCGCGATCCGGACCCGGTCCGCGAAGAGCGGCTTCTGGAACACGGCTTTATCGAGCGGCTGGGAAATTCCAGGCTGCGCTGCACGCCGTCCGGCATGCTGATCCTCGATGCTGTCGTTGCCGACCTCGCCTGCTGACTAGGCCTTCACCGCCGTCACATGCAGCCATTCGGTCGGCCGGTCATCATAGCCGCTGCCGTCGTTCGTGCTTATCTCGAGCGATGACCACGTGACGGTCCTGTAGGCCTGTTCGAGCCAGGGCCGCGACGGGTTGTTGTAATAGCGACCTATCGCATCCGTCATCTCTTCCTCGCCGGTCTTATAGCTTGCGTAGAAAATGCCGCCAGGGCGCAGCGCCCGGTGGATGCGGGCAAGGATATCGGCGAGATCATTTCTCGGCGTGTGCAAAAGGCAGGCATTGGCCCAGACGCCACTATAGGCAGCAACGCTGTCGATATCCCCGAAGCGCAGTAGCGCGACTCTACGCCCCAGACGGCGCGAGGCTTGCTCTGCCATTTCCGCAACGCCATCCGTCGGGGTGACGTCAAAGCCGCGTTCAATCATGAAACCGCTGTCGCGGCCATTGCCGCAGCCAAGTTCCAGAACGCGGGCACCCGGAGAGAGGCGGGAGAGAAATGCTTCCAGCCGGATCTCGTTCGCCTTTTCCCGATAACCGGCATAGGCCTTCGCATTGTCGGCGTAGAAGCGGAGGGTCTGATCGTGCTCCGCCATGGCTTTTACTTTTGTGACAGGAGAAGCTTGGTGCCGAAGCCGACGAAGACGGTGGCAACGCCGAGGTCGATCTTCTGCTTGGCCTTGAGATAGGCGCTCGCTACCCGCGGATGGGTGATCAGGCCGACCAGAAACGTATAGTAACAGGCCGAAACCGCGACCATGACAGCGATTGCCGCTAGCCCGTAGAGAAACGGCGTGCCCGCCGGCATGGTAGCGGCAAACAGCGAGGCAACGAAGAGAGCCGATTTCGGGTTGGCGAGGTTGGTCGCAAGCCCCAGTCGGTAAGCCTTCCTCAGCGGTATCTCGCGTTCTGTGGGGGCAAATTCGGGTGTTGTCCGGGCCTTCCGGACGTCCATGAAGACGCGCAGGCCGAGCCATACGAGATAAAGACCGCCGACGATCTTCAGCGCGACATAGGCGAAAGGGGCTGCCTGAAACAGGGCATTGATCCCGAGCCAGCCCGCAAAGCCCCACAGGCATGTTCCGGTAATCGTTCCCATGGCTGCCGTAAGGGCAACCCTGCGCGGTGCTGTGAGGCAATAGCGGATCACCAGCAGCGTATTTGGCCCGGGGGTAATGCAGGCGACAGCCCAGATGGTCGCCACGGATAAAAGAAACACGACACGCTCCTCGCACACCAGAAAAATTGGTGTGCGCCAGAAGCCAAATCCCGTCAACGCCCGGACAAACAAAAACCGGCTCTCATCCGATGGATAAGAGCCGGCTTCGGTCGGTCAGTCGATGATCACAGATTGTTTTCGTTGATCAAGCGCTTCAGAAGCTCGACCTCGTGGCTGAGCTTGCTGTCGCCCGAGATCAGGTCCTCGATCTTGCGAACCGCATGCAGCACGGTCGTATGGTCGCGGCCACCAAACCGACGGCCGATTTCCGGGAAGGAGCGCGGCGTCATGGTTTTCGAGAGGTACATGGCGACCTGGCGCGGCTTGACGATGACGCGGGTGCGGCGGTTGGAGACCAGTTCCTGCCGCGAGACGTTGTAATGGCGTGCCACGACGCGCTGGATATCCTCGATCCGGACGCGCCTTGCTTCCCCGGCGCCGACCAGATGGGCGAGAAGCTCGTCGACGCGCTCGATCGAGAGGTTCGGCTCAAACGAGCGACGGAACAGCAGCTGGTTGAACGCGCCTTCCAGTTCGCGACCGGTGCTGACGACGCTGCGGGCGACGTGATCGAGAATTTCGTGCGGGATATCGAGCGATGGATCATCCTGCTGGGCAGCCGCGAGACGACCTTTGAGCATTTCCATGCGCATATCGTAATCCGGCGTCTCGACCTCAATGGCCACGCCGCCCTGCAGACGCGAGCGAACCCGCGGATCGAGCGATTCCAGTTCCCAAGGCGCGCGGTCGGCAGCAACCACGACCTGCTTGGCGCTGTCGAGCAGCATGTTGAGCAGATGGCAGAATTCGTTCTGGATCATCTTGCCCTGCAGGAACTGCATGTCGTCGATGATCAACAGATCGATATGGCGCAGGCTGTCCTTGAGCGTCAGGGCATCATTGTCGCGGATCGCGGTTGCGAAACGCCACATGAAATATTCGGCGGTGAGATAGACCACGCGCGGCATGCGGGGGCTGCCGACGGCGGCGTTGGCGATGGCCTGAAGAAGGTGGGTCTTGCCGAGACCGACACCGGAATGAATAAACAGCGGGTTGAAGCGCACGGCACCGGCACCGGCTTCCGCAATCGTCTTGGCAGCGGCAAGCGCCACGCGGTTCGAGGCGCCTTCAACGAACGTGTCGAACGTATAACGGCTGTCGAGTGGCGAACCGAACAACGGGCCGGGCTGCGAGGACTGGCGAACCGGGGTGGACGCGGCAGTCGGGAACGTGGCGATCTTGCCGATCTCACGCGGTGCAGATGGGCGTTGCGACGCGACAGGTGCCGGAGCATCCGAGCCAATGACGCCGTCCTGGACATCCGATACCGGCTTTGCAGCGCGGGTTGCCGTGCGGACCAAGATCTCCACCTTGAGGATCTCGGCATCTTCCGCCTGGAAGATCGACGTGATCAGATCAAGATAACGGTTGTTGATCCAAGACTTCAGAAACGTCGTGGGCACCGTGAGCCTGACGACACTCTTCGAGACGGTGTGAAGCTTAAGTCTTGCAAACCAGCTTGCGTAAACATCCTGGCCGACCTGTGCTTTAAGACGCACACTGAATCGCTCGAAAAGAGCATCATGCTTCATAACTGGTGTTTCCCCTGCCGCCTGTGCGCAAACGGAATCAAACGCCTGTCGTGCATTGCCCCCGTTGCCGGTTGCACGAGCCGATACGTTATTCATTTGCATTATTCGCCGCCTTTTCCATAGGAGCCCGGCGGTTCTGTTTCCCGCCAGGACACATTCTTTTTAACTACGTCCGACAGCCCGTCTCCGTGCGGAAACGATGACTGCCCTTCCCCATCGATCAAAGTTCCAGGCCAACCGCCCGGACCATCAAAGATCGATCCGGATCACCTCGTCTGATCCAGACCTGCGGGAGCCAACCCGCAACTCAGCGCACGCTCCATCCTCGTTATGAAGAGCCGCTGACTTCCCACTGCCTTCTTCCGACTCCCCAGTCGGCCCCGTCACGCATAAGTTCAGCTGTTGCCGGAAAAGCCAATTTCCGGCTTGCAACCATCGGTTAAATAAGGAAACGAGAAAAACATCTCGCCGCAAGCTGCTTAAAGTCCCCGGGCCGCTCGGTGTCGAGCGGTTGTCGGCAGGCTCTAGGAGTGATCTCCATGCCTCTCGCTAAAAGCCATTTAGGCAGGATCAAATGGCAAGATCAATGATGAATTTTACGCAAAATCCGAGCGCGACCGTTGACTCTCCGGGTGCGATTTGAATGGCCGGAGGGTTGCGGAGAAGAATCCCAGTTGAATCAATGGGATTCAAAATCCATCTATTTCTGATGGTACGATTCAGAGAAAAAATAAAAAAAACCTTGACTCAGAAAGCAGGCGGCGGGTTGGCGGAATTGCCGCCAGACTTGGGCAGACCTCTCATAAGCCTTTGTAATTCATCGGGAAAATCTGTCACGCACCTGACACGTAACCGTTACTGAGCCGGTTAACGAAGTACAAAGGACCGAGAATCACAAAAAGCCCGGTCGACCGACCAGGCTTTTGATGCATGCACGCTAAAGGTGATATTAGGCGGAGAGTGCCTTGACGCGAGCTGCCAGGCGCGAGACCTTGCGGGACGCCGTGTTGCTGTGAAGGACGCCCTTTGTTGCAGCGCGTGCGATTTCCGGCTGAGCTGCCTTCAGAGCAGCAGCAGCGACGGATACGTCACCCGTTGCGATCGCTTCTTCAACCTTGCGGATAAAGCCACGAACGCGCGAGCGGCGGGACTTGTTGACTGCGGTACGGCTAGCGATCTTGCGGGTCGCTTTTTTCGCCGAAGTTGTATTGGCCATATCATGCCTCTCTACGAATTCGAACCAAAACTCCGCCGTTGCCGCGTAGGTCCTGCGACCATCAATCCAGCAATTCGGGAGCAATAGAGGAAGCCGTCGATCAGGCTTTCCCAACTGTGGGCGGGCATATAACCGGTATAGCGCGCCTCGTCAACGCGGATTCGCATGAAGGGTGCCGCTGAATTTGCCGTTTGGCGAAGTCCCGCGTCCTTTTCGCGACCATAACCCCTCCCACTCTCCTGATAGGGACGCGCCTTCAAACATCGCCTGCAACGGCTGATCACTTCTGGCAGCGCGGGCAGTAGAAGGTGGAGCGGCCGGCTTGGGTGATACGAGCAACGGTGCCGCCGCAGCCCGGCGTGCGGCAGGGCTTATCCTCCTGGTCATAGACAGAGAAGGAATGCTGGAAATAGCCAAGCGAGCCGTCCGTCTGGATATGGTCGCGCAGAGACGAGCCGCCGGCTGCAATCGCATCGGCAATGACAGCGCGGATCGCTTCCGTCAGCAGCACCAGCTCCTTCTTCGGCCGGCCCTTGGGCGTGACGATGCTGCCCGCTGCCCTCTTCGGCGACAGGTGCGCGCGCCACAGCGCTTCGCAGACATAGATATTGCCGAGACCGGCGATCACGGTCTGATCGAGCAGCGTGCTCTTCAATGGCTGCGCCTTGCCGGAAAACCGCTTGCCGAGATACTCCGCATCGAGCGCGTTGCCGGTCGGCTCCGGACCGAGTTGCGCAAATGCCGGGTAGAGATCGAGCTCGCTGCGCTTTGCCAGATGCAGGAAGCCGAAACGGCGCGGATCATTATAGATGACCTTCAATGTCTCGTTGCCACGCTCCAGATGAAAGACGACGTGGTCATGCTTCTCGTCCTTGGAGCGCGGATGATGAAATGTGCCAAGCGCCTCTTCCTCGACCCTGAACGAGCCGGACATGCCGAGATGGGCAATGATGGTGAGATCGTCTTCGAGGTCGATCAGCAGGTATTTGGCGCGTCTTCCCAGCGCGATGATCTGCCGGCCTTCGACTGCGGCGACAAGATTTTCCGGGAACGGAAAGCGCAGATCGGTGCGGTTCAGCTGCAGCCTTGCAAGCTTTGCTCCCTCCATGGCCGGAGAAAGGCCGCGACGAACGGTTTCGACCTCTGGCAATTCGGGCATGGTCTACCTAACTTCCTGTTTCAACGATGCCGCCGGTGCTCTATAGACCGGGCGGTAATCCACCACATAGCGTCCGGAAACCGGTTTCGCTATGGTCCGCCTGGATAGAGACACCGAGGAGCTGCCCATGACCGAAGCCCGCACCCGCGCCGAAGGCGGAATGGAAACCTCCTATGGCTTCCGCCAGGTGGCCGATGGGGAAAAGCAGGGCCTCGTCAACGACGTATTCCACAAGGTCGCCAAGCGTTACGACGTGATGAACGACGTGATGTCGGCCGGCATGCACCGGGTGTGGAAGGACGCGATGATTACCGCGCTCAATCCGCGCAAGGATGCAAGCTACCGGACGCTGGATGTGGCCGGCGGCACCGGCGACGTCGCATTCCGCATCGTCGAGGCGTCGGGCCTCAAGGCCCATACGACGGTGCTCGATATCAATGGCTCGATGCTGGCCGTGGGCGCCGAGCGGGCGCAGAAGAAAAAGCTGTCGGGCAATCTCGATTTCATCGAGGCGAATGCAGAATCCCTGCCCTTCGAGGACAATTCCTTCGACGCCTATACGGTCGCCTTCGGGATCCGCAACGTTCCGCGCATCGACGTGGCGCTGTCTGAAGCGTTTCGCGTCCTGAAGCGTGGCGGACGGTTGCTGGTTCTGGAATTTTCGGAAGTCGAACTTCCGCTGCTCGACAAGTTTTACGACGAATGGTCGTTCCGGGCGATCCCGCGTTTCGGCAAAATGATCACCGGTGATTCCGAGCCCTACCAGTATCTGGTGGAATCGATCCGCAAATTCCCCAACCAGGAGAATTTCGCAGCGATGATCCGGACTGCCGGTTTTTCGCGCGTGAGCTACACCAACTATACCGGCGGGATAGCCGCCCTGCATTCCGGCTGGAAGCTCTGAAGCGATGAGCACGATCGGCGCTTATTTCCGGCTCGCCCGTGTCGGCTGGGTTCTTGTCCGCGAAGGCGTGGTTTCGGCCCTGCCGACACAGGACCTGCCGCCGGCCGTCGGTATTCTCAAGTCCATGCTCGAGCCGCTCACCCGTTTCAGGGCGAAGAAGCAGCCCCGCAGCGAAAGGCTGACCCGCGCCGTGGGAAGGCTTGGTCCTTCCTATGTGAAGATCGGCCAATTTCTCGCCACCCGTCCGGATGTCGTCGGCGTCGACTGGGCCGTCGATCTTGCCATGCTGCAGGACCGGATGGCCTTCTTCCCCACGGATGCTGCCAAAACCGCCGTCGAGACCTCGCTTGGCCGCCCGATCAGTGATCTCTACACATCGTTCGAAGAGCCGATTGCGGCCGCCTCGATCGCGCAGGTGCACCCGGCCGAAGTGAACGGCAAAAAGATGGCCGTGAAAGTTGTGCGCCCCGGCGTGCGCCAGCGTTTCGCAAATGACATCGAAGGCATGTATGTGGTTGCCCGCATGCAGGAACGCCTGATGCCGTCGAGCCGAAGGCTTCGCCCGATCGAGGTGACGCGGACGCTGGAACAGACCACCAAGATGGAGATGGACCTGCGCCTGGAGGCTGCAGCCCTTTCCGAGATTGCCGAAAACACAGCGGACGACCCGGGTTTCCGCGTGCCGGAAGTGGACTGGGAGCGGACCGGCCGCGACGTCATCACCATGGAGTGGATCGACGGCGCCAAGATGAACGACGTCCCGGCGCTGAGGGCTGCCGGCCACGATCTGGAAAAGCTCGCAGAAGTGCTGATCCAGTCCTTCCTGCGTCACACGCTGCGCGACGGCTTCTTCCATGCCGACATGCATCCCGGCAACCTCTTCGTCGAGCGGGACGGTACGATCGTCGCCGTCGACATGGGGATCACCGGACGGCTGGGCAAAAAGGAACGGCGCTTTCTCGCCGAAATCCTCTACGGCTTTATCACCCGCGACTATATGCGCGTCGCCGAGGTGCATTTCGAAGCGGGCTATGTGCCTGCGCATCACGACGTGGCGGCCTTCGCGCAGGCGATCCGGGCCATCGGCGAGCCGATCCACGGTCAGCCCGCCGAAACCATCTCCATGGCCCGGCTGCTGGCGCTGCTGTTCGAAGTGACCGACCTGTTCGAGATGCAGACCCAGCCGCAGTTGATCCTCTTGCAGAAGACCATGGTCGTCGTCGAAGGCGTTTCGCGTATCCTCGACCCGCGTTTCAACATGTGGAAGGCCGCGGAACCGGTCGTCGGCCAGTGGATTCGCGACAATCTCGGCCCCAAGCGCATCGCATCCGACCTCAAGGACGGGATGAAGGCGGGCCTGAAGCTTGCCGAAGCATTGCCGGAGATCGCCGCCAAGACGGAAACCCTGCACAGGGAACTCGTCCACATGAGCGAACACGGGCTGCGTTTCGATCCCGAAACGGCAGACGCGATCGGCAAGGCGGAAGCCCGGCACAGCCGCTCCGGCCGCTGGGCACTGTGGATCATCGCGATCTCGCTCGTCGTCATCGCCTTCGCCGTCGTCTGAAAAGGCGCGTTGCGACATCAGATGTCCAGGTTCTGGGATATCCCTTGGACGACAGGATGAATTAGTGTGCGGGCAAAAAGGAATGCCATGTCCGCCGCACCCAAAAACCCAGACCGCATCACAATCGAACTCACCGGCCAGCCGATCGGCTTTGCCGAGCTGATCAAGATCGGCCGTGGCGAAGTAACCGTGACAGCCAGTGCCGAAGGGCTTGCCCGTGTCGCTGCGGCGCGGTTGGTGCTGGAAAGCACGATTGCCGAGGGCACGCCCGTCTATGGCGCGACGACCGGCGTTGGTGCGATGAAGGACGTCGCGTGGTCGCCGGAAGAGCTCGACGCTTTCAATATCGGGCTCGTCCGGGCCCATCACTTCGGCACCGGCGAACCGTTTCCGATCTGCGTCGTGCGCAATGCGATGGCGTTGCGCGTCAACACGGCGCTGACGGGCTATGTGGGTTGCTCGACCGAACTGGTTCAGGCCTATCTCGATCTGCTGCAGGCCGACGTCATTCCGGTCGTGCGGCGCACCGGCTCGATCGGCTGCGCCGATATCGGTCTGATGGGGCAGATCGGTGCTGTCCTGACCGGCGTCGGCGAGGCAATGTTCGAGGGACGCCGCCTGCCCGCAGCGGAAGCCTTTGCGGCGGCAGGCATCGCGCCGATGAAAATGGCGCCGCGCGACAGCCTTGCCTCGCTCAGCGTCAATTCCGTCAGCTTTGCGGCCGCCGCCGACGCGACGCGCACGGCCGCCTGTGCCATCCGAACGCTGCTTGCCACAGGCATGGCCGCTTCCGGTGCGATGGGCGGATCCCGCGACCCGTGGATTGCCGTCACCCATGTGGGCACGCCACGCGAGGCGATGATCGGCAAATGGCTGTGCAACGCGTCCGAAGGCTGGGACTGGCCGAAGGCAACGCAAATCCAGGACCCGTTGAGCCTGCGTATGATCGCGCAGGTGTTCGGCACGGTGTTTGAAAGCGTGCTGACCGCCGGCCACAAGATACTGGCGGCGACGGGCCGCTCCGACGACAACCCCGTGATCGTCGACGGCCGGGTTCTGACGTCAGGCGGTTCGCTGCCGCTCGACGTTACGGTGCTCCTGGAATCGGCATCGCTGACGATGGCGCATGCGGCACGCAATGCCTTCAACCGCTGCGTTCTTCTTGGAAACGGCCAGCGCCGCGATCTGCCGGTCAATCTGGTTCCGCATGGTGTGATCGCGACCGGCTTCGGCCCAATCATCAAGCTGGCCGGGGAAATCTTCTCACGCGTGCTGTCGATGACCAACCCGGTTTCGGCTCAGTCGCTGGTGGTGGCCGGCGGTATGGAAGACGAGGCAGCCTTCCTGCCGCTGGTGATCGAACGGTTCGAGCGACAGGTTCAGGCGCTGCAGCGACTGGCAGCGCTGGAAGCGTTGCTGGCAGCCCAGGCCATGGATATCCATGGCGACGAGCCGGGCGGTGCGGTCAAGCTGATCTACGATGCCGTACGCCGCCATGCAGCCTTCTACACGGTCGATCGGCCGCTTTCGGCGGAGGTTGAGGCGATCGAGGCGGAACTCGCGTCGGAGGCCTTCCTGACGGAGTTGATCGCCATCTCGCCGATCCATGCGATCGACGGTTTCTTCGCGCTTGGTGGCTTCGGCATGCAGGGCGTGCAGCCCACGCAACCGTGAGCGTAATACGCCTTTATTCCGCCGGTTTCTTCAGACTTTCTTAAAGGAATATAGTCCTTTCGCGTGCCCCCCAGGTGGCCATTTGGAGTTTGCCCATGGCGCTTGGCGCTTCCCGACGGCTGCAGGACGGCGTTGTTGCCGTCGAAACGATGACGCGCTTTGCGCTGGCAGTGCTGGCCCTGGCATCGGGCGTCTACACCTATCTCGGTGCCCGCACCATTCTCGACGGCTCGCCGACGGCGGTGTTCTTTGCCGCGATCATCTATTCGGTGTCGGTGTCGGTCGGCATCTACGCCTTCTGGTCCTACATGGCGCGGTTCTATCCGCATGTCACCTCGCGAACCGGACGGACCGCGATGCTGGCGGTGATGGCCGCGGGCGCCGTGATGATCATGGCGATGTCGAGCTGGCTCAACGCCGCGGCACTTGCCGGTTCGTCTGCCGTCGAACAGCACCTTTCCGAAACCGTGGAAGCCTATACGGCCGATCTTGACCGCGCCCACCAGAACGCGATTGCGGCGCAGAGCCTGCTGCCGGATATCCAGCGTGCCGGTGAGCGGTTCTCACAGCTTGCGGGTGTCGAGCGCCAGTCCGGTTCGCTGACCGGCACCACCGGCTCCGGCAGCGTGGTGCAGTTGCTCACCCAGATGTCGGCCCAGATGAAATCGCTGGAAGGCAATATCAACGGGTCGCGCGAACAGGTGGCCGATCTTTTCGAACAGGGCCAGAAGCGGCTTGAGGCGATGCGCGGGCTGGTCTCGGCGCCGGGCGATATCGGACCCCGCGCCGACCAGTTCTCGACCGAGGCCGTGGCGCTGACGGGCGTCGTGTCCTCGCTCTCGCAGACCTCGATCGCGCCGTCGATCCGTCGTGCGGCAGACGATCTCGCGATCGGCTTTATTGCGCCGGTGCCGGATGGGGCAGCGCCGGACCTCGTCAACCGCCAGAACCAGGTGATGGAGACGGTGAAGGCTTCGGTGAGCGCGCAATCCAAGGCGCTGGCCAAGGCTGCCGACGAAATCCTGTCGCGTCCGACTGTCGGAGAACGGCGCTTCGTGCCGCTTTCGCCGGCAGGCGCCGTTCTGGAATATGCCGGCGACTTTATTCCCGCCTGGGCCGGCGCGATCTCCATCGACCTTCTGCCGGGTGTGATGGTGTTCATCCTGGCCGTCGTGCATGGCGCGATCCGGAGACAGGAGGACCCGCTTCCGTTTGCCGAGCGCATTACCGCTGCCGAGCTTTTGCAGGCGCTCGAAGTCCAGCGCGCCGTCAGTGCCAGCGGCATGAGCGTGGAACAGGCGACCGCCGCCATGGAAAAGCCCGAGACATCGCAGGAGGATGCCCGATTGGCCGAGCTGAAGGCGGACGAGGTGAAGGCCGACGAGAATACCAATATCACCAGTCTCGATCCGAAAACGCGCCGGGACCGCAGCCATGAGGATCGGTGAGGCAATCCGCCGGCTCGACGACGGTGTCATCCTGCGCGGCGTCTTCTATCTCATGCTCGGCATTTCCGGCATTTTCCTGGTGACCGACATTCGCGAGATCGCGACCGCAAAGCCCGAGAGCCCGGGGTACGATCCGATGCGCGAGACGGATCCCGTCCTGCCACCGGCGCTGACCGAGGGCCGCCCGGCGGCACCGCCCGTGGAGCCGTCAAGCCCGGCGGACGTGCTGCGCAAGGCGATGACCTTCAACCTGACGACGGGTGGCATTCTGAAGGCTGAAGGGGCGATCGAGCCGGGTGCTGCAGAGCGCTTCGCGACCGAGATCGAGGCTCGCGGCGAATATGTGAAGACGGTGTCGCTCAACTCCCCCGGCGGCTCGGTGGGCGACGCGATCGCCATGTCGAAGCTGATCCGCGAGAAGAAGCTTGCCACGCTTGTGGTGACCAAGGGGCTCTGTGCTTCCTCCTGCCCCATCGTGTTTGCCGGCGGTGTCACGCGGGTAGCCCAAAAGGATGCGGTGATCGGCGTGCACCAGGTGTTCAACGGCGGCCGCAACAGGCCGAGCGCCGACGAGGCGATGTCCGGCGCACAGGCGACGACCGCACGCGTGACGCGACATCTGGAGGAGATGGGGATCGGCTCCGGCCTCTGGCTGCACGCACTTGAGACCCCGCCGGACCGGCTGTACTATCTGACGCCGAAGGAAATGACGGATTTCAAACTGACGACGTCGCCGGCTCCCGCCGTCAACGCGTCCGCTAAGAAGAGCTAGCTTCGCTGCGTGATACTGCGCGACAGCAGTGCTGCCGCGAGCGCGAGCGCCAGCATGGTCCCGGTAAAGGCCGATACGGCCCACCAGCCATCGGCGCTCCAGAAGTGGCCGCCCACCGAGCCGGCGACGCTCGAGCCCAGATAATATCCCAGAAGATAGAGCGAGGAGGCGTGTCCCTTGGTGCCTTTTGCCATGCGGCCGACCAAAGCGCTTGCCACCGAATGGGCGATGAAGAAGCCGGAGGTGAGCAGCACGATGCCGAGAATGATCAGCGGCAGCGGTGTGGCGAGTGTGATGACGACACCAGCAAAAGCCAGGACGATACCGGTGAGCATGACGGCGAAATGGCCGAAGCGATCTCCAAGAATACCGGCGGTCCAGGACGCGACGATGCCGAACAGATAGACCGTGAAGATCAGCCCGAGCTCCGTCTGATCGAGGCTGTAGGGTGCGTCCACAAGCCGGAAGCCGATGTAATTGTAGATGGTGACGAACGCGCCCATCAGCAGGAAACCGATGGCAAACAGAAGTGCCAGTGCCGGATGGTTCAGGTGACCGAGCCACGCATCGACATGATAGCGCAGGTTGGATTTGCGCGGCACGAAGTTGCGCGAAGGCGGCAGGAGAACGAGAAAGCCGATGGCGGCGACGATGCCGAGCGCGCCCATGCCTACAAGCGCCAGACGCCAGGAGAAATATTCCGCCAGAACCCCGGTGACGACACGCCCAGCCATGCCGCCAAAGGCGTTGCCGGCGATATAGAGACCCATCGCGGCGCCAAGACCTTTCGGATCGATTTCCTCCGACAGATAGGCCATCGCGACCGCCGGAACGCCGCCAAGCAACAGGCCTTCCAGCGCACGAATGATCAGAAGCAGGTTCCAGTTGGGCAGGGCGGCGCAGGCGATGGTGCAGATCGAGGCGCCGAGCAGGGACACGAACATCAGGCTGCGGCGGCCGAACCGCTCCGAAACGGCGGCGGCGCAAAAGATGGCGACCGCCAGAAAGCCCGTCGACAGCGACAGGGACAGCGAGCTTGCCGCCGGACTGACGCCGAAGTCACGCGCGAAGATCGGCATGAGCGGCTGGACGCAGTAGAGCAGCGCAAAAGTTGAAAAGCCCGACATGAAAAAGGCGAGGCTTGCTCTCCCATAGGCAGGCGTGCCGCGGACAAGATAGAGCTTCTCCCCTTCCCCCTCTTCTGCAAGAGTTTGACCGTTCGGTGCCGCGGACAAATCGGCGTTCAGGGATGCGGAGGCGGGCATAGGGTATTCGACCTTTCAGCTCTATCAAAGGTAGCCAGTCGGTTCCCATTAATCCAATATATGGCGCAGGCGTTCTCGATAGGTTTTACAGATACCGATGGAACTGAGGCATATCCGCTATTTCCTCGCTGTCGCCGAGGAGCAGAATTTCACGCGGGCTGCGGCACGGCTTGGTATTGGCCAGCCACCGCTCAGCCAGCAGATCCGCGATCTGGAAACCGAGATCGGGGCAGCGCTTTTTCACCGGGTGCCGCATGGTGCGGAACTGACTGCGGCCGGCGCAGCGTTTCTGCCCGAAGCGCGGGCCTCGCTTGCGGCCGCAGAGGCTGCGAAACTTTCTGCCCGGCGTGCCGCGCGCGGCGAGACAGGAAAGCTGGCGCTGGGATTTACCGCGTCTGCCGCCTTCAACCCGGTCGTGACGGGCGCTATCCGGCGTTTCCGGAGCGAGTGGCCGGGCGTTGCGCTGTCGCTTGCGGAGATGAACAGCAACTGGCTGATCGAGAAACTGGAACGCGGCGAGATCGACGCCGCCTTTATCCGTCCAGGGTTGGAAGACCCGAAGGCGGTGAGGCTGAAACGTCTGGCGGACGAGCCGATGCTGATCGCACTGCCGGCGCACCATGAGCTTGCCAGCCGCACGACAGTGCCGATTGCCGCGCTTGCGGGAGAACCTTTCGTGCTGTTTCCGCGCACGGTGGGTCTCAGTCTGTTCGACGATATCCTCAGCGCCTGCCGCGATGCCGGGTTCGAGCTCAACGTCACGCAGGAAGCGCCGCAGATCCCGTCCGTGGTCAATCTGGTTGCGGCAGGGCTGGGCGTATCGATCGTGCCGGGTTCGATCACGAAGATTGCCATCGAGGGCGTGGTGTACCGGCCGATCGAGGGACCGGGACCGGTGGCGCGGCTGGGGATCGCCGTCATGAAGGCACAGCGTTCCCCGATCGCGCTCAACCTGTTCGAACTGGTCTAGGCCGACCGGTTAGCCTTTGATCTCGCGTTCGCAGAAGGTGATGCGGTTGCTGAACGGATCCGTCACCGAAACCTCCAAACCCCAGGGCGCCTGGTGCAGCCCCGGCCGCATATAGGCGTAGTCCTTGGCATTGAGTTCCCTGTGGAGCGCTGCAGCACCGGTGATGGGGACAAACACGCGGGCACCCGGCGAGGCATCGCCCGCATGTTCGGACAGATGCATCAGCATGCCGCTGCGCGATATCTGGCAATAGAGCGGTGCGTCGGGGCCGAAGCGATGCTCCCAATCGACGCTGAAGCTTAAGAACCCGCAATAGAACTCCATCGCCTTGCCGACATCGAAAATGCGGAAGATCGGGATGGCGGGCTGGATCAGGGTCTGGCTTGAGGCAGGTTCGACCGACTTGAAATCATTCATTGCGACCGCCGTTCATCGGAGTTTCACCACTCTTGCTGCAGGACGATTGCATGTTCAAGAACAAAACCCTAGCTTCCGGTCACTTCGAAAGCGGGCGGGCTATGGAACTCAAAGACAAGCGCATCCTTCTCATCATCTCCGGCGGCATCGCGGCCTACAAGAGCCTCGACCTGATCCGGCGGCTGCGCGAACGCGGGGCCTCGGTGCGACCGGTCATGACCAGGGCAGCCCAGGAGTTCGTGACGCCGCTTGCCGTCGGGGCATTGTCGGGCGGCCATGTCTATACGGAGATTTTTTCGCGCGAGGACGAGCAGGATGTCGGCCATATCCGGCTGGCGCGCGACGCGGACCTCGTGATCGTGGCACCCGCAAGTGCCGACCTGATGGCAAAGATGGCCCATGGAATGGCGGACGACCTGGCAAGCGCCGTGCTTCTTGCGACCGATCTGCCCGTGCTGGTGGCGCCTGCCATGAACCCGAAAATGTGGGCGGCTCCTCCGACGAAACGCAATGCCGAGACACTGAAGGCCGATGGCATCCATGTGATCGGGCCGATGGTTGGCGAGATGGCTGAGAGCAACGAGGCCGGCGCCGGCCGGATGGCAGAACCGTTGCAAATCGCTGCCGCGGCGATTGCGCTGCTGGATGCTTCGCCGAAACCGCTGGCCGGCAAGACCGCCATCGTGACCTCCGGCCCCACCCATGAGCCGATCGATCCGGTGCGCTACATCGCCAACCGCTCATCCGGCCGTCAGGGCCATGCGATTGCTGCGGCGCTGGCGAAACTCGGTGCCGATGTGACACTCGTTTCAGGCCCGGTGACAATCCCCGATCCCGATGGCGTCACGACGCTGCATGTGGAAACGGCGGCCGAGATGCTCGAGGCCGTGACAAGCCGTCTCCCCGCCGATATCGCCGTCATGGTGGCGGCCGTCGCCGACTGGCGGGTCGCTTCCTCCGCCGACCAGAAGATCAAGAAAATGCCGGGCGAAGCACCGGCTCCGCTGATGCTGACCGAAAACCCCGACATCCTCAAGACCGTTGGGCATCACGACAAGCGCCCCAGACTTGTCGTCGGTTTCGCCGCCGAGACGCAGAATGTGGACGAAAACGGGCGATCGAAGCTTCAGCGCAAGGGTGCAGACCTGATTGTTGCAAACGACGTCTCGCCTGAGACCGGCGTCATGGGCGGCATGCGCAATCAGGTGAAGATCATCAGCGAGACCGCGATCGATGCGTGGCCCGATCTCGGCAAGGACGAGGTTGCGATGCGGCTCGCCGAGCTGATAGCGGCCCGGCTCGCATGAGGATCACGCGGCCTTCGACAGCGCCTGCGGCTGGAAGAGCAGTGCCTGCATGCCATCCGGGCAGACCTTGACGGCGCTGCCGTCTGGAATTTCTACCCAGGTATCGGCCTCGTCGTTCAAAGGTTCGGACACCAGGCAGTAACCGGTCTTTGATCCATCCGCATCCGACCCCTTGCCCGTCATCGGTGCGGCATAGAGGGTCGGTGGCTTGTGATCCGTGGCATATCGCACCGCATAAAGCTGGCGGCCGTTGGAAAAACATGCGGTGAAGCGCACGAGTGCCGTGCCAAGCCGTTCCATCGAGATGTCTTCGACGGCGGCGATCGCCTTTTCCATCGCACCCAAGGGATCGGTATCCATGCCGAATTGCAGCGCCAGCAGGAAGAGAAGTTCGGAATCAGTCGATCCGGTCCGGGCCGAGAACAGTTCGTCCGATAACAGGCTTTCGAGCGGCCGGCGGATCGCTTCGAAGCTCGCGACCTGGCCATTGTGCATGAAGGACCAGTGGCCGTGGACGAAGGGGTGACAGTTGTCGCGCCGGGTGGCGCCTGTCGTTGCGGCGCGAACATGCGCAAGAAACAGCGGGGAGCGGATCTGCCGTGCGATACTGCGCAGATTGCAGTCGGACCAGGCCGGAAGGATGTCCCGGTAGCGGCCGGGCTCAGGCCTGTCGCCATACCAGGCGATGCCGAACCCATCGCCATTGGTGGCGGTCTTTGCGCGTGTCGCACAGTGGGATTGCTCGATCAGGGAATGGGCGGGCGAAGAAACCAGTTCTTCCAGATAAAGCGGTTCGCCCCGATACGCTGCCCAACGACACATCTGTCTATCTGCTCCACTCTTTTGCCTGCAAACGCACGGAACCGCTAAAAATCAAGCGTCTCGAAATAGGGTTAATGAAACATGAATTATGGGCCGCCATGACAGTTTTGTGGCCCCTTCCCCATCACGTTTTGCAACGCAATGTTGCCTCAGCCTGTTGTCGCGGCGGCTTCAAAGCCTAAATGAAGCTGCATGGTTGATGATACAAAATCGAGCGCCGACGCGCATACGAACACATCTGACGGCACCGACATTCTGCACGAAGTGCTGAACCAGCCCGGGAAATGGGCAGTTTTCTTCGATATTGACGGCACGCTGATCGACATCGCGGATACGCCTGATGGTATCGTCGTGCCTGACGATCTGGCCGAGAATCTGACCCGGCTTTCCGCGAAACTGAGCGGTGCCGTGGCGCTGGTAACGGGTCGGGCTCTGCCCTACGCCGATCAGCTTTTTAAGCCGCATGTCTTTCCGATTGCCGGCCTGCACGGGGCGGAAAGACGATCGATGTCGGGAGCGATCGAGCGGGTAACGCCAGGTCCTGATTTCGAGGCGCTGAAAGCAAGCCTTGCCGAGGAAGCAGCAGCCTGGCCGGGCGTTCTTGTCGAGGACAAGGGTCTCGCCGTGGCTGCCCACTACCGACAGGCGCCGACATTCCAGGGGCAAGTCGAGGCGGCGATGGAACGCTATCGCGAGCGGGCAGGATCCGACTTCACTCTGCAGCGGGGCAAGATGGTGGTGGAAATCCGCCCTGCCCGCGCCAGCAAGGGCGATGCGCTGCGGGCTTTTCTCAGCGAAGAGCCATTTGCCGGCCGGTTGCCGATCGCGATCGGTGACGATGTAACTGATGAAGCGATGTTCAGGGTTGCCAACAAGCTGGGCGGCCACTCGATCCGTATTTCCGATATCGCGGCCGACACCGTCGCGTCGGCAACATTGGGATCGGCCGCCGAACTGCGCGCGTTGATCGCCAAGCTTGCCGTAGCCTGAACTGATTTGAGAATGCATTTTCGAAAGGAAATATCGTGAGCCGTCTAGTGGTCGTATCGAACCGCGTCACCGTTCCGGACAAGACCGGTGCGGCACCTGCCGGCGGCCTTGCCGTAGCCCTGCAGGCAGCCCTTGAGGAACGCGGCGGCATCTGGATGGGTTGGTCCGGCAATTCCAGCGGCAACGAGGAACCCGGCCCGCTTGAGATGCAGGAGCATGGCGCGATCACCTATGCGCTGACCGATCTCACCGACACCGACGTCGAGGAATATTACCACGGCTTTGCCAACCGGGTGCTCTGGCCGATCTGCCATTACCGGATGGACTTGGCCGAATACGGTCGCAAGGAAATGGCCGGCTATTTCCGGGTGAACCGCTTCTTTGCGCAGAAGCTTGCGCCGCTTCTGAAGGAAGACGACATCATCTGGGTGCATGACTACCACCTGATCCCGCTGGCAGCCGAACTTCGCCAGATGGGCTTCAAGAACAAGATCGGCTTCTTCCTGCATATCCCGTGGCCACCAGCCGACGTGCTGTTCACCATGCCGGTTCATGAGCAGATCATGCGCGGTCTTTCGCAGTATGACCTGGTCGGTTTCCAGACGGATTTCGATCTGGACAATTTCGGCGGCGGGCTGGTGCGCGAAGGGATCGGCGAGCGGATCGACGGCGGCAAGAAGTTCTCGACCTTCGGGCGCACCTTCAAGGGCGGCGCCTATTCGATCTCGATCGAGACCGAGATCTTTTCCAAATTCGCGATCAAGGCCGAAAAGAACGCGATGGTGCGCAAGGCGCGCCAGAGCGTCGAGGGCAAGGACCTCATCATCGGCGTCGACCGCCTGGATTATTCCAAGGGCATTACACAGCGTATCGACGCCTTCGAGCAGTTTGTCGCCACCAATCCGGATCACCACAACAAGGTGACCTATCTGCAGATCACGCCGAAATCCCGGTCCGAAGTGCCTGAGTACGAGCAGATGCAGCGCATGGTCGCCGAACAGGCTGGCCGCGTGAACGGGGCGATCGGCACAGTGGACTGGGTGCCAATCCGCTACATCAACAGATCGGTACCGCGCCCGGTTCTTGCCGGGCTCTACCGGCTGGCGAAGATCGGCCTCGTGACGCCGCTGCGCGACGGGATGAACCTTGTCGCCAAGGAATATGTGGCGGCGCAGGATCCGGAAGATCCGGGCGTGCTGGTGCTTTCACGCTTTGCCGGAGCGGCCCGCGAGCTGCGCGGCGCGCTTCTGGTCAACCCATACGACATCGAGGGAACGGCGCATGCCATCGCCCGCGGGCTCAGCATGCCGCTCGACGAGCGCAAGCAGCGCTGGCAGATGATGATGGACCACCTGCTGACCTACGACATCAATCGCTGGTGCGACGACTTCCTCAAGGACCTTATCGAGGACTGAGTATCCGCTGGAGCCGCCCCGCAATGCCGGGCGGCTTCAACTTACCTCGAGCGAGGCGGATTGACCGGCCGCCGCCAATGCGCTGAATAGATCCCATTGCCTTTTCATCATTTCGCGACCTGCGGATTGATGCCAATTCATTTCGAGGTCTTCATGCCGGTCGCAGTCACAGCAGAACATATTGCCGAAGCCGAAACCCTGATCCGTCCGCATATCCGCCGCACCCCGACGATGCGGGTAGACATGCAGGATTTCGGGGCCGAACCATGCCAAGTCGATCTCAAGCTCGAGCAGTTGCAGCATTCCGGTTCGTTCAAGGTCCGCGGCGCCTTTACCAATCTTCTTGGCCGCGAGGTGCAGGCGGCGGGTGTGGTTGCGGCATCCGGCGGCAATCACGGGGCAGCGGTTGCCTATGCGGCCCGCAAACTCGGTGTGCCCGCGCATATCTTTGTGCCAAGCGTCGCCTCCAAGGCGAAGATAGATCTTATCCGCTCCTACGGCGCAGAGCTCGTGATCGGCGGCGACCGCTATGCGGATGCGCTTGCTGCCAGCGAGAAGTATGTCGCGCAGTCCGGGGCGATGGCCGTGCATGCGTTCGACCAGGCGGAAACGCTGGCGGGACAAGGTACGCTCGGCAAGGAAATCGAGGAAGACCTGCCGCATATCACGACGTTGCTGGTGGCTGTCGGCGGCGGCGGACTGATCGGCGGTATCGCATCCTGGATGCGCGGCCGGGTGAAGATCGTCGCCGTCGAATCCGACCGCGCGCCGACGCTTTACGACGCCTTTAAGGCAGGCCGCCCCGTGGATGCGCCGGCGGGCGGTATCGCGGCCGATTCGCTTGCGCCAAGGCAGGTCGGGCAGCTGATGTTTCCGGTGGCCCAGGCATTCATCGAGCCGCCGGTTCTCGTGACCGACGAGGACATTCTGAACGCGCAGAAGGCGCTCTGGTCCGGCGCACGGCTGGTGACCGAGCCGGGTGGTGCGGCAGCGTTTGCGGCTGTCTTGTCGGGCAAATACCGTCCGCAACCGGGTGAGCGCGTTTGCGTGCTGGTGTGCGGATCGAACACGACGGCCGTCGATTTCGGCTGAGCGTGCGCCCCACTTCCCTTCGCGATGCGGCGGCGATAATGCTGAGACCATGTTTCAGCTAGAGCAGCCGGCCACATTCGAGCAGGTTATCAAGAAGAGCCGCTTTCTGGCGATCGCGGTTCCCGTCGCGAGCGAGGGTGAAGCGAAAGACGCTATCGCATTGCAAAGCGTTACAGATGCCACTCACAACTGCTGGGCCTGGCGGATTGGATCAGCTTATCGCTTTTCCGATGATGGCGAGCCGAGCGGGACGGCGGGCAAGCCGATCCTGGCGGCCATGGACGGGCAGTCGCTGGACAAGGCGGTCGTCATCGTGACCCGCTGGTTCGGCGGCATCCTACTCGGCAGCGGTGGCCTGGTGCGTGCCTATGGCGGCACGGCGGCCGCCTGTCTGAGGGGGGCCCCGCTTATTGAAGTCAAGCCGTCGTTGATGGGTGCCGTCAGCATCGAGTTTTCCGACCTCGCAAGAACGAAAGCCCGGCTGCAGTCGATCGAGGACGTGAAGATCACCGAGGAAGTGTTCACAGATACAGGTGCCGAGCTGCGGATCCAGATACCGGAAGCCGAGCAGGACATCATCTCAAGGCTGATCTCCGACCTCACCAGCGGCAGGTCGGAGCTATCAGTGGATTGAAATCACGCCGCCTTGGCGACGTGATATTCCTTGATCGCGACCATCTTGATGGCCGGGAAGCGTTCGGACTCGTAGCGCAGCGAAAACGAGTCCTGCGCCAGGAAGACCGGATCGCCGTCGAGATCGCGGGCGATGTCGCCGCGCTTGACGGTCAGGAACTTATCAAGCTCCACCGGCTGATCCGACGAGATCCAGCGGCAGACGGAGAAGCGGGACATTTCGAACGAGACCGGCAGCGTATATTCTCCCAACAGCCGCTCTTTGAGAACGTCGAGCTGCAGCGCGCCGACGACGCCGACGATGGCAGGCGATCCGTCTTCCGGGGAAAACAGCTGCACGACGCCTTCTTCTGCCATCTGCTGCAAGGCTTCCTTCAGCTTCTTCGCCTTCATCGCATCTTCCAGACGCACGCGGCGCAGGATTTCCGGCGAGAAGTTCGGAACGCCCTGGAAGACGAGATTTTCGCCTTCCGTCAGCGTATCGCCGATACGAAGCGTGCCGTGGTTGGGGATGCCGACGACATCACCGGCAAAGGCGGTATCGGCGATGTGACGCTGCGAGGCGAAGAAGAACTGCGGCGCCGTGAGGCCCATCTGCTTGCCGGTCCGCGCCAGCCTTGCCTTCATGCCACGCTCCAGCTTGCCTGAGCAGATACGCGCAAAGGCGATACGGTCGCGATGGTTCGGATCCATGTTGGCCTGGATCTTGAAGACGAAGGCCGTCATCTTGTCTTCGCTTGCATGCACGGTGCGGATATCGGCGACCTGGTCACGCGGCGGCGGCGCGAAATCGGCCAGTGCGGTGATCAGATCCCGGACGCCGAGATTGCGCAGCGCCGAGCCGAAGAAAACCGGCGTCATCTGACCTTCGAGAAAGGCCTTCCTGTCAAACGGGCGGCAGGCTTCCCGCGCCAGTTCGACTTCCTCGACGAAGGCCGCGCGTTCGTTTTCCGGCAGGCGGTCGGCGACGGCCTGCGGTCCGTTGACCGAGATCGCGTCCTCGCTGTCTGGACCACGCACGCGATTATCGGCCAGGTGGTAGGTTCCGCAGAAGCTCTTGGAACGACCGATCGGCCAGGTGATGGGCGCCGTATCCAGCGCAAGCTTCTCCTCGACCTCGTCGAGGACTTCGAAAATGTCGCGGCTTTCGCGGTCCATCTTGTTGATGAAGGTGATGATCGGAATGTCGCGCATGCGGCAGACTTCAAACAGCTTCAGCGTGCGCGGCTCGATGCCCTTGGCAGCATCGATGACCATGATCGCCGCATCGACCGCCGTCAGCGTGCGATAGGTATCGTCCGCGAAGTCTTCGTGGCCGGGCGTATCGAGAATGTTGAAGACCTTGTCGGCATATTCGAACGTCATCACCGACGTCACGACCGAGATGCCGCGTTCGCGTTCGATCTTCATCCAGTCGGACCGCGTCTGGATGCGATCCTTCTTGGCCTTGACCTCACCGGCGAGCTGGATGGCGCCCCCGAACAGAAGCAGCTTTTCCGTCAGCGTTGTCTTGCCCGCGTCCGGATGCGCAATAATCGCGAATGTGCGGCGGCGGGAGACCGCCTCTGCAATGGTTTCGGCCATCTTTTATATCCTGTGAATTGCCGCGGTATCTAGCGACTAAAGCCCGCCATTGCAATTGACCTGCCGCGCTGCGGCGCAAAGTAATGGCCAATGACCATTCGAGCCCCCTCCTCACCCGTCCTCAATGTCCTGCGTCTTCCGCACGGGCAGGACCTCGATCTGCCCGCCTACGAAACATCAGGCGCTGCCGGCATGGACCTGCGTGCCGCCGTGACCGATGGCGAGCCGCTGACCATCGCACCCGGCAAGCGCGCCCTGGTGCCGACCGGTCTCGTGTTCGAGATCCCCGCCGGGTTCGAGGTGGAGATCCGCCCGCGTTCGGGGCTTGCCTTCAAGAACGGCATCACCTGCCTCAACACGCCGGGCACGATCGACAGCGACTACCGCGGCGAAGTGAAGGTTTTGCTGGTCAATCTGGGCGACGAGGACTTCGTCATTACCCGCGGCATGCGGATCGCGCAGATGGTGATCGCGCCCGTTGTCCAGGCGCAGGTCGTCGAAGTTTCCGAGGCAAGTGCGACGGCACGCGGCGCCGGCGGGTTCGGATCCACCGGCGTCTGACGTCTGCCGGAATCCTGTGACACCGATCTAGGTCAATCAGGCGGATACCGTGGGGCGCTCCCCGGCCATGCGGTAGGAGATCGCCTCGGCGAGGTGAATTCTGCCGATACCATCCTTCGCGTCGAGATCGGCCAGCGTCCGCGCCACCCGCAAGACCCGATGATAGCCGCGGGCGGAGAATTTCAGCTTTTCCGCCGCGTCGCGTAACAATTGCAGCCCTCCCGCATCGAGCTCGGCGAATTTCTCGATCATGGCGGTGGAGCAGCGCGCGTTGGTGAGAACCGTGTACTGGCCCTCGCCTTCGAAGCGCTCTCTTTGCCTGTCGCGTGCGGCCGCCACCCGCCTTGCCACGCCGGCACTCGGTTCTGCCGGCGCCGGGCGGATTAGATCGCTTGCGGAGACGGCCGGGACATCGATGCGGATGTCGATGCGGTCCATGAGCGGGCCGGAGATACGCGCCTGATAATCCGAAGCGCAGCGCGGACCTCGGGCGCAGCTATGCCCCGGTTGGCCCGCCATACCGCAACGGCACGGGTTCATGGCGGCAACGAGCTGGATGCTGGCCGGATAGGACACCCGGTGATTGGCCCGGGCGATGACACATTCGCCTGTCTCCAGCGGCTGGCGAAGCGCATCGAGAACCTGGGGCGAGAATTCCGGAAACTCGTCGAGAAAGAGGATGCCGTGATGCGCGAGTGAGGCTTCTCCGGGCCTCGCGCGCAGACCGCCGCCGACCAGTGCCGCCATCGTGGCGGAATGGTGAGGCATGCGATAGGGCCGCCGATCCGACAGCTTTCCGCCCGAAAGCTGGCCGGCGATGGAGTGGATCATCGAGACTTCGAGCAGTTCGGTGGCCGATAGCGGCGGCAATATCGATGGAAGCCGGGCGGCGAGCATCGATTTTCCCGAACCGGGCGGACCGACCATCAAGAGGTTATGGCCGCCGGCAGCCGCGACTTCGAGCGCGCGTTTGGCGCTTTCCTGGCCCTTGATATCGACAAGGTCAGGCAGATTGGCGGGCGGTGCGCGCACGGCCGGTTGAGGGCGCGACATGACCTGCGTGCCGCGGAAATGGTTGGCAAGCGCGATCAGGCTGCGGGGGGCCAAGATATCGACGCCGGGGCCTGCCCAGGCCGCTTCCGCGCCACTCTCTGCCGGGCAGATCAGCCCCTTTCCGATTGCGTTGGCGCTGATGGCTGCCGGAAGCGCACCGGCGACGGCTGCAAGCGTTCCATCGAGATTCAATTCGCCGATCACGACATAATCGGCGAGCATATCGGCGGGCACGGCACCGAGCGCCGCCATCAGGCCGACGGCGATCGCGAGGTCGAAATGGCTGCCTTCCTTGGGCAGGTCCGCCGGGGCGAGATTGACCGTGACCTTCTTGGGCGGCATGGCGAGGCCGGAGGCGTGCAAGGCTGCCTGCACCCGCTCACGACTTTCGGCCACCGCCTTGTCCGGCAGCCCGACAATATGCATGCCGAGCTTGCCAGGGCCGATCATGACCTGCACATCGACCGGAATGCCTTCGATGCCCTGAAATGCTACCGTTCTGATACGCGCGACCATTCCGACCCGCCCACATGCGCAAGCTAAGGTGGGGATATTCCCGCCTACCGTGCCACAGGTTGAAAGCTTGCACGATTGACGGTGAATTTCAAGAACATGCAGTGAACAATTTCGCGCATGAGACGAAGGCGAATTGTATCAGGTTGTATAACAAGAACAAATGTGAACGGTTATCAGCTCTGCTTGGCGTCGATTGCATCCCACAAGAGGCTCGCGACGTCAGCACCGCCGAATTTCTTGACCTCGCGAATGCCTGTCGGAGAGGTAACGTTGATCTCGGTCATGTAATCGCCGATCACGTCGATGCCGACAAAGATGAAGCCGCGCTCGCGCAAAGCCGGCCCGATCCGGGCGCAGATTTCCTTTTCGCGCGGCGTGATATCGGTCGCCTCGGCACGGCCGCCGACATGCATGTTGGAGCGGCTGTCGGTTTCCGAGGGCACGCGGTTGATCGCGCCGACCGGTTCGCCGTCAACGAGAAGAATGCGTTTGTCGCCCTTGCGCACTGCCGGAAGGTAGGC
Organism: Rhizobium sp. Leaf306; assembly: GCF_001423425.1. Lineage (GTDB taxonomy): Bacteria > Pseudomonadota > Alphaproteobacteria > Rhizobiales > Rhizobiaceae > Neorhizobium > Neorhizobium soli. The sequence goes on from NZ_LMNX01000001.1 coordinate 1,114,370, forward strand.
CTGCGCGATATAGGGCTCGCCGCGATACATCTGGCCGAACATTTCCAGAAGCGAGGTAAAGTTGCGATCATCGCGGGCGGAATGAAACACGCCGGCACCGCCATTGCCGTAAAGCGGCTTCAGGATGATGTCGCCGAGCTCATGGCGGAACTTGGCGATCTCCGCCGGGTCGCGGGAGATCAGTGTCGGCGGCATCAGGTCGGCGAACTCGGTAACGAAGATCTTTTCCGGCGAGTTGCGCACCCAGGCCGGGTCATTGACCACGAGCGTCTTCGGATGGATGCGCTCCAGAAGATGGGTGGATGTAATGTAGCCCATGTCGAAGGGCGGATCCTGGCGAAGCTGCACGACATCCATCGTCGACAGATCGGTCGGCTGCTTTTCCCCAAGGGTAAAGTGATCGCCCTTGATGTCGCGCACCTGCAGCGGCTCGAGAGCTGCAAAGATGCGTCCGTCGCGCATCGTCAGGCGGTCGGGCGTATAGTGGAACAGCTCGTAACCGCGCGATTGCGCTTCGAGCGCCATGGCGAATGTGGAATCGCCGGCAATGTTGATGCCGGAAATGTGGTCCATCTGAAATGCGACCTTGCGAATTTTCGCCATGACTTCAGCCCCCTAGGATTGGCCCGCCTGATGTAGGACGACGAACCCCGAAAGGCAACCTTGGCCCGGATAATCAGCAGGACCGACGATGGGGCCTGCGCTGCCAGAGGCCTAGAACGCATCCTGGAAATGGCGCGGAAACCTTCCCGGCAAGACGGCGATGATGTCGTATCGCTGCGATAACCCGGATACGTCCTTGCGTTTCTGCAGCCAGAGATCGCTCGCGGCCCGGATCCGTTTCTGAGATGCGAAGGAGACGGCGTCGAGCGCCTGCATCTCGGATCGTCTAGCCTTCACCTCGACAAAGACCACGAGATCGCGCTTGCGGGCGATGAGATCGATCTCGCCCAGTTTCGTGCGGTGGCGAAGGGCGAGGATGCGATAGCCTTTCAGCAGGAGATAGGCAGCAGCGACATATTCCGAGACATGGCCGCGGCGCTCTGCCTTGCGACGTCTGGCGCCGATCTCATCCCGTTGTGCCATCGCGATCCATCAGGTCCCGTTCTTTATGGCGATCAGACGCTGATAGAGATCCTTGCGCGGCAGGCCTGTGATCCGCGCCGCTTCAGTCGCAGCCTTTGCGGTCGGATGCGTTTTGGAAAGGTCCTGCAGGATGGCATCGACCTCAACCTCGCACGGCGCCTCTTCGGGTGCTGGAGGTTCAATCAGAAGGACGATCTCGCCCTTGACGTTGTGGCCGTCTCCATAGTGCGCGGCAAGCTCGGCCAGTGTGCCCCGGCGAAACTCCTCGTAGGTCTTGGTGAGTTCCCGGCAGACGCAGGCAAGCCGGCTGCCGCCCAGGACATCGGCTGCAGAAACGAGCGTGTGGGCGATGCGATGGGGAGATTCAAACAGGATCAGCGTTGCCGGGATCTTTGAAAGTTCGCCAAGCCGGTCGCGGCGGGCTTTGTCCTTGGAAGACAGGAACCCGACGAACAGGAAAGCATCTGACGGCATGCCCGAGCCGACGAGGGCCGCAAGCGGGGCAGACGCGCCGGGGATGGGCACGACCCGATAACCGGCATCGATCGCCATCTGGCCGAGGCGATAGCCGGGATCCGACACGAGCGGCGTGCCGGCATCGGAGACCAGCGCCACGGACTTGCCGGCTTCGAGCGCCGCAATCAGCTTCGGCCCGGCCTCGTTGGCGTTGTGCTCGTGATAAGAATAGGGTCGGTTGACGATGCCGTAGCGATCGAGGAGCACGCGGGTCACCCTTGTGTCCTCGCAGGCCAGCACATCGGCGCCGGACAGGGTTTCGAGCGCGCGCAGCGTGATATCGCCGAGATTGCCGATCGGGGTGGCGACGAGATAGAGCGCCGGCTCGATGGGGCGGGAAGCGATGAACGTATTGCCGACGCGATAGCCACGCTGTCCCTTGATGGGTTCGGCGGCGATTTCGGTGGATTGCTCTGAAGATTGGTCGAGGGTCATCGCCTGTTATGGTCGAGGCCGCAGACTTCGGCAAGCAGAGGCCGGCGATGTTTTGCGCGTCCGGTTTCGCCGCGTTGCGTTTTCTGTGTGCAAGTGCGGTATGAACAAGCAATTCAAATGGCGCAGGGTCCGTTCTGCTCTTGCTTTCGCATCCGAATGTCTGCCATTTTGCCCGTCCACATGTTCCGGCTGCGCAATGGCCGGCAGAGAATATCAGGTGGTCCGGCCAGCCGGATCGCCACGGTCGAAAGCGATAGTGTCCATGCGTATTACTCTTGAGCGCTCCAATCTCTTGAAGTCGCTGAATCACGTGCACCGCGTCGTGGAACGGCGCAACACGATTCCGATCCTGTCCAACATCCTGCTGCGCGCGTCCGACGCGAGCCTGGATATGAAAGCGACGGACCTTGATCTGGAAGTGACGGAATCGACACCGGCCATGGTGGAACAGTCCGGCGCCACGACCGTGCCAGCGCATCTGCTTTATGAAATCGTCCGCAAGCTGCCGGACGGATCGGAAGTGCTGCTTGCCACCAGCGCCGACGGCGCGACGATGACCGTGCAGTCCGGCCGTTCGAAATTCTCGCTGCAGTGCCTGCCGGAAACGGACTTCCCGGATCTCACCGCCGGCAGCTTCAGCCATACATTCAAGATGAAGGCGACCGATCTCAAGATGCTGATCGATCGCACGCAGTTTGCGATCTCGACCGAAGAGACCCGCTATTATCTGAACGGCATCTTCTTTCACACGATCGAGGCCGGTGGCGACCTGAAGCTGCGTGCCGTCGCAACCGACGGCCATCGCCTTGCCCGTGCAGATCTCAAGGCGCCATCCGGCTCTGAAGGCATGCCTGGCATCATCGTGCCGCGCAAGACCGTGGGCGAGTTGCAGAAGCTGGTCGATGATCCGGAAGCCTTCGTGACGGTGGAAGTTTCGGATGCCAAAATCCGCCTCTCGATCGGCGGCATCGTCATGACATCGAAGCTAATCGACGGCACATTCCCCGATTACCAGCGCGTCATCCCGACCGGCAACGACAAGGAAATGCGCGTCGATTGCCAGAGCTTCACCAAGGCCGTGGACCGCGTCTCGACCATCTCTTCGGAGCGCGGACGTGCCGTGAAGCTGTCGCTGTCCGAAGGGCAGCTGATGCTGACGGTCAACAATCCGGATTCCGGCAGCGCCACGGAAGAAGTGGCCGTCGGCTACGAATATGACGCGATGGAAATCGGCTTCAACGCCAAATATCTGCTCGACATCACCGCCCAGCTTTCCGGCGACGACGCGATCTTCATGTTGGCGGATGCGGGGTCACCGACGCTGGTTCGTGATACGGCGGGCGACGATGCGCTCTATGTGCTGATGCCGATGCGCGTATAGCATCTTACCAGGCGGCTCGGTTAACCCCAGCCGCCTTTTTTGTGCCGTATTCCGCTTGCGACATTTCATCTTGTGTTTGCGGCAAAACGGTTCACATTGGATGAAACTGGAGGGGACGACCTGATGGAACTGCGTTTGAAGGAACGGCTCGGCCGGAAGTTTGACGAGGAGATCCGTTTCTTCAAGGGATGGATCGACGGTCCAAAACAGGTCGGAGCCATCATCCCCACATCCTCAGTCACTGCCAAGCGGATGGCGAGCATCATCGACACAAGTTCTGGCCTGCCGGTTCTCGAGCTCGGACCAGGCACCGGCGTCATCACCAAGGCGATCCTGAAAACCGGCATCGAGCCTCAGAACCTTGTTTCGATCGAGTATTCGACCGATTTCTACCAGCATCTGATGAAGACATTCGAAGGCGTGCATTTCATCAATGGCGACGCGTTCGATCTGGATCGCACGCTCGACACGTTGAAACACCAGAAATTCGACTGCGTGATCTGCGCCATTCCGATGCTGAGCTTTCCGATGGAACGCCGCATCGAACTTCTGGAAGATCTTCTCGACCGCGTCCCGCCGGGACGCCCGGTGATGCAGATCACCTACAGCCCGGTTTCGCCTATTATCGCCAAGCCAGAGCGCTACAAGATCAAGCACTATGACTTCGTGGTGCGCAACATTCCGCCGGCGCAGCTATGGACATATACGCGAGCTTAGCGTCCGGACCTTCTCCGACATGACATTTGGGATTTACATCACGCATCCGCAGGTCCGGATCGACCCCAACGTGCCGGTGCCGCAATGGGGCCTGTCCGACACGGGTCGCCTGCGCGCCGAACAGGCGGCGACATCCGGCTGGGTATCCAAGCTCGGGCGCATCGTCTCGAGCGACGAGACAAAGGCAATCGAGACCGCCGACATCCTGGCTGCGGCCGTCGGTCTCAAGACGGAAATCATCGGGGAACTGCACGAGAACGATCGCTCGGCGACAGGCTTTCTGGCGCCGCCTGATTTCGAGGCGGCAGCCGACTGGTTTTTCGCCAACCCGACCGAGAGCTTCAAAGGCTGGGAGCGCGCCGCGGATGCGCAGGCGCGGATCGTGTCTTTGGTCGAATCCATTCTGGCGGGCCACGATCCCGCGGTGCCGATCGCCTTTGTCGGTCATGGCGGCGTCGGCACGCTCCTGAAATGTCACCTGAAACGATCGGCCATATCCCGCACGGAAGATCAGCCGGGTGGCGGTGGCAATCTGTTCCGCTTCACCCTTGCGGATCGCGCCGTCACATGCGACTGGACCCCGATCGAAACATGGAAGGGAGACTGACAGACATGCAAGCGCGTGACAGGCTGATCGTGGGCCTTGATATCCCGACCGTGTCCGAAGCGGAAAAGATGGTGGCAACGCTTGGCGACACCGTCTCCTTCTACAAGATCGGCTACCAGCTGGCCTTTGCCGGCGGACTGGAATTTGCCCGCGAGCTTGCAGAGGATGGCAAGCAGATCTTTCTCGACATGAAACTGCTCGATATCGACAACACGGTCGCCAAGGGCGTCGAGAATATCGCCAAGATGGGCATGACCATGCTGACGCTGCATGCCTATCCGAAGGCAATGCGCGCCGCGGTCGAAGCAGCCAAGGGTTCCGATCTCTGCCTGCTCGGCGTTACCGTGCTGACCTCGATGGATGCGGCCGATATGATCGAAGCCGGCTATGCGCAGACACCGGGCGAGCTGGTGGCACGCCGCGCCGAACAGGCGCGTGCGGCCGGCATGGGCGGCATCGTCTGCTCGGCCGAGGAATCGGCCGCCGTCAGAGCGATCGTCGGAGCCGACATGGCGGTGGTCACCCCCGGCATCCGTCCGACCGGCTCCGATGCCGGCGACCAGAAACGTGTCGTGACACCTTCCGATGCCCTGAAGTCAGGCTCCAGCCACCTTGTCGTTGCCCGCCCGATCGTCCAGGCAGCCGACCCGAAGGCGGCCGCGCAGGCTATCCTCGCGGAGATGCAGGCGGCGCTCTGACCTGCAGACGACGCTTGATCCGGATCAGCGGTTGTCCGAGACGACATTGTTCGCGTCGCTGTTGAGGACGAAGGTGGCGACGCCGCCCGACAGGCGGTTGCCGGTGACCCGGTTGTTCTGCGCGTAATCGAGCGGGCTGGCTCCGCTGCCAAACGACGCCGTTGGCCGTGTCATGCAATATTTGCGCACGCCTTGCCGGCTGCCGAGCCAGACCGCCGGCATGGCAAGCCAGTCCTTGTAGCGGAAGCTGTTGCCGGAGATGACGTTGCGTTGAGGCGCCTGGTGGCGGATCGTGCCACCCTCGCCGCAATTGCGGTACAGAAACACGCCGCCCTTTACCGGGTTCACGAACGTGTTTTTCTCGATGAGATTTTCCGCGGAGCCATCTATTGCGATGATCTCGCGCTGGCTGGCTGATGTTTCGAATGTATTGCCGATGACGCGGTTTCGGGCCGATTCCGCATCCAGATAAATCACGGCCGAGACCGTCTTGCCGGTGAAGCGCGAGTTTTCGACAATGACATTGGTGACGCCGGGCGCGATATAGACCGGCGTGCCGACATTGGCGATGAAGCGGTTTTGTGACAGCACGATATCGCTTGGCGCGATCGACTGCGCTCTTTGCGTATGTCCCGGCGTGAGTGAGGATTCCCTGACCTTCTCGGCCTCTCCGTTGTGACCGAGGCCTTCGATGCGGATATCACCCTTGATCGTGCAGTTGCGGATATGGATGTCGCGGGGCGTGTCCCAGGTGCCATCCTTGCGCTGAACCGAACGGATCACGATCGTGCGGGCCTTGGGCTTGGTGCCATCAAGCGTCGCGCCGTTGCAGTCCATCGTCGTCCCAGACGCGCGACTGCCGGAAAACGCGATCGGCACGGTGATGACGGCATTCTTCTGAAGGGTGAGATCGCAATCGATTTCGATCGGGCGCGTGGCCGCTTCGGCGGGCGAGCGGAGCTGTTCCAGCGTATCGGCGCTGCAGGATGCCGCGCTTGCCGTAGGCGCGCCAAGAAGCATGAACGGCACGAGATAAGGGAGCGCCCAATAGGCGTTGCGCGCTGCAATCCGGCCGCGTTGTCCGGTCTTTATCATGTTGACTCCCCGCCAGATTTGCTCGAATCGAATATGCCCAATCGAGGAGAGGTTATTATGGCAAAAGGTTACTGGATTGCTCGGGTCGATGTTCGCGACGCCGAGCGATACAAGGACTACGTCGCTGCGGCAAAACCGGCGTTTGAGGAATACGGCGCCAATTTCCTTGCTCGTGGCGGCGCGATGACCGAACTGGAGGGCGCTGCCCGCGGTCGCAATGTGGTGATCGAGTTCCCGTCGATGCAGGCTGCAGTCGATTGCTACAACTCGCCGGCATACCAGATCGCTGCAAAAATCCGCCAGGAAGCGGCCGATGCCGAAATGGTTGTGGTCGAGGGCGTCTGATATCGCTCGCTGACAGCGACAACCGGTTGCGGAAACACTTCCACCGTCGCCCGGATTCGGCTAAACAGCATTCCATATTTCGTCGTCCCTTCTTCAGGCTCCCGGAGCTTATCATGACCATCAACAATCTACCGCCTCTCGTCACCGTCTTCGGGGGATCCGGCTTCGTCGGCAGACAGGTGGTTCGCACGCTTGCCAAGCGCGGCTACCGCGTTCGCGTCGCGGTGCGTCGCCCGGATCTTGCCGGCTTTCTTCTGCCCGCCGGCTATGTCGGCCAGATCTCGCTGGTGCAGGCGAACCTGCGCTACCGCGATTCCGTGCTGCGAGCCGTCGAAGGCTCCGCGCATGTGGTCAACTGCATCGGCATCCTGTTTGAAAGCGGCCGCAACACGTTCGACGGCGTGCAGGATATCGGCGTGAAGACGCTGGTCGAAGCCGTCAAGGCTGCCGGCGCGAAGCTGACCCATGTTTCGGCCATCGGTGCCGATGTCAATTCCGCTTCGAGCTATGCCCGCAGCAAGGGCCGCGCTGAGGCGACGATCCAAGCCGCACTGCCGGATGCGGTGATCCTGCGTCCTTCAGTGGTTTTCGGTGCTGACGACAGCTTCTTCAACCGGTTCGCCTCGATGGCACGGACGTTCCCGTTCCTACCGCTGATTGGTGGTGGCCATACGAAACTGCAGCCGGTCTTCGTGGAAGACGTGGCGGAAACCGTGGGACGCTCCGTCGACGGCTCCATTCCGTCCGGCAAGATCTACGAGCTGGGTGGCGGCGAAGTGATGACGATGCGCGACTGCATGGAAACGGTCATGCGTGTGACCGCCCGCAAGAAGCCGCTTCTCTCGCTGCCTTTCGGCGTGGCTTCCATGATCGGCAGCGTTGCCTCGATGGTGCCCCTGATCACCCCGCCGATCACGGCGGACCAGGTGGAACTCCTGAAACGGGACAATGTGGTTTCGGACGCTGCGGAAAAAGAAGGCCGCACGCTTGCGGGTATCGGCATCACTCCGACCCTGGCCACCTCCGTTCTTGCGTCCTATCTCGTGCGCTACCGGCCGCAGGGCCAGTACACGGGCTCCGGCAAGGCCGCCTGATTTCAATATCATAGATCCTTACCGGATCCTTGACGACGTGCTCTCCGGGGCGCGTCGTTTTTTTTGAGCGCAGGTGCCGAAAGCTCTGTGGCGCAAAGGTCGCAGTTATTGGCCGTCTTGCGTTAACGGGCAGTTTAGCAAAAACGTTTATTGAATATCAGCCACACGGCCCGTAGACCCACACACAGATATTTCCCTTCTGAAAGGCGCATTTGCATGGGCAAACCCATCGCCCTCTTTTTCGTATGTGCAGCACTTGTGATCCTTGCAGGATCGTTCATGGCTCCTGAAACCGGAGCCGCCGGCAAGCTCGATTGTGCGCCTGCTTATGGCGTCGATCCCTGCAGCACTGCATCCATTCGTTACTGAAGCAGTGATTGAACGATCCATATGACAAAGGCGGCCGATGGCCGCCTTTTTCTTTTTCGGGTAGCGGCCTTCAGGCCCCGAGCAACAGGGCAACAAGGCCGATGGCGCCGACTGCGATCCGCCAGTAGGCGAAAGGCGCGTAGCCGCGGCTCGATATGAAATTGAGCAGCGAGCGCACGACAAACACTGCCGTCACGAAGGCTGCCAGAAAGCCGACCACGATGACCGCGCTGTCGTCGAAGGAGAGCAGCGCACGGTTCTTGACGAGATCGAGCGTGAAGGCGCCGACCATTGTCGGCATCGCGAGGAAGAACGAGAACTCCGCGGCCGAACGCTTGTCCGCGCCAAGCAGAAGCGCGCCGACGATGGTGGCGCCGGAGCGCGACGTACCTGGGATCATCGCGAGGCACTGACAGAAGCCGATCTTGATCGCCAGCGACAGTGGATAGTCCATCACGTCATGGTATTTCGGCTCGAACTTCATGCGATCGACGGCAAGCAGGATAAAGCCACCGACGATCAGCATGACGCAGATCAACATCGGCGTTTCAAACAGGACCGTCTTGATGAAATCATGCGCGATCGCGCCGATCACGGCGGCCGGGAGAAAACCCGCCAGTATGGTCAGAACGAAACGGCGCGACTGGACACTGGACGGCAGCGAGACGGCGATCGAGATCAGCCTTTGCGCATAGACCAGGAGAATGGCCAGTATGGCGCCGAGCTGGATCAGGACCGCAAACGTATTCCCCGGAGAATTGAAACCGAGAAAATGGCCGGCGAGCAGCACATGTGCGGTGGATGAAACGGGCAAAAATTCCGTGAGCCCCTCGATAATACCGAGTACGAGGGCGCTGATAATGGGCTGATCCACCATTCTTAGTCCTTTGCTATGCGATAGAGGTGGTTTTTAATCGTTTCTTAGCGGTTTGTGGCCCCTGCTTGTACTGGCCCTACCAAATCCATATAGCTGGCATATGTCAGGCGGGCGCCCGAAGCAGCCGCTTTCCTATACATTATAACTGAAGTTTTCTTATCGATGCCCACCCTGTATCATCATCAAATGTCGTCTTCCTCTCGCTTCGTCCGTCTGATCCTCGCCGAATACGGCTTCCAGACGGATCTTGTCGAGGAGCAGCCGTGGGAGAAACGCCGCGAGTTTCTCACGCTCAACCCGGCGGCGACCCTGCCTGTCTATGTTGACGACAATATGCGCGTTCTGTGCGGTCCGTCGGTTCTGATGGAATTTCTCGACGAGACCCATGGCGTGCTGAAGCGCGACCGCCGGCTGCTTGCCGAAGACCCGTGGCAACGCGCTGAAATACGCCGGCTGACGGAATGGTTCCTGATCAAGATGGAGCAGGACGTGACCCGGCCGCTGACGCGCGAACGGGTCTACAAGCTGCAGATGACCGCGGCTCAGGGCGGCGGTGCACCTGATTCGAAAGTGCTGCGGACATCTCGCGCCAATATTCGCCAGCACATGAAATATCTTGCCTGGCTTGCCGGCTCGCGCCAGTGGCTGGCCGGCGAGCGCCTGAGCTATGCGGACCTTGCTGCCGCCGCCTCGATTTCCGTGCTCGATTATCTCGGCGAAATCGACTGGTCGGAAATCCCGATCGCCAAGGACTGGTACCAGCGGATCAAATCCCGCCCCTCCTTCCGTCCGCTGCTGTCCGAGCGCATTCGCGGCCTCACTCCGGTATCGCATTATGCGGACCTTGATTTCTGAGCCGGACCACGACCTGAGCCAGGAGAAGGTCGACCTTCGGGCCGACCGGCGTCGGCAGAAGCTGGCTGCCTTCATTCGCGAGGAAGCCGCAGCCCAGGGCTTTGATCTCTGTCGCATCACAAGGCCCGACAGCATTCCGAAAGCACCGGAACGGCTAACGACATTTCTATCTGACGAGCATCACGGCACGATGGACTGGATGGCGGAGACGCGCGAGCGTCGCGGCGATCCCAAGGCGCTCTGGTCCGAGGTCCGGTCGATCGTGATGTTTGCGATGAATTACGGGCCGGAGGAGGATCCGCGCGGCATTCTGGAGAAGCCCGACAAGGCCGCGATTTCCGTCTATGCCCGCAACCGCGACTATCACGACGTGATCAAGGGTCGGCTGAAGGAGATCGCCACACGGTTTGCCGCCCGTGCCGGCGAGGATGTCAAAGTATTCGTCGATACGGCACCGGTGATGGAAAAGCCGCTTGGCGAAGCCGCCGGCATCGGATGGCAGGGCAAGCACACCAATCTGGTCAGCCGCACGCACGGGTCCTGGCTTTTTCTCGGCAGCCTGTTCACGACAGCGGATCTGGCCTTCGACGAGGCTGAGCGGGACTATTGCGGCTCCTGCCGCGCCTGTCTCGACGCCTGCCCGACGGCGGCGTTTCCGGCGCCCTACCGGCTGGATGCGCGGCGCTGCATCTCCTACCTGACGATTGAGCACAAGGGACCGATCGCGCCCGAATTCCGTTCGCTGATCGGCAACCGTATCTATGGCTGCGACGATTGCCTTGCGGCATGCCCATGGAACAAGTTCGCGGCCAGCGCGTCTGAAATGAAGCTGAAGGCGCGCGAGGACCTCAAGGAACCGTCGATTGCGTTTCTTCTGACGCTGGACGATCGAGCATTTCGCGCCTTCTTCAGTGGTTCGCCGGTAAAGAGGATTGGTCGTGACCGTTTCGTGCGTAACGTGCTGATCGCCGCCGGCAATTCAGGTGACCGCGGCTTCATCGACCAGTGTCGCAGCCTGTCAGCGGATGCGTCCCCTGTCGTGCGCGGCATGGCGATCTGGGCGCTGAAGCGGCTGATGTCGCAAGGTGAGTTCGCTTTGTTTGCAGATGCGCGCGGGCCGGAGGATGATGCGGAGGTTAAAGACGAATGGACGATGGCAGGAGTGGTTTGATGCGGGTGATGATCTTCGGATGCGGCTATTCCGGCCAGGCGATTGCGGAGGCCTTCATGGCCGAAGGCGCTACGGTTTCCGGCACGGTTCGCAGCGAGGAGAAGGCCGTGGCTCTTCGCGCAAAGGGCATTCGGCCCTTCATCTTCGACGGCAGCGAGTTCGATGGAGCGCTGCCGGGCGAGATGGCCGAGGTGACGCATCTGGTTCAGTCCATCCCACCCGGTCATGAAGGCGATCCGCTCCTGAAGCTGATCGACGGCAAGCTCTCGGCCTTGTTTCCGAAGCTCGAATGGATCGGCTATCTCTCGACCGTCGGTGTCTATGGTGACCATGGCGGTGACTGGGTGACCGAGGAGACGCCGGGAAGCCCCATTCTTGGGCGCTCAATCGAGCGCGTCGATACGGAGGATGCCTGGAGCGAGCAGGCGACCAGTGTCGGCGTGCCATGCGCAGTGCTGCGTCTTTCCGGCATCTACGGGCCCGGCCGCAATGCGTTCGTCAATCTCTCCCGCGGCAGCGCGCGACGCATCATCAAGAAGGGTCAGGTGTTCAACCGGATACGGGTGGAGGATATCGGGGGCGCCTCGCTGTTTCTCGGGAGCCAGCGGATGGGTGGCCTCTATAATGTCACCGACGACGAGCCATGCCCGCCCCAGGACGTGATCGTCGAGGCTGCCCGGATGATGGGCGTCGAACCGCCGCCCGAACAGGATTTCGACACCGCCGACATGTCGCCGATGGCGCGGTCCTTCTATGGCGCCAACAAGCGCGTCTCGAATGAGAAGATCAGGGCCGCCGGCTTCCAATTCCGCTTTCCGAACTACCATGTTTCACTCTCGGAATTGTGGTCTTCCGACCGCTGGAGAGCGTGAAATCTCCTCTACTCATCGGTGGGAATTTTCATCCTGAGCCATTATCCCGGTCATAAATTCTTAATGCCTGGGGCGCGGCGCCCCAAAACTGGTCCAAATAAGACAACAGACCGACTTTAAGAGAAAAAAATTTTGCCTGTTTTCGTGAACACGAGTTATCCCTGGGCTCCAGCGGAATGACGTTTCGCTTGGAGACTGATTCTAAAGCTTTTCTTCCGAAAAAGCTTAGCCGGGTGCATTAACAACATCGATCGCAATGTAATCACGAATGTTACAATGCGTAACACTCCGTGATACCGAATCCCACTTTTTCGCCATTTTTGGCCCCGCTTAAGCCGGCTGCACGCAACGTGCAGGGACAAACGGACGGGGACGACCGACTTGACAACAATTCGACGCTCGACACTCGCGGTTGCCATTGCTGCTTTTGCACTACTCGGCACCGCGCAGGCCAATGCTGCGCCCGGATGCGGCCATGCATCCTGGTATGCTCTTTCATCAAAGACCGCTTCCGGCGAGCGGATGAACGCCGCCAAGCTGACCGCCGCACATCGCTCGCTGCCCTTCGGCACCAGGGTTCTCGTGACCAACAAGCGCAACGGCAAAAGCGTCGTCGTGCGCATCAACGATCGCGGCCCGTTCATTCGCGGCCGGGTGATCGACGTTTCGAAAGCCGCAGCCAAGGATATCGGCATGGTCTCTTCGGGCACTGCGCAGGTCTGCTACCAGATCGTTGCCGACACCCGCGCTTCCAGCCAGAAGATCTCCGGCAAGGGCATCAAGGACGTCGACGGCTGAGGCACCAGAGCTTTGAACGCCTGACGTGCTGCACTTGCCCTTTCGACCGTTCGCGGTTACGACCCACCCCACACGGGTTCAACCGAGACGGAGAATGACATGCGACTGGGCGGACGAGTAGCCGGAGCAATCGACGTACTGGCGGATATCGAGGCACGCAGACGCCCCGTCGCCGACGCGCTGAAGGACTGGGGCCTCGCGCACCGCTTTGCCGGATCCGGCGACCGCGCCGCAATCGGAAACATCGTCTACGACGCATTGCGTATGCGGCTCAGCCACGCATTCATCATGGATGACGATAGTGCCGTCGCACTGGCCTATGCGGTTCTCCTTCGCCAGTGGGGATATTCTCCGGAAACCCTGACTGCCGATTTTGCCGACGACCGTTTCGCGCCGCCGGTTTTGACCGAAGCGCATGTCGCCGCCTTTTCCTCCCGCAAGCTGGAAGACGCGCCGCTTCACGTCCAGGGCGACATCCCGGACTGGGTTCAACCCTCCTTCGAAGCAAATTTCGGCGACGACTGGCTTGCCGAGGCAAAGGCACTTGCCACCCGACCGACGCTTGATCTGCGCGCCAACACGCTGAAGGCGTCGCGCGACAAGGTGGTCAAGGCGCTGGACCGCGCCGGTGCCAAGCCTGCGCGCATTGCCCGCAACGGCATCCGGATCGCTGCCGGCGAAGGTGCTTCCCGGCTTCCCAATATCACCGCCGAGCTTTCCTTCCAGAAGGGTTGGTTCGAGGTGCAGGACGAGGGCTCACAGATCGTGGCCGAGCTCGTGCAGCCTGGCGAGAACCATCAGGTGCTGGACTATTGCGCCGGTGGCGGCGGCAAAACGCTCGCCATGTCGGCGGCAATGAACAACAAGGGCCAGGTTCACGCCTACGATACCGACCGCAAGCGGCTGGCGCCGATCATCGAGCGCCTGCGTCGGGCCGGTACCCGCAACGTCCAGGTTCACGACGATGCGCGCCAGCTCGAAGGTCTCAAGAACAAGCTCGATGCGGTTCTAGTCGATGCGCCCTGCACCGGCACAGGAACCTGGCGCCGTCGCCCCGACACAAAATGGCGGCTGACGCAGAAGAACCTCGACGAGCGCATTGCGCAGCAGCAGGACGCGCTTCTGGAAGCATCCGCTTTCGTGAAGCCGGGCGGCGCGCTTCTTTATGTGACCTGTTCGATCCTGCCGGAAGAAAACGACCAGCAGGCTATCCGTTTCTGTGAGGAGAACCCCGAATTCTCCATTGTACCGGCAGCCGACCAGTGGGCGAAGATTTTCGGCAACGACGCGGCCAAGCCTCGCGCCAAGGATGCAGCGACGGTGACACTGTCTCCCGCAAGTACCGATACGGACGGATTCTTTTTCTGCCGCATGCAACGCAAGGTTTGAGCGGGACTTGTCTTGCGGTTTTACCCTGAAAGAATTCTAAACTAGATCATTTGACACAAGTTTAGATTTGCGCGATGAGCCATTGAGGCAGCCTCGTTTTAAACGACGCCGCAATGGAGAGGGACATGATCCGCAAATTCGCTTTCAGCGCCGCCGTGGCGCTTCTTGCCGCATCAACGACATTAACGGCAGCGCGCGCCGAAACCAAGCCGGCCGCCGTGCTCAAGCATTATTCCGAGCTGGCACATGCCAAGTTCGAGGACTCGCTGACATCTGCGCAGAGCCTCGAAAAGGCCGTGGACGGACTGATTGCAAATCCGAGCGAGGAAACGCTGAAGGCCGCAAAAGCTGCCTGGATCGCGGCGCGTGTTCCCTACCAGCAGACCGAAGTCTATCGCTTCGGTAATTCTGCCGTCGACGACTGGGAAGGCAAGGTCAATGCCTGGCCGCTGGATGAAGGCCTGATCGATTACGTCGACCCCTCCTACGGCACCGAAAGCGACGAGAACGCTCTCTACACGGCCAACATCATTGCCAACCCCAAGATCAAGGTGAACGGCAAGACGCTGGACACGACCAAGATCACCACAAAGACCCTTCGCAGCCTGCATGAGGCCGGCGAGATCGAGGCGAATGTGGCGACCGGGTATCACGCGATCGAGTTTCTGCTTTGGGGCCAGGATACCAATGGCACCGGGCCTGGCGCCGGTACGCGCCCCTATACGGATTACAGCAAGACCGAATGCACCAACGGCAATTGCGACCGTCGCGCCGCCTACCTGAAAGCGGCAACCGCATTGCTGGTTGCCGATCTGAAGGACATGGTTGTGGCGTGGGGCCCCAAGGGCAAGGCCGCCAGGACCGTCGAGGCCAATGGCAAGAAGGGACTGAGCGCCATCCTGACCGGCATGGGCTCACTCTCCTATGGCGAGCTTGCCGGCGAGCGGATGAAGCTTGGCCTGCTGCTGCATGATCCGGAAGAAGAGCATGACTGCTTCTCCGACAACACCTATGCCTCGCACCTGAACGACGCGATCGGCATCAAGTCGGCCTATACGGGAGAATATACCCGTATCGACGGCACCAAGATGACCGGTGCCTCGCTGTCAGATCTCGTCTTGGCCAAGGACAAGGCGCTGGACGACGAGATGAAGGGCAAGCTGGATGCGACGCTTGCGGCCATGAACGCGATGGCCGACCGTGCCCAGAAGGTCCAGGCCTATGACCAGATGATCGGCGAGAACAATGCCGACGGCAATGCGGTGGTCCAGAAGGCGATCGATGGGCTGATCGACCAGACCAAGACGATCGAGCGCGTCGTTGCGTCGCTCGATCTCGGCAAGGTGGATCTCGAAGGCTCCGACAGCCTGGACAATCCGGAAGCCGTATTTCAGTAAGCCGCTGAAGCGGTTGCCAAGCGATTGCGATGAAACACTTCACCTCATTCACCCCTCCCCGAACGCGGGAGGGGCATAACCACTCCCCAGGTTGTCGCCAGCACCCGCTGGACGACGGGCTTGCTTGCGGCTGCCTTCTTCCTTCCGGGAAAAGCAGCGGATATCTGGTTCGGC
The DNA here is from genome assembly GCF_001423425.1 of Rhizobium sp. Leaf306. Classification (GTDB taxonomy): domain Bacteria; phylum Pseudomonadota; class Alphaproteobacteria; order Rhizobiales; family Rhizobiaceae; genus Neorhizobium; species Neorhizobium soli. Next base: position 1,130,246 of record NZ_LMNX01000001.1, read on the forward strand.
TGGTTTTGCCGCTGCTTTCAGGCGCTCTGTTTCTGATCCCCATCGTCGCCACCGGTGGCGACAGCATTTTTCCGACGTCGCGCACCGATCTCAACCCGAAAGACCAGAAGCGGGTGGAGAGCGTGACGCGTGCCACGACGGACTTCTCCAAGCCTGAGCAGTTCGAGCTGATGGCCGGCGGCGGGGCAACGACCAAGGCCAGCGTCAACGGCAATATCTTCTCGCATTTTTCCGCCAACATCACGTTCGAGGAAGAGCAGGAGTTCAAGCTCGGCAATGCGCTGTTCACCAAGCTCTGGGTGTCTTCCCCCTCGTCGACCCAGGCCTCTGACGGGTTGGGGCCGCTGTTCAATGCGCGGGCCTGCCAGAGCTGCCACCTGAAGGACGGCCGCGGGCATCCGCCAGAAGGTGCCGCAGACGCGACATCGATGTTCCTGCGGCTGGCCCGCCCGGCCCGGACCGACGACGAACGCGCGGCAATCGCCGATTATCGCAAGCTCAACTTTCCGGATGCGGTCTATGGCGAGCAGTTGCAGGATCTGGCAGTCCCCGGCCTTCAGGCCGAAGGCCGACTGCAGATTGCCTATCAGGACCTGCCGGTGACACTTGCTGATGGCGAGGTGGTCACTCTGCGCAAGCCCAGCTATTCGGTGAGCGACCTGGGGTTTGGCCCGATGGAGGGCGACGTCACACTTTCGCCGCGCGTGGCCCCGCCGATGATCGGCATGGGTCTCATCCAGGCGATCCACGAGGCCGACCTGCTAGATAACGCCGATCCCGACGATCAGGACGGTGACGGTATTTCGGGCAAGGCCGCGCTGGTGCGCGACCACAAGAGCGGCGAGCTGAAGATCGGCCGTTTCGGCTTCAAGGCGCAGAACGCGTCCATCCGCGACCAGAGTTCATCGGCCTTCGTCGGCGACATCGGTATCTCGACGCCGGACGATCCGTTCGATCACGGCGACTGCAGGAAGGCGCAGAGCGACTGTCTGGCCCTGCCGACCGGTGTCCAGCCGCGGCTCGGCCCTGTGGAAGCACCTGATCCAGTGCTGCCGCTCGTCACCTTCTACTCGGAAAACCTCGCCGTGCCCGCGCGACGCGATATCGGCGATGCCGGCGTGCTGAAGGGCAAGCAGCTGTTTTATCAGGCGGGCTGTGCTTCCTGTCACATGCCGAAATTCGTGACCCGCCGCGATGCGGGAAACAAGGCGCATGCGTTCCAGCTGATCTGGCCCTATTCCGACTTCCTGCTGCACGACATGGGCGAAGGCCTTGCCGATGGCCAGCAGGTGGGCGTGGCGAACGGGCGGGAATGGCGCACCCAGCCGCTCTGGGGCATCGGCTTGACGCAGACCGTCAATGGGCACACGTTCTTCCTGCATGACGGGCGGGCGCGAAACCTGACCGAGGCAATTCTCTGGCATGGCGGCGAGGCAGAGAAGGCACGTGATGCCTTTGCATCGCTTTCCAAAGATGATCGCGCTTCTCTTCTCACCTTCCTGGAGTCACTCTGATGCGCAAGATCTTCGCGGCCGGCCTGGCTCTGCTGCTGTCCACAACGGCGCAGGCGCAGGATGCCGACAGCGTGCCGGCGGTCGAGCTTCCGGCAGCAGCCGTCACGAAAGTGATGACCGCGGCCGTCAACGGGTTTATCCGGCCGGGCTATGATGCCTTCGAGACGTCTGCGCAGGACGTGGCCGACAAGAGTGCTGCGCTCTGCAAGGCGCCTTCAGTCGCCAATCTCAACGTCGTCAAAACTGCATTCCGCGCGCTCGTCGTCAGCTGGGGGTCGATCGAGATCGTCCGCACTGGACCGATCATCGAGCAGAACCGGTTCGAGCGGGTGCTGTTTTATCCCGACCGCAAGAGCACCGGTCTGAAGCAGGTGCAGGCTGTGCTTGCCAAGAAGGACGAGACGGCGACGGACCCGACGACGCTTGCCTCCAAAAGCGTTGCAACACAGGGTCTCGGCGCACTCGAATATCTGCTCTACGGCACCAATGCCGATAGCGATCTTCTAGAGGCCGAGAATGCATTTCGCTGCCGATATGCCGCCGCAGCCGCGCAGAACGTTGCCAATGTCGCAAAGGAAGTGGCCGGTATCTGGGACGCGCCGGATGGCATCGCCAAGACGTGGGAACAGCCGGGACCCGACAATCCAGCCTTTCGCACAGGCGGCGAGGCGATAACCGCATTGCTCGGTATTCTGGTCCATGGCGCGGAGGCCGTGCGCGACCAGCGGATCGAGACATTCTACAAGGGTGCCGGCAAGGCGACGTTTCCGAAACAGGCGCTGTTCTGGCGTTCGCAAAACACCTGGGACAGCCTGCACGGCAATCTTGATGGATTGTCAAAGCTGCTCGCCACGTCGGGCATGGTCGAGCTGCTGCAGGAAAAGGACCGACCGGTCGTCGCGGCAACGCAGGCCAGATTGCAGTCGATGATCGCCACGGCCCGCACCGTCATGCCCAATATCGAAGTGGCGGTCGAAAACCCCAGCGAACAGGCGAAGCTTCAATCGCTTCTCGACGGCGGCAAGGACGTGATCGCCAAGCTGAACGACGGTTATGGCGGCGCGATCGGGCTTTCCTCCGGCTTCTCGTTTGCAGACGGCGACTAGGCCATGAACTGGCGCGGCGAAACGATCGATCGACGCGGTTTCCTGAAGGCGGCAGGCGTTGCCTTTACCGCGGCACTTCAACCGGGCTCGCTGATGGCGCTGGAACGGGCGGACGCGGTTTATGCCTCGGGTTTTCGTGCGCCCGATGGTTCGTTCGGCATTGCGACCGTGTCGGAGCGCGGCGAGATCATCGACCGTGTTCCCCTGCCCGCGCGGGCACATGGCATGGCCTTCAGTGAGGCGACCGGTCGAACGGTCGCGTTTGCCCGACGGCCTGGGACCTTCGCCATGGTGTTCGATGCGGCACGCCGGGCGGAGCCTGTCATGATCACGGCACCGGAGGGGCGACATTTCTACGGGCACGGGCATTTCTCGCCGGATGGCACCAGGCTCTACGCGAGCGAGAACGACTTCGACGCCAATCGCGGCATGATCGGGGTCTATGACGGAACCGACGGCTTCCGCCGCATCGGCGAATTCGATGCCCATGGTGTCGGTACCCACGATATGACCGTCTCCGACGACGGATCGGTGCTGGTCATCGCCAATGGCGGTATCGAGACGCATCCGGATTTCGGCCGCACCAAGCTCAATCTCGATCGTATGGAGCCGTCGCTGGTGCTGCTGGACGCAAGATCCGGCGCGCTGATCCAGAAACACCTGATGCCGCCGGCGCTACCCCAGCTTTCCACACGGCATCTGGACATTGCCGATAGTGGCCGCATCTGGTTTGCCTGCCAGTGGGAAGGTGCGCGCAACGCATTGCCGCCGCTTGCCGGCTGGTTTTCGAAGGGCGAGGACATCGCATTCCTCGACCTGCCCGAACAAACCACGGTCCGGCTTGGCAACTATGTGGGTGCGATTGCCGTCAATCGTCGCGAGGCGCTGGTCGGCCTGACATCACCGGTCGGCGGTGCGGCGGTGACGCTGGATGCAAGGACCGGTCAACTGCTCAAGGAGGAGACGGTGCGGGAGGCTGCGGGCGTCGCACCGGCCGCGCATGGCATCGCGGTGTCGACCTATGACGGGCGTTTCAACGAGACAAGAAGCCGGATAGCCTGGGACCAGCACATCGTTCGCATCGGATGATCTTTCCGGCCGCTCAAACCGCTCTATCTGAGGGTACATGCGCAAACCTATTGTCTACGGTCTCTTCATCATCGCGTCGGTCGCCGTCGGCGTGATCAGCGGCGTCAGCAACATTCCCGGCGAATGGTACCAACAGCTGAACAAGCCGTTCTTCAATCCGCCGAACTGGATCTTCGGACCGGTCTGGACGGTTCTTTACGGCATGATCGGCGCAGCGCTTGCCTCTACCTGGTACGACCAGAACAACACTCGAAGGCTGGTCGTGTTTGCGGTGCAGGCCGTCCTGAACCTGCTCTGGTCTCCGGCCTTCTTCGGGATGCAGAACCCGGTTCTCGGCCTCACCATCATCGTGCCTATGCTCGCTTTCATCCTGCTGTTCATCGCCATGAGCTGGCGGCCGAACCGCACGGCCGCGCTGCTGTTCGTGCCCTATGCGCTGTGGGTCGCGTTTGCGACGATGCTCAATATTTCGATCGTCATGCTCAACTGACGAGCCGAGACCAAACCGGCTTGCCGATACCCGCCCGGCATGGCACCTTGCCCCGATCAAAGGGGCAGGCATGAGCATTCTCGAAACAGGCGATTTTCGCGAGCGTATTCGCCAGAGTTTTGACCGGCAGGGCGCGATGGCGATGCTCGATGCGGAGCTCACCCGGGTCGAGCAGGCGATGATCGAGATCGAGCTGCCCTATAGCGAGAAGCTCACCCAACAGCATGGGTTTCTGCATGCCGGCGTGATTTCGGCGGCCCTCGACACGGCCTGCACCTATGCCGCCTACACGACGATTGCACCTGACGCTTCGATCCTGACGATCGAGTTCAAGGTGAACCTGTTGTCGCCGGGACGTGGAGAGCGCTTTCTGTTTCGCGGCGAAATCACCAAACCGGGGTCGACGATCATCGTTGCGGACGGGCGTGGTTATGCGATCAGTGACGGGCCGGCAAAACTCATTGCGTCCATGACCGCATCGATGATGGTCATCCGCGGCAGGCAGGATATCGTCGGATGAATTTCGAACTCAAATCGGTCGCGGGCGGAAAAGTCATGTTCGTCATGGCGGTCGACGCCGAATATGGTCCGCATCTCAAGAACCGGATCAAGCCGCTGATGACCGGCGTCGGCCCGGTGGAGGCGGCGGCCGTCTTGTCGCGTGCGCTGACACGGCTGGAGGCGGAAAGCCGGTTGCCGGATCTGGTCGTGTCGCTCGGCTCCGCCGGATCGCGCAGTCTCGAGCAGACGGAAGTCTATCAGGTTTCCTCCGTCGCCTATCGCGACATGGACGCCTCCCCGCTCGGTTTCGAAAAGGGACGCACGCCGTTTCTCGATCACCCGGCGGTCATTCCGATGACGCTTCGCATCCCCGGCATTGCGGAAGCCTCGCTTTCGACCGGCGGCAATATCGTGTCGGGAGCCGCCTATGATCTCGTGGCAGCCGACATGGTGGACATGGAGACCTTTGCGGTGCTGCGATGCTGCCAGCTTTTCGGTCTTCCACTGATCGGTCTGCGGGGCATTTCCGACGGCAAGGCAGAGCTGAAGCATGTCGACAACTGGACGGAATATCTTCATGTGATCGACGAGAAGCTTGCCGCAGTCATCGACCGGCTTGAAAACGCCCTCGAAAGCGGCGATTTGGCGCTCTGACGCAGTTGCACAAAAGCCAGTTTTTCTCTAAAGGCTCGCCATGACCCAGACAACACCCTTGGTAGCTCATCCCGACAGCATTCTCATCATCGATTTCGGCAGCCAGGTGACGCAGCTGATTGCGCGTCGCGTGCGCGAAGCGGGTGTGTATTGCGAGATCCACCCATTTCAGAGTGCCGCGGACGCCTTCGACAGGATGGCGCCGAAGGGCGTGATCTTTTCCGGCGGCCCGGCATCGGTCACGACAGAGGGTAGCCCGCGCGCACCGCAGGCGGTGTTCGACAGCGGCGTTCCAATCCTTGGCATCTGCTACGGTCAGCAGACTCTGGCAACCCAGCTCGGCGGCGTCGTTGAGGGTGGCCATGCCGCCGAATTCGGTCGCGCCGATGTCGAGATCAAGAAATCCAGCCCGCTGTTTGATGGGTTCTGGGAACAGGGCGGACGCTATCCGGTCTGGATGAGCCATGGTGACCGCGTTACGCAGTTGCCGGATGGCTTCGAAGTGATCGCCACATCCGAAAACGCGCCGTTCGCGATCGCTGCCGACGAGAGCCGTCGCTATTATACGACGATGTTCCATCCGGAAGTGGTGCACACGCCCGATGGCGCCAAGCTTCTCTCCAATTTCGTGCACAAGATCGTCGGCCTGAAATCCGACTGGACCATGGCTGCCTACAAGGCCGAAATGATCCGCAAGATCCAGGAACAGGTGGGCACCGAGCGCGTCATCTGCGGCCTGTCCGGCGGCGTCGATTCATCCGTTGCCGCTATTCTGATCCATGAGGCGATCGGCGACCAGCTGACCTGCATCTATGTCGACCACGGCCTGATGCGCCAAGGCGAGACCGAACAGGTCGTCGGCATGTTCCGCGATGCCTATAACATCCCGCTCGTGGCCGTAGATGCATCCGACCTGTTCCTGACGCAGCTGGCCGGCGTTTCCGACCCTGAGGTCAAGCGCAAGACGATCGGACGCCTGTTCATCGAGGTTTTCGAGGCGGAAGCGGCCAAGATTGCTTCCGACGGCAAGGGCGCGCCGCGCTTCCTCGCACAGGGCACGCTCTACCCTGACGTTATCGAGAGCGTTTCGTTCTCCGGCGGCCCGTCGGTCACCATCAAGAGCCACCACAATGTCGGCGGCCTTCCTGAGCGCATGAACATGCAGTTGGTGGAGCCGCTGCGCGAACTGTTCAAGGACGAAGTGCGCGCGCTGGGCCGTGAGCTTGGCCTGCCGGAAAGCTTTATCGGCCGCCACCCGTTCCCGGGTCCAGGCCTTGCCATCCGCTGCCCCGGTGGGATTACCCGCGAAAAGCTTGATATCCTGCGCAAGGCGGATGCGATCTATCTCGACGAAATCCGCAAGGCCGGTCTCTACGACACGATCTGGCAGGCATTCGCGGTGCTGCTGCCGGTCCAGACCGTCGGCGTGATGGGCGACTACCGCACCTACGACTTCGTCTGTGCACTCCGCGCTGTAACCTCGGTCGACGGCATGACGGCCGACTTCTACCCCTACGACATGAACTTCCTCGGTCGTGCGGCCACCCGCATCATCAACGAAGTCCGCGGCATCAACCGCGTCGTCTACGACGTGACCAGCAAGCCGCCCGGCACGATCGAGTGGGAATAGGCCTTTAGTGACCGGCCGCATCACTCAGCGGCCTGTCACCTCCCAATCCCTTCCCGGATATCCCTATGCTCCGCAGCCTCTATGACTGGACGCTGGCGCTCAGCGCCCGCAAGTCCGCAAGCGTGTGGCTTGCGGTCATCGCCTTCGTCGAAAGCTCTGTCTTCCTGGTGCCGGCGGATGTGCTGTTTCTGCCCATGGCGCTCGCGAGACCAGAGCGCGCCTGGCGCTACGCCCTGATCGCTACAACGTTTTCGGTCCTCGGTGGCATTGCGGGCTGGTGGATCGGGTTTTTCGCTTTCGATGCGATCGCTGTGCCGATCCTCGAATTCTGGGGCAAGCTCGATACGTTCAACGAGCTGAAGTCCGGCATCACCTACGAGACGATCCTGCTGATGCTGGTCACCTCAGGCTTTGCGCATCTGCCGCCGATCAAGGTGGTCACGATCCTGTCCGGTGCCGTGCATGTCAACATCTGGCTGTTCATCGCGGCGGCCGTGGTGACCCGTGGTGCCCGCTTCTTTCTCCTGGCATGGCTCCTGCGCCGCCACGGCGAGAGCATCCGGCACTTCATCGAGAAGCGGCTCGGGAAGATCGCACTGATCGGCGCCGTCGTGCTGATCGCCGTCTATTGCGCCTACAAGATGCTGATGAGCTGAGTTGGCGCGACGCCAGCTCGTCTATGCTATCAGGCAGCGTGGGCGCGCCTGGCCTAGTATCATTATTTTTGCGGGGAAGTTTGTGGCTTGATCGCCTATTGGCTTTCGAAACAAGCCATGCGTTTAGCGGGATGGTGACCTGCTCTGGCTGAAGGGCTCAGCCGGGTCGTATCATCAGCGCTTATGGTGTGGTGAAGGATTACGCCACACATGTCCGGCAGGAGCTTTCCCGCCGGGCGGTCTTTGGAAGTATGATTAGCGAACCTTGCGGAAAGCCTGGGGATCGATGCCGAGGATCTCGAGGTCACGGGCGTGCGGACGACGGTTGTTCTCGACAGCAGCGGATGCGGAGACGGCAGCGCCGAACAGTGCAAATGCACGACCGAATGCGCCAACGCGGTTCTTGATAGATGCAGACATTTGATCTCTCCTTGTGATGTTCCTAAAATAGGCTGCACATTGTGCCTATACAATCGACAAGCTCACAGAGGAGGCATGCGCCAATCACATGGCACGGACCTCACAGCATCCATGCCTTGCCTAAACCGAGGTGTCGTTGCTATCGATCGTCATCAACTGAAGAGGTTTTCATGGCGATCACCATCTATGGCATCAAGAATTGCGACACGATGAAAAAGGCCCGCGCCTGGCTGGATGAGAAGGGCGTTGCCTACACCTTCCACGACTACAAGGCGCTCGGTATCGACCCCGATCATCTTGCCGACTGGACGGCGCGCGCCGGTTGGGAACAGGTGCTGAACCGCGCAGGCACCACGTTCAGGAAGCTGCCCGAGACCGACAAGCTGGATCTCGACCGGGAAAAGGCGATTGCGCTGATGACGGCTCAGCCATCGATGATCAAGCGGCCGATACTGGAAGCGGATGGCGAGCTGGTTGTCGGCTTCAAACCGGAAACCTACGCCGCGACATTCACCGAGACCTGAATTTCATGTCCAAGGCGACCCGCGCAACCGAAGTCCTCGAGAAGGCTGACGTGAGCTTCACGACGGTCACCTACGACTATAATCCAAACGCCGAACGCATCGGCCTTCAGGCAGCCGAGGCGATCGGCGAAGAGCCTTGCCGGGTCCTGAAGACGTTGATGGCGGAGGTGGACGGCAAGGCGGTCTGCGTTGTCATCCCGTCGGATAGAGAAGTCTCGATGAAGAGGCTTGCTGCGGCCTTCGGTGGCAAGTCTGCGGCCATGATGAAACCGGCCGACGCGGAACGGATAACCGGTTATCGTGTCGGCGGCATCAGCCCGTTCGGACAGAGGAAGCTCGTCCCGACGGCCATCGAAGCGACTGCTCTCGAAGAGGTCCATGTTTTCATCAATGGTGGCCAGCGAGGACTTCAGGTTCGCCTTGCCCCAAAAGACGCACAATCGGCATTGAAAGCGATAGCGGCGGCCCTTGTTGCGTGAAGCAAGGGGACTATGATCGTGACCGATCGACTTCAAATTCACCTCAGTTACCCTAAGTCGTGTCAGCAGATATTCCAAGAACAGAGGCCATTATGACAATCGTGCCGAATTTCCAGACCGCCATCGATCCGCAGAAACTTGAAAAGCTTGCCGAAGTGGCGGTCAAGGTTGGCCTTGGGCTCGCGAAGAACCAGGATCTCGTCATCACGGCGCCGATTGCGGCCTTGCCGCTAGTGCGGTTCCTGACCCGCCACGCCTACAAGGCCGGTGCCGGCCTGGTCACCACGTTCTATTCCGACGAAGAGACGACGCTTGCGCGCTACGAGTTCGCGCCCGATGCGAGTTTCGACAAGGCCTCGGACTGGCTCTACGAAGGCATGGCGAAGGCTTATGCCAATGGCGCGGCGCGGCTGGCGATCTCCGGCGACAACCCGATGATGCTCTCCGAACAAGATCCCGCCAAGGTGGCGCGGGCCAACAAGGCCAATTCGATGGCCTACAAGCCGGCGCTCGAGAAGATCGCCAATTTCGACATCAACTGGAACATCATTTCCTATCCCAACCCGGCATGGGCGCGGCAGGTGTTCCCGGACGTGGCCGAAGAGGTGGCGGTGCGCAAGCTGGCCGACGCGATCTTTGCCGCCTCCCGCGTCGATCTCGACGACCCGGTCGCTGCCTGGGCATCGCACAATGCAAACCTCAAGAAGCGCTCCACATGGCTGAACGGCGAGCGTTTTTCGGCGCTTCATTTCACCGGTCCGGGCACCGACCTCACGGTCGGCCTGGCTGATGGCCATGAATGGCATGGCGGGGCGTCCGTTGCGAAGAACGGGATCACCTGCAATCCGAACATTCCGACCGAGGAAGTGTTCACCACCCCCCATGCGCTGAAGGTGGAAGGCTATGTTTCCAGCACCAAGCCGCTGTCGCATCAGGGCACGTTGATCGACGATATCAGGGTTAAGTTCGAGGGTGGCCGCATCGTCGAGGCAAGTGCCGCCAAGGGCGGGGAAGTGCTGAGCCGGGTTCTCGATACGGATGCGGGTGCTCGCCGGCTGGGCGAAGTGGCCCTGGTGCCGCATTCCTCGCCGATTTCGGCAAGCGGCATCTTGTTCTACAACACGCTGTTTGACGAAAACGCGTCGTGCCATATCGCGCTTGGCCAGTGCTATTCGAAATGCTTCCTCGACGGCGCTTCGCTGACGCCGGAGCAGATCAGGACGCAGGGCGGCAATTCGAGCCTCATCCACATCGACTGGATGATCGGATCCGACAAGGTGGATATCGACGGCATCAGGGCCGATGGTTCCAAGGTGCCCGTCATGCGCGCCGGCGAATGGGCCTGACGCACGAGACGCGAGGCCCGGATTTGCCGGGCCTTTGCCACTATCAACGGTAATAGACGACCTTGCCGCCATTGGCAGCGGTTTCCACCGACAGGACGTTGTGGACCGCAATGCCGCGGGCTTCGAGCGAGCGCATCAGGCTGCTGTCGGCACTGACTTCCGCCTGGGCCCGGCGCATGATGAAGTCGTTGCCGGAGCCCGACCATTCGGAAAACCCATCCTTGCGGCTGGTGAGCGAACCGGACTGGATGGCGATGACGTTGTCGTCATAGGCCTTGCCGAAGATGATCTCCGATGCCCTCGTCTGTCCGGCCAGCGCCGGCGTGCCGAAAGCTGCCGCCGACAGGATCAGCAACGAGGTCGCGAATGCTTTTTTCATGGCCATGGTCTCCGTGTGTGACTGCCGAGGAAACGCAGCTTGCAACGCCGTGTTCCAGCACGGTCTCTTCATGGAGAAGATAGGAAGTCTTGGCAGAGATTTGAATGGCGATGTCGCCTGTGACTAAAACAGCGTGCCCTGCTTGGCGGGCTCTTCAGGTGCTTCCGGCTTCGGCAGCTTCTTTTTCGGCTGCGGCGGACGTCCGGCGGACGACGGATCGTCTCCAAGCCCTTCCCCGCCCGTGACGGCTGCGATACGACCGTCGGCGAATTCGACGGAAATCGCCCGGCCCTCGCCAATGCCGGCGGCCCGTGTCAGGGGGTGGTTGTTCTCATCGCGGATGACGGCAAAACCGCGTTGCAGGACGTTCTTGTAGGAGAGCGACTGCAGGACGCGATCCTGCGCCGAGATGGCCGAACGGCTGCGCGCGAGCGTGTGCGACATAGCGGTATCGGCATGGCGCCCGAATGAGACGAGATGCTGACGCTCGCGCTGGATCTGGCCGAGCAGCCGCGCGGGCAGCGACTTCAGTGACGCTTCGAAACGCGACAGACGCCCGCGTTCGCTCAACGCTCTTCTCTCCAGGCAACGATCGGCCCGTAGCAGCCGGTCGTTCAAAGCCTGGCGTTGTTGCTGGAGCCTGCCCGTCAGGAGATCGAGGCGCAGACCGGACGAGACACGCTCGAACGCGCGGCGCTTGACGACCGTCGTGCGCTCCAGCCCGCGGCCGAGGCCAGCCGCGGCTTCATCGAACCGTCGGCGCGGAAGTGCCAGCAGCTGGTCGAGCGACGGAAGCGCGCGGACGAGCGCCCGCAGCGACTGTTTGCGGTGGTCCATCTGTCGCGCTGCACAGCCCCGCAGCCGGGCGGCCAGGCTCGCGAGTTGCGCATCGAGATCCGCCTTGACGGGAACGGCCATTTCGGCGGCCCCTGTCGGCGTCGGTGCGCGAACGTCGGCGGCGTGATCGAGGAGCGTCCAGTCGGTCTCGTGGCCCACGGCCGAGATCAGCGGTATCCGGCTTTCGGCTGCAGCGCGCACGACGATCTCGTCGTTGAAGCTCCAGAGGTCTTCCAGACTGCCGCCGCCGCGCCCGACGATCAGCACATCGGGCCTTCGGATCGCATCGCCAGGGCCGAGTGCGTTGAACCCGCGGATGGCCGCCGCGACTTCCTCGCCGGACCCCTCGCCCTGAACCTTGACGGGCCATAGGACCACATGGACGGGAAAGCGATCGGAAATGCGGTGCAGGATATCGCGGATGACGGCGCCGGTTGGCGAGGTCACCACGCCGATGACACGCGGCAGATAAGGCAGGGGCTGCTTGCGGTCCTGATCGAACAGGCCTTCGGCACCGAGCTTGCGGCGGCGCTCCTCAAGCAGCGCCATGAGCGCGCCGGCGCCTGCCGGCTCGAGGTTTTCGATGACGATCTGATATTTCGACGAGCCTGGAAATGTGGTGATCTTGCCGGTCGCGATCACTTCCATGCCTTCTTCCGGCCGGAACCGCAGGCGCGAGAAGGTGCCCTTCCAGATGACCGCATCAATGCGCGAGCGGTCGTCCTTCAGCGAGAAATAGGCATGACCGGAAGAGTGCGGACCGCGATAACCGGAAATTTCTCCCCTCACCCGCACATGATCGAACGCATTTTCCATCGTGCGCTTGATCGAGCCGGAAAGCTCCGACACGGAAAATTCGGTGAGGTTCGTCGGCGATTCTTGGGCGATAGGGCTCGTCATGCCCTTTGTTCTAACCGAAGGCTGCGCCGATTTCATCCGTCTTTCCGGATCATCCGACGCTTAATCTCGCGCTAGTCTCGAACAACCCGATAGATCATGAACCCATCCAGCGGGCCTGTGGCCACAGGCTGCAGGTATGGTGGGACGTCACTCCGGGCGAGCGCGGCATAGAGGCCGTCAGGTTTCATCGCGATCAGCCGCTCGGTCTGCGGATCGCTCTTGCAGAAGGTGAGAGCCGTGACACCGGCACCATCGATAAAGGCCTTGGATTCGGCCGGTTGCGCGAGGCCGATATGCAGTTCGGTCAGCATGCCGCCCTGATTGCGGTGATAGGGCGCGGACAATGCACGATGTCGCGTGAAGCGAATGATCTCCGCGCCGCTGTTGGAGGGAGAAGCGATAACGCCGACCGGAAGGGCATTCAGCGCGGACCATGTCTGCGGCCCGCCGCATTCTCCTTCTTCACCTGCGTTATCGGTGGAGAGGATATTGAGGTCGACGGCGCCGACGCCCTCTTTCACGAGAATGCCCACGACGCCCCAGACGACCGGAACGGACGCGAGGACCGTGACGATATAGGCCGCGGCAAGACCTGGATTGTTGCGGTCCGCATTGGCCCGGACGCGGATATCGGCGATCAGCAGAGACAGCGGCAGGATGCTGAGGAGGTTGGAAAAGATCGTCCCGCGCACCTGAATGGCAGCGACGGCGAAGGAAACCAGGAGCAGAACGAGAAGCACGACGTGGGTTTCGACCTTGCTGCGGCAGGCGATGCGGGCAAGGCAGACGAGAATGGCGAAAAGGCCCACGGCATAGAAGCCGCCGACGAGCTCGGGCGTGTCGCGCATTTCAGCCACGATCGAGCGTGCCTCGGATACGCCGTTCAGCCAGAGTTCGACAAGCAGCGGATCAAGGTTTGCCAGCGGATTGCCGAGGCATTCCGGCGCAATTGCGCGGGCTGCAGCAAGAAGGGCGACGCCGGCCGCCCCCAGCATGGCGAAACGCAGCAACCGTTTATCGGGCAAGGGCAGGCTTGCCAGAATGAACAGGCCGGCGCCACCGATCGCCGTCAGCGAATAAAAGCCGAAGGAAAGATTATCGCAGGTGACGACCGCATAGCGATAGGGCGGCACGGTGGCGAAAAAGGCGGCGGAGATCGCAAGCGTGAGGCAGAGGCCGAACGCTTTGGCGGCCCCGGCGAACGACCTGCCGTGCCAGGCCCATTGCAGCACGACGCAGATGCAGGCGGCAGCGACGAAAGGGACCGTTTCGGCACCGACGGCGATCGCCAGCGCCGCTGCAATGCCGGCGACGGCATAGCTTGACCGGCGATATTGCGGATCGACCAGCATGGCTGTGACCCACATGGCAAGCGCCAGTTGGACATTGTGGTGATCGAGCGCGCCCGGCTGAAATTTGATGTTGGTGAAGACGAAGATCGCGCCGATGCCGAGCGCCAGATGCATGGTGACCACGCCGCCGATGCGGCGGCCGGCAAGACCGAGCGGAAGGAATAGCAGGAGGGAGACGAGAAGCGGCCAGACCGTCGCCGCGACACTTTCGGCCAGCGGCATCGCCATGAACAGCGAGAGGGATTTGATCGTTGCTGCAATCGGCAGATCGACCAGCCGCGACCAGTGCATGAGCGTGCCATCGGCAAGGCCTAGCCGGTACTGCATCATGTCGAACCAGCCCTGACCGCCGAGGAGATCGCGCACTTCGACCAGCCGCATGATGTCATCATTGTCGGCGCCGATGAGATCGGTCGCGGTGGGCAGCTTGATGACCATTGCCATGATCGAGACTGCGAGCCAGTAGAGCATCACCACGGGCGCAAGCCTCGACGATATCGCACCGCGCTCGCTAACGACCTGCATGTCTTCCCCGCCTCCGACCTTGATTTCCGGGGCTTTCGCATTTTCGCCCCGAAATATTCCAGCCCGAAACCTAGCCTTAACCTTCCCAAGAAATAGTAAAGCGGTGAAGCGGCGTGTGCCGTCTGCGGTCTTCTTTGTATCGAGTGAAAACCATGACCGATGCCCTGACGGGTGATCTGAAGATCGCCGTTCTTCTGCCCTGCTACAACGAAGCATCGACAATCGAAGCGGTGGTAAATGGCTTCCGGCAGGCCCTGCCGGATGCGCACATCTACGTCTACGACAACAATTCGACCGACGGCACCGCGCTGAAAGCAATGCTGGCCGGCGCCGAGGTGATGCGCGAACGGCGCCAGGGCAAAGGCCATGTGGTGCGCCGCATGTTTGCCGATATCGACGCCGACATCTATCTGATGGCGGATGGTGACGGCACCTATTCTCCGAAAGACGCGGAAGAGCTGATCCGCACGCTCCTGACCGAGCGCGCCGACATGGTTGTCGGCACCCGCCGCGGCGTTCATGCGGATGCCGGGCGCCAGGGCCATGCGACCGGCAACCGGCTGTTCAACATTCTCTACCGGACGATCTTCGGACGCGACTTTACAGATATCTTTTCCGGATACCGCGCCTTCTCGCGTCGATTCGTCAAAAGTTTTCCGGCCGTATCAGGCGGGTTCGAGATCGAGACGGAAATGTCGGTGCATGCGTCGCGTCTGAAACTGCCGATCTGCGAGATCGAGCTGGATTATGGTCGGCGTCCGGAAGGATCGCATTCCAAACTTTCGACCTTCCGCGATGGTGCAAAGATCCTCTGGATGTTTGCGATGCTGATGAAGGAAACCCGGCCCTTCGCCTTCTTCGGCACGATCAGCGCTGCCTTCATGGCGGCAAGCCTCGCCTTCATGGCGCCGGTGCTGGTCGAGTATTTCGAGACGGGCCTGGTCGAGCGGATGCCGACCTGGGTCTTCTCGCTGGTGCTGATGCTGATCTCGTTTCTGGTGTTCACGGCCGGGCTCATCCTCGATTCCCTATCGCGGGCACGGTCCGAGCAGTTGCGCATCCACTATATGAGCCTTCAGCAACGGGTGCATGCTCCGGTGACGCTGCAGAAGCCTGCGGACGGCCGCCGCAAGACGGCCAAAGGGGACGCCAAGAGCGCCGCATGAAGCGACTTTTCTGGTTCCTGGCCGCGGGCGGCTGCGGCTTCGTTATCGATGCTGGACTGACGTATTTTCTCATTGCGGTTGCCGGGTTCGGGCCGTTCGCGGCCCGTATTCCTGCGATCATGGCCGCGATGAGCTTTACCTGGCTCATCAACCGCAACAGGACATTCGAGCCATCGCCGCACTCGCTTGCGCAGGAAGGTTTTCGATACTGGGCCGTGGGCATCACCTCGGCCTGTATCAATTACGCCGTCTATTCGCTGCTGATGTGGCGGGCGCCGTTCCTGCAGCCGATTGCGGCGATCGTATTCGCCTCGGCTGCAGCAACGGCCTACAGCTATTTCGGGTATTCCCGCTTCGTCTTCCGCCACAAGAACTAGGTCAGACCGTCTCCCAGCCGTCGGTTTCACCGGCGCGGTAGATCGCGTCGATAAAGCGCTGGTTGAGAAGCGAGTTCTCGAGCGTCACAATCTCTGCCGCCTCACCCTTTGCTGCCTTCGCGAAGGCTTCTGCCTGGCGGCGATACTGGCGGCTGTCGGGGAAGCGGAAGATCTGCGAGACGTTGTGCTTCTGGTTGGTGAGTTCGATCTCTTCGGCGCCCCAGCGATCCGCATTGAAGGGAGACTTGACCTCGATCGTGCCCTCTCTGCCATGGAACACCATGAGCTGGCGGCTCGCCATCTGGGTCGAGATGTAGAAGCTCATTTCGAATGTCTCGAAGGCTGCCTTGACGCTTGCATAGATATCCGTGCCGAAATCCGGGTCGCGCTCCACCTTGGCCTGGACTCGCACCGGTTCTTTACCGGTGACAAAGCGGGTCGCGATCGTCGGATAGACGCCGATATCCGGCAGCGCGCCGCCGCCGAGTTCCGGAATGTTGCGCATGTTGTCAGGATCGCGGTTGAAATAGCTGAAAGCGCCCTGGACATGCTTGAGATCGCCGATTGCGCCATCCTTCAAGAGGTCGCGGACCTTGTGCCAGACGGGCGCGTAGGTGACCATGAAGGCTTCGGAAATCAGGACGCTGTTGTCATCCCTTGCCGCGATCAGTCGCTCGATCTCGCTCGCCTTCAGCGCGATCGGCTTTTCGCAGAGAACATGCTTGCCGGCCTCAGCCGCCTTGATCGACCATTCCACATGCTGGCTGGTCGGCAGCGGGATATAGACGGCATCGATCATGTCGGAGGCCAGCATCTCGTCATAGGATCCGAACGCATGTGGCACGCCGAACCGGTCCGCAAATGCGCGCGCCTTGGCAATGTCACGGCTGGCAACGGCGCTGACCACGCAGTTTTCGGCGTCTAGCAGTGCGGGAACGACAGCGTCCCGTCCGATTTTCGCCGTCGACAGGATTCCAAAACGCAACATAGCAGTGCCTCCACACATTCACAGACAGTCATTGGGAGGCTAACCTAGGGCCGCTTGGTCGGGCGGGCAACTGTCGTTGTCGGCAGTGCTGAAACCTTGTGCCCGCTTGTCGGTTTGACAGTCGATCCAATCAGCCTAGTTTCATCCTTCAGCACTCATCGCTTCCCCACGTCATCTATCTGGAGACCATCATGGACATGCGCTTGCTCGGCCGTACCGGACTTTCCATCTCGCCCGTCGTTTTCGGCGGCAACGTGTTCGGCTGGACCGCGGACGAAAAGACTTCTTTCGAGATGCTGGACGCGTTCTTCGAGGCCGGGTTCAACACGATCGACACCGCCGATGTCTATTCCGCATGGGCGCCCGGCCATCAGGGTGGTGAAAGCGAGACCGTGATCGGCAACTGGCTGAAGCGCGGCACGGTGGCCCGCGACAAGGCGGTCATCGTCACGAAATTCGGTTACCCCACCATGGGCGACGACAAGAAGCTGAAGGCGAAGTGGGTGGTGGAAGCCGTCGACAAATCCCTGCAGCGGTTGCAGACCGACTATATCGACCTCTACCTTTCGCATTTTCCCGATGACGACACGCCGCACGAGGAGACGCTTGGCGCGCTTGCGAAGCTGAAGGATGCCGGCAAGGTGCGTTCCATCGGCTGCTCGAACTTCAGTGCCGAACAGTTGCAGGCCTCGCTCAATGCTGCCGAGAAAAACGGCCTACCCCGCTACGATGTGCTGCAGCCGGAATACAATCTCTACACCCGCAACAAGTTCGAGGGCCCGCTTGCGGACCTTTGCATCGCCGAAGACATCGGCGTCATCAGCTACTACGCGCTGGCAGCTGGCTTCCTGACGGGCAAGTATCGCAAACCCGAAGATGCAGAAGGCAAGACGCGTGGCAACCGCATGCCCGACTACATCAACGACCGCGGCCTGAAGATCCTCGCAGCACTCGACCAGGTGGCCGCGGAAACCGGCGAAAGCCTGGCTGCAATTTCGATTGCCTGGGTTGCCGCACGGCCGGGCATTACTGCGCCGATCGCCAGCGCCACCAGCCTGAAGCAGCTTGAGGCGATCATTACGGCCGGCAGACTCACGCTCACCGACGCGCAGATGGCGCTGCTCAACGAGGCCGGCGCCTGATCTATCCCTCCGGCGGACCTCCCGCCGGACCCTCCTCAAAGCCCAACCTGGAGAATCCCCGTGCAGACACGCAAGCTTGGAACTGAACTGACGGTCTCGGCGATTGGCCTTGGCTGCATGGGCATGAGCCATGCCTATGGCGGGCAGGATGAAGCAACGTCGATCAGGACGCTCCACCGCGCCGTCGAGATCGGTGTCAATTTCTTCGACACGGCCGAAGTCTATGGTCCCTACATAAACGAGGAGCTGGTCGGCAAGGCGTTGAAGCCGTTCCGCGGCAAGGTGGTGATCGCCACCAAGTTCGGCTTCAAGATCGATCCCACTAAAAAGGACTCGAGCGCAATGTCCGGTCTCGACAGCCGGCCGGAGCAGGTGCGCGCGGTTGCCGAAGCGTCGCTGAAACGCCTCGGCATCGACGTCATCGATCTCTTCTACCAGCACCGCGTCGATCCTGATGTGCCGATCGAGGAGACGGTCGGAGCGATGGCGGAGCTGGTGAAGGCAGGCAAGGTGCGCGCGCTCGGGCTTTCGGAGGCAAGCCCTGAGATCATCCGGCGCGCCCATGCGGTGCACCCGATTGCGGCGCTGCAGAGCGAATACTCTCTGTGGACCCGTGATCCCGAGGGCGACGTGCTCGATACCTGCCGCCAACTGGGGATCGGCTTCGTGCCATTCAGCCCGCTCGGCCGCGGGTTCCTGACCGGCAAGATCCAGAACACGTCGGAATTTGGCGAAGGTGATCTGCGCCGCACCATGCCGCGCTTCGAGGCTGAGAATATGGAGGCGAACCTGGCGCTGGTCCGGCTTGTCGAACAGATGGCGTCGGAAAAGGGCATCACGGCGGCGCAGCTTGCTCTTGCCTGGGTGCTCGCCAAGGGTGACTTCATCGTGCCTATTCCCGGTGCCCGTAAAATCCCCAATCTGGAGCAGAATGCCGGAGCGGCCGACGTCGTGCTGACCGCCGATGACGTGAAGCGCCTCGACGACATGCTGTCTCCCGACAAGATTGCCGGCGCCCGTTACGGAGGACAGGCGGCATGGACGCCGCGCCGCTGATGGAACTTCGTTTCACCGAGAACGTTTAAGGAACATCCAAACGGTGAGGAAACTATGAGCGACATACACAACCCGAAGACTGACCCGGATCCCGCATCGAACACCGAGAAGGACCCGGATGACTGGGTCACCGGTGACGAGCCAATGACCGGCGCCCAGGGCTCCTATCTCAAGACCCTCAGCGAGCAGGCGAAAGAGCCCGACGCTTTCGCCGAAGATCTGTCCAAGGCCGAAGCCTCCAAGCGCATCGATGCGCTGCGCGAGAAGATGAAAATGTGAGTGTCTAGCCTTCCCCGGGTTCTGCTATCGTAGAGCCTGGGGAGGGCCTCGTCATGTCTGAAGAGCAGGCAGTGCAGTCGGTCGTGCATCTTTACGTGGACGGGATGACGTTTGCGCACGAAGGCGCGCTCCGCAAAGCGTTTCATCCAAAAGCTTCGATCATCGGTAACTACGACAATGCGGTCGAATGGCTATCGGTGGCCGAATTTGTCGCAGCGGTCGCCTCAGAAGGGCCAGCGCCGGCGGGTACGCAGCCTCTGATCGAGATCATTGCTCTGGATATCGCCGGCGATGCGGCCAGCGTCAAACTCATCGACGAATTTGCCGGCCTCCGGTTCACCGACTACCTCTCTCTTTTGAAGGTGAATGGTCGCTGGGTCATTGTTAGCAAGCTTTACCACCTGCATTCCTGACACCGCTGGCTATCGCCTCACATTCGGAAAGCCCTGGTACCATTCCGAATGGTCGCCGCCATGGTTGGCCATTCCGGCCTTTGTCAGGAGGCCGCGGGGCCGGGCATAGCTCGTGATCCGCCGAACCGGCCGCTCATGCCACTGGATATTGAAGGCCCAGAGTTTCGGGAAAAAGCAGAGCGAGGCATAGGGAAGGTGATCGTGGATCCACCAGGCCAGCTTTCGCCAGTCGCCCTCCTCGCTGACATTGTCAATTAGCCATGGGACGACGACGCAGGCCGTTGCCCCCATGCAGCCATCGGCATCGCGAAGATCCCAGATATGGTCGGCAGATGACGCTGCATTTGTGGCGCAGTTCAATCCCCGGGCATTGCCGAAGGCGTTGACTTCAGCTGCGCGGTAACCTGAGCGGACATGCAGCCGGCCGAATGTCGCCTGCAGCGGTTCCAGCAGCTCCTGACAGAGACACCGTCCTGCCTCGATCGCGAGATCAGGATCATCAGGGACATTGGCCATGCCATAGACTGCGGCAATCTCGGAAAACAGGAAATCGCGGAAGAAGAAGTTTTCCGACAGCCTGACCCTGCCGAGCTCCTCCAGCCCCTTCATGGAATTCGGTTTGCGCATCGGTCGTTCCCCTACGGTTTTCTTGAAATTACCGTGCCCGTTTGAAATCTACGAAATCAATAACAGACGCGAAAAGGCCGCCTTTATCCAGGCGGCCTTTGCGGGATTTTCGGCTCTCCTTCCGCGATCTGCATGAGGAGAGCGACATCTATGTTCAGGACGTCCGCGCCGCATCCTATGGACATGGCGGCAGGACACAAGAATGGCGTTACCAGCGCGCCGATTAGGCGCGCAGCACGCCGCCGGTGACCTTGACGACGTTGGCGACGATCTTCGCCGTGAGTGCCTCGAAATCCTCGTCCGTGAGTGTCTTGTCGACCGGCTGGATCAGGATCTCGATTGCGACCGACTTCTTGCCCTCGCCGACCGATGCGCCTTCGAAGACGTCGAAGACGTTGACGCCCGAGATCAGCTTGCGGTCGGCACTGGTTGCGGCCTTGACGATCGCGCCAGCTTCGACAGTCGATTCCACCACGAAGGCGAAGTCGCGCTTGACGGCCTGGAAGGGCGATAGCTCAAGCGGCGGCTTGGTGCGGGTCGCCTTCTTCTTCGGCTCGGCCATGGCATCGAGATAGACTTCGAAGCCGCACAGCGCGCCAGAGACATCGAGCGCCGACAGCGTCTTTGGATGGAATTCACCGAATGTGCCGAGCACGATCTTCGGACCCATCTTGATCGTGCCGCAGCGGCCCGGGTGATACCAGGCGGGACCGCCCTTTTCGACCTGCACGTTCGACATCGGCAAGCCGCAGGCTTCGATCACGGCCAGCGCGTCGGCTTTGGCATCATAGACATCCACCGGCTTGCCGCCGCCCTTGGCACCGTTCGACCAAAGGCGGCCTGCGCCATTGATGGAGGCCGTGCCGCGGCGGACACCGCCGGCGACGCGACGCTGGCCTTCCGGCGTGTCGTTCTCGTAGGTGCCGGAGACTTCGAAGATCGCCACATCGCCCAAGCCCTTGTCGGCATTGCGCTGGGCAGCGGTCAACAGACCCGGCAGCAGCGAGGGACGCATATCCGACATGTCGGCTGCGATCGGGTTGGCGAGCTTCAGCGACGGCGCGCCGCCACCGAACAGCTTTGCCTGCGCCTCCGGAATGAACGACCAGGTGACGGCTTCCAGCATGCCACGGGCGGCGAGTGCACGCTTGGCCGTGCGGGTGCGGATCTGCAACGTCGTCAGGATCTTGCCGTTGACGCTGCCGATGCTTTCGAGAGGCTCCGGCTTGATGTGATCGACGCCGTGGATGCGCATGACCTCTTCAACGAGATCAGCCTTGCCATCGACATCCGGACGCCAGGACGGAACCTTGACCGACACGCGTTCGCCTGAACCTTCGACCGTAAAGCCGAGGCGATCGAGGATCTGGCGGCTTTCGTCGGACGAGATCTCAAGGCCGGTCAGGCGCTTGACTTCAGCGAAGGGGAAATCGACGACCTTCGGCTCATATGCCTTGTAGCCGACGACCTTTGCTTCGGCAGCCGTGCCGCCGCAGAGTTCCAGCACCAGTTGCGTGGTGCGGTCGAGGCCGGGCAGCATATAGTCTGGGTCGACGCCGCGTTCGAACCGGTAGCGGGCGTCGGTGATGATGCCGAGCGCGCGGCCGGATTTCGCGATGTTGATCGGGTCCCACAGAGCCGATTCGATCAGGACATCGACGGTGTTTTCGTCGCAGCCGGAATGTTCGCCGCCCATGATGCCGCCGATCGATTCGACGCCGTTGTCATCGGCGATGACGACGTTGCTGGGCGAAAGCTTGTACTCGCGGGTATCGAGCGCCAGGATCGTTTCGCCCTCGCTTGCGCGGCGAACGACCAGGTCGCCCTTGACCTTGGCAGCATCGAAGACGTGCATCGGCCGGCCCTGATCGAAGGTCATGTAGTTGGTGATGTCGACCAGGGCATTGATCGGGCGCAGGCCGATCGCCTTCAGGCGCGTCTGCATCCAGGCCGGGCTTGCGCCGTTCTTCACGCCGCGCACGAGGCGCAGGCCGAAGCCGGGGCACAGGTTTTCATCATCGAGATCGATCGACAGGCCGACCGAGGTCTCGCCTTCGAGCTTGAGCTGAGGCTCCGCGCGCTGCTTCAGCGTGCCGAGGCCGGATGCGGCCAGATCACGGGCGATGCCATAGATCGAAGTGCAATCGGGACGGTTCGGCGTCAGGTTGATCTCGATCATCGGATCGTCGAGGCCGGCATAGGCGGCGAACGAGGTGCCGACCGGCGCGTCTTCGGGAAGATCGATGATGCCGTTATGATCTTCCGACATGTTCAGCTCCTTTTCGGAGCACATCATGCCGTGGCTTTCGACGCCGCGGATCTTGCCGATGGCAAGCGTCACATCGATGCCCGGAACATAATCGCCCGGACGCGCAAGCGCACCGACGAGACCGGCGCGGGCATTCGGTGCGCCGCAGACGATCTGCAGCGGCTTGCCGCCGTTGACATCCGGACCGG
Source organism: Rhizobium sp. Leaf306 (assembly GCF_001423425.1). Lineage (GTDB taxonomy): Bacteria > Pseudomonadota > Alphaproteobacteria > Rhizobiales > Rhizobiaceae > Neorhizobium > Neorhizobium soli. The sequence continues at coordinate 1,153,153 of NZ_LMNX01000001.1, forward strand.
CATCGACGGAGAGAACCTTAAGGCGGTCCGCCTCCGGATGTTTTTCCGCCGACAGTACCTTTGCGATGACGAAAGGCTTGTAGGCTGCCTTGTCATCGACATCCTCGACTTCCAGCCCGATCGCCGTCAGGCGCTCGCAGATCTGCTCGAGATTGGCATCGGTTTCAAGGTGATCCTTGAGCCAGGAAAGCGTGAATTTCATCGGTTTTCTCCTGAAGGTCTCTGCACGGTCATCGTTTCCATCCGTGGCAGGCCGTCATCGACATGGAAGAAAGGAAGCTCTTCGCGCACGTAACCGTGCACGCTGGGCGGATAGTTTTCCGGCGCATCCATGGCGCCGAGCATAAAGTAGAGACGGTCGGCGAGCCGCTCATCGGTATAGGCGATCGGTGCGCCGCAGGTCGCGCAGAAGCTGCGTTTGACGGGTGCTATGCCGTAGCTCGATCCGGTCTCGCCTGCGAAAGTCACGTTGTCGGTTGTGAACCCGACAAATACCGCGACAGGCGCACCGGTTGCTTTCCGGCAGTCGCTGCAATGGCAGTAACTGGCGTAGATCGGGTCAGCGCTGACCTCAAAGCGGATCGCGCCGCAGCGGCAGCCACCGCGGTGCACCTTCCCCTGTCGCGTCACCATCTCACTCATCGCAATTCCGTCCGCAATGGTTCCGGTTACTGGCTCAACCCACCAAACAATGTCGGCATGTCGAGCGGGCGGAAACCGTAGTGGTTCATCCAGCGGACATCGGCATTGAAGAAATCGCGAAGGTCCGGCATGCCGTATTTCAGCATGGCGATACGATCGAGGCCCATGCCCCAGGCAAAGCCCTGGTATTCATCCGGATCGAGCCCGCCGGCGCGCAGCACGTTTGGATGCACCATGCCGCAGCCGAGGATTTCCATCCAGTCGGTGCCTTCGCCGAACTTCACGATCGGGCCTGAACGGTCGCACTGGATATCGACTTCGAACGACGGTTCGGTGAACGGGAAGAAGGACGGGCGGAACCGCATCGTCACCGACGGCACTTCGAAGAAGGTCTTGCAGAACTCTTCCAGCACGTAGCGCAGGTTGCCGACATGCGCCTTCTTGTCGACCACGAGGCCTTCGACCTGGTGGAACATCGGCGAATGGGTCGCGTCGGAATCCTGGCGATAGGTCTTGCCGGGAATGATGATGCGGATCGGCGGGTCCTGCGCTTCCATCGTGCGAACCTGGACCGGCGAGGTATGCGTGCGCAGAACCTTGCGCTCACCCTTTTCATCCGGCTGGAAGAAGAACGTGTCGTGCATTTCGCGGGCCGGGTGGCCTTCCGGGAAATTCAGCGCGGTGAAGTTATAGTAGTCGGTCTCGACATCAGAGCCCTCGGCGATCGAGAAGCCCATGTCTGCGAAGATCGCGGTGATTTCGTCGGTGATCTGGCTGATCGGGTGGATACGGCCACGTTCGGCCGGAGAGGAGCGCACCGGCAGCGACACATCGAGCGTTTCGGCCTTCAGACGCGCGTCGATCGCTGCGTCCTTCAGCATCGTCTTGCGGCTGGTGATCGCCTCGGTGACCTCGGTTTTCAGCGCGTTGATCGCCGCGCCGCGGGTCTGGCGTTCTTCCGCAGACATGCCGCCGAGCGTCTTCAGGAGCTCGGAGACGGAGCCTTTCTTGCCTAGCGCGTTGACGCGCACGGCTTCGATCGACGCCTCATCGCTGGCACCTTCGATTTCAGCCAGAAGCGAGGTTTTCAGATTTTCCAGATCGGACATGATGTGTTCCGTTGATGCTCGGACAATGAAGCGGATTCGAATGCGAATGCTGGCAGACAAAACATGAAAGCCGACAAAAGAAAAACCCGCGCCAGCTCACTGCCAGCGCGGGTTCCCCAAAATCTATCAGCTACAAGCTTGGGAAGCGCTGGTTACTTGACCGCGCTTTCAAACTCGTTCTTCGTGCCGGCGTCCTTGAGGTAGGCCAGAGCCGTCTTGGAAGCTTCGACGAGAGCGCCGAATGCTGCAGGCTCATGGATTGCCAGGTCGGACAGAACCTTGCGGTCGACTTCAATGCCAGCCTTGTTGAGGCCATCGATGAAGCGGCCGTAGGTCAGGCCGGATTCGCGCACAGCGGCGTTGATACGCTGGATCCAGAGAGCGCGGAAGTTGCGCTTCTTGACGCGACGGTCGCGCGTTGCGAACTGGCGCGAACGATCGACTGCGGCCTTTGCGGCGCGGATGGTATTTTTGCGGCGGCCGTAGAAGCCCTTGGCTGCCTTGAGTGTCTTGGTGTGCTTGGCGCGGGAAGTTACGCCACGTTTTACGCGTGCCATGTCATGATCTCCTTAAAACTGTTCCAAATCGTCGAATGAGTCTTAGAGACCGTTCGGCAGGTAGTTCTTGATAACCTTCTTGCCGTCAGGCTCAGCGAGGATCATCGTGCCGCGTGCATCGCGGATGAACTTGTTGGAACGCTTGATCATGCCGTGGCGCTTGCCAGCAGCGGCGGCAACGACCTTACCGGTCGCGGTTACCTTGAATCGCTTCTTGGCAGCCGATTTCGTCTTCATCTTGGGCATTTTGCTACTCCATAATTGTATCGGAACCGCAGACGATGCGATTTCCAAGCATTTTGAACTGCCACGGCATGCCCTGCCGGACCGTTCGGACGCGCGCTTATAACCGCAGAGGATCGAAAGCGCAATGGTATAAGAAGAATGGCGCGACAACGCCGATACCCTGACCTCTTTCAGGTCCAAGGCGATTGGCGTGGCGCTTACTTCGGCGCCAGCACCATCATCATCTGGCGGCCTTCGAGCTTGGGCTCGGCTTCCACCTTGGCAATTTCAACAGTATCTTCCTTGACCTGCAGCAGAAGCTTCATGCCGAGTTCCTGGTGGGCCATTTCGCGGCCACGGAACTTCAGCGTCACCTTTACCTTGTCGCCTTCTTCAAAGAACCGGTTCATCGCCTTCATCTTCACCTCATAGTCATGGGTGTCGATGTTCGGGCGCATCTTGATTTCCTTGATTTCGACGATCTTCTGCTTCTTGCGCGCTTCGGACGCCTTCTTCTGGTTCGCGTATTTCAGCTTACCAAGATCGAGGATCTTGCATACCGGCGGATCGTTGTTCGGCGAGATCTCGACGAGATCGAGTCCGGCGTCCTCGGCCATCTTGAGGGCCTGGTCGGTCGGTATCGCACCGAGATTCAAGCCTTCGGCATCGATAAGCTGGACCTTGGGAACGCGGATTTCCCGGTTTGAGCGCGGGCCTTCCTTGACGGGGGCATCGGCTTTGAATGGTCTGCGAATGGTCGTGTTCTCCTAGATAATTTCAGCACGCAGCAACGACAATTCCTCGCTTGGCTGCAGCCGAAAGCGGAATGTCGTCATCACTGGATAGATGTCAATACCATATACGCGGGGAAAAATCACCTGCTGCAATCGTCTGACAATGTGATTTATAGATGCCCGCCTTTCAGGATGCCTCTGTTTGACGCAATCGGAGGCTGCGACGTCAAGGAGACCCCCATGTCAGCGACCGCCCCATCAGACCTTATCCGCATTCCGGTTGGCACCGCAGAGACAATGCGCGAGATCGCAATTCTCGTCAGGCCGGCATCCGCTTCCAACGACAACGCGGCTTTCGTCTGGCTCGGCGGCTACCGATCGGACATGACGGGCACCAAAGCCGTCGAACTCGACGCGCTGGCCGAGACGCTCGGCACCGAGTGCATCCGCTTCGACTATTCCGGCCACGGCGTCTCCGGCGGCGCGTTTCGCGACGGCACGATTTCCCGCTGGCTGGAGGAGGCTCTTGCCGTGCTCGACCACACGAAACCCAAGAGCGTAGTGCTGGTCGGCTCGTCGATGGGCGGCTGGATCGCGCTTCGTGTGGCTCAAGAGCTTAAGAAGCGTGGCGGGTCGCCCAAAGTCGAGGGTATGGTGCTGATTGCCCCCGCCCCCGATTTTACGGGGGAGCTGATCGAGCCACACCTGACGGATGAGCAGCGGCAGTCGCTTGCAGTCAACGGCTATGTCGAGGAACCCTCCGAATATAGCAGCGAACCTGATATCTACACCCGCGACCTGCTTGAGGATGGAGCACGCAACCGAGTACTGACCGGCATTATCGAAACCGGTTGCCCCGTGCATATCCTTCAGGGAATGAACGACCGCGACGTGCCTTATGAACACGCGCTGAAACTCATGGAATTCCTGCCTGCCGACGACGTGACGCTGACGCTTGTACGTGACGGTGATCACCGCCTTTCCAGACCTCAGGATATCGAAAAAATGAGGGGTGCAATCATGGGCCTAATAAATAAATGAGTAAATTTTGGGCTGATGCGAGAATGCAGCATTGTTAACCATAAAGCAGTTTTAATGAAGATTAACAAAACCTGAACGATTGACTTGACCCCCATTCGGCCCTTAACTTTTCGTTAGGACTTTAAGGGACGGGTCATGATGAAAGCCTTGCTGGTACGGCGCTTTGCGGTGATCCTTTTGTGCGCGCTGGTGCCTGCGGGCGCCGCAATGCCGGCTCCGCGGTCGATTGCATCGATGGTGACCGGTGACGTGACGTCGCAACCGATCGGCCATTTTGAGTTCTGCCAGCGCCTCCCCGCGGAATGTTCTCTGAAGAGCCGGTCGGCGCCCGCTCCCAAACTCAACGAAGACAGCTGGCAAACGGTTCGCCGGATCAACCTGGAAGTCAACGAGCGCTATATAGCCAAGACCGACATGGATGCTTACGGTCGGGAAGAGTTCTGGACCTATCCGACCATCTTCGCCGACTGCGAGGATTTCGCGTTGCAGAAGCGCAAGGAACTGGCCGAAGCAGGCTTCAGTTATTCCGACCTTCTGATGACGGTCGTGCGCAAGCCGGATGGAGAAGGTCACGCCGTTCTGACGCTTCGCACTGCGGATGGAGATTTCATTCTCGACAATCTTGATAACGATGTCCTGCCTTGGACAGCCACGCATTACACGTTCCTGAAGCGCCAGGCTTCGTTCAACGCAGGGCGTTGGGTCACCATCGAAAATGGCCGCGACCTTCTCGTCGGCGCTCTCCGGTAAAGCCATCCGTTCAGACGACGGTCCGCATCATCTAGCCGAAATGACAAGACCCGCCCTGCTTTGCAGCGGCGGGTCTTCTTTTTTGCTGTCGATGCGCCGGCTGCGGCGAACCGATAACCTGCGCCTTATCCGTTGCCGATCAGGATACCGGCAGCCAGGACCAGCGAGCCGCCGAACACGACCTGGAAGACAGCCTTGAAGAACGGTGTCTCCATGTAACGGTTCTGGATGAAGGCAATCGCCCAGAGTTCGAAGAAGACGATGATCGCCGCAACGATGGTGGCCGTCCAGAAATGCGGAATGAGATAGGGCAGTGTATGGCCGAGGCCGCCGAGCGCGGTCATGATGCCTGAGGAAAATCCGCGCTTGATTGGGGAGCCGCGACCGGAAATCTTGCCATCGTCGTGTGCCGCTTCGGTAAAGCCCATCGAGATACCCGCACCGACCGATGCGGACAGACCGATCAGGAAGGTCGACCAGGTATCGCCCGTGGCGAATGCTGCCGCAAAGATCGGCGCCAGTGTCGAAACCGAACCGTCCATAAGGCCGGCCAGCCCTGGCTGAACATAGGTCAGGATAAACTGACGCCGGGCAGACAGGTCTTCTTCCGAACGCGTTTCCTCGGTTACGTGCTTTTCGCCGAGCATCCGGGCGATGTCTTCATGCCCGTCCTCTGCCAAGGCCAGATCGCCCAGGAGCTGCCGCGTCGAGGCATCCGATACCCTTTTGGCGGCCTCGCGATAGAACCGTGCCGCCTGGCGCTCCATCGCTTCCGTCTGTTCGCGGATCTTGTCGAGCGGCAGATTGCGCATCAGCCAGTCGGGCTTGCGGGCGTAAAATCCCTGCACATGCTCTCTGCGGATCAGCGGAATGTTCTCGCCGAAGCGGGAGCGAAACATCTGGATCAGCATGTTCTTGTGCGTCTGCTCGACCTCGGCCATGTCCTCGAACACCTTTGCGGAGCTCGGATATGCCTCTTTCAGGTTCTTCGCGTAGGAGAGATAGATGCGCGCATCCTCCTCTTCCGACGAGATGGCAAGAGCGAGGATTTCCTCTTCGCTCAGCGACAAAAACGCCCGGCGGGACCCGGGCACCAAACGAGTGAACATCGAAGCTCCTTATTAGAATAATTCTAACCTAACTTTTTTGTGTGAAAGTTCAAGTCACTCCCAACCGTGCCCTTCAATCCGTTTGAGAAAAAAAATCGCGCGCAATATTCGCAAACCAATGCTGCAGCGCAGCGCAACTTCCTGCACTTTTTACTTGCCGGTGACGAAATGATCGGATTAAGAGCAGACGCCGGTGGGGACCGGTGAAATGAAGTTACCGGCCGTCAAGGGCCAGTCAGAAAGGCATGACCCGTATGAACCGCAGACATTTCTTTCGGCAGGCAGGGACCGCCGGAATCGGCGCAGTAGCAGCCGGGGCTCTGGCCGCTCCCGCGATCGCGCAGGAAAGCCCCAAGCTCACCTGGAGGATGACATCCTCCTTTACCAAGAACACAGACATCCTCTGGGCCGCATCCACCGATATCGCGCAAAGCGTCAAGGAAGCGACGGACGGCAACTTCACCATCCACACCTTCGCGGCCGGCGAAATTGTGCCCGGCCTTCAGGCGGCAGACGCTGTTTCCAACGGAACCGTCGAAATGGCGCATACCTGCTCCTACTATTACATTGGCAAGGATCCGACATTCGCGCTCGGGACGTCGGTGCCCTTCGGTCTTAATGCCCGCCAGACGAACTCCTGGTTCTCGATCGGCGGCGGCAACGACCTGCTCAACGAATTCCTCGGCACCTACAATCTCTATGCGCTGCCGGCCGGCAATACGGGTGCCCAGATGGGTGGCTGGTTCCGCAAGGAGATCAACACGATCGACGACCTGAAGGGTCTGAAGATGCGCATCGCAGGTCTTGCCGGCCAGGTGATGACCAAGCTCGGCGTCACGCCGCAGCAGATCGCCGGCGGCGACGTCTATGCGGCGCTGGAAAAGGGCACGATCGATGCGACCGAATTCGTCGGTCCGTATGACGATCAGAAGCTCGGCTTCGTGAAGGTCGCCAAATACTACTACTATCCGGCATGGTGGGAAGGCGGCCCGGCCGTCCACGCCTTCTTCAACCGCGACAAGTTCAACAGCCTGCCGAAATCCTACCAGCGTATCCTGAAAGATGCCTGCGCCAACGCCAACATGAACATGCTGGCTCGCTACGATGCCAGCAACGCCAAGGCGCTACGCCAGCTTGTGTCGGAAGGTGCCGTGCTGAAGGCCTTCAACCAGCAGATCCTCGATGCCAGCTACGCAGCGGCGCAGGAAACCTATGCGGAACTCACGGCCAAGAACGCTGCCTTCAAGAAGATCTACGACAGCCAGCAGGCCTTCAAGAAGGATGCCTATCTCTGGGCGCAGATTGCCGATTACACCTACGACACGTTCATGATGATCCAGCAGCGCAACGGCAAGCTTTGATCATCAAGCGCACCTGCTCAATCGAGAACCCCGGCCCAGTCCGGGGTTTTCCTTTTGCGGCAAGGCAAACACTGTCGATTCCTCTTGTCGGAGCCGGGAAAAGAGCTTTAAGACCAAGACGGCTTGAAAGAGATTTTTCAGACATCTCAGGAGGATATTTCATGGATCGCAGACGTTTCCTGCACAATGCTACCACTGCCGGTATCGGCGCCGCGGCTGCCGCTTTGGCCACGCCGGCGATCGCCCAGGAGCGTCCGAAGATCACCTGGCGGTTGACATCGTCGTTTCCAAAGAGCCTGAACATCATCTTCGATGCGGCGACCCAGATCGCCAACAGCGTCAAGAATTCGACGGACGGCAATTTCACCATCCAGACCTATGGCGCCGGCGAACTGGTGCCGGCTCTGCAGGCAGCCGACGCGGTTGCCAACGGCACGGTCGAGATGGCGCATACATGCTCCTATTATTACATCGGCCAGGATCCAGCCTTTGCGCTTGGCACCGCCATTCCGTTCGGCCTCAATGCCCGCATGACGAATGCCTGGTTCCTCAACGGCGGCAATGATCTGATCAACGAGTTCCTGGCGCCCCGCGGCCTTTACGCACTGCCCGCCGGCAATAGCGGCACGCAGATGGGCGGCTGGTTCCGTAAGGAGATCAACACGATCGACGACCTGAAGGGCCTGAAGATGCGTATTGCTGGCCTTGCCGGCCAGGTGATGCAGAAGGTTGGCGTGACACCCCAGCAGATTGCCGGCGGCGATGTCTATGCAGCGCTCGAAAAGGGCACGATCGATGCGACCGAATTCGTCGGTCCGTATGACGATCAGAAGCTCGGCTTCGTCAAGGTCGCCAAATACTACTACTACCCGGCATGGTGGGAAGGCGGCCCGGCCATGCATGCCTTCTTCAACCTGGAAAAGTTCAACAGCCTGCCGAAGAGCTACCAGCAGATCCTGACCGATGCCTGCGCGGCAGCCAACATGAGCATGCTTGCCAATTACGACGCCCATAACGCTGTCGCTCTGAAGAAGCTGGTCGGCGAAGGCGCCGTCTTGAAGGCGTTCAACCGCGACATTCTGGATGTGTGCTTCAAGGCCGCGATGGAAACCTATGCGGAGCTTTCCCAGAAAAGCCCGGCCTTCAAGAAGATCTACGATCACCAGCAGGCGTTCAAGAAGGACTCCTATCTCTGGGCGCAGGTGGCCGAATACAGCTACGATACGTTCATGATGATGCAGCAGCGCGCCGGCACGCTCTGAGCATCGAATAAAACGACGAAAGCCCCGCACGCGACGGGGCTTTCAAAACTTTAAGAGAGCGTCGGCCTAGCTCTTCAGATGGGCCTGGACGATCTTAGCTACCGGTGTTGGGGCGATTGCTGCCGACATTGGTATTTGTCGACGCGGTCTTCCCGTCGGCGGTCTGGCCGTAATAGGTACCACCGAGGTGGCCGCCGGAACTGGTGTTTTCCACCTGGCGTTCTGCGCGCTTTACGGTCTGTTCTACGTCACTCTTGCTCATAATGTCCTCCAGCTTTTGGGGTTGGTGACGGTGTTTCCAACTCAACTCTCAAAGATCTGTTCCCGAAAAACCGACATCTCGCTTGACGACGACATAATCCGATCCTATTTGGAAACGATCATTTCCTAATTAGGCAATCCGCTATGACGACCGAAACCCTCAACGATACAGCGCGAATGGCAGGCCGCCCGCGCGAGTTCGAAATCGAGGCGGCGCTGGACAAAGCGATCGTCGTGTTTTCCGAGCAGGGTTATCACGCGACGTCGATTGCGGACCTCAAGGACGCGATGGGGCTGACGGCCGGAAGCCTCTACAAGGCGTTCAAGGACAAGAAGGCGATCTTTCTCGCCTCCTTTGATCGCTACAAGCAGGTGCGCAACGCAGCCCTTGCAGACGCGATAGCCATTGGCGGCAATGGCCGCGAACGCATGCGCCTTGCGCTGCATCACTATGCAAACTCGGCGCATGGCGAGCTTGGCCGGCGCGGATGCCTTGTGGTCGGCGCTGCCGTCGAACTTGCGCTTTTCGATCTCGAAACGGATCAGCGCGTGAAACTATCGCAAGCACGAATTGAAGGTCTGTTCGAAAACCTGGTTCGGGAGGGCCAGACGGACGGATCGATTTCGGATCGGACCGATCCTGAACTGACGGCGCAGTTCTTCTACGCCGTGATCCAAGGAATGCGGATCGCGGGGAAGGCCGGACAGGGCCAGGAACGGGCCATCGCCACCGTGGAAACCGCGCTCAAAATTCTCGACTGACAGCACGTCTCTTTTCTCCCTCCCTTTTCTCCTCCCAAGAGCCCACCATGACATCCCCAGTTCCTTCCCCCGCTCGTCGGGTTTCGCCGGACGCCGAAACGGCGGCCACATCGCCAAGTGCAGCGCCCACCCTCTCCCCGATAATGGCCTTCACCATGGCCGCCGCGGCCGGTCTGATCGCCGCCAACCTTTACTATGCGCAGCCGCTTGCGGGCCCGATTGCGGCATCGATCGGCCTTTCCGAAAGCGCAACCGGCCTGATCGTCACGCTGACGCAGATCGGCTATGGGCTCGGCCTGCTGTTCATGGTGCCGCTCGGTGATCTCGTCGAGAACCGCCGGCTGATCATCCTGATGATTGCCGCCACGAGCGTTGCCCTGATCGCGGCCGGGCTTTCGACGACACCGCTTCCGTTTCTCGCGGCATCGCTGGCGATCGGCATCACCTCCACTGCGGTGCAGATGATCGTGCCGTTTGCGGCAAACCTTGCACCGGAGGAGAGCCGCGGCCGGGTCGTTGGAAATGTCATGAGCGGGCTGATGATCGGCATCATGATGGCGCGACCCGTCGCGAGCTTCATTGCAGGATTATCGTCGTGGCATACCGTGTTCTTCCTGTCGGCTGCGGTGATGGTTGCCGTCGGTCTGGTGCTGTCCTTCCGCCTGCCCAGGCGCATGCCGAAGACGACGCTTAGCTATCCCGGCCTGATCGCTTCCATGGGAAGGATCTACACGACGCAACCGCTCCTGCGCCGGCGGTCCTTCTACCAGTTCGCCCAGTTCTTCGCGTTCAGCCTGTTCTGGACTGTGACGCCGCTTCTCTTGGCAGGGCCGGCCTTCCAGCTGGGCCAGGGCGCCATCGCAATCTTCGCGCTTGTCGGTGTCGCCGGTGCGGTTGCTTCTCCGATCGCCGGGCGGTTGGCCGACCGCGGCCTCGGCAAGCCGGCAACCGCATTCGGCATCCTCGCTGTCGTTGCCGCCTTCCTGATCACCCATGTCGCGCCTGAAGGTTCGACCTTTGCGCTGGTGATGCTGGGTTTGGCCGCCATCGCGCTCGATTTCGGCGTGTCGATGACGCTGGTGATCGGCCAGCGATCAATCTACGGCCTTGATGCAGAGCTGCGCAGCCGTTTGAACGGCCTGTTCATGGCAACCTTCTTTGTCGGCGGAGCACTGGGTTCGGCAATCGGCGCCTGGGCCTATGCGCAAGGCGGCTGGCTTGCCGCATCGGCGATCGGCCTCGCCCTGCCGGCCGCAGCCTTTACTTATTTCCTCACGGAAAAACGATGACGAGATATGGCCCGCTTGTTTTGCGGGCCACTTACGGCGCTTACCCGATGCGCTTGTAAAACAGCGTTGTGCCGCAAAGGCCGCCTTGCGGCCACAGGGCGTAGTCGGGGATGGCGCCGACCCGTTCCCAGCCGAAGCGGGGATAGATGCGCTCCGCGTCGCTGCCGGTCGCGGTGTCCAGGACCAGAAGCGTGCGTCCCTGCCGTGCGGCTTCCGCTTCGACGGCCTCCATCAGCTTGCGCGAAAGGCCAAGGCCGCGGGCATCGCGGTGGACGATGAGTTTCATCAGGTCGCCCCGATGCGGCTGGTTCGGTTTCGACGCAAGACCGATCTGGACGGTGCCGACCGCGCGGCCATCGACCTCGGCGACAGCCAGGATGATGGCACCCTTTTCCACTTCGTCGGCGATGCCGTTCCAGTATGCGGTCGCATCGTGAGATTGGAAAGGCAGCATGAAGCCCAGCGAGGCGCCGCCGTTGATGCAATCGGACAGGATGTCACTGAGATCGGGGATCGCAGCGCGGGTGGCGGCGGCATCGAGGATGCGGATGGTCGGGGTCATTGTTTGCTCCTGTTGTTCAGCGGCCGCGGTTGAGGATTACCGCGTAGCGGGCGGGGCGATCACTCGGATTGTGGAATTCGAAGGCGTCGCCGATATCCATGAACAGGCAGTCGCCCGGCAAAAGGTGATGGGTCATGTCGGGGAGCACCATGTTCAGTTCTCCCTCGAACAGCCAGACATGCTGGGTCATCACCCGGCTTTCCTCCCGCGGCGGAAAACTGACGCGTGCGCCGGCCGGGAACTCCACCTCGACGATATCGACCGGTGTCGGCATGCCCGGCGGCGAGACGGAGCGCCGCAGATATCCCGTTGTCGGATCGCGCCACAGCCTTTGCTCGGACTTCTTCGACAGAGGCGATGATGAAGGCTCGTCGGGCGCGAAGAAGGTGGAGAGGCTTTGCCCCAGTCCTTCGCAGAGCCTTGCCAGCAGCGCCGCCGTCGGGCTCGCCTCCGCCCGTTCTATGCGCGAAATCATCGCTCGGCTGACACCGGACCGCAGCGACAGTTCGTCCAACGTCAGCCCTGCGGAAGCCCGCAGCGCCTTCAGCCTTTCGCCAATCGCCAGTTCGATTTCGCTGTCTGAATTTTCCATTATCAGAGATATAAATTCTCTTTTGATGGAATCAAGCGATTTGCGAAGGCTGGATGAATTTTTAAAGGTGATGGCGTTTCCGCGATAGCGAATGTCCCATTCGATACGCTATGGATCGTCGACCAAGGCAGCCGCGACGGAAGCGCCGAGGGTCCACTAAAATCAGGGATTTCGCAATGAACGGACAAGCGGCTGTCTCGCCCTTTTCAATCGCCAGCATCGTCGTCTCGATGACGATCGCCGCGATCGGAAGCGGCATCATGTTCGCCTATGTGCCGTTCATGCTGACAAGGTCGGAAACGCCCTGGGCGGCAGGCGCTGCGGTGACGGCCGTCGCATTCGGTGGGCTCATTGGCTGCGTGCTGGGCGGGCCGCTGATCAAGCGCGTCGGCCATGCGCGGCTGTTTGCCTGCTCGATGGCGATGGTCATCATTGCAGCCGTGCTGATTGCCGCCGACCTTCCCGCCTATATCTGGATTTTTGCACGCGGCATTTACGGCGCCGCCGCCAACGTCAACTTCATCATCGCCCAGAGCTGGCTCAACCACGCTGCCTCCAACGAATGGCGCGGCAAAGCCATGTCGTTCTTCTACATGGCCTATGTTCTGGGCCTCGGCTGCGGCAACTGGATTTTCGGCCAGATCCCGACAGACGGCAATCTTGCGCCGCTTGCGGTGGTCTTCTTTACCGCGCTTGCGATCCTGCCGATCGGGCTGACCCGCCTGCCCAACCCGCCGGCACCGGCGCGCGTCAATGTCGATATCAAGATGGCCTGGAAGATCTCGCCGGTCGGTCTGGTCGGCGTGCTTGCCTCAGGCGGTCTTTCGATGGTGGTGCAGGGCTTCCTGCCGATCTACGCCTCCACCAACAACGTGTCGCAGACCGATGTCGCGATGCTGATGTTCGTGATGCAGACCGGACTGCTGTTCGTCCAGTATCCGCTGGGCATCCTGTCTGACCGGATGGACCGACGCTTTGTGCTATTGATCACCTGCGTGCTGATCGTGTTTGCCGGCTTCGGTGCGTTTTTCTCCTCCTTCTCGCATCTCTATATTCTGATGATCGTCTTCCTGATTTTCGGAGGATCGGTGGAGACCGTGTATTCGGTGGCCAACGCTCATGCCAACGACCGCGCCGACCCTGGCGATTTCGTGCCGCTGTCTTCCACGCTTCTCGTGGCATGGTCGACGGCTGCGACGATCGTGCCGCTGATGGTCACGATGCTGACACCTGTTCTGGGCGGAAAAACCTTTATCGTTGCGGCAATGGCGGTGGCTGTCGTCTATGGCCTGTTCGTGCTGCAGCGTCTCAAAGAACGCGGTCCGGCACCCGAGGCGGAGCGGGAGAGCCACGAAGTGCGCAGCGCCCAGCTTCCGAATGCAGCGGCGCTGACCGAACCCGGGGCTGTAAATCCCGGAAATTAACGCCTTTCATCCTCAACGAAAGGTTATCTTCCCTCTTTGCGGCAGACACGGGCGCTGCTATATGCGCGAGCCATGAGCACCAATTCCCGCACGCCGCTTGACCATATCCGCAATTTCTCGATCGTGGCGCATATCGACCACGGCAAATCGACGCTCGCCGATCGTCTAATCCAGACGACCGGCGGCCTTGCCGAACGCGACATGTCCGAGCAGGTTCTCGATTCGATGGATATCGAGCGCGAGCGCGGCATCACCATCAAGGCCCAGACCGTGCGCCTGCATTACAAGGCGAACAACGGCGAGACCTATGTTCTCAACCTGATCGACACGCCCGGCCACGTCGACTTCGCCTACGAAGTGTCGCGCTCGCTGTCAGCCTGCGAAGGCTCGCTGCTGGTCGTCGATGCCAGCCAAGGCGTCGAGGCGCAGACGCTTGCCAACGTCTATCAGGCGATCGACAACAATCACGAGATCGTCACGGTCCTCAACAAGATCGACCTGCCGGCCGCCGAGCCCGACCGCATCCGCGACCAGATCGAGGAAGTGATCGGCATCGACGCCAGCCAGGCCGTGCTGATCTCGGCAAAGACCGGCCTCGGCATTCCCGACGTTCTGGAAGCCATCGTCCACCAGCTGCCCCCGCCGAAGAGCGAGATGGGCGACAAGGGTCCGCTGAAGGCGCTGCTGGTCGACAGCTGGTACGACACCTATCTCGGCGTCATGGTTCTCGTTCGCATCCTTGATGGCGTGCTGACCAAGGGCCAGACCATCCGCATGATGGGCACCGATGCCAAGTATCAGGTGGAACGCGTCGGCGTTCTGACGCCGAAGATGCTGGCCGTCGATAGTCTCGGCCCGGGCGAGATCGGTTTCTTCACCGGCTCGATCAAGGAAGTGGCCGATACGCGCGTCGGCGATACCATTACCGAAGACAAGAAGCCGACCGCCAAGGCACTTCCGGGCTTCAAGCCTGCGCAGCCGGTCGTGTTCTGCGGCCTGTTCCCGGTCGATGCGGCCGATTTCGAAGACCTGCGTGCCGCGATGGGCAAGCTGCGCCTCAACGACGCTTCGTTCTCGTTCGAGATGGAATCGTCTGCGGCTCTGGGCTTCGGTTTCCGTTGCGGCTTCCTCGGACTGCTGCATCTCGAAATCATCCAGGAGCGTCTGGAACGCGAGTTCAACCTCGATCTGATCGCAACCGCGCCTTCGGTGGTCTATCAGCTGACCATGACCGACGGTTCCGAGCGCGAGCTGCACAACCCGGCCGACATGCCTGATGTCGTCAAGATCTCGGAAATCCGCGAACCTTGGATCAAGGCGACGATCCTGACCCCGGACGACTATCTCGGCGGCATCCTGAAGCTTTGTCAGGACCGCCGCGGCATCCAGACCGAGCTTACCTATGTGGGCAAGCGCGCGATGCTGACCTATGAACTGCCGCTCAACGAAGTGGTGTTCGATTTCTACGACCGTTTGAAGTCGATCTCCAAGGGCTATGCCTCGTTCGACTACCACCTGCACGGCTATCAGGAGGGCAACCTCGTGAAGATGTCGATCATGGTGAATGGCGAGCCTGTCGACGCGCTGTCGATGCTGGTGCACCGGACTGCTGCCGAAAAGCGAGGCCGCGACATGTGCGAGAAGCTGAAGGATCTGATCCCCAGGCACATGTTCAAGATCCCGATCCAGGCAGCCATCGGCGGCAACGTGATTGCGCGCGAGACGATTTCTGCGATGCGCAAGGACGTGACGGCGAAGTGCTACGGCGGCGACGCCACCCGCAAGCGCAAGCTGCTCGACAAGCAGAAGGAAGGCAAGAAGCGCATGCGGCAGTTCGGCAAAGTCGACATTCCGCAGGAAGCATTCATTGCAGCGCTGAAGATGAAAGACGATTGATTTGCACAGGGGCTGGTTCGAAAGAACCGGCCCTTTTTACTCGCCGAATGCTCGGTCAGCCGGATCATTTCGGGACAGGAATCAAAAGATCTGGGCCGGACCGCAATAAACGAACATATCGCGCCGTCCAAAGTTTGATAATCTGCAAAAATTGCTTTGAAAACCGCCGATTGACGGCATATTACCGGCGCCTATTCCATCACACGCATTTGGTGACGTCATGAACTATCAGGTCGTATCCGCGCATTGGCCTATTGGCGGAGGCGAGACCGGCGAGCTCATACGCCAGTTCGACTGGACGAAGACGTCTCTCGGGCTGATCAAAGACTGGCCTTCGCATCTGCGGATCAAGGTCAACTCGATGGTCAATTCGCCGATCCCGCAGGTTTTGATGTGGGGCGACGACCATGTGATGATCTACAATGACGGCTACAAGGAGATTGCCGGGGATTATCATCCACGCGCGCTCGGCGACAAGGTTTCCGCCGTCTGGCCGGAAATCTGGGATTGGAACAAGACAATCCTTGAAGCCGGCTTTCGTGGAGAGGTCCAGTCCTTCCGCGACCAGGTCATGGTGCTGAACCGTCATGGATCGCCTGAGGATGTCGTCTTCGACCTGTTCTACACGCCGATCTACGACGAAACAGGCAAGGTAGACGGTGTCCTGTGCACGGTGCTTGAAAACACCGAGAAAGTACACGCGCTGAACGCCTTGGCTCAGAGCCAGGAAGAGCTCAGCCGCCTTACCAACGCGCTCCCCATCCTCGTCGGGTTCCTCGACCGCGACCATGTCTATCGCTTCGCCAATGACGGTTATCAGGAGTGGTTCGGACTTGCCGCCAGCGACGTGATTGGCAAGCATGCCGCGGAGGTGATCGGCAACGCCTATTACGCCGCCCGCATACCATTGCTTCAAAAAGCGCTCTCCGGCGAACGGGTGATCACGGACACGGTGATCAAACGTCCTGACGGAGAAGAACGGACAGCCGAAATCCGCTACGTTCCGCGCTTCACCTCCAAGGGTGAGATCGACGGCATCTATGTGCTGATCATCGATATCGAGGACCGCAAACAATCCGAGAACGCACTTCGTCGCAGCAATGAACGGTTCCGGGCCGCGGTCGCGGCCATCCATGGCGTGCTGTGGACCAACACCGCCGACGGCCGGATGCTGGGCGAACAGACGGCCTGGGCCACGCTGACCGGCCAGCGTTTCGAGGAATACCAGGACTACGGCTGGGCAGATGCCGTGCATCCCGACGATCGGGAAGGTTCGGTCGCCAGCTGGCAGGCAGCCGTCGCGTCCAAATCCACCTATGTCTGGGAACATCGCGTCCGCCGCCATGACGGCCTCTATCGTACCTTTGCCATCCGCGGCGTGCCGATCATCGGTTCCTCGGGCGACATCGAGGAATGGGTCGGTGTCCATACCGATATTACCGAGCAGCGGGAAGCCGAATCGAACCTGCAGGACCATGCCAGCAACCTGGAACGGCAGGTCCGCCACCGCCTGCGGGCAGAGGAACAGCTAAGACAGCTGAACGAAAGCCTGGAAGCGCGCGTCGAATCGGAGATCGCGGAGAGGCGCCAGGCCGAACGGGCATTGCAGCAGGCGCAGAAGATGGAATCGATCGGTCAGCTGACCGGGGGCGTTGCGCATGACTTCAACAACCTGTTGCAGGTCGTTGCCGGCAATCTTCAGCTCCTGGCCAAGGACATTGTCGGCAATGCACAGGCGGAACGGCGTGTCGGCAATGCGCTTGCCGGCGTCAGCCGCGGTGCAAAGCTTGCCAGCCAGTTGCTGGCTTTCGGCCGCCGGCAGGCGCTGGAGCCACGCGTCATCAACATCAGCCGCTTTATTGCCGGAATGGACGATCTGCTGCGCCGGTCGCTCGGTGAGGCGGTTGAGGTCGAGGTAATTGCCAGCGGCGGGCTCTGGAACACCTATGCCGACCCGACACAGGTCGAAAACGCGCTTCTGAACCTCGCAATCAACGCACGTGATGCGATGGAGGGGTCCGGCAAGTTGACGATTGAGGTGGGCAACGCCTTTCTCGACCAGGATTACGCTCGCACCCATGTGGAAGTCACGCCCGGTCAATACGTGATGCTGGCCGTGACGGACACGGGCGCCGGCATGGCGCCAGATATTCTCGATAAAGTGTTCGAGCCGTTCTTTTCCACCAAGCCAGAGGGCAAGGGAACCGGATTGGGACTGTCCATGGTCTACGGCTTCGTCAAGCAGTCCGGCGGGCATGTGAAGATTTACAGCGAGGTGAACGAGGGCACGACCGTGAAGGTCTACCTGCCGCGGTCCGTCGCCGATGAGGACCGCGAAGTGGTCGTCCAGGCCGGCCCGGTCGTCGGCGGCTCGGAAACCGTGCTGGTCGTGGAAGACGACGAGGCGGTGCGCAACACTGTTTTCGAGACGCTGACCGATCTCGGCTACCGCGTCCTGACGGCAAAGGATGCACAGGCCGGCCTCAACGTGGTCGAGAGCGGCATTCCAATCGACGTCATCTTTACCGACGTCGTGATGCCGGGCCCGCTGAAGAGCCGCGAAATGGCGCGTCGCGCAAAGGAGCGCCTGCCGCATCTCGCGGTGCTATTCACCTCCGGCTACACTGAAAATTCCATCGTCCACGGCGGCATTCTGGATGCCGGTGTCGAGCTCTTGTCAAAGCCCTATACCCGCGAGGCTTTGGCGCGCCGTATTCGCCATGTCATCGCCAACCAGAAGCAGGTGGACCAGGCGACCGCCCCCAGGGCGGAAACAGTCAAGCCCGTTGCCGAAGTTGCCGCCGCGACGCCGAAAACGCTGACGATCCTGCTGGTCGAAGACGACTTTCTGATCCGGGGAAACACGGCCGAGATGCTTGCCGAACTCGGCCATCAGGTAATCGAGGCTGGGACAGGAAAAGAAGCGCTGGTCGAGCTCGAAAGCAATTCGATCGATGTCCTGATCACCGATATCGGCCTGCCGGATACAGTCGGCGGTGATCTGGCGGTGCGTGCCGTGGCGGAAAAGCCCGACCTGACCGTCGTGTTCGCAACGGGAGAGAGCCACAAGCCGGACAACGCGCCACCCGGCTCCCGCCTTCTGCAGAAGCCTTACAACGAGATGGACCTTGCGGCGGTTCTGGCAGGCGTCAACGCGGGTTCGTAGTCCGGATCCCCGCATGGCCGGGGCCTGTTGCCTGCATTACGCCCCGGCGGCTTCAATGTTTCGCCGGGAGAAAGGGATGCGGAAGGTCAGCCGGTGTGATCCAGACGCAGCCGTCAAATGCCACTTCCCCATGGTCCAGTTTGCGGCTGGCGATCGTCTCCATCAGGGAGAGCTTTGATCGCACGCTACCGATTCCGTCATCGTTGAGGACCCGGACCGCCTGGCAGGTGGGGCCATCCCGCATCACGATCAACGTATGATGGCTGTTCTCGACGATTTTGTTTTCGATGGTAACGAGCTTCATGCTCTCTCCTTCGACAGACGGATAGGGTTGAGGCGTCATCGAAGGGTCGGCAAATTTGGTTAACAAAAGGTTAACGACACGGCGGCATTCCCCGCAAACGAAAAACCGCCCGTCCTTGCGGACGAGCGGTTCGATCGATGGTCTTTCCCTGCCTGTTACGGCTGGGTCGTACCGCCTGTTGCCGGTGCAGCAGGAGCCGGTGCGGCCGGAGCAGGTGCTGCTGGCGTTGCCGGAGCAGGTGCAGCCGGTTCCGTGACAGCAGGCGGCGTTGCGGTCGAGGATGTCGTGGCAGGATCGGTGGTTGAGCCACCCATCTGCGACCAGACAAACGCGCCGACGACGATAACTGCCAGAATGGCTACCCAGCCCATCCAGGAAGAGCTTTTGCGCGTCTCCGGGGTGGTGCGAAGGTCAGGGCGGGTGTTATTCGAGTTTGGATCGTAAGCCATGTTTGTTTCCTCCGTTTCAGCAGAGACAATGCGACCACAGGGAATTTGTTCCAAAGATCTGCGGATCGGACATTGTGTCTGCGCTGAAACCTTACGTTGGAATGCGGCAGACGAACGTTCAAACCGTCAAACGGTGGCGGTTGTACCGTCTTCGGTTGTGGCACCAGGCGCATTCTTCTTGATCGATTCGATCGCGTTGATTGCCGACGCCTTCTGCTTGTATCCTTCAGAGATAAACATCGTTTCGCCGTTCGACGCTTTGAAGCGGAAACGGAACTCGCCAGTCTTGTCCTTGTAGACCTGAAACTTGTACAATTTAGCCTCCCTCAGCTGACCCTAAACAAGAAGATGCCACTGGATAAGGGATGGAACAAGAGGGATATGCGCCTGCCATGAAGGAAACGGATTTGAACAAAGAACGGGTGGGTATCGTCGGTCTTGGACGAATGGGAAGCGCCATGGCGACGCGCCTCGCACAACGGGGCTTCGCCGTCATCGGCTGGAGCCGAAGCGACGCTTTTGGTGCGCGGCAGAGGGCTCTCGGCATTGATGCCGTTGAAGACCTTTCCTCCCTAGCAGAGCGTTCCGACGTCATCATTCTTGCCCTGATCGACGATCAGGCAGTGCATGATGTGCTTAACACACTCGCGGCTACGGACCTTACGGGCAAGCTGATCGTCGATACCAGCACGGTCAGCCCTATGACTCTGCGGAGCCACCAGGAGGCCATCGGTCGATCGGGCGCCGCCCTCCTCGACGCGCCGATCGCCGGCGGCCCGGAGATGCTGCTTCAGGGAAAGGTCGGGCTTTATATCGGCGGCTCGCCTGAAGACCACGAGCGCTTCCGGCCCGTTGCGGAAACGCTTTCCGACCGTGCGCTGCATGTGGGAAAACTCGGAGATGGCGCATCGGCCAAGCTCGTCAACAACATGATGCTGATGGGACTGTGGCAGAATCTCAAGGAGGCACTGCTGCTAGGCAAGAGCGCCGGCCTCTCTTCAGCGAAGATCCTAGAAATCCTTGCGGGAAGCCCGGCTGCGAGCCCGGCGATGAAGAGCAGGCTTCCTGTCATTTCAGGTGAGACGGACACGGTCGGGTTTCCTGTGTCGGGTGCGGTGAAGGATGCGCGGCTGGTGCGCGATTTTGCAGAGGAGCTCGGGATCTCCATCCCTTCGATCTCGGCGTCGCTTGCAAGCTTCGAGGCGGCGCTCGCCGCAGGCTATGGCGCCGCAGACCTTGCGACCATGGTCAAACTGGTTGCCGACGCGGATTAAACAGGAGTTCAGTTGCATGCCCGACAAACCGCATATCACCATTTTATACTGCACCCAGTGCAACTGGCTGCTACGGGCGGGCTGGATGGCGCAGGAACTGCTGCAGACATTCGGTGATTCGCTGGGCGAGGTCGGGCTTATCCCAGGCACCGGCGGAGCATTCGAAATCCGCATCGACGGCGCGTTGATCTGGGAGCGCAAACGCGATGGCGGTTTTCCTGGTCCCAAGGAATTGAAGCAGCGGGTTCGCGATATCCTCGACCCCGACCGGGACCTTGGCCATATCGACCGACACCAAGCCAAAACCGAAGTCGACACCGCGGGTTAGGACGGTTTTTGAAAGTTTTTCGGGGCCTGACATGAAAACTTCAAAAACCCTGTTGACTTGACCCGGTGTCCCTCGTACATCGCTCTCCGTCGCCCAGATGGCGGAATTGGTAGACGCGCCAGCTTCAGGTGCTGGTACCCGAAAGGGTGTGGAGGTTCGAGTCCTCTTCTGGGCACCATTCCCATTTAGAAATATGCAGTTAGCTCGTGTGTGAGATCCTCACACGCGGCTTTTCTGCTGTTGAAATTTTCGGATCTCAAGTAGTTCCTGCGGGTGGAATGAACGCGCAAACACCTCCGCTCTACTTCGGAAGATGCCGCGGGTTGATGCCTGGGACCCAGTGCGTATTCGGCATCTGCGTGCCCGTATAGCGAATGCCGTTGTTCGTTTCGCAGTGATACAGCCGCCGCGGCACGTCATCCCAGAAGCGGGCGCCCGGCCCTGACCTCAATTCCGAGACGTAGCCGATATCACTGGTGCACGAATAGGAATCGGGATCCGACTTGACGAGGCTTTCCGTCGGTTTCACGCCGGGCAGGTTCTTGAAGAAGGTCTGGGGCGACTGGGTGAACACGTCGCCTTCCGCAGCCATCGTGTCATCAGGAACAAGGGCCGTTACGACGACCCCCATCAGCATCGCGGCTGGTAAAATCCATGCACCCTTCAGCATTTTTCTGTCCCTGTCGGCACTCTATCACCTTCACGAAATAAGAGGTGCAACGCCACGGTGCCAGCGGATGCGATCCCACATTTGCGTGATCGTTGCGCCCGGATCATGGAAAGCGGCGGTAATCGGTCGGCTGTCCGTAGAGCCAGCCTATCCGCTCCACAGCGGCTTTGAAATTTTCGCGCGCCACAGTCATCGTGTGGCCGTTGGCGTGGAGCAGGGTTTCCGGGTCTTCCATGATTCCGACATGGCCCTTCCAAAAGACGAGATCGCCGCGGCGGAGATCCTCGGCATCGATTCTCCCACCAAAGGCTGCCTGCATGTCGCTGTCACGCGGTACCGGTTTGCCGATCATCGCCATCGACAGCTGGACGAGGCCGGAGCAGTCGATGCCGAAGCCCGTGCGCCCGCCCCAGAGATAGGGCGTTTCCAGGAACCGGAGAGCGACCGCGACATAGTCGTCGCCGGCAACTTCCGAGATCGGCAGGCAGTGGTCGGCAATTACGGCGCCGCCGCCGGCCAGCGTGAAATAGTGGGTGCCGCGGGTTTCGCTTTTGCCGACGATCGTCACGCGGCTGCCCATCGACAGTGCGCGAAGCGGCGGCTTGCGCAATTCCGGGCCCGGATAGACGAAGGTGCGCTGCGTGGCGATACGGTGCGTCGCCTGTTCGACGACGTCGAGCATCACGTCCGGGAGGTAACCGACATAGCCATCCTGATCGGCCTGGACCCAGACGAAGCCGTCCTTGCGGTCGAAGACGCACACGGTTTCACCGAACAGAAGTTGCGTATCGATCCCGCTTTCCAGATCCGGTGAAGGTCGAAGCGGGGCAACGGGGACGGCGATTTGGGCTGCGACGCCCTGCACGAAGCGGGGGGCATCGACGCGACCTTCGAGCGCCGCATCGGCAAGGTCGGCACGGAAGGCATGGAGGCGTCTGTCGAGATCGGTCATCTTTTTGTGTTCCAGGGTCAGATCGGAGTTATCAGCAGGTTCGTCGCACTATGCGGCAGCCGTGCGGCGGCTTTCACGGATGATGAGGTCGCCGAGATTTTCGAGGTAGAGGGCGCCGGCCACGGTCCGCTTTATCACGACATTGCGGCGATCGCGCTCGTCCCTCACCCGATCGACCAGACCGAGCGCACCCATCGTATCGAGTGCGCGGGTGATCACCGGCTTGGTGACGTCGAGGGTGGCGGCCAAGCCACGCACCGTGTGGGGCGGCGGCACGAGATAGATATGCAGGAGGATCGACAACTGGCGCAGGGTAAGATCCCGCTCGTCGCGCTTCACCTGTTCCAGCGAAACGCGATGCCAGAGGCCGAGTGCCTGCGTTGCGGTTAGGTCTGCGGACATCCCGCCTCCAAGATTGCTTGTGTCGAGCATCTTAGGTGCGAGATCTTACCGCTTCGTTTGGCACCGCATCTTCCGCGCCCGCGACCTTACCTCGCCGCCATGTCCTTGATGACCTTGTAGAGCGCCCGGATCGCGAATGCTTCGCCGCCGACGGAGGCATGCGGCTTGTCCGCTGCAACCCAGGCATAGATATCGAAATGCACCCAGCTCTTTGCGGCCGTGACGAAGCGTTTGAGAAACAGCGCCGCGGTAATTGCACCGGCCATGCCACCGGAAGGCGCGTTCGTGATGTCGGCGGCGCGAGACCGGATGTCCTTGTCGTAGCCCATCCACAAGGGCAGTCGCCACATCGGATCCGCCTGCGATCCTGCTGCTGCCGTAAGTCTGGTGGAAAGATCCTCGTCGTCGGTGAAATAGGGGGCGAGTTCGGTGCCGAGCGCGACGCGTGCGGCACCCGTCAGCGTCGCCATGTCGATCAGCAGGTCCGGCGGGGTCTCATCCGCATAGGCAAGCGCATCGGCCAGCACGAGCCGGCCTTCCGCATCGGTATTGTCGATCTGGACGGTGATGCCCTTGCGGCTCTTGTAGATGTCGCCGGGACGGAAGGCGTTAGATGAGATCGAGTTTTCGACCGCGGGGACAAGAACCTGGAGATCGATCGCGAGGCCTGCATCCATGATCATCAACGCAAGACCCATGACATTGGCGGCACCGCCCATATCCTTCTTCATCAGCGCCATGTTGGCGGCGCCCTTGATGTCGAGACCGCCGGTATCGAAGCACACGCCCTTGCCGACCAGCGTGACCCGCGGATCGCCCTTTTTGCCCCAGCGCATCTCGAGGAGACGCGGCTGCGAGGCGCTGGCGCGACCGACCGTGTGGATGAGCGGGAAGTTCTGTGTCAGCAGGTCATCACCGACGATCGTGGTGACGGTTGCGCCGTACTGCGCGCCGAGCGCCCGGAAGGCTGCGTCCAGTTCGTCCGGCCCCATCTCGTTGGTCGGGATGTTGACGAGATCGCGGGCGAGGAACACACCGGCAAGCTGGCGCTCGAGATCTGCCGCATCCGCAGAAGCTCCAATGGCGAGGCGGACATCCTTCGACTTTTCAGTCTTGTAACGGCTGAAGCAATAGCTGCCGAGACCAAATCCGAGCGCGAACTGCTCGGGCGAGACGCCCTCGCCTTCCAGATGCCAATCACCTGGCGGAAGCAGCTTTGACAGCTTTCCCGCGACGAACGGTTGCTCCGACGCGTTCTTGCCCAGTCCGAACAGCGCGCCGGCGACGCCGCCGTTCTTGCCCGGCAGCAAGGTGAATGCGCCGGCTTCGGCCTTGAAGCCTGCAGCCTTCGCCCAGTCGGTGACCGCCGCGTCGAGACGACCGTTCTCCAGATCCGCGGGCGTGACGGCGTGGACGGGCCGGGTCGTAGCGCCCTTCTGGCTGAACAATGCTGGACGGACGGTATGCTGGTATGGGGTCATGGCAACCTTCGCAAGGATCTGGAAACGTTCATTTTAACGGTCTGTTAGGGTTAACAGTTTATTCCTTTATTTCAAATGTGTTCGCAAAGCGCCGACGACAATCGGCTGCTAGACCGGACGACGATTGAACGACGCCCCAACGAGATCGCCATCGATGACTGCATCTGTCGCCACCCCGTCTCGCTCGTCCCGGCTGTTCGCGCTCGCGCCGCTTGCGCAGGCAACCGCGATCGTTCTTCTGGCACTGTCTGTGACGGGGTGTACCACGAGCAAGCGCGACACGCTGACGACGGGCTCGATTCCCCAGAGGATCTCCGCTGCGCCGCTGGATGGCATGAACGCAAGCGAACTCGCTGAAGCGGAACGCTCCATCGGCGCTGCTTATGTCAAGAACCCGAGCGACAAGGATATCGGCCTGCGCTATGCCAACGTTCTCGGCATGACCGGCAAGAACACCCAGGCACTCGCCGTAATGCAGCAGGTGGCGATTGCGCATCCTGCAGATCGCGATGTCCTTTCCGCATATGGCAAGGCACAGGCAGGTGCCGGCCAGCTCGAACAGGCACTGACAACGATCAACCGCGCGCAGACGCCTGACCATCCCGACTGGCGCCTCTATTCGGCGGAAGGTGCCGTTCTCGATCAGCTCGGCCGCTCGCAGGAAGCTCGCGCGAAATATCGCCAGGCCCTGAACACACGGCCGAACGAGCCGACGGTCATGTCCAACCTCGGCATGTCCTACGTTCTCTCCGGCGATCTGAAGACTGCCGAAAGCTACATGAAGAACGCCTCGCAGCAGCCGGGTGCCGACAGCCGCGTTCGCCAGAACCTGGCGCTCGTCGTCGGTCTGCAGGGTCGCTTCGCAGAGGCTGAAGGCATTGCCCGCCGCGAACTCTCCCAGCAGCAGGCCGATGCCAACGTGACCTACCTGCGCTCCATGCTCTCCCAGCAGAACTCCTGGCGCAAACTCGCCGACAGCGACAAGGGCACGACGGCGGTCAATTGAGCCGCGAAACCCAAAATAACGCTACAAATCCAATCTGGTATTGCGTGTTCAGAAACGTTTGCAGCCCGAGATGGAAGTCCAATTTAAGATTGTGTCCCGAATTCTTCTCTCGTATTGAAATTCTGTAAGGCGAGCCCGTAAGCTCACAGATTACGACGGAAGATGGGAGGTATTCTTGAACAATGGCGAGCCTGGACCAATCCACGGATCCACGACACTTACACAAACTGATAACCTGAACATGCTGAGGCACACCATCGTTCGCCACAGTGCGATATTTGCTGTCTGTATGTCCTTGCCCGTGCTTGGAATTGGACTGTATTACTACTCAGTCAGCGGCATCGCGCCTATTTCCGAATTCCCGTTGGAAGCAATCCGGCTATCTGTACAGAATGCGTGGAAACCCCTTCTCGTGGGCTTGATCGGTTACCCTGTATTGTTAACGGTTTGCTGCACCGTGAAATGGGCGTTCTTGCCGAAAGCGAACAAGGCCATCGCCTACGCCATTGATGAAAACGGCATGACTGCCAGTGATGCTGCCGGTGCCATGCTCTATATTCCATGGTCGATGGTCAAACGTGCAACAAGGACGCGAGCCCATCTGGTCATGAGGCTCAAGTCTGGCGGGTTGCGGTTTGCATCGTGGAAAGCCTTCAACTCCGAAGATGCCGAAAGACTCTGGCAGCTTGCTCGTGCAAAAACATTGATCAGGTAATTTTCTCAGAACCGGTCTGAGACCTGGATGCCGGCCGGGCCGAGGATGACGGCGATGAGGACGGGCAGGAAGAACAGGATCATCGGGACCGTCAGCTTCGGAGGAAGTGCCGCGGCCTTCTTTTCTGCATCGTTCATGCGCTCGTCACGGCCTTCCTGAGCCAGAACGCGCAAAGCCTGGGCGATCGGCGTACCATAGCGTTCGGCCTGGATCAGCGCCTGCGCCACCGCCTTGACGATATCGAGCTGGGTGCGGATGCCGAGATTTTCAAGAGCCGTACGCCGATCCTGAAGGAAGGACAGCTCCGCCGTGGTCAGCACCAGCTCTTCTGCCAGTTCGGCGGACTGGGTGCCGATTTCTTCGGCCGCCCGGCGCATGGAGGCTTCGATCGAGATCCCTGACTCCACGCAGATCAGCATCAGGTCGAGCGAATCGGGCCAGGCTCTCTTGATCGAATGCTGCCGCTTTTTCATACGGTTGGAAATATAGATGTTGGGAGCGTAGAAGCCCAGATAGCCGAACCCGATGGCCGCCAGCATGCGGATGGCAATCGGTTTGGATTCCAGATTGCCAAGCACGAAGATCCACACCGCGGCTGCTGCGAGGAAGCAGAACGGCAGGATGAAACGCGCCGCCAGGAACAAGTTGAGGGCGTTCTGGGTGCGCAGACCTGCGGCGCGCAGCTTGTTCACCGTATTGGCATCGACAAGCGCTTCGCGCAGATTGAACCGGTCGACGATGTGACTTGCAGAGCGGTTGTTCTGGGTGCGCAGCGATGCCTTCGACAGATCGTTCATTCGCGCGCGCTCACGGGCGCGGATTGCGTCGCGCTCGGTCGAGACCGCTTTCATGCGCTTGTCGAGCGTTCCCTTTTCCATGAAGGGGATCGCCAGCGTGTAGCAGGTCGCAAACACTGCGACCGCGACCAGAAGCGCAAACAACATGGCCGGATCGGTTAAAGTGGCGGCGAGATCCTTCACGTGCGGTTCTCCTCAGATCTCGAAGTTGATCATGTTGCGCATCACGAAAATTCCGATGCCCATCCAGACTGCGGAGAAGAGCATGATGATATGGCCGCGTGGGTCTGTAAAAAGGATCGATATGTAGTCCGGCGAGGTCAGATAGACGAGCGTCGACACGACGAAGGGCAATGAGCCGATGATCCACGCGGAAGCCTTGGCTTCCATCGACAGGGCCTTGACCTTGGCCTTCATCTTCTTGCGCTCGCGCAGGACGCGCGAAAGATTGCCGATCGCTTCCGAAAGATTGCCGCCCGCCTGGCTCTGGATGGCGATGACGATGGCGAAGAAGTTGACTTCCGAAAGCGGCATCGTCTGCACCATGCGTGCGCAGGCTTCGGGGATGCTGAGGCCGATCTGCTGGGAGTCCACCACGCGCCGGAACTCGGTCTTGACCGGCTCCTGACCATCCGACGCGATCAGCCGGATGGCATCGTTGAGCGGCAGTCCCGACTTGATCGAGCGAACCATGACATCCAGTGAATTGGCGAACTCGTCCAGGAACTTGGCCTGACGGCGCTTGATCAGGAAGCCGACGACCCAGCGCGGAAACCCAAGGCTCGCCGCAAACGCGGCACCGGTGGCGCCAAGCAGCGGCAAGCCGGCGATCAACGTCACCAGAAAGACGAAAAGTCCGAACACGGCGCTGTAGACGTAGAAGCGTGGGACGGTGAGAGCCAGACCGGTCTGCGGCAGCCGCGCCTTCAGGCTGCGGTCGCCCATTTTCTTGTTTTTTTCCTGCTGCTGCTTTTCGAGGTCCTTGAGGCTGTCCTGGACCGACTTGCGGCGCTTGGAAAGCTCCTGGACCCGATCCCGAGATGCCTTCATGCGGGTCAGGTCGGTTTCCGCACTCTTGACCCGGCTCAACCGCGCATCGGTCTTTTTCTCGACCTCGATGCGGGAAAACAGCAGCGCATAGCAGACCGCACCGGCGGCCACGGCCGCCAGAGCAATGATCAACACAACGGTCATATCCAGTCCGAACATCCGTCGCTCCCCCGAGACCTATCTCTGATCCGCTCTCAAGATTTTACCATTTCCATCGCGTCGAGAGCTGCCGCCAGACGGCGCTCCTCGCCGAAGTAGCGTGCGCGATCCCAGAAATGCGGCTTGGCAATACCGGTCGATGCGTGGCGGCCGATCAGGCGACCATTGGCATCCTCGCCTTCGATTTCGTAGCGCATCAGGTCCTGGGTGACGATCACGTCGCCTTCCATGCCGATCACCTCGGTAATCTGGGTGATGCGGCGGGAACCGTCGCGCAGACGTGCCGCCTGGATGATGATGTCGACCGATCCGGTGATGATCTCGCGAACGGTCTTAGCCGGCAGGGTGAAGCCGCCCATGGCGATCATCGATTCCATACGGCTCAGGCATTCGCGCGGCGTGTTGGAGTGGATCGTTCCCATCGAGCCGTCGTGACCGGTGTTCATTGCCTGCAACAGGTCGAAGACTTCAGGTCCGCGCACTTCGCCGACGATGATGCGTTCCGGGCGCATACGCAGGCAGTTCTTGACGAGGTCGCGCATGGTGATCTCGCCCTCACCTTCGATGTTCGGCGGCCGGGTTTCAAGACGCACGACATGCGGCTGCTGCAATTGCAGTTCGGCCGTATCCTCGCAGGTGATGACGCGCTCGTCCTTGTCGATATAGCTCGTCAGGCAGTTCAAAAGCGTGGTCTTGCCCGAACCGGTACCACCGGAAATGACGACGTTGCAGCGGACGCGGCCGATGATCTGCAGAACAGTTGCACCTTCAGGCGTAATCGCTCCGAACTTGACCAGCTGATCGAGCGTCAGCTTGTCCTTCTTGAACTTGCGGATGGTGAGGGCAGGCCCGTCGAGCGCCAGTGGCGGCGCGATGACGTTGACGCGCGAACCGTCCGGCAGACGGGCGTCGCAGATCGGCGAGCTTTCGTCGACGCGGCGGCCGACCTGGCTGACGATGCGCTGGCAGATCGACAGGAGCTGCGCGTTGTCGCGGAAGCGGATCTCCGACTCGATCGTCTTGCCGCCGACTTCGATAAAGGTCTGGCCGGCGCCGTTGACCATGATATCGGCGATGTCGTCGCGGGCCAGAAGCGGCTCCAGCGGACCATAGCCCAGCACGTCGTTGCAGATGTCCTCGAGCAGTTCCTCCTGCTCGGAAATCGACATCGCGAAATTCTTGATCGTGATGATGTCGTTGACGATGTCGCGGATTTCCTCGCGCGCGCTCTCGGCATCGAGCTTGGCAAGTTGCGACAGATCGATCGTATCGATAAGTGCTGAAAAGACCTGGCTCTTGGTATCGTAATACTGTTCGGTGCGGGCCTGGCGACGGCGACCGGCAGGCGGTGGCGCAAGCGGTGGCGGTGCGACGGCTTGGCGTACTCCGCCTGTATCGCGCACGGGCTCGGCCAGAATCTCCGGTGCTGTGGATTTCATGGCCGATTGCGGCGTCATGGCAGGCGGCGCAGAGACGGGCGGCATCAAGCCGACGCTCTTCCCAGAACCTTCGTTTCCGCGCTTTCCAAACATGATTTGATCCAGTCCCTAAACGTCTGACTATTTGCGGCCGAGAATTTGCATGACCTTGCCGAGACCGCCCTTTTTCGCCTTCTTCATGGCCACCCGACCGGTGACGATGTGAGCGATCTGCGAGAAGGTTTCGGCCATCGGAGATTTGGCGTCGATTTCCGAGATCATCCGACCGCTGTTTGCGGCATTGCCGAACAACTGCGCATCGAAAGGCAGGATGGCGATCGGTTCGATTTCAAGCGGCTCGACGAAATCGGCAGGCGCAATCTCCGGGCGCTTCGGCATGCCGACCTGGTTGAGGATGAGATGCGGAGCGCGGTCGTTGGGACGCAGCTTCTTCAGCGCATCGATCATGTTCTTGGTGTTGCGCAGGTTGGCAAGATCGGGAGCCGCACAGATGACCACCTCGTCCACCGACGCGAGAACCGAACGGGTCCATTCCGACCAGCCATGCGGGATATCGAGAACAGCCACGGGCGCCGAGCGCTGCAGGACCTCGATGATCGGCTGGAAAGCCATGCTGTCGAAATCATAGGCCCGGTCGAGCAGCGAGGGGGCGGCCAGAAGCGAGAGGTGTTCGGAGCATTTGGTCAGGAGGCGATCGAGAAAAACTTCGTCGAGGCGCTCGGGTGCAAACACCGCTTCGGCAATACCCTGGGCCGGATCCTGATCGAAATCGATATTGGCGGTCCCGAACGGCAGGTCGAGATCGGCAAGAATGGTTTCGGTGGAGAACAGGCTGGAAATGCCGAATGCGCAGTTATGCGCAATGGTCGATGCACCGACGCCACCCTTGGCGCCGACAAAGGCGATCGAACGGCCCAGAGGTTCGGCTTCCGGATCGACGAAAATGGCCGAAATCGATGCCAGCATGTCCGCCATCTCGACAGGACCGACAAGATATTCCGATATGCCGTTGCGGATCAGTTCGCGATAAAGCGGGATATCGTTATAGCGCCCGATGACGATCACGCGGGTCGACGGGTCGCAGACTTCCGCAAGCGGTGTCAGCTCGTGCAGCAGGTTTCTTGGCTCCGCATCGGTCTCGAGAATGACCAGATTCGGGGTTGGTGACGACGCAAACATGTTGGCGGCTGCAGCAACGCTGCCGCTTGTGACACG
The DNA here is from genome assembly GCF_001423425.1 of Rhizobium sp. Leaf306. Taxonomy (GTDB): domain Bacteria; phylum Pseudomonadota; class Alphaproteobacteria; order Rhizobiales; family Rhizobiaceae; genus Neorhizobium; species Neorhizobium soli. The sequence goes on from NZ_LMNX01000001.1 coordinate 1,184,136, forward strand.
CAGATTGACCTTTGCCATGCGCCGGTCGCGGCCCATGCGGTCCATCATCCGCTGCATGGTGTCGCTTTCGCAAAAGGCGTGGATGGAAATGCGTGGAAGAGGCCGCAGGGCCTCCATGTCGCCATTCCGCTCCGGCTCGGCGCCCGAGATCTCCTCCTGGCCGGAACCGCGAATTTCGTAGTTGATCGCGCTCATGGTTCTCTCCGGTTCAAGGCCGCCGTCAGTTGCCGTTGATGTTGATCGTCGTGCCGCTGCCACTGTCGCTGCTTGTCGTCTCGCCGCGGTAACTGCGGATCACACCGGCGCGCTGCGTGGCATCGATCGGCGTCATTCCGCGTGGAGCAATCAGGTCCGACGGGTTGGCGATCTGGGCGGCCAGATTGTTTTGCGAGGCGCAGCCGAAATTGTACCAGTTGCTGTTGTTGTAGGTATCGTTCGACAGGTCTGCCGGCCATTTGCCGCACTGGCCGGTCATCGCCTTTGTCGTGACGAAGGAAAGCCGGATCGGGGCCGCATCGCCGGTCGGCGAGGCTCCATAGCTCGTCATCAGGATGCGCTGCGGCTTGATGCCGTTGGCGATCAGGGTGCGGCGAACGTCGCCAGCCAGATGCGATGCAGCACCGGCATTGTATGAGCCCTGCGGAACCTGGACCTGGATGATGCCGGCAGGCGAGGATACGAACCGCTGTGCGAAACCCTTCACCGTGTCGCGCAGTCCGATCGTCAGGCGAACGTCGCCCGATCCAATCGGAATATCCAGCGACGATTCACCCTCCGCCAGAACGATCGGATGGCGGGTGCGGTAGTCGTCTGGAACCGAGCCGGTCGTCATGTTGTTGCCGCAGGAGGACAAAAGCGCGGCAAGTGCCGCAATGCCCAGGGCAGACCGGATTTGGCGACGCTTTGCAGCGGAGGCCGATGTCGATGTGATGGTCATGATCGATCCCCGCTTACTTGTAGATGAAGCCGACGGAGCCATGATACTGGCTGCCACCGCTTTTGGCCGGCTCATTGCGGCCGTAGATCTTGTTGACGCGGTTCAGGAAGAAGGAAGCCGCGTCGTTCTCAGGATTGAAGTTGTCATCCGGGCGGGCGATCTCGTTGCGGGCCACAGGCCTTACGAGATAGGGCGTCGCGATGATGACGAGTTCGGTCTCGTTGCGGATGAAGTCCTTGCTGCGGAACAGCGTACCGAAGACAGGAACCTTAGAGATGCCCGGCAGTCCAGACATCGCCTGGCGGACATTGTCCTGCACGAGGCCGGCGATAACGATCGAACCGCCGGAGGGAAGCTCGACCGTGGTTGAGGCTTCGCGCTTGCGGATCGACATGTAGGTGTTGCCCGGAACGCTCAGGCTTGTGCCGTTGCCCGTCGTTACGGAACCCTCATAGGTCGGCTCCGAAACATTGGTTTCGATATTCAAACTGATACGGCCAGGCGACAGAACGATCGGCTTGAAATTCAGCTCGATGCCATAGTCCACGGTGGTGATGGATCGGTTGACCGTCGTCTTGCGGGTTTCGTCGTCAACGTTGACTTCCTGCTCCGCTGGCAGTCGATACTCGCCGCCAACATAGAATTTAGCCTGCTGACCCGAAATCGCCGTCAGGCTTGGTTCGGCAAGCGTGCGCATGACGCCGGCCTGTTCCATGGCATTCATGGTTGTGGCGAGAGTGGCTGCACCAACGGAGCCAGACAATGCCCCCTGGCTTCCCAGGCTGACAGCATTCCCCAGATTCGCAGGATTGAAGAAGGAAAAGCTACCCTTGTTGCCGCTGATCGAGCCGTTGAAACCAAGCTGTTTCAGGACCTGGCGGCTGACTTCCGCAACCGTGACCTTGAGCGTGACCTGATCTTCGCCCTCGATAGTCAAAAGGTTGACGATCTGCGACTGCTGGCGGTTTTCGGCGAAGATATCCGCATCGCCGTTATTGCCCTGTGCGGTGATGTTGCGGGTGGTTGCTTCACCGCCCTTGAGGAAGGCGCGCGCGAGCTTTTCCGCCTGCGACGAATCCTGCGGCGTGCGCACCGTGCCCGACAGCACGATGTTGTCGGAGATGATCTCGACCTTGATGTCGGATTCCGGCAGGAACCGGCGAAGGTTCTGCTGCAGACCGGAGATGTCGCGTTCGATCTCGACGTCGAGACTGACGATCTCCTCGCCGTTCGGGCCGAACACAAAGATATTGGTCTGGCCGACAGTCTTCCCGAACAGGTAGATGCGGCGCGAGGTTCGCGTGACCGCATCGGCAAGCGAAGGATCTGCGACCAGGATGTCGTGCGCATCGGCCGGGAGATCGACAACCAGCGCCTTGTTCAAACCGAGTTGGACTCGGCGTTTCACGCCAGGGCCGCCTTCGGTGATGCGGATAAGGTTGGCATCGGAAGCGGCCACTGCATCGCGGACCGACAGACCGACCGGCGCGTATCCGCCTGGAAAACCCGATACCGACAGGCAGAGGGCTATCCCGGCGACCGAGGACCTACGAATTCTGGCTCTTAGCTTGCTCATGTGCCCGCCCCGTTCACTTCGTCTGCTGTGAGGCAGAACTTTTGACGATCGCCCCTGATTTGATGACCTGGACCTCTGCCTTGCCGCCGCCATGCAGCAGATAATCTGCTGCAACCGTATCGGCTTCCTGGGCATCCGCGACCGAACGGAGAGCAAGCGTCAGGCGCTCTGCCATCTGCTGCGCCACCGTGATGATCTTTGCCTGATCGGGGGTCAGTTCCAGCGTGGCGGTCGTTCCGACCACCGACTTGCTGCCATCCGGCGCCTCCTGGATCTGCTGGTCGATCGCGAGCACCCGGACGTTGTTGAGGACGTTTTCGGTGATGAAATTGCCGCTGTCCTTGTTCTCGCGCACCATGATCACGTCGACGCGGTCATTGGGGAGCACGAAGCCGCCAGCCCCGGTGGCGACGGAAATTTCGGTCGCGACAGCGCGCTTTCCGGACGGAAGCAGCGAGGACATGATGCGGCTGGAGGAGTCTGCAATCTTCTCGGCGCGGATCGGCTCGCCCTTGAAGATCGGCAGGCGTACGACGGAGCCGGCGACATCGGCGATGGCATCCGGCCGGGCGTCGCTCGTGATAAAGCCTTCGACGACGCTGCCGTTCGGCCACTCTACCCACTGGACCGACTTGTCATTGAGCCGGCTGCCGACGGGAATGTTCTCAGCCGAAACGAGAACTTTCGTCGTCGGCTCCCGCTGGATGACCGTCTCGACGAGGTCCGGGCCCTTCTGACCAGTAAGGCGCATCGCCAGCAGGCCGGCAAGACCTGCCGCTACAACTGCGACTGCGAGAATCATAAGACGAGCGGGCTTCATGAGCTTCCTCGGAGGAATACAAATCAATCCTCGAGAGCATGCGCCGGAATGGTGTAATTATGGTTAATAGGAAGCTTACGATTTGGGTTAACGCAATGTTACCCTGCCGTGCGCGTCGATTAGCTTGCGGCCAGAAGCACAAGATTGACGACAGGCGACTGCTGGAAGGTCAAGTAGCCGCCGATCGCGATCGCGATACCATAGGGAATCTTGCTTTCTGTCACCAGCGAAGCCGGCAGGCGTATCCCCATTGCCATTGCTGTATTGGCGTTTGCTCTCAACAGCAGGAAGATGAGTGTAATAAATCCGCCGACGAAGGCGACGGTGACCAGAAACGAAATCAGGGCGGGCGTAAAGCCGAACCAGATTGCCGTTGCCGTCAGAAGCTTGGCATCGCCGCCACCCATCACGTTCATCGCAAACAGCATGAAGCACACAGCAAACACGGCGGAAGCTGCGGCAATACTCATCCCATAGTCCGCCCATCCAAGACCGACCAGCGGTGCGAAGACGAGAAACGAAACGAGGATAGCGGCAGACAGCTTGTTCGGGATCTTCATGGTGAAAAGATCGCTGATGGCAGCGAGCGCAAGACAGAATGGAACGATCAAGGTTACAATGACAACCATTTCAAGCATCCTTTTGGCGCCGCGTCCCTCGATCTTATGTATCAAGGCCTAAAGCTGTAAAACCGCCCCTGGTGGGGCGGTCTACACATAGACATCACGGTTCTTAAGAACTTACTGCTGGTTCAGCTTGGTAGCGAGGTTCTTGAACTGGTTGTTCAGAGCGCCGCCGAGCGTGGTCGCACCGGCGATCAGGGCCACGGAAATGAGAGCTGCGATGAGGCCATACTCGATGGCGGTCGCACCAGACTCATCCTTCATAAAACGAGCAAAAATCTTGGACATGGAATCTCCTATTCCCACCTACGGTTCAGCACTTACCGACAACTGTTTTCCGCTGTTCGGATAACCCAAACTAACCCCAGACGATTGCTATCGACTTAACGAAGAACCTTTCCAAAGTGTTAACTCCCCTGATACGGCACATTGGGTAAACAACCCACCAACAGCATCATTCAAATCGAAAACTGCGTCCCCGAACATTATATTTACCTAATAAAATATCATAAACATGCGGATATGGGATATTTGCAGCCGCGTTCGGGCACGAAAATGCCGCTCTTGCTCCTGTCATCATTTGTTAACGTTTCGGAAAGCTCAGCGTCGAGATGTTTACTTAAGCCTTCATTCACCATTCCGCGCCATCTTTGAGACACGACTGTTCATCGATTCAAAGGCCACCACGATGGTTGTGCGCAAAATGCTCGTTGCCTTCGCATGCCTTTGCGGCATTGCCACAAGCCTCAGCGGCCCGGCATTGGCGCAGGAAGACGGCCTTGTGCGCGTGTTCATGAATCACGCGCGGGTACTGAAACTGGATAGGCCAGTGGCCAAGGTGATTGTTGGCAACGCGGAAGTCGCCGACGCGACCGTGGCCGACCCGACAACCATCGTCCTGACGGGCCGTGCGTTTGGAACGACCAATCTCGTCCTGCTCGATGAGGACGGCAATGCAATTGCCGACGAACGTATTCTCGTCTCCATTGACGAAGGCAATACGGTTCGCGTGTACCGTCAGACCGAGCGCTCTGTTCTCTCCTGCACGCCCAACTGCGAGCAGCATGTGGAATTCAAGAATACGGCTGGTGCAACGCCCTGACGGCCTTGATCTGACACGACGCCAGACAGAAAATTGCCCAGCTGCGTCGCCCGACCTGCTCTACGTGGACACAGGTGCCTAAACTCTAATCCCATTCGGCAACGGAATATCAATATTCCCCTCCTAGTATCGCGGCTCGAATGGACCGGGGGCGGCAATGCATCAGAACGATAGGCACACTGACGGCGCTGGCGCGTCGCGCGTGCCGGCGACGCACTCTCGGCGTCCATGGCGCCGGTTCAGCCGGTCCACGGATGGTGCCGCGGCGATCGAATTTGCGCTCCTGGCCATCCCCTATTTCGTGATCGTCTTTGCCATCATCGAAACCTTTGTTGCCTTCGCCGGCGAGCAACTGGTTGCCAATGCCGTCGACACGATGGCCCGCAAGATCAGAACAGGCAACATCACCTACGCTCTCGGCCGTCCCGGCACCGATATGGACCGGACGAAATTCCGGACCGCGTTCTGCGGCGAGATTGCGATCCTGATCAAATGCGATGCATCGGAAATCGCGACCCCGAACAAGCTCTGGCTCGACGTTCGCACCTTTACGACCTTCTCAGCGATCCCGAAGACAGTGCCCCGGACACCCGCAAACACGACATTCGGCGAACTGGATACGGCCTCCATCAACTACTATTCGCCGGGCGGGCCAAAGACCGTCAATATGCTGAGGGCCTATTACAAATGGGAGGTCATCACCGATCTGGTGCGGCCCTACATAACCAATGTCCGGCCAACCAACGGGACACGGCCCAACTACTTCCTGATCGTCGAAACGGCTGCATTCCAGAACGAGGACTATCCGTGATGGCGACCCCAACAACCAGGCGGGCTGCACAGACCGGATGGCTCTGCCGCTTCAGGGCATTGATCGTTGACACGAAGGGCGCGGGCGCCGTCGAGTTCGCGTTGATCGTGCCGCTTCTGATCTTTCTCTACATCACGGCATTCGAGCTGACGATTGCGCTCAGTGTCTCCAAGCGAACCGCGAGTTCCGCAAGCACGATTGCCGACATTACGACCCAGCAGGCGAGCGTGACCCCGACGTGGCTTGCCACAATGAAGGATGTGACGGGCAGCATCTTTGCGCCCTACGCGCCGCAGAACCTGAGCCTGAAGATCACCGGCGTGCAGCTGGACGCAAACAGCAATCCGACCGTTGCCTGGTCGTGGGATCAGTCTAACGGCAAGCCGTACGCGGTGGGCAGCACCGTCAACGTTCCGAGCGACATGCGCACAGCCAGCACGTTTCTGGTGCGTACAGAGCTATCGGTTACGCACAAGTTGCTGATGATCATGCCGGGACTACTTCCGCCTCAGCTCCAGACGATCACGCTCAGCCGCCAGTACTACTACCGTCAACGCGTCGGAACCAGTATCGACTGTAACGGCTGCTGACGCGGTCCTCTGCTTCCCCTTTGCCAACATGATCGCGCGACTATATGTATCGCCATCCGGGCAGGTGATTTGTGTCACTTGTCCGCACAGGCGATTTCAATTTCCGGGTGACAGATGGCACGGGCCTTCCTCTTCGTTCTCGATTCCTTCGGCGTCGGCGGCGGCCAGGATGCGCAGGCGTATAATGACCTTGGCTCCAACACGTTCGGCCATATTGCCGAATTCTGTGCCGCCGGTGCCGCGGACCGAGCCGGCTTGAGGCAGGGACCGCTCAGCCTTCCGAACATGTCCTCGCTCGGCCTGCTCGAAATCGCAAAGCTTGCCAGCGGCGACTACCCGATCGGCATGCAGCGGCCCGAACGCGTCTTCGGCCTTCACGGCGCGGCAAACGAACTGTCGCTTGGCAAGGACACGCCGTCGGGACATTGGGAAATCGCCGGCACGCCGGTCACCTTCGACTGGGGTTACTTCCCGACCGAAGGCGATGCGTTTTCGCCCGAACTCGTCGAGGCGATCTGCCGCGAAGCCGATATCCCGGGCATTCTCGGCAACTGCCATGCTTCGGGCACAGACATCATTGCAAAACTCGGAGAAGAGCATGTCCGGACGGGCAAGCCGATCTGCTATACATCGAGTGACAGCGTCTTCCAGATCGCCGCTCACGAGACCCATTTCGGGCTGGAGCGGTTGTTGAAGCTGTGCGAGACCGTGCGGACGCTGCTCGATCCCTTGAATATAGGAAGGGTGATTGCCCGACCATTCACTGGCGAGACGCCGGAGACGTTCGAGCGAACCGGCAACCGGCGCGACTATTCAGTGCTGCCGCCGGAGCCGACATTGCTCGACCGGCTGGTTTCGGCGGGCCGAACCGTCCACGCCGTCGGCAAGATCGGTGATATCTTCGCGCACCAGGGCATCAGCCGCGTGATCAAGGCAAACGGCAACCACGCCCTGATGGATGCGACGCTCGACACGATGGCGCAAGCCGAGCAAGGCGATCTCGTCTTCACCAACTTCGTCGATTTCGACATGCTCTACGGACACCGTCGCGACGTCGCGGGCTATGCGGCCGCTCTCGAAGAGTTCGACCGGTCTCTTCCGGAAGTGCATCGCCGCCTCCAGCCGGGCGATATGGTGATCATCACCGCCGACCACGGCTGCGATCCGACCTGGCGCGGCACCGACCACACACGCGAGCGGGTGCCGATCATGGCGTTCGGTCCCGGCATTCGCTCCCGCTCGATCGGGCTCAGGCCGACTTTCGCCGACATCGGTGAGACAGTCGCTGCCCATCTCGGCATTCCTGCCGGAAGACACGGATGGAGTTTTCTGTGACGAAGAACTTTGTGAAGGCCGAGATCCACTGCCACATCGAAGGTGCTACGCCCCCGCATCTGGCACGGACGCAAGCCCAGAAATACGGCGTGGACATCGCCCCTCTCCTCTCCGGTGACACCTATACCTGGAAGGATTTTTCCGAGTTCATCCTGAGCTACGACGCCATCGCCTCGCTGTTCCGAACGGAAGCCGACTATGCGCTGCTGACGGAGACCTATCTCTGCGAGCTTGCCGCCTGCAACACGATCTACAGCGAGATCATCGTATCGCCTGATCATGGCGACCGCATCGGGCTCGGTGCCGACGCCTATCTCGCCGGTATCTGTGACGGGATCCATGCCGCGAAGGAAAAGACCGGGATCGAGACACGCATCATCGTGACCGGCGAGCGGCATTTCGGCCCTGACAGCGTGATTGCCGCCGCGGAATACGCTGCCCGATGCTGCAACCCGCTCATCACAGGCTTCAACATGGCCGGTGAGGAACGCATGGGTCGTGTCGCGGATTATGCGCGCGCATTCGATATTGCCCGCGACGCAGGGCTGGGCCTGACGATCCATGCCGGCGAAGTCTCCGGGGCATTCAGCGTGTCCGACGCGCTCGATCTCGTGCGTCCATCGCGGATAGGCCACGGTGTACGCGCCATCGAAGATCCCGCTCTGGTCGAGCGGCTGGTCGAGCTCGGAACCGTGCTGGAAGTCTGCCCCGGTTCGAATATCGCGCTGCAGGTCTTTCCGGATTTCGAGAGCCATCCCCTGAAAGCCCTGAAGGCTGCTGGTGTGCGGGTCTGCATCAATTCCGATGACCCGCCGTTCTTCAAAACTTCGCTTGCCCGGGAATACGACATTGCGGCGGAGGTCATGGGTTTTAGCGAAGCCGAAATCGATGCCATGACCCGTGTCGCGATAGAGGCGGCTTTTGTGGACGAGGCGACCCGCGGCGCGCTGCTTGCCCGGTTTGACGCTACCGCGGCACAATGACGACTTGCGCGCGCGGTCATTTTCCCGGATGAAGACACGGACAACAGAGAGGTAAAACCATGGACGGCGTGACTGTCATCGATCATCCGCTGGTGCAGCACAAGCTGACCATCATGCGCAAGAAGGAAACCTCGACGGCCGGCTTTCGGCGGCTGTTGCGCGAGATTTCCATGCTTCTCTGCTATGAAGTGACGCGGGATCTCGACCTCACCATGGAGACGATCGAGACGCCGCTGACGCAGATGCAGGCGCCTGTCGTCGAAGGCAAGAAGCTCGTGTTCGTGTCCATCCTGCGCGCCGGCAACGGCCTTCTGGAAGGAATGCTCGAGCTGGTGCCATCCGCACGTGTCTCCCATATCGGCCTCTACCGGGACCATGACACGCTGCAGCCAGTGGAATACTATTTCAAGGCGCCTGAAAATCTCGATGAGCGATTGCTGATTGTCGTTGATCCGATGCTCGCGACGGGCAATTCGGCGATCGCCGCGATCGAAAAGCTCAAGGAGCGTGGGGCAAAGAACATCCGTTTCCTCTGCCTTCTTGCAGCCCCGGAAGGTCTCAAGAATTTCCAGGACGCGCATCCCGACGTGAAGATCTATACGGCTTCGATCGACAGCCACCTCAATGAAAAGGGCTACATCATGCCCGGCCTCGGCGACGCTGGTGACCGGATGTACGGCACGAAGTAACGCAGTTCAGACTTTGCTTACCTAGATTTCATGCCAATGGCCCGCGGAGCTTTTCGCGGGCCATTTTTTCATTGTCCTTTGTTACCTTCAAGGCGAACTCGCAAAGGATGACCATGCTTCTGCGCACCCTTGTTTTCGCTGGCCTCGCAGCTCTGCTTGCAACGCAGATACCGGCGGTGATGACGCTTGTTGATCGCGTGCCGGAGCCTGCGAGCGGCACTGCGGAAACGCCGAGCTCTGCGAAGGCCCGACCCGCTTCCGTGTCCCCCGGCCGGGTGCGGCTGTCGGCCGATGGCAGAGGCCATTTCAGCGGCCAGTTCCGGATTAACGGCAAGACGGTGGAAGGGCTGGTCGACACGGGCGCATCGGCAGTCACCATCAACGAAAGCACGGCCCGCAAGCTGGGCTTCGGGGTCAACAGTCTCGATTTCCGGTATCAGATGAATACGGCGAACGGCAAGACAGACGGCGCGCGCATCATCCTCGATCGCATCGAGATCGGCAACGTCCGGGTCAGACAGGTCGATGCCTTCGTGCTGCGCGACGAAGCGCTTTCCAGCACGCTGATCGGCATGACCTTCCTGAAAAAACTGAAATCCTTCCAGGTCGAAGATGGCAGCCTGACGCTGATCCCTTAGCGATTACTCGACCCGGCCCAGGATGACCGGCGGCATGACAGGGGCTTCGTCAGACACCGAATAGCAGGCGGTGACGTCGGCCGCAGCGCGCGCTGCATCGTCTTCCGTTGCCGCATGGACCATGGCGATCGGCTGCCCCTTGGAAACCTTCGTGCCAAGCGGGAGAATGGCATCGATACCGACACGATGGTCGATCGCGTCTCCGGCACGGCGCCTGCCGCCGCCAAGCTCCACCACTGCGATGCCGAGTGCCCGTGTTTCGCAGCTGGCGAGGAAGCCATCGGCGGGGGCGAGAACCGGGCGAATGACCGGTGCGTCGGCAAGATAGACATCCGGCCTCTCGCAGAAATCTGCCGGACCGCCCAGCGCATGGGTCATGCGAGCAAAGCGTTCGAGGGCTGCACCGGATGACAGCGCCCGTCGCGCAACCTCTTCAGCCTCTGGCATGGTCGCAACGAGATTGCTCAGAACCAGCATTTCCGCAGTTTCGGCGATGACGACGCTTTCCAGTCGAGTCCCTGCTTTCTCTCCCTTGAGGACCGCGAGACAGTTTCTGATCTCCAGCGCATTGCCGGCTGCATCGGCAAGCGGCTGGTTCATATCCGTCACCAGAGCTACAGTCTTCAAACCTGCGCCATTCGCGACATCGACCAGCGAGCGCGCCAGAAGCTCAGCCTCGTCCTTTGACCGCATGAAGGCACCGCTGCCGACTTTCACGTCGAGGACCAGAGTTTCGAGACCGGCTGCGAGCTTTTTCGAGAGGATCGAGGCTGTGATCAGAGAGACGGCTTCGACCGTCGCCGTGACATCGCGGATCGCGTAGAGCCTGCGATCGGCCGGTGCCAGTTCCTGTGTCTGGCCGACGATGGCGCAACCGATATCCCTGACGACGGCACGCAGGCGCGTTTCGTCCGGCATCACGTCGTAACCGGGTATGGCCTCAAGCTTGTCGAGCGTGCCGCCGGTATGGCCAAGGCCGCGACCGGAGATCATCGGAACGGCGAGGCCGCAGGCGGCCGCAAGCGGTGCAAGCATCAGCGAGACATTGTCGCCGACGCCACCGGTCGAATGCTTGTCGGCCACCGGTCGCCCGGCATCCGACCATTGCAGCACACGACCGGAATCGCGCATCGCCAGCGTCAGCGCGATCGTTTCGTCCCGCGACATGCCCTTGAAAAAGACGGCCATGGCGAAGGCTGCAACCTGCCCTTCGGAGATCGTCTCATCCGTCATCGCCGCGATGAAGGCGGCTATGTCATTCGATGACAGAACCTCGCCATCGCGTTTGCGACGGATGATCTCCTGCGGGATCATGGCGCCTAGTAGCCGGTGGAAGCGCGGGATGCGGGTGCGCCGCTCAACACGCCCAGGATATCGTCGAGAAGGCTGGACGCGCCAAAGCGGAATGTCGATGGCATGAGCCAGTTCGGGCCCATGGTAGATTCGGCAAGCCGGAGGTACAGATCCGCATCCGCGACTGTGCTGATGCCACCGGCGGGCTTGAAGCCGATGCGCTTCTTGGACGCGCGGATGGCACGCAGCATGCTGTCTGCCGCTTCCAGTGTGGCGTTGACGGACACCTTGCCTGTAGAAGTCTTGATGAAATCGGCACCGGCAGCGATCGCGAGTTCCGAGCCGCGTCCCACGAGCGATGCGTCCTTCAGTTCTCCTGTCTCGAGGATGACCTTGAGGCAGGATTGCGGGCAGGCTGCGCGAACGGCCTCGACCATGTCGGTTACCGCCTGCTCGTCGCCCGCCATCAGCTTGCGATAGGGAATGACCAGATCGATCTCGTCGGCGCCATCTTCCACAGCCTTCCGGGTCTCTTCGACCACGGAGGCGACCGGCAGGTCACCGCCTGGAAAATTCACCACCGTGGCAATACGGACCTTGTGACCGTGCCCCAGGATCCCGCGCGCATGGGCGACGAAACGCGGCCAGATGCAGATTGCGGCCGCGGCCCCATACGGGGTCTGCGCCCGCGCGCACAATGTCTCGATCGCGGCATCGTCGCAGTCGTCGCGCAGGTTCGTAAGGTCAAGAAGCGAGAGCGCAAAGGATGCTGCTTCGCGTGGACTATGCAGTTCCATGATCTGCCTCCCTTAAAGAGCGGACATATTTATCGTTGAAAGGATTATATGCAAGCCGTCGGGACGCGTGCGGTCGCCGGCGGACAGCTATCGAGCTGAATTGAAACGGGAATCAGGCGAGCATTTCCTTGAGAACGGCAGCCAGCCGCTGGCCGCCGACCGGTGCCATATCCTTGGTTTCATCATGGCTGAGTTCGGCGCCTGTCATTCCGGCGCCGAAATTCGTGATCACGGACGCTGCTGCGACCTTCATACCGAAATAGCGGGCGAGGATGACTTCCGGCACGGTGGACATGCCGACGGCATCGGCGCCGAGCGTTCGGGCCATGCGAATTTCCGCAGGCGTTTCGAAGCTCGGGCCTGAGAACCACATGTAGACGCCGGAAAACAGCGGAATGCCGGCTCGTATCGCAGCATTGCGCATATCCAGCGTCAGGCCCGCATCATAAGCCGAGGTCATGCCGACGAAGCGCTGGTCGCCGCGTTCGCCGATCAACGGGTTCATGCCGGAATAGTTGATGTGATCGGAGATCTGCATGACCGAACCCGGCGGCATGTCTTCCCGGAGCGAGCCTGCGGAATTGGTGAGGATCATGGTCTGGACACCCAGACCGCGCATCACTTCGATTGGGAAGCGCATCGCCTTGGCATCGCCATGCTCGTAATAATGCGCCCGGCCCGACAGCATGATCACAGGCTCTTCGCCGAGGTACCCGGCAACCAGTTCGCCGGCATGGCCCGTGACGCCGCTGACGGGAAAGCCCTCCAGCATCGTATAGGGAATACGAACCTGATCGCGGACTTCCTCCACCAGCGTTCCGAGGCCGGAGCCCAGCACGATCGCATGGCGCGGAATGAGGCCGTCCAGCCGATCGACGAGCAGATCGATGACGTCTCTCATCCGATCGTATCCGTCTCAAAGGCGTAGGGCAGAAGTTCTGCCATGGTCACGGTCTTCTGCACGCCGGCGTCATCGCAGAGATAGATGAGCGTATCAGCAGAGGCGAATTCGGAGATCTTCTGGCGGCAGCCACCGCAGGGCGTGCAGAGCGGAAGCTTTTCGGCAATCACCGCAAGCGACTTCACCTTCTTGCCGCCGCCCATGATCATCGCGCCGATTGCCGTCGGTTCGGCGCACCAGCCTTGAGGGAAGGACAGGTTCTCGATATTGGCGCCGAGATAGACCTTGCCATCGTCGGCAAGGATTGCGGCACCGACCGGGAACTTGGAATAGGGCGCATGCGCTTTCGACATGGCATCGCGTGCAGCTTCGAACAGGTCGTGTGGCGAAAATTCGGACATCGCGATCAGCGCTCCTTGGTATAGGGGACACCGCCGGCCTTGGGCGGGCGGGCAATGCCGATAAAGCCGGCGAGTAGCACGCAGGTAAGGATATAGGGCAGCGCCTGGAAAATCTGCACCGGCACTTCGCCGATCAGCGGAAGCGACTTGCCCTGCATGAAATTCGCGAAGGCATCGAGGAAGCCGAACAGCAGGCAGGCGAACATGACCGGCACCGGTTTCCACTTGGCGAAGATGAGTGCTGCAAGCGCGATGTAACCCTTGCCGGCCGACATGTTGTTGATGAAGGCTGCCGACTGCGCGATCGCAAGATAAGTGCCGGCAAAACCTGCGAGGAAGCCCGTGACGATCAACGCCCGGTAGCGCAACCAGCTGACCGAGATACCGGCCGTATCGACCGCACCGGGATTTTCGCCGACGGCACGAAGACGAAGACCAAAGCGGGTGCGGTAGAGGATCCACCACGACAGCGGCACCATCAGGAAGGCGATGTAGGTCAGGATATTGTGGCCCGAGATCACGTTCGCATAGAGCGGGCCGATGATCGGCACCTCACGCATCATGTCTGCGCCCGGAAGGGTGATGCTGGAGAAGCGGCCGGATGCCGGAACCTGTCCCGTGCGTCCGCCCTGGCTGAACCAGGCCTGGCCGAGCACGATGGTGAGGCCCGCGGCGATGAAGTTCAGCGCGACGCCGGAGACGATCTGGTTGCCGCGGTTGGTGATCGAGGCAAAGCCGTGCAGCATGGAGAACAGGATGGCGGTGACGATGCCAGCACCAAGTCCTGCCCAGGCATTGCCGGTGTAATAGGCGACGCAGGCCGAGGCGAATGCCGATACCAGCATCTTGCCTTCAAGCCCGATGTCGAAAATACCGGCGCGCTCGGAAAACAGGCCAGCGAGTGCAGTAAACAGCAGTGGGATCGACAGGCGGATCGCAGAACCGAGAATGCTGATGAAAACTTCGAAATAATCCATGCGCCTATCTCCCCCCTGCCGGTGATCGGGCAAATTGCTGGTAGGCACGCACGATGGCCGGTCGAAGCATATATTCGAGCGCTCCGGCAAACAGGATGACCATGCCCTGGATGACGACGATCATGTCGCGCGTGATCGCCGGCATGTCGAACGAAAGCTCGGCACCGCCCTGGTAGAGGATGCCGAACAGCAGCGCCGAAAGAACGATACCGGCCGGGTGATTGCGTCCCATCAGGGATACCGCTATGCCGACGAAGCCTGCGCCACCGACAAATTCGATCTGCAGACGGGCGGATGCCCCCATGACCGGGTTCAGCGCCATCATGCCGGCAAGGCCGCCGGAGATCAGCATCGTGATCATGACGATCTTCGAATACCCGATACCGGCATAGCTTGCGGCAGACGGGCTGATGCCGAGCGTGCGCATTTCATAGCCGAGCTTGGTGCGCCAGATCAGGACCCAGACGAGGAAGCACATGATGAGTGCGATCAGGAACGAGAAGTTGAGCGGTGCAGCGCCGAGCTTGCCGCCAAACATGGCGATCAGCCAATCGAGCTTGGGCAACTGGCCGCCAGGCAAAAACGTGCGGCTTTCCGGCGCCATCTTGCCGGGCACGATCAGCATGTGCACCAGCACGTAGTTCATCAGCGATGAGACGATGAAATTGAACATGATCGTGGTGATGACGACGTGACTGCCGCGCTTTGCCTGGAGCCAGGCAGGGATTGCGGCGCAGGCGGCGCCGAACAGTGCTGCCCCGATCACTGCAAACGGCATCGTCACGTACCAGGGAACATAGGCATCGAGCGAGAGCGCCACCAGCGCAGCACCGAGACCACCCAGATAGGCCTGGCCTTCCGAGCCGATGTTGAACAGGCCGGAATGGATGGCTACTGCGACCGACAGGCCGGTGAAGATGAAGCTCGTGGTATAAAACAGCGTGAAGCCGATGCCTTCGCCGCGGCCAAGCGCACCGACCAGAAGCAGCTGCAGCGCTTCGAACGGGTTTTCGCCGATCGCCCACACCACGATGCCGGAAAAGAAGAAGGCGAGCGCGAGGTTGATCAGCGGGATGACGCCGTAATTGATCCAGCCAGGCAGGGGCACGGATGCGGTGCTCATGCGCCCTCTCCCTTCCAGTCGTTTGCAGGGAGAAGCCCAGGCATCGTAAACTCCAAAAATATCATTCCAGGCCAGATCATGCTGCGATCCCGGCCATCATCAGGCCCAGTGTCTGCTCGCCCGCCTCGCCCGACTTTTCACCGACGACCTTGCCGGCAAACATGACGAGGATACGGTCCGACAGGGAGCGGATCTCGTCGAGTTCGACGGAGACCAGAAGCACGGCCTTGCCGGCATCGCGCGTATCGATGATGCGCTTGTGGATGAACTCGATCGCGCCGATATCGACGCCGCGGGTGGGCTGTCCGATGATCAGCACGTCCGGATCGCGTTCGATCTCGCGGGCAACGACTATCTTCTGCTGGTTGCCGCCCGAGAAATTGGCGGTCTTCAACCGCGCATTCGGCGGGCGGATGTCGTATTTGACGATCTGTTCCTCGGCCTGCTTGCGGATCGCATCGAGATCCAGCATCGCCCCGCCATAGCGGCGGTCGCGATGATATCCCAAGATGGAGTTCTCATATTCCTCAAATTTGAGGACCAGGCCCATATGATGGCGGTCTTCGGGAATGTGCGCGAGGCCAAGCGCACGCAACATGGCGGGATCTGAACCGGCAATCGACTGGCCGTTGACGATAATCTCGCCGGAGGACGGCTTGCGGATGCCTGCGATGGCCTCCAGCAGTTCCGACTGGCCGTTTCCGGCAACACCGGCAATGCCGACGATCTCGCCGGCGCGGACCTCGAACGACACGTCGTCGACCATGGTCACGCCGCGGCTGTCCTTGACGGTGAGGTTCTTGACCGACAGCAGAACCTTGCCCGGATCGGCCTCGCCCTTTTCGACACGCAGCAAAACGCGGCGACCGACCATCAGTTCGGCGAGTTCCTCGACGGTCGTGTCAGCAGTCTTGCGGGTCGCTACGATTTCACCGCGGCGCATGACGGAGACCGTATCGGTGATCGCCATGATCTCGCGCAGCTTGTGGGTGATGAGAATGATCGTCTTGCCCTGGTCGCGCAGCACGCGCAGGACCTTGAACAGGTGGTCCGCCTCGGGCGGTGTCAACACGCCGGTCGGCTCGTCGAGAATGAGGATTTCGGCGCCGCGATAGAGGGCCTTCAGGATCTCGACACGCTGCTGGCGACCGACCGGCAATTCCTCGATGACCGCATCGGGATCGACGTCGAGGCCGTAATCGGCCTCCAGACGCTTCAGCTCCTTGCGGGCGCTGGCCACGCCCCGGCGCAGCAACTGGCCGCCTTCGGCACCCAGCATGACGTTTTCCAGAACCGTGAAATTCTCGACCAGCATGAAGTGCTGGTGCACCATGCCGATGCCCGAGGAGATCGCAGCCTGGCTGTCGCGGATCGTCACGGGCTTGCCGGAGATGCGAATCTCGCCCTCATCGGCCTGATAGAATCCGTAGAGGATCGACATCAGCGTCGACTTACCGGCGCCGTTTTCGCCGATAATGCCGTGGATCGAGCCTTTGGCAACCGTGAGGTTGATGTTCTTGTTCGCATGCACAGCGCCAAACTTCTTGTCGATCCCGACAAGTTCGATCGCCGGCTCTTTCGCAGGTTCGAAGCTCAATGATCCGCCCTTCCACTGGATATACAAAAAGGGCGCATGACGACATCGATCGCCATGCGCCCTTTGATGGTTACCTGCTTACATCGGGCAGGCGTTGTCCGACATGTAGTCGTGAACCTTGACGGTGCCGGCAATGATGTCAGCCTTGGCCTTGTCGACGGCTGCCTGCATTTCAGGGGTGATCAGCGACCTGTTGCTGTCGTCGATCGCGGCCGAAACGCCGTCTTCCTTGACGCCGAGCGACTGGATGCCGGCCGTGAACTTGTCGTCCTTCAGATCCTTGTAGGCATTGTAGACAGCCAGATCGACGCGCTTGACCATTGAGGTCAGGACCGAACCCGGATGCAGATGGTTCTGGTTGCTGTCGACGCCGATCGAGAACTTCTTGTTGTCGGCCGCCGTCTGAAGCACGCCAAGACCGGTCGCACCTGCTGCCGCGTAAACGACGTCGGCACCCTGATCGATCTGGTTCTTGGTGAGCTCGCCACCGCGAACCGGGTCGTTCCAGGCAGCGCCGGTCGTGCCGGTCATGTTCTGGAACACGTGCGCATCAGGCTTTGCTGCCTTGACGCCCTGGGCATAGCCGCAACCGAACTTGCGGATCAGCGGAATATCCATGCCGCCGATGAAGCCGACCTTGCCGGTCTTCGAGGCGAGGCCTGCGAGAACGCCGACGAGATACGAGCCTTCCTCTTCCTTGTAGAGAACGGAACGCACGTTCTTCAGGTCAACGACGGAATCGACGATGACGAACTTGGTGTCCGGGAATTCCGCGGCAACCTTCTCCATCGCCGATGTCCAGGCAAAGGAAACGGCGACGACCGGGTTATATCCGCGGCTTGCGAAGTTGCGGATAGCCTGCTCGCCCTGCGTATCGTCCTTCGGCTCGAAGTCGCGATAGTCGGTGCCGGTTTCCTTTTTGAACTGCTCGGCGCCGGCATAGGCTGCTTCGTTGAACGATTTGTCGAACTTGCCGCCGGTGCCATAGACGAGCGCCGGCTTGACTTCGGCGGCGATCGCTGTCGACGACAGCGCGGCCACGGCGACGAGGCTCAAAAGTGTTTTTTTCATCATTCAGCCCTGTTTTTTTAAGTTAGGTCCTCCCGCAGCGCCTCACAAAGGTATCGCTCACGGTCACCTGCCCCCCTCTTCGAAGGCTTGGCTGTCGAATACTCTTGCATGGGTGTTGGAAAATTTCACGAGATTTTTTTCGTTTGGTAAAAAACCACAGGCAGGTCGCAACCCTGCTCAAGGCTTCACCAAATTCGCGCCGGCGTCGCTCAAATCCATAGCGGCCTGGGATGATTTTAGGCAGCCAGCCCGGCTAGGCGACAGGACAGCTCACCCCTGTTCCGCGCAAGCCGCAATAGCCGCCGGGGTTCTTCGCCAGATACTGCTGATGGCACTCCTCGGCGTAGTAGTAATTGCCAATCGGCGCGATCTCGGTCGTGATCGAGACGTCACGCCCCGCAGCAGTCAATGCAGCCTGAAACGCGGCAAGCGCCTTGCCGGCCGCAACCACCTGCTCTGCCGACGTGGTATAGAGCGCGGACCGATAGGTCGTGCCGATATCATTGCCCTGCCGCATCCCTTGCGTCGGATCGTGCTCCTCGAAAAACAGCTTCAGAAGCTGACGGTAGGAGACGATCTCCGGATCGAACACGACTTTCACGATTTCCGCGTGCCCGGTCAGCCCTGTTGTTGTCTCGTGATAGGTCGGGTTCGGGGTCAAGCCGCCCGCAAAGCCGACTGAGGTGACATGAACGCCCGGGACTTGCCAGAACAGCCGCTCGGCGCCCCAGAAGCAACCCATGCCGAAATACGCCACATCCAGACCTTCCGGATAGGGTTCCTTCAGCGCGCGGCCGTTGACGAAATGATGGTCCGACGTTGCGACCGGTGTCTCTCTGCCGGGCAGGGCCTTTTCAACCGATGGCATGACAGTTTTCTTGCTGAACATATCGATCAAGAACATTTCAACCTCCCGGGTGAGGCGCGCCTCGCCTGCCTCTTGCCCTATCTAGCAGAAAAACGCCCGAACGGCGCGGGTTTCCTGTATCCGACCATCCAGAAAAACAGTGCCAGCCCGAGAAAGATCGCAAAGGCCGGCTGCGCCAGAACCGGGGCCACGTAGGGACGCCAGATATCCGAGCCGACATAGGAATTGGCGGAAATCTCCGCCATCGTCAGGCCTTCGGGATCGAAATTCAGCCAGGCATTGCCGAGGCTCGTCATGACGACCGAGGAGGAGGAAACCGAATTGACCGAGTCCATCGCGCCGGCGACGACGGCTGCGATGAGCGCCGCGAGGCTCAAAGCCCGCATCAGAAACCTTACCGTCCTCATCGCAGGCTCCCCTGATGGCACTCAATCGCTGCAGGAAGCAAAATAGTGGCAAGCCTGATCCGTGACAACGCATGACATAAGATTTGTGCAACTGGCGCAAATCGTCCAGATTCCGGTTGATCCTTGCAAATTCATTGGTATATATCGCGCCGACCGCTGCTTCGCCCAAGGCTTGCGTCGGTTTTAAGGACAGGTGGCCGAGTGGTTGAAGGCGCACGCCTGGAAAGTGTGTATACGTGAGAGCGTATCGCGGGTTCGAATCCCGCTCTGTCCGCCATCACTTCCCAACCCAATCTTCAGACTTCCCCGTTGAACATTCCGAGCGCTAGTCGATCTGGCTGCGGTGTTCCAGATACCATTCGACGAAAGCCCCGACGCCCTCGTTGAGGCCGATCTCGGGTTTGCGGCCGGTCAGTGCGAGCAGCAGGTCGGGGCTTGCGAAGGTGCGGGGGACGTCGCCCTGCTGCATCGGCAGCATTTTCCGTTTGGCCGGTTTGCCCATGATCTTTTCGATCGTTTCGACGAAATCCATCAGACCGGCAGGCTGACCACCGCCGATATTGACGATGCGGAACGGACCCTGATGCGACAGCGTGTCGATACCGGCGACGCGGTTGTCTTCAGACGGAATGATCGACGCGAGATCCACGATCGAATCGACGAGGTCGTCGATATAGGTGAAATCGCGGCTCATCTTGCCTTCGCCGTAGATCTCGATTTCCTGATCCTCGATCATCGCCTTGACGAATTTGAACAAAGCCATGTCCGGCCGGCCCCAGGGGCCGTAGACGGTGAAGAAGCGGAAGGCCGTGGTCGGGATCTTGTAGAGATGGGCGTAGCTATGGGCCATCGCCTCCATTGCCTTCTTGCTGGCCGCATAGAAGGTGAGTGGCTCGTCGGCCTTGTCGGTTTCGCGGAAGGGAATATCCGGATTGGCACCGTAGACCGAGGAGGTCGAAGCCAGCAGAAGGTGGCCGACATTGGCTTCACGGGCCGCTTCGAGCACGTTCCACGAGCCGATCAGATTGCTATCGAGATAGGCCTTGGGGTTTTCGAGACTATAGCGGACGCCCGCCTGGGCGGCGAGATGGACGATCACGTCAGGTTTGAATTCGCGGGTTGCCGCCTGCAGCGTTTCCCGGTCTTCCAGCATCGCCTCGACGGGGCGGAAGGATGGAAACTGCACAAGGCCGGCGACGCGCGCTTCCTTGAGCTTGAGGCTGTAATAGGGCGTCATTCCATCGAAGCCGAGAACCTCGTGACCATCCTGGAGCAGACGCCGCGCCAGATGGAAGCCGATAAATCCCGCCGTGCCAGTGATGAAATACCGCATCAATCGTCCCGCAATTGCTTTGCGTAACGTCATAACCGCTTGATGCGGCTATGGACAGACCAATTAGTGGAACAGCCGCAGCCTTGCCGGCGGCGTTCCCTGACGGCCATTCTTGCGATCCACCGCAAACTGGATGAGATCCATGGAGGCCTGATCGGTCAGGGGCTTCGCCATAACGCCCACAACGCCTGAAACTCCGGATGCGACAAGACCCGGATTGCCCGTGATCATAATGACGATGATGCCGAATTCGGCAAGCGTCTTGGCGATTTCAGGACCCGTCTCCCCATCCGCCAGCCTGACATCCACGAAAGCGATGTCGGTCTCGCGGGTGTAGTTCAAGGCAACGGTCATGTCGGGTGCAATGCCCACGACATCGTGCCCGCTGCGATGGACGGCATCCTCGATGTCCATGGCGACAAGCAAGCTGTCTTCGACAATCAGAAATCGGTATTCCACATCAAATTCCTCTGCGCGTTGAAGGAAAACATAGGCGGAAGCGCGGCAGAGGCAAGCCCTGCTCCACATCCGCCGATGCCAAGAGCGCCGCACAACGTTACATCCGGTTACGAAAGGTGACAACCGCTCCGGAACGAGTTTGCAAGTTCTACCGTTGTTAGGCCCGAGCGTATAGAAAAAGGAGAACCACCATGAAGAAGCTGACATTTGCTTCCTGCATCATCCTCGCGACAGCCTTTACCGGCCAAGCCTTTGCACAGCAGGGTACTGTTACAGGCGCCGCAGGCGGCGCGGTCACCGGCGCGATCGTTGGCGGCCCGGTTGGCGCTGCAGTTGGTGGCGTTATCGGCGCCGTTGCCGGGACAGCAATCGACCCGCCACCGCGCGAAGTCGTGACCTACGTCCAGGAACAGCCGCTGCCTACCACCGCCTACAGGGTCGAGCAGCCGATCGCCGTCGGCAAGCGGATCCCGCAGACCGTCGTCGTGACACCTGTGCCGAGCAATCCGAAATACGCGTACACGGTCGTCAACAACCAGCGCGTCATCGTTGATCCGGAAACCAACACCGTGGTTCAGGTGATCGAGCAGTAAGTTCGATCTGACATCACCAAACAGACAAGGCCCGGCGAGCTTCCTCACCGGGCCTTTTTGATTGCGGAAATGACTAGACGACGACCTTTTGGTCGACGCGGTCTTCCTGACCGAAGAATTTGAGATACCGCTCGACTTCCGACGGTTCGCCGGTTGCCTTGCGGGGATTGTCGGAAAGCTTGACGGCGGGGCGGCCATTCGCTTCGGTCACCTTGCAGACGACCGAGATCGGCTTGAGACCGGCGATTTCCTGTGGCGCACAATCGGCAAAATCATTGGTGAGGTTTGTCCCCCAGCCGAAGCTCATGCGTGCCCGTCCCTCGAAATGGCGGTAGGTATCGACGATTGCTTCGACATCCAGACCGTCCGAAAAGATCAGAAGCTTCTCTCGCGGATCACGCCCCATCTTGTTCCACCAGGCGATGATCTTTTCGCCGCCTTCAATGGGCGGTGCGCTGTCCGGCCGGAAGCCGGTCCAGTCGGCAACCCAGTCCGGAGCGTCGCGCAGGAAGGCGGCCGTGCCGAACGCATCGGGAAGCACGATCAAGAGGTTGCCGTGATAAAGCCGGTTCCAGTCTTTTAGCACCTGATAGGGTGCCTGGCGCAGGTCCTCATCTGTCTCCGCCAAGGCTGCGGCCACCATGGGAAGTTCGTGCGCGTTGGTGCCGACGGCTTCGAGATCGGAATCCATTGCCAGGAGCACGTTGCTCGTCCCGGTAAAGGCGCCGCCGATCCCTTCCTTCAGGGCTTCGACACACCAGCGCTGCCACGTGAAGCTGTGGCGGCGCCGCGTGCCAAAATCGGAGATACGAAGACCGGGAAGCGTGCGCAGACGCTCGACCTTTTCCCACATCTTCGCCTTGGCGCGCGCATAGAGCACATCGAGCGTAAAATAGCCGAGCGTCCGCATGGCCGAGCGGGATCGCATCTCGTTGATGATCGCCAATGCCGGGATTTCCCACATCGTCGTCTCCATCCACTTGCCGTGGAAGGTCAGCTCGTACTGGCCGTTATGCTTGGAAAGTTCGTATTCCGGGAGTTTAAAGGTCGACAGCCAGGTCAGGAATTCCGGCTCGAAAATCTGCTTCTTGCCGTAGAAGGTGTTACCGGTGAGCCAGATCATTTCCTTCTTGGAAAGACCGACAGTGCGGGCATGGTCGAGCTGCTCGCGCAAGGCAGCCTCGTCGATTTCCTCGGCGAGTCTGACGCTCGTCGTCCGGTTGATGACCGAAAAAGTCGCGTTGACGTCCGGATAAAGTTTCCAGATCATCTGCAACATCAGCAGCTTGTAGAAATCGGTGTCGATCAGACTGCGTATGATCGGGTCCAGCTTCCAGGTGTGGTTATAAACCCTGGTCGCAATATCAGTCTTCGTCATGCCTGCCCCTGCCCGGCCAGACGGCCGGCTCCACCACATCGGCGTCTCGCGAGATTTCGAAACCCTGCGCCAATCCCGGGCAAAGTCTTATCGGCAAATGACTTGGCAAGTCCAGAACGCAATTCGGCCGCGAGATCGCGGCCGAACGAGACGGGCCAATCATGGATTTCCGGAGGGACGATCATTGGTTGTCGGGGCCTGCGGCTGGGTGACCGGTGCGTTGCTGGGTGCTGCGCCGGTGGAGTTGCCAGGTGTCGTGCTACCAGCCGGCGGCGTGGCGGTTTGCTCCGTCGGAGCATCTGTCGATTCGCCCCACCACTCTGCGCCGCTCCAGGCGACGACCGCAAGAACGAGACCGCAAACCAGCACGATCAGCATCGGCTTGCCGTAGGAACCCTGCCGCGCTTCGGTCGCAGTTTCCTGAACCGGTGCGCCGTTCGGGTTGGAACTTGTGCCGCGCGAGACGTTCGGTGTGGGTTTGTCGGCATCGAAACGGGTGTTCATGATCACTCCTCCATTGCCGGCATCATCGTCGTCACGCCGGTCCATGCCAGCTAAACCGCGGGTTGGTGCGAATGGTTCCGTTTCGGCCCCTCGGGATCGGGAACATGGCCTAATAGCCGGCTGTGCGGTCCACAACGTGCTGCAGTGCCTCACCCACTTCGAAGCGCTGCATCTGCACCTCGGCATTGCGAAACAGCGCGCGGATATCCGATGCGGAGGCTGCGTGCGGCGTCACGATGACGTTGTCCATGGACCAGAAAGGGCTCTCCTTCGACAACGGCTCCTGTTCGAAGACATCCAGCGACGCTCCACCCAGCATGCCACTCTCGAGCGCCGACACGAGATCGGCCTCGACCTGGCTGCCGCCGCGGCCGGCGTTGATGAAGACCGGTTTGCCAAGAGCGCCGCCTTGACGGAGTTTCGCAAACAGCGACGAATCGAACAGGCCGCGGGTCTCCGGCGTCAGCGGCAGGAGGCCGACGAGGATATCGGTTCGACCGAGAAATGCATTTAGACCATCGGCATCGAACGTCTCGACGCCCTCGATCACCTTGGCACTGCGCGACCAGCCGATGACATTGAAGCCCATGATCTTCAGCTTGGCGACAGAATCGAGACCGAGCTTGCCGAGACCCATGACGCCAACCGTCAGGTCCTTTGCCTCCGGCTGGGCGAGTTCGCGCCACTCGCTGCGACGCTGCTGGGCAAGGTAGGTCGGCATCTGTCGCAGATGACTCAGCGCCTGCAAGACTACCCATTCGCTCATGCGTGTCGTCAGGCTCTGGTCGACGAAGCGGACGATCGGGCGATCCGGCAGTCCGGGTGTGGCGAGGATGGAATCGACGCCGGCGCCGCCGGAGAAGAGCACGTAGAGGTTCGGCGCGCGCTGGAAGAGATCGACATCCGGCTTCCACATGACCGCATAGCGCGCCTGGGACAGATCCGCCGCCTTGTCTGCGGCATGCAGGATGGTTCGCCCGGGGAAGGCGCCCTCGAGGGCCGCGTGCATTTCACGCTGCTCGAATTTGAGATCGATGACGACCGCGCCTTTTTCGGACATGTCCTATTCCCGGATTTTGAGATTACTGATTGATGGCGCCGGCTTCGACGGCTTCCAGGTTGAAGGCTGCGGCCATCAGGGCACGGGTATAATCCTCGCGGGGAGCCCGGAAAATCTGATCGGCCGGGCCCTCTTCAACTACCTTGCCGAGCCGCATGACGATGACGTGGTTGGCGAGCGCCTTTACCACCTTCAGGTCATGGCTGATGAAGAGGTAGGCGAGATTGTGCTTCTTCTGCAGGTCGCGCAGGAGATCGACGACCTGCGCCTGCACGGTCATGTCGAGCGCCGATGTGGGTTCGTCGAGCATGACGAAGCGTGGCTTCAGCACCATGGCGCGGGCAATCGCAATACGCTGCCGCTGGCCGCCCGAGAATTCATGCGGATAGCGCCAGCGCGTGGCCGGATCGAGCCCGACTTCGCCAAGCGCCCAGACGACGCGGGCATCCCGCTCATCGGCCGAAAGCTGGCTCTCATGGACCTTGAGACCCTCGGCAATGATTTCGCCGACCGGCATGCGCGGGCTGAGCGAACCGAACGGATCCTGAAACACGACCTGCAGCCTGTCGCGGAACGGGCGCATCTGCTTGAAGGAATAGTTGCCGATATCGTTGCCGATGAAGACGATGCGGCCTTCGGACGAAATCAGCCTTGCGAGCGCCAAGCCCAGCGTCGTCTTGCCAGAACCGGATTCGCCGACGACGCCCAGCGTTTCACCGGCGCGCAGCGTCAGGTCGACACCATCGACCGCCTTGACGTGATCGACCACCCTGCGCATGAAACCAGCCTTGACCGGGAACCAGACACGGATGTCCTTGCCTTCCATTACCACAGGGCTCTTGGGATCGACGACCGGCGGTTCGCCGCGCGGTTCGGACGCCAGGAGGTGCTGGGTATAAGGATGCTGCGGCTTGGTAAAGACGTCCTCGACGCTGCCTGCCTCGACGATCTTGCCCTTGGTCATGACGCAGACGCGATCGGCGAATTTCCGCACGATGCCGAGATCGTGGGTGATGAACAGCATCGACATGCCATGCTCGCCCTTCAGCGCGCGCAACAGATCGAGGATCTGTGCCTGTACCGTGACGTCGAGCGCCGTGGTCGGTTCGTCGGCGATCAAGAGTTTCGGCCGGTTGGCAAGCGCCATGGCGATCATGACGCGCTGGCGCTGGCCGCCCGAAAGCTCATGCGGATAGGCCTGAAGGCGCTTTTCCGGCTCGCGGATGCCGACCTGGTTCAACAGTTCCAGCGTGCGATCCCGCGCCGTCTGGCCGGAGACGCCCTGATGTAGATCGAGGATCTCGCCGATCTGCTTCTCGATCGTGTGGAGCGGATTGAGCGAGGTCATCGGCTCTTGAAAGATCATCGTGATGTCGTTGCCGCGCACGCGGCGCAGGTCGGGTTCCGATGCCTTCAGGAGATCGCGGCCATCAAACAGGATCTGGCCGGAGGGATGGCTTGCCGACGGATAGGGCAGAAGCTTGAGGACGGAATTGGCGGTTACAGACTTGCCGGACCCGGATTCGCCGACAAGCGCCAGAACCTCGCCCGGGTTTATGTCGAACGACACCTTGTCGACGGCAAGCGTCGTTGCGCCGCCCTGATGGAAGGCGACCGAGAGATCACGCACGGAGAGCAGCGGTTCGGTCATGGTTTCACCCAAACGTCTTTCTCGGATCGAAGGCATCACGCACCGCCTCGCCGATGAAGATCAGCAGCGACATCATGATCGACATCGTGAAGAAGGCCGTGAGGCCGAGCCATGGAGCCTGGAGGTTGTTCTTGCCCTGGGCGATCATTTCACCCAGCGACGGCGATCCGGCCGGCATGCCGAGGCCCAGAAAGTCCAGCGAGGTCAGTGTCGCAATCGAGCCCGACAGGATGAAGGGCAGGAAGGTCAGGGTCGCGACCATCGCATTCGGCAAAAGGTGCCGATACATGATCGTGGCATTGCCGACCCCCAAGGCGCGGGCAGCCCGGACATATTCGAAATTGCGGGCGCGCAGGAATTCCGCACGCACGACGCCGACAAAGCCCACCCAGGAGAACAACAGCATGATGCCGAGCAGCACGAAGAAGCCCGGCGGCAGGATGGCTGCGATGATCAGCAGGATATAGAGGACCGGCATGGACGACCAGATCTCGATGAAGCGCTGCATCAGAAGATCGACCCAGCCGCCGAAATAGCCCTGAATGGCGCCTGATGTCACGCCGATGACGGCCGAACAGATGGTGAGCGCAAGGCCAAACAGGACGGAGAGACGGAACCCGTAGATCATCCGCGCCGTCACGTCGCGCGCCTGGTCATCCGTGCCGAGCCAGTTGAGGTTGCCAAGGCTGCAATTGGGATCCTGTGTGCCCTGCGGATACGCCTTGCAGCGTTCATCTGCCGACATCAACCAGAAGGGTTTCGTGGGGGCCGAGTGCGGGATCTGCGAATTGACCGTCTGATAGGAATAGCGGATCGGCGGCCAGATCATCCAGCCGTTGGCCTCGATTTCCTGCTGGATGAAGTCGGAGCGGTAATCCGTCGTGGCCAGGAAGCCGCCGAATTTCTCTTCCGGATAATCGATCATCACAGGATAGAGGATCTCGCCCTTGTAGGACGCGATGATCGGTCGGTCGTTGGCGATGAACTCGGCGGAGAGCGCCAGAACGAACAGGACCATGAAGATCCAGAAGGACCAGAAGCCGCGCTTGTTGGCACGGAAATTGGCGAGCCGTCGCCGATTGGTCGGCGACATCAGCGGGCGCTTGACGGGCACTGTTTCAGGCGCGGTCACGGCAGGTGTCTGCATCACACGTCCCTCCGCTCGAAATCGATGCGCGGATCGATCCAGGTATAGACGAGGTCGGAGATCAGGCTGACGACAAGGCCCATCAGCGAGAAGATGTAGAGCGTGCCGAACACGATCGGGTAATCGCGGTTGATGATGGAGAGGTAACCAAGGCGGCCGAGCCCATCCAGCGAGAAGATGTTTTCGATCAGCAGCGAGCCGGTGAAGAAGGCCGAGATGAAAGCGCTCGGGAAACCGGCGATGACGATCAGCATGGCGTTGCGGAAGACGTGCCCATAGAGCACCTGCCGCTCATTGAGACCCTTGGCGCGCGCGGTCGTGACATACTGTTTCTTGATCTCGTCGATAAAGGAATTCTTGGTCAGAAGCGTCGTCGTGGCAAAGGCCGACAGAGACAGCGCGATCAGCGGCAGCGTCAGATGCCAGAAATAGTCGATGATCTTCTGCCACCAGGTGAGCTGGTCGAAATTATCAGAGACGAGGCCACGCAAGGGGAACCAGTCGAGGAAGGATCCGCCCGCGAACATCACGATCAGAAGGATGCCGAACAGGAAGCCCGGAACCGCATAGCCGACGATGACGATGCCCGACGTCCAGACGTCGAATGTCGAGCCGTCCTTGACCGCCTTGCGGATGCCGAGCGGGATCGAGATCAGATAGGACACGATCAGGATCCAGAAACCGAGCGAGATCGACACCGGCAGCTTGTCGATGATCAGGTCGATCACGGACGTGTTGCGGAAGAAGCTTTCGCCGAAATCAAAGCGCGCGTAGTTCCACATCATGTCGAGGAAGCGGGTGAGCGGCGGCTTGTCGAAACCGAATTGCTGCTCAAGCTTCTTGATGAATTCCGGATCGAGCCCCTGGGCGCCGCGATAACGCGATTCATCGCCACCGCCACCCTGGCCCATGAGATC
The DNA here is from genome assembly GCF_001423425.1 of Rhizobium sp. Leaf306. Taxonomy (GTDB): domain Bacteria; phylum Pseudomonadota; class Alphaproteobacteria; order Rhizobiales; family Rhizobiaceae; genus Neorhizobium; species Neorhizobium soli. Next base: position 1,212,717 of record NZ_LMNX01000001.1, read on the forward strand.
GCCACCGCCGCCCGAAAGGCGGTCGCCACTATCCTGTCCCTGAACCTGCGCAATGATCTGCTCGACAGGCCCGCCGGGCGCGAACTGCACGACAAGGAAGGAGATTGCCATGATGCCGACCAGCGTCGGGATCATCAGCAGCAGGCGACGAAGAATATAGGCGCCCATCAGAGCACCCTGCTTTTCGGCTGTGGCCTGATATCGGACGAAACTCCGGACGCACGTCCGCTTCGCACGTCTGCTGGGACTGCTCTCGCATCACCGAAATCCGGCGCAGGGGTCAAACGGCAATCCTCATCGTAGGTGCGAATCAATCGGGTCATTTGGAACAGGTGGCGTCGCACGGCGCAAGCCTTCCGACGCGCATCACTTGGATGCGGTTTTCGACCACCAGATATCCGGAAAGCCGATGCCGTATTCCGGCAGGTTCGCAGGCCGGTCGAACTTGTCCCAGTAAGCAATGCGCATCGCCATCATGTAATAAAGCGGCACGACATAGTGGTGCGCCAGAAGCACGCGGTCGAGAGCGTGGGTGGTCGCGATCAGCTCAGGCCTGTCCTTGGCGAAGATGATCTTGTTGATCAGGCTGTCGATGGCCGGATCGGCGATACCCGCATAGTTGCGGCTTCCTTCCATCGCGGCGGATTTCGAGCCCCAGTAGAACAGTTGCTCGTTGCCGGGATTAAGTGTTTGCGCCCAGATGCTCCAGGTCATGTCGTAATCGAAGCTGCGCGCCCGGTTGGTATATTGCGCAGGATCGACCGTGCGGACTCGGGCATCGATGCCAATGCGCTTGAGGGTCTGGGTATAGGGCAGAACGATGCGTTCCAGCTGCGGGCTGCTGAGCAGGATCTCGAACGAGAACGGCGCCCCGGTCTTGGCATTGACCAACCTGTTGCCCTTCAGTTCCCAGCCTGCGTCCTTGAGCAGTCCGACGGCCTTGCGCAGATTGTCGCGCGCCTTCTGGGCATCGCCGGCTACGGGGTTCTCATATGGAGCGGTGAAGACGTCTGCGGGGACCTTGTCCTTCATCTCGTTGAGGATTTCCAGCTCGCGGCCCTGCGGGAGGCCGGAGGAGGCGAGTTCCGTTCCGAAGAAGAAGCTGTTTAGACGGACATACTGACCGTACATCACGGTGCGGTTGATTTCCTCGAAGTCGAAGGCAAGGTTCAGCGCTTCGCGAACACGCTCGTCCTTGAACATGTCGCGGCGCATGTTGGGCACCAATGCCTGCATGATGCCGGTCGCGCGGAACGGGTTGGGCAGCTCCTCGCGTTTGACGCGGCCTTCCTTGAAGGCTGGGAAGTCATAGCGCGTCGCCCAGCGCGTTGCCTGGTTCTCCTGCCAGAAATCGACGGTGCCACCACGGAAGGCCTCGAATTCGACATCTCGGTCGGCGAAATAGGTGTAGTTCACCGTGCGGAAATTGTTGATTCCAACATTGACCGGCAGCGCCTTGCCCCAATAATCGTCGCGCAGTTCGTACCGGATGGTTGAGCCCGCCTGGAAGGCAGCGAGCTTGTAGGGCCCGGACCCGACGACAGGCTCAAGCGTCGTCTTGGTGATATCGCGCTTTACGCCTTGAGCGTTGGCGCCTTCCCACCAATGTTTCGGTACGATCATCAGCTGACCGACGATCGACGGCAGTTCGCGGTTGTTCTTTTCGTCGAAGCGGAAGGTGACCTCGCGGTCCCCGGTCTTTTCCGCGGCAGTCACGTGGTTGTAGTAGCCCGCCTGAACCGGATTGAGTTCCTTGATCTTCTCGAACGTAAAGACGACGTCTTCGGGGGTGACCGGCTGTCCGTCCGACCATTTTGCCTCGGCCCGAAGCCGGAAGGTTGCCGATGCCACATCCTCCGGATAGCTGACGCTTTCGGCCAGCAACCCGTAAGAGGTAGAGACCTCATCCTCGCTCGGCTTCATCAGCGTGTCGAACACCATCGGCAGGCCGGTCGCGGGCTGGCCCCGCAGACCAAGAACGGGGTTGAAACTGTCGTAGGTTCCGTCACTCGACAGATTGAGCGTGCCGGCCTTGGGTGCTTGCGGATTGACGTATGGGAAATTGGGAAAGTCCGCAGGCAATTTCGGTTCGCCCATCAGCGCTATCCCATGCCGCCATCTGGTGCCTGCATCCTGTGCCGCAACGGATGTGCTGAGGACCGCGACTGCCGCCACGGCTGCAAAACCCATCTTCCACCGAGCCAAGCCCATGCAATATCCCTTTGTCATTCGTGTTGCGGCGAAGCATAGGGCAAATAACAGCAAAAGACAGGCAGCGGAGGTCACAAGCGATTTATCCGCGCAATCTCGCAGCGGATGCGATCTCCATTTCAACAAAATCGCATTTCACGGTAGAAGAAGGACTGATTTGATTTGCGGCGGATGTGCATGAGACCGATTTCTAAGACCATTCTGGGCCTGGCTGCTGCCGCTTTGTTTTGCGGCGCGATTTCAGAACCGACGTTCGCCCAGGAGGAAAAGACTGCAAAACAGCTTTTCGGATCCGTGAAACTGCCCAATAGAGGCGATGCCGAACCCTTGGGCTTTTATGCCAAGGGCTGCCAGTCGGGCGCCGTGGCCCTGCCGACGGACGGGCCGACCTGGCAGGCGATGCGCCTTTCGCGCAATCGCCGCTGGGGCAATCCGGCGATGATCTCCCTGCTGGAACAGTTCTCACGCGATGCGGCCGGTCTCGGCTGGGGTACGGGCATTCTGGTGGGTGACATCTCGATGCCGCGCGGCGGCCCGATGCCAAGCGGCCATGCCTCGCACCAGATCGGGCTCGATGCCGACATCTGGTTCACGCCGAAGCCGCAGCGGCCGCTTTCGCCGGCGCAGCGCGAAGACATTCCGTTCACCTCGATGCTCGACAAGAGCAAGTTCCTGACGGTCGACAGCCGCCGCTGGAGCCCCACCCATGCCCGTCTGGTGATGCAGGCGGCGAGCTATCCGCAGGTGCAGCGCGTTTTCGTCAATCCGGCAATCAAGAAGAAGCTGTGCGAGACCTGGACCGGCGACCGGAGCCTGCTTGGCAAGGTGCGGCCGGTCTATGGCCATGACGAACACTTCCACATCCGCATGAACTGCCCGCCGGGCGCTGCCGGCTGCGAACGCCAGGCATCGACGCCTTCCACCGACGACTGCAACAGCAAGGCGCTCGCCTGGTGGTTTACCAAGGAGCCTTGGGCGCCGCCGAAGCCTGCGGATCCGAACAAGAAGCCGGTAAAGCCGCGCCAGGTTATGCTGTCCAACCTTCCCAAGGCCTGCGCTGCGGTTCTTAGCGCCCCCTCCCGCTCCGAGCAGGACGCGACTTTCCAGGGTGGTGGCCAGGGTGGCGGCGGGATGGCCTACTCGCCATCGGTACCGCTTCCTGCCGCGGCCAGCAGTCTGGATACGATGACGGACGGCGATATGCCCGGCCCGGGCTCCGACGTTCCGCTGCCGAGCCCGCGTCCTTCGCGCTGACCGGGATTCCGTCGGGACCATCTTTTCTTCCCGCCGGAGGCAGGCTAGAAGGCCAGCATCAATCGCCAGCAATCCGATCGACGGCTTTGCAGAGGAATTCCATGTCGACGCTTCCCTGCATCGCGCTTATTGCCCACGACCTGAAGAAGGACGAGATGGCGGAATTTGCGCGCCGGCATCAGGCGGCACTATCCAAGTTTCGCATCGTCGCGACCGGTACGACCGGCGGCCGCGTGCTTGAAGCCGCTCCCAATCTCGATGTCACACGCCTGAAAAGCGGTCCGCTTGGCGGGGACCAACAGATCGGCGCGATGATCGCAACCGGCGAGGTGGGCATGCTGATCTTCTTTATCGATCCTTTGAGCGCGCTTCCCCATGACGTCGACGTCAAGGCGCTGACGCGGCTTGCGACCGTCTACGATATCCCGATGGCGCTCAACCGCGCCACGGCCGAAAAGCTTGTTGATTTCCAGTAGGAGGAGAGAATTCGCCATGGCTGAAGTGCAACCGCACACATTCGCCTTCCCGATCCTGATCGGCGATATCGGCGGCACCAATGCCCGCTTCTCCATCCTCGTCGATGCAACGAGTGCGCCGGATCAGTTCCCGCATGTGCAGACGGCCGACTACGAGACGATCGACGATGCGATCGCCGATGTCGTCTTGAAGAACTCCGTGCACAAGCCACGCAGCGCGATCCTTGCGGTCGCCGGCCCGATCGATGGTGACGAGATCGACCTCACCAATTGCGAATGGGTCGTGCGTCCGAAGAAGATGATCGGGGAACTCGGCTTCGATACGGTTCTGGTGCTCAACGATTTCGAGGCACAGGCACTGGCCGTCGCTTCGCTTACTGCGGCTGATCGCCAGCCGATTGGTCCGATCGCCGAAGCGACCGAGGCATCACGCGTTGTCCTGGGTCCCGGGACAGGTCTTGGCGTTGCAGGGCTTGTCCATGCCCGTAACACCTGGTTCCCGGTTCCCGGCGAAGGTGGGCATGTGGATATCGGTCCGCGTTCGAAGCGGGATTTCGAGATCTTCCCGCACCTGCGTCGCATCGACGGCCGGGTGTCCGCTGAGGAAATCATTTCCGGACGCGGTCTTCTCAACATCTACAACGCCGTCTGCGCTGCCGATGGCATCGCCCCGAGCCTGGACGCTCCGCCCGAAGTAACCGAACAGGGACTTTCCGGCGAAAACCCGCAGGCTGCCGAAACGATCGAGCTTTTCGTCCGCTATCTTGGTCGCCTTGCCGGTGACCTCGCGCTCATCTTCATGGCACGCGGCGGCGTCTTCCTCGGTGGCGGCATCTCGCCGCGGATCCTTGATGCATTGACGAAGCCCGCGTTTCGTGAAGAGTTCGAAGACAAGGCGCCGCACAACGAGCTGATGAAGACCATTCCGACCTTTGTCGTCACGCATCCGCAGGCGGCCCTTGCCGGTCTCGCCAGCTTTGCGCGCTCGCCTGCGACCTACGGAATTGCGCTGGAAGGCCGTTGCTGGCAGCGGTAGTTGCGCCGGGCCGACGTGCCCGAATGCAACAGCGCGATGGAATCACCCGCGATTGGCTGGCAAAAGCCTGCCCAAGCGTTTAATAGCGCCTTCGGAAATATACTCCGGCATGACGCCGAAACGGGAACGCCCTATTGAACGCCGCAAAAGACAAGAAGCGCCACGTGGATTCCGTCACCATCGTGAGCGTGCTCAAGCGGGTGATCGCCGAGAATGGCCGGGATCACGTGCGATCCTACGCGTTTGCAATATCCTGCCTGGTGATGGTCGCCCTTTCGACAGCCTTCACGGCGTGGATCATGGAAAAGGTCGTCAACGAGGCGTTCGCCAACAAGCGGGCGGATATCGTCTGGCTGATCTGCGGATCGATCCTCGCCGCCTTCGTGCTGCGCGGCTTTGCCACCTACGGCCAGGCCGTGACGCTGTCGAAGATCGGCAACAATATCGTCGCCCGCTATCAGCGCCGGATCTACTCGCACCTGATGTCGCTGTCGGTCGGCTTCTTTGCCGAAGCCCGATCCGCCCATCTTGCAGCCCAGATCAGCCAGAACATCAACGGCGTTCGTGACGTCCTCAACCTGACGGTCACCTCCACGGCGCGCGATCTCCTGACGCTGGTCGCGCTGATTGGGGTGATGGTGACGAAGGACTGGGTCCTGTCGCTCATCGTCTTTGCCGTCGCACCGCCGCTTCTCTATGCGCTACGCTACGTTTCCAAACGCCTTCGCGCCGCCACAAGAGAGGCTGTTGAACAGAACAGCCGCGTGCTTGGCGCCATGCAGGAAACCATCCAGGGCATCGCCGTGGTCAAAGCTTTCACGATGGAAGGCGAACTCGACAGCAAGGTGAACCGCATCATCAAAGCGGCAGAAGGCCGCGCCAACCGTATCGCCCGTCTGTCGGAGCGCACGTCGCCGCTGACGGAAACCTTTGCCGGCTTTGCGATCTCCAGCGTGCTGGCCTATGCGGCGTTCCGCTCGATCTATGACAACGTACCTCCAGGCGCTTTCTTTGCCTTCGTCACCGCGCTGCTGATGGCCTATGACCCGGCACGACGGCTGGCCAAGCTGCAGGTGCAGCTCGACCGTGCCGTCGTCAACGCGCAGATGATTTATGCCCTTCTCGATATGCAGCCGGCACAGCGGGAAATGGCCGGTGCCAAGGACCTCGTCGTCGACAAGGCGCGCGTCGAACTGAAGAACGTCGTGTTCTCCTACGGCAGTGGCAGCCCGATCCTGCGCGGTGTCGATCTTGTGGCCGAAGGTGGCCAGACGACGGCGCTTGTCGGTCCATCCGGCGCCGGAAAATCGACGATCATTAGCCTCATTCCCCGTTTCTACGACCCGGCGGAAGGCGCAATCCTGATCGACGGGCAAAACATTGCCGAGGTCACCAAGTCGTCGCTGCGCCATCAGCTCGCCTATGTCTCGCAGCAGCCCTACCTGTTTGAAGGCACCATCCGCGACAACATCCGCTACGGCCGGCCGGAAGCGACGGATGCCGAAGTGGAAGAGGCGGCAAGACTTGCCTATGCCCACGAGTTCATCCTGGCGCAGCCGCTCGGGTATGAAACGCCTGTCGGCGAAAACGGCATGAGCCTCTCCGGCGGCCAGCGGCAGCGGCTTTCGATTGCCCGCGCACTGGTGCGGAATGCGCCGATCCTGCTGCTCGACGAAGCGACGTCTGCGCTCGACAACGAGTCCGAGGCCGCCGTTCAGAAGGCGCTTGATACCGCCATGCGCGGACGCACCGTCATCGTCATCGCGCATCGTCTTTCCACCGTCGTCAAGGCTGACAAGATCATCGTGATGCACGAAGGCCGGGTGATGGAAGAAGGCACGCATGAGGTTCTTGCGCAGCGCAAGGACGGGCTCTACGCTCGCCTGAACAACCTGCAACTGCCCGTCAAAGATTTTTCGTAAACTCTCTAGGAAACCCGTCGCCCATGGCCGCAAACGACATGAAGCTTGTAGTGGTTGGCGCGGCAGGCCGTATGGGCCAGGCCCTGATCCGGATCATCCACGAGACTGACGGCGTCACGCTGCATGCCGCGATCGAACGGGAAGGCTCAGCCTTCGTCGGAAAGGATGCCGGTGATCTTGCCGGAACCGGGCCGCTTGGCGTTACCGTTACCACCGATCCCCTGAAGGCGTTTCTCGACGCCGATGGCGTTCTGGATTTCACGGCACCTGACGCAAGCGTGACGTTTGCCGGGCTCGCCGCACAGGCGCGCATCGTGCATGTGATCGGCACGACCGGCTGCGGACCGGAGCACGAGGAAAAAATCGAGGCTGCCGCCCGGCATGCACGGATCGTGAAGTCCGGCAACATGAGCCTTGGCGTCAATCTGCTCGGCGTGCTGACGCGCGATGCGGCGAAAGCGCTTCCTGCTATTGGCTGGGATATCGAAATCGTCGAGATGCACCACAAGCACAAGGTGGATGCGCCATCCGGCACCGCGCTGCTGCTTGGCGAGGCAGCGGCTGCCGGGCGTGGCATCGATCTTGCCACGCAGTCGGTGCGGGTGCGCGATGGCCATACCGGCCCCCGCCCTGCCGGCACGATCGGCTTTGCGACGCTTCGCGGCGGCTCCGTTGTCGGCGATCATTCGGTCATCCTTGCCGGCGAAGGTGAGCTGGTGACGCTGTCGCACAGTGCCCGCGACCGCTCGATCTTCGCGCGCGGCGCGGTAACTGCTGCCGTCTGGGCGCGCGACGAAAAGCCGGGTTTCTATTCCATGCTCGACGTTCTCGGGCTTTCTTGACACTATCGGAGGAATTCAATTCATGAGCGGTACACTCGTCCTCGTTCGCCACGGCCAGAGCGACTGGAACCTGAAGAACCTTTTCACCGGCTGGAAGGATCCCGAGCTTACTCCGCTCGGCATTCAGGAAGCCGAGACCGGCGGCCAGGCGCTTGCCGATACCGGCATCAAGTTCGATATCGCCTTCACCTCCGACCTCAAGCGAGCCCAGGATACGCTGAAGATCGTGCTCGACAAGCTCGGCCAGACCGACCTTGAAACCATCCGCGACCAGGCCCTGAACGAGCGCGACTACGGCGATCTCTCCGGCCTCAACAAGGACGATGCGCGGGCGAAGTGGGGCGAAGAGCAGGTGCATATCTGGCGCCGTTCCTACGACATCCCGCCACCGGGCGGCGAGAGCCTGCGCGACACCGGTGCCCGGGTGTGGCCCTATTACATGACCGAGATCCTGCCGCGCGTGCTGCGCGGCGAAAAGGTGCTTGTCGCCGCCCATGGCAATTCGCTGCGCTCGCTGGTGATGGTTCTCGACCGTCTCAGCAAGGAAGAGATCCTCAAGCTCAACCTCGCGACCGGCGTGCCGATGGTCTACGTGCTGAACGCGGATTCCACCGTCGCGTCGAAGAAGGTTCTGGGCGACATGTCCGCCGCGCATTAACACGCGCCAAGTCTTCAAGATCGCGCCGGCTCGCATGGACAATGCGGGCCGGCGTTTTCAATTGTCAGTTCTCGATCGTGAACTGCACCATGTCGGCCGGGAAGCGGCTGATTGCATATTGCACGGGCACGCCATCCGGATCTGCGTTCAACGCACGCGTTACCAGCATGATCGCACCCGGCGACAATTCCAGATCCGCAAGGTCGCCGCTGTCTGCGTGGACCGCCGTGACTTCCGTCGAGACGCGGAGATAGTCGGTCAGGCCGATTGCCGCGAAGGCTGCGGTTATGGAGCCGCTCTCGCGATAGGCCTCTGCGATCCCTGAAAAGCGATCGGCCGGGAACCAGGCGGTTGCCCGTGATACCGGACGGCGATCCGCTTTGCGCAGGGTTTCAAGCCGGATCACGGCAGCACCGACAGCAAGCTGCAGTCGCGACGCCAGATCCGGTGTCGCCGGTTCCTCCGATGCCGCCAGCAGCAGACCTTCTTTTTCTTTGGCCTGATCGCCGATGCCCTCGCTGAACCGGGTTCGCCTGGAAATCGGGAAATTGAGCCGCTCCTTGCGCTCGATCAGCGTTCCCCGCCCCTGAACGGCCCGCACGATGCCCTCCTGCGCCAGCGCTGCCAGCGCGCTTCTCACCGTATGCCGGTTCACGCCGAATTCCGCCGCCAGCGAAATCTCCGGCGGCACCTTGCCGGTCGCGTCGTAATCGCCGTTTGCGATCGCCGTGCGGATACGGTCGGCTATCTGCCGCCACAACGCGACGCCGCTCTGCCTCTGAACAATCACCAGTCGGTACCCCTGTCACACGCTTGTTATACGCCACCTTTATTGGTACATGTAATTTGTATGGTTGTCTATATAAATAGACATTTAGGAGATGACCGATGGATCTTGCGGGAAATCACAAGGCGCTGGCGGAACCGGAACAGCGGCGCCGCTGCATCGAACTTCTGGCGCAGACTTCGTGCGACGAACTGAAGGCCGCGTGGAACGGGCTATCCGAAAAGCCAACCGTCAAGCCGGTGCGTGGACCGGAAACCGGTCTGGTGATGGTTCGCGGCCGGATCGGTGGCGGCGGTTCGCCCTTCAATCTGGGTGAAGCAACAGTCACCCGCGCAACGATCCTTCTTGCCTCCGGCACGGCCGGCCATGCCCAGGCGCTCGGCACCGACAAGGAAAAGGCGTGGCTGTCTGCGATATTCGATGCCCTGTGGCAGGAAGCAGAGACGCGCAATTTCGTCGAAACGGCGCTTCTTTCACCCACGGAAAGCCGCATCGCCGCTGAGGACAGACAGAACGCCGAAGAGACCGCGGCAACCCGCGTCGACTTCTTCACAATGGTACGGGGAGACGATTGATGGCCGTTCATGCACAAGCACTCGCCGGTGGGTTCACCGATCCGGTCTTCCAGTCCCAGACCATTTTCAAAACGCTGATGGACGGAATGGCGCGGCCCGGAACGATCAGCAGCACCGAACTTCAGGCCGGGCAGCCGGAACCGCTCGGCAATGCTGCCGGCGCGATTGCGCTCACGCTCTGCGATCACGATACCCCGGTCTGGCTGAGCAACGGTCTTGCAAAGTCTGCGATGCCGGAATGGATCGGCTTCCATACGGGTGCACCGATCACCCGTGAAAAGGCGCAGAGCAGCTTCGCCTTCATCGAAGCCGGTACAGCGCCCTCTTCCTTCGGCCTGTTTGCCGCCGGTACCCAGGAATACCCTGACCGATCCACGACGCTCATCCTCGAAGTTGCAGCTCTTGGCGACGGTGAACAACTGAGCCTGACCGGACCGGGGATCCTCGCCACCAAAACGGTCGCAGTCGCGGGACTGCCGGATATGTTCGGGAGGCTCTGGGACGACAACAGGGCGCTCTTTCCCCGCGGAGTCGACGTCATCCTTACCGCCGGAGCGCAGTTCCTGTGCCTGCCGCGCACCACCCGGATTGCCGGCTGAGCCGAAGGAGATCAGAACCCATGTATGTTGCAGTCAAGGGTGGCGAGGCCGCCATTACCAACGCTCACGCATTGCTTGCCGACCGACGTCGCGGCGACCGGTCGCTTCCCGCACTCACGATCGAGCAGATCGCCGAACAGCTTGGTCTTGCCGTCGATCGGGTGATGGCGGAAGCCTCGCTCTATGATCGGTCGCTGGCCGCACTTGCGGTGCGCCAGTCGCGTGGCGACCTGATCGAGGCGATCTTTTTGCTTCGGGCCTACCGCACCACGCTGCCCCGCTTCGGTTCTTCCGTTCCGGTCGATACCGCAGCCATGAAGGTCGAGCGGCGCGTCTCGGCAACCTACAAGGATCTGCCGGGCGGCCAGCTGCTTGGCCCCACCTTCGATTACACCCATCGGCTTCTCGATCCGTCGCTGCTGACGGATGAGGCGATCGCTGATCCTGCACGCAAAGAGGCGTCCGGGGATGAGATCATGCGCGTTTCCGACATTCTGGCGCACGAGGGGCTGATCGAGCCGGACGGCGACCTGCCTGACGACCATGCGGCAGGAGACCTGACCCGCGAGCCGCTGGAATTTCCGATGGGTCGTGACCTCAGGCTTCAGGCCTTGGCCCGCGGCGACGAGGGCTTTCTGCTGGCGCTCGGCTACTCGACCCAGCGCGGCTATGGCCGCAACCACCCATTCGTCGGCGAGATCCGGATCGGCGAGGTGGAGGTGGAAATGGACATGCCGGAACTCGGCTTCCCGGTCTCCCTCGGTCGCATCCAACTGACCGAGTGCCAGATGATCAACCAGTTCAAGGGCTCCTCCATAGCACCGCCGCAGTTCACCCGTGGCTACGGGCTCGTGTTCGGGCAGAGCGAACGCAAGGCGATGTCGATGTCGCTGGTGGATCGCGCGCTTCGTGCGGAAGAGCTTGGCGAGGACATTACCGCGCCGGCGCAGGACGAGGAATTCGTCATTTCGCATTCCGACAACGTGCAGGCGACCGGCTTCGTCGAACACCTGAAACTGCCCCATTACGTCGACTTCCAGGCGGAGCTTGCCATGGTGCGCAAGATGCGGGCCGACATAGAGGCCACTCGCCATGCCGATACCGAGATGAAGGATGCTGCCGAATGAGTGCCGATCTCGCCACCTACAATTTCGCCTATCTGGACGAACAGACGAAACGGATGATCCGCCGTGCGATCCTGAAAGCGATCGCCATTCCCGGCTACCAGGTGCCGTTCGCGTCGCGCGAAATGCCGATGCCCTATGGCTGGGGTACCGGCGGCGTGCAGGTGACGGCCGCGATCATCGGTCCGGACGATGTGCTGAAGGTCATCGACCAGGGCGCGGACGACACGACCAATGCGGTCTCCATCCGCGCTTTCTTCCAGAAGGTCGCCAGTGTCGCGGTGACCACCCATACGAAGGATGCGACTATCATCCAGACGCGCCATCGCATTCCCGAACAGAAGCTGACCGAGGGGCAGGTGCTGGTCTATCAGGTGCCGATCCCGGAACCGCTGCGTTTCCTCGAGCCGCGCGAGACCGAGACCCGGAAAATGCATGCGCTTGAAGAATACGGGCTGATGCATGTGAAGCTTTACGAGGACATTGCCCATAACGGCCGCATCTCCAAGACCTATGCCTATCCGGTCAAGGTCGACGGTCGGTATGTGATGGACCCCTCGCCGACCCCGAAATTCGACAATCCGAAAATGCACATGTCCGATGCGCTGCAGCTGTTCGGCGCGGGACGTGAAAAGCGGATCTACGCGGTTCCGCCCCATACCGAAGTGGTCAGCCTGGATTTCGAGGACCATCCGTTCGAGATCCAGACATTCGAGCAGGATTGCGCACTCTGCGGCGCGCACGGCGTCTATCTCGACGAAGTGGTGCTCGACGACCAGGGCGGGCGGATGTTCGTCTGCTCCGATACCGACCATTGCGAAGACCGACGGGACCATGGCCATGTCGGCGAGATGCTCGCCCCCAACAAGGAGGCTGCGGAATGAGCGAGACTCCCCTTCTCAAAGTCAGCGGCGTTTCGAAATTCTATGGCAGCCGGATCGGTTGCCAGGATGTCAGTTTCGATCTCTGGCCGGGCGAAGTGCTGGCCATCGTCGGCGAATCCGGCTCCGGTAAGACGACGCTGCTCAATTGCCTGTCGACCCGGCTGATGCCGAGCGCCGGCAGTGTCGAATACCGGATGCGCGACGGCAACTTCCGCGATCTCTATCACATGAGCGAGGCCGAACGGCGGTTCCTGATGCGCACCGACTGGGGGTTTGTGCACCAGAACCCGGCCGATGGTTTGCGTATGACGGTATCGGCGGGCGCCAATGTCGGCGAACGGCTGATGGCGGTCGGTGACCGGCATTACGGCAAGATCCGCGAAACGGCGACCGACTGGCTGGGACGTGTGGAGATTTCCGCCGACCGCATCGACGACCAGCCGCGCGCCTTTTCCGGCGGCATGCGCCAGCGTCTGCAGATCGCCCGCAATCTCGTGACTGGCCCACGCCTCGTGTTCATGGACGAACCGACCGGCGGTCTCGACGTCTCGGTGCAGGCCCGGTTGCTCGACCTTGTGCGCGGGCTCGTCAACGATCTCGGTCTCTCGGCCATTGTCGTCACCCATGATCTCGCGGTCGCCCGGCTTCTCTCGCACCGGATGATGGTGATGAAGGACGGTCACGTGATCGAACAGGGTCTTACCGACCGTGTTCTCGACGACCCCCGCGAGCCCTACACGCAGTTGCTCGTCTCCTCGATTCTCCAGGTATAGGACAGACCGATGGCCACTCCACTCGTCGTCTCGGAAGTCTCCAAAAGCTTCATCATGCACCTGCGCGACGGCATCAAGCTGCCGGTCGTCAACGACGTCAGCTCTTCCGTCGCCGGCGGCGAATGCGTCGTGCTCGGCGGTCCCTCGGGGATCGGAAAGAGCTCCATCCTGAAAATGCTCTACGGCAACTATGCCGTCGATGCCGGCCAGATCCTGGTGAACCACCGCGAGAAGATCGTCGATATCGCGGCAGCCGATCCGCGCACGATCATCGAGGTGCGCCGGCATACGATGGGTTATGTCAGCCAGTTCCTGCGCACCGTGCCGCGCGTCGCAGCAGTCGACGTGGTGGCAGAGCCGCTCGTTGCCCGCGGTATCGACGCGGCGGAAGCTAAGGACAAGGCGGTCGAACTGCTAGCCAGGCTCAACCTGCCGCGCGAACTCTGGTCGCTTCCGCCCGCCACCTTTTCCGGCGGCGAGCAGCAGCGCGTCAACATTGCCCGCGGCTTCATCACCAGCCACCGCATTCTGCTTCTCGACGAGCCGACCGCATCGCTCGACGCGACCAACCGGCGTGTGGTGATCGAGATGATCGCTGCCAAGAAGGCCGAAGGCGTTGCCATGCTCGGCATCTTCCATGACGAGGAAGTGCGCGAGGCCGTTGCGGACCGTATTCTCGATGTCAGCGCGTTTTCACCACGAAAGGCAGTTGCCGCATGAGTGCCAAGGTCGGTATCAACCCCGTCATCCACGCGACGGCGAGCGTCAGCAGTTCGACGATCGGTCGCTATACGGAAATTTCCGAGCGCTGCCGCATCGACGAAGCCGAGATCGGCGACTACTCGTACATCATGCAGGACGGCTCCATCTGGTGCGCGACGATCGGCAAATTCGTCAACATCGCCGCTTCTGTGCGCATCAACGCAACGAACCACCCGACATGGCGGGCCACGCTGCATCACTTCACCTATCGTGCCTCCAACTACTGGGACGATGCTGAAGATGAGACCGACTTCTTCGAGTGGCGGCGCGACAACCGGGTGACGATCGGCCACGACGTCTGGATCGGCCATGGTGCCACCGTGCTGCCGGGCGTGACGGTCGGCAACGGCGCGGTGATCGGCGCCGGAGCCGTGGTGTCGAAGGACGTTGCCCCCTATACGATCGTCGGCGGCGTGCCGGCCAAGCTGATCCGGGAGCGTTTCACGAGGGAGGTCGGCGACGGCATGGATCGCCTCGCGTGGTGGGACTGGGATCACCAGACGCTGCGCACGGCACTCGACGATTTCCGGGCGCTATCTGCCGAAGCCTTCCTCGCGAAATATGCGGCGTAGCAGGGCGTTCAAGCCGGGTAAACATGTAACAAAACCTACATAAAACCGACATTCAGGGTTCATCAACCAGGTCTAATCCGATCCTCACCAGGCAATGGGACGGATTGAAAAACATGAAGTTTGAATTGAGGAATGTCACCCGACGTTTCGGCGATCATATCGCAGTCAACGCCGTCAGCGTGGAGATACCTCAAGGTCAGATGGTCGGCGTCATCGGTCGCTCCGGCGCCGGCAAATCGACGCTTCTGCGCATGATCAACCGCCTGCAGGAGCCGAGCTCCGGTTCCATCCGGTTTGGCGATCTCGAGGTTTCCGCTCTCAAGGGCGCCGGCTTGCGCAACTGGCAGCGCGACTGCGCGATGATCTTCCAGCAGTTCAATCTGGTGCCGCGCCTCGACGTGATGACCAATGTGATGCTCGGCCGGTTGAACCACCGATCCACGATCATGAGCCTTCTCAACATCTTCTCCGACGACGAGCGGATGGCTGCGATCGCCGCTCTTGAGCGTCTCGGTATCGAGCAGACGGCCATGCAGCGCGCCGGCACGCTTTCGGGCGGACAGCAGCAGCGCGTCGCCATCGCCCGCGCCCTGATGCAGGCCCCAAAAATGCTTCTGGCCGATGAGCCGATCGCCTCTCTCGACCCGCTCAACGCCAAGATCGTGATGGACGCGCTGCGCGACATCAACGAGCGCGAGGGCATTACCGTCATCACCAACCTGCACACGCTCGATACGGCCCGCGCCTATTGCGAGCGGATCATCGGCATGGCCGGCGGCCGCGTCGTCTTCGACGGCACGCCGTCGCAGCTGAACGCGCAAGCCGTCAGCGAGATCTACGGATCGGACCGCGACGGTGCCGGCATCGACGAGACGATGACCTCGACCAGCATCAACAATCCCGTGGCCCCTACGGCTGCGGGCAAGCAATCGGCCGGAATAGGCAGCCTGGCAAGCGCCAGGGCCTGAGCCGCATCCAGATCGTCTGCCCACGTAAAGGGCGCGTTGCTTCACGACCCAACTCCGGATGATCCGGAAACAGGAGATCACCATGTTCAGAAAAACTATGCTTGCTGCCGCGACGCTCAGCCTGCTCGCCGGTTCCGCCCTTGCCCAGGACGTCAAGGTTCTGCGCATCGGTCTCGACGGCTCGGAAAACGAAGCCGACCAGATCCGCAACACCCAGTGCGTTGCCGATGGCCTGAAGGCTGCGACCGGCGTATCCGAAGTGAAGCTGTTCCCGTCGCCGAACTATAACGGCGTTATCCAGGGCCTGCTCGGCGGCACGATCGACATTGCTTCGATGGGTGCAGCTTCCTATGCAGCCATCGCGCTCAAGGACGACAAGGCTGTCGACCCGATCCTGACCTACACGGGTTCGGACGGCTCGAGCGGTTACTACTCGATCATGGTTGCCCGCAAGGACAGCGGCATCAAGACGCTGGCTGACCTGAAGGGTAAGAAGATCGGCTTCGCCGACCCGGATTCGACCTCGGGCTATCTCGTCCCGAATGTCGCGCTGCCGAAGGAAATCGGCATGCCGGTCAAGCAGTATTTCTCCGAAACCGGCTTCGGCGGCGGCCATGAGAACCTGGTTCTCGCCGTCCTCGACAAGAAGTTCGATGCCGGCACGACGTTCGGTTCGGGCGTTGGCAAGTGGGAAGAAGGTTATAGCGGCGGCAACCTGCACCAGATGGTCGCCAAGGGTAACCTCGACATGGACGATATCGTCCAGGTCTGGAAGTCGCCACTGATCCCGAACGGTCCGCTGATGGTCTCCAACAAGGTTCCGGCCGACATGAAGGCCAAGGTCAAGGCCTTCTTCATGGAACTGCCGAAGAAGAACCTCGCCTGCTTCCAGTCCTTCACCCAGGGCAAGAACAAGGACTACATCGAAGTCAATCCGGCCTTCTACCAGACGATCGTCGACGCCCGTAAGTCCGTTATCGGCGGCTGATCATCCTTCAAAAGACCTGGCGGCGGCATCTGCAGAAGGTGCCGCCGTTCTGCAACGAGAGACACGGGCATGGCGACGATCAGCAAACAGACGACCGGACATCTCGGCGGCAATCTCGACGGCGCCCCCGGCAGCCGACTGGGACCAGCGGCATCCCTGATGATGCAGCATTACCGGCAGCAGCTGCGAACCCGCCGCGTCTATACCGCTATTACGATTGGCGTGTTTTTGGTCGTGCTGTTCGCCTCGCTGAAATTCGCCAATGACGCCAATGCGGGCAAGTTCTTCGAACGCCTGCCCTATATGTTCGATTTCATTCGCAGCTTCGTGCCTGACAGCCCGATGGAAATCATCCGGGCGATGTTCGACCTTCCCTCCCCTTACGCCGACGGCTCGCTGAAATACGACTACACGGCCGATCGCCACTATATTACCGAAACGTTCTACATCCCGAATTTCTTCTACCAGCTGATCATCACCATCAATATCGCGCTGGTTTCGACGATCATCGGTTCCGCCATCGCCTTTGTGCTCTGCTTCTTCGCCTCCACCAATCTTGTCGGCGCCGGGCCTGTGCGTTTCGTCGTTCGCCGCATCATGGAAATCCTGCGTGCCTTTCCGGAGATCGTCATTGCCGGACTTCTGACGGCGATCCTCTCGATCGGGCCGATTGCGGCGATCATCGCGATTACCGTCCACACGATCGGCGCGCTCGGAAAGCTGTTCTTCGAGGTGGTCGAGAATTCCGACATGAAGCCGGATGAGGGTCTTCGCGCCGCCGGTGCATCCTGGGTCGAGCGCGTGCGTTTCGCGATCGTTCCTCAGGTGCTTCCGAATTTCGTCTCATACACGCTGCTGCGCGCCGAGGTAAACGTGCGCGCCTCGACCATTATCGGTGCGGTCGGTGGCGGCGGTATCGGCGAGGTGTTCCGGCTGGCGATCGGTCGCGATCATGCGGCCAAGACCTATGCGATCATCATCCTGCTGCTCGTCAGCGTCATTGCCATCGACCAGTTCTCGTCATGGCTTCGCCGCCGGCTGATCGGCCAGCAGTCCTTCGAACTTGGCAGGGGAGCAGCCTGATGCCATCGGTACCTGCCATCAATGCATCCGACAGAGAGCGCCTGCGCGAAACCTATCCGCAGGTGTTTCACCGGTCCTTCCTGCAGCGCTACGGACTGCTGATCGGCTCCGGACTGATCCTCGCCTATCTGGTTGCCTGCTTTTTCGCCTTCAATGTCGGTCCCGCCTTCAGGAACGGCCAGTGGGACCGAGCCTCGCTATATCTCCAGGACTGGTATTCCTGGCGCGCCCAGCCGCGCCTGCGTTTCCAAGACGACGGCACCGTCAAGCCGCAGTGGTCGAGCCGTGGACAGTATGCCGAAGGTTCCGACATTTCCTGGCTGAAGCCGACCGAAGGCGGCGGGTACCGCGTGACCTATGGCAGTGAGGCTGATCGTCTTGATGTGACGCCGGGCCGAGTCGATGTCTATCTGAACGGCACGGTCTATCCGGTCACGATCGACAGCAATGCAGCGACGGCACCGGCCGACGCGCCTTCGGCACTCCGCCAGGATGGAGCCAAGGTTCTGGTCGATTACGGCTTCGAGGGCCAGGCGGAAATCCGCCCGGCGCAGGTCTATGTGCAGCGGCGCTTCCTTGGTTGGGCAAACTTCCTGTTCGACACCAAGTCGGCATTCTGGGGCAAGAGCTGGGGCGAGCTTGCACATCTTGCAACGATCGGCGAGCGGCTGGATCCGGCACGGTCGAACATCGGCCACATGCGCGACGACTTCCTCGGCAACAATGTCTGGCAGCATGCGGACATTCTGTCGAAACTGCTGCAGACGCTGGTCATGGCCTTTGTCGGCACGCTGCTCGGGACGCTGTTTGCATTCCCGCTCGCCTTCATCGCGGCGCGCAACATTACCCGCAACCGGGCCGCCAACTGGGGCATGAAGCGGTTGTTCGACTTCCTGCGCTCGGTCGACATGCTGATCTGGGCGCTGTTCTTCACCCGCTCCTTCGGCCCCGGACCGATCCCCGGCATCGCGGCGATCTTCTTCACGGATGCCGGCGCGCTCGGCAAGGTCTATTCGGAAGCGGTCGAGAATGTCGACGACAAGCAGCGTGAGGGTGTCAAATCGGTCGGCGCGCCCTCCGTCATCGTCAACCGCTTCGGCGTCGTGCCGCAGGTGTTGCCTGTTTTCATCTCCCAGTCGCTGTATTTCTGGGAATCCAACACCCGTTCGGCAACCGTCATCGGCGCCGTTGGTGCCGGCGGCATCGGCCTCAAACTGCTCGAAGCGATGGGTACCAACGCCGACTGGGACAAGGTTGCCTACATGGTTCTACTGATCCTGATAGTGGTCTTCCTGTTCGACAATGTGTCCAACGCGATCCGCTCGCGTCTGATCGGTGGCCCGACACATTAAAAGGTTGCCGCATCATCATTCTGTCATGGAAATCTTTTAGCCGAAGGCTGTCTCGAGGCGCCACAGATGGTTAGTCTCGGGACGTCGCTTCCTTTCTGATTCCGGAACCATGCCTTGCGATATGCTCTCTACTTTTCGCCCGCAGCGGATCACCCGCTGACGAAGACCGCCTCCCGTTGGCTTGGCCGCGATGCCTTCAGCGGGGAGCGCTTCGAGACAGCGGTCGTGGATGGCATTCCCGAAGAGGATGTGCACGCGCTGACGGCCGACCCACGCCGCTACGCCTTTCATGCGACGCTGAAGGCGCCGTTCGAGCTTGCCGAGGGACGCAGCGAGGCTGAACTGATCGACGCTTTCGAGGCGTTTGCAGCGGAAACACCTGCATTCGACATTCCGAATGCCATCATCGGCCAGCTCGGGCGCTTCTTCGCTCTGGTGCCGGACCGGGTCTATCCCGAACTACAGGCCTTTGCCGCAAGCGTGGTCCAAGATTTCGAGCCGTTCCGCGCGCCGCTTTCGGATGCCGATATTGCCCGGCGCAAACCGGAGAACCTTTCACCCGAACACCGCGACAACCTGATGACCTGGGGCTACCCCTACGTGATGGACGAGTTCCGCTTTCACATGACGCTGACCGGACAGGTTCCGCTCGAACAGGCGCCTTCGATGCGAACGGCGCTTGAAACCAGATTTGCAGATTTTACCAACGCACCGCTCTCCATCAACGGAATTGCGCTCTTCACTGAGCGCGAGCGTGGCGCAGATTTTACAGTTCACCGCTGGCTGCCTTTGGCGCCGGCCTCCGATATCAGAAAGACGACCCCATGACCGTCGAGACCGTATTCACAAATGCCCGCATCGTGCTGGAGGACAGCATCGTGACCGGCTCCATCCAGATCCGGGACGGCAAGATTGCAGACATTTCCGAGGGGTCCGCACAGGTCGGCGAGGACTTCGAGGGCGATTATCTGATCCCCGGGCTTGTCGAGCTGCATACCGACCATCTGGAACAGCACTATTCGCCGCGTCCGGGCGTGCGGTGGAATGCGACGGCGGCGATCCAGGCGCATGACGCGCAGATCGCCTCTTCCGGCATCACCACCGTGTTCGATTGCCTCCGTATGGGATCGGACGAGGATGGCGGCTTCGAGCAGGGCGAGATGCGGGCGATGGCCGACGCCATCCAGGCCGCCGAACGCCAGGGCCGCCTGCGGTCCGAACACCTGATCCACCTTCGCTGCGAAGTTTCGGCAGACAATGTGCTCGATCACTTCGCCGATTTTGCCAATGATCCTTATGTCCGGCTCGTTTCGCTGATGGATCACGCTCCTGGCCAGCGCCAGTTCCAGACGATGGACCAGTACATTTTCTACTACCAGAAGAAGCGCGGGCTTTCCGACGAGGCCTTCAAGATCTTCATCGAAAAGCGCGTCGAGGAGTCCGAGCGCAATTCGACGCCGCACCGCATCGCCATCGCGAAGGTCTGCGCCGATAACGGCATTACGGTGGCCAGCCATGACGATGCGACGCTTGCGCATGTGGACGAGGCGATCGGCAACGGTGTGAAGCTCGCCGAATTCCCGACCAGTCTCGATGCCGCCAAGGCCTCGCACCAGGCCGGCATGAGCGTGCTGATGGGCGCGCCCAATATCGTGCGGGGCAAGTCGCATTCCGGCAATATTGCCGCCCGCGATCTGGCTGAGAAAGACGTGCTCGACGTGCTTTCGTCCGACTACGTGCCACTCAGCCTGCTCTACGCGCCGTTCATCCTGGCAGACGAGGTCGACAGCATCTCGCTGCCGAAGGCGATAGCCATGGTGAGTGCGACGCCTGCCCGCACCGTCGGCCTCGACGATCGCGGCCGGATCGCCACCGGCCTGCGCGCCGATCTGGTCCGGGTTCATCGTCCGGAGGGCGTGCCGGTGGCGCGTGCCGTGTGGCGCGAAGGTCGGCGGGTCGCCTGATGGACGGCCGCCCGGCGAATAGCGACAGTGGCAAAAGCGGCGTGATCGTCGTCGTGGTCGGCCCGAGCGGTGCGGGCAAGGACACGCTGATGGCGGAGGCTGCGCGGCATTTTGCGGATCGTGACGACGTGGTGTTTGCCCGCCGCACAATCACCCGGGACCCGGCGTCCGGCGGCGAGGACCACGACGGTGTCTCGGAGGACGAGTTCGCTGCGTTGGAAAAAGCCGGACGCTTTGCCGTGTCCTGGAATGCGCATGGGCTATCCTATGGCATTCCTAAGGATACGCTCGATGCCGTCGAAGGTGGCAGTCTGGTCATCGCCAATGGCTCCCGTTCGGCGCTTGCACACTTCCACTCAGCGTATCCGGCCATGCTGGTCATCAACGTCATTGCCTCGCGCGACGTGCTCGCCGCGCGGCTCGAAGCGCGGGGACGGGAATGCCGCGAGGACATCCTGCGGCGTCTCGAGCGCGGCTCCCTCACTGTCGATGGCGACTATTCGGTCGTAACGATCGACAACAGCGGGTCCCTGAGCGAAGCCGCCCAGACACTGATCGACACGCTGGAACGACGTCTTTTCCGGCGCGTGTGATTTTGCGACTATCTTCACGACGGGCACTTTACAGTCCCGATTTTGCCTCTATGTGGACTTTCTAACATAAGGGGCGCAGCATGGACCAAACGCGAAGGCTTGATGACTTAAACGACGTGGATGCTGCGGGAACGGCAAGGCTCAATTTGGAAGCCCGGATGACCGTGCTCGAGATCGTGTCCATCACCTCGCTCGCCATGGCGCTGGATACCTCCGAAAACGCGAATGTTGATCATGCCAAGGGCATTGCCAGCCTGATCCTCGACACCGTCCACCACCGCTGTCGTGAACTGGGCATGACGGATGAAGGCAGCCAGTCGGCGCACCGATACGCCGACGAGCTGCTATCGACAGCTCTTCTGTCCCTTTACCCCAACGGCTGATCAAGCCAGATCAGTGCGCCTCGTCCCAGTTCGCGGCGGCGCGCGCGTCCACCTTCAGCGGCACCCGCATCGAGACAGCCGGCATTGTCGCCTCTTCCATGGTCGATACGATCAGAGGGATCGCTTCTTCGATCGCCGCATCTTCGACTTCGAAGATCAGTTCGTCATGCACTTGCAGCAGCATGCGGACCTTTTCGTCGAGACCGGCCTTCTTCAGGGCAGGCTCCATCCCGATCATCGCACGGCGGATGACATCAGCGGCCGACCCCTGGATCGGGGCGTTGATGGCAGCGCGTTCATTGAAGGCGCGCATCGATGGGTTGGACGACTTGATATCGGGATAATGGGAGCGACGGCCGAAGATCGTTTCCACATAGCCATGCTCACGGGCAAAGGCCTTCGTCTGCTCCATGTAGTCCTTGATACCGGGAAAGCGCTCGAAATACCGCTTGATGTAATCGCCTGCTTCCGAGCGATCGATAGACAGCTGGTTGGCAAGACCAAAAGCGGAAATTCCGTAGATGATGCCGAAGTTGATCGCCTTTGCGCGGCGACGGACCTCACTCGACATGCCCTCGACCGGCACGCCGAACATTTCCGATGCGGTCATCGCGTGAATATCGATGCCATCCGCGAAGGCCTGACGCAGCTGCGGAATGTCGGCGACGTGGGCGAGGACGCGCAGCTCGATCTGGCTGTAATCCGCGGAGAGAAGCTTGTGGCCGGGGGTCGCGATGAATGCGGTGCGGATCTTGCGGCCTTCGGCATTGCGGACCGGGATGTTCTGGAGATTGGGTTCCGACGAGGAAAGACGCCCGGTTGTGGTCGACGCCAGCGAATAGGACGTGTGGACGCGCTTGGTTTCCGGATGGACGTAGCCTGGAAGCGCATCGGTGTAGGTGGATTTCAGCTTTGTCAGCTGGCGCCAGTCGACGATCTTGCGCGGCAGATCGTGACCAGTCGCGGCCAGATCCTCCAGCACGCTTGCCGAAGTCGACCACTGGCCGGTCTTGGTCTTGGCACCGCCGGGCAGGCCCATCTTGCCGAACAGGATATCGCCGAGTTGCTTGGGAGAGCCGATGGTGAATTTCTCGCCGGCGAGCGCATAGATCTCGTCTTCGAAGGCCGCCGCCTTCTGCGCAAGCTCGCCGGAAAGGCGCGACAGGATCTGCCGATCGATAGTGATGCCGCGTTCTTCCATATCGGCGAGAACAGAGACCAGCGGTCGCTCGAGCCGTTCGTAGACGCGTGTCAGGCCGGCTGCCGCGAGCTGCGGTTTCAGCACCATCCAGAGACGCAGCGTGACATCCGCGTCCTCGGCCGCATAGGCAGTCGCCTTCTCGATATCGACGTAATCGAACGTCACCCCGCTCTTGCCGGAACCGGCAACATCCTTGAAAGCGATCGGCTTATGATTGAGCCAGCGTTCGGACAATGCGTCCATGCCGTGGTTGGCCTTTCCGGCCTCCAGCACGTAGGACATCAGCATCGTATCGTCATGGGCCTGGACGGTTATGCCGTGCCGCTTCATGACGAGGTAATCGAACTTGAGGTTCTGCGCGACCTTGAGGACGGTCGGATCTTCCAGCAGCGGCTTCAGGCGATCCAGCGCTTCGCGGCTGGCCATCTGGTTTTCGGCCAGACCGCCGCCTAGGAGATCGCCGACACCGGTCTTGTGGGTGAGCGGGACATAGGCGGCGCGGACTTCGAGACCGGACGGGCTGTCGGTATTGTCGGCGATCGCCAGCGAGAAGCCGACCAGTTCGGCCTGCATCGGGTCGAGCGAGTTCGTCTCCGTGTCGAAGGCGACGAAACCGGTCTCGCGCGCCGCGCGGATCCAGTCATCAAGCACTTCCACATCGCGGATCGTGACGTAGTTTTCCATATCGAGCTTGGCCTGCCCGAATGCGGCGATACGAGCTTCGGCAAAGGAGGCTGGCGTCGCTTCGCCGGTTACCTTTGCGACCGTCGAAACCGCTCGCTCGACCGGCGCCGCGGCTGCGGTCTCTCCCGTGTCGGCCTTCGCCGCCTCGCCCGCATCGAGGTCTGGACCGTGGGCGGCATCGCCCCATTCGACCTCGACATCCGCCGCTTCGATTTCATCGGCGTTGCAGTCGCAGGCTGTGGCAACCCTTCGCGTCAACGTTCCAAAGTTCATGGCCTTGAGGAAGCCGATCAGCTTTGGTCCGTTCTGAGGTTCGAGAACCAGCGCATCGAGTTCGAGCTCCAGGGGAACATCGGTGCGTAGCTCCACCAGTCGCCTCGACAGGCGCGCCTGCTCGGCAAAGGCGATGATGCTTTCGCGGCGCTTGACCTGCTTGATCTCTCCGGCGCGGGAAAGAAGTGTTTCGAGATCGCCGAACTCTTCCAAAAGCTGCGCTGCCGTCTTCGGCCCGATGCCCGGAATACCCGGCACGTTGTCGACCGAATCGCCGACCAGAGCCTGGAGATCGATCATCTTTTCAGGCGCTACGCCCCACTTTTCGACGACGTCGGGCACGCTGATCTGCTTGTCCTTCATGCTGTCGTACATGTGGACCATCGGCGTCACCAGCTGCATTAGGTCCTTGTCGGAGGACACGATCGTGACGTCGGCGCCGGTCGCTTCTGCCTGTCGGGCATAGGTGGCAATGATGTCATCCGCCTCGAACCCCTCCGTCTCGATGCAGGGCAGGTTGAAGGCGCGGGTCGCCTGGCGGATCAGACCGAACTGCGGAACGAGCTCTTCCGGCGGCGCGGACCGGTTGGCCTTGTACGCATCGTAGATCTCCTTGCGGAAGGTCTTTGAGGAATAGTCGAAAATGACGGCGAAATGCGTTGGCGTGACGCCGACCGAGGTATCGCGCGCATCGGTCAGAAGCTTCCACAACATGTTGCAGAACCCCGACACGGCGCCCACCGGCAGCCCGTCTGATTTGCGGGTGAGCGGGGGCAATGCATGAAACGCCCGGAAGATGAAACCGGAGCCGTCGATGAGGAAGAGATGATCGCCTTTTTTCATGGGGATGGAATACCCCGAGGCATCTTCGGCGTCCACGAAAAGTTCGCCGGCAGCGCCACCGAACGCTCACCGCAACGTTACCGATTTGTAATAGACCAATCCCTTGAAAAGCCGCATTCCGCCGCACATTTCAAGCTTACCGGCGATTGATCACGCCGCAGTCTGGCACCCGGCTTGCCCCCTGCCGCGTCAGACCGGACAAAGGCTCAACCCCCTCTCCGGGCCTTTGTTCTTCTATCATGCCGCCACGACCGCTCCCCTCCCGGTCGTGGCGGTTTTTGTTTGCGGCTCACAGCATCTAGCGAAGCGTCGCAGGGTTGGCGAAAGCACGGCGTGCGATATATCCTTCCTGGCAAGGTCTGTTTGGACTTTCAACCGGGAAGCAAGATACCGAAGCCATGGCATTCGATCGCTCTCATTCCGCAACCTATCTCGCCAACCAGCTTGCGAAGGGTTTTGCGCGATCCCTGCAACAGCGCTCAAGCAGCCTCGGCTTTTCCCCGGGCCAGTTTCCCGTTCTCCTGGAACTCTGGCAGCAGGATGGCCTTACCCAGAAGCAACTCCTGGACAAGCTCGAGGTGGAGCAGGCGACGGTCGCCAATACGCTCGCGCGGATGCAGCGCGACGGTCTCATCGAGCGCATCCCCCATCCTGACGACAAGCGGGCAAAGATCATTACCCTGACGGCGCTTGGCCGCAGCCTGGAGGCCCGTGCGGTGGAGGCGGCAGCGGAAGCCGACGCGGCCCTGTTTTCCGGGTTCAAGCGATTCGAGCGTGACCTGATGATCGAATACATGCGGATGATTTTGGAGAACGCCCGCAAGCTCTAGGGGGCGCCAGAGACTTGTCAGTGCAAGGTTGCAGTCGACGTTACTGCCCGCTAGTTGTCCTGCACCAATCAGCCTTTTCCATTGTACGGTGACATAAAGGCTTGCTAGTTTCCGGAACGAGCGTCGCAAGCCACGTCTACAGCGGCGCCGAGCATCCACACACAGGATATTGTTATGACCGAACTTTCCCCCGTTCTTGACCGTGCCGATCAGAACCTCAGCGCCAGCATCGATCGGATGTTCGATCTCGTGCGCATCAAGTCCATCTCGACTGATCCGGCCTTCAAGGACGATTGCCGCAAAGCTGCTGAGTGGCTTGTCCAGGAATTGACGACGCTGGGCTTCGAAGCATCCTTGCGCGACACCCCCGGTCATCCGATGGTGGTCGGTCATCACGCGGGAGCAACGCCGGATGCGCCGCACGTTCTGTTCTACGGTCACTACGACGTGCAGCCGGTTGATCCGATCGAGCTCTGGGAAGATGATCCCTTCGATCCGAAGCTGAAGGAGCTCCCGGGTGGCCGCAAGATCATGACCGGACGCGGGACATCCGACGACAAGGGCCAGTTGCTGACCTTCGTCGAAGCCTGCCGCGCCTACAAGGACGTGCATGGCGCGCTGCCGATCCGCATCACCATCCTGTTTGAGGGCGAGGAAGAATCCGGTTCGCCGTCGCTGAAGCCTTTCCTCGAAGCCAATGCCGAAGAGCTCAAGGCCGACTTCGCCCTGGTCTGCGATACGGGCATGTGGGACACCGACACACCGGCAATCGCTGCCGCCCTTCGCGGCCTGGTCGGCGAAGAGATCACTGTCACCGCTGCCGATCGCGACCTGCATTCCGGTCTTTACGGCGGTGCTGCCGCAAACCCGATCCACATTCTCACCGGTATCATCGCCGGCCTTCGCGACGACACGGGCCGCATCACCCTTGAAGGTTTCTACGACGGCGTCGAGGAAACGCCTGAAAACATCAAGGCAAGCTGGGAAACGCTTGGTCGCTCGGCCGAAAAGTTCCTCGGCGAAATCGGGCTCTCAGAGCCGGCCGGCGAAAAGGGCCGTTCGGTTCTGGAAATGACCTGGGCCCGACCGACCTGCGAGGTCAACGGGATCTGGGGCGGTTACACTGGCGACGGCTTCAAGACCGTCATTGCGGCCAAGGCTTCGGCAAAGATCTCGTTCCGCCTCGTGGGAACGCAGGACCCGGACAAGATCCGCGACGCGTTCCGCGCCTATGTGACATCCAAGATCCCGGCGGACTGCAACGTCGAGTTCCACCCGCATGGTGGCTCGCCCGCGATCCAGCTTTCATACGACTCACCGGCCTTGACCAAGGCGAAGAGTGCACTTTCGGACGAATGGGCAAATCCAGCCGTCATCATCGGCATGGGCGGCTCCATTCCGATCGTCGGCGATTTCCAGAAGATGCTCGGAATGGATAGTCTGCTGGTCGGCTTCGGACTCAATGACGACCGGATCCACTCGCCGAACGAGAAGTATGACCTGAAGTCCTACCACAAGGGGATCAGGTCCTGGGTCCGGATCATCACGGCCCTCGCAAAGTGAGGGCACCGGCGGGGCGCAGCAGACAGCTCCTTTGCCGATGCACGTCCAACTCATACGAAACGAAAAAGGTCGGGCTAGCCCGACCTTTCTGATCCCAATCACAAGTGCCAGTACATCCGTGGTCACTCTTATGGGCATGCAATGCGAAACAGCCGCCGTCGACGACATTGGCTCTAATGTTCATCGTCTCGCTAATTGGTTAATATTTGGTTAACGGCGCTCTGTGCCTTGCTCGAAAGGCATCGTCGGAACGCAAAAAGGCCGGTCGATGACCGGCCTTCATAAATAAATGAAACGGGTATCTTAGACGGCGCGGAGGCTGTCAGCCGATTCCTTGCCGGAACGGCGGTCGGTCGTCAGTTCGAAGCCGATCTTCTGACCGTCCTGCAGCTGGCCGAGGCCTGCGCGCTCGACCGCGGTGACGTGAACGAAAACGTCCTTGCCACCGTCGTCAGGGGTGATGAAGCCGTAGCCCTTGGTTGCGTTGAACCATTTTACAGTACCAGTCGCCATAACGATGCCTTTCTCTTGCAAATGACCGACTGCCCCGTTCGGAATTTCCCGGGGCGTTTGTGTTTCGTATTTGAAGAAAGATCGTCGCAGGCGGGGCAGTTTAGCCACGTGCTGGCTTGTCAAACAAATATCGATGCAGAGGATTTAAGGTCTGGCCGTTTTGGCGTCAAGCCTGCAGGACCGGGCGCAAATCGATCGATCCAGACGCGATCGTGGTGCCCTGCATCCGCTACATCGACGCAAGTTCTTGGAGTTGCGGGCCTTTTCGAGAGCTTCAGGCGCTTAAGATATCTCATCGCTCCAGCCCCTCAGAAAACAGAAAAGCCCGACGCGGGAGGAGGTGCGTCGGGCTTCTGAAACTGGCCAACAACTGGGAGGAGGAGTGTTGCCGGCCCCATCGGGGACGCTGGGAGGAGGAGTGCGTCCGTCGATGATTTAAACATACAGCGGAAACGCACAAAAAACAGACGTAATTTCGCACCGCAGCATTGCAAGAATTGCATGCCTCGCGAGACTTGCCCGCTGGATGCGCTTCGGTCATGCTGCACCCATGAGCCTTGAATCCGTACGCAGCTTTTTCGCGACCCACGCCCCTGACATCGAGATCATCGAGACCGAACAGAGTTCGGCGACCGTTCCGCTTGCAGCACTCGCGCATGGCGTCGATCCTGACCAGATCGCGAAGACAATCTGCCTGCGAGCGGGCGACGTCATGCTGTTGGTCGTAATGTCGGGAAACAGTCGCATCGACAATAAGAAGTTCAGGTCGGTCTTCAGCGCCAAACCGCGGATGCTGTCCGGCGATGAGGTCATGGCAGCAACTGGCCATCCGATCGGAGGGGTGTGCCCGTTTGGTCTTGCGACTGAGCTCCAGGTCTATTGCGACCTTTCGCTAAAGGATTACCCTGAGGTCGTGCCCGCAGCTGGAGCAACGAATGCTGCGATCAGGATTGACCCGGAACGACTTGCAGAACTCACCAAGGCCTTCTGGATCGACTGCGCCAGCCGAACGGATAGTTCGGCCGGCTAGACGGATAAGGTATTCTTAGAAGCGGTCGTTGATGTAACGCTGATACCAGGCCTGCTTGCTGTCGACGGACGCGTTGGCGACGAGATAGCCGATCGCAAAGCCGATACCGCCAATCAGGGTGATCAGGGTCGTGGTTGCTGCAGGATGCTCGCGGACAGTGGCGGCCACGGAATTTGCTTCTTCCGAAACGTAGCTTGCGGCATCGGACGCGCGGCTTGCAACGCGGTCATAAGCAACGCTGCCTTTTTCTGCCAACAGATCACGCAAATTGGCGATCTCGGACTTGAGGCTGGCGATCTCGGAATTAAATGCCGAATTTTCGCTCGGCACATGATCGAAGGATGGCGACTGGGATTCGGTTGGCTTCAGGCTCTTTACGGATTCTGCCATTTTGGCCTCCTGTCTGTTGTTGATCGAGAGCACGGTCAACTTTCGAAGACAGGATATGTTCCTTGAATGGCCCGAATGTCTGTTCGACCCGGAATCTACCGCGCCTTGGCGAGAGTTTCCGCCAATGCAGCCAGTTTCTCTTTTTCGTCGGCGCCCTTTTGAAGCGAGTTGACGAGAATGAGCGCCAGTGCTTCTGCATCTGGACTGCTTTTATCGATGTGGTGCTCGGAGCAGGTCTCGTCGAAGACTTGCTGCAATAGGTTGAGCTGGCCGGAACTGACCGGCTTGCGGATAAGCTGACTTGGCATTTGCCCCTCACGTGCGGATGGCGAGGCTCCTCCCCATACCCCTGGGAGCCGCGATCAGGCTAAAAGACTTATCCGCTTGCAGCCTCCAAACCTCAGCGAAGGAAACGAGTGGATGCAGCCGGCAGTGTGAGATCTGACTAATTGAATAGCAATAACAAGATCGCACGGGTGCAATTTAGGGGGTTATTAACAATAGCCACACCCTTATCGCGAGCCACGCCGCCCGGCGCGCTTGTCACCGGAAGGCGTAGATCATCAATTTCTTCGGACCACGAATCAGGCAGCGCCTGCCGGGTCTCCCGTCGGCATCAGAGCCGGCTCCAATGTGGGATCCTGCGGGTTTTTCGTATCCCCCGGATCCTGCGTCGGGGTCAGCGGCGGCTTTTCCTGCGTGCGGTCGGGCACTCCGCCAGTCCCCACGGGACCACGGGGAGTCTCGACGCCGGGAGTTGGCAATGGGTCACGATTCGGCATGAATGCCTCCTTTGTCTCCGGGTAGGTCTAGAGGAAACGGCTATAACCAATGATTGTTCCGGTCCGCTCATCGGGCAGGGCTAGCGCTGGACGCGGATCGCGGGTCAAAGCCAGCGTTGCCTGTCGTGGGGCCGGGACGAAACGCCTAGCAGATAACCGAGTAGAAATGCCGCCACGCCGATGGATGCGGCAACGGATGCAGTAGCGGCCGGGTGATCCACAGCATGCGCTGCGACCATTCCCGCTTCGTCCTTCACCTTCGCGGCTGTGGATTTTGCTTTTTCAACGACGCCCGTTTCAGGGTCGATATCACCGGTGAAGCCGACATTGAGTGGTTTTCTCGCCATGGTCATCTCCTTTTGAAGACAATCCACGGGCCGGAATGAAGTTCCGTCCGCAAGACGCGACTGGGCATGCAGCGCCGCCGTAGCGGGTTTGCGGGCAAGGCCACCGAGCTTCTACATGAGCTGCAACTTCGACAGCGCCTCTCGCGTCAGAAACACATCGGTCTTTCCAGCCTCATAGGCCGGATGACTGAATTCAAACATGCCGCTGGAAAAGACACCGTTATGTGGCATCTCGAGCGCCTGCTTGACGCTAACGAGACCGACCGGAACACGCCGGTCGCCATTGATGACCACAGCCTCAACGATCCTGTTCATGCACTCCCCTCCTCCAAGGTGGAACTCAAACCGATCCGACAGGCAAATTACCGTATATAGAAAGCAACTGTTTTACGTAGAAATCCAGCCTTTTTTAGGCGGCACTCATATTAAATAGCGTCCGATCGGATTTTACATCTCCTTAAATCGCCGCATTTACACTGCAGCGAGATAACTCGGGCGACAATTTGTGAGAACAGCGCATTCAGGATGCGCGTAACGGGGATATGCCGGCTCATCATGGCAGCCAGAAAATCGGACAAACGCGTCGAACCGTCTTTTGGCGGATCGCAGGACAAAGATGACTTCCGTCTCGACGCGGACGACCGCATCATTGGCAATGGACGCTCCACCCGGCGTGCGCAGAAGGCCGATGACGAGTACGACGATCTCCCGCCCCGCAAGACACGCAAGCAGTCCGACCCGTCCAACGACCGCGACAGGTCTTCGCGCAAGGCATCGTCAAATCGCGGTGGCGACAATGGCGGCTTCTTCGCGCCCCTGAAACGACTGGTTTACTGGTGCGTCGTCCTGTCGATCTGGGCAGCGATCGGCATCGGTGGACTTGTTCTCTACTACGGCGCGCAGATGCCGTCTGCCAGCAGCTGGACCATTCCAGACCGTCCGCCAAACATGAAGATCACCTCGACCGATGGGTCGGTGATCGCCAACCGCGGCACGACTGGTGGCGAGGCGCTGGCGCTGGAAGACATGTCGCCCTACCTGCCCCAGGCCGTCATGTCGATCGAGGACCGGCGCTTCTATTCCCATTTCGGCGTCGATCCGCTGGGTCTGGCGCGCGCCTTCGTCAACAACCTGACAGGCCAGCCGATCCAGGGCGGTTCGACGATCACCCAGCAGCTTGCCAAGAACCTGTTCCTATCCCCGGACCGCACGTTCGAGCGCAAGATCCAGGAAGTGCTCTTGTCCTTCTGGCTGGAGACGAAATTCACCAAGGACCAGATCCTGGCGATGTACCTCAACCGGGTGTACTTCGGCGCGAACGCCTATGGTGTAGAGGCCGCTTCGCGTCGCTACTTCAACAAGTCGGCACGGGACGTCAACCTCGGCGAGGCGGCAACGCTTGCGGGTCTCTTGAAGGCGCCCTCGCGGCTTTCGCCTGCCAGAGATCCGAAAGCGGCCGAAGAGCGGGCACAGGTCGTTCTCGGGACGATGCGGGAAGAAGGCTACATCACTGACAGCGACCTCAAGACCGCGATGGCGCAGCCGCCTTCCAACGCCAAGAGCTCCTGGAACGGCGCCCAGCACTACGCCGCAGACATGGTGGTCGATGAGGTCAAGCGTCTGATCGGGGAGCCGAAGGTCGATGTCGTCGTCGAGACCACCGTCGATCTGCGTCTCGAGGAAGCCGCCGAAAAGGCTTTGAAAGATGTGCTCAACAAGGAAGGCGGCAAGCTGAACGCCTCGCAGGCGGCGCTTGTTTCCGTCGATGCGACTGGCGCAATCCGCGCAATGGTGGGCGGCCGCGATTACGCCCAAAGCCAGTTCAACCGGGCCGTCAAGGCCAAGCGCCAGCCGGGCTCCGCGTTCAAGCCGTTCGTCTATGCCTCGGCTCTCGAAGCGGGCTACAATCCGGACACGATCGTCAACGACGCGCCTGTCCGCATCGGCAACTGGACGCCGGAGAATTATGAGAAGGAATACAAGGGGCCGGTTCCGCTTTCCTATGCGATGGCTCATTCGCTCAACACCGTCGCCGCTCAACTGGTGATGGCGGTGGGGCCTGAAAAGGTCGTGTCGATGGCGCATCGGCTCGGCGTCGATTCCGACATCCAGCCGAACGCCTCGATCGCGCTCGGGACATCGGAAGTCTCGCTGACGGAACTCACCTCATCCTATGCGGCCTTCATGAACGGCGGCTACAAGGCGACGCCTTACATCGTGAAGCGGATCGCGGATACGGACGGCAAGGTTCTCTATGAGGCCGACTACACCAACCCGCCGCGTGTCCTCAGCGCGCCGGTTGCCGCTGCCATGAACAGCATGATGTCGGGCGTGGTCCGTGACGGCACCGGACGGGCCGCGCGCCTCGACGGCTGGCAGGTTGCCGGCAAGTCGGGGACGACCCAGTCGTTCCGCGATGCGCTGTTCGTCGGTTATACCAGTATCATGACGACAGGGATCTGGTTCGGCAACGACGACGGCGCCTTCATGAAAAAGGTGACGGGTGGCGGCCTGCCGGCAAAAGCCTGGAAGGAATACATGACGGTGGCGATGAAGGGCTATACCCCGACGCCACTGTTCGGTTTCAACAGCGGCCTTCAGCTGCCACCGCCCGTCGAGGAAGAACAATCGCCATCGACATCGATTGGCGACATCATTTCCGGCATCATACCGGGGGCGAGCGATCAGCGTGAAGCGCCTGCGCCCGACAATTTTCCGCCAGCTCCGCGTGCGCCGGTCCAACAGGCGGCACCTCGTGGAGAAGCCTCTCTCGAACAGCCGGCACGCAGGCCTCCGCCCGCGACGCGCCAGCAAGTCCAGCCTGCCACCCCGGGCCAGCCCGATTGCGCCTATGGTGACAACGCGGTCTGCAACACCGGCACGGTTTATGACAACAGACCGCCGCCGCGACAGTATCGCGAAGGCGGTTCTGCCAACCGGGCGCAACCCGGAGAATACAGGGATTACCGCGAATATCGTGCCCCTTACGATAGCCAGGCACCGGTGCCGCCCGGCGATGTCGGCGGCCGTCCGATGCCGCCTTCGGACGTCGGACAAGTCTACCAGCCGCAGGAAACGCGTCGCACGACGCTGTACGATATCCTCATGGGCCAGTAGCCCGTTAGAAAGACAGAAGGAAAATTGCATTTTTTTGCGTGAATGCAGGCGAATTCCCGCCTTGCAGTCCGAAAAACCCGTCCTTATATACCCCGCATGACAGCAGCCGGTGCTGCGAAAATTCCCAGTCGAGGAACTGTCAAAGGAATGCCTTTCACGGGGTTCCGACAGTTCGCTTAAAGGAGAGAGAAGATATGGCAAAAGTAATTGGCATCGACCTTGGCACTACCAACTCCTGCGTCGCCATCATGGACGGCAAGGATTCCAAAGTCATCGAGAATGCGGAAGGCGCGCGCACGACGCCGTCCATGGTCGCATTTTCTGACGACGGCGAACGTCTCGTCGGTCAGCCGGCCAAGCGCCAGGCTGTAACCAACCCAACCAATACGCTCTTCGCAGTGAAGCGCCTTATCGGCCGCCGCTACGAAGACCCGACCGTTGAGAAGGACAAGGGCCTCGTACCCTTTGATATCGTCAAGGGCGACAACGGCGACGCTTGGGTGAAGGCTCAGGACAAGGCCTACTCTCCGGCCCAGATCTCGGCGATGATCCTTCAGAAGATGAAGGAAACCGCAGAAGCCTATCTCGGCGAGAAGGTCACGCAGGCCGTCATCACGGTTCCCGCGTACTTCAACGATGCTCAGCGCCAGGCAACCAAGGATGCCGGCCGCATTTCGGGTCTTGAAGTTCTGCGCATCATCAACGAGCCGACGGCTGCAGCACTTGCCTACGGCCTCGACAAGAAGGAAGGCAAGACGATTGCCGTTTACGACTTGGGCGGCGGCACGTTCGATATCTCGGTTCTCGAAATCGGCGATGGCGTCTTCGAAGTGAAGTCGACCAACGGTGACACCTTCCTCGGTGGTGAAGACTTCGACATGCGTCTCGTCGAATATCTCGCAAACGAGTTCAAGAAGGAAAACGGCATCGACCTGAAGAACGACAAGCTCGCTCTGCAGCGCCTCAAGGAAGCATCCGAGAAGGCAAAGATCGAACTGTCGTCGTCGCAGCAGACCGAAATCAACCTGCCGTTCATCACGGCCGATGCTTCCGGTCCGAAGCACCTGACCTTGAAGCTGACGCGCTCGAAGTTCGAAAGCCTGGTCGACGATCTCGTCCAGCGCACTGTCGCACCGTGCAAGGCAGCCTTGAAGGATGCCGGCGTGACTGCCGCTGAAATCGACGAAGTCGTTCTGGTCGGCGGCATGAGCCGCATGCCGAAGGTACAGGAAGTCGTCAAGCAGCTGTTCGGCAAGGAGCCGCACAAGGGCGTCAACCCGGATGAAGTGGTTGCCATGGGCGCCGCGATCCAGGGCGGCGTTCTGCAGGGCGACGTCAAGGACGTTCTCCTTCTCGACGTGACCCCGCTGTCGCTCGGCATCGAAACGCTCGGTGGCGTCTTTACCCGCCTGATCGACCGCAACACGACGATCCCGACGAAGAAGTCGCAGACCTTCTCGACCGCCGACGATAACCAGTCGGCCGTGACGATCCGCGTTTCGCAGGGCGAGCGTGAAATGGCGCAGGACAACAAGCTGCTTGGTCAGTTCGACCTCGTCGGTCTGCCGCCGGCTCCGCGCGGCATGCCGCAGATCGAAGTCACGTTCGACATCGACGCCAACGGCATCGTCCAGGTTTCGGCCAAGGACAAGGGTACCGGCAAGGAACAGCAGATCCGCATCCAGGCATCTGGTGGTCTGTCCGACGCCGACATCGAGAAGATGGTCAAGGACGCCGAGGCGAACGCCGAAACCGACAAGAAGCGTCGTGCCGGTGTGGAAGCCAAGAACCAGGCCGAAAGCCTCATTCACTCCAGCGAGAAGTCGCTGGCTGAATATGGCGACAAGGTAACCGAGACCGACCGTAAGGCGATCGAGGATGCCATTGCCGCGCTCAAGGCTTCGGTCGAAGCTTCCGAGCCTGATGCAGATGACATCCAGGCGAAGACCCAGACCCTCATGGAAACATCCATGAAGCTTGGTCAGGCCATCTATGAGGCCCAGCAGGCTGATGGTGGCGCTGCCGAAGCCGGCAAGGACGACGGTGTCGTCGATGCCGACTACGAGGAAATCAAGGACGACAAGAAGTCGGCCTAAGTCTGGTTCCGTTGACGGATACCGCTAGATAGTCGACTAAGATATCCGGCTGCCATCGTGCAGCCGGAACCCTTTCTGGAGCCGGTTACCGCTTATGGCTAAAGCAGATTTTTACGAAACGCTGGGTGTCGGCAAATCCGCTGACGAGAAGGAGCTGAAAAGCGCCTTCCGTAAGCTTGCGATGAAATACCATCCCGACAAGAACCCCGGCGATGCGGAAGCTGAGAAGAAATTCAAGGAGATCGGCGAAGCTTACGAGACGCTGAAGGATCCCCAGAAGCGCGCGGCCTATGATCGCTTCGGTCATGCTGCCTTCGAACAGGGTGGCATGGGCGGCGGCGGTGGCGGCTTCTCCGGCGGCGCGGGAGCAGGTGGCTTCTCCGACATTTTCGAAGACATTTTCGGCGACATGATGGGTGGCGGCCGTGCGCGCCGGTCCTCCGGCGGTCGCGAACGTGGCGCCGATCTTCGCTACAATATGGAGATCACCCTCGACGAGGCCTATGCCGGGAAGACGGCGCAGATCCGGGTTCCGTCCTCGATCACCTGTGATGTCTGTTCGGGTTCGGGCGCCAAGCCCGGCACCCAGCCGAAGACCTGCGGCACCTGCCAGGGATCCGGGCGCGTCCGTGCATCCCAGGGCTTCTTCTCGGTCGAACGGACCTGCCCGACCTGTCATGGCCGCGGACAGACCATCACCGATCCGTGCACCAAGTGCCACGGCCAGGGTCGCGTCACCGAAGAGCGTTCGCTGTCCGTAAACATTCCATCGGGCATCGAAGACGGCACGCGCATTCGCCTGCAGGGCGAAGGCGAAGCCGGTGCGCGCGGTGGCCCAACCGGGGATCTCTACATCTTCCTGTCGGTCCGACCGCACGAGTTCTTCCAGCGTGATGGCGCCGATCTCTACTGCGCCGTGCCGATCTCCATGACAACGGCAGCGCTTGGCGGCACGTTCGATGTCGGGACGCTGGATGGATCGAAGTCACGTGTGACCGTTCCTGAGGGCACACAGGCCGGCAAGCAGTTCCGCCTCAAGGGCAAGGGAATGCCGGTGCTGCGGTCTTCACAGACGGGTGACCTCTACATCCAGATCCAGATCGAGACGCCGCAGAAGCTGACCAAGCGCCAGCGCGAGCTGCTGCAGGAGTTCGAGGACATCTCGTCCAAGGAGAACAATCCGGAATCGACGGGCTTCTTTGCCCGGATGAAGGAATTCTTCGACACCTGATGGCTGTCGCAAAGACGAAGATTGCAAAACGCCGGCCCTGCGCCGGCGTTTTTCTTCGTTAACCCTTATAGACACCGCAATCTGCCCAGCCATTATTATAGAGCTGAACAATCCCGCTCTGTAGTTGCGGGACTGAAACAATCGAGACCAGACATGACGGACGGTAAACACTACTGGCTTCGCAAAGACGACAAGCAGGCGACCAAGGCCAACTTCCCGGAACTGTTCTTCGACCTGGTCTTCGTCTTCGCCTTCATCCAGTTGTCGGAAACGCTGGCCGCGGATTTCTCACTCGGGATCGCCGCCGAAGCGCTGATTTTCATCTTCGCGCTCTGGTGGGTCTGGATCCACACGACCTGGGTCACCAATCTTCTCGATGCCGAAATAGAGCCGGTGCGGATCCTGCTGTTCGGCCTGATGTTTCTCGGCGTCATTCTGGCAATTGCCCTGCCGAGGGCGTTTCAGGACATGGGCCTGACCTTAGCGCTCGCCTATTCGGCCATGCAGATCATTCGATCGCTGTTTGCGCTCTACGCCTTCCGACACGCCGATCGGGCCTCCTATGTCACCTTCCAGCGGATTACCGTCTGGCTTTCGGTTTCGAGCGCTTTGTGGATCGCCGGCGGCCTCGGTGAACAGTCCGTCCGGGTGTATTTCTGGATTGCTGCGCTGGCGATCGAATATATCGCACCGATCCTACGTTACCGGGTGCCCGGGCTAGGTGCCGCGCCTGCGGAAACGCTTGACATCAACGGCGAGCATATGGCCGAACGCTGCGCGCTGTTCGTCATCATCGCGCTTGGGGAAACGATCCTCACCACGGGCAAGAATGCATCCAGTCATCTGGAAAGCAGCTTGACGCCACTGGTGCTGTTTGTAGCCTTCCTTTCGACCGTGCTGATGTGGTGGATCTACTTCCATGACGGGCAGGAAAAGGCAGCCGACAAGGCGGAAGAAAGTTCAGAGCCGCAGGCGACCGCGAATCATCTTTTCACCTACGGTCACCTGCCGATTATCGCTGGCATCATCCTTACAGCAGTCGGTGAAGACTTCGCACTGTCGCATGCGCACGAGCATGCGACGCTTGCTCAGGCTTTCGCGCTTCTAGGCGGTCCGATCCTGTTCTTAAGCGGCATGATCTGGGTAAAGACGCATTCGACAAAGCATGTGCCATGGTCGCATTGCGCCGGCATTGCCGTCCTTGTTGCCTGCTTTCTGCTTGTTGCGAGCCTGACAACCGTCCACATCCAGATGCTTGCGACGGGTTCGCTTCTGGCCGTCGCAATCTGGGAATATGTGGCCCTGAGGCGCTTTGCCCGCGCCGCCGCGTGACGGTCAGTAGTGTGGCGGCCTGGTGTTGGCCGGCGCTTCCAGCGAGGTTTCCTCGAGGGACAGAAAGCGTACGGTCAGCCGGTCGAGCTTCGAGCGGGTCTGCTCGACGACCTTCCACTGTTCGGCAAGCTGGTCGGACAGTTCCTCGATGACCTTGGCCTGATGCGCCGCCAATTCCTCCAGCTTCAAAATTCTATCGTCGTCGGTCACACTATTCACTCGCACTCGATTTCGGGCATTCGCCGGATCCCTCCGGCTGAGGCTTTCTCCGAGACTACAGCGTTTGGAGCGGGAAGAAAACGGCGGGCACGGCCTGCATTCTGCTCAGGGTGATGTGACTTGTAGACCTCCGCTTGCCTTCTTGGCGCGAAGTCCTTAGCTCCTACGTGGAAACAACGCGATACAAGATGGCGCAAAAGACTTTCCTTTCCCGGCTGAAGCTGACCGACTTCCGGAATTACACCCAGGCTTCGCTCGATCTCGACGGCCGGCATGTCGTCCTGACCGGCGAGAACGGTGCGGGCAAGACCAACCTTCTCGAAGCCGTGTCCTTCCTGTCTCCGGGCCGTGGCCTGCGCCGCGCCGTGCTGAGCGATGTCACGCGCGTCGGTGCTGCCGCTGGTTTCAGCGTCTTTGCGGATGTGGACGGGATGGAAGGCGAGGTTTCGCTCGGCACCGGCATCGAAGCGAATGACGGCGACGGTGTCAGCCGTAAGCTCCGCATCAACGGCACGCCGGCAAAATCGACGGAGGAACTTTCCGACCATCTTCGTGCCCTGTGGCTGACGCCGGCGATGGACGGCCTGTTTACCGGCCCTTCGGCCGACCGTCGCCGCTTTCTCGATCGACTGGTTCTCTCGCTCGATGCAGGCCACGGTCGGCGGGCGGGCGATTTTGAGCGCGCCATGCGCAGCCGCAACCGGTTGCTGTCCGAAGGACGGTTCGACCCTGCGTGGCTTTCCGCAATCGAGGCCCAGATGGCGGGTCTCGGCATATCCATGGCAGCGGCCCGGCACGAGATGCTGGGACTGCTGAAGACGCTGTCTGCCAATCTCGGCGACACGCCGTTTCCAACGCCAGAGCTTTCGCTGGAAGGGTTTCT
Organism: Rhizobium sp. Leaf306; assembly: GCF_001423425.1. Lineage (GTDB taxonomy): Bacteria > Pseudomonadota > Alphaproteobacteria > Rhizobiales > Rhizobiaceae > Neorhizobium > Neorhizobium soli. Next base: position 1,251,857 of record NZ_LMNX01000001.1, read on the forward strand.
GGACGGTGCCATGGATCGGCCCGCGGCGGACCTCGAAGATGAATATCTCGCCATGCTCGCGTCAGGGCGTGGCCGCGACGCTGCAGCGGGACGAACACTGGATGGTCCGCACCGTGTCGACCTAACCGTTCGTCACCGCGAGAAGGACATCGAGGCTTCGCGCTGCTCGACCGGGGAGCAGAAAGCCCTGCTGATCGGGCTCGTGCTTGCCCACGCCCGCCTGACGGCTGATATGACCGGCCATGCGCCAATCCTGCTTCTGGACGAGATTGCAGCACATCTGGACGAGGGACGGCGCGCGACATTGTTCGATCTCGTGCATGGGCTGGGCGGCCAGGCCTTCATGACCGGCACCGATCGCCACATGTTTGCAGCGCTTGCCGACCGGGCGCAGTTCCTGACAGTCTCGCATGGCGGCATAAGCCGCTGAACCTGCTTACACTCGATTTCTGCGGTGCTATGATCCCATGATGGAAAACCAGAATTCGGACACGCTTCGCCCAGATGAAATCGAGCGCTATCGCCGCCATATCCTGCTGCCGGAGATCGGCGGTCAGGGCCAGCAGAAGCTCAAGAGCGCACGTGTGCTGGTGATCGGTGCGGGCGGTCTTGGGGCGCCCATTCTCGAATATCTCGCGGCGGCCGGCATTGGCACGATCGGCATCGTCGACGACGACCGCGTTTCGCTGTCCAACCTGCAGCGTCAGGTAATTCACGATACCGGCACGATCGGCGAAATGAAGACACGAAGTGCAAGGCAAGCGATCGCGCGGTTGAACCCGAATACGCGGGTGATGGATTTCGAGGAGCGCTTCTCCGCCGAATGGGCGCAGATGCATCTCTCCCGTTTCCGCCTGCTGATAGACGGCTCGGACAATTTCGACACGCGGTATGCGGCAGCGGACGCTGCGGAAGCGGCCCGCATTCCATTGGTCACGGGTGCGGTCGGACGTTTCGACGGGTCGGTGACGGTACTGAAACCGTACGAGGCCGGCGCGGACGGAGAGCTCAACCCCACCTACCGCGACCTCTTCCCCGAGCAGCCGCCGGAAGGCCTTATCCCCGCCTGCGCGGAGACTGGCGTCGTCGGTGCGCTCACCGGCGTGATCGGGACGCTGATGGCGATGGAAGCGATCAAATTGGTGACAGGGATTGGCGAACCGCTGGTTAGGCGCCTGTTGCTCTACGATGGACTTGCAACGCGGTTCGATGTGATCAAGTACAAGCGCCGTGCGAAACGGACGGCTACCGAATGACTGAGATCGTTCGCATCGACGAGAGTTTCACCGGCTGGGAAGACCTGCTGACGCTGATCATGTCATCCTTTGCCTATATGGACGGGGTGATCGATCCGCCCTCCTCTGCCCACCGGCTCACGCTTGTGTCGCTTGAGCAGAAGGCGCGCGACGAGATTGCGTTCGTCGCGGTGGAAGAGGGACAGCTTGCAGGTTGCGTGTTTCTGAAGCCTGAACCCGGATGTCTCTATGTGGGCAAGCTGGCGATATCGCCTGCGTTCCAGAGCCGAGGCATCGGCCGGCATCTGCTTTCCGTGGCGGAGGATATCGCGCGGCAAAGAGGCCTGCCTGCGCTCAGGCTGGAGACCCGCATCGAGCTTACCGGCAATCACACGACCTTCGCGAGGTGGGGCTTCGTGAAGACGGCCGAGAATGCCCATGCGGGCTATGCCAGAACGACATCGATCGAGATGCGGAAGCGGCTTTCGCAGACAACCTAGTTCCGGCCGGGCAGAACCCGGTTCGGTGGGCGATGGCCGTCGAAATACGTGCGGATATTGATGATCACCTTGTCGCCCATGTCGATGCGACCTTCGATCGTTGCCGAGCCCATATGCGGCAGCAGCACGACACGTCCCTCGCGGGCGAGCTTGACCAGCTTCGGATTGACGGCCGGTTCGTTCTGATAGACGTCGAGCCCTGCGCCTGCAATTTTCCCATCGCGCAGCAGCTGCACCATCGCGACCTCGTCGATGATATCGCCGCGGGCGGTGTTGACGATGATCGAACCGGGCTGCAGCAAGGCCAGCCGGCGGGCCGAGAGAAGGTGGAAGGTCGCCGGCGTCGACGGGCAGTTGATCGAGACGATATCGACGCGCGCAAGCATCTGGTCGAGGCTGTCCCAATAGGTCGCCTCCAGCTCTTCCTCGGTGGCCGGACTGACCGGCTTGCGATTGTGATAATGGATGGCGAGGCCGAAGGCCTTGGCCCGGCGCGCCACGGCACTGCCGATGCGGCCCATGCCGACGATGCCGATACGCTTGCCCCAGATCCGCCGGCCGAGCATCCAGGTCGGGCTCCAGCCTTCCCAGTCTCCGGGCTTGTCGGTGAGGATCCGCGATCCTTCCGCCAGGCGTCGGTTGACGGCAAGAATCAGCGCCAAGGTCATGTCGGCCGTGTCTTCGGTCAGGACGTTCGGCGTGTTGGTGACCGTGATTCCTTTCTTCGCGGCCGCATCCACATCGATATGATCGGTACCGTTGGAAAAACTGGCGATCAGCTTCAGCTGCGGGCCTGCTTCCGCGATCAGCCCTGCGTCGATCCTATCGGTAACCGTCGGCACCAGCACATCGGCGGTCTTCATAGCAGCGATAAGCTCTTCGCGCGAACGGGGACAATCGTCGATATTGAGCTCTGCGTCGAAAAGCTCGCGCATGCGCGTTTCAACGGCGTCCGGAAGTTTGCGAGTGATGTAAACCTGGGGTTTTTTCTTCGCTGTCATGGTTTCAAAGCCGCATTGCAATCAGCTGCCATTAGGACGTCCTTAACCAAGGTGCGCAATAGTCTGAGGCATCCAGGGCGTTTTCTTAACAGACCCGTCGGCGAAGACAAACAAAACCTCGCATGGACAGGAACGCTTGTGGAATTTCAGCCGGAATGAGATTCATGCGCAGAACATTCTTTACATCCTTCCTTGCAGCCTCGATCGGGCTCCTCACCTGCCTTTCCGGCGCCGACGGCGCACTTGCACAGGGCGTTGCCAAGGGCGCAAGCGGCCTGCCGCTTCCCCGTTTCGTCAGCCTGAAATCGAGAAAAGTGAACATCCGCATCGGTCCGAGCACGGATTATGCGGTGTCATGGATGTACATGAAGTCGGGAACCCCGATGGAAATCATCCAGGAATACGACAACTGGCGCCGTGTTCGCGATGCCGAGGGCACGGAGGGCTGGGTCAACCAGGCCCTGCTATCGGGCGAGCGCACGGCCGTTGCAGCGCCGTGGATGCGCGGCAAGGGCAAGGACATCTATGTCAACATGCGCAACGAACCGCAGCAATCCGCGGGCCTCACTGCAAAGCTCGAGCCCGGCGTGATGATCAAGATCAGCGAATGCAATGGCGACTGGTGCCATGCGGAAGCGAATGGTGCAGAGGGCTGGATCGCCCAGGCGGAAATCTGGGGCGCTTACCCGGGAGAGGCCTTTAAATAAGGCCTCTTTCCTTCGCCGCCTGCGCGAGCGAGACCATCGGCCGCGGCCCGATCTGCTGAATGACGATGGCCGCGACCAGGCAGCCAAGCTTGCCGCAATCCTCAAGCGAACGATCTGCGGTATAGCCGTAGAGAAAGCCGGCGGCGAACAGATCGCCGGCACCGGTCGTATCGACGAGTTCCTCGATGGCATAGGCCGGGATCGCGATCCGTTCCTTGCCACGCACGAGAACAGCACCTTCCTCGCTCAGCGTGATGGCCGCCAGCTTGCAATCGTGAGCGATCTTGCCGAGGGCGAGCTCGAAATCGTCCGTCTCGTAGAGCGACAGAAGTTCCTGCTTGTTGGCAAAGACGATATCCACGATGCCGGATTTCATCAGCTCCAGGAATTCCTCGCGGTAGCGGCCGACGCAGAACGGATCCGACAGCGTCATCGAGACTTCACGACCATGCGCATGGGCGATGCGGGCTGCTTCGCGGATCGCATCCTTGGCGCGCGGCGGATCCCACAAGTAACCTTCGAAATAGGTCACCTTCGATTCGGCCACCACGTCTTCCTCGACATGTTCAGGACCGAGTTCGACGCAGGCGCCGAGATAGGTGTTCATCGAACGCTCGCCATCCGGCGTCACGAAAATCATCGAACGGGCGGTCGGTGGATGAACACCGTCAGGCTTTGTTTCGTAGTGGACACCCTGGGCACGGATATCATGCTGGAAAATGGTGCCGAGCTGATCGTTGGCGACCTTGCCGAAGTAGGCAGCCCTGCCGCCGAGACTGGCAACGCCGGCCGCTGTGTTGCCGGCGGAACCGCCTGAGGCTTCGACCGCAGGACCCATCTTCGAGTAGAGAAGTTCGGCGCGCTCGGCATTGATCAGGTTCATCGCACCCTTGATGATCGCGTTGTCGCCGAGGAATTGATCGTCGCAGCGCGCGAGGATGTCCACGATGGCATTGCCGATGGTTAGCACGTCGAATTTCGGCATCCGGCTCTGATCCTCTTTCGAATGAATGGATGAGAGAACGGGTATTCGCCTTTAGCCGTGATGGGAAGCAAAAAACGCTGTCGGCACTAAGGCTCCAAAAATCCGCAGCTGTCATTCTCCCGTCATGGTGAGCCCCTAGATAACGATCATCCGATTGCTGATGTCGACCACGGATGAACTGGCGACGAAGCGTTTGGACACCCCTGGCTGGACCGGGGAAGGAAGCGGGGATCAAGCCCCGCTTTTCTGTTTTCGGCTTTCGCCTGCAACGGGTTTGCGCCCGACGCATTTGTCGTTCAGCCAGATCTGCGCTAGACGCAGATAACAGTCTCCTCCGAAAGCCGCCTCCGTGTCGTCAGTCTTCGCCAATGTGCTGCCCGTCTTCATCCTGATCCTGATGGGCTGGCTCGCCGCCAAAACCGGGCTTTTGAAGGCCGAAACCGGTGACGCGCTGGGGGAATACGTCTTCAAGATCGCGGTTCCGATGCTGATCTTCCGGACGGTTGCGGACGCCCATTTTGGCGGCGTCTCTCCCTTCGGGCTGTGGAGCGCCTATTTCATTGCCGTTGCCGTCACATGGACGACCGGGCATCTGATGGCCACGCGGTTCTTCGCACGGGATGCCAAGGTCGGCGTCATCGCGGGCATGTCGAGTGCGTTTGCCAACAACATCTTCATCGGCCTGCCGTTGATCGATCACATGGTTGGCAAGGAAGGGCTTCTTGCCGTCTCGATCCTGCTCGCCATCCATCTGCCGATCATGATGATCGCCGGCTCGATCCTGATGGAGGGGGCAACTGCGCGGGTCGACGGCACACAGAAGCGCACGCTTTCCGTGGTTCTGCGGCAGGTCGCCAGCAACCTGGTCCGCAATCCGCTCGTGATCGCGATCGCGATCGGGATACCGTTCAATCTTCTGGGCTTCTCGATCCCCACGTCCGTGCTGCCTGTCGTCAACCAGATCGCCGCCTCAGCCGGGCCGGTGGCGCTGATTTCAATCGGCATGGCGCTGACCCGTTATCCGATCCGTGGCGATATCAATCTCGCCACGGCCGTTGCAGTCCTGAAGCTTACCCTGATGCCGGCGATCGTGTTCGCCACAAGCCATGCGATCGGGCTGCCGCGGGACTGGGCGGCCGCTCTGGTTTTGACCTCTTCTGTTCCAACGGGCATCAATGCCTGGCTGATTGCCCAGCGGTTCAGGTCCGGACAAAGCCTTGCCGCCTCGACCATCAGCATCACGACAGCGTTCGGCCTTATCACCGTAAGCTTCTGGGGTTGGCTGCTGTCGTGATCGGAATGTCTGCCGCCGGGTGGGATCAATTCGTCGGGGCGGGAGCGGGTGCAGCGCCGGGTTCAGGCAGTGGCGCAGGGCTATCAGACTGTTCGCGGATATAAGCAAGCAGGTTGCCGCGTTCCTTGTCGTTCTTCAAGCCGGCAAAGCCCATCGCTGTCCCCTTCACGTAGGCCTTGGGCGCAACGAGGAAGTGGTTGAGGTGATCGAACGTCCAGGTCTCCGCGCCGCCCTTGGAGAAATCCTTCATGGCAGCAGAGTAGGAAAAGCCCTCATGGCTGGCGATCGGACGGTTCACAACACCCCATAGATCGGGACCCACCTTGTTGGGGCCTCCCTTTTCAATGGAGTGACAGCTCTGACACTTCTTGAATACCGTTGCGCCGGCAGCGGCATCGGCACCCGCCATCAGCTGACCAACAGGGACAACTTCCGCGGCACCGCCACCGGCAGCCGCTTCGCCGCCGGCTGGCTCTTCCAGCGCGGCGATTGCAAATCCTTCCTTCTCAGGCGACGGCGAGTGGAAAATCCCCTCCGACGCGATCGATACGGACATCATCACGAAAACCGTGGCAAGCAATGCGCCTACCGACATGTTTACATAGGGATTCATCAGCAAATTCTCCTCACCGGCCCGCCGTCCCAAAGCAGGCACCTTGAATTTGTTTGGAAGCTATGTCTTTTGCAGAGGCCTTGCAACACGATACGCTCGTTCTGCTTGAGACTTTTTGCCACTGCACAGGCTGGATTGGAAGGTTTTACGATGACTTACACGGCTTTCGACCGGACGCTCGTCCTCATTCCAGCACGAATGGCGTCGACGCGCCTTCCCGGCAAGCCGCTCGCAGACATCGCCGGCCTTCCCATGATCGTGCAGGTCGCAAAGCGCGCCGAGGAGGCCAATGTCGGTCGCATCGTCGTTGCCGTGGACCATCAGGACATTTTCGATGTGGTGAAAGCTGCAGGCTTCGAGGTGGTCATGACCCGCGAAGACCACCAGTCGGGTTCCGATCGGATCTTCGAAGCGCTGACCAAGGCGGACCCTGACGGCAAGGTGGAATACGTCATCAACGTGCAGGGCGACCTGCCGACCGTGGAAGCCGACGTCGTGCGCGCCTCGCTCAAGCCGCTGCTGGACAGCCCGCAGACGGATATCGCCACGCTTACCGTCGAAATCACTGACGAGCATGAGAAGACCAATCCGAACGTGGTCAAGATCGTCGGTTCGCCTCTCTCGGACACGCGGCTGAAGGCGCTCTATTTTACCCGCGCCACAGCTCCTTACGGCAACGGACCACTTTACCATCATATCGGGCTTTACGCCTACCGCCGCACTGCACTCGAGAAATTCGTGGCGCTCGGCCCTTCGGTGCTCGAAAAGCGCGAATCACTCGAACAGCTGCGGGCACTTGAAGCCGGCATGCGCATCGATGCCGAAATCGTCGCGTCGGTGCCGCTGGGCGTCGACACGCCGGCCGACCTTGAAAAGGCACGCGCCATCCTCTCCTCCCGCGGTTTGTAACGGATCAGCCTCATGAATGCCTCGACCAACCGCATTTCCTTCCAGGGCGAATTCGGCGCCAATTCCGATATGGCGTCCAGGGACATGTTTCCGGATATGGAACCCCTGCCCTGCCCGACCTTCGAGGATGCGTTCCAGGCGCTGGAAAACGGCGATTCGGATCTCGCGATGATCCCGATCGAAAACACCATCGCCGGCCGTGTTGCCGACATTCACTACCTGCTGCCGGAATCGCGTCTGCATATCGTCGGCGAATATTTCATGCCGATCCGGTTCCAGCTGATGGTGCTGCCGGGTGTGGAGCGCGAGGAGATCCGCACCGTCCACAGCCATATCCACGCGCTTGGCCAGTGCCGCAAGATCATCCGCGCCAATGGCTGGAAGGCCGTTGTTGCCGGCGACACGGCGGGTGCTGCGAAACTCGTTTCCGAAAAGGGCGACCGCTCGATGGCGGCCCTTGCGCCACGGCTTGCGGCCAGTCTCTACGGGCTCGACATTCTGGCTGAGAATGTCGAGGACACGGAAAACAATGTCACACGGTTCGTGGTCCTGTCGCGCGACGAGAAGTGGGTGCAGCGCAACGAGGCCGACGACGTGATCGTCACCACCTTCGTGTTCAACGTGCGCAACATTCCGGCTGCGCTCTACAAGGCGATGGGTGGATTTGCCACCAACGGCATCAACATGACGAAGCTCGAAAGCTATCAGCTGGGCGGCAAGTTCGTGGCGACGCAGTTCTACGCGGATATCGAGGGGCATCCGGACGATGCCCCTGTGCGCCGTGCGCTCGAAGAACTGCGGTTCTTCTCCGAGAAAGTCCGCATCCTCGGAACCTACAAGGGTCATCCGATGCGCGGCGCGCTGCAGAAAGGCTGACGGGCGGAAGCGCTCCTTTCAGCGCTTCCAGTCGATCCAGTCGCGCATCAGCCGATAGGCAATCGCTCCCTTGGCGGGGCCGAACGGCTTGTCATCCGGGCCTGCCTCCAGCATCGCCTGCACCTCGGCGCGCGAAAACCAGCGAACGTCAGACATTTCGTGGGCATCGATGGTGATCTCCGTCGACGTCGCCTCGGCGAAACAGCCGATCATCAGCGAATGCGGCATCGGCCAGGGCTGCGATGCGTGATAGCGCACGCGTCCGATCTCGATCGCCGATTCCTCGACGGTTTCACGTCTGACGGCCTGTTCGATCGTTTCGCCGGGTTCGACGAAGCCAGCCAGGCAGGAATACATACCCTCCTGGAAATGATGGCTGCGTCCGAGCAGGCAGCGGTCGTTTTCCTCATCGATCGTCATCATGATGACGACGGGGTCGGTGCGCGGAAACATCATGTGCTGACACTTCGTGCAGACGCGCTTGTAGCCGCCGATCTTCATTTCGGTGGGCGAGCCGCATTTGCCGCAGAAGATATTGGCGGCATTCCAGTTGAGCAAGGACACGGCCTGGGCGACCTCGCCCTGAAGCTCGTCATCGAGCAGGCCTTCACGGAAAAGAGCTCGCGCCTCGGTCGGCTTGTAATGGCTTGCAAGCTCTTCATCGGCGATCGTGACCGGGACGGCGACGCGCGGCTCGCCGTTCTGGTGATGGCCGAGCAGCACGGCCCGGTCGAAATCCGGCTTCAGCTCCGCCAGCTCGTAAGCCGCAAACAGCGGATCGAGGATCTGGCCGTCGTGCTTCAGAATGACCCGGCTGCCGGAGAAGGCGAGGATATGGGTGCCATCGACGGACAGCGCCTTCTCGATGCAGTCGTCTTCCCGGTTTTCCGCCTGCCGGTCGAGCTTGTTGCCGGAGAACGCCGTGAGGCTGCTGGGGTCGGGATGGGGTGTATCGGTATCGAATATGCTGCTCATCGGGAAAGCTTTTCCATCAGTCTGTTCATCAGGGCCTGCATCTTTTCGCCATCATACGGTTCTGCGGATCCGTAGCCCCAGATCGGGCCCGGCCAGTTCGCATCGCCTTCGAAGCGGGCAATCACATGAACATGGAGCTGCCGGACGATGTTGCCAAGCGCACCGACATTAATCTTGGTCGCGCCCGTTATCGCATTCAAGGCGGCCGCAACATGATTGACCTCGGCCGACAGGAGCGCCTGATCGGCCTCCGAAAGCTCGAAAATCTCGGTCATGTCGGCCCGCTGCGGCACCATGACAAGCCACGGCCAGCGGCTGTCATTCTGGATCCGCAGCTGACAGAGATCGAGGGTGGCGATGAGATCGGAGTCCCGCGCAATGCGCCCGTCCAGTTCGAACTCGCTCAAGCATTCCTCCTAAATTTTTTTATCTGGTCGTAGTTTTTTACAGGCTTGGCTTGCATTTGGAAGCGTTATTGACGATATGAGCGGTGGGAGGTTGGTGGTGGACGAGCCACTCGCCAACCGGGTCAGGTCCGGAAGGAAGCAGCCCTAACGAGCCAGGCACGGGTCGCCGTGCCAGCCTCCCACCCTCTCATCTTGGTCAGCATCCGGCGCGCTCAGTCTCTGACGGCCGGAATGGCCCGTACAGGCTGGCAGGATTTTCATGAGCGACGACGGGCCGACATATTCCAGCAACCCGACTGCGCCCACGCCTTCCGGCAGTGGCTACCGGGTTCTCGCCCGCAAATACCGTCCCAAGGATTTTTCCGACCTGATGGTCGGCCAGGAGCCGATGGTGAGAACACTCACCAACGCCTTCGAGACCGGCCGCATCGCCCAGGCCTATATGCTGACCGGTGTGCGCGGTGTCGGCAAAACCACGACTGCCCGCATTCTGGCGCGTGCGCTCAATTACAAGACCGCCGAGATCGACCGCCCGACGATCGATCTGCGTATCCCCGGCGAACACTGCCAGGCGATCATGGAAGGTCGGCATGTCGATGTCATCGAGATGGACGCAGCCTCGCACACCGGCATCGACGATATCAGAGAGATCATCGAGCAGGTGCGCTATCGGCCTGTCTCGGCGCGCTACAAAGTCTACATCATCGACGAAGTGCACATGCTCTCCACGCAGGCCTTCAACGGCCTGCTGAAGACGCTGGAAGAGCCGCCGGAGCATGTGAAGTTCATCTTCGCGACGACGGAAATCCGCAAGGTGCCGATTACCGTCCTGTCGCGCTGCCAGCGCTTTGACCTCCGCCGGATCAGTGCTGCCGATCTCGTCGGCCTGTTCACGACCATCCTCGAAAAGGAAGGTATTCCGGCCGAGACCGAGGCACTGTCGATGATCGCGCGCGCGGCTGAAGGCTCCGCTCGCGACGGACTGTCCCTTCTCGACCAGGCGATTGCCCATGGCGCAGGCCATGTGGTGGCCGATACCGTGCGCGGCATGCTTGGCCTTGCCGACCGCGCCCGCATCGTCGATCTGTTCGAACAGATCGTGCAGGGCGACGTGACGGCTGCCCTTTCCGAATTCACCGCACAATACGAGGCCGGCGCCAACCCTGTCGTGGTTCTGACCGACCTTGCGGACTTCACCCATCTCGTCACGCGCTTCAAATATATCCCGGAAGCGGCGGACGATCCTTCGCTGAGCGAAGTCGAGCGTGTGCGCGGTCGCGAATTTTCCGAGACGATCGCCGTCAGCACCCTGTCGCGGATCTGGCAGATGCTGCTCAAGGGCATTCCGGAAGCGGAGAACTCTTCCCGCCCCGCCGGTGCCGCCGAAATGGTGCTGATCCGCCTGACCCATGCCGCCCACCTTCCCTCGCCGGAAGACGCTGCGCGTCGGCTTGCCGACCTTTCCGGTGGCGATGGCCAGCGCGGCGCGCCCAATGGGAATGGCGGCGGCAATGGCGCAGGCCAGACTTCGTCATCGCAGCCGCCGGTCAATGCCCGCGGGATCGATATGCAGTCGCAGCGTATGCCGTCAGGCGGACCGACCGCGATGCTGAAAGCCGTGCCGAACGACAATCCGCGCGAGATGCCGGTCGGCCGTGTCGAGGAAAAGCCCGAGCCCAGCGTTGCTGTTCGCTCGCTGGCCGACATCGTCGATCTCTGCTCCAAGAACCGCGACGCGAAGCTGAAGGCGCTGGTGCGCAATTTTGTGCGGCTGGTGAAGATCGAACCGGGCCGGCTCGACATGCGCCTGACCGACGGCGGACCAACGACGCTGCCGGGTGAACTCGGCGTCAAGCTGAAGGAATGGACCGGCATCCACTGGATCGTCTCCCTCAGCAAGGAAGACGGTTCGCCGACATTGGTCGAGGCAGAGGGAACCGCGCGCGAGGCGCGGCTGACCGACGCCCGCTCCGATCCGGATGTCGCGGCGATCCTGTCGCAGTTTCCCGGCGCAAAGATCACCGACGTCCGGATCCGCGTGAGCGAGGACGAAATCGACGCAGACGAATTGCCGCCGCCAGCCGTGGTGGAAAGCGCCGAGGGCGATATCCTGCCGGGCGACGACATCGAACTTTAAAAATCAGGAAGAGGAGATCCCGATGCGCGACATCATGGGCATGATGGGCAAGGTCAAGGAAATGCAGGCCAAGATGGAGAAGATGCAGGCGGATATCGCCGCTCTCGAAGTCGAAGGCACGGCCGGTGGCGGCCTCGTGACCATAAGAATGAACGGCAAGGGCGACATGCTGGGTCTGAAGATCGATCCGTCCCTGTTCAAGGAAGACGAATCCGAGATTCTCGAAGACCTGATCATTGCGGCCCACAAGCTGGCAAAGGACCGGGCAGAAGAGATCACTGCCGAAAAGACCAAGGAACTGACCGCCGGCCTGCCGATCCCGCCCGGCATGAAGCTGCCGTTCTAAGACGAGACCGGCGTTCCCTCTTGGAACTGCCTGCCAACAAGGCCCGCCTATTCGTTAGAACTTGGCGGGTTTTCCGGCTTCGATCGCCTCTCGCATATCGGCATGGATGGGTGCGGATAAAAACCGTTGCCGGTCGTCATCCCCAAGACGCTTGCCGAATTTTGCGAGCAGTTCCGGGATGGAAACCCTCGTTCCCTGGTAGACGCTGAACTCGACCGCATCGCCCGCCGCTGCAAAACCCGGCGTCAGCACCCGGCAGTAGATGCCGGGGCGAGCAGCCGTTCGGTAGGCTTTGACGAAAGTCGGATCGCCCATCTTGGCGGCAAGCGTCGCGCAGGGTGTGCGGGCGGATGTCGCCTGCAGAACAAGCTCGGCACCGATGCGGAAACAATCGCCGGCGGCCACGTCGCGGTTGTCGAGCCCTTCGATCACGAGGTTTTCGCCAAACGTGCCATCCGGCAAATCACGGCCGAGTTGCGACCGCCACCAGTCGAGCGTCAGGCTGCCTTCGAGCAGGATCGCCTGCTCAGGGCCACCATGATATTTCGTATTGCAGACGGCATCGCCGACCAGGCCTTCCACGTCGATCATGACCGGATTTCTCATCGGCATCTTGTTGATGCCGGTCTTGTAGCTCTTGCCCGGAAGCTTTTCCGGATGACCAAGGCAGAGGCTAAGAAGTTTCATTCGGCTGGTCCTTCGTCGATTCCGTTTCCCCTGCATATGGGCTAAAGGAGAACCATGGCAAAGCGAGTCACCGGCCCCGAAATCGAAAAACTCATCCAGCTTCTGGCGAAAGTACCGGGTCTCGGCCCCCGTTCGGCCCGCCGGGCGGCATTGCATCTTATCAAGAAGAAGGACCAGTTGCTCGGTCCGCTGTCGAACGCGATGGGCGAAGCCTATGACAAGGTGAAGATCTGCTCGCGCTGCGGCAATGTGGATACGTCCGATCCCTGCACCGTCTGCACCGATATCCGACGCGACCAGTCGACGCTGATCGTCTGCGAAGATGTGTCCGATCTCTGGGCGCTGGAGCGCGCAGGCGCGATGAACGCGGCCTATCACGTGCTGGGTGGCACGCTGTCTCCGCTCGATGGCGTCGGACCTGATGATCTTAACATTCGCGGCCTGATCGACCGGGTGAGCGAAGGCTTGGTCAAGGAAATCATCATCGCCGTCAACGCCACGGTCGAGGGACAAACCACAGCACACTATATAACCGACCAGCTGGCCGGCATCGATGTCAAGATCACCCGGCTTGCGCACGGCGTGCCTGTCGGCGGCGAGCTCGACTATCTCGACGAAGGCACGCTGACGGCGGCACTTCGGGCACGAACGGCGATCTGAGGAGATTTCATGCGCAAGACACTCATCGCCCTTGGCGCCATCCTTTGCCTGCTTCCGCCGCCCGTGATGGCCCAAAACAAGCCGGATGTGGAAAAGCAGTTCCAGCGATGGATCGCCAGCGATCTTGGGCCGGAAGCCCGCAAAGCCGGCATTTCCGAGCGGACACTGAAAACCGCCTTTAACGGGATCTCGCTCAACTGGAGCATTCCTGATCTGGTGCCGCCGGGGTCAAAGCCGCCGAAAAGCCAGGATCAGAGCCAGGCGGAGTTCTCTTCCCCCGGCGCCTATTTCTCCGAAAAGCGGCTGCAAGGACTGGCGGCAACGGGTCGCGGCCTTGCGTCGACACATGCCGCGACGCTGAAGCGGATCGAGGCCGCCTACGGCGTTCCCGGTGAGATCGTGGTCGCCATCTGGGGTCGCGAGTCCGGTTTCGGCAAGGCACGGCTTCCCTATTCGGCACTCGAGGTTCTCGCGACCAAGGCCTTCATGTCCACACGCAAGCCGATGTTCCGTGAGGAGTTGATTGCGGCGCTGACGATGATCGAGCGCGGCGACGTGGATGCGGCGACGATGAAGGGTTCGTGGGCGGGCGCTCTCGGCCAGCCGCAATTCATGCCGACCAGCTACCTGAAATACGCCGTCGATTTCGACAAGGACGGGCATCCGGACATCTGGAATTCCGTGCCCGACTCGCTCGCGTCCATAGCCCACTATCTTCAGAAGGAAGGCTGGCAGCGCGGGCGTGACTGGGGTTTCGAGGTTTCCATTCCTGCCAAGGTTTCCTGCGCCCAGGAAGGCCCGGATCTGGCCAAGCCGATCTCCGCCTGGGCGGCGACCGGGATCACCCGCGTGTCGGGCAAGCCTTTTCCTTCCGCCGATCTCAAGGCATCCGGCATGATGCTGGTACCTGCCGGCCGCAACGGACCGGAATTCGTCGTCACGCCGAATTTCTACGTGCTCAAGGAATACAACAACTCCGACCTCTATGCGCTGTTCATCGGCAATCTCGCCGATCGCATTGCCCACGGCGCCGGCGCCTTCGAGGGCGCATGGGGTGACGTCGGCAAGATGCTTCGCTCCGACGTGCTCGCCATGCAAAAGGCGTTGGTGGCCAAGGGTTACGACGTCGGAAACGTCGATGGTCTGCCGGGCTTCAAGACCCGCCGGGCGCTTGGCGACTGGCAGGCAAAGAATGGTCTGACGCCGACCTGCTATCCGGATGCATCGCTGAAGACCCGGCTCAGGTAACAATCGCCGGCCTTTCGCCTTAGTGGTGAAAGTCGATATGGGGCTTGTGCATGATGTCGGTGGAGGGCGGGATCGTCTGCCGCTCGATCATGCGATGGACCTTCGGTTCTTCTTCACCCTGATGCAGCTTGCGGATCGCATCCCAGATTTCGGCATCCATCTGCATGCGCCGCTGGTTGTGGCGCACGTAATCCGCCCAGGTGGCGGTATGATAGGTCTCCGTCCAGACGTCGGGATGTTCGAGATCGCGCATCAAGGCCCACTGCCGTGCACCGTCGCGGATACGCACCCGTCTGCGGCGTGCCATCAGGGTCAGGAATTCGGGGATATCGGCCTCGCCGATGAGGTAGTCGATCTGGAGCACGATCGGACCGCTGCGCGGCTGCAGCGCGAGGCTCAGAAGCGGCGCGTTGAAGCGGTTGAGCGGATCAAGATTGACATCGCCGAACTGCGGCAGCGGCATGCGCCAGCCGACGAGAGCGCCGACAAGCATGGCGAGGCTCGCGATAGAGAGTGCAACCGACGCGCCAAAGTTTTCGGACAGAAGACCCCACATCCAGCTGCCCG
This sequence comes from Rhizobium sp. Leaf306, assembly GCF_001423425.1. GTDB lineage: Bacteria > Pseudomonadota > Alphaproteobacteria > Rhizobiales > Rhizobiaceae > Neorhizobium > Neorhizobium soli. The sequence goes on from NZ_LMNX01000001.1 coordinate 1,267,004, forward strand.
CAGCAATGCCGCCGAAGGTTGCCGTCTGGTAGAAGGACAAGGCACGGCCGACGACCCAGCGTGGCGTCGAAAGCTGCACGGTCGTGTTGAACAGTGATAGCGCGAGAACCCAGCAGGCGCCGGGGAACAGGAGGGCGATCACCGTCACCGTCGTATTCGTGCTTGCGCCGATGACGGCGGAGCTTGCGGCAAAGCCCACGAACGCGAACCGGACGATCCACTCGCTCGAAAACTTTTCCCTGAGCCTCGCATTGGCAATGGCACCGGCGACGGCGCCGATGCCGAAAGCGCCCAGCATGATGCCGTAGGTGAACGGGCCACCGGACACGAGATCGCGGGCAACGATCGGCAGAAGGGCCAGAATAGCGCTTGCGGTCAGACCGAACAGCAGGCCGCGCAGCAGCACATTCAGAATATTCGGCGACATCGCGACGTAGCCAAGGCCGGCGGACAGTGCCCGCAGCAAAGTTTCGCGCGGAAGCGAATCGTCGGCACGCTGCGGCTTCCAGCGAAACAGCGCATAGATGATCGCGAAATAGCTCATCGCGTTGACCGCGAAGGCGGCAGCAGCCCCTGCTGCTGCGACGATCGCGCCGCCGATCGCCGGCCCGACGCTGCGGGTGATGTTGAAGCCGACGCTGTTCAGCGTCACTGCGGTCGGCAGGATTTCGCGTGGTACGATATCGCCGACCGAGGCCTGCCAGGACGGGTTGTTGAGCGCCGTGCCGCAGCCGATCAGGAAGGTGAACATCAAAAGAAGCCACGGCGTCAGCAGGCCGAGATAGGCAAACACCGTCAGCGCAATCGACACGGTCAGCATGAAGACCTGCGCCGTCAGCATTAGGCTTCGGCGATTGTAATTGTCGGCCAATGCCCCGGCGACAAGCGAAAACAGCATGATCGGCAACGCGTTGGACGCCTGCACCAGCGCCACCATGTCTTGCGAACTGGCGATCGCCGTCATCATCCAGGCGGCACCGACGGCCTGGATCAACCCACCGAAATTCGACGCGATGCTGGCAATCCAGATCATTCGGAACGTCGGCAGCCGAAACGGCGCCAGCGTCGAAATCCGATCGGGCAAGTCTCTTCCTCCCATCATGGCACTGTCACCAAAGGGTTATAGACCTGAAGACCACAAATTCCACCCGCGTCATGTCCTAAAATGCCCGATGATGGAGATCTGCTGTCACCAACCCCATCACGGACCGGAGCGAATGCGACGAGTCTTGCGGCGGTCTTGCAATCGCCGGTGTGAAAGCGTATATGCAGGCCATATTCTTGATCGTCCGATGAAGAGTGGGCCCTCCCGGACCCGCTCTTTTTTGTTAGGCGATCGCTTTTCTCCCCCTCGTCCGGAAACCGGACAGGGAGCACGAATTCGGAGGGCGCATGCCACAAACCGACAGCGAACCGCGCCTGATCGTCGAGACCGGGCTTGAACTGAGAGTGGCCGAGATCATCGAGCCCGTTCTGACATCCATGGACTTCCGCCTCGTGCGCGTCCGGATGCTCAATCAGAATGGCGCGACGCTGCAGATCATGGCCGAACGCAACGATGGCACGATGGATGTCGAGGGCTGTGAAGCCGTCTCGATGGCGATCTCGCCCGTTCTCGATGTGGAAGATCCGATCGATCGCGAGTATCATCTCGAAGTGTCGTCGCCCGGCATCGATCGCCCGATGGTGCGCAAATCCGATTTCGAGCGCTGGAACGGCCATATCGTGAAATGCGAGACGTCGATCCTGGTCGACAATCGCAAGCGTTTTCGCGGCAAGATCACCGACGTCACGTCCGAGGGCTTCACGATCGACCGCGATCAGGTCGCCGATGGCGAGACACAGCATTTGCTCATTCCGTTTACGGCGCTGTCCGAAGGAAAGCTTGTCCTCACCGACGAACTGATCCGCGACGCGTTGCGGGCTGACAAGGCGGCCAAGCAGCAGGCCGCCAATCAGAACGACGAAACCGACGAAGACACTGACGAAGAATAACCGACAGCACGCCTTCCTTTGAGAAGGTCGCACATAGCTCGACTTACGGAGACCAACGACAATGGCAGTGAGCGCAAACCGGCTTGAACTTCTGCAGATCGCAGATGCAGTAGCCCGCGAAAAGGTCATCGACCGCGAAATCGTGCTGGCTGCGATGGCCGACGCCATCCAGAAGGCCGCCCGCTCGCGCTATGGTTCGGAAACCAACATCCGTGCCGACATCAATTCCAAGACCGGCGAGATCCGCCTCCAGCGCCTGCTGGAAGTGGTCGACGTCGCCGAGGATTACGGCACGCAGATCCCGCTGACGCTGGCACTCGATCGCAACGTTGACGCCAAGATCGGCGACTTCATCGCCGATCCGCTGCCGCCGATGGATTTCGGTCGTATCGCTGCCCAGTCTGCCAAGCAGGTTATCGTCCAGAAGGTGCGCGAAGCGGAACGTGACCGTCAGTTCGACGAGTTCAAGGACCGCGTCGGCGAAATCGTCAATGGCACCGTCAAGCGCGTCGAATATGGCAACGTCATCGTCGACCTCGGTCGTGGCGAAGGCATCATTCGCCGTGACGAGATGATCCCGCGCGAAAACATGCGCTACGGTGACCGCGTTCGAGCCTATGTCTACGACGTGCGCCGCGAACAGCGTGGCCCGCAGATTTTCCTGTCGCGTACCCATCCGCAGTTCATGGTGAAGCTGTTCACCATGGAAGTGCCTGAAATCTACGACGGCATCATCCAGATCAAGTCGGTTGCTCGCGATCCGGGCTCGCGCGCCAAGATCGCTGTCGTTTCCAACGACTCGTCGATCGATCCGGTCGGCGCCTGCGTCGGTATGCGCGGTTCGCGCGTTCAGGCCGTCGTCGGCGAGCTGCAGGGCGAAAAGATCGACATCATTCCGTGGAGCCAGGATCCGGCGTCGTTCATCGTCAACGCGCTGCAGCCGGCAGAAGTCTCCAAGGTTGTTCTCGACGAAGACAGCGAGCGGATCGAAGTCGTGGTTCCGGACGAGCAGCTGTCGCTGGCGATCGGTCGTCGTGGCCAGAACGTCCGCCTTGCATCGCAGCTGACCGGCTGGGATATCGACATCATGACGGAAGCCGAGGAATCGGAGCGCCGCCAGAAGGAATTCAACGAGCGCACCAACCTGTTTATGGACGCGCTCGATGTCGACGAGATGGTTGGCCAGGTGCTGGCGTCCGAAGGCTTTGCCGCCGTTGAAGAGCTTGCCTATGTCGAGCTCGACGAAATCTCCTCGATCGACGGTTTTGACGAAGATACCGCGACCGAGATCCAGACCCGTGCCCGCGAATATCTCGAGCGGATCGAGTCTGAAAACGATGCAAAGCGCGTCGCACTCGGTGTTGCCGACGAACTGAAGCAGATCGACGGCCTGACCGGTCAGATGCTCGTCGCGCTTGGCGAAGACGGCATCAAGACGATCGAGGATTTTGCCGGCTGCGCGGCCGATGATCTTGTCGGTTGGAGCGAGCGCAAGGACGGCGAGACCAAGAAGTTCGAAGGTCTGTTTTCGAAGTTCGAGGTTTCGCGCACCGAAGCTGAAAACATGGTCGTGCAGGCCCGCCTGCTGGCTGGCTGGATCACCGATGCGGATCTTGCCACCGAAGAAGCACCAGAGGCCGAAGACGCCGAGGAGGCGCCTGCCGCCGAGCGGGAATGATCCCGATTGGCAATGAACCAGACGACGATGCAGACGACGAGCTTATCGTGAATGACCGTACCTGCATCGTCACCCGTGAAGCCGGATCACCGGAAACGCTGATCCGCTTCGTGGCCGGGCCTGATGGCCAGGTTGTTCCCGATCTCAAGCGTCGCCTTCCGGGGCGGGGCTGCTGGGTAAAGGCCGAACGGGCGTTGATCGACCGGGCGGTCCAGAAGAAATCCTTCGCCCGCGCGTTGAAGACGGACGCTAAGGCGGATGCCGATCTGGGGGCGACGGTTGACAGACTGCTCGCGGCCGATCTGATCGGCATGATGAACATGGCTCGCAAGGCGAGCCAGTTTATTTCGGGCGCGACGAAGGTCGATGCCGCAGTTCGCTCCGGCGGCGCGATTGCTTGCTTTCATGCCTCAGATGCTGCGGCAGACGGTATCCGGAAGATCGATCAGGCTCGCAAAGCCTTCAAATTCGGCTCGAATGCCGAGGAAGAAATTCCATCCTTTTTGCTCTTCACGGGGGCCGAACTGGACGAAGTGATGGGCCAGAATGCTTTTATCCATGCCTGCGCGCTTGCGGGACAGGCGGGTGAAGGTGTAGTGAAACGCGCAAACCTACTTGAACAGTACCGCACGGGCGGTCTGTCCCAGACAAAAGGTGTCGCTGACATGCCGAAACAATGACGCGGTTACCGGTTTTTGCCGGACGCACATCGATATGTACGAATTGAACGACAGGCACTGATGGCTTCCATCTGTTCCTGTCCGAAGGAACAGGAACGGAATGACTGATAACAACGACGACAAGACACTGGGCGTGAAGAAGACCCTTACCCTGAAACCATCGGGTGTGACCCAGGGTACTGTGCGCCAGGACATGGGTCGCGGCCGGACCAAGGCGGTCGTCGTCGAGACGGTCAAGCGCCGTCCGACCCGTCCGCTCGACGAAAAGCCAATTACACCGATCGCAGCACCGGCCCCTCGGCCAGTCGAGGCAGCCGCTCCTATAGCGCCACGCCCGCAGCCGGCAACCCCTGCAGCGCCGGCACCAGCCGCCCCTGTGGCAGCCGCTGCACCTGCAGCCCCCGCCCCTGCTGCACCCGTCAGCCAGCCGAGCCCGCCGCAGCCGCGCGTACAGCAGCCTTCATCGCAGGGATACCGCCCCGGTTCTTCGCAGGGCCAGCGCCCTTCGTCATCGCAGGGTCAGCGTCCCTCGTCGCATCAGGGCCAGCGTCCGCAGCAGCCGTCACAGCCGCAGCGCCAGCCGCAGCGTTCGGGTGGTGCTGTCCTGCACGACCTGTCCGCAAGCGAGATGGATGCACGCCGTCGCGCACTCGTCGAAGCCCAGGCGCGCGATGTGGTCGAAGCCAAGCAGCGCGTCGAGGATGATGCACGCCGCAAGGTAGAAGACGAGCGCCGCAAGGTCGAAGAAGCAGCCGAGGCAGCACGTCTGGCCGAAGAAGCCAAGGCACGCGCTGCCGAGGAAGCTCTGCGTCCGGCACCCGTCGCGCCAGCGCCAGCCGCTGCAGATCGCAACGCAAATACACAAGACAACCGTAACTCGGCTCGCCCGACGCCTGGAGCCGCACCTGTTGCCGCGCCCGTCATCGGTCGTGGTCGCCGCAACGACGAGGAAGAGGATCGCGCACCTGCCCGGACCATTCCAGGTCGTGGCCGCGTTGCAGCGCCGGTTCCTGCCAAGCCACCGACACGCCCGAAGGTCGAGGAAGGCCGTCGCCAGGGCAAGCTCACGATTACCGCTGCCAGCACCGATGATGACGGTACCGGCCGTGGTCGCTCGATGGCTGCCATGCGCCGCCGGCAGGAAAAGTTCCGCCGCAGCCAAATGCAGGAAACCCGCGAAAAGGTTATGCGCGAGGTCATCCTGCCTGAAACCATCACCATTCAGGAACTGTCGCAGCGCATGTCAGAACGTGCCGTCGACGTTATCAAGTACCTGATGAAGGAAGGCCAGATGATGAAGGCCGGCGACGTTATCGACGCCGATCTCGCTGAAATCATTGCAGGTGAATTCGGCCATACGGTCAAGCGCGTTTCGGAATCGGACGTTGAAGAAGGTATCTTCAACCAGATGGACGACGCCGGCGAAATGGTGTCGCGTCCTCCGGTCGTGACGATCATGGGTCACGTCGACCACGGCAAGACCTCGCTTCTCGACGCCATTCGCCAGGCCAACGTTGTTTCGGGCGAAGCCGGTGGCATCACCCAGCATATCGGTGCCTATCAGGTTGAACAGAACGGCCAGAAGATCACCTTCATCGACACCCCCGGTCACGCCGCCTTTACGGCCATGCGTGCCCGTGGTGCGCAGGCGACTGACATCGCGATCCTCGTGGTTGCAGCCGACGACAGCGTGATGCCGCAGACGATCGAATCCATCAGCCACGCAAAGGCTGCCGGTGTTCCGATCATCGTGGCGATCAACAAGATCGACAAGCACGAAGCCAACCCGGACAAGGTGCGCCAGCAGCTGCTGCAGCACGAAGTGTTCGTGGAATCGCTGGGCGGTGAAGTTCTCGACGTCGAAGTTTCGGCCAAGAACAAGACCAATCTCGACAAGCTGCTCGAGGCTGTTCTGCTGCAGGCCGAAATTCTCGACCTGAAGGCAGATCCGGTCCGTACGGCCGAAGGCATCGTCATCGAAGCCCAGCTCGACCGTGGCCGCGGTGCGGTTGCAACCGTGCTCGTCCAGAAGGGCACGCTGAAGCCTGGCCAGATCATCGTTGCCGGCGATCAGTGGGGCCGCGTCCGCGCGCTCGTCACCGACAAGGGTGTTCACGTCAAGGAAGCCGGCCCGGCCATGCCGGTCGAAGTGCTCGGTCTTTCCAGCACGCCTGCTGCCGGCGACAAGTTTGCCGTCGTTGAAAACGAGAGCCGTGCTCGCGAGATTTCCGAATATCGCCAGCGGCTTGCCCGCGACAAGGCGGTTGCTCGCCAGTCCGGTCAGCGCGGTTCGCTCGAACAGATGATGAGCAAGCTGCAGAATACCGGCTACAAGGAATTCCCGCTGCTCATCAAGGGCGACGTTCAGGGTTCCGTCGAAGCCATTATCGGCGCTCTCGACAAGCTTGGCACCGACGAAGTCCGCGCCCGCATCGTCCATTCGGGCGCAGGTGCGATCACCGAGTCGGATCTTGCGCTTGCCGAATCCTCCGAAGCAGCGATCATCGGCTTCAACGTCCGTGCCAACGCACAGGCGCGCATAGCGGCCGATCGTGCCGGCACCGAGATCCGCTACTACAACATCATCTACGATCTGGTGGATGACGTGAAGGCAGCAATGTCGGGTCTGCTTTCGCCAGAACGTCGCGAGACCTTCCTCGGCAATGCCGAAATCCTCGAGGTGTTCAACATCACGAAGACCGGCAAGGTTGCAGGTTGCCGCGTCGTCGAAGGCAAGGTCGAGCGTGGTGCAGGTGTTCGCCTGCTGCGCGACAACGTTGTCATTCACGAAGGTAAGCTCAAGACGCTCAAGCGCTTCAAGGACGAAGTTGGCGAAGTGCCGATGGGTCAGGAATGCGGTATGGCGTTCGAAAACTACGAAGATATCCGCGCAGGCGACACGATCGAGTGCTTCCGCGTGGAGCACATCACGCGCACGCTGTAAGTTTAGCGCTGCCGAAACCATCAACCGCCGAAGAGAAATCTCCGGCGGTTTTTTCGTTTGTGCGGAGCTTTGGGAGACAGGCTGCGGCTGGCAGCATGGCCATGCGGACCAAATCATGACGGAAGCAGTCAAATTTAAGCGATACTCTCCCGATTATAGTTGCCAACCACACTCATGTTTATTATCGCATAGCGGCAAGCCGCCGCCCTCAGTTTTCGGACCGGCTGAATGATATCGAGCCGTTGGGCCAACTGAGCCTTCCGGCGACCAGTCGGAGTATCGCTGCCATGTCCGTTGTGCCGAAGTCTCACCTCTACAGGAAGCAGTTGCGCGTTGCCGGGCCAGGTCCCCTGGTGACAACGATTGCGGCCTTGATGCTGATGACGACAAATGCGGTCGCGCAGGTCGAGGCGCCTGCACCGGAAGCGCCTGGTCCGGCACAACAGACGGCGCCGGCCCTTGCTCCTCCAAGCGCTGCTCCTACGACACAGCAGACCCCGCCACCCGTTCAAGACGCAACCCCGGCAGAACCTGCTGCTCCCTCCGTGACGCCAATCGAGCAGGCTCCGGCTGCAACGGGTGCACCTTCCCCCGAAGCACGCGCCGATATTCCTCACAATCTTTCGCCCTGGGGCATGTTCATGGCGGCCGACTGGGTGGTGAAGGCCGTGATGATCGGCCTTGCCATTGCCTCGCTTCTCACATGGACGATCTGGATCGCAAAGACGCTTGAGCTGATGGGCGCCCGTACCCGCGCCAGGCGCGTCCTCAAGATCATCCAGGGCGCGCATACGCTGCCGGAAGCGCTTGAGACGACAGGCAGCCGCGGCGGGCCTGCGGCCCTGATGCTGCGCGCGGCGACCGAAGAGGTGGAGCTTTCCGAAGCTGCTCTCGACTACGCCCATACCGATGGTGTCAAGGAGCGCGTATCTTCGGTCCTGTCGCGCATCGAAGCATATTCCGGACGGCGCATGGCCCGCGGCACGGGCATTCTCGCCTCGATCGGTTCGGTTGGCCCGTTTGTCGGGCTGTTCGGCACGGTCTGGGGCATCATGAATTCCTTTATCGGCATTTCGCAGTCCAACACGACCAACCTTGCGGTCGTGGCACCCGGCATCGCCGAAGCGCTGCTTGCGACCGCCCTTGGTCTGGTCGCGGCAATCCCGGCCGTGATCATCTACAACGCCTTCGCCCGCTCGGTCACCGGCTACCGCCAGCTACTGGCCGACGCTGCTTCCGGTGTCGAACGACTGGTCAGCCGCGATCTCGATTTCCGCAAGGTGCCGCCAGGCGGACGCAGGCCGGCGTCGATGTCTCTGGTCGCGGGGGAATAATTCCATGGCAGGCGGCATTCGCGAACATCACGGCGATGAACTTCCCGAAAATCACGAGATCAACGTGACGCCGTTTATCGACGTCATGCTGGTGCTCCTGATCATTTTCATGGTGGCCGCGCCGCTGTCGACGGTCGACGTCAATGTCGATCTGCCCGCCTCCAGCGCCAAGCCCGCAGAACGACCGGACGAGCCTCTCTACGTGACGGTCAAGGACGACCTATCGCTCAATATCGGCAACGATCCGGTCGCGCGCGAACAGTTTGCCGCAAATCTCGACCGCCAGACCGAGGGTAACAAGGATACGCGGATCTTCCTGCGGGCCGACAAGGCCGTCGATTACGGGCAGTTCATGGAAGTGATGAACCTGCTGCGCGATTCCGGCTACCTGAAGATTGCGCTGGTCGGGTTGGAGGCCGCGTCGGGTGCCCAACAGGCGCCAGCGTCTACACCCGCCGCACCGGCAGCGCCTGCACCAGCCGCTTCGCCGGCCACCGGAGGCGCTCCATGAGCCTTGCCATGCAGCGCAGAGGATATGCGAGCAGGATCGGCGAGATCGCGCTGTGGGGATCTGCCGCTATCCTTGTGCTCACGGTCCACATTGCCGCCGCAGCTCTTCTGATGAGGCAAGAGCCGGAGGAACTCGCCGACAACGGTCCGCAGGCCGCCATCATGATCGAGCTTGCGCCGGAGCCGGAGGCGGCGATCCCAGACGAAGAGCAGATCGCTACCGACACCGAAGACCGGCAACTGGTCGAGACCCAGCAGACCGAGCCGGTCGAAGAGGTCGAACCCATCGAGGAGCCGCCACCGGTCGAACCGCCACCGGAAGTGGCTGAGGAGATACCCGAACCGCCGCCGGAACCCGTGATCGAGACGCCGCTGCCGGAGGAAACGCCCCCGCCGCCGGAGATCGTCGAAACGCCGCCGCCCGAGCCTGTCGATCCGATCGAGCAGAAGGTCACCGCAGCGTTGGAGAACGTGGAAGTCCCGCTGCCGGTCACTCGTCCACCACCACCGAAGCCGGTCCAGAAGGTAGAAAAGCCACGCCGTCAGCCGCAGGCGCAGAAGGAAAAGGCGCAGGCAAAGGTTCAGGCAAAGCCGTCGGAGCGCACGGCCGCTGCGCAGACCTCGAGCGGATCGGTGGCCTCGACGATGTCACCGTCCACCTGGATGACCCGTGTGCGCACGAAGATCGCCCGTAATGCCCGCCGCTGCCCGTCCAACCAGAAGGGGATCGTGACGATCAGCTTCAATTTCGATAGCGATGGCAATATCGGGCGCGTGTCCGTTGCCAGATCGTCTGGAGATACGCGTATCGACGACTACGTCGTCTCAGCCGTTCGGCGCGCATCACCTGTTCCGATCGCACCGGCAGGTGTTGCAAGCCTCGTCACTCAGTCGGTAGAGTGCAAGTAGCCGTGCTTTCGGGTTCGGTTGCCCTCCTTAACACTCGCTCCCGGAACAGCTTGTCCATGCAGATTACCCTTGAAGAAGCCGAAACGCTGGTGAGCGGCGTTTTCGAAGCCAACGGCGTGCTTGATAGCACCGCACGCTCGGTTGCCCGCGCCCTGGTGCAGGCGGAAGCCGCCGGCCAGTCCGGTCATGGGCTTCGCCGCATCCCGGCCTATGTCAAACAGGTGCGGACCGGCAAGGTCGACGGCAGTGCTCTCCCTGAGGCGAGCAGGCCTCGACCCGCAGTTCTTGCAATCGACGCGAACTTTGGCTTTGCCTATCCGGCGCTCGATCTCGCTGTCTTGGAACTTCCAGCGATTGCGCGCGAACAGGGCATCGCCTTTGCCGCCATCAACCGTTCGCACCATGCAGGCGTCATGGCGTTGACCGTGGAGCGCTTTGCCGAGCAGGGGCTGGTTGCGATGATGTTTGCCAACGCGCCCGCCTCCATGGCCCCCTGGGGTGGCAAGGTGCCGCTGTTCGGCACCAATCCGATCGCTTTTGCGGCGCCTATTGCCGGTGACGAGCCGCTGGTCATCGATCTAGCACTCTCCAAGGTTGCCCGCGGCAAGGTGATGGAAGCGACCCAGAAGGGCACCAGTATTCCCGACGACTGGGCGTTCGACACCGACGGCAATCCGACAACCGACGCATTTGCCGCGATCAAGGGAACGATGGCGCCATCCGGGGGCGCCAAGGGGGCAGCGCTTGCACTCATGGTCGAAGTGATGGCGGCCGGCATCGGCGGTGCGCATTACTCCTACCAGGCCAGCTCGCTGTTTGACGAGACCGGACCTCCGCCGGCGCTTGGCCAGTCGCTGATCGTCATCGATCCGGATGCCACGACGGGTGGCGGCGCGGCAGAACGCTTTGCGGCATTGGCGAGCGAAATGGCAAAGCAGGACGGTGTCCGCCTGCCCGGCCGGCGCGGCCGCGGTCTTCGCGCCGAAAGCATCCAGCACGGTCTCAAGATCGACGACGACGTGATGAAGGCGATAGAAGCTCTGGGCTGACCTGCAGATCCACCTTTATGCCGGACAAGCCAGTGCAGCGATGCGCTGGCTTTTTCTTATTGCGCAGCAAGGCGTTCTGCGGAGGCAGAGCCGGTCATACAGAGGATTTTAAGGGATACAAAACGAGAAAAGCCTGGCGCGGGAGGAGGATGCGCCAGGCTTTAAACTTGATCAACAACTGGGAGGAGGAGGGTGTTGTTGATCCGTATCGAACGACACTGGGAGGAGGAGGTGCGTCGTTCGATGACCAAACTTCTAGCCATATCTTCCCGGTGCGCCAAGAGGCTCTGCTGCAATGCAGCAATGCGTTTGCTGCATTGCTGGGCAATTGCTCACGCGTTCGTGTTTCGTCGTCGCCAAGCGATAGCCATTGTCCGGGATAAGACGATGCGGCCGCGTGCTTCCACCGGAGCTTTCCTCTAGGTTATCCCGCATAGAGCCTGACAGCGGAGACACGCATGAAGACGTCGATACGGTACCATCAAGGAGATATTCCAGCCTCTGACGCTGCGCGCTACACAGGCGCGATCGCAATCGATACGGAAACGCTTGGCCTCGTCCCGCGCCGCGACAGGCTTTGTGTCGTGCAGCTCTCACCAGGCGACGGAACCGCGGACGTCATCCGGATCGCAGCCGGGCAGAAGCAAGCTCCCAATCTCGTCGCACTGCTTGCCGATCCCGCCCGACAGAAAATCTTTCACTACGGACGCTTCGATATTGCGGTTCTGTTTCACACGTTCGGGGTTACGACCACGCCTGTCTTCTGCACCAAGGTCGCATCGCGGCTCGTGCGGACCTATACGGATCGACACGGCCTCAAGGACAATCTGAGAGAGTTGCTGGACGTCGATATCTCGAAGGCGCAGCAGCAGACCGACTGGGCTGCCGAAACCCTGTCGCAGGCCCAGCTCGAATATGCGGCGTCCGACGTGCTTCACCTCCATGCGCTCCGCGACAAGCTGACCGAGCGCCTTCTCCGCGACGAGCGTATCGAACACGCGACGGCGTGTTTCGAGTTCCTGCCGACCCGAGCCAAGCTCGATCTGCTCGGCTGGGGTGAGACCGACATTTTTGCGCATAGCTGACGACCGGTCGGGCCTGCCAGCGATTAGCGATGATTTAACCATAGCGATTTAAGAATTGGTGCTCGGCATTCATGCGCCATGAGTTGGCGGCGCAGTTTTGGCGTGCGACGTGCGCGTGAATTCGTGTGTGGCCGAGTTGTCCCTTCCTTTCACACGCGAGAGATGGAGGCGCGCTATGCTTACTCCTGTCAGTGCTACGCAAAGCATGCAGGCCGACCCACTCTCTCCGGTCCGTACGGTTGCTTCCACGCGTCCCATCGCGGCGGCCGCAGGAGCAGACCCTGACCTGTCCGCGAGCGATGGACTGCTTGCGGGCGCCCGCCTGAACCTTCTGTCGCTCTCCGGCCAATTGCAGCTTGCCTACGGGTCGTCGATCTTCGCCGAAACGATCGGTCAACTCCTGCAGATACCGCGAAACGACGGCGAGTTGCTGGCAGACTATGCAGAGCGCCTGACTGTCGCGGTGCAGTCCATGAATACGGACGACATTGCAGCGCTTGAAAAAACGCTGAGACAGCTGGTCAAGGGCATGTCCGTGCCGCTGCTCGCCGAGATCCTCAAGAACCCCGGTGGTCTCGACGCAGCACGGCTGATCCTGTCGCTCGAAGCAGCGCTCGTCACGGATAGCGATACGGTTGAGAATGCAGCGGTCACCTCCTATCGGCAGAATGAGATAGCCAGCCTTCCAAAAGACGGTGCGGCACCCTCTCCTACGACGCGGCCCGGCGCCCCGCCGGCAGTTGCCCCGACTGGCCCGTCCTTGCCCGGCCCATCATCCCCCGCGCTCTCAGCGCTCCAACCCTCGACGCCCAGCCCCGCATCGCCGGCAGTTCCTCTGCCCGGTTCTTCTTCGGGCACAGCAAGTACAGAGACCCCCGGGCCATCCCCCGGCGCTCTGCCTGACATCGGAGCAAAATCGCAGTCGGTGACGTCACCCGCCACCAGTGCAACGCCGCCGGCTCCCGGTGCAGCGGCACCAGCTATCGCTCCGTTCTCGCCACCCACGAGCGGGTCAGCCGCCGCGGCTCCTGACACAAAGGTTCCCGGTACGGAGCTTCAGAAACCCCAACTGCTGCCGCCGCTCGTTGATCTGCAGGAAGAGCCGACCCGCGAGGCGATTCTTGCGCGGCCGATGCCGGTCCGAACAGAAGGTCTCGCGACAGCAACCGCCGACCTTCAATCCAAACCAGCTCTACCATCTCCCGCCGTCCCAAGTGCGGTTCCGATCAAGCCGGACGCAAGCCCGGCGCCTGCGCAAGCCCCGCCGATCTTGGCTGCAGATGCGAAGCCGATGCGGCAAGTCTTGCCGCAAGTCTTACCGCAGACCGCCGTGCCGGGCATCGCGACTGTGACGAATACCGGGGCTCTGGTCGCAGCGGTTATCGATGCCTTCGACACCGAATTGAAGATCCCGATCAGCGATGCCGAACCGGCGCCGGCGCCGAAACCCGCTGTGGAATGGCCCAGCAATCTGGCACAACTGGTGTCAGTGATTGCACCAAGCGCGCTTCAGGCAGCGCTGCTCGCGACAGGAGCTCCGGTCGACAATTCGACAGCGGCACTGTTCAAGAACCTTTTTGGCGGAGGCGGCGGTGGAACGGTGCCCCATGCCGGCGGGCATGGACAACCTGCCCCGGCTGCTCCGGACATAGACGCAATGCATACGGCCGGGATAACGGATGCCGAGGACGATCTGCTGCGCATTGCAAACGAACGTCACACCACGGCCGCAAAAGCCAGCGGAGCCCCGGAGGCGGCGCCAGAGCCTGACATCCAGCCGATGCCGGTGCCGCTGCCGCTCGTCCAGCGCGAGGCGATTGGCCTGCCGTTTGTCCCCTACCCAATGGCGGACGACGAGCCGCGGCGCGAAAACCGCAAGACGCAGCCGGTGACGGCAGTCGACGAGGATGGCGAAGCCGACCACAGCCAGGACCAGGCTTTCGATCACCCTGATGACGGCAACGAGCCGACTGACGACGACAACCCTGGCGACGGCGAGGCCGCATCCTCGGAGGCCAGCAACGACGATCGTCGTCCGAACGAACTTTACTGGCGCATGGCAGGGTGGGCCTGAGCCGACAGTTCACGGTGCGACCCAAAAAAAGCGGGCATGAAAAAAGCCGCCGGATCTTTCGATCCGGCGGCTTTCGCATTTCAAGCTACAACGATTACTCGCTGCCGCGGTTCTTCAGAGCCGCGCCGAGGATGTCGCCGAGCGAAGCGCCGCTGTCGGACGAACCGAACTGTGCAACTGCTTCCTTTTCTTCAGCGATCTCGAGAGCCTTGATCGACAGCATGACCTTGCGATCCTTCTTGGAGAAGTTCGTGACGCGGGCGTCAAAAACCTGACCAACCGAGAAACGCTCCGGACGCTGATCGTCGCGATCGCGTGCCAGGTCGTTGCGGCGGATGAAGGACGTGATGTCTTCGTGAGCAACAAGCTTCACTTCAACACCACCGTCGTTGACGGCGATGACTTCGCACGAAACGACAGCGTTCTTGCGCAGTTCGCCGGATGTTGCGGCTTCGCCGACAGCATCCTTGCCGAGCTGCTTGATGCCGAGCGAGATACGCTCCTTCTCGACGTCCACATCCAGAACGACAGCCTTAACGACGTCGCCCTTGTTGAACTCCTCGATGACCTGTTCGCCTGGACGGTTCCAGTCGAGGTCGGAGAGGTGAACCATGCCGTCAACGTCGCCGTCGAGGCCGATGAACAGGCCGAATTCGGTCTTGTTCTTGACTTCGCCTTCGACTTCAGTGCCGGCCGGATGGCTGAACGCAAATGCCTGCCATGGGTTCTCGAGGGTCTGCTTGAGACCGAGCGAGATGCGGCGCTTCGACGGATCGACTTCGAGAACGACAACGTCGACGTCCTGCGTGGTCGAAAGGATCTTGCCGGGATGTACGTTCTTCTTGGTCCAGGACATTTCCGAGATGTGGATCAGGCCTTCGATGCCTGGCTCCAGCTCGACGAATGCGCCGTAGTCCGTGATGTTCGTGACGGTACCGGAGATCTTCTTGCCAACCGGGTACTTGGCAGCAATGCCATCCCACGGATCCGACTCGAGCTGCTTCATGCCGAGCGAGATGCGGTGGGTTTCCTGGTTGATGCGGATGATCTGAACCTTGACCTGCTGGCCAATGGACAGGATTTCCGACGGATGGTTGACGCGGCGCCATGCCATGTCGGTCACGTGCAGCAGGCCATCGATGCCGCCGAGGTCAACGAACGCACCGTAATCGGTGATGTTCTTGACGACGCCGTCAACAACCTGACCTTCTTCAAGGTTCTGAACGATTTCCGAGCGCTGTTCTGCACGGGACTCTTCAAGAACCGTACGACGCGAAACAACGATGTTGCCGCGACGCTTGTCCATCTTGAGGATTTCGAAGGGCTGCGGGTTGTGCATCAGCGGGGTCACGTCGCGGATCGGACGAATGTCGACCTGGCTGCGCGGAAGGAAGGCAACAGCGCCGTCGAGATCGACCGTGAAGCCGCCCTTGACCTGGTTGAAGATAACGCCTTCAACGCGTTCGCCAGCTTCGAACTTGACTTCGAGCTTGACCCAGCTCTCTTCGCGGCGAGCCTTCTCGCGCGACAGAACTGCTTCGCCAAGCGCGTTTTCGATGCGCTCGACATAGACTTCGACTTCGTCGCCGACCTTCAGCGAACCGTCTTTGCCCTTGACGCCGAATTCCTTCAGCGCGATGCGACCTTCGACCTTGAGGCCGACGTCAACAACGGCCATGTCCTTTTCGATCGCCGTTACCAGACCTTTGGTAACGTAGCCTTCGGCCAGATCATTGGTTGCGAAGGATTCTTCGAGAAGGGCTGCGAAGTCCTCCCGCGACGGGTTAGTTACTGCCATGAAATCTCCTGGTCGTGTCCAGTCAAGGACACATTGCGCCGTGGGTTCGTGTTGATCACACCCGAAATCCAAGCCCGCCTCGTCATGTTCAGAGGCAATCCGGCGCGAGGACTAAGATATCGGGCTCGAATGCGCCGCCGGTTATCCGGTCGGTCATCATCCTTTCAGGGCGGCGTCGATAATCGCCTTCGCGGCCTGAAACGCGGCCTCTATACCCATTTCTGACGTATCAAGCAAGTGCGCGTCTTTCGCAGGCTTCAAAGGGCTGTCGGCACGCCCCATGTCGCGCTCGTCGCGCTTTCGCACATCGGCAAAAATCTCGTCGAAATCTGCGGCATCGCCGCGGCCAACGATCTCGTCGTAACGGCGTCTGGCGCGCACTTCAGGCGATGCGGTGACATATAGTTTCACGGGTGCATCGGGGCAGACGACGGTGCCGATATCACGCCCGTCGAGCACCGTGCCTGGCTTGCGCCTCGAAAACGCCTGCTGCGCTTCCACCAGCGCCCGGCGCACGGCGGGCATGACGGCGATCTTCGAGGCCGCTTCGCCAATCGCATGGGCCGACAGGATTTCGCGGTCGAGACCTGCCAGTTCGACGTCTCGCGCCATCGTCTCGGCAACACCCTCGTCGTTGAGCGGCAGACCCCGGTCGAGCAGCGCCTTGGCGGCTGCGCGGTAGGTGAGGCCCGTATCGAGGTGCTGGAAGCCGTAGGTTTCAGCGATCTGGCGCGACAGCGTGCCCTTGCCGGCTGCGGCCGGGCCGTCGATTGCGATCACCAGAGGCGTAGTTCTATCTGCAGAATTCATGTCAGGCGGGAGGCTCCGTAGCGGCGGACAAGATCGGCCATTTGGTCCTGTCCGGGCATGTTATCAAGTCCGGAGGCTACGCCTTCGCGATCGCCGACCGGGCGGTTCTGACTGACCTTCCACTTTCCTTCGATCGCCGCGATCTCGATCTCGACACCGACGATACCCTTCAACTGGGCGGAAATGAAATCGTCTGGCGCATCGTTGACGGACCAGGGCATCGGCCGGCTGCTCTCATGCTGGCTGGTGATTGCCTCGATCTGGGCAAGCAGCCAGCCGGCGTCTTCGACGATGCGGGCCGGACCGCGGGCCTGAACGATGGCATAGTTCCAGGTGGGCACGACCTTACCCGTCTCCTGCTTGGTCTGGTACCAGGACGGTGTGACGTAGCTATCGGCGCCCTGAAACACAGCAAGGACGCTCGCGCCGTCGCGGATGTCTTTCCACTGGCTGTTCGCCCGGGCAAGATGCAACCGCAGCACACCTTTTTCGGCAGCTTCTCCATCAAGGTGAAACGGCACCGGATTGGCCAGCAGACCGGAATTTCCCGATGTGATCAGCATGCCCAGCGGATGGGCGCGGATCAGCGCATGCTGGGTGCCGAGATCGTCTTCGCGGAAATGCGGCGGTTGGTACATTAGCGTGCGCCTCAGGTCTTTCCTTCGATGTGGTTCTCGATCTGCGCGCCGAGACCGGTCATCAGATCCATGAACTCCGGAAAGCTGGTGGCGATGATCGAGGCGTCGTCGACCGTGACTTCGTGCTCGGATGCCAGACCGAGAACGAGGAAGCTCATGGCGATGCGGTGATCGAGATAGGTGATAACGGCAGCGCCGGACGCATTGCCGTAGCCTTTACCGCCTGGACGGCCGCGCACCACCAGCGTTTCCTTGCCTTCATCGCAATCGACGCCGTTCAGCTTCAAACCTTCGGCAACGGCCGAGAGACGGTCGGATTCCTTGACGCGCAGCTCCTCGAGACCGAGCATCGTCGTCGTTCCCTCGGCAAAGGCTGCGGCGACCGCGAGGACGGGATATTCGTCGATCATCGATGGCGCACGATCGGCAGGAACGGTGACGCCGTTGAGGTCGGAGCCGCGGACGCGCAGGTCGGCCACATCCTCGCCGCCAGCGCTGCGGGCATTCATCACCTCGATATCCGCACCCATTTCCTGCAGCGTCAGAATAAGACCGGTGCGGGTGGGGTTCATCAGGACGTTCATGATGGTCACGTCCGATCCCGGCACCAGGATGGCGGCCACAAGCGGGAACGCGGTCGAGGACGGATCGCCGGGAACATCGATCACCTGGCCCTTGAGATTGCCGCGACCTTCAAGCCGGATCGTGCGGACGCCATCGGCATCGGTCTCGACGGTCAGATCAGCGCCGAAACCCTGCAGCATTTTTTCCGTATGGTCGCGGGTCATGACCGGTTCGATCACGGTGGTGACACCAGGCGTGTTGAGGCCGGCAAGCAGCACCGCGGACTTGACCTGCGCCGAGGCCATGGGCACGCGGTAGACGATGGGGTTCGGCGTGCGCGGACCACGCAGCGTGACGGGCAGCCTGTCGCCGGCCATCGACGTCACCTGGACGCCCATCTCGCGCAATGGATCGAGCACCCGGCCCATCGGCCGCTTGGACAGCGAGGCATCGCCGATAAAGGCGGACTCGAAATCGTAGACGCCGACGAGACCCATCGTCAGGCGGCAGCCGGTGCCGGCATTGCCGAAATCGAGAGGCGCCTGCGGTGCGAGCAGCGCGCCGTTGCCGGTGCCCTGGATGATCCACTCGGCGCCGACCTTGTCGATCTTTGCGCCCATAGCACGCATCGCCTTGCCGGTGTTGATGACGTCTTCGCCTTCCAAGAGGCCGGTGATCCGCGTCTCGCCGGCAGCCAGGCCTCCGAACATGAAGGAACGATGCGAGATGGACTTGTCGCCCGGGATGCGGACGGTCCCGGTGAGGTTCGTCGATCTTCTCGACTTTGCCGGTTTGAGGGCAATCCCATGCGACATGATCGGTCCTTGCTCGTATGCCTTTGATTTCCGCCGTCGTTATCACAAAGCAAAAGGCGGGTCATTAGCCTGCCTGCCAAGGAATTCAGGAAAAGTTAGTCTTTGACATGGAGCCCGCCAGGCCTTATGGGGACCGGCTTAGATTTTTCACCCATTGATTGCCGCTTTATGCGGCTTCGCCGACCTGTTCGGCCATCTCATGAGGCTTTGATAGTGGCTAAAGCGGAACTCGGAACCAAGCGCACCGACCCGGATACCGGCAAGAAGTTTTACGATCTGAACCGCGATCCCGTCGTTTCCCCCTATAGCGGCAAGTCCTGGCCGTTGTCGTTCTTCGCCGAAAACAGCGCCGCTGCAAAGCTGGAGCAGGCGGAAGAAGAAGATGTCGAGGAAGTCGACGTTGAGAACCCAACTGTCGAGCCCGTCGCAACCGACGACGCCGACGATGCGGCAACCGGCGACGACATCCCGGATCTGGGCGACGACGATGATGTCGATATCGGCGACGATGACGACAACACCTTCCTCGAAGCCGACGAAGACGATGAAGACGACGACGTAACCGGCATTGTCGGCGTTGGCGGCGACGACGACGAGAATTGATCTTTCGACCTAAAGCCCGGTAATTTGAAGAAAAATTGCCGGGCTTTGAAAAACAGGCTTGCACTCTCCGAAAACCGGACGTAATAAGCCGCCACTCCGGTCAGCATCGCTGCTTCGGAGTTCCCAAGGACCGGAACACCCGGACCACCCTGATGGGGCTATAGCTCAGCTGGGAGAGCGCTTGCATGGCATGCAAGAGGTCAGCGGTTCGATCCCGCTTAGCTCCACCAAATCTTTCTCCGAACAAACCGACTGCTGAATAGAGGCCGACAAGGCCTAATTCGCGAAGTACGCGGCTGTGCTGTGCGCAGCTTTCGTCTGATGAATCCGGGTGCGGCGGGCGGCGAGTTTGCGGGTTTTGTGGGCCGCGTGCCGGAAGCGCTTCTTGGTGCGCTCGACTTCGCGCAGATAGCCGAGATCTGAGGCCAGAACCTCGTCCTGGTACTGCTGGCGGCGAGCATCCGCGATCTGGCGAACCACCAAGGCGCCGGTCCCTGCGAGAGTGGCGACCGCTGCAATCAGAATTAAAATTACCGTCATTGCCGTTTCCTCCATCCCCATAACGCGGAAGGAGCGCAAAGGTTCGCTTTCCCGCATTGGAGGTAGTGGAACACGGAACTGGTTACGGCCGATTTAAAGGTTAACCGATCGCCTTGTCGTTTTCGTCGAACCGGTGCAGCGAGGCCTTATCCGGTGTGGCAAAGACGATGTCGTCTGGACCATAGCGATGCTCGCCGAACAGACGGACCGTGATGAGGCCCGCCGTCTCGGTTTCGAGATAGAGGATGGTATCGGCGCCGAGGTGCTCGGCATGGACTACCTTGGCCTTCCAGTCGCCGCTTTCTCGCGACAGAGCGATATGCTCCGGCCGGATGCCGATGGTCTTGATGCCGCTTTCGGAAAGCGTCTCGCCCGGGATAAAGTTCATCTGCGGCGAGCCGATGAAACCGGCGACGAAGACGTTGGCGGGCTTGTTGTAGAGCTCCATCGGAGACCCCACCTGCTCGATCGCGCCGGCGCTGAGCACGACGATCTTGTCGGCAAGCGTCATCGCCTCGACCTGGTCGTGCGTCACGTAGATCATCGTCGCCTTAAGCCGCCGGTGCAGGCGGGCGATTTCAAGCCGGGTCTGCACGCGCAGCGCCGCGTCGAGGTTGGACAACGGCTCGTCGAACAGGAAAAGCTTCGGTTCCCGCACGATGGCACGACCAATCGCCACGCGCTGGCGCTGTCCGCCGGACAGCTCGGCAGGGCGACGGGCGAGATAGGGATCGAGCGACAGAAGCGACGAGGCATTCGACACACGTGTCTCGATCTCGGCCTTGTCCGTTCCGGCCTGTTTCAGACCGAGGCCCATATTGTCCTTCACCGTCAGATGCGGGTAGAGCGCATAGGACTGGAAGACCATGGCAATGCCGCGCTTGGCGGGAGGGGTCGTTGCCATTTCCTGGTCGTCGATCCGGATCGAGCCCGATGACGCATCTTCAAGGCCTGCAATGACCCGCAGCAGCGTGGACTTGCCGCAGCCGGAAGGACCCACGAAGATGACGAATTCGCCATCCTGAACCTCGAGGTCGATGCCCTTCAGCACTTCATGATCGCCGAAGGCCTTTCGGATGGATTTCAGTTGCAGCGAACCCACGAGCGTATTCCCACTTCTGTCGTTTGGTGCAATCGCGGACGCTGTCCCGTCCGGCACGATTGCTTGCGTTGCTTTCAGAGATAGATCGGCTTGCCGGTCCGTGCGCTTTCATCCGCCGCAAGGCAGATGCGCAGCGACTGGACCGCATCGTCTATGTGCCGGCTGAGATCGATATCCTCGCGGATCGCCTTCAGCATATAGGCCTGCTCGAAATCGCAAAGCTGCTGATGGCCGGGTTCGCCCGCCATCGTCATATCCTCGTCGGGCCTGATGAACCTGCCGTCCGGGCCGGTCTCGGCGTTGTGAAGGCGAATGACAGAGGTTTTGGTATGGGTGTCGATATCGTCGGATTTGGCATTGGGGTCCATGACGATCGAGACCGAGCCTCTCGGCGACATCACGTCCTTCACGAAGAACGCAGTTTCGGAAATCATCGGGCCCCAGCCCGCCTCGTACCAGCCGACCGATTTGTCATCGAAGATCACCTGAAGGTGGCCGTAATTATACATGTCGGGCGCAATTTCATCGGAAAGGCGCAGGCCCATGCCGCGCACTTCCACCGGCTTGGCATCGGTGATCTGGCACATGACATCGACATAATGAACGCCGCAATCAACGATCGGCGGCGTCGTCTGCATCAGCGCCTTGTGGACATCCCAGGTGGGGCCTGACGATTGCTGGTTGAGGTTCATCCGGAAGACATAGGGCGGTCCGAGCTTGCGGGCTTCGGCAATCAGGCGGATCCAGGAAGGATGATGGCGCAGGATATAGCCGATCACCAGCTTCTTGCCCGCGACCTTGGCGGCGGAAACGACGCGCTCGGCATCGGCAACCGTGGTTGCCAGCGGCTTTTCGACAAACACGTCGCAACCGGCTTCGAAGGCGGCAACTGCATAGTCTGCATGGCTGTCGGAATAGGTGCAGATGGCGCAGAGGTCCGGCTTCAGCTCGGCAAGGGCTGTCAGGAAATCGGCATGGATCTCGTAGCCGGCAAGGGCCGGATCGAGCGTCGGCGTCGAGCGGTTGACGAGACCGACGATCTCGAAGCCCGGGTTGTTGTGATAGGCCAGCGCATGGCTACGGCCCATATTGCCGAGGCCTGCGACGAGAACGCGGATCGGCTTTTCGGTTGAACTCACTTGACGGCTCCAGACGTGATGCCGCGGATCAGTTGCCGCGAGAAGATGACGTAAAGGACAAGGATCGGCAGGATGGCGAGCGACAGCGCTGCCAGCACCGCGTTCCAGTTGGTGACGAACTGGCCGATAAAGATCTGCGATCCGAGCGTTACCGTCTTGGTGGCCTCAGAGGGCGCGAGGATCAGCGGGAACCAGAGATCGTTCCAGATCGGGATCATGGTGAAGACGGCGACCGTTGCCATGGCCGGGCGCACAAGCGGCAGGACCAGACGGAAGAAGATCGCATATTCCGAGAGCCCATCGATGCGCCCGGCATTTTTGAGATCGTCGGAGACCGAGCGCATGAATTCGGACAGGATGAAGATCGCAAGCGGTATCCCTTGCGCCGTGTAGACGAGGATCAACGCGGTGAGCGTGTTGACGAGGCCCGACGCGACCATGCCCTGCAGGATAGCAACCGTGCCGAGCCGGATGGGGATCATGATGCCGATCGCCATGTAGAGGCCGAGCAGCGTGTTGCCGCGGAAGCGATACTCTGACAGCGCAAAGGCGGCCATCGCGCCGAACAACAGCACGAGCGCGATCGAGACGACCGTGACGATCATGCTGTTCTGGAAATAGCCGATGAAATCCGCCTGTCCGAGAACCGTCTGGTAGCCGATCAGGCTGAAGCTCGACGGTGTGGGAACCTGCATCGGATTGCGGAAGATCGAATTGCGATCCTTGAACGAGTTGATGATGGTGAGGAACACCGGGAAGAGCGCGATCAGCGTGTAGGCGATCAAAGCCAGATGCACGAGGCTTGAGCGGATCGGTGAAGAGCGTGCCTTGTTGGACATATCTACACGCCCCCTAGAACTGGTAGCGGCGCATGCGCCGCTGGATGGCGAAAAGATAGAAGGAAACGCCGGCAAGGATGATGACGAACATCACCGCTGCGATCGTTGCCCCCATGGAGCGATCTCCGAGTTGCAGCTGGAAACCGAAGAAGGTGCGGTAGAGAAGCGTGCCGAGAATATCCGTCGACATATCAGGGCCCGCAAGCGCGCCCTGCACCGTGTAGACCAGATCGAAGGCGTTGAAATTTCCGACGAAGGTCAGGATCGAGATGATGCCGATCGCCGGCAGAATGAGCGGCAGCTTGATCTTCCAGAACTGGCTCCAGCCGGTAATGCCGTCGCATTCGGCAGCTTCGACCACCTCTTCGGGGATGCTGAGCAACGCCGCATAGATCAGCATCATGGGTATGCCGACATATTGCCATACCGAAATCAGGGAAACGGCAATCAGCGCCGGCCCGGACTGACCGAGCCAGGGCGCAAACAGCCATTTGGCACCGGCAAGGCTCATCAGCCAGGGCGCAACGCCCCAGATGGGCGAGAGGATGAGCTTCCAGATAAAGCCGACGATGACGAAGGAGAGAAGCGTCGGAAGAAAGATGGCGGTGCGGTAAAAGGCGGCGAAACGCAGTTTCGGCAGCGACAGGAGTGCTGCGAGCGCAATGCCGATCGGGTTCTGCACGCACATGTGGATGGCGAAGAAGATCAGGTTGTTGGTGAGCGCATTCCAGAAATCGCGCGCCCAGCGCACATCACCGAACAGGACCTGGTAGTTTGCAAAGCCGACGAAGGACTGAGCACCATCGACAGTGTTGTAGAACGAAAGCCTGAGCGTCTCGATCAGCGGCAGGATCATGATCGCCGTGTAGACCAGCAGCGCCGGCGCCATGAAGACGACGATATGCCAGCGGAACGGGCGCTTGATCGATACCAGCTGCAGGGCAGATGAAGGGTGGATGTCGCTCATGGCTTTGCCTGTTTTCTTGTGCTTGCGCTGGCGCAGCATGATCACGATACCTCCCCCTTGAAGGGGGAGGTCGCAGCGAAGCTGCAGGTGGGGGTGACACCACACGCACAAGGATCACCCCACCCCGGCCCGTCGGGCCGACCCTCCCCATCAAGGGGAGGGTAAGCTTGTCACTTACCTGGCTTGTACCAGCTGTCGAGGCCCTTCTGGAGCTTTTCGGCGGCAACGGCCGGGGTATCGGTGCCGTTGATGACGTTGGCCGATTCGACCCAGGTCTCGTTTTCGAGGTTCGGGGTGCCGCGCGACAGGATTTGATAGGTCGAGCGGACCGTCGGCTTGTATTTTTCACGCCAGGAAACGAATTCCTGCGCCATCGGATCGGCCATCTTCACCGGCGACGAATTCAGGCTGAAGAAGCCCGGAAGAGAATTGGCGTAGATCTCGGCGAATTCCGGCGAAGCAACCCAGGTAAGGAACTTCTTGGCTTCTTCCGGATGCTTGCTCTTGGTGTTCAAGCCAACGCCGATATCCGGATGGTCGGAGATGTAGCCGGTTTCGCCAGCCTTCAGGACCGGCGGCGGGAACGCGCCCATCTTGAACTGGGCCTGGCTGGTGAACAGCGCGATTTCCCACGAACCGGCTGGGAAGATCGCCGCGCGGCCGAGCGTGAAGAGGTTCTGGCTGTCGGCATAGGTCTGGGCTTCGAAACCGTCGCCGAGATAGGGCTTCCACTTGGCCAGCTCTTCGTAGGGCTTGACCCATTCCGGATCGGTCAGCTTCTGCTTGCCTTCGATCAGCGCCTTGCGGCCTTCCTCGCCCTTCCAGTAGTTCGGGCCGATGTTCTGGTAGCCCATCGTTGCGGCTTCCCAGAGATCCTTGGTTCCCATGGCAAGCGGAATGAACGTGCCGTCGGCCTTGATCTTGTCGAGCGCCGCGTAGAATTCTTCGTTCGTCTTCGGCACCGCGATCTTCAGCTGGTCGAAGGCGTCCTTGTTGTAGATGAAGCCGTGGATGACGGATGCCATCGGCACGCAGAAGGTGGACTTGCCGTCGTCTGTCGACCAAGCGGCCTTGGCGACCGGCGAGAAATTGCTCATGCCCGACAGGCTGGTGAGATCGACGAGCTGCTTCTTGTTGAAGAGTTCGAGCGAGGCATCGAACGGACGGCAGGTGATGATGTCACCGGCAGAGCCTGCATCGAGCTTGGCGTTGAGCGACGCATTGTACTCGGTCGGTGCGGTCGGCGAGAAGTTGAGCTTGATGCCGGGGTTCTTCGCTTCGAAGGCCGGGATCAGCTTTTCTTTCCAGATCGCCAGATCGTCATTGCGCCAGCTCTCGATGTTGAGCGTGACATCGGCCGCAGACGCTGCACCCGCGGACGCGAGCACCGTCGTGGCCAAAAGAATTGTTTTCAACAGGCTGTTCATGCTGTTCTCCCTTATTGGTTAGCGCCTTGCAGCGCGAGTCTCGGTCGTTTCCGTCATCTTCAGTTCCGCAAGTGCTTTCCTCAACACGTGATCGGAACGAATAAGCAACGATTGTGCGGCGTCGACATCAGAGGCGCCTTCAGCCAGGAGCACGGCGATCTTCACCGATCCGTCCGCCACCTGCAGATATCTTACCGCCTCGTCGGCAGTCACGCCTGCGATATCGGCAACCATGCCGGCGGCGCGGGTGCGCAGCTTGGCATTGTCGGCGCGCAGATTGACCATGTGTCCGTCATGCACGTGACCGAGCTTGATCGCAGCCAACGTCGACAGCATGTTGAATGCAAGCTTCTGTGCGGTCCCCGCGCCCATGCGCGTCGACCCCGCCACCAGTTCCGGCGGCGTTTCGAGAAGGACGGCCACATCGGCATGGTCAAAAAGGGGTGCATCGGGATTGTTGGCGAGTGCCACGACCTTTGCGCCACGGGCCCCGGCAATTTCGACGATCTTCAGCACGTAAGGGGTCGAGCCGCTTGCAGACACGGCGAGAACGCAGTCTCCCGCCGCAATGATCGCTGCATCCTGATCGGCCAGGGCGATATCATCCTCCGGCGCGCCCTGCAGGTCAGCCAGAACGGACGTTCCGCCGGCAAGAAGAAGAACGATCTGCTCGCGTGCAATGCCGTAGGTTCCGGGAAGCTCGAGCGCATCGGCCATGGCCATCAGGCCGGAGCTGCCGGCGCCTGCGTACACAAGCTTTCCGCCCATCTTCAGAGCCGAAGCAACCAGCTCCGCTGCATCGGCAAGAGCCGGGACCGCCGCATCGATGCTGGCTGCGGCCTGCTGCTGACCGGCAGCCAGAAGCCGAAGGATTTCGGTCGGGGCGCGCGTATCGAGCCCTTCCGTATTCCCATGCCTGGCTTCGGTGGCTGTTTGGCTCATCCGTTTCTCCCTCAAGCAAAATGATGCCAAAAAAATACCAATTGTCCAGCAGGAAATTAACGAAAGTTACCGACTGAAACATGGCAGCTGGCGTTTAGTACTAATAATCGAGTTAAAATAGCGTCTTAGCCCCGCTCTGTCCGCATCAATAATTTCGCGCTTGGTAAATGGTATTTTTTTGGTATCATTCTTCGTGGAGGTATCCATGGCGGATTACGTGATCGGGATAGATGGCGGCGGGACAAGCTGCCGGGCGGCGCTGGCCGATAGGAACGGCACCCTGCTCGGCCGCGGCAAGAGCGGTGCCTCCAATATCCTGACCGATCCCGACACTGCCCTCAGGCATATTGCTGAAGCCGCAGAGCTGGCGTTCGAAGATGCTGGGCTCACGCCGGATCTTTCATCCGCATCTGCAATCCTGGGTCTTGCCGGCAACAATGTCGGCGGCGCGGTGGGCTATGTGACCGAACGTCTCCCCTTTGCCAGATCGCAGATCGTGTCTGACGGCGTCATCGCCTTGCAGGGCGCGATCGGTGACGAAGACGGTGCGATCGGCATCGTTGGGACCGGGACCGTCTATATCATTCGCAGCCAGGGTCAGTTCAGATCCGTCGCCGGCTGGGGGTTTCAGGTGAGCGATCTCGGCAGCGGTGCAAGGCTGGGACAGCTCGCGCTGCAGGAAACCCTGCTTGCCTTTGACCGGATACGGCCGATGACCCCGCTTTGCGAGGCAATCCTTGCCGAGTTCGACAACAATCCGGAACTGATCGTCGATTTCGCGCGGCTGGCAAAGCCCGGCGACTTCGGTCGTCACACGCCAAAGGTCTTCGACTTTGCGCGGCGTGGCGACGAGACGGCTTTGCGGATCCTCCATACCGGTGCAGCCGGGATCGACGAAGCGCTCGATGCAGTTACCGCGCTATCCGGCGACAAGACCAAGCTCTGCCTGCTGGGCGGTCTCGCACCGCTTTATCCTCCCTATCTTGCCCAGAGGCACAGGCGTCGCCTTTCCGAGCCGCGGGCGGACGCGCTGACCGGCGCCGTCGAACTGGCCGTCAAGGCCTTCGCATCTGGAGCCCGGATGGAGGCGTGCGCATGAGCGAGACGCTGACGGCCATCCTCCCCCTCGACGGCCTGCAGTCCGGCGGCTCCGGCCCGCTTTATCTCAAGCTGCGCCAAAGCCTGGAAGATGCGATCCGGTCCGGCAAGCTCGGTCACGGCGACGCGCTTCCCGCGGAGCGGGATCTCGCCGACTATGCGAGCGTCAGCCGCGTCACGGTGCGCAAGGCCGTCGACGATCTCGTCCGGGACGGGCTTCTGACCCGCCGCCATGGATCCGGGACCTTCGTGGTAAAACCGCTGTCGCGCGTCGAGCAACCCCTGACCAAGCTGACATCGTTTACCGAGGACATGGCACGGCGTGGCCTGGTTTCCCGATCGGAATGGCTGGAGCGCGGATTGTTTCATCCCTCGCCCGAAGAGATGATGATGCTGGGTCTCGCACCCGGCACGATGGTTGCCCGGATCGGACGTTTGCGCTTTGGGAACGACATGCCGCTTGCCATCGAGCGCGCCAGCATATCGGCAGAATTCCTGCCCAACCCGGTATCGCTCCAGCAGTCGCTTTATGCGGAACTTGAAAAGAAGGATGCGCGACCGGTACGCGCCATCCAGCGGATCTCCGCTACCAATCTGAAAAAGATCGACGCCGGCCTGCTTGAAGTGCCCATCGAGGCGGCGGGCCTGTCGATCGAACGCGTTTCCTACCTGGCCTCCGGCCGGGTGGTGGAGCTTACCCGCTCGCTTTACCGGGGCGATGCCTATGATTTCGTGGCCGAGCTTTCGCTTGGCGACAGCTGATCAGACGAGGATGACGATGAAGACCCATATGCGCCAGGAAATCGACGAGATACCGGAGGCGACGGCCCGATTGCTCGACCGTTCGGCGGCAGACATTGCCAAGGCCGGCAAGGCCCTGCGCGACAAGGATCCGGCCTTCCTGGTAACGATCGCGCGCGGCTCCTCCGATCATGCCGCGACGTTCATCAAATATGCGATCGAGCTGACGGCGGGGCGCCCGGTTGCCTCGCTCGGACCGTCGCTTGCCTCGATCTACGGTGCCAATATGCAGCTTGGCGGTGGCGCTGCGATCGCCATCTCCCAGTCCGGCAAGAGCCCGGACATCGTCGCGATGGCGGAGGCTGCGACCCGGTCAGGAGCGGTGACGATTGCGCTGACCAATACGCTCCCGTCGCCGATCACCGAGGCATCGCTGTATGGGGTCGATATCAATGCGGGTCCGGAAATTGCGGTTGCGGCAACCAAGTCTTTCGTCAGCTCGATTGTCGCCGGTCTTGCCCTTCTCGCCGAATGGACCGCCGATGACCGGCTGAAAGCGGCGGTTCGCGCCCTGCCCGGCCATTTCGATGAAGCCATCAAGCTCGACTGGAGCGCGTTTGCGAGCGAACTCGGCGATGCTGATTCGCTCTACATGCTCGGCCGCGGCCCGGCGCTAGCAGTCGCCAGCGAGGCTGCGCTCAAATTCAAGGAAACGTCCAACATGCATGCGGAGGCCTATTCCGCGGCCGAAGTCCTGCATGGTCCGGTGGCGCTGGTCGAAAAGCGCTTTCCGGTACTGACCTTTGCCGCGAGGGACGCGGCGGAAGCGTCCGCGGTGCAGATCGCAGACAATTTCGCGGCCAAGGGCGCGCTCGCCTACGCGACCTCCGACAAGGTCACGGCTGCCCGAAAGCTGCCATTCGTTGCCACCGGCCATCCGCTGACCGACGCGCTGGCGCTGATCGTGCCCTTTTACGGTTTCGTCGAAGCCTGGTCGCGGTCGAAGGGGTTTGATCCCGATCAGCCGGCAGCCCTCAACAAAGTCACCGAAACCCTATGACCGACCTCAAGGCTCTGACTGCAAACCGCATCTTCGACGGCGCCGACTGGCATGAGAATGCCGCGGTCGTGTTTTCGAACGGCCGGATCGATCACATCCAGCCTTCGGCTTCGCTCGCACCTGAGATCGAGAGGATCGACGGTGGCGAGATCATCGCTCCGGGTTTTATCGACCTGCAGGTCAATGGCGGCGGTGGCGTGCTCCTCAACGAAGAGCCGACGGTCGAGGGTATCGCCACGATCTGCGCCGCCCATGCGAAGTTCGGGACGACGGCACTGTTGCCGACCTTGATCACCGACACGCCTGACATTTCCGCCCGGACTGTTGCCGCCGGTATCGATGCGAAGACGCGGGGCATTCGCGGCTTTCTCGGACTGCATCTGGAAGGACCGCATCTGTCCGTTGCCCGCAAGGGAGCGCATGATCCTACGCTCATCCGTCCGATGGAGGATCGCGACCTCGATCTGATGCTCTCCTGCGGACGGGCGCTCGATGTGCTGATGGTGACCATTGCGCCGGAAAGCGTGACCGCCGAACAGGTCACAAAGCTCGCAGACGCCGGCATCATCGTCAGCCTCGGTCACACGGAAGCAAGCTACGATACGGCGGCGGCCTATGCCAAGGCCGGCATTCGCACCGTCACGCATCTCTTCAACGCCATGAGCCCGCTCGGTCACCGCGAACCGGGGCTGGTCGGGGCGGCGCTCGATACCGGAGCGCTTTATGCAGGCCTGATCGCCGATGGCATCCACGTCCATACCGCGGCAATGGGGGCAGCGCTGCGCGCCAAAGCCGGTCCGGGAAAGATATTCCTGGTGACCGATGCCATGTCGACGATCGGCACCGACATGACATCCTTCACGCTCAACGGCCGCGAAATCCTGCGCAAGGATGGCCGGCTGACCCTTGCCGACGGAACACTCGCCGGCGCCGATATCGACATGATCTCGTCGGTTCGATACGTGCACCGCAATCTCGGCCTGTCGCTGGAGGAGGCCTTGCGCATGGCTTCTGCCTATCCCGCCCAGGCCGCTCGCATCGAGGATCGGAAGGGCTTTCTGAAGCCCGGATATGATGCGGATTTCGTCGTGCTTGGCGCGGATCTCTCCATGAAAAGCACCTGGATTTCTGGAGAATGTGCGTACGCTTAAGGGTGGAGGAACCTATCCGGCCAGCGGGAAATCGATCCGGACTTTCAAGCCTGTACCGACTGAGGCATCGTGAAGCGACAGGGCAGCGCCGTGTAGGCGGGCGATCTCTTCGACGATCGGCAGTCCGAGACCGGTGCCGGATGCATCGCCGCGGCCGAGACGTCCGAATCGTTCGAGCACGGTAGCTCGCTTCTCGGGCGGAATACCCGGGCCGTTATCCTCGACCTCGAGCCGGGCCGTCTCGTCACTCCGTTCGATGCGGACGGTGACCTCCGTGCCGGAGCCCCCATGAAGGATCGCGTTGACGATCAGGTTCTTCACCAGTTCGCCGATCAGCAGCGGCTCGACGTTGACCTCAGTTGCGCCCTCTCCTTCGAACCCGAGGTCGATGCCACGATCGGCGGCGCCCGGAACATGATCTCCCGTCAGGCCGCGGACGAGATCGGTGAGATCGAGCTTGCGGAATGCTGCCGAGCGTCCGGCCGCATCAATCTTTGCCATCAGCAGCAGCTGCGCGAGGATATGTTCGGCACCGGCGACCGCTTCATCCGCCTTGCGGACCGCCGTCTTTGCCGTGGCCAGATCGTCCGCCCGGTCCGCAAGTGCGAGCTGTGTGCGCACGATTGCGAGCGGAGTTCGGAGCTGGTGGCTGGCATTGCCGGTAAAGTGGCGCAGGGCATTCAACGCGCCTTCGAGCCGCACCATGAACGAATTGACGGTATCGACCAGGCCCTGAACCTCGTTCGGCACTCTTTCTCCGATCGGATGCAGATCGTCCGGGCTGCGTTCGGCGATCGCTTCGCTGAAGCGATAGAGCGGCCGGAGCGACAGCGTGACGGCGATCCAGACGATCACGGCGGCACCGATGATCATGAAGAGGATTCGCAGCGCCGACCGGATCAGGATGGTGCGCGTCAATTGTTCGCGGGCCATGGTGGTTTCGGCGACCGTGACGACGAAGGGCACAGACCGGATGCCGGTCGAGGCGGATCTGGCGAGCACCGCCACGCGGATGGGCTCGCCGCGGAAGCTGGCGTTCTCGAACGCCACCGCCTGGCCCTCCCGACGCGCGATGGAGGGAAGGTTCTGGTAGCCGGTGATGAAGGTGCCGGGCGGCCCGTCGACGCGGTAGAAGACCCGGTCCTGCGCGGCAGAGGTCAGCATTTCCAGGGCCACATAGGGGATGTCGACCTCGAGCGCTCCGTCTTCCGCGACGATCACGCGCTCGGCGATCGCGAGAGCCGACCCCGCAAGCACGCGATCGGACACTTCATTGGCCGTATCGAGCGCCTCATCCCATGTGTCGAACATGGCGACGCCACCGATCAGCGCCGTCGAGAGAAGCAGCCACGCTAGGAGGCGGCGGCGGAGCGAATAGGCGGCTGTCGGCGTCATTCCGGAGAGGCCATTTTCTCGAGATAATAGCCGATGCCGCGGGCGGTCTTGACGGTCAGGCCGTAGACCGCAAGCCGCTTTCTTAGTCGGCTCACATACTGCTCGATCGCATTGGACGAGAGGTCGTCGTCGAACCCTGTCAGCGACCGAATGATCGCCTCCTTGGACACGACCTTTCCGGCCCGCATGAAGAGGAGTTCGAGAAGGGCCACCTCGCGGGCAGGGATATCGAGCGGCACGCCCTGGCTCGAAAAGGTTCGGGAGGTCAGATCGAAAGTGACGCCGCCATAGGTGATGACAGAGCTTCGCAGGCCCGCTTGACGGCGAAGAAGGACGCGGATGCGCGCCTCGAACTCCGGCACGTCGAACGGTTTCGTCATGTAATCGTCGGCGCCGAGATCGAGGCCTTTGACCCGCTCTTCCGGCGTGCCGCGGGCGGTGAGGATCATCACCGCCGCCCGGTTCTGGCGGGCGCGCATGGCCTTCAGAACATCGAGACCATCCATTTCGGGAAGGTTGAGGTCGAGAATAACCAGATCGTAGCTTTCGGCGGCGACCGTTGCCTCCGCCGACGTTCCGTCGGCCACGAGATCGACCACATAGCCGCTGCCGCGCAAAATCGCGGCAAGGCCCGATGCCAGCGTCTGATTGTCTTCGACAAGAAGGATACGCAAACCGTCATTTCCCCGTTCCGGCTGACTCTTATCGCCGGGACGCGGGGTTGTCACTGGACACAGCAGCGTCTGCCGATAGCTCGCCTAGCTACGGCCGAGATAATCGGTCTTGCCGATGGGTACGCCTTTGTGGCGGAGGATCGCGTAGGCGGCGGTGAGATGGAAATAGAAGTTGGGCAGGGCAAACCCGAGAACGTAGTCGGTGGCTGTGAATTTCATCTCGCCGGACCGGGTCTTCAGCACGACCTCGGCCTCGTCGCGACCGGACATGCTGGCGGGAACGACGGTCTTCAGGAAGGCGACCGTCTTGTCGATGCGGGCATGGAGATCCGCAAACGTGACTTCGTTATCCTCCATCGCGACGTTTTCGAGCTGGCCGACGCGCACCGGGACGAACTTGGCCGTGTCGCTAGCGCGCTGGATCTGACCCGTCAGCGGCAGCATGTCCTCGATCAGGCACGCTTCGAGAAGCTGGCTGTGGGGAATGCCCTTCTCGTCGGCGAAGGCTTCGGCCTTCTTCAGGATCTCGGAGAGATTGGCAAATCCACGGATAAAGGCCGGGACGGAGACGTCGTAGAGGGAAAGCGACATGGTTATGACCTCAAAGGGCTGGTGGGGAAATCGCCATTGACAGGTAATAACGGCGACCGGCAATACAACAGGGGAGCGGTAAACCGCGAGCCCTGCATTCCGGACGCCAGTGATGGATTTCCAACGGCTTGCCGCAAGCGCCCGGGTCGGGCATTCTTGCCCGCAATGAAAAAGCTTCTCCTCTGTCTTTGTCTCATCGCTGCGCCGCATCTGGCCGTCGCGGAAGTGCTGATGTTTCCTGCCCTTTCGGGCAACAAGGATGCGCCTGTCCTTACCGTCTATTCGTCGCTGGACGAGCCTCTTGCCAAGCCGATGATCACAGGCTTCCAGTCGTCCAACCCAGATGTGGCGGTGTCCTACGAGGACATGCTGACGGGAGAGATCTACGACAGGATCGTGCGGGAGACCGACGCGGGCCGCAAGACCGCCGATTTCGCGTTTTCGTCGGCCATGGATCTCCAGGTCAAGCTCGCCAATGACGGTTACGCCCAGGCGAGCGATCTGCCGATGAGCGGGCGATGGCCCGAATGGGCGAACTGGCGCAATACGGTTTACGCGCTGACCTTCGAGCCGGCCGTGTTCGTCTACAACAAGCCGAGTTTCAAGAACGAGGCGCCGCCTGCCACCCGCGCCGAGTTCATCGCGTTTCTGGCGCGCCAAGGTGACCAGGCGCATGGCCGCATCGGCACCTACGATATCGAACGCTCCGGTGTCGGCTTCCTGTTCATGTCGCGCGACCAGGAACAGTTCGGCGACATCTGGTCGGTGGTGCGGGCGATGGGCGAAGCGGGCGTCAAACTCTATTCGACAAGCGGCGCCATCCTCGAGAGGGTGGCGGATGGCCGTTTCCTGATGGGTTACAATATCGTCGGTTCCTACGCCGCCGACTGGGCCTCACGGAACCCGAATGTCGGGATCGTCCTGCCGAAGGACTATACGGTGGTCATGTCGCGTATCGGGCTGGTGCCGCAAGCCGCTCAACGTGCCGATCTCGGAAAGCGCTACCTCGAATTCTTCATGTCGAAGGAGGGCCAGACGATTATGGCCCGCGAACTGCAGATCCCGGCCGTCAGTCCCGAAGTGTCCGGCAACAACACCGCAACGACGATGCGCGAGATGCTGGGTGGCCAATTGAAGCCGGTGCCCGTCAGCCTCGGGCTGATGGTCTATCTCGATCAGGTGAAACGGGCGCGGCTGATCTCGAAATGGAACGAGGTCTTGCGCCAGCAGTGATCAATTCTGGCGATTTTGAGGCATTTACCCTTGTCAAACAGACGCAGTCAGGGAAATGTCAGGTAGATGTCAGCTTGTTATGCTGCCTTAGAACCATTCGAGACCCGTTCGGAGGCGGACTCGATCGGTGACGGGAGGAGATCAACGGACGGCACCAGTCCGCTCAAATCGATCCTACCGTTGCGCCATCAAAGATTTCGTCCAAAAGGACGTCAACGGAGGACATACCCTTGAAACATTTTCTCATCGCATCTTTCCTCGCGGGCGCAGTCGCCTTCCCGGCTGTAGCGGCTGACTATTCGGTCATGGCACCGGCAGCGCCGGGCGGCGGCTGGGACCAGACGGCCCGCACCATGCAGGTCGCCCTGCAGCAGGAGAAGATCTCCAACCGCGTCCAGGTCATGAACGTTCCGGGCGCCGGCGGCACGATCGGCATCGCCCAGTTCGCCAGCCAGCAGAAGGGCAACCCGAACGCTCTGATGGTTGGCGGTTACGTCATGGTCGGCGCAATCCTCACCAACAAGTCGCCGGTAACTCTGAAAGACGTCACACCGATCGCACGCCTGACCGGCGAATACGAAGTGATCGTCGTCCCGACCTCTTCCGACATCAAGACGATGGCGGATCTGGTCACCAAGCTGAAGGCTGATCCGGGTTCCGTATCCTGGGGTGGCGGTTCGGCTGGCGGCACCGACCACATCGGCGCTGGCCTCATTGCAAAGGCTGCCGGCGTAGACCCGACCAAGATCAACTACATCGCGTTTTCCGGTGGCGGCGAAGCGCTTGCCGCGATCCTGGGCAGCCAGGTGACGGCCGGTATCTCGTCCTACGGCGAGTTCGAATCGCAGATCAAGGCCGGCTCGCTGCGCCTGCTGGGGATCTCGTCCGACAAGAAGATCGACGGCATTGATGCCCCGACGCTGAAGGAATCCGGTCTCGACGTCGTGCTGCAGAACTGGCGCATGGTTGCCGCTGCTCCCGGCATTTCCGACGAGCAGAAGAAGACCATCACTGCCGACATCGAGAAGCTGGTAAAGTCCAAGACCTGGCAGGATAACCTGAAGACCAAGGGCTGGATGGACACCTACCTCTCCGGTCCGGCCTTCGATGAGCAGCTCGCCAAGGATATCGCTGCGACGGAAACCATCCTGAAGGACATCGGACTGGTCAAATGAGTTCTGAAAACACGACTACCGAACAGCGCCGCCCTGATTGGGCGGCGCTTGCCATTGCAGCCGTACTCGCGATCGTCGCCGCCGTCATCTTCATCGATGTGTCGCGGCTGACGAGTACGACTGGCTACTCGCCTGTCGGCCCCGCCTCCGTGCCCTACTGGATCGCTTTCGGCCTGATCGGCCTAGCCATCTGGACGGTCTTTGCGGCATTCCGTCGGGATTTCCCCGCGCGCGAACGGCAGGAATTCGGTCCCGTCGCCTGGGTTGTCGCCGGGCTTCTCGCCCAGATGATCCTGATCCGGTTCGTCGGGTTCTCGATTGCGACGGGCCTGCTTTTCGCTTTCGCCGCACGCGGTTTTGGTGCCCGTCGGCTGCATATCAGCATTCCGATCGGCATCGCGATCTGTCTCGCCATCTGGTACCTGTTTGCGGGCGTCCTGCAGCTTTCCCTTCCCGCCGGTCCGCTGGAAAACCTGCTCCTTTAACTTGGAGCCAGAGAGTTAATCCATGAGCACTTTCGAATTCCTTCTTCAGGGTCTGGCCTCTGCCGCAGAGCCGATGAACCTGTTTTACGCGCTCGTCGGCGTAACGCTCGGCACGATGGTCGGCGTGCTGCCCGGCATCGGTCCGGCAACCACCGTCGCGCTGCTTCTGCCCGTTACCTACCAGCTGGATGCAACCGGCTCGCTGATCATGTTTGCCGGCATCTATTACGGCGGCATGTATGGGGGATCGACGACCTCGATTCTTCTCAACACGCCAGGCGAAAGCGCCTCGATCGTGACTGCGCTCGAGGGCAACAAGATGGCCCGCGCAGGACGCGGGGGGCCAGCGCTTGCAACAGCTGCGATCGGTTCCTTCGTGGCCGGCCTGATCGCCACGCTCGCGCTCGCCTTCGTTGCACCCTATATCGTCAAGCTGGCGCTGGTGTTCGGTCCGCGCGAATATTTCGCGCTGATGGTTCTCGCCTTCGTCACAGTCTCGTCGGCTTTCGGAAACTCGACGCTGCGTGGCTTGACATCTCTGTTCATCGGTCTTGCTTTGTCGCTTGTCGGCATCGATCAGCTGACCGGCCAGAACCGCCTCTCCTTCGGCGTACCTGACCTTCTCGACGGCATCGAGGTCACGACCATGGCGGTTGCCATGTTTGCGATCGGCGAGACGCTGTTTATCGCAGCCCAGGGTGCCCAGGCACCCGACAAGGTGGAAGCGATCAAGGGCTCCGTCTGGATGACCGCCCAGGACTGGGCGCGCTCTTGGAAAGCCTGGTTGCGCGGGACCGTCATCGGCTTCCCGATCGGCGCAATGCCGGCCGGTGGTGCAGAAATCGGCACCTTCCTCTCCTATGCGACCGAAAAGCGTCTTTCCAAGCATCCTGAAGAGTTCGGCAATGGTGCGATCGAAGGTGTTGCCGGTCCGGAAGCTGCCAACAACGCATCCGCCGCCGGTACGCTCGTGCCGCTTCTGACGCTCGGTCTTCCGACGTCGGCGACGGCCGCCATCATGCTGGCCGGTTTCCAGCAATATGGCCTGCAGCCGGGCCCGCTGCTTTTTGTCACCAACCCGCAGCTGGTCTGGGGACTGATCGCTTCGCTTCTCATCGCCAACCTGATGCTGCTGGTGTTGAACCTGCCGCTGGTCGGTCTGTGGGTGAAGCTGCTGACGATCCCGAAGCCTTGGCTCTATGCCGGCATTCTCGTGTTTGCGACGCTTGGCACGATTGGCGCAAATCCGTCGGTGTTCGAGCTTGGCATGCTGCTCGTCTTCGGTCTCGTCGCCTACATCATGCGCGTGTTCGATTACCCGATCGCGCCTGTGATCGTCGGCCTGATCCTTGGCCCGCTGGCCGAGCAGCAGTTGCGCCGTGCCTTGTCTATCAGCCAGGGCGACGTGACGGTGCTGTTCACCTCGCCGATCGCCGCAGGCCTGCTGCTCGTGGCAGCGGCTGCCCTGATCGTACCGCTGGTGCTGCGCATGCGCGGACGCGGCAACGTGCTGAACCAGATGGCAGCCAGCGAAGACTGAGGACCTCAGCCTTCCCCCAACGAAACAAGCCCGGTCTTCCGAAAGGAGGCCGGGCTTTCTGTTTTGAAGGGAGTGTTGTGTCAGTGCCCGAACACGGACCAGCCGGTTTCATCCGCCAGCATTTCGAGCGCGAGCGAACCGACCAGCGAATTGCCGTTCTGATTGAGACCTGGAGACCAGACGGCCATTGATGCGCGTCCCGGCGCCACGGCCATGATGCCGCCGCCGACACCACTCTTGCCGGGAAGCCCGACCCGATAAGCGAACTCGCCGGAGCCGTCATAGTGGCCGCAGGTCAGCATGAGGGCATTGATGCGCCGTGCCCGCTGGCTTGAGACCACGGTGTGCCCGGTCATCGGGTTGCGGCCATTGGCGGCGAGGAATAGACCGGCCCGCGCCAGCTGGGTGCAGGTCATGGAGATGGCGCAGTGGTGGAAATAGACGCCGAGCACATGCTCGACCGGATGCGAGAGCTTGTTGAAAGAGCGCATGAAATTGGCAAGCGCAAAATTTCGGTAGCCGGTCGCTTCCTCGGATTTCGCAACCGACGGGTCGATCGCGATCGTTTCGTCATCCGCCAGATATCGGACGAAGCGCAGGATCTCCCCGATCGCCTCGCGCGGCGTATGGCCAGCAAGAACGAGATCGCTGACGGCAATCGCGCCGGCATTGATGAAGGGGTTGCGGGGCTTTCCGGCCTCCTGTTCGAGCTGGACAATGGAGTTGAAGGGAGAGCCCGACGGCTCCCGACCGACCCGGTTCCAGGTGGTTTCGCCATGCTTGCCGAGTGCGAGCGTCAGCGTGAAAACCTTCGACACGCTCTGGATCGAGAAGGGTTCGGCACAATCACCAGCGCTATTGACCTTGCCGTCGACGGTGACGACCGCCATGCCGAACTTGCGTGGATCGACATGGGCAAGCTGGGGAATGTAGTCGGCCACTTTTCCCTCGCCCAGCCGGCTCTGCAGCTTGGCGTGAATCCGGTCGACGATGGCCTGCAGATCGTCCGTCATTGCTCACACTCCGAGATATCGATCCTGCAACCCTGGTGTCAGATCGGCTGGTGCGCCGGTCCAGACGCTTCTGCCATTTTCGAGGATGACGCACCGGTCGGCAACCGGCAAGAGCTCGGACAGCGTCTTGTCGACCAGGAGAATGGACAGGCCCTTCGTCTTCAACTGGCGCAGCGCCTTCCAGATATCCTGGCGGATGACAGGAGCAAGCCCTTCTGTCGCCTCGTCGAGGATCAGCAGGCGCGGATTGGTCATCAGCGCGCGTCCGATCGCCAGCATCTGCTGCTCGCCGCCCGAAAGCGACCTCGCGATCTGCGCATGCCTTTCCTCAAGACGGGGAAACAGGGCATTGATCCCTGCGACGGTCCATTCGCCGGGCCGGGCCGCGGCGACCAGGTTTTCGTGAACGGTGAGGTTCGGGAAACAGCGGCGTCCCTCGGGCACAAGTCCGACGCCCAGCCGCGCCACCTTGTAGGGTGCCAGCTTCCCGGTGTCCTTACCATCGAAGACGATGCGGCCGGTTTTCGGGCTCAAGAGATTGCAGATCGACTTGATGGTCGTGGACTTGCCCATGCCGTTGCGGCCCATCAGCGCCACGACCTCGCCTTCCGCCACCGCAAATTCGACGCCGAACAGCGCCTGGCTGCTGCCGTAGTACGTCGCGATATCCTTGACATCGAGCAGCATCAGGCGTGATCCCCCAGGTAGGCGGTACGGACCGCCGGATCGCGCCTTATATCCTCAACCGTGCCGGTTGCGATGATGCGGCCGTAGACCAGAACCGAAATCCGGTCGGCCAGCGCGAAGACGGCATCCATATCATGTTCCACAAGCAGGATCGGTGCTTCCTGGCGCAGCGTATCGAGAAAGCCTGTAAGCCGTTTCGAACCTTCCGGCCCCATTCCCGCCATCGGCTCGTCGAGAAGCAGAGCCTTCGATTGCAGGGCCAGCGCCATGGCGATCTCCAGCTGGCGGCGCTCGCCGTGG
This sequence comes from Rhizobium sp. Leaf306, assembly GCF_001423425.1. Classification (GTDB taxonomy): domain Bacteria; phylum Pseudomonadota; class Alphaproteobacteria; order Rhizobiales; family Rhizobiaceae; genus Neorhizobium; species Neorhizobium soli. Next base: position 1,306,589 of record NZ_LMNX01000001.1, read on the forward strand.
GAAAGCTCGGCCGCCGGCAGGCGTGCCCGGTCGGACAGACCCACGCGCTCGAGGATCGCCATCGCAGGATCGATCAGCGATCTGTCGCGCATGACAGGTCGGAAGAAACCGAAACTCGACCCCTGCCTCGCCTGAACCGCCAGCATGACATTACGCAGCGCTGAAAACTCCGGCGCCAGCGACGACACCTGAAACGTGCGACCGAGCCCCCGTCGGGCGCGAGCGGCAGCACTCAGTGCGCCGATGTCTTCACCCGCGAGGCGGATCGTGCCGCTATCCTGCTTGAGCGTGCCGCAGATCTGGTGAATCAGGGTCGATTTTCCGGCACCGTTTGGACCGATCAGTGCGTGGATTTCGCCCGGCTTCAGGTCGAGCGTGATGCCGTCGGTGGCTCGAAGCGCGCCGAAGCTCTTGACGAGATTGTCTATTTGCAGGACCGGCTCAACCATGTTTCGTCTTCCCGGCAAGAAGGCCCAGCAATCCGCCGCGGGCAAACAGAACCACGCCGAGAAGGATGAGACCGAGGAAGAACTGCCAGCGTTCGGTGAGGCCTCCCAGCGCGAACTCGAACGCCACATAAAGGGCTGCCCCTGCCAGCGGCCCGAACAGCCGGCCGGTGCCGCCGAGAATGATCAGGACGATGAGTTCGCCCGACATGTGCCAGGCGAGCATGGACGGGCTGACGAAGCGGTTGAGATCTGCGTAGAGAGCGCCGGCAAGGGCCGTGATCATGGCCGAGATGACGAAACCTGCGAGCCGGATACGATAGGGGTCTATGCCGAGGGCGGCAACGCGAATCTCGTTCTGGCGGGTGGCAACCAGCGCCGCACCGAACCGCGACGCACGGATCAGCGCGAAAAGGCCGATGCCGGCCAGCAGAACGGCATATGCGACGAAGAAGAAATTGAGCGGGCGCATCGTGTTGGTGCCCGGAAACTGGTTGCGCACCGCGATCGAAAGCCCATCCTCGCCACCGTAAGCCGGCCAGGATATCGCGAAGTAATAGACCATCTGCGCGAAGGCGAGCGTGATCATGATGAAATAGACGCCTGACGTTCGCAGGCTGAGCGCGCCGATGGCGAGCGCCACCAGACCGGCTGCGATGACCGCGACCAGCCAGATGATCGGCATCTGCGCCGTGCCCGAGAGATCGAACAGAAGCGGTTCGCCTGATAGCGCGTGGCTTGCAAGAATGCCGGCCGCATAGCCTCCGATGCCGAAAAAGGCTGCGTGGCCGAACGACACCATGCCGCCGAGGCCGAGCGCAAGATTGAGGCCGAGCGCTGCCAGCGCCAGAATGGCGATCCGGGTCGCAAGGGTTATGTAGAACGGCTGGCCGAGCGCACTCGCGGCCAGGGGCACGGCGAGCAGCAGGACGGCCAGCGTGAGATTGACTGCGTTTTCGCGGGTCAGCACCATCGTTGAACGGCCTTCATGCATGTGCTGGCGGAAACAGGCCGCGAGGTTTTACCGACAGGATCACGGCCATGACCACATAGATCAGCATGGATGCCGCAGCGCCGCCGATCATGCCCGCCTGGGACGGATCCATGAACAGGGTCAGCAGTTGCGGCAAAAGAAGCCGGCCGAGCGTATCGGTGATACCGACAAGCAGCGCGCCAATGAGCGCACCCTTGATCGACCCGATGCCGCCGATGACGATCACCACGAAGGCGAGGATGAGGACCGGTTCGCCCATGCCGACCTGGACAGATTGCAGCGGGCCGACGATTGCGCCGGCAAGCCCGGCCAGAGCCGAGCCCAGTGCAAAGACCAGCGTATAGAGCGTGCGGATATCGACGCCGAGCGCGCCGATCATCTCGCGGTCGCTTTCGCCGGCCCGGATGCGCATGCCGAGCCGGGTCTTGCCGATCAGCAGGTAAAGGCCGAGCGCCACCAAGGCACCGACAGCGATGATCGCCAAGCGGTAGACGGGATAGGTTGCATCCCCCGGCAGAGCGACCGCGCCCTGCAGCAACGGCGGAATATCGAGATAAAGCGGGAAGGAGCCAAACAGCCAGCGGGTGCCTTCGGAAAAGATCAGGATCAGTGCAAACGTCGCCAACACCTGATCGAGATGATCGCGGTCATAGAGCCTGCGGATGACCAGGAGTTCGACGATGGCACCGGCTGCCGCCGCACAGGCAAGGCTGGCGACGAGACCGAGCCAGAACGACCCGGTCAATGCTGCAACGGCCGCGCAGGCGAAGGCGCCGACCATGTAGAGCGAGCCATGGGCGAGATTGATCAGGCCCATGACGCCGAAGATCAGCGTCAGCCCGGCAGACATGAGAAACAACATGACGCCGAGCTGGATACCGTTCAGCAGCTGCTCGAGAGCAAGCGAGATGGTCACATGCTTCCCTTAGATCTTGCAGTCTTTGGCGTAGGCGTCGCCATGATCGGCAAAGATCTTCTCGACCGTCTTGTTGGTCAGAACGCCGTCCTTCTTCACCACTTCCGTCAGGTAGATATCCTGGATCGGATGCTGGTTGGTGTTGAACTTGAACTTCCCACGCGGCGACTTGATATCGGCTTTCAGAAGTTCGGCGCGGAAGGCCTCGGTATCCTTGACATCTGCCTTGGCAGCGGCCGACGCGATCAGCTGGCCGGCATCATAGGCCTGAAGCGCATAGATGGACGGCAGGCGATTGTATTCGGCCTTGAAGTCGGTGACGAATTTGCGGCTGACGTCGGTATCGAAATCCGGAGCCCACTGCCCCGATGCCTTGGCGCCGAGCGCCGCATCGCCGATCGCCGGCAACACATCCTGGCTGAAGGAGAAGCCCGGGCCCATGACCGGGATCTTCACACCCGACTGGGCAAACTGCTTCATGAAGGAAATGCCCATGCCGCCCGGCAGGAAGACGAAGATGCCGTCTGCACCCGATGCCCGCATCTGGGCGATTTCGGCGGCGTAATCGGTCTGGCCAACCTTGGTATAGACCTCGCCCGCCAGCTCGCCCTTGTAATAGCGCTTGAAGCCGGTGAGCGAATCCTTGCCCGCCGGATAGTTCGGCGCCAGGATGAACATCTTCTTGTAGGACTTGTTGGCATATTCGCCGACAGCTTCATGAAGATTGTCGTTCTGATAGGCAGCGTTGAAATACAGTTTGTTGCAGCCGGCACCGGCGAGCGCTGCGGGTGCGGCATTGGTTGAGACGTAGAACTTGTCCTGCGCGACCGCGCCTGGAACGACGGCCATCAAGAGGTTCGACCAGACGATGCCGGTGAGCAGGTCGACATTGTCGCTCTGGATCATCTTGTCGGCGATCTGGACGGCGAGTTCCGGCTTCTGCGCATCATCCTCGGTGACGACGGTGATATCCTTGTTGCCGGACTGCTTGATGGCCAGCATGAAGCCGTCGCGCGTATCGACACCGAGGCCTGCACCGCCGCCGGATAGCGTGGTGATCATGCCGATCTTGAGCGGTTCTGCGATGGCCAGACCGGATGCGCCGAGGCCGAGTGCCATCGTGGCGGCTGCCAGGATTTTCTTCATCGTCATTCTCCCCTTTTTTATCCCCTGCTCCGCCAATCCGTCGATGGCGGTGAAACCGTTACCTTCCACATTCGCCGGCAAACTTCCACCGCGTGCAAGCGCAAAAAGCATCACAAAGCAAACTATGCCAACGAGGCGATGTCTGCGGAGACAAACGCAGGCTTTCCAGCGACACCGGGGGCGGGTTATGACGCTAGCCGGATCAATCATGGGACAATCACATGCGCCACGGGATCATCGACTGGGACGACGCCTATGCCAATGGCCCGAACATTCCAAAGGGCGATCGTTGGCCAGCGGCCTGGGTGGAACCGGCAAGACTGTACCGCGAAACGCTGGTGGCCGAAGGACGTGCGAAGCTCGACATTGCCTATGGCGACAATCCGCGCAACCGGTTCGATCTCTTGCTGCCCGCCGGAAAGCCGGCAGGCCTCGTCGTCTATGTCCATGGCGGCTTCTGGATCGCGCTCGACAACAGCTACTGGTCGCATTTTGCCCATGGCGCGCTGGAAAGCGGATATGCGGTGGCACTCCCCGCCTATACGCTTGCGCCGGAAAACCGGATCGCTGAAATCACCCGCGAGATCGGCCAGGCCATCACGGCCGCAGCAGATCTGGTGGACGCGCCGATACGGCTTGCCGGGCATTCGGTGGGCGGGCATCTGGTGACGCGGATGATCACCACCACGTCGCCACTCGCAGAGACCGTCCGAGACCGCATCGTCAACACGGTGTCGATCTCAGGCGTGCATGACCTTCGCCCGATCATGAAGACGAAGATGAACGAGAAGCAGCGGATCGATCCTGACGAGGCGCAGCGCGAAAGCCCGGCCTTGCTGGAACCCCTGCCGAACACGCGCCTCACCTGCTGGGTGGGTGGCAACGAGCGCTCGGAATTCCTTCGACAGAACGCCCTGCTCGCCAATATCTGGAAGGGTCTGGGGGCCGAGACCGAAGCCGTCGAGGAGCCGGACAGAAACCATTTCACGGTTCTGGACGGGCTATCCGATCCGAACCACCCGCTGACGAGAGCGCTTTTGGGCTAGCGTTTTGTCGCTAGAGAGACGCGGCGCCGCGGGCGGCCTGATCGTAATGGCCGGACAGGGCGCGAAGGCGGGCGGCGACATCCGACAAGGAGTCTGCGGACACTTCGGTTGCCAAAACGGATTTGACGAGCAGGCTTTCACGCATCGCCTTGTAGCGGGCACAGGCGGCAGCGCCCGCTTCCGTCACCATGACCAGCTTTTCCTTGCCGCGTCTGCCGGACTTGATCAGCTTCAGCCGTTCCAGCTTTTTGAGCGCGTAGGTCACGACGTGGGTGTCTTCGATATTGAGGACGAGCGCGATATCGGCCAGCGTCTTCGGTTTGTTGCGGCTGTTGACGTTGTGCAGGACGAGAATGTCGACGGTTGAAAGGTCAGGCACTCCGGATGCCGCCATGCAGCGCACCATCCAGCGGCTGAACGCATGATTGAGCATGGTGAGGCCGAACTCGATTTCGGACAGAGCCGGCAGCGCGCCGCTCGCCAGGTGTTCCGAAGAAACGATCGGGCCAACAGTGTCTATCGGTTCGGACATGAGCTTCTCCGGAATGAGAGGGCGCCGCGGCACGATTGCCACGGCGCTTCCGAAATCACATCTTCTTGTAGGCGTCCAGAATGGCGGCGCCATCTGCGCCGGCTTTCTTCGACCAATCCTCGGTCAGCTTGGCGCCGATTTCGGAAAGACCGGTCTTCAGTTCGGCGCTTGGTTCCAGAACCTGCATGCCGTTCTTCTTCAGCGTTTCCATGTAGGACGCCGTCTTCTCGGCGGCCATCGACCAGCCGCGGGTTTCTGCAGCCGCAGCCGCATCCGTCACGGCTTTCTGCGTGGCGGCGTCGAGGGCTGCGAACGCAGCCTTGTTGACGAAGATGACGTTCTTCGGGATCCAGGCCTGGGTGTCATAGTAGTGGGTCAGTGATTCCCAGATCTTGCTGTCGACGCCAGTGGCGCTGGAGGTCATCAAGCCATCGACGACACTGGTTGCCAGAGCCTGCGGCAGTTCGGCAGCCTGGACGGTGACCGGCTGGGCGCCGACCAGTTCCGCAATACGCGATGTGCCGACATTATACGCGCGCCACTTCAGACCCTTCAGGTCGGCGACGGTGTTGACGTCCTTCTTGGTGAAGAGGCCCTGTGGCGGCCATGGCGTGGTGTAGAGGAGCTTCAGGCCCTGCTTGTCGAGCGCCTGTTCGATAGCGGGCTTCGACGCTGTGTAAAGCTTCTTGGACTGTTCGAAGCTGGTGGCGAGGAACGGCACGACGTCGATCCCGAAGACCGGGTTTTCGTTTTCGTGCAGCGACAGCAGCACTTCGCCCGCCTGCGCCTGGCCGGTCTGGACCGCGCGCTTGATATCGGGGGCCTTGAAGAGGGAGGCATTCGGATGAACGGTGATCTTCAGCTCACCCTTAGTGGCCGCATCGATGTCCTTGGCGAACTGGTTGAGGTTCTCGACATGGTAGTTGGTCGGTGGATAGGCGGACGGCAGGACCCAGTTGGCTGCGAAAGACGATGCTGTGGACGCGAGGAGCGCGGCTGCGGCAATGCCGAGGCGGGCGAGTTTTCCAGTGACCTTCATTTTCAGTTCCCTCTTTGTGATTAACCCGGGAATGCCATTTTCGGCAGAACCATCACGATTTCCGGGAAAACCGTAATGATGGCGACGGTCGCCACAAGCAGGAAAAAGAATGGCAGCGAGGCTTTTGCCACCGTGAGGCTATCGCGCCCGCTCATCGTCTGCAGGACGAAGAGATTGAAGCCCACGGGCGGAGAGACCTCCGCCATCTCGACGATCAGCACCAGGAAGATGCCGAACCAGACGAGGTCGAAGCCGGCCTGCTGGATCATCGGCAAAACGACAACCGTGGTGAGGACGATCATCGAAAGACCATCCAGTGCCGCACCAAGCAGAATATACATGATCGTCAGCACCGCGATCAGCGCGTAAGGGCTGAGGTTGAAGCTATCGACCCAGGCAGCCAGCGCGTTCGGAATGCCGGTATATCCCATGGCGATCGACATGAAGCCGGCACCCGTCAGGATCAGCATGATCATGCAGGTGAGACGTGTCGCACCCATGACGCTGTCCCAGAAGGACTTCCAGCTGAGCGTTTTCGACCAGGCGGCAATGGCGAGCGAGCCGGCCACACCCCAGGCCGCACATTCTGTCGCTGTGGCCCAGCCGAGCAACAGTGTTGCGAAGACGAGGATGATCAGAAGGCTGACCGGAATGAGATTGGCCGATTCCTTCAGTTTTTCTTTGAAGCTCATTTTCGGCGGCGCAGGCGGCTGCTTGTCGGGGTTGAGCAGCGACCAGACGACGATATAGCCGCAATAGAGGACCATCACGATCAGGCTCGGCAGGAATCCGGCGAGGAAGATCTGGATGATCGAAACGTTGGCGGCGACCGCATAGACGACCATGGTGATCGACGGCGGAATGAGAATGCCGAGCGTGCCGGCACCGGCCAGCGAGCCGAGACTGACCATTTCGTCATAGCCGCGCTTCTTCAATTCCGGCAGGGCGATCTTGGCAATCATTGCCGTGGTTGCAGCCGAGGAACCTGAGATCGAGCCGAACAGGCCGCATCCGAGAACGTTGACATGCATGAGCCTGCCCGGGAGCCAGCCAAGCCAGGGTGCCAAACCCCGGAACATCTCTTCGGACAGCTTTGTCCTGAAAAGGATTTCGCCCATCCAGACAAACAGCGGCAGCGCCGCCAGCGACCAGGACGCGCCGTTGCTCCAGGAGTTGGTGGCCAGCACCGCGCCAAACGGGATGCCCGGCACGAAAAGCATGGCAATCAGGCCGCAGATGAGCAGCGAGAAGCCGATCCAGACTCCGGCGGCCAGAAGCGCCAGCAGCGCGACGAGGACGACGCCGGCGATTTCAACGAGTTCAATCGTTCCCATGCGTCAGGCCCCGCTCTGCATTGCGCGTTCAATTACTTCTTCGGCCGTTTCCGCAGGCGGCTTTTCATAGCGGGGTGCCCCGCCGAAAAGCACATGCAGAAGCTCGTCCGTCATGGCGACAGCGAGGATGATCAGGCCGCCGGAAAAACCGATCTGGGGGATCCACAGCGGCATGGCGATGACGCCTTGGGCAAGATCGTTGAACCGCCACGACGTGACGTTCATGTCGAAAGCGTACCAGGCGAAATAGAGGGCAGCGGCGGACCCAACCAGCAGGGCAAAAATCTCGACCATCTGGCGGGTACGGCCGGTGAACCTTTCCACCAGCAAGCCGACGCGGATCATTTCGCCGGAGCGGAATGTATGGGCGAGACCGAGGAAGGCAGACGCCGCCATTGCCCAGGATGCGAAATCGTCGCCGGCCGGAACGTCTATCCCAAGCGGGCGACCTGCGGAAAGCGCGAGCATGATGAGGAAGATCGCAATCAGGAAAAGCCCGGCCAGCCAGCCGGACACGAGGTACAAACCGTCCAACCCTTTACGGAGCCATTCGGGGAAGATGCTGTGGCGTGGATCAACGGTGGACACAGTTTGCCCTCCGCACAAGAATGCGTAGATCGCTCATATGGCTTCCCCTCGGTTGCCTTTGCGGCGCGGCTCTTCTGGCCACTTTGCCTGTTATAAAGGCATGATGCCGTACTGGGCATTTTCCTGTCAATCGATCATTGACGTTTTATCGACGAAATGTTCTCGTGGCCTCAAATCGATCGTTACGGGGGCATTGCATGGCGCAGGACAAGTGGGATTTCTGGATCGACCGCGGCGGCACATTTACCGATATCGTTGGGCGCAAGCCGGATGGGACACTTGTGGCCCACAAGGTCCTTTCGGAAAATCCCGAAGCCTATCGCGATGCTGCCGTGCAGGGCATTCGCGAGTTGCTGCAGGTCGAAGCTGGGCAACCTATTCCGGCCGAACTGGTCGGCGCTGTTAAAATGGGAACGACCGTCGCCACCAATGCGCTGCTGGAGCGCAAGGGCGAGCGGACGCTTCTCGTCACCACACGCGGCTTCAAAGATGCGCTGGCGATCGGTTATCAGGCCCGAACCGACATCTTTGCCAAGAAGATCGTGAAGCCCGAACTGCTCTACACGGCGGTCGTGGAAGTCGAAGAACGCGTGCGTGCCGACGGAGAAGTCGAGGCGGAGCCGGACGAGGCGACGGTGCGCGCGGACCTTCAGGCGCAGTTCGATGCGGGCTACCGTGCGATCGCTATCGTCTTCATGCATGCCTATCGTTATCCGGCTCATGAACAGCTCGTTGCAACGATCGCCCGCGAGATCGGCTTTGCTCAGGTCTCGGTCAGCCATGAGGTTTCGCCACTGATCAAGCTGGTCGGCCGCGGCGACACGACCGTCGTCGACGCCTATCTCTCACCGATCCTGCGCCGTTACGTCGATCAGGTGGCGAGCGAGCTTGGCACGGATGCGGAGACTGCCGGTTCTGAGGGACCGCAGCTGATGTTCATGCAGTCGTCTGGGGGCCTTACCGCGGCACGACTGTTTCAGGGCAAGGACGCAATCCTGTCAGGCCCGGCCGGCGGCGTCGTTGGCGCGGTCGAAACCTCGCGACTTGCCGGGTTCGACAGAATGGTCGGCTTCGACATGGGCGGCACGTCCACCGATGTTTCGCACTATGACGGAGAGCTTGAACGTTCGTTCGAGACCGAAGTCGCTGGCGTGCGGATGCGCGCGCCGATGATGTCGATCCACACGGTCGCGGCCGGCGGGGGCTCTATCCTGCATTTCGAAAACGGTCGGTTCCGCGTCGGCCCGGATTCCGCCGGCGCCAATCCCGGCCCGAAGGCCTATCGCCGCGGCGGACCGCTTACCGTCACCGATGCGAACGTGATGCTGGGCAAGCTTTCACCAGAACTCTTCCCTAGGATTTTCGGGCCAAACCGCGACGAGCCACTGGATGCCGGTGCCGTGCGGAAAGCCTTCGAGGAGATGGCGACGGTGGTCGGCGATGGCCGCACGCCGGAACAGGTGGCGGATGGCTTTCTTGCCATCGCGGTCGAGAACATGGCCAATGCCGTCAAAAAAATCAGTGTCCAGCGCGGCTACGATGTCACGCATTACGCGCTGACCTGTTTCGGTGGCGCCGGTGGTCAGCACGCCTGCCTGACAGCGGACGCGCTCGGTATCTCGACGGTCCTGATCCATCCGTTTTCCGGTATCCTGTCTGCCTACGGGATGGGTCTCGCCGATATCCGCGCTACCCGCCAACGGACGGTTTCGCGGCCGCTTTCCGAAGCATTGGCGTCGCTCGACCCGGTACGCGACGAAATGTCGACAAGCGTGCTCGCCGAAATGGGTTCGCAGGGCGTGGCTCAAGCGCAGACCGAGGTGCTACACCGTGCTCATCTTCGCTATCAGGGAACGGATACGACCCTCTCGGTCGCGGTGACAGATGCCGGGGAGATGACGGCCGCGTTCGAGACTGTCCACCGGAAGCAGTTCGGCTTTATCTTCGAAAACCGCGAGATCATCTTCGAGGCCTACGAGGTCGAGGCGATCGGTGGCGGTGCCGATGCATCGGAGCCCGAGTTTGCGCTGGACGACGCGGCTCCAACGGCTGCGGAGCGCACGCGTTTCTATTCCACCGGCGCATGGCGCGAGGCACCTGTCTATCGCCGTGCCGACATCAGACCCGGCGCGCGGGCAAACGGTCCCTGCCTGATCGTCGAGCCGCACCAGACCATCGTGATCGAGGATGGCTGGGCATTCGAAGTGACCCGGCTCAACCACGTGGTCCTAAAGCGCATCGTCACGTTGTCGCGTGGCAAGGCTGTCGGCACCCAGGCCGATCCGGTTCTGCTTGAGGTCTTCAACAACCTGTTCATGTCGATTGCCGAGCAGATGGGCGTGACGCTGCAGAACACGGCGTCGTCCGTCAACATCAAGGAACGACTGGATTTCTCCTGCGCCGTGTTCGACGAGAACGGCGCTCTGGTCGCCAATGCACCGCATATGCCGGTTCATCTCGGATCGATGGACCGCTCCGTCGAAAGCATCATCGCGCAGAACCGGGGCAAGATCCGTCCCGGCGACGTGTTTGCGTTGAACGCGCCTTACAATGGTGGCACGCATCTGCCCGATATTACCGTGGTCACACCGGTATTCGATGACGCGGGTGAGAAAATCCTGTTCTACGTCGCCTCGCGCGGTCACCATGCCGATGTCGGCGGGACCGCGCCGGGATCGATGACGCCGCTGGCAACGACAGTGGATGAGGAAGGCGTGCTGTTCGACAACGTGCTTCTGGTCGACCGCGGCCGGTTCGACGAGGCGGGCATCACCAACCTCCTGTCCGACCATCCCTACCCTGCCCGCAACGTCGCTCAGAACGTCGCAGACCTGAGAGCGCAGATCGCGGCCAATGAAAAGGGCGTCTACGAAATGCGCCGGATGATCGCGCAGTTCGGGCTGGATGTCGTGCAGGCTTATATGGGCCACGTGCAGGACAATGCGGAGGAAAGCGTTCGCCGCGTGCTGGAAAAACTTGGCGACGCAGAGTTCTCCTATGCCACCGACCAGCGCAGCACGATCAAGGTCAAGATCACCATCGACAGGCAAAAGCGCGAGGCGACGGTCGATTTTACCGGCACCAGCGAGCAGAAGAAGAACAATTTCAACGCACCCGAACCGGTGACGCGCGCAGCTGTTCTTTACGTGTTCCGCGTGATGGTGGAGAGCTCAATCCCGATGAATGCCGGGTGCCTGAAGCCGATCCGGATCATCGTGCCAGATGGTTCGATGCTCAAGCCGCAATATCCGGCAGCGGTCGTTGCCGGCAATGTCGAGACGTCGCAGCACGTGACGAATGCGCTGTTCGGCGCGCTGGGTGCCATCGCGGCAAGCCAGGGCACGATGAACAACCTGACCTTCGGCAACGCCACCTACCAGTATTACGAGACGCTGTGCTCCGGTTCGCCGGCAGGTCGTTTCAACGACGGCAGCGGTTTTGCGGGCACCGACGCTGTCCATGTGCACATGACCAACTCGCGTCTCACCGACCCGGAAATCCTGGAGACGCGCTATCCGGTGCTGCTCGAAGATTTCCACATCCGCGACAATTCCGGCGGACAGGGGCAGTTTGCGGCAGGCGACGGCACGAAGCGGACGATCCGGTTTCTCGAAACGATGGATTGCGCCATCCTCTCCTCGCATCGAACGCTTCACCCGCACGGCCTTGACGGCGGCGGAGAGGGAGAGCTTGGCATCACCACCGTGCGCAGGCTCGACGGCTCGATCGAGACACTTCCGGGCTGTGCCCAGACGGTGATCGAGGCGGGCGAAGCGGTGACCGTGACGACACCAACGGCTGGGGGCTATGGCAAAACGGGGTGATCTGCCGTAACCGGAGATCATGAGCAGACAGGTTGCGATCATAGGCGGTGGGCCGGCGGGACTGATGGCGGCGGAGCATCTTTCCGCCGCAGGATTTTCGGTGACCGTTTACGAGGCGATGCCGACCTTCGGGCGGAAGTTTCTGCTGGCCGGAAAGTCCGGGCTCAATATCACCCATGCGGAGGATTTTGCCCGGTTTGCCGGTCGCTTCGGCTTGTCTTCGTCGCGGATACAACCGGCGCTTGACGCGTTCACACCGTCGGATGTTCGCGCCTGGGCACAGGAGCTCGGGACGGAAACATTCGTCGGAACGTCGGGCCGGGTTTTTCCGGTTGCCATGAAGGCATCGCCACTGCTGCGCGCCTGGCTTAGCCGCCTGGACAAGCAGGGTGTCGTGCTGAAGACGCGCCATCGCTGGACGGGGTTCGAAGGCGGCGGTTACAGATTCGAAACTGTTGATGGCGACCTTCTCATTCGCCCGGACGCCGTCATTCTGGCGCTCGGGGGCGCAAGCTGGCCAAGGCTCGGTTCGGATGCGGCATGGGTGCCGTGGCTGAAGGCCGAGGGGATTGCGATATCCGAGCTCCAGGCTGCCAATTGCGGCTTCGACGTTGCGTGGAGCGACGTGTTCGTCGAGCGGTTTTCTGGAGCACCGCTCAAATCCGTCTCGACGCGATCGGATGCGGGCACGTATCAGGGCGAGTTCGTGATCTCGAAACACGGGATCGAAGGCAGCCTTGTCTATGCGCATTCGGCAGTCCTGCGTGAGTTGATCAACAGGGATGGCCAGGCGGTGCTTGATGTCGACCTGATGCCGGGCCGAAGCGTCGAGCGTCTCGTGCGCGATCTCTCGCGGCAGGATGTCAAAGCAAGCTTTTCCAACCGGTTGCGCAAGGGTGCAGGCCTCGACGGCGTCAAGGCGGCCCTGCTGCGCGAACTGATACCGGATGTGAACCGGATGCCGCCGGAGGATCTGGCGCGGGCGATCAAGTCCCTGCCGATCCCGCTGCTTCGCCCCCGCCCGATTGCGGAAGCGATCTCGACGGCCGGTGGCATTGCCTGGGACGAGCTCGATAGCGGCTATATGCTCAAGCGGCGTCCCGGTCTGTTCGCAGCCGGCGAGATGCTCGACTGGGAGGCGCCGACCGGCGGCTATCTTCTGACCGCCTGCTTTGCCACGGGCCTTGCTGCGGCGCGCGGCGTTGAAGACTATCTCAAGACAGAGTGACCGTTGCCGCGTTCACCATCGGCCCGCGACAGGATAGACTGGCCGGGACTCAAACAGACGACGGTCCATGTTTTTTATTTCCAAGCTGATCTGGCTGCTCGCACAGCCGCTTTCCATCGCCTTCCTGCTTTCGGCCCTTGCCGCTCTCTTCGGACTTTTCGGCCTGCGGAAGCTTTCCGGCATCTCGGCACTTCTGTGCGCGCTCACCCTGTTCGTGACGCTCTATACGACGGCGGGCGCTTTGGCGCTGCAGTCCCTCGAAGCTCGCTACCCGAAGCCGGCAACCGATCCTGCCGACCTCTCCTGCATGATCATTCTCGGCGGCGCCTTCGAGAGCGAGGTGACGGCGGCGCGGGGTGGCATCGAATTCAACCAGGCGGCGGACCGCTTTATCGAAGCGGGTCGGCTGGCGCTGCAATTTCCGCAGTCGCGCATCCTGATTTCCGGCGGCGACGGGTCGTTCAGCGGCGTCTATGAAGGCGAAGCGCAAGCGTCCGAACGCTTCTTCACAGCCTTCGGCATAGCGCCGGACCGGGTAGTGAAGGAAAACACGTCGCGCACCACCTACGAGAATACGCAGAATACGGCCGACATCCTGAAACAGCAGGGTTTCAGCGATTGCGCGCTGATCACCTCGGCCTTCCACATGCCCCGTTCCGTCGCCCTGTTTCAGAAGGCGGGCATTCAGGTTCGCCCGTGGCCGACCGACTTTCGCACCAGCGGCATCGTAGCCGCCAAGCTCGATTTTACCCAGCCGGCGCTCAATGCGCAGCTGACGGCGACGGCTGCACGGGAGTGGATGGCCGTTCTCGGCTATAGGTTCGCGGGCCGTATCGACAGCATCAAGGCGCCCTGATCCCTAAAGGGGCCGTGATTACTGTTTCGAGATCGTCACGAAACGGCCGCCGCGGACGCGGACCCGCATGACGCAGGGCGCGGCATCGGTGCGCTCGCAGAACCGCGGATGCATCTGCAGCATGAACACCATGTTGCCGAAATACTGGACGAAATCGTAGCCATAGATCTGGGCGGTGGCGATCATGATATAGCCGCCCTCCTTCGCCTGGACGTAGAAGTTCTGCGGGCAGCCATCTGCATTGCATTTGGGGCCGCGAACGCCGTCGCACGTCAGGTCGCTGTGATCGGTGACGACGTCCGTTATGCCATCATTGTTGATGTCGAAACGTTTGACGAAGCCCGGACCGAACTCGACTTTTCCGCAGGTTTTCTGGAAATGGCTCTTTTCCGTGACTTCCGGATCGCTGAACAGTTTCTGCTGGGCTGACGCGAAGGTCGGCAGCAGGACGAGAGCGACCAGAAGTATCAAGACCTTATTCACCGCACCTACCCATATTCTCAAATCATCTGTTCATGACATCATCGGACCTGGCCGGAGATGCCGTTGCTGTCGTTAGCGTGATCATCTAGAGCAATGCACTTGCGCGACGCTGGAGAATGGAATGTCCCTGCTGATGATCCTCGATTATGCCGGCATCGCGGTGTTTGCCGCAACCGGTGCGCTTGCGGCATCAAGAAAGGAGCTCGATCTCATCGGGTTTTTGTTCTTTGCAGCCGTGACCGGGCTCGGCGGCGGCACGGTGCGTGACATCATTCTTGGCCGTACCCCGGTCTTCTGGGTTCTCGACCCGACCTATATCCTGATCTGCGTCGTAACCGGCGTTCTCGTCTACCTGACGGCACACCGGGTCGAATGGCGCTATCGCTTGCTGATCTGGCTCGATGCGGTGGGCCTTGCCGCTTACACCGTGCTGGGTGCGGCCAAGGGCCTGGCCGCGACCGGATCACCCACGATCGCGATCATCACCGGCGCGCTGACGGCGGCATTCGGCGGGATCCTGCGCGATCTTCTCGCAAACGAGCCTTCCGTGCTGCTGCGCTCGGAAATCTATATCACGGCCGCGATCGCCGGCGCGGCCGCGTTCACGGCGGCACAAGCGCTCGGTTTTCCGCAATATGTCAGTTCAGGCTTTGGGGTATGTGTCGCCTTCGCCTTGCGGGGCGGCGCGATCCATTACGGCTGGACGCTGCCACGCTACAAGTCACGTCCGGGGCGACCGGCAGACGAGGCGATCAAGGGCAAGGCCAAGGATTAGCCGCGCTTTTCGCGCAGCCGGATGATGACGTCGACATGGGCGATTTCCATGCCCTCGGGCGCATCCGGGAGATTGCCGATTTCGAGATTGCTGATCGGGATATCCAAAACCTCGTTGCGCCCTTCGACAAAGAAGTGATGGTGATCGGAAATATTGGTGTCGAAATAGGTGCGTGCGCTCTCCACCGCGAGAACGCGGATGAGGCCTGCCTCGGTAAACTGGTGGAGGGTATTATAGACGGTGGCGAGCGAGACCGGCACGCCGGCTTCCGTGGCTTCCGCGTGCAGTTCCTCGACCGTCAGATGCCGATCACCCTTTGCAAACAACAGATCCGCCAACGCGACGCGCTGCCTCGTCGGTCGAAGGCCGCAATGGCGCAATCTAATCTCGATGTTCGGCATGGCATCCGCCATATGTGCTTCGGCTCCAACCGTTTCGTCACACGGGATCTAATCTGATTTCCGATATAACTTTTAAGATGAATTCTTTCAATAGTGTCCCTTAGCACGTCCTTCCGCGGTCGGCAAAAACGCTAATTTTCGGTGTTTTACCACTGGTTTGCGCTCTCCGCTTCCTATATGCGGACCTGAATGCGATGCTTCCGCAGCTGCAGTCTTCCCCAGACAGCACCTGTGTTTTCATGGCAAGACTTCAATTTCGGCCCATATTGCTCTAAAGCTTGGGAAACAAAAGCTTCAAACGGGGGGAAACGGAAATTCATGTCCACCAGACAGTCCAGCTTCAGCTACGAAGAAATCCTCTCTTGCGCCCACGGTGATCTGTTTGGTCCCGGCAATGCGCAGCTGCCGTTGCCGCCCATGCTGATGGTCCACCGGATCACGGAGATCTCGGAAACCGGCGGCGCCTTCGACAAGGGTTACATCCGCGCTGAATACGACGTGCGTCCGGACGACTGGTATTTCCCCTGCCATTTCGAAGGCAACCCGATCATGCCGGGCTGCCTTGGCCTTGACGGCATGTGGCAGCTGACCGGCTTCTTCCTGGGCTGGCTGGGTGAACCCGGCCGCGGCATGGCGCTTTCGACCGGCGAAGTGAAGTTCAAGGGCATGATCCGCCCGGACACCAAGCTTCTGGAATATGGCATCGACTTCAAGCGCGTCATGAGGGGTCGCCTCGTGCTGGGCACCGCCGACGGCTGGCTGAAGGCCGATGGCGAGACCATCTATCAGGCGACGGACCTCCGCGTGGGTCTGTCCAAGGAAAAGACCGCCTGAACTGCTTGAAAAGCGCAGCTGTCGAAAACAACAAAGGTTTGATGAAATGAGACGGGTAGTTGTCACTGGGCTCGGTATCGTGTCCTCGATCGGTAACGACGCAGCCGAAGTCACCGAGTCCCTGCGGCAGGCAAAGTCCGGTATTTCTTTCTCGCCGGATTTCGCCGAGCACGGCTTCAAGTGCCAGGTCTGGGGCAAGCCCAACATCGATACGACGGAACTCGTCGATCGCCGCGCCATGCGCTTCCTCTCCCAGGGTGGAGCGTGGAACCATGTGGCGATGAAGCAGGCGCTGGCCGATTCCGGACTTGAGGAAAAGGATTACAGCGAGAACGAGCGCACCGGCATCATCATGGGTTCGGGCGGTCCTTCCACCCGCACCCTGATCGAAGCGGCCGAGACGACGATCAAGAACAACAGCCCGAAGCGGATCGGTCCTTTTGCCGTGCCGAAGGCGATGTCTTCGACGGCGTCGGCAACGCTTGCGACCTGGTTCAAGATCCACGGCGTCAACTACTCGATCTCGTCGGCCTGCTCGACGTCTGCGCATTGCATCGGCAATGCCGCGGAGATGATCCAGTGGGGCAAGCAGGACGTGATGTTCGCCGGCGGCCACGAAGACCTCGACTGGACCATGTCGAACCTGTTCGACGCGATGGGCGCCATGTCCTCCAAGTACAACGACCAGCCGGCGACGGCTTCGCGCGCCTATGACGCCGACCGCGACGGTTTCGTCATCGCCGGCGGTGCAGGCGTTCTCGTGCTTGAAGAGCTGGAGCATGCCAAGGCGCGCGGCGCCAAGATCTATGCGGAACTCACCGGCTACGGCGCAACATCCGATGGCTACGACATGGTCGCACCATCAGGCGAAGGCGCAATCCGCTGCATGCGTCAGGCGCTTGCCAACGTGGAAGGTGAGGTCGACTACATCAACACCCACGGCACCTCGACACCGGTTGGCGATTCCAAGGAAATCGGCGCCATCCGCGAAGTGTTCAAGGACAAGATCCCGCACATCCAGTCGACCAAGTCGCTGACCGGCCACTCGCTCGGCGGTGCCGGCGTGCAGGAATCGATCTACGGTCTGCTGATGATGCAGGAACGCTTTATCGGCGAGAGCGCGCACATCCAGACGCTGGATCCGGAATTCGACGGCGTGCCGATCGTTCGCAAGCGGATCGACAATGCCAAGATCGACACTGTGCTCTCCAACTCCTTCGGCTTCGGCGGCACCAACGCTACGCTCGTCTTCCAGCGTCATAACGGATAATTTGATGTCCGGGATCATGCAGGGCAAGCGCGGCCTGATCATGGGCGTTGCCAACAACCACTCGATCGCCTGGGGAATTGCCAAGGCGGTCGCGGCACAGGGTGCGGAAGTGGCTTTCACCTATCAGGGTGAGGCGCTTGGCAAGCGGGTCAGACCGCTTGCCGCCGAACTCGGCTCAGATTTCGTGGTTCCCTGCGACGTCGAAGACATCACGTCGGTCGACGCAACGTTTGAAGCGCTGCGCGAACGCTGGGGCACGATCGACTTTCTCGTTCATGCCATCGGCTTCTCCGACAAGAACGAGCTGAAGGGCCTCTACGCCGACACGACGCGCGAGAATTTCTCGCGCACGATGGTAATCTCCTGCTTTTCCTTCACGGAAATCGCCAAGCGCGCCGCAGCCCTGATGCCGGATGGCGGCTCTATGCTGACGCTGACCTATAACGGTTCACAGCGCGTCATTCCGAACTACAACGTGATGGGCGTTGCCAAGGCAGCGCTTGAAGCCTCGGTGCGGTATCTGGCCGCCGATTTCGGCCCGAACGACATCCGCGTCAACACGATCTCCGCCGGCCCCGTGCGCACGCTTGCCGGCGCCGGGATTTCCGATGCACGGGCGATCTACGCCTGGAACCAGCAGAACGCGCCGTTGCGCCGCACTGCCACGATCGAGGACATCGGCGGATCGGCACTCTATCTGCTGTCGGATCTCTCCCGCGGTGTGACCGGCGAAGTGCATTACGTCGATGCCGGATACAGCATCACCTCACTGCCAAGCCTCGACAGACTGCGCAAGTCCGACGCTCAGTAGCATCCGACGCGTGCGATCCCTGGGACGGCGGGCACTTTCAATTTGAGTTCAATTCCCGGACCGCGTCGGCATTGCCGGCACTCGCTGACTGCTTGAGCAGTTCTTTGGAGCGACGTGGATCGCTCGACCGGATCAACTGCGCCAGCTTCAGCTGCGCCCAGTGATCGTGCGTGAAAGGCAGGCTCTTTTCGAAATAACTTTGCGCAAGGGCGAGGTTCTTTGCGACCCCCTCCCCGTCCATCAACATGAAGGCCAGCATATGATGGGCCCACAGGTTGCCTTTGCTGGCGGAGCGCTCGTACCATTCGACAGCCCGTGATGGATCAGCCCGCAGGCTCAAGCCCTTCTGATAGAACCAGCCGACCTTCAGCTCCGCATGCATGTCGCCAGCGTCGGCGGACTGGCGATACCAGCGGAGCGCTTCCGGAAGATCGAGTGGGACACCTGAGCCTATCTCATAAGCTTCACCGAGCTTGTATGCTGCCGCAGCGTTGCCGTTCTTGGCCGCGAGCCGGAAGTAATGCGCGGCAATGCGAAGGTCATCCGGCCCTTTGACCTTGTATTTGCGATAGGTTTCCGCGGTGTTGAACCATTCCCAGGTCAAGCGAACACTGGCGCGCGGCTCTTCGGCGCTCGCCGTTTCAGTGGCGATCAAGAGCAGAAGTGCTGAAACAACGCCTTTCATACAAAAACCCCGACAGCTCGAACGCAACTTCAGTGTGCATTCGAGCTGTCGGGACGGGCAATCCTAGATTTTGAGGGGTGACGTTACTTCTTCGCCCACAGGATCTTGAAGCGGGCGTTGCGGCAGGTTTCGCCGTATTCCCGGAACGCTTCCTCGAGCACCGGCTCGTATTGCATGCCGCGATTGGCGACCAGCATAAGCCTTCCGCCGCTTCTCAGCGCGCCCGCAGCCGTGCGGATCATCGTCTTGCCCAGTTCCGGATCCGCAGCCTGCGTCTCGTGGAAGGGCGGGTTCATGATGACGAGGTCGTATTTTTCCTTTGGCGGCTCGGTTCCCAGATCCTGCCAGAAGAAGCGGGCTTCGAGATCCGGGCAATTGTGCGCAACGTTCTGCTTTGCAAATTCCAACGCCCGGTGATCGGCCTCGAACAGGTCGATACGGTTCACGCGGGGCGAACGCTCGGCCAGCATCACCGAAAGATAACCCCAGCCCGCACCGAAATCGGCGGCATTGCCATCGAAATCCGTCGGGAAGCGGCTTACCAGAAGTTCGGAACCCGGATCGATGCGGTCGTGCGAGAACATGCCAGGAGCGGCCTGGAAGCGACCATCGACCGTGACGGCCGTTTTTTTCAGTGCCTGGATCGCGCCAGACGCATCCTCCGGCCGGCCGAACCAGATGGCAACGCCGTGATACTTCGGCGCGTAGTCCAGCGTGATGCCGAGCTTCAGCAGCATCGTGCGAATTGGTGCGATACCGTCTTCCTTGCCGCCGGCAACGACGATCAGGCCGCCAACCTTTACCCGCGCAAGCGCTTCGGCAATGCGGTTTTCGTTTTCGCCGCGATGCTTGCCGCAGAGTACGAGGGCACCGTCGTAATCCTCGCCCTCGGGCTCGGGAAACGCGTTGTCGCGCAGGCTGCGGAATAGTGGGCGGAACGGCTGGATGGCCGTGATCTCGGCATCAAACCCGTCAGGCAGGGCATTGCCCGCTTCCGCACCCAGAAACAGTATGCGCTCACCCTCGCCGGGCGTTTGGATCGCGTCGGTGGCGAAGGGATGAAAAAGGGTCTTCAGGGCTTCTCGGGTCATGATCGGATCTCGGGCGGTCGTGTCGTCGGTGAAAACAAAAAAGGCGCGGAAGTTATTCCTTCCGCGCCTCGATCTCTCGATAGGTCGAGGGCTTATTCGGCAGCTTCGCCGTCAGCCTTCTTGACTTCCTGGCCGGTGGCCTGGTCGACGGCCTTCATCGACAGGCGAACCTTGCCGCGCTCGTCGAAGCCCATCAGCTTGACCCAGACCTTCTGACCTTCCTTGACCACGTCCTGGGTCTTGGCAACACGGTCGGAAGCGAGCTGGCTGATATGGACCAGACCGTCGCGGGCGCCGAAGAAGTTGACGAAGGCGCCGAAGTCGGCGGTCTTCACAACGGTACCTTCGTAGATGGTGCCGACTTCCGGTTCAGCAACGATCGAATGGATCCACTTGCGGGCCGCTTCGATTTCCTTGCCGGAGGCGGAGGCAATCTTGACCGTGCCGTCGTCTTCGATGTTGATCTTGGCGCCGGTCTTTTCGACGATTTCGCGGATGACCTTGCCGCCCGAACCGATGACTTCACGGATCTTGTCGACCGGGATGTTCATCACTTCGATGCGCGGTGCGAATTCGCCGAGTTCCGAGCGACCTTCGGTGATGGCGTTGGCCATTTCGGCGAGGATGTGCTTGCGGCCACCCTGTGCCTGGCCGAGCGCGACCTTCATGATCTCTTCGGTGATGCCGGCGATCTTGATGTCCATCTGCAGCGAGGTGATGCCGTCGACAGTACCTGCAACCTTGAAGTCCATGTCGCCGAGATGATCTTCGTCACCGAGGATATCGGAGAGAACCGCAAAGCGTTCGCCTTCGAGGATCAGGCCCATGGCGATACCGGCAACAGGCTTTGCGAGCGGGACGCCAGCGTCCATCAGAGCGAGCGAGGTGCCGCAGACGGTTGCCATCGAGGACGAGCCGTTCGACTCGGTGATCTCGGAGACGACGCGCAGCGTGTAGGGGAACTGTTCAGCCGTTGGCAGCATCGGACGGATAGCGCGCCATGCGAGCTTGCCGTGGCCGATTTCGCGACGTCCTGGGGAACCCATGCGGCCGGTTTCACCAACCGAGTAGGGAGGGAAGTTGTAATGCAGAAGGAAGCGTTCCTTGTACATGCCGGTCAGGCTATCGACATACTGTTCGTCTTCGCCGGTGCCGAGCGTCGCAACAACGATCGCCTGGGTTTCGCCGCGTGTGAACAGGGCCGAACCGTGGGTGCGCGGCAGGATGCCGACTTCCGACACGATCTTGCGAACGGTCTCGAGATCACGACCGTCGATGCGGCTCTTGGTGTCGAGGATGTTCCAGCGAACGATCTTCGCCTGCAGGTGCTTGAAGGTCGCGCCGATGACTTCGGCCGGGTACTTCGGCTCTACGCCTTCCGGGAAGAAGTGTGCCTTGACCTTCGCCTTGACGGCGTCGACGGCAGCGTAGCGTTCAGCCTTCTGCGTGTTCTTGTAGGCGGTACGCAGTTCGGCTTCGAAGTGCTGCAGCATTTCGGCTTCGAGCGCGGAATGATCTTCCGGCTGGAAATCGCGTGGCTCCTTGGCGGCAACTTCAGCGAGCTTGATGATCGCGTCGATAACCGGCTGGAAGCCCTTGTGGCCGAACATGACGGCGCCGAGCATGATCTCTTCGTTGAGTTCCTTGGCTTCCGACTCGACCATCAGGACGGCGTCCTGGGTGCCGGCAACGACGAGGTCGAGAACCGACTCGTCCATCTCGTCGAGATGCGGGTTCAGAACGTATTCGCCGTTGATGTAGCCGACGCGTGCGCCGCCAACCGGGCCCATGAAGGGAACGCCAGAGATCGTCAGGGCAGCGGATGCTGCAACCATCGACAAGACGTCCGGATCGTTTTCAAGGTCGTGCTGGATGACGGTAACGACGACCTGGGTCTCGTTCTTGTAGCCTTCCGGGAAGAGCGGGCGGATCGGACGGTCGATCAGGCGGGAAACCAGCGTTTCCTTTTCCGACGGGCGACCTTCGCGCTTGAAATAGCCGCCCGGGATCTTGCCGGCGGCGTAGGTCTTTTCCTGGTAGTTGACGGTCAGCGGGAAGAAGTCCTGGCCGGGCTTGGCCGACTTGGCCGAAACAACGGTGGCGAGAACGACGGTTTCGCCGTAGGTGGCGAGAACCGCGCCGTCAGCCTGGCGGGCGATCTTGCCCGTTTCAAGCTTCAGCGGGCGGCCTGCCCATTCGATTTCGACGGAGTGGGTATTGAACATATGGTGTCCTTTAATGCGGGAGCACGCGCAGTGCCGTAGCCGGCGCAGTGCATAGTCGACCGCAATCGATGTGACAGATCACGGGCAAGACAACGGGAGGCTTCGGGTCGGCGACTTCGGTGGTCGACGTCTGCTCAGGGTTTTTGAGTGATCCCTGGTCGAAAGCATCCGGCAATCCTGCCCCATGACAGGTCAACGGTTTGTTTTTTGCAGATCCGGCCCATCCGGGTCTGCGGGCATTCTTGCGGCGCGAGATAAAGCGCATCGCAAACATTCCATCGGACGCTTGGCCCGAATGAGAAACCGGCAGGCGCCCGATTGAGCGCCCGCCGGAAATTTTTAGCGGCGAATGCCCAGAGCAGCAATCAGCTTGCTGTAACGGGATTCGTCTTTCTTCTTGACGTAGTCGAGAAGCGAACGACGTGTGGAAACCATGGTCAGAAGGCCACGACGGGAGTGGTTGTCCTTCTTGTGGCCCTTGAAGTGTTCGGTCAGATTGTTGATCCGCTCGGTGAGGATCGCGACCTGGACTTCCGGCGAACCGGTGTCGCCTTCAACGGTTGCGTATTCCTTGATGAGCTCGGCCTTGCGCTCTGCAGTGATCGACATCGTGTTATCCTTTCGAATATGAGGATTATGGGTCGCCTAAGGCCGGGATGTCGTCCAGTCTTGGCCGTGAAACGCAAAACAGGCGGAAAAGCCTGCTTTTGCTGGCGGTGCCTATAGACCATTCAAGGAGAGAATGGAAGAGGCTCAGCCAAACACCCGCTTCGGACGGAACTCTCCCTGGCCGATCTCGCCGATGGCAAGCAGCTTGCCACGCACCGTCGCATAGGCTTCCGCTTCGTCGGCCGGTGCATCGCGGCCGCGCAGGATAATCGGATTGCCCATCTTGATGCGGTGGGCCTGATCGTCTGTGACAGGCAGATGCGGCAGGCTGGAAAGCGCTTCAGACGTGTTGATCATGAAGGCATCAAGGGCTGCCAGCCGTTCGTCGCGATCCTCGATCTGTTCCAGCGCCACAAGTTCGGAGAGCGGCACCATGCGGTCTTCGGCAAAGGGCGCGACGAAGGTGCGGCGCAGTTCCGAGATATGACCGTAGCAGCCCAGATCGCGGCCGAAGTCACGGGCGAGCGCCCGAACATAGGTGCCCTTGCCGCATTCCACTTCGAAATGCGCCTTGTCCGGTGTCACACCGAGGAGCGTCAGGCGAAAGATCTGGACCTCGCGCGAGGGGATCTCGACAGTCTCGCCGTCGCGGGCCAGATCATAGGCCCGTTCGCCGGCAATCTTGATGGCGGAAAACTGCGGCGGGATCTGATTGATCGTGCCGGTGTAGTTGGGCAGAAGTGCGCGGATCTGTTCTTCGCTCGGACGGCTGTCGGACGATGCGGTAACGGCGCCTTCGAGGTCGTCGGTCGACCGTTCCTCGCCCCAGGTGACGGCGAATTCGTAGATCTTCCGCCCATCCATGACATAGGGCACGGTCTTCGTCGCATCGCCGAGCGCGATCGGCAGCATGCCTGACGCAAGCGGATCCAGCGTGCCGGCATGGCCGCACTTCTGGGCATTGAACAGCCACTTGATCTTGGACACGGCTTCGGTCGAGCCGAAATCGATCGGCTTGTCGAGAATAAGCCAGCCGGAAACCGGCCGGCCCTTTGGTTTGCGGGGTTTGGACATCAATACTTCTTGATTGTTATTTCTGGTCTTTGGTTTCGTCGCTGTTGAGATCACGCTGGACCTCCGGCGAGCGAAGAAGCTCGTCGATCTTCTTGTAGTTGTCGAAGCTCGTATCGTCGCGGAAGCGCACTTCCGGCATGTATTTCATCTGACGGAGCTGGCCGGCTATTCGGCCGCGGATATACTTGGCATGCCGGTTAAGCGCTGCGATCACGATGTCATGGTCAGCGACGCCAAGGGGCGTCACATAGGCCGTCGCGACCTTCAGATCGGTCGACATGCGCACTTCCGAAACGGAAATCACGGTTTTCTCGAGCAGGTCGTCGCGGACTTCGCCACGTTGCAGGACCTGGGTGATGGCGGCGCGTACCTGTTCGCCAACACGAAGCATGCGCTGCGACGGCGCCGAGGATGTGGGCTTGGTCATGTTGTTTCTTTCGTATAACGCCGCCGGGGCTCGTCCCGATGGGGCGCTTCGTCAAATGAAGGCGGTCACATGACAAAGGCCCGGCGAAAGGTCAAGGTCCAGCGGGTATTTAATCGGTCTGACTTGGAGGCCGTCGATGCCGATGACGCCTGAAAACAGCGTGTCGTCACTCATGCAACGGAGACGAGGGACGTTTCGCCAAGGGGTGTGGTTCCCATGATCTTCGCGTGCAGTTCCCGTTCCAAACCCATTGTGTAAAGGGCGGAAATGCGAGCCCCGAGTTCGATGAGGGCAGGCTCGATGGCGGCCAGTGGCCGGGCGCTTGCGAAGGCTTCGCCCTCTTCCGCGCAGGCCCGCAAAACCTCACCAAGCTCAATCTTGAAATCAAGCCGAGCAAGCGAGGCATCGATTTCGCCGACGGCGGATCGGCTGTGTTCGCCAAGCAGCGACATTTCGGTCTCCCTGCGATCGCCGACAACGCGGATATTGGCGAGTGCCTGTTCGAGCCGAAGATCGAGCGAGCCGCCCGTATCTTCGCAGGCGCTGAGCTTTTGCGCAGATTCTTCCAGCATTCTGAGATGAACGAGGATCTTGTCGGCGGCACCATCCAGTTCGCCCGCGTAATTGCGCAGTTCGGCGGCAACCACGTTGATCGCCTTGCCCTGATCTCCGATCCTGCCGCAGCGCAGATTGGTATTGAGGGCCATGTAGTGAATATCGGTGCGGACCAGTTGCACGACGCCGATGCTGGTGACGAGCTCGCTTACGGTCTGGCCGGTCGACCGGCTGAGTTCCGTCGCCTCGCCGGCAACGGCTTCGATCTGGCGAACCGCTTCGCGCGCAACGCCGACGCCGGTGTCGAGCTGGCGCATGGCGGCGTCGCTGCCCTGGCCTTCTGCCATCGTTTCCCGGATTGCATCGATCTTTTGGAGCTCTGAACGGAAACTCGTCACGCTTGCGACGATCTTTGCCGTGTCACGCTCGAAATGATCGATGGACTGCCTGAGCTGATGGGAGACAAGCCTCCGGATGACAGCGGACAGGTTGTCGCGCTGAGGACCGGTCAGCGGCGTAGCGTCCGGTGAGGCCAGAAAATCGTCGAGGAGCGTGAGCGTTGACTGGCAATGCTCGATCCGCTGGCGGGTTGTGTCGCCGATCTGCATGGCAGACAGCGTCGAGGCGAGCTTGGTCTGGATGCCGCGCGCGATTGCCCGGACGCTTGCAGCCTGTTCGATCATCGATCTGCGATTGAGAGCGATCGCCTCGCCGCCGTTCGACAGTCCTGCTGCGATCTGCGGGATTGTGTCCTCGTAGGAGCTTACAATCCTCTTCCCTCTTGTGATCAGGGAACCCAGTCCCTGGCCGAGATACTGGACCTTGTCCGAGAAATCATTGACCTGACGGGTGCCGTCCTGAATCCTTTGCAGGATTTCCTCAGCAAATCCTGCAAAGTCGGCAATTCCGGCGCCGGTGATCTTTGCAGTAACTGCAAAGGTGCGCAGATAGCGCAGGGTTTCCTGCATGTCCTCGGCATGGCCCTTCAGGTGCCCCTGGGCGTCGGAAATGAGGGTGAACTGGACCTGTCGGCCTTTCTCGTTTTCGCTCAGCTGAGAAAGCCGCGCGACCGTCTGGGTGAGCTCGAACAGGGATGCGTTCGCCGTTTCTGCGTCGAGCGAGCTCTCGGCCTGATCGAGCGAGGCGACCAAGCGGTTGAGAACGTCGAGAATGGAAAGAAGCGCTCGTCCGCCTTCGGTGAAGCGTTCCTCAAGGCGCGAACGGGCAGCGTCCAGCCGCGCGGCAAACGCCGAGGCATCTGCGGAAACACCCTCTTCTATCGATACGACCGCTCTGACTGCCATGTTCACCACCTTTTCCAGCTTCGCCGCAACGTTGAGTTCGTCGCTGGAAAACCGTTCGCCCTGTTTGTTGTGGGACACGTCTCCGCCTGAAGCAGGCACGGGTGTCCTCCAATAGCTGGACAGTGCCGGTGCAACGGTTAACTGAACAAGAACCGATCGCGGAGTTGCGTGTACGTGGTTAACCATTGCGCTCGTTCGGAACACCACGGGGCAGCATAGAGAGATCCTGACCAGCCTCAAAAAACGCGATACGATGGCGCTATAAAACGGGAAATCTCTTCTCGTTTTTCCTATATCGCAGGCATCGTTCGTATTTTAAGAGCAATTTTTCAGGAAGGACCGCCCTGATGACCGAGAAAACTCCTGCCGACAATTTTCCTGCCGGCTACGAGCCGCCGAAGATCTGGACCTGGGAAAAGGGCAATGGCGGCCAGTTCGCCAGTATCAACCGCCCGATCTCCGGCCCGACACAGGACAAGGAACTGCCGGTCGGAAAGCATCCGCTGCAGCTTTATTCGCTGGGCACGCCGAACGGCGTCAAGGTGACGATCATGCTGGAAGAGCTTCTGGCAGCCGGTCACACACAGGCCGAGTATGACGCCTGGATGATCAATATCGGCAAGGGCGATCAGTTCGGATCCGGCTTTGTCGACATCAATCCGAACTCGAAGATCCCCGCACTTTGCGACCACGCGCCAAAGGATGGCGGCAAGCCGCTGCGCGTGTTCGAGTCCGCCTCGATCCTAATCTATCTGGCGGAGAAGTTCGGCGCCTTCCTGCCGACCGATCTGCGCACCCGCACGGAAACGATGAACTGGCTGTTCTGGCAGATGGGCTCGGCACCGTTTCTCGGCGGTGGGTTCGGACATTTCTATGCCTATGCGCCGATCAAGATCAAATACGCGATCGATCGCTATGCGATGGAGACGAAACGCCAGCTCGACGTGCTCGACCGGCATCTTGCCGACAACCATTATATGGCGGGCGACGAGTACACGATTGCGGACATGGCGATCTTCCCCTGGTACGGCACGCTGGCGCTTGGCCAGGTTTATGGCGATGCAGGTGATTTTCTTGAGGTAAAGAGCTATGAGAACCTGCAGCGCTGGACGGCGGAGGTTTTCGCACGGCCTGGCGTCAAGCGCGGCCGCATGGTCAACCGGACATCCGGCGAGCCATCCGAGCAGCTGCATGAGCGCCACGACGCTTCGGATTTCGATACGAAGACACAAGACAAGATCGGCTGAAAGCCGATCAGCCGCATAGGACTTGAGGATACGAACATGGCAAACCTGCCTGAAATGACAAAACACCGAGGCTTTCCGGGCGGGATGCCAAGCACGGGGGTGCAGTTCACCATCCGCCGGGCCAATCCGAAAGGCGTGACGCCGATCAAGGCTCTGCCGCGCAGGGCTCGTCCCGGCACGAAAGAGCACAAGATCGACGGGGCATTTCTGCATGCGCTATGGCATCACTTCGGCACCGAACCCTTCGAGCGCGGCAATCTCGATGCCGCGCGTCTGAGCCTTCTGTTCGGGCGCGAAGTGCTGCCGGCCGACAAAACGTTCGACCCGCTTTCCTATGAGGCGATGCTTGTCATCAACGAAAAGCTGGCGCGGCAGAACTTTCCGGAATCGTTCGAGAATATCTTCGAGATCTGACGGCGTTTGTCGACGTTGTAGAGAAGGCCGCTGGCGAACGTCGCCGGCGGCCTTTCGCATTCAGCTGAGGCTCTTGCCGTATCGCTCGAAGCTTTCCTTCAGCACCGTCGTGCTGGCGCCTGGCTGCTGTGGCCTTCGATAAATGCCGCCATCGACATTGGACGGTTCCTCGAAGTGATCCTTGATCCAGGGAATGTATTCGAGAATCGTCGAGGCCGGATGCCAGTAGCTGAGATGGACATGAACCTGGCTCATCTCGCCCGCATGCGGCACGACGGGAAGCCGATGGGCCAGTGCCAGGTCCGCAACCTGGATATATTCGGTGACGCCACCGAGACGCGTGACGTCAGGCTGGACGTAGGACACGGCACCGGCTGATATGAACGCCCGGAACGCATCAACGGTATAGAGCTGCTCGCCAAGCGCGATCGGGATCGTGCTGCTTCTCGCAAGGGCCGCATGTCCGGCAATATCGTCGTACCAGAGCGGCTCCTCGAACCAGTAGATATCGAGATCGCGGGCTCTCTCGCAAAACCGCTGGCAGGTGGGGAGATCCCATTTGCCATTGCCATCGATGGCGATCCGCACGTCTGGGCCCAGCCGCTTGCGCACCGCTTCCAGGCGGCGCACATCGTTATTGGGATCGTCATGGCCGACCTTGAGCTTGATCCGGGTGAAGCCTTCTTCCTCCACGGCGCGCGCCGACCCGGCCAGCAGGTCCTCCAGCGA
Organism: Rhizobium sp. Leaf306; assembly: GCF_001423425.1. Classification (GTDB taxonomy): domain Bacteria; phylum Pseudomonadota; class Alphaproteobacteria; order Rhizobiales; family Rhizobiaceae; genus Neorhizobium; species Neorhizobium soli. The sequence goes on from NZ_LMNX01000001.1 coordinate 1,335,472, forward strand.
AAACGACAGCCAGCCGATATCGGTATTATACGCTTCAAGACGATCGGTTCTTGCACCGCCGAGCAGGCTCCAGAGCGGCACGCCTGCCTTCTTCGCCTTGAGATCCCAGAGCGCGACGTCGACGGCGGCCAGCGCCAGATGGGTGATCCCCGCACGGCCGACCCATTGCAGGGAGGGATAGCGTGCGAGCTTGGTCCACAGGCGCTGGTGCTCGTTTGCGTCCTCGCCGATCAGCAGCGGCGCGTAGCAATCCCTTATACAGGCCGTGATCAGCCGGTCGGAAGCCAGATGCGCATGTGTGCCGGTAAAGCCGTAGCCCTTCAGCCCGTCGGTGGTTTCGATCACGGTGCCGACGACACCCCAATGGGTGATGCTGTGGGTGCTGTCGGAAATCGAGTCCGAGGTCAGCGGCAGATGCAGGATGAATGGCTCTACGGATTTGATCTTCATTGTTGGGCTCCTCCCTCCCGGTGGTTCAAATCAGTCTGTTTTGACGTGCCCCTGCCGTTCCAGATAAGGCAGGTCAGGCAGGGCGATGTTTCGCGATGCGGCAGCCCTAATGCGGGCAATTGCGCGGTCGCGTGAGATCCGCAAATGCCTCTCCAGCGCATCGCATGCGGCGCCGATATCGCCGGAAGCGAGCGGCGAAAGCACGTCCAGATGCTCCAGCAGGAATGGCTCGCCGTCATAGCCGGTGGTCTTCGGCTGATAGAGAAAATGGTGGGCGACCAGGATCGCCTGCGGCAGGCTGATTGCCTGCATCAGCGCGCGGTTGTCGCAATATCCGAGAAGCTCCGAATGCAGCTGATGTTCGACGCGGTCGAGCATGTCGCCGGTGACCGTCTCGGCGGCGGCGATCGCCTGCTCGATGAACTCGATGCATCCCGCCACGTATCCATCGGGCAAGTGCGGGAAGGCCTGCTCGAGAGCCAGCGGTTCCAGCATCCAGCGCAGCTCGTAGAGCTGGCCGACATGGACAGGCGTCAGGCCCGGCGCCAGCCAGCGGCCGGCATCGTCCTTCAGCACCACGCCGCGTTGCTGCAGCCTTGCCATCACGTCCCGCGCAACGGTTCGGCTGACGCCGTGGGCTGCGGCAAGCGCTGCTTCGTTGATACGCCAGCTGGCAAGCGAGGTGCGGGAAACGATCTCGATCTCGATCTGGCGGTAGATCAGTTCCCAGCTCGACAGGAAATGGATCTTCTCGTCGGAGCCCGCAGGATGGCTCGACGGGGCGGCGGGCGCGGTGCCGCTTTCCGAGGACAGGATCTGGTATCCCCTGCCAGGGACGCGCTGCATCAGGCCTCGCAGTTCAAGCTCGCCCAAGGCATGGCGCGCTGGCGCCCGGCTGATGCCGAAGCGGTCGGCAAGGCTGGTTTCGGTCAGATACGCGCCGGCAGACAGCGCACCGGAGGCGATCTCGGATGCCAGTATCTCGCATACGCGTTGATGAAGCCTCGGGGACGGGCCAGCCATTCGGCTCTCCAGGACATGAAACGCAATCGATCGAAATCGCAGTGCATGGATTGCATCTTCCAAATCGGATGTCTAGTGTAGACAAAAGACATTGTGGAGGATGTCCTGACATGCCGACTGGGAATGACAGAGCGTGCGTTTCGCTTGTGGAGCTCGATCGCTTCTGCCGCGAGGTCCTTCTGGCTTGCGGCGCCGACGCTGCGACGGCAGACGCTGCAACGCGGGCGATGATGCATGGAACCCGCCATGGCGTGGACAGTCACGGCGTGCGTCTTCTCGACCATTATGTGACCGCGCTTGAAGGCGGTCGCCTCAACAAGGCGCCGAAGCTTAAACCCGTCGGCGGTTTCGGAGCGGTGGAGACGCTGGACGCGGATCACGCGCATGGCGCACTTGCGACCTATACGGCGATGGACCGCGCAATCGCGCTCGCGCGTCAGTTCGGCATCGGCGCTGTGGCGATCCGCAACAGTTCGCATTTCGGCCCGGCCGGCGCCTATGCGCTGGAGGCGGCCCGCCAGGGCGTGATTGGCTTCACCTTTTGCAATTCCGACAGTTTCGTGCGCCTGCATGAGGGCGCATCGCGCTTCCACGGCACCAACCCGATCGCCGTCGGCGTGCCGGTGAAAGGGCAAGATCCGTGGTTGCTGGACATGGCAACCAGCGCCATTCCCTATAACCGCGTGCTGCTCTACCGCAGCATGGGCACGACCCTGCCGCAGTCGGTCGCGTCAGATGTTTCGGGCATCGACACGCTCGATGCGAACAAGGCCGACATGCTGGCGCCGCTCGGCGGCGAATTTGGCTTCAAGGGCGCGGGTCTTGCCGGGCTTGCGGAAATCCTCAGCGCTGTCGTGACCGGCATGAGCCTGAGTTTCGACCTCGCCCCGATGGGCGGTCCAGATTTTTCGACGCCGCGTGGTCTCGGAGCCTTTGTCTTTGCGATCCTGCCGGAGGCGTTCGGCGATCGGGAGACGTTCGATGCGGGCATGACACGCTATCTGGACGTGTTGCGAAACTCTCCCGCCCGTGCCGACTGCCGGGTCATGGCGCCAGGCGACCGGGAATGGGCGGTTGCAGCGGATCGACAAGCATCTGGCGTCACGCTCGATCCGGCAACACACGCGGCTTTCGAAGGACTTGCTGGTCGCTACGGGGCGCAACTGCCGGTTCCAAACCTGGTTTTGCAGTCAGAGGTTGATGGCACTTGACTTCCCAAAATTGGTAAGACAATCTGACCGCATTACGCGTCGGGAGGACGCGTGGAGGACACCATGTTCGTAGCCCTTGAGCCGCGCCGCCTTTACAGGCAGGCCGCGGAACAGCTTCGTACGCTGATCGAAGCCGGAGAAGTCCGGGCCGGTGAGCGTTTGCCGGCCGAGCGTGAGCTTGCCGAGCGCCTTGGCGTGTCCCGTCCCACCATTCGCGAAGCCCTGATCGTGCTCGAAGTCGAGGGTCTGATCCAGATCCGCATGGGATCCGGCGTCTATGTCAGCGCCAGATCAAACCGGCAGCCGGAAATCCTTGCCGCCGATGACAGCGATGGTCCTTTTGAGATCCTGCAGGCGCGCTGCCTGATCGAGAGCGCTATTGCCGAAGAGGCAGCCCGCAAGGCGGACAGCGAGAGCATCGCCAAGCTCAATTCGATCCTTGCGGAGATGGAGGGTTCGCTCGACGATTCGCACCATGCGCTGGCGCTGGACCGGGCATTTCATACGGCGATTGCGGACATGATCGGCAATTCGGCGCTCAACCGCTTTACCGGCCTGATCTACGACAAGCGGCTGTCGCCGTATTTCACCAAGCTGGCCAGCTATTTCGAAGGCCCGCACACCTGGAAGGCAGCACTCGAAGAACACAAGATCATTCGCGACGCGCTTGCTGCGGGCAACCCCGCCGATGCGCGCGAGGCAATGCGGCAGCATTTGACGCTGTCGCAGAAGAGATTCTCGGAAAGCTTCGGAGAGGAGCCGACGAGGAACGACTGATCCGACCGCGAGGAGGCGGCGGATCGAGACGATAGTTTGAGATTTCAATTCGGGAGGAGAAAGTTATGTTGAAGTTTACCACTATTTTAGGTGCCGCCGCCGTCGTCATGGCGTCGGCAATCGGCGCACAGGCGCAAACAGCGCTCAAGTGGGCGCATGTCTATGAGACCTCGGAGCCGTTCCATACGGAATCCGTATGGGCTGCAGGCGAAATCGCCAAGCGGACCGAAGGTCGCTACAAGATCGACGTCTTCCCCGCGTCGCAGCTCGGCAAGGAAGCCGACATCAACCAGGGTCTGAAGCTCGGAACGGTCGACATGATCATTTCCGGCTCCAGCTTCGCTGCCCGCGATTACAAGCCGATCGGCGTGACCTACTTCCCCTACATCTTTCGCGATCCGGCGCACCTCATCGCCTATGTGAAGAGCGACGTCTTCAAGCGCCTCTCCAAGGGCTATGAAGACAAGACCGGCAACGTGATCACAGCCGTCAGCTACTACGGCACGCGCCATACGACATCCAATAAGCCGATCGAAAAATGCGCCGACCTGAAGGGCGTCAAGATGCGCGTTCCGGACGTTCCGGCCTACCTTGCCATGCCTCGCGCCTGCGGCGCCAACACCACGCCGATCGCGTTTGCCGAAGTCTATCTCGCCCTGCAGAACGGCACGGTCGACGCCCAGGAAAATCCGCTGACCACGATCGAGGCGAAGAAGTTCTTTGAAGTCCAGAAGAACATCGTTCTGTCCGGTCACATCGTCGACCATCTCAACACGGTCATTTCCAAGAGCCGCTGGGCAAGCCTGTCGGACGAAGACAAGAAAATCTTCACGGAAGTGACGCAGGAAGCCGCCACCCGCACCACCAAGATCATTGAGGAACGCGAAAAGGCGCTCGTCGAGGACTTCAAGAAGCGCGGCCTCAACGTTGTTGAAGTCGACAAGGCCGACTTCGAAAAGACGGTGCTCGAGAAGGTGACCTTCGAAGAGTTCGGCTACGCGAAATCCGATTGGGAAGCCATCCGCGCCATCAAGTAACGCGGATCACGCCAACGTTCGCGCGGCTCGCAAGAGCCGCGCCTTCCCTTCGTGAAACTGGATCGGATCCATGTCGACATCCCCGGAAATCCACACTCAGGTGACCCCTGAGGAGCTCGCCCATACATTCGACGAAGCGCCCGTCGATGTGGACCTTAAAATCTATGCCTTCGAGGACTGGGTCACGCTTGCCCTGTTCTGGGTGATGACGGGCTGCGTCTTCCTGCAGTTCTTTACCCGTTACGTCCTCAACGACAGCTATGCCTGGACAGAAGAAATCGCCGTCAATTGCCTGATCGGCGTGGTTTTCCTCGGTGCCGTCATGTGCGTGCGCATGTCGCGCCACATTCAGGTGGACGTTCTCTATCACTACCTGCCGCCGCATGTGACGCGCATCATGGCGACGTTGGTCGACATTATCCGGGTCGGTTTCTTTGCCTACGGATCATGGCTGATGTGGCGGTACATGGAAATCGTCGAGGGCGAGGAGATGGTCACCGTGAACCTGCCCCGCAACATCGTCTTCTACAGCGTGCTGGTTGCCTTCGTGCTGATGCTGCTGCGCTCCATCCAGGTTTTCGTCGCCAACATGCGCCGCGGTTATTCGGTGCTCGAGCGCCCCGAAGAATTCCAGAACGCCGAGGATTGATTTCATGCTGCTGCTTATCGGTTCGTTTCTTCTCCTGATGGTGCTGGGTCTTCCGGTCGCCATCTCCATGGCAACCTCGTCGGTCCTCTACATCGTCTTTTACAATGTTGCGCCTGACATCATCGTCGCGCAGCGGCTGATTGCCGGTGTCGAGAGCTTCCCGCTTCTGGCCGTTCCCTTCTTCATTCTTGCCGGCAACCTGATGAACAGCGCCGGCGTGACCGGCCGCATCTACTCTTTCGCAGTCGCGCTGGTCGGCTGGATGAAAGGTGGTTTGGCGCAGGTCAACATCATCGGTTCGGTCATCTTTTCCGGCATGTCCGGAACGGCGCTTGCCGACGCTGCCGGCATCGGCACGATCGAGATCAAGGCGATGAAGGACCACGGCTATCCGATCGAGGCCGCCGTCGGCGTCACCGCGGCATCGGCAACGCTTGGTCCGATCTTTCCGCCATCGCTGCCCTTCGTCATCTACGGGATGATGGCCAACGTTTCGATCGGCGCGCTGTTCATGGCCGGCATCGTGCCGGGCGTCGTCATGACGGTGCTGATGATGCTGACCGTTGCCATCTTCGCCTATGTGAAACGCTGGGGTTCCGATACGCCGTTCAGCTGGAGGAATATCCTCAGCGCATCGACGGAGGTCCTTGTTGTGGCCATGGTGCCGCTTGGTATCTATCTGCTGACGCTGACCGGGCTATCGCTCAACCTGTCGATCCTGATCGCGCTCGTCGTGCTTCTCGCCTGCGACTGGTATTTCGACTTCTCCGCCGTCATGGCGCTGATGACCCCGGTCATCCTGATCGGCGGCATGACGATGGGTTGGTTCACGCCGACGGAGGCAGCCGTTGCCGCCGTGCTGTGGTCGCTGTTCCTCGGCCTCGTGCGCTATCGCACCATGACCTTCAAGTCGCTTGCCAAGGCAACCTTCGACACGATCGAAACGACGGCCTCCGTGCTGTTCATCGTGGCCGCGGCCTCCGTCTTTGCATGGCTTTTGACGGTCAGCCAGACGGCGCAGCTTCTGTCGACGGCGATCACCAGCCTGACCGACAGCAAGTGGGTGTTCCTGATCCTCGTCAACCTTCTGATGCTGTTCGTCGGCTGCTTCCTCGATACGATCGCCGCCATCACCATCCTGGTGCCGATCCTGCTGCCGATCGTTTTGCAGTTCGACATCGATCCGGTGCATTTCGGCCTGATCATGACGCTGAACCTGATGATTGGCCTCTTGCATCCACCGCTCGGCATGGTGCTGTTCGTCCTGTCCCGCGTCGCGAAACTGTCCGTCGAGCGCACTACGATGGCCATCCTGCCCTGGCTGGTGCCGCTGCTGCTCGCACTGGTGCTGATCACCTTCGTGCCGGCAATCACGCTGTGGCTGCCGACTGAAATGGGCCTGATCCGCTGATACAGACACACATTCCGCGTCGGCCAGACCGGCGCGGAATGACCGATCGAAACGCATGAAACGAGGCTATCCCCATGCTTACCCGCGTCGTCCGCCTGCATGGCAAACGCGATCTCAAGGTCGAGAGCGAGGGTTATAAAGCTCCTCGCCCCGGTGAAGTGCTCCTGCGCATGGCGATGGGCGGCATTTGCGGCTCTGACCTGCATTATTACCAGGACGGCGGCTTCGGCCCGATCCGCGTGCGCGAACCGATCATTTCCGGACACGAAGCATCCGGCTTCGTCGAAGCGATCGGAGACGGCGTTTCCGGTCTCAGCGTCGGCACCCTGGTCGCCGTCAATCCGTCCCAACCCTGCGGCCATTGCCATTATTGCGGCATTGGGCAGCCGATCCACTGCCTCGAAATGCGGTTCATGGGCAGCGCCATGCGCCTGCCGCACGAACAGGGCATGTTCCGCGATCATCTCGTGGTGCCGGCAATCCAGTGCCATCCCGTGTCGGCCGATGTTTCGCCTGAGGAAGCCGCCTGCGCGGAACCGCTCGCAGTCTGCCTTCATGCAGTCTCCCAGGCCGGCGATCTCAAAAACAAGCGCGTGCTGGTGACCGGCGCTGGACCGATCGGCCTTCTGACCGTCGCTGCGGCCCGGTATGCAGGTGCTGCCGAGATCATCGTCACCGATCTCGCCGACGCAGCCCTTGCCCGGGCTCCCGCCATGGGAGCGACCGAAACGGTTAACGTGGCCGAAAACGCGGAAGCGCTTTCGCCCTATCTCGAAGGCAAAGGCACGGTCGATGTGGCCTTCGACTGCTCTGCCGCCGGCCCAGCGCTTCGCACCGCCTTTGCAGCCCTGAAGCCGCGAGGAACTCTTGTTCAGGTGGGCGTGACGGGAGATGTCACGATCCCGCTCAACATGCTGGTCGGCAAGGAAATCAACTGGCGCGGTTCGCAGCGCTTCGATCGCGAGTTTGCAGAAGCGGTGAATCTGATTTCTCGGCGCGCCATCGATGTGCGGCCAATCCTTTCGCATACCTATCCACTCGAGGACGCGGTGAGCGCCTTTGAACAGGCTTCGGACCGTTCCGTCGCCTGCAAGGTGCAGATCGCACTTTTCGACCATGAAACGGGAAGAACAGAATGAAGCATACCTGGCGGTGGTTCGGACCGATCGACAAGGTTTCGGTAAGGGATGCGGCGCAGGCCGGCGCGGAGGGCATTGTCAGCGCCCTGCATCACATCCCGACAGGGGCCGTATGGCCGGCCGACGAGATCGAGAAGCGACACGCGGAAATCAAGGCCGGCGGCCTTTACTGGGATGTGGTCGAAAGCGTGCCTGTCTCGGAAGAGATAAAGACCCAGACCGGCGACTGGCGCACCCATGTCGCCAACTGGCAGGAAAGCCTGCGCCGCCTTTCGCAAAGCGGCATTCGCACAGTCTGCTATAATTTCATGCCGGTCCTCGACTGGACCCGGACCGACCTGCGCTGGGAAACGCGGCACGGCGCAAAGGCAATGCGCTTCGACCTTACCGATTTCGTCGCCTTCGACATCCATATTCTGAAGCGACCGGATGCGGCCGCCGATTATCCGGAAGCCCTGCAGGACAAAGCGGCGAGGCGCTTCTCCGAGCTCGCGGACGACAGGATCGCAGCACTCGGCCGCAACATCGGTGCCGGGCTGCCGGGCTCGGCGGACGGCTACTCGCTCGACCAGCTTCTGGAAAAGCTGAGGACTTACCACGGCATCAACCGCGAAAAGCTGCAGTCGAACCTCGTCGATTTCCTTTCGCAAGTCGTCCCGGTGGCGGAACAGGTGGGGATCAACATCTGCGCTCATCCGGACGATCCGCCATGGCCGCTGCTTGGCCTGCCGCGGATTCTTTCGACCGAAGACGATTACGCCCATATGCTCAAAGCAGTCGACAGCCGCGCCAATGGCGTGACGCTGTGCTCCGGCTCGCTCGGCGCGCGTGCGGATAACGATCTCCCCCGGATTGCCGAGCGTTTTGCCGACCGCATCCATTTCGTCCATCTGCGCAATGTGACGCGCGATGAGGACTCCTTGCCCTGCTCCTTCTTCGAAGACGAGCATCTCGAAGGCGGTACCGACATGGTGGCGGTCATCGCCGCCCTGTTGAAGGAGGAGAAGCGGCGTCATCGCGAAGGACGTGAGGATCACAGGATTGCCATGCGGCCGGACCATGGTCAGGAGATCCTCGACGATCTCACCCGTGGCGCCCAGCCGGGCTATCCGGCGATCGGCCGGCTCAAGGGTCTGGCGGAACTACGCGGCATCGAGCGCGCGCTCAGCCATCCGGAATTTGGAGCAAGAGAATGACCCTGCAGAGACTTTCATCCGCGACGGTGTTGCCTGAAACTGTGACCGGTCCGACATTCGACCGCACGAAACTTCGCCCCGGGATCGTGCATTTCGGGCTCGGTGCCTTTCACCGCGCCCATCAGGCGGTCTATACGCAAAAGGCGCTCGAGGCGGAGTTTGGCCCCTGGGGCATCGTTGCGGTCAATCTGCGCTCGCCGGAGCCGGTCAAAGCGATTGCCGAACAGGACGGGCTGTACTCGATCACCGTGCGCGACACCGAGGGCGATCGTTCCGAGGTGATCGGTTCGACCGTCGACTGGATCTGCGCTGCGGACCAGCGCGACCAGGTTCTCGCCTATCTCGCCAGCCCCGACATCCGGATCGTCACACTCACCGTCTCCGAAAAGGCCTACGGGCTGCATCCGACGACAGGCGGCCTCGATTCCGATCACCCCTCCGTTGCCGCGGATCTTCAAAACCCGCAGGCGCCGGTCGGCCCGATCGGTTTCATCGTCGAAGGGCTGGCGCTTCGCCGCAACCTGGATGTCGCGCCTTTCACCGTGCTCTGCTGCGACAATCTTCCGTCCAATGGCAAGATCCTGCGGCGGCTGGTGCTCGACATGGCAAACCGGCGCGACCCGGCTCTTGCCGAATGGATTGCCGAGAACGGTGCATTTCCCTCGAGCATGGTGGACAGGATCGTGCCTGCCGCCACGGAAGAAACCCGGCAGCGCGCATCCCGACTGCTCGGCGTCGGAGACGCACTGGCGCTCGATACGGAGCCGTTTCTGCAATGGGTGATCGAAGACGAGTTCGTCTCCGGCCGACCGCAATGGGAAGCCGCCGGCGCCCTCTTTGCCGTCGATGTCGAGCCCTATGAAAAAATGAAGCTGCGGCTTCTCAACGGTTCGCATACGCTGCTTGCGCATCTGGGCCTGCTGGACGGGCTGGAATGCACACGCGACGTGATGACGGTCGAACGGCATGTTGACGATGTCGAGCGACATCTCAACACCGTGGTCAAGACGCTCGACCCGGTCCCGGGCATCGACCTGTCGGCCTATATCCAGCAGCTTCTGCAACGCTTTGCCAATCCGACAATCGCGCATCGTTGCGCGCAGATCGCGATGGATACGAGCCAGAAGATCCCGCAGCGTGTTTTCGGACCCGCAGTCGAGGTTCTCGGCCAAGGCGAGGATGGGGCGGCCTATGCGCACGTCGTCGGCGTCTGGCTTGCGGCCGTTTGCCGGCTACAGGACTGCAACGATCCGCGCCACGACGAGCTTCTCTCCGCCGCTGCACGGAGTTCGGACGAGCACCCCTCGGCCCTGTTTTTCGAGATCCCGGGCCTGTTTCCGCAGGTTCTGATCGATTCCCAGGCATGGCGCGCGCTGGTGGACGCGGAAATGAAACAGTGGCGCTAGGGCGTTCCTCTGTCTGCTAGAACGACAAAAAGCCCGCACTCGGCGGGCTTTTTGCACTTCTGAACGACGGTAACGGAATACGCCGCCATGGCTAGAAGCCGAGCGCCATGCCGTCCTTGCGGCTGTCCGACCCGCCCTCGAGCAGGCCGTCGCGGATGCGAATGGCCTGACTGCCTCCGATCGGGCTGGTGACGATCTTCAGCACATGGCCCCTCGCTTCAAGATCTGCCCGCACCGCCGGGCTGACGGTGGGCTCGAGTTCCAGCACGCCGCCGAAGCCGAAACTGCGCGGCACGTCCATGGCCGCCTGCAAATCGAGACCTCTGTCGATCACGCCCGACAGGAAGGCCGCATGACCCGCTGCCTGGTAATGGCCGCCCATCACGCCAAACGGCATCACCGTTTTGCCATCCTGCGTCACCATGCCGGGAATGATCGTGTGCATCGGGCGCTTCGACGGGCCGATCGCATTCGGATGCCCCTCGATCAGCCGGAAAGACGCGCCACGGCTGTGGAACAGCACGCCGGTCTTCGGGTCGAGACGCGTCGAGCCGAAGGGATGGAAGATCGAATTGATAAAGGAAATCGCGTTGCCCTGCGTATCGACGACGCAGAGATAGATCGTGTCCTTGTGTTCTGGCTCGTCCCACAGAACCGGCGGCAGTGCCTTCTTCATGTCGATACGGCTGCGGAGCGTCGCAACGACTTCGTCGGACAACAGCTGTTCGGCAACGCCCGCGCAATGGTCGGGGTCTGCGATCAGGGCGTCGCGGTGATGATAGGCGATCTTGGTCGCCTCCGCGTGCACATGGATCCGATCCGCCTCGTCCATGGCGGCGAGATCGAAGCCTTCGACGATCTTCAGGATCAGCAGCGCCGCCAGCCCCTGTCCATTCGGCGGGCATTCGTGGACGTCGAAACCCTTGTAGCTGGCGCTGACCGGATCCACCCAGTTCGCGCCATCCTTGCCAACCGCGAAATCCTCGAGCGTGTGCAGACCACCGAGCGAGCGCAGATGGGCAACCATCTTTTCCGCCGTTTCCCCTTCGTAGAAGGCGGCAGCCCCGCCTGCAGCAATCTCCTCGAGGCGGTCTGCCAAAAGCGGCTGGCGGATGACAGCGCCTGCAACGGGCGCCTCGCCTTCAGGCAGAAACACCGAAGCGGCGTGGCTGTCGCCGGCGATAACTTTTTCATTGCCCTTCCAGTCCATCGCGACACGAGGCGTGACGGGAAAGCCGGAACGCGCATAGCCGATCGCGCGCATGAACAAGCGCTCGAGCGGTAGAGTTCCATGGTCGGTGTGGAGACGGCACCAGGCGGAAATGGCACCCGGGACGGTGACCGAATGCGGGCTTGTCTGGGGAATCTCGCCGTTTAAGCCGAGCTCTGTAAGGGCTGCAACGGAGGCGGCGGCAGGCGCGCGGCCCGAACCGTTGAGCGCCTTGACCGCACCGCCCGCAGGTGCGTAGAGCGCAAAGCAATCGCCACCGATCCCGGTCATCAGGGGATCGACGACGCATTGGACGGAAACCGCGGCAATCGCTGCGTCGACGGCACTGCCGCCGTCCTGCAGGACTTCCAGACCGGCTGCCGTGGCAAGCGGATGCGACGTGGCAATCATCGCGCCGGTCGACAGGGTCGACGGGCGCCTTGCGGAAAAGAAATCGAAATCAGACATGTCATTCCTTTGTTTCACTGACAGCCTTTCATGGCCTCAGCGCCTACGGGTCCAAACGTCATCATATTCGGAGGGGATGTCGGTCAGCGGCAAACCTTTCGGCAGCCCGCCGCCCTTGGACGATAACCTCCATCAGGCAATCGGCTTTCACGATAGTGCAGCGAACGGCAAACCTGCAACCTCAAGGAAGGAAAAGCGGTCTCGCAGTTTCATTTGAGCGCTGAAACCTGCGGGCGTGCAGCTACGTCTTATGCCCTGGCAGAGGCTAGCAACTCGAGCGTCGCTCGAAGAGCTGTCAGGATTGTCCGAGGAGAAGGCCAGCAAAACCGAACCCATCTGTCGCCATCCGTCTTTGGCAGACCCGTATCGGTCGTTAGTGCGCTTCGGTTAGGCCACAAACGCAAAACACCCGCAGCTTTCGCTACGGGTGTTTTTCAATAATGATGATTTGGTTGCGGGGGCAGGATTTGAACCTGCGGCCTTCAGGTTATGAGCCTGACGAGCTACCGGGCTGCTCCACCCCGCGCCAAGCGAATTTGGCATTGCCAGTGGTTGCGGGGGCAGGATTTGAACCTGCGGCCTTCAGGTTATGAGCCTGACGAGCTACCGGGCTGCTCCACCCCGCGCCAAGCGAATTTGGCATTGCCAAATTTCGCGTCTGCGTCACGGCCATGCCGTGATGCCTGTGCCGGAGCAAATCCGAAGGATTTGTCTCCTTTGAGGGACGCACCGGCGACAGACCGAACGTCCCATTATTTCGTTAAACCCCAGCAACGACAAAAGGCCGCTTTGGGAGCGGCCCTTGGTTTGGCCAGGGGCCGGTTTGTTATGTGTGAGAAGATTGTTTGGTCCATCCTTATGGATGGCATTGCCTTTAATAGACCTGGCAGCGACCTACTCTCCCGCGTCTTAAGACGGAGTACCATTGGCGCAGGGGTGTTTCACGGCCGTGTTCGGAAAGGGAACGGGTGCAGCCACCCCGCAATGACCACCAGGTCGATTAAGGGCAATGTATGCGTGGCAATGGGCGACCATTGCAACGCTTTATCGAGAAGCTGGCGGGGGCGAACCCCCTTTTGTCTTAGTTGAACACGTCTTTGGTGCAACAAACCGGACGAACACTGACGTGTTCGCCGGGCCCGTCGCAAAGGCTTTCGCCTTCGCTCTGTCAGGACCAACGCTCACGCGTTGGCCTTGAGATGAGCATAGTCAATGAGAACGATGAAGCCAATCGGGCTATTAGTAAGGCTAAGCTTCATGCATTACTGCACGTCCACACGCCTCCTATCAACGTGGTCGTCTTCCACGGCCCTGATAGGGAATACTCGTTTTCAGGTGGGTTTCCCGCTTAGATGCCTTCAGCGGTTATCCCTTCCATATATAGCTACCCTGCTATGCCGTTGGCACGACAACAGGTCCACCAGAGATATGTCCATCCCGGTCCTCTCGTACTAGGGACAGATCCTGTCAATATTCCTACACCCACGGCAGATAGGGACCGAACTGTCTCACGACGTTCTGAACCCAGCTCACGTACCGCTTTAATTGGCGAACAGCCAAACCCTTGGGACCTGCTCCAGCCCCAGGATGCGATGAGCCGACATCGAGGTGCCAAACAACCCCGTCGATATGGACTCTTGGGGGTCATCAGCCTGTTATCCCCGGCGTACCTTTTATCCGTTGAGCGATGGCCCTTCCACGCGGGACCACCGGATCACTATGACCGACTTTCGTCTCTGCTCGACTTGTCAGTCTCGCAGTCAGGCGGGCTTATGCCATTGCACTCGACGACCGATTTCCGACCGGTCTGAGCCCACCATCGCGCGCCTCCGTTACTCTTTCGGAGGCGACCGCCCCAGTCAAACTACCCACCATACACTGTCCCGGATCCGGATAACGGACCGCGGTTAGACATCCATGACGATAAGGGTGGTATTTCAAGGATGGCTCCACGAGAACTGGCGTCCCCGCTTCAAAGCCTACCACCTATCCTACACATGCCGACACGAATGCCAGTGTAAAGCTATAGTAAAGGTGCACGGGGTCTTTCCGTCTAACCGCAGGAACCCCGCATCTTCACGGGGAATTCAATTTCACTGAGTCTATGTTGGAGACAGCGGGGAAGTCGTTACGCCATTCGTGCAGGTCGGAACTTACCCGACAAGGAATTTCGCTACCTTAGGACCGTTATAGTTACGGCCGCCGTTTACTGGGGCTTCAGTTCAAAGCTTGCACCTCTCCCTTTAACCTTCCAGCACCGGGCAGGCGTCAGGCCCTATACGTCGTCTTTCGACTTCGCAGAGCCCTGTGTTTTTGATAAACAGTCGCTACCCCCTGGTCTGTGCCACCCCTTTCCACTTGCGTAAAAAGGGGTCACGCTTCTTCCGAAGTTACGCGTGCAATTTGCCGAGTTCCTTCAACATAGTTCTCTCAAGCGCCTTGGTATGCTCTACCTGACCACCTGTGTCGGTTTCGGGTACGGTCTATACGGTGGAGCTATTTCCTGGAACCGCCCCGCTGCACATCCAATCCAATAAGGAGGTACAACTTAC
>NZ_LMNX01000001.1:1355000-1646967 GCF_001423425.1 Rhizobium sp. Leaf306
GCCGATGGCCGTCGCGCGCCGGACCGGCGCGAAATTTCCATGCGCTGGCTTTCCGGAACGTTCCTGACCGGCATTACATCGTCTCTCCTGATGGGCGTCGCGCTGTTTGCAGCGCTCGATGGCCGCCAGCAGCTTGCCACGCCTGCCGAAGCCTCTGCCGCGGTCCCTTCAGATCATGACGACGACATCACGTCGCGCGGCAAGCGTCTGCTCGGTGGCAATATCGTCGCCATGCCCACCGACCGGCGGATCATGGAAGTGTCCACCGTCGTTCACGAGGGCAATAAGGAAGTCGTGCGCCGCCGGCCCTTCGCGCATGTGAAGATGAACCTTGCGGTCAACAACGTCGCGCCGGAAGCCTATCCGAAATTCGATCCGCTCAGCATCTTCTCTTCCAGCGAAGCGCCGCCGCCGCCCAACAGCCGCACCGGCGTGATCTACGGATCCAACGTGGAATCCGATGTCAGCCTGCAGACGGTGCCCTTCCCGGTCAAGGGCGGCACCTATGCCTATGCGGCGCCGATGACGCTCGAGGAAGTGGAAGAAAACGTCCGATCCAACGGCTCCGTGCTAACGTCAGGCAATACCCAGCTCTCGGCACTCTATTATGTCGACCCGCAGCGCTTCTCCTCCGAAGATGAGGATGTCGACCTGACATCGGGTCTGGCGGCCCGCATTGTCGAGCAGAACATGTCGGTCTCGACGCCCGAACCGTTTACGGCGCGCAGCCGCGAATATGCAGATGATATCATCCCGGTCCGTCAGCCGACCACGATCGCCCAGGCGATGACCTCCGTCGGCTACCCCGATACAAAGGCCCGCGAAATCGCCGGCTACCTCAAGTCGCGGATCGGCAGCGAGGATGTGGCCGCCGGCGACGTGATCCGCATCGGCGTGATCCAGGAGGGCCAGATGGTCCTCGTCGTGCGCGCTAGCATCTATCGCCGCGGCAATCACCAGATCACGGTTGCCGCCGACGACAAGGGCCATTTCATCGACGGCAAGGAACCGCAGATGCTGGATGCGGTCGCATCCGCGTTCAGCGAGCAACCGGCCATCGTCGCCGGCCGCGAATTGCCCGACGTCTATGACGGCATCTATCGCGCTGCCCTCTCCTACGGCATGAACAGTGACATGACGTCCCTGCTCGTCAAGCTTCTGGCTAGCAATGTGGATCTTCAGGCGCAGCTGCGCCCCTCCGACATGATCGAAGCCTTCTTCTCCGTCGCGGACGAAAAGGGCCAAGCCAGCCGGGATTCGGAACTTCTCTATGTAAACGCCCGGTTCGGCGACACGACCACCCGGTTTTACCGGTTCCAGGATCAGGATGACGGTTCGGTCGATTACTTCGATCAGGACGGCCGCAGTGTCCGTCAGTTCCTGTTGCGCAATCCCGTCCCGAACGGACGGTTCACGTCAGGCTTCGGCATGCGCAACCATCCGATCCTTGGCCGTGCCTTGATGCATACCGGTTCCGACTGGGCGGCCCCGCGCGGCACGCCGATCATCGCCACCGGCAACGGCACCGTCGAAAAGGCGGGCTGGGACAGCGGCGGTTACGGCAACCAGACGCTTGTGCGCCATGCCAATGGTTACGTCTCGTCCTACAATCACCAGAGCGCGATCGCCAAGGGTGTGCGCGAAGGCGCCAAGGTCACGCAGGGTCAGGTAATCGGCTATGTCGGCTCGACCGGCCAGTCGACCGGCGCCCATCTCCATTACGAACTCGTGGTCAACGGCACCAAGGTCGATCCGATGAAGGTGCGCCTGCCCGGCGGCAAGTCGCTCGACGGCAAGGCGCTGGCGCGGTTCGAGGAAGAGCGCACCCGCATCGATGCGCTGCTGAAGAGCACATCGAAGCCGGCCGAAGTCGCCAGCCGCTAATCTTGCCCCGATACGAAAAAGGCCGCCCCGTTTCCGGTGCGGCCTCATTTTTCGATCGCGGTTTGCGTTTATGCCGCTTCGCTCATGCTGCCCTTGATGCGAAACAGCAAGCGGTCTGAGCCTGATGTCACGTTGATCGTTGATCCGTCCGGGATCTGTCCGGCGAGGATCTGCTCGGCGAGTGGATCCTGCACGAACTTCTGGATCACCCGCTTTAGCGGCCGGGCGCCATAGACCGGGTCGTAGCCCTTGTTCGCCAGCCATTCGCGGGCATCGCCATCCAGGTCCAGTTCGACCTTGCGATCGGCCAGAAGCTTCAGCAGGCGCTGCAGCTGGATATCAACGATCGCGCCCATCTCGTTACGCTTCAGCCTGTGGAACAGGATGATTTCGTCAACGCGGTTGAGGAACTCAGGCCGGAACGAGGCTTTCACCACGCCCATCACCTGCTCGCGCACGCTTTCAGAATCCTCATCCTCGCGAAGGCCGGTCAGATATTCGGCCCCGAGATTGGAGGTCATGATGATCATCGTGTTCTTGAAGTCGACCGTGCGGCCCTGCCCGTCCGTCAGGCGCCCGTCGTCGAGAACCTGCAGGAGAACGTTGAACACGTCGGGATGCGCCTTTTCGATCTCGTCGAACAGAACGATCTGGTAGGGCTTGCGCCGGATGGCTTCGGTCAGGGCACCACCTTCGTCATAACCGACATAGCCGGGAGGCGCGCCGATCAGCCGCGAGACGGAGTGCTTTTCCATGTATTCCGACATGTCCAAGCGCACCATCGCGGTTTCGTCGTCGAACATGAAGCGCGCGAGCGACTTGGTGAGCTCCGTCTTGCCGACGCCGGTCGGGCCGAGGAAGATGAACGAGCCGATCGGCCGGTTCGGATCCTGCAATCCGGCACGAGAACGGCGAACCGCGCGCGACACGGCCTGCACCGCATCGCCCTGACCGACGACCGATTTCGCCAACTCGTCTTCCATCCGCAGCAGCTTGTCGCGCTCGCCTTCCAGCATCTTGTCGACGGGAATACCGGTCCAGCGGGAAACCACATGCGCGATCGCATCCGGATTGACCACTTCCTGCACCATGGCATTGGTGGAACTGTCCTGTGCTTCGGCCTGTGCGAGCTCCTTTTCGAGATCGGGAATGACGCCGTAGGTCAGCTCGCCGGCACGCTGGTACTCGCCCTTGCGCTGGGCAGTGGCAAGTTCGTTGCGTGCCTCGTCGAGCTTACCCTTGAGATCGGCGGCGAGTCCAAGCTTCTGCTTTTCGGCCTGCCAGCGCGCAGTCAGTGCATCCGCCTGCTCTTCCAGCGACGTCACTTCGGTTTCCAGCCGCACCAGCCGGTCGGCCGAAGCCGTGTCGGTTTCCTTCTTCAGCGCCTCGCGCTCGATCTTCAGCTGCATGATACGGCGATCGAGTTCGTCCAGCTCTTCGGGCTTGGAATCCACCTGCATCCGCAACCGCGATGCGGCTTCGTCCATCAGGTCAATTGCCTTGTCCGGCAGGAACCGGTCGGCAATGTAGCGGCTGGACAAGGTCGCAGCCGCAACCAGAGCCGAGTCAGAGATGCGGACCTTGTGGTGCTGCTCGTATTTTTCCTTGAGACCGCGCAGGATCGAGATCGTATCCTCGACCGTCGGCTCCTCGACCATGACCGGCTGGAAACGACGGGCAAGAGCCGGATCCTTTTCCACATGCTTGCGGTATTCGTCGAGCGTCGTCGCGCCGACGCAATGCAGCTCGCCGCGGGCAAGAGCGGGCTTCAACAGATTGGACGCGTCCATCGCGCCATCCGCCTTGCCGGCTCCAACAAGCGTGTGCATCTCGTCGATGAACAGGATGATCTCGCCGTTTTCCGACTGCACCTCGTTCAGCACGCTCTTCAGCCGCTCTTCGAACTCGCCGCGATATTTGGCACCCGCAATCAGCGCGCCCATGTCGAGCGCCATCAGCTTCTTGTCTTTGAGGCTTTCCGGCACGTCGCCATTGACGATGCGCAGCGCCAGTCCTTCGGCGATCGCCGTCTTGCCGACGCCGGGTTCACCGATCAGGACGGGATTGTTCTTGGTGCGGCGCGACAGAACCTGGATCGTGCGGCGAATTTCGTCGTCACGGCCGATGACCGGATCGAGCCGGCCATCGCGCGCTTCGGTCGTCAGGTCGCGGGCATATTTCTTCAGAGCCTCAAAGCCCTGTTCGGCGGTGGCGCTGTCAGCGGTGCGGCCCTTGCGCAGATCGTTGATGACCTGGTTGAGAGCCTGTGCCGTCAGCCCGGCTTTCTTCAGGCTGGCCGATGTCGAGGCCGAGCTTTCGATCAAAAGCGCCAGCAGCAGTCGTTCGACCGTGACAAAGCTGTCGCCGGCCTTCTTGGCGGCTTCTTCCGCTGTCGAAAACACTTTTGCCAGCGGCTGCGAAAGATAGATCTCGCCATTGCCGCCCGATACCTTCGGAAGCTTGGAAAGTGCAGCGTCGTTTGCGATGCGCGCATCCTTGGCGCTGCCGCCAGCGCGTTCGATCAATGCGGAAGCCATGCCCTGGTCGTCGTCGAGCAGAACCTTGAGCAGATGCTCTGGCGTAAACTGCTGATGACCAGCGGACAGGGCCTGGGTCTGGGCAGACTGAAGGAAGCCCCGTACCCGCTCGGAATATTTTTCGATGTTCATAAGATAAACCTCCTGAATCGCCCCGCCCTCCATGGAGGCACGGACCGATGATTGAGATGGGGCTCCCTTTAAAGGCGAACCCGGCCGGCCAACCGGCCTTGGTGAAGATATGGGAGCGCGATTTTGTGATTTAAAGACGCGGAGAAGAGGATTTAGGCGATATTGGCGCGGCGTCGATCGAGCCGGGATCGCGCGATGTCGTCGAGCCGACAACTCGCCGCCGCACCCGGGTAAGACCGGCGACGTAACAGGTGCAAAACGTGCAAGGGACAGGATCCAAGGCGAGCCAGGTGCAGCATGGCGATCTCCCGCACGAGCATTCGGCTACCCCTCAAAGAAAAACTCCGGCCTTTCGACCGGAGTTTTCATATCAATCGTACAGTGTCAGACCGGCTTATTCGCCAGCTTCTGCCAAGGCCGGCTTGTCGTCACCGTCGCCGGCATCTCCGCCGTCTGCCGCATCGGCATCCTTGCGGGTCTGGCGACGTGGACGGTTACCTGCCGTGCGGCGACGGCGTGGCGTGGCTTCCGTCTGCGATTCCTCTTCGACCGAAACCTCGACCGGCGTGCCCTCGATATCAGGCTGCGGGCCGGATCCATCGACCACAGGCGCAACGGCTACCGGAGCTTCGGTGACCTGAGGCGCGCGCTGTCTGGTCCGTGTCGGAGCGACCGGCTGTTCGGCAGCCGGTGCAGCAGGCTGCTCCATCGGCTGCTCGCTGCCCTGTTCAGGTGCGCGCTCTGCACGGTCCTGACGCTCTGGGCGGTCGGGACGTTCCGGGCGACGCTCGCGGCGCTCGTTTCGGTCACGCCGGTTTTCGCGCGGCTGCTGGTCCTGGCCGGACTGGCTGCCCTGGTTGTGCCCAGAGTTTTGACCCGGGTTCTGTCCAGAGTTTTGACCGGAATTCTGGCCTGAGTGCTGTCCAGAGTTCTGGCTGGAATTATGCTCGCGGCGTGGCTGCTCGTCCATCATCGGCTGTGGTGCGTAGCCCATATCGTCGCCGTCACCCTGATCCATATCGTCTTGATCGATCGAGTTGCCGTCGCGGTCCTGGTATTCGCCACGCTCCTGATGCTGGAAACGGTCCTGCATCTGTGCCTGCGCTGCAGCAATGATGCGGTAATAGTGTTCCGCATGCTGCAGGTAGTTTTCGGCCATGACACGGTCGCCTGCGCTTTGCGCATCACGAGCAAGCGTCGAGTATTTTTCGGCGATGTGCTGAGCGGTGCCGCGGATTTTTACATCCGGGCCGGAGCTGTCATAGGACCGGCTGAGCGGGTTGCCGCCCTTGCGATTGAAATTGTTGTTTCCACCGCCGCTGCCGCCGCCGCCGCCATTGCTGCTGCCGCCATTGTTGCTGCCACGCCCCCGACCGCGCTTGTTTTGCTGTCCTGGCCTCATATATCGTTCACCAACTCTCTGTCTTCGCTGATAAAAGGCCACGCGGCCCGCCGGTCATCGCCGGAACAGGACTTCGCGTGCCATGCGCAGGTCGACCAAGGCGGCCTGCCGCTTTCAAAGTCAAATTACCTGATCACGCACTGGATCTGCTCAACCTGCTCGGTCTTCGAAAAGAGCCGGTTCTACGGTTGACCTTTTAGCGAGAACGAATCGTTGTTCACTCCCAGCCGCCCCGATGCGTGATTTACGCTAACTCGCTTCCTGAAGGATTCCAAGCCCTTTCTTTTGCTTTGCAACATCGAAAGCCTGGATAATCAAGGGCCACCTCTCGTAAAGACAAGCACGCGATCGTTGTTACCATAATCACGTCTTGCTTGCGTCAAGATGAAGCCTGCATCCTCAAAGATACGTGTCACCGTGTCTCGCTGATCGAACCCGATCTCGACGCCGATCGACCCTTCGTCCTTGGGAAACGAGCCGTCTTCCTGTGGACCGCGCAGTTCGAGAAAGTGCTCGGCCTGCGATGCGATTGCCCGGTAGGCATCCAGGCCATCGGGTCCGCCGTCCAACGCTGCCGGCGGATCGAAATCGCGAACTTCCGGCTCTAGTTCAGGAATGACATCGCTTCTGATATAGGGCGGGTTTGACACGATTATGTCGAAACGCCCGTCAATTGCGTCAAACCAATGACTTCTGACGCCCTGAAACCGCTCACCAAGATCAAGACGTTGCGCATTACGCGTCGCCGTCGAAAGCGCATCCTCGGAAATATCGGAGCCGACGCCCGTCGCTTGCGGAACCTCGCTCAACAGCGCCAGAATGATGGCGCCGGTCCCGGTGCCAAGATCGAGCACGCGGGCATGGCCCTTTTCCGCAACGATCCGTCTGAGCACGGGCAGCATGCATTCGACCAGGAGTTCGGTATCCGGCCGCGGCTCCAGCGTCTCTTTCGAGAGCAACAGGTCCAGCCCGTGAAACGCCCGCATTCCTAGAATACGGTGAACCGGCTCGTGACCCAGCCGCCTGGCCACCGCGTCCGCAATCCGGGCCATGTCGAGGGCATCGACAACACGGTCGCCATCAACGAACACCTCGGTCGAGGAAAGTCCCAGCAAGCCGCCGATCAGAAGCCTTGCCTCGATGGCCGCATCGGCGATCCCTGCTGCGGCAAGCTGCGCCCTTGCATCCGCCACCACCGCCTTCAGCACAGACGCCGGTTGCTCGCTCATCCGTGCTGCTCGCCAAGCTGCGCCAGCTGTCCGGCCTGATAATCCGAAATCAGCGCATCGACGACTTCGTCGATCTCGCCGATCATCATCCGGTCGAGCTTGTAGAGCGTCAGGTTGATACGGTGGTCGGTCACACGTCCTTGAGGGAAATTGTAGGTGCGGATGCGCTCCGAACGGTCGCCCGAGCCGACCTGGCTCTTGCGGTCCGCAGAGCGTTCGCTGTCGGCTTTCTGCCGCTCCATGTCGTAGAGCCTCGAGCGCAGGACCTGCATGGCTTTTGCACGGTTCTGGTGCTGCGATTTCTCCGAACTGGTGACAACCAGCCCCGTCGGCAGGTGGGTGATGCGAACGGCAGAGTCGGTGGTGTTGACGTGCTGGCCGCCGGCGCCGGATGCCCGCATCGTATCGATGCGGATATCGTCCGCCTTGATCTCGATGTCGATCTCTTCCGCTTCGGGCAAAACTGCGACTGTCGCAGCCGAGGTATGGATGCGCCCCTGCGTTTCCGTATCGGGCACCCGCTGCACCCGGTGCACGCCGCTTTCGAATTTCAGCTTGGAAAACACGCCGCGGCCGGTCACGGTGGCGATGACTTCGCGGAAACCGCCCGCTTCGCCGTCGCTGGCAGACAGCACTTCCACCTTCCAGCCATGGGCACTCGCGTAACGCTCGTACATGCGAAACAGGTCGCCGGCAAACAGCGCCGCCTCGTTGCCGCCGGTGCCGGCGCGGATTTCCAGGATGGCGCTGCGCTCGTCGGCCGCATCCTTGGGAAGGAGAAGGATCTGCATGTCCTTTTCCAGCTGCTCGATGCGTTCTTCCGCATCCGGCAGCTCCATCTCGGCCAGCTCGCGCATCTCGCGGTCGGTCGCCTTGTCGACAAGCATCGCACGCAGGTCAGCGACCTCAGCCAGGGTCTTTTCGTATTCACGGATCTTGGTGACCACCGGCTGCAGTTCGGAATATTCCGATGCCAGCTTCACATAGACATCGGCAGCCGGACCCTCCGACATGCGCGCCTCGATCTCGCCGAACCGGCGTTCCAGTTCGCGCATCTTTTCGACAGGAAGCTTCGCCACCCAATCACTCCACTCTTGTTCTTTGTGTTTTTCTATACGGGAATGTTGTTGGTTTCCGCAAACCGCAACAGCAAATTGCGGATCGGCTCGTCCGAGCGCACGTCGTCCAGCGCGGCGTCGAGCTCCTCGGCCAGCTGCCCCGCATCGAGACCGAGCAGCATTGCCTTCACCGGCCCGATCGAGGTTGCCGCCATCGACACCGAGCGGAAACCGACGCCGATCAGCGCCATGGCCGAAAGCGGCTTGCCGGCCATCTCGCCGCACAGCGTCACCGGCGTGCGGTTCTTATCCCCCGCGCGGGCGATGTCGCGCAGAATGCGCAGGAACGGCTTGCCCAGAATATCGAACCGGTCGGAGACGCGGGCATTGCCCCGGTCGGCGGCCATGGCGAACTGGAACAGATCGTTCGAGCCGACAGAGACGAAATCCACTTCCGCCATCAGTTCATCCAGCTGCCACATCAGCGACGGCACTTCCAGCATCGCGCCGAACTGCAGCTTGCGCGGCAGGCTGTGGCCGAATTTGGAGAGATGCTGGACTTCCTTCTGGAACAGCTCGCGCACCGCGCGGATCTCGGAAACCTCGGTGATCATCGGCAGCATCATGCGCAGCTCGGCACCCGCCGATGCCCGCAGCAGCGCGCGCATCTGGGTGCGCAGCAGGCCCGGCCGATCGAGAGACAGGCGGATCGCCCGCCATCCCAGCGCCGGGTTTTCCTCTTCCTGGCTACGAAGGTAGGACACGACCTTGTCGCCACCGATATCGAGCGTGCGGAACGTCACCGGAAGGCCAGCCGCCTGGCGGATCACGGCGCGATAGAACGCCTCCTGTTCCTCAAGCTTCGGCATGGTCGAGGCGATCATGAACTGCAGCTCGGTGCGGAACAGGCCGATACCCTGCGCACCGGATTCGGCAAGCTGCGGCAGATCCACCAGCAGGCCGGCATTCATGTTGAGGCTGATCGCCTTGCCATCCTTGGTCACCGGCTCGACCGAGCGCAGTGCCTTGAACTGCTCCTGGCGCCGGGCCCGCAGCTTGACCTTTTCCTCATAGGCCTTCTGCAGATCCGCCATCGGGCGCACATGCACCTGGCCGTCGTCACCGTCGATGATGATGGGATCGCCGTTTTCGGCAAGCGCAACCAAGCCCGTCGCCTGGCCGACAACCGGAATACCCATGGCGCGGGCCACGATCACCACATGGCTGGTGACCGCACCTTCTTCCAGCACCAGCCCGCGCAGGTTCTCGCGCGGATAATCGAGCAGTTCGGCAGCGCCCATGGCGCGCGCAAGAATGATCGCATCGAGCGGGAAGTTCTCGTCCGTTGCT
Source organism: Rhizobium sp. Leaf306 (assembly GCF_001423425.1). Classification (GTDB taxonomy): domain Bacteria; phylum Pseudomonadota; class Alphaproteobacteria; order Rhizobiales; family Rhizobiaceae; genus Neorhizobium; species Neorhizobium soli. Next base: position 1,364,593 of record NZ_LMNX01000001.1, read on the forward strand.
CGGCCGGAATAGCCGGTCAGCTGGCGCAGCAACCGGTTGGCCAGATCGTCGAAATCATGCATCCGCTCGCGCAGATAAGGGTCGGTCAGGCGCATCATCCGCGCCTTGGTGTCGCTCTGCACCTTTTCGACCGCAGCTTCCGCCGTCAGTCCGTTATGGATCGCCTCTTCCATGCGGCGCACCCATCCCTGGTCATGCGCAAACATGCGGTAGGTCTCGAGAACCTCGCGGTGCTCGCCCTCCTGCGCCACGTCGCGGCGCTGCAGCATGTCGTCGATCGAGATCCGGAGCGATCCGAGCGCTTCGGCCAGACGGAGGATTTCCTTGTCCGAATCCTCGTTGAGAAGATTGGTAACGACGATGCGCGGCTCGTGCAGCACGACATGGCCGAGCCCGATGCCCTCGTTATAGCCGTTGGCCGCGATCGTGACGGCACGGGTGAGGTCCAGCTCCAGCCCCGGTGCCGTGATCTTTTTGAGGTCACCTGTCGCGATCATCTCGGCGATCACCATCGCCGTCGTCTCAAGCGCCTCGACCTCGTCTTCGCGGTAGTTGCGGCTGGCCTTGTTCTGCACGACGAGAACGCCAAGCGTGCGGCCGGCGCGCAGGATCGGCACGCCAAGGAAGGAGTGGTAGATCTCTTCGCCGGTTTCCGGCAGGTAGCGGAAGGCGGGATGCGCCTGCGCATCGGAAAGATTGAGCGGCTGTGCCGACGCGGCGATCGTGCCGACCAGGCCCTGCCCCATCTTCAGCTGCGATGTATGGACAGCCTCCTTGTTGAGGCCTTCGGTGGCGTAAAGCTCGAGCACGCCGTCGGAGCGCAACACATAGACGGAGCAAACCTCCGCCACCATGTTGCTGGCAATCTGGCGCACGATGCGATCAAGCCGCTCCTGCGGCTCAAGTGGCTCGGCCATCAACTCGCGGAGCCGCTTCAGAAGAACGCGCGGCCCGGCCGACATGTCTCTCATCGGCATCATTGCTCCCGAATGCATCTTTAATCCGGAAGTGGCCGCGCGAGTTTCACACCCACGCGGCAAACCGGTTGACGATCAAGTCTTATCGAGACCGTAGGCGGAATGCAAAGACCGAACTGCAAGTTCCGAATAGTCACCGGCGATCAGGATCGAAATCTTGATTTCCGAGGTGGTGATGGCCTTGATGTTGATCGACTTTTCGGCAAGTGCCTTGAAAGCGGTCGCGGCCACGCCTGCATGGCTGCGCATGCCGATGCCGATCACCGACACCTTGGCGAGACCCGATTCGCTCTGCACGACGTCGAAGCCGATCTTTTCCTTGTTGTCTTCGAGAACGCTGATGGCCTTCGCCACGTCCCCATAAGGCACGGTGAAGGTCATGTCGGTCTTTGATCCGTCCTCGGAAATGTTCTGGACGATCATGTCGACATTGATGTGATTTTCAGCCAGCGGGCCGAAGATGGCGGCAGAAACGCCTGGCCGGTCGGAGAGACGACGCAGGGAGATCTGCGCTTCATCCTTGGCGTAGGCGATGCCGGTGACGACTTCCTGTTCCACGATCTCTTCCTCGTCGCAAATCAAAGTACCGGGCGGGTTGATGAGGTCGCCCATGCCCGGTGCATCGGGATCCTCGAAACTGGAGCGCACGAAGGTGCGAACCTTGTGAACCATGGCAAGTTCTACTGAGCGCACCTGCAACACTTTGGCGCCGAGCGATGCCATTTCGAGCATTTCCTCGAACGAAATCTTCTTCAGGCGCCGCGCCTTGGGCACGATGCGCGGGTCCGTCGTATAGACGCCATCGACATCCGTATAGATGTCACAACGATCGGCCTTGAGAGCGGCAGCAATCGCCACCGCCGATGTGTCGGAACCGCCGCGACCCAGCGTCGCGATCCGGTTGTCCGGGCCGATGCCCTGGAAGCCGGCAACGACGGCCACCTGGCCCTCGCCCATCCGCTTGATGATGTCGGAACCGTCGATTTCCTGAATGCGTGCCGCGCCATGCGCATTGTCGGTGCGGATCGGCAACTGCCAGCCCTGCCAGGAGCGAGCGTTTATTCCCATCGACTGCAGCGCGATCGCCAGCAGACCTGATGTCACCTGCTCGCCGGATGCGACGACGGCATCGTATTCGCGCGCATCGTAAAAGGGAGAGTCAGCGCCATTGACCTTCGGCGTGTCCTGTACCCAGCCCACCAGCTCGTTGGTCTTGCCCGACATGGCGGAAACGACGACGGCCACTTCATGGCCCGCGTCGACCTCGCGTTTCACATGGCGTGCCACATTGTGGATACGGTCAAGATTGGCGACGGACGTGCCGCCGAACTTCATCACGATGCGAGCCATTCGACAAAAACCACTGTTTCGTCCCGGCACGAACCGCTGGAACGTCTGCTTCCCGTTTCTCTGCTATCCGGGCCTCAAGGCCTGGAGTCACAAAGTTGCGGGGGTCTCATATCGAAAAGGGGCTGGCGGTGCAATGGCCGGAACAGGCCAGAACGGTACGCCCGGCAAAAACCGGAGGCAGTATTTCGCGATTATCCGCGGAAAATCGCCGAACATGAAAAGGGCCGCTTTCGCGGCCCCCGACTATCATCAACTGTAACCATTCACGGCGGAGCTCGTCTACGCTTGTCGCCTTAGCGATTGCGGCAACCCGGGCCGACGCACTGCTCAGTTTCACCCTGCGGGGCGCGACGGTCGTTGTTGCGCTCTGCACGCGGTTCCTGACGACGTTCTTCTCTGCGTTCGTCATTGCGCTCGGCACGCGGCGGCGGGCGGCGATCGTCCCTGCGGTCATCGCCACGATCCATGCGCGGCGGTGGTGGGCGACGGTCGTCGTCGCGATCAATCCGCGGTGGTGGACGGCGGTCATCCCGGTCGCGGTCGATACGCGGTGGTGGAGGACGACGGTCGTCGTCACGATCGATACGCGGCGGTGGGCGACGATCGTCCCGGTCTCGGTCGACGCGTGGCGGGTCGCGGCGGTCGCCGCGATCACGGTCCCAACCGGGACGGTTGTCCCAGCGGTCACGATCGCGGTCGCGGTCCCAACCCGGAGGCGGTGGCGGCGGACGCCTGTCACGATCCCAACGCGGCGGTGGCGGCGGCTGACGATCGGCGCGCCAATTGTAATCGCGCCAGCGATCACGTTCGCGATAGAAATTGCGCTCTCTGTAATGGCGGCCCCAGTAGTCGTTGACTTCGAAGGTCACCGTCGGGATGCCGAGACCCTGATAGTAGTCGGGCGCGACATAGACGCGGTTCGAACGGTACGCCGCCTGGACATAGTTTCCCGACACCCAGCCACGACCGCCGTAGAACGAAACGTCGCACCAGTTCACGCTGCTCATGCAGCCGTTGATGCTAACGGTCGCACTGACCGGGATCACTGTGACCGCCGGATAGGCGGTGCTTGGACCAGACCGCATGTTCACGTTCGCGGTTGCGAATCCCTGCACGGCAGCCGAAGCAATCGACGGCGCCAGCATCAAGGCGCCGAGAGCGGCTACCCGTAAAAGTAACTTTTTCACCTGTTTCCTCCTGGAAAACATAAGCGGTCGGAATTGCTTCCGTTTTGCGCCCCGTAATTTTCAGCCTAAATGCTCGGAACGACCTATTGTTCCAGTTGTCGGCTGAATGGCGAATGAATGATGTATTTGACTGTCATTCACCCTTTTTCTCCTCGCCGTAAGCAACGGTTCATCCCGCCCGCTCACTGGAAAACAATGACTAAGCTGTCGCGCGACCTCCGCGGCGATGTCACCCCTTGACATCAACCCGGGATCGTCCGACTTCAGGCCCTAGTACGAGAGGATGACGATATGACCGAAACCACACGCAGCACAGTCGATAAGGACCAGGTTGAATGGTTCTCGAAAATGGCAGCCGAGTGGTGGAACCCGACAGGGAAGTTTCGGCCTCTCCACAAGTTCAATCCGGTCCGCCTCTCCTATCTCCGCGACCGGATTTGCGAGCATTTCGGCCGTGACCCCAACGGTCACCAGCCGCTTGCCGGTCTTCGCATCCTCGATATCGGATGTGGCGGCGGTCTGTTGTCGGAGCCGATGGCCCGCATGGGTGCGACCGTTGTCGGCGCGGACCCGTCAGAAAAGAACATCGGCATCGCTTCCACCCACGCCGCTGAGACCGGCGTCACCGTCGATTATCGCGCAGTCACCGCCGAAGACCTGGCCGCATCCGGCGAGCTGTTCGACGTGGTCATGAACATGGAAGTAGTCGAACACGTCGCTGACGTCGATTTTTTCATCACGACTTGCGCGTCGCTGGTGAAGCCAGGCGGCCTGATGTTCGTGGCGACCATCAACCGCACGCTGAAAGCCGGCGCGCTGGCGATCTTTGCTGCGGAAAACATTCTCCGCTGGTTGCCGCGCGGCACCCATCAGTACGACAAGCTTGTGCGCCCGGAAGAGATCGAAAAGCCGCTGTCAAAAAGCGGCATGGAGATCATTCACCGCACCGGCGTGTTCTTCAACCCGCTCAGCGACCGCTGGAACCTGTCATCCGACATGGACGTCAATTACATGCTGCTGGCGCGGCGTCCGGGCTGACCTTCAGTTCTTGACGACAGCCGTGACGGGTGTTGCGGCGTCGACGGATCCACCCTTGCGGTGCAAAAGCGAGGCCCAACGGGGCCGCTCGAACAGGAAGTTGCCGATCCCTGTCGCCCTGACAATCGCGTAGACGATGAGCGAGCTCACGATCGACACGATCATCACCGAAACGCTCAGCAGTCCCGTATCGGTAAACAGTCCGGTCTTGAGCGCCACTGCCCTGAACAGAGACATCGGAATGGTAAAGGCGAGGTAGACGACAAGCGAATGCTTGCCGAGCCAGACCAGCCAGCGCGAGAACGGCAGTTGGACGACGAGGCCGCAAGCGATGCAAAGCGCCAGCGTTCCAGCGACAGCAAGCACGAAATGCATCCCTGGCAACACCGCAGACCCCATCTGCATCCCGACCGGTTGAACCGCATAGCCGGATGAAAACACGAGCACTCCGTTGACCAGCGCCCAGACGCACAGCGCAGCCCAGGCTCTCGCCGGATAGCGCTGGCAGAGATCGACCAGCTTCAGAATAGCGGGACCCGTCAGGAAGCCGAGATAGAAGAAGACGAAATACGCGGCAAACTGCGTCACCACGTAGCTCGCCGAGTGCGGCGACCAGACCTCAAGGCCGATCGCGACCGGAAGAACCACCCAGGCCGGGACAGACAGCTGGTAGAACAGCTTCGTCACCAGTCCGAAAATGGCAAGCAGATAGACGAACCACAAAACGCCGTAGGGCTGGACCATCGCAAACGCCAGCTCCTTCAGCATCTTGCTGAGATCGAGCTCGTAGACCCCGATCTTGAGGCCAAGCATGATCGTGACCCAGAGCACGTAGAAATAAAGGTAATGGACCACCCGGCGGTCGACGAACTGCAACCACGGGCGGGCGATAACCTGCGACAGGAACAGACCCGAGATCAGGAAGAATTCCGGCATCCGGAATGGAGTGGCGAAACCGATGACATAGTGCAGAAAGCCGACCTGCCCGGTATATTCGCCGGTATTGTAGGCCGAGTACATCATCACAACCAGGATGATCGAGACACCTTTGGCGGCGTCGACCCACGCTAAACGATCAATCTTTTCCATGCTGCAGAGCACTTTCTGTCTGATCAAGGTTACGGGGACGCCCTTGCGCTGCGATCGCAACGATCCGGCCTGTTTGGTCTAAATCCAGAGGGTCATGTCGAATGCGATGTTGGTCGACGTCTGCCAATTCGTCGCCGGAGTGTGGTCCTTGGAGAACTGGGCAGGATTTGAACCTGCATGTACGGGCTTGCGGGCCCGCTCCATTTCAGTCTGGCACCAGTTCATCACGGACGGCTTTCGGCAGCCCGTCCGCAGAGATAGCGCAGTCAGGTTAGAGTTCGGTAAACCGGCATGGTAAAGATGCATGTCTTGGAAGAAATACTTACAAGATACTTCCGACATCGCTAATGAACTTGAAGACCGGCGTCAGTTGCCGTCTTCCGGGAGCGTCGGCAAGGGGGCGATGTCGATGCCCTCATCAATCAGCTCGCGCACGTCGTCGAAACTTGCCTTGCCGATAATCCCGCGCGCATCGGCCTCGCCGTAATGGATCTTGCGCGCCTCTTCCGGAAATTTCTCGCCGACATCTTCGGAACTGGCGCGGATACCGGCGACGGCTTCCTTGAGCTTCGCCATCACCTCATGGCGCGCCATATTCATCGCCAACTCCTGCTTGGCTTCCTTCTTCCGTGCTGTCGAAACGGAGGGCGCCATCAGGGATTTTGAGATCGCGGTGGAATTGCAGACCGGACAGGTTAAAAAGCCGCTTTCCACCTGGCGGTCGAAATCGGCGCTTTGGGCAAACCAGCCTTCAAACGCATGTCCGTTCTCGCAGCCGAGCGAATATTTAATCACGCCGCCTCTTCCCCGTCACCGCGGTCGGGGACGACCGCCACGGAAAACTCCCGGGCATTCTTGAGGTTGGGGATCTTCTGGCGTGCCGCCCGGACCTGGTCGAGATCGATCTCGGCGATCAGGACCTCTTCGCCGGTGCCGCCAGCCATCGCCAGAACCTTGCCCCAGGGATCGACGATCATCGAATGACCGAAGGTTTCGCGGCCATCTTCGTGGGTGCCGCCCTGTGCCGCAGCAATCAGGAACGTCCCGTTCTCGATGGCGCGGGCCCGAAGCAGGATTTCCCAATGCGCCTCGCCCGTCTGGCGGGTAAAGGCAGCCGGAACCGTGAGAATTTCGGCGCCGGCCAAGGCCTCAGCCCGAAACAGCTGCGGAAACCGCACATCGTAGCAGATCGCGAAACCGAGCCTGCCGAAACCGAGGTCGGCGACCCGCGCTTCGTTGCCGGGTTCATAGGCCGAACTTTCGCGCCAGCTTTCGCCATTGTCGAGATCGACATCGAACATGTGGATCTTGTCGTAGCTGCAGACGGTTGCGCCGTCTGGCGAAAACAGGAAAGCGCGGTTGGCGATCTTCCCGTCGTCGCGGGCAATGGCGGTCGAGCCGATATGCAGGAAGACACCAAGCTCTTTTGCGAGATCGCGCGCAGTCGAGACTATCACATCATCCGCCTCGCCCCGCAATACTTCGCGGGCCGCCTTGCGGTCACGCTGCAGCATGCCGGTCATTTCGGGGGTCTGAATATAGGTCGCGCCATTGGCTGCAGCGTCACGGACAAGACGCGCCATGTCGGCCGCATTCCTGACCGGATCGACGCCCGAACACATCTGGATCGCTGCAACCTTGACCGCGGTCATCGAAAAATCTCCTCAGGCCGCCAGAAGCGGATCGAGCTTGCCGGCACGGTCGAGCGCATGCAGGTCGTCGCAACCGCCGACATGCCGACCATCGATGAAGATCTGCGGGAATGTCGAACCGCCGTTCGACTTCTGCACCATTTCGGCGCGCAGTTCCTTGGAATAGGTCGCGTCATGCTCGGTAAAGGCAACGCCCTTGGATTCGAGCAGCGCCTTGGCGCGGGCGCAGTAACCGCAATATTCGCGGGTGTAAATGATCACATCTGCCATGATTTTCTCCACGTACTGTCAGGACTTTGTGCAGCGCGTCACAATTGCCGTCTCTGTCATATAGGCCCGGCAATGGCCATTGCAAAGGTCAAAACCGTCACCTCGGCAGCCCCTGCCCGCTTCAGCGCCCGGGTTGCGGAAGACACTGTCGCGCCGGTCGTGAACACGTCGTCGACCAGTACGATATGCTTGCCGAACACGTCCTGTTCGCGACCCGCGGCCACCTTGAACGCGGCGCGGACGTTCTCCTCGCGGCCCCGCGCGGTCAACCCCACCTGACGCCGCGTGCTCTTCGTGCGCAGCAATGTTGCTGCAAGAAAGGGCTTTTCGGATTGAGCGGCGAGATGCCGCCCGAGCTCGGCTGCCTGATTGAACCGGCGCCAGAACATCCGCGAGCGATGAAGTGGCACAGGGAGAATAGCGTCGCAATCGGCCACATGGGTCTCGCAAGCGCGCAGCATCCACCCGGCCATCATTGCGGCGAGGTCGGTGCGATCCCTATATTTCAGCGCATGGACGAGCGAGCGTGCCGCACCTTCGTGGATTGCCACAGCCCGCAGGCGGTCGAACACCGGGGGATTCGCGATCGCTTCCGGCGAGACCAGCAATTGCTCATCCAAAGCGGGATCGGAAGGATCATAGGAGAACGGAAGGCCTAGAACCTCGCAGTAAGGACGTTCGATGAAGCGCAGACCGCTCCAGCACTGTGCACAGAAACCGCGATGGCTGCCGGTGATCACCCCGCATCCGGGACAGGCTGGCGGGTAGGCGACGTCGCCTATCCGACGTGTCCAGACGGACGCGGCCGATACCATGCTCCTTAGCGATCGCAAGGCGTGGGACGAAGACATGCTTGACATTAATCGACGGAGAGCGACTTTGCGACCCGCGGAAATTGAGTGGAAAACATGGACATCATTTTTGACGCCGAACTGGTCGAAGCACGGCGCCGGCGTGCGATTGCCGCTGGCGACCACAACGCGGCGTTTTTGCTGGATATAGCCGGACGCGAACTGGCCGAGCGGCTGTCCGTGGTCGAACGGCAGTTCGAACAGGGTGTCGAGTTGCATGGCGGTACCGGCACTGCAGCCCGCGAAGCGAAAGCAACCGGCAAGATCGACAACATGGTCCGGGTCGAGAGCGATCCTACCTTCGCCGTCTCTGGCGAAGACATCACGGTCGCACCGCTCGACGATGTGCCGCTTGAGCCGGATACGGTCAATCTCATCGTCTCACCGCTCGCCCTTCACTTGATCAACGATCTTCCCGGCACGCTGGTCCGCATCCGCCGGGCGCTGAAACCGGATGGGCTGTTCCTTGCCGCCATTCCCGGATCCGGCACGCTTGCCGAGCTGCGCGATGTACTTCTGTCGGCCGAGGTGGAAATGACCGGGGGCGCTAGCCCGCGTGTCATTCCGTTTGCGGACGTGCGCGACGTCGGCGGGCTACTGCAGCGGACGGGTTTTGCCCTGCCCGTGATCGATGCGGAAACCTATACGGTGCGCTACGACAACCTGTTTGCACTGATGCGGGACTTGCGCGGCATGGGCATGACCAATGCGCTCGCTGGCCGCAGCCGCAAGCCGCTGACGAAGAGCTTTTTCCTGAAAGCCGCCGAGCTTTATGCCGAACGCTACTCGGATCCGGATGGGCGCATCCGGGCCACGTTTTCGATCATCTACGCATCGGGATGGGCGCCGCATGAAAGCCAGCAAAAGCCCCTGAAGCCGGGATCGGCCAAGATGCGGCTGGAAGATGCGCTGCGCGGATCGCAGAACGAAAACTGATAGATCAGGGTAACGATCGGGGGAGGGTCAGGTAATCGGCTTGTCGACCTTGCCGCCGAGGAAGCTGAACATATTGCTGAGCGCCGAGGAAAAAGCGCCGAAACCGGCGAGCAAGGCGGCCGATATGATCGCGATGATCAGGCCGTACTCGACAGCCGTCGCCCCACATTCATCGCGCATGAAGGAACGCAGGAGACGCATGACTTGCCCTTTATCCGGTAAACCGCTGATCTGTCGCCCGACTATAGCGACTAATCGTTAATTAGCAGCCATCGTTTGCGCCGTAGCCCTGTACGATGCAGACGGAGCCCGGCGTGTCCTGAAGTACGCTACGGCGGATCGTGTAGGTTTTCGTGCCCTTCTCGACCGGCTTGATCGAGCCGGTGGTGATCATGTCGAAGTCCTGCTTGACCGTTGCCAGCCGCTGCTGGTCATCGTGACCGGCGAGCATCGGCGTCACGATCAGCGCAAGCGCAACCGCAGCGGTGCCAAACAGCAGAGCAATATTGAGGGCGCCGGTCCTACCGGATCTGTGCTTTGCCCGCTGGCGGGCCTGCACAGTTTTCCAGAATTCGTCTTCCATCGCTGAAAAGCCTCGTCAACGCAGTCACTGATCCCCCTGACGATGCCACGATGGGCTGAATTAAAGGTTAACAGGCTCTGAATTCGACTGCGCTAATTCGATTGATCTCGATCAGACAAGATCCTGAATGATCGGGATCAGAGGCTCGTCGGCGGGCGGCATCGGATAGTCCCGAAGCGCGTTCGGCATGACCCACTTGATCGCCTGCCCCTCGCGCCCGTGCGGAATGCCCTCGAAACGGCGACAGACATAGAGCGGCATCAACAGATGGAAGGTTTCATAAGTGTGGCTCGCAAATGTCAGCGGCGCGAGGCAGGCTTCCTTCGTCTGGATCCCGAGCTCCTCGTCGAGTTCACGGATCAACGTCTCCTCGGGCGTTTCGCCAGGCTCCACCTTACCCCCCGGAAACTCCCAGAGCCCGGCCAGCGACTTGCCCTCAGGGCGCTGCGCAAGCAGGATGCGGCCATCGGCATCGATCAGCGCGCAGGCTGCAACGAGAAGAATTTTCCTCGACATGAGATCGGTCACCCTTTGCGCCAGTAGCGGTATTCATAGACCTTGCGAAAGCCGAACTGGCGATAGAGGGCAATCGCCGGTTCGTTGTCTGCCTCCACCTGCAGCCATGCCGAACGGGCGCCGCTGACGCGGGCCCAGCGCAGTGCCGAGGCAAGTATTTCCGAGCCGATGCCCTGCCGCCGAACCGTTTGCGACACGGCAAACGACATGACGCCCGCAAGATCGTTGTCCTGCACGCAAAGCGCCACGGCGACGGCGCCGTGACGTGGGCTTTCCTTGATGAAGAAGCCCGATTGCGGCTTGATGGAACTGAGGATCTCCGCCAGTGCCGGCTTCAGCGCTGCGTCGTCCTGCCCCACTGCAATGCAGGCATCGACGAAACGGCCGATATCGTGGCTGGGAAGATGACCAAGCGTCGGCGGCAGCGGAAGGTGGGCGAGATCGCCGATCATCACATCTGCGGTCTCGAACATCTGCCAGCCATCATCTTCCAGATGACGGATCAGGTGCGGCGGTGCAAGCGGCGTTTCACGCACCACCAGCGACCGCCCGTAATCCGCGAAACGCTTTCTGGCCTTCGAGAGCCGCAGGTCCATGTCCCGGTAATCGGACGGGTCGAGCGGCACGATGCAGTTCAACCGCTTGGACGGATGGCTCCCCGTCAGCCGAACCTGCCAGCTGCCGTCATAGACCACGGACGCCGCGGGCCAGGCCCGGAAGCCGACCGCTTCCAGCCTTCGAACCAGGGGCAGATCGGCTTGAACGGGAGATGCGGTCATATCCGTCATCAGCTCCGGTAATCTCCGTTGATGGCGACGTATTCCTTCGTGAGGTCGCAGGTCCAGACCGTGGCGGTGCCGGAGCCAAGGCCGAGTTCGACCTTTACCGGAATGTCCTGTCCCTTCATCACGTTGGACGCGGCCTCTTCCGAATAGGCAGGATCGCGTTCGCCATTGACGGCAACGCGGACATCGCCGAACCAGATCGCCAGCTTGTCGCGGTCCGCCGCTTCGCCGGCCTTGCCGACGGCCATGACGATACGGCCCCAGTTGGCGTCTTCGCCGGCGGCCGCGGTCTTGACCAGCGGCGAATTGGCGATCGACAGCGCGATCGTCTTGGCGCTAGCATCGCTTTCAGCGCCCGTGACCGTGATCTCGAGCATCTTGGTGGCGCCTTCGCCATCGCGCGCAACCTGGATCGCCAGGTCCTTCAGAAGCGCGTTCAACGCATCCCGGAAAGACGACAGCGCCGGATCGGCGGGATCGGTGATCTGCGCCTGGCCGTCTGCAGCAGCAGCCCCCGTTGCAAACAGCATCAGCGTATCGGACGTGGACGTATCGCTATCGACCGTCATGGAATTGAAGCTTGGCTCGACGCCTGCAGAGAGAAGCGACTGCAGCACCGAAGACGAGATATCGGCGTCGGTGACGACGAAAGACAGCATCGTCGCCATGTCAGGCGCGATCATGCCAGCACCCTTGGCAATGCCGTTGATCGTAACCGCGACGCCGCCGATCTCCGCCATGCGGGTCGCGACCTTCGGATAGGTATCCGTGGTCATGATCGCCTTGGCAGCCTCCTGCCAGAAATCGCCCGTGGCCGACCCGTGCATATCGCCAAGCACGCCTGCAAATTTCGTGGCATCGAGCGGTTCGCCGATGACGCCTGTCGATGCGAGGTAAATTTCATTCTCGCTGCATCCGACAGCAGCCGCTGCCGATTGTGCGGTAAGTTCCGTTGCCTGGCGGCCCTTGGCGCCGGTAAACGCGTTGGCATTGCCGGAATTGACCACCACGGCCCGCGCGGTGCCATGGGCTAAGTTCGCGCGGCAGAAATCCACCGGTGCCGACGGGCATTTCGACTTGGTGAACACGCCGGCCACCGCTGCCGGTGCGTCGAACACCATCAACAGCACGTCGGTACGGTTCTTGTATTTGATGCCGGCGGCAGCTGTCGCCATGCGGACGCCGCGCAGGGCCGGCATTTCGGGATAGGACTTCGGGGCGAGCGGCGAGACGGAAGAGGACATCTGAACAACCTGGCTGAATAGGAAAGGGCCCGGATATACCGGGCCCAGATGCGAATTTTACTGCTGTGCCGGTGCCGGCGCTTCTGCACCGTCCTGCATCTTGCTCACGTCCTCGTAGCCCTTCTTCAGGCCCTCATCCATGATCTCGATCTTCTGGTCGGCCTTCGCCTTTTCGATAATGGCGACATACTTGTCGCGCATCACGAGCTGCTTGACCTGGTCCTCGACCTGGTCGAGTGCCGGCGGAGCGGCTTCGCGCTTGTCGAGAAGCTTGATGACGTGGAAACCGAACTGGGTCTTGACCGGGGTCTTGGTGTAGGCGCCCTTTTCGAGGGCAAACGCGGCCTGCTCGAATTCCGGAACCATGCGGCCCTGGGCAAACCAGCCGAGATCGCCACCTTCGTCCTTGTTCGAATCCTGCGACTTTTCCTTGGCAATGGCTGCGAAATCGCCACCCTTGTCGAGGTCGGCAATCACGGCCTTTGCTTCATCCTCGGTCTTTACCAGGATATGGGCAGCATTGACCTCTTCCTGCTTCGGGATCGACGCGATTTCCTTGTCGTAGCGTGCCTTTACTTCTTCGGGCGTCGTGGCATCGACCACGTGCTTGCGGAAGTAGGCGTTGTGCAGCTCGCGATCGCCGATATAGGCCATGCGCTTCTTGTAGTCCTCGGTGTTACCAAGGCCTTCGGCGGCAGCACCGCTTGCCAGAAGCTTCACGTCGATTGCGCCGGAAAGGGCCGCAACCTTCTTCTGTTCTTCGGGAAGCTGGGCCAGCTGCGGGTCGAGGTTCTGGACCGCGACGTCGAGTTCGGCCTGAGTGATGTTCAGGCTGCCCACCTTGGCGACGACCGTATCGTCAGCGGCGAAAGCCGGGGCCTGGACGAAGATCGCAGCGGCAAGAGCAGCCGATACGAGAAGTTTGTGGCGCAGCATCGAGTTACCTTTCGATTGGTGAACCGGATCCAGAACGTCTGGCACCGGCCGGAAAACCTTCACAAACACCGGATTGTGGCCATTCTGTATCGGCCGTCACCGTTGACATAATTCGGACCCCCTCTTATCTGTCACGCAACTTCGCGTCCAGAAGCTTTGCGGGCGCCACGGGTTGAATTGTCAGAGGCGCCGCCGGCCGACAAGCTCAATCGTGGTCTCGACGAGTGACATCAGGGACTGACATCAGAAAGGGCCATTCGTATGGTCAGCTTTGGCGGCATTGCCCGCAAACTGTTCGGATCTGCAAACGAGCGCCGCGTGCGGGGCTACAAGCCGATGCTCGAGAAGATCAATGCAATCGAGGAAGCCACCAAGGCGCTCACCGATGAGCAGCTCGCCAACAAGACGGCGGAGTTCCGCCAGATGCTGGCAGACGGCAAGACGCTGGAGGATATCCAGATCCCTGCCTTTGCGGTGCTTCGCGAAGCGGCCCTCCGCGTTCTCGGCATGCGACCCTTCGACGTCCAGCTGACCGGCGGCATGATCCTTCACGACGGCGCAATCGCCGAGATGAAGACCGGCGAAGGCAAGACGCTGGTGGGAACCCTGCCCGTCTACCTCAATGCACTGTCGGGCAAGGGCGTGCATGTGGTGACCGTCAACGATTATCTCGCACAGCGCGACGCTAGCATCATGAGCCGCCTCTACGGGTTCCTTGGCCTTTCGACCGGTGTCATCGTCCACGGCCTGTCGGACGACGAACGCCGCGAGGCCTATGCCTGCGACATCACCTATGCGACGAACAACGAGCTCGGCTTCGATTATCTTCGCGATAACATGAAATACGAGCGCGGCCAGATGGTGCAGCGCGGCCACAACTTCGCGATCGTCGACGAAGTCGATTCGATCCTGGTCGACGAAGCCCGCACCCCGCTGATCATCTCAGGCCCGCTGGACGACCGTTCCGATCTCTACAACACGATCGACGCCTACATTCCGTTGCTGTCTCCGGAAGATTACGAAATCGACGAAAAGCAGCGCTCGGCCAACTTCTCCGAAGAGGGAACCGAAAAGCTCGAAGGCCTGCTGCGTCAGGCCGGCCTGCTGAAGGGCGAATCGCTCTACGACGTCGAGAACGTGGCGATCGTGCACCACATCAACAACGCGCTGAAGGCCCACAAGCTCTTCACCCGCGACAAGGACTATATCGTCCGCAACGACGAGATCGTCATCATCGACGAGTTTACCGGCCGCATGATGCCGGGCCGCCGCTATTCCGAAGGTCAGCATCAGGCGCTGGAAGCCAAGGAAAAGGTGCAGATCCAGCCGGAGAACCAGACGCTCTCCTCGATTACCTTCCAGAATTACTTCCGCATGTACGACAAGCTTGCCGGCATGACCGGTACGGCGCAGACGGAAGCGGAAGAATTCGGCAACATCTACAAGCTGGAAGTGGTGGAGGTTCCGACCAACCTGCCGATCCAGCGTATCGACGAGGACGACGAAGTCTATCGGACGTTTGAGGAAAAGTTCAAAGCGATCATCGTGGAGATCAAGGCCGCCAGCGAACGCAACCAGCCGGTTCTGGTCGGTACGACCTCGATCGAAAAGTCCGAACTTCTGGCAACCATGCTGCGCGAGTCCGGTTTTGAGAAATTCCACGTTCTGAACGCCCGCTACCACGAGCAGGAAGCCTATATCGTGTCGCAGGCCGGCGTGCCCGGTGCCGTCACGATCGCCACCAACATGGCCGGTCGCGGTACCGACATTCAGCTCGGCGGCAATATCGACATGCGCCTTGAGCGCGAGCTCGAAGGCATCGAGGACGAGGGCGAACGCGCTGCCAAGGAGGCTGCCGTCCGTGCCGAGGTGAAAGAACTCAAGGGCAAGGCTCTGGCAGCCGGTGGCCTCTACGTGATCGCCACGGAACGCCACGAAAGCCGCCGCATCGACAACCAGTTGCGTGGCCGTTCCGGCCGCCAGGGTGACCCGGGCCGCTCGAAGTTCTACCTGTCGCTCCAGGACGATCTGATGCGCATCTTCGGTTCCGACCGGATGGATTCGATGCTGCAAAAGCTTGGTCTCAAGGAAGGCGAAGCGATCGTCCACCCCTGGATCAACAAGGCGCTCGAGCGGGCCCAGAAAAAGGTCGAGGCGCGTAACTTCGACATCCGCAAGAACCTTCTGAAATACGACGACGTCACCAACGACCAGCGCAAGGTGATCTTCGAGCAGCGCATCGAGATGATGGATTCGGAAGACGTGTCCGAGACCATCGAGGACATGCGCAACGAAGTGATCGAGGTTCTCGTTGCCAAGCACATCCCTGAGCGGGCCTATGCCGAACAGTGGAGCGTCAAGGAACTGCGCGAAGACGTTGATCGCCTGCTGAACCTTGATCTTCCGATCGAGGACTGGGCGACCGAAGAGGGTATCGGCGAAACCGATATCCGCGAGCGGATCACTGCCGCCGCTGAAGCTTCCGTCAAGGATCGCCGAGAGCGGTTTGGTGCCGACGTGATGAACTACGTCGAACGCTCCGTGGTGTTGCAGACGCTGGACGCCCTGTGGCGCGAGCATATCGTCAATCTCGACCACCTGCGCTCCGTCATCGGGTTCCGCGGCTATGCGCAGCGCGATCCGTTGCAGGAATACAAGGCGGAAGCCTTCGAGCTGTTCCAGGCGCTGCTTGCGAACCTGCGCGAAGCCGTGACCGCCCAGATGATGCGCGTCGAGCTTGTGCAGAACCCCGAGCCGCCGGTACCGCCATCGGTGTTCGAGGAGCATCATTTCGACCCGACGACCGGCGAAGACCAGGTGTCGGGCGCAGACGGCAGCGACTTCCTCGCAACGCCTGCCGATCGTCATCCCGAAGACCAGTCTACCTGGGGCCGCGTCGGCCGCAACGAGGCTTGCCCCTGTGGTTCGGGCAAGAAATACAAGCACTGCCACGGCGCCTTCGAACAGGCCTGATCGGGCAACACCAGTGTTATCGATAGAACGCCGCCTTCGGGCGGCGTTTTTCGTTTGCGGGATCGTCGCCCTCGTAACGTTCGGGTCGGCTGAGCCAACCGTTTCTTAACCCTGCTGTGGCAGATTTGCGAGCATGGCTCCTGTAGCGTAACGAGTATTGCGTGCCCATCATGGCGGTGATCGAAACAGCGGAAAGACTGCTTCCGGCCGGTTTGCGTGCCAGAGTCGCACCGCTGACGGGCAGGATCAGAGCCACTGTCACCGAAAACAGCGATACGGCGCGGGCGCAACGCCAGGCCATGACCGCGTTTGCGATCCGCATTTTCAGCGCCGCTATCGCCTTCCTGTCCCAGATCGTCATGGCCAGGCTGATGGGCGAGTTCGAATACGGGTTGTTCGCCTTCGTCTGGGTGATCGTCATCCTCGTCGGCAATCTCTCCTGCCTCGGCTTTCACACCTCGATCATCCGCTTCATCCACCAGCATTCGGCAGAGGGTGAAAACGGCGAGATCCGCGGCTTGAGCCTTGCCGCCTGCCTTGTCGCGCTCGTCACCTCGACCGTGATCGGCGGCCTCGGCTTTGCCTTTCTCTGGGCGTTCGGCAGCAGCATCGAGCCCTACTACATCGTGCCGGTTTCGATCGCTCTTTTCATCATTCCGATGATCGGCATCGGCGACATCCTCGACGGGATTGCCCGTACCCATGGCTGGACGATATCGGCGCTGGCGCCAACCTACATCCTCAGGCCCATCCTGATCCTCACTTTCATGGCGGCAGCCGTCCTGTCCGATGCGCCGCGCGATGCGCAGACCGCCATGCTGGCGGCGCTTGCCGCCACATACGCCACAACGTTTGCGCATCTGACGCAGCTCATACTTCGGCTGAAAGGCAGCTACGGCAATGCATCGCGGCGCTACCGGCTTGGCTCATGGATCCGATACTCGATCCCGCTATTTGTGGTCGACGGCATCGGCTTCCTGCTGACCAATGCGGACGTGGTCGTGGTCGGCATCTTTCTGCCGCCGGACGATGTCGGGATCTATTTTGCGGCGTCGAAAACGATCGTCCTCGTGCAGTTCGTCTACTTCTCCATCAAGGCGGCCGCGGCTCCCCGTTTCGCCGCCATCATGGCGGAAGGCGACATGACGGCGTTGGCCACATTCGCGGGCCAGACCGTCCGCTGGACCTTCTGGCCGTCGCTCGTCGTCGGGTTGACCACGCTTGCTGCGGGTGAACTGCTTCTGTCGCTGTTCGGCGACGCTTTCACTTCAGGCTATATCCTGATGGTGATCCTGTTTGCTGGCATTCTGTCCAAGTCGCTCGTCGGCCCCGGAGAAGTTCTGCTCAGCATGGCGGGCAGGCAAAAGCTCTGCGTTGCAGTCTATACGGCAACGCTTGCCGGCAGCATCGTCCTCAATGTCGTGCTGATACCACATTATGGGCTGGTCGGTGCGGCGATGGCGACCGCCGGCGCCATGATGATCGAGGCGACGTTGCTGCACATAGCAGTACGCCGCACGCTCGGAATCGTGCTATTCGCTTTTTCCGATCCACTGCCCAGACCCTCGTTCAAGGTTCGATAGACACAATGGCTCTTCCCCCGAACAGGAGCGAAAAGGAATACGACGACGTCACAATGCCGAACGTCGCGTCGCGTCTTCGTGCAGACCGCCCGGATGCCGATACGCGGGTAGAAATCGGCCGGCCCGGCCGCGAATTTTGCCTCTATCCGGCAGGTCTCGGTTACGATCTGCAGGAAGAACTCGAATTTTTGTCTCACCGCGCGATGGAACCCAACATCTTCTTCTCGGCGCGGCTTCTTGCCCCCGCCATGCCGCGCATCGATGACCGCCAGGTGAGACTGGCGCTTATCCGTGACGAAGGCGAAAGCCATAGCCGCCTTCGCCTTTTGATGCCGTTTACCGTGGAGAAACCTGGCTTTGCCATGGGTGCCCCGATCATCCGCGTCTGGTCCAATCCGTTCGGCCCGCTCGGTACGCCACTGGTGGATGCCGAAGATGCGGCCGAAACCATCGACAACCTCCTGGAGGCCCTGACTGCCCGGGAAGCAAAACTTCCCTCCGTTCTCGTTCTGCCGGATGTGCGCTTAGGCGGCCGCTTTGCCCAGCTTGCGCGCGCCGTTGCCATCGGCCGCGACCTGCCCGTTGCCGTCACCGACAGCTTCCGCCGGCCGATGCTGGAAAGCCTTCAGGACGGCGAAACCTATATGAAGGCCTCCGTCTCGCCGCACCACTACCGCGAGATGCAGCGCCAGTGGCGGAAGCTCGGACAGCTGGGAAGGCTCGAATACGCCGTCGCCCGTCAGCCCGAAGAGGTGCGCCAGCGGATGGAGGAATTCCTGGCGCTGGAATCGACCGGCTGGAAAGGCCGCAAACGTTCGGCCCTGATCAACGACCGCTACCGCGCAGCCTTTGCCCGCGAAGCGATCACCAATCTTGCCGAAGTGGATGCCGTGCGGATCCACACGATCAATCTCGACGGCCGCGCGATCGCCTCGATCGTGATCTTCCTGATGGCCGGCGAGGCCTATACCTGGAAGACCGCCTATGACGAGAGCCTGAGCCGCTATTCGCCAGGCAAGCTATTGATCATGAAGCTGACCGACTGGCACCTGGATGACGCCAACATCCTGCGCACCGACAGCTGCGCCGTGCCCGACCATCCGATCATGAGCAGGCTATGGGAAGAGCGCGAGGAAATGGGAACGCTGGTGATCGGCCTTGCCCGCAACAGCGACCGCGACGTGAGACAGGTGGCGACACAGCTTCACCTCTACCGCAACACCCGCAACATGGCGCGTCTGCTGCGCGAAAAGATCCTAGCGATTGCCGGACGCAATGCCTGACATCGCGGTTTGCAGCGATCCGAATAGTTCTTCTTGCATCCGCCGCCGAGGCCATGTTAGAGGCCTTCACCATACCCTCCGTGCCCCATTGGCGGAACTGGTAGACGCGCTCGACTCAAAATCGAGTTCCGAAAGGAGTGCTGGTTCGATTCCGGCATGGGGCACCACGCACTTTTTTGACCATTGTTTTTACAGTGAAATTTGGTGCTAAACGTCCAGAAAACTTAAACTGCCTGAAAAAGCTGGACACTTTTGTTCTTACTTTCCCCCCTCGCTCCTTTCATCGATGTCGTCGAACAGGCTGATCGCGCTCTCCGCCAGTAGCTTCTGATTTGCCGCCTTCGTGTATCGCGACACCTCTTTCGATGTCGTATGACCGGTCACCGACATGATCTGTTTCTCGGTGGCGCCTCTCTCAGCTAGCCTCGCTGATGCGGATTTTCGCAGACCATGCGCGCTGCAATGGGGAAGGCCCGCATCATTGCACTGCTTGCGAAACCAGTTGCCAAACCCTGCAGCGGTGAAGCCTTTGTTGCATTCGGTCACGAGGAACGTGAGATCGCCGACAGGCGATGCATCAATGATCTTCTGCAGCTTCGGATGAACTGGGATCTCCAGCGTAATCGGCTTTTTCTTCCGGCCTTTGAACTGCGTAAACTTTAAACTGCCGTTGCTGACGTGCTGCCTGCCGAACAGGATGATGTCGCTACGACGCTGACCGGTGTAGAGCATCAGCGCCAACGCGAGCCGAGGCTTCGTGCCGATCTTGTGCTTCTCCTCAAACTTCGCAATCTCGTCTTCAGTCCACGAATGATAGCCGTCGCCTTGCTGAGCGAAGAAGGACACATCTCTCGCAGGGTTAGTCAGCATCAGTTCGACGTCGCTTTTGCAGGCCCACGCGAATATCGCGCGCAGCGCTTTGGTCCGGCTGTTAGCCGCTTCCGGCTTCTCTGCCTTGCGGTCTCTCAAAACTCGGACGGCTTTTGCAGTGATGGCAGCGATCGGCATGTCTTCAAAAAGACGCGAGCTGTCCTTCTTCAGAGGCTCGGCCCACATGTGCTCGATGATCAGCTTACGGACGTGGCGCGTCCTCTGGTCCAAGCGCTTGTATTCGGCCGACTGGAAGTACTGCTCGCAGAGCCAACGAAGGGAATTTTTCGTGGATAGCTTCGGGCCCCTCGCCTCTTCGAGCGCTGTGCCATTCACAGCGATGTAATAGGCCTCGTTGAACTCGTCGCTTCCCGGCACGCCAGGAAGCCGGATCTTCTTCTGGCCGCGCTTGCGGAAATAGAAGCGCAGGACGCCATCCGTGCGATCCTCAATCACGTACTTCTTTGCAAACTTCTTTGGCATCACACTTCCACGGACCAATCGTCTGCGTCGTCAGGATCTCCACCAGGCAGACGCGTGAACGCCCGGTCAAGTGCCACGCGGTCCCAGATCGTCCGGGCGTTGGCCTTCTTTGGTTTCGGCATTCTTCCATCGCCCACCATTTCGTCAAATAGGCTGGAAGATACGCCGATGTACGCCGCAGCCTGGTCACGTGCCAAGCCGCGTGGTGGGAGGGAGATCGGCAGAACTTCTGCGCGCTGTGCTCTCATCTGTCCCCGTCCCTTCTCGTTTCGGGTGGTGGGTTCAGAACAGCCAACCGCTCGGCGGATCGTCCTTGTGGTCCCGATAGTGCATGACTGCCAGAACGATCACGGCAGCAATCACAATCGCATAGTCGATCCACACCCTGATTCTCCTCACGCTGCGTCATCAAAAGTCACCTCACAGCTTTCTTCGCAGCCGCCGCCTACATCGAGGTCAAGCCCGCGAAAGAAGTCCATCTGATTGATTTGAGCGTCGTCGTCTGCCGGCGCGAAGTTTCCCGTCGCGGCAAGGCGACGAATATCTTCCACCTTGAGGCGGTTACGAAAGAACCGCTTTTCTTCGTTGCGCGGGTTGGCTCCGGATAACGGATAGAGCTTTTCCATTCGCTCTGGAAAATCGAATGCTTCCGGCGTTTCGGCCATGATCGTCAGGTGCTTGCGAAGAGACTTCTTCCAGCACCATTTGCAGTTGCCTTGGTAACCCTTGAGTTCCAGCCGGAAGGACTGCCGGATCCAGAAGGCGTTCACGTCCTCTTTCGTGTGGGGGAACCGCTTGATGAGCGGATATACCAAGCGCGCTGTCGCGGCCTTCGGGTTCATCCGGTCTATCTCGTCGACGCGTATGCCAATCGCAGTATCATAGGTGCCGGCCTTCCAGCTGATCGAGCGGCAATATGCCGTGATGGCCCGCTCTTTCAGTTCGCGCGTACAGTGGATGAAGCCGGGACCGGGAATGCCATGCTTCGCTATCATCGCCTCGAACACTGACCCATCGCGGCAGGCTGTCCCAAAATCGACGACGCGGGCTGTCACCCCCTTACCTTGCTGCGGGTCCGTGACCGCTTCGACCCAAACGACGTTCCATCCCCATGCCTCGTCGCAGCGCTGGACGAACTCAAGCGTCTGCTCGTTCTCCTGGCCGGTGTTTGCGAAGACAGTGACGATCTCGTCGTATTGGCCGGCAAGACGCTCATGGATGAGCTTTGTCATCCGTCCGGACGTTTCACCGCCAGAAAAGCTTATTAGGAGCCTCCGTTGATCGGTCATGGGTTGCCCTCACGCGTTTTCGGCGCGTAAAACATGGAAAAAGAGGCGGACGAAGAGGAGAAGAAATGCTTTCTGCAGCAGACAAAGAGACGCTGAAAGACGCCGTGCACGTCGTAATCAGCGGGCAAGTCGGTGACGCACCGTTTAACGTGGAGTGGATCAGGCGCCGAGTCGTTAACCGGGCTGGACTGGAAATGTATATCTCTAATGACGACGATGCCGCGAAGATTATCGAGGAGACAATGGACGAAATTCTCACGCAAAAACGGGCATTTCCGAACGTCTCGGAAGTTGATCCTGGTACTCAGGGCGAGCGGCGCTGGGTAGTTGCGTCCCACTGATTTAGTCATTTTTCCGCCCCCGCAAATGCGTCGAGGGTGATGGGGTCTTTGTGTCGGTCATCGAATTAAACCTCCTGACAGACAAGAGCAGCCCGACGCGCTTCCCATTGGCGTAGGATGTTCCGTTTGTGGGTTACGAGTTCAAGGTGATCCTGCTCCGGACGCACGCAAAGGCGGTTACGGCAGGAATGGTCGATCTCTTTCTTTCCGGGGATGTAGCCATGTTCGTTTGTCCACATGACCAGGTGCACGGCGACGGTCTGCCCGCCTAATGACATGCGCGGGTAGCCAGCGCCTCGACCCACCTTACCGGACGTCGGACCGGTCCAGATCCAGCATCCAGTTTTCTCGTCGATGCGGACTCGCTGCATGATTTTGTCTCTGATCTGGTCTCGCCGGCTCATGGAGCATCCTTCCATTCCCGAAAGCGTCCGAGTAAGGCCTCCCAGCGCCTGGCGGCGGCGGGGTGCGTGTTGAGTTCAGAGCGGGATTCGATTGCCAAGACCTTGCGAACGCTGTTGGCGAAACGCTCTCGGTCTTCGGACGGGATGCCGTGCTTCTTCAGCATGAATTGCTTGAACTGAGCGTCCTCGCAGATCCTTCCGCATTCCTTCGCCAGGTCCGGGCGTGGCTGGTCCTGGAGCTTCTGCAGCTCGCGGATCTTCCGGAACGCCTCTGCCAGCATGCAGAGCAGGAACAGGATGTCCGCGTGTGCGTGCAGGAGAAAGTTGCGGTCCTGATACCCGCACTCTGCCGTCAGCGTCACAAGGGCGATTGCCGGCTGAGTGGGTAGCAAGCGAGCCGTCAGCTGCTCGCCATGACCGGTGCTGTCGATAGCTCTCCAGTCCGTGCTGGCCTCGCCGTGGCGCGCGCGGATCGTGTCGAGGCGCTCTTTGTCCTGGGCGCTGCCCATCAGCCCAAACTCCGGCTGGCTGCGAAGTCAAAGCCGGCAAGATCGTTGACGGCCGACACGACGAGCGCGGCGATCATTAGAACCTTGTCGTTGTCGCGCATGCCGTTGCTGTCGACAGTCAGCACGTCGGCGCCGTCATCGTCGAGGATTACGCCGATGTCCTCGTCGGACAGGCGCAAGGGAAGCTTGACGCCCTGGTCGGCGAATGCGGCGCGAACTGCATTGGCGGCTGGAAGATCCGTCATGTTCAGGCCTCCCGCTGCGCCAGGCGCGAGAGTAGAAGGTCACGCAACGTGCGGTCTGCCTGAAGGCATCCGCAAAGGCTCAGCGCATGGAACAGCGCTGCTTCAAGCGACCGCGTACCTTCGGCGATCGATGCCTCGTCGGTCGCGCGGCTGGACAGCATTGCGAACCTGCCGGCGGCATCGTTCAGATTGTCGGCGACTGCACCAAGCTCCCGCTGGAAGAAGGATGCCGGGTGGGTCTCGACGGCACGAAGTGCGGGGCGAACCGGAAGGCGGTGGATTGTCGCGCTCATACGACCTCCTGCGCATATCGAGTTTCGATCTCCATGACGCGCTGGCCAGCCAACGCAGCCGCGGCGCAAATGCCGATGACCGAGATCACGACAGCGAAAGCAATGATGAAGCGCGCTGGAAGGCGATCGAGGCGGGCGTGCGCAGATCCGGTGATAGCGATGGTCGTCGGACGAACGCCCGGATCATCGACGATGAAGGGCACGTTGCGGCGTTCGGCAGCGTGGCGGCGGACCATCTCCGCTTCCACTTCCAGCCGCATCTCTATCGCAATCTCAGCCGATATGCCCCAACGTTCGTCGCTGGCAATCTCGGCTGTCCAGAATGCGAGTTCCTCGTCCAGCTGCAGCATCGTCATCTGTGACAATGGCAGTGTGTCGGGCATGTGCTGAGGGTTTTTGACGGCTGACATTGTGGCCTCCGATCCGTTTCGGATGCCGTCTGCGCGGCTTAAGCCGGGGGTACACAGACGGGCACCGAAGCGGATCAGGCGGCGCGCTTGGCCGGAACAGAAACGCGCCGCTGATAGGTGCTGGCGGCGACTGCATAGGCGCGTGCATCGTCAGCAACGTCGTTCAGTTCGCTGGAGGTGATGCCGAGGCTGTTCTTGAGATCACTCTCGGTGCAGCCTTCGCCAAGGCGGCGCATGGCTTCGCCGACGCATTCAACCTGCTCCTGGCGGTTGCGGCAAAGTGGGTAAGCATTGTGGTTGTGAAAGGTCATATGGTTCTCTCCTGATGATGATGGCGAACCTCCAAAGAGGTCTGCCGACCGGACAGAATATGCATTTCGCATAGTTTTGCGTCAAGCTCTAAATATGCGTAATGCATATTATGCGCTGCGCGTAGAAATTAGCGGTCTTGATCTGAGATGGTAAGACCGATGCAGTGACCGATATCAGCCACTGTTACATCTTGAGGATAGACATGCGGACCCGCCCGATAATCGTGGGCGTGTTGTCAGGAAAAATTGGCTCAAGTTCAGCGTTCGTCGAAACCGGTTCGAAGCGGTCGGGAGCTGGCCGGTATCGCTTGTAAGTGGCGTCTCCGTTCTCATCGGCGATCACATAACAGCCATTAGGGACGAGGGTTTTGTCGGCGCGATTGACGATGATGATCGAGGTAGGAGGTGAAATGCGATCCATCGACTCGCCTGACACCTCAAGTGCTATCCAGTCTCCTATCGGCAGCTGGCCGACAGTAACCGTGCCCATTGCTTCATCGATCACGTCATCGCGCTGGAGAGCTCCTGCGCTGACAGTTGTGAGAATGGGGATATCGATTGCTTTGTCGGAAATGATTTCGTCCGCTTCCCCTGGTCCAGGTCCTACGCCCCGTAAAAGCCAGTCGAGAGACACTTTGTAACGTCTCGCATACTGCTTTGCATTTCGGACAACGCCTCGGCTGCCGTTTTCGTGGCCCGCGTAGGTCGGGTATTTCATGCCAAGGGACTGCGCCGCCACCGTGGCGCTCGCATAGCCTGCGTGCTCGCGAGCAAGCTTCAAACGCTTGCCGATTTCTACTGTGTCGCTCATGTGTGTGCGTTTCGCATATTTGGATATGCGTTAGGCATTGACATAGCATCTATGCGTAAAGCATAAGATGGGTATGTTCACGCCCAGCAGCATCATCCAGTTTCGGACAGAACGAGGCCTAAGCCAGCGAGAGATGGCGGAGTTGTTGGGCGTTGATCAGGGAACGGTCTCCAAAATGGAGACCGGGAAGATACGACCTAGTGGCCCTGTCGAGCGCCTCTTATCCCTCCTTTCGAGGGAGGCGGCAGAGTGATTTCAGGCCAAAATTCATACGGTGGCAGCTCCTCCTCCCGCTTGTCCACCGAACCACGCGCCAGGGTGAGTTCCCTGACCTGGCGCGATCTCCGGCCGAGGCAGACTTTGTCTTGCGGACCGTCTCGGCCGGTTTCTTTTCTTGAGCTTCGTGCATGCGGTCCCCCGTGATCTGATGCGCTGAACTTCGCACTTTCGAATGCTTCCCACGATGGGAAACGCGCGGGACTTTTCCCGGCGCGGGAAAACTGTGTCTGGAGAAACCCCATGCAGGATACGTTGACGAACGCCTGGTTCCATCAGCTGAAAGCCGCCAACCGTCTGCTGATCAAGAAGAACGGCGGCATTGAAGCTGCAGCGGAAACTTGCTCGCTTTCAAAAAGCCAGGTTGGCCGCTGCAATGCCGATTCCGACACTGAGCTACTGCCGATCCCGGCTGTGCTGCGGCTTGAAGCCGAATGCGGCGATCCTTGCGTCACGCGGGTTATGGCCGGTCTGCACGGCTGCAAGCTCACAGACCCGGAAGAGAAGAACCGCGACGGCACGTGCCTGGTGCGCGGCTCCCTCGCGATCGGCGCTGCGGCGAACGAGTATCAGCGCAACGCCTCCATTGCCTATTCCGACCTGCAGGTGAGCGCAGCGGAAGCGCGGCAGGGCATGCGCGATCTTGAGAAGGTCGTCGAGGAAGCGACCGAACAGATGCGGCGGTATGCTGGGATTGTTGCCAAGGGCGGCGATGCTTCGCCGGCTCTGAAGATCGTCGGCGGGGAATGATTCCATGGCCCGCACCGCGTTCAAGCTTGTCGGCGTGATGATCAACGTGCCTGAGAAGGCGAAGATGACGCTCGATCGGCAGGCGGCGGAACGTGGTGTTGCCTCGTCGATCTGGGCTGGTCAGGTGTTCGACCTCGGCTTTGCGGCGGTCTGCGCGCGCGAGAAAGGGATGCCGGTCACTGACGCGGATCTCGACGCGATCGTCGGCGCTACGCTGCTGCTGTGGGAGCGCGGCGAATGGGATAGTGCATCAATAGCCAAGGGGCTTGGTGTCTCGGAGGCCACTGTCTCCCGCGTTCTCGACGGCTGGCGCAGCTATCGGAGGGCGTCATGACCAAGTCCCCCATAAGCCGTGCCTTTGAAGAGCGGCTGCACCAGGCGCAGCTCAGGAATTTTCGCGCCTTTGTCAGGCACACCGATTCGGTCAATGCCGGCGATTTCGCGGACGGCGTCCAGGCCCGTGAAGAGCCGGCCTACGAACGCTATGCGCGGCAAATGATCGAAGGCGGCATTTGCTGGCGCGATCCGCATGCGAGGCGACCAACATGACTGAGCTTACGATCCGTGACAGCTCGGAATTGGTTGCCTGCATAGAAACGGCGCGGGCGTTGCTGGATGCCGGTGATGTCGAACGCGCGCTCAAACTTTCGTCCGTGGCCTATGACCAGGCCAAGGCTGTTGCCGGTTCCGCGGAACGCGTGAAGACCTCGCGCGACCTGGTCGACAAGGCGCGGCGCATGCAGGCGGAAGCGCTGAAGATCGAAAGCCTCTGCTATGTCGCCATGGCGGATGCCGTCGACGACGCGCAGGCGAAGGGGCAAATCGCCCGACCGGGTCGCCCATCAAATATTCCCGGCGAGAATGTTTTCACTCTCCAGGATGTCGGCTTGGACGCCAAGCATCTGCATGAGGCCCGCAAGCTGCGCGACCACGTGCGCGACGAGCCGGACTTCGTGGAGCGCGTCATCGAGGTGCGGCTGTCCGAAGGGCTGGAGCCGAGCCGCGCGGCACTGAAGAAGGCGGCGCGGCACGCGACCGGCACCAAGACAGCAACCAAGGAAGAGCGCGGCCACGATCTCTACGAGACGCCGAGCGAAGCCATGCGGACGCTGCTGGCGCTGGAAAGCTTCAGCCTGAATGTGGTTGAGCCGAGCGTCGGCAAAGGTGCGATCCTGCGTCCGCTTGAGACGGCGGGCTACGAGGTGACCATCTCCGACCTCGTCGATCGCGGCGTCACGACGCAGCATGGCGAGTGTCAGGGCGTTGGCGACTTCCTTCTTTCCGTCGGTCAAGATGGCGGCTGCGACATCGTCACGAACCCGCCCTATGGCGTGGCGAATGCGTATGTCGCTCACGCTCTACGCGCTCACAAGCCGCGCAAGATGGCGATGCTGCTGAACCTCAACTTTCTTTGCGGTTTCGACGATGCCGACAGGTGCTTCGTGATGGACGAATGCCCGCCATCGCGGGTTTACGTCTTCACCCGGCGATTGCCGATGATGCACCGCGACGGCTGGGAAGGCGACAAGGCTAGCTCTCAGATGAATACGGCTTGGTTCATCTGGGAGCGGAACGATGACGCCAGCTATGGCGTCGGACATCCGCAGCTCATCCGTGTTGACTGGAAGGCATTCGAGACGGCTGACCCACTGACGCCGGGCGCCGGCGGGTTCGTTTCACCGCTGCGCTTCGATGCGCCGGATGACGAGTTTACCCGCATCACGCCTCGCAAGACGCTGGAAGAGCGCTGCGACGAAGAAACTGCGCGCGCGCTGGTGTGGATGGCAGAGAACCCCGGCTTTGACGCGGCACGGCTGCGGCGCGGGATTGGCGTGCGACCATCGGTTGCCGATGCGCTGATTGCGGACCTCGCGGCGAAGGGTCTGATCTGGGCCGGCCACGATGATGACGGGTGGCAGATCTCTCCGGCTGGAATGTCTGCACTCAACGCCACGGCTGCGGTGCTGCTCGGCGCGACACTCGACGAGGTGGCGGCATGAACCCCGACTTTTCCCCCGCGATGCTGCGCGGCTTCGTTAATGCGCGGATCCAGATGGCCGGCTTTCGCGCGGCATTTCCAGACGAACGCAAGAGCGCCCGCCGCAAGGAACTGAGCTTCGACGAGGCCTGCGCCGCTGAGCGCGCTCACCTCATTCGCCGTGCGGACATCACACCGGAGCAGCTGGATCTGGTCCTGTCCGGTCGCCGTATTTCGCCGGCTCCGCGCGAGCGGCTTTGGAAGGCACTGGACGCGGACCCCGGCCGGTTCGGCATCCGCCTCGTTGGCATGACCGAACAGGAGATTGTTCGATGATCCCCGAAATCGATCGCGACCGTTTGGCAATGGACACACGCGACTGGCTGAAGTCGACAGGCCTTTCAACGCGCAACGCCTCATCTGCGCATGAAGGACTGAACCCGGCGATGATCTCGCGCGCGTGCAGCTGTCAGGTTTTGTCGGCAGCAAGCCACCTCGCGCTATGCACGGCGATGGGTGTCGATCCTTCCGACTATCTCGTCTTCCATGATCGAGGCCAGCGAAATCAGGCTGTTACAGCATCTGCGCAACGTGAAACACCGAGGGCGGTCCCTTGAACCCCATCCTCGATATTCTGGCGGACCTGCAAAACGACCGGGCGCGGGCTGTGTGGCTTTCGACCATTCCGCTCGGCGTCATCCAGCGCGACCACGCCGACATCGCGGCTGTTCTTGGAGCTGCCGGCTTCTCCGGCGGGCTGGTCTATCTCGCAGCGCTCGTCGCTCACGTCAATTCGGTGCGGCTGGAGGACGGGTCGATCCCGATCGAGACGCGCCAGATCACGGACTATTCCCGCAAACTGATGTGGGGCGCCGTCAAGCAGGGGGAAATGGTGGAATGACATCTGAGCCCCGTCTTTCGATCATACCGGGATGGATCGTTACGGACCCGCGCCTGAAGGGCAAGGATCTGCAAGTGATCTGCATGCTGGGAAGGAACGCCAACACCCGCCACGGCTGGTGTCGGCGAAGCCAGGTGAAGCTTGCTGAGGCGCTGTCGTGCTCGCGCTCGACAGTCCAGGCGGCGATTGATCGTCTTGTGGAAATTGGTGCGCTGGAGCGCAAGAAGGTAGAAAGCGCGAGCGGTCGTGACAGCGCTCACTGGTATCGAGTCATCTATGATTCAGCCGTCGATAGCTCTGCATTTGACGCATGGGACGCCGACGACAAAGAGGAATTTGATCCTAATTCCTCTGCTTCAGCTGGTGCGCCCCCTGCCGGTATACCGGCACCCCCTGCCGGTCCAGAGTCGGCACCCCCTGCCGGTTCTGGACCGGCACCTATTAACGCCTCTACTTTAACGCCTCCTGCTAAACGAGAAGAGAGAGAGCGCGCGAGCGAAGACGATGAAGGGGAAGAAAATCCCAAAGCGCTGGAACGGCGTTTTCGGAAATGGTGGTCGTCATGGCCGACATACGCCATCGACGCTGAGATGCCGACACGGCGTGCCTGGCAGGATCTGGCGCCGGAGCAGCGCAAGGCCTGCGAGGAACGGACCCCTGACTATCTCGCTGCGGCCAAGGCCAGCGGTCGCAAGTTCTCCAAGGCTGCGGCGACCTATCTCTCGGAACGGGCGTGGGAGCGCCTCGACGACAGGCCTGCAGCAGCGGCGACGCCTGAGAGGCACAATCCATATTCGCGCGCCTGGAGCGCGCTGCGCCTTGCAGAGCTATCGAAACCGCCTGTCCATCTGACGCTCACGCCATTGGAAGCGCAGATCATCGAAGCGAAGCCTGAGAAGGATGCGGTGATCTGGCGCGACAAGCGCGAAAAAGCCGGATGGCCAGAGGCCGTTAAGCTGAACGATGGGGCACGTGAGCGTCGCCCGGTGTTCGTTAATCCGCGCATTGTCTCGATCTCTTCGAGCTTCGACAAGGTCGCAGTCGGCGGCGAGATCTGGGACGCTTGGAAGCGGCTGCATGCCGATCGTTGCTGGCCGTGGCTGCCAGAGCCGAACGGGTTGCCGTTCGTGCAGTTCCCGGCCTTGCCGGAAGGCATTGAAGATCCTGATGAGGCGGTGGCTGCTGCCCTTCGCGAGTTCCAGAAGAAGCTGATCGAGGTACGGGACCATGACCATGCAGCATAAAATCACGGGCAAGAAGATCAGCTACAAGCCAATGATCGCTTCAGACCTGACGAACTCGGAACGGCGAAGGATCGACGACGGGAAGGTTAAGGCCGAACGGGCTCGCAACGCGCATCATAATCTCGTGCGGATGGCACGAAAAGATGTTGTCGGTTTCGATTCACGGGCTCGTTGGATCGTTGGCACCTGCCGTTCTGGAACAGAGCAGGCGATAGGTGAGGAGCTGAAAGAGCAGAGGATCAAGACCTGGTGCCCGCTCGAACACTTCAGGACTAGACCTCGGAGAGGGCTGAAGCCTGTGGATATCTTCAGACCATTCTTCAGAGGGTATCTCTTTGTGCAGGTTGTTCCGTGCCACGAAGCGTTTGCTGGAGTGCTATGCGCATCGCGTTTGAACAGCCTTATGGGGCGTGATGGCGAGCCTTTCCTGATGCCTCCGAAGTTGATGGATGCTCTGATGCTATCGGTGCAGAAAAATGATTTGAAACAGGATGATGAGAGGCCTTTGCCAGTTCACAAAGGGGACAGGATTACCATCCGTTCGGGTCCATTCGTGGACTTCCAAACGACGGTCAGGAAGGTGATCGGAGAGCGATGGAAGCTACAGGCTGAGGTGAACATATTCGGCCGCATGACGCCAATTGAGCTGGACATTGACTCTGTCGCGCTCTCGCCGTAACGATTCGAACAAGCCGATGGTGAGTCTATCTCCATCGGCATACGGGATGACCGGAGCGTCTGATGCTGCCCTTTCGGGTATTGATGTTCTCCTCTGGCCCCAGCCTTGAAGCCTCTCGAGTGAGGCACCGATTCAGGGCAAGTGCTACAGCTATGAGATGACGAATGATGAGGCGGCCGGAAGGTCGCCTTTTGTCGTGTTAGAGTATGCCTCGTCTTAAGTCCCTGCCACCTCGACTGACCTCGATGCCGCCTCGTCTTGGACGTGCTGTCGGTGATGAAAAGGCCAGACGGAGAGAGCGCGAGATCAACACGCCGAACCGCAGCTGGTATCACAGCGCACGTTGGAAGAAGCTGCGGCTCAAGGTTTTCGAACGTGACAGCTACACGTGCAAGCAGACCGCAGCGCTCTGTCTCGGCCAGCATCCCGCTCCTAACAGTCCAGTCTGCGACCACGTCAAGCCGCATCACTGGGACGAGCAGTTGTTCTGGGACATCGACAACCTGCAGACCGTGACCAAAGCCTACCACGACAGCGAGAAGCAGAAGCAGGAGCGGGCACAGCCCGGATGGTGAGATGGCAACAGCGAACGTCGATGCTGCTGAGGTCATGAGCAGCTTGACCCTGACGTTCACACTGACGCGCACCTATCGGGCTCGCATGTGGATTGCACTCGTCTGATCCTCCTCGCAGGCTTGATCCTTGGCACGTCGATCGTAATCGTCGAGGCGGACAACGACCAGGCCGAGACCTGACCCCACCCCGTCGACCGGGAGGGGGGGGGTCGAAAGTCTGGAACCCCTCTGCCTCCTGCACCCGCGTCCCCCGCATTCAGGGAATTTTTTTATGTCGGATGAGAATTTCGACCTCTTCGGAATGCCTTTCGTGGACAAGCCCTCGAAGCGAGGCCGTCCCGCTCATGAGGTCAGCAAAAAAAAATCGCAATCGCGTCAGTATGTTATTGGCAATGGGCTGGACAAACCCTCGGATTGCGTCGGCTCTGGGCGTCACTTTGCCGACGTTGCACAAGTATTATTTTTACGAGCTTCGCGGTCGTGAGGTCGCTCGGGATCGGATGGAGCTCCGGCGGATCGAGCTGGCATGGGAGCTCTCCGAGAAAGGTAACGTTGGCGCTCTGAAGGAATTCGGCAAGCTGATGGAGCGTAGCGATCGCATGGAGATCGAACGCGAGTTGGCATCGACGCCAAAGGACACCAAGCCTGCGCCAACCGAGCGGGTTGGCAAGAAAATTCTCACCGAGCGCCAGGCGATCGATGCGGACGCCGATCTAATGGCAGAGCTGGAGCAGGAAGCTCAACAGCATGCACGTCACTGAAGATCTGCCGCGGTTCGCCTGTCCCGATTGGTGGGAGAGACTGCAGGCTGGCCAGACGCCCATGGCTGACGTTCCCTTGAACGAAGCCAAGGCAGCGAAGGCGGTTGCATTCTTCAATCGTCTGCGCCTGCCTGACATTGCTGGTAACCCTCCGCTGTCAGAAGCGTGCGGTGACTGGTTTCGTGAGATCCTTTGCGCATTCCTCGCAAGCGAAGATCCGGAGACAAAACGTATCCTGGTCCGTGAGCTGCTTTGCATGGTCCCGAAGAAAAACTCCAAGACGACTTACGTTGCGGCTTTGGGGCTGACGGCACTTTTTATGGAGGAAGCGCCAAATCGACAGATGCTGATTGTTGCGCCAAGCCAGAACATCTCCACGCGCTGCTTTGAGCAGGCACAAGGCATGATCCGGATCGACCCGCGCTTGAAAAGCATCTTCGACGTGCAGGACAGCGACAAGCGGATCACGCGTATTAAAACCGGCACGAAGCTGGACGTGAAGACGTTCGACACGGGTATCATCACCGGTGAGATACCAATCCTCACAATCATCGACGAGCTGCACGAGCTGGGGAAGAAGAACAAAGCCGCGGCTGTCATGCAGCAGATCAGAGGCGGTGGCATCACGATGCAAGGCGGTCAGGTTCTCATGATCACCACGCAATCTGATGAGGCTCCAACCGGGATCTGGAAGATAGAACTGGACAAGGCGCGGGCAATTCGGGACGGCAAAGGAGGTGGCGCGCCGATTATGCTTCCTGTCCTCTATGAGTTTCCTTTCGAGAAGCAGGTGGATCAGGAATACTGGCGCGATAAGAGAAACTGGGGCGCCGTGCTTCCAAACCTCGGCCGGTCGATTGATCCCGAACTTCTCGTTGATGACTACGAAAACAACGGGAAGGTTAATCTCGAAGCCGAACAGATATGGACCAGCCAGCATCTGAATATTCAGATCGGGGTCGGGATCGGGGGCGACGGATGGTCAGGGGCGGTTCACTGGTCCGACTGCGTCGATCCGAAACTTTCGGGGCTAGATGACCTTCTGCACCGATCGGAAGTTTGCACCATCGGCATTGACTGGGGCGGCGCGGACGATCTCGCAGCGCTGTATGTCATCGGACGAGAGAAGGTGACCAAGCGATGGCTTGGGTGGGGGCAGGCCTGGGCCCGCCAAAGTGTCTTTGAGAGGCGTAAGGGGATCTCGTCGCGCCTAAGAGAATTTCAGGCATTGGGCGAACTGATCATCTCCAAGAGCAGCGAGGACCAAGCTGCATCCGCGGCCGATATCTGTCGGCGCATTGCCGATACAGGGCTTTTGCCTGAGGCGAGAGGCATCGGACTGGACTCGGCGGGCATCGCGTTGCTGTTGGATGCACTTGAGGCAAGGAACCTTGAAGCACCTCAGCTCGAAGCTGTCGCACAGGGATGGAAACTCCAGACCGCAATTTCTTCTGTGCCGCTCAAGTTGGAAGATAAAAGGTTCATGCACGGCGACCAAGCCCTCATGGCGTGGGCAGTTGGAAATGCCAAACAGACCCTCCGCGGCAGTAACTACGTTGTGACCAAGGAAATTTCAGGGGCGGCAAAAATCGACCCTCTGATGGCACTATTCAATGCTGCCATGTTGATGTTCCTCAACCCTGAAGCAATCGGCCGCTCTGTCTACGAGACGCGCGGAATAAGGATGATCTGAGCCGATGGGCATCATGGATTTGTTTCGCGGCAAAGAGGCTGCCCCAGCATCAACCGGTCGCGCCGAGGTCATGGCGTCCGGAGCAGGTTATGTGTCGCTCGATGATCCTCGCCTAATCGAGTTCCTTCGTGATGGCATGATGACGGCGACCGGTTTCACGGTAAACCCGGAAACTGCCCTCCGAAACCCGTCAATGTTCAGGGCTTGCAGCCTCATCTCAAACTCGATTGGCATGCTGCCCCTGCATTTGATTGTTCAGGAGACTAAAGAGAAGGCAAAAGAACACCCGCTTTACCGCGTGTTGCATCGCCGACCGAACAGCTTCCAGAGTGCTTTCGACTTCCGCGCCTGCATGCAGATGCGTGCGCTGGTCCACAAAAACAGCTTTGCACGCATCTTGCGATCGACGAGCATCCGGACAGGCAAGCCGATCGTGTCGGGTTTGGTACCGCTCGATGCGCGCAAAATGTCCGTCAGCTTGAACGCCAGCTGGCGCATGGAATACCTCTACGAGCCAAGCAACGGGCCGAAAGTTCGATACCAGGCTGAAGACATTTTCCATCTCCGCGGTGCGTCGATCGACGGATTGAATGGCTTTTCGCTGATCGAGCAGGCGAAAGAGGCAATCGGCCTTGCGCTGAGTGCCGAGCTTGCCGCAGGCCGGATGTTCAAGAACGGAACGCTGGTTGGTGGCGCATTGTCACATCCCGGAAAGCTTGGAGATGACGCCTACAATCGGCTGAAAGACAGCCTCTCGGAAAAAGAGGGAGCCGAGAACGCCGGCAAGAACCTGATCCTTGAAGAAGGCATGGAGTGGAAGGCCTACGGGTCGAACGCCAAAGACTCCCAAATGACGGAGCTGCGCAAGCTTCAGATTGAGGAAATTGCTCGCGTTTCTGGCGTTCCGCGGCCGCTGCTGATGGTCGACGAGACGAGCTGGGGCTCCGGCATAGAAGCGCTGGGGCAGTTCTTCGTCGCGTATGCGCTGAACCCGTGGTTCGAAGCCTGGCAGCAAGCTGTCGAGCGATGCCTGCTCGATGATGAGGAGGTCGAACTCTACGAGGCCAAGTTCAATCCGGGAGCCCTGCTGCGCGGATCTCTGAAAGACCAGGCTGACTATCTCTCGAAAGCGCTCGGCGCTGGCGGGCATCAGCCGTGGATCCACTACGACGAAGCTCGCGACACGATGGATCTGCCGGAGCGTGAAAAGCCGATTAATCCCATGACGCAGCCAAACAGCGGACCGCCGCCGGCTGCACAATAAATATCGGCCAGCACTACGGCTGCAGACGCGACTACCCCGAAACAGGATTCGATCATGACAAACAAGCCGCTTCCTAAGCCGGTCAAGCCGGCTGCTGTCCAGATGGCCGGTTCATCGGTCCGCAAGCCGCCGCGTGGTGCTGTCACCAAGCCGCAGGCTAAAGGCCGTTTCGGTGCGCTGCCGGTACCGGCAAACCGGGAAGTCTCTGCCTACACCAAGCCCAACGTCTTTGATCGCTGGACTGACGACGCGGCCGGGGTTCGCTCGCTGGAGATGGGCGACAACGTCATAACCATGTTCGACATCATCGGCGAAGACTACTGGTCGGGGGGCGGTATTACCGCAAAGAAGGTCGCGGCGCAGCTGAAGGCAATTGGGCCGAAGCCGATTGAGATCCAGATCAACAGCCCTGGCGGCGATATGTTCGAAGGGATCACAATCTTCAATATTCTGCGGGAACATCCCCAGCCGATCACCGTCAAGGTCATGGGCATGGCCGCCTCGGCCGCGTCCGTCATCGCAATGGCAGGCGACACGATCGAGATTGGCGCTGCATCCTTCCTGATGATCCACAATTGTTGGGTGCTTGCGCAGGGCAATCGCCACGATATGCGCGAGACTGCGGACTGGCTTGAACCTTTCGACCAGGCGATGGTCGATCTCTACGCTGCCCGATCAAAGCAGGACGCGAAGAAGATCGCGAAATGGATGGACGATGAAACGTTCATGTCGGGATCGCAGGCCATCAGCCAAGGCTTTGCCGACGCGCTTTTGCCGGCCGACAGCATGAAGATCGACGACGAGGCGAAAGCACGCGACGAGGATCTCAACGAAATTCGGGCGATGGAGCTTTCCCTCGTCTCGGCGGGCATGACGCGCACCGATGCGCGCGCTCGCCTCACCAAGATCAAAGGCACGCCAGGCGCTGCCTTTGAAGACACGCCAGGCGCTGTCGCAGACGATTGGTCCGGTCTTGCCGGGCTGCTTTCTTCCATCCGGTCAAACTAGGAGATCCCTATGACCATGAAATTTGCTCCGGGCGCTTTCGCGCTCGCGCGTCCGCGCGCCGTACTGACAATGCCTCGCGCCGACGCAACCGATCCCAAGGCCATGCTGGCCCAGATCAACGCCGCCTTCGAGGAGTTCAAGAAGGCGAACGAAGAGAACATGAAGGGCAAGGCGGATGTCGTCGTTGCTGAGAAGGTCGAGCGCATCAACGCCTCCATCACCGAGATGGAGAAGAACATGCAGAAGGCCGTCGACGATCTGAATGCCAAGGTCGCTGCAGCTGGCTCCGGCAACATCATCGGCGATATCCCGGGCGATCCGGAATACACTAAGGCGTTCAAGGCGCATATGCGCAAGGGTGACGTCTCGGCGGCCATGACTAAGGGCACTGCCGAAGACGGCGGCTATCTGGCTCCGATCGAATGGGATCGCACGATCACCGGCCGCCTGAAGCGGATCTCGGCAATTCGTGCCAATGCTCGTGTGCAGTCGATCACCGGTGCTGGCTTCAAGAAGCTGTTCACCGATCGTGCGGTCGGCTCTGGCTGGGTGGGTGAAACCGCCTCGCGGCCGGCAACCACGACGCCGCAGTTCGGTCAGCTCGACTTCATCCCTGGCGAGATCTACGCGAATCCGGCGATCTCTCAGCAGATGCTCGACGATGCTGCCATCGATCTGGAAGTCTGGCTTTCCGACGAGGTTGACACCGAGTTCTCCCGTCAGGAAGGCATTGCCTTCGTCGGCGGTGACGGGGTCAATAAGCCGAATGGCATCCTGACTTACGTGACTGGCGCCGCCAATGCCGCCAAGCACCCATGGGGCGCCATCCAGGTGCAGAACTCCGGCGCTGCCGCCGGCGTGACGCTCGATGCCATGATCGACCTGATTGCAAGCCTGCCGGAGGAACTTTCGCAGAACGCGAAGTTCTTCATGAACCGGCTGTCGGTTGCCGCTTATCGCAAGATCAAGGATGCCAACGGCAACTACATCTGGCAGCCGAGCCCTGCTGTCGGTCAGCCGTCGACGCTGTTCGAAGCGCCAATCGTGCAGGTGCCGGACATGCCAGTCGTAGCGGCCGGCAACATCGCCGCTCTCTACGGCGACATGGAAGCGACTTACCTGGTCGTCGACCGTGTCGGCATCCGTGTCCTTCGCGACCCCTACACCAACAAGCCGTTCGTGCACTTCTACACGACGAAACGCGTTGGCGGCGGCGTCTACAACCCCGAGCCAATGCGCGCCCTCAAGATCGGCGTCTGATCCAGGCGGCGGGCGTCACATAACGCCCGCTACCACTTTGCTTCAGCCCAGATATCAAAGGAGGCCACCATGGCCACGACGAAAGAAACCACCGCGCCAGCCGCAGCCAAGCAGGCGCCCGAAGCAAACCATCACAATGAGACGGTTTCTGTCACGAACAGCGGCAATAACGCGCCTGTAGCCACGCCGGTGGAGAGCGTGACGTCCACTGAGACTGTGGCGACGGAACAGGCAGCAAACATCGCACCGGCGACCGAGGTCGATCCTTCCGGTGCACCCGTCCAGATCGTTCCGGACGTCGATCTCTCGCATCCGGCCATCGACGCCGATCCGCGCAAGGGCACGACGGTTGCTCAGAACCGTATCGACTTCAACGATCCTACCCTCACCCCCGGCGAGGCTGTTGCGAACATGCTTCGCGCTCAGGGTGTCGAAGTCATCACCGACCCCTCCAGCAAGTAAGGTCGCTTCCATGGCAAACGTCGTCGTCCTGACTACCGGCCCGCTCTACACTCTGGACGAGGTGAAGGCGCATCTTCGCGTCGATGGCAGCGACGACGACGTTACCATTGAAGCATACATGGATGCCGCTCAGGAATCCGTGCTGCAGTACTGCAACCTGGCTCTCGTTCCCCCTGGTAAGGAAAACACGTTCAAAGTCGCAGCGCTGATGTACGTCGCGGCGATGTATGAGAACCGAACGGGTCTCGATGGGCTTCCGCA
Organism: Rhizobium sp. Leaf306; assembly: GCF_001423425.1. Lineage (GTDB taxonomy): Bacteria > Pseudomonadota > Alphaproteobacteria > Rhizobiales > Rhizobiaceae > Neorhizobium > Neorhizobium soli. The sequence continues at coordinate 1,402,924 of NZ_LMNX01000001.1, forward strand.
GTCGGCGCAGTTGCTCGTGAACCCTTACCGTTGGCTTCGGGTGTAGCGATGGAAGCTGGCAAGCTGGACCGGCGTGTTGCATTCGACGCGCCGAAGAAGGTTAAAGATGGTCATGGCGGCATCAAGAACGGCTTTGCCGACGAGGCCGACGCGACAAAGGTTTGGGCGAACTTCCGTTACCTTCTTGGCGGCGAGACTGTCCAGGCTGCCCGTCTAGCCGGTCGTCAGCCTATCGTTGTGACGGTGCGCAGCAGCTCGCAGAGCAAGGCTGTCGACACTTCCTGGCGCATGCGCGACAGCGATGGCGAGATCTACAATATCCGCTCCGGACCGGTTCCCTCAGATGACCGGCTTTATCTGGAATTCACTGTCGAAGGCGGCGTGGCATGAGTGTTTCAGTCGCCTTTCAGGACATCGTGCTTTCGCTGTTGTCAAACGACGGGGCAGTGTCTGCAATTGTCGGCGACAGGATCATTGACGGTCCCGATGCAAAGACGCCTTTCCCTTACGTGAGCTTCGGGGCGACGGACACGGAACGTCTTGATGCTGAATGCATCCCCGGTCGCGACGAGACGATGCAAATCGACTGTTGGTCACGCGATGACGGACGGCTCAACCCTTGCAAGGCACTCGTCAACGCGGTTGAGGCTGCGCTTCACGAGAAAGACGGAACCCTCAGCGTCGGCGCTCTGATCTCGCTGAATGTCGTTTTGTCGCGATGCTTCATCGATCCTGATGGCATCACGGCTCATGGTGTCGTGCAAATCACGGCCGAAATTGAAGACCCTCGCAACTAAGGACTGGCAATGGCTCGCGTTCGTTTTCTCAAAGACTTTGACTATCGGCCGACTGGCAACAGTCTCACCGCATACCTCGCGGGCATGGAAGAAACCGTAAAGCGGGAATGTGCCGATCAGGCTATCGCTGAAGGCAAGGCGGTTGAGCTGCCGGCCGCAACAAGGGGTAAGCCAAATGGCGAAAATCCTGAACCTGGCTCGACTGGACAGGAAGCTTAAGCGGCTCCCGACTGTAGCTCGGGAGCGCATCAGGCTAGGCATGGAAGAGGCGGCTGACGAAATCGTCGCCATGATGAAAAGCCTAGTTCCGAAAGACAGCGGCACGCTGCGCGACAGCATCGGCTGGACGTGGGGAAAGGCACCTAAAGGCTCCATGGTCATGGCGACGGCCAAGGGATCATTGGGAGCTGATCTCACGCTGACGATCTACGCCGGCAACAGCGATGCCTATTACGCCCGGTGGGTCGAATTCGGTACTGCAGGACATACCAACGCTGGGAAGTTCGCCGGTTCAGACAACCCTGGCACAAGGGCGCAACCGTTCTTCTACGTGAGCTGGCGCGCAAATAAACGAGCGGCAAAGCGCATCGTCAGGAAAGCCAGTCGAGACGCAGCCAAAAAAGTGGCTGCCGGCTGAAACTATCAATTTTTCAATTCTGATCGCCTGCCGTTCGGTGGGTTCATTGGCATGCCATCAAAGGAGATCCACAATGGCAGAAGCAACGGGTATTAAGGGCGGACGCATCAAGATCATGCTCGGCAACTCTGCCGTTCCAATTGTCTACGGCGTTCCATGCGGACTGACGCAGCGTTCGCTTACCTTCAACAAAGGTCTGGAAGAGTTTCAGCTTCCCGACTGTGACGACCCCGATCAGGTGTCCTGGATGGGCCGTGACGCGATCTCAATCTCGATGTCGATCGGCGGCGAAACTGTTATCGCCGAAGAAAGCGTTGAAACGTGGCTGGATGCTGTGGAGGACGAGGACTCCACGCCGATCAAGGTCATTGCCGAGTTCCCGGCCAAAACGATCACGTGGACCGGTAAGGCGCACGTCGAAACGTTCGAAATCACGGGCATCAACAACCGCCGCGCGACTGGCACCGTCTCCCTCCAGAGCGACGGCAAGATGACGCGAGTTGTCGTCTAATGCGGGACGCGCAGATAACACTGCCGTGGGCGGATGGTGACTACACCTTCCGCCTCGGCTGGGGCGAGTTGGAGCTGCTGCAGGAGGCGTGCGGTGCTGGCCCTTACGTGGTCCTGAACCGATTAATCGCCGACGAATGGATGATGGGCGACGTTCTGCATACCATCCGTCTCGGACTGATTGGTGGCGGAATGGCTCCAACAGACGCCCTTAAAAAGGTTCGTGACTATGTCGAAAAGCGCCCACCCGTAGAGAATGTTCTCTATGCGCAGGGCATTCTGTCGGCTGGCCTAACCGGAGCTCCAGAGGAAGGCGCGCTGGGGGAGGACGTGGCCGGAAATCAGGACAGCAGCTCGACGACCTCCCAAACGGAAAGCTGAGATTTGCGGCCATCTACGGCAATGGCGCCGTGATGGGTTTTAGCCCGCAACAAGTGCGGGCTATGAGCATGTGGCAGTATTTTGCGGCGCTAGATGGATATCAGAAGGCGAACGGCGCCGAAGACGCCATGACCAAGGCCGAAGAAGACGATCTTTGGGATTGGATTAATTCTAGCGACTAAGCCTTGCGACCGATGAGCCGGCAGCCATCCGGTAACGATCACCATTGGAGCAATCGAGGACATACCCCCCTGATGCAACAGGCGTGACCATCTCGATGGTGCCGCAGCTATTTAGGATCGACTTCATTGCTTCGCGCGCAACAGCGTATTCCGCTGAGTCGGACCTGATCGACGTGCTTACTGCAAGGCTGGAGCTACCTCGGCTCGAAAACAGGGGCGAAAAGAGCCAATAGCCTCCCCCGCCAACGACAAGAAGAACTATCAACCAAGATAGGACGATTTCTCGTTCTTCTCTTCTTTTTGCATCTGTCACAGGACACCTATGGCAACCGATATTGAAAAATTGGTCGTACAACTTTCCGCTGACCTTAAGGGGTACCAGCGCGAAATGCAAAAGGCCGTAGGTGTCTCCAATCGACAGATGAAGGCTATCGAGACGCGCGCGAGCCAGCTTGACAAGAGGCTTGGTGCAATTGGCAAGAACGCCGCGGCAGGACTGATCGCGCCTCTGACAGGCGTCGCGGCTGCACTTTCCATTCGTGAAGTTACACGGTATGCCGATGCGTGGACATCTGCGAAGAACAGCCTCGCTGTTGCAGGTGTCACAGGGCAGCGGCAAACTCAAATTCTCGATCAGCTCTACCAGTCTGCGCAGGCGAACGCCGCCCCGGTGACAGCACTTGCTGACCTTTATGGCAAGGCCGCGCAAGCCTCCGATAACTTGGGCGCGTCTCAAGACGATCTGATCAAGTTCTCTGATGGCGTGGCTACAGCTCTTCGCGTAGCAGGAACGAGTGCACCTGCTGCGTCGGGAGCTTTACAGCAGCTTGGCCAGCTTCTTGGTTCTGCCCGCGTGCAGGCGGAAGAGTTCAATTCCGTCAATGACGGTGCGCGCCCCATCCTTATTGCCGTCGCAAACGGTCTTGATGCAGCTGGCGGATCTGTCAGCAGGCTAAAGGAGCTTGTCAACGACGGCGCAGTTTCTGGCCGGCAATTCTTTGAAGCCTTTATCAAAGGTTTGCCAACCATCCAAGGCATGGCGGCGAACGCGACGCAGACGATCGAACAGGGTTTTACCAAGGTCGACAACGCCTTCACACGTTACATTGGCTCGACCGACGAGAGCTTGGGTGCGACGCAGCGACTAGTCCAAGGTCTCAGTCTTCTTGCCGATAACTTCGACACGGTCGCGGATACGACGCTCACCGTTGCAAGTGTTATTGCCGGCGTTCTTGTCGGCCGCTCAATTGTCAAGATGATCAGCGGCCTTAAGGACGGGGCGACAGCCGCTCGCGCTCTGGTCGGGGCGTTGTCTCTCCTGAAATATGTCCGAAACGTACGTGATCTGGGGGCCGCCTTCTCTTTGCTTGGCCTCGCTGCTGGCCCGATTGGTGCTCTGGTGGGTGTCGCGGCGGTGGGCGCTGTGACCTATTTTGGCGGGAAAGCTGTAGAGACTACCGCTCGGACCGAGAGGCTCAAGCAGGAAATGGAGGCACTCGGGCTCAACGCGGAAAAGCTAGGTCCGTCCGTTGAGAGCGCCGCTACAGCTCTCGATAAGCTCGCGCCAGATCAGCTTCGGGCTCGTCTTGCTGACGTAAACGCCGAACTAGATCGAATGAACGACCGTAGCTGGTCGAACATGTTGGGGTTTGGCGATGCTGATACGCTTGGTGATATCAAAGCTCAGATCACAGCTATAACCCGAGGTCGGGTGAATGACTTCGATCGCGACGCCGCAAAGCAATTGCGCACGTTGATCTCGCAGGCGGAAAACGGAGAGCTCACGCTCGAACAAGTCCGGACGCGACTGAACGAGATAGGCAAAGTCGACGTAAGTGCAGGTGTCGCAACGCTCATTGATAAGCTGAGAGAAGTTTTCCCGTACATGCGTAGCCTCCGGACAATGGCCGGCCAGCTCGGAGACGGCATTGCAAACGGGGCTGCTGGGCGCACTGTATATCCCGCGGCCGACTATCAGGACCGCTTGGCCCAGGCAGAGACCACGCGCAGAGAAGGCGTTGGCAAGACGCTGCTCGACGAGGAAAAGCGTCGCGCCGCTCTGACAGATAGTCAGCGTGACCTTGAAGATGAGATGAAGCGCCTACGTGAGGCGATCGAGAAACAGGGCGGTATCGCAACGGATGCAGCCGTCCGAGCGCAGGCAGAGGCGAATCTTGCGTCAAAGGCATCGGCTACGGGCGGCGGAAGCCTCGACTTGCATCGGTTCCTCGCTGGCGGGAAAGACGCATCGCACATCAGCGGCCTGTCGTCGACGTTCGAAGGCAAGCTCGAAAGCCTTTTCGCGGCCCTGCCGAAAGAGCTGGCTGGACAGTTGAAGATCAACTCCGGCTACCGGTCGGTCGAGCGACAGCAGCAGCTGTGGCAGGACGCGCTAAAGAAATACGGGTCCGTGGCAGAGGCTCGCCGTTGGGTGGCTCCTCCCGGCAACAGCCAGCACAACAAGGGCAACGCCGCGGATCTTGGATACAGTTCCGACGCGGCTCGCCAGTGGGCGCACTCCAATGCCAGCAAGTTCGGCTTGTCGTTCCCGCTGTCGAATGAGAACTGGCATATCGAAGACGCGGATGCTCGCGCCGGTGTGGTGGCCGATAAGACCAAGCAGCTCGAAGAGCAGGGGCAGGCATATGACGACGTCATCGCGCGAGCCCGTGAGTTCGTTGCGGAGCAAGGCTTGGAAGGTACTGCTCTCGGAATGACAACTCAGGCGGCAAACCGTCTACGGTACGAACAGGAACTGCTCAACCAGGCTAAGCAGGCGGGACTCGAGCTTTCCCCAGCGCAGATCGATAGCATCAAGCAGCTTGCTGGTGAGATGGCGATTGCCGAAGAGAAAACGCGTCTCCTCACACAGAGCCAAGACGAAATGCGCCGAGCTGCCGAAGAGTGGGCATCGGTCGGCAAGGATGTCACGAAGGGCTTCATCACCGATCTGATGAACGGCGCCACTGCAGCGGACGCGCTCAAGAACGCACTCTCACGAGTTGCGGACGTGCTGCTCGACCAGGTGCTGGACGCCATTTTCCAAGTCAACGGGGCAGGCAGTGGCGGCGGTGGGCTTGGTGGCCTCGGCGGCATCATCTCGTCGATCTTCGGTGGCGGGAAAAGCTCCTCGTTCCCGGCCGCTCCGGGCGGGGCGCTCTGGTCCGACGGTGGTTATACTGGCCCAGGCGGCAAGTATCAGCCTGCGGGTGTCGTGCATAAAGGCGAAGTCGTTTGGAGCAAGCGTGATGTGAGCAAGGCCGGCGGCGTGGCGGCGGTCGAAGCAATGCGTCTTGGTCAGAGAGGCTATGACGGTGGCGGACCCGTGGCACTTCGCGCACCGACGATGCCTGTGATCCGCAACGGTGGCCGAGGCGGGAACTTCAACGTCCGCAGTCAGGTCGATGTCAGTGTTAGCGACCAGGGCGAGCTTCGCGCCTTCGTGAAGAAGACGTCAGTCGAAACTGTCGATGCGCGTACACCGCGTCATGTCGACGCCTTCAGCCGAAACGCGTTGCCGCAGCGGATGGCCGAGATCAATTCTAATCCCAGGAAGCGCGGATGACACAGTCTCTCGACTACCTGTCGTTCTACCGGTGGGCGCCCTTCAAGTGGGAAATCAAGCGGAATGATCAGCTGAGCGGTTTGGGCTCGGGAAGAACGATCGGCGCCGAGCTGGCGCCGCCGCTCTGGATGGCACAGGTCAGCGCATTGCAGATGCGCAACACGATCGCGGAGGAGGTCGACGCGAAGATCAGAGCGCTACGCGGTCCGCAAGATCTGTTCATGATGACCAGCTCGCTGTTTCGCGGACCGCGTCTTGATCCTGCCGGCATCGCGCTCGGAAGCGCTGCTGTGTCGGTCGCGAGCATTGTTGCCGGTGGAACGGGCCTCGCGCTTAAGGGGCTGCCGGCCGGCTACGTTCTGTCGATCGGCGACAAGGTACAGATCCAGTATAGCGGGGATCCTGAGCGATACGCGTTCTTCGAGTTCTCGCAGGCGGGTCTGGCGAACGGTGCAGGTGTGACACCGCAGATCCGCGTATTCCCCGCGTTGCCGGCAGGCGTAGCCGTCGACATGGCCGTCACCCTCATCAAGCCCGCTTGCCGCGTCTTCGTCGTTCCTGAGAGCTATAAGGTTGGGCAGGTGACAGGCGGCATCACATACGGCTGCAGCTTCCAGATCATGCAGAAGAAATAGCCATGCGCAACGTAGATCCTGATTTCATGGCCGCGTTAGCCGACGCGCCAGAGCGAGGCATCGTGCCGCGCAAGCTGGTGAGCGTCACCGCCCGCGAATTCGGCCATCCAACCGTCTTGGAGACAGTGTCCTTTTGGACCGGTGATGAGAACGTCGACATCACAGTCACGTCCGGCGTTGACAGCCAGCCATCGACGCGGCTGTTTTACGGCAGCGTCAACCTTGAGGTGGGGTCGATCCCGCGTGTTTCGGACCTGACCATCCAGACCGTCCCTGTCAGCATCAGCCAGCTTGCTGATCCCGTTCAGCAACTGGTCCGCGGCTACGATGTGCGACTGGGCAAGGTCGAGATCTGGGACATGCTTCTTGATCCCGCAACGCGCTTGCCAGTTGGGGTGCCGCAGCTCGTGTTCCTCGGTGAGGTCGACGGCTCGCCGATCGACACGCCTTCGGTGGGTGGCGAAGGTCTGGTGACCATACGCTGCGTCTCCGATGCCATCTCGATGCTGACCCGCAAGAACTACACGAAGTCGTCCTACGAGGCGCAGAAGCTGCGCGGTGGCGACGAGTGGGGCAAGTACGCCAACACCGTCAAGACCTGGCGCATTCCATGGGGGCAGGCAGTATGATCGAGCTGCACCGCAAGCCGCTGTGGATTTCCGAGTTCCACGCGCTCGTTGATGAAATCCGGCGCCAGCCATTTGACTGGCAAGGTCATGACTGCGTGCTGGGTCTTGGCGCCCGCACCGTCCAAGCTCTAACCGGCGTCCGCTTTGGTGAGGAGTATGCCGACCAGTTCAGCGATGCTGCATCTGCTTATCGGCTAATTCGAAAACTCGGCTTCGACGATATCGCGGATCTCCTGGCAAACTATCTGCCGGAATACTATCATCCGTCTGAAGCGCAGATGGGTGATATCGTCACCATCCCTGTCGACACCCAGTTCAAGCACAGCCTCGGCGTGGTCAACGGCGAGCGCGTCATCACGATGACAGAGACCGGGATCGGTACCGTCGATCGCCTTTCTGCAGACCGCGCATTCCGGGTCGGGTAATTCATGAAAATTTTCGTTCTTGCTCTCAACGTCATAGGCTTCTGGCTTCTGGCGGACCAGGCGCATGCCGGCCCGGTGTTTGCCGCCATCCCGGCGCTGATCGCCTCGCTGGGTTCGGTTGGATCGCTAATTGCCAAAATTCTTCTGACGGTCGCGCTCAATCTCGCGTCGACGCTGCTTCAGAAGATGACGGCGAAGAAGCAGAAGCAGCAGGCCGTTGGCGTCAAGCTGGAAATCCAGATGGGCGACGACCTGCCTGTCTCGACGACGATCGGTCGATACGCGACGGCCGGCAAGCGCAAGTATGCTGGCACCTATGGCGATATCGGCGGAACACCGAATGCAATGTTCGTCGACGTCATTGAGTTAGGCAACATGCCCGTGTCGGGTCTGCAGGGCCTGTGGATCGACGACGAGAAGTGCACGATCATGTGGGACGAAGAAACGTCTCGCGGCTTTCCGATCTATCAGTTCCAGGGCGCGCTCAGCAAAGATCACCACGCTTGGATCAAGTTCTACGACGGCACTCAGACGCAGCCGAACGCGTATCTGCGCGCGCGTTTTGGCGACCATCCGAACCGGCCGTTCCTTGATACGATGATCGGCCGTGGCTGCCCGTATGCAGTCATGACATTCCGCTTCAACCGCGACATGTTCGGCGGTGCGCCGACCTGCGTGTTCGAGCTGGGTCCGCTCAAGCTCTATGACATCAGGAAGGATTCAAGCGCAGGCGGCAATGGCCCGCACCGGTGGAATGCACCGGCGACCTGGGAGCCGTCCACCAACCTGCCGGTCATGATCTACAACATCATCCGCGGCCTGAAGTACAACGACCAGTGGATGTTCGGCGGTCAGGATCTGGCAGCCTCAAGGCTCCCTGCGTCCAACTGGATCGCAGCGGCGCAAGAGGCGTCGCGCCTCATCCGCATCACGGACCAGCCGAGCGAGCCGCAGTTCCGTGGCGGATACGAGATTACCGGCGATATGGAACCGCTCGATGTGATCGACGACCTGCGCGCGGGCTGCGCTGCCCGCATTGCTGAGAATGGCGGCTCGTTCAAGATTCACGTTGGCGCATTCGCGGCGGCCGTCTTTGCGATTTCCGACGCAGATATCATCGTGACGGAAGATCAGAGCTTCGAGCCGTTCCCCGGTCTCGATGCCACGGTCAATGCGATCAAAGCCAGCTACCCGGAGCCCGACGAAAAGTGGGCATCGAAAGATGCGCCTACGCTCTACCGTCCATCGTTGGAAATCGAAGACGGCAACCGCGTGCTGCCGGCTGACGTCCAGTTCCCGGCCGTGCCATACAAGCGCCAGGTCCAGCGCCTGATGCGCATGATGATCGAGGAAGAGCGCCGCTTCCGGACGCATCAGTTCTATCTGCCCCCGCAGGCATGGGTGCTAGAGCCGAACGACGTCATCTCCTGGACGTCGGAACGCAACGGCTACGAGAACAAGAAATTCATCATCCTCGCAATCGAAGGCGAGATGACGCTCAATCAGCTCGTGACGATCAAGGAAATCGACCCGGCCGATTATGATTGGTCGCCTGAATTCGAGCTGCCGACGTCCGAAGGCTGGATGGGCCGGATCGAGGCGCCCGTACAGGAAATGGACGGTTGGTCTGTCGGGCCCGCATCGATCGCCGACAACGATGGCACCCCACGCCGCGTCGCTATCAAGATCGAATGCGCCAACGGCCTCGACGACGTCATGAAGGTGTGGGTTCAGGTCCGTAACAGCGTGACCGGCGACGTCGTGTTCGACAGCGACCAGACGCCCTACGCGGACCCATATGAATGGTTGCTCTCGGGCGACTGGTGTCTGCCAGCCACCGACTACGAGGTTCGGGGGAAGTACGTTCCGTTCACGGCCCGCAAGACCAACTGGTCGGCCTGGCTCCCGGTCAGCACATTCGACACGCGCCTGACGTTCGAGGATCTTCAAGCAGAGATAGTCGGGAGTCTTGAAACCCTCAAGGCTTGGATCGACGACGATCTTTTTGTGAATGTCGGCGAGCAGGGGCAAGCCCTGCAGCAGGAAATCCAGGACCGTGTTGCAGCCGTGCAGGCGCAGGCGGACGCGCTTGCGGCTGAAGCATCAACACGCGCTGATGCAATTGCTGAACAGGCCGACGCGATCGAGCAGGAGCAGCAGGCGCGGATCTCCGCCATCATCGAGCAGGCATCGCGGTTTCGCGGGGTGAGCGCTGAGATCGAGGCTCTTCGGGATTACATCGCTGAGAACGACTTCGCGCAATTCGACAAGGTCGAAAAGCTGCGGACGCTGCTGACGGCCCGAATTGGTCAGGTGGTTGCGACCTACGATGAGCAGATCACGATCGCTGTTTCGCAGACATCCGCCCTTGCACAGCGCACGACGACTCTCGAAGCGACGTCTTCCGGTTTGTCGGCTCAGGTGCTGTCGGTCGAAAGCGCAAGTGTCGGCCGCGATACAGCTCTTGCCGATCGCATCAATGCGCTGTCTGCCGGCACTGACAATCAGTTCGATCCGCTCCGGATGTGGGCGTTCGAAACCGATGTCATGGGTTGGACCGGCGACGTCGCGCCTGTCGTGTCCAGCGGCTATCTGCGCCCTGGCGATAGCGCTTCCCCTTATTCAGTCTCTCCGATCGCACTTGGTGTTGTTGCCAATACCTACAGGCAGATCCGTGCGCGCATTCGCAAAACCGGCAACCCGGTCTGGGAAGGTCAGGCCTGGTGGAACAGTATTGCTGACTTCGCCTGGAGTGACACCCGGCGCGTCACGATCGCCGCACCTTCCTTCGATGCCAACGGCCTGTCGAATATCACGTTCGATATGCCGTGGACGGGAACAGTCGACCAGATCCGCATCGATCTCTCGGTTGCGCAGTCTGCCACGGACTATTTCGAGTTCGACTGGATCTCGATTGGATCACCGAGCCCCGGTGCGTCCCGAGCAGAGCTGTATGCCGAGCAGTCGGCCCGTGCGTCGGGCGACAGTGCCAACGCAGAGTCGATCACCGCCCTGCAAGCGCTCTTTTTGGACGTCAACGGCGATGTGACAGCGCTTGCCTCCGGCCTCTCGACGATCACCACGACCGTCGAAAATCTGGAAGGCAGCGTTGCCGCTCAGGCGCAGTCGCTGACGACGCTTAATACTCAGCTTGGTCAGAAAGCCAATGCCACGGCGCTGGCGCTGCTGTCTGCCCAGGTCGATGCCATGAACGGTGGCGGCGGCATCGTCATCCAAGGGCAGTCGACGACGGCGCTCCGCAATGAGCTGACGGATCTGCTCGCCGAGACAACGGATGCGGCCTTTGCCGCCTTCCTCGGTCAGCAGAATGTGCGCAACGCTCTGACGACGGCTTCGCAGACACTGACGACCCGCATCGAGGCGACGAACGACAGCGTCGATATCGTTGCAAAGGCCGTCACACTGGTTGAGGCGGCACTGCCGGGTAAAGCTAGCGCCTCGGCATTGCAGTCGCTCGAAGCTCGGGTCACAGCGACCGAAGGTTCGATCACGAGTAGCTCGACTGCGATCACGTCGTTGCAGAACTCGGTCGCCGGGAAGGCGGACGCGAGCGCGCTGCAATCGCTTCAGACCGTTGTCATCGAACAGGGTGACGACCTCGAAGCACAAGCGCAGTCGATCGGTCAGATACAGGTCTCTTTGGACGGAAAGGCGTCCGCGACGGCGCTGTCGAGCCTACAGACGACGGTCAGCCAGCAAGGGACGGCACTCTCGTCTCAGGGTACCGCTATCACGTCGTTGCAGAACGGGCTCGACGGCAAGGCTTCTGCATCTGCCGTCAGCACTCTTCAGCAGACGGTAACGAACCAAGGCAACGCAATATCGTCGCAAGGATCGGCGATCACCAACCTGCAGAACTCAGTCACCGGCAAAGCTGACGCTTCGGCTCTGCAGACCTTGTCCAACACGGTAGGTCAGCTGGGTAACTCGATCAGTTCGCAGAGCTCGGCAATCACGTCGCTGCAGACCTCGCTCAACGGGAAAGCGTCTGCTTCGGCTTTGAGCAGTCTGCAGCAAACGGTCACGAGCCAGGGCGATGCGATCTCATCTCAGGGATCGGCGATCAATGGCTTGCAAAACGCGCTGGACGGTAAGGCATCGGCATCCGCTCTCAGCGGCTTGCAGCAGACTGTGGCGGGTCAGGGCAATACGATCACGTCGCAAGGGTCGGCAATCACGAGCTTGCAGAACTCTTTGAGCGGCAAGGCCGACAGCTCGGCGTTGCAGACGTTGTCGAGCGTTGTCGGTCAGCAGGGCAATGCGATCAGCTCGCAGGGCTCGGCGATCACCTCACTGCAAAATGCTCTCGGTGACAAAGCCAGCGTGTCAGCTCTCAGCAGCCTGTCAACGCTTGTGTCTGAGCAAGGCGGGCAGATCACTGCTCAAGCAACATCGCTCCAAGGGCTAAGTGCTGCGGTCGGTTCGTATTCGGCAGATGCACGCTTCAAGATGGAAGTCCAGGCGGGCCCTGGTGGCTATGTTCGAATTGGTGCGCGGGGGCGTGTTGATGCGAACAGTGACTATCGCGAGGCGTGGTTTTACCTCGATATCTCTTACGACGGAGCCAATCCGACACAGTTCCTGGTCGATGCGCAGCGCTTCGCTCTGATCGCCAACGGCGGCAAAAACGTGCCGTTCGCCGTCGACCAGAATGGTGCCTTTCTGCAATCGGCTTATATCCGCAACATCACGACGGACCAGATCACGTTCAAGGACGGATCTGTCCAAGACACTGCGGTGGCCCAGAACGCGGTTGCTGAGCGGCGCTTCTTCGCATCGGCCTCTACTGAAAACATTCCATCCGTCTACACGAACATCGGATCGGTCTCGATCAACAAGGATGGCGTCGACTACCTCGAAGTTGATGCGGTGATCAGGTGTCAGGGGCAGGCAGGCAGTGTGCTCGACATTCGCCTTCGCGAAGGCACCGACAACAACGGTGTCGACGCCGATAGCTGGACATTCACCACCAACAACGAGTTCAGGGCAATCCGCCTCAAGTACATGGTCGATAGCGGAAGCGGCATCCGAACTTACTCCATCATCGCAAGGGTTCTCAGCGGTTCGGTGATTGCCGGCCGTCGCACCCTTGCCGCCAAACGGGACAAGAAATCCAATGCCTGACGAGGGACCGATGAACACCATCACCATCACGACAGAGGTGCAGCTGCAGGAAGCGAAGGCGATGATCGACCATTTGTCGCAGCGTAATCTGTTTCTCGCGCAATCACTCAAGCAGTCCTTTCAGATCGGCTTCAACTACGAGAAAGAGATTGCCGAACTGAAGGCACGTCTCGAAGCGGCCGACAGACCTGCGACGGTTGGGGAGTCTGAATAATGGCCCTTCAAACCACCTACAGCACCGGGACTGCGACGATTAATGCCGGCGAAATCATCGTGACCGGCGTCGGTACCGGCTGGATGAACTTCGACCTTCGCCCCGGTGACCTGTTCTGGGCGGCCGGCCTATCAGTCCGGATCGCGAGCGTCGACAGCAACACGCAGCTGACGCTTGCTTACCCCTGGCCTGGAACATCGCGTAATGCCCAAAGCTATGAGGCGAGGGTCACGCCTGACGTCACTCGGGTGCTGGCCTCTGCCCGGGCAGTGCTCGATGCGCTGACGAACGGCGTGCTCTATGCCTTCTCCAGCCTCGTCGGAGCGGCTGATCGGCTTCCATACTTCACAGGTGCTGGCACGGCTGCGCTGGCGACATTTACTGCGGTCGGCCGTTCGATCGTCGGTGCGGCAAACCAGGCGGCGGCGAGAACGGCCCTGGGCCTTGCCAATATCGCGTCGTCCGGCTCGGCCGCAGATCTGACGGGCACGGTCCCTGACGGCGTCCTGCCTGCTCGTCTCTCAATGTCCGCCGGCTCGAACTCGATCACCGATGCCAACCTTGCAATGGACAACGGGCTTTATTCACACTCGTCCTCTGCGGCTAACCTGCCTGTAGCTGCAGCTGGCTACATCAACGTTGTCCGTACCTCGTCCAACTACTTTCAGCAGTATTGGTATGAGCGGGACGGCAATCGAACCTACCGACGTCGCGTCACGGCCGGAGCATTCGGTGCATGGGAGCGGTGGTATAGCGCAGAAACTGAGCTAGACGTGCGTTACGCTCAAATTGCGGGTCCGGCGACAGACAAAGGACAGGCCCTAGGATCGGCGCTGCGGCGGTTCGCCAGTGCATACGTCGGCTCAACGCTAAGCCTCGGCGGTGTGGCGGAAACTGTCGGCCCGAACCTGGTGCTCAATACCGTCGCCGGCGTTGCGCGCTGGTGCCGATGGCGCACCGCTGACGTTGAACGCTGGATCGTGGGCGCCGACAACGCGGCAGAGAATGGCTCAAACAGCGGCTCAGACTTTCGCGTGCGGGCTTACACCGACGCAGGCGGCTTCAACGTTGATGCTCTGGTCATCTCGCGCGCGACCGGCGTCGTGACTTTTGGCGCTGCCCCGAAGCTTCCCTCTTACACAGTTGCGACCCTCCCGGCCGCGTCCGCCTACGTCCAAGGCGTGATCTACGTCTCGAATGGGACCGCAAGCAAGCGTCTCGCGATCTCGGATGGCACCAACTGGCGCTTTCCTGACGGCGCAATTGTCTCCTAACAATCAAACGAAGGAATGCCTAAAATGGCTCTTACAGATACCAAAACCCCTTATGAGATTCTGATCCGCTTCGGCCTCGACGGTCTGCCGACCGGCGCGCATTGCCAGTACCTTCGCCGTGTCGTTCTCGATGGCGAAGTGCTGAAGGAAGAGGTCGGTCAGGCCGAGCCCCTCGATATCGCCGGCTTCCCCACCTCGGGCATCATGTCGAACACGGCCCGCGATGCCCTGGCACGCGTGACGGCGTTGGAAAGCGAAAAGTCTGGCCTCATCGAGCAGCTCGAGACAGCCGGCGAACGGGTGGCTGAATTGACTGCCGAGAAGGAGGCGCTTGCCACGCAGGTTCGCGAACTGCAGGCACAGATCGCAGGCCTCAATGATCGAGCGTCGGCCGCGGCGACTGAAAAGCAGATCGTCGATGCGCAGCTGGCTGCAGCCAACCAGGAACGTGACGGCCTCGCGGATCAGGTTCGCGACCTCAGCTCGAAGGCGAGCTTAGAATCCGAGTAACGGCGGCGCATCTGGCGCCGTCACACTTAGACCGCGAAACATCGCCGCCGCTACGTTGAGACGCGGCAACTTCAAGGACAATCCGACATGAATTCGATTCTGCAAAAAACGCAGAAGCGCATGCTGCTGCTTGGCTTCTCGCTACCGAAATACGGCGCCGACGGTGATTACGGCAAAGAGGCTGACGATGCCTTCAATTCGGCGCTCGACGAGCTGGAGAAGCTGCGCGGTCTTATCGCTACGCCTCCAACCTCCCTGCCGCCACCTGTCCCAACAACTTCAGTCGATACAAGGGATAAGGTGATCTCTTCGGCTTGGATGCCGGATGCCAAGATCATCGGCATCGTCTTCCACTGGACGGCCGGACAGAACAAGGCCAGCGATCTCGATCGGTCTCACTACCACGTCCTGATCGAAGGTGACGGCAAGCACGTCCGCGGCGTGCCGTCGATCGACCTCAACAGCCTTCCAAAAGCCAAGTCCGGGTATGCCGCTCACACGCTGAACTGCAACACCGGTTTTATCGGCGTGTCGCTTTGCGGCATGGCCGGCGCCATTGAGATCCCGTTCAGTGCCGGCAAGCAGCCGATTACGCGTGTCCAGTGGGATGAACTGGCAAACGTTCTGGCACAGCTATGCAAGCGCTACGGCATCAAGGTCAGCCGCAAGACAGTTCTCAGCCATGCCGAGGTGCAAACGAACCTCGGCATCAAGCAGAAAGGCAAGTGGGACATCGCCCGCCTGCCGTTTGACACCTCCATCCAAGGCGCAGTCGCAATCGGCGACCAGATGCGCGCCATGGTGCAATCCAAGCTTTAAACCCAACCCCTCGAAACAAGGAACTTTCCTATGATCCGCATCGATATGATCGCGGCGCGTTTCTTTGCGCTGCTCGCTATTTTGTTCGTTCTCGCAAACACGCTGCAGCCGGCGCATGCGCAGGAGGCTGCGCCCGTCGTCGCCACGTCCTCTGTCTGGTTCGACCTTTGGGCGATCGTTCAGCCGCTTGTCGTGCTTCTCGGCTCGATCGTGGGGCCCGTGCTGATCACGTGGATCTCGGCGCGTCTGATCTCGTTACTTAAGGTAGCTGACGAAAAGCAGCAGCTCGACATTCAAGCGAAACTTCGCCAAGGCCTTCACGACTCGGCCGCCAACGCTCTGAAGTTTGCACTTGCTCGATCCGGTATTGCTGGCGGGTCGATTGCCAGCGTTACTGCTTCGGCGATCACCAGCGCGATGCTGCGAGACGCGACAAAGTATGTCGAGGAAAAGAACCCGGAAACGCTGCAGAAGCTCGGCGTCACGCCCAACGCCTTGCAGGACATCATCATGTCGAAGGTTGCGGATCTGCTGCCGAAGCAGCCGTCTCGATAACTTCGGCTGTCTATGCCGAGCCTGCAATTTTCGTTAGGGGCCATCCGCTCGGCGGAGGCGTGGCCCCTAACTTTTCCGCCCGCTGATCTAGCTTCTCAACAGCCTTCACGCGGGCATCTTCGACAGTGTCGGCGGTCACGGTGACGATCCAACGGCCGGCGCGAAAACGATAGGTGTTCTTCGGGGGATACATTCGATGTCTGGAGCCTGCCACGAATGCCATCCACGCCACGCGGCGATCGATCCCCGCCTTTGTTTCGTCTGAGAGCAAGTCCCACCAGGCTCTGAAGCCCGCGCTCGTGTCCGATTTCGTCATGACAATCTCACGCCTGTACGCTGTTAGTTTCTGCCAAGACGCTCACCGTAGCATCTCGGCAATCTCGGCCGCTTCACTGCGCGCCTGGTTCGGTTTGTGCGGGTAATGCTCCCAGCACCACCATTGCGGCTCTCCGCGATTGTTCGAGAAGCCAAAGCCGCCCCACTCCCGGCATGACGGGACGCTGCACCAATGGACATAAAGCTTCGCTGGTCCATTCAAAACGGTCCTAGTCTCGTCGCTCATCCGCGTGGCTCCCAAAGGATCTGTGCTTGCAGGAGGCAGGGAAACCTCGCCCGACATTTCTCGGTCCCGGCATGCTCGCATCCCATAGCCAGCACGCGCCGGATCTGAACGAACTCCGCGTCCGCTCCAAACTTCTTGACCAAACTCTTGTGGCTGAAAACGCCCTGGCGAGCGCAGGGGGTGCAGACCATCTCAATGGTCTCGGCGCGATAGTCTTGGAGCGTTGGAAGCGGCATAGCAGGTTTCGTCTGTCTTTCGGACACGGGTTCTCGCTCGCGCACGGGGCACGTGTTCGCCTTCGAATAGGATGTTGATTGCCGGCCTCACACGGCGGTTTCGTTCTTATTATGTTCTCATCTGTTGGCGTGAGTCAACACCCGCCAGAGTGCGAAATTGCCAAAGGGCTAGAAACGAATGACTGGGAGAAACGACATGCCAAATGGCGCCTTTGATCCTGAAGCAAAATATGCGCAGCTTGGCGAGCGCGTCGAAAACCAATCCCGGCAGATCGGCGACCTCGACAACCGAATGGGCAAGGGCTTTTCGGAGATCGCCTCGCAAATCCGTTCGCTGGTCGATGATATTCGCGGCGGATCGAAAACGCAGTGGCCGATCATCATCGGCTTTTGTTCAGTGACGATCACCGTTCTGGGCGGTCTCGGGTTCATGGCGCTGCAGCCGATCAAAGATAACATCGTCACGATGCGTGAGGACGTGCGCATGCGCGCGATCGAGACAAAGGACAGCCTGTCAACGATCGTTGCTAGCATGGTCACGCAGAAAGAGATGGAATGGCGGACAGCGCGCGGCCAAGAAGACCGTCAGCGAACGGAAGCGGCAATCAAAGAGCTTCGGGAAGGGCTAGTGCCGAGAGACGAACACGCTCGCGTTTGGGCGAACTATGATCAGCGCTTTCAGGATCAGCAGCGGCAAGTAGATGAACTGAAACAGGCCCAGGGCAGCGTCTACGGCGCGCGAGACGTTATCATGGATCTCAGGCAGCGCCTCGATCGGGTGGAGGGCGAGCGGATTGGCCAGCCTTAGTCGTCGTTCGACTTAGTGTCCCTGAGCCACGAGGGAGAACCCTTCAACGCTTTGTTCTCGCTGAGCTGCGTATCATCTGGCATAATTTACGATCTATTAATCTTTCCTTTGCAGGTGATTAACCTAAAGAATTGTAGTATCGATCAGTCACAGGGTGCTGCCGATGCGTCAATTTACCTTCGCCGATCTCTTTTGTGGAGCGGGTCTTTTTTCCGAGGGCTTCAGAAGTTTGGGCTTTCGCCCCTCCTTTGCAGTAGATCTCGATCAGCGAGCGGTTGCTTCGTATAACCGCAACGTCTCTCCTGTTGCGGCCTGCGGATCAGTATCTCTGGAAATAGCTATGCCTTCTGTAGACTGCCTGATCGCGGGCCCACCCTGTCAGGGCTTCAGTACATTAGGCCGCCGGGACGGAGCGGATGAAAGAAACCGTCTATCAGCGTATCTGCCGACGCTCGCAAACGCCTCAGGCGCCCTTATTGTTGTAGTGGAAAATGTGCCGCCTTTTCTAGCGTCCACACATTGGGAAAAGATGGCGGCAGGCTTTGTGCGTTTAGGATATAAAGTGCAGACAATGGTTCTTGACGCGCAGGATTACGGCGCACCACAGCGTCGCGCTAGAGCATTCACCATTGCGTCCAAGCTCGGAGCGATAGAGACTCCTCTCAAGAGCTCGACGAAAACGACGGTTTCCGAAGTATTGAGAGGTATCGCGCCGAGTGATCCGCTCCATGTATGGCCACAACCGACGGCTTTGGCACTGGAACGTATCAAACGGATACCTGCGGGGGGCGATAAGCGTGACCTGATGAAGAGTGCGCCCTATCTATGCCCCGCTTCCTGGCATGCTCTGGGTGCCCAAGCGACTGATGTCTGGGGACGGATGGACGCCAATTCTCCCTCTAATACCTTGCGCTGCCGCTTTCAAAATCCATCGACAGGAAGGTATCTACACCCCACCGAAGACAGAGTGATTTCCTTACGGGAGGGGGCTCGCCTTCAAGGCGTTCCAGATCGCTGGCGATTTGAAGGCGACAGGTCCGCAGTGCAAAGGCAGATTGGCAACGGCGTACCTGTTCCCTTGGCCGCGGCAGTTGCAACCTCCGTCCATGCGGCACTGCGTCTTTCGCAATCGGCTGAGGCAGCTTAGGTAGTCGATGCCTTGATAGGCTCGTCGAAGGTCTCGACGCCCTCCTCATCAAGCTCGCGCTCAAGGACGTCGATGGCGTCGATGTGAGCCGTGCGAGCGTCCTTGATCAACTCACTCATTCCAATAATCCTAATAGGGTCTCGTGGGGTAGATGCGAAATATTTCGCAAGCAGGTGAGCTTCATCTTGGATAGAGGGGTTCGGTTTGGGGAGTTCGCCGATCAAAATACCTTGGACATTGACTTTATGCGATAGATTTGCCTCGCACCAATCGACCGTCTTATAGATATAGTCTTCAAGCTGACGCCAGTGGCTCAACCTTAGTCCGATCGTAGGTGCTTTGAGCTCTACAATTTTTATAATGAATGGGCCGTCAATTGAAGGTTCTGACGCTAGAAATACGAGATCTGGTCGCGTAACATCAACCTTGTTCCCATCGACCACCTTAGCGAATTTATCGACTCTAAGCTCTCGCGCTACTTTAGAGACAACCTTCTCCATTCGCTCGTCACTGGAAATATAATGGCTGAACTCCGGACGTATCAACCAAGGATTTTCCTTAAGAAGTTGATGGAATTCACGCTCGTTCTGCTCTTTTTTCCAGGCAGAGATAGACCGCTCATGCAGTTCCATGAGCTTTAGAATACCGTTCTTTCTGGCCTTGTAGAGTTTTAGTGCGTCCCATCGTTCGATATCGGAGACCTGACGCAACTGAACAGTCAGGTCTTCAATCGTTTTCAGATGAATTCCGGAGGACGAAAGCTGGATCAAGACTTCGCTCGAGTTGATTGACCGGATCAGCGTTGGAGCCAGATCTTGAAACTCCTCGCTCCCAACGTCGTAGTCGCGCGCGAAAATGCGGAGAAGCTTTCTAGATGGCTCTCTAGTTTTAGCAGGCAAAGCCATGATCTGCCTCTCGATCATACTGGCTATCGGATCGGCTTTTATATCGTCTTCGGCCTTTTCCTCGCGCCACTTGCCGTGTGCGCGGACGGCGGCGATCATTAAGCCCCTGACCACCTCCAGGAACGATTCGACGATCTCGTTCCCTTCCTTAAGGTCGCCTCTATCGGTAGCAATTAGGTCTAGTCCACCGCGGTCGAGAACGTCTGCCTCGACCATGCACTCCATGTAGTCGCTACCATAGAAGTTGTGCATTCCTGTTGCCATGCCAAAGAGGCTAGGTCCCGCTGCAGCTCGCTTGTTACAGTAGATGCGGGCACCCCGCTCATTACCCTTCAGCGATTTCGGTCGAAACCCGACGTAGTATTTGAATGGGAACTTCCCGACTTCTGGGACTTCGAAATAAGCGGTGGCCAGCTCATTCTTTTTGATTTTATCAACGGTGATTTCAGGAGGGTAGATGAAGACATAATCCGGGTGATAGGGTGGGATCGGTACGTCGTTGATGCGTATCTCGAAGTCTTCAGGTTTCAGGCCAAAAAATCGTCGTTGAATGGTCCCAATGACTGTTTCTTGCCGTTCTTTCAGGGCCTCTGCACGCAGACGAGAAAGGGTTATCGTTGTTCCCTTCTTCCCTGCGTCAACGTCCTTATATGTTACCGGAAGCTTAAGTTGCTCTATTGGCTTCCCTTCCTGCATGCTTTCAGTGTCGATCGTAACAATCGTGGCGAATGGCTCACCCTCGATTGTAGTCTCTACCTCAGCTCTAAGAGCCGCTCCGAACCCCGCGAGTTTGCCTACCCCTTTACGTCCCATGACCATACGTCCGCCTGGGGTCCGAAGGATGCTCTCCAGTCCACTCGAGTCCTTCCGCCGCTGATGGTTCACCGATAAGAACTTATTTTTCACATCCTGCCATGACATTCCGTGACCGTTGTCTTCGATGACAATTTGGAAATTAGGAGGCAGAATTTGTTGAATAGCGTCGAAGTTCTCAATCAGCGTTGAGGAAACCTCATCAGGCGTTGGCGTGCCTCCGTCAGCCTCACTGAGAAAAGCTTTTCCGGACGCGGCCTGGTGTTGAGTTCTTAACTTGATCCGCTCTGCCGCGATTGCTTCAAAGTCAATTTTTATGTTCACGCGGCTTGCGTCGCTGTCGTGAGCATTGGCGATGAACTCAACCAGCACCTTCCCAAGGTTGCTGTACATATCAGCGCCCAAGGTTCGCACGATCCCGCTCATAAACGTCATTTCCATCTCTGACGGGCGGTTCGTATCGTCTTCCCGGGCATTCTCGATGCTGGTGGTGTCCATGTCGCTGCCAATTATGTTTCCTGATTCGTAGCTTTCCTTGAACGGCGAGCGTTTTGCAACCGGAAGCTATAAATCGCTGTCGCGATAATTGTCCCTTTCGACTCTGTGCATATCCTCCGTCATGCTCGATATAGCTGACCGATGCATGCTGGATCGGCGGTGCGGGAAGCGTCTAAATTTTCGAAGCGATAACAAACCGGCTTTAGAACCCCTCACCTTCGCAGGAGTTCGTTGTTATTGCTTCCGAATTTCAGGCTATTCGTCGTCCAATTGGGACTCGAACAATCGAGAAGAACGAGGAGAGGCGTTGTCACGGGCTGTGAGAGATTGGTTTACGCGATGCCAAACGGATCGGACAAGAAACTTGCCCTAATCGGATGTGTTCGACCAATCGAAGAAGCTTCGCAGCACCCCCATATGCGCCCGCTGGACGATGCGTCCATTATTCAGCATCCCAGGAGGAATGTCGGCCGTTGTTTTTAGAGGAAACCTGCCCTCGGCATCAAGGTTGTCGCCCGCGTACTGAAGTATTCGGGCTAGCGCATAGGTATCCGCAATCAGCCCCAACTCGTCGCCGCCCCTTACAGGATTGAAGCTCTCAATTTCGCGAACCTGTGCGATCGTGATCGTCGCGAGCATGGAGTCTATGTAAGCTAATCTTTTGTATTGAGCCACAATGAACTCTGTGCTCAGGCTGTTCGGCCCTATTATCATAGTCGACAGCGAACTTCCTATGTCGATGAACCTTTGTGAGGCAATCGAGCAAGCAGCCAGGGCGTCGTCGCGGGCATCTGCATCACGATGACGTTTAGCGTCCCTCGCCTGCATCTGGTATGCCATCACGACGCTTGCACCACCAGCCAGAGCAGCTAACCCAGCAAGCAAGTCTTGGTAGGAGGAGATCCATCCGAGAGTGATAAAATCACCGAAGCGTTGCCATGCAAGTCCGGTGCACGCCTCGCTCCATATCCGGCCGCAGCCGGCGCGGCTCCATTTGAAGTAGATCGCGAGTGTCAGCCACAGTGTGACAATCCCTAAAAGGGGCCATTGGAACCGTTTCATATCTAGTCCTGTGAACAGAGATGCAGCGTATGCATATCAGAGTTCGTTTGCTGACCGTTGATAGATTCCCACGTCAGCCCTCCGGAATCTTATCTAGCCCGTCTGGACACTTTTAGAAAAAGCATAACGATTGCGTAGGGTCAAAAACTGTCCAGACGGTCGGTAACCACATTGATTATATTATATTCAGGTGTGCCGGCATGGGGCACCACTCGCTCGTAAGAGCGTTGATTTTGCATCCCTTCTGGAAATATCCCCCACCTGCATTCCGGCGCGAAAAGTACTGTCTCGATTGACGTCAAGCTGTCTCGAACGTGAACGAACGCGCTGTTTCACTTGTCAAATCGAGCTCTGAGCTTGCCCTTGCCAGCGTCCAGTCGGCATCTCTGCCTGTTTCCACTGCGTCGAAACCGATACCGGACCTTTCATTCCGCTTTGGTTCGCCTATCCCACCGTTTCTCAGGCCGCCGCAGCAAGCATCGCCTTCGCGGAAGCCGGGATGGCGAGGTGTTCGAAGCTTGGCTTGGCGAGCAGGTAGCCCTGGATGAGGGACACGCCCAAATCCCGCAGGGCCGACATTTCGCCGACGGTTTCGACGCCTTCGCAGAGCGGCACGATGTTGAGTTCTTCGAGCATCCGCAACGTGTGCTTGACGATGGTGCGCCGGACCGGATCGGTGTCGATCCCTCTGATCATGTCCATATCCAGCTTGACGATATCGGGCTGGAAATGACTGAGGAGGCCAAGACCGGAGTGGCCTGAACCGAAGTCGTCGATCGCAGTTTTAAAGCCCATATCCCGGTATGTCCGCAGGATGTGAAGGATGTGCTTGGTATCCAACTCCTCGTTCTCGGTGAACTCGAAGATGATGCGATCAAGCGGAAAACCCGTCTTCATGGCCGTGGCAAGCGTCAGGCGGATACACGCCCGCGGTTCGTAGACGGCGTTCGGCATGAAGTTGATCGACAGTTTCACGTCGTCAGCGGGGTCGTAGAGCTGCGCGGCAAGTTCGATCGCCTTGACCCGGCACTGCTGATCGAACGCATAGCGGTTGTCGGCCTGCACCTGCGATAGAACTGACCCGGCACCTTCTCCGTTTAGACCGCGAACAAGCGCTTCGTGGGCGAAAATCTTGCCTGTTGCGATGTCGACGATCGGCTGGAATGCCATCGAGAACGGTAGTTCGAATGCTGCGCCGTCGCGGCAGCCTTGGCAACTCGTCGTCATTATGGAAAAATCTCCGTTTGCATCAGACTTAAGGCTCATCGATTAAACTTCCGTTTCCCGCATGCGTCGAAACCAAAGCGCTTTTCTTGCGTCACACACCCCTGCGGTGATATCCGGGCGGTGCCGTTTTGCGGCCTCCCGCACCCAACTCTGGATCCGGCAGCCTCTTCATTCGCGTGCGGCTCTTGAACGAAACTGTTTGAAGGTCGCAGACCGGGGGTATCCCCAAGACGCAGGAAGCGTATCGCAAGAATGACACCAGCCATTGTCGAGGGCCGCGCGTGCGGAACCTGCACTCTTTGCTGCCGGTTGCCGGACATCGAAGATCTCAACAAGCCTGCGGACGAGTGGTGCAGGCACTGCGTTGCCGGACAAGGCTGTTCCATCTACCGGGATCGACCGATGCTTTGCCGCGACTTCGTGTGCCATTGGCTAACGCGCGAAGGACTGGGCGACGAGTGGGCTCCTCAAAGATCCCACCTGATGGTCTATGGGGAAGGACAGCAGATTACGGTCCTTGCCGATCCGGACTATCCCGATCTGTGGCGTCATCCGCCCTATATGCCGCAGTTCAAGGCATGGGCATCCAACGCTGAAGCACGCGGCGGCTATGTTATCGTCTTCTGGCGCGACGAGGTTCTGAAAATATAAGGCCGGAGCATCCGTGAATGCTCCGGCCAGAGGTTTGCGTAATCGTTCCGAGCGGATCAGCCGACCTGCGGCATGTCCCGCAGCAGCTTGTCGAGCGTGACAGGGTAATCCCGGATACGCACGCCGGTTGCGTTGTGCACGGCGTTGGAAAGCGCTGCCGCCACACCGCAAAGGCCGAGTTCGCCAACACCCTTTGCCTTCATCGGCGAAGTGGTCGGATCCGTCTCATCGAGAAAGATGACATCCTGATGCGGAATATCGGCATGGACAGGAACTTCGTAGCCGGCGAGATCATGGTTGACGAAGAAGCCGCGACGCTTGTCGACGGCCAGTTCTTCCATGAAGGCGCCGCCGACGCCCATCGTCATCGCACCGATGACCTGGCTGCGGGCCGTGATCGGGTTGAGAATGCGCCCTGCTGCACAGACGCTCAGCATGCGCCGAACGCGGATTTCAGCCGTGTACATGTCGACGCCGACCTCGACGAAATGGGCACCGAATGTCGACTGCTGCATCTCTTCTGCAAGATCGCCATACTCGATCGTATCTTCCGCAACGACACCGTCCTTGCCAGCTGCCTCTGCGAGAGCAATGCTGCGGTTGCCGGAACGGATCTGGCCGTCCGCAAACGTGACATCTGCGGAGTTGAAGCCGACCTTTTGCGAGATCGCATCCCGCAGCGCCACGCATGCGGCATAGACGCCTGCGGTGGAGCTGTTTCCGCCCCACTGTCCGCCCGATCCCGACGACGCCGGGAAGCGGGAATCGCCGAGCTCTACGGCAACTTTATCGATCGTTACGCCCATCATTTCGGCCGCGGTCTGGGCGATGATCGTGTAGCTGCCCGTACCGATATCCGTCATGTCGGTTTCGACAGTCACGACACCTTCGGAATCGAGCCGCACGCGAGCACCAGACTTCATGTTCATGTTGTTGCGGAACGCTGCCGCAACGCCCATGCCGACCATCCAGCGTCCGTCCTTGACGCGACCCGTCTCGGCGTTGCGCTTGTCCCAGCCGAAGGTTTCAGCACCCCGGCGAAGACATTCGACCAGCTGGCGGTGCGAGAACTTCCGTTCAGGCTTTTCCGGATCAACCTGCGTGTCGTTGATGATCCGCAATTCGACGGGGTCGAGGTTGAGCTGCTCGGCCAGTTCGTCCATGGCGATTTCAAGCGCCATGAGGCCAGGCGCTTCGCCCGGTGCGCGCATTGCATTGCCTTCGGGCAGATCGAGCGCCGCAAGCCGCATGGAGGTCATCCGGTTTTCGCCGGCGTAGAGAAGACGAGTCTGCGCCACGGCTGTCTCCAGGCTGCCGCCCGGCAGATTGCCGTTCCAGCTTTCGTGAGCAATCGCGGTTATCTTGCCTTCCTGCGTGGTGCCGATGCGGATACGCTGGATCGTTGCCGGGCGGTGCGTCGTGTTGTTCATCACGAAGGGACGCGGAAGCGCAAGCTTGACGGGGCGTCCCGCCGCTTTCGCACCAAGCGCTGCAAGCACCGCATCCGACCGGAGGAAAAGCTTTGAGCCGAAACCACCGCCGACAAACGGCGACATGATATGGACTTTCTCCGGATCGATGCCGAGCGTGATCGCCATTTCTGACTTGTTCCAGGCAATCATCTGGTTCGAGGTCCAGACCGTAACTTCGTCGCCGTCCCACATGGCAAGAGACGAATGCGGCTCCATCATCGCATGTGACTGGTCGGGTGTCGTGTAGGTCTGGTCGAACTTGACCGCTGCCTCGGCGAACGCCTTGTCGAAGTTGCCGGCAGAGGTGTCTGCGTCTTCACCTTCGGAGCCCTCCGGCTTCTTGGCCGTGTCCTTCGCTGCTTCCAGATCGTAGGAACCGGGAGCGCGAACGTAATCCACCTTGATGAGGCTCGCTGCGGCGCGAGCCTGCTCAAAGGTTTCAGCGACGACGACGGCGATGGCCTGGTGATAATGCGAGATCTCGGGGCCACCGAGAAGCTTGGCCGCATTCATCTTGCCCTTGGAGAGCTTGCCAGCCGTTTCAGCCGTGACGACAGCCAGAACGCCCGGAGCGTTGCGGGCCGCCTGGATATCCATCGAGCTGATCCGACCCTTTGCGATGCCGGCGCCTACGGGATAGCCGTAGGCAACATTGAGGTTGGCGTGGTTCCATTCATAGGCATAGGTCGCCGTGCCGGTGACCTTCTTAGGGCCGTCGATACGCGTGATGTGCTGGCCGACCACCTTCATCTGGTCGATGGGATTGGTCGTGGCGGGACGATCGAATAGCATGGCTTACCCCTTGGTTTCTTCAAGGATGCCGGCGAGCGTGCGCTCCGCCAGTGTCACCTTGAACGAATTTTCTTCGGTTGGCTTTGCGCCTGCAAAGACCTTGGCCATCACGGCCTTGGACCCCTGCGGCAAGTCGGCTTCCGCCTCTTCGACGCGCCATGGTTTGGGAGCCACACCGCCGACCGCAACGCGACCGGTGCCATCCGGCTGGATGATCGCGGCAACCGACACAAGAGCGAACGCATAGGACGCACGGTCTCTCACCTTGCGATACACGTGCTTGCCACCCACAGGTGCCGGCAGCGTAACGGCCGTGATGACCTCGCCGCGCTCAAGCGTGGTTTCGATCTCGGGCGTATCGCCGGGCAGTTTATGGAAGTCGGCAATCGGGATCGCGCGTGTTGCGCCATCGGGCTTGACCGTCTCAACGGTTGCATCGAGGGCACGCATGGCGATTGCCATGTCGCCGGGGTGGGTGGCGATACAGGCATCGCTGACGCCGATCACGCCCAGCTGGCGGGTCACGCCGCCGATGGCGGAACAACCGCTTCCGGGCTTGCGCTTGTTGCAAGGCTGGGCGGTGTCGTAAAAGTAAGGACAGCGCGTCCGCTGCAACAGGTTGCCGGCCGTCGTTGCCTTGTTGCGGAGCTGACCCGATGCGCCTGCGAGAAGTGCGCGCGAAAGCACGCCGTAGTCGCGGCGGATGCGCTCGTCAGAGGCGAGATCCGTATTGCGCACGAGCGCTCCGATCCGGACGCCGCCGTTTTCACTCTGCTCGATCTTGTCGAGGTCGAGACCGTTGACGTCGATGAGATGGGTCGGTGATTCGATCTCTAGCTTCATCAGGTCGAGGAGGTTGGTGCCTCCCGCGATGAACTTGGCGTTCTGGTTGTTGGCGGCCTTGGACGCAGCTTCAGCCGGTGATGCGGCGCGTTCATAAGTAAACTGTTTCATGCTTGCCTCCCCGAAACTTCCGTGATAGCCGCAACAATGTTCGGGTAGGCCCCGCATCGACAGATATTGCCGCTCATACGTTCGCGGATTTCCATCTCGGAAACCTGCGTGGGGGCGGTCAGGTCTTCCGTTACATGGCTCGGTATGCCGGCCTTGATTTCTTCAAGAACGGCGACGGAGGAACAGATTTGCCCAGGGGTGCAATAGCCGCACTGGAAGCCATCGTGCTTGACGAATGCCGTCTGCATCGGATGCATCTCGTCCGGTGTGCCAAGGCCTTCGATCGTGGTGATCTCGGAGCCCTCGTGCATGATGGCAAGCGACAGGCACGAATTGATGCGGCGACCATCGACCATGACAGTACAGGCGCCGCACTGGCCGTGATCGCAACCCTTCTTGGTGCCGGTCAGGTGCAGGTTCTCACGCAACGCGTCGAGCAGGGTCGTGCGGTTGTCGAGATCGAGATCCTGGCGTGTGCCGTTGACGACAAAACCCACCCGCGACGTCGCCGTCCCCGGCCGAGGAGGCGGTGTTGCCGCCTGCGCATTTGCAGCTCTGTTGCTATTTGCCACGGCCACAGAGCCGGCAGCGGTTGCGACGAGAAGATCCCGTCGTGACATTTCAAACGAATTCGGACTCGACATGGGGGCTCCATCTTGACGACTACAGTTGACCCAATAACCACCAACTGCCCGAGTCTGTTCCGTCCCAAAGACCATTTCACCGGCGCCTTTTGTCACAGGCGATCACCGCACTCGACGATTTATCGGCGCCGGCAACGCATGGTTAATGTTTGTTTTATATCCAAGGACGTTCGTGTCCCAGATTTGTTCATATGGTTTCATTGGTGGCAATGCGTCTCACAGGCCCGCAATTTCGCGAAACTGACAAGCTGGAAGCCCAGGCTTCCGAACTGCCGGATACCGGCCACTCTCACCCCATAAATCCGCCTGAGCCCCCGAATGCGGGGCAACAGGTGGCTTGCGACATCGTGTCGACAGTCCAGATGCAGGCTCACGAGATCGAGGCGCTGCCGGACTGGCAGAAGGCCTTCATGTTGGGCCCGACCGTTCGCTTCACCCGCACGCCGGAGAAGACCATCTCCAGGCGTGGGGCACCCTCCGGCCCGGAAGCGGAGGGCGAAGCCGTCGCTTCCCACGCCGTCCCCGAGGCTGTCATTCCCCCTATGGCGGCGCGAGCCGTTCAGGAGATTTCCGAGATTACTTTCACCCAAAGACATGACGGCGACGCGCTGTCGACCTCTATCGCTAGCTTCCTGTCGCCTGAACCCGGCGCCCGCAATCTCGTCGGCACTCTCGATCAGGCGCTGAGGGAACGCCGGGCCACGTTTGCCAGGGAAACCGTTGAACCGGTGCTGGTCGCAGTTGCGCCGCCGCAGCCTGAAGCAGTGATTGATGCTCCCGTGATTAGCACTGAAAGACAGTCTCCGATCGCCAACCTGCCGGATCATCTGTTCTTCGAGGTGATGAGCCTTGGAGAGGCCACCGGCGAAGAGTTCGCGCTGACCCCGCCTCCCCCGCCAAAGGTCGAGCAGAGACCTGTGTTCGTTGCTCAGCGTCCGCTCCCGACCTATCCGAAACAGCCGGTCCGGCCCGAACCTGTGCGGGTTGCCCTGAGGGCGCCGGTCATTCGCCAGCCGATCGAGACCCTGACCAAACGTCTGGTTGAAGAAATTCCGGTGGGGCCGTCGCCGCTTGATCTCTATCGTTCGATCACGTTGCGCCAGGCCGGCCACGATGCTGCGCCAAATCCGGTGGTGCCTCCAGTGGAGGATGCGCCCGTCATCGCTGCTGCTGCTCCGGTCGTTCCTGAGCCTGTCATTCCTGAGCCTGTTCTCGTTGCGCCCGTCATCGCTGAGACCGTCATCGAGGCCCCGGCGCCTGCGGTCGCCCCCGTCGTGCCAGTAAAGTCGACGCGGCAGGTTGTCATGGCCACCCGCGCGATCTCTCCGATCCGGCCGTTCAACACCGAACCGCTGCATGCGTCCGACGACTACGAGTTCCCGTCGATCGAATTGCTGCAGGCACCGGTGGACGACCAGATCAGCCCCGTCAGCCAGGAAAGCTTGGAACAGAGCGCGGGGCTTCTGGAAAGCGTGCTGGAGGATTTCGGCATCCGCGGCGAGATCATCGACGTTCGTCCCGGCCCTGTCGTGACGCTCTACGAATTCGCCCCGGCACCCGGCGTCAAATCCTCGCGCGTCATCGGTCTTTCGGACGATATCGCCCGCTCGATGTCAGCGCTTTCGGCCCGCGTGGCTGTCGTTCCCGGTCGCAACGTGATCGGTATCGAACTGCCAAACCCCGTGCGCGAAACCGTCTATCTGCGTGAGCTGATCGAAAGCGGCACCTATGCGGGTACCGGCTTCAGGCTTCCGCTTTGCCTTGGCAAGACGATCGGCGGAGAACCCGTCGTCGCCGAGCTTGCAAAGATGCCGCATCTGCTCGTCGCCGGCACAACCGGTTCGGGCAAGTCGGTCGCGGTCAACACGATGATCCTCTCGCTGATCTACCGTCTGCGGCCGGACCAGTGCAGGCTGATCATGGTCGATCCGAAGATGCTCGAATTGTCGGCCTATGACGGTATCCCGCATCTGCTCACCCCTGTCGTGACCGACCCCAAGAAAGCGGTTCTGGCGCTGAAATGGGCGGTGCGCGAAATGGAGGACCGCTACCGCAAGATGTCGCGTCTTGGCGTTCGCAATATCGACGGCTTCAACGCCCGTGTGGCGGCCGCGTCCGCATCCGGCGAGGTCATCTCGATCAGCGTCCAGGTCGGTTTCGACCGTCAGACCGGCGAGCCGATCAACGAGCAGCAGGACATGGACCTGACGCCGTTGCCCTATATCGTCGTCATCGTCGACGAGATGGCCGACCTGATGATGGTGGCCGGCAAGGAGATCGAAGGTGCGATCCAGCGGCTTGCGCAGATGGCGCGTGCTGCCGGTATCCACCTGATCATGGCGACGCAGCGGCCTTCGGTCGACGTCATCACCGGTACGATCAAGGCGAACTTCCCGACCCGTATCTCTTTCCAGGTGACGTCCAAGATCGACAGCCGCACCATCCTTGGCGAACAGGGCGCGGAAAACCTGCTCGGTCAGGGCGACATGCTGCATATGGTGGGCGGCGGACGCATTGCCCGCGTTCACGGTCCCTTCGTGTCGGACCAGGAAGTCGAGCGCATCGTTGCGCATCTGAAGACGCAAGGTCAGCCGCTCTATCTCGGCAGCGTCACGGAAGACGAAGAGGGTGAAGAGGTCGAGGAGGAAGACCAGGCGGTCTTCGACAGGTCCGCGATCAGCGAGGAAGACCGGGACGAGATGTACGAGCAGGCGATCAAGGTCGTCATGCGCGACAAGAAGTGCTCGACCTCCTACATCCAGCGCCGCCTGTCGATCGGCTACAACAGGGCCGCATCGCTTGTCGAACGCATGGAGAAGGATGGGCTGGTCGGCCCGGCCAACCATGTGGGCAAACGAGAGATACTCGACCAGCGCGGTCAGCCGACCGCGGTCGAAGAGCCTGAACAGTAATAGCTCAAAGATATGGCCGGGATTTCCCGGCCATATTGTTTTCGAACGCTAGTGGTGTTTTGTTCTGAAGAACCGCAGAACGATCCAGGTGGCAAGACCGCTGGCGAGACCCGAAAGCAAGGTTCCCCAAATGATGTCGGCCACGGAAAGCAGCGTCGACCAGTTCTTCATGACCGCATGGTTGGTGAGATCGTAGGTCATGTACGACATAAACCCGATCGCTGCTCCCTGCCGCACCGCTGCTCCGACACCGCCTGCAATCAGGGCCGGACGCACTGCCATCAGCGTCAGTCCGCCGATGTAGAGAAGGTAGAAGATCACGGCAGGCGCGAGACGGAAACTCGGCAGAAGCATGTCGCCCATGACCGGCCGGTAAAGCAGGCTTGTCATCGTGCTGAGCCAGACGGAGTCTATCGCGCCGAACACGATGAACGTGGTGATGTAGGCAAGAGCCAGCGTCTTCAGCGAGATCTTCGCCATGGGTTCGTTCCCTCTTTCTGTGTCAGTCGATGCGGGACCAGTTGACGGCACGGCAAAGAATACCGCCAGCAACGCAGCCTTTTGTCGTCATCTTCTTTTCCGCGACAACGACCGTGATCTTGAACGTCATGTTGCGTTGTGGATCAAAGGCGGTACCGGAATAGGATCCGTCAGCTGTTCGGTCGATCCTCATGACCAGCTTGTCGCCGGCCTTCTCGCTTCCCGATCCGGGCTTGATCCATGTGTTGGTGGCGCAGATCTGGGCGCCGCAAGGCGCGATCTCGACCTTGGCATTGCCGTCGCCACGAGCCCAGTTGCCGTCCAGATCGGCGGCAAGAAGCGGCCCTGCCGACAGTGACAAGAGTGCTGCGACAGCACCGCCTCGCAAACCCAGATTACGCATGTTCAATCGTATAGAAGCCAACATTGATCGCTTCCTCCTCGAAGCCAGCCTCGCAATAGCAAAGGTAGTAGTCCCACAACCTACGGAAACGGCTGTCGAAACCGAGTTCCGCAATCTTCGGCCAGGCGGCGTGAAACCGCGTCCGCCACTCGGCCAGCGTCCGCGCATAGGACGCGCCAAAATGTTCGATGTCGCTGACGACAAGCCCGGATTTCTCAACGGCTGCCGTGAACGCGCTGTCCGAGGGAAGAAACCCTCCCGGAAACACGTATTTCTGGATGAAATCCGGATTGCGCCGATAGGAATCGAAGCGGTCCTCGTTGATCGAGATCACCTGCAAAACCGCACGGCCACCGGGCTTCAAACAGCGACGGATGGTGTCGAAATAAGCTGGCCAATAGGCCTCTCCGACCGCTTCGAACATCTCGATCGAGACGATCCGGTCGAATTGCCCTGATGTATCGCGGTAGTCCTGCAGTCGTAGATCGATCTGCCCCTCCACGCCGGCCTGCCGGATGCGCTCGTTTGCAAAGGCCAGCTGCGAAGGAGAAAGAGTAAGGCCGGTGACCCGGGCATTGACGTTCTGTGCGAGGTCCAAGGCAAGAGCGCCCCAGCCGCAGCCGATCTCGAGCACGCTGTCGCCTTGGCTCATGGCGAGCTTTTCGCGGATACGCTCGAGTTTCTGACGCTGGGCATCTTCGAGAGACTGTCCCTGATGCTCGTAGAGCGCCGAGGAATAGAACATCGAAGGGTCTAGCCACTCAGCGTAGAACTCGTTGCCGAGATCGTAATGGGCCTCGATATTGCGTTTGCTGCCGCGCTTGGTATTGGCGTTGAGAAGATGCGACAGGCGAACCGCGATCCGGCCGAGATAGCCCCCATGGGTCGCAAGCGTCAGCCCATGCCGATTGCGTGCCGCAAACCGGATCACATTGGTAAGATCAGGTGTCGTCCATTCCTGCTTGAGATATCCTTCTGCAAAGCCGATGTCGCCCGCATGCAGAACGCGGCTCAGCATCCGCCAGCGCTTGATGACGATAACGGCGTCCGGCCCTTTTTCCGGCCCGGCCATCTCTATGGTGCGACCGGAAGGCAGCACAACGCGAATAGAACCGTAGCGGATACCGCTCAGCAGCCGGTTCACGACGCGCGCGCCGAAGCCGGCAACGCCAGCTCCGGGTGTGCGATCGGTCGTTACGGAGGTGAATTCGTCAGATTGGCTCATGGATTTCCACTTTGCGTAGGGGAACAGCAGGAGTGACGGAGACGGGGTTTTCCGGTGGCTTTGGACGCTTGCGCAAACGCACGCCCTTGAGCCAGATTTTCAGTGCCTCCCAATGGATGCCGCCGACGACCCGGAGCGTCAGGAAGGGAATGGCGAAGAAGGCCTTCAGAAGCGCCCGGTCTGTCAGATCACGGCGGTGCGCGAGATGACGGGCAGTCAGCATCGGCCCCTCGGCATCGAATGTATCGATCTTGATCGACAGCCGTTCGGACGGCGGCGTCACGCGAAAGGTATAGCGCTGGTCCATGTCCATGAACGGCGAGACATAAAATGCCTTGTCGCAGTGCTGGACGATCTCGCCGCCGACACGATTATCGGCCGGGATGAGGTAGCCATGGCGTTCGCCGAACGTGTTGTCCACTTCCCACAGGATCGCCTTCACCTCGCCGTCGCGCCCGTAGCAGAAGAAGATGCTGAGCGGATTGAAGGCCCAGCCGAGTATTCTCGGCATGGTGAGAAGCTTGATCGACCCGCCATCAGGCTCGAGCCCTGCGGCGCGCATCCATTGCTCTATCTGGCCCCGAAGATCGGATCCCGAGCGGTCGCCGCGATCTCTTTGCCGAAACGAGAATAGATTGAACCGGTCGACGGAAAACAGTTTCAGGCCGCGATCAAGCGCGTCGAGCTCATCGAGATCGATCAGCAGCGAATAGATCCTGTAGGCCAGCCGATGCTCTTTCGGCCGCATGCGTGCATGCGTGACATGACCGGGATAAAGCGCCGACCGAAACGAAGCCGTCATGCCGTGACCTCGATCGGAACGGTAGCGCCGAGCGGCCGGCGCACGATCCGGGCGCTTTCCTCGGCGACCTTCCAGGGACGCCGAACGCCGCCAAGATCTTCCGCGACCGCCAGGCCTGCCTGGAGGCCGTCTTCATGGAAGCCCGAGCCGAAGTGGGCGCCGCAGAACCATGTGTTGCGCACACCCTGAAGCGACCAGATTTCCCGTTGTGCCCGCTCCGTTGCCATGTCGAAGATCGGATGCTCGTAGATCTCGCGTCGGATGACTGCGTCCTCGCGGGGCTGACGTGGGGGATTGAGTGTCACGAAGGTCGGCGGCGCATCGCCAAGCGGCTGCAGCTTGTTCATCCAGTAGGTGATGGCAGGCTGGACCTGCGCCTCGCCGGTCTTTGCCGAATAATTCCAGCTGGACCATGCGCCCTTGCGCTTCGGCATGAAGCTCTGGTCGCTGTGCAGAATCGCCTCGTTGCGGGAATAGCGGAAGGCACCCAGAATGCGTGTCTCGTGGTCATCAGCGTCCGACAGAAGACGACGTGCCTGATCTGCGTGGGTGGCGATCACCACCTCGTCGAATGCCTGCCATCCGTCCGGTCCGGTGGAAATTTCAACACCGCCACCGGTTCGCCTGATCGCCTGGACGGGTGTCGACAGGCGAATGCGATCGCGAAAGTCAGCTGTCAGGCGATCCACATATTCCCGGCTTCCGCCCGTCACCGTGCGCCAGATTGGACGGTTCCAGAGTTCGAGCAGCCCGTGATTGCCACAGAAACGGACGAAGTTGACCGCGGGATACTCACCCACCTTACCCGCGGGCATCGACCATATCGCAGCCGCCATCGGGTAGAGATGGTCGTCGCGGAACGCCCGTCCGTAGTGATGTCGGTCGAGGTAGTCATCGAGTGACGAACCGCCCATCGTCGACAGATCACGGGGAGCATTGCGGTAGAAGCGGACGAGATCGCGCATCATCGACCAGAAGCGTGGGCTGACGATGTTGGACTTCTGGGCGAACAGTCCGAACCCTGTGCCACCAGAATATTCGAAACCGCCATCGTCGAGCGAGACGGCGAAGGACATGCTGGAGGCCGTGGTTGGAACATCCAGATGACGGAACAACGCCGTCAGATTAGGATAGGTCACCTCGTTATAAACGATGAAGCCGGTGTCGACGGAAACGGTTCTTCCCGATGCGTCGAAATCCACGGTATGGCTGTGGCCGCCGATACGGTCGGCTGCCTCGAACATGGTAACATCGTGGGCCTTGGCCAGAAGCCATGCAGCGGACATGCCGGATATTCCACTGCCGACAACTGCGATGCGTCGACGTCCCGAGGTCCTATGCGTCTCACGAATTGCCATACAATTCCCCCAGCTCCCAAAGCAATCGATCACCTGCCCTGTGGGCTCTGTAATCATTACGAGAGATTGAGATAGAGAGTTTCACGCAATATCACTTCTTTTTGCGACATTTTTTCCAAGCCCATGAAACTGATTGGCTATGTCAGCCGTAGAGGGACACAAAGAACGTGTCGGGCTTTCTACGTTCGAGGAGACCAATGGATTACATTCACCTAATTTTTCTGGCGATAGGCCTGTCGCTGGCCATGGCGATCTCCTGGGCCGTACAGCGCGCGACAGGTGCGAGCGGCTGGATAGACACGATCTGGTCGCTGGCCGTCGGCGTCGGCGGCGTGACTGCGGCCTATCTGGCGGCCGGTCCCGTCGAGCGCCGCGTGACGGCAATCGTCATCGTCGCGGCCTGGTCGCTGAGGCTTGCCTTCCATATTGGCGCCCGCACGCGGCTCGGTGGCGAGGATCCCCGCTACGAAAAGCTTATCAAGGAATGGGGCGATCGCGCTTCCTTCCGCCTGTTCTATTTTCTCCAGATCCAGGCGGTCGCTGCCTTCATTCTTGTGCTTGCAGTCTACTGCGCCGCTTCGAACCCGGCAGAATACCCGCAGGTGGGCGATCTTCTCGCGCTTGCCGTGGCAGCGATTGCCGTTATCGGCGAGATGGTAGCCGACGTTCAGCTCTCGAGATTCCGCAAGACGCCGGAAGCCAAGCGGGAAATCTGCCAGAGGGGGCTGTGGGCCTATTCCCGCCACCCTAACTATTTCTTCGAGTGGCTGTTCTGGTGCAGCTGGCCGCTGATGGCGCTTCCGGCGCTGGGCTTTGCCGCGATCGCGCTTCTCGCACCTGTGATGATGTACTGGCTGCTGGTGCACGTCTCCGGCATTCCGCCGCTTGAGGAACACATGCTGAAATCCCGGGGTGACCAGTTCCGTGCTGTCCAGGCACGCGTCAACGCATTTTTCCCCGGTCCGCGTCGATCCAAACTCTCAACACAATAAGGGAACGCCACGATGAACATGCTGGCCTTTGCCATCAATACGGCTGAACGAGCACCCTTAAGCGATGGCGTGACGCTTGCCGGGATCGACTTTCTATGCGGTCGCACCAAGCGGAAGCTGGCCTCCACGCCGGCAACCGCCGAGGACGCGTTCGCAAGGTCGATGGCCGACTTTCCGATCGCCACCCATACGGATGATGCCAACCGCCAGCATTACGAACTGCCGCCAGAGTTCTTCAGCCTCGCTCTCGGTCCACAGCGAAAATACTCCTGCGCATTGTATCTGGCTGACGATACAACGCTTGCGGAAGCGGAATCCTACGCGCTGGCCGAGACCGTGCGTCACGCGGAACTGAGTGATGGAATGGACATTCTCGAGCTCGGCTGCGGCTGGGGTTCGCTGTCGCTCTACATGGCCCAGCATTTTCCCAATGCCCGGATCACCTCCGTCTCCAACTCGGCCCCGCAGCGTGAGCACATCCTCAGCGAAATCGAGCGGCTGAAGCTCGACAACCTCACCGTCATCACCGCCGACATGAACGACTTTTCGACGGATGAGACCTACGACCGGGTCGTTTCGGTGGAAATGTTCGAACACATGTCGAACTGGCGAGGCCTTATGGAGCGCACAAGAGGCTGGCTGAAGCCCGACGGAAAGCTGTTCCTGCACGTGTTCACCCACAAGGATCGGTCCTACCGGTTCGAGCACGACAACCCAGCTGACTGGATTGCCCACCATTTCTTCACCGGCGGCATCATGCCCGCGCACGACCTGCCGCGGCGTTTCGATGATATTTTCACCGTCGAACAAGACTGGCGCTGGTCGGGTCTCAACTATCGCCGCACCGCGATGCATTGGCTTGAAAATTTCGATCGCGAGATCGGGCAAATCCAGCCGATCCTGAAGGATGTCTACGGCAAGGATGCCTGCCTCTGGCAGCGCCGCTGGCGTCTCTTCTTCCTTGCCACTGCCGGATTGTTCGGCCATGACAAGGGAGAGGTCTGGGGCGTTGGGCATTACCTGATGACACCCAAGCGGTAACATCTGCCGGGGGGTCGCGTTGCGCACATCAAAAGTCATCCACATCGTCAGCTGCCATGCGGAGGGCGAAGTCGGGGATGTCATCGTCGGCGGTGTACTGCCGCCGCCGGGCGATACACTCTGGGACCAGTCCCGCTTCATCGCCCGTGACGAAACGCTGCGCAACTTCGTGCTGAACGAGCCCCGTGGCGGTGTCTTCCGGCACGTGAACCTGCTGGTGCCGCCGAAGGATCCGCGCGCCCAGATGGGCTGGATCATCATGGAGCCCGCCGACACGCCACCGATGTCCGGCTCCAACTCCATCTGTGTTGCGACCGTACTGCTCGACACCGGCATCATTCCCATGACCGAGCCGGTGACACGCATGACGCTCGAAGCGCCAGGCGGCCTGGTCGAGGTCACAGCGGAATGCCGCGACGGCAAGGCCGATCGGATCACGGTGCGCAACGTGCCATCCTTTACAGACAAGCTCGCAGTGTCGCTGGAAGTGGCCGGCTTCGGAACACTCACGGTCGACACAGCCTATGGCGGCGACAGTTTCGTCATCGTCGATGCGGCTTCACTGGGGTTCGAGGTGAAACCCGACGAGGCACGCGAGATTGCAGAAGCGGGCGTGAAGATTACCGCGGCCGCCAATGAGCAGATCGGCTTTACCCATCCGGACAATGCCGGCTGGGACCACATTTCCTTCTGCCAGATTGTAACTCCCCTCACCCGGGAAAACGGCGTGCTGAGCGGTGCAAACGCCGTCGTCATCCAGCCGGGCAAGATCGACAGGTCTCCCACCGGTACGGGCTGCTCGGCGCGCATGGCGGTTCTCCATGCGCGTGGCGAGATGGCAATCGGCGAGACCTATATCGGCCGCTCGATCATCGGTTCGGAATTCCACTGCCGTATCGAGTCGACGACGCGTGTCGGTGATCGCGAGGCAATCTATCCGCTGATCTCCGGCCGCGCCTGGATTACCGGAACGCATCAATTGATGCTGGATCCGTCGGACCCTTGGCCGGGCGGTTACCGTCTTTCGGATACCTGGCCGAAGCTCGGAAGGTGAAGCGGCGTCAAAAAACGACCGGATGGGTTTTGCCGGTCTGGACGTTGACGAGCCCCTCCGGCGCGTAATCGCTCGGGGCGACCAGCACCCAGCGCCAGGGTGCACAGGTGAGCGTCGCAAAGGCGAGACGCTCCGGGAAGCCTGCAGACCAGCGCGGATGGAAGCTCGGCTCGAACATCCACTCGACCTTTTCGCCCTCTGCATAGAGCACCTGCATCTCCTCATGCAGAGCGTCCGCCGACCGGCAGCTCATCAGCCCCGCCACCTCGTAGCGAACCCGCGCGACGACCTTTCCATCGCGAACCAATGCCCAGCCACCATCATTGGCAGCGACGGCGTTGACAGCTGCGGCCATCGCTTCGTCCGATGAGCCGACGCACCAGATATTGTGCTTGTCATGTGCCATGGAGCAGGCAAGCGCCGTATCCGGCGTCCGCGGCCCGCAGCCAAGCCAGAACATTTTCGACACCGCTCCCTTGCCCGAGAACCGGTCGATGATCGAGAACTTGGTGATGTTGCGATCGGCATCGCGCTGGACGAGCCCGTCTTCGACAGGAAGTTCGAAGGTCAGGAAATCATCCGTCCAGTGAAACGGTCGCAGCACCGCAGCCGTCATTGTCTGGCGGCCGGGGTGAGCGGCAATCGCGAAATCTGCGGCCGTCAGCTCACGGCCGATATTGATTGTCTTCGTTGCCCAGTCCGGCCAGTCGATTTTGGGCACCTCGGGCAGATAGCGCTTGCCATCAGAAACCTGGATGCCATCGGCCCAGACCTTGGCGATCTCGAATTTCTCAACGTCGGACAGAAGCACGATATCGGCATAACGTCCCGGCGCGATCGTGCCCACCCAGGGCGTCAGGCGCATGTGACGGGCCGGATTGATGGTCACACACTGGATGGCGATCTCGGGCGCAAGGCCTGCCTCGATGGCGAGGCGAACATTGTAATCGGTGGCGCCGAGTTTCAGAGTATCGGAGGCGCTGCGATCGTCGGTCGTCAGCGCGATCTGCGACCAGTCGGCGAGGCCCTTCTCGAGGAGACCGGCGATAACCTCCGGCAAACTGTGCGGGCGCAGTTCCATGAACAGGCCGCGGGTCAGCTTGTCCCAGAACTCCTCGACCGTCCAGGCTTCGTGATCCGATGCCAGACCGGCCGCGGCGAAAGCGTTGATCGTTGGGATGTCGCGAATGCCCGCCGCGTGACCTTCAACGACTCCGCGCTTCTCGAACGTTGCTCGGATCATGCCCCAGAGGCGGTCGTAGGAAGGGCTGGTTCTGTCCCACACGCCCGGCCAGTCCATCACCTCGTCGAGGCCCGCAACCATCAGGCTTTCGGACATGAACTGCTTTTGCTCGTCATAACCGAGATACCCGCCGCCATGCTCGTAACCGGTGGGCGGCACGGCCGATCCGGGCAGCGGGAAGATCTTGAGCGGCGAGCCGGCGGTGCGGGCCTTCAGCCAGAATTCAAGCGTCTTTGCGCCGTTGACGTTCGAAAACTCATGGCTTGCCTCACAGGTCCAGGTATTGCCGCGGGGAAGAACGAGTGCTGCTTCCCATTCCGGTGTCAAATGCGAGCTTTCGATATGCTTGTGCACCTCTCCAAGCCCTGGAATGGCAGCCAGATCGGGTTCATGCACCCGGTGAGCGACGGTGCCCGGATAGGATCCCGCATCGCCGACATAGGCAATGCGGCGGCCCTTGATGATGATTTCCTGATTCGTGCGCCATGTCCGCGTGCTGACATCGAGCAGCCGGCCTACCCGGAGCGCCGTATCGGCTGGCAACTTGCCAAGTGCGACGAGCGTCAATTCCTGGCGAACCGCGATCTCGACATCAGAATCGAGGCCAATATCGTTGATGGCGGGAGTATCCAAGGCGCGTTCTCCTCAAGATGAAATCGTTGCGGATCAACCGGCCGCGCGCTGCAAGCGTCCGAAGAAGATCGCAGCACCGAGAGACATGATTGCGAGCGCAAACCAGGTCAGTGCGTAACTCAGATGACTGTTGGGAAATTGGATGACGGTCAGGCCGCCAACCGGATAGCCACCCGGGTTCGACGTTGCGTCCGCATCGATGAAATAGGGCATGACGCCCTGAAGACCGCGCGACGCGCTGATCGCTGCGACATCGCGCGAATACCAACGCTCGTTGCCCGGATCGTTCTCCCGCAGGAAGCCGCCGCCGGGTTCGGAGAGGCGGACAAGACCTGTGACGGCGGCTTCGCCGACGGTCTGGCTTTCAACCCGGGTTGAGGGATCCCTGCGGTCAGGGGGCACGAAGCCGCGATTGATCAGGATCGTCCTGCCGTCTTCAAGCTTCAGCGGCGTCACGACCCAGTATCCGGGCCCGAGCTTCGTCACGGCCTGAACCAGCGCTTCCTTCGTGTGATCGAAGGACCCGGAGATGGCGACGTGGAGATATTCGATATCGTCAGGTGACTGGCCGGCTGCCGGAGGTGCCACCGGCGTTGCATGCACACGGGCGTCGACCCTTGCGATAAGATCGAGCTTCCATATCAGGCGTTGCACCTGCCAGGATCCGAGCGCCACGAAAATCAGCGTCGCGAAGACCAGAAACGCCCGCATGATATGGGAGCGAGAACGGGAAAGTGGCGCGGAATGACCCGCGCCACTTTGATTGGTGTCTGTCTCAACCGGTCTCATGACCGCCTCAAGGCATGTTCTTCATCATCTCCGGCGACATGACCATCATGTTTGCATTGAGATGGTGCATGACCCAGAGCGAGCCGGAGAGAGCGATGACCACGATGACGATCGTG
This sequence comes from Rhizobium sp. Leaf306, assembly GCF_001423425.1. Lineage (GTDB taxonomy): Bacteria > Pseudomonadota > Alphaproteobacteria > Rhizobiales > Rhizobiaceae > Neorhizobium > Neorhizobium soli. The sequence continues at coordinate 1,444,021 of NZ_LMNX01000001.1, forward strand.
AAGATCAGTGCCATCGCCGTCCAGCCGCCTTCGGACTTGGTGTTCATGTGCAGGAAGTAGATCATGTGCACAACGATCTGGATGACGCCGAAGATCATAACCAGAGCGCCGGTGACAGCCTTGTTGTCGAAGACGTCGCCCATCACAAGCCAGAACGGTATCGCCGTCAGGATCACCGACAGGATGAAGCCGGTCGTATAGCTTTTCAGCGAACCGTGGCTCGCCTCGTGCCCGTGGCTATGGGCGTGATGCGCGGCGTGCGCATCTTCGTGCGCGGGTGCTTTGTCGGTCATCCGAGGACTCCCATGAGGTAAACGACGGAGAAGACGCCGATCCAGATGACGTCGAGGAAGTGCCAGAACATCGACAGGCACATCAGGCGACGGCGGTTTTCCGGGATCAGGCCATGCTTGGAAACCTGCACCATCAGCGTGACCAACCAGATGATACCGAAGGTAACGTGCAGACCGTGGGTTCCGACCAGCGTGAAGAACGCCGACAGGAACGCAGAGCGCTGCGGACCGGCACCTTCGTGCAGGAGATGGCTGAATTCGTAGAGCTCGATGCCCAGGAAGGCGAGACCGAACACGCCGGTCACGCCCAGCCAGAACAGCGTCTCCGCCTTGGCGCCACGCTCCATCTGAAGCATCGCGAACCCGTAGGTGATCGACGAGAACAGCAGCATCGCGGTGTTGAGCGCGACGAGCGGCAGGTCGAACAGATCCGCCGGTGATGGTCCGGCCGCATAATTGCGGCCGACGACAGCGTAGGTGGCGAACAGGATCGCGAAGATCAGGCAGTCGCTCATCAGGTAGAGCCAGAACCCAAGATTGGTGCTGTTCTCCGGATGATGATCTTCTTCCAGGTAGAATTGCGGGTTTTCCGCCGTCTCTGTTTTAGAAGCACTCATGGTTATCACACCTGCCTAGCGAGCAGTTCGGTCCGCTTGTTCTCTTCCGCGACAACGTCGTCCGCCGGAATGTAGTAGTCGCGGTTGTAGTTGAACGTATGGACGATCGACACAACGATGATGGCGATGAAGGACAGGGCAGCAAGCCACCACATGTACCAGATCAGGCCGAAGGCGAGTGCCACGCTGATGCCGGAGAGGATCGCGCCGGTGCCGGTGTTCTTCGGCATGTGGATCGGCTTGAAACCCTGAAGAGGACGCGCATAACCGCGGTTCTTCATGTCGTACCAGCTGTCGTGATCGTGGACCACCGGAGTGAAGGCGAAGTTGTAGTCCGGTGGCGGCGACGATGTCGACCATTCCAGAGTACGGCCGTGCCATGGGTCGCCCGTTTCGTCCCTCAGTTCATCACGCTTCCAGACGCTGACGCCGATCTGGATGATGAATGAGGCGATACCGATGGCAATCATACCTGCACCGCAGGCTGCGATGATGAACCAGATCTGCAGCGACGGATCTTCGAACTGCGATACGCGGCGGGTGACGCCCATCAGGCCAAGAACGTAGAGCGGCATGAAGGCGAAGTAGAAGCCGACGAACCAGAACCAGAACGATACCTTGCCCCAGAATTGGTTCAGCTTGAAGCCGAACGCCTTCGGGAACCAGTAGTTCACGCCTGCGAGAAGGCCGAACAGCACGCCGCCGATGATGACGTTGTGGAAGTGGGCGATCAGGAACAGGGAGTTGTGGAGCACGAAGTCGGCAGGCGGAACAGCCAGCATGACGCCGGTCATACCACCGATGGCAAACGTCACCATGAAGCCGACCGTCCAGAGCATCGGGACGTCGTAGCGAATACGACCGCGATACATCGTGAACAGCCAGTTGAACATCTTCGCGCCCGTCGGGATCGAGATGATCATCGTGGTGATGCCGAAGAAGGCGTTGACCGAAGCACCCGAACCCATCGTGAAGAAGTGGTGCAGCCACACGAGGTAGGACAGGATCATGATCACGCAGGTCGCGTAGACCATCGAGGCATAGCCGAACAGGCGCTTGCCGGAGAAGGTCGCAACGATTTCCGAGAAGATCCCGAAGACCGGAAGGATCAGGATGTAGACTTCCGGGTGACCCCAGATCCAGATCAGGTTCACGTACATCATCGGGTTACCGCCGAGGTCGTTCGTGAAGAAGTTGGTGCCGACGTAACGGTCAAGCGACAGCAGCACGAGGGTTGCGGTCAGGATCGGGAACGAGGCAACGATCAGGATGTTGGTGCAGAGTGCCGTCCAGGTGAAGATCGGCATCTTCATGAAGGACATGCCGGGAGCACGCATCTTCACGATTGTCGCGATCAGGTTGATACCCGACAACGTCGTGCCGACGCCCGCCACCTGCAGACCCCAGATGTAATAATCCACCCCGACGCCCGGGCTGTAATCGGCGCCCGACAGTGGCGGATAGGCCAGCCAGCCGGTACGTGCGAACTCGCCGATGAACAGCGAGATCATGATGATGATCGCACCGGCCGTCGTCATCCAGAACGAGAAGTTGTTCAGGAACGGGAACGAGACGTCACGCGCGCCGATCTGCAGCGGCACGATATAGTTCATGAAACCGGTAACGAAGGGCATCGCCACGAAGAAGATCATGATCACGCCATGGGCGGTGAAGATCTGGTCGTAGTGGTGAGAGTTGAGGTAGCCCTCGTTGCCGTTGAAGGCGATGGCCTGCTGTACACGCATCATGATGGCGTCGGCAAAGCCGCGGAACAGCATGATGATGGCCAGCACGATGTACATGATGCCGATTTTCTTGTGATCGACACTGCAAACCCAGTCGCGCCAGAATGGCCCCCAGAGCTTGAAGTAGGTCATGAGACCCACCACGCCGATGCCGCCCAGACACACGGCCGCAAACGTCACGATCAGGATCGGTTCGTGAAACGGCAGTGATTCGAAGGACAACCTTCCGAAGATAAACTTCAGGATGTCAGGATTGGAAAACATGGGACAACCCGTTAATTGTTGATCTGCGCAGGCGCCGGATCGGCGTCGCCATTGTTCGTGTCCGGCATCGAGTGGTTGCCGTGACCTTGCTCATTGTGCGGCTGTTCATCGCTCTTGGCAGGTGTGCCAGTCGCGGGGAAAGTCGCGGCGTTTGTACCTTCCGCATCTCCGATACGACGATTGTCATACTGAAGTTTCGCGCGGTTCTCGTGGCTCTCGGTGCCGGCACCACCCATCATGTCGATATGCATCATTTCGTTCATGCACATCTTGCCCGGTTCGGCACACATGTTGAGGATCGCGCTGTAGAGATCCTTGTCGGCCGCCGCAAAGTAGCGGATCGGCTCACGCTCGGACGGCTTCTCAAGCTTCAGATAGGCATCGCGGTTGAGTGCGGTACCCTGCTGCTTGACCTTTGCGATCCAGCCGTCGAAGCCTTCGGCCGTGTAGCCGTGGAACTTGAAGCGCATGTGCGAGAACCCGGCACCGCTGTAGTTTGCCGAAAGTCCCTCGAACTCGCCTTCCTTGTTGATGACGGCGTGCAGCTTGGTCTGCATCCCCGGCATCGCGTAGATCTGGCCGGCGAGCGCCGGAATGTAGAACGAGTTCATCACCGAGCTCGATGTGATCTCGAACGTGATCGGGCGATCGACCGGTGCGGCCATCTCGTTGACCGTGGCGATGCCGTATTCCGGATAGAAGAACAGCCACTTCCAGTCGAGCGCCACGACTTGAACCGTCAGAGGCCGCGTTTCGGCGGGAACCGGACGTTCCGCATCGAGGCGGTCGAGAGGACGATACGGGTCGAGACGGTGGGTGCTGATCCAGGTGATCGCACCGAGCGCCACAATGATCGCCAGCGGCGCGGCCCAGATAACCACTTCGAGCCGTGTCGAGTGATGCCATTCCGGATCGTATTTTGCTGTGGTGTTCGCATGACGATAGTGCCAGGCGAAGTAGAGCGTGAGAAACACGACCGGCACGATGATCAGCAGCATCAGAACGGTCGAGACGATAATCAGATCTGCCTGCTGCCTGGCGATATCGCCTGATGGCGACATCACGACGAGATTGCAGCCCGAAAGGGTGGCCAAAAGCGGCAGCAAAGCGATTTGGATGAGACGTTTCAACATTGGGAACATTGGTCTGCTCGAAACTTTCGATGTGTCCAGTCGGCCTAACGGAGCAAGCAACTGATCTCCATGAGGTGTTTCGTCGCAGTGCAATAACTTTTTCGCGCTGCAATGCAAGCGGGGTGTGTGGATTGATGATGGTCGTTGCAAAAACATCAACTCCGCCTCAATGTCCATCTGTTGCCATGGGTGCCTCAGAAAACACCAAAATCCGCCCAAAATATGCTTTTTGCGCGACGTCTTGATTGACAGCTGGTACGCCCGACATTCTCATGTGGAAACAGACGTGCAGGAGAACACATTCATGAGCCAACTTGCCAATCCTACATCCACAGAGATGGAACGGGATGCCCGGCAGATCCACGACGACAAGCCGGTCGAACCGAGCAATATTGCTATCGGGGTCGTCATCGGCAGAATGTCGGAATTTTTCGACTTCTTCGTGTACGGCCTTGCCTCGGTCCTGGTTTTTCCTCGGGTGGTCTTTCCGTTTGCCGGAGACCCGGTCACCGCCACGCTTTACTCGTTTGCGATCTTCTCGCTCGCGTTCATCGCGCGTCCTGTTGGCTCGGTGGTCTTCATGTGGGTCGACCGTACCTATGGACGCGGCACGAAGCTGACGATTGCCCTTCTCGTGCTCGGTGGCTCGACGGCCTCGATCGCCTTCCTGCCCGGCTATGAGACGATCGGATACTGGTCGCCGGCTCTGCTGGCGCTGTTCCGTCTGGGCCAGGGTTTTGCGCTGGGTGGAGCCTGGGACGGTCTTGCATCGCTGCTGGCACTGAATGCACCCCCGAACCGCCGCGGCCTTTACGCGATGATCCCGCAGCTCGGCGCGCCATTCGGGTTTGCGCTCGCGAGCGTCCTGTTCGGCTATTTCGTCTTCAATCTCTCCGACGCCGACTTCCTGAGCTGGGGCTGGCGCTATCCGTTCTTCGTCGCGTTTGCCATCAACGTTGTGGCCCTGTTTGCTCGTCTGCGCATTGTTGCATCGAAAGAGTTCGGCGATGCGCTCGAAGCCCACGAATTGCAGGCAAAGCCGGTTCTGGAAGTGCTGCGCGTTCACGGGGGCGACGTCGTTCTCGGCGCCTTTGCCCCGCTTGCAAGCTTCGCGATGTTCCACCTTGTAACGATCTTCCCGCTGAGCTGGGTGACACTTTTCGGTGGCCAGAGCGCCGGGAAATTCCTGTTCGTCCAGGTCATCGGTGCTTTGCTCGGACTCGTGACGGTCGTGATCTCCGGTCTTCTTGCAGACAGGATCGGTCGTCGCCGCCAGTTGATCATTGGTGCGGTGATCATCGCCATCTTCAGCTTTACGGCGCCGTTCCTGCTGAATGCGGGCGGTACCGGCCAGGATGCATTCATCATCATCGGCTTTGCCATCCTCGGCCTTTCCTTTGGTCAGGCCTCCGGTTCGGTTTCGTCGCGCTTCAGCCAGCCTTACCGTTACACCGGTTCGGCCCTGACCTCCGACCTCGCATGGTTGGTCGGCGCAGGTTTTGCGCCACTGACCGCGCTCGGTCTCGCGAGCCAGTTCGGCATCATCTTCATCGGCGGATACCTGATTTCGGGTGCCATCTGCACGATCGTCGCCCTGATGCTCAGCCGTGCACCTGACAGGTCCGCCGACAGCCCGCAGGGTGTCGCGACCTGATCGAAGGGGTTAAAGCCGATAGACAGACTAAAAGGGTCAGCCAGCGCTGGCCCTTTTTATTTCGGGCACGGCGTACACGGCTAATTACCGTGCCAGGGTGACGGTCTTGATCACCGCATAGACGGGAAGTCCGGCTTGAAGTGCAAGACGCTCAACCGACAGGCCGGTGATCCGGGCAAGCACCACGTCTTCGCCACACCGGATCTTGACGCGCACCATGCCCTCCCCTTCGGCATCCATCTGGGCGATCTGCCCTTCCAGAATGTTGAGGGCGCTCAGCCCTTCGGGCTTCCTGGTGGCGAGCATCACATCTCGCCCCGGCACATGGAGCCTGACGCTCTGTCCAACCTGCGCCCGCGCGTTCGAAACGACGAGAACTTCGGACGAAAGCCGCACAGTCGCCAAGCCATGCGCCGAATCGATCGCTTCGACGGTTCCGGAAAGCACCACGCCGGCTTCGCGGCGCTCTGTGGCCAGTACTTGGCTGCCGGACAGCACGTCCGACGGTGTGCCTGATATCTCCACCCGACCGTCGCTCATCATCACGACGCGGTCCGAGAGCCTCGCCACTTCCGCGACCGAATGGCTGACATAGACGATGGGCATCGCGGTCTCATCGCGCATCCGCTCCAGATAGGGCAGGATTTCGGCCTTTCGCTCGTCGTCGAGCGCTGCGAGTGGTTCGTCCATCAGGAGCAGTCTTGGTGACGACAAAAGCGCTCGGCCGATCGCCACGCGCTGCTTTTCGCCACCGGAAAGGTTGCCCGGCCGGCGGTCGAGGAGCGGACCGATGCCGAGCAGTTCGACAACATGCGAGATATTCTCGACCTGCGCTGACTTGGGCGCGAACCATTTTCCGTAAAGAAGGTTCTGACGGACGCTTAGATGCGGGAAGAGCCGTGCTTCCTGGAAGACATATCCGAAGCGACGCCTGTGCATTGGCACGAAGATGCCACGTTCGGTATCCAGCAAGACATCGCCGTCAATCTCGATCCGTCCGCGCTGCGGTTTGGAGAGGCCGGCAATGGCGCGCACCAGCGATGTCTTTCCGGATCCCGAGCGGCCGAACAGCGCCGTCACGCCGCCTGTCGAGGTGAAGGATGCGTCGAGCACGAAGCTCTTGAACGACTGCCGCACGTCCACGATCATCGTCATTCGACCGCCACCTTGCGTCCGACCAGATAGGCCATGAATTCGGACGCGAGCAGCGCCGCAAACGAGATCGCGATCGCCACGATGGTAAGACGCATGGCGCCGACATCACCGCCGGGAACCTGCGTGAACGTGTAGATCGCTGCCGACAGCGTCTGCGTTTCGCTGGGGATATTGGATACGAATGTGATCGTCGCACCGAATTCACCCATGGCCTTTGCGAAGGCGAGAATCATGCCGGCGATAATGCCGGGAAGAATGAGCGGCAGGGTAATGGTGAGGAAGACCCAGAGGGGACTGGCGCCAAGCGTGCCGGCCGCCTCCTCCAGCTTCCGATCCACAGTTTCGATCGACAATCGGATCGAGCGGACCATCAGGGGAAATCCCATCACCCCGCAGGCAAGGGCGGCACCCGTCCAGCGAAAGGAGAGGACGATGCCGAGATAATCCGCGAGGAACGAGCCCACCACGCCACGTCTGCCGAAGACGATGAGCAACAGGAATCCGGTCACAACAGGCGGCAGGATCAGCGGCAAAAGCACGATGCCGTTGAGGATCGATTTGCCCCAGAATTTTCCGCGCGCCAAGACATAGGCGACGAGAATGCCGAGCGGAAGGCTGACAAGGACGGCCACGCTCGAGACCCGAAGGCTCAGGCGCACCGCCGTCCATTCCTCCTCGCTGAGTACCAACCAGTCCAACGCTGCTTCCCTTCAGACATCAGCCCAAGGGGCCCAAGTCAAACTGGCTTACTTCAGAACCGTAAAGCCTTCCTTTTCGAAGAAAGGCGCGGCTTTGGCGGACTTCAGGTAATCGAGATAACCCGCGGCATCCGGCGATTTTGAATCCGAGAGAATCGCAATCGGGTAGATAATCGGCGCGTGGCTGTCCGCAGGGAAGGTTCCAACCACCGCGACACCCGGATCGGCAGCGGCATCGGTTGCATAGACGATGCCGTAAGGCGCTTCGCCGCGCGACACCAGCGCGAGCGCTGCCCTCACACTTTCGGCACCGGCGACGCTTTTTTCGACCGACGACCAGATGCCGAGCTTTTCCAGCGCCGACTTTGCGTATTTGCCCGCAGGAACCGAATTCGGCTCACCCATGGCAAGCTTGCCGCCGTTCAGAAGCCGGGCAAGGTCGAGACCCCTGATGATATCGACCGGTGCGGCATTCTCTTTGGGCGCGACCAGCACGATTTGATTTCCGAGCCAGTTGGACTTTGTGTCTTCCTTCACCAGAGCCTTGTCGGACAGATAGTTCATCCAGTCGAGATCCGCGGAGATGAACACGTCTGCCGGCGCACCGCTTTCGATCTGCTTGGCGAGCGCCGAGCTTGCCGCATAGGAGGCTGTCACCGGCTTGCCATAGGCCTTGTTGGCAGCGTCGAGCGCATTCTTCATGCTGGCTGCAGCAAACACCGTCACCTTCTCATCCGCCGCGGCCGGAGCAGCCAGCAAGGCGAGAGACAAGGAGGCTGCGAGGACGGTCATCAACCCTTGAAAAACATAGGAACGTCGAGTCTTACCATTCATCCAATCGCGCTCCCAGGCATAAGCAAGATATCCATCTCGATATATCGCACGCGGAATTTTTGCCAAGGGATATATTCCGCGAAATATCTCGCTGGGTAAGCCAATCCAGAACGCTCCACAGCAATCGGCCCCAAGCACCAGCATCGAGTGCCGCACCGATGGTCTTAATCACCGGTGCTGCTTTGCGGGTTCAAACAACGCGACCGAGCCGGTGGTACAGGTTCGAGTATTTTACCGCCTCCGGCTGCTCCTTGATTTCCTGCAAATAGTGACTGATCGCGACCCGGATGAGTTCGAAGTCCTGGTTTGAGAAGACGGCTCTCGATCGTTCGGGTTGTGACGTCTTGGTCTCAGTATTTGTCGACATTTCAGCTCCTCCGTTGAAAGTGTACCTCGAAGGAGCATCGCTCCTTCGAGGCGTATGATCCTGCAGCTCAAGCTGCAAACTGGTTCATCGTATTGTGCTCTCCAGCCGCCTTCAGCGCCGCATCGCCACCAAAATATTCCTTGTGATCGTCGCCCAGATCCGAACCGGCCATATTCTGGTGCTTCACCGCTGCGATCCCCTGGCGAATTTCCTGCCGCTGAACGCCGGCGACGTAGCCAAGCATTCCCTGATCGCCGAAGTACTCCTTCGCAAGATTGTCGGTCGAAAGAGCGGCCGTGTGGTAGGTCGGCAGGGTGATCAGATGATGGAAGATGCCTGCTCGCTTTGCTGCGTCACGCTGAAATGTCCGGATGCGCTCATCAGCTTCTTTGCCGAGTTCCGTACCGTCGTAGTCGACGCTCATGAGCTTCGCACGGTCATACTCCGAAACGTCCCTACCCTGCTCGACCCACGCGTCAAAGACCTGTTGCCGAAAGTTCAGCGTCCAGTTGAAGGAAGGCGAGTTGTTATAGACGAGCTTCGCGTTCGGAACGACATCGCGGATGCGGTCGACCATCCCGGCGATCTGCTCGATGTGCGGTTTCTCGGTCTCGATCCAGAGAAGGTCCGCGCCGTTCTGAAGCGCATTGATGCAATCGAGCACGCAACGATCGGCACCCGTGCCGGGTCGGAACTGGTAGAGGTTCGAGCGGAGGCGCTTGGGACGAAGAACCTTGTCGCCACGGGTCAGCAGGACGTCACCGTTCGATCGCTGGCCCGCGCCGACCTCTTCGCAATCCAGAAACGAATTGTACTGGTCGCCGATATCGCCTTCGGAGACCGAAAAGGCGATCTGTTTGGTCAACCCCGCACCCAGTGAATCCGTGCGAGCCACGATGACGCCGTCGTCCACTCCCATCTCGAGAAAGGCGTAGCGCAACGCACGGATCTTCGCGACAAAGTCTTCATGAGGGACGGTAACTTTACCATCCTGATGGCCACACTGCTTCTCGTCGGAGACCTGGTTTTCGATCTGAAGAGCGCAGGCCCCTGCCTCGATCATTTTCTTGGCGAGCAGGTAGGTCGCTTCGGCATTGCCGAACCCGGCATCAATATCGGCTATGACCGGGACGACGTGCGTTTGGAAATCATCGATCGCGGAGGTAAGCTGCCGTTCCTTGACAGCATCGCCTGCCTCCCGGGCTTTGTCGATTTGCCGGAATAGGTCACCAAGTTCACGAGCATCGGCTTGCCGCAGGAACGTGTAAAGCTCGTTGATCAATGCCGGTACAGTCGTCTTCTCGTGCATCGACTGGTCTGGCAGAGGCCCGAATTCCGAGCGCAATGCGGCGACCATCCAGCCGGAGAGGTAAAGGTATCGCCGCTCCGTGCTTTTAAAATGCTTTTTGATCGATATGATCTTCTGCTGACCGATGAACCCATGCCAGCACCCGAGCGACTGCGTGTACTTGGACGGGTCGTTATCATACGCGTCCATGTCTCGCCGCATGACCTTGGCGGTGTATTTGGCGATGTCGAGGCCGGTCTTGAACCGGTTCTGAAGCCTCATCCTCGCAACGGCCTCGGGTGTCATTCCAGTCCAGCATTCATTCCCACCTATCAGGTGCTCGGCTTCTTCGAGTAGTTTTTGATACGACATGAGACCCTCCAATGTTTCTGTCCATGGGACGATAACAGCCGGTAAGGCCATGGCGAGCCACACTGAAGTCAAGCTGTCAAACTTTACAGAAGTTCTTCGAAATGCTGTAATGCTTGTATGGATAATCGTGTTTACCTTGGGCCGCGCTTGCGAAGACTTCGCCGGGACTTGGGCCTGAAGCAGGTAGAGATGGCGAGCGACCTCGACATCTCGCCATCCTATGTCGCGCTGATGGAACGCAATCAGCGCCCGGTGACAGCTGAAATACTGCTGCGCCTCGCCAAGGCGTATAAGATCGATTTTAGCGAATTTACCGCTGACTCAGGCCAGGATCTTGTCGCGCAGTTACGGCTTGCAGCACGAGACGCGATCTTCACTGACATCGATTTGAATGCGGTCGATATCGCGGATATCGCACACAGCTTTCCCGGGTTTGCTGAAGCGCTGCTGCGACTTTACACGGCATACAAAGAGGAGCAGTTCGCTTTAGCCGACCGGCGCCAACACACGACAAACGACGGACGCCCGTTTGAAGGGGATTCCATCGCCGCCGTCAGAAGCTTTCTAGCCGCCCGAAAGAACTTCTTCCCGATTTTGGACACGCTGTCGGAAAAGCTGGCGGGCCGGGTAAGCCAAGGCGGCGGTTTGCCAGCCTTCCTCCAGAACGAGCACGGGTTTAAAGTCCGAAGGCTTCCCACAGAGGTGATGTCAGGATCCCTCCGGCGACTTGACTGGCATCGCAAGGAACTGCTGCTCAACGAAGCTCTGGATCATTCAAGCCAGAATTTCCAGATGGCGCAGCAGCTCGCCTACCTCGAGTTTGAGAACGAGATTGCAAGCACCGTTGCCGAAGGGAATTTCGAATCGCAGAATTCGGAGCGGCTTGCTCATCGAGCTATCGCTGCCTATTGCGCGGGGGCAATCCTGATGCCGTATGCTGCCTTTGCCAAAGCTGTGGAGGCTCGCCGATACGATCTAGACTCATTAGCTCGTTTCTTCGGGACGAGCTTCGAGCAGACTGCGCACCGGCTCACGACGCTCCAGAAGCCCGGACACGAGAGAGTTCCCTTCTTCTTCATAAAGGTCGACGTTGCCGGAAACGTCTCCAAGAGACTGAACAGCGGCGCCTTTCCCTTTGCACGACACGGCGGCGGCTGTCCGTTGTGGACGGTCCATCAGGTGTTTACCTCTCCAAGGCGGGTCGTGACACAATGGATGGAGCTGCCTGATGGCCAAAGGTTCTTCTCGATAGCTCGAACCGTGCACTCGGGCGGTGGCAGCCACGGCCTTCCGAGCGTCGACCGCGCGATCGCGATCGTCTGTGAGGCTCGATATGCAGACCGGCTTGTCTACGCCTCAGAGCACCCTCAGACACATAATCCGACGCCTATCGGCATTGCGTGCCAGCTCTGTCAGCGCACAGAATGCACTTCTCGTGCCGAACCGCCGATTGGACGGCAGGTACTTCCGGACAACTATCGGAGGACGGAGGCTCCGTTTGGGTTCTCCGACGCGTAGCCCGACTTAGGACGCGTACGATGCGCTCTACATGAGTAAGAAGGGTAATGGCGCTTTGCAAACTAACGGATGCTGCGAACGTGTCGGCGAGCCGGGCATCCTAACTCGAAGGCTTTCCAACCCTGCTGAACACGGGTTCAGCAGGGCCGTTTTGACAATTGGGTTGGTCTTGCAAACCCATTGACAGGCCGGAGCAGCACTCAGCCGGAACGCCTACTTCTTGGCGAAGGCCAGACCCGGATCGCCCTGTTTCTCGAAGGTCTGGATTTCCTTGTTGAAGTATTTGCCGTCTGCGCCTTTCTCGACGCTGCGCAGATAGATGTTCTGGGTGATGTGCCGGCTGGTAGGATCGATCGTCACGGGTCCACGCGGACTGGTCCATGACAGGCCTTTGACGGCCTCGACGGCCTTGGCCGCATCCTGCTTGCCGCCGGTTGCCTCGATCATTTTTGCGATGACATGCATGCCATCGAATGCGCCGACGGCCGGGAAGGAAAGTTCGGCAGGGTTGCCGATCGCCTTTTGCGCTGCTTCGACGAAAGCCTTGTTTTCGGCCGAGTCATGCGAGACCGCGTAGTGGAAACTGGTGGTGAGGCCAAGGCCGGCTTCGCCCAGAGCCGGCAGATCGGATTCCTGCGTCAGATCGCCCGTTGCGAAGAACTTGATGCCTGCTGCCTTGAGACCGGTGTCGTTATAGGCCTTCACGAAGGCAAGCGTCGGCGGGCCGGATGGCAGGAAGGTGAACAGCGCCTGCGCGCCGGAATCCTTGATCCGCTGCATCAACGGTGCGAAATCCGTTGTCGAAAGCGGCATCCGGATGGATTCGACAACCTGCCCGCCCTCTTTCTCGAACGCTGTTTTGAAAGCCGTCTCGGCATCGGCGCCTGGGCCGTAATCGCTGACCAGCGTGATCGTCTTGGTAACGCCGCCGTCCTTGGCGACCTTGGCGAGCGGCGTGGCCGTCTGCCAGGTGGTAAACGAGGTGCGCACCACATAAGGGCTCGCGTTCACGATTGCGGACGTGGCGGCGTTCATGACAACCATCGGCACATTGCCCTGCTGCAGCATGGGGGCCGCCGCCATCGCGTCTGGCGTGAAATAATATCCGGCGAGATACTGGACCTTCTCGCGAACGATCAGCTCCTGCGACATCGCTTTGGACTTGGCGGGATCGGCGGTCGGCACGTCGCGATAGACCACCTCGATCTCGTTATCGCCAACCTTCTTGCCGTTCAGGGCAAAGAAGGCATCGATACCGGCTTTGAAGTTTTTTCCCTGCAGCGCGAATGGGCCCGAGAAGGGACCGACGACGCCGACCTTGATGGTCTCGGCATAGCTGGCTCCCGACATCAAGGTCAGTGCGAAAACAGTTGAAATCAGCGTCTTCATTAGGCTCTCCCGTGCCATGTGTCGCATCGCCTCCCGATGTAACGTTGCGAGAAGATTGCATGCGGTGCTGCAATGTAAAACCGAAATCGGCGTGTCAGCCGATTGCTATCCGTCAAATATCGCGCGGGGCATCGCGGCCGAGCTCGGTGATGTTGAAAGCGAGCTCGCCGGCCAGCCGCAGGCCCGCACCCGCCGCCATCACGATATGCGGCAGGACCAGCCATTCCAGCGTCCAGGCAGCGCCCGAGCGCTCCTGCTCGTGGACCATGGCCAGTTGCATGCCGGAAAGCTGGACCGCAGTGTAGCGCGAAAGAGCGACAAGCGCTTCGGCCGCCACCGGGTTCTGCTTGTGCGCCATGGCCGATGAGGCACCACCGCCAGACAGTGTTATCTCGCCCCCCATTTGCGCGAGAAGAGCGATATCCTGTCCGAATTTGCCGAGGCTTCCAGAAATTGTCGCAAGGATGCCGGCGAACTCGGCAAGCCTTCCTCTCTGGCTCTGCCATTGCGGCGCATCGGCAAGGCCGAGCTCGGCGGCCATCATGGCGCGCACTTGAGCCGCGTGATCACCCAGTTTTTCCAGCGTGCCGACGGCACCGCCAAACTGCAGCGCAAAGCCATCCTCGGCAAAGGCGGCAAGTAGATGTTTCTGGCGGATAAGCGGATGGCGCCAGGCATCCACGCGGTCCGATACCTTGATCGGCAAGGCCGCCTGCATGCGCGTATGCCCCATCATCGCGCGGGAACCGTGCGCCCGGTCAACTTCACCGAACCGCTCGGCCAGATCCTGCAGTCGCCCCGACAGAAGCGCGGCGACCGATTTCAGGCGCAGCATCAGAGCCGTGTCGATAACGTCCTGGCTGGTCGCGCCGAAATGGACATGCGGCGCCGCCTCCCCACCGATCGCACTCCGCAGCTGTCGGACCAACTCCGGAACGACGACACCGTCTCTGGCTGTCGCCTGCTTCAACTTGGCCATATCGGGCGAAAACGACGCGCATGCCGCAGCGATCGCCTGCGCGGATGCATCCGGTATCAGACCACTTTTTGCCTGCGCGGTGGCGAGAGCCGCTTCGAAGGCCAGCATCGCCGTGATCTCGGCCTCTGGAGACAGAAGCCTTGAGACCTCCTCATCGCCGAGCAGACCGGACAGGAAGGGATGTTCGAATGCGGAAACGCTCATGCCGGAATTGTCACCTTGCTGGTCTTTCTCGAAAGTAGCCGTCAGATATCGAAGAATATCGTTTCCTTGTCACCCTGGAGATGGATGTCGAAGCGAACCGTATCACCGTCCCGCTGCCCGATCAGGGTCGGCACCCGCACGCGATGCTCGATGCGGGCAAGGACCGGATCCTCCGCATTGGCGGTTTCCTCGTCGGAGAAATACATTCGCGTCTGCAGGCCAAGATTGATGCCACGCGCCACGATCCAGAACGTGACATGAGGCGCCATCAGCCGGCCGTCCCGGAACGGCACCCGCCCGGGCTTGATCGTTTCGAACGCGAACTCGCCGGTTGCCATATCGCCGGGACAACGGCCCCACCCCAGGAAATTGGGATCGGCTGCACCGCGCGTTTCCGACGGGCTGTTGTAGATCCCGTCCGCGTCGGCCTGCCAGATCTCGATCAGCGCATCCTTCAGCGGTGCGCCGGCACCGTCATAGACAAAACCCCTGATGGTGATCCGTTCGCCCTTGGTCTTGTCGCTGGCCATCGGCCCGGACCCAAGATCTTGGTCGTAGATGCCTTCAAGGCCTGCGAAATTCGGCGTGCAACCGATATGCACGTAAGGCCCGGCGGTCTGGGATGGCGTTTCTTTGAGGTAGTTCAGCGGCTGCGCCATGATCAATTGCCTTCCAGACGATTTTCGAAAAGGGTCGAGCGGCGCCCGCGCAGGATGATATCAAACTTGTAGGCCCGCAGATCGTGCGGGATCGAGGCATTCATGTCGAGCGGTGCGATCAGGCTTTCGATCGCGTGCCGGTCCGGGATCGTCTTGACGATCGGGCAGAGCCAGATCATCGGATCGCCCTCGAAATACATCTGGGTGATCAGGCGCTGGGCAAAACCGTGCCCGAATACCGAGAAATGGATGTGCGCCGGACGCCAGTCGTTGACGCCGTTCGGCCAGGGGTAAGGACCGGGCTTTATCGTCCGGAAACAGTAATAGCCCTCTGCATCCGCGATCGCCCGGCCGAAACCGCCGAAATTGGGATCGAGCGGTGCAAGATAGCTTTCCTTCTTGTGGCGATAGCGTCCGCCGGCATTGGCCTGCCAGAATTCGACGAGAGCCCCCGCAACGCCCCTGCCCCGTTCATCGAGCACACGGCCATAGACCATGATGCGCTCGCCGATCGCGGATTCACCGGGCTTGGCGTAGTTGACGATCAGGTCGTTATCGAATTCGCCGAGAATGTTGTGACCGAACACCGGCCCGGTGATTTCGCTGCGCGTGCCTTCGAGCGAGATCAGCGCCCGCTGCGGCGAGCGCAAGACCGAGGTCTTGTAGCCGGGCGTGTATGCCGGAGGGTGCCTCTCCCGGTCTCGGGCAAAGAAGGGTGTCGTTTCTGGTGGTGCGTTGCTCATTTCTGCTCCTCCGCAGCAGGCTTTGCCGCATCGATTTCGGCATAGGTGGCCTTGGCGATCTTGAAAGCATGGTTGGCGGCGGGCACGCCTGCGTAGATCGCCACATGCATCAGCGCCTCGCAGATATCCTCGCGCGTCGCTCCCGTATTGGCCGTGGCGCGGATATGCATCGCCACCTCTTCATCATGGCCGAGTGCGGCCAGAAGCGCGATCGTCACCATCGACCGTTCGCGCTTCGACCATTGCTCGCGAGACCAGACGGAGCCCCAGGCGCCTTCGGTGATCAACTGCTGGAACGGCTGGTCGAACGGCGTCTCGTTGGCAAGAGCGCGGTCCACATGCGCCTCGCCAAGAACCGAGCGACGCGTCGCCAGTCCCTGATTGTAGCGTTCCGACGGGATGGAAGCTTCTGCCATGTCGTTCAGGACTCCAGTTCTTCGAGAAAGCCGCGGATCAGGGCCGCATAGGCGCCAGGCGCTTCGATACAGGGTATATGCGCCGTGCCTTCGATGATTTCATAGCGTGCATTGGGAATAAGATCCGCCAGGGAGCGCACCAGTTCCGGCGGGGTCGATCCATCCTGATCGCCTGCTATGCAAAGCGTCGGCACCGCGATCCGGGCTGCCTGCTCCGTGTAATCCGCCTTGCTGATCGCAGCACATGTGCCGCTGTAGCCGAGGGCGGGTTGGCGCACCAGCATGTTGCAATAGGCCTTGTAGGCGGCATTTCCGGGCTCGCGGAATGCTGCGGTGAACCATCGCTGCATGACAGGTTCGAGAATGCTGCCGATCCCGTTTTGCTCGACGGCGCCGATACGGTCAGCCCACATCTGCGGTGTCCCGATCTTGTGCGCCGTGTTGGAAAGGATCAGCGCGCGAACGAGATCCGGCCGCGACACGTAGAGGCTCTGGGCAATCAATCCACCCACGGAAAGGCCGCAGACGATGACATCGGACAGGCCGAGATGATCGAGCAGGGCTGCAAGTTCGCCGGAGAGATCCTCTATGGAATAAGGGGGATTTCCGAGATCCGACAATCCGTGACCACGCTTGTCATAGGTGAGAACCGTATAGTCACCCGCCAGCTTAGGGATGACGTGATGCCAGATGCGGCTATCCGTGCCGAGCGAGTTGACGAGCACCACGACCGGCCGGCCATCTCCCGCCCAGTCGATGTCATAGTGAACTGTGACGCCGCCAAGATCGACAAACTGCATGAACCAAATCCTCCCGGGCATAGTGTTCGCACTGGCATGCAGTTAAGTAAAATGATAATTTCTGCCGATTGCTTAACCCATGGGTTATGAATTTGGACAATCTCAAGATCAAGTTCCGCCACCTGCAGACCTTTGTCGAGGTCGCCCGGCAGAAGAGTGTCGTGCAGGCCTCCAAGGTGCTGAATGTCAGCCAGCCGGCGGTGACGAAGACCATTCGCGAGATGGAGGAGGCGCTTGGCGTGACGGTGTTCGAGCGCGAAGGCCGCGGTCTGCGCTTGACGCGATCAGGGGAAGTGTTTCTGCGCCACGCCGGAACCACGCTCGCCTCCTTGAAGAGGGGCATGGATGCCGTCTCCACCACCCGCTTTGGTGACACAATGCCGCTGCGGATCGGCGCGCTCCCGACGGTCGCCAGCAACATCATGCCGCTGGCAATGACGCTTTTCCTTGCCGAGAATGCAGGCGGCCAGGTCAAGATCGTGACGGGCGAGAATGCCGTCCTGATGGAACAGCTACGCCTCGGCGATCTCGATCTGGTGGTGGGACGGCTTGCGGCGCCCGAGAAAATGGCGGGGTTGAGCTTCGAGCATCTCTATTCGGAACAGGTCGTGTTTGCGGTCCGCACCGGGCATCCTCTGCTCGAGGCGAAACAGTCGCTCTTTGAGACGCTGGGGCATTTCCCGATCCTGATGCCGACGCGCGGATCGATCATTCGGCCCGTCGTCGAGCAGTTTCTGATCACCCACGGCATTACCGATCTCCCGGTCCAGATCGAGACGGTTTCCGATACGTTCGGTCGCGCCTTCGTCCAGACCAGCGACGCTATCTGTATCATCTCCCACGGCGTTGTGGCGGCCGATATCGCCCACGGCCTGCTGGCAACGCTGCCCATCGACACGGCGGAGACGAAGGGTCCGGTGGGGCTGACCCTCAAGGCCGAGGCCGGCGTCCCTGCGCCGCTCGATATTCTGATGCAGACGATCCGCCAGGCGGCGCGCGACATTGCAGGGGCGGCGGGCAAACGCGATTGACGACCGCAGGTCACCGTGATCGAACGGGCTAAAGAGGCATGAGGGAGCGGAGAATGCAGGATCGGACGTTGTTGGAGGCGATGTTTCGTGCGGCGGTAAAGGCCGCCGATCCTCTGACCGGCATCAGCCGGCACCTGCCAGCGAAGCCGCAAGACGGCCGTACCGTCGTTGTCGGTGCCGGCAAGGGCGCGGCCCAGATGGCCGCTGCGCTCGAAACGATATGGCCCGGCGAACTCTCGGGCGTCGTCGTCACCCGTTACGGCTACGGTTGCGAAACACGGTTTATCGAGGTTCTGGAAGCGTCTCACCCGGTGCCCGATGCGGCCGGTCTCGCCGCTGCCGTCAGGATCATGGAGGCGGTCTCCAGCCTGACGGAACGGGATCTGGTGATTGCACTGGTCTGCGGCGGCGGCTCTGCCCTTCTGCCGGCGCCACCGGAGGGACTGACGCTCGATGACGAGATCGCGCTCAACGAGATCCTGCTGGCATCGGGCGCGCCGATTTCAGCGATGAACGTTGTCCGCAAGCATCTTTCGACCATCAAAGGTGGCCGGCTTGCAGCAGCAACCCGGGCCAGGGTCGTCAGCCTGATCGTCTCCGACATTCCCGGCGACAATCCGGCCTTTGTCGCGTCCGGCCCGACAATCCCCGACGAAAGCACGCGGCACGATGCGCTGGCCATCGTCGAAAACTACGGACTCAATCTCACGCGGGACATGATGGCGCATCTGACGTCGCCCGCAGCAGATGCTCCCGATCCTTCAGACCCGGTTTTCGCCCGGAACGAGCACCACGTCATCGCCTCGGCCGGCGTTTCGCTGCAGGCCGCCGCCGAGATAGCGCTGGCACATGGCCTGACGCCGCATATCCTGTCGGATTCCATCGAAGGTGAAGCGCGCGATGTGGCGCTCGTTCATGCAGCGATTGCGCGGGAAATTGCAAAGCACGACCGGCCGTTCGCCAAGCCTGCCGTGCTTCTCTCAGGTGGCGAAACGACTGTGACGCTGCGCTCCGACGGCGGACGTGGCGGACGCAACGGCGAATTCGCACTGGCCCTTGCGCTCGCGATCGACGGCCTTGAGATCACTGCGCTCGCAGCCGATACGGATGGGATCGACGGCTCCGAAAACAACGCCGGCGCCTTTTGTGACGGCTGCACGACAAGGCGACTGATCGCGGCCGGACAGGATGGACGCGCGCTTCTGTCACGCAACGACAGCTATACCGGCTTCGAAGCGACCGGTGACCTGTTCGTCACCGGCCCGACGGGCACGAATGTCAACGATTTCAGGGCGATCCTGATCCGGTAATCCGGCTGTCGTTCACTGCAGTTGCGGTTTCAGAAGGAAGTCGTTGCGGTCCGCCGATTTCACGCGAAGCCAGGCTTCGCGGCCGTCACGGAGAACACGCATGGGAATTTCGGCACCGGGCGGTCCGCTTTCCCAAACCTTGCGGTAGAAGTCAGCCAACCCGTCGACCTCACCGTCGCGGATTTCCGAGATGACGTCGCCACGCTTGAGCCCTGCCTTTGCGGCCGGGCCATTTTCGGTGACGCTCATGACAACGACGTCGCCATTCGTTTCTGCCGAGAACGCGCCGAGCCAAGGGCGCGGCTGGCGCTTGAATTCGCCGCTGTTGAGCAGGTCATCCAAGATTGGAGCCAGTAGGTTGATCGGGACCACCATATTGATATCGGCGATCTCTCCGCCCTTGCTCATCTGCAGCCGTAGCGAGCCGACGCCGATCAACCGGCCTTCGGCATCGACCATCGCGGCGCCTCCCCAGGAGGGATGCGCCGGCGTGATAAAGATCGCCTCGTCGAGCAGGTACTCCCAGTATCCTGCGAACTCCTGCTTGGCGACGATATTGCCGCGCACATACTGGCCCTCCCCGTCCGCAAAAACGATCGGATCTCCGACAGCAGCATTGTCGGAATCCCCGATCTCGAGCGCAGGCAGTTCCAAGGGCGCCAAGGCCTGCACGAGACCGAAGCCGCTTTCCTGATCGTAGGCGAGTGCATGGCCCGGGACCTTGCGGCCATCACGGCTCGTGATCCACACGTCATCGGCCTCGGTAATCAGATAGCCGATCGTCAGGATAAGACCGTTTTCCCGGATGACCACACCGCTGCCTTCGCGCCGGACGCCGAGAGCATCGGCCGTGAACGCGTTATCGGGAATGGAGGCGCGTACCGCGACGACGGACGCCAAGATTTTCTCTATATCCATGATGCCGATCCTTATCTTGTCGCGGTAGGGGCGCGGCCGCCTAGCCGAATTGATTGATCGCAAACTGCACGCTGTTTCCAAGCGACAGGGTCAAAATATGATTTTGCGCGGACCGGTTCAAGAGGTTGCTACCAGACATGGAAAGGCCGCCGGAGTTACCCGGCGGCCTTCCAAATGACTTGACGTCTGGCCGATAGATCAGTTGGCTGGGGTCAGCGTAACCGAAGTACCTGTCGCAGCAACGTTCAGGCCGAGCTGACCGGTGATGCTGACGGTCTGGAGATGGATCGAACCGGATGTGCCGCCGACGAGAATGTTGGCGCCGATGCCGGCACCGACAGTCGCTTCAGCCGTTGCGCCCTGGTAGAGGCCGCCGAGCGAACCGTGGTGATAGCCAGCGGTCGGTGCGAAGACTGCCCAGATCAAGCGGCTGCGCGTGGTGAAGCCGAGATCGACACCCATCTTGCGAATGACGCCGGTGTACTGATCGATCGGCTCGCTGCCCATCGTGGACGAGAAGGTGCATTCGGCTTCCTTGGCGGAACCGATGACGTAACCGACGCCACCGCCGACCTGGCAATCGAGATAGCCGATACGGACGCCGCCGCGCTGGTCAGCTTCCTGGTATGGTGCATCCCTGCGCGAAATCACGTCAGCAGAAAAGGCGGTCGTTGCGGTGAGAACGATCGGCAGGGCGGCAACAGCCGCGGCGAAAGTCTTATTCATCCCTGTACTCCATTTAATTCTTCTTTTACCGCGACCTCACCTCTTGGTCGGTCGCAGGCAGCGAACATAAACGCACATGACTCCGAATCGATCCCGTCATCGCTACACGAAATGTCACGCCGGATTCCAGAACGTGAGTGGATTGCATTGGCGGCGCCCGTCGAAAAGCCATGATCGGCTGGCGGCGCCCGTTCAGGGATCGGTGAAGCTGATCGTCCGCAACCGGATCTGGTCCTGACGCGGCTCACGGGCGAAAAGGATGGCTCCCGAGGCTTTCGATTGCGCGGGAACGTAATCGAAGGTGACATCCGCCTGTTCGACGGCCGCATCACCATCCATGACCTCGCCGCGCACGACGACCGCTGCCGCCGTTCGGTTAGCGCTGTTGGAAACATCGAACCGGATGCGGTAGCCGCCCTCGACGGGCATGCGTTCGGTGATCTCGATACGGAACGCGGGCGGGACTTTCTCCTCACTTACGGCGCGCCAGCCAACCCAGCCAAGGACGCCCGCAACAATCAGCGTCGAAACGATCGCAGTGACCCATTCGATCCAGTGTGCCTCACCCTTTTCTGTGACCTTGCCGATATCGCTCGTGTCTTTCATCAGGGCCTCGCTAAAGGATCAGTCGGGCCGCGGCAGCGCCGATCGCCCCCGGGAATGAGAGGACGATGACCGAGATCAGCACCGGCGTTGCCGCCATGCCGTCCAGCCGGCCGAAGATCCACAGCACATAGAGGCTGACCAGCATCGCGACCATATAACCGGGAAGCGTGTAGCGGAAGAAGATAGGCCAGCGTGAGCTGTCTTCCGGCATTCTGTGCCCGCCGCGAAAAGACACCGCGTAGACGAAACAGTGCATGATGGCGATCGACACCAGGATTGTTACCACCCCGTGCCAGTTCATCATCTTGTAGGAAATCAGGACGACTTCTTCCGTCGGCGCGACATTGAGGTTGAGAAACAGTGCACCGATCGCCATCAGAAACAGCTCGCGCACGTAGTTCGTCGAAAGACTGTCGGGAACGGCATCTGATGACTGGGACGTCTCGTCGTCCTCGTCGTCAGCGTTATCCTCTCCACCCAGCTGGGAGCGCCCGAGCATGGCGCCGATGCTTGCCGGAACCGCCTGGATGGCGATCTTGCCGATGATCGTTGCCATGGGCATATCGGCCTTCAGCACGCCGAGCATCACAAGTGCCGCACCACTTATGACGATCCCGAGCGCGAAGGCCGTCAACGCGTCGCGCACGGCCTGCCAGAAGGTAGAGGTCCGCTCAAACCCGATGAGATGCGCAAGCACGATCAGGAGCGGGATGTTGACGAGGAGCAGGATCAGGAGCCGGGATTGCTCGATATAGAAACCCAGTTCCCACAGCTCCATCGTCATCAGCATGGGGATGCCGAACAGCATCGCGCCCGCGGCACCCCGGCCAAGGCCCACGAGAAAGCGCCGCAATTCGCCGTCGGCTTGCGTCTTGCTGTTTTCGATACTGGCAGTTCCGCCCAAACCGGTCGCTTTCGCTTACACGCCTGAATGGCATAGATAGGAACATGGCCCCGATTGGCTAGCTATCCCTCTGCCGATAAAAGGACTTATCCTCAGTTTGCGGAAGGGCTTCTTAACGATGGCGACACAATTTCTGATCGATGGACGACAAGACGCGCCGGTGACCATCCTTCTTGCGCATGGCGCAGGCGCCCCGATGGACTCAAGCGCGATGAAAGCGGTCACTGAGGCTCTCGCTGACGAAGGGTTTCGCGTGGCGCGGTTCGAGTTCGCATACATGGCGGCGCGGCGTGAAAGCGGCAGCAACCGGCCGCCACCGAAAGCCGAACGATTGCAGGAGGAATACCTAAAGGCAATCACCGACCTTGATGTGAAATCCCTTTTGGTGATCGGCGGAAAATCCATGGGCGGACGCGTCGCCAGCATGGTTGCTGACCAGGAGTTTGCCGATGGCAGGATTGCCGGTCTCCTCTGCCTGGGTTATCCGTTCCACCCGCCGGCCAAACCGGACAAGCTCCGCACTGCACATCTGAGCGACCTTAAGACGCCGACGCTGATCTGCCAGGGAACCCGCGACCCGCTCGGCAGCGAAGAGGAGGTCAAAGGCTACGATCTTTCGGACGCGATCGAACTCCTGTGGCTTCCCGATGGCGATCACGATCTGAAGCCGCGAAAAACCGTTTCAGGCTATTCCGCCGACGATCACCTGAAGACGGTTGCGGCCCACGTCAAAAGCTGGTCCGCGCGGCTTTGATGCTTACTGCCCCGTCTTGAGTCCCGGTCTAACGGTCGAAAATGTCCTGCCACTGTTTCTCGCCCATCATGCAATCGCTTTTCGGCCCGGACGCAATCTTCATGACTTTCTCCGGAGGCGTGATGCCGCTCACCTCCATCACCAGCTTGCGGCGCACCGCGACTGCGAAATCCTCGATGCGGTGAACCGGGAGAACGAAGGAGCCCGGACCACCCGTCACGCAATCCGCGTAATACTTGTCCAGGCCGCCCGGTGCACCTGACGGTCGCAGCATCAGAGCCAGACCGTTGATGACGATTCCGGCCTCGACCGCCTTGTTCCTTGCAGGCTCAACCGGGTTGCCGGAATTGTTGGGCCCATCGCCCGAGATATCGATGACCTGCCGCATGCCCCTCAGCGGGTTGGAGACGATCATCGTCGCCCCTTGCGTGATCGCCGCGGAAATCGACGTCCGCCTCTGTGTCTCGATCGGACGCGCTGCCAGTTTTTGCGTAAAGACGAGCGCATCCTGCGCATTTTCGATCACGTGCCAGTCGATGACCGACCCCGGCACGACCCCGCCAGCCCATTCGAAATAGCTGATCGCAATGCGGCCGGTCATGCCGGACCTGACCGCATCGAGAAATTCCCTGTGCTGGAGAGCTTCGATATAGCCTTCGCGCTGGATGGCGACCTCTTCGAAATCCATGGAACGGGAGGTATCGACGGCTAGGACGAGTTCGACATCGACCTCGCCGGACGGACCGCCCGCAGTGGCAGGCGATTGTACGACGGGCGTTGCAGCCGAAGACAGGCTGATCAGCATCGCAAGTGTTGCAAGCATCTGCACTCCAATCACTGCGTTTGTACTGGTGAAAACAGTAACACAGGAATGAAAAGCTTCGATGCAGTTGTGCGAACTCGACTTCAACTCTCAGTGATGAGACTCATTCTGCAGGCGTCACCTCCTGCTGGGTGCCTTGTGTGAGCGCTTCGACAAGGCAATCCATGATCGCTTTTCTGAGCGCGTAGGTGCTTGCGCTGGTTCGCTTGCGGTCAAGGCACTGCGCGGCTTCGATCAGGCTCATACCGTGGTGGACGACAATCTGATGGGCCCTGTTCATGGCCCAGTATTCGACTGAAGAACTCTGGTCTTCAAACCTGTGGCTTACTGCGTCCAATGTGGCCTCACTAGATAAATGCATCGTGACGGCGAATCATTTGCTGAGCACAATCTAGCGCAACAGTATAGATTCGTGAATCCGGCACGGATTTGCTTCGCGGCAATAAACAGTCCAAATTCTTAAGTGAAAACAATCACTGTTAGTTTTTATGAATGAGATCTTCCCCGTGATATGAATATATATCACGTTTCTGGCGCGAGACTTGTCGGCATGCCGCCGGCATCGACCAGTTTACCGCGGGACGACCATCGGTTTTCCCGTCACCGGATCGGCAATGATCATTGATTTCAAACCGAAAGCCGCGTCGAGATTGGCTTCCGTCATGACCTGCTCGGGGCTTCCCACATCCACCAGTCCGTTACTGCCGAGCAACACGAGATGATCGGAAAACCGGACGGCTAGATTGAGATCGTGCAGTACGGCCACAACCGTCGTTCCGTGGTTGCGATTGCGCTCGCGCAGCACGGAAAGCACGTCCATCTGGTGGCTGAGGTCAAGCCATGTCGTCGGCTCATCGAGCAAAAGGTAGGGCGTATCCTGTGCGAGCACGAGCGCGATCCAGGCCCGCTGCCTCTGGCCGCCGGACAGTTCGTCGAGCGGCCTGTCGGCGAGATCGGCAAGGCCGACCTGTGACAACGCCCGTTCGCAGGCGATCGCATCGGTCTCGCTCCAGGGCGCGAGCAGTCCGCGCCAGGGTGTGCGGCCTCGCCGCACCAGATCAGACACACTGATGCCTTCCGGGGCCTTGGATGCCTGCGGCAGGATGGCGAGCCTTCGTGCGAGAGCTCTCGTGTCGATCTTCGCAATATCATCCCCCCCCAGCGTCACAGTGCCGTGCAGCGGCGGGATAAGCCGTGCCAACGCTTTTAGAAGCGTCGATTTTCCGCATCCGTTCGGCCCGAGAATGGTCGTGATCTTGCCGTCCGGCAGTGTGAGCGACAGATCCTGGATCACGATCCGATCGCGATAGCCAAGGGTCAGGAGTTCGGTTTTCAGCGCCTTGCCTGTCACAGGTCTCCAGTCTCCATTTCACGCGAGAGCAGCCACAGTAGATAGGGCGCTCCCATGATCCCTGTCATCACGCCGACCGGTAGCTGCAGACCCGGCACAAGCGAGCGCGCGACGAGATCCGCGAGTACAGTAATTGTGGCACCTGTGACGGCGGCTGCTGCAAGCCGCGATCCCGGACTGCTGGCCTTAGTCATCCGCGAGCCGAGCGGCCCGGCCATCAGCGCCACGAACGGCACCGGCCCCGCCACGGCGACACCGGCGCCGGCCAGCAGCACACCCGTGGCGATCAGCAGATATTTCGACCGGCGCACACGCGCGCCGAGACCCGTTGCAAGCTCATCGCCCAGTTCGAGCAGGCCGAGCGAGCGCACCTGAAAGGCCAGCAAAGCAAACAGAACGCCGCCGGTGGCGGAAACCTGAAGCGCATGTCCCCAGTTGCGGGCGGCCAGAGAGCCTGCAAGCCAGCGCTGCGCATCCGCAGCCTCCTGGAGCGGCAGGCGGGTCATCAGGAAGCTGCTTGCAGCAGAACAGAAAAAACCCATTCCGAGGCCGACGAGAATAAGCGTCAGCGCCGCCTGCGTACCGTGCCGCCGGTAAGAAAGTCCCGCAACAATGACAGCCGCAATCAATCCGCCGGCGGCGGCCAGAAATGGCAGCGGCAGGGAAAGGCCGAAGGCGACGCCGCAGATCACCGCAAGGCCAGCACCTTGCATGAAACCCATCACATCCGGCGCCGCCAGCGGATTGCGCAGCAGGATCTGGAAGATCGTGCCGGACGCGCCGAGAACGGCCCCGACACCGACTGCCGTCGCAATTCCCGGGCCTCGCAGGACACGCAGCGTCAGCGCTCCTGGCCCGGTCCCCGTCCATAGACCGGTCCACAGATCCTGCGGTGTCAAAAAGATCTGGCCGAGCATGAGCGATGCGAGAATGGAGGAAAGCAGCAGGCCAACCAGCAGGACGACGCCAGCCCTGCCGCCACCCCTCGCCCGACCATTGCCTCGCGCCGTCACGATGTCGCTCCGGGACGAAGCCGCCGTGCGATGATGACGAAAGCCGGAGCCCCGATCAGCGCTGTCATGATGCCGACGCGAATTTCCGATGGCGCGAGAAGGATACGCCCGAGCGTATCCGCATAGAGCAGGATCGACGCGCCGATGACAGCGGCCGCCATCAGCTCGAACCGCAGGGCGTGTCCGGCGACGCGCCGCGCCAGGGGCGGAACCAGAAGGCCGACGAAAGCGATGGGGCCCGCGACCGCGACCGCAGCACCCGTCGTCAGCGTGATCGCCACGAGAGCTCCGGCCTGCACGCGCGCCGGTTTCGTGCCCAGCCCGCGGGCAAGCGAAGACCCGAGTGAAAGTGCCTCGATGCGCGGCGCAATCAGGAGAGCCACCCCGATACCGATGGCAGCGGCGCTCCCCATGCCGGCGAGCGGACGCGCGCCAGCCTGTGCCAGCGATCCTGTGATCCAGAAACGGAGAATTTCGAGCGTCTCGTTGCGGGCAAGGACGATGGCCGAGACCAGAGACAGAAGCATCGCATTGAGCGCTGTGCCCGCGAGCGCCAGCCGGACGGGGCCTGCATCGCCGCGTAGTCCACCGCCCAGCATGAACACGGCGGCGGCGGCGAGTGCTGCGCCCGGAAAGGCCATGGCAGACATCAAGCCACTATCGGACCGCCCTGTCAGCAAAGCCGCAATCACCACTGCGAAGGCGGCACCGGAGTTGACGCCCATGATGCCGGGATCCGCCAGCGGATTACGAGTGAGCGCCTGCATGATCGTGCCGGCGATACCGAGGCCCGCACCGGCGATCAGCGCCGCGACAAGGCGCGGCATTCGGACGGAACCGATGACGATATGGACCGGATTGCTCTCATCATATGCAAAGATTGCCTGGAACACATCGATAGGCGTGACATCGCGCACCCCGACGCCAAGTGTCAGCACCACGGCGAAGAGGAAAATCAGGCCAAGGACGGCGGCTGATTTCACGGGGCAAGCCCGGCGGCAACGCTTGACGGAACCTGTGTCTCGACTTTCCCGTCCAGAGCCAACCCGATCTCCGCTTCGAGCCGCTCGAGCGCGAACGGCAGGGAAAGAACGCTGCCGAAGGTCAACGCTCCGGCCAGAAGCGCTCCGGCCAGAACCTCACGACCCTCGACATGAGCCTTCAGCGTCTTGCGCATCGGCATTGAGACGATGTCCGGCACGGCATCGGACGTGGAGACCCAGATCAGCAGGTCCGCGTCGAGACTGGAAAGATCCTCCGGGGAAAGCCGGGCGTAAAAACCCTCGTTTGTTTCGAGGTTGGCGAGTGCTGGCGGCGGCCTGAAACCCAATTCCTTCAGGAACGTCGCGCGGGTATCGGTGCCGATGAAGGCACCGGTTTCTCCGCCGAAATTGTAGGCGCAGACAGCGGTCTGTTCCGCCCATTGCGGATGCCGTGTCCTGATGTCCGCAAACCTCGACTTGACGCCTTCGATGAGTTCCTCAGCCTTGCCAGTGTTGCCGACCGCGCGACCGATGACGCGGGTCTGGGCGTCCCAGGTGGTGCCATAGGCGAGATCGCCCTTTTCCTGCATCAGGACAGGCGCAATCTGGGATAGGATATCGTATTCGGCCTGCGAGATACCTGATCCGATGCCGATAATCAGGTCCGGTTGGAGCGAAGCGACGATCTCCATTGACACTTCACCCGAGATGACCTGCGGCTGGGCATCTCCCATCAGCGCCTGGGCCCAAGGCCAGACGTTGTAGGGATAGCCTCCGAACCACTGGCGCGTGGCGACAGGGACGACACCCAGCGCCAGGAGAGGATCATGGGTGGAATACCCGAGCGAGACCACACGCCTGGCCGGCTGCGGCAGTACCGTTTCACCGAAGGCATGGACAAAGCGAAGTTCGTCTTGCGCCATCGCGACACCAGGAAGGCCTCCGGTCGCCGCAGCGGCAAACCCCGACGCGATAGCCGTCAGAACCTGTCGTCTCGTGGGTGCAACGATACCGAAGCCGATCGCTGTCTGGCAGATAGGCATCTGTAAACGGTCCTTTCCACAGTCATGTCTTGGTATACTCAGGTTTCACAGTTCGAGTGCCCCATTGAGGCGAAGCCCGGTTACCAAGTGTATTTCAGCGTTGCGAGAACCGTACGGCGATCGCCGTAATAGGCGGTGTTGCTGAAGCCGTCGATCTGGCTGATATATTCCTTATCGAGCAGGTTCGTGACGTTCGCCGAGAGAGCGACGTTGTCGCGGATCTGATATTTCACGGCTGCGTCGAACAGGACCCTCGACGGAACGGGATCCGTGTTGGCGTTATCGGCATAGGAACTGCCGACCAGGCGTCCGCCAACGCCGAGCGTCAGATCGCCGCGCGCGCCGTTTCCGGGAAGCGTGTAGTCGAACCATGCCGACGCCATATGCTTGGGAACGAGATACGGCCGGTTGCCGACGAGGGTGGGGTCGACATCCTCCTCGATCTTGGCATCCAGGTAGGAATATCCGGCGGTAAAGTTGATCCGATTGGACAGCGCTACCTTGGCTTCCAGTTCGAGACCGCGAACGTTGATCTTTCCGACCTGGTACTGAGCCGAATAGTCCGGTGCCCATTGTGCGACGTTGGTCTGCGTCAGGTCGAACAGTGCCGCCGTGAAGAGCGCATCGATGCCGGTCGGCTCATACTTGATGCCGATTTCGTACTGCCTGCCTTCCTGCGGTTTAGGGGTGCCGATGAAGTAGCTGCGATTGGCCGCAACCGGCAGGAAGGATTCCGAGTAGTTGGCGTAGACGGATACTTCGCTTGTTGCCTTGTACGTCACACCGGCGCGCTTCGAAAAATTCTCGTCGATCGCGTCGGAGTAGGTCCCGTAGGAGGTGTTTTCTGTCTCGGCGTGATCATAACGACCGCCAACAGTGAAGATCAGCCGATCGTCGTAGGTCAGCTCTTCCTGGATATAGAGACCCTTGGTCGTGAGATCGGATTCGGACGCAACGCCGGCACCGAATGACACGCAGCTTCGACCGCAGTATACCGGATTGCGGATATCGCCGATGCCGAGTGCAGTACCGTCAAACCGCATTTCCTCGTTGCTGTCGCGGCCGTAGTCGAAGCCGAGCAGCGTCCGGCTGTCGAAGGCACCAAAGCTCGCCTCGTACTGCAACTGGTTGTCGATATGGAAGCGCGTGGATTCGCCGTAGACTGCAAGAGCGTTCCGGCTCGTGGCTGGATCAGCCGAATTGTAGACACTCTCGTATGTGACATCGAGTTTGGTGTACCTGGCGTTCTGGCGGAACTCGAAACCATTGCCGAAATCGTGGCGGAACTGGTAACCGATATTCTTCTCGATTACGTCCATGTTGTCGAAATCTTGCTCGCCGAGATAGGTCTCGGAATCGATGCCGGAGCCGAGCGGAATGCCGTGAGACGTGCTGCCGTCACGCTTGTTGTAGTCCATCAGAAACGTGAAGGACGTATCCGCGGTCGGAGACCAGGTCAGCGCCGGCGCGACGTAGATGCGATCGTCTTCGGTCTCGTCGATCCCTGCGTCGGCATTCTGCCACTTGCCGGTCAAACGATAGCTCCAGATACCGTCTGCATCCAGCGGGCCGCCGAAATCGGTTCCAGTCTCGACATGACCGTCGCCGAGTGTCGTGTAGACTTCGCCGAATTTCTCGTCCTGCGGAAGCTTGGTCACCGCATTGACGATACCACCCGGTCCCGACAGTCCGAACAGAGACGAGTTGGAACCCTTCAGCACTTCGATGCGCTGCATCGCATAGGGTTCGATACGGTTGGTCGTAAAATCGCCACCCGTATACATCGGCAGACCGTCGCGATAGGTCGCGTTGCCGGTCGAGTAGAACCCGCGGATCAGATAGTGATCGTAGCGATTGTCGGAGCCGTAGATGTCAGTCGAAACACCCGGCGTATAGGCCAGAGCCTCGTCGAGCGTCGTGACGCCGCGCTTTTCCAGTTCTTCTTCCGTCACGACGGAAACCGAAGCGGGTGCATCGAGCAGAGGGGTATCGGTCTTGCTGCTGGAACGGGAAGCCTTGGCAACGATCGTCGCATCGGGACCCACTCCATTGCCACCGCTTTCCAGCACAATCGGGGCGAGCGTTGTGCCGGTGGCATCAGCTGTCTGTGCAAGAGCCTGCAGCGGCAGCAGGATTGCCACACTGGAAAGAAGCGCTATCCGTTGGGCGCTTACCCGGCGCCCCATCGAAATCCGTGAAAAACGATTGATTTGAAAAGGTCTTGACCGAAACGCCACGCGAAATTCCCCTCGTACTAAAATTCCTGCCACGACGCCCCGCCGCTTCAGACCAAGCGGCAAGGAAAATCATGATTATTTTGATCAGGAATTATCGGGAGGGCTTTTGCAAGTCAACGGTTGAACTCTTTTGCTCAAAGCAAGAGTTGCCCGGAACGGAAACGCGAGGTCAAACTGTGGCAGGAATGTCATAGCGGGGGCGCTGGCTGTCCGTGCTTCCGGGATAGGACAGGGCTGCCTAAGCTAGCTCCGCTCTGCCAGCGCGTTCAATTTCGCACCCTCGAGACGGTAGAAGATGTGGGTTTCCTTCCGCTCGCCGCCGAGGTCGTCGTAGAACTTCAAAAGCCGCTGGTTCGTGCGCGCCGCCGTCCAATCGACGCGGCCAAACTTCCGTTCGACGGCAATCGCTGCAAGCCGCTGCATCAGTTTGATACCAACCTCTTGGCCCCGCTCGGAAGCTGACACGAAAAGCTCTTTGAGGAACAGGCCCGGCACCAGGCCGGGACCGGGAAAGATCGAAGCGAAGGCGGCAAAGCCGATCACGCGGCTGGTTCCGGCGACGATGATCTCGGTATTGAGCGGCCGGTTGAGAATCCCCGCGACGATTGCTTCCCGCGGAGGGCAGAACACGCCGTAATAGCCCTGCATTTCCTCGAGCAGTCCCGCAAGTTCATCGGTGTCCCCGGCGCTAAACGGACGAATATGCATGATTTTTGCCCTGTTGGGATACGTGTGATCGTCCGGCAGAAAAATCAATCAGCGCGGATCGTGATATCCTTCCAGCCAAAGTGCGCGACGGTCAAGATCATCCGGGTAAGGGCAGGTGTCCAGCGTGTTGCCGCTTGCCGCGGACCTCCGGCCTTCTTTCAGGATGATCAGCCGTTCCGAATCCGTCAGTGTATCAGGCTGGACTGCGGTGCTGTCGATGGCTACTTCCACCCGCACCCCCTGTCCACGCAACGCATCGATCGAAGAGACGGCATCCTGCGCCGTTGCGAAACTTTCCCGAATGATCTGATCGCCTCGGACGGCCCTTAACTCGTAGGTCATGGCGCATCTCTCCTTGTTGTCAGAAACAGAGGAGATGCGGTTATTGTTCCGGCCGCCTAACGCTTCCGCTAAGCTAATTTTTCTGCCCGACCGAGCGGCCTGCCCCGTCCGGGAACGTTAGCTTGGCATGCGCCTGCGCAATCGGCGCAAGCTTTGCCATCACTTCCGGAGGAGCGACCACGGATTTGCCGGCGCTTGCATCCACATGCAGCATCAGCTGCTCTGCCGTCGCGATGATGCCGTCAGTCTTCGAGTCGTGAATGGTCGAGAAAAATCGGACGCGCTTTTCGTCGACGGACAGGATCTGCAGTGTGGCGTAGATCGCCTGGCCGAGCTTGGCCTCGCCCAGATGCCGGATATGCGTCTCGACCGTGTAATAGCTGTGGCCCGCCTCGACATACGCGAAGTCGACGCCGATCAGGCGCAGCAGGGCATCGGACGTGTCGCCGAACACCTGGAGGTATCGGTGCTCCGTCATGTGGCCATTGTAATCGACCCAGGCGGCGTTGACCTTGGTATCGACCAGCCGCAGCGGGGCCGAGGTGTCGACGGACAGGCTTGCGCCGTTGCCGTTTCCGCCGCCTTCAGACCAGAGATGCGTCTCGAACTCGGAGAGGATCTTTCCGGCGCCCCAGCCCTTGCCGCCGTCGCCAGCTTTCAGCGCCTGCATGATGCCTACCAAGTTTTCGTCCCGGATGCGTTCCAGATCGCGGATGCCATAGGCGCCGGACTGGGCATCCGATTGGGCTGCGATCTTGTCGACCAGGGCGTCATCGAGATCGACCACGTCGGTCAGCTTGGTCCAGGGCCAGGCGAGGCAGGGGCCGAACTGCGCCAGAAAATGCCGCATGCCCGCTTCGCCACCCGCAATGCGGTAGGTTTCGAACAGTCCCATCTGCGCCCAGCGCATGCCGAAGGAATAGCGGATCACATCGTCGAGTGTCTCGGTATCGCAGATATCGTCATGGATCAGCCACAGCGCCTCACGCCAGAAGGCTTCCAGCAGACGGTCGCCGACAAAGGCTTCGATCTCCTTCTTGAGGATCACGCCCTTCATGCCAATCGGCGCCAGCCGCTCGCGGGCGAGAAGCAGGGTCTCCGGGCTTGTGCGTTCGCCGCCGACCAGTTCGGCCAGCGGCAGGAGGTAGACAGGGTTGTAGGGATGCGCGACGAACATACGCTCGGGATGCCGCATGTCGCGCTGCAGTTGCGTCGGCATCAGTCCTGAAGTGGACGATCCGATCAGCGCCTTCGGATCGGCAGCCGCATCGATTTTCGTCAGCACGCCACGCTTCAGGTCCAGCCGTTCCGGGACGCTTTCCTGGATCCAGTCGGCGCCTGCGACCGCCTCCTCCAGCGTCGCGCAGAACGTGAGTTTTCCCCGAGGTGGCAGCGGCGCCATGGTCAGCATGCCATAGGCGCGCTCCGCATTGGCCACCACCTCCGTGACGATGCGCTCGGCATCGGGGTGCGGATCGAAGATGGAAACGTCGATGCCGCCAAGCAGGAAACGCGCGGCCCAGGCGCCACCGATGACACCGCCGCCGATACAGGCTGCCTTCTTGATCTTGCTCATGCCGGTCACCTTTTCTGCAGCTTGAGTTTTTCGCGCACCTCGGCCGGGCCGATGATCTTTGCGCCCATGCCCTCGATCACACCGACCGCTTTTTCGACGAGCTGCGCATTGGTCGCGAGTTGCCCCTTGCCGGCATAGAGATTGTCTTCAAGACCGACCCGCACATTGCCGCCGGCCAGCACCGCTGCCGCCGGATAGGCAAGCGCGTTGCGGCCGATCGAGAAGGCCGAGAACGTCCAGGTTTTCGGAACGTTGTTGACCATGGCCATGAACGTGTTCAGGTCGTCGGGCGCGCCCCATGGAATTCCCATGCAGAGCTGGATCAGCACCGGATCCTCGATCAGGCCTTCCTCGACGAGTTGCTTGGCAAACCACAGATGGCCGGTATCGAAAGCCTCGATCTCGGGACGGACGCCAAGCGCCGTCATCTGCCTTGCCATTTCGCGCAGCATCGACGGCGTGTTGGTCATGACGTAATCGCCGAGCGAGAAATTCATGGTGCCGCAGTCGAGCGTGCAGATCTCCGGCAGGCACTCCGCCACATGCGCCACACGCTCGGTCGCGCCGGCCATGTCGGTTCCATCAGGATTGACCGGGAACGGCGCTTCGACATTGCCGAACACGAGATCGCCGCCCATGCCGGCGGTGAGGTTCAGGACCACATCGACATCGGCCGAGCGGATGCGATCGGTCACTTCCCTGTAGAGTTCGATATTGCGGGCCGCAGCACCGGTTTCCGGGTTGCGCACATGGCAGTGAACCACGGCGGCTCCCGCCTTCGCCGCGTCGATCGCAGAATCGGCGATCTGCTTCGGCGTGATGGGCACGTGTGACGATCGTGATGTCGTATCTCCGGCACCCGTCACGGCGC
The DNA here is from genome assembly GCF_001423425.1 of Rhizobium sp. Leaf306. GTDB lineage: Bacteria > Pseudomonadota > Alphaproteobacteria > Rhizobiales > Rhizobiaceae > Neorhizobium > Neorhizobium soli. Next base: position 1,478,345 of record NZ_LMNX01000001.1, read on the forward strand.
AGGTTATGAAAACCTCGCGGTTCATCTCAAGCGGCATCATATGCTCCTTCTGATTGAGCGTATTACGACCGAGAGGCGGATGGAATGCTTTGCATTATCGGAGCCATTTCATACACTATCGGCAATCAGCACGGATTACGGTGAATGAGCCAAAAGGCCCCCAGTCAGCACTTCGATATCCTTCTTCTGCCAGAGACCAACCTCATCCTTCTGGCGTCTGTGATCGAACCGTTGCGGGCTGCAAATCGCATTGCCGGGGGCGACCTCTATCGCTGGACACTGCATTCTCCTGATGGAACGCCGGTCGACACGACATGCGGAATACCGATCGCGGTGGCTGGCGCGTTTCGACCGGCAAGGGAAACGGACCCGCTGTTCGTCTTGTCGAGTTATGACTGGAAGAAAAGCGTCACGAACGACCTGAAGGCGCAGCTTGCTCGCACAGCGAGACATCGAAGCCTGATCGCGGGTATTGAGACCGGAACCTTCGTGCTGGCCGAGGCTGGCCTGCTGAACGGGTCGCGTGCAACCATCCACTGGGAGGATCTGGAGGCCTTTTCGCTGGTTTATCCGGAGGTCGAGCTTGTTCGAGACCGCTTCGTGATCGACAGCAAGCGCATTACGACAGGCGGACCGGTTCCGACGCTCGACCTGATGCTGGAACTGATCCGCAGGGCCCATGGCCATACGCTGGCGCTCGAAGTGTCCAGGCTGTTTCTCTATGAATACGGTCACCGCCTAGACCGCGAGCATGGTTCAGCCGTCACTCCCGTCAGACATGGACGCGACGCCAGAGTTCAGGCGGCGGTGCGATTGATGGAGGAGACTGTCGATGCTCCCTTGGTTCTCACCAGGCTCGCAAAGCGCGTCGGTGTAAGCGCGCGGCATCTTCAAGACATGTTCCAGACAACGATGGGTGTGGGACCACACACTCATTATATTGCCCTGCGTCTGAACGCAGCCCGACGAAAGGTCATCGAGACCTCAGCAGCAATCGCCGACATCGCCGCCGAGACCGGTTTCAACTCGGCTTCCGCCCTATCGCGCAGCTACAGGGCGCAGTATCGCGAAAGTCCGAGTGAGACGCGACGGCGAGTCAAGCGCCGCGATCCTGTTATTTCTTCAGGATGACCCACAGCGCGTGCACGATACCCGGAAGAAAGCCGCACAGGGTGAGGAGGATGTTCAGCCAGAAGTGGAGGCCGAGGCCGACCTGCAGGAACACGCCGAGCGGCGGCAGGAGGAAGGCAAAAAGGATGCGGATGATGTCCAAAATTATCTCTCCGAATGATCAATGGCGCAAGATAACGTGCAGTGCAGCGAAAAGTTCATTTTCCCGCTCTGCGGTCGAGGTGCGTGGCGAGGCGCTTTCGAGCGCCTACCGGGTTAAGTTGATGCTGCTGGTTACGACCGTCTTGCCCGTGCTCGGATCCTTGTCGACCGTCTGTAGACGCAGGCTGCCAGCACCGCGCGATTCGATTGTCATATTGGCAGTCCGATCGCCGTTGATGACACGTGCCCAACGGACGGACAGATTGATCCGGTTGCCGGATTGTCTTCCCGAAAGGGTCGAAGGCTGACCGGAAGGGCCGGTATAGGTGCCGCGGTAGCCATTGCCGCTTTCCTGAAGTGTGGCGGATATTTTGCGCTGGACGACCAGCAGGCCGCGGCAGGTGCCGTCCATCGAAAACGCCGTGCGCCCACCCGACATATCGAATTTGCACGTCACGTTGATCGGCTTTGCGCCGATGCGCGTCACGACGGTGCCAACGCCGGTCCAGCTGCCCTTGAGCGTGGGAAGAAAGGAAGACTCCTGTGCCGATACGGGCAAGCTGAGAAGGCTGGCGATGCAGGCGATGATCGGGCGGCGAAAGCGCATGGGTTGGCTCCATCTGAGATTGCTACCCAACGTCGCAAACGCGTTTGGAGTTCCCCTCCTCCAAAGCAGGATCCGGCGGAGCCTGAACGAGAACTGTGACGGGCTCGAATGCGGGACGCTGCCCTTGATCCTGGAGCTCCTGTTAAGAGACGCCGGCGACCGGGGTCTCTCCATGCGGTCACTTTTGACGTCCGGATTGGGAACCACGATTTACGTTTGCCGTTTGCCCTTCGCCGATTTTCGCGTCGCAGCAAGGAATGTGCTCATGGAATTGAAAACGCAGGTCGCCCTGGTCACTGGCGCCGGATCTGGAATTGGCAAGGCGGCAGCGCTCAAGCTGGCCCAATCGGGAGCCAGAATCGGGCTTCTCGGCCATACGCGCAGCGAACTGGAAGAGACGGCTGACGAAATCACGGCCGGAGGCGGCGACGCCCTCGTGCTGGATGCCGACGTTGCGGACGAAGCCGCCATGAGAGCAGCGGTTGATCATCTGGTCGAAGCCTATGGCCAACTGGACATCGTTGTGATCAACGCCGGTATCAATGGTGTCTGGGCCCCGATCGACGACATGAAGCCGGACGAGTGGGACACCACGATCCGCGTCAACCTGCGCGGCACCTACCTATCCTTTCACGTCACCGTGCCGCATCTCAAGAAACAGGGCGGGTCGGTCGTCGTAATCTCCTCGATCAACGGCAACCGCACGTTCACAACGCCGGGCGCTACCGCCTATTCGGCCACCAAGGCTGCCCAGGTTGCGATGGTGCAGCAACTGGCACTCGAACTTGGCAAGCACAGGATCCGCGTGAATGCGATCTGCCCGGGATCGATCGGGACAAGCATCGACGACAATACAAGCCTTCGCGGCAAGGACGAAACGGCTGTCCCTGTCGTTTTCCCGGCAGGTGAAATTCCGATAACCGGAGGAAAGGCAGGCGAAAGTGATGATGTTGCTGACGTCGTGCTGTTTCTCGCGTCCGATCGCTCACGCCACATCACGGGGACGCCGATCTTCGTCGACGGCGGGCAAAGCCTTCTTCGCTAAGATATAAAGGCGTGGAACCAGTCGATGACATTCGCGTTACTGTCCGCCATCAAGGAGGGCAGGAAACGTGAAGAATTTTATTATCGCAGCCGCTATTGCTATTACATCGACTGTATCATTTGTACCTTTTGCACAGGCTCAGAGCGTTACGATCGTTACCGACGACCGTCGTGGACCCCCGCCGCCGCGCATGATGCGCGAACGTGACCGTCATCATCAGCGCCGCGGTTGCGTCGTGAAGAAGGTCAAGACGATGCGTCACGGTGCCGTGATCATCAAAGAAACGAAGGTTTGCCGCTAACACCAAGTGCTGGCCGCAGGTTTTCTGCGATACAGCGATAAGTCCTGCCGCGCTTCCCAAGAGCGCGGCATTTTCTATGGAATAGGCACGTCAGTATGGGAGCGGACACTCCGGACCCATGCAGCAGAACGGGGTCCGCAATGCGATAATGGCGTTGCTAAAGCCGGCAGACATGGCGGTCTCGACCTTGAACCGGAATAGTACGCATGCTAACTAATGGTCATCATAAACTTAGCACACTAACCTTTTATGGATCAGGATCTCGCAAGCTCTGATTTTCTGGAATCGCTTACCAAGGTAAGCCGGAAAATCCGCACGGCGTTCAATCAGCAGGTCACCGCCCAAGGACTGACCTATCCGCGCGCCCGTGCGCTGTTTCGGCTGACTAAAAAGCAGAGCATGACACAGACCGAGCTTGCTTTTGAGCTTGAGCTCGAGCAGGCGACACTGGTCCGGCTGCTTGACCGCATGGAACAGAACGGCCTGATCGAGCGCAGGCCCGATCCCGGCGACCGACGCGCGAAACTGATCTCGCTGACGTCCCACGGCAAGGAGCAGGCAGACTTCGTGCGCTCCCTCGCGGACCAGATCCGGAAACAGATTTTTGCAGGCCTCGACCACGACGATATCCGCCGTGCCAACGACCTCCTGGACGCGATCGGCACCAATCTTGCCGATCTGGAGAGCTTCAATGTCATCACGTGACACAACAGTCGTGAAAGACGACGTCGAAAATTCAGATGCGAGCCCCGATGCGGGGCGATCGGCCGCCTCAGCTGTGCAGGATGCGGCCCCTGCCGTTGCGCCGCCTGTAGCCCCCCCGGCTTTCGTTCCGAAACCGCTTCCAATTGCGCTCCTCTATGCATTCGCGTCAATTGCCGCGGCGGTCATGCAGGGCCTGGGCACAAGTCTGATTTCGGCCAACCTCCAGCAGATCGCTGGCCCGATGGAAGCGACCCAGACCGAAGCGTCCTGGCTGGTGGCCGCCTATCTGTTTCCCAACGCCAGCCTTGGTCTGTTTCTGTTCAAGGTCCGCACGCAATACGGTATCCGCAACTTCTGCGAAATCGCCATTATCCCTTACGTGATCATCAGCCTGGCACATCTGTGGGTGAACGATCTCAGCGTTGCCATTGCCCTCCGGTTTTTTGCGGGAGCCGCGGCCGCGCCTGTCTCCTCCATCGCAATTCTCTACATGCTGGAGATCTTTCCGCCGGAGAAGAAGCTGAATATCGGTATCTGTCTGGCGCTGATCGGTCTGCTTCTGGCAACGCCGATTGCCGGTCTCGTGTCGCCATCGCTGCTCGACGAGCGCGACCTTCAGGGCCTCTACCTTCTGGAACTGGGCCTCGCACTGATCGTGTTCGGCCTTGTGTTCCTGCTGCCACTCACCTCGCCTCCAAGAGCCAAGGTGATCGCGCCGCTCGACTTTGTCAGTTATGCACTTTTGGCCACCAGCATGGGATGCCTTGCCGTCGTCTTCACCATGGGCCGCCTCTATTGGTGGCTGGAAGCGGACTGGCTCGGCTGGCTGCTTGTCGTCGCGATCGTCACCGGCGTTCTGATGACGATCATCGAACTCAACCGCAAGACAAACCTGATCGACGTGCGCTGGATCACCTCGCGCGAGATCATCCATTTTGCTGGCGTTCTCCTGGTCTTCCGCATGCTTTTGACCGAGCAATCCACAGGCGCGATCAACTTCTTCAAACAGCTCGGGCTGTTCAACGAACAGATGGCTGGGCTCTACTGGGCGATCCTGATTGCCAGCGTGATTTCAGGCCTCGTCTGCGCGCTTGTGATGAAGCCCGGCCGTGAAGGCTTCATCCACCTCGTCGCGTTGATCCTGATTGCGGCGGGATGCTACATGGACAGCCAATCCACGGTCCTGACCCGGCCGGAACAGATGTATGTCAGCCAGGCCATGATCGCTTTCGGAAGCGGTCTGTTTCTACCGCCGGCCATGGCGGTGGGTTTTGCCGCCGCGCTGAAGAAGGGCCTGACCTACGTCATCAGCTTTATCGCCGTCTTCCTGTTTACCCAGAAGGTCGGCGCGTTCCTCGGCAGCGGCTTGTTCGGCACCTTTGTCACCTGGCGCGAGCAATATCACTCGTCGATCCTGACATCCCGACTTCTGCCCACCGATCCGATGGTGACGGCGAGAATCCAGCAGTATGTCGGCGCCTACGCGCGGTCGACATCCGATCTGACCCAGCGCACGATCCAGGGCACCACGACCTTCGCCAAGGCCGTTCAGCAACAAGCCTATGTGCTCGCCTACAACGACGCCTTCTACGTGACTTTCCTGATCGCAATCGGCGCGATCGTGATGCTTGTATGCCATCTCGCGTGGACCCACCGCGATCGGCTCATACCGCATGCTTCTGCCTCCACGCAGGCCTGACCGTCAATTCGATACACTTTAGAAAAAGAACAGAGCTATGAACGCTGCCTTCAGATCCATTTCCACATACGTCGCGCTCATCGTCGGGATCGTCGGCGTGTTTATCGTGCTTTACGCCTGGAACCTGCCCCCCTTCCACGGCACGGTCGAGACCACGAACGATGCCTATGTCCGCGGACAGGTGACGTTGCTCAGTCCGCAACTGGCGGGCGTCATCGTCGACGTGCCGGTGCAGGACTACCAGAAGGTCAAGAAGGGCGATCTAATCGTCAAGATCGATGACCGCATCTATGCCCAGAAGCTCGAACAGGCAGAGGCGCAACTCGCCACCGCTGAAGCTTCGCTCGACAATTCCGAGCAAAGCCGCAAATCGGCGGAGGCCAATATCGTCTCGGCAAAGGCCGGCATCGAAAGTGCGCAGGCAGCACTGAACGCGGCCAAGCTGACCTATGAGCGCACCGAGACTTTGCTCAAAAACAACGTCACCACCCAAAGCGAGTCGGAGAAGAACCGCGCCGCCTATGACCAGGCGCAGGCGAGCCTCCACCAGGCACAGGCGACCGAACTGGTGGCTGAACAGGACCTCAACACGATCGTCGTCAGTCGTCGTTCGCTGGAAGCGAGCGTCGGAAGCGCCAAGGCCGCGGTCGAACTCACGCGGATCGACCTGCAAAACACCAGGATCATCGCACCGCAGGACGGAACCCTTGGAGAGGTGACCGGCCGTATCGGTCAATATGTTTCCGTTGGCACACAGGTCGCTTCGCTCGTGCCCAATCACGTTTGGGTGGTCGCAAACTTCAAGGAAACCCAGCTGGAGAACATGACCGTCGGCCAGCGCGTGACATTCACGGTCGATGCTCTGGGTCATCAGGCGTTCACGGGAACGATCGAGCGTTTCGCCCCGGCGACAGGCTCGGAATTCTCCGTGATCAAATCCGACAACGCGACCGGCAACTTCACCAAGGTCGCTCAGCGTATTCCGGTGCGCATTGCCATCGATACCGATCAGCCCCTGACGGACCGTCTTGTGCCCGGCATGTCCGTCGTGGCCAAGATCGATATCGCTCAGGAGAGTGCAGCAGCTGCGGAGGTAGAGACGCGCTAAGCCGAAGTGGCGATGGTGTCAGCGGAACCCGCATATCCCGGATGTCGAAACGCCCCGCATCAGACGCTGACGCGCGGCGCTCGCCGATTATCGTCTGAAGTCGATCCCGTCAGTTGCGGGCGACCCAGTCATGCCAATCGCCCTCGCCGCCGCGAAAGACGTTGAGATCGATCTTACCCTCGACGCCCTGCGAGAGGCCGGATCCGGAATACTGCCAGAACACCCATCTGCGATCGGGATAGACCACCGACGGATGCTGAGCGACCGCGCGCAGCCAGAATGGGTAGTTAAGGAACTCGCCGCGCAGGTTGTCCTTGTAGAAATCCGGCGCCGTGTAGATCACCGGCCGCTTGCCGTAATGACGCTCCAGCATGTCCATGAAGACCTGCATCTTTTCGAGCACCTTGGCGCGCGACAGACGCATCTTGCAGCTCGACTCGCCGTTATATTCGACGTCGATCACAGGCGGCAGCGCGTCGGGATCTTTCGGAACATTGCGGATGAACCATTCGGCCTGGTCGCTCGCAACGCGGCACCAGTAGAAGAAGTGGTAGGCACCGCGCTTGACGCCGGCCTCCTTGGCCTTGCGCCAGTTGGTCTTGAACATCGGATCCAGATGATCGCCGCCGTCGGTCGCCTTGATATAGGCAAAGTTGGCGCCCTGCGTCCGCAGCTTTGCCCAATCGATATCGCCCTGCCAGCGAGAAACGTCGACGCCGTGAACGGACATCTTTCGTGGCGAGACCTTGCCGAAATTGATCGGTTTGGCATCGCGGAAGCTGTGGCTGTAGATCCGCGAGCGGCCACCCGGCGAAACCCCGAGGCCTGGCCTCATGTCGGGCAGGGAAACCGGAGTGAGCGCCGATACGGGCCGCTGAGCCGGCATCGGCATGCCGACGGTCGTGATCATCGGATTGCCTGGCGCTTCGACCGAAGGACCCGGCGCGATGTTGCGGAACGCCGGCGACTGCGGCACAGGCCCGCCCCAGGCCAATGGCTTCTGCGGTGGTGACGGAATGCCGGCCGTCGTCCCGACGTCGACGGCGGGAACCAGCGGAGCCGTTCTTGCAGCCAGACGGGACGTCTTTGCAGACCCGGATGAAGCGGGCACAGCGGATTCCAGATCGCTGCTGGAGGTACATCCAGTCGCAGCGAGGGCCAGAACGAGCAGTGATACAGCCGTAAGACGCATAAGGAACCCGTACTCGATACAAAACGGAATCCGTGCAGCAGACGATCAGCGCCGCACGTTTACTAACGGGACCTTACCGGGAAATACTGAATGCAATCTTTACGGAGGTGCTCCGAGCCCTACAGGATGACGTCTAGAGAGGCGAAATCGATAACACTTCAGTCACGAGGTCGTCAGGTGAGCGCAATGAGCCCGCGAAGGGCACGACACGATCAATCAGGCGGTCTTGATTTAATCCGGAATACGCTCGTTTGGAACTCTCCATGCGGCGTTGGCGTTCGGTTGTCGAATATATCTCAAGGAGACATGGATGGACCAGTTACGGGATCAGCTCGAGGATCAGCTGGCAGCACTTGTCCAGGAAGCGGCGCCACCCCTCGAACGGCAGTGGTGGCATAGCTCGACCGTCTACCAGATCTATCCGCGCAGCTTCTGCGATCTGAACGGTGACGGCATCGGCGATATTCCGGGCATTATCTCGAAACTGGATTATATCGCGTCTCTCGGCATCGACGTCATATGGCTCTCCCCGATCTTCAAATCGCCGATGGATGACAACGGTTACGACATTTCGGACTATCGCGATATCGCGCCGGAATTCGGAACGCTTGCCGACTTCGATCTGCTGATTGCCGAGGCTCGACGCCGGGGCATCGGCATCCTGCTCGATCTGGTTGTCAATCACACGTCCGACGAACACCCGTGGTTTCAGAACTCACGAGCCTCTCTCGACAATCCGTTTCGTGACTTCTACGTCTGGCGCAAGCCGGGTCCTGACGGCGGACCGCCCAACGATCTCCAGTCGACATTCGGCGGCCCCGCCTGGACGCTCGACGAGACGACCGGCGAATACTACCTGCATCTCTTCTCGCGCCGCCAGCCCGATCTGAACTGGGAAAACCCGAAGGTCCGTGCCGAAGTTCATGACATGATGAACTGGTGGCTGGAACGCGGCATTTCCGGTTTCCGGATGGATGTCATCGATTATATCGGCAAACAGGTGGACCAGGGCGTGGTGACCGATGGTGCGCACCTGCACGAATATCTGCAGGCGATGAACCGCGAGACCTTCGGTGGCCGCAACGTCCTGACCGTCGGCGAGGCGTGGAGTGCCACACCTGCATCGGCACTTCTCTATTCCGGTCGCGAGCGGCAGGAACTCTCGATGGTGTTCCAGTTCGAACACGTGACCCGCCAATGGGATGAAACCTACGGCAAATGGCAGCCGAAAACCTTCGACCTCGTCGAACTGAAGTCGGTGCTGAGCAAATGGCAGAACGCGCTGGCCGACGATGGCTGGAATTCCCTGTTCTGGGGCAATCATGACCTGCCGCGTGCCGTTTCGAAATATGGTGACGCTACGGGCTATCCCGTCGAATCCGCCAAGATGCTGGCGACGGTCCTGCATCTGCTGAAAGGCACGCCGTTCATCTATCAGGGCGAGGAAATCGGCATGACCAACATGCCGTTTAGCGCGATCGAGCAGTACCGCGATATCGAGACGCTCAACATGTATCAGCTGCATGTGGATGCCGGCCGTTCGCCTGAGGATTTCATCATGGGCGCCAACGCGAACGGCCGCGACAACGCCCGCACGCCGATGCAGTGGAACAGCGCAGCTTATGGCGGTTTTTCCACCGTAGAACCCTGGATCGGCGTCAATCCGAACTATGCGTCGATCAATGCGGACGTGGCGATGAGCGACGAGCGTTCGGTCTGGAACCATTACCGCCAGCTGATTGCCTTGCGGAAATCCCATCCGGTCATCGTCTACGGCAAATACCAGTCGTGGCTCGACGACAATCCCGACGTCTTTGTCTACACCCGCAAACTGGACAGGGACCTGCTGGTCGTCATCGGCAGTTTTTCAGCCCGCGAGGTAAGTCTGGATCTGCCGGAAGAGCTGCGCGTATCCGGCAGTTGCCTCATCTCCAACGAACAGCCGATCGAAGCGCTCTCGGAGACGATCGTTCTCAAGCCGTATGAAGCCTTCGCCATCCTGCACCGGATGCCATGACGAAAAGTTTTCAGTCTTAGAGAGCCCTGCGCCCGGAGGCGTAGGGCTCTCATCTACTTCCGCAACAGCCTCAGCGCATTGATCGTGACCAGCACGGTTGCGCCGGTGTCGGCGAGGATCGCCGGCCAGAGCCCGGTTATGCCGATCACCGTCGTCACCAGAAACACCGCCTTCAGACCGAGCGCGATGGTGATGTTCTGATGGATGTTGCGCATCGTCTTCTTCGACAGGGCAATCATTGCTGCGATATCGGCCACCCGGCCATGCAGCACAGCGGCGTCGGCGGTTTCGAGCGCAACATCCGTGCCGCCGCCCATGGCGATGCCGACATCTGCCGCCGCCAAGGCCGGTGCGTCGTTGATCCCGTCCCCGACCTTGCCGACGACGAAGCCGTCACGCTTCAGTTCGCCGACGATCCGGCTCTTGTCTTCCGGCAGCAGGTCGGCGCGGACCTCGATGCCGAGCTCCTGTCCGATTGCAACAGCCGTGCGCGCATTGTCGCCGGTCAGCATGACTGTTTTTACGCCCGCTTCGGTCAGAGCCAGAAGCCCAGCCTTGGCATCAGCCCGCGGCTCGTCGCGCATGGCGATCGCACCGGCAAGCACACTGCCGACGATCAGCACGGAGACGGTTTTGCCCTCGTCGTTGAGCGCTGCGATCCGGCGGCTGTGCGCCATCGACATCGACACCCGCTCGGCGGCAGCCTTGGGAGAGCCGAAGAAGACGTCCTGTCCCTCGACCTCTGCTGTCAAACCTTTTCCGCCGAGCGCCTTGCCATCACTCGACTGCGGAATGACAACTTCGTCTTCTTCAGCTTTCGCGAGGATGGCCTTTGCAAGTGGATGGCTGGAGCCGATTTCCAGCGCGGCCGCAATCCGCAGCACCTCATCGGCACTTTGGCCGAAAGCAATGACATCGGTGACCTGCGGCCGTCCCTCGGTCAGCGTGCCGGTCTTGTCGAGGGCAACAACGGTCAGCTTTCCGAGTGTCTCGAGCACCGCACCGCCCTTGATCAGGAGGCCACGGCGGGCACCGGATGAAAGCGACGCAGCGATCGCCGCAGGCGTCGAGATGACAAGTGCGCAGGGGCAACCGATCAGCAGAATGGCAAGCCCTTTGTAGATCCACTCGTTCCAGTTACCACCGGCAATGAGCGGCGGCAGGATGGCGACCAGAGCGGCAACCGCGACGACGCCGGGCGTATAGTAGCGCGAGAAGCGGTCGATGAAACGTTCGGTCGGCGCCTTCTTTTCCTGCGCCTCCTCGACGAGGCGAACGACGCGGGCAATCGTGTTGTCTTGCGCAGCGGCGGTGACACGCACCCGAAGCGCGCCATCGGTGTTGATGGTGCCGGCAAACACGACATCATCGACGCCCTTGGCAACCGGCGTGCTTTCGCCCGTCACGGGCGCCTGGTCCACCGCGCTCTGGCCGGCAATGATGACGCCATCGGCGGATATCCGGTCGCCGGGCCGCACAAGGATGATCGACCCGATCGCAAGGCTTTCGGCCGGTACGGTTCGCGTCTGGCCGCCCTCCTCCAGAAGTGCTTCCTTCGGCACCAGTGCGGAGAGGCTTCTGATGCTGTCGCGTGCCTTTCCGGCGGCAACGCCTTCCAGCAATTCGCCGACGAGAAACAGGAAGACGACGGCCGCCGCTTCTTCCGACGCATCGATCACAACGGCGCCGACAGCTGCGATCGTCATCAGCATTTCGATCGAGAACGGCGTGCCGGCGAGCGCTGCCATGATGGCGCGCCGCGCGATCGGCACCAGACCGATCAGCATCGCGGCGGTGAAAATATAGGTCTCGTAAGCGGGAAACAGGTGGCCGAGCCCATAGGCAACTGCAAATGCCAGGCCGGCAAAAATGGTCAGTCGGCCCTTGGCCGATTTCCACCACGGGCCCTCCATCGGGCCATGGTCATGGCCGTGCAGGCCTTCAGTGGCGGCTGTGTCCCGCTCATGATGGGAATGGTCATGACTGCTTCCATGATCGTGATCATGATGGTCGGCGTGATCAGCAACGGGAATGACCGGCTCAGCCGAACGATTCCGCTGCGAAAGCTGTCTCAGCGGATAACCAAGACCGGAAACACGCTTTTCGACGGCGCTAAGATCGACGCTGTCATTGTGGCTGACCGTCATCGTGCCCGCGGCAACCGATACCGAAACATCCTCGACGCCGGGCATGCGGCGGACAGCCGTATCGATCTTGGTGGCGCAACTGGCGCAATCCATACCGCCGACCTTGTATCGAGCCGTGTTCACTGTTGTCATCGTGCTGGTTCCCTGCCGTTCGTCTCAGATCACCTCTCGTGTCTACAACCTCTAGCCACTAGAGCTGCAAGAGCTAAAACGCCCACAAGTCAGTTCTTATTTGAAAATGGCGCCAAGCTATGTCCCAGAACCCCAACAAATGTTCGTTATGAGCCAATAGGTTTTTCCACAGAATACCGAATGTGCGTATCCCTCTGCTTTAATTGCATAATTTGCAAAACCAGAAGAGCGGCGTTTGTCGCTTGCATGGCACCCGACGAGCCTGTCCGAAAGGAGAGAGCTCATGAAAAATCTTAGCGAATACCACCCTTACTGGTCGGCGGATCTCGCGCGTCGATACGACAAGCGAGCGAGTGAAGTCAGGATGACTTTGCGTTCGAATGCAGCGATTTCACATGAGCGACTGCTGGTTGCCGAGTACGGATCGATGAGCCGCGAGGAGTTCGATCTTCGGGTCGATCTCGCCAAGACCGCCGACGTCCTGAGGCAGCGATGGCTGACCGGCTCGAGAACCATAGTTGACCCGTCAATGAACCTGGGGCCGGATTTGACGGGCGACCGTTTGCTCGGACTTGCTGCAAGCGAACCTATCTACGTCCACCTCGGCGCCTCCGCCACGGTCTACGCAGCCGAGAATATCTTGTTGGATGGTCTTTATATTGAGCGCCTGTCGAGAGACGGCGAGGCGGACATGTTCGGTATGGGTGTCGTCTGCAGACCATTTGTACAAGCCGACCACAGGATGTCGCTGGCCGATCTCCTGTATGGCCAGTCAGTTGTGAGCTACGGCCTCACGCCATCGCTGAATGCGGATGCCGACATCGACGTGGTCGTAAAAGATCCTGCTTTGGATGACCCCCTGTTCCATACGGCCTTTCTTGCCGCAGTGAATGGGGTGGCGGGCAACGTCGCAGGATTTGGGAACGGTGCACCCGTGCGAGGTGGCTTCAGCTTGTAGAACTTGGTGAGGGAATGGACCGACACAACCGGGAAACGGTCCGTCCCTTTCTGAAGCCGGGATGCGCGCCTGGCTGTCGCGCGAGATTCTCCACGACCGTTAAAAGTCGAAGCACCTGCTCAACGCGTTCCTTATCGTCGCCCGCTATGGAAGTTGAAAAAATGCGGGGACTATCATGGATACAATCGCAGTCGGAGACATACACGGGCGCGCCGACCTCCTTGAGAGGCTCCTCAAGCATGCCCACGCCTTCCACCCCGACGCTCGGGTGGTATTTCTCGGAGACGTCATCGACAGAGGTCCGGATTCGAAGGACTGCCTCGACATGGTGGCTAGCGAGCTTGCCCGGAACCCTGCCTCGCGGCTCATTATGGGCAACCACGAAGACCTCATGCTCAGGTTCGTCGACGGGGGTAGTAAGTGGTCAAGAAGCTGGTGCTGGAACGGCGGCCTGAGCACCGTGGCGTCGTACGGTTATAGGGGCTTCGATTTCCTCGATGACGACGATTTGGTCTGCCTCAGCGACGAGCTCGCGGGAATCCTGAGGACGGAGCAAGCCTCCCACATAGCCATGATCCGCGATGCCGTTGCTTTCCTGGAGCTCCCGAAATTCGTTTTGGTCCACGCGGGCATTGATCCTGCATTCCCCATGGATCAGCAAGATCCCTACAAACTGCGATGGAACAGCAAGACGCTCATCGCATGCCGCGACCGCCTGCCCAAGACGGTAGTCCACGGCCATACGGTCACCGGGAGCCCTTTTCCCGAAGTACACGTAAACCGTATCAACGTGGACTGCGGAGCGTATAAGAGCGGAGTTCTCTGCGCGACTTTACTTCCAGCAGATGCTTCCCCCGCTTTCATCCTCTCGGTTGTTAGCGATGAACTTTATGAGATCCACGACACCACGCAGTACTGCGGGTTGTCGATGGCATCCTAACATTCAGGTTCGTCGAAACTCGTACCACAGTGGATCGCTTGGGCAGAGAATTTGCCGGACTGCGGCGCCGACGACCATGAATGCTCACGACGGGCCTGTCGGCGAGCTGGGATGGTTTCCGGCTTCGCTTGCATGAAAGGACGAACTACGGCCCAGAGCATTTTAGCGTTCGTCCTTGAGTTTGTGGGTGGCCTTGGCAAGTGATCGCAGTGTGCAGTAGAGATCGAACACGAAGCAAATGGTGCCGCTCTCATTGCTCGACCTCTTTACCCCGGTAGTGCCAGAGAAACGACTTCACCCGCATTTCAACCGTCTGATCTCATCGACGGACTGGGATATCAGAGAAGTGCTTTCTGATTGGCTGGTCGACTTTGTCGATCGGGACGGCAAGTTCGTGCAGGAATTCCAGCTGACATTCAACTCGTGCTGGTGGGAGCTCTATCTGTTTGCCGTGCTCAAGAGCCTCGGGTGGTCCGTAGACTTCTCTCATGCAGCCCCGGATTTCGTTATCGCTGATGCGACTTTGACGATCGAAGCTGTCGTGTCCAATCCGTCTGACGGGTCGCCTCCGGATTGGCTGAAAAGCCTTCGGGATGTGTCTGATCCACGAGACGTAGAGCCGCGATGGCTGGAAACCCTCGCACGCCTTTATAACAGCCTCGACGGCAAACGAGCTATCTATGAGCGTCGTTATTCCGCCATGCCGCACGTCGAGGGTAAGCCCTTCATCCTGGCGATCCATAATTTCAGCACGCCTGATAGCTTCCAGCTCGGTGACGTCGCGATGCAGCGTCTCCTATACGATCTCGAAAAACGAGAGACGTTCCTGAAGAACGGGAAGGTCGCCCTGCCTCTCGGTATTTTTGACAGACCCGAGTACCGGGACGTGAGCGCAGTGATGTACAGCAGCGTGGCGACCTATGGAAAAGTTCGCGCACTCGGGCGGAGCAACGCCGATCTCTGCTTTCAAGCTATTCGCATTCGAAACAACGTGGAAATGCTCCCGATCTTCGGCACAAAGGCGGACTACCAAGAGAGCCTGCGTGACGGGCTGCGGATATTCCATAACCCGAACGCCAGCCGTCCATTGCCGTTCGGCTTGTTCGAAGTACCCGACGTCAGGGAGTTCAGGCTGATCGACGGCGAGATGTACACTACGTGCCATCCGGATGGTGATCTTTGTATGCGGCAAGTCATCCGCGCCTCGCCAGGGTGATCAGCAGCGAGGTCGAATTAGAGGATGTAGTTGGCATTCGTTACTCAATTGTCGAGCATAACTAGCGTTATAGAGCGGCGTTTTCGTCCAGGCCGCTGAGATACCCGCTCGAGAAGCGCGCCATTGATCGCTTCGGCCCCCTTTGGTTGCCTCGGTCGGCTCCGTCTAGAGCGCGGTCGCTCTGAAACTCGAAACCGCTTCATAGTCCGGCCGTCCCCCAATGTGATGCCGTAGGTTTCCAAGGGCAGTCTCGTTCACGTACAAGAGGTTGGGCCTTCGCTGGAAGCCACGATAAAAAGTAACCGGGACGGACGTTCGTCCAATCCCGGTTGCACTTAGATCAAGTCGCGACATCGGTCGGTGGCGGCGCATCTGCGCCAAGCGTCGAGGCCGCCTATTCTTCGCGCATTCCCAGCTTTTCGAGAAGCTGATGGATTACGCCAATCTGGGCGTCATTGATCCGATACTGCCGCTTGCGTTCTTGCAGCCAGCTGACCTCCCGGGGCGCCACCTTCCATTCGCCGTCCTCTTTGCGGACGAAAGCATAGGCGTCGCGCCATGTGACTTCGTCCTCCAGCTGAAACTTGAAACGCACCGCCGGAATCATTTCCCAATCATGGACACGGGTGATGGCTCCGATCTGGATGCCGGATACTCGGGAAGCGATCCGACTTCCGGCCAGCCTCCATGCTGACTCCGCGAGAACGGCATCGATCTCCGAATGGAAGTCTACACCGATCGGAGGGTGCGCGCCCGAAGCCCGCTCCCCTGCGGCGACGACTGCGTCCTTCAAAACCTGGATATCGTATGTGGCCTCGTCGTCCCCCGGTGCGCTTGTCGTCACTGCCGTCCGCAGCGCCTCGATAGCCTGAGAATATTCAGCCTCCGCACTTACGACGATCAAGCTGAAACGGGTTGCGGTCTTGTCCGACGTCAACACCGCATAGTCGTCGGTCGGAATGCGGCCAGAGCGTACGAAGATATCAACTACGGTGTGGTTGTCTGGAAGGCCGAGGCGAGCTGTGGCAGGATCCTCATATCTCCGCGGGCTGCCGTCTGCGGTGTCTTCAATCCAGAGTGCAGTCCCGCGGTGTTTAGCGAACTCACCTACTGCCGAGACGATTGCTCTGTCCAGATCGTCGTCAAGCCGGACGGTGGCCAAGATCAGTTGATCCAGCGTGAGGTACAGGTAGGTCTTGTCATCGTCATCCATAGTGTCTGCCTTTTTGCCGCCGGATTAGCGCGTCGGGGACCGCCGCCGTGCACGAGAGCGTCGGTGCAACCTGCCATGTTGGCCGGAAGCTTCTGCTGGTTGGGAGGGTTTGTTTGCCGTTCCAATACAGACATGCTCACCGGAGAAAACCGCGGTGTCCAGAGTTTTTTCTAACGAAATTGCAATTGCCTCACAGGCGCGCTCGCTCGACCTCGGGCAACGATCGCGGCGGTCAGTATGAGCGGGAGGGTTTGCAAAAACTCTCCACCCCTGTGTCTGGTTCGGCGGTCAACGATGATAACGTACGTACGCGGTCGACTGAACCGAAGAGCTTGTCCGCGTCCACTACTGGGCCAGCACGCGGAGGTGGTGACTGAGCCGCAAGTCGTCTTTATCCGGACCGTCGTCGGGTCCACTGGCGAATACCTTAGCGTTGCCGCCCTCGGACCGGATCCGTCTACTGATTAAACCAGTACCTTGTCTTCAGGCAAGTGGCCCTCCCGCAACGCGGCTACGAGGCCTCTTAGACTGCGATCCTATACGACCTACCGGATTTGCCGGGCAACCACTCGCTGGAATACGTAAAGCGCGCTGGCAAGTCGCCCTGGTCATTGCGCAGGAGAATTTGTGTGGCTTCGTGCAGTGCCCGGTTCGTCGCAGTCATCACCCTGGCCTTGAAAGGTGTGGTCAAGCCGTCCGCCGAACGGTTCTGTTGATAGAACGTGACTGTTCCGAGCAAAAGCAACTCATCGCCGAGCGTCGTGTGCTCTGGTTGACCCACGAAACGATCAACGAGTTTCCCGTCGCGAAGACCGTATTCCGTAGGTTCTAAAATGGTTTGGACGTTCTGTTGCCAGTTGACAGGCCACCCGAGCCTTTCCAGCGTCTCCGCCGCTTCGACTACGTCGTGGAAAGCCTTATGATGGGCGGGCATAAGGCCGCCGACGACGCCGTTTGCGAAGCGGACCTTTTCCATCTCGCATAGCCGGGCCACGTAGTTTTCGAAAGCCGTACCGAGCCCCGACGCCAGCCCCCAACGGCCCGGCATGTATTCGACATCCTCGCTAAGCCTGAATTCGACCGAGAACCTGGGAAGCCTGACGTCCTGCGTAAGGCCAAGGGCTTCATCGACCGTTTTGAGCGCAGCATCTTTCCTCATTAGCGAGGCCGTCTGCCTCCGGTAATATACCTCCAGTCGTTCCTCGCGAGCGTGATCGTATTGCACTGTTTGCCTCATCGGATCTCTTACTACTTCCAAGACTGACCGAGTATTCCTTCGGCCGCAAGGAGCGAACGGCCAGGTATTTGGCCCTCTGGACGAGATCGAGGTGGAAGGCGACGTCCGTCTCAGTCCCCTATCGCCTTCGTTCGGTCGCTGCCATCTGATGGTCTCCATTGAACTCTTGACGCAAGAACTCTCTCGTGGAGGCGGATTTCCTAACGGGCTAAGCTGCAGGACTTCAACGTATAGACGCAAGCTCCGCCGCCAGATTTGGGTCGACCGACATGTCCGAGCGTATGAGGCCATTCTCCTGATGAAAGGCCTATGCCAAGGCGGTCGGTCTACGATGGGATACCAGCATACACCGGGGTATCGGCGCTGTGAAAAGCTGCCACATCACTCGTTCCAGCACATGTCTAAGCTAGCCGCCCTTGTCGAGGCCGGACACCGTCCGTGATGCACGGGATGGCCGTGGTGACAGCTCGTCCCCGGCACCATGATCGGCTTTCGATAGTTCCGCCAAGTTTCGAGCAGAACCCAGAGTAGCGAGGTCCTCGCGTTGCGGGGATAGCAGCCTACTCCGATGACGTCCACGTCTACCGCCGACGATCGCGTCGGTCGCGTGGAACGGGCGCTCGCCACCCCGAAGATCGGGTCGTTCGTCAGTTCGGATGAACACGAGCATTTCGAGTAGACCTCGACGACCTAGCAGGCGCTGGGGTGACTACGTAATCTATGCCAAGCGCAATAATCCCGAGTTCCAGCCAACTTTATCGATCGGACAGCGGAATCGTTCAGAGCTCCTCGATACTTGTCCAGTGTCATGAGCTGGAGGACCCCGATGTCGAAACTGCCAAAGCATTTGAAAGAGGCTCAAAACCTGTTCCGGGCACGTATGGCCGAGCAAAATCGACGCATTGACGCTCTTTTCGAGGACAAGGGCGGCCTCGTTCCATCCGACAGGTTACTTGCCGAAATGAGGTCGTCAAAAATCGTGGAGACAACAACGGCTGAAGTGTTCCTTGAGCAGCTCCGTGCCGAGATGCCACAGGGAGACGCCGATGCAATGGACCAGTTGAGCAGAACCGTGCAGTAGGCTGTCCATCGGTATACAAAAATGGATGCCGATCACCCCGATAAGGGTCAATTTTGCATGCCGAAATACACTCAAACGACATTGACAGATCCCGGGGCTACGTCTTCCGTAGGGGAATAGGATTGCAATCGCGAAAAATCCGGATCAGCATGGGGAGGAAAAGGAAACCGACAATGACATTCATGCTCACCGATGTTGCGTCTGCAAGAAATATGATTGATGCCCCTATGAGTGGTCCGGTGAAGTTCATTGCTCGGCTTTTGGTAGGGACTGAGGATATTGCGATCGTCGTTACACCCGGTTCAATCCGAGTGTTCGTTGATGACGCCGAGGTCTGCGCGGGCGTGCATTGGAGCTATGTGAACAAACACGCTACGAAAATATTGGAGCAAGTGGAGCGAAATTTCGCGCAAGGAAGCGCACAGGTCGCCATAATCGGGCGGTGGCTGAAAATCGGTGACTTGGAAGGGATCGAGCCTTACTTGGTCGTATCGTACGACCGGGCTGGCGCATCTACTTCGTCGAGTTACACACTCCGGATCTTCGACCACGACGCAGAATTGATGCCGGGCATGGAAATGCGCTTCGAGCAGGAAGAGTGGGACGCGATAGCCGCGAAACTGATGGAAAAGACCGAACTCCTCATCCGCCGCGACGATCTCCCAGCTCACGTTCTCGACAACGGTTGGCCCAGCGGTTTGTTTTGGTATACGTCGCCGGATCAGGGCTCCCTGTGCTTCGCCTATGAAGCCGTCGGTCGAACTACGTTTGCTAGAACGGTCCATGGGAAAGCGTTGTCGGAAGCGGAAACAACGGTCGCCATGCCTTCGACATGTCGTGTTGAACAGGTTACAGGCATCTCTGGGCGGCTCTAGCCCGGCTCGCTCTGAAGAAGCTGAATCGGGAACTTGGCGTCGCGCCTGCGAAGAAGAATCCATTCCAAGCGAAGTGATCGCATGGGAGTTCCTGTAGATCGGTATGATGGTTTGAATTCATGAACACGGCTGACGTTTCCGTCTCTGAAACCGCGGCACTTCTGGCGAAGAAACCCGGGACATATACAAGACATCGATACCTTCGCCAGGTGATGTTCTGCCATCTTCATAGACTTGCAAGCCTCGTTCGGACGTAGGTCTGGAAACGTACCCGTTGTTTCTTGGCATCCCGTTCTCCTTGGAGAAGCCCCGCGCAAGCGAGCCATGTTAGATATCCGAAGGGTGAGATAGTTGGTCTCAGGGCAAGCACGGCAATTAATACAAAGAGACGAAGATGAGTGGGAAATTAGATAGGCGCGTGACGATTACGAGCGGCCGACAAATTGGGATAGGGGACGACAACTTTGATATTCGGGACAGCGGCGTGCCTGTTACCTTCGCCGACATCATTGTGGAAGCTCGTCAACTGAACGGACTGGTCTACCTGTCCCTCGCGGCAGGCATCACCGATGGAAAAGATCCGGCAATCGCTGATGTCACCAACCGGATGCGGATGAGCCTCAGCACCGCGCAGTTTGTTCACAACGTTCTCGGAACACTAATTAAAGAAGCGCTCACGCCCGTTGATCTCTCGAAGGCCAACTGAATGCTTTTATCTTACTGCTAACGTAGGGCAGGTACCCAGATAGCGGATTCGCGATCACCAAAGGGTTTCGCCTTTCCATCCAAGGCGCAGGCACCGACCCACGCGCACACGACCGCGTCCAGTGCATACTCGAATGCCTTGAGCTCGTACACTCGTGCGTCGACCGAAGGCAACGACAGCGCTGCCGCAACTCCTTTTATCTCTGCATCGAGTTGTTGGATGATCTCGGCCCACACTTCCAGCAGTCTGTGGCGACGCATGCCGGCTACGAGATCGGGCCAGTACTTCCCGATCCTCGACTGCTTGTATGGAAGCCGCCGATCGGCGTTAGTCAGCTCCATCAGCTCCGGATGCGCATAGACCTCGATGAGCGCCTGGCCACCGAATGCGGACACGGCCAGCGGATACCCGACTGCATCTAACCCGACCCGCAACTCATCGCTAAGCCGACCGGGGCGCGCCGCGCTCGGGGTATGGGTGCTGGCATGTCTGGAACCATACGCAGCCGAGATCATGTTGTCGGAGGTCCTACGGTTTACTATTGGGGCCATCGACAAGGGCATGTCTATCGCCACCAGGTCGACAGAAGCGCCAGCCTTGGCGGAGGCGGTTTCGACGATTGCCTTAGCATCCGGGATGCTTCCACGATGCCTGAGGACTGGTACAGCATCGCTGCCGCCGAGAAATGCCGCGTAGGATGCCTTCACATCGACAAGGTTCCAACCGTCTCCGTAATCGGCTATCAAAGCGACACCGCTCGGCGCCTTCTCCGTCCATGCGGCGTCTATGCCGAGCGCGACCTTCACGAGCCTCTAACCTCTAATCTGCGTTACGATCGCTGTCGAGCAATCGCCGCGCTACACCTCTGTCTGCGACGATCATGAGCATCCTGGTCCTATGTGCCTCCAAGAGGAGCGACGCTGGGACTTTCTTCTCCTGTTGCCACCTTAATGGCGCAACAAAAGCTCAACCTGCTCCGATGTTGTCCGTTGGTGTTCGACGAAATCCTTGCGCGTGAGAGCTGCTCGCGAAGCATGCTGTCTACCCTCATAATGAAGTGCGCTTCGAAATACTTGTTCTCATACAGTCGCGCGTCGTCCGCCTGGCCTATGAAGCGAGATTGTGTCCCATACCCTAGCGACGTTCAATCTCGATCGCGAGCCGTTTAGCATGATGGAGATCGGACCCCTCGCCCGCCAAGGCCCGTCTTCATGCTCTCCCAGGGAAAGTTCTGCTGGCTTCGGAAACCTGCCTTCTTGTCGTTAACCTAAGTTGCTACATCCGATCAGAGTGCCGGCGCAAGTCGGTATTGGGACTTTCCGTTTTTCGGCAGCCCCCGCGCCCGTTCCAGTCCTCAGGTACAGGGAACCGACGAGTTTTGGCCGAGTTGTCTGCGAAACTGATTACAGGGCAAGACATAATGGCGATCCCGACACCCATCGATCTTGAGCTACCACGTTGCCGCTTAGGCGAAGCTGCGTTCTGGGACGATAGCGGTCGTCTGTTGTGGACAGACATCCTCGGACAGAAAATCTATATCTATCATATGGGAAGAAAAGAGTTGTCGCATGTCGATACCCGCCTGCCCGTGAGCTTTGCGTTCCCGGCACGGTCAGAACATAGGATCATCGCAGGCCTTGCCGACGGAATATACCAGCTTGATCTCCACAGCGGCAGAGAGGAACTGATCGCGGAGCTTGATCTCCCTGCGAACCATCGCTTGAACGACGGTAAATGCGGTCCGCTTGGACGTCTTTGGGTCGGAACGATAGACACATCTGAAGATCCGTCCGGAACTGCAGCACTCTATCGATTGACGAGCGAGGGCTTGCTCGACGTCGAGGATGGTTATGAGAATGCCAATGGCAAGGGCTGGAGTCCTGACGGCACGGTCATGTACCATGCAGACACTGCGCGCGGTATCGTTTGGCGGTACGACTACGACGCCGAGAGCGGCGCTATTGCAAACAGGAGAGTGTTCGTACAGCTCGAAGGCGAGAACCCCGACGGGCTTGCGGTTGACGTGGAAGGAAACGTCTATGCGGCGATTTACGGCGGCTCATGCGTCGCGGTTTACTCGCCGCGCGGCGACGAGGTGGAGCGGATCCCGGTTTCGGTACCGAACGTGACGAGTTGCGCTTTCGGCGGCGACAATCTGCAAACCCTATTCATCACCACAGCGTACGACGGCATGGACAGTTCTGCTCTTGAGACTGCGCCTCTCTCCGGTCACGTGTTCGCGGTCAGGAGGAATGTTCCAGGTGTACCCTGTCCTCTTCCAGTGATCCCCGTCATGACAGGGTACCGGGGTGCTGCGGAATGATCATCGGTTACCATGCTTCCCACGAACAGTTTCCCCCGAGTGAGTTGCTTGCGCTTGTAAAGGCTGCGGAACAGGCTGGCTTTCAAGCGGCCATGACATCGGATCATATTGCGCCCTGGAGCGAGCGCCAAGGGAACTCGGGCAACAACTGGGCATGGCTCGGCGCGGCCTTGAGCGGGACGACACTGCCGTTCGGCAGCCTCGCGATCCCTGGAGGTTGGCGCTATCATCCTGTGGTGCTTGCGCATCTCGTGGCAACGCTGGCAGAGATGTTTCCCAGCCGTCTGCCATGGATCGCGCTCGGTAGTGGCGAAGCGTTGAACGAGAGCGTTGTGGGATCGGGGTGGCCCTCGAAGGACGAGCGCAACGCGCGACTTCGAGCGTCGGCTGACATCCTGCGGGCTTTGTTCAGAGGCGACACGGTTACCGCGCACCATCCGTGGTTCGACGTCGACGACGCGAAGCTCTGGTCTCTTCCAGCGACGCCGCCCCGTTTATACGGGGCAGCGCTCACGCCTGAGACAGCGGCGTGGCTGGGCCCGTGGGCCGACGGACTGATCACCGTCCGAAAGCCGAGAGCGGAACTCCGGATGATTGTGGAGAGCTTTGCCGGCAATGGCGGATCTGGAAAACCTATGGCGCTCCAGCTTCAGGTATCCTGGAGCGAGACCAGGGATGAGGCCCGGATAGCGGCTTGGCAACAATGGCGTAACGCCGCTGCCCCGCCCCACCTTCTGGCCGATCTCCGCACTCCCGGGGACTTCGATGAGCTGACGAAAGATTTTGAGCCTGATGAGATCGAGGGCGTCATCCCACTGGTCACCGAAGGGCGCGAGTTGCTCGACATGATCGCAGATGCGGAATCCCTCGGCTTCGAAGAGATCTATGTTCACAACGTATCGCGTGACCAGGCAGGCTTCATTGGGTTCATGTCGCGTGAGGTTTTACCTACCCTGCGATAAGGTGACGTAATGCTCTGTATTTTGCCTCGAAACACCTGTCGGACGCAGTAATCCGTAGAACGCAACGAGCAACAACTCCCTGTGTCGACTGCGCAGCCCGACTTGATCGGTCATTGTGCAAGGAAATGCATTCTAAGACGGCGCGTTTCGTAGGCCTCCGTTTCGCTTTGCTCTTTGCCACGTCTACAGCCCTTCAAGTCCATGGTTTACGGTCATCCAGGCGCGGTCCAACAACAGCATGGCCCGCCTTCAATTGCTCAGATAGCTCTTCTTTCCTCCGTCCGTCATGCAGTAGCGCCCACCACGCGGGCCAGTGCAGTAAGTGCCTAACCGACAGGAACATTCTGAGCTCAAGGCAGGTGTCATCTGAGCTCCTGGGCTTCCGATGAGGCCCGAAGCCGCACCCATATATGCCGAACAAGACCGTTTGCTGCCCGAAACGGACCCGTCATTGCAGATGAAGGTCTCTCCCTGACACGCCGCTATGCCACTCTTCCTGCCGCTGCATGGCGTGTTCTCCGCCTTCGCGGCAAAAGCGCAGCAGAGAACCAGCACCGCCGACATTATTGCCTGCCGAATTCCCCTACCACTCCTCAACGCGATCTCCAGTTCAGGACCTGCTCGTTCGCCAGGTATCTTTCCAGGACGGTCGGCACATCGTGAAGCTTGGTGTACGGTGGCACCAGGTCGATGTCACGAACCTCATCCTGGATCCAGTCTCCCGTAGACAGCTGAATGAGGTCGTCTCCTGAAGAAAGGGTCAGGAAGTCGCGCTTCCCGCCGAAACTGGGAAACAGTTCCTCGATCGATCCAGCAGCCTTGTAGAACGTCTTGAGGTCGGACGGCTCAGGCCCGAACAGACACCACACGAAGTTCTTGCCGTCCGCGGTCTTGGCGATGGGCAGGTAGGCCACCCAGGTCTGGATCGTTCCCTTCCTGAAAGGCCGCTTCCCAAAAGCGATCTTGTCTTCTCCGTTCTCCAGAAGTTCGGAGCCTTCGACAAACTCCTCCATCGTGGCCTTGGCGGTCGCGAACCCTTGCATGCTGCTCCGCCTCGCAAGGTGGTAGTAGCGGTTGACGCACCCGTTTACGATCATCGACGTCGTTATGCCGGGCTTTTCGCGCATCTGATAGGAGTGTTCGTCGTACTTGATTCCGAGAACCCGGATGCTGTCCGCGTCATCGGCGACGAAGATTTCGTCCTTCGTCGGCGCAAGAAGTCTCGGGAGTTCAGCCGGGACGACGTAGAGCTTGTCGGCGACAGCGATCAGCCTTGATATCGCCAGCACGGCCGACCGATAAGCATCCGCGACGACGGAGGCATCGTAGCGCTCCCCAGTGAGCGCGAGATACGGCGCGTGGTACCCGAGGACGGCTCGCGGTTCCAGAGATCTGTCGGGAAGCTGATCAGGCAGAGGGTCCTTGTCGCGGGCTTGTTCAGGATCCTTGGGCAGCGCGGTCCCGCCGAGGAACGCGATGGCGCACGCTGACATGCATTGGTCGCCCGAGTGGACGACGGTCGCGAGGCCGCGCTTCCGGAAGGCAAGAGCCAGATCCAGTCCCTCGTGGTAGGAGCCTCCGGGGCTGTCGAGAGAGACGACGATCCGGCGCCACGGGTCCTGTGAATAGCTGAAGCCGGACGCCACGAGCGCCGCGTCCAGACGCTGCACGTCCCCTTGCGCGATCTCGCCACGCAGCCGGAACCGGACCTCTTTCGGACTGTCGTTCCGGATACCATCGAACGAAATGTCCGCAGCGCGCGCCGAGACGGCAAAGAGAGCGGCCAAAACCAGCAGTCGTGGGGCCCAACAACAGCCTCCCCTTCCCCTTGTCACTTGGCGACGCCGGGGCAGAGCTGCTGGAAGATCGTGAGCTGCACCGGGTAGCCGGATGCGGACGAACCGTCGAGGATCTCGCCCGACTTCAGGTCCCGGACGGCATAATCGACGAAGGTGTCGGCGGACTTCATCGCGCCTTCGAACGCGAATGACTGGCCGTACATGTCTGTCCAGGTCGCCTTCCTGCAGTTCCCGGTAACGCGGTCGCCGACCTTCACCTCCGCCATCGCGCGTTTGACGCATGCCATCGAGTTGTCCTGCTCGTACCCCACGCAATACGCCTTGGCGTCCTTTGGCGTGTGCTTGACAACTATGACCGCGCTCGCCGTCCCGATCCCCGATTTCGAGACCGTCGTCAGATGCATCCCCGCGCGGGAACCGTAATAGATCGAATGGTCTTCGGCAGCACTGGCTTGGTGCGCGAGAGCTGCGGCAAATAGCGCGCCTATCCCGATCACGGGTTTCCTGAACATGTCTCTGCCCTCCCTGTTTTCAGTCGCAACATACTTTGCGGACATATGTATTGCCGAACGTGACCATCGCGTCCGCTGCGATAAGTCCCCTCGCTTTTAACGCTTCCGACAGGTCCTTCGCCTGCCGCTCCTCGTAGACGTCCGGCAGCGTCACCGCGATCCAGCCGCTTGCCGCCAGGTGGGCCGCAAGCGGAACAGCTGATCCCCTGATGAATGATCGGGCGTCAGCCAGCGTCCTGAAGCTCTTGACCTGGACGAACCGCCCCTCGCCACCTGGCTCGTCGAACTGGCTCACTCGCACCCATGAGTAATGCATGTAGCCGCTGGCCCCGCCGACGTTGACCCGGTACCAGTCGCCCGACGTTTCCGTTATTTCGACGGCGCTGCCATTGGGCGCGTAGCGTAGGGTTTTGGCGTCGGCGTTCGCCGCCTGCTTCACCGGAGAGGCTCCCTTGGGGTGACGGACGTACCCGCTAAGGGCTCTCGGAACCTCGAGCGTCGCTTCGGATTCTCCGTCTGTTGCGAGGTTTACCGAGCTGGCCGAACGCGGGCTGCCCATGGCGGGCGGAGTCTCCGGAGCCGCAGCGATTCTTGACGCGGCCTTGGGATAGCACAGGATCTGGAAGACAGACGGCGTTACCCGGTCGGCGAGATCGGCAGTCGAGAGCGATCCCGAAACGGCAGCGGGATCGGCGGCCTGTGCCTTCAGGCTCTGAGACTGCATGAAGAGCTCCGCGACTGATGCCCGGATGGCGAAGTTCACGTTCTGGGCGGTGATGCCGATCTCGTCGGCCGTCTTCTTCGACAGGGTCGCGCTGGTGATTCCGATAAGGTTTCCGGCGCGGTCCACGACCGGGCCTCCGGAGTTGCCGGGCTGGATCGGCGTGGAGATCTGGATATATCTGGTGTCGTTCCGGATACCTGCAAGAGCGTTAACGTTGCCCGTCGTGATC
The DNA here is from genome assembly GCF_001423425.1 of Rhizobium sp. Leaf306. Taxonomy (GTDB): domain Bacteria; phylum Pseudomonadota; class Alphaproteobacteria; order Rhizobiales; family Rhizobiaceae; genus Neorhizobium; species Neorhizobium soli. The sequence goes on from NZ_LMNX01000001.1 coordinate 1,505,345, forward strand.
TTGACCGAGTCGGCGAGAAGCGTGGCGAGCGGATATCCTACTGCAACGATGTCTTCTCCCAGCCTCGTCGGCGAGTTCCGGAAAACGAGTGGCTGCAGCAACGGGGCCGGTGATATCTTCAATGCCGCCAGGTCGTTGATCGCGTCGGTTCTGGTGTCCGTCGCGTCACCCTTCCCCTTCACCTCGATGCGTCCGCAATCCTCGACCACGTGCGCGTTGGTGAGTATCCATCCGTCGGCTGTCGCCGCAAAACCCGTCCCGGACGAGACAGGTTCTTCGGCACGGCAGTCAACGTCGACGGCGCTGGCCAGGCCAACGGCGACGATTAAGCGGTATGCAAAGCTCATCTAAACCCCCAACTCGGTTCGGTACTTAATGCGTCCACACACGACAATTTCAACCTGATATTGCGGGACTGCTTAACGCGGGCTTCCACGGCGGAAACGATAATCGCGAGCTTTGGGAGCTCTGCCTCGTAGGTGCATCTCAAAAGCCCGTATCAGCAACGGCACGTGGCCGCTTCGTCAGCCGGGTTTGTGTCTGTCGTCACCGTTTGTACCTTCGCACGGCGACTATGCACGTCACCGCTTAGCAGTGCACAATAGAAAACCCTCCAGTGGAAGTACGCGAAACCGATGTTCCGTATGGACAGCAGCAGGTCCATAACCGAACCCCCCCACCGTACGATGGTCCTCGTCAGGGCAAGAGGACTAAGAGCGCGGCACAGGCTGACCGGGAAGGGGCGACATGACCGGGCTACTCCACGTTCCGTTCTTCTAGGACGAGGTGCTCACCAGCTACCTTTTCCACACGGCGGGCGCGAACGGTAGAGGCTCCCTCCGCGGTTTCTGCTCGGATGTCGGCATAGGTTTGGATGCGGTCATTTGCGCCGACGATGAACCCATTTGCAGGCTCGCGGAACTCCTTCCCGACACGAAGGACGAACTTCTTACGCGCAGGATATCAAAGCCAGGAAGGCATCGACTGACGCTCGGTGATATGGCCTTTACGCCTCGTGCGCTGGCACCTGCAGCCGTAAAATTCTGTCCTACCTGTCTGGCCGGAGACAGTCTAGACGGGCGGCGCATGGTTTGAACCGGCCGCCAAGCCCGACGCCAATGGGCCCTGTCATGCATCCGCGCGTGCGAGCGTCATGCCCGCTTGCTGGTCTCTTTCGGGACCTCTTGCGATTTCCTGATAGGCTTCTGCAATGACAAACTTCAACCTCTCATCCATGTGAGAAATGAACTCAGAGTCACATCGATCCAGTATATTTCGGAGCCCTGAACCATCGCTTGAAAGCGAGTACGCGATGTAGCCTGATACGACGTAATCGTAGACGTGCTGTCCCTCGGCCTTCGGGGGGGGGCGACCTTCATTGCTTCGCCATAAAACCGATGAGCCGACCGAAATTGTTGCTTCTTAAAAGCTTCTTCAGCGGCGGATACATTGCGCCGAAATGCTTCCGCTTCCGCAAACACTTGGTCGTAGGCACCATTCTTTTCGACAAAACCAGTCTGTGAAGCCATTATAATTCCGCCAGCGATCTGATCAGCACTTTGCGTGCCGTGAATCGCGGATTGCGCGAGACTAGGTAGTTTGAGTTGATCGGCGGCAAGCTTCAATACAGCGCCGACCCCGATATCGTTTTCTCTCCCGATCAATACGATATTCACATCGCGGCCTGCTGCGATGGAGCTGTGCTCGGCTCGAACTACGTTAAAGCCAACCACGGACTAATGTTGAGATTTGTTGTTGTCGAGACTGCCCAGGGACTCTTCGTGGCATATGCGGAGAAACACGACCTGCTGGCGCCTGAAGTGCCAGGATGTCTCTCGATCAAGGGAACTCACTCCAGATCGCACGATAAAGGCCAACTGACCTGAAAACGTGTGGCGTCTTCGGAAAGACGCCACACGTCTAATTTCGCGATCTAGGGGGTGTCAGTTTCCGGTTTATCCTGCTGCCAGAGATCGGTAAGCGTGACACCTTTCCTGCCCCAATTGTCGGTGTCTATCTCGTCGATCACGACGAAGACGTATTCCGGATTGCGACCCAGTTCTTCGACAAGCACTTCGGTCATTCTTCTGATAACCGCTCGTTTTTGATCGACGGTGGCAATTCCTTTGGCGATTTCAACCTTGACGTAGGGCACCAACCAACCTCCCTTTTCTTCGATCGATTCTTATCCAGCGGCCCGGCTCGAAGACTAGCGCCGCCGACGATCGGCGGTAATCGCGACGTGGACCAGAACCGCAGTCGAAAGCAGGATGGACGAGACCAGAACCGCGACAGAGAGAAGGCCTCGGTTGGTAATTTCTGCCTTCGCCCGAAGCCCACTGTCCTTCGTCACCATCAGCGATACTTCAGCACGCTGGACTTCGTACATCGACGAAGGGCTGCTGTCGCCATCCTTCTGGGTCGAGACAGGACTTTGCGCTTGCCCACCGCTCATTTCTCGAGCTTGCCTTCAACCTTGCTCCGGCTGTTGCCGACCGTTTTGACGGCATCCTTGACCTTCGTTTTCGGCACGCCCTGCTTTTTGGCCTCGTAAGCCACTTCGTGATCCTGACCTGCGGCGACACGCGCCCGGTCTTGGTTTCGTCCGCGAGAAGTCGTTGCCATTTCGAACCTCCTTTGTTGACCTGTCGCGATAACTCATGAGGATTCATCAAGTTCCGCGGCCCGGCACTAGCCTACCGCGGACCAAGTCTCGTCGGCGCGACAAACGTCTATTCCTGGGTCGGCGGCTACTTCGTAAGCAGTGGGAGCGCGGCCGTTTAACGTCAGCGTGACGCTTCCCGCCACCTGTATCACTCTTGCCGCACCGGATCGGCTGGCATGGTCATCGATCCGTCAACGGTCTCGTCGGCAAGAGCTGCTTCCAGAGGTTGCGTCAGTTCAGCGCCTAGTTCTTCCACTGCATAGTTTCGTGTAGCAACGACTGGCCAAATCGCGATATCGATGATGTCCGGATCGGCCGGGACGCTGTCATCCCTGTCGCCCTGGAATTCCATCCAGTTGATCTGGACCACGCAGTCGGTGCTACCCACGAGGAAGATCGGGCCGTACGGCAAAGGATCGGGCAACGAGGGGCTGAGTATCCCGAACGACATCGAAGGGAACGAGGCTTGGGTCTGCTCTATTCGCGTCCACAGATTGCCGCTCATGGGCTCGGTGACGGGATGCTCGGGTTCGCTGTCGTAGATAGCGATCCTGATATGTTGCTGAAGGCTGGACTGGGTGTAGATCACCAGGCCATTGGGCGTCACGCATAGACTGCGTGCCTCCATCTCCGGCGTGATCTCCACGGGAGCCTCGAAAGCCTCGTCCTCCCTGTCCACAAGGTAGAACTGACCGTAGTCGGACTGCCAGGCGAACGTCGCCCAGCCTTTCGGCGATGGTGCCATTCCCGTCATCTTTCATGCGCCTCCGCCCAGTGAGGATAGGTAACGTAGGCCGTCAGCGCGCCCTCGCCCTCCGTCGTGATCGTCACGGCCTCGCCTTTGGGCATGTAGACGATGTCACCAGGTCCCGCCGTTACGGTTCCGTCCCCCGTAGAAACCGAGAGCCTCCCTTTTAGGACGATCATGGTGTCGTGGACGGCCATGGTCTCTGTAAGCGACTGGTCAGGAGCGTAGCGGCCGTATCCGATGGTAACAGGGCCACCATCCTTTTCGTCGATCAGATTTCCGACAAAGATATCGGCATCCTGTCCAGGAGACTTGACCAGTTTGGCGTCGGACAGACTGAATTTCTGAACCTTCATATCTACCTCTTTATTCCCGACTGGAGGTAGTGCGGCCGCCGAGAACGCCAAGGTCGACATTAAGGAGACGCAGATCACCAAGAGCTGTACCTTACCGACACTCGAACAGCCATTACACGGAGATCAGCGGAGCTGCGGCGCGCACTATGCTGGACAAGGATCACGTCAAGATTGAATCCCCTTCAGGTATGTGGCTATAGAGATCGGTCGACAGAGCAGCGCGTAGGGAGCAACCATGCTGATACAGGTCAGAGACAACAACGTGGATCAGGCGCTGCGCCTTCTGAAGAAGAAGCTGCAGCAGGAAGGCGTCCTGCGGGAGATGCGACGTCGCGAGCACTACGAGAAGCCATCCGAAAAACGTGCGCGGGAGAAGGCCGAAGGTATTCGCCGGGCGCGGAAGCTCGCTCAGAAAAAGCTTAACAGGGAACTCGGCATCGCGCCTGCTAAGAAGAAGCCCGTCCAGGGGAAATAATCGCGTCCGGGACTTCCTGCGATCCTTAGGAAGGTTGTCATATCCAGTCGAGGCTGACGTCTCCGTTTCTAAGGGGCGGCACTTCAAGTTGGGAGGCCGTAGAGATCAAACCGAATCTCACGATTGTACTGAACACTGGTTGTCCGGCGCTGATTCGAAGTACGGCACGGACATCAGCTGTTTGTGGTCATGACACATCTACTATCGTACGCCATCTCCTCGGGCTGGTTCGAATCCGGCGTTCACAACTCAACTCCGTAATGTCCTCAGTTAATCCCTAGTGGCTCCGCGCGGCTTCCTCCCCACTGAGGCTCAATCGGACAACGGTCGTCCCGTCTGGATCGTCAAGTTCGATTACCGCACCTTCTTCGCCACCCCGGCTTCCGACGAACAGTGCTATTGCAGCCGATATAGATCGACAAGCCGACCCTATATCTCGTTCGACGATGGCGTTTTCGGCAAGCACACGTCTTGCTTTGTCTCGAACACGATATTGATATTGTGGCATATTCCGTCTCTACCTAACGTGCTGTAGCACTGGTGTTGGCGCTGCTGTTGTAAGCTTGAATGGCCGCTCTACTGCATTGTCGATGGGGTATTTGAAGGTTCAAAGAAGTCCACAAGACTTGCATCGCGCGCGTCGCCAAGCTCTGATTTGATAGCATCGAGAGCGTAAACCAGTCGCTCTTCGACATCTTTCGCCTGAATGAGTTCTGCGCAACCTCGTGCGTAGATCACCAATCTGGCGAGAGCTGCAAGCTCGTCATGTCGGTCGTCAATGTTTTGGGCCATGCGATTCTCCATTTCGCATCAACCATAACGCTGACCGCTTCGACCCAGGCGTGAATTGAGCGTGACACAACGAATGCCTGTGCCCGGGGTCTAGTCCCGCCACAAAGAGGTCGATTGAAACGACCAAGGGACACATGCACCCTGCTCGGTATCTCTAACGACTTCTAGCAGTGTCAAGGCGTCCAGCCGTTTCTGGTCGACATACTGGTCCTGACACACCTCGAAACGTTTTTTGGCCTCGGCATGACCAAGTTTCTCGCAATGATTGTGTAGTCCCGTCCAGGTCCGGAGCTTGTAGAACAGCGTTCCGGCAATTGTTTCAAGCTCGTATGCCTCCGCTGCCGTGAAGGTCTGCCGATTTTCAAGAGCCTTGACCGTCGCGCGGATGTTGACCATCGGCAACGTGATCGGTCTGAACCCATATTCCATGGGGCCGTGAAGCAATGCTACTTCAGCATCATCGACCAGCTCGCCAGAAGCGTAGTCATTGAAGATCCCACCTACTCCAACCATGCCGAACGCCTGACATTCCGCTGCACGCAAGGCACCCATACTGGCAGCACCGACGACTGCCACTCGTCGGGATAGCGCATAAAGGATCTCTTTGTGCCATACCGGGGCCGTGTATTCGAACCCACCGTCGATCAAGCCGATTACCGTCGCTCCGTCACGGACAGCTCGCAGCATGTCACCTTGAACCGCAGGCGGTCTGATCTCGATTGGGTGACCACTAAGATCGTTGGCGTTGGGTAAGCTAGGGCCGACAAAAACGACCTTCATTGTGACAACACTGCAGCGACTGCCCTCGCCCCATACCTAAACTTTCGTTCGCCGGGCGGATTTTCAAGTTCCGGTGCAAGGATCTTGGCGACGACAAATGGTAGTTCAGGATCAGATAGCCGGACAGAGTAGATCCTGGAAAGACCTCGTTGTGCTAGGAGATCTACAACCGACTTTGACCCGATAACGGTTCTGCTCGGTGACAGCGCGCACGGCCGGGCCATCATCAGGCGCCTTATAGCATCCGGCAGAGGTCGCAGATACGTTTCCGGATAGACGTCATCTCTCGCGCCACCGATGTATGTCAGACGGGATTGGGCGGCTTCGGTAATGGCACGCACCGCAGCCTTTGAGACGTCCGGATGCGTCCCGCATCCGAAAGTGACGTCGACGTATCGCGGTGATCCCGTAGTCAAAACGCGGGTCTCACCGATGTAGGCGGCAATGGTCGGAATGCCGATATCGCTTGTGACATCGAAAAGTCGAAGCGATACGCCGCCATCGCGCATCTTAGCGACAAGCTCATCAATGATTTTGCTCTCGAACTCGTCAGGGTTAATCGCCAATTCATCCTGCGCCGCTGGCGACTTAACGTGCCAAAGGGCCGTCGCATCACGCTCTATCCGTTCAAGCAAGCCATGAAAGATAGCCTCCTCTTCCGTGCTTCCCGATGCAAGCCCGTCCGATGACTTCCAGTAGCGAGGATCGGGAGTTGTTCGATCGAGGGACACCGCTTCGCTGGGAACGAGTACTGCTTCGCGCGAGATAAGATGCCGCGCCTCGACGAACTCCAGATCTTCATCTATTCCACCGACGTCTCGCCCCGCCGCCAGCAGTTCGGGCAAAAGGTCGTGCGGTTGGCCCCTCCGCATGAGCTCCAACTGGCTCGTTGTAATTGAGCTGAGCTGTAGGTCACAGGCAACGGCCCGTTCCAACGCTTCCATCGCCGCCGAGGTCCTGGCGTCGTCATCCGTAAGACCTTTGCCGTGAGCGACAACGATAGACCTCGCATTCGGGGTGTACGCACACCAAACCGGAATACCTAGACGGTCCAGACCAGTTTGGCGTGCTATTCGCGTGATGCCATAATCAGCGAAGTGCGACGAGACCCGACGAAAGGTTTCAGCGGAAGGATATGCCCTGTCCACGGACTTTCTCAGCCGTCGAAAACGCCGGAGAAAGCGGCCTCGGTCGAGTGTATAGCGACTGCGAAATCGATGCCCTTCACGACGGTTCCGCCTGCTTTACGGAGGTCGTTCGCGGCGGCCAAAGCACCAGTCGCCGGAGGGTCGAATGCTACGATCGTTCCTACTTCCAAGTCTGCCATGTACAGCCCTTTTTCCCCTGGGATACCGATAACGACGATCTTCGACATTTTCATACTCCATTCTCGTTGGTTGGAATCTTACCTGAAGCCAGCCTTCAGCAGGCCTTCCCTGTAAAGCTCTTTTTGCCACGTTTCCCTAACAGGAAGCACAGACAACCACTTCTCGAGCTCGAAGGAAGGATTGAGCTGTTGCGCTCGCAGTCGATGCATCTTCGCTTTCGATCGATCGCCCGCCATAGCGTAGCAGGCGGCAAGCAGCCTGCGTGCAGACGAGCCGTCGGCCATACTTTCGATCTGAGAAATCGCGTTCGCGAAGTTACCGAGGAAATAATTTGCCCCGGCGGCAATCCAACGATAGTCGTCGGGGGACTCAGGGTTCAGCGATATTGCCTTGGTTATCTTCTTCAGGCCGTCATCGGGCCTCGAAGCATGTACAAGTGCGTCAGCGTAGCCGCAGAGGGCATCCGCGAAATGCGGGCTAAGTTGTTCGGCCCGGTGGAAAGACGCAAGGCTCCCATCGACGTCTCCCCGGTAGAGCAAGGACAAACCGAGCTCTCGGTGCGCGGTGGCTAGGTCGGGTGACGCAGATACCGCCTGCCTACCCAGAGCTTCAGCGTGCACAAGTAGCTCGTCGTCTCCTCTTGCCGTCAGGACCCATTCCCACGAGAACGTACGTGAAAGCCCAGCTAAGGCGGGCGCAAAGTCGCCGCGAACCTTCAGCGTCTCCTTGAACGCGTTCCTTGCCCGGCGAACCCCGGGCAGCGTGTAGCTGGACAGGTGCTGGATACTCGAAAGGTATGAGCGGTATACCTCAGGCTGCGTCCGAAACTCCGCGAGTTGGCCCACGTTCAGTCCGAGATGCTCCGAGATCGTGCTCACAATAAGCGCTGCGACTTCCTTCCGGCGGGATACGAGTGTGCTGCCATCAATGGAAAAACGCTCTGCCCATAACACTGCGTCCGCAGGTAGGAAAACCATCTGCGCGAACAGGCCTTCCGAAGACATTCTCGTATCGACAACGTAGGAGATAGAATGGTTTTCGAGTTGGCCGAGCTTGTCCGCGTGGTGCCTGATTTTCGCAGCCGTATATGGAGCGACTACTGCCGCACTGCGGAGTGAACACAATCCTATCGTGATATCCTCGACCAAAGCAGAAGCAAGGCCCGGGTCGACATCGTCGTGAAGCGTCGGGGGAAGCAGAACCAATCGAGGAAGATCCGCCACAGTTTCGACGAAGGCACCGCGCTCTGGAATCAACGTAACGTAGGGTGTCCGAGGCTCAGCGTAAGAGAGGACGGTCCGACCCGAACCTGAGATCTTTTGATGAGTAGTGGATAGGAGTTGAACAACCATGTCATCAGACGGGTCATGCTCAAGAACCAGCTTCGCGCTTTCGCGTACTGTGAGCCAGTCGGGTCTCTCTAAAGCCTGCTGCGACGCCTCGACGAGGGTCTCTCTAAACTGCCACCAGTAGTCCTGTCGTCGCCTAGCTATCCAGGTAGCGAGCGGTGCCGGGGCGTCGGTGAAATCGATGAAAGGTCGTTCGATTAGTTGCTTGACTGCTTGCAACTTACGGACCGCATCGAGGCCGGACTCGAACACGTTGAAGTCGACTTGCAAATCGTCACGAGTTCGAACGTGTGTCGACGAAACCTGAAATGGGGTTAGCCACCCGGCCGCCTCGCACTGCCGCACGCGCTCAATCATTTTGCGCAGATTTATTCTTGCTGTCGTGATTTCGCCCGGCCATAAAATAGTTGCGAGGTGTTCTCTTGAGCTATCGCGATTTCGCTCGGCAGCGAGATACGCGGCACACAAGAGTGCCTTGCGCGGCAAGGGTACAGGACCTTTTTGAGGGTCAACGAGCGTTAGGGAGCCAAAAGTAGTAAGATGCAGCAATATGTCTACTCGCGGGGCGCTCTTTCTCGTTCCTCAACCTTCCCCGAAGCAGTGGACGCTAATGATGCAACGAACCGGACAAAGCTCTGGCGAGTGCTCCCGTCAAGCAGGCTAATGAAGGCTGTATTTAGCTCGATGCCTTCCTGGCTAGTGACGAAATCCATGACTGCGTCCTCGTGCTGCGGGACCGGTCGGTCAAACTCCATCGGAGCGCTATCATCCGCGAAAAAGTAACCTACTTGGACATGGAGAATTGACGCGATATTATGGAGTCGGCTTGCGCCAACGCGGCTGGAGCCGCGTTCGTATTTTTGAACCTGCTGATAAGTTATGCCCAACCCCTGGGCGAGCTTCTCCTGAGACATCCGCATCGAACGCCTACGAAGCTTGATTCTCTCGCCGACATGCAGGTCAATCGGTTCAGCTTTTCGCATCATGTCTTAGTACTTTCTCATCGACGGTAAGATCATGATTGAACTGCAATGCTTTTGCAACCGCATCAGGGAGTTGCTTACCACTTCGATCCGTTCTAGGCGCATGGGTACCGCGCCGATACCGGGAGGAGATTCTCGACCATGTCGATCAGGCGAAAAGCGTCCGCCGAGAGGGGCTGACGCGGTTCGCCCATGGAATACGTGGCGAGGGTGCCGCGAGGGTCATGTCCGGGTTCGAAGAGTACGTCGATGGGATGGAGCGGTTATTGAGAGCCGCAGGTCTGGAACCCAGGAGGCTGGATGGGTCGAACGCGTCCTTCCAGAGATTTTTGACTTCGCGACAGAAAATGCTTTCGGACGAAGAGACCATCCAGAAGCTAGCTCGGCATATGCAGGTGTCCCCTATGCCCGACATATGGAGCGACCGGCGCGCCGCGTCGAAGACGTCGCCTATCTGTTGGCCAGGTCCGAGACACCGGGTTATCCGCGCTCTAGCCGAGGGGTTGGCGCGTACAGGTCGTGAGTCCGAGTATGTCGCTCCAGCGGTTCTTGAAAGATCGTTGGTTAAGCGGCTCGGTAAAAGACCTTGGTTGGATATTGAGTGGGACTGTTAGACTATCGGGAGAGCAGTGCCGGCGCGGCGAATATTTCTTCAAACGGCTGGCTTTGATCCGAGTTTTTTGCCGTCGTGAGAGGTACCAAAGTAACCACCGAAAAAGCAAAACGCCGACCAACGTTCGGCGTTCAATATGCAATTCGACTAACAGCGATCCACCAGATTTTCTTAGCGAATCTCGTGTTTTACCTCGTGGCCGGAATGAGGCTCAGGAACCGTTTCGAATGTGTTACGAATGATGTCGTTAGTCCAGGCATCAACCGTTCCATCGTCCAGTCCGCTGTCCTGAAAAATCTTCTCAAGGCGGGCTTGAACCGACGCGCTAGCATCAACCCAGCTACTAACAGCAGCTCTGTTCAAATATTGGGTCAATTTTTTTCCTCACATGAATACGCAATCAAAGCACGAACGCTTGACAGCAGCAACACCTAACTTACCGGGGCAGCTCTTAAGGATTCAAGATTGCACCCTACTAAGGATCTCTTAGAACGGACCACACTGCGATCTAGCCAAGCTCCATTTCGCGCAAATACGTGATGTAGAGCTTGGACAGACATACGAATTCGCTTATCTACTCGCAGAGGGTGAACACTGAAGGCTAAAACAGCGCTAAGAAGAAGTGGGGCACCAACACAGCAGCGGCCCCGCTTCCTCATGGACCAGTAAGACGCACCAAGCAGCGTGATCACTCGTGCCTGACTTCGGGATAGCTAAAATAAGGCGCCGAGGTCGCCTCTCGGTCCGCCGTGAAGGGTAATCACTTTCCGACTAGCGGGGTCTTGCGCCTACTCCCACGATGTCTACTGCCTCGCAGACCTCGAACCGGCGACTACAGACGCAACGATGTTCGCGACGCGGGTAACCTTATTCATCCTTCGCCATCTTGTAGACTTCGACGCGACGTTGGCTTCGTCTCGATCCGCCGGCCAACCTTTGGCCAGCGATTTATACGACCGTCACAGAACCCTTACCGCGACGTGCCATGATGGAGAGAGTCTCGACGGAGAATGGCATGCGCGAAAAGAAGCTCCGAGAAATCGAGCACATGGCGGCTACCATCAGGGAACTTGCTCAACCAGGCATGAGCCCGAAGCAACTCATTGACGCCGTGCGCGGGCGTCATCCAGACGCCACCAAAAAGGAGGTGGCGCGAGCGGCGTTCATGAGCGTGATCCATTCGGCTGAACACGATCCGAAATATACCCTGGAACTACATGACCTCGCTATGGAGACCCGGGACAGCTGATATGGCTGTACTTCAGTCACGAACGACAGCGTGGCAGGTTCGCCGACACTGGTGCTTTGTCCTCCGCCGTGATCCGTCCGCAAGGGGTTGTCGAAGCACGTCAACGTGCAAGTTGCCCTTGGCGCGATCCGGGTCGGAAGGATAAGACGTTGCCCATCGAGACATTGTCGGAGGCAGGCTCTCTCTTCGGACGTTCGAAGGCCGTTCCGGTGTAGAACGAAGGCACTCCGTCGATGTCTTTGAGGCAACGGCCTATCGAGGCGATGTGTCGGTACCGGGTGCCGTCAAAGACCGTGAATGTCGTCAGCCCCGCCGCCCCGGTCAGGATCGAGGAATGGCATTCGAATGCCACCCGCTCTCGGTCGCCTGGAATTATTCTGGCCATGATCTCTTCGACCGTGACGCCGCGGATGACCTGCTCGACCGTGAACCCGTACAGGTGCGCGAACGTCTCGTCACCTGTCAGGTGGTTTTCCGGCACGACCCAGCTGAAGAAACCCATATGCGACACGTCGTCCTGATCGAAATTCATCCAATACTCCCGTGCGATTCGCCGACATTCTGTCACTAATACTAATATTCGAAATTGCTAATTTTAATGAGCTAGTTGTAGTAGTACGACCGGGCTAAGCCTTAACGAGTATACCCTGGACATCCCGACGGCTCGGTCTCGTGGATTAACGCAACGAGCGCGCCGGGCTTACAGCACGAAACGCGTCTCGGAATGAACTCGACATGGTCAGCAAGGTCCGCTGCCTCCGGTCGCACTCTCCCGGACGTCACGACCACGCGAAATGTTGGCCAACGGCTGCTCCCCAGAGTGGTGCCTCGTCACCCGCATCGAAAAACCGAAAAGCCGATACGTCCAGCAGATGACCCCCAACTTGTCCTCTAGAGGTCGGGAACTCTAGCTTCCATGAAGCGTTGGCGACTGCTAATCACACATCAAGGTTTAACTTCCACGACGGCATCTATGCGAAACGATAAGACTGACAGGAACGACACGTTTGAGTTCCTCGGCCACAAAGGGGCGGCAGCAGACATCATCCGGGAATTCGACTGGTCGACGACGCCGCTTGGACGAGTGGAAACCTGGCCGCAGTCTCTACGAACAGCGACAGCGCTCCTCCTTCATTCCCCGGTCCCAATTGTTATGCTTTGGGGCGAGGATGGCGTGATGATCTACAACGACGCGTATTCCGTTTTCGCGGGACATCGACATCCAGCGCTGTTCGGATCGAAGGTCCGTGAGGGCTGGTCGGAAATCTCCGATTTCAACGACAATGTCATGAACACCTGTCTGGCAGGCGAGACCCTCGCCTACCGCGATCAGGAGCTAACGCTTCACCGTAACGGCTATCCCGAACAAGTATGGATGGACCTCGACTACTCGCCCGTTCCTGGCGAAGACGGGCGACCGGCTGGCGTAGTAGCAATTGTGGTCGAAACCACCGAGCGAGTCTTGGCACAACGCCGTATCATGGAAGAGTCGCAGCGGCTTCAAAACCTGTTTAGCCAGGCTCCAACGTTCATGGCCATGGTTAGCGGAGCCGACCACAGGTTCGAATTGGTCAACCCGGAATACCGGAAACTGATCGGCGGACGCGACGTGATTGGCCTCCCTATTGCCGTGGCGCTTCCCGAGGTCGCCGAACAGGGGTACGCAGCGCTTCTTGATCAAGTCTTCAAAACTGGTGAGCCGTTGAAGCGCATGTCGGATCGAGTGTTATTGAAGCGAAACGAGTACGGCGCTTTGGAAGAGCGCTTCGCGGACTTCGTCTATCAACCAATCCGCGACAACAACGGCAAGGTGACGAACATCTTCATACAGGGTTCGGACGTTACCGAACGGGTCCGGGCCGAAAACCATCAGAAGCTTCTGATCAACGAGCTCAACCATCGGGTCAAGAACACGCTCGCCTCCATCCAGTCCATCGTCAGCCAAACGTTGCGTGGGGTACAGACGAAGGAGGAGGCTTCAGATGCGATCAATTCGCGAATCCTCGCCCTTTCTCGCGCCCACAATGTCTTAACCGAACAGAACTGGGACGGTTCAGACCTACGCATGATGGTCGACAGCTCTATGGAAGCCTTCCGCTACCCCGGCAGACAGGCTATCAGCATCGACGGTCCAAGACTTCGTGTCGGTCCACATGCCGCGCTGTCGATTGCGTTAGCTCTTCACGAGCTTGCCACCAATGCTGTCAAATACGGAGCGCTGTCGAATTCCACTGGAACAGTGACCGTGGAGTGGACAGTGTCTTCCGAGAATCGATTCACGCTGAAGTGGACAGAGCGCGGTGGACCAAAGGTCCGCCAAACTGATCGGAAAGGGTTTGGATCCCGTTTGATTCTGAGGGTACTGCCAAAAGAGCTCCAAGGCACCGCCGAGATGGATTTCGGGGAGGACGGCCTGGGGTTCAAACTGGAAACTTCCATGGAGGCCGTTGTCGACAGCTCGGCTAGCGTCGGACTTTAGATGGCGCGTATACTTATCGTAGAAGACGAAATGCTCGTCGCGATGCTGATCGAAGATGCCCTTACCGATCTTGGGCATGAGATAGTAGGACCTGCGATGCGTCTTGAGACGGCTCTGGAAGCGGCATCCAGCCAACAGTTCGACTTCGCGATTCTCGACATCAACCTTGCAGGAAAACAGTCGTTTCCTGTCGCGGATTGCCTGTCACAGCGTGGCATCCCTTTCATGTTCGCAAGCGGGTACGGCGCAGCAGGTCTATCAGCGCCCTATCTGTCGGCAAAGGTGATCCAGAAACCGTTCTCCCCTCGCGAGCTCGGGGACGCGCTAAAGAACCTGTGACGGCGAAGCTGGTTGCCGCCTGGTCAGGCGGGACGTCGCTCGCCATGGACAGGTCGTCGAAGCTGGCGACACGCTGACGTTTCACTGCGTCGCCCTGCCGTCGTGCTTACAGCTCGGTTTGAGAGGAGCGGATTACGCCGTCTTTATTGAAACTTAACGCGATATCGTCTCGTAGCTCATTCCTGAACTGGAACAACTTTCATACTGCGGAATTTTATGATCCTGAAAGCGCCCTGCTATTATGACGACATCAAAATCCGACACCGATCCCTCGTTGTGTGACGAGCCCTATGCGGTTGCACGGTGGTTTCTGTCATGGCACAACCGTTCCCAATAACCTCATTAGAAAGCAGGATTCTGCCATTGAGTTACGACAGGTCCGAGGTTGATCTCAGCAACTGCGATCGTGAACCTATTCATATTCCTGGCAGCATTCAGCCGCACGGAGCCATGGTCGTTCTGGACGAAGAAACTGGCAGGGTCCTCTTCGTATCGCAGAACGTCGACAGGTTTCTCGGAAGTACCAACCGCGAATACGTCGGCGCCCAGCTATCAGACGTCGTTGGTTCGACGGTCGCGCATGACCTCGGCAACGCCGTCGCCCGATCGGGGTCGAGCCATATTGCCGGACTGGTTCTGAAGGCCAAGCTCGGTGACTCGAACACCCTTGCCGACATTACGATCCATCGTCACGGTGGACGGACATTTCTCGAGTTCGAGGCCCCCGCATCGCCTGAGGATACTGAGGTCGCGCTGCACCTCACGCAGTCGCTCGTGAAGCGGGTGGACGGTCAGAAGGAATTCGATCCGCTTTTCCGCACGACGGCGAGGCTCGTCCGCGCCATGCTCGGCTACGACCGTGTCATGGTATATCGCTTTCTTCACAACGGCGCCGGACGAGTCGTGGCTGAAGCAAAGGACCCGTCGCTCAAGAGCTTTCTCGGTCAGCATTTTCCCGTCTCCGACATTCCGATGCAGGCGCGAAAGCTCTACGTACAGAACTGGGTACGGGTGATTGGCGACGCCAACTTCGTCCCCGTTCCCCTCACCCCCCGCGTTTCCGAGGAAGAGGCACCCGTAGACCTGTCGCACGCTCATCTGCGTAGCGTGTCGCCGATACACTGCGAATACCTGCGCAACATGGGTGTCGCGGCCTCCATGTCGGTATCTATCGTAGTCGACGGCGAGTTGTGGGGACTGATCTCGTGTCACCACAACTCGCCCAAGTGGCTGTCCATTCCGCTTCGCGTGTCCATCGAGCTTTTCGCACAGTACTTCTCGCTCCATGTCGCTTCCATCGAACATCGGGAGCAGAAGGCCGCCTCCGCATCTACCCGCAGCCGCCTCGACGCGATCATCGCAGAGGTCAGGCCCGAGGAATCGGTTGATACCGTTCTGAAATCCCGCCTGAACGACTTCGCGACGCTGATCGCAAGCGACGGCGCTGGACTGTGGTCGAAGGGGGAATGGGCGTCCCACGGAGTGTCTCCACCCGAGAACATGGTACCCGAACTGATGGAACTGGTCGCCGGGCAGGCCGGACGCGCCATCTGGGACACTCAAGACCTTGCATCCTTCACTGGAAACAGGGAGATCTATGGAACGCGCGTCGCCGGCATGCTGGCCATACCGATCTCGGTGTCGAATCCCGATTTCCTCGTCTTCTTCCGCAGCGAAGAGGCACACCAGATCGAATGGGCCGGAGAGCCGACCAAGACCGAGATCAAGACGGAATACGGCAAGCGCCTCACCCCTCGCGGCAGCTTCGACACCTGGCGGGAAGACGTGCGTCACAAGTCCGTCCCATGGTCAGATGCGGACCTTGTCGTCGCGGATGCGATCCGCGGGTATGTCAGGGACGTAATGCTCTCCCATAACGACGCGACCGAGGAGCAGCGCGAAAAGACCGAAAATCAGCGTAAGCTTCTGAACGCTGAGCTCAATCACAGGGTCAAGAACATCCTGAGTCTCGTGAAGTCGATCGCCGCTCAGACCGGAGCGAACTCCGAGTCGGTTGACGACTACGCAAAGTCGTTCGAGGGCCGCCTGAGAGCACTGTCCTACGCGCACGACCAGTCATTCGCTGGATCCGACGGCGGGGAACTCGGAAGCCTGATCACTGCCGAAGCTGACATGCACCGCTTCGCGCAGATGCCGGACAGAATCGTTATCTCAGGTGAACCTGTCGGGCTGACAGAGCGTGCGTTCGGCGTGTTCGCCCTGCTACTCCACGAAATGATGACCAATGCATCCAAGTACGGGAGCCTGTCCGTACCGTCCGGTAAGCTGGAAGTCTCCTGGGTGCTGACCGAAGACGGAGACTGCCGTCTCGACTGGGTGGAAAGCGGCGGTCCTGAAGTCGTCATGCCGACCCGAAAGGGGTTCGGGTCCAAGCTTATCGAGAAGACGGTGTCCCATGACCTCGATGGAACGGTCGACCTGCAGTTCGCTAAAGTCGGCCTCAAAGCGACCTTCGTACTTCCTGCGCAACATCTCTTCAAGGTCAAGACAGCGGTGCTGTCGCGGACTGATGAGGCAATAGAGGAGAACTCTTATCCGATCGGTGGCATGCGGGTTCTTCTCGTCGAAGACCAGTCGCTTATCGCCATGGACACTGAGGAACTTCTTCGGGCACTGGGCGCGACGGAAGTGACCGTGGCCGCGACGGTTGACGCTGCCCTGCTGTCTATCGAGCACAAGCGTCCGGAATGCGCGGTCCTCGACCTTAACCTCGGTGAACAGACATCCGAGGACGTAGCCGCCGAACTCGAACGCCTTGAGATACCCTACGTGTTCGCTACGGGCTATCGCGATGGGATCAGCATTCCTGCTGTATACTCGGAGGTTCCGGTCGTTCGCAAGCCTGTTGCATCGGGGGCGCTGTCGTCGGCGCTGCTCAGATCTCTACAAAGGGGTGCCGCCTCATCCGGGGGATAGCTTTGTAGCAGGCGGGATGCACCCTCGAAGCTTGAGCATTCAGCCACGGCTTGCGGCCAGACGGTCTTGGCATGCCCGTCATTCCGCAGTGTCCGACAGCGAGTCTGGTGCAGTTGATACTCTAGCTCTGTCGCTTATCTACCCGACGACACGGGAGAGACGGGCATGTGCAACCTTTACAATGTAACAACTAACCAGCAGGCCATCAGGGACTTCATCAGCATCACGCGGTTCAGGGAAGGAAACCTGCCCCCGTCGATCAACGTCCACCCGGATCGCGACGGACCGATCATCCGCATGGACACCGAAGGCGAGCGCGAGCTGACCATGTCAACATGGGGCATGCCGACGCCTGAGGTGCATCTCGACGGCAAGCCCGACAGGGGTGTTACGAACGTCCGCAAGACATTCATTCCCCACTGGCAGCAGTGGCTCCGCGTCAAGAACCGCTGCCTTGTTCCCGCGACGGCATTCAGTGAGTATGAACAGACGGCCGACCCGACTACGGGGAAAAAGCCGCTACGATGGTTCGTCGTCGGCGAGGACCAGCCGCTGTTCATGCTCGCGGGCATTCATACCAAGTGGATTGGCTCACGAGGACCGATCAAGGCGCCCCGCGAGGGAGAACACGACCTCTACGCCTTCCTGACGACCGACCCCAACGAGATCGTAAAGCCGATCCATCCGAAGGCCATGCCCGTTGTTTTGACGACGCAGGAAGAATGCGAGATTTGGATGACCGCGCCTTGGAGCGAGGCGAAGGCTCTTCAACGCCCCCTTCCCGCCGACCGAATGATGGTGCTGCCACGCTATACTGCGGTTGGAAGCCTTGGAGGACTTCCGGCACAGACGAAAGACCTGTTCGGCTGACCTCTCGTTGAATGGCCGTAGTGAAGTAGACTTTGCGAAACGTATAGTCGCGTATCGGTCATGGCTAGGCAGATGAAGGCGAGTCGACCTTAGTGGCGGCACGATCCGCTCTTCAATAGTACCCACCGTACTGAGGGCAGTATGCTTCGAGCCCCCGGACCGACTGGGCAACCGCTAGCTCGTATCAATTGACGAGAAGTGAGGCTCGCCGCCCGCTTAGAGCGTGGTCCGTCTGCAGCGAGCCTCGGCTGCAGGGCCCGGGAGTGGGGCAACCGCAGCGCGCAACTGTGGGCCTATCAAATAACGAGCGTAGCGGCCAGATCTGCCCCTCTGGATGGCCAGGCGACCCTTCGGGATCGAATGTCAATCGTTCCGGTAATTAGGTCGAGGCAGAGGATGCCGCTGTCCGTCAAACGGTGAGGTTCGACGGAGGAGCACAGACCGAGAGACGCAAGTTCCTGACCAGCAAGCATGCGTAGGGTTTCGATCTCGTCCGGTATCAATTCGGGCATGGTTCCCTCCAACGCCCGAATAGAATGGCGGCGGCATTTCAGTCAACGATACGGTGACGTGTCAACGCTCTAGCTTGCAGGTAGTCATCGCTGTAGCCGTTCACTTCAGGCATATGACATGGCGAACTCTGCCCTGTGGGTTGACGTCGTTCTGCATTCGTTCCATTCGTTTGTGATGGTCGGGAATCTCAGAACACTTGCCGAAGCCGTCAGGCACAACATGGTCGTCGTTGCGGCATGCCGCCCATGCGGTCGCGAAGGCAGGTTTCTGGCGCGTGACCTCGCCCAGTACAAAGGCTGGAACGCCAGCCCATGGAAACTGAAGTTCAGGTGCAGCGCCTGCGACGGGACCGAGATGAAAGTCACTTGCGAGTTGTTCGATCTCGATCCCAGAAGCGTCCAGGTGATCTGGAAACCGATTGAGATCAAACGGTAAGCATGCCTGACGAAGCAACGCTGAATCAATCTTGCAAGAGAACCCCTCAAGCCATTGAAAAATGATTCGTTTTGACTCGGAACGAATCACTTCGAATCCGATTGGAGTCGCCAACCAGGTGATTCGGAGTAAAGCGTATGGCAGGTCATCGAGCGCAGTGGAAAGGCTTCCTCAAGTTCGGAGAGGTCACAGCGGGTGTAGCGCTTTATACGGCAGCCTCCACCTCCGACCGCATCACTTTCAATACGATCAATTCGGCGACAGGCAACCGCGTCAATCGCGTCTTCATCGACAGCGAGACCGAAAAGCTGGTGCCTAAGGAAGCCCAGACCAAGGGCTTCGAAATCGAAAACGGACAATATCTCGTCATCGACCCAGACGAGGTGGCCGCCACGATCCCGGAGAGCGACAAGACGCTCGAAATCGAGGCGTTCATCCCCTGCTCCGACGTCGACGACGTCTACTTCGACAAGCCCTACTACCTCACTCCAGATCGCATGGGCTCCGACGCGTTTGCTGCACTGCGCGACGGCATGAGGAGGTCGAAGGTCGCAGCCATCGCGAGGACTGTCCTCTTCCGGAGAATGCGCACGGTTCTCATCCGTCCCCACGGCAAGGGCCTGATCGCCACGACGCTGAATTACGACTACGAAGTTCGGTCCAGCGCGAAAGCTTTCGAGGAAATGCCGAAGCTGGAGATCGAAGGCGAGATGCTCGATCTCGCCAAGCACATCATCAGCACGAAGAAGGGGACATTCGATCCGGCAACCTTCGACGACCGATATGAGGCAGCACTCGCTGAACTGGTGAAGGCCAAGGTCGAAGGCAAGGCGCTTCCCAAGCGCAAGAAGATAGAGGTCTCGCAGCCGAGCGACCTGCTCGCCGCCCTACGAGAGAGCGCAGGGCTGCTGAAGGCTGCCGAATCCAAACCGGAACGCACGGCTGCCAATGCCAATGCTGGCGCTGGTCGGAAACGTGCGGCGCGTGGGGCGGTCGGGAAGTCCGCCGCTTCGAAGACCGCCCCGCAGCGCAAGGCAAGCTAGGAGAGAGACGATGGCAATCCGTCCTTACTGGAAAGGCTACCTCAAGCTATCGCTCGTGACCTGCCCGGTCGCCATGACCCCGGCGACCAGCGAGAGCGAGAAGGTGCGGTTTCATACGCTGAACCGCGAGACGGGCAACCGTGTCGTCTCGCAGTACATCGACTCTGTCACCGGGAAACCCGTGAAGGACCAGAACGAAGCGAAGGGGTATGCCCGTGGTGAGAACGACTACGTTATCCTGAGCGACGATGACCTCGACGCCGTCCAGCTCGACACGGTGAAGACAATCGACATCCAGAAGTTCGTACCGTCGCAAAGCATAGAGTGGGTCTACCTTGAAAAACCGCACTATCTCATGCCTGACGATGCGGTCGGCCACGAGGCTTTTGCCGTCATCCGTGATGCGATGAAGGCCGATAACGTCGTCGGGGTATCCAAGCTGGTTATCGGCCGCCGCGAACGGGCGGTCGTGCTTGAGCCGCGCGACAACGGGATTGTCCTCTGGTCGCTACGTTTCGGGGACGAGGTACGGCCGGAAGATGCCTATTTCGAAGACATAGACAACGAAGCGGAACCCGACCTCATCCCGCTCGTGCAGAAGCTGATCAAGCAAAAGTCCGCGAGGTGGTCGCCTGATATGGTGAGCGATCCTATCCAGGAGAGCTTGCTGAAGCTCATCGAGGAAAAGAAGAGGACCCTGAAGCCCACAAGGAAGTCGTCGAAGACAAAAGAGGCGCCTGCTCCCGCATCGAACGTGGTCAACATCATGGACGCGTTGCGCAAATCCGTCGCGGACGACCTAAAGAGCAGGAAGGCAAGCTGATATGATCGACCATCCCGAAATCACCCTTTGCGAACCCGCACCGTTTCTCTACCACGAAAACGGACAGATCGCGGTGACCGACAGCTCGCAGGTCTGGTCGGTGATCGTGACATGCGAAGCGATCAGAGCGATTGCCAACCCGCCAGAGATGTCGTTGCGACGTCTGACGCTTAACGCTAACTTCCTCACTGGCCTGGCTGCTTCCGCGATATCTCGCGGGGAGGACATCGGGGGCAAGGTGTTTATCAGAGAGAGTGATGTACTTTCGGCCACGGTCAGCCACAGGCAGGTTATGCAAGGCTCGCAACGACGGCCTGGCCTTTGAGCGCAAAGGGTCAACTTGATCGCAATTGGGCGCGTTGATTCCAGTGTCGGTTCACGACACCCCGTCGCTACGAGGCCGAGGAGCAAAGTCGGAAAAATGCTACGCATGTGAGACCCTCATGAAGGTAGGCATTCCAAACACGCTGCTCGCTGGACGAAACTACCCAGCGTTAACGAATCTGTGCCACGTACCTACCCTAAACCGTGAACGGGATGACGTCCGGCTACAGTTGGTTCCGCCCGCTCTTCGTAGTGAGGCTCGACGGTCGCATAGGAATTGGAGCCCCAACGCCGAGCCTCTGCCGCGATCGAAGCAAGGGCCATCGCGACAATTTCAAAACTGCTGCTCAAGAGGCTGATTCGCTAGCAGCTACCGCGACATGAGGAACAGCCGATTATTCGAGGCCAACGACAATAAGAATAAGCGGCGCTGCTGCCATCACCAGAGCGACCACACATGCGATCGCCATCTTAACTCTGTAGGCTTTCCGAACTTTCGAACCATCCCATTCATATGACATCGGCGAGCCCCTCAAATCTTTGCCGTGTTTGACCAGCTAAGAGTAGGCAAGTCTAGACGTTGGGGAACAATAGCTTGATCTTGAGGATGATCCGTACGGTGCCGCACCATTGCTACCAAATTGCGTCATCGATGCCGCCGGATGCCCGATGAGTCTGAGGGGGAACCAACCATCGCGGCGGCTCGGTCGGCTCTCCCAGACTACCCCCGTCCTCAGAAGGCAGTTCGGCCTAGTAAGCACTCGCGTTCCGTTAGTGCAATTGCTGAAAGTCACTCATAAAAAGTGAGGCCCGGCGCGTGTCGAATTTCCGTAGTTCGCAGGCGGTCGTGGCTCATCAGTAGCCAACGGGCAAGCCGCTGGTGAAGGGTGTATCCCCCGTTGGCAAGCGCAGTGTATGCAAGCTGCGTTTGGTAGTACTGGACGTAACGAAGGAAGAGACGACGCGCATCCGCGTTCTCCTCGAAGACATCAATGAACCGCGCTACTGGCAATGCCAGCGCACTTCCAGCAACCTGCATCAATGTTGTACTGCGTGTCCGACGGCTCATGAGCGCGACGTGACTGCCGGCCATACCCTCGAAACCGATATGTCGGACCTCCGCTGACCTGCCGTCTGCACTATTTGCGATAACTGAGCCAAGGCCGGACTCGAGGAAATAGACGTGAGACGTAACGCGGCTAGGATGCACTAGGACAGATTTCAGCGGGAGCTCAATCCGCTTCAGATGCGACCGAAGCTGATTGTAGGCCAACGCAGGCAGTGCCTGGAGAAGTCTGTTTCCGACTGTTCCCTGGTGCACGGTGGCTCCTCTAGAAGAGTAGAGCCTGATCTGCAGTGCCGAAGGCTCGTTGCAGCGGTCGCTCGGCGGACGAGGAGGCAAACGCTTATCGGCGGAAGCCGTGTTCTATGCCTTCGACCTGCCCTACTTCGACGGCCACCTCCTCACCAATGCGGAACTCTCCGTGCGTCGCCATCTTCTGACCGATTTCCTAGACGGCGCGACCGGGGCGATCGGGCTCTCTGAAGAGGTTGACGGCGACGGAGCTACGCTGCTCAAAACATCGTGCTCGCTGGGGCTTGAAGGCATCATCGCAAAACATCGCGACAGCAAGTATCGATCGGGTCGAACTGGTGACTGGCAAAAAAAATAAAATGCATCCAAAGCGAAAGCTTTGTGGTCATCGGATACGAACAATCGAACGTCGCGCGAGGCGGGATCGGCTTCCTTCTGCTCGCAGCGCGACGTGGCGACAGCTGGGTTTCCGTTGGTGCAGTAGGCACTGGCTTCAAGCAGAAGGACGCCGTGTATCTCAAGGCCACGCTCGATAAGCTGAGGACTAAGCGACCAGCGGTGCCGGTTGAAGGAAAAAACTTAGTATTCGCGCAGCCAACCCTAATCGCGGAAATCCAGTTTCGAGGGTGGACGGATGACAACAATCTCCGTCACGCCTCCTACAAAGGACTCCGCGAAGTTCAGGACAACGCTGACATCTATGAGGTCCGAGACAACTGATCTCTCCTCATCTGACTAACATGGACCGACGCTCTACACGGCGAGTAAGGAAAACTTGCTTGGAGATCATAGGCCGAAATCAACGCTGCAAAGCCGCACTGCTCCATCCCAGCCCAGGTGTTTCGAACGACTGAAGTTGGACCGGCTGGTTGCGAATTTAGCAGCTAATCCTGAGTTCATTAGCTTCCCCTTGTTCCATCTAACGATTATTGCTTCGTGGTAGCGGTCGCCAAAGCCGCGAATTGGGGGAATACTAGGTGGTGTCATCTTACTCCGCTTTGATTGCGAAATCGGGCTCTACTGGTGAGCGCATTGCTGAGCTTGACTGGTCGCAGACCTCGCTTGGCAAGATCGATGATTGGCCGGAGATCGTTCGTTCAACCGTCCTGCTCGTTCTAAAATCGCCACTCGCAATGGCGACCCTATGGGGTCCGGACGGAATTCTTATCTATAACGATTCGTATGCAGATGTTGCAGGAAGCCGCCACCCAGGCCTGCTTGGAATGAAAGTGCTTGAGGCTTGGCCGGAGGCGGTCGATCTCAATTCCCAAGTTCTGCAAACATGCCTCGCGGGAGACACCCTCTCATATGAGGATCAACCACTCCTCCTCTATCGTGAGGGTGAGCCGGACGAAGTTTGGGTTGATCTCGATTACTCTCCGATACTCGACGCCGAAGGTAATGCCATTGGCATTATGGCCGTTGTCGCTGAGACGACGGACAAGGTTTTATCTGAACAATGGCTCAGTGGCGAACGTGATCGGCTGCGACTTCTTTTCGATCAAGCACCCGGGTTCATAGCGATCCTCCAGGGTCCAGACCACATCTTCGACATTACCAATCCGGCTTACATGCAGTTGGTGGGGCATAGGCAAATCATCGGACGCTCTGTTCGCGAGGCGTTGCCCGAAGTCGCGAGCCAGGGATTCATTGAAATTCTCGATAACGTGTACTCGACGGGCGAGCCTTTTACAGGGCGAGCACTGCGAGTTGGCCTCCAGCGCGACGAGAATTCCGCTCCCGAAGACCGGTACGTAGACCTCGTCTACCAGCCTATCCGCGACCGCAAGGGAAAAATAACCGGGATATTCGCTCAGGGCACCGACGTCACCGACCGCGTTGCCGCCGAGGCTGCGATAAAACGGAGCGAAGCGCAAAATCGTCAGGTCTTAGACAGTGCTGTAGACTACGCGATTATTGCCTTTGATACCGATGGCAAAGTGACCCGCTGGAACAAGGGTGCTGCGACAATATTTGGCTGGTCAGAGGATGAAATCCTCGGGCAAGACGCCTCTCGCATTTTCACGCCGGAAGACCGCGAGATAGATCGCATCGCCACAGAGATGGGTCTCTCGATCAAGGATGGTTCGGCGAACGACGAGCGCTGGCATATCCGCAGATCGGGCGAGGTGTTTTGGGCAAGCGGGGAAATGTCTCGGCTCCTGGACGACGGAGGCAATCTTGTCGGGTTTGTCAAAGTCCTCAGAGACAGGACTGAGGAACACCGGGCGACTGAAAAACTCAAACGAACCGAAGAACGACTGCGACGCGCCCAGGAAGCAGGAGGCGTCGGCATCTTCTCTATTTCGGTTGGTGACGACGTCCTGGAAGTTTCTCCCGAATTCTGCCGCCTGTTCGGGATTCAGGACACGGAAAACATTTCCGCGAAGACAATCGAGAGCCTGGTCATACCGGAGGACCAGGACAAGGTGTCCAATGCAGAGACACGGAATACGCAGACGGCACAGCTTGACGTCCAATACCGTATCAAGCGGGCAGACAACGGCGAAGAACGGATCATAGCCCGAAAAGCGGAGTTCGAGTACAATTCCGAAGGACAGCCGGTTTGCCTAGTCGGCGTCGTTCAAGACGTCACGGATCGGGATCGGGCGATCCTCGCCCTGCGTGCGAGCGAGGATCGGTTTAAGACGTTCGCGCAGGCGATGCCGAACCATGTCTGGACGGCAACGCCCGATGGATTGCTGGATTGGTTCAACGACCGCACCTACGCGTACTCGGGCGCATCCGAGGGCGAGCTTGATGGGCGGGCGTGGACTGGCATTGTTCATCCCGACGACATCGACACGGCAGGGATGCAGTGGCTGGAAGCCTTGACGAGCGGACTCGTCTACGAGGCGGAATTCCGCTTGCGACGTCATGATGGTGTCTACCGATGGCATCTTGCAAGAGCCGTACCGATGCGAGACGAACGGGGCGAGATCACTCGTTGGGTTGGGACGAACACCGACATCAACGATCTCCGAGCCACGCGTGAGGCACTCGCTAACCTCACCAGTCATTTGGAACAGCAGGTCGAGGAAAAAACTGCCGACCGGGATCGAATGTGGCGTCTCTCAACTGAGATCATGCTGGTCGCTGGTATGGATGCAAAGATAATGGCGGCTAACCCCGCTATGCTGGCCCTTGTCGGGCAAACCGAGCATGAACTGCTGGGACAGCCCTTCATGGACTACGTCCATCCGTCAGACCGTCAGGCTACGCTCGACGAGGTCGCGAAACTCGATAAGGGTCTCCGCACGCTAAACTTTGTGAACCGCTATCGCGGTGAAGGCGGCGTTTATCGAACGGTTTCGTGGACCGCAGTCCCGGACAACAATGTCATTCATGCCGTCGGTCGCGACGTAACTGCCGAAACAGAGGCAGCCGAGCAGCTGAGAAAAGCTGAACTAGCACTTCAGCAGTCGCAGAAGATGGAGTCGATTGGAAACCTGACCGGCGGCGTGGCTCACGACTTCAATAATCTTCTTCAGGTCGTCTCGGGTAATCTTCAACTGCTGTCGAAAGAAGTGGTTGGCAACGACCGCGCAGTGAAGCGGATCGCCAACGCGCTCGACGGGGTCAATCGCGGTGCCAAGCTTGCAAGTCAATTGTTGTCCTTCGGTCGTCGACAGCCTCTTGAACCGAAGGTCATAAATATCGGTCGCCTCGTCAAGGGTATGGACGAGATGTTGAAACGCTCGCTGGGCGAAGCCATCGAAATCGAAACTGTCGTCTCTGCTGACTTGTGGAATGTTCAGGTCGACCCGACGCAGATCGAGAACGCGCTGCTGAACCTTGCAATCAACGCTCGCGATGCGATGGACGGAACCGGCAGGCTCACAATCGAAGCTTGCAACGTCACTTTGGACGCTGTGTATGCTAAGGACAATTCTGAGGTTAAGCCGGGCTCCTACGTCATGCTGGCTGTCAGCGATACGGGTTCGGGGATGTCGCCTGAGATTGTCGCCAAGGTGTTCGAGCCGTTCTTCTCTACCAAACCAGAGGGCAAAGGGACGGGTCTCGGGCTCTCCATGGTGTTCGGGTTCGTGAAGCAGTCCGGCGGACATATCAAGATATACAGCGAGGTCGGCGAAGGAACGAGCATCAAGCTTTATTTCCCGCAGGTCTTGGCCGAAGAAGACCTGATCGTCGACATGGACGTTGGCAAAATCGAAGGTGGCACGGAAACTATTCTGGTGGCCGAAGATGATGAGGCCGTCCGGGCGACAGCCGTCGAATTGCTTCGTGATCTAGGTTACTCGGTTATCACCGCTAACGATGCCGAAAGCGCCCTGGTCGTTCTGCAGAGCGGCGTGCATGTCGATCTATTGTTCACGGACGTCGTCATGCCCGGGCCGCTGAAAAGTCCCGAACTGGCGCGGATCGCTCGGGAGAAGAACCCCTCTCTGTCTGTCCTCTACACGTCGGGTTACACTGAAAACTCAATCGTACATGGCGGCCGACTTGATCCTGGCGTGCAGCTATTATCAAAGCCTTACACCAAGGAAGCCATGGCTCGCAAAATCCGTCATGCATTCGCCAATCAGGCGCAGCGAAATCAATCCCTCTCGGTGACACCGACGCCGACCATAATCACTCCCGCGACTGTCTCCAGGAATATCCTGCTGGTTGAGGACGACGTTCTGATCAGGCTGAACACAGCCGATATGCTTGAAGAAATGGGACATAGAATCACCGAAGTAGGCAACGGCACCAACGCGCTTGAAATGCTTGAAAGCGGCAGTTTCGATGTTCTGTTTACAGATGTCGGACTACCTGGCATCTCAGGGATTGACCTCGCGAAAGCAGCCCGGAGCCGGTTTCCGAACCTTACGGTGATATTTGCGACCGGCGATCCTAACGTGCCTTCTTTGGGTGGTTCAGGAGTAACGAAAGTGCTCTTGAAGCCGTATGGGGAGGACGACCTGCGCTCCGCGCTCTCGGACGTTGCTTAGTGGAGGGAGTAATGAACAGGCCACCCGGCGTTCTGAGGCCACATTTTGTTCCGCGAATAGCGGATGTTAATCGGTGGCGACGGCCGCCAACCAGGAGCGTGCCAACGTAAGGTCCGCATTGTGACGTGCCCATCCATGACCGGCATCTATGACATGTAGCGAAACGACAGCCCCAGCGTTGACAAGCTGCTCATTGAGGACGGCACCGTCGTCGTGACGTCGGCGGTCGTCATGCGTTCCTGCCAAGATCAAAATCGGTTTTTCTGGCATTACCTGGAAACGGGAGTCCGGGGACAGCGGCTCGGGGCGCATGAGGATTGCCCCTGTAAACCTCTTGGGTATGACGGACAGTAATGCTTCAGCAAAAATCGCGCCGCTGGAATATCCCACTATAATGACGTCACCTGATGCCGGGAGATTGGCGTTTCCTTCCTGCGAAACCCAGCTTGCCGCCTGATCCACGACCTCAGCAGCTGGAATGCTGCGATCAGAGCGGCGTTTGAAGAAGGCGAACCCACCTGCCTGTGCAAAGGGTCCACGAGGAGCGATTATTCGAGCCTGAGGTGCAAGCTGCTGACAGAACTCTGCCAAATCGGTTTCGTCTCGGCCAGAGCCATGAAGTGCAAGAAGTGTCGGCATCGGTTAGTTTCTGCATGGTACGGCCGCGTCTCGGCGAGGTGTTGGTCGCGAGGTTCTTAGAATTGTCCACCGCGTTCGATACGGCGGATGGTGCCCATTGCTTACGGAGAGCCAAACAACTGGTACGCGTTTCCTCAAATATCAAGAGCACACGCGTCTTCGCGTTTAGACGAATGACCTGAAGCGATCAGGGGCTGCGGCTTTCATTCCATTGCGGCTGTCTACCGCAAACCGAATCACTGCCGTCAACTCTAGAGGCAGAAGTGGTTTGCTGATCACCCCAAGCGCTTTTGGAACGCCATCGCCCAGTACTTCAGGATTTGCCGTCATGAAAACAACGGTGACACCAGCAGTGGCAAGTTCTCGTCCTACATCAGGTCCTGTCGGACCATCGAGCAAGTTGCAGTCGACTAAGGCGACTTCGATGCTGCCAAACGGCGGAACCTCATCACGGCTTGCGGCAATGCCAACGACATCGAATCCGAGTTCAATTACTGCATCCTCTGCCATCATGGCCAGGATCGGTTCGTCTTCGACAATGAGTATGTTTGTCACGCTACATTTTACCCCGTTTTCTGCAGAAGCAAAAAAGAGTATGTATTGTTCCGAGGCTTATTCAGATTTCATCCTTGAACCGCGCAACGTCACAGCGGAAGCGCGGAACGGCGCTTGTCGCGACCACGGTTTCCCTTTGGAGCAGGCGACCGTCTCAAAATGAGTGTCGCCTGTTCGCTCCGTTATGCGGCGACAATCGCCACCGACCTGAACCGAGACAATCGTCTTTGGTTGACGAATAACGCGTGATCAAAGCCCCTTGTCAATATGCGCATCCATTACTGCGAACGGGTGGAAATCTCGTGCGGCGGGTTGGTTTCGTAGACGTCGCTCCCCTCGACGCATCACCGAAACTGGCGGCCCCACACCTGACCATGTCGGACTGTTTCAAGCGCTCGCAAGTCTTGAATTCTATACCAGCGATTCTCATATGAACGTAAGAGGAACAGGAGACGTGCTGTCATAATGACTAGCGTTCGAAAACCGCCATCGAAGACCTCCATCCAAGCCTTGTCCGCTATCGCGCGATATCGCCATCAGCGTCGCTCCGGCCGCGTCTGGCTGATCGGCGACCGGCGAGTTTCAAATGCGACCGTCGCATCGCTCGAACGGGGCGCGTTTTTGAGAGAGATCGCGGTCAACGGAAACCCGGTGCTTGTGATTACAGATCAGGGGAAGCAAGTGATCGCTGACGGAGGCAAGGCAGTCTAAGTCGCGATCGGCCTTCGCGCAGTCATTCTCTTCAAGATCGACCATGTCGCATGAAGCCGATTCTAATGACAAGAAGAAGCCCGCCCACTAGGCTTCCTTGTTCCGTCGGAATCAGATCAGGCGGCCTGCGGAGCCATCGTGGCAGCCTCGGGCTTCTTCAACAGCATGACGGCGACAGCCGCAAGCAGGCACATGACGCCTGCGATCTGAAGGGCCGGCATGTATGTGTCGTAATCGCTCTTGAACCAGCCTGCACCGAAAGCCGCAGTCGCCGCACCCAACTGGTGGCCGGCAAATACCCAGCCGAAGACGAGGCTAGCCTTTTCGCGTCCGAAGTTCTCCGCAGCGATTTTGACTGTCGGCGGGACCGTCGCCACCCAGTCGAGGCCGTAGAATATGGCGAAGACTGACAGCTCAATGGTGCTGAACCCGGAGAATGACAGGTAGATCAGCGACAGGCCGCGCAATCCGTAAAACCAGAAAAGCAGTATACGGTTATCGTATCGGTCTGATATCCAGCCGGCAAAGATCGTGCCGACGAAATCGAAGATGCCGATAACGGCGAGCGTGCCGGCGGCGGTGACGGCGGCCATGCCGAAATCGCCGCAGATGGAGATCCAGTGCGTCTGGATCAGCCCGTTGGTAGAGAGGCCGCAGATGA
Organism: Rhizobium sp. Leaf306; assembly: GCF_001423425.1. Lineage (GTDB taxonomy): Bacteria > Pseudomonadota > Alphaproteobacteria > Rhizobiales > Rhizobiaceae > Neorhizobium > Neorhizobium soli. The sequence continues at coordinate 1,535,282 of NZ_LMNX01000001.1, forward strand.
AAAATGTACCGAAAAGGACCCAGAAGACGGGACTTCCGGAGACGCCCTTCAGGGCGACGAGTGGAGATGCGAGCGTGGTAAGGAGCTTGTGATCCTGTGTTGGCGGCTTCGATATGGTTGTTTCGCCATAGGCAGGCAGGCCGACATCGGCGGGGTGGTCGCGCATCAGCAGCAGCACGAGTGTGAAGGCGATCGCCAACACTGCAACCGTCAGGGACAAGGCCGTGCGCCAGCCGTATGCTTCGGTAAGGGCTGCCAGAAGCGGTAGGAACACAAGCTGGCCCGTGGCATTACTTGCCGTCATCAGACCGATGACCAGGCCGCGTCGTTTCGAAAACCAGCGGGTAGCTACGGTGGCGCCGAGCACCAGAGCGGTCATTCCGGTGCCGACACCTATGACGACACCCCAGAGCAGCAGCAACTGCCAGACCTCGGTCATGAAAAAGGAGGCGACGATGCCGAACACGATCATACCGAGCGCAGTGGAGACGACCTGCCGGATGCCGAAATGGTTCATGAAGGCGGCGGCGAACGGTCCGAGTAGCCCAAACAGGACGAGGCGCACGGCCATCGCGGTGGAGATGTCGGCGATATCCCAGCCGAATTCCTGATGAAGCGGTTGCATCATCACGCCGGCCGAACCCATGGCGCCGGCGGTTGCCAGCATGGTGAGAAAAGTAGTCGCGGCGACTACCCATCCGTAATGGAGCTTTCTCGCGGCCATCCAGCCAGCAACGCCTGTCGATATCATTGGTGGTCCCTTCGTGTGCCGTTGTGGCGCCCAGATCATTGGGGGTATCTGCCCGCATTCGCAGGTGAAATTGCCTATCCTGGTCGAAAAAATCAAAGTTCGGCAAGGAGTTCGTGAAGTTGACGCGCCTTCTCGCGCCCGAGGCGGGCCTCTATGTTATCTTGGACGCCACCCCATAAAGGGGCGCCCTTATCCAGTATCTCGCGACCTTTCTCCGCGATCGTGAGCACTGCCTCGCGCTGGTCCTCACCGTGGCCGATAGCGATCAGCTCCAACCGACCCAAAACCTTGGCATTCCGACCGACGGTTGAGCGGTCGAGCTGAACCGCATGCGCCAGATCGGTAAGCGATACCGGCTCCATCCTACGTATGTTCCTGAGCAGGCTGAACTGGCCGATATTGACGCGAAGCGGAGCCAGGGCCTCGTCATAATAGGACGAGACCTTCCGGGTCGCCTTACGCAACAGGATGCAATGGCATGTATCGTTCGACATTGTTCACGGGTATATACCCGGACCTGAATTTAGGCAAGCAGCCATCGGCTGCCGATATTGCTTACCATTTCAATTCGCCGTTCTCTCGGGGCGCCGTAAATGTGATTCTTAGATCATCGACGACAACGCACAGCGGGAGATGTCGGGTATCTCGGACCTATACGGCGCTTGTCTTGTACGGCGCATGCGAAAGCACCATATCACGCCCTGCCGCCTCAGATACTTCGCACTTTCGCAGCGACCCCCGTTGCGCGATCGAGCTGTGTACGGGGCGAGAGGGCGCTCCTCGCAAGGGTAGAGCGCCCTCGGCACGATTATAGACCCAAGATCCCGTCTAGCGCGATGACTGTTCCGTCCTCTTTCGTCTTGCCGCTCGTCGAGCGGACCGCAGTTCCTCAATAGTCGGTTGCCACCATTCAGCTCCCTGGGCCACGGGCGTCTTCGAGGGCCACGCCTGCACTAGCTCTTCAAACGTAGGTTTCCGCCAGGTTCCCCAGACGTGACCATCGGTGGCGCCGGGGTAGAATTCGCCAACGACTTCCGGTTCGACGAGTTCCCCGGTGATCTCTTCGAAGACAACGAGTCCATACTGCACCGCGACGACACGGCCGAGTGGCGGTAGCTTGTCGATGTTTACCGGATAGCGTCGCCGCTTCCGCTCCGCGGTCCGCGCTTTCGACTTCGCTTCCTGTTCGGTACCCTTCCTCTCTTCGGCGCGGCGTCGCCTTTCTTCTGGTTCGTTCCGGCGCGCTGCTTCCTCAATTTCTGGCCATCGATCCTTGAGCTCTCGGTACGACCGAAAGGGAACGTGCCATAACTTGAGGTCGCTATCCCACCGCGAGTAGGGAATTTCGCGAAGCTTCTCGACGACAGTCCTGGAATAGGGAGTGCTGATCAGGAAGCCCGCTCTCCCGAGCTCAAGATAGACGCTCGCGATCGGATCGAACTCAAATGCGTCCCTGCCCTTCGCGTCGGCGAATGCATCGGCTTCCGCCTCCAGCTCCGCCAGCCACCGCGTGAAGCGACGAGAGGCAGTGGGGCCTGGGACGAACCACGCTTGGCGGGCGTCACTCCACCGTGCACGGGGGAAGCGTTTCCGGAACTGCTTCACGGTCATTCTATCGAACGGAAAGCTGACATCGGCACGAAGCTGGTGTCGGCTTCAGTGGTCGGTTCAACGTCGTCTGGTGTAGCTTTAGCGTTCATCGCCATGTTAACGCCCATCGGCCTGGTCAGGTTTCAGCCAGGACTATGCCGCCGCCCGAAAGCGTATGGCGGCAAGTTCCGCCGAGAGGTTCGGGTCGACAGACAGGTCAGAACGTATGAGACCGTGGCTCCAGCGGTCACCAGAGAACGGTCGATGCCAAGGAGGGCAATCGACGATGGGATACCAGCACACCCCGGCTATAACAGCACCATGGAACACCGCGATATCGACCTGCTCCAGCACGTGCCGGAGCCAGCCGCCCTTGTTGAGGCCCGGATATCGGCGGTGGTGTATCGGATGTCCATCGTGCCAACTTGTCTCCGACACCATGATCGGCTTTCGGTAACGTTTCCATGTCGCAAGCAAGACCTTCACGAGCGACGTTCGGGCCGTATGCGGGTAATAGTTCACACCGACGACGTCCACATCGACCGCAGAAACGATCGCGTCTGTTGCCTCGAACTGGCGCTCTCCCACCCCGGTAATGGGGTCGTTCGTCAGGAGCCCTACTTCAGGATGATGATCCCGAGCGACCTTTGCCATCAGTACTGCCATCTCGACAGCTTCGTGACGCGGCATCCCGGCGATCACTGGATAGAGCGAAGGCTCGTTGACAGGACAAAGCCACAGCTTTTCATTTCCATTAACCGCAAGTGCCGCCTCGGACGCGATACGAGCACAACGAACTGGATCCTGATTTCGATGGTAATGGGAGAGATCCCAGATCGCTTGAACGCCCGCGTCTCTTGCCGCAACGAGGCGAGCGAGCGCGTGGTGTCCGGGGACGATGCCGTCGCGGATCGTGAGAAGTCCGTGGTCGCGAACAATACGGAAATGGTCAGCTAACCGCGCATCAACCGTGTGCCCGGTGGTGACAAGAAGGTCGTGCCGGCCGCGATGAACAAGGCCGCATTCGAAGCCCGCCATTACGCGGCTGCGGAAAAAGCGAGCGGGGTGGAGGGGTAACGGCAGTTGGTTCATTCAGTCGGCTGAGACCGTACAGTCAGCTTGTTTCCGTCCGGATCACGAAGGTAAGCAACGAACGATCCGTTAGGTCGCTGGGAAGGAGGACTTTCGATCGCGGTACCCCCATGTTGGATTCCAGCCACATGCCAGGCCAGTACGTGATCGTGGCTCGCAGCCGAGATGCCGATAGTCCCGCCGTTTGCAACGGTCGCTGGCTCGCCGTCGATCGGCTTCGTGATCATCAACCGACCGCCCTCATGGAGGTAGATCAGTCTCCCTCTCTCATCCATCTCGCCAGGCTTTCCACCTAACGCTGCAAACGTGGCATCATAGAAGCGTCGGGACCTTTCGAGGTCGTTGGTGCCAATCATGACGTGAGTGAACATGCTTCATCTCCGGTTTGGAATGCTCGACTCATTCAACGGTCAACCTCACCATAAGCTTTGGTAGGGCGCAGAAATTACGCAGCATCAGCCAGCCGATCTGAAAATAATGAGCGTTCCGCTTCCATGGCCAAGTACGCCTTGACGACAAATCGCAACGCGGTGGCCCGATGCGTTCGGTCAGGTCTTCGCCGAAACATCAAGTCGCACTACGTTCGTGAGATCGGGCACCGACGACTTAGCAGTTGCCAGCGCATCCAGAAGATCGTCCAACTTGAACGGTTTTGTAAGGACAGGCCGGGATATCGTCCCGCCCGCTTCGAGCTTGTCGCTGTACCCCGTCATCAGGACCACCGGAAGATCAGGGTGACTGCGAGCCAGATGCTCGGCCAGTTCTATGCCGGAAACCTCCGGCATCATGATATCACTCACAACCGCCTGGATATCCGGCTCTCGCTTCAGGATCTCCAGCGCTTCAGCTCCATTCCGCGCTGTCAGGATCGAAAGAACCAGGCCCTCCAACGTCAGGCGCGCCGACTCGAGCGAGGGAGGCGTATCATCTACAAGAAGGATTTTGGCTGGAAGCTCACGCCGCCTATCTTCGCTGTGTTCCATTTTTCGCGGTGCGGTCGATTTCGGAAGGAGCAGCGTGAATGCGCTTCCGCGTCCAGGTAGGCTCGCCGCCCTGACCGTACCGCCGCTTGCCGTCGCAAATCCGTGAACTTGCGTCAGTCCAAGCCCCGGCCTTCCGGTTGCGTTCTTGGAAAAGAATGGTTCGAAGATCCGGTCTAGGTCTCCGGCGGCAATGCCCTCACCATTGTCGGAGACGATCAGCGCCACCATCGGTCCCTGAACCCGGCTGTCCTCCAACGCACCCTCGGCGATGTTGCGCCCCTCGACGGTGACCTCGCCTCCTCCGCTCATCGCTTCCCTTGCGTTCGTGAGCAGATTGATCAGCGCAATCTCAAGGCCGACCGGGTCGGCGTCGATCGCCCAGAGATCGTCCGGAAGCCGGACGTCGAGCGATATCGTGTCGTTGAGGGCCTGCTTGAGCAGGGGTGCAATCTCTGCGAGTTTTCGATCCAGCTCGATCTGTTCCGCACCCTGGTTGGAACGTCTCGCGAATGACAGCAGCCGCCTGGTGATACCCTTGCCTCGCGCGATGCCTTCCCTCATGTGGCCCAGCATGCGCGTCACACGTTCCTCGTCGTTCCGCCGTCTTTCGATACCTTCGACGCCGGACTGGAAGACCATCAGCAGGTTATTGAAGTCGTGGGCAGCCTGTCCGGTAAGCTTCCCCAGGGCGTCCATCCGCTGCCAGTTCGCAAGGCTTTCACGCTCGGCGCTCCGTGTCCGAACTTCATGATAGAGCAGAACGGCTGCCGTCGCACACAAAACGACGATCACGATGCTCGCGACAAGGAGGAGCAGCGTTGCCTGCCTCGCGGGTAGATCATAGTCGGCCGCTGGAACTCCCACACTGACTCGCCAGGGCGTCCCAACGAGCGACGCCTCTGATACGTGAAGACTTGTGCCATCGTGCAGTTCGACGCGGGAGATCCCGGCAGGGCTGACATATTCCAAGGCTGGCCTGGCCTCGAAACCGGGTGCTGCAGTGGCAGCGACTAGCCTATCCTGATTGTCTACAACCCACGAGGCCCAGTCGCTCGGAAGCCCGCTTCTCTGGAGGATCTGCGTGATCATTTCCGGACGGATGACTGCTGACAGCACAGCTCTGGCGCGCCCGCTCCGGATAATCGGAACACGGACGGCGAAAGCAGGTTTGCCGCCCGGCCCGATAACCACGTTCCCGATTATGCCCGATCCAGATTTTAGCACACGGTCGTGACTCTCCTTGTCGACAACCGTCCTTGGGGCGGAGGCTGCAAGAGGGGGGAACGACAGCACGATCTCTCCGTCCCCGTTCGAGACCCGCACCTGCTCCCATGCTGGGACCTGATCGTTGAGACGGCGTGCCGTCTCGTTGAAGCTTGTCCGCGACACCGGGAGGTCGAGCCGTGGCGATTCCGCTACCAGAGAGAGGAGCTGGATCTGCGTTGCGAGTTCTCGCTGGAGCGAGCTTGCCAGAAGCGAAGCACGGTCTAGGACGTTCGCGTCGATCTCGGCCTGACGCTCACGGATGATGAACCATCCCATCAATGTCGCAAGCACGAGCACGGGGATGATCGCCGCGCTCAGAAGCAGGAATGCAGGCCGCGCCTTGATCAAAATGAAGCCTCGGTTCGTCACAACTGAACGTAGATCCTTATTTCCGGCGGGCAAGACTGCCAACCACTTTTCCTCGTCTTCAGACAATCGAATTCTGCGACAGGGATGCGCCTCTCGGCATGGAGTGCTGTTCAGGCAGATGGCACGATCGCGTGAACGAACGGCATCCGGAACGTGAAGCACGTCTCGTCGGCGTCGGATCGCACATCGATGCGTCCGCCATGGGCCTGGGCGATCTGCGAAGCGATGTAGAGACCCAATCCGAGACCCTGAACGCCCGCCCTGCCGTCACCTCGTTTAAAGGGAAGGAACAGTTTGCCGATCTCGGACCTCTCGATGGGCTTGCCGCCGTTCGTCACCGAGATCTCGAGACAACCATCGGCTATTCGCCCATTGATCGCGACAGGCTTGTCGTCGGCACCGTGAGTGACGGCGTTGGACAGGAGGTTCGAGACCATCTGCGCCAGTCTGGGGTGGTCTACGGCGAGCGTCATGGGGGCATCGAATGCGGCCGATATCCGTCTCGTCGGGTTTGCGACGGAAACCTCGTCCACCACGTGCTGAAGTGTCGTGGAAAGGTCCTCCTCGGACAGCGACAGTGTGATTCCGCCGCCCATCCGCGCCCTGGCGAGGTCCATCACGTTGTCGACGAGACCGGACATCCTGGAAAGGCTGGATTTCATCAGCTTCAGGAGGACCGGGCTGCGCTCCGTCCATCCTTCTTTCATCAGACGCGACGTCCCCGCATCCACGGCCGCGATCGGATTTCGCAGGTCATGCCCAAGCACTGCGATAAACTGCTCCCGGAATTCGGCAAGCTCGCGTTCGCGCTGGAGCGCAACGCTCACGTTCAGTAGCCGTGTTTCGGCATCGAGATGATGTGCAATGAGTTCCGCAAAGAGCTTGAATGCGCCGAGAACCTCGGGGGTTTTCAACTTCGCCGGATTCGAATCGATCGCACACAGCGTACCCCAGAAGGCACCACTCTCGAGAATTATCGGCTGGGAGAGGTAGCTGCGCAAACCATAGGTGCGCGGCATGTGATGATCGCAGTATAGGGGATCTTCCGCAGCATCGTCGAAGACGATTGTCTGCCGACGCATGCGGACTTCATTGCACAGTGTGCTTTCGATCGGCAGTTCGTCGCTCGGTTTGAGACCGAAATCGACCCGGTCCAGAACTTCGCAGGCGATCCAGCGTGTCTCCGTCACGCGCGCGACCGCGGCAAAGCCCATTCCCGTGACGCGCAAGACGACATCAAGCATCGTTGGCACGGCTGCTATGGCACCCACACGCTTGACGTCGCGCGCGAAGTCGTCGTTCCGGGGTTCCACTGCGACGCCGCTCCGTAGTGTTGTTCCAGCAGTAAGGGACTCGATCAGGGCGGCATTCTCCAGTGCAGTGGCAGCGGCCTCTGCAAGCGCCTCGAGCACCTCCACCTCCCAGTCCGCAGGCGTATAGGGCTGCGACCAATATGCGCCGATCGCGCCGACAGGAGCATTCGACCGGACAGGTGCCATTGCCATCGCCCGGACAAAGGTTCCAGCGTAAAGCTCGTAAGGAATCCGGTCATCGGCTCTGATATCCGGAATCACCGCGGTTGCCTTGTTGCGCATCGACCATCCGCTGACGCAGGCAGCTGCCGGAAATTTCTGGCCCTTCCAGAGAGGTCCGATGGCGTCCTCTTCGACATAGTGGCAAAGATCCCCATCCTTGAGGATGATGGCGATCCCTTCGCAACCGATGACATTCCGCACGGTCTCTCTCAGCGTGGAGACTGCTTCCTCGGTGCTGCGGGCACGAGCAATCCTCGCAAGAGCCTTGGAGAGGGACGCAATAGGCGTTGAGATTCTGGTCGCCTGATCCACGGACCACCGCCTTTCTCGGCACTAGCCGTTCAGTGGCGGTAATATCTCAAGAAAAAAGTTGCGTTTCAAGTGGAACTTCCGGTCGAGCCGTCTACCCGGACTACTTCGTTAATGACAGACTCCAAGGCGCTCCCACGGTGATCCAGAATTCGGCAAAATGTAAACGAGTAACGAGAATAATGTCAGGGCGTCATATCGGCTACGGCGTCCCTCGAAGGTGGACTAAACACTTCGCCTCGTCAGTAACGCCTGCGGACCAGGATTGGAGAAGCCGTGACGACCACTGATCGTAATAGTCGGAGCGACTAGCAAGCAGGCCGTAGCGTCGCTTCACTGCTTGAAAGTAGCTGCATTCTCCGTTGCCCTGACGCGCAACAGCGTGTCTCCCGCACACTCGCTATCTGAACTGGGCGTTGAGATATTGAACGTTAAACGTCGAGTCATTGCATCCGCCTCATTTGAAGCGACGCGACCGCGGCAATTAGCGGGCCTCCTGCGCGGCAAATCGCGTTTCTATCAAGAGGTTTCCACGGCCCATGTGTCCTTGCCTCCGGACTTGCATGCGTAAAGGACGGCGTCCGCCTGCGATGTCAGTCTGGCCAGGTCGATTTTGGCATCCGACCAGGCGCCGCCTATGGTTGCCCGCACATCTGCCTGCGTGTCTCCCAAAGTCATCGCCTGGCGCATCGCGAGGATGATCCGTTCAGCGATGCCCTCGACGGCATGCCGATCGCCTGCGATGACCAGGATGAATTCGTCTCCGCCCGTTCGAGCGGCCAGATCGGTGAAGCGGATGCAAGCACCGAGCCTTCGAGCAGTCTCCTGCAGGACGTAGTCGCCCGCCGGATGCCCCAGACAGTCGTTGACCAGCTTGAAGCCATCCAGGTCGATCGCGAGAACGCCGATACCGGATGCAGTGACCATCTGCTCATATCGACTGGCCAATCCTCTCCTGTTGAGCAGCCCTGTGAGAGCGTCGCTCTGCGAATTTCGTTCGGATGCTTCGAGACGCTCGTGCTCCTGCGTGAAGTCGATGGCGACGCCCACGATCCTGCGCGGTCTCCCATCGGGATCCCTGAGTAATCGACGATCGCAGCGCATCCACTTCTCACCGGACACGGTCTCGAGACGATACTCGGCGACGGACTGGTCGACCGTTCCGGAAAGGAGCGGTGTAAGGTCCACGGCGACGGAGTCGTCCGGATTTACCCTTTCGAGATAACGCTTCAGATCTAACTTCGCAGCTTCGGGGCCGCCGATGAATTCAGCCAGGCGATCGGACGTCTCGAACGTATTCGTGGACACGTCCATATGCCAGAAGCCGCCCCGGAGCGCCTCCATCGCGAGCTGGAGCTGAGCCGCCTTCTCTGCAAGCTGCCGCTCGTGTTCCTTGTGGGCCGTGATGTCCTCGATCTGCGACAGGAATCGGACGACCTTGCCAGAGTTGTCGCGCATCGCCGCAACGTGGATCACGACGTCGACGATATGGCCATCTGGACGGACATAGCGCTTTTCGATCGTGTATCCGTCTCGATTTCCTGCTAACACATCCCTGAAGAGAACGAGATCCGCATCCAGATCGTCCGGGTGTGTGAAATCTGCGAAAGGGGTTCCGCGGAGAGCTGGCAAAGGAATTCCGACGAGTTCTGAAAAAGCGTCGTTGCCACGCACGATACGCCCCTCGACGTCGACGACCGCTATCCCGATGGGGGCATGGTCGAAGGCGAAATCGAACAGGGCGAGGCGGACCTCGGCGCTGTCGTCAACAGGAACATCTTCGGGTTGCATGCGGCCTCCTCTTCCTCCTCCGACTTGACATAGGTGATCCATGTCCGAGGACAAGCTAAAGGTTCAGTCTGTCTGCACGGGAGGAGAAGCACCCGTTCTCCGAGAGCATCTACGGGCTACAGAGCGGAGGGAAGAATACGTTACCACCGCATCAGTCATCGAGACCTTTAGGCTCAGCTCTGCCGATCATGTAGCCTATCCGACAGCCACGCTGGCAGCCATCGTCAACGGGCTACATGGGGAGCCGCGTATTGAACGGGTGTCAAGCCTCGAGGGCTGGACTTTTGACCGCTTCGGTCCGATAGCAGACTCAGCGTAATTACGCTGAGCAAACGGCTATCTCGTTCCCACGTGGCTACGCAGCACGCTCTGCTTCCCGCTGTCTGTCGAGTAGCTTCAGGACCTCTTCGGCGCTGCAAGGCTTGTGAAACAGAAAGCCTTGCATCTGGTCGCAGCCGGCTGCCTGGAGAAGGTCGTGTTGGAACTGTTCTTCAACGCCCTCCGCGGTGACGGTCAGGCCCATGGCCTCACCCATACCGACGATCGAGCGGATCATTCGGTCGGCATTCGGCTTGATGCGAAGACCGCTGACGAACGACCTGTCGATCTTCAGTTTGCTGAATTGAAGCCGGTTGAGATAACCGATCCCGGCATAGCCGCTTCCGAAGTCATCGAGCGCAAGCCTGAAGCCAGCCCGGACAAGCTTTTCGACCTGGTTGGCGAACTGAACCATGTTATCCGAAAGCGCTGTCTCGGTGATTTCGAACTCGATAAGATCGGAGGGTACTCCCGCTGCCCCGGCCATTTCGATGACGTGATCGGCGAAGTCTGGACGAGAGAATTGCATTGTCGATATATTGATAGAGGTAACGAGGCCCGGCCAACACTGCATATCCGCAAACGCACGGCGCAGCACCCAGTCGCCGAGTTCGCCCATGAGGTTGTTTTCCTCGGCTATAGGTACGAACAGAGCTGGTGAGATCGAGCCTTGTTGGGAGTGGGTCCAGCGAAGAAGAGCTTCGACTCCTGTGACACGGCGGCCGTCCGCACTCATCAGCGGCTGATAATGCAAGTCTAGCGTATCAGCGGCGATAGCGGATCTCAAATCCCTTGCCAGCGATTGACTGTGGAGAATCTCCGCGTCCAACAACTCATCGTAGGCTCGACCAACACCTCTGCCAGCTGACTTCGCCGAGTACAAGGCCACATCGGCTCGCCGCATGGCTTCAGACAAGGGCATCCCGGACGCGCAACTGCAATACCCGACCGAGAAGTTTACGGGCAGCCTCACGCCTGCTTCGATGAAGTGATTTTCGCCTACACGAAGGAGGCGTTCCAACATAGGTTCCGGACCGGTTTCAGCTGCAAATACGACCATGAACTCGTCGCCACCCACCCGCGCCACGAAACCGTCCGTTCCGGTAGCTCCGACGAGGCGGTTTGCGAACTCGCGAATATACTGGTCTCCGACGATGTGACCGTGGCCATCGTTCACCTGCTTGAATCTGTCGAGATCGGCATAAGCGACGTAGATCAACCTCCCGCTCTCTTTCGCATCTTTCAATGCAGCCGAATACTCCTCCTCCAGTCCCTTCCTGTTTAGCAACCCGGTCAAAGGGTCATGTCGAGCTGCTTGATGAGCGTATGCCTGACTTTCTCTAAGGGCATGATTGGTCTGTTCAAGTTGAACAAGCCGCTCAGCTAATTCATTTGCGGTTTGCTGATCGGTGGACCAGCGGTGGACGAGCGTCGTCGCCATCTGACGAACCTCGTCTGCATTGAAAGGCTTAACAAGGTAAAAGAGGCGATCCTGCGCTCCGACGATACCCGCTATCTCGGAGGGTCTATGGTCCGAATAACCCGTGACTACCACGATATTTATTGCAGGATCCAAGGCCCGAAGCTGCTTAGCGGTCTCGATGCCGTCGATACCCGGGGGCATTCGAACGTCGAGGAAGACAGCCGAGAACGGCCGCCCCTGCCGCTTTGCTGCCTCGAAGACGCTGACGGCCTCGTTGCCTTGTCGACAATATGTGATGTCGTTGATGACAGCGGCTGAGTTGACGGTTGATGGCTCATCGCCGAACAGGTCTGCCGCCAATGCATCGAGTTCGCCAAGCACGGGCGGGGTCGTTGGAGCGACGAGATCGGATAGAATTCTACGATATGAGTCGATGACACTGGCTTCGTCGTCGCAGACGAGAATCCGTTTCCCGTATGAATCTATCATCATGCTGCCGCCTTACTCTCCGTCGCTGCAGGAAGCGTGACCGTAACGCATGCTCCTCTTCCTGCCCCCTCGCTTTCGACTACGACCCTACCACCCATCGCATTCATAACGTTAGCGCACCAATGAAGCCCAAGCCCGCGCTTGCCTTCACTCTTCGTGCTGAAGCCCTTCTCGAAGATATGCTGTAAACTTCCCCGGTCGATACCGACCCCATCGTCCCGTATCATCATCGCAACCTCTCGGGCGCCCTGGCCCCTTGTGCGGATCTCGGAAGTGACTAAGATTTTCCCTGACTTTGACCCAGAAGCTTCTATCGCCTCCGCTGCATTGACGAGGATGTTGGCAAGGACCTGATCAAAAGGCACTTTGTGCCCGAGAACCAGATTGCCGTCGAGGTGACTGAGACCGAGGTCTACAGCCGCACGGCGTTCGACCAGTTGCACTGCGTCGCGCATCGATTTGTCGAGATCGATCGATTCGACGGCGCGTTCGAGTTGGGCAGACCGTTCGCTGTCTTTGAGGATATCATCGATATGCCGAAGCATGTCGACCATCGACCTCACACTATTCCGGCGTTCTGCCTCGTCCTCGATCAGGCGCGTCGCCGACATCGTAACGAACTGGTTCAGCTTTGCTGCTCGGTCCTGCGCTATCTCGGGGTCCTTGAGTTGCTCAAGCGCCTTCGTTAGGTTTTGGCTAACGGCCGACTGCCCCTCTTTCGAAAGCTCCCAGGCAAGGACGGAAACCGGGCTCATGGCGTTACGTACATTGTGAAGCAGACCGGCAGCCTGGTCGGCAGCACCATGGTCGTAGTCCTGTCTACGCAGCTTGTCTCTCAGCTCCGCCAGTTGTTGTGCCATGTCGTTGAACGCCTGGATGGCCTCGCTCAGTTCGTCGTTTCTTCCGTCGTCCGGCAAGGCTTCAAGCTTACCGGTCGAGGCGACATTACTAAGATGAGCTCTAAGCATTTCGATGCGGCTTACGGCTATTTTCCGAAGGACATATCCGAGCGCGAACAAAAGCAGTGCTGCGCCTCCGAGCAAAAACAGCAGGGTCGTCAGGATCGTTCGCTCCCCAACTGCAGTGATATCCCGGCCGGTCCGCGAAATCACAGCGGTAAGAGGTTTCCCCTCGACACTCGTCAACTGATCTACCCGATAGAGGAATTCCTGACCGGAAACGCCCAAGTCCTCTGAGGCCTTTTCTGGAGCCTTGAATTCGAAGTCGACCTTCGTCGCCGATCTCAGAGCATCGGCGTCGAGAATACGTCCTAGAACCAGTGTGCCGGCACGCTCCCCGCTTCGATCGGACATTAGGATAGGTGCATACCCAACCACGACGAGCCCTTGGTCGGTACTCAACAACGCTGACCGGACTTCGACATCTTCTGTTGCCTCGAGAAAAGGGTGGGACCGGAGGAGCTGATTACTGGCAAATAGTCTGAGTGGCGACGGTTCTTCTTCGCCATACCGATACCCGCTATCGAGGACGATATGCCCTTCGTTATCGACAGCCACGAAATAATTTACACCGAGGGTCTTCAGCGATTCTGCAGTGACGTTTTTGTCTACGTAGTCCGTCGCTTCGTTTCTCATGAAAGCGTACGTATCGTCCCAGATAGCGTAGTCGCCGGCGCTGTTGGCTACTTGCTCTTTGTGAAGCTCAATCGCTTCCAGAACGCGACCTTGATTCCGATCGGCTGCTTGCTCCTCGAGAGATGCAAAGCTGGGCATGACTGCCATCCTCAGGGCTGCGAAATTCAGCACGGCCGAGACAGCAACAACACCCAGAAGCGCCAAATTGATTTTTGTGATCAGACGCACGAACTACCCCCTGTTGTTGGTAGTTTAGCTTTTCGATGATTAAGCAAGTGCTTGGTAGCATGGTAAAAATTTCAAAGCGGCCGCGTTTAGCCGACGTCGAGCCCCGTTTCTTCAGTCGCTCCACTGGGGACTCCGGAGGCGCAAGTATTTCGGTTATTACTAAATCCGGCAGCCTTATAAACTCGATCGTCATGTTGTAGCTGTGCTGACCCGATTTGGATTTACAGGTCCCGGATCATGCAAGCCCGCGTCGATAAGGGATGCGTTTATTCGAGCGGATGTCGCTCGTGACACCACGATAGCAACAGCGCTGGGTTTCGATGAGATTACAGTGTCCTCGGGACGTCCGAGGTTGAGAAATCAGACCTGTTCACGCATGTCGCCAATGCGGATCGCCGCCTCCCGAGGGAAGCGGCCGACGTCAGGCTCGGCCAAGTGAATGGCGTATTTGTTGCTCCAATGAGTCAGAAACAGGGTCGTACCGCTGTCATGAAGTAATCCTTCCATCATTTGCTTGGTGACAGCATGTTAGCCATCAACCGAAAGCGAAGATGACATCGGTTGACGGGGCCAAGGTCGTAGCCAATGCCTACGAATGGTCGAAGCATCAAAGCCACTGCCGCGCAAGACAACGAGCTACTTGATAAGGCCGGCCTCGATTGCCGCCGCTTTGAATGCCGCTGCCGCGTCTGCTGCTTTCGCACGACCATCGATGGCTTTCAAAATGATCCTTCTCGCGAAAGAGAACGAAGCTCTTCTTTCGCCTGGCCAACTGGTCATCATGTAGGCGATCGCGTCCCGGCAGTTACGAATGCTCTTGAAATGATCCCCGCAGTCGACCGTCACTTCCACTGGCTGCTCCCACAGGTCAGAGCCCATTTGAGATCTCCACATTTTTCATGCGTAACCAACGAGACTTTTGCTTATCGGTTCCAGCTTCGGACGCAGAGTCTAGCGCAGGTGTTCTCTTGGCCTGCGACGAGCGCTTCAAGGTCGCGAGTTCGCGGGTGCCCATTGCTTCACGCGCGGAACTTTTGCAATCGGCACTCGAGCACCCCGTGCGGGCGGAAACAATGGGTATTCGTCACGAAGGTTGGAACTACTCTCCACTCGCTCTGAATTGATTCCTACGCAGGCCTGCGGCCGATCGATTTTCGCCTGACCATTGTCAATCTCGGGGATGGCAAAAGGCCCGGACGTTGATCAGGACATTCGAAACAAGGCTGTATCTGAGAACGAGCGATATTTCGTGTCTCGGTCCGGTGCTTTGCGAATACGCCTCGGTCATGGCCCGTGCTGAACGGCTGCTGCTCGCCCGCCTCAAGGCCGAGCGCGTCTGGACGGGAGACCTCAAGGTCTCGTTCTACCAGCCGCTGGGGCTGTCGGCGACTCATCTGGACATGGCGTATCGGAAACTGATGGCGAAGCTCTCGTCGGTGGCGGAACTGGCCAGGGAGCGGCTGAACGACCTGCAAGGCCCGTCGCGATAAGCATCCTCCGTATCTTCTGCCACTGCGCAAAACACCATGTCACCGTTAGCCAAAGCCGTCGCGTCCGTGAAGCAAAAGGGAACACCAGAGATATAACCAAGGTCGAGCCTGTTGATAGCGGTCGGTTTGATCGGATCGGACTTCGAACTCTGCAACGCAGCAAGGGCGTCCCAGACGGAGTAGCTGATGATCGCGTTGTTGGCCTGTCCCTTGTTGCCGCGCTGGAACAGGCGCAACTCATCGCCAACGATGACCGCGCCCTCTATGTTGAGCACGTCAAATGCCTCGTGAAGCGAAACGAGAACAGGGTACATATCCAGTTCCCGAGGCGGGCCTAACACGGTCCCATCGCTGTCGAGGGCGACAAGGGCCCCGCGTCCCCGGTTCGGCCTAGATCCCGATCCGAGAGCCAGCAGTGCGCCATGAGGGAAATTCTCGAAAGGCGGAACGAGGGTGAGCGCCTCAAGGTCTGGCTTCATCCGTTTTCGCGCACCTTTATTGTCGGGCAACACAACCTCGAACAAACGGACGAGACGTCCGGGTTTAGGCAGATCTTTCGAGAATACTCCGAGATGAAGCTCATCGTCGGCAACAACGTAAATCGTCGAGCCCACGCTTACGAGGCCGCTTGCGGCGCTCAAGTGCAAAGGTCGCTTCGGTGAGGCCGCAGCAGCGATGGTGAGAGCACGCATCTCGGTAAAAGTGATCATCGTACTGTCTTATCAAGCCCGAATGAACAGCTCCAGCCCTGGACTGCTGCAAACCTTCCAGTGGCTCCTATCCGGATCGTGAAGCCCGCGTCGGCTTCGAAGGCTACGGCAGTGTGGAACGTCGGTGATGGCCTCAAGTGTATCCTACGCGGCTTTTCACGATATCGAACGGCACCACGTTGAGGGTATGCAGTTGGTCTGCCGCTGCGGGTCGGCCAAGATAGTACCCTTGTAGCTGATGAATGCCGTACTGCTGCATCAGACGCTGATGCTCGATAGTTTCTACCCCTTCGACAAGAATGCGGGTTCCACGATTACGAAGCAGGCCGATGATGTCCAACATCATTCGTCGTCCTCGCTCCGTGTTGCAGTCATGGAGGAAGGACCGATCGATCTTGACGGTATCGAACTCTATGAGACGTAGCCACGACAATCCGGCGAAACCCGTACCGAAGTCATCCAGCCAGACCTGGACACCCAACTTTCGCAAATCGTTGATGCAGCGCACGACATCCTGGTCTACTTCAAGCTCCATCCCTTCCGTGATTTCGAGAGCGAGCCTTGCTCCTGCTAAACCGAAATCAGAGAGCGTTGAAGCGACGAAACTTGAGAAGTCGGGCATTTTGAGCTCAATCGGCGAAACATTCACACTTGCGACCTCCACCTTATTCTCTGGCAGAATGTCGTTGCAGACGGTGCGTATCGCCCAACGCCCCAGTTCGATTATTGACCCCGATCGTTCGGCGACGGGGATGAAGTCAGCGGGTGAAATCGAGGTGCCGTCGGGCCGCCGCAAGCGCATCAGAGCCTCTGCAGCCGCCACTCTGCCCGTTTGAACATTTTGGATCGGCTGATAGACGAGTGATACAAGCCGCTGGGCGACCGCGACCTTCAGGATCGCTGCTATGTCCTCCTCGTCATCCCGTGTCCTCGCGTCACCAGGATCGAAGACCACGACCGCGTTCCGACCGCCTTTCTTCGCGGCGTAGAGGGCAAGATCCGCTTCGTGGACAACTCGGTCGAGGTGCTTGGTCTGGTTCCTGGCGAACGACAATCCGATGCTGACCGTAACGATCGAGGTTCCATCTCGTCGGTTCTCATGAGGTAAAGCCAGCGCACGTATGGCAGACTTGATCGCCTCTCCAAAAGCGATGGCGTCCTCAACGCTTTGCTGCTGCGCGATGATGATGAATTCCTCGCCGCCGTAACGTGCAATCCGGGCTCCGTGCGAATTCACAACCGCCTGGAGAAGATGGGATACAGCGACAAGGCACCGATCGCCCTCTTGGTGCCCATAACGGTCGTTGTATCGTTTGAAATAATCGACATCGAGCAGCAGCACATAGAACATCGACCTATGGTCAACCCAACGCTGCCAGTAATCACGTAGTCGCTCATCGACAGCCCGGCGGTTTTCCAGCCCAGTGAGCGAGTCCGTGTTGGACAAAAGGAGGAGAGCTTTGCCCCTCTCCTCTGCCGCGTTGTGCTGGACACGGGCCTCGAGAGCGTTGAGGAACACGCTGTAACGCTCTCGGTTGAGTTTCAGGTTCACGTATGAAGTGAATACGAAGCACGAGATACAGAAGGCTCCGAGGATCAGCTTATAAAGCGGCAACATGGGTGAATACAGGTAGAGCGTGCCCAGAAAGATGAGCATATTCGCTGCAGAGGCTGTGAGTGCGACGGGAAAGCGAAAGCTGAAAAACAGGTTCACGCTCATCATGAAGATGGCGCCGAAAACCATGTAGTAGGAGAGCGCCTCCACAGCACTGGACATCTGTGCAGTGAGAATCCAAACAAGATAGGCTACGGATACGGCTGTAGCCGCGACAGTATCGATCAGGCCGGATCTTGCTCCGACGTAGATCAAGACCTCTAGGATCGCTAAGGCACTCACACCAACGGCGAGACGACCTGCGACGGTGTAGTAAGCGACGTCGCGGATAAAGAGGTAGTCGGTAAGAGAGTACGCAAGGAAAGCGACAACGGCTATCCATAGGCCCTTGCGAGTTAAGCGTCTTCTGCCGTGCTCACTCTCACGCACGTACAGATTACGAAGGTCTTCTTCTGGCGACGAAGTTGTACCTGCAGCGACGACACCTGCCTCGGCAAACATGTGCAGCATGACCTCAGACCCAATTCGGTTGCAGCTTACGCGTCGTGGACCGCCGCTCTATGTCGGTAACGACATGTTCCCGCATTGACAAACGATAACTGGCTCACGCCTGGAAGGCTGAGCATTAAACCCGAAGCTTATTTAACAATGTCTAAAAGTTGGTGACACGTGACTGTCCCGATGTGGGACACCGGAATAAGCCTTGACCCTGGAGGAAATGGTGAGAAATCTAACAATGTATTAACATTCGATTAATCATGAGGTTATTTTTTTTGGCTCAGCCCCTTTTCTCTCCTGACGGTCAAAGCTTGATCATGCCGCAATCCGTCAGCGACAGCCTTATCTCTCAAAAGCCGACCAACCAGGCAGAACTTCTAGCTGAAGCAAAAGCTCAGTTTGCCATTGTCATAAACCTTGCCATGCAGCGGTTGGATGCCGGGAAGGATCTGCCCGAGATGACGAGATGGTTGATCAGTCGACTGCACGATATCAGGCAAAAAGCAGGGCCCGAAGTCTGGCAGATGCTCGTCCCCATCATACAGGCGCATCCTTCCGCGCACGTATTGCAGCAGTGCCCCTTCACCCGGTGGTCGTTCGAGAAGCCGCGCGGGTATTCCGGCGATGCCGGACTGATAGACTTCATCTATGGACATGAAGCGGTAGCTGAAGAAGTCGCCAAGGCGACTCCCGTCGGACTTCAGATCTTTGAGTACACAATTAACGCACCAGGGCCGGTTGCGGTCAGGGAAAGGCGAGACATTCTAACCCGCTACGTCGATGAGACCGCGGCGAGGACCGCCCCGGATACTGAAATCCTGGCGATTGCCGCCGGGCACCTCCGGGAAGCGGAGGCATCGACGGCTCTTTCAAAAGGCGAAATCAAGCGCTGGGTCGCCCTTGATCAGGATCCCGAAAGCATTGGCTCAATCATGAGACAATTCGAAGGGACGTCTATCGATCCAATCGATGGATCGGTGCGTGGGCTCCTCACGGGAAAGCATCAACTCGGAACATTTGATTTGATTTATGCCGCGGGTCTCTACGATTACCTCACCGATAAGGTCGCGATCAAACTTACGCAGATTTGCGTCGCGATGCTGAAGCCGGGCGGAGTATTCTTGTTCGCTAATTTCTCCGATGAGATGTCTGACGACGGCTATATGGAATCTTATATGAACTGGGAGCTCTTGCAGCGTTCGGAGTCAGACATGTGGCGTATCGTCAATGCCAGCGCCGGGGTGGAGACAGTCGATGCCCGCGTCTGGTTCGGCACCAACCGCAATATCATTTACAGCACCATTAGAAGGCTGCCGTAGGCTACGGCGATAGGGCCTCTTGGAAAATCCTAAGCCCCAAGTCGATGACATCGTAATCCGGGCAACGTGACGTCGCCTTGGACATGACTTAGTCTCGATTATTGCATTCGAACGGTCTTAGAAGTATCCGAAGCTGGTTTAAGGACGGGTCTGCGGATCCCTAAGCCCGTCCTTACCTTAACTAGGTGGCTCACAAACCTCTTATGGCGGCCTAAAGCAGCTCGGCCATAGCGAGCCTGTTGTTCCCACGGTTGCTCAGTTAACGTGAACTGCGCCAAGAGGCTCTGGAGCTCGTCGGCTTCCGCCGCAAGGCCGTGACTTGCCGCTGTCTGTCCTCGATCATTGCAGATGCGTCGATTCCTGGCTAGGTCTTTGTATCTCGGCCGTCGCCTGGCTTCAAAAACACTCGTAACGTCGTTTGGGAGCAAACTGTGCAAATTGGCGTCGCTCAGTCTCTTTATTCTGTTTCCGTAGCAGACGTGTCGTCACGTACCTGAAGGACGTCTGTAAATGCAATCGAGGAGAGAACTTGACCCGCAACGTCTGGAAGTTCGTAAACCTTGCCCTTCGCGTTCGAACGACCGGACTTGACGGCCTCTCCCATGATTTCCCGAGCTGACTGGATTGCTTCGTTCTCCGCGGATGCCAAGGTGTCGTGCTCTTCGCCCTCTGGATCCTTATTTAGCACGTCGCCAGAACGTATATTAAAGAAATACCGAGGCAAGGTCTCTACTCCCGTGAGGCACCCAAACTGAAATACATCGCGAAAGTTTCCATCCTTCGCGCCCTATATGGACATGCGCGTCAAGGCCTCTATCTCAGGCGTTGAAAGCGCTGCACGGAGGCAACTTTGACCTGGACATCCAATGGGCTTTTGCAAATTATGCCCGAAAACGACTTGAAGATGTTGGAACCGCACCTCCAGCTGATCAGCCTAAACCAGGGTGACGTACTCTTCGAACCAAATTCTCCAATTTCTCACGTCTACTTCTTTGAAAGTGGATTGTCGTCAGAGATTGCGGTAGCCGGAACCCACAGGATCGAAGTTGGATGCATAGGTCGTGAGGGTTGCTCTGGTATACCCGTCATTCTAGGGTCATTCAGTTCCCCACACCGATCCTTCATGCAAGGTGCAGGTGAGGCTCACAGGATTGAAGCGGCAACGCTTCGTCGCTTAATAGGAGAGAGCGTCTCTTTGTCGGCAGTCCTACTCAAGTATGCTCATGTGTTCATGATCCAGATCGCAGCCACGGCGCTTGCCGATGGAAGGTTCGATGTTGAGAAACGTCTGGCGCGTTGGGTCCTTATGTCTCACGACCGTCTGGGTGACACGTTAACGCTAACACATGATTTCCTTGCCCTTATGCTGGGAGTAAGGCGCCCCAGTGTTACCGATGCACTGCATAAACTGGAAGGCAAACGCGCAATCCGCTCTGAGCGTAGCGTCGTAACGGTCCTTGATCGCCCACTTCTGGAACAGATCGCAGGGGAAGCATACGGAACGCCAGAAGCAGAATATCGGAGGTTATTCACCTCGCAGCCGTAAACGCTGAAGGTTCGGGAGGCGCATGGTTCAAACGATCCTGGCTTAAGGCCGTACTTCTTATGAAACGGCCTGCCCGGCAAGATTGACGGGCAGGCCGGCAACATCAAATGCTGCCCGCGGAGTTTTTCGACGTTTCGGCTGAGCCAGCCAAACCGGTTTCGCCGACGATTTTCTCGCGAGCGACGTCATGAACGTCGGAGGCAACATTTACGGCTTTCTGATAGACTTCAGATGCCGCATCGCCGACCTTGTCAGCCGTCTTGGAGACCTCGGAGGATACGCTGTCCTTCAACCGGTCCGACGTCTCACCCATCACTTCGTCTTCCGCACTGGTATGCGGAAGTGCGGCACCGATTGCAGCCCCCAGCGCGAAGGCAATCGCCCCGCCGACGAGTGGCTGGTCCTTGAAGTGCTTCAGAACAGCGTCGTTGAGCTGCGAGCCCATTTCGCTGGCGCTATTGCCTGCACTCGACAGCCCTTGTCCAGCCTTGCTGGCAGAACCGGTGATGCTCTGCCAAGTGCTCGATACCCAACCCGAGGCCTCGTCAAAAAGGTTGCCGGCCTCGTCGCGAATGTCGTGGATCTGACGACCCGAGGCATCCGCGAAACCGCGGAAGGTTTTGCCCGTGGCGTCGACGAAGTGGCCGGCGCGGCGTCCGGTCTGATCCGTCAGCGCCTTGTAGCGGCTTCCGCCGGCGTCACTGAAATGGCTGTAGTGGACGTCTCCGTCGGCTTCCGGCGGACCGATGCGACGCAGCTCACCCTTAGTCGGAGCAAGCGGGTAGCTTTCTTCCGAGCTCTTTGCATAGGAGGCAACGTTGGTCTTGGGTCCAGCCATCAGCCACGCGAGGCTGACACCGATCAGGGCGAGCGGAATGGGGTTGTTCTTAACTGCTGCGCCGATGTTGGACGCGTACTCGCCTCCGCCGCTCGACTTCACATAGGCGAGCGCCTCGTCGACCATCTGGCCTGGAGACATACGCTGCTGGATAGCGTCGAGCCGCTCTTCGATGCGCTGGCGGTCTTTGGCGATTTCCTGCTCGATTTCGGCAGATCGGGAATTGTCTGAAATATGGGCCATTAGGTTCTATCCTTTACGATCTGGGCATCGCGCTGCAGCGAGGCAGAGGTGCGCTCAAGCTTGAGATTTTCCCCTTTCAGGGCTTTCAGTCCGCGCGAAGCAAGGCCCCAGGCGATGAGGGCGACAACGACGCCGACGACGACGGATGACAGAGCGTCAGCGTTCGGTTCGGTCATTCCTTGCGAGACCAGCAGCGCGGTGATCCCCTTCACCAGTGCGGCCAAGAGAACGCCCACAGCGCAGATTGCCAGAACAATGCCTGCGGCAAAGGCTTCGATGCCCGTCAGCGCATGGGACATCTTTTCCGAGGCTTCGGTCTTCGCAAGTTCGATTTCCTTGCGGAAAAGGCCGGAGATGTCGCCAACTAAGCCTGTCACCAGTTCAGGGAGGGATCGGTTTTCGGTTGAATTAGTCACGGGCACGGCCCTCCGTGTTAGCAAGGCTAGTTGGGGCGACATAGGTCGATGGCGTGTTGTGCGCTGGCGCATGGCCTGCGGACGCATGATTTTGCACTGGGCCGGACTTGACTGTGCCGGACTTGGGCGCGGAGGCCGTGAGGAAACGGCTGGCTGCGAGACCAGCGATTGCCGCAATGCTGAGGAATGCAAGCGGCTGCTTGCGACCAAAGTCCTCAGCCATGTTGGCGATTTCGCCGATGCTGCGATCCTGGATCCGGTCAGAGGCGCTGCGCAGATTATCGCCAAGAGTGCGGGTCAGCTTGCCGATGTCGCGGTTATCACCGCTTTCGAGTTCGCCAGCAACTTTCTCCATGGCTTCTGCGATGCCGCCAAGTTTTGCGGCAAGAATGTTCTTCTGGTCGCTCGCTGCTTCTTTCGCCTTGGCCGAAACGGTCGAAGCCTCCTTGCGGGCGAAGTCCGAAACGGACTGCATGTCGTCGCTGATCTTCTGCTTCAGATCCTCAGCCGATGATGCGGATGCTTCTTCTCCGTGAACGATCATGTCGATCTCCTGATGTTCGCTGGTTGCAGAGGCCCCCTCAACAAGATAAAAAACCGATTGTTCCTCAATATCTGCATGGAGATGTGGGGCAGCGCCTCGCTTTCGCTGTCGTCACGAGATCATAGCCGATGTCGCAGGTGTGACTTACTCGTAGATGTTGAGTTGGCGTTCCGGCGGATCTCATTGCTGACGATGTTTGCATCGCGGATGTCAGAGTCGAGAGAGAAATTCATCGGTCGTGCATACATCGAGTTGTAAAGAAAAACGGTCTTGGAGCAGCTTTAAGGCTGCGTCGTGGGTTTCGTCGGCGCCGCTGCATACGGCGTCGCTTAACACAAGAATACGGTAACCCAGATCCATGGCGCCAAATGCTGTCGCCAGCACACAAACGTCAGTTTCTCCGCCGGTCAACACAATACCTTCTACGTATTCGCGCTGAAACTGCTGGTGAAGCCGTCCATCCGCCCATGGACTATAGGCTCGTTTATCGAATACTTGAGCCGGCGGCACCATTCGGCGAAATATCGGCAGGATATCAACCATCTCGTGTGGCAGATGCTCTCGCGTCATCATCGACCACTTCTCAAAATATTGCCGCCAGGCACCCGGCGCTTCGGCGCCTGTTAAGGGGGGCACAAAACGTGTGAAGACGGTCAGATCTGCATACCGCCCCGAAATCTCTTCGATCTGGGGCCGAACCTGTTCCATCCAATCAACATGCCAAGGCGTGTCTTCGGCGAACATTCGCTGCATGTCGATGCATAGATGCCTCCAGCTTCTCCCGCCAAACATCAAAGTCCTCCTTTACGACTATATCGAAGGAATGCGGTCCGTCCCCCGATAAATACGATCCCTACACCTTAGCTTCTTCGCCGGCCTCACGAAGAGAAAGGAAACGCTCGGTTACGGCAGCAAGGTTTTGCTCAAGCCAGAAAGCCATTGCCTTCTCCTCTGCAAGGTTTGCCTTGAGTCCGTTGGAGCCTGCATTGTAGCCGCCTGCTTCGGCGATTACGATCAAGGAGTTGTAAGCAGCGATTTCGAAATTCTCGAAAGCGAAGTTTGCAAAAGAGTTCTTAAGGATCTCGTCGCCAGCAACTGTATGTCCCATTGCTGCCATGGTACCGGTGAATGAGAGCGCTATGTCCTTAAGCGCGGAATGACCTTCGTCCAGTCCTGACAGGATTTCTTCGATACGAGCAATCTGGCCTTCAGTCTCCGTAATGTGCTGCTCTAGTTTCGCAGCCACGTCGGGATAGTTTTCGATACGTTTGACCTGCGGCTTCATGATGCTCAAGGCCTGGTTTTCCATAGCGTGAGCGTTCTTGAGACCTGTGATGAAAATTTCGCGGGTTTCGTTATCTGACATAGTGTTCTCCTGGTAAGGGTAGCTCAACCAGTACGGGCAACCATAGTTCCGCCCCGCACTGTCAGCGCATACAGTCCAAGCCGCCTACCGTCCCAAGATTACAAAAGCTATTTGAAAAAAACCAAATAGCGTCCCTTTAAATCCGTTTTAGCCAGCCGGAGTGTGACTTGGTAACAGTCCTCTGTCGCCAACTCCTAGAAGAAATCGCTGGAGGAAGCGTACGGTGCTGCAGAAGCGGTAAATCGAAAGTTTTTTTTCCTAAACGCTCGACAAACCCTCAGTGTGAGATGTTTAAACACGGCATCGGAATTCGGAGAGTGGGCACTGAGTGGTGCAACACGCTGCCTTGATAGCTGCTGTTCTGCAACTCGGTTGTCTCGTCAACGCACGGCTGGTGGAACACGCTTGCAGCTTTTTTGTTTCTCTCGTGCGCATTGCATTCTGGAGAGAACCTGTTGCCGATTGTTGCCACCGCCGGCTGGTCCATTTCGAACAACGTGGCGGACCGCTTCGTAAAAGAGGGAAGCGGCCTCGCCCGATACTCTTCGGTATTTAGTGGCGTGGAGATCAACTCTACATTCCACCGCCGGCATAAGCCGGCCACGTTTGGAGGATGGGCCGAAGCAGTACCTAACGACTTCTTGTTCGCGGTAAAGATGCCGAAAGAGTTGACGCATGTCCGTGCGATGGAAGACATCTCCCAGCCGTTCGGAACCTTTCTTGAAGATATCTCGCCATTGGGGGAGAAGCGCGGGCCCCTACTCTGTCAGCTGCCGCCATCCCTGGCGTTCGATGCTGATACGTTTAAGACAGCGTTTAAGGCAAAGAGGGACCTCGACACTGGACCAATTGTCATCGAAGTACGGCACAAGAGCTGGACATTTCCCGAAGCGTTGGATTTGCTGAAGACTTACAATGTGGAACGAGTTCTTGCCGACCCAGCTAAGGTATGGCCGCCGCATGATTTCGGAAGCCCGCCGCGGTACATGCGTCTGCATGGCAAGCCAAAAATCTACTATTCCAGTTACACCGATGACGCGATCAAGTCTTTTCAGAACCTGTTGGCTCCGGAAACGTGGTGCGTTTTTGACAATACAGCGTCTGGAAAAGCGATCGATAACGCGTTGACGATGCTCGATCTGCTCTCGAAGTAATGTAGGCAATATGCTGTTGGCACTTGCCTCAACCGGCAATCGTACAACACACGCCGTTGACCCGATCAACTTACTTGAAAGTAATACAAGCTGCTTTGGACATATCGCTGTCTGGGTATCTCCTTTGTTTGATGATGCTGGACAAGATGTGGCAAAACTAGCTCAACGGCCGGCAAACCACGACCTTAGAGATGCGACCGCTTGCTCGATAAACGTTGTCTCGTTAATCTTCTGAGGTAGGAGCACCTGATAGAAGATGGAGCTCGCGAGGGCAGCGGATCGCCCGGCCTTCTATCCTGGAGACCAAATACTTGAGAGTCCTGGATAGCGACATGTCGTCAACAGGTTTCGTCAAGACGCCGATCGCAACGTCTGTTTCCGATGGAACAGCGGTTGGATTGGCTGTTACAATAACCACTGACGTCCCGGTCCTCGCAAAATCCCTGGCTATGTCCAGGCCGCTCGCACCATCCAGCAAATTTAGGTCTATGAGTGCGATATCTGCCTTGCCCACATAGTCCAGAGCGTGGCTACGGCTCGCTGCAGCACCAACAACTTCATAGCCAAGATCGGCGATAGCTTGTTCGGCAGCAGCTGCTATGAGGAATTGATCCTCAATGACGAGGACCTTGTATGGCATGCGCGATTGCTTTTTCATCACGATGGAACGCGGAGACAATTCCTTCAGTTCCAGTTCACGCGGGTCGTTGATGACACAGTCAAATGCTCTTCAAATTCCCGGAGTTTGTTCACCGCGTCTACTGTTCATTGATGGCTAGATCTGCCAATTGGCGCCTAGAGCTTTTGTCGATAAGTTTCAAATACGTCGCGGTTGCCCCTTCGGACCCCCTCCCGCGGCGGAGGCCCGGCGTTGCTGACTACGCTGCACGTGTGCGCCGGGCCTCATATCAAAGTTGTGAGCACAAGCAGAAGTTCGCATCAACATCGGAGGACGGTTCAAAGCATTTGCGGGCGTTCCCCAGCCGAAGCGAAGTTTGGTACCCAAGCGGGTTTGATCGTACACGGTCGCCTGTAGTTATGATTATGCCTGAATTTAGCGTGTTAGGCGAACGAACTCTCCGTCTGGAGCACATATCGACTCAGCAGTGTAGAAGAAGTCTTGACGCTCAAACCCGCCGCCGTCCTCCCACGCGTGGTTCACCTTCTGATCGCATTCCAGGATCTTATCCAGTGGGCTAGCCGCATTCTTGGGCATCTGCACTTTGTCCACGAACAGGTAGTGGCTAGTATTGGGATCGTCAGTGCGTAATACGGTGTCGTACTTCAGTGAGGCGGTGTATCCAGCTTGACCCTTGCCTAACTTTTCGCAGAAAACGTCCTTGTTCGGGTGCACTTTCGCCTTGTACTCAAGCGGACATCCGTCTTGCTTAACTTCCATCTGCAGCACGAGCTTGGAGTACTTTCCTAGCTCGAACTCCTCTCCGGGAGATATCGTCATATCCCCTTGACCGGAATTTTGCTGTGTCTCTGGTTGATAGACAACGGTTCCAATGGCTTGCTCTGCGGAGCTGCCAGCCCGTGTAACAAGGATCGATACTTTCTTGTACCAAAAGCCTTGGGCTTGCGTGGGTGTGAAAGTGACTGACTTTGGTTTCATCGGCGCTATGGCCGAGGCAGCGACGCCAATAGGAATGGTCTTCAGGCCGACCATCCCCAAGAAAGCATTTTGCGAACTACCGCTAACGGTCACCAGCACTGTCTGCCCGGTCATGGAAACGTTATATGTCATACCGGCCGGCAAGCTCTTTGCGTAACCCGCTAGAAAACGTTCAGCTGCAACCTTGGCGGCACCTGCATTCGTTCCGTTAAAGACGCGTGCGCCAGCGAGCGCCGCGCTATCGGCAACACCCTGTGCGCTAACTTTCTCGCGGGTTGCCAAGGTGTAGTCGATCGCTCCACCGGCAGCTATGATCAGCGGCGTCGCCACAAGAGCCGTAATCATACCAAAGTTGCCACCGCGATCCTGTAAGATATTTCGTATAGTCAAAGTCGTCCCCCCAGCGTGTTCGTTGTTTTTAGAAGTGGGAGGTAAAAAGGAACGTAAGGAACACGGTATATCAGGCGTCAACACTTGGCGTTGCTTATTGCGGAACTGCTTTATTAGCGTTTACTAACTAATATAGACTCCGCGGTCTTCATCCTGCTGCACACACGGCGCAGTAGCGTTTTGCGATCTTGCTGGTGGTTCGACGCTCGCGCCTTGGTCGCAGACAGAGACGTCAGCACTACCGCGCCGTCGCAGCAGTTGTCTGCTGACCGTGGCTGAGAGCTGCCGTCATTGCCTCTGGAAGGAACACGCGCGTAGCCGCGGGTTTTGATTGGCTACTTACGAAAACAAGCGCTGCCGCAATGCCCGTCATCATGATCATTATTGAAATTGCTGCCGATCTCATCTCTTCCCCTATTATCCAAATAAAATGACTGGCCGTCGAGAAGCGGCGGCCAGCCATGGAGATTAGTTGATCACTTGAATGACCTTGCGTGAAGCCGGCTCCACGATCACCCGTTGCGTGTTGACGATCGCGTAAGAGTACTTTGGATTATCCGGAACAGACTGCACGACCACTGTCTGCGGCAGTGCTTCGCCAACGACTATTTTCTCTTGGACGACAACTGTGTCCGTTGGAGCGGGTGCCTCGCGAACATAGCTGACAACACGTTCCGGGGGCGGATCAATCGCTGTCCCCGCAACGGCTCCGACGACGCCGCCGACAGCTGCGCCGACTGGCCCCCCGACGATTGCTCCTGTTACAGCGCCTCCAGCTGCGCCATTTACAGTCGAGGACTGCGCGAAAGAAGCGCCTGCGGCCAATACGACGCTGGCTGTGAGCACGATATGTTTCAGTGACATAACTTTCCTCCTTTGAGTAGCCTAATGACCTGCTTGAAACGAGGTCGCTCATTCGCAGTTCCGTCCTCGGACCTCGGTCGCAACTCGGTTGGGCTTTGGTCCCAACGCGCCGATTTTTGGGGTAGATGGCACGAGACAAAATTAGTTTGGCGTCTGTCGTCCCTCACGACACCTCTATCGAACTTGCAAGTTATCCAGCGCAATGAGCGTCGGTTATCGGTTCCCCCAACTCCTATCGACTCCAACTCCCGCACACGGAACGCCAATAAAGAAGCTCTGTCGCGAACCGACTTCCGATCCCACGCCATCGCAGACCGCGTCGCCAGCTGATGATTGGGACTTAAGTCCCGATACTGCATTCGTCGGGAACATGCCGATTCATTCCGCATTCTGACAGCAAACGCCCAAGAAGAAGGTTGCACGATGAAAGCGGTTATGATCGTTCTCGGAGGTTCTGTCCTTGCTGTCACAACGTTTGTCTGGGGAATGGTATCCGCGACTGCACTTTGGACGACACGCACTCCAACTCAGTTGGCGAGCGCCAATGTCTCCGAACTTTGGACCACTAACCCGGTGAAGAT
Source organism: Rhizobium sp. Leaf306 (assembly GCF_001423425.1). GTDB lineage: Bacteria > Pseudomonadota > Alphaproteobacteria > Rhizobiales > Rhizobiaceae > Neorhizobium > Neorhizobium soli. Next base: position 1,564,213 of record NZ_LMNX01000001.1, read on the forward strand.
CGATAGGGCCGCGCAGTACCTTGAACGTACGGCAGACCGCCCCCTGCCGGTATCGTCCAATATCGAGGCAAGTCTAGAGCCCAGTGTGCGGATGGACATCCAAGATAGTGAGCTCATCCTCGACCTCCCCGAGCTTGGCCTGTCCGGTGGAGCCCGAGCGACGAGCGAGGACAAGCCTCAGGAAATGACATTTGAGCACCTGGAATGGTGTGCAAGCCGATATCGCTCTTACAGACCACGCGACAATTCCTTCACGCCATTCAGCGGCGGGCGACGGCAATGCAATTCGCCATACCAAAGCAGACATCCGTTTGAACCGGCTGATGCTCGAACAATCTCGGAAGAGCCTTACGCGGAGGATCCGTTTGAAGAGCTCAGCACCAACGATATAGAGGTTTCCCAACAGGTTGCTGGCGTCGATCGTTTCTCTCCCGGAGATACGGTTCGCGTGCAGTCTTGCTTTGCTCGATATCGCTCATATCGAGTGAACGATAACACTTATCAGCCTGTCAGTGGCGGCCCCCGTCGACAATGTCGGTAGTGATGAGACCCGACAAGCTATCGGTAGCCAGATACCAAGAGCCATACTGCACCAGTTGCGAGCGCGAAAGCCTTCGTGCGTCACAAGCGAAGCCAACGTACTAGGATCGAGAACATGCAGAAAGTCTTCGCATTGGTGATGCTATGTAGCGCGGTCGCCAATGAACCAGCCCAGGCGTTAGCGGCGCAAGAATATGAATTACTCGAAAAGGCCAGGAGTGCCGGCTCGGCTGTAGCTTCCACTTCTCAGCCTCGCAGCCAGCCGTATCGATCGCACGCGGCGCCCCATAACGCTGTGAAATACAGCCAGAACATCTCTGCCAATGTAAAATCCAACCACCCGAACCCAAAGCCGACTGATCCCTCACCCGAGCCAGGAACACTGGCGATTTCTGCCGAGCTTAAGCAAGCAATCCGGGATATTATCGCCGGTGAGAAGACCGAAGAAGAGAGTCCCACCTTTGACATTGCCCCCGGTGCTTTGGTTCCCAGCTCAGTCAAACTGCATCCGTTTCCGCCAACGGTCGTAGAGATCGTTCCCACTCATCGGAGCTATCAATATTTTGTAGTTATCGACAAGCGGGTAGTCATCGTTAATCCGTCGACGCGGGTGATAGCTTTCGTTCTTGGGCCCTGAGCCTTCGTTCTCCCCGTTCCTGGACATCTAGCGGCAAAATGTAAGGTGAATCGTCCCACTTTCTGCAGTTTCCGACTTCACATCATAGCCAGCTTCCAAGCCGCGCAGATCGTCCCAGAGGCGTATGCCTCCTCCCAGCAGAATCGGAGCGATCGCCACATGCAGATGGTCAACAAGTCCGGCTTTGAGAAAATCACGCACCACGGTCGGTCCACTACCTATCCGTACATCCTTGCCATTTGCGGCCTTCACGGCCATCTGCAGCGCTTCAATCGGGGTCGCGGCGAGAAAGTGGAAGGTGGTGCCGCCAGCCATTTCGATTGACGGCCGCGTCGTATGGGTGAGGACAAAGACCGGGCAGTGGAAAGGCGGCTCGTCACCCCACCACCCCTTCCAGTTCGGATCATCGGGAAGTTGTGCAGCCCGAACTTGCCGGCACCCATGATCTCGGCTCCGATGTTGTCGAAATAGTCCTTCGCATAGTCGTCGTCCAGGCCGGTTGTGCCTTTGCCGCTGTTGTCACGCAGGACACGCTCCTGAAAGGTCTTCGTCGCGATATAGGTACCCGTGAGGCGCGACCAGTCTTGGCCGAACGGATTGTCTGGCGTCTGGTCTGTGGTCGTTGCGAAACCATCGAGAGAGGCAAGAAGATCGACGCGAACTGCCATATAGGTGCTCCGGGACACTAAGGTAATTACCTATGTTACAGTGCGCCTACACTAAGGCAAGTACCTTCTTGTTATTGACCAGCCTGGGCGGTCGGTTTACCTATCTGCATGCCTTCTCATTCGAATCCGCTCGACCTCGCATTTCATGCTCTCAGCGACCCGACACGCCGGGCTGTGATATCGCGTCTGGCCGAAGGAGAGATGCCTGTCAGTGTGCTGGCTGAACCTTTTGACATGGCGCTCCCCTCATTCTCCCAGCATCTCAAGGTGCTGGAGGATTGTGGGTTGATCGCGAGCGAGAAGCGCGGGCGCAGCCGCTGGTGCCGCCTTGAACGAGCACGCTTTGAGGAGGCGGCAAGTTGGATGGAAGCGGAGCGTAGATGCTGGGCCGAGCGACTCAATCGACTGGAAGCCTATTTGGACACCACGAAAGAGAACGACGATGGAAAAGCTGTTTGATACCTGGGCGTTTGACCGTGAGATAGTGCTCGTCAAGGTGTTGAAGCACCCGCGCCATAAGGTCTTTGCCGCCTGGATGGACCCGGAAGCGCTCGCGCAGTGGTACGGTCCGGCAGGCCTCAACATCGAGAACCGAAAGGTCGATATCCGCGAAGGCGGTGAATGGTGCTTCGACATGGTAGGGGTGTTTGAAGGGAAAACACAGCGCTTTGCCAACCTTATGCGTTTTCTAAAGATCGTGCCGAACGAGCTGATCGTGGTGGACTACGGCACTCCCGAGCCAAACGATCCGGAGCGTTTCTACATGATGATAACGTTCGATGAGCAGACTGACGGGAGGACCGTGCTGACCATGCGCCAACTTCACCCGAGCCGTGAACGCCGCCAGATAGTCATCGGCTTTGGTGCGGTTGAGTATGGGCTGCAGACGCTAGATGGGCTAGCGACCTGGCTCGAGGCCTGAACGCCCTACAGCTGGGCGGCGTGTTCGTTACAGTGAGGTTAGAATGTCAGCGACTGTCTCTTGGGTCTGGCCGCCACTAGCTGCTAATGTGGGGTCAAAAGCGCCATTGCGAACGCCCACACTCTGTAGCCGCTATTCCATCCTTAAGTTCCAGGCTGAACAGTCACTTATCGAACATTACCCAGCTGCTTTTTGATGACCGCCATTGGCGCAAAATCGCAAGCGTACAGCTCTCAGGGCATTCATGCTGTCAAAGTCAGTGCACTAGTCTTCAGCACGACCCGCCACGGTTGGACAATGTTCGAGAAGAATACCGCTTGAGGCCTAAGGCAATGCTGATAACGACGAGTACGGCTTCATGATGCGGGGCGACTGGGTGCAGTGCTTTGGTGAATCTGTGTCGCCAAAGCCGGCAGGTTGGACCCTCCCCGCGAAACAGACGATCAACTTCCCTTCTGTAAGCTAGCTGACTACTGCATTTATTTCATCGCATGTCGTCAGCCAAAAGGCTTACACTCTACCGACTTGCAGTAGTCAGCAAATCGGTTCGAGCATCTCTTTGAGTTGGTGAGGATGGCGGATCCCGAAGAGATACCACTCGGTAAGCTCGCGGGCCAATATTCGAGCTTGCGGACCTTCGAAGGCAAGTCCTTTCTCACGGCACACGTCTTCTAGCACCGCTCGTAACAGGGCAAGGTCGTTCGGCTCAAGAGTATCGAAGGACGGGAACATGGCTGCTTATCTCCGAAAAATCGGTATTTAGTGCTGTGTGACACGACTAACTACCTAATAAGCCCAGCATCATTTGCCGCCGACTTGAACGCGGCTGCAGCGTCTGCTGGTTTCGCGCGACCATCAATCGCTTTCAAACAGAGCCTTCTCGCGAAAGAGAACGAAGTTTTCCTTTGGCTTGGCCAACTGGTCATCATGTATGCGATCGCGTCCCGACAGTTACGAATGCTCTTGAAATGATCGCCGCAGTCGACCGTCACTTCCACTGGCTGCTCCCAGAGGTCAGAACCCATTTGAGATCTCCACATTTTTCCATGCAGTAACCAACGAGACTTCCTATTTATCCGTTCCAGCTTGGGACTTAGGTCTAGCGCAGTTTTTCTTATGTCCCTCCCACACAAACTATTCGGGGTCGGGAGCCCGCGTGAGCCCATCGTTTTAAGCGCAGGACCATTGAATGCGGTTCGCCTGGCCTTAAATATCGCTGCCACGATCAACATGGTTTTGAAAATTGTCCGCGCTGGTTCTAGCCTTCAATGCTTTGTCACTGGCTAAGCAGTTCGTTGTTGCTGGCGGGATGGTGACGCTCGTGGCTGTGTTCGCGGTCGGCGTCTTCGTAACCGATTTCATATCTCACGCAGTCACACAGAATACGGCAGCTGCGACGGCTCTTTACGTTGATAGTGTAATCGCCCCCATTCTACCGGACATGACCACCACCCAGCCACTCGATGAGGCAGTTGAACGCGCCCTGGACGAAACACTTAGCCAAGGTGCGCTTGCGAACCGGCTTCTGTCTTTTCGGCTGTGGCGAGGTGACGGCACGGTACTCTATTCAAACGACAAGAACATTATGGGGCAGATCATTCCTCCGGATGACGATCTCCGTCATGCCTTTTCAGGTAACATGGTTGCTGAGTTCGAGCATGACGATGATGAAGACCCGAGGGGAGCCGTCGCGTCCGAAAAACCCATCTTGGAGATCTACAACCCTATCTATCAACCTTGGTCCGGAGAAGTTGTTGCTGTTGCCGAGTTCTACGAGCGGGCCGACGAGCTGAATGCAAGTCTCGGCTCGGCCAGGATCAAAACCTGGCTGGTGATAATGGTATCGACGCTTTCTTTTTTTGTCATTCTCTCCGTCATCGTCCTCCGGGGAAGCCGGACGATCGAGAACCAGAAGACGACTTTGAACGCCCGTGTCGACGAACTTGGCGAGTTGCTTGTTCAAAACAGGGATCTTTCTGGTCGCGTTCAGCGGGCATCGCAACGCACGACAGCTCTGAATGAGCGTTTTCTGCGGCGCGTAGGTGCCGACCTTCATGATGGTCCGATACAGCTGATGTCTTATGCGTCCATGCGGATCGACAGCCCAAATGTACGAGACTGTCGCCGACCCGCACCGGATAGATTGGAGGAAATCGATACAATAAAGCAAAGCCTTGACGAGGCTATACGGGAGGTTCGTGCCATCTGCCGCGGGCTAGTGTTGCCCGACGTTGAAAACGCTCCGCTCGATGAACTCTTGGAACGGGCTGTCTCGGGTTACAGGTCACGGACCGGAGCGGGAGTAGAGATCGTTTCGGGTTGCTCAATTTCGAAGTTATCGCCGTCGGCACGAATATGCGTTTATCGGTTCGTGCAGGAGGCCCTAAACAACAGCTGGAAACACGCCGGTGGTAAGGGCCAGCGTGTGGAGCAATGGAGTGACGGCCAATCTCTGACGGTCGCTGTAAGTGACCAAGGGCCAGGCTTCGATCCAACCCGAACAAGCTCGGGTGGGCTCGGGCTTCTCGGGTTGAAGGAGCGTATTGAGAGCATAGGGGGTAGGTTTGATATAGCCACATCTTCTGCGGGAACCAAGCTTACGATGCAGTTGGAGTTAGATGGTTTGGAGGCAATATGAGCAATTTGCGAGTGGCAGTTATTGACGATCACCCCTTGTTCCGCGCTGGGGTCATTAAGACGCTCGTAGAACTCGGCATAGACGTCGTAGCTCAGGGAGCATCTGCAGAAGACGCAATCACTATCGCTAAAGAGCTCTGTCCCAGCGTCATGCTGTTGGACATCTCGATGCCGGGAGGGGGACTTGAAGCAGTAGAGGTCATTACCGAGAACAGTCCCAAAATCAAAATTGTCATACTGACTGCATCGGAAGAAAGCGACCACGTGCGTAAGGCTCTCCAACTTGGAGCCTGCGGATATGCGGTGAAGGGCGTCGGCCCGGCTGGTTTGGCCGAAATCATCAACACGGTCACCGCCGGAAATCGTTATCTAGCTCCCACCTTGAGCGTGAAATTAATAACGGAAGCCAGCGAGGGCAGTGTTTTAAGCCTACGCGAGCGGGAAGTTATGGATCTGATAGCGACTGGCCTGAGCAACAAGGTTGTTGCTCGACAACTCGGTGTTCACGAAAAGACGGTTAAGCATCACATGACACGTATATTCGGAAAGCTCCACGTATCCAATCGCACGGAGGCGGCCCTGAAATGGCAGCGGTCGAGACCACCCGCTTGAGCGGCTCGCTGCTCTTGATTGGTCTACTCTAGCATGGACCGTATCCTGGCCCTGTCTGCAGGGGTCGGGTAACGGCTTATGATTGTGCGTCCGATTCTGTCGCGCATGACGTAACGGCTTTCGGTGAGGACCTCTCGGATACCGCTGCGGTGACGCACCTCAACGCCCTCGCCGCTTCGGTTGATCGTATCCCCCGTGCGAGGGTTTACGTCGTCGCCTGTTTTGCGACCAGCATTTGCTGAAGCCCCGTTAGCAGAACCGGCGCTCGCTTTACCGCCATTCCCCTTACCGCCGCCATTTCCGTTACCCCCTCCGTTTCCGTTGCCACCTCCCCCGTTCCCATTACCGCCGCCGTTTCCGCCGCTATTGCCATTCCCGCCACCATTGCCATTGCCGTTCTGTGCCAAGGCGCCTCGACCCTCAAGAAGCAAAGCAACTCCACCGAATGCGACCCGTGATGAGGAAAGGGAGCAGGTTAACTTCGACCAACATATTCCCATAATAAATTGCCGGCGCGATACCACTGGAGTTTCTCCTGCCTTCGTCCCGTTTCGCTACGTCTACCTTATCTGAACCCATGCATGCGGCGAGGCATTTTGTGGCGGTACCAAAAGCCGTCCTGACTAGTTTGCTCTACGCCGCGACAATGCCCAAGGCTAGCATCGCACCTGTTAGCACCAGTATTGTGACGAGCAACCATCTGGCCTGATAGACACTCTCTTCCACAGTAGCCTCCTCGGTAAGTCAGCGGAAAATACCCAACAACGCCGTGCGGTTCCCGCTATTCGACCTTTCCTCCTCGCGGGTCACCATAGGTCGCAGAGCTTTGGTACCAATGGTCCCAACGTCTTCCGACTGAAGCCCTCACATGGGAACAGCGTCTCCGAAAGCTTGTTGATCACCCAGCTTCACAAGAGATTGAGCTTGGAAGCGAGGAAACAAATAGAGGAGATCAACATGAACACCGTGACACGATTTGCATTCGCAGCCGCTCTTCTTGCAGGCACTACAATGTCAGCCTACGCCCAGTCCAGCAGCACTGTTGGCACGGGTGGCACATCCGCAGGAGGTGGAACGTCCAGCAGCTCCGTTGGCACTGGCGGCTCAGCGGCCGGTTCGGGCGACTCGGGTTCTGCTTCGACGCTTGGGACTGGTGGAACGTCTGCGGGGGGCGGTCAGTCCAGCAGCTCGGTTGGTACCGGTGGCTCCGCAGCTGGTTCCGGCAGTGGTTCGGGCTCCGCCTCGACACTTGGTACCGGCGGCACCTCTGCTGGCGGCGGTCAGTCCAGCAGCTCGGTTGGCACTGGCGGTTCGGCTGCAGGCTCAGGAAGTGGTTCGGGTTCCGCGTCGACGCTCGGCACAGGCGGCACATCCGCCGGCGGTGGCCAGTCTGCAAGCTCTGTCGGCACAGGCGGCAGCGCTGCCGGTGCATCGGGCGAAGAGAATGGCAAAGGCAAGAAGGACTGCCCTCCCGGCCAGGCCAAAAAAGATGGCGCCTCGTGCTGATTTAAACACCGGGCGGAAGTTGATAGCTTCCGCCCCTATCTGGAGGACCAGGCATGACTTCGGCATCATTCTCACATAACGGCGCTTTCGCCTTACCGCTGATTTTAGCGGTAGTTGTTGCTGGTACGGCTTTCGCCAATGAGAGCATTAAGCTGAACGACGGGACAACTTGCACCGTCATCGAAAATAGCGGCCCGGTGGGCAATGGGACCTCGACGTCGATCACAGCGGGGGGCGGCAGCGTCTCGTCGTCGACAACAATCGACGGGAAAACGACGACCATGCATTCGAGCGGCGGTTCGACATCTTCGAGTGCCGGCTCGTCCGTCAACAGCGGGACCGCTGGCAGTCATTCGTTTTCTACGGCTAGCGTTACACGTCCCGACGGCACCATCGTCACGCGCCGCTCTGACGGCACTTGCGACGTAACAAAACCAATGAAATAGGAGGAACATCATGTCGAAGATCATTTCGATTGCAGGCCTTTCCTTCCTCGTATCGGTGTTCACGACGCCAGTACTCGCACAGGATTGTAACGCGACGGGCACTGTCGGCTCCGGCGGTAGTGCCGCAGCTGGCGGAACCTCCGCAAGTACGCTCGGCACCGCAGGCGCGTGCCAGACAAACGACGGCACGTCCGCATCGATCGCATCGGGCGGCAGTGCCGCCACAGGCGATGGCAGGGCGAAAAGCCAGACAAAGGTGAACGAGAACCCGAACCAACTGCGGGCGCAATCCAAGGCGCAAGCAATGGATCAGGGAACGTTAAGCAAGTCGCAGACCAAGACGCGGGTCAAAGGTGAAGAGCTGCAGAGCACGACCCGCAGCATGTCTCACGTGCCCGGCGAAAAGCCAGTTAAGAGCACCACTGATAGCAATATTGCCTTGCCGCAGCAATGATCCGGGCCTGTGCTCTGGGCAACTACCGGAGCACTGACTTCGTGAGATGTACCAGCATTTGGGCGCGCCTCATTGCCAGGCATGTCTTGGATCGGTTGTGGTACCTTATCGGGCCAAAAAGGCCAACAACCGACTTCTCGAAACAATCCGATGTAGGTTTTCCGCTTGGCTGCAGATGAGATCGCTGCGGCTGGAACTCACGCAAAGCGCCCAGCCACGCCCTGAAATCGATTTGCTCCAGCGCTGGTGATGCAAGGCGGCGTCTCGGTGTCAGTCCGTGGAAACGGGCCTCACATCCGGCGCAATACCGATTGAGGGGAACCTGAGAAGGATCGAAAGTTCTTTGATCGCCACGATCGGTGCAATGTTAGAACTGGATGTGGTAGTAACCAATATGGTGGAACAGCCGACGGATCGACAGATACCGACTAACCTTCCCCCTACAGGAAACCTTTAGAAATTGAACTCATGGTCAAGCCTGCCGCAAGATACGGCTTGCATCCCAATTGCGCCGGAAATCGGCAACTTTAGAGCGGCGCTACCGAGGGGCGTGCGGATTGCCAAGCCCCTCCTCATGTTGTCGAAGTGGCTCAACCTCAGATGGCTACCTCAAGCAGCTCGGCCATAGCGAGCCTGTTGTTCCCGCGGTTGCTCAGTTAACGTGAACTGCGCCAAGAGCCTCTTGAGCTCGTCGGCTTCCGCCGCAAGGCCGTGGCTTGCCGCTGTTTGTTCCTCGACCATTGCAGCGTTTTGCTGCGTACCCTGATCGATCGTGTTGATCGCTGTGTTGATCTCCTGGAGCCCGGTCGATTGCTCGCGTGAAGCGACAACGATCGCGTCGATATGTCCGTTGATCTCCTGAACCTCAGCAACAATCGTCGCCAGTGCCAGACCTGCATTGCCGACGAGTGCCACTCCCGTCTCAACCTGTGACGCAGATGTATTGATCAACGCTTTAATTTCCTTTGCAGCGTTGGCCGAGCGCTGCGCTAGTTCCCGCACCTCCTGCGCAACAACAGCAAAGCCCTTGCCCGCTTCGCCTGCTCGAGCCGCTTCAACGCCGGCATTCAGCGCCAAGAGGTTCGTCTGGAAGGCGATCTGGTCGATGACGCCGATGATCTTCGAGATTTCTGCCGAAGACTGCTCGATGCCGTGCATGGCATTGACAGCATCTCCAACCACGATACCGGACTGCTCGGCGTTGCCGCGTGTACGGTTTACCAGTCGACCAACTTCCTCAGCGCGTCGAGCAGAGTCCTTGACCGTGGTTGTTACCTGTTCGAGCGCCGCGGCCGTTTCTTCGACGGACGCTGCCTGCTGCTCCGTCCGCCGCGCGAGATCGTCAGCGGACTGACGGATCTCGCTCGCACCTGCATCGATAGCTCTCGCATTTTGTCCGACTGTCGTCAGTGCCTCGTTGAGTTTGCCGATCGAATTGTTGAAATCCTCGCGCAGACGATCAAGGTGCGACACAAACGGCGTCGCGATGCGATAGTTCAGGTCACCGTCGGAGAGATGCGCCAATCCCTTTGCGAGGGCATCGACTGCCAACTGAATGTCTGCGGCATCGTTTGCAGACTTTTGTTCCCGGTCGACTCGTTCACGTTCAGAAGACGTACGTGTCTGTTTGGCGTCACCTTCGAGACGTTGGCGCTCTATCGCATTCGTCCGGAACACTGAGAGCGCGGATGCCATTGAGCCAATCTGGTCTGTACGGTTCTGCCCGGGGATGGCCACCTGCAGTTGACCTGCAGCCAGCTCTTCCATCACAGACGTCATCTGTGTCACCGGCTTAATCACGAGCTTACTCAGAAGAATGGCGACAAGACCGATCATTCCTGCGACGGCAAGCACTGTTGCGATGATGGCCGCGATCCTGAACTGGAAAACAGATGCATAGGCGGCATCTGCATCTACGACAAAACCGAGATACCAGTCGACGGACGGCAGACCACTGACGGGGACGAAGCTCGTCAGTTTGCGACTCCCGGAGATTTCGGTCTCCGCGATGTCGGCTGCAATCGCAGGTGCGCCAGATGGAAACAGATCGATCAGGGTCTTGTTGACAAGGGATTTATCCGGATGAATAAGAATCTTACCGCTTGTGTTTACGAGGAATGCGTACCCTCCAGTGCCGACATCGACCGACTGGATCATGGACACAAGCGAGTCGAGCGAAAAATCGCTACCTGTCACACCGCTCAGTTTCCCGTCGACCTTAACGGGGACGGCAGCCGTAATGATAAGCCCGCCTGTCGAAGCATCCGAGTACGGCTCCGTCAGTACCGCCTTATCAGCCTGGATGGCATCGAGATACCAGGGTCGCTTTCTTGGATCGTAACCGGCGGGCAGTTCCTGCTGCGGCCAGGTGATGAACGCCCCGTTGGCAGCGTCGCCGAAGTAGGTGGACATGAACTGACTTGTTAAAACGTCGTTCTGCAGAAACGCGAGTTTGGCCGCAGGATCCTTGGCTTTTTCCATTCCCTTGGCAGATACATCGGTCAGCATGATGCGACCGTTCAGCCAGTTTGCAATGCTTTGGGATGCCTGCTTTCCGGAGGCGCTGATCTTTTCGGCAACAGCCTTGGTTGCCACGCTGCGTTGCAGGCTGTCGATATAGGTCGAGAAACCGACGAAGGCGGTAGCCACGACGAGAGACGCTGCTATGAGAATACGCGTCATCAGGTTTGATTTCCTAGACAAACCAAAAATCCTTCGGATGCTGCCGGTGCGACACCTAGCTTAGATTGGACGGGGGACATGCCTTGAGGCGAGGCAACGCGCATCATGCGTGCCGGAAGACGTGAGCTTCGAACAACTCACTAAATTAAGAAGATTAAATTTGAGCGACTACGTTGCCTGGAACCGTCAGTCCATCCTGCAACCAAGCGCTTCGCTTCTCGTTCGCGCCAACCTTAACCGCAGTTTCCCTACATCTCATACAGTTATCACTCGTCTCGCCTTCAAAGTTCAATCCGCCACACCGAACCTTCGAACGATTAGCTTCACGCCTGGAAAGGTTCACGTAGGAGCTTTTAGACTTTGCCAGTGCCATCCCGTCGGGTACTGCGTCTAGCGCCGCGGAGACATGCCGGCTAACCCTGGTGACCCCAATAGCGTGAGAGCGACGGGCGCTACTCCGGGCCATCCGGTTTTGATTCTTGTTCGGGAGTCGCCGCCGCAAGCACGTGAAGAACATCATTCGCGTCCATCTCGCCGCTCATGAGGAGGGAATTCGCCAAGGACACAATCTCCTCTTTTCTTTGGGAGAGCAGCGCTGTAGCCTCGGAAACGCACCTTTGCAGACGAGCAGCGACGGCGTCGGTCAGTTCCCGATCATACATACGAAACCGCTGGACCGAGCCGGGGTCGGTTTTTCCCTCCGCGAGAAGGCTGGGACCGAATGCGAACGTCCGTTCCATCATCGTCGCCAAACCCGTCGCCGAAGCAAGGTCGGACATTTCGTGTCCGCCCGCTCCGGAGGAATGGTCGCCGAAAACGAGCTTTTCAGCGACCATCCCGCCGAACAAGATCGTGATCCTTCTCAGGTAGTCGCGCTCCACTGCGAGGTTGGGGAGAGCCAGTCGGAATTCCGTGGCTCCGAGTGCAAGCATATCCCTGCCTGCCGTAGGCTTCCTCTGCAGTCTGACACGAACGAGGTTGCCGGGTTCGAGCAGAGCGCCCACGACGGCATGACCGATCTCGTGAACCGCTACCCGCAACCACTGTTCCTCCGACAGCGCAGCGTCGCGTGGCATCGCTGCCGCGACATCGTCCGCCGACACCTCAACCCCGTCACGACGGCGGCAGATCCGCTTTGCATCCCTTGCGAGCTTTGCCAGTTCCGCGCCGGACCAGCCATGAGTATCCTTCATCATGGGCCTCAAGTCCTCAGATCCCGCTAGCTCGGCAAGGTGCTGCCTTAGGATAGCCTCTCTTGCGTCGACGTCCGGATGGGCGATCTCGATTACTCGTTCGAGTCTTCCCGGCCGAAGCAAAGCGGCATCTACAGCATTGGCGTCGTTGGTGGCTCCGACGACGACGACGCCAACGCGACCGCCGGACGGATCGAGGCACTCGAGGAGGGCGTTGATCACCTGCCTCTTGTAGTCGTAATGTTCGGCGTCCTTACTCGACGCGCGATCGCCGAAGCTGTCGAACTCGTCGATGAAGGCGATACACGGCGCCGTCTTCCCAGCCAGCGCGAAGAATTTTCTCATCGATTTCAGCAGGTCGCCTAGATGACCGGATGCCTGCCACTGGGCGGCCGATGCCGAAAGTAGCGGCAGTCCGCACGTTGCCGCAAGCGAAGCAGCGTAGGTCGTCTTACCGCTGCCCGGAGGTCCTGCAAGGAGGATACCCCGGTCAACGTCGTCCCATCCGATATCGCCGTGTTTCCATCCGTTGATATCCTGAGCCAGAGCCAGACCCCAGTCTCTGGCGTCGCCGTAGCCGTGCAGATTCTCGAGAGGCGTAGCCGATGGAACGGCCGGACGGGCTTTATCTGCAGGCTCCTCGCGAAGTTGCAGCAAGCTCCCGACCACGCGAGAAATCGGACGCGCGCGTTGGATCGCAAGCCTCACTCGCCGCATCGGCTGACGGGCTAGCTCCGACGCTTCGTGTTCCGAGATCGGTTTCATCCCAAGCTGCTTCGCGGCCATTCTGTAGTGAGCCGCACGCGGAGGCGCGACAGGTGCATCCAGATCGAGAAGCAGTCGAATATCATCCGAAATCTTCTTGTCTCCTCCGAGCAGGATGATCGCACGTCTCACGTTTTTGAGCTTGGCGACAATGCTCCAGGGTGAGATCTCCAGGTCGTCGGCATACCAGACGGCGCTGTCGCTCTCTCCGCCGTAATCAAGATTGTCCGCGACCTTGAGAAGCTCTCTGGCGGCCTCGGCATACAAGAACACGTCAGCTTCATTGGATACCCTTAGTAAGGCTACGAACGAGACGTTCTTCCGGTCGATGAGAGTTCCGATAGCCCCGCGAATGCCGTACTGAGCAACCAGCGTGACGAGATGTGGTGCCTGCGATGTGTAGTTCGTGCGAAATCCAACCATGGTGAGCCTCGGGCGTGTTTAGAAACAAAAACGGAGAGCGCAGTTCAGCTCCGTATTCGTCTCACCATCGTCTCCGGGCCGAGCAGCGCTTCGTCTAGGTCCGCTTCGAGAAAACCGTGGAGCATAAGGGCCGCAACGGCGGCGACGGGCTCGCGTACGCGGAGGACCGAAAGGCAGTCGGCCATGGGAAGCGATCCCTGTTCGTCGAGGGTCGCAAGCAGTCTGATCCGATCCGACAGTGTCACCGTGTAATTCGCGTAGTGCAGCAGATCGCGGGCATTGCGCAGTCTGAAGCCGCTGTAGATCTCCGTGCGCGGAACCAGCCGGTATACCGCTCCGATATCTCGGGCCAGACCCTCCAGGTCGCTCTGCTGGCTGCTGGCGTGATCGGGAGCGTCGATTATCCAGATCGTGCCTTCGGTGTCGACCATCCGGAAGTCAGGAAGGTGTCCGATATGGTCGGCCTCGGGAAAACCCACACATGAAGACCAGCTTTCGACATTACTGTCGACATCTAGGATAGCGGCCAGATCCTTAGCTGTTCCGGATCGGAAATTGACTACACCGCGGCCTTTGACTGTTGGGCCGGCGAAGGGTCTGGGAGGCGGCAACTGGACGGCGTCGGGCCGCACCGAAGTCTTGTGCTTCTTCATATCGAGCTCACAAACGAACAGAGAGGATGACCTCCGCGACTTGCGCGGTAAGCGATCAGCGTATTCGTATCTTGCGCGATATGGTCTTCGTCATGGAGTTAGCCGTCCTGGAACAGTGATACTGCTGTCCGAGGATCATCAGACCAGATGGTTGATATTGCCTTAACGCCTCGCAATTTTAATTGCTTCCCGAATAATCTAGTATAGGCCCGTCCATTCAAAGCGATGCCAGGTGCGAAACTCCCAGTTCCAATCAATTTTACCAATCTGGAAATTAAATTTCCAGAGCTCATCGGTACTGCTCGGAGCCCTGAACCGGAGGACCGCCATGTCGAAGCTGCCAAAACACTTGCGGGAGGCTCAAGAGTTATTCCGAGCACGGATGACCGAGCACCGTCGACACCTAGACGCTCTTTTCGAAGACGGGGGATCTCTAGTTCCGTCCGAACGGTTGATTGGCGAAATCAGATCGTCAGGAACCCTAGAGACAACAACGGCTGAAGACTTCCCTGCGCGGCTCAGCGCAGAGATCGGGCAGGAAGATGCCGAAGCATTGAACCTGGTGAGAAGAGTAATTCAGTAGCTTGCCGCGATAGCGATGCAGCGGAAGCGCGTTTTGGGCCAGGCCCGCAATCGCCTGAGCGGGTAGCGGCTTCTACACGGCGTTCGCGGACGTGGAAATCGGCCAACTTTCGATTGGCCGAGACGCTTTCAGCACACGTCGATCGTGTATTCGCGTTTCGAGGCAAGCGTTCAGGCAGGTCTACGGTCGGATGCAAAATTCCGTGGCAAAGGCATCCTTGATCTTCAGTTGGGCGCATCACTACCCGCGGTTGTGACAAAACCTCAGGGCTCAGGCGTTTTCTGGCCTGACTTCGAAGCAACTTATAAAATCATAAGACCTGATGCGAGCCCCAGCGAAAGGCTGGCGATTAGAAGCAAGATAACCTTTGCGTTTATCGGGAGGCGGTGCTGACCGGAAGGCGGAGACGATCCTTGTGCAACCCGAACACCTTCGTCCACACCGGTTGGCTCCACGGCCTCCTCCGATCCGAAAAAGGGACGATCTTCGGGTGGCTGAGATACGACTATGTGCGTGATGTGCTCGCTATCAAGCTTGACCGTGAAGGGTATCTGATCTGCAACGCGCAGGTTTTTCGCGACAGCGTGTGCCGCGGTCGCTTCGTCGAGGGTTTCGACAAGGGAGGTATGTGTTACGAGATAATAGGGCATGCAGTTCCTACGGCATCAAAGGCGGGCTTTGGCAAAAGAAAGCCGGACGAATTTCGGCTCAGGCAGCCCATTCGCAAGAATAGGACTTGTAGCCGCAGACAAGCCGACCCCTGTAAGTCGGTTTCCAAGATAGCCCTAACTACCCCGGTCCGTCATCCGGAAACGGCCCCCGCGGGTTCCTGCAGCAGTAGTCGGATCGTGGGAATTCGCACCGACCCATTGGCGACCTTTGCTCCCTCTACTGCGATAATTCGCCGCCTTCGACCCAGAAAGTAGACAGCGTGACAGCCAGGACGAAGCAAGGCACGCTGTTCGCCTTATCCTCGCGCTGTTTTCGTCCGTCGAGGTTCGAAGGTGTGAACGCGTTCGAAGAGGAGAGCAACCGCTGCCTCGATTTTTAGACCCCTTCATAGACCAGCTGGGTAAACAGACCCGGCGTAATCACGAATTTGCCCCAGGACTTGTCGAATGCCGCAGTTGGCCCTGCCGCGACGACTTCGCCGACCGACATGCCTTTTGCCTTGAGCGCAGCAACATTGTCCCTCACCGAGACCATCATGTCGTGGAAAGCCTGCAGCTCGGCCTTGTTACTAACGGGAGCACCGTGCCCCGGGATTACGATCGTCCTGTCGTCCACCATGGAAAGGCTTTTGGCGCAGGCAGCGATCTTTCCATCGATGCTACCTCCTGTTGAATAGTCGATGAACGGATAGATTCCGTTCCAGTAAGTGTCCCCGGTATGAAGGACGTTCTGCTCGACGAAGTGTACGCCGATATCGCTGTCGGTATGGGCGGGTTCGTAGCATATCAGATGAAGCTCGCAGCCTTCGTAGTCTACGTGCTGATCAGCGGTAAAAGTCTCGCTTGGTATCGCGCCAGCTGGAGACGGCGGGAACGAGTAATCCCAGTCTTCGACACGTTGGGTCTGCATGAGGCGCTTTTTCGTGTTTTCATGCGCGACGATCTTCGCGCCAGCTGCGTGGATCCATTCATTGCCGTCAGCATGGTCGAAATGCCAGTGGGTATTTACTAGGTGGGTCACTGGCTGTCGACCGAGATCCGCCAACGCCTGCTTGATTTTCGGCTGCGTCGCGGTGATCCCGGCATCGATCATCACCTTGCCCTGCTTGCCAGCGAAGACGGCGATGTTGCCACCGGAGCCCTCCAGCACGGCAACGTCTCCCCGGAGCTTAAATGTAGTGATGTCGGCCTTGGCGGCGGCCCCTCGTATCATGCCTACGAGCTGGTGGGCTTCCGCGTAGGCCTCCCTCGGCGATAGCCACCCCCCGGCAACCCCCGCTGAAGCAACCCCCACGCAGCACATGCAGAAGCCGCGCCGTGAAAGCTTAGGAACTTGAAACGTCGACATGGAGGTTCCTCATATGGGACTGAACATAACTTGAGATGAACGTTTGGGCAGGTGGAATGCTTGTAGAATCCGCTCCATAAGCTCCGCGATGATCTTTAGCAGCGTTCCCTGGAGGCTAGGCGCGGAAAGGAGCTGTTACCCGGGGTTTTCCGAGGTGACACCAGGTCGGTCGGCTAGCTGATAACAAAACCACCATCCGTGTAATGGTCTGCCCTTTCATCGGGCATCATGCGATTAGATAGCGACAACGCGCAGTGACCGATTCCGGTCTCGCCCCGTTGCTTTCAGGACTTGCGAGAAAATCTGCGAAGTTATGTAGAATTTGTAAGAGGGATAGCGGAAGAGAAGCCGCTATCCCGGTGGTCGCCCTCTTTGAACTTCGAGAATTACGGCCTCAAATATGCAGTGACGGCTATTCTTCGACCGGCTTGCGCTTGAACGCAGAAAGATTCTCTTTCAGCCAGGCATATGCCGACCGAGGTTGTTGTCCGGTGATTTCGAAGACAGTGGATGTCGTTTCCGACTGTACGGACAATTCAAACAATCGGTCGAGACCAAGTTGAAGGTCGGCTATCATCTCGCTCAGCCCAGAATTCAAAAGCAGCTCGCGGTGTTCTCCAGGGGTTCGGTGGTCATATAAGATTTGCTCGCCGAGCAGACGCGATAGCTCGGCAGCGATTTGGGGCATGCTGACTGCTTCTGGTCCTGTAAGATGATAGGCCCGCTGCGCTTGAGGGTTCGCCGTGTCGAGAAGTACTACGCGCGCCACGTCGGCGACGTCGCGGGTATCGATGAGGTTGACGCGTCCTTCGCCTGCAGCCCCGCCCCATGCGCCTTGGACGACAAACGGTGCCCTGCTCTTCAATATATCGACAAAGGTTGATGGACGAAGTAGCGTGTATCCAACATCGCGTGTGGCAAGATGCGCCTCGATCTCTGCATGCCAGTCGAACGGGTGAAGCCTTACAGGCGGTCCCATTACCGAGACCTTCACAATGTGAGCGACTCCGGCATCAACCGCCGCATCAATCAGCGCGATTTCGTTCTCTACCTGCCGCCCGTAAGTGCCGTGCACCACGAAAAGCCTGTCAGCTCCTTCGACAGCCTTTGACAGGGTGGATGGTTTTTCGAAGTCGACCACTGTCGGCGTGATCCCGGGAGGCAGCCGGTCAGTGGACGGATCGCGCGAAAGCGCTACGATTTCGACGTCGTCGGCTACGAGTTTCGAGAGTAGCGCAGAACCAATTCGCCCTGTAGCGCCCGCAACCGCGATGCGCAAGGCGCCATTAGAGAGTGAGTCAGACATAATGTACCTTCTTGATCATCTGGGGTGACGTCAAAATGCGGTTGCTCATTACGGAAAGTTTTAACCATCCGGCATAATCGTCTCAGTTCATATACTTGATTACCGAGCCGCAAGTTGATCGACGCTATTCTGACTAAGCTTTTGACGGCGTTGCGTACAAGGATGACCGTCCTTTCGCACGCGGCTAATTTATGTGCCGCACCGCATTTTCGCTTGGTGACTCAAATGAGGAATTCAAAATCCGAACCCTCTACGAACCAGGCGTTTCCACCTAGTCGATACGGCCAGACGCGGGCGGGTCACTCGCAGGGAACGACTCCATCAGGGCCTCATCAAGAAATTGGTCGGGAGTCGATCTCGGGAAAGACTGCTTCTCAAGGCGCAAGTCTGCGAACTCCGGTAACGTTTCTGCCCCGTCACGCAGTGGTTCGAAGGCGTTATCTGTCGTTTTGGTCATCGCTAGTTCTCCTATCGGGCGAGATATGGGCATGTGGCTGGTCTTCGGTATTGGACGATCCAGCACTCCAATGGCAGCATCGCGGTGGCTCGTAGGGCAACGCAGTGAGTGACCCCAGCGACAGGAAGAAGCCGTCCGACACTACTTCGGGCACCGAATTCTACAATAATCGCAACAACCGCGGTTCTACCCTCCTGTGAGAATTGATGGAGGGCTCGTTGTTAGCAAAACTCGAAAAAATAAGTGGCGTCGTTCCGGCTGAGGGTGAAGTCCCAGTCTTTGACGAGGGCGACATGGTAGTCATCGCAACCCGTTCGCCCATTGGGCACTACCGGATGCCTACGTATCTCCGCGGCAAAATCGGAAAAGTCGAAGCCATCATGCCGCAAATGGCTATGGACAACGAGGAAGAGGGATATGGCCGCAACGCGGGGTCCAAGGGTCACTACTACCGAGTGGCAATCCCGATGACCGAGATTTGGTCGGACTACATCGGTTCTGCGAATGACGGCCTCCGAATTGAAATCTTCGAAAACTGGCTGGAGAAACCGTCCGATGTCTGATCATCACCACCATGACCATGACCATGACCATGACCATGACCATACACCCATCACGGTCGATGAAATGCCAAGCTATTTCGACCTCATGGAAACGGCGGTGCGTGAGCTTCTCGTCGAACGAAAGTTCTTCAGAGCCGACGAAATCCGGCGCCAGATCGAAGTGCTCGATTCCCGAACTCCGGCCCTGGGGGCGAAAGTCGTCGCGAGGGCTTGGACGGACCCGGCGTTCAAGTCGCGTCTTCTCGAGAACGGTCGCACGGGTTGCGAAGAGCTCGGCATAACCTTCTACGACGATACCCAGTTGATCGTCTTGGAAAACACGCCGGAAGTCCACAATCTGATCGTTTGTACTTTGTGCTCGTGCTACCCGCGCCCCGTCCTCGGTCTTCCTCCTGACTGGTACAAGCTCAAGCCCTACCGCGCCCGCGCAGTCTACGAGCCCCGGTCGGTCCTCGAAGAATTCGGGACCTCCATACCGGACGACGTCGAGATACGGGTAAGCGACTCCACCGCGATCATCCGCTACCTCGTGCTGCCGATGCGACCGGACGGGACCGAGCACCTCAACGAAACGCAACTAGCCGACCTGGTCACTCGTGATGCGATGATCGGGGTCATCCAGGTCGCATACAACAGAGAGGCAGTGTGATGGGAACCGAGAATCTCGTGAGAAAACTGCCTAACGACATCGGCGGGGACGAAGCAGGGAAAATCGAGCGCGTGGAACACGTGTTGCTCCCGTGGGAGAAGCGATGCCATGCGTTGGCCGATGTCCTCGACTTCCATAAGATCATCAATACGGAAGAGAAGCGGCGCGGCGTCGAATCTCTGGGCGCCGAGATGATCGGAGAGCTTTCGTATTATGAACGGTGGATCGTCGCATTTGCCAACATACTTTTCCAGAAAGGCATTTTGACGCCGGGGGAACTGGCGATGAAGATGTCGGAGGTTGAAGGACGGTTCTCCGATGTTCCAAGCACGCACCATAACTAGAACGGGTAGCAAGGGCACCGTTCCGAGCTTCTTCGAGCAAGATCCCAAGCTATCCGTTCTGCGCCGGGCATTTGTGGAAGCAGTTGGAACGGGGTTCCTGGTTGTTGCAGTAGTCGGGTCAGGTATCGCTGCATCAAGGCACGCTCCGGCCGAGCCGCTGGTGGCGTCCTTGCTGGTCGCTGTATCGATAGCAGGTTCGCTTGTCGGACTGATAGTTGCCTTGGGGAAGGTGTCCGGGGGGCATTTCAACCCACTGATCACCTTCGCCCAATGGCTGAATCAGGAACGTAGTACGGGCTGTACGGTGGCATACATCGTCGGACAGGTGGTTGGTGGCGCAGCGGGGTCGATCCTCGCAGCTGCGATGTTCAGCGTACCCGCTCGCACTGGTATAGATGCACTCCCATCTTTCGGGGGCTTCCTGAGTGAGGTCGTAGCGACGGCAGGGTTGATGACAGTCGTGCTGGGCTGCGCTCGCAGTACCAAATGGGAGACCGGACCGTTTGCCGTCGGAGCTTGGTTGGTGGCTGCCATCATCGCCACCCCTTCCACTTCCTATGCGAACCCCGCGGTCACCCTGGCCGCGATCTACGCACCTGGCCTCGTCGGCCTTTCGCCCCTTACATCGGCGGCGTTCGTCCTAGCACAAATGGCCGGGATGTTTGTCGCCGTGGGTATCAATAAGTTAGCTTTCGCCGGCGACGACGTAGTCACTGATTAGGTGACGACGTCCTTGCTAACCGCCTCCCGCAAATAGCGCGTGACTGTCAGCATTTGCGGCTCGCGGGGGCAGGTCGCTTCCGCAAGCAGACGATCGCGATGCGATAAAATCCGAAGCAAGCCTCACCCTATTGGAGATAAGAAATGCATATTGAACCCGGAATAGTAGACGGAGCCAAAATCGTACTCAGCTATGCGACCGCGGGCCTCTCCGGCCTTTTCGCTCTCAAGCTCGCATCGAGCGACATCAACGAACGCGGAGCGTTGTCATTCGCAGCACGGAGCGCCATTACGACCGCACTGGTCTTCTGTTTCTTCGAGGTCCTGCCGCACTATCCCGTCGGCGTCTCGGAGGTACACCTTATCCTCGGCTCGACCCTGTTCCTGTTGTTCGGGATGGCCCCGGCGGCGATTGGGCTCGCGGTCGGTTTGCTGGCCCAGGGACTGCTTTTCGCGCCATACGACCTCCAGCAGTACGGGATGAACGTGACGACGCTTCTCGTTCCTCTCTTTGCGCTCCGGATAGTAGCCTCGCAAGCAATCGCGCCGGGTATGCGGTACGTCGACCTCAAGTATCGGCAGGCGCTGACCCTCTCCGTAACCTACCAGGCTGGCATCGTTACGTGGGTCGCGTTCTGGGCTCTGTATGGCCACGGCATCGGCATCGATAACCTCGCGTCCATCGGCACCTTCGGTCTGTCGTACATGCTGGTGATTTCAATCGAACCGTTGGTGGACATCATGGTCCTCGCGATAGCAAAGTCGAATGCGACTATCGCGCGAAGCTCGGTGTTTGACCTGCGACTGCTCGGGCAAGCCTGACCATAAACAGTCTAGCTTTTTGGTTTCCGACCGTTGCTCTGCACTTTTCACAACGGTGAGCGACATATCAAACCAACAGTGAAGGGTGCGGCACCTCGCACCCTTCACTGCAACGTTAGTCCGTCTCACTTCGGGCGGCGCTCTTCGATTGGACTTCTTCGGCCAAGCTCGGTTTTCTCGGCCGCCGCTTGGCTTAGGGTCAAGGCTGTCAGGTTCGATGAACGCGCGGACCAGGTTTCCCACGGCATCTATTCGCTCCGGCAAAAGGCTTCGCCGTCATGATGGTGGTCGCCTAAAGCACTTCCCCGACCACAAGCTCGATCGGAGTTCCATCCGGAGGCGTGACGAACAGATGCCGCCCGCTAAGCTCGCGGAAATCCATAGTCGAATAGGCTATGCCCCGAGGTCGAGTTTACCCTGAATCAAAGCACCATCGAGGCGAGACGCGATGTGGTCAATGCCTTCAGCGTTCCGGGGGGCGGGGGTGCCATCGGCTGGTCAGCGTCATGAACCCGAAATCCCGGAAATTCGACCGATGCACGATATCCGACATTGAGGGCAAGAAGGTCCTCCAGCAAACCCCTTCGTTCCTTCGAGGTCGGCGGTCCGCGTCACGTGATCCAGTCATCGGATCACTCGATCACACCACCGTCATCGACCCGGACGTTTGACCACGTGACAAAAGGCGTAGTCATGAGGAAGATCACAGCGTTGGCGATATCGCCTGGTTGCCCGATGGTTTTGACCGGAAGGTTCGCTGCAACACGCGCGAACGTGGATTTGAAACTGTCATCTTCCCTAGCGCGTCCTTGAAAAAACCTTCACGCGTCAAAGCTCGGGAGCCTCAAGTGGCAGAGTGAACTCGAAACGGCATCCCGGCGATCTGCCCTGGACGAGCCGCATCTGCCCTCCATGGCTTTCAACGATCGTGCGGCAGATCGACAGGCCCATGCCCATTCCGTTCTCCCTAGTGGTCTCGAACGGACGGAAAATGTTCTCGACACGCTCCTCGGCGATACCCGGTCCGTTGTCGTTGACTCCGATCGTAATGAACTCCGCATCATGACGGGCATCGATCGTGAGCGTTCTATCGCGGTCGGTAGTCTCTGTCATCGCTTCGATGGCGTTCAGCATCAGGTTGACGAAGACCTGCTGAAGCTGAACGCGGTCGGCCGGGACCGGCGGGAGGTAGTCGGGCATGTCTAGTTTGAACGCGACCCTGGTTTTCTGGAGTTCCCCACGGGTGAGGATGGTGACATCGGAGATCAGCTCCCTCATAGAGACCCGTTCCACGGTCGTCATCTCCTTGCGGAACATCTTCCGGATACGGGTAACGATATCGCTCGCGCGACGTCCGTCGTCGACAACGTTTCTAAGGCTTACCATGGCTCGAGTGACGTCCGGTGTAGGCCTTGAAAGCCACCTTAGAGCCGCCCCGCCGCTCGCTACGATTCCGGTAAGTGGCTGATTGACTTCATGGGCGATGGAGGCTGCGAGCTCGCCCATGCTGGTCGCACGCGCGACGTGCTCGAGTTCAGCCTGCACCTCTCTCAGATGAACGGCGCTCTTTTGAAGCTCAGCCTCGACGCGCTTGCGTTCTGTGATGTCCATCGTCGTGCCGACATACTCGATGACGTCCCCCGTTTCGCTGAGGACCATCCGTCCCGTGCAAAGCAGCTGCTTGACTACTCCATTTGGAAGAGTGGCTTGGAATTCGAACTGCAGGTCCTGCTTGAGCACGGCCGCGGCTCTCATCGAGCTTTCGAGGAAAGCCTGCTCTTCGGGCAGCATTCTCTCTAGCATGTCGCGTAACGTACCTCCGACTTCCGCGATCCGGTATCCGAAAATGTTACCGTGTTCCTCGGACCACTGGAGCTTGTCGCTGTGGATATTCCAAGCCCAGCTTCCCGTATGGCTGATACGCTGCCCCTCCGCCAGCAGCGCCTCGCTCTTCATCAGGGCCTCTTCGGAGTTTTTCCGCTCCATGACGAAGCTGGCGAGCTGTGTGAAGCGGTCGATAGCTTGACGCTCCCGGTCCCCCATGGTCCTGCGTCTGTCGGAGTAGACGGCTATTGTGCCGAAAACGGAACCACGCGCCGACATGATAGGCGTGGACCAGCATGTTCTAATGTCGAATCTCCGGGCGATATGGCGGTCGTCGGACCAAAGGGGGTCCGTCTCGACGTCGTCCACCAGAACTGGCTCGCGTCTGAAAGCCGCGGTGCCGCAGGACCCCGTCTCCGGTCCAATGGGAATGCCACCGACCTCCTCGTTGAAGCCCTCCGGCAGCCTGTACCCTCCCGCGGGCCGCAGCGTCCCGCCGTCCTGGTCAAGGAGCATGATAGAAACGAAGGCACCGTCGCTGAGGACGGTAAGCGTCTGGCAGAGCGAGTCCAGGATCTTTCCAAGAGGCTCTCCGGAGGCGATCATCTCGAAAGATCGCTTCTCGCCGGCGAGAAGGATTTCTGCTCTCTTGAGATCGTCGATGTCGCTTTCTGACCCGTAGCACCTGACGATTCTGCCCGTCGAGTCGCAAAGCGGCTTCGCTCTTACGATGAACCAGCGATACTCCCCGTCATGCCGACGGAGGCGTGCTTCCAGACCACTCATTTCCCTTTTGGTGACAACCCTATACCACGTCGCAGCAGACTCAGCCCGGTCGTCCGGATGGAACACGTACTTCCAGCCGCCGTTGCTGGCTTCGCTCGGCGTCAGCCCCGTATACTCGTACCACTCCTTGTTGAACCATTCGTCTCCGCCGTTGGCGTCAGCGCTCCAGATCATGGCCGGCATAGTGTCGTTCGACATCCGGAACTCTTGCTCGCTCTCGGCCAGAAGCTCCTTCTCGTGCCTTAGCTCCGCAAAGGAGCGACCGTTTTCAAGAGCGATCGCGGCTTGCGGTGCAACGGCCTGTAGAATCGCGACGCACTCCAGATCAAAGTTCGGGCTTTCTGCCGCACGGCGGAGGAGAAGCACGCCAGTCAGCCGCGATCTCTTCACAAGAGGTAGATAGAGCGCAGTGGCCGTCTCGGGTGGCTTGCCGTCTTCCAACGCGGGTCGGACGTTCCCTGCTTGGTCGGCCCATATGACTTTGAGGGTGCGCGCCGCTTCCATCACGCTCTGGCAGGAGACGTCATTCAGACCGGGTGAGCGGTTCAAGTCGATCGCTGCACCATCGACGGTTTTCTTCGCCCGTGCGCCGACCCGGATCTCGCCATCGTGCAGATCGAGGAGAAGTGCTTCTTCAGCGCCCGAAATCTCAAGAGAGCTTTTAAGGATCGTTTCCGAGAGATGGCCGAGATCGACGGTGGCTGAAAGAGACTGCGACAACTCAAGTACTGCAGAGACCCAGCTTCCTGACGGGTCGCACGCGCCCGCGAGCGCCTGTCCGGCGGACGGATCCGCATAGTACTCCGGGTAGGCTCCTTCTAGTTGCTCGACTTTGCCCACAGCACCCCAGCGCACGTAGCAGTCACGCGCCTTCAAGAAATGGTCCTTCGCCGACTGAACCGCACCGCGTTTGCGGTAAAAGCGACCTGCGGTCTCGTAGGCGAGGGCCTCATCCGCCAGAAGACCGTACCTGGAAGCCAGCTCGATCGACTGTTCGTACAGGCGCTCGGCTTTCCTGAACTGCCCGTCGATGCGCGCCACCTCGGCCAGCCCAAGCAACTGCTTGCCATGGAATGTCTCCGGGCAAGTCGCCGCCCAGCGGGCGAGCCAGTCTACGTTGCCAACGATCGCCGCGTAGCTTTCATCGGGGCCACCTTCGCATAAGGCCGCAGAGGCAAGCGCCGAGATGAAATGGAAGTCCACAAGCTGGATGTGGCCAATCGAAGCCCAAGTGAGGGTCGCAGCCTGCTCCATGGCATGCCTGGCCTTTTCGAAGTCGCCATAGACGAAAAACGCCTGCGCTTTCAGTATCCAGTAATAGCAGATATACGTAGGGGTCTGCTCCGGCACGAAGCCGGACTCGAAATCGCGGGCGACGAAAAGCCCGTCATCGAAAATGTCGTCCGCTCGTCTGCCTTGGCGCATCACTTCGACGAACCTTCTCTGCGCGGTCAGAGGCAGCAGGTTCGCGTTGAAATCCGCCTTTACGACGAAGTCGGTGGACGTATCTATCTCGGCGGAGATTTCCGCAAGATCGTCGCCACGGGCGAGTCTATGAGTGACTATTCTCACGTAAGCATAGCAGAGGAAAGGAATGTCGTTGCTTCGGCTGCGCGCGGCTATGCAGGATCTTGTCAACTCGATCACCGCGCCGATCGGGCGGGTCCAGATTGCCACCAGTTCAAGGAAGGTGATCGCCTTGGGCTCGTATTCCCAGAAGCCATATCGCGTCACGACGGTGAGAGCGAGTTCGCAGAAATTGAGACCGTCCTTATACCGACCAAAATGGTGACTGATGAAGAAGCCGAAAAGGACGAACGTTAAGACACCCTCTTCGCTAATCCCGTGCTGCAGCGTGAGATCGACCATGTGGCATAGCGTGACGCCCAAAAGCCTTTCGTCGGTAAGAAACGCCGAGTTGCTCATCGAGGCGAGCACGCTCATCACCGCCTTCATGTCGGCTTCTTCCATGATCGGAAGATTGACGAGGTCCTCGACTTGGCGTCCGTCAAGTCTCGCCCACACGGCGATCGCCTGGGCCTCGAGTTCGAGCTGGTCCGGGCGCTCGGGTATGACGATCCCGAATTCCTGAAGGCAAGCGAGCGCTACAGTCACGCTTTCGGGAACCTCGGATCGGCGAAGGTGGAGTTCGATCTGGAGGCAACAGGCTGCCGCCCTGTCGATCCTGTTCGCGGCCAGTTCCCAGAGAAGTTTAATATGCCCCTCGGTCGCTAACAGGCTTGAGGACGAAATGCTCGACTTGGCACTGTCTAGGGCTGCCGCGAAGCTTCCTGTGTCCAAAGCGTTAGCGCGGGACGCCGCAGAAACGCCCGCGAGTCCTATGGTTTCCTGTTCGGACGACATCCGTTGGCTCTGTGACTGTGGCTCTCGATACTGATCTTTAGCTTATTCTTGTGGCACCTTTGCTGTCCCATGAACACCGTGCAAAATGGTTTCCGTCAAAAAAAGGCAGGAATGTTGGGGCGGCGGGTCGTCCCCCGTCGAGACCGCAGGCGAGGCGGATCCTCCAAGCACCCGTTGTTTTCCAATCCACGGACACTCCGAGACGCGAACCGACTGACATTGTCTTCATCAACCTGGAAGACGGCGCGCCAGGGCGTTTTCTGGCGCGAAACGCGAAGGATTGAACGGAACATAGGTCGGGATGAGCGATGCGATACGACCGTGTCGTTATCGTCTGCTGTCCATCTCCTTCCAACGCGTCAGCGGAATTCCCCGCACGAGGCGGTCCTTCACCTTGTCGGGAGTTATGCCGTACCTGGCCGCCAGCTCTATGCATGCCCTGTTCCTACTCCGCCAGCGTTCACCTTCGAACGTGAACTGCTTCTTTGAGGTGGGACCGATCGGAGTAGACAGGGCTTCTTCGACCGACATCCCCGTCTTAAGACGGAATTGGTAGGTACCGCTGCCGATGCCGTATTCTGTCAGCGCCTGTCCAACGGACGGCCAAGTTCTTCCAAAAGCTTCGACGGGCTTGCCTTGCGCCCTCTCGATTATCGCCTTTCGCGTCATCCACGTCCAGTTCGTCGGTCCCCATGGCCCCTGCTCGTCAATCCTAGTGAGTCTCCCCTCCCCGGGGTTGCCAGTCACGTCAGCTTTGAAGCGTTCATAGTCCAGCCAATCAGGATCAACTGCGTCGCCCTTGTCTCTTGCCCTCTTGAGTATCCCGAGGTGCTGCCGGAAGAGGAGCGATCCCGCCTCAGCATGCCTGCTATGCCGGCGAGCTTTCGATGGCAATGGCTTGTTCGCCCTGAAATGGCTTTCGATGACATGTTCCGGTAGCCCGGTTTCCTTTGATAGTACGCGACGCATCAACGCAACAGACCGGAAGTGCCTGCCATCCCATTCCGCAGGTCTACCAACGTAGGAGCCGATCTGCCCTCCGGCTCTGGTGTTCAGCCCCTTGGGGTGGAGTGTCCCGAGAACAGCCATCCATTCGATTTCGCGCTCAGCAAGTCTCCCCTCCCCGCCCTCCACCACCTCAAGGACGTCTAATGCGAAGTTCCGCGGTTCTCCATCGCGCATGGCTTGGTGCAGCAGGCTGGCGCCGCCCTTAGCCGCCATCAGGAAATGCTGACCCAGGCGGATTTCAGGCCTATTCACGGTCAACCCGACATATGCCTTGCCTGTCCTCCTATCCGTGATCCTGTAGATGTACCCCGGCGCGCCGTCTGACATGGGAGGCTCGGCGAGGATGTCGTCGATAGCCCATTTAGCTTTTAGCCTGGCATGCAACATTTCCCGTTCGCTGTAGCGGTCGATCGCCTTGAGAAAGGACGTGAATGCGGAGTACCCGCCCCGGTGATCGGGATACAACTCTCCGTCATATACGAACTTCTTTCGGCGGCCGCCGCCGTGGTCCGTGATCCAGTCCGCCTGGGTGGAAAAGGCGGCCTTGTCGAGTTGTTCCTGAGTGATCGGTATCGAACGTTTCTCGAGAGACTTCAACCTTGTGCGGAAAACCGAATAGGATTTGACATGCTCATGCGAAGCATACTTGGCGTAAAGTTCTTCAGCTTTTCGTCTCCCGTTCTCTGTTTCCATCCAGGTAACGCGCTTGCCGTATTTAGCCTGGAAGGCCGATGCATCCGTGTAGAAGATCTCATCAAGGACCTCATCTGAGAGGCTGCCTCCGTTGTGGATTAAGCGGTGCAGACGTCCAGAAACGGTTGACCAGCTGACAGGAGCCGACGGCACCAGAGAAACCATGAGCTGGCGAAAACCCGAATAGGCAACGCCGCGGTACATGATCGGAAACGGAAGTTTCGCGTTATGCGAAGGACCGCGCATGAAAGCCCCCGTTTTAGCAGTTGGAGAACTTCGGCCCACAGCCGACAACAACTCCTGATATCACTTTTCAAGTCACGAACTAGCGATACTTCAAAACGAAAATCGGCTCCGCGAATATCAGATGTCTCGGGGAGGATCGAAGCGATCCTTTGCCGGGTTCTATTTGAAATGTCCACTTCCGCATGGACAAGGAAACCGTCCGCAAAGCG
The DNA here is from genome assembly GCF_001423425.1 of Rhizobium sp. Leaf306. Lineage (GTDB taxonomy): Bacteria > Pseudomonadota > Alphaproteobacteria > Rhizobiales > Rhizobiaceae > Neorhizobium > Neorhizobium soli. The sequence goes on from NZ_LMNX01000001.1 coordinate 1,592,944, forward strand.
AAGCTTCGTTGTCCATGCGTCTCCGTCAGGCACCAACCGGATGCTTTTACCTGACTGCATATGTCATGATGCGAGTGGCACAAGGCGGGACGCCGACGCCTGTGCAAGACGATCGACGGCTTCGTCGGTCGTCCAGAGCGCATTCGCAAACCAGCGGAAGTTTACGAGAGCGGCGAGGTAGGCATCGCCCTCCGGTAGCTTGCTCCCAGCGGTGGCGTCCCTGACCACCGCCACCTCGAAGCCCTTTTCGACAAAGTCGCGGAGGTGGGATTCAACGCAGAAGTTCGCGGCCATGCCAGCCAGGATGACCTTGTCGATGCGCTTCTTGCGCAACTGGAAGACCACGTCATTGGTCTGGGGGCCGGCGATCTTGTGCGGCGAGCACACGATCGTCTTCCCGTCCTCGATGTATTCCTTATACTCGGGCATCCAGTCCGCACCGGAATTCTCGAAGCCCTCCAGAGACAGGGGATCACGGCGGTCGAACATCCGGAGCTTGTGCATCAGGGTTTCGCCTGTCGCGGCGAAATCCCAGCGATGGTCGAACGGGTAGTAGTAGTGAGGCGAGATGACAACCTCGATCCCGGCCTTTTTCGATGCCTCGAAGAGTTTGCCGATATTCTCGACGGTGTTGTGCTCGGTGATGCTCTCGCCGAACGCGCCCCAGCCAGCACCCTTCGAACTGAGGAAATCGATCTGGGGATCTGTGATTACCAGCGCCGTCCGCGGGATATCGATGTCGACGTCGGTCTTGGGTAGCGCTGGGTTCTCCGGGTCGCGATAGGCGAGCGGGACGATTTTCTCCGGCATTGGGGTTTTCCTCTCGGTTTGGGGCACCGCGGGTGTCGACTTACTCCCGCTGTCGCGCGGCCAGGCGGCTGGTGCCTCGGGATGTATCCGTGAAGGGAACCGCTGGTCTTGTTTCGCGGACATACTGGCCGACGGTGCAAGACTGCGATTGTAACATCCAGTTTCCGCGAGACGCCGCTTTGGCCGGACGGTCCGCACGCAGCGAGCTACGCGGAACAATGGCTGAAGGGGCACCGGCATCGTTGCTGGGGCACTTATTGCGGGTATTCGTCACGAACGGTTGTCGCGCCCGCCCTGCCTCCCAAGACCAGTGTGATCCGGCCAAGAGACGGCAAGGCCGTTTGCGGCGACAGTTACGCTATAACGACGACGGGGTTCGCCGCATATGCAATTCAGGATAGGTGAATATAACAATTAGCTGGTGTCGAGCGAAGGGGCGCGAGACTGCCATGCTGACGCCGCGGATCGCGAGCTTTCAAGACATCTTGCCCTACGTTCCCCGCCAACAGCTTTCGAGCCAGCTACGGCGTTGCTCTTTGCAGCGCAGGCCGCCGACCGATGAGTTGTGACAGGGGCACCCTGTGGACATCGTCAGAACGCTATCGGACCTTTCCGTCATTGCATCTTTGTCCCGCAAGGCTCTAGGAATCGTGCGATTTCGCCAGTGCCAAAGCAAGCATCTCGACAGCTGGCCCCACAGCAGCCGTCTCGACTTCAAGACGACCCGTATTCCTGTGAACGTCCGCTACCATGGCGTCGATGACCTTACCGCCTCCCGGATACTCGGTCCTGCGCGTCTATCACGCATCGTACGAGTTCGTCGGCGTCTATCGGCTTGTTAAGGAAATGGACCGCTCCGTTTTCGAGCGCCTTGGCCCTGGTGACGTCATCGTCCTGGGACGTCACGAACACGATCGGGAGAGCACAATGCTGCCGCTTCAACTGCGACTGGAGCTCCAGCCCGCTCAACCCGGGCAGTCGCTGGTCCAGGATCAGACACTCGACATTATTCTGGCAATTCGACGCCATGAATTCCTCCGCGGAGCCGAAAGCCCGCACTTCGTACCCATAGGACGACATCAGGTCCGCATAGGCGACCCGTACTCCGTCGTCGTCCTCCACTATGGCAATCGTTAGCAAATCACGTGGCTCCGATGGCCTATCTCGGAAAAGCCGCGCAGGCTTTCCGGCATGGTTGTGACACAAAGCCTATCGGGATCTTCTGCCTCAACTGGCTTTCTCATAATGTCATTCAAGCGAATAGGGCCTCCCACCCGTGCGCGGTTCTCGCCGTAACCTCGCCCTGTTCGGAGCCCCGATCAGGCAACCATTGCTCCAAGCGTGAGTCCTGCGACGAGAACACGAACTCAGGAACCTTATCAGACGGCAATCACCCGTCCACCTACCTCTAGGTATAGAGCCGCGCGAAAACAATCGTTGTGCGCGATGATACAATAACGGCGGTGCCGTCCGTCATAACGTGCACTCAACGACAACTCACCGAGGCCAAAAGCGTTTCGGAAAAAGCTGTGCGGCAAACGGCGCCGCCAAACGGGAGCCCGACATGACAGACGCAGAGAAGACCATCGCATCAGTATCGGGTACATTCAAAATCGGCGATTTCGTCGTCAATCGGCTCGGTTTCGGCTCGATGCGACTGACGGGGCGCGGTGTCTGGGGGCCTCCGGCAGACCGCGAGCAGGCGCTAGCCACGTTGCGGCGCGCGCCGGAACTGGGTGTGAACTTCATCGACACTGCGGATTCGTACGGACCGGACGTGGCAGAAGAACTAATCGGTGAAGCTCTGGCCGGTCGTCACGACATCCTTGTCGCGACGAAGGCCGGACTTCGGCGTCCCGGCCCGGACCAGTGGATGCCCCACGGCCGACCGGAATACCTGATCGAACGCGCCAAGGGCAGCCTCAGGAAGCTCGGCGTCGAGCAGATCGGACTCTGGCAGCTGCATCGCATCGATCCGCGTGTCCCCATGCAGGACCAGTTTGCCGCAATCCGTCAGCTTCTCGACGAAGGAGTCATAGCCAACGCCGGCTTGAGCGAAGTCTCGATCTCCGACATCGAAGCCGCGTCCCGATACTTCAAGGTCGCAACGGTTCAGAACCGCTACAACCTGGTCGATCGCGGGAGCGAGGACGTTCTCGACTATTGCGAACGAAACGGTATCGGCTTCATTCCGTGGTTTCCGCTTGCTGCAGGCGACCTCGCGCGCCCGGGCGGCGTTCTCGACTCGCTCGCCAAGCGACACGGCGCGACGCCCGGCCAAATCGCTTTGGCTTGGATGCTCATGCGCAGCCCGGTCATGCTGCCCATACCCGGTACGTCCAAGGTCAATCACCTCGAGCAGAATGTAGCCGCCGCCCGTATCCGCCTGTCCGACGACGAATTCCAGGAGCTGGACCGAAGCGTCCGCTGATGGGTGCCATCGAACCGGAGCTCGAACGAAGCGGCGGGCATGTTACTCAGTTTCCGACACAGGTGCACCATGATAATCGACTCCTCCATGTATCGCCGTCATGGGCTTCTGGGCTTTCAGCTTCGGAGCGAAGTCTATCGCGACGGCGCCCATCAGGCTACTTGGCCAGGGTGACAGTTCCGCCATTTCGGTGATCGCCCCAATCACCTTCGTGCTTGCAAACGTCTTTGTGCCAAGGCTAGCGCTGATGACAGTTTGGCTGCTCTTCTCCGGCAGAATGTACGGTCAGCCCGCCCCAGCGAATTAAGACCTGCGTCCCTCAGCGGGACGGGTCGCCGTCTCCCGATCCTTTAACCTGAACGACCGCGCCGGGCATGCATCGGCCTGTCAGTCGCTGCCTTGCGTCCGAATGAACCCCCCGTCCGGTCGCCTATTATCAAAACAATGAGGAACCGTAATGAACGCTACCCTAGAAACGGCAACAACCGAATATATCGACGTACCGGGAGCCAGGCTCGCCTACCGCCGGATCGGGCATCGGTCCGAAAGGAAACTCGTCCTTCTCCAGCATTTTACGGGAACCATGGATGCGTGGGATCCGGCCGTGGTGAACGCTCTCGGCGAGGTCAGCGAAGTGTTCGTGCTGGACAACGCCGGCGTCGGCGCTTCAAGCGGCACCACGCCCGGCAATATCGAGGAAATGGCGGACTACGCAGAGGCCTTTATCGCCGGACTCGACCTCGGCGAGGTCGATCTCCTCGGCTTTTCTCTCGGTGGCTTCCTCGCGCAGGTAATGGCCGCGCGGCGGCGCGTTGCGATCGGCCGGATGGTGATCGCGGGAAGCGCGCCGATGGGCGGCGAGGAACATCTCCTCGAGGTCGTGGGGGCTGCCTTTGAGAAAAAGGCCCCGGACGTCCGCCTCCCGCTGTTTTTCACGCCGTCGGACAAGAGCCAGGCAGCGGGTCAGGCCTTCGTCGAAAGGACGCTTGCCCGCACTGCTAACCGCGATCCCGACCATGGGAATTCCGTCAGTGACCCGCAGGCGAAGGCCATCATCGAATGGTGTGCCCGACCGGATCCCGACCACCAGTCCCTGAAAGCCATCAATACGGCGACGCTTATCGTTCATGGAAGCGATGACACGATGTTCCCGTCGGACAACGCCTACGTGATGTTTAAGAACATGCCGGACGCGACGCTTATTCTCTATCCCGACTCCGGCCATGGCGCGCTCTTCCAGCAGCCCGAGACGTTCGTGGCTCACGTCAGAACCTTCCTCGAACTCTGAACAGCAACAAAGGATGATGAAATGAATTCGCTCGTTAGCAAGATCATCGACGCCCATGGTGGCCTCGAAACATGGAGACAGTTCTCTCTTCTCAAGGCTCGCCTTGTCCAGGGGGGCGCGTTATGGACGCTCAAGGGGCAGCCGACGACGCTTTCCGAGACCAACGTCACTGTGGATCTCGTGAAAGAATGGGCGTCCCACTCGCCCTTTGGCCCACAAGCAAAGGTATCGAGTTTCGAGCCCGGCAGGGTCGCTCTGAGCGATGCCCAGGGTAAGGTTCTCGAGGAACTTCGCAGTCCGCGCTCGTCTTTTGCGGGCCACTCGCTCGAAACGCCCTGGAGCGAACTCCAGTTGGCCTATTTCGCAGGTATCGCCATGTGGACGTACCTCAACATGCCGTTCTTGCTCGCCCACGCGGGTGTGGTCGTCGATGAGCTTCCGGACTGGTCGGAAAAAGGTGAAACCTGGCACAGACTCAAGGTCACGTTCCCGGCCGACATCGCGACCCACAGCACCGTTCAGACGATCTATTTCGGTGACGACGGTCTCCTCAAGCGCCATGATTACGACGTCGAGATCGCCGGAAACACTCCGGGCGCGCACTATATCGATGGCTACATCGAGGTTCAGGGTATCAAGATCCCGACCAGCCGTCGCATCTTCCCGAGACAGCCGGATGGCCAGTCGATGGCCGAGCCTCTGGTCGTCTCAATCGATCTGTACGACATCAAGCTTTCCTAGTCGAACGACACTCCCCGGCGGCAAGCAGATGCAGCCGGGGAACCAGTCCTCCGCCCCGGGTTCGGCGGATACCCGATCTTACAAGAACCGCCGCTGACCAACTGCGAAAGCACATCGCGACCAGGCGAGGGAACACGACATGACCGACACGACCGGAACCTATCTCGCCGTGCAGGCAGTATCGCCCGGAAAGCTGGAGCTAGCCAGGAAGCAGATGCAGGCCCCTCGCCCCGGATACGTCCGCATCAAGGTCGAAGCCTGTGGGGTCTGCCACTCGGACGCCGCCACGGTCGAGGGTGGGTTCCCGATCGCCTGGCCGCGGGTCCCGGGCCATGAGGTGGTCGGGAAGATCGACTGGCTCGGAGAAGGCGTGGAGGGTTGGAGCGTCGGCCAACGTGTCGGCGTGGGATTTCTCGCGGGCAGCTGCGGGCATTGCCCCGAATGCCGTTCCGGTCATCTCGTCAACTGCACCAACCAGGAATTCACGGGCGTGCACCACGACGGCGGATACGCCGAGTCGATGATCGCCAAGGCGTCTGGCTTGATGTCCATTCCCGACGACCTCACTGACGTCGAAGCCGCTCCGCTCCTTTGCGCGGGCCTGACGACTTTCAGCGCGCTCAGGAATTCCGGCATGAAAGCCGGGGATCTTGTCGCCGTCGTCGGGATCGGTGGCCTCGGTCATCTCGCCGTGCAATACGCACGGAACATGGGATACGAGGTCGCAGCCATCGGACGCGGGGAAGCGGTAGGAGAGCTGGCAAAGCAGCTCGGCGCACATCATTACATCGACAGCACCGCAGAGCCTGTCGACCAGGCGCTCCAGAAGCTCGGAGGCGCGGACCTGGTTCTAGCCACCGCGTCCGGCGGCAAGGGCGTCGCCGATGTCGTGAAGGGTCTCAAACCCCGCGGCAAGGCGATCGTACTCGGCGCTACGCCGGAGCCGATCGAACTTGCATCCGGTGACCTTTTTTTCAAGGAGAGGTCGGTAGCCGGAGCGCTCACCGGAGACCCGGCCACCGGGGACACGACCCTACGCTTCAGCTTGCTTTTCGGCATATCGGCGATGATCGAGGAGTTTCCGCTCGAACGTGCGGTAGAGGCGTATGCAAAAATGATGAACGGCAAGCCGAGGTTCCGGATCGTTCTTAGGATGTAGCCGGAACCCAGGTCCGTTCGGCCGATCGCTAGGGCACCTTAGAGTGACGGCCATAACGCGGTTCTGCAGGAGAAGCACGCGAAGAGATCGGGCGCTGGTCGGCGATCGGGGTCGGAGATCACCTGGCCGGCTCGAAGCGAAGCAATCGGAAAAACCGGAGTTTGCCATGACTGAAAGCCTAACGGTCCAAGAAGCCATTGCTGACAGCCTGATTGCCCTCGTAAATGCGGCTGACGGCATAGACCAGCGCTCGTTCGCAGAGTTTCTCGTATCGGAAGCCCGGCGTCAGTCGACCCGGAGCGAGCCGCACGCACGCCTATCGTCAAAGGTCTGCAATGCCCAACTGCAGTTTGCCTTGCACCCGCCTAGACGTCCAGCTTCCAACCTGGCTGGCACCGATGCTGTGTACATTCCGGCGATGTGACCGTATTACGGCCGACGTCGAGGGTACCAAGCATCAAACCGGAGACATGGCGCCTACAGACCGGGCGCTTGCCCGCCTGCTCCATGCGTCTGCGTTGTTCTCCAGAAGCTACCCTGCCGAATTTGTTGACCTGTCTTTTGGGATAGGTGAGGCCACACCACAGTACAATTGTTACCAACCGCCAGTCGTTTATCCATTGCATAGGGCGCAGCACAAGCCGTTGCCCGGATTTTACCACAGGATCGCTGCGACTACGAGCGCGGAGAGATCCGCAAAGCGGTTGCAGGTGGACGATGACGGTACTGCAATTTGACGATTTCGAAATGGATATCCAGAGCCGGAGCCTCAAGAAATGCGGCGACCAAGTCCGACTGGGCTCGCGGGCTTTCGATCTTCTCGCGGCCCTTGCTTCGCGTTCAGGCGAGGTGCTGTCCAAGGCTGAGCTTATGTTGGCCGCCTGGCCGGAAACCAACGTTGAGGAAAGTTCTCTCCGGGTTAACATCGTGGCACTTCGCAAGGCACTCCACGACGGAGCGCCCTCCAAGACGATCGAAAACGTAGCGGGTAGGGGCTACACTTTTACGGTGCCAGTTAAGAAACTCGGCGATCATCGTCACCAGCACACGGTCTCAAAAACAGACGCCCTTCCCGGTGCCTATTCCCGGCTTATTGGACGCAAGCAGCTCGTCGACAGATGGGCGTCCGAGATGGACTTCGGCATATCGACTATTGTAGGGCAAGGCGGCATCGGGAAGACTTGCGTCGCTCTAGAGGTCGCCCGTCAGATACAGGATGCCTACGACGCGGTTCTTTACGTCGATATTTCCGACTTTACAAATGCACCTGTTTCGCCTTTGTCGACCGCGCTTAAATCGAAACATGTAACGCCCGATACCATCCAGAAAGCCATCGACAGTCTTCTCGGGGAGTCCGTTTTGATCGTGCTCGACGGATGCGAGAGCTCAATCAACCGGGCAGCCGTGGTGGCCGAGGCCATCGCCTACAGCAAACCAAATGTCGCGATCCTCGCAACGAGCCGTGAACCGCTCGGAATCATCGGGGAAAATGTACTTCACCTTTCCCGTCTCACGGTGCCTAACGATAACCAGCGCGTTTCTGATCTGACTTCGTTTGCCGCCGTCGAGCTTTTTGCAGACCGGGTGTCATTGGTCGCCGAAGAGTTTTCTATCAACAGTACACGCGACCTGGAACTGGCCGCCGAAATCGTTCGGAAGACCGACGGCAACCCGCTTGCCATCGAACTGGCCGCTTCCCGCGTCGCGGACCTCGGGCTGGAGAACCTGCTGTGGTCCCTCGACCGCCCGTTGCGGGCACTCCGCCGGGGAAATCGCACTTCTCATCCACGGCAACAGACGCTAAGAGCAAATTTAGACTGGAGTTTCGATCTTCTCGACGGGTCTATGCAGACCGTTCTCGCAAGACTTTCGGTTTTCGAGGGCGAATTTACCCGGGACATGGCCTTGGAGCTGAAAGGCCACGAAACCGCACCCGGTGAAGTCGAGGAGGCTATTGAAGGCTTGGTCGTGAAGTCTCTCCTATCCCGACAGCTGAACTCCGGGACGTATTCGCTTCCAAGGCTCGTCCGTGAATACGCCAAGGAAAAACTTTCGTCGTTTGCGATCACCGGACACGATGGTGAGCTCGCGTCTGCCACCTCGCTCCGTCGCCAGAACGGATATCAGCATCCTCATCATGAGGCCGTCGTCTCATCGCGGGCGGCGCAGCCCGTGTTCGTGCCGGTTGGGAGAGCCGCCTGAACGTCAGGAGCGTTTCATCACTTCTGAGCCAGAAATTCCGCTTTTTTAACGAGGTCGGCCACCGACCTAGCGCGCATTTTCTTCATCACGTTCGACCGATGAAGCTTTACGGTGACCATGCTGATCCCAAGCTGCCCTGCGATCTGCTTGTTCATATAACCGTTTACAACGGCGCGCATGACCTCCACCTCTCGTGGAGTGAGGCTCTCCCAAAGCTTTTCTATGTTCGATCGCCCTTGAGATTCTGCGCGAATGAGCTCGTCACGCTTGATCGCGCCCGTGACCGCGTCGATTAGATCCTGCTCGCGGAAGGGCTTCGTGAGGAAATCGATCGCGCCGGCCTTCATCGCCCTCACGCTCATCGGAATATCTCCGTGGCCCGTGACTACGATGATGGGCATGCGGTTTCCCGCCTGCTGTAAGTCGGATTGGAAGTCCAGACCGCTGGTTCCCGAAAAGCGTACGTCGAGGACGATGCATCCAGGTGTGTCGAGATCGTCGGCTTCAAGCAGGGCTCGCGGCGAATCATACGCGATCGCATTCAGATCGATCGATTTGAAGAGGTCTAATAACGCGACCCGGACCGATTTGTCGTCATCTACTACACGTATCAGCGGCGATGATAAACGCTGCTCTTCCACGGCCCGTCCCTCGCAAACGCAAAGTCGACCCGTCTTTGTCCCCGTCACTGGCAGGAAAGCATCGCCTTTATTCCCGACAAATCTAAACCGGGAACCTACGCATGGCAATTGTGCAGGACCATCAGGCCGCCGATTTGCAGTATTTTATCGTGATAGGATACTCTGGATGCTAGCTACTCGCGGCCTGCACAGTACGTTTTGGTCAACGACGCGCGGCACGAGGTGTGGTTCCGACAGGACATGAAGGTTCAGCCTGTTCTTGTCGCTGCTCGACTTCCTTTGCCCGTTGGAAAGACTCAAGTTTAACAACATTTCACAAGCGTTCACTCATATTTTCAGCGAAGCTGTAGGCAGACTTATGAGACCGAAATCTCACAGAATCCGTCTTTTGGAACCCGTTTGAAACATCGTGAAGTCAGATGAAGCGCACTGCTCAAATGTTCGTCCCAGCATTAGACGATGTCGATCATGGTCTCTCTTCCAAATGGGTCTCCGTTCCCGGAAGCACGATACCAATGGGTGAGTACGCGCCCGCCTTTGTGCTGCCGCGTTCGGATGTCGGCTCCTTTGGTTTCGCCGAGCTTCTCGGCACACCATCTGTCCTTTACTTTTATTCCGGGTCGGGCGACGACTGTTCGCAGCAGAGTGCCATCCTTGCCGATCTCTCCCCCAGGCTCGCCCGCCTCGGTGTTGCATTGGTCGGCATAATCGCCGCCGAACCCTCGGCCATATCCGTCTACTGCAGAGCCATTTTACCCACGTTTCCGTTACTTTGCGACTGGGAGCCGCGTGCACTTGTCTCAAGGTTATACGGCTTCAATCGCGAAAAGGCCGCCCCCGCAATTTCAGCGACCTACCTGATTGACGCCCGCGGCGTGATCCGCTGGATATGCTGCGAAGACGGAGATCGCCCGACAAACGGCGCCAAAATCCTCGGTGCTGTCAGAACACACCTGCTACGACCGTTCCCGGTCGGCCCGGTAGATTGACGGGAGAGACCCTGCCCATGTCACTACTGCAGTTCGACGATTACGAGATAGATATAGAGCAGAGGCGGCTGACCGAACGCGGACAGCCGCTGAGGCTCGGCGGCCGGGCGTTCGATATTCTCTCCACACTTGTTTCCCGCGCCGGGGAAGTAATTTCGAAAGAGGAGCTGATAAATCTCGTCTGGCCGACGACAACGGTCGATGAGGGGTCGCTCAGGGTTCACCTGGTGTCTCTACGAAAGACGTTGGGTGACCGGGCAAAGCATTACATTGAGACCATCCCCGGCCGTGGATATGTGTTCGCCGGTCACGTTCACGCCCTGACACGTAGCGAGGGAATTCGAGAACCGGAGACCGCCGGCGCGATCGACTTGATGAGCGCGCTTCCCCGCATCCCGAGAAAGCTGGCCGGCAGAGACGACTTTGTCGCTTCTACCCTGGAGTTACTCAAGACGGCCCGTCTTTTGACTATCGTGGGGCCGGGAGGGATCGGGAAGACATCCGTGGCGGTCGTTTGTGCGCATTCCCTCTCCGGAAGCAGGCGGATCGTCTTCGTGGACCTTGCGGCAATAGCCGACGGAGAGAAGCTTCTTCCATCGCTCGCCAGTCAGCTAGGACTAAATACGTTCGGCGAAGATATCCTGCCCGGCATTCTGGCCGAGCTATCGAAGACACCGACGCTGCTGCTCTTAGACAGTTGCGAGCGCATCGTGGACGCCGCTGCGAATACCGCGGAGGCGCTGCTGCGCGCGTCTCCCACTACCCAGGTCCTGGCGACCAGCCGGGAAGCGCTAAGGGCATCAATGGAAAGGGTGAGACAGCTTCCACCGTTGGAATATCCGAGAGAAGGACGGGCGTCTCAGGACCCGCTGGGATATTCGGGCGTCGAACTATTCGTCTCTCTCGCCGCTCTCGCCAGCGACAACATAGACCTGACAGAGCCAGACAGTCTCGAACTCGCCGCGGATATTGTCCGCAGACTCGACGGAATACCGCTTGCCATCGAGCTTGCGGCAGCGCGCTCGTTCGACATGGATCTTGCGACACTTCACCGCTCGGTGGCCGACCCAATAGCCGTGCTGAGGCGCGGCCGCAGGACCGCGCCACCGCGCCAGCATACACTCCGAGCAACCATCGACTGGAGCTATTCGACGCTTTCCGACAAAGAACGGGAGCTTCTTCAGCGCCTATCCGTGTTCACGGGGACATTTTCACCGGAAGCGGCTATGGCCGTCACCGGAAGCAACGAACATGCCGAGGATTTTCACGCAGCCTTCGATGGGCTTTTTCTCAAGTCGCTTCTGGTCGTGACCCAGCAGGTCGGGATGTTCAGACTGCTTGGAGCGACAAGGGACTACGCGCGCGAAAAGCTCGCGCAAGCCGAATTTGCAGCCTCGTGCCGTTATGCCCACGCGTTATACTGCCTTGGCCGGACCCGCATTGCTGAACGTGAGTGGCCGACGGCCGATCCAGCGGAATGGCGGTCGCTGAACACCGATTTGGTTCACGACCTACGAGCAGCATTGCGATGGGCGTTTGATGACGGCGGCGACGAAGAATTGGGAACACAGCTAACCGCGGCCTCGGATACTATATGGGTGCAGTTCGGCATGATCGCCGAACAACTGGCCGTCGCCGAGCGGGCGCTGAGGTCATTCGAAGGGCGAGGCGTGGCTGATGCCGCCCTTGAGATGAAGCTCCGGATGTCCTACGGGAGCGCTCTGTATCACACAAAGTCCATAGAGAGGAACGCTGACGTCATCGCGGAGTATGACAAGGTCTTGGGCTTGGCCGTCGCCGAAAAAAACAGCACCAAGGTCATGAGGGCCATCGTAGGGATAGCGGCAATTCACACGTCAAACGGCGACTATCAGGGGGCGATTGACCTGGTAAACCGCTTCAACGCTGAGTTTGACGCGATCGCCCCACAGGCTCGAAGCCGCCTTCTCAATCACAACTACCATTATGTCGGCGAGTTCAACAAAGCCATGGACCACGCGCGGATTGCCCTGGGCACACAATGCGATTGCATCGGCTCTCAGCCGAATAGCGGCAGCAGTTTCGATCCACGTGTCAGCACTCTGTGCACGGTGGTTAAGACGCACTGGATCCAGGGGCGCTATTCCGCAGCTAGGGCTGCCCTTAACGACACGCTGGAAGAGACTATAGCACGCGGTCACGCTATATCGACCTGCCTGTTTCTTGCGGCCTCGGCTTGCCCGACGGCGTTCGGCCTCAGCGACACTGACCTCGGCACGCGGCTGCTGGATATCCTTCGTGAGGTTTCGACAAAGAACTCGTTGCTGAGATGGCGCGATTGGGGGAGCGTTTATGAAAGCGTGCAGGCAGCGTTACGCACCCACGACCGGTCATTATTCGAGCGCGCCACTAGCAGGATCAAGGGAGCGCCTTTCGAGAATTCCATTGTGATGGCCGGGCGGCTTGCCGACGATGCCACCCTGCAGAGGATTGATCCGGTGGGAAGCTGGTGCGGCGCGGAAGCGCTGCGCCTGAGGGGCGAATTGGCGATGCCGGGCTCGCCCGTCCAGGGCCGCGATTTACTCATGGCTGGCTACGACCTCGCAGTCAGCCAGGCCGGAACGATCTTCGAGCTACGATGCGCGACCAGCCTTCTTAGACACTCCCCTTCCGATCTGCTCAACAGCGCAAGAACCAGGCTTCTCAAAGTCCTGGATACCGTGGAATACGACGAGAGCGTCGAAGATATTGCGGCAGCCAAAGCCTTGCTCTGAAGTGGGCACTGCAGTCGGTCACTTTCGGCGACCAGACTCGAACAAGAACCAGACGCGCCCCTCGGCTTCGTCGATCTATCCTTCTACAAGGCTAGTGGTTGCATAATCCCGGTGTTCGGCGGTCAGCTCGTGGACCTCGCGCATGATACGGATCAACTGCTCGTTATCGCTCTTGAGTTCGGCTAGCATGTCCTCGGGCGTGACAAAATCAGCATCGTTGTCCGGAAGGCGCTGAAGACGGGCAATATGGCCGACCGAGCGCAGGGTCATGCCGCCGACCTTGCGAGCGCGCTCGGCGATGGCGTCGGTCATCGCGATCAGTTGGCCCCCTTGGTCATCGAACATGAGATGAAAGTCGCGAAAGTGTGGCCCGGAGAGGTGCCAGTGGAAGTTTTTTGTCTTGATATACAAGGTAAAGACGTCGGCAAGCATGGCGGTGAGCGCGGCGGCGATGTCGGTGCGCGCGTTGCCTCCGAGGTCTGTCGGCGTCGTGAGGGGTGCCTTACGAATGGTCGTAGCGGCGACTTGGTCCATGATATGCTCCTCGGGTTGTGCGGACGGGAAATGCATCGAAGGATTTCGCCCTACGCATCGGCGAGATTGACCTCTACCGGCGGTAAATTCTTGGACAATTGAGCCTCCGGGTACCCACACCTTTGTATGACCGGCAAACCCCTACGGCCCGACTTAGCTCAACGGCAGGTTCATCGTCTTCAACGGATCCCCGTTTACGGTAGCCTTCGGACTGTTGAGGCCGAAATCGGAGGCTTCAAGGAGGATTTATACAATACCTCTCCGCAGATCGCCGCTCTTCTCATGAAGCCACAGACCCAGCGTGATACGTGGCCTCCGCCGCGAGCTATTCGAGCGCCTCGCGTTCGCCGGAGATAATTCAAAGACTAAGGATGAGACGCCATGCGAGTTCTCAGGAACCTGGAATACAGCAATCGTCACGCGCTCGACGTCTACGTCCCGGACCTGTCCCGCGGTGCGGTCCTTCTGTTGCACGGCGGGTGGCTAGATGGAGACAAGAGCGACGAAGCGCTGCTTGCCGAGCGCATGTGTAGATCGGGTATTCTGGTATTCGCCGCGAACTTCGATCTCGATCGAAGCGGGCCGAACGGCCGCGCCCTGCGCGACGCGCTTGAGGCGGTTGCCTGGATCCGCGGTTCGGAGTTCAAGTTCGATCGAGATCGCGTCGCGGTCATGGGCGTCGGCACCGGGGGCACCGTGGCCATCGAAGTCGGTTTGAAAGAGGGTGTCCCGGTCGTGGGATGGTCTGCCTTGATCGACCTCAAGAGCTTTATGGACAGCTCAGCCACTCTCGGCGACAGCGACCATCTACGTGACTACTACGGCGTGAGCCGGGAAACCATCGAGGAAGCCGGGGATCAGATCCCGTTCCTCAGGGGCGTCATACTGGCGCTGGTGGCGAACAATCTCAGCCTCCTCGCGGCCACGAGCCCTCTCCAAAGGGTAAACCCGTCCGCAGGGCGGACGCTGCTCTTCAACTCAACGAACGAGCTGGTTCCCGCAACAGGTGCGGGCATGCTGCAGCTGGCCATGTTGGAGGCGGACGTGCCCTGCACCGTACACCTCCTAGATGGAACCCGGCACGGCTCCGAGTACCTTCTCCAGGCACTTCCGGAAACAATCCAATTTCTCGCTGCTGCGCATACGGACGAAAGTGCCGATGCGGCGGAACGCGACCACGACGAACACCCCGGCGATTTGGTTGAGGCCCCTATGGAGAAGTTTCCAGCAAGCGATCCATTCTTTCCCGGTTACGCCGCCCACTGAGGTCGGCCCAAATCTCGCCGTTCTGGTCGACATCGGGCATGTTTCCCTTGAGGGTGGCAATAACCTATCCAAGGGCGATCACGTCACCGGTGTCGCAAATGTCGTAAAACGGCAGCGGCTTCAAACGCGTCCCCGTGCGGTGTGTCTCGCATCAGTAGATATCTAATCGGAGTACGGGGCCGGGGAAAGACAACCGCGAGGTCGCCCTCCGTCGGGGCGATATATTGCAATCCGCATGGTCTTCGTTGATGCATTCCTTGTCGGCGTATTCACTCAGCCGATGAAGAACAGCATGATCCAACAGTTTCTATGGAACCCCCTGGTCCAGTTCGCAGTCCTTGTCTTGGCAACGACCGCTGTCCGCATCGCTTTTGGGCGGAACCCCACCATTAGGTTCATCGCCAGCGTCTGTTTCTTTGCTCTCCTGACCGCCACGCTACTTTCCCACGGTATGACCCCCTATTCTCCCGACATCGGTGACGACGCACTGTCCCGGCGGATCACGACCGGATTCCTCAAGGCCGTGTGGTGGATAGGAGGAGCCGTGGTCCTCGTCAGCTCGGTCCGGCTCTTCCTTATCTTCGAGAACAAGCCGCGGGAAGGACGTCTTGTCCAGGACCTCGTCGTTGGCGTCATATACCTCGGAGCGGGGTTGGCGTTGATAGCGAATGTCTTCAGCCTCCCGATCGGCACGTTGATTGCAACGTCAGGCGCTTTCGCGATCGTGCTCGGCCTGGCCTTACAGAGCACCCTCAATGACGTGTTCTCAGGCGTCGCGCTGAACCTCGGGCGCCCTTATGCGGTGGGCGACTGGATCGTCCTCGAGGGCGGGTTTCAGGGTCGTGTCGTCGAGACCAACTGGAGGTCGACCCATCTCGTCAACGGCACGGGGGATCTAGTCGTCTTGCCCAATAGCACGCTGGCCAAAGCGCGGCTCGTGAACCTAGCGCGACCGGATGAGACGCATGGCGTGTCGATAACGGTGCGTTTCCTGCCGACCCGCACGCCTGCCGCCATGGAGGAAACGATGCGGACCGTCCTGCTAAGTAGCGTTTCGATCGTTAAGACGCCACCGCCTTCCGCGCTCGTCGTCGGCATTGACAGCCTCGCCATAGAGATCGAGTTGTCGTTTAAAGTTTCCGGCTTTGCCATGGCTGGCGCGGCCAAGAGCGAGATTTTCGATCTTATCTACCGCCATGCCAAGGCGACCGGATTGAAAATGGCGGGGCCACGTGATGTTGCCGCACCCTATCCGGAGAGTGCGCTGGAGGCTCAGTCCGCGAAGCATCCCGGCACTCCGTGGCGGCTGCTGGAGTCCATTCCCTTGTTCGCTACGCTGACAGACGACGAGAAGGACGCCCTCGCATCTTCCATGATCAGGCGGACATATCGGAAGAACTCAATAATTGCGTCGCAGGGCGGCAAACTTTCCTCGCTCATGATCATGAGGACCGGGGTCGCCGTGGTCGAGCACACCGAAAACGGCGCTCGGGCCGAACTGGCGCGCCTGTCGCCGGGTGACCTTTTCGGTGAGCGCGGCGTCCTTGTCGACGCGGCCGAAGCTGGAGACACAAGGGCGCTGACCTTTGTGGTGATTTACGAAATTTCAAAGGAAGACCTCGCCGCGGTCATGCGTGATCGCCCTGCCCTAGCGGAAGAACTTGGCGTGCTGCTCTCCCGAAGAATGGAAGACGAGGAACAACTGGCGAGCGCGAACGCCCTCGTGCACGTGCCGCATCCCGATACGCTGGCGTCCCGCATACGGCGGCTTTTCGAGATCCCGCGGGAAACCGAATTCCTGTAGCGGCCGCCTCTGCGGCGGCCACTACGTCGTCACATCACTTGACGTTGCCGAAGAGCATGTTCAGGCCTTCGGTGATCGTCGGGTGGGCAAAAATGGCATCCCGGAGGACCGTGAACGGGAGTTGGCCGAGCATCGTCATCTGCACGACGCTCATGACATCCCCGGCGTTGACCCCGAGCATGCTGAAACCGAGGATCTGATCGGAATCCTTCGCGACCAGTGCCTTCATGAAGCCCTTTCTTTGTGAAAGGGTCCGGGCGCGCGGCACGACGTCCATGGGTAGCCTTGCTGCGCGGTACTCGATTCCCCGGGAGCGTGCTTCGCTTTCGTTGAGGCCTACACGCGCGTACTCGGGGTCGATGAACACGCAGTACGGGATGATGCGTCCTTCAGTCGTCCGGTTCCCGCCCTTCAGCTGGCTCGCGACAATCCGGTAGTCGTCCAGCGAAGCGTGAGTGAACATGGGCGTTCCTGCGACCTCGCCCATTGCCCAAACGTCTTGCGCTGTCGTCTTGAGATGTTGGTCGACCTTGATGAAGCCCCTAGCATCCAACTCGACTCCCGCGAGCTCGAGGCCGATGCCTTCAGTCGGGGGCCGCCGGCCTGCCGCGACCAGAAGGTGCGATCCCTCGAAATGGCGTCCGTCGGCCGTCTTGACGCTGACGGTCTGGCCTGACTTTCCTGTTACGGTCGTTCCGTTGCAGCCGAGCTCAATACTGACGCCCTCGTCCCGCAGCACGTCCACCAAGGCGGAACTTACGTCATCGTCTTCCCGAGGCGCGAGACGCGTGTTGCTCTCGATGATCGTGACCTCGGCACCAAGTCGCCTGAAAGCCTGCCCGAGTTCCATGCCGATGTAACCCCCGCCGAGAACAAGGAGATGCGTCGGCATGTCACCAAGCTGGAGCGCCTCGACGTGGGTGATCGGATCCGCTTGCGCTAAACCCGGAACGTCTGGGACGGCGGCCGTGGTGCCGAGATTGATGTAGACCTTGTCGGCCGTCAGCGTTCTGATGCCGTTCTCCGTTTCAACCGCGATGGTCTTGGGCGACACGAAGTGCCCCCAGCCGATGACGAGCTCGAAGCCACTTGCGTCGAAGCCAGACTGGTTGAACGCGACCATTTCGGCGACGACGCTTGCCGTGCGATTGCGGACGAGATCGAGACTGGTGCGAACGTTGTCCGCCTGCGTACCGAATTCACCTGCCCGGCGGGTCGCATGGGCGATCTCTGCGCTACGGATAAGGGTCTTGCTCGGGATGCAGGCGATGTTGATACAGGAGCCGCCGATAAGCCCGGCCTCGACGACGGCGACGCGTTTGCCCGCCTTTGCCTGGTCCATCGCCAGTGTCTTGCCTGCCTTGCCGCCTCCGAAAACGAGGATGTCGTAGGATTCTACTTGGGCCATTTCAGTTTTTCCTTGAGGTTTCACTCCTTTCCGATGAAACCATTCGAAGAGACTATCCGATTGTATAATCGAGCCTGTCGGGCTTTATTTCGTTTCCGCTACATCGCTTTTCTCTACGGCGGCCGCAACGTTACGCCAGCTGCTGCGGACGTGGGTCAGGATCGTCCGTGGTGTCTAGGAGACGATACCCGTTTTAGGATTAGGCTTTATGCTGGGCGGGACAATCGGGCCGAAAAGTGTCTCAACCGAAGCACCGCTGCAAGTGGTCCGTTCCCCGGGCTTGGTGCGGCAGGCACGCAGTCGCGGACAACGACCTAGTACTGGCCGCGGCCGATCAAATCCGTTTGAGTCCGCTCCGCTGATGGTCCGAGGGGTCAGAAGGGCACAAATCCCTTTGTCGCAAGGGACAATCACGATAGCCGCAACCCGCTCAAGGTCTTCAATTTTCCCTGCGTCAGCCACGGCAGGGCGTCGGACCAAGAGAGGGACGCGACCCGCAAGTTGGCGGCGGAGTCAGTGTCGAATGTGATCGTTCCGAAGCCGCGGTCGTTTCAGGCTCTATTGCCAGGAGGGTGGTCAGCGTCGGCAGTCATTCATTCGCTTGGGAAGAGGCGCCAGGCTGCACTATGCAATCGGCATCAGCGCAGAGAAGAAAAGTCCTGAAGGCATGAGACGCTGAGCCATTTTTCCATGGAGCTGGCCTTCGATGATCGTCCGCATCAGCTTGGAGCCCTGATTCGGCGCACCACCGGAATCGACCGCGGGTCCGCCGATTTCCTTCCACGAAAATCCGAGCTCGCCATCGTTGAATGTCCACTGCACCAGAATTTGGCCCGAGCTAACCGACAGCGACCCGTACTTGAGGGCGTTCGTCGCAAGTTCGTTTGTTAAAAGCCCCAGTGCCGCGGCCATGTTGGAGCTGATTTGGACATCGGGGCCTTCGAACATCACTCTCGGCAGTGTCGCGTCCTGGTAAGGAGACAGGACTGCCGTCAAAACCTCGCCGAGAGGAATGCCTAACTCACAGTCGCTTTCGCCGTCGAGAAAATGATGCACCTCCGCGAGCGTGCGCAATCGGCCGGCGAATTCCTTGGAGTGCTCTTTCGGAAGCGACAGTCTAGCAAGGCCGATCGCGGATGCGTATACGTTCTTCAGACGGTGGCGCACGTCGTCGCGCTCCAATTCGAGACGGGCTCTCGCGCTTTCCAGCGCGGCCAGGTTCACACACCGTGATATCGCTGCGGTCGTCGCCCTCGCGAGCGTCTGCGCGGCGATTATCTCGATCATCGTGTCGCGCCCCTCGTCATAACCCCCGAGGTCAGTCAAGAAGCCGCCGATTGGCACTGGCAGCTGATCTACGGATTTCGTACAACGTTCAACCGCGCTCGCACGGGTTGTGGCGTCTATTGCCAGTTCTCCAGTACTGACAGGGCCATAATCCACCGCGACCGCAATTGGCGAGGCCAGAGCGTTTGTGGAAAGCATGTCCGAAGACTGTGGCCAAACTGGCAAGTCTTCCTCGCCGGCAGCCTGTATGATCGAGATGGTCCTGGCAGAAAGGATGCGCCGGGCCGCGGTCCGTGCGATCTCGGTGATCTGGTGACTGTCGTTGGAAGCCGCGATCTGAGCGAGCGCTTCGATGAGGATGGGATAGGGCTGAAGCATCTTATGCACCATCTTAGGGCTAGGGCCGCTTGGGTTAGGAATATCTCAATAGCTATTTGCTGAACCTCCACTGAAATAGGACGATCCAGCCCTCCCTGACGACCGGGCAGATTTCGGCGGTTCCTTGATCCGCGATGCCTGCGACCTACTTCACGGACCTGCCAGACTGAGGGACCAGGTTCCCCCACTAACGCCCTGTCCTTCGTGGTGGTCGCTTCGCCATTCGTGATATTCGGCGGCGACGCACGATATTACCTTACTGAAAACCACAGAGAATCTGGTGTCACGGCACGTTCGAGCACTCTTAGCCACTCACGGCGAGTCCGGAACGACGGTCTTTTCAGTGGCGGTGCGCATCGGAGGCGCGGTGTCGGAAGCGGATCTCGTAAAATCGCTTCCGACAGCACAGATGAGGCAACCGCTCATTCGGAAGTCTTTGAACCAAGAAGTCGAGGTTTTCGACTATTCATGAGGGAAACCGCCTCGCCACCGGTCGTGCGGAAGCGGCCGACCGTTGCTCAATTCACGTTTTCAGTCAAAGACGGCAGAGCCCATTGGGGGCACGCTTATCTCAAGTATCCTGCACGCCCCCACAGCGGCAGGGTTCGAAGCGTCATACAGCGGCCTGCCAAAGCGGGAGCGATCTTATGCGTCGGCCGGTCGCGGAGAATATGGCATTGGCCAGGGCTCCCGCCGCGGCGGCCGTTCCGGCTTCGCCCACACCTCCCGGCTTCTCGCCGCTTTTGACCTGGTACACGTCGATCTTTGGTGCCTCGTTTATGCGAAGGATGCGGTAGGTGTCGAAGTTGCTCTGGTCCACCGCGCCATTGGTAAAGGTCACCTCGTTGAACATCGCCGTCCCCAAACCGAAAAGCACTCCGCCTTCCATCTGCGCCCGCACGGTGTCCGGGTTGATCACGATGCCGCAATCGACCGCGATAACGGACCGGACGAGTTTGATCTGCTTTCTCGGTGTGATCTCGATGTCCAGGATGTGCGCCAGATAGCTGCCGAAAGCGAACTGCAGACTTATTCCTCGCCCTCGTCCGGGTGGCAGCGTCTCGCCCCAGCCCGCCTTTTCGGCGGCGAGATCGAGGACCCCGAGGGCGCGTGGGTTTTTGGTCAGCATGCGGCGGCGAAACTCGAGCGGATCCTGGTCGGTGGCATGGGCCATCTCGTCGACGAAGCTCTCGACGACGAATAGATTGTGGGTAGCCCCCACCCCGCGCCACCAGCTTGTCGTCACCCCGGCGGGTTCGTGGCGCACGTAGTCCGCAAGGACGGCATCCTCGTCGTAGGGCGTTTCCGCGGCGCAGTCGACGGCGTCCGGGTCTACGCCGTTGATGAATGCAGCCGGAGCCCAGCGTGCGAAGACCGAAGACCCGGTCACGCGGTGGGTGCGACCGATAAGGCGACCATTATCGTCCAGACCCGCGGCGACGCGGTCATAGTAATATGGTCGGTAGAAGTCGTGGGTCATATCCTGCTCGCGGGTCCAGACGATCTTGACCGGATAGCGGATGTCCTTGAGCAGCCGGGCGGCGATTTCAATCGAGTCGACGTCGAGACGGCGTCCGAACGCTCCGCCCATCAGCTGGTTGTTGACCGTGACCTTGTCGGGAGAAATTCCGAGCGCGTCGGCAACCGCCTTTTGCGCGCGTACGGGGACCTGTGTGCCGACCCAGAGCTCGGCTTTGTCTTCCTCGATAGCAAGCGTGCAGTTCAGCGGCTCGAGCGGCGCGTGGGACAGAAACGGCGAGTGGTAGATGGCGTCGAGCTTGGTCTTTGCGTTATCGATGACAGATTGGGCGTCGTTCTGGTTTCGAATGACAACACCCTGCGTCTTGGACACTTCGTGCATGTCCATGACGATAGAGACGTTCGTGACCGTTGAGTTCGGGCCGTGATCCCACTCGACTTCGAGAGCGTCGACACCCTGCTTCGCGGCCCACATATGATCGCCGACGACCGCGACCGCGTCATCCGTCCTGACGATATCGCGGACGCCGCGGACGGCCTTGGCCGCTGCCTCGTTCATCGTTGCGATCTTGCCGCCCTTCACGGGTGCCATCACCAAGGTGGCGTATCCCATTCCCGGCAGCCGGGTATCGATCCCGTAGACCAGCGAGCCATTGACCTTCGCGGGCGTGTCTATACGTTTGGCGCTTGTCCCGATGAGCCGGAACTGCGAGGGCTCCTTGAGCCTGATCTCCTTGGGGACCTGTCGTGAGGCAGCGCGGGGAGCGATGTCGACATAGGTGGCCGTTTTTCCCGAGGCATCATGGTAGATGACCCCTCGTGCCACGCGACACTCGTCGGATGGCACGCCCCAGCCTTCGGCAGCGGCCTCGACAAGCATGATCCTCGCCGCGGCTCCGGCTTCGCGCAACCGCATCCAGTCAGATCGCGTGGAAGTCGATCCTCCTGTCGCCTGATCGTAAAGGATCGGATCCATGTATTTGGAGATGTCGGGCGGCGCGGCTTCGACCTTTACCTGGCCGAGGTCCAGTTCAAGCTCTTCGGCCATGAGCATCGCGCTGGAGGTGTAGATGCCCTGCCCTATCTCAGCGTGCGGCATGATCAGGGTGATGCCGTCGACGTCGATTTTGACAAAGGCATTCGGCACGAAGCTTCGCTGATCTCCTGCGGCCGCCGCACGGCGGACGCTGTCGGGTAACTGCACCGCCAGGACTAGGCCGGCTGTCGCAAGGGCGGTACCCCTGAGGAAATTTCTACGGGAGACGAGGTTCTCGATCACTGCGGTATCCTCAAATTGCAATCGAATGGATAGCTTCGCGGATTCGCACATACGTGCCGCAGCGGCAGATGTTGCCCGCCATTGCATCGTCGATGTCGGTATCGGTCGGCTTTGGGTTCTCGTTTAGGAGCGCGGCCGCGGACATTATCTGCCCCGAATGACAGTACCCGCACTGCACGACTTCCTTCTCAAGCCACGCCGCCTGCACCTTTGCCCCGACAGGAGTGTTTCCCACCCCTTCGATCGTGGTGACAGGCTGGCCGTAGACCGCATCCATCGTCGTTTGACAGGCCCTGACGGCCACGCCGTCCAGATGGACGGTACACGCGCCGCACTGGGCGATGCCGCATCCATATTTGGTTCCCGTCATGCCAAGCACGTCTCGGAGTACCCATAGTAGGGGCATATCATCCGGCACAGCGACGTCGTGGACTTTCCCGTTGATTGTAACCTGTCTCATGGCTCGCTCTTCTCCGTCACCTGATATCCAACGCAGAACCCGACCCCGGTTGCGCGCCCACTGATCCGCGATAGCCCCAGAACGATCCGCGGCGGGCGGACAGTGATTCCGCGAACGCACGTCCGTCAGACACTCGAAGCGTCATTGAGTATCTTACTTGTGGCGAGCGCTGGAAAATTGGACGATCCTGCACCGGAGCGCGCCGCGCAGGAGCGGGCGTGGCAGAATTGTCGAGAACGCAGAGATGACCCCTCTACGACCCGGTACATAGTTTCCGGTCGCTGCCCGCTCAGAGGGCGACAGAGACCTGCGCGCAATCGCCACAATCCCGGCGTGTGCCGGCAATCAGGTAGTCCCAGTCTGTCGATCGCGCTACCGAGGCGCTCTTTCGCCATTTCAACGGGGTCATGCCGACGAGGCGTTTGAATACTTTGGAGAGATGGGCCTGGTCACTCAGTCCGCAAGCATGCGCGATCTGGCTCAATGGTTCATCGGTCGAAGCGATCAGGTACTTCGCGGCCTCCATGCGTCTGGACAGAACGTAGTCATAGGGCGGTCGCCCGAAAGTGACGTTAAAGCCCTTCGAAAACCTGCTGACACTCAGGCGCACCTGTTCGCTTAGGTCGAATACCCGCAGCTTCGAGTCGACGTTCCCATCAACATAGCGGATGATCTTCTTGCGCTGCCATTCGCTCAGGCCAGCGGTGAGCTTCTCTTTGGCCTCGACCGATACGGTGATCCGCTTGTCGGCAATGCTCTGTCTTTCGACAAGACCCTCGATGGCACGGTAGTCTGCTTCCAGGCCCCAGGTCTTCGAGACGTCTACTTCGTCCTGAAGCGGAATGTAATAGATCGTCTTGTTCATCACGGTGTCCTCGCTGGTTCGATGCAGTGAGGTTGCCGTGTTGCGGTACGTGAAATCGAGTTATGAGATGTAAAAAGAAGTTATGGCGATTAACCCCCGCCT
This sequence comes from Rhizobium sp. Leaf306, assembly GCF_001423425.1. Classification (GTDB taxonomy): domain Bacteria; phylum Pseudomonadota; class Alphaproteobacteria; order Rhizobiales; family Rhizobiaceae; genus Neorhizobium; species Neorhizobium soli. The sequence goes on from NZ_LMNX01000001.1 coordinate 1,616,820, forward strand.
TAACAGTCGCCTTGACTGAATTTTACAATCCCGACGTCGCGCTACTGCGTAACTGCGGTATGGGGTTCCCGTTAAAATCATACAGATAGCGGGGTTCCGTTTGCCAATTCAGGTTTTTGAGGCTCTCGTGAACGTAGTGGGACAGGATTTGGATCGGGCCTCGATTTGCCGGGTGGCTCTTGTTACGCAGGCCGATAGCGGCGTCGGCCTGGCGACCGTTCAGGCGCTCGCCGAAGGCGGCTCGGATCTTGCTCTTGCACTCGAGGTGGAGCCGGACGCTCACTTCCTCGAGTCGCTGCGGTCTTACGGAGGACGCGTTGTCTTTTTCCCGACAAGCAGCCGACTGAACACCGTCGAGGCGACCCAGCTCGTACGAGCCGTAATGGCTGCTTTCGGGCGTCTGGATGTGCTGGTCGCCAACAATGTCCGCCGGGTGGAAGGGCAGATCGATGACGAGGACGTCGACGAAGACGCTCTCGAAGAGCAGTTGTCCATGAACATCAAAGGCACTTTCGCGCTGATAAAGGCGGCGTCGAAAGTCATGAACGAGGGCGGCCGCGTTATTGCCTTGGGCTCGAGCATAGCTGACCGCGTAGGCACTCCGGGATTGGCCGAATTCGCCGCGACGAGAGCGGCGATAGCCGCTTTCTGCAAGGGCGCCTCGCACGATCTCGGTCCTCGGAGCATAACGGTTAATGTCGTGCAGGTCGGAGCGCTGGAGAGCGATGTTGATGGGGCGCATTCACAGGAAACGCTTGCGGCAGAGCGGGAGGCGAACGTGCTCAAGAGACTTGGGCAGCCTTCGGAGGTGGCTCATGCGATCATGTTTCTGGCAGGTCCCGGAGCGACGTTCATTACGGGCAGCGTCCTGAACGTCGATGGCGGATACAACGCCTAACCAATATTCCAGGGTGAATACCTCGGCCCGGAAGGACCGGGCTTCTCTTCGGCCTACTGCGCTATTTCGCGTTGGATGCCGGTCGTATCCTGTCGCTCGGTTCGCCTACCTGCAGGACGCGGCCTTTTCGCAATCGTTAGCTTCAATGGCTCGTCGCTTTTCATTGCGACTTCACCAGCCAAAGTCCGAAAGCTCGAAGGAGCCGTTGCAAGACAGTCGTTCAGATGTGATACCCAATTGACATTATAATCCGGCGACCTTTGCGGCGAACACAATGTCCTTTCTCAAATTCGGAAGCTTCGAGCTCGATCTGACCAATAGAAGGCTTTCTGACGCTGGGAAGCCTTATCAGTTAGGGAAGAAAGCCATCGAAATACTTTCCGTTCTAGCAAGCAGGGCGGGCGAGATCGTTTCGAAGGAAGACCTGCTGAAGGCGGCCTGGCCCTCGACTACCGTCGATGAGGGCGCTCTCAGGGTCCACATAGTAACCCTTAGAAAAGCGCTCGGGGAACGCAGCGGGCGTCGCTACATCGAAAACATCGCGGGGCGAGGCTACATTTTCGTCGCACCAGTCGAAATCTCGGACGCGAGCGCCAATCCCCCAGGCATTCCGACGGCCGCTCCGGAGTCCAATCTTCCCAGGTTTCCCGGCCGGCTGATCGGCCGAGAGATTTTCGTGGAGTCGTGCCTTTCCGCTTTAGGCTCAACCCGGCTTCTGACAATTTGCGGCGCGGGGGGGATGGGAAAGACCGCAGTGGCGCTTGAGATCGCCCGGAAGTTAACCGTTTCACGTCGGGTCACCTTCATTGACCTGGCCGCGCTGACAGACCAGAGCCTGATCATGCCGACCCTGGCATCGGCGCTTGGCCTTATCGTGTTCACCCAAGACTATCGTCAGGCGGTCCTGAACGCCCTTCATGAAAGTGACGCTCTCCTTCTGTTCGACAACTGCGAACATCTCATCGAGGCGGTCGCGGTGACAGTCGACCAGATCCTCAGGACGACAAAAGGAATCGTGGTGATCGCGACCAGCCGAGAGCCGTTACGGGTCGCTGGCGAGAGAGTGAGGCAGCTGCCGTCGTTGCCCGTACCGGAAACCCAGACGTCGCGCTCGGCGCTCCTCGCCTTTCCGTCGGTGGAGCTCTTCATCGAGTCGGTCAGGCTTGCCTCCGAAACTGAGACCTTTGAAGACGACGAGAGCGTTTTCGCGTCCGCGGATATCGTGCGCAGCCTGGATGGCATCCCGCTGGCAATCGAGCTGGCCGCCTCGCGCGTCAGCAACCTTGGACTCGCGAGCGTACTCGACTCGCTCGACGATCCCCTGTCAATCCTGCGAAGGGGACGACGAACGGCTCCGCCTCGGCAACAGACGCTGAGGGCTACCCTGGATTGGAGTTACGACAGTCTGACCGAGGACGAAAGAAAGCTCTTTGCCCAGATGGCGGTGTTTCCCGGAACGTTTTCCGATCTTGGCGCTGAGGCGATCGCACGCGACTGGCTTACTGGAGAAAGCTTCGACAACGCCTTCGACGGCCTGGTACTTAAATCCTTGATCACGGTGTCCAACAACGACGGCAGATATCGGTTTCTGGACACGACAAAGGGCTATGCAATGGAAAAGCTCGCCGCGAGCGGGCTGCAACCTCGGTACCGGATGGCTCACGCGATGTACTGTCGCGAGGAACTGCTGCGGGCCGAGTATGACTGGCACAGCCTCCCGACCAACGACTGGATGCGGCGGCACGGCGCACTCATAAACGACTTGCGCGCGGCCGCCAACTGGGCGTTTTCGGAGCAAGGCGATTTGGACGTGGCCATAGAACTAATCGCCATATCCAACGTGCTATGGACGCAGCTTGGCGTGATGCACGAGCAATTGGTCGCAGTCGAGAAGGCTCTGGACCTCTTGCCCTCCACGAAGCATCTCGGGACCGATGTCGAGCTTCAGCTCAGGGTATCTCGGGGTAGCGGGCTTTATCATGTCCGTGGTTTCAAGAGCGATGGCGAGGCGATGGCCGAATTCGAGCGCGCCGCCGTCATAGCGGAGCAACTGGGAAACCCGGGCCGCATCATGAGGGCTTACGGCGGCAAGGCATCGGTGGCAAGTTCGAACGGCCGCTACACCGATACGATTGCCATCGCTCAAGATCTGCAGAAGCGCTTTCCGGGTGCAGCAAGCTTCAGTCGGTTTCTTGAGCACAACTATCTCTTCCACGGCAACTTCTCCGCATCCCGCGAGCAGGCAGAGATATCTCTTCTCGAAGCGAGCCGTGCAGTCAGGACGACCCTCAACAACGGCACCGGATACGATCAGGGAACGATCGCGAAGGCCGTGATCGCGATGATCGACTTTCTTGAAGGGAAAATCGACCAGAGCTTTGCTGCGGTCCGCGAAATGATAACTGATTCCGAACAGCTCGGGCATTCCATATCCAGCTGCCTAATGCTTTGCCTCACTGCAATCCCCGTCGCTTACCTTTCTGGAAATACCGCCGAAGCGCGGGCCAGGCTCGACACTGTCCGACAACTCGCGGCAAGGGACGTGCTCGTTCGCTGGCAAGAATGGGTGGAGGGCTACGACTTGATCGTGCCGGAAAACACCCAGATCAACGAAGTCCAGACGGCTTTGCAGGGTGCCCTTTTACAAGGCGTGGGTATGCGGCTCGAATACATGACGGTGCTAGCAGGATGCAGGGCTTCCGCCGCGGCTCTCGAAAGGGCGCTGTCAGGCGATGCCGGATGGTGCAGACCGGAACTGCTGAGGCTCAAGGCGGTGACCTTGATCAAAAAAGACCGCGAGAAGGCCATCGCTCTTCTCCGAGAGGCTTTAAATTTGGCGCGTTCGATGGGAGCCGCGTTCTGGGAACTTAGATGCGCTATATGCCTTGTTCGTCTCGCGCCACCTTCGCAATCCGCTTCCGCTAGGGACGACCTTGTTTCGTCACTTGGCAAGTTCGACTGCACGCATCCGATTGCCGACATTGCAACGGCGCGCAAGCTCCTCGCAGAGTGAGCTGCGGCCGGGCCGGGTCAACCTGTATTTGCTTTTAGTCCGGTTGCGCTGCGGGTGCAGCTTTTCGGCACATAGGCTTCGAAGGGCTTCGTTTCGATCTGGTCCACGAGAATCTGTCAACTGAGCGCTACCCTTTGCCTTCAGCGCGCTCGAACGCTCGGTCGCTCCCCATCCGACGTAGGTAGCCCCACATTCCAGGGGATTTCGATGAATCTATCTTGGGGGCGCCCAACTTAGGATGGCCCCGGGATGAGCAAGAATTTGCAGGCAATCGACTCATGGGACTGTGGAACAGGACGCCGGCGGCCCCGCCGCCGACGTGGCATGCATAGATAGGGTCACGCCACTTTACGGGCGTTGACGATACGCCGCTGGGTGAAGTCTTCCATTCCTTCGATGCCGTTCTGGACGCCGTGTCCCGACTGCTTGGCCCCGCCGAACGCGACGTCATACGGAAGGGACAAGTGATGGTTCACCCAGATGGTTCCGGTCTCGATCTTGGAAGCGACAGATACGCCTCTTTCGAAGTCACCCGTCCAGATAATGCCGCCAAGCCCGAACTCGACGCTGTTGGCTTCCGCGATCGCGCTGTCCACGTTGTCGTAGACCTGGATCGGCAGCACCGGGCCGAACTGCTCCTCTTTTACAAGACGGGCGTCGTTCGGCAGGTCACGGACGATCGTCGGCTTAATGAAGTAGCCGTCGCCCTCTACGCGGTCGCCGCCTGTAACGATTCTGCCGTTGCGGCGGGAATCGTCGATGAAGCCCTGCAGCTTGTCGTACTGCATCTTGTTCTGGATCGGACCGATCGTGGTGCCCTGCTCCAGACCGTCACCGACCTTGGCTTGCTTGGCGAGGGCGACCAGAGCGTCGGTAAGCGGTTCGACGAGGTCCTTTGGCGCATATACGCGCTTGGTGGCGAAGCAGATCTGTCCGGCGTTCAGAGTTGCAGCGCGGAAGATCGCCGGGGCGACCTTGTCGACATCGACGTCGTCGAGCACGATCGCGGCGTCGTTTCCGCCCAGTTCAAGCGTGAAGCGCTTAAGCGTGCTTACCGTGTTCTCCAGGACCTTCTTGCCGGTCGGCGTCGATCCCGTGAAGCTGACATGCGCAATGTCTTCGTGGCTTGTCAGAAGCGGTCCGAGATCATTGGTATCCGCAAGCGTCTGGAATACGCCGGGCGGGAAGATCCCGGCCGCCAGTTCGCCGAGAAGCAATGTCGTCAGAGGTGTCGTCGGCGCTGGCTTTGCGATCACCGGGTTTCCGGTCATCAGCGCGGCCCCTACCTTGTAGACCAGGAGAGAGATCGGAAAGTTCCATGGGGTGATCGCAGCCGCGACACCCTGTGGATAGCGCTGTTCGACGATGTATTCCTGTTCGTTGTCGCGGATCACCCGTGGCTTGATCTCCTGGGAGGCAAAGAAACGGAGGGCCGCCACGGAACCCCGGATTTCGGCTTCCGCTTGTGGCAGGGGCTTCCCCTGTTCAAGGGTGAGAAGACGGGAGACGTCGGCCGCGCGGGCCTCAAGGGCGGCCGCGAACGCTTCGACGTAGCCGGAACGGCGCTCGTAGGTGAGCGCCGCCCATGAGGGGAAGACCTTTTTCGCGGCGGCTATGGCTCTCAACGCGATAGCCGCGTCGGCCCGCGGAGCGGTCTCGAATTCCTGGGCAGTCGCTGGATTGATGACACCGACATCCCTGGCTCCGTCAATCAGTTCACCGTCCACGAGAAGTTTGTAGCTCATTGCCATGTCCTCTGATAACGCCGCGTTCCTGGCGTCGTTCTGTGATGCCCTTACGGGCGGCTTGCCGGAGCGGCCGACTATCGTCCGCTCCGGAACTGGCCAGTCGACCTCAGACCGGGATCGGTTCCTTCACCATGACCTCGTTGAACTGGAAGAAGAACTCGTGCTCGTTGGAACCCGGGTTGTCGCGAAGCATCTGGATTGCATCGACGTAGATGTCTTCGCGGTCGGTCGCGAGCTTCTCCATCGTCTCCTTCACGAAGACGTCGAGCGGCATGGCGCGAGGATCGCCGCTCTTCTTGACGAGGTCGGTATCGACCCACGGCGGAGCGATTTCGTGGACCTTCACCGACGTGTCGCGGAGGGTGAAGCGCTGCGACATCGTGAAGGAATGAAGAGCGGCCTTTGTAGCCGAGTAGACTGCATTGTACGCGAGCGGCACGTAAGCGAGCACCGAAGTGTTGTTGATGATGACCGCGGAAGGCTGCTTCTTGAGGTGCTCGATCAGGGCGGACGTCATCCGGATAGGGCCCAGGAAGTTCGTTGTAACGATGATCTGCATCATCTTTCCGTCGATCGCCTTGGCCGCATCGTCGAACGGCATGATGCCGGCGTTGTTGAACAGGACGTTGAGCGCCGGGTAGTCCGCGATGATCTTGGCAGCGACCTGCTCGATGCTGGCCGGGTCGGTGATATCCATCTCGTAGGCGGCCATACCGGGGTTCGCGCCGATGGTTTCATCGAGGTTAGCCTTGCGCCGTCCCGAGATGATCACCTGGTTGCCGAGCTTGTGGAAGGCCTCGGCCAGACCGCGGCCGATACCGGAACCACCGCCTGTGATGAAGATCGTGTTGCCGGACATTTTCATTTTCGTTCTCCTTGGGTTCGATTTTGGTTTGAGGTTTGGGGGGCGCGTCGATACCGCCAGTATTCAGCGGGCGGACGACGTGTTGGGGGATGTCGTCTTGGCGGCGAAACCGAAGATCAGTGCGACGCCGATCACTTCCGCAAGCGCCGCGGCGAGACCGAGATCCGCGACTTGCCCACGGGCGACGACAAAGGCTCCGATGGCGCTTCCGATTGCGAAGCCGCCATACATGAAGCTGGCATTGAGCGAGAGGACGATAGAGGCGGATGCCTGCCCGCCTGTCTTGATCAGGTGCGAAATCTGCGCCGGGAAGAAACCCCAGACAGCGACGCCCCATACGGCGACCGAGATGACGATCGGTAGTACGGCTTGCGAAGGCGTGAGGAAGAACGCGGTGAACGACAGAACCAGAAATGCCGCGGCGAGGATCGCCAGGCTGGTGCCCATTACGGTCTTAGCGCCGAATTTATCGCTGAGAGCACCGCCGCCGAACACTCCGACGGCCGCGCCGACACCCCAGAGGCACACGATGAAGCTGATACCGTTCGGGCCGAAGTTCGCGACCGAAGTCAGGTAAGGAGCGATGTAGGTCCAGACAGTGTAGGCACCGACGGCCCAGAAAAGCGTGACAGCCAGACCAATCAGCACAGGTGGCTGCTTCGCGACTGCGATCCTGGCTGAAAGGCTCGGCACCGGAAGTCCGGCCCCGGCCGATCGATCAAGGCCCACGATCAAGCCGACGACAGCGATCGCCGCGAGTGCGCCGACGCCGAGAAACGTCACGCGCCACCCCAGCGCATTCCCCACGAGCGACCCGATCGGCAGTCCGAGCGCGATAGCGATCGTCATCCCGCCATTGACGATGGCAAGTGCCCTGCCCCGCTTTTCCGGTGCGATCAGAACACTGATCAGCGCGTTGGCGTTCGGGGTGTAAAGTCCCGCTGCGAGAGCCAGAAGCACACGGGCCGCGAAAATGCCCCAGTAGCCGCTCGACTGCCAGGCGACTAGATTCGCCAACGCGAAGAACGCCATTGTCGCGATCAAAAGGCGTCGTCTGTCCACGCTGCCGAAAAGCGTCGTCAGTATCGGCGAACTGAACGCAAGGGTCAGCGTGAAGACCGTCACCAGCGTTCCAAGGGCGGCGATCGACAAATGCAAGTCGTCAGCCATGTTGGGCAGGAGCGGCACGATCATGAAGCCTTCGGTTCCGATCGCGAACGTCCCGAGCGCCATTACCCATGCCGGTGTAAGTCTCTGGTTCTGAATATCAGTCGCCATGGCAACGTGTCTCCGTTACGTCTTGCTTTTTAATATGACCAGTCGTATTATTTCGTCAATTGACTTTATTTCTACCGCTCGATGATTGCCGACACTTGAATTAGGATGGCCTCGTTCTTACCCCGGGACCGAAGGAGAACCTTATGGCCTCGCCGACCAGAGACAAGATTTTCGCAGCCGCCCAGGAACGTTTCCACGCGCTTGGATACACCGCATGTGGCGTCCAGCAGATTGTGGATGCCGCGGGCGTCCCCAAGGGTAGTTTCTATAATTACTTCAAGACCAAGGAAGGTCTCGCTCTTGAGGTATTGGAGATGTATGTCGCATCGTCGAAGCGGGAAATATTGTCTAATGCTGCCCTGTCTCCTCTCGCCCGGATAAGGAAGCATTTCGAGTTCTTCATATCCAGATACGAGATGGACGGCTTCGACAGGGGATGCCTGATCGGCAATCTGTCGGCGGAAAGCTCGGACGACGTCCCGCTTCTACGAGAGGCGCTCAAGGATTCGCTATCGACGTGGGCGGATCTGCTTTCGAGCGTCATAGTCGAGGGCCAGGCGATCGGCGAGATAAAGCCGGGTCTTGAACCGTCGGCGATGGCACGCTTTCTCATCAACAGCTGGGAAGGGACTGTTATTCGGATGAAAATCACGAACGACCGGCGGCCGTTGGACGACTTTATGTCCATCGGCATGGGACTACTCGATATCAAGCAAGCCTGATCCCGTGCCGGGTAGTTCGGTTCGGCTCTCAGCGGACTAAGCGCGATAGGCTGCTTGGCAGCATGAACGTTAATACTACCGACGAGCGCTTCGGGCAGCCTCTCGTGAGCTTCCGCAGAGGTCACGTTCGCGAACACCGCGCCACTGCCACTTAAGATCGACAGTAATTTTCGACGATACGAATTACTGGGGTTTCCGTTCGCGTGATCACGCGGTCTATGGGTGCCGAGAGGAGATCAGGGAGTTCTTCGACAGTATCGTTAAATGCGGTCACTGCAGAAAAAGTTTTGGTGACTAGAAAGGGGCCGCTAGAAGACTGTCCGGTTGTCGGTCATTGTTGGCGATGAGCCGCCATTCAACGTCCACCGATTTCAGTCTTCCCACGCCTGGCAAACTGGTTAGAAATTCAACCTTTGCGTCGTAGGCCGCTTTTTATGGAGCACGAACGTCAGACGCATCGCTTGATACGAAAAGGTACGAGGCTCCTTGCGGCCATACGACCTCGCCGTTCACCTCGGCGGCGAAGACTTCTGCCTGGTCCTCTCAAGGACGCGGGAATCTAAAGCCAGGGGGATGGCTGAACGAATTCGCGGCAGGCTGGAGAGCAGCATAGTCGAACCGTTACCCTGTGGATGCATCACTACCAGCTTCGGAGTATCGTTGATCCTTTGGCTGCCGAACATCCCAAGTCTCTAGCGCAGATGACACGCCTGCAACGAGTACCCTCCTCGCAATCCATAGATGGTAGGGCGCAATATACTTCCAATGGCGTTTATTAGCCCTGAGTATCGAACAAATGCGGCTGAACAACTTAAGCTGACGTTAATTAGCTGCTTCTAGGGTACTTTTAACTCGTGAACGGAACGCTGCTGTGCAAGGTCCGCTTTCTGCCTCTCGGAATCAAAAGCCAGTCACAACGAAGGCTGAGATGGGTGGACTGATTCCCAAGTTGCCACTGCCTCTCGCCATCGTTGGAGGATCAGGAGAGATCCTGGCGACAAACGAGCTTTTCAGCACACTCTGGCTGCAGCCAGACCGGGACCAGTGTCTGCTTGCCAAGCTATCCCAAGAAGATAGCCTGCAACTGATTGCTGACATCGGGGCCGCCGCGCAGGGTGTGACGTCCGAAACGCGTGAGTTGCTAATCATCTCGACCCTGGAGCCTCGCTGGGCGCAAGCAAAAGTCATGCCGTCGCCCGGTGGATGCGAACCCGGTGCTGCCCTTCTGATGTGGTTAGAAGCTCCTAACCGATTGAGGGGGCAGGAGGAGCTGGCGTACAGGGAAAGCCGGTGGGATCACGCTTTGATCTCATCGGAACTGGGCGTTTGGGACCACAACTGGGATAGTGGTCGGAAATACTATTCTCCCACCTGGTACAAAATGCGAGGCCTGCAGCCAGGCGAGCAGCTTCCAGGAAGCACAGCCGAGTGGCTGCAAAATGTCCACCCGGACGACCGAGCAAAGGTTATTCATGCGATGGAGCGGCAGGAGGAAGGCGATCCGGCCTTTGCTGTCTTTGACTACCGTGAGCAGCATAAGGATGGACACTGGGTTTGGATTGAATGTCGCGGTGCCGGCGTTGAATGGGACGCTTCCGGCAGGGCAACACGCGTCGTCGGGACTGATACCGATGTAACTGTTCGCAAAGCATCAGAAGAGGCCGCATTGCGTATGGCACGGCGCTTGGAGATGGCACTCGATATTTCCGGCATCGGCGTATTTGAAGCCGATTTCACGACCGGTCAGTCGGAATGGGACGAGAGGATGTTCTCGATTTACGGGCTCGACGGCAGCGGCACCATCGAGATAGGCGGACTATGGGAAAGCTTACTTCACCCGGAAGATCTCCCCCGCGTTGTCCAAAAGGTCGCCGACCACGCTTCTAGCACCGACACATTTTCCGACGAGTACCGGGTGGTGCTCGGCAGCGGCCAAGAACGCATCATCAAGAGCCATAGTAAGCGTTTCACGACTCAGGACGGACATATCAAATTGGTTGGTGCCAATTGGGATGTGACGGATGATGTACTGCTGCGGCGGGAACTGGAGGATGCAACACGGTTGGCAGAAGCCAAAAGCGTTGCGCTGGAATCGGCGCGGCAAGAAATAGAACATAGCGCACTGCATGATTATCTTACTGCTCTGCCCAATCGCAGATACTTGGATCAGACGCTCCGCCGGACGGCCGAGGGATCTTTGGGCGGCGCGAACAAGCTTGCTATTTTGCATCTTGATCTGGATCGGTTCAAGCACATTAACGACACCCTCGGCCATGCGACAGGCGACGCTTTGCTTAAGCACGTGGCGCAAGTGCTGGCATCATGTGCCGGCGACAATGACTTCGTCGCCCGCGTCGGTGGCGATGAGTTCGTGATCGTACATTCGCTCGACGGATCCTCCGGGTCCATCTCCGACCTGGCTGACGATCTGATCGTTACATTGTCCAAGCCCATCACCGTCAACGGGCACTTGTGCCGCACCGGTGCCAGCATCGGGATTGCCTGCCAGGATGAAGAGGAGACGGACACCACGCAATTGCTACTGAACGCTGATATCGCCCTTTATCGAGCAAAGAAGAGTGGCCGCAACAGGTTTGAGTTCTTTTCCTCACAGTCGTACGAAGAGCTTGTGGGCAAGAAGGGTGTGGCTGACGATGTTCTAGCAGGCCTAGAGCAGCGGGCCTTCATCCCATTCTACCAGTTGCAATTTGACGCCACCTCCCTTGAGATTGTCGGCGTAGAAGCTCTTGCCCGTCTACAAACCCCTGACGGGGGCCTTCATAGCCCGGCCGTCTTCCTTCCCGTCGCTAAGGAACTGGGCGTTGTTGCAGACATCGACTCTATGATCCTCGAAGCGGCACTTGAGGATTTCCGCACCTGGCAGCAAGCAGGACTCGGAATTCCGAAATTATCTGTAAACGTCTCCTATGAAAGGCTTTACGATCCGGCGCTTACGGCCAAGTTGCGGGCGCTAAATCTTGAGCCCGGGATTTTATCTTTCGAACTGCTCGAGTCGATTTTCCTAGACCAATGCGACGAGGAGATTCTAAGGCGCCTTACAGAGTTGCGGGAGCTTGGAATATCACTTGAGATCGATGACTTTGGCACCGGCCATGCCTCTATGGTAAGTCTGCTAAAGGTGTGCCCGAGAGCGCTGAAGGTGGATCGAGAGCTGGTTGCTGGGGCAACCAATTCCAAGGAACAGCAGGCATTACTGCGTTCCATTGTTGAAATCGGCAGATCCCTGGATATTCAGGTCGTCGCCGAGGGCGTAGAAACCGAAGACGATATCGCGATCTTGAGAGATCTGGGATGCGACAGCTTGCAAGGCTACGCATTGGCCCGGCCTATGCCGGCTTCAGAACTCACGGCGTACGTCCAGCGCCAGCCATGGCGCGGGTTAGTCGCTCGGTTGACGCGCCCAGCCATCAAGACATCTTGAGTAGCACTATGATGTGCTGTTGTAGGTCAACAACAGTTGCCGTTTTGCGCCCGCCACTGAACACTTAGGCACCAACGTCTGCTTTCAAGCATACGCAGCTCTTGCCAATGTGGCGGGTTTGGAGGCGCAAAGCTGCCATGGGCGGCATCCCCTGTTGAGCAAAAGGTCGAACCAAGATTTCAGGTCTTGAGCCAATTCGAACCAACGATCCGGTTGTGAGTTGGTCGTCATCAGCCAAGTTGTATGGTCTAGTTGGCTTCGCGTCGCAATCGTACATCGGTCCGAGCCAGCGATCCGCTCAAGTAGCTCTGCGATCATGTTGACAGCGAAAGGCAGCTCTAGTCCAATGTCTCATTGGAGATCTCGGTGGCTCATCCATGAGTGCGATCAACTAGAGCCATAATGACCAGCCCCGCTGCTACGCCGGCTGCGAACAGGCTCAGTCCAAGAGTAACACTCCTGGCTGACAGTCGTCTCGGCTTGGAGACACCTGTATGGGCTTGATTGACAGCTGAGGCCTCAAGAATGTTGTCTTCCTGGATCTGCTCTGGGGATGGTCGGGGCTCCCGGGCAGCCGGTTGCGCGACTTCCGAGGCCGGGACGTTGGCGACCGTCACCTGCCGAATATTTTCTTCATCGTATTTCACGGTGAATCCTACGGCGCCATCTGACTTCAACTTCGTGAGGACTTTCTGAGCTGCTTCGACTTCATCCGCGCCTTCCTTGAACGACGTCTGGGTGACGAGGTAATATGGCATGCGGGACTGCTTTCTATTCGCGCGATTGCAGTGTGATCGACCAGAACGACTTGCGCCGTCAAGGGCACCGCAGCCATGCACCCCCCTGCTCCTCTTCCCAAATCGACAGGGCAGGCAATGATCGGGCTGCCGCAGACGGAGCAGCGGCGCGTTGCGCGCGAGGCGGAAGGCTGACCTTTGCAAAGCCAACTTCGACCCAGACAATCATTGCCGGCGTCGGCGACTAAAGGCCGCCGTCACAAAACCGTCATTAAAAGCGGACGTCGCGCTGGAAAGTATCGCGAGAAAACAGCATCTAGGGGAATGAAGTCTGTCAAGAACGCATCCAAGCAACCACCTTTCAAGCGGCAAACTCTGCTGCAGCAGTTAGCCCAGACGCCGGACAAGCTGTTCAATGGCAAGTTCAGGCAGCAATATGCGGCTCTTTGCTACCGGCACGCGGCTGACCGCGACGGCATAGAGATACTCGTCATCACTTCGCGCGACAGCGGTCGCTGGGTTATCCCCAAGGGCTGGCCTATGAAAAAAAAGAAACCCCATGAGGCAGCCGAGATTGAGGCCCAGCAGGAAGCGGGCGTACGTGGCCGGGTCAAGAAAAAGCCGATCGGCAGTTACACATATTTGAAATGGCTCGACAACGGCGATGTTGCGCCGTGCGTGGTTGACGTTTACGAAATCGAGGTGGAGGATGCTGCATCCGACTACAAGGAGCGTGGTCAGCGCACACTGGAATGGGTTTCTCCCGACGAGGCTGCTCGGCGAGTTCGAGAAGTGGAGCTGAAATCCCTGCTCGTCGACTTCAAGCCGCGGCGTAAATCTGCGACATCCACTGCAAAGTAACTGCTCGTCCGCTGGACGAACACTACGCCTTGATAGGATTCGAATCAAAGACCCCTGCCATTCGGTGACAACCCTTTGCGCCCTCACTCAATATGGCCATTGCGGCGTGACATTGAATTGACCATAAGAGCGGAAATGCCGTGCCGGGGGCTAAGCGTCCTTACCCGTTTGCCCTAGAGACAGCGAAGCCAAACCGATGACACTGCACATGATGGGCAGATGACCGAAAAGATCGTGATTAGCAGGAACAGCACCGCTCCGGTGAAGGTTCTTGAGACCGGCAGCGAGTTTATCCTCAACAAAGGGGTGACGCTGAGCACAGCCGCGACCGCCATTCTGGCGACCGGCCCGGCAACGCTGCGCGACTTCTACATAAACGGCACGGTGCTTTCCGCTTCCAGCTATGCCTTCCAGTTCGGCACAACCGCGGTGACCGACAGCCAAAGCCAGTTCGTGGTCAGCGCGTCCGGCGTGGTCAACGGCCAGGACTACGGCCTAAAGATCGACAGCGGCGGACTGGAGCTCATCAATGACGGCACGGTGGCGGCACGCCTGACCGCGATCGCAGTTGCTGCAACGGCGACGACAATCGTCAATACCGGCCTGATCGAATCCTCTGCCGGTATCGGCATCGCCGTGTCCGGCAGCAACGCGGAAATCATCAATCACGGCACCACGCATGCGGCGCTGGATGTGGTGCAACTGCGCGGCGCCTCGGCCATTCTCACCAACAATGGCGAGTTACGCTCCGACAAGGGCTCGGCGATCGTGTCCAGCGGCAAATCGGCGGTTTTGACCAATCACGGCACCGCGACCGGCACCGGGACCACCATCGCATCGTCCGGATCCAATGCTGTCATCACCAATGACGGCACGGTCATCTCGATGAAGGGCGGCGCGATCACGGCGACCGGCGCTGCGGCGATCATCACCAATAGCGGCGAGATCACCGCTTTGAAGAACGCCATGACGCTCACCGGAGATCACGGCAAGATCACCAATAACGGCCTGATCAAGGCCGCCGGCTATGCGATTGCCGTCTCGGCCGACGATACGATCATCACCAACAACAAGACCATGACGGCGGCGGGCGGCATCCAGGTCGGTGGCGCCGGTGAAACCGTGACCAATGACGGTACGATCACAGGCACGCAGGCATCTCTGGCGACGATCGATTTTTCGGGTGCGAGCAAAGCGGCGCTGCAAAACAACGGCCTGATCAAATCGGCGGGCACCGCATTCCTGGGCGGCAACAGCGCCGATTCGCTCTTCAACAAGGGCACCATCACCGGCGACATCAAGCTGGGCAATGGCAATGACTATTTCGACGGCACCGGCGGCAAGGTCAACGGCACGATCTATGGCGGCAACGGCAACGACGTCTATGTGATCAGCGACGCGAAGATCAAGCTTTCCGAAAATACCGGCGGCGGCACCGACCTCGTCAAATCGGCGGTGTCGTTCACGCTGGGCAACAATTTCGAGAACCTGACGCTGAACGGCGCTTCGGCCATCAACGCCACCGGCAATGCGCTGGCCAACCAGCTTCACGGCAATAGCGGCAAGAACGTCATCGACGGCAAGGCAGGCAATGATATCATCTGGGGCCATGGCGGCGCCGATATCCTGACCGGCGGCGCGGGCGCCGACCAGTTCGTCTTTGCCACCAGGGACGGCAAGGACAAGATCACCGATTTTGCCGCGACCGGTTCGAAGCACGACATCCTTGACCTCACCGGTCTTGGTAGCATCACCGACTACAAGGACCTAGTCCAGCACCATATGAAACAGGTCGGCCAAGACGTTTATATCGATGGCCTGAACGGCGACAGCATCCTGTTGCAGGACGTAAAGCTGGCGGCCCTCGCTGCCGGCGATTTCCTGTTCTAAGCGGTGACGGCACTCGCCAAGGGGGAAGTAGCCAATCTGGTAGCCTGCCTGGTTTCTAACGAATCCGCCTTCGTCACCGGAGCCAGCTTCTACATCAACAGCGGCAGTTTGTTTTCTTAGGTAGTACTTTTCCGTCGTGTTTTCGCTCGGCCGTGGAACTCCCACAGCTCAGCAATCTCTTGGCCTACGATTGGACCGTAGATCCGCCGCTCAACCGCCGCTGAAAAGCTGGCAGAGAGGGGGTAACTTCTAAGGGAACAACGGACTTTTTCCCTTAGCCACCTGCACAATAGGGGGGCCGAACCTGGTCATTATCAGACTTCCCGGAGGCAGTGCTTGACGAAGTACGACAAACGCCTCTCTTTCTCGCGACCCTCCAACAGCTCCTGGTAGTGGTTTCGAAGATTCTCTGCGGTGATCGATCCCGCAATCCACTCTTCGACAGCGTTTAGGTATGTGGGATCGTCCTCGAATTGCAATCCAAGTGCATGGGCTTTGTTGCGGACCGCTTCGAATATCTCGCGGCGTTTTTCAATCGTCATGTGAACCTCGGTGGCGGCATCCAGAACCGGCCTGCCGTACTCTCCCGCGAGAACATTCGTGCCGATGTACGCGGAACACAACGGCTGATTCGTGCCTACCTCAAACGCATAGCCTGCCTCTCATATTGACGGAACCGAAAGCTGAAGGCGGCATGATTGCAGTAGATGGCTTGGAGCGCGAGAATGCGTTTTGTGAAAGTAACAGCGTGGATATTTCTTGGCCTTTCGGTGCTGGTTTTGGTCTTGCTGCTTTCGGGTTGTACGGTATTACCGATAGATACCACCTCTTGTCGGTAATATGCCTCTGGCAATGCCGTTCCAGATCGCAAGCGGAGTGTGTCGGTGCCGGTTGTCACCTTCTAACGACATGTTCCGCTACAACGTTACCAGTTGCTGAGGACGGAAGACGCAACTCCCGCAACAATTCCTTAAACAAAAAGCCTGATAACCTGTCAGTGTCTTGGCATCGCCTTGCCGAGATGTTGGACGACCGAGACGGACGTTTCAAGCATGATCGTCTCGGTCGTTCTCGGCCTCCAGAAAGGTGAAGGTATTCGATCACAGCCTTTTCCTTTCTGGTTCGGTCGGTGATAATGAGCGCACGTTAGAACTGAACGCACCCATTCTGGCCCTCGTCAGGCACACCGTCAGCTAGGCGGGACGCAAACTCGTATGTGGCCGCTCCATCGCCAACGATGAGCACGTCCAGCCGCCTCGCGATCTACAGTCGCGCAGCACTTTCACCGATCTTGTCCGGCGCCACATTCATGGTTGGTTCCCCTAATTAGCGGCAGCGACAAAGCCGTCCGGCTCATTAGCCAGCGCACCCTAGTTTTGAACTTCGAGTTTCAGCGAGAGGCAATCCCCATTCTACTGAGGACTCGCTTAGGCCGCTATACGTGGCGGTATTCCGGAAGCAGCTTTCTTCAGAACCTCGCACAACACTACGAACCTTCGATCACAAGTGCGCAAGCAGCTGAACGATCTCGCTAACTTTGCGCATGGATAGGCGCGCGACTTGCGCTGCACCACCGGACGCTTACGATCGATCTTGCCGGTATCGAATTCTATCAGACGCAGCCCTGACAATCCGGCAAAACCCGTACCGAAGTCGTCCAGCCAAACTTGCACGCCCAACTTTCTCAAATCGTTGATGCAGAGAGCTACATCCTGGTCTAGTTCCAGCTCTATGCCTTCCGTAATTTCGAGAGCGGGCCTCGCTCCTGCTAAACCAAAGTCTGCGAGCGTTGAAGCAACGAAACTCGAGAAGTCCGGCATCTTGAGCTCAATCGGCGAAACAATCACACTTGCGACCTCCACCTTACTCTCTGCCAAAAGGTCGCTGCGGACGGTTCGTGTCGCCCAACGCCCGAGCTCGATTATTGCCCCTGATCGTTCCGCGACGGGGGATGATATCGACCGGCGCGATCGATGTGCCATCCGGCCGACGCACGCGTACTAGAGATTCGGCAGCCGCCAATCTGCCCGTCTCGACATGTCAAATTGGCTGATAGACCAGGGACACCAGCCGAAGACCACGACCGTGTTCCGACCAACTTTCTTCTCAGCGCACGATCAAGAAGCTCCCGTAGCTACAACATCAAGGATGCTGCACATCCGTGGTCCGCGCACTGCAGATTCTGCGACGGCAGCATTATTAAGCGACCGGACTTCGATCATGCTATCTGTCAGCCTAGTCCTCGCTTGACTTGGAGTACGCATGGCCCTCGGCTCGCGACGTTGCCGCTAATTCGCGAGCAACGCCTGTATCAGTGAATATGTCGCCCTTACGCGAGCTTCATTCGGATAGTTTTTGTTTGCCAGGACAACCACGCCGATGTCCTCGCTCGGCAGCAAAGCGATGTAACCGCCAAACCCGTTCGTCGAGCCGGTCTTGTTCAGGATCACATTCTTCTGCGGAGCAAGCGATGGGCTGATTTTTTCCGCTGGTTGTGGCTTCATGATGAAATCATAGCCATTGCCAGACGTCATTGTCTGCAGGTCGGCGGGCCATGGGTACTGCTCCCAAATCATATCCTGGGTGAAAAAAGCAGTTTTGTACTGACCTTCATGGGTTCTCTCGATCGCGTTGCGCAATTCGTCGGGAGCTTTCCCGTGCCCCAGCTCCACATCAAGAACTGTTAGCATATCTCGGACGCTCGACTTCACGCCATAGGCCTCCGAGTCTAAGACCCCAGAGCTCACCCGAATTGGCGCATTGGTCTTTCGGTCATAGCCGAAAGCGTAACGGTTCATGTCACTCTTCGGAACGTCTATCCACGTATGGTGGAGCCCGAACGCAGGGAAGAGCACGTCTTGCAAGGCCTGCTTGTAGTTGGAGCCCATGGCTTTGCCAGATATATAGCCGAGCATCCCGATGCTGACGTTCGAGTAGCTGCGCGTTCCCGGTTGCGGCGGGTTCCAATCCTTCAGCCAGCTCACCAACCCATCTACATTGGAAACGTTGTCCGGCACCTGCAATGGCAGTCCGCCCGAATGATGTGTTGCCAAATCCATGAGTGTAAGTTTGTCGCCAATTGAACATGCGTCGACACAGACGTGATGTGCCACCGTATCACTGAGGCTGAGCTTTCCGCGTTCTTCAGCCAATGCCGCAAGCGTCACGTTGAAAATTTTGCTTATCGAGCCAAGCTCAAACAGCGTATCAGGGGTGGCCGGACGGTTGTCGGCACGCGATGCCAACCCGACCGCATAAAACTCATGTTTGCCGTTCCTGGTAACTCCAACGACGAGTCCGGGAATACCGTATTCCTTTATGACGGGTTCGAATGAAGCTTGCGCCTTCTCAGCAAACTCGTCGGCCTTCGCAACTGAGCCGCATGAGGCGAGTACCGCGATAGAAAACGCGACCAGACAAGAAAATTTACTCATTCGATACGCTCCACATCAATATTCCAAGATTGAGGTTCGCGACATACTGTCGGCCTTGGGGCAAAGTTGTGACAACGTTCAACATTTGAGCAGTTTTATCAATTGTCCACTCGTCGTCTCAGCCCCCCACGCGCATGGTCAAGGTGCTGGGCACTCAGCGGTTACGATCATGCTTGATGATGCTGTGTTTCCTCGCCTTGAACGGATCCGAACCTTCGACTTCGGACACGAGGTTAAGCTAACCGCACCTTGGTTTCAAAATCATTGGGCTGAGATAGCCCATTGTCTAGTGCCGTCATTTTGGATTGTAGAAGCGCTCGAAGTAGTCGAACACATCCGCTCTGGCATCATTCCGCGTCCGATAGACCTACCTCAAACAGCTAACTGGAACGACGGGAACCAAAGCTTGCTCCGAGTGTTATAGCAGCATGTTGTCATAATGACAGGATGTTGATTTGAGTAACTCTCCTCCCTCTGCCCATGTCAGGGATCTTGCGCTTGCGGTGTTCGAGACTAACGGCCGTTTGGTCGACGCAGGCAATGAGCTGGTCCGACCGATTGGCTTGACGACCGCTTGGTGGCAGGTTCTCGGTGCTTTGGGCTATTCACCCCAACCCCTCCCGGTAGCGCACATTGCCCGCAACATGGGGCTGACCCGGCAGGCAGTGCAGCGTGTCGTCAATCTGCTGCTGGCAAACGGCCTGGTCAGCGAGCAGCCTAATCCGCACCACCAGCGAGCCAAGCTAATTGTCCTCACTACCGTTGGCCGGGCTGCACTTGCCGGGGCCGAGACAGCGGTCGCCCCGCTCGATCAGGCCATCCTTGATCAGATCGGCGCCGATCGACTCGTCGCAGCCGTCGCCGTGCTTCGCGAGATGAACGCAGTGATCGCCGACAGCCTTTCAACGACGGCGGACCCTGCAGCACCCTCAACGCCCAAGGATATCGCATGAACAGCAAATTCCTCCGTGACGGCTTCGACGCCGAGGTTATCATCGTGGGCGGCGGACCGATCGGTCTGACGACCGCTTGCGCGCTTGCACATCACGGCGTCGACTGTCTCCTGATCGAACAGCGACGCCAGCCAAAGGAGTGGTCGCGGGCCAACAACCTGTGGGCCCGGCCGCAGGAACTGCTTGCCAGCATCGGCGTACGCGACGCCATCGCCGCGCAGGCTTACAGCATCACCCAGGTCAACACGCTCCTGAACGGCCGCAGGGTCGATCCCGTCGAGATCGCGGACGTACCAAGCCCATACGGGCCCGTCCTCTACAGCGGACAGGACGTCATCGAGAAGACACTTGCCGAACAGGCGCAAGCCAAGGGTGGCAGGATCGAGCGCGGGCGCAAGGTAACGGGGTTCGCACAGGACGAGGAAGGCGTGACCGTGACGCTCGCAACGGTCAGCGAGGACGACGAGAACGTGACGGTCGGCCCCGAGGAAACGCTGCGTTGCCGCTATATGATCGGCGCGGACGGACCCAAGGGCTTTGTCCGCGAAGAGCTCGGTCTCGGCTTCGAACCGACGAAACTGCCAAACTGCATGAACCGTCAGGTCGATGCCAAGCTGAGCTGGCGCCGCTCGACCGACTTCGACCATCTCTGGTTCTTTTACTATCCGAGCGGTTTCTGCGGCGTGCTGCCGGTGTGGGACGGCTACCACCGCCTGTTCTTCCTTGCCGACGACACCGGCATCCCCGATCGCGATCCAACGCTTGAGGAAATGCAGGCGATCGCGCGCGAAGTCACCGAGGATGAGACGCTGACGCTCACCGATCCTATCTGGCTGACGCACAGCCACTTCCAGCACGGCGCCTCGGCGCACTACGCGAAGGATCGGGTCTTGCTCGTTGGCGATGCCGGGCACCTGTCGCTTCCTGCCGGCGGCCAGGGCATGAACTCCGGGTTTCACGATGCGATCGGCGTCGCATGGCGGCTGGCGATGGTGCTGGCAGGCAAAGGCACGCCGATATTGCTCGAATCCTACGACGAGGAGCGTGGCGGCGAGCATCGCCGGCTGGATTACCAGCAGGTTCGCGGCTTCCAGAACAGCGTGTATCGCGGGAAGGTGAAGGACGCCGCGATGGATGTCGCAGCGCGCTTCATTCCTAACATCGGCACTCTCATTCAGGGCAGCGCTGATCTTCAGCAATTAACCGTAGGCTATCCCGACAGTCCGCTGAGCGAAGACCACCTTGGCGGCTTGCGCGATCTGCTGAGCCGCCATGCGCCGAAGGCGGGGGAGCGGGCGCCGGATGCGAAGGTGATTGCCGCAGATGGTGCTTCATCCACGCTGTTTGCGCATCTCTACAATCCCGACGGATGGAGCTGGGGCTGGTCGCTGCTCGCCTTCGATGGCCGGCGGGCCGACTCGCTGCCCGAGTTGCAGCAGGCATTCACCGAGGTCGAGTGCTGGGAGTGGGTCCGACCACGGCTCGTGCTGGGGTCCGCGGTTGCCGGCAAGGACGATGCGAAGGTCCTCTACGATCTCGATGGTGAAGTACACGCTGCCTACGGCGTCGGTGACAAAGCAGCACTCATACTGGTTCGGCCGGACGGTCATATCGGCTTCCGTGGCAGGGCCGACCGGCCAGACATGCTTCGCGCCTACTGCCTGAAGGTGGCCGGTCGCGAGGGGGCGTGAGCGGCCTGAAACCGCAAACTGACATATCGCAAGCGCGGAGCGCAGTGCCCCAAAATAACATCGTTTTCGGGCAAGACGGCAGCCGACCCGTGACGTCGGCTACCGCCACCCCCTTCCGGAAACCTGCCATTCCGCTTACCACCCCAGGTCAGACATCGTGGCTGATCAGGCGAACGGTAACTTCCAGGTCATTCAACAACAGACTGAATGACCGAAAAGAGGGCGCATAGCGGCCCAATATCCACTATTGGCCTGAGGCGGACATCTCGATAATTATTGAGTTCCCGCGCTCTATGCGCGGGAGGTAATTGTTTGAGTTACCTCATTGCCCCCATCTCAAGGTCGGCAAGCAATGCTTGTCATTCACCCGGCGTTGATTTGTACTGCCCAGCGACGCTCATAACCCGCGCGCCATAGAGACGCGCTGTTTCGAGATCGCCCGAAGACATTTCTTCGGGAGCCGCGTCGGCGTCCGACTGCGCCATCGGCCCGATATAGGATCCCATGCGGTTCAGGTCGTCGCGCTTGGACGCTTTCACGTTGGATGGCTTGATGCCCAGGCTCACCCACAGGCCACCATGCTGCCCGGAAAGAAGGACAAAATATTGCAGCGTGTTCAGCTTGTCGCCATTGAGGCTGGCGCTGTTGGTGAAGCCGCCAAAGACCTTGTCCTGCCACTTGGCGGAAAACCACGGCTTTGAGGATGCATCGGCAAATTTCTTGAACTGCCAGCTCGGTCCGCCCATGTAAGTCGGGGAGCCGAATATGATGGCGTCTGCGGCATCCAGCGCCGCCCATCCGTCGTCGGAAAGATTACCCTCAGCGTCAATGGCAAGGAGCGTTGCACCAGCGCCTTCCGCGACGGCCTCTGCCATGCGTTGCGTATGGCCGTAGCCGGAATGGTAGACGATGACAGTTTTTGCGAAGGAATTCGAGGTCGTCATGGCTTGTTCCTTATGTCGTGATTTTACGCGTCGCCTATGGAGTCAGCGCGGTCTGGATTGTGTTGGTTGTGATGATGGAAGCGCGCGGTTTGCGGCCGCTGCTATTGGGGCTGCTGTTATGATGAGAACTGGACGGAAGCTGCGATGATGAGCAGCAGCAGGAAGACCGCTGGCGGCGGGATATGGCGGAAATCGCGGGCTCTCACGACAGCGAGGATCGCGGCGACCATGATACAGGCTCCGAGCGCCACGCCGATTGCGAAGGTTGGCCGCAAGATTAGCAAGACTGCCGTCAGGAATTCCAGGATTGCGGTGATCCAACACCACCACGATGGAAATCCGTAACGAACGAATTCGTCTCGGATAACCTTGCTGCCGGACGCGTTGATGGCGGCGCCGAGAAGGAATGCGGCGGCCGCCAGGAGCGTCGCAGCATTGCCGACTGACAGCGATATGAAGTTGAACATTGAACGATCCTAACGGTGACACCCGCCGACGTGACGATATCTCTAGCACCATAAATAAATCTAGCGTTGCTATATTGTCAACCGTTGCATCACATTATTACTGCCGCTATGGGACTTGGTAACGGGTGAAGGTGAAGGCATGGGCATCAGCGAACGCAAAGAGCGGGCAAAAGCGGAGCGAGAGCAGCGCATCATCGGCGCGGCCAGAATGCTTGCCGAAAAAGACGGCTGGGCCTCGGTGACAGTTCGTCGGCTTGCTCAGGAGATCGAATACAGCCAGCCCGTCCTCTACGCCCATTTCCAAAACCGCGACGCGATTGTCGGGGCGGTCGCACTGGAAGGATTTGGGGAGTTGGGACCGGTGCTGCGGGCATCGGTCCGTCGCGGCGCAAGTTCGGCGGAAGCAATGGAAGACGTTGCTATGGCCTACCTGGAATTCGCATTTGAGCGGCCAGCTTTGTACGAAGCGATGTTCGTCCTACCGAGCGGTCTGCGGTTTGCAAAGTCCGATACACCTCAATCCCTGCGCGATACATTCGGGGCCATGATGGCGGTCGTTGAGCCATTTTGCGAAAACGCTGAAGTCGCGACCGAGGCCTTTTGGGCTACTCTCCATGGCCTAGCGGAACTTGAGCGCCACGGTCGGATCAGGGAGGCGTTCCGCAAAGACCGAGTGACTCATTTCATCGATATGCTATCGCGTAGGAGTTGACCTAGAAGCACGATCAAAGCAATGTCCCGTTACGCCGCTAACTAAGCGCCTAGCTGCTGTGTGCAGAGGCGCGGCCACGCTTGGCGCGAGGCCGCACAACTTCAATCTTTGTATGCTCCACCAATCCGAGCGCGTCCTCTATGCCATCCCTAGATACTCGACCGTGTTGTCAATCTTACGGTCAGGACCATTGATGTGGAGCAGCATGAATGAGCCGCCACCTTGGAAAACGAGCAGCACTTATAGAAATTCAGTAGCGCATCAGCGTCGAAGCCCTTCAGCCCTGCGAGGGCACCCGGCGGGACCTTCTCGACCCAAGCCGGATCGCTGATCAGAGCGCGGCCGATGGCGACAAGCTCGAACTCATTGCGCTCAGTTCATCGTCGCGGCCTGAGAGACCCCAGTCGCAGGGCGGTCGCCCTGGTCGTGCACGGTTGGGGCCTCTCGTTGTCTTGGCTGCGCATCGGCCACGCCGGCGCGCCCGTCCTTCGCGCGGAGGAGTTTCAGCTGCGCCCAAGCCCTTCCGCAGAAAGGACGCCCCGGCTCAGCGCACGAACCGCTCCGAGACCGCCAGCATGGTGACGGCGTGACCGGCCTGGGCGAGGAGTTCATCGAAGGCGGCTCGATCGGCATCCACGCCGTCCTGGAACGCCGTCAGGGTGGGCCACCACAACTGGCGGGCACCCAGGAACGGTGCGCCGTCGCTGTGCACCTCTGCGCTCGGCCGGTTCACCGCGTGACGTAGCGCGCCGATCCGCAGGCCGAGTTCGGCGTCGTTCGCTCCCGCCCAGCCGGGATTGCCATCAAGGTGCACGAACTGCAGGAGATGGATGCTCGTCGGCCGCTCCAGCACGTCCCATTGCCGATCGACGGCAGATACGGCTCCGATTGGGGGCCGCGAGACGATTACATCCTCCTCGGTGATGAAGAAGATGACATTCGGCAGGTCCTGGAACAACGGCTCGTCGGGGCGGATGTTGTCGCCGAACAAGGGCTCGTCGACCAGTGCGGCGGCGTCTTTCGGGGAGTCGAACGAGGGCATCGCGACGCCGTCATACTTGTCCTGACCTGGGCCGAGGCGATCGGTATCGAACTGGTGCCCCTGGACGTAGGTGAGCATGCCCGGGATCTGGCGGCCCATGGTGCCGTGCGGGTGGCGCCAATGGTCATGGAAGCGCTGGCGATCGATGTCGGGGCGGCGGGGGAGGAGGGCAAAGAAGCGGATCACGGGAAACTCCTGATTTGGTTGAATTAGTTGAATTCGTTGGATTAATTAGTTTGATTGATTTGTCACGGGTGCGAGCGTCCTCCTCCTTGGGAAGGACCCTCGGGGCGCGGCTTCTAAGTCAAGCTCTGTTATCTGCCTTCGAAACGGCACATAGAGGCCTCTATACGGCCGGATGGGAGCCGTTGCCCTATTTTACCGAGCTGGCTGCCTCAAGAATGACATCAGCCGTCTCCTGTGGGTGAGACATGTAGACCATGTGACTCGACTTCACTTCCGTCATCTTCGTGCCTGAGCGCTGATACATCCACTGTAGAAAGTCGGATGAGAGCACCTTGTCTTCGGTCGTCACGATGCCGAATGACGGCTTGTCATGCCATGCAGCATGCTGGAACGGGATCTGGAATGTATCCAGCCTCATCGGCTTGGACATCGCAGACATGAAATCGGTCACGTCGCGTGGAAGGTCCGCACCGATCATCTCATGATAGCTCGCTGGATTTGGAACGAACCTCTTGTCGTCATCGAGCTTCTTCATGTCGATGCCCATGGGAAAGCGGCTGCTGATCTCAAGCAGAGTTTCGCCCTTATCAGGCTGAAGGGCGGCAACGTATACCAGTGCCTTGACGTTGGGGGCTACACCCGCCTCGGTGATAACGGCACCACCGTAGCTGTGGCCAACCAGAACCGTGGGGCCGCTTTGGGTAGCGACGGCCAGCTTCGTCACGGCGATATCATCTTCGAGGCTTGTATGCGGCAACTCCACAACAGTGACTGCCAACCCTTTCGCCCGTAGAATTTGGAAGACATCCTTCCATCCCGAGCCGTCCGTGGTCCCACCATGCACCAGGACAACGTTGGTCGCACCGGCATTGACAGATCCAACAACTTTGGCAGTTCCATCGGATTTGGCAGGTCCCGAAATTGCTAGAGCCAACAGGGCACCAGCCAGAAGTCTTTTCATCGTCATCCTATTTCCTTCAACTATCTTTGATGCGCGTCGGGACGCTCGTCTGTTCCCGACATCATCTCATGATGATGAGGCATAGATACACGATGGATATCTGATATCAATTACGCACCTAGATTAGCCTAGATATGGACGAGTATACTGGCCCTCGAAGCCCTCGCATCGCGCGCTGGATCACGCGCCGGCCGCTTGCCAACCCTACTCGCCCCCTAGTCGCCATGCTGGCAAAGTCATCAACGCACTTGGCATTGCATCCTGTGCCCTTCGATCAGGTCGGGATGCCGTGAGACGACGACGTCTATCCTCGGCGTCGGGCCCCAGGCGACCGCGGCGACCTTGTCAGAGACGATCGACCCTCTCGTCATAGCGCCGCGTGGCCGCCTCGACCTGGTCGCCATTGGCCTCTGCCCAGTCACACAGTGCTTCAAATGGCTCCCGCAAGGAGTGGCCGAGGGGAGTGATTGCGTATTCCACGCCAATCGGCTGCGTTGGCAGTACGGTTCTGGTCACAAGGCCGTTCCGCTCAAGCCTCTTCAAAGCGTCGGCCAGAGCCTTGTGCGTGATCCCGTCAAGACGCCGCTTGAGATCGTTGAAGCGTGAGGGTTTGGGACAGATCACCGTCAATATCATGATCGTCCATTTGTCAGCGATCTTGTCGAGTACCGGGCGAACCTGCGCCATGTCACCACAGGCACGCTGAGAAAGTTCTTCAAGGTCGGTATACTGGTCCATATCTGAGCTAATCCGTGTGGTTAGTTGATATCAGGTATCCAGCGTATATCATGGCGAGATCACTCCAGGAAAGTATTTACGATGGCTCGAATGAGTAACGAGGTGGCTGGTCGCCAAGGTATTGGCCTGCCTGTTGCGGAGTGACTTTGTGCCGAGGGTGCACATGCCCTCATCACCAGTCGCAGAAGTGGAGATCCCGAAAAGGCCGCCAAAGGCATCGGCAATTGCACGGTCGGTATCGCTGTTTTCGAGCGCAGCTACATAGGCGGACACTGTCGAAATGTGATCGGTGCACCAGCACTCTTGGCAGGTCTCTAATCCCGGCTGACACAGGTATACTCATCGATATCTACTCTATATAAAGTGCGTAATTGACCCTACATATCAAATATATATCTATCACCTGTCACTTTCAATGGAGCCAACATGACCAGATTAGACAACAAAATTGCCCTCGTTATCGGGGGACAAGGCGGCATCGGTGGAGCCGTTTCGCAGCGGTTTGCCCACGAGGGCGCACAGGTTTATGCGACCAGCCGCAAGGGCACGGATGGCGTGTCAGAAGAAACAGGCACAGGCAGCATGCGCAGCATCCAGGCGGATGCGAGCAACACCGCCGACCTGACTCGTGTCTTCGAGCAGGTAAAGTCGGAACAGGGGCGCATCGACATTCTTGTCGTCAACGCAGGTCTTTCCGAATACGCACCCTTGGAAGACATATCCGAAGACCATTTCGATCGTGCATTCGGGCTTAACGTCCGCTCGCTCGTTTTCGCGGCACAAGGTGCTACTGACCTCATGCAACCCGGCGGTACGATCGTGTTGATCGGCTCCATCGCGGGCGACATCGGTACCAAAGGATATGGCGTCTACGGCGCCACAAAGGCCGCTGTCCGCTCCTTTACGCGCACCTGGGCCAACGAACTTGCTCCCAAAGGCATCCGTGTCAACGTCGTCAGCCCCGGCCCGACCGATACGGCGATGATGGCCGGAGCCTCGCAAGAGATCCGGGATGCGCTTTCCGGCATGATCCCGCTGGGGCGCATGGGCCGGCCAGACGAGGTCGCGGCCGCAGTCCTTTTCCTTGCCAGTGAAGAGAGTAGTTTTACGACCGGCGCAGAACTGGCCGTGGATGGTGGCATGGCTCAGGTCTGAACCTGACAGAAGGGGCTGCTGGCTGCGCGCTTCGCAACGTTGCGTGTGCGCGTGGCCGACAGTCGGACCCAGCGTATCCGCCGCAGGCAACCAGCAGGCATCGTAAACTCGACGGATGAGAGGCCCGCGAAAGATGCCTTCCGCAGATACCTCTTATGCTCAGGTAAAATGTCGTGTCGTGTAATTTGAAATAGGTTGGCGATCGGATCAGAATGTAGATGAAGTGCTGGCGTATCAGTATCTTCGCCTTGATGGGACCAGAACCTACGACCCGTGATTAGAGATCAAATCACTAAGATTCCTA
This sequence comes from Rhizobium sp. Leaf306, assembly GCF_001423425.1. Classification (GTDB taxonomy): domain Bacteria; phylum Pseudomonadota; class Alphaproteobacteria; order Rhizobiales; family Rhizobiaceae; genus Neorhizobium; species Neorhizobium soli. The sequence goes on from NZ_LMNX01000001.1 coordinate 1,644,861, forward strand.
AGACAATTCATCGGCTTATTGGTGGAGAAACGCTGTGTCAGCCTGCCGAGGGAATACAAGTTCGCGGGTCGATGAGCCTACGCCCTCCGCAATGACGACCGGATTGTACTGTTCGATCTTTCCGCTTGCGAAGGTAAGAGCCGCATCTGCGACCTCCTCGCTCTCGATCGGGTCAAAGGGCGCAAGGTTGGCTTACAGGAACCACGCTTCGGCAGCTGCCAGCAGTTTCTTCTCGTCTCGCCTTCCTTCTTGGAACAAGCGGAAAAGCAGCATCGCGAGCTCGTCGGGATGCGTCTCGTGTATCGGCACTGCCTGCGCAAATACTCGTTCGAGCAGAGCCAGGTCTTCAGGCCGGAGAAGAACATCAGAGGGAATTCTACCGCGCATAACGTAAGCTATTGTGAGGTTGGTCAATTGGCAATTGTTCGTGGAAGTATGATGAGCGCTACCACTCGTCGTTGGCTCGTTCTCGCCAGACTGACTAGGCTGCCACTGTTCATAGAAACACGACACAGACTTTACTGCGGTGTGCAACAGAGTTGGGTCTTGCCACACGGGCGCCGAGCGGCAGCGAACGCGCTGCCCAGCGAGATCATGCTTCGCTCGGCTCCCTTGGTGCAGGCGGTTGAGAATGACGAGGCGACATTCTGGTTATATGCCGGGCAGCTTCACTGGCGCTCTCGGTTGGATGCAAACCGATGATGTCTTCTGTACTGAAAACGATATCACCTGGCACTAGGTGCGGGTCTCGCGGCGGCTGAAGATGCGACCGTTACATTCGATCCGCTGGCAAGTCTTATGACATCGGAAATAAACCCTATCCATGAATGCCGGCATTGAACTCCACGCTTAACGTTACGCCAACCATGTCGGCGGCATAGGAGGCTACGTAAAGAATCATTCAAACACCTCCCTGTAGGCTTTGACTCGAGGCAGGCAAAGCAATGCAGATCGATTTACAAACTCTCTGGTACTTAACAATCGGAACGCTGMTGGTGTCAGCTTCGCTTCTCCTTTGGGAAAGGCAGGCTTATCCAGGTCGCGCACGCGTGCTCGGTGTTATGGCCGCGGCTCTCTTCGCGTTCGTTCTCGNTGGTGTCAGCTTCGCTTCTCCTTTGGGAAAGGCAGGCTTATCCAGGTCGCGCACGCGTGCTCGGTGTTATGGCCGCGGCTCTCTTCGCGTTCGTTCTCGGCTGCGCACTTGCAATGAACCGCAGCCACATCTCGGTCGCGCTCGGCATGGGGGCGACGAACATCCTGATGATGTTGGGCTACCTTTTGGTCCTAAACGCCATCGCGGGCCTCGACCGTCACCGATATGTCTGGTCGTCTGCTGGAGCGCTAAGCCTCCTGGCCCTCGCCTGGGCGATCGCTGGCACGCACTTCCCGGCCGCCTTCTGGAACCATGTCTCGTCTCTCCCCATTGCGCTGACCTGCGGCCTGACAGCGTGGATACTTCTGCGCAGCCGCACGGTTCAGGGACTGCGCTCGCGTCCGATCGCAGTAGCGATCTCGGCCGTCCATGCCGTGTTCTACCTCGGCCGCGCGTTCATTGCCCCTATCCTCCTCCAGCAGTACGGGCCAGATATTCTCTCCACCATCGGGAAGGCGACGATGTACGAGGCCGTCTTGTACTCTGTAGCGATGCCGATGTCCTTTCTGATGATCGTTCGAGAGGAGGAGAAGCAGCACCTGCTCCGCCTGTCGCAAACCGATCAGTTGACCGGGCTTGCGAACCGCCACGCCTTTTTTGAGCAGGCAGCTCGGATCATCAGGGAGCGGCAAGGCCACCCCGTCTCCCTGCTTGCCTYCGACCTCGACCACTTCAAGGCGATCAACGACCGTCACGGCCATCCAGTCGGAGATCAGATTCTCAAGCTGTTCGCAGAGACCGCCCGCGAAGAAGCGGGACCCGACGCGCTTCTTGTCCGGCTGGGTGGTGAGGAATTCGCCGCACTCCTGCCACGGTGCGACCATCATCAAGCTCTCAGTCGTGGCTCGGTGATCGCACGCCGGTTCGCCATCACAGCCGCGCGAGCAGAGGGCCTGAAGACCCAGGCAACCGTCAGTATTGGTCTTGCGGCACCGGACTGCCACGACCTCGCCG
>NZ_LMNX01000002.1 GCF_001423425.1 Rhizobium sp. Leaf306
GAATTCGGTCTTCGACGTCGAATTCGGTCTTCGACGTCTCGGGCATCGCAAGCACAAGGCTGCCTCCATCGAGATCCAGCAACTTGCGCGAAGCGGCAGGCAGGCGCGCGCGGATCTCCAGCAGGATCCCCTTGGCGCGGACCGCCGAGCCGAGCGTTGCCTTGGGAGGCAGGGGCCACTGTTTAAACAGTTCCGGCCCCTCATTCGTCTTTTGTTTTGGCATCAAGGATAAATGGTCCGCGGGGTCACTAGCGTCAATGCCGTTGTTGGCTGAGACTTGGCCGATGCTGTGCGTTGTATGAAACACAGACGAAACGCTCTCATTTGGCTGTGTCGGCAAAGACTGTGCCTTCAACTTGTTAGGAACACATTCTCATGACATGGTCTGCGCATCGGCATTGCTGATGAGCGTCGGGCTATTCGATGTTCGCAACTGCCGCTTTCGCTTCCTACCTTTGACCACGGATGTACTGGCACCGGTGAATGAAGCGACGATGAGGAAGGTCGGTGCAATTTTGCCCGGCCTTTTTTCATTCTAAACATACCGAAAGACAATCATGAAAAAGACCGATGCGGCGCTGCTTCTCAAGAAGGCTGAGCGACAGATTGCAAATACCAGCGGCGGTGGTCATCTCGGTGGCACAAATCACGGCCAAGGCTATGATGCCAAGACGACCGGCGCGCACAGCCAAGGCCGCAAGGCGTCGCCCCGCGGCGGCCCTGCCAAGAAGTAAGCGAGCTACCAAACCATTGATCAGACCCGTCGTTCACCACGGCGGGTTTTGTCGTTTTAGGCGTTGGGTATTCTCCCCCTCTATCGCTTCCCGTCTTGTTTTGACGCCACCTCAGGCGATGCGGGACGCGGTTCGCACCGGCTGTGGCCGAACCGCCGCCGGACTGCACACGAAAGTGTAATCGCCGAGGGGCAATCGTTGCCGCGGGTTTCCGGAACGATTTGGGATGGCTGTGGTTTCGGGGGAGATCAATCAGGAATACCCATGCCGCGCCTGAACTTCGCCGTCCCGTTCACATCTGCATCCATCTTCTTGATGATGCTTCTGTCCAGCCCGGCTCATGCCCTGGATGCCTCGGGAACGCGCGCTGACCTGCGCGCGCCAAAACCGGTTGCAGGGCCGATCGAGGCGGGCGTCCCTCTTGTCGATCAGGCGAAAGGAGCCGTTGCCATCAAAACCTCTCAAACGAAACCGCGTCGTCTGGTGATTTTCCTGCACGGCATCAGAGGCTCCGGTTCGGTCATGGCGGCCATCGGCAATTCCTGGCAGTCAAGCCTGACGGACACGCGGTTCGTCGCGCCAGATGCGCCGTTTGCGCATCGGTCCGGCGGTCGTCAGTGGTTTGCGGTCGACGATCAGGTGCTGCGGCCGGACCGTATTGAGGGTGCCAGAAAGGCTTTCAACAGCCTGATGTCCGACATCGTCGAACGCGAAGGTTTCAAAGGTGATCTGGAAAGTGTCGCCTTTGTCGGCGTGTCTCAGGGTGCAATCATGGCGCTGGACGCCGTGTCCTCCGGGCGCTGGAAGGTCGGCGCAGTCATCAGTATCGCCGGCCTGTTGCCGCTGCCGCCCAAGGCCTCGGCCTCGAAGATACCGGTTCTTCTGATGCATGGCGAGGCGGATCAGACGATCCCGTCCGTGGCATCCGTTGCCGCCGCCGGCCAGCTGCGGGGCGCGGGTTACGACGTTACTTTGAAACTCTATCCCCAGGTCGGGCACACGATCTCGTCCGAAGAGGCGAGGCAAGCCGTGCTTTTTCTGCGCGACCGGTTTGATCGCTAGCAACAAGCGCGGGGCACCGCCCGGGAGCTAAGGTCGGTCCTCGTCAAACTGCTCCGCGTCCGGCAGCGCGGCAAGCCATGGCTCCCGTCGTTTGATCCAGAGTTCGTAGGTCGGCACTATACCCGAAGGCGCGTCGCGCAGGCTTCCGAGCTTGACCTCGGCTTCGTGCTCGTCGCAGGCGAAAAGCCTTGAACCGCACGACGGACAGAAGCGCCGTCCCCCTTGTTCGGCCGTCGTTCCTTCACTCAAGAAAGCATGAGCAGGCCAGATGCCGAAATAGGTGAAAGCCGATCCGCTCTCCTGACGGCAGTCGGTACAGTGACAGAGCCCAACCCGCGTGGGTTCGCCCGCCACACTGAATGTCACCTTGCCGCAGAGGCAACCACCCATTCGCACGACCGTCATGACGACCTCCTCCGGAATGCGCTTCGTCTTTGTCCGGAACATCATCGTCCGGTGCTGGTTCCAATTGCCAGAGGCAACCACCCATTCGCACGACCGTCATGACGACCTCCTCCGGAATGCGCTTCGTCTTTGTCCGGAACATCATCGTCCGGTGCTGGTTCCAATTGCAAGATCCAAGAAGGAACCGATATGACCCAACTGACCGACAATTTCATCGCTGCCCTTCATCGTCTGGAAAAGTCCAGCGACGTCGATACTATCGCCGGCCTGTTCCGCGACGATGCTGTCCTGTCCAACCCGTTGTCGATCCATGATTCAGCCGAGTCGGGAGCCGCACAGGCATTCTGGACGGCCTATCGCGCCGCGTTTTCAACGATCGAGTCCGAATTCATCAACGTCGTCGAAACCGATGGCGTCGCCATACTCGAATGGCGCAGCGATGCGGTTGTCGAGGGTCAGTCCGTAGCCTATTCAGGCGTCAGCGTTCTCGAAAGCGATGGCGAAAAGATCAAGTCGTTCCGGGCCTATTTCGATCCTCGCGAGCTTGTCGCTAAAGTCGATACCCGTGCGGTGGATGCAACGCCGAGCGACGTTGAGCCCGCCTGACTTTATGTCGAGATCGTCATCGCTGCCAAGTCCCGTCTGCCGAAGCCCCGTCAGACCAGGGCGGCAGCGTTCTCCCGGGCGCTGTTCAGGCGCCCGGTCTGGATCTTGCCATGAAGCTCGAACCGCACGCCGTCGAAATTGTAGAGGGTCTTGCCTTCGCCTTCAAAATACGCGGGCACGATCTTGTTGGTCAGCCGTGATCCAAATCCCGTCCTGGCCGGAGCCATTACGGGTGGGCCCCCGGTTTCCTGCCAGACCAAATGGAACGTCCCGTCCGCTGTGACTTCCCACGAAATTCCGATCCGCCCGGTCTCTGTGGATAAGGCCCCGTATTTCACGGCGTTTGTCGCAAGTTCGTACACCGCGAGCGAGAGTCCGATCGCCTGTTGCGATGCCACGTAGAGGTCCGGCCCGGAGATCACCGCACGATCGGACCGATCGAGATGCGCTGCGAGGGCTGCCTCGACAATTCCCCGGACGGGGGTGTTGTCGGCAGAATCGTGCAGAAGTTCCTGCGCGCTCCCAAGCGCGGCGATCCGGTCCGAGACGGTGGCCCTTGCCTGGTCGAGGCTGCTTGCCTGACGCAGCGTCGAGGAAACGACCGCGGCTGTTACCGCAAGCGTATTCTTGACGCGGTGAACGAGCTCGCGCTGCAATTCGCGCTGGTTCCTGCGGGCGAGCACTCCCGGCGTTGCGTCGAGGGCGATGTTGATCATGCCCTTGATCTCGCCCTTCTCGTAGAGCGGGCTGTAGGAAAAGGTCCAGAAGGTCTCTTCGTCGTATCCGTTGCGCCGCATCGTCAGAGGAAGTTCCTCGGCCCAGGTTCCGTCGCCCGACAGCGCCTGGTTGACGATAGGCTCGATATCCGGCCAGATTTCCGACCAGACCTGTTTGGCAGGCTGACCGAGGGCGCCGGCTTCCTTTGCGCCCAGAAGCGGTGCGTAGGCATCGTTATAGAGGATGTTGAGTTGCTCACCCCAGAACACGCAGATCGCATGCTTTTGGCCCAGCATCATTTCGATGACAGAGGTCAGCGCTTCGGACCATGACGAAATCGGTCCCAGCGATGTTGGCGACCAGTCGTATTCGGCCGTCAGCCTCGCCATGCGGCCGTTGCCAATTTTGGACAGAGGTCTTGTCATGTCATGGTTCTTTCGCGGTGGGCGATCTCGATGTACCTCATTCAGATCGTTGAAGATAATCCCAATTCGAAGAGCGCGACGCTGAGCTGGCGTTCCGAAATCGGTTTTGACAGGAAGCGTGCTCCCTGCGGCAAACTACCCTGATCGGGCGAGAAACGTCCAGAGATGACGATGATTCTGCATTCCGGCCACCGCGAAGCCGTGAGGTTTGCGAGTTTGATGCCGTTCATCGATCCCGGCATGTCGATATCCGTCAGCATCGCCTTGACCGGAATGCCGGCCTCCAGAAGCGCAAGCGCCTGATCGGCATTGGCGGCTTCGACGACATCGAAGCCGCTGTCGCTGAGGACGTCCGCCAGATCCATGCGGATCAGGCCGTCGTCTTCGACCACGAGGATGGGATGATGTTTCATCAATGTTCCTGCTGGAAACCCTGGAGGTCTGCGTCAATTCGGAAGGTGAGACCTGAAGGCTGGAATGTGAAGGCGACGGTACTGTCTGCGGTCCCGTTAAGCCCGGCATTGATCAGACGCAAACCGGAACCGGGGCCTTCAGGCTGTTGCACCGGCGGCCCGCCTGTCTCGGTCCAGATGAGTTCAAAACGATCCGATTTCGGACCGGCGATCTTCCACTGGATATTGACCCGCCCGTCCGGAAGCGAAAGGGCTCCGTATTTGACTGCATTCGTCGCCAGTTCGTGCAGGATCAACGAGAGAGAGAGGGAAGGGCGCGAGCCGACCTTGATATTCGTGCCTGTAACGGTGATGCGGGGATTTGCAGGGTCGTCGTGAAGGGACGTCATCTTGTCGACGAGCTGCGTGACAGTCGAGGCGCCCATACCGCCCAGCAGAATGGTATCGTGGGCGGCGCTGAGGACGGCGATCCGGTCCGATAGGCGGACCCTGGCGCTGGCGAGGTCTGTCGAATTTCTAAGCGTCTGCGATGCGATCGCCTGCACCATTGCAAGCTGGTTTTTCAGGCGGTGCCCCAGTTCATGCGACAGCTGTGCCTGTTTTTCCTCCTCCGCTCGAAGCTCCGTGACATCGATTGCCTGAACGAGAATGCCGATGACCTTGCCGTCGTCCTCCACCATGGGCTGATAGGCGAGATCGATGACCCGGTCCTGCTTTTCGCCGGCGGTTCCTCTGTTCAATTCGATCCGAAGGTTTTTCGCAACGAAGGGTTCGCCCGTCTGGTAAACTCTGTCGAGGATGTCGATGTAACCCTGACGGACCACTTCCGACACGGCCTCGGCGACCGTCTTGCCGATGATGTCGCGGCCGCTGCCGATCATCGAGTAGTAGACTTCGTTGGCGTATTCAAAGACGTGATTGGGTCCGGTCAGCATGGCGATACCGCCGGGGCTGAGCTCGAAGACCTGCTCGAAGCGCTCCCGCAGGGTCCGTTCGGCGTTCCGTGCCGCCACGGTCGATGTCTGCTCGGTGCAGGCACAGAACATTCCCAGCACCGTTCCCCAGGGGTCTCGGACCGGCGTGTAGGAAAAGGCGAAATGTGTTTCTTCAGGAACGCCGTTGCGATGCATGACGAACTCGATATCGTCCATCGACGTACCCTGTCCGGCATAGGCTGCAGAAATGATCGGCTCCACCTGATCCCAGATGTCGTGCCACAGTTCGCCGAAGGGTTTTCCGAATGCGGCCGGATGCCGCTTGCCGCACATTTCGGCGTAGCCGTCGTTGTAGAGCGTCGTCTGTGAAGGGCCCCACACGATCAGCATCGGTTGCAGCGACCCGAGCATGACGTTCACCAGAGTCCGCAACTCCACGGCCCAGCGATCCTTCGGGCCTATATCTGAGGATTCCCAGTCATATACGTCGAATAGATTTCGACACTCTGGATTGGTTTCCAGCGTCAATTCCTTACCGTCCTTCATCAGCGCGCGCACAGGAACGCGGTTACCGGTCGTTTGTTCCAGGTGCTAGAAGAGTGTTCTACCGCCGCCCATAAATCATAACTTTCCCCTGCTTCCAATGGCTGGGAAGCAGGGAGCAACGACGGAGCTGCTTCGTACGGTGGCGGACTGAGCGGATCGAGCTCAGCTCATGGAGCGGGCGGCGATGTAACCGCAGGCGCTGGCGATGCCCGTCAGGACTGTTCCCCAGATCATGTCGATGATGACAAGCGAAGCCGGCCAGTTTTTCAGTGTCGAGAGATTGGTGATGTCATAGGTGCCGTAGGCGGCCAGACCGAGCAATGCGCCACATCCGATCGCAACCCACAAGGAACCTCCATCGAGACCCGGCTTTACCGCCAGGATGACGATCGCAACCGCGAAGAAGAGGTAGAAGATCGCAGCGATCCCGAGATTGGGAGAGGGAAGCATGAGGTCGCCGAGTTTTTCCCGGTACATCTTGCCGGCAACAAGGCCGAGCCACACAGCGTCGATTGCGAGAAAGGAAACGAGAGTGGCCACATAGGCAATGGCGAGAGATTTCATGAGGCGTTCCACATCAGGGTTGAAGTGCAGAGATAACCCTGTGTTGTTCACCTTGTTCCGCCCGACCAATGTGGTTGTGATCGCAGGCGGCGAGGACCGTTTGCGCAGCGGTCAATCGACGACTTTCTCGAGACGGAAATAATACCGGCGTGGGTCGCCTTCGACGACCATCTTGCCCGCGATCTCTGTATCGGAGATCCGCCGGAACATGTCGGTAATCGGTTGCTGGTCGTAGACCATCGCAGCAGTCAACACGTCGCGATCCATCCTGTTTTCCAGGGATGCGGTGGTGGATTTTGCGCGCACGCGCGGGCGTATGTGGGAAAACAGGTTCACCGCGCTCGAGGTGCGGCCGAACCTTGCAAGCCGGATCGCCCACCGGATGGGAAACACTTTCGGGTCGACTGCAACCAGCCTGCCCGGTGCGCCCTCAAACAGCAGCGCATCAGCCCGCCCGTCCGGATGGAAGCGCTTTCCGAACCAGCGCAGGTTTTCAAGGACGCCATCGAGCGGATGGTCGGACGGGTGGCCGCGGCCTCTCCACAGGCCGACCATGTCCTGAGGCCTGACCGGCTCAAGGGACGCGAACCACTCGGCGCTTTCATCCTGCAATGCCTGCGCTGGGCTTTTTGTCATTGTCTTCGCGGGTCCTCAGCCGCCGCCCGGCGAAACGCTCTCGTCATCCGTATCCGGCAACGAGCCCGTACCAGGCGTCTTGCTCTCATCCATCAATTCAGGCTTGGCGTGCGGACCGGCGACAGGGCTATCCGATGTCGCCGGCGCTTTCTTGCCAGTTTCTTCGACGGCTTCCTGAGCGTTCTTGTTATCGTCCATGATATCTCCCATTCGGCTGCTACTAGACTGTAGAGGCTCAGTCAGGAATGGGTGGGCACGGCAAAATGTTCCATGGGGGCCGTTGTCCGCCGCATCACCGGTTGGCAAAACTCTGTGTCAACGGCCTGAGCGCGCGTCCGTGTCCAGGCGCGATCGAATCGCGGCGGCCATCTCTACGGCTTCTTCTCTGGCATTGTGAAAATAGCTGATAAGGCCCGGCGTCATGCCGATGAACCAGAGGCCTGGAATATCAGGGCCGCTCGGGGATGGGACGTGACTGTTCTCGATGGCCAGTTCGCCAAGAAGCGATTGATGCTGCGCGCCGTAACCGGTCGCGTAGATGATCACATCCGGGGCTGTCACCACGCCGTTCTTGTGCAGAACGGTGCCGGCTTGCGTGAATTCGACAACTTCGCCGACAACCTTGATGCGGCCTTCACGTACGGCCTTGATAGCGCCGTCATCCACCGGGATCGCCACATGATCGCGGGCAAGCCGCGTTGCGGCCTTGTGCGATGATCTGGGAAACCCGAGCTTGGTCAGATCCCCGAAGGCCAAGCGTTCCGTCAGCGAGATCGCGATATCGACCACAGGCGTGGGAAGACGTGCCAGCCATGGCGAGAATTTATGGACGGCCACGCCGAACAACCGCTTGGGAAGAACCGATGAACCGGAGCGAACGGAAAACCAGCAGTCGGCCAGATCGACCTTCGCCAGGTGATTGGCAATGTCGAACCCCGAATTGCCGGCGCCGACGATCAGCACCCGCTTTCCCCGGTACTGCTTCGCATCCCCGAAGTCGCAAGCGTGTATGCTTTGTCCGCCGAAGTTTTCCGCACCCTTGAACAGAGGTTGCCACGGATCGCCATCGCGTCCTGTGGCGACCACGACGTTGCGGCACAAAACCGGACCGGCGGATGTTGCAAGATGGAAGACGCCGTCGCGTCTGCTCAACGCCTCAACCGAAACGCCGTGTTCAATATCAAGGGCGTTGTCACGGGCAAACTGTGCCAGATGAGCGGCAACAACGTCCCGTTTGGGAAAAGCCGAGGTTCCGCTCGGGTATTGCAGCCCCGGCATGTGGGAAATGTCGCGATGCGTGTTGAGAGAGAGCTGCGGATGGCGCTTGCGCCAGGTCGATCCGACCTGCTCTTCACGGGCAATGATTCGGGCGCGGATGCCGCGCCTTCCCAGCTCATAGGCGGCGGTCATTCCAGAAAGCCCGGCACCAATGACCACGACATCTTCGATTTGGAGAGGCTCAGCGGGCAGATTCATGGCCAGACAATGCTGAAAAACATGCGCTGCTGCAACACCCAATCCTGAAACAGCGGGGAGATGCCCTCCCAGTTTAGAATATCTCTATGTACCGTAAGACGCGCATGCCAAAAGTACGGACATCGACTTTGAGGAAAATCGTATGGCAGGCCTCCGCGGGTATATCGACTCGGTTCTTGACCGTGGCCTTCCGAATCTCGCGTCCGCTCAGTTGTCAGATGAACGCAGGATGGAGCTTTGCCGGCAACACGGCGACTTCTCGCTGGCGTATTCGACGGCGGTTCAGAAGAACCTCAGCCACTTCGGCGACGACAAGGGATATATCGCCTACGCGACGAAGATGGGGCACATGTTTGCCTTGGGCGATCCTGTCGCCGACAAGGCCGATCGTGCCCGGTACGTGTCTGATTTCGTCGCAGCGGCCGAACGTCCCTGTTTCGTGCAGATCGGCCGGCAGACGGCAGAGACACTGTCTCGGCTCGGCTACCGGATCAATCAGATGGGCGTCGATACCCATCTCGTGCTCAACGAGCATTCGTTTGCCGGAAAGAAGAACGAGACGGTCCGCTATTCGGAGCGGTGGCTGCTGAAGAACGGTTACCGGATTGTCGAGTGTGACGGCAGTCTGGCCAGGCCCGACCAGATCAAGGCCGTTTCCGAAGAATGGCGCGCTGGCCGCATCGTCCGTCGGCGGGAAATGTGTTTCCTGAACAGGCCGTTCAAAGCCGAGCTGTCGGCGCATATGCGCCGGTTCCTGATCCTCGATCCGCAAGGCGAAACCATCGCCGTGCTCGATTTCGATCCGATTTTCGATGCGGGGCAGGTGACGGGATACACGTCCACGTTCAAGCGGAAGAAGACAGGGACGACCCCGCATGCCGAGATCGGTCTGACGAAGTTTGCGACGGACCGCTTCAGGGAAGAGGGCAGGTCGCTGGTGACGCTTGGGCTTTCGCCCCTTGCGGCGATCACGACAAGCGGGTTTGCGGAAAGCGCGTTCTGGCGCGGCAGGTTCGAATATGCCTACAAGTCGCCGGCCATCAACAAGAGGATCTTCAACCTGCAGGGACAGGCGGCATTCAAGCGCCGGTTCCATGGCGCCGAAGAGCCGACCTACATCGCCTTCAAGCGTCGCAGCCCGCTGGAGATGCTTGCTCTTTTGAGACTGCTCAAGACCCTCTGAGCCGAGGTCACTTCTTAGCCGGCTTTCCGTAAGCCGCAGAATAGGCGAGGGCCACGAAGGCTCCGCCGATCACATTCCCGATCGTTGCCGGCAGCAAGTTGCCGAAGATGTCGCTGGTGCCCAACAGCGCCGTCGAGGGTTCAAGCATGCCCTGGACGAGAGTGGCATAGGTCAGCAGATACATGTTGGCGATGGAGTGCTCGAAGCCTGCCGCGACGAACGCTGCGACCGGCAGAAGCAGACCGAAAATCTTCTGCGTGACCGTATGGCCCGCATAGGCCAGCCAGACACCGAGACAGACAAGCGTGTTGGCAAGGATGCCGCTTGCAAGCGTTGTTGCGAACCCCTTGGCAGTCTTCGTTTCAGCAAGCTCGAATGCCGCGCGACCGACCGCTCCGTCGCCGGCCTCATGCAAGCCGGCGAAAACCGCGACGACAGCAAGCGCAATCGAACCGGCGAAGTTGGCCAGATAGACAGTCGTCAACGCCCCCGCCGCCCGGCCAGCGGGGATCCGTCCGGCAACCACCGGACCGATCATCAGTGTGTTGCCGGTGAACAATTCTGCGCCGGCGACCATCACCAGTGCGAGACCAAGCGAAAACACCGTGCCGGCGAGGATCTGCGCGACGCCGAAGGGAAGGCTGTCGGCGCCAGCCAGTGCCACTGTCGCAAACAGTCCACCGAAGCCGATGTAAATGCCGGCAAGCATGCCGAGAATGATCATCTTACTGAGGGGAAGGCCGGCTTTGTCCTCGCAGGCAGAAAAGACCGTCTCGCAAAGGTCGGGCGGTGGCGGCAGTGCATTGGTGTCCGACATGACATCCTCCTGTCGATCGTATCCGGCGAGGACGTAGATGAGACAGTTGACGGATCCGGGAAGGGCACGATCCCGTGAGCCTGTTTTGAGGAGGGTGTCGTGGGACTGCGTCCTTAAAGGTCCGACGTGGTTCCACTCAGTTTCGCGCTGAGAGCGTTTATGGTCGCCAAGGTCGCGTTGACTTGAGGCTGATCCATGCCGACGGCATCAACGATGCACTGCGTCACGGCGTCCGACTTCTCCTGCAGGGCGCGGCCTTTTTCCGTCAGGTAGATATCGACGCGGCGCTCGTCGTCGTCCCTGCGCATCTTTGTCACGAGACCCATCAGCGAAAGCCGCTTGATCAATGGCGTGGTCGTGCCGGAATCGACGCCGAGCCTTTGCGAGATCTCGCCCACGGAAAGGCTGCCCTCGCTCCACAAAAGCTTCATCGTGAGAAACTGCGGATAGGTCAGCCCCGTCGGCGCCAGCGCAGTCCGGTAGACCCGGTTGAAGGCCTGTTCGGCTCTATAGACGGCGAAGCACAGCATTTGGTCGAGTTCAACCGATGCCGGTTTTTCAGGGATATCTGTCATTCGCGCAATCTATATTGTGCGCAAGGTAATTGCAAGCAATTGACATGCACTGCCGAGCGCGATATCAATGGCGTGCAATTGAGTTGCGAATTAAGAAAATTGATCCGCCCCAACCCAGGAGAAGACTATGTCTGTCGACGCGAAGTACAAGACCAGCGCAACTGCATCCGGCGGTGGCCGTGACGGCAAGACGGCGCTTTCCGACGGGACGCTGGAACTGCAGCTGGTCGTGCCGAAGGAACTCGGTGGCCCCGGTGGTGATGGCGCCAATCCGGAGAAGCTGTTTGCACTTGGATATTCGGCCTGCTTCCTCGGCGCCCTGCGCGTCGGCGCTACGCAGCTGAAGACCAAGGTTCCGGATGGTTCGACCGTTGATGCAACCGTCGGCATTGGCCCGCGCTCGGAAGGCGGCTTTGGCATCACCGCTGCCCTGGATGTTTATCTGCCGGGTATGTCGGAAGCCGACGCACAGAAGCTCGTCGAAGTCACCCACGACATCTGCCCGTATTCCAACGCGATCAAGGCAAGCGTCGAAGTCGATTTTACGATCCGCACCTGATCGAAAACGGAAGTCGTTCGATTGGGAACATCCGATGGATGGCTCTGGAATAACGCCGCCCACCAGTAATTCTATCTGACAACTATCGCAGGCGGCCGGCAACGGTCGCCTGTCGGTTTTGGCCGCTACTCGCCGTCGCTGCACCCGGCAAGCGGTGTCCGCCGAAAATCAGCATCTGTAGATTAGCATCTGAAAAAACAGCATTATCTGGAACATAAGGCCCTCGTCCCGGTTAGCTAGCCATCTAAACCGGAGACCCAACATGAAGTCCTCAATGTTTGCGAAAGCACTTCCTCTCGCACTGGTAATGGCCGCCCCGCTTGCCGCCCCGTCGTTTGCGCAGGAGATTGCAAAAACCACCACAGATATGCAGGCCGTGCTCGACAAGCTTGGTGCGCTAGACGCCAAGCCGTTCTCGAGCTTGAGCGTTCCGGAAGCCCGCACACAGGCAAGCCCTGCCGATGCTGCGAAGGCTGTCCAGTGGGAAAAGCGCCTGTCGTCCAATCCCGAAGCGCAGGTGACCACCAAGGACATCACCATTCCGACGGCTGAAGGCGGTATCGCCGCGCGCGTCTACATGCCGGCCGGCAAGGGTCCGTTCCCCGTCGTCGTCTACTATCACGGCGGTGGCTGGGTGGTTGCCGACATCAACGTCTATGACGGCGCACCGCGCGCCCTTTCGCTCGGCGCTAAAGCCATCGTCGTATCGGTTGAGTATCGTCATGCGCCCGAGCACAAGTTCCCGGCTGCTCATAACGATGCCTGGACGGCGTATAAGTGGGTTGTCGAGAACATTCACGACATGAACGGCAACTCCGACAAGATCGCGGTTGCGGGCGAAAGCGCCGGCGGCAACCTCGCGGCCAACGTCGCCCTGATGGCCAAGGAGATGAAGGCGAAGCAGCCGGTTCACCAGCTTCTCGTCTACCCGGTCGCCGGCAACGACATGGAAACGGCGTCCTACAAGGAAAACGCCAATGCCAAGCCGCTCGGCAAGGCCGATATGGAATGGTTCGTGAAGAACACGGTCACGTCCATGGATGAGACCAAGGACCCGCGCATCAACCTCAACGGTCGCTCCGACCTTGCAGGCGTTGCTCCGGCAACCGTGATCCTCGCGCAGATCGATCCGCTGCGGTCCGACGGTGAAACCTATGCGTCCAAGCTCAAGGACGCCGGCGTTGCGGTAAATACCAAGACCTATAACGGCGTGACACACGAGTTCTTCGGCATGGGCAAGGTCGTTCCGGAAGCCAAGCAGGCACTGGATCTCGCCGTCGCCGATCTCATCGCAGCCTTCGACAAAGCCAAGTAAGGAGAGCCCCTATGAACAAGATGATTTCAGCCTCGCTCGTATCGCTCTCGCTTTTGATGTCCTCGGCAAGCTTTGCGGCACAGCCCGCCAGCGCCGACAAAGCCGCTGCCGCGTTCAACGTCGACAAGGCTTCCTTCGTCAAAGCCGTCACCAGTTCCAACGCCTTCGAGATCGAGTCGAGCAAGCTCGCCGAACAAAAGGCCAAGGATGCCGACGTGAAGAAGTTCGCGTCAGAGATGATCAAGGATCATACGATGGCGGGCGAAGAACTCAAAAAGGCGGCCAAGCTCGGAGACGAGGCACCGGTTATGTCGCCAAAGCACGCGGCCATGCTTGAAATGCTGAAGGGTGCATCTGACCAGGACTTCGAGCCGCTCTATATCGACATGCAGGCAACAGCGCATATGGAAGCGGTCAGCTTGTTTGCGACCTATGCCAAGGGCGGTGACGATGCGGCGGTCAAGGAGTTCGCGGCCAAGACTCTGCCGAAACTTGAAATGCACAAGATGCACGTGACGAAGCTCGTCGCGGCTCACTGAGGCGGGCAGCATCTGGAGCCTGCGTCCCAGCAGGCCGGGTGAATGTCGAGACGTTTAAAACAATGGCCGCTCCGGAAACGGGGCGGCCATTGTTGTTCCAGGGGTTGTGGAGAGGACGGTTCAAGCTGGAACGGGTGACGATCCTGCGGCCGTTTTCGGCAATGTGATGGTTTGGCGCAGTCCCTTATCGTCTTGATTGCGAAGCGCAATCTTTCCGCCATAGAGCTGTGCGAGTTCATTGGCGATCGTCAGGCCGAACCCATCTCCAGCGACCGTCTCATCCATCCGCACACCCGGCAGAAATGCCTTCTCGATCGTATCGTCGGAGATGCCGGGGCCATCGTCTTCGAGCGTGATGACGATCGAGCGTCCGTCCGTGCGGGCATCAATCGCGACAAGGCTGCCAGCCCATTTGAACGCGTTGTCGAGGAGATTGCCGACGATCTCGTCGAAATCCTCGGCCGCACAGGCAACCGAAATTTGCGGCTCGATCGTGCATTGCACCGAGATGCCCCGGTCAGCGTGGATGCGCGACATGACAAGCACAAGATCGTCTATGCGGGGGTTCACTTGTGTTGCCGAAACGGTGCCGCTGGAGGCAGTCTTGCGGGCACGGGCGAGATGGTGGCGGATGCGCTGGTCGATCCTGTCGACCAGATCGCGCATCTCGTTGGTGGGATCGTTGGCGTCATCGAGGGCCAGTTGCAGGCTTGCGACTGGAGTCTTCAGGCCGTGCGCGAGGTTTGCGAAATGCAGGCGCGTTTCGGCAAGCCTCTCGGCATTCTTGTCCACGAGGCGGTTGATCTCGCGGGAGGCGGGCTGCAACTCCTCGACGTCCTGATCCGGCAACCGCGGCAGCGCGCCTGCGGAAATGGATGCGATGTCTGACGTCAGTTGTCTCAGCGGTCGAAGCCCGTAGCGGACCTGCAGCAGGATGCCGCCGACGAGAACGCCACCCAAAAGAAGCATCGCAGGAACCAGCCACAGCAATGCCCGCCGGGCGGGTGCGCTCAGGGAAGATTGCGGCGCCGATGCAATGATCTCGACCGTCCGATCTCCGACCATCGTTTCCAGCGTGCGCAGATACAGTGTCTCGTCGCGGAAGGCGACACGATCGGCCGGATGTGGCTTGGGCTCCGCCGCGTGGCGCCAGTCGAAGGGGCGGGGCGGGCTTTCCAGGGTTTCCTCGGCCAGCGACCGGGAGGTTATGCGGGTCCGATCGTCGGACACCTGCCAGTACCAACCGGAGCGCGGACGATCGAATGGCGGGCCGTCGAGGTCTGCAGAGAGGACGACGTCGCCGGCACTGTCGGTGGTCAGTGCATTTCGCAATCCCTCGATCTGGGTGTCGAGCCGCTGATCGATCTGCTCCCTCACCACGCCCGCCACGATCAGGTAGAGAATGACGGATGCGACGATCACCGTCGCCGTCACGAAGATGATGGAAAAGCCGGCCAGCCGCCGGGCGATCGACGCCTGGCCGGATAGGTTGAGCCCGCTCATGGCGCTGCCGTCAGCATGTAGCCGCGGCCGCGAACGGTTTCGATCAGTTCCGCGCCGATCTTGCGGCGCAGGCGCGCGACGATCACCTCTATCGAATTGGAATCGACCTCGGCATCGCCTTCGTAGACGCGCTCGATCAGCTCGCGCCGATCGACGATGACGTCCTTGCGCAGGATCAGGCAAGAGAGCACGCGCCATTCCAGCGCGGTCAGCTTCAGCGACAGGCCATTGAACTGGAAGGTGCCGAGCTGGGCGTCGAACTCCAGGGGACCGCAGAGGATTTTGGAGGACGCATGGCCCGTGGCGCGGCGGACGAGGGCGCGCATGCGCAGCACCAGTTCCTCGATCTTGAACGGCTTGGTGAGGAAATCGTCGGCGCCCGCCTTGAAGCTCTCGACCTTGTCCGGCCATCCGTCGCGCGCGGTCAGGATCAGGACGGGGAGGGTGCGCCCTGCAGCCCGCCACGATTTCAGAACCGACACGCCATCGATCTTCGGTAGGCCCAGATCGAGAATGGCCACGTCGTAGAGTTCGGTCAGTCCTGCGTGCTCGGCATCCTCGCCGTTCTTTGCAATGTCCACGACAAAACTTTCGGCCCGCAGGCTGGCTGCGATGCGTTTGGAAAGATCGGTATCGTCTTCGACCAGAAGTACGCGCATGTGCAACCCGTTTGCCGTGGTGGAGAGACGCTGTCCTATGGCGGCAAGGCTTAACTCAAACTGAACCACAAGGTTCAGGCTGTTATCGGTCGTCGGCTGATAAATCTCTCCTGGCATACAAAAACAGGAGAAGACCATGTCAATTTCGGACAACAACACGACCGTCGACCAGAAGGATGGTTCGGCCGACAAGCCGCGTGCACCCAAGCCCCCGCACAAGACCGGCAACCGGCGTATGGCAAGCTTCGGCGTCACGGCCTTGGCGATCCTTGCCATCGGGGCCGCGGCCGGAGCCGGCGCAATGAAGCTGACCGGGCCGAGCGTCGAGCTTGCGCCCATGAACCCGGTCGCCATCTCCGCCGTCAAGGAGGACAGCCTGGTGACGGTTAAGGGGACGGTAGCCGAGGTATTCGGCAACAAGTTCGTCGTTCAGGACGACAGCGGACGGGCACTGGTTGAAACCGGGCCATCGGGTGACGACGGCAAGCTTGTCGATCTCAACGAAGCCGTCAGCGTCCAGGGTCGCTTCGACAACGGCTTCCTGCATGCGACCTACATCGTTCGTCAGGACGGTAGCATGGAAGCGCTCGGCCCGGCCGGCGGCCCTCCGCGTCACGGACCTGCCGGTGGCCCTCCGCCTCATGGCCCGGCCGGCGGCCCTCCGTATGACGGTCCGCGCGGTGATATGCCGACACCCCCTGCGCCAAAAGGGTAAAGCCCTGGTTGCAAAACCTGGTGGCGGAGCCCTGACGGCAGGGTTGTAACGGGAAAGCGTTGCCCGATCTTCTTTCGGGCACGCTGGAACCCCGCGTCCGCCACCGGCGTTGGACGCCACAATTTTCAAGCATGTAGCATGATGAAGCGAGGCTGGCATGCGATCCACCCTACAGACAGGCCTGACTGATCGATCCCTGGTGGCACTTGCCGTCCTCAACTTCTTTCTCGCCGACGCCCGCGACGGGCTTGGACCGTTTCTCGACGGGTTTCTCGCTACCCACGGGTGGTCGCCGATGACGCTCGGCTTCATCGCCACGCTTGGCGGTGTACTCGGAATGATCGCCACGCCGCTGTTTGGGGCGTGGGTGGATGCCTCCAAGCGTAAACGCACGCTCATCATCATCCCGGTGATCCTGGTGACGGCGGCAGCCTTGTGGACGCTTGCCAGCCCCGGAAATGCATCGGTGTTCGGCGGTCAGTCGGCAACCGCCATCGTTGGGGCCGTCGTCGGTCCGGCGCTGATGGGGCTGACGCTTGGCCTCGTCGGCGAAAAGGCGTTTTCCCGTCAGGTGTCGCGAAACGAATTCTGGAACCATCTCGGCAACGTCGTCTCGCTCGCCGGCATCTATTTAGCGACGGTCTACTTCGGCGTCAGCGGTGTCATCGGATTGATGATCGTCACGGCGGTCGCCGCCATTCTGGCAGCGCTTGCGATCGACCCGGAGCGGATCAATCACAACGCGGCGCGCGGTCTGGCGCATGACGATGGAGCGCCGGGTCCCTCCGGCTATTCCGTCCTCGTGGGCAGCAAGGGGCTGATCCTGCTTGCCGTGACGCTGATGATCTTCCACTTCGGCAACGCGCCGATCAGCCGCCTCATTGCCCAGGACTTCTCGATCCATCTCGGGACGCCGTTTCAGACGACGGCGGTGACGACCGGCGTGTCGCAGCTGTCGATGATCGTCATGGCTTTAGCGGCGCCTTTCCTGATCCGGCGGTTCGGGCTGGCGACGGTCTTCCTCATCGCGCTGCTTGCATTGCCGATCCGCGGTGCGATTGCGGGCTCCTTTAGCAATTTCGCTGTGATCTATCCGGTGCAGATCCTCGATGGAGTTGGCGCAGGCCTGATCGGTATCGCCACCCCGATTGCTGCGGAACGGATCCTTGCGGGAACCGGTCGTTTCAATGTCGGACTGGCTGCGGTCATGACCGTTCAGGGCATCGGTGCGTCACTCAGCAATGTCGTGGCCGGCTGGCTGACGGATGTCGGCGGCTATGGCCTTGCCTACTGGGTGCATGGCGGTGTCGCAGCGCTGGCAGTTGCTGCCTTTCTCGCCGGGCGCAAGAGCATTGCCCCTTCCCAAAAAGGTGCGAACAAGGCAGGAGACGATCGCGAGATCCCTGTCGCACCATGATCGTTTCGGTTGGACCATCCATGAACGCATTGACCCTGACCTGGAGCATCGCCGGCCTGACAGCGCTCGGCGTCATTACCCGGCCGTTTGCCTGGCCGGAAGCGATATGGGCCGTGCTTGGCGCATCGCTGCTTCTGGCGTTCGGCCTGATCGCCCCCTGGGATGCCTGGGCCGGCGTCGCCAAGGGTCTCGACGTCTACTTGTTCCTGATCGGCATGATGCTCTTATCGGAACTTGCCAGACGGGAAGGGCTGTTCGACTGGCTGGCATCGATTGCGACCGCCTATGCAAAAGGCTCGCCGAAGCGATTGTTCGTCCTGATCTATGGGGTCGGCATCGTCGTCACCGCGTTCCTGTCGAATGATGCGACCGCGGTCGTGCTGACGCCTGCCGTTTATGCGGCGTGCCGCACGGCAAAGGTGAAGGATCCGATGCCGTACCTCCTCATCTGCGCCTTCATCGCCAATGCCGCAAGCTTCGTGCTGCCCATCTCCAACCCGGCCAATCTGGTGATCTTCGGCGGCGGAACGATGCCGCCTCTGTCGCGCTGGCTCGCCACGTTCGGTCTTCCCTCGATTGTCTCAATCGTCGTGACGTTTATCGCGCTTTATTGGACGCAGCGCTCGACCATCGCGGCCGACAGCGTGCCCCCCGTGGTTGAAAGCGTGCCGCTGTCGCATAGCGCAAGGCTGACAGGGATTGCCTTGTGCGCGACGGCGGTCCTGCTGCTCGGCGCGTCGGCGCTGCATTTCGATCTCGGGTTGCCCACCTTTGTGGCCGGCTGCATCGCGACGGCGGCTGTTCTCGCGATCACCCGGCAGAGCCCTGTCGAAACGCTGAAGGGCGTGTCCTGGAGCGTGCTGCCGCTCGTCGCCGGCCTGTTCGTCGTGGTCGAAGCCCTGAACCGGACGGGCCTGATCGATGCCTTGGCGCATCAGCTGACCCAGAATGCCTCGCTCTATCCCGCCCAGACGGCGGCGATCGCCGGCACGGTCGTGGCGCTCGGCTCCAACCTCGTCAACAATCTGCCGGCCGGCCTTGTTGCCGGAAGCGCCGTGGAACTGGCGCATGTGTCCGACAAGATCGCCGGCGCGGTGCTGATCGGCGTCGATCTCGGCCCCAACCTCTCGGTCACCGGGTCGCTCGCGACCATTCTGTGGCTGACGGCGTTGAAGCGCGAAGGGTTGCACATCGGCGCCCTGAGCTTTCTCAAGCTGGGCGCCGTCGTCATGCTTCCGGCGCTCGCCCTGTCGCTTGCGGTCCTCCTCATCCAGTGAGGCGCCGGCGCGCATTGCTCGCTAGCCCATCAATAGACCATCGCATCGAGGTCGGAGATCAGCGTCGGGCCGGTCGGGTGCCAGTCGAGCTTTGCTTGTGTCTTCGCGCTCGACGCCCTCATGTCCAGACCGACGAACCGTGCCATCGCGCCAAAATGCTCCGAAGCCTCGTCGGCTGAGATGGAAACAACAGGGGCATTCAAGCCGCGACCCAGCGCTTCGGCGATGAGGCGCATCTCCACGCCTTCATCTCCGACCGCGTGATAGCGCGCACCTGGTTCCGCTTTCTCGATGGCAAGGCGGTAGAGGCGCGCAACATCGCCAAGGTGACCGGCCGACCAGCGGTTCGTTCCGTCCCCCACGTGAGCTGAAACGCCTTTTGCTCTGGCAATGTCGAGGAGCGGCGAGATGAGGCCCTGCTTGAACGTGTTGTGGACCTGCGGCAGACGGAGCACGGAGACGTTGATCCCTCCGTCCAGAAGCCGGTTTCCAGCGCGCTCAGAAGCAATGCGCGGGTTTGGGTGATCCGTATCGAAGACGTCTTCGACAGCGAGCTCGCCTTTGCCGCGCGCGCCCATCGCGATGCTCGAGGTGATCAGCAGCGGGCGGTCGGAGCCGGTAAGGGCTGATCCCAGCGCTTCGATGACCCGCCGGTCCTTTTCGCAGTTCTCGGCGAAGCGTTCGAAGTTGTGGTCGAACGCCGTATGGATGACGGCATCCGCATTCCGGGCGCCGCGTTCGATGCTTTCGAGGTCTTCGAGCGTCGCCAGATGTGGCTCGACCCCTGATGCGATCAGCTTTTCGGCGCCTGCCTGCGAGCGGGTCATGCCGATGACTTCGTGGCCCGCGTCGAGAAGTTCAGGAACCAGTGCCGAGCCGATGAAGCCCGTGGCTCCGGTGAGAAACACACGCATTGTCATTCTCCAGTTGCTTTCACACCGGGACTATCTGCGCTCTTGTTATTCCGTTAAAGTAGTGACCGTATCAGGGTATAATTGCTAACAGGGTATCGATGCCGGACATCACGCCGAATTCATTGGCAGCGTTTCTGAAAGATCGCCGCACGAGGCTCGACCCTGCTGCCTTCGGGTTTTCGGGACGACGACGGACGCCTGGGCTGCGCAGGGAGGAGGTTGCTCAACGCGCCAATATCAGCCCGACTT
This sequence comes from Rhizobium sp. Leaf306, assembly GCF_001423425.1. Classification (GTDB taxonomy): domain Bacteria; phylum Pseudomonadota; class Alphaproteobacteria; order Rhizobiales; family Rhizobiaceae; genus Neorhizobium; species Neorhizobium soli. The sequence goes on from NZ_LMNX01000002.1 coordinate 20,242, forward strand.
GGTACACGTGGCTGGAGCAGGGCCGCGGCGGCGCGCCCTCGGCGGACGTGCTGAACCGGATCGCGTCCGGGTTGATGTTGACGGAGCCGGAACGCGAACACCTTTTCATGCTCGGTCTCGGACGGCCGCCGGAGGTTCGCTACAAGTCCACGGAGGGAATTACGCCCAGGCTCCAGCGTTTGCTGGATACGCTCGATGCGAGCCCCGCTTTCGTCAAGACCGCGACATGGGACGTGGTGGCGTGGAATGCGGCAGCGGCCGTGGTTCTGACCGACTACGGGAAACTGCCCGAAGGCCAGCGAAACCTCCTGCGACAGATTTTCTCGAGCCCGTCGCTCCGCGCCAAGCAACATGACTGGGAAGGGCTCGCCCGGTTTGTCGTCGGCGCCTTTCGCGCCGATGCCGCGCGGGCCGGCGCAATGTCGGAGGTTTCGGATCTCGTCGACGAGCTCTCGAAGTCCAGTCCGGAATTTGCGGCATTCTGGGGTGAAAACGACGTGAGGCTTCAAAGCGATGGCCTGAAGCGGATCGAACATCCCGACCTTGGCACGGTCGAGCTCGAATATTCCGCGTTCTCCGTCGACGGTCGGCCGGATCTCGGCATGATGGTCTACAACCCGGTCGATCCGGCGATGGCCGCAAGAATCCGGCGGCGCGTCGCGGAGCGCGCGGCGTCAGCTAAACCCTGACCGCTCTATCTCACCAGGGAATGCTGCTTCCATCATAGGCGACGAAGGAGCCGGAATGCTCCGGGGCGAGGCTGTTCAGCGTTGAGAGGATCGACGCTGCCGCCTGTTCCGGGCTGACCGTGTTGTGACCGCGTGAATAGGGGTCTGATAGACCCGTGCGAACCGTCCCCGGATGAATGGCGGTGACGACCGCTGCCGGATGGGTGCGGCCATATTCGATTGAAACGGTGCGGACAATCTGGTTGAGCGCCGCCTTGGCGGATCTGTAGGACACCCAGCCTCCGAGGCGGTTGTCGCCGATCGATCCGACACGGGCCGACAGGAATGCGGCGATCGAGCGGGTTTCGCGATCAAACAGTGGGAGAAAGTGTTTCGCGACAAGGGCGGGGCCGACGGCGTTGGTGCGGAACTGGGCCATCATCGTTTCGGGATTGAGCTGCCGCAGAGACTTTTCCGGGCCGCGGCCATCGGTCGTCAGGATGCCGGTGGCGCAAATGAGGAGGTGGATCGGCTTTGCCGAGATCGAGCCTGCAGCGTCCGCCACGCTCGTCTCGTCGGCGAAGTCCAGACCGTCGCGGCTGCGGGAAAAGGCGATCAGTTCGCCGAGATGCGGCTCGTTTTGCAGACACTCGCAGATCGCGGAACCGATACCGCCGCTTGCCCCGATCACTGCCGCACGGAACCCGTTCGGCAGCGATGCGAGAAGACTGGTTTCAGTGCCTGCCATGTCTGACATATCCGAGATACGCGCGTGTAGGTCGCTTCTTCATCGCACTATGCCCGAACTCCACGGTATTGGGTAGGCGTCGTTAGTCGGAGTTGATGGTCGGAAGATGCGTCTCGACTTCGCGCAGGCGCGCGGCTTCCAGCGGCTCGATCTGCGTCTTCCAGAACTCGTCTGCCTCGGCCGGTTCGTCATCCCACTTGCGGACGTCGGCGATGTTGTCATCGAGCTTCGCGCGGCGTGTGCCGCCGAGTTCGAGATACTTCATCGCGAGTTTCTTGGTCGAGGTTTCCTGATCGGTCATGAACCGGTTCCTTCCCGTTTCGTCAGTGTCTGCCAAGTCGCCTCAACCTCGTTCAAGCGCCGTTGCAGGCGCTCACGAGATCGGACCTTGAGTTAGATAAACGGCGCCCCGGTCATCCTGTTCCTGCCGCTGCACGTTTCCGGTGCAAGATATCGGCGGGTCTGGAACAGAAGCCAAGCTCGCCAGTTGACCCGCGTCATCAAAAGGAGAAATCGCATGGCTCACATCGAAGACGAACACGAGAAGGTCTGGGACCTTGCGGAGAAGATCGGATTTTGCATGCTCACGACCCAGTCGGGTACGGATCTGCGGGCTCGGCCGATGGCGGCCTATGCCGAGCGTCTTGAGAATGCGTTCTACTTTCTGACGGATGTGGCAAGCCACAAGGACGAGGAAATCGCGCGCTACCCGAACGTTTGCTTGGCGTTTGCCGATTCCAAGGGCCAGAAATACGTGTCCATTTCGGCGACGGCAGAAGTGCAGAACGATCGCGAGAAGATCCGCGACCTCTGGGCGACACCGGCAAAGGCCTGGTGGGACAGCCCCGAGGATCCTTCGATCCGCGTCCTGAAGATCACGCCGTCAGCAGCGGAATACTGGGATAGCCCTGGCACAGTCATCAGCTACATCAAGATGGCGGCAGCCGCCGTTTCCAGTTCGAAGCCCGACATGGGCGACAATGCCAAGGTTCAGATGTAACCTTCATGGCGGACGGGCAACCGTCCGCCATTCTTCTGCGGCCCGAATAGACGGGCTGGCGTCTCAGTTGAAATCGCCGATCGTTCCGGTTTGAAAGATAATCACCGGTTCGCCTTCCTCCCCGACAGCTGGCGATGCCTCGCGCTTCCAGACAACCGCTCCGGCATGTCGATCGCCGAGTTCGCGGGCCTCATCGATCCCAGCCGTCTCGTCTTGTGCTTCCCTTACCGCGAACGCCGGAACGGTCTGCCCTCTCTCATCGAGATCGAAGGCGAGGACGAAGATAGATTTGAACGCTCCGGGCATCAGTTTTCATTCCTTGATATGGCTTTGGACGCCGGCACGCTCGCTTTGATCGCGACCGGAAACAACGGCGTCTCGATCTTCCGCAAATATCGCGGAGCTTTCATGCTGCCAGGGTCCATCGAGGTATTTCCACAGATCAACACCTGTAATCTCGATTGTGTATGGCTGAAACTCCGCACGAAGCTCCTGATACAGCCGGTCGGCCCGGTCCTTCGATACCTTGTTCTGGATCGTGATATGCGGCTGCCATTTCTGCATATCCTGCGGACCGAGCCATGGTAGGAAGGCCTCCTTCAACTGGGCTCGCACATCCTGAAGCGCGGCACTGTCGATCGTGAAGGCGACGCCCGCACCGAGATGGCGGACGCCGCTGACCTCGGCTTTGATCGATGACCCAGCCTCGGCGACCCGTTTGAGGTGCTCGACGATCCGCTCCGTATATTCGCCGGGTAGCCGATGAAACATCGTCAGATGCGCATCGAGGAAATTCCGGTCCGGCGGGAAATGGGTTTTCCGCAACAGATCGAAAGGCGCTCTGTCGCCTTCCGCAATACGGGCTGTCAGGATCAGCGGCTGAAGCGTCTTCACTGGGATTGAACCTTCTGGGTCAGGTTTCGAACGGGTCTTTGAAAGTCGAGATCTGGGATGCGGGCTTGCTATATCAATCTTTCAGTTGCGCGAACCAGTCCGCATAGGGCGTGTTCTTGGCCATATGCCGGTTGAGATCGGGCTCGCCGTCATCCCACCAGACAGGGCCGCGTTCGCCAAGCTGAACCTTGGCATCGTCGACCCGCCGGCGCGCTTCGGCCATCGCGTCGGGTTTGCCTTTCGCATCGCGGACGGCCCGGCGTGCCGACATCAGGTCCGAGACCAGGCGTTGACGCGTCTCCGCGTCCAGCGCCGGGTTGCTTCGACGCCAGAGCCTGCCGCGGACGACGAAGTATTTGCCGTCGGGTGTGTCAGGATACGTCTCGCTCATCGTCCAACCCCGGTTTTCGCCATACCGATTACAGGAGCGTTCCCTGCGGCGAGTCAACGACGGGCGGCTGTGGTTGTTCACCGCGGCGCGTCAGTTCGGTGCGGGCGCTGAAGCGGATATCGATATCCCGGTCTTCCGCGAGGTCCCGAAGCGCATCTTCGCTGATCCGGTCCCAGGGCTTGCCGCGATCCGCGCCTGATGGCACGCGCGGCAGCAGACCCGGCTCGCTGCTCCAGGCCAGGAGGTCTCCGAGTGATGCCTCGTTGAGGAGGTCGCGCAGGTGGTGCGCCGTGACATAGGCATCAGGCATGGCGCGATGCGCCGGCAGGCCGATCTCGTGGACCAGACCTTCGGGCATGCGCAGGTAGCGCAGCATCTGGTTGGAGAACCGCGGCAGTTCGGGCCAGACCCGCAGGCTGCATTTCCAGGTGCAGATCCAGGGCAGGCCGCCCGTTAGCCGCGGTGTACAGTATCGCTGTTCGAAGGCGGCGCGATGGGCGGCAAGCGCTTCGATCCGGTGCGGGGGACGCAGGACAGTCGGTGCGATATCTTTCCAGAACGGCGCGTCGGCGACATGGCTGTCAAGGATGTGATGGATCGCGATCGTGTCGGGCGACATCGGACGGCCGGGATTGACCAGAAGTGCACCGCGGTCCTCGTCGACCTGCCATCTTCCGTCTGCCCCTTGGGTGACATCCTGCCAGCCGATCTCGCAGACGTCGTTCGGTCCGTTGCCGCCGGTCTCGAGGTCGATGACGCGGATGGTGGGATTGCTCATGTCGAAGTCCTTACCCGGCGCTCTTGATGTGCTTGTCGATTATAAATCGAGACCGAGCTGCGGTTGTTCCACATCATCCGGCCCGGCGCCGACCAGCGACGAGAGGGACACACCCAGCAGCCTTACCGAACGCCGGAACGGATAGACGGTTGCCAGGAGCCCGGATGCCGCCGCCAGCACTTCCGCGACGCTTGCATAGGGGAGGGACGCCGTGCGGCTGCGTGTCGCCTGGGTGAAGTCGGAATATTTGATCTTCACGGTGACCGTCTTGCCCGAAATGCGATGCGCTTCGCAGTGGCGCCAGACCTTTTCGGCAAGTGGCCTCAGTTCGGCGGTCGCAAGGTCGAGGGCGTCGATATCCTCGACGAACGTATCCTCGGCGCCGACGGATTTGCGGATCCGGTCGGGGCGGACCTGGCGCTCGTCGATGCCGCGGGCGATGCCGTAGAAATAGGGTCCGGATTTGCCAAAGCTCTCGGCGAGAAACTGCAGCGACTTCGACTTGAGGTCAGCACCCGTCTCGATGCCGTATTTTTTCATCCGCTCGGCAGTCGCCGGCCCGACGCCGTGGAATTTCTTGACCGGCAGCGATTCCACGAAGCCCGGGCCGTTCTTTGGCGTGATCACGGCCTGACCGTTCGGCTTGTTGAGGTCGCTTGCCATCTTGGCGAGGAACTTGTTGTAGGAGATGCCGGCCGATGCGTTGAGGCCGGTGACCTGCTTGATCTTGGCACGGATCTCCAGCGCGATCTCGGTTGCGATCTCCATGCCTTTCAGGTTCTCGGTAACGTCGAGATAGGCCTCATCAAGCGACAGCGGTTCGATCAGCGGCGTGTATTCCGCAAAGATCTCCCGGATTTGCCGGGACACCGACTTGTAGACCTCGAAGCGCGGCGGCACGAAGATCAGGTCTGGACATTTGCGCTTGGCCGTGACGGAGGGCATGGCGGAGTGAACGCCGAAGGCGCGCGCCTCGTAGCTTGCGGCCGCCACCACGCCGCGCGCCGCAGATCCGCCGACCGCCAGCGGCCTGCCGCGCAGGTCAGGATTGTCGCGCTGCTCGACGGAGGCGTAGAAGGCATCCATGTCGACATGGATGATCTTGCGGGTGGATATGGGGACCGTGACATTCATGCGGGCGTGCGGTTTGCTGGAAGATAGAAACAAAAAGAGAACATAGCAGTCTTGCGACAAATATCCAAGCTCTCTGCCCAGCTTCCTGTGCATGAGGGAAACAAGCGGGCTTTGAAGGCGTTTGCTTCTGGTGATCATCAACAGGAGACAGTTTCATGGCTGACGACAGCACGACTACCATTCGAGCGACTTTCGACACCCGTGCGGCCGCAGACCTTGCGGTCGAACATCTGGTTCAGCAGCACGGAATCTCGCGTCCGGATATCTTCATCCAATCCGTCGGTGCCGACAACACGGTCGGATCCGCGCCGTCGGGCGGCGATGCGTCGCATGATGGCGGAGAGCGCACCGATGGCCCGCTGGAGGGCGAGATCGAGGTTTCCGCCGATATCACTGAGAGCAAGATGGCGGCGGTGCAGAAGAGTTTTGGCGAAGCAGGCGCGATACGCGTGACCGGCCGCTGATTTCAGTGAACCGAGGGGCCGGCTCTCAGCCGGCTCCGTATGGCGGTGAACTCAGAGGTTTGCTGCAATCGAATCGGCGACGAGCAGCGCATGTTCCGCAACCTGCGGAAAGCCCATCAACTCGCCAAAATGTCCGCGTGCCAGCGGTCCGGCGATGAAAAGCCTTGGTTCGGTCTTGCCATCCGCGTCTATCGCGTTGGACTGCTCGTTGCAGGAAAGACCAAGCCCCGTCGGATCGAGGTGCAGAAAGCCGTGATCGCCGAGTTGCCGCAGCCATTGCTGGCTCTGCAGCACGTTGCCGTGGGCCGGGCCGGTCGTGACCGCGACGGCATCGAACTGGCGGACTTCGACACCATTCTTCCCGCGCCGCTTGATGGTGACATCGATGATGTCTCCGTCGGTGCTGACGTCGACGATGCCTGCGGCGAGGATGTCGAGCCTGCCGGCTGCCGCCTCCGCGTCGAGCACGTCTTCCACCTGCGGCGCAATCCGGAAGCGGTGGACGTCCCAATAGGGACGCAGGTGTCGCACGATCCGGCGGCGTGCCTCGAGCGGCAGATGCTTCCAGATGCCGCCGCCTTGCGAGCGCAACTGGTCGAGAACCGCATGCCAGGTCTGACCCTCTGCCTGCGCTTCCCTGATCGCGGCCCGCACGCGGTACAGGATCTCGGATGCGCTTGTGGCGGGATGGTCGAGAAAGTCGCCGAACGGCTCTTGCGCAAAGGTGGCGTGTCCGCGCGAGCGCAGGCCACGGCGCGAAAGGGCAGTAATGCTGCCGCTATGCCCGCAACGCTTCAACGAGGCGATGACATCCGCGGAGGTCAGCCCGTTGCCGACGACGAGGACCCGATCGTCGGCCCGGATCGGCGCCAATGCGTTTGGCGCTGTCGGGTCCGCGACATAGCGCGGATGCTCGGCCAGTCGTCTCAAGGAGCGTGGGGCAACCGGAGCAGGGTGGGTGGCAGCGATCACCAGGATATCGGCAACCAGCGTCTGCCCGGTGGTATCGGTGACATGCCATTGGTCGTGCCGCTTTTCGACGCCGGTCACCGCGGCGCAGATATGGCGGACGGCTCCGGATGCCAAAAGAGGTTGAAGGTTGGACAGGACATAGTTTCCGAAGATGCCCCGGCGCGGAAACACGTTGCCATCGGCGCGAAATGCCGCCTCATCGTCCGCAACGGAGCCGGTCGTTTCCATCCATCTCGAAAAATGCTCGGGATCGCCAGGAAGTATGCTCATTCGCGTTGCCGGGACGTTGATCCGGTGCACCGGGTCCCGCGTATCGTACGCGAGGCCCCTGCCGATTTCGGCACGCGGCTCGAAAATGGTGATGTCGACGGCGTCCGCCTTGTGGCCCGTCGCGAGATGGAAAGCGACCGCTGCCCCGGTCACGCCGCCGCCGATAATGACGATTGAAGATCGTGTTGGTTCAGGCCGTTCAGACGTCTTCGATGCTGTCACTGTCAGTCACTTCGGTTAGACGCGGCCGCTCTCTTAAATTCGCACGGCACGTCGTTGAATCAAAAATCGATAGGCGCTGCGCTTGCAAAAACGGGCTTTTTCCAAGGCATCGGAAACGGAGCACGTTTATCCCTTCGCGCGGCAAAATTTAGTCCAGGGTTCTCGCAGGCAATATTGTTCACGACTCCCTCTGACGCGACATTACACATCAAAGATCGGGAAGGAATGGAGAGCGTGATGATTGGTGGCGGCTTTTCGATATTTGGGATCGATCTGTTCGGATCGACAAGGCAGTTGGCCGGTGACCGAAAAGAAGAAGCCGCGGCATTGCCACGGCTCAAGACGCAGAAGGTCGAGGAGACTGATGCCGATCGACTGACGGATACCGACCAGCAGGACATTTTTCTTTGGAGTACGTCTCTCGCCTACTGAGACATGACGCGGAAGCCGGTCTCAGCCGGGCCTTCGTCATGTCTCAACCGTCCGGATGACGGGAATCGCAAGCATTTTCATCAGTTGGAAATTCGGGCGCCCGCAGTGGAGCGCCCGAAACCATTAATCGAGAAGTTCGGCAGGCACCTTGCCGCCGTTTTCGGACAGCTTCTTCAGCAGCGCCTTGTGCAGCCACATGTTCATCGTGGCGGAATCGCTCTGGTCGCCGGTGTAGCCGAGTTCGTCGGCCAGTTCCTTGCGCTCCGAAAGGCTCGCGTCCATGCCGAGCGCCTTCATCAGGTCGACGATCGAATGCTTCCAGTCGAGCTTCTGGCCGCTCTTCTTGACGGCTGCGTCGAGGACCGGTGCGATATCGACGGTCTGCATCGTGGCAGAGGTCGAGCCTGGAGTTGCGACTGGCGGTGCGCCTGCAGTCTTCGGAGCAGCCTGGGCTGTTCCGCCGACCGGCGGGGCTGTGGTCGCAGCAGGTTCTGGCGTTGCCATGGACGTCGGTGTCGGCTCTGCGCCTGTCGGCGAAGCCGGTGCTGCCGCGGCAGGATGACCGAAGATGGCGTCCTTGATCTTGCTGAATATGCTCATGGATAGTTCCTCCGTTGGTTTATGCCATACATGGTACGAGATTGCGTCGATGACGGATCACTTTAGTTCTGCGGGACGACGACGCGATCGCCGCGTGAGCCGCGGTCTGAACGGTCCGGTCCGCCACGACCGCTGGAACGGTCACGGCCATCGCGACCACCCCGATCATTGCGGCCGTCGCGGTCGTTGCGGATGTAGCCGGGGCGCTCCGGGGGGTCGCCGCGGTTCCAGTCACGATGCGGGCGATCGTTGTCACGGTCGGGCCGGCGGCCGTCGTGACGGCCGTGGTGGCGATCGCGGTCGCGGTGATGACGGTAACGGTAGTTCGGACCGTCGTAACGGTTGAACCGGTCGTAGCGATCGGACGAACGATACTCGGTGTAGGTGCCGCCTTCGCTGACGCAGCCCGCCAGCATCAGGCAGGCAAGACCGACAGCGGTCACCGCCTTCAATGCTCTGAATTTCATGTGATTGCCCCTGTTACCATTTTATCGAGTGCTAAACAGGAGAAGGGGCCAAGAAGTTCCTCATATACCTCTTCGGGCGTGCGTGGCGCTGCAACAGTTTTTGATGTCGTAATCTGAGGTGACCTGTCGCGTCTGTCCCTCTAGTATCGCGGCTTCACTCGGTTGGGGCATGCAATGGCAGAATTTCCGCAAAAGGCTAAGGTCGTCATCATCGGGCTCGGTGGCATCGTCGGTGCGTCGATCGCGCACCACCTTGTCGAGCGCGGCTGGGATGATATCGTCGGCATCGACAAGTCTGGGGTCCCGACCGATATCGGGTCGACCGCGCATGCCTCGGACTTCTGCTACACGACCAGCCATGACTACCTGTCGGTCTGGACCACCCAGTATTCGGTGGATTTCTACGAGAAGATGGGGCACTACGCCCGCATCGGCGGTCTCGAAGTCGCGCGCACCGGCGACGATGCCTGGATGGAAGAGATCAAGCGCAAGCTGACCTCTGCCAAGGCCTTCGGCACCCGGGCGCATTACGTCTCGCCGTCCGAGATCAAGGCGATGTTCCCGCTGATCGAAGAGGATCAGGTGCAGGGCGGTCTGTTCGATCCGGATGCAGGCCTTGTCATTCCGCGCTCGCAGACTGTCGCCGGCAAGCTGGTGGACGCCGCCGAAAAAGCCGGAAAGCTCAAGGTATTCGGCAATACGGCGGCGCAGTCTCTGATTATCGAGGGCGGCCGCATCAAGGGCGTCGTCACCCACCGCGGCACGATCATGGCCGACCATGTCGTCGTCTGCGCCGGCATCTGGGGCCGGCTGATTGCCGAGATGGCGGGCGAGGATCTGCCGGTCATGCCGGTCGATCATCCGCTGACCTTCTTCGGGCCCTATAACGAGTTCGAAGGCACCGGCAAGGAAATCGGCTATCCGCTTTTGCGCGACCAGGGCAATTCGGCCTATATGCGCGACACCGGCGATCCGAAAACGACCGAGGGCGGGCAGATCGAGTGGGGTTACTACGAGACCACCCATCCGCGCCTCTGTCATCCCCGCGACATTCTTGAAAAGCACGAAGCGCGCCTGTCGCCGTCGCAGCGCGATCTCGACATGGAACAGATCATCGAGCCGCTGGAAAAGGCGATCGAGCTGACGCCGATCCTCGGCGAACTCGGCTATAACGAAGGGCATTCGTTCAACGGCCTCTTGCAGGTGTCGGCCGGCGGCGGTGCCTCCTGCGGCGAAAGCCAGAAGGTGCGCGGGCTCTGGTACTGCGTTGCCATCTGGGTCAAGGACGGCCCGGCCTATGGCAAGCTGATCGCCGACTGGATGACCGACGGCCGCACCGAGATCGACCACAACTCGATTGATTACGCGCGCTTCTATCCGCATCAGCTGACGGAAGAGTTCATCGAGGGGCGCACCTTTGAGGCGGCCCAGAAGATCTATTTCCCGGCCGTTCATCCGCGCGAACCCTATGCGACGGGCCGCGGCGCCAAGCGTTCGCCGTTCCACGACCGCGAACAGGAACTCGGCGGTTACTTCATGGAACTCGGCGGCTGGGAGCGTGCCCACGGCTACGCGGCCAACGAGCATCTGCTGGAGAAATACGGCGACCGGGTGCCGAAGCGCGAAAACGAGTGGGACAGCCGCCACTTCTGGCGCGTGTCGAATGCCGAGCATCTGGCGATGAGCGAGGATTGCGGCATCGTCAACCTGTCGCATTTCCACATGGTCGATATCGAGGGGCCCGACCATGTCGAGCTGCTCGAATGGCTGTGTGCGGCCAAGATCGGTGGCGACGGCAATATCGGCAAGGGTATCTACACCCACTTCCTCGACGACGAGGGCATGGTGCGGGCAGATTTCACCGTCTTCCGTCTGGCTGACCGCGGCCGTCTCGTCAACGGCGCCGATGCCGGCCCGCGGGACCTGCTCTACATGAAGCGTGTCGCGCAGGATCGTGGCCTCGACGTCACCATCACCGATGTCTCGGAACAGTTCATCACCATCGGCATCTGGGGCCCGAACGCGCGCGAGACGCTGAAGAAGGTCGTGGCCGACCCCGATGGTCTTAATGTCGAGAACTTCGCCTTCGCCGCGATCAAGCCTATCGAGATCGCCGGCAAGCATGTCACGGCATTCCGCATCTCCTATGTGGGCGAGCAGGGCTGGGAACTGCATATGAAATACGAGGACGGCGTTGCCGTCTGGGACGCGCTGCGCGCTACCGGCGTGATGGCCTTCGGCGTCGAGACCTATGCCAACTCACGCCGCATGGAAAAGAGCCTGCGCCTGCAGAACGGCGATCTCCTGACCCAGTACAACCTGATCGAAGCGGATCTTGCCCGTCCGAAGGTCAAGGAAGCCGATTTTTGCGGCAAGGCGAAGCATCTCGAATACAAGGCCCGCGACCATCAGCCGGCGATGCTCTGCACGCTCTTGATGACCGACAATGTCGATGCGTCCGGTGTCGCCCGCTATCCGGTCGGCTCGCTGCCGGTGATGGATCCTGACACGGGCGAGGTTCTAATCGACGACCTTGGACGGCGTTCCTATACGACCTCGATCGCCTACGGCCCGACCATCGGCAAGAATATCGCGCTCGCCTATCTGCCTTGGTCGCATTGCCAGGTCGGCCGGAAACTGACGGTGGATTATTTCAACGAGGCGTTCCCGGTGGAAGTCGCAGCGGTTGGTTACAAGCCGCTCTACGATCCTGAGAACCTCAAGCCGAGAAGCTGATTTCTTCGGATCCGACAAACAAAAAACGCTCCGCGGATGTCCACGGAGCGCTTTTTTTATTGGCTGAGACTGGTCTTAGTACTGCGCAGTCGGGGACGAAGAGCCCTGCTGGTTGCCGTTGAGGCCGGTTGCGACGACCGACACGCGGAACTTGCCGTCGAGGTTCTTGTCGAAGATCGCGCCGACGACGATGTCGGCCTCGGCTTCGACTTCGTCACGGATGCGGCTCGCAGCTTCGTCGACTTCGAACAGTGTCATGTCGGTACCGCCTGAGATCGAGATGAGCACGCCCTTGGCGCCCTTCATCGAGATGTCGTCGAGCAGCGGATTGGCGATTGCGGCTTCGGCGGCGATCAGCGCGCGGCCATCGCCGGATGCCTCGCCGGTTCCCATCATCGCACGACCCATGCCCTTCATCACCGATTTCACGTCGGCGAAGTCGAGGTTGATCAGGCCTTCCTTGACGATCAGGTCGGTGATGCAGCTGACGCCCGAAAAAAGCACGCGGTCCGCGATCATGAAGGCGTCGGCGAAGCTGGTCTTGGCGTCGGCAATGCGAAACAGGTTCTGGTTCGGAATGACGATGACCGTATCGGCGGCTTCACGCAGGGCTTCGATACCCTCGTTGGCCGTCTTCATGCGGCGGTGCCCTTCAAACGAGAAGGGTTTTGTGACAACCGCGACTGTCAGGATACCGGCAGAGCGTGCTGCGCGTGCAATCGCGGGGGCCGCACCCGTTCCGGTGCCACCGCCCATGCCGGCGGTGACGAAGCACATGTGCGAGCCGGCGAGATGATCCATGATCTCGTCGATCGACTCTTCGGCGGCCGCGCGCCCGATATCCGGCAGCGAGCCAGCACCGAGACCTTCGGTCACCTGCGCACCCAGCTGGATGCGGCGCGACGCCTTGGATGTCGCCAGAACCTGGGCATCCGTATTGGCGGCGATGAATTCCACGCCGTGGAGATTTTCCGTGATCATGTTGTTGATCGCGTTACCGCCACCGCCTCCGACACCGATCACGGTTATCTGCGGTTTCAATTCGGTCAAGCCGCTCTTAATATCCGTCATCTTCGTCTCCTTCAGCTCCTTCCGGTCGTCCCATACCAGAAGGACGGCGAATCGCCCCGCAGGCTATCTGTCCGCAAGGTCATAGACCAGAGCGCTGTCAGGCCAAAGAGGCAGGAGTAGGGTGAGGGCGATGTGATCGCGATTTAATGTACAGCATCCCTGAATTGAACGCCTCACAAAGGTCGCGACCTATTCAAAATAGACCGTTGCGTAAAGCGGTATGTTATACTATTACACTCGCCAACGGCAGAGATCGCGCGGGGATCGCTCTGGACAAGCATCGGCGTGTTCCCTATCAGTTGGGGCGCTACGGTTCTGCAATCGCAGATGAAAAGGGAATGCGGTGAGGCTTTCGGGCCAAGTCCGCGACTGCCCTCGCAACTGTAAGCGGCGAGCCAGCCATCGATACCACTGATCATCCGATCGGGAAGGCGATGGAAGGCGTTCGAGCCGCAAGTCAGGAGACCTGCCGTGGCATGGACAACCAACACCGGACGAGGGGTTCCGGCAGGGAGATGATTATGACGCAAGCAATGCGCTCGTGCGCCATGTCGACGTCGAGCCGCGATGCGGCTTCAGGTCGTCCTGCCCTTATTTCCGATCATTAAAGGACAGGACATGAAATCAGGGCTTATCGCCGCCTTAGTTGCGGCACTTCCCACATTCGCCTTTGCCGCACCGACCAGCTACCCGCTGACGATCGAGAATTGCGGTCGCCCCGTCACGTTCGACAAGGCGCCCGAGAAGATCGTCTCGATCGGTCAGGGCATGACCGAAGTACTTTATTCGCTCGGGTTGGCCGAGAAGGTGGCGGGCACCGCGGTCTGGGTCGGGCCGGTGCTTGCGCCCTATGCCGGGGTGGATGCGAAGATCAAGCGGCTTGCCGACAACGATCCGAGCTTTGAATCGGTCGTCAGTCTCGAACCGGATCTGGTCGCTGCGGAGTTCGAGTGGCATGTCGGGCCGATGGGATCCGTCGGCAAGCGCGAGCAGTTTTCCGATCTCGGCATCAACACCTATGTCTCGCCCGCCGATTGCGTCGCCAAGACCAATGTCGATGGCGGTGACGGCGTTCGCAACGAACTGTTCAAGATGGACCTGATCTACCGCGAGATTTCAGAGCTTTCGAAGATCTTCGATGTCGAGGATAAGGGTACCGCCCTGATCGCAGACCTGAAACGGCGCGAAGCCGCAGCCGTCGCATCGATCAAGGGCGCGGAGACGAAGAACCTGCCGATCGTCTTCTGGTATTCCAGCAAGGAAACCAAGGGCGATGCCTTTATCGCCGGCAAGAACAGCGCACCGGCCTACATCCTTCAAACGATCGGCGCCCGCAATGTGGTGACGACGGAAGAAGAATGGCCGCTGGTGGGCTGGGAAACGATTGCTGAGGCCAACCCCTCCGTCATCGTCGTCGCCACCATGGACCGTCGCCGCTATGCCGCGGATGATCCGGCCGTGAAGATCAAGTTCCTCGAAACCGATCCCGTCGTCAGCCAGCTGGACGCTGTGAAAAACAGACGTTTCGTGATGATGGACGCCCAGTCGATGAACCCGACGATCCGCACGATCGAGGGCATCGAGACACTCGCCCGGGGCATCCAGTCCTTCGGCCTTGCGAACTAGGGTGCGGCGGGAGATGATATCTTTCCCTGTTTCCGCCATCGTCGATGAGGCGAATTTGCCCGACCTGCCCAGGCGCCCCAAGTGACGCGATCCCGTATCGGACGTTGGGCGCTAGGTGCCGCAGGCGTGTTCCTGGTGCTCTTAGCGCTCCTCGTCGCCATCGTTGCCGGGGTGGCGATCGGTGAGATGACCATTCCCATGGAGACGACGATTGCGGCGGTGACGAACCGGCTCGGCTTTACGGCCGTGGCCTTGCCGCGCATCCAGGAAGCGGTGATCTGGGATTATCGCCTGTCGCGGTCGCTGGTCGCGGCATTCTGCGGCGCCGGACTGGCGCTATCGGGGGCGATTCTGCAGTCTCTGCTGCGGAACTCGCTGGCCGAACCCTATGTTCTCGGCATTTCGGCTGGAGCCTCGACCGGTGCGGTCAGCGTCATGCTGCTCGGGTTCGGGGCGGGCGCGATCTCGCTTTCCGCCGGAGCCTTTGCCGGCGCGCTGATCGCCTTTGTCTTCGTGGTGATGCTGTCGAGCGGGCGCCAGACGGCTGACCGGACGATTCTTGCGGGCGTTGCCGCATCGCAATTGTTCAATGCGCTCACCTCCTACATTGTCTCGACGTCTGCCAATGCCGAACAGGCACGCAGCGTGATGTTCTGGTTGCTCGGCAGCCTTGCCGGCGTCCGCTGGCCGGAGGTGACGCTTGCCGCATCGGTCGTCACCATCGGGCTCATCGTCTGCATCTGGCATGCGCGGGCGCTCGATGCGTTTACCTTCGGCGAGGATGCGGCGCGGTCGCTCGGCATCGCGGTCCGACGGGTGCGCGTGGTGCTGCTGCTTGTCACGGCGCTGATGACGGCGACGATCGTCAGCATGGTCGGCGCGATCGGCTTTGTCGGTCTCGTCATTCCGCATGCGGCCCGGTTTATCGTCGGTCCCGGCCATATCCGGCTTCTGCCTGCCTGTGCGCTGATCGGTGCGTTGTTCATGGTGCTCGCCGATATCGTGTCGCGCATCGTCATCGCACCGCAGATCCTGCCGATCGGGGTGGTGACGGCGCTGGTCGGTGTTCCCTTCTTTTGCGTCATTCTCTATCGGGCACGGAGGGTCGCATGACATCCGATCCCGTATCCGCCCCGGTCCTGGCCGCAACTGCCGTGAGCTGGCTTGCCGGACGCAAGGTCATCCTCGATGGCGTCACGGTTTCGGTCGATGAGGGCCGGACGCTCGGGCTGATCGGGCCTAATGGTTCCGGCAAGTCGTCACTGATCCGACTGCTGGCGGGTCTGAGGGCGCCCGCCGCCGGCAAGGTCACGCTCGACGGAAAGCCGATGAGCGGTTTCGCACGACGCGAGCTCGCCCGGCGCGTTTCCGTTGTCGAACAGCATTCGGCAACCGAAGCAAATGTCACCGTCATCGACGTGGTCCGGCTTGGACGCACGCCATACCGGTCGGCGCTGTCGCCCTGGACGCAAGAGGACGACCGGATCGTGACCGAGGCTCTGGTCCGCGTCGGGCTGGATGATCGCCGCGAGCAGTTCTGGCATACGCTGTCGGGGGGCGAGCGTCAGCGCGTGCAGTTGGCCCGGGCGCTCGCACAGTCGCCGTCGGTGCTGATCCTCGACGAACCGACCAACCATCTCGACATCCAGCATCAGATCGACATCCTGCGGCTCGTCTCGGAGCTGCCGCTGACGACGGTCGTTGCGATCCACGATCTCAACCTCGCCGCCCGGTTCTGCGATGTGATCGCCGTGCTTTCCGAAGGACGCCTTGTCGCCTTCGGTCCGCCCACCGATATTCTGACCGAGAAGACGATCGCCGACGTGTTCGGCGTTGAAGCCCATGTTTCGACCTCGCCGCATCACGGCCGGCTGCATATCCAGTTCCTGATGTGAACCGGTCTAGGCGGCGGCGATCTGTAGCAGGTTGCGCAGCAGCATCGCACGGGTGAGCGCGCCGACCGAACCCTGCGGCGGCGTTACCCAACCTGCGACCTCAGCGACATCGGCGGCCACGTCCGAGACCATCGAACCTTCTGCGCCGTAGCTGATGCCGACGCCGACGACGGCGGCACCGGGTTTGACCATGTCTGCGGTGACGAAACCGGGTTGGCCAAGGGCGGCGATGACGATATCGGCGCGCCTGACGTCCTCGGCGATATCCCGAGAGCCGCTATGCAGCAGGGTCACCGTCGCATCGATTCCCCGAGCCGAAAGAAGCATGGCAAGCGGGCGACCGACGAGCTGGCCGCGGCCGATGATGGCCACCCGGCGTCCCGTAAGCGGAACGGAATTGTCCTGCAGAAGCGCGAGGATGGCGGCCGGGGTGCAGGGCAGGAGGCCCGGTTTACCCGACAGCAGCAGCCCGAGATTCTGCGGGTGCAGGCCGTCGATATCCTTGGCCGGCGACACGGCGGTCATGACGCGTGTCTCGTCGATCTGAGGCGGCAGCGGCAGTTGCACCATCTGGCCGTGGATGGCTGGATCGGCATTGACAGTGGCAATCCGTTCGAGCAGGGCTTCGGTGGTCGTATCCGAGGGCAGGCGCAGGTCGACGGCCTCGATACCGACCTCGACACAGTCCGCATGCTTTCGGCCGATATAGGTGGCGCTGGCCGGATCGTCTCCCACCAGCACCGTCACCATCTTCGGCGCAATGCCGCGCGCGCGGAGATCGGCAACCTGCGCTGCCATTTCGCGCCGCAGCCGAGCGGCGAGGGCTTCGCCGTCCAGCAGTGTTGCGGGCGTTCTTGGCGTTGTCACGCTCATTTCAGGCCGATCGAGGGATCGATGAAGCGGTTGGTCACGACCTGATCCGGCTTCACATCCGGATCGGCGCGCTCGTCGAAACGGGGCTTCACCAGTTTCAGCATCTCGGCGACGCGGTCCATGTCGAAATCGCCGATCGTCGCGTTGGGGCCGTTGCCGATAATGCCGGTCTCGACCATCGTCCTTGCGGCATAGGCCATCAGTTCGGGCGCGGTTTTCCACCAGCTGGCCGCGTGGCCTGCGGTGTTGAAGTCGGCGATCACCTTGTTCGCCTCGGCCGGAACCTTGGCATAGTCGGCGGTCGCCTGCTGCAGAAGCGGAACGAGCTTTGCCAGGCACGGTGCGAGCTCTTCCATCCTCGCTGTGGCGACGGAGAGCATGCCGGTGTAGTTGCGATAGCCGAGGTCGTTCATGTTGAGGTAGCCGATCGGCTTGCCCCAGTTGTTGCCGTGCTCGAACTTGTAGACTTCGCTGGTGACAAAACCCTGGTTCAGCCACGTGCCGTTGTTGGTGAGGAAATTCTCGCCGTCGCCGCGATAGCCCTCGACGAACACATCCGCGGGAATGCCCTGCTCGACGAGGTAGAGACCGAAGGTGCGCTTGGTGGTCGAGACGTAGATCTTGCCCTTGCCGCTCTCTGCAAAGGTCTTGAGATCGGCGATCGACTTGAAGCCGTCAGGATAGGTGGCCTTGTCCCACAGGAGAACCGTCGGGGCGATGTCGAGCGGTGCCATGACGCCGACCACGGGGAAGCGCTTGGAGAAGATAAAGGCGTTGTCCAGTTCCTGATAGCCGAGATGCGGTGTGACGCCGGCCTTGGAATTGCCCATGTAGAGCGCCGAATAGGCGGTCTCGCCATCGCCCATGCCAAGCCCGCCGCCACCTTCGAGGATGGTCAGCTCGATGCCGGTCGAGCCGAGGGGACCGGTATATTGGCCGGACGTCATCTCCCCGCCCGAGCCGATCAGCTGATAGAGCGGACCTTGCTCGGCCTGGGCCAGCCAGTCTTTCTGGATGATGAACGGGCTGGGGCAGACATCGGCGAGCGGCGTCTTGTAGCGGCTCTTGGCGAACTCGCCGGCGGTCGCGCCATTTGTAGACAAGGCCGTTGCGAACGTGGCGATCACCACTGCGGTGGTCAGTGTGGCAGTCAGTTTATTTGTCATTTTTGTTCCCCTGATTGCTTTTTCTAGGTCAGTTCAACAGCGATGTCAGCGTTGCCTGTCGCTCGATTCGTGCCAATGCGCAAACAGCCGGTTCCCGAGCCAGTTGAAGGACAAGTAGACGGTGATCGACAGGGCAGAGGCGACGATCAGCGCGGCATACATCTGCTCGTATTTGAAATCGATCTTGGCGTTCATCAGCAGCTGACCAAGGCCTCCCTTGCCGGACAGGAAGAACAGTTCCGACACGATCGCGGCGATGACGGCGAGGCTGCCGGAAATCCGCAGGCCCGCAAACAGCGTCGGCGCGGCAGACGGCAGCGCGGCCTTGCGCAGCATCACCCACCAGGAGGCATTCTGCAGCTTGAACAGTTCGAGAATGTTGCGGTCGACGCTTTTGAGGCCGAGCAGCAGCGTCGTCGGAATGGCGAAGAAGGTGAACAGCGCGACGATCAGCACCTTGGGCAGAAAGCCGAAGCCGAGGGCGCTCTGGATCAGCGGAATTATCGCCATGATCGGGATCGACTGCAGCGCCACGAGATAGGGGAAGACTGCTTTTTCCAGCGCATAGACGCGGAACATGACGATGCCGAGCATGATGCCGACGGGAATCGACACCGCAAGTCCCGTGATGGCGATGGAGATCGTGGTCAGCGCCCGCATCAGCAGCTCAGAGCGGAAGGCTGCAATGCCGAATGCCTGGCTCCACAGGCCCTCCGCACTCGGCATCAGGAACTGGCGATGCGCTGGAAGGTCGGCCCGGATCAGGGCGTAGGCTGCGACGATCAGGATGCCGAGGATGAGAGGCGGTGCGAAGCTTAAGACGAGGCGGCGGCCGACGCTTGGTGCCGGTGCAAGCGGGACGGGGCTGTAGCGCTCGACCTGCGCCTTCAGCGGCGTCGATTTGTAAGCGGCGACAATAGGATCCGACATGGCGCTCAGGCCTCTATGGCATGGCGAAGGGCACGCGATACCGCTCCGCACAGTTTCGAGAATTCCGGCTCGTAACGCAGGTCCGGCTGGCGCGGGAAGGGAAAGCCGATGTCGAGCGTATCGATGATGCGGCCGGGCCGGCGCGACATCACCACGACCTTGCTCGACATGTAGACGGCCTCGGGAATGGAGTGGGTGACGAAGATGCCGGTGAAACCTTCGCGGCAATGAAGGTCGATCACCTCGTCGTTCAGCCGTTCGCGGGTGATCTCGTCGAGCGCGCCGAACGGTTCGTCGAACATGAAGACATTGGGATTGAGCGCCAAGGACCGCGCCAGCGAGGCGCGCATCCGCATGCCGCCGGAAAGCCTTCGCGGAAAATGGGCCTCGAAGCCGGAAAGGCCGACGAGCTCGATCTTTTCCTTGGCGATTTCGCGGCGCTTCGCGGCCGGGTAACCGCGCAGCTCCATCAGCAGTTCGACATTACCCTGCACTCGCCGCCATGGCAGCAGGGTCGCATCCTGGAACGTATAGCCGAGCTGCTGCCGATCGACCCAGACATCGCCGGAACTGTGGCTCGACAGGCCGCTCGCGATCCGCAGCAGCGTCGATTTTCCGCAGCCGGACGGGCCGACGATCGACACGAACTCGCCATGTCCGATGGCAAGGTCGACATCGGAGAGCGCTTCCGTTCCATCCGGGAACGTCATCGAGACCTTTTCGAACACCACGGCATTGCCGCCGGGCAGGGGCGGGTGGGGACGTGCACCAATATCGGCGGCGTTGACTGTCGGCGATCCCGTCATGACAAATCCCCTTTTCTCATCTCAAAACCGCAGCATGGACGTGCGGACCTGCTCGATGAAGGCCTCCGTGCGCTCATTGGTGACGTTGTTGATATCGTAGAGCGCGTGATATTTCACCTTGACCCGCGGATTGCAGACGACGCGCAGGAAGCGGGTGGCGTTGCGGCGTGGTGGATCGCCGAGAACCATCGCACGCCAGCGTTTCGAGCCGTAGGTGGTGACGGTCGCGAGCTTGCGGATATTGGTGAGGCCCGGCGAAAGCTGCCCGTCCTGCAGCTTGAACGACACGTCGGGCAGAAACACCCGGTCGAAATAGCCCTTGAGGATCGCCGGCCAGCCGAAATTCCACACGGGATGGCAAAGAACCAGCGCATCGCTGGACATCAGCCGGTCGACATAGGGCGCGACGCGGCTGCGATTGATGGAAAGGTCGTGATAATCGCGCCGATCCTCCGCCGACAGAACCGGATCGAACCCTTCGGCGTAAAGATCCAGATCGTCCACCGTATGCCCGGCCTTGAGCAGGCTCGCGACGACCGTATCGTGCAGACGCGAGGCGAGGCTTTCCTTCAGCGGGTGGGCGTAAATGACATGTACCTTCATCGGTCCAAAATTCTCGTTATCGGTTGAAAAGGAAGATGCGGCCGGGAGCGGGGACCCAGTCAGGATGCGTCCAGGCGATCATCTTGCCGGGGTTGAGCAGGCCCTTCGGATCCGTGTGGCGCTTGAATTCGAGCTGGGCCGGATCTGTGCGTTTCATGCCGCCTTCTTCGAGCGTTACCCGGTGCGGGTTGAACACCGTGACGCTCAGCCGTGTTTCCAGGATCTCGACCACCTCTTCGAGCCGCTCAGTGCTCTCGTATCGCAGCAGCGGCATGGCGACGGCGGCGACCTTGCCGGAAAACCGGGTGAATTCGAAATGCAGGATCAGCTCGTCGCCGAATGTCTCGGCGATGCGGTCGATCGCGCCATAGAGATCGTCCTGCGGCAGCATCATCTGCAGGTAGGTGATCGACGGATCGATCTTGATCGCCCGAAGCGTCGTGTGGTTCCAGGCGAGCTCATAGGCTGGCGGCAGGCGCATGCCGGCACCATCCCGGTCGGCGCGGAAGCGGATGACGGCGCCGGCGGTATCGTCGACTGCGGTCACTAGCGTATCGAGATCCTGCCTTGCAACCATGACCGCAATCAGGGCCTCGCCGGATTGCAAAAAAGGCGCGTGCCGGGTGAAATACCGATCGGGAATGGCGCTTTCGAAGGTAGAGAGCATACGCAGGCTGATCGCGTCATCCTCACCGAGACGAAAGGCAAGACGGTTCGCGGAGGCAAAATCGGGTGCGCCGATCAGCACGTCGACCCAGTCTCCGGCCGGGTCGACCGGGATCTCGATCTCGGTGATGACGCCGTTGACGCCGTAGGCGTGTGCCGCCTTGGCAATGTCGTCGCCGACAAGGTCGATGACGCGGGGCTCTGCCTCCATCGTCACGAGACGCAGGCGGCGGATATTGGCGGGATTGCGCAGGCCGCCCCAGCGGATGGCGCCGACACCGCTCGATCCGCCGGCGATGAAACCGCCGAGCGTCGCAGTTGCCGTGGTGGACGGAAACAGGCGGATTTCCAGGCCCTTTTCACGCGCCGCCTGTTCAAGATCTGCGATGACGGCGCCGGCTTGGGCAACGAGATGATCGTTGCCGATGCGAACGACCCCGTTCATGTGTTTCATATGGAGGACGACGCCGCCCTGTAGCGGCATGGACTGGCCGTAGTTGCCGGTGCCGGCGCCTCTCACGGTAACCGGCACGTTGCAGCGGTGGCAGATCGAAAGGATCTCGATCACCTCGGCTTCGCTGCGGGGAGCAACCACCAGATCGCCGCAGACGTCTTGCAAAAGATCCTTCAGGACCGGGCTGTACCAGTAGAAGTCCCGGCTTTTCTGCTGCACCGTGCGCGGATTGTCGTCGATGTCGAACCGGGCGAGAGCTGCCCGGCAGGCTTCCAGATCTGCACTCACGCGCGCCTCCGTTCGATCCGGACTGCCTCGGCAGTGGCAGCACCGAAGGGCTTGCCGTTGCGCAAAACAGTGCGGGCGGTGTTGGTGCGGGAGAAGAGGTCGGTCCAGCCGGTCGCTTCGAAGAGGATGGCATCCGCCGGTCCGCCGGCGCGTATCATGCCAGCGTTTTCGAGACCCATGGCTGCTGCCGCTCCCGCATGGTAGGCGGTGGCCCAGTCGGCGGGATTGCCCTCGAGCTGGCCGAGGAACTGCGCCTGGCGCATCACATCCAGCATGTCGAAATCGCCGTAGGGGTAGAATGCGTCCTGCACATTGTCCGACGCGAAGGCGACGTTGACGCCGGCGGCGCGCAGTTCGGTGACCGGCGCAAGGCCGCGCAGACGCGGCGTGCGGCCGGTTTTGCGGTCCTGCAGGAAGCCGTTGGTGAGCGGCAGCGCGACGACATGGATGCCGGCTTCGGCAATGCCGGCGATCAGGGCCTGCGCTTCGGGTTCGTGCTTTTGGGCAAGCGCGCAACAATGTCCGGCGACGATGCGTCCGGCAAACTTGTGCCGCAGGGCCGTTTCGACGACGAGCGAAAGGCCGTCAGCGGATGCGTCCGTCGTTTCGTCCACGTGAAGATCGAGGTCGAGCCCGTGTCTTGCGGCTGCCAGAAACAGCCTGTCGATCCGCTCCGGCGTGGCGCTGCCCGGTCCGATAAAGGCGCCGAGCACGCCGTCGCGCTTCGCGATTTGCGCGCAGCGTCGATCGAAATCGTCGTGCTCCACCCGAAACAATGCCATCAGGGCCACAGCCTGCAGGGTCAGCCGGTGCTTCCAGGCGGACTGGATTTCGCCAAAGGCGATCCAGGCGGGGCTGGTGTCGGGTTCCTCGAACGTATCGAGATGGGTGCGTAACGCGACCGTGCCATGCTGTTCGGTCCTCACGAGTGCGCGGTCCATGCGCGCCACGATATCCTCCACCGTCCGGTTGGGCGCGTCGGCCATCGCCAGCTCGACCGCCGAGGCAAGGCCGTTGTCGGAAAAGCCGGTTCGCTCGGAAGTGAAAGCCTTGTCGAGATGGACGTGCATGTCGATGAAGCCGGGCAAAGCGAGGCGTCCCTGCGCATCCCACTCGCGCTCGCTTGAGGTTGGCGCATGGAAACGACCGTCGCGGATCGTGACGTCGAAGGTGACGAGGCCGCTGCGGCTGTCTGCTGCGTGATGGGGAAGGCCATCGACCAGCGCTGCGGGTGCGCGAAGATTGCGGATGGTGAGCGGGGCGACGCCGAAGGGCGGCAGAACGGCGCTCATATCGGTTGCGTCCCGATGGCAGCCATGCCCGGATGCGCTGCGACCTCGTCCAGAAGTTTAGCGTAACGGGTTGCCGCATGGGCAACGATGGCGGCGCCGATCTCAGGCGTTGCGGATGCGGCATCGCCGGCGACTCCTGCCGGGTGCAGATCCTCCGCGACCCAGCCGACGCTGATCGGGCCGAGCAGGCGAAGGACGTCGTTGTTCTCGGCGACGGCTGCCGAGGCCGGCACGAAATTGCGGGCTTCGTTCATGTCGACCAGATCCGGCCGGAAATGCAGCATGGCCGCGGTTTCGACCAGTCCGCCATGGATGCCGTCGCGCTGTTCGAGCGCCGAGACGAGGCCCGGCGGAAAGCCCATCGAGATCCATCCTGCCGACACCACGAACAGCTCCGTTTCCAGCCGGAGGCTTCTCGCGGCGATCTGGAGAACCGGAACGTTGCCGCCATGGGCATTCAGAAACACCAGCTTGCGGAAGCCGGCGCGGGCAACGCTGTGGCCGATCTGGGTGAGGGTTGCCAGAAGCGTTGCGGCATCGAGCGTCAGCGTTCCGGGAAAGGACAGGTGCTCGTCGGATTTGGCGTAAGCGATGGTCGGAAGTATGTAGACGGCTGCATTCTCGACACGCTGTGCCGCCTCGATCGCCATGCGTTCGGCAAGGATGCTGTCAGTGGCCAGCGGCAGGTGCGGGCCGTGCTGCTCCGTTGCGCCGACAGGCAGGACCGCGACAGCGCGACCTTTGTCGATGGCTGCGAAATCGGTGGTCCTGAGGTCTTGCCAAAACTGAAACGACATGGTCTGTTCGCTTATCGAGCAATTGTTCGCTAAATCGTAACGGAAGTCGCCGGTTCGTCAAGGTGAAAAATGTTGCGGTGCGGAAAAGATAGGCAGATCGGGGCTGGCGCTCTGATCTGGAAGGAGCGCCGGTGCTGGATGAAAACGATAAGGAAGTCTCGCTGACCTTCGCCAAGGGGCTGGCCGTCCTGCTTGCCTTCGACGCAAAGGATCGCGCCATCACGATCAGCGAGATTGCCGACAAGGTCCAGCTCAACCGCGCCGTTGCACGGCGGCTGGTGCGGACGCTGGAGCAGCTTGGCTATCTCGCCTGCGATCGCGGCCGCTATGAGCTGACCCCCCATGTGCTGCGGCTGAGCCAGGGTTTTATCGAGGGCCGGGGCATTCCGCAGATCATCCAGCCGGTGCTGCGCAATGCGGCGCAGGAAGTCGGCGAGTCCGTGTCTTATGCGATGCTGGACGAGACGGATGCCGTTTATGTCGCCCATGCTTTCCTACCGTCGAAATTCACGCTCAACCGGGTCACGACAGGCACGCGGGTGCCGTTGCTGCCGACGGCTTCGGGGCGGGCGATCCTCGCATTCCTCGATACCGTCCGGCTGGATGCGATCCTCGACAGTGCCGCCTACTCTGCCCATACCGACCAGACCGAGACCCACCGGGATCGTCTGGAGGACGCCCTGAAACAGATCCGCGAGCGCGGCTATGCGCTGACCGACAGCGAATATGTCAGCGGCGTCGCATCGCTGGCCGCCCCCGTGTTTCATCCCGGCATCGGCGAGGTCGTCGGTGCCGTGTCGATCATCTTCGAGCATGGACAGTATGATGAGGCGGCGCTGGCGGAGATGGCGGCAAGGCTGAAAATCTGCGCCGGGCAGATAGCCTCCACACTCTAGGGAAGTCAAATGCTTGAGATCGTCACCGGATTCGAAATTGCAGCCGGGATCAATGCCGAAACACGGCGGCGCATTTCGGCAAGTGGTCGGACGGTTCGCTGCGTCGTGCTGCTCGATGATGGCAACCCTGGCATGGCCGCTTATGCGCGTCGCCAGCAGGCCAGCGCGCAGGAAGTCGGCATAGAGCTGCAGCTCGAAGCCTATCCATCAGACGGCGGCAAGCTCATGGCGCGGCTGGAGGAACTAGCTGTTCGGGACGAGATCGACGCGGTCGCTACGCTCTATCCGTTGCCGGCGGGCATGGATTCGCGCACCGCCGCGCTTCTAATCGGGCCGGACAAGGACGTGGACGGGCTGCATCCCCTCAATGCCGGTGATCTAGCGCTTGGCGTCGTGACCCGCCCGCCGGCGACGGCGAAGGCTTGTTTCCTGATGGCGGAGGCGCTGGCCGGTTCGCTCAGGGGACGCGAGATCGTGCTGGTCGGAGCATCGCGGATCGTCGGTCGACCTCTCGCAAATATGCTGCTTGACGCGGAGGCGACCGTCACGATTGCGCATGCGGCGACACGGGATCTGGCGGCTCATACCCGACGCGCCGATATCGTCGTCACCGCCGCGGGCGTTGCCGGGCTGATCGGGTCGGAGCATCTTCGCGATGGTGCGATCGTTCTCGATGTCTCGATCAATCGCGGTCCGGGCGGACTTGTCGGCGATGTCGATCTCGACGCGGTTGCTGGGCGCAACGTCACGGTGACGCATGTGCCGGATGGCGTCGGTCCGGTCACCACGGCCTGCCTGATGCGCAATGTCGCAGATGCGGCGCTCGGATCGTCTTGATGGAAATCAGCAAGATCTCGACACGGTGATATTGCACTGCACCAGAATTTGCGCTTTTCTACTCATATCCGAACACAAGTTCGATAAACGAACAAACCGGGGAACTCGTAATGACCTTCCATCTTCGCAGCTTCGTGCTCAAAACTCTCTCCGCCGCTCTCTTCGTCGCCTCCGTCGGCTCGGCTCAAGCCGCGGACATCCGTCCCGGTGTCACCTTCGCGGGCACGCCGTCCACCGATCCCGCGCGTGCCGCCATGGAGAACCTGGTCTTCGACCTCGCCTCCGCCTGGGCGTCCTGCAATCGCGAACTGATGACGAATGCCGTTACGGAGGACGTGGCGTTCTCCTACCCGACCAGCAGCATCACCGGTCGCGACAAGATGCTGGCCGACCTCGACGCCTTCTGCAAGGCGGCCAAGGATACGAGCATCTACCTTCCGGAGGACGCGTTCTTTATCGATACGACGACCGGCCGCATCGCGGTCGAGCTGCAGTTCCGCACGTTTCAGCGCGGCAACCGTCAGGTCGTCAACGATGTCTGGATCGCGCATGTGAAGGACGGCAAGATTTCGGTGATCAAGGAATATCTCGACGGAAGGGTGAAGGATCTGCAGGCGCTCGGCGTGCTTCAGCTCGAGGAAAGCCCGAAGACGCTGACGCCATGGCCGGCCCGCACCGAACAGTGGAAGGGCTGCTTCCCGATCGTCAAGGCAGCACCGGTCAACACCTGCCCGTAATCCTCACGTCGTGAAGGCAGCACGCGAGCCTTGGGGTCGCGTGCTGCCGATTTCCGGTTAGGCCGAGAGCAGGACGCTCATCTGATAGCCGCCTTCGAGTTCCACGACGACGCGTCCGGCGCCCGGCAGCGGCATTGCGCCCGAAAGCGCGCCTGTCGTGACCGCCGTGCCTGAGGTGAGGGATGTGGCCGGGCGTGTGGCGTCATTGGCATAGGCGACCAGCCAGGCGAGCACGTCTCCGACCGGATGGGCCACTGGTCCGTCATAGACCGGGCTGCTGTCGTGGGTGACCTTGAGGACAAGCCCGCCAACCGTGTCGATCAGCGTCTTCGGGACCTTCGGGCCGAGCGCAAAGCCGCCATTGCCGATGCGGTCGGCGAGGTAGAGAGGGAAGGAGACGCTGCCACCTTCCTCGACTGCGGTGACAAGCAGTTCCGAGCCGAGATAGGCATCCGCCACCGCGTCCAGCACTTCCGCCCTTGTATAGGCTTCGGATCTTACCGGCAGATCCGCGCCGAGCTTGACGGCGATCTCGACTTCAAATCGTGTGCCGGGGGAATATGGAAGCTTCGCTTCGCTGGTCGTCTCCACGTAAGGGAACAGCGGCGCGATCACCGGCTGCTTGTCCGTCGACATCGCGACTTTGATCATCTTCGCGCTGGCGCCGATCCTCTGTGCCACGGCGTTCTGTGCCGCCATGCCGGCGCTCAGATCCTGGGGCAGGGCAAAGCTTGCGGACGGCGCCTTGCGGCCTTCCTTGCGCAGCGTGATCAGGCTCTCGGCCAGCGTCTCGGGATTGAACGCCTGGGTTGAGAGTTCGGCCATGAATGTCTCCGATCGAATGATTTGCGGCTGAGCTTTGAGGGCTCGTGCCAGCGTTTCGCTGTGGTTTAGCGGGATGGAGATCGTCGCGAACGCAGAGCCGTCCGTCAAGGCTTTGCAAGCAGTATCCCGGCCCGGCGCGCATGGATCCGTTCAATAGGTTGCCTTAACCCACTGATTTCGTTTGCTGAGAGGTGGGGGTTCTACGTCAGTCGACGAGATACTTGTCGTTCTTCGCGCTCGGTATCTTCACCACCGTCAGCGTCGCGTCCGTCAGCGCTTCGAACGCGTTGACCGTGCCGGGCTCGATGACGATCAGGCTGCCTTCGCCCCATTCCCTGTCCAGCATGCGGACACGGCCGGAGACGACGAGCGTGATTTCCCGGGCGATCTTGTGGTAGTGGCGGGCATCGCGATCGCCCGCCTTGTAGCTCTTGACGCCCACTTCGAACGCGTCGGTCTTGACGACGCTCGGATCGAAATCGCCGACGAACCAGCCGCCGATCATGTCGTCGAGATTATAGGAGGTTTCGCTCATCTTGCCCTCTCAGATCGACAGTTCGCTCAGCTGGCGGTCCGATTTGATCGGATGATAGTCCTTCGCGTCGATCGGGTAGACGCCGATCTTCTTGTCCTCGAGAACGAGCTCGTTATAGACCGGACAGACATAGAACATGTCGTTGTGCCGGGCGTCCTTGCGGATCGCGGCCTTGGCTGCCTTGACGAAATCGGACCCTTTGCGGAAGTAGTAAAAGCCCGCCGTCGCATTGTCGCTGATCGGGTGCTTTTCGGCCGCCTCGACCACCATCTGGCGCTCGTCGAGCCGGACGAACGAATAGCGCGGGTGGACCGACCGGAAGGTGACGGTGCCGCCATCGAGCTGGCGCCGGCTGAAATCGGCGATGATGGTTTCCATCGGAACGGTCAGGAATTCGTCGCCGTTGAGGATCAGAAGCGGGGTGTCATTGTCGATGCTGCCGGCGGCAAGCAGTGCGGTGCAGGCCGCACCCTGGGTCTTGTCCTTGACGGCAACGATCTCGGCGGTCGGATCGATCAGGCGGACGACGTCGTCGAGATGGTAGCGGCGCAGTTCCTTTTCCTGCATCGCGATGATCACCCGGTGGCCGGTGATCCGCGCGCATTGTTCGAGCAGGCGCTGCACCAGCGGCATGCCGTCCACCTCGACCAGCGGCGTCGGGAAGCTGTCTGCGGAAAGGATGCGGGGCTCGCCCGCCATCAGGATCAGGATGTTCATGCGACCACCTGCAATGCCGGAAGCTCGAACGATGCCTGCAGCTTGTCGATAGACTTGCAGATCGACTGATAGTTCACCTCGGACACATCATTGACGACCATGACATGGGCACCGGAAGCGCGCGCTGCCCGGATTCCGTGGTCGTTGTCCTCGACGATCAGGCATTCTTCGGGTGAGAGGCCAAGGATGCCGATGGCCTTCAGGTAGATTTCCGGGCTGGGCTTGCCGACGCTCACGTCTTCGTTGCTGAGCTGGAACTCCAGGTAGTCCTCGAGGCCGGCCTTTGCCATCATCAGGTTGACGGTGCTGCGGATGGAGTTCGAGGCGACGCCGAGACGGTAGCCTTCGCCACGCAGGCGCGCGAGCGCATATTGCTGGCGAAATACCGGCTTGCATTTTGTGTGGATCAGCTCGGTCGTATAGCGCTGCTTCATCTCGTTGACGAAGCCGTGCAGGGATTCCGGAAGGCCGCGGGTGGAGGTCAGCATCTGAAGCTTGGTGCGGGTCGGCAGGCCGTCGAACGTGGTCAGGTGCTCGTGCAGCGGAATGGTGAAGCCGAACAGTTCCAGCGCGCGGTTGAGCGCTTCGTAATGCCATTCGCGGGCATCGATCAGCACGCCATCCATGTCGAAAATTACAGCCTTAATCATCGTCATCAAACCTCGTGCGCCGGACTTTGCGCTATACGCGCAGCAGTTCCTTGGCTTTCTCGGGAAAATCGGTGCAGATCATCAGCCCTTCGCGATCGCGCAGGCCGGACGAGACCAGCCAGTGCAGGAAAGGTTCGTATTCGTCGTGGCGGCGATGCAGGTCTGGCGCGACCAGCGCGACCAGCTTGCCGTCATCCAGCAGCTTTTCAACCAGCGGCGCTTCATACCAGCGGCCGGGCAGGAAATTGTCCAGCCAGACGCCGGTGATGCCGGGCTCGCTGTATAGCGAAGGCACTCGCTCGTATTCGCTCAGTCGGGTAAACGAGGTCATGCCGCGCTTCACGCCCTGGATCAGGTCCGGAACCGAGCTGTCGAACAGGAAATAGTTGTCGTAGCCTTCGGCGGTCAGCACCTCGGCCAGCATATCATGCAGCCCGTCGGCCTTGATATTAAGTGCAAGCGTCGGAGACCCGTGCTGTCTGGCGAGGCTCAGAAGATAAGCGAAGGAGATTTCGGTACCGTTCGGAATGTCGTGCGAGATGACCAGCCGCGGCTTGCCGCCAACGAGGCAGTCGCGCACATCGGTCTCGGTGCCGTAGCCGAGCGAGAACGACCGGACGAAGGCCTCGACCGTGTTCTTTTCCTCGGGAGATTTCCAATATCCCCGATGGCTGAGGATCTGGATCATGCTGACGCCTTGATCGACTGGGTGACTGTCAGCGACAGCGGCAGCTTGCGGAAGCTTTCGAGGTCGTCGGGAACGCCAAGGCCGTACATGCCCTTGTCGACGGAGCCGATCGAATAGGCGCCGATCTTCATGCCGTCCTCGATCATGAAATTGTAGACGGGCGCCACATAGAACTCGCCGTTGACGCGGAAATCGCGCTCGATCATCCGGTCCGCATGGGCAACGAAGTCCGATCCCTTGCGGAAATTGTAGATGCCGACGGTGGCGTGGTTGGAGATCACCTGTTTTTCCACGACGTTGTCGATATAGCCGTTGTCGCCGAAGGAGACGAAGCTCCACTTCGGATCGTCGGCGGACATGGTCATGATCAGGCCATCGAGACCCTCTGCGGCGGCAAGGTAGGCGTTGATGTCGACATCGACATACTGATCGCAGTTGGCGATCATCATCGGGTTGCCGTTGTCGATGGCGTCGCGCGCCAGAAGCACGGTGCAGGCGGCGCCCTCGGTGACGGTTTCGACCAGATAGATATCGCAACCCGGCGCCCACTGGCGCAGATGCGCGTCGAGACCGTAGTCCCTCACATGCGATGCCTGGCAGATGAAGATGAAGTGATGCTCGACATAAGGCTTTAGGTTCTCGATCACGAGGCGGATCATCGCGACGTCATGCACGGGCAGAAGTGGTTTTGGAAGCGTGTAGCCGGCTTTTGCAAAGCGGCTTCCATGACCTGCCATCGGCACGACGATATTGAGCATCTGCGGCGGTATCCAAAATAAAAGTTTGCAGTTGATCTAGTGCCTGAAACCTTAAGGCTTGAAGCTGGTGCCAAGCTGTCAAACAGGTCAATTTCCAGCGTCCGCGCCCGACCGCGGGCAAGGTCGAAACGCCTATTCGGCCTGGATTTCGCCGAGCTGCATGCCCATCGACGGCGACGGCGTGGTCAGTCGCGGCCGGTTGAAGATCTTGTAGAGCGGGTTGTCGCATTCCGGATTGGCAAACAGCGTGTTGGAATCGAAGTAGCCGTCTTCGATGAAGCGCAGATTTGCGTGCATGGTGCGCAGGAAATAGTACATCAGATGCAGGTGAGCGCGACCCGAAAGCTGGTTCATGATCATGGCATTGTAGAAATGTGAAATCGCGCTCTTGCCGATCACATGCACGGCGTCGCCGACGCGCCAGTGGTCACGCCAGTAGGATTTGTATTCCTTGAAAGGAAAGTAGATGCTGTCGCGGCTGATATCGACATTCCAGTCCGTGATCTTCTTCCTGAACTGCAGGTCGAAGCGGATCACGGCGAGCGCATCGTATTCGTCTTGGGCGAACACGTGCTTGAGGCCTTCCTTGTAGGTCTCGATCTGCGAGCTGCCCTGCGCATCCAGCTTGATCAGCTCGCACGGTCCAAGCTTATCCTGAAGCTCGGCCAGGGCCGGGCTGTCATAGGTGGCGAGGTAGATTTTCGCATCGGGATTGCTTTCACGCACCGGCGCGACAATGTTCTCGATGATCGAGTCGATGTTCTTGCGCGCATCCATCGGCAGGCCGAAACGGTCCTTCTCGATGTAATTGTTGCCCCGGATCAGTACGGAAAGTCTCAACGTTGCCCCCTATGGAAACGATTATCGCAGTCGCTGATCAACGTCTTGCCCCCGCCGATCCTGTCTCTCTGCGATAGTCCCCGTAGCTGGTGCGGAGCAGGTCAGGCCCTCTTTCAGGCCGGAATCGACGCCGCCTGCACATCGGTCGCGGTCTGTTTCGGCTTGCCGTAGAGCCCGATATTCTCGTCGCCCCAGGCCTTTAACGCGGTCAGGATCGGTTTGATGGTGAGGCCGAGCGGCGAGAGGCTGTATTCCACCTTGGGCGGCACCTGGGCATAGACCTTGCGAGTGATCAACCCGTCCGCCTCCAGCTCGCGTAGCTGGTTGGTCAGCATGCGCTGGGTCACGGCGGGAATCTGGCGGCGGATTTCGTTGAAGCGCAGCGTGCCGTCCAACAGATGAAACAGGATGACGGACTTCCACTTGCCGTCGATCAGGCCGATCGCCGCTTCCACCGAGCAGCCGGGGCTGCAGTCGAACCTGGTATGGTGGGCCTTGGCCATCACGGTATCCTTTTTGACACTATAGGCTGTTTTTGTGCGTATTGGCTTTGGATGATTATAGCGCCATATGAAGCCTACATCAATTCTGCAAGCAAAGGAGAACGCCATGAAAGCCATAGCCTACAGAACTGCCGGATCGCTTGATCGGGACGACGCGCTTGAAAATGTCGAACTGGACCGGCCAAAGGCGACGGGGCGGGATATTCTCGTTGCGGTGAAAGCGATTTCGGTCAATCCGGTCGATTACAAGATCCGCAAGAACGTCTCGGCTGAAGACGGCCAGTGGAAGGTGCTGGGCTGGGATGTGGCGG
Organism: Rhizobium sp. Leaf306; assembly: GCF_001423425.1. GTDB lineage: Bacteria > Pseudomonadota > Alphaproteobacteria > Rhizobiales > Rhizobiaceae > Neorhizobium > Neorhizobium soli. The sequence continues at coordinate 52,782 of NZ_LMNX01000002.1, forward strand.
GCGAGGTGGTCGAAGTCGGCGATGACGTGTTCGCCTTCAAGCCGGGCGACGAAGTGTTCTATTCGGGTTCGCTGATCCGGCAGGGCGCCAACAGCGAGTTTCATCTGGTCGATGAGCGGATCGTCGGCCACAAGCCGAAGTCGATCTCGAATGCTCAGGCGGCCGCCCTGCCGCTGACGGCGATTACCGCCTGGGAAATGCTGTTCGACCGGCTCGATATCGAAAAGCCGGTTGCGGGTGCAGCCAATGCGATCGTCATCATCGGTGGTGCCGGCGGTGTCGGATCGATCGCCATCCAGCTTGTCCGGGCGCTGACCGACCTCACCGTGATTGCGACGGCGTCACGGCCGGAAACCCAGGCCTGGGTCAAGGAACTGGGCGCCCATCACGTGATCGATCATTCCAAGCCGATCGCCGAACAGGTGAAGGCGCTCGGGATCGGCGCGCCCGGTTTCGTTTTCTCGACGACCGAAACGCCACGTCATACGAAGGAGATCATCGAACTGATCGCGCCGCAGGGTCGGTTCGGGCTGATCGACGATCCGGAAACCTTCGATATCACCGGTTTCAAGCGCAAGGCTCTTTCCGTGCATTGGGAGCTGATGTTCACCCGGTCGATCTATGAAACGGCCGACATGGACGAGCAGGGAGAGCTTCTGAACGAAGTCGCCGCACTGATCGATGCCGGCCGGATCCGCACCACCGTCACCGACGTGATGAGCCCGATCAATGCGGAAAACCTGAAGAAGGCGCATGCCACGCTGGAAAGCGGCAAGGCCCGCGGCAAGATCGTGCTCGAAGGGTTCTGAGGCCTGCGAAACAATGATCCGGGGTCAGCCCCGGATCACCTCTTCCAGGCCCATGGCAGCGGTCAGAAGCTTCTCGTCGTCGTGAGCGACCGCCGACAGGAGGAATCCGACCGGCATGCCGGCTTCGCCGGTTCCGCAGGGGATCGACACGCCGCACCAGTCGAGGAAATTGCCGTAGCCGGTATTGCGGAGCGTCCTGCCGTTGGCCGCGAAAAACGCCTCGTCGTCGGCCTTCAATGGCGCAATGGCTGGTGCCACATGGGCGACGGAGGGGAAGGCGACGAGGCGACCGGCGATCAGGGCCTCGGTCTCTGCCGTCATCCGGGCGCGAGCATCGATGATTGCGAGATAGTCGGCGGTCGTGGTCTTTTCGCCAAGCCTGGTGCGGGCAACGACGCGCGGGTCCATTCCGCCAGCATCCGCACCCGCCAGTCGTTCTCGATGGAGCGCAAAGGCTTCCGCGGTCACCATCGGTCCGTATTTCGCCATCAGTTGCGGCAGTTCGTCGAAGGACGGGAAGGCGAGGCGGGTGATGCGGGCACCGCCTGCTGCCAGCCTCTCGATCGCTGCCTCGAACGCCTCGACCACACCCGGCTCGGCGCCGTCGAACACGCCATTGGTGGGGATGACGATATCGAGCGGCTGCGTGGGCTTTCGCGGTGTCAGCGGTGTGCCGAGACCCCGCATTGCCGCGTCGATCCACACGGCGTCCTGTACGGTATTGCAAAGCGGTCCCAGCGAATCGAGGCTTCTCGCCAGCGGGAAGACGCCGTCCATGGCATATCGGCCACGGGTCGCCTTGTAGCCGACGACGCCGTTGAAGGCAGCCGGGATGCGGACCGAGCCACCCGTGTCGGTTCCCATGGCAACCGGCACGAGGCCCGCTGCAACGGCCACGCCAGCACCTGACGAGGATCCGCCCGGCACGCGGGGCATGTCTGTCGAGCGCGGATTTTCCGGCGTGCCGTAGGTCGGATTGATGCCGATGCCCGAAAATGCGAATTCGCTCATGTTGGTGCGGCCGATCGCGACCATGCCGGCCTGTTTCAGGAGATCGACGACCGCTGCATCCTTGGTCGCCGCCGGATCTTTGGCCATCACGCTCGAGCCTGCCGTGGTCGAAAGGCCTTCGATGTCGAATAAGTCCTTCCAGGCGATCGGGATACCATCGAGAATGCCGAGCGAGCGATTTTCGCGCAGGCGCTTTGACGCAGCTTGGGCTTCGGAAAGCGCACGGTCCCGCAGTAGCGTCACGAACACGGCCTTGTCGGAATAGGATTCAATCGCCGACAGGACCGATTCGGTCACTTCAACCGCATCAACCTTGCCAAGCTGCAAAAGCGTCGAAAGCTCGGCAATCGACATCGATCCGTAAGACTTGGTCACAGTGCTCATCCTTTATCCGTTCACCTGGGATCAGAGGTGTAACGGATTCGTGCAAAAGGAGAAGACATTGCCGCTCCAGCGTCAGGAAGCGTGTTCCGGCTTTCCCTTGCGTTTCGTGGAGGCCAGTTCGTCGAGCTGCTTTTCGCTCATCGACTTCTCCATGCTTTTGGAAGCACCCTTCAGTTCCGATTTCTTAATCTCGCCGCGCTTTGCGGAAAGCGCAGCGCCTGCTGCCTTTTGCTGCGCACTTGATTTTGCCGGCATGTCGTCCTCCTTCGTTTCCGTTTAAAACTTGGCAAACCGTGTCCCGGTTCCCGACAGCACGGAACCTCTGCAGCGTCTCGGCGGTTTCCCCACCGGCTCGCCACATTGCTGGCCTGACGACGTCAAAGGAGACCCTGATGGAAAACGAAAAGCACGAAGACGACAAGGCGCGCGAACCGGTTCGTGACGAATTGAGCGAGCAGATGGAAACGACCAACCCGGCAGCCGTGCGCGAAGCCGCGCGTCGCGGCGAAATCGACCGTTTCATGGTCAAGACCGATCTTGAAGACATCGACCAGCGCGAAGACGGCGACCAGCCGGACGGACGCCCAAGCCCGATGGCCAATGCGGACAACCAGGAAAAGCCGTGAGGCTGAGCCTGACGCTCAGGCGGGAAACAGCGGGAAAACGCGCTGTTCCCGCTACCCACTGACATTCGGAGAAAACCGATGAATGCCGATGTAGAAAAGCGCCATGGGCTCGCCCCCGCACCGACGGCGGCGCGAGAAACGCCGCCCCATCCGCTCCAGGCAATGCCCGATCTCGAGGTCAAGGCGGCACCGTTTCTGGCCGATGCCGATGCGGAGGCCTTCGTTGCCGTGGCGCTGGAGGATCTGGTCGATTGCCACATCCCGTTCCTTCTGGCCGGCACGTTCGCGCTCAGCGCCTATACCGGCATTACCCGTCAGACCAAGGATCTCGATATCTTCTGCAAGGCCGGCGACTACGCCCGGATCCTCTCGCACTTCAAGCAGAAGGGATATGAGATCGAGGTCGAAGACGACCGCTGGCTGGGCAAGGTGAAGAAGGGCAAGCACTTCTTCGATGTGATCTTTGCAGCCTCCAACGGCACGATGCCCATCAGCGACAGCTGGTTCGAGAATGCCAGACAGATCGAGATGAACGGCCACAAGGTCCGTATTATCGCCCCGACGGAGTTGATCTGGTCGAAATGCTTCGTCCAGCTTCGCCACCGCTACGACGGCGGCGACATCGTCCACACGATCCTGCGCGCCCATGACCAGATCGACTGGGAGCGGCTGCTCAACCATATGGAAGTGCATTGGGAAGTGCTGCTGATCCACCTTCTCAACTTCCGCTGGATCTACCCGACCGAGCGCGACAAGGTTCCTGATTGGCTGCTCGACGAGCTTCTCGACCGCCTGAAGGCGCAGCGCGAACTGCCCCTGCCGCAGATGAAGGTCTGCCGTGGCCGCATGTTCAGCCGCATCGATTTCGAGATCGACGTCAAGGAATGGGGTTTTGCCGACGTCGGTGGCGAAGGAGAACTGCGCGCGGGCGTCGATGAAAAAACTTTGGAAGGAGGCCCGGTATGAGCAAGTCTGACAAGGCTGCCGAAAAACAGAAAAGCGATCGCAAGAAGCCTGAGGGCCTGCAGCGTATCGCTGCCATGGGCGATCTCCACGTCAAGGAACACGGCTCGGAATCCTACAAGGACCTGTTTGCCGAGATCTCGCAGGAGGCGGACATTCTGGTCCTGACCGGGGACCTGACAGACCTCGGCAAGGTCAAGGAAGCCGAACTGCTTGCCGCCGATCTGCGCTCATGCTCGATCCCGATGGTCGCCGTACTCGGCAACCACGATTATGAATGTGGCTGCGTCGAGGAAGTCACCCACATCCTGAAGGACGCCGGCGTTCACCTTCTCGAAGGTCAGGCAGTCGAAATCAACGGCGTCGGTTTCGCCGGAGCCAAGGGTTTTGCCGGTGGCTTTGGGCGTCACATGCTGGGTTCGTTCGGCGAGCCGGCGATCAAGGCGATGGTGGCCGAAAGCGTCGAGGAAACGATGCGGCTCGAAAACGCGCTGCGTCAGGTTCGCTCCGAACGCGCCATGGTCGTGCTCCACTACGCTCCGATCCGCGAGACGGTGGAAGGCGAACCGGAGGAAATCTTCCCCTTCCTCGGCTCGTCGCGTCTGGCCGAAACGATCGACCGCTTCCCGGTCAAGGCCGTTGTCCACGGCCATGCCCACCGCGGCCGCTACGAAGGCAGGACGCCAGGGGGCGCGCCGGTCTATAACGTTGCTTCGCATATCGAAAAGCCGACAGGTCGGCCTTATGCGCTGCTCGATCTCTGAGCGCTTTCCAGGCTGAAAAACATCAGCCTGCGAAAATCACGGATCGTGAAAGGTTTGCCTGTTCCATGATGGAACTGTCACGCCTTTCACTCGTTTGCCGGTCGCTCTCAACCTGATGAAAGGGACCCCATGTCGGACGTCAATGCCGTCGCCGAACTCCGAAGCTTTCCGAAAACCTGGGGAGCGGAATATGTCGCTGCTGGCGAGGTAAGGTTCCGTCTCTGGGCTCCGGGCCAGGAAACGGTCGTGCTCCGTCTCGACGGCAAGGATGCCGAGATGAGCCGCAGCGACGACGGATGGTTCGAGATCCTGGCAACCGGCGTCGAACCAGGCGCGGAATACAACTACGTGCTGGCCGATGGTACCGTTGTCGCCGATCCCGCATCCCGTGCCCAGAAGTCCGAGGTCAATGGCGCTTCGCTTGTCATCGATCCGACCAGCTACGACTGGCAGACAACGGAGTGGACTGGGCGCCCCTGGGAAGAAACCGTCGTTTACGAGATGCATGTCGGCACCTTCACCCCTGACGGCACGTTCCGCGCCGCGATTGAGAAGCTGCCCTATCTCGCCGAACTCGGCATCACCATGGTCGAGATCCTGCCGATTGCGCAGTTCGGCGGCAACCGTGGCTGGGGTTACGACGGCGTTCTTCTTTATGCGCCGCATGCCGCTTATGGCTCACCAGATGATGTCAAAGCCTTCGTAGATGCCGCTCACGCGCATGGCATCTCCATCGTGCTTGACCTCGTGCTCAATCATTTCGGCCCCGAGGGCAATTATCTGCCGCTTCTGGCGCCCGACTTCTTCCACAAGGAGCGTCAGACACCGTGGGGTGCGGCCATCGCCTATGACGTCGATGCGACCCGCCGCTACATCGTTGAGGCCGCGCTCTACTGGCTGCATGAATACAATTTCGACGGTCTTCGCTTCGATGCGATCGACCAGATCGAGGATATTTCCGACAGCCACGTGCTGAACGAGATCGCCGAGCGCATCCGCGCCGAGATTACCGACCGGCCGATCCACCTGACGACCGAGGACGCCCGCAACATCATAGACCTGCATCCGCGCGACGAAGACGGCAACGCACCTCTGTTTACCGCGGAGTGGAACGACGACTTTCACAATGCCGTCCATGTTTTCGCGACCGGCGAAACGCACGCCTATTACGAGGATTTCGCCAAGCAGCCGGAAAAGCTCGTCGCCCGTGTTCTGGCAGAAGGGTTTGCCTATCAGGGCGAAGTCTCGCCGCATGCCGGCGAAAAGCGCGGCGTGAAAAGCGCAAGCCAGCCGCCCGTCGCTTTTGTGGATTTCATTCAGAACCACGACCAGGTCGGCAACCGCGCCGAGGGCGAACGTCTGATCGAGCTTGCCGGTGCCGATCGCACCAAGGTTCTGCTCGCCTCGCTTCTGTTCTCGCCGCATATCCCGCTTCTGTTCATGGGCGAGGAATATGGTGAGACGAACCCGTTCCTGTTCTTCACCGATTTCCACGGCGACCTTGCCAAGGCCGTGCGCGAGGGCCGTGCGAAGGAATTCCAGGGCCATGCCGGCCACGAGGGCGATGTCGTCCCCGATCCGAATGCCAAGACGACCTTCGACGCCTCCAAGCTCGACTGGAAGAAGCACGATAGCCGCGACGGCAAGGAGTGGCTTGCGCTGACGAAGGAACTGCTTTCCCTTCGCCAGCAGCACATCGTGCCGATGCTTGCAACGGCCACCGGCAACTCAGGCAAGGTTCTGAAGACCGACGAGGGCTTCCTGGCCGTTAGCTGGACTTTCCCGAAAGGCACGTTGTCGATTGCGCTCAACATCGGCGAAAAGGCGCAGCCGCTTCCCGATCTGCCGGGTGAGACGCTCTTTGCCTGGCCGTCCGAAACGCCGGATCTGCCCCAGAACTCTATCATCGTCCGCCTCGCGCCCGCCGGAGACATCAAGTGACCATCCCGACAGCTACCTACCGTATCCAGTTCCGCAACGGCATGACTTTCGATCGCGCGAGCGAGCTCGTGCCTTACATGAAGCGCCTCGGCATCAGCCACCTCTACGCGTCGCCGATCTTCACGGCCACGTCGGAGTCAACCCATGGCTATGACGTGACCGACGCCAACGAGATCGAACCCTCGATCGGTGGTCGCGAAGGCTTCGATCGCATGGTGAAAACGTTGAAGGACGCAGGTCTTGGCCTGATCCTCGATATCGTGCCCAACCACATGGCCGCTTCGCTTGAAAACACGTGGTGGCGCGATGTTATCGAAAATGGCCAGAACAGCCGGTTTGCAAAGCATTTCGACATCAACTGGTCGCGCCCGCTGACGCTGCCTTTCCTCGGCGACTCGTTCGAGACTGCACTTTCCAATGGCGACATCTCGGTGAAGCCCGACCCGAAGACCGGAAAGCCGGCTTTCGCCTATTACGACAGCTACTATCCGCTCGCGCCGGAAACCTATCAGGGCCGCGAAACCGAGGTGATCAAACTTACCGACAAGGCATCACTTGTCGAACTGCACGAGCGCCAGCCCTACCGGCTGATGTCGTGGCGGGAAGCGCCGCGCGATCTCTCCTACCGCCGCTTCTTCGAGATCACCGGCCTTGCCGGCGTCCGCGTCGAAGACAGACAGGTATTTGACGACACCCACCGCCTGATCCTCGAACTGGTTCACTCCGGCGCCGTCGACGGTCTGCGCGTGGACCACGTGGACGGTCTCGCCGATCCAAAGGCCTATATCGAGCTTCTGCGCCAGGAAGCTGGTCCCGATTGCTACATCACCGTTGAAAAGATCCTCGGCGAAGGTGAGCACATCCCGAGTGACTGGCCGATCTCAGGCACGACGGGTTACGAGTTCATCGCCTCGCTGTCCGACGCTCTTGTGGACGGTGCAAAGATCGCCGGTCTGCGCAAAGCCTATGACGACGTCGTCGGCAAGCCCGTCGACATGACGGCCGAACTGCGCGCCGCCAAGCTGCTGATGGCCGACAAGAATTTCGAGGGCGAGTTCACGACGCTTCTGAAGCTCGCCGTCGCGATCGCCAACACGGATGGCATCAGCGTGGACGAGAAGACCACGAGGTCTGCACTGCGCGAACTGCTGGTCGCATTCCCGGTCTACCGGACCTATGGGACGGAAACAGGTCTGCCGCCGGAAGGCCACGAGATGCTGAAGAGCGTCGTCGACAAGGTCAAACAGGGCCCGAACGCGCCGGATCAGGCAGGCCTCGATCTGATCACCCGCATCCTCGGCAACGACGTGTCCGAGAAGGCCTCTCATGATGCGGCGAATTTCCGCACCCGCTTCCAGCAGCTGACCGGCCCGCTGATGGCAAAGTCCGTCGAAGACACGCTGTTCTTCCGTCAGCATATGGCGCTTGCACTCAACGAAGTCGGCGCCGAACCGCTGCCGCGTGACTTCTCGGTCGAGCGTTTCCATCATGACATGGAAACCCGGCTAGAGCGCCAGCCGGATGCGCTGTCTGGGACATCCACGCACGACACCAAGCGCGGCGAAGATGCCCGTGCCCGTCTCTACGTGCTGACCGAGGCGCCGGAACTCTGGTCGGAATGCGTTGCCCGCTGGCGCAAGATGAACGCGACGAAGGTCGTCTCGCTGGATGATGGCCCGGCACCGGAGCCTGCAGTCGAATGGATGCTCTATCAGGCGCTCGCAGGCGTCTGGCCGACAACGCTGCAGCCGAAGGACGAGAGCGGCCTCAAGGCACTCGAGGAGCGTTTCCTTGCCTATGTCGAGAAGTCGATCAAGGAAGCCAAGCTGCGCACCAACTGGGGCGACAGCAACGAGGCTTACGAGAAAGCTGTGCTCGACTACGCCCGTTACATGCTGTCGCCGAAAAACCAGGAATTCCTGGCGGACTTCTCCTCGGCGCTCCAGCCCTTCATCCGGGCCGGTCTGGTCAACAGCCTGACCCAGACGATCGTCAAGCTGACGGCACCGGGCGTGCCTGACATCTATCAGGGCAGCGAGGCGCTTGATTTCAGCCTTGTCGACCCCGACAACCGTCGCGAACCGGATTTCGCCATGCTGCAGGACCTCCCTGCGGAGAACGACAATCCGGACTCCTCGACAGAGGACGGATGGTTGAGCGGACGGCTGAAACAGCACCTGATCCAGCGTCTGCTGCACCAGCGTCGCGACGCGCCGGACCTGTTCCGCAAGGGCGACTACGTGCCGCTCAAGGCGACCGGAAACCGGGCTAAAAACATCCTGGCCTTCGCCCGCACCGATGGCGATCAAGCCTTGATCGTGATCGTACCGCGGCTGGTCTTCGGCGCGCTCAACGGCGACGTCTATCCGTCACGGGGCGAGCGCTGGGCGGAGACGGAAGTGGAGCTGCCTGCACAGCTCGCCAACCGTCGCTACCGCGATCTCTCCACCGGCAAGGACGTCGAGGCCAAGGACAGCATCGCCGTCAACCTCGCCTTTGCCGATCATCCGTTTGCACTGCTGACTGCCGAATAGGCGAGCCCTCATCTAATCGCACTGCTCGCCGAAGTGACGGCGGGCAGTGACCCACCCAGGCGGGACGTCACAAACACGAAAAAGGCGCCGGTTCGATCAGAACCGGCGCCTTTTTGTTTCTCCACCTGAACGTGAAGTTCAGTGGAAAAGGGCAATCAAATCAAGCAAATCCAACGAGGTTCAGAACCGCGATTACGATGACGACTGCGCCTACCAACCATACGATGCTATTCATGATAGTGTCTCCTTTTGCTGTTGGGAGGTGAACGGTGAGGCGTAAAAAAGGTTCCTGAAAACGTGATCTCTGCGTCGACAGATGTGAGTCCGCCTCAGGCGCCGGGTGCTGCACTGCCATCGCCCCGTCGCAACCGCTTCAGCTGGTTGACGACGCGCAGGGAATTGTTGGCTCGGAGGGCCGATCCGTCGGAGCTTGTGGACAGGATGCGAAGCATGTCTTCTGCCTCATCCACCGAAATGGTGCCTCTTGCGGCAAGGCCGTCGATCATCAGCAGCATTGCGCCCTCAAGCGCCAGCGACCGCCGCTGTGCTTCCGTCTCAGTCTCTTGCATTTCCGGCATAACAGGCTCCTTGCTTGTCATGTCGAATGGTTGGCGCGGGAAATTGTTCCGGTACTCGCGCGACGAGCGGCAGTCGGAGACCACCCGGTCGCACCAGAATCAGACGTCGTTCGGGCTTCCTTGCAATCTGCCCTCCCGCGCCCGGTAGATATATTGGCTGGCGACGAGCCAGCCTTTCAGCGGTCGCAGCGGCAGGATGCAGGTCAGAAGCAGGAAGGGGAGAGAGATGAGAAGATGCACCCAGAACGGCGGCGAAAACACCGTCTCGATCCACACTGCGAGTGCCACCGAGGGCACGCAGGCAAAGCAGATGACGAAGAAGGCCGGACCGTCTGCGGGATCCGCAAAGGCGTAATCAAGCCCGCACGCTTCGCATCGCGGCCTGATCGTCAGAAAGCCCTTGAAGAGATGGCCCTGGCCGCAGCGCGGGCAGCGCCCTCGCACGCCCGTTGCGTAAGGCGAAAGCGGCGCCCAGTTCCCGTCGTCTGCCATGTTGCCTCCCAATCATGCCATGTCGATCTACCCGACACGGAATAAGTGCAACGGCTGCAACCCACAAGAGGCGCGCGTGAGGCGCGTCAATCTGCCTCGCCCGACGAAAGTCGATCGCAGGGCGCCCTCTAGTCGGAGAAGGACTCTGAAATCACGTGCCGATCGATGATGCGCAGGCTGCGGTCCGGCTCGATCACATAGGTCTCGCTCACCCGGTCGCCGAACTGGTCGATGAACTCATGCGGAAACGTGCTGCCGATGGGGGATTTGGTCAGCTTCGAACGCGGCTGGCCGCCATAGGTGATGCTCCCCTTGATCGGGGCAATGTCAGATCCGCCGCCACTGGCGCCGGCGGTCGTGCAACTGCTGAGCGCCAGGGCAAGTCCCAGAAGGCCGGCAGAGAAGGCGACGATTTTCATGACATTATCCTCATTGGTTAGCACACGCTGCACCCACCTCTATCCAACTTAGGGTCCAGAGCGCTTTTGGCTAGATTGAACCATTCTGCCTGTGCGCTCATGCCGTCGGCAGCGGGCGAGCGGGAACAGCGGGCGCCATTTCTTCTCGACGCAACGGTGTCAGTGGGGCATTCTTGTAAACGGACAACCTCCTGAAAGCTCACAGATCGAGCGCGATTCCAATCAACGATCGAAGGGATGAAACAATGGCGCCACGGACGATACCCGCAGAACTCGATGCTGCCTTAACGGCGTTGCCTCTGAGGACCGGCATCTATGTGCCGGAAGATCTTCTGGAAGACTGGTTTGCGCCAGGGACGGGCATGAGCCCTGTCAGTGCCGAGGCGTTGTCGCAGGCCGAAACCTACGGCCGAAAACTCGAGTGCGAGTTCAAATATTACCCGGAAAGATTGGAAGGCGTGTTCTGGAAATGGGTGCCGGCTCTTTAAGGAGCCTGTTGTCCGCTGATCCGCGCTGCTGCGCAAATCGTGTAGGTTCGGAAATTATCCAATCCGAACCTACATCACTTACAGGCTCGCGTAACGATCGCGCAAAGCCTCGAATTTCACCAGCTGATCCGCCATCAGTTCACGGCCAGCGTCGCGCTTGACGAAAACCTTGAACATGGCGGCGCCCTTCTGGTTCATGAACCAGACCGAGCAGGAACGGCGACCATGGAACGCACGGTCGACGAAGGTGATAGAGGCGCAGTTGTCCTTGCGGATGTGGCCACCGATCGGGCTGTCGCCATGGATGTTGAACCAGCCGTGGCTTTCCGATCCGGCCGGAAGGATGCCGTCGATCTCGGCCACCACGTCCTCCGTGTGAACGAGAAACAGCACGACGCCCCAGGTGGTCAGCTCCGACCAGATTTCGTCGAAGCGTTCCTTGCCGGCAATGACGGCCGACCCCTCCGGCAGGACTGCCAGGATTTCTGCCGCCGTCACACCGGCGCCTGCTGCAATCGATTCAACGACGCCGTCGGGCTTTTCTGAGAGGGCTTTGAGCGCGCGTTCGCGGCGGTCGGGCGCGATCTCCGAGTGGGTGTCCATTGCGGACCTCAGGCTGCGTCGGCGGCGCGGACGCCGTTCTTGTCTTCACTGATGATGACTTCGAAACCTTCAAACTGCGGGCCGGAGAGGTATTCGACCTTGCCGCGGTTCTGGCCGGCATTGGCATGGGCTGCACGGAACTGTTCGGACTTTGTCCAGGCCTGGAAATGTTCGACGGTTTCCCAGAGCGTGTGGGAGGCATAGAGCGTGTGATCGTCGGCCTTCGGTCCCTTCAGCATGTGAAACTCGAGATAGCCTGGCACTTCGGCAAGCCGGCCCTGGCGGCTTTTCCACATGTCTTCAAACGCTTGCTCGAAGCCCGGCACGACGCGGAAACGGTTCATGGCGATGTACATGGAATCAATCCTCACATAAGTTTCACTTCGCACTCAAGTTATCTCTTGATGCCTGTCTTGAAAACCGGAAAAAACTTGTCTAGTCAACTCAAGTTATAGGGCGGCTGGGGCGGATCGCATCGCAACCGAGTTTGCCCTCTGGTATCACAAGGGCGGGTCTCATGGTTTTCTCTCTCCGGGCTTCCTCACCAAGCGTTACACGTCTGATCGCGCTTGCCATCGTCACCGCCGCGGTCGCATTCAGCAGCGCCACGGCATCGGAAACGGGCAATCCGGACGCCCGGCGCATCGTTTCGATCGGCGGCACGATCACCGAAATCCTCTACGATCTGGGCGCCGAGGACCGTATTGTAGCGCGAGATTCCACCAGTTCCTATCCTGCCGCCGCAAATTCCAAGCCTGACGTCGGCTATATCAGGGCACTGTCGGCCGAGGGCATTCTCGGCCAGAAGCCGGATCTGATCCTGATGGAGGAGGGGGCCGGTCCGCCGCCGGTGCTGGAGATCCTCAAGGCCAGCGAGATCCCTGTCGTGGTCATCCCGACACCGCCGGATCCGGCCAAGATCGGCCAGAAGATTCGTGACGTCGGTGCCGCTGTCGCCCTTGCCGACAAGGCGGGCGTGCTCGCCGCAAAGACCGAGGACGGATTGAAGGCGCTTGCTGACGATGTGGTGAAGATTGCCGGCGAAAAGAAGAAGGTGCTGTTCGTTCTCTCCGTCGCCAACGGGCGGCTGATGGCGGGCGGTGCCGATACGGAAGCCGGCGCGATCATCGAAATGGCGGGTGGCGTCAATGCCGCGCCCTCGATCAAAGGCTACAAGCCGCTGTCCGACGAGGCGGTGATTGCCGCGGCTCCTGACGTGATCCTCTCCATGTCACGCGGCGACCATTCGACCACGCCGGATGAGATGTTCGCGCTGCCGTCGATGCAGACGACGCCGGCCGCCGCGTCCAAGTCGCTAATCTCGATGGATGGCCTGCTGCTGCTGGGCTTTGGTCCGCGCACGCCTGAGGCCGGTCGTGCGCTTGCCGAAAAACTCTATCCGGATGCGATGCACTGATGATGAAGGCGCTGGCCATGCCGTTTCGCAACACGGGCGAGGGCGATCGCACGTCGCAGGGCGTGCTGGTCATCGTCCTTCTCGTGGTGCTCCTGATCGCCGCCTGCCTTCTTTCGCTCGGCGTCGGCCCGACCGGCGTCGGCCTTCGCGATCTCTTCGCCTACCTGACGGGCAACGGTGACAGCCTCACCACCCAGGAACGGGTCATCCTCGAAGCCGTCCGCCTGCCGCGCACGGCGCTCGGCCTTCTGGTCGGCGCGGGGCTCGCTGTCTCAGGTGCAATGATGCAGGGCCTGTTTCGCAATCCGCTTGCCGATCCCGGCATCGTTGGCGTCACATCCGGTGCAGGCCTTGCGGCGGTCTTGGCGATCGTACTCGGCGGCACGGTGCTTGCCCCGGTCTCGATGCTGCTTGGAAACCAGTTCCTGCCGCTGATGGCGTTTTTCGGCGGCCTGATCAACACCTGGATGCTCTATGTTATCGCCACCCGCGACGGCCGAACCTCGACCACGGCGCTGATCCTTTGCGGCATCGCGATCGGTGCCCTGTCGGGCGCCTTCATGGGGCTTCTGATCGTCATGGCCGATGACCGGCAGTTGCGCGACATCACGTTCTGGAGCCTCGGTTCCCTCGGCGGTGCCACCTACGGGCGGGTGCTGTCGATCCTTCCGTTCATCGTCTTTGTGATGGCGATCATCCCCTTCGTCGCGCGCGGTCTCGATGCGCTTGTGCTTGGCGATGCGGCGGCCTTCCACATGGGCGTGCCGGTGCAGCGGCTGAAGCGGATCGTCATCGTCGCGGTTGCAGCGGCCTGCGGCTCCACGGTCGCCGTCGCCGGCTCGATCGGTTTTGTCGGGATCGTGGTGCCGCATCTGCTGCGGCTTGCGATGGGGCCGTCGCACCGGTTTCTGCTGCCGGGCTCGGCGCTCGGCGGCGGCGCGCTTCTGCTGATCGCCGATGCCGTGGCTCGTACCGTTGCGGCACCCGCGGAACTGCCGATCGGGGTGATTACGGCGCTGTTCGGCGCGCCGGTCTTTCTGTTCCTGCTGATCGGACGCAACGGCATCGGCATGCGGGACCTGCCATGAGGGGCATACGAGGAGGACGGGCATGATCAGGGCAGAAAACGTCACCGTCAGCCGCGCCGGTCGCAAGCTGATCGATCAAGTCAGCCTAACGCTGGAGCCCGGCCGTTTCAGCGTGGTGATTGGCCCGAACGGTGCCGGAAAATCGACGCTGATGAAGGTCCTGTCCGGCGAGATGGTGCCGGATAGCGGGCATGTTTCCTATTACGGTGCCGATGTGGCGGCCTGCAAGCCGGTCGATCTGGCGAGGCGCCGAGCGGTGCTACCGCAGGCGACGCAGCTGGCCTTTCCCTTCTCGGCGCTGGAGATCGCCCGCATGGGTGCGGTTGCCAACGGTTCGCTCAATCCGGGAGAGGAAGCGCGCAAGGCTCTGGCACGGGTGGGCCTGCGCGGTTTCGAAAGCCGGCCCTATCCGTCGATGTCCGGCGGCGAGCAGCAGCGCGTCCAGTTTGCCCGCGCGCTGGCGCAGGTGCCAAGGGCGGTGGTCGACGGCGTGCCGTGCGCGCTGTTTCTCGACGAGCCGACCGCCAGTCTCGATCTGGGCCACCAGATCTCGGTGCTGGAAACCGCCCGCGATTTTGCGGCTGCCGGTGGCATGGTTCTCGCCATCCTGCACGACCTCAACCTTGCCGCGGAATTTGCCGACCATTTGGTGGTTTTGAACCACGGCTGCGTGGTTGCGGAAGGTCCCTGCCATGACACCGTGAGCGACGAGATGATTGCTTCCGTCTATGGCATCGCCGGTGCCGTCGGTCGCGTGCCGGCAGCGCATGTGCCTTACGTTCTGCCGCAGTCGCGGCATCGCTAGCTCAGGCGTCCGGTCGCGTCAGCATGAAGATGGCCGGGCCGATCATCAGCGCGGCCACCAGAATGGCGAGCCAGGCTGCCGGGTGCGAGCCGAACCAGAAGCCGGTATAGCTGACGGCCATCAGCGAGATCGCCGTGACCTTTGCCCTTCGCGAAATAGCGCCGCGCTCGCGCCAATTTCGGAGCGGCGGGCCGAGCGTCTTGTGGTTCATCAGCCACGCTTCCAGCTTCGGCGAGGACCGCGCAAAGCAGGCGACGGCCAGCAGCAGGAACGGCGTCGTCGGCAGGATCGGCAGGAAGGCGCCGATCACGCCAAGCCCCACGAACAGCCAGCCGAGACTGAGAAAGATGTAACGCATCAAAGGACCTACGGGAATCTGCTGACAAGGATAGACAAGTTCGCGGCGCCCGTCTTCATGTAAAGAATCAACTGCACGGGGATGCTGTCTGGTGTTCTGCCATGGGGAGCGGGACCCCTGATATGGCCTCTACCCTTCCCATTTGAAACCCTGTCGGTATAGTGCCGCCGATTTCGAAGAAGCAGGAGCGATGATGTCTAAGGAAAAGGTGCTTGTCGTTGGTGGGGCAGGGTATATCGGGTCCCATACGTGCCTCGTGCTGGCGGACCGGGGTTACGAGCCCGTCGTTTTCGACAATCTTTCCAACGGTCATGCGGAATTCGTGCGTTGGGGCGAGCTCGAACAGGGCGATATCCGCGACCGTGCACGGCTCGACGAAGTGCTCGCCAAGCACAAGCCGGACGCCATCCTGCATTTCGCTGCGCTGATCGAAGTCGGCGAATCCGTCAAGAACCCGGTCGGTTTCTACGACAACAATGTCATCGGTGCGCTGACGCTTCTGTCGGCCGCGATCGACGCTGGCGTGAAGGCCTTCGTGTTCTCCTCGACCTGCGCAACTTACGGTCTTCCAGACCGGGTGCCGATGGACGAGACTCACAAGCAGGCGCCGATCAACCCTTACGGCCGCACCAAATTCATCATCGAGCAGGTGCTGAAGGACTACGGCACCTACAAGGACCTGAAATCGGTCATGCTGCGCTATTTCAACGCGGCCGGTGCCGATTTCGAAGGCCGGATCGGCGAATGGCATACGCCCGAAACTCATGCGATCCCGCTTGCCATCGAGGCAGCGCTTGGCCGTCGCCAGGGCTTCAAGGTGTTCGGCGACGATTACGACACGCGTGACGGCACCTGCGTGCGCGACTATATCCACGTGCTCGATCTGGCCGACGCGCATGTACGCGCGGTCGACTACCTGCTCGCCGGCGGCGATACGGTTGAGCTCAATCTCGGCACCGGCACCGGCACCACTGTCAAGGAACTGCTGGACGCCATCTCCGATGTGTCGGGCAAGCCGTTCCCGGTCGAATATGTCGGCCGCCGCGAAGGCGATTCCACCTCGCTCGTCGCCAACAACGACAAGGCCAAGGCCGTGCTCGGCTGGGAGCCGCAATATTCCCTGGAAGACATTATCCGCTCCGCCTGGGACTGGCACTCCAAGTCCAACCACATCCTCCAATAGGGAGCGCCCCTCATGGCAAAGATGGTGCACTCGATGATCCGCGTGCTGGACGAAGCTCGCTCGGTCGAGTTCTACGACAACGCGTTCGGCCTGAAGGTCGCCGATCGCCGGCCGTTCGCAGAGTTCACGCTGATCTACCTCTCCAATCTCGAAACCGGTTTCGAACTGGAACTGACGGTCAACGGCAATCGTTCTGAACCCTACAACCTTGGAGACGGTTACGGCCATCTGGCGGTGACGGTCGAGGATGTCGAGGCGGAACACAAGCGCTTCTCCGAACTGGGCCTGACGGTGGGCAAGCTTGCGGACATGCCGCATGAAGGCCGGCCGTTTGCAAAATTCTTCTTCGTCACCGATCCGGATGGCTACAGGACCGAAGTCATCCAGCGCGGCGGACGTTTCACCTAAAGGACACCTGTATGGCGGACGGCGATATCAAGCTCGAGGAAACCTGGAAATTCGCGCTCGAAACAGAGTTCGAGGATCCTTATATGGCCGATCTCAAGAGCTTCCTTGTGTCCGAGAAGAAGGCGGGAAAGCTCATCTTTCCAAAGGGTTCGGAGTATTTCCGTGCACTTGACCTGACGCCGCTCGATGAGGTGAAGGTGGTGATCCTCGGACAGGACCCGTATCACGGGGAAGGCCAGGCGCATGGCCTGTGCTTCTCCGTCCGGCCCGGCGTGCGTATCCCGCCGTCACTTGTGAACATCTACAAGGAGATGGAAGCGGATCTCGGCATCGCGCCGGCCAAGCACGGTTTTCTCGAGCATTGGGCCGAACAGGGCGTGCTGCTTTTGAACAGCGTGCTGACCGTGGAAGAGGGCAAGGCCGCGGCGCATCAGGGCAAGGGTTGGGAACGCTTCACGGACGCTGTCATCCGCACCGTCAACGAGGAATGCGACGGCGTCGTCTTCATTCTCTGGGGAGCCTATGCCCAGAAGAAGGCGGCTTTTGTCGATGAGGAACGGCACCTAGTCATCAAGTCCGCCCACCCGTCGCCGCTGTCCGCTCATAACGGGTTTCTCGGCTCGAAGCCGTTTTCCAAGGCGAATGAGTATCTGCAGTCCATCGGCAAGGATCCTGTCGATTGGCAGCTGCCGGAAACCGTCTGAGCGGTGAACGCTTAGGTCACCTCGTCAACGAAAAATGAACAATCCGTTCGGATGTGATCCTCTATCCAATTCGCATGCGATCACCAATTATCACCCCAGACAACGGCTCGCTCCCGAGCCGACAAATTGAAAAGGGGTTTGACATGATTAACCAGATCAAGGGCCTCCACCACGTCACGTCGATGGCGGCCAGCGCGTCCACCAACAACCGGTTCTTCACCGATACGCTCGGCCTGCGCCGGGTCAAGAAGACCGTCAACTTCGATGCGCCTGACGTCTATCATCTCTATTACGGCGACGAAATCGGCACGCCCGGCTCGGTCATGACCTATTTCCCGTTCCCGCATATCGCCAGGGGCCGCCCCGGCTCAGGCGAAGTGGGCACGACCGTATTCTCTGTACCGCAGGGCTCGCTCGGCTACTGGACGGATCGTCTGACCAAAGCCGGTGCCGATGGTTTGAAGGCCGACGAAGCCTTTGGCGAAAAGCGCCTGCAGTTTGCAGGTCCAGACGGCGACGGGTTTGCGCTGGTCGAAGTCAAGGATGACGACCGCGCCCAGTGGACGGGCAACGGCGTCGGTGCCGACGAAGCGATCCGCGGCTTTCATTCAGCGTCGCTCAGACTGCGCGACGACGGTGCCAATGCCGAGCTCTTGAAGTTCATGGGCTATGAACAGGTTGATGCCAGAGACGGTGTCACGCGGTTCGGCATGCCCGGCGGTAACGGCGCCGACTTTATCGACGTCGAGACGATGCCGAATATTTCGGGCGCACGTCTCGGTGCCGGCTCCGTGCATCACCTGGCGTTTGCGGTCGAAAACCGTGAAAAGCAGCTCGAAGTCCGCAAGGCACTGATGGATACGGGGTACCAGGTCACGCCGGTGATCGACCGCGATTACTTCTGGGCCATCTACTTCCGCACGCCCGGCGGCGTGCTGTTTGAGATCGCGACCAATGAACCCGGTTTCGACCGCGACGAGGATACCGCGCATCTGGGCGAGGCCCTGAAGCTGCCGACCCAGCACGAGCATCTGCGCTCGACGCTCGAGGAGCACTTGGAACCGCTGGCCTAAGGAGAGAGACGATGAGTTTCGACAGTTATGTGCACCGGGCGCGGCCCGGTGCACCCGGTGCGCCGATCCTGTTTACCTTTCATGGCACCGGCGGCGACGAGAACCAGTTCTTCGATTTTGCGAGCCGGCTCGTGCCGGGTGCTACGATCGTCTCTCCGCGCGGCGACGTCGCCGAGCATGGGGCGGCGCGCTTTTTCCGCCGCAAGGCGGAAGGGGTCTACGATCTCGACGATCTCGCCCGTGCGACTAAGCGGATGTCTGACTTCGTGGAAGCCAATCGCGACCGCTACGAATCCTCGACCGTGCTTGGCCTCGGGTTTTCGAACGGCGCCAACATTCTTGCCAATGTGATGATCGAAAGGCCCGGCCTGTTTGAGGCGGGCGTGCTGATGCATCCGCTCATCCCGTTCACGCCGCCTGCGCGCACGACGGGTGAGAAGGCGCATGTGCTGATCACCGCCGGCGAGCGGGACCCGATCTGCCCGGTGCCGCAGACGCAGGCACTTGCCGACTATCTCCGCGCGGCCGGTGACGAGGTCACGCTGGAATGGCATGCCAGCGGCCACGAGATTCGCCCGAACGAGATCGAAGCGATCAAGACGTTTCTGGCGCCCTATGGTGCCCGCGGCGAATAATTGAGATCGCCGGGCCCGCAGATCCGCGGGCCTGGCTTAGCCGTCAGATATGCGGCTCGGAATAGGCCGTGCACTCGCCGACATCCTGCCATGTCGGCTTTCTGCCGGCGCGCTTTGCCTTGCGGTCGGAATGGCCGAGATAGAGATCGAGGCGGCGGTCGTGCAGGCCGGGAACCAGGCTCAGCGGTGAGAAGGGCAGCGGCGAGAACGGATTGGTGCGGTGATAGGCATGCAGTTCCACCCGCATCGTGTGCTTGAAGCTGACCGCGCGCGAATGGAACGCATAGGTATCGGCAACGACAAGCGTATTGGCCGGCACAGTCACCTTCTTCGGCTCGAAATCACCAAGCGTGGTCAGCTCTTCCGGCGTGATGCGGAATGATCCGTCCGCGTGATGGGCGCGGTTGTCCGTACTGGCGATCAGGCTTTGCCGATATTCCCATTCGATCCGCTTTTCCGTCAGCTTGTGGCTGCCCGGCACGAATACGAAGGGACCGTTGTCCGCCTCCACATCATCGAGAAACAGCCAGGCCTTGGAGGTCGAGTGAAACGTGTCCGCGTGCAGTGCGGTCTGCGGATCGGCCTTGGCCAGCGCCGGTTCGGCAATCACCGTCTGGATGAAGTGGATCGGATCGCCGCCGGCACCGCCGACATAGCGCAGGAGGCCGGCGATCGACTGATTGTGGCTGAAGCGAGCCAGATCCGGCAGGCGCTTCAGCGCTGTCGGGCCGATCGGAATCATCCGCGTCACCGCCTGTCCCTGCCGCATCTCGCGTGCCGGCAGAGGCTCGCTCTTGAGGAAATCGCGGATGCGCAGGAAGACGTCCTGCGGCAATGCGTTTTGCCGGATCACGAACCCGTCGCGATCAAACGCGCTGCGTTCCTCCGGTCTGACCTGTGACCCCAGGATGCGGCGACGGTAGTCTGCCATCCGAGCGGCTATCCGCACCCGCTCCCGATGCAGGCCAAGCTCGTTCAGGTGCGGATGGCCGATCAGCGGGTTTTTGCGAAACGACTTGTCGCTGCCAAGAATGCCAAGCGCCAGCCGCGGATAGCGCCACCATTGAATTGTTTGCTCCGCCATCCCCAACCCCGTATCTTCGTCGCTGCGATCATACCATCAGGCATTGAGGCCGCAAGGGATCAGGTCGCCTGCTCTTTGCCCCGTCCCAGGCTCGTTTTCAGGGGAGGGTTGGCTTGCAGCGTCGGCCGTTGAGAGGTCTAGTGCGCCATTGCCATGCTTTGAAGAGAGTAGCACTCCTCGATGAAGACGACATTCAATCCGCCATCCGTCCGTCAGCCGTTCGGCGCCTACAATCACGGTCTGCTCGTGCCGCCAGGCGCCAGTCTGATGGTCACCTCGGGCCAGCTCGGCATTGGCCTTGACGATGCGATCCCGGCCGATGTTACCGCCCAGGCAGAACTCTGCTTTAAGGCGATTGGGGCGATCCTTGACGAGGCCAAGATGACCTATGCCGACGTCATCCGCATTTCCGGCTTCGTGACGAGGCGCGAGGACTTCCAGGCCTACATGGCGGTGCGCGATCGTTTCACGCTCGACCCAAAGCCAGTCTCGACGCTGATCATCGTCGGCGGATTCACCCGCGCGGAATTTCTGGTCGAGGTCGAGGTGACGGCTGCAAAGGTATTTTAGGGCGGATCTCGCTTTGCCACGATACTATCAGGATAAAATGGTAATAATCTTGTCAGTTCATGCCTTGTTTTCGAAATTTACTGTGCCGATTAAACAAAATTCGAAATAATCAACGACGGGCACGCTAGACTATATTGAAACGTTTCTCGCAAAGTGATGATGTCCTTTCAGGGTAAGGGGCTTTCCGGGGGACATTTCATGCGCCACTACATGGTTGGAGCTGCACTGTTTTCGTGTGCGCTTGTCTTTGCGTCGTCCGCACTGTCCGCCGGCCTGGTCGCCAGCGTCAGCCTGTCGTCCCAGACGATGACGGTGAGCGAAGACGGTGTTGATGTCTACCGGTGGCCGGTATCGACCGCTCGGAAAGGCTACAGCACGCCGCTCGGCAGCTGGAGCGCAAAATGGCTCTCGAGGAGCCACAGGTCGCGCAAGTACGACAACGCGCCAATGCCGTTCGCCGTGTTCTACAATGGCGGCTATGCCGTGCATGCGACGTTCGATACCAAGCGCCTCGGTCGACCAGCCTCCCATGGCTGTATCAGGCTGCATCCGGAAAATGCCGCAACCTTTTTCGCGCTGACGAGCCGGTATGGAACCGCTAACACCCGCATCGTTGTCGGCTATTAGGCCGTGTGCAGCTTAGCCTGCACGGGAACCAAGGTTCAGTATCCGCAACGGCGCAGTTGCGCCTCGTATCTGGCTGCCATGGCGGCAGATTTCTTTGCGGTCTGGCGAACCCCGCCGCCGAACTGGCCGCGCTCATAGCCGCCGTGGCCGGTATAGTAGGCGAGGTAGAGGTTGTAGGTATCGCTGAGGGGGATGTTGTTCCGGATATGGCTCTGGTGGTGATACCAGCCGACAAAGCGGATGGCATCGCCGAAGTCACTGCGGCTGGCGGCCCAGCGACCCGTCGATTTGCGGTAACCGTCCCAGGTTCCGTCCAGCGCCTGTGCGTAGCCATAGGCCGAAGAGATACGGCCCCAGGGAATGATGCCGAGCACATATTTGCGCGGCGGGCGGGCGCGGGCGCGGAAACTCGACTCGACGTAGATCGTCGCCATCAGGATCGGGACCGGCACGCCGTATTCGCGGCTTGCTGCGCGCGCCTGGCGGGCCCAGTTGTTGAAAAGCCCGTCTCTCTGCTCGAAAATCGCGCAGGCATCTCCGATCCGGCTCGGCGCGGAGGCGCAAGCCGTGAGGGACATCATCAGAAGGGCGATGTAAAACGCATTACGCATCGCGCGTTCTTTCAGGCTTGGACTTAAGGCTCTATCTCTGAGGTTTCAGACTGGAACAATGCCACTAAAACTTAACGAAAAGTTTAACGGCCCAGAAAGCAGCCGAAAGGCTCCACGCGCTCGCCTCGGCGCGATGGTTTGCGATCGTCGACATTGAAGGGGTTGCGGAGACTCGGACTAATCGTCGAGGTATCGTTCGCGGTCCTCGACCATCACTTTTTTGGAGAAGGCTGACTGGATCAGCGCTGCGGGCAAAAGCACGATAAACGCGACCACGGTGGCGACACCGTAGGCGAGGGCGGCCAGCGCCCATAGAATGCGGTTGATCATCGGCTTCATCCAGGTTGCCCGATCGGTTGCCTCGGCCTGCACACATAGCACGAAGATCTCTCCAATTCATGAGTATGTTTTCACATACACGAACTGCGCAGAGAAGTTTTATAGCGCAGTAACAGGGGCGTTCGCGGAAGCCCCGATAACGACAGAAAAAGGCCGCTCAATGGAGCGGCCTTGATCATGTCTGCGATACGCCAGAGGGCGATCAGCAAGTTGGATTGGTTTCCATGGTCATCATGGCTCCACCGGCGGTACCAGTGTTGGTGCTGGCGCCCGGATTCGAGTTGTTGCCGGAAGCCACGCCCGGATCCTTCATCGTGCCTGCCTGGCAGTTGGTCGATGGCGTTGTGCCGGATGTGCTGTTGGTCGAGGACGAATCCACGCCCGGCAGCGACGTTGTCGGCGCGGTCTGTTCGACACCGGACATCGGCATCGACTTGCCGGTGCTTCCGGATCCGTCATTGCCGCCCGAACCGGAGCCGCTGGTCTGTGCAAAAGCCGAGGTTGCGAGACCGAGCGAAAGGGCTGCGACGTTGAATAGTTTAATGCTCATGGGAGTGTTTCCTTCTTGTTGTCCTCACAGTTACCAAACCGCCCCAGGTGCCGTTGGTTCCAGCTATTGCGCGCCAATTCCTTTTGTGTGCCAGCGCGGGAAAAAAAATGGATTTCAATAAAATTGCATCTATTCGTTTAAGCGCGCCGCAAACCTGGCTGCGTATGGTCGTCCCATAACGAAACGAGATGGCAACAGAGCCATCCGCCAAACAGGGTACGGGCCATGATCAAGAAGCTCATCATTTCCGCGATCGTACTGACCGCGCTGGTTGCAGGCAAGGAAGCCAATGCTGCAGGTCCGGGCTCGTTTGCCCGCTCGCTCTCAGGCGTTTCCGCTCTCCACATGCAGGTCGCCCAGAACCGTACCCATGGCGCTGAAGGCTCCAACACGATTTCCGAATTTACCATCGATCAGGCCCACGAACTGAAGCGCGTCAACGACGCGGTCGACGGCAAGCTTGCAGCCGTCGACGGCTATCTCGACACGTTCGCCGACGACCTTGCTGCCGATCAGGATCTCTGCCTCGATTGCGCCGATCTCAAGCGCGACCATCTCGTTTCCATCGGCTGGGATAGCCGCAACCTGACGATCGGCTACGCTCTCAACGACGAGGGCCGGATCGAACGGGTCCTAGTTGTTGCAACGCCGCGCGGCGACATCGTGCTCTCGCATG
Source organism: Rhizobium sp. Leaf306 (assembly GCF_001423425.1). Lineage (GTDB taxonomy): Bacteria > Pseudomonadota > Alphaproteobacteria > Rhizobiales > Rhizobiaceae > Neorhizobium > Neorhizobium soli. Next base: position 76,522 of record NZ_LMNX01000002.1, read on the forward strand.
GCGGCCTGACGGTCGACAGGACTGCCCAGACGATGACCGAGACCACGAAGGCTAGCGATGCTCTGTCTTCGCCAGCTGCCACTGCCGACCATTACGATATCTAAAGCTCACTGACCCTGCTGGCCGGTGGCGTCGACGTGCCCTGACGCTGCCGGCCCTTTTTTTCCAAGTTGTCGCCCGTTCGCGTCTATCGCTGTGCGGGCTTTCCCCATTCTGCGATGGCAATGCCGCCAAGCGCCAGAACCAGCGCCACGATGTGGAATGCCTGCAGGTTTTCGCCAAGCACGATCACCGAAAGCAGGGTGCCAAAAACCGGCACCAGATTGATGAACAGGCCGGCCCGGTTGGCACCGATCTCCTCGACGCCGCGGATATAGAGCACCTGCGCGATCAGCGATGCGAAGACGGCGGTGTAGACTGCGATGATCCAGCCGTTGGCGTCCGGCCAGATCATTCGGTCAGCCGAATATTCCCACGCGGCGGCGGGAATGCTGCCGAGCAGGGCGAACAGCGCCGGGATTGCCATCAGGCTGCGCCAGCTGATGGCCGGGCGAAAACGCAGCGTCACCGTATAGACCGCATAGGCGACGATCGCGATCATCATGACCGCATCGCCGAAATTGACGCTGAGCGTGACGATGGTCGACAGGTCGCCATGGGCTGCCGTCAAAAGCCCGCCCATCAGGGTCAGCGCGAAGCCGACGATCTGCAGCCAGGATACTTTCATCCGGAACAGCACGAAATTGAACAGGAAGATCAGCACCGGAATAAGCGTCTGCTCGACGGTGACGTTGATCGCCGTGGTGTAATTGACCGCGGTGTAGAGCGCCGCATTGAAGACGACGTAGCCGACGAGGCCGAGAAAGGCGAGAAGCGGCAGGTTCGACCGGATCACGGGCCAATCGCGGCGAAGATCGGGTATGGAGATCGCGAAAATGATGACGGTCGCGAACGCCCATCGCCAGAAGGTCAGGAGCATCGGGCTGATATGACCGATGGCAAGCTTGCCCGCGACCGCATTGCCGCCCCAGCACAGCGTCGCAACGATCAGGAAGATATAGGCTCTGCGGTACACGATAATCTCCTCCGCGTGCCGTATCGACGGCCCGTCCTTGCCCTATCGTCTTTCGTCGGCGCCGACCTTGGCCGGAACGCTTGGCGTGGGCCATAGCGTGGGAATTTGCAAATTGTCACGCAAAAACCGTCCAGCATTCACAAACAGGTCGCTTTCCTCGGGCCAAGGCATTATAGATGCGCGCGTTTGCAGGGGCGGGTCCGGCGCGGTTTCGGACGAGCGCCCTTGTGGGAGAGAACTCTATCTGGCGCTCGCAACGCCGCTGTCTCAGAGCAGCGGTGCTGTCGCGGCGCCGTGGCGTGCTTGAAGGGCAGGCCCGAAACGCAGGAAAGCAAAGATGACGAATGTAGTCGTGGTTGGTTCGCAGTGGGGTGACGAGGGCAAGGGCAAGATCGTCGACTGGCTCTCTGAACGGGCGGATATCGTCGTTCGGTTCCAGGGCGGCCACAATGCCGGCCATACGCTCGTCATCGACGGTGTCAGCTACAAGCTGTCGCTACTGCCCTCCGGTATCGTCCGCGGCAAGCTTTCGGTTATCGGCAACGGCGTCGTCGTCGATCCGCACGCGCTGGTCGCTGAAATCGCAAAGCTCGACGGGCAGGGCGTCAAGGTCACCCCGGACGTGCTGCGCATCGCCGACAACGCGACGCTGATCCTGTCGCTGCACCGCGAGCTTGACGGCCTGCGCGAAGATGCGGCATCCAACACCGGCACCAAGATCGGCACCACCCGCCGCGGCATCGGCCCGGCTTACGAAGACAAGGTCGGCCGTCGTGCGATCCGCGTCATGGATCTCGCCGACCTCGATACGCTGTCGGCCAAGGTCGATCGCATCCTCACCCATCACAACGCGCTGCGCCGCGGTCTGGGCGAGCCGGAAGTCAGCCATGAGACGATCATGCAGGAACTGACCTCGGTCGCCGAACAGGTTCTGCCGTTCCGCGAAACGGTCTGGGAACTGCTGGACAAGGAGCGCCGCAAGGGCTCGCGCATCCTGTTCGAAGGCGCGCAAGGCTCGCTGCTCGACATCGACCACGGCACCTATCCATTCGTGACGTCGTCGAACACGGTTGCCGGCCAGGCTGCTGCCGGTTCCGGCATGGGCCCGGGCTCGCTGGGCTACATCCTCGGCATCACGAAGGCCTACACGACGCGCGTTGGTGAAGGCCCGTTCCCGACCGAACTCCATGACGAGATCGGCCAGTTCCTCGGTGAAAAGGGCCATGAGTTCGGCACCGTCACGGGTCGCAAGCGTCGCTGTGGCTGGTTCGACGCGGCGCTGGTTCGCCAGTCGGTCGCGACCAACGGCATCACCGGGATCGCGCTGACGAAACTCGACGTTCTCGACGGTCTGGAAGAACTGAAGATCTGCGTCGGCTACATGCTCGACGGCCAGCGGATTGACCATCTTCCCGCAAGCCAGGCGGCACAGGCTCGGGTCGAGCCGATCTACGTGACGCTGGAAGGCTGGAAGGAATCGACCGTTGGTGCAAGGTCCTGGGCGGACCTGCCGGCACAGGCGATCAAATACGTTCGTCAGGTTGAGGAATTGATTGGCGCGCCAGTTGCGCTACTTTCCACAAGTCCGGAACGCGACGACACCATACTTGTGACGGACCCGTTTGAAGATTAATGTCAACTATTGATTATCCATTCAGCCGGCTTGAGCCCGGCGACAATGAGAAGTGCTGATGGCAGATTTTGTAGCGGTGATCCGCCGCGCTGTTGATGGTCTGGCGACAAACTCGCCTGAAGCCCGCGCGAAAGTATATGAAAAAGCGCGTGGTGCCGTTCAACGGCAGCTCGAGAACATGAAGCCGCGGCCGCCGGAAGAAATGCTCCGGCGGCAGATGGACAAGCTCGAAACGGCGATCGTCGAAGTCGAGAGCGAGCACGCGGAGGCGCTGGCGCCGTTCGAGAACGAGGCTGGTTTTGCCGACGACGAATTTGCCGCTGGCCAGCCTGCGCCCGCTGAAGAGACGGTGTTGCCGGCTCCAGCGGAGCCCGAGCAGGAACCGGCACCCGCTCCGGGCGAAGAGCCCGAACAGGCAGCACCGCTCGCCGCTACCGAGCCGGCTGGCTATTCGTATGACGAGCCTCCGCTCTATGAGGAACGGCACGAGCCTGTTGCTCCTGTTGCAGCCGAAGAACGCGAACCTGACGTTGCCCATTACGAACCGGCTGTAGAGCCGGAGACGTATGGGGCACGCACGGCCTACGAAGAGCGTCCGCTTTACGAAGAGCCTGCGCCGTCCGAGGAGCAGGACACTGTTCATCAAGGTGGATGGCCGGTCGGTGATGTCGCTGCCGTCAGTGAACGCGATGAGCAGGTCCACAACGAACCTGTGGCCGATGACGGCCGGGCACATTCCGTCGACGCGCCGATCGAGCAGTATCCCGGGACTGTCGACGAGCCTGTTGCAAACGAGCGGGATGATGATCTTCCCTACTCGGCTGCCCATCAGGACGATGACGTCGCCCACGTCCAGTGGCCACCGCAGACCAGTGCGGAGCCAGCGCGCACGGAACATGCGCCGCTTTTCGAAGAGCCCACCTGGCATGAGCCGGCGCATTCCGAAAACACCGCCGCAGCCGCCTGGGACGACGTTCCGGAACTGGTGCCGGCCGGTCCCGTCGAGCCGGTCCATCAGAACCAGCCGCAGGCCGATCTAAACAGTGGTGATCGCGTCGACGCGCATTTCGACCAGGAAACCCATGTTTCTGCCGATGCAGTTCGCATGCCATCGGTCGCTGAGCTCCCAAGTTTCGGCCAGACCGGGACGGAGACCGGGCGCAAAGACGACAGCGACGATTTCTTCGCGGGCTACCAGCTTGACGCAAAAGCGGATGAGCAGGCACAAAAACCTGCCGGCAAGGATCACGAGAAGGATCCCTGGAGCGATCTGGATGACCTGATCGGGTACAGCAAGGGCGCGGCAATTGCCGGCGCCGGCGCTGCCGCCTCGAGCCCGAGACAGGCCCAGTCGGATGACAATCTCGAAGACCTGATGCCGACCCCGGCTAAGCCATACCGGGTGACGACGACGCGCAAGCGCAATTACGGTGGCCTCGCACTCGGACTGGTCGGCCTTCTGCTGCTGGGTGGCGCTGGTTATGCCGCCTGGATGAACCGCGACGCGCTGAGCGAGATGGTCGAAGGCTTCATGCCATCTTCCTCGACGGACACGGCGGTCTCGACCGCTGAAACGCCCGCGACCTCGCAACCGGCCTCCGGGAACGCAACTACGGCTCCGGCAGCAGCGCCGGCCAACCCGACGCCTTCGACGCAACAGGCAAATGGCCAGTCCGCCGGTCAGACGAGCCCGCCGCCAGCCGCGGACGGTTCGACCGCCAGCCCGAAATTCACCCAGCGTCTGATGCCGGATGGCACAGAGGTGGATGAAGGTCCGGGTTCGGCCGGAAGCCTTGCCCAGAACGCCGAAGGGCAGTCGGTGGCGCAGCTCAACGCCCCGCCGACCACGCCGCCTGCGGCGCCTGGTGCTGCCGCGACGGCTGCAACCGCGCCCGGCGCACCTGCAGCGCCTGCCCCCGACGCCAATCCGGCAGCGACCCCTGCGGTCTCCGGCGAAAAGATGTTCCTCTATGAAGAGCGTCTTGGCCAGACCGCGCCGACCGCGATCGACGGAAGCGTTTCCTGGTCTCTGCAGCGCGAACCGGGTTCCAACGGCGGTCCGCCTCAGGCTGAAGTCCAGGCCCGCATCACCATACCCGGTCGTGGTCTGACCGCGCTTGTGACGTTCAAGCGCAACTCGGATCCGTCGCTGCCCGCGAGCCATCTGATCGAGATCGTCTTTGCCGTCCCGCCGGACTTCGAGGGCGGTGCAATCGACAGCGTCCAGCGCATTGCGATGAAGACATCCGAGCAGGATCGCGGCAACGCCCTGATCGCGGTTCCGGCCAAGATCACCGACGACTTCCACATGATCGCACTCAACGATTTCCCGGATGCCCGCAACACCAATATGGAGCTGCTGCGCACCCGCAACTGGATCGACATCCCGGTCGCCTATCGCAACGGACGCCGCGCGCTGTTCACGCTCCAGAAGGGGCCTGAAGGCGAAAAGGCGTTCAACGAGGCCATCCGCGAATGGGGCCAGGCCGGCGGCCAGACGGGCCAGTAATCGACCGGTCGCAGGACATAGGTCATACGAGAAGGGTCGCGAGAGCGGCCCTTTTCCATTTCCAGCCTCCCGTTGCGAACTCCCATGGCTCCGGTCAAAGAAAAAGGCCGCAAAATGCGGCCTTCGGTCTGCGAGTGCTGGTGTCTCTCGTTACGCGTCGACGACGCGCAATGCCTGGGCCTGGGCGAGGGCTTCCTTGCGCACCGCATCCTGCACCTTTTCGAAGGCGCGGACCTCGATCTGGCGGACGCGTTCGCGGCTGATGTCGAACTCGGTCGACAGTTCTTCGAGCGTCACCGGGTCTTCCGACAGACGGCGGGCTTCGAAGATGCGGCGCTCGCGTTCGTTCAGCACGGCAAGTGCCTTGCCGAGCATGCGGCGGCGCGTGTCGAGCTCGTCCTGCTGGATCAGGACCGCTTCCTGGCTCTCATGATCGTCGACCAGCCAATCCTGCCACTGGCCGGCTTCGCCTTCAGCAGCCCGGATCGGGGCGTTGAGCGAAGCGTCGCCGGAGAGGCGGCGGTTCATCGAGATCACTTCTTCCTCGGATACGTTCAGCTTGGTGGCGATCTCGGTCACCTGGTGCGGCTTCAGATCGCCTTCCTCGATCGCCTGGATCTTGCCCTTGAGGCGGCGCAGGTTGAAGAACAGCCGCTTCTGGTTGGCGGTCGTGCCCATCTTGACCAGCGACCAGGAGCGCAGGATGTATTCCTGGATCGAGGCCTTGATCCACCACATTGCATAGGTCGCCAGACGGAAGCCGCGTTCCGGGTCGAATTTCTTGACGGCCTGCATCAGACCGACATTGCCTTCCGACACGACTTCGCCGATCGGCAGGCCGTAGCCGCGATAGCCCATGGCGATCTTTGCAACGAGACGCAGGTGGCTCGTCACCATCTTGTGGGCGGCAGCGCGGTCGCCATGCTCAGCGTAACGCTTCGCGAGCATGTATTCCTGCTGTGGCTCCAGCATCGGGAATTTGCGGATTTCGTCGAGATAGCGATTGAGACCGGCTTCGCCGGCGGTAATCGAAGGCAGATTGTTACGGGCCATGAAGCACCCCTTTCCGATCGTTGTCGGTTCCCGGCAGATTTCATCTGCCCTTACGGCGAACCGATTATGGCGCGGATCGTTCCCGACCCCGCACCAATGCAAGTGTCAGATAAGTGTGGCGGAACAGCGATTCAAGCGTTCACACCAACGTTATGACATTACAAATGCGTAATGATCGATCGGACTTCCGGCGACGGTCAGGCCGTCATTGCCGCAGGGCTTCGATCAACTGTTCCAGGTCGTCGGGGATCGGAGCCTCGAATTCCATCACCTCGCCGGTGCGGGGATGTTCGAACACAAGCAGATAGGCGTGCAGCGCCTGGCGCGGGAAGGCGCTGACGACGGTGCGGGCGGGCTCGGGGATCTTGTTGACCTTGGTCTTGAAGCCACCGGCATAATCGAGGTCGCCGATGAGGGGATGGCCGATATGGGCCATGTGGACGCGGATCTGGTGGGTGCGGCCGGTTTCCAGCCGGCATTCGATCAGCGCTGCCAGAGAGGTTGCCTCAGGCGTTTCGTGAAAGCGCTCGATGACTTCGTAATGGGTCACGGCTTCGCGCGCGTCTGCGGCATTCTCGCGGGTGACGGCGCGTTTCGTCCGGTCTCCACCGGCGCGGCCGAGCGGTGCGTCGATCGTGCCCTTCAAACCTTTCGGGCGACCCCAGACGACCGCCATATAGGCGCGTTCCAGCGGACCGGAACGGCCATGGTCGGCGAACTGGTCGGCCAGGTGGCGATGCGCCAGGTCGTTCTTGGCAGCGACCATGACGCCCGACGTATCCTTGTCGAGCCTGTGGACGATGCCCGGCCGCTTGACGCCGCCGATGCCCGATAGTGTGTCGCCGCAGTGGTAGATCAGCGCGTTGACGAGGGTCCCGGTCCAATTGCCGGCGCCGGGATGCACCACGAGACCCGGCGGCTTGGCGATGACGATCAGGTCCTCGTCTTCATAGAGAACATCGAGCGGAATATCCTCGCCCTTGGGTTCGGGATCTTCCGGTTCCGGCAATGTGATCTCGATTTGATCGCCGGGCGACACCTTCTTCTTCGGCTCGGTGCAGGCCTTGCCGTTCAGCAGTACGACACCCTGTTCGATCAGCGCCTTGATGCGGTTTCTGGAGAATTCGCCGTCCAGAACCTGTGTCAGCCACGCATCCAACCGCCCTTCTGCTGCCTCATCGGCAGTCAGGACTTTCCTCGGGGCTTCGGCTTGTTTAAAGGGGTCGTTCATTCCGGTTTCCGTCAATTCGCAATCTTGCACGCATAAGGACAATTCATGCCCCAACCAGAAGTCGAGGAAAAGGAAGAGCCGCTTGATCCGGCGATGGAGAGAATCCGCCGGAAGATGGTGCTTCTGCAGCTCGTTTCGGGCGGGATCCTGTTTGTCTGCTTTATGGCGGTCCTCGCCGCGATTGTCTACAAGATCTCCCAGCGTCCCGCAGACGGCCCCGCAACGGTCGCGACGTCCGGAAGTTTCACCGTTCCGTCGGACCAGCCGCTGAAGGCCACCGCCGCACTGCCGACCGGTTTCCAAATCGACAATGTGTCGATGTCCGGCAGCCAGCTCGTCTTCCTCGGCCAGCTCAACGGCTCCCGCAAGGTGTTCGTGTTCGACATCGTGCTCGGCCGGATCGTCGCCGACGTGACGATCGCTACCGGTCCGTGATGGAGACAATCCGCATCGAGGATGCGGACGACCCGCGGATCGCCGAATTTCAGGCGGTCCGCGATCGCGACCTGACGGGCAGGGGCGGGCGGTTTATCGCCGAGGGCACGGTGGTGCTGCGCATGCTGGCGCAGGCCCACCGGGCCAAGTCCGGCTTCGTCGCGGAGAAGCTTCTGCTTCTGGAAAATCGGGTGTCCGGGCTGGAAGACATCCTTGGCCGTTTCCCTGACGATGTTTCGGTCTATGTCGCATCCTCTGCCGTTCTCGACCGGATTGTCGGCTTCCACCTCCACCGCGGCGTGCTGGCGATCGGTCGCAGGGCTGAGGAGCCGTCGATTGCGGACCTCCTGCAGAACCTGCCGGAAAAGGCATTGGTCGTTGCGGCCTTCGGCATTTCCAACCACGACAATATCGGCTCGATCTTCCGCAATGCGGCCGCCTTCGGCGCCGATGCGGTGCTGCTCGATGCCGCCTGCTGCGATCCGCTCTATCGAAAGTCGCTGCGGGTTTCTGTCGGCTCCGTGCTCTCGGTGCCCTATGCACGCACCGGGACGATGACGGAGCTTCTGGACGCCCTGATGTCGCGCGACTTCGCGATCTGGGGCTTATCGCCTGCCGGACACGCCGAAATCCGCGACGTACCGGCGCATCCGAAGATGGCACTGATCACCGGAACCGAGGGCGACGGACTGCCGGCGCATATCCTGTCTGCGGTCAAGACCGCGCGCATTGCCCAGATGCCGGGACTGGACAGTCTCAACGCCGCAACCGCGACCGGCATCGCGCTCTACGAGATCGCCATGCGGCAGGGCCGGCTCTAGGGATTTCAGGTGTCGTTCAGGACGACGACTGCTCGTTCAGTTTCGCCATGGCCTTCTTGGCCTTGGCAGCCAGGCTTTCGCGATCGCTGTTGCCGGATTTTCCAGACAGGATCGTGTTGATCGGCGAGGCTTTGCCTTCGCGCGCGGCCGTGAGCGCCACAAGACTTGCAGCGATGGTTGCAAGCTCCTGCCGAAGTGCTGCATCGTTAGCGCCATCGCGACTCTTTAAAAGCCGTTCCGACACTGCGGTCGCCCGGTTGCGGGCATCTTCTGCGAGATCGATCATGGCCGGCGTCATCATCGCAGCTGTCATCATGGTGGGCTCTGGGTCCATGCCCGTCGGGCGGGCGACGGCTAACACACCCTCCTCGAGGAGATGCGCCGCCTGGATGTCTTCGGGACCGGGCGTGTTGATCTTGCCTGAATTCGACTTCGGTTTTGATCCGGCTGGCGACCCGGTTTTGCGCAGGGCCCGGCTCGCGTCACGGGCTTCCGCATTGGCAGTTTTCAGTTTTTCGCGCAGCCGTTCGATTTCCTGCTGACGGCGGTCCAGCGCCTCTGCCCTGTCGGCACCCTCGGCGATCTCCCGGTCCAGCCTTTCCTGCAGCGCTATCCGGCGTTGCTCTTCCAGCTTGACCTTGCTCTCGGCTTCTTTGGCGCGGGTGGTCATGTCGCGAATTTCCGTGCGCAGCGTCTCGCGTTCGTCGCGAAGATTGCCGATCCGGGCCTTGAGCCCTTCCATCTCTGCCGCATGAGACGAGAGGTCGATGCGGAAATTGTCCGTATCGGCAATCAGCCGGGCAACGTGCTGCTGGCGTTCGCCGATCTCGACATCGCGCATCCGCAGGTCGTCGTGGGACTGTTCCAGCGCCACCTTCAGCTCCTGGATATAGCTGTCTTCCTGGCGAAGACGCGAGCGGGTGGCGGCAGCCTCGACATCCAGCGTGTCGGCCTGCATCTTCAGGTCCTGCCGGTCGTCTTCAAGCGTGCGGATGGTCGCGTTCAGCGCCTCGATATCGAGCATCAGGCGGGTGTTTTTCTCGCGCGCCTGGATCAGTTCCTGAGAGGTCCGGGCGTTTTCCGCCGCATAGACGGCACGTGCCATATCACGCTGGGCACGCACTTCCTCAGGGCTGATCGGCAGTGTCGCGCGGATGCGGTTTTCCGTGTAGCGCACGATCCGCCTGTGGATCGCCGGCGAAATCAGGATGGCAAGCAGCGCCGCGCTGAGGAAACCCAGGCCAAACAGGAGTGCGTATTGGATCACGGAAAGCCGTTCTTTGTGTCTGGAGCGGACAGGCTCTTTTTAAGCACGGGCGCCTGCACCCGGCAAGTGGGCTCGCCCGGTGGAGGTGTCAGCCTGCCGCTCAGAAGGGGTTCCAGGTGGCTTCGCGGGTCATCTTCAGATAGCCGACATTGATGCCGAGACGGGCGCCAAGGCCGGTGCGGATCGGCACCAGGATCACGTTGTTGTTGCGCAGGACAGTCATCCCGACGCCGGCGACTACGAAGGCCGAGCCGGAAACGCCGCCGAAGCGGGCATAGAGCGAATCGACCGTCGGCAGGTCATAGACCAGCATCATGGCGCGGGTGCCCTGGCCGCCGTAATCGATGCCGAGCGATGGGCCCTGCCAGTAGGTCGGATGCTGTCCGGCATTCTTCGTGTATAGCTGGCCTTCGCCATAGGTCAGGCCGGCGATGAAGGCCCCGGAGCCTTCCTGGCCGAGAATGTAACCGTTGGGCAGGCCGTATTTCGAGAAAGCGTTTTCCACCACCTTGGCGAGACCGCCGCTGGTGGAGCCGAAAAAGCCGTGGCCGGCATCGACAATTTCCTGCATCGAATACTGCGAAGCATTCTGCTGGGCGGATGCCCTTTCGATTGTGACACAGAAAGCGGTTGCCATGACCACGAAAGCGGTGGCAAAGCGAGCGAAGGCGGAAAGGTTCTGGCGGCGCATATTGAAGTCCGTTTGTTAAATCTTCCGTTATCAAGCGTCATGCTTAAGCCGCCTCTATCTTGGCGGCATGACGTTAACAATCGGTTTACCACAAATGGTGTCATTATGGCGGCACCTATACACATTGACCGTCGACAATCCCCGCGCAATGTTGCTGTGGCACATGCGCGAGGGAATATTTTCATCCAGCCGGAGACACGCATGCCTAAAAATCCCAATCTAACCCTCGGCGGTCCGGATCTGGCAGCTCTCCTCTGCAGCCGGGTCTGCCACGATATCATCTCGCCGGTCGGAGCCATCAACAATGGCCTGGAGCTTCTCGATGAGGGAGCCGCCGACGCGGATGCGCTCGACCTGATCCGTACATCGGCCATGAACGCCTCGGTGCGTCTGAAATTCGCGCGGCTTGCTTTCGGCGCCTCCGGCTCTGTTGGTGCATCGATCGATACGGGCGAGGCCGAAAAGGCTGCCAAGGAGTTCGCGGTCGCCGAAAAGAAGACGGAAGTCTCCTGGAACGGCCCGCGCGCCATCATCCCGAAGAACCGGGTCAAGCTGCTCCTCAACCTCTTCACTGTCGCTTACGGCGGCATTCCGCGTGGCGGCTCTCTCGATGTGACACTCGAAAACCCGGAATTCGACGCGAAGTTCATCATCACCATCAAGGGCCGGATGATGCGCGTGCCGGCGAAATTCGTCGAAGTGCTGTCGGGTGCCATGGAAGAGGCGGTCGATGCCCACACGATCCAGCCCTATTACACGGTTCTGCTGGCCGACGAATGCGGCATGGATTTGAAATACGTGGTGTCTGAAGACAAGATCACATTCATCGCGGAAACCGTCCCTGCCGAAGTGCCGGCCGTTTCCGAAGAGGTCTGAGACCCGATCAAGCGCTCTGACATGTGAAAAGCGCGGGTTGCCCTGAGGCGGCCCGCGCTTTTCGCGCTGCGCCTGACGCGTAACTCTTTCTTAGCTTCATTCGGGTCATGGTGGATGTTGCCTAGGGACGGGCACAGCATCAGGGGAAACACGATGCAGCGAATGATGATTGCAGACAGTTCGGACATCGTGCGCAAAGTGGGCAAGCGCATTCTCTCGGAGATCGGCTTCCTGGTTTCCGAAGCGGGCACTGCGCAGGAAGCACTGACCGGCTGCCGTGCAACCTTGCCGAACTTCCTGATCGTCGATGCAGGCCTCGACGACGCGCTCGGTCTGATCGCTTCCGTCCGGGCAATGGACCGCGGCAAGGACGTCAAGATCTTCTACTGCGTCATCGAGACGGACCTGAAGAAGATGATGGCCGGCAAACGCGCCGGCGCCAGCGATTTTCTCCTCAAACCTTTCGACCGCAAGATCCTGACATCGGTGTTCGGCGGCTTTGCTGTTGCGGCTTGATAGTTTCAGCGTTTGCGGCGTGCGCTGAGTGAAGCCGCGTCTCGGAGGTGTCCTGTGAGCGAAGAAGAACTTCTCGTTCTCTACCCTGTACCCAGTCTCATCGCGACGCTACTTCAAAGCGAGAGAGCGAAGGGGAGCCCTCTGACGGAAGACGAGGTCATCGAAATCACCGACACGTGTGAGGTCATCGCAGTTTCTCGTGATGTTGCTCAGAAAATGGACGAGCAGCGCGGCTACCTCGACATCGATCCAGAGAACTGCTGGGTTGAGTGGCAACAAGCTCGAACCGTGTTTATGGAAACTTGATCCGGACACCGCGCTGAATTCGTCAATCCTCAGCGCTTTCGGCAATCTCAAACGCAAAAACACCCGCTTGCGCGGGTGCTCTTCAATCCGGGATAGGGAAAAGTTTTCAGGCTCAGGCGGTTTCTGCGAGCTCGACATTGTCAGGTTCGCGCAGCACGTAGCCACGGCCCCAGACAGTCTCGATGTAGTTCGCGCCACCGGCCGCATTTGCGAGCTTCTTGCGCAGCTTGCAGATGAAGACGTCGATGATCTTCAGTTCCGGCTCGTCCATACCGCCATAAAGGTGGTTGAGGAACATTTCCTTGGTGAGCGTGGTCCCCTTGCGGAGCGAAAGAAGCTCCAGCATCTGGTATTCCTTGCCCGTCAGGTGCACACGCTGGCCGCCGACTTCGACGGTCTTGGCGTCGAGGTTCACGATCAGTTCGCCGGTGATGATGATCGACTGGGCATGGCCCTTCGAACGGCGAACGATGGCGTGGATACGTGCAACCAGTTCGTCCTTGTGGAACGGCTTGGTCATGTAGTCGTCTGCGCCGAAACCAAGGCCTCGTACCTTGTCTTCGATGCCCGCCATGCCCGACAGGATCAGGATTGGCGTCTTGACCTTTGACAATCTCAGAGTGCGAAGCACTTCATAACCCGACATGTCGGGGAGATTGAGGTCAAGAAGAATGATATCGTAGTCATACAACTTACCAAGGTCGACGCCTTCTTCGCCAAGGTCGGTCGTATAGCAATTGAAGCTTTCCGATTTCAGCATCAGCTCGATCGACTGGGCCGTCGCGCTGTCATCTTCGATGAGTAGAACCCGCATAATTTTCCCCTTTACCGCCGCGTAAGGTTACCGATGCCCCCTTACTCGATACGGATCCAGACTGAGCCTGATTTGGAAGCTGCCAGAAACTGGTTAACAAATTATGAGCGGTCCTGGCAAGGTGCATCATTTTGTTAAGCAAAATTAGTAGCAGCCTGTTTTACTTTAAGGATTGGCCATCGCCAGCTTGATTCAGCGGAGGAGGAAACCCCGCTAAGTGATTCAAACGACTCCGACATTGTCGTGACCGAAAACCGGCCTTGGCATTTACCGACCCTTAAATGATCAGGCTTATTGTTAATGATGCCTGTAAATGAAAGGTTAACGCGGCGCCAAATTTGTTAACGCCTCGGAAATTTTTTGAGCCTCGCACTGTATTGAACAGGGGTTTACCGGCCTGGGTCTCGCTATCCACGGAGTATTGCGTATGAAATCGCGTGACAATCTTGTTCGCCTGAAGAACTTTCAGGTTAACGAAAAGCGTCGTCAACTGCAGCAGTTGCAGACGATGATGGCCGAATTCGAAAGAATGGCGAAGGAACTGGAGCACCAGATCACCGTCGAGGAGAAGAAATCGGGAATTTCTGACCCGAATCACTTCGCCTATCCAACTTTTGCCAAGGCTGCCCGCCAGCGGGCCGACAATCTGCAAGTCTCGATCCGGGAACTTCGGATCCAGCAGGATGCGGCCGAGCTTGCGCTGGAAGAGGCGGAAGCCGAATTTGCAAAGGCGTCGGCGCTCGAAGAGCGCGACACCGGTATGCGCGCCCGCGCCTGATGCCTTACGGCTGGTTGCCAGCCGAGCGCATCACACGATAGCGAGAGGACTTTGACGAGGGGACCGCATAACGGTGCCCCCGTTTTTGCTTTTTCGACTTTTCCCACGGAGCGGCAGGGCAGACGTGTGGCCCAAGCTTTGCTATGGGTGCCGGATGAGAAGGCTTATCTGGTTTTCGCTTTATGCGGCAGCTTGCGTTTTTCTGGTCCTGGGACTTTCCCTGCCGATCATTCGCTTCGACCGGCTGTATTTCTTTCGCGAGACGCCGTCGCTGGTCGAGCTCGTTTCTGCTCTATGGGGGCAGGGCGATGTCGCGCTTGCGCTCATCGTCGGACTGTTCTCGATTGTCTTCCCGGTTGCAAAGCTTATGGCGCTCGGCGCGCAAGCCTTTCGCGGCAATCGTCAGCCGGGATTTTTCGCGCGCGTGATGCCGCATCTTGCGAAATGGTCGATGATGGATGTGATGCTGGTGGCACTCGTGGTGTTTGCGGCCAAGACATCCGGCCTCGCGCAGGCAGTAACGCAACCCGGCCTGTGGTTCTATGCGGCTTCGGCGATCATCGCCGGCATATTGCCGCAACTGGCGCGGCGAGAACCGTCCTTGTCCCGGTAAGTTTCAAACCAGGGCAAATAAAAAGTGCCGCTGCGGTGAGGCAACGGCACTTCGATTTTACCGATGAACAGTGGTCTGCTGACTTCGCCTAATGGCGGTACTGCTGAATGCGGGTGGTCCGAAGACCGGCCAGGCCGTGGTCGTTGATAGACGCTTGCCAGGACAGGAATTCTTCGACGGTGAGCGTATAACGCTCGCAGGCTTCTTCCAAGCTCAACAGGCCGCCGCGAACCGCGGCGACAACCTCTGCCTTACGACGGATAACCCAGCGGCGCGTATTGGCCGGCGGAAGATCCGCAATCGTAAGCGGGCTGCCATCGGGACCGATGACATATTTAACTCGGGGACGTATCATTTCGGTCATTGGACTCTCTACACAACGCAAGACCACAAACGAGAGCCTACCGGGGCAGTTTTAACATTTGACTAAACGAGACGCGCCATTTGTGGCCAAACCCGCATTGGTCGCAATTCACTTGATTCGAGCCGACAAAAACCTTTTAAAACAAGGCATTGTTAGAGTTGTCTTAAGTGATGAATTTCTTGTTTTATTTCATGGCTGCTCCGGAAGAGGACACATTGTGGCCACCGCGCGGGTAAAATGGCCGATCTTTGCAACTGGAATTGCGATAATCGGCCACGTCGATTTTGGTCAGAGCAGGGTCAGCGAGAGCTCCGTCTTGCCGACACCCAGTGTCACCTGTGCGGTGCCGGAGTGCTGAAGCGTCAGGCTATCGCCTGCGCTCAGCGAAAACACGCCGCTTGCGCCTTGCGACTGCGCGCCACCCGTTATGCCGTTGAGTGTCATCAGTGTCTCCGTACCGTTGCGCAGCAGCACCGCCCCATGCCCAGACGATGTGGTGGCGACGAGATTGAGGGTGACGAGGTAGATGCCCGCGGCAGGAATCGTGATCGCGTTGCCGCCACCCGCGGCCGCAGCCCCAAGCACGAAACTGCCCTGGTTGAGGGCGTAGGTGGTAAAGCCGCTCTGCTGACCCGATGTCGGTGTGAACGTGGTGCCTGTGCGATAGGCGCGCGCTGCCGGCTGGTTGGGTCGGCTGACACGACCTGTCGGGCTGATGGCGAGACCCGTGCGCCAGGTGGTGCCGTCGCTGATCTTGATGGAGAATTCGGTGTTCCCGGCAAGCCCCATTTCTGCGAACCCGGTCCAGTTGGACTGGAACAGCAGCGATGCGGTGTCGGTTGCGGCCGCCTTGTTGACCTTGATCTGGTGGCCGTTGCCGGCGTGGTTGAAGAGGCTTGCAGGAGACGACAGCGACAATCGGCTGGTGGCATCGGCGACAGCGTTTATGCCGAGCAGGCTCAGGGTGCCCTGATCCGGCAGCGGAACATCCCGCCAGGTAGCGCCGTCGAAGACCCGCAGGCGAGAAGTTTCCGCAAACCATGCCCGCCATCCCGTCTTCACGGTCAGGAAGGTCCAGGCGCCGTCCTGCCAGGCGGCGACGCACCCGGTCTTGCCCGTCCATTCACCGGTTGCGCCAGCGCCGACCAGATGGCGATTGCCCTCGGCCGGCGTCGTCGGCGGAGCCGACAGTTCGGAGAGGATTGTCAGATGCACCAGCGTGTCCAGAACAAGCAGCGCCTCGTTATGGGTGACGTGCTTTTGCGCCTGCGACGGCAGGATGAAGGGCATGTCGAGTTGGGTGGTCGTATCGGGCATGTTGCGCTCCAAAAGTTGGCCAGTGTTGGTCGCGTGCATTTTACGGCCGTGCCTGCGCGTGAGGATGTAACTCGTGTTAAGTGACTGAAATATAATACGTGCCTGCGCCAAAATCGGCGCCCGCAACGTCCGGCGTGGCGGGACGGCAACGGTGTGGGGGCTTGTCTCGCCATGGCTTCAAACAGGCGTTCTGATGTCCCGATTGCCCTTGTTTCTTCGTCCGCATGTGCGAATGTGGGCGCAACGAGCACGGGAACACGGCATGCGATATTCCGCCTTATCGATCATCAAGCAGGCGCTTTCGGGCAATCGTCGCTGGACGCCGGCATGGCGCGAGCCGGAGCCGAAACCGCATTACGATGTGATCATCGTCGGCGGTGGCGGGCATGGTCTGGCGACGGCCTACTACCTTGCCAAGGAATTCGGCATCACCAATGTCGCTGTGATCGAGAAGGGCTATATCGGGTCGGGCAATGTCGGCCGCAACACCACGATCATCCGGTCCAACTACCTGCTGGAAGGCAATAATCCGTTCTACGAGATGTCCTTGAAGTTGTGGGAAGGGCTGGAGCGGGACTTCAACTACAATGCCATGGTGTCGCAGCGTGGCGTGCTGAATCTTTTCCATTCCGACGGCCAGCGCGATGAATACGCGCGTCGCGGCAATGCGATGCGGCTTCACGGCGTCGATGCGGATCTGCTCGACCGCGAACAGGTGCGAAGGCTCGCGCCCTATCTTAATTTCGACCACGGCCGCTTTCCCGTCATGGGCGGTCTCCTGCAAAAGCGCGGCGGCACGGTGCGTCACGATGCGGTCGCCTGGGGCTACGCACGGGGTGCCGATGCGAGAGGTGTCGATATCATCCAGCATTGCGAGGTGACGGGCATTCGCCGTGGACCGGGCGGCGAAGTCGAGGGCGTCGAGACGACCAAGGGCTTTATCGGCTGCAACCGGCTGGCGCTGGCCGCTGCCGGCAACACGACGACGGTCGGGCGCATGGCGGATCTGGCGCTGCCGATCGAGACGCATGTGCTGCAGGCCTTCGTATCGGAGGGGCTGAAGCCGGTCATTGACAACGTCATCACCTATGGCGCGGGACATTTCTACATCTCGCAGTCGGACAAGGGCGGTCTCGTGTTTGGTGCCAATATCGACTACTATTCCTCCTATGCGCAGCGCGGCAATCTTGCGACCGTCGAGGAGACGATGCAGGAGGGCGTGTCGCTGATCCCCGGACTTTCGCGCGCCAAAGCACTGCGGGCCTGGGGCGGCGTCATGGACATGTCGATGGACGGATCACCGATCATTGACCGCACGCCGATCGACAATCTCTATCTCAATGCCGGCTGGTGCTATGGCGGCTTCAAGGCCACGCCGGCTTCTGGCTTCTGCTTCGCGCATCTGATCGCCAAGAACGAAACCCATCACGTCTCGCGCTTCATGCGGCTCGACCGGTTCGAGCGGGGCTATGTGCTCGACGAGGGCGGCAAAGGCCCGCAACCGAACATGCACTGAGCCGTATCCGCACCGAGACGAAGACCGAGAACAAAGACCGAGATCAAGACATGGCAAGCCTGATTACCTGCCCCCATTGCGGAACGCGGCCGAAGGAAGAGTTTTCGGTTCGCGGTGCCGTGATTGCCCGCCCGTCGGCGTCCGAAAAGGACGAGGCCTGGCACCGCTATGTCTATGTCCGCGACAATCCCAAAGGCAGATATCAGGAGTACTGGCATCACGCGGCCGGCTGCCGCCGCTGGCTGGTGGTCAATCGCGACAATCTCACGCATGAGGTTTTCGGGGTGACGGATGCGCAAGCGTCGAGGGAGGGGAGCCGATGAGCGCCTATCGCCTCGATGCCGGTGGTCTCGTCAACCGGGCCAATCCCCTGACATTCACATTCGACGGCAAGAGCTATACCGGGTTCGACGGCGATACGCTCGCCTCGGCGCTGATTGCCAACGACCAGATGCTGATGGGCCGCAGCTTCAAGTATCACCGCCCGCGTGGCCCGGTGACATCAGGTTCCGCCGAGCCGAATGCATTGATGACGATCGGTAGCGGCGCCCGTTCCGAGCCGAACGTGCGCGCGACGGTGGCCGAGCTTTACAATGGCCTCACCGCCGTCAGCCAGAACCGCTGGCCGTCGCTCGCCTTTGATCTGGGGGCCGTCAACGGCTTGCTGTCGCCGTTTCTTGGCGCAGGCTTCTACTACAAGACCTTTATGTGGCCGGCGATGCTCTGGGAAAAGCTCTACGAGCCGCTGATCCGCCGTGCCGCCGGGCTCGGCAAGCTGACCATGGAGGCGGATCCGGATCGCTACGAGAAAGCCTGGGCGCATTGCGATCTGCTGGTCGTCGGCTCAGGGCCTGCGGGCCTGATGGCGGCACTTTCAGCCGCCCGGGCCGGTGCGCGTGTGCTGATTGCCGATGAAAGTGCCCGCTTCGGGGGCTCGCTGCTATCCGAAAACGTCGTGATCGGCGGGCAGGCGGCGAGCGACTACGCCGCCGGTCTGGTCGAGGAGCTCGCGTCCTTTCCGAACGTGACGATGATGCCGCGCACGACCGTGTTCGGCTGGTATGACGACATGGTGTTCGGCGCCGTCGAGCGGGTGCAGAAGCACGTGGAAACGCCGTCGCCGGATCTGCCGGTCGAGTGTGTCTGGCGCATCGTCGCCAAACGGGCGATCCTTGCCTCCGGTGCCGAAGAGCGGCCTCTCGTGTTCGGCGGCAACGACCGGCCGGGCGTGATGACCGCCAATGCGGCGCGCACCTATCTCAATCGCTACGGCGTCGCTGCCGGCTCCAAGGTGGCCGTCTTTACCAATGGCGGCTCCGGTTATCGTACGGCGGGCGATCTTTCCGCCCGTGGCGTCGAGGTGACCGCAATCATCGATGCGCGCGCGACGTCCACCGATCCGGCGCCCTACGGCGTTCGTGTCATTCATGGCGGCGCCGTCGTCGCCACAAGGGGCCGCAACCGCATCGATGCGCTGGTGGCAGAGCGTGCCGGCTTCGAGGAGGAGATCGCCTGCGATGCGCTGGCCATGGCGGGCGGATGGTCGCCGATCGTGCATCTCATGTGCCAGCGCGGTGCCAAGCCCGTGTGGTCGGACGCGGCGCAAGCCTTTCTGGCGCCGGATGTGGGATCAGGCTTTGTTGCTGCCGGATCCGCTGGCTGTGCCGACAGCATCGCCGCCTGCCTTCGCGACGGGGCGTCCAAGGCAGCTGCGTTTTCGACCGAACTCGGCTTTGCCGCCTATGCGGCAAACATTCCCGAGGTTGAGGGCGAATACGATCCTGATTTCGCGCCACTCTGGTATGTGCCGGGGGCCAAGGACAAGGCCTTCGTCGATTTCCAGAACGACGTGCATGTCAGCGATCTCGGTCTCGCGCAGCGCGAGGGTTTCCGGCACATCGAGCACACCAAGCGCTACACCACGTCAGGCATGGCGACCGACCAGGGCAAGCTCGGCAATGTCGCGACGATCGGCATCGTCGCTGCCATGCGCGGCGTGTCGCCGGCCGAAATCGGCACCACGACCTTCCGGCCGTTCTACACGCCGGTCTCGATGGGCGCGCTCGCCGGCACATCGCGGGCCGAGCACGCGGCGCCGGTCAGGACCTCGCCTTTGTATGGCTGGGCCAAGAAGAATGGCGCGACCTTCGTCGAGAGCGGCCTCTGGTACCGCTCCTCCTGGTTTGCGCGCGACGGAGAAAAAACCTGGCGCGACAGCGTTGACCGCGAAGTGCGCAACGTGCGCGAAAACGCCGGTCTCTGCGATGTCTCGACGCTCGGCAAGATCGAGATCTTCGGCACAGGCGCTGCTGAATTCCTGAACCGGGTTTATTCCAACGCCTTCCTGAAGCTGCCGGTCGGCAAGGCGCGTTACGGCCTGATGCTGCGCGAGGATGGGATGGTCTTCGACGACGGCACGACCAGCCGCCTGTCGGAAAACCACTATGTGATGACCACCACGACGACTTACGCGACAGAAGTGATGGCGCATCTGGAATTTGCAAGCCAGACCTTCTGGCCTCATCTCGACGTGCGCTTCGTCTCCTCCTCCGACCAGTGGGCGCAGATGTCGCTGGCCGGACCGAAGGCGCGGATCATCCTTGCCCGGATCGTGGAAGACGACATTTCCGATGCGGCGATGCCGTTTCTCGGTGCGAAGGTCGTCACGCTCAAGGGTGGGCTGAAGGCGCGTCTGTTCCGCATCTCGTTTTCGGGCGAGCTGGCCTATGAGCTGGCAGTGCCCGCAGGCTACGGAGAGGCGGTGGCCGATGCGATCATGCAAGCGGGCCGCGAGGACGGTATCTGTGCCTACGGCGTCGAGGCGCTCAACGTCCTGCGCATCGAAAAAGGCTTTGTCACCCATGCCGAACTGGAAGGCCGCACGACACCCGACGATCTCGGTTACGGAAAGATGATGGCGATGACCAAGCCGGATTTCATCGGCAAGCGCCTCTCGACCCGTTTCGGCCTCACCGCCGCCGATCGCCTCCAACTCGTCGGCCTGAAGCCTGTGGAAACCGACAAGGAGTTCATGGCGGGCGCCCATCTGTTGAAAGATGGCGCGGCCGCGACGCTTGCGGGCGACCAGGGCTTCGTATCATCAGCCTGCTATTCGCCGACGCTCGGACACACGATCGGTCTCGGCCTTCTCAAATCCGGCCGCGAGCGGATCGGCGAGAAGATCACTGTCTGGGATGGACTTCGCGGCACCGAAGTCGCGGCGGAAGTCTGC
Organism: Rhizobium sp. Leaf306; assembly: GCF_001423425.1. Lineage (GTDB taxonomy): Bacteria > Pseudomonadota > Alphaproteobacteria > Rhizobiales > Rhizobiaceae > Neorhizobium > Neorhizobium soli. The sequence continues at coordinate 97,569 of NZ_LMNX01000002.1, forward strand.
CTGCCGGTCTTTGTCGATCCACAAAACACAAAACAACATCTTTGAGGGCATGACGATGGCTTTGACACTTCTCCACCGCCATGCGCTCGAAGATCACATCCTGGGCTTCGAGACGAGCGCCAACCCCAACCACCTGTCCGTCGCGCGGCGGCCGGTGATCTTTTCGGTGCTTGCCCATGCGGGCCAGGAGCAGGCCGTGGGCCTAGCACTCAAGGCTGCCCCGGATATCGCGCCGCGCTTCTGCGGCCCGGCGGAATGGCTGGCGGTGTCGCTCACCGCAGGCTCAGAGACCGTTGCCGGTCACTTATCCGAAATATCCGGCGCCTCCGTCGTTGATCAGAGCGACGGCAAGGTGCTGATGGCGATTTCGGGACCCAGCGTGCGGCAGATCCTTGCAAAATGCGTCGGCGTCGATCTGCATCCGCAGGCGTTTGCGCCGGGGCATTCCGCAAACATGCTGTTCGGCCACGTCGCAGTGAATTTGGCGCGCACCGGCCCCGATGCCTTCGAGATCATCACGCCCCGGTCGTTCGCCGGCTCGGTCTACGAGGACCTGATGGAAATGGGCCGCGAATTCGCCCTGACGGCATCGTTTTCGGGCGGGTGAAATTCGTCCGGGCCGTGACAGGTCTCAACCCGCCAAGGCATATTCCTCGATAGTCGCGAGTTCCGCCTCAAGAGCCTGCGCCTGCGTTTTCAGGTCGTAGCTCGTCTGCATATTCATCCACAGTTCAGGCGAGGTCTTGAAGAACCTCGCGAGACACAGCGCTGTATCCGGCGTGATTCCGACTTTCTCCGCGACGATACGTTCGATCGGCGTGCGTGGAACGTTGAGCTTTTTTGCAAGAGCGTAAGGTGTCATGTCCAGCGGCTCGAGATAGAGATCCCGCAAGATTTCGCCTGGATGAATTGCCGGGAGTACAGAGTTCACCATTTACGTCGCCTCGATGCCTCATGGGTGCATCCGACTTTTAGTATCATGCATTGATACTAAAAGCGTCAAGTCGAAGCGCTTCAGTGCTTCTCGCGAACGAAGCTCCAGAGGCCCTTTTCCTGCGATGCTGCGGTGACGAGGTCGGGGCGCTTCTCCAGTGCCGGTACGAGGCTGTGCAGGCCTTCGACGCGGTTCAGGAGGTCGACGAATTCGGGGGCGAGGTCCTCGGCGAAATCGCGGCAGAAGCCGTGGATCACGCCGAACTCGATCGTCTTGCGCGGTGTCGCGTCGCGCATCGTGGTCAATACGCTGCCTACCAGTTCGTCGAAGCTCAGCACGTTTGTCATGGCGCTATTTCCTGTCGCTTGGCGTTCATGAAAGGGCATACGCGGCGATTGAAAAATTAGTTTCAGCTTCCTGTCGCAAGATGGCGCGAAACGAACAGCGACTATGTCGGAAACGACAAACCCCGGTTCGCAGAACAGCCTATTGGCAATTCTCGGGAGGTTCTAGGCTCACCCCAAACAGGCATCAAGTTAGGGGAACGGGATACATGAAAAGCCATGCTCGAGTTGTCGTCATCGGTGGTGGTGTCGTCGGATGTTCGGTCCTCTACCATCTGACCAAGCTCGGCTGGAGCGATGTCGTGTTGCTTGAGCGTTCGGAGCTCACCTCAGGCTCCACCTGGCATGCGGCGGGGGGCATGCATACGATCAACGGCGATCCGAACGTCGCCAAGCTACAAAAATACACGGTCGAACTCTACAAGGAGATCGAGGCCTATTCCGGCCAGGATATCGGCCTGCACATGACCTCCGGCCTGATGCTGGCGGCGACGCCGGAGCGGTTCGACTGGTTCAAGTCGCTGCTTGCCAAGGGCAAGTATGCAAACGGTGAAGCGCGGCTCGTCTCGGTCGAGGAAGCGCATGCGATGATGCCGTTGCTCAACCCGACGCAGTTCGTGGGCGCCGTGTTCGATCCGCACGAGGGCCATCTCGACCCCTACGGCACCACCCATGCCTATGCGAAATCGGCTAAGAAGAACGGTGCCGAGATCTACCTGCATACCAAGGTCGAGGATCTGGTGCAGCTTCCCGACGGAACCTGGCGGGTGATCACGGACAAGGGCGAGATCCGCTGCGAACATGTGGTGAATGCGGCCGGTCTCTGGGCCCGCGAAGTGGGGCGCATGGTCGGGCTGGAACTGCCGGTTCTTGCCATGGAGCACATGTATCTGATCACCGAGGATATGCCCGAGGTCGTGGATTTCAACAAGACGTCCGGTCGCGAACTGATGCACTGCGTCGATTTCGACGGCGAGATCTACATTCGTCAGGAACGCAACGGCATGCTGATGGGCACCTATGAAAAGGACTGCCGGCCCTGGTCGCCGATCGAGACGCCCTGGACGTTCGGCCACGAACTCTTGGCCGAGGACCTTGAGCGCATCACGAACGAGCTGGAAGTGGGCTTCCGGCATTTCCCGGCCTTCAACAATGCCGGCATCAAGACGATCATCAACGGGCCCTTCACCTTTTCGCCTGACGGCAATCCGCTTGTCGGGCCCGTGCGCGGCATGACGAATTTCTGGTCGGCCTGCGCTGTCATGGCCGGGTTCAGCCAGGGCGGCGGCGTAGGGCTGGCGCTCGCCAACTGGATCGTCGAGGGCGATCCCGGTTTCGACGTGTTCGCCATGGATGTCACCCGCTACGGCGATTACGCGTCGCTTGCCTATACCAATGCGAAGGTGCGCGAAAACTATTCCCGCCGCTTCTCGATCCGCTATCCCAACGAGGAACTGCCGGCTGCGCGACCACTGTTGACGACGCCGATCTACGACGCGCTGAAGGCGAGGGGTGCGGTGTTCGGCGCGTCCTACGGGCTCGAAACGCCGCTGTGGTTTGCGCCTGAAGGCGTCGAGGATGCGTTTTCCTGGCGCCGTTCCACCGATTTCGAGCATGTCGGCCGCGAGGCAAAGGCGGTGCGCGACAGCGTCGGGCTGATGGAGACCTCGGGGTTCGCCAAATATTCGATCGGGGGCGAGGGCGCGCATGCCTGGCTCGATCATATTCTCGCGGGCAAGGTTCCAGCCGTCGGCCGTATGGCGCTTTCGCCGATGCTGAACGAGGCCGGCAAGCTGATCGGCGATTTCACGCTCGCCAATCTCGGCGACGACGCGTTCCTGCTGATCGGCTCCGGCATTGCCGAGGACTATCATATGCGCTGGTTCGAGACGCATCTGCCGGATGACGATTCGGTCTCGTTCGATTGTCTCAATCTCGGTCTGGTCGGCCTGTCGATTGCGGGCCCCCGGTCACGCGATGTGCTGCAAAAACTCACCCATCTCGACCTGTCGGATCCGGCTCTGCCGTTCATGGGCATTGTCGAGATCGATCTCGGCATGGCGCCGGTCATCGTCGGCCGTGTCAGCTATACCGGCGATCTCGGCTTCGAGCTTTGGATGAAGCCGGAATATCAGCGCTATCTGTTCGATCTCATCATGGAGGCCGGTTCGGAGTTCGGGATCACCCTGTTCGGCCTCCGCGCCTTGAATGCGCTACGTGTCGAAAAATCCTTCGGCAGCTGGTCTCGCGAATACCGGCCGCTTTACGGTCCCGTGGAAGCGGGGCTCGGTCGCTTCATCGCCTATGGCAAGGAGGCCGATTTCATCGGCAAGGCCGCGGCGATCGAGGAAAAGGCGGAGGGCGGCGCGCTGCGTCTCGTCACCTTCGTCGTCGATGCAAAAGATGCGGACGTGCTCGGCGACGAGCCGATCTCGCTTGACGGCCAGGTCTGCGGCTGGGTGACCTCGGGTGGATACGCCCATGCCGCCGGCGTGTCGGTCGCCATGGGCTATGTGCCGAAAGAGGTCTCCCGAACGGAGGAGGGGTGGCAGATCGAGGTGCTCGGCGAGATGCTCATCGCCCGGCTTCAGCCGCATCCGATCTTTGACGCCAACGGGTCGCGCATGCGGTCCTGACCGTCGAAAGCTGAAGAAGCGGATAAGCCAAGACCGAAGCAGACCAGAGGTTATTTCTCTATAGTTTTTGCCATTCGTGTGGAAATCGTGCCGTTTTTTCAACAATGCCAAGCGGATTTGCGTCACGTGCTGCAAAAGCCACTGAAATTATGTCTGCCTCTTTCTTTTGCACTTCACATTTCGATCGAAACCGGTAGGAATCAAAAAAATTGAAGATCCTATCAGGGACATTCAAGCGAAAGATGCGGCCGCCAAGGATCGCATCCGCAGGGGAAAATATATGGAATATTTTATCCAGCAGCTCATAAACGGGCTGACTCTCGGATCCATCTATGGGCTCGTGGCAATCGGCTATACGATGGTTTACGGCATCATCGGCATGATCAACTTTGCCCATGGTGACATCTTCATGCTCGGCGGCTTTGCCGCCCTGATCGTGTTCCTGCTTGCCACATCCTTCTTCGCCGGCATTCCGGTGGCGCTGCTGCTTTTGCTGATGCTGCTCGTCGGCATGCTGATGACAGGCCTGTGGAACTGGACGATCGAGCGGATCGCCTACCGTCCGCTGCGCGGCTCGTTCCGCCTGGCGCCGCTGATCACCGCGATCGGCATGTCGATCTTTCTGTCGAACTTCATCCAGGTGACGCAGGGTCCGCGCAACAAGCCGATCCCGCCGCTGGTCACCGACACCTATCATTTCGGTGCGATCACGGTGTCGCTGAAGCAGATCCTGATCGTCGTGATCACCTCGATCCTGCTGTTTGCGTTCTGGTACATCGTCAACAAGACGCCGCTCGGCCGTGCCCAGCGCGCCACCGAACAGGATCGCAAGATGGCGGCTCTGCTCGGCGTCGACGTCGACAAGACGATCTCGATCACCTTCATCATGGGCGCGGCTCTCGCCGCCGTCGCCGGTGCCATGTACCTGATGTACTACGGTGTCGCCTCGTTCAACGACGGCTTCATTCCGGGTGTGAAGGCATTCACCGCAGCCGTTCTCGGCGGCATCGGCTCTCTGCCGGGCGCTGTTCTCGGCGGGTTGCTGATCGGCCTCATCGAAAGCCTGTGGTCGGCGTATTTCTCGATCGCCTACAAGGATGTCGCGACCTTTGCGATCCTCGCCTTCGTGCTGATCTTCAAGCCGACCGGCATCCTCGGTCGTCCTGAAGTGGAGAAGGTGTAACATGGCGACCGTATCGGAAACCGTTCCCAACAACGTCATGGCCAAGGCGATCAAGGAAGGCATATTTGCGGGCGTCATCGCCTTCCTGATGTTCTCCCTGTTCGTCGGCATCGAGACCTATCAGGATATCAACAACCAGCTCGTCTGGCGCACCCGCTGGGGCCTGCTTGCGGTGTTCGTGGCAGTCGCTGCCGTCGGTCGCTTCATGACCGTCGCCTTTATCAAGCCCCATCTCGACCGTCGCAAACTTGCCAAGGCCAAAGCCGGCATTCTCGAGATTTCGGAAGAGAAGAGCTTCTTCCATCGCCACTTCCTCAAGTTCGCGCTGGTCTTCCTGCTCATCTATCCATTCCTGTCGCTGCTGATCGTCGGCAAGCAGGGCTCGCTGAAATATGTCGACAACTTCGGCATCCAGATCCTCATCTATGTGATGCTCGCCTGGGGCCTCAACATCGTCGTCGGTCTCGCCGGTCTGCTCGATCTTGGCTATGTCGCCTTCTATGCGGTCGGCGCCTATTCCTACGCGCTTCTGTCATCCTATTTCGGCTTCTCGTTCTGGCTGCTGCTGCCGATGTCCGGCATTCTCGCCGCGCTCTGGGGCGTCATCCTCGGCTTCCCGGTGTTGAGATTGCGGGGTGACTACCTTGCCATCGTGACGCTCGCCTTCGGTGAAATCATCCGGCTTGTTCTGATCAACTGGACCGACGTCACCAAGGGCACGTTCGGTATCTCGGGCATTGCCAAGGCGTCGTTCTTCGGCATCTGGTCGTTCGATACGGGCTCCCCGAACAACTTCGTCAAGGCCTGGGGTCTTTCGGCTTCGTCGGTCTATTACAAGATCTTCCTGTTCTACATCATCCTCGCGCTCTGCATGCTGACGGCATATGTCACCATTCGCCTGCGTCGCATGCCGATCGGTCGTGCATGGGAAGCGTTGCGCGAAGACGAAATCGCCTGCCGCTCGCTCGGCATCAACACCGTCACCACCAAGCTCACGGCATTTGCCACGGGCGCGATGTTCGGCGGTTTTGCGGGCTCCTTCTTCGCGACCCGCCAGGGCTTCGTCTCTCCGGAAAGCTTCGTCTTCCTGGAATCGGCGGTCATTCTGGCCATCGTGGTTCTCGGCGGCATGGGTTCGCTGACCGGTATCGCGATCGCCGCTGTCATCATGGTCGGCGGTACCGAAATCCTGCGCGAGATGTCGTTCCTGAAGATCATCTTCGGCCCCGACTTCACCCCGGAACTCTACCGCATGCTGCTGTTCGGGCTGGCGATGATCATCGTCATGCTGTTCAAGCCGCGTGGCTTCGTGGGCTCGCGTGAGCCGACAGCCTTCCTGAAGGAGCGCAAGGCCATCTCCGGCAGCTTCACCAAGGAAGGCCACGGCTGATGGCGACGGATATGACGACTATGACGAAAGACACGATCCTGAGGGTCGAGCATCTGTCGATGCGGTTTGGTGGCCTGATGGCGATCGACGACTTCTCGTTCGAAGCCAAGCGCGGTGAAATCACCGCGCTGATTGGCCCGAACGGCGCTGGCAAGACGACGGTGTTCAACTGCATCACCGGCTTTTACAAGCCGACGATGGGCATGCTGACCCTGCATCGCAGCAACGGCCGGGAGTTCCTTTTGGAACGCCTTCGCGATTTCGAGATCAACAAGGTCGCGGGTGTTGCCCGTACCTTCCAGAACATCCGGCTGTTTTCCGGCCTGACGGTTCTCGAAAACCTGCTGGTTGCGCAGCACAATGTGCTGATGAAGGCTTCGGGTTACACGATCCTCGGCCTCTTGGGTCTGCCGACCTACAAGAACGCTGCCAAGGCCGCGATCGAAAAGGCTGAATACTGGTTGGACAAGGCGGATCTGACAGACCGCGCCGACGACCCGGCCGGCGATCTTTCCTATGGCGCCCAGCGCCGGCTGGAAATTGCCCGCGCCATGTGCACAGGGCCGGAGCTTCTGTGCCTGGACGAGCCCGCCGCCGGCCTCAACCCGAAGGAATCGCTGACGCTCAACGCGCTGTTGCGCGGCATCCGCGACGAAGGCACGTCGCTGCTCCTGATCGAGCACGACATGTCCGTCGTCATGGAGATTTCGGATCACGTCGTGGTTCTGGAATACGGCCAGAAGATTTCCGACGGAACGCCTGATCACGTGAAGAACGACCCGAGGGTGATCGCAGCCTATCTCGGCGTCGAGGATGATGAAGTTGAAGAAATCGAGGAAAAGCTCGACAAGGGCATTATTGAAGAGGGGTCCGTCTGATGGCCGGTGAACCCCTTCTGAAAGTCCAGGGCGTCGAAACCTACTACGGCAACATCCGGGCCCTCGACGGCGTCAATGTCGAAGTCAACAAGGGCGAGATCGTCAGTCTGATCGGCGCCAACGGTGCCGGCAAGTCGACGCTGATGATGACGATCTGCGGCAGCCCGCAGGCCCGCAAGGGTCAGGTCATCTTCGACGGCGAAGACATCACGCAGGTGCCGACGCATTTGATTGCGCGTCGGCGTATCGCCCAGTCGCCGGAAGGCCGCCGCATCTTTCCGCGCATGACCGTGCACGAAAACCTGCAGATGGGCGCCGGTCTCGACAACCTCAAGTATTTCAAAGAGGACGTCGAAAAGATCTTCACCCTGTTTCCGCGCCTCAAGGAACGCCAGGCCCAGCGCGGCGGCACGCTTTCGGGCGGCGAGCAGCAGATGCTGTCGATCGGCCGTGCACTGATGGCGCGTCCGAAACTCCTTCTTCTGGACGAGCCGTCGCTCGGCCTCGCACCATTGATCGTCAAGGGCATTTTCGAGGCGATCAAGAAGCTGAACAAGGAAGAGGGGCTCACCGTCTTCCTCGTCGAGCAGAACGCGTTTGCGGCACTCAAACTGTCCGATCGCGCCTATGTGATGGTCAATGGCAAGGTGACGATGTCCGGCTCCGGCAAGGAACTGCTCGCAAATCCCGAAGTCCGCGCCGCCTATCTCGAGGGGGGCCGGCATTGAGCACCATGATCATCATTCCGGCGACCGGGGGACACTGAGATGCAGGGCCTGTTTTTCGAAACCGATACTGGCGTGCGTTATTTCCTGCGCGCACTCGTCATGGTCCTCGGCTTCTGGACGGCGTGGCGCGCCGGCAAGGCGGTCGCAGAAGGCTGGAACGGCTATGGCCATGTCATCGCCTACACGCTGCTTCTGGCCGTCGCGATGCAGTTCATGCACTACGCGCTGTTCCAGGGACCGTTCATCAGCCCGTTCCATTACATCATCGATGTGGTGCTGCTGATGGCGTTTTCCATCTCCGGATTCCGCATTCGCCGCACCCGTCAGATGGTTCAGAACTACTACTGGCTCTATCAGCCTGTCTCCGCTTTCTCATGGAAGAAGAAAGATTGACAGTCGCTCATTTCTGACTTCAGATTGGGTTGGGTCAAATAAGAATACACCAGAGGGTGGAACATTTCTCCGGCGCAATGATGGTGGGTATTGCGTCCGGGTCCCAAAAAACCGCTCACCTAAAAACTGGGAGTAAATCAATGAAGAAGTCTCTTCTTTCCGCCGTCGCGCTGACGGCGATGGTCGCATTCAGCGGCAACGCCTGGGCCGATATCATTATCGGCGTTGGCGGCCCGCTGACCGGCCCGAATGCTGCATTCGGCGCGCAGCTGCAGAAGGGTGCTGAACAGGCTATCGCCGATATCAATGCCGCCGGCGGCATCAACGGCGAAAAGCTGGTCATCGCGCTCGGCGACGACGTTTCCGATCCGAAGCAGGGCATTTCCGTTGCCAACAAGTTCGCGTCCGATGGCGTGAAGTATGTGGTCGGTCACTTCAACTCGGGCGTTTCGATCCCGGCTTCGCAGGAAGTCTATGCCGAAAACGGCATGCTCGAAGTCACCCCTGCAGCAACCAACCCTGTCTTCACCGAGCGCGGCCTGTGGAACACGTTCCGCACCTGCGGCCGTGACGACCAGCAGGGCGGCGTCGCCGGCAAGTATCTTGCCGAGAAGTTCGCCGATGCAAAGATCGCGATCATCGACGACAAGACACCTTACGGCCAGGGTCTCGCTGAAGAAACCATGAAAGCCTACAACGCGGCCGGCAAGAAGCAGGTCATCCGCGAAGGCGTCAACGTCGGCGACAAGGACTTCTCAGCGCTGATTTCCAAGATGAAGGAAGCCGGTGTTTCGATCATCTACTGGGGTGGTCTCCACACGGAAGCCGGCCTGATCATCCGTCAGGCGAAGGATGCTGGCCTCAAGGCAACGCTCGTATCGGGTGACGGTATCGTCTCCAACGAACTGGCCTCGATCGCTGGCGATGCAGTCGAAGGCACGCTGAACACGTTCGGTCCCGATCCGACACTGCGTCCGGAGAACAAGGAACTGGTTGCCAAGTTCAAGGCTGCCGGCTTCAACCCTGAAGCCTACACGCTCTATTCCTACGCAGCCGTTCAGGTCATCGCCGAAGGCATCAAGCTTGCTGGCAGCCCTGACGACGCAGAAGTCGTTGCCAAGGCTCTCAAGGAAAAGGGTCCGTTCAAGACCGTTCTCGGCGACATGGCTTTCGACGCCAAGGGCGACCCGAAGCTCCCCGGCTACGTCATGTACGAGTGGAAGAAGGGGCCGGACGGCAAGTACAGCTACTTCCCGCAGGGCTGAGCCTTCAAGGCTTGAACCATCGATTGACAGGAAGCCCGGCCATTGGCCGGGCTTTTTGCATTGATGCCTGCAGGGTTCAGATATCGAGCTCTAAGTTTCCCGAGCTCAAACCCTGAAAATCCCATCAGAAACTTTCGGGGGTGAAACTGGCAAACCGCGCCGCGGGAAGAGGGCCGGCGGTCATCAGTGTGAAATCGAAATTCGACTTTGCTTCCGATCCCAGAACGTATTGACGGTGCACGCGCAGGAAATCGCGCTTGATCCTGTTGTAGCGCTCGGGCGCCATCATCCGCTTGACCCTGATGAAGGCAAGCGTCGCCTGGGGTGCATCTTCATGTCCTGCCAGCGCCACGACGCGGCTCTTGTAGAAATGAATGCTGTCGGTGAGGCACTGAACCTCCAGCCAGAAGATCTGTGGTGATCGGGCAATGCGGCCGACACATTCGCGCAATGTTGTAGCGGGCCGCAGCATCGAGCATTGCAGGATCGCGCCACCGAGCGTCACGAAGCTCACTTTGCGGTCGCTCTGATCTGCGCCCCGCCTGAACACATCAGGATTTTCCGCAAGCAGCATGCCGATCACGTGCGTCGCGACAGCCGATCCCATGCTGTGCGACGTGATGAGATATTCGTCCGCATCCTCAGTCAGTGCCTCGCGGACACCCTCCATGCAGCTCGCCAGCCAGGCGTTGACATCGGGCCTGTCGAGATTGCCCATCGCGTCGGCCATCTCCCAGTCGGCAAACAGGTGCAGCGTGTGAAACCGTGCCATGAAGGGCAGGAAGGCGTAGCGGAACAGCGCAAGACCAAGCGGTATGCTCCACAACAGATGCAACATATTGAGCCCGAGCAGTGCGGGCAGGGCAGCGATCACGGCGGTGAGCCCAAGCGCTACCGCCACCAGCAGGAATGGAAACAGGAAAAATAGGCCGAACCGCCATGCATGCCTGAGATAGCCGGCCATGCCGCCCTGGGTGACGATACGCAAGGCGCTTCGATAACCGTCGAGGATACGGCGCGGCAGCGGCTTGCCGTTCAGGCTGTTGACCAGCGCGCAGTGGTCGAAGATGTAGAACCGGCTCTGCGTGACGCCGTCGCCCGCATCCCGCACCCGACAGGTTATGTCGAAATACGCCGTCTTTGCGGTCCGCTGCAGCTCACCTGTCTGGAGATCCAGGTTCCATGTCTTGGCGCTCTGTGCCGCCGAGCGCACATAGCGGGCATGGTGCATGCCGGCGTCGAGCGGCTCGAAGCCCGGGAAATGCAGGACGACGCGTTTCCTCACCCGGTCCGCCGTCGGGGAGTTATCTGCGTCGTGGGGCGTCTGTGCCGTCAAAGGCGATTGTGTAGTCATGACTGCGGAGTTCCGGATGCGGCTTGTCTAGGCCGTTGAGGGTGCGCGCGGATCTATCCCTTGGCATCGCCGACTGCAAGTGTCTGGCCCCGGTCGGCCCGTTTGCATCTAGTCGGGCCGGTCGCCTGTGTGCAGGACGTTCGCCGCCATAACCGCTGCCGAGGCGCGGTTTTCGACGCCGAGCTTGATGTAGATCTGCTCGAGATGCTTGTTCACGGTGCGGGCCGACAGACCGAGGATATCGCCGATATCCTTGTTCGCCTTGCCCTTGGCGATCCATAAGAGCACTTCAGACTCCCGTTGCGTCAGGGGAAAATGCTGGCGCAGGATTTCGTCGTCCGGCCGCTTGATGACAGCGGCCGACAGCCGGAACAGGAATTCGTCGGCGCCGATCGCGCCGAGAAACGCAAACTGCAGGCTGGTCTGCAGGTTTTCGGACAGCGAGAAGGCGGCGTTGCGGGCAAAGCCTGCCGTATCGCGCTCCGCCATCCAGGCGCCGATGCGGCCCGCGACGATCGCAATTCCGTCATCGCTTTCCGTTGCGGCATTCATCAGCCGCGTTGCTTGCGGCGTCGACCAGCGGATCGAACCGTCGTTTCTGACCGCAAGCAGATGCCGGCCGGCGGCATCGAGCGCGACGCGGGCGCTCTGGGCGGAGCGGGCGTTGGAAAGATGCACGCGTATTCTCGCCCGCAATTCGTCGATATTGATCGGCTTGCTCAGATAGTCGACGCCGCCGCTGTCCAGCGCGTTGACGACGTGTTCGGTTTCGGTCAGGCCCGTCATGAAGATCACTGGCACTTGAGCTGCCGCATGCGCCTTCAGTCTGCGGCAGGTCTCGAACCCGTCCATGCCGGGCATCACGGCGTCGAGCAGGATCAGATCGGGCGTGATGCGCTCGACGATCGAAAGCGCTGCCTGACCCGACGTGGCGATCAGCACCGAAAAGCCGGATTGCTCCAGCGCCTCGGTCAGAAAACCGAGCGTGTCGGGACTGTCGTCCACCAAGAGGACGATATCGCGCGGTGTCGTCGCGTCAGCCATCGCTCTTTTCCCGTTCTTCCAGTTCCTGTGTCTCCATGCGTTCCAGGTATTTCATGTAACCGGCCATGTCGAAGGCCTTTACATAGGTTCCGAGCTCTTCCGCGAACGGGCGGTGCGATTGGTCCGTGGCGAGATCCGCGAGCTTGGCTTCGATGCCGCGGACGTAGCCAATTTCACCGAGCCGCAGCAGATCCTGAAGATGGCCCGTCCCGGGGCTGATGACCGGCTGCTTGACCAGCGCCGAAAGCGTCAGCGCCGGCGCTTCGTCCTCGTAGACCCATTTAAGGGAGAGATGCGAGGCGAGCTTGTCGGCAAGGCGGCGCAGGTTGACGGGCTTGGACAGCGTATCGTCATGCCCTTCGCCACCGGCATCTGCGGTCGTGCCGTCGCCGATATTGGCCGAAAGCATGATCATGGGGGCCGTCTGGCCTTCTTCGCGCAACCGCGACACGAGCTGCCAGCCGCTCATGCCGGGCATGGAGATATCGACCAGAAACAGATCCGGCCGCACACCCTCGATCAGCGTCAGGCATTCCGGTCCGTCGACGGCCGTCAGGATGACGAAATCCATCGGCGCCAGCACCTCGCGCATCAGGTCACGGTGATCCTGGTTGTCGTCGACCACGACGATGGTTCGGCGCGGCCCGGTATAGGAGACGATCTTGCGCTCGGCCTCCGGCGTCGTATTCGGCCTCTCGATCGCCGACAGCATGAGACGCACCTTGAAGATCGAGCCTTCACCCTTGGTGCTGGCAACGGAGATTTCACCGCCGAGGGTGTTGGTCAGAAGCTGGGTGATCGTCAGCCCAAGCCCAAGTCCCGGCATCGGCCGGATGCTTTCCGCTTCGCCGCGCTGGAACGGCTCATAGATGCGGCCGAGATCCTTCTCCGCGATGCCGCGGCCGGTATCGGTCACGGTGAAAGTCGCGACCTGGCTGCGATAGCCGATCTCGAAGCGCACCGTGCCTTCGTCGGTGAATTTGACCGCGTTGGAGAGGATATTGACGAGGATCTGGCGAAGCCGCTTTTCGTCGGTGCGCACATATTGCGGCAACGTGCGGGCGCGCACGTGTTCGAATGCAAGGCCCTTGGCCTGCGCCTGGAGGCTGAACATCTCGACGATCTGGTCGAGGAAATCCTGGATGTTGATCTCGTTTGAATAGACCTGCAGCCGCCCGGCCTCGATCTTTGAAATGTCGAGCAGCCCGTCAATCAGGCCGGAAAGATGATCCGCGGACCGCTTGATGACCTTGATCGCCGATTGCCGCGGGGCAGGGATGGTGTCGTCGCGTTCCAGGATCTGGGCATAGCCCAAAACGGCGTTGAGCGGCGTGCGCAACTCGTGGCTCAAGCCAACCACATACCGGCTCTTGGCGCGGTTGGCGGCTTCGGCGGTTTCCTTGGCATCCTGCAGCGCCGCGTCGGTTTTCTTGTGCGCCGAGATTTCCTTCAGCAGAAGCGTGTTCTGCCGCGAGGATTCCTCCTCGGCCACCATCCGGCTGTCATGCGCCAGCACGTAGAACCAGGAGAAGATGCCGGTGATGATGGCAAACACGAAGAAGACGATCAGGATCGTGCCGTAGATGACATCGGCATTGGCGGGTGCTGCCTGGCCTACCTGATAGGCGATCAGCGACAGGATGGCACCGATTGCCGAGATGGAGATCACCGCCGTCATCCCGTAGCGGCCTAGCCGGGTCGTGAGCTTTGCAATGACGCTTTCGGTGAGGAATGTGCGCGCCACGGTGCCGATCTGTGTGTTCAGCCGCGCATGCGGCTTGCACATGTCGTGGCAGCGGCTGTCGAGCGAACAGCACAGAGAACAGATCGGCGCCGCATAGGCCGGGCACCATGCCATGTCCTCGTGCTCGAACGGGTGTTCGCAGATCGAGCAGGTGATCGAACCCAGCGTCTTCCAGCTCTGGCGCGGCTTTCGGGCGAGATAGTATTTGCCCTTTGTGGCAAAGGCGATCGCTGGCGACACCACGAAGGCGCTGAGCGTCAAATAGGTGGCAAGCGACGCCATCAGCGGTCCGAACAGGCCGAAATGGGCAGTCAGCGCAATGCCTGTCGCACCAAACATGGCGCCGAGCCCGACCGGATTGACGTCATAGAGATGGGCGCGCTTGAACTCGATGCCGGGTGGCGACAGACCGAGCGGCTTGTTGATGAACAGATCCGCCGAAATTGTGCAGAGCCAGCTCATCGCGACGATCGAGAAGATGCCGAGCGTTTCCTCCAGCAGCCTGTAGATGCCGAGTTCCATCAGAAGCAGCGCGATGATGACGTTGAACACCAGCCAGACGACTCGGCCGGGATGGCTGTGGGTCAGGCGCGAGAAGAAGTTCGACCAGGCAAGCGACCCCGCATAGGCGTTCATCACGTTGATCTTCAGCTGCGACACGACCACGAAGGCGGCCATCAGCATCAGCGCCGCGGTTTCGTTGGGGATCATGTAGCCGAAGGCGGCGAGATACATGTGGGCAGGATCGGCCGCGTCCTCGACCGGCACAGCGCTCGAGAGCGTCAGGACGGCGAGGAAGGAGCCCGCGAGAAGTTTTGGAACGCCGACCAGCACCCAGCCGGGTCCCGCCAGAAACACCGCGAACCGGTGCCGCCATTTCCGCTGCCCTTCCGGCGGTAGAAAGCGCAGGAAATCGACCTGCTCGCCGATCTGCGGCATCAGTGCCAAGATGACGGCGGAGGCCGCCCCGAATTCCACCAGATCGAAGGGTGCCGAACCGCCGACTTCGCCATTCGAATGGCTGATGCCGGCAAAGGCGCGCCAGAGGTCGAATTTCTGCCAGTCCATGAAGGCAATGAAGACGAAGGGCAGGATGTTGAGGATGATCCAGAACGGCTGGGTCAGAAGCTGGAACCGGGAGATCAGCTGCACGCCGTAGATGACCAGCGGGATCACCACCGCGGCGGAGATGATATAGCCGATCCAGGGCGGAATCCCGAAGGCGAGATCCAGCGCGCCGGTCATGATCGACGCTTCGATCGCAAACAGCATGAAGGTGAAGCTCGCATAGATCAGCGAGGTGATGGTGGAGCCGATATAGCCAAACGAGGCGCCGCGGGTGAGGAGATCGATATCGACCCCGTGGCGGATCGCATAGCGGCTGATCGGCAATCCCACGACCAGCATGACGAGAGCGGCCACCAGAATGGCGAAAAACGCGTTGGTCGTGCCGTAGGAGAGCGTGATCGCCCCGCCGATCGCCTCCAGTGCCAGAAACGAGATCGCACCGATCGCCGTCTGCGAAATCCGGCTCGACGAAAACCGCCTAGCGCTCTTTGCGGTAAACCGCAGCGCATAGTCTTCCAGCGTCTGGTTTGCGACCCAGCGATTGTACTCACGGCGAACCGGTATGATGCGTTGGCGTGCTGCCATGCCTAAAAACGATCGCCTTTATCGGGGAGACTGATATTTAGGCAGTTTCGACTTTGGTGCAGGGTTTTGCAAGGGCGGTTTTACCGCCGCTCACACCTCGCTGCGCTTCAGCAGGTAATCCAGCCCACCGGCGCGATACCAGCG
Organism: Rhizobium sp. Leaf306; assembly: GCF_001423425.1. Taxonomy (GTDB): domain Bacteria; phylum Pseudomonadota; class Alphaproteobacteria; order Rhizobiales; family Rhizobiaceae; genus Neorhizobium; species Neorhizobium soli. The sequence continues at coordinate 113,259 of NZ_LMNX01000002.1, forward strand.
ATAGCCATAGGGCTCGATCACGATGTGATGCTTGCCTTTGTCGTCCGCTGTGCTGTCCGAGTCGTCGGCGATGTCGATCAGGTTCTTGCCCGCATCCTCAAGGCCGACGTCGAAGGTGATCTCCACCGGCCGGTCGTGGAAATTGTGGAGGATCACCAGCGCGTTGTCGCGCCAGTCGTAGCGCATGGCGAGCACACCGTCGTCGCCGGTATCGAGGCATTCGAATGTGCCCCAGCCGATCTCCGGCGCTTCCTTGCGCATACGGATCATCCGCTCCGTCCAGTTGAGCATGGAATCCGGATCGCGACGCTGGATGGCGACGTTGACGTGGTCGAAGCCGTAGGGTCCCTCGTGGATCACGGGCAGGATCGGTTTGTCGCTCTTGGTGAAGCCGCCCTGCGGCTCGTTCGACCATTGCATCGGCGTGCGGGCGCAGTTGCGCTCGGGCAGCGACAGGTCGTCGCCCATGCCGATTTCGTCGCCGTAGCGCAGAACCGGGGTTCCGGGCAGGGAATACATCAGGCTGTAGGCGAGTTTCAGGCGGCGCGGATCGCCGCCCAGCATCGGCGCCAGACGGCGGCGGATGCCGCGGTCGTAGAGCTGCATGTCCTTGTCCGGACCCATCTTGTCGAACACCGTCTGGCGCTGCTTGTCGGTCAGGCGGCCGAGATCGAGTTCGTCGTGGTTGCGCAGGAAAATGCCCCACTGGCCGGTCGCCGGGCGTTCCTTGGTGTCGTTCATCGCCTTTGCGAGCGGCCTCACGTCGGCGCTGGCCATCGCGTAAAACAGCGACTGGTTGACGTGGAAGTTGAACATCATCTGCATCCGGTCGCCGTCGTCGCCGAAATATTGCAGGTTCTCCTTCGGAACGACATTCGCTTCGGCCAGAATGATGCTGTCACCCTGGCGCCATTGCAGGAATTCGCGGAAGGACCGCAGCATGTCGAACTGCTCCTTCGGCTTTGTGACGTCGGCGCCCTTTTCGGCAATCACGAAGGGAACCGCATCCATGCGGAAGCCGGAGACGCCGAGCTGCAGCCAAAAGCCCATGATCTTCAGGATCTCGGCCTGCACATGCGGGTTGGCGGTGTTGAGATCCGGCTGGAATTCGTAGAAGCGGTGGAAGTAGTACTCGCCGGAAGCCTTGTCGCGCGTCCATGTCGTCTTCTGGATGCCCGGAAACACCATGCCTTCATCGGCATTGGCCGGTTTCGTCTTCGACCAGACATACCAGTCGCGGTAGCGCGAATTCTTGTCCGCACAGGCCTCCTTGAACCAGGGATGTTCGTCCGACGTGTGGTTGACGACGAGATCGATCAGGACGCGGATGCCGCGTTGCTTGGCACTGTGGGTGAACTCGACGAAATCGCCGAGCGTGCCGTAGCGGGGATCGACGTTGTAATAGTCGGAGACATCATATCCGTCGTCGCGGCCGGGAGACGCCTGGAACGGCATCAGCCAGATCGCGGTTACGCCGAGGCCGGCGAGGTAGTCCAGGCGCCGCTGCACCCCTTGAAAATCACCGACCCCGTCGCCGTTGGAATCCATGAAGGTTTCGACATTGAGGCAATAGAAGACGGCATTTTTGTACCAGAGGTCGTTGATCACGGGATGCTCCACGGCTTCGATCGATCCGGGGCAATTGCATCAGACGTTGAATTGTTCCCGTCCGGTTGTGAGTTTGCGATCAAGCGTCGGAAAATGCCCTATCAAACCGGTGTAATAACGCTTGCTATTTTACCCGGATCAGCGGCTATGCTTCACCATCAACATGAGGAGACAGGTCATGGCCAAGGGTCAGGTACGCGGCAACAAGGAAACGCGCAAACCCAAGAAGGACAAGGCCGCTCCAGCGGCTGCGCCGACTTTGGGTTCGCAGGTCAAGTCGGCCGAAAGCAACACCAAAAAGAAGTAGTCTGCTCCTTCGTCATGCCGCGATCTCCTTGGTCGCCGGCAGACACAGGACGGCTTCAAGACCTCCCATATGCGACCGGGAGAGGCTCAGCTTCCCGCCGTAAGCATTTGCGATGTCGCCGGAAATCGCCAGGCCAAGGCCTGTTCCGGCGCCATCGTTGTCTTCCTCCTGCTGGCCGCGGACACCGCGCTTCAGCATGGAGGCGTAACGCTCCGGCGTGACGCCCGGGCCATCGTCCGCGATACGCAGCAACACCATCCCGCCGTCGCCCCTCGATGCCGTCAGCGCGATGCGCCGTCTTGCAAAACGGACAGCGTTGTCGAGAATGTTGCCGATCGCTTCGGCCGCATCGGCCGGGTCCGCCTGGACCGTGAGCGCCGGATCGATGTCGAGGGCCCATTCGATCCCGCGGTCCTCGGTGACCGGCGACAGCACACTCACAAGCTTTCCCGAAATGCCGAGAAGCGATGTCGTCGCCATCTGTTCGACGCCCATTCGAGCGGCCTGCAACTGCCGGTCGGCGCGCTGGCGCACCAGCTCGATCTGCTGCAGGGCCGTTTCGCGACGGGCGTCCGGCAGATCCTCGACCAGATGGGAGAGCACCGTCAGCGGCGTCTTCAGGCCATGTGCCAGATCGCTTGCCCGGGCGCGCGCCCGCTCGACGGCATTTTCCCGCTCCGACAGAAGAAGGTTGATTTCGTTGACGAGCGGCGTGACTTCGCTTGGCCCCTGCGCACCGATGCTCGGCAGGCGACCGGCCCGGATATCGGCTACATCCCGGCGCAGGCGCGCCAGCGGCCTCAGGCCGACGAGGCTCTGCAGGAGTGCGGCCATAAAAAGCAGGGCGCCGATGGCAACCAGCATCATGACCAGAGGGCGGTGATAGGTGGCCAGCGCTTCCTCCATGTCGTTCTTGGAGAAGGCCGTGTAGAGGGTGAAGCGCTGCAGGGCATCGCCTTCGCCGATCGACATCTCCCTGACCGTGATCAGGATCGGGCGTCCATCGGGTCCCTCGGCCTGGTAGAAGCCGCAATAGAGATCGGGGGAAAACACCTGCCGCGAAAGTTCCTGGTCCCAAAGCGAGCGCGAGCGCAGCGGAGGTTTCCCGTCTGCGGGCGATATCTGCCAGTAGAGGCCACCGGCGGGGATCTGAAAGCGTGCATCGGACGGCTCGCTGGCCAGGGAGAGACCATTCTGCTGGATTGTCAGCCGGGCGCCGAGCGCGTCCGAGACGGCCGTCATCTCCGCGGAATATTGGTCGGCAACATAGTCCTCGAACAGGTGACCAAGCACGAACCAGGCGAGCCACAGGGCCACACCGATCGATATCAGGGCGCCGATTGCCAGCCGGAAACGCAGGGAGCGGATCACGGGCGTTTCTCCGGCAAGACATAGCCAAAGCCGCGGCGGGTCTCGATCGCGTCGCTGTCGGTTTTCTTGCGCAAGCGGGCCACCATCGCCTCGACGGCGTTCTTGGCGGCGTCGTCGTCGCGGCCCTGAACCTGGCTTGCAAGCTCCGCCGGCGTCAGGACGGCACCGGGACGGTCAATGAACAGCGAGATCATCCGGTATTCCAGAGGGCTCAGATCCAGTTCGCGTCCGTCGAACGTCACACGGCGGGCCTGCTCGTCCAGCGTGAAGCGGTCGGCCGATTTGACGCGGGCCTGAACCTTGCCGGTTCGGCGAAGCAGGGCCTTCAGGCGGGCGAGCAGCTCCTCGCTGCGAAACGGTTTCGGCAGGTAATCGTCGGCACCGGCGTCGAAGCCATCGACGCGTTCCATCCAGGAACCGCGCGCCGTCAGCACGAGGACGGGCTTTTCGACGCCGCTTGCCCGCCAGCGCTTGAGAATTGAAAGCCCGTCCATCCCCGGCAGGCCGAGATCGAGGATGATGGCTGCATGGTCGCCTGTCTCGCCCCGTTCCCAAATGTCCGGTCCGTTCGACAGAGTTTCGACGAAATAGCCCTCGCGACTGAGCTTCTCGACAACGAGCGCTGCGATCTGGGGATCGTCTTCGGCAAGCAGGATCTTCATGATATCAACCGCCTCCCAGAAGCGAGCCGCTTCTCGCATCGACCCGCAGTGTGCGGATGGCACCGTTGTTGTCACGCAGTTTCAGTTGATAGACGTCGCGCGACGGCGAGCGGCTGAGACGGATGTCGATGATGCGACCATACCTGGTGGCGTCGATCTTTCTCAGCATCGTCTTCAGCGGCATGATCTGACCGCTGCGAACCGCGTCGCGGGCCCGATCGGAATCGTTTGCGTCATAGCCGGCACCCGATTTGTCATGGCTTCCCGCACCGTCCTTGCCGTGGTCATCACCGCCATCGTCATCGCCGCCGTGGTTATCGCCATCATCGCCACCGCCGTCATTGCCCGAGCCGCTACCGCCCGAACCGGAAGATCCGCCGCCATCGCTACCGCCGTCGCCGTCCTTGGCGAATGCGGGCGCAACGGGTGCGACGATCGCTGCCCCGAGTGTGGCCGCGAGCAGTGCAGCAAGATAGATACGACGGGTCACGCCCATTGATGCTCCGGACAGGAATGTGTGGCAGCGCTTGTGGGCTGCGAAAAACTACTCTGCCATGATGGCGATGTTGCTGCAAACGGCCGCACCCCCGCCGGCATCCGGCGGGGGTGCGGACAGTGGTCGGACAAAGCCTATTTGTGGCCGCCGCGCGTGCCGCCCTTGTGGTCGTTCTTGTTGTGGTTTGCAGAGTCATCGCTGCTCTTGCCGCCGCGCTTTCCGCCCTTGTCGTCGTTCTTGTCATGGGTCGCGGCGTCATCGCTGCTCTTTCCGCCGCGCTTTCCGCCCTTGTCGTCATTCTTGTCATGGGTTGCAGCGTCGTCGCGGCTCTTGCCGCCGCGCTTGCCACCCTTGTCGTCATTGGCATCATGGTTCGGACCATCGTCCGCACCCTGGCGGGCAAAGGCTGCGGATGTGCCGGCAAAGGGAACGGCTGCCTGGACCAGTGGAAGCGAAGCGGTGAGGGCGAGTGCGGCGGCGAAGGTCGTCAGAGCAAGTTTCGTTTTCATGGCATGTTTCCTCTCGTATTTGGTTGACGAGTGCAGAATGCCATCGGGGCCCTGACAGGCCACTGAGTGCCGCTGTCAGCAAACTGTCAGACTGGAGAGGACTTGCCCTCCAACGGGCCGGTTCACCCCTCCCGATACGTCATTCGACGTATACGTTTTTGCGGTGCAGCAGCCGATAGTCCGGTTAAGCAACGGTTAAATCTCCGGTTGCTTGAACGAACAAGAAGAGGGGTTCGACCAATGACATTCAGGGTGAAACTTACCGGCGCGCTGCTTGCCGCTGCCATGTCCGCCACGGCGCTTTCGGGCGCATACGCTGCCGACGATACGATCAAGATCGGCGTTCTGCATTCGCTGTCCGGTACGATGGCGATTTCCGAGACGACGCTGAAAGACGCCATGCTGATGATGGTGGAAGAGCAGAACAAGAAGGGCGGCGTTTTGGGCAAGAAGCTCGAAGCCGTCGTCGTCGATCCGGCCTCCGACTGGCCGCTGTTTGCCGAAAAGGCCCGCCAGCTGATTTCGCAGGACAAGGTTGCAGCCGTTTTCGGTTGCTGGACCTCGTCGTCGCGCAAGTCGGTTCTTCCTGTCTTCGAAGAGCTGAACTCGATCCTGTTCTACCCGGTCCAGTACGAGGGTGAAGAATCCTCGCGCAACATCTTCTACACGGGTGCCGCGCCAAACCAGCAGGCCATTCCGGCTGTCGACTATCTCGCCAAGGAAGAAGGCGTCCAGCGCTGGGTTCTCGCCGGCACCGACTATGTCTATCCGCAGACGACCAACAAGATCCTCAAGGCTTACCTGATGTCGAAGGGCGTCGCCGAGGCCGACATCATGGTCAACTACACGCCGTTCGGTCATTCCGACTGGCAGACCATCGTTTCCGACATCAAGAAGTTCGGCTCTGCCGGCAAGAAGACCGCCGTTGTTTCCACCATCAACGGTGACGCCAACGTGCCGTTCTACAAGGAACTCGGCAACCAGGGCATCAAGGCCGAAGACATTCCGGTCGTGGCCTTCTCGGTCGGCGAAGAAGAGCTTGCCGGTCTCGACACCAAGCCGCTGGTCGGCCATCTCGCCGCCTGGAACTATTTCCAGTCCGTCGATGCCGAGGTCAATGCGTCCTTCATCAAGGAATGGCACGCCTTTACCAAGAACGACAAGCGCGTGACCAACGATCCGATGGAAGCCGCCTATATCGGTTTCCAGGCCTGGGTTAAGGCCGTCGAATCCGCCGGGACGACCGACACGAACGCGGTTCTGGACTCGATCATCGGCGTTTCGGTGCCGAACCTGTCGGGCGGCTATTCCACCGTCATGCCGAACCACCACATCACCAAGCCGGTGCTGATCGGTGAAATCCAGGCCGACGGCCAGTTCGAAATCGTCCAGGAAACGCCGGCCGTCGTCGGTGACGAATGGTCGGATTACCTGCCGGACTCCAAGGACCTGATCTCCGATTGGCGCAAGCCCATGTCCTGCGGCAACTTCAACGTTGCCACCGGCAAGTGCGGCGGCAAGGGCGGCAGCTGATCCGGGTTATCTCTTCATGATCGGAGAGGGGAGCGAGCGGAATGCCGCGTCTCCTCTCCTCATCCCTGTGCTTGTCACAGGGATCCAGCAGCGTAGCGTCAGCGACGCGGAAGAGTTTTTTCGGCCCAAGGACTTGGGCCGACTGGATTCCTGTGACGAGCACAGGAATGAGGAGTGTTGAGCCAGCCTCCAATCCGCAAGTATCCGCCATGTGTGAAGGGCGATGTCGTGACAACAAGAAGCTTCATCAGAGCGGTTTTTGCCGTTCTCCTCCTCGCTCTAGCAGCGCCAGCATTTTCGCAAGGGGCTGATCCGAAGCCGCTGTTTAACCAGCTCGCCGATGCCGATTTCGGCCAGGCTGAATCGATCGTCGCTCAGATCGCCACCAGTGGCGATATCCGCGTTGTGCCGGCGCTTGAGGCTTTTGCCGAGGGTGATCTCTATTTCCGCAAGGCGGACAAGGCCGTGTTCGTGGCAAAACCCGCCGGCGCGCAGCTCGATCTCATCGATCCGGTGACGGCGGAAAGTGCCGGCCAGGTCGCCAAGGGGGCAGTCACCAAGATCCGCGTCAACAATACGCTGCGGCGCGCCATTCGTGCAGCGCTTGGCGGTCTGACGCTGATGAGCCCTGATCGCGGTGTCCGTCTTGCCGCAGCCGATGCGATCCTTTTGTCGCCGAGTGCGGAGGCGCTGGATCTCGTCGAGGCTGCGATTGCCAAGGAAACAGACCGCGACGTCAAATTCCGCATGGAAGAGGCGCGCGCCGTCTCGGTGCTCTCATCCGACCGCTCGCTCGACGAAAAGCGGGCCGCCATCCAGACCATGGGCAATCTTGGCGGGCGCAGCGCGCTCGGCATCCTGAGTTCGGTTTCGTCAACGATCGATCCGAGCCTGAAAGCCGATCTAGATGCGGCGATCAAAGCAATCCAGAACGAGCAGCAGCTGTGGGATATGGCCCAGAACGTCTGGTACGGCGTGTCGCTCGGTTCCGTGCTGCTCTTGGCCGCGATCGGACTTGCCATCACCTTCGGCGTGATGGGCATCATCAACATGGCGCATGGCGAAATGGTCATGCTCGGCGCCTATTCCACCTATGTGGTGCAGGAAGTGATCCGCAGTCACGCGCCGGGCCTGTTCGACTGGTCGCTGACGATTGCGCTGCCGGTCGCCTTTCTCGTCACCGGCGCCGTCGGCTTCGTCGTGGAGCGCGGTATCATCCGCTTTCTCTATGGCCGGCCGCTGGAAACGCTGCTTGCAACCTGGGGCGTGTCGCTGATCCTGCAGCAGACGATCCGGTCGATATTTGGCCCCACCAACAAGGAAGTCGGCAACCCGTCCTGGATGTCCGGTTCGTTTCCGCTCGGCGGCATGACGATCACCTGGAACCGCATGTGGATCGTCATCTTCTCGCTGTCGATCTTCTTCGCGCTGCTGGTGGTGATGAAGAAATCCGCCTTCGGCCTCAATATGCGGGCCGTCACCCAGAACCGCCGCATGGCGTCGTCGATGGGCATCCGCACGCCATGGGTCGATGCGCTGACCTTCGCGCTCGGCTCGGGCATTGCCGGTATCGCCGGCGTCGCGCTCAGCCAAATCGACAACGTCTCGCCCAATCTCGGCCAGAGCTACATCATCGACAGTTTCATGGTCGTGGTGTTCGGCGGCGTCGGAAATCTCTGGGGCACGCTGGTCGGGGCACTGTCGCTCGGGGTGCTTAACAAGTTCCTCGAACCCTCGGTTGGCGCCGTTCTCGGCAAGATCCTGGTTCTGGTTCTCATCATTCTCTTCATCCAGAAACGTCCGCGCGGTCTTTTCGCGCTCAAGGGAAGGGCGATCGAAGCATGATTACCGGCTTCATTCTGCGTGCACTCGAAGGCAAGATCGTCGTTGCCATCGCCATCCTGCTCGGCGTCGCCATTCTCGTCCCGGCGCTCAATCTCCTGACCTCGCCAGACAGCGCGTTCCACATCCCGACCTATGCGATGGCGCTGATGGGCAAGTATCTCTGCTACGCGCTTCTGGCGCTGGCACTCGATCTGGTCTGGGGCTATTGCGGCATCCTCTCGCTCGGCCACGGCGCGTTCTTTGCGCTCGGCGGCTATGCGATGGGCATGTATCTGATGCGCCAGATCGGCTCGCGCGGCACCTACGGCAATCCGCTGCTGCCCGATTTCATGGTCTTCCTCAACTGGAAGGAACTGCCGTGGTTCTGGTACGGGTTCGATCACTTCGCCTTTGCGATGCTGATGGTTCTGGTCGTGCCCGGCCTGCTGGCCTTCGTCTTCGGCTGGTTCGCCTTCCGGAGCCGCGTCAACGGCGTCTACCTGTCGATCATCACCCAGGCGATGACCTATGCGCTGCTGCTCGCCTTCTTCCGCAACGACATGGGTTTCGGCGGCAATAACGGCCTGACCGATTTCAAGGAAATCCTCGGCTTCAACGTGCAGGCCGGCGGCACCCGTGCAGCGCTGTTTGCGATGTCGGCGATCATGCTGGCTCTCTGCCTTCTGGTCGCCTCGGCCATCACCCGCTCGAAATTCGGCAAGGTGCTGGTTGGCGTGCGCGATGCGGAAAGCCGGGTTCGCTTCCTCGGCTTCCGGGTGGAGAATATCAAGCTCTTCACCTTCGTCGTTTCGGCCATGTTTGCCGGCATTGCCGGTGCGCTGTTCGTGCCGCAGGTCGGCATCATCAATCCAGGCGAATTTGCCCCCGCCAACTCGATCGAAGTCGTCGTCTGGACGGCGGTCGGCGGGCGCGGCACGCTGATCGGCCCGATCATCGGCGCCATCCTCGTCAATGCCGGGAAAAGCTATTTCACCGGCGCCTTCCCGGAAATCTGGCTGTTTGCGCTGGGCGGCCTGTTCATTGCCGTCACGCTGTTCCTGCCGCGGGGCATCGTCGGCACCATCCAGCACGGCTTTGCTGGCCGCAAGGCGCTGAAGGCAGCGGTCGAGGCGGAAAAGGGCAGGGATGCCGGGGCGGTCCCGGTTGCGCGACAGGTTCAGGCAGCGGAGTGAGACGATGAACACGATTGCCGAAACACGCACGAAAAGCCTGCTCTATCTCGAAGACGTCTCCGTCTCCTTCGACGGGTTCAAGGCGATCAATTCGCTGTCGCTCGTGGTCGAACCGGGAGAGCTTCGCGCCATCATCGGCCCGAACGGTGCCGGCAAGACGACGATGATGGACATCATCACGGGCAAGACGCGTCCCGACACCGGCCGGGTGATCTTCGAGGACACGATCGACCTCACCAAGAAGGACGAGGCCGATATCGCCCAGCTCGGCATCGGCCGCAAATTCCAGAAGCCGACCGTGTTCGAAAGCCACACCGTGTGGGATAATCTCGAACTGGCGCTCAACCGGTCGCGCAGCGTGTTCGGCACGCTGTTCTATACGCTGTCTGCAGACGACAAGGCGCGCATCGAGGAAATCCTCGAGACGATCCGCATGTCCCACCGCAAAAACGAATATGCCGCCAATCTTTCGCACGGCCAGAAACAGTGGCTCGAGATCGGCATGCTGCTCGCGCAGGAACCGAAACTGCTTCTTGTCGACGAGCCGGTCGCCGGCATGACGGATGCCGAGACATCCGAGACCGCATTGCTGCTGAAGGAAATCGCCAAGACCCGCTCGGTCGTGGTGGTGGAACACGACATGGGCTTCATCCGTGATCTCGGCGTCAAGGTGACGTGTCTCGCGGAAGGGTCGGTGCTGGCCGAAGGGTCGATCGATTTCGTGTCGAACGATCCGAAGGTGATCGAGAATTATCTGGGGCGGTGAGGGATTACCCTCCCCTTGAGGGGGAGGGTCGGCGCAAAGCGCCGGGGTGGGGTGATCTTTGGGATCCCGGCGGTCACCCCCACCCGCAGCTTCGCTGCGACCTCCCCCCTCAAGGGGGAGGTGAAAGGGTGCCGCAAGCTTGTCGATACTCCAGCGGCCGACACAACGAGAAAAGAGACCGACCATGCTGACAGTCGAAAACGTCAATCTCCATTACGGTGCGGCACAGGCCCTGCGCGGCGTGTCGATCAAGGCGGATATGGGCAAGATCACCTGCGTGCTTGGTCGTAACGGCGTCGGCAAGTCGTCGCTGTTGCGCGCCGTCACCGGGCAGCATCCGGTGTCAGCCGGTACGATCAGCTTCCAGGGCGAGACGTTGAACGGATTGGCGCCCTATCACCGTGCCAAGCACGGCATCGGCTATGTGCCGCAGGGGCGCGAGATCTTTCCGCTGCTGACCGTTCAGGAAAACCTGCAAAGCGGGTACGCACCGCTGGAGCGCAAGGACAAGTTTATCCCGGATGACATCTTCGCGCTGTTCCCGGTGCTCAAATCCATGCTGGGGCGCCGCGGCGGTGATTTGTCCGGCGGCCAGCAGCAGCAGCTGGCGATCGGCCGGGCCATGGTCACGCGGCCGAAGATCCTGGTGCTGGACGAGCCGACCGAAGGCATCCAGCCGTCGATCATCAAGGATATCGGCCGGGCCATCCGCTACCTGCGCGACAGTACCGGCATGGCAATCCTGCTGGTCGAACAGTATCTCGACTTCTGCCGGGAGCTGGCAGATCATGTCTATATTATGGATCGTGGCGAGATCGTGCACGAAGGCGCCGCTGAGACGCTGGATACGGCAGAAGCAAGGCGGCACCTCACTGTTTAGGGGTGAATGTTTGCATGGCTTCTATTCGTTAACGCGGTTTCAAAGCCTGGGCCTGTGTGCTAGATGAACAGCAGATGAACGCATCTTCCGAACATCGTAGATAACCCCCGCACCCCATGATGAGGCGCTGATGGTCTTTGAACGCATTGTTGGTTCTCGTTCCCGCTCCGCCCTTCGCGCCACCGCGACCGGAGCGTTTTTCTTGGCCGCAGGTGCCGCTTTTGCCGGCTGTGGCCAGCCTATGACGCCGGGTCTCCACCCGGTCACCATCGAGACCGACGGTATCGAACGCCAGGCCGTCTACTTCGTGCCGTCCTCCTATACAGGCAAGGACAAACTGCCCGTCGTGTTCGATTTTCACGGCAGCAACTCCAATCCGGTCGGCCAGTTGAAGCGCTCTTCCTGGGACAAGGTTGCCGAAAAGAACGGGTTTATCGCCGTGGCGCTGCAAGGCAGCCTGTCCGGCAAGGCGCCGGGCACCTATGGCTGGAACGTTCCGCATGTGCAGGTGAGCCAGGCTATTCTTCCCAATGGCGCCCAGGGCGGCCAGGACGAGATAGCCTTTATCGAGGATGCCGTCGAAGAGGTGAAGGATGAACTTTGCGTCGATCCGAACCGCATCTTTGCCTCGGGTTATTCCGGTGGCGGCCGCATGCTGTCAGCCTATGTCTGCTCCGGTCAAGACGATTTCGTCGCGGCCGGTTTCGTCAATTCGCTGCGCGCCGGTCGTCCCGTCGAGACCGATGGCAAGTGGGGCCCGGACGCGGCCAACTGCAATCCGGCCAAGCCGATCTCGATCGTGGCCTTTGCGGGCGAAAAAGATGCCCAGAACCCCTATGCCGGCGGCGGCAGCGCCTATTGGCAGTATGGTTTCAAGACCGCGATCAAGCGCTGGACCGATCTCGACGGCTGCAAGGGCAACGGTAACGCAAAGACTGTCGAAGGCGTGACCTACACGATGTACGGCACCTGCACCAACGGCGCCCGCATCGCGACCTACGTGTTTGAAAAGGGCACGCATGACTGGCCGAAGCCTTCAGAAGCCCGGGAAGCGGTGATGGCTGCCGCCAAGGATGGCGTTGCCGGTGTCACCAAGGTTTCGAGCGTCGTGCCGGCCAAGCCTGCCTTCGACGCCAATGTCGACCCGGCTTTCCGCATGTGGGATTTCTTCTCGAAGGCCGACACGACGGATATGGTCGCCACCGCGGCACCGGCGAAATCCTCTAGCGGATCGAAGTCTGGCACGACTGTTGCGTCTGACTGCTCGACACAGATCAACATGCAGGACACGACGTGCAGCAGCATTCAGCCGACGACACCCCGCCGCAGCGGGCAAGGGGTTCGGGACGCCTTGTAACGAAGGCGTTTGCCGGGCGCACACGGCTTGACCAGTTCTTCCAGGAGGGCTGCGCAAAAATACGCCTTCCGGAAACCTTTTCGCCTGAAATGGAGGCGATTCTCATCAACACGTCAGGGGGACTGACGGGCGGCGACGTGATCGATTGGTCCGTCGCCGCATCCGCTTCCACCCGCCTCTCGGTCACCACGCAGGCCAACGAGAAAATCTACAAGGCGGCCGCAGACACCGCTTCCGTCTCCACTCATATCACCGTCGGCGAAAACGCTTCCGTCCACTGGTTGCCGCAGGAAACCATACTGTTCGACCGCGCCTCGCTGACGCGAAGGCTTGATGTGGATCTGGCCGAAACCGCCGAGTTCCTGGCCGTCGAAGCCGTCATTCTTGGCCGCAAGATGATGGGCGAAGCGGTCAATCTCGGTTTCTTCCGGGATCGCTGGCGTGTCCGGCGCGCTGGCTCGCTCATTCACGCAGAAGAAATGCGTTTCGACGGCGAGATCGCGCGGCTGGCGGAAGCGGCCGCCGTCCTCTCCGGCCAGGTCGCGTTCGCGACATTGTTCTATTCGGGACCGCTGGCAGAAGCTCTGTTTCCGAAGCTGCGGGACTGTCTCGGGCCCACATCCGGCGGGGCCAGCTTCTTCAACGGCAAGATCGTTGCGCGTCTCACGGCGCCGACCGGGTTCGAGCTTAGAAAAATCCTGGTACCGGCAATTTCCGTATTGCGTAACGGCGCGCCAGTGCCGAAAGTCTGGAACATCTGATTTGTCATTGATGACGCCGATTGCGGGACGCCCATGAACCTCACCCCACGCGAAAAAGACAAGCTTCTGATCTCCATGGCCGCGGTCGTTGCCCGCCGTCGGCTGGAGCGGGGCGTCAAGCTGAACTATCCAGAAGCGATCGCGCTGATCACCGACTACGTGGTGGAAGGCGCCCGCGATGGCCGCTCCGTCGCGGCTCTGATGGAGGAGGGCGCGCATGTCATCACCCGCGACCAAGTGATGGACGGCATCCCCGAAATGATCCACGACGTGCAGGTGGAGGCGACGTTCCCGGACGGAACCAAGCTCGTCACCGTGCACGAACCGATCCGCTGAGGAGTTCGCGATGGCTCTCGAACTGCGCCCCAACTGCGAATGCTGCGACAAGGATCTCGCGCCCGACAGCCGCGAGGCGATGATCTGCACGTTCGAATGCACCTATTGCGTCGATTGCGCCAGCGGCGTGCTTGCCGGTATCTGCCCGAATTGCAATGGTGAACTGGTGCGTCGTCCGGTGCGCCCAGCCGCCGCACTCGTGAACAATCCGGCCTCGACGGTGCGTGTTCTGAAGGCCGAAGGCTGCCAGCCAAAACTCTTATTGAGCGCCTGAGGAGGTGGACCATGATTCCCGGTGAAGTCTTTACCGTTGCAGGCGAGATCGAACTCAATGTCGGCGCCCCGACGATTTCGATCGAGGTTTCCAACACCGGCGACCGGCCCGTGCAGGTGGGCAGCCACTATCATTTCTTCGAGACCAATAACGGCCTTGCGTTCGATCGCGACAAGGCGCGCGGCATGCGGCTCGATATTCCGGCTGGCACTGCCGTTCGCTTCGAACCGGGGCAGACCCGGTCGATCACGCTGATCCCGCTGTCAGGCGCCCGCAAGGTCTACGGGTTCCAGCAGAAGATCATGGGTGCCCTATGAAATCGCTGGCGCTTCTCGCCGCCTGTGGCTGCGTGCTGCTGATCGACGCCCCGGCGTCCGGCGAAGACAGGCCGGACGTGGACTGCGACAACGCCCAGGTCCAGATGGAACTGACCTACTGCGCCGAGCAGGAATTCATCGCCGCGGACAAGCTTCTCAACACTCAATACAAGAAGACCCGCGACCTGATGCGGGCCCGTGATGCGGATGCCGATCCCTCCACGGCAGGTGCGGAGAAAGCCCTCGTCGCAGCGCAACGCGCCTGGGTCACCTACCGCGACGCCCAATGCGCCTCCTACGGCTTCCAGGCCCGCGGCGGCTCGATGGAACCGATGCTGATCTACGGCTGCCAGGCGGGGCTGACCGCGAAGCGGACGGACGAGCTGAAGGAGCTGACGGAAGAGGGGAACTGAGCCTTTTTTGCGCCAGAAGCGACATTGGTTAGGCAGGAATTTTTGCGGTAAACTAGGCGCTTTCGATAGCGCCGGAGCACGATAATGGGCAGGTTCGAAGCCAAAACATCGACGGATGGAGAAGCAACGATCCCGGTCGAGGTGCGTCAGGCGCTCGGCCTGAAGCCTGGGGGCTCGCTGCAGTTCATCGTTGATGACGAGGGCAAGGTCACCGTCGAGGCGAAGAAGAGCGATCTCGCGCATTTGCGCGGCATCTTCGGCAAGCACGACGGCCCGCCAATGGATATCGAGGAGGCGATCACAGAGACGGTCGCCCGCCGAACGTCTCCCAGTCGCTCGGAGGATGATCCTTGATCGGTCTCGATACCAATATTCTTGCTCGATATTTTCTGGACGATGACCCTCTTTGGTCGCCACGGGTGGCGCAATTTTTTCACGAAAGACTTTCCACGAGCCGGCCGGGGTTCATCAATCCCATCACGCTGGTTGAACTCGTCTGGGTACTTCGTCGCAAAACCGGTTACGATCGCGAACGACTGGCCAGCCTTATCGAAGGACTTATCTCGTCCGACCGTCTCGTCATCGGCGAAGCTGATGCGGTTGCCAGAGCGCTTGCGTCGTTCAGGACGGGAACTGCCGGTTTTGCGGATTACTTTATTGCCGAACTCAACACGGCTGCCGGCGCGTCACCAACCGTGACACTCGACCACGCCGCCGCCAAGAACATGCCTTTCATTCTGCTTTCTCAGGAAGTCTGATCCATGCCCTACAAAATGTCCCGCGCGTCCTATGCTTCCATGTTCGGCCCGACCACCGGTGACAAGGTGCGGCTTGCCGATACCGAACTCATCATCGAAGTCGAGAAGGATTTCACCGTCTATGGCGAGGAGGTCAAGTTCGGCGGCGGCAAGGTCATTCGTGACGGCATGGGACAGAGCCAGGCAACGCGGGCCGAGGGCGCTGTCGATACTGTCATCACCAATGCGCTGATCGTCGATCACTCCGGCATCTACAAGGCCGATGTCGGTCTGAAGGACGGCCGGATCCATGCGATCGGCAAGGCGGGCAATCCGGATACGCAACCGGGCGTGACGATCATCGTCGGACCATCCACCGAGGCGATTGCCGGCGAAGGCAAGATCCTGACCGCCGGCGGCATGGATGCGCATATCCATTTCATCTGCCCGCAGCAGATCGAGGAAGCGCTGATGTCGGGCATCACGACGATGCTTGGTGGCGGGTCGGGACCGGCGCATGGCACGCTTGCCACCACCTGCACCGGCGCCTGGCATATCGAGCGGATGATCGAAAGCTTTGATGCGTTTCCGATGAACCTCGCGCTGGCCGGGAAGGGCAATGCCTCGCGGCCGGCGCCGCTCGAGGAAATGATCCTCGCCGGCGCGTCATCGCTGAAGCTGCACGAGGACTGGGGCACGACGCCCGCCGCCATCGACAACTGCCTGACAGTCGCCGACGCTTTCGACGTGCAGGTGATGATCCACACCGATACGCTCAACGAAAGCGGCTTCGTGGAAGACACTATCGGCGCCATCAAGGGCCGCACCATTCATGCCTTCCACACGGAAGGGGCCGGCGGCGGTCACGCGCCTGACATCATCAAGATCTGCGGCAATCCCAACGTCATTCCGTCCTCGACCAATCCGACGCGGCCCTACACGATCAACACGCTGGCCGAACATCTCGATATGCTGATGGTCTGCCACCACCTGTCGCCGTCGATCCCGGAAGACATCGCCTTTGCCGAAAGCCGTATCCGCAAGGAGACGATCGCAGCCGAAGACATCCTGCACGATATCGGCGCCTTCTCGATCATCTCGTCGGACAGCCAGGCGATGGGCCGCGTCGGCGAAGTTGCCATCCGCACCTGGCAGACGGCCGACAAGATGAAACGCCAGCGCGGTCATCTGCCCGACGAAACCGGCGACAACGACAATTTCCGCGTCAAACGCTATATCGCCAAATACACGATCAACCCCGCGATCGCGCACGGCATCAGCCATGAAATCGGCTCTGTCGAAGTCGGCAAGCGCGCAGATCTGGTGCTCTGGAGCCCTGCCTTTTTCGGCGTGAAGCCGGAAATGGTGCTGCTCGGCGGCTCGATCGCGGCAGCACCGATGGGTGATCCGAACGCTTCTATCCCGACGCCGCAGCCGATGCACTATCGCCCGATGTTTGCAGCCTATGGCAAGCTGCGCACCAATTCCTCCGTCACCTTCGTTTCCCAGGCGTCGCTCGACGCAGGCATCGTCGGCAGGCTGGGGGTCGCTAAAAAGCTCTTGGCCGTCCGCAACACCCGTGGCGGCATCTCGAAAGCGTCGATGATCCACAATTCGCTGACGCCGCATGTGGAGGTCGATCCGGAAACCTACGAAGTACGCGCCGATGGGGAGCTCCTGACCTGCAAGCCGGCAACGGTTCTGCCGATGGCACAGCGGTATTTCCTGTTTTGATGGAATACCTTACCGGACACGGCGCATGAAGAGGCTTGCAAGGCGGTTGCTGCTGGCGATCCCTGTCATTGCTATCCTGATCGTTCTCGCCGTCACCGTTGGCACATTCGTGCCGCGGCCACTGTTTGCGCCGGATCCCCCGGTCGCTGGCGAAAACACGCGCCGGATTCTGGTTCTTTCGAACCCGATCCATACGGATCTCGTCATCCCGCTCGATGCGGAAACGCGGGCGTCCTATTCGTTTCTGGAAGCATCAGGCATTCCCGTCGCCGATCCCGCGGCAGAATGGCTGGTGATCGGCTGGGGAGGGCGGTCCTTCTATCTGGAAACGCCGACCTGGGCCGATCTCAAACCCATGCCGGCCTTCCGCGCGCTGACCATCGATTCCTCGGTCATGCATGTCGATGTCGCCGGCGGCATAGACGACACGCATCCGGCGGTGCAGGCGTTCGATCTCGATGCTGATGAATTCCAAGCCATGTCCGACTTCATTCGTGCGAGTTTCGTGGAGGTGGATAACAAGGTCGTGCCCATCCCCGGCGCAGGCTACGGCGTCTATGACCGCTTCTTCGAAGCGCATGGATCGTTCAACGCGCTTGTCGGCTGCAACACCTGGACAGCACGGGCGCTGAGGGCCGCGGGACTGCGCACGGGGCTGTGGAATCCACTGCCGCATTTGCTGGCGCTGTCGCTCCGGATTTTCAATTGACGGCCCATGCTTTTCCCGGCCACGGATTTTGCAGCCGGGGCGTAACTAGGCCTTGTGCCGAGCATCGCGCTTGGTGATTATGCCGCCTTCAAGGAGACTTTCATGCAGCATATCCATTCCTATCGTCCCGCCGGTGAAATCAGCGATCCGCCGGTGGATGTCGTCACCTTGCCGCATGATCTGCGGCACCTGCGCCGCAAGCTGCTGCATTTGTCGAATGGCGACATGGTGATGCTCGATCTCAAGGAAGCGGTGCTGTTTCACCATGGTGACCGGCTGGTGCTTGAGAACGGCGACACGGTGGAAGTCCAGGCGGCCCCGGAAAAGCTGTTCGAGGTCAAGGCGCGCGATACGCTGCACCTGATCGAGCTTGCCTGGCATCTCGGCAACCGGCACCTGTCGGCGCAGATCGAGGACGGCCGTATCCTCATCCTGCGCGATCACGTCATCCGTTCCATGCTGCAGGGCCTCGGCGCAACCGTCACCGACATTGACGAACCCTTCCAGCCGGCCCGCGGCGCCTATCACGCGCATGGCGGCCATGATCACGGCAGTCACGGTCATCATGCCCATGACTGAACCGGTATGATGCAAGACGTGGGTCTGCAGGGTAAGCTTGGGCAGGGGCTAGATACGCACGCCTTGCTCCGTCTGATGGCATGGCTGTCTCCGGCTTTTCCGATCGGCGGCTTTGCCTGGTCGGGCGGGCTGGAGCGCGCGGTGGCGGATCGGCTGGTGACATCGGCCTCGGATCTCGCATCCTGGCTCGAAACCATCCTGCTTCACGGTTCGCTCTGGAACGATGCGGTTCTGTTTTCGAGCGCTTTCGAGGCTGTCGATCAACCCGACGCGTTGAAGGACCTCTCCGAACTCGGTCTGGCGCTGGTAGGCTCGGCAGAGCGTCATGCGGAAACGTTATCGCTCGGCCAGGCCTTCGTCAC
The DNA here is from genome assembly GCF_001423425.1 of Rhizobium sp. Leaf306. Classification (GTDB taxonomy): domain Bacteria; phylum Pseudomonadota; class Alphaproteobacteria; order Rhizobiales; family Rhizobiaceae; genus Neorhizobium; species Neorhizobium soli. The sequence continues at coordinate 131,987 of NZ_LMNX01000002.1, forward strand.
GGCGGCCATCGCCTGGCCGCACCCTGTGCTGCAGCTTTTGCCGAAACAGGTGCCCTTTCCGATCGCGGTCGGCGCCATCTCGGCGGCCCATGGCGTGCCGAAGACGAGCGCAATCGCCGCCTATCTGCATGCGGCTGTCTCGCAATCGGTCTCAGCCGGCATCCGCCTTGGTGTGTGCGGTCAGGCCCACGGCGTCGGCATTCTGGCCGGTCTCGAGGCTCTGGTTGGCGAGATTGCGACCAAGGCACAAGGCGCAACGCTCGATGATCTCGGCGGTGCCGCCGTGCAGGCGGAGATCGCCTCGCTTCGCCACGAAACACAGCATTCGCGGCTGTTCCGGTCCTAGCGACCGGGATAAGCTGTTGCAGCAATCGAAAGGAATGTCCTCATGAAATCGGCAAACGGACCGCTTCGCGTCGGGATCGGCGGGCCGGTCGGCTCCGGCAAGACGGCGCTCACCGAAAAGCTCTGCAAGGCGATGCGCGACAAATATTCGGTCGCAGTCGTCACCAACGATATCTACACGAAAGAGGATGCCGAAGCGCTGGTGCGGATGCAGGCGCTGTCGTCTGACCGGATCGTCGGCGTTGAGACGGGCGGATGTCCGCATACGGCGATCCGCGAGGATGCGACGATCAATCTTCAGGCGATCGCCGGTCTCAACGAGCGCATTCCGGATCTCGATGTCGTGTTCATCGAATCCGGCGGCGACAATCTGGCGGCGACGTTTTCTCCTGACCTTGCCGACATCACCATCTACGTGATCTCGACGTGCCAGGGAGAGGAAATTCCCCGCAAGGGCGGACCGGGTATCACCCGCTCCGATCTCCTGATCATCAACAAGAAGGACCTGGCGCCTTACGTCGATGTCGATATCGACGTGATGGACAGGGATGCTTCACGGATGCGCGAGATGAAGCCACATGTCTTTACCGACCTCAAGCGCGGCGAGGGCGTCGAGCATGTGGTGCGGTTCCTGGAGACGCAGGGCGGGCTGTGAGATCGCAATGACGAGGTCTGCGGTTTCCTGATCCGTTGAGGCAAGCCATGCTGACGCGAGTGGCCGGCCTGCTTAGGCCGGCCTCCCGGGTTACTTGCTTCGACGGTTCAGATTTCCCGCAGCGCCTGCACGTCCACCACCTGGATGATGCGGCCGCGAACCGTGACGCCTGTCTTGCGCAGGGACGAAAAGGCGCGCGACAGGGCTTCGGGAGCCAGTCCCAGCATGCCGGCGAGCAGGCTTTTCTGGAACGGCAGGCGGATGGCTGCCGGTCCACCGTCAACCGGGCAGCGGCTGAGGATGTAGTTTGCCACCCGTTGCGGCGCCGTGAACAGCCGGTCGTTGGCAACACAGTCCATCGTGCTGATCAGATGACGCGACAGGGTCGTCATCACGGCGCGGGAGATACCGGGATCCTCTTCAGCCAGATCCTTGACCGTCTGCAGGTCGAAACGCACCAGCGTGCAGGTCTCTGCGGCCTGGGCGAAAAAGGGATACTTCCGGTCCGCATAAAGCATGCACTCGCCGAACGTATCTCCCGGTGCGGAAATGCGGATATCCGCATCGCGCCCGTCTCGGCTCAGCCGGTAGAGGCGGACATAGCCATTCAGCACACAGTAAAACGCTTCGGCACGTTGGCCCTCTCGCACGATGAGGTCACGGGCGGACACTGTCTCGACACTCATCGCCGACAGCATCTTGACCAGCGAGTTACCGGTCAGGCCGTGCATGAAAGGCGTTTTCATGAGAACCGCGCGGTCGCGATTGTTGAGTTTGATGTCGCCGTTGCCCATGTCCGTTCTTCTTTTCTGGCGGGGAGCTTCCTAGAATGTAATTATTCTAAATTAACACGTGCTCCGAAGCGCGTTTTGACGTCGATCAAATCGTCCAAGATTCTTTGCGATCGGGATGCGCTTTTGCATTTCCGCACCCTTCGACGTCTTCTGCCCCACCCGGAATCGCTTGCTCGGACCGGTGATTTTACTCCGCAGCCATAGGCGGAAGCCGCAGGACCTTGGCGCCGCCAGCGGCGCTGAGCATATCGTGGTCGATGCCGTTTTCGCGTTCCAGCCGGCGAAGCCGCTCGCCGAGGTCACGGTTCTCCTGGGTCAGTTCCTCGTTGGAAAGGCCGAAATCCTCCTCTTCTTTCTTGCCGACCAAGCGACCGAAGATCCGCCCGAGCAGGCCGGAAAGATCGTCCATGATGAGGAAGAAGGCGGGGACAACGAGGAGCGACAGGACGGTGGAAACGATGATGCCGCCGATCACGGCGATTGCCATCGGGGCGCGGAACGATCCGCCTTCGCCGATACCCATCGCCGAGGGCAACATGCCGGCCGACATGGCGATAGACGTCATGATGATCGGGCGGGCGCGCTTGCGGCCGGCTTCGACCATCGCGTGAACACGCTCCAGTCCGTGGCGTTTCATCTCGATGGCGAAATCCACGAGCAGGATGGCGTTCTTCGTGACAATCCCCATCAGCATCAGGATACCGATCAGAACCGGCATCGACAGCGCGTTCTGGGTGACAATCAGCGCCACCGCCACGCCGCCGATCGCAAGCGGCAGCGAGAACAGGATGGTCAGCGGCTGAATGACGTCCTTGAACAGCAGGATCAGCACGACCAGAACCAGAAGCAGGCCCATGAGCATGGCATTGCCGAAGCTCTGGGTCATTTCCGCCTGCACCTTGGCGTCGCCGCTTTCGGCCAGCCGAACGGATGGCGGAAGGTTGGTTTCGTCGACGATGCGTTTGAACTCGGCCGACGACGTGTCGAGTGCCGTGCCGAAGGGCACATCCGAGCCGATCGCCACGACGCGGTTGCGGTCGTTGCGCGTGATCGAGCTCGGGCCTTCCGAATAATCCACGTCGGCAACACTGGTGAGCGGCACCGTGGCGCCGCTTGCGGTCCTCAGCTTCAACGCCTTGATCGCTGCTAGATCACGCCGCACATCGAGTGAGGTCTGGACACGGATCGGGATCTGCCGGTCATCCAGGTTGATCTTGGCGAGATTGGCGTCGATATCGCCGATGGTTGCGACGCGCACCGTTTCGGAGATCTGCTGCGGCGTAATGCCGAGGCGCGCGGCTTCCGCCATGCGCGGACGGATCTGCAGTTCCGGCCGGGGCAGGGCGCCGTCGGAGGAGACGTTGGCAAGGATCGGCGAAGCGCGCAGGCGCGATTCCAGGAGCCCGATCGCATCGTTCAGGTCCGCCTCGTTGTCGGAGAGGAAGTTGAACGCCAGTTCGCGCTCGGCGCGGTCGTTGACCTTCGAGATACGCACGTCCGGGATATCGCGGATTGCGGCAAAGATGTCCTTTTCCACGTCCCATTGCGGACGGGTACGGCCATGTTCTTCCATTTTCGGCAAAGAAGAGCCGATCAGCGGCAGGCTGCCCAGCCCCTTGTTGACCAGCGTCTTGATCAGCGAATGGTCGATGTTTTCGAGGATGACACGAACGGTCGAACGGCGCAGTTCGAGATCGCCCTTGGGCGATGCGCCACCGAGCACGAAGACGCTTTCGACGCCGTCGATATCGCGAACCGCGCGGTCGATCTTTTCAGACGTCTCGGCGGTCTCTTCCAGTGTCGCATTGGGCGGCAGCTCGACGGAGAGAACGACGCGCGAGGAATCGTCGGGCGGCAGGAAGCTGCCGGGCACCTTGCTCAGCAGCATGAGCGAGCCGGCGAGGAAGGCGATGGCGCCAAGAAGCGTCGCATAGCGCCAGTACCATTTGCGGGTCGTGCCGGTGACGAGGCGCGTATAGGCGCGCATGATCCAGCCGTCATTGTCGTGATGGTCTTCCATCCCGTCTTCGGCGCGCATCAGATAGGCCGCCATCAGCGGCGTGATCAGGCGCGCGACCGCCAGCGAGAAGAAGACCGAGAAGGCGACGGTCAGGCCGAACTGGATGAAATACTGTCCGGGAACGCCCGGCATGAAGGAAACGGGCACGAACACGGCGATGATGGTGAAGCTGGTCGCGATGACGGCGAGCCCGATTTCGTCGGCCGCCTCGAGTGCGGCCTTGTATGGCGTCTTGCCCATCTTGATATGGCGGGCGATGTTTTCGATCTCGACGATCGCGTCATCCACCAGAATACCGGTCGCAAGCGTCAGCGCCAGGAATGAGACGAGGTTAAGCGAGAACCCCATCAAGTCCATGACCCAGAAGGTGGGGATCGCCGACAGCGGCAGGGCGACGGCTGCGATCAGCGTTGCGCGCCAGTTGCGCAGGAACAGCATGACGACGATGATGGCAAGGATCGAGCCTTCCACCAGCGTGTGAAGGGCTGCTTCGTAATTGCCGTAGGTGAAATAGACGGAGTCGTCGACCATGGCGATCGCAACGTCTGGATGCGCCTTGCGCACGCCGTCGAGGCTTTCCGCCACGGTTTCGGCGACGGAGACTTCGCTTGCACCCTTCGCGCGGAAGACGGCGAAGGTGACGGCCGGCGTGCCGTTGAAGCGCGAGAAGGATTTCTGCTCCTCATAGGTATCGGTGACGGTGCCGAGTTCCGACAGCCGCACGAAACGATTGTTGGAAAGGCTGATCGACGTCTCGGCCAGCTGCGCCACATCGCGGGCATCGCCGAGCGTGCGGATTGTCTGTTCGTTGCCGGCCACCTGGCCGCGGCCGGAGCCGAGGTTGACGTTGGTGCCGCGGATCTGCTGGTTCACGTCGGCTGCCGTGATGCCATAGGCATCGAGCTTGGCGGGATTGAGCGACACGCGCACTTCGCGATCGGAGCCGCCGTAACGGTCGATCCGGCCGATCCCGGCCTGGCCTTCCAGCGCCCGCGTCACCGTGTCGTCGACGAACCAGGAGAGTTCTTCGAGCGTCATGTTCGGCGACGAGACGGCGAATGTCTGGATCGCCTGTCCTTCGACATCGACCTTGGTGACGATCGGTTCCTCGATGCCGGCCGGCAGGTCGCCGCGGATCTTGTCGATCGCGTCCTTGGTATCCTGCACCGCTTCGGGCGTTGGCTTTTCGATACGGAAGACGACGACCGTCTGCGACTGGCCATCGGTGATGGTGGACTGGACTTCGTCGATGCCGCTGATCGAGGCGACGGCATCCTCGATCTCCTTGGTCACCTGTACTTCCAGTTCGGCAGGCGATGCGCCGGACTGGACGACGGTGACGGAGACGACGGGCACGTCGATATTCGGGAAGCGGGTGATCGGCAGCGCATAGAAGGACTGGATGCCGACGTACAGCAACAGGGCAAAGCCGAGAAGCGGCGCGATCGGGTTGCGGATGGACCAGGCGGAGAAGTTCATCTTCGCGTCCTCAATTCGAAACAGCGGCGGGCGGGGCCCGGTCAGCTTCGGCCTTGTCGGCGCCAGCCTTTGAGCCCGGCAGGACCGGGTTGATCTTGTCGCCGTCGCGCACGAAGGCGCCGGCCTTGGCGACGACCCGGTCGCCCTCGGCAATGCCACTGACGATCTGGATGAAGCCGCCGTCCTGAATGCCGGTTTCTATCTTGACCTGCTTGACGGTGTCGCCTTCCACCTTGCGGGTGACCGAGCCCGACGGCGCCGTGGTCACGGCCGAGAGCGGCAGGGCCAGCGCCGTCGTTTCGGTGATGACGATCTCCGCACTGCCATACATGCCCGATCGGGCACCACTCTCGTCATCGACGACGATATGCACGGCGCCGAGGCGGGTGGTCGCATCGACGGAGGGCGAAACGATCCGCACCTTACCTTCGATCTTGCGTGTGCCGCCGGCAATGGTGATGATCGCCTTCTGGCCGAGCTTGACCTTCTGGATGTCGGTTTCCGAAAGATCGACCACGAGTTCGATCGCGCCGTCCTTGATGATGGTGAAGAGCGGTTCGCCGGCGCCGGCGGCAATCGCGCCGATCCGCGCATTCTTGGCCGTGACGACGCCATCAACCGGGCTTTTGACGCCGGTGCGGGCAAGGTTGAGGTCGACGTCCTTGATCTGCGCATCGACGACCTTGACGTCGGCCTCACCGACGGAAACGGCCTGTTTCGCCGCGTTCAGCCGTGCTTCGGCGACTTCAACCTGGGCCTGCGTCTGTTCGACCTGGCTCTGGCTGCTCGTGCCGTTTTGTCCGAGTTTTCTGGTGCGGTCGCGCTGGCGGATGGCGTCGGCAAGATTGGCTTCGGCCTCGATCACCTGCGCCTTGTATTGCGCGACGCCGGCCTCGGCCTTGGCCCTGTTTGCCTCAAGCTGGCTTTTTTGCAGAATGAGCGAGTCGTCGTTGAGGGTTGCGAGAACCGCGTCCTGCTTCACCTCGTCGCCGACATCGGCATCGACGCTGCGGATAGAGAGACCGTCGACCAGAGGCTGGATGTAGATTTCCTCGATCGGGCGGATCGTACCGGTCGCGATGACCCGATCGGTCATCGGGCGGGTTTTGGCCTCGGTCACGATGATCGACGGAAGGTTCTTCTGCGGTGCGGTCGGCTGTGCTTGCTGCGCCAATGCCGGAAAGGCGAGGAGCGTGATCAGGGCAGGGGCGAGGGACGCCGCCAACAACGCGAGCTTTGACGAAATGCGAAACATGCGACGACTTCCGATGCACCAGAGGGTCTTTATTTCGCTGTCCGGGATCCGCGCCCCTCCCTGCGCAGTACCTGATGAGGTGGTGACGACCCAAAGCCGCCACAAGTCCGTCATCCGACAAATTCATGTCCCGTGTTTTTACGGCTTCCGTCGCCGCAAATCAATCTGCTCGCGGAAATGCCAAGACCAAGATCAGTGATGGTTACCGCCCCATAAAATATGCCCGGCAGCGCGCCGGGCATATACTGTTTCGGCAGGTTAGATCGGCTCGATCAGGCCCTGCTTATTTAAGAGCGGCGGTCGTTACATCGGTCGTGTAGCCACCATCCGGCTGCTTGGTGATGATCTTCTGGTCGAGCAGCGCCTTTACCGTGCGCTCGTAGGTCGCCATGTCCAGCTTGCCGTCGCCGATCAGCTTTGCCACTTCGCCCATCATGCGCTTCTGGTGGTTCTCGTCCTGGCCGCCATTGTCCATGACGATTTCTGCGGCTTCTTCCGGGTTCTCGATCGCGTATTTCCAGCCCTTCATCGAAGCGCGCACGAACTTGACCATGTTCTCCTTGAACTTTGGATCGGCCAGCTTTGTGTCGAGAGCGTAGAGCCCGTCTTCCAGAAGGTCGTTGCCGAGCTTGGTATAGTTGAAGACGACCAGATCTTCGGCCTTGAAGCCGGCGTCGATCGCCTGCCAGTATTCGTTATAGGTCATGACGGAGATGCAGTCCGCCTGCTTCTGGATCAGCGGCTGGACGTCGAAGCTCTGCTTCAGAACCGTCACGCCATCCGTACCGCCCTCGGTCTTCAAGCCGATCTTGTTCATCCAGGCAAAGAACGGATACTCGTTGCCGAAGAACCAGACGCCGAGCGTCTTGCCCTTGAAATCGGCTTCCGTCTTGACCGGGCCGTCCTTCGGGCAAATCAGCTCGAGACCGGACTTGGCGAAAGGCTGGGCGATGTTGGTCAGCGGTACGCCCTTTTCGCGGGCAACCAGCGCGCCGCCCATCCAGTCGACGATCACGTCGGCGCCGCCGCCGGCGATCACCTGTTCCGGAGCGATGTCGGGACCACCCGGCTTGATCGTCACGTCAAGGCCTTCCTCCTCGTAGAAGCCCTTGTCCTTGGCCACGAAATAACCGCCGAACTGGCCCTGGGCGACCCATTTCAGCTGCAGCGTCAGCTTGTCGGCGGCGAATGCATTGGATGCGGCAAGCGAGAACGCTCCCGCCATCAGTGCCATGATCATCTTTTTCATTGTCGTTTCCCTCTTTTGTTGCCGCCCCCGTTTTCGGGATGCGGATCGTCAGCGACTAACCCCCACGGTTAGACGGATGCCAGAATGTCGTTGCTCTCTCGGCAAGGGCGACGACGCCATAAAAGAGCGATCCGGCGAGCGCCGCAACCGCGATTTCCGCCCAGACCATGTCAACATTCATGCGGCCGATCTCGGTGGAGATGCGAAAGCCCATGCCGACGATCGGCGTGCCGAAGAATTCCGCAACGATGGCACCGATCAGCGCCAGGGTGGAATTGATCTTCAGCGCGTTGAAGATGAACGGCATGGCGGCCGGAAGCCTGAGCTTCATCAGTGTCTGCCGGTAATCCGACGCATAGGAGCGCATCAGGTCACGCTCCATCGTTCCGGAGGCGGAAAGCCCGGCCACCGTGTTCACCAGCATCGGGAAGAAGGTCATGATCGTGACGACGGCGGCCTTCGACTGCCAGTCGAAACCGAACCACATGACCATGACCGGTGCGACGCCGATGATCGGCAGCGCCGACATCAGATTGCCGATCGGCATCAGTCCTGCGCGCAGGAAGGCGAAGCGGTCGGCCAGGATCGCCACCACGAAGCCCGCGCTGCAGCCGAGGATGTACCCCGCCAGCACCGCCTTGAAGATGGTCTGCTGGACGTCCGCCCAGAGGATCGACAGCGAGGCTGCAATCCGCAGCCCGATCGAGGAGGGCGGCGGCAGGAGGATGAAGGGCACGCCGAAGCCGCGGGTGAGCGCCTCCCACAGGATCAGCAGCCACGCGCCGAAGATCGCCGGGATCGCGAGACCCAGAAGCCCATCCGCAAACCTGGAACGGGTCCGGATCTCCGACAACAGGCTGACGCAGCGCCATGCCAGCAGCCAGTTGGCGGCGATCATCAGGAAAAACGCCGTTGCCGCCTTGCCTTCGTTTCCGGAGAGGCCTGAAATCAGGATGCTGGTCGACAGGTGGCAGAAGACGAAGATCGCTGCCGCGAGAAACAGGGGCGGGAGCGGCAGAAACGAAACGACCGCGCCTGCAATCGACAGAGCGAAGATCGCAAATAGTGCCATCGGTGCAAAACGCGCCACCGCATCGGGATCGAGGAGCGGAAGGGTCGCAAGTGCGGCGAGCGACAGCGCCAGGGACAGCCAGCCCTGCCATGACGTGAGGAGGGAGGTTCGCATCAGCGCGCTCATGTCGGCTTTCCTCCCATGTTGCGGTTGACGATCTTTCCGGCGATCCCGACGACTGCGACCAGAAGCGATGCCAGCACCGAGCCCGCAACCAGCGCCGCCCAGATATCGATCGTCTGGCTGTAATAGGCGCCGGCGAGAAGCTTCGAGCCGATGCCGGCGACAGCACCGGTCGGCAGCTCGCCAACGATGGCACCGACCAAGCTTGCGGCAATCGCCACCTTCATCGAGGTAAACAGGAACGGCACCGAGGCGGGGACACGCAGCTTCCAGAAAGTCTGTGCGGCGCTGGCATGATAGGTGCGCATCAGATCGAGCTGGATCAGTTCCGGCGAGCGCAGGCCCTTCACCATACCGACTGCGACGGGGAAGAACGAGAGGTAGGTGGAGATCACTGCCTTGGGCACCAGACCGGAAATCCCGATCGCGCCGAGCGTGACGATCACCATCGGCGCGACGGCAAGGATCGGCACGGTCTGCGACGCGATGATCCACGGCATCAGGCTGCGGTCGAGCGCGCGCACGTGGACGATGCCGACCGCGATCAGGATGCCGAGAAGCGTTCCGAAACCGAAGCCCGCAAGCGTCGAGGAGAGCGTCACCCAGGCGTGATAGACGAGGCTGCGATTTGAGGAAACGCTGCGCAGAAACGTGTTCTCGAAAACATTCGACGCCACCTGATGCGGCGCCGGCAGGATCGGTTTCGGCTGCGACATCGTCTTGCCGAGGAATTCCATCGGCGTGGAGGTCACATTGCCGCGCCGGTCGAGATCGCGCTGGAATGGCGCGTTCATGAAATACGCGCCGACATACCAGATCGCGACGATGACGAGGACGACTGTTGCGACGGGCAGGATGCGGGATTTCAGTGTGTCCTGGGTGGTCATGTCGGCGGCCTTTCCAGAAAAGGCGCGATTAGAGCTTCGATGGTCGTGAAGACGTAATCCGGTCCGTCAATGACCTGATGGTTATCGAAACGCATGACAGTGAAGCCCTGTCCCTTCATGAACGCATCGCGCCGCACGTCGTGAGCCCGACCATGATCGGTTTCATGACTGTCGCCATCCACCTCGATCACGATTCTGGCGGAAAGCCACGCGAAATCAGCAATATAAGGACCGATTGGAGTCTCGCGCCTGAAGCGCGCGCCAAACTGCCGGAAGTCGCGGAGCATAGTCCACATCGCGGATTCGGCTTTGGTCAGTTCGCGGCGAAGCCGTTTGGCGCTTCGTCGTGTCCTGGGATCGATGTTGGAATGCGGCATGCGAATTCCTTTCTCGAAAAACGACAAGACCCCGGCGACATGCTGATGTGATCGGTAAAAGAAAGACCCCCTCTGGCCTGCCGGCCATCTCCCCCACAAGGGGGGAGAGACTACGCTGCACCGCTCAGTCCATATTCCACTGCAGAGACGGTTTTTGGTGAGGGCGCGGCAAGTTAAGCCCTCCCCCTTGTGGGGAGGGTGGGGAGGGGTCTTTTTGCTGACGCAGGTCTTATTCCTCATAGCTGTGCCCCGCGCGGAGACCTTCGCGGACCCGGTGGGCGATCGCCAGGAATTCGGGCGTCTCGCGGATATCCAGCGGGCGTTCCTTCGGCAGGGTCGACGTGATCACGTCGGTCACCCGCCCGGGTCGCGGTGACATGACCACGATCTTGGTGGAGAGATAGACCGCCTCGGGGATCGAGTGGGTGACGAAGCAGATGGTCTTTTGCGTCCGCTCCCAAAGTTTCAGGAGTTGCTCGTTCAGATGGTCGCGGACGATCTCGTCCAGTGCGCCGAAGGGTTCGTCCATCAGAAGGAGATCGGCATCGAAGGCGAGCGCGCGGGCGATCGAGGCGCGCTGCTGCATGCCGCCGGAAAGCTGCCACGGATATTTCTTGCCGAAGCCCGAGAGATTGACGAGATCGAGCGTCCGCTCGATGCGGCTCGCGCGTTCTGCCGTCGAGTAGCCCATGATTTCGAGCGGAAGGGCTATGTTGTTCTCAATCGTCCGCCAGGGATAAAGGGCAGGCGCCTGAAACACGTAACCGTAGGAGCGGCTTTTGCGCGCCTCCTCCGGCGTCATGCCGTTGACGAGGATTTCGCCCGAGGTTGCCCGTTCCAGATCGGCGATCACCCGCAGAAACGTTGTCTTGCCGCAGCCGGAGGGGCCGATGAAGGAGACGAAGTCGCCCTTCTTCACGTCGAGATCGACATCAGACAGCGCATGAACCAGCCCGTCGCCGGTCTCGAAGGTGAGGCCGAGATTTCTCGCGGAAACGACGGAGTAGGTCATGGGCGCGCTCCGTCGTAAGCGTGGCTGATCGTTTGAAGGGCCGGGTTTTCTGGTATCATGGAGCTGCACATCCGGCCGTCGGCGCCATGAAGGCGGCCGCGGCTCCGCTGGAGAGGGGGAATTTCAATGGACACGTCATCAAGACCGACCTGCCGTATCGTCAGGCCCGACGCTGCCTATGACGGCAAGCAGGGCCTCACCTATGTGCAGGGCATTTCGGCCGAAACGGTCGGCTCCAAGGGCATCTGCATGCATCTTCTGACCATTCCGCCGGGGGCAAAAGCCAAGGCGCATCTGCACGAGACCCACGAGACCGCGATCTACATGCTCTCCGGCTCCGCCGACACCTGGTATGGCGACCGGCTGGAGAACCACGTCGTGCTGCAGGCGGGCGAGCTGATGTACATCCCGGCCGGCGTTCCGCATCTGCCGGCCAACCGGTCGGGCACGCCCTGCACCGCGATCATCGCGCGCACGGATCCCAACGAGCAGGAAAGCGTGGTCCTGCTGCCGGAACTGGACGCGCTGGTGGACTGAGCCACCCGCCTGCGCTCCATGGGGTATCGCTGTCATCAAGCCGCTCATACGCCTGATGCCGGGATGCCAGCGCGTTCCACCTTGCGCGGCGCGGTGATCTCCTTCCAGGCTGACAGCGCCCTGCTGACTGCCGGGAAGGGCGGCCGCGACACGAACTTGCCGTCGCCCGGCTTGGTGCGGATCTCGCCATTGGCATAGGCGACGTTGCCGCGCGACAGCGTGAAGCGCGGCAGCCCGGTCACATGCTTGCCTTCGAAAACGTTGTAATCGATCGCCGATTGCTGGGTCGCGGCGGAAATCGTCTTTGATGCCTTCGGGTCGAGCACCACGATATCCGCGTCGGCTCCAACCAGGATCGCGCCCTTCTTCGGGTAGATGTTCAAGATCTTGGCGATGTTGGTGGAGGTGACCGCAACGAACTCGTTCATGGTGATGCGGCCGGTCTCGACGCCGTGGGTCCACAGCATCGGCAGGCGGTCTTCAAGGCCGCCGGTGCCGTTCGGGATCTTGCGGAAATCGCCGCGCCCGGTGCGTTTCTGGTCGGTGGTGAAGGCGCAGTGGTCGGTCGCTACCACCTGCAGCGAACCGGCCGCCAGGCCCGCCCATAGCGAATCCTGATGGCGCTTGTCGCGGAACGGCGGCGACATCACGCGGCGGGCGGAATGATCCCAGTCCGGATGGGCGTACTCGCTTTCGTCGAGCGTCAGATGCTGGATCAGCGGCTCGCCATAGACCCGCATGCCGGACTGGCGGGCGCGCCTGATCGCCTCATGCGCCTGTTCGCAGGACGTGTGCACCACATAGAGCGGAACGCCCGCGGTATCGGCAATGATGATGGCGCGGTTGGTCGCTTCGCCCTCGACGGAAGCGGGGCGGGAATAGGCATGCGCCTCGGGTCCGTCATTGCCCGCGTCCATCAGTTTCTGCTGCATGGCGGCGACGATATCGCCGTTTTCCGCATGTACGAGCGGCAGGGCTCCAAGCTCGGCGCAGCGCGAGAACGAGGCGAACATCTCGTCGTCATTGACCATCAGCGCGCCCTTGTAGGCCATGAAGTGCTTGAACGTGTTGATCCCGTGGTTGCGCACCAACGCCTTCATCTCGTCAAACACCTGCTCGCTCCACCAGGTGATCGCCATGTGGAAGGAATAGTCGCAATGGGCGCGGGTCGCCTTGTTGTCCCAGCGCTTGAGCGCATCAAGCAGCGACTGACCCGGCTCGGGCAGGCAGAAATCCACCACCATCGTGCTGCCGCCCGAAAGCGCCGCCCGCGTGCCGCTATCGAAATCATCGGCCGAATAGGTGCCCATGAACGGCATTTCCAGATGCACATGCGGATCGATCCCGCCCGGCATCACGTAGGCGCCTGACGCATCCAGAACCTCTTCGCCCCGGAGATCCGGCCCGATCTCGACGATACGACCACCCTCGATCTTCACATCCGCCTTGTAGGTGAGGTCGGCTGTCACGACAGTGCCGTTCTTGATGATGGTGGTCATGGCTCGCTCCCTTATTTTATTGTGGCGATTGGCAGCACCGATTGCCGCAGGCCGATAATACTGATCAACGCACTCTCAAGTCGCTGCATCTCGTCGTCACCGAGATGCCCAATGATCTGACGGATCGACGCCTTTCTAAGGTGGGTCATCTTGTCGGTCATGATCTGGGATATTGCCTGCAGCCCGTTCGATGCTGAGGGCGTCAGGGTCGGTCGAAAATCCGGAGAGTCCGAAAGAAACGTCGTCAGCGGGCATAGGAGAAGCGTGACGTGGCCCTCGATGAACTCGTCGGCATGGACGATGACCGCGGGTCTTGGCTTGCCAAGGTCACCCTGAAACGCCGCCGTGACCATGTCGCCTCGTTTCAAATTCACGGCCTGTCCCAGTCCTCGGCAGGACTTTCGTCACTGAATTCGATGATGCCAGCCTTGCGATCCGCCTCCGCCGATGCCTTCGCCTGCAGCGCCGCCCGCAATCGATAGGCCTCGCTGGTAAAGTCCGGCACCCAAACCTCGATCGGCCGGTAGCCCTTGCGGATCAGCTCGGCGCGTTCTTCCTCAGAGACTTCCCGTGGCCTGCCCATGTCATTGCCTCCTGTCACTGATGGCGCATTGCCGCGCGATGGACGACTTTTCCGGCTCGGCCGGCACGTAACGCTCTGGTCTTAGGCTTCAGCCAGTTCCAGCCTTTCCTCGTCGAACGGAAGGCACGGAGAGGCTCGAAAACAGAGGTTTCCGGTGCGGGTGACATGCGGCTGGCTCCGCGACATTGAAACTCGTCGAACATAGCGAGGAAAGGCACATTCCACAATCTCCGGTCGATCAGGCAGCTTCAAGAGCTTTGACCATGAACAGGCTGTAGGGATTTTCGTCATATTGCGCGAAGGCGCCGCAAGTCCGGTAGCCGAGTCCTTGGTAGAGACCGATCGCTTCGGTATTGAGGGGGCCCGTCTCCAGATAAACCCGCTCGATCCGATGCGAGGCTGCAAGGTCTTCCAGCATGCCCATGATCCGTCGCCCCACGCCATGACCGCGGGCATTGTCGTGCACGAAAATGCGCTTCACCTCTGCTGTCTTGTCGCCGAGCCACTTGAGACCTCCGCAACCAACCGCTTTTCCGTCCAGCCTTGCCACGACGAATACGATGTCCGGTTGGCAAAGCGCATTTATATCGACCGCAAAATTCCCTTCTTGAGGATACAGACCGGCCATGAAGCTGTCCGACATCTCGATGAGGGCCGCGACATCCGGCTGGTCGGGAAGTTCGATGGCGATGGTTACGCTCAAGCCTCAATCTCCGCCGTTTCCAGCACCGCGTGCAGCAGCACGTCGCAGCCGGCGGCCGCCCAGTCCTTGGAGATTTCTTCCGCCTCGTTATGCGAGACGCCGTCGACGCAGGGGCAGAAGATCATCGTCGAGGGTGCCAGTCGTGCCGCCCAGCAGGCATCGTGGCCGGCGCCCGAAATGATGTCCAGGTGGCTGTAGCCGAGCTTGACCGCGGCATTGCGCACCCGGCCGACCAGAACCGGATCGAAGGTGACCGGATCGAAATGACCGACGGCTTCCGCCGCGCAGCCGACGCCGAGCGCTTCGCAGATCTCGATTGCGCCCGCCTCGATCTTTTCCCGCATGCGGTCGAGCTTTTCCTGCGTCGGCGTGCGCATGTCGACGGTAAAGACGACCTTGCCGGGCAGCACGTTGCGGGAATTGGGCGCGAAGAACGCCTGGCCGACGCCAGCGACAGCGCCCGGCTGCTCCGCCATCGCCACAGTCTGCACCAGTTCCAGAATGCGGCCGAACGCGAGTCCCGCATTGCAGCGGCGGTCCATCGGCGTCGAGCCGGTATGCGCTTCCTTGCCGGTCAGCGTGAATTCCAGCCACCACAGGCCCTGGCAATGGGTAACGACGCCGATCTGCTTTTGCTCGGCTTCGAGGATCGGGCCCTGCTCGATATGATATTCGAAATAGGCATGCATCTTGCGGGCGCCGACCTCTTCGTCGCCCAGCCAGCCGATCCGCTTCAGCTCTTCGCCATAGGTCTTGCCGTCCGGATCCTTGCGGCTATAGGCGTAGTCGAGCGAATGAACACCGGCAAACACACCGGAGGCAAGCATGGCCGGCGCAAACCGCGCGCCTTCCTCGTTCGCCCAGTTGGTGACAACGACAGGATGCTTCGTCTTGACGCCGAGATCGTTCATCGAGCGGACGACTTCGAGCCCTGCCAGCACGCCCAGCACGCCGTCATATTTGCCGCCGGTCGGCTGGGTATCGAGGTGGGAGCCGATATAGACCGGAAACGCATCCGGATCGGTTCCGGCGCGGGTCGCAAACATCGTGCCCATCTTGTCGGTGCTGACGGTCATGCCGGCGTCTTCGCACCAGCGCTTGAACAGGTGGCGCCCTTCGCCGTCCTCGTCGGTCAGGGTCTGGCGGTTGTTGCCGCCGGCAATACCGGGGCCGATCTTTGCCATCTCCTCCAGCATGTCCCACAGCCGGTCGCCGTTCACACGCATGTTCTCGCCCGGTGCTGCCGCCATCATCCTGTCCTCACCCGTTATGCCTGCTTGAGCCGCGTTCCAGACCGACGTTTGCACGATCTGAAACATCGGCATTGCGTTTGTTTTGTCTGTGATCGATAATTTGACCGACTGGTAAAACATACAATGTCCCGACCGCCACTCAAGCCGTAAATCACGAAAAATACTCGCCTATTTTCGCGCCACATGCCCTGAAAATGGGCCTCGTGATACGAATCTGGATCAGCGTTTGGGACTGCAAGGCAGGATACGGATGGCCATTCCACGAGCGGCTAAAACGCAGCGGCGCACCCGCATCCAGGAGGAGAAGGAAGAGGTCATTCTCGAGGCGGCACTCGAGGTGTTTTCGGTCAGCGGTTTCCGCGGCACGACGATCGACCAGATTGCCGAGGCGGCGGGGATGTCGAAGCCGAACCTGCTCTATTATTTCCGCACCAAGGAGGCGATCCACCGCCAGCTGATCGACCGGGTTCTCTCGACCTGGCTGGAGCCGCTGCGCGCTTTCGACGCTACAGGCAATCCGGCTTCGGAAATCCGCTCCTATATCCGTCGCAAGCTGGAAATGGCGCGGGATTTCCCCCGCGAAAGCCGGCTTTTCGCCAACGAAATCCTGCAGGGCGCGCCGCATATCGAGGACGAGCTGAAGGGGCCCCTCAAAGACCTGGTCGATGAAAAGGCCGACGTCATCCGCGCCTGGTCGAAAGCCGGCAAGATCCGCACCTGCAACCCTTATCACCTGATCTTCTCGATCTGGTCCACCACGCAACATTACGCCGATTTCGACGTCCAGGTCCGCGCCGTCCTCGGCCAGGACCGGGACGACGAGGACCGTTTCGAGGATGCGGCGCGGTTTCTGGAGGGGCTGTTTCTGGAGGGGCTGAAGCCCTAGGGCTTCCCGGAGGACTTTGCGTCTCAAGCGGCAGCCGATGTTGCATCTCCGGCGGCAGCCGTCTTGGCGAGGCGTCCCTCACACACTCCCTCATTCCTGTGCCTTTCACAGGAATCCAGGCTGCCCAAGTCCTTGGGCTAAGGAGAGCCTTCCCGCGCCGCAGACGCGACGCTGCTGGATCCCTGTGACGAGCACAGGGATGAGGGTGGAGAGAGCTTTTGCGCCTCAAGCGGCAATGGCTCCAGCGTCCTAAGCGACAGCCGACTTGGGATCACAAGCGGCAGCCGTCTTCGCGAGCGGCCCTCCCACACTCCCTCATTCCTGTGCTCGTCACAGGAATCCAGTCAGCCCAAGTCCTTGGGCTGAGAAGACCCTTCCGCGCCGCGGACGCGACGCTGCTGGATCCCTGTGACGAGCACAGGGATTAGGGTTTGGAGAGGGTTCAGGGTGCGGAGAGGGGGATGAGGGCGGATAGGGGTGAGCCCTGAGCCCTGAGGGCGGAGAGGTACCGATCCAGGGGAGCGTGCCGGGAAAGCCTCACGTGCAGAACCCCCGAAACAAAAAAACGCCGGCGCGAGGCCGGCGTCTTCGTTGTCCTTGGGAGGACGTTGTGTCTTAAGCGGCAGCGGACTTTGCGAGCGGCACTTCCGAAATCGTCTTCAGAACCTGCGAGGCGATCGCGTAGGGGTCGCCCTGGCTGTTCGGACGGCGGTCTTCGAGGTAGCCCTTGTAGCCGTTGTTGACGAAGGAATGCGGCACGCGGATCGAGGCGCCACGGTCGGCAACGCCGTAGGAGAACTTGTTCCACGGAGCCGTTTCGTGCTTGCCGGTCAGACGCAGGTGGTTGTCCGGGCCGTAGACGTCGATATGGTCCTGCAGGTTCTTGTCGAACTGCGCCATCAGCGCCTCGAAATACTCCTTGCCGCCCACTTCGCGCATGTACTTGGTCGAGAAGTTGCAGTGCATGCCGGAGCCGTTCCAGTCGGTATCTCCGAGCGGCTTGCAATGGAACTCGATGTCGATGCCGTACTGTTCCGTCAGACGCAGAAGCAGGTAGCGGGCCATCCAGATCTGGTCGGCGGCGCGCTTGGAGCCCTTGCCGAAAATCTGGAATTCCCACTGGCCCTTGGCCACTTCGGCATTGATGCCTTCGTGGTTGATGCCGGCTGCGAGGCACTGGTCGAGATGCTCTTCAACGATTTCGCGGGCAACCGAACCGACGTTCTTGTAGCCGACGCCCGTGTAGTACGGACCCTGCGGAGCGGGGTAGCCGCTTTCCGGGAAGCCGAGCGGACGGCCGTCTTCGTAGAAGAAGTATTCCTGTTCGAAACCGAACCATGCATCTTCGTCGTCGAGGATGGTTGCGCGGCTGTTGGACGCGTGCGGGGTAACGCCATCGGGCATCATCACTTCGCACATGACCAGCGCACCGTTGGTGCGGGCCGGATCCGGATAGATGGCGACCGGCTTCAGCACGCAGTCGGACGAACGGCCTTCGGCCTGATTGGTCGACGAACCGTCGAAGCCCCACAGCGGCAGCTGTTCCAGCGTCGGGAAGGTGTCGAATTCCTTGATCTGCGTCTTGCCACGCAGGTTCGGGACGGGGGTGTAACCGTCGAGCCAGATGTACTCGAGCTTAAACTTGGTCATATTTTATCTCTCAGGCCGTGGTGTTCATGGTTGAGCCATCCAGAGACTGCGACGCGAAAGCGCTGCATCCCGGGCATGAGACATAGGACGCACATACCGTGCCAGTTTTTGTCGTCGCCTGAAAATCCCGATAAAAAAGTCGTATGATTGGCCGGGCTTACATGTCTGCGGGTGACGACTGTAACGCCATCATCCCAGCCCGTTTGAAAATCAATCGATTTTTCGCGCACCCACCGGGGGTCTTGAAACTAGGAATTCTGCTTCGCGTCTGAGTTCCGCCGACGAAACTATATCGCCCTGAGCTCGTTTGCTTTCATTCGTGCCTAGCGCCGAACAGGCAAATGATGTAAAATAGTGCAGAAAGCACAAAAAATGTGCATATCTCTGGTTGGTATGCGTTTGAGTGCGCATTGAGGAGGAGGCGATAGGATGGTTATTGGCATCCATCGTGAGACAGCGCAGATCCTGCAATTTCCATTGACGCCACGGATCCGTCTTGAGAACGGCGCCACGGTGCCGGTCGGGACCTACCCGGTCGCGGTGCAGGACCACTGCTGGTATCATGAAGAAGCAGTGAGCAGTGCGCTGGTCGACACCAAGCCGGAACAGGGACCGAAACCCTGCTGAGCGTTGCGGGCCATCGCCGGATGGCCGATCCGAATTGAAAAATCCCGAGAGCATCGCTGCCCCCGGGATTTCACTGTCTGACTGTCCAGGCTTTTATCAGGCCGCGCGCATCCGGCGTGCCATGCCGCCGAGCTCACTGCCGCCTTCCAGCTTGAAGTTGGAAAGAAGCGCCTGAAGCTGGCGGCTTTCGGCTGCAAGCGTCTCGCTCGCTGCCGTCGTTTCTTCCACCATCGCCGCGTTTTTCTGGGTCATCTGGTCCATGTGGTTGACCGAGGAGTTGATCTCGGCCAGCGCCGTCGACTGCTCGCGGGCAGCCGTGGCGATGGATTCCACATGTTCGTTGACCTTGTTGACCAGGCTTTCGATCTCGACAAGTGCTGTACCTGTCGAGCGCACCAGCGAAACGCCGCCTGCGACTTCGGAAGCCGAGGCGCTGATTAGCGTCTTGATTTCCTTTGCCGCATTGGCGGAGCGCTGGGCGAGCTCACGCACTTCCTGAGCGACGACGGCAAAGCCGCGACCGGCTTCGCCAGCACGGGCGGCTTCGACGCCGGCGTTCAGCGCCAACAGGTTGGTCTGGAAGGCAATCTCGTCGATGACGCCGATGATCTGGCTGATCTTCGTCGAGCTGTCTTCAATGCGGCTCATGGCGGTGACGGCGCTGCGAACGATTTCGCCCGACTTTGCCGCACTCTGCTTGGTCTCGTAGACCATGTCGCGGGCTTCGGTGGCGCGGGCAGAGGCGGCACGCACCGTCGTGGTGATCTCGTCGAGGGCGGCTGCCGTTTCTTCAAGCGCTGCAGCCTGCTGCTCGGTCCGCTTGGAGAGGTCGTTTGCCGCCGAAGACAGTTCGGCGGAATTGTCGTTGATCGTGCCGGCTGCGCCGCGCACGTTGCTCATGGTGGCGCTTAGCCGGTCCATCGTCGAGTTGACGTTGGTCTGAAGCTCGGCAAATGCACCCTGGAACTGGCCGTTCATGCTCTGGGTCAGGTCGGCATCGGCAAGCGCTGCGATGACGCGGCGAACTTCCGTGACGGCATTGTCGACGCTTTCCACCAGCTGGTTGACGCCCGATGCAAAGCGGTTGAGGTCTTCGTTCTGGTAGTCCTTGCGGATGCGGCCGGAAAAATCGCCGGCGACAGCAGATGCGACAACTTTCGAAATCGACGTCTGCAGGTCGCTGGAACGCTCGTGAAGGGCTGCTTCCTGTGCCTTGAGGTCGGTCATGGCGACAGCGTTGGTATGGAATACCTCGACGGCGCGGGCCATCGCGCCGATTTCGTCGCCGCGGCTTGCGTCGACGCCATCGATGTTCATATCGCCCTTGGCAAGGCGGGTCATGGCTTCGGTCAGCTCGCGGATGGGGCGAACGATGCCACGGCGTGCGACGATCGTGCTGATCGTGGCGCCGATGATGATGAAGGCGAGGGCCGACAGCGCCGAAACCAGCATGGCGGTGGTCGAGGACGCAACGGCTTCTTCGCGGGCCACAGCCAGTTCCTTGCCCGAATAGGTGCTGTAGACCTTGACGGAGTCGGTGACGACCTTCTGGCCATCCAGCGCCTTTTTCAGCGCAGCCGAAATGGCGGCGGTGTCGGCTGCATTCTTTTCGGCGGTGTCCACCATGCTGCGGATCGAGACGAAATAGCTGTCGAGGGCGGCTCTCACCGTCTTCAGCTGATCCTGTTCAGCAGCGTCTGCGGTTGCCTCGATCTTCGGCAGGCGGGCCAGCATTTCGCCGGCGCGCTTTTCGGCGTCGATGCGGAAATCCTTGGCTTTGTCCGGCGCCGCGGCCAGCTGATAGGTCATGCGGCTAATTGCGATAATGTCGACCCGAAGATCCATCGCTTCACGAGCGACTTCTTCACGCGCGCCGACTGAAATGATTGCCTTTTGCAGGCCATAGAGCCCGCTTCCCGCAACGCCTGCAATAATAAGAGAAGAAAGGCCCATTACGACGGTAACGAGGCCGAGTTTCTTCGAAATAGCCATATCCCGAATTGCCATAGTGCACACCACTTCAACTTGCCCAACAATACATCCCAACCCGCCAATTCTCGGCATGCGCGAGGACGCCCACCTAACCTATTGCCGTAATTGCGCTAATCGCTGGTTAAAATAGCGGGCGAATATTTGTCCGGACTTGGGCGAAAACTGACAGTACACGCCAGGGTCTGAATTTATTCTCGGTTTTGAGCAAATGCTCAGTATAGGGTACGCTAAAACTGCTGTGAATCCCGAGGCTTCGTTGATCGAGCTGTAAGCCTACGTCGGCCTTGCCTATCGATGCCCCGAAAAACCACGGTCTGCTGCCATACGCTACGTGAGCAGAAAAACTGCCATTCGGCGCGCGTGTGGGTCGAAAACGACGCGGGCTGCGTCCCTCAATTAATATGAGTGAAAGAGTCGACTTTAATCTTTACTCTCAAATTCAAGTTTCATATGGTGCGCCAACGACGGGGTTTGCCCCGAATTATTCCGGGCCAATACGGAGAGCATCATGGCGAAGAAACAGAAGCGGAAAAATACGAGTGGCGGCAATGCCGCATCCGATGCTGCGGCATCCTCGAACCGCAGCGCTGCCAATGGCGCCTCCGGGATCGGCGGGGAAGTGGTCGACATCCGCAGCTTTCTCTATGTCGGCGGCCGGGACTGCCAGGTGGCCCATCTGCGCGCCATCGCCACCCGCCACGGCGCGGAACTGATCCATCACGACGGTGGGTTGCGCGAGGCGGTTTCCCGCATCGATACGGTGCTTCCCTCGGTTGACTGCGTGTTCTGCCCGATCGACTGTATCAGCCACGATGCGTGTCTGCGGGTAAAGACCGGATGCAAGAAGTTCGGCGTCACCTTCATCCCCTTGCGCAACGGGTCGAAGTCAAGCCTTGAGCGGGCGCTGCAGACAATCAAGGATCGCAATGATGAAAACAGGTTATCCTGATCAGCCTATTCTCGATCGCGAGGGGCGCGATCTCGACGCGATGGCGGTCCTGCACAAGCTCGCCGAACAGAGCGGCGACGGCATGGTGACCGAGCTTTACCGGCTCGCGATGGACCGCTCGCAGGATACGGCTTTGCCGAGATCGATACCTTCGAGCCAAACCCGGACGTTCTAGCGCCGGTCCTCGGCGCGCAAAAACGCTCCGATCGCGATTGCGAGCCAGCCGAGAATCATAAGATTGCCGCCGAGCGGCGCGGCAAACGGAAAAAGTCGGCTTCCGAGATAATGACGCGCCACCAGATCACCCGCAAACACGATCGTCCCAAGGCCCAGAATGAGACCGGCCAGCGTCGCTGTGCGGATCTGCTGATGTCCGAGATAAAGAGCGAGCAGCACCGGCGCGTGCGCCAGGCACATCATCGAGGCAGACCCGAGCAAAAGCGTATCGCCGCCATGACTTGCGGCAGCCGCAAGGCCTACGCCGCAGGCGCCCATCAGACCGCTCGCAAAGAGAATGAACGGCCGCAGTTTATCGAGTCTCGCCAAGGCTCTATTCCCTGTTTTGCATGTGATGAGCCAGCCGCTCGATCGGCGGCCAGATGATGTCGCGCAGGGCCGGGCTTGCGATCGTCTCGTCCATGGCGCGGCGGAAGCACAGCAACCATTCGTCGCGCTCCACCGGTCCGATCTCAGCGCCGAAATGGCGCGAGCGAAGGCGAGGGTGCCCGTGTTTTTCCACATAGACGGGCGGGCCGCCGAGATAGCCGGTCAGATAGTCATAGAACTTCGCTTCACTTCCCGTCAGACTTTGCGGATGAACGGCCCGGCAGCGGGCAGCTTCCGGCAGCGTATCCATCAGGGTGTAGAAGCGCGCCGCAAGGGCCCGAACCGTCGCATCACCCCCGATCGCCTCGTAAAGAGTAATCGTTTCGCCGGATGTGGTCTGCCTGTCCTCGTCTGCCATCACGGTTTCCATGGCTCACCCATCCGGCGTCTTAGACGGATCAAGGGTGGTTGATCGTTCAAGGCTTGGTAGGCCGGAGCAACCGTCAGGGCAAGACCCGGACTAGGGCCTGAGGGGCAAAGCGATGCCGGGCGACGGTCAGGGAGTATCTTTGCATCGATGGTGCCGCCGACGCGGGTCGGCGGGCACGATGGAGTGCAGCGGCCTTTTTCAGGCGAGCATTCTGACCTTTTCGGTCACGCCTGCATCCGCATTCGACACATGGGTCGAATTGAGCTTGCGGGCGACGATGTCGTGGTTGAGCCACACGACAGGACCGGTCGGGTTCGAGGTTTCCGCAAAGATCAGCTGTCCGGTTGCCTCAACGACCAGCGTGCTCAGCAGATCGCTGATCAGAACCTTGCTGTCCTTGTGCATCTGCGTGATCTCGGCCGAGGTGCCGATGGTGAGATCGGACTGGCCCTGGCTGTTTGGCATCGGCCAACGCTTGAAATCGTAGAAGGGCTGCATGACTTCGTCTGCCTGAAGATCGATGATCTTCTGCAGCGTGTCTTCAACCGTGTAGCCGTCTGCCAGGCGCTCCTGGCAGGCCTGCCACAGTTCTTCAGCCCAGGCGCCGCCGCCTTCCTTCTTCAATGCGAGAAGGAGAGGGATGAGCGGCAGTTCGATACCGGCAAACACGTCGGAAGAGTTGGTCCGGATTTCCGGGCAGTTGTAGACGGTCGCCTTGATGCCATCGGCCCAAGCCTTGCGCGCTACATCCTCAAGGCGCATCTTGGCATAGCCCTGCGTGTAGTTGGTGTAGGTCTGCCAGCGATATTCGTCGCCGATCAGGATGCCGGTGCCGTGATATCCATAGGCCGTGTAGCGCACCTGGTTGCCCGCTGCTTCGATCCGCGTGCGGATGGCGGTGCTGAGATCGATCAGGTGGTGATAGGTGTTGGCGGAAACCTCGTCGAAGTTTGCAAGGATCAGCTTGCCCATGTCGCTGTCGAGCAGTGTCTGCGAGGACATGTGGCGGGCGCCGCGGCCCTTGTAGATGCGGTTGGCAATGACGAGGAAAGCCTTCGCCTTGGGGATGCCACCCGCCATCGTATGAGCAAAGAAGACATTCTTGCCGGCCGGGATCATGTCTTCGAGGATCGCCATGACTTTCGTCAGCGAATCCCGGAAGCGCTCCACGCCGACTGTGCGGCATGCCTCGATGTGATCCCAGTCCAGTTTGTCGGTCTGCCAGCTTTCGAGCGTCATGTCGGCCAGAAGATCGGTCGGGGTCGGCGTGCCGGCCGGTGAGTCGAGATCAAAGCCCGCCATCAGCGGAACGTTAATGATCTTGCCGCCGAGCTGCGTTTCCGCAGCCTGCAGTTCGTCATCGGTCAGCGGACGCAGCGCGTTGTTCTCGTCGCGGCGCCCGACGGTGATGCCGACGATCTTCATGCCCGCACGCTTGGCCTCTTCGATCAGCCCGGTCGCGTAACCGCGCCCGAACAGCTCGCCGAACAGAACAAACACGTCACCTTTGCGAAAGACGACATTTTGGGAAATGCGTTTCAGGGGGATCGGATTTTCCATGGCGCAAACTCTCTCAAAAAGGACCGGAATCGATCCCTCGAATATCTTTGAGACCTAGTGCACCATAAAAACGGGAAATGGGAACTCATTTTGCGTGTCCAAGTATGTCGATTCGTGAACTGGCGCGGTGATCAGGGCGGTTGTTAAGGCCGATCGTCCGCCTAACAGCCGTGCCGAAACCGTGTCGGGACGGCAGCCCGTCCGTCTTCCACGACCATCCGCGCTGTGCATAGCGCAACGCCGGCACGTGCGCGACAAGGCGCGTTGCATCAGATTTTATGAGCTCAATCTTGGAATAATCCTGCTGCGGCAGGGCCTATACGCGCTGCATGCGCTCCTGAAGCGCATCCACGACGGCCTGCAGGAACGCCTTGCGCCGCTCGTCCGTCGTTGCGTCAGCCGTGACCTTGAGCGGCCCGCGGATATTGTTCATGAAACCGGAGTGGTTGAAACTGTCGGCGGCCACGTTGACCTCGACCTCGTCCATGTAATGCGACAGCAGGGGCGCCAAAGCGAGGTTGGTGTCCTTCTGGTACTGGTGGGCCATCACCTGAGCAAGCTTACCCATCTGCACGTACGGACCGAATTCGGCGCTCATCTGTCATCGTCTCCTTCAATTCATGGCCTAGGCGCCTAAGGTAGGGTGAACGCGTCGCAACGCAAATGTCGATCGGGAATATGCCCGCGTTTTCCGAAATGGTCGCGAAAAGTTGAACGAATCGGAGTCGTTGCATGCCACGGATATCCCAATGTCGTCTGAGGTCATTCAGCCTTTTCCGCCGCGGCGCATCGGCATGCGATCGATCAGGTCGAACATCTCGACGTCGCTGACGACCGTATCGCTTTTCAGCTTCACGCCGCCATCCTTGCCGACAAGGACGACATGAAACGCACCGTCCGCAATATTTGCCTCCGCGCGCAGCCTGCGCGCGTCGATCCGGTCGGCGTCACCATAGATCGTTTCCACGACATCTCCGGAAACCTGCAGCACAACCATGTCGCGCTCCGCCAATTCCGCCTTTTGCGATGTCAGGATGCCGACCTGTCGGGCAATCGATGCATCGCCCTTGTCACCAAAAAGGATGAGGACACGCTTTTTCCATTCGAGGTGTGAAAGGCTGTCCATGGCAAACACCTGCGAGGTTGCGAGCGAGAGGGCGAAGGCGATGAGTGTTCGTTTCATGCGGTCATCTCCAGATCTACCGAAGGAACGCAACAAACGCGTGATGGTTCAGGTGCTTCCTGTCTGTACGCCCTCTCTGGATTCTTGAGCTAGTCGCTCCCATCTTATGATCATCAACTGAAATAGGGAGGTTGCGATGGCAGATACCTCTGCGCACGCACGCGATGGCAACGTCATGGAAATTCTGTCTCCCACCCGGGTCGCCGGCCCGGGCTCGCCCATTTGCGACTGCTGTCGACAACCGAGATCCGCTGAGGAGTTCGATCAGGATTGCTGCGGGATCTGCATGACCTGTCTCGAGTGTGACGACATGCTGGTGGATGTGGAGCCTGAGGCATCGCCTTGCACGGCAAGAGGGCGTCCGGTGCCGTGAGCGGCCAGATGGTGGCAATGGTGCCGGGCAGGGTGGTCTCGATACGCGCCACAGCGGAAGCGCGGTGAACCACCGAACGCCTGGTCATGACGATGTCGACCAGAGAATGAAAGGAGGGCTGGATCCGTGAAAGAACTTCGGCCAGCGCTCCAGGTGCGTTCAGGAGTTGAAGAGCTGCATAATCGTCTCGCTGCTGCTATTGGCGATCTGCAACGTCTGAACGGCAAGTTGTTGCTGCGTCTGGATTGCGGACAGCCTAGCAGAGGCTTCCTCCATGTCCGTGTCGACAAGGCGGCTTACACCGCTTTCGATATTGTCCATGAGGGTTGAGTTGAAGCTTGTCTGCATGTCGAGACGCTGCTGGAGCGAACCAAGGAACGCGGCGCCGTCGACAACCCTCGATTTCGCGGTTTCGATGTAGCTCAGATAATTGTCGATATTGTCGGGGTTCTCTTCGATGTCGATGTCGATAAAGTCGAGCGCCGGACGAGGCTCGTTGCTGACGCGGATTTGGCTGAACGTTATGCTTGTTCCGCTTCCCCATTTCCGATCGACTGCGGGATCTGACTTGATGGTGACGTGGGTGGCATCCGTCGCCTCGATGACTAGGTTTGGCCAATCGGCGTCGAGCAGCGAGTGCAGCAGAGTTTCCATCTCCTCTGCGGTCGCGACCGTACCGTCGGTCTTGTTCAGCAGCGTATTCACATAGGTGCGATCAAAGGAATAGGATTTCTGGGACGCACCATTGACCGCGAAATTGAAGTTGATCTCGATACCGTCTTCGTTCTCGCCGTCATTGTATAGAGTGAAGTCTCGGAACTCGAGGCTTAAGCTCGACCCACGTAAGCCATAGGCAGAATTCTCTTTCAAACCACCGTTGCTGACGCCAGTGCTACTCAGGTTCGAGATGCCGACATAGGATCCGTCACCATTTTTCTGGAGCGTCATGATGCTCATTTTCTTGGGATCGTGGACGCGATTTTTTGAATCCGGGGGATCGTACATGAAGGAGTCGGCTGAAACCAAGGCGCCGAGTGGATTCAACTGCCTGTTGAGGACGCCTGCGAACTGCGTGTTGGTCGATATGACTCCACCAAGACTGGCATCATAGGCGTCCACGTCAGCCTTGGTGATTGTGATCGTAGTGCTCACTCCTCCAAAGTAGGGCCCGGGAAGCTGGCTTGGGTCCTCCACTTCCTTGTCAAGCAGGAGTGTGAAGCTGATGTTCGAACCGGCCGTGTTGAAATCGAGAGGCGCTTCATCCGGGAAATCGTTCAGAGCGAAGAGGCCGGCACTGCCAGTGGATCGTTCCGGGGTCATCCAATCCATAGACCCGTCATCGGTATAGTATACCGTCGAGTCGGAGTAGCTGGAATAGGAGGTCGGATAGCGGATTCCGCCGACCGTATAGGCATCGCGCGCATCGGCTTGAAGCAGGCCGCCACCGGTGGTGTTGAACAGAGAAATCGATGAGAGATCAGATTCCATTTTCTGAACTGATACCCCGGATGCAGTCCGGGTGAAGCCTGACACCACGGACGACTTGTTGATCGTGTTGTCATAGATGTCGGCAATGTCGGTGTTCAGCCAGTTTTCTCCGCTGAAACTCGCGCCGTTGGCGATGGAGACGACCTGCTCTTTCAACTTGTCCAATTCGAGCTGGATCTGCCCCTTGTCGACGCTGGTCTCTTTTGCGGTGACGAGTTTGGCTTTGAACTCATCCAGAACATCGATCACGGCCTCCATGCCCTGATAGGCAGTGTCCACCTTGGCGGTGCCGAGCCCGAGCGCATCGCTGGCGGCTGCTATGGCGTCGGTGTCGGACCGCATCGTCGTCGAAATGGACCAGTACGCGACATTGTCGGCGGCGGTCTGAACCCTTAGGCCCGAACTGACTTGCTGTTGCGTGCGCTCCATGTTCGAATTCAGTGTGCGCAAGGTCTGAAGCGCATTTGTTGCAGCGATGTTGGTCAAAATACTGGTCACGTAGAGCCCCACAAGCATGGGCTAGCGCTTCGAACTGCGCCGCAGATCGATGAAAGACTAGCAATGATCGGATCACGTTTACGGTTAACCCCCTCAGGGTGCCTGCCATCATGGCAAGACCGTCCCTATGCCGGAGAGGCTAGGGCTGCTCGAGTGTCGTTATTACAATCTTAGATCGAGCACTTCAGGTATCTATGTGCCGCAAACTTGACTAACGTCAAGTTAATGGTTGTAAAGCAAAACGAAATTTTCACCATAGGCTGGCGGTGACCGATTTGATTGGCCCGCGTAGGTTTGCGCCTGCGAATGGCTCGCAAATGAATTTCCAGATGAAAATCAATATGTTAATGCAGGGTCTTTTTCCGCATTCGCTAGGTTGGTAACCGATGTCGCCATAGGTGTGCGCCACTCACCGCGACAGGTCTGCGTCTGACAATCACCTGGGCCATTTACATCACTCGAAATGCGCTCCGAAAAATTGAGAATCTAGGCCAAAAAAAAGCCCGCGTGGGCGGGCATGAATTAATCTCCGAGTTGAGTGATTACTTCCTCAGCCTGGCGACGGCCTCAGCGATCCTGTGAGCATCCACTTCGGCCCGACGATAAAACCTGGAAACGAGTCCCGCACGTTCCGGAGACGTTTTGACCCCGGCCTTTTCCATAGTCGTCGTGATGACGATCGGATGGGTGTCGTACAACTTGGAGAGTTCGCCCAACATGATGTACTCCGCTTCGAAAGCTCGGATGGATTCGAGAGTAGCGTAGTCTTGACGACGCATCGTGTAGGGATTGGTGAGCTTCTTTACAACGATCAAACCGCGTTGCACGAGGTACGAGATCGTCAGGCTTTTGACCTGCAGCGCCACTCGTGCATCATCGAGCTTGATAAAGCCAGCGTTATGTTTCTCCCACTCGGCAACGCGAGCGGGAACGATCAGTCCTACTGCCTCTGTAAGATCGACCCGTAAGTCGTTCAACCTGAAGGCTTCTGATTTCACCATCGTGACACTGGAAAGCTTGGCGTTCGTTACGAGGGCGATGACATCAGTCGTTGAACAGCCGCACGCTTGGCAGACGTCCCTAATCGTCGATAGGCCGCCGGAGCTAGACTCTGTCGTCGCGGCCATGATTTTCGCCTTGAATTGCTCCACGTCTTCTTTTCGAATTCGGGCGTACGCTCTCGTGTCTGCCCTGTTCTCAACGCGCGGGATAAGACCTGTGCCGAGGATGTCAGCCATTACTTTTTCCGTGACGCCAAGTTCTTCGCGGACTTCCTTGCTGGTCAACGTGCGGCTCGCTTCTTCAAGGATGCCGTGAGCTTGCTCCGCGTTAAAAAAGATGCGGCTCGGATGCAAGTTTTGTGGCCCGATCAACTTGCTGTCTCGCATAAGTTGGATGACCCGCTTCTCAAACAGGCCATACTCCAGGCTCGCGGAAACGACCGAGTGGAGATGGCGCTCATGGACCGGAACAAAACACATATCGCCCGCTCCGAACGGCAGATTGCGAACGGCGATGTCTTGAAGGAGGCTGACGGTTTCAGCGTAGCGTGGCACGGCGCTATTGCTTCGAAGCCATCGTCCCAATTGACCAAAAAGAAATTTCTCGGCGGTGCTCGGTTTGCGAACGTTAATGAAGGTGACGATCACATTGCGAATCGCATCAGCACCCTGTCGCGCGACGTAAAAACCTGCTTCTCGCGGCGAGGCAGATTGAAGTGAGGCGGGTAGGAGCGACGATGTTGCTTCGTGACGTTTCATGAATTTACCAAGGTAGGAACACAGCTCGACGGCTACATGGACCTCAAAGCGGTCAAGATATGGTTCTTCCTTGACGCCGAGGATTCGATTTTCGATAAACCGATCGACTTCGACACCCTCGTCTGTAACTGGATCCGCCGCCTGAGCTTCAATAGTCGAAAAATTTGCTGTGACATAACGAGCAAAATCGTCTTCCTGAAACTTCGGGAATTGGACTTCGATTAGAGGGCGTTGATGGTCGGTACAATTTACTACCGCTCTAGTAAGCCACTGGACCCGCACAAACGGGCGTGACGCCGGTTGCTCACTTCCTTGCCGACAGTCATGAAGGATGCAAGAAGGGCAATACCGGAATCGATTGCCTCGTCGCATCTCTTTGTTAAAGGTGGCGTGACCAAGGCTCCAATACTTCCTTTTGGTTTCCGTCCGGACAGCGAATTGCGAGAGGTCCGTGGGCTTGGCCCCGGACCAATGCGCCAACTTTGCGATTGCCTTTTCCTCACCCACGTAAAGATCGCGCAGCGAGACCCGTCCGGATGCGAGAAATAACCGAAGCGATCGATAGCCGTTCCCAGCACTCAACCGGGAGGCTAAGCTGATCGCATTTTCGCGACCAATCCTATGGGTGACAGGGACAGGGAGGACCACTTTACTTCTCCTCCTCATCGCGCATGGCTTTCAGCGTTTCCTTGACCTCCAGTTGCTCCCAGTTTTCGGCTAGAAAAATGTTTTCCTTCAATAGTGCACCGGTGTTCCGTTCGTATTCCTGAGCGAAATGGCTGACGGTGAGTTCGGACTTTCGCTTTGTCAGGGCGCGAAAACATGCGCGACGAATGTCGCCAATCGCGGTTCCCCAGGCGCCGTGAGTGGATTTGCAAAGACGACCGAGAAAATCGTCTTCCCTCAAGTTATCACGCAACTGAAGTCCGCAGTCCGCTGAAACCTCATTGAGCAGACCTGCAAACACATATTTGTCGCTCTCGATTTCGAGCCGTCGAAACGGGAAAACCATCGATCTCCGACCGATTTGCTGATCATCGCGCATTCGTTCGATACGCGGCATCCCTGAAAGGATGACATGTAGCGGCCACTCTTCCCAGTCGACAAGCTGCTTAACCATGTCTTGAACCGCTTCAAAAGCCGCATTGGTCTGGGAGCGCACCGTATGCTGCGCCTCATCGAAATGGAGGATTTTGACCTTATGAGCCATGAGCGCGTCCATCATCATGGGTGTCAGCAGCTTTTCACTCCCCTCCGCAGGCAGGTCGAGTGCCTTAAACACCTGCTCCACAACGACATTCGTTTTGCTTTCCTTTGGAAGCTTGATGCTGAGAGCAGGACGAACAAGAGCATTATGTTCGTTTCGATAAGGCTGCAACGCTGGATTTGTCTGAAGGATATGCTTTAGGGCTGTCGACTTCCCTGTACCTGCTGGGCCGGTGACGAACAGCCCGCGACGATCCTCGCAGGAACCGTATTCGAAAAAGTCGTCGATGTTATCGAGCATGGATTGGATCTCATCAGCGAGATCGTCGTCGCGGTCGTTCTTAAGCCGTTTCTGGCGGACTTGGTTTTTAAGCGCACGCAAATTTGCGCGATGAAGGTCAATCTGATCGGTCATTTTTAGTCATCCCATTTTGAACGAGAAAAATTGGAGGGCGAGGGAGTGCGCGGGGTTGGCGCAGGTTGAAGCTCCGCAGGCCGTACGCGACCGACAACACCCCCTCGGAGTTCGTCAGGAGGAAGCTGCACCGGCGCGTTGGTGTCGATGGGCAGGCCTGTAGTCCGTCCTGATGCAACCCCGGTGTAGATTTTCTTTCGCATTTTCGCGAGCTTGGCTGGGGACGGTACAGCGGGATCAAGGCCAGCACGGAGGGTGGCAGCTTTGCCGTTTTCACGGTTGCGTAGGATGAAGTCGTGGACCGTCGAAGTGTGCCGGTCCGTCCGGGCCGCATTCTCTGCCAAGAATTCCTTGTTCGCCTCGTCCCACTCGGCGAGTGTCAGGTCCTCGACTAGATCAATGTTGTTCGGGACCGGGAACCAGCCGCCATCCTCTTGTTTGACGAGGATTTCGTTGATGTAGGTCTCGTCAAACTTGAATTCGAAGGTCCGCCGATCGAGTGCTTCTGTGGCAAGGCGCTCGTTCATGTATGGGACGTTATGTTTGACGATGCCGTATTGCGTGATCGGTGCGGTGTGAACTTCTCCGAAAGCGCGAAGCATGTCGATCGGCCGTGGAGGCGGTGTGACTTTGTACGTCTCCACGGCATCGACCCAAGCATCGTGCGGACATTGGCCACCAAGCGAGCCATGGCGACGAACGTGGTAGTAATCGTTGATTGCCTGCACGACGATTTCGTTGAACTCGCTTGCTGCAAGCGACGCATGGGCCTTGGGATCATAATCGCCTTTTTCCCAAATGTTTCGGAAGGTTTGACCGTCGAAAAACCGAGTCAAGAAAGGCCCAATGGTATGAAACAGACTTTCGATAAATGGGCGCTTCTTGGGTTGGCCAGCAGGAGGCCGCGTTGCTCCAATTTTGAGAGAATTCAGAGCGTTGACGACCTCGTCTGATGTGAGGGCAGAGCCATGGTCGCTTACGACCAGCTTTGGCTTGCAAACGCCGACCCACGGATTTTGAGCCCCCGCGATCTCAGAGATTGCTGTCTTATCCGTCATAATCATTCGGAGCATGCCCAGGGCAGCTTCGGTGTTCGGAGCTTGAGCGACCTTGACAGCCAAAACGTACCGCGTGGCCGCATCAATCGCGAACACAAGCCAGAGCCGGATTTTTCGCAGCTTTGCTCGCTGTTTTGCAGTCACACCTTCCAGGGCGCCAGCCTTCGAGAAGAATGTGAAGAGATCACCCTTCCATTCGTCGATCTCGACCCGCTTGCCAGGGAGGATCACATTATAGCTGCGAAGATTAGGCGCGAAATATTTGAGAGCGTATTCCTCACCTTCGCGAGAGGCCACAACGTCGAACGCGGGCAACGATGCGATGATATCGTTGAATTTCGTCCGTGAGAGCTGATAAAGCTGCTCCTCCTCGCGGAGGTTTCGGTTCGCGACTGCAAGCTGCGCCTTGTATTCGTCGAAGATCAGAGCCTTGGTTGGCTTGAGGCGGCTCATGTATCCACGGGCGCACTGGAGCGCGAGATCATATGCCTCCGGCGTCCAAAGTGCAGTTTTTCGCCCCGGTCCGGTGTGCTTTGGGATCAGGGAGAGCACATTGCGGCCACTTGCCACGAACGCGCGATATCGCCGGTTGAATGTGGAAACGGTGAGCTTGCCGGACTCGGCGACGACGACATCACAACGCGCTCGCTTTGAAACGAGGCTCCAATTCTCGTCGATCCATTTTTGGAAGTCGGGACCGGAACGACTGATTTTGCCTTCAATCAAGCACCGCTCTTCGTAGATCTCGAAGAAAGCTCGGCGAATGTTGGCTCGGTCCCGATTACTCTTGCTGCTTTGATCGAATGTCTTGCCGCCAAATCGGATGTTTAGAGCTTGAACATTGGGGTTCTGTGCTCCTTCATCGATCCACGCCTTGCCCGACTGGATGTACTTCCAGATCTGGTCATGGGTCAGTTCCAACGGTTCACGCCAAGGTTCATCGGCGTGCCGGAAGCTAAGTCCGCCGGGAATTTTTGAGGAAAGAAGCCACGGCTCGTCCTCAACCATGAAGCGATCCTCGCGAGTGATGTCCGCGATGGGATTCTTCAGTGGCTTAGGTGTAACAACGTCTTGGTTCATGGGTATCCCTCGAAGCCGCATCGGCTGTACCCGGCGCTAGTGCGCCGGGTTGCGTGCGAGATAGGTGAGTTCGGTGATGCGTTCGCCTGTCGGCGAGATGAGCACGCCGAGATCAATCAGCCGCCAAACAGCGACACGCCGTTCATCGATGTTGCGACAGGAGCGTAGGAGATCGCCGAAGCGAACGTACCCATTGATGGTGCGAACGATATCCAGGAGGTCGGACACTTCTTGATCGATCTCGAATTCGCGGGACCAGAAAATGAAATCGGCGTTTTCGGCCGCTTCAATTGAGCCGTACGTTTCGCTAAGGAACTGGAAGTCGTCGACTTGAGCCGAACTGGGATCGACTTTGATGCGCTCGATAAGGTCCTCCATCTCATCGCGCTTTCGTTCGGGCTTAATGACGATGCCAACCCTCCAGCCGTCTTTGTAGATGATCAGGTAATCGATCGTGTGCTCGTGCGGTTTCCGTTGGGCGTCGTGATAATTGAACAGCAGGGCCTGTGAGTGAATCTCCGCAATGTCCCGCCTGGTCATGAGCCGCAGGAGACAGCGATGCTCGATTTCGCTATCGAAGTAGACACGTACCTCATTGAAGAACTCGAACCCCTTTGCGGAAGACTTGTCCTTCCGGAGCGGGTTGCGAAGTGCGAGCCCGTGTGTTGGTTCGTAGAAGGTCTCGTCTTCAATCCGGATCGGCCGGTCCGTGGATTTGGCAAAATCCATTGGCGAGGTGGTGACTCGCAGGGTCGGATCTTCCATTCCTCCGATACCGGCCTTGCGTTTGTGAATGAAGCCCAAGCCTGCTCTTTTCATTCTCATTCGAGCGGCAACTAGACGCGCAGCATGAATGGTCATTGTAACCCCTTGAAATCCAGAAATTTTTCAGCAATAGACGGAGCGCGATCACCAACGTGAGCTAGTGATCGCGGACTTGAATCCGTGGCTCATTCTTTGGAATGAAGGCGGCTGTGTTGCGCGGCAACGCTTTCACCGAAGCGGGCTGCTCGAACCATGAAGGGGTCCAGGCAGCGGATCGAGTTGTGGAAAACGTGCTTTGACAGCGTCTCCAGAGGCCAAATTCCTTGGACGGTCCGCTGACTGTTGAGCCACGCAACTTCGCCTCGATACTCGGCATAGAGGCTTGCAATACTTGGTCGGCTTGGGTGCAGATACCGCGAGGCGTGTCTCAGAAAGATGTTGCGGCTCTGAGGATCGACGTTTCGAAGAAGATCTTCGATACGTGCCTTCAACTTCTGCATTTCAGCAAGTTTGCTCATATTCGCTCCTTGTGCGCGATTCCATCGCGCTGTTGAATGCTTCAATTGGATGGGGTGGGCGTTAGGAAGCCAAGGGCTGTGAAACTGGCGCGGCTGAGGGGTAAGGAGATCGGCGAGGGGTGCTTCGACGAAGGAACCGCATCGCGGCATCGAATCCGTACCGACCGGCCATGACGAAGAACGGATCCAAGTCGTTGATGGCGCTGCGGAACTTGTACTTGCTCAGGAAGGGCAAGTGCCTGGATGGTGTCCGCTCGCTATTCAATTGAGCGATCTCGACTTGGTAGAGACGATAGGCTTGGGCGATTGTGGGGCGGGTCGGCGACACGTAAAGCAACACGAACGACTGCATGACCTCTTCGCTGGTCGCGTCGCGGCCCTCTGGACGCCGATAGTCCAGGTTCGTGATGCCGAACTGACCAGCGTGAAATAGCGCGGCCAAGCGGTTCATCTCTAGGGTAGAAAGCGATGTTGCTCTGCGCTTCTTGTTGGAATTGGTCATTTTGCCCTCCTTTTGGGCATGGCTTCGCGCTCGCCGGGACACCCGGACGCAGTTGGCCATCAGTTATGGTTGAGGTTAGTTGAGGGGATTCAACAGCTTGGCTATGGTAACGGGGAAATCCCGCGAGAAAGCTCTGTTGTGCTTTTCAAGCAGCTGGAATGTATGCTCCAGCGCTACTTCTACTTTTGACCGCGCCACCGAATGGACCCCGAACTTCGACAGAAGAGTCATGAGATCGGTCTTCCACTCGTCGAACTCGCAGCGTTCAACTGGTTGGCCTTTTGCGGGGTGTTGACGGCCGTTATCGATGGCGGTCGACAGGCCATTGGCAAGACGCGCCGCTTTGATCGGAGCGGCGATCGAACGCCTCCAAGCATCCATTGACGTGTGGTTTCCGACGCTGGCGGAAGACAGGCGTGCGATCGACAAACCGAACGCGTCGTCGACTTGCGTCTGATTTACTCCCAGACGGTGGTGCAGCTTTGCACCGGCGGTTGCCACTTCGATCGGAAACGCGGTGGCAATGGCGTGCTTTTGGGTCTGCTTATTGGTCATGAGCATTGTCCTTGAGACACGAAACGCTGAACTAGAATGCTGTTGGCCAAGGGGCAAACGCTATTGCCCCCACGCCCTGAAACGGTCAATTGACCTACATTCGCAGCCGCAAGCGCCGGAACGGAAGCACGAGTCCAAATCGTCAATCCATTCAGGATTAAGGACTCCGACGCGGGCAAGCGGACGATCTTGCGCATGGGGCCTCTCAATCCGGGTTCTAAAGACCCGGATACTTGCTGAGGGCACCCGGAGAGTCGGGGTCATCGTCGCCGCCTTGGAAATCGAACGCGAGATCCTCAATCGAAGCGCCCCGCGCAAGGTGTGCATCGATTTCCGAGAAAGTGACGTCGTGCAAAAACATTCCGCGATAAGTCGCCATAATAGCTGTCTCCTGATCAGCATTTATTCCCGTTCGGTCCTGGCGAGGGGAACGGTGACGGACCCTAGAAATCGCGCACAGCTCCTGCCAAAACCTGCAGCACATCTGGGGCATCGATTGGCCGACGGCCATTAGACAGTCCGATTGAAAAGAGCTGTTTTTTCTAGCGCGGCCCTTGAAATTTAGAACGCAGATACACTTCGAGCACGGGCTCGACGCGAGAACTTCATATTTTCAAGGGGTGTTCCCGGCGTCACTTTGCGCGGACGGTCGTCGCGCGTTGCCGGAGAGATGTCGTTGAGAGGCCTAAACCTATAACATCAATATCAGCGGATCGCGCTGAGTTTTGCTATTCGAAGCAACGACATGGCCTTCGTCTCCTGGACACTAGCTTTGCGCATGATGCCAGTAGTGTTAGCCAATGTCCAAAGCAAATCGATCTAACTTTAATAAAATGTTAATCATGGTTAACAGCGGCTCACGGCTGCGCCAAGCCTCGCTTGTCGCTTGCAACAAGCCTGCGAGAATTGGGTACCGATTGAAATTTCTTGGTACTCCGATGAAAAATGCTCTGCAGGAATTTTTGGAAGCGATCCGCTTCCGGTTTGAACATCAATTGAATGACCTGGGCGTGGAAGCGAAAGCGAAACGAAAATACGGCGGGCAGTTCATAGAATTCACGGGTGATGGACGATACGTGCCAGTCAACATCATGTTGAAACCGGGTGTCCTGCTTCCTCAATCAAAACTTCGGTTGGAGGAGTGCACCTTGCTTCAAGAGAAATGGTATCCGGTGCCGGTCGGCACGAACGGGTGGATCTTCTATGAGTATTCCCGCAGCGATTGGTTCGAACTCTCCGGAAAACCTGAGCAAGACTTCGCAAAGATATCCGAAACGATCAGCCGAGCTGGCGTTGTGCGCAATGCCAGTATCCATGAAAAGGTGACGGCCAACGGCCAGATCGCGCTGGCTTATGAGGAAATCACCAAGGAGCTTGAGCCACGCAACATCCGAGAAGTCAAATATACGGTGACAGACGGCATTGAATCTTTGAATTTTGCAGATGCCGAGGGCAAAGAGTGGACCCTCGGCTTCAACGCAAGTCGGGTGAAAATTTCCGTCGATGGAAAATCTGTCGGTCTTGTGGAACATGACGACAGATTTGAAATGAGGGAAATCATTCGTTCCAGGCTTGATCACATTCGGTTGTCGAAGAAGTGGTAACGCTCAGTCGTCGAAGTCATCATCGTCAAACGCCAGGTTTCGATCCTGATTTTCCTCGTCGATTTTTGAATTCTTCCACATCTGAGCGCGATACCTCATGGGGTCTGGGTGAGTGGCGCTATTGTTTACAAAAGAGGGTAGCTTCCTGTCGCGGCCACTTGTTATCTTTCGTGCTTCTGGGTCACTGTGATCGACCGACTGGCCCGTAATTGCCTTATGGATTTGACGAGCAACCGCCAGGCTCATTAAAGGGGGCCGCATGCCGGATAATTGTTGTATCTGCGAGGCTTCGTCGCCTTCCAACTCCCAGTCTGCAGGGATCCCCTGCAGCAATCGAAGTACCGAGGCTGTCAACGCGACCTTTGGCGTTCGAGGGCGTATGGGAGACTTTGCCAGCGCCTCTCTATCGCTGACGAGAGCAAAATATGGATCGCTGATGCTTACGGGCCTTCGAAGTTGTGGAGCGAATCCAGCCTCGCCCCATGCTCTGGCAGCGGCCCCAACAATTGGTAGATGAATTTTTCCCAGGTCCGGTACACACTTTTTGTTGTCTCTCAACCAGTTTAAAGCCCAACGATCGTAGGCTTGCTGTACAGGGTTCAAACCCTCCTTCGCCTTCTTGAGATCGATCTTTGAGACGCTTTCACCGAAATTCTTCTTCAAAATATGGCGAATGTGTTCACTTAGATCTGGGAACGCTGCGGACCATATTGTCCTGCCGATTGGGTTTTTGATGTTCCATTCTGGTGGAAGAAGATCGCCATACCCTTGGCCGCGTTTTAGCCCCACAAAATAGTATCTCGTTCGATTCTGCGGCACCCCAAATTCGTCAGCGCTCAGTTTCCATATTTTTGTGCGGTAGCCGAGATTTGCGAAATATTGGCGCAAGCTAAGCCGGAACTCGCGGTGACGGTCCGCTTTAAAACCCTCATCCGTTTCGAAGAAAAAGGCCTTCGGCTGCAACGAAGCAATTATCTGCTTCGTTGCAGTGAAAAGCTCGCCAATCCCGTCACCTCTATAGTCCCAAGGAGCCGTGGGTAAGGAGCCCGATACAAGGTCTAAGCTGTATGCCGATTTCCCGTCGCCACGCCAGCCGTGTATGGCATCTTGCGTGAGAGGCTCGGACAGGTCGCATTCGATAACATTCCACCGCTTGCGGTTTCTAGACAAGGTCTCAAGGGATGTCCTATCGAAATCGACGAGTGCACGAATATTGAACCCTGCGGCCTCCAGCCCCAGGGCTTGCCCTCCAGATCCCGCACAGATGTCAATGGCGTTCAGTTTGCGGAGGTCTCGGGGATGGACCTGCGGTGCTTTTCGTTGGTCCTCTTCGCGCTTTATCCCCGAAAGGAACCTAATCGCGTCGAAGCTTGACCAACTGTAGTAGCTGGTGTGCTCACCCGGCAGATCCATGTGGAACTCACGGCGTGACATCCTCTGTAGAGAGTAATGCGCTTGGGCAAGATAGGCTTCCGCCGGTTTTTCCAGTGCAATGAAGGCCCAATCTTTCATGGGGCGTGAGCATCCAGGAAATACTGAATTCAGTTCAGTGAACAACTCCTCGGCGGCCAACGCAAGTTGATCCTCGACGCCCTTCATTTTTGTCAAGAACGGAGCGTAACGCGCCGATGTCAGCATTTTCGTGCGTCGGAATGGATTGCGATCGACATACGCATGAAGGCGGGAGAATTCTCCCATCAACGCGTGGAGCGTTGAGGCCTTGTATCTGAACGAGGCTTCATGTCTCATGTTTGCCTGCGAGAACGTTTCTGCGAACGCGCGTTGGCTCGCTACGAAAAGCTTGTCGTGTATTGAAAGCGTATCTCCGCGACGACGTTCGAAAGTCCCTTGAATTTGCTCATAGCTGAAGGAAGGATCTCGTTCGATACTCCTCATAACCTCACGCCGAGCCTCACCCTCTGCACCGGGCAAGCCTGCAACTGCTTCAAAACTGACTTTGTTAGCCCTGATGATTTTCTTTTGATCTTCAGTGGGAGCAAAGTTGATGTAGGTGTTTATCTCTGTGTCGGTGAAGCCGCCGTCGCGCAACATCGTATCAACGTCAAGCTCGACTTGATGCTTTAATTGGTTCACCTCATCCAAGACCGTGAAGATCTGGGCAGTCATTGCAACCCTCATCCTCGCGAGATGTTCAAGGCCGCGCTTTAGCCGCTCTTGTGGTGTAAGGTTTTGGTTCAGTTCTTCTGCAACACTCATTTCGGGCATCGTCCACCTCGCTACCGAGGCCAAGTTGTCCCAAAAAGAGATTTGTTGTCCGCAAAAGAAATTACTCAAATGCCAAGCATCTGAGGTAAGCGACGAAATTAGACGAAGAGGGGAGAGAGCTTTGCTTACCGGCCGCTTGTTCCGGCTGACGCCTTCGAGGCGATCTTACCTGATGAAGGACCTCCTTAACTAGACGCCGCACCGAGAGCCGATGATTGTGCTGCCTTGAAGGTAGCTATCGTCAAGTATCCTGCCTACAGCTTACCGCCCGAAGACCGGGATTTGATCAATCTCGTCGCTGGAGGCGTTCTGCTCGGTTAACTCTGGCCGATTTTTATTCGCGACAGGATACATTTCGGATAGCGGTTCCATTTTCGCATGCCAAACACCTGTAGAGGGATCATAGATCCCTGGGAGCGGATAGATTTCATGTATCCTCATGAAGTCCTTCACATTCATCGTGGCAATCGGCAATCGTCGAGCCAAAGCGGCTGCAGCGATATGGAGGTCTTGCCCGCCTCGCGTTTTTTTCGATCTGCTGTCAACGGAGTTCATTCCCTGAAGCTTTGGATCAATCGCCAGAATGCCCCAGAGTGCGCCAATTTCGCTGTCTGTTTCGACTGTGGGAATTCCGGCTTTCACCAACTGATTATACCAGGCGCTGAGCTGCACCGCCTTGATGGGGTTGGTCGAGCAGACCTTGGTTATCCCCATCTGCAGCTCCATGAGAGCACCGACTGGGATGAAGTAGTTGCTTGCGGTGGCAAGAAATTCGATAACACTTTCTCGCGGACGCGGCAGCGAGGTCTCGCTAATCACGCAAGTATCGAGTAGAAATGCTTTCGTCATCTCTAGTGGTCTCCATCGTTGTCGGCAGGTTACTCGTGCCTTGGTTAACGAAATGTTGCTCCAAAATTACAAGATATAGGTAAGTAATACGGACATAATGCTTGAAAAGTAGGAGTCTGTATTTGTAATGGCGCCTTGTTTGAGTTTAATAGCTAGGGATATTTTTGTCGTTGGTTCGTTACTTACACGCGGGCCGCAGAAACAATCAACGCGACCAGAATGACTCTAGCCGATCGGGTCCGATCTCGAACGGCTGGTTGCTCTCTACAATCATCGAATGGCGTGCTAAGGAAAATGAAGGAAATTGGATCGATTCACGCAAATGCCGTACAAGGAAATCATCGTAGTCGATGAGATGGACAAGGAAGTCTTAGATTTCCTTGAAAGGCTGCGCTTGGCCGGTGAGTTCCACCTACGGTTCCGCGACGGCATGTTCACCGTCAAGATCTCCGCCGAGACCGTTTCCGAAAAAGGTCGGAAATTTCTCACGAAGGGCGGGCTCATTAACCGCTAGGTGCGGGCGGGAATTTCGTCGAGTTTTGGCGCCTCAGCGGTCTTGGCACAGGTCGCTGGTTAGCGTGCCGGGGTCCACTGGTAGTAGATGACGCTCATATTGAAGATGATCGTAACCGGTGTGACGCTGAGATCACGGTAAACTTTGCATATTGACATCCTTTGCGATGTTCCGTATCTGTTCCTCATGACGAAGATCGCTCGACCCACGATACGAATAGCCCGCTGAACTGCCCCGCCAGGGGAACGAGTTCCTGCGTCCTATTCGAGGGTTCATGATGAGCATCTCTTCTTCGCGCCATCCAGCGCAACCAAACTCCGTACAAATTTTTTATCCGCTCAGCACAGTTCGGTGCGACGGGCCCGTTCTTTTCAGAGATCAGCTGGCGCGTGATATCGCCTGCATCCTAGACGTCGATAACGACATTGTATCTTGGTCCTGCCGGTCATTTGCCCTCACGCAGGATGGCCAGACGTATCGGCCAGACTTCCATGTTCATAGGGCCGATTGCAGCTTCCTCGTCGACGGGGTGAGGGAAGAGGTCGCGCCCGAATGGGTTCGGGAACAAGCGGCCAGAGCCGATCTGAGCTACGAAACAGTTAAGTCGTCAGAACTGCCGCCCGTGAGATTGAGGAATGCAAAGGATCTGCTGCGATACGCGCGTCATGAAGCTCCTCTATCCGATAGGATTCGTCTCCTTGCTGCGCTGGACGAATGTTCCAGCCTCACCGTTGCAGAAGCCCTGATCGTCTTCCGTGAGACCAAGCCAGTGGCAGGTTTGGCATCGATGATCCTGCATCGTTTCGTCACGATAGATTTGGACGATCGCCTGATCGGCCCCGAAACGGTCATCCGTCGCAAACGCGACTAACGTCCACGTAACTCGCGATTCCATCACGCCATATTTTCCGATCCCTTTTGAAGCTGCTCCGGCGGCCAAGGATAAGTCATGTCCAACGACAAACTGAATGAGGCCGTTCGCAGTTCGGTCAAGCATCACTCCCTGTACCTGACCCTCTTGAGAGCGCTGACGAATTTTGAGCCTTTCTTTTCCGGCGGGCCCGGCATCGTAGGGCTCATCACACCGCCCGAGCACACCGCAAAAGACTACCTCGCGGCCGCAGGAGCCTATTTGTACGACGGAGCCGAGCGTGGGGATCACGATGCCTATGGCATCCTGTGTGTCGGCACTGCCGAAAAGGACCACAAAATCGAATACAACTTCAAGAGCGACTTATCAGGCAAGACCAGAGGTATTCTGATCTCGGAAATCGGAATGTTGCCGCCCCTTGTCGTCGTTTCGGTCGATGCCATCCTTCCGATTGAACCGATCACGCCTGATGATCTTCGCCAGGCGTGTAAGGTTGCCATCGATGTGAGAGTAACTTTGAAACAGGCGAGGGGTCTGTTGACCTTTCCGCCGGATGTCATGTTCTCTGCATTGCGGCGCAATCGATCAGCGGCGGATGCGCTTAAAAGGTTGCAAAACTCCTCAGCTCGGAAAGCCACCACGGTTGACCCCGGCCCTTGCGAGCAACTCTTCCTAGAGAACCTGCACGGTTATGGCCAGGCCAAGACGTGGGGTCTTCAGCTTGCCACAGATTTGAACCTCTGGCAGCAGAAGAGGCTTGCATGGTCCGACGTTGATCGCGGCCTTCTATTGAGCGGGCCGCCAGGGGTCGGGAAAACCATTTTTGCTCGGGCTCTAGCGAACACATGCGGCGTCAACTTTGTGGCGACGTCGGTAGCTCAATGGCAGGCCGACGGTCATTTGGGCGACACCTTAAAAGCAATGCGAAAGGAGTTCGCCAAAGCCTCGGTTGACGCCCCGAG
Organism: Rhizobium sp. Leaf306; assembly: GCF_001423425.1. Classification (GTDB taxonomy): domain Bacteria; phylum Pseudomonadota; class Alphaproteobacteria; order Rhizobiales; family Rhizobiaceae; genus Neorhizobium; species Neorhizobium soli. The sequence continues at coordinate 174,897 of NZ_LMNX01000002.1, forward strand.
TATCCTTTTCATCGACGAGCTGGATTCCATTGGGGATCGCGCCACATTCCCGACGGACCACGCCAACTATTCTAGTCAGGTGGTCAACGCTTTGCTTGAGTGTTTGGATGGCACCGCCGCACGGGATGGTGTCGTCGTGGTGGGTGCCACCAATCACCCTGACAAAATCGATCCAGCAGTTCGTCGCCCCGGCCGCCTCGACAGGCATGTGGTCATTGATCTGCCGAGCCAAGAGGATCGTCTCGCAATTATTCGCCAACAGTTGGGTCCAGATGGCTCGATTGACCTTGGAGACCTTGGACCTCTTACCGAAGCGATGGCGGGTGCTGATCTCGCGCAGCTCGTACGGGACGCGAAGCGGTTGGCTCGACGTGAAGGGCGCGGACTCGTTCTGGCGGATCTGACATCCCAGCTGCCGCCGCTAATCCCCATCACTGGCCCATTCCGGCGGTCTGCGGCAGTTCATGAAGCCGGTCACGCGCTCGTCGGCGTTCGACTGGAATACGGCCGGTTTCGAGGAGCCTTTGTTCATCGGCAATTGAATCCTCGCTTCAAGGAACAGCTGGCTGGAGCAGCGGGCTTCGAGCTTCCCGTCGTCTGGCTTCGAAATGAGCAGAAATTTCGGGACCAGATCTGTGTTCTTCTCGCCGGTATCGCAGCTGAGAAATTGATTTTTGGCAGCCATTCGGACGGAGCAGAGGCAGACCTTGCGGAGGCAACAAGGCTTGCGCTTGAGATGGAGACGCAGAATGGGATGGGGACGAAGCTGCTTCGCATGGGTAAACGCGGTGGCTGGGACCAGTTGGGCTTGCAACAGCATCACTGGGTCGTCGAAAGCGTGAACAACATCCTTGTCCGAGAGCTTGCTCGCGGACAAGAAATCCTTGATCGCGAGCGGCATCTTTTATTGGCCGCAGCTAATGAAATTGACAAGGAGGCGCATCTTTCGCCGGAGCGGTTCGCCGAACTTGAGGCAGGACTGCCCGAAGCAAGACTGGTCGAAAACTCACAAGAGAAGTCTCGCCGCCAAAGCGGCGGCCATGGCGAGCGGAAGCCGCAAAGACCTTCTTCCAGGAAGGAGGTGCGGTCATGAAAATCTGGCTAATCAGCGATATGCATTCGTCACCGTTGGACCTGCTTTATGGAAACGTCCTAGATGTTCCAGAAGCCGACCTCTGCGTTTGCGCAGGCGATGTTGCTGGCTCAATCGAACGCACAATCAATTTTGTTTTCTCGGAGATCGCGCATCGGATGCCGGTGGTGATGACACTTGGAAACCACGACTACTATGGCTCAAGCATCCAGGAGACACTCGACTACGTCAGGCGAGCGACCGCCGGGACCAATGTTCACGTCCTTGAAAACGACGAATTCAGAAAGGGGGATCTTCGCATTATCGGCGCGACGCTTTGGACCGACTACGCTGTTCGAGCCCATGCGTCGGGTCGCCTTCCCATCGATCAGCGACGGGCAGCAGCGATGGAGGCCTGCTACCGCGTTATGGTCGATTTCAGAACAGTCCGGGCGTCGGGAGGACACGGTGGAAGCAGCCTTATCACGCCCGATGAATTGTATTCCAGGCACAAAGAAAGCCGGGCGTACATCGAGAGAAAGTTGAAAGAGCCGTTTCAGGGCACGACGATGGTCCTGACGCATCATGCCCCGACACCACGATCTTTAGATCCCCGGTTCAGGGGACAGCTGTCAAATGCGGCCTTTGCCTCGGACCTGTCTGCCGTTATCGAAAAAGGCCGCCCGGCATTTTGGGTGCATGGGCACGTCCATCGCTTCTGTGATTACATTCAGTCGGAAACGCGTATGATTTGCAATCCGTTGGGATACCAACGTGAACGCGGCGGGTGGACCGGGTTTCGACCGAGTTTTGTGATCGAGACGACGCCGGAGGGCAGGGGGTGATGCCCGGAGCCCGATTTTTAAATTTCGATATCACCACCCATGAAGGTAAAGCTGAAAGCTTCTGCGTGGAGCTAGCGGTCCTTGGACCCTTGGAGATTACTTGCATCCTGAAGCAAACCCAGATTGATTCGCTGTCGCTAGCGAGCAAGGAAGGTTTCAGACCGCTTTCACCCAAACTGGTCGAAATCCAATCCGCTGAAACTTGAAGTCTAGTTCAGGCCGATCGCCCGCAAATGCGAGCGCAAGCTAGTTCAGAATGACATGGAATACATAACTGTGCAGCTCGACGAAGATGTCTAGCGTTTTAAGCACATTATCGAATGGTTAGGTGCCCCTGAGCTTCAACGATCGAGATTTGTAAGCGAGCAGACCGACCATAGTATGGGAATGGCCAGGTCGGCGATCGCTTCCGCCATTTCACTCCTCGTCGAAGGCGGTGCTTCAGATAAAATTTGGAGTCTCCGAAGGCAACAGCCGAGAAGAGTACAACTTGGTTGACGACGAGGACGAATAGTCGCCTTTTTTTCTGATGTTCAACGCAGCAGCAGTTCGCCAAATGCTCTCCGAGCGCTACCGCTCTATGACCATTACGTTTGTTGACAGGCGCAATTTTCCGGGCAACACTTTTTACATCGAGTATATCGGAATTTCGACTGAAGTGTTTGTTAGCTCCCGTTCGTCCGCTGATACAGCGGACTCTGAAAAGCCGTGCGACTTCACCGCCTTCGAGATCGATGATGCGCTCAGATCCCGTCTACAATCTATCGGCTCGTTCGGATGCGACACTATTTGGTATGGTAGCGTACCTTCAACACTTACAACAGGGCACATAGACAGGCGCCGTTGGCTGTTTGGTGTGCTGGGGTTGGATTGGGTATTTCAAGTTTTCGAGACCGGGGACGAAGGAACTATCAGCTGGGATAATTACAAAAATCTTTCTCTGGAAAGAAGCTGGGAGATTGTTGAGGAGGCCCAAACCGAAAGCTCGAAATTCCTAACTCATGACGCAGTATTTCTCTGCATCTTAAAGGGCGTCGAGGAATTCCGATCTCAGCGGCCATTCGGATAATGGCTGTATTCGCCAATCGGCCGGACGCCCACGTTTCACAGCTTCGTTGTCTTTAATGGCCCGATGACATTTTCGGGAAGGCGTTTCTATGGCCAGCCGGAGTTCTTGACGCTAAAAGATTATATGCGACCGCTGATTTTCTGTAGCGATCGTCATGGATAAGCCAAACTTCGGTTTTGCGCCTCCGAAAGGGGTATGTGGTTGGGTAAGGGAAGAACAAGGGGCTTCGATCGCGATGTAGCCTTAGAGGTCGCGATGCAGCTTTTTTGGAGACGTGGCTTCGTGGGCACGTCAGTTTCGGACCTATGCACCGCAATGGGCATTACTTCGCCCTCCATGTACGCCGCGTTTGGAAACAAGGAGGCGCTATACCAGGCTTCCTTGGAGCACTTTTCCGAAACTCGCGGTTTACCGATTTGGCTGAAGGTTATGGAAGCGAAAACCGCCCGTGAGACGGTCGAAACTCTTTTAAACTGTACAGTCAACGCCTATACGGATCACAATCAGCCGCTTGGATGCATGTCAACCTTAGCGATAGTTACCCAAGATGAATCACCTAAGCTAGCTGAATTAGTGAAAGCGGGCCGTGAAAGCACGTATCAAATGCTTAGTGAGAAGTTCCAGGCTGCGGTGGATTCAGGTGAATTTCGGCCCGACACAGATGTAGCTAGTCTTGCTAGGGTGTATCTGACGATGCTGCAAGGTATCTCCATCCAGGCGAGAGACGGCGCTCCACGAGACGCTCTTTTGGCGATGGTAACCGCGATGATGGCGGGATGGAACGCAATAACACAACAAGGCGATTAAGATCCGCACGTAGTGAATTTTGAGAAGCAGGCTCTGACGGCGAACTTTGCAACCGGCTTGGTCAAAGCTCACCATTTAACGGTGCCGGGCGACCGTTATCCTGGTGCACCTATCAGACGTCCGTCATTAGAATTCTATTAGATATGTTTCCGAGTATGCTCGACGCCGTTAAGTCATCGGAGCCAGACAGGGCGCGGCAATGATGAGATCAGTTCTTGGCATTGATGCCGCTTGGACCCATGTCGAGCCCAGCGGGGTAGCTTTGGTGACTGACGACGGAGGAGGGTGGCGGCTGTTGAAAGTTGCGTCGTCATACCACGCATTTCTATGCGACAATCTTTCTATGAATGCGAGGCATCGCGGTTCAACGCCCGATCCCCAAGCGCTTCTGGCAAAGTCCGTATCTGATGCTGGGAGCGCGATCACCATCGTTGCGATAGACATGCCATTATCGACTGTCCCTATAGTTGAGCGTCGAACGTCCGATAATCTGATCTCGTCGTTGTATGGCGCCCGACACGCGGGCACTCACTCCCCAACCGCACTGCGACCGGGTAAGCTCAGTGACGAACTAACGTTGGCGTTTCAGCGCGAGGGATACCCTCTGCTTACGTCGGAAAACTCACTTCCTGGCCTCATAGAGGTCTACCCCCATCCTGCTTTGATCGAACTGGCGAGCGCCGCACGAAGGCTCCCGTACAAGCACGCCAAGTCTGGCAAATACTGGCCCGGTGAAACCTCAACGGTCCGTCGCCAGAAGCTGTTTGAGATTTGGCAACACATTGTGGATTTGCTGGAGCGCCAACTGCAAGGCGCTGCGGCAGCCCTTGTGTTGCCGGACCTCGGTTGCCGAAGCTATGAGCTAAAGGCATTTGAGGACGCACTGGATGCAGTGGTCTGCGCGTGGGTAGGTACTTGCGTTCTCGATGGGACAGCGAAGGCGTACGGCGACGACCGGTCGGCGATCTGGATACCGACAGGCGGCTGATAACCCGAGACACATCATGGAGGAGGGCGTCTCGGTGGCTTCCTGCAAAATGCAATCCCACAGCGAGTTGGCAGACGCCGTTGTCGCGCTACGTTAGGTGGATCGGCAATCGAGGTTGGAAATGAAGCAGACTGATAGAATCGCGAAGCGGGAGGAAACTGATCGTGCGGCCTACGAAATCCTGGACAAGGAAGCCGCCGCACGTGAGCAAAAGACCGACCGGTTGCGAAAGCTGAGAATGTCGCGGGAGACCGATGAACGACAAAAGATTGAAAGCGATAAAACGTCCTAAGAGGCCGCAACCTGTCAAGCCGAGCGTCATGAGCGGAACGGAAACGACTATGCTACGCACTCCTTTCCCGACCCGCACCGATGATCCTTCTCTATAGACGACCGCAACCCGCCTTGAGCGGTCATTCCGCCTGAGCAAGAGAGCGCCTGGCAACATCCACGATTGTCGATGTCAACTTAGCAAGACGATCCGCCGCCAACCGGTTGATGTGCCAATATAAGGGAATCTCGAGAGAAGTATCTGGGATCAGCTCTACAAGGCGACCAGCTGACAAGTGGTCTCTGGCGAGGAAGGCCGGGTTCATCCCCCACGCCATGCCCATCAGCGTGGCGTCGAGAAAGCTTTGGGTCGATGGCAACCAATGTGTCGGCAAATTCACGTCAGCACCGAGTGTGCGGCGAACCCACTGCAATTGAAGTCGATCTTTTTGGCTGAACGTCAGCGTCGGCGCATCGGCCAACGCCTCCGGTGTGACTCCGTCGGCAAAGTGTCTGGCAATGAACTGCGGACTAGCGGTCGCGTGATATCGAAGTGCGCCAAGCGGAAAACGCCGACAGCCCGATATAGGCCTTTCCGAACTTGATACAGCTGCAACGACTTTCCCCTGCTGAAGCCAATCTCCAGTGTAATCTTCATCGTCGACTGAGATGTTCAAAAGGTAGCTCGACGATTTCGAGAACTCCGACATCGCTTCCAGGAACCATGTCCCGAGACTGTCGGCATTGGTGGCGATTCTTATGGTGACCCGTTGTCGAGGGTTGTCTTTGTCAGCTAGCGATGGCAGTCCTTCGAACAGGTCGTGCTCCAGCATGCCGACGTTTTCCATATGACGACAGAGCTTTTCGCCTTTTGCTGTCGCCACGCAGGGCGAGCCGCGCACCACAAGCGCTGCACCGACCCGTTCCTCCAGCTGCTTGATGCGTTGCGATACAGCCGAGGGCGTAACGCTCATCGCAGCGGCTGCCTTTTCGAAACTGCCGGATTGAACAACAGCCAGCAGAACACGAAGCGCGGAATAGTCAATCATTAGTTTCACTTAACCTACGTTAGACGGTTTAAGTAGCCTAACCCTGACCGTGGGTCTATCTCCGCTTGGACCTCATCGACAATTGAGCAAGTCCATATGGATTTTATGACCTATTTCACCGGAATGACTGTAGGGCTGAGCCTGATCGTCGCCATCGGTGCGCAAAATGCATTTGTATTGCGGCAGGGACTTCGAAACGAATTCGTCTTCGCGGTATGCCTGGCCTGTGCCCTTTCCGATGCTATCCTCATCGTCGTCGGCGTCACCAGTCTGCAGCAGATCGTGGAAGTTCTGCCGTGGCTCGATCCTGTCATGCGGTATGGCGGCGCTGCTTTTCTGATCTGGTACGGCGCCAAAAGCTTCATGTCGGCGTTGGGCAGATCGTGGAAGTTCTGCCGTGGCTCGATCCTGTCATGCGGTATGGCGGCGCTGCTTTTCTGATCTGGTACGGCGCCAAAAGCTTCATGTCGGCGTTGAGAGGCTCCAGCGCGTTGGAAGTTAGTGATAGCCTCTCAACCAGCTTTGCAAAAACGATGGCAATGGGCCTGGCTCTCACATGGCTGAATCCACATGTCTACCTCGATACGGTCGTGCTGCTCGGGACAGTCTCGACACGGTTTCCCGAACACCGATTCGAGTTCGCCGCTGGGGCGGTGACAGGGTCTTTCCTGTTCTTCTTTTCCCTTGGATACGGCGCGAGATGGTTGAGACCCCTCTTTTCCCGACCGTTGTCCTGGCGCATTCTCGAAGCCGTCATCGGATGCGTCATGTGGCTGATCGCGTTCAAGCTGCTAAGTCGCGTCTGATTTCAAGCAAAGGAACCATCATCGGCGGTTACGCTTTGCTGTTCTCAACCGCGCCGATGATCCGTATCTACCGTCGCGCCCGCCGCTGGATCGAGGGCACCCTCGCAGTCGTGTATGGAGCGGTAAGCGTGAAGCTTTTGCTTTCGCGCTGATAACGAAGGAAACCTGATGACCCTGTTTCGAGGACTGTCGGCATTCCCCATTACCCCCACTGACCAGGCTGGCGTTGTCGATGCCGGGTCTTTAGCGGTCATCTTAAGCCGTATCCAGGAAGCAGGTGCGGATTCAATCGGACTGCTCGGCAGCACCGGGGGATACGCGTTCTTGTCTCGTGATCAGCGACGTCGCGCGGTGGAAACAGCGATGACGACGGTCGGTGGGAAGGTACCCGTCATCGTTGGTGTCGGTGCGCTTCGAACAGACGAGGCACAGGCCTTGGCGAGGGATGCCAGAGAGGCAGGGGCGGATGGCCTCCTCCTTGCCCCAGTGTCTTACACGCCTCTTACCGAGCAGGAGGTCTATGAACACTATGTCGCAGTCGCTGACGTCGGACAGCTTCCTCTGTGCGTCTACAACAACCCAAGCACCACGAAATTCACGTTCAGCGTTGGACTGATCGAGAGGCTCGCCAAGGTTCCAAACATCGTGGCCATCAAGATGCCGCTGCCCGCCGATGGGGATTACTCCTCCGAGATGGCCACTATCCGACGTCACACGGCATCTACTTTTGCGACTGGCTATAGTGGAGACTGGGGTGCTGCCGACGCGCTGCTGGCAGGAGCCGACGCCTGGTACAGCGTTGTCGCAGGGCTTCTGCCATCAGAGGCTTTGGCACTCACCAGAGCGGCTCAATCCGGCGACATCGAGGGAGCGGAGCGCGTCAACAGGGCGTTCGAACCGTTGTGGTCTCTGTTCAAGGAGTTCGGAAGCTTTCGTGTCATGTACGCAATCGCAGAGATAGTTGGGGTAGGAAGCTTCGAGCCGCCCCGTCCAGTTCTGGGGCTTCAACCTGAAGCACGCGTCCGGGTCGCAGAGGCAGTCGATGCACTGCGTACTGCGGTCAACTCATCGGCTGTGCAATAGCGTGGTCAGTCCAGTCGATACATCGGAACAGGGCAGCGCCGTCCCCGGCGGCAGTGAACGATCAAAAAAGTGGGCGCTTGTCCGTTGGTACGCTTCATCGGCCACACTGACAGTGCCGCAGACTGCGGGACCTGTCGCCTTCTCATTCGTCGCGCTCATTGCTTGCGTTGGGGGTCGGGTTATCAACGGCGATGGTCTGGGTGACCGCGCTTATGATTGCCGTGACTGCCATGATAGCAGTCGCGTCTCGTGGATGAGCGTTCAATATATTGGTTAGCGTGAGGTTGACTACGTCTTGCGACGACTGAAACTATTTTTCGGAGTGGGGCGTAGAGTCGCTTATGACCAACGATCACCCGAGATTATGGCTTGCTGCGGCGATCGAGGCAAAAAGCCATAGGCAGATGTATGCAATCGCTATTGAGATCGGGGAAGCCGGAACTTTGGCTTCTCCGGAGATTCGGAAGGCGGCTCAAAATCTCGCTCGTTCGCTCCACGGCGTAATCGAACTACCGATTGCAGACGCAAGCGTTTTAGCAAAAGCTGACCGACGGTTCGCTGTGTTGTGCGAGCTTTTGAAGAAAGCTGCTTCTGGAACACCGCCAAGTTTCGCTGCGTAAGCGAATCTCAATAGATTGCGGGATGCGTTACCTTTGGACGCCGACAACGACCGAGACGTACATGCTTGAAACGTCCGTCTCAGTCGTCCAGCATCTCGGCAAGGCGATGCCAAGACACTGACATGTTATCAGGCTTTTTGATTAAGGAATTGTAGCGGGGTCGCATCTCCGGCCTCAGCAACCGGTTAACGTTATAGCGGAGCATGACGATAGAAGGTGACAACCAACTCCGACACGCTCCGCTTACCATCTGAAACGGCATCCCAGAGGCACATCATCGGCAAGAGGGGGTATCTGCCGATAACGGAATTAATATTAGCATATTCTACTATAATGGCAATCGGAGCGTTACGTGCTGAACCGCGTCGGGAGTGTCGGAGGCAGCGCGGAACAAAACCATCGCAACAACTACTATGATCAACGCTGGCAACAACGCAATAATGTTAGCCTTTACCGCGTAGCCTGGGTTGGCAGCGATTTCTCTAGCAGCGCACAATTGGCCGATTGCGCAGCCCCAGATTAGCCCGGACATTATCGGAAGTTTCTCAAGCCCGAAAGCAGCAAGACCAAAACCAGCACCTATCAGGCCAAGCCATATCCACGCTGTTACTTTCACAAACCGCATTCTCGCGCTCCAAGCCATCTACTGCAATCATGCCGTCTTCTGCTTTCGGCTCCTTGAATATGGGAGGCGTACTATGTGTTTGGTGGTAGGTATGCAAGAACCAGCCGTTGTGTCCCGCGTACATCGGCAGGAATCCTGTCGCGGGAGAGTCCGGCAGGCCGGTTCTGGATGTAGCCACAGGGGTTCACGTGACGCCTGAGAGACGCCGCGAGAGATTCGAAGCGGTCCGCAACAAAGCCCATTCACTTGGATTGCAATTCGAGGACGATCCCACGTACTTGGACGCTGTCGAAGAGTGGATTGCGGGATCGATCACCGCAGAGAATCTTCGAAACCACTACCAGGAGCTGTTGGAAGGTCGCGAGAAAGAGAAGCGTTTGTCGTACTTCGTCAAGCACTGTCTCCAGGAAGTCTGATGATGACCAAATTCGGCCTCCGTACGGCCGGGCTGTCGAAGGGAGAAATTCGGTTGTTCCCTTTTAAGTTACCCCTTCTGCCATCCTTTCAGCGGCGGATGAGCGGCGCAACGGTCCAATCGTAGACTGTTTCGGAGGTTGTTCATCTAAGCATCAACGGCTGAATGACTGAAAATCTTGGGAAGCTAGAAACGGAAACCGTGTTCGTGACAAGAACCGTTTAGCGCTTCAGCTATGACGTTGCGCTGTTCAGCTGGGCTTGGAACCTGCGCTCCTGACCTTAGCGTAAAATCTGAATAAGCCTCGGAACAATACATACTCCTTTTTGCGTCTGCACCAAACGGGGTAGAATGTAGCGTGACAAACGTACTCATTGTTGAAGACGAACCGATCCTGGCCATGTTGGCAGAGGATGCAGTAATTGAACTCGGATTTAACGTCGTTGGCATTGCAGCAAGCCGTGATGAAGTTCCGCCGTTTGGCCGCATCGAAGTCGCCTTTGTAGACTGCAACTTGCTCGATGGCCCGACAGGACCTGATATAGGACGAGAACTTGCCACTGCTGCTGTCACCGTTGTTTTCATGACGGCAAATCCTGAAATACTTGGCGATGGCGTTCCAAAAGCGCTCGGGGTGATCAGCAAACCACTTCTACCTCTAGAGTTGACGACAGTGATTCAGTTTGCGGTTGACAGCCGCAATGGAATGAAAGCCGTCGCCCCTAGTCGCTTCAGGACATTCGTCTAAACGAGAGCAGTCGGCATCCTCAGTTACAGCACCAGTCTGGGGTAGTCTGTGTAGCCCTCCGGGCCCTCACCATAGAACGTGTCCCTATTCGGTGTGTTCAGAGGAAGGTTCCGTCGAAGGCGCTCGGCAAGGTCCGGGTTTGCGATATAGTCGCGACCGAATGCCACTGCGTCGGCATCTCCCGCCTCGATAAGTCGCTCCCCGTCTTGCTTGGACATGAGTTCGTTGGCGATGACCGGGCCACCGAAGCGGCGCTTGATCTCGCCGAGCAGGCTATCTTCGGCTTCAATTTCGCGGACGAAAATGAAGGCGATCTTCCGTCTGGCGAGTTCGTCGGCGACGAAACCGAAAATTGCCTTGGGATTGCTGTCGCCCATATCGTGTTCCTCGCCGCGAGGTCGCAGGTGCACTCCGACATGATCAGCGTCCCAAACTTCGATCAGTACATCAACGATCTCAAGCAGGAGTCTGGCACGGTTCTCGACTGAGCCACCGTAGCGATCAGTACGCTTGTTGGTCTTGTCTTGCAGGAACTGATCAATGAGATAGCCATTGGCCGCATGCAGCTCAACGCCGTCGAAGCCAGCGGCCTTTGCTCGCTCCGCGCCCCGTCGGAAGTCCTCGACAATGCCAGGTATTTCGTCTGTCTCCAACGCCCGTGGAACAGGATGAGGTCGTTTCGGGCGTAGTCCCGAGACATGACCAGCCGCAGCGATTGCGCTGGGCGCAACAGGAAGCTGGCCGTCAAGGAGTTCTGGATCGGAGATGCGCCCAACATGCCAAAGCTGCAGGAAGATGCGACCTCCGGCATCGTGGACCTGCTTCGTGACGTGTTGCCAACCTTTGGCCTGGTCATCGTTCCATATCCCGGGCGTGCCCAAGTAGCCTACGCCTTGCGGAGATACAGACGTCGCTTCGCTCAGGATCAGCCCGGCACCAGCCCGTTGTCGATAGTATTCAGCCATCAATGAGTTTGGCACACGGTCAACGCCAGAGCGCTTGCGCGTAAGCGGGGCCATGATGACGCGGTTCGGCAGCTCAAGAGCGCCTACCTTCAAAGGATCGAACAAACGGGACATCAAAATCTCCTTGGTTGGTATGGATATGGCCCTAACGCCTTCTGGAGACAATTGCCCCTCTGGTTGTCGTACTGTACACTTGAAGTCGTCAATTGGAGCGAGTGTTAAGTGGCTCTTACGAACCCTTTTGGTGGCGTAGAAATCTTTATCGCGGTTGTGAAGGCTGGCTCATTCACAGCGGCCGCAACACAGTTCGGTATCACCAAGTCCGCTGTCGCGAAGGCGGTCGCCCAGTTGGAAGGTCGACTTGGCGTGACGCTGCTACATCGGACAACGCGTCGGCTATCGCTGACACCCGATGGCCAGGCCTACCTCGGGCAAGCCGAAACCGCATTCGATCTGCTCCGGTCAGCAGAAGACGTTGCGCGGTCGAAGGCTAGCACTGTTCGAGGAATACTACGGGTTGACATGCCAGCGGCGTTCGGTCGGCGGATCGCCATGCCGATCCTGTTGAACATTCTCAGGGCCCACCCCGACCTTCGCTTGGAGGCGAGCTTCTCGGATAGGGTCATCGACCCTGTTGAGGAGGGGGTAGACTTATGTCTGCGTTTCGGCGAGTTGCCTGACCGAACTGACATTGCTGCTCGACCACTTGGATCACAGCGCCTCGTTCTTTGCGCGGCACCGCGCTATCTCGATGATGCAGGGGAACCCACGGACCTACGCGATCTTCAAAATCACATCTGCATTCTCGGAGGCTCGCAATCTAGAGCCGCGCCTTGGCGTTTCATCGAGAGCGATGGGCGCGTGAAGTCAGTTGATCCAATTGCAACCCATCTGGTGAGCGACGGGGAGGTGGTCATCGATATGGCAGTTGCCGGTTTCGGCTTATGCCAAATGCCGCAGTCTCTTCTGCAGCCTTACATCGAACGGAAAGAGCTAGTCGAAGTGCTGCCTGAACGGTGCCAGGTGCAGTCGCCGTTCAACGCTGTTTGGCCCGCGACCCGTGCGATACTCCCCCGGGTCCGAACTGTGGTGGATGAGCTTGTTCGACGGGCTCACTCTAAAGCTCTTTAGCAAGCCAATGACCTAGCCACCGTTCAGTAACCGGCCCGAGGTCGTTATGCGAAAGTTACTGCAGGTTCAATTAGTCAGCGATAGAGTAGTAAATTAAATGAATTTCAGCAGAAAATTCGAATGAAGAAAAACGAAGACATCCATCCAGAAGCTGCTGTGGCTCCTGGCTATTTGGCAAATCATGCCGAACGAGTGTTCAACCGGTCGGTAGATAACGCGTTGCGATCCCATGGTATATCGCTGACCCTACTTGGCCCGCTGCTATGGTTGTCTTGGCGCGGGCCTATGCTGCAGAGGGACCTCGTAAAAGCATCGGCCGTGAAGCAGCCCGCGATGGTCGCGACACTCGATAAGTTGGAAGTGGCAGGCTATATTGAGCGTTCCCCCGTGCCAGCTAATAAGCGTGCCTCAATAGTGATCATCACGCCACGCGGCCAAGAACTGGCAGCGCTTGGGCGACAGGTGTTGCTCGCCACAAATGCGAGAGGGATGCAGGGCTTCAGCCCTGAAGAGGCTGTGGTTTTCGTAGCGATGCTCCAACGCTTTATCGGCAATCTGGAACGATAAAGGCGATTATATCATTCGTGATGTTTACTTAATATCATGCGTGATGTAATCACGGGACAACAGGAGTATCTGTATGTCCAAACGAGTCCTCATTAGTGGCGCGAGCGTCGCAGGCAACACGACGGCCTGGTGGCTATCTCGATATGGCTTCGAAGTCACGGTTATCGAAAAAGCCCCGGCGTTTCGCGACGGTGGCCAAAACGTCGATGTTCGCGGGGCTGGCCGCGAAGTGTTGCGCAGGATGGGCTTGGAGCAATCGGCGCTCGATCTCACCACTGGAGAGGCGGGAACAGACTGGGTAGATGAGAATGACAACACAATTGCGCGGTTTGCCGTAGCCGATATCGGCGACGGACCGACTGCCGAGCTGGAGATGATGCGCGGCGACATTGCCCGAATGATCTATGACCCGGCAAGCCAGCGAGTAGCCTATCGGTTTGGTGAAACGATACACGCTTTGGAGCAGGATGCCTCAGGCGTCACCGTGCACTTCGCAAGCGGCACAAGCGAACGCTATGACGTCGTGATTGCTGCAGAAGGCGTTGGGTCGCCGACCCGGGAGAAGATATTTCCAGACGAAAACAAACCGAAGTGGATGGATATCACTATCGCGTATTTCGGCATTCCCAAGACGACCGATGACGGCGAATTCTCACGCCAGTACAACACCATCGGGGGGATCGGCGCGACCCTGAAACCGGGTCGCGAAGACAATGTCCATGTATACATGGGTATGCAGAAAAAGCCGGAGGGCGAGAATGAGTGGAGCACCGAGCGTCAGAAGCTCTTCCTGAAGGAGAAATTCTCTCATGCAGGATGGCATTTCCCGCGCATTCTGGACGGCATGTTCAAGACTGACGATTTCTATTTCGATGTCTTGAGGCAGGTTCGGATGGATCGGTGGTCTAACGGCCGAGTGGTGCTGACGGGAGATGCTGCCTGGTGCGCCACGCCATTATCGGGCATTGGAACGACGCTTGCGGTGGTGGGTGGCTATGTGTTGGCAGGCGAATTGTCGAAGACGAATGATCTTCCATCTGCGCTTGCAGCATACGAACGCGTAATGCGGCCTTTCGTAAAGGAAGGGCAAGGTGTACCGAAAATTTTGCCTCGTATGCTCTGGCCTCACTCCCGTATCGGCCTGGCTGTCCTTCGTGGTACGATGCGCGTAGCCGGGACAGCTTTTGTTCGAAAGACTTTTTCGAACTTGTACCTCAGGGACTCGAAGAAGGTCGAACTCCCAAATTATGCAGACACATCGACGGTATAACGGTTCAGGAAACCAGACCTTCGGCAGCATCACCACCATTTGAGACGATGCTGTAGCCGCTTATCTGAATTGATACGTCCTCATCCAGGCTTCCGACCTCGGTGAATGTAAGGCTGTCTCGGATTTGCTTCCTCAACCAGCCATTCGCCGGATCGCTATCGGCATGGTTTGCCCAGACCATTTTCACCGGCGGAAATGTTAGGTTTACAGGTAGTGGACTTGTCTCCAGTCCCAGCAGAGCTGCATAGCGAGCAGCGATCCGACTCGGAACCGTTGCAATGACCGGCGCAACCTGCGCCGCCGAGAGTACCGACATATAGCCAGGTGCGGCCGCAATTACGTTCAGTTCTACGTCAGCCATCTCAAGCGCGTCCTTGATACAGCCCTGCAACGTCTCATTTTGTGAGATGGTGGCGTGCTCAGCGGAAAGATAGGCAGCAAGGCCGACCGGGTTCGAAAGCTCCAGCAGCGCAGGGTTAAAGCAGCATGCCATCTCGGGTTCATAGAGCGTCTCGAAAGAACGGCGGCTTGCCTTCGAATAGGTGCAGCCGACCGCGATATCGATGCTTCCATCCTCTAAGGACGGCTCCATAGCGTCGTACGGAAATACCCTAGCCAAAACCTTGAGACCGGGCGCGTCGCGACGTAGGCGCATCGTCAACTCGGGGATTAGCAGCAGTTCGATTTCCGGGGACATGGCAATCCGGAACGTTCGCTCTTCCGTCGCGGGGTCAAAAGCTTGGCTGCCGGTCAACGCCATCTGCGCCTGACGAAGGGCGCGGCGCACGGGGATAGCAAGGCTCCGGGCTCGTGCAGTCGGCTGCATTACCTGCCCAACGCGAATAAAGAGATCGTCCTGTAATAGAACCCGGAGCGTCGATAACGAATGGCTCATTGCCGGTTGCTGAATCTTAAGCCGCCGTGCTGCCTTGGTAACATTTCCTTCTGCCATCAGGGCATCGAAGGCCACGAGAAGATTAAGGTCGAACGAGCGCAGATTGAAATGATCGATAGTTGTCATGAGCCACATCGATTTGATTGCTGATAAAGCGATACATACGTGGTCTTCAGGTCAGTTCAAGGCCGTCTCCCTCAAGCCTTCTACCACTTGGAGTTATACATGCAGACCCGACGCTCACTTCTCATCAGCACCACCGGTGCAGCATTTGCTGCGGGTGTCATCGCTTCCCTGCCTGCCACCGCTTTAGCCAAGGCACCAATGATCGGTAAACAGGCCGCAAGCTTTTACCGGATGAAATTGGGTGCCTACGAGATCACCGCACTGTCCGACGGCACGGTGAATCTGCCAATGGCGAAAATTTATAAGAACATTACTGAAAGTGTCGCAGAGACCTATCTCGCTGGTCATTTCCAGTCGGGTTCAGCCGAAACCTCGGTCAATGCCTTTCTGGTCAATACCGGCGACAAGCTCGTTCTCATCGATGCAGGCACCGGGGACCTGATGGGGCCGTCGCTCGGCAAGCTCGTCTCAAATATCGAGGCTGCTGGCTACAAGGTAGATCAGATAGACGACGTAATTCTTACGCACATCCACGCCGATCATTCTGGCGGGCTCGTCGCCAACGGCGAACCTGTGTTTAAAAACGCGATCCTGCACGTCAACTATCGGGAAGCCGAATTCTGGCTCAATGCCGATGCAGAGGCCAAGGCTGACAGGGTGCTGGGCCCGCAGATAGACCAAGCTGAGAGATGCGTTGGACCCTACGTGAACGCCAAAAAATTCGGAACCTTTGCAGACAACGCCGCCCCGTTGCCCGGCTTTGGTTCTGTGCTGCGGGCTGGCCATACTCCAGGCCACAGCGGCATCATCTTGGAAAGCCAGGGCAAGAAGATCGTGTTCTGGGGTGATGTCGCTCATGGCGACGTCCTGCAGTATGACCATCCGGAAGTTACGGTCGATTTCGACGTCGACCAGACAAGAGCTGCAGAATCACGCGCGATTGCATTCGCCGAAGCGGCAGATCAAAAATATCTGGTCGCAGGGGCTCATCACGCCTTTCCAGGTATTGGTCATGTCCGACGTGACGAGACGAATTATGATTGGGTACCTGTGGTCTACAGCGCCAATTACTGATTTCGGATCAGGCATCGTTTCCGTGACGGTGCCTGATTTATGAAAGTATATGCTGGATTGCGTCAGGCTGAAGATGGCCCATCGATCTCGGCCCGAGCTGTTACCCGTAGACACCGTAGCCGATTCAATCGCCGCTCTGCTCCCGGCGTCAAACCTCGCTCTGGATGCTTCGATGTTCTGCCATGTGTCCCAAATCCAGTCGGTATCAACACAGGGCAGCAATTCGGTGTAATATTGCCGCGCCACAAGGCCGTCTTCGGCTCTTGCACGGACGATCTGCAATACTTCGATTCCGCAGGAAACGGGTGGCGTCAAGCGTCCGTGCGTCTGTATCGCTCGGCCTTCAACAATGGAGGCTAACGCATGGGTTTGCTCGAAAACAAGGTAGCTATCGTCACGGGTGCATCGTCAGGTATCGGCCGCGCCGCCGCGTTGCTGTTCAGCGCCGAAGGGGCGGCGGTTGTGATCAACGGAAGAAACAGTGCGGCACTCGATCATGTTTTGGGCAGTATTCGTGCTGAGGGAGGACGGGCCGTTGCAGTTGCGGGCGATGTCGGCCTGCCGGAGACGCATGCGCGGCTGGTAGCGGAGGCCTATCACGCCTTCGGAGGGTTGGACATCGCCTTCAACAACGCGGCGTCTGTCGGTCCCGTTAAGCCCCTGGCCGAGGTCGAGTTGCCGGAATGGCAAAATACGATCTCAACGACGCTGACCTCTGCCTTCCTCGCGAGCCGCGTTCAAATTCCCGCAATGCTTCAAGCGGGCGGCGGCAGCATCATCTTTACATCGAGCTTTGTCGGCACGAGCGTTGGGCTTCCGGGCATGGCGGTTTATGCCGCTGCGAAAGCGGGCTTGATGGGGTTAGTGAAGGGTATCACGGCGGATTACGGAAGCCAGGGCATCAGGGCGAACGCTCTCATCCCAGGCGGGGTGGATACTCCTATCGCTGGTGACGAAGGCCAGAAGGCATGGGCGGCCGGGCTGCATGCAATGAAACGCATCGCGCAACCCGAGGAGATCGCGAATGCGGCCCTCTTCCTCGCCAGCTCCATGTCGAGCTTTGTCATGGGTTCAGCCCTGTACGCGGACGGCGGTAACTCTGCGGTCAAATAATCGTCAAATCCTGGGGATCGCCGCTATGCGGCGCTCCTCTCCATGAAATGGGCTGGACCGCTTTTCGGCTCGAAGCCGAGGTCGCATTTTGGCCCAAACAGGTCATCTGCTTGCTTTAATAGCGGCAGGCGCACGCCGCCTAACGAAATAGCACTACGCCTGCGGCTATCCAACCGACAATCCTATCGAGACTTCAAAACGGCATCCTTAGATGGTTTGGCACCTTCGACCAGGATCACGTTGGGAGATGTTGACGCTTCGCCCGCATTGACGATCGCACGTGTGGGGCTGGTTGCGGATGCCATCGCGGCTCCCTTGGCATCGGTCTTGAAGGCGACGATCGGTTCCGGCTGGCCTTCGAAGAGCAGCGTGTAAGTGGTGTCCGGCTTCAGCTTGGAAACGCTGACGTCGACGATATCGATCAAACCGAGATTGCGCGAAACGATCATGCCGCTGCCCTCCATATTCTCTGCGGGCTTGAGCCTGAGGGTGATGTTCTCGGGCATATCCTTTCGCGGCTCCAAGTTTTGACGGCCATCACCGCCCACAACTGCGTCGGGAACATAGATCAGGGCCTGCGGAGCTTGGCCGGAGGGGATGTGGGCGATCTTCGTCTGCTTTTCGGTGTCGATGACATCGATCGCATCGCCATTCTCCAGTCCGACATAGATACGGCTGCCGTCTCCGGAGCCCCAGATGCCATGCGGAAGCGCACCGACCGGTATGGTGGAGACCAGTTTGGCGTCATCGTCGAGTGTGTAGACTTTCACGACATTCTCGCCGCCAATGGTCACGTAAGCGAGGGTGCCAGCGGGTGTCTTGGCAAAGGCCAGATGGTTTGTGATCGGGCCGGTATCGATAACACCCTTGACCTCGAGGGTTTTGGTATCGATCCGCGTTACCTTGCCGACGTCCTTGTGGGTCAGCCAGGCTTCCTTGCCGTCGGGCGTGACCTGTATGAACGGCGAGAAGGGCGACACGACCGGGATGGCAGCTAGCAGCTTTTTCGACGCCACGTCGAAGACCTGGACGACGGGGTTGAAGCTGTTTGCGACGAAGGCGCGCTTGCCGTCGGGCGCGAAGATCGTCATGCCGGGGCCACTCTCCGTCTTGATCCGATCGGTCTCCTTGAACGTCTTGGCGTCGATGACCGACAGGTAGTCTTCTCCACGAACCGTCACCCAGACATGCTTGCCATCGGGTGTGAAGAAGGCTTCGTGCGGGTTGCGGCCGATATAGGTCACACCCTTCACCTTGTTGGTCGCGGTATCGATGAAGGTCACCGAATTGGTAACGGTGGAGACAGCAACGATTGTTTTATGGTCCGGCGAGAAGCCGAGACCGTGAACATTGACCTCGCCCTTGTAGAGAGGGCTCAGGACGTTCGGCCTTGGATCACCTAGCTTGATCAGACCCAGAAGCGTGTTCGTCGAGGGATCGATGACGGAAACCGTGTTGCTGTTCTGGTCGGCGGCATAGACTCGATCCTTGGCGTCCGGAAGAGCCAGGGCGGGAGATGCTGCGAGTGCGGACATCAGAACCAGGATGGAACGTTTCATTTTACGGTCTCCAGAGTTGCGGCAGGTTGATTGCCCGACTGATCGAGCATCGTGTGCATCAGTTGAATCTCATAGGTCTGCTCGGTGATGATCGATTGAGCGAGGTTTCGAATTTGCGGGTCTTTCGTGCTGACCAGAACCGCCTTGGCCATATCGACAGCGCCCTGATGATGCGGGATCATTTGCGCCAGGAAATCCCTGTCCGGATTTCCGGTCTCAGGAACCGACATCATGCCGGCATGCATCTTTTCCATTGCAGCCTTCATGCTTGCCGAGAACGCATCTGCTGCTTCATTCTCGCCCGCCGGTTCGGGCTGATGATGCTGGTGCTGCTGTTCTGACAAGGCGGGGCTGAGGGAACAGAGGCCTATGCCGACCGCCGTTGCGATAAGAACTGTGACTTTGGCGCGCATGAGGTCTTCCTTTCGACAAGAGTGGGTAAGAACCCCCCGAGGCGGGATTCATTCCCACGTGACGGACAATCCGTGCTCACGTTCCCGTGACTGGGCTCCGGGTGCTCTGCATCGGGCCTTTCTGATCAGTCGGCTTGTGCGGCGGCGATAGCATCGGAGACCTCGTCGAAACTGCGCTTCACTTCGACCCGCTCGCCGTTGACAAAGAACGATGGCGTGCCGGCCACACCGAACTTCTGACTGGCCTCGGTCGTCACGGCATTGAGCTTGTCCAGATAGGCCTGATCGGCAACAGCGCGATCGAAGCCCGCACGGTCGATGCCCATGCTAGCGGCGATCTCGCGCAGCACATCCTCGGCGTTTGAGGCCGAAGCAATCTCATCGGACTTCGACATGAAGGTCGATACCGTCTCATCGAATCTGTCCTGGCCCCGCGTATTCGCCAGCATGAAGATGACGGCATCCGCCGAATTTCGCACGAAGGGCCGGTAGGCGATCTTCAGCTTGCCCGGTGCCACATACGTCTCCTGCAGCTTCGGCAAGTCTTTTTCATGGAAGGCGATGCAGTGACTGCAAGTCGGGGAGGAATAGACGACCAGCGTGACCGGGGCCGTCTTCACTCCAACGATACTGTCCTGGAGCACAGCCGGATTCATCAAGCCCTGCACGGGGTCGGCCTTGGCGGACCCTACACATCCCAACGCAATGCCGCCGACAATCACGGCCATAATACGAAGCGTCATATCTTCTCCTGCTCGGTTCGAGAAAACACTCCGACATGGGCAGACGCCGAAGTGTTTCGATCATCAGTCTGCCTTGAGGCAGGGCGCGATAAAGAGGGAGCGGTCGAGTGCACCCTTGATCGTCTTGGCCGCAACCAGCAGCCACATGCAGGCAAGGGCAGTGACCAGAACCGCTCCGAAGACTGCGATGGCCGACATTGGCACCATCGTCGACAGACGAAGCGTGGCCACGGAAAACACGCCGAGCGGGAAGGTGTAGCCCCACCAGCCGATGTTGAAGGGCAGGCCCTCGCGAAGGTAGCGCAGGGTGATCAAGACGGCAGTGGCCAGCCACCAGATGCCGTAGCCCCACAGAAGTATCGCGCCCAGGAAACTGGCTCCGCCGAAGGCCGGAGCAACGCTGGCCAATCCATTGGCCGCGAGCACAGCGGGGCCGGTCTGGCTCATCACGAGAAGGCCGAGGGCTCCGGTTCCGATCGGGCCAAGCGCCAGCCAGCTCGAGGCGGCCATGTTGACATGCGGAAGCTTGTGGACGGCCATGCGCAGGAACAGGATGACCAGGACGCTCATGGCAAGCGGGACCGAACAGGCCCACAGAACCAGGCTGGTCATCAGCACCGTCAACTGTGTCTGGGCGTCGGCGATATGGGGCAGAAGCAGACCACCGCTGACGGCCGCCACCTCGCTGGCCACGATCGGCAGCAGCCAGACTGCGGTCATCTGGTCGATCGAATGCGACTGGCGGGTGAACATCATGAACGGGATGGCGAGGCCGCAGGCAAGCGACATCGAGACGTCAATCCACCACAGCGTCGTTGCGATTGCTACCGCCGTGTCGCCGATATGCGGGATGCCGTAAATCAGAAAGCCATTGATGATCGTGGCGAGGCCCATAGGGATGCAGCCGAAGAACATCGATACGACCGAATGGGAAAAGACCCGGCTTGCCTCATGGAAATAGAGCGTCCACCTTGCAGCGTAGAGCGCCGTGCAGGTGGCGAACAGCACGATGTTGAACAGCCAGAGCGCCTCGCCCATGGCGAACAGCCACAAATGCCCCGGGAACTGGGCGAGAGCAACAGACAGGATACCGGTGCCCATCGTGGTGGCGAACCAGTTCGGGGTAAAGTTGCGGATGATATTGCCCTGCATAGGCACATCTGCGACGTGTGTGATGGGCTTAGTGGTGGCAACAACCTGTTGCATGGCTTCTCTCCTGATTATTGAGGAGAAAATACGCGACCACGTCAATCAGTTCCAACGCATAGTTCAGGATGTTTCAATCGACATTTTCGATTGATTGAGGATTGTGGACGACGTTTCGAAGGCCTCATGCAGACGGTGACGCTGCGTTATCGAGGTATTGATCAGCGTCGGGCTCGGATGAGGCGACAGGATCGCCTTGATACCGAAACTCTCGAGCAGTTCCATCGCTGCACTCGCCACCGATCCCGCGAGAATGGCAACCTCGACGTCCGGCAGCAGCGGTAAGAGGCCAGAAAATTTCTCCTTGCCGTCGCGCCGCTCGCTGGCCGTGATCGACTTTCTCGTCGCACGGACCCACGGGACCGCATTCCACAGAACGATGTTATCTCTCGATATCCCGGTCTCAGCCAGCGCCTGTCGCAGGTTCTTCGCCGTGCCGGTCGGGTTATCGATTGAGACGAAGCGGCGGTGGCATTCGACCTCACTTGGCCCGGGTGTCTCGAGGAGGATCAGCAGTCTCGCATGGACGCCGCCATCGAATGGATCGAAGTTCGGCACATCCCTGCCGGATGCAAGCTGAAGGCGGTCTCGGTAGTCATTCAGTGCTCGCGTATGCGGTCTGTCGAGTGCGGCCAACCGCTCGTCGCGACGGTGCTCGTGCCAGAGTGTCTCAGGCCCGCGATAGGTCATCAGACCTGCTCTGATAGCAGCGTCTCAAACGCATCGGCTGCCTTCGAGCGATATCGTTCCTTGTGCCGGATCAGGAAGAACGGACGTGGAAGCGGAGGATGGTTGGCCTCGACCAGCATGTTGCTGTTGAGTTCTGTCTGGGCGGCACTTCGCGAGGTCAGCGTTACCCCCATGCCCGCTTCGACTGCGCCGAGCACAGCCTCATTCCCCGGCAGAACAATCGCAACATCTAAGGCCTGGAGCTTCAGCTTCTCTTTGGCCATCATCGCCTCGAAGGCGAGACGCGTGCCCGACCCGGGTTCGCGCAGCACCCATGTCGCATCTGCAAAATCCGCCTTGCCCAGCTTTTTGCCTTTGGCCCAGGGATGGGTTGGTGAAACGACGATGATCATCTCGTCCGTGGCGATCACGCGTGAAGACAAGGTCGAGCGATCGATCACGCCCTCGGCCAAACCGAGCTCGACCCGCCCGGTCTCGACAGCATCCGCCACCGCCTCCGTATTGCCGATTGAGACATCAATACCGAGACCCGGATAAAACGCATGAAACCTCGCAAGCCGTGACGGCAGCCAATAGGCACCGACGGTCTGGCTGGCCATGACCGACAGATCACCGCGTAACAAACCCGTCAAATCCTTTAGCGCGGTTTCGGCCGCCTTCGCCTCCGCGAGCACCTGAAGCGCGTGTTCGAGAAAGATCGTTCCCGCCTGGTTGAGAACGATCGAGCGTCCGATCCTGTCGAACAGCGCTACTCCATGACGTTCCTCCAGCGCGATAATTGCCGCACTGACGGCCGACTGCGTCATGTGCATCGCCTTGGCGGCTTTGGTGATGTGCTGATGGCGGGCCACTTCGGCGAAAATGCGCAACTGGTCTAGGGTCATGGGATCGCAGTCTTGAATTCGTCCAGTCCAACAATCGAATTTTCCGAATGTTCGTTATGAATTTAAGCGATGCAAGTGATGTTGCACAGTGCTGCTGAATGGCAATCGAGGGGGCATCGGTTCCTGTAATTTTGCCAATTCCCAAGCCAGATGCCCGTCCTAAAAAACACCTAACGGATTACACATAAGTCGGACCCGAGATGACCGCTATTGGCGCAAAGCAGTCAATCTCTGCTATCGGCCCTTTGCGGACAACAAGGCTCTGTCGTAAGGTCTCTTTTTTCCGTGGAGGGCCCAACATGGCAACGCCAATCGTAGTGTCGGTTGATCCAAACTACTCGCTCACTAAGGCCGACACCGAATGTGACGTACGGATCGTCAGTTCGGCGGCTAACTTATAGCAGCGGATGAGATACGGAGGGCATCTGGCACAAAATCGATGACCGTCTTCCATGATCTAGGTTCACCAGTTGAGAACGCAATTTCTATTTTGCCTTCGGTTTTCGAGCATCATCCAGATGCAGTCGATGCGAGAGTACGCGGCCTTACGAATGAGGAACGCCGACAGGCCATTCAGGATGCAGTTCCTGAGTGGCTCGGCTCATCTGTTGGCGAGGAACTTGTGTTTCGACCCAGCGCATGACTGCAACCAACCGATGACTGCTTCTGGCGCATTAGCGTCGTGACGTCTAATGGTCCTTCGTCGTGGTGTCACAGATGCATCAGTCAGCGCAGTATTCGTTCGGTTCAGCCTGCAGTTTAATCGCACGGTTACTGTAGGCGTTTAGCCTGGCTACCGTTCGGAGTGATTTTATGCGCATCATCCTGCTTTCAGTTTCGATTTTTTCTGCAGTTGCGGGGGCGCTGGCTATCTATGGCGTTTCGACAAGGAACACGGTAGACCCATATGCACGAGAGTATCTGCTAATGGCGCAACGTGCGCCTGATCGGCTTCAGGAACTGATCTCGGCTGCACTTCCTGGGTGCCTCGACCTTGCTGCTCGACCTTTTGTTGCCGACACTGCGGTCGCCGACCTCGCAACCAAAACTCTATTCAAGTCCGGTATCCTCATGGTCGAAGGCAAAACAGCGGAACAGAGTTCGGGTGAAGTGGTCCCATACATCTTGGATCATGCCAGGTCTCTCAGCCCAGCCCAAAAGACAAACTTTGCCGACCTTATGAAAAGCGGACAATTTGGGCCTGACACGTTGCTCTGCGTGTATTCTTCCGTGAAAGCCGCCCACGCAACTCGTGTTGATATGAAAGCCATTGCTTGGGATTTACGCGGCTGACCGCTTATGGTGCGAAGCGGAAGACGCCTTTCAGCCCGAAGCGGAAATTGGTTCTTGGGCCCACCAGTTTCAATTGGGGTACGTGGTGTGCTGCCGACTGATGCAAGAAAGCTAAAAATCGGAAGAACCTACTTACTTTCGGTTTCGGACAATGCCGCTATACTGCTCAGACCGCAGTTCTGCAGGAAAGCGTTCGATGGCCGCCGAAAGTGGCAGGGACAATTCGGTGAAGAAGTTATTTAACTCCAGGGTATTGGGAATAGGCCTGATCGGGTTCTGCCTAGCAGGGCTTATCTTGATCAAAGACGTCATTTCATATCCTAGTGCCGCGCTGCTTGTCGCGCTCTTTGGGCCCACTGGAGCGCTGGAGCGCTTTGGTTCACGCGGTTGCACTGCCTGATGTTCATCGCCTTCTTCTTGTGGGTGATATGGCAGGACGTTAAGTTTGACAGACGAGTGGACGCTTTGGTTAGACGCCGACACAGCACCGACACCGCCATTAGACGTGATGAATGAATCCGCAAAATTTGATGGGGTTGCAGGGTAGGCTTTTGGGCGCAAAGCAGGCAAAGTCCTCTTACCCCTAAGCGGACCTTGCTGGCCTGCGCGAACTCGGTAAGGTTGTTGTGAGGCGGTAGAGGAAACCTCCTGCTGCTCCACCCGACGATGCGGCAACTATCATCAGCGCGGGGTGGAGTTCAGTCGAAAGTGTCGGCGCAAGCCACATGAGCGTCGCTAGGGCCAAAAGTCCAGCGAGCAACCCGGCTATCGCGAACGTCCTCTTCCTTTTTGCGCGACACCGCTTCAATAACAGTAGCAAGACGGCAGCGAATGGCGAGACCAGAAGAAGCAAAGGTATTAGCATTAGGCTTGTAAGCACCCACGCGGCCATGGGAGCAGCCCAACCACCCGGTGCACACACTATCAGGCAACTCACATACGTTCCTACGAGGTGGGCGATAACCAGGCTACCTGCTGCATCAAGTACCCGGGTCACAAACGACTTTGCAGAAGAGCTATGCTCACCTTCCATTTATTCCCTCTAACCGCCGAAGTAACAGCGTTTGAATGGTCCCGGCAAAACTGCGTTTCTTTGCAAAACGTGCCTCAGCTTAATAGACGTCGGCGGTGCGCCCGAATTTCGCCAAGCGCGGTCACACATTCTGCTTCAAAACAACGGTAACCGCCGTTCTATTCAAAACCCCTTCGGCCACAAGAGGTGGAAGATCGTACCAAAGAATATTGGCAGGGTGGTGCAGGAGATGATTATGAAGGCGATGAAGCCTAAGAAGGGGTGACGCCGCTCCCACCGGCGCAAGACGACCAAGCTCTCTTTGATTTTCATTGGCTTCATTTACTACGGATTGTAATCTCTTGCCACGGCCAAGTCGGAGCAGTTCATCAACGCGGTAACAGATGCCGAGTAAGCCGCGTAATCAGCTCGATCAGTGATCTTGGCGCAAAGGTGCCGATTTCTGCATTCGGGCCAGAGCGGGCGAGCTAAATTCAAGGAGACGCCTGCAGCATTATACAAGGAAGTGTCCTCAACGACTAAACCACCAGCTCTGCCTCAAGTCCTTGAACTTGTATTTTTGATACATCGCCAACTCGTAGCCGTAGCCCATCCAGAAATCCATGCGCCGCTCTGCCACCGATAATAGGAGACGCCCTGGATAAAGGAATGTTGTCGCACCAAAGAATAGACACCAAAGCAGTATGGGAGGCGCATCGATTAAGAGAGATGCGGGAAAACTTAAGAATGAGCCGATAACACCGAACAGAATTGGAGCACGGCGTGTCACCGCAAAGCTCCAAAAGAGCCATTCGATCAAAAAGCCGGTCATCATGAGAACTCGACCAACCAGCATTTCTGGTCTGTTTCGTTTGCTCATGGTCCTCACGGCCTACGTTTCGCCCAAAAATTTAAATGCTGATACCGCATCGCATGACGATAGCAGGCTGCCCAGAGCAAGCTACTCGGCATCCGTAGGCGGTTGCAAGCCCGGCCGTCGCAATGCCCAAGCGACAAACATAGCAATAAGCCACATGCCGAATACAACGCGATACCAGCGGAGAGACGCCTGACTAACATACGCCACCACCACAAGCCCAATAGCAGCAGCTGTTCCCACAGCCGCCGCGATCAGCCTTTCCTCGCTGGTAGGCTCTGACCGAGGCTGTAAATCGAAGGTCTTACTAATCCGCTCTGCCACTAACAGCCCAAACTTGGTAGCAAGTTCGTCGCCTTTTCGAGGTTCATTTCCGCTAAGGCGCTTTATCGTGATGATGACACCGAGTGCGAACGGGACAACATAAACGACCTCCAGGGGAGTGCCGGTAGCGACTAACAAAGTCGGGATCACAAAAACCGAAAGGACAATCAGTAGGGCGAAGCCCGAGAAGAAGCGGATCATCAGGCAACTCCAGACAAGCAAGTTTATTTAAACTTGCTCTGCCCATTACCGCAGGTCCACCACCACATTTGAATATAGTTGATCGGAAGTTACACGGCTTGCTCCTAGTTTTCACTATCGAGGCGGTAGACCTCCGCGTTGTCTTGCCGCTCTCGCAGCCCCTTAAACGAGGCATGTCGTAGTTGCCTATTGGTCGTCCACGCTCGATATTCAATCTCGGCTATCAACGTCGGCGCGATCCAGACAACGTTACGCTTGTCTTCGTAGGGCACAGGGGGCGTTTTCCGCTTCCAAGTCAGGCGGTCCATCATCGACCGCAGTTCGGACGCTTGGCGGGCCGTAAAACCAGTTCCCACGCTTCCGACATACTCCAGTTGATCGCTTCGATACGCAGCCAGCAGGAGCGACGAGAACGGCGACGAGCTTGACGGCTCGTAGCCGACAATGAAAAAGCCCTCAGATTGTACACATTTGATTTTGACCCAATCACCGTTCCGGCCGGATCGATAAGAACTATCGCGATCTTTGCCGACAATGCCCTCTAGCCCGAGGCGACAGGCATGATCGAGCAGTTCTCGCGGATCAGCGTCGATTTCCTCTGATAGTCGGATCGCCCCTTCTTGACCGTGCAAGGCGTCCTCCAACAGGTGCCGTCGTGCCCCACCCCGGGCACTGCAGCCGAGGCTCGCTGCAGACGGACCACGCTTCATGCGGGCAGCGAGCCTCACTTCTCGCCAATGAAATGAGCCGTTTGCCCGGTCGGTTCGGGCGTTGCGACACACCGCTTTCTGTCTGTAAGTGACTTCCCGAAACTGGATCGTGCCGCTACGGGCGGCTCGCCTTCGCCTGCCCAGTCATGACCGCTCCGCGACTTTACGTTTCGTACCGTCATTCATCACTCAGAAGTCTGCAGAAGAGGTATCTCTTCTCTGCCAGAAGTCTTCTCTGACCCCTAACTCCCGGATACGCGCAAAGCCAACATCTCGCCCGCGAGCAGGCGGCGTCGAGAAGCCATCGAGTCACTTCACGGCACGGTTATCGAACTCTCGCGTTCTTCCGTCCGGGAAACCCAAGTCCGTTGTCGCTTGAGTGACGCACGGCAACTGATGATCAACGCTCCTTTAGGGAACGAAAAATGATCGGGTCGGTTTATGCGGAAAGGAGAATATAATGATCGAAGAGACCGTACTAGCAGAGCAAGATCCGGCAGAGCGATCCCATGAAGTTGTCGAGCGCGAGTTAGAACGTCAAGACGGCATACTAGCAGAAGGGAATGGACAGACTCTGCAATCAGCAGATCAAGCCACTTTTGTTAGGGCGAAGCCCCCCGAACCGTCCGACAACCTAATTATCAATTCTGCGGCAGACGGTACCCGATACGTCAAGGAACATGCCAACGACTGGCCTTCTGACGACCCGATTTCATAATACTAACCGTCCGATCCCATCGGCGTGAACTCTTTACTCCGTGCCAACTCGACTGCTGTTCTGTCTCGCTTACGACTTGCGTCACAGCCATAGCTCAACCGCGATGCACGCTATGGCCATGTAAGTCTGAGCATTGGTATGCACATGAACGAGGAAGAAAAGTTGGCGGAGTTGATTGTACGAATTCGGACAGCTTCAATCCGTACCGTAGGTGATGAGGATGCCCGCATTGAAAAGAGGGAAATGGTCCTTCGAGTGCTCAGACAACTGAGTAAGTTCTACGATTTTTCTGAAGAGAGCGACCGTAGTGCCGAAGACAAGTAGCGTTCGGTCAGTTCAAGTCCGTCGTTCCTCGCGAGATTGAGTGCGGCTCCTATGTGGCTTTCGAGCCCGGCAGATTCGAGCCCTATCTCGACGTTCTCTGCTACAAGCACGATCCCCGAGTAGATCGAGGGCACACCGTCGTCGTCGTGCGAGCAAGACCCCATGCTCAGAAGCGATCTCATACTCCCATCGCTAGTCAGGATTCGATAGGGCGAAACGAAGGGTTTCCCTCCAAGAATGACTTCGTGGATGCGCTTGGCAAGGCGAGGGCGATCATCGGCAACGATACGTTCAAGGATAGATTCGACTGGAATCCCTTTCGCCAGATCGGCTTCACTTATCTCGTAGATAGCCGCAAATGCCGAATCCGCTGTAAGCTTGTTCGTTGTCAAAGACCAGGAGTAGAACCCTGCACCGTTGAGCACGACTTCGATCAGACCGCTGTGCATATTTCCCATGACAGACCCCTTTATAACCAACACCAAAACCTAATTTAGCGATTCCGACAATGGCTTTTCTTCGAAGTGATCAGATCCTTACGGGACTCTAGGTTCGTACGGCGGTCGATTAGATTATCCGGTCGTACGTGGAATGTCGCATACGTTCTGCAGGTCGTTATTACAGCGCCGATCCAGCCAGCTCCAAATTTACCGCAGAGACGTGGCCACGCAAGATCAGCCGAACAGGTCTTTCGTCAATGTCGGCAAGCTACCGAGGCCACCGACCTCCGTGTAACGCGGCAATACCATCATTCGGTCGGCGGGCAGGGGGCGTTGAAGGGCCTTCGCCTCACTCCAGGGCGCGGTCAACCAAATCTCGCATTCTTCCTCCGTTGTCAAAATAACGGGCATGGCCTTCGGATGGATAGGTTTTACGATCTCGTTGGGGTCGGTCGTCAGGAAGGCATAGAGGTCGTGTTCTCCCTCGCGCGGCGCCTTGATCGGTCCCCGTGAGCCGATCCACTTCGTATGGATGCCTGCAAGCATAAACAGCGGCTTGTCCTCGCCGACGACGAACCACCGAAGCGGCTTCTTTTCCGTGGCCGGGTCAGCCGACTGTTCGTACTCGCTGAATGCCGTCGCGGGAACGAGGCAGCGGTTCTCGACGCGGAGCCACTGCTGCCAGTGGGGAAGGAACGTCTTGCGAACGTTAGTTACGCCTCGGTCTGGCTTACCGTCGAGATGCACTTCAGGCGTCGGCATGCCCCAGGTCGAAATCGTCAGTTCGCGCTCGCCTTCGGTGTCCACGCGGATGATCGGTCCTTCGCGATCCGGGTGGACGTTGATCGACGGTGGCAGGTTTCCTTCCCGAAACCGCGTGATGCTGATGAAGTCCCTGATGGCCTGCTGGTTGGTCGTGAAATTGTAGAGGTTGCACATGCCCGTCTCTCCCTTGTCCTGCTTAGATATGCGGCCACGCTGAAGTATCAACAACGCTTTCAATGGCTAGATGACGGCGGAGCGTCATTCACAGGAAGGCCGCTGTTACTTTTTTAATAGGATATTCTAATATAAGTGCATTGCCAGCACGACACCCCCTCGTGGTCGGCGACATGCCTCTGGGATGCCGTTCCAGCTGGTGGAGCGGGCGTGTTGGAGTTGGTAGTTACCGGCTACCGACATGCCCGCTAAAACGACGACCGGTTGGGTAAGACCGGTCATGAGCCCGCAATAATTCCTTAAACAAAAGCCTGATAACCAGTCAGCGTCTTGGCAACGCCTTGCCGAGATGCGTGACGACCGGGGCGGGCGTTTCAAGCATGAACGTCTCGGTCGTTGTCGGCTTCCAAGAAGGCAAAGGTATCAGATCACAGCCATTGCCTTCTTGGTTAGCTCGGTGATCATCAGCCTCACGTTGGAGACGGCGGACACGAAGGTTTCCACTGGTAATTATCTGTCTCTTGCTCGGGTTGACCGTCACTGATAGGTTGTGAGGCGTTGTCATATCTATCGTGACGGCTTGAAGCTTCGTTCCCTACAAGTTGCGATCTTCTCAAACGGCGAGGGCAGGTCAGGGCTATTCGGCTTGCCCTTCGCCTATATCCCGCGAGATAGCGGGGCTTCCAGCCCACAATGCTTCCTTAACCAGAATCACTCATATTCGTGCTGCGTCTGGTGCCGCAATACCAGTAGCTCAGCGAGCATGTCGGCAGTAATTGGTACCTGCTCCCGACATGCTCCGCTACAATCCTTCCTATGATGATCTGCTGCCACCAAGCGCATCTGACCATTGTTCCCCACACTGTTCATTGTTACGCTTATGTTGTTGTCGAGAGTTGATTCCTCCGGCTATGGCAACGAGTGACGCTGGTTCAGCGGTAGGACGTCAGAACCATTGTCTCTACCTGGAACGGTTGCCCTCAACATGCTCCCCGCATGAGCGTCCGTTTCAACGGGAAGGCTGATGAGAGTTGGCCTTCCCAAGTCCCCGATCGTTGAAGCAGCCTGTTGGTGAGCTTGCGTCATAACGGTGACGTTGATAGTGCTTTGGCTGGTCCGAAGCCAAACCCGGACCTCCGACTTGGAAGGTTCTGTCTCCATGACAGCCTTCCCCTTTTCGATCTGCCGAAAAGTGCGACGTGCCCTGTCAGTCAAGCGGTTTCCAGATTTCCTCAATCTGACGACATTTTTATTTTCGGTACGACGCACTATTCCGGCATCTGACGAAATAACGAGCATATAGCAGCCGGAATTGCTTGCTGGGCAGGGGTTCTGGAAATTCATCTTGACGAAATTCGTGGTGGTCGGTTGATGACGTGCACCACTTCAGACACTGGAATATCGTTCGGTACGGGGTCACACAGCCCGATGTAGTTTTCTCACTTCGCCATTCAGATCAATACAGCGGATCGCAGAGATCGGCAGTCGTATCCAATGGTGTCGATCGGATCTGGCAGGGTCAAGCAGTTACCTTCAGGATAGCCATTGCATAAGGTGGCAAAGCTAATCTTTACCCAATTCATTATTTTCATGCTTAGGGGACGCAAACCGGACCCCTTCTCGCGTTGCGAGGTTTACGAGTAGCCCGCGCTAAGAGGCAGGGTTCCCGTTGATTCTACAGATGTTCGTGACTGGTTCCGCAGGTATGACTTTTTGCCAACAAGATATTTTTCAAGGTGTTGTTAAGGCGCTACCCCATTCGAGCGAGATAGTCGCTGGAACGGCACGACATTATGGCCAGCAACCTCTGTCTGAACGTCCTGCTGCCGATCCGGTCGCTCGAAAATCGTGCCGGTGTAGAATGAGGGCAAGCCCGTGGTATCGTGTAGGCATCTGCCGATCGACATGACCTTCTTCATCCGAAAGCCGTCAAATACGGTGTAGCAGATGGAGCCAGCCTCACCACTGAGTATGCCGGTGTGGACTTCAAAAGCCACCCTCTCACGATCGCCGGGGATGATGCGTGCCATGACGTCTTCGATCGTCACACCTCTAACCACCTCATCCAAAGTGAACCCGTAGAGACTGGCGAATATCACATCGCCTGTAAGGCAATTATCCACCACGTTCCAGTTGTAGAACCCTAAGTTAGGAACGTCGTTTTCACTGAAGGCCATCTCAAACCCCTGATCGAATCATACCAATTTTGCCATTAATGCGAGTATTCGTAATTGCTAATTTTAGTCAGTGAGTTGTAGTAGTGAGGGGGGGGGGGGATCGCTCTGTCGCTTACGCCAACAACGCGGAAGTCAAGCAGACTGCTGCAATCATCACGCTCATTAAAACAACCGTCATTAGATGGTTTTGGTGAGGTTTGATCGAGGGGGGCGGGGCGGGTGTGCGTCTTTTGGAACTGGCCAGATAAGGCATGAAGTCTTTCCTATGGTTGTAGAGGAAATGACAAACCGTCAGTTTAGTTCCGATTGTTAATTGTGCGGAAGAAGCCGTTGACTCATATGAATTAAGAGAACACAACAAGAACATTACCCTTCCAGATCAGGTGCGAGATGTCAGCAATTATCCAAGCCGTAACAACGAATGACGTTGAGATCGATCATGCGGAAGCCTTACTGGCCGCGCACGAAGGCGATGCTGTTGCCGCGCTTAGGCACGTCATTGCCGACGCGTCCTTCCTACAT
Source organism: Rhizobium sp. Leaf306 (assembly GCF_001423425.1). Taxonomy (GTDB): domain Bacteria; phylum Pseudomonadota; class Alphaproteobacteria; order Rhizobiales; family Rhizobiaceae; genus Neorhizobium; species Neorhizobium soli. Next base: position 207,467 of record NZ_LMNX01000002.1, read on the forward strand.
GGACAGCTACTGATAGCATCGATGTTCGTTTCTTACGGAGCGGGGGGATGGCGGCCACGGTTCGTTCGGGAGTAGCGCTTCATGGACGCGGTGGAAGCTGTCATTAAGTGCTTGCGGAAGCTTGATTTGAAGCCGGGCGATAACGTCAACATCTACGCCATCGGGGCACCGCTCATCGACATGGGGTTCGACCCGGAAGCAATCATAGATGCTGTCTGTCTAATGGAGGCACAGAAGTTTATTCAACTTATCCCGGGCAATCAAATCTCGATCTTAAAGCCGTTGTAGCAAGCATATTCGATTGATCTAATAAACGACGTTGTTTGCTAGCGAGACTCGATTTGTTTCAGTCTTTCGACTACGTGGGATGATCGTATGGGGACCGGGGCATCTACATGGACAGCATATACATCGTTACGGTCTTCCAAGACGATGTCGAGCGTGTGTTCTTGTGCTCGATGGTGATGCTGTCACCGGACGGCCTTTACTTAGTAAGCCAAGACGGAGGCGAGTATCGTTTCCCATCATCCGATCTAATCGGGATTGAGTCTGTTAGATCGGCAACGGACGTCGCAGAGCGATGGGATCGGCGGTAGCAGACCCGAACGAAAAAAGCCCGTGCGGAAGGAGCCACCACCGCACGAGCTTTCGTCCATCACCAAGGGCAGACATCGGACGACCGGAGAGCCAAAACGATGCCTACTGTCGTTAAAATGCGGATCTGGTCATTTGGTTCCGGACAAACCGCATCGATCGAGTAGTGGCACCTCATCCCGTATACGTTTTCGGTTTTTCATATGGGGAAGGCGGCTGTCGTGAAACCGTGCCGTTTGCAGTCCTCAATAAGTTCTTCGTAGAATGCGAAGAACTCTTCTCTGGCTATTGGTTCGAGCACTAGTCGAGGGCACTCGGCTCCGGCATTTCCCTTTACCTATCGCGGAGCGGTTGCATTCGATCGAGCAGCTCCGACTTTTCTCGTATGGAAGTGAGCGTCGTGGCGTGGTCTGAGGCGGTCTGGAATAGCCACCCATGTGCAGCCTGTTCCAACAGATCATCCTTGTAACTGGCAATAGTGCTCATCGTCATATTGGAGCAAAACCGAACTTCCTCCGGAGCAGTACCGTCGGCCGCCCAATATATAAAGCGCGACCTTAGCGAGCCGGTCAAAGTGAGGGAAGATTGACCGCCTGCGAGAGTCTTCACCTTAAGCGTGTCAATTTGAAATCGGGTATGAAGATGTAGCGAGGCCTTCGGCGGTGCGCCCGATGACCATGATGTCAATGCGTTAGGGCAACGCTTGTGAAATGGCATCGGACTAGCGTCGTGATCGCCGCGACGATGTACATCTTCGCCGACACGTCGCCTGGAGCACCAATTTTGAACGATCCCATTGTTAAGGCTATTCAGGCCAGTATCGTGAGCATTACACTCTCGAACGGAGCATTGGGTGCGAGGCTGGCGAAGCTGTATCTGATGCCCGATGCGGAGTTGCTCGTGGCGCTACTGGCTGATGGAGAGAACCTGTCATTCAACCGGGAGCGGGTGAAGAAATTGACGACTTCCCAGTTGAAGACTGAGTTAGAAGCATGGCTATAAAGTCGCAGGGGGCGACTAGACCTCTTTGCGCCAGCAATAATCGGATACCGGCCGGTATCCGGGTATGGATCGGTAGTACAGGGCGGGTGGTGTTGCTCCCCGCGCGTTTAATGGAACGCCTCTCTAATATTCCTGTGCGGAACTCGGCGGATACGACGAATTCCGATATTCAGCCAATCCCTTAGTATACAATCACGCCGGGTATTTGGATTGGAGCACAGGATAATGCGCGGTCGTCGAAATGGAGCAGCGGAACATCTCTTCAGCAAAGGAGATTGGTTCGCGACCCAAGAGCAATGGAAAAAGCAGCTTTTGGAAGCCATTGAGCGGATAAATGGCGATGAACTGCTCAATACGTCGACGACTGATCTTGCTCGATATCACGCCAGCGATATGGCCTTCGATGTGCCGAAAATCTACCCCGACGATCTTGTCGTTGAACAGCGCGAGACGCAAATCGACATTAGCCGTGACCATAATAGGTGGATCGAGGACCGGTCTCGGCCGCACTACATTACGGGAACAGCGGTCGATGTGGAAATCCCGTTCACCGGGAACAAAATTGGCTTTGACATCCAGCCATCTACCCGAAACTTCAGCAATCCCATGGCTGTCGTCAGTGACGGTGTCGTTTCATTCTCGATCACGGGCACCGATCTAACTGCGGAACGGGTGAGGCAGGAAATTGACCGTCTCGTGAACTCGATCAACGAGCATCTTGGATGGCTCGCGAACGACGCGAAGTCGTACAATGCGAGCTTGCAAGGCCTAGCGACACAGGCGATTGAGCGCCGCAAAGAGAAACTTCTCAAAGATAAGTCGCTCGTCGCAGGCCTGGGGTTCAAGATGAAGGAGCGCCCCGGCGCCAGCCAGACGTTCGCAGCAACGTCAGTGCGCCGGGTCATTCGCCCGGGCGTCCCCAAGCCCGTGGCTTCTCGTGAACCATTCAAACCAGAGCCGATCCTCACCGGCGACGACTACGAGCATATTCTCTCGGTTCTGGAGAATATGGTCGGGGTTATGGAGCAAAGCCCGGGTGCATTTCGCGAGATAGATGAGGAAAGCCTACGAACGCATTTCCTGGTTCAGCTTAATGGCCAATACTCTGGCGCCGCAACGGCAGAAACCTTCAACTACGAGGGCAAGTCCGACATCCTAATCAAGGTCGACGGAAAGAACATCTTCGTGGGCGAGTGCAAGTTCTGGACTGGCGAAAAGGGATATCTTGAAACCTTGGACCAGGTTCTTTCCTATTTGAGCTGGCGAGACACGAAGGCCGCCGTCCTGGTTTTCAATCGTAACAAGGATTTTGGGGGGGTTCTCGCCAAGATCGAGGAAGCGACGCCGAGCCACCCGAACTTCAAAAAAATGACCAAGAAGCGCTCCGAGAGCAGCTGGACCTATCTCTTCGGACACAAGGATGATGCGAACAGGGAGATCACGATCACGGTCCAGGCGTATAATGTGCCCGAGAGGATCAAGCCCCGTCTGTAGCGATCGCATAAGAACAATAGTTGGGACCGGAAATGAAAAAAGCAATCAACGGTGGTAGCGGACATTCGTTGCTGAACCGATGACAACGAACTTATCACTTCGGCTGGCGCCTCTACTGAACGGCACCTCAGAAGTAGTAGTCCTTGGCGATCAGCTGCGGTGATTGTAAAGGCGGCTGTCACTAGTTCGGCCATAACCCACATATTATGTTGAACTGGACGTCCGACAGAAGCGAGGCTGAAAGATTGGCACACGTCCTGGCAATAGGAAAGTCGGATCAATACACCTACTGGCGAGACATAGTCCCTGGTGTCGCTCGCCTTACCTCGGAGATACTGCTCGCCTCGCTGTCCAGTGCGAACGTCTTCACAGCGGTGGTACCGATACCCATAGCTTTGATGATTTCCAGCGCCCCGCCATCTGCGGCCAACCTCGCCTGGAGTTTTGAGAAGTCCCCGCAGAACTCGGTCTCCGCTGCTATGTCGCCAACTGTGTTGCGGGCGACCCCTGAAATTTCGAAGCCGACCGTCCTTACCTGCATGGATATCGAAGGATTTCCACCTACCTCGACGCCATACGCCGGTGTCTTGGTACTCTTGAGGACGACCCGACCGTTTTCAACCCAAGCTGTCTCCATGCCCTCTTTCACCTCGTATCCGAGGTCCGACAGGCCGTTGAGGATGGCGCGTCGGCGCTCAATCGCGGCTCTTCGCTCGACCAGTGCCAGCAATGTCTCTTTCGATGAGCCAATTTCACCAAGGATCGCCGGGAGGTCGGCCTTCTCTTGTAGCAGGCGAGCAATCGCTTGGAGATGCGGTTCTACCGTCGGGTCTCCAAGATATTTCAGCTCGCCCTCGATCCCGCGCAGCTCCGCGATGGCAGCCGTCTTTGCCACGGCGGCCTTATGGGCATTCCCGATGTCGAGCGCCAAGCTATCGATCAGCAGTGGACGTCGATTAGAGTCATCTGTCGCCAGCTTGTCTAGGCGGTCTGCGAACGCCTGGGATACTTCAGGGTCTAGGGCGTGCAGTTCTTCGTACCTGCGCTCTACGATCAATAGGCCCGGGTCGTCTGCTAGCTGACGTTCTTGGCCAGCCAGCCATTCAGCTAGGGTCGAGCGCTTGTCATCTCCGGCTAGCCGCGACGCCAGATTGCGTTGCCTATCGGTGACGGCTGCAGGAGCGGTGGACGGTTGAAGCAAACCAAAGCCTTGGCGGACCGCCTGACGCAGCTCCTCTTGTTTGACGGTCTCTGGCCGCAGAAGGGCAGGTGGGACTACAAGTCCTTTCGCCGCCAATGCGCTCGATAGGGATGCGGCTGCTCTCACCAGCTGCCGCGCTTCCTTCCGGGCAGCAGCCTTCCTTTCAGCAACCGCAGCAACGCGCCTCTCTACGTCCGAAGTGAGAAAGCCGATCTCAAGCGGAACCTGCTTTTGAAGCTCCACGAATTTATCGGCTGCAAGGAGCTGCTGCATGGCGGTTACGCGAGTGTTTGCAATGTCAATGTCCTCGGGCGCTAGAACGCCATTGCGCTCTCCGACCTTTTGCCACTGAGCAACCGCAGCCTTTAGCATAGCGATCTGCCTCTCACAGATGGCTATGATCTCTTCGCGTGTGACAATCCTGACAACCTTCGGACCGCTCATTCTGCCGCCTCCTTGCGAACAGTGTTCTCAACCGCAAGCCGTAGGCGTTGCCGCTCCTCTTCGCGGGCATGGTACCATCCATGCGACGACACGCGGTGGATGATCGGAATCGAGCGACGAAGTACCGATGGCCGCCAAATTTCACGCGCCCTCGCACTGTCCAGTATGCGGTGGCGTGGCGCGTCGCATTCGATGCCAAGTCCGTATAGGCCAGTCGACGGGTCTTCGACAGCGAAGTCGAGACCAAAGGCGCTGCCGTCATTTACCTGGTTCGAAGATACTCCAAGCTCCGTCAGGTACGCAGCAACCGAAGACGCAAAGCCATCAAGGCTGTCACCGTCCCGGTGCTGTGATCCCGATCGTTCTATCGTCATGCTAGCGAGGAGATTGCGACCGTTGTCGAACTCGCCGTCGGATATAGTGCGGGCATATTCGAGGTAACCCTGAAGGTAATCTCTGGGAATGTTGGGCTTCCGACGGCTGCTCATCATGTCAGATACATCGTTCACGGGTATAGACGTCACCATGATGACTTTGGCCCGTGCTCGGGTCACCGCAACATTCAGTCGACGTTCGCCGCCCTTTTGACCCAATACACCAAAGTTTCGGCGGAACGTTCCCTGCTGATTTCTCCCAAACGTCGAAGAGAAAATGATGTAGTCACGCTCGTCGCCTTGAACGTTCTCGACGTTTTTGACAAAAAACCCTACATCTTCACCACCTTCATGCCGATCACGCTCCTTGGCAAGCATTGCTCGGAACCAGTCGTCGCCTTCGGCATATTTTTCGAGGATATCCTCGATTAGATCCGCCTGCTTACGATTGAATGTGACAACACCCACCGTTGGTGTGCGGCCAGGCTTCCTCCAAACATCAACAAGGACGTCAATAACCCTGCGTGCTTCGATCTCGTTCGTTTGATCGATATAGATCCCGTCCGCCCGAATGACTTCGATAGGCTTCGCACGAAGGATTTCCTCGTCTGGATGGCGAACCGGCACGCTGAGGCGGTTTGCGTAGAACGAGGCGTTCGAGAAGGAGATCAGCTCTCGGTAAGCGGATCGATAATGAATTTGCAGAGTGGTGGTCGGCAGAACTGACTTGCCTAGCTGGAGAAGGTCTGGGCAGTCTTTGATCTCACGACGGTTCCAGCTTTCGTTATAGGTTTCCCGCTCGACTTCCGTTGCATCCTCGTCGAGATCATCCCCGTCGAACACATCGGCTTCGTCATTTTCGACCTTGCTGGCAAAGAACGCCGTCGGTGGCATCTGCTTCTCGTCGCCGCTGATGATAACGACTTCGCCCCGGAACAGTGTGGGAAGGGCGTACTCGACGGGCATCTGCGACGCTTCGTCGTAGATGACCGTATCGAACATGCTTTTACGGAGCGGAAGTATTCTACTGGCCACGTCAGGGTTCATGAGCCAGACGGGGCGCAACTCCATCAGCCCCAGGTCTGGGCCCTTTTCAAGGAATTCACGCAGGCGCTGTGCCCGCTGTCCGCGCAACCGGGTGATTGGCTCCCAATCTCGTTGCGACGACACTCGTGCAGCGTCGATCCCGTGCGTCAGCATCTGCCGGTTCGCCCGTCGCATTGCCGTCTCTGCTTCTTCAACTGAACGGACTTTCGCCTCAAGTTCGGGAGTTTCATAAAGAAGTCTCGGATCCTCACTCTCCAAGCGAGTTTTCCAGGCGAGCATGGCTTCACGCTTAATGATCCTCCTGACTTCCTCTTCCAGCTGATGGACAGGGATCTCCGCTAGCTCGGATGCTTTCGGACGAAGAAGCTTGAAGATTTCTAACGCATGGCTCGAAAGAGCACTCGCTCGAATTCGAAAGCGTTGAAAGGGCTCAAGCGTTGGCCTTCCCTGGACGATACTCGCGATTGAGCCGCTGTTCCCGCCGTCTTCCTCAATTGCCTTGAGCCTGTCGGCTGACCAACCTGATCCGAACCATTGAGAAACGATTTCCAGAGATGCACGACTGAACTGCTTTGCTTCAAAACGTTCGAAGGCCTGCTGAGCGCTGTCGCGTAGTTTCTGATATTCCGACAGCGAAGCTGAAGCGATAACCTTCTCCAAGTCCAATCGGCGGGGAAAGGTCATTGCCCTGTCGGCCAGTGATTGGGTGCTTTCAATAGCTTCAGCGCGGTGAGCGGCAATGGCTGCAATGTCGTTGCTTAACAGATCATCCGTGACGAGTGCCGCCTCGCCAAATAAATGGAGCGTTGCCGTTAGATCGCGTCGGATGGGGCGAAGCTGCTTCTCCCAATTAAGTGCAGCGTTGAAAGCTGGTATGTCCGGCGGCTCCAACGCCTGCGAGCTTAGGAACGTCTTGACCTTTCGTAAGCGCAGCCAACGAATTGGATTGAGTGCGCCGAGGGTCGAGGGAACTTTGACCAGTGAAGCGGCCTCGATACCCCAAGTCTCCAGATCCTCATCAGTAAGATCGATCGTCTGCTTGCGGTACGGCTCGCTCGGCGGCTTTCCCTGCAGTGCGCCTATGGCCTTTTCGACTTGCCTCAGACGGCTGACCCCGGTCAGGGCTTTGGTTGTGCCATTTTGATGAGTGCAGAGCCGATACCATCGAGCCAACTCACCACGGTCGGTGTCATCAAGTGCGGAAAAAGCTGTGTCGTTGTGGTCGTACCAAGTGCGATACGGAGCAGGATCGTCCATCGCCAGAGCCTGATCGGTACGAGCAAGAACGGTGAGACGTTCCGCTTCACTGGAGGCAAAGGCAGCCAGTTCCTCATCAAAAGCGGCGGAATTTGCAGCGTCGGCCGTAAATGTTTTCAGCGCTTCAAGCGGATTTCCTTCAAACCTGGCGGGAAGCCAGTATCTGGCCTGGGGAGCGCATGCCTCAACCAACGTCTCGATTTCGATAGGGCTTAACGCGCTGAGCGATCGCCGAAGTGCAGGAACGTCGAGAGGCGGGGTAGGCGTCTCTAGTCCGATGAGTTCGCCAAGGAGCGTCCGATAGGAAAGACCGATCTGGTCGTCGACCTTATGGAGAGCCTCATGGTGATTGTTCAAGTCGCTCTCAACGGCCTGTATTCGGGTCGCGAGGTTCTGCCTATCGCGTTTCCATCCTTCATTCGCTCGGCTACCATGCAGAGATTCCAGCTGAGCACGAATGGCATTGATGATCGGCTCTCGGTCACGGTTAACGTCGGTGACCATGAAGATGCGATCTTCGAGGCCTTCGGCTTCGAGCCGCTTCTTCACGACTTCAAGCGCTGCCTGCTTCTGGCAAATCACCAGCAGGCTTTTCTTTCGGCCAATAGCATCCGCGACCATGTTGACGATGGTTTGGCTCTTACCCGTGCCAGGAGGGCCCTCGATGAGAAGGCCGGGCGCATACCTTGCTTCGAGGACCGCTGCCTCCTGGGAGGGATCGCTCGCCACGGTGAAGAAGCGATCAATTTCCGCAGGCTTCTCGCGGACCGTCGACTGTGGTGGCGCGTCCGTCACTTTGAGAGCAGTTTCCAGAGCACTTCCGGTCAACTGCTTGCTCTTCATCTGGCGAAGGTCTTCGACGATCGCCTGACCCATGTAAGCGAGATGGAACAGAGCACCGGAACAAGCGATCGCACTTTCTCCAAAAGCCGCATCTGCGTCCTTGCCGGGCAACTTGGCCAAAGTGCGCCCGTCGACTTTTGCCAGGCCACCAAAACCATCCACCACATCGGCGGCCGTCAGAGTTGCCCTGCCGAGTAGATCATTGGCCGCCTCTTGCCAGCGTCTGGAGGCATCAATGCCAATCATCCCCTCGAACGCAGGGTTTAGACGGACTTCGTCGCGATCCCGGTCGAAGGCAATGGTGGCATGACCCCGGTTACCAACTTCGGGAACAAGTTTCACCGGCCATAGCAGGATGGGAGCGATCTTCGGCTTCCGACGATCGTCGCGATGAATGAGGAACGGGAACCCAAGGTAGAGCCCGTCGATACCCGTATCTCGCTTGTATAGCGTGGCATGGGCGTGAAGTGAGCGAAGTCGGCGTTCCAGGGTCTCCGAAGCGCTGAAGGCAGCTGGATCCAAATCTACAGAACGATCTGTTCGGGCAAGGATGTGATCCAGCAAGGCTGGGGCAGGCCGCCGAGCAGTGCCAAGCTCGTAGAGGTCAACGCGTGGCGTCGTCTTACCTATCACCATTCGGGTCAGCGGCCCACGTAGGATGCTACCGGAGATTTTCTTTGAAAAGTAATCCAGCAGCGTAGAGACATAGTTTTGCTTTGGCGGCTCCTGCCAAGCATCCGTCGGAATTGATATAAGAACGAGGGCGCGGTCGAGGCCTATCCGCCTATCTAGGCGGAATTGATCGGCCCACTCATCGACACGCTCAACGTTGCAACGAGCAAATCCTGCAAGACGTTGATCGATTAATGCATGAAGATCGCGGCGAGACCGTCCTAGCATTTCGCGGCTTTGCTCACGGTCGAAGAGCGCGACGCCAGCTCGGTCGGCGGTAGCTGTTGCCTCCTCCAAGATGTCATCGACCGAACGGAATTGTCCGACTTCAGCGGCGAGCAGAAGTATGAAGTCCTCGTCGGTGGTTTGCCGCCTCTCGATCAACGAATTGAGGCCGGGGTGATCGGTGTCCGGCAGGATACGACGTTTTTCAGACCACAGAGCTGCAAGTCGGGCTTTCGAACTGGCCAGCAGATGAACCTGAAGGTCTTCTTCGTTGAGTGCGATCGCGAACTGCTTCGCCTTCTCGCGCACCGAGATACCACGTTGCTTCATCCGCTGTAGCCACAGTTCGGCATCAAGTCTGGCTAGAATGTCGGCCGCTGGCCCGAATATCAGCTCCGTGCCCTCAGCCGGGTGATCAAGAAGCCAGCCAGGTGTGACTATGTTACCCTTTACGATCAGCGGCATCGCGGGATGCAGAATTTTCAAAGCCAAGGACAGACGGAGATCGTCCGACAAGCCTTCGGTGTGGGACAAACGTCTGATGGCCGATTGGACGTTGTCTTCCAGACCTGCGTCCCGAGCCCAAGTTGCGATGACACCGCGAGCGACCTGGATCCGGGCCTCATCCCAATTTCCTGGTTCGGCAGCAGCAAGGGAGTATGCGGAGGCTTTTCGATAGGGTTTACCCGCTAAGATAATGGCTGCCTTACCTTCGACGTCGGCATCGCGCATGGAGCTTTGCGGGACCTCGACGACTTCTCGATCATACCATGAGCGAACCTCATTCCATTGCCAGCGCTCGCGGTGGTCCCGCACCAGTAGGCCTCGCAGCAGAACTTCGATCGACGGGTCAAGGTTGTTGGGAATGTCTACGCCGTCGGTCAGGACGTGGATGAGAAACGCTTGCTCATTTACCCCGTCAAAGCACGTCCCGCCTGTAGCAATTTCCAGCGCGACCATTCCAAGGCTCCACCAATCCGATGCAGCCGCGACCCCGCCTGCAATCGCTTCAGGCGCCATATACCTGGTCGTGTCCAACGGCGCGACGATGTCGAGGTCGTAATCCGAAAGTCTGGCCGAACCAAACCCAGTTATCACAAGATCAAGCGGCTGCAGCGACCGGACAAGGATGTTCGATGGCCGTATGTCGCGGTGTCGAAGCCCAGCTTGCGAGAAGGAGCCAAGGGCCTTTGCGATCTCGAACACGATTGTCCGTATCACCTCGACATCGCGACCGTCGAAGCGGAGGCTCTCAAGGTCTCCACCAGTGGTCTCTTCAGCGATTTCGTAGGCACGCTCGTGCCACCGGCCGACATCATAGATGACAGGTAGGTGATCGTCCGGCAGGTTCCTTACAGCGTCGTAAACGGCGGTATCAGGCTCCGAGCCGTCCGTGTAGAGGGTGAGAATGCCCCGCCGCTCGGTGTCCTTCTCAATTGCGAGGAAGCGCTCGCGAACGGCGCTAGGAGAGGGCAGGCGGCTTTCGATAGTCCAACCCGCGACTTCCGTTACAACCTCACCCGGCATGTCATCAGCGGGGATTGTTGGGCCTGATGATTCCTCAGCCGTCGGTGCCTGTGCTACGACGTCTGCACCGCAGACCATGCATATGAGATCACCGTCATCGACCACATGTCCGTTTGCGCAAAGCCGAGAGGCGGCCTCTACAACTACAGCCGTTGTAACCCCGGAATTAGCCTCGATCTGCTGGCCAGGCTCCCGTGCGGTGACCGTTGTCAGGTCCCAGTTGCAAGTGCCGCCATCGTCGAGGACGCCTTCGCAATAAAACTCGCTGAGCGGTCTCTCTGTCTTGCAGTTTGGGCAAAATCTAATCATTGAGGTTTCCACTCCGGCCGCGTATCGAACGATCTTGCGTTGTGAGTACTTGATGGTGCTGTTCGTTCAGGACCGTTGCCAAGCGCTCGAAGTCATCCCGTGCCGGTATGCCCGCCATCCAAACTTCTCCAGTTTCACCCATCATGAGGTCAAATCGGCGATCTTCAGAGCCGATCGGACGCTCATAGGATGAGAGGCGATTCTGCCCAAGTAAGGTGAAGAGATGGAGGCGCTGGTTGTCGCTGCCACGCAATGCTTTTGTTTGCGGTGCCTCGACCTCGTATGGATCTGAGATAAGGGCGTCGATGAGACCCGTCATCCCCTCCAGAGGCTGTGAAATGCTTTCGAAGGGATACCCGGAAAAGACCAAAATGTCGGCTTTCGTGTAGGTTCGGATGCCTCTCAGTAGCTCGTTCAAGGCATTTGGCTGATCGAACGGCTCTCCGCCGGATATCGTGACGCCGTCGGCTTGAGGAAACCAGTCGGCCATCGCGAGGAGCACCTGCTCTATCGTGGTCTGGCCGCGACCTGCCGCCCAAGTGTCCGCTGAAATGCATCCTGGGCAGCGTATCGAGCAGCCTTGCATCCAGATTCCGATTCGATTTCCCGGACCAAGTGTGGTCACGGGGAAATGGATACGGGACAAGGAGATCGTTGACATGAGGTCTCCTATTGCCGAACGAGCGTCAACGAGGTGACTGAGCCTGGAGATATTTCACTTATAACGAAAGCGCCATCGACTGCGCCGATGTCGAAAATGGCGCGTGATAGTGGGTTGGCCAAGTGCGCCTCGACCATGTTTCGTACGCCACGTCCTCCATTTGATAGGTCAACAAGGCATTTCTGCTTAAGCGCCGTTTTGGCAGTGTCCGATATCGAAATGCTGAAGCCAAGTGCCCGGGTACTTTCCAGAAGACTGGACACCATGCCCTCAAAGATGGCCTCCGCCACCGCAGGTCGGATGAAGTCAAAGACAATAACGTTTTCGCCAATCCGATTGAGGATCTCGGGGCGGTTGAGATTGAGTTTGAAATGGCGATCAATCTCTTCGCGGACTTTTTCAGTAACTAGCTCATGGCTGTCGTTCGACGAGACATTTTGTACTCGCACACCACTACTATCGGTGCGGTAAATTCCAAGGTTCGATGTGAAGAGGATGATTGCCTCGGAGAAGTACACTCGGTCACCTCGCCCGGAGGTTAGGACGCCGTCGTCAAGGATCTGCAGGAACTTGTCGAGGATTTTCGGATGCGCTTTTTCGATTTCATCGAAAAGGACCACGCTGAACGGCTTCTCGCGAATGGCGTTCGTTAGCTCACCACCCGCATCGTAACCAACATAACCTGGAGGAGCGCCTATCAATCGCTGATCGGCGTGCTCGGCACTGAACTCCGACATGTCGAACCGTATGTAGGCAGACTCGTCACCAAACAGGAGGCTTGTGATCGTCTTGGCCAACTCAGTCTTGCCGACGCCCGTCGGACCGGCGAGGAATGCGACGCCTCGCGGTCGGCCGTTTGTAGAAGATCGCCCAATCCCGGTTACAGCTCGTTTGATTATATCGAGCATGTGGACGACGGCGTGATCTTGGCCCTTCACACGAGAAGCGATGAAGTCCTCGGCGCCCAAGATTCTCGCGTGATCTATCTGCCGCCAAGGGTCGTCGGTGACTCCGACCTTGTAGCGCCTGATAGCGTCTGAGATCTCTGATACTCTCAGCCCTTCGTTTCGCCCCAGCTGAGCGATTGAGTTCATGTCCGCGAGCAGGAGGCCATCAGTCAGGTTCACGAACGCCTCAGCTGACTTATCGAGTTCCTCGGGTCGCACATCGCGAGCATCTGGGAGTGCCCGCAACATCGATCTGGACAGAGACTTTCGTGTCAGACTATCCGGAGCAGCTATCGAGATGTGGCGCAGCTTCGGGTTATCGACCGTGAGCCAGTCGGGTAAATCGGTTTCTCGGTCAGCGATCCATATGATCGTGTTGTAGAAGGGTCGGCGTGCAGGTCCAGCAGGCCGGGCGTTAGACGTGTGGCTGACGATCTGGGCTTTCGTGAAAAGCATTTGCTCAGCTGGTGCAAGAGCATCTGCACGGTTAATCAAGCGCGACGCGAAGTTGACGATAAGCACTGCTGGATCGCCGGTAGAAGCCGTAAAGTTGGTGAGCACGCTGTTGAGAACATCCAGGCCCATTCCGACGGTGTTGTCGGACCCAAGGCCATTGCGGGCCATCACTGTCAGGGCATCTTCCGCAGAAGAGCTTCCACCCGGTAAGCTGAAGCCGAGCAACGGAGTGAAAACGATCACGTCGTTGTACCCGGAGGCTCGAAGCTCCATGTCCAGGCAGAGCGGCAGCGGAATGGCGGCAATCGCGCCTGGCGACGTCTCATAAGCCTGAAGGTCTCTGATATTGCCAGTCAGAACAAACTGGCTTTTCAGGGGAAGAAATCGGACGAGATCACGTAGCCAACGGGGTTTTGAGGTCACTATACATCAATCGCTATTAATCGCCATTGGTGTGTTAGATCATGGATTGGGTGATAGTAGAAATGGCCATTTTGAGCTGGTTGCGAGATTTCCCGTTTGCTCCTGCCCGATCGCACTATGCCGAGCCGCTCTAGGGCGGAGATCGCTCACGAATTGCCTAGAGAACCGAGCCATGTTCAACGGCTTCAGGCAAGCAGGCAGTGCAAAACCAAAAGGCAATCGATCACGGCAGCCAATGACGCAGGTTTCGCGTCCATCCTCCTGGTAACAATCGAGGCCTTCAGTCAGACCTCTAACGTGATTGACCGCTTCCTCTTCAGTGGACGCTGTGACCCAGAAGGTCGCCATTGCGTATGTGTCGATTAGATATTCCGGCATTGGGCTGGTCCGTGATTGCGATAAGACAATTTTGGAGCCGGATTTTGCCGCAGCATTGATCGATACGACATCCTGCCGATCGCGGGGACCTATGAGCAGAATTTGGGTTAAGCCGCTTGCGTCGTCAGATTTTTCCGGTGACACTTTTCTCAATGAAACCGAGACCTGCACCAATGCAGATGTATTCCGCCGACATTTTTATATCCGCCACTGCTGTTTTTGTCGCTGAAGATGAGCCTGAAGTCAGACAAATGAACGATCAGGCAAAAGAGACCCCGCTCACAATCCCGCAAGACGTATTTTTCACAGATCGAAACTTCAACGATCCTTTGCTTGCTAACCTGACCTTTGCCACGACCTTCACGTACTGGACGTTACTTGAAAACACGCCGCTGGTTGATCGAGGACCGGTTGAGGCATTTTTGCGGTCCGACCGCGAGGGTGGCGTACCTCGGCGATACCGATTGTTTTCTGGTCATGTCATGATCGGCGCGACGGTCTATCTAAAGGCGGATCGGCGAAGCAAGGCGGAGTCAACCATCGAAGGGCTCGATCAGACCACGTATGAATTTAGCACAAATGGCAATGGTACGGCTTTGCTTGGGCTGAGCGAGTTGAAGGGCATCTGTTTTAGGGAAAGGTTCACTTGTCACATCCTGAAGCCGAATAAGCTTACGCATCGCGGCGCCTGTGCCCGGTATAATGGCCCGAAGGGTGGTGGGAAGGCATGAAGACTAGCGATACGCCTGATAGTGAGCAACTGTTGCATCAACATGTTAGTCCCTCGGCGACTGATCCTAACAACGCCCTCCGGTCTGGTGCCTCCCACCGCCTTCGAGAATATCTTGCCAGCAACAACTCAACGCTGGCCGACCTGGGGGAAGGCGACATGGCTAGGTTAGTTCAAGCTCTTGAGGCCCATTGGTCAGCAATCCATCACCATACGCTTGGAGAGCAACTGTAGCCCCCGAGAAATTCTTGCCGCCTCGCCTTGCGATCCGATGTCAGATCGCAGGCGATACCAGCTAGGCGCAAATTATTCCGTTCAAGGTATAAAAGAATTCGACTATACCTTAAACGGAATAAACAGAGGGGAGGGCGCAATGATCTTTGGTGTCGATTTCAGCAAATTTCGAATCGTGCGTGAAGCAGCTAATATGAGCCAAGCGAAGCTTGCCGACCTAGCTGGAGTTTCGCAAGGGAAGATTTCGACGATTGAGGCAGGTAAGGCCAATCCGGAAACTTCGACTTTGAACGCGATATGTGCAGCGCTCGATGCTGAGCTGATCCTAGTTCCTAGACGAATAAGCGGTGATGTCCGGAACATGGTCGATCGGCACCTGAACCGGCACCAGCCACCAGTAGGTCGTGTCATGTCGGTCAGAGACGAGGTCTTTATTCCGGATGGCGATGACTGACGGCGCGGTCACTGTCAGCTAGGCGAACTAACGTTACTACCGATGTCGGATTCAGTCTTCAGGGCTGCGGGATCGGCCACCTGAAGAAGCCAAATCGAAAATTATTGAGACTTACAGTTCCCTGATCCCAAATTTAACTTTGCCAGGCCCGAACCTGGCGATTTCTACTGAAACAACTACTCGCGTTTTGTGCGACCGTCAGACTATGCTTGCCATCATGGATTGATTCGAGGGCTTGAGATGGCGTCCGTTGGGGTTTGTAGAAAACAAGCGGCAATTGTCCTTCCGATGAGTTGTTCACTCGCAAGCCCTTTCAGACGTAGTTGGCATTTTGTGTACATGCTCGACTGGCGGCAGGAGAGGGTGCTTGCAGTTTAGGTTTATCGCATCGTTGATCGTATTCCTTGGCTCGTATTTCCCGCTGAGCCTAATTTTGCTTGCTCAGGATTATCGCTACGAGTTGGCTATCGCTCCATTTTGCTGGCCGATCGATGCGGCGAAGTGCGTCTTTCCGTTCAAGAACGGCACTCTCCCGCTTATTCTATTCGGGGTTTGTCTTGCCTGTCTGTTGCTGTCGCTATTGGGACTGACGACTATCAAGCCGAAGGTGCCTGTTGATATCCAGGAGGTGAAATATGTTCCCTCGGAGTTTATGGCATATACGCTACCGTACGTTGTTTCGTTTATGAGCCTTGAATATCAAGACACCGGCAAACTCGTTGGCCTCGTCATCTTTCTCGGATGGATGTTCGTCATCACGCATCGATCGGGGCAACTGGTATTGAACCCACTGCTAATCGTATTTGGGTGGCGCCTCTATGAGGTTACGTATTTCTATCCCGGAAACGACCAAACTCGCACCGGTTGGGCTCTGTCGAAGGACAATATCGAGCCAAACACGCGCACGGACGTGGCAACCGTGCAAGACACAATGATTATCAAGGCACGTACGATAAAGGTTTCCGGCTGATGGCGGCTCTCGAAGATTTGAAGGCGTTAGACCTTGCACAAGCGCAGGTCACATTGTGGACCGTAAAAGGCCCGACCGGCCCCGCCGCCGACACCCCGAAATACTCCGGGAGGTGGATAGATACCACTGACCAGGTAGACGACGTCCTCAAGGAAATCCTCATAGGGGATCTCGCTAAGACGGAAGAAGTCCTGGAGTACGGGCTACTTGCGCAAAACAACGAAGCAAGTGCGCTCACGATAGGGTTCGATGAGACCCACGCTGACCAGCTCCTCGATGAAATTGCAGCTGAATTGCCGCAGAAGAAGGCGTCAGCGGTAAAACACCTCCTCAACGCCAAGTTTTATGTCGCGAAGTTCATTATAGGGACGCAGGTAATTTATGCCGTTCGGAAAACCGAGGACGGATGGAAAACCAAACGGGCATTGAACGTAAGGGACCTCTATTTTGCGGATCAGCAACTAGCGCTAGATGATCGCCCCCATTTTCAACTTAGCAAGAACTTTGATTTTTTCATTTTCGGCGGCGAGATTCTGGTAAAAACCAAAAATGCGTTTGAGTCATTCCTACGCTACAAAAGTGACCAGCGTCAGGAGTTCGTCGGGCTCCAGGCAGAACCAGAATTTCTTGATATTTTTTTGGATGTGGCACCGCTTGTTGCATATGTCGGCGACAACAAGATCCAACTCCGGCGTGCCTTCGCGATCCGCGATAAGGGACATTACAAGGACCCGTTGTTTATGCAGCGGCTGCGTGACAATCAGGCTGAGTATGGCTTCGAGATTCAGTTCGATCCTCAAGGAAAGATTGTAGCGACCCCGGAGACGTGCGCTCAGATCATGAAGGCATTGCTCGATCACAGGCTCAAATCTGGGTTCTCAACCCTCATCTATGACGTCCAGGACACGACGCCGGTTCAAGTTTGATCCGGGGCCTTAGTGCTGCTCTAGCTGGAACTTGAGCCATCTTTGACGGCACAAATAAGCCCCCCTGGTTCGCATCGTTGAGAGGCGCAAGGGGCGTTTTCATCGACGAATTTGGATCGCTTCGCAGCAACGATTGGGCAATGAGATTGGATAGATTGGTCCCGGGCTGCCCGCACGTCACACTTAGTTCGCTCCGATTTCCCATGGACTGGAAGACGCGGGAAGTGTGGCGGTGACACGACGCAAGCATTGGCCGTGGGAGGCCGCATTACAGCTGACATGGATACAGCTTCGATCGATGCATCCATGTCGGGCTCGGTTTTTCATGCCGAAACCGCTCGTAGCCATCAGGCTGAGCTACAAGACAGGGAAGGGAGATCCCAAGAGCCTTAGCGTGCAGCTATCGCATCAAATCATGGTCACGCGCCGTCGTGGTTTTTCGTCGTGCTATGTCAAGGGTGCTTTGACAACTGGGGCCTTCGGCTGGTAGAGGCGGCGCTTGGAGTTCGCTCGTAAAGCGGTGCGCAAATCCTTGTTCACAATTTCCAAGTCAAACCATTCCGGATCGAAATGACCGCCACACCATCGCAGCGTTTCCTCATGCTCCGGGTCTGATTCATCTGCGATGATTTCCAAGAAGCGTTCATAGCCCGACGTTCCGCCGACATCTTCTGGTGGACGCGCTCTGGCTCCTTCGAGGCATCTGCCGAATTTGAGCACCTTATCGTCAGTGGCAAACGCCTCGATCATTATCGTATGCCGCCAACCGTCGCCGAAGTCGTACAGGTACCTGAAAGACGATCCCACTTGGAAGTCACGAAGACTTACTTCCCGGAAGTCGAAAACACGCGATCCATCGTTGCAGTCGCCATCCGTCAGAAGCTCGACGTCACCGAACCTCAAGCCGCCAATCTGAAATTCATGAAGATGATAGTTCCACCAGCTGAAAGCTGCTTGGATGGAGAGGTGCAACTGCTTCAAAGTCCAGTACGAAGGCAGGACCAGTCGTCGCCAGACGTTCGGTTTGATCTCGTCGATAGTGATTTGGACTTGCACTGTGTTCGGTGCTTGAAACATGCAGTAGTTGAACGGCATTGGACGTCGAGGTCAATACCGTCTCTGGGCTATGAGAAGCACGTTACGAAAGCGGGGGATCAGTGACGACTGCAAAGTTCTGCTGCCTGCATCTAGAGTTACCACGGCCAGGCGCACAGCTACCGCGACAAAAATAGCAAACCAGCAGATTCCAGCGCAAACCAAGGCGGCACAATCACGATTGCTTCTCATGTGGAGGAACTCAAAGAGAAAATGGCGCACCCGACAGGATTCGAACCTGTGACCTTTGGAATCGGAATCCAACACTCTATCCAGCTGAGCTACGGGTGCATGCCGAAAAGCGATGACTCGCTTCGTCCGATGAGACGGTTCTTAACCCAGGATGCTTGCGGCATCAATTGGCAAAATCGGGAAATCGCAGCCTGTGGGCAAGATAGCGGCCGTGGGCGTCCCGCGGGGCTGCGTCGGGGAGAGGGAAAGTGGGAGTGATCCCTTGCAATTTTCGCTGGGGACAGGGATATCGTCGGGGCAGGGCCGTATCTGGCCGCGAGGGGAGCAGGCACGCATGATCGATCCGAACCACCCGTTTTATGGGCCGCTCTGGCGGCGGATCCTCATTCCGGCGATCTGCTTCGGCTGGGCTGTGTTCGAGCTTTATGCCGGTTCGGTCACCTGGGCGGTCATTTCCGGGGGTCTCGGCCTTTATGCGGCCTACAAGCTGTTCCTCGAAAAGCGGCCGGCTGCACCGGTTACGATGGCCGACCCTGCACAGGACCAGGATGCGCTGGCCGACGATGCGCAGCTGCGCAATGCGCCTGAACAGCCTGCCGACAGGACGTTCGACAAGACCTGAACTTTAAAATCAGCCGAACATCCGCGCGTGGATTTCCCGCGCCCTGATCGCCTGGTCGATCAGCAGGTTGGCGATCTGCATCCGCGTGGTCGCCGCCGGACGGAACCGCTCGGCCACGCCGTCCGGATGGTTGGTCTTGGCAAACCGTCTTCGCTTGTCGTTAAGCGTGGCTTCCGTGTCGACGTCGACAATAGCAAGTTCGCCGGCAATCTCATCCGTCGTCAACCGGGTCAGGTGTACAGGTATGGACGGTTCTACCGGATCGACCGGCTGCGGCTGCGGGGTTTCGGATGTGAAATCACCTGGCGAAGGCGGAGCTTGCGCCTCCATCTCTTGCTGCGTGCCGGCTCCCGGTTCCAGTTCCGAGATGTCGGCGAGGTCTGCGAAATAGGCGTTGGTGTCGCCAGTCGCACCTGTCTCTGGTTCCTCGTCGGTCGTCGAGATGACGAAACCCGTTCCAAGGCCGCGGACGCGGAAATCCGCTGCCGCCTCGACAGGTTGTTCGTCGTCGCGCTCGCGCTTCAGCCGTGTCAGCACCGACTGGAAGATCGATTGTCCCAGCAGCATTTCAGCTCCCTTGCTATCGGCGCAGACAATCATGCCTGGATGGTGCCGGGCTTGCGCGAGAGTCGGTTAAATTTACGTAAACAACGACGGCTGTCTTAGGCAGCCGATCCTGATGTCACGACTGGTTTTGTCCTTGCGTGGTCTGGCTCTGCCCGCCCTGAACCTGGCTCTGTCCACCTTGGCTTTGGCTCTGTCCACCGCTCTGGCTTTGCGAACCCTGGGTCTGTGAGCCTTGAGCTTGAGTCTGGCCCTCATCCTCCACCGTCAGCGACACCTTGAGGTTTTCGCCGAACGTCTCGGAGACCCGGCCGATGCGCATGCCGGAGATCGGGGCTGCGTCGCGGTAGTCGAGGCCGGTGGCGAGCCGCACATAGCGCTCGTCCGGGCAGACGTCGTTGGCCGCATCGAAGCCGACCCAGCCGAGGCCCGGAATATGCGCCTCCGCCCAGGCGTGCGTCGCCACCTGTTCGGTCGTGCCCTCCATCAGAAGATAGCCGGAAACATAGCGGGCAGGGATATCGCGCAGCCGCGCGGCGGCAAGGAAGATGTGGGTGTGGTCCTGGCAGACGCCGGTCTTTGCGGCAAGCGCTTCTTCGGCGGTGGTTTCTGTCGTTGTGGTGCCCGGCGTATAGGCCACGGTCTCGTGGATCGTTTCCATCAGCGCATGCATGCGGGCAAGCTCGCTGTCGCCGGTCAGGGCTTCTGCCAGCGCCTTTACAAGCGGGCCGGCTGCCGTGCGCGGGGTTTCGCGGAGAAACAGCCAGAGCGGGCAGAAGCCCTGATGGGTGCCGAAAACGCCGGCCTTGTCCACGGTTTCCACCTCGCCGGATGCGACGATGCGGATCGTGTTCTCGCCGCCTTCCGACGACACCAGTTCGACGCGGTTGCCGTATTGGTCGGCATAGCCTGCCTCAACCGTGGCGCCGTCCACGCTCACCGTCCAGTTGATGATCTTCTGGGTGGATCCTGCGGTCGGCGTCAGGCGAAGCCGCTGCAGCGAATAGGGCAGCGGTTCGTCATAGGTATATTCCGTCGTATGGGAAATCTTCAGGCGCATTGTTTCAAATCCTCAAGGGACGCCACTCGGCCCGTCCTACTGGTAAAAGCGATAGCCTTGCGAAATCTCGGCGCTCAACTGGTTGTTGCGCGATACGAATTCCTCGAGAAACTCATGCAGGCCGTGATCCATGATCTCGGTGATCGATCCCCGCGTCAGCGTCGCGCGGATCGCGTCGGCCGTGTCGTGGGCCGTGTGCCGCTCTGCGTATTCCCGCTGCAGGTAGCCGAGATTGCTGACGATCTTTTCGTAGCAATAGGCAAGCGAGCGCGGCATCTGAACTTTCAGGATCAGGAAGTCGGCGATATTGCCGGCCTGATAGTCGCCGTCATAGACCCAGCCATAGGAGCGGTGTGCGGAAACCGAGCGCAGGATCGATTCCCACTGGAAATTATCAAGCGCGCCGCCGACCTGGCTGACGGAGGGCAGAAGCACGTAATATTTCACGTCGAGAATGCGGCTCGTGTTGTCGGCCCGTTCGATAAAGGTGCCGATGCGCGAAAAATTGTAGAGATCGTTTCGCAGCATGGAGCCGTGAAAAGCACCGCGGATGAGGGCGCAGCGGTGCTTGATGACGTCGATCAGTTCCGGCAGTTCGGTGGCCTTGAGGTTGCGCGCAAGCCGTGCCTTGAGATCGAGCCAGGCTTCGTTGGTGGCCTCCCAGGTTTCGCGCGTCAGGGCAGTTCTGACCATGCGGGCATTGTTGCGGCCAGATTCGATGCAGGACAGGACGCTCGACGAATTGGCCGTGTCGCGCAGGAGATAATCCACCGCGTCGGCTGCCGTCAGCTTGGCATGCACCTGCTTATAGGCATCGCGCACGCCCGCACTTTCCAGAACGCCGTGCCAGTCCTCGTCGGAGGATCCGGCCCGCGTCAGCGAGACGCGCAGGCCGGCATCGACGAGTCGGGCGATGTTTTCGGCACGCTCGATGTAGCGGAACATCCAGTAGAGGCCGTTTGCAGTTCTTCCCAGCATGTTTTACGCCCTCAATCTTCCAGTACCCATGTGTCCTTGGTGCCGCCGCCCTGGCTGGAATTGACCACCAGTGAACCCTGTTTCAGGGCCACGCGTGTCAATCCGCCGGGAATGATCTTCACCTTGTCGGACACGAGGACATAAGGGCGCAGATCGACGTGGCGGGGGGCAACGCCCTTGTTGACGAAGATCGGCACGGTGGACAGAGCCAGCGTCGGCTGGGCGATGTAGTTGGTTGGTCGCGCCTTCAGCTTTGCGGCAAACTCGGCGCGCTCGGCTTTCGTCGCGGTCGGGCCGACCAGCATGCCGTAGCCGCCCGATCCATGCACTTCCTTGACTACCAGTTCCTCGAGATGCTCGAGCACGTATTTGAGGCTGTCGGCTTCCGAGCAGCGCCAGGTCGGCACGTTTTCCAGAAGCGCCTTGCGGCCGGTATAGAACTCGACGATCTCAGGCATGTAGGAATAGATCGCCTTGTCGTCGCAGATGCCGGTGCCCGGCGCATTGGCGATGGTGATGTTACCGGAGCGGTAGACGTCCATGATGCCAGGAACGCCAAGCGCCGAATCCGGCCGGAATGTCAGCGGATCGAGGTAATCGTCGTCGACGCGGCGGTAGAGCACGTCGATCGCCTCATAGCCGCGCGTCGTGCGCATCTTCACCTTGCCATCGATGACACGAAGGTCCGATCCCTCGACCAGTTCGACGCCCATCTGGTCGGCCAGGAACGAGTGCTCGTAATAGGCGGAATTGTAGATGCCGGGGGTCAGCACCGCGACACGCGGCCGTCCCTTGCAGCCGGGGGGTGCGAGCGAGGCCAGCGACTGGCGCAGCTGGCGCGGATAATCCTCCACGCGCTGCACCTTGTTCAGGGTAAACAGCTCGGGGAACATCTGCATCATCGTTTCGCGGTTCTCCAGCATGTAGGAGACGCCGGACGGGGTTCGGGCATTATCCTCCAGCACGTAGAACTGGTCCTCGCCGGTGCGCACGATATCGGTGCCGACAATGTGCGTATAGACGCCGCCCGGCGGCTTGAAGCCGATCATTTCGGGCAGGAAGGCCACGTTCTTCTCGATCAGCTCGCGCGGAATGCGGCCGGCCTTGATGATTTCCTGCTTGTGGTAGATGTCGTCGAGAAAGGCGTTGAGCGCCACAACGCGCTGCTCGATGCCTTGCGCGAGCTTGCGCCATTCGCGGGCGGCGATGATGCGGGGAATGATGTCGAAGGGGATGAGCTTTTCGGAACTGTCGGCATGGCCATAGACCGCGAAGGTGATGCCGGTCTTGCGGAAAATGTTTTCGGCGTCCTGCGTCTTGCGGATCAGATGCGCCGTATCCTGGCTGGCATACCAATCATAATAGGTCTTGTAGGGCAGACGCGGCTGGTCGTCCGCGGTTAACATTTCATCAAATGCCAAAGGTATGTTCCCCATTTTTGGTCATAAGAATACAACGGCATTGGCAATGCAAGAACCATGCTCAGTTGCGTATGACAAATACACGACCCGTCCTGATGCGGTGAGATAGGGCCTGAACGACGATCAAAAAGGGCAACTGCCGATGGAATTAGCGACGGCTCATCTTCGGTCGTAGAAAGACCGCTCGTCAAAGCAGCAACTGCCTCATCGCTGGTCACACCAGAGACCGGATCTTAGTCGCACACCGTCAGCTGCGCTGATGGGAACGGTGAGTATTTCTACTTTGACCGCGTCGCCGCCACAGCCTAATCAGACGCCGGATCATTTCCCGTCCACCGGCCTTGTCAAAGCCACGCTCCGGAACCTTCTAATGCTCGACCGCCTGGCTCCGGCCGTTTTCGTTTTCCTGTGGTCGACCGGGTGGATCGTCGCCAAATATGCGTCCGCCCATGCGGACCCCGTCACCTTTCTGGCCGCCCGGCATGCACTGGCGGCCGTCGTCTTCCTTTGTCTCGGGCTTGCCCTGCGGGTCACGTGGCCAAAGACCGGACGCGAGATCGGCCATGCGGTGCTTTCAGGCATTTTTCTGCACGGGCTTTATCTCGCCGGCGTCTGGTATGCGATCGGGCAGGGCGTGCCCTCGGGGTTGTCGGGCATCATTGCCGGGCTGCAGCCGCTGATGACGGCGGCGGTCGCGCCGTTCCTGCTTAGCGAAACGCTTTCCCGCCGGCAGAAGCTCGGCCTCGCGCTCGGCTTTGCCGGTATCTTCATCGCCATCTCGCCGCAGCTTTTTGCAAGCCTGTCGGCCGGCATGACCGGGCTTGGCCTGCCGCTTCTCCTCAATCTCATGGCGATGGGGTCGGTCACCTACGGCACGATCTACCAGAAGCGCTACCTGCAGCAGGGCAACCTCGTTGCCATCGGCACGCTGCAATATGTCGGAGCGTTCATCGTGACGCTGCCGGTCGCCTATCTGATCGAGCCCATGCGCTTCGACTGGACCACCCAGGCACTCGCCGCCATGGCCTGGTCCGTCATCGGCATCTCGCTCGGTGCCGTCGCACTGCTCCTCTACCTCATCCGCCGCGGACAGGTTTCACGCGCAGCCTCGCTGATCTATCTTGTGCCGCCCGTCGTTGCCGTCGAAGCAGCAATCCTCTTTGGCGAACCCGTGACCCTCCCCATGGTCACCGGCACCGCGATCGTGGTTCTCGGCGTGTATCTGGTGAACCGCAAGGCGAGGGCGGGGTGAGGGCCATTTGAGGCTGAACCTCTCTCGCTCCGACCTCCTCTGCGTCAACATGGCGGATGTTGTACGCAGCCGTTCTCATGTACTGCTCCGCCACGCTCGTGAATGCACTCAAAAGCCTGGATATCACCGACATGTGGGATTGGTTCCCGATCGTCTTCTTCCCGCTCAAGATCATCGTGCTCGGCACAGGCATGTTCTTCGCCATCAAGTGGCATCGGGATCAAGAGAAGAAGAAGTAGCGAGACCGACAAAGGTGAGGGGCGAGTTGCTTTGCGGATGCGCTCCCGCCGTTTTGCGCCAACAGCGGACGTAGTCAGCGGGAAACGCATTGCGTATGCTCAGTTAGTTGTCGAATACTGTCGAGCGTGGAGCAATCATCTTGCTCGTCAAAGAGGTGAGCAGTGGATTGGAAACATCACCTGATTCTCGCACTGATTGCAGGCGTATCCGCATCTCTCGCTGCGTTATTGATGCATAGGCGTCTCGCGCGGGGCAATTTGGGTAAATTTGCAGTTTTCGAGCAAATTGTGTTGCCCGCACTGATACTTATAATGGCAGCGCTTATTCTCAGCATTGGTCCATTTGTTGATGCAAGTGGGATGCAGACAAATGAGTCGATGGCGAATATGATTTCCGCCATCCTATTCGGCGCTTCGCTGCTAATAGCGGTAATATTAGTTCCGCTGTTCTTTCCGCTTATTCTCCCATTTTACCTGATGGGTGGTTTTTCGCTTCCGTGGACGTTTCTTTCGATGGTCCCAGTTATCGTCGTACTTTCTGCTATGCTTGGTAACTTAGTAGGGTTCGCCACATCAAAACTGAGCAAAGGGAGGTGGGGTCGTCGCCGCAGCTATGACCGCTCCGGGCCGAAACCGGCCGCCGCCTCCCCACCGTCAAGTACAGGGCAACCGAACAGCAAACGGGGGGCGGCTGCGCCGTGATCATGACATTTCACGGCGCCAATCGATCCTCATCTTTTCCAAGATGAGGAACAGCAATGCTCGGAGACTATCGATCCCGCGCTCTCCACAGCCGCTACGACCGCGCCGTAACAGCATCAATCCGCATCAGAGTAGAAAGTCGTCCGCATACATTTTGTGGGAGCCATGCAGGTCGATCATGAAATCGGCCTTTTTGTCACCGTTGACGTCGGCATAGACGTAGGTATGCGATTTTTCTTTCTCGTAGCGAAGCTCGCCAGCACTGCCGGTGAATTTCTTGGCTCCGATCCAGTCAAAATCCTGGTTTCCGCTGATCTTGGTATCGGCATCGATGGCAGTGAGGTTGATCAGGTCGCGCGTAGCGGAATTATGTTCCCAGTCGGTGATAACATCCGCCGCCTTGACGGTGCTTTCCTTGATCGACTTGAAAAGGAACGTGTCCTCTCCCCAGCCACCCGACAAAACGTCCTTGCCGGCGCCACCGTAAAGCACGTCGTCTCCGCGACCAGCGTAGAGCTTGTCATCACCGGCGCCACTGATGAGCTTGTTCATGCCTGTGTCGCCCTTCAGCGTGTCGGCACGTGCGGTTCCCCTGATATCATCCAGATAATCCACAACGTTCAGAGCAGAACCCGTGAGAGCGCCTACAGGATTGCCCGCCTTGTCGTGTGCGGAGACTTCCAGCTCATAGTGGAAAGAGTTGAGGTCGTAAGCCTGGTAGCGCACGTCCCTCACGGCAACGATCTGGTTGCCTTCCAGAGCAAAAAGGTCACTGAATGTATCTACGTTGCCGACCGAGCCGTACCAGACCATGGCATACATGCTGAAATCGAACTGCAGGTCCGCCGTATCGTAGCCCTCGGCCCCCAGGGTCGCCACGACCGTTCCCGCTTTCGTATTTTCTCTGATCTCAGTCGGAAGACCCGTAATATCACCGATAGCCATGCTTTATGTCTCTCCGCCGGAGGTCGCCAACATCATCGACGGCCATCATCAAAGGTCTCAAATAACCCATTGCGAAATAGCGGCATCCGGCATTGAACGCAACAATAAGGTTAGCCCCAGATTGCCCCGCCACCCATTATGATTGATGACTAAATGGACGTGTCCGCTTCGGCCCAACTGCGGTCGTTCACTGCCAATGTTACGACAACGCTGCTAGGGTGTTGAGGAAGGCGCGGACGGCGGGGTTCGACCATCGGCTCTCGGGCCACAGCGCCGTGATATTGTGCCGGTCTACCGCATAATCGGCCAGAACCGGCACAAGGGCTCCACGCCTCACCCAAGCGCTTGCCATGAAACTGGTTGCCATTCCGATGCCGCTACCCGCTGCGATCGTCGCAAGCACGGCTTCGCTCGCGTCCACAATAATACCCGAGGACGGCACGATCTCAACCTCCCTGTCCCCAACGCGGAAAGGCCAGCGGAATAGCTGGCCGCTACTCTGGTAGCGCAGGCTGACAGTCTCATGCTCTGCCAATTGGTCCGGGTGGGTCGGCGGACCGCGCCCGGCCAGATATTCGGGCGAGGCATAGCAGCATAGCCGATGCGGCAGGAGGCGGCGGGAAAGCAGGCGCGAGTCTGCCAGATCGCCAATGCGGACCGCGACATCGAAGCCGCCTTCGATAAGATCAACCATGTGATCGCTCAAACGCAGGTCTATGTTAACCTTCGGATGGAGCCTGCGAAACTGAGGAAGCACCGGCGCTATAACGTGCAGGCCGATCGGCAGAGATGCCGCGATCCGTAATGTGCCGGCGGGCTCAGTGCGCGCTGCTTTTGCCGCCTGCTCGATCTCTTCTGCGTCGTGCAGTAGCCTGAGCGCACGCTCATGCAGATCGCGTCCTTCGGGCGTCAGCGTCAGGGAACGTGTCGTGCGCGCAAAAAGCGAAACGCCGAGCTGTTTTTCCAGCCGCTGAATGCTTTTGCTGACCGCCGAGGGTGAGATGGACAAGGAGCGGGCGGCGGCAGTGTAGCTTCCGAGCGAGCCGGCGCGAGCGAATGCAATCAGCCCCGTCAGCCTATCAATTCCCATTTGTTCCCTCATGGCACTACTAAAGCGAATTATCTGATGATTATCAATCGAAGGAGTTGATCGTATCTTCAGTCATCGAAACGACTATCCAAGCGAGGCCATGATGACTGACATGATGAAAGCCGTGCGATTGCACGAGTTCGGTGGACCAGATGTACTCCTCTACGAGGATGCGCCCCGACCGGAAATCTCGGCTGTCGACGTGCTTGTTCGCGTCCATGCCACCAGCCTCAACCCGCCGGATCTCTATCTGCGCGACGGTTACCGACCTCTCCCGCCGAAATGGCAGCCCAATCCAAGCTTTCCGCTGATCCTTGGTACCGACGTTTCCGGCACGGTTGCGGCCGTCGGCGAAGACGTGTCGCAGTTCAAGGTCGGCGACGAGGTCCATGCGATGGTCCGGTTCCCGCATGACCTCATGACGGGAAGCAGCGCCTATGCCGAATATGTTCGTGTCCCCGCATCGGACCTGGCGCTGAAGCCCGCCGGGATCGACCACATCCAGGCTGCCGGCGCGCCGATGTCGCTCCTGACCGCCTGGCAATTCTTGATTGATCTGGGACACGATGCGCCGAACCCTTTCCAGACCTTCCCGCATGCACCGGCTCCGCTCGACGGCAAAACAGTGCTGGTGAACGGCGCCGGCGGCGGCGTCGGCCATCTCGCAGTCCAGATCGCGAAATGGCAAGGCGCGAAGGTGGTTGCCGTCGCTTCCGGCAAACACGAGGCGCTTCTCAATGATCTTGGCGCCGATATGTTCATCGACTACACGAAGACGTCTGCCGACATAGCGGCGAAGGATGTTGATCTGGTGCTCGATGCCGTCGGCGGCGCGACTATGGAACGCTTTCTCCCCAGCATTAAGCCGTATGGCGCCCTGTTTCTCGTCAACCCGCTGGGCTTTTCAGGTTATGACGGAGCCGCGCGGCGAAAGATCACCGTCTCGACGACGCAGGTGCGCTCGAACGGCGCGCAACTGGCAGAGGCCGGCCGTCTGCTTGAGGACGGCTCCATACGGGTGGTGATCGACAGCACCTATCCGCTGGCCGAGGCATCGGCAGCGCATCGTCGTGCTTCCGAAGGGAGCATCCAGGGCAAGATCGTGCTGGTCGCCATCTGATCACCACTTGACCAGTCAAGGCCGAGGCCGCCGCGAACAGGTGGTCGGGGCGCTGATGGAGGAGCTATCCCCATGCTGATTATCACCGGCTACATGCACGTCGATCCAGCCGATCTGGCGCAATGCATGATGGAACTGAATGCGCTGGCATCCACAACACGGAAGCGTCCGGGAAGCATCACGTATGATGCTGCCGTGGACGATCCACAATCAGGTCGATTGCTGATATCGGAACGTTGGGTCGATCAGGCTGCGCTTAGCGCTCATTTGCAGGCAGCCGACACGATCGCGTTCGTCAGCCGCTGGATCGGTAAGATGCGAGGCGAACTCAAGAAATACGACGCATTGAACGAACGCGACATCATGGATTGCTGATGCTGCTACTGGGTTGGAGGTCTGCGTCCGCATTGGGCCAACAGTCGACCTCGACAGTTCTGCCCCGACACGCGACACTGCGGACGATCGTAGAACTCCCTAGTCTGCCACGTCGC
The DNA here is from genome assembly GCF_001423425.1 of Rhizobium sp. Leaf306. Taxonomy (GTDB): domain Bacteria; phylum Pseudomonadota; class Alphaproteobacteria; order Rhizobiales; family Rhizobiaceae; genus Neorhizobium; species Neorhizobium soli. Next base: position 236,406 of record NZ_LMNX01000002.1, read on the forward strand.
AAAAAGCAGAAACACCAATGTCGCTTTCATCGCGAGTTTCCCGAAACCCGGCGTTGGTTCACAATTGGATTGCAGGATATGCTGGGTCTCTCCGATCGATCTGCCAGCCGGAAATCCAGACGCTGCGCAGCCGATCTCCCTCTTTGGGGAAGTGGTTTCCCGTCAAACTGCAGCTCTCCACGCGGTCAATCCGGAAATTCCGAATTGCCTGTCTCAGCTCGCACCATCCGACGATGACGGCATTGTCCAGATAGTAGATCAACGCCAGCGGCCAGACGATGCGACGCGTTGGATTGTTCTGCTGGTCACGGTAGTCGAGCAACAGCTTTTCCTCGTCGCGGATCGCACGACGGACAATCCCGAAATCGATGCCTTCCGGAGCTGGAGTGCTTGCGCCCCATGCGTGAAGGGCACGCGATGTCAGTGCTTCGCGCAACGGCGCGGGCACGGCAGCTGCGATCTTGGCGACGACCCGTTCGGATGCCTTTTTGAGGTCAGTGTCGCCTGTACGCTCGATCAGCGCCATGCCGAGAACGACAGCCTCGGTCTCCTCAGCCGTAAACATCAGTGGCGGAAGATCAAAGCCGGGTCGGAGAATATAGCCGATCCCGCGCTCGCCTTCGATCGGCACGCGCATCGCCTGAAGGCCGGCAATGTCCCGATAGATCGAGCGCATGTTGACTTCCAGTTGGGCTGCCATCTTCGCCGCCGTTACAGGCGTCTTTGCCAGTCTCAGAATCTGGATGATCTCGAAGAGCCTGGAAGCTTTGCGCATGCTGATTACCCCATCACAACTGACACACCCCTGTCAGTTGAGCCCCTGTATAGCATGCCGCAACACGCTGAAAAACAGGCGGTATCAAGACCGTCAGTCGAATGGAACGGGCGGCAACTGACATGACCTACGTCGAAAATCTCTGGCTTTTCTTCCTTCTGCTGACGGGCATTATCGCCGTTCCGGGCATGGACATGGTGTTTGTCCTTGCGAACACCCTTGCGGGTGGAAGACGCGCCGGGCTCGCAGCGACTTTCGGGATGATGGCCGGTGGAGCCTGCCATACCTTGTTCGGCGCTTTCGCCGTTGCCGGGCTTACCAGGTTGATCCCGGCTGTTTCCGGTCCCATGCTCATCATCGGGTCGGCCTATATGATCTGGATCGGGGTCAGTCTTGCCCGCAGCTCGATCGTGATCGGGTCCGTTGACAGCGGTGCGGCTCAATCTTCCGGGCGTGTCTTCATTCAGGCCGTCGTCACTTGCCTCCTCAATCCGAAGGCATGGCTGTTCATTCTCGCCGTCTATCCACAGTTCCTGAAGCCTGCTTTCGGGCCGCTCTGGCCCCAGACACTTGCGATGGGTTTAATGACCGTGCTCGTTCAGCTTACCGTTTACGGTGGACTGGCTCTGGCCGCCGCGAGAGGACGCGATGCCATTGTCTCCAAACCCACTTTGACGATCTGGACAGGAAGGGTGGCTGGTGTGGTGCTGGTTGCGATTGCCGCATACATGTTTCTGCGCGGATGGAATGAACTGTGATCGAGCGATCCAGTTGTCGCAAAAATCCGAAGTGTCGAGCTGAAGGCGGCCTCACCAACCACCCCCTAATACCCCACAAAAAAACGGCCGAGATCTCTCCCGGCCGTCTGAACTCTCTCAACCGCGTCTCGCGTTAAGCGCGCGTGGTGCGCTTGCGGCCCTGATGGCCGGCGGTGCGCTGGTCGATGGGGGCCTGGCCGCGGTTGTCGTTGCCGAAGCGGACCGGGCCGCGACCGTCGCCCTTGGGGGCTGCGGCCGGTGTGTGGCGGTTTGGCTTGGCTTCGCCGGATGCGGCGGCCGCATTGGCATTGCCCTGATGGGCCTTGCGCTGGCTGCCGGCTTCATGCGCGCCTTGGCTCGCATGATCGCGGTTGCCGGAACCGGCTGGCTTGGCTGAGCCACGGTTGTCAGGACGACCGCCAGGCTTTGCGCCTTGGTTGCCGAACTGCTTCTTGACCGGACGGAAATCCGAAGTCGAGGACAGATCGTTGTCGGGCGCTACGCTTGCCGCTGCCGGCCGTGCAGCCTGTGAACGGGGAGCCTGGCTTCTTGGCGCTTCTGCACCGTCACCAGCGAAGAACGGCTTGCGGGCCGGACGTTCGCGGCGCGGGCCACGGGCTTCGCCGGCAGCACCGGCACCGCGGCCTTCGCCGCCGCCGCCATTGCCGCGTGGCTGGCCGCCACGGCCGCCCTTGTTGCCGCCGCGGGCATTGGCTCCGCCACCCTTGTTGCCGCCGTTGGCGCGAACCGGACGGTTCATCGTCTCAGGGCGCTCGCCGGTCAGCGTCTTGATCTCGATGTTCATCAACTTTTCGATGTCGCGCAGCAGCATCGTTTCGTCCGGTGCGCAGAAGGCGATCGCGATGCCTTCGCGGCCAGCACGGGCCGTGCGGCCGATGCGGTGAATATAGGCTTCCGCGACATCAGGCAGATCGTAGTTGTAGACGTGGCTGACGGCCGGGATATCGATGCCGCGGGCCGCGACGTCGGTCGCAATCAGCGTCTTGATCTCGCCATCACGGAAACCCTTGAGTGCCCGTTCGCGCTGGCCCTGGCTTTTGTTGCCGTGGATCGAGGCGACCGAGAAACCGATGTTTTCAAAGTGCTTCATCAGCTTTTCAGCGGTGTGCTTGGTGCGCATGAAGACGATCGAGCGGCCATCCGGGTTGTCCATCAGCGACTTGCGAAGAAGGTCGGTCTTGTCGCCCTTGCCGGCAACGAAGTGGACGAACTGGTCCACCTTGTCGGCTGCCTTGCCCGCAGGCGTCACTTCCACCTTGACCGGATCGGTCAGGAAGTCGGCGGCCAGATCGGCGATCGCCTTCGGCATGGTGGCCGAAAACAGCATGGTCTGGCGCTTCTTCGGCACCATTTTCGAAATCTTGCGCAGGTCATGCACAAAGCCGAGGTCGAGCATCTGGTCGGCTTCGTCGAGCACGAGGAAGCGAACCGTCGTCAGACCGATCGCACGGCGCGAGATCAGGTCGAGCAGGCGGCCAGGGGTGGCGACCAGGATGTCGGTGCCCTTTTCCAGCTGCAGCTGCTGCTTGTTGATCGAGACACCGCCGACGACGAGATTGATCTTGAGCGGGCGGCCCTTGATGAAGGTCTTCAGGTTGGCGGCGATCTGGTTGACCAGTTCGCGGGTCGGCGCGAGGATCAGCGCGCGGGTGGTGCGGTTGTCGGGGCGGGTCGCGTCGGCCATCAGGCGCTCGATCAGCGGGAGGCCGAAAGCTGCGGTCTTGCCGGTGCCGGTCTGCGCAAGGCCGATCAGGTCGCGGCCTTCGAGGAGAAGCGGAATTGCCTGGGCCTGGATCGGCGTCGGGGTTTCAAAACCAAGCTCGGTGAGCGTGGCGACGATCTGCTTGGACACGCCAAGAGATTCAAAATTCGTCAAGTCGAATACCTTTCGGGGCGCCAAAAGCGGACGCTCCGAAATGGCACCATGCCATCCGGGCTGCTTGTGGCGTCAAGAACCCCGCGTGATTTGGGAACTTGTGTGTTGGAAATTACTTTCCAGCGCTTGAACCCTCATCCCGAGGGCGATCTATCTGTGCGCCTTGTTCCTTCTTCGCGCTGTCAGTATGGACGCGGGGCAGCTCACGCGGCTGCCGGAAGGTGAAAGCTGGCATGCATTTGGTTGATTTGCCGCCGAAAGTCAAGGTTCTTCTGCAAAACGACGCAGGCTGTCCGCTAGCTGCGACCCGGTAGGCACTCACGTCACAGGGGATTTTCTCGAGTCGTCAGCCCTCCGAGCGGCGGCCACACGAACGGCGATCCCCAAGGCAATGGTCGCGCAGAGTGGCGGCCCAAAACGAAAAACGGCGGTGCATCGCACCGCCGTATCGCAAATCTTGATGGACGCCTGGACGCTTTAGTAGCAGACCCGTGCGCGGTAGGCTTCGCCATACTCGTTTTCCACCCATTCATGGTGGCAACGCGGTGGTGGTGGCGGTGCGGCATAATAGGCGCGACGGTAGACGACCGGCGGCGGTGGTGGCGGAGCATATTCGTATTGCGGCTCCACATAGACCGGACGCTGCGATCCTGACACGATCGCGCCGCCGATCAGGCCGCCGGCAATCCCTGCCGCGGCACCCAGCAGCACATCGTCGCCGTGGTGACGGTAGTGATCGCGGGCCTGCGCTGCCGGTGCCGTCGCAGCAAGTGCGCCGGCGACTGAGAGAGCCGCAATGCCAGCAGTAATGGTCTTCTTCATGATCGACATGCCTGGTTCCTTTCCCCGTGGTGTTTCGAGGTACGATCAAAGCGTCGCTCTCAATCACGGCGGATTGATGGAGGTTTTATCGCCGTAGTCTGAACGCCTATTCAGACTACACCGTGGAAAAATTGCTTTTCGAAAGGTGTCGGCAACCCAGGGTCTGCCCGAAGATTGGATTGCGGCAAAAACCCGGCAATTTGCGGGAGGAATTGTGGCTTGATCTATCTGGCAGTTTTGGCGGGCAAGAAAAAGCGCCGGGTCTGAACCCGGCGCCGGAGCTGATCAGCAGTTGTTCGTCGTGGTGCCGGAACCGTCGGTCGAACCGCTGGTTGCCGAAGGTGCGCCACCGACACCCGTCGTGTCGCAGCCGCCTTTGCTCGTGCCGTTTCCGGTCGTCATGCTCTTGGAGTCCGTGCTGCCCGTGGTCGTCCCATCGTTGGCGCTATTGGACGGCGTTTTGGACGGTGTGTTGGACGGCGTCTGGCCGGTTGTGCCGCTGCTCGTTCCGGATGCAGCGCCTGCGCCAGACGCGCCGGAACCTGCGGATCCACCGGATGCACCTTGAGCGAATGCCGATGTTGCAAGGCCAAGCGTCAGCGTGGCAATCGTCACAAGTTTCATCATCGAAAATTTCCTTTGTTCGCTTCACGTCAGGGTTAACCGGCGTCGGCGTCCAAGGTTGCCTGATGCTGCCGATTTAGTGTCATCGCGTTGATCCTCGATGCGTGAAACGCCCCCGGCCGCACTCCATTCGAACTTGCGAAAACGCAAATATTAAACAACCCTGTGTTCCGGGCAACGTGTTGTTAATACTCGCTATGGTGTTATCGGGTCGGTTTCCGAAAAATGGTGGGATCCCGCATGCGCGGGAGTGAGCGGGGCAGGGTGCACACGAAGAGCGAACGCCTGGAAAGCAAGTTTCTGGAGCGGGCCTGCGCCCGCATCGTGGATCTCCCCGAACCCGCCTATATCAAGAACTGCCGGCTCGCATACGTCGCCGTCAACCCCGCCTATGCGGCCATGGTCGGCGCTCGCCCGGAGGAGCTCGTCGGCCAGACAAGCCGCAGCCTCGGCAGCGATGGCGAAAAGGACGAGCGCAAGGAAAAGGAATGCCGCGCCCTGGTGTTCGGTGCCGAAGAAAAGGCGCTGGCGTTCAACGCCGACGGGATCTTTTCCCACGAGATCCATATCGAACGGTTTCTGACGGAAGACGATCAATCCTACGTCTTCGGCCATTTCCTGCCGGTCGGCGCTGCATCGCGCCCAACGGGTAATGGCGTCCCCGCGCCGCTCGAAACGACAGCGAAGCCGTTTTCGCTGTTTGAGAACGGTCTTCTCGACGACGCGATCGACATGCTCGAAATGGGCATCGGCATCTACGACCGCGACAATGTGCTCGTTTACTGCAATTCGCAGCTTGTCGACCATTTCGATGCCTGCGGCATCGTCATCAAGCCGGGCATAGCGCTGGAGGACATCATTCACCGCGCCTATGATCAGCGGGAACGTGCGGCAAGCGGCAATGCGTCCGTAACGCTTGCGCCGCGCGAGAAGTGGGTGGAACAGCGTCTCCGTGCCTTCCTCGTTCCCTATCACGAGCGGATCGACAAGCTGCCGGATGGGCGCTGGATGCGCAGTCTCAACAAACGGCTGGAAAACGGCCTGCTGATCGCCATCCGCCACGACGTCACCGACTTCAAGGACCAGGAGATGTTGCTGCGCAGCCAGGTGGCGGAAACCGGGCTTTTCCGCGCCATCCTGGAAGACCTGCCGGCCCCCGTGTTCGTTCGCAACGAAAAGCACGAGCTGACCTATGCCAACCATGCCTACGAGCAAATGCTGGGCAGCGAACGGGAAAACTATCTCGGCAAGACTGAAGCCCAGATGTTTCCCTGGGCGGCGGAGCGGTTCTGGAACGAAAACGCCCGCGTGCTGGACGGCGAGGCGATCGACAAGTCAGAGGATATGACCTTCCCCGACGGTTCGGTCATTCCGGTTCTTACACGCCTGCGCTCGATCGAGGTCGACGACGGCAGCCGCTATCTGGTCTGCTCGCGCACGGACGTGTCGCTGATCAAGGAAGCGCAGCAAAAGGCGGAAAAGGTCAGCCAGGATCTGCAGACGATCCTGTCGGCCCAGCCGGTCGGCATCGGTATTCTCGATGCGGATCTGGTGTTCGAATACGCCAATCCCGCCTTCTATACATCCTGGGATACGGACAAGCGCTTCGATCTCGCCGGCCGTTCCTACCGGGATTTCATGAAGGTCAATTACGACAACGGTATCTATGCCGGCTCGGACCTGGATTTCGATGCGATCTACAATGCCCGCATCGCCGCACTGACAGCCAGCAACGATCATCCGCCGATCGAGATCCGCACCCATGGCGGTCATTACCTGCTGATTTCGGGCACGCAGCTGACCGATGGCAAGATCCTCATCAGCCATACCGATATCACCGCGATGCGCCAACGCGATGCGGACATCCGGCAAGCGCAGGAAGCGCTGCAGAAACACGGCGCGCTGATGCGCGACGCAACCAGCGCAATGTCTCAAGGGCTGCTCATCCTGCATGACGGCGCGATTATCTTTTCAAACGATGCGCTTGCCGCCATGCTGGAGATGCCGGCCGACATGCTGTCGATCGGCAAAAGCTGGCGCAACGTCTTTGGCTACTGCGCAAAACGCGGCGATCTTGGCGATGCGCGCACCTCGACCGCGGCGTTGCGCGAATGGGAAGCAAGCGTTGCCTCTGGAGAGCCGGTATTTACCTCGTTCCGCGTCGAGGACCGCCGCTGGATCCAGCTCGAGGCCCGTCCGACCGGGGACGACCACTGGCTTGCGGTCTTCACGGACGTCACCGAGAGCAAGGAACGCGAGGCGGACCTGACGCGCCTGCTCAACCGGGCGGAAGCGGCCGACCGGGCGAAGTCGGAATTCCTCGCCAACATGAGCCACGAGATCCGCACGCCGATGAACGGCGTGCTCGGCATGGCCGAACTGCTCGCCAAGTCCAGCCTCGATACCCGCCAGAAGACCTTCGTCGACATCATCGTCAAATCCGGCAATGCGCTTTTGACGATCATCAACGACATTCTCGATTTTTCCAAGATCGATGCCGGCCAGATGAAGCTCCGCAAGGCGCCGTTCGATCCTGTCGAGGCAATCGAGGACGTGGCGACGCTTCTGTCGTCGGCCGCTGCCGACAAGGATATCGAACTGATCGTCCGGGGCGAGGTTTCGGTGCGCGAAACGGTCCTCGGCGATGCCGGCCGTTTCCGCCAGATCGTTACCAATCTGGTCGGCAATGCCGTCAAATTTACCGAAAAGGGCCATGTCTTCATCGACTTGAAGTCGCGGCCGATCGATGGTGACCAGCTGATGCTGTCGATCCGCATCGAGGATACCGGCCTTGGCATTCCCGAAGAAAAGCTTCGGTCGGTGTTTGAAAAGTTCAGCCAGGTGGATACGTCGTCCACCCGCCGTCATGAAGGCACGGGGCTCGGCCTTGCGATCACCTCCGGTCTGGTCGAGCTGTTCGGCGGCTCCGTCGGGGTCGAGAGCGAGCTTGGCCGTGGTTCGGTCTTTACCGTCAACCTGCCGTTTGCCGTGGTTGCCGAACGCAAGATGGAAGTGACGCTGCCGGTCAACACCAGCGGCGCCCGCGTCCTCGTGATCGACGACAATGCCGTCAATCGCCGCATCCTCACCGAACAGTTGAGCATGTGGGGCTTCGAGACCGTGGCCGCTGAAGACGGGGCTGAAGGCCTCGCCTTCCTGCAGGAAGCCGCTAGGCTCGGCATCGTCATCGATACGGTCGTGCTGGATTATCACATGCCGGAGATGAACGGGTTCGACTGCGCCAAGGCGATCCGGCGCGACAAGCGCTTCGATCTCACCGGCATCGTCTTTCTGACCTCGATGGACATGGCCAATGACGAGTCGATGTTTGCCGAACTCAACGTCCAGGCGCATCTGATGAAGCCCGCCCGCGCAGCCCTGTTGCGCAGCACGATCATCGACGTCGTCCGCGTCATCCGCACCCGGCGCCGCGCCTCCGGGCAAGCGGTGCCGCTCATTGCGTCGTCTGCTCCCTCCGTCGACACAGCGGGCTCAAAGCCTGCAGAACCGGTGGCGCAACAAAACACCGTCGCTCCCATCGTCAAACCAACGCTCGATGTTCTCGTGGCTGAGGACAACGAGGTCAACCAGATCGTCTTTACCCAGATCCTGCAGATGACCGGATGGCTGTTCCAGATCGTCAAGAACGGGGCGGAAGCCGTCGAGGCCTGGCAGAAGTATGATCCGGCAGTGATCATCATGGACGTGTCGATGCCGGTGATGAACGGCCATCAGGCGACCCGCAAGATCCGCGAACTCGAGACATCGACCGGCACGCATGTCCCGATCATCGGCGTCACGGCCCACGCGCTCGAAAGCGACCGCGAGCTCTGCTTCCAGGTCGGCATGGACGATTATCTGTCGAAGCCAATTAGCCCTGAAGCGCTGGAGAACAAGATCCGTCACTGGCTGGATGGGGCAGTCGTCGTTTCGGCGCTCGACGGCAATTGAGGTCTTGGAGCCTCAGCCCTTGCGTCCGCTCAGCATCTCTCGCTTTCCGGCAAAACCGGGTTGGCGCTCCACGGTGAAGCCGGCCGCCGCCAGATTGCGCCGGACGAAGCCTGCTGCCGCATAGGTTCCGAACGTGCCGCCGATGCGGGTCTTGTCGAACAGCGCCTGCATCAGCTCCGGCGACCACATGTCCGGATTGCGCGACGGCGCAAAGCCATCGAGGAACCACGCGTCGAACTCGTCTCCCGCAGCCGTGACGCCGTCGAGCGCTGCGTCGCAGACAACCGTGAGCGTCGTCTGGTCATCGAGGTCGATGGTGATCCGGCCGCTCGGCTCATCCGGCCATGCTTGCGTCAGTGCCTGCCGCTGCGGATCGATTTCCGGCCACCGCGCCAGTGCCCGCCCGATCTCGTCGCGTTGCATCGGATAGAGTTCGAACGATGTGAAATGCAGCCGTGTGCCGGGTTTGCGGAAAAGCGCCCACTGGCGCCAGGTCTCGCAGGCGTTGAGGCCGGTGCCGAAACCGAGTTCGCCGATCCGGAACGTGTCTTCGGTCGGTGACATGTCGTTCCAGCGCTCCGGCAGTCCGTTTCCGGCCAGAAACACATGGCCGCATTCCAGCCGGCCATCGCTGCGACAATAAAAGTGGTCGCCAAATTCCGTCGAATACGGCATATCGCCGTCATGCCAGTCAAGCGCCGGGGCTTCAGGCGTGGCGTCGTCTTTTACAATTTCGGGATCGTGATTGCTCATGGAAGATGCGGATAATCCTCGAGGTCCCCGGGGTCAATCTCAAGCGATCCCGCATCTCCCCGGCGATCACGTCGATCTCCTGATCATCGGCGGCGGCATCATGGGCCTCTGGGCCGCGGTCAAGGCGGAACGGCTTGGCATCCGCACCCTTTTGGTCGAAGCGGGACGGTTGGGGCAGGGTGCCAGCGGCGGCATTCTGGGTGCGCTGATGTCGCATGTGCCCGACCGCTGGAACGACAAAAAACAGGCGCAGTTCGATGCGCTGGTCGCCCTCGAAGACGAAGTTTCTAGGCTCGAAGGCGAGACCGGGCTGTCCTGCGGTTATCGCCGCTCCGGTCGGCTGATCCCGCTGCCGAAACCGCATCTCAGACCCATCGCCCTACGCCATCAGCAGGAGGCGGAGGTCAACTGGCGGCACGACGGCGATCCGTTCCACTGGCATGTGCTCGATGCGTCCCCCTTCGCATGTTGGCCGGATCCGGCCTTTACCGAAGCCGGCATCGTGTACGACACGTTTGCTGCCCGCGTTTCCCCCCGACATCTCATGGCAGCGCTCGCCGCCGTCCTTGGCAACGCCCGGCATGTCAGCGTGATCGAAGGACTGCCGGCGGAGCGGATCGACCCGGTGGCGAACCGCGTCGAATTTGCCGATGGGCGCTCGATCGGTTTTGGCCATTGCATGATTGCGGCCGGCCCGCAGTCGTTTCCGCTGCTTGGTCCCCTGTCTCCATCCATCTCGGTTCCGCTGGGACAGCCGGTGAAGGGGCAGGCGGCGCTGTTGAAGGCCGATATCGATCCGGCGCTGCCGATCCTGTTTCTCAACGGGCTCTATGTGATCGCCCATGACGATGGCCACGTGGCGGTCGGCAGCACCAGCGAGGAGGAATTCGACGCGCCGTTTGCCACCGATGCCAAGCTCGACGATCTCCTGGTCCGCGCCCGCGCGCTCGTGCCGGCACTTTCCGGTGCGGAAGTGGTGGAGCGCTGGGCCGGGCTACGGCCGAAGGCGATCGGTCGGGAGCCGATGGTCGGTCCGCATCCCGACCATCCGCGCGTCATTGCTCTCACCGGCGGCTTCAAGGTCAGCTTCGGGCTTGCCCACAGGCTTGCAGATGCTGCGCTCGGTTTCGTCATCGGCCAGGAGCACTCGCTACCCGAGAGTTTTATACTTTCGGATCATCTTGCGGTTGCTACGCGTTAAACGCGCGTTTCGGCCCTTTCTCGTCGTTAATCTGTCACGCAAATCGCGTAACCCAATTCGTGGGGTTGATGAGCATGCGTGAATAAACGAACAGGGGCAGAAAAGGTGACGCATGCGCTACGCAATCTATTTTACGCCACCTGCGCATGATCCGCTGACGCTTGCCGCGGCGCAATGGCTAGGCCGCAGTGCCTATTCCGGCGAGGCGATGGAGCCGCCCGAGATCTGCAACCTTGGTTTGCATGAGATCGCCTATCATACCGCGCTGCCGCGTCGCTGCGGTTTTCACGCCACGCTGAAGGCGCCGTTCCGGCTGGCGCCTGAGATCACCGAACAGATGCTGCTGCGCCACCTGATGCGCTTTGCCGGCGCGCATGATCCGTTCGAACTGCCGCCTCTCGAAGTGGCCCGGCTCGGCAATTATTTCGGGCTTGTGCCGGCGCTTCCCTGCGAGCGGATGCGGTTTCTCGCCTGCGCCGTCGTGCAGGAATTCGATGCGTTTCGGGCGCCGCTCTCGGAAGGCGAACTGGAACGCGCCGATCCCGGCGATCTCTCGGCACCGCAGTTTTCCAATCTCTATCGCTGGGGCAACCCTTACGTGATGGAAGAATACCGTTTTCACATGACGCTGACGGGCCCGATGACACCAGCCGAGATGCCGCGTTTCGAAACGGCCTTGCGCGCCCATTTCAATCCGTATCTGCTGCGTCCCTTGGAAATCGCCAATATCGCGCTGTTCGTCGAGAATGAGCCCGGTGCGCCGTTCCATGTCCATTCTCTGCATCCGATGGGGCGCGTTTCCGCCCGCAAGATCGCCTGAGCGATCACGTTCCGTCTCGACATCGGCGGAAAGGCTGGGCTACCTTCCACAAGAGATAATCGAGGTGGACCATGCCCATAACCATAAAAGACTACCCCCGCGATCTCGTCGGCTATGGCCGCCACACGCCTGATCCGAAATGGCCCGGCGGCGCCAATATCGCCGTGCAATTCGTGATCAATTACGAAGAGGGCGGCGAAAGCTCGATCCTGGATGATGATCCGGCGTCGGAAAACCTCTTGTCGGAGATCGTCGGCGCCGCCGCCTGGCCGGGCCAGCGCAATCTCAACATGGAATCGATCTACGAATACGGTTCGCGCGCCGGTTTCTGGCGGCTGCACCGGCTGTTTACCGAACTCAAGGTCCAGACCACCGTCTACGGCGTGACGCTTGCCATGGCCCGCAATCCCGAAGCTGTCTCAGCCATGAAGGAAGCCGGTTGGGAGATCGCCAGCCACGGTTATCGCTGGCTGGAATACAAGGATTTCGACGAAGCGCGGGAACGCGAACACATCCTTGAGGCGGTGCGCCTGCATACGGAGCTTACCGGCGAGCGTCCCTATGGCATGTATCAGGGAAAGCCATCCGACAACACGCTGAAGCTTGTCATGGAAGAGGGCGGTTTCCTCTATTCGTCCGACAGCTACGCCGACGATCTGCCCTATTGGGTTCCCGGGTTGGATGGCAAGCCGTTCCTGATCATCCCCTATACGCTGGAAACCAACGACATGCGCTTTGCCACGCCGCAGGGTTTCAACACCGGCGATCAGTTCTTCACCTATCTCAAGGATGCATTCGACACGCTTTACCGCGAGGGACAGGAGGGCGCGGCAAAGATGCTGTCGGTCGGCCTGCATTGCCGCCTCGTCGGGCGTCCGGGTCGCGTTGCTGCGCTGCGCCGGTTCATGGAATACGTGCTCTCCCACGACAAGGTCTGGCTGCCGCAACGCATCGAGATCGCCCGCCACTGGCACGCCCATCACAAGCCCTCAGATGCGTCGATGACCAGCACGGTGGCTGCACGATGACCGCCCGCAACGATTTCGTCGCGACCTTCGGTGGTGTGTTCGAACATTCGCCCTTTATCGCCGAGCGCGCCTATGACGGCGGCATGATCTTCGTGCCGCTGACCGCCAAGGGCGTGCATGAGGCGATGGTGGCGGTTTTTCGCGCCGCGGACCCGCAGGAGAAGCTCGGCATCCTCAACGCCCATCCGGACCTTGCCGGCAAGCTCGCCATCGCCGGCGGATTGACTGAAGAGAGCAAAAGCGAACAGGCCGGCGCCGGTCTCGATCGTCTGAGCCCAGATGAGCACGCACGCTTCACCGAACTCAACGCCGCCTATGTCGCAAAATTCGGCTTCCCCTTCATCATCGCCGTCAAGGGCCTGACACGGGACGACATCCTCGCCGCCTTCGAGACCCGCGTCGGCAACGACGCCGATGAGGAGTTCAAGACCGCCTGCGCCCAGGTGGAAAGGATCGCGCATCTGCGGTTGCTGGCCCTTTTGCCGGAGACGTGAGGGGGTTGCTTTCTTCGCCGTCGCTTGTGGCCTATATTGGATGGATAACGAGTGGTGGCCACATGAGACCGTCGGAAGCGCTGGAGAAAAACAGGGGAGTGATCCGGGAGATTGTCGCCCGTCGGCAGGTCTTCAACGCGCGCGTCTACGGTTCCGTCCTGCGGGGCGAGGATCATGCCGGAAGCGATCTGGATATTCTGGTCGACCCGTCGCCGGATACATCGCTTTTCACCCTTGGCGGGCTGCAATGGGAGCTCGAACAAGCACTCGGCGTGCCCGTCGATATCAAGGTGCCCGGCGACTTTCCTCCCAATTTGCGCGAGCGCATCGTTTCTGAAGCGCTCGCCATATGACGGGCGGCCGGCTGGAGGTCTACCTAGAGCGCATGTCAGTCGCGGGATCACGCGCTATTGCTTATGTCGACGGTGCTGACCGCGCATCATTCGGAGCGGACCAGCGGACGCAGGATGCGGTAATCGCCAACATCGCTGCGATCGGCGAATGCGTGACGAAAATCATGGACAGGTTTCCCGAATTCGCCGCCGCTCACCCGGAGGTGCCGTGGCAGGATATCAGGGCAATGCGCAATCGGGTAGCGCATCAGTATTTCGATATCGACGTCGATACGGTGTGGCGCACGGTGATGATCGATCTTCCCGACCTTCTCGACAAACTCCAATCTCTGCGCAACTTCCATGCCCAAGGCGAATGATTTGACCGACCATGAAACCCTCTGCATCCTCCCGCTCACTAAAGCCGCCTTCGCAGCCTATGGCGATGTGATCGAGGCCGATCCGGCGACGATGCGGCTGATCAACAACGGCACGACAGAGCGCTACCACGGGCTTGCCTCACCAGTTGTGGTCGGGCCGGCCGAGCGGCTGATCTTCAACATTTTTCGCGGCCAGCCGCGGAGTTTTCCGCACGAGGTGGGGATGATGGAGCGGCATCCGTTCGGCAGCCAGAGTTTCATGCCGCTCTCGGGGCGGCCGTTTCTGGTGGGCGTTTCCGACGACGAGGACGGTCGGCCGGGGCGCCCCAAGATCTTTCTGGCGCAGCCGCATCAGGGCGTTAATTATTTCGCCAACACCTGGCATCATCCGCTGATGGCGCTAGGTGAGATCAGCGAGTTTCTCGTCGTCGATCGCGACAACACGGCCGCCAATCTCGAGGAATTCGTCTTCGAAACACCCTATCGCATCACGGAGCCCAGCCTATGACCGGCCTCACCACCCATGTGCTCGATACCGCGAGCGGTGCGCCTGCCTCCGGGCTCGTCATCGACCTCTACCGCATTGACGGCGACGCCCGCGAAAAATTGATGACGGTCACGACCAATACCGATGGCCGCATCAATGGCGGGCCGATCCTATCCGGCGACACCTTCATTGTCGGAACCTACGAGCTCGTCTTCCATGCCGGCGATTATCTGCGTGCCCGCGGTGTCTCGCTGACCGAGCCGGCCTTTCTCGACGTCATCCCGATCCGCTTCGGCATGTCCGATGTCTCGGCCCATTACCATGTGCCGCTGCTGATCTCCCCCTATGGCTACTCCACCTACAGGGGGAGTTGATGCGGTTTGCCGCGATCGCCGATATCCACGGAAACTGCGTGGCACTCCAGGCGGTGCTCGACGATGTCGCAGAGCTCGGTATCCGCGACATCGTCAATCTCGGGGACTGCTTCAGCGGCCCGCTGGAGGCGGACCGGACCGGTGACCTGCTGCTGCTTCTGGATGAAGCCGCAACGCAAACCGTGCGCGGCAACCACGATCGCTACCTCCTGGAAACGCCACCAGACGCTTTGGCCGCCTCGGATCGGCACGCGCACGGGCAGATGTCACCGCGGCATTTCGAATGGCTGCGCAAACTGCCGTTCAGCATGGTCTGGCGCGACGACGTTTACCTCTGCCACGCGACGCCTGAGAACGACAATCTCTACTGGCTCGAAACGGTGTCCTCGGACGGCCACGTGACGCTACGGCCGCAAGCCGAGATCGAAGCGCTGGCCGAAGGCATCGCGCAATCGCTGATCCTTTGCGGCCACAGCCATGTCGCCCGGATCGTGCAGCTTTCGGATGGCCGGCTGATCGTCAATCCCGGCAGCGTCGGCCAGCCCGCCTATGACGACGATGCCCCCGTCTTTCACAAGGTCGAAACAGGCCATGCTCTGGCGTCCTACGCGGTGATCGAAAAGACCGACAAAGGCTGGACGCCCACATTTCGCACCGTTGCCTACGACCACATGGCAATGTCGCGGCTCGCCGCGAAGAACGACCGTCCCGACTGGGCAAGCGCATTGGCGACCGGCAGGGTGTGAGGGGCGGACGGGCCGCGCCCATGCCCCTTCAATTCTCTATCCACCGCTAAAATTCAAACGGAAACCATTCCGCAAGGCTTCTTCCAGATACTCCCCTGCGACGAGACAGGGGATGATTCGATGGCTCAATCACGCGCAAAACCGGCTGCGAAACGAAAGCGCAGCGCCGGGACCAAACGCTCTTCCTCGCGTTCGGGCGGTTCGCTCTGGCTCTGGGGGGCAGCCCTTGTCGTGGTCGGCGGCTCGATCGCGCTCTACGATCATTCGACTGCCGCGCGCCGCTTTGTGAGCAGTCTCACCTCTTCAAAGCCCGTTCAGACGGCCTCGAAGCCGGTGCAGCGCGATGACAATCCGGTACCGCCGAAACCGGTCGTTGCTGCTGCACCTTTGCAGCGCCCGATCACGCCGCGGCCGGCCGCTGCGCTTGACCAGAGCCAGACGGCCGCGATCATTCCGCCGGCGCCGATCGGCAAGCCGGGCCTAGACGCGGTTGCCGCACAGTCGGCGGCTCAGCCGGGGGCGCCGAGAGTGGGCGAGAAGCTTGCCGGCGCCTATGAGGCGAAGTTCTTTCTCTGCGGCACCGCCAAGCAGGACGACTGCGTCGTGTCCGCCGACCGCTTCGTCCTCCATGGTCAGAAGATCCGGCTGGTCGGCGTCGAAGTCCCCAATATCGCAAAGCCCCGGTGCGAGGCCGAGCGGATCAAGGCAAGCGATGCCAAGCTGCGGGTCCGCGCGTTCCTCGATTCCGGTCCGTTCGACCTGATGAGCTGGCGCGGCAATGATGCGGCGGTGGACGGTCACCAGTTGCGCGAAGTCACCCGCAACGGCCGCTCGCTTGCCGATATCCTCGTCAAAGAGGGACTGGCGAAGCGCCCGGGCGCCGGCAAGTCCGGCTGGTGCTCCTGAGCCTCAGCCGCTTTTCGCCGGGCCTCCACCTTACTTCGAAGGCTGGCCGTTGGACGCAGAGATCCCGCCATCGACCGGCAGGTTGACGCCCGTCACGAAGCGCGCATCGTCGCTCGCCAGAAACGCGATCACAGCGGCGACATCGGCCGGCTCGCAGGGACCTTCCAGCGCAAAGCGCGCGTTGAACTGGGCGAGCCGTTCCTGATTGTCCATGATGCTATCGGTCATGCCGGAGCGCGTCAGGCTAGGACAGACCGCGTTGACGCGGATGCCGTCCTTGCCGTGATCCAGCGCCATCGCCCGGGTGAGATTGACGACACCACCCTTGGCGGCATTGTAGGCCGCCATGCCCCAGTCGCCACCGGTGCCGGAAACAGACGCGACGTTCACGATCGAGCCTCTGGTCGTCTTCAAATGCGGGATTGCCGCCCGGCTGGCAAAGAACACGCCGTCGAGATCGGTCGCCATCACCTTGCGCCAGTCGCTGGTCGAGAGCGATGACACATCGCCCTGCACCGCTACACCTGCATTGTTGACGAGAGTGTCCACGCGACCGAACGTCTTGACCGCGGCCTCGACCAGATCGTTCACTTGGTCCTCGTCCGCCATGTCGCAGGCCTGCACGAGAACGCGGTCCTCGGGGTAGGGCGCGGCAACCGCCTCGAGCTTTTCGGGGGTGCGGCCGGCGATCACGACGAAGGCGCCCTCATCCAGAAACCGTTCTGCGGTCGCCTTGCCGATGCCCGATCCCGCGCCCGTGACGATGACGACTTTTTCGCTGAAGCGCTGCATGAAATTCTCCTTGTAAGCGATGCTGTTAGGGCCATCCTCCAAGGCTTCGAACGGGCAGGAACGGGGCGCGGTTCCACCGGCAGACGCGGCGAATATGCGATTGTTCGCATTTTATTAATATTGTTAGCAAAGACTGACGGACGGGACACATCGAAATCAGATGGCAGGCGTTGAGGGAGCGAACTACATCGGAGGCGAACATGGCTTTGTATCAGCGTACCGTGCTTGTCGTAGAAGATGAGCCCCTAATCCGGCTGCATCTGGCAGACACTTTGGAGGATGCCGGCTATACGGTTCTCGAGGCATCGAACGTGCTCGAGGCGGTGGCCGTCCTTGGGCAGTCCCGAACCGTTGACGCGGTCATTACCGATATCGACATGCCCGGCGCCCTCGACGGTTTCGACCTGATGAAGCTGATCTGCAGCTGCTACCGGGATACCGCCGTCATCGTCACGTCAGGCGGTCATGTCCTGTGCGAAGCCGAGCTTCAACCCGGCTGCGCGTTCATTCCCAAACCCTATGACCTGCCGAAAATGCTCGACATGCTCGCGGCACGGATTGCCCAGGCATCGACCCGGTCGTCCCAGGCCTGGCCCTGCGGCAGACTGTGGGCCTAGGCTCAGAAGAAGAAATCAGAACCTCACGTCGGCGATGATGTCGCGGCCGCAGGTTTCGATATCGCGCTTTCCGCACAAGGCCATCGAGATGTCCATCTCCTTGCGGATGATTTCGAGTGCTGCGGTGACGCCCGGCTTGCCCATCGCGCCGAGGCCGTAGAGGAAGGGGCGGCCGATATAGGTGCCCTTGGCCCCCAGCGCCACGGCTTTCAGCACATCCTGACCGGAGCGGATGCCGCCGTCGAAATGCACCTCGATGCGGTCGCCGACGGCGTCGACGATCTTCGGCAGCATGCTGATCGAGGAGGGGGCGCCGTCCAGCTGGCGGCCGCCGTGGTTGGAGACGATGATCGCATCGGCGCCGGTATCGGCTGCGGCGCGTGCGTCTTCCTCGTCGAGAATGCCCTTGATGATCAGCTTGCCGCCCCACAGGTCCTTGATCCAGCGGATATCGTCCCAGGAGAGGCGCGGGTCGAACTGTTCGGCGGTCCAGGCACCGAGCGACGACAGGTCTGAGACGTTGCTGGCATGGCCCACGATATTGCCGAAGCCGCGACGCTTGGTGCGCAGCATTTCCAGGCACCATTGCGGCCTGGTCGCCAGCTGCAGCGCGCTGTTCAGCGTCCATTTGGGCGGCGCCGACAGGCCGTTTCTGATGTCCTTGTGGCGCTGGCCGAGGATCTGCAGATCGGCGGTGACGACCAGCGCCGAGCAGCCGGCCTGCTTGGCGCGGCCGATCAGCCGTTCGATAAAGCCACGGTCCTTGAGCACGTAGAGCTGGAACCAGAACGGCTTGGTGGTGACCGAGCGCACATCCTCGATCGAGCAGATGCTCATGGTGGACAGCGTGAAGGGAACGCCAAATTCTTCGGCCGCCTGGGCTGCCAGCATCTCGCCATCGGCATGCTGCATGCCGGTCATTCCGGTCGGCGCGAGCGCCACGGGCATCGCCGCCGCCTGTCCCACCATCGTCGTTGCCAGCGATCGGTTGGTCATGTCGACAAGCACCCGCTGGCGCAGCTTGATCTTGGAAAAGTCATCCTCGTTGGCACGGTATGTGCCTTCGGTCCAGGCGCCGCTATCGGCATAATCGAAGAACATTTTGGGCACACGACGGCGAGCCATGGTCTTCAGATCGGCAATGGTCAGCGGCTTGGACATGCGCAAAACTTCCTCCTCGATGGTTGTCCGACAACTACCATATCCGGGCGACCTTGCCAGCGGAAACGTCGGTTTGGGGGAGCAGTTTTCTCAACCGCACCGCAGGTGCCGCGCCGCAACGGAAAACGGGCGGCCAAGGCCGCCCGTCGTAGTTTACTCAATCTGTGGCCGGGTTTTGTGGCTGAGCCTCAGAATTCTTCCCAAGACTGGGCCTGCGCCGCGGCCGATGACGAACCGCCGCCGAAGGCTGAAGCGATGCGGTTGCCGAGTGCGCGGGCCGGCGAGGGGGCCTGACGTGAGGCCGGCGATACGGCCATCGGAGCCGACGGAGCATGGCCGCGACGACCGTTCGATGCGGAGCGGTTTTCGCCCTGGCCGAGGTTGAAGCGCGACAGGAGGTCGTTCAGCGAGGCTGCTTCCTTGGCAAGCGAGTGGCTGGCCGCAGTCGATTCTTCCACCATGGCGGCGTTCTGCTGGGTGCCCTGGTCCATCGTGTTGACCGCCGTGTTGATCTCCTGCAGTCCGACCGCCTGTTCGCGCGCGGAGTCGACGATCGCGTTGACGTGGCGGTTGATCTCCTGAACTTCGGCGACGATGACTTCCAGCGCCTTGCCGGTCTCGCCGACCAGGTGGACGCCGGAGCGGACATGCTCGCTTGATGCGGTGATCAGTTCCTTGATCTCCTTGGCGGCCTTGGCAGACCGCTGTGCGAGTTCGCGGACTTCCTGTGCGACGACGGCGAAACCCTTGCCCGCTTCACCGGCACGCGCGGCTTCGACACCGGCGTTCAGGGCGAGAAGGTTGGTCTGGAAGGCGATTTCGTCGATGACGCCGATGATGCTGGAGATCTCGCCCGAGGACTTTTCGATCCCCTGCATGGCGGTGACCGCATCGCGCACGACTGCGCCGGAACGCTCGGCACCGGCACGGGCCTTGGTGACGAGGTTGCCGACTTCTTCGGCGCGCTTGCTGGAATCCTTCACCGTGGTGGTGATCTGCTCCAAGGCGGCTGCGGTTTCTTCGACCGATGCAGCCTGCTGTTCGGTGCGCTTGGACAAATCGTCGGCGGCCGCACGGATCTCATTGGCGCCGCCGTCGATGCCGCGGGCATTGTTGCCGACGGCCTGCAGGGTTTCCTGAAGGTTGGCAACCGAATCGTTGAAGTTGTTGCGCAGTGCATCGAGATGCGCGACGAACGGCGTGTCGAGGCGGTAGGCGACATCACCCTGTGCAAGCTTCGCCAGTCCGCCGGCAAGCTGGTCCACTGCGAACTGGGTGTCAGCTGCGTCCTTTGCCTTCTGCGCGTCGCGTTCGATGCGTTCGCGATCGGACAGGCTGCGGTTGGCATCGGCTTCGCGTTCGAGGCGGATGCGCTCCAGCGCGTTGTTG
Source organism: Rhizobium sp. Leaf306 (assembly GCF_001423425.1). Taxonomy (GTDB): domain Bacteria; phylum Pseudomonadota; class Alphaproteobacteria; order Rhizobiales; family Rhizobiaceae; genus Neorhizobium; species Neorhizobium soli. Next base: position 256,713 of record NZ_LMNX01000002.1, read on the forward strand.
CGGAACACGGCAACGGCTGCCGCCATGGCGCCAAGCTCGTCGCGGCGATCCTGACCTTCGACAGGGGCCTCCGTCTCACCGCGTGCCAGCGATGCCATGCGTTCGCGAAGGCTGGCGATCGGCTTGGTGATGCCCTTCGTCGCGATGATGAGTGAGGCGATGATGCCAAGGGCAAAGATGACGACCAGCGCTGCGAGCGTCTTTAAAATGAGGGCATTGGTGGTCTCGGTCATCTCGTCGCTGGTCTGGGCAATGCCTTTGTTGAAGCGATCCAGCAAAGTGACCATGTCCCTGCCGAGCGGCATGATTTGAAGGTCCGCCTGCGCAAGCAGCGCGCGGGCCTCTTCGTCACGATCGGAGGAGCCGGCCTCGACGGCCTTGTCGATCAGTGCAAGGGCTTCCTTGACACGGATGGCGATGCCGTTGACCTCAGGCATTTTCGACGCCAGTCCTGCCTGAACGGTGTCGAGGCGCATCAGCAGAGCCGTCTTGCTTTCCTTGTAGAAAGCTATTGCAGTCGTCATGGCCGGGTCGGTGCGTGAGTATGTAAGAATTTGATAGGCGGCGTAGCCTGAGGCGGCCAGGTTGCGGTTGACGCGCACAAATTCCACGGCCGCAACGTTGTCCGAAGAGATGAAATCCGAATAGCTGGTGTCGGCGGCCTTGTAGCGGCTTGCAACGAAGCTTGTGGCACTCAGTCCGACGACGCAGAGCGGGATGAGCACAGACAGTATTTTGGTGCGAATACTCGCGTTTTTCAGAAACGACATATATCCCTCGTGGAGGTCCAAAGAAGCCGTCATTCCATCAGATTTGCTGGTGCCGGCCGGGAGGGCTGGGGCAAATGCATAAACTGACCGATTGGTCCGGCGAACTAACGTGGCATGACAGCTGCGCTCTGCCTTCATGGCTGCCAGTGGATGTTCTGTCAGGGAACAGGGGTAATAAGTTATAGTTTAAATACAATTAAATAGAGATATTACTGGAAACATGCAGCGATTGCGGGATCTTTTCTTAATGTTTCTTGCGCAGGTTGCGCAGGGCGGTGATGTTCGTATGTCATTTCGCGGCGTTGCCGCTCACGCGTCGAGCCCCGTCTTCATCGCCTTGCCCGCAACATAGGTTTCCACCACCGCGCGGTCGTCGCCCATGGTCTGCAGCAGGAACAGCTCTTCGGGCAGGGTCTTCACCGTTTCCATCCGAAGCCGCATTGCGGGTGTCGATCCGGCGTCGAGGATGACGAGGTCGGCCATCGATCCGATGTCGAGCGTGCCGATGTCGGCCTCCATGCCCAGCGCCTCGGCATTGCCGCGGGTCATCAGGTAGTAGCTTTCGAGCGGATTGAGACGTTCGCCCAGCAGTTGCTGTATCTTGTAGGCCTCGTCCATGGTCTTCAGCATCGAATAGCTGGAACCGCCGCCGATATCGGTCGCGACGGAAACACGGACGGGCTTTTCGCGCCTCCTCAAGGCTTTCAGCGGAAACAGGCCGGAACCGAGGAACAGGTTGGAGGTCGGGCAATGCACGGCAATGCTGCCGGCTTCCGACAGCGCATCTGCCTCGCGCTCGGAGAGATGGATGGCGTGGCCGAGCAGCGTCTTTTTCCCCAGCAGGCCGTAACGGGCATAGATGTCGGTATAGTCCGCCGCTTCCGGATAGAGCTCGGCAGTATACTTGATTTCGTCGTGGTTTTCCGAGAGGTGCGTCTGGATGAACAGGTCGGGGAATTCCTGCGCCAACGCTTCCGCCGCCTTCATCTGGCCCGGCGTCGAGGTGATGGCAAAGCGCGGCGTGATGGCGACGTGGTTGCGGCCCTTTCCGTGCCATTCGGCAATCACGGCTCTGGTTTCGTCATAGCCCATCTCGGGGGTATCGAGCAGGCCCTGCGGCGCATTGCGATCCATCATCACCTTGCCGCCGACCATGCACATGTTGCGCTTCATCGCCTCGGCGAAGAAGGCGTCGGCGGAGGTCTTGTGCACCGAGCAATAGGCAACGGCCGTCGTCGTGCCGTGGCGCAGGAACTCGTCGTAGAAATGGGTGGCGATGCGCGTCGCGTGATCGCTTTCGACGAAGCGGCATTCCTCGGGGAATGTGTAGGTGTTGAGCCATTCCAGCAGATTGCCGGCATAGGACGCGATCACCTGCATCTGCGGAAAATGCACATGGGTATCGATCAGGCCCGGCAGGATGAGGTGTGGCCGGTGGTCGATCTCCTCGATATCGGCTGGCGCCTGCGCCTTGACCTGCGCGTAGTCGCCGGTTGCGGTGATCCGGCCGCCGGACACGAGGAGGGCGCCGTCGTGCTCGTACGAATAGCTGTCGGTATCGGTCATCGCGAGGGGCGCACGCTTGAATGAAAGAAGGCGGCCGCGGATCAGGGAATCGGTCATCTAAAACTCTATTTCGACGCTATTGCACTTTCATACCACGCAACGAGAAGACGGCGCTCCTCGGGGGTGATGGCGGACACGTTGCCTGGCGGCATGGCGTGGCTCCGGCCGGCCTGGATATAGATCTCGCGGGCGTGGGCAGCAATCTCCGCATCGGTTTCCAGCTTCACCGATTTTGGCGTGAAGGTGATGCCCTCCCAGACCGGCTCTGCTGCATGGCACATCGAACAGCGCCCCTGAACGACGTTGCTCGCCGCGACGAAATGCGTGTCGGATGCGAATGTCTGCTGGATCGGCGTCATGGCCGATGCGCTCGATATCTCGGTCTCGCCGGTCAGCACTTTCGGCACGGTCGAAAGCCACATGATGGCGATGAACAGGAGCACCGTCACTAGCCAGGTCCAGGTCGGCTTGCCCTTGCGCGCATGGGTGGTGTTGAACCAGTGCCGGATCGTCACGCCCATCAGGAAGATCAGCGCCGCGATCACCCAGTTGAAATGGGTGGCAAACGCCAGCGGATAATGGTTCGACAGCATGAAGAAGATGACGGGCAGGGTCAGGTAGTTGTTGTGCAGCGAACGCTGCTTGGCAATCGCGCCGTATTTCGGATCGGGCGTGCGCCCGGCGATCAGGTCGGCGACGACGATGCGCTGGTTGGGCATGATGATCATGAAGACGTTGGCCGACATGATCGTGGCGGTAAAGGCGCCGAGATGCAGGAAGGCCGCCCGGCCGGAAAAGATCTGCGTGTAGCCCCAGGCCATCGCGACCAGAACCACATAGAGAATGCCCATCAGCGCCCAGGTATTCTTGCCGACAGGCGATTTGCACAGCTGGTCATAGATGACCCAGCCGATACCGAGTGACGCCAGCGAAAGGCCGATCGCCTGCAGGGATGACAGGTCCATCACCGTGCGGTCGATCAGGAACAGGTCTGCGCCGCCATAATAGACGATGCACAGCATCACGAAGCCGGAGAGCCAGGTGGCGTAGCTTTCCCACTTGAACCAGGTCAGGTGCTCCGGCATCTGCGCCGGCGCCACCAGGTATTTCTGGATGTGATAGAACCCGCCGCCATGCACCTGCCATTCCTCGCCATAGGCGCCGACGGGAAGATGTGCCCGCTTCACCAGCCCAAGATCAAGCGCGATGAAGTAGAAGGACGAGCCGATCCAGGCGATCGCAGTGATGACGTGAAACCAGCGCGCTGCAAAGCTCAGCCATTCCCAGGCGATCGCGTATTCGTACATTCCGTGTGTTCCCGATTCAGTTCCCCTGCAGCGCACTTTGGGCAAAAAAGGATCGCGAGGGAAGAGGGGCGGACGCCGCCGTCATTCCGATACAGATCATATGGCAATGAGGGTAGCGGGCGAGGTTGCCGTGCCCGTCCATCCGGACTAGCTTTCGGGCGTATCAGGATCGAGGAGCTACCCATGAGCGAAACCGCAGAACCCCATCATGCCTCGTGCCACTGCGGCGCGGTGCGCTTGCGGGTCAAGTTGTCGGATGGGTTCAACACGATCCGGCGCTGTGACTGCTCGTTTTGCCGCATGCGGGGAGCCGTCGTTGCCTCTGCGCTGCTGAGCGATCTCACCATCCTTGAGGGCGAGGACAGCCTGACGCTCTATCAGTTCAATACGGGGACTGCGAAACACTATTTCTGCAAGACCTGCGGCATCTATACCCATCACCAGCGACGCTCAAATCCGGAGCAGTTCGGCATCAATGTCGCCTGCATCGAAGGTGTCAGTCCGTTCGATTTCCCCGAAGTGACGGTCATGGACGGCGTCCGTCATCCGGCCGATACGGGTGCCGATCCAAATTCGGGGATAGCAGGTGTCCTCAGATACTCGACAACCTGAGGCTGTCAGACAGCGGCAGTAATCCGTCCCAGGCGTGTTTCCGGATCGAGGCAGACCTGGTTGCGGCCCCGCATCTTGGCGGCATAAAGGGCCAAGTCGGCGCGCCGGTAGAGGTCTGCGGCGCTATCGCCGCTGTCGCCGGACGCGATGCCTGCAGAAAACGTGTAGCGGAAGCTCTGCTGTTCCGCGACGGGCCGCGAGTGACGCACCGCCTCCAGCATCTTGCCGACGATCGTCAGCGCGTTTTCCGGTGATGCATTGGGCAGGATCAGCACGAATTCCTCGCCGCCGACACGGCCGAGTACGTCGGTCTTTCGCACATGGCTGTGCAGTGTCTTGGCAAAGTCCTTCAGCACCGCATCGCCGACCGAATGGCCGAAACGGTCGTTGATATATTTGAAATTGTCGATGTCGAGTACGGCCAGGCATCCGGCCGGCTGCGACGGCGCGCCACCTTGCGAGCGCAACAGATCGTCGATCTTTGCCATCGCAAACCGCCGGCTTGGAATGCCGGTCAGTTCGTCGATCTGGGAGACCCTGATCGCGTCGTCGCGGTCCTGCCGGAGCGTTCTTTCGTCAGGGCGCATCGAGGTGATGTCACTTGCAACGCACAGCATCCAGCCGTTCGGCTGCATGGTTTCCGTCATCCAGAGCCAGCGGCCGTCGTGAAGGTCGGTTTCGTAGGCGCGAAAGCCGGTCTTGCCGCGCCGCGAAAGGGTGGAGCGCAGCCATGTCTCGAAATCCGTCGCCTTGATGACCGTGCCGCGCGCTGACAGGAAATTGCGGCGCATCATCTCCGACCAGAGCGGACTATCGGTCTCGTCGAGGCACCAGGCGTCCCGGAACGCACGATTGGCGAAACGTAGCCTGTCGTCCTGATCGAACACCGCGATCAGGACGCCTGCAACTTCCATCAGCCCGGCCATCTGCCGCAGCGTCGCGTCGTCGTTCAAGGCCATGATGTCCCAGAATGTGAGTCTCTGTCTGCGTATTTCTTAGCTGTTACTTATGAATGATCGGTTAGGCAATTTGTTTCAACCCGCGGTATACGCGGTTGAGCAGCAGCAGTGACCGTGCAGTGGTGACAAATCATTTTTGCGCCCTATCTTAGCGTCAATTGCAATTTTCAGAGTTTCCCTTGCTCATCGCCGATCTCGACGAACACGCCGCCCTTCTCGATCGTCTCGAGGCCCTCGAAGCCTACGACATCATGGATTCTCCGTCTGAACCGGAGTTCGACGGGATCGTCCAGATCGCCACCGCGCTTTGCAAGGCGCCGGTGGCGCTTATCAGTCTTGTCGATGCGGAACGCCAGTGGTTCAAGGCGCGTGTCGGGTTCAGCCCGTCTGAAACGCCGCTCTCCCAGTCGGTCTGCCGCCATGCGCTCGCCAGTTCCGATCTTCTGATCATTCCCGATCTCAAGGACGATCCGCGCACGCGCGACAACACGCTGGTGACCGGCGAGCCATTCATCCGCTTTTACGCGGGCGCACCGCTGATCACGCCCGACAATATCACCATCGGCAGCCTCTGCGTCATCGACAGTGTGCCGCGGCCGCACGGTCTCGACAACGAACAGCGCGAAGGACTGCGCGCCCTTGCAGGCCAGGTGATTGCGCTGTTTGAAGCGCGCCGGCTGTCGCAGCGCAAGGACGATCTGTTTCGCCGGCAGAAGAGCCTGACATCGCATATGCGGGCCGCTGCAAACGAGACGCTGGCTGCCCAGGAGGCTGGCGGCGTCGGCACGTTCGAAGTGGATATCGAGACCGGTCAGGCCAAGACGTCGCCGGCCTTTTGCCGCATCTTCCATCTGCCCGTCGCACCAATCTATCCGTCCTCCCTGTTTGAGGGAATGGTCGTGGAGAGCGACCGGGGCTTGCAGTCGAGCGACCTCGGCCGTCGGGAGGCCACGGATTCGCTCGACGTCGAGTATCGCATCAACACGGATGTCGGAATCCGCTGGATTTCGCGCACCGCCAGTTTCGTTCACGACGAGAGCGGACGGCCGATCAAGATGATCGGTGCGGTGAAGGACGTCACAGTCATCAAGCGGGCGGCCGCCCGCGTTCAGGCTCTGCTCGATCTCGGCGACCGTCTCAATCATCTGACCGACACAGAGTCCATGGCGATGGCGGCGGCCGACCTGATGGCCAAGGCACTGGATGCCACCCGCGCCGGTTTCGGCATCGTCAACCTTGCTGACGAGACGGTGATGATGCAGCCGGAATGGACGGCGCCCGGTGTCGTGTCTCTTTCCGGCCGGCATCACTTCCGCGATTACGGCTCGTTCATCAACGATCTGAGGCTTGGCAACCCCGTCGTCATCCCCGATGTCACGCAGGACCCGAGAACCCGCGACAATGCGCAGGCACTGCTGGATCTGGATATCCGCGTCCTCGTCAATGTGCCGATCATGGATCAGGGGCGTTTCAATCTGGTCGTGTTCGCCCATCACACGCATCCCTATGCGTGGAGCACCGAAGAACTGGCTTTCCTGCGCAGCTTTGGCGATCGCATCCAGGCCGCGATTGCCCGCGTGCATGCCGAGGCCGAACAGATGGTCCTGCAGCGTGAGCTCGGGCACCGTCTGAAAAACACGCTTGCCATGGTGCAGGCCATCGCCTCCCAGACCCTGCGTCCGGTCAAGGAGCGCAACCACGTGGATGCTTTCGAGCGTCGCCTGCACGCGCTGAGCACCGCGCACGAAATCCTTCTCGAGCGCAACTGGAGTAGTGCCCCCGTTTCCAACGTCGTTGAAAAGACGCTTGACCGTCTCTCCGTGCGCGAGCGGATCGACATTGTCGGCGACCCGATCATGCTTGGACCCAAGGGTACGCTGTCGCTGTCGCTCGTGCTGCACGAGCTCGCCACCAACGCGATCAAGTATGGCAGTCTCTCCAACACGACAGGCCGCGTTGCCATTAACTGGCACGTGGAAGGCGAGGGCGATCTTTCGTCGTTCAACTTCAGCTGGCAGGAAAGCGGCGGGCCCCAGGTTGCCGAACCGCAGGCCAATGGGTTTGGATCGAAACTTATTCGTATGGGACTGGCCGGAACAGGCGGCGTTAACGTTCGTTATGAACCATCGGGCTTCGTCGCCCAGATGCACGCGTCTCTCCCTCAGCTCCAGCAGGCAGATATCTGAATGGGATCACTTACCCCGCCTTCAAGGCACGTCGTACTCGTAGTTGAGGACGAACCGCTGCTCTTGATGATGGCGACGGACCTCGTAGAAGAAGCCGGTTTCGAAGCCGTCGAGGCTCGAAGTGCCGATCAGGCAGTCGAAATTCTCCAGGACCGTAAGGATATCCGCATCGTCTTTACCGACATCGATATGCCGGGCAGCATGAACGGAATGCGGCTGGCCGCCATGGTGCGCGACCGCTGGCCGCCGATCGAGATCATCATCGTGTCCGGCCATGTGAAGCTCGGCAAGGACGATATGCCGTCCCGCAGCGTGTTCTACAGCAAGCCCTACGATGCCGCCAAGATCGCCGCCCAGCTGCACCGGATGGTCTCGCACCTCTGAATACCTGCCTGAGTGTCGTTTCCTTAAGAAAAATCTAATACGTAAGTTGTGCGCCGCACTATTTTGTTTAGCGGCACCAGCCGACTCGCGTATTGTAAGCTTTGCAAGTCCTCCGGCGGTGCCGGGTATTGCGTTGAGCACGTCGCCGGAGATGACATTCATCAACGGAGAACAGGCTTATGCGTAGCGACATGACGCCGAGCAGGCGGTGCCTTCCAACGGGCGCGGTGATTGCGTTTGTATCCGGTGTATCCACGTTCGGCATTCCCATCCCACAGGGGCGGGCGCACGAGGCCGTGAGCGGCTTCAAATACGAGTCCTACTGCTGCAACGGGAACAATCATACCGGCGACTGCCAGAGGATCCCGACCAGGAATGTCAGGATCACAAGCGGCGGTTACGAAATCATCGTGAAGCCCGGTGACCACCGTCTGGTCACCCGCACCCATGATTTCCAGCTGCCGCAAAGCGAGGCCCGTCGCAGCACCGATTCCGAATATCATATCTGTCTCTATCCGACGGAAGACACGTTGCGTTGTTTCTACGCGCCCGACATGGGCTTTTGAACGACCAGCATGATCAGTCTCGGAAACTCGGCATCATGAGGCGCATGAAATCACGGAAGGCGCGGATCTTCTTCGAATGCCGCCGCGTCTCCTGATAGGCGAACCAATAGTCGTTGCCGTCCGATGCCCTCAGTTCGAACGGCTGGATCAGTCGTCCGAGCGCAACGTCGTCGGCGTAGAATTCAGGCTTCAGGATCGCCACGCCCTGTCCGGCGATCGCGGCCGCCGCCTCGAAAGCCTGTGCCCCGAAACGGCTGTTTGGTCGTCCCCCGAGATCCGCATCGGGAATGCCGGCCGCGGCAAGCCACAGCCGCCACCAGACATCGCCCGCGTCGATGATCCGCAGCTTCAGGATGTCGGCCGGCTCGCGAACGCCGCCGATCGTTTCGGCCAGCACCGGGCTGAGCATCGGCGTAAAATCGCTCTTCATCAGGAAATGCGAGGTCAGTCCCGGCCAGTGGCCGGTGCCGCTGCGGATCGCCACGTCGGCTTCGGTCCGGGTGAAGTCCACCACGGTCTGGGAGGTTTCGAGCCGCACCGCGATGTCGGGGTTCTGCATCTGGAATGTGCCGAGATGAGGGGCGAGCCACCGGTATGCGAATGTCGCGGTCGTGTGGATGACCAGCGTGCTCTCTGACAGTTCCTTCGTTCCCGCCACAGCCTCGTCCATGATGCCGAACGCTTCCGATATTTTTGGTGCCAGCCGCTCGCCTGCCGCCGTCAATGTCACCTGTCGCGGCCGGCGGAGGAAAAGCTGGTCGCCCAAAGTCTCCTCGAGAAGCTTGATCTGATAGCTCACGGCCGTCTGCGTCATGCCCAGCTCTTCGCCGGCCCTGGTGAAACTTAGGTGCCGCGCTGCCGCTTCGAAGACGCGAAGGGCGTTCAGCGGAAAGTTCGTCGACATTTTCATGGATAAGCCCTCTTCATCCATCCAGACGGATGTTCCATTGGAAACGGAGCATTTTTGCGCGCATCTTCCAAGCACAAACATCAAATCAATGATGACTCAACAAGGGAGAAGCGGCCATGTTCAGTGGTTTGCGCGCTGCATTTCTGCGCCTGAAAACAAGCGTGGTTTTTTTGACATCGATGATCTCGGGCTCCCGCCAGCGGTGCGACGTGGAGAATGTCAGCGAGGACGAACTGCGGGCCTTCGGTCTGCTCGACGAGAGGATCTCGCCCAGCACCGTCAAGCGTCGCTTCCGTTCCGAGGCGTGGGCCGAGGTGGATCGCTACCAGCGCTTTCCGTGAGGCGCGTGTCAGACCGAAGAACGCGCCGAGACACTTTCGACCGGATGCCGGGCCGGGACGCGGTGCAACAGTTCGGCGGCGACCAGCGCTGCGATCACCGCCGGGCGCTTGTCCTTGACGCTGCCGTCAGCCAAGACATTGCCGACCGGTAGCGTCAGCCGGGCCATCATTGCCGCACTCGCGTCACGATCCTCCGTCTGCCGCTGCAGCCAGTTCGAAAATGTCGCTCGCTTGGTGGCAGAGCCGATCATGCCGACATAGGCGAGGTCTCCCCGCAAAAGCGCCCGTTCGGCGATGAGGAAGTCCAGCGCATGGTCGTGGGTGAGGATGACAGCCGCGCCACCCGGCGCAATCTCCGCCACATGCGCTTCCGGCATGGCAATCAGCCTTGCGGACACTTCTAGCGGCAGTCCCTCCAGCGCCTCGGCGCGTGTCTCGATGACCGTGACGGCAAAGGGCAGGGGCACGAGGGCGCGTGCCAGCGCCAGACCCACATGGCCGCAGCCGAACAGGTAGATTTCGGGGCGCGTGTCCTCTTCGAAGCGGATACGGGTTTGCAGATCTACTGCGACGCCAGACGTCACGACGGTAAACACGAGTTTCGTTCGCCCGCCGCAGCACTGGCCGATCTCGGGTCCCAGCGGAATATCCATCACCACCGCCCCTGAGCCTGCAAGGATAGAGCGGGCATTGTCGATCGCCATATATTCGAACTGGCCGCCGCCGATCGTGCCCCAGATCGCAGTGCTGCTGACCAGCATGAACGCACCTCGCTCACGCGGCGTCGAGCCCTTCGCCTCAGTGATCTCGACGAGGACCGATGCGGGGTTGGCGGCGAGAAACGCGGCAAGCGGCAGGGTCATGGTTGGGGCTCATGCGGCTGCAGCATCGCGGCTCACCCCAACGCCTTCATCCGCTCGACTGCCATCAGCACCCTTTCCGGCGTCGCGGGCGCGTCGAGCCTCGGGCAGGCGGTGTAGTCGGCAACGCTTGCCACCGCCATCGAGATCGCTTCGAGAACCGAGATCGCCAGCATGAACGGCGGTTCGCCCACGGCTTTCGAGCGGCCGACGGTCGGTTCAGCATTTTCAGACCATTCCGCCAGCTGCACGTTGAAGATCTTCGGCCGGTCGGAGGCGAGCGGGATCTTGTAGGTGGAGGGCGCGTGCGTTCTGAGGCGCCCCTTGGCGTCCCACCACAGTTCTTCGGTAGTCAGCCACCCCATGCCCTGCACGAAGGCGCCTTCGATCTGGCCGATATCGATCGCCGGATTGAGCGATTTGCCGACATCATGGAGAATGTCGGTGCGATCCATCATGTATTCGCCGGTCAGCGTGTCGATCGAGACTTCCGACACGCAGGCGCCATAGGCGAAATAGTAGAACGGATGGCCCTTTCCGGCCGCCCGGTCCCAATGGATCTTCGGTGTCTTGTAGAAACCTGCGGCGGAAAGCTGCACACGGTCGTAATAGGCGGCCTTCACGAATGTATCGAAGGGCACGGTGTCGCCGCCGATGCGGATGCGGTTGGGCAGGAATTCCACTTCCGACTTTTCCACCTTCCACTGCCGGCAGGCGAAATCCACCAGCCGCTCCTTGATCTGGCGGCACCCATCGTAGGCGGCCATGCCGTTGAGATCGGAGCCGGAAGAGGCGGCGGTCGCGGATGTGTTCGGCACCTTGCCAGTGGTCGTCGCGGTGATCTTCACCCGGTCAATATCGACCTGGAAAGCATCGGCCACCACCTGCGCCACCTTGGTATAGAGACCCTGGCCCATCTCGGTGCCGCCGTGGTTCAGGTGGATCGAACCGTCGTTATAGACATGCACGAGCGCGCCCGCCTGGTTGTAGGCCGTCAGCGTGAACGAGATGCCGAACTTGACCGGCGTCAGCGCGATGCCCTTGCGAATGACTGGGCTTTGCTCGTTGAACTCGAGGATCGCCTGCCGCCGCGCCTGATAGTCGCTCGACTGTTCCAGTTCGTCGACGATGCGGGCGATGACGCAGTCCTCGACCTCCTGATGATAGGGGGTCGTGGTGCGGCCGGAGCCGGGCTGTCCGTAGAAATTGAGCTTGCGCACCTCGAGCGGGTCTTTGCCGACCGCATAGGCGATTTCCTCGATCATCCGCTCGGCGCCGAGCATGCCCTGCGGCCCGCCGAACCCGCGAAAGGCGGTGTTGGACACCGTGTGGGTCTTTAGCGGTTGCGAGGTCAGGTGCACATGCGGGTAGAAATAGCTCGAATCCGCATGAAACAGCGCCCGGTCGGTGACGGGACCGGAGAGATCGGCGGAAAAGCCGCAACGCGCCGCATAGGTCGCATCGACCGCATGGATGCGACCCTCTTCGTCGAAGGCGATATCGTAATCGACCCGGAAATCATGGCGCTTTCCGGTCATCGACATGTCTTCGTCGCGGTCCGGCCGGAATTTGACCGCCCGGTTGAGCTTCTTTGCCGCGACGGCCGCAAGGGCTGCGAACTGGTTGCCCTGGGTCTCCTTGCCGCCGAAACCGCCGCCCATGCGTCTGGTGCGGACTTCGATCGCGTGGTTCGGCACGCCCAGCACATGCGCCACCATATGCTGCACCTCGCTCGGATGCTGGGTCGAGGACCAGACGATCACGTCGTCATCCTCGCCCGGAATGGCAAAGGCAATGTGGCTTTCGAGGTAGAAATGCTCCTGGCCGCCGATTTCCATCGAGGCCTGAACCCGAAGCGGCGGCTTGCCGATCTCGGCCTCCGGCTCGCCGCGCTTCAGCGTCATCGGTTCGGTCACGAATGGCGCGCCATTGTCGCGGGCCCCTGCGATGTCGCTCCAGTGGGGAAGGTCGCTATACTCGATCTTTGCCAGAAGTGCTGCACGCCTGGCCTGGTCGCGCGTTTCCGCAAACACCGCAAAGATCGGCTGGCCGTGGAACTGCACGAGATCGGTCGCCAGCAGCGGCTCGTCATGGCGTCCGGTCGAGCCGACGTCGTTGGCCCCCGGAATATCGTCCGCCGTCATCACCCAGACGACGCCGGGTGCGGCCTTGACGGCTTCGAGGTCGATCGACACGATCTGGGCATGGGCACGATCGGCAAGGCCCAGCCCGCCATGCAGCGTGCCTGCGGGTTCTGGGATGTCGTCGATATACTCGGCCTGTCCGGTCACATGCTTGTGCGCCGAATCATGCTTCAGCGACACATGCATCGGGCCGTCGATCACGGGCTTCATCGGAAAGCTTGTATTGTCCATCATGCTTCCTCCAGCTCGAACCGGTGCAACTCGCTCGGTGCGCCCGCGGTCTCCAGGAAGAACCGCGTTAGCAGGTTTTTGGCCGTCAGGCTGCGGTATTCAGCGGTCGCCCGCCAGTCGGTCAGTGGCTGGAAATCCGCATCGAACGCGTCGCGCACGGCCGATACCACGCCCCAGCTCCAGGGCTGTCCGGTCAGCATATCCTCCACGTGGGTCGCCCGTTTCGGGATCGCCGCCATGCCGCCAAAGGCGATGCGGATCTCCTCGACCAGCCCTTCCGCATCGAGCATCAGGTAAAACGCGCCGCACAGCGCCGAAATGTCCTCATCGCGGCGCTTGGAAATCTTGTAGACGGCGAAATGGCTGTTTTCTGCCGGGCGCGGCACGACGATCTTTTCGACGAACTCGCCGGGCTGCCGGTCCTGCTTGCCATAGGCGATGAAGTAATTCTCGAGCGGCATCGTGCGGCGACCGGAATGGGAACGCAGCGTCAGTTCGGCACCCAGCGCGATCAGGGGCGGCGGCGTGTCGCCGATCGGCGATCCGTTGGCGATATTGCCGCCGATCGTGCCCATGTTGCGCACCTGGCTGCCGCCGATCCGGTCGATCAGCCGGCCGAAGGCGGGAACCACCGCATCCATCACGCCTTGCGCATCCGCATAACTGACGCCGGCGCCGATCGAGACGCCTCCATCCTCGATGGTGATCGATTTCAACTCGCTGAGGTGGTTGATGAAAATCACAGGGTCGAGCAGCCGCAGCTGCTTCGTCACCCACAGCCCGACGTCAGTGGCGCCGGCCACGACGGTTGCATCAGGGTTTTGGGAAAAGACTTCGGCAAAGGCCTCGACCGAGGCCGGTACGATGGAGCGTGCGCCGTCTTTCTCAACGACGAGCGTGTCGGTCGCCGACTGCATGGAGAAAAGCTTGCCCATGATTTCGGTGCGGTCGCGTTCCAGCGGATCAAACAGCGCGCTCGGGCGGCTTTCCGCCACCTGTTCGGCCGCCTTGACGATCGGCTCGTAACCGGTGCAACGACAGAGATTGCCCTGCAAGGCGCTTTCGATGTCCTGGCGCGACGGCTGTTCGTTGGAAAGCCAGAGCCCATAAAGCGACATCACGAAGCCCGGCGTGCAGAAGCCGCATTGCGAGCCATGACAGTCGACCATCGCCTGCTGCACCGGATGCAGAACGCCATCCTTTGCGGCCAGATGTTCGACCGTGACGATATGGGTTCCGTGCAGCGATCCGAGCAGGCGGATGCAGGCATTGACGCTTTCATAGATCAGGCCGCGTTCGCTCAGCCTCCCCACCAGCACCGTGCAGGCACCACAATCGCCCTCGGCACACCCTTCCTTCGTCCCCGTCAGCCGCCTTCTGAGGCGCAGATAATCGAGAAGCGTTTCCGTGGGGCCGAAATCTCCAAGGCTCAACTCTTCCGTGTTGAGAATGAAGCGGATCGCTGAACTCATCTGTCTCCTTCGTCCGCCGTTCCCGGCTTCTGCTGTCAATTTCATTGGCGCGGATGCCGGGGCATCCGCTCAAAGTCTCTGCCGCGACGCCCCGACGTCTCCGCCGCGACACCCGCCCAACTCTCCTCATTCCTGTGCTCGTCACAGGAATCCAGCAGCGTCGCGTCCGCGACGCGGAAGGGCCATTTCACGCAAAGACTTCGCGTGACTGGATTCCTGTGACGAGCACAGGAATGAGGGTAGCGGGGGTGGGCGTCGTCACCCACATCGCTTGCTTCGCGCAAGTCTACTTCGCAGTGCGGTCGCCGTCGATGGAGATATTTTTGGCGGGGACGCGGGAGGCAACCTTTCCGCCGAGACAGCTGTCCGGATCTCTCCACCGCAGCGACCACCTAGCGTCTCCGTCGCAACACCCGCCCAACTCTCCTCATTCCTGTGCTTGTCACAGGAATCCAGCAGCGTCGCGTCCGCGACGCGGAAGAGCCTTTCCACGCGAAAGACTTCGCGTGACTGGATCCCTGTGACAAGCACAGGGATGAGGGTCGTGGGGAGGACAACGCGCGGCCACGGAGAGCACGCGCAGGGAGACGGAATGAGGGAAGCGGAGACGTGCCGTTTTCTCAGTTGCACTCGCTCCCAATCGCCTCCCACGCCCAAACTACTGCGCCGTCCATCCGCCATCGATGGAGAGGTGCGTCCCCGTGATACTTCTTGCCGCATCGCTCGCGAGGTACAGCGCCGCGGCGGCCACGTCCTCGACCGCGACGAATTCCTTCGTAGCCTGTAGCCGCAGCAGCACTTCGTCTCGCACCTGCGCTTCGCTGATGCCCTTTTCGCGGGCCTGGGCGGGGATCTGTTTTTCGACCAGAGGCGTCAGCACGAAGCCGGGGCAGATGGCGTTGACGGTGATGCCGGATTGCGCAACCTCGAGCGCGACGCTTTTGGTGAGGCCCATGATGCCGTGCTTGGCGGCCACATAGGCGGATTTGAACGGCGAGGCGACGAGGCCGTGGGCGGAGGCGACGTTGATGATGCGGCCCTTGCCTTGCGCTTTCATCAGCGGGATCGCGTGGCGCATCGTGTGGAAGGCGGATGACAGGAGGATGGCGATCAGCTGGTCCCATTTTTCCGGCGGAAAGTCCTCGATCTTTGCCACATGCTGAATGCCGGCATTGTTGACAAGGACGTCGACCGTTCCGAATGTCTTCGCCGTGCTCCGGATCAGATCCTCGATCTCGCCGGGCCTCGTCATGTCGGCCGGGTGGTAGAGGACGGTTGCGGCACCCGCCTCGTCGAGCATCCGGCAGGCGGCCTCGATTGCGTCCTTTTCTCCAAAGCCGTTGATCACGACCGTATCGCCCGCGGCTGCAAAACCCTTTGCGATGCCGAGACCGATGCCGGACGTTGAGCCGGTGACGACGACGGTTCTTGCCATTTTTATAAAACCCTCCCTAGGCCAAAGCGCCCGCGCTTGAGCGGTGCCTCGACCGGAAAGGTACGCTCAAACCTTGCGCCCTGGCAATTGCCAAGGAGTGCCGAAAGAAGGGGAGCAAGCAAGGGCCAGGCGCCAGCCTTGCCCTTGCAGTAAGCTTCAGTTTGCCGGCTTGCCCGCACCGGTTGCGGCATGGGTCGCCTGCGCATGAGACGGGGATCGCGCCGGGTTGCCGGCCGTGTTTCTGGCGGCCTGGCGCACGCGGTTGCGCCCGCCTTGCTTTGCGTCGTAGAGCAGCGTATCGGCCACCCGCAGCATCTGTGCGAAGCTCTCGCCGGCCTCCCCCTGGTAGACGCCGAAGCTTGCGGTGAGACGGCCTTGCGCGAGCGGCGTGACGGTGGTCTTTGCGAGTGCTGCGCGCAACCGCTCGGCGATATCAGCGGCCTCCGTCTCGGTTGTCTTCGGCAAGACGATGCAGAATTCCTCGCCGCCGATCCGCGCCGCGAGATCGTAGGGGCGGACATAATTGGTGGCAATTTCGCCGGCTGCCACCAGAACCTGGTCGCCGACATCGTGTCCGTGACTGTCGTTGATGGTCTTGAACTTGTCGAGATCGAACAGGATGACCGAGATCGGTTCCGCCTGGCGCTCGGCGCGTGCCAGTTCCTGCGCAACGCGTTCGCTCAGCCAGCGGCGGTTGCCAAGCCCGGTCAAAGGGTCGGTCATCGCCTGGTGGCGCAGCTTCTGCATCAGCGTTTCGACTTCGGCGACCATCGAGGTCACAGCCGTCGCGAGCACGCCGATCTCATCATCGGCTTTGGAAAACATCCGCACCGGCTGGCCTTCGTCGCGATAGGTTTTGACCGCGCGCGTCAGGCTGCGGAGCGGCCGCAGCAGCAGCCAAAGGCCCGAAAGGCAGGCCACGGTGCCGATCAGCGTGGCGCCGAGCAGCAACAGAAGAAGCGTGAGCGGCTGGGTTTCGAAACCGATCGCGAGATAGGCGATCACGGCGATCAAGGGCACGTGGATGGACAAAAAGCAGATCATGAAGATCTTGGCCGTCAGTGATTTCCTGAAAGGCTGCAGCGCCATCGGGGGGGTCGGATTCATCCCGGCTCCTTTTGAAGATACAAGTCCCCTGCGGGGTCCAAAGACCGCATAAAGCTATGGGTGCGTCCAAAAGAGGGCGCTCGCTCAAAAAGGCAAATGCGAAATTTAGCAGTTTCGCCGCTGATCCTGTGGATAACGGTGCGGCACCCGCTCGATTCCAGCCTCCATGGCGGGGAGTTGCGGTTTGACGGCGACGGCGGCATCTGCTCAAACCGTGATCAACGCGCAAATGGTGAGGGAGGGCAGCATGGCGGGTTACATCCTGGCGATCGATCAGGGAACCACGTCGACACGGTCAATCGTGTTTGACGAAACAATGCAGATCGCCGGTGTCGGCCAGACCGAGTTTCCGCAGATCTTTCCGAAATCGGGCTGGGTGGAGCACGATCCAGAAGCGATCTGGGAGAGCGTGCTCGTGACGGTCAAGCAGGCGCTGAAGGCCGCAGGCCTTGAGGCATCGCAGATCGCCGCAATCGGCATCACCAACCAGCGCGAGACCGTCGTCGTGTGGGACCGCCAGACCGGCAAGCCGATCCACAACGCCATCGTCTGGCAGGATCGCCGCACTGCATCCTATTGCGAAAAGCTCAAACGCGAGGGTCTGGAAAAGACCTTCTCGAAGCGCACCGGCCTGCTGCTCGACCCGTATTTCTCCGGCACCAAGCTTGCCTGGCTGCTGTCCAACGTGAAGGGTGCGAGGGCGCGCGCCGCAAAGGGCGAACTCTGCTTCGGCACGATCGATACGTTTCTGATCTGGCGGCTGACAGGGGGAAAGAGCTTCGTCACCGACGCCACCAATGCCTCGCGCACATTGATCTACAATATCGCCGACAATGCCTGGGACCAGTCGCTGCTTGATATCCTCAAGATCCCGGCCGCCATGCTGCCCGAGGTGAAGGACTGCGCCGACGATTTCGGCGTGACGGAAAAATCCCTGTTCGGCGCCGAGATCCCGATCCTCGGCGTTGCGGGCGATCAGCAGGCGGCAACGATCGGCCAGGCCTGTTTCGAACCGGGCATGATGAAATCCACCTATGGCACCGGTTGTTTCGCCGTTCTCAACACGGGACGCGACATGGTGCCTTCGAAAAACCGGCTGCTCACCACCATCGCCTACCGGCTGGACGGCGAGACGACCTATGCGCTGGAAGGCTCGATCTTTATCGCGGGCGCTGCCGTGCAATGGCTGCGCGACGGAATCGGCGTCATCGACAAGGCGTCAAAATCGGGAGATCTCGCCGCAAAGGCGGATCCGCAGCAGGACGTCTATCTGGTGCCCGCCTTTACCGGCATGGGCGCGCCGCACTGGGATGCGGAGGCGCGCGGCGCCATGTTCGGCCTCACACGAGCGACGGGACCGGCGGAAATTGCCCGCGCCGCACTCGAAGCCGTCTGCTACCAGACCCGCGACCTGCTAGATGCCATGTGCCGCGACTGGAAGAACCGCAGCGGCGACACGGTGCTGAGGGTCGATGGCGGTATGGTTGCTTCCGACTGGACGATGCAGCGTCTCTCCGACCTCCTCGACGCACCGGTCGATCGCCCCAAGATCCTCGAAACCACCGCCCTTGGCGCCGCCTGGCTCGCCGGCTCCAAGGCCGGCGTCTGGCCAGACCGCAAGGCTTTTGCCAAAAGCTGGGCGCGAGAACGCCGGTTTGAGCCGGAGATGGACCCGAAGACACGGGTTGCCAAGATCAAGGGCTGGAAGGACGCGGTAAGGCGGACGTTGACGAAGGGGTGAGGGGGAATTTTGGCCTCAGCCCTCTTGCTTATCTAGCACCAGTCAATTTGTCGCTTGTTGACCGACCGCTCCCAGGTCGGGCTTGTAGCCGGGTTGACTGAATGGAGCCGGCTGTTTCCGCATCGATCGTGCTTTCAACTTGGAACGAACTGCGCCGACCGATGCTGCTCCGAGCATGATTCCCAAAAGTGCGGACGTCTTGATCGAGAGAAACGCGCCGCCGAACAGCGCCGTCGTGGTGATGTAGATCGATGCCATCAGTGGCAGGATCGGCGGCGTCAGGCGGGTCGAACTCAGGACGCCTGAAAAGAGGTAGAGGCAGAGCAACATGCCTGGCAGTGTGGCAGCGTAGACGAGATAGAGGATGCCGCTGTCGCCGAACCGGCTCACGTTCAAGGCGCCCGAGAACAACTCGAAGATGTTGGTACTGGTGACGACATCGAATGTGATGGCGATGCGTCGAGGGGTTTCGGACTCGGCAAGCCGGCCATCACTCATCATGTAGAAGAAAAATGCCGCGACCAGCACGATGGCCGGACCCCAAGCCGACCATGCCATTCTGATATGCGACTGGAGACATGAGAGGCCGAAAAAGAGGATGATCATGGCGGACGGCACACGCGAGTCGGCCAGCAGTGCCAGGACCAGGCAGGCGGCAAATGCGCCCGCGCGTTGCCAGGGGTAGTGCCGGAACCAGACGGCGAAGAACATGCAGGCGACGACTGCGAAATATCCGAGCGACAGAGGTTCCAGAAACGGTCCACCGATCCGGTGATCGGTCAGGAAGCCGAAGAAACTTCCGCCGCCGCGGTTGGCGCCGAGATAAAGCCCCATCTCGTCCGAGCCGCTGGCGAGCTGGTCGGAGACCCAGACCCGGGTGTTGCGGAAGAACGAGAGGGGATTGAACAGCGTGGTATAGAGGCCGACCAGGAACGCATCCAGAAAGCAGATGACACCGACCGCAGCGATGATCAGCTTGAAGGCCTTGAACGGAAATTGCCTGATGACACTTCCGAAGATGATGAAGATCGGGATGACCATCAGGTCGTAGTAATGTTTCGAATTGAGCTCGTTCCAGATCGACGCCAAGAGTGCAAAAACACCAAGGCAGGCGCAGGCGATCCAGAAGCTCAACGGAAGATGTGGCCGCCGCAGGACAGCAACAGCAATTGCTGCTGCAGTAATCGCTAATTGAGCGACGGACGCGATAGTTGAATTGACCGGAAACAGAAGGCTGTTGGAGAAAGCAAGGGCCGTATTCAAAAGCGTTGCGGCAAACAAGACTATGCTTGCCGGCCTGTCGGCGTCGTTGTTTTTTATATAGGTCTGCAATGGCTGCCCCAATCCCGTCAACCGCCTCCGGTTTGTGGAACTGTTCTTAGCAGATTGATGTATTCATCGACAATCTGTCAGGATTTATTTCTCGCGCTGTCGTCTGCCTGCAGTTTGAGCAGTATCTTACGGACGGGTTGCTTATTTATCGTCTTCGCACAAGACGATCCGTTCCGATTGGATCAGCGCAGGCCGCGGTCGCCGTCCGATCGGTGTCCCATAAAAAGACACGTCATACCGGGTAAAATTCGGCAGCGCCATTTTCATGCCGGTATCGCTCGCCTATGGTCGCACCGCAAATTCGAGAAGGTGAAGAATGGTTCGGCTGCTGCGTGTTCTGTCGTTTTTTCTGGTGTCATGCTTGGCGGTCGCTGCCGGCCGGACCGAGGCGCAGGCAGGTTACGCGCATTTCATCTATGATGTGAGCGCGGGCAAGATTCTTGCGTCCGAAAATGGCGACGTGCTCAACCACCCCGCGTCGCTTACCAAGATGATGACGCTTTATCTCACCTTCGAGGCGATCAAGAGCGGCCGGATGACCTGGGACGAGCAGATCGTCATGACGCCGAACGCGGCGTCGAAGATCCCGTTCAAGCTGGGGCTGAAGCCCGGCGAGACGCTGTCCGTGCGCGAGGCGGTGCTTGCCACCGGCATCCGATCCGCCAACGACTCGGCGGCGGCGCTCGGCGATCGTCTTGGCGGTTCGGAAGAACGGTTCGCGACGATGATGACGGCGAAAGCCCGGGCGCTCGGCATGTCGAAGACGGTGTTCCGCAATGCGTCCGGCCTGCCGGATCCGGCCCAGATCACCACCGCCCGCGACATGGCGATCCTGGCTTTGTCGCTGATCCGCGACTATCCGAGCGAGTACCAGCTGTTTTCGATGCGTTCGTTCGTGTTCCGCGGCCGGACCATCCGTGGCCATAACAATCTCATGTACCGCTATCCCGGCATGGACGGGATCAAGACCGGTTTCGTCAACGCCTCCGGCTACAATCTGGCAAGCGCCGTTGTCGTCAACGGCAAGCGCTATATCGGCGTGGTGATGGGCGGCAAGTCCGCCCGCAAGCGCGATGACCAGATGGCGGCGCTGCTCGATCAGTATACCAACCCGATGCGGCCGGCAGGCGGTGCGCTTGTGGCGACGGCGGAACCGCAAAAGCGTCCCGGCGTCCAGCCTGGGGGCCAGGCGGGAGCTCCGGCGGCGGGCCAGGTCCTCTCCTATGCCGAACAGCCGCGCCGTCAGATTTCGCCCGGCATGGCATCGTCGAGCCAGAGGACTGTCGCTGCCAGTGCCGGCGGCAGAACCCAGTCGCGCACCGGCATCGAACCGCCGGTTCCCTTGCCCTCCGCGCGGGTCGCCGATGCGTCGAGCGCTGCATCGCAGGTGGATGCCGCGTCGAACGCCGCAGGCTGGAGCATCCAGGTTGCCGCCGCCGGCAGCCGCAGGGCCGCGACCGCGATGCTGGAGCGGGCACTGCCGGTTCTCGCAGGCGGGTTCGGCCCGGCGGCACCAAGCGTCGAGGGTTACAAGGATGGCGCCCGCGAGTATTTTCGCGCACGTTTTGTTGGATTTGCCAGCCGTGAGGTTGCCGCCAGCGCCTGCGCCTCGCTGCAGGCGAAATCGATGACCTGTTTCGTGGTGCGCTGAGGCCTTACTCGATCGTTTCGCCGGGATAGACGCCCCACAGATCCGCCTGTCTGACGAAGCCGGCAAGCCGGCGGTTCTGCAATTGCGCGCGGCACCAGCGGCCGTCGCACCTGACGATATCGAGTTTCACCTCCGCTTGCAGTTGCGCCACCGGCCGCCCGTCGGATGCGGGCGCGATGCGCAACGGCACCGTCTCCTTGATCCAGGGGCCGACCACGGCGGTGCGGTTGCCGGACAGAAGCGCTGCAAACATCCAACCGCTCGCGCCCTGCTGGTCACGCACGCGCCGCCAGTTTCCATATTCCTCGATGATTTCAAGCGGCAGGCCACGGGCGGAATAGACATAGGATGTCGGGTGATCCAGCGAGGGTCCGACGCGCATATGCGCCGTTCGTGATTTCAGCGACACAAAGCGGGGGATCGGAAACCCGGTCGAGCGGCCTTTCTTCCAGCCGTCGTTGAACGCGGCTTGCGCCTGCGGCACGCTGCCCCCTGTTTCGACCGGTGCCAGGATGGCGATCAGGACCAGGAGAGCGGGCAAGGCTCTTCTGGCGCGCGTTCCGATTTCTCCGTTTGTTTTCATCAACCCGCCATCGTTGCTGCAGCCAGCTAAGGCCGGCTGCGGCATTCAAGTCGGTCGTGGTTAGCAGGGCGTTAATCAACGCCGGCTCCGGGGACACGATGCACTCACGATGGGGTTATCGGTCGTCGCTCCCGGCCTGCGCCCGGCAGTCCCTGACGAGCCCTTCGTAAGCGTCCATCGGCGGAAATTCCGCGAAGCTGTGGGTGGCGCCCGTGTTTGCCCAGGGGAATTTCGTCGAGGTGAAGGTTTCGATGAAGGGCGCAAACCAGCTGGCATCGTCGAGCATGGTCGGCCGGATGTTGACGAACCCGTCCATCCCTGTCGCCTTCGTGTAGAGCCAGCTCTTGCAGCGCGAGCAGTGGTAGTGATGGACGTCGTCGCCATGCATGCCGCCGATGACAGGCTTTCCCGCTGTGACCTCGAAACCATCGGCAGGAATGGCGGCCGAGCAGGAGAAGGCGCTGGCGCTCATCTTCTGGCACCCCTTGCAGTGGCAGGCCATCGTGACCAGCGGCGCTGCGCTGATCCGGAAGCGGATTTCGCCGCAGCGGCAGGACCCATCGAGCGGCAGTTTCGGCATCGGCATCTCCTCAGGTGATCCCGAGGAGATAGCGCATCATGCTGACAATGTCAGGCGGGGCGTTTCGGGATATCCAGTCCGCGCTGCACGGCGGGACGGGCTAGGCCGCGTTCCAGCCATTTCGGCACATGGACAAGCTCTTCATAGCCGACGAGGTCGCCGGCACCGTAAAAGCCGATCAGGTTGCGAACCCATCCGAGCATGGAAATGTCGGCGATCGTGTATTCGTCGCCCAACACCCAGTCGCGACCGGCGAGCCGTGTTTCCAGCACGCGGATCAGCCGGGCGCTCTCCTTGGCGTATCGGTCACGCGGGCGCCTGTCTTCGAAATCCTTGCCGGCGAATTTGTGGAAGAATCCGAGCTGGCCGAACATCGGACCGAGCCCGCCCATCTGGAACATCACCCACTGGATCGCCTCGTAACGGCCGGCCGGGTCGGCGGGCAGAAACTGTCCCGTCTTTTCGGCAAGATAGATCAGGATCGCACCCGATTCGAACAGCGCCAGAGGCTTGCCGCCGGGACCATCCGGATCGAGGATTGCCGGGATCTTGCCGTTCGGGTTGAGCGACAGGTACTCCGGCTCCCAGGTCTCGTTCGCGCCGATATTGATGAAATGCGGCTCGTAAGCCAGGCCCGTCTCCTCCAGCATGATCGAAACCTTCACGCCATTCGGCGTGGGCGTCGAATAGAGCTGAAGGACTTGAGGGTTTTGGGCGGGCCAGCGGGTGGTGATCGGATAAGCGGAAAGATCGGCCATGGGGGATCCTCGGGTTGAACTATCCAGCACACCCTAGTTCGGTGACTGCCCGTGGAAAAGAGGAAACGTTTCCGTGGCTGTCAGCCCGAATTGCACCACGAAAAAGCCGGGCGTCCTTGCGGACACCCGGCTCCATTCATTCCGTCCAGGCCGCCGCGATTACAAAGCGATGTCCGGGACTTTCTTGACGTCGCCAGCGGGAGTTACCGTTGCGCTGGCGGCGGCTGCTGCGTTGACCGCCGGGGAGGCGATGGCCAGCTGCAGGCGGGCTTCCGTGGCGGCCCATGCCTTGGCCAGCATGTCCGGGTTCTCGTTCAGCTTCTGGCCGTAGCTTGGAACGATCGTGTGGACGCGTTCCTGCCATTCCGGTGTCTTCAGCTTTTCGGCGAACACCTTTTTCAGAACGTCGAGCATGATCGGGGCTGCGGTCGAGGCGCCAGGCGAAGCGCCGAGAAGGGCTGCGATCGAGCCGTCCTTGGCTGCAACGATCTCGGTGCCGAGCTTCAGCACGCCGCCCTTGACGGGATCGCGCTTGATGATCTGCACGCGCTGGCCGGCCTGCCACAGGCGCCAGTCCTCGGCCTTGGCATTGGGGAAGTAGACCTTGAGCGCTTCGAAGCGGTCTTCGTCGGACATGATCAGCTGGCCGGCGAGATACTGGACGAGCGCGAACTCGTCGGTGCCGACCTTGACCATCGGCCAGATGTTGTCGAGCGTGACCGAAGCCGGCAGATCGAACAGCGAGCCTTCCTTGAGGTACTTCGTCGAGAAGGTGGCGAAGGGGCCGAACAGGATGTGGCGCTTGCCTTCGAGCACGCGCGTGTCGAGATGCGGCACCGACATCGGCGGAGCGCCGGTCTCGGCCTGGCCATAGGCCTTGGCAAGGTGGCGTTCGACGATCTCAGGCTTGTCGCAGACGAGGAACGAGCCACCGACCGGGAAGCCGGCATAGTCGTCGCCTTCGGGAATGCCGGACATCTGCAGAAGCGGCAATGCGCCGCCGCCGGCACCGATAAAGACGAATTTCGCCCGGACCGTTTCGGATGCGCCGGTGTCACGGTTGGAATAGCTGACCGTCCAGGTGCCGTCGTCGTTCTTCTGCATGTCGTCGACTTCCGACGAGGTGCGCAGGGTGAACGTCTGCTGGGCCTTCAGGTGCGCCACGTACTGGCGGGTGATTTCGCCCCACTCGACGTCGGTGCCGAGCGGGCTCCAGGTGACGGCGAGCTTCTGGTTCGCGTCACGGCCTTCCATCATCAGCGGAACCCATTCGGCGATCTTGGCGTGATCGTTGGAGAATTCCATGCCGGAGAAGAGCGGGCTCGCCTTCAGCGCTTCGAAGCGCTTGGCCAGGAACGCGGTGTTGTCTTCGCCCCAGACAAAGCTCATGTGCGGCGTCGAGTTGATGAACGAGCGCGGATCCTTCAGAACGCCGACATCCACCTGGTGGGCGAGGAACTGACGGGTGACCTGGAACGCTTCGTTGATTTCGATTGCGCGGTTGATCTGGACATTGCCGTTGCTGTCCATCGGCGAATAATTGAGTTCGGCGAGCGCCGAGTGGCCGGTGCCGGCGTTGTTCCAGCCGTTGGAGCTTTCCATCGCGACCTTGTCGAGGCGCTCGATCATTTCGATCGTCCAGGTCGGCTCGAGCTGCGAGATGAGAACGCCGAGCGTGGCGCTCATGATGCCGCCGCCGACGAGGAGAACGTCGACCGTCTTTTCGGGAGAGGTGGTTTGCGCCCAGCTCGGAAGCGTCGTTGCGCCAAGTGCAGCAGCGCCGCCCGCAGCGGAGCCGAGAAGCTGGCGACGGCTGACCGCCATGCCGCTTGTGGAGGACGAAATGTTATTGTTCTTGGAAGGCATCGCCACCTCGGAATTGTTGGTGTTTCGCTCCTCCCGCGGCGGTCTCTAAGGGATTTATCATAGACCGACAAGCCCCCGTTGCGGCATTTTGTCGGAAGGACAGCGTGACGCGGCGGCTGTTCATCAAAAGATGATTGAATTCATCTTGTTTTGATCCGGCGGCGTGGATATAGGGCGCGTGCGCCCATCGTCCTTCAACAGGGAACCACTCTCGTGACAGCGATTAAGTCTCTTCTGGCCGTCTCCGGCCTTTGCGCCGCTCTTGGTCTCGCGACTGCCGATCTTGCCGAGGCGGCAACCCAGTACCCGCTGACGATCGACAATTGTGGCGCTTCCGTCACCTTCCAGAAGGCCCCGGAACGGGCCGTCGGACTTGGCCAGAACAGCGCGGAAATCCTGCTGATGCTCGGGCTCGAGGACAGGATGGTCGGAACCGCTTTCTGGCCGAGCAAGGTCCTGCCGCAACTGGAAGAAGCCAATGCCAAGGTGAAGCTGCTGACTGTCGAATTCCCGACATTCGAGAGCATTCTGGCGCAGAACCCGGATTTTGCCGCCGCCGCGCTGCCGAGCCTGATCGGCCCGACCAGCAAGGTTGCCAAGCGCGAGGATTTCGAGAAAGTCGGCGTCCCCACCTATATCTCGCCCAGCACCTGCCTTTCCACCGAAAAGGTGAAGAACGAATACGGCAGCCGCGACCAGCTTTGGAATATGGACCTGCTCTATAAGGAGATCGCCGAGCTTTCGCAGATCTTCGACGTTTCCGAGCGTGGCGAAGCGGTCATCGCCGATTTCAAGGCGCGTGAGGCCGCCCTTCGTTCGAGCGTTGCCAAGGACGGCAAGACACTCTCCTACCTGTTCTGGTTCTCCAGCCAGTCGCCGACCGCCGATGCCTATCTCGGCGGCAAGAACGCGGCCTCCGGCTTTATCGCCGATCTCTTGGGCGGCAAGAATGCCGTGACGGCGGAAGCCGAATGGCCAACGCTTGGATGGGAAAGCATCATCGCTGCCAATCCCGATGTGATCGTGGTCGCCAATCTCGACCGCAACCGCTGGGAGCTGGACAAGCCGGACGCCAAGATCAAGTTCCTGACCACCGATCCGGCCGTCAGCCAGATCGCGGCGGTGAAGAACAAGGCGATGGTGGTGATGGACGGTCAGGCGATGAACCCGACGATCCGCACGATCTACGGCGCCGAACAGGTGGCCTCGCAGCTCAAGGCGCTTGGTCTCCTGAAGTGAGCGAAACGCAGCGACCGATCCCGCAGCAAAGCCGGCATACGGGCCGGCAGAACGGGCGGCAGCTTGCCGTCCTGTTCGGCCTGCTGCTGGCGTCGCTCGCCGCCATCGGTCTCGTGGTCGGAGTGAGCGTCGGGATCGGCGACCTGCCGATCCCGCTTTCGACGACCTATGCCGCAATCACCAACCGGCTGGGCTGGACCGCGATCGAGCTCAACCGCATCCACGAGACGGTCATCTGGGACTACCGCCTCAGCCGGGCGCTGGTCGCATCCTTCTGCGGTGCGGGTCTTGCGCTGTCTGGCGCCATCATGCAGTCGCTGCTGCGCAATCCGCTGGCCGAGCCCTATGTGCTCGGCATTTCCGCCGGCGCCTCCACCGGGGCGGTGGCAATCGTCATTCTCGGGCTTGGCGCTGGCACGGTGTCGCTTTCGGCCGGGGCCTTTGCGGGCGCATTCGCGGCCTTCTTTTTCGTGGCGCTTTTGTCGAACGGCGCGCGGGGTGGGGCGGACCGCACCATTCTTGCGGGCGTTGCGGCGTCGCAGCTGTTCAACGCGGCAACCTCCTATATCGTCACCACATCCGGCAATGCGCAGCAGGCGCGCGACGTGATGTTCTGGCTGCTCGGCAGTTTCGGCGGCGTGCGCTGGCCGGAATTCATGCTGGTGTCTGTGGTCGTCGGGGTGTGCCTGATCGTCTGCCTGTTCTATGCGCGGGTGCTCGACGCGTTTGCCTTCGGAGACGAGGCGGCCGCCTCGCTTGGCGTCAATGTCGGTCGGGCCCGTATCGTTCTGTTTGCGCTGACGGCGATCATGACGGCGACGATCGTCTCGATGGTCGGAACGATCGGCTTCGTCGGTCTCGTCGTGCCGCATGCGGCGCGGTTCATCGTCGGGCCTTTGCATATCCGGCTGCTGCCGGCCTGCGCCATCGTCGGCGCGATTTTCATGGTGCTGGCCGATATCGCCTCGCGGGCGCTGATCCCGCAGCAGGTTCTGCCGATCGGCGTCGTCACGGCTTTGGTCGGCGTGCCGTTCTTCTCCGTCATTCTCTACCGGTTCCAGAAGTCGTCATGAGCATCGAAGCGGAAAATCTCAGCTGGAAGATCGGCCGCAAGACCATTCTCGACGGCGTGTCCTTCGCGGCCGAACCGGGCAAGATGGTCGGGCTGCTCGGGCCGAACGGATCCGGCAAGACCTCGCTTTTGCGCCTGATCGCCGGACTGAAGACGCCGCATGCGGGCAAAGTGACGCTCGATGGCCGCGATATCGGCACGATCGGCCGTCGGTCTATCGCCCAAAGGGTGGCGTTCGTGGAGCAGCATGCGACGACCAATTCCAGCCTGCGGGTCATCGACGTGGTCAAGCTCGGGCGCTTTCCGCACCGGTCGATGTTTTCGGGCTGGTCGCTGGCCGACGACGAGGCTGTGAGTGAAGCGCTGGAACGATCCGGCATGGTGGAAAAGCGAAACGACCGCTGGCAGAGCCTGTCGGGCGGTGAGAGGCAGCGCGTGCATATCGCGCGGGCGCTCGCGCAATCGCCGAAGGAACTGATCCTCGACGAGCCGACCAACCATCTCGATGTCCAGCACCAGATCAGCCTCATGCGGCTGGTTGCCGGTCTGCCGGTCACAAGCGTGATCGCGCTGCACGATCTCAACCACGCCGCGATGTTCTGCGACAGCCTGATCATCCTGCAGCAGGGCAGGATCGTCGCGTCGGGCACGCCGGAGGAGATCATCACGCAGGAACTTCTGCGGGACGTGTTTTCGGTCGATGCGCGGGTGGAAACCTCGTCGCATCACGGGCGGCCGCATATCCACTATCTGCGATAGATCCGAAAACCTCGTATTCGCGCTTCCCTCGCGACGCATTCGTTGTAGGCTCATTTCCTCAGAACGTTGAACACGCACGGGAGAGAGACGGATGACACACGCCGCTTACGCACTGCAGATCGTCCGCGAGTTCGATGTGCCGGCCGAGAAGCTCTACAAGGTCTGGACGACGCCGGAACGGTTCGGCGAGTGGTTCTGCCCGCTGCCCTGGAAAGTGACGCAGGCGCGCGCCGACCTTCGCCCCGGCGGCGAGAGTTTTGTTCTGATGCAGGGGCCAGAAGGCGAAACGGTGCCGAATGCCGGAGTCTATCTGGAAGTCGTGCCGAACAGGAAGCTCGTGTTTACCGACGCCTATACGGCCGGATGGGTGCCCTCGGCCAAGCCGTTCATGACCGGCATCATCGCGTTCGAGGATATCGGCGGCGGACGCTCGCGCTACACGGCAACGGCCGTCCACTGGGCCGAGGAAGACATGATCGCCCACCGGGACATGGGGTTCGAGCAAGGCTGGGGCGTGGTTGCGGACCAGATGGCCGAGATTGCCAAGAAGATGTAGGTTTCACCGAGTCCTTTCAAGCTGTTGGGCCCTATTGCTCGTGTCCTTAATCCGCCAACGGTGCGGCTGACGACGTGAATCCGGGTTTGCCTTCAACTGTCTGAAAACGGATTCCTTTTTGCCTATCCACTCAATCGAACGAACCGTTCGAGAAAATCCGGTTTGCGGGATGTCTGTCCGGTGACTATGTGACTGGCATCAGCAACCGGATATCTTCTGACGATGGAACTCGGCCTTTACACTTTCGGTGATCTCGACCCGACCACGCTCAACAAGGGTGGGGAGGCGGCACGGCGGGTGACGAACCTTCTCGAAGAGATCGAGCTTGCCGACCAGGTGGGGCTCGACGTGTTCGGGCTCGGCGAACATCACCGGGCCGACTATGTGATATCGTCGCCGGCGACGGTGCTTGCGGCGGCGGCCGTGCGCACCAAAAACATCAGGCTGACGAGTGCCGTTACGGTTCTGTCCTCGGAAGATCCGGTGCGGGTGTTTCAGGAGTTTGCGACCGTCGATCTGATTTCCGGCGGCCGGGCCGAGATCATGGCCGGGCGCGGCTCGTTCATCGAATCCTTCCCGCTGTTCGGCTACGACCTTGGCGATTACGACGACCTGTTTTCGGAAAAGCTCGATCTGCTGCTCGCGCTGCGCGACAACGAGATCGTGACCTGGCAGGGCGAAAAGCGGGCGCCGATCAATGGCCGTGGCGTCTATCCGCGGCCGTTGCAGAACCAGATGCCGGTGTGGATCGCGGTTGGCGGCACGCCGCAATCGGTGGCGCGGGCCGGCGCCATGGGCCTGCCGCTTGCGGTCGCCATCATCGGCGGGGAATATCCGCGCTTTGCGCCGTTCTTCAAGCTTTACCGCGAGGCGGCGACGCGGGCCGGGCATGATGCCGCCGCGCTGCCAACCAGCATCGCTGTCCATGGGTTCATCGCCGATACGACCGATATCGCTGCCCAGCAGTTCTACGGGCCGCAGGCTTCGGTGATGGACCGGATCGGTCGCGAGCGCGGCTGGGGACCGACCAACCGGGCGCATTTCGACCAGGCCCGTGGTCCGATCGGCAATCTCTTTGTCGGCGAGCCGGAGCTGGTGGCGGAAAAGATCATCGCTGCCCACACGGTGTTCGGCATGAGCCGTTTCATGCTGCAGATGGCGATCGGCCTTATGCCGCATGATCAGATCATGCGCGGCATCGAACTCTACGGCACGAAAGTGGCGCCGATCGTCAGAAAAGAGATCGGGAGCCCAAAAAGCATTTGACGGGCCGGGTTGTTGGCGCGAAACCGGCGACCTTACAGAGAGTGGACGTGCGGGACGAATGATCATTTCGAACGAAGACGAGCTTGCAAAGCTCAAGGAGATCGGCAGGCTCTGCGCCCGTGCGGTGGATCTGATGGGCAAGGCGCTCGAGCCCGGGATCACCACCCGCGAACTGGATGCGATAGGCCGCAAGCTTCTGGAAGACAGTGGCGCGCAGTCGGCCCCGGAGCATGACTACCAGTTTCCCGGCGCGACCTGCATTTCCGTCAACGAGGAAGTGGCGCACGGAATTCCCGGCGACCGGGCGATTGCGGCGGGCGATCTCGTCAATATCGACGTTTCGGCGCTCAAGGACGGATTTTACGGCGATACAGGCGCGTCATTCTGCGTGCCGCCGGTCAAGCGCGAGGTCGAAAAGCTGTGCCGCGACGGCAAGCGGGCGCTGTGGACCGGGTTGCAGCAGGTGAAGACGGGAAAGCCGATTGCCGGCATCGGCAACGCGATCGGGGCGTTTGCCAAGAAGAACCGCTATACGCTGATCACCAATCTTTCGAGCCACGGCATCGGCCGCTCGCTGCACGAGGAGCCGGGTGAAGTGCCGACATGGCCGGATCCGCAGGAAAGCCGTATCATGGAGGAGGGGCTGGTGTTTACCATCGAGCCGTTCCTGTCGCTCGGCGGCGAATGGGCCGAGGACGCCGACGACAAGAGCGATCCGTGGACGCTCTACAGCGAACCCAAGGCGCCGACCGTGCAGTTCGAGCACACGATCGTGGTGACGCGCAACGGGCCGCTGATCCTGACGCTGGCAGACTAGGCTATCCTAGCTCTGTCAGCAGACCGGCCGAAGAGTCGGCCGTGTCGATCCGATCAGCTTTTCTTGTGTTTGCTGCAGACGATATCCAGCCTGCGATAGAAAGCGTCGGCGCGCTCCTGATTGAGCTTGTCCATCATCAGGCTGGTCTGGCGACGGGCAGCGCTTTCGAGCAACTGGGCAAAAGCCGCGTTGCCGATCTGGTCGGCCTCGCGCAGCTGCGAGATCAAAGGGTCGGACATCACGTCCGAACGGGTAAGATCCTGGTTCATCAATATAAACTCCATCATCCCTACAAAATCGATCCGAACACCTGAAACGGCATTCGAAGGGTACGATGCGTAGATTTCCTAAAATGAACGCCGGCCAGGACATCCGAATCACCGGAGCCCCTGTCGACCTTCATATAATGCCCGTCATTCGTGTCAGCAAAGCGACAGAAGTCGTGATTTGTGGTGTCGGGAATGGGATTGCAGGTGATCCGAATTTGAGGCTGCCCGACCACCCATCAGCGCTCGTCATCGCAGCGATGACAATTTCTGCATTGTGCAGCGCAACTGCCGCTGGGATAAGGCGACATGTTGCAGATCTCTACGCCTCAGGTTCGAACCCCCCTTATGATCGGCGTGTCCGGCGGCGTCGCTATGGCGGCGGCGATGGGGTTCGGGCGGTTCTTCTATACGCCGGTGCTGCCGGGGATGATTGCGGGCATTCCGATCTCGGCTGCCGATGCGGGCACGATTGCAGCCGGTAACTTCGCGGGCTATCTGACTGGCGCCGTGCTCTCGGCCTACGGCTGGGCGTCCGGTCGCGAGCGGCAGGTGGCGCTCGGAGGATTGCTGGCGACTGCGGTTCTTCTGGCTGCCATGGGTCTTTCGACATCGGTCACGGTGTTTGTGGCGATCCGCTTTCTCGCCGGGCTTGCCAGTGCGTTTTCGATGATCTTCACCTCGGCCGTGGTGCTGCCGCATGCGGCGGGCCGTCCGACTGTCGGCATGCTGCATTACGGTGGCGTGGGCGCCGGCATCGCGCTGTCTTCGGCGCTTGCCTTCATCGTCAACACGGTGGCGGGTGATGCGGCGCACGGGTGGCGGATCAACTGGTTTGCGGGTGCGGCAATCGCGTTTCTTGTCTTCCTCCTGGTGTCGCGCGGATTGCCGCGGCCGGCCGGGGAGACGCGGGTACCCGTCGAGCCGAGGCTCGTCTGGAACCGTCCGCTTGTGCTGATAACGCTGTCCTATGGTCTGTTCGGCTTCGGTTACGTGATCACCGCCACGTTTCTTGTCGCGATCGCCCGGATGGGCAATGCCGGGTCGGTGGTCGAGTTTCTGGCCTGGTTCGTCACCGGCTGTGCGGCGGCGGTTTCGCTGTTTGCCTGGCAGCCCTTCGTCAGGCGGCTCGGGCTCGGGGCGGCCTATTGCGCTGCCATCGCGTTGCTGTGGCTCGGCGTGCTGGGCTCGGTGATGCTGCCTGCGGTTCCCGGTGCGCTGTTCGGCGGGTTGCTGCTCGGGGCGACATTCATGGTCGTTACCGCCTACGGGCTGCAGCTCGGGCGCCAGCTTGCGCCGCAAAGCCCGCGCCGCGCCTTTGCCTTCATGACCGCCGCCTTCGGCACCGGCCAGATCGTCGGGCCGCTGGTGGCAGGGTTTATAGCGGAGCGGAGCGGCAGTTTCACGCTACCGTCGCTGATTGCAGCCGGCGCCCTTGTCGTGTGCGTCGGGCTGGCATTGCCGCTGATCCGGTATGTGCCTCGACGGGACGCCTGAGGGCTGATGCTTACATTTATGTAACAATGGTGGGGAACCATTGCCGCTCCCTTGGAACTGCCTTAGTTTCCGGCCACATCGTCCACCCCGACATCATCCTAGAATCGAACTCAGGAAAGCGCGCGCTCCGTGTTCCACTCCTTCTTTCCCCGACCAAAACTGTTTTTCCTTTCGGCGATTGCATTTGCGTTTGTCGCTGTCCTCGCCTGGTATTTTGTTTTTGCCGGTATCGGCGACAGTCTTGGCTTCGGCGCGCCGGAGGGGGCGGTGGAACCATATGACCTCACCTTCTTCCTGATGCCGTCCAATGTCTTTTTCTATGCCTATTTTGCAATCTGCATGCTGTTGTTCGGCGCCGCATGGAGTTTCATCGATCGCTACAATCCGTGGATCGGCTGGTCGGTGTGGGGATCCCTGTTGATCGTCGCCGTCACCTATTTCGGCGTGCAGGTGACCGTCGTCATCAACAACTGGCGCCGTCCTTTCGGTGATACGCTGATGAACGCCCTGCAGGGCAAGCCGGGGACGACGGCATGGGACTTCTACAGTCTGATGCTGATCTTCGCGCAGGTGGCTTTCCTCAGCATGGCCGTATCGATCCTCACGGATTTCTTCACCAGCCACTACATCTTTCGCTGGCGCACGGCGATGAACGACTTCTACATGTCAAAATGGGAGCAGTTGCGCCATATCGAAGGCGCATCGCAGCGTGTCCAGGAAGATACGATGCGGTTCTCCGCGACGCTGGAAGGCCTTGGCATTACGCTGATCAATTCCGTGATGACCCTGATTGTCTTCCTGCCGATCCTGTTCGGACTGTCGAGCTACGTGACGGAACTGCCGATTATCGGGCAGATACCGCATGCGCTGTTCTGGTTGGCGATCTTCTGGGCAACCTTTGGTACCGTTCTTCTGGCAACTGTCGGCGTCAAGCTTCCGGGGTTGAATTTCCGCAACCAGCGCGTTGAAGCCGCCTACCGCAAGGAACTTGTTTACGGCGAGGACCATGCCGATCGCGCCCAGCCTGCGACGGTCAGAGAACTCTACGGGAATGTGCGGAAGAACTATTTCCGCATGTACTGGCATTACCTCTATTTCAACGTCGCCCGCTATTTCTACATCCAGGCGGACGGGCTTTTCCTGCTGTTCATGCTGGTTCCAACCATCGTCGCCGGCAAGATTACCTATGGTATCTACCAGCAGATCGCCACGGCCTTCGGGCAGGTGTCGAACTCGTTCCAGTATCTCGTTAACTCCTGGACGACGATCATCGAGCTTTTGTCGATCCACAAGCGCCTGAAGGCCTTCGAGGCGGCGATCGATGGTGAGCCGCTGCCGGAGATCGACCGGAATTATCTGGTGCGTGAAGCGGAAGGCGGGGAGATGGCGGCGAACAAGCCGACCTGATCGGCGCGTCGTTTCCAGATAGCAGACAGCAGTTTTGGCCGCGCCGGGTGACTAGTCCGGCGCGGTTTCTCGTTCAGGGGAAGGGCAGGCGGCGCAATAAGGGTATTTTGGAGTTCAGGCTTTCCGCCTGCCGGGACCGTTTCCGATGATTTTCGGGGTATAGCCTGCCCGAAAAGCGTCACGGCCATCATCGGAACCGGTTCTTTCGAACCTGTTGGTGATGCCGGTTCGCGAACCCGGTTTCCCGCCCGATGACGCAAGCATTATCACCCGGCCCGACAGCGTGAGGACGGGCGGTTTTCAGAAAGATGATAATCCGTTGGTTTCAAACGGAGATAACGTGCATTAGCGGATTTTTCGGACGCCTTAGGCGACAGCTTTGCGGCGGAAGCGCATCTGGTTCAGCGTCCAGCCGGCAAGGCAGCCGATGGCGGCGCCTGCGGCCTTGACCAGTGCGTCATCCATATGGGCATGGCGCGAGGGCGACAGGAGCTGCAGCATCTCGATGCCACCAGCCCCGATCAAGAGCAGAACTGCGCAAAAAATCCACTGGCGCGGATAGGCGACGACGAAGAGGAAGGCCATCACGGCGAAGGCCGCCGCCCGGTCGACATCGACGGGCAGGAGGTCGTGCGGCCGCAGGTCGATCGGCGAGATCGTCACGAAGACGATTGCGGCGAGCGCCAGCCAGGCCAGGGTTCTGGCCGGATTTGCGAGAAGGCGGTTTGTCATCAGGGTGTCATACCGAATTGTGCTGCATTGCGAAAATCGAATCGTCGCCCGCGGTTAACGGCGTCCAGCAGATGGCTACAGGCCGGACGTTGCCTTGGCCTTGCGACGTTCTGCGATCATGGGGATGGCCTGCTTGTAGCTGACGCAGGCGACATCGTCCCTATTGCAGACTTCCGAGACCAGCCGTTCCATCGCCCGCCAATAGGCACCGCCGTTCATCTCGACGAAGTGAAAGCCGAGCTGAACAGGAATGCGGTCACCGTCGTATTCGCGGTCGAAGGCGGCGCGGAACGCGGAATAGGCGCGGTCCTCGAACGTGGACGACTGGCTGGGATTGTCGATGCCGCCGGAATGGCGGATGAACAGATTGTAATCCATGGCGATGAGCGGTCGCTGCGACGGGCCTTCGGGAATGAGCGGCAGGCCGAAGCGGATCAGCCTGTCCTCGTCGTCGGGCATCATCGGCCCCTTGGTGACGAGGCTTGCGTCATAGGTGAAGCCCGCCTTTTTCTCGGCGGCAGTCATGCCGGCGCTGGTGGAGAAATAGGGGGCCCGAAAACCATGGATGTCGTTCGCCACGAAATCCTTCCAGCCGTCGGGTTCGCTGTCGCCAGCACCGATCGCCGTCCAGGCATTGCCGAGGACGCGCGAGAAGGTCGTCATCTCGGCGCTCCAGTCTGCCGCGGACCAGTCCTTGCCGTCGAAGTGGCCGCAGGTGTGGCTGGAAATGTCGTGGCCTTCCTGATGCGCCTGCCAGATATGGGAAAGCCGTTCTCGCGCTTCGTCTTTCGTCTGGGCAAAGCCGATATTGGAGCGGCCGGGCTTGTGGCCCGGTCCCTGATAGGTCGACCGCTCGGCGCGGGGGATCAGCAGCGTGCAGGACAGGAAGTAGGTGAAGTGGGCGTTGTTGGACCTCGCAAAATCGCGGCTGCGCTGCCACAGGTGGTTGGGACCGGCGCCATCGAAGGAGACGATCAGCAACTGTTTCGGCCGCTCGTCTGCGCTCAGCGCCGGGGAGGCGAGGCAGAGGCAAAGGGCGATGGAGGAAAAGAGCAAACGCATGGCAACCCGGTACTGTGTCCAAAGGGGAGAATCGAGGCGAATTTCCCTGCGCCCGGATTAAGGCGAAGCTTTGAATTGGGATATGATAGAAGGGACCAAGGCTCCTTGCATCAACAAGCTTGTTTGAGAATTGCGTGAGGGGCCTTACATCCTTAGCAAAATAAGCTATTAGGCGCTCTTTAGATGGATGGGGCCCCAGCAAGGCCGGAGTGATCATGGCGCAGAACGACGACAGCTTTTTCCGTGAGGTCAACGAAGAACTTCGTTCCGACCAGTTGCAGTATGTGTGGAAGCGCTACAGCCGTATCCTGATCGGCGTTGCCGTTCTCGTCGTCCTCGGCACGGCCGGCTGGCGCGGGTACGAATACTGGGAAAACCACGGTTCGTCGCAATCGGGTGACCGGTTCATCGCGGCGCTCGATCTGGCCTCGAAGGGCAAGAACGACGAAGCGCTGGCAGCGCTGTCTGCGATCGAAAAGGATGGCTCCGGCGCCTATCCGGTTCTCGCCAAGATGCGCGCCGGCTCGGTTCAGGCCGCCAAGGGCGATACCGGCGCTGCCATCTCCACCTTTACCGCGATCGGCGGCGACACTTCAGCGCCGGCCGCGATCCGCGATCTCGCAAAACTGCGCGCCGCATGGCTGCTGATCGACGCCGGCACCTACGATCAGGTGTCTGCACAGGCGCAGGCCATGGCCAACCAGGGCCAGACGCTTGCCAATTCCGCCCGCGAAGCACTGGGTCTTGCCGCCTACAAGGCCGGCAACATGGCGGAAGCCAAGACCTGGTTCCAGCGGATCGCCGAGGATGCCAGTGCGCCGCGCAACGTTGCCAACCGCGCCCAGATCATGCTCGACAACATCGCCGCATCCGGCAAGGCGCCCTGATTTTTCGCCACAGGGCAGCAAGGAACGACTATGAGCTTCACCGTCGCCATCGTAGGACGCCCGAATGTCGGCAAGTCCACGCTCTTCAACCGGCTGGTCGGCAAGAAGCTCGCGCTCGTCGATGACACGCCGGGCGTTACCCGTGACCGCCGCCCGGGCGATGCCAAGCTGATCGACCTCCGGTTCATCATCATCGATACGGCCGGTCTCGAAGAGGTCGGTCCCGATACGCTCGAGGGCCGCATGCGGGCCCAGACCGAGCTCGCCATCGAGGATGCCGACCTGACGCTGTTCGTGGTCGATGCGAAGTTCGGCCTGACGCCGCTCGACAAGACGTTCGGCGAGCTGTTGCGCCGCAGCGGCAAGCCGGTCGTGCTGGTGGCCAACAAATCCGAAGCCAAGGGTTCCGACGGTGGTTTCTACGATGCCTATACGCTGGGTCTCGGCGAGCCGGTGCCGATTTCTGCCGAACACGGCCAGGGCATGATCGACCTGCGCGACGCGATCGTCGAGGCGATCGGCGAAGACCGGGCGTTTCCGGAAGGCGACGACGACGAGGCCGAGACGGATATCGACGTGCGCGACAGCGTGCTGGGCGAAGAGGCCGACGACGAGTTCGAGCCGGCCTATGACGATACCAAGCCGCTGCGGGTTGCCATTATCGGCCGTCCGAATGCCGGCAAGTCGACGCTGATCAACCGCTTTCTGGGTGAAGACAGGCTGCTGACCGGCCCGGAAGCGGGCATTACCCGCGACAGCATTTCCGTCGACTGGGAGTGGCGTGGCCGCACGATCAAGATGTTCGACACGGCCGGCATGCGCAAAAAGGCCCGCGTCCAGGAGAAGCTCGAAAAACTGTCCGTCGCCGACGCGCTGCGGTCGATCCGCTTTGCCGAGACGGTCGTGATCGTGTTCGACGCGACCATCCCGTTCGAGAAGCAGGACCTGCAGCTGGTCGATCTGGTGCTGCGCGAAGGACGCGCCGCCGTGCTCGCCTTCAACAAGTGGGATCTTGTCGAAGAGCCGCAGGCGGTGCTGGCCGAGCTGCGCGAAAAGACCGAGCGGCTGCTGCCGCAGGCGCGCGGCATCCGCGCCGTGCCGATTTCCGGCCAGACCGGTTATTCGCTCGACAAGCTGATGCAGAGCATCATCGACACCGACATGGTGTGGAACAAGCGCATCTCGACGGCCAAGCTCAATCGCTGGCTGGAAGGCACGCAGGTTCAGCATCCGCCACCGGCCGTTTCGGGCCGTCGCCTGAAGCTCAAATACATGACGCAGGTCAAGGCCCGCCCGCCGGCCTTCATGATTTCCTGCACGCGTCCCGATGCCCTGCCGGAAAGCTACATCCGCTATCTGACCAACGGCCTGCGCGCCGATTTCCAGATCCCGGGCGTGCCGATCCGCATTCACTTCAAGGCGGGCGAGAACCCGTTCGAAAACCGCCGCAAGAAGCGATAAACCTGCTCGATGATCGCGTTTAGTGCAGAGCGTCGATCATCAGCAGCACGAGCGATTTCGCCAAATGGTTGAAATATAAGCCAGAACGTGGGCTGAACGCAGCGTCCGCTAAGGCGTTTCGCGCTCTGCTTGCATTCGGTTCGTCTTTATGATCCACTCCTTCTTGTCGACCCGGTGCTGTGGAGGGCGTTGGGCGGCCTTTTGGGAGGTTTTTCATGATCGTACTCGGTCTGCTGACTGCCGTGGGTCTTGGTGCTGGTGGTATCGGCTATTTCATCTGGCGCGGATAGGCATCAGCGGGACGTGCCGGTTCGACATGCAGGCTAGCGCATAGAACCCCGGCCACAGCAGCAATATTCGGTTATCGCGCAGTCAGCGCCTTGACGCCCTGTACCTTGAGCACGTTGCCGAGAAACTGTTTCGAGGCGGCTTCCCAGGTGTAGCGGCGGGCAAGGCGACTTGCGTCCTCGCGCCGACACGTCAGTGCTTCCAGGCAGGCAAGCCGCAGGTCTTCGTTGAGGGCACCGGCGCCTGAGCCCTGTTCGATGATGTCGATCGGACCCATGACCGGATAGGCCGCGACCGGGACGCCGCTTGCCAGCGCCTCGAGAATGGTGTTGCCGAACGTATCGGTTCTGGACGGGAAGACGAACACGTCGGCCTGGGCGTAGGCGCGTGCCAGGTCTTCTCCCGTTTTCATTCCCGTGAAAAGCACATGTGGGTAGCGCCGTTGAAGGTCGGCGCGGGCGGGGCCGTCGCCGATCACGACCTTGGAGCCCGGCAGATCGAGATCGAGAAAGGCGGGCAGGTTTTTCTCCACGGCGACTCGGCCGACCGTCATGAAGATCGGGCGCGGCAGGTCGAAGGGCTTGGCCTCGAGTGCCACCGGGTGAAACACCGTCTGATCGATTCCGCGGCTCCAGCGCAGAAGATTTTTCACGCCGAGCTTGTGCAGTTCCCGCTCAAGGCTCGCGGTTGCCACCATGCAGCCGTTGCCGGCATTGTGGAACCAGCGGACGAAGCCGTTGAGCAGCCGGATCGGCACCGGAAAGCGGGCGGCCACATATTCCGGAAAACGCGTGTGATAACTGGTGGAGAACGGCATGCCGTTCTTCAGGCACCAGCGGCGGGCCGCAAGTCCGAGCGGGCCTTCCGTTGCAATATGCACGGCGGATGGCTGGGTTCCTTCGATGGTCGCGGCGACGCTGCGGAAGCTTGCGACCGAAAGGCGGATTTCCGGATAGGTCGGGCAGGGGATGCTTGAGAAATCCAGCGGCGTCACCATCGAGACATTGATGCCCATGCATGCCAGTTCGCGGTTGGTATTTTCGATCGAACGTACGACGCCATTGACCTGTGGATACCAGGCGTCGGTTACAATGGTAATCCTTGTCATGGTTTGACCCGGCCCCGTTGCCATGCCGGAACCGACTCGCGGCTGCCGACCATGTTTTCCGTTCCTTCATCGGAAAATATTGTAACAGGGCGATGAAGACGCGCTCTCAACGTTTGATTGTCGAAGCCGAACGCTGCTCGCAGCACCCCTCAGCAATGGACTTCCGCGGCCGGGATTGGTAGAGCCCCGGCATGCAGTACAGACCAGAAATCGATGGGCTGCGCGCGATCGCCGTCGTTCCCGTCATCCTCTTCCACACCGGTCTCGGGTTAATGCCGGGTGGCTTTGTCGGCGTCGACGTGTTCTTCGTCATCAGCGGCTACCTGATCACCGCGATCATTCTCAACGACCTGGCGAAAGACCGTTTCAGCATCGTCAATTTCTACGAGCGGCGGGTGCGGCGCATCGCGCCGGCGCTGCTTGTGGTGTGCATTGCCTGTCTGCCCTTTGCGGCTCTGTGGATGCTGCCATCGGAACTGGACGATTTCGGCAAGGACCTGTTCCACTCGCTGCTGATGGTTTCCAACTTCGAGCTTTGGGACAATACGGGATATTTTTCGCCCAGTACCGAACTGAAGCCGCTGCTGCATACGTGGTCGCTATCGGTGGAAGAGCAGTTCTATCTGGTGTTTCCGGTGCTTCTGTGGATGGTGCGCAAGCAGACGCGGCAGGTGATCTTCCGCATCGTGGCGGTTTTGGCGCTGATCAGCCTGTTTCTGGCATGGCCGGTTTCAAGGGTCGATCCGGTCGCGAATTTCTATCTCCCCTTTACCCGTTTCTGGGAACTTGCCGCAGGCGCGCTTTTGGCGATCGGCGGCATACCGACCCGTTACTCTGAGCGGACCCGATCGGCCCTGGGGCTTGCTGGCCTTATCCTGATCGTCGGCAGTTGCCTGTTCCTGACATCCGAGCTGAAATGGCCGGGACCGGTGACGCTGGCGCCGGTCGTCGGCACGCTTCTGGTGATCGCCTTTGCCGGTCCGGGCAATCTTGCCGGACGGCTGCTTTCGCTTCGGCCGCTGGTGGCGATCGGGCTGATCAGCTACAGCCTCTATCTCTGGCATCAGCCGGTGTTCGCCTTTGCCCGTCTGCGCTCGATGGACATGCTGCCGGGCTGGTCCTACGGGCTGCTGGTGGCGCTCGTGTTTGCGCTGGCAATCGCAAGCTATTTTCTGGTGGAACAGCCGTTCCGGAAGCCGCAGGTCGGCCGTCGCTTGGTGTTTTCCCTCAGCGGGTCCTTGGCGGCGGTGCTGGTGGTGCTCGGCATCGTGACCACCAACGCGCAGGGCTTTCCGGGCCGCGATCCCGTGCTCACAGCCATGGGGGAGCCGAGCCTCGGCATCGGCAAGATCTGCAACGGCGAAGTGCGGCCGGATGTCTGTACGATCGGTCAGGGCCCGGAAATGGCGGTCTGGGGCGATTCGCTGGCGATGCATCTGGTCGACGGGTTGGCGGCGTCCATGCACGATACGCCGGCCGATCAGGGCGAGGGACTGGTGCAGCTTCACAAGAACAGCTGCGCGTTTCCAACCGGCATCGCGCCCATTCCGCTCAACGATTCCGCGTCATGGCCGCTCGACTGCATTCGTCACAACGAGGCGGTAAAGGCCTATCTTGCAAAGACGCCCTCGCTGCGCACCGTCGTGCTCGGATCGCAGTACCTGACCTATCTCAGATCTGACCGCCGGGTGATGACGGCGCAAGGCCAGGCGATGCGGACGGATTACGGCCGGATGCTTGCCGAGGTCGAGGCGACTGCCGACTGGCTGCGCTCGATCGGTCTGAGGCCGGTGTTCATGGCGCCGCCGCCGCGCGATGGTCGCGATATCGGCCGCTGTGTCGTGCGAAGCGCCATGCTGGATGTTGCAGACACGCCCTGCATGATGGAGCGGGAGGAACAGCGCGCCCATGATGCCCTCGTGGAGCGGCTGATGGCGGACGTTTCGAAGCGGTTCCCGGTCGTGTCGCTCGAAGATTATCTCTGCGACGAGAAAAGCTGCCGGGTGGTGGATGACGGCGTTTCGCTGTTCCTCGACGACGAGCATTTTTCGCATCTGGGGTCGATCCATCTCGGTAAGACGCTCGATCTCTACGACGCGCTGACGGATGCCGCGCAACACGGTTGCGAGGCTGGCGTGAAGGTGGGCGAGCCGAAAGGGATCTGCCAGCTCAAGCCGACACATCCGATCGCGGTGGTTCAGCCGGGCAGAA
The DNA here is from genome assembly GCF_001423425.1 of Rhizobium sp. Leaf306. Lineage (GTDB taxonomy): Bacteria > Pseudomonadota > Alphaproteobacteria > Rhizobiales > Rhizobiaceae > Neorhizobium > Neorhizobium soli. The sequence continues at coordinate 298,702 of NZ_LMNX01000002.1, forward strand.
GCTCCGGACTGATCAGCGCGCCGTGATGGCCGATGACGGTGGCGGCGACTGCGGCGCCGTAGGCTGCGGCTTCGTGCGGTGCGGCGCCGCTTAAGTACTTCGACAGGAAGCCGGCGTTGAAACTGTCGCCGGCGCTGGTCGTGTCGACCACCTTGCCGGTGGTGACGGCCGGTGCATGACCGGTCACGCCCGACAGGCTGAAGGTTGCGCCTTCTGCGCCGTTCTTGACCACGACATCCGTGACGCCGAGACCATGGTAGCGGGCGATCGTATCGGCCACCGTGGCATCGCCGAAATAAGTCGCTTCATCGTCGAAGCTTGGGAGAACGATGGTGGCGGCTCTTGCGCCATCCTCGATCGTCTTCAGCATGATGTCCCGGCTCACCCACAGGCGCGGGCGAAGGTTCGGATCGAAGGCGACCGTCTTGCCGGCGGCCTTGGCGCGGCGCAGTTCCGATAAAAGCGTCTCGACCGCTTCCGGTGCCAGGATGCCGAGCGTGATGCCGGAGAAATAGATGATGTCGGCGGTTTCGATTGCCGAGCGCAGGTGCTCGGCGTCGTCTGCGAGCTTGCGCGCGGCAGCGCTGTCGCGCCAGTAGCTGAAGGTGCGCTCGCCATTCTTGAGGGTGATCAGGTAGAGGCCGGGCGTCTTGCCGGGGATGCGGCGGATGAGGCCGGTGCCGATGCCGGCTTTCTCCATCATCCCAAGCATATCCGACGACATCGGATCGTCGCCGACTACGGTCAGATAGTCCACCGACCAGTCTTTGGAGAGGCAGGCGCGGGCATACCAGGCCGTATTGAACGTATCGCCGGCAAAGCCCTTGCGCAGCAGGCCTTCACCCGCCTGCGACAGTTCCACCATGCATTCGCCGATCGAAAGAAGCTTTCCGCCCAATTGTCATCCCTCCCATGGGTTTGACGCTCGAATAAGCTGAAGCGTCCGCCATGACAAGAGTGTGTGGCGGTTCGTTTCCGCGTTGTCTTTTGATGGCATGGCTCTAGTTTGGGACCAAGGTTGGAATGAGCGATTTTCAAGAAGGAGCATTGTGGAATGGTATTGGAGACCACGAGGGACACCACTCGCAAGGTTGACGGCAACTGGTGGCGCGGTGCGGTGATCTACCAGATCTATCCGCGATCCTTCCAGGACACGACCGGCGACGGACTGGGCGATATCAAGGGGATTACCCAGCGCCTGCCGCATGTGGCTTCGCTCGGCGTCGATGCGATCTGGCTGTCGCCGTTTTTCACCTCGCCGATGGCCGACATGGGCTATGACGTTTCCGATTACTGCAATGTCGACCCGATGTTCGGAACGCTTGCCGATTTCGACGAGATGATGACAGAGGCGCATCGCCTCGGCCTCAAGGTGATCATCGACCAGGTCATTTCGCATACATCCGACCGGCATCCGTGGTTTATCGAAAGCCGCTCCAGCCGCACCAATCCCAAGGCCGACTGGTATGTCTGGGCCGACCCCAAGCCCGACGGCACGGCTCCGACCAACTGGCTGTCGATCTTCGGCGGACCGGGCTGGGAATGGGACGGTGTGCGCAAGCAGTACTACATGCACAACTTCCTGATATCGCAGCCGGACCTTAACTTCCACAATCCCGATGTGCAGGACGCGATGCTGGATACGGTGCGCTTCTGGCTCGACCGTGGCGTCGACGGCTTCAGGCTCGATACCGTGAACTACTATTTCCACGACAAGCAACTGCGCAGCAACCCGCCGATGGTCTATGACACCGACGGCGCCGGCATGGAGACGGATACCAATCCGTATTCGATGCAGAACCATCTCTACGACAAGACGCAGCCGGAAAATATCGGCTTTCTGAAGCGGCTGCGGGCGCTGCTCGACAGCTACGACAACCGCGCCTCGGTGGGCGAAGTGGGCGACGGGCCGCGTTCGCTGAACACGCTCGCGCTCTATACGACCGGCGACGACAAGCTGCACATGTGCTACACGTTCGACCTGCTGGGCCCGGCGTTTTCTGCCGCCTATATCCGCAAGGTGATGCAGACCGTGCTTGATACGGTGGTGAACGGCTGGGTGTGCTGGGCGTTTTCCAACCACGACGTGGTGCGTCACGTGACCCGCTTTACCGAGGATCCGTCCGAGCAGGACCGCGTCGCCAAATTGTCCGCAACGCTGATCTCTGTCTTGCGCGGTTCGATCTGCCTCTACCAGGGCGAGGAGCTGGGCCTGAGCGAAGCGGAACTGACTTACGAGGATCTGCGCGACCCCTACGGCATCCGCTTCTGGCCGGCCTTCAAGGGCCGCGACGGATGCCGCACGCCGATGGTGTGGGAAGCGGGCGAGACCCATGCGGGCTTCAGCGAGGGCGCCAAGACATGGCTGCCCATTCCGGCCGATCACGCCAGCCGTTCGGTGGATGCGCAGGAGGCAATGCCGGATTCGGTGCTGCAGCACTACCGCGAAACCTTCGCCTTCCGCAAAAACCACCATGCGCTGATCGACGGCGACATGACGTTTATCGAGACCAACCAGGACCTGCTCGCCTTCGTCCGCGAAAAGGGCGGTGAGAAGCTGCTGTTCGTGTTCAACCTGACCCGCGAGCCGCAAAACTTCGTGCTGCCCAAGCGGATGGGCGACGTGATGCCGGTCGATCTTCCGGGGTTTGTGTCGAAGCTGGAAGCGGGTGCCGTGAAGCTCGATGCGCTGGATGTGTTCTGCGCGCGGGTGTGATGGCGTAGGTGTGAGTGGGATGGGAGGGGGAGGCAATCTTCCCCTCTTTCCTGTGATTGCCACAGGAATTTTGCCGACGCGTCGGTAGGGCGACGACGGTTCTTTCAGCCCAAGGACTTGGGCTGACTGGGTTCCTGTGACGAGCACAGGAATGCGGGAGTGTGGGGGACTGTGGGCGCAAAACTATCGGCGCCGGTGCCTGTGGATTGGTGCGGGGAGCAAGACGTTTTGGGTGGTTCAACGCCCGTTGATCCCCACCGCTTTCCCCAATCAGATCTCCTCGATCCGTCGGTCGTCTTCCGGGAGGATCGAGAGTTCGCGCCAGTCGATTTCCTCGAGCAGGAGATTGTATTCGTCGACGTTCAACTCGTAGGAAGCGCGGAGGTTTTCGAGTTCGGTGCGTTGTCCGGCGATGAAGAGAAGTACCAGTCGGCGGTAGGTGTCCATCGAGGCGGCGCGGTCGGGGTCGTCGAAGGCCTGGTGTTCCATCGTGAGTTTTGCGCGCAGTTTTTCGGCTTCTGTCCCCGTCTCGCCATCGAGGCGGCCGATGCCTGCCTTGACGACGCGGCGGCGCATCTCGGACAGTTCCTGCGCGCTGGTATGGCGCCGGTCGAGGCCGAGCCAGCGGATGAGCGGCGACAGCGTCAGACCCTGCAGGACAAGCGTGGCGATGACCACGGAGAAGGCGGTCAGCACCACCATGTCGCGTTCCGGGAAATCGGCGGGGAGCGCATAGGCTGTGGCAAGCGAGACGAGTCCGCGCATGCCGCACCAGGAGGCGAGGATCGCCTGTCTGGTCGATGCCGGCTCCTCGCGGCCGTCGCGACGGGCCCGCCAGGCTTCGATGCGGTTATAGGCGAGGCAGAGCGCGAAGCGGGTGGCGATGACGATGGCGACGATCACGGCGGAAAACAGCAGGGCTTCGGCGAAATGGCCGACCTCCATGTCTGCGTAGATGTCGCGTACCTGCATGCCCATCAGCAGGAAGGCGACGACGTTGAGGACGAACACGACAACCGTCCAGACCGCGTAGGACTGCACCCGCATGCGCGCCGACGACAGGCTTTCGCTGGTGCTGGCGATGGTCATGGCGAAGGTGACGATGGCGAGCACCGCCGACAGTTCCAGATGTTCGGCGAGGATCCACAGAAGGAAGGTCTGCACGAATTGCAGGAGATTGCCGCCAAGCGTGCCTGCGACGAAGGCCGACAGGCGGCGGATCACCAGCGCCGCGACCCAACCGAGCAGGATGCCGCCGGGAACGGCAAGAACGAGATGGGTCGTTACTTCGCGATCAAGCCCGCCGGCCGACTGGACGGCAAGGGCTGCCCCGAAGATCAGAAGTGCTGCGGCATCGTTGAACAGGCTTTCGCCGCGCAGGATGGCATCGGTGGTGCGCGGCACCGACATGGTGGAGAGGACAGCGGTGGAGGCGGCGGCATCCGGCGGCGCGACGATGGCTCCGAGCACGATGGCAGCTGCAATCGGCAGGCCGGCCATCACATAGCCGGCGACCGCGACCGTTGCCGTGGTGACGACGACGCCGCCGAGCGCAAAGACCACGAGCGGCAGCCAGAAGCGCCTTGCGGTATTCAGCGGGAAATCGAAGGCGGCATCGAGCAAAGCCGGCGCGATGAACAGCGCCAGCGCGATCTCCGGATCGAGCGCGAAGTAAGGCGCGCCCGGAACCAGCGCCACCGCAACGCCGGCCAGCGCCAGCATCGACGGATAGGGCACGGAGAGCCGCCGCGACACCTGCAACAGCACGATCGCGACCAGCATCAGGATGAGCAGGCTTTCGAAAAAGGTCATGGAGGTGGCGTCATTCGCTGCAGGGGTGATCGACCGGGCGCGTCACAGCGCATCCGTCGAGCATCATGTAGGGCGGGAGGGTGAAAGGGAAAACGGTTTTCGGGCGGGTGAGGGTGATGGCGGGTCTGCGTGGGCAGCGGGATTTGGGCGATGCCAGGTCCAAGGTCTGTTTCGAACGGCATTGCTCCGGGTTGCGGGACGCGATATCTGCTGGAGGCAAGGGCTTTGCATCGATCCAGCCAGATGGAGATGCAGGGCCGGCAGCGCTCAACAGGTGATGGACCGATGGCCCGCAAGAACAGAGACGAACCGGCTTCATGGGACGAGGCTGCGCCGGAGCCCGTGTATTGTCCGATGTGCGAGCGGGTGATCCCGGCGGATCAGCAGGAAAAGCATTATCTTGTCCCCAAGAGCAAGGGCGGCAAGGAAACGGTTTGCCTGCACCGGATCTGTCACGACCAGATCCATGTGAATTTGACGGATGCCCAGCTCGCCAAGAAGTTCTCGACGATCGAGGCGATCCTTGAAGACCCGGCGATACGGACATTCGTTGCCTGGGTGAAAACAAAACCTCCGGGGTATGCGGCTCCGCCGAAGGAGCCGCGACAGGGCCGGGGACGCGGGCCGAAAGCATAGAGACGCACGACCGCCTCGCGGTGGCTCTGACCGTTGTCTTGGCTGAGGCCTCTGATGTCTCGAGAACTGCGATTTCAGGCCACTTGTTGCCTGGCGATGGCTCCCGTAGCTTGAAAAGAGACAAGCCATCAAAGGGGAAGCAGACGAGGATCGCATGCATCACCTGGCCGTCTACAATTTCAACAATTTCCGGGTTCGCGCGGACGAGCCGGTAAACCAGGGTTTTCACGACAGGAACGACCTCAATTTCCAAGCGGCGGAAACGAGCGAGGGGTTTGTCGCTCGGTCGGGTTACGAGGGCGAGGAGAGGCCTGAGAGTTGGGGCCCTCAAGTGTTTCCGCGTTTCCATATAGACAATGGAGACGGCTGGGCTCCGGCGACCCTCTCCCTGTGGCGCGACCTGACAGCGCTCTACGCGTTTACCTACTCGGCCATCCATATCGAGGCGATGCGGAATGCGCGGCAGTGGTTCGACCGGCATACATGGCCACCTTACGTTTTGTGGTGGGTCTCTGAAGGTCATGTTCCCACCTGGCAGGACGGCTGCGAACGTCTGGAGCACCTGCACGACCACGGGTCCTCTTCCTTCGCTTTTGACTTCAAGACGCCGTTCGATCCGGATGGCCATCGCACCGCATTCGACCGGGCGGCAGTTCCGCGCTGAGCAGGAACCACTGAAGCCACCCTTCGTTTTTCCCTCCGCGGATGACATTTTCCGCAGGAAAGACAAGCGCTTACCCTTGCGGTCGCAGGCCTTATTATCTACGGAGGGGGTTCAAAGTTAAGGGATTTTCATGAGCAGAATTATTTTGGTCGTTTTGGTTGTTCTCATCGCAGCAACCGGGTTTATCGGGCAGCGCTGGTACAGCTACGTGTCGAACACGACTTCGGCCTATGACGAGGTCGGTATCGAGATCAACAGCCGTCTGCCGGGACCGCTGAACAAATGGGGCTGCGACAAGCTGCATGCCACATTCGGCGAAGTGCCGCCGCCCTATGGCTGCGCGAGCGCCGACGGGACGTCCTGGCGCTGAGTGGACGGGCCTGACTTTGCCTGGATGGTGAGGGCAGCCTCGTTTTCACATCGTTACAAAGAAAAAAGCCCGCGATCGCTCGCGGGCTTTTTTGATGCTTGAAGGGCTGATGTTCCGATCTCAGTCGAAATGCAGCTCGCGTTCGCCGTTTTCGTCGCGGATGCAGGTCTGCAGGCCGATCTTGTTCAAGATGTTGAGGAAAGGCTTTGGCGCCAGTTCTTCGATGTTTGCCATCTTCTTCACATCCCATTCACCTGATGCCACCAGCATGGCGGCGGCGACCGGGGGAACGCCCGCGGTATAGCTGATGCCCTGGGAGCCCACTTCGTTATAGGCTTCCTTGTGGTCGGCGACGTTGTAGATGAACACCGTGCGTTCCTTGCCGTCCTTGATGCCCTTCACGAAATCGCCGATGCAGGTCTTGCCTTCGTATTCCGGCGCGAGCGACGACGGGTCGGGGAGGCAGGCCTTGACGACCTTGAGCGGCACGACTTCGGAACCGTCGGCAAGCTTGACCGGCTGTTCCGACAGGAGGCCGATGGACTTCAGGACGGTGAAGACGTTGATGTAGTGATCGCCAAAGCCCATCCAGAAGCGCACGTCGGCGCCCTCCATGTTCTTTGCCAGTGAATGCACTTCGTCATGGCCGCAGAGATAGGCGCGGCGGGTGCCGACGACCGGCAGGTCGTAGTCCTTGCCGATTTCGAACATCTTGTTGACGGTCCATTCGCCGCCCTGCCAGGCGTAGACGACACCGGTGAATTCGCGGAAGTTGATTTCCGGATCGAAGTTGGTGGCGAAATACTTGCCGTGGCTGCCGGCATTGATGTCGACGATGTCGACGTCGGTGACCTTGTCGAGATAGTCGTCCTTGGCAAGGCGGGCATAGGCATTGACGACGCCCGGATCAAAGCCGGCGCCGAGAATGGCGGTGATGCCTTTTTCCTCGCATTCCTGCGCACGCTTCCACTCGTAGTTTCCGTACCACGGCGGGGTTTCGCAGATCTTGTTCGGCTCTTCGTGGATGGCGGTGTCGATATAGGCGACGCCGGTATCCATGCAGGCGCGCAGCACCGACATGTTGAGGAAGGCGGTGCCGACATTGATGACGATCTGGCTGCCGGTCGCCTTGATGAGGGCTTTGGTGGCTTCGATGTCGAGGGCGTCGAGCGCGTGGGCTTCGAGCTTGCCTTCTACCTTCATCGCCTTCTTGTCGTGGACCGAGGCGATGATGGCGTCACATTTCGACTTGGTGCGGGAGGCGATATGGATATCGCCGAGCACGTCGTTGTTCTGGGCGCATTTGTGCGCCACGACCTGGGCGACGCCACCGGCGCCGATGATGAGTACGTTCTTTTTCATGGTGGGGACGAGTTCCTTCAAGTCCAATCGTCAGAAGCCGCTGAGCTTTGTGCTCAGGATAGGCTTTGTTCGTAGTCCGCGTAGCCGAACTCGCGGACCGTCCTGAGGCTGCCATCCAGTTCACGGATGGCGATTGCCGGCATTTGCACGCCGTTAAACCAGTTTTTCTTGACCATCGTGTAGCCGGCGGCATCCTGGAAGGAAATGCGGTCGCCAACTTTCAGTTCATTCGGAAAATCGAACTCGCCGAAAATATCCCCGGCAAGACAGGACTTGCCGCAGACCATGGCACGATAAGGCCCCTGGTTTGGATGAACCTTTGCGTTTTCACGGTAGATCAGAAGATCCAGCAGGTGCGCTTCGATGGAGCTATCCACCACGACAAGGTTCTTGCCGTTGTAAAGGGTATCGAGGACGGTGGTTTCCAGCGTCGTCGAGCGGGTGATCGAGGCTTCGCCGGGTTCGAGATAGACCTGGACGCCGTACTCGCCGGAAAAGCGCTTGAGGCGCTCGGCAAACAGGTCGACCGGGTAATCGTCGCCGGTGAAATGGATGCCGCCGCCGAGGCTGACCCATTCGGCCTTCTTCAGCAGGGGGCCGAACTTCTGCTCGATTTCGCCCAGCATGCGATCAAACAGCGAAAAGTCGCCGTTTTCGCAGTTGTTGTGGATCATGAAGCCGGAGATCAGGTCCATGACTGGCTCGACCTGCTTCTGGTCCCATTCGCCCAGTCGCGAGAAGGGGCGGGCGGGATCGGCGAGATCGAAGGTGGACGAGGAGACGCCGGGGTTGAGGCGCAGGCCGCGGGTAATGCCCGACGACTGGCTCTCGAAACGCTGCAACTGGCCGATCGAGTTGAAGATGATCTTGTCGGCGTGCGAAACGACCTCGTCGATCTCGTAATCGGCGTACGCCACGGAATAGGCGTGGGTTTCCTTGCCAAAGCGCTCATGGCCAAGGCGGACTTCGTTGAGCGACGAGGACGTGGTGCCATCCATGTAGTCGCGCATGAAATCGAATACCGACCATGTGGCAAAGCATTTCAGCGCCAACAATGCCTTGGCGCCCGACGTCTCGCGGACAGCAGCGATCCTCTCCATGTTGCGGAGAAGCTTCGACTTGTCGATGAGGTAGTAGGGTGTCTGGAGCATATCGTGCGGTCGGCCTCGTGACGGTCCTGGGAAAGTGTATGGCGCCTATTGCCTCAGGCGGCTGTCATCTTCAAGACCCGAGGGCCAAGATTGTCGAAAGGGCCGCGGTTTGGCAGCCCTTTTGACAGAGACGGAGACGGTCCCGTTTGCCTCGCGTCAGGCTGCAGGCGGCATCTTCGCAAAGCGCGCGAGGGCCGGGTCGAGGTGGTCCCATGGCTGGGCCGCGTCGGTCCACGTGATGATCTGCGGCCGATATTGGTCCGGTGCGTCGAGGCTTGCTGCGCGGATGACAAACATGTCCGGCATGGCCGGAAAGGTCATGGAGACGGGCGCGCCGCAGGTTGGGCAAAAGGCGCGTCTTTTCACGGTGCCGCCATCGCCTGTTGCTTCCCAGTGACTCGGCTGGCCCTCGATCGTCACCGTCGCTCCGACGAAGACGAGATTGGACGTGTGGCCGGTGCCGCTTTCGCGCTGGCACTGACGGCACTGACAATCGACCATGGCGACGGGTTCGCCGGTGACGGTGTAACGGACGGCGCCGCAGGTGCAGCCGCCGGTAAAGGGTTCATGCATGGACGCTGCTCCATTTCTGGTTGCCGGTGCCTGAGGCTCGCGCCGGGGCGGGGTGTGGTCGCTAGAGGATCTCAGGCGGGAACGATGGCTTCGTATTCCTCGCGCAGGCGAAGCCATGCGGGCCAGAAGGCGGCAGGATTTTTGCCCGCTGCCTTGACCTCGAGGATGTCGAGGTGGGCATGCCAGCCGGCGCCGACCATGACCATGTTTCGACGGTCGGAAATGCGGCGGTGGGTGAGGGTCAGAAGAACATCCTTGCCGACGGCCTGCAGTTCGATCGAGACCTCGCCTGAAGGTGGCCAGGAGAAAACCACCCGGTGGGGTGCTTCGAAGGCGATCATCTCGCTCTGCATGCGCTGTTCTTCGGGAAAGCCTTCCGGGCGGCCGGCGGAATCATCGCTGAGTTCATCATTGCGCCAGACGAGCTCGAACGTGCCGCCCGGCTGGCTCGGCATCGTGCCGGACGCAAGCCACTGGCGGCGCAGATCGCTGTCGGTGACATAGTCCCAGATGCGTTCGATCGGCCCTGGTAGCTTGCGCTGGATCGTCAGGGCGAGGGGTTCTGTCATGAAGGCGTGCCTGCTCAACGATGTCATGTCGGTCATTGATCGTCTCCCGGTTTGCTGTGCGGTTTTCCTTCGGCTTTGGTGGTGGCCTCGCCTTGCGGGCCGGTGGTCTTGATCGCATCGTCCTCGCGCAACAGCCGGTCGAGCGTGTCGAGGCGGGCGGTCCAGAAGCGTTCGTAGAAGGCCAGCCATTCGTGGGCGGCGGCGAGCGGGCCTGGCGAAAGGCGGCAGAGATGCGTACGGCCCTGGATTTCCCGGCGGACCAGCCCGGCTGCCTCCAAGACCTTGATGTGTTTCGACGCGGCTGCCAGCGACATGTCGTAGGGGGCTGCCAGTTGTCCGACAGTCTGCCCGCCGCTTCCAAGAGCCGTCAGCATCTGCCGGCGCGTGGTGTCGCTCAGAGCCTGAAAAACCGCATCGATCTGATGTTCCGTTAATTCAACCATAAGGTTTAACTTAAAGCCTCCGCTGCAATTGTCAACCATATTGTTGAATGTCCGGTTCTGGCTTTTATCAAGAGTTGCAAAAGCGAGAGGGAATCATAATCTGCAGGCGCTGCCCGATGTACCGGTCAGCCAAATGCAGACGTTCACCTCTCACCTGTCAGATCAATCGAGGGTAAGCCATGAGCAGCAGCTACATCACCACCAGCGACGGCACGCAGATCTACTTCAAGGACTGGGGCAGCAAGGACGCCCAGCCGATTGTCTTCCATCATGGATGGCCGCTTTCGTCCGATGATTGGGACGCCCAGATGCTGTTCTTCCTTGGCGAGGGTTACCGCGTGATCGCGCATGACCGTCGCGGGCACGGCCGCTCCAGCCAGACCGATACCGGCAACGAGATGGACACATACGCGGCAGACGTGGCCGAACTGGCGGCGCATCTGGACCTCAAGGAAGCCATCCATGTCGGTCACTCGACAGGTGGCGGCGAGGTGACGCGCTATGTCGCGAAATTCGGCCAGCCGCAGGGCCGCGTTGCCAAGGCCGTGCTGATCGGTGCGGTGCCGCCTGTCATGGTGCAGAGCGACAGCAATCCGGGCGGTTTGCCGCTGTCGGTGTTCGACGGATTTCGTACCGCACAGGCAGCCAACCGGGCGCAGTTCTTCCTCGATATCCCGACCGGACCGTTCTACGGCTACAACCGCGACGGTGCCAAGGTCTCCGAAGGCGTGATCCGCAACTGGTGGCGTCAGGGCATGATGGGCGGCACCAAGTCGCATTACGATTGCATCAAGGCGTTTTCCGAAACCGACTTCACGGAAGACCTCAAGGCGATCGACCTGCCGGTTCTCGTCATGCATGGCGACGACGACCAGATCGTGCCGATCGCCGATTCGGCGATGCTGTCATCGAAGCTTTTGAAGAACGGCACGCTCAAGGTCTACGAAGGTCTGCCGCATGGCATGGCGACGACGCATGCCGACGTCATCAACGCGGATCTCCTGGCCTTCTTCAAGGCATAGTTAAAACAGAAATGGCTCGTCGCGAGACGAGCCATTTCCAGAGATTTCATCGGTTTCAAAAAATCTTACAAAGCAAATTTCAAAAAGAAAAAATGCTACCAGCCATGCCGGCAACGCTGTGTGGATGCGTTCTGACCCGCCGCGTCATGCAGCGGACAAGATTTCAGGCGGCTGCAGATTTCGTCTCAGCCGGGATGCAGTAGATGTTTTCAAGCGTCGACAGGACCTTGAGAACCGAGTCCGCGGAACTCGAATAATAGATCGTCTGCGCATCGCGGCGCGTCTTCACCAATTTCTGCGCGCGCAGCTTGGACAAGTGCTGTGACAGTGCAGACTGGCTCAGGCCAACTTGAGTAGCCAGTGCCCCCACAGCTACTTCGCCCTTGACCAGGCAGCACAAAATCATCAGCCGCTTTGGATTTGCCATCGCAGACAGCAAATTCGCTGCTGCATTCGAGTGGTCTGAAAGTGGCATCGTTTCCATCATATCTCTATCCCCTCTTCCTGAGCATGCCGTGCTCCGGTAATGCCGTAGTCCCTGGAACTGACTAAACCAGCAGACATCAAAGTTGTATATCCCTAGATTTTGGGTAGTCGACTACACTGTTTTAGACATATTGAAAATATACTGGGACGCGTGCTCGGGGGACGATTGCAACGTCCTGAACTCATGTCTCAGCAATGTGTCTCCGGCGATCAGATCTAGCCCGGCGCTATCTGCACCGACGAACCGCCATTGACCAGCATTCTTTGCGCCGAGCCGTGCGGCAAGGCTGTTCGCTTCGTCCGTCAACTCTCTGATATCGCGCGAGAAATTACTCCATTCCTCGCCGCTTCCAGGGTTCGCGATGACAAGGTCGCTGCCATTCAAGGCATAGGCCCTGCCAAAGCCGCCGTTGAGCGAGGCCGACTGCGGAACAAGGCGAAAATAGTAGAAATCCGGAAAGTCGATATAGAGTTTTGCTTTCGGATGACGGTCCAGAAACCGCTGGCGGATGCGCAGATGGACGGGACTATCCCTTTCCACTTTTTCCGCAATGCACTGAACGGTGATTCGCGGATGGGCGAGCGGATCGCCCTTGCCGGTCTCGCCGGCGAGTAGAGAACAGCGGGGATCGCCTGCCAATCCCTTCGTATGACCCGACAGCGCCGATACGAGAATCACCGGCACGCCATCGAGATCGGTTCCGGTCAGCACGCGGCTCGCGGAGGGAAAACCGCTTGTGGGATCAAGCACCGCAAGCGCCATGTGACGGGCGCCGCGCACCAGCATCCGCGCAAGGTTGCGTGCTTCCTCATCCGTGTCGCGCAACACGCTTTTATCTTTCGAAGGTTCCTGCGCAGAGGTCGGTGGAAGAGCCTGTCTCACCGTCATTGCGCCCTGCAGCTCGTCGGTCAAAATATTCACCAGTTCTAAATTTCAAATCTCTATAACAGCAGATCATTAACAAACGAGTGTCAGTCCGCCTTGATTTGCATCAAGTCCGGCGTCGGTGGCGTGTCAGACCTGCAATCACGTCGTCAGCCGTAATCGCGCCGACGACGGCGCCGTTATCGACGACCGCGATCGATCCCCTCTGGCGGGCCAGCGCATCCATGATGTCGACCAGCGGCGTGGTGCTCTTCGCTGTTGCCGACACCGGCGGCGCCCCGGCATCGGCGGTTACGCCTTGCCGCATCACGTCGCCCGCGGTCAGCAGGCTGATCGGGTTCATGTGCTGGACGAAATCGGCGACATACTGGTTTGCAGGTGCCTGGACGATCTGCTGCGGGGTGCCGCACTGGACGATACGGCCGCCTTCCATGATGGCAATGCGGTTGCCGATGCGGAAAGCCTCGTCGAGGTCGTGGCTGACGAACAGGATGGTCTTTTTCAGGCGGCGCTGGAATTCCAGCAGCTCGTCCTGAAGGCGGGTGCGGATCAACGGATCGAGCGCCGAAAAAGGTTCGTCCATCAGCAGGATCGGTGCGCCGGTGGCAAAGGCGCGGGCAAGGCCGACACGCTGCTGCATGCCGCCGGAGAGTTCACCCACCTTGCGATCCGCCCACTGGCTGAGGTTGACGAGTTCCAGCTGTTCGTCGACGCGCTTGCGCCGCTCCGGTTCGGCGACGCCGGCAAGCTCCAGCCCGAAGCCGACATTGTCGGCGACGGTGCGCCACGGCAGCAGCGCGAACTGCTGGAAGACCATCGAAACCGTGTGCATCCGAAGATCGCGCAAGGTGCGGGTGCCGGCCTTGTAGGGATCGACCGGTCCGGACGGGGTGGCGACGCTGACCGCGCCGCGCACGACCGGCGCCAGACCGTTGACGGCGCGCAGGAGCGTCGACTTGCCCGAGCCGGACAGGCCCATCAGCACGAGGATTTCGCCTTCGCGCACCGACAGCGTGGCATCGGCGACTCCGAGCACGATCCCGGTTTCTTCCGAGATCTGGTCGCGCGTCATGCCCTGGTCGAGCAGTTTGACGGCCCGTTCCGGGTTGTTGCCGAAGATGATATCGACCTTCGAGAAGGTGACGGCGGCAGGCGCTGTCCGGTTCATCGCGTCGGTCATGACTTGCCTCCCGGTTCTGCCGTTCTGAACATGCGGTCGAGAATGATCGCCAGGATGACGATGCAGAAGCCGGCATCGAAGCCGCGGGCGATGTTGACGGTGTTGAGCGCCCGCACGACCGGTACGCCGAGACCGGGGGCACCGACAAGCGCTGCGATTACCACCATCGACAAAGACAGCATGATTGTCTGGGTAAGGCCTGCCATGATCTGCGGCATCGCGTAAGGAAGCTCGATCTTGCGCAGGACCTGCGACGGCGTCGCGCCGAAGGCGACGGCTGCTTCGGTCAGAGATCCGGGCGTCGAGATGATGCCGAGGCGGGTGAGGCGGACCGGGGCGGGGATGGCGAAGATGACGGTTGCGATAAGGCCCGGCACCATGCCGAGGCCGAACAGAATGAGCGCCGGGATGAGATAGACGAAGGTGGGAATGGTCTGCATCAGGTCGAGGATCGGCCGCAGGATTTCGTAGAGCCAGGGGCGACGGGCGGCAGCGATTCCGATCGGAATGCCGACCGCCATGCAGACGGCGGTGGCTGCAAGGACTAGCGCCAGCGTCTCCGTCGTCTCTTTCCAGTAGCCCTGGTTATAGATTAGCAACAGACCGATTGCGGTGAAGGCTGATATCGAGACGGATCGTCTCAGCCAGAAGGCGAGCGCCGTTACGATGGCGATCAGCACGAAGGGGTTCGGCCCCTGCAGCACGTACAGGATCGCATCGATGACCGCCGACAGCACGGTGGCAAGCCAGTTGAAGAACCAGTCGGCATTGGTGGTCAGCCAGTCGACCGCATCTTTCGCCCAGTTTCCAAGGCGGATCTTGCCGGTGGAATCCACAAGCCAGTTCGGGAGCGAGTTGGTTAGCCAGTTCACGTCGCGTGCCTGCCTCGTCTGGAAGGGTGATACAAGGAGCGAAAGCGTTACCCTTGAGGGCGCCCCCAAGGGTCTACCAACGTCAGCGGATCCTCGGGACGGGCCCGAGGATCACGCCTTATCGCCGGCATTCGCCGGTTTGCGACGCGTGTTACAGGCCGAGTTCAGCCTTGACGGCGGCCTCGGCTGGCTTGCCGTCCTTGGTGGTGACGCCGGCAAGCCACGGGGTGATCGCTGCGCCATTGGCCTTCAGCCACGTGGTCGCCGCTGCTTCCGGCTCTTCACCGTCGTTGAGGATGCCGCCCATGATCTGGTTTTCCATCGGCAGCGAGAACTTCAGGTTCTTGATGAAGGTGCCGACATTGGGGCATTCCTGCGTGTAGCCGGCGCGGACGTTGGTATAGACTTCGGCGCCGCCGAAATTCGCGCCGAACACGTCATCACCGCCGGTGAGGTAGGTCAGCTTGAAGTTGGCGTTCATCGGATGCGGTTCCCAGCCGAGGAAGACGACGGGTTCGCCGGCCTTGTCGGCGCGGGCGACCTGGGCCAGCATGCCCTGTTCAGAAGATTCCACCACTTCCAGCTTCTTGAGGCCGAATGTGTCCTTCTCGATCATGCCGAGGATCAGGCGGTTGCCGTCATTGCCGGGTTCGATGCCATAGATCTTGCCGCCCAAAGCATCGGACTTGGCTGCGATATCCTTGAAGTCCTTGATGCCGAGTTCGGCGCCCTTGGCATTTGTTGCCAGCGTGTACTTGGCGCC
The DNA here is from genome assembly GCF_001423425.1 of Rhizobium sp. Leaf306. Lineage (GTDB taxonomy): Bacteria > Pseudomonadota > Alphaproteobacteria > Rhizobiales > Rhizobiaceae > Neorhizobium > Neorhizobium soli. The sequence continues at coordinate 314,207 of NZ_LMNX01000002.1, forward strand.
GACGAGGTTGGGGCCGATGGATTCCACCGACTTGTCGGTGAGGAAGGGCCGGACGTCGGCTTCCTGGGTCGGCATCCAGTTGCCGAGGAAGACGTCGATATCCTTGTTCTTCAGCGACGAATAGGTGACCGGCACCGAAAGCACCTTCACATCCGTCTCATAGCCCAGCGCCTTCAAAAGGACGGAGGCGGTGGCGGTCGTGGCGGTGATGTCGGTCCAGCCGACATCGGAGAAACGGACGGTGCCGCAGCTTGCCGGCTCGGCGGCCGAAGCAGCTCCGCTCAGCGCCATCATGGAGACGGCGGCGGCCAGAATGGTCTTGGTCGAAACGGTCATGGTCATATTTATGCTCCCCATTAAAATCATGCCCAACCTTATCAATATCTCTCCGAAACAGGCAAGCTTGTGCATCACGGCGTCTGAAGCCACCATTTGCGACAAGGCGCCGATTGATGGGTCGTTCGCGTATTTTTTGTGGGTTTTGCGTGGCGGCGCTTTTCTTCGATGCCGATCGGCATCACAAAGCCGCATGGCCAAGCTTTACTTCCATTACGCGACGATGAATGCCGGCAAATCGACCATGCTGCTGCAGGCATCCTACAACTACCGCGAACGCGGCATGCGCACGGCAATCTTCATCGCCGACTTCGACCACCGGGGCGGCCAGGGGCGCGTTGCATCGCGGATCGGGTTGTCGTCCGAGGCAATCCCGTTCAGCCCGGCGGACGATCTCTATGCCGAAATTTCAACCTTGCATGCGCAGGAGCCGCTGACCTGCGTCTTTATCGACGAGGCGCAGTTCCTGACGTCCGAGCAGGTGTGGCAGCTTGCCCGCATCACCGACCGCGTCGGCATTCCGGTCATGGCCTATGGTCTGCGGACCGATTTCCGCGGAAAGCTGTTTCCGGGGTCGCAGGAGTTGCTGGCGATTGCCGACGAACTGCGTGAAGTCCGCACGATCTGCCATTGCGGGCGCAAGGCAACGATGGTCGTGCGTGTGGATGCCGATGGCGAGGCGCTTCGCGAAGGCGCGCAGGTTGAAGTGGGCGGTAACGACCGCTACGTCTCGCTTTGCCGTCGGCACTGGGAAGAAAAGATGCGCTGCTGGTAAGCGGCGACGCGAAGACTGCCACTGTTCCCGTTTGCGTTGAAACGCCGTAGCGATTTTTCCAGCCTGTGATACCTTGAAATTCTCCCGGACGGTGGCACGGCCGCGGGAGTGCTTTGGGGAGGGCAGGGCATGGGAGATTACCGGCGATTTCACGAGGAAATATCCCGGATCGCGACGGCGTTTCAGGCAATGTGGGACGAGCTCGCCACATCCGAAGCGATGCTTTCGCGAGGGGTGAAGGACAGACACGTTCCAGATGTCGCAGACCTCGAAGCCGAGGCCGAGCGGCAGGCACGGGTGACGATGATGGGCGACGGCCTGGAGGCGGATCTCGCCAAAGCGGTCGGCGCGTTCGGCGATGCGGTGACGAGGCTGCGGCAGACCTTCGACGATCCTGTCGAGCCCACCAGTTTGAAGCGCATACTCGGCTGGACCACGAAGTGGTCCGGTCAACGTTCGGGGCAAAACAGGACGGGCATCGAGCCTGTGAAGCAGCTCCTCGATGTCGGAAATGCTTTCTACACGCTGCTCGACAAGGAACGTGTCGCGCTGATGATGGGACGCTACCGGTTCGAGAGGGGGCTTCTCGACCTTGCCGACCACCGCAGGGAACTGGTGCGCGGGTTGATGGGCGAGGATCTGTCCAAACCCGACGCGGTGGGCCGGACGGAAGGCCTTTTCCGGCTGATGAACGGTGTAACCGACCGGATGAATGCCAGCGTGATGACGCTCAATATCTTGCGCCACAAGGTGCTTTTCGACACCGGCGACCTGCTGGCAGTTCATCAGGCGCTCTGGCAGCGCGATCCACCGCTGCAGGGTCTTCTCCCCTACAGTGTTCCGGTAGCAGGGGTATTTGCCGAAAGTGCCTGGCGGGCCTCCGGTGCCGGGCAAGCAAAGCGGGCGGCGCAACAGGCCTTTGCCGACCGGTTCCTGCCAAAGGCGGAGACCGATCCGGTGTCCGTGACCGATGGGAGCGAGCCTGGAGAGGTGACGGCTGTGACGAGCGCCAGTGACGGGCGTTGGAGGATGCCGCACTGGCCGTTTGGCGGCTATCTGCGATCGTAAACCCGTGCTCCGCTGCCGATTTTTGTGCAGCGCGGTTGTTTGCCTGCTTGCGGAACCATATCTGTTGGAACAACCGGGCGGACCTATCGGCCCCACAGACAGGAGAACAGGATGCTCGATCGGCTCAAGGCCTCACTTCAGACCCTGGGCAAGGCGATCGCAAGGGGCATCGGACTGCTCGTCGCCGGGATCGTCTGGCCGTTTCGTGCCGCTCATGGCTGGTATGGCGAGCGGCACCTGATGGTGAAGGCGCCGATCCTGGCATTCCTCGTTATCTTGTTTGGTCTTTACGGCTATTTCTTCGTGCAGACCCAGATCTGGACCGGGTTCAACCCGAGCTTTGTCGATGCCTATCGCTGGAATGAGCGCACCGTGCCGGCCGGCCAGGATCTTCCTGCGACGGCGCCCGTGGCGGCGGCTGCTGCCGAAACATCGAACGGGACGGCCGCGTCTTCTCCGGTGCCCGCCGCGCCTGTTGTGGCTGCCCGCCAGTGCCAGTCGTCGGCGATCGTCGATGCGGCGGCGGATCTGACCGACGCCAACGTGAACCAGAATGCGTGGATCTCGTCCATGCTGCTCTACCGGCTCGGCTTCTTCGGCATCAGCTGGGACAACACGCCATTTCTCGACAACAAGGCTTCGTTCCAGCGCGGCGTGAACCAGGCGGTGCGACGCACGTCCAGCGAACTTGTCGATACGCTCGGCCGCGTGCGTGGCACGTCGGGTGTCAACACCAACCTACAGGATGCCCGCGGCAACCTGCAGTTTGATGAGTATTCCTGGTATTTCGGTGTCGATCCGTTTGGCTTCAAAACGCCGACGCCGAGCTACTATCGCACCGCGATCGAAAAGCTGCGGGCCTTCAACGCCGATCTCACCGCCTGCAACGCGACCTTCGACAGCCGCTCCGACAATCTCGTGCAGTTCGTCGACCGGATCGCCAATGATCTTGGTGCGACGGCTGCGATCCTGCGCGACCGGTCGGAAAACCATGCGGCGGGCTGGTTCGATACCCGTGCCGACGACCGTTTCTGGTTCGCCTATGGCCAGCTCTACGGCTATTACGCCGTGCTTTCCGCAGCTGGTGCCGACTTCTCGCAGGTCATTCGCGAGCGCAACCTGACGCAGCTTTGGAACGAGACGCTGTCGCGTTTCCGCGCAGCACTTCGCATCCAGCCGTCGATCGTGTCCAATGGGGCGGAAGATGGGATGATCATGCCGAGCCATCTGTCGGTGATGGGCTTCCATACGCTGATGGTGCGCTCCAACCTCGTTGAAGTGCGCGGCGTACTGGATCGGTAAGACGGTGCGGCTGCGGCAGCGCTAGCTGATCAGCCGCAGTCTCAGCGCTTTTGCCACAAGCTGGGTGCGGTTGACGCAATCGAGCTTCTTGATGGCATTGGTCATGTAGGCGTTGACCGTGTGATCGGAGAGGGACAGGATCTTGCCGATTTCGGACGAGGTCTTGCCCTGTGCCGTCCAGCGTACGACTTCAAGTTCCCGCGTGGTCAGCGGCCCGAAGGTCGATGCCTGCTCCGATCGGCGGATGCGATCGAACACCGCGAAGGCGTGCAAAATAACCATGCCGATTTCGTTCAGTTCCGCCTGGGTCAGGCGCGGACGATCTCCCGACATGCGGATGCGGAAGCCGGTACCATCGACCGAATGAAGCGCCATGGCCACGCTGGTGATCATGCCGTACTGACGGCGCAGGGCGATCAGGTCCGGCGGGAGCTGGCCAGGCGAGTTGCGATCATCGAGACAGCAACAGTCCGGGAGCGACCAGCCGCTCGTGGCATCCGCCATCCGGGTGCGTGGCAGCAGCCGCAGTCGATCGAATTCGCGGATATAGTCCTTGGGAAGATTGGTCTCGACGATGATGCGGGACAGAAGCGTCTCGCTTGCAGGCGGAAGCTTGACCAGAGCGAAATGGCGCAAGCCAAATTCGCGTGTGGCCCGTTCAAAGACCGTCGAAATCTCCGCACGGGAGTAGGCTGCAGAAATTTCGCCGTTGAGGATCGATTGCCGCTCCAGCGTGATCATATTAGCTTCGAAAAAAGTGAATGGTTATTATGTTAAGCGCAACAAATATACTAATCGCTTTGTAAATCCAGCGGAAAAGTGAGCAAAAGCCCCCGTGCGGAGTAATTTTCCGAGATACTGTTATATTTGTCTCATGTATCGCCGAGATGGGCTCACTAGCAAGCACTTTTGCGGTTCGTCAATCACCGGTCCGGCCTGATCCGGGGTGATTTAGACGCTGAGTCGGTCAAAGCTTGGTTTCGTGTTTGTGGGCCTTTGTCGTCGCCATGATCTTCTCCAGCCAGCCGAGCATGACGGCCGAGACCACAAAGGTGAGGTGGATGATCGTGTACCACATCAGCGTGGTATCCGAGTACTGGTTGGCATTGAGGAAGATCTGCAGGAGATGGATCGACGAGATGGCAACGATGGAGGAGGCGACCTTGATCTTGAGGCTTCCGGCATCCAGTTTGCCGAGGAACGAAACGTCGGCTTCCGTTTCGTCGAAGCGGCTAACGAAGTTCTCGTAACCAGAGATCATCACCATCACGATCAGGCTCGCAACGAGTGCCGCATCAATGAGACCCAGCATGGCGAGGATCATTTCGGCTTCACTCAGCGTGAAGACTTCCTTGGCGACTTTCCAGAACTTGAACATGAAAGACAGCGCGTAGACGGCAAGTGCGGCAACCAGGCCCAGATAGAAGACGACGAGGAGCCAGCGACTGGAGAGGATGATCTTCTCGACAAGCAGTTCCAGCGATTTCATGGGGGCCGTTCTCCGTTGCAGGCGCTGGAGATTCCCATAAGCCGGGCCGAAAACCGGTGCAAGATGCCTATCCTGACGAAAACGCCGCACCCCCTACGGGGAATGCGGCGTCCAGAATCAAAGGGCGACCGTCGGGGAGGGATCAGAACTTCTTGGTCACCGACAGTTTGAAGCTGCGGCCGGGCTCGCTGTAGAAGTCCTGCGCCGAAGCCGAAACGCCGTCCGGGACGCTGACCGCGTCAAAGTACTTCTTGTCGAACACGTTGAAGACGCCGGCCTGAACCTTGAGGCCGGTCAGATCAATGCTTCCGACCTTTTCGGGTGCCCACCAGACGGTTGTGTCGACGAGGCCGTAACCGGGTGCCTCGAAGCCGGTGCCGCTGACCTTGTTGCGGGAGGACGCAAGCGTCAGCGAGACGTCCGAGCCCCAGGTCTCGGATGAATAGCCAAGGCCGATGATGGCGCGCAGCGGCGCGACCGAGTTCAGGTAGTCGCCGGTATCGGTATCCTTGCCGTGCGAATAGGCAAACGAGCCCCAAGTGCGCCAGCGTGGATCGAAGCGCCATTCGCCGCCCAGCTCGATGCCGTAGATGCGGACGTGGTTGAGGTTTTCGTAGCCGGTGATGCCGCCGACCGGGTACTCACCGCCCGGAGGCGCGATGGTGACCGTGTCGATGAAGTTCTTGTAGTAGTTGTTGAAGGCGGTCGCCTTGAACGAATAGTCGGCCGCGTCGTATTTGGCGCCGATTTCAAAGCCGTTGCTGGTTTCGGTTTCGAGATCAGGATTGCCGATGCGGGCATAGGAGCCCGGAGCCCCGTAATTCTGGTAAAGCTCGGTCGCGGTCGGCGCGCGGAAGCCGCGGGCATACTGGGCAAACAGTTCCAGTTCCTGGGTCGCCTTCCAGCCGAAACGGAGTTTTGGCGAGATGCCGAAATCATTGTTGCTTTCGAGATAGGCCGGATCGTAGTTCGGGCTGTTCTCGAAGCTTGCGGTCGATTTCGGATCGTAATCGTACCAGTCGAAGCGCACACCGGGCGTCACCGTCAGGCGGTCCTCGAAGAACTTGATGTCGTCTTCGGCATACATGCCGAAGATCATCCCGTCGACGTCAGGCATATCGGACGAATTGGAATGGAGCATGCGGCAGGACTGGGGACCGAAGGGTTGCGGGATGGTCGTCCAGTCGACATCAGGGCAATTGTCGACGCCGGAGGAGTATTGATAGGTCTTCTGCCAGGAGAGCTCGCCGCCGAACCGGAATTCGTGGCTGACGCCGCCGATGGTCAGTTCCTTCGAGGCGCTGCCGGAGATGCCGTAGCTATCCTGTGTCAGCTGGTTGTCTCGGCTGTAGATACCGCTTGGGGAGCCGTAGAAGAAGGGGTCGCCGGGAATGATTGAGCCGCGTGGGTCGGTAAGGCGGAACCCGTCCGTCGTGTTGTTCAGTCGCTGCTTTTGCCAGTAGGTGATGATGCTCGCCTGATCGACGATGTCGCCGCCGCTGGGGGAGGTAAAGTCGTAGGATGCCGACAGCCGCTTGCGATCGACCTCTTCGCCGCTCTTCAGCGTGCCCTGCTGGTAGCTCGTTGTCGTGCCGCGCATGTTGTCGCTGTCGATCTCCTTGTTGAAGAGTTCGCCGGTCAGGCCGAAACGATGGCCGCCCTCGATATACTGGTGGAACTTGGCGAGCAGGTTGCGCTGCCAGTAATCGCTTGGATTGGCCTCCGTGCGGGTGGTGCCGTAACCGCCGATATCGCCCTCGTTATCGGTCTCGTTGCCGCGCTTGTAGCCGCCCTGGAGCATGAACCAGCTGTCATTGTGTCGTGCGGCGATGGCGGCATTGTTGCCGAGGCTGCGGTCGGCGCTGTCATAGGTGCTCTTGGTCAGGGCGCCGAAATTACGGCCGTCCTCGATCAGGTCTTCCGGATTGATCGTGTAGAGCTGAACCGCGCCGCCGAGGGCGCCGGATCCGACGCGGCTCGAATCGGCACCCTTGGTGATATCGATCGTCGAGAGCGTGTCGAAATCGAAGGCGTTGTTGCCGCCACGGGCGCTATCGCGCGGGTCGGTCAGCCAGGGCTGGCGGATCCCGTCGATCGTCGTCAGGACGCGCTCGTTTTGCAGACCGCGAATGTTGATGCTCTGGCTCTGCCGGTTGAAGGTGACGCCGGCATCGACGCGACGGGAGAAATCCTTGAAATCGGTGACCATCCGGTCCTGGATGACCTGACGATCTGTCGTTTCGGTCAGCGGCGAGTCGGACTTGCCGACGGAAGTCCCGTCGCGCAACACGATCGGCTTCAGGGCGGTCGTATCCTGGCCATCGGCAACCTGGGTCGCGGCGGTCGTTCCAGCGGCGGTCGTTCCAGCGGCGGTCTGGGCAGTCTCTTGCGCCCATGCCGGCGGCGCGGCCGTGATCAGCAGAAGTGCGGCAGTTCCGGCGTAGAGATGGCGATGCCGCGACGAACGGGTAGGCATGGTGGTTCCCCTCAAAAAGACATGCAGAGACATCGGGCGCGGCGATAGCCTGCGTCCGGGTAACGTTCGGATTGTTTGATTTCCGCCGAAGCAGAAGCCCCGCAAAAAGCTTAGAAATCTAAACTAAATGAGTCAAGTTTGAATCTGAGTGTAATACTCATGTTTTTGCGCGGCGTGTGGTGAGAGCACGCCGTGACGAGTGTTGGTCGTCGTCACGGCGTGGTTGGTCAGTGGCTCGGTGGTGGGTTTGCGGAAGTCGGAGAAGAGGCGACTGTCAGCCTGACGCTGCCGCGGTTGTTGCCGTAGGCGCCCCAGGCATCGTTGGCGAAGCAGTAAAGATAGCCGTCGCCCTTCGGTGTGAATTTCGCCTTGCTGCGGATCAGAAACACCTCGTGGGGCAGTTTGAGAATGCCGTTCTTGGGCGTCTGCTGCTGAGCGGGCGGCGGCACGTCGTTGGCGATCACGCCGATCAGGCTGAACCAGGGGAGCTCCTCCTCGCGACGGGTCCACCAGAAATCCACCTGCTGGTTTCCGGTCGACCATTTCCACGCCTTTTCGAGCTGGCCAAGGCCGCTCGAGGCAAGATGGGCAATCTCACCGGCCTGGAAGTTTCCTCCATCTTTCGGGCCATCGGCGTTGCACAGGACCGTGCCATCGGTCCACTCGCCTTTCGCGACGAACGTGTAGGTGATGCCCTTTTGCAGAAAGATGCCGGTGTCGTTCCAGTGGTCGCGTGCGAAGACATCGACCTCTGCGGGCAGGTTTGCGTTGGCGTGCCGGTAGCGCCCCTGCGACAAGGGCGGGGTGCGGTGCCGCTCGGAGGCGGAGCTGTGCAAATCTTCTGAGGGCGTTGCGGTCACGTGCGGTACGGCGCGCGGTCTCGTTTTCAGCTTGGCGAAGATGCCACTGGCGGAATCATGCAGCACGCCGCGCGGATCCGGCCTCAGCTGGTTTTCAGCCCCTTCGCGGAATACGAGGCCGCAGCTTTTTGCCTCGTTCATCATCCACAGGAGAGCGCCGTCCGAAAGGCCTGTTGCGGCATAGCCACCGCCGACATCACCATGCACGCCTGGGAACCAGACCTGTTTCAGCGTTCCGGTCCAGCCATCCGGCTTGACCCAGAGCGTCGGCATGAAACTTTGGCGGAACTCGTCGAGCGCGACCGCATGGCGGGCGTTGAGGACGGCGGAACCGAGTGTCGTATCGTGAAACTCATGGTTCTCCGGATTGTCGAGAAGGTTGAGAAACCCCATGTCATCGGGAATGCCGAGCGCGCCGACCGTATCCCAGACGCCGATGAACTGGATGAGCGTTGAGGCATTGCGGGTGCCGCCTGGGGCGACGTTGTGGAAGTGGATCTTGCCGGACTGTTTGCGCTTGGTGCCGGCTTCGCTCTTGGCGCGGTACTCCGTGAAGATCGCCTCGATCGCCTTCCAGGTTCCCTCTTCGTCGAGCTTAGAGGCTTTGATATCCAGAAGGCCGCATTTGGAGATCATGCCGCCGAGGCTGCGGACCGTGTAGGCGCCACGGCTGAAGCCGAACAGATAGATTTGATCTCCGGATTTGTAGGTGCTGGCAAGCCATTTGTAAGCGCCCTTGATGTTGTCAGCGAGACCCTTGCCGGTACCGCCTTCCACCGCACGTCGCCACCAGGTTCCGTCCGTGCCGACACCGGGGTGATAGTAGGCATCCTGTTTGATGCCAGCGGCATCCTTGTCGGCGACTGCATTGTAAATCTTGCGAACATTGGTCGGGCTAGGCTGGCCGCCATCCATATCGTCGGGCGTGTTCCAGGTGCCGTCGCAGCAGAGAATAAGGTTCATTGGTCGTTCCCCCTCGATCCCCCATGGATCAGAGATATATAAGATTGTATCGAGGTAAATTGCAACTTTGGTGTGTGGATGAGCGCGTTGTAGTGTGCATAATCAGGGCGCTGTTCCCGTTCCGGGCTTGTCGTGGGGAAGCGGCTGTGGCCATGGTTCACGCAAACCAACAAGCGAGAGACAAGCATGGCCCCCGTTCCATCCGACATCGAGATCGCCCGCGCGGCAAAAAAGAAACCGATCGCGGACATTGGCGCGGCGCTTGGCATCTCTCCCGAGGCGTTGGTGCCCTACGGCCATGACAAGGCGAAGATCGGGGCCGATTTCATCGGCTCGCTCCAGGGCCGCCCCGATGGCAAGCTGATCCTCGTGACGGCGATCAATCCGACGCCGGCGGGCGAGGGCAAGACGACGACCACGGTCGGGCTTGGCGACGGGCTGAACCGGATCGGCAAGAAGGCCGTCATCTGCGTGCGCGAGCCGTCGCTTGGGCCCTGCTTCGGCGTCAAGGGCGGGGCGGCCGGCGGCGGCTATGCGCAGGTCGTGCCGATGGAAGACATCAACCTGCACTTCACCGGCGACTTCCACGCCATTACCTCTGCGCACAATCTCCTGTCGGCGATGATCGACAACCATGTCTACTGGGGCAACGCGCTCGACATCGACACGCGCCGCATCACCTGGCGGCGGGTGATGGACATGAACGACCGGGCGCTGCGCCAGACCGTGACCTCGCTTGGCGGCGTGTCGAACGGGTTTGCGCGCGAAAGCGGCTTCGACATTACCGTCGCATCCGAAGTGATGGCGATCCTCTGTCTGGCGCAGGATCTGGCCGACCTCGAAAAGCGGCTCGGCGATATCGTCATCGGCTACCGGTTCGACCGCTCGCCGGTCTATGCCCGCGACATCAAGGCCGACAAGGCGATGGCGGTGCTTCTGAAGGACGCGATGCAGCCGAACCTGGTGCAGACGCTGGAAAACAATCCGGCGCTGGTGCATGGCGGGCCGTTCGCCAACATCGCCCATGGCTGCAACTCCGTGATCGCGACGAAGACGGCGCTGAAGCTTGGCGACTATGTGGTGACCGAAGCGGGTTTCGGAGCGGATCTGGGGGCCGAAAAGTTCTTCGACATCAAGTGCCGCAAGGCAGGGCTGAAGCCCGATGCGGCCGTGATCGTCGCGACCATCCGGGCGCTGAAGATGAACGGCGGCGTGAAGAAGGACGATCTGGGAGGCGAGAATGTCGAGGCGCTGACGCGCGGCTGCTCGAACCTTGGGCGCCACATCGCAAATGTGCGCAAGTTCGGCGTGCCGGTCGTGGTCGCGATCAACCACTTCATCTCGGATACCGATGCGGAAGTGGCGGCGATCAAGGACTACGTCTCGCATCACGGCGCCGAGGCGATCCTCTGCCGCCACTGGGCCGAGGGCTCGGCCGGCATCGAGGAACTGTCCTACAAGGTGGTGGAACTGGCGACAAGCGGTGCCGCCAACTTCAAGCCGATCTATCCTGACGACATGCCGCTGATGGAGAAGATCGAGGCGGTCGCCACCAAGATCTATCATGCCGGCGAGGTGACGGCGGAAAAGCCGGTGCGCGATCAGCTGAAGGCCTGGGAAAGTGCTGGTTACGGCCATCTGCCGGTCTGCATCGCCAAGACGCAGTATTCGTTCTCCACCGACCCCAACCTGCGCGGTGCTCCGGAAGGTCATGTGGTGCATGTGCGCGAAGTGCGGCTGTCTGCCGGCGCCGGCTTTATCGTGGCGATCACCGGCGAGATCATGACCATGCCGGGCCTTCCAAGCGCGCCTTCGGCCGAGCGGATCCATCTGAACGCCGATGGGCTGATCGAAGGGTTGTTCTAGGCCTTATAGTTCTCAGCGGGTTTTCTCCTGATCGTCCTTGCCTCTCGCCTTCGCGGGTGAGGGGCAACGTCATGCGTCTGTCACACCGAAATGGTCTGTTTGTCCTTACTCTTCAGGCACTGGCGGTGACCCGACGATTCGGGGCCGGCCATCGGGAACATCAGGATGGATCTTGTTCTTGCGACACTCGCCATGGCCCTTCTGGCGATCAATCTCTTCAGCATCGCTATCGCCGGCCGGCGACTTTCGCATCGGGACAAGGCGAGCGACACGCCGGCGGTGATCACGCCGGACGGTGTCTCGATCGTCATTCCGGTGCGCGGCATCGAGGCCTATTCCAGCCTGACGCTTGCGCATGCATTCAAGCTCGAATGGCCCGATTACGAGCTGATCTTCTGCGTGCAGGACGAGGGCGATCCGATCATCGGGGAAATCCGTGCCGCAATCGCCGCGCATCCCGCGGTGCCGGCGCGGCTGCTGATCGGCGACGACCGGATCAGCGCCAATCCGAAGCTCAACAACTGCGCCAAGGGCTGGCATGCGGCGCGCCACGAATGGGTGGTGCTTGCCGATTCCAACGTGCTGATGCCCAAGGACTATATCCAGAACCTCGTCTCCGGATGGCGGGCCGATACCGGGCTCGTCTGTTCGACACCGATCGGATCGCGGCCGGACGGGTTCTGGGCGGAAGTGGAATGCGCGTTCCTGAATACGCTGCAGGCGCGCTGGCAATATGTCGGCGAGGCGCTGGGGCTCGGCTTTGCGCAGGGCAAGAGCATGCTGTGGCACAAGCCGTTTCTGGATGCGGCCGGCGGCATCCAGGCGCTGGCGGCCGAGATTGCCGAGGACGCGGCGTCGACCAAGCTCGTCAACCGGCATGGCAAGAAAGTGCATCTGGTGTCGGCGCCGTTCGAGCAGCCGCTCGGGCGCCGGGGGCTGGAGGAAATCTGGTCGCGCCAGACGCGCTGGGCCCGGCTGCGGCGGGTGACGTTTCCCCTGTTCTTCACCCCGGAGATCCTGCTCGGGGCGCTGCCGCCTCTGACGCTTGGGCTGATCGCAGCCGTCCTGCTGGATCTCAATTCGGCAGCGGTTGCTGCGACCGTGTTTGCGGCAACCTACCTGCCGGAACTGGCCCTTGCGAGGGCCAAGGGCTGGCGGCTGTCGATCCTGTCGCTGCCGGCAATGATGATGCGCGACGTGATGCTGCCGGCGATCTGGATCAGAAGCTGGCTTTCCGGATCGTTCGAATGGCGCGGCAATGCCATGACGATCGGCACCCAGGAAAGCCAGCTGACCGGCTCCTCGCCGGCCTGACAGTGGCACTCAACGACTACTCGCAGATGCGGTAGCCACCATCCCTGTCGATGATGTCGAGATGAAGGTGATCCTCGTGCGCAGCATCGCTGCCGGGTGCGAGGACCGTGGTGAAATGCAGGCAGGCGCCGGCAGTGGCGGTCTTCTGGAATGCACCCTCCAGCGTATGATCGTCCTCGCGGCGCTTCATCACGACCTTCTCGCCGTTGTCGAGCTTGAAGGCGGCGACATCGAAGGCGTTACCGCGACCGTGCTCGGAGATCTTGCCGGTCGAGGCGCTGTTTCTCAGGCGGCACTGGTAGGTGGAGCCCGGGACAAGACCGGTAATCTTGCGGCCCGGCATGGCGATGTTGAGCGCGGGCTGGACCGTATCCTTCAACCAGTGGGCCATGGTCAGTGCCGTCTTGCAGCGCATGGTGGCGCCGCCGAGATCGACGCCGGGCAGAACCTGCGCCACCTCGATCGGCTGCTTGATGCCGCAGCCATTGCCGTCGTCGATCGGTTTGACGGATTCGAACTTGGCGCCGATGGCACCGAGGTCTGCAAGGCAGGCCTTGAGTTCTTCGGCGTCTTCCTCGACGAGAGGCGGAGGAGGCGGGGTCTCGGCCTGTTCCTGCTTGTCGTCAGCAGGCTTGTCGGCCGGAGTTTTGTCATCAGCGGCCTTGTCCTGCGGTGCCTTGTCGTCTGGCTTAGCGGCGTCAGGTTTGGCAGGATCAGCTTTGCCGTCGTTGCTCGCTGCAGCGGGCTTTTGTTCTGCGGGTTCTTCCGGCTTGGGAGTGGGGGTCGGGATGGTTTCTTCCGGAGCTTTAGCGGTCTGTTCGGGGCTCTGGGTCTGTTCGGGAGCCGGGACGGGTGGCTCTGCGGTGCGTTCTGCCGGCTTCTCCGCAGTGGTTTCGGGCGGCTTCTCGGCAGGTGCTTCGGCGGGCTTTGCGGCGACCTCAGGAGTAGCTGCGGCTGCGGCCGTTGCCGCGGTTGTCTCGGGCACGGGTTCAGCGCCCGGCTTTGCCATGGGAAGCGGAACGATTGCGAGGGCAGGTGCGGCCGGGATCGCGGCGCGGCTGAGGTTCTGGGAACCCTGTGACGGGCGGGTCGACTGGTTCTTGCCGGACGAGGATTTCCGCGACGACTGTTTGCGCGTGCGGCCGGCATCGCGCATGAACTGGTCGATAATATTGATTTCAATAATGTTCGTCACCGAGCCTTGCGGCGCCGGGCGGACAGGCAGAGGGGCAGCACCCAGTGTCAGCGGTGCGCTCATTGCCAGCGAAGTGCTTAAAGCGAGAAGGCATAGAGTATGCTTCATCCTTCGGTCGTCCTTTCCCATGTTTCGGAGACGCAACGCGGATGACCCTGTTTTGGTCGCATTGTGGCCAAATAAATCCACTTGCGCGTTTGCCGGAGCCGCGCTAACAATTCGCTCCATGATGATTTCGATGAGCAACAACGGTAACTGGTGGTGGGCACGCTGACGCGGCCTTGACCAGTCATGTCCATCGACAAGACTATGAACAAGCCGCCCGATTACCGAGGCGGCTTTTTTGTTGGCCGCTTCTCAAAACCCGGGCAGATCAACAGGGATTTTAGAGGCAGACATGGCGACGATCATTCACGACGACGGGTCCGAGACCTACGAAACCAGGGGGGGAGTAAGCGTCAGCCGAGCCCGCAGGCCGGCCGAATATGCAACCGCAATCTCGTCTTATGTCGACCGGCTGGACGAGCGCCGCGGCGCGGTGTTTTCCTCGAACTACGAATATCCGGGGCGCTATACCCGCTGGGATACGGCGATTGCCGATCCGCCACTCGGCATTACCTGCAACGGCCGGGCGATGTGGATCGAGGCCTATAACGGTCGTGGCGAAGTGCTTCTGTCGTTTATCACCGACAAGCTTGCGACGATTTCCGACCTGACGCTCGGCGAGCGCACCGACCGCCGTCTGGATCTGACCGTCCACCAGCCGTCCCGCGTGTTTACCGAGGAAGAGCGCTCGAAGATGCCGACGGTGTTTACCGCGCTGAGAGCCGTCGTCGATCTCTTCCATTCGGATGCGGATTCGGCGATCGGTCTGTTCGGGGCTTTCGGCTACGATCTTGCGTTCCAGTTCGATGCGATCAAGCTTTCGATGCAGCGTCCGGAAGACCAGCGCGACATGGTTCTCTATCTCCCCGACGAAATTCTGGTCGTCGACCACCATGCGGCAAAGGCCTGGGTCGACCGCTACGACTTTGCCAAGGACGGCGTGACGACGGAAGGCAAGGCGCAGGATATCGCGCCCGAGCCGTTCCTGCGCACCACGGTGACGCCGCCGAAGGGCGACCACAAGCCGGGGGAATATGCGAGCCTCGTTACCCGCGCCAAGGAAAGCTTTCGCCGCGGCGATCTGTTCGAAGTGGTTCCGGGCCAAAAATTCATGGAGCGCTGCGACAGCAATCCGTCGCAGATTTCCAACCGGCTGAAGGCGATCAACCCATCGCCCTATTCGTTTTTCATCAATCTAGGCAACCAGGAATACCTGATCGGCGCATCGCCGGAAATGTTCGTGCGGGTGTCTGGCCGTCGCATCGAGACCTGCCCGATTTCAGGCACGATCAAGCGTGGCGAGGATGCGATTTCCGACTCGGAACAGATCCTCAAGCTGCTCAATTCCAAGAAGGACGAATCCGAGCTCACCATGTGCTCCGACGTCGATCGTAACGACAAGTCGCGCGTCTGCGAGCCGGGTTCGGTCAAGGTGATCGGCCGCCGTCAGATCGAGATGTATTCGCGTCTCATCCACACGGTCGACCATATCGAGGGACGGCTGCGTCCGGATATGGATGCGTTCGACGGCTTCCTGAGCCACGCCTGGGCGGTGACCGTGACCGGTGCGCCGAAACTGTGGGCGATGCGGTTTGTCGAGGCCAACGAAAAGAGCCCGCGCGCCTGGTATGGCGGCGCGATCGGCATGGTCGGCTTCAACGGCGACATGAATACGGGGCTGACGCTGCGCACCATCCGCGTCAAGGACGGCATTGCCGAAGTGCGTGCCGGTGCGACGCTGCTCAACGATTCGGATCCGCATGAGGAAGAGGCCGAGACCGAGCTGAAGGCATCGGCGATGATTTCGGCGATCCGCGATGCGCGCGCCGGCAACACGGCCAAGGCTTCGCGTGACGTCGCCAAGGTGGGCCAGGGGGTGAAGATCCTGCTGGTCGACCACGAAGACAGTTTCGTCCACACGCTTGCCAACTACTTCCGCCAGACGGGGGCGACGGTCTCGACCGTTCGCTCGCCGGTGCCGGAAGAGGTGTTTAACCGGATCGATCCGGATCTCGTCGTCCTGTCGCCGGGGCCGGGCAATCCGAAGGATTTCGACTGCAAGGCGACGATCAAGGCGGCGCGGGCAAAGGACCTGCCGATCTTCGGCGTGTGTCTTGGCCTGCAGGCGCTGGCCGAAGCCTATGGCGGCGAGTTGCGGCAGCTGGCGCTGCCGATGCACGGTAAGCCGTCGCGCATCCGGGTTCTGGAGCCGGGCATCGTGTTTTCGGGGCTGGCGAAGGATGTGACGGTCGGGCGCTATCACTCGATCTTTGCCGATCCATCGACGCTGCCCTCCGATTTCATCATCACCGCCGAAAGCGAGGATGGCACGATCATGGGGATCGAACACGCCAGCGAGCCGATCGCCGCGGTGCAGTTCCACCCGGAATCGATCATGACGCTGGGCGGCGATGCCGGCATGCGGATGATCGAGAACGTGGTGGCAAACCTTTCGAGAAAGCGCGCAACGAAGGCGGCCTGATGGACGATGCCGACACGGTGGGTGGCGCTGACGGCGTCACCATCGAACAGCTCACGGACGAGCATATCGAGGGCTTTCACAAGGCGCTCGATATCGTCTGCCGGGAGCGGCGCTACATGGTGTTTCTGCGTGCCCCGCCGATCGACGAGATGCGGGATTTCGTGCGCGAGAGCGTGGCTGCTGGCAATCCGCACATCGTCGCGGTCGCTGACGGTGAGGTCGTCGGCTGGTGCGATATCCGAAGGCTGGAGCGCGATGTGCATGCTCATCGCGGCCTGCTCGGCATGGGCATCATTCCCGGGTTTCGCGATAGAGGCCTAGGCCGTCGGCTGATCGTTAACGCGGTCGAGGCCGCCAACCGGTCCGGCATTCACCGCGTCGAACTCGACGTGCATGCGGACAATCACCGGGCGATCGCGCTTTACCGGAAGGTGGGATTTCAGGTGGAGGGCGTGGCGCGCGATGCGTTGAAGATCGACGGATGCTACCTGGACAGCGTGCGGATGGCGCTAATCTTTACCTGACGCCTGGTCTCTGACGCCCGATGCCCGCCTGCGACGATGCCCCGTTGTTGATAACGTCTGACGACGAGCATACCCGGCGACTGGACGCGCAAGACCGGCTTTGACAAACCGCGAGGCTTGCGCCATACAGCCGGCCATTATTCGAAACCGCCGCTGCGAGACGCTCTCGCCGCGGCGGTTTCGTCGTTTTGGGCATAGCTTCCTGCAAATCGCTTGCAGATGCAGGAGGACGATTAGTGAAGACGGGTATGGGCGATATGGACAGAGTGGCAAAGGACGACAAAAAGGTCGAGAGACTGGCGATGTGGGGCATCCCGATCTCGATCGGCGTGCTGTTCCTCAAACTTGCTGCGTGGTGGGTAACCGGCTCGGTGGCGCTGCTGTCGGACGGTCTGGAATCACTGGTCAACGTGGCGGCGGCATTCATTGCCTATTTCGTCATCCGCTATGCTCAGCGGCCGGCAGACGATGACCACCACTTCGGCCATCACAAGGCGGAATACATATCCGCCGTGGCGGAAGGCGCGTTGATCGTGCTGGCGGCGATCCTGATCATTCAGGAAGCCTGGGGCGCTCTGGGCGCCCCGAGCATGCCGGAAACGCCATGGCTCGGGCTTGCCATCAACGCTACGGCAGGCGGAATTAACGCGGTCTGGGCGACCGTGCTGATCAGGGTCGGACGGTCGCACCGGTCTCCGGCGCTTCTGGCAGACGGCCAGCACATCATGTCGGATGTGGTGACGTCGGCCGGCGTATTCGTCGGTCTGGTGCTCGCGGTTCTGACGGGTTACCTGATCCTTGATCCGCTGCTTGCGATCTTCGTCGCCTTCAACATTCTCTGGCAGGGTTACAAGGTCATCACCCACTCGCTGGGCGGGCTGATGGACAAGGCGCTGCAGCCGGAGGAGGAGGCGGCGGTGCGTGCGGCGATCACCGCCCATTGCGACGGGGTTCTCGATGTGCACGATCTGAAGACGCGACGGGCGGGATCGGCTGCGTTTATCGATTTCCACCTGGTGGTGCCATCGCGAATGTCGGTCGGCGAAGCTCACGAAATCTGCGACCGCTTGGAAGATGCGATCA
The DNA here is from genome assembly GCF_001423425.1 of Rhizobium sp. Leaf306. GTDB lineage: Bacteria > Pseudomonadota > Alphaproteobacteria > Rhizobiales > Rhizobiaceae > Neorhizobium > Neorhizobium soli. The sequence continues at coordinate 332,045 of NZ_LMNX01000002.1, forward strand.
AGGAGGCTATTCCCGGTGCCACCCTGGCCATCCATGTGGAGCCGGAAAGCGAACACGCGCATGGCAAGCGTGTCGCCATTGAAAGCCATGCGAATCTGAAGGGAATATGAAATGACGATGACGGATGTCAGCGGACTGTCGCAGCTCGGCAATCAGGTCGAGGCCCCAACGAGCCCCGAGACGGCGGTTCTGGAAAAGGTGCCGAACGGCAACCAGGGCACGGATTACGTGGTGCGCTTTACCGCACCCGAATTCACCTCACTTTGCCCGATGACCGGCCAGCCGGATTTTGCCCATATCGTGATCGACTATATTCCCGACGGGTTTCTGGTCGAATCAAAGTCGCTGAAGCTGTTCCTGCATGCGTTCCGCAACCACGGCGCCTTTCACGAGGACTGCTCGGTCTATATCGGTAAGCGGATCGTTGACCTGCTCAATCCGAAATGGTTGCGGATCGGCGCTTATTGGTATCCGCGCGGCGGCATTCCGATCGACGTGTTCTGGCAGACCGGCGAAGCGCCGAAGGGCGTGTGGTTGCCGGATCAGGGCGTGGCGACCTATCGGGGACGTGGGTAAGATTTATTGGCAATTAGCCCGGCACGCACCGGGCTGATTGCGACACTCAACCCGTTCGGGGAGAGGGCCATTCCGCCTCAGACATTCATGTTGTCGTCGCCGCCGAAATCGCCGCCGCCGAAGTCGGACTGATCGTCGTTGCCGAAATCGGCCTGTTGCCAGCCGCCGTCATTGCCACCGGGATCGGGTGTTACGTCGTTGCCGTTATCTGCGTCCGTATTGGATGCCTCACGGATTGCGTCGTCGCCGATATAGGTGTTGTTGATGACGGTTTCCTCGGTCGGGCCGCCTGTGAACGGATTGGCTTCGGCTGCGGGATTGCCCAAGCCGAGGCCTGACATGTGGTTGCCGAACAGGCCCGAAAGCGAATTGGCAAGCAGCATGCCGCCCGCCACGCCGGCGGCCGTGCCAAGTGCGCCGCGCAAAAAACCGCCGCCAGCAGATGGTGCCTGACCCTGCTGATAGCCTTGTGCCCCCTGCATCTGTGATGACCAGGGACCTGACGGGGCCGATGGGCGATAGCCGTCGTCGTTGCCGCGGTATGGCTGAGGCTGCTGATATCCCGGTCGCGCACCCCAGGGGCCGGATGGCTGCTGGCCGGCCTGTTGGGACGGCATTTGCGGTGCCGGAGGGCGAGGCGCCTGACCGGAGCCGAAGATCGAGCTCAGAAAACCGCCGCCTTGTTCGTCGCGCCTGGTGTCGCTTTCGCCGGCCTGAAGCTGCTTGACCTGTTCTTCGAGTTCGCGGATGCGGGCGGAGGCAGCCTCAAGGCCCTTTTCCTGAACGATCACCGCCTGGGCGAGGTAATAGGCGGCATACGGCTGCTGGCGGGTCGCGTCATCGATCAATGTCTCCGCGTCACGGTCGCGCGGGGTGGTCGAGGCTGTTTTCACGCGATCGAACAATGCGGTCAGAAGCTGGCGTTCTTCCGGTGACATGGTCTCACTCCTTGTGGACGTCCCAAGCGGCCGTCATCTGACAAGGAGTTAGTCGGCATTTTCGGGATTTCAAACCCGCTGCCGGGTTAAATCTTGTTCATGTAGAACATGCGCCGCCTGACACTATGATTCAGGCGGCGCAGCCTATCTTGTTGTAATATCAGCCGAATGCGAGCGTCAGGCCGAGCACTGCGGTTGCTGCGCCGAGGATGCGGGTTACAGCTGGCGCAAAGCGCGCGATACCGAGGCCGAGCGCGATGCCGGCTGCGTGAAGAAGAGCTGTCGCGATGACAAAGCCGAGGCCGAACTGAAGCGCACCGGCGCTGCCGAGTTCGCCGCCATGGGCATGGCCGTGGAACAGCGCAAAAACGCCGACGATTGCAGCGCAGGCGGCTGTCGGAAGCTTGACGGCGGTAGCGACCAGAAGACCGAGTGCGATGACCGAGGCGAGGATCGCCGGTTCAACGAAAGGCAGATCGAGACCGGAGACCGCGAGCACGAAGCCGAGCGCCATGGTGCCGACGAATGCGGCAGGCACGGACCAGATGGCCTTGCCGCCGATCTGTGCTGCCCAGAGGCCGACGGCGAGCATGGCAAGCACGTGGTCGAGGCCGAAGATCGGATGCGAAATGCCGGCCATGAACGAGCCATGTGCTTCAGGATCGAGATGGGCAAAGGCGGGAGCGGCAGCAACGACGACTGCGCCCGTTGCGAGCGAAATATGCTTCAGGGCGGTTTGGAAAGGTCTGGTCAACATTTTGATCCCCGATGAAATACATGATGCGTGAAGCGTAAAACGATAGGCAAGAGCAGTCACCGCGTCCATTGCCAATTGTAACGATCCGGCGATGCGGACTACGTCATTCACCTTAGTCGTTGGAAGCTTGCCATGTTCAGGCCGGGGTGCATTGTTTTGTGACCGCGAACACATTATGTCCCGTATATGAATTTCATGCAGGAGACTTTGACCGTGCTGAACGACGAAGACGACACAGAAGACAAGACGAAGGAACTGCCGCTCGGTAAGGAAACGGAGGCGAATCTTTTCAAGTCGCGTTCGATCTTCATCTACGGAGCGATCACCCAGGAACTGGCGCAGAAGGTCAACACGCAGCTCGTGGCACTTGCCGCAGCCAGCGACGAAGACATCCGCATCTACGTGAATTCCCCGGGCGGCCATGTCGAGTCGGGCGATTCGATTCATGATATGGTCAAGTTCATCAAGCCGAAGGTCTGGATGATCGGCACGGGCTGGGTCGCTTCTGCAGGCGCCCTGATCTATGTGTCGGTTCCGAAGGAACGCCGCATCGCGCTGCCGAACACCCGCTTCCTGCTTCATCAACCATCCGGCGGTACGCGCGGCATGGTCTCCGACATCGAGATCCAGGCCCGTGAAATCATCAAGATGAACGAACGCCTGAACAAGATCATGGCAGAAGCAACCGGCCAGCCGATCGAAAAGATCGCAGCCGATACGGACCGCGACTACTGGCTGTCGGCACAGGAAGCCGTGGCCTATGGTCTCGCATCCAAGATCGTGACGTCGCAGAGCGAAATCTGATCCAGACGCCGTTCTGACAAATAAAAATCCCTCGTCGGCTTCAGGCCGGCGGGGGATTTTTGCGTTTGAGGGCAATTGTTTCAGGCGCGGGTAGGGGCCGACAGGTCCGGATGACCGGAACCCTTTCGACCACCGCGCGATATCAGGCGAGCTTGCGGGTGGGTACGGCGGTTGCCGGGACGCGGCCCTGCTGCCAGTGGGCGGCAAAATCCATGAACGCATCGGGCGACATCGGCTCCGCGAAGGCATAACCTTGCAGCACCTGGCAACCGAGGCCACGCAGGATATCCATATGGGCTTCCGTTTCGACGCCCTCGGCGACGATCTCGATCCCTTGCGAACGGCCGATCTCGATGATCGAAGCCACAAGCCGGTGCTGGGGACCCGACGCCTGAAGCGGCGAAATCAGCTGCCGGTCGATCTTCAGCCGCTTGGGGCCGAGTTCCAGCAGACTGACGATCGAAGCGTGTCCGGAGCCGAAATCATCCAACTCGATATCGATACCCAAATCCTTCAGCGTGCCGATGATCTTGCGCAGGCCGCGGTCGTTTCCTTCAAACGAGATCGATTCCAGAAGTTCGAATGCAATGCTGCCCGGCGCAAACGACAGGTGCGACAGCTGCTCCAAAAGGTTTTCGTCCTTCAGGCGCTGGGCTGAGACATTGACAGAGACCCTTGGGACGGCAAGCCCGCGGGCACGCCAGCGGGTGGCCTGGAACAGCGCTTTTTCGAGAATGAGCGCGTCGATTTCACCGGAGCGATGAAGACCTTCAGCGATATCGAGAAACGCTTCGGGCGCGAGCAGGCCGCGGGTCGGGTGGACCCAGCGGGCCAGCGCCTCGACACCGACGATATCCAGGGTGACGGCATCGAACTGCGGCTGGAAGAAGGGAACGATCTGATCGTTCTCGATTGCCGCGAGAAGCTCGTCGGACGTGCGTTTTACCTGGATCGCCGTCAGAAGCAGGGACTCGGAAAACACCTCGGCACGGTTACGGCCGCGTTTCTTGGCCTCGTACAGTGCGACGTCGGCATTGATCAGCAACTGGCGCGGTTCTTCGAACGCAAGCGTCTGCATGGCGATGCCGGCGCTGCAGCCGACATGGCATTCCTGGCCGTCGATCGTCATCGGTTTGGCGATCGCCTTGACGATCGAGCGGCCGAGATGTTTTGCTCGCTCTTCCGGGGCCGGGCCGCTGGTGACGACCACGAATTCGTCGCCGCCGATCCGCGAGACGAATTCGTCATGGCCGATCAGTTCCAGGAGCCGGGCCGTCGTCTGGCGCAGGACCTCGTCGCCGGCCGCGTGGCCGAGCGTGTCGTTGACTTCCTTGAAGCGGTCGAGATCGAAATGGATAAAGGCCAGGCGGTGACTGTGCGTCGTCGCGTTCGAGGCTTCCATGAACTGGTCAAGAAAGCGCCGGTTGGGAAGGCCGGTCAGGGCGTCGTGCAAAGACTGGTGCTGCAACGTGCGGCGTGTCGCGCGCAACCGCTCGTTCTGTTCTTCCGCGCGGGCGCGCTCCTCCCGCAGTTCGATCTGCAGATTGACGTCATCAGTGACATCCCAATTGGCGCCAACGACGCGTTCGACGCCTCCCGACGTTTTGTAGGCCTTGCCATGCGCGCGGATGTGACGGATCTCGCCTGAAGGTCGGACAATCCGGAACTGGGTAATATAGGGCTCGGTGGCACCGATGACCTCGTTCAGTCGATTTTCAGCCGTCTCGATATCATCCGGATGGACAGTCGAACGCCAGTCCTCGTAGGTGAGGATGTCCTTGCCCGGAGGCGCAGAATAGAGGTCCTTGAGCCGCTCGTCCCAGAAAAGGCGGTCTGTGGCGCCCTCGTATTCCCAGACGCCGATCTGCGACGCTTCGAGTGCCAGCGTCAACCGGTGGTGAATGGTCTCGAACTGCTCCTCCCGGTGTTGCAGATCGACGATGTGGCGATTGCGCTGCCTCATCAAGATCCCCACCCAGATCATCGGGGCGACGATACAGAGTGCGATCAGCGTCGCGTAGGCATAAAGCCAACCGATATCCGGCGGGGTCGTGTTCCAGCCGGCTTTCGGGACCGCTGCGAGGTACCAGGTGTCGTATCCGAGCTCGATGCGGGCACGAACCGCGTCGGCGGAGAAGATCGCCGGGTCACCGGTAAAGACGTCCTTCGCAACCGGTGCCGGCCGCCTGGAGATCGCGATGCTGAGGGGTTGCCGTTCGGTATCGAGGTCGATGTCGCGGAACAGGCGCTCCACGTCGATCACGCTCGAGACGATGCCCCAGAAATGTCCGTTGGCTTGCGAGAAAACCGGGTAGCGGGCCAGCAGTCCCAGTCCGCCCTGAGCGAGTTCGACAGGTCCGGCGATCGTGGTGGACCGGCGCTTGATCGCCTCCATGACGGACACTGACCGTTTGGGGTCGGCCGTGTAATCTCGTCCGACAAGCTGCTTGTTCTGGTCGTAAGGGTAGACGTACCGGATCACAAGATCGGGCGCCACGGCGACGTTCTTCAGCTGCGAGGGAACAGCGAAAACTCGCTCGGAGAGCGCCGCAAACTGCGTTTGCGTGATGGATGGGTTTGCAGCGATCGCGGCAACGAGACCCTGGACCAGATTGACGTTGCCGCGAATATTGGTTTCGAGGCTTGAGGACACGCGCGCCAGTTGTTCCGACGCGACGAGCCGCTGCTGCGCCATGTATTGGGCGCGCTCTTCCAGATCGGCCCGGACAATTCCGAAAATGACCGCGGCGACCATAATGAAGGCGGGCAGATACCAGCCGAACCGGTAGAATCGCCGTTCCCGGCTTCGGCCGGGCTTTATCATGGAGGAAGAGAAGAGCATGCAATGTTCCAACAGGTCTCCCGCCAACATTTCAGACAAGGCTTAATTTAGTCTGAGATGGAACGGCGCCGGACGGGTCGTCGAGCCGAAATACTGGTCTCCACTCCAATATTTTTGAGAAATCCGGCCCTTTATACATGACTGAAAATCGGAAAAAATCAGTCGGCCTGGTCATCTCTTGGGCTTGTCTCGCGGCGGCGGGTCGTGCTCCATGCACCCTTCACCGCGTCGGGTTCTCATCATGTTCAAAGACTTCTCTTTTTCCGCCCTGACGATGGGGATGCTGACCGCGTTTGTCGGTTTCGTCAGCTCGTTTGCCGTGATTATCCAGGGTTTGCAGGCAATGGGCGCCAATAGCGATCAGGTCGCCTCCGCGCTCCTGGCGCTTTCCCTGGCGCTCGGCATCCTTGCCGTGAGTTTCTCGGCGGCTCTCAAGATGCCGATCAGCATTGCATGGTCGACGCCTGGTGCCGCTCTTCTCTCGGGGATCGGGATGATCGAGGGCGGATTTCCCGCAGCCGTCGGCGCCTTCGTCATCTGTGGCGGGCTGATCATGCTGTCGGGCCTGTTCCAGCCGCTCGGGCGCGCGATCCGAATGATCCCGGGGCCGCTTGCCAATGCGATGCTGGCCGGTATCCTGCTCGGCCTGTGTCTTGCTCCCGTGAAGGCGGTGGCGTTCGACCCGATGCTGGGACTGCCGATCGTGCTGACCTGGGCGGTCGTCGTGTCGCGCTGGCGGCTTCTGGCCGTGCCGGCCTCGCTTGCGGCGATGATGCTGGTGCTGATCTTCGGCGTCGACCTGCCGGCAGATACGCTGAGCCAGATCGGCGCTGCGATCCATCCGCAATTCGTGTTCGTCGAGCCGGTGTTTACCTGGCACGGCGCGATTTCCGTGGCGGTGCCACTGTTTATCGTCACCATGGCGTCGCAGAATATTCCCGGCATCGCGATCCTCAAGGCGCACGGATACGAGCCGCATCCCGGACCGATGTTCGTGGCAACCGGCGCCCTGTCCTCGCTTGTCGGCGTTTTTGGCGGCGTGCCGGTCAACATGGCGGCGATCACGGCGGCGATGTGTGCCAGTACCGACGCTCATCCGGATCCCGCCCGGCGTTACGTAGCGGCGATCATCGGCGGCTTCAGCTACGCGGCGCTGGGGCTGGTGGCCGGCGGCATTATTGCCTTCGTATCGCTCGCGCCGCCGATCCTGTTGCAGGCCGTCGCCGGGCTCGGGCTGATCGGCGCGTTCTCGAACGCGGCATACGCCGCCTACCACAATCCCGCTACCCGCGAGGCTGCAGCCATCACCTTTATGGTCACCGCTTCCGGAATCGCCTTCGCCGGGATCTCGGGGGCGTTCTGGGGTCTGCTGGCCGGTGGCGTGATGATGGGTTTGCAGAAGGCTCTCAGACGCGAAAGATTGCCTTGAAAGGGAACCGCGGCCGTCGTTGCAACATCAAATGCCGTTCGAAAGTGCACTTGCACGTTCTCTGCCCGCCCGCTATAGATTCTCCCATGACCATGACAGGTGCGATCATGTCCGACCGTTTGCCGACCCGCAGCTTCGCTGCCGGGGCGACGGTTTTCGCGCCTCTCTCGCTTCTTAGCCTCGACCTTACACTCGGTTGCCGGGTCCGTTGAGGAGCGCCCGGCGGCCGAAAGCCCGCCGGCGTAAGAGCTCCTCGCAAGATTTACCGATATAGCTGAGACAGACCTTAAGAGGTCGCCATCCTCACCAAGCAGGCCCCAAAAGTGCGGCGCGCGGCGGATGGATAGGACGAGGACTTGAAGACCATGGACGCCAAGAATTCCAACGTGACTACTGCCAACAAGGCTAAGGGTATGGCCGACGCGGCGGTGAAATACCGTGCCTATCCCGCCATCAACATTCCCGACCGGACCTGGCCGTCGAAGGTGATCGACAAGGCGCCGATCTGGTGCTCGGTGGACCTGCGTGACGGCAACCAGTCGCTGGTCAACCCGATGGGCCACGACCGCAAGGCCCGCATGTTCAAGCTGCTCTTGGATATGGGCTTCAAGGAAATCGAGATCGGTTTCCCGTCGGCTTCGCAGACCGATTTCGACTTTGCCCGCTGGTGCATCGAAGAGGGTGGCGTTCCCGACGATGTGTCGATGCAGGTGCTGGTTCAGTGCCGGCCGGAACTGATCACCCGCACGTTCGAATCGCTGGAAGGCGCCAAGCATCCGATCATCCACTTCTACAACTCGACATCGGAACTGCAGCGCCGTGTGGTGTTCGGCAAGGATGTCCGCGGTATCAAACAGATCGCCGTCGACGCGGCGAAGATGATCACCGACATGGCTGCCAAGGCCGGCGGCGATTACCGGTTCGAATATTCGCCGGAAAGCTTCACCGGCACCGAGCTGGAAGTGGCGTTGGAGATCTGCAACGCAGTCATCGAGGTCGTAAAGCCGACTGCTGACAACAAGCTGATCCTCAACCTGCCCTCGACCGTCGAGATGGCGACACCGAACATCTATGCCGACCAGATCGAATGGATGTGCCGTAATATCGACTCTAGAGAAAACGTTATCATCTCGCTGCATCCACACAACGACCGTGGCACCGGGATTGCGGCGACGGAGCTGGCGCTGATGGCCGGCGCCGACCGCGTCGAAGGCACGCTGTTTGGCAATGGCGAGCGCACCGGCAATGTCGACGTGGTGACGCTGGCGCTCAACATGTACACGCAAGGGGTCGATCCGGGGCTGGACTGCACCGATATCGAGCGCATCAAGGACGTCTACGAATATTCGAACGAAATGGTCATTCCCGAGCGCCATCCTTACGTCGGCGAACTGGTCTATACGGCGTTTTCCGGCTCGCACCAGGATGCGATCAACAAGGGCATGAAGGCGATCAAGACGGCCAACCATCCGGTGTGGGAAGTGCCTTACCTCCCGATCGACCCGCGCGACGTCGGCCGGTCCTACGAGGCTATCATCCGCATCAACTCGCAATCGGGCAAGGGCGGCATCGCCTATATCCTGCAGCAGGATTACGGCATCAACCTGCCGCGCAATCTGCAGGTGGAGTTCCGCGAGGACATCCAGCGGATTACCGACGAGGAAGGCAAGGAAGTCGCTTCCAAGCGCATCCATGAGCGCTTTATCGAGCGCTATGTGGACCAACCTTCAGCACGACTGAAATTCGTCGATCACCAGACCTTCCCGGCCGGGATGGAGCACAAGGGCATCCGCGTCGTTTCCGCCGAGATCACCGATGGTGGCGAGACGAAGACGATCGAAGGCCGCGGCACGGGCCCGATCGACGGGTTCATCAATGCGCTGTCGGCCTATCTCGGGATCGAGTTGTCGGTGAACGAGTATTCGGAACACTCGCTGCAGCATGGCTCGAACGCCTCGGCGATCGCCTATGTCGAGGTCGAGCATCCGGGTGGCAAGCTGTTTGGCGCCGGCATCAACAACAACATCGTGACGGCATCGCTCGATGCGATCGTGTCGGCGGCGAACCGGGTGTTGGAAGAACGCGGCCAGTAAGCCGGGGCCTGTAGGGTATGAGAAGACACAAGCCGCATCGCTAGCCGATGCGGCTTGGACTGCAGACAAGGGTGTTATCTAACAACTCCGCAGTTCACTGGAGAAACTGAGCCGTTCGATCAAACTCCCCTCATCCTCGCCCTTGTGGCGGGGACCCAGTCAGCTCAAGTCCTTGAGCTGAGAGAGTCTTTTGACCCGACAGACGTCGGGTCGCTGGATCCCCGCCACAAGGGCGAGGATGACGGAGGGTGGGTTATCGCTCTCGCCAAACAAGCTTCTTCAGTGTCTGTCAGGATCCTGAGCCGCATCGCAGCCGATGCGGCTTTTTGCTGGGATCAGGTGGACCTGATCGCGCGTCGCAGTCAGATCAGTCCCGCGGCCTTGGCGGCGATTTCGTCGAGATCGGCGGCGGAGGAGGGGCCGACGACGACGTAGGTCGCGAGCGGCGTGCTCCAGGACACAAGGCCTGTATCGGCGCGGATGTCCTCGACCGGTTTGTTGGTGTCCGGACGGGTCTTGGAGAAGGTGATCGCGATGATCTCTCCTTCATCGCCGCGGCGGTAGAGGAGGAGGCCCGAGGGGCGGTTGTCGGCGGTGAAAAGCCGTGCGCCGGCGAAGGTGAGCCCGCTTTGCGACAGGTCCGGAATGCGAAAGGCGATGCCGGTGCCTGTGGTCAGCCATGCGAGGATATCGCCGGGCCTGTCGGCACCGATTTCCACCAGACGATCGGGCAAGCGGGTGTAGAGCCGGTAATGGGCGACGACGTCGTCAAGCCAGTCCCGCGAATCGAGCTGCACTTCCGAGCCGCCGAGACGGGTCGATCCCGGCTGCGTGCCGAGCGCATAGCCGATGCCGCCGCCGAGGCAGAGACTGAGAATGCATGCGACAAGCGCCTGCGTTCTGCTTGGCTTGAACGAGAGTGACTGGCGCTTTTTGTCATCAGGCAGCCTGATCGCGCGGCGCGGCAGCGGTGCGTTCTTGATGGTGCGGACGAGTTCGAGCGGCAATGGTTCCTTCATGGCATCGTCGAAGACGCGCCGGCCGTAATCCGTGCCGCGTTTCAGGTTGTCATGCAGGGCCCGCGCCTGCGGCTCGTTGACCAGAAGCGCTTCGATCTCCTGCCGTTCGTGTTCGTTGGCTTCGCCATCCAGGAAGGCCGAAATGCGCTGTTCGAGCGCGGACGAGGAAGCACTGGCTTTCATGCGCGGCGCTCCGATGCTTCCGGCGCGATTTCCGACAGTCTGAGCCGTGCAGAACACAGGCGTTCGGCGAAGGCCTGTTCCGGAATGCCGAGTATAGCAGCCGCCTCGCCATAGGCGAATGCCTCGACGTCCACGAGAAGGAAGACACTGGCGAGGCCTGAGGGCAGGGACAGAAGGATCTGGTCCGATGTGGCCATTGTGGAAATCTCGGCAGAAGATACGACGCCCTGTGCCTTCGGGGTGGAGGACGGCTGGGTCTTGCGGCGCTTCTTGATCTCGTCGGACCAAGCGGTGCGCATCAGGCTGAACAGCCAGCTTTCGATGCGGCCTTCGCCCTTCCAGTGATGGCTTTTCTGGATCGCACGCGAACAGACTTCGCGCACCAGCCTGTCGGCATCCTCGGCGGTGCCCGCAAGCGTCAACGCGAAACGACGAAGCCTCGGCAGCAAGGCTACGAGGTCACGGCGAATGTCCATGGTCTGGGTCGGATTGTTCATGCGGAAACAAGCTTAACGGGGCTATGCGTTATGATTACGGCCATCTCGTTAAGCTATGAATCGAATGTGATGCATTTGCAACAGGCGACGCAATTAATCTACAAGATTTCGACGGTTTCGGGCTGGATCGCCGGCATAGGCATCGGTTGATCGCCATAAAAGACGTGGCTGCTGTCCAGCGCAATGCCGTCGCCTGCCTGCGTCAGCCCATAGCGTTCACAAACCAGGTTCCAGTTGCCGGGTTTGCCCGACAGCGAAAACAAGTTGTAGGAAGCAGGTGGCTTGTGGCCGCCCGGACCCTGCGAGGCGGACGCGATACCGACGACCGGCACGGGCCGGTTATGGGTCTTGAGTTCGTAGACGGTGTTAAGATGCGTATGGCCGTGCAACACCAGTTCGGCGCCGCCGGTCGAGATGGCCGCAGCAAATCGACGGATGCCGATCATACGCTTGTGCGATGACGCCGCGCCGTGGATCGGCGGGTGGTGAATCATTACCACGCGGAACAGGCCACGTTCGCCGGCTTTCTTAAGAAGGTTCACTGTTTCGCGCGCCTGGCGCGGGCTGAAATAGCCGGATGCGGAAAACGGCGGCGTCGCGTTGGATGTGGAGCAGCCGATGATGGCGATCGGGCCACGCTCCCGGTAGGTCGGGAAGATGTGATCGTCCTTCGGCCATTCGCCCGGATCGTCGTCGCTTTTCACGAAGGGATACCAAGCGGCAACCGACTTGTCGTGAGCGCCCGGCACATAGGCGTCGTGATTGCCCGGCACGACGGTCGTATCGGCGGGTTCGCCGATCGTATCGAGCCATTCGCGGGCCAGCCGGGTTTCGATCTTTGTCGCCAAATTGACCAGATCGCCTGTGATGAGCAACTGGTCCGGCTCTCGGTCCTTCATGTCGCTCAACAGCAGATCCAGCGTGTTGACGAGAAGATGCTTTCGGCGGGTGCGGTGCCAGTTGACGAAACCGGTGATGCGTTTTGACAGAAGCTCGCGCATCGTCAGCCGCGGAAGGGGCCCCAGGTGGATATCGGAAATATGCGCGAACTTGAACATGGCGAAGACATAACGCATGAGAGAGCAATTGGTACCGAATTTATCGCCGCTCCCGAAGTTATGAAGTGGAACGCCTGAATGGTTGAGCAGGGCATTCCCGAAGTTACTGGCGGCCGCGCCCGCATTCTCGTCTGGCTGATGCACAAGGCGTTCATCGTCACCCGCGGCATGACGATGGGTGTCCGGGCCGCCTGTTTCGATGACGAAGGCCGGATTTTCCTGGTGCGCCACACCTATGTTCCCGGATGGTATATGCCCGGCGGCGGAATGGAACGCGGCGAAACCGCGCTTCAGGCGCTGCACAAGGAACTGCGGGAAGAGGGCAATCTGGAAGTCCTGGGAGTGCCGGAGCTTTTCCACGTCTACCTGAACCGCAACGCATCGAAGCGCGACCACGTGCTGTTCTACAAGGTCAACGTCAACCAGAAGGCGCCGCGCACCGCGGATTACGAAATTGCGGAAAGCGGCTTCTTTGCGCTCGACGCGCTACCGCCTGAGGTCACCCAGGCAACAGCGCGCCGATTGCAGGAGCTTTCGGGAAAGATCGAGAAGGGGGAGTACTGGTGAGAGTTACCCGCTTTCCTACCCCCGCCCATGCGGTGCGTCGAGATCGAGCTCTGGTCCTGTCGGGACGATGCCGGTCGGGTTTATGGTTTTGTGGCTCTCGTAGTAGTGGTGCTTGATGTGGAGGAGATTGCAGGTCTCGGCCACGCCCTCGTGCTGGTAGAGATCGCGTAGATAGGCTGACAGGTTCGGGTAGTCGGCGATGCGGCGGATGTTGCATTTGAAGTGGCCGACATAGACCGGATCGAAGCGGATGAGTGTGGTGAACAGCCGCCAGTCGGCTTCGGTCAGCTTGTCTCCGAGCAGGTAGCGGCTTTTCGAGAGACGGGTCTCGAGACTGTCGAGCGTTTCGAAAAGCTTTGAGACGGCCTCTTCATAGGCGTCCTGGGTGGTGGCAAAGCCCGCCTTGTAGACGCCGTTGTTGACGGTGTCGTAGATGACCGCGTTGATCGCGTCGATCTCAGTGCGCAGATCTTCAGGGTAGAAATCGAGGTCGGAGCCGGTGATGCCGTCGAAGGCGCTGTTCATCATGCGGATGATTTCGGCGCTTTCGTTCGAGACAATCGTGTTCTGCTGCTTGTCCCAAAGGACCGGAACCGTGACGCGGCCGGAATAGGTGGGATCGGCTTTCAGATAGACCTGGTAGAGATAGTCGGAGCCGAACAGGTCGTCGCCGGTTGCGCCGTCGCGTTTGCGGAATTCCCAGCCGTTTTCCAGCATCAGGTAATCGACGACGGAGACCGAGATCAGATCCTGCAGCTTCTTGAGGTTGCGGAAAATCAGCGTCCGGTGCGCCCAGGGGCAGGCGAGCGATACATAGAGATGATAGCGTCCGGCCTCGGCCTTGAAGCCGGAGGTGCCTGACGGTCCGGTGGACCCGTCAGCTGTCACCCAGTTGCGGAACTGTGATTCGGAGCGCTTGAAATGACCCTTGCTGGCCTTGGTGTCGTACCAGACGTCGTGCCACTTACCGTCTACCAGCATGCCCATTGCAATCTCCTTGGTTGTCTTTCTGTTAGATACGACAAAGCCTGACAATGACGAGGTGCGATTTTGTAAACGCTGCGTTTTTGGATTGGACGGGTGGAAAATTTTCTGATAGCTCGCTTGTCACGATTGTTCGGGAACATCAGAGAATGACCGAAGTGCGGACACTGCGACGACGCTGAAGATCGACCACGACGCCTGAAAACGCGTCGCGATATCGCTCGTCCTGTCTGCTCTCTCCTTACGGCTTCGGTTCTCCATGTCCCTGCATCTTGTTGCGTCGCAATCCTCAACATCCCAGAATTCTTCGTCCGAAAACACCGCCAAGTCCATGGCGAAACACGACCTCGTCTATCTGACCGAGGATGCGTCTCACGATGACATCATCGAGGTGATCAACGAGGAAGCGTTCGGCCCCGGTCGGCATGTGCGCGCCGCGTCCCGCATTCGCGAGCAGGGGCCGCATGACCGGTCGATCTCGTTTGTCTGCGCTGACGATGGCGAGACGATCGCTTCGGTGCGGATGACGCCGGTTCTGGCGGGAAGCGTGAAGGGCCATATGCTGGGCCCGCTGGCAGTGCGGCCGTCGCACAAGAACCTCGGGATTGGCCGCGAACTGGTGCGGATCGCCATCGATGCCGCGCGCCGGCATGGGTCGGAAGCCGTGATCCTGATCGGCGATCCGCCCTATTATATGCCGCTCGGCTTCGAGAAAGTGGCCTATGATGCGCTCGATTTTCCGGGACCGGTCGATCCGGGGCGGGTGCTGGTCGTGCCGCTCAAGGACGGTGTGCATGACGGGCTGAAGGGCGTGATCGGCTGGCGGGAGCTGTGATCCGTCAGGACTTCGCGCCAAGCCCTTGATCTAGAATCGTTTTTCCAGCCACGTTACATCATGTCCGCCGGCGAGGCCTTCGAGCTTGCCGATCGGGTGGTAGCCGAGCTGCAGATAGAGCGCGAGTGCGGCCGGGTTCATCGTATCGATATAGGCGCCGATACAGCCGCGCTTGACCGCCTCCGCTTCAGCCATCGTGAGCAGCCGCGTGGCGAGACCCTTGGCGCGCATCAATTCCGGAATGAACAGCATCGAGATGTAAAGCCAGCCGCGGCCGGTATAGCCGACGAGGCCGCCTGCGATATCGCCGGCCGTATCACGTAGCGGGATTGCCAGTTCGCGGCGGTCGCTCGCGCCGAAGCATTCGATATTGAAGGCTTTCAGCTTGTCGAGGATGATGTCTTCATCCTGCTGCGAGATGCCTTCGACGATTTCCAGATGCATATCCAATCTCCCGACTTGCGGCCGAGATGGATAGACTAAAGCGCTTTTTGAAGGAAGGTGCGGGTTCTTGTTTCGACGAAATTCGGAATCTCGCCAAACACTTGGTAGCCGTGGCTCTTGTAGGCCTTGAGGGCGAGCGGGTTGAACGTATCGATCCAGGCGCCCTTGCAGCCGCGGGTGCGCGCTTCATTTTCGGCCTCGGTCAGAAGCTTTGCTGCCATCCCCTTGCCGCGCAGGCTTTCGGGAATGAACAGAAGCTGGGTGAAGAGCCAGCCCCAGGATGTGTAGCCCGAGAGGCCGCCGATGACCGTGCCGCTCTCGTCGCGGATCAGCACGGCGAGCAGTTTCCGGTCGGAGGGGCCGACTTCGCCTTCGTTGAAGGCTGTGAGGCCGCTGCTGACGATTGCAAGATCGTCTGAGCTCGGCGCGTCGGTGAGATAAAGCTCGTGGTCCATCAGCGACCCTCGCGCCACCACATCGCGGCCATTGCGAACAGCAGCACCGACAGGCCGGCAAAGCCTGCAAACAGCGGCAGCGTGTTGATGCCGCGCAGCACCGTCTCGTCGGTCATGCGGATAACCATGCGGTTGGGATCACTGACACGAACTTCGCCGCGAACGGGGAGGATGTCGGGAATGGTGACGCCATCGCCCGAGGCGACGCGGGTCACGAGGCCGCGGGTCTTGTCGGCATAGGGCCGCAAGGTTGCCTCGGTCGAGATCATTGCCTTGAACTCGGGCGAGTCGACCGCGCCGACATGAACAAGGGTCTGGAAGTCGCCGTTTCTCACCTCGAACAGGCCGGTTTCATCCATGCGGCTTTCATACCGGTATTCGCCGGGGCCGGCCGGCGTCATCTGCACGGTTTCGGTGCGGCCGGATGGGTAGCGGATGGTGGCGGGACCGGGATCGTCGCCGATCGTCTGGCGGGTGGCGGCGAGTGTGCGGCCGACGGAGCGGGCGGTCAGCGCCTCTTCCTCCAGTTCGGGTTCCTTCATCAGCCAATGGGCGATGCGGCGATAGAGCGCCACATGCGGGCCGCCGCCTTCAAAGCCGCGGGCCCAGAGCCAGCCCTGATCCGACAGGAGCATGGCGACGCGGCCTTCGCCCTGACGGTTGAGGACGAGGAGAGGGCGATCGCCATCACCTTCCATTACCGTCTGACCCTGCGGCGGATCGACATCGATGGTGCGGAACCAGCGTCCCCAGGCGGGCGGCGTCTGGTTGGAGCCTTCAAGACCGCGGGTTACCGGGTGCTTGGTGCCGACTTCCGACAGATGCGGGAAGAAGCCGGCATTGTGGACTTCGCCTGTGGGTGCGGCCGGCAGGACCTGTTCGAGCGGCGTCGCGGCAATCGAATCTTCGCTGGCATGTTCGGGGCCTGCCGCGATCAGCAGGGCTCCGCCGTTTTGCACATACTGGGAGATGTAGTCGTAATAGAGGATCGGCAGCACGCCGCGATGCTTGTAGCGATCGAAGATGATCAGATCGAAATCCTTGATCTTCTCGACGAACAGTTCGCGGGTGGGGAAGGCGATCAGCGACAACTCGTTGATCGGTGTGCCGTCCTGCTTTTCCGGTGGGCGCAGGATGGTGAAATGCACGAGGTCGACGGACGCGTCTGATTTCAGAAGGTTACGCCAGGCGCGTTCGCCGGCATGCGGTTCGCCCGAGACAAGCAGCACGCGCAGGTTCTGGCGGATGCCGTCGATGACGTGGACGGCGCGGTTGTTGGCGGTGGTTACTTCTCCGGGGAGCTCGGCAACCGAGAACTCCATGACATTGTTGCCGCCGCGCTGGACGTTGAACGAAAACGGAGTGGTGACGCCCGGCGTTGCCTGCAGCGTTGCGATCTGCTGGCCGTTCATGCGCACGATGACTTCGGCGGGACCGCCGCCCTGGCGACCGTCGTCGAAGACGCGCAGGGTCAGTTCCTGCTCTTCGCCGACAATGCCGAACCGGGGGGCGCGCAGGACTTCGATGCGGCGATCGAATTCGTTTGGCTGCCCGGTGATCAGCCCGTGGACGGGCGCGTTGAAGCCGAGATCCTGGTTAATGCCGGGGAGATCATGGATCTGGCCGTCTGTGAGAAACACGGCACCGCCGACGCGGGCCGGCGGCACGTCCGACATGACGGAGCGGAGCGCAGTGAACAGTTTCGTCGAAGGTGTGTCGCTGTCTACATCGTCTCCGGCCTCAACGATGCGCGTCTCGATGCGAGGATAGCGGGAGAAGCGGTCGCGCAGTTCCGCCAGCGCCTGATCGGTCTGCTGCTCGCGGCCAGCTGTCTCCTGGCTCTGAGAGCGGTCGACGACGATTGGCACGATGGTGGAGAGCTGTTCGCGATCTTCCTGGTTGAGCGTCGGGTTGGCGAGCGCCATCAGCAGGGCGGCAAGCGCCAGCGTCCGAAGGACCGCACCACGGACGCCGCGCAATAGGGCGGTCACAGCAAGGACGAGGGCCAATGCACCGAGGGCTGCAAGGATCGGCCACGAGAAGAAGGGGGCGAATTCGATGGTCATCTGTTACTGCCCCAGCCGTTCGAGGAGTGCGGGCACGTGGACCTGGTCGGCTTTGTAGTTGCCGGTCAGCATATACATCATGATGTTGACGCCGGCGCGGTAGGCGTATTCGCGCTGCATGTCGTCAGGCGGAACGGTCGGGAGCATCGAGTTACCCTGTTGATCGACCGCCCAGGCGCCGGCAAAATCGTTGCCGGTGATCAGAAGCGGCGTCACGCCGTCGCCGCCCGAGGAGAGCTGCGAGGTGGAGTTGCGGGCGTCCTGGCGGGCTTCGACCCAGAGCGGGCCGCCGCGATAGCGACCGGGAAAATCCTTCAGCAGATAGAAGGTGCGGGTCAGCACATGGTTTTCCGGTGTCGGCTCGAGCGGCGGAATATCGATGCTGGCGAGGATTTCCTGCAGCCGCAGGCCGTTGGGGCTGGAGCTGCCATCGAGTGCTGAAACCTGGTCGCGGGTGTCGAACAGAACCGTGCCGCCGTTGCGCATATAGGCGTCGATGCGTGAGATCGAGGCCTGCGATGGCATCGGCGCTGTCGCGGAAATCGGCCAGTAGATGATCGGGTAGAAGGAGAGATCGTCCTTGGCGATGTCGAGGCCGACAGGGGCGCCGGGCTCCAGTGTCGTGCGATAACTCATGTATTGGGTGAGACCGTCGAGGCCGCGCTCGGAGATGCTGTCGACGTCGCTTTCGCCGGTCTGGACATAGGCGAGGTGGGTCGTGTCGAGGCGGTCGAGGATTTGGTCGTCGCCAGGCTTTACGCCTTCACCGGGCTGCATTTCGCGAAACGGCTGCGGCTGGGCCGATTGCGGTTGCGCCGCGGCAGCGGGCGGCGAGGGTGGCTGCTGGGCGAGCGACGGGTTCGGGTTGAGCAGCGCCATTCCCAACGCGAAGCCGAGGATGAGGGTCGCGGCGGTGCCAGACGTCCGGGCGGAGGTTGGCGTTGAGCGTCCGGGGCGGCGGGAAAAGGCACCGTTCATGAAGAGCATTACCAGGCTATCGAGGACGAGGAGCGCGAAGGCGAGAGCAAACAGGGTCGGACGCAGGGAGAGAGCCTCGCCCCCAGCCAGTTGCGCGCGCGCGACCTGCGTTCCACCGACCGATGGATCGAAGCGGGCAAGCACGGTCGTGGGCGCAAGGAGATTGACGGCCGAGTAGCCGTCTTCGGTGCCGTAGAGGCCGGGCGGGTGATCGAAGCTTGCGACAGGGCGGGCGTTGGCGGGGATGGTGATCGGACGGGCAGCGCCGGTCTCTGTTGTCATCACGCCGTCGGCGGTGAGAAGGCGGTAGGGCGGCAGGGCTGCAGCGGCTCCTTCTGTGCCTGGTGCTCCGGATGCGCTGCCACCGGCAGCACCGCCGACGCGGGCCATCTGCACCAGCCGGCGCAGCATTTCGACGAAATTCCCAGACAGCGGCAAGTTGGACCATGTCGCTTCCGCGCTGGTGTGGAACAGCACGATACGGCCGGCTTCGACCTCCTTTTCGGTGACCAGCGGCGTGCCATCAGCAAGGCTTGCCCACGTGCGCTCGGCAAGGTCCGGCGTCGGTTCGGCGAGAACCTGGCGGGTCACGGTGATATCGGCTGCGCGCGGCAGGCCGGCGAAGGGGCCGAAATTCGGGAAATCCGCCAGCGCCTGAGGCTCCGACCAGGACATGGCGCCGCCGAGCGCGCGTTCGCCCTGGCGCAAGGTGACAGGTACCAGCGGATCGTCGGCCGGTGCTGCGGCAAGGCGAGGTCCGGCAAAGCGGACCAGCGTGCCGCCGCGCGCGATCCAGCGTTGCAGCGGCTGGGAGATTTCCGGCGGCAAGCGGCCGACATCGGCCATGATGATTGCCGACGGATTGTCCTCGAGGATCTGCGGGATCGATACCGAGAGATCGGCCGTGTTGGGCTGGATCACATCGGCGTAGGGCTGGAGAGCCCGGCTGATATAGTAGAGCGGTTGCAGCAGCGGCTGGAAATCGCTGCCGCTTTCGCCGGCGATCAGCGCGACGCGGCGGCGGCGGAAACCGTCGTCGAGAAGGTGAGCGGCACCCGCGGTTGCGATGCCCTCGACGGAGAGGCGGGCGAAATCGTTGCGCAGTTCGAACGGCGCGGAAATTTCCGTTGTTGCCGTGTTGGCGCCGTCGGCAAATTCCAGCGTGCCTGCGGCGAGCGAGCGACCCTGTGGATCAAGCGCGTTGACGGTGAACTGCTGCGTGCCAGCCGTGGAAAGGCGGGTGGCGCTGACATTCATCGCGGTCGAATTGTTGGTGGCGCCTGTGATCGCGACGGCCGATTGTCCATCGCCTTCGAGGACGCGCATGTCGCCTGCCGAAAGGCCTGCAAGAGCGGTCATCGTTTCGGTGTCGGTCGTGGCGGCGATGCCATCGGAGACAAGGGCCAGCGTGCCGGGGCGGGTGCCGTTGAGAGCTTCCCGGAGTGCTGTGACGGCGCGGCCGCGGTCTGGCACAAGCGGCCTCGGGCTTGCGGCGGCAAGCTTGTCACGCGCTGCGGCGGCACTGCCGGGCGTTGCTTCCTGGTTTTGATCGGCGGTAAAGGCGATCGCGACCGGAAGATCGGCGCTTTCGGCGTCGTCGATCAGGAGATTGGCGGTCTCGACGCGGCGTTCCCAGTCGGTCGATGTCGCCCAGCCGTTGTCGAGGACCAGCGCCAGCGGGCCGCCGGTGTTGAGCGAACTCGTGCGCGGGTTGATGACCGGATCGGCGATGGCGAGAATGATTGCGGCGGCGAGAGCCATGCGCAGAAGCGTCAGCCACCACGGGCTTTGCGACGGCGTTTCCTCGCGCTTCAGGACACTTGCGAGAATGCGCAGCGGCGGGAAGACTTCCGATTTCGGCCGTGGCGGTGTCAGCCGCAGCAGCCACCAGATGGCGGGCAGGGCGATCAGGCCGAAGAGGATGGCGGGATAGGCGAAGGCGAGCGCGCTCATGACCTGTCCTCGATATTTCCGCTATCGATCCGTCTAGGCGCCGGCATGCCGGAGAGGTAGCCGTGGACGGCGACCAGCGCTTCGGAGGCGAGACGGTCGGTGCGGTGGAACACGAAACTCCAGCCGAGACGGCGCAGGCCCTCGCCAAGCGCATCGCGGCGGGCGAGATAAGCGCGCTGATAATCCTCACGAATATTTTCGGCGCGGCCGGAGACGAGCTTTTCGCCGGTTTCGGGGTCGGTGAATTCGGTGCGGCCGGTATAGGGGAAGGTTTCTTCGGCGGGATCCGCAACCTCGATCACATGGCCGCGCAGGCCGCGGCGTCCGAGGGGCGTGATGCGGTCCATGACCCTGTCGGCATCATCGAGGAAATCGCCGATCAGGACGATATCGCTTTGGCCGCGGATCATGCCCGTATCCGGCAGGCCGGTCGCCTGCGGTGCGTGCATAATGGCGGTCGCCAGCCGTTCGGCGGCGTTGCGGGCAGAGACCGGTTCCATGATGCCGGGGCATCCGATCCGTTCGCCGGAGCGGGCGAGGATTTCGGCGAGCGCCAGCATGATGACCAGCGCGCGGCTCTCCTTCGATACCGACCCGAATGTCGACTTGTACATCATCGACGGCGACATGTCGGCCCAGAGCCAGATCGTGTGCGCGGCTTCCCATTCGCGGTCGCGGACATAGGTATGGTCGTCGCGGGCGGAACGGCGCCAGTCGATGCGCGACAGGCTTTCGCCTTCCGCATAGGGCCGGAACTGCCAGAAATTCTCGCCCATGCCGCGCTTGCGGCGGCCGTGCCAGCCGGCAATCACCGTGTTGGCGATGCGCTTGGCCTCGACCATGCAATCGGGCACCAGCATGGCGCGCTGCTGGGCGCGATGAAGCACATCGCTGCTGGCGGTTTGATCGACGATCTGGCCGATGGATGCCACGGAGGTTCCTTTCTAGCCTGAACCGGCGATCTTCAGCCGCGTGCCTGTTTGACCAGGCCGGCAATGACATCGCGCACCGACATGCCTTCGGCGCGGGCGGCGAATGTCAGCGCCATGCGGTGCTGCAGGACCGGTTCGGCAAGCGCGTGGATATCGTCGAGCGAAGGAGCGAGGCGGCCTTCGTAAAGCGCACGGGCGCGGGCCGTCAACATCAGCGACTGGCCGGCACGCGGGCCCGGACCCCAGGCAACATGCTTGTCGGTCGACGCGTTGCCGTGGCCCGGGCGGGCCGAGCGGACGAGTGACAGGATCGCATCGACCACCTTGTCGGAGACAGGCATCTGG
The DNA here is from genome assembly GCF_001423425.1 of Rhizobium sp. Leaf306. Lineage (GTDB taxonomy): Bacteria > Pseudomonadota > Alphaproteobacteria > Rhizobiales > Rhizobiaceae > Neorhizobium > Neorhizobium soli. The sequence goes on from NZ_LMNX01000002.1 coordinate 353,800, forward strand.
CGGATCAGCGCCTGGATGTCCTTCAGCCGCGTCGCGTCGATTACGCTGCGCGCCTTGGCTTCGGCGCTGCCTGTCGTGTCGAGCAGGATCTGACGCTCGGCGGCGAGCTCCGGGTAGAGAACGTCCACCTGCAGCAGGAACCGGTCGAGCTGCGCTTCGGGAAGCGGATAGGTGCCTTCCTGTTCCAGCGGGTTCTGCGTGGCAAGGACGTGGAATGGTGCCGGCAGGTCATAGCGCTGGCCGGCCACGGTGATGTGATATTCCTGCATGGCCTGCAGCAGCGCAGACTGGGTGCGCGGCGAAGCGCGGTTGATTTCGTCGGCCATCAGCAGCTGTCCGAAGACGGGTCCCTTGACGAAGCGGAAGGAGCGGCGTCCGGTCTCATCCGTATCCATCACTTCGGAGCCCAGAATATCTGACGGCATCAGGTCGGGCGTGAACTGGATGCGGTTGGAATCCAGACCGAGGACGGTGCCGAGCGTCGAGACTAGTTTGGTCTTGGCTAGACCGGGAACACCGACCAGCAGCGCATGACCGCCGGACAGGACCGCAAGCATGGTGTTTTCGACCACACGCTCCTGTCCGAAGATGACCTTGGCGACTTCCTCGCGGATGGCGGCGATATCGGCAAGTGCCTTTTCGGCCGAGGCGATGATGGCTTTCTCGTCGAGGACTGTTTGCGTAGAATTCATCATGCCCATGTCGTTCACCATCACCCTTGATTGGTATCCAGATCCAGCAGGCTTCGCCGAACCTATCCGTCCGACCGTGAATCGCTGCATCGCAGCGGCCACCTTAGACCTTGAAACTTATTCCGCCAAATAAGGCTGACAAGCACGCGATGAATGACTATCTCGTGAGAACATTCACCTTGGCTGATGCTTAAGGTCGAACCGGGACTGAAAAATGGCAGTAGAACCAATTAATAAGGCGGCCGATGCCGCTGGTCTCGCGGCGATGATTGCCCATGCGTCCGAGCAGGCAAGTGGTGGCCCGAGAGGCGAAATTCCCGGCCTGCCGCCGGTCGAGCGGTGGAACCCGCCGTTCTGCGGCGATCTCGACATGGAAATTCGTGCCGACGGGACATGGTTCTATCTGGGCACGCCGATCGGCCGGGCGCCGCTGGTCAGGCTGTTTTCGACCGTGTTGCGCAAGGACGAGGACGGCCGAACCTATCTCGTCACGCCTGTGGAAAAGGTTGCGATCCGTGTCGTCGATGCGCCGTTTGTGGCGGTGGAGATGCAAACGAGCCTCCGTGACGGCCAGCAGGTGCTGACGTTTCGTACCGGTGTCGGCGATGTGGTGGAGGCAGGGAGCGATCATGCGATACGTTTTGCGATCGCTGGCGAAGGGCAGGAGCTGAAGCCCTACCTGCATGTCCGCGGGCGGCTCGAGGCACTGGTATCGCGGGCGGTGATGTATGATCTCGTCGCGCTTGGCGAGACGGTAGAGATCGATGGCGTCGCGATGTTTGCGGTCCGCTCCGGCGATGCGGTGTTCCCGGTGATGCCGGTGGCCGAGCTGGAAGTGTTGTCTCGATGAGCGGTCTTGGTTTTTATTCCGCTGATGAGTTTCGCCGCCGTGCGCGGTCCCAGAAGGGCGGGCCGATCGAGGAAGCGTGGCGCGATCACGGCGATCATCTGCTCAACCCGGCCTGGGTGAACGCGACCGTTCAATCCAAGCTGAAGGATGCGGCCGTGCTGGTGCCCGTCATCGACGATGCCGATGGCGCCAAGGTTATCCTGACGCAGCGGACGGTGAAGCTGCGCAAGCATTCCGGACAGATCGCGTTTCCGGGCGGTGCGATCGATCCCGAAGACGGATCGCCTGAGGTGGCGGCGCTGCGCGAGGCCGAGGAAGAGATCGGTCTCGACCGGCGCTTCGTCGAGCCCTTGGCCAGGCTTCCCGATTATTACGCGGCTACCGGCTTTCGCATCACGCCGGTGCTGGCTGTTGTGAGCCGCGGTTTCGAGCTGACCCTCAATCCGGACGAGGTGGACTCGGCTTTCGAAGTGCCCTTGTCGTTTCTGATGGACGAGGCGAACCACCAGCGCGGGACCCGCGACTGGAATGGCGCGACCCGGCACTTCTACGTCATGCCCTATGAGGACCGGGAAATCTGGGGCATTACCGCCGGAATTTTACGCACGCTGTATGAAAGGCTTTACGCATGACCTCCATTGCTACCCCCTCGGTTGCCGATGAGGCATGGTTCAACGATGCCGCTCTGCAGCGGCTTCTTCTCCTTCTGAACGCCGATGGCGGCGAGGCGCGGGTGGCTGGTGGCGCGGTGCGCAACGCGCTGATGGGGCTTGCCGTCGCCGATATCGACGTGGCGACGACGCTTCTGCCGCAGGATGTGGTGGAGCGGGCAGAAGCTGCCGGCATGAAGGCCGTGCCGACCGGGATCGAGCATGGGACGGTGACGCTGGTGATCGACGGCACGCCGTTCGAGGTGACGACGCTTCGCCGCGACATCGAGACGGACGGACGCCATGCCAAGGTTTCGTTCGGCACCGACTGGCAGGCCGATGCGGAACGGCGCGACCTCACCATCAATGCACTCTATGCGGATGCATCGGGCGCCGTGGTCGATCTGGTCGGAGGTCTGCCCGACATCGAGAGCCGGACGATCCGGTTTATCGGCGACGCTTCGCAGCGGATTGCCGAGGATCATCTGCGCATTCTCCGGTTCTTCCGGTTTTTCGCCTATTACGGATCCGGCCGGCCGGATGCGGACGGATTGCGGGCATCGGCACGCGCCAAGGACAGGCTTTCGACGCTGTCTGGCGAGCGGGTCTGGGGCGAGACTAAGAAACTGCTGGCCGCCCCCGATCCGTCTCGCGCACTCTTATGGATGCGGCAGGCTGGCGTGCTGACGGAAATCCTGCCGGAAACCGAAAAATGGGGCATCGACGGCATTCATCCGCTGGTGGCCGCAGAAGCAGCGCTCGGGTGGACGCCGGATCCGCTGCTGCGGCTTGCTTCGATCGTGCCGCCCGATGCGGAGCGGCTGGCGGCGATGGCGAAACGGCTGCGGTTTTCGAATGCCGATGCGGCGAAGCTGGCCGTCTGGGCGTCCGCACCCGCCATTCCCGACGAGGTGACGGATGTCGGCTTTGATCGTCTGCTCTACCGAAATGGCGTGGCCGGCATGGTTGCACGCGTCAAGCTGGCGCTGTCGTCGGCCAGAGCAGCGGCCGAGGGCGATCCAATGGCGATGCGCAAGTCGGCAAGGCTGTCGGTTCTTCTGAAGCGGGCCGAGGGCTACGCGAAGCCGGTCTTTCCGATCGCGGGCGCCGACGTTCTCTCGGCAGGTGTGCCTGCCGGCAAGAGGGTCGGTGAGATCCTGAAGCAGATCGAGGACTTCTGGGTGGAGCGTAACTTCAACCCCGACCGGGCAGCGCTGGCCGCCCGGCTGGACGAGATCGTGAAGCAGAGCTCCTGATCAATCCTCCTATTCGGAGATCGCCCAGGAGTGGAATACGGATGCCCGCTCCGCAGGAATCATCATATGAGCGGCATTGGCCGCACCGGATTCCGCCGACTTACCGGCAAGCTGCCGCTTCACTTGCTCGACACAGAAAGCGTGGGGCAGTTCGCCACCGCTTCTGGCTCGCATTTCGACGGCCAGACGCTCGACCAATTCGGGCGTCTTCATCAACTTCGAAACAGGGTATGGACTTGGTTTTGTCAGGCTGTTTGATGGGGTCATGGCTGTTCTCCCGTGCAACCAGAACGCACGCTAGCACCGAACACACCGATTCGAACATCGAATTTTTCGCAGATGACAACTACCAGTGGCCTTACAGTCATCAATTTCTTGAGAGCAGACTGCCTGGGCGTGCCAAATTGATCAGGGCCAGCGGACTGCCGGTGGCATCGAGGACAAGATCGATTCCACATTGCCGCCTGTCTTCAGGCCGAAAATGGTACCGCGGTCGTAGAGAAGGTTGAACTCCACGTAGCGGCCGCGACGGATCAGTTGCTCGTCGCGGTTCTCTTCGGTCCAGGGCCGGTTGAAATTGCCGCGGACGATCTTCGGGTAGAGGAGGTTGAAGGCGCGGCCGACATCCTGCGTGAAGGCGAAATCGGCATCCCAGCCGCCTTTTTCCGCGTCCGAATGGAGCCAGTCGAAAAAGATGCCGCCGACGCCGCGGGGCTCGTTGCGGTGCTTCAGGAAGAAATAGTCTTCGCACCATGCCTTGTAGCGGGGGTAATCGGCGACCGCGTGCCGATTACATGTGATTTCCATGACCCGGTGGAAAAGCTGGGTATCGGGGTCTTCCTGGCTGCGGCGGATGTCGAGGACCGGCGTCAGGTCGGCGCCGCCACCGAACCACTGGCTGGTGGTGACGACCATGCGGGTGTTCATGTGCACTGCCGGCACATTGGGATTGACCGGATGGGCGATGAGCGAAATGCCCGACGCCCAGAATGCGGGGTCTTCGTCGGCGCCGGGGATCTGCTTGCGGAATTCTTCGGAAAACTCGCCGTGGACGGTGGACGTGTGGACGCCGACCTTCTCGAAGACGCGGCCTTCCATCATCGACATCGTGCCGCCGCCGCCTTCGCCCTCGTTGCGAAGCCAGTTCTTCCGGGTAAAGCGGCCGGGCGGCTGATCGGAGAGCGGGCCGGTCAGCTCGTCTTCCAAAGCCTCGAAGGAAGCACAGATCGTGTCACGGAGGCTTTCGAACCAGGCTCGCGCGGCTGCCTTCTTCTCTTCGAGATTTTCGGGCAGTTCCTTGGGCAATGCCGGCCGTTCCATGGTCTTTTCCTTTTCCGCTATGCCTTTGATCTGATTCCGTATCCTCGCCGGCGGCACTTAGCATCTCAGACTTGCGCCGGCCATTCCCAAGCGCGTGAGGCCGCCCGTTTTAAGACAGGAAAACAGACTCGCAATGCGTGTGAGACCATATTATCTTGATGTCACCAGGTGCCGATAAGAGGGTTTGATGGCGAAATTCACACCCCCGCCACTCGACGGGCTGAAGCGCAGAATTCACCGCCACCGGCAGGAACAGGCCGGCGGACCGGGCAGTATGTTCGTGCGCGAGACATTTCTGATGACCCGCGAGGATGCCCGCGAAAAAGCGCGGCAATGGTTCGACGAATTTCCGAAGGCTGCCTACTGGACCGAAGTGGAAAGCTGGCGCCAGCTGGAGGGCGACCGCATCGAGTTCACCATGCGGAGACTTCCGACGGCGGACTAAGGAAGTCCCTCAGGCGCCGGGTTCGGCGAGGCGAAGGCGGCTTTCGATCAGTGCGCCGCTGTCATCGAGGATCGGATGCGCAACCGACACGATGTGCGCATTGATGCGTTTGAGGTCACGCAGCATGTCGAGATGCAGCGAGCTGGTCTGCAGGCTTTCCAGTCGTCCGTCGCGCAACCGCTCCAGATGCTTTTCGGCGGACCGCTTTTCGAGCCGGCGGACTTCCACCTTGATTTCCATCAACTGCCGCGCCAGCGCCAGATCGCCGGTCTGGAAGATCGTCTGGGCGGTTCTCAGGTTGTCGACGGTCAGGCTGAGCAGCACCTGCAATTCATCGAAGCCGTCGTCCGAGAACTTGAGGCCGTGCGCGATCTTCTTGCGGACCTGTTCGGCGATGCCTTTTTCGATGATGTCGCCGATATGTTCGAGGTTGATCGCGTAATCGATGATGGCGATGGAGCGGCGCGCGTTCTCCGCATCGAGACCGGTGCGGCCCAGTTCCGACAGGTAGAGCTTCACATCCTGATGAAGGTGATCGACCCGTGACTCGAGCCCGGCGATGTCTGCAAGTGGTGCGATATCGTTACGTTTGAAGGCATTTTCGGTGCGGATCAGCATGCGCTCGATGGTGTCGCCGACGCCGAGCACTTCGCGCGTCGCGTTGGCGAGCGCCATCACAGGGTTGTCGAGCGCGTCCTGATCGAGGAAGCGGGGGCCGTCGTCTCGCTGCGGATCATCAGGGACGAGGCGAGCTGCAAGGCGGGAGACTTGGGCTGAGAACGGGAATACGATCAGCGCCAGCAGGATGTTGAAGGCGAGGTGTGCATCGACCGGGAGCTTTTCCGGCGACAGCGGCAGGGCTTGAACGGCATCGGCGACAGGGCCCGCGAGCGGCAACGCGATGGCGCAACCGATGCCGCGGGTGACAAGGTTGCCGAGCGTGATGCGTCTTGCCGCAGCCGGCGCAGAAAGAGTGGCGACGACGGGTGGAATGGCGCCACCGAGATTGGCGCCGAGGATCAGCACGATCACCAGGCCGGCGGAGACATTTCCGGTCGAGGCGAGCGAGAGGATCAGCACCACGACCGCGAGGCTGGACGACGAGACGAAAGCCAGAACCGCCGACAGGATCAGCGCCACCGGCCACGCGTCATCGAGCAGGCCGATAAAGGCTGCGAGTGCCGGCGACTGGCGCATCGGTTCGGTGGCGAGCCCAAGCAGATGCAGCGACAGCAGCATCAGGCCGACGCCTATCATGGCCGTGCCGCCGCCTTTGCGGGCTGGCGATGCACCGCGAAGCATGACCAGACCGATGAGGATGAGAAGGGGCGACAGCCACTCGATGCCGGTCGCGACCAGCCAGGCGGTAACGGCGGTGCCGACATTGGCGCCGAGGAGCACGATCTGAGCCATGCGTGGACGCACCATGCCGCGTTCGGCAAACGAGGCGAGCGTCAGTGCGGTCGCGGTCGAACTTTGCAGGGCGATCGTGGCGACAAGGCCGGAGACGAAGGAGCGCAGGGTGCTGCTGGTGCCGCGGGCTAGACCCGTCTTGAGGCGTGTCCCGAAGGCGCGGGTGACGCCATCCTTGACCTGCGCAAGGCCAAACAGAAGCAGGGCCACGGCGCCGAAAAGATTGATGATCACGATGGTGGATTGCATATCGGATTGTCTTCGCCCGGGGACGGTTCCTATCGAATGAAGTGCGATAATGAATTGCCGGCTAACGAATATAGGCCGATTACGCCGATGTGCAAATCACTGTTCGCGACAGTTTTTTACGCGTTTTGGCGCGGGGGCAAAAGGACATCAGGCAGCGTCTTCGGTGGCCTGCTCTTTCGCCATGACCGGCGTGAGTTCGAGACCCAATGCCTTCATCACCTTCAGGATGGTGGTAAATTCCGGGTTGCCTTCGCCACTCAAGGCCTTGTAGAGCGCCGCGCGGCTCATGCCTGTCTTGCGGGCAAGCTTGCTCATGTTGCGGGCCTTGGCAACCGTGCCAAGGCATTTCGCAATGAAGGCCGGATCGCCTTCCTCGAAGGCTGCGACCATGAATTCGAGACAGTCTTCCTCAGAGTTCAGGTGTTCGGAAATATCGAATGGACGAGTCTCCAGAGGCATCGAACTATCCTTTCCAAAACGCAGCCAATTTTCTGGCCTCAGCGATGTCTCTCGCCTGACTATCCTTGTCGCCCCCACACAGCAGGAGCAAAATGGTGCGATCGCGCCGCACGAAATACACGCGGTAGCCGGGGCCGTGGTGAATTCGCATCTCGCTTATGCCCTCACCGACGGGCTTGATATCGCCGAGATTTCCTTCCTTCGCATCTGCCGATGCGGCCCAAAATTCGCGTCGCGGCACGTCTGTCCACGAGGTCGTCGATCTAGGTATCGAATACGGACGTGGATAGAATTTTGTACATAATATGTACTCTATGGAGTGCAGTCGTGCAACATCATAGAGTAAACTCAGGCGTGTAGAAGACGCGAAATGCGCGTGCCGTTTATGTGGTGAAACCCGTCTGCCGCAGCGCTTCTCCTGATATCATTGCGGCCGACATGGCGACGTTGATGGAGCGTTGTCCTTCGCGCATCGGGATCAGGACGCGCGCATCTGCCATGTCATGGACGACGTCCGGGACGCCCGCGCTCTCGCGGCCGAACAGGAGGATGTCGGCGGGCTGAAACTGGAAGGCGACGTAAGGCTGGGCCGCCTTGGTGGAGGCAAGCACCAGCCGCCGGTTTTCGGATCTCCGCAAGTCGTCGAACTGCTGCCAGTTGACGTGGCGGGCAAGTTCGACGTTTGCCAGGTAATCCATGCCTGAGCGTTTCAGGTTGCGATCCGAAATATCGAAGCCGGCCGGTTCGATGATATCGACGCCGAGGCCGAGGCAGGCGGCGAGGCGAAGGATCGTGCCGGTATTGCCGGGAATGTCAGGCTGGTAGAGGGCGATGCGCAGGTTGGTCATGGTTTTCCTTAAGCCGAGCCGGCCTGTGAGCTCAAGCGTTTGAGGGCGGTTTCGATCGGATTGCCGCAGATTTGGGACTTTTCAAAATGGCAATGAACGGGTAAAAGGGCATCGATCTTTAACGCCAGCCTATGGAGGCCTACATGGATATGACCGTGCCTATGCGCCTCCGCCCCCCGGTATTTGTCCGACAGGCTTAGGCGTCCGCGGTTTCACGCAGTCTTTTCACCTTTGTATTTTGCACGGCCGATATCCGGCAGCGCTCACCACATAACTGACCGGTTCGCCGTCGGCGCGTTTGCGTTGCGTGAAGCGGGTCCGATTGACGGAGCTATCAATGTTTTCCTGGTTCGAACGGCGGGTTCACCCTTATCCCGAGGAGACCCCAGGCCTGCCGCCTGCCGGCCTGATCGCCTTCCTCTGGCACTATACCAAGCCGGTCTGGCCCTGGGTGCTGATCATGTCGGTCTGCACGATGTTCATCGCGCTCGGCGAAGTGATGCTGTTCCAGTTTCTGGGCAATATCGTCGACTGGCTGACGCATGCGGAGCGTTCGACCTTCCTTCAGAACGAGGGAATGACGCTGGTTGCCATGGCACTGATGGTGCTGGTCGGGCTGCCGCTGGTCGCCGGCCTCAATTCTCTCATCATGCACCAGATCCTGATGGGCAATTTTCCGATGATCGCCCGTTGGCAGATGCACCGGTTCCTGCTCAACCACTCGATGACCTTCTTTGCCAACGAGTTTGCGGGTCGCGTCTCGACCAAGGTCATGCAGACGTCGCTGGCGATCCGCGAAGTGGTGATGAAGGTGCTCGACGTCTTCGTCTATGTGGCAACCTACTTCATCTCGATGGTGGCGGTGGTTGCGGTCGCGGATATCCGTCTGGCGGTGCCGTTGGTGGTCTGGATCGCCTTTTATTCGGCAACCGTCGCCTACTACGTTCCCAAGCTCCGGAAGATCTCGGCAGCGCAGGCGGATGCGCGCTCGATGATGACCGGGCGTGTCGTCGACAGCTACACCAACATCGCGACGGTGAAGCTGTTTTCGCATTCCGGCCGTGAGGAAGACTACGCCAAGGATGCGATGGACGTGTTCCTGAAGACCGTGCATGGGCAGATGCGCAAGGTGACCGCGTTCCAGGTGCTGGTCTATTTCTACAACTGTGCAGCCCTGTTTGCCGTCGCGACGCTGTCGATCTGGTTCTGGCTGGACAGCGCGATCTCGATCGGCGCCATTGCCATCGCGATCGGCCTTGCAATGCGCATCAACGGCATGTCGCAGTGGATCATGTGGGAAGTCTCGGCGCTGTTTGAGAATATCGGCACGGTCTATGACGGCATGTCGATGATGACCAAGCCGCATGACGTCACCGATGTCGAGGATGCGTCGAAGCTTTCGGCGGCGAAAGGCCATATCGTCTACGACGACGTGCGCTTCCATTACGGCAAGGCAGCGGGCGTCATCGACGGGCTGACGCTGGATATCAAGGCCGGCGAGAAGGTTGGTCTGGTCGGGCGCTCCGGGGCCGGCAAGACGACTCTGATGAACCTGCTCCTGCGGTTCTACGATCTGGAAAGCGGGCGGATCACCATCGACGGGCAGGACATTGCCGGTGTGACGCAGGACAGTTTGCGGTCCTTGGTCGGCGTGGTGACACAGGACACATCGCTGCTGCATCGCTCGATCCGCGACAATATCGCCTATGGCCGGCCGGACGCGACCGATGCCGAGATCATCGAGGCGACCAAGCGGGCCAATGCCTGGGACTTCGTGGAAAGCCTTGTCGATCTTCAGGGGCGCAAGGGGCTCGACGCGCATGTGGGCGAACGGGGCGTAAAGCTTTCGGGTGGCCAGCGTCAGCGGATCGCGATCGCCCGCGTGTTCCTGAAAGATGCGCCGATCCTGGTGCTGGACGAGGCGACCTCTGCGCTGGATTCGGAAGTCGAAGCGGCAATCCAGGAAAACCTGTTTGCCCTGATGCAGGGCAAGACGGTCATCGCCATCGCGCATCGGCTGTCGACACTCACGGAGATGGACCGGGTGATCGTGCTCGACCGGGGCGCCATCGTCGAGACCGGCACGCATCGCGAACTGGCGGATCAGGGCGGCATCTATGCGGACCTCTGGAACCGTCAGTCCGGCGGCTTCATCGGGCATGAGGACGAGGGCCAGGCTGCCGAGTAAACCGTTGACGGAAGCGGCTCACGGTCGCCGGGGAAACCGGCGGCCGACAACGGTCGTCACGCGTCCGATGGGCGCTGGACGCTTCCGATCGGCGGGAGGGCGCGAAGGCAATGATTTATCACGTGTTGCGCATGTTCCGAGCCACCCCAAGATGGTCGCTCACGCTGTCGTAGGCTCCCTAGAGAACGACGCCGCGGCCAGCGAAACATTCAACAATGTCAGGTATTTGCGACGACGCTAATATTTTTTTATGGCCGAGACGCAGTAAGTTTTTCTTTATCTAAAGCTGTCAAGTCTCGAGGGATTAAACTCCCTCTCATTTCGGCTCCGGTCCCAGATGTTCAGCAAGATAAAGATCAAGTTTCTTCTGCCCGCTCTCTTCGGCATCACCGTTCTTCTGGTGATCCTTCAGGGCGCACTCGCCATGCGCTCCGTCAACCAGCTCGATGCCCAGGCGTCCAATATCAGCCGTCGCATGGAACGCTCGGTGATGACCTCCAATATGGACAGGATCCTGTCCGATATCCGGCGTCTTTATTTGATGGCGCTTTCGGCCAGCAATGCCGCTGACCAGAAGCAGTGGCTCGATCAGATCCGCGCCAAGACGCAGGAGCGTGCCGAGGCTTTCAAGACATTCGCCGACACGGCCAGCCTCGATGTGACCAAGGACAAGATTGAAAAGCTCGAGGCGATCGTTGCCGATTACGACAAGCTGGGAGCTCAGTTCGTCAGCCTGCTGGGGGCCTCGCGCGTCTATGAGGCCAAGGCCGTCATCGCGCAGATGGTGCCCAAAGGCGGCGAGGCCGGCGATGTGATGCTGGACATGATCAACGACAACCGGCTGCACAGCCTCGAATACGGCAAGGTCGCAGATAGCGCCGCACGGTTTGCAGCGATCTCGACGATAGTCGTCGTCGTCTTCGCAACACTTCTCGCGCTTGCTGCAGGGCTTTTGTCCTACTTCCGCGTTGCGCGCCCGATTGCCGACATTACCGGTTCGATGAACACGCTTGCCTCCGGTAATGCGCAGGTTGCGATCCCTTACGCGGGGCGGAAGGATGAAATCGGCGAGATGGCAGCAGCCGTCTCCGTGTTCCGCAACAACGCCCTGGAGCGCGAGCGCCTGGAGCGGGAAACCGAAGCCAACCGTTCGATGAGCGAGAGCGAGCGGATTGCTCGCGAGGAGCAGAAGGCGCATGAGGCGGCCGAGGTTTCGTTTGCCGTCGATAGTCTTGCCAACGGTCTGAACTCCCTCTCGCACGGCGATATGACCTTCCGCATCGGACAGCCGTTCGCCGGACAGCTCGATCAGCTGCGCGTCAACTTCAACGCCTCGATGGACAATCTGCAGACTGTCCTTCGTTCGGTCGGCGACAATGCCCGGATGATCGATGCCGGTGCCAACGAGATCCGCTCTGCCGCAGACGATCTGTCGAAGCGTACCGAGCAGCAGGCGGCATCGGTCGAAGAGACCGCTGCGGCGCTCGAGGAGGTAACGACGGCCGTCAAGGATTCGGCAGCCCGTGCCGGAGAAGCCGGCAAGCTCGTCGAGCACACCCGCGACGGTGCCGAAAAGTCCGGCGATATCGTTCGCCAGGCCGTTGTTGCGATGGAAGCGATCGAAAAGTCGTCCGGCGAGATCGGCAACATCATCGGCGTGATCGACGACATCGCTTTCCAGACCAATCTTCTGGCGCTGAACGCCGGTGTCGAGGCAGCCAGGGCCGGCGAGGCAGGCAAAGGCTTTGCGGTCGTTGCCCAGGAAGTCCGCGAACTTGCCCAGCGGTCCGCGAAAGCGGCGCGCGAGATCAAGGTTCTGATCGGTGCTTCGGGCGAAAAGGTGCGTGACGGCGTTGCGCTGGTCGGCCAGACAGGGGCTGCCTTGCAATCGATCGTGACCGAAGTGCAGCAGATTAACACCAACGTCGCCTCGATCGTCGTGTCTTCGCGTGAGCAGTCGACGGGTCTGTCGGAGATCAGCACCTCGGTCAATCATATGGACCAGGGCACCCAGCAGAACGCGGCGATGGTAGAGCAGACGACGGCTGCCAGCCACAGCCTTGCCGCGCAGGCTGCATCGCTGATCGAGCTTTTGGCACAGTTCAAGCTGGAAGAGGGACGCAGTGCCGTCCGCTCGGCCACGCCTGCATCGCGACCGGCACAGTCACCCGTGCGTGCAATGGGCAACCGGATTGCCTCGGCATTCGGCGGAGGTCAGGCTGCGGCCAAGCAGGAATGGTCGGAGTTCTGATCCTCTGCCAAAATGATGAGTTCTGGAAACGGCTGCTTCGGCGGCCGTTTTCGTTTTGAAGCCCGCCTTATGAAAAGGGGGCGATTGCGGAATTATCCGGCGACAGCCGCATCCCAGCCTTTGCCCCTTTCGAAATCCGCCTATATCCTGCGGCATGATCATTCGTCTCTTCCGCGCCTTCGAAAATTATGTTCAGCCGTTTGCGCGCAAGGACGATCTGCGTCCGCCCGAAGACGTGTTCGCCTTTATCTGGTTCTACATCTCGCAGGCCAAGGCGCCGTTCTTCGGGATGCTCATTCTGGGTGGTCTGACGGCGGCGATCGAGGCGGCGCTGTTCTGGTTCGTCGGGCGGCTCGTGGATATCCTGTCGACGATCAAGCCGGGTGACGGCTGGACGGTGCTGCTCGACCAGCATGGCGGCGAGCTGTTGGGCATGCTGGTGCTGATCGGTGTCGTGCGCTTCCTGGTGACGATGTCGACCGCGCTGATCGACCAGCAGATCATTACGCCCGGGTTCTACAACCTGATGCGCTGGCAGTCCTACATGCATGTTGCGCGCCAATCGCTGTCGTTTTTCCAGAACGACTTTTCCGGCCGGATCGTCACCAAGGTTTGGTCTGGCGGACAGGCGGCTGGCGATCTCGTCACCTCGCTGATGGAAAGCGTCTGGTTCGTCACGATCTACTCGGTCTCCATGCTGGTCCTGGTCGGCGGGCTCGACCTGCGGCTCGGCGTACTGGTTTGCGTCTGGGTGTTGGTGTTCGGATTTCTGGCCCGCTATTTCGTGCCGCGCATTCGGTACCACTCGCGCGAGACGGCGGAGGCTGCCTCCATGCTCAACGGCCGCATGGTCGACGCCTACAGCAATATCCAGACGCTGAAACTGTTCGGGCGCGACGAGGCCAACGACCGCTACATGCGGCAGGGCTTTGAGACCTATCAGACCACGCTCATCCACTTTACCCGTTTCATCACCGGCGTCCGGGCGTCGATGGCGCTGCTGTCGGGCATCATGATCAGCAGCATGGCGGCGCTGTCGATCCATCTGTGGCTGTCCGGGCTGATCAGTTCCGGCGCGGTCGCCTTTACCTTGGCGCTGGTGCTGCGGCTCAATTTCCTGCTCGGCCGTCTGATGACCCAGTTCAACGGCATCATGCGCAATTTCGGCACCGTCCAGAATGCGGCCGAGCTGATCTCAAAGCCGATCGGGTTGGTGGATGTGCCCGGCGCGACGGAGCTGAAGGTGGAGCAGCCGGAGATTCGGTTTGAGAACATCCGGTTTCACTACGGCAAGGGCGAGGGCGTGATCGACAACCTGTCGCTCTCCATCCGGGCGGGAGAGAAGATCGGGATCGTCGGACGATCCGGTGCGGGCAAGTCGACGCTCGTCAACCTGCTGCTGCGCTTCTACGATCTGGAGGGCGGGCGCATCCTGATCGACGGGCAGGATATCTCGAAGGTGAGCCAGGAGTCGCTGCGTGCCAATCTCGGCATGGTGACGCAGGACACGTCGCTGCTGCATCGCTCGCTTCGCGACAACATCCTGTTCGGGAGACCCGATGCGACCGACGCACAGCTTCTCGATGCGGCCAAGAAGGCCGAGGCAGACGGGTTTATCCAGACGCTGACCGACCAGCGCGGCCGGCGCGGCTTCGATGCGCATGTGGGCGAGCGCGGCGTGAAACTGTCGGGCGGACAGCGACAGCGGGTGGCGATTGCCCGGGTGATGCTGAAGGACGCGCCAATCCTGGTGCTGGACGAGGCAACATCGGCGCTCGATTCGGAAGTGGAAGCCGCGATCCAGTCCAATCTGGAGCGGCTGATGCAGGGCAAGACTGTGCTCGCCATCGCGCACCGGCTTTCGACGATCGCGACGCTCGACCGGCTGATCGTGATGGACAAGGGCGCCATCATCGAGCAGGGCACCCATAACGAGCTGATTGCGGCGGGCGGTCTCTACGCGGACCTCTGGTCGCGCCAGTCTGGCGGGTTTCTGGGGATCGAAGACGAAGGCGACGTGGTCAAGGTCCGGTGATCGCGATGTCGGCGATCAGCCCGGCGTGGTTGGAGCCGTAGGTGTTCGGCATGCGGGTGAGCGACTTTATCTTGAGCGGGGCACGCACATAGACGTGGTCGATCGCCAGACCCAGCATCCGCGCCCGGACTGGCCAGGTGGGCGGCTCGAAGGCGGCGGTTTTCAGCCCCGTCGAGTTCAGAAACATCCGCATGTTGGGTGGCAGGCTTGAGGCGTTGAAATCGCCTGACAAAACCAGCGGGCCATCGGTGGCGGTGATCGCGAGCGCTGCATTCATGAGTTCCATCGTGTGGAAGTTGTCGAAATACGGCTTCGTCGTATGGATGCCGACGACGTGAACCTTGCGCCCGGAAACCGTGACCTCGCCCATGATGAAGCGATTGTCGAAGATATTGCTCAGGCTTCGAACCGAAGCGTTTTCGATCGGGGTTTTTGAAAACATCATCTGGTCGCACTCTTCCATGAGCACGCCGCAGCCGACGCGGTAAGGATAGACCGCGGCGATCTGCGTCAGATGTTCGTAAAGCGATTCGCCTTCCATGATGTTCACCACATCGGCGCCCGATGACAGGATGGCGCGGGTGATGCCCTCGGCATTTTCGTAGTTTTCGGAGAGGATGTTGAAGGACATCAGCCGGAAGGTCGGTGCGCTCTGATCGGCAGGCGTGACCTCCGCCGCAATTTCGCGCGCCATCCACAGAGGGTGCGCGGTCAAAAGCAGCGCGACCAGAAGCAGGGCATAGCTTGCGAGGTTGCGGTGGATAAGAAGCGCGACCGCCATGGCGACGACGCAGGCCGCGGCCGCATGAAATTGCAGGCTGTGCAGCGTTGCGAGGATCCAGTGAGGCCGCAGATAGCGTGTCAAGATCGCGAGAAGGACCAGCGACACGATGACGCAGATGGCGACCGATAACGTCTTTCTCATTCAGGATTTCCGAGCCGGCTGCCATGAAGCTTTCTGCCGCCTAGCATGCCGTTCCGCCACTGGCAACGCAACAGGCCCGGCCGGGGGCAAGGAAGGGCAGGCGATCTGGGGTTGTGGCCGCTTCGCCACGCCCGCGCGTCCCGGGGTGGGGCAGTTCGAACCAATGCGGCGCATATCCGGCAATACAGGGGGACGGTCCGCATCCTGGCCAGAATGTGGCGGGCAGGCACTTGCCAAGTTGGGACTTTATCTGCGATCAAGCACATGAGGCGCTATTTGCTGGGATTCCCAAGGCATGAGTGTGTCGGGGGAGCCGCGCGGAGGAGCGATGCGGATTTATCCGCTGGAGCGTGAGAGGATGACTGACCGTGAGCGAGCACGATACGCATAGTGCACGCGTGGAGCCCCATTCGGGTGAACCCACGCGGCGCGATTTCCTATATTTGACTACCGGCATGGCTGGCGCCGTGGGCGTCGCGGCTGTTGCCTGGCCGTTCATCGACCAGATGCGGCCTGATGCATCGACGCTTGCGCTCGCATCGATCGAAGTGAATGTCGCAGCTCTTGAGCCGGGTATGTCGCTCACCGTCAAATGGCGGGGCAAGCCGGTGTTCATCCGCAACCGGACGCCGAAGGAACTCGAAGAGGCCAACAAGGTTGAGCTTGCCGCGCTCAAGGATCCGGTGGCGCGCAATGCCAACTTGCCGGCCGATGCGCAAGCATCCGGCGTCGATCGTTCTGCCGGCGCCGGCAAGGAAAACTGGATCGTGATGATCGGCTCCTGCACCCATCTGGGTTGCGTGCCGCTCGGTCAGTCCGGGGACTTCGGCGGGTGGTTCTGTCCGTGTCATGGGTCGCACTACGATACGGCAGGCCGTATCCGTAAGGGACCTGCTCCGCAAAACCTGGCCATCCCGACGTTCGCATTTGCGTCGGATACCGTGATCCGGATCGGGTGAGGGGAGCATTCTCATGAGCGATCATTCGTCCTACCAGCCATCCACCGGCATTGAAAAATGGGTCGACCAGCGGCTGCCGCTGCCGCGTCTGATCCATGACAGTTTCATCTCGTTTCCGGTGCCGAGAAACCTCAACTACGCCTATACGTTCGGCGCCATGCTTGCGGTCATGCTGATCGTACAGATCCTGACCGGCGTCGTGCTGGCCATGCATTACACCGCATCGACGGTCGACGCGTTCGACTCGGTCGAGAAGATCATGCGCGACGTCAACCATGGTTGGCTGCTGCGCTACATGCACGCCAACGGCGCGTCGTTCTTCTTTATCGCCGTCTACCTGCATATCGGACGCGGTCTCTACTACGGCTCCTACAAAGCGCCACGCGAAATCCTCTGGATCCTCGGCGTCGTCATCTATCTCCTGATGATGGCGACCGGCTTCATGGGCTACGTTCTGCCCTGGGGACAGATGTCGTTCTGGGGTGCCACCGTCATCACCGGCTTCTTCTCGGCCTTCCCGCTGGTGGGTGAATGGATACAGCAGTTCCTGCTCGGCGGCTTTGCCGTCGACCAGCCGACGCTCAACCGCTTCTTCTCGCTGCATTACCTGCTGCCGTTCATGATAACGGGCGTCGTCATCCTGCACATCTGGGCACTGCATGTGACCGGCCAGACCAACCCGACCGGAGTCGAGATCAAGACGAAGACGGATACGGTGCCGTTCACGCCTTATGCGACGCTCAAGGATGCGCTCGGCGTTTCGGTGTTCCTGATCGTCTATGCCTGGTTCATCTTCTACATGCCGAACTATCTCGGCCATCCTGATAACTACATCCCGGCCGATGCATTGAAGACCCCGGCACATATCGTGCCCGAATGGTACTACCTGCCATTCTACGCGATGCTGCGCGCGATCACCTTCAACTTCCTGTTTATCGACTCGAAGCTCGGCGGCGTGCTGGTGATGTTCGGTGCGATCATCATCCTGTTCTTCGTGCCATGGCTCGATACGTCGAAGGTGCGCTCGGCCGTGTACCGGCCCTGGTACAAGACGTTCTACTGGATCTTCGTCGTCAACGCGATCCTGCTCGGCTGGCTCGGATCACAGCCGGCGGAAGGCATTTTCGTCGTGCTGTCGCAGATCGGGACGGCCTACTATTTCGGCTTCTTCCTCGTGATCATGCCGCTGCTCGGCCTGTTCGAGACACCACGCCGCATTCCGAATTCGATCACGGAAGCGGTGCTGGAGAAACAGGGCAGAACAGCCAATGCCGGCGTCGCGGCCGCTCAGGCAAATGCCTGAGCGCAGGCGGGAGGAGACATACATGAAGAAGATCACACTCGGCCTCGCTTCGCTCACACTGGCACTTGGCCTCACCATGGGATCGTTGAGCGCGCAGGAAAAGCATGACGTCGGCGCCGGCACAGCCGGTGGCGGCGGCGGTGACCATGCGGAAGGCGGCACGCCGCATTATCCGCTGCGTCATCCGGAACCTGTGGACTGGACCTTTGCCGGTCCCTTCGGCCACTACGACAAGGGCCAGCTGCAGCGCGGCCTCAAGGTCTATACGGAAGTCTGTTCCGCCTGCCATTCGATGCGGCTCGTGTCGTTCCGCACGCTCGAGGATCTCGGCTATTCGGACGGTCAGGTGAAGGCGCTTGCGGCCAATTACGAGGTGCAGGACGGTCCAAACGACGACGGCGAGATGTTTACCCGCAAGGCGGTACCATCGGACCACTTTCCGTCGCCCTATCCGAACGCCCAGGCGGCGGCGGCGGCCAACAACGGTGCTGCACCGCCGGATATGTCGTTGCTTGCCAAGGCGCGCGGCATCACCCGCGGCTTCCCGCAGTTCGTGTTCGACATCTTTACCCAGTACCAGGAAGGCGGCCCGGACTATATCCACGCGCTGCTGACCGGCTACCAGGATCCGCCTCCGGGCGTGGAAGTCGCACCGGGGACGCACTACAATCCGTACTTTGCCAATGCCTCAGCGCTCGCCATGGCCCCGCCGATCAGCAATGATCAGGTGAGCTATGACGACGGTACGCCGCAGACGGTGGATCAGTATTCGAAGGACGTCGCCGCGTTCCTGATGTTTACTGCCGAGCCGCATCTGGAAGAGCGCAAGCGCACCGGTTTCATGGTGATGATCTTCCTGGTGATCTTTACCGGGCTGATCTATCTGACCAAGAAATCGGTCTATGCCCGCAAGCCGCACTGAGCTTCAAAGTTCAAACCAAAAAGGCGGCTTCGGCCGCCTTTTTCATGTCTTGCGATTGGCGGATCAGGCGGCGGGCAGAGCTGTCCTCCGGCGGTGGTCAGAAATAGGTGACGGTGACGATGACCGTGTCTGTGTAGTTGCCGACGGCAGCCGGTTGCGGAGCAACGCGGCCAAAGACAGGTATCGACTGCACGGCGCCGGCCCCTGTGCCGGAGACGAGTGCGCTGCCTGTCGCACCCCAGGGTCGAGAATGGGCCTGATCGGCGTAAAGGCCGTAGGCGATCGTGTTCGTGCCGGAGCGCATCAACCGTTGTTCCGGGTTGGTGGCCGCAGCCAGGCCGCCATCCATGGCGATGCTATAGGTCGAGTTCGGCGTGCAGGTGACGTCGACCCCACCGCTCGCAGTCACTTCGGAATCGATCAGGCCGTGAAGACCGAAATCAAGGTTTGAAACGGCGATCAGGCAGTTTGCCGCAACGGTTGCCTGGACGGTAAAGCTTGCCTGCGCCAGTGTCGCCGAGGTCGGTGCCGCGCAGTCGAGGGTAGTTCCCTCTTCGTAGTAGAACCGCACCTCGCCGGTGGTGAAGGAGGAGAGGTAGGTGCCGGTGGCAGCGCTCGTCTGGCCGGCAGACAGCCCGCCGTAAAGCGTCACGGCGCCATTGGCCTCGCCATCAGATGCGGCGATGCGGATCGTCCGTGGCTGGCCGAGTGTCGTATCGTCATACGAACCCCAGCGGGTCGCGCGGCCGGCGTCGGCGTAGAGCTGGTAGCCGAGCTCGTTCGTGCCCGATCGCATGATGCGGGTCCCGCCGGATGTGCCACCGCTACCGCTGCCGAGATTGCCGCAGAGCGTGACCGCCGTTGCGTTGGCGCTGACGCCGCTGCAACTGATCGAAACCTGCGCCGTCGCATCGGCGGATGCGCCCGAGAGCGTATCGACATTGCCGAAATTGGCGGAGTCGATGTCGACCGTGCAGCTTGCGGCCGCGGCGTCGGCGGCGCCGGCTCCATAGAGGAGCAGGCCGATCCCGGCCTGGAGAAGAAGCGTTCTGAGGCGCTTAAGGCTGGCATATCGCATCGGTAATACTCACCTGTTTGCCCCGCTGGGGCTTGTATTGGAAGGTTGCCACGCAGGTGGTCTCATCCGGCAGCGTCAGGGTGAGGCGGTTGCTGGCTTTCAGATTTTCCACGAGCGTCTGGCCGTCATAGCCGACGACGAAGGGCTCCGATCCGGTCTTCGTCGTGCCACTGGCGCCGACTGCGATGGGTTTTCCGTCCGGTCCGGAGAAGGTCACCAGTGCGGCGTTCGCATCGACGTCGACCTCGAAGTTGACGACGATCCCCGATCGGTCGGCCGGCACCACGACGGTGCGGGTGGTGTTGACGACGGCGTCGAGCGGCAGATCCTCGGGGTCGATCGCAATGTGGTTTTCCTGATAGGAGCGCAGGTTCGGAAGGAGCAGCTTGCCGCCGCTGTTTGTGCGGCCGGCTGGTCTGTTCTCATGCTGGACCTCGACGCCGGGCGCGCCTGCATCGACGATGGCGAACGCATCGTTGATGCGGTTGGACGCGAAGACGCCGCCTCCGGCCGCGACCAGAGCTCCATCAACGGTCACACTGGCCCTTGTCTTGCTGCCGCGTTGGTCGACACGCGCTGCCACTTTTGCCGCCGAAGCGCGGTAGCTGGCGGCTGCCGAGTTGATCGCGTTTTCCGACTGCGTCCGGCCAACGCTCCAGCCGTAGTCGCCGATCTGCTGACCCAGCGTGCGGCTGACCGTCTGCGTCACGCTGGTTTCGTCTGACTGCGATGCGACCGATGTGGTGGCCGAGATCCGCTTGCCGATCGGGACGAAGAGGCTTGCATAGATTCCGACAGTGCCGTCGGTCAGGCTCTTGATCGCGGACACGGAAAACGTGCTGTCATTGAACACCGGGCGGCTGTAGGAAAGGCCGAGGATACGCTGCCGGTCACCTTCGGCGGTCTCGGCATTGGTGAAGCTGAAGTTCAGGTTCGATCGGTCGAAAGGCATTGGGACCGACAGGGATACCTGGTCGAGCGCCTTGGGCGGCGCCGCTGATCCGAGCAAGATCCCGTCGGTGGAGCTGCGCTTGTCGGCTGTGACCGAGGCAATGTCCTGAAAACTGCCGAAGCTGCGCTGCATGCGGGCTCTGAGGTGAAAGCCCCGCATCTGTCGCTCCCAGGTCATGCCAACCTGCTCGCCTATTGAACCGTCGTGATAACTGCCAGCGCCCGAGAGCGAGATGACGCCACTCCAAGGCGCGGCGAACACGGCGCCGACGCCGCCATGGACGAGATCCGCGCCGCCCTCGGCATGGCCTTCCATCGTCAGCCAGTTGGTCACGCCGGTGCGCAGGGTCGCCGATCCGTAAGGGCGTGAATCGTAGTCATTCGAGTCGATCCCGTAGCCGTGTCGCGCAAAGCCCAGCTCGGCGGAGAAATCGTAAAGCCCGCGGGCGAGCATCTGACTGGACGCGATGAAGCTGCTTTCGGTCGACACCTGCTGCCCTTGAGCGTCGGTGACGACGACCCGGGCATTGCCGCTTCCGTCGACGAAGGGCAGGTTGGTGATATCGAACGGACCTGCGCCGACCGAACTGGAAAAGCGCTTGGCATCATTGAGATAGACATCGACGGTGGAAGGCACGGCAGCGCTTGCCGACAGTTCCGGCACGGGAAAGGTGACCAGGTCGGATCGCAGCGAGAAGCTGCGTTGCACCTGCAGGCCTCCTAGACGGGTCGGGCGCGTCCAGTTCAGGCCGCCGGTGATGACGTCACCGGCGCTGTAGGTGACCATCGAGTCCTGGTCCGAATAGCGCCAGGTCGTGTCCAGGCGCGTCGAGCCGTAGTAGGTATCGTCAGAGGTGCTGGCGATAAATGTATTGCTGAGGACGCCCAGCGGGCTGAAATACAGGGCTCCGAAAGCGCCGCTCACGCCGGTGAAGCCGAACCGCGAATCCTTTTCGGAATTGTCGGAAGACGCGACGATATTGTAGTTGAGGAGTGCACCGGACGAGGATTGCGCCTTCAGTCTCGGTCTCTTCGGCGCGCCGCCGCGCTTCGCCTTGGCGTCGATGATTTTTGGCGCGCGTTCGCCGTTCGATGCGGTGAAATCGATCGTTTGCTGCAGATCGTCGTAGACGAAAGTGACTGATGGTAGCTGATCGATGGTTACGCGGCCATCTTCGCCGATTGCCGTCTTGGCGGGCTTGATGCCGATATTGCGCAGCTGCTCGATCTCGATCGAGAGGGATCCGTCCGGTGCCTGCCGGAAGGCGGCAACGAGATTAGTCTTTACGCCGTTGATCGACACGGACAGGTAGAGGTCGCTCGGCCCGTCCGTATCGGTGGCCGCAGGGACGTCAAAGGGATCGGCGTCGGCCGCCAGATTGGCATCCGGAGACGTATCCCCGGATGCCGCATGACCTGCGGTCGGCAGGACGAGGACGGCGAGGCACAAGCGCGCCAGGAGCAGGGCTGTCTGACGCGCCATGCGACCGACCCCCTAGTCGGTAAACCGAACGGGGATCGAATGCCGGATCATGACGCTGACCTGACCGGGGGTCTTTCGCCCGGCCTCGGGCAGCTGATCGATCAGAAGCCGGTAGGACTCTGTTCCGACAATCGGCTTCTTGCTGACACGGACAACTCTGATCGAGTTCTCAGTACCAGGCTTCAGCGTGGTGACCGGGGGGCTGGCAACCACGTCCGTGGTGGGATCGAGGCGATCCTTCCCATTGACTTTCGTCCAGCGAAAAACCCGCACCTGCACCTTGACCGGCCGCAACCCGTCTTCCCACACCCGAACCGTTCCCGTGGGGGAAGAGGCTTTCAGATCCAAAGTGATCGGAGAAACCCTCAACGCAGCTGCTCCGGCACCGCCGGCTATCAGGCACGCGAATAGGCTCGCTGCCATGAAGCGCATGGAGATCATCTTGTCATCCTTATTTTAGGTTAGCGACACGCCGCGCCGCCGAGCTTGCCGAAAGGTTCGTGCTTAGTAGTTGATCGTTGCGATCAAGACGTCGCC
Organism: Rhizobium sp. Leaf306; assembly: GCF_001423425.1. GTDB lineage: Bacteria > Pseudomonadota > Alphaproteobacteria > Rhizobiales > Rhizobiaceae > Neorhizobium > Neorhizobium soli. The sequence goes on from NZ_LMNX01000002.1 coordinate 376,614, forward strand.
GTAGGTATCAGCCTGGACGCTCTGGTTCGCTGCAAGCACTGCCGTGAACGGAATGACGTCTGCTGCGCCAGTCGCGGTGCCGTCAAGCGTGTTCGTGCCGAGGGTGGCCCCCCAGATCGGGCCGGTCGCCAAGCCCTGGTGAACCGTATAGGTCGCCAGACCACCGTTGGCTACGCCTGTCATAAAGCGGGTTTCAACGGTTGCCAGGGCGCCATTGCCGACACCGAGCTGTATCTGATAGGGCGCATTCGCCGTGCATTGCACGGTCATGTTTCCGGGGACCTCGACGGCTACATCGATCAGGGCCTGATTGCCGAAGGCGACCGGATCAGTGGCCAGCGTGCATTCGGCAGCCACGGTCATCGAAACATCCATGTTGGCATCCAGTGTCTGGGCAAATGCGGCGCTGGACGTCAGGGAAATGGCTGTAGCGGCGAAAATCGTCGCGAGTATTGTCTTCGTCATGAAGGACCTCAATGGGCGCGATCATTCGCGCTTTGATAGAAATTGGCAGTGTTGCCAACCCTAGACTGCGGTCCAATTTGTTAACGAAACATTAATGCCGTTTCTTTCACAAGTAACTAATTTACTCTAAATCAAATAAAGTGATGATGAATCGGAAAATCGCTCTTCCGCATTCAAACGAGCCAGCGCGTTATGCGAGGGTCAGGCGACAGGTTACTTATTCGTAATTTCTAATGGATGGCGGAATGTCGAGAGTGCAGGTATCGATTGCGGTGAATACTCAGATCGGTTTTGGCTGAAGAGACGGCGGACGAGAATGCGTCGCTGGGGGCACTGTTGGGTCGGCGGGTAGTGCGCGGTTTGATCTGGACAATGTCGACCGCAGCTGCCTATTGCTTTCCTTTAGCAACGAACAACAAACAAGGCTCCCGCCCCAATGTCCTCCCGTGACGACACACTCGCCGCCTCCATCCGTGCCATCCGTGATTACCCGAAACCAGGTATCATCTTTCGCGACATCACGACGCTGCTTGGCGATGCCAAGGCGTTCCGTCAGGCGGTGGACGATCTGGTGAAACCTTATGCCGACATGTCCATCGCCCAAGTGGCCGGTATCGAGGCGCGTGGCTTTATTCTCGGTGGTGCACTGGCGCACCAGCTCTCGGCAGGGTTCGTGCCGATCCGCAAGAAGGGCAAGCTGCCGCACGAGACCGTGCGCGTGGCCTACAGCCTCGAATACGGCGTCGACGAGATGGAAATGCATGTCGATGCGGTCAAGCCCGGCGAGAAAGTCATCCTGACCGACGACCTGATCGCGACCGGCGGCACGGCCGAAGGAGCGGTAAAGCTGCTGCGCCAGATGGGTGCGGAGATCGTATCCGCCTGTTTCGTCATCGACCTGCCGGAACTCGGCGGCCGCAAAAAGCTGGAAGCCCTCGGCGTCGAAGTGCGCACGCTGATCGAATTCGAAGGGCACTAACGAAAATCCGCAAATGCCGCCGGTTTTGAGGATTGCGACCGGCGGCGGAGGCGATATCCTTCACCCGTTCCGGACTTGACCGGAGCCTTAGGGAAACGGACATGGATATCGCAAGCCTGACTGCCTTTGCCGCCGCGTTTCTGGTTTTCGCGGCAAGTCCCGGACCCGACAATGTGACGATCATGGCCCGTACGGTTTCGCACGGTGCTGCGGCTGGGATCGCCTATGGAGCCGGAACGGTCACCGGCATCCTGATCTTTCTGTTCCTCGCCGTGTTCGGCCTGTCGCTGGTGGCGGAGGAGCTGGGCATGGCAATGACGGTGCTGCGCTATGCCGGGGCTGCCTATCTGGTCTGGATGGGCGTGCGGTTGTGGTTTGCCGAGCCGGTTCCGGCCGATCATGCCGTGGTAACGGGCCGGTCGGGGCTGGTGGCGACATTTGCGACCGGTGTCCTTCTCAATCTCGGCAATCCGAAAATGCCGCTCTTCTACATAGCGCTCCTGCCCAATGTCGTTGGACCCAATCTCACGATGGAGCAGGCCGGCGTTTTGGCGCTTGTCATCGTCGCCGTCGAGGTTCTGGTGATCGGCGGCCACGTGGTTCTTGCCGGGCGGGCGAGGGCAGCACTGAAGCGCCCAGCGGTTCTGCGGCGCGTCAACCGGGGCTGCGGAGCGGTGATGGTGGGGGCGGGCGTTGCTGCTGTTGCCGTGCGATAGTGGTGTCAGGTGAATTCGAGAACGGTGCCTTCGTAGCGCATCACCGTCTCGCCGTGTTGGTTGACGCCGTCATTTTCCGTCAGGTTGATGAAGGTGCCGGGGCGGCTTCCGAGCGGGCGCGATTCGATCAGGGTCACGGAATAGGTGATGCTGTCGCCGGCATAGACGGGTTTCAGCCACTGCAGCGACTTGAAGCCGGCGGAAGGGCCGAGTTTCGGGGCGGCGAGGCCGGCGGCTTCGAGGCGTACGACTTCCGCTGTCCAATAGGCCATGAACGTCTTCATCCAGCCCGCGCATGTGTGCCAGCCGGAGGCGCAGAGCCCGCCGAAGACGTAGTGTTTTGCGGCTTCCGCATCCACATGGAAGGGTTGCGGATCGAATTTCCGGGCGAACCGGATGATGTCTTCAGGGGTGAAGAGCAGCGTGCCGGTTTCGATCCGCGTGCCGGGGGGAGAGAGTTCGATCAGCCTCATGCCGTGACCTCGGCCGCGTTTCGGAGCCGGATCATGATCGGGTTTTCACCGCGCATGACGATCTGGCCTCGCTGATTGGTGACTTCGTGCAGGAAGTTGACGAGGCCGATGCCCGGGCGGGAGCGGAGCAGGCGGGTCGAGGCCACGGTGGAGCGGCCGGACAGCGTGTCGCCAGCGAGGACCGGCTTTTTCCATTCCATCAGCTCTATGCCGGGCGAGCCTTCGGACGCTGCGCGCGACAGCCAGCCGTCATACATCATCCGCATGAACATCGACGATGTATGCCAGCCGGACGCCGAGAGACCGCCGAGAATGCTGGCACGTCCGGCGGCTTCATCGAGATGCATGGGCTGAGGGTCGAATTCGGTGGCGAACTCGACGATTTCCTCGGCCGTCACCTGCTTATCCGCAAGCGGGAAGGTGCGATCCGGGGTGAAGTCCTCGAAGTGATATTCGATTTCCGTCATCGCGTTCGCGCCTCCGTGGTGTCCCGATCAGGTGTTGAAGCGGAAGTGGATCACGTCGCCGTCGTTTACGACATATTCCTTGCCTTCGTCGCGGCCCTTGCCAGCTTCCTTGGCGCCGACTTCGCCCTTGAAGGCGACGTAGTCGTCAAAGCCGATGGTGAAGGCGCGGATGAAGCCGCGTTCGAAATCCGTGTGGATGACGCCGGCAGCGGCCGGGGCCTTGGTGCCGCGGACGATGGTCCAGGCGCGGGTTTCCTTGGGGCCGACCGTGAAATAGGTGATCAGGTGAAGGAGATTGTAACCGGCGCGGATGAGGCGATCGAGGCCTGCTTCTTCAAGGCCGAGGGCCGAGAGGAATTCCTTGGCTTCGTCTTCCGGCAGCTGCGCGACTTCAGATTCGATGGCGGCCGAGATGATGACGCATTCGGCACCCTGTTCCTTGGCCATCGCGGCCACGGCCTTGGTGTGCTCGTTGCCGTCGACGGCATCGCTTTCGGCGACGTTGCAGACGTAGAGGACCGGATGCGAGGTCAGGAGGTTTAGAGCCTTCAAAATCTCGATGTCGTCGGCTGCCAGCGTCTTCAGAAGAATGCGGGCAGGCTTTCCCTCGTTGAGAAGCTTGATGACGGCTTCCATGACCGGCAGCTGGGCGACGGATTCCTTGTCGTTGGTCTTGGCGCGCTTGCGGGTCTGCTCGACGCGGCGTTCCAGGCTTTCGAGGTCGGCGAGCATCAGCTCGGTCTCGATCGTCTCGGCATCGCCGACCGGGTTGATGCGGCCTTCGACATGGGTGATGTCGTCGTCTTCGAAGCAGCGCAGCACGTGCACGACGGCATCGACTTCGCGGATATTGGCGAGGAACTTGTTGCCGAGACCTTCACCCTTCGAGGCGCCGCGCACGAGGCCGGCGATATCGACGAAGGAGATACGGGTCGGAATGATTTCCTTGGAGCCGGCGATGGTGGCCAGCTGCTGCATGCGCGGATCCGGAACCGCGACTTCGCCCGTGTTCGGCTCGATCGTGCAGAACGGATAGTTGGCAGCCTGCGCCGCCGCAGTCTTGGTGAGAGCGTTAAAGAGCGTGGACTTGCCGACATTCGGCAGGCCGACGATACCGCATTTGAAACCCATGGGACGGACCCCGTCTGACTAGAATTGTTCGTTGCCGTGGCTATGGGGGAAACAGGCCGGGCGGTCAAGGGTTGGCGGCTTGGGGGAGGCGGCGGGGACGCTGGTAACGACGCAAAACAGAATTCGGAAACGAGACGTCGGCTTGCGATGCAAACACAAATCAGACCCACCGGTCCCAATCGGGCAAATCACCGCAGTTGCTTGAATTTCCGACCCGTCGGTGCGATATAGCCAGCATACAATCATTGCTGTTTGAGCATGGCGAACGTCATCAGGAGATGCGGATGGCCGGAGACACCACCCTCACGCCGAAGACGACGACAAAGCCCAAGCTGGAGCGGCCGAAGCTCTACAAGGTTATGCTCGTCAACGACGACTATACGCCGCGCGAATTCGTGACCATGGTTCTGAAAGCCGTGTTCCGGATGAGCGAGGATACGGGCCGGCGGGTGATGATGACCGCCCACCAGATGGGTGTGGCGGTCGTGGTTGTCTGCACCAAGGATATTGCCGAGACCAAGGCCACCGAGGCGATCGATCTCGCCAAGGAAGCCGGTTTTCCGCTGATGTTCACGACCGAGCCTGAAGAATAGCCGGTCGTCCGCTCAGGAAGCGGTGACGCTGAGTGCTTCGGCGGAGATCCAGAACACCGCGTCCTGCGATTCCTCGGTTTCCAGCCAGACGAAGTCTAGACCCGGAAATTCCTCCTCGAGGATTTCGCGCCCGGAGCCGATCTCGCAGATCATCCCGCCTTCGGGGTTGAGGTGGCTTGCGGCGTCTGCCAGCAATGTCCGCACTAGATCCAGACCATCAACCCCACCGTCGAACGCCATCGACGGCTCCGCACGGAATTCCGCCGGGAAACCATCCATCGCGTCGTGATCGACATAGGGCGGGTTGGTGATGATGAGGTCGTATTTCCGGCCTGCGAGCGGCTGGAAGAGATCGCCCTGATGCAGGCTCACCTGCTGTTCGACCTCGTGTTCCCGCAGGTTCAACTTTGCCACTTCCAGCGCGTCGGCCGACAGATCCACCGCATCGACGGCGGCGTTGGGGAAGAATTTGGCGGCCAGCACCGCAAGGCAGCCGGAGCCGGTGCAGATGTCCACAGCGCTCTCGACCATCATCTGGTCGGGCAGGAAGGACGATCCGTTCGGGCCGAGATATTCGCGAAACAGGATCTCGCCGATATGCGAGCGTGGCACGATGACCCGCTCGTCAACCAGAAATCGGACGCCCTGGATATAGGCGCGACCGGTGAGATAGGACGACGGTTTGCGGGTCGTGACGCGGGCCTCGATACGCTCTGCGAGAAGCCTGCGCTCGGCCGGCAGGAGGCGGGCGTCGAGGAAGGGATCGAGCGCGTCGATCGGCAGGTCGAGCGTATCGAGCAGCAGAAAGGCCGCGTCGTCGCCGGCAGTCGTGGTGCCGTGGCCAAAGGAAAGATTGGCGGCGTTGAAGCGCGAGATTGCATAGCGCCAGTAATCGCGCAGCGTGACGAGTTCGGTCGTGAGAGCGGTCATATCTGGTGTCATCTTACTTGTCCTTGTCGCCGAACAGTTTCTTCAGCATGTCGGCCATCGGGCCGGTGGCCGGGATGTTCGGTTTCATGCCGCCGCGCGCCTGGTGGATATGGCTCTTGCCCGCTGGTTTTGGCGCCTTCGGGGTGGGCTTCGGCTTTTCGTCCTCGTCCGGCTGGCTGCCGACGGCAAGGGCCAGCTTGTTCATCAGCTGCGAATCCTCGCCCTTCACCAGCATTTCGGCATTGTCGGCGAGCGCATCGAGAAGCTGCGGCAACCAGGCCTGATCCAGCTTGTCGAAATCGCCGAGCACGTGGTTGTTGACGAATTCCTTGGCGCCGGGATGGCCGATGCCGAGCCGCAGGCGGCGGTAATCCTTGCCACAATGGGCGTCGAGCGACTTGATGCCGTTGTGGCCGCCATGTCCGCCGGCCGTCTTGATGCGCGCCTTGCCGGGCGCCAGATCGAGCTCGTCGTAGATTGCGATGATGTTTTCGGGGCCGAGCTTGTAGAAGCGCATGGCCTCGCCGACCGCTTCGCCCGACAGGTTCATGTAGGTCTGCGGCTTGATCAGCAGAACCTTGTCGCCGGCGAGCTCGCCTTCGGAAATGAGGGCCTTGAACTTCTTTGCCCATGGCGAAAAGCCCGGCCGCCGCTGGATGGCGTCGAGCGCCATGAAGCCGATATTGTGGCGATTGCCGGAGTACTTGCTGCCGGGATTGCCGAGACCCGCAATGATCAACATGAAGTGCGTCCGAATTTTCGTACAGGATGTGGTCTCACCACCCCGAAACGGAACGGAAGTCAACCCGGTTTCGTCCCTGCCGACTGATTGGCACCGCTGATCGCTTGCTCAGTGTTCGGCCTTGAGGCCGTAACGCCGGTAGATCGTGTCCTGGCGGCCATCGCGGATCATGCTGTCGAGTGCGGACTGCATTTTAGCGATCAAGGCGTCCGGGACTGTTTTCTGACAGGCAATGCCGAGCTTCTCCTCGGAGAGGGGAACCACCCTCTCGACGTCGGTGCCATTGTTCTTCAGCCTCTGATAGACGCCTTCCGACATGGGCATCATGTCGATCCGGCCCCGGACGAGCTTGCGCAGCGACGTGTCGAAATCGGCGCTGAGATCGAGGTTCGCAAATCCCATCGATTTCAGAAGGTCCTCGGTAAAGTCGAGCCGATGGGTTCCGATCAGAAAGCTCTTCGCCTCATCGAGCGTCGTGGCGTGGATCGACGAGCCCGCCCGCTTGACCAGGATCGTATGGTTCACGGAGATCGTCATGACCCATTTGAACCGCGGCTTGCGGTCCGCTGTCTGCGCTGCCGAGAAGGCGCAGGTCATCGGCTCGGTCTCGGCGAGCGCGATGGCGCGCGCCCAAGGGATCATTTCAACGTCATAGGGTATCTGCGCTTGCCGCATGATGACATCGATCTGGTCTATGCCTGCGCCGCCATAGCGACCGTTCTGATCACGGTAGCTGAAGGGTGCATAGGGCTCTGTCTTGAGCTGGAGCCTGTCTGCGGCGTGCGCCTGCAGGCAAGACCACGGTCCGATTGTTGCAGCGAGAGCAAGCACGACGAGTGCTGCGCTTGTCATGCCACACCTGATCGAGGACATCTGCTGCTCCACATCGAGGGCCGGGATTTCAGCTTGCAATAGAATCAATTCGGTCGCCGCTTCGGTCGGCGTTCAACATCGTAAGGACATCGCCGATCGCTTGCGGTCGTGCGAAGTAGTAACCCTGAGCGTATTCGATGCCCATGTCGATGAGTGTCGAACGCTGATATTCGGTTTCGACGCCTTCGGCGACGACATGGCAGTTCATCTTGTGCGAGATCGCGGCAATGCCTTCGATCAGCATCTTGTTTCGACGATCGATATCATCGTCGCCATTGTTGAGAGACCGGATAAAGGATTGGTCGATCTTGACGATATCGACCGGGAAACGGCTGAGATAGCTGAGCGAGGAATAGCCGGTTCCGAAGTCGTCAAGCGCGATGCGGCAACCGATGTTGCGGATCTCGTCGAGCAGCCTGCGGATTTCCGGATTGTCATGCATCAGCACGGCCTCCGTGATCTCGATGACCAGTCGGGACGGGCGGATTGCGTAGCGGCCGAGCAAGGTTGACAGCTTGACGGGAAGGCTCGCATCGAATTGCAGCGGCGATACGTTGACGGCGACATAGGTGTCAAACATGCCCGGTATCCGGGAGATGCGGGCAAGATTGGCGACGGCGTCCTCAAGGATGAGATTGCCGATCTGGCCAATCGTACCGGTTTCCTCGGCGACGCTGACGATTGCGCCCGGAGGAACAAGCCCCTTGCGCGGATGGCGCATGCGCATGAGCGCTTCAAAGCCGTTGCAGGCGCCGGTCCTGATATCCACGATCGGCTGGAGATGCGCTTCGAACCAGTTGGCGGCAAGCGCTGCTTCGATGTCGGTTTCGATTTCGGCACGTTCCCGCGTCTTGTCGAGGATGGCCGAATTATAGACCTGCGCACCGTTCTTGCCGTCGCGCTTGCGGGCATACATGGCCAGATCCGACTTCTGTAGAAGCTCGGCGCCGCTTGCGGCATGGGCAGGGTAGAAGGCAAGGCCGATACTGGCGCTAAGGCGCACACTGTTGGTCTCGATGCGGAATGGAACGTCAAAGAACTCGACGATTCTCTGGCACAGCTCGGTGCCGCGCCGTTCCGACCCCTCGCCACACAGAAGAATGGCAAACTCGTCGCCGCCCAGGCGCGATGCCGCGTCGTGGTCGCCCAAAAGCGGCAGCATCCGCTCGACGAACTGGCCGAGCACGAGATCGCCGGCCGCATGACCGAGATTGTCGTTGATCGATTTGAACCGATCGAGATCGACGAACAGACAGGCGATGTCGGTTCCGTTGCGATCCGCCTCGATGATTTTCTGCTCAAGCGCCGCCTCGAACCCCTGACGGTTGAGAAGACCGGTCAGGTGATCGGAAATGGCCTGCTGATAGTTGCGGATTTCTGACTGCTTGAGCTCGGTGACGTCGGTCATCACGCTCAGTGAGCCGGTCTCGCCGTCGCCCGCCGAACCGAGTTCGGTCTCGGCGATAAGGACGTTCATCGTCTTGCCGGACTGACAGATGAAGCGCACGGTGACTTCGAACGCCGGTCCGCGCGATCGCACCTGCGATTTCCTGTTGTGGTAGAGGTTGCGGTCTTCCGGCATCACCAGTTCGCAGAAGGGCAGGTTCAATATGTCAGATCGGCTGTACCCGGTCGCAACGAGCCAGTAGTCGCTGACGGCGGCGATCCTGTCGTCGGCGTCGAGCGAAAACAGCATGGCCGGCGTGAGATTGTAGGTCTGCGTCGTCTTGCGATGTGCCAGTTTCAGCTCGCGCTCCTCGTGTTCGAGAAGGGTCTGCATCTCGTTAAAGCTCTTGGCCAGTCGTCCCATTTCATCGGTGGAGCGCCAGTCGACATGGTGACGAGAACCGAGGCGACGGGTCGCTTCGATTGCGGCGGTCAAACGCAGAAGAGGTTTGATCACCATCACGCGGTTGCCGAGAATGGCGGCGCCGAACACGGTCAGGATGGCGATGATGAAGATCGAGATGAAGGCGAACTCGAATTCGTGAAGCTTCGAGAACCAGCCGATTGTCGGGATGCTGACGCTGACCTTACCGACAACGCGAGCGCCGTAGTTCGACATGTAGGTGATGGGCTGCGAGCGGATCGTCAGGTCGCTCAGGGATATCTCTTGCGGCGTGACTTCCGATATATTCAGTTTGCCCGTCGTGTCGGTTACGCGAACCGCGTAGATGGTCGGATCTTTCACCATGGCGACGGCGATCTGGTGAACGCTTTCGGTATCGAGATCCCAGAGGGGCTTGGCAAGCGCTTGCGAGTTCGTCGCCAGAACGATGTCGACATGCTCTTCGAGCGCCCGAACCGCCTGCTGCGATGACAACGCCAAAAGCAGCGTGAACAACGGCACGACGACGGCCAGAAGCGCGCCCGAAATAATGGCTATGAACCGACTCTCAACGGAATGAGCCACCCGTATTCCCCGCCTGCTTGTAGTCGGTGTTAGCCGCCGACTGCGTGTTCCCCAACACAGTAATTGGCCGGATAATTCCAGCCATTGATTAAGCTTTACTGAAGGCGGGAAGAGTAAAGCGAAGCGGATCTTAAAGAGGGTTACGTAATCCTGACCGGAAAACGTAAAAGCCCGCCTTCGGTGGAAGGCGGGCTCTCAGAAAGACAAGACGAAAATGTCTTATTCGGCTTCGGGAGCCGCAGTCTCAGTCGCTTCTTCTTCTTCGACGCCTGCAGCAGGTGCAACGATCGTCGCGATGGTGAAGTCGCGGTCGGTGATGACAGGTGTCACGCCCTTCGGCAGCTTAACGGCCGAGATGTGGAGGCTGTCGCCGATCTTGGCGTCGGTCAGATCAACCGTGATGAATTCCGGGATCTGGTCGGCCGGGCAATGGAACTCGACCGTGTGACGGACGATGTTCAGAACGGCGCCCTGCTTGATGGCCGACTTGTCTTCGTTTTCGAAGTGAACCGGAACTTCGACGTTGACTTCAGTCTTGGCCGAAACGCGCAGGAAGTCGACATGCATTGTGAAGTCGCGGACCGGATCCAGCTGGTAGTCCTTCGGGAGGACCTGGATCTTCTTACCGTCGAATTCGATCGTCGCGATGGTGGTCATGAAACCGCCAGCGTGAATGCGCTTCGTGACTTCGTTCGTGTTGAGCACGATCGACAGAGGAGCCTGCTTGTCACCATAAATGACTGCAGGGATAAAACCGTTGCGGCGAAGTTCACGGGAGGACCCCTTACCGACCCGTTCGCGCGCCTCGGCCTTGAGCACGTAAGTTTCCTTGCTCATGGCAATTCCTTTCGAGGTTGTTTGGAGAGTTCTTCGCGAACGGTGCCGCGTCAAACCGGAGGGCATCGTCCGACGCTCTCCATCCGCGTTGCCTCCAAGGGTGTCTACGCGGACGGGGTCCCTATAGTCCATCAGGGCAGGAGACGCAAGGGATCTGCGGCGTGGTTGGCTCTGCAAACCGGTCGTCGTCGTTACCTACCGCCAGATACCCGCGTGCCCAATATGAAACTTCCGGTATGTGCCGTTTTGCCATCCATTAATGACGTTCATTCGAAATTAGCGAGATTCGATAAATGCGAGGTCCGGGCGACCGAATTTGTTAAATTGTGAGGGTCAAGACGGTGTTAACTCCGGAGACCAAGATCTAACATGTACGCCGTTCTGTCCTGTCTGGCCTATGAGCACAATCTCTTCCTCGTCGTCGTGGCGGGGGCGCTCTGCTTCATTGCGAATGCGGGAACCGTGGTTTTTGCCGCCCGGGCACGACAGGCAAACGACCGCAGCCGCTACGGCTGGGTGATCGTCTCCGGCGGAGCAGGGGGCTTCGGGATCTGGGCAACACATTTCGTGGCCATGCTCGCCTACGATCCGGGCCAGCTCTTCACATTCAATCTGTCGCTGACGCTGCTGTCGCTTGGTATTGCATTTCTCGCGACATTTGCGGCGGGACTGCTTGCCGTGCTGTTTACCGGCAAATCCGGCGCTGTGGCCGCCGGCCTGGTATTCGGTACCGGCGTTTCCTCTATGCATTTTACCGGCATGGCGGCGATCGAGTTCGGCGGCCTGATCGTCTGGTCGCAGCCGCTGGTCATCGCTGCCATCGTCACCGCGATCGTCATGTCGACGACAGCCTTCCTCATGATCCTGAAGGGAGGCCTTGCAAACAACATTCTTGCTGCAGGTCTCCTGTCGCTCGGTATCGTCTTTATGCATTTCATCGCGATGGCCGCGGCAACACTTGTCCCGGGTTTCGGGATCCTGCCTGAAGACGGGATGCTGTCGAAGCCGCTGATGCTGGCAACGATCATTGCCGTCTCGCTGTCGCTGATCGGGTCGGGCCTGGCCGTTGCCACAATCACCGGGCGTGCGGCGCGGTCCTCGAAGGCCAGCGAAGCCAATTTCCAGATGCTCGTGCGCGGGGTGACCGACTACGCGATCTACATGCTTTCACCCGAGGGCGCCGTCTCCAGCTGGAATGCAGGGGCAGAGCGTGCCAAGGGGTACAGGGCCGACGAGATCATTAGTCAGCATTTTGCACGTTTCTATTCGGATGAAGAACAAGCCCGGGGTCTGCCGGAACAGGCGCTCGCAACAGCGCGCACAACCGGTCTGTTCGAGGCGGAAGGCCGGCGCTACCGTAAGGATGGGAGCTGGTTCTGGGCGCATGTGGTGATCCAGCCCGTCCTCGACGACGATGGCGTGCTTGCCGGCTACGCCAAGATCACGCGCGACATCACCCGTCAGAGACAGGACACCGACCGGATCGCCTCCGTGACGCAGAACCTGGATCTGGCGCTTGAGAACATGGCGCAGGGGATCTGCCTGTTCGATCGCGAGCAGCGGTTGGTGCTGACGAACCGGCGCTACGGCCAGATTTTTCGGTTTGAGGAAGGCGCTCTGAAGCCGGGTATGACATACCGCGAGATCGTGGCTCTTGGCTACAGGACCTCGTTTGCCGACGCGGCGGAGGCGGAAGCACGGGCAGAACAGCATTACCAGCGCAACATCGCAGCCATCAATTCCAGGCAGGAAGCCCTTCTTCACCGACTGAGCGACGATCGGACGATCCGGATCGATTTCAGCTATCTCGATCAGGGCGGCTGGGTTTCGACATTCGAGGATATCAGCGAGCGGATACGGTCGGAGGAAAAGATCGCCTTCATGGCGAAGCATGACAGCCTGACGCAGCTTCCGAACCGTCCGGCCCTGATGGAATATCTCGAAGCCGAGGTGCGTAACGCCGAGAGCGAGGGCGGGCATGTTGCGGTCGTCGGCATCGATCTCAACAAGTTCAAACAGATCAACGATCAGTTCGGGCATGCGGCCGGCGATGCCGTGCTCAAGGAAATTGCCGAGCGGATGAATTCGATCGTGCGGCCGCACGAGATGTTTGCCCGGTTCGGCGGCGACGAATTCGTGGCCGTGAAGCGCTACGGGGATTTGGCCGAAGTGTCCGAGTTCCTCGACCGATTGTCGGATGCGTTCGGGCAGCCGATCCAGATCGAGGTGCATCGTCTCAGTCCCGGCGCAAGCATGGGTGTCGCGCTCTACCCGCATGACGGGGCATCCCCCGATGCGCTGATCGCGAACGCTGACCTGGCCATGTACCGCGCTAAGGGCTCGCTCTCGCGCGACATCTGCTTCTACGACATCGAGATGGACGAGGCCGCCCGCGACCGAACCAAGATGGCGGAGGATCTTTGGACGGCGATCGAGCAGGATCAGCTCAGGCTGCACTACCAGGTGCAGAAATCGGTCGCGACCGATGAGATCACCGGTTACGAGGTCCTGCTGCGCTGGAGCCATCCGGAGCGGGGCAATGTCTCGCCGGCAGATTTCATCGGGGTTGCCGAGGAATGCGGCGCCATCTTGCCGATTGGAGCGTGGGTTCTGCGCGAAGCATGCCGGGAGGCGGCGAACTGGCCGAATGACTACAAGGTTGCGGTCAATCTGTCGCCGGTGCAGATCGCCCATGCCGACATGCCGGCGCTGGTCCATACCGTGCTTCTGGAAACCGGTCTGAAACCAAGCCGTCTCGAGCTTGAAATCACCGAAAGCTCGATCATCAGCGACAAGCAGCGGGCGATGAATGCGCTTCGCTCCATCAAGGCGCTGGGCGTATCGATTGCGATCGACGATTTCGGGACCGGCTATTCGTCGCTGGAGACGCTGCGCTCCTTCCCGTTCGACAAGATCAAGCTCGACCGGAGCTTCCTGACCGAAGTGGACCGCAGCGAGCAGGCAACGGCCATGGTGCGAGCAATTCTGGCTTTGGGGCAGGGCCTGCAGATCCCGGTTCTCGCGGAGGGTGTCGAGACGGTGAACCAGCTCGACATTCTGCGGCGGGAAGGATGCCACGAAGTGCAGGGCTATCTTCTCGGTCGGCCGATGCCGATGGAAGATCAGCCGAACCCGCAGTCTGGGTCAGAAATGGGCTCGGCCAACCAGAACGCTGCCTGAAGATCGCGGAAACGTTTGACCTAGCGTCGGGGTTCGCCGCCGGGGGCGTAGGCCGTTTTCTGCTCGAACCGGAATTTGTGGCCGCAGTCGCTACAGCGCAGCATGTATTTGCGCGGATCTTTCGAGGCGAACTCGGTCTGAAAACCTTTCGGGAGTTCGTCGATGCGAAAATCGCGATTGCTGGCGCGCTTGTCGTCGGACTCGGAGACTTCGGCATAACCGGCATGTCCGCACTGCGAGCATTCGAGTTTTCGGGAATAGCGGTCGCGGGCGGCCATGCGGAACTCCTTGGGTACCGCGCCTACATAGTCAACAGACGCCGCGAATGCAAAACGCCGGGATGAAAATCCCGGCGTTTATATTCTTGGCGTTCAACTCACGTCGCGATCAGCGGCGGCATTCGCCCGGAGAGACCGCGCCGAAGCCGGCATTGCGGGCTTCGCAGGCATTCGGGAATGTCTGGAGCCGACCGCCACGCTGGCCGCAGACCGGGCGATATTCGCGGGTGCACATGCCGCCGCCATTTTCAGGACGGTCAGGTCTGCCGGGACGATCCGGCCTCGAGGGGCGATCCCAATCCGGGCGGTCAGGCCTTGATGGACGATCCGGGCGATCGGGTCTGGATGGGCGATCCCAATCTGGACGGGGATCGGGGCGATCGGGCCGGCTCCAGCCGGGGGCGGGACGTTCCGGCGGATAGCCTGGGCCCGGACCTGCGTCGACGCAGGCAGAAAGCATTGGAGCCAGGATGAAAAGTGCAAGCCATTTCGGCTTGTTTCGTAGGATCGACATCGCGATAGGTCCTCCCTCTGCAGATGGATGGCAGACCTCTATCAGACTTACATAGCCGTGGGACAGGGGGCGCAGCGTTTTTGCTGCCGAGCCCGTCCCACGGTCATGCGTCAATCCTAGTCGAACAGGCTCGAGACGGACTCTTCCATGGCGGTACGGTTGATCGCCTCGCCGAGAAGGTTTGCCGTGGTGATGACGCGGATATTGTGCGCCGACTGAACGGATGTCGTCGGCTGGATCGAATCCGTAATAACCAGTTCCTTGAGCTTGGACGCCGCGATGCGGGCAACGGCACCGCCCGACAGCACGCCGTGGGTGATGTAGGCGGTGACGCTTGTGGCGCCGTTCTTCAAAAGCGCTTCGGCCGCGTTGCAGAGCGTGCCGCCGGAATCGACGATATCGTCGATCAGGAGACAGTCCTTGCCGGTCACGTCACCGATGACGTTCATGACTTCCGACTCGCCTGCGCGTTCACGCCGCTTGTCGACGATGGCGAGCTGGCAGCCGAGGCGCTTGGCAAGCGCACGGGCGCGAACCACGCCGCCGACATCCGGCGAGACCACCATGACGTTGTTGAGGTCGTAGTGTTCCTTCACGTCGCGCGCAAGAATCGGCACGGCGTAGAGGTTGTCGGTCGGGATATCGAAGAAGCCCTGGATCTGGTCTGCGTGCAGATCGAGCGTCATGACACGGTTGGCGCCGGCCTCGGTGATGAGGTTGGCGACGAGCTTGGCCGAGATCGGCGTGCGCGGCCCGGCCTTACGGTCCTGGCGAGCATAGCCGAAATAGGGAAGCACAGCCGTGATGCGCTTGGCGGAAGACCGCCGGAACGCATCGATCATGATCAGCAGTTCCATCAGGTGATCGTTGGTCGGAAACGACGTGGACTGGATGACGAACACGTCTTCCCCACGGACATTCTCCTGTATTTCAACGAAGATTTCCTGGTCTGCAAATCGCCTTACCGAGGCTTTTCCGACTGGTACATTAAGATAGCTGCAGATCGCGTCGGCCAGATGCCGGTTCGAATTGCCTGCGAAAACCTTCATTGCGGTCCGCCTGTATTGAAGCTGGATGGCGGCCTTTTACCGGCGCCACCTTCGAATGCAATAGCGTTTTCCCTCAGGCCACCGTTTTTTGCGAAGAAACAGTGACCGTGTCACATCATGGTTACCTAACCGCCATGCGATTGCCGCCAGCTCATATAGTCCTGGATCGTCTTTGCGGCGATGAGTTCCATGGTTGAGGAGGGCACTGCGGCCCATGGATCCTGGCCGCTGCCGGGCACATTTTCCTGCCCCTGCATGCGGTGAAGCCTGGAGCCGGTATTGTCGAGAACATCCCAGACATAGACGATGGTGATCTTTTCGCCATCGCTGAAGGCCGAGAAATAGCCCTTGAGGATCTGCTCGGTACCCGTATCGCTGGAGGGACGGATCGTCAGCCCGGCGGCGCGCGCCTCGGCGCCAAGCCTTCGCGACAGCGGCGTCACGGCCTGTACGGGGGCACCGATGATCGGCAGGAAGCGGATGGTGTTGCCGGCGGCGGCGGGCAGGGAAGCCTCCTGCTGGGGCGCTGCAGCGGTAGACTGGGCTTCAGCCTGGCTTTGGCCCTGCCACTCGGGTGGCGGGCCTGAAGAGGCGGGCGAGGTCTGGTTGCCAGACTGCATCGCCTGGGCCTGCGCCTCGAGCGTATTTTGCGGGCGCGGCTGGTAGGTGTCGTTTCTGTAGGTCTGGTTCTGGTAGGTCTCGGGCCTTGGGGATCGTGCCATGCGTTCCGTATCGGCCTGGGTGACCGGTGTCGATGCGCGACTGCCGCCGCCGATCTCGGCGCGCGGCGTCAGGGCCTCGCTGGTGTTGCAGCCGGAGACGGTCAGCGCAACGATGCAGGCGGAAAGCAGTTTTCCGATAAGCCGCATGCGTTCGCCCCTTTGCCGGTTCCCATCCCGCGACAAGCTAAGGTCGGATTTTCCGGCCTGTCAATGATCGCGGGCTTCTCAGCCCTGGATAAGGTCGAGACCATGACGTGAAAGCGGCTGGGGAGCGCCTTCCGTCGTCAGATAGGTCTGGCCGAGCGTCATGGCCGCGCCGCTGTCGCTGTCCATGATGATCATGTGAACGAACAGTGTCATGCCGGGCAGGATCTCCTGCGGGTTGCCGAAGTGGAACATCTGGTGCTCCATCCAGGACGGCGAGAAGCGGGCGCCCAGCGAATAGCCGCAGGCATTCAGCCGGTGACGGGAGAGGCCGCGTTCGTCGAGGATCCTGGCATGGGTGTCGAATACGTCCCCGAATGTATGACCTGGAGACAGAACCTCCTCGATCGCCCGGATCGTCTCAAGGCAGGCCTTGTAGAGTTCCTTGTGGCGCGGCGATGGCTCGCCGACGAGCGCGGTGCGCATCATCGCGACGTGATAGTGGGCGGCGGTGCCGGCCCATTCGAGCGTCAGCTGGTCGGTGGCATCGAGCTTGCGGCGACCGGCCTTGTACCGGCACAAAAGTGCATCCTCGCCGGAACCGATGATGAATTCGTTGGCGGGATAATCGCCGCCGCCGGAAAACACCGCGCTCTGCATCGCCGCGAGGATAACGGCCTCGTCGCCGCCGGCCTTGATCAGCGGCAGAGCGGCGTCGAGCGCATCGTCCGCCAGTTCGGCGGCGCGTTGCACATGAGCGATCTCGGCCGCGCTTTTGACGAGGCGCAGGCGGCTGACCAGATAGGATGCGTCACTGAGCTGGCCGAAATTGGTGAGCTGGTTGTCGAGCAGGCGCGCGATGCGGCCGGTCATGCCATGCGTGTCGTATTCGACGCCGATCTTTGCGCCGAGCAGATCGAGTTCGCTCAAGAGGTTCTTGAGATCCAGCGTCGGATCGGCATTCACCCGGTCGACCCAGACGACGATGTTTTCGATAATCGAGGTCTGGCGGGCCTGGCGAAGGTCGGCAGAGCGCGTGAGCAGCGTCATCGAGCCATCGGCCTTCACGACCAGCGTCTGGAAGAAGCAGTAGCCGAACGTGTCGTAGCCGGTCAGCCAGTACATGCTTTCCTGCGCAAACAGCAGGATGGCATCGAGCTTTTCCTCGGCCATCTTCGTCGTCAGGCGGGCGAGGCGATCGGCATATTCCGATCTGTCGAAGTGCAGAGCCATGGTAGTCCTCCCGAACTTTTATTGCTGAAGCGCGATGGCTGAAATCTGGCGGCCGTAATCCGGCTCTTGGTCATGCGTCGTGCGGCGATAGGAAAAGAAGCGTTCCCGATCCGGGTAGGTGTCGAGGCCGAGGTTCTCAGCGGTGACGCCTGCCGCCTTCAGCCGCGACATGGTGAGTGCCGGCAGATCGAACATCGAATGCTGCGGCTTTGGAGACGGCGTGAAGAAGGCTGCGTATTCGGGGTTCACGCCGAGGAAGCGTTCCACGAATTCCGGGCCGACCTCGTAGCTGTCAGGCCCGATCGACGGGCCGAGAACGGCAACGATCTTTTCCCTGACGGCGCCGAGCGACACCATCGCGTCGATCGTGTTTTCGAGCACGCCTGTGAGCGCGCCCTTCCAGCCGGCGTGGGCCGCGCCGATCACGCCATTGTCGCCATCGGCAAACAGGATGGGGCCGCAATCGGCAGACAGGACACCGATCACGACGCCGGGCGTGGCCGCGACCATCGCATCGACCTGCGGGCGCTCGCCTGAATAGGCGGCATCGACCACGACCACATCAGGCGAATGGACCTGATGCACGGTTGCGAGCTTTTCGAGCGGCAGATCGAACCAGGCCGCAACCCGCCGGCGGTTTTCGAGAACGAGCGTCTGATCGTCGTTCGACCCGACACCGACATTGAGGCCGGCGTAGATTCCGTCCGAAACGCCGCCCTTTCGCGTGAAGAAGCCGTGGCGGATTTTGGCGCCGGCTGCTGCGTTCAAGACTGCGCTTTCGATCGGCGTCGGCGAGGCGTTCTCCGGCATCGGTTTATCCACCCTGCTGATTTTGTTGGTTTTGCGTGATGCACCGTTGGCGGCACTCGCTGCTTCGATTGGGCGCGAGATTGGCGCAAGCCGATAGCGTGTGTCAATCTGCCCGGACGTGCTCTTTCAGTCGACCGGACGGAAGGGCATCAGATTGACCGCGGAGCCCGAGACCGCGATGACCTTGAAGAGTTCGCCCATCTTGCCCGCACCTTCGCCGGCAAGACGATCGACGGCAGCTGCTATCAGCCGCTGTTCGGACGGTTCCTTGTCGCGCGCAAGGGCTGAAGCCCGTTCGGCAAGGCCGAGGCCATAGAGGAATTCGCCCTGATGGAGGCCGCCGTTCAGATGAATGCCGGACGCCAAGGCGACCTTGGCGAGATCTTCGAAATCGACATGGCTGGTCAGATCTGCCTCGCCGGGGCTGGCAAGCGGCGGGTCATAGTCGTGGTTCTTTACGGCCTGCAGCGTATCGCCGAAACTGGTGACCATATGGCCGTAGTCGATGACGAGCGCACTGCCGCCGAAATGCCTTAGCCTTTCGCAGAGCGTCTGCATGACGGCCTGGCGGGCAGGGGCAAATTCGAAGATCGTGCCTTCCGGGATGGAAGCGACCGGGGCGGGCAGGAGAACCGGATCGAGCGTGGCGATGCCGGCGACGAAAGACAGCTCGTCCTCCGGGCCAAGGCCTACGAGCCTTTCGCGAAAACCGGTCGGGGTCCGCACGAACTGGCGGATCGGGATTGCGTCGAACAGTTCGTTGGCGGCGATCAGGGTGAACCCTTCCGGCACGTCTTCGAAACTGTCGTGCCAGGAAATCTTGGTCGAATAGGCCTCGAGCGTCACGCGCTGAACGCCGCGAAGGCGTTCGCTGGTTTCCACCAGATGGACACGCAGGCCGTCCATCAGGGATGGTGCGATGCGCTGGATGACGCGCAGCATGTCGGACATCATCGTGCCGCGGCCGGGACCAATCTCGACCAGGCGCACATCGCCCGGGCTACCCTGGCGCTGCCAGGCATGGACCATGAAGATGCCGACCATTTCGCCGAACAGTTGGCTGATCTCCGGCGCGGTGACGAAATCACCATGCCGGCCGAAAGGTTCGCGGGTGCGGTAGTAGCCGAATTCCGGATCGGCGAGGCAGAGCGCGAAATAGTCGGTGACGCTGATCGGTCCGCTGGCGCGGATCAGCGTCTTGATCTTTTCGGCAAGGGGCGTGGTTACTTCTGGGCTGTTCACGGGTGCCTCACACTTTCGCCGCGGAGGCGACGCGAGCCCGCGTGATCGCCCAGATGCCAACAGCAACCATCGGTAGTGATAGCACCATGCCCATCGTTAGCCAATTGGTGCCGAGCAAATAGCCGAGCTGCACATCCGGTTCGCGGAAGAACTCGACAAAAATTCGGCAGAGCCCGTAGCCGAGGACGAACGCGCCGCAGATGGTGCCGGGTACACGAAGGGCCTTGAAACGATAGATCAGGAGTGCCAGCACCAGAAGCAGGATGATGCCTTCCAGGCCTGCTTCATAGAGTTGGCTCGGATGGCGGGCGAACGGGCCACCGGTCGGGAAGACGACAGCCCATGGTGCATCGCTCAACCGTCCCCAGAGTTCGCCGTTGACGAAGTTCGCAATGCGCCCGAACAGCAGGCCGAACGGCACGACGGCGGCGACGATGTCGAACATGCTCCAGACGGGAATGGCATGGCGGCGGGCAAACACGATCATCGCGATCGTCGCGCCGAGGAAACCGCCGTGGAAGGACATGCCGCCGTTCCAGATCTCGATCGCGCGGATCGGGTTTTCCAGGATCGGGCCTAGATCGTAAAACAGAATGTAGCCGATGCGGCCGCCGAGCACGACGCCTGCCGCGATCCAGACGAGGAAGTCGTCGAGATGGACCGCGGTCATCGGGGCCTGACCGTTGGGCCACAGTGACGCGTTTGCGGTCAGCTTGCGGGCGTAAAGCCAGCCCAGCATGATACCGGCAACATAGGCAAGGCCATACCAGTGTACCGCAAGCGGCCCCAAGGAGAACGCGACCGGATTTATCTCGGGAAATGGCATGAGAGCAAAAAAATGAAGCGCTTCGTACAAATTACAGGTGTCTCGCTTACTCACAGTCGTGTGAAAAGATGGACTTGGGGACATCGCCGGTCAAGATGAATCTCATTCTGAGACGCGCGCAACAGTGGATGACGCTTGCAACGCGGCGACCCAAGCCCTACTTCAGATCCCATAGGACAAACACAGGCCGATATCGGGCCGATATCGCTGCCGATGGCAAGGAGACGGAACCTTATGTCGACCGGAACGAACCGCATATTCGACGATTTCGCACGGCTGATGACGGACGCTGCCGGCGCTGCACAGGGTGTGCGCAAGGAAGTGGAGACGGCTTTCCATGCCCAGGCGGAACGGTTCCTTAACAACATGGATCTGGTCAAGCGGGAGGAATTCGAAGCCGTTCGCGAGATGGCTGCCCGCGCCCGCGACGAGAATGTTGCGCTAAAGGCCCGTCTCGATGCGCTGGAGGCAAAATTCGGCCAGAGCCAGAGCCACGACCAGGGCCAGTCAGGTCAGTAAGCCACTTCAGATCCGGCCATAAACTGTGGCCCCTCAGGGGATTCGCAATCCCCGTTTGAGATCGCCGTCAAAGTCCAGCGCCAAAAGCCTGCGCGGCGATCTTTCCCAGCCTATTCGCGACTGAGCGTCATCGCGTCTAATCGGCACAGTCAGGCGTCTGTTTCGCCTCGCCAAATCCCCATAAATTTACAAAAAATTAAGCCCTGTGGACACTCTTAAAAAAGCCAGCGTCCAGAGTCATTTAACCATCCGTTCTGATCTCATGCGCGAACCGGTTTCGGGGTTCAATCCACGGAAATCGGCATTCAGGGGATGGCAGCCGGACTCCGTCTAGCTACACTGATTTTACACGATGATTCGAAACGAGCCGGTGAGCTTCCGGTGGTGACCGATAGGTTACCGACGAGGCTGAAGGTAAGCTCCAGACAGGGTAACTCAGTTATTCTGGCGGCGACGAGCGATCATCGAAATGTAGTTCCGGTTAAGTGTTGGCGCGTTCCGCTCGAATTCGCAATCATTCCGGTCAAAAAGGTGCCGCATGAGCCTCATGGAATTAAACGTTGAGCGTCAGTCGAACCCGGTGGACATGATCGAGTTCGTCGCAGCTTCCAACGATTGGACATTCGAACGGTCAGGCGAAGACGAGATCGCCATGACCGTGGAGGGTCGGTGGACGGACTACCACGTATCCTTCTCCTGGATGGAGGAGTTCGAGGCGCTGCATCTCGCCTGCGCCTTCGATCTGAAGATCCCCGATATCCGCGTGAACGAGGTCATCCGGCTTCTGTCCTACGTGAATGGTCAGACGCTGATGGGGCATTTCGACCTGTGGCGTCAGGAGGACGTGGTGATCTTCCGCCAGTCGCTTCTGCTGGCCGGCGGTGCCGAGCCCACGAACCAGCAGGTCGAGGTTCTGTTTTCCAGCGCGCTTGATGCCTGCGAGGCCTATTATCAGGCGTTCCAGTTCGTCGTCTGGTCCGGCATGGAAGCCAAGGCTGCCATGGATTGCGTTCTGTTCGAGACGGTCGGCGAGGCTTGATGGCGTTGCAGCTGGGTTCGATCGTTCTCGTCGGTGCCGGCAATATGGGCGGCGCCATGCTTTCCGGCTGGTTGAAGAACGGCGTTCCCGGCGCATCCGTCACCGTCGTTGACCCATCGCCGTCCGAGGCGATGAGAGCGATGATGTCCGACGCCGGCGCAACGCATGTTACGGCACTTCCAAACGGTGCGTCGGCAGATATCCTGTTTCTCGCGGTCAAGCCGCAGCTGATGGATGCCGTTCTGCCGCCGCTGAAGCCTGTGGTCGGCGCTTCGACAGTCGTCGTCTCGGTCGCAGCCGGCAAGACGCTGTCCTCCATGCAGATCCATCTCGGGGACGGTGCAATGGTGCGCGCCATGCCGAACACGCCGGCCATGATCGGCCGTGGCGTGACCGGTGCCTATGCCAACGACAAGGTGTCGGCCGCCCAGCGCGATGCGGTGCATGCGCTCTTGAAGGTCAGCGGTCCGGTGGAATGGGTTTCGAGCGAGGCGGATATCGATGCCGTCACCGCCGTTTCCGGCAGTGGCCCGGCCTATGTCTTCTATCTGGTCGAATGCATGGCGGAGGCCGGGCGCAAAGCCGGTCTTCCTGCCGATCTTGCGATGCGGCTTGCGCGCGAAACCGTGTCGGGTGCGGGAGAACTTCTGCACCAGTCGACCGAGGATGCCTCAAGGCTTCGCCAGAACGTGACGTCTCCGGGCGGCACCACGGCTGCTGCCCTCTCCGTGCTAATGGCAGACGATGGGATGCAGCCGCTGTTCGACAAGGCAATCGAGGCAGCGCGGAGCCGCGCGGAAGAACTGGGACGCTGAGCAGCCATGTCTGACGAGATAAGCTTTGCCGACTTCGAGAAGGTCGATATCCGGGTTGGCACGATCGTCGAGGTCGAGCCGTTTCCGGAAGCCCGCAAGCCGGCCTTCAAGCTGAAGATCGATTTCGGGCCTGAGATCGGCGTCAAGAAATCGTCGGCGCAGATTACCGTCCACTATACGCCTGAAACGCTGCTCGGACGCCAGGTGCTGGGCGTCGTCAATTTTCCGCCGCGCCAGATCGGGCCGGTCCGTTCCGAAGTGCTGACGCTTGGCTTTGAAGACGAGAACGGCGCGATCGTTCTGGCTGCCGTCGAGCAGGGCGTTCCAAACGGCAAGAAGATGATGTGATCAGGCAACGCCGTCTTCAATAAACGTCTTAGTTTTCTCCCCAGTCCAGCATGTTGCCGATAGCGGTCCGCTCAGGCCGGAACGCGAACGATTGCCCTCAAGCCACCGCTCGGACTGTCGTCCAGCGTGACATTGCCGCCATGCGAGCGGGCGATGTCGCGGGCGATCGCGAGGCCGAGGCCGGTTCCGGATGCATCGAGATTGCGGGCCTCGTCGAGCCTGTGGAATGGCTTGAACACGTCCTCGCGGGATTGCGCAGGAACGCCCGGGCCGTCGTCATCGAGGGTCAATGTCAGCCATTTGGCGCTGTGGCGCGCATCGATATGCAGGTTGTCGGCATAGCGCTGGCTGTTTGAGACGAGGTTTCCAAGCAGGCGGTTGAAGGCGTTCGGCCTGACGGCGATCTCGTCGTCGCCCTCGATGTGGTAGGTGAGGATCTGCCCGTGCAGGCTGAAACTTACGCGGAATTTCTCTAGAAGCTCGCTCAGATACAGCGTACCGAAGTCCTCCTCGGCCTCGCCCTTGGCAAATGCCAGATAGCCCTCCAGCATAGACTGCATGTCTTCGACATCCTGTTCCATGCCGGCGAGCTCAGGCTTGTTGCCGGCAAGTGCCAGCTGCAGCTTGAATCGGGTGAGGATGGTGCGCAGGTCGTGGCTGATGCCGGCCAGCATCGCGGTGCGCTGCTCCATCTGCCGTTCGAGCCGTTCGCGCATCTGGATGAAGGCAAGGCCCGCGCGCCTTACCTCGTCTGCGCCGCGCGGCGAAAAGCCTTCGGTCTTTTGTCCCTTGCCGAAACTTTCTGCCGCCTGGGCAAGTCTCAGGATCGGGCGGATCTGGCCGCGCAGGAACAGGATCGAAATCACCACCAGCACGAAGGCGGTGCCGATCATCCAGATCAGGAAGATGTGGGTGTTGGACGCGTAGGTAGAGCCGCGTCTGGCAAACACCCGCAGCACCCGTTCGTCCATTTTTACGCGGATCTCGACGAGCCGACTGTCGCCTACCGTATCGATCCAGAACGGCATGCGGATCTGACTGCTCAACTGTTCGGCAAGGATGTTGTCGAGGATCGCGAAGAAGGGGCGCTGGCGGGGCGGCGGGAGCTGGCCGTTCTCCTCGATTGCAATCGTCAGGCCGAGAGAGCTGTCGGCGATACGGCTGACTTCGTTGTAGTTGCTGTCCTGCGGATAACTGCGGATGATTTCGATAATGGCGGCGATGTCGCGAACGGTGCCTTCAGACAGGCGCTCCGTCACCATTCGCCAGTGGCGTTCCATGAACACCGCGGCGACGACCGTCTGCAGCAGAAGCATGGGGAGAATGACGATCAGCAACGAACGGGTGTAGAGGCCCGTCGGCAGCCAGCGACGCAGCCAGCGCGTGAACGGACGCCAACCGGGGAGGGTAAACCGGCTGGTCTCTCGCTTCAGCGTGTTGAAAATTGCCATTCGCCGCCCGTTATCGTCCTGTCGTCGGTCTCTTGTGCATCAGTCGATACTCAGCCTGTACCCGATGCCACGCACGGTCTGGAGATAGACCGGGTTGGCGGGGTCTTCTTCGATCTTACGACGCAGCCGGTTGATCTGCACGTCGATTGTGCGCTCGCCGACATCCGTATCGTCCCCGATCAGTTCGTGGCGGGGGATCGTTTCGCCGGCGCGCAAGGCAAACAGCATCATGATTTCCTGTTCGCGGTCGGTCAGGCGGATCGTCTCGGCCGCCTTGCGCAGTTCCTTGCGCGGGATCGAGAAGGTGAACGGACCAAACATGATCTGCTCGATCTTCGGTGCATCGGCCGAGCTGCTGCGGCGCAGGATGTTGTTGATGCGCAGGACCAGTTCGCGCGGATCGAAGGGTTTTGACAGGTAATCGTCGGCACCTGCCTCGAGACCGGCGATGCGCGATTCTGCCTCGACCCGTGCCGTCAGGAGGATGACCGGGGTGGTCTTCTTTTCATAAAGCGACTGGGTGAGCGACAGGCCTGTTTCGCCCGGCATCATCACGTCGAGAATGATGAGGTCGAAATGCAGTCCTTCCAACTTGCGCCGCGCTTCGGCGGCATCTCCCGCGACCGTGATGCGGAAACCCTGCTCCACCAGATAGCGGTTGAGGAGATCGCGGATGCGGGTGTCGTCGTCGACAACGAGAAGGTGAGGGGCGTCGTCCAAAAGCGGTGTATTGGTCATCTGTCTGTCCCGGTCAGATATCCTGACTGATGTCGATATCAGAAATCACGAGGTTCGGGTCACGTCCACGCATCCGTTGAAGGAAAAGGGTTACGCTTCCCCGCATCCCGGGGGTGAAGTCTTCCATGGCGCGTGCGATACGCTTGGATTGCGGCTCGCACAGGGCCAGCGCCAGTTCGCGGCCGGCAAGGGTCGGATAGAGGCGGCGCTGTCTGCGATCCTTGGCCCCGGCCATCTGCCGGATATAGCCAGTCTCGATCAACTGCTTCAGGACGCGGGCGAGGCTCTGCTTGGTGATCTGCAGCAGGTCAAGAAGATCCGTCACCATCATCCCCGGCTGGCGGCAGACGAAATAGACAACCCGATGGTGGGCGCGCCCCATGCCGATCTTCGCCAGGATAGCGTCTGGATCGGACACGAAGTCGCGATAGGCAAAGAAGAACAGCTCGATCGCTTCGAAATCGATCTGGCCCTCGTCGACCACGGGCATCTGTGGCGGGACTTTCTTGACGGCTTTTCCCGTCGCTGCAGGCGGCACGCCGTTTCCTTTCGCTCGCTACGTCTTCATCGTGAGAAGCTGTTTAACGTAATCCTTTTGCGCTGTCGCCCGTGATAAATCGCTCTGGCGGTCAAAATTCGACCGGTTGTGTTGCTTTCAGGGAGAACACGCACTTTCTTTTGCGCGCACGACTTGTCCGGCGGAACCTTTATCCCCAAGCGCCATTATTCCCAGCGAACGACTGGAGATTATTCAATGAACGCGCACACTTATTCCGCAATGCCGCCGATCGAGCTGAACCAGACCAAGGCCGAAGCTCATCCGCTGCGCCCGGTCTTCATCACGGTGATTGCGCTGAAAGTCGTCGTCTCGGCATTTCTGCTGGCGACTGTTTCGCTGGCCCCGCCGGTTGCTGCTGAAGGCACGTATCTGGCCGCCGCTATCAACTGATTTTGAGGCTGTCATCGGCAAGCCTTCCGGCTATGAAGAACGACAACGTTCAGGGCAGGACAGGCATTATGGGTCGATTGCAGGCAAGCGTCATTCCGGTGACGCCATTTCAACAAAACTGTACCGTCTTCTTTGACGACGATACAAAGACAGGCGTCATTGTCGACCCAGGCGGTGACATCGGGGTTATTCTGGACCTCGTGCGCAAAAGTGGCATTACCCTTTCCGAGATCTGGCTGACCCACGGGCATATCGATCATGCCGGAGGTGCCGATGAACTTCGCGAGGTGCTCGGCATTCCGGTCGTCGGACCCCACCGCGACGATCTTCCCCTTCTTGAAAACCTTGAAAAGCAGGCTCAGATGTTCGGTGTCGACGGCGACGTCCGCAACGTCGTGCCTGATCGGTTTCTTGACGAAGGCGAAACAATCTCGTTCGGCGAGCATGTGTTCGAGGTTTTTCATTGTCCGGGACATTCGCCCGGTCACATCATATTCTACAACAGAGATAACGCCTTCGCACATCTTGGCGACGTGCTGTTTGCCGGGTCGGTCGGACGGACCGACCTACCCGGAGGCGATCACGCGACCCTGATGGACTCGATCCGCACCAAGGTTCTGCCACTGGGAGACGAGGTAGGTTTTCTCTGCGGTCACGGACCGGGAAGCCGGATCGGCGACGAGCGCCGCAGCAATCCATTCCTGAAGGGCCTGTAGCCGGCAACCGGTATCACGGGCATAAAAAAACCCGGCATCACTGCCGGGCTCCAACTGGAATGAGCGAGCTTTTGAAGCTCAACCGGAGATCTGCAGATTGACGGCCTTGGGGCCTTTTCCGCGACGATCCGGTTCCGTGTCGAAGCTTACTTTCTGGTTTTCAGTCAGCCCGGACAGGCCGGAAGCCTGTACGGCGGAGATATGAACGAAGATATCGGCGCCACCGTTGTCTGGTTTGATAAAGCCGAATCCCTTGTCCGTATTGAAGAATTTCACAGTGCCAGTCTCGGCCATGCAGCAGGTCCTTTTCCTTCTGTCCGTGTTCAGCGGCGGACAGCATCAGAGTGTGCCCTCACGGGCGGCGGCAGGCAGCTTTAAGAAAGGGTCCCTGTGTTTACCGCGGCGACTGGCAGATAAGGTATAAAACCAAGCCCCAGTTCCCGCCCGAAGTCTTGGCGCCTTCGGAGCGCGTCATTATAGGTCTTCCCATGCTCGTAAATTGCCCGAACATGGACAGAGTGCTGTGTTTATCAAAAATTGGCAAGAAAAAGTTTTTTGAAAGGCAGGCCCGTTCCAGCCTGCCTCATTTGGCCAAAAGCGCTGGAAATGCGGGCTTTGCGCATGGTCCGAAGTAAGTTGGATGGGCAACGGATCGCTGGCGATGCTTCGCCCGATCGGCTCTATGCCTGTTCGCGTCATGTTTGTAGCCGTTTCCCAACGTCTACACTCTCTGCGGGAAGTCCACTGCGAACCGGTGAAAGTACGGACGGCTAGCTGCCCTGATGTCTGCGGCCGAAGGTTTTCATCCGCTTGAGAGGGGTGGCCGACGGAAACGGGGCGGCGGCAGAGACGCGAATGGCGGATGCAGGCGAGGGGCTCATGTCGAGGTCGCCGCCGATGCGCGGCAGGCCGTGTTCCGGGAATGTCCTGTCGAACGTGGTCGGGGCGAGTTCAGGCCGTGCGAGTGCATATCCCTGCACGAGAGACGCGCCGAATTCCTCGCACACCTCCACCTGCCACATTTCCTCCAGTCCTTCGATGATCGGTTCGATCCCGTCATCCAGCATCTGCTGCAGGACGACACGCAGGAGTGCTGCTCCTGCCGGATTGTCGAGAAAGTCGCGGACCCAGCCGGGTTCGAATTTGACGTAGTCAGGCTTCACCCGCTTGAGAAGCGCCAGATCGGACTCGCCCGCACCGTAATCATCGATCGCCACCTGGAAGCCGATGGCGCGCATGTGGCTGGTGAAGTCGGCGATGACGGCGGCGTTGGTCTCGGCGGTCTGGCGGATTTCGCAGACGATCCGGTTGACGGCAAGTCCGGCTTCGTGGCTCGCAAGTTTGATGCGTTCGACTTCGTGGCGCATGTCTTCGGGCGTGCGCACCAGACCCGGCTGGAACTTGACGAAGATCTTCGCCTGGCGTCTGTCGAGCCGGCCGGTGTTGAGAATATGGATCGTCCGGACCATGCTGTCGATATCGGCAACTTCGGCGGGATCAACGAGGCTGAAGAATTCGTGCGGGGGAACGGGCTCTTCGCCACGATAGGCGCGCACGAGCCCGACAAAGGCTTCGATGGCCAGCCGATTGCCGGGTTTCGACGTTCTGAAAATGGGCTGAAGCGCGGATCTGAGAATGAAAGGCCCGTACGCGGTCGACCATGCCCCGTCGTCGCCGCGAACCAGGTTGGCGAAAATGCTTCTCGATGCCATACCCGTACCGTCTCCTGCGCAATTTTGCAGATTGTAGGCGAGACGGGTTACGCGGTCGTAAATACGCGCCCGAAGGTTTTAATCAGCGACATTGATCGCATTCATTCATGCTTTTTTCTTGAAAGGCGCCGGTTCATTCTCCATACAGCTTGAGGCGGCCGCTCGGCGGCGAATGAGCGCACCCCGCCGTAGTGTTCAATCAGCCCAGGACCGAAACGACATGGCCTTTCTTGCCGACGCCCTTTCCCGTGTAAAGCCTTCAGCGACAATCGCTGTTTCCCAGAAAGCTCGCGAACTGAAGGCGAAAGGTCGTGATATTATCGGTCTCGGTGCCGGTGAGCCTGACTTCGACACGCCTGACAATGTCAAGCAGGCGGCGATCGACGCGATCAACCGCGGTGAAACCAAGTACACGCCGGTTTCGGGTATTCCAGAGCTGCGCAAGGCGATCGTCGACAAGTTCAAGCGCGAAAACAACCTCGACTACAAGGTCGAGCAGACCATCGTCGGAACCGGCGGAAAGCAGATTCTGTTCAATGCCTTCATGGCGACGATGAATGCAGGGGATGAAGTGATCATCCCGGCGCCCTACTGGGTTTCCTACCCGGAAATGGTCTCGATCTGCGGCGGCACCCCCGTCACGATTTCGACCAAGCAGGAAAACAACTTCAAGCTGACAGCCGAAGAGCTGGAAAGTGTGATCACGCCGAAGACCAAGTGGTTCATCTTCAATTCGCCGTCGAACCCGACGGGCGCTGCCTACAGCGCGGATGAACTTAAGTCGCTGACCGACGTGCTGCTGAAGCATCCGCATGTGTGGATCCTGACCGACGACATGTACGAGCACCTGACCTTCGGCGACTTCAAGTTCGCGACGCCGGTCGAAGTGGAGCCGAAGCTCTACGACCGGACGCTGACGATGAACGGCGTTTCCAAAGCCTATGCGATGACCGGCTGGCGCATCGGCTATGCGGCCGGTCCGATCGAACTGATCAAGGCGATGGACATGATCCAGGGCCAGCAGACCTCGGGCGCATCGTCGATCGCGCAGTGGGCGGCTGTCGAGGCACTCAACGGTCCGCAGGATTTCGTGACCAAGAACAAGGCGATCTTCGAAGGCCGCCGCGATCTCGTCGTGTCGATGCTCAACCAGGCGTCCGGCATTGTTTGCCCGAAGCCTGAAGGCGCATTCTACGTCTATCCGTCCTGCGCCGGCCTGATCGGCAAGACGGCTCCGACCGGCAAAGTGATCGAAACGGACGAGGATTTCGTGTCCGAGCTCCTGGAATCGGAAGGTGTCGCCGTGGTTCACGGATCGGCCTTCGGTCTTGGCCCGAACTTCCGCATTTCCTACGCGACGTCGGAAGACATTCTCGAAGAAGCCTGCAAGCGCATCCAGCGCTTCTGCGCAGCCTGCAAGTAAGTTTCGAGACACGAGTTTGATGGGAGAGCCCGGCCAAGCGCCGGGCTTTTTCGTGAGTGGTGGTCCAGTGGAGGGAAGGTCGGAGCGGGCCACGGCTATAGCCCCGGCCGAGCCCCTTTTCGAGGATCCTGCGTTTAAGCCTTGGTTAGCTTGACGATCGTCGAGGAGCCGGAGCGGGTTTCGGTGACGGCGTAGACGGCGCCATCGGGGCCGACCTTGACGTCGCGGATGCGGGCCTTGAGCGGAACGTGTTCTTCGTGACTCACCTTGTCGCCATCCATATGCAGGACCACCACGCCCTGGGTTACCAGACCGCCGACCAGGAATGCGCCCTTCCATTCGGGGATCGCATCGCCATCGTAGAAGGCCATGCCGGAGGGGCCAATGACCGGATCCCAGTAATAGACGGGCTGTTCGGTCTGAGCCTTCTCGGTGATGCCGTCGCCTACCTTGCCGCCGCTATATTCGACGCCGTAGGTGACCTCCGGCCAGCCGTAGTTCTTGCCGGCTTCCGGTCGGTTCAACTCGTCGCCGCCCTTGGGGCCATGTTCGACCGTCCAGAGGCGGCCGTTGCCATCGAGTGCTGCTGACTGGAGATTGCGGTGGCCGTAGGACCAGATTTCCGGCCGCGCTTCGGCCTGATCAACGAATGGATTGTCGGGGAGGGCCTTGCCGTCCATGTCGATGCGGAAGACTTTTCCAAGACCGCTTTTGAGATCCTGTGCCTGGACACGCGGCTCCGGATCGGACCGCTCGCCGACCGTGACATAGAGCTCGTTGTTGGGGCCAAAGGTGAGGCGCGAGCCGAAATGCTTGTTGCCGTCATAGCTTGGCATCTGCTGGAAGATCACCTTGACGTTTTCCAGCTTGCCGCCGCCATCGTCGTTGGCGACGAGCTTGGCGGAGGCGACGGATGTGCCGTTGCCGTCTTCACGCTCTTCTGAGAAGGAGAAGAAGATCATTCCGGATGTTTCGTAGTCCGGTGCGAGCGCCACATCGAGAAGACCGCCCTGGCCAGCGGACAGGACTTTCGGAACGCCTTCGATCGCAGGGCCGGGCTTGCCGTCCTTGATGATATGCATCGCGCCTTCCTTTGCGGTCACGAGCATGCGGCCATCGGGGAGAAATTCCATAGACCAGATGTGCGGAAGCCCTTCGGCAACGACTTCGGTGGCGATCTGAGGCATTTCCGCCGGCTGCGCTGCGCGGGTCTGACCGGTGAAGGCAGGCTTTTGATCCTTCGCATTTGGAGCGCTTGTTTCAACCGGTTTGCCACCGGTTTGCGCCATTGCGGGAGCGCCGACCAGTGCGAGAGCCAGGGCCGTGCCTGCAAGGAAGATGTTCGTGCGTTTCATGGGTCACCTCCGGACTTTGTCTTGATGCCTTTCAGTGGCGATCGCTCGCCAGCCATTGTCCCATCTAGGGCGGCCAGTCCCGAAGACCGAACACAGGGTGTTCAACTCTTCTTTATTGCAGATGTCACAATCCGATCATCGTCAGCATGATGAAGGTCGCAAACAGCACAAAATGGGTCATGCCCTCGATCGCATTGGTCTGGCCGTCGTTGAGGTTGATCGCCGCAACCACGAGCGTGATCGCCACCATCACCGTCTGGACCGGCGTCATCGCCATGATGAAGGGCTGGCCGGTATAGAGCGCGATGCCTTCCATGACCGGGACGGTGAGAATGACCGTCGAGAGCGACGCGCCCATGGCGATGTTGACGACCGACTGCATCCTGTTCTTGAGCGCCGCCCGCATGGCGGTCAGGATTTCCGGCGCGGCGGAGATGGCGGCGACAACCACGGCGGTC
Organism: Rhizobium sp. Leaf306; assembly: GCF_001423425.1. Lineage (GTDB taxonomy): Bacteria > Pseudomonadota > Alphaproteobacteria > Rhizobiales > Rhizobiaceae > Neorhizobium > Neorhizobium soli. The sequence goes on from NZ_LMNX01000002.1 coordinate 408,754, forward strand.
AGTGCGATCGGGGCGCCGGAGCCTTCCAGGCCTTCGCCCATGAAGACCGACATGAATTCCGCCAGGAAGCCGATGATCAGAACGCCCAGAAGAATGATGCCGATCGATACGGCCGCGGAATCCTCGGCGGCCTCCTCCTGAGGCGCGGACGCTGTCCCGGCGGCTGCCGCCTTCTGGGTCCGCGGATAGGTGTAGCTGAAGAAGTAGCTGTGCGGCCCGACCTGCATCTTGAGAAAGACGCCGTAGAGCGCGATCATCGCGCAGATGGTAAAGGCGGAATAGTAGTGCCAGCTTTCACGCGGTACGAATTCCGGCACGATCATCGAAATGCCTACCGCCGTCATGATCATGACAGTGTAGGTGCGGCTTGAATCGTCGTTATAGGGTTGCTCGCCATGGCGTAGGCCACCGAGCAGGGCCGCGAGGCCCAGAATGCCGTTGATATCCAGCATCACGGCCGAATAGATCGTGTCGCGCACCAGCGTCGGTGAGGAATTCGAACCCATCATGATGGCGAGGATCAGGACCTCGACCGCCACCGCGGACAGGGTGAGGATCATCGTGCCATAGGGGTCGCCAACCTTGTGCGCCAAAACCTCCGCATGATGGGCGACGCGTGTGGATGCAAGCACGATCACGCCGACGAAGAGCGCTGCTGCGATCAGCGACACCGTCTTTCCGGCCTCCAGAATTGAGTGTTCGATGAAGAAGCCGAGAATGGCGACAACGAGGGCGATCAGCAGGAATTTCTCCTGCCGGAGGTGGGTCGCGATTTGCACTGGAAGCTCCTGGAAACGATCTCGGAGAAACTAGGGTTGTCGGTCGACCTGCACAGAGGACGGTTTGCGATAATCGGTCTTTGGTGCCATTATCCTCGCCAGTGGAAGGAACTTCGCGGCGTATTCCGGCTTTTTTGCTCTACGCGGCCTTCTGGACCGAGACCGGTCGGGGCAGCCACGAAAAAACATACAGGAGGATCTATGACCAAGGTCGTTTACACAATCGTGCCACATGATGGCGGCTGGGCCTATCGACTGGGCGACGTTTATTCCGAAACATTCCCGAACCACAACGACGCGCTGCAGGCGGCCCGGATTGTGGCTGCGGAACAGCAGGTGGGTGGTGAGCCCGAAGAGATCAGCTGGCAGGACGCAAAGGGCGTCTGGCACACGGAGCACAGCGACGGCGGTGACCGTCCCGAAGCCGAAGTTGTGGATGGCGATCAGGCGGACGCGCGCTAAGCATTCGCTGCGACCAAAAAGAAGGCCATGCCCGGGGTTTGTGCCAGGCATGGCCGATTTCAGGAAGTAGAGCCTAAAGCTTAGGCTTCTGCTGATTCAAGCGACGGGTAGTCGGTATAACCCTTTGCGCCGCCGCCGTAGAATGTGTTCTTGTCCGGCTCGTTGAGCGGCGCGTTTGTCTTGAAACGCTCGACCAGATCCGGGTTGGCAATGAACAGCTTGCCGAAGGCGACGCCATCCGCATAGCCGCTGGCCACAGCCTTTTCAGCCGTATCCTTTTCGTAGCCATTGTTGACCACCCAGGCGCCAGTGCCGCCAGCGTTGCGGTAGGTATCCTTCAGCTCCTGGTAATCGAACGGCTTGCCGCCCTGGACATAGTCGCGGTCACCACCGGTCGCACCCTCGATGACGTGGATGAAGGACAGGTTGCGGGTCGCCAGTTCCTTGACGAGATAATCGAAGACCGTCTGCGGCGCATCTTCGGTGATGTTGTTGGCAGGCGTAACTGGCGACAGGCGAATGCCGACGCGGCCGCTGCCGATGGCTGCAGCAACGGCGTCAACGACTTCGAGCGCGAACCGGGCGCGGTTCTCGACGGAGCCACCGTATTCGTCTTCGCGGAGGTTGGCGCCAGTCTTCAGGAACTGGTCGATGAGGTAGCCGTTGGCGCCGTGGATTTCGACGCCGTCAAAGCCGGCCTCGATCGCAGCCTTTGCACCGGCAGCAAAATCGGCAACGACGCCCGGGATTTCGGAAAGTTCGAGAGCGCGCGGCTCCGATGTATCGGCAAACGCGCCGCTGCCATCCGGGTTGATGATGTAGGTCTTGCCCTTGGCGCCCAGTGCGGACGGCGCGACGGGTGCGCCTTCATTCGGCTGCAGCGAGGTATGCGACACGCGACCGACGTGCCAGATCTGGGTAACGATCTTGCCGCCCTTCTTGTGAACGGCTTCCGTCACCTTCTTCCAGCCGTCGATGGCCGGAGCGAGGTAAAGGCCCGGAACGTCGGCATAGCCCTGTCCCTGCTGGCTGACCGGGGTGCCCTCGGTGATGATGAGGCCCGCGGAGGCGCGCTGTTCGTAATAGGCGATGTTGAGATCGTTGGGGATCGCCTTCGGCGAACGGTTGCGGGTGAGCGGCGCCATGACGACGCGGTTCTTCAGTTCGATGTCGCCGAACTTTACCGGTTCAAAGAGTGAGGTCACAGGAATATCCTTCCATGCTGCTTTGGGAGTGATTGAGTTAAGGGGTGGCATTCAGAGGGCGGAGCGAAGATTGGTCACGAAGTCTGCGATCTTCTCCTCGTCGCGGCTGTAGAACGCCCATTGACCAACCCGGCTCGTCTTCACGAGGCCGGCTTTTTCGAGGGTCGAAAGGTGCGCAGAGACGGTCGATTGCGACAGACCACATCGTCTTTCGAACTGCTTGGCACAGATGCCCATTTCGAGCGGATGATCCTGATCGGAAAAATGCTGCTCGGGCTGCTTCATCCATTCGAGGAACTCAATCCGCGTCGGATGGGACAGTGCTTTCAGTATCTCGGTGCGATCCATCGTCTTTCCATATCGTCTCTAACCGATATATAGATCGTCTGAAGGCGATTTAAAGGAATGACGTTCCCATTTTTTTGGAGGAAGGCAAAAAAAAGGGCCTCCAGATTGCTCCGAGGCCCGTCAGGTGTGAAGGTCTAAAACCTCCAGAGGGGAACAGCCGGCGCTGATGACGGGGACGTCATCAATTGCTCCGGCTGACCCCTATATGGGCGCAGCGATTTGTGAGAGCAAGGGGGGTGGCCGAAATATTGACCGTTTCGGTCCAATTACTCTGGCAGGCAGCCGAGAACTGCGGCGGGGCGGCCAACAGCAGGGCAAAAAAAGAGGGCCACCGGATCACTCCAGGGCCCTTATAATTATGAAGGTTAAAAACAACCTCCAGAGGGGAACAGCTGCTGCGGTGGAACTGGGAGGAAAGCCACCATATGCATCAGCTGAGTGCGATATGATGGTTTTTTGGGCAAGCGGCAACGCTTTTTTGCGCAGGACTGCCATGCACGTTCTGCACAGCTTACTCTAGTCACTGAGTCGTGTATGAAATCGCTGCGAGAATCCCGGTGCCCATTCTGAGCGAAACGTCTTCGACAGCGATCAGAAATTCCAGTTACGCGCCTTGGCGACGATAAAATCGCGGAAGACCTTCAGCTTGGCAGCGTTCTTCATTTCATCCGGGTAGCAGAAGTAAGTGTCGAATGAAGGGATGTCGGCGCTCAGCGTCAGCTGGATCAACCCAGGGTCGCGGCCGACGATATAGTCGGGCAGGCAAGCGATGCCGATGCCAAGCAGGCAGGCTCGTTTGATGGAGGTCTGGCTGTTGATCTGCAGATGCGGCGTGCGGGTGTTGTCCGAAGAACGGCCGGCGGATTCGAGCCAGTTGACGTCGAGAAGGTAATTCGGGGCAGGCTCGCCGAAGGAGATGATGCGGTGGGTGTCGAGATCCTCGACCGACTGCGGTTCGCCATAGCGGTTGATATAGGACGGGGCTGCATAGACGTGCATGTGGACGGTGAACAGCTTGCGCTGGATCAGGTCCGACTGCTGCGGCTGGCGAAGGCGGATGGCGCAGTCCGCATGGCGCATGTTGACGTCGACTTCCTCGTTATCGAGGATGAGCTGGATCGACATTTCCGGATAAAGCTGCAGGAACTCCTGCACCTTGTCGGTGAGCCAGCCCTGGCCAAGGCCGACCGTCGTCGTGACGCGCAGCTTGCCCGACGGCTTTTCCGTCGTCTCGGTCAGCTGCATCTTCACGGTTTCGAGCTTTAAGAGCACGTCATGGGCGGTACGATAAAGAAGCTCGCCCTGTTCGGTGAGGATGAGGCCGCGGGCGTGGCGGTGGAACAGTTTGACGCCGACGTCCTGTTCCAGCGCGCTGACCTGCCGGCTGATTGCCGACTGGGACAGATGCAGCTTGTCTGCTGCATGGGTGAAGGATCCCGCCTCCGCCGCAGCGTGGAAGATGCGCAGCTTGTCCCAGTCGAGAGGTACGCCCATGCTTACTCCGCAGCAATGGCAACCGGCTGAATGCCGGCGAGGTAACGTTCGGCTTCGAGCGCTGCCATGCAGCCCATGCCGGCGGCGGTGATCGCCTGTCGGAAGGTGTCGTCGGTGACGTCGCCCGCGGCAAACACGCCGGGAACGTCGGTCATTGTTGAATCAGGCGCCGTCCAGAGATAGCCGCCGTTTTTCATCTTCAGCTTGTCCCTGAAGAGTTCGGTCGCCGGCGCATGGCCGATCGCCACGAACACGCCGTCGATCGGCTGATCGGAGATCGTGCCGGTCCTGGTATCACGCAGGCGCACACCCTCGACCGATGGCGGCAGTGGCGCGCGGGCCGGCTTGCCGGTGACCTCGGCGATTTCGGTGTTCCACATGACCTTGACGTTGGGGCGCTGGAACAGGCGCTCGGACAGGATCTTTTCCGAACGGAACGAGTCACGCCGGTGGACGACCGTCACGGTCTTCGCGATATTGGAGAGATAGAGCGCTTCCTCGACTGCGGAGTTGCCGCCGCCGACCACGATCACATCCTTGTTGCGATAGAAGAAGCCGTCGCATGTGGCGCAGGCGGAAACGCCAAAACCCTGGAACTGCTGCTCGCTTTCGATGCCGAGCCATTTGGCCTTCGCACCGGTCGCGATGATGATCGTATCGGCAGTCCAGACGGTGCCGGAATCGGTGCGGACCGTGAAGGGGCGATGATTCATCTCGACCTCGGTCACGAGATCGTTGACGATCTCGGTGCCCACATGGACCGCCTGCTGCAGCATCTGCTCCATCAGCCAGGGACCCTGGATCGGATCGGCAAAGCCCGGATAGTTTTCAACGTCCGTGGTGATCATCAGCTGACCACCCTGTTCCATGCCTGCAATCAAGACCGGCTTCAGCATCGCACGCGCTGCGTACACCGCAGCTGTATAGCCGGCGGGGCCGGAACCGATGATCAGAACCTCTGTATGACGGGCGGACATGATGACGTTTCCTTTCCAAGACCGTGTCGGGCGCCTGGCGCCGCTTCCTCATATAGGAAGCCATTATTCGGTCTGCCGCTTTTGACACGTCATGTAAGGGCCATCCATGCAACATTGCAAGGGCAGCCTTGCGATAACAACAAGACAGTTGGAACCGCCCGGCGGAAACGGCAGGTCAACTGCGATTGGATGTGTCTCCACGTGCACCTCGGTTGACAACAACTGGACCGGCGCGCGAAATTTTCTTGCGTCGGAACGATGTTATTGTATGTCTTCGCGACACCGAGATGGATACCCGGGAGCCTGCGTGCTCCCGTCAATTTTGAAGGCAGGCACTACACATGGTCGTGAAAGTCGAACTCGATACCATCGACCTGAAGATCCTTCGCGAATTGCAGAAGGACGGACGCATGACCAATGTTGAGCTGTCCGAACGGGTCGGCATATCGGCGCCGCCCTGTCTGCGGCGCGTTCGCAAGCTGGAAGAGAACGGCATCATCAAGGGTTATCGCGCCATGCTGCAGGCGTCGCTGCTCGGATACGATCTTGTCGCCTTCTGCATGGTGGGACTGAAGCAGCAGTCGGACAGCAAGCTGAAGGCCTTCGCGGCGGATATGGAAACGCGGACCTTGGTGCGTCAGGCCTGGATGGTCTCCGGCGAGACCGATTTCCTGCTGCAATGCGTGGCCGAGAACCTCACCGTCTTCCAGGATTTCGTCATCGAGGATCTGACCGCGGTCGACAATGTCGATACGGTTCGCACCATGCTGACGATCCGGCAGGTCAAGGATGCGCCGGTCGTGCAGATCTAGGGTCGTCTCGATCGAGATCGTCCGAGGGGCAGGGAGCAGGAACCAGAGCATGTCCAGCCACGACATCGAGCTTGTGATCACCTGGGTTGATGGTTCGGACCCGGATCATCGCGCGAAGTGCCTGCAATACGATGACGTTGCGTCGAGTTCGCACGCGGTGGCATCCAGCCCGACGCGGTTTGCCGATAACGGCGAGATCTACTATCTCATCGCCTCCGTGCTGAAATACGCGCCGTTCATCACCAAAATTCACATCGTCACGGACGGGCAGAAGCCGGAATTCGTCGACAGTTTTGCGCAGGCGGGTTTCTGCACGGAAGATTTCATCGCCATCGTTGATCACAACGTGGTCTTCGACGGGCTTCCGGCCGTGCTGCCGACGTTCAACTCGCTGTCGATCGAGGCTGCGGTCTGGAATATTCCGGGGCTTTGCGAGAATTTCGTCTACAGCAATGACGACTTCTTTCTGAACGCTCCGACATCTGCCTCCGCGTTCTTTCGCGACGGCAAGCCGATGATTTACGGGCGCGTGAAAAGCGGATTGCGATCCCGCCTCAAGCAGTGCCTGCAGTGGTTCAAGCGGCAGCGGGCGGAAGCGTCCAACGCTGTTCCGAGCTTTACCGTCGCGCAGGAGAAGGGGGCAGAGCTGGCGGGTGCGAAGAACCGGTTTCTGCAGGTCGGCCATTACTTTCACGCGGTCAGACGCTCAACGCTTGCCGATTACTATGCAGCGCATCCCGACGTGCTTCGCCAGCAGCTCTCCCATCGCTTTCGCAACATCGCCCAGCATTCGCCGGTTGCGCTTGCCAATCATCTCGAGATGGAGCGCTTTGGCGCGACCCCGTTACCCGAACACCGCACGGCCTATATCAAGCCGCGGCAGAAGCGGGCGACCGCACCTGTGCTCGCCATGATCGAACAGGGTAGCGCCCCGTTCGGATGTATCCAGAGCCAGGACGAACTCAGCATCGAGCTTCGCCAGGCGCTGACTGACGTGATGATAACGAAATTTCACACCCATCTGCCGCACCGGCTTATCGAACACCTGCGGGCGGCGGGCTGACGAGGTTACCGGTGTAGACAGGACTGCCGAGGCTACGGCAGCAAGACTTGGAGAACGTGCGTGGTACGCAAGAAGAGTAAGCTTGAGGCACTGCTGTCCTTCAACCGCTACCGCAAGCGCTGGGGAGCTGCGAAATACGCCAAGCTCGACCAGGATTACGCGGGCATGAAGCAGCGGCTGATCGAGGATTCGGACCGCGAGCACCGGTCGGGCAAGCAGAAGTCGCTCGACGATCACATGGCGAACCTGAGACTGGAGTTCAAAGGCCAGCCGGAGCTGCTGTTCTATCATGCGCAGCTTATCGTCCTCATGCGGCGCGAATATAATGTCCGGGAGACGTACCAGCAGTTCAAGACCCTGTGGGAGAATGAAGCGCCGTTCCTCACCGCGCATCTCGATCTGCGTTGGCTGATCTCCGCGAGCGACAGCATCGCCGATCTCGACGAGGACCTGACGGCAAGGGCGATCGCCATGATCGGCTCCTCGCTTGCCAACACGATCAAGGTTTACGAGACCGACCGCTTTATCCATGGCGGCGACGAGCGTCCTGTCTCGCAAGATGCTATCGAACAGACGCAAGGTGCGCCGATGCACAGGTTCAACGGGATGTATCTGTTCAAGGTGGGGACCGACGACACGCTGCGAAACATGCGCTGGCGGCTCGATCCGTTTTTCAAACAGGGGATTGCCGGCGCGATCGCGAAGGCGATCTACGACCGCCTGCAGGAGAACGACACGGCATTCAGCCGTTTACGAGCGCTCCACCACCGCGATCGCAGCGGATGGTGGTAGCAGCAGCGTGAGTTGTCCCGGGTTCAGGATGGCTCGCCATTCTTTGCGCGCTGCTTTTTGCGCTGCTTCACCAGCCTGTCCTTCTTGGACCTGATCCGCATACCTCTTGCGAGATTGTAGATGACGCGAAGCGGCATGGTGATCGTGATCAGCTTGCCGAGGTTGCGGTTGCTGTTTTCCAGCCGTTCGGAAAGAACCTGGATCGCCGCGAACACGAAGTTGCTGTTGTCGATATCGGGGAAGTGGCGCGACAGCGCCTTGTAGGGATTGAAAGCTGTTCTTCCTGCCATTTCGAGCTTGTCGCTGTTGGCGAGCAGTTGCAGCACCGACTGTTCGAACGTCCAGTCGTGGATGTGGAACATCTGCCACTTGCGGCTGCGGCGTCCCGAGAAACCGCAAAGCACGACCTTGGCCTGCGGCACCTTCTCGCAGAGCCAGACCGAAAGCGCGAAGCCGGAACTGGCGGTATGGTCGCGCGGGTAGAAATCTTCGAGGTAGCTGCAAAGGTCGATGGCACCTGCTGCGACGCCGCCGAACTCGGCCGGTTCCGTCACCTGTTCCATCGTGGCGGCGCGCATGCTCATGACGCCGGTAAACCCGGGGCCCGGCAGCAGGGCCAGCACCTTGTCGAGAGCGTTGTCGTAGATCAGTTCGGACCCGACGCGGCTGGTGCGTGCCACCAGCAGCGAATTGCGCGTGAACGGCGTTTTCAGCACCTTGCTGACGTAGTTGAAAAAGACGAACAGCGTCGTTTCCGGATAGGCGGCGTGGATCTCGTTGAAGTTCTGCTCGTCACTGTTGGCGACAAGGACGATGTGGCTATAGCCGGCGAAAAACTGCTGCCAGTCTCCCTCGCTCAAAAGGCCGCTCGTCGTCGGTCTGTGCTGCGCCATCCCGGCAGAAAGTTCCGTCATTTGAAGCGTCCTCCATGCAGATGCGGGCAGAGCCGGACCGGTTGCGTGGCACCGAATACCTCTGAAGTTTTCATGGTCTGGTCTCCAAAAGCGTTTCGTAGATTTCCGCCAGACTGTTGGCTTCCTTTTCGATGGCGAAGGCGACGCGCACATGCTCGCGACCGCTCCAGCCCTGCTGGCCGGCCAGTGCAGGGTTTTCGAAATAGGTGCGAAGTGCATCGCGAAGCGCCGTGTAATCGCCGGCCGGAACAACCGATCCGGTCTCACCTTCGACGATCATTTCGGAATAGGCGCCGGCATCGCTTGCAACGACTGCGGTTCCCGATGCCATCGCCTCGAGCGGCGTCAGTCCGAAGCCTTCATTACGGGACGGCGCCACATACAGAGACAGGCGACGGTACCAAGGTTTGATGTCGTCCACTTCGCCCATGAACAGGATGCGATCTGTCAGACCGCTCATGGCGACATCGGCTTTCAACGCATCGCCGAAAACCTTGTTGTCCGGCGTGACACGCCCGCAGACGACGCCCGTCCATTCGGGATAGGACGGCAACAGTTCGATCAGGGCGCGCACGAAAAGGTCTGTGCCCTTCTGATGCCGAACGCGCCCGAAGCAGCCGATCAGATGCTTGCCGAAACCATCTGCCGGGGAGGAAGGGTCGGATGGGCCGGAGGGACGGAAGAGATCGAGATCGACGCCGTGGTGCACCACCTTATAGGGCACTTTCAGGTATGAACCCGATCGTGCAGACGTCGCGACGACCGCATCCATCTTGCTGATCAGAAAACCCGTCCAGGCGGAATGGGTTCGTTGCGCGGCGGAGGTAAACAAGAGCTTCAGCGGCATCCGCAGCACATCGCGCATGAAGAGGCCGGGCAGCATCTCGATATTGCGGCGGGCATGCCAGACACGGGCGCGCCGCCCTGATGGCGGTGACCACAGCGCGGCAAGGTCGGCATAGCGGATGTGGGGAAGGTGGGAGGGCAGGCCAGGTCCCAAGACCGCGATCTTCTGACCCTTTGCCCATTGCACCGGAATCAGCTGGACGATCGTGGACGTCACGCCGGAGAGCCGCTTCTTGAAGTTCGGCGCGATCACTTCGATATCGGATATATCGACCACGGAGCCGGGAGCGATACCGCTGCCCATCTCCGTGGCGACTTCGCCAGACGTTTCCACGAGCGATCAGCCCCAGGAGATGGCGAGGATCTCGTAGGCCTTGGAGCCGCCAGGGGCGACGACTTCGATACTGTCACCCTTCTCCTTGCCGATCATGGCACGGGCGATGGGTGAAGAGATCGAGATGCGGCCAGCCTTCACGTCGGCTTCCTGATCGCCGACGATCTGATAGGTCTTTTCCTCTTCGGTATCTTCATCGATCAGCTTGACGGTTGCGCCGAACTTGATCGTGGAACCGGACATCTTGGAGAGGTCGATCACTTCGGCGCGGGCCGTGAAATCTTCCAGCTCGCCGATGCGGCCTTCATTGTGGCTCTGGGCTTCCTTGGCCGCGTGGTATTCGGCGTTTTCCGAAAGGTCACCATGGGCGCGCGCTTCCGCAATCGCTTCGATGATGCGGGGACGCTCCTCCTGCTGGCGCCAGCGCAGTTCTTCCTGCAACTGGGTAAACCCCTTCGGCGTCATCGGTACCTTTTCAACCATTTTCTTGTCCTTAAGGCGCATGTCCGCGGATGCCGCGGACACAAAAAGAAACAGGTTCCGGAGCGGTAACTTCGGAACCATCTGCAGCATCTGAATTTAGGGCATCATAACAGAATTTCGACTGCTCCCGCTAGGAAAATCGAAATGGTGTCAGATGCGCCAGCTGGAGTTGAATGAATCAAACGTCCCTCGATTTGTCAACGGGTTGACGCAGTCGTAAAGAACATATAGAGAACGCACTAATGAAGAAGTCGCTGAAAGAACGGTTGGCGATCCTGTCGGACGCTGCCAAGTACGACGCCTCCTGCGCCTCCAGCGGGACATCAAAGAGAGATTCGTCGGTATCCGGCGGATTGGGTTCGACCGAGGGGTCCGGCATCTGCCATGCCTATGCCCCGGATGGCCGCTGCATCTCGCTTCTGAAAATCCTTATGACGAATTTCTGCATCTACGATTGCGCCTACTGCATCAATCGTTCCTCCAGCAATGTCGAGCGCGCCCGGTTCACGCCCGAAGAGGTTATCTGGCTGACGCTGGAATTCTATCGGCGCAATTATATCGAGGGTCTGTTCCTGTCGTCGGGGATTATCCGCTCGTCCGATCACACGATGGGCGACATGGTGCGGATCGCGCGGGAATTGCGGACCGTTCATAATTTTCGCGGCTACATCCATTTGAAGACGATCCCAGAAGCTTCGCAGCAGCTGATCGAGGAGGCGGGGCTTTATGCCGACCGTCTGTCGATCAACATCGAACTGCCGACCGATGCCGGGATCAGCCAGTTTGCGCCGGAAAAGCGGCCCGCCAATATTCGTCGCTCGATGGGCGATCTGCGGCTGAAGATCGAGGAGATGCGCGACCCGACGCTGCAGACCAAGCGTCGCAAGCGGTTCGCGCCTGCCGGCCAGAGCACGCAGATGATCGTCGGGGCAGACGGCGCCAACGACGCGACCATTCTCGGGACGAGCGCCAGGCTTTACGGCAGCTACAGCCTCAAGCGCGTCTATTACTCCGCCTTCAGCCCGATCCCGGACTCGTCGAAGACACTGCCGCTGATCAAGCCGCCGTTGATGCGCGAGCATCGGCTCTATCAGGCTGACTGGCTTTACCGGTTCTACGGGTTCGAGATCGGCGAGATTACGGCGTCCACGGAAAACGGCATGCTGGATCTGGACCTTGATCCGAAGCTTGCATGGGCGCTCGGCAACCGCGACAAGTTCCCGGTCGATGTGAACAGGGCGGACAAGGAGACGCTGCTGCGGGTGCCGGGTTTCGGGACCAAGACCGTCGGAGCGATCCTTTCGTCGCGGCGGTTTCGCAAGCTGCGTCTGGAGGATTTAAAGCGGTTGAGCGTGTCTCTGAAGAAGGTACAGCCCTTTATCACCTGCGAAGGGTGGACACCGCGCAAGCTTGCCGACCGGGCCGATCTGCGATCCATGTTCCAGCCAAAGCCGGAGCAGCTGTCGCTTCTATGATGTACCGAGTCTTGTTGCGGGGGAGAGGCGATCTGACCGAGTGGCGCGATGCTGCGCGTGCCTATCTGGCGGCCGGCATCGCACCTGATCGCGTCGAGTGGCGCACGATGGACGACACGGACGGATTGTTCGGGCTGGACGGCAACCAGTTGCCTGCGCCTGTCGACAAGCCGGTGACGCAGGGTGTTCCTCCAGCCTTTCTGAAGCTTGCCGCCTCGGTCATCTGCCATTCCGATCCGACGCGGTTCTCGCTTCTCTACCGGATGCTGTTTCGCATGGCGCACGGGCGCAATTTTCTGGGTATGGCGACCGATCCAGATGTGGTGGCGGCAAACCGGGTGTCGAAGTCGATCGGCCGCGACTATCACAAGATGACCGCCTTCGTCCGTTTCAAGGAAATTCCACTGCCGGAGGGTGTTGCCGGACGCCGGCGCTTTGTGTCCTGGTTCGAGCCTGATCATTTTATCATCGACCGTGTGGCCCCGTTTTTCCAGCGTCGTTTCAACGACATGGACTGGCTGATCGTGACGCCCAGGGGTTCGGCGTCCTGGGATGGCGAGACCCTGCGGACCAGCGATGAGCCCGCCGAAAAGCCAGACCTTCGCGACGACACGGACGATCTGTGGCGGACGTACTATGCCAATATCTTCAACCCCGCGCGGCTGAAGGTGAAGATGATGATGTCGGAAATGCCGAAGAAGTACTGGAAGAACCTGCCCGAGGCAGAGCTTATTCCGGGCATGATCGCCAGCGCCGAGGCAAGTGTGATCGAGATGGGACGCAAGGCGGCGAGCGAACCCCTGGCGTTCCACCATCGCATCCAGGAAGCCGCAGCACGGGTGCCAATGCCAGAAGGGCCGACCGCCGGTACAATCGAGGCCTTGCGGGAGGAAGCACGTCGCTGCACCCGCTGCGACCTCCATTGCATGGCGACCCAGACGGTTTTCGGCGAGGGGCCTGTCAATGCCAAGGTGATGATCGTCGGCGAGCAGCCGGGCGATCAGGAGGATCTGGCCGGGCGCCCCTTCGTCGGGCCGGCGGGCAAAGTGTTCAACGAGGCGGTGAGCGCGGCCGGGATCGACCGGACGCAATTCTACATCACCAATGCGGTGAAGCATTTCAAATACGAGCCACGCGGCAAGCGGCGCATTCACCAGAAGCCAAATATGGGCGAGGTGCAGCAGTGTCGCTGGTGGCTCGTCCAAGAACTCGATCTGGTGCAGCCGAAGCTGGTCGTCGCGATGGGTGCGACCGCGCTGTTTTCACTCACCGAGATGCGCCACAAGCTGGAGGACGTGCGGGGCAGACCGATCGCCATGGAGAACGGACGGATGCTGTTCGTCACCGTGCATCCGTCCTACCTGCTTCGCATTCCCAATGAAGGGCGAAAGGCGGAGGAGGTGGCGCGGTTCAAAGAGGATATCGTGGCGATCGGACGCCTGGCTTCGTAAGCGAAGCATCAGCTTCATTGGTGGGCCCAGGTTTCAATTGACTTCGTCTTGAAATGAAAGCTGTATTCGGCGGGGTCTCTCAAGACTATAGCTGGGGAATATGTCGAATACAGACGTCGCGGTCACACCGCCATTCAAGACGCAACCTTTCGGCTCCACGCTTCGGTGCGAATATTCGCTAATGGAGGCGGTCGGGTATATCATACTCTGGGTGATCATCAGTGTGTTGACACTTGGGATCGGTGCGTTCTTCGCGGTTTACTACTTCTACAAGAGCATCATCAACAAGACCTACCTGATCGGCCGGGACGGCCAGCGGATCGCGCGGCTCGAATGTGAACTCAACCTGGCGGAGATGATAGGTCACATCCTGATCTGGATCCTGATCTCCATCGTGACGCTCGGGATCGGTCTTGTGTTCTACGTCTTCCGCACCTTGCGGCTCTGCTTCAACAGGACAAGGCTCGTTTATATCTGAGCGCGTTCAGTGTCCCGAGCCGATCGCGCTTTCGTCGATATGGGCGCGGGCGTAGATCGTGCGGGCGGTCGCTGCGAGGATAAGCAGGACCAGTGAGGCGAGGAGGCAGCAGCTGGCAAAACCCGTCGAGAAGGATTGCCGGGCGGCCTCCAGCCAGACCGGGCCTTCGCCTGCCTGAAGAGCGGCGCCACCGAGCCCGCGTGCCGTCTCGACGGCGCCGCCGATTGTCGCCCTGACCGTCGCGGCCTGGGCCGGGTTAAGGCCGGTTACATCGGCGCCATCCATCAGAATGCGGTAAACCAAAGTGCCGAAGCTGCCGAGAAGGGCGACGCCGAGAGCGCCGCCGAATTCGGCGCTGGTTTCGGAAATCGCCGAGGCCGAGCCGGAGCGTTCCGGCGGCGCCGTGCCAACGATCAGGCCAGTCGTCGTCAAAACGACGGGCACAAAGCCGATGGCGATGAACATGGTCGAGCCGAGGACGCCGTAGAGGCTCTCGGAATAGGCGGCGATCGACATGGACAACATGCCGGCCGCGTTGATGATGAGACCGATCAGGACGGTGTTGACCGGACCGAACCGGTTGGTGAAACGGTAGGCCTGTAGTGACATGACGGTAAAGACGATCGATGACGGGATCGACCAGAGGGCGGCTTCGAGCGGCGACAGGCCGAGCACGAACTGCAGGAAGAGGTTCTGGTAGAGAAACACCCCGAAGACGAAGAACATGCCCGCGAGATTGACGAGAAGCGAGGCGGTGAAGGCGGGGATGGCAAACAGCTTGAGGTCGATCAGAGGCTGCGTCAGGCGCTTCTGACGGCGGATGAACAGGTAGCCGAACGCAACGCCGACCGCGATCGGGATCAGATGCTGGCTCTGGAACCCATCTGCCGCCATGTGCTTGAAGCCGTAGATCACCGGCAGCACGGTCGCGAGCGACAGGACGACGCTGACGAGATCGAGCTTGGCACTTTCCGGGCTTTTGTATTCCGGCAGGAGGAACGGGGCGACGACCAGAAGCACCAGCATGATCGGAATGTTGATGAGAAACACCGAGCCCCAGTGAAAATACTGCAGGAGAAAGCCGCCGAGGAGCGGGCCAATTAGTCCGCCCAGTGCGAAAGCTGTTCCCCAGATGCCGATCGCCCGGTTTCGCTCGGCTTCGTTCTTGAACAGGTTGACGATCAGCGACAGGGTCGAGGGCGCGATCGTCGCACCGGCGATGCCGAGAAGCGCACGGGCTGCGATGAGTTCCTGTGCTGTCGAGGAGAAAGCGGCAAGTGCCGAGGCGATCCCGAAGGCGAATGCGCCGATCAGCAGCACGCGGCGGCGGCCGATCCGGTCTCCGAGCGTGCCCATGGTGACAAGAAAGCCCGCGACCATGAAGCCGTAGATATCGTTGATCCAGAGCAGTTCGGACGCCGACGGATCGAGATCCACAACGATCGCGGGGACGGCGAGAAAAAGGATGGACAAGTCCATCGAGTAGATCAGGCAGGCGATCGACAGGACGCAGGCACCGATCCATTCCCGGCGACCGGCAGGCTCGTGGCCCGGATGTTGCGACGGCGTCTGCATCGTTCCTCTCCCAGATATCGGCTTGCGGATTTACCGCACGTCTCAGGATCGGGCAACCGCGGGGGCCAGCAAAGAAAACGGGCGCCTGAAGCGCCCGTCGGAGAGTGTTATGCGAAGTAGCTTTGCAGCGTCCGCACTTCGAGATTGCCGGCCTTCAGCGCCTTGATCGCCATCGCAGCGGATTCGGCACCTGAAATCGTCGTGTAATACGGCACCTTCTGCATCAACGTTGCACGGCGCAGCGATTTCGAGTCCGAGATCGCCTTGTTTGAATCCGTCGTATTGATGACGAGCTGGACTTGGCGGTTGCGGATGGCATCCTCGATATGCGGGCGTCCTTCCAAGACCTTGTTGATCTTGGTCGACTCGATGCCGTTTTCGGCGAGGAAGCGGGCGGTACCGCCGGTGGCGATGACCTTGAAGCCTATTTCCTTCAGCATGCGGATGGCCGGCAGCACGCGTGGCTTGTCGTCGTCGCGGACCGACACGAAGACCGCACCGTCGCGGGGCAGTTCGACGCTTGCACCGAGCTGGCTCTTGGCAAAGGCGAGCGCGAAGTCCGTATCGAGACCCATCACTTCGCCGGTCGAACGCATTTCCGGTCCGAGCAGGATGTCGACGCCGGGGAAGCGGGCAAACGGGAAGACCGCTTCCTTGACCGCGATATGCTTCAGGTTGCGCGGATCGGGCTTGGTGCCGTAGGCCGCAAAGATCGCGTCGAGCTTTTCGCCGGCCATGGCACGGGCGGCGATCTTTGCGATCGGGGCGCCGATAGTCTTGGCCACGAAGGGCACGGTGCGCGAGGCACGCGGGTTGACTTCGAGCACGTAGACGGTGCCGTCCTTGATGGCGAACTGGACGTTCATCAAGCCGACGACGTTGAGCGCCTTGGCCATCGACGTTGCCTGGCGTTCCAGTTCGTCGATCATCGCGTTGGACAGCGTGCGCGGCGGCAGCGAGCAGGCGCTGTCGCCCGAGTGGATGCCGGCTTCCTCGATGTGCTCCATGATACCGGCGACATAGACGTCTGTGCCGTCGCAGAGGCAGTCGACATCGACTTCGATGGCGTTGGACAGGTAGCTGTCGAACAGAAGCGGGTTCTTGCCGAGCAGGGTGTTGATCTGGCCGGTCTTGTCGTTCGGGTAGCGCTGCTTGATATCCTCAGGCACCAGTTCCGGCACCGTATCGAGCAGGTAGCTCTGCAGCTGGCTTTCCGAATGCAGGATCTGCATGGCGCGGCCGCCGAGAACGTAGGATGGGCGAACGACCAGCGGGAAGCCGATTTCCGACGCCACGAGGCGGGCCTGCTCGACCGAGTAGGCAATGCCGTTGTTCGGCTGCGTCAGGTCGAGCTTCATCAGAAGCTTCTGGAAGCGGTCGCGGTCTTCGGCCAGGTCGATCATGTCGGGCGCCGTGCCGAGGATCGGGATACCGTTCTTTTCGAGCGCTTCGGCAAGCTTCAGCGGTGTCTGGCCGCCGAACTGCACGATGACGCCGACGACTTCGCCCTTTTCCTGTTCCGCGCGGAGAATCTCGATGACGTCTTCAGCCGTCAGCGGCTCGAAATAGAGGCGGTCGGACGTGTCGTAGTCGGTCGATACGGTTTCCGGGTTGCAGTTGATCATGATCGCTTCGTAGCCGGCATCCTTCAGGGCGAAGGCGGCGTGGCAGCAGCAATAGTCGAACTCGATGCCCTGGCCGATGCGGTTCGGACCGCCGCCCAGTATGACGACCTTCTTGGCGGTCGAGACTTCGGCTTCCGAGCGCAGTTCGCCGACGAACGGCGTCTCGTAGGTCGAGTACATGTAGGCGGTCGGCGACGCGAATTCGGCAGCGCAGGTATCGATGCGCTTGAAGACCGGCCGCACGTTGAGCGCGTTGCGCAGTTCCGCGACTTCCTTCGGGCGTTTCTTGGTCAGGCTGGCGAGGCGGGCGTCTGAGAAGCCCATGGCCTTCAGCATGCGCAGGTTCTCGGCGTCAGCAGGCAGGCCGTGTTCGCGAACGCGGGCTTCCATGTCGACGATCGCCTTGAACTGGGCGATGAACCACGGGTCGATCTTGCAGGCTTCATGCACTTCGGCTTCGGAGAGACCGAGACGGAGAGCCTGGGCGACCTGGCGCAGACGGTCCGGCGTTGGCGTGCCGATCGCGGCGCGGATGGCATTCTTGGAGCCTTCGCCCTCTTCCATGCCGGGGATCTCGATCTCGTCGAGACCGGTCAGGCCGGTTTCAAGACCGCGGAGCGCCTTCTGCAGCGATTCGGCAAAGGTACGGCCGATCGCCATGACTTCACCGACCGACTTCATGGCGGTGGTCAGCACCGGCGAGGCGCCCGGGAATTTCTCAAAGGCAAAGCGCGGGATCTTGGTGACGACGTAGTCGATCGACGGTTCGAACGAGGCAGGGGTCGCGCCGCCGGTGATGTCGTTGTCGAGTTCGTCGAGCGTGTATCCGACCGCAAGCTTTGCCGCGACCTTGGCGATCGGGAAGCCTGTCGCCTTGGAGGCGAGCGCCGACGAACGCGATACGCGCGGGTTCATTTCGATGACGACAAGACGGCCATCGGCCGGATTGACCGCGAACTGGACGTTGGAGCCGCCGGTCTCGACACCGATCTCGCGCAGGACCGCGATCGATGCGTTGCGCATGATCTGGTATTCTTTGTCGGTCAGCGTCAGGGCCGGTGCGACGGTGATCGAGTCGCCGGTGTGGACGCCCATCGGGTCGATGTTTTCGATCGAGCAGATGATGATGCAGTTATCCGCGGTGTCGCGGACCACTTCCATCTCGTATTCCTTCCAGCCGAGAACCGATTCCTCGATCAGCACTTCGGTGGTCGGCGAGGCATCGAGGCCGCCGCCGATGATCTCGAAGAATTCCGAGCGATTGTAGGCAATGCCGCCGCCGGTGCCGCCCATGGTAAAGGAGGGGCGGATGATGGCGGGTAGGCCGACGACGTCGATAGCCTGTGCCGCAATCGCCATCGCGTGGCTGATATAGCGCTGCTTGCGGTCGGTCTCGCCGAGGTTCCACTGGTTTTCGAGCGCGTCGAGCGCCTTGTCGAGCTCGGCGCCGGACAGTTCGGCCTTGACCTTGTTGCGCTCGGCTTCGTGCGTCTTGCGGTCCGCATCCTTGATGTCGGTGGCGTTGGCCAGCATCGACTTCGGGGTTTCGAGGCCGATGCGGCTCATGGCTTCGCGGAAGAGGGCGCGGTCCTCGGCCATGTCGATGGCGGCGGGCTTGGCGCCGATCATCTCGACATTGTAGCGGTCGAGCACGCCCATTCTCTTCAGCGAAAGCGCCGTGTTCAAGGCCGTCTGGCCGCCCATGGTCGGCAAAAGCGCGTCAGGGCGTTCCTTGGCGATGATCTTGGCCACCACTTCCGGGGTGATCGGCTCGATATAGGTGGCGTCGGCCAGGCCCGGATCGGTCATGATCGTTGCCGGGTTGGAGTTGACCAGGATGACCCGGTAACCTTCTTCGCGCAGCGCCTTGCAGGCCTGGGTGCCGGAATAGTCGAATTCGCATGCCTGGCCGATGACGATCGGGCCCGCCCCGATGATGAGGATCGATTTGATGTCTTGGCGCTTCGGCATGATCTCTATCCACTTTTTTCTGCGCGAAAAACCGGCACGGGGCGTGAAGCTCCGGTCGGGTGGCGTGCGCATGTTTTTTCTGGCTAGACGCGGCTTATAGGGAAATGTGCCGGGGAACGGAACCCCATAATTGAGCATATCGACAGGAATTGTCCGGATTGGACGTTGCACACGCAACATTCGGTGTCAGGCTGGTTTTAACTTTCGACGGATACACTCGTGCTGTTTGTGCAAGGTAGTCTGACGTCATGGATTTGGAACTGATCAGGGCGCGGTACGGGTTGCTGTCGCTCACCGTCGCCTCCTATGTGGTGGCTTTCGGATTGGCGCAGATTACCGGACTGAAAGTGGATTATGCCGGCGTCGGCAGGTCCGCCGGTTACTTTGTCGCATTGCTCGTCGTCGTCGGGTTTTACTGTCACGTCCGCAAGCTGAATGCGATGACGTTCGTTCTCGAAACGGTCACCTGTACTCTGCTTCTCATCGTGCCGGTACTCGTCTCTACCTATCTCAGCATCCGGGTCGGCATGCCGACTGCGGACGCGGTGCTTATGTCGTGGGATGCGGCACTTGGCCTGTCATGGCGAGGGTTCATAGCATTTGTTGATGCAAGGCCGTTGCTGGCTGAGATCCTCGGCCTCGCGTACCTGTCGTTTTCGTTCCAGTTGCTCCTGATTCCGGTCGTCCTCATCGCGACGGGTCGTCCTCTGCGTGCCTATCAGATGGCGATTGCATACGCGGTGCTATGCTACATCTCGAGCGTGATATCGATCTGGTTTCCAGCACTTGGAGCCTATGTCGTCTACGGTGTCGAGCCAGAGCAACTGACAAGCATCAACGCGTATTTCAGCTTTTTCTTTCTCGATCAGTTCAATGCCTTGAGGACAGATCCTGATTTCATTTTCAGAATGGAGGAGGTCGCCGGCATTTTGACATTCCCATCCGTGCACGCCGCGGTCGCCGCACTTTGCGCCTGGGCCGCATGGGATCTTAGATTTGCGCGCTATCCGATGATGGTGATCAACATCCTGATGGCTGTTGCGGCTGTTTCGCATGCCAGTCATTATTTTGTCGATGTGCTGGCAGGCGGGGTCGTCGCCGGCGTTTCCATCGTTGCCGTCAAACGGCTGACACGGGGACCAAACAGATCGCCGGTAATGGAAAACCAGGCTCTGTCACAGCCTCGACGAGACCCGTTTCCGAACCACGATCGTACCGTTTGCTCCCGTCCTGACATGGACAGGCCTGATTTGCCGCTCTAATCCTTGGCATACGTCAATATTTGCAGCGGCAACGATCCTTGAAGGACGAACACCCGCGCGGAGGAGCCCCGATGGCGGATGCCACGTCCAGACCCGTTGATGCAGCTGCAACCGTGCAGCCGGAAAATTCGGCTTCCGCCGCCCAGGCGGACAAGACGGTGATGCCGATCATTTTTGCGGTCAGCTTCTGCCATATGCTCAACGACATCATGCAGTCGATGATCTCGGCGATCTATCCGATGCTCAAGGCCGACTACAATCTCGACTTCTGGCAGATCGGCATTCTGACGCTGGCCTTCCAGTGCACCGCATCGCTGCTGCAGCCGGTGATCGGCATCATCACCGATAAGAAGCCGTTTCCGTACTCGCTGCCGATCGGCATGGGGGCGACGTTTGTGGGGCTGTTTCTGCTCGCCGGTTCGCATGTCTATCTGATGCTTGTGGTGGCGGCTGCGCTGATCGGCATCGGCTCAGCGGTGTTTCATCCGGAATCGTCGCGGGTGGCGAGGCTTGCGTCCGGCGGGCGCTATGGTTTTGCGCAGGCGACCTTTCAGGTGGGCGGCAATTTCGGACAGGCGATCGGGCCGCTGCTGGCCGCCTTCATCATCGTGCCGATGGGGCAGGGCAGCGTCGCCTGGTTTTCGGCAATCGCGCTGCTCGGCATCGTGATCCTCTCCTGGGTCGCGCGCTGGTACAAGGCGCATATGCTGGCCAACAAGGGGCGCAAGAAGAGCCTCGGTATTCACAGCCTGCCGCGTCGCACGGTGATGGTGGCACTGGTCGTGCTGGCGATCCTGACGTTTTCGAAGAACATCTACATGGCGGCAATCGGCAGCTATTACACGTTCTTCGTTATCGAGCGCTTTGGCGTCACCGTGCAGTCGTCGCAGATCATGCTGTTCGTCTTTCTGGGCGCGACGGCGCTGGGCACGTTGATCGGCGGTCCGATCGGCGACCGGTTCGGCTCCAAGGTGGTGATCTGGATCTCCATTCTCGGCGTGCTGCCGTTCACGCTGGCGATGCCGTTCGCCAATTTACCGATGACGATCGTGCTGTCGGGTATCGTTGGGCTGCTGATGGCGTCGTCTTTCCCGGCCATCATCGTCCTGGCGCAGGAGCTGGTCCCTGGCCGGGTGGGAATGATCGCCGGCATCTTCTTCGGGCTCGCTTTCGGCATGGGTGGCATCGCCGCCGCCGTGCTCGGCATCATCGCCGACCACAGGGGCATCAGTTTTGTCTATTCCATCTGCGCCGTCCTGCCGGCGATTGGCCTTCTCACCGTGTTCCTGCCCAGCAAGGCGCAGCTGAGGGTCGCCTGAGCCAACAGCCTGACATCCCGACATGGATATTTGGCGGGCCTGTTCTATATCGTCGTCAAGGATCATTTCCGACCGAATAGATTAGAACCTGGGGTGCGATATGGAATGGAAAGGGCGTCGGCAATCCGACAATGTCGAGGATCAACGGGGTGCCTCGATGGGTGGCCGCGGTGGCGGTTTCCGCATCCCGATCGGTGGCGGCGGACGTGGCGGTGGTGGATTGAGCATCGGCGGCATCGTCGTCGTGCTGATCATCTGCTGGGTCACGGGCATCAATCCGCTGACGCTTCTGTCGGGCGGCGATACCAGCATGGATACGGGCACCAGCACCACGCAGCAGGCGCCGCGTACGCCGGCTGAAGACGAGATGACCGGTTTCGTCCGCACCGTCCTTGCTGATACCGAAGACACCTGGAACGAAATCTTCCAGAGCAACGGCGCTCGTTACGAGGAGCCGACGCTGGTTCTCTTCGGCGGTCAGGTTCGGTCTGCCTGCGGTTTTGCGTCGTCGGCAAGCGGCCCGTTCTACTGCCCGGGTGACCGCAAGGTTTATCTGGATACGGAGTTCTTCAAGGAACTCAGCCAGCGGCTTGGGGCCGGAGGCGATTTTGCCGAGGCCTATGTGGTCGCGCATGAAGTCGGGCATCACGTCCAGAACCTGCTCGGCGTATTGCCGAAATTCAACCAGGCGCGGCAGAATATGAGCGAGACCGAGGCCAACCGCATGTCGGTTCGCGTCGAGCTTCAGGCGGACTGCTTTGCCGGCGTGTGGGGCAAGCGGACCCAGCAGAAGGGCTTTCTCGAAAGCGGCGATCTGGAGGAGGCTCTGAACGCCGCCCAGCAGATCGGAGACGACACGCTGCAGAAGCGCAGTCAGGGTTATGTCGTCCCGGAAAGCTTCAACCACGGCACCTCGCAGCAGCGGATGCGCTGGTTCAAGCAGGGCTTCGACACCGGCGACATGAAGGCCTGCGACACGTTCTCGGGCAATGTCTGAGCAGTGATCTCTGCTGCTCCGGCGAGCAGCAGAGCCGTGACTGAGAGATCAATCTTCGAAAAATCGTGTGGGCGGCGAAACCGATCGCCCGCACTTTCTCGGTTTGGGCGTGCTAGACTCCGCAAAGCCGGGACCTATGCCGGGCTGCATTCGGCACCAGCCCGCGGCGATGGACAAGGCCGAGAATCCTTGCCGCACCATCCTCCCATCGATCGGTCCGTCAGACCTGTCACGTCACCCATCAACGTTGGTGAACTTCGCCCTACAATTTTTGCTGGATCGGTGCCGAGCCTTGATGAACCCCGATGCCTTCTTTATAGGCAGGGTACCGTGCCGCTGACCGTTTCTGGAAGCGGCTTTTTCCATTTGTAGGATTTATCGATGTCGGGCTTGCCGAACACTGCCGGTGCATCTGCGCCGCATGACGCCGTCATTACGGATCGTTCCTGGTCGTCGCATCTGCGCGGCACGTTTGCGCTCGGCATCCCGCTGGTGGGAGCCCAGCTTGCGCAGATGGCGATCCATACGACCGACGTCATTCTGGTCGGCTGGCTTGGGACGACCGAACTGGCCTCCGTGGTCATCGCAACGCAGCTGTTTTTCGTCGTGTTCATCTTTGGCACCGGGTTTACCAGTGCCGTCGTGCCGCTGGTTGCGCAGGCGCTCGGCCACGGCGACAGGATCGGCGTGCGCCGGTCGGTGCGCATGGGGCTGTGGGTGGTGATTGCCTATTGCACGGTTGTCGCGCCGCTGCTCTGGTTTAGCGAACCGATGCTGCTCGGCCTCGGTCAGGCGCCCGATGTCGCGGCCAATGCGCAGAGCTATCTGCGCATTGCGCAATGGGGCATGTTCCCGGCGCTCGGACTGATGGCTCTGCGCAGCTTCGTGACCGGATTGGAGAAGGGCGGGATCGTTCTCTACATCACGATCGGCATGTTCATCATGAACGCGATTGTCGCCTATCTGCTGATCTTCGGCCATTACGGAGCGCCGCAGCTGGGTCTTCATGGCGCGGCGATCGCTGCTGTGTCCGCCAACCTAGTCGGCTTCCTGATCGCGATTGCCTATGTGCAGGCGCAGCCCGCCATGCGCGCTTACGAACTCTTCGTGCGCTTCTGGAAGCCTGACTGGTCGATGGTTCGGGAAGTCTTCCTGCTCGGACTGCCGATCAGCTTCACGATCCTTGCCGAAACCAGCCTGTTTGCGGCGGCTTCGCTGATGATGGGCAGTATCGGCAAGCTCGAGCTTGCCGCCCATGGGATTGCGCTGCAGCTTGCCTCGATCGCCTTCATGGTGCCGCTGGGTCTGGCGCAGGTTGCAACGGTTCGGGTCGGTCTTGCCAACGGTCGTGGCGACATGGTCGGTGTTCGAAGGGCCGGCGGGGCCGTGCTGATCGTCAGCATCATCTTCACGGCGATCGGCGGTGTCCTTTACGCCGTGATGCCGGGCGCGCTTGCGGGGCTTTTCCTCGACACCAGCCAGCCGGACGCCGCTGCGGTGCTCGCGCTCGCCACACCGCTGATTGTCATTGCCGGCATCTTCCAGCTGGTGGACGGGCTGCAGGCCGTGGGGGCCGGACTTTTGCGCGGATTGAAGGATACGAAAGTGCCGATGCTTCTGGCGCTGATCGCCTACTGGCCGATCGGCTTCGTCTGCGCCTGGGTGTTCGCATTTCCACTCGGCTATCGCGGCGAGGGTGTCTGGTTCGGTTTCGTGATCGGCCTTGCCGCCGCAGCTCTCTTCCTGTGCGGACGGTTCTGGATTCTTTTGCAGCGCCATAAGCAAATGGCCCGCTGAGAGCAGCGAGCCATCGGATTGAAACCGTGACTTGAGAAGGTTTTAGCGCTCTGCGAGCGCTGCCTCTCCCTTGTTCTCGCGCACCATGTTGATGAAGCGGCGGAACAGGTAGTGGCTGTCCTGCGGACCGGGCGATGCTTCCGGGTGATGCTGGACCGAGAAGACCGGCTTGCCGGACAGACGCAGACCGCAATTGGTGCCGTCGAACAGCGAAATGTGAGTCTCCTCAACACCCTGCGGCAGCGACTTCGAGTCGACCGCGAAGCCGTGGTTCATCGACACGATCTCCACCTTGCCGGTCGTGTGATCCTTGACCGGGTGGTTGGCGCCGTGATGACCCTGGTGCATCTTTTCGGTCGTGGCGCCGAGTGCGAGGCCGAGGATCTGGTGGCCGAGGCAGATGCCGAAGGTCGGAATGTCGGTCTTGACGATGTCCTGGATGACGGGGACAGCGTAGGCGCCGGTGGCTGCCGGATCGCCCGGGCCGTTCGAAAGGAAGATGCCGTCCGGCTTCAGGGCCAGAATGTCTTCCGACGAGGTCTGTGCCGGCACGACCGTGACCTTGCAGTCGAGGCCGGTGAAGAGGCGCAGGATGTTGCGCTTCACGCCGTAGTCGATGCAGACGATGTGATACTTGGCGTCTTCGGCCTTCAGCTCTTCGGAACCTTCGTTCCAGACCCAGGGCTTTTCGGTCCACTGCGACGACTGGCCGGAGGTCGCTTCCTTGGCGAGGTCGAGACCTTCGAGACCACTCCAGGCCTTGGCTTCCGCCTTCAGCGCTTCGATGTCGAAATTGCCGTTCGGATCATGGGCGATCACGGCGTTCGGGGCACCGTTCTGGCGGATCCAGGCGGTCAGCGCGCGTGTGTCGATACCAGAGAGGCCAATGACGCCGCGGCTCTTCAGCCAGGCGTCGAGATCCTTTGCCGAGCGGTAGTTCGACGGTTGGGTGATATCGGCCTTGAAGATCGTGCCGACGGCGCCGCGGCGGGCAGCGGGCGTCAGGTCTTCGATGTCCTCGTCATTGGTGCCGATATTGCCGATATGCGGGAAGGTGAAGGTGACGATCTGGCTGAGATAGGACGGATCGGTCAGAATTTCCTGGTAGCCGGTGAGGGCGGTGTTGAACACCACTTCGGCGGTGACCTTGCCGGTCGCGCCGATGCCTGTTCCTTCAATCACGGTTCCGTCGGCAAGCACGAGAACGGCGGTGGGTTTTTTCGTGGTCCAAGGGGTGGTCGCGGTCATATCCATCCTTCTGCCCCAGCGGCCCGTTTCCCGGAGAGGAAAACAGGGTGTCGAGGTCATCTCTCGTCGCAGAAAAGGGCGCGCGGAAACCCGCTTGCGGCCCACTATCCAATTGTTGTGCAGGTCCTCGACATAAACAAGGCAGAACAGCGGGTCAATTGCAGTTTATGAGAAAGCTGGGCGCAAAGACCGGCAATCGGTGAGTTTTGCCGTGTCGGCAAAACGTTTGATCGCCGTTCACGCTTGTTCTATGACGTCGCAAAAGATCGGTCCGCTGCGGATCGAGTGACGTTCAAGGAGACAGGCCATGTTGCGCGAGAAGCTTTCCGAAGCGATGAAGGAAGCGATGAAGGCGAAGGAAACCCGCAGGCTTTCGACCGTGCGGCTGATCCAGACCGCCATCAAGGACCGTGACATCGCCAATCGCGGCACCGGCAAGGACGCTGCCACTGACGACGAAATCCTGCAGATCCTGCAGAAGATGGTGAAGCAGCGCGAGGAGTCGGCGAAGATCTACGAAGACAACGCCCGCCCGGAACTTGCAGCGCAGGAACGCGAAGAGATCGCCGTCATCAAATCCTTCATGCCGGAACAGATTTCCGACGAGAAGGCGAGCGAGATCGTCGCTTCCGTCATCGCCGAGATCGGTGCTGCTGGAATGAAGGACATGGGCAAGGTGATGGCCATTCTGCGCGAACGCTATGCCGGCCAGATGGATTTCGCCAAGGCGTCCGGCACGATCAAGGCGCAGCTGAGCTGAGGTCTAGCCGCTACGCATAAAACGAGAAAGGCGGGAAGTCCTTCATGGAGTTCCCGCCTTTTGCTCTTCTACGCCTCCCATCGGCCGACCGCGGACATGCCACCGGTAGGAGAGGACGATCGACCGCAGTCATTGCAGGCAGCCGTCCTGAAGAGCAATCTCAGATGCCGTACCCGCCTGTCGAGGCGACTGACGGCACGTCTTGTCGGATTCAACGCTATGCAGGGAACCTGCGTATCGCAAGTTACAATTCGTTAATTTCTGTGGGTTGATCGGGTCGGTGGTCACGGGAGCGGCGGCCTGTGAATAGCGGGCATGATTTGCGGCCGGGCTGGCATTCCTGCGCACTGAGCCTTAATATGGTCTCTGGCCCGCGAGGTAGACATGCGCTTTTCAAACAGTTTTCTTGATGAGATCCGGGATCGGGTGCCGATTTCGACGGTGATCGGCCGTCGTGTCACCTGGGATCGCAGGAAGACCAATGCTGCGCGCGGCGATTTCTGGGCGTGCTGCCCGTTCCATGGCGAGAAAAGCCCGAGCTTTCACTGCGAGGACCGCAAGGGCCGCTATCACTGCTTCGGCTGTGGCGTGTCGGGCGATCATTTCCGCTTCATGACGGATCTGGAAGGGCTGAACTTTCCAGAAGCCGTCCAGCAGGTTGCCGATATGGCTGGTATCGCCATGCCGCAACCCGATCCGCAGGCGGAAAAGCGCGAACGGGAGCGGATGTCGCTTCTCGACGTCATGGAAATGGCGACGCGCTTCTTTCAGGACCAGTTGCAGAGCCCGACCGGCGCCAAGGCACGCGCCTATCTTCGCGACCGCGGACTGACGGCGCGCACGATCGAGAATTTCCGGCTCGGCTATGCGCTGGACAGCCGCAATGCGCTCAAGGAGTTCCTGGCCGGCAAGGGTGTGGCCAAGGAGCAGATCGAGGCCTGCGGACTGGTGCGTCACGGCGAGGGGATTGCCGTATCCTACGACTATTTCCGCGACCGCATCATGTTCCCGATCCTGTCGTCGCGCGACAAGGTGATTGCCTTTGGTGGACGTGCGATGGCGCCGGATGCACCGGCGAAATACATGAACTCGCCGGATACCGAACTCTTCCACAAGGGCCAGGTGCTCTACAATTTCACCCGCGCCAGGCGGGCGGCACAGCCGGGGCCGGGATCGAAGGAACCGGGCACGATCATTGCCGTGGAAGGCTATATGGACGTGATCGCGCTCAGCCAGGTGGGTGTCGAAAATGCCGTTGCGCCGCTCGGTACGGCGTTGACCGAAAACCAGCTGGAGTTGCTCTGGCGGATGACGCCGGAACCGGTCCTATGCTTTGATGGCGATGGTGCCGGTATCCGTGCCGCGAACCGTGCTGCGGATCTGGCGCTTCCCTCCATCAAGCCCGGCCGCTCGGTGCGGTTCGCGTTGCTTCCTGACGGCAAGGATCCGGACGATCTCGTCAAGCACGAGGGAAGAGCGCCGTTCGATGGCGTGATCGGGCAGGCGCGTCCGCTGGCGGAGATGGTCTGGCAGCGGGAAACCAATGGTGCCGCCTTCGAGACCCCGGAAAAGCGGGCGGAGCTCGAGGCGCGCCTCAAGCAGATCGTTTCCGTGATTGCCGACGAAAGCGTGCGCCGTCACTACCAGCAGAATGTGCGCGATCGTCTCAACGGCTTGTTCCAGCCGCAGCGCAGTGGCGGCGGGGGCGATCGTCGTCAAAGCTACCAGCGCGAAGGCGGCGGGGCCGGCAGAGGCGGTGCAGCCGGCGGAAGGGGTGGATCGTCTTTCCAGCAGCAGGGTCGCGGAATGGGCATTTCCGACCGCCTGACGCGATCGGGGCTGGTGCGGGGACATCTCGACCTTCCGGCCCTGCGCGAAAGCGTGCTGGCGCTGACCATCGTCCATCACCCGCAGCTTCTGCTCAACGAGTATGACGAGATCGCCTCGATCGAATTCGAGAACCGCGATCTGAAGCGGATGTGGTCTTGCGTGCTGACTATTGTCGGGCAGGCCGGTGCCGGTTTGACGGTGCAGGACCTGAAACGGGAACTCGGCGAGAATGGCTTTGAGGAACTGTTGAAGTCGATGAACCAGCAGATCCGCAATGCGCGACTGTGGACGGCGACGGAAGAGGCCGATCCGCAGGATTCGCTGCAAGCCTACCGCCAGACCCGGGCACTGCATTCCAGAAACAAGGAGCTCCGCTGGCAGAAGATCGAGCTGGAGCGTGAACTCGCGGAGATGACCGAGGACGAGGCCGAGCGTGCCGAGATCCTGCTGCGTGCACTTCTGGAGGTACAGAATGAAATTTCCAGGCTTGAAAACCAGGAAGCGATCATCGACGGCTTCGGTGTTCTGTCAGGACGCGTCAAGGGCGCTGCCGTCAGTCACGGATAAAGGAGAGCTGCGCAGATACTAAACCGTGTTGAATTGGTCGCCTGATGGATTAACAGCGCGAGTGGAGTGGTCTATACAGCTCTTGATTGATCACTGTATTGTTGCAACGCATCGGAAAATCGCGTCAATCCCGCGCATTTCGGGTAGAGCCAAGGGTTTTTACCGGGCGGCGGGCTCTTGTCTTTCATTGTGCACCGCTTACATATGGCTTCAATATGACGGGAGTACCGCCAACGGGGACATGGTCGTAAGGTAATTTCCACTTTTCCTGGGCACAAGCTTTGGAAGAACTTGACGAAGCGTTATTTTGTGGGAATCACCATTTCGGGCAATATTGGTGGAGTGGGTCTAGCGCCGCGGCGATGTTCGGCATCTTCGTTCTGGCGGTCCCCGCGAGTAGCGGTCGCCGATGGTAATCGGGAGTTAAAGGTCATTCCGTTACGAGTTGGATATTGATTCGCGGCTGGTGTGGCTTTTGCCCTCCGCCGCAGGCCACGAAGCGCTGCGCAGTGGCGTTCAGGGAAAGCGACGACATACATGGCAACTAAAGTCAAAGAAAACGAAGAAGCCGATACCGAGCGCGAAGGCTCGGTCGACGGTCCGCTTCTCGATCTTTCTGACGACGCGGTCAAGAAGATGATCAAAGCCGCGAAGAAGCGCGGCTACGTGACGATGGACGAGCTTAACTCGGTTCTTCCGTCCGAAGAGGTCACTTCCGAACAGATCGAAGACACGATGGCGATGTTGTCCGACATGGGCATCAACGTCGTAGAAGATGAAGAAGCCGAGGAGGCCACCACCGAGGAGGAGGACTCCAACGAGAGCGAAGAGAGCGAAGGCGGCGAACTTGCCCCGACGTCCAGCACAGCTCTTGCCACGGCGAAGAAGAAAGAACCCACCGATCGTACCGACGATCCGGTGCGCATGTATCTGCGCGAAATGGGCTCGGTCGAGCTTCTGTCGCGTGAAGGCGAAATCGCGATCGCCAAGCGCATCGAGGCTGGCCGCGAGACGATGATCGCCGGTCTGTGCGAAAGCCCGCTGACGTTCCAGGCGCTGATCATCTGGCGCGACGAACTGAACGAAGGCACGACGCTGCTGCGCGAGATCATCGATCTCGAGACGACCTATTCGGGTCCCGAGGCGAAGGCTGCGCCACAGTTCCAGAGCCCGGAAAAGATCGAGGCGGACCGCAAGGCTGCCGAGGAAAAGGAAAAGACCCGCAAGGCCCGTTTTTCTGCTGCCAACGATGACGACATCACCGCTGTCGGCGGTGACCAGGGCTTGGAAGAAGAGGAAGAGGACGACGACGAGTCGAACCTTTCGCTTGCCGCCATGGAAGCGGAACTGCGCCCGCAGGTCATGGAAACGCTCGACACGATTGCGGATACCTACAAGAAGCTGCGCAAGCTTCAGGACCAGCAGGTCGAGCAGCGGCTTGCCGCCTCCGGCACGCTGTCTTCCGCTCAGGAGCGCCGCTACAAGGAACTGAAGGACGAGCTGATCACGGCAGTGAAGTCGCTGTCACTGAACCAGAACCGCGTCGAAAGCCTTGTCGAACAGCTCTACGACATCTCCAAGCGTCTGATGCAGAACGAAGGTCGTCTTCTTCGTCTGGCTGAATCCTACGGCGTCAAGCGCGACTCGTTCCTGGAACAGTATCAGGGTGCCGAGCTTGATCCGAACTGGATGAAGTCGATTGCCAATCTGTCGGCTCGTGGCTGGAAGGATTTCGCCAAGGCGGAGTTCAACGCCATCCGGGATATCCGTCAGGAGATCCAGAGTCTCGCGACCGAAACCGGGATTTCGATCACCGAATTCCGCCGGATCGTGTCGATGGTGCAGAAGGGCGAGCGCGAAGCGCGGATCGCCAAGAAGGAAATGGTCGAGGCGAACCTTCGTCTCGTGATTTCCATCGCCAAGAAATACACCAACCGCGGCCTGCAGTTCCTGGATCTTATTCAGGAAGGCAATATCGGCCTGATGAAGGCCGTCGATAAGTTCGAATACCGTCGCGGCTACAAGTTCTCGACCTATGCGACCTGGTGGATCAGGCAGGCGATCACCCGCTCGATCGCCGACCAGGCCCGCACGATCCGTATTCCGGTGCACATGATCGAGACGATCAACAAGATCGTCCGCACATCGCGCCAGATGCTGCACGAGATCGGCCGCGAGCCGACCCCGGAAGAGCTGGCCGAAAAGCTTGCCATGCCGCTCGAAAAGGTCCGCAAGGTCCTGAAGATCGCCAAGGAGCCGATCTCGCTCGAAACCCCTGTGGGTGACGAAGAGGATTCGCATCTGGGTGACTTCATCGAGGACAAGAATGCGCTGTTGCCGATCGATGCCGCCATCCAGGCGAACCTTCGTGAAACGACGACGCGGGTTCTCGCATCGCTGACGCCGCGTGAAGAACGTGTTCTTCGCATGCGCTTCGGCATCGGTATGAACACCGACCACACGCTCGAAGAAGTCGGCCAGCAGTTCTCGGTTACCCGCGAACGTATCCGCCAGATCGAAGCGAAGGCGCTGCGCAAGCTGAAGCACCCGAGCCGGAGCCGCAAGCTTCGCTCGTTCCTCGACAGCTGATCGCTGGACCAGACCCATTAAAAGCCCGGCCGTTATGACGTGCCGGGCTTTTTTATTGATGTTGTGATCGGGCCGGGCTCGATCATGCCCGCGAACCATCCTACATGGGAGCCATGCCGGAAATGTCTCCCGCCCCGCATAAGAAGGTGATCGCAACGGCGCTGGGTGCGTCCGTCGCTCTGCATCTGATCATCGCGGGCGCGCTCCTCGTCAAATTGCCGCTGCCGACCAATGCGGTTCCCGAGGAGGAAACCGTCCAGGTGGAGATCGTGCCGCCGCCGGAAGAGGAAAGGCAGGAGCCGGTCGAAGAGGCGAAGAAGCCTGACGAGCTGAACCTCAAGGAAGAGGCGAAGGCCGAAGAGCCGCCACCGGAAAAGCCGCCCGAGCAGAAGCCTCAGGAAGATCCGCTCGAGGACCCCGTGATTTCGGCGAGCAAGGCTTCTGCACCGGAAGCTGCTCCGCCGCCTTCCCCTGCGCAGGACGAAAAGCCGGAGGAGACGAAGCCGCCGGAACCTCAGCCTCCCAAGCCTGAAGAACCAAAGCCCGAAGAGCCGCAGCCTCAAGAAAAGCCGCCCGAAGAAAAGGCGCCGGAAGAAGCGAAAGAGCCCGAGGCACCGCAGAAGGCCGAGCAGCCGGCACCGCCGCCGCCGCCTGCAAGCCCGACACCGGCCGAGGAGGAGAAGCAGGCGTCAGCTCCGCCGATGTCCGCACTGCGGCCTGTGTTCCAGTTTGGCGAAAAGGATAGCGGTCCGCGCCAGGCGCTTGACGGCAATGCTGCGGAGGATACGCCAGCGCCCGCTGCGACCGATGCCGATCCGCCAGCGCCTGAGGAGCCTGCACAGACGGCGGGTACCGACGGACAGGGCGAGGGCGCGCCAGCAGAAGCGCCGGTGCCGACCAATATGACGCCACCGCAGCTCAGTGTTCCAGGCTCCGATCCGTCGGGAATGCCCGGACCTGCCGGCGGTGCGTCTCCTGATGCGATGACGGCCGGGCTCTTTACAGGGCCGCCTTCCTCCGCACCCGTGCCGACGCAAAAGCCGGCGCCGCCGAAACCATCCACTGCCGCCGGCGATCTCAAGCCTGTCAGAACGCTGTTTTCCGCGCGCGATACCGGTGATGCGCTGGCGACCGTCGCGATGGCCGGCATTCCGCGCGGCGTTCGGGCAGGGCAGCTCTGCTCGTCGGAACTCAGCGCGCAACTTCAGAACGGCTCGCCCGCCTACAATCCCGATGTCTTGCCCGCACCGAAGCTGCCCAATGGGACGGTTCTCGAGGCGCGCAATATCGGCTTTCGCGCCAAAGGCCAGTGGCATGATGTCAGCTTCCGCTGCGAAGTCGATGCCGATGCCACGAAAATCGTTTCGTTTTCGATGAATCTGGGTGGCCTCGTGCCGCGCTCGGAATGGCGCAAGCGCGGTTTTCCCGAGTTTTGATCTTCAAGCAGGGAAGAGAATTTCGATGCCGCAGACCGCGATCCAGATTTCGACCAGAGGCCAAGGGCTATACGAGTTCACGGATGAAGCCGAACGCTTCGTGCGCCAGGCCGGGCGCGACGAGGGCCTGCTGACCGTCTTTGTTCGCCACACGTCCTGTTCGCTGATCATTCAGGAAAATGCCGATCCGGACGTGAAGCGCGATCTGAAAGCGTTCTTTTCCTGCCTCGTTCCCCCCTCGGACTATCCTTCGATGGGCTGGGTCAGCCATACAATGGAAGGGCCAGATGATATGCCGGCACATATCAAGGCGGCACTGACGGCAGTCTCGATCGGCATTCCCATATCCGCCGGCAGGCTGGTGCTCGGCACGTGGCAGGGGATCTATCTCTTCGAGCACCGCGACAGCCCGCACCGTCGAGAGATCGTGCTGCATCTATCGTCGTGATGATCGTTGTTTTCCAAATGAACACATACTGAATGATCGGTTTTGCAGGCATTCAGCTGGGTTGGATAGAGTTGCATCGACCGTTGGCCCGAAAGGCCGGCGCGAGACAGCCGGACAACCGGTGACAGGTTCAGGAGAAGCAAAAGATGACTACAATCACACGCCTGATGGCGAAGGCCGGCCTTGCAGCCTTGATCGCCCTGACAGGGATTTCGGCGTCCGCGCCAATCGCCGCCGCCGCCGGCCCGGAATTCGTACAGTACCGTGAGCGCGACTGGCGTCCGCACCACCCGCCGCGCTATGAGCGCCCGCGCCACATGCGTCCCGTCGGCTGCTCGCCGCGCTTGGCTGAACGTCGCGCCGAAGCGATGGGTCTGCGCCGTACCCGCGTCGTCGACATCTCCCGCCGCAGCGTGACCGTCGTCGGCGTCGACCGCCGCGGACGCGACCGGGTCGTGTTTGCCAACGTGCGCGGCTGCCCGCTCATCCGTCGCTAACGGATCTCAAGCGTCCCAGTCTATCTTCAGCCCCGTCCAGCATTCGCCGGGCGGGGTTTTGTCGTTGAAGCAATCCGATCAGGGATCGATGGAGAACACGACGTTGACGTTGACCGTGTAGCTGGTCTCGCCGGCCGCCACCGGGACGCCGTTGCCGGAATCCTTTGCCATTGTCATGCGCATCATCGGCGGGGCCATGGGCGGTGCCGAATTCTCGCTGATCTCCATGATGCGGCCGAGCTTGACGCCGGCAGCTTCCGTCAGCGTCTTTGCCTTGGCGAGCGCTTCGGCAACGGCTGCCTTGCGCGCCTGCGTCATCACTTCGTCGGTATTGGTATTGGTGAACTCGATCTGTCCGCCCTGGTTGACACCGAGCTTGACCGTCTTGTCGATCAGACCGCCGAGCTTTTCGAGATCGCGCACCTTAAGCGTCAGCGTGTTGGACACTTCGTAGCCGATGATTTCCTGCGGCGGCTCGATGCCGTCCTTCGGGGCTACCTGGCGATATTGCGGGTAGATCGCAAAGCTGCTGGTCTGGACGTCGCGATCGGCAATGCCTTCAGCCTTGATGGCGGCGAGCACTTCGCTCATTGCCGTGTTGTTGGCGGAGACGGCCGCATCGGCGGTCTTTGCCTGCCTCACGACGGCAAGCGACAGGATCGCCATATCGGGCGCGACCGCGGCCTTGCCCTCACCGGACACGCTGATGATCGGTTCGCGCGGCGTGCGGGCTTCCTGCGCAGAGGCGACCGTTGCCGAAAACGGCGACAGCGGAAGGAAGGCCGTGCCGAGGGCAAGGGCTAGGAAAGCCGGCGCGAGAGAAGGGGCGGTGGGCAAACGGCGCATTGTGTCTCCTTTGATACTGGTTGTTCGACCTCGACGATCCCGGCCAAATGCCTGAGTTGAAAGCCGAACACCCTCTAGGTGACGTGTGATTGTGAACCTATTGCGGCGAGGCCTTGTGAGCGTTCACAATTTGAGCTAGACGGACCCTTGCGACCGGCGAACCATTGCGCCAGTCGTCATGCCTTCAAAGGGCAGGGGCCTGTAGCTCAATGGTTAGAGCCGGCGGCTCATAACCGCTTGGTTGGGAGTTCGAGTCTCTCCGGGCCCACCATTTACCCTCATAGGGTATTATTTTTCTAACCTTTTGAGGTTACTAGGCTTTCCGAAATTCACTGTTACACGAAAGTGTCACACCATGGCTTGGAAATCAATCTCTACGGATAGGTATTTGTACACTCGTGACGGGCGCTACTATGTGCGCAGGAGGGTTCCGGCTGAACTTCGACAGGCTGTCGGGCGCGAGTTTCTTATTACCAGCCTGAAGACTTCTGATTTCAAAGAGGCATCGCGAAAGGCCAATCACGCGATTGCTGATCACCAAAAGCTGCTGGATGAAGCCGGAGGTCGGCTGCATCCACAGGAAAACAGCAGAAATTTCGATGACCTCACTGCGCACGAGCTTGAAAAGATCGTTACGGACTGGTTCTCGACCAATTATCGTGCCGCCGCTTTAGCGTTTAGCGGTGGGGACTTGTATGTGCCAGAACCCGACGAGGTGGAACTGCCCGGCGACCTCGAGCATCGCCGATTGGAGCTTAACCGCAACGTTCTCATTCTAACCTTGCCGAACAGCCCACATCATGAACAACTGCTTCGTGGCGCTATTGAGGGATTGGCGCGGGCAAACGGTATAGCGATACGCCGCGTCAAGGTTGGGCCGATGCAGGTTCGCAGCGAAATCACCACTGATCGAGCAGGGTGGCGCTATAAGCTGTTCTTTGACCTTGTGCGTCGCGGCGTCGTGGAATTGATGCGGCAGGAGATCGCGGACCTTGCTGTCATCCCGATGTACATTGCTGACCCTGAACTGCATGAGGTTATCCACTCGCCGACGCGGCGCAGCAAGCGCACCGTGACGTTGGCCGAGCTTATTGAAGAGTTCAAGGCTGACCCCAACCGCAAAGATATGCGCAAAAAGGTGGACGCCGATTACTCCCTGCTGTTTAGGGTTATGGATGAGGTGATCGGGTACGACCGACGCCTGCGCGACATAGAGCGGGATGATTGCAAGGCAGTTCGAGACCTTCTGCTGCGCTTGCCTGCGAACTCCACCAAACTCTATCGCGGGATGTCGTTTGCCGAGGCCGCCGATAGAGGATCGAAAGACGGCCGGAAAGTTTTGAGCCCGGTCACGGTCAACAGCTATGTCCACAAGATGAGCGCGCTCTTCAACTACGCCGTCGTTGAGGAAGGCGCGGATAAAAATCCCGCCCGAAAGCTGGGATTGGAAGGGCACGAGCACGGGGAGGAGGATCGCCACCCCTTTGCCCGCGAGCAATTGGAGAAGATTTTCTCCGCCCCCATTTACACCGGTTGTCAGGACGATGAGAGAAACTGGGCGAAAGTGGGAAAGAGCAAGCCGAAACGCACAAAATTCTGGGTTCCGTTAATAGGCCTGTATCAGGGCATGCGCCTCAATGAAATCTGCCAGTTGCGTACCGAAGATATACAGAGTGAAAGCGGCATATATTTCTTCAACATCAAGCCTGACATCGTTTTCGGAAAATCGAAAGCGGCTCAGGGCTATGATGATGGTGGCCGTCGAACGAAGACGGCGTCAGCCCGACGCCGCGTGCCGGTTCATCCCACGCTTCAAGAGCTTGGCTTTTCAGAGTTCGTTGCGGCTCGCCGCGAAGCGGGCAACGAGCGGCTGTTTCCGGACCTCAAGAAAGATAGTCGAGGGTATTTTTCGGATGGATTTCAGAAATGGTTTTCCCGCCTCCTTGAGAAGCAGGGGGCGAAGAAGGAAAAGACATCTTTCCACTCGTTCCGGCACAACTGGGCGGATTCAATGCGGCTTGCCGGTGTGCCACAAGAGCGCCGCAGGCTGATAGGCGGCTGGAAGAAAACGGCAACGGACGAGAAGTACGGCTCAAGTTTGCCGATCACAGCGTTGTATGACGAAATAAGCAAGATATCGTATCAAGATATTAAGACCACTCACTTGCTGTAATTTGAAAGAAATGCGTCATTCAATCATTATTTCTTGAATAGCTGCGAAATGAAATTCACGCGCCGGGTGTTCTCCAATCCGTTGGGAGACGACGTTGGTCTCTTAAGACGACAAACTCCCCTCGTCGTAAAGCTATACTCTCGGCATCTTGGATAAGCTGTTCTCTATTGGCAGACCTTTTCCAAGCCCTTTGTGCGTTCTCTGGAAAGCAAGACCAAAGGGATGGACCGATTTGATCAACGAAACGTAGCGATAATGCTGTGTGCTGTATGTTGAAGTTATCTTGGCAAAACTGCGTGTTGCCTACCAATAGGGTGCGTATCGCTTTAGAAAGCAGAAGATCGTAGCCTAAGGCTATTGCGACTGCATCATTGATTGTCGTTCGTAGTGTGGCAAGCAATGTGTTTGCTCTGATCTCGTGCGCCGCAGCATGTCGACTTTTAGAAGCATTCACAAAAGACTGTTCCATAGAAGGAATGCCAAATCCAATTCTGCCGCCAACATGGCCAATTTGACCCCAGCCATCTTTGATCTGAAAAGTTCGCAACAGCCCTTTCACGGCAGTGGAATTTAGATTTGAAGCATCACGCCCAAAACCTAAGAAAGAAAGTTGAAACTGAGCATTCACGGTGCTTGCGATTTGTTGGCTGTGGTGTTGTACCATTGGAAGCGCATCTAATTTGTCGGACATCATTCTTCGCGTTTGTTGCCGAAGACCATCGAGAACGTCGATGGTACCGAGGTGTTGCAACCGTTCCGGAAGCTGAGAAAAAGCAATCGGCCCCTGTCCGACCTTTTCGATTACTTCATCCGCGCGACTTTTTATGAAATCTTCAAGCATTGTGAAGCCGACCACACAAAGGCCGTTCCGGAGCATCCTTGCGCGCGTATTGTGCTCGACTTCGGTGGGAGCAAGTTCAATAAGATGTTGTACATCCAGTGCCAATTTGAAGGCTGCCACCCGCTCTATAAAATCTGATCGTGCTCGAGACATTCAAATTGCTGCTCGAAGAATATCGCTCATGATTTGAACGCGGTACCTGATGCGAGACGGCGTGTTCGTCGCTGTTCGGATTGCTTCGTCAAAGGCCTCATTGTTTTCCACTGCTTCGATTGTTGCGTCCACAACCTGCTGCTTCTTGTTCGTAATGCTTGCTAACTCATGGTCTTGTAGCAGGCTAATTGCGACCATTTGAGCATCGTACATCCCGGCGATCAGGAGGTCGCGCCAACCCACGCCGACGGGCCGTTTGAATGCGTACTCATCCCAAATAGCTTCGCTGAAATGGATACATCTCTCGAACTGATGCCGAATATTGCTCAGGAAGCTATGTGCTGGATGCTGGAAATGCATCATGAACTCATCCATGGAACGCGATAAGCTGCCTGAGAAGTCCTCCCATCTGTCCGACAGAGTAAGAAACCTTAAGACGTACTCGGCATCGGACATGTTTCGATATGCTGAAGATTTATCGCTGGTTATCTTGAGTTGCCGGCGTAAAAAATCGTTCTCAGCCAATCGATAGATAAGATCGTTAAGCTCGCCACGAAACGCTACGTTCCGAATTTCTTGAGCATTGAGGCGTTCTCCGCCCCTATTGAGCCGCAGGAACACCTGATATTTCAGGTCGGGATGGGACTGTTTTAAGAGGGTTACAACTCTCAGATAAGGGCGAATTGCAAGGGCGTTTCGAAGCTCTGCTGGTAAATCTTTGTAGTGAAACCCATCCAATTCTTGAAAGGCCGACAGATTTTTTAACCTGAACTCGTTATTCAAAAATGCTGTGATCGATATAATACGCTGCTTCCCATCGATAATTGAATATCTTCCAAAGTCATCTTCAGAAAGATAGATCGGCGGCACGGGAATGTTTAACAAGAAACTTTCAATCAATGCCGATTGACGCTCGCTTTCCCAGCGTTCACGTCTTTGGAAACTTGGCGCAACATCGATTGAACCCCGTGATACCATGTTTGCTATAGTATCAAGCGAGAGATCAGAAGCCTGCAATACAAGATCATCTTGTGCGTCAAGGAAAAGTCTTGTGATTTCTACTGGCTTCATTTTTCCGCCTAAATATTTCCGGCTGTGTTGATTAAACGGTCCTCTAGACGGGCTCGGCTAGTGGATGTAAATTTCGCTTGTTCGGAAACTATAACGGGACCGACTAGTGGGGGTACCATGAAATTATCGCAGAAAAACATCACTTCCGATCCGTGCCG
This sequence comes from Rhizobium sp. Leaf306, assembly GCF_001423425.1. Lineage (GTDB taxonomy): Bacteria > Pseudomonadota > Alphaproteobacteria > Rhizobiales > Rhizobiaceae > Neorhizobium > Neorhizobium soli. The sequence goes on from NZ_LMNX01000002.1 coordinate 447,830, forward strand.
ATTGCCACGCGCACTATAGCCGATGCTGTAGTCATTTTCTGCCTCTCGACCCGAGCCGTCCAAATCTCGAATACTATTCAGACTATAAGCACAGGCAACAGTCTAGTGTTTCCCTGCATTACCAACAGCTTGTTACGCCCACTCTTGAACGCACGGCACGTCGTGTCACTAGCACGCGCGCTCTTGGGACGCCAATGGACAGAGTTTCGTCGCTCTGAACCTTGCCTCAGTGAGACATCCCCAATCCATTTAGCTGGTGTCTCAATAGAGTTAGCTCTGGCTTTTGGTGCAACTTGTTGCATTGTGTCAACGAAGCTATTGAGACAAAGGGCGGGACATGCTGGTTGGGTACGCGCGAACTTCAACTGCTGAACAGGCTGCCGGGCTGCACGCGCAGGTGCGAGACCTGAAAAATGTCGTCGGATGCGAGAAGATTTTCAGCGAGCAGGTTTCATCGGTTGGCCAACGTTCGCAGCTTATTGCTGCCTTGGACTTTGTCCGGGAAGGTGACACCTTAGTCGTTACCAGGCTGGACCGTCTGGCGCGGTCTACGTCCCACCTGTTGTCGCTGGTCGAGCAGTTGGATGGAAAAGGTGTAGCTCTTCGTATTCTCGACTTTGGGGGTGGCGAGGTAGACACGAAATCCCCCTCCGGCAGAATGCTGCTAACAGTCTTCGCTGCCATGGCTCAATTCGAGCGTGAGGTGATGCTGCAACGGCAGCGAGAAGGTATTCTCGCAGCGAAGGCTGCCGGGAAGTACAAAGGCCGCGCTCCTACCGCGCGCGAAAAGTCCGAGGACGTTCTCGCGCTCAAGGCCCGTAGTGTGGGAGCAAGCAGTATCGCCCGGCAAATAGGTATCAGCCGCGCTTCGGTTTACCGCATCCTCGGCAATTCGGCTTAGGCAGGAAGAAGGCGGTCGATTACAGAGTTTGCAGTATGTTTAACGATATCCGGCCTACTGCCAAAGCTGTAGTCGAAAGACAGCGACCGACCGAACTCACCGAACTCCTCCGGCACCACTTCTATCAGTAGATATGTCCACCATTTCTCTTCCCATCCCATCTTACCGTCTCGGTTTTCATCAGGCGGGAAACGAAGAAATTCCTTCACCTCGGGAAGAGTGAGCGTTCCAAGCTTGGCTTTTCTGTAGAGGTCGGGACGGAGCATTTTCATCATCACCAACCCGCCCATGATCGCGCCGAGCTGAAGCCGGTTCTTCGGTGTCAATCCGATTGACAATGCCAGAATGGCAAATGCGCGCTCTAATGTCCGAAAACCCATCCCCTCGTACCGGATAAGGCGAATGATGGTCTCTACCGAAGCATCAAGAGGGCTCTCATGGCCGCCGCGGATCGAGAGACTGCTCGCAAGATGGCGAGCATACTTATGGAGATCGCTTCGCCTTTCATCTTCCACCGCCTCGACATTAAGAATGGTGAGATTGATGAACTTTTGAAGGTAAGCCGCTGCATCGATAGTACCGCCATATGCGTACTTAACGGAGCCTTGAAGCTGCGCAAGGTGAACACCCAAAACGAAATGCACATTCGGCACGGCCATGAAGTGCTTGATGCGTTCCAAGAGCGACAAAGCAAAATGCGGCTTGCACCGGTCAAGTTCATCTATGATGAACACAAGCGGCTTCTGCGGCTCCCCCTCGGCGGGCGGAGACATTAAAGCAGGCAGATTTGCCAAGGCGATGCGGAAACTCTCCGCGACCTCCTTTTGTTTTCGGGGCTGATACAGCAGCTGCTCCATATATGCTTCAGCCGCGCCCTCAACTTCCTTGCCGATGTCCTCGCCAAGGCCGCTGAAATCGTCGGAGCTGAGCACGCCAGCCGAAGCCGCACGAACGGCAGCTTTAACGCCTAGCCGGGCGGCCCCTTTAAATAGCAAGGCGCCGAGATTTGTCGCCTTCTCCTTGAAGCTGTCTGTAACCCTTTCGGTTGCAGGTATTTGCTCCTCGGCTAGCTCTACGATTTCTCGGGCCAGTGCCGCGAACGCATCTTCCACGTAGTCGTTTTCAAAGGCATCAAAGAAGATAACAGGGTGTCCAGCATTACGGAGTTCGCCTGCCCAAAGCTTCAAGAAGGTTGTTTTACCAGAGCCCCACTGCCCGTCGAACGCGATCACCAGTGGGTCTTCGACAGTGGCTACGAGGTTAGACATTCCGTTGGCGAGGTCTGCTTTTGCAAACAGGTCTTTGCCAGTGGAAAAGCCCTCATTGTCACCGATTTCCAGCGGCTTCGGGTAAATCCTCATCTTCATCCTCCTAACTTTTTGCAAATGCTGCCACCCACAGATGAAGTCTGCAACAGCTTCGCCTTTGACAAACGCGCCTATCCACGCGAATAAGAATGTAGAGCGGTACGTGGCCGCTTCGGGGCGTGGAAACCCCACACGAGCGGTTGGTGCTGACCGAGAGGCACCAAACTCCTTGACCTATGGTCGGAGAGCCTGTGGCGTATGCAACAGGTTCACCCGAACTAAAGGCCATGGGGGTCGTCTCGTGCGGCTTTCCAACTCCCCGATCACCAGAGGATCAAAGGGGCAATTCGCGGGGACGGACCGCGACAAACGCCCCACAGGGACGTTGATGGAAACGCTATTCGCGCACCTCGCGACACGGTTTGCGCCATCGCCGGAAAATATCGCGATTGAAGCTCTAGGCTTCATTCTGCAACGCTCCCGGGCAGCACGGTCGGCATTCACCGGCATCGCCAGTGCCGGAGGCCTCGACCTGCCCGATGATTTATCATTCGCCACGCAAGCAGTTGCGGAGGATGACGGACGCCCGGACATTGAGGGCTACAGCACCGACTTCCAGCGGCGCGTTATTGCCGAGACCAAATTTCACGCAGGCTTGACCATCAACCAGCCGCTTACCTACGCCGCTCGGCTTTTACCGGACGCACCTTCAGCGCTGCTCTTTATCATTCCGGCGGCCCGCATGTCGTCACTCTGGTCGGAGCTTACACGGCGGCTCAAGGCCGGCGAATATGCTGTGTCCGCGCGCCTGGAAGTGCAGCCCGAACTATGGTCCGCTGTATTCGGCAACGGCCATCATTTTTTGCTCGTCAGTTGGCGGGCGGTGCTCTCGGCCATTGTGCGCGAGATGGAAACTGCTCGGGAGACCGAGAGGCTGGAAGACGTGCGTCAGCTTCAAGGCCTTTGCGAGCGAATGGATAGCCAAGCCTTCCTTCCGCTCCGCTCTGAGGAACTGACCGGCACCGACGCGCCGCGCCGTTATCTGCAATTCTGCGATCTTGTTAACGACGTTGGCGAAGAACTCGTCGCCTCCGGTCTGTGTGACCGCAAGGGGCTACAAGCGGGCGGCGGTCATGGCTATTTTGGTCGATATCTCCGCTCCCATGGCGTCGTATTTTATCTCGGCTTTGACTGTGCGGCATGGCTAGCGCACAAGCACTCACCGATATGGCTCCGCTTCGATCAATACTCATCGCCCGAGGTGCTGGCGATCATCAACCGGCGTGCAACGACCGAAACCCGATGGCCCACAGTAGTCGAAAGTCCTAGGCGCATCATGATCCCGCTTGCGGTCGCTCCGGGAAGCGAGAAGCCGGAGATCGTCTCCGACATCGCCGTGCAGGTCGGCAAGGTGCTTGCCTCAATCTTCCGCGTCCTGCCGCCAGCGTTCAACGTCGAGGCAGCAGAGGGCATGCGGCTTTGAAGGGCTTGCGGAAATGGCGGTGGGGCGAGCTTCCGACATATAACGGCTTCACCCACGCGGAGCGGGTCAGGGGCTGGCAGGCGATCCATTTCCTCATCGATAACGGATGGGCGCAACGCTCGAATATTTGTTGCATCTCCGGCGATACAAACATGCCGAGGCTCCACTCGGAAACGTACTACTCTTGGGAGCCATATACGATAAGCCACTCGATCCATATGGCTCTGCACCAACGCTTCCGGCAACCCGCCCCTTGGAGGCGGATCGTGGATCGATACAGCGTCGACGGTGCGGAGTGGTATGCCCGGCTGTCGCTAGAGCCTGTTGATCTTGCGGCGCAGCTACGGGCCGACTATGGGCCTGAGATCACCGATTTGTTCGCTCGCGTTCCGGTTCCAGTAGGTACGATCATTCCCCACCATCAGATATACCGACAGGAGTAGAGTATGGGCATCAAGGTATTGGCCGGTGACTGGGAGCCCGGCACTGCTTGCATTTTTGAACCGGCGTTCTTCGGCAAGCCAGATCGTATACGACTGGCGAGAGTGTTCGGGCCGGAATACCCGGCAGACGAAGTTGTAAGCATCCACGTCGTCACGGAGCAGAACAGCACGTCGATCCTGAAGAAAGCGGGCTGGGGCCTTATTGGAAGTGCAGTGCTTGGACCTGTAGGCTTGCTTGCGGGCGTCCTCGGAGGCGGGAACCGTCACGAAAAGATCGTGGCCATAGAGTTCGCGGATGGAAAGCGCGCTCTCCTCCAATGCGGCGCGAAGAGCTACGGCGATATTATGCGGCTGTCCTTCCGCAGGAGCCCCGAAACGGCTCGTATCGACATGCCGAATACCCTGCCGAACGCTTTTCGGAAGGATGCTGCCTTCGCGCCGGAAGCGCGTCGTGAAACCGCGCCTACGCAATCCGCTCCAGATTTCATGAAGAGCGTAACAATTTCGTTCGGAAGAGGAAGCGCAAAATGATGCGAGTGCCCCCACACCGCCGTCACATGCAGCGGTAGGCATTGAAGACTGCTATGATAAAACGTGTGGCTCTCTATGCACGCTATTCCACCGATCAGCAGAACCTCGCACCCATTGAAACTCAAGTCCATCTTGGAACAGCGTTCGTTGAAAAGCATGGCCGGCGACTGCACGAAGTATACGTAGATGCCGGGGTGAGTGGAGCGAGCTTCGAGACGCGGCCCGGCCTTCAGTCTATGTTGAGTGAACCGTGCCAGGGAGCATTTGACGTACTGCTATGCCTGACCCTTGATCGCCTATCACGCGATTTGGAGCACAGCGCCCGAATACTGAAGCTCCTGCATTTCCATGAGGTGGTAGAGCTTTGTACCGTTCACGGCGGAACAGCGGAGCGTCGCGTGTCGCGCCTCAGTGCTGTGGAGGATCATGTTCAACACGAGGTTCCCGAGCTACGAATTGTCATGGACGAGCTTTGGATGCGGGCAAGACGCGAGCAGCAACGCCGATTTCTCCGTAAAGTGTAAGGCAGTCTTTCGATGGCTGAGAGGCGCTTGGATACCGATACTTGTTGCAACTTGTTTAAAGTCGCATAGGTGAAGCAGCGCTAAGCCTCAGTTTCGGAAGGACGCAGCGGAATGCCGAGGCGATTTTCGATGTCACGTATAAATGCAGGTCTTTTACCGCGACGCTCATTCGCATCTGCGAAGTCTGGCAGAAGGTCGGCCAGATCCGGGTATTCCCCATGTCGACTGTGATGCCGCTGGAAGTAATTGGTGACACTGCGAATTGCGAGAATGTACTCGCGGGAGAGGTGAGGTGCATTGAAAGCAAGTTTCGCCCATAGCTGTGCGCTAAACCGTTCGGTCTCCTCTTGGCCGTCTTCCCAGACATAGCCCCGCTGCCAGTGGCGAAGTCGTTGTATCGCATTCCGAACTTGGTCGAGTGCCCCTTCACGCTCGTTGGTTGATAGCTCGATTGCCTGTAGGATATGGTTGGTCGCTGCCGTGTCAGGCATCCACTGAATACGGCTCCCGTTCCAATAGCCATCGTGGCCGAGAAAATTGATGCCGCTGGGTCCGGTTATTAGGCATTCTTTGCGCGGCTTCAGCCCCAGAGGACCACATTGGTGTTCGCTTGCGCGACCCACAAGGATTGCATCTGCTGTTTCAATGCTGCTGATAGTCTCGCCGAGGATCAGGATGTTGTCCGCGTAGGACATCACGCGGACATCACCGGGCATCGCCTCTAAGAGGTCTGCCACAAGAAGTTCGGCGGCAGCAGGTGAAGCGGCGCTTCCTTGTGCCAACATGCCTCTGGGGGGAAGAGGCGCATCATCAATAGCCTCGGTAGAATGCATAGCAGTCAAGCCGGTATCACCGTGCCTGTAGCCGATAACATTCCGCACTACCGAACCCGGTAGCGGCCTTAGCAATGTCGCAAGACCTTGGAGGTCCACGCTAGGATAGAATTGATCGATGTCCCGTTCTATCCCGTGAATGAACCCGTGCTGGGCATGCTCATTAACCGCCATCAAGGCGGCTTTGACGCCCCCTTCTAGCGTGAAATGCCGACCTGATGGAAGAGGAAACATAGCCCGGATCACGTCAGCGACCATGGTTTGCAGAGCGTGCTTCCCCGGACCAAAATCAAACGTGGTGCGGCGACGTTTGTGTGGTGCGGGTTGCACCGTAGTCGTCCTGACATACTCAGCGAAATGATATGTAGCTGTCATGCGGGCAGCTAGCTCCCGCATCGCTTCTGGAGGATGTGTGCGGAGCCTGCGTTTAGCTTGAACGCTCCTCAGCAGGTAGAGCAGCTTAAAGTTCGTATGACCGAGAAACCTCAAAATCAAAAGCCGCTGCTTGTCCCGATTGGGTGCATGAGCGATTTGGCGAAGGGCGGCATCTCTGCGGTTCCCATGACCTAAAACCTCAGCAACAAAATCAGGATGGTCGGTTGCGTAATGAGTGAAGTGGTATCGAGGCGCATATGTCATCGCTCAGGTCTAAATTGACGCCTTAGATTTGACCAGCGGATTGATGAGCCGCGACTGTTGGATGAGTGCAAAAACACGTAAGATAGGCCTTGGAAATTGTAACACGTCGGTGTTACACAGATGCAACCAGTTTCACCTTAAGTGTTTGAAACTTATAGCGTGGACTTTTCGTTCTTCCCCTCTCTCCGGGCCCACCATTGTTTTATCTATTGCTTCGTAGCCTCATTGTAGCCGGACGCGAATTTCCGGAATTTTGTCACGAGGTTTAGTAACTCCACATCTGTGTGGTGCCGGTTGTGAAACGTTAGATAGTCTCACCATGCTCCTCGGACAAATGTGTTCGTATCAGGTCTCTTCGGCTCGACACACGTCTCAGCGATTGCGATGGAGTAGTCACGAGGTCGCAACGCAATATGCGATCGATGCCTTCGTCACCTTGTTGAAGGCCGCCGTAGGGAACACCGCGCCTGCGGTTAGTAGCGCGAGGAGCAGTCCAGCTTGTTGCCAGCATATCCACGCACGCAGTCCTTCCAAACGAGAGCCAAATCGTTTCCAATTCCCTCGTAGTGCAGTTTACTTTCTCTGCTAATTTCCGATTTCACCACGCTGAAAGATCCGGAAGAGGTTGGGACCTCCCCATTGATGTAGTTGATACCTCCATTCGCTTCTGCCGATCTCTACGAAGAGAGACTCCGCCCACGCCGACTAATGGTTCAACATAGGCCCCGCCAGCTATCAAGTCGTCATCGACGATGACTGCAACCTACCTAGACCTCCTCGGGACCATCTGGGTATCGTTGCCGCCGATCAAATTTGTCATTGTGCCGAATAGCGGGCTCTTCAAAACCCCGTACCTAATCGCAACTGCGTCGTCTTTGCCTGCAAATTCAGGACTATTCGCGGTCCAATTGGGACTACCATTCAGAGCCGCGCAAAGCTGGCCGTGCAGCAGACTCAGTCAGTCCTGCTGCTTTTCTTTCAATCAATCCCCGAAGAAGCTCAACCCGATCAAGCCATTTGCGGCAAAGCCGGCGGCGGCCGTTGCAAGGGGGAGATAGATCCGCGACATAAGCGGACTCAAGGTACCCCATCTGAAGCTCGCGGCCTGCTTGATCTTTTGAGACTGGCGGATCTTTTCGGCATTCGCCTTGCGGATCTCGGTGGCCTGCTGGCGGGCCTGCGCCCGCTCGGCGATACGTGCATCTATCCGTTGCTGGCGTTTCACCTGCTTGGTTCGTTCGCGGATCTCTTCGTAAGATTTACCCTGGTTGAGATGTCCTTCCCGGCCGATCCGCTCATCGATAACGAGCGACTGCTGGTAGATCTGTTGAAGCTGTTCGGTGGGAATGCCTGGCGTGCAGAAATAGTGCTCGAACATCGCCATGTTGAAATGCAGCACGGATTGCGCCACGTGCCGGCCGTCCATCCCCCACTGGTTGCGATAAACGTGGCTCACCGCCTCATAGGAGGGGAAATAATAGAGTGACGAATCATTCGGCGAACGGTCGCGATAGAACTGGTCAAAGGCGGCTCGGATAATAGCCTTGGAAACGGAGTTCGCCGCAATCGCACTCACCGACCGGAATGTAGCCGTCAGCGGAATCGGCGACACTGAAAACATGATCTTCGCCTCCGGCCGGAATCGGCGGATGATCTCGTAGATGGCGTTGATATTTCTCAGTGTCTCCTCGAAGGTGGAGACGCGGAACTTGTGGCGAGAAGCATCGAACTTGTCCTTCGGCACGGCGCGCCAGAACACTTCCTTGGTCGGCTCGTCATACCAGATCTCCGACAGGCCGAGCGTGATGATGAACATCTCCGCCTCGTCGAACAGTTGCTTGGTGACGAGCCGCACTTCTTCGCCATACCCAAATTCCTCGGCCTTGTAGCCGTGCCAGAGATCCCCCTCGGGCACCTTGTTCAGCCAGGCCCATTCGAACTGCTGCAGGATGGCGAATGTATTCACCATGCCATCGCCCATTTTTGTCACATAGGCCTTGTTGTCTTTCTTGGTCAGCACATTGTAGCCGCGATCGTGCAGATAGGTGCTGATATTGGTCGCGAAACAGGAACCGAAAGCAACGACCGGGGTTTCCTTCGCCAGAAAAGGCGCCGTCGGCTTCCAGCCTGCGATGATGTATTTGTCGATCGCGTCCGCCACCTTCAGCGAAGCGGGCGTGGGATAGAAATTCGTGTTCTCACCACGATAGAAGCTCTGGGAGGTCGTCTTCTTCTGACCATCCTGCTCATAAACAAATGTCGACATCCAAAATCCCCTTCGAATATTCTTACAGAGTATTACCTCCTGATAGCCAGTCAATATTTTCACCGTGAATGCAGCCTACCCGTGCAGCATGTCTGCTCGGATTGAAGCTTGTAGGCAACACCCTCTGCATGAACTCACCTTATGACCACGGGCCGAGCCTTCAATCCTGATGGCATCCGGCTGTGCGAGCACACGTCTTGATCGCTTCCTGCAATCGATGAGCCTGTCGGACGATCCCGGTTTTGACGGCGCTATATCTTCTCTGATGAAAGCTCCCAACTCATGGTGCTCAAGGCTGATTTTATTTCGATGAATCTTACGTTGCACCAGTGAAGCACCAGAGCTTAGTGCTTGTACGCGACGTGAGCATAAGAGCTCACGATACATGTATTTGGATTCCCATGTGAGTTGGCACCGCATCAAGATACTTTGCGTCGCCGCCATGCTTAACGCAGCTTGCAGCGGCTTCGGCAAAGTTTTTGCTGGTGCGTGGGAGACCTGTGACAGCAGTCGTTTCGACTGAGCGAGAGGTCCGGTTCATAGCTGATCCTGCGAGGTCGTCGTTCAAAAGATCGCAACAAGATCAGCGGAGGGCGGAGGGGCGATTTAGCACTAACAGCATTGCTTTTGCTGCGCTAATCGAATTTCTCCGTGTCCACCACATCAACCATACTTATTAACATCGTGCGAGCGAGCGATCCGTCCCCTCAGTATCGGCAGGTGACTGGAGAGCCCTCGGATCCGTTTTCAGCCCCTTTCGGCAAGGGCAACGGCCCGCGCGACGATACGGGCGAGTGTTCCGTCGTTGAAGGCCTGGGCCAGCATTCCCTCGTTGAATCGATCACCGCGCACCAGCGTTGTCAAAAGGTGGGCCATATCATCCTGTGAAGCGGTTTCGATCGCCATCGGCGTCGTGATCATATGCTGGTAACGCTGGCGAAAACCGTCGCTTAACCAGTCGATTTCCGGCCGCACCCAATTGCCTGAAACCACGGCTTCGATAAAACCAAGTCCGCCTTCCGAGAAGGCGTAGTAGGGAGACTGCATGACGCCGGCTTCCGTCCCTCCGCCTGACCACGCGCCGAATGTGAAGTCCGGGTCGGCGAAGACGGCTCCGTACGCGAGGAGAGGGGCCATATCGGGTGGTGGCTGCATGGTGGAATGCGTCCTTGCGGGTAAAGGGGTCTTGTCGACGTTTCGATTTGGGTTGCGAACGTGCTGGCGAGTTAAACCGGGTGGCCGATCAACGGCAACAGAAGTTCGATCTGCGGGTCGGGATTTCCCCGGCGAGACCAATCTGGCCAGACTTGTGCGTCGATGATACTCCATGCCGATCCGCAATAAGTGGCCGCAGCGACAGATGATGCATTTTCTTATTCGGCTGCTGGGAAGGCGCGAAGCGACCAGCGCTGCGGATCAGGCCTGGGTTGATGCGATTGAGGCTGCCTATCTCGCCAGCGAGTTCGGGCATCTGCGGATTTTTGCCGATGGGCGCAATGCCGGCCTGGATTACAGCCCGTTGCGGTTCGGCGGATATTACCGCTGCGTCGAGACGCTGCATGCCAACGGCGGCGGCATGATGGAGGCCGGCGAAGAGGCTTGGTTCCTTGGTTATTACGTTTTGCCCTATGACAACGTGCTTCGGCTGCACTTCCACGACGGGCGGCAGGAAAAGCTGATCACCTTTGCCGGGGTCTATCCGGAAACAGAAACGCTCATCTGTTCGGCCTTTGTCGACCGACCGGAGCGCTACCTGGAACAGGCACCCGCCCCAAGGGCCAAAGCTGCCGGCCTTGCTGTGCTGCGCGAAAAGCTGATTTCGTTGCGGAGAAGCCGCAGCCGTTGGTGAAGGCTGATCCGGACCTCTTCCTATGCGCCGTAAGTGGCGGATCAATCGTTACGAACGGATCCTATCCCCAAACAAAAAAAGCGCCCCCCGCGATATCGCGAAGAGCGCTTTTGGGGAAAAACTGCTGATTAGCAGTTGGTGCCCTGGACGGTTGTGCCGGTGTTGTTCGGGAGGTTGCCCGAGTTGGCTGCATCACCTGGCTGGCCGCCGTTGTTGCACTTCTTGCTGCCTTCGCCCATCGTGCTGCTGCTCGGCATGGTGCTGTTGGTAGCTGTCGAATCGACGGTGCCGGAAGCTGCTGGCTTCGGCGGGATGTTGCCACCTTCGCCTGCGGTGTTCTGCTGTACGTTGCTGCGGTCTGCGGCGGTGCCGGACGTTGCCGTCTGGGCCATAGCCGACGTTGCGAGACCAGCGGAAAGGATCGTTACTGCGAGAAGCTTCATCATTATGGTGTTTCCTTGTATTCCCTACGGTGACTTAACCCGATGGCGGGCAAAAGGTTTCCTCACATTAGCAAAAGATCTTCATGCGGGCGGGCCGTGGGTTTTTGACCATTGGCAACTTCGTCGGTTCGGGGAGGGTTCGGTTGCGTCATTCGGGAGCGCGCTTGCCTTCGACTTCTCGGCCACTCGCTGGCGACTGGTCGGCCATGAGGCGGCGGCTGGGGGCGTTCTTGCATGGTCGGTTCGCTTCGTTCGCCATGCCGGAGCCCCGCTCTGTGGATAACCGCATCTCGGGCGAATTCCGGCTTTTGTCACCCCAGCAATTTTCTTGACCTTCGGCTTCAATTATAAGCAGCCTGCAGTTCAGGACCGCATGGGAGGCGAGACGGTTGCAGACGATTTTTAGCATCGGTATCGATGCGCTCGCCTATGGCATGATCCTGTTCGTGATTTCGATCGGGCTTTCAGTGACGATGGGGCTGATGCGGGTGGTCAATCTCGCCCACGGCGCCTTCGCGATGATCGGCGGCTATGTCGCTTCCTATATTTCGCGGGATCTCGGCCTCGGCTATGCGCCGGCCATTCTTGCAGCCGTGGTCGCCACGATCGTGATTGCGGTGCCGATCGAGCGGTTTCTCTATCGGCGCATCTATGGCGCGCCTGAATTGACGCAGGTGCTGATGACGATCGGCATCACCTTTTGCATCATCGGGCTTGCCAATTACCTGATGGGGCCGACGCTGAAGACCATTCCGCTTTCGGATGTGCTGCAGCAGCCGGTCGATCTCGGTTTCCGCAGCATTTCCGCGCATCGTCTGTTTGCAATCTTCTGCGGTCTTGCCGTGGCACTTTGCCTGTGGCTTGCAATCGAGAAGACCGGTTTCGGCATCAGGTTGCGGGCCTCGGTCGACAATGCGGCGATGGCCTCAGCGCTCGGGGTTCGCACGGAAATCATCTATGCGGTCAGCTTTGCGGTCGCGGTCGGTCTTGCGGCCTTCGGCGGCGTGGTCGGGGCCGAATTGCTGCCGGTCGAACCCTATTATGCGCTGCGCTATCTCGTGACATTCCTGGTCGTCGTTTCCGTCGGCGGGGCAGGCTCGATCGGGGGCACGCTGCTCGCCTGCCTGCTGCTCGGCGCGGTCGATACGACTGGCCGCTATCTGCTGCCCGAGTTCGGCGAGTTCTTCTTCTACCTTGCGGTGATCGCCATCATCTGCGTGTTTCCGAACGGCCTCATGAAGGGGGCCAAGTAGAATGGCGGTTGATGTGAGTTCAAGGGATATGGGCGCCATGCGCCGGCGCCGGCGCCGTTCGCTGATGCGCGATGTCGTAGGGGTCGGCGTGATCGTTCTTGCCGCGGCGATCGGCTATTTTGCCTTTCCGGACAATCTAGCGCTTCTGACGCGCATCATCGCGGTGGCGCTGCTCGTGCTGTCGCTCGATCTGGTCACCGGCTATTGCGGCGTGGCGACGCTTGGTCATGCGGCGCTGTTTGGCAGCGGCGCCTATGCGGCCGGCATTCTGTCTGCCCATTTCGGCATCAACGATCCGCTGCTGATGACGCTTGCGGGTCTTATCGGTGGAGCGCTTGCCGGGCTGTTGTCGGGGCTCGTCATGCTGCGTGCCCATGGCCTGCCGCAGCTGGTTCTGTCGATCGCGCTAATTCATCTGTTTCACGAGCTTGCCAACAAGATGTCGTCCTTTACCGGTGGCAGCGACGGTCTTTCGGGGATCGCGCCGGATCCGATCTTCGGCCGTTTCGAATTCGATCTGTTCGGCAATACGGCCTATGTCTTTGCGGTCGTGATGCTGCTCGTCGTATTCGTTCTCCTGCGCATTCTCGTGCGGTCTCCATTCGGCATGCTGTGCCGCGGGCTGAAGGAGGATCCGCTGCGGATCCGGGCGATGGGCGCCTCGCCGAAGCGGGCAATCGTCAAGATGTATGGCATTTCAGGCGCGGTCGCAGGGCTGGGTGGCGCACTCAACGCCATCTCCACGCAGGTGGTCGGGCTCGATACGCTGTCGTTTACCCAGTCGGCGGAAGCGCTGGTCATGCTGGCACTCGGCGGCACCGGTTCGCTGTTCGGGGCCCTTGCCGGCACTGTCGCCTTCATGATGTTCCAGGACTATGTATCCTCGGTCAATCCGTTCCACTGGCTGACCATGGTCGGCGCGCTTCTGATTGCCGTGGTTCTGTTTGCGCCGAAAGGCATCTATGGAACGGTAGCGGCGTTTCTTGAAAAACGGCGGGAGGGACGGCCATGACCGCAGCTGTCGGAAATCCCGTGTTCGAAGTCGTCTCCCTCAAAAAGTCGTTTGGCGGGCTGGTGGTCACGAATGATGTGTCGCTGTCGATGGCGGCAGGCGATCGCGTGGCATTGATCGGCCCGAACGGTGCCGGCAAGACCACCTTCGTCAATCTGGTGACGGGAACGCTGGCCCCCAGTTCCGGCGAGGTACGGCTGGGCGGCGAGGTGATCACGGGGCTTGACGCAAGCGCTCGCGTCAAACGGGGACTGGTGCGGTCCTTCCAGGTGACACGGCTGTTTCAGGATATGACGGCAGCCGAGCATCTGGGCCTTGCGGTTCTTCAGCGGGAAGGGCGGTCCGGCCGCATCTTCGGCAATTTCCTGACCATGCCTGATGTGATGCAGGAGGTGGAGCACCGGCTCGAGACGTTGCGGCTGACCGCGCTCATGCACCGCAAGGTCCGCGAGATCGCCTATGGTCAGCAGCGTCTTTTAGAGATCGCTATCGCGCTCGCCTTGAAGCCGAAAGTGCTGCTGCTCGACGAACCGGCGGCCGGCGTGCCGCAGAGCGATGTAGGGCTGATCGAGCAGGCTCTCAACGAGCTGCCGGCCGATCTGGCGGTGCTGATGATCGAGCATGACATGGATCTCGTCTTCCGGTTTGCCAAAAAGGTGGTGGTGCTTGCCGCAGGTGCTGTCATCTTCGACGGCGCGCCGGGCGACGCCACACGCGATCCCCGCGTCAGGGAAGCCTATCTGGGGAGCTATGCCGATGCCGGCCGCGTCGCTTGAGATCGAAAACCTGTCGGCGGGCTACGGCCCGACCAGGGTGCTGGAAGACATCACCGTCACGGTCCCGGCTGGACGGCGGCTGGCCGTTCTCGGCCGCAACGGCATGGGCAAGACGACGCTGCTTGCGAGCCTTGCCGGGCAGACCCGTCGTTACGGCGGACGGATTGCGCTTGACGGTGCCGATATCAGCACTGCCGCGAGCGCCGACCGCGCCCGTGCGGGCCTCGGCTATGTGCCGCAGGAACGCTGCGTATTCCCGAGCCTGACGGTGGAGGAAAACCTGTTCGTTGGCCTCAAGGCGCGCCCGAAGGATGCGATCGAGGAGGCCTATGCCATGTTTCCGCGGCTGAAGGAGCGGCGGAGCAATCTGGGCAACCAGCTTTCCGGCGGCGAGCAGCAGATGCTGACGACGGCCCGCACCATTCTCGGCCGTCCCTCCGTGTTGCTTCTCGACGAACCGCTGGAGGGGCTCGCCCCCGTCATCTGCGAGGAACTGATCATTGCCTTCGCGGCACTTGCGACCTCAGGCGACATGACCATCCTACTGGTGGAGCAGCGGATCCAGAGCGCGCTCGATTTCGCGGAAGATGTCATCATTCTGGAGCGCGGGCGCATTGCCTGGAGCGGCACGCCGGATGCTCTGTCGAAGGATCAGCAGACCGTGGACCGTCTGCTCGGTGTCGGCGGTTTGCATTGATGGACAGCCCGGCGCGGCTCGCCAGTCTGGCGATGTATGTCGCGCCGCTGCCGGTTGCGGAGGCGACCGATGCGCTGTGGGCGTTTGTTGCCCGCAGGCTCACCGATGCGGGCATGGCCGGGGTTCCCGGTACGCTCGACCGTTCGATCTCCCATGACGATGCCTGGATGCGGCCGGAGCTGCTTTTGTCGCAGACCTGCGGATACCCTTACGTCAGCAGTCTGCGCGGAAACGTGCGGCTGGTGGCGACGCCCTGCTATGCCTATCCGGGTTGCGACGGGCCGGATATGCGCAGCTTCGTGATTGTCCGCAAGGATGCGGGGATAGTCTCGCTCGAGGACCTGCGCGGGCGGTCGGCGGCGATCAACAGTCGGGACAGCAATTCGGGCGCCAATCTGTTTCGCGCCGCGATCGCGCCGATTGCGCGTGGATCCCGCATCTTCGGGAGGGTCATCGAAACCGGTGGGCATGCCGCCAGCATCGCGGCGGTTTCCAAGGGCAGGGCGGATTGCGCTGCGATAGACTGCATCACGTACGGTCATGTGGCGCGGTTCGCGCCTGAAGATCTCGCTGATATCGTCGTGGTGGCAGAGACACCGTCTGGGCCAGGACT
Organism: Rhizobium sp. Leaf306; assembly: GCF_001423425.1. GTDB lineage: Bacteria > Pseudomonadota > Alphaproteobacteria > Rhizobiales > Rhizobiaceae > Neorhizobium > Neorhizobium soli. Next base: position 463,400 of record NZ_LMNX01000002.1, read on the forward strand.
GCCGCTGATCACCCGTGCATCTGCATCCGATGACGAGGTGGCGCTTTTGCGAGAAGCGCTTGAGGCAGCACTCGTTGACCCGTCGCTTACGGATGTGCGTGACGTGCTGGCGCTGACCGGTTTCGCGGCTCTCGACGATTCCCGTTACGAAAGCCTGCTCGAGCTTGAGCGGCAGGCCGCAGCGCTTGGCTATCCTGCCGTCGCCTGACACATCGACGCCGCTGCCGGGACTTTGCCTTATCCCTTGAGACGCCTATCGTAGCGCCTTCGCCGACCCCGGCCTTTCAAGGGACGCTGCCCGTGACGATCCTTCTCGACAAGGCACTGACGTGGCGTGATGTCGCTCACGTTGCGGAAGGCGAGGATCTCGCGCTTTCGCCAGCGGCTTGGGACCGCGTCGCCTATGCCCGCCGCATCGTCGAGGCGTTGGTGGAGAGTGGCGCGAGGGCCTACGGCATCACGACGGGCGTCGGGGCGCTGTCCGATACGGTCGTTGATCGCGAGGCGCAGAGCCGGCTTTCGCGCAATATCGTCATGAGCCATGCCTGTGGTGTCGGCCCGCTGCTTGGCCGCCGCGAGGTGAGGGCGGTCATTGCGGCGCAGATCGCCAATTTCGCGCATGGGTATTCGGGGGTACGCCCTGATATCGTTCGATACCTCTGCCGGTTTCTCGAGGCCGATTGCGTTCCGGATATGCCGTCGAAGGGCTCGGCGGGGTACCTTATCCACAATGCCCATACGGCGCTCGTCTTCATCGGCGAGGGACATGCCTGCGTGGCGGGGGAGCGGATGACCGGCCGCGCGGCGCTTGCCGCAATCGGGCTCGAGCCGCTGGTGCTCGGCGCCAAGGAAGGGCTCAGCCTCGTCAATGGCACCGCCTGCTCGACCGGTCTCGCCTGCGTGGCGCTCGCGCGTGCCGAACGGCTGCTCGATTGGGCGGATGCCATTGCCGCTGTCACGCTGGAGGCTGCCGGGTGCCAGATGGCCGCTTTCGACGAGGATGTGCTGGCGCTGAGACATTCGGCCGGCATCGCTATGGTCGGAGCGGCATTGCGGTCGCGTCTTCAGGGAAGCGGTATCATCGCGGCCGCGGTCGGGCGTCGAACACAGGATGCGCTCAGTCTTCGCGCCATACCGCATGCGCATGGCGCCGCCCGCGACGTGTTTGTCCATGCCTGCGGGACAGTCGATCAGGAGCTTGCCTCCGTCACCGACAACCCTGCAATCGCCGGCACGCCGGATGCGCCGCTCGTCTGGTCCGAAGCGCATGCGGTGGCGCCGGCGCTTGGTCATGCCGCCGATGCGCTTGCGAGTGCCATTGCCCAAGTTGCAGCCATGAGCGAGCGTCGCATCGACCGGCTGGTCAATCCGCTGGTGAACGGCCTGCCGCCGTTTCTCGCGACCGACGCGGGAAGCCATTCCGGTTTCATGATCGCGCAGTATACCGCTGCCGCACTCGTCAATGAGAACAGGCGGCTGGCCGCGCCCGCCGCGACCGATGGCGGCCTCACATCGGGGCTTCAGGAGGACTTTTTGGCGCATCCGACCGCGGCGGCCAACAAGCTGCTCGCCATACTCGACAATGCCGAACAGGTGCTTGCGATCGAATTGATGGCGGGCGTCCAGGCCCAGGACATTCTCGCCGAAACCAATTCTCCCGCGATCGGCACCCTGGACGTCCACGATATGGTGCGACAGCGTGTGGCTATCTACGCGGACGATCGCCCGTTGGGTGAGGATATGGAGGTGCTGCGCCAACTGATCGCCGGCAATCCGCCGCCGCCTGCTTGACCTCCCTCGCGCATCTTATAGTATGAGTTAGGTCATCATGTATGATGACATTGTGATAGGAAGCTGTCCTGGGGAGGATCAATGCTGAAGAGACTTTTGCTGACCGGCGCCGCCGGCGGGCTTGCGCGCGGAATTCGTCCGCTGCTGAGCGAGCTTGCAGAAGAAGTGGTGCTGTCGGATCTCACTGAGATCGATGACCCCGGTGCGAACCAGCGTTTCGTGCGCTGCGATCTGTCCGATGCCGCAGCCGTCGCCAAACTGGTTGAAGGCGTCGACGGTATCATCCATCTCGGCGGTGTTTCGATCGAAAAACCGTTCGACATGATCCTGCAGGCCAATATCGTCGGCCTCTACAATCTGTATGAAGCCGCCCGCCACAGCGGCAAGCCGCGCATCGTATTTGCCAGTTCCAACCATGTCGTCGGCTATTACAGACGCGACGAATTCATCGACAACAGCGTCGCACCGAAGCCGGACTCGCTCTACGGTGTTTCCAAAGTGTTCGGCGAGGCCGTTGCCAGCATGTACTGGCAGAAATTCGCGCAGGAGACGCTGTCGATGCGGATCGGGTCCTGCTTCGACAAGCCGCTGACCCGTCGTATGCTGGCAACATGGCTGAGCTACCAGGATTTCGTATCGCTTTGCGGGCGGGCCTTTTCCGCTCCACGGCTTGGCCATGCGGTGGTCTACGGCGCTTCGGCAAACGATGAGCAATGGTGGGACAACGGCAACGCGTCCTTCCTTGGCTGGAGACCACAGGACACATCCGCCAAATGGCGCGTGGAAGTGGAGGCGGCGGCGGTTGACGATCCGGCCGATCCGGCGGTCATTTATCAAGGCGGTGCATTCACCACGGCCGGGCATCCGGACGATATCTGAGATAGGAATTTTGCAATGACGATCTACCAGAACCTGATTGCCGGCGAATGGGTCGGCACGGATGCGTCCGAGAACATCAGCCCGTCCGACACGAAAGATGTCGTCGGTCTCTATGCCCGCGGCAGCGCCGAGGATACCAAGACCGCGATCGCGGCGGCGAAGGCTGCGTTTCCCGCATGGTCGCGTTCCGGCATCCTGGAGCGGCACGCGATCCTGAAGAAGACTGCGGACGAGATCCTGGCCCGGAAGGAAGAGCTCGGCAAGCTGCTGGCACGCGAAGAGGGCAAAATCCTGCCGGAAGCGATCGGTGAGGTGACGCGCGCGGCGCAGATCTTCGATTTCTTCGCGGGCGAAGCGCTGCGCCTGACCGGCGAGATCGTGCCGTCGGCACGGCCGGGCATTACTGTGGAGATCACCCGCGAGCCGCTCGGCGTCATCGGCATTATCACACCGTGGAATTTCCCGATCGCCATTCCGGCCTGGAAGATCGCGCCGGCGCTTTGCTACGGCAACACGGTCGTGTTCAAGCCAGCCGAACTCGTGCCGGGCTGCGCCTGGGCGATCGTCGATATTCTCCACCGCGCAGGCCTGCCGAAGGGTGTGCTCAATCTGGTCATGGGAAGCGGCTCGGTGGTCGGTCAGGCGATGCTCGACAGCCGGGATCTCGGCGGTATCACGTTCACAGGCTCGACCGGCACCGGCAAGCGGGTGGCGCTCGCCTCGATCGAGCATAACCGCAAGTTCCAGCTGGAAATGGGCGGCAAGAACCCGATGGTGGTGCTTGACGATGCTGACCTTTCGGTCGCCGTGGAAGCCGCTGCCAACTCCGGCTTCTTCTCGACCGGCCAGCGCTGCACGGCCTCGTCGCGGCTGATCGTGACGGAAGGCATTCACGACAAGTTCGTGGCTGCCATGACCGACAAGTTGAAGTCACTGACCGTTGACAATGCACTGAAGGCCGGCACGCATATCGGTCCCGTCGTCGACGAACGGCAGCTCAAGCAGGATACCGACTATATCGAGATCGGCAAAAGCGAGGGCGCCAAGCTTGCCTTCGGCGGCGAGGTCGTGTCCCGCGATACGCCCGGCTTCTATCTTCAGCCGACGCTGTTTACCGAAGCCACCAACCAGATGCGCATCAGCCAGGAAGAGATTTTCGGACCGGTCGTGTCGGTCATCCGCGTCAAGGACTATGACGAGGCGCTTGCCGTTGCCAACGATACGCCGTTCGGCCTTTCCGCCGGCATCGCGACGACCAGCCTGAAGCATGCGACGCATTTCAAGCGCAACTCCGAAGCCGGGATGGTGATGGTCAACCTGCCGACGGCGGGCGTCGATTTCCACGTGCCCTTCGGCGGCCGCAAGGCATCGTCCTTCGGTTCGCGTGAACAGGGTAAGTATGCAGCCGAATTCTTCACCGTGGTAAAGACGGCCTATACGCTGCCGTAAACAATATTCAGCCCGGCACGGCAGACGCTGTGCCGGGCGACATCCTCATTCGATTTTCTCATGGGCATCCGCCTTGCCCTTGACCCAGTAGCCCGCGGCCTTGAGCCACGGCAGCGCATGGCCGCGGCGTTCCACGAGATGGGCCCGGATCGCGCGCGCGACAGAGGCTTCGGCCGCGACCCAGACGAAAGTATCCGGCTCGATTTCGACGGTATCGAGCGCTGTAATCAGCGGCTGGGCATCGGTTGCGTGCGACAGCGGCCGGTGGACGTAGATCGTCCGGAGCGAGGCCTTGCTCTCGAAGGACTGTTCTTCGGCCTGTCCCTCGACCGCGGCGATCACCGTGATGGTGTCGCCGGGCCTTCCTTCCTCGACCCGCCGACCGATTGCCGGAAGCGCGGTCTCGTCGCCGATCAGGATCCAGCGCTTTACACCGGTAATGACCGCTGATCCGCGCGGGCCGCCGATCGACAGCGCGGTGCCGGGCTTCGCCTCAAGCGCCCAGCGTGTTGCCGGTCCCGCTTCGTGGACTGCGAAGTCGATTACCAGCCGTCGCGCATCGGCATCGTAGAAGCGTGGGGTATAGTCGCGGCGCTCTGGTTCTCCATCGGATGTGGGCAGCATGATCTTGACGTGGTCATCCGGCGCGCTGCTGACGAAGTCGGCGAGGTCCTCGCCCGTCAGCGTGATGCGCAGCATGTTCGGCGTGATGGCCGCGACGGTTTCGACAACCAGGTTGCGCCGTTTGAGCTCGTGCTTGAAGCGCTCGATCTTCGGGCCGGACGGCAGCGCGGGTGACGGGTTGGAGAGGTCGTTCATGTCTGTCCTTTCACCGCTTCAAAGCCCGAGAAGACGAGCGGTCCGAGAGAACCACCATGAAAATTCACGGGGATTGATGCAAGCGCTTAAACTTGATAATCACAAACAAGTTTAATGTGCCACGGTGAATCGATGACCTTCCAGCCCCGGATGCGAAACCAGATCGAAGGTTTTTCGGTCATCGGCGGCATGCGTCGGCGGCACTGGAATGGTATCACCGCAGATCTGTGGGATGTGGAATGCGGCCCGCATGCGGGCGGTTATTACGTGGCGCAGGATCCGCGGCTTTTCATTCTGTTGGAGCATCGCGGCGGCGGGCGGCCGCTGGTGAAGTGCAGTCCACGAGCGGGCGGTTCGCCGCAGGACAGTTGCGAAAGCCCGATTTCCTATATCCCGGCCGAGATGGATCTGTGGGTGGATATCGAAGACGTCCAGTATGTGCGGCACCTCGACATTCATTTCGATGCGGATGGTTTGCGGCGCCGGCTGATGGACGAGCTCGATCCGCGGCGTCTGACCGAGCCGCATCTCCTGTTTGCCGATCAGCGCGTGATGTCGCTGGCGCAGCTGATTGCGACGGAAGTCGCCAGTCCGGACCCGCTCCATGATCTCTACGGCGATGGCCTGACGGTCGCGCTGCTCGTCGATGTGCTGAAGATCGTCAAGCTGTCGGACGCTCGCAAGCGCAGCACGCTTGCCCCGTGGCAGTTGCGGCGCGCCGTGGAATTCATCGAGGCCAATTGCCTTCGCAGCATTCGACTGCAGGAGATCGCGACCCTGACGGGGTTGTCGCAATCGCATTTCAGCCACTCGTTCAAGGCGTCGACCGGGTTTGCACCGCACGAGTGGCAGATGAATGCCCGTCTCGACCGTGCCAAGCATATGCTGATTTCCGGCGCCCGGCCGCTGACCGAAATCGCGGTCGAGAGCGGCTTTGCCGATCACGCCCATTTCAGCCGCGTGTTCCGCAAGCATGTGGGCACCACGCCGTCGAAATGGAAAAAGTCACACTCGGTTTGAATCGGCTGCGATGGGGTTCAGTCCAGCAACTTTGCCCAAGATCGTTCAAATATCGCGGATGCGGGCAAGCGACGGCGTTTAATTTGAGTTAAACACTCATCTATTGTGCCAGGTAGTGTGGCGGCGTGAGTGGGGCGAATATGAGTGGAAGTTTGGGGAAGAACAAGGTGAAGGCGGCGCTTGGGGCAGGGGTTGCCCTAATGGCGCTCAGCGCATCGTTTAGCGCGCGGGCGCAGGTGCAGAGCGAGGGGACAACGCTTGCACCGATCGTGATCGAGGGCCAAGGAACGGAAGGCGGCGGTACCGGCCCTGTTGAGGGTTACGTTGCCAAGCAGACGACCACGGGTTCCAAGACCGATACGCCGATCAATGAAATTCCGCAGTCCGTATCCGTCGTCGGACGCGAGGAGCTGGAGGACCGCGGCGTCGTCGATAAGGTCGATCAGGCGCTTCTCTATACGCCCGGCGTCTTTGCGCAGCCTTATGGTTCTGATCCCGATACCGACTGGATTTATGTGCGCGGCTTCAACGCTTCGCAGACGGGTCTCTTCTACGACAATCTGGCTCTGACCAGTCACGCTTTCGGCAATTTCCAGATCGATCCGTTCCTGCTGGAGCGCGTGGAAGTTCTCAAAGGCCCGGCATCGGTTCTGCTCGGGGGCGCCAATGCCGGCGGTGTCGTGAACTTGGTGCGCAAGCGCCCCACGGACGAGCCCTATTTCTACACCGAGCTCGGAGTGGACAGCAACGGCAGCGGTTATGCCGGCTTCGACTTCTCGGACAAGGCGCTCGGCAGCGATGTCGTCAGCTACCGCTTCACGGGCAAGCTTTCCGGCGGCCAGGGCTATTCGGATGAGCAGGATGATATCCGCGGCGTGTTCATGCCGCAGATCACATTCCAGCCGACCGACACGACCAGCCTCAATGTCTGGGCCTCCGTCAGCAAGCTCGATCAGACCCATACGTCCAACGGTCTGCTGCCCTATACCGGCACGGTGGAAAACAATCCCGTGTTCGGCAAGCTTGACCGAGACGTGTTTGTCGGCGACCCCGACTTCGACATCGGTCGTTCGACCCAGGCAATGGTCGGCTACGAGTTCGAGCATGAGTTCGATAGCGGCTGGAAGTTCACGCAGAACCTGCGTTACGCGCATCTCGACAAGCGCGAACGCCAGATCTACGCGTTCGACTTCCTCTCGCAGACCGATGGTCTGGTGCTGACCTACGCAGACGACGTGCGCTCTTCGGCCGACTCGTTCAATATCGACAACCGGCTGGAGAACGAGTTCGAGCTTGGCGGCGCGAGCCACAAGGTGATGGCTGGCGTGGATTATCGCTACTACCGTCTCGACAACGATCAGCTCGCGACACCCTTCGGTTCCTATCCGCCGCAATACGATCCGCTCAACCCGAGCAATGACCTGCCAACACCAACACTCGTGCCTTCGACGCATCAGATCTACACGATCAATCAGGTCGGTGCGTATGTTCAGGACCAGATCAAGTTCGGCGGAGGCTGGGTCGCCACCCTCAACGGTCGCTTCGATTATCTTGAAAGCGAGGTGGACGACCGCCTTGGCACCGGTGATGCCAAGCTGAACGATACCGCCTGGAGCGGCCGTGCGGGCATCGCCTACGAATTCGAAAACGGTGTGACGCCCTATGCCAGCGTCGCCACCTTCTTCAGCCCGCTGGTCGGCACCGGTGCGGATGGCGCGCTGAAGCCCGAAGAAGGCGAGCAGTACGAGGCCGGCGTCAAGTACGAGCCGACCTGGCTCGACGGAAGTCTGACGGCGTCTGTATTCCAGATCGACAAGCAGAACTACACGGTCAGTGTCCCGGCCATCGGTGACCGTCAGCTCGGCGAAGTCCGCTCACGCGGTGTTGAACTCGAAGGCAAGTTCAATCTCGATCGCAACTGGAAGCTCATCGCTGCCGCCTCCTACACCGATCTCGAGTTCACCGAAAACCCTGGCGATTCCTCGCTGGAGGGCAATACGCCGGCGGTGGTGCCGAACGCGCAGACATCGCTCTGGCTGGACTACACGGTCACGGACGGACCGCTCGAAGGCCTGGGTCTAGGGGCCGGCGTGCGCTACCGCGGCAAGTCCTGGGCTGACGACGCCAATACGCTTCGCGTGGAGGACGCAACGGTGTTCGATGCCGGGATCCGTTATGAAAAGAACGACTGGAAAGCTGCTCTCAACGTGACCAACCTGTTCGACAAGGAATATGTCGCAGGCTGCAACACGATGTATTTCTGCGGCTACGGCGAAGCCCGTACGCTGACCTTGAAAGTCAGTAAGGTTTGGTAACTTGACAACTTGAGTAAACTTTAGCAGGAAGGCCCTACGGGGCCTTTCACACTGACCGGCTCATGGAGACTGTTGACGAACGGGTGAGCGCAGAGGAGCGCGACGGGAATGTTGATGGACAGGTTTACGCTTTCCGGCCAGGCAATTCCGGTCGACCCGGAGCGCATGCTGTGCGAGATCTGCGAACATTTCGTCGAGCATAGCGAGGTCAAGCGCGACGGCGACCACGTCAATCTCGCAAGCGAGGTTGGCGAAGCCAATATCCGCAAGCAGGGCGGCTGCCTTTCGATCGATATTTCCTGCCCGTCGGCGCAGTTGCTGCAGCTCGTGCGCAGCTCGATTGCCGAGCATCTTTTCATGTTTGCCGGCGAAGAGCCGCTTGAGCTGAACTGGCATGACGAAGCGGTCCTGACGCCGATCCCGGGCCTTACCGAAATTCGCGTCGTTGCCGCACGGCATGTAACGCCGCATATGCGCCGCCTGACGCTTGCCTGCGACGACATTGCCCGGTTCGTCGGCGCCGACTACCACATTCGCCTGCTGATCCCGAAAAAGGGCCGCAAGCCCGTCTGGCCGGTTACCCGTGCGGATGGTCGCCTCGGCTGGCTGAACGGCGAAGACGAAATGGTGATCCGCATCTACACGATCCGCAGCGTCGATGTGGTCCGCGGCGAGATGGATATCGACTTCGTTCTACACGAAAGCGACGGCCGGCCGATGCCGGGTGCCGAGTTCGGCCGCCATGCCGAACCGGGCGATGTCGCAGGTCTGCTCGGACCCGGCGGCGGCGGTCTGCCGGATGCCCGGCACATCATCCTTGCCGGCGACGATACGGCCTTGCCGGCGATTTCCCGCATCCTCGCCGAAGCGCCTGCCGATGCGCGGCTGCAGGTGTTCATCGAAGTCGACGACGTTGCCGATCAGTTGCCACTCTGCTCCAGCGCATCTGTCGAGATCACCTGGCTGCATCGCAAGGGCATTGCGCCTGGCAAAGCCGGCATTCTTGGCCCGGTCGTTCTTCCCGTCATCGAGCAGGCCGGGGCTGAAGCCTTTATCTGGATCGGCTGCGAGAAGTCCGAAGCTCGGCCGATCCGCAACCATCTGAAGTCCCGCGGCCACGACAAGAAGCGCATGTGCGTGATCGGATACTGGGGCGAGAACAAGCACTGACTGAGATTGCATTGGGGCAAATGCCCTAATCGTCAGGCGTGAGCGGCAACATGGTTGACGCCGGCATGGCGAAGCAGGTAGGACGCCATTGTTCCCTTCTTGGGAACAGTGCGGAGAGGTGGCCGAGTGGTCGAAGGCGCTCCCCTGCTAAGGGAGTATACCCGGAAGGGTATCGTGGGTTCGAATCCCATCTTCTCCGCCACTATTTTCCCAGATCGTTTCGTCTCGACATCTTTTCTGGGAACTTTTGCACCTTCAGAAAGATAAGTCAGGAACCACCTCGCGACGTACCCGTTGATAGTCATTCACCTATCACAAAGGATACCCCATGGCTCGCGATATTTCCTCCGACATCGATCGTCTGTCCGATCAGCTCGCCGACCTGCGTTCGGCTCTCATGAAACAGGCCAGCTCTTCGGCAAGCGAGGCATCCAGCTATCTCGCACCGCGTGCCCGCCAGGTGGCGCGGCAGTTGAAGCACGGCAGCCATGACATTTCGGAGGTCGTACGCCGCAACCCGGGTACCGCAACCGGCGCACTCGTCGGCGCGCTTGCGATTGGAGCCGCAATCGGCTTCCTTCTGTACACTGCCGCTGAGCGCGATTAATTAGACCTGAAACAGGCGCATGGATTTCTTCCATGCGCCTGTTTTCACATTTGGACCTTAGGCTCAGGCCGACGGCTGTTTCGTCTTGCGCAGATACGGAAGAACCGTGTCGAACGATCCAAAGCGCGCAAGCGCATCCTCATTCGAAACCCCTGCCGTAATGATCACATCGTCGCCCTGCTGCCAGTTGGCGGGCGTTGCGACCTGATGCTTTGACGTCAGCTGGATCGAATCGATCGCCCTCAAGATTTCATTGAAATTGCGACCTGTTGTCATCGGGTAAGTGAGGATCAGTTTGATCTTCTTGTCTGGACCGATGACATAGACGGAACGTACCGTCGCGTTGTCTGCAGGTGTGCGGCCCTCAGACGATGACCCGGCGCTTGCCGGCAGCATGTCATAAAGTTTCGCGACGTTCAGATCCTTGTCGCCGATCAACGGATAATCGACATCGTAGCCGGTGGCTGTGCGAATATCGTCCTTCCACTTGCCGTGGCTTTCGACAGGATCGACCGAGATGCCGACGATCTTGACGCCGCGCTTGCTGAATTCACCTTCGAGCCCCGCCATGGTGCCGAGTTCGGTGGTGCAGACGGGCGTGAAGTTCTTGGGGTGGGAAAACAGAACCGCCCAGCCATCGCCGATCCAGTTGTGGAATTCAATCGTGCCTTGGGTTGTTTCGGCAGTAAAGTCCGGGGCGATGTCGTTGATACGCAGGCTCATGATGAAGTCCTCCAGTGCTTTTCGCATTGTGATCGGTGACGGCGACATACCCGGTCGGGCGCCGCCTTTGGGTCACGTTGGATATTAGCGGTCGGCCCACTGAATACCACCACGTTTGTTCCAAATTGCGAGCGAGATGGGGCGAAAAGTTGCGCATCGAGTAACGATATCGAAGTCGCATTGCGCGGTCTGGGTTCGTCGCCGATGACCGGCGTCTGAATGCAAATCAGCCCCGCATTCCTTTCGGAAGGCGAGGCTGACGGGAAATCCTTCGACCGCGATTAGCGGATGATCTGGACGACCTTACGGGTCTGCGGATCGACGATCACGCGTTCCTCGTTGACGACCGTGTAGGAATATTCCGGCGCTTCTGGGATCTGCGAGAGAACGACGGTTTCAGGAACCGCCTGGCCGACCACGATGCGCTCCTTGACGACGACGCGTTCGGTTGGCATCGGCTGCTGCTCGACATAGGTGACGACGCGCTGCGGCGGCGGATCGATTGCGCTGCCGACGATCGCGCCAGCGACGCCACCAACGGCTGCGCCGACAGGTCCGCCGACGATTGCGCCGGTAACCGCGCCGCCTGCTGCACCATTAACCGTGCCCTGCTGCGCCATAGCGACCGGCGCAATGCCGATGCTGAGAAGGGTAGAAAGAACGAGGATCTTCGTTTTCATAACGTTTACCTTTCGATGCCTGCGACGGGACCGGCCCGGCAGTTTTATGTTCCGCCAGATGCAACGGTCGTTTCCGACCCCGTTCTGGATGAGTATGGCGATGTCCTGATACCCAAAAGGATAATGTGTTCAGCGCCTTGATACGACCTGACAATGGCCGAACGGGTGGTTCGTTCCAGCCATTGGGCTTCAGTCCTGTGCGGTATGGGACCAAAGGCTGACACTTCGCTGATCTTGCCGAAGAGACGGAAAAGACGGAACAATTCCGGCGGCCGATGGATTTCAAATACTCAGTGCACTGCGCAGGCGGGATGCTGACACCTCATGTGGCAAGAGGCCGATACGACGGGCAATGCGCCCTTTGTCACGGCACATTTGAAGAGCCAACAGATGATCACACGCCGAGACATACTCACCGCCGTCACCACCGCAGCATTCGTCACGGTGTTTCTGCCTGTGCAGCTTCGTTTCGATGTGGCGTCGGATGGAATGCTGATCAGCATCGCCCAGGCACAGGCGCAAGGCAATGGCGGTGCAGGGTCTGGGGGCGGAGCCGGCGGTAATGGTGGCAAGGGAGGCTCGGGTCAGGGTGGCTCGGGGCAAGGTGGTTCTGGCTCGGGTGGCTCTGGTCCCGGTGGCTCTGGCCCAGGTGGTTCAGGCCAAGGCGGGTCAGGGCAGAGCGGCGGCTCAGCGGGTGACGGCGCGGATGGCGGATCGAAGGGTGACGGGGGCAAGGGCGGCTCTGGTAGCGGTGCGCCGGGAGAGGGCAATCGCGGGGACGCGCAAAATGCCGGAACGTCGGGGACACCCTCGGATGCTCCGGCGAATGGAGCCGTGACAGATGGACCGCAGAACACCGGCACCCAAAAGGACAATGCGATCGGGACGGAACCCGAGACACCGGACGTCTCGGCCGAAGGACGGAAGAAGACCTCTAAGAATTCGCGCTCGCTGTCTGTTCGTCATGCGAACGGAACCACAGAGCGGATCTCAGGCGATCGGTACGAGATGCGGGATTCACGGCAAAGACCGATCGTGAACCGCGAGGCCACACGATCGGACCGAAAGAGACTTGAGACGCTAAGCCGCTAACGGATACCGCGCTAGGCTGCTCCGCCCGTCCGACTTTCGGTCGCATCCCTAAGGGCCAGCGCTGCTTCGGTGCGGTTGGAGACTTTGAGTTTCGACAGAATGCGCGTCATGTGGTGCTTGACCGTCTTCTCATGCAGATCGAGCAGTTGCGCCACCCGCTTGTTGCTGAGACCCGATGCCACGAGGTTGAGGACTTCCTGTTCGCGATCCGTCAATTCCGCCATCAGATCCTGCTTGGCGGCATTTTCCCGTTCCTTTGCCATGCCGGCGAGAAGCCGGGCGGAGAGGCTAGGGGCCAGGTAGGGTTCTCCAGAGGCAACGGTGCGGACGACATCGGCCAGTTCGCGGGATCCGATGCCTTTCAGAACATAGCCTTTGGCTCCAAGCTTCAGGGCACCTGCAATGTCCTCGTTGGCTTCCGATACGGTCAGCATGACGATCTTGATAGGGGGCCAGGCCTCGACGGCGCCGGCGACAGCCTGCAGTCCGTTTCCGGGCATCGAGATGTCCATCAGCATCACGTCGGGGCGTATATGCTCGACGATATGAAGCGCCTCGTCCTTAGAGCCACCTTCCGCCACGATCTCGAAACCCTCCATTTCAGAGAGGCTGCGGATCACTCCCTCGCGAAACAGCGGATGGTCGTCGATGACGGCTATTCTGGTTGGGGCTTTCATACATGCTCCGATTCATGAACGTTCAGCGACATTCTGACCGTTGTTCCACGAGAAGACGTCGCGAGATCAAAGGTTCCCCCGAGGCTTTCAATCCGCTCCCTGAGACCAGCGATCCCTAATCCTTCCGGCCTCATAGTGGATTTGTCGAAGCCGGGTCCATCGTCGCTTACCTCGACAATGATCATGTTGCCTTCGTAGGTTTGGGTGACTGTCTGGTTTGCGCCAGCGGCGTGCCTGTATCCGTTGTTCAACGCTTCCTGGACAAACCGGTAGATACAGATCTTGGCGGAAGGAAGAAGCGGTCTGGCGGGCGATGCGACGTTGAGGTCAACGGTCGCCGCAGTCCGCTCGCGGTGAGCGCCAACGACCTTTTCGAGGATTTCCGGCACAGCTGCCGTCTCGATCTGCGGCAGGACAAGCCCGCTGCAGATGCTGCGGATCTCATCCATCGCTTCCTGCAAGCGCGCCTTGATTGCAGCAATCTCCGCTTCCCGGACATCGCGGGGAGCTTCCGGATCGACCAGGAGCGCGCTGTCGACTCGCAGCGCCGCATAGGCGACAAGCTGGGCGGGGCCGTCATGCAGGTCGGCGCCCAGCCGCCGGAGGTAGCCTTCGTTCAACGCTGTTGCGCGTTGCGACGCGCGCTGTGCACGGCTGTGCAAGGTCCTGTTCTGGGTCAGCAGGCTCTGCAGGTCCACCACCCGCTCCGTGAGGCTGCGCTGCTGCGCCTCGATCATCCGGCTGCCCCTGAAGACGATCGCCGACAAAAGCAGGAAGAACGTCGTCGTGACCCCGGCGACGGCCAGCCAGCTCTGAAGGCGCGCCTGCGACAGGCTTTGCTGGAAATCATCGGCGATCTCGTAGAATTCCGTGACCGCGATCACCTCGCCGGACCACGGCTGCAGAATCGGATTGTAGATTTCGAGAAGCGGCTTTCCGAAACTGCGCTGATCGAAACTTTCGGCATCATCGACATAGTCGAACTGTGCGACCATCTTGCCGGAAAAGGCTGCGGTCAGATCCTTGCCCGGCGGGAAACGTTTGCCCTGGATCGTTTTGTCCGTCGCATAGAGAACGGTGCCGTCTGCGCGCCATAGCCTGAAGGAGACGACCTGCTTCCCGAGAGCGCCCTGACCGAAGGTTTCGTCGAGAACGCGGTTGGTCACGTCGTCGAGCGTGTCCGTTGTCTTGAGATCCGGCAGGATCGGCGCAATGATGCTATCGACATAGAGTGCGGTGGTGGCCGCAGAATTGCGTGTGACCGCATCCTCGATGAGGTTCGTCACGAAGGCGCCGACCAGCAGCATTGCAACGATGGACACGATGCCGCCGGCAAACAGAAATTGCCGCGCCAGCGTCTGTTGGTTCCAGCGTTCCAAAATTCCTGTCTTCAGCAATGCCCCGGGGCCTCGATTGATCGAACCATACCTATGGCAGCCGAAAGCAGGATCAATTGTGGCCGTGTCGCGAAAGGAGCGATGATGCCTCCACAACACATTCTTCATGCACCTTCTTTGCCTTCACGTCTCTTCTGCCTATCTGTTGCAGCAATGAAACCGACAACGACGTCGTCGCCATCGCGGCTGATGATGCAAACCCGGAGACGATGCCGTGCTGCAACGCCTGAGAACGATCATTGCCGAGCGGTTCATGACGTTTGAGCCTCTTGGCCTGATCATGTTCTCACTCCTGGCCGGTAGCCTCTTCCTGTTCATCAGCCTGACCGGTATCGTGATCGATGGCGAAACGCACGAATTCGACGAACGGATACTGCTTGCTCTGCGCCAGGCAGGCGACCCTTCGGTGCCCATCGGGCCCTACTGGCTGACCCATGCCGTCGGTGACATCACCGCGCTTGGCGGCATTACCGTGCTATCGCTTATGACCGTGCTTGCCACGATCTATCTTCTGCTCGCGGGCCGCCGCTCGATCGCCGTCTTCATGTTTCTATCCATTCTCGGCGGTTGGCTGCTCAGCAACCTTCTCAAGCTCGGCGTGGCGCGGCCAAGGCCGGACATCGTACCGCATCTCGTCAATGTCCACGACCTGAGCTTCCCGAGCGGGCATGCGATGCTTTCGGCGGTGACCTATCTCACCCTTGCGGCGCTGCTGTCCCGTGCCGAACAATATCGCTCGACCCGCATCTTTTTCCTCGCGACCGGCATCCTGCTGACCCTGCTGGTCGGTCTCAGCCGCCTCTATCTCGGCGTTCACTATCCAACAGACGTGATGGCGGGGTGGTGTGCGGGTGCAGCCTGGGCTGCCGGCTGCTGGATTGTCGCACGACGGTATATTTCGTCACGCGCATCTTGAATGAAGCGACCGCGTCGGGAATGAGTGGGCAAACGAAAAGGCAATAGTGATGGCGGACATGCAACTCGACGAACTGTGCGACCTTATCCTGAAGACGGAGGAGGGAAAGTCTCGCTCGCTCATCGCGGTCGCAGGACCGCCCGGAGCGGGGAAGTCGACACTGGCCGACATTCTGGCATCCAAGCTCTCCGGACGGGGGGAAACAGCCGAAGTCCTGCCGATGGATGGTTTCCACATGGACAACGGCATTCTCGAGGAGCGCGGATTGCTCGCCCGCAAGGGGGCGCCCAATACGTTCGACCTGCGCGGTTTTATCGATGTCGTCCAGGCCGTGAAAGCGGCCGAGGATGAAGTGCTCGTGCCCGTGTTCGACAGGTCGCGCGAACTCGCGATCGCTGCGGCACGGGTCGTCTCGCCACGCCATCGGTTCATCGTGATCGAGGGCAACTATCTTCTGCTGGGCGAGGGTGGCTGGGAGCGTCTTGCACCGCTGTTCGACTACCGGATCCTGCTCGCCCCGCCGATCGAGGAGTTGCAACGGCGTCTGGAGGCGCGATGGACGTTCTACGGTCTCGCCGGCCAGGCGTTCGAAGACAAGATCCACGGAAACGACATGCCGAATGTTCGGTTGGTGCTCGAAAAATCGAAGGGCGCCGATCTGGTTCTCGAAAGACTGGATCTCGAAGCTGCACGATAAGTGCTCCCGGGGGTCTACACAGATCGACTTCGTGATCCAAATATAACAGGGTAACGATCACAGAGGACGGGTGAAAACCAATGCGATCACCCAACACGCTGCTATCCCTGTTGTCCGAGGACGACTACTCGCACGCGGAACGCTGCATGGAGGAGCTCGAATTGCCGCAGGGCATGCTCCTTTCCGGGCCGGACGAAGTCGACCGATACTGCTATTTCCCTTATTCCGGGATCGGGTCGACCGTCGCGATCTCTGCGCGCGGCAAGCAGTCCGAGATCGGACTGTTCGGGCGGGAAGGCATGTCTCCCGCGTCGGCGATACTGGGATCCGATCGTAACCCGTACAAGGTCATCATGCAGGTTCCGGGGCACGGCGCACGCATCGAGGTCGGGCAGATGGTTGACCTCATCTGGAGCAGGCCGGAGATACGCCGGGTCTTTTTCCGGTGGGCGCATGTTTCTTCGGTGCAAGTTGCTCTGACTGCGCTGACCAATGCCACCCAGACGATTGAGCAGCGTCTGGCCCGATGGATCCTGATGTGTCACGACCGGACAGGCAGCGACGAAGTCAACCTCACGCACGAATTCCTGGCAATCATGCTTGCCGTCCGGCGTCCGAGTGTAACGACCTCGCTGCATGTGCTCGAAGGTCGGCAAATGATCCATTCGTATCGGGGAACGATCGTCGTGCGAGACCGTCCGGCGCTAGAGAAACTCGCAGCCGACTGCTATGGCGGAGGTGAGGTTGAATATCAGCGCGTGATGGAGATGTCAGCGTCAGTCTAAGCTCTGGCTGAAACCGCGGCGAGCTTCTGCTCGACGACGGAAACGACGAACGCTGGATCGGCCGGCTTGTCAATCCAGACGCCATCGCTGAAGAGCTCGTTTTCCCAGTCCTGCGGCTTTTCACTGCCCGAGTAGACCACGAATGGGATGCGAGCGTCATGCAACACCTGGATGACCCCGTAGCAATCACCGTCGGTCAGATGAAGATCGAGAATGACAATGCTCGGAACATTCTTCTGCAGCCATTCCAGCGCAGCTTGTTTCGAGCGCAGATTGATAACGTTATTCAGCCCAGCAGCCCCGAGCGCGTCCTCGATATCCAACGAAATGAGCGGCTGATCTTCAAGCAATAAAATCATATGTTTCGACAAACCAGTTCCAAAGGGTCACTGTGTTGAAAGCGCGGATTCGTTCTAATCAATTTGCTTCGGACTTTGTCCGTTGGTCTGATAGCGTACCGACGTTGGGAAGCGGGTTGTCTCGCTTATTTTATGGACATAGATGGAATCATTCTATTCAGGCGGAGATATCTCCATAGGCCGAGCAGGCTGGTCTCTGCCTTCAAGGGTTGGCGATGGGTGACATTCAGAAAGATACGGTCCGGAATTCGCTTCTCCGGCTGATGCCCCGAGAAAGCTTCGAAGCAATTGCGCCGCATCTCGAACATGTCGATCTTCCGCGCGGAACCGAGCTATCGGCTCCGAACGAAACGCCCCTGCACGCCTATTTCCCGGAATCCGGTATCGCCTCGATTGTGGCGAGGTCTCCGCAAGGGCAGCATGCTGAGATCGGAATTTTTGGTCGCGACGGAATGACCCCCACGGCGATGGTCCTTGACGCGGAATCGGACCCCTATTCGATCTTTATGCAAGTGGAGGGCCGTGGTTACCGTCTGGCCTCAGATCAGTTGAAGCTGGCTTTGAAGGATCGCGCCTGTCTCAACCTTCTGACGCGCTACAGCCAGGCCCTGTCGGTCCAGGGGGCCTACACGTCACTGTCCAACGCCGTCCATCACATCGACGAACGTCTGGCCCGGTGGATCCTGATGTGTCACGATCGGACCGACGGCGACGAGATCAGCCTTACCCACGAATTCCTCTCGATCATGTTGGCTGTCCGCCGACCGAGCGTGACGACGGCCTTGCATCTGCTCGAAGGTCGCAAGCTGATCTACTCCGAGCGTGGCATGATCATCGTCAGAGACCGTAGCGCACTCGAGGATTTCGCCAAAGATGCCTACGGGGAATGCGAGCGGGAATACGAGCGTCTGATCGGACCCTTGAGGTAGAAGTCGACCTCAGTTTGTCGCCGCGGGCAGGGAGAACTCCCCAACCTTCGTTCCCTTGTAGTCGCGAACTTCAATCATTGGTGAGACGGAAGGACGACCCTGTCGCAACCGGTCGGCCATGATTTCGCGCGCAGACGCCTCGGCCTCGGCCAGGGCGCTTGGAAGATCCGGAAGATCGTTGCCTTCTTCGTCTTCGATCAAATCTTTGCCGTCACGAACGTGGAAATAAAATCGGGGCATGTGGGTACCTAGCGAGCTTTTTATTCATACCCGCGAGGCTCGCTTAGGTTCCAGATCCGTGTTCATGTCGGCAAAGACTGTACGGTTGCGTACATAGGCTCAGGCGCGCTCTTCCCAGAGCTTGGCCAGTTCAACGATCGTGTCGACCGCCTTTTCCATATCCTGGCTGCTGACCCATTCCAGCGGGGAGTGGAATGCATGGCCGCCGGCAAAGATGTTGGGGCAGGGCAGGCCCATGAAGGATAGCCTTGAACCGTCAGTGCCGCCGCGGATGCTGCCGCGCTTCGGCGTCAGACCGGCCCGCTTGATCGCATCGATCGCATTCTCGACGATCTCAGGATGACGGTCGAGCACCAGCTTCATATTGCGATACTGCTCGATGACGGTGAACGTGTAGGTCGAACCGGGATAGTCGTGCATGACGTCCTTGACGATATCCTCGAGCAACGTCTCCTTGGTCTTCAAACCCTCGTCGGCGAAGTCCCTGATGATCAGGCTGATCTTTGCCTTCTCCATGCTGCCGCTCAGATCCGTCGGATGGATGAAGCCGTCCCGGCCTTTCGTCGTTTCCGGCGCCATGTGTTTTGGCAGGCGATCGACGATGGCGCCGGCGATGCGGATCGCGTTCTCCATCCGGCCGTAGGCGAACCCGGGGTGGATCGCGACGCCGGTGATGGCGATCTCGACCCCGTCGGCAGAAAACGTCTCGTCCTCGATCGTGCCGACTGTTTCGCCATCCAGCGTATAGCCGAAATCGGCGCCGAGTTTTTGAATGTCGACCTTTTCCACACCGCGGGCGATCTCTTCGTCGGGCGTGAACAGGAGGCGGATGGCGCCATGCTTGATGTCGGGGTTGTCGATCAGGTATTTCGCGGCCGTGACGATCTCGGCCAGCCCCGCCTTGTCGTCGGCGCCGAGAAGCGTCGTGCCGTCGGAGGTGATGATGTCGTGGCCGATCTGGTTCTTCAGTTCCCTGTGCTCGCTCTCGCGGATCACGCGACCCGCGTGGCCGGGAAGTGCGATATCGCCGCCCTGGTAGTTACGGATTACCTGCGGCTTGACATCGGTGCCGCTGAAGTCAGGTGCCGTATCCATATGCGCGCAGAAGCAGACGACGGGCACGTTGTTCTTACCCGTATTGGATGGCACCGTCGCATATACATAGCCGTGTTCGTCGAGATGCGCATCTGAGAGGCCGATCTCCAGCAGTTCTGCGACCAGAACACGGCCGAGCGTCAGCTGTTTCGAGGTCGATGGCTGGGTGGGTGAGGAGGCATCCGACTGGGTATCGATGACGACGTATCGGAGGAAGCGGTCGGTAACGGTATCGGTCATGAGCAAATATCCGGATCAAATCAAAGCCGGACTGTAGCCTGACATCTCCAAAATGCAAAAGGTCCCGTGCTGGACGGGACCTTTGATTTCAGGAGCGATGACTATCCGACTTGAACAGCCTCGGCCTACTTGAACAGAGCCGGCAGCCAGAGCGAGAGGCCGGGGATATAGGTGACCAGCAGCAGCACGAAGATGCTGGCGCCGAAGAACGGCCAGATGGTCTTCATGGCTTCGCGGATGGTGATCCCGCCCACCGCGCAGCTGACGAAGAGCACGGTTCCGACCGGAGGCGTGTTCAGTCCGATACCGGCGTTGAGGATCATTACCACGCCGAAATGGACGGGATCGATGCCGAACGCCTTGACGACCGGCAGCAGGATCGGCGTCGCGATGATCACCATCGGCGCCATGTCCATGAACGTGCCAAGCACCAGCAGGATGATATTGATCATCAAGAGCACGATGATCGGATTGTCAGAGATGGCCGAGATCGCGGCGATGATCAGCGTCTGCACCTGCAGGAAAGCCATCAGCCAGCCGAACGAGGCAGCCATGCCGATCACCAGCAAGACCATTGCCGTGGTGCGGACAGCACCCATAACCGCTTCGACGAAACCATCCCAGTTCAGTTCGCGATAGACGATCATCGCGACAAGGAAGGCGTAGAGTACCGCGATGCAGGAGCTTTCCGTTGCCGTGAACACGCCCGAGCGGACACCGCCGAAAATGATGGCGATCAGGAGGATGCCCGGGAGCGACGCCAGGAAGTAGTAACCCACACGCCTGAAGCCGGGGAACGGGTCCGCCGGGTAACCGCGCTTGACGGCAACCCACCAGGCCGTGACCATCAAGGCGGCGGCGAGAAGCAGTCCGGGAATGATGCCCGCGGTGAAGAGATCGGCGACGGAGACATTGCCGCCGGCTGCGATCGAATAAAGGATCATGTTGTGCGACGGCGGGATCATAAGCGCGATGATCGCAGCATTTGCCGTCACGTTGACAGCATAATCCCGGTCATAGCCGCGAGCTGCCATCTGCGGGATCATCAGGCCGCCGACCGCCGAAGCGTCGGCCACCGCAGAACCGGAAATGCCACCGAACAGGGTCGAAGCGACCACGTTGACCTGGCCGAGGCCACCCCGCATGTGGCCGACCAGGCCGGCCGCAAAGCGGATCAGCCGAGTGGCGATACCGCCGCGTACCATCAGGTCGCCTGCGAAGATGAAGAACGGGATCGCCATCATGGCAAACACGTTCATGCCGGAATTCATCTGCTGGAAGACGACGATCGGGGGCAGGCCGATATAGAGCACCGTCGCGAAGGATGCGATGCCGAGGCAAAATGCGATCGGCATGCCGATGATCATCAGAAAGGTGAAGGCGCCGAAAAGAATGGTATAGGCCATTATGCGGCCTCCTGCACAAGTACGTCCGCTGCGATTTCCTCGCCGATCGCGACGTCGATGAAACGTTCGAGTGAAAAGATCGATATCATTGCGCCACCGACGATCATCGGAAAGAAATCCGTACCGCCGGGCCATCCGAGTACGGGGATGCGCGCCGTCCAGGTCCCGATCGCCAGAAGCGATGAGTAATAGGCCATGCCGATGCCAAACAGCACGATCAGTCCGAGGCTGAGCAGGTCCATGGCCCGCTGGATGGCCGGCGGCATGATGTAGCGAACAACGTCGAGCCCGAGATGGACGCTTTCGCGAACACCGACCGCAGCGCCAAGCATGATGAACCAGGACATCAGATAGAGCGACAACGGCTCCGACCAGCTGGGACTATCGTTGAGAATATAACGGCTGAAAACCTGCCAGCCGACGATCAGGGTCATCGAGACCATGCCGATACCGGCGATCCACAATGATGATCGGCTGATCATGCTAAGAACAGGTCTTATCGCCTGCATGAAATTTCGCATTGTCCCGTCCTCCAAAGCCCGACACGTTCCCCGATGTCGGAAAAGCACAGCCGACCCCGGTGTGGCGGGGCCGGCCGATCAGGGCTGTCAGTTGACGGCCTGGATTTCTTCCAACAGGCTCTTCATCTTCGCGTCGGTCACGAACTTGTCGTAGACCGGCTTCATCGCGGCCGAGAACTCGTCCTTGTTGACGGTAATGACCTTGACGCCGCCGGCGCGGACCTTTTCTTCCGAAGACTTTTCGCGGGCAGCCCACAGTTCGCGCATCTTGACGACGCTGTCCTTCGCGGCCTGGCGGATGACCTTCTGGTCATCGGGCGTCAGCTTGTCCCAGGAGACTTTCGACATGACCAGAATTTCCGGGTTCATCGAATGCTGGGTCAGCGAATAGTTCTTGGCGACCTCGTAATGACGGGCCGATTCGTAGGACGGCCAGTTGTTTTCAGCACCGTCGACAACGCCGGTTTCCAGCGACGAGTAGACTTCGCCCATCGGCATCGGCGTCGGGTTGGCACCGAAGGCCTGCATCATCGCGATCCAGAGGTCGGACTGCTGGACGCGGATCTTCATGCCCTTGAGGTCGGCCAGTTTTTCGACCGGCTTCTTGGTGGTGTAGAAGGAGCGCGCGCCGCTGTCGTAGTAGGCCAGACCGATCAGGCCGTGTGGTTCGAAGGCGGCAAGGATCTTGTCGCCGATCGGGCCGTCTACGACCTTGTGCATGTGGTCGGTCGAGCGGAACAGGAAGGGCAGGCCGAGAACGACCGTCTCGGGGATGAGGTTGTTGAACGGCGCGGCATTGACGCGGTTCATGTCGATGACGCCGAAACGGGTCTGCTCGATCGTGTCCTTCTCGCCGCCGAGAACCGAGTTGTTCATCACCTGCACGCCGATGCGGCCGCTGGTGCGTTCCTTGACGAGGTCGCCCATGTATTTGACTGCTTCGACAGTCGGATAGCCATCAGGATGGATATCGGCAGAGCGCAGGGTGATCTCCTGCGCGCGGACGCTTGTATGGGCCGTGGTGGTGGCCAGCGCCAGGCAAAATGCGAGCCCGAGGGCTTTCGTCAGTTTCATGTCTTCCTCCTCCAAAAAGCCGTCGCCTCCACGCGCCGGCGGTGATTAAATTTATTTGTTCGATGCACTCCAGTCCGGAAGGCCAAACAGCTGTTCCGGGTTCTTCACGAGCGCCAGCTCAAGCGCTTCTTCGTCCGCCAGCCAGCTTAGAACCGTGTCGGTCAACGCGACGTCGTCCGGATAGTCCTTCTGCTCGCGTGCAAGGTTGTGCGGCCAGTTGCTGCCCCAGACGATGCGTTCAGGCGCGTAGGCGGCGATATCGCGCGAGAAGGCCGCGACATCGGCATAATCAGGTGCGCCGGACTTCGAGGACTCGTAGACGCCTGCAAACTTGAACCAGCATCTGCCGATATCCATCAGTCGCTTCAGCGCTGCGATTTCCGGGCCGTCAGGCGTTGCGCCTGAGAAGAACTTGCCGTGATGGTCGAACACCCAGCGGCTCTTGAGTTTGGCAAGGCGTGGCTCATGCTCAAGGATATTGCTGCCGTCGAACTGGACTGCGAGCATCCAGCCGCGGGCGGCAGCCTTGGCGTCGAGTGCTTCGAGCGCCGAAAGGTCCACTGCACCGCCGGGCAGATCCATGATGCGCAGGCCGACGATACCGGCTTCGGCGAGTTGGTCGAGTTCGCCATCGGAGACATCACCCGCGACTGCAGCGACGCCACGGGCAACATCGCCCATTTCCTTCAGGCAGGCGACCAGGTTGGTGTTGTCGCGCTGGTGGGCATTGCCCTGCGTGATCACGACACGATCGATGCCGAGCCATGCCATGAACTGGCGATACTGCTCCGCATCGGGAAGTGTGCCGACCGGCAGGCCGGGGCCGCCGGGCTGCGATGGGAAACCCGGCAGATACATATGCATCTGCGAGTCGACCGCGCCTTTTGGCAGTTTCGTCTTGGGCGCGTCTCCGGAGAGCGGACGAACAAGCATCAGACCTCTCCCGACTTCGGTTCAGGCATTTTGAATTCCTTCAGCGCGTCGCGGTTGATCTCGATCCCGAGGCCTGGGCCATCGGGGATCTGCACCACGCCTTGCCGATGTTCGATCGGCGTTTTGATCACCGCCTGGCGGAAAGGGTTGTCGGTGCGATCGAATTCGAGAATGGGTTCGATCGGATTGACTCGAACCGGGCTCGGGATCATCGCGGCCATGAACTGCAGGGCGGCGGCGATATGGACGGCCGTGCCCCAGACATGGGGCACAACGCGGATACCATGAAGCGCCGCGAGATCGGCGACGCGCTTGGCCTCGGTAAACCCGCCGACGCCTGCAAGATCGGGCTGGAGAATGTCGACGGCGCGGGTTTCCACCGGCTCGCGCATGCCCCATCGGCTGTGCCAGGTTTCGCCGCCGGCAACCGGTATCGGCTGGCGGGCACGGACTTCGCGGTAGGCGGAGAGTTGTTCCGGCACGACGGGCTCTTCGAACCAGTCGATATCGTATTGTGCCGCCGCGTTGCCGAGTTTGACGGCTTCGATGGTGTCATAGCCGTGGTTGGCGTCGATCATCAGCCGCATTTCGGGACCGGCTGCTTCCCGCACGGCGCGGATGACGCGAAGGTCTTCCTCGACGCCGAAGCCGATCTTGATCTTGGTCGCGTGGAAACCTTCGTCGCGGTAGCGGGCCACATCGCGGGCATTGTCTTCGACGCGGTCGACGCCGTCGCGCTTGAAGCTGCCGGTGGCATAGGCCTTGACGCTTTCGCGAAAACGGCCTCCGAGCAGGATCGAGATCGGCACGCCGAAATGCTTGCCCTTGATGTCCCAGAGCGCGATGTCGATGCCCGAGAGAGCAGTCACGGCAAGGCCGCGCTGGCCCTGGTCACGCAATGCGTTATAGAGCTTCGCCCAGATCTTTTCGGTTTCCAGCGGGTTTTCGCCGATCAGCCAGTTTGTATACGCCGCCACCACAGCTGCGTTGGGCCGGGCCGGGCCAAGGCATTCGCCCCAGCCGATGGTTCCGTCGTCGCACTCGATCTCGACCAGGATATGGGCGCGGCGGTCGAAGCGCATCGAGGCGCTTTCGAAGGCGACATCCAGCCTGTGTTCAAGAAGGTGGGTGCGGACCGAAGCGATCTTCATAGGTTCACCGCTTCTGATCGCCGATGAGCTTCAGCAGGATCTGCTCTTCTTCTTCCGTCAGGTCATCAAGCGGCGGGCGGACCTTGCCGGCATCGAAACCCTGCAGACGCACGCCGGCCTTGATGGCCGAGACGGCATAACCCTTGCGGCGGCCGCGAAGCGCCATGAACGGGTAGAAGAATTCGGTGAGGATCTGTTCGCAGCGGGTGCGATTGCCGGCCCGCAGCGCCTTGTAGAACTCGACGGCAAGACCGGGCACGAAGTTGAAGACGGCCGACGAATAGGTGGTGAAGCCGGCACCGAGATAGGCTTCGGCGAACAGTTCCGCCGTCGGCATGCCGCCGAGATACATCAGCCGGTCGCCCATCGTGGCCGTGATCTGGCGCACGAGGCCGATATCGCCGGTGCCGTCCTTGAAGCCGATCAGGTTAGGGCATTCGTCGCAGAGACGCTGCAGCGTGTCGACCTGAAGCACGGAGTTGTCGCGGTTATAAACCATGACGCCGATGCCGACCGACTGGCAGATCGCCTTCACATGCTTGTACAGGCCTTCCTGCGGCGCATCGATCATGTAGTGGGGCAGAAGCAGAATTCCGTCCGCGCCTGCTTTCTCGACCTTCTTTGCAAGGTCGACGCCGACACGGGTGCCGAAGCCGCAGCCCGACACGATCGCGGTCTTGCCGGACGCTTCCTTGGCGGATTTCACGATGGCGGGAATTTCGTCGGGGGCCAGCGAGAAGAATTCTCCGGTGCCGCCGGCGGCAAAGAGAACGGGCGCCTCGAAGCCGGAAAGCCACTCGATATGACGCTGATAACTTTCAGGCTGAAACTGGCCCTCGGCATCGAAATGGGTCACAGGGAACGACAGCAGGCCGGCGCCAAGCGCTGCCTTGATCTCTTCAGGCGTCATGTAGTGTTATCCTCTCAGTGTCTCCTCCAGACAATGTTGTCGTACATGTATGATGAATTTGTGTCAACACGTCATCTGACAGATTGGCGAACTTCGCGCAGGAGCGTCCGGTAGCGCAGTTGCGCGCCGCGCAGATGGCTGCGCATGGCCTGCCTTGCGCCTTCTTCGTCGCCTTCCGAAATTGCCACGACGATCGCGTCATGCTCCTTGTCGAGAAGGGCGATATAGGCCGCCTGATCGGATTCGGAATCGTCCGGACGCAGGGCCGCACGGGGGATCAGCCGCTTGCCGATCATGGTCAGGAACTCGCGGAAACGTGGGTTGTTGGTCGCTTCTGCAATGGCGAGATGCAGTGCAAAATCCGCCTCGCTGGTCGGCTTGTCTGCCTCGAGACAGGCGCGGACGGCATGGTGGTGCTCGAAGATACTCTCTTCCTGTGCCGGCGAGCGGCGCACCGCTGCAAGGCCTGCAGCCTCGACTTCGACGGCGGTTCTGAGCTCCAGGAGCTCGATCATCGAGGACACCTGAGCAAGATCGATATTGTTGAGCGAGAGCATCGTGGGCTGGTTGTTTTGCCGTGGTTCCAGCACAAAGACGCCGGCACCCTGGCGCGCTTCCACAAGACGGTCGGCGCGGAGTGCGGCGATCGCCTCGCGCACAACGGTGCGGCTGACGCCGTGGGTCTCCGTCAGCTGCGCTTCGCTTGGCAGCCGCGCACCGGCCGTGAACTGACCGGCGGCGATCGCCTGGCGCAATGTATCCGTCAGCTGAGACACCAGCGTTCCTGCACCCTTTGCCGGCTCCAGCCTCGTCTCTCCAGCCATGCGTCTCTCCTTGCGCTCTCGTTATCTGCTCCCGTTAACCTGTATGATAAGTCGGCTTCGTTGTCACGGCTTTTGCTTATGGAGCCTTTGCGGCAGTTGAAAGCGGCCGCACTTGTCTCTAGGTTGCGGCATTGATTTCAGATGTCGGGTGATGAGTGCGCGAGAGAGTTCGGTGTATCGGTCTGTTGTGTGCTCTTAGTCTCTGGCCGGCGGCAGCCCAGGCGCAGTGGAAGCCGGTGGAGCAGGTGAAGACCTATCCGGTCAAAGGCACGTCCGGCATCGAGCTCTACTCCTCGATCGGCGAAAACGGCCCCAAGGTCGGCAGCCAGGTTCGGGCGATCGCCCATACGGATTTCAAGCTGACCTGGTCGCGCAAATACGAACCGCAGCAGGATGGCGCCTGCACGCTGGTTTCGGCGCGGCCCAACATCATCATCATCTACACGCTTCCGAAGCTGACTTCGAAACTGTCGCCAGCGCTTCAGCAGAAATGGGACGCGTTCACCGCAGGTGTGCGCCGGCACGAGCGGGTCCACGGCGCGATGATCGAGGATCTCGTGCGCCAGATCGAGGCGGCCAGTATCGGGCTTTCGGTGCCTAACGATCCGAAATGCACCAAGGTACGGGCTGAACTCCAGAGCAAGATCGCCGTCATCTTTCCCGCCCATCAGCAACGCAACCGGGATTTCGACAAGGTAGAACTCGGCGATGGCGGCAATGTGCAGCAGCTGATCCTCCAGCTCGTCAACGAGCGCTAGAGACAGGCGAATTTTTCAAAGGAAGCTTTCAATGACGCAGGTTATTTCCGCTGGTGATGTCGATGCCGAGGCTCTGATCGAAGAGCTGAAAGAGTGGGTGCGGATCGAGACACCCTCCGGCAATGCGGCGGCGGTGAACCGTCTGGTTGATCGCGTCGAAGCAATCGCGGAAAAGGCCGGGCTTTCCATCGAACGGCTGCCGGGCACGCTCGGGTTCGGCGATATTCTGGCGGTCCGATCACCCCGGCAGGCAGGGAGCAACGAGAGATCGGTTCTGGTGCTCGCTCATCTGGATACGGTCCATGCGATCGGCGTGATCGATAACCAGCTCCCACTTCGCCAGGACGGCGACAAGCTCTACGGACCCGGCATCTACGACATGAAGTCCGGTGCGCTGATGGCGCTGGAGGCGTTGAAGATCGCGGTTGCAAAGGGCAGCAGAATGCCGGTCGATCTCGTTTTCGTGCCGGATGAGGAGGTCGGAAGCTTTTCGTCGCGGGCCTTCATGGAGGAATGCGCACGCAGCGCCGGTTATACGCTGGTGGTGGAACCGGCGCGCGACGGCGGCAAGATCGTCATCGCCCGCAAGGGTGTGGCGATGTACGATATCGTCGTGCGTGGCCGGGCCTCGCATGCGGGCACACGGCCACAGGACGGACGAAGCGCCGTGCGGGCGGCAGCAAGGCTTGTGCTCGATCTGGAGGCGCTGAACGACACGGAGCGGGGCATTACCGTCACGGTCGGCACAATCAGCGGCGGCACCGGCCGCAATACGGTGCCGGCGGAATGCCGCATGCAGGTGGATGTGCGCGTGCCCGACGATGCGGCCGCCACGGAAGTCACGGCGAAGATCGCCGCCATGCAGCCGGTCGATCCGGATATTACGTTTGAGATCAATGGACAGATGAACCGGCCGCCATTCGCGCAGTCGGATGCGGGGCGGAGACTGTTCGATAGCGCAGCGAAGGTCGCAACGGATCTGGGCATCGCGCTGGAGGGCGTCACGACCGGCGGCGGTTCCGACGGCAATTTCACCGCAGCGCTTGGCGTGCCCACGCTCGATGGCTTGGGCGCTGATGGCGCAGGAGCGCATACGTTCGAAGAGTATATTTTGCTGTCGAGCGTTGCGCCGCGGACGGCCCTCTTGGCCAACCTGATGATGTCGCTCGAGCCCGAAGCCTGACGGGTGCCGCTTTGTGAACGGTGCGGCACCGGCCGCACCCATCACGGCATCTTTTCATCGTCCAGAAATTGCGTCCATATGGCTGATATCGAAGACCAATCGGGAATTCCGACATGACCAGCGGCCTGCACCACATCACCGCCATCACCCGCAAGATACAGGCGAATGTCGACTTCTACGTCGGCTTCCTCGGATTGCGGCTTGTGAAGCGGACCGCCGGTTTCGAGGATGCGCAGCAGTTGCATCTGTTTTACGGCGACGGTGCCGCATCGCCCGGATCGATCGTGACGTTTCTTGCCTGGGAGGACGGATCGCTCGGCCGGGTGGGGCATGGGGCGCCAAGCGAGATCAGCCTGGAGATTTCGCCGGAAGCGATCGGCTTCTGGCTAACGAGGGCCCTCCAATATAACATCAAGCTATCCGGGCCGGCGCAGGAATTCGGCCAGCCCGTGCTGCGCCTAACGGATCCGGACGGGATCATCGTCAAGCTCGTCGGCGTCGAGGAAACGGGACCCTGGGTCTGGTGGAAGGATGGTGGCATTGCCGAAGAAAACGCAGTCCGCAGGCTTTACGGCGCGACGATCCTTTCCGAGAAGCCTCAGGAGACCGCTGAATTCCTTGTGAGGCATATGGGGTTGGCTGTTGGAAGCCGGGAAGGCAACATCCAGCGGCTGGTTTCGGATGCGCATGATATCGTCGATGTCCGCGACGCTTCAGGCTTTTGGACTGCAGCACCGGGGACGGGCGCGATCGATCATATCGCGTTTCGCGCCACCGATCGCGCGGCGGTCGAAGCGGTGCATGCAGAGCTTGCTGCTGCCGATTCGGGCGAGATGAACATCCACGACCGGCAGTATTTCCATTCGCTTTACGTGCGCGAGCCGGGCGGCACGCTGATCGAACTCGCCTCGGACGGGCCGGGTTTTGCCACCGATGAACCGGTCGAGACGCTCGGAAGCCAGCTGTTCATTCCGAAGCATTTCAAGGCGGACCACGAGGCGCTGAAGGTGATGCTGCCGCAGTTCGGTCTGCCGGGCGAGGAACGCGTCATCTACCGCGACCTGCCGTTCGTGCATCGGGTCCACATGCCTGACAACTGGGACGGCACGACGCTGGTGCTGATGCACGGCACCGGCGCCAACGAAACGGCGCTGCTGCCGCTCGGCCGAAAGGCGGCACCCAATGCGATGCTGATCGGTTTGCGCGGCCGCTCCGTGGACGAGGGCTATCCGCGGTTTTTCCGCAGGCTCAGTCAGACGACGTTCGACCAGAAGGAGATAGCCTCGGAAGTGGAGGCTTTCGTCGGGTTCATCGAGGATATCGCTCCGGCCTATGGCGCGGATCCGGCGCGCACCGCGTTCCTCGGTTATTCCAACGGCGGCAACATGATCGGAGCGACGATGCAGCTTTACCCTGAGCTGATCCGCAAGGCAGTGCTGCTGCGCTCAATGAACGTGCTGGAAGACCGACCCGTCGTTGATCTTTCCGGGGCAGAGGTCCTGTCACTCAGCGCCATCAACGATTTTTACGGCCCACTTGCCGGCGAGATCGAGGACAGGCTACGGACGGCCGGGGCCGACGTGACGGCCCGGGTACTCGATGCCAATCATGGCCTCGACGCGGAAGACGAGGTCATCGTGCACGAATGGCTCAAGGAGCGGATTGGTTGACAGGTAACGTGTTCACGACCGGAAACGACAAGCCGGTATTCTGTGCCGATATCGGCGGTTCGTTCATCAAGTTCGCGGTGTCGCCGAAGCCTGGCGTCATCGAGCCTCTGGAGCGGGTTCCAACACCCGCGTCCGACTGGGATGCGTTCGTGGCAGCGCTGTCTGACCTGATCGCGCGGCATGCCCATCTGGTTAAAGACAATGACTCGACGCCGCTGGCGTTGTCGATCACCGGGATCGTCGATCCCAAGACCGGCGTTTCGATTGCCGCCAACATTCCCTGCATCACAGGACGTCCCGTGGCGGCGGAACTTTCCGCGCGGCTCGGAAGGCCGGTCGTTGCGGCCAACGACGCCGATTGTCTGACGCTTGCCGAAGCCAGTGAAGGTGCCGGCAAGGGCCATGACGTCGTGTTCTGCGCCATCATCGGCACCGGGATCGGCGGTGGTCTGGCGATTGGTGGCAAGCTGGTGCGCGGTGCGGGCGGCGTGACCGGCGAATGGGGCCACGGGCCGATCGTCAATACGACCGTCGAGATCGCCGGCGAGACGATCCACATTCCGCGCCTGGCCTGCGGTTGCGGCCAGTCCGGCTGTGCCGATACGGTCGGCGGCGCACGCGGGATAGAGCGTATCGACGGCCTGCTCCATGAGAGAGCCGAGACCAGTCACACGATCATTGAAGACTGGCAGGCCGGCGATGCGTTGGCGGAAAAGACGATCGCCGTCTGGCTGGAACTGATTGCCGATCCCCTGGCGCTCGCGGTCAACACGACAGGGGCGTCGGTCGTGCCCGTCGGAGGGGGACTGGCCTCCGTTTCGGCACTGATCGACCTGCTGGACGGAGCAGTGCGCAAACGCATCCTCAACCGGATAAGTCACCCATTGGTGATCCCGGCGCTTCGGCAGGCGGATGGTGGGCTGGTCGGGGCAGCGGTGCTCGGCCGGCAGGAGGGCTGATGGCGATGCGGATCACGCTCGAAGTCTGTGTCGATACGCCTGAGGGGTTCGAGGCGGCTGTGGCAGGCGGGGCCGACCGGATCGAACTCTGCGCGGCGCTCGATCTGGGCGGACTGACGCCCTCGCCGGGGCTGATGGCACTGGCGGCGAAAGCGTCGACCCCGGTCTATGCGATGATCCGACCGAGGGCAGGGGATTTCGTCTTCGGTCTCGGTGACGAGGCCGCGATGCTCGGCGATATCGACGCTGTGCGGTCCGCCGGGTTGGCGGGTGTGGTGATCGGTGCGAATCTGGCCGACGGCCGTCTCGATGTGGCGCTGCTCGAACGCCTGATGCGACATGCTGACGGTCTCGGTGTGACGCTGCACCGTGCCTTCGATCTGGTGCCTGATCCGGTTGAGGCCCTCGACGTGGCGATGACGCTCGGCGTTGAGCGCATCCTGACGTCCGGGCTGGTTCCGCGCGCCATAGACGGCGTGAACCTGTTGAAGCAACTGGTCGATCAAGCCGGGACACGGTTGTCGATCATGCCGGGCAGCGGGGTCACGCCGGCAAACGTTGTCGAATTGTTGAACTGCACCGGTGCCCGCGAGGTCCACGGCTCCTGCCGCGCTGTTCTCAAGCGCGGTGACAGCAGGGCTGTCGAGTTCGGTTTTGAGGCTACGCAATCATACCGGACAAGCGAAGTCATCGTGCGCGAGATGCGGACGATCTTGGATGGTGTCGGCAGCTGAGGGTTCGCTCAGGCGCAGAGGCTGGCGAGGGCCTTGAAGTCCTGGATCTGCACGCAGCGGACGCTTTGCAGTTTGATCAGGTTGGATGCGCGCAGCTTTGCGAACACACGCGAAACGGTTTCGATCGTCAGGCCGAGATAATCCGCGATGTCGAGTCTCGACATCGGCAGGTCGAAATGGTCGAGATTGCCCTGGCGGTTGGCCATGTCCAGCAGGAAGCCGGCGATGCGCTCCACCGCGGTCTGGCGGCCGATGACCGCCAAGTGCTCCTGGGCGCGCAGCATGCCGCGCAAGGCGAGCTTCAGAATGTCGTCGCCATTGCCGGGCTGGGAAAACCTGCGCAGTCCCGTCGGAACGATCGCTTCCGCAAAAAAGGCATGCGTGCGGTCGGCTTCAAAACCAAAGGTCTCGCCGGCAAGGTAGAAGCCGATGACCTGACGGCGGCCATCGGACAGCAGCCGATGGAGGCGGACGGCGCCGAATTCGACCTCGTAGAACGTGCCGGATTTCTCGCCGGGCGTGTAGATTTCCTTGCCGCCGGCATAGGTCTGGACCTGGGTAACCCGGGTGACTGGTGCGGAGGAACACGGAAACGCGATCGGCGTTGCGTTTAGCATCTTTGCCTGGGCGTTCGCGACCGGAGCGTTCACGGCTCTTCCTCCAAGTGATCAGAGCTAGGATGCCGCAAGCCACTCGTCGGCGATATTGAGGTGTCTCCCTACGGAGTTCTACGTAGCAACCGGTGCTGGCGTGGCGTGGCTCAGATGGGCGAAATCCCTCACCATCCGCAGGAGTTCGGCACCATCGAACGGCTTTATCAGGATGCGCGCCGTGTTTTTGGATGGGATCGGCGTCATTCCGTCTGCCAGCATGATGAAACGGCTGGGAGAGTCGAGAAGCTTGTGCTGGGCGTCGAGGTTGCCGTGGACTTCGTGGGAGTCGATGATCGTGCACGCGGACGAGGCTGCCGAAGCGTGGCCCGCGCACCAGCTTTCATAGGAGAGGACCTGAAAACCTTCGACCTCCAGCGCGAACGCCAGCGACTGTCTAAGCCCGGCATCCGGAGCGATCACTGCAATAGTGGTCGAGGGTGACAACACGTGGACTATCCAGGATCCGGGGGGCGCTAGGGCGACATTGGACGCCGATTGTAATATGCGCGCCGCGCCCCAAGCGGACTTTGCGTTAGATCAAGAAGTTGCAATTAAATCGCGGATTGTCCGTTTGTTCAGGTTCGGCGTCACTCCTGGTCGAAGCCGGCCGCCATGGTCATCCGAACCAGTTGCGGCAGGCTGCGCGCCCGCATCTTGGCCATCACGTTGGCGCGGTGGACTTCAACCGTCCGGGGGCTGATGTCGAGATCGTAGGCGATCGACTTGTTCGGCAAGCCGGCAACGACTGCCAAAAGGACCTGGCGCTCGCGATCGCTGAGCGACTGGAGGCGGCTCAACACTTCCTGCACCTCGGTCACTTCCGTCGGCTTTTCGACGAGAAGCTTGGCAGCCCGCTCGATTGCTTCGATGATGGTCGTATCGTCGAACGGTTTTTCGATGAAATCGACAGCGCCGGCCTTCATTGCTTCCACTGCCATTGCCACGTCGCCGTGGCCGGTTATGAAGATCACAGGCATCCGGATCTTCTGGGCGGCGAGTGACCTGATCAGCTCGAGACCCCCGATATCGGGCATCCTGAGGTCGCTGATGAGCAGGGCGTTGCGAGTTCCGGGCGCAAATTTCAGGAAGGCTGTCGCGCTTTCATGCACGCGCACGGCAAATCCGTTCATCGTCAGCATGAAGGCGAGCGACTTGCGCACCGGCTCCTCATCGTCGACGATATGCACCACGTAGTCAGCGGTCGGCATTCTCTTCGTCCTCCTTGTACAACGGCAGCGTGAACCGGAACGTGGCACCTCCGGCGACATTTCGGGTGACCACCATCTCACCGTCATGGGCTTCGATAATACGTTTGCATATCGAAAGTCCGATTCCCATACCACCCGCCTTGGTCGTCACGAATGGCTTGAACAATTGGGCCTCGATCTCCTCCGCAATCCCGGGGCCTGTGTCTTCGACGACCACAGCCACGTGCTCGTCGTCCTGGACCAGCGTGCGGATCGTGAGCTCTTTCCGCTCACTGTCGCGCATCGCTTCGATTGCGTTGCGCATCAGATTGGTCAGGACCTGCTGGATCTGGATCTTGTCAGCGACGACGATTTCCGGGCCGTCGTTGAATTCGAACATCGTCCGCACGCCGTTTTCCCGAGAGCCGACCAAGGCCAGAGCCGCGGCTTCTTCAATCAGCCGGCGTATGTTGTGGGGCGCTTTTTCCGTTTCACCCTTCGTCACGAATTCGCGCAGGTGCTTGATGATCTGCCCGGCGCGGAGCGATTGGTTGCCGGCTTCCTTCAGCGCGTCTCGCAATCGCGACGCCATGTCGTCGTCCATGTCCCGCAGGAGTCTTGCGCAGCCGTGGACATAGTTCGCGATGGCCGAAAGCGGTTGGTTCAGTTCATGGGCAAGGGTCGAGGCCATTTCACCCATCTCGTTCAGTCGCGCGAGACGGGCAACTTCACCCTGCATTTCCTGCAATCGTGCCGCCGATTCGGCGCGTTCGGTAAGATCTCGCACGAAGCCGGTATAGAAGGTCTCGCCACCCGACCGGGTTTCGCCAACGGCAAGCTTCATCGGGAAGGTGGAGCCATCCTTGCGACGGCCGACCACGACGCGATCCCGGCCGATAATCCGCTTCTCGCCGGTGCGCGCGTAGCGCTCGAGATAGCCGTCATGCTCCCTGTGGTAGGGCTCCGGCATGAGGATACGCAGGTTGCGTCCGACGACCTCGTCTTCCGTATATCCGAACTGGCGAACGGCCGCGGAATTGAAGGAGACGATGATGCCTTCCTTGGTAATGACGATAGTGGCATCGAGCACGGTGTCGAGGATCGATCGCAGATGCGCCTCGCGAACCTCGGCCTTGGCCTGGGTCTTTGCGATGATGATACGGGCGATATGCAGGACCTTGCCGGTGACCGCGATTGCCAGGCTGGTCAGAGCGACCACTCTCAGTTCCGCCGAGGTCGCGCTGACGGGTGACAGTTCCTTCAACGCCCAGACACCGATTACGGAGAGGACTGCCGCGACCACACCCGGTCTCAAGCCTCCGATGACGGAGGCGAAGATGATCGACGGCACGAAAAAGAAGTAGATCCCCTTGCCGTTCATGGGAACGGAAAGAGCCAGACGAACTGCAAAGCCGACCAGGAAGCCGACGACAGCAAGGAGATAGACCTCACCACGGGTGAAATCACGTTTCTGAATGAACTGTACGAAGCGTTCGGTGCGCCCGGTCATTTCGCTTAGGATCATCGCTCATCCTACTGAAAAGGCGATCGACAGGCGCGCGGAGAGACGGGCGCGGATGTCTTGAACGCGTTGTAGCACAGGCTTAAATGCAGCGTCCAACGGGCAAATCGGGGAGGGGTCTTCATACACATGCTTTTCACCATATGTCAGAGAAACCGCGCATTCGCTCCGGAACCCTGTTCATCCCGGCGTGCAATTGATCGGTAAACCCGATAAGGCTGGGCCTTGGCCTAAACATTCCGCTAGGTTATCAACCAGAATCAGACTGGTAACACACACGCAGCCATGGCTGCTGCCGGAGAATTTGATATGTCGACCGTAGCCGCCGAAGCAAATGAAGGGCGCGCCGCACCGATCAAGGTTTTGTTCGTAGAAGACGAAGCCCTGATCCGCATCTCTACAGCCGATTTCCTGCAGGATGCCGGCATGGGCGTCGTCGAAGCCGGCACAGCGGGTGAGGCGCTAGGCCTTGCCTCCGAGCAGCCGGTCGATATCCTGGTTACCGACGTGCATCTGCCCGACATGACAGGCCTGCAACTGACCATCAAACTCCGCGCCCAATTTCCGGATCTCCCGGTCATCTTCGCGACGGGCGATCGCAATGTCGAAGGCGCCGAAGGCCTGTCGCGTTCGGGCCTGGTGACCAAGCCCTATGACTACGACAGCCTTGTCTCGCTGATCCGCTCCATGGTCTCGGCCGGCTGACCGGCGGAACCGGCCGTCAGATCCGGCCATCCGCCTCCACGATCATCTTCGTCAGGCTGCCATCCGCGGGAAACAGCGGGATGAGGCATGCCTGCAGCGCGTGATAGATGTCGCCCTTGCCGGGAAACAGGGTGTGAGCCGGGACCAGATCTTCCGTCAGTTCCTCGTGCCAGCCGCCGTTCTTGTGGTCGATGAACTTGTTGGCAATGGTGCCCCAGATCAGCCTGTAGCTGTCTTCGTAGAAGCTGTCGGCCGGCAGATGCTGGTTGATGAAGTGGGCAGCTGCTGCGCCCTCGCACATCGGCCACCAGAGCTTGTTGGTCTTGGCGGGCTTGTCTTCCCAGTCGAGTGTGTAGAAAAAGCCGCCTTTTTCCTTGTCCCAGCCGAGTGACATGGCCTGCACGAACAGGTTCTTGGCCGCATCCGGCATCCAGGCGTGCTTCTTGTCGCCAAGCGTCCACAGTTGCAGCGTCAGGCGGGCCCATTCAAGCCAGTGGCCAGGTGTCGTGCCGGCCGGGCGGAACATCTCGTCTTTGTGGTAGTAATCCTTGTCGATCTGCCAGTCGGTATCGAAATGCTCGGCGACGCGGAAGCCGACGCTACCGGCAAGGCGCCGGATCACGAGGTCCGCAATGCTTTCGGCCTTGTCCAGATAATGCCGTTCGCCGGTTGCCTCAAAGGCCGCCATCAGCGCTTCGGTCAGGTGCATGTTCGAGTTCTGGCCACGATAGCTGCCACCGTCGATCGGCGACCAGTCGGACGCGAATTCCTCTGCGATGGCGCCGTGTTCGCGATCCCAGAACCGGGTTTCCAGCACGTCGGTGACGTCGGCCAGCATCGCGTCCGCAAGCGGATGGCCGACGACCTTGGCGGAGGATGCGGCGAGCAGCACGAAAGCATGGCCGTAACCCTGCTTGTTGCTGTCGGCCGGGCCATCGTCGTTCATCGACCAGGCATAGCCACCGTTTTGTTGGTCGCGGTGACCGTTCCAGAGAAAATTCATGCCGTGGTCGACCAGGTCGCCCGTACCCGGACGTCCCAACAAATAGCCGATAGAATAGCAGTGCACCATGCGGGCAGACGCGTGAATGCCGCGAACGGGATTGTCGCCGGGGAGCGGGTTGCCGGTGGGGTCGAGATCGAAGAAGCCGCCCTTGGGGTTGATGGCCCTGTGCTGGAAGAAATCGAACAGGCCGTCAGCCTGTTGCAGCAGCCAACGCCGGTGGTAGGGCAGATCGCTCCAGAATTTCGATACCTGGCCCGCGTCGCTCATGCTTCTCTCCCTTTTGCATTCTGCTTCAAGGCTATACCGTCAGGAGTATGGCCTGTCATCGACAATTCGTTTATTACTCACGGCACGACGGCTGGACATCATATAAACGCATCTTTATATGATTATGAATACCGTTTGATGCTGTTCAGGAGTGTGTCCCTTGTTTGATGAACTCTTCGGTCCCGAAGGCGATCGCCGCGACGGTGCGGAAATCCTTGCGGCTCTAAAGGCGGCCGCACGCGAACGAATTCTCGTGATAGATGGCGCCATGGGCACCCAGATCCAGGGGCTCGGCTTCAACGAAGAGCATTTTCGTGGCGAACGCTTCATCGGTTGCGCCTGTCACCAGCAGGGCAACAACGACCTTCTGATTCTCTCGCAGCCCCAGGCGATCGAGGATATCCACTATCGTTACGCCAAGGCCGGCGCCGATATTCTCGAGACCAACACGTTTTCCTCCACCCGTATCGCCCAGGCGGATTACGAGATGGAAGGCGCTGTCTACGATCTCAACCGCGACGGGGCACGCCTTGCCCGCCGGGCCGCGATCCGCGCCGAAAAGGAAGACGGCCGCCGCCGTTTCGTGGCCGGCGCCATCGGGCCGACCAACCGGACGGCCTCGATTTCTCCCGATGTCAACAATCCGGGCTACCGCGCCGTCTCCTTCGACGACCTGCGGATTGCCTATGGCGAGCAGATCGACGGTCTTATCGACGGCGGTGCAGATATCATTCTGATCGAAACGATCTTCGACACGCTCAACGCCAAGGCTGCGATCTTTGCCTGCGAGGAGCGCTTCGAGGCGAAGGGTATTCGCCTGCCGGTGATGATATCGGGCACGATCACCGACCTTTCCGGACGCACGCTGTCCGGCCAGACGCCGTCTGCGTTCTGGAACTCTGTGCGCCATTCGAACCCGTTCACAATCGGTCTCAACTGCGCGCTTGGCGCAGATGCCATGCGTCCGCACCTGCAGGAATTGTCGGGCGTTTCCGACACCTTCATCTGCGCCTATCCGAATGCCGGCCTGCCCAACGAGTTTGGTCAGTATGACGAGACGCCTGAAATGATGGCGAAGCAGGTCGAGGGATTTGCCCGCGAAGGTCTCGTCAACGTCGTCGGCGGCTGCTGCGGCTCGACGCCGGAGCATATTCGCGCGATCGCCGAGGCTGTCTCCAAGTACAAGCCGCGCCAGATCCCGGAGCATTCGCCGTTCATGTCGCTGTCGGGCCTCGAGCCCTTCACGCTGACCAAGGACATTCCCTTCGTGAATGTCGGCGAACGCACCAACGTCACCGGTTCGGCCAAATTCCGTAAGCTGATCACTGCCGGCGATTATGCGGCAGCGCTGGTCGTTGCCCGCGACCAGGTCGAGAACGGCGCGCAGGTCATCGACATCAACATGGACGAGGGCCTGATCGATTCGGGCCAGGCGATGATCGAGTTTCTCAACCTGATCGCCGCCGAGCCGGATATTGCTCGCGTGCCCGTCATGATCGACAGCTCGAAGTTCGAGATCATCGAAGGCGGACTGAAATGCGTTCAGGGCAAGCCGATCGTCAACTCGATCTCGCTCAAGGAAGGCGAGGAAAAGTTCCTGGCGCAGGCCAAGCTGATCCGCAATTACGGCGCGGCCGTCGTGGTCATGGCGTTCGACGAGACGGGGCAGGCGGATACCTATGACCGCAAGGTCGAGATCTGCAGCCGCGCCTACAAGATCCTGACCGAGCAGGCAGGCTTTCCGCCCGAGGATATCATCTTCGATCCGAACGTGTTTGCGGTTGCGACCGGGATCGAGGAACACAACAATTACGGCGTCGATTTCATCGAGGCGACGCGCACCATCCGTGAACGCATGCCGCTGGTGCATATTTCCGGCGGCGTTTCGAACCTCTCCTTCTCGTTCCGCGGCAACGAGCCGGTGCGCGAGGCGATGCATGCCGTGTTCCTGTACCACGCCATCCAGGCGGGCATGGACATGGGCATCGTCAATGCCGGTCAGCTGGCGATCTACGAGAACATCGATCCGGAACTGCGCGAGGCCTGCGAGGACGTGGTGCTGAACCGCCGCGCCGACGGGACCGAGCGGCTGCTGGAAGTGGCGGAAAAGTATCGTGGCGGCCCCGGCAAGGAAGCAAGGGTCCAGAATCTGGCTTGGCGCGAACGCTCGGTGGAAGAGCGGCTGTCGCATGCGCTGGTCAACGGCATTACCGAATTTATCGACGCCGATACGGAAGAGGCGCGGCTGCAAGCCGCGCGTCCGCTGCACGTCATCGAGGGGCCGCTGATGGCCGGCATGAATGTGGTCGGCGATCTGTTCGGTTCGGGCAAGATGTTCCTGCCGCAGGTGGTGAAGTCCGCCCGCGTGATGAAACAGGCGGTTGCGGTGCTGCTGCCTTACATGGAAGAGGAAAAGCGCCTCAACGGCGGCGACCAGCGCAAGACCGCCGGCAAGATCCTGATGGCAACCGTCAAGGGCGACGTCCACGATATCGGCAAGAACATCGTCGGCGTCGTGCTCGCCTGCAACAATTACGAGATCGTCGATCTCGGCGTGATGGTACCGGCGACGAAGATCCTCGAAACGGCAATTGCCGAGCAGGTCGATATCATCGGTCTGTCGGGCCTGATCACGCCGTCGCTCGACGAAATGGTGCATGTGGCAGCCGAAATGGAGCGGCAGGGCTTCAACGTTCCGCTGCTGATCGGCGGTGCCACGACCAGCCGGGTTCATACGGCCGTCAAGATCCATCCGCGGTATGAGCGGGGCCAGGCCGTCTATGTTACG
Source organism: Rhizobium sp. Leaf306 (assembly GCF_001423425.1). Lineage (GTDB taxonomy): Bacteria > Pseudomonadota > Alphaproteobacteria > Rhizobiales > Rhizobiaceae > Neorhizobium > Neorhizobium soli. The sequence goes on from NZ_LMNX01000002.1 coordinate 503,531, forward strand.
GATGCCTCGCGCGCCGTCGGCGTCGTCTCGGCGCTTCTGTCGCCGGACGCGAAGGATGGCTATGTCGAGACGATCCGCGGCGAATATGCCAAGGTCGCGGCGGCGCATGCCCGCTCGGAAGCGGACAAAAAGCGGCTGCCGATCGAGCGTGCCCGCGCCAATGCCGAGACGGTCGACTGGACATCCTATGAGCCCAAGAAGCCGCAGTTCTTCGGCACGAAAGTGTTCGAAGGCTACGATCTGGCGGAGCTTGCGACCTATATCGACTGGACGCCGTTTTTCCAGACCTGGGAATTGAAGGGTCGCTACCCGGCCATTCTCGAAGACGAGAAGCAGGGCGAGGCCGCGCGGCATCTGTTTGCAGATGCGCAGGCGATGCTTCAAAAAATCATTGCGGAAAAGTGGTTCCGGCCCCAGGCCGTGATCGGCTTCTGGCCGGCCAACGCTGTCGGCGACGACATCAAGCTGTTTACCGACGAGACGCGCAGCACGGAGCTCGAGACGCTGTTCACGCTGCGCCAGCAGCTGTCCAAGCGTGACGGCCGGCCGAATGTGGCGCTGTCGGATTTCGTCGCACCGGTTTCGAGCGGCAAGGCGGATTATGTCGGCGGCTTCGTGGTCACGGCCGGTATCGAGGAAGTGGCGATCGCGGAACGGTTCGAGCGGGCGAACGACGATTATTCGTCGATCCTGGTCAAGGCGCTCGCCGACCGGTTTGCGGAAGCGTTTGCCGAACGCATGCACCAGCGCGTGCGTCAGGAGTACTGGGGCTATGCGCCGGATGAGACGCTCACCAGCGACGAGTTGATCCACGAGCAGTATGCCGGCATTCGTCCGGCACCGGGCTATCCAGCGCAACCCGACCATACGGAAAAGGAAACGCTGTTCCGGTTGCTTGACGCTACCAAGGCGACGGGCGTGACGCTGACCGAGAGCTACGCGATGTGGCCGGGATCATCCGTCTCGGGCTTCTATATCGGCCATCCCGCCAGCTACTATTTCGGCGTTGCCAAGGTGGAACGGGACCAGGTCGAGGATTATGCATCCCGCAAGGGCATGGCCATCGAGGAAGTCGAACGCTGGCTCGGCCCGGTGCTGAACTATATCCCGACCAATGTGACCGCGGTCGAGGATGCCGCTTAGGCGGTCTGCCGCCATGTTCACAGATTGAATCAAGAAGCCGGCAAGTTGAATCACTTGCCGGCTTCTTCCGTTTGATATTGCTGCATTGTTAGCGATCAAGCATTTTCCAGTCGCGGCGCGCAGCGCCTATTCCTTGACCACCAGCAGGTCGCTTGCGGCGAAACGCAGGGTCACTGTTTCGCCTGGCTGCGGCAGCACCTTGTCCGGCGCGTTGAACATGTCGAACGAGATCTGGTTGCCGCCCGCGGTGAACCGGGTGCGCACGACGGACCCTAGGAAATGCGTCGAGACGACGGTACCGGTTAAAGCCGTATCGCCCGTGGCGCTCTCAGACAGCGAGCCGGCTTCGGGGCGCAGCGCGATCGAAACGGTGTCGCCCTGGTTCAAGGCGCCGATCGGTTCGCGCAGCGTGATGATGTTGTCGCCGATGCGGATGGTGTTGGCGGCCGGATCTACGACGATCGCGTCGATGATGTTGAGCGTGCCGACGAACGAGGCGACGAAGCGGGTGGCCGGGCGGTTGTAGATCTCCGACGGCGTGCCGATCTGGTCGGCGCGACCGGCGTTCATGACGACGATCCGATCCGAGATGGACAGCGCTTCCTCCTGATCGTGGGTGACGAAGACCGTTGTGATGCCGAGCTTCATCTGGATCTGGCGGATTTCCTCACGCAAGGATACGCGGATCTTCGCGTCGAGCGCTGACAGCGGTTCATCCAGCAGCAGGACCTGCGGTTTTGGTGCGAGCGCACGGGCGAGTGCGACACGCTGCTGCTGGCCGCCGGACATCTGGTACGGGTAACGGTCGGCCAGGTGTTCAAGGCCAATCAGCCTCAGCATTTCCTTCACGCGGGCGTCGATATCCGCCTTCGACATGCCAGCGACCTTGAGGCCGAAGGCGACGTTGTCGAACACGCTCATGTTGGGAAACAGGGCATAGGCCTGGAACACCATGCCGATATTGCGCTGGCTGGTTTTCAGGCCCGACTGGTTGCGGCCGTTGATGAAGATCGTGCCGTCGCTCGGGTTCTCGAACCCGGCGATCATCCTCAGAACCGTGGTCTTGCCGCAACCGGACGGTCCGAGAAAGGAGACAAATTCCCCTTTCTCGATCGCCATATGGAAGTCCTTGACGACCTGCGTCTGGCCGAAGCTTTTCTTGATACCGTCGAGAACGAGAAACGACATGAGGTGAAAATCCTTGAGGCGCAGTCCCTAAGCCCGGGAGGGTGCCATCTTGCTGAAACGGGAAACGAGCTGGAGCAGGCCCATCGAAAGCCAGGTGATTGCAAAGGCGATCACGGCGAGCGCCGACGGCTCATAGGCCTTGTTGGCGCCCACGAGCTGGAGATAGGGACCGAATGCGGGTCGGTTGAGAAGGGCGGCCATGGTGAATTCGCCCATCACGATCGCGAAGGTGATGAAGGCGCCCGACAGCACGCCCGACATCACGTTCGGGAAGATGCAGCGAAACAGGATCGTCGGCCATTTGGCTCCGAGGATTTCCGCCGCTTCCGTCAATGTTCTGACGTCGATGGTGCGCATCGCCGTATCGACCGAGCGATACATGTAGGGCAGCGACAGGGTGATGTAGGACATGACCAGAAGCACGTTGGTGCCGAAGGTCGAACCGGTGAACGGGATGTAGGACGACGAATTGTAGAGCCTGAGATATCCGAAGACGATGACGATCGCCGGGATGACCAGCGGCATCAACGTGATGAACTCCATCACCGGTCGCATCTGGGGGACGCGCAGCCTGACCCAGTAGGCCGTCGGCACGATCAGCAGCATGCCGAAGATGATGGTGAGCAGCGCCATCAGCATGGAGAAGCCGAAGGTTGCCCGGAAGGCGGCATCCGAAAACACCGAGCCGTAGGCATCGAATGAGTATTCGCCGCGCCGCATGCGCAACGAGAATTCAAACGTGCCGAGCAGCGGCACGAAAAAGTAGATGACGCCGACGGCGATGGCGAGCCAGGCGAAGAATTTTGTCATCTTCATCTCGCGCATCCTCACTTCTGCCAGCGTTCGGCGCGCATGCGCAGCCAGATGTACAAGACGTTGGAGGCGCCGGTGATGACGATCATGCCGAGTGCCAGCGCATAGCCGAGGTTCGGATTGTGCAGCACGTCGCCGCGGATCTGCGCATAAAGCAGGATCGGCACGATGTTGAGCGAGGAGCCGGTCAGCGCATAGGCCGTGGCGATCGCGCCGAAGGCGTTGGCGAAGAGAAGCAGGCTGGTGCCGAGGAGGCTTGGCCACAGGATCGGCATCGCCACCATGCGCCAATATTGCCAGGTGGATGCGCCGAGGATCTCGGAGGCTTCACGCCACTCCTTTTTCAGACCGTCGAGTGCCGGGGTCAGGATCAGCACCATCAGCGGGATCTGGAAGAACATGTAGGTGAGGGTGAGACCGACGAAGGACAGGAGATTGAAGCCGGTCGAATAGAGATTGAAGCCGAACCAGTCGCGCATGAAGACGGTCACGAGGCCGGTGCGGCCAAGCGTGGCGATAAAGGCGAAGGCGAGGGGCACGCCGGCAAAATTCGAGGCGACGCCGGAGAAAGTCAGGAGGCTGGAGCGGATCCAGGACGGCAGGCCGCCGAGAACGATCGCCCAGGCAAGCGCAAAGCCGATGATCGCGCCACCGAGCGACGATGCGAAGGAGACCTTGATCGAGATCCAGTAGGCCGAAAGGATCGTCGGCGTGAACAGGTCCGCGATATTCTTGAAGGTGAGTGTTCCCTCGGGCGTGAAGAAGGCGCCGACGACAAGATAGAAGGTCGGGACGATCAGAAACATCAACGCGAAGATCATGAACGGCGCGACGCCGAGCCAATCGACGACGGTACGGCGGTCGATGAAGGACGATGATGCGGTGGACATGAATCCGGTGTTTCTGTCGGAGGAGGAAAAAGGCCTCCCCGCGCCCATAAAAGCGGAGCGGGAAGGCCGTCTAGGCTAGATTACTTGACGTTGGCGCCGACCACGGAATCCCACTTCGTGGTGATCGCGGTCTTGCCGGCAGCCTGCTGTTCGAGTGTCGGGAATACGGCCTTTTCATAGGACGCGGCCGGCGGCAGGGCGTCGAGCAGTGCCTTCGGGATCTTGTTGTTCTTGGCAAGATCGTTGAAACGGATCGGGTGGCAATAGCCCTTCAGCCAACCGAGTTGGCCTTCGTCGGAATAGAGGTATTCCATCCAGAGCTTGGCAGCGTTCGGATGCGGTGCGAAAGCGGAGATCGCCTGCACATAGACGCCGGCAACGACGCCCGACTGCGGAACGACGACTTCATAAGGCGGGTTGCCCTTCAGGCTTTCGCCCCAGGACAGAGCATTGTAGTCCCAGGCGATGATGATCGGGGTGGAGCCCTGTGCGAACGGGGCAGCCTTGCCGATGACCGGAACGAAGTTGCCGGCCTTGTTGAGTTCTGCGAAGAACTTCAGGCCTTCTTCGCCAGCCTTGGCGGCATCGCCCTTAGCGGCGGAGAGACCGGCAGCATAGACGCCCTGGACAGCCTGGTTTGCAGAGCGCGGGTCGCCGGCGAGTGCGACGGCGTTCGCGTAGTCGGACTTCAGAAGATCCTTCCAGTCCTTCGGCGATTCCTTGACGAGATCCTTGTTCACCATGAAGGCGAGAACGCCGTAATAGTCGCCGTACCAGTAGCCTTCAGCATCCTTGGCTTCAGCCGGGATCGAGTCCCAGGTGGAAACCTTGTAAGGCTGGATCAGGCCTTCGGCCTTGGCGGACGGGCCGAAGGACAGACCAACGTCGATCACGTCAGGAGCCTGCGGGCCCTTGTTGCCCTTGTTGGCCTTGATGGCTTCGATTTCGTCGCCCGAGCTCGCGTCCGGGTTCAGTTCGTTGACTTCGATTCCGTACTTGGCCTTGAAGCCGGCGATCACGTCGCCGTAGCCGCACCAGCTGTGGGGCAGGGCGATGGTGGTCAGCGCGCCTTCCTTCTTGGCGGCGGCGATCAGTTCCGCGCTCGGCTCGGCTGCTGCAAGGCTGGTGGAAGCGATGAGGACTGCTGTCGTCAGAGACAGCAGACGATGGGCGTTCTTGAGCACGGGTGTCCTCCTGGGGTTGAGCGTCTCGGCGCGACTCGTAGAGCCATTGTGTGTATCGTATGTGACAGCGCGCATTCCAAGCGCATGCTAGAAATCAGGCCTGTATTTCAGGAATTTAGAAGATATCCCTCACCAATTGAATCCGTTTGTCCGGAGGGAACTGCGCTCGGACACGGCAATCGTGTTTGCCCTGTCATCACTGGTCAATCCTGCCGGTCATACGAAAGCCGTTCCCTCCGGTCTGCGCCGGTTTGTGACAGGATTAACATTCGTTTCCAGGACCGAGTCAACGGGGCCCATGGAGGAGATTTGAGATTACCGTTGACGACGCGGCGGAAGTGAAGAATTCTCGTCGTGGTTAATGCGTGTTCATACTTCACGAAATCGCTTCAAGACCGATGTCGGCGGGATCAAAGGACAGTCATCGCGTCCGGCACTGACTTCACGACCTAGACTATGAACGAGTTTATTCGAAACGAAGCCGCCTACGGTCGAGGCAGGCTTTCGACGGGCCGGTGTGGGAACTCTCCAGCCGGTTTACTGAGAGACCAGGGGAACAGCCAGAGCTGCGGGATACCGACACCGACAAAAGCGGGCGGATCCGAATGGACGGGGACGGCGGGCCGGACGGCCTCGCTGCCTATTTCTTTGATCAGGAGAGAAGGCATGGAAAGTTCATCAGCGGGCGTCAGCTACAAGAAGGCGGATGCTGCCTATTTCGAAAAGCGCGGGCTTTCGCGCTATGCAGGGGTCTGGTCGCTTTGGGCGCTCGGCGTCGGCGCCGTTATCTCAGGGCATTTCTCGGGCTGGAATTTCGGTTTCGCGACCGGCGGATGGGGAGGGATGCTGGTTGCAGGCATCATCATCGCCGTCATGTATCTCGGCCTGACGTTCTCGATCGCCGAGATGAGCCCGGCGCTGCCGCACACGGGTGCTGCCTATTCCTTTGCGCGAACGGCGATGGGACCCTGGGGCGGCTTCATTACAGGGCTCTGCGAGAACGTCGAATACGTGCTCACGCCCGCCGTCATCGTTACCTTTATTACGGCCTATGTGAATTCGATCCTCGGCCTCGATCCCGTCTACTCGCCGATCCTGTGGATCCTGTTCTACATCATCTTCCTAGCGCTCAACGTGTTCGGCCTCGAACTGTCGTTCAAGGTGACGCTGGTCATCACGATCGTTTCGCTGGCGGTGCTGGTGTTCTTCTGGGTCAGCGCCATCCCCAACATGGACTTTTCCCGCTGGGCGCTGAACATCGGCGTCGGACCTGATGGTGCAGCGATCGAACTGCCTGAAGGCAATGGCGACTGGTTCCCGTTCGGGATCACAGGCGTGCTTGCAACGCTTCCCTTTGCGGTCTGGCTGTTCCTTGCCATCGAACAGTTGCCGCTGGCGGCAGAAGAATCGGTCGATCCGAAGCGTGACATGCCGAAGGGCATCATCCTCGGCATGATGACGCTGATGCTGTCGGCCTTCATGATTGTGCTCCTCAATCCCTCTCTGCCGGGTGTCGGCGCCTTTCATCTGAGTACGGCGCTGGAGCCGCTTCTCGACGGGTTCAAGTCCGTTTATGGCGACGGCGGCGTCGTTATCCTCGGTCTGGTGGCGCTGACGGGTCTGATCGCCAGCTTCCATACGATCCTCTATGCACAGGGTCGCCAGATCTACTCGCTCTCACGGGCCGGCTATTTCCCGACGGCGCTCTCGGTCACGCATCCGACCTACAAGACGCCCTACGTCGCGATGCTGGCGGGAGCGCTGGTCGGTCTTGCCGTGATGCTGGTCATCTGGTTCTCGCTCGGTGCGGAAGCAGGCGGCAGCGCCATCGGCAGCGTGTTGCTCAACATGGCGGTGTTCGGCGCGATGTTCTCCTACATCATGCAGGCGATCTCGTTCATCATCCTGCGCAAGAAACTGCCCAATATCGAGCGGCCGTTCCGGTCTCCACTGGGCATCCCGGGTGCCGTCCTGACGATCGTCATCGCCGTGGTGACGCTTCTCTATCAGGTTCAGGATCCCAACTTCTTCAAGGGCGTCGTCTGGGTGGTGATCTGGTTTGCTGTCGCGATCGCCTATTTCGCGCTTGTTGGCCGCCATCGTCTGATCCTTTCGCCGGAAGAAGAGTTCGCGATGGAGCACAAGCAGGCGGCAGCGCTGGTCTGATCCCCAGACATCCGTGATCAACACGTGGCCCGCGATCGCTTCGCGGGCCACATTTGCGTTCTCAGCCTTTTTAGGTCGGCATGCTGAAATGTGACAGGCAATATGCGTTAACCCTTAATTTACGTCTCGTTAACCAAGTTCATGAAGAATACGTTAACTGCGCATGAAGCGGCGTGGTGGTGAGCGATGCGGCTCTATTTCATCAAGGACCGAGAATGCCCGTAATTTCATTTGCCAATGCCAAGGGCGGTGCCGGCAAGACGACTGCAGCCCTGCTGCTTGCCACGGAACTCGCCCACCAGGGATTTCGCATCACGATCATCGATGCCGATCCGCAGAAGTGGATCAGCCAGTGGTGCGAGATCTCCGGCCCCGTGCCCAACCTCTCGGTGATTTCAGAAGTCACGACGGCGTCGCTTCCATGCCACCTGCGCGAGATGGCATCTTCGACCGACTACTTCATCATCGATCTTGCCGGCGCGCGAGACGCGCTGGTAACCACTGCAATCGGGCTTTCCAACCACGTCATCATCCCGGTCCAGGGCTCGGCGATGGATGCGAAGGGCGCAGCACAGATTCTCGATCTGCTCGCGCAGATGAAGGACAAGGCCAAGCTCGACATTCCCCATTCCGTCGTCCTTACCCGTGTCACCTCGATGGTAACGACGCGAGCCATGCTGGCGATCAAGGGGTTGCTGGCGGCCAAGGGCGTCAATGTGCTGGAGACGTCGATCGGCGAACGGGTCGCGTTCAAGGAATTGTTCGAGACCGGCGGAACGCTGCACACGCTCGACGCGACAAAGGTCAGCAATGTCGACAAGGCAAAAGACAATGCGCGCAGTTTCGCTCAGGAAGTGATGCGCATGATGCCTGTCCGCGTCGTGCGCTCGATGGGATCGAAACTGTTTCCGTTTCGCCGCAACGCCGCCTGAAGCCAATTTAACGTAGCCAAAAAAAAGCCTCTCCGGTTTGCCGGAGAGGCTTTTTGCGTTGTTAAGTCTGGCAAAACCTACTCGAGGAATTCGACGGTCGTGCCGGGTTTGACCATCTTGGCAAGTTCCGTCGCATCCCAATTGGTGAGGCGCACGCAGCCGTGGCTGTTGGTCTTGCCGATCTTGGAAGGCTCCGGCGTGCCGTGAATGCCGTAGGTGGGTTTCGACAAGGCGATCCAGACCGTGCCCACCGGGCCGTTCGGACCCGGAGGGATCTGCAGGATCTGGGTATTGTTGCCCTGTGTGAAGTTGATCTTCGGATTGTAGGTGTAGCCCGGATCGAGCGCGATGCGCTGGACCGTATGGTTGCCCGACGGCGATGGCGTATCGCTCGAACCGATCGTGGCCGGATAAGCCGAAATCAGCACACCGTCTTCACCGTAGGCGAAGACCTGCTTGCGATACTTGTCGGCAACGATCCGCGTCACCTGTCCGGTCTTCGGCGTGCCGGGGTTGATCACCTTGATGGTCATGCCGGGAATGGTGAAGTCGACGTTCGGGTTGAGCGACTTCAGGTAGTTCTCATCCATGTGGAACTGCTCGGCGAGCTTTTCGGTCACGGATGTGTAGGACATCGCCGGCAGAGTGGCCTTGTGAGCGTAGTCTTCCGGGATAGACGCAACATATGGTCCGGCAGCGTCCGCGGCCGTGATCGTATAATCGATGATCGGCAGGCCGCCCGAATAGGTCAGGCGCTGCATGATGTCTTCGGAATTGTTCGGATCAAGCGTCTCGCCGGTCATTTCCTGCCAGGCGGCGATCGCCTTGTTGACGTTGTCGCCAAGATGGCCGTCGATCACACCCGGCGAAATGCCCTCGCGGTCAAGAAACACCTGGAGTGCGGCGATCTCGGCCTGCGGCTTCTTAGTGACGGTGATGACCGGTTTGGCATCATGCTGCGGTGCCGGAAGCTGCGAGCCCGCATTCGGGTCGATCGAGGCTTCTTCGGGCTCGGAATAGTTCTCGTCGATGCCGGGAAGTGCATCGTTGGTAAGTGGCTCGCGGGTAATCGAACCGGGGCCGGCAATCGACCCGGTCACGGCACCCGGTTCTTCACCGGGACGATACTGGCGGTAATCCTGATATCCGCCCTGGTCTTGCGGATACTGATCCTGCGGCTGATAGACCGTGTCGCGCTGGTTTCTGTAGCCACGAGGTGCCGGCGGATATTCCGCCTGCTGCGGACGGTAAGCATCCTGGCGCGTTTCGGTCGCGACAATGTTTCCGCGGCGATCGAGATAGACACGACGGCCCATGCCGTCGCGGCTGATCACGACGTCGCGCGGATCCGGCCTGTAGTCGAGAATGGCGCCGTCAGGTGCGACAAGGGTCGTCTGCTCCTGCGGATACAGATATCCGCTCTGGGCCTGCGCCGACACGGGCCCAAAGGCTGCTGAAATTGCCATAAGGCTGATACTTGCGAGAATGAGACGCTTCACGTTTCCACCGAAAGAAATTATTCCGTCTACGTTAAGCGGGAAACCGCGCACATGGTTCCCGGCTCTAGTATCTGGTGCCATAGACAAGGTAATTTCGACTTTATCGTGAGAAAAGTGAATTCGTTATGAACCGTTGGTTAAATTCGATCACGATCCGGCGAGAGTAGCCGTGAGGGAGGTTTTATGAAAGCGTTTTCAGCAGGAAACGGGCCGAAGCTCAACCTGGACGAGGCGTCTGTGCTGGATATCGGCGCGTGTTTCGTCGGCGGTATCGACATTGCGCCAGGTCGGGCCATTCCTGACGACGGCGATCCGCGAATCGATCATTCGCTGGAAGGGTTTCTGTTCACCTGTGGTCCCGACCACATCCGCCACCCCGAAGCCATTCCGGGTCGCGCAGACGGCGCGAGATTTCCGCTGCACGGCTCCTACTCGTCGCACCCGGCCGAGATCGTATTCTGGGATATGCAGGAGGATGCCGAATGCCGGGCGCGCGTTCCGGTCACGACAGCCGAGGGGGGATCCGCGCTTCTGGAACGCCACTGGCGGATTGATGGAGTGACCGGAGAAGTCTGCCTGTCCGACAGGGTGACGAACACTGGAACGAAAGCCATCGCCCGGGTGCATATGTACCATATGAATATCGGGGCCTGGCTGCTGGACGACAACGTCCGTCTTTCGAGCGCGATGTTAGAGCAAAAAGAGATGCCCTGGAATTTCGGGCCCGAGCCAGGGAGCGTGTTCTGCGTGCCGGCAGCGGGCGGCGATCCCTGGGCGGAACTGGCCTTGGGACCGATCGCGGCGCTCGGTGGTCTCACGCTCAAAGTGCGTTTCAGGACCGACACGCTTCCATACCTGCAGATGTGGCGCAACCAGAAGCAGCCGGCGCATGTGCTGGGGATCGAGCCGGTCTCGCACCGGCTGGCCACCCGCGGCGAACTGGAGGCGTCAGGCGAGCTGAAATGGCTTCAACCCGGCGAAAGCGTCGACTACGGCCTGCGCTTCGTGTTTGCGTAAAAGGCCGCTTGGCGATTGACGCTCCCCGGGGTGCATCGTAAAGCTTGCCCCCTATCGAGAATGGAGGCTCTGCCATGGATATCCGCGAGATCAACGACGAATACTCGGTCTCAGGCCAGATCACGGTCGAAGACCTCGACCAGATCAAGGCGCTCGGCTTCAAGTCCATCGTCTGCAACCGCCCCGACGAGGAAGAGCCCGGCCAGCCGGATTTCGCCGCGATCGAGGCACGCGCCAAGGAGCTCGGTCTCGACATCCGCCATATCCCGGTCGGCCGCATGGGCCTGACACCGGAAGGCGTGACCGAGATGGTCGACGTGCTCGAAGATTTTCCCAAGCCGCTGCTTGGCTATTGCCGCTCGGGCGCACGCTCCACGGCGATCTACGAACAGAGCCTGCGCCTGCGCGGCTGATCGGTTCGAAAGCCTTTCCACGCAAGGGCGCGGTATGCCACGCCCTTAATTTCCGAAGCTCAGCATTCAGGAGCATTTTATGAGCATTCAGCGTATCGAGCCCGGCGCCCGCATGAGCGGCGCCGTCGTCCATGGCAACACCGTCTATCTGGCCGGCCAGGTTGGCGAAGGCGACAGCGTCACCGACCAGTGCAAGGACGCGCTTGCCGAAGTCGATCGTCTGCTGGCCGCTGCCGGCTCCGACAAGTCGAAGATCCTGCAGACCCTGATCTATCTCTCCGACATTGCTGATTTCGCCGAAATGAACGCAGCCTGGGAAGCATGGGTCGATCCGGCCAATACACCGGCCCGCGCCACCAGCGAAGCCAAGCTCGCTGCGCCGAAGTACAAGGTCGAATTCATCGTTACCGCAGCGATCTGATCGGCCGGTTCATACTGACATGAAAAGGGGGCCGGTGAAAACCGGCCCCCTTTTTGTATCGACGATCCCTTGGGATCACGGCTCGCCCGGCGTCATGCCGATGAAGTAGTAAGCCGCGAGTGCGAGACCGATAAAAAAAATGACGGCGACGAAGGTCGTCATGCCGCCCAGTGCTTTGCGTTTTGTGTCATTTGCCATGCGCCATCAACGGCATGGCCGGCGAAATGTTCCACCCGTCGACTGCTCAGATGCCGCCGTTTCAGTTCCTGTTGCGGATCTGCGTCAGCGTTTTGGCCGGCGTGATCGCTTCCGGATCGAGCCTGATTTCGATGATGGCTGGCTTGCCGCTTGCGCGGGCCCGAAGGTAGGCGGGACCGAAATCCTCCGTCTTCTCGACCAGTTCGCCATGCCCGCCGAAGGCTTGCGCATAGGCGACGAAATCCGGATTGACGAGATCCGTCGCCGACACGCGGCCGGGATATTCCCGTTCCTGATGCATGCGGATCGTGCCGTAGATGCCGTTGTTGACGAGGACGGTGATGATCGGCAATCCGTAGCGGACGGCGGTGATGAATTCCTGTCCATGCATCATGAAGCAGCCATCGCCGGCAAAGCAGACGACTTCGCGTTCCGGAAACAGCTGCTTTGCCGCGACCGCCGCCGGAAGGCCGTAGCCCATCGATCCTGATGTCGGTGCCGACTGCGTGTTGTATTTCCGGAACCGGTGGTACCGGTGCACCCAGGTGGCATAGTTGCCGGCGCCATTGGTGAAGATCGCGTCGGTCGGAACGTTTTCCTCGATCCAGGCCATGATCGGTCCCATTTGGACGTCGCCGGGGCCGCTTTTCGGGGGCGTCGACCACTTCAGATAGGAATCGTGCATCGACGATTTGCGCTCGGTCCAGAGTGGCAGCGCCGGCGGCTGCAGATCCTTGATGGCTGCGACGAATTCCGCCGGTGCCGCGCAGATCGCCAGATCCGGGCGGTACATCCGGCCAAGCTCTTCCGGATCCGGGTAGACATGGACCAAGGTCTGCTTGGGGTAGGGAATGTCGAGAAGAGTATAGGAGGAGGACGGCATTTCCGACATGCGGGCGCCGATGAGGATCAGGAGATCGCTGTCCTTTATTTCATGCGCAAGCGCCGGGTTGATGCCGATGCCGACATCGCCGGCATAGGATGGATGGAGGTGATCAAACAGCATCTGGCGACGGAATGAGCAGCCGACCGGCAGCTTGAAGCGGCTGGCGAAATCCTGGAAATCCGAAACCGTTTTCTCGTCCCAGCGGGTGCCGCCGAGGATTACCATCGGCCGCCTTGCATTGCGCAGCATCTCGTCGAAGGTCGCGATCTGGCTCTTGCCGGGATGGCTTTCGACCGGGGTATAGGGGCGGGGCTGAACCGCCTCGACCGCTTCCGTCAGCATATCCTCGGGCAGCGTCAGCACGACTGGGCCGGGGCGGCCGGAAGTGGCGACGGCAAAGGCGCGGGTGACGAATTCCGGAATACGGCGGGCATCGTCGATTTCGCCGACCCATTTGGCGAACTCGGTAAAGGCGCGGCGGTATTCGACTTCCTGAAACGCTTCGCGTTCCTTCATGTCGCGGCCGATCTGGCCGATGAACAGGATCATCGGGATCGAATCCTGTTTGGCGATGTGGAGACCGGCAGACGCGTTGGTGGCGCCGGGGCCACGGGTGACCATGCAGATGCCGGGTTGGCCCGTCAGCCGCCCCCAGCTGTCCGCCATCATCGCCGCGCCGCCTTCCTGGCGGCAGACGAGAACCTCGATACCGCTTTCATAGAGCGCGTCGAGCACGGCAAGATAGCTCTCGCCCGGGACGCAGGACACTCTGCTCACCCCGTTTGCCTTCAGTGCCTCGACGATCAGTTCTCCACCCGTTTTCATCGATTGCGCTCCTTTTCGATCATGTTCAGTTCGGCAAGAATTTCGGCCGTATGCTCGCCCACGTTCGGGCTCGGGCGGTGATAGGCAAGAGGAGTCTCCGATAGCACGATCGGGCTGCGGACGCCGGGAATGACAGTGCCGTCGGCTGCCTCGAGATCGACCCGCAGACCGCGCGCCTTGACCTGGGGATCCTCGAACATTTCGCCGATCGAATTGATCGGTCCGACAGGCACGGCATTGTCGCCGCAGGCGGACAAGAGATCAGCCTTGGTCCACTTGATCGTCTCGGCGATCAGGAGACTGCGGACCTCGATCCGGTGCGCGACGCGCGCCTTGTTGGTGGAAAACCGCTCGTCATCCGCGACGTGCTCGATGCCGAGAATTCGGCAGAAACGGCGGAACTGTCCGTCATTTCCAACGGCGAGAATGATGTAGCCGTCCTGCACGTTGATCACCTCGTAAGGAGAGATGTTCGGATGGGCGTTTCCGAGGCGGACCGGCGAGATGCCAGAAATCAGGTAGTTCATGTTCTGGTTGGCAAGGACCGCCGACATGACATCGAGCAGCGCCATATCGATATGCTGGCCTTCGCCTGTTTTCATGACGTGGATGAGCGCGCTCTGGATGGCGGTGACGGAATAGATGCCGGTGAAGATGTCGGCGATGGCGACGCCCGATTTCATCGGCTGGCCGTCCGGTTCGCCTGTGATCGACATGAAGCCGGACATGCCCTGGACGATATAGTCGTAGCCGGCAAGGGTCGCATAGGGCCCGTCCTGGCCGAAACCGGTAATCGAGCAATAGACCAGCTTCGGATTGATCGCCTTCAGGCTCTCGTAGTCGAGCCCGTATTTGTTAAGACCGCCGACCTTGAAGTTCTCGATCAGGACGTCCGATTGCGCGGCGAGGCGGCGGACGATGTCCTGGCCTTCTTCCGTTTTCAGATCGACTGCGATCGATCGCTTTCCCCGGTTCGTCGAATGGTAATAGGCGGCCGAGAGATTTTCACCGTCGATGCTTTCGACGAAGGGAGGGCCCCAGGCGCGGGTATCATCGCCGCCATCAGGGTTTTCGACCTTGACCACATCGGCACCCATATCGGCCAGCATCTGGCCGGCCCAGGGGCCTGCGAGCACGCGGGCCAGTTCGAGAACGCGAATGCCGGCAAGCGGCGGCTTTTTCTTGGGCTCATCCATGATCAGGGGCTTACCACTGTGTTTTCGCTGTTGGTGACGGGCTTAAGCGAGGCGGCGCGGCGTTCGCGCCAGATGATGTAGAGGCCTGACCCGATGATGATGGAGATGCCGAGCCATTTGACCGGATCCGGGAAATCACCGAACACCAGCCAGCCCAACAAAGTCGCCGAGACGATCTCGAAATACTGCAGCGGCGCAATGACGGAGGCGGGCGCGGCGCGATAGGCATAGACGGCAAGCAGGCCGGAGAGGGCAGCGACCGTGCCGACGCCGACCATCCATGTGGTCGTCGTCAAATCGGGGATCGACGGGGCCATGAATTCGATGCCGCTGACATGACCGATCAGGAGGAGGGCACCTGATATCGGAATTCCCCAGAGCGACATCTGAAACTGCATCGACCATGGGTTTTCGCGATGGGCGAGCGCCCGCGTCATCAGGGCGAAGACGGCGACGCCGAAAGCTGTGACCACGGGCAATACCGCGATATAGCCAATTTCCTGGAAGCTCGGGCGGATGACGATCATCGCGCCCAGGAAGCCGACGCCGCAAGCCGTGTAGCGCCGCCAGCCGATGATTTCCTTGAGGAAGATCGACGACATGACGGTGAGGATAATCGGCTCGACGAAGAAGATCGCGACGGCATCGGCAACTTCCATGACGGCGAGCGTTGCGACGAAGCAGATCATCGAGAGCGTGATCACGGCCGCGCGGATGGCGTGATAGAAACTGAGCTCCCAGGAGAAATTGCGCCATGACCCGGTCCACAGCACGATCGGCAGCATGCAAAGGCCCTGGACGATGAAGCGCACCATCGTGATGAGCGTCGGGGAGGCGTTGGCAGTTGCAAGCTTGGAAAACACGTCGATCAGCGGCGTGATCAGCATGGCAAGCAGCATCAGGCCCATGCCGGCGGAAATGCCGGACGCTTGCAGAGCAGGTCTCGTATGCGCATGCGGTGACGTCATGGCAAAGCTATACCTTCGGCATTCTCCGAGCGCACTTGAGGAAATGTCATGAACTCATTCCGTTTGCGTGCGGGTATCGCGCGACGGATCTGAGCGACGCGAGGTGAGCGTTTTCGCCCATTCGGCGAAGGCGTTGGTCGCGCGGTCCCGGACGCGATCGTTCAGGGTCTCGTGGCGGGTTTGTGGGTAGATGATCGTTTCGACATTGCGCATGCCGCGCTTCTGGAACCTGTCCGCAAGCCAGCGGATGGCGCGTCCGCCGTCGGTCGCCGGATCGTCCGTGCCACCGACCAGATTGACCGGCAGGTCGGCGGGCAGACGTTCCAGCAGCGCGGGTCCCCGGTAGGACATCTCGAAGATATCGAGCCAGAGCGAGACGCTGGCATCGAAACCGCAGAGCGGGTCGGCAACATAGGCATCGACTTCGGTTTGGTCGTGGCTCAGCCAGTCGAAATCCGTGCGATGGCCGGGGATCGATTTTCCCCATGCGCCGAAAGTGAGTTTCGGCAGATGCGTGCTTGGAACATCAGACCCTTTTAGCGCGCGCTCGACAAGCAGAATTGCTTGGGCACCGCGCCCGGCGAGGCCTGGATCGAAGTTGGAGTTCCAGACGGCAATCCCGTCGAAGGCCTGCGGATAATCGATCGCGGCATTGAGGGCGATGAGGCCGCCCATCGAATGCCCGACGAGAATGATCGGCAGGTCCGGATGGGCATCAGCCGCGAGATCGCGAACCGCTTTCACATCCGCAGTTACATGCCTTGCACCGTCGCGCACAGCAAAGCGGCCGAGCGGTATGCCGGGTGCCGTGGTCTCGCCATGGCCGCGGTGGTCGGGCGCATAGACATGAAAACCGTGCGTCGCCATCGCTTCGGCAAACCGCCGGTAACGGCGGGAATGGTCGGCGAGACCGTGCAAGACGAGGATGACGCCACGGCCGTCCGATGTCGCGGGTTGATGATGAAATGCTATGCGCGCGCCCGTCGAACTATCGAGCCAGTTGGTTGTGTCAAACATCGCTATTCCTGCGGCACCGACGCTGTCAGTCGCTTGTCCTGCCCGGCCGCTTCTCCCGTTCGATCTTTCGCAGAGGCAATCCGGTAGCGCAATGTTAATTCAAGCTAGGTAAGCCGGTGCTGAAGGGCAAAACGCAGGTGGCTTCGAGGATGGCTGGCGCGAGGAGAGGCGAGGCAGGCGCGTCATCGACGCGGCAGGAAGGATCGCTTCTGCGGATCTTTTTCGTTGTCTATCTGACGGCAATCCTTTTGCTGCTACTCGACCTTTCGGATGGACGGCTGTTCTTCGCGGATGTGGATGATGTTCTCCGGGGCGTTCAGATTCGCCATCTGTTATCCGCATCCGGGTCCTTCTGGCACCTGACGCTGCCGATGATCGACAGCCCAGGGATCTACGTCTCGCCCTGGTCTCGTCTCGTCGATCTTCCCTATGCCGGCCTTTCGCTTCTGCTGACGCCGTTGCTTGGCCGCGACGAAGCCATCTCCGCATCCCTGTTGATCTGGCCTCCGATGCTGCTTTCGGTCTATGGGCTGTTTGTTGCCATGATCTGGAAACGCATTGCTCCGATCACTGAGGGGATTCACTATCTCCGGCTGGCGGCTGGGACGTTCGCGATGCTGTATGCGGTCTTCGAATTTTCGCCCGGTCGGATCGACCATCACAATTTTCAGATCGTTGCACTGATGGCTGTCGCTTACGGTCTTGTCCGCTTCGATCGTATCGGCGGTATCGTTGTCGGGGTAGGCACCGTCATGTCGGTCGCCATCGCACTCGAAGGTCTGCCGTTCCTGGTCATCATGTTCGGCGGACTTGTTGTGGCATTCGTCGCAGGGGCGACCAGGGCGGCCGAAACGCTCTCGGCGGCGTCGGCCACAATATGTATCGCCACTGTTCCAACAGCTTTGGCACTGCTTGGTGCCTCAGGTACGATGTCGACGCCGTGCGATGCGTTTTCTGCACCCTATATCGGTCTTCTTGTCGGTCTGTCCGGCACATCCTGGATTGCCTGCAGATGTTTCGCGGATGCATCCGGCTGGGTAAAACTGCCCGTTCTTGCCGCTGCCTCGATCGGCGTCATCGTTACAACCGGAATCTCTTTTACTGAATGCCTTGCGGGCCCCTATGCCGGGATGGATCCGCTCGCCAAGCAGCTATGGTTCGACCGGGTGCCGCAGGAGCAGGGACTGCTCCATTATGCAGGCGGCTCGCCCTTGCCGGGCATCTTGTTGATCGGTATTTTCCTCACCATACTGGCTATTGCGGCGCCACGGGTCTTGAGTGAGGTTCGCGCCGGTAATCCTGCCCTTGCGATCCTGTTCGTCACCGCACTCGTCAGTGTGCTTCTGGCAACCGGTCTGCTTCGCTATATCCGCTTTCCATTCGTCTTCGCCGCACTTTTCGTGCCGCTGGCGCTCCGCCATATCGATCAGACATCAAGGCAGTCCGGCCGAGTATCAAGGACCTTGTTCAGCGTCGGGACCGGCGTCTTTCTGCTCATGGTCGGTCTCTGGAGCCTTTCGCGGCCACAAACGATACACGGCGATGCCGTCCAGGCGATGACCATCGACGACTGCAAGGCCGGCGACATGTCCGCTCTCACAAATCTCGGCCAATGGCATCTTCTAGCCCCCCCGACACTTGCCATGTCGGTGCTGAGGAACCCGATGCCATCAGGGCTGACGGTCGGGCCGATCCCGTTTCACCGGGCCTCACGCGGGATGGCGAACGCCTATACAGCCTTTATCACAACCGACCCAGAGACGCGTCGCGAAGCGCTTGCACCGTTCGATTATGTGGCGGTCTGCCGTTTCCCTGCGCAGGCTGAGCCTGGATCGGCGCCGCTCTACGATGCATTGTCCGCGGGCAAGGACTGGCCCGGTCTCGCACGGCTTGATACCGGTCCCGCAAATCCGTTTCAGCTTTTCCGGATCGACCACGCAAACCTGCGCTAGAAAGCCTCCGGTGCCACGATTCCGTTCGGAAAGCGCATGGTTTGCGCCTCGTATGCGTTGCTCCCAAGCCCGTCTTCGCCTACATAGCGGGCAAACAAATTCCCCGGAGCACATTTATCCATGGCACGTCAGTTCATCTATCACATGTCGGGGCTGAACAAGTCCTACGGCGCCAAGAAGATCCTCGAGAACGTCAACCTGTCCTTCTATCCGGATGCCAAGATCGGTATCCTCGGTCCGAACGGCGCGGGTAAGTCGACGGTTCTGCGCATCATCGCTGGACAGGACAAGGAGTTCACCGGTGAGGCCTGGCTCGCTGAAGGTGCGACCGTCGGCTATCTCGAGCAGGAACCGCATCTCGACCCAACGAAGACGGCTTTCGAGAACGTCATGGTCGGCGTTGCTGCCAAGACCGCGGTGCTCGAGCGCTACAACGAACTGATGATGAACTATTCCGACGAGACGGCGGACGAAGGCGCCAAGCTCCAGGACGTCATCGACGCACAGAACCTCTGGGATCTCGACAAGCAGGTCGAAATGGCGATGGAAGCGCTACGCTGCCCGCCGAAGGATTCGGACGTCACGCTGCTTTCGGGTGGTGAGCGTCGCCGCATCGCGCTCTGCCGCCTGCTTCTGTCGCAGCCGGACCTGCTGCTCCTCGACGAACCGACCAACCACCTTGACGCCGAGACCATCGCCTGGCTCGAAAAGCACCTGCGCGACTATCCCGGCGCCGTGATGATGATCACCCACGATCGCTACTTCCTCGACAACGTCACCGGCTGGATCCTCGAGCTCGACCGCGGCCGCGGCATTCCATACGAAGGCAACTACTCGGCTTACCTGCTGGCGAAGGCCAAGCGCATGCAGCAGGAGTCCCGCGAAGATGCCGGCCGCCAGAAGGCGATTTCGCGCGAACAGGAATGGATCGCCTCCAGCCCGAAGGCCCGTCAGGCCAAGTCGAAGGCCCGTATCAAGGCCTACGAACAGCTGGTCGATGCTGCCGACGGCATCCGTCCCGGCGATGCGCAGATCATCATCCCCGTGTCCGAGCGTCTCGGCCAGGTGGTGATCGAGATGGAAGGCATCAACAAGGGCTTTGAAGGCCGCACGCTGATCAACGACCTGTCGATTAAGCTGCCACCGGGCGGTATCGTCGGCATTATCGGCCCGAACGGCGCCGGCAAGACGACCCTGTTCAAGATGATCACCGGACAGGAAAAGCCGGATGCCGGTTCTGTCCGCATCGGTGAAACCGTGCATCTCGGCTATGTCGACCAGAGCCGCGATGCTCTCGACGGCAACAAGACGGTGTGGGAAGAAATCTCGGGCGGTGCCGAAGTCATCAAGCTCGGCAAGTTCGACATGAACTCCCGCGCCTATTGCGGCGCCTTCAACTTCAAGGGCGGCGATCAGCAGCAGAAGGTCGGCAACCTGTCGGGTGGTCAGCGTAACCGCGTCCACCTTGCCAAGATGCTGAAGGCCGGCGGCAACGTTCTGCTGCTCGACGAACCGACCAACGACCTTGATACGGAAACACTGGGCGCTCTCGAAAGCGCGCTCGAAGCGTTTGCCGGCTGCGCGATCATCATCAGCCATGATCGCATGTTCCTTGACCGGTTGGCGACGCATATCCTCGCGTTCGAAGGCGATGGCCATGTGGAATGGTTCGAAGGCAACTTCGAGGATTACGAAGAGGACAAGATCCGTCGTCTCGGCCCTGATGCTCTCAATCCCGGCAGCCAGGCCCACAAGCGTCTGACACGCTAACTGCAGACGCAGTTTGAAGCTTACAAAAACCCGGGGTCGTCCCCGGGTTTTTTTGTAGGAATGCCTGCTCAGCTCCCGTTGCGTCTTGCGTGGCAATTTGAAATCACATAAACATATCTTTATATGTTGATTGTGAAGGCGTGTTGTATGGGGTTGGTCCTCGATGAACTGGTAGATGTGCTGAAGACAGCAGGGGAGCCCACACGGTTTCGTTTGCTGGTGCTTTTGGCCGCAGGCGATCTGACCGTCACGGATCTGACCGAAATTCTAGGTCAGTCCCAGCCGCGGATCTCGCGTCATCTCAAGCTGTTGACCGAAGAAGCGCTGATCGAGCGATACCAGGAAGGCGCCTGGGCTTACTTTCGGCTGCGCCAGGAAGGGAACGGCGCCGCACTGGTCCAGACTTTGCTCGCCTCCGCTTCGCAGGATGATCCGGTGCTTGTGCGTGACCGCGAGCGTCTGACAACTGTGAAAAACCAGCGCTCGGCGAAGGCCCAGGAATATTTCAGCCGCAACGCTTCGCAGTGGGACGAACTCCGTCGTCTGCATGCCAGCGACGAGACGGTCGAAGAGGCGCTGCTGCGGCTGATCGGCCCATCGCCAGTTGATTCGCTGCTCGATCTCGGCACGGGAACGGGCTGGATCCTGCGTTTGCTGGCAAGCCGCTATCGCCGCGCGATCGGTGTCGACGCCAGCCGCGACATGCTGTCTGTCGCCCGGTCCAATCTCGACGATGCAGGCATCGTCAAGGCATCGGTCCGGCACGGCGACATTCTCAATCCGCCTGTCGAAGGCCAGGATTTCGATCTCATCACCATTCACCAGGTGCTGCATTTCCTCGACCGGCCGGATCTTGCGATCGCCGAAGCCGCCCGCATGCTGCGGCCCGGCGGGCGATTGCTGATCGTCGATTTTGCGCCGCATGCGCTGGAGCATCTGCGTGACGAGCACGCGCATCTGCGCCTCGGTTTCTCCCATCAGGCGATGAACGAGTGGCTGAACAGAGTGGGCTTGGACGTCCAGAAGGTGATCGACCTCAGCCCGGGCCGCGAAGGCGCCCTCACAGTGACAGTGTGGCTTGCCGGCGACCGTCGCCTGCTGATGGCGAAAGCCGACACACCCGCTCTCGCCGAAACCGTTATCTAGGAGCCTGATCATGGATACACCCGCAGCCAAGGCCCCGTTCAAGCTCTCCTACGAGTTCTTTCCGCCGAAGTCCGATGAGATGCAGACGCAGCTCTGGGAAACGGTCGATGCGCTTGCAGCCTTCAAGCCGGAATTCGTCACGATGACCTATGGCGCCGGAGGCTCCACGCGCGAGCCGACGCTCGCAGCGGTTCAGCGTATGATCAACGATGCCAAACTCCAGACCGCTGCGCATCTGACCTGCGTCGATGCCGCGCGCGAGGAGGTCAAGTCTGTTGTCGAGGAGTACCGGGCAGCGGGCGTTCGTCGCATCGTTGCGCTGCGTGGGGATTCGAGCGCAGGCGTCGGCGCGGCCTATACGCCGCATCCCGATGGTTTCTCGGACACGGCCGATCTGGTGCGCATGCTGGTGGAATATGGCGACATGGATATTTCCGTCTCCGCCTATCCGGAAATGCATCCGGAAAGCCCGAGCATGGCTGCCGATATCGATACGCTCAAGCGCAAGGCAGATGCAGGTGCCAACCGCGCCCTGACGCAGTTCTTCTTCGACAACGAGGTGTTCGAGCGCTATCTCGAGGCCGTTCATGCGGCGGGCATCACCATCCCGATCGTGCCGGGTATCATGCCGATCCAGAACCTGACTCAGCTGAAGCGTTTTGCGGGCCGCTGCGGCGCCACCGTTCCGGCGTTTCTCGATGCCCGCTTCGAAGGTCTGGACGACAAGCCTGATGATCGTGCCAAGGTGGCGGCCGATGTCGCGGCCGAGCAGATCGCAGACCTGATGCGCCGCGGTCACGATCACTTCCATCTCTACACGATGAACCGCGTCCCGCTGGTCTCAGGTGTGCTGGAACGGCTTGGCCGGCACCCTGACAAGGATGCAAACGTCGGTAACGCTGCGTAGCGCCGACAATGAAAAAGCGCATGTTCCATGCGGGAACATGCGCTTTTGTAATGCTGCCGATTATCAAACGGTCAGTCCGAGGTATCACCGGTCACCGGTTGCATGCGTTGTTTTGGAATGCGTCTAGATGAACAACATCGAAGCGACGAACACAAACGCAATACCAACCACCAGGACATTGAGAGGGTAGGTTCTTCCCATGTCTGCCTCCTTGCGTTGACTGACAGAGTTTATGTCTGTTTCATGGCAAATGGGAAGAGGGAAACTGTGCTGCAGCGCATCAAGACGCGGCCGAAACCGACCGATGATTTGCCATCTCATTGATTTGACAACGGAAAGTCCCGTTAACGGAAGTTTTCAAAGTGTTAAATATCGCGATCAGACGGTTAACAGTACCGTTTCCAGCGAGGACTACGTTGCCGTTGTGCGGGTGCGAAGGATTCGCCCATCCAGCAGAAGGAGCCCTGCACAGATGACCGCCATGCCGGCAATATCAGTCCATTCCAGTCGTTCGCCGAGGAAGAATACTCCCAGAAGAATGGCGCTCGGAGGGATGAGCAGCGTGACGAGGGAAGCGTTGGTTGCGCCGGCCAGTGCCAGGACCCTGAAGAAGATCAGGTAGGCGAGCGCGGTCGAGAGTAACGCCAACGCCACGATAGCCATGACGACGTGAGGAGACGGTGCAGCAAGCGTCCAGGGTTGGTCCGCGACCAGCGAGACCGGCAGTATCATCAGGCTCGACGCCGTGAGCTGTCCCGTGGCCGTCACCGGGGCCGGTATGCCGCGGAAGCGTTTTCCGTAGGTGCCGGCGATACCATAGGAGATCGCGGCGCCGATCGGCAGGAGCAGCGCCCAGAGCGGTGCTGCCGTATCTGTAATCGTGCTCGGGCCGATCAGGATGCAGGTGCCGACAAGGCCTGCAGCGCATCCTGCGAGCTTTGCCCCGGTCAGCTTTTCGTCCGACGTCCACTGGTTGGCGATGATGACGGTCCAGATCGGCGTCGTCGCGTTGAGGATCGAGGCAAGGCCTGCGCCGATCTCCGTCTGGCCGAAGAAGATCAGCGTGTGCGGCAGAGCGTTGTTGAGGAAGCCCATTGCGACAAAGGCGCGCCAGTGGGTGGCAAGGATGGAGTAGGTTCCGTTGCGGCCGTGCAGGTAGATGTGGAGAGCGAGCGCCGCAAGACCGAGGCGCAGAAACACCAGAGTGAACGGCGGTACTTCCTGGACGGCGATGCGGGCGAAGAAGAACGAGCCGCCCCAGAGAAGGCCGAGCACGAACAGCAATGCCCAGGCGACGGGGGTCAGTCTGGCTGCGGCGGATGACATGGAATGCCTTTATTGATGCTGCTCGAAGATAAAACGGGCGGCGGTCAGCCCGCCACCCGTTTCATGTCATGTGATGCAAGGCCCGCTGATCAAAGCGCGGACAGCAAAGCCTGGGTCGGCCAGCCGTCGGCCGGCATGCCGAGGCGTGCCTGTTCCTTCTGGACGGCAACGCGCGTGCCGGAGCCCAGAATGCCATCGATCTTGCCGACGTCATAGCCATGCGCCTGAAGCTTGGTCTGCAGTGCCTTCATGCCCGTATCGTCGAGACCCGGTTCCGGGTTGCCCTTCAGGTAAGGCGGGGCGCCGGAGAGGCGGGTGGCGAAATAGGCGGCAGACGTCGTGTAGATGAACGACTGGTTCCACTGCAGGTAGATGCCAAAGTTCGGATAGGTCAGGAACGCGGGTCCCTTGCGGCCCTGCGGCAGAACGAGTGCTGCCGGCAGATTGCCGAAGGACGTGACGCCGTCGCGCGGCGTGACGCCATAGGAAAACCATTCGCTGGCCGGGATCTCGTTGCCGAGGCCGCTCTTTTCGAAGGGCAGGCTTTCCGGTAGCGTCACTTCCTGGATCCAGGGCTGGCCGGGCGTGAAGCCCATGCTCTGAATGAATTTGGCCGCCGTCAGGATGGCGTCGGGACCGCTCGTCTTGACGTTGATATGGCCGCTGTTGTCGCCATCGACGCCGTGCGCGATGATGTCTTCCGGCAGCATCTGCACCTGGCCGATTTCGCCGGCCCATGCGCCGGTGTTGGTGGCCGGGTCGAGATCGCCGTGCTGGACCATCTCGATCAGCGCGATCAGCTGCGGCCGGAACAGGCCAGGACGGCGGCAGTCATGCGACAGCGTGACAAGCGCGTTGCGGGTGTTGAAATCGCCCTGAACGGCACCGAAATCGGTTTCCATCGCCCAGAATGCGGTGATGACTCCAGGCGCAACACCGAATTCGCTCTGGGCGCGGCCGAACACGTCCGAAAGCTGCTTCATCTTCTGACGACCGATATCGAGGCGGCCCTGGCTGACGGTGCGCTGCGAGAATTCGAGGAAAGTCTGGCGGAAGACGCCCTGCGCGCGGTCGCGTGACAGAACCTTCTGGTCGATCTCGGCGCCTGCAAATGCCTGATCCGCTGCGGCAGCGGTAGCGCCGGCCTTGATCGCGTCAGCCTTGACGCCTTCGAGGAAGGTCGCAAGATCGCCGCCGCAAGGTGCTGCCGGAATTGGCGGAGCGGTCGGCTGAGTGGCTGTCTGGGCAAGGGCGGTGGAAGAGAGGCAGGCGGCGAGAGCACAAGCCAAAGCTGCGCGGCGGACAAGTGTCGAAGACATCAGCGGTTTCCTAAAATCGATTTCTTCCGCGCGACATGGTCACTGGTGGACATGGGCGCAGACCCTCAGGTCGCGCCGGTTTTAGCGTAACGTCAGATACATTGCCAGAGAGCTTGTGCGGGTTAGCACATCAGTCGGCCGACGCAATAAACGTCTTCCACGCTTTGCTGTTTCCGGCAAAGACATTGATATCGGTTGCGCCTTTGACGCCCGGGACAACGCCTGTTGCCGTGTATTGCCAGAACGCCCACTTGCGGTCCGTATAGATCTTGGTCGGATGGGCGGCGACCGAGCGAACCCAGAAATGGTAGTTGGGGAAGGCGCCGACGAGGTTGTCGCGGTGGAAATCGACCGACGTGTAGATGATCGGCCGCTTGCCGTAGTGGGCCTCGATCCTGTCCATGAAGCGTTTCATGCTGGCCCGCACGGTCTGCGGATCCGGCTTCAGCTTGCAGGTGGGCGAGGCGTGGTTCCACTCCATGTCCAGTACCGGCGGCAGCATGTTTGCTTCCTTGGGAACATTGGCGATGAACCAGTCTGCCTGATCTTCCGGTGTCGAGCAGAAGTAGTAGAAGTGATAGGCCGCGTGCGGAATGCCCGCATTGGCGGCGTTGCGCCAATGGGTGGTGAAGGCGGAATCGATGCGGTCCTTGCCCTCGGTTCCCTTGATGAAGACGAAGGCGACGCCGGATTTCTTCACCGTCTGCCAGTCGATGTCGGTGCCGTTCCATTTCGACAGGTCGATGCCGTGAACCTCGTGGCGGCCCGGATGGTTGGCGCCGAAATCCTGCGGATCCGTGTCCTTGAACTTCATCTGCCGGACAGAGCCAGTATCGACCAGATCGTAGCTCGTGGACGTACAACCGGACATCAGAAGCGCGGCAGACAGGACGGCAGCAGAAAGAACGGTTGGAAGCCGGGGCATGAAGGTTCCGTGTTAGGGCAGAGACAGAGAGCCTTGTCCGCGATCGAGTGGGCAAAAGGGAGGCGTAGCGTCCCGTTTACCATAAGCTCGTAAAAATTCAGTTAGAAAGCAAGATCTGGAATACGCTTAGTGATTATCCCCGGCGGCGAAGGATCGCCCGCCAGGCATAGCCGCGGCCGATCACCTCGAACATCATGTCGGCCTTTGCCGTTGCGAGACGCTTTTCCAGCGCCTGTTCGAGGGTGGCGCGCGGGGTCACATGAAAGCGGGCGAGCCAGGACTTAAGCGCAGATCCCATGACGTTCGGCAGGTTTTCCTGCTGTCCGAAGTCGATGATATGCAGCGACCCTTGAGGCGACAGCGCCGCAAGGGCGGCGTCGATCGCCTTCTCCCAGTCTGGGATCATCGACAGGGCATAGGAAATGAGGATCCGGTCGAAACCGTTGACGCCGAACTCCTCCGCCGTGAATGTCGTGGCATCTGCGACCTTCAGAATAGGCTTTATTCCTGTGCCGCGGAAATTCGCGTCTGCCGTCTGGAGCATCTGCGCGGAGATATCGAGGCCGTAGAGTTTCGCGTTCGGGAAAAGCTTGTGGGCGAGCAGCAGGTTACGGCCGGTTCCGCAGCCGACTTCCAGCACGCTTCCACCGACTGGCGGAGCAAGACCTGCGATCGTGCCATCGCGTCCCAGGAGATAGTATTTGCGGGTGAGGTCGTAGATATGCCGCTGGTAGCGGTACATCCGGTCCATCCTGCCGGCATGGCCGATCTCTTCACGATTGGCCGGTCCGAGGTTGCCTGCGTCGGTCTCTGCCATCAGTCGGCCTTCGCGTAGACATGGAAGCCGCCGTAGATGGCGGAGCGGTCCTGCAGGTTGAGGGCCTGCGAGCGCTCGTCGAGATAAGTCCAGCGCGCGGCAAGCGAGGGCGAGAGGCGCCCTTCGATGACGCTGCGCTCGGCGGCCGTCCGGAAGATCACCCGGGCGCCGACAGCGGCCGTCCGGTCGATCTCCGACCAGAGGTCGTTGATCTGCTGGTCGTTCATCCAGTCCTGCGCGTCCAGCAAGACGTAGCGATCGACGGAGCCCGCCGTCTTGCGCTTGAGGAGAGCGGTGAAACTCTCGTGGTGAACCGCGACCCGGTCTGTGGCGGCACGGATCGCCTTGTAGTTGCCGGCCTTGAGATAGGTGGGCAGCGTGCCTTCGTGGGCGGCGGGATAGCGGCGGACAAACGCCTGCCAGGCGAAATAATTGTCCTTCAGAGGAAAATGACAGGCGAGCTTTTCGAGACGCTCCCGCAGCACGGTCGCGATTGAGCCGTTATCGCCGCCGCCGGTCGCCATGCCGGCCAGCTCGTCATACTGCTGCGGCGGAATGCCAAGGCCGAACAGCGAACTCTTGTTCGAGGTGATCCAGCGGACCAGTTTTCTGTCGAACAGGGGCGCGATCTCTTCGTCGAAGAAGCGGCGCTGATCTCGGACCGATTTGGTCTGCGCCATCTTCGTCAGATCGACGCCATGCAGGCGCGCCAGAAGGTGTCCCGCGCCGATGAACCGGCCGAGGAGCCCGGTGCGGTAGATGTTGCGGTCGAACACGGAGATGCGGCGACGGCCGGTGATCGAGCGCTTCTGCCAGTAGCTGCGGGTTGCGCGATCCAGATTCGGCGCGATCAGTCTGTCGAAGGTGATGCTGTTCGATCGTGTACCCTGCGCCGAGAGAAACCTGACGACATCCATATGGCTCGGCAGATGACGGAATGCCGCGAGCTTCAGCCGGTTCAGCGCGACATGGTGGGGGTTAAGATCCACGACATCGATGCTGCGCGGATTGCGGGAGAGGTAGGCCAGCATGTTGCAGCCACCGGAGCCGATGGTGACGATCGCATGCTCCGATGAGAGCTCCATTGCTTCCATGTCGACGTCTGGATCTTCCCAGATCTGCGGATAGACGAGACCGGAAAACAGGAGCCCGAACAGCCGTTCCGACAGCCCTTCGCGCGAAAATAGTTTGTGCTGGAGCAGCGCATCCTTGAGCTTCTGATTGCTGGTGAAACCGGTTTCCCTGACGACGTCGGCCATTGCGTCTCTCGCTGCGTGAATTATTTCGCGATGTGTAGAACGCAGGCCTAAACCCGGCATGCTACAGCTGGATGACGCGGGCTGTTGTTGAACAAGGACATTTTGCGCATGCGCCTGATGAAGCGGATTGTGACGGGAACTGCAGGAGCCTTGGTACTTGGTATCGTCGGGGGACTGGCGTGGATCACCATTGCGCCGCCGCAACTGCTTCGGGTCGGAAGCGGCTATGCGGCCAAGATCGTCTGCTCCAACGTGTTTCTGGCCGGACGCGATCCGCAGGAGGTGCTGGCGATCGACGTGCAGGCGCCGGGCAACCCGCTGCTCCTGATGATGCGGGTGACCGTTGACCGCGATGCCGGACGTGTCGATGCCGGGCTGCTTGGCTTCATCGGAACCAATCAGGCAACCTACAGGCCTGGCCTCGGCTGCACCGTTTCGCCGGATGGTTCGGCGTTGCCGCAAGTCGCGCTGCCGCCGCGATCATCGCCCTCGGTCGATCAGGCTTCGCCCTGGCCGGTGGGGCAGGGGGTCGAACGCGATCCGCGTGTGATGGAGGTTCTAGAGGATAAGTCGCTGACGGGGCCTGGCATGCGGGCTGTGGTGGTCGTCAAGAACGGGCGCATCATCGGCGAGGGGTATGGAGACGGCTTCTCGAAGGATACGCCGTTGCTCGGCTGGTCAATGACGAAAACCGTCAATGCGGCGTTGATCGGTACGATGATGGAGAGCGGCCGGATGTCGCTCGGAGATCGTGATCTTCTGCCCGCGTGGAGCAACGACAAACGACGCGAAATCACGCTTGCCAACCTTCTCGCCATGGAAAGCGGGCTTGGTTTCAACGAGGATTACGGTGCCGTCGCCGATGTCACGCGGATGCTCTACCTCGAACCCGACATGGCCGCGTTCGCGGCCACGATCCCGCTCGAGGCAGATCCGGGCGCGCGTTTCCGATATTCGTCGGGCACCAGCATACTTCTGTCGAAGATATGGATGGACAGGATCGGTGATCGCGCGACGGCTCTTGGCTATCCATCCAGGGCCTTGTTCGATCCGCTCGGCATGACAAGCGCCGTCATGGAGCCGGATGCGGCGGGGACGTTTGCCGGCAGTTCCTATCTCTATGCGACCGGGCGCGACTGGGCACGGTTCGGCCTGTTTCTGGCGCGCGACGGGGTGTGGAAAGGGATGCGACTGCTCCCCGAGGGCTTTGTGCACCTGATGCAGGAGCCGAATGCGCATTCGGGCGGACGGTTTTCGAAGATGCAGACGTGGCTGCCGAAGGCCGATGGTATGCCGCTACCGGCAGATACTTTCTACCTGCAGGGCCACGACGGGCAGACAATTGCTGTCATGCCGTCGGCTGATCTCGTGGTGGTTCGGCTTGGGCTGACGCCCAGGTCGCTGGGTTACGAACCGGGCTTGCTGTTCGGCGCCGTTGAGAAGGCGACAGGTGTCGCAGGGCTCTGATCGGCCTTCAGCACATGCAGCATGTCGCGACGCTTGGCGTCGTAGTAATAACCGCGGGCATAGAGGCGGATGGCGTTGTCGTTCTTGTTGTCGGCAACGAGCCAGGCGCCGCGGAGATATCGGATCGCGTATTTAAGATTGGTCTCGGCGTCCAGCAGTCCTTCCGGCTTGCCCTGGTAGCCCATCGACTTCGCGGTCGAGTACTTGATCTGCATCAGGCCCCAATATCCGTTCTTGTGATAGGCCTTTGGATTGTATTTGCTTTCGCGGTGGACGACGCGGTGCACCAGCGATTCCGGCACGCCGTAGAGACCGGCATAGCGCTTGATGAGCTTCTTGAGGTCTGCGGGCGCGTTCGACGCGGTATCCGGCATCGGCTCGCCGGGAGCCGGCGGAAAGTCCTTGATATTGCCCATGGCCGAGACCGCAGCCACAGCGCGGGGTGCGGCTGCATAGGCAAGCGTGGAGCTTGCGGCAGCCGGCGTTGCAGCACCAGCAATAGCGCTCGATGTAAGCGTGGCTGGACGCGGTGTCGGCACGACCGATTGCAGCGCCACCATATCCGGCGTCAGTTCTTCCTCGTCGAGCGCGATGGCCTGCGCCGCTGCCGGCTGGATCTGGCCAGACGCAACGGCGGTCGCGACCGGCGGCGACACGAGACGGCTCGACTTCTGGGTCATGACCGAACCGGCTGCCGGCTTGAGCGGCTGCGCCGAAGCAAGGCTCACGGGCTGGACCGCGGTTGCGATCGGCGGCGGCGTGAAGGCAACGATCGGCGCCATGGTCGGAGACGCCATGGCGGCATTCTGAGCCGATACGGTTTCTACGGTCGGCGGAACCGGAACGGCAATGCGACCGCTCTTGGCGATCTGCGCCATTGTCTGGCCGGGCGCCATTTGTTGAGATTGATCGGCGGCGGAAGAATTGTACTGGATGACGAGCTGACCGTCAGCTGACGTGGTCTGAGACGGCTGACCGGACGCGACTTTTGTATCGCGCTCAACGCTGGAGCATCCAGCCAGAACGGAAGACATCGCAAGCGCCACAGCAGCTCTACGGCTGACGAATCTGACCACCGTCATCAGGTTGCTCTCATTTGAAATGGTTACCGTACCCGCCAAAAAGTCACCGATTGTGGATTTCCATTAACGTATAAGGCGGCGCCCGGCAAGTCGAAGGACGCTTTCTGTTTCCTCAAGCAGCGATTCGCCGGAAACCAGCCGTCACGGCACGCCTGGCGATGAATACCGTGCCGGGCTTGTTCAAGGCTGGATTGCGCCTCGAAAATCGCTTTGTGCCCCGCAGCGCAAGGCTGGGGATGAGTGCCTGTGCCAACGCACTGCCAGCGATGGAGGCGAGAAAAATCGCCGTCAGCACTTCGGCCTGGAGCGAGAGCGACAGCGAAGGGCGCAGAAACTGTGCAGTCAGCGCGGCAAGAATGATCGCGTATCTGGGGGTGCGAACGCATCGAACGAAGACGTCTGCGAAGATCCGGTCAAACCGCCGCGTCGGCAGATTGTCATTGTCGGCGAGCGGCGCGCGGACCTGTGGGTCCTGGAAGCACCAGAGTACATAGACCATGGCGTAGGCGATGCCGACCCAGCCGATCGCGGTCATGGCCGATGGCGCGTAAAAACAGACAAGCAGTAGCGGCGCGAGGCCCGCGGTGAAGGCGAGACCCAGTCCCAAGGCCAATGCGGGGACCGTCACGACTGCGCTTAGACGGCCGCGCTGCTTGGAATAGAGCGCGACTGTCCTCGTCAGCGGGTTGGGAAGGATGACGAGGGCCACAGCGGTCGCGGCAAATGCGAACCATGTTTCGATCGTCATCACATTCCTCCGGAGCCCACGGCTCTCGTTTGTCGCTCAGCGCGACGCGTTATACGGTTTCGTAGGGCTGGCCGATATGGTCCATCACCTCGCCGAACCATTTTGCCGTCAGATCGAAATGTTTTCCACCCTTGATTCTTGGAAATTCGATGGTTCTCAGTTTTCCGCCCTGGTCTTCATCATGGCCGGTGACGCCGGACACCTTGTTGAGAGCGCTTTCGACCGCAAGATCGACCATGCCCTGGATGAGGCGAAGATCATCACCATTGGCC
Source organism: Rhizobium sp. Leaf306 (assembly GCF_001423425.1). GTDB lineage: Bacteria > Pseudomonadota > Alphaproteobacteria > Rhizobiales > Rhizobiaceae > Neorhizobium > Neorhizobium soli. The sequence continues at coordinate 535,277 of NZ_LMNX01000002.1, forward strand.
GGGGCCGAGCGGGCGAAATAGCCTGACTTCTGGACCATCGAGCGTTCGGCGCCGATCAGGCCCGCAAACTGGTTCTGGAACCAGCCGCCGACATTGATCGTGTCGAGCTTCACATGGCCGAACGCATCGCGCTTGACGGTGTCGCCGGCGGCTTCCCGTTCCGCGATGATCGTATTCATGCCGGCACCTTCCGAGACGAAGATCGTCACGGTGCCGCGTTCTTCCATCACGCGCTTCAGGCGTGCAGACTCTTGTTCGAGGTCGAACTCCAGTTCCGGCAAATAGAGGCCATCGATGCTTTTCAGCTCGGCGTTCATCATGAGGCCGTCGACATACTCGTTGCCGCGGCTCTGCTCGATATAGGCGCGCGCCGTTGCGGCCGTCAGCCAGCCGCAGTGGCGACCCATGACTTCGTGGATCACGAAAGTGCGGGGGGCGGCGGTCTGCTCGTTGCTGACATTGTCGAAGAAACGCGCGCCGACTTCGGCGGCCGTCCATGCGCCGAGCGACTGGCGGATTGGCACGACGTCGTTATCGACGGTCTTCGGAAGACCGACGACGGTGAGATCATAGCCATTTGCGCCGAGGTAGGCTGCGAGATCGGCTGCCGTCGTGTTGGTGTCGTCGCCGCCGATCGTGTGAAGGATCGTAACGCCGTCCTTGGCGAGTCGTTCGGCTGCGACCTGCAGTGGGTTGTCGCCTTCCTTGACGAGGCCACGCTTGACGCAATCGGCGGCGTTGGTGAGCTTGACGCGGCTGTTGCCGATCGGCGAGCCGCCGTAACGATGAAGGAGAGGAGCCTTTTCACGCATCTCGGATGTGATCGCGATGCTGTCGCCCAAGAGCACGCCCTGGTAGCCGGAGCGGTAGGCAATGATGTCCAGATCAGGGGCAACATCCGAGTAGCGCTCGATCAATCCGCCGACGGCAGACGAGAGGCAGGGCGCAAGGCCGCCGGCGGTCAGCAGTGCGACTTTCTGTTTGGACATCGATCCTCCTTGATGCGCTCAGGGCGCAAGAAACTGACAAAACGGGATGAATGGATGCGACACCAGCTAGAGCCTGTAAAGTGAATTTCTCAAGAAAATTCCGTCGCTTCGAGGTTTTTCCTGTCCGTTCCCCGATCTAATCGTTTCAAAGAAATCACCAGCCTCGCGGGCTGCCGTGGCACACGGCAGGACGGGTCGTTTTGGTCGGCGTTTCGACCCATTGGCCGTCAACGACTTTGTGCCGTTGCCGGACAGACCGGGCTTTCAGCATGATTGTTCGAAAAACATGAACAGAGTTTAATCTTCAGCGGACCGTCCTCAGCTTGCCAAAACGTCGGTAATCTGGTCATTTAAGGGATGATTTTCGATTTCAATTGTCTCCAATTGTCCTCCCTGTGGGAAAGGTTGCTCGGTGCCGTCGGCGATGCCGCGGGCGGTGTGCTCAACCGAGTCGTCGATGCGATCCGCACCATGTTCGAGGGCGATCCGGAAACCCGGCGCCAGGTTTCCTTCTCGGTGGCGATCATTGCCCTGTCTGCAAAGATGGCGAAGGCCGATGGCGTGGTCACCGAAGCCGAAGTGAGTGCCTTCCAGCAGATTTTCGATTTTCCGGCCGAGGAAGCGCGCAACGTTGCACGTCTCTATAACCTCGCACGCCAGGACATTGCCGGCTACGAGGCGTATGCCACAAAGCTTTCGGGGCTGTGCAGCAGCGGCGACATGGAAAACTGCCCGATGCTTGAGAGCGTCGTCGATGGTCTGTTTCATATCGCCAAGGCGGATGGTCTCGTGCATGAGAGCGAGCTGGCGTTTCTGGCGCGCATCGCCGAAATCTTCCGGATCGACGAGGAACATTTCCGCCGCATCATGGCCCGCCACGTGCATCTCGACGGTCGTGACCCGTATCTGGTGCTCGGCGTTTCGCGTGACGACGATTTCTCGGCAATCCGCAAACAGTACCGTCTGCTGGTTTCGGAGCATCATCCCGACCGGCTGATCGCACGCGGCGTGCCGGCAACACTGCATGCGGCTGCGACCGAACGGATGGCCGCGCTCAACGCGGCCTATGAAGCGATCGAGAAAGAGCGCCGCGCGGCATGACAATTCCGGCTTCCTTTGCCGCCGATCATGCCCGCGCCACGGTCGAGCCTTCGCCAAATCATGGGGAAAGGGCAGGCGGGCGCCAGCCGGACATGATCCTCCTGCATTATACCGGCATGCCTGATGCCGATCAGGCGCTGGCATGGCTTCGCAACGAGGCGAGCCAGGTCTCCAGTCACTATTTCATCCATGAAGACGGCCGGATCGTGCAGCTTGTTCCCGAGGCGCGGCGCGCTTGGCATGCGGGCAAAAGCAGCTGGGCCGGCGAAACGGACATCAATTCCTGCTCCATCGGGATAGAAATCGCCAATCCCGGACATCCCGGCGGACTTCCCCATTTTCCGGATATCCAGATCGATGCGGTCGTCGAATTGTGTCGAGACTGCGGCAATCGCTGGGGAATATCTCGGGAACGGGTCGTCGGACACTCGGATGTCGCCCCCATCCGCAAGCTCGACCCGGGCGAAAATTTCCCCTGGCAGAAATTGTATTTGGCGGGGATCGGTCACTGGGTCGAGCCAGGTCAGATCAGCGGCGGCCGGTTTTTCCAGCACGGCGAAAGTGGTCAGCCGATCGAGGCCCTGCAGTCGATGCTGTCGCTCTACGGATACGATATTGAAATCACGGGCACATTCTGCGATCGCACGAAGGGCGTCGTCGAGGCTTTCCAACGGCATTTCAGGCCCGCGCTGGTCGATGGGATTGCCGATTTTTCGACGATCGACACGCTGCATCGGCTGCTCAAGGCACTGCCGAAATACAGCTAGGCGCAAGCTTCGCGAAACTGTCGGAAGCGTTTGCGGACAGGGCTTTTTTGCATTGCCACATGATCTCCTTAATGCGGCTTTCTAAAGAGTTGCTAACGCAGCGTCCCCAGACGGGGGCTGCCAAGATAAACCTACAGGTCTTGTAAAACCTCGCGCCGTCGTCCGGCGTCGCGACGAGGGATGTTTGCGTATCACGATATCCCGCGAGCCTGTTGTTCCGGAGATACTTTAGAATTGACTAAGATGACTTGTGCGGTCGCGGCAGGCATTGCCATGCTTTTCGCGGGATGTGGATCTGTGCGTGCCGAAGACGGCGGAGACGTGGTTCGGGTTTATGTCAAACCGCTGACCATTCCCTGGGAGACACGCGAAACCGGGTTTGCTGCCCCGACGGCCACCGAGAGGCAGATGGTTCGCCGGATGCATTATACGACGCTGATCGCCAAATATGCCGATCAATACGATGTGCCGTTCGACCTTGCTGAGGCTGTCGTGCAGATCGAAAGCAATTTTCGCCCGACTGTGAAGGGCAGTGCCGGCGAGATCGGCCTGATGCAGGTGAAGCCGGCGACCGCAAGGCTGATGGGCTACAAGGGCCCTGATTATGGCCTCTACGATCCGGAAACCAACATTCGCTACGGCATGAAGTATCTGGCGGGCGCCCATGATCTGGGTGGCGGCAAGATTTGCGGCACGATCCTTAAATACAATGCGGGCCACGCCGCCAAGCGTATGAACCCGACGTCCAAGCGCTACTGTCAGCGGGTCGAAGCGGTTCTTAAAGACAACAAGGACGATGTGATCGAAAAGACCTTCGCGTTCGATTTTCCGCCGAAGGGGTATGCCGTTCTGGCGCCTCTGGTATTCTGATTCGGGAAACGGTTAGAACTGCCTGAAAAGAGCGGCAATTCGAGCTAGGGAATCGAAAGGACAGGGCATGGCGGCGCGGTTCAAATACATCATCATCGGAAGCGGCATGATGGGGGCGGCAGCGGCCCGGCATCTTTCCAAATGGACCGATGGTGTGGCGTTGATCGGGCCGGGCGAACCTGACGATTACCAGCGGCATGACGGCGTGTTCGCAAGCCATTACGACGAGGCGCGCATCACCCGGACGATCGATCAGGATCCAGTCTGGGCCCGCCTCGCCAATCGTTCGATCGAGCGCTACGGCGAGATCGCGTCCGAAAGCGGTATCGATTTCTACTCGGAAGTGGGCTGTCTGATGGTCGGGCCTGGGCGCGCCGGACTGCAGTCCTCTGCGCCCGGGCGTACCGGGCAGCCATCCTATGTCGGTCGCGTGCTCGATGCCGCCGGGCGGCTAGGTGTCGAGACCGAAACGCTGGGGCATGAGGCCCTTTCGAACCGGTTTTCATATTTCGCCTTTCAGGATGGCGCCGAAGGCGTCTGGGAGGAGAAGCGGGCGGGGCACATCAATCCGCGCCGGCTGGTGAAGGCGCAAGTCATGCTTGCGGAGCGCCAGGGTGCCACGCTGATCCCCGAGACCGTTTCGGCTGTTCGCCAGGACGGCGCGATCGTGACCGTGACGACGGCGGAAGGGCGCAGTTACACGGCCGACAAGGTGCTTGTGGCGGCGGGCGGCTTTTCCATCAACGAAGCACTTGTCGGCGCTCGTCTCGATCTCTCAGTCTATGCAAGGACCATCGCGTTCTACGAGGTCGGCGAGGGGGCGATGGAGGAGCTGAAGGCCATGCCATCGCTGATCTGGAAATGGAACGAGGAGGATGACGGGATCTACCTTCTGCCTCCGGTCCGTTATCCTGATGGCAAAACCTATGTGAAGATCGGCGGCGATCCGGACGATCTTCTGCTGCCGTCAGAGCCTGAGATCCGGGACTGGTTCAAGAGCGGCGGACGCGAGACGACCCGGCGCCACCTGACGGACGTCATGGAACGGCTGATGCCGAGGCTCGATCTGTCGCGATCTTCCATGGCCGCCTGCGTCACGTCATTCACGCCGAACAACTATCCGGCCATCGCCATGACGGCGTTCGACCGGATCGGTGTTCTGACCGGCGGTTGTGGCGCTGCCGCCAAGAGTTCCGACGAGATAGGCCGGCTCGGCGCCGAACTGATCTTTAACGGGTCGATCATCGACGATGGCTATCCGGTCGATTTCCATGCGGAATACCGGTAGGCCTATGGCCTTATCTGTGCATCTCGGCTATGAGCCGCGCGACCAGTTGGCCGGGCAGCCGCACTTTACCAATGCCGAAAGGCGGTAGGGTGAGGAAAGTCCGGGCTCCACGGAAACACGGTGCCGGATAACGTCCGGCGGGGGCGACCCTAGGGACAGTGCCACAGAAAGGAAACCGCCCCGCTTTCTGATCGACCGGATGACGCATTGCGGCAAGGGTCGATGAGATAGCGGGGTAAGGGTGAAAGGGTGGGGTAAGAGCCCACCGCGCGACCGGTAACGGAAGCGGCATGGTAAACCCCACCGGGAGCAAGACCGAATAGGGATGACGCGGGACGTGCGCAAGTACGTCTACAGCCTGTTTCCGGGCCAGTCATCCGGGTGGGTTGCGCGAGGCGACGTGTAAACGGCGTCCCAGATGAATGGCTGCCACGTTCCGGTGTTCGCACCGGGGCCATACAGAACCCGGCTTACAGGCCAACTGGTCACTACTCTCTTCTGATTCGTCAATTGTGCCCGTCCCCGACGGGGCAATCTGACATGCAAATTGCCCAATTTCGGTGCCGCTTTTTATATGAGCAGGCCGGAAAGCGCCTTGCGTTTCCGGCTCTTAGCAACTGTCAAAATATCACTTGCGAAGGGTCGCAAAGGCAGTTTCTCCAAAGCGCTTAATAACCCTTTGTTAAACTTAACAGCTTATAAATAAATCCGAACATGGAGGAGCTTGCAGGGCCTCTCCCATTGACGCCCATATGGTCCCATGGTATCCCAAATTCGCACTGCACAAGGGCATTTTGCCCATCAAATCAAGAGTTTCGATCTCACAATCGGGCAAGCATCTGCTTATCCGCACGGATCTTCCTTGTTTGAATCCAAGCAGTCTGGCGGGAAGTTTCCCGTGTCTTTTGCGAACGGGGCGGGTGTTTGTTGCGATGAGCCGCTTCCTGTCGAATGCGACGAACAGGATCGATACGAAGGGGCGGGTCTCTGTGCCTGCCGGCTTTCGCGCGGTTCTTTCCGAGCGCGGAATTCAGGAGCTCTACTGCCTCCAGGATTTCATCTATCCGGCGATCAGCGTCGGCGGTCCGGATCTGCTCGATCGCTACGAGCGGCAGATTGCGTCCGTCGATCCGTTTTCACCGGACGCCAACAGGATGTCGCTGCTGATTCACGGCGGCGGTGTCTTCATGAGGCTCGATGCGGAAGGCCGGCTGATGGTCTCGGATTTCATCCGGGATTTCACGGGTATCAGCTCGGAAGTCACTTTCGTCGGGCGTTCGGATCATTTTCAGCTTTGGCAGCCGCAAGCATTTCACGAGGCGCAGGCGGCAGCACGGGAGGGACGTTTGAGTTCACGTCCCGCATAGTACAGGAGAGCGGGATGTCGGCGAATCCAGGCGAAGGTCAAACTGAGCCCGAAGGCGGACCGGTTCGCCATATTCCAGTTCTTCTGCACCAAGTGGTGGAGGCGCTTCAGCCTCTTCCTGGCAAGGTCATCCTTGATGGCACCTTCGGGGCGGGCGGTTATTCGTCCGCCCTGCTGGCTGCCGGTGCTGACGTCATTGGCCTTGATCGCGATCCTTCCGCAATCGCCAATGGGCAGGCTCTTGTTGCCGCGCATGCAGGTCGCCTCTCTCTCATTCATTCACAGTTCTCGCAGCTTGCCGATCATGCGCCGGAAGGCGGGCTCGATGGCGTCGTGCTCGATATCGGCGTGTCCTCGATGCAGATCGATGAGGCCGAGCGCGGCTTCTCGTTCCAGCGCAACGGTCCCCTCGACATGCGCATGTCGAGCAATGGCGTATCGGCGGCCGATGTCGTCAACCGCGCCAAGGTCGGCGATCTCATCCGCATCTTCGGCTTTCTCGGCGAGGAAAAACATTCCGGTCGTATCGCACGTGCCATCGAAAAGCGCCGCGTGACCGAGCCCTTCCGCACGACGCGCGATCTCGTCAATCTCATCGAGAGCGTCAATCCGCGTAAAGCCAAGGACAAGATCCATCCGTCGACGCGTGTTTTTCAGGCGCTGCGCATTTTCGTCAACGACGAACTCGGCGAGCTGGCGCAGGCGCTGTTTGCCGCCGAGCAGGCGTTGAAGCCCGGTGGCCGGCTCGTGGTCGTCACCTTCCATTCGCTGGAAGACCGGATCGTCAAGCAGTTCTTCGCCGATCGCTCGTCCAAGACCTCCGGCTCCAGGCATCTGCCGATGGTTGCGGTGAAGGAAGCGATCTTCGATCCGCTCGGCAAGGCGATGGTGGCGGCAAGCGAGGAGGAGGCGGAGATCAATCCGCGCGCCCGTTCCGCCAAGCTGCGCGCCGGTATCCGCACCGAAGCAAAATCGCGTGGCTCCGACATGTCGATCTTCGACCTGCCGAGCCTCGCAAGCCTTTCGACATTGGGGGTCTGACGGATGTTGAGAAGCTTCGATCTCGTGCTGATCGGCGTCATGACGGCAACGGCTGTTGTGACCTATTCGATCAAGCATCGCGCCGATGAGAAACTTGAAGAGGTCCGGCGTCTCGAAACCGAGATCAGGCTCGAGAAAGATACGATAGATCTCTTGAGGGCTGACTGGGCGCTTTTGACTCAGCCAAACCGTCTTCACCGGCTGATCGGCGTCTATGGCACCGAGCTCGGCCTTGGCGCGACCGATACGACGCAACTCGCCATGCCCAAGGAATTGCCGATGATGAAGTCGCGTCTGCCGCAGCCCGAGACCACCATCGAGGACATCATTTCCGGCAAGGACAGTGAAGTCGCAGCGGCGCTGAAGGGCGTCGAGGCTGCAAAGTCCAGGCCTCCGTCCAAGATACCGGTGCCGAAAAACCGTGGTGCTTCCACTCTTGATGTTCATTCAACCGGATCGGTGAGACGCTGATGTCCTTCCTGTCACGAATAATGGTTTTGAAGAGCAGGGCGCATTTTTCGGCCGGTGGCCGTGGCCGCCCAACGATGCGCGGCGCGTCCTTTGAAGGTACGCGCAAGCGCAAGTCCGCCCAGGCGAAAAACCGCGTCGGCCTCCTGATCGCCGGCTTTGTCGCGTTCTACGGCGTCATCGGCGGACGTCTCGTGCAATACGGCTTTGCGATGCCGGAGGTAACGTCGAGCATTCTGCCGGCAGACCGGTTCATGGCGTCGCGCCCGGATATTGTCGACCGCAACGGCGAGGTGCTGGCCACCGACATCCGCACCGTCTCGCTGTTTGCCGAGCCGCACAAGATCGTCGACGCCGACGAGGTGATCGAAAAGCTCGCGACCGTGCTGAACGATCTCGACGTGAAGGGCACCTATACGAAGCTTCGCTCCAATTCGCATTTCCAGTGGCTGCGCCGCCAGCTGACCCCGAAGCAGCAGAGCCAGATTCTGGCACTCGGCATCCCGGGTATCGGTTTCCGGCCTGAGAAGCGCCGTTTCTATCCCGGTGGCAGAACTGCTGCGCATCTCGTCGGTTACGTCAATATTGACAACCGCGGCGTCGCCGGAATGGAACGCTACATCGATTCCCAGGGTCTCGCGGACCTTGCGGCCGTCGGCATGACCTCCGATCAGCCGCTTGAGCCGGTCAAGTTGTCGATCGATCTGCGCGTGCAGGCAATCGTTCAGCAGGTCGTTGCCGAATCGATCGGCAAATACTCGGCGATCGGTGCAGGCGCCGTCGTCATCGACGTTCACACCGGTGAAATCCTCGGTATGGCATCCGCACCGGATTTCGATCCGAACGACCCGAACGGCGTGGACGCTGAAAAGGGCTGGATGAACCGCATGTCGAACAGCACGTTCGAAATGGGCTCCACCTTCAAATCCTTCACGCTCGCCATGGGTCTCGATGACGGCAAGATGAACCTGCAGAGCTCGTTCGATGCGCGCTTCCCGATCCGCATCGGCGGTTTCACCATCAAGGACTTCCATGGCAAGGGGCGCGTGTTGAGCGTTCCGGAAATCTTCCAGTATTCTTCGAACATCGGCACGGCGAAGATCGCCGACATGGTCGGCATTGCGGGACACAAGGACTTCCTGACGCGGCTTGGACTTCTCAGCCGGATGAAGACCGAACTGCCGGAGATCGCGATGCCAAGTCAGCCGCGTGAATGGAAGAAGATCAACTCCATCACCATCTCGTTCGGTCACGGCGTGTCGACGACGCCGCTACAGACGGCTGTTGCCGGTGCGGCACTGGTCAACGGCGGCAAGCTCGTTCCGCCGACATTCCTGCCCCGCACCCAGGCGCAGGCCGACGAGATCGCCACCCAGGTCATGAAGCCCACGACCAGCAAGGACATGCGCTTCCTGTTCGAATGGAACGGCATCAACGGATCGGGCCGCAATGCGCGCGTGGCCGGCTTCAATGTGGGCGGCAAGACCGGAACGGCGGACAAGGTCGTCAACGGCCGCTACGCCCACGACAAGAACTTCAACGCGTTTCTGTCTGCCTTCCCGATGGACAATCCGCGCTATGTCGTCCTGTCCTTCAGCGACGAGCCGAAGACCGACAAAGGCAATGGCGCCGCGCTTGCTGCAATGTCCGCAGCACCCATGGTCAAGGAGATCATCGCGCGGTCTGCTCCCATTCTCGGTGTAAAGCCAAAATTCGGCAATGACGGTTCTGCCCTGCTTGTGTCTTATTGAGGATCAAGAACGGACCCTCGATTCGTGAGGGAGCCTGCTGTTAGATGGAAAGATTACCGATGAAACTGCGCGATCTTGCCGGAGACGATTTTCCGGAAGCGGCCGATATCCTGGCTGGACCAGCCGGTGATGTGGATATTCTCGGTCTTTCCTCGGACAGTCGGCAAATCGCCGAGGGCATGCTGTTCGCAGCTCTTGCTGGATCCAAGGCTGACGGGTCGCGCTTTGTCGACGATGCCGCCGCCAAGGGCGCGGTTGTCGCCATCGCGTCCCATCCGGCAGACAGCAGCATCCCGGTTGTGGTCGTGGACAATCCACGCCGCTTTCTAGCAATCGCTGCCGCTCGGCTGTATGGCGCTCAGCCGGAGACGATGGTTGCGGTAACAGGCACTGCCGGCAAGACTTCGGTTGCCTCTTTCACCCGGCAGATCTGGGCCTATGCCGGCCATGCGGCTGCACAGATCGGCACCACGGGCGTCGTCTCGCCTGATCGCAACGACTACGGCTCGCTGACCACGCCTGATCCCGTCGAGCTTCAGAAGCTGCTGGCGGAACTCGCGTCCGAAGGCGTCACCCACGCGGCGATGGAAGCGTCCAGCCACGGTCTCGACCAGAGCCGTCTCGACGGCGTCAAGCTGTCGGCTGTCGGTTTCACCAATCTTGGCCGCGACCATATGGACTACCATCCGACCGTCGAGAGCTACATGGCCGCCAAGATGCGGCTGTTCGATACGCTGGCACCTGCGGGCGCTCCGGCCGTGATCTTTGCCGACGACCGCTGGACTGAAACTGCGATCGAGGTGGCACTTGCTTCAGGCCTCAGCATCCGGACCGTCGGGCGCAAGGGCGGCTATCTCTGCCTGAAGCGTGTCGAACACTTCCGTCACAAGCAGACCGCGGAGATCCATGCGGACGGCAAGATCTATGAGGTCGATATCCCGCTTGCGGGGGACTTCCAGGTCGCCAATGCGCTGGTTGCCGCAGGACTTGCGATGTCGACCGGCGTTCCGGCCGCGGTCGCCATGGCGGCGCTTGAAAAGCTCGTCGGCGCATCCGGCCGGCTCGAGCTTGTCGGCCAGACGAAGGATGGCGCGCTTGCCTATGTGGATTACGCCCACAAGCCCGATGCGCTCGAGAACGTTCTGAGCTCCGTGCGTCCGTTCACCACCGGCCGCGTGGTCGTTGTGTTCGGCTGCGGCGGAGATCGCGACAAGGGCAAGCGTCCGATCATGGGAGAGATTGCCACCCGCCTTGCGGACGTGGTGATCGTCACCGACGACAATCCTCGCTCCGAGGAGCCGGCCACGATCCGCTCCGAGATCATGGCGGCAGCGCCGGGCGCGGAAGAGATCGCCGACAGGGCAAAGGCAATCCGTCACGCGGTCGGACTGCTCAAAACTGGCGATACGCTGATCGTTGCCGGCAAGGGGCATGAGGAAGGACAGACGGTTGGGGCAACGACATTGCCGTTCTCCGATCATGTCGAAGTGCGCAAGGCATTGCAGGACCTGGCGGAGGGCGTAGCATCGTGAGCTTTCTTTGGACCTCGCAGGAAATGGCCACCGTCATGGACGGCCGGCCGATCGGGCAGATGCCGGAAGGCGTCACCGGTCTTTCGATCGACAGCCGCGGAATCACCGAGGGTGAAGCGTTTTTCGCCATCAAGGGTGACCGGGTCGACGGGCATGACTATGCCAGCATGGCGATTGCCAACGGTGCATCGCTGATCGTCGTTTCAGAAGCGAAGCTGCCGGCAATGGGCCGTCTGACGATCCCGATGATCGTCGTCGAGGACGTGCTGGCCGCACTCGTCAAGCTCGGGATCGCGGCACGTGACCGCAGTCGCGCCCGTATCGTTGCCGTGACCGGTTCGGTCGGCAAGACGACGACCAAGGAAATGCTGCGGCATGCGCTTGCCCCGTCCGGCAAGGTGCATGCGGCCGTGGCCTCGTTCAACAATCACTGGGGCGTCCCGCTGACGCTTGCGCGCATGCCGTCCGATACGGATTTCGGCGTGTTCGAGATCGGCATGAACCATGCCGACGAAATCCGGCCGCTGGTCAAAATGGTGCGCCCGCATGTGGCGATCATCACGACGATTGCGGCCGCCCATCTCGGGCATTTCAACAGTCTCGAAGAGATCGCGGCTGCCAAAGCCGAGATCCTTGAGGGTATCGAGCCCGGCGGGGCTGCCATCCTCAACCACGACAATGCACAGTTTGCGCTGCTGGAAGAGAAAGCCCACGAGTTGGGCGTCAGCCATGTCATGACCTTCGGCCAGCATGCAAAGGCCGACTATCGCCTTGCCGATTTCGAGGGCAATGCCGAGAGCTCCGTTATCTGGGCCGTTCTCAATGGCGAGACGAAGGAGTTTGTGATCGGCGCACCTGGCCGCCACATCGCCGAAAATGCCATGGCAGTTTTAGGAGCGGCGCTTCTCCTCGGTGCCGATATGGGCTCGGTGGGGCAGGCGCTGGCCGAACTCAAGGCCGTCAAGGGCAGGGGACAGCGCCATCGTCTCGGTATTGGCGAAGGCCATCTGACGCTGATCGACGAGAGCTACAACGCTAATCCTGCCTCGGTTCGGGCCGCGATCTCCCTGCTCTCAGCGACAGCACCGGAACTGACCGGTCGCCGTATTGCCGTCCTCGGCGACATGCTGGAAATGGGCGAGTTCTCGGCCCAGGTGCACGAAGAGCTGGGCGGGCCATTGCTCGCCTCCGGGATCGAGCACGTCTGGCTCGCCGGCAAGGAAATGGCCGCTCTGCGGGATGCGCTGCCTGATAGTGTCGACGTACAGTATTTCGAAACGACGGACGCACTGACTGAATACGTCGTGCGCTCCGTCATTCCCGGCGACGTGCTGATGGTGAAGTCGTCACTTGGGCTTGGTTTCGGCAAGATCGTTGCCGCGCTGCTTGACAACTACCCGGCTTTTTCCGACACGGACCGCCAACCTTAAGACGACGCGGCTTTTTTGAAAGGGCCCTTTATGCTGATCTGGCTCGTGGAACTGGCAGACAAGATTCAGTTCTTCAACCTGTTCCGATACATCACGTTCAGGACGGGAGCAGCGCTCTTCACCTCGGCGTTCATCGTCTTCATGTTCGGGCCACGGATGATCAATTCACTCCGAATCCGTCAGGGCAAGGGTCAGCCGATCCGCGCTGACGGACCGCAGACCCATTTCAAGAAGGCCGGTACGCCGACCATGGGCGGGTTGATGATTCTCGCCGGCATCGTCGGCGGATCGCTGCTCTGGGCCGATCTTTCCAACATCTACGTGGTCGCCACGCTGCTCGTGACGCTCGGATTCGGCGCGATCGGTTTTTACGACGACTATCTCAAGGTCACCAAGCAGACCGACAAGGGCTTTTCCGGCAAGGCGCGCCTCGGCATCGAGTTCCTCATCGCCGGCATCGCCGTGTTCTTCATGATGCGACTAGCGATGGTGACGGAGCCTGCGGGAAACCCGCATCTGGCAACCTCGGTCGCCTTTCCCTTCGCCAAGGATTTCCTGATCAATATCGGCTATTTCTTCATCCTGTTCGGTGGCTTCGTCATCGTCGGCGCCGGCAATGCGGTCAACCTGACTGACGGTCTCGACGGGTTGGCGATCGTGCCGGTCATGATTGCCGCCGCGTCGTTCGGAGTGATTGCCTATCTGGTCGGTAACGCCGTCTTTGCAGGCTATCTGCAGATCAATTTTGTTCCCGGAACCGGTGAGCTCGCCGTCATCATGGGCGCGGTGATCGGGGCTGGCCTCGGCTTTCTCTGGTTCAACGCCCCGCCGGCTGCGATCTTCATGGGCGATACCGGTTCGCTGGCACTCGGCGGCCTGATCGGTTCGGTTGCCGTCGCCACCAAGCATGAGATCGTCATGGCGATCATCGGCGGCCTGTTCGTGATGGAAACGATGTCCGTGATCATTCAGGTCGGCTTCTTCAAGATGACCGGCCGGCGTGTGTTCCTGATGGCGCCGATCCATCACCATTTCGAAAAGCTCGGCTGGACCGAAAGCCAGGTCGTGATCCGGTTCTGGATCATCGCCGTCGGCCTCGCGATGCTCGGCCTCTCGACCCTCAAGCTGCGGTGATCCGATGATCCCGGTCACGACGTTCAGCGGAAAACGTGTCGCACTATTCGGTCTCGGTGGTTCGGGGCTGGCGACCGCGCAGGCGCTGGTTGCCGGCGGTGCTACGGTTCTCGCCTGGGACGACAACCCTGATAGCGTCGCCAAGGCAAACGCTGCAGGCATCGAAACGGCGGACTTGAGAACCATCGACTGGAGCGCGCAGGCGGCGTTCGTGTTGTCGCCGGGTGTTCCGCTGACCCATCCAAAGCCGCATTGGAGTGCCGATCTGGCGCGTGCTGCGGGCGTCGAGATCATCGGCGATGTGGAGCTTTTCGTGCGCGAGCGCCGGGCGCATGCGCCGGATTGCCCGTTCATCGCCATCACCGGCACCAACGGCAAGTCGACCACGACTGCGCTGATTGCGCATATTCTGCGCTCAAGCGGGCGCGACACGCAGCTGGGCGGCAATATCGGGACGGCGATCCTGACGCTCGATCCGCCGAAGGCCGAACGCTATTACGTCGTCGAATGCTCGTCCTACCAGATCGATCTGGCGCCCACGCTCAATCCGACTGCCGGCATATTGCTCAACCTCACGCCTGATCATCTCGACCGTCACGGCACGATGCAGCATTATGCCGACATCAAGGAGCGACTGGTTGCTGGGGCGAAGACCGCCGTCATCGGCGTCGACGACAGCTATTCGACGCTGATCGCCGACCGGGTCGAGCGCACAGGCGTCAAGGTTCGGCGCATTTCCAAGCGCAATGCGGTCGCCGATGGTATCTATGCCGAGACAACCCGGCTCGTTGAGATGAATGGTGGCGTTTCGTCTGCGCTTGTCGACCTCGATGGCATCCCGACGTTGAAGGGCAGCCACAACGCTCAGAACGCGGCAGCCGCGATTGCAGCCTGCTTGGCGGTCGGCGTGTCTGCCGATGACATCCGCGCCGGTCTGCGGTCATTCCCGGGCCTCAAGCACCGCATGCAGCCGGTCGGGAGACGGGACCATGTTGTTTTCGTCAATGATTCGAAGGCGACGAACGCCGAAGCCGCGGCCCCTGCGCTTTCCAGCTACGATCGGATCTACTGGATTGCGGGCGGTCTTCCCAAGGAAGGCGGCATCGCAAGCCTCGCACCACTCTTCCAGAATATAACAAAAGTCTATTTGATCGGAGAAGCGGCACCGGCATTCGCAGCAACTCTTGGAGACACGGTCCCTTACGAGATTTCGGGCACGCTCGAACGGGCCGTTACCCATGCAGCCGCAGATGCGGCAGCCGACACTGTTTCGTCGGCAGTGATGTTGTCGCCGGCATGCGCCAGCTTTGATCAGTTTAAGAATTTCGAAGTGCGCGGCGATGCGTTTGTCGCACTCGTCGCAGCTCTCGACAGTGTGGACATGCTGGTCGATACCGGAAAAGGAAACTGAATATGGTAAGCCGCGCAGACCGTGGACCGCTCGCAGACTGGTTCTGGACGATCGACCGTTTTTTCCTGGCGGCCTTTATCATGCTGATGGGCATCGGGTTCATGTTGTCGTTTGCGGCATCGCCAGCCGTTGCCCAGCGCATTGGTCTCTCAGACTTTCACTTCGTCGAACGCCATGCGGTTTTCCTCATTCCGTCGCTCGCCATCATGATCGGCCTGTCGTTCCTGACCCCGCGTCAGGTACGAAGGACCGCAATCGTGCTTCTTGCTCTTTCGCTGGCCGCGATGGTTCTGGCGTTGTTCTTCGGCGTCGAGGTCAAGGGGGCGCGGCGCTGGATCGGGGTCGGCGCGCTGTCCATTCAGCCGTCCGAATTCATGAAGCCCGCCTTCGTGGTGGTCTGCGCCTGGCTGTTTTCGGAGCATGCACGGCAGCCTGAAATTCCGGGCAATCTCTTCGCCATCATCCTGTTCGGCATCGTCGCGGCCCTTCTTGTCGCGCAGCCCGACCTTGGGCAGACGATCCTGACCAGCATCGTGTGGGGCGGCATGTTCTTCATGGCCGGCATGCCGTGGCTCTGGATCGTTCTGCTCGGCGGTGTCGGTGTCGGCGGTCTTCTTGCGGCCTATTACATGCTGCCGCACGTGACGGCGCGTTTCGACAAGTTCCTGACCGGCGAAGGCGACCGCTTCCAGGTGGAAACCGCGCATGAGGCAATCGTGCGGGGCAACTGGTTCGGTCAGGGACCGGGCGAGGGCATCGTCAAGCGGATCCTGCCCGACAGTCACACCGACTTTGTGTTCTCCGTCGCGGCCGAGGAATTCGGCATTATCTTCTGCATGGCGCTCGTCGCAATCTTCGCCTTCATCGTGCTGCGCGGCCTCAAGCATGCCTTCAACGAGCGCAACGACTTCAACCGCTTTGCCGTCGCCGGTCTGGTGCTGCAGATCGGTATACAGTCGATGATCAACATCGGCGTCAATCTCGAGTTGATGCCGGCAAAGGGAATGACGCTTCCGTTGATCTCCTATGGCGGATCGTCGATGATCGCCATATGTGTGACAGCTGGTTTTATTCTGGCACTCACACGTCACCGGCCGGAACGGCGCGCGCAGGAACGCAGCTTGTTCCGCGTCGCGTCCGGAGTTCCCGCGGAGTAGGTATATGAGCAAGGGCATTATTCTGTTAGCCGCCGGGGGAACCGGCGGTCATCTTTTTCCTGCGGAAGCATTGGGTCACGAGCTGAAAGCACGTGGCTTTTCCGTGCATCTGGTGACCGACAGCCGCGCCGAGCGTTTCGCGGGCAAGTTTCCGGCGGATGAGATTCATGTCGTACCGTCGGCGACGTTCGGTTCGAAAAATCCGATCGCGATGGCGCGGACTGCCTGGAAGCTCTGGACCGGTCTTCGCGCCGCGCGCAAGCTGATATCGCGTTTGCGGCCGATCGCGGTCGTCGGCTTCGGTGGCTATCCAACAGTCCCGCCACTGATGGCCTCGACCGGCATGGGTGTGCCGACGATCATCCACGAGCAAAATGCGGTGATGGGCCGCGCCAACAAGGCGCTGGCTTCGAGGGTGCAGGCGATCGCTGGCGGGTTTCTTCCCGAAACGACCGGGACATACGCGGCAAAGACCGTAACGACCGGCAATCCGGTGCGTCCCGCGGTTCTGGAAGCCGCAAACGTGCCCTACGTCGCGTCGCGGGGAACTGATCCGTTCCGGCTCGTCGTGTTCGGTGGTAGCCAGGGCGCTCAGTTCTTCTCGTCTGCCGTGCCCACAGCCTTGAGCCTTCTCGATCAATCCGAGCGGGACAGGCTGGTTGTTACACAGCAGGCACGCCCCGAGGATCAGGGCCGTGTCGGCTCGTGCTTCGGCAAGCTGAATTCAAAGGTAGAAATCTCGCCGTTCTTCCCCGATATGGCCGAGCGTCTTGCGGCGGCGCATCTCGTGGTGTGCCGCTCGGGTGCATCGACGGTATCGGAGATCTCGGTGATCGGCAGACCGGCCATTCTGGTGCCCTATCCCTATGCTCTGGATCACGACCAAGCGGCCAATGCGGCGGCGCTCGTTGCGACCGGCGGAGCCGAGGTCGTGGCGCAGTCCGAGCTTTCGCCGGAACGCCTCTCGGCGATGATATCGTCTGCCATGAATGAGCCGGAGCGGCTGGAACAGACGGCGGCAGCCGCCAAGCGGGCAGGTCGGCCCAATGCGGCGATCGCACTCGCAGACCTCGTCACCGCGGTTGCTGAACGTAAAAATATTGCAGAATTCAAGGGAGTACGGGCATGAAGATGCCGAAGGCTATTGGCCTCGTTCATTTCATCGGCATCGGCGGGATCGGCATGAGCGGTATCGCCGAAGTGCTGCACAATCTCGGCCACAACGTTCAGGGCTCCGACCAGGCCGATAGCGCCAACGTGCAGCGCCTGCGCGACAAGGGTATCCCGGTTTTCGTTGGCCATACCGCCGAAAACCTCGGCGATGCGGAAGTCGTGGTCGTTTCGACGGCGATCAAGAAGAACAACCCGGAACTGGTTGCTGCGCGCGAAAAATCGCTGCCGATCGTCCGGCGCGCGGAAATGCTGGCGGAGCTGATGCGCTTCCGCAACGCGATCGCGATCGGCGGCACGCACGGCAAGACCACCACGACTTCGATGGTCGCGGCGTTGCTCGAAGCCGGCAATCTCGATCCGACGGTCATCAACGGCGGCATCATCAATGCCTACGGCACCAACGCCCGCATGGGCGAGGGCGAGTGGATGGTGGTGGAGGCCGACGAATCGGACGGTACCTTCCTAAAACTGCCCGCTGACGTCGCGGTTGTGACCAATATCGATCCGGAGCATCTCGACCACTACGGCAATTTCGACGCGGTGCGGGCGGCCTTCCGGCAATTCGTCGAGAACGTGCCGTTCTACGGCTTCGGCATTCTCTGCCTCGATCACCCGGAAGTGCAGGCGCTGGTCGGCAAGATCGAGGACCGCAAGGTCGTCACCTATGGCGAGAACCCGCAGGCCGATGCGCGGTTTTCGAACATCCGCATGGAGGGCACCAAGTCGATCTTCGACGTGGAAATCCGTCGCCGTCGCACCGGCCGGATCTTCACCTTCAAGGATCTAGTGTTGCCGATGCCAGGCCGCCACAACATCTCCAACGCAACGGCAGCGATTGCCGTCGCCAACCGTCTCGGGATATCGGAAGAGAATATCCGCAAGGGGCTTGCGAATTTCTCGGGCGTCAAGCGCCGCTTCACGCTGACCGGCACTGTCGACGGCGTTTCCATCTTCGACGATTACGGTCACCATCCGGTCGAGATCAAGGCCGTGCTGAAGGCAGCGCGCGAGGCATGCCAGGGGCGCGTCATCGCCGTCCACCAGCCGCACCGTTTCTCCCGGTTGTCGAGCCTGTTTGACGATTTTGCGAATTGTTTTAACGATGCCGACAGTATCATCCTTGCGCCGGTCTATGCGGCGGGAGAAGATCCGATCGAAGGGGTCAATTCAGAATCGCTGGTGTCGCGGATCAAATCGAGCGGCCACCGCGATGCACGTTACATGACCTCTCCGAGCGAACTGGCGTCGATCGTCTCCGGCATTGCGAAGCCGGGGGATTTCGTGGTGCTTCTGGGGGCAGGCAACATCACGCAATGGGCTGCGTCGTTGCCGAAGGAACTTGAGAGATTTTCGGGACAGTAGAATGAAACAAGTGAATGGGGAAAAGCTGCTGACGTCACTCGGGGACGGCGTCAAGAACCTGCGTGGTCGTCTGACGCCGAATGCACCGATGGACCGTGTCACGTGGTTCCAGGCGGGCGGACTTGCCGAGCTGATGTTCCAGCCGCATGACGCCGAGGATCTCGCGACTTTCCTCAAGATGCTGCCGCAAGACGTTCCGCTTACGGTCGTCGGCGTCGGCTCCAATCTGCTGGTGCGCGATGGCGGTATTCCGGGCGTCGTGGTCCGTCTCTCTGCCAAGGGGTTCGGCCAGCTCGATCTCATGGGTGACAACCGGATCAAGGCCGGTGCGATCTGCCCGGACAAGCACCTCGCTGCGATGGCGATGGACAATGGTATCGGCGGGTTTGCCTTCTACTACGGCATACCGGGTTCGATTGGCGGAGCGCTGCGCATGAATGCCGGCGCCAATGGCGGGGAGACTGCCGAGCGGCTGGTCGAAGTCCATGCCGTCGATCGCCAGGGTCAAGTACATGTGCTTTCCAACGAGGACATGGGCTACAGCTACCGTCATTCGTCGGCGTCCAAGGACCTGATCTTCACCCATGCGGTGTTCGAAGGATATCCGGAGGACCGTGCCAAGATCCGCGCCGACATGGACGCTGTGCGCCAGCACCGCGAGACCGTGCAGCCGGTCAAGGAAAAGACCGGCGGCTCTACCTTCAAGAACCCGGAAGGCCATTCCGCCTGGAGCCTTATCGACGAGGCCGGCGGCCGCGGCCTGATGAACGGCGGCGCCCAGATGTCGTCGCTGCATTGCAATTTCATGATCAATATCGGCCATGCCACCGGCTATGATCTCGAATATCTCGGCGAGATGGTGCGCCAGCGCGTGTTCGACAAATCGGGCATCAAGCTGGAATGGGAGATCAAGCGCCTCGGCATCTTCATGCCGGGCCGGGAAGTGCGACCCTTCCAGGGTACGACGACGGAGTAGCTATAACTAGTCCTTCTTCAAGGATGGGCGAATGACGCTGATACACAACGAGCGAACCAAACTTCTGGCGAATTCGCTGGACAGGCTTTCCACGGCTTGTGTGGCGGCAGGTTTCATAGCTCCGGCTGTCTCGCTTTCCAACGGAGCAGCGTCGGCTGGTATTTCGCTGTCTATCGCCCTTTCGACGCTGGCTTGGATTTCCGGCGGTTTGCTACTACATTGGGGTGCAAGACGTGCTCTTGGAGAGTTGATCTCATGAACGCACCCACTTTCTTCTTCCTGTATGTCCTGCCCTTTGTGATCGCTGGGGCGGGTTGGGTTGCCGTCTTGCTTGCGGAGCGAAGCAGCCGTCGCAAGCACCGGCTACATCCAGGAGAGTGACAGTTCACACAAAAAAGCCCGCGAAGTCATAGACTTCACGGGCTTTTTTGTCAGTTTGATTCCGCCGTGGCTCAGACTTCGTCCTTGCCCGACAGGAGGATGCAGACCAGCGTGATCACGGCAGCGATGCCGAGATAGTAGCCGACATAGGCCATGCCGTAATTGGCCTGGAGGTAGGTTGCGATATAGGGCGCAAGCGACGCGCCGAAGATGCCGGCAAGATTGAAGGTGATCGACGAGCCCGTATAGCGGACAGCGGTCGGGAAGGGCGCGGCCAGCGCCGTTCCGATCAGGCCGTAGGTCATGCCCATCAGCACCATCGCCAGTACGACGAACAGGAAGATCATGCCTTCGCCATTGGTCATCAGTGCTGGCAGGACAAACGAGAACAGCCCGATCAGCACCGTCGTCACGATCAGCATCTCGCGGCGTCCGTAGCGGTCACCCAGCTTGCCGACGATCGGAATAAAGATGCCGAACACGATCGAGCCGAGCAACTGCACCTCGAGCGCATCGAGGAACGGCATCTTCAGGATCTTGACGTTGTAGGACAGAAGATAGGCCGAGCCGATGTAGAACAGCACGAAGGTTGCAAGCGCCACGAAAGTGCCAAGCGCCAGGCTGCGCTTGTGCGTGCGGAACAGTTCCACGACCGGGATCTCGACCCGCTCCTGCTTGTCGATTGTCTTCTGGAAGGCTGGCGTCTCGGTGATCGAGAGGCGTACCCAGAGGCCAACGGCAATCAGCAGGATCGATGCAATGAACGGAATGCGCCAGCCCCAGGACAGAAGCGCTTCCTGCGACATGAAGTGCAGCAGGATCCAGAACACGCCCGAAGACAGGAACAGGCCGACAGGAGCGCCAAGCTGCGGGAACATGCCGTACCAGGTGCGCTTACCCGGAGGTGCGTTTTCAGTCGCGAGCAGAACGGCACCGCCCCATTCGCCGCCGAGGCCAAAGCCCTGGCCGAAACGGCAAAGCGCCAGAAGCAGCGGTGCTGCCACGCCGATCGTCTCATAGGTCGGCAGCAGGCCGATGATCACGGTGGAAATGCCCATGGTCAAAAGTGCGGCAACCAGCGTGGTCTTGCGTCCGATCCGGTCACCGAAATGGCCGAACACGACGGCTCCGAGCGGGCGGGCAAAAAATGCGATCGAGAAGGTTGCGAACGAGGCAAGCAGCGCCGTCGTCGGATCGCTGTTGGGGAAGAACAGCGCCGGGAAGACGAGGACCGCAGCCGTCGCGTAAACGTAGAAATCGAAGAACTCGATCGTCGTGCCGACCAGGCTGGCCGTCAGGACGCGTGCAGGAGAATTCATTGCAACATGCGCTAACGGCTCAGCTGACGGCGAAGCGGGAGGCGTCGCGTTTGTCATACTGATTCCAATTCAGGAGATTTAAATATGCGGCTCTCTAGGAGTACCGGCTGCGACATACAGCAGTTTTCTGACGAGTAAAACAAAAAACGCGCAATAAACGGCACGTTTTCACCCCTGATCCATTGCGATCTTGCCGCGTTCGAGCAGCCGTTCGAGCTTCATGTCCCGTGCGGTACCCTGCGCCCTCAAGTCCTGCATTAACCATTTCAAAATCTAATTTGTGCTTCAATTTCAGCCTGTTGGGTTCTCCCATTAAGGAAAGTAAACGATTTGTTAACCATTTTGGTGCACCAATAGCCTGGCGATCAGATCTGAGAAAGAATCGTTGGTCGTACAAGTTTGGCGCAAGCGATGTCGCTTAAGCCTAAAGCCCTTTTCCGGGAGTGGTTGATGAACGACATGCATGTGGCTGTATTGATGGGAGGGTTTTCCTCCGAGCGGCCGGTTAGCCTGTCTTCCGGCAACGCCTGTGCTGAGGCTTTGGAAGGCGAGGGTTACAAGGTGACGCGGGTTGATGTCGATCGTGATGTCGCAGCGGTTCTTGCCAGCCTGCGCCCGGATGTCGCCTTCAATGCGCTGCATGGTCCCTTCGGTGAAGATGGCACCATCCAGGGTGTGCTCGAATATCTCGAGATCCCCTATACGCATTCCGGCGTTCTGGCCTCCGCTCTCGCGATGGACAAGCAGCAGGCAAAGCACGTGGCCAAGGCTGCCGGTATTCCTGTTGCTGAAGCCAAGGTCATGGATCGCCATGAGTTTACCAACGAGCATCCAATCGCCACGCCTTACGTCGTCAAGCCGGTGCGCGAAGGCTCGTCTTTCGGTGTCGTCATCGTCAAGGAAGGCCAGTCTCACCCGCCGCAGATCATTACCTCGCCGGAATGGAAGTACGGCAGCCAGGTGATGGTCGAGCGTTATGTCTATGGCCGCGAGCTGACCTGCGGCGTCATGGGCGACGTGGCGCTGGGTGTGACGGAAGTCATCCCGAACGGCGACGCGTTCTATGACTACGATGCGAAATATGCGGTCGGTGGTTCGAGCCACGTCATTCCCGCACAAATTTCACCAAATATTTACCAAAAAATTCAATCCTTGGCGCTTGAGGCGCACCGGGCGATGGGGTGCCGTGGCGTCAGTCGCTCGGACTTTCGCTTCGACGACCGGTTTTCCGAAGACGGCGAAGTCATCTGGCTGGAAATCAACACGCAGCCCGGGATGACGCCGACCTCGCTTGTGCCTGAGATGGCTGTTCATGCCGGTCATACTTTTGGTGGTCTCGTCCGTTGGATGGTGGAGGACGCGTCGTGTTTGCGTTGAATAGCAAAAAAGCTGACGATCACGGCCGGGCAAACTATCTCGGCGCTGAAGAGCGTCGTGTACTGCCGCGTCCACTGCGCCGCGTCGTCCGCTTCGGCTTGAGCCTTGCGACGGGCCGCATCCATATCCCTGATCATACCGGCACGTTCGCGACTTTCGGTTTCTTCGCGGTTGTCGGCCTCTACGGAATGTCGCTCGGCGGCCATGCCCAGACGGTTGCCCAGGCGACGACAGCGGCCGTCGGTTTCGCCATCGAAGACGTTCGCGTCTCGGGCAATGACCAGACGTCGGAAATCGACATCCTGCAGCTTCTCGGTCTCGATGGCACGACCTCGCTGGTCGCTCTCGATGTCGATCAGGCGCGCCGCAAGCTGTCTGAGCTTCCCTGGGTTCGCTATGCCGAAGTCCGCAAAGTCTATCCGCGCACGATCGAAGTGATGCTCAAGGAGCGCGAGGCTTTCGGGATCTGGCAGAACGGTTCGGATCTCGCTCTGATCGAAAAGAACGGTTCCATCATCGCGCCGCTGCGGGACAGCAAGTTCGCTTCCCTGCCACTGTTCGTGGGTCGTGAAGCAGACAAGGCCGCATCCGCTTTCGTCGATCAGATGGCTGCGTGGCCGGAGCTTCGCTCGCGGGTAAAGGCGTACGTCCGCGTCGCCGGTCGTCGCTGGGATTTGCACATCGACAACGGCGTTGTCCTGAAGCTGCCGGAAACCCAGGTCGAGACCGCGCTCAGCGTGCTGGCTCGTCTGGAAAAGGAAGAACGGATCTTGGAGCGTGACATCGCTGCCGTCGATCTTCGCCTGCACGACCGCACAACCGTTGAACTTACTTCTGCCGCCACCGAACGCCGCAACGAGGCAGTCGAGGCACGCACGAAGGCGTTGAAGAAGGCAGGAGAGACGTGAGTGTATTCGGTTCTTCCAATTACGGGCTTCCGCACATGAAGCCACTGTCTTCCAAGCGCAGCCACATCGTTTCGGTGCTCGACATCGGCTCGACCAAGGTCGTGTGCATGATTGCGCGGCTGACGCCAAAGCAGGAAAGCCAGATCCTGCCGGGTCGGACCCATCATGTCGAGATCATCGGCATCGGCCACCAGCGTTCGCGCGGCGTCAAGTCCGGCGTCATCGGCGATCTCGATGCGGCGGAAAGCGTCGTCCGTCTTGCGGTTGACGCTGCAGAGCGCATGGCCGGCCTCACGGTCGACAGCCTCATCGTCAATGTTTCTGCCGGTCGTCTGACCAGCGACGTCTATACGGCATCGATCGACCTCGGTGGACAGGAAGTCGAATCGGCCGATCTGAAGCGTGTTCTCGTCGCCGCCAGCCAGAAGTCGGCTCGCCAGGACCGCGCAATCCTTCACTCGCTGCCGACCGGCTTCACGCTGGATGGCGAAGTCGGGATCCGCGATCCGCTGGCGATGTACGGCGATATGCTGGGCGTCGATATGCATGTCGTCACCGCCGAGCGCGTGATGCTGCGTAACCTCGAGCTCTGCATCAACCGGGCGCATCTGTCCGTCGAGGGTATGGTGGCAACGCCTTATGCCAGCGGCCTTGCAGCCCTTGTCGACGACGAAGTCGAACTGGGCTGTGCAGCGATCGACATGGGCGGCGGCACGACAACAATTTCGGTGTTTGCCGAAGGCAAGCTCGTTCATACGGATGCGATCGGTCTCGGTGGCCATCACGTCACCACGGACCTTGCCCGCGGTCTTTCGACCCGGATCGAGGATGCCGAGCGGATGAAGGTCGTGCATGGCTCGGCCGTCTCCAACGGCGCAGACGACCGCGACATGATTTCGGTTCCACCGATCGGCGAGGACGACCGCGACCAGCCGACCCAGGTTCCACGCTCGCTCGTCACCCGAATCGTCAAGGCCCGCATCGAAGAAACGCTGGAACTGATTCGTGACCGGATCCAGAAATCGGGTTTCAGCCCGATCGTCGGCAAGCGCGTGGTTCTGACGGGCGGTGCCAGCCAGTTGACCGGCCTGTCGGAGACGGCCCGTCACATTCTGGCCCGCAATGTTCGTATTGGTCGTCCGATGGGCATTTCCGGCTTGCCGGCTGCCGCCAAGGGCCCGGCCTTTTCGACGGCCGTCGGACTGATGATCTACCCGCAGGTCGCGGACCTCGAAACACATGCATCCCAGAGCGGCCTGATCAGCTCGCTCGGAAATGGAAACGGCCGTCTCGCCCGCGTCGGGCAATGGCTCAAGGAAAGTTTTTGACCCGGGCTCTGCTCCCGGATCAGAGAAGTTGCAATGAATTGGCCAGCTCGGCAATGCGGCCACGAGAAGAAGGACAGGTACAATGACGATCAAGCTTCAAAAGCCTGATATTACCGAGCTGAAGCCTCGGATCACCGTTTTCGGCGTCGGCGGCGGCGGCGGCAATGCCGTCAACAACATGATCACCGCAGGGCTGGAAGGCGTCGATTTCGTCGTTGCCAATACCGATGCCCAGGCGCTGACCATGACCAAGGCCGAGCGGATCATCCAGATGGGTGTGCAGGTCACCGAAGGTCTCGGCGCAGGTTCGCAGCCGGAAGTCGGTCGCGCTGCCGCTGAGGAATGCCTCGACGAGATCATCGATCATCTTAACGGAACGCATATGTGCTTCGTCACCGCCGGCATGGGCGGCGGCACCGGCACCGGTGCTGCTCCAGTCGTTGCACAGGCTGCCCGCAACAAGGGTATCCTCACGGTTGGCGTTGTTACCAAGCCGTTCCACTTCGAAGGCGGTCGCCGCATGCGGCTTGCCGAACAGGGCATCCAGGAACTGCAGAAGTCGGTCGACACGCTGATCGTCATTCCGAACCAGAACCTATTCCGCATCGCCAACGACAAGACGACGTTTGCCGACGCCTTCGCCATGGCCGACCAGGTTCTCTATTCGGGCGTTGCCTGCATCACCGACCTGATGGTCAAGGAAGGCCTCATCAACCTCGACTTCGCGGACGTTCGTTCCGTGATGCGCGAAATGGGCCGTGCGATGATGGGCACCGGTGAAGCTTCGGGTTCGGGCCGCGCGATGCAGGCAGCGGAAGCTGCTATCGCCAACCCGCTGCTCGACGAGACCTCGATGAAGGGTGCACAGGGCCTGCTGATCTCCATCACCGGTGGTCGCGACCTGACGCTGTTCGAAGTCGACGAAGCGGCAACCCGCATCCGCGAAGAAGTCGATCCGGACGCCAACATCATCCTCGGCGCAACCTTCGACGAAGCGCTGGAAGGCATCATCCGCGTTTCCGTGGTTGCCACCGGCATCGACCGCGCCCATGGCGAAATCGACCTGCGTGCCGCTGAAATGCGCGCAGCCCAGAAGCCGATTATCCGTCCTTCGGCGGCCGTTGCTCCGGCTCCGGCCGCACAGCAGCCTGTCATGATGCAGGCACCGGTTCAGGCCGCAGCGCCTGCGCCAATGGCTCCCAAGGCAATCGATCCGATCGCCGAGACCATCCGCCAGGCTGAAGCCGACATGGAACGCGAACTGGCTATCCCGCAGCCGGTCATGCATCAGCCTGCAGCGCCTGCGCCGCAGCCTGTCATGCAGCAGCAGCCGCCGGCCGAAGAGGCTTTCCGTCCGCAGAGCCGTCTGTTTGCACAGTCTGCACCTGCAGAAGCCGCTCCGCAGGTTTCGCGCCCGGCTCCGCAGATGACGCAGCAGCCAGCACCGCGCATGACACAGCCGGTTCAGCAGGAACCTGTCTACCGCGAACCCGTCATGGAACCGGTCCGCATGCCGAAGGTCGAGGATTTTCCGCCGGTCGTAAAGGCCGAGATGGATCACCGCACCCAGCCTGCCAGCCATGTGCAGGAAGAGCGCGGCCCGATGGGGCTTCTGAAGCGAATCACCAACTCGCTTGGCCGCCGTGATGAAGAAGAGCATGTCGAACCGGCCGCCGCTCCGGCACCGGCTCAGCAGCAGCGCCGTCCGCTGTCGCCTGAGGCAAGCCTCTACGCACCGCGTCGCGGCAACCTCGACGATCACGGTCGTTCGGTACCGCAGAGCTCGCAGCATGACGACGATCAGCTCGAAATTCCGGCATTCCTTCGCCGTCAGTCGAACTGATTTGTGGGAGCGTCGCAGCGTCAGCGCGCGGCGTTCAACAAATGTCTGCAGAGCCCGGGTCGTTGCACCCGGGCTTTGTGTATCCGGACGCCTGAGGCGTTAAGGATTTTGTCCTGGACCTCCGGAAAAGTTGCCTTAATTCAGGTTGTTACCGGTAGACGTCCGCGTTTGTGCCTTGAGTCCTAACACCGCGTCATTCTGCGGGTTGGTGGCGTAACAATCCGATACGAACAGTGATTTGGAATGTTAAAGACGCCTGCGTATGTAAGACGATAAATGATGCTGACATGAACGTTTGAGAGGCGTTGTCGCCGGTATCTAACCAAGCTCGATCCCAGACCAGGGGTCTTGAGAGAAGGCATTAGAATGACCATCGGATTGCTCGGTTTCCAGACCACCATCGCGGCCCCGGTTTCTTTGACCGGTATTGGCGTGCATTCGGGGTTTCCGGTCAGCATCACATTCCAGCCTGCTGAAGCCAATTCCGGTATCATCTTCGCGCGTCAGTTTGATGACGGATCTTCTGCCGAATACCGCGCCGTCTCCTCTCAGGTTGGACCGACCGATCTCTGCACGATCCTCGGTTCGTCGCCGGCCACCTGGGTTGCCACGATCGAACACGTGATGGCAGCACTCTACGCGCTCGGGATCGACAACGTGACTGTCGATGTCGATGGCGCCGAAATGCCGATCATGGACGGCAGCTCCTATCCTTTCATTGATGCGATCGAACAGGTCGGCATCGTCAATCTCAATGTGAAGCGTCGCTACATCCGTGTCATCAAGCCGGTCCGAATCGAATCGGGCGCGTCCTGGTCCGAGTTCCGGCCGCATGATGGTACCCGCTTTGAAGTCGAGATCGATTTCGCATCTCCGCTGATCGGCCGTCAGAGCTGGAACGGTGAACTGACCGCAGCGCGGTTCAAGCAGGATCTTTCACGGGCTCGTACATTCGGCTTCATGCGTGACGTCGAGCGCCTTTGGGCTGCTGGCTACGCTCTCGGTTCGTCGCTTGAGAATTCCGTCGTCATTTCCGATGACGAAACGGTCGTGAATGTCGAGGGTCTTCGCTATCAGGACGAATTCGTGCGCCACAAGACGCTGGACGCGGTTGGCGATCTTGCGCTTGCCGGCGCTCAGTTCATCGGCTGCTACCGCTCCTATCGCGGCGGCCACAAGATGAACGCCAATGCGCTGAAAGCTCTGCTCAACGATCCGATGGCTTATGAAATCGTCGAAGCGCCATCGTCGCGGGTTGCGCGCGTGAGGGCCGGAGATTTCGTTCCGGTCAGCGTCAGTGAACTGGCGCCGTCTTTTGCTTGAATAACAACTCCAGTCGACTTGGCCGCTTCCGTTGGAAGCGGCTTTTCTTTTGAATAGCCATGTGTGCTGCGTTCGGTGCCACAAAAATGCGTTAATGGGTGAGCATTGCGTTGCTCTGCCAATACTTTTATGGCTAGAACGACCTGCTTTCGGGCAGCAGGGCAAAACGGGCGGGACATCGGGAATTGTCGAATGGCGTATGCGAAGGCTGTAGAAATGCGTAGAGCGGCAAGGATCGCACTTGTATCGTTGGTGTTTGCGGGTGCCGGTCTCGGCCTTACCGCATGCCAGTCGGACAAAGACATCGACATCACCAAGCTCGGTTTCGAAAGCGAGTCGCCCGAGGCCCTCTACAATCAGGGCCTTGCCAACATGAAGGCGGGCAATATCGTCGAAGCGAGCCGCAAGTTCGACGCCATCGAGAAGCAGAACCCGTTCACCGAATGGGGCCGCAAGGCGCTCGTCATGAGCACGTTCAGCAAGTATCGCATGGGCCGCAACGACGAAGCCATCACCGTCGGTAACCGCTATCTCAACCAGTACCCGCGCTCCGCAGATTCGGCCTACGTGCAGTATCTGGTCGGCCTTGCCTATTCCAAGCAGGTCGCCGACGTCACGCAGGACCAGAAGGCCGCCAACAACACGATCGATGCGATGACCAAGGTCGTCCGTGATTATCCCGATTCGGAATATGTCGAGGATGCGCAGGCCAAGATCCGCTTTGCGCGTGACCAGCTTGCCGGCAAGGAAATGCAGGTCGGGCGATACTATCTCGAGCGCAAGGAATATCTTGCCGCCATCTCGCGCTTCCGCAGGGTCGTCGAGACCTTTTCCAATACCAACCAGGTTGAAGAAGCCCTCGCGCGTCTGACGGAAACCTATTACGCGATGGGCATCGTCGAAGAGGCGCAGACTGCCGCAGCCGTGCTTGGCCGCAACTATCCGGACAGCCAGTGGTACGCAGACTCCTACAAGCTGCTTCAGTCCGGCGGTGTTCAGCCGCGCGAGAACAAGGGCTCGTGGATTGCGCGTGCCGGCGCAAAGCTCGTCGGCGCCTGAGACCTTTCAACCAAGTGCCTGACAGGATAGGCGAGGCCGCATGCTGATCCAGCTTTCGATCCGCGACATCGTTCTGATCGAGAAGCTGGACCTTGCCTTCGAAGCGGGCCTTTCCGTGCTGACCGGCGAGACCGGTGCAGGCAAATCCATCCTTCTCGACAGTCTTTCTCTGGCGCTGGGCGGCCGCGGCGACGGTGGTCTCGTGCGCCATGGCGAGGACAAGGGGCAGGTGACGGCGGTCTTTGACGTGCCGATGAACCATTCCGCCCGCAAGCTTCTGCGCGACAACGGCATAGACGACGACGGCGATCTGATCTTCCGCCGTATCCAGTCGGCCGACGGGCGCACCCGCGCCTCGATCAACGACCAGCCGGTCAGCGTGCAGATGATGCGCCAGGCGGGACAGGTTCTGGTCGAGATCCACGGCCAGCACGACGATCGCGCTCTGATCGATACCGGCGCCCACCGCACGCTTGTCGATTCTTTTGCAGGCCTAAACGATGAGGTTCTCTCGGTTTCCCACCTCTACAAATCCTGGCGGGATGCCGACCGGACCCTGAAGACGCATCGCGCCAAGGTGGAGGCCGCCGCACGCGAGGCCGATTATATCAGGGCCTCGGTCGAGGAACTGGAAGCCCTCTCTCCCCGCGACGGCGAGGAGGAGGAACTGGCCGAGCAGCGCTCGAAGATGCAGAAGTCCGAGCGCATTGCCGGTGATATTTCGGAAGCGTCGGAGTTTCTCAACGGCAACGGTTCGCCTGTACCGCTGATCGCCTCCATGGTGCGCCGCCTCGAGCGCAAGAGCCACGAGGCGCCTGGGCTGCTGGAAGAAACCGTCGAACTGCTGGATCAGGCGCTCAACCATCTGTCGAACGCACAGATGGAAGTGGAAACGGCGCTTCGCCGGACCGAATTCGATCCGCGTGAACTGGAACGGGTCGAAGAACGGCTGTTTGCCCTGCGCGCCGCCGGCCGCAAATATTCGGTCGCCGTCGTCGATCTTCCGGCACTTGCCGAAAAGATGGTGGCGGACCTTGCCGATCTCGATGCGGGCGAGGAACGCCTCGGCGAGCTGGAAAAGCTCGCGGCCGCCGCGAAAGAGGAATTCGATCGGGCGGCACTCGTTCTCTCGGACAAACGTAAAGCGGGCGCGGAGACGCTGGCCGAAGCGGTGATGCAGGAATTGCCGGCGCTGAAGCTGGAGCGGGCCCGCTTCATGGTCGAGGTGACCGCAAATCCGGAGGCTGCGGCTGCCGAGGGTATCGATACGGTCGAATTCCACGTTCAGACCAATCCAGGCACGCGCCCCGGGCCGATCATGAAGGTCGCGTCCGGCGGCGAGCTGTCGCGCTTCCTGCTGGCGCTTAAGGTCGCGCTTGCCGATCGCGGCTCGGCACCAACGCTCGTCTTCGACGAAATCGACACCGGTGTCGGTGGTGCGGTGGCGGATGCGATCGGCCAGCGGCTGAAGCGTCTGTCGGGCACCGTGCAGGTGCTGTCGGTGACCCACGCGCCGCAGGTGGCGGCCCGTGCTGCGACGCATCTTCTGATCTCCAAGGGTCCGGCCGGCGACGGTTCCGACAAGATTGCCACACGGGTGGCGACGATGGCGCCTGAAAACCGCACCGAGGAAATTGCTCGCATGCTGGCCGGCGCTTCGGTAACGGACGAGGCGAGGGCGGCCGCCAGAAGCCTGCTTGCCGGCAACGGCTAGACGGTTATCCGGCAGTCGCGGGAGCGTGCGGGCAGGCTCACCCGGACAGGGCGTAACGCAATCACGTATCCCGAAACGATGCTGCATCTCGTGGCGTTCAGTCACAGCTGTGATGGGCGCTGCTTCTTCCAATCTTCTCAAATTGCACTAGAAATGCCGTTGAAGATGGAGATTCCCGCATGGCCGCCGACCAGACCACGACCGAGACCGCTGTTGACGATCTGACAGAACAGGCCGCGGCCGACGAGCTGGAGCGTTTGGCGAAGGAGCTCTCCCATCACGACGAGCTCTACCACGCCAAGGACGCGCCGGAGATTTCCGATGCCGATTACGACGCGCTGAAGAAGCGTAATGCGGCGATCGAAGAGCGTTACCCGCAGCTGATCCGGGCCGATTCGCCGTCCATCAAGGTTGGTGCAGCACCTCTGCCGACCTTCGCACAGATCACCCATTCGCGACCGATGCTGTCGCTCGACAATGCCTTTGCCGACGACGACGTGCGCGACTTCGTGAACTCCGTCTACCGCTTTCTCGGTCAGTTGCCGGACGGCTCGATCGCCTTTACGGCCGAGCCGAAGATTGACGGGTTGTCGATGTCGATTCGCTACGAGAACGGGATCCTCGTCAATGCCGCGAC
This sequence comes from Rhizobium sp. Leaf306, assembly GCF_001423425.1. Lineage (GTDB taxonomy): Bacteria > Pseudomonadota > Alphaproteobacteria > Rhizobiales > Rhizobiaceae > Neorhizobium > Neorhizobium soli. Next base: position 566,982 of record NZ_LMNX01000002.1, read on the forward strand.
CCGTGGCGATGGCACGACGGGTGAAAACGTCACTGCCAATATCAAGACGATCAAGGAAATCCCCAACAAGCTTCCGAAAGGCGTTCCCTCGGTCGTCGAGGTTCGCGGCGAAGTCTATATGGGCAAGAGCGATTTCCTGGCGCTCAATGCGGAGATGGAAGCGAAGGGCAAGCAGCTCTACGTCAATCCGCGCAACACGGCGGCAGGCTCTTTGCGCCAGCTCGATGCCAAGGTGACGGCCAGCCGCAAGCTGAAATTCTTCGCCTATGCCTGGGGCGAGATGTCCGAGCCGAACGATCTGCCGAGCACGCAATACGAGATGGTGCAGACCTTCAAGGACTGGGGTTTCCCGGTCAATCCGCTGATGAAGCGGCTGAATTCGCTCGAGGATATTCTCGGTCATTACCGGGAGATCGGCCTCGAGCGCCCCGAGCTCGACTATGATATCGACGGTGTCGTCTACAAGGTCGACCGGCTCGATCTGCAGGCGCGCCTCGGTTTCCGCTCGCGCTCGCCACGCTGGGCGACGGCCCACAAATTCCCCGCCGAGCAGGCATTCACGACGGTCGAGAATATCGATATCCAGGTCGGACGTACCGGCGCGTTGACACCGGTCGCGCGACTGACTCCGATCACCGTCGGCGGTGTCGTCGTCACCAATGCGACGCTGCATAACGAGGATTATATCAAGGGCATCGGCAATTCCGGCGAGCGGATCCGCGAGGACGATCACGACATCCGCATCGGCGACACGGTCATCGTGCAGCGTGCCGGCGACGTCATCCCGCAGGTTCTCGACGTGGTCATGGAAAAGCGGCCGGCGGATGCCAAGGCCTATGAGTTTCCGAAGAAATGCCCGGTCTGCGGCAGTCATGCGGTGCGCGAGAAGAACGAGAAGACCGGCAAGCTCGATTCGGTCACCCGCTGCACCGGCGGCTTCGTCTGCCGCGCGCAGGCGACCGAACACCTGAAGCATTTCGTGTCACGCAATGCCTATGACATCGAAGGGTTGGGGGCAAAGCAGGTCGACTTCTTCTTCGAGGCGGAAGACCCGGCGCTGCAGATCCGCACCGCGCCCGACATTTTCACGCTGAAGAAGCGTCAGGAAACATCTCAACTGCTGAAGCTCGAAAACATCGATGGGTTCGGCAGGGTAAGCGTCCGGAAGCTGTTCGACGCGATCGACGAGCGGCGATCGATCGCGCTCAACCGCTTCATCTACGCGCTCGGCATTCGCCACGTGGGCGAGACGACGGCAAAGCTTCTGGCACGTCACTACGGCACCTACGAGGCCTTCGCCGAGGCCATGAACGACGCGGCCAGTCTCTCGGGCGATGCCTGGGCTGACCTCAACAATATCGAGGGCATCGGCGAGATCGTCGCCCGCGCCATCGTCGAGTTCTTCAAGGAGCCCCGCAATCTCGACGTCGTGACGCGTCTCCTCACCGAGGTGACGCCGCAGGCGGCAGAACAGATCGCCGCGTCGAACAGCCCGGTTGCGGGCAAGACGGTCGTCTTCACCGGTTCTCTGGAGAGGTTCACCCGCGACGAGGCCAAGGCCCGTGCCGAAGGGCTCGGCGCCAAGGTGGCCGGTTCGGTTTCAAAGAAGACCGACTACGTCGTTGCCGGCCCCGGCGCCGGTTCCAAGCTCGACAAGGCAAGGGAACTCGGCGTCGAGGTGATGACGGAAGACGAGTGGCTGACGTTCATCGGGGGCTAAGCATCAGGTTTTCAGCCGCGCCATCGCATAGGCGTCGACATAGTGCCCGTCGCGAAAGGCGTCGTCCCTGAGATGCCCTTCGATAACGAAGCCGTAGCGCTCGTAGAGCCTGATGGCGTCGTGGTTGTCGGTAAAGACGTCGAGTTCCAGGCGGTGCAGGTTCAGCCAGTTGTCGGCAAGGTCGATCGCGGCCTTCATCAAGGCCGAACCGACGCCGCGGCCGACGAAATCGTCGTGCACGCCCATGCCGATCGTCCCGACATGCCGGCGGCGGCCCTGTAGCGGACCGAGGGAGATGCCGCCGATGATGACGCCGTCGAGGTCAGCCACGAGATTCTTTGCGCCGGGCGTCGGGTTTTCCAAATATTGGCGAGTTTCCGCTACGGTCTGGAAAGGCAGCCTCAGAGTGCCGTAGCGATAACCGGGAAGATTGGCGAGGGCCGTGATGGCCACCGCATCGTCAGGTGTCGACGACCTGATGACGTAGCCGTCCAGTCGTTCGGCTCGGGGTGGTTTTTCCTGGATTTCGTCGCTTGATGTCATGATGGCTCTCCTTCAGGTATGACCGAGGCAGAGCGGACCAGCCGATCCCTGCCATCTTCGGCAGGGTGGTGGACGGATGATCGACTAACGCGCCAAACCCGCCACACGCCCTGCAAGGCGGATGGTTATGGTAAGACGGGTAAGGGCGATAGCGTTCATCATGGTCACATTGGGCCTGACAATCATGTGGAGGTCAAGATGCAGGCGGGGATCCGCTTTGCCGAATCGCTCCATCCGGCATAAAAGTCCGATGACCGAAGATTAGGACGCGACCTTGAAGACCATTGCGATCGATTTCGAAACCGCCAACGAACAGCGCGGCAGCGCCTGCTCGGTGGGCCTCGCGTGGATCGAGGACGGTCGTGTGGTGCGGGTCGAGGAACGGCTGATCCGGCCGCGGGATATGCGGTTTTCGTCTTTCAACATCGCCATCCATGGGATCCGGCCCGACCATGTCGAGGATGCCGGCGAGTTTCCCGAAGTGATGGACGAGTTCATCGACGATTTTCGTGGCGCGACGATGATCGCCCATAATGCCGCCTTCGATTTCAGCGTCTGGCGGGCCTGTCTCGACCAGTACCGGCAGTCCTATCCGGAACTGTCTTATCTCTGCAGCGTCAAGATGGCGCAAAAGGTCTGGCCGCATCTGATCTCGCACAAGCTCAATATCCTCGCGCAGCACCTGGGGCTGAGCTTTCTGCATCACAATGCAGCCGAGGATGCGGCGGTCTGCGCCGAAGCCTCGATCGCGATTGCACGGTCGCTTGAGGTCATGCATATCCACGACATCCCGACCGCGATCGGCATGCGGGCAGGGCGGTTGTTTTCCGGTGGCTATGATGCCTGCACATTGCGCAAGCAGTGATCACTTGTAACCCCGCTGCCGAAGCTTATCTCTGATCACGTATCGTTGACTGGAGATTTTGCCACTATGACTCGTTCGAGCCGCCGCCTTGCCGTTCTCGCGACCGCCGCTATCCTCGGCGGTCTTGCCGTTCCCGCTCTTGCCCAGGTGGTCGGCAAGGTCGGCGTCGACTGGATCGGCAACGACATCATCATCGAGGCAGTGCAGGACCCGAAGGTGAAGGGTGTCACCTGCCACGTCACGTATTTCGACCGCAGCGTCATCGACAGGCTGAAGAACGGCAAGTGGTTCGAGGACCCGTCCAACAATTCCATCTCCTGCCGCCAGACCGGGCCGATCGAGATTGGTGACATCGAGCTCGACGACGGTGGCGAGGAAGTGTTTCGCCAGGGTCGGTCGCTGATCTGGAAAGACCTTCTGGTCAAGCGGATCTACGACAAGCCGAACGATACGCTGATCTACCTTGCCCATTCGCGACAGGTTGTCGAAGGATCGGCGAAGATGGCGATCTCCAGCGTGCCGCTGTTCAACCAGCCGGTGACCTGGGAAAAGGGCAAACCCTGATCCGCTCTACGTCCTGACGTAAGAAAACCGGGCTCCTTTCGGAACCCGGTTTCAATTAGGACAGCTCTAAGGCTTACGATCAGGCGGCTTCGCGCGACAGTTCGTCTGCAATGACGGTGTCGAGGTTCAGGAAGCAGACCATGGTCTTTTCCAGGGCAACGATGCCGCGGCAGAAATCGCGCTGGGCTTCCGGAATGATTTCCGGTGCCGGCTGCAGATCTTCGCTTCTGATCGTCATCATGTCGGAGACCTGTTCGACCAGAAGGCCGACCAGCTTGCCGGCGATGTCGGTGACGATGATCGCCGAACGCTCTGATGGTTCGGTCATCTTCATGCCGAGGCGGCAGGCCATGTCGATGACCGGGATCACCGCGCCGCGCAGGTTGATGAGGCCAAGCACGTAAGGCGGAGTATGCGGCATCGGAGTGACCGGCGCCCAACCGCGAATTTCGCGGATCGCCATGATGTCGATGCAGAATTCCTGGTCTCCCAGATGGAAGGAGACGATTTCGAGATAGGCTCCCGACTGCTTGATGGCGTTACTCATGTCGATCATCCTGATGTCGTTTTTTTGAAGGTCTCACGTCCCCGTTAAACTTCCCCTAATCTTTGCCGCCACAACGCGCTTTTTGTTCTATTTCCAGGCCGGTCGACGATGCTATAGTGGGTCATGCAACCGATCGCTCCATCGCTTCGACTTCCGGTTTTTCTGATCGCCGCGCTTGCCGCGATGCTGATCGGCGTCCTCGCTTTTGTTGGTTGGGCGCAGCACGGTTCTTCCATCTTCCTCGCGACGGCCGAGGGAACGCTCTCCTGGTGCATGTGACGGCCACGTCTGTGAAAACGTGGTGGTGATTTGCAACAATCGTCGTCTGCGGCTATCAGCGGTCACGATCTCAACTGATGATGCAGCAGGCAAACTACGATGAAGACTTTCCGAATTGTACTTTGGCTCGCCGTCGTCATTCTGGCCGGTGTTCTGGCCTGGCTGACCCTGGAGGTCACGCGTTCGAAGCAGCAGGTTGCCGAAGGGCCGTTCGGTGTGCCGTTCGAGCTTGTGGCGCAGGATGGCAGCCCGATCACCGAAGCAGCGTTCCGCGACAAACCGACGGCCGTGTTCTTCGGCTTTACCCATTGCCCGGAAGTCTGCCCGACAACGCTGTTCGAGCTGAACACCTGGCTGCATCAGGTCGATCCCGATGGCACCAAGCTCAACGCTTACTTTGTGAGCGTCGACCCGGAGCGCGATACGCCGGAGCTGATGGGACAGTATGTCTCGAATGTCTCCGACCGTATTCGCGGTATCTCAGGCCCGCCTGCCAAGGTGATGGAGATGGTCAAAGGGTTTCGCGTGCTCGCCCGCAAGGTGCCGGTGGATGAGAAGAACCCTGGCGGCGATTACACGATGGACCATACGGCATCGATTTTCCTCCTGAAGGACGGCGGCCGTTTTGCCGGGACGATCGCTTACGGCGAGGATCCAGCTGCTGCTGCAAAGAAGCTCGAGAACCTGACCAAGGGATAAGTCGCTTGAGGCGGATGCCTTATCTGTGGCAAAGCTTGCCGCGAAGATTATGAAAGGCGACTTCCTTTGAGTGAAATCCGGCTTTACGTGACATCCACCGAAATCGGTTCGGCCGAGATCCTCGACCTCCTGTCGCTGGAGTTCGGCGAAGAGGACGTGGCGATTGCCACGACCGAGGTGGACGAGAAGAAGGATATCTGGGAAGCCTCCGTCTACATGATGGCGGACGACGAAGAGGTCTTCAGAGAACGCATCGCAAAGGCGATCAGCGAGGATTTTCCCGATCTTTCGATTGCGATGGAGGTTATCCCGGATGTCGACTGGATTGCCAAATCGCTCGAAGGGCTCAAGCCTGTCAGGGCAGGGCGGTTTCTGGTTCATGGCTCGCATGACCGCGACAAGGTCAAGATCAATGACATTGCCATAGAGATCGATGCTGGACAGGCGTTCGGGACCGGCCATCATGGGACAACGGCGGGGTGCCTCGAGGTGATCGACACGGTCGTTCGAGCAACCGAGCCGAGAAATGCGCTCGATCTGGGAACGGGCAGCGGCGTTCTGGCGATTGCGGTGCGCAAGTTGCGCAACATCCCGGTTCTTGCAACGGACATCGATCCGGTCGCCGTTCGGGTTGCCAAGGAGAATGTTCGCCGCAACGGCATTGCCAGCGGACTGCGGCTGGAGACGGCACCGGGTTTCCACTCCTCGGCCTTTCGCCAGGACGGTCCGTTCGACCTCATCATCGCCAATATTCTGGCGCGGCCGTTGATCAAGATGGCGCCGCAGCTGGTGACGCATCTGACACCGGGCGGATCGGTGATCCTGTCCGGTATTCTAGCCGAGCAGCGCTGGAAGGTGATTTCCGCTTATGCAGGCGCCCGCTGCCGGCATGTGCGCACGATCTGGCGCAACGGCTGGGTGACCATGCACTTCGTGCGAGGCATGTGATGGGCCATGGGCTGGCCTGTCAGGTTCTGTAGGCTTGCCGGCACACCGAGTTGCGTGCCGGGTATCGCGTCGTCTTCAAATCAGAAGATGTAACGGGTCGCACCCTGGCGCTGAAGTTCTTCGCGCGTCGTGCCGAGGCTCTTCAGCGTCGCATCATCAAGGCCAAGCATTGCGCCGTTGACGTAACGGGAGACCTGACGCTGACGGGCTTCGACCACGCGGTTCATTGCATTGCGGAGAAATGAGTTGGCCATCGTGTTCGTCCTTTTCAAAGTGATGACCCCAGAAGTCATCGAACCTTGACGACACCTTAAATGATAAAAAATGAGGCAGGCAGTGGGTCTGCATCATGTGTGGCATGCGTCGGCTGCATGGATAGGTTCCTGACACTGACTGCCCTGTCACGTATCTGCATAGGATACTGGCGGCGGCGCGGGGAAATGTTCTAACATGGCGGCCATCAGTCGGAATCAAACCAGCCGGAATTCACTCATGTTTCAATCGTTCGAGACCAAGTCCGCCCCGCAGTTCGGCCGCGAAAGGGTGACTGCCCTGCGCGACGGCTTTGCCGAACTCGGCATCGACGGGTTTCTCGTGCCCCGCGCCGACGAGTATCAGGGCGAGTATGTGCCTGAGTCGGCCGAGCGCCTGTCGTGGTTGACCGGCTTTACCGGATCTGCCGGCATGGCGCTCATCACGCAGCGTGAAGCGATCGTCTTCGTTGACGGGCGTTACGTGACGCAACTGGCCGAACAGGTTGACGGAACTGTGTTTTCCGGCGGCGATCTGGTCGGCGAGCCGCCGCATGCCTGGATTGCGAAACATGCGCCGAAAGGGGTCCGCCTCGGCATCGACCCTTGGCTGCATGCCGGTGCGGAAGTGCGCAGGCTGGAAAAGGCGCTTGCGGAGATCGGCGGCACGCTGGTTTCGCTGGCCCACAATCCGCTCGATGCGATCTGGAGCGATCGCCCTGCGGAACCGGTTGGCGCGTTGACCATCCAGAGAGAAGAGTTTGCCGGAAAGCCGGCCGGCGACAAGCTGAGCGAGATCGCGCGGCAGACCGAAGCGAAGGGACTGTCTGCGGTACTGATCACGGATCCGTCCTCCGTCGCCTGGATCTTCAATGTTCGCGGGGCTGACGTGCCGCACACGCCACACCCGCTGGCGCGCGCGATCGTCTTTGCAAACGGCAAGGCAGAACTCTTCATCGATGCGGCAAAGCTCGGGAGCGAAGAGGCGGTTTACCTGGACGCTCTCGCCCTCCGGCGGGATCCCTCCGAGTTCCTCGGGCGTCTTGCTGAGGTTTCAAAAGACGGCGCCCGCATCCTGATCGATCCGGATCTGACACCGCTCGCGCTGACGGCTGCAATCGTCGCAGCTGGCGGCGAGGTGATCGAGGGGATCGATCCGGCAAAGCTGCCGCGCGCCTGCAAGAATTCGGCGGAACTCGATGGATCGGCGAAGGCGCATCTGCAGGATGGCGCGGCTGTCGTCGAGTTTCTGTGCTGGTTGGATGGCCAGACGCCGGGCTCAATCACCGAGATCGATGCGGTAAAGACGCTGGAAGCGACCCGGGCCCGCGTCGGCCAGAGCATGCAGAACCCGCTGAAGGACGTTTCCTTCGATACGATTTCCGGTGCCGGAGAGCATGCTGCGATCATGCATTACCGGGTGACGTCCGAAAGCAACCGGCAGATCCTGCCCGGCGAACTGTTCCTGATCGATTCGGGCGCGCAGTATGTCAACGGAACGACGGATATCACCCGCACGGTTGCGGTCGGCTCGGTTTCCGAGGATCGCAAGCGCTTCTTCACGCTGGTTCTGAAGGGCATGATCGCCATTAGCATGGCGAAGTTTCCGAAGGGAACGCGCGGCTGCGATCTCGATCCGCTGGCGCGTATCGCGCTGTGGAAGGCGGGGGCGGATTTCGCGCATGGCACGGGACACGGCGTCGGGTCCTATCTCTCCGTGCATGAGGGACCGCAGCGTATTTCGCGGATGTCGACGCAGGAGCTTCTGCCCGGCATGATCCTTTCGAACGAGCCCGGCTATTATCGCCCCGGCGCCTTCGGGATCCGCATCGAGAACCTGATCTTCGTGAACGATGCCGCGCCTGTCGAGGGTGGGGACATGCCGGTTCTGTCGTTCGAGACGCTGACCTGGTGCCCGATCGATCGCCGGCTTGTGGTCGCCTCGCTGATGACCTCGGAAGAACTGCAGTGGCTGAACGACTATCACACACAGGTGCGCGAAAAACTGATGCCGCTGATCGACAAGGATTCGGTCAAGACCTGGCTCACAACTGCGACGGCGCCGATCTCCGGCTGAGCCGGATTACATCCCGATACCGAAACCGTGCCGGGCGGCCATGACTGCCGCCCAGCCGACGACGAGGACCATGAGGCCCGGAAAACGCAGTCCGAACACCAGCGCCGCGATCATCGCAATGCGCACGTCCCAGCCGCTGTTGACGAAGGGTGGAGCGACGAGTGTCACCAGAACGGCGGCCGGCACGGCGTTGAGGGCCGATTCCACCCGTGGCGGTATGCGTTTCAGGCTGTTGACAAGGATGTAGCCGCCGAGCCGCGTGGCGTATGTCGCAATTGCCGCCATCAGGATCAGGGTGACGGTCTGGCTATCGACGGAGAAGGCGCTCATGCCGGTTTCCATCACGCAGCCTCCGTTTCAAGGGCCGGGTCTTTCACGTCGTGATCCGAGGCTCCGGGAGGAGGCAGGATGGCCGCGACGACGATCCCGAGCGCTGCCCCCACACTGATATGCCAGGGTGACCCGACGACCCAGTAGGCGATAACCGATCCGACTGCTCCGGCGACGAGGACGGGTAGAAAATTGTGCCGCTTGCGAAAGCCCATCACCAGACCGAGAAAGTAGACTGGCAGGAGGACATCGATGCCGATCGCCTTCGGGTCGCCGATCAGGCTGCCGAACAGCGCGCCGACAATGGTATTGCCGACCCATCCAATCCAGACCACTCCGCCCATGGCGATGTACCAGGCGAAAGTGACCGGGGTTTGTTCTTCACGTTTCTCCGTCTCGGCAAATTGCGGATCGGTTAGCAGGAAAAACGAAAGACAGCGCTTGAGGAGCGGGAAGCGCCCGAGGATCGGCGATACTGCCGCAGAATAGAGAACGTGGCGGAAATTGACGGCGAGCACCGAGAGCACGATCATCCAGGCCGCGACATGGTGGCCGAACAGTTCGATCCCGACCAACTGGCTCGCACCGCCGAAGACAAACGCGCTCATCAGCGCCGCTTCCGCCATGCTGAAACCGTTGTCGATGGCGATCGCTCCGAACAGGATGCCGAACGGGGCTGAGGAGAGGACGATGACGAAGCCCTTCTTCAATCCGTTCCTGATCTGGCCGCTTGTGGTGATCGGTTCGCTGAAACTCATGAGTCTTCCGATGCGTGCGCGTGCAATGCTTCGTTTATGCACGTGAGCGCCCGGTGACAATCGAATTGCGTTGATGCGTGTATCGATTTTGCTGAACGATCGGCGGCGCGGAGTGCGTCAGTCCGCGAGAATCTCGCTGCTCTTGATAATGCCGACGCCGTTGGCGCGCATCTCCTCGATGGCAGCCCTGACACCCTCGGGTGTTATGCCGCGGCTCGCATCCTCGATGAAGCGCACTTTGACGTCCGGCAGCATTTCGACAGCGTCCAAGGCTGAAAACTTCACGCAGTAGTCCGTGGCGAGACCGCAAACGTCAAGCTCCGTAATCTGCTGCGCCCGGAGGTAACCGGCAAGGCCGGTAAGGGCGGCCTGGTCGTTGTCGCGAAAGGCGGAATAGCTGTCGACCGCAGGGTTTTCGCCCTTCTGCTGGATATAATCGACTGCGCCGATATCGAGATCCGGGTGGAATTCCGCATCCGGTGTTTCCTGCACGCAATGATCCGGCCACATGACCTGCGGCTGGCCCGAGAGCTCGCCCATGTCGAATGGTTTCTTGCCCGGATGCTGGGAGGCGAAGCTGCCGTGATTGGCGGGATGCCAGTCCTGCGAGGCGACGATCACATCGTAACCGCCGTCGGAAATGAGGCTGTTTGCGATCGGCACGATGTCGTCACCGTGGGCAACAGCGAGGTTGCCGCCAGGGCAGAAGCCATTCTGGATGTCGATCAGGAGCAGCGCTTTCATAGATCGTCCTCACGAGTGGTTCTTCCTTGTCACACGAAGATGCCAAGCATGGCGGCATCGATCAAGCCTCTTCTGCCCAACACGATCGTCGCTCCAAATCATTTGTGACGAAACGGTCGGCCTTGGTGGCAGGTTCTGCGGTCATCTGATCTCCGCGGTTTCTAGGATGTCTGAAGATGACTCGATCGCTTTTGCTGACGGATCTGAAATCCCAATCCGGTTTCGAGCCGAATGTTGAAACGTGATTCCTCGTCGGATGCGGACCACAACCCTATCTAGAGGTCATCTTCACGGAGTTTCTCCCATGTCACTGTCGTCTTCGCTAGAAACGCGGGCTGAAGGCCTGCCGCCGATCGGTTTTCCCGGTCTCGGCGCTCTCATCGTGCTTGTTGTCGGCACCGTTGCGCTCGGCCTCGCTTATGGTCCAGCCCAAGGTGCGCTCTTCCTCATCGGAGGCGGGCTTGGCATCGCGCTCTATCACGCGGCCTTCGGGTTCACGTCTGCCTGGCGTGTCTTCATTGCGGAGGGCCGGGGCCGGGGTCTTCGCGTTCAGATGATTCTTCTGGCGCTTGCCGTCATCCTGTTTTTCCCGGCTCTATCCAACGGCGTGCTGTTCGGCACCGAGGTGCGTGGCAATATTTCGCCGGCCGGTATCGGCGTGATCGTCGGCGCCTTCATGTTCGGCATCGGGATGCAGCTTGGCGGCGGTTGTGCATCCGGCACGCTGTTTACCGCCGGTGGTGGCAATGCGCGCATGCTGGTGACCCTGTTCTTCTTCATCGTCGGTTCGGTTCTCGCCACCATCCACTTCGACTGGTGGGTCAGTCTTCCTTCGCTGCCGCCGACGTCTCTGTTCCAGACCTTCGGTGCATTTGGCGGCATTGCGGTATCGCTTGCCATCTTTGCGGCGATCGCCGCGATCACTGTGGTCGTCGAGAAGCGGCGCAACGGCGCACTTGAACAGGCACCGCCTTCGCCACGGCATGGTCTTGCCCGCTATCTGCGTGGTCCGTGGCCGCTGGTGGCTGGCGCGATTGCGCTCGTCATCCTCAATTTCGCGACGCTCGCACTCGCCGGCCGTCCCTGGGGGATCACGTCCGCCTTCGCGCTCTGGGGTGCGAAGGGCGCGCAGGCGATCGGCTTTGATCCGACAGCCTGGGCCTACTGGCAGCAGCCGGGGAATGCCAAGGCACTGGCCGGAAGCGTGTTTGCCGATGTCACATCCGTCATGGATTTCGGCCTCATCGCGGGCGCCATGCTGGCGGCGGCGCTGGCCGGAAAGTTTGCTCCCAGCCTCGACATCCCGCTGCGTTCGATCCTCGCGGCCGTCGTTGGCGGTCTGCTGCTCGGCTACGGTGCGCGAATCGCCTATGGCTGCAATATCGGAGCCTATTTCTCCGGCATCGCGTCCGGCAGCCTGCATGGTTATCTCTGGGCAGTCGCGGCGTTTGCCGGAAATGTGCTGGGTGTGAAATTGCGGCCCTTCTTCTTCATGGAAGGTCGGTCCATTCGCCGGGCCGACGGTTGAGCCGTTCACCGCATCCCTTCAAAACTCCACGATCCATGGGCGCCTCCACAGAGGCGCCCATTTTCGCATGTGGGTTCAGACAGAGTGTCGCCACACTTTGGCTCGGGCTTGCCGCATCTTACCCCCTCAAAATTGCGGGTGCGATTTCGTACCTCAAATGTCGCAACAGTTAAAAACCGGTGTAAGCCTTGAGTTTGTTAACTTTTGTCGCTAAACAGCAACAGTCGACGAGCTAGACACCGGACTTGCGGGCAGGGTCGGACACCCCTTTGCCGCATTTCTGCTTAACTTCCGGCGGTATGCGCTTTTAAGTGCACCACCGAAACCAAATCGGGGCGGCGTAAAGACATTGGTTACCATAATCGTTCATTCTCATATGCAGTCGATTGGCGGCGATGAGCAGATCCTGTCTGCTTTCTCAGTCCGCTTTGATCTTGCGGGCAAGACTGCGAAAGCAGGCCTTGCCGGTGTGAGTAACGGTTCGGGTAACGAGTAATGGCGCGTCAGTTGGAATCCAAAGCTTCGAAGCAGAACGGTCGCAAAGCGGCATCGAAAGCATCCTCGGCGCAGGCGCGCCGCAAGAAGTCCCGCTCACTCATGACGAATATGGCGCTTGGCGTCGGCTTTACCGTGGCGGCGCTGGTTGGTGCCTCGATGGTCACGGTCGCGACCTCGGTCAAGTCTGCCCCCAGCATCAGGTTCGAAACGGCCCTGCTTGCGCCACCGACCGCGCGCGAGCATCTCGTGGCTGCATCGGCGCGCACTGCGGACCGCAATCTCGATGTTTCGAAATTCTCCCGCCTTCCAGGCAGCGCGCCGGCGGAGCCGAAGCGCGGTCGTCTGGAAGGAGCGCAGCTTGCTGCTCTCTCTTCCCAGCGTCCTGATGACGCAAGCGTTCGTCAGTCGATGCATCTTGCGATGGCAAAGGCTGCCCGTCACGCCGAAACCGAACAGCAGTTTGCGGCCCTTGGCAAGCTTCGGCCCGGCTCCGACCAGATCAAGTCCGCCCTCGGTTCTGCCATGGAAAGTCTTGTGGTCGTAGCGCCACGCGGTAGTGAAGCTCTGGGCGCAATGCCCGACATTCTCCAGGAAGTTCAGCCGGCGACAGAGGTGGCGGAACTCAACACGATGAAGCCGGTGGAACTGGCGTCGCTCGAAAGCGATCTGCCGGAAAGCATGTCGGAGGATACGGTGGCGATTGCCGAACAGGCGACGCCGCTGCCTTCACCTGCGCCGACATCTCTCGCCCAGGCGCTGCCGAAAGCCGGACCACTGCCCGTCCTGCGTCCCGGTGCGGCCACCACCAGCGCTTCCATGGCCGTCGCTTCCGTCAAGCCTGAAAAGCCGAATGCACTTGCCGCAATCGCAGCCGTCGCACCGCAAAAGCCTGGCCGTGGCGACAACGATAACGACAAGCCAACCGTGCTTGCCTTTGCCAAGCCGAACAACCCGATGCGCGAAGAGCCTCTCGCTCCGTCGCAGGGTTCGCCGAAGTGGCCGGGCATTGGCACCAAGGTTGCGATCTACGACATCACCAACGGCGTTGTCATCATGCCGAACGGCAGCAAGCTCGAGGCCCATTCCGGCATCGGCAGCATGCGCGACAACCCGAAGTTCACGCATGTGAAGATGCGCGGCCCGACACCTCCGGGCACCTACAAGCTCTCGATGCGCGAATCGCTGTTCCACGGCGTTGCGGCGATCCGCCTGACGCCGACCGACGGCAAGGCGCCGCAGGGCCGCACGGGTCTTCTCGCCCACAGCTTCCTGCTTCGCGTTCGCGGCGACAGCCATGGTTGCGTGGCCTTCGCCGACTACGACAAGTTCCTGAAGGCCTTCCAGCGCGGCGAAATCACCCACATGATCATCGTGCCGAAGTGGGATGGCAAGCGCCCCGGCGCCGGCCCAAGCGGCGGCGGCATCATGGCAAAGCTGTTCGGCAACAAAGACGCCTGATTAAACTCAACAAAAAACGGAGCCTTTTAGGCTCCGTTTTTCGTTGTCAGCCCAGCGTCTGCCGCGTTGCGGCCAGGAAGATGCGCGCGCCGATCGCAATCAGATCGTCGGGATAATCATAAGTCGGATTGTGCAGGGCAGGGTGGCTTTCGCCGGCGCCGAGAAACAGCATGGCCGATTTCGAGACCTTAGCGAAGCGACCGAAATCCTCCGAGGCGCGGTAGGCTTCCCCAGCGACATGCGGCACGCCCTCGGCATCCATGGCGGCCCTCAGGATGTCGGCTGCAGCGGGATCGTTGATGCAGTGGCCGAACACATCCTGATAGGACAAGGCCAGGGCCAGCCCATCCGCCGCAGCCGCGTCTCTCGCCATTGTCTCCGCCTGTTCGACAAGAGCGGACATCTGATCATCCGTCGAGGTGCGCAGCGTCACCCAGATCTCGCCATGCGCCGGTGAAATGCCCGCCGCGAGTTCACCGATCGTCACGTGGGTCACGGTCGCTCGCACGAGGTCGTCGTTTTCGACAGAGCCTGCCGAAATACCGCTCAGGGCTGGCAGCAGCCTGGCCACGGCCGAAACCGGCGAGATCCCGGTCTCTGGCCATGCCGCGTGGGCAGTCTTGCCGGTCAGGATGATTTTCATGCCGCGCGACGCGCAATTGGTCGGGCCGTCCTTCAGATGAACGTGGCCGAGCGGGATGCCCGGCATGTTGTGCAGGGACAGGCTGATATCGGGCGTCAGGTCCCGAAACTTGTCGTCGGCAAGGACCGCTGCCGCCCCGGCGCCGGTTTCCTCCGCCGGCTGGAACAGGAGAACGACACGACCCTTCGCTGGCCGCCGACGTCCGAGCGCGCGGCCGACCGCCGCAAGCGTTGCCATATGCCCGTCATGGCCGCACATATGGCTTTTTCCCGATACCTTCGACTTGTGCTCGGGGTCGCCGAGTTCCTCGATCGGAAGAGCATCGAGCTCCGCCCGCAGCATCACCGTCATTCCGGGCAGGCCACTGTCGTAGACGACCGCGACGCCGGCGCCACCCAGACCCTCAACGATCGCGTCCGGACCGGTCTCCGACAGAAACCGCACCACCTCGCGAGCGGTTTCCACTTCCTCACCGGACACATCAGGCATGGTATGAAGCCGGCGGCGCCATGCGGTGAGTTCGACGACGTCGCTGTTGCTGAGGGAGATGTCATTCATCAGATTCTAAAGCCCTCATCATGGTCACGACCCTCGTTTGCGAGTGAGTAGACGTCTCGTCAGCCCGCCTTCTCCACGAACCCGTCCAGCACCCGCTTTTGCCCTGCCTTGTCGAACTCGATCGTCAGCTTGTTGCCTTCGATCGCGGTGATATTGCCGTTGCCGAACTTGATGTGGAAGACCCGGTCACCGGTGGTGAATTTCGACGGCGTGTCGGTTGTCGATTTGGCGACCAGCTCGCCGTCGATCGTGCGGCCGCGGGGGCCGCTTTCGCCGTAGCCGATGCGTTCCACGGCGTGGCCGGAGCGGCTGCCCCAGTTGTCGCGGGTGGCATCTGTCTTGTTGGCCTGGGCGCGTTTCCAGCCGGGCGTCGAATAGGAGTTGCCGGCGAAGGCATCCGCCTTGTCGAAGCGCGACTGGCCGTAGCCGCCGCGGCCGCCATAGCCGCCGAAGCTTGAGGATTCCGATGCCGCGACATCGACATGGCTCGGCGGCAGTTCATCGAGAAAGCGCGAGGGCATTGTGGATTGCCACAGGCCGTGGATGCGGCGGTTCGAGACGAACCAGATATGGCAGCGGCGTTTTGCGCGGGTGATGCCGACATAGGCGAGGCGGCGTTCCTCCTCCAGCCCGGAGCGGCCGCCTTCGTCCAGCGCGCGCTGGTGCGGGAACAGGCCTTCCTCCCAGCCGGGCAGGAACACGGTCTCGAATTCCAGACCCTTGGCCGAGTGGAGCGTCATGATCGAGACGGCATCGAGGTTCTCGTTGGTCTCGGCATCCATGACGAGCGAGACGTGCTCTAGGAAGCCGCGCATGCTCTCGAACTGCTCCATCGAGCGGATCAGTTCCTTGAGGTTTTCCAGCCGCCCCGGCGCTTCGGCGGTCTTGTCGTTCTTCCACATGTCGGTATAGCCCGACTCTTCGAGGATCTGCTCGGCCAGTTCCGTATGCGGCACGGTTTCGAGACGTGCCTGCCAGTTGCGAAAATTCTGCACGACATCGAACAGGGCCTTGCGGGCCTTCGGCTTCAGCTCGTCGGTCTCGATCATTTCGCTTGCGGCCTGAAGCATGGGCACATCGCGGGCGCGGGCGCTGTCATGCAGGTAGCGTATGGTCGTGTCGCCGAGGCCGCGCTTTGGTGTGTTGACGATGCGCTCAAAGGCAAGGTCGTCGGCCGGCTGGCAGACCATGCGGAAATAGGCCATCGCATCGCGGATCTCGAGCCGCTCGTAAAAGCGCGGGCCGCCGATGACGCGGTAGTTGAGGCCGAGCGTCACGAACCGGTCTTCGAACTCGCGCATCTGGAACGAGGCGCGCACCAGGATCGCCATGTCGTTCAGCGCGTGTTTCTTGGCATCGCTGCGACCATCGCCGCGCTGCAGCCGCTCGATCTCCTCACCGACGGCACGGGCTTCCTCTTCGCTATCCCAGGCGGCGTGGACGATGACCTTTTCGTCCTCGGGATCGACCCGGTCGGTAAACAGCGTCTTGCCGAGGCGTCCTTCGTTATGGGCGATCAGATGGCCGGCAGCGCCGAGGATATGCTCAGTCGAGCGGTAGTTGCGCTCAAGCTTGATGACCTTGGCGCCCGGGAAATCCTTGTCGAAGCGAAGGATGTTTTCCACTTCGGCGCCGCGCCAACCATAGATCGACTGGTCGTCGTCGCCGACGCAGCAGACGTTTTGCGGCACATCCTTCGGGCGCTGAGCGAGAAGACGCAGCCACATATACTGGGCCGTATTGGTGTCCTGATACTCGTCGACGAGGATATAGCGGAACCGCTGGTGGTATTCCTTCAGCAGATCCGGTGCCTTGCGGAACAGGGCGATCGGGTGCAGCAGAAGGTCGCCGAAATCGCAGGCGTTGAGCGTGCGCAGGCGGGCCTGATAGGCGGCATAGAGTTCGCGGCCCTTGCCGTTGGCAAAGGCCCGGGCGTCGCCTTCCGGAATGTCGGGCGGCAACAGGCCCTTGTTCTTCCAGCCATCGATCATGCCGGCGAACTGCTTGGCCGGCCAGCGCTTGTCATCCAGACCTTCCGCCTGGATGAGCTGCTTGATCAGGCGCACGACGTCGTCGGTGTCTAAGATGGTGAAATCGGATCGCAGGCCGACCAGCTCCGAATGGCGCCGCAGCAGTTTGACGCCGATCGAGTGAAACGTGCCGAGCCACGGCATGCCTTCGACGGCGCCGCCGACGAGAACGCCGATGCGCTCCTTCATCTCGCGCGCAGCCTTGTTGGTAAAGGTCACGGCGAGAATCTGGCTCGGATAGGCGCGGCCGGTCTCCAGCAGATGGGCAATACGGGTGGTCAGCACCCGCGTCTTGCCGGTTCCGGCGCCCGCCAGAACCAGAACGGGTCCATCCAAAGTCTCGACTGCTTCGCGCTGTTCCGGGTTAAGGCCAGTCATATAGTCGGGCGACGGCCGGTTGCCGCCGCGCGCCGCCATGGCCCGTGCCGCGATCCCCAAACCACCGGAGGCACCACCGGAACTACCAGCAGGAACGGGAGCCGAACCATGGTTGCCAGCCGATGCCGGCACCGGGCGCTGGTCCGATTGGTCTTCGCCTCGCGCCTTGCGGGGGGCGGGCTCCGGCTCCTCATCGAAGAAAGGAATGTCGTCGTAACTGTTACTCATCCGGCCAATGTAGTGATTCGGGCTCGAAAGACCAGCCGATGTTCTCTTTTCATTCCTGTGTTTCCCCTAGGAATCGTTCGGATTCGTGTCGTTGAAGCTCTGACACATCCGTGAAATCGCGTGATGTTACAAAACAGTAAGGTAGGTTCCTCGACCTTGCCAGTTGGGCGCGAAACGGGGATACTTGCACCACTTATCGATAGACTTGCGAGGAATGAATGCGGATCTGGAACCAGCTTCTGATGTCGGTTGCGGTACTGCTCGGAGGGCTCTGTCTCTGGGTCTACCTGTCGGCAGATGCCGGGCGGTCACTGATTTCGATGGGCGTTCCCGCAGGCATGGTGACTTCCATCAATCCTGATGTCGCCGAGCCGGCGGCCGCAACGGTTGCGGGCTCACCGGCTTCGTCATCGCGCGGCGGGCAGCGGGGCGGCGGTGAGAGCCAGGTGGTGTTGGTTGCAACCAGACCCGTCGGAACCGGTGTGGTCAACGACAGACTGTCGGCGATCGGTGACGGCGAGGCGATCCAGTCGGTTATCGTGATGCCGCAGGCGACGGGCACCGTAAACGAGATCCTCGTCAAATCCGGCGACATGGTCAAAAAGGGCCAGATTCTTGCGCAGCTCGATGACGATGAGCAGATCATCCTGCGCGATCAGGCGCAGGTGGTGTTGCGCAGTGCGCGTGAGAAATCCGATACTTACCGGAACCTCAAGAGCTTCTCCCGCCTCGACGTGCTCGACGCGCAGATTGCGTCCGAAACGGCGCAGCTGACGGTCACCAACGCCGAACTGGCGCTGAAGCGTCGCTCGGTCGTCGCGCCAATCGATGGGATCGTCGGCATCGTCGCGGTCAATATCGGTGACAACGTCACGACCGCGAGCAATATCGTGACGATCGACAACCGTACCGAGCTGCTGGTGGATTTCTGGGCGCCGGAGCGTTTCGCGGTTCAGGTCAAGCCTGGCATGCCGGTCGAGGCCGCCTCCGTCTCGCGTCCAGGCCGCACCTTCGAGGGTTCGGTCGAGGCCGTCGACAACAGGGTCGATCCGGCAAGCCGTACGATCCGCATTCGTGCCAGAATTCCCAATGTTGATGACGAACTCCGCGCCGGCATGTCTTTCGGCGTGACGATGCGGTTTCCGGGCGAGACCTTTCCAAGCGTCGATCCGCTTGCAGTCCAGTGGGATGCGAAAGGCTCGTTCGTCTGGCATATCGTCGATCACAAATCGGTCAAGGAGCGGGTGAGGGTGATCCAGCGCAATCCCGATGCGATCCTCGTTTCAGCCAATCTGAAGGATGGCGATATCGTTGCGACTGAGGGCCTCCAGCGGGTTCGCGCAAACGGTGCCGTTCGTATTGCCGGTGAAAAGCCGCCGGAGGTCGCCAGCCGATGAGCAGCAACCACAGCGGAAACTCCAATAACGACCCTTCGGCGAACCAGTCCGGCCAGTCTGGCGGCAAGCAGAACGGCTTCACCGCGCTCTTCGTGCGTCGTCCGGTTCTTGCCGCGGTTCTGAATACGCTTCTCGTCGTCGCAGGCCTTGCCGCTCTGGCGGGGGTCGAGGTGCGCGAGTTGCCGGATGTGGACCAGCCGGTCATCACCATCCGCACCACCTATGACGGCGCTTCTGCCCAGACGATGGACCAGGAGGTGACCGATATCATCGAGGGCGCGGTTGCCCGTGTGGCCGGCCTCAAGGCCGTTTCGTCGGAATCGCAGTTCGGCCAGAGCCGCGTCACGCTGGAATTCAACGACACCGCCGATCTTGCGGTCGCGGCCAACGACGTGCGCGATGCGCTTGGACGCGTCACCGGGCAGCTGCCCGACGATGTGGACGAGCCGCGTATCGTCAAGGCCGATTCCGACAGCCAGCCAATCATGCGGCTTGCCGTCACGTCGAACACGCTCTCCATGGAAGACCTGACGCTTCTGGTCGATAACGAGGTGTCCGACCGGCTTGCGTCGGTGGATGGCGTGGCCGACGTGGAACTCTACGGCGATCAGGAGAAGGTATTCCGCGTCGACGTGAACCAGACGGCGCTCGCCAGTCGCGGACTGACGATTGCGGATCTGGCCGAGGCGCTTTCGACGGCTGCGCTCGACGTGCCCGCCGGGTCGCTCGAATCCTCGACGCAGGACATCGTCGTGCGCGCGACGGCGAGCCTGACCAAGCCCGAAGACTTCGAAAACGTCATGCTGGGCAACAATGTCCGGCTGCGCGACGTGGCGACCGTAATGCTCGGGCCGGATGATGGCACGACGGCATTGCGATCAAATGGCGTTCCGGGCGTTGGTCTTGGCGTTCTGCGCCAGGCGCAATCGAATACGCTCAGCATTTCGGAAGGTGTAAGGGCCGCCGTCGCCGATCTCCAGAAGACGTTGCCCAAGGGCACGCGCATTGCCATCACCAGTGATGACGCGGTGTTCATCGAAGGCGCGCTGCACGAGGTCGAGATCGCGCTGGCGCTGTCGGGAACGATCGTCATTGCGGTCATCTATCTCTTCCTGCGCGACTGGAAGGCGACGCTGATCCCGGCGCTTACCATGCCGGTGGCGCTGATCGGTACGCTGGTCGCGATCTATGCCGTCGGGTTCTCGATCAACATTCTGACGCTGCTGGCGATCGTGCTCGCGACCGGCCTTGTGGTGGATGACGCGATCGTCGTTCTCGAAAATATCGTGCGGCGACGATCCGAGGGGATGGGTCCGCGCGCGGCCGCCGTGATTGGCACGCAGGAGGTTTTCTTCGCGGTGCTGGCGACGACCGCGACGCTTGCCGCCGTGTTTATTCCGCTATCCTTCCTCCCCGGCCAGATGGGCGGCCTGTTCCGCGAGTTCGGTTTCGTTCTGGCGTTTGCCGTCGCGCTGTCTTCGGTTACGGCGCTGACGCTTTGCCCGATGCTTGCCTCGCGCATGCTGACAAAGCCGATACAGGAAAAGAACGACGGCCTGCTTGGCCGGTTCGGCACGCTGTTTGCCAATTTCTACCGGGTGACGCTGCATGCCTGCCTTGGCGCGCCGGCGATCGTCATCGTCTTTGCGCTGCTGTTCGGCGGTGCCGGATATATGGCCTTCAAGACAGTCAAGAGCGAACTTACCCCACCGGAAGACCGGGCCATGGTCATGCTGCGGGCGACGGCACCCGAAGGCATCAGCCTGCAATATATGCGCGACAAGCTGCAGCAGATCGAAGAAAAACTGCAGCCGCTGGTGGCTTCCGGCGAGATCCAAAACATCTATTCGATCTCGGGACAGGGTGGCGCCACCAATAACGGCTTCATGGTTCTGACCCTTGCACCGTGGTCCGAGCGAGAGCGCAGCCAGGCCGATATCGTGCGCGATATCAACGCGGCCACCGCGACCGTGCCGTCGCTTCGCGCCTTTGCGACGCAGCAGAACAGTCTGCGTATCCGCGGCGCCGGCAACGGGTTGCAGATGGCGATGGTCGGCACCAACCACGAACAGCTGACGGCCGCCGCACTGAAACTGGTGGACCAGCTGCGCGCGAGCGGAATGTTCGATACGCCGCGTCTCAACAACGAGCCGACACAGGCGCAAATTTTTGTGTCGGTAAACCGCGAGCGGGCATCCGACCTCGGGATCGACATCACCAATCTCGGCACGTCGCTGCAGTCTCTTCTCGAAGGGCGGTCTGTGGTGGACGTGTTTGTCGACGGCGAGGCGACGCCGGTCAAGTTGACATCGACCACTCGTCCGATCGACGATCCGACGGATCTCGAGAACATTTTCCTGAAGGCCAAGGATGGCCGCATGGTGCCGCTTTCGACCGTGGCGACACTTGAAGAAAGGGCCGTCGCGCCAAGGCTCACCCGTGAACAAAGGCTCGCGGCCGTTTCCTTCTCGGCGAGCCTTAAGGATGGGGTCTCGCTCGGTCAGGCGGTCCAGGTGGCGACCGAGCTTGCCCAGCCACTTCTGCCTGCCGGATCGCGTCTCATTCCGCTAGCAGAGGCTGCGACACTCAAGGAAAACTCGAGCGGCATGGCGCTGACATTCGGCTTTGCGATCGCCATCATCTTCCTGGTGCTTGCGGCGCAGTTCGAAAGCGTCCTGTCGTCGATCATCATCATGTCCACCGTGCCGCTGGGACTAGCGTGTGCTGCCTTCGCGCTGGTGCTGACGGGCTCCAGTCTCAACGTCTATAGCCAGATCGGGCTTGTGCTGCTTGTCGGGGTAATGGCGAAAAACGGCATTCTGATCGTCGAGTTTGCCAACCATCTCCGCAACGAGGGCGCCTCCTGCCGCGAGGCGATCGAACGGGCGTGCGCGATCCGTCTTCGACCGGTGATGATGACGATGATCGCCACCGTGATCGGCGGCGTGCCTCTGGTTCTTGCCAAGGGCGCCGGTGCCGAAGCCCGTATCGCGCTCGGCTGGGTGATCGTCGGTGGCCTCGGCATGGCAACCATGGTGACGCTCTACATAACCCCCGTCGCCTACCTTCTGATTGCCCGCTTCTCCAAGCCGCAGATGCATGAGGAACAGCGTCTGCAGGACGAGCTGGAAAGCGCCCGCAAAGGACGCGCCAACGATACGAAAGAGCAGCAGCTGATGGCTGCGGAGTAGGGGCTTGCCTTCAGGCAGCGTTTTCGGGGGGTCGCATGTCGGCGAAAATCTGCTTCAGGACGTCGTAGATCCGGCCGTCGAGCGATTGTGACACGTTGAAGCGCATGGAGCTCGCCGCTGATTGCGACGGGCTGAAGACATTGCCCGGGGCGAGCACGATGTTGTGCTTCAGTGCCGCCCGCGCCACGTCCGCGGAATCGAGACCATCGGGCAGCTGGCACCACAGAAACATGCCTGCCTGCGGCTCGATCCACGGCACGATGCCGATCGCTCTTAGCCGTGCCGATACCTCGACCCTTGCGCCGGCGAGCCGCCCCCTTATCGTGTCCAGGTGCTTTCGGTAGCTGGCATCGCTCAGCGCCTGATAGACCAGTTCGGACGCAAGCGATGGCCCGCCGAACGAGGTCGCGATCTTGAGGTCCGTCAGACCCTCGATCCATTCGCGCTTCGTGGCGATGAAGCCGCAGCGGAACGAAGCGGACAGCGTTTTCGAAAAGCTGCCGATATGAATGACCCGGTCCAGACCGTCGAAGGCGGCCAGCCTCGGTGCCGGCGTGTGCTCGAAATCCGCAAAGATATCGTCCTCGACGATCGTCAGGCCGAACTGTTCGGCTAGTTTCAGGACGCGATGCGCAGTGACGGGACTGAGCGTTGCCCCCGTCGGATTGTGGACCGCCGAATTGGTGATGTAGAGGCGAGGGCGGTGCTCAGCGAGGACGTTTGAGAAAGCGTCTAGATCAGGCCCGTTCGGCGTATAGGGCACGCCGACGATCCGGGCTCGGTGAGCGCGCAGGATTGCCTGGAAATTGAAATAGCACGGGTCGTCCACAAGGACCGTGTCTCCGGGCTCGATCAGGAACCGGCATAGAAGGTCGATCGCCTGGGTACCGGAATCTGTCAATACGATCTGGTCGGGCGACGCCTCGATGCCGCGCTCTCCCATTCTGCGCGCAATCAGGCTTCGAAGCGGTGCCAGGCCGAGCGGAGAACCGTAGTCCGTAAGCGCTGCCGTATCGCCGCGGGACAGCGTGCGAAGCGATCGCCGCAGGGTCTCGTCCGGTAACCAGGATGGCGGTAGCCAGCCACAACCCGGCGTGAGGCCATCGCGCCGGACATCGAGCGATTGCCGCGACACCCACAAGGGATCGACGGCGCGGTCGAGCTTCGGACCGATCTGCGCGAGCGACAACGGTGCCGTCTGGCTGGCAACGTAGAAACCGGAGCCGGGGCGGGAGGTGATCACGCCCTCTGCCGTCAGCCGGTCGTAGGCATCGACGACGGTGGAGGTGGAGACTTTAAGAGTTGCCGCGAGGCTGCGCACGGAGGGAAGCTTTGCTCCGGGCACAAGGCTGCGCCCGGAAATCCGTTGCCGAATGGTCGCAACGACCATAGCGACCTTCTGCCCACCTTGCGTCCCCAAGTCCATCCGTACTGCCTCATGCACCATTACAGTTTTGTCAAATCGTACCTGAGTGTAGCTGTCGCGGCCAGAGGCTTGCGTGCATAAGCGTCGAAGGCTTTTGGTAGGGGTATGCAGGCTTATGGATCGTTCTCTTTCAGGTTGGATCAACGGCATGATCGGCGTGATCATCTTCAGCGGGTCGCTGCCGGCGACAAGGGTTGCCGTCACGCAGTTCGATCCGGTTTTTCTGACCGTTGCCCGCGCCGCGATTGCCGGCATCCTCGCGCTCTGCATTCTCCTTGTTTTCCGGGAGAAATGGCCGTCGCGCCGCGACCTCGTGTCTCTTGTGGTCATCGCGCTCGGCGTCGTGGTGGGTTTTCCGCTTCTCACTGCGCTGGCACTCCAGCACGTGACATCGGCCCATTCCATCGTCTTCATCGCTCTGTTGCCGCTCGCGACGGCATGCTTTGCGGTTCTGCGCGGTGGCGAGAGACCCAGGCGGGCATTCTGGATCTTCGCGATTGCCGGGAGCGCTTGCGTTGCCGGTTTTGCGCTGTCGCAGGGTGTGATGGCGTCACCCTATGGCGACGGCATGATGCTTGCCGCGGTTCTCGTCTGCGGCCTCGGTTATGCGGAAGGTGGCCGCCTGTCGCGGACGCTTGGGGGATGGCAGGTGATCTGCTGGGCGCTTGTTCTATCTCTGCCGGTGATGGTCGTCATCACGCTTACGCAGCTGCCGCCGGATTTCTCAGCAATCCGCATGCCGGCATGGCTTGGCCTCGGCTATGTCTCACTCTTCAGCATGCTGATCGGTTTCATCTTCTGGTACCGCGGGCTGGCGCAGGGCGGCATTGCTGCGGTGGGCCAGCTGCAGCTGACGCAGCCATTCTTCGGCCTCGTGCTTGCCGCCCTGCTGCTCGGTGAAAGCATCAGCCCGATGATGATCGTGGTCACGCTGGCCGTCATCCTCTGCGTCGCCGGTGCTCGCCGCTTCGCGCGATAGGCCCACCGTACCGATGCGGGGTTGTTCGTTCTGGACAAACCTTGCCGTGTCTCCTAACCAAGCCCTAGCATCTTGAGGAGACGTAGCATGGCAATTCGCGACGTGAAGGCAGGCCAACGGAACGAGGAGGGCATTGCCGCGGTCCTCGGGATCTTGAAACAGGCTTTCGGCGAACGGTTCCAGACCGGCCAGTCGTTCCGCGAACAGCATGCACACACGACCACCTATCTTCCGGGCCAGCTTCCCGATGGCGTCGTGTTCGTCGAGACGAGCGACGACGTGAAGACCGTGGTGAAGGTGTGCGGCGAACATCGGGTTCCGATGATCCCGTTTGGCGTCGGTTCCTCTCTGGAAGGTCAGGTGAATGCGCCGTCCGGCGGCATTTCGATCGATTTCAGCCGCATGAACAAGGTCCTTCGCATCAGCCCTGAAGATCTCGACGTCACCGTCGAGCCAGGGATCACGCGTGAGGAGCTCAACCGCGAACTGCGCGATACCGGCCTGTTCTTTCCGATCGATCCCGGTGCCAACGCAACGATCGGCGGCATGGCGTCGACGCGTGCGTCGGGCACCAACGCGGTGCGTTACGGCACGATGAAGGACAATGTCCTGGCGCTGACCGTGGTGACCGCCGATGGCGAAGAGATCCGCACCGCGCGTCGCGCCCGCAAATCCTCGGCCGGCTACGATCTGACCCGGCTCTTCGTGGGCTCCGAAGGGACGCTCGGCGTGATCACCTCGGTGACGCTGAAGCTTCAGGGCATTCCGGAGAAGATCGGCGGTGGCGTCTGCGCCTTCCCGAGCGTCGAGGCTGCCTGCGATGCCGTCATCATGACCATTCAGATGGGCATTCCGGTTGCCCGTATCGAACTTTTGGACGACGTGCAGATCCGCGCCTGCAATGCCTATTCGGGCCTATCCTACCCGGAGAAGCCGACGTTGTTTCTCGAATTCCACGGCACCGAGGAAACGGTCCGCATCCAGTCGGAACAGTTTGCCGAGATTGCCTCCGACTGTGGCGGCGACGAGTTCCATTGGACTGCCAATGCCGAGGAACGCACGAAGCTGTGGAACGCCCGCCACAATGCCTACTGGGCCGGCCGCGCGCTCGATCCGTCGCTCAACGGGCTTTCGACCGATGTCTGCGTGCCGATCTCGCGGCTGGCGGAATGCGTGGCCGAAACCCAGGCCGATATTCGTGAAGCAGGGCTTCTGGCGCCGATCGTCGGCCATGCGGGCGATGGCAATTTCCATGTTCTCGTGCTTTTCGACGACAAGGATCCGGCTTCCGTTGCCAATGTCGAGGCGTTTACGGGACGCCTGAGCCGCCGTGCTCTCGCGATGGACGGAACCTGCACCGGCGAACACGGCGTCGGGCAGGGCAAGATGTCCTATCTCGACGAGGAACTGGGCGGTGCCGTCGAGCTGATGCGGTCGATCAAGAAAGGCTTTGATCCGCAAAACCTCTTCAATCCGGGAAAGATCTTCCGCATCGCGGAATAACACTTCCCAATGATTGACTTGCCAGTCCGGCGCGTGGAACTACTCTTGCCATAGAAACAGGGAGATAGGCCGGTGCTCGGACGCATCATGTTGGCTTTGGGCGGATTGGTCGTGGCGGCGCTGTTTGCGGCGCTGCTGGTGCCGTTCTTTGTCGACTGGTCGAGCTTCCGCGTCGCTTTCGAGGATCAGGCCAGCCGTCTGCTCGGCAAGAAGGTCGCCGTCCACGGCTCGGTCGATGCGCGGATCCTCCCATTTCCGTCGGTTACACTGCATGACGTGCGCGTCGGCCAGGACGTCGATGGCCAGCCGCTCGTGCAGGTGGCGCAATTCTCGATGGATATGGAACTCGCGCCGTTTCTCTCCGGCGAGGCCCGCATTTTCGATATGCGCATTGACAAGCCGAAGGTTCGCTTCCGCATCCTGAAGGACGGCACGTTCGAATGGCTGCGCGGCAGTCGCCCGACGATCGCGGCCCGCAGCGTCATTCTCGAAGACGTCCATATCATGGGTGGCGAAATCGAGATCATCGACGATCGCAACGGCCAGGTCCGCCACATGACCGGACTGTCCACCGACCTGTCGGCGGGGACGCTTGCCGGGCCATGGCGGGGCGAGGGCAATGCGGTGCTGGATGGCCAGGAGGCCCGCTTCAGCCTGACAAGCGGTGAAGCCGCTGCCGAGGGACGGCAGATTCCGTTGCGGCTTCGCGTCTGGCCGGATGCCCATCCGGTCGTGGTCGATTTCGATGGCGAACTTGCCGCGGTCGACAACAAGCCCAGCTACAATGGCAAGTTCAACCTTGCCTTCCTGCAGGAAGAAGACGAGTCCGAGCCGGTCAAGGCGCCGCCGCCCGGTCCGCGCGTGTCCGGCGATTTTGAGCTGACCGGCGAGCGCGCCCGCATTCCGCAATACCGGGTCGAAGTCGGTCCGAAGGAAAACCCTTACATCGTCACCGGCGAGGCAACGCTCGATACAGGGCCGAAGCCGGAATTCCTGCTGACGGCCGATGGCCAGCAGATCGACGTCAACCGCCTGAGCGAAGGGCCGCAGGCAAAGACGGGTCGCAATCCGGCCGCCTCCGCGCAGCGTCGCCTCAATGCCTTCGTGCAGATGGTTGCATCGATCCCGATCCCGCAGGTACCGGGGCGGGTCAACCTCAAGCTGCCGGCGATCGTCTTCAACGACACAACGATCCGCGACATCCATCTCGACGTCAGACCGGCCGGCCGCGGCTGGGCCGTCGACAACGTGACTGCCACCCTGCCGGGCCGCACCCAGCTGGAGGCCAAGGGAAATCTCAACCTTGCAAACCGAACCGCTTTCGTCGGCGACATGCTGGTTGCATCGACACAGCCCTCCGGGCTTGCCGACTGGCTGTCCGGCAGCGTTGATCCTGCGATCCGGCAGCTGAAAAACGCCGGCTTCTCGGCCAAGGTGAACCTCACGCCGGAACTTCAGCGGTTCGAAGCTCTGGAACTTGGGATAGGCCCTGCAACGCTAAAAGGAAGGCTGGAGCGCCAGTCGCCGAACGGCCAGGCGCCAAGCCTTTCCATGGCGCTTGCCGGCAACGAGATCGATATCGACGCCATGCGCGCGCTCGCGTCGCTGGTCACCGGCGACGATGCCGGTCAGGACGTGCTGGATCACCGGGTCGCAGCAAGCCTCAAGGCCGACCGGCTGACGGCTCTAGGCGTCGTCGCAACCAAGGTCGATACCGCGTTTAGCGTGGCCGAGGGCGTGTTGTCGCTGGAGCGGCTGACTGTCGGAGATATCGAGGGTGCCACCTTGTCCGCCAAAGGCATGTTCGAGGGCTCGCTGGTTTCCTACGGCGGGACCGGGTCGGTGAGTTTCCGTTCACCGGACCCTACGTCTTTCATCACCATGCTGCGGGATCGGCTGCCGCATCATCCGTTGCTCGACCGGTTGGCCCGAAACGGCAGCTGGTATGCGGATTCAGATCTGATCGCCGATATTTCGCTCGGCGGCAGCGGTCTTGGCGGTGCCAATATCAAGCTGCGCGGCAAGGCGAATGGCAGCACGGTCGATGCGGATCTAAAGCTACCCGGCATCTTCGATCTCACGGCAGGCAACGCGATGACGCTGTCTGCATCGCTTGCCAACCCGAAGGCGACGGTCCTGCTGGGTCAAGCCGGTCTCGATCCCTTGCCTTTCGATGGTGACGGCGCGGGAAGGTTGGCGCTGACCTTGCAGCAAAAGGAACAGCAAGCGGCCACCACCGAACTGAGCTTCACGACGCCCAAGACATCTCTGCTGATGGCCGGCGACGTGAATATCCAGAATGCCGGATTTGGCGAAGGGCGCGCGCGGGTGTCGCTCAAGAGCGCCGATATCGAGCCCTATCTTCTGGTTACCGGTGTCAGCCTGCCGCAATTTGGCAGCGGACTGCCTGTCGATCTCGCAGCCGATGTCGAGCTTTCGGCGGACACTGTGAAAGTTTCGGGCCTCACTGGCGAGCTTGCCGGAAACGCTGTCGGCGGGTCGCTGTCCGCCGATCGCCGCGCTCCCGGCCTGCCCGTTACCGGCGATATGTCTGTCGACACGATCGATCTTGCCTGGATGGGCGAGGCGGTATTCGGGCCGATGGAGAATGGCGTGACAGGCGCCCCATCGAAGACGCCGTTCGCCACGCCGCTGATTGGATCGACGGATGTCGGCATCAATCTGTCGGCAAAAACGCTGCGGGCCGATGCGCTTGGAACAATTACCGGTTTTTCGGGCAGGGTGAACGGCAAAGCCGGTGGTCTGACGATCGACAACGCGTCCGGAACCTGGCAGGGCGGAAAGCTGTCCGGACGGCTGATGATGTCGAACGGCGATGCAACCGGTATCGTCCAGGCAAAGCTGCAGGTCGAAAACGCCGATCTCGCGCCGCTCGTCTGGCAAAAGGGCGGCACACCGGTCGCGACGGGCAGGCTGGACAGCACTGTCAGCATCGAGGCGACGGGCAAGACCATGGACGAACTCATGCATGGCGTCAGCGGCTCCGGCGAGATTCGCCTCAAGAATTTCGAGATTGCCGGGATCAATCCGGATGCGCTCGCGCCAGTTCTTGCCGGTGCCGACAGGCTGCAGGGTGAGGTCAACGAGGCGGCGGTTCGCCCGATCGTGACAACTGAGGTCCTGAAAGGGACAGCCCGGCTCGGGTCCGTCACCATTCCGATGACGATTACCGGCGGCGCCGCACGGGTTCAGAATTTTACCGCAACGGCCGGCGCCGCACAGGTCTCGGCTGAGGGCGTGCTCGACTTTGTCGATAGCCGCATCGATGCCGTGCTGTCGGTCCGTTACGATGCGGGTGAAGAGGCTGTGGCGGGCGGAGAACCGACTGTCACGCTCGGTTATTCCGGATCGCTTGAGCAGCCGGAACAGCGCATCGATATGGCCGCAATGGCAAACTTCCTGTCACTGCGGGCCTTCGAACAGGAACGCCGCCGCGTCGAGACGCTGCAGGCAAGCGTGCTCGAGAAACAGCGGCTGCGCCGCGAAGTCGCGCTCTACACGTTCCGTGGCGTGGAACGGGAGGCGGCACGCGTGAAGGCAGAGGCCGAGGAGCGGGCACGCCAGGAGGCGGCGGAGGCAGAACGCAGAAGCCAGGAAGCCGAACGGCAGGAGGCAGCAAGGCGCGCTGAAGCAGCCCGGCTCCAGCAGGAGCGGCAACGGGAAATCCAAAGGCAGAACCAGCAGCCATCGGCGCCGGCGCCGTTCACGATGCCACCCGCCGGCGACCTTTTCCAGGAGCAGCCTTCGGGTACGGGTCGCTCCTCAAACCCCAGTTTGCCGGGCGTGCAGCCGTGAGTGCGGCGGCACGCTGATCAGAGCAAATGGGGGGCGGGAGGACGCTGACCGTCAGCGCCTGGCTGGCAGCCCGGCAAGACAGTCGGCCAGCGAGGTCTTGAACCAGCGCAGCACATGCAGGCGGAGTGCAGAGGAAAGATTGTTGTCTTCCGAACGACCGTCGTCGACCTCGGCGATCAAGGCGGCCAGACTGATGCCGCGTTTGGCAGCAATGGATTTCAGTTCATGCCAGAATTCATCTTCCAGCGAAAAACTCGTTCGATGACCGTGCAGGGTCGCAGAATGTTTTCGGATCAAGTGTAGGCCCCGTCACCCTCATGGTGATTGATGGAGCGCAATTGAGGATGTCGCATGCGCACGGTCAAGCCGTTGCCATGAGTCAGCCTAACGAAGCCTTAACGCCGTTCGTCCGTTTCCGGAGAAGGCTTTTCGAGCTTGCCCTGATCGAGGGTTTTCCCCGCTTTTTCGTTGAGGGCCGTCGTCAGCTGCTTTTCAATCTTGGTGCGGCCAAAGCTGATGCGGTTCTGTTCGGCAGCCGCGTCCTTTTGCGAACGCGCCTTGCCTTTGCGAAACTGCCGAAGGTTGACGATCTCGGCGCACATCGTGTCTGCCTACTGCTTCTTGCGGAACGAATCGAGGGAGACGACGGAGCCTTCCTTCTTGTCCTCGCCGGTGGCGGCATCCGCATCCACAACCTTTGGCGTGGTATCGACCGGGATCGCGGTGATCTCGGCGGAAACTTCGCCTTCCTCGACCATCGGCACTTCGAACTCGAGTTCGAAATTCACGGACGGGTCGTAGAAGCCGCGGATCGTGTTGAACGGGATGACCAGGCGTTCCGGCGTATCGTTAAACGACAGGCCGATTTCAAAAAGCGTATCGGTGATCTTGAGGTCCCAGAACTGGTGCTGGACGACGATCGTCATCTGTTCCGGATATTTCGACTTCAGCGCCGGAGAGATTCGTACCCCGGGTGCGCCGGTCAGGAATGTGATGAAGAAGTGGTGGTCACCCGGCAGTCTGCCGGTTGCCGCGACCTCGGACAAAACCTTGCGGATAACGCCGCGGAGGGCGTCCTGTGCCAGAATATCGTAGCGGATGTGATCCTGCCCCATGCGATCCTGTCTTTCTATTGCTCTTCAAACGCCGCTTATGTCACGAGACGCGCCCGCGGGGAAGTCCGCTTCGGCGTCGAGTCATGTCATGATATTCCACCGGGGAGCGAAGGTGAAGGCTTCTGTTGCCAGGTGCCTCCGGACCCCGCCTTACGGGGCTAACCGTAAGGACTTAGTTCGGGTTTCCCGCACCGCCATTAGGCAGCGAGAGCGTAACCCTTAGCGTTGTTGTCATTTGCAACTACACTTGTGACCCGATAACGGCGGTATCATGCCGAGCAAAAGTTCGATCTTTACACCCTTGTCGATCCTATTTCGCCCCCATCACAAGCCGGTCCAGATTGACCGACCGGTTTGTGGTGGAGGCGCCGGGTACCGCCCCCGGGTCCAATAGGCTTATTTCATCGACCGTTTATCGCCATATCCGAACCGAAGTCCGGCACGAGTGATATAGGGGTTTGCGAACCGGATGAAAAGAGGTCTCGTCATATTCCTATCATCAACGTGAAAAGCTTGGAAAAGCCGCGCCGGTGACGGGGAGGTGATTGGTGAGTAGGCTTCGTGCTATTATGTAGGACGATCTCGACCAATCGGCGGAAGACCTATGAAGCAGTATCTCGACCTTCTCCGGCACGTGATGGAGACTGGCGCCGACCGCGGCGACCGCACCGGGACCGGTACCCGCTCGGTCTTCGGCTACCAGATGCGATTCGATCTGAACGAGGGTTTCCCGGTCCTCACCACGAAGAAGCTGCATCTGCGCTCGATCATCCATGAGCTCTTGTGGTTTTTGAAGGGCGATACGAACATTGCCTATCTCAAGGAAAATGGTGTCTCCATCTGGGATGAATGGGCAGACGAAAAAGGCGATCTCGGTCCGGTTTACGGATATCAGTGGCGCTCATGGCCGACGCCTGATGGCGGTCATGTGGATCAGATCGCCAACCTGATCGAGAACCTGAAGGTCAACCCGAACTCGCGCCGGCACATCGTCACAGCCTGGAATCCTGCACAGGTTGACGACATGGCGCTGCCGCCCTGCCATTGCCTGTTCCAGTTCTACGTGTCGGAGGGGCGGCTGTCGTGTCAGCTCTACCAGCGGTCGGCGGACATATTTTTGGGAGTTCCGTTCAACATCGCCTCTTACGCGCTCCTGACCATGATGGTGGCGCAGGTGACCGGGCTGAAGCTTGGCGATTTCGTGCATACGCTTGGCGACGCGCATATCTATTCGGATCATTTCGAACAGGCGCAGCTGCAGATGACGCGCGAGCCGAAGCCGCTGCCGACACTGCGTATCAATCCTGATGTGAAGGACATCTTCTCCTTCCGCTTCGAGGATTTTGCGCTGGAGAATTACGTCGCTGATCCCAGCATCAAAGCACCGATTGCAGTCTGATGGCGGTTCCGGTCGCAATCTTCGTCGCGGTGTCGCGCAACAATGTCATCGGCAGAGATGGCGACATGCCGTGGCGATTGTCGACCGACCTCAAACGTTTCAAGGCGATGACGCTCGGCAAGCCGATGGTGGTCGGGCGAAAGACGCTCGACAGCTTCGGCGGCAAGCCGCTGCCCGGCCGCCCGCATGTCGTGGTCACCCGCAATCGCGATCTCTCGGTCGAGGGTGTGGAGACGGCGGCGTCCCTCGAGCAGGCGATATCTAGGGCGAGGGAGATCGCTGCAGCGACCGGTGCTGAAGAGGTCGGCATTCTCGGCGGCGGTGAAATCTACGCGAAAGCAATCGATCTGGCAGACCGACTTTACGTAACCCATGTGGAAGCGGATATTGCAGACGGTGATACGATGTTTCCAGCAATCGATCCAACCGTGTACGAAAAGATCGAGGAGATCTTCGTCCCGGCCGGCGAGCGCGACAGCTTTGCCACCCGTTTTGCTGTCTACAGCCGCCGATCGATGCCAAAGTGACATAATTCGTTACCGAACACCGGGAAGTTATTGAAGCTGCGTTGAAAGCGGCTCTTCCGATACTTATAACGGCATGACCGGGGGCACGGACCGCGAGCTGCTGCATTTCAGGCGGCTCGGACAGGCGACCGGTTAGGGAGTAGCACTAACAAAGAGGTTTTGATGCCCTGGAGCAATCAGAATGGCGGCGGCGGCCCATGGGGCGGCGGCGGCGGCGGTAACAATCAAGGACCTTGGGGACAAGGCCCGAACCGTCCGCGCGGCGGCGGTGGTGGCGGAGGGGGAAATGGCGGACCGCCTGACCTCGAAGACATCCTGCGGCGCAGCCAAGACCGGCTGAAGGGTTTTATGCCTGGTGGTTTCAACGGCGGAGCAGTCGCGGTCGTCTTTCTGGCCGTTCTCGCATTCCTGGCATTCGAATCGATCTATACGGTTCAGCCGGACGAGCGGGGCGTCGAACTTCGATTTGGAAAGCCCAAGGAAGAACTGTCCATGCCGGGCCTTCACTTCCATCTTTGGCCGTTCGAAACGGTGGAGATCGTCAAGGTCACCGAGCAGCAGCAGAATATCGGTGCGCGCAGCAGTGCCACCAATTCGAATGCCGGATGGATGCTGACCGGCGACCAGAATATCGTCAACGTCCAGTTTTCGGTCCTCTTCACCGTCACCGATCCACGCGCCTATCTCTTCAACGTCGAGGCCCCGGCCCAGACGCTGCAGCAGGTTGCAGACAGCGCCATGCGCGAAGTCGTCGGACGCCGTCCGGCTCAGGATATTTTCCGCGACGCTCGTGAAGGCATGTCGACCCAGGTGCGCGACATCATTCAGGGCACGATGGACCGTTACGGCGCAGGCATTGCCATCAACGCCGTGCCGATCGAAGATGCAGCGCCGCCGCGTGAAGTGGCAGACGCGTTCGAAGAGGTTCAGCGCGCCGAGCAGGACGAAGACCGTATCGTCGAGGAAGCCAATCGCTACGCCAACCAGAAGCTTGGTGGCGCCCGTGGTCAGGCCGCGCAGGTCCGCGAAGAGGCGTCCGCCTATCGTGACCAGACGGTCAACGAGGCTCAGGGTGAAGCGCAGCGCTTCGTGTCGATCTACGACCAATATGTGAACGCACCGGACGTGACGCGCGAACGCATCTTCATCGAGACCATGGAGAACGTTCTGAAGAACTCCAACAAGGTCATCATCGAGCAGGGTCAGAACGTCGTCCCTTATCTGCCGCTCAATGAAATCAACCGGCCGGCAGCCGCACAGGGGGGCAACTGATGATCTCGAACAAATTGCCCGCTTTCCTGATCGGTCTCGCCGTTCTCCTTTTCCTCGTCTACTCGTCCGTCTTCGTCGTCAACGAACGGCAGCAGGCGCTCGTGCTTCGCTTCGGTGAAATCCAGAGCGTGAAGAACGAGCCGGGGATCTATTTCAAGCTTCCCTTCGCCTTTGCCGATGCGGATCGCGTTCAGTATATCGAAGACCGCGCACTTCGCCTGGATCTCGACAATATCCGCGTTCAGGTCCGCGGCGGTGCCTTCTATGAAGTCGACGCGTTCGTGATCTACCGGATCGAAAACCCGCAGCGTTTCCGGGAAGCGGTTTCGGGCGATCGCGTGTCTGCCGAATCGCGTATCAGCACGCGTCTCGACGCCGGTCTGCGCCGCGTCTACGGTCTGCGCAGCTTTACTGAAGCACTCTCCGAAGAGCGTGCGTCGATGATGACCGAGGTCAAGCGTGATCTCGACGTTGCCGCCGAAACGCTTGGGGTCAAGATCCAGGATGTTCGCATCCGCCGTACGGATCTGACGCAGGAAGTCTCGCAGCAGACGTTTGCGCGCATGCGTGCCGAGCGTCTCGCGGAAGCGGAACTCATCCGCGCCCGTGGTAGCGAAGAAGGCCAGCGCCGCCGTGCTATCGCCGACCGCCAGGTTGTCGAGTTCGTATCGGAAGCGCAGCGCGATTCGGAAATCATCCGAGGTCAGGGCGATGCCGAGCGTAACCGCATCTTCGGGGAAGCGTTCCAGCGTGATCCGTCGTTCTTCCAGTTCTACCGGTCGATGCGCGCCTATGTCGCCTCGATGGCCGGGAAGGATACGACCCTGGTGCTTTCGCCTGATTCACAGTTCTTCCGGTTCTTCAACTCGTCGGACGGAGTGGTAACGCCGCCTGCAGCGGGACGGCCTGCACCGGCCCAGCCGACGCCAGCCCAGCCGGCACCGGTGCAACCGACGAACTAAGCACTCAAGAAAAGGGCGGCCTGTCATGGCCGCCCTTTTCGCAACTGCCCTTTTCACCCGTCATCCACATCCATGTTCGCTGATGGTCGCGGTTTCACGAAAAGGTAATTTTCCCGGCCGTTATTCCGCCCTATGCTTTCTTCAGAACGGGGCGCGAGTTATCAATGCGTAACGTTGTGGGTTGCACGGATGCTTTTCTGCCGCGGCAGACACCGTGACAGAAAACGAGGATGCCAATGGGCCATTCGAAACTATCGTCCTTGAAGGGTTCCGTGAGCCTCGGTCTAGTGGTTGCCGTCATGGTCAGTCCGCTTCAGGCACTGGCGCAAAGCCCGGCCCAGCCGCAGCAGGTCCAGGCCCCGGCTCCTCGGCCACAGGCGCCAGCGCCTCAGGGACAGGCGCCCGCTCCGCAGGGGGAAGCCCCGGCACCTCCGGGACAGGCGCCGGCTCCACAGGCGAACAGCCAGCCGGCCACCCAGCCCGGCGGCATGCTGCCCGCGCCACCAGCGCCAGTCGGCAACAAGTTCAATCCGCCACCTCCGGTCAGCCCGTCCGCAGTGCCCGCCGGTCCAGCGCCGATCTCCGACCTGGCGGAAGGTCTGCTCGACGCCGTCGTCAACATCTCGACGTCGCAGAGCGTCAAGGACCAGGGTGCCGGCCCGCAGCCGCAGATCCAGGAGGGCTCACCCTTCCAGGAATTCTTCGACGACTTTTTCGACGACAAGGACAATCAGGGCGGAAACCAGAAGGTGTCTTCGCTCGGCTCCGGCTTCGTGATTGATTCCTCCGGCTATGTGGTGACGAACAACCACGTTATCGAAGGCGCCGACGATATCGAGGTGATTTTCCCGGATGGCCGTAAGTTGAAGGCCCGGCTGGTCGGCACCGACACAAAAACCGACCTCTCCGTGCTGAAGGTCGAGTCCAAGACGCCGCTCAAGGCCGTTCCCTTCGGTGATTCCAAGAAGATCCGGATCGGCGACTGGGTCATGGCGATCGGCAATCCGTTCGGTCTTGGCGGGTCGGTGACGCTCGGCATCGTGTCCGCACGCGGCAGAAACATCAATGCAGGGCCCTACGACAACTTCATTCAGACGGATGCGGCGATCAACAAGGGCAATTCCGGCGGACCGCTGTTCAACATGCGCGGCGAGGTGATCGGGATCAACACGGCGATCATTTCGCCCTCCGGCGGCTCGATCGGGATCGGCTTTGCCGTCCCGACAGAACTTGCGGAAAACATCGTCCATCAGCTGATCGAGTTCGGCGAGACCCGCCGCGGCTGGCTCGGTGTCCGCATCCAGCCGGTCACCGACGATATTGCAGCGAGCCTGGGGCTCGACAAGGCCCGTGGAGCCCTGGTTTCCGGCGTCGTTGAAAACGGTCCGATCAAGAACGGTGAAATCAAGTCGGGCGATGTCGTGCTCGCCTTCGACGGACAGTCGGTCAGTTCGATGCGCGATCTGCCGCGGATTGTTGCCGAAAGCCCTGTGGGCAAGGATGTCGAGGTGCGTTTGCTGCGCGACGGCAAGGAGCAGACCGTCCGCATCACGCTCGGGCAACTCGATGATACGGCCGATGCCGCAGATGGCGATGAGCCGGCAGCACCCGAAGGACAGTCGCCAGACGCACAAAGCCCTGACGATCAGTCCCCGGATGACCAGGGCAAGAATGACAGCGGCTCCCCGGACGCCGGCGAGAAAAGCAGCGAGCCCGTCACGGTTTACGGCATGACGCTGAGCGTGCTGGATGAGGCGCACCGCAAGACGTTCGGGATCGCGGAAAGCGTCGAGGGCGTGGTGGTGTCCGAGGTGAAGGCTGGTTCGGTTGCCGCTGCCAAGGGCTTCAAGGCCGGCGACGTGGTGGTCGAAATCGCCCAGGACTTCGTCGAGAACCCGGGTGAGGTCGCCAAGCGCTTCGACGTGCTGAAGAAGGAAGGCCGCCGCAACGCGCATGTCATGGTGGCCGACAAGACCGGAAACCTGCGGTTCGTGGCACTTCCGCTGGAATAGCCTGAGAGTTCAGGCTTTCTCGACAAGGCGGGCGTTCCGCCTTGTCCATTCCTCCGGTGTCATTGCATAGACGACATGGCGCTTGAGGTGGGGATGCGTCTCCGGCACGCGCGGATGGTCGAAATCCATGCCGGCCGCCCGATGCATTCCAAGGCGCTTCATGACAGCCGTCGAGCGGTTATTGTCCGCTACGGCGAACGAGACGACAGCCTTGATGTCCTTCTCCACGAAGGCGAAATCAAGCAGCGCTTCTGCCGCTTCCGTCACATAGCCATTGCCCCAGTAACGGGCAGCCAGACGCCAGCCGATCTCCACCGTTTCGGCCGGAAAAATCCCCGGCATATTGGCATAGGTCAGCCCGCAAAACCCGAGTGGCTCGCCGGTTTCCCTGAGTTCGAGCGCGTAAAAGCCAAGCCCGTTTTCGGAAAACATGTCGTTCAGTTTCCCGAGGAACGCATCCGATTCGTCGTGGCTGCGACGGAACGGAAAGAACGCCATCACGTCAGGATCCGCGTTGATTTCGCGGAACAGGTCCCGGTCCGTGGGGAGCCAGCGGCGCAGGACGAGGCGTGAAGTTTCAAGGAGCGTGGTTGCGATAGGCTGCGGCTGCATGGTGTTGCTCATCCCTCTGTGGAGCCTCAGCCGGGAATGACGAAATCCGTCTTCCGGTAGCCCTGGATATAGAGGAGCGCGGTCAGGTCGCCGTGGTCGATTCGGATCTTGGCCTGGGCCGCAACAGTGGGCTTGGCGTGGAGGGCCACGCCGGAGCCTGCGATGCCGAGCATGCCAAGGTCGTTTGCGCCATCGCCGACAGCAATCGTATCATCAGGGGTGATGCCGAGTTCGCGGGCGATCTCTTCCAACGCATCCACCTTGGCCTGTTTGCCGAGGATTGGTTCGGCGACGTCGCCGGTAAGGATACCATCCTGTTCGAGGAGGATGTTGGCGCGGTTGACGTCGAAGTCGAGCATTGCGGCGATGCGGCTGGTAAAGACGGTAAAGCCACCGGACACGAGTGCCGTGTACCCACCCTTCGCCTTCATCGTCGCGATCAGTTCCGGTCCACCCGATGTCAGCGTGATCCGCTTCTCGATGACCTCGTCGACGACGCCGATCGGCAGGCCTTTCAAGAGCGCCACCCGTTCTCTCAACGCCGGCTCGAATGCGATCTCGCCGTTCATGGCACGTGCCGTTATCGTCGCCACCTTGTCCTTCAAACCGACGACGTCGGCGAGTTCATCGATGCATTCCTGGCCGATCATGGTGGAATCCATGTCTGCGATGAGGAACGACTTGCGCCGGGTTTCCGCCTGCTGCACCACAACATCGATCCGCTCCTCGCCGATCAAGCCGCGGAGTGTTTCTTCCGCAGCCGACGGATCGGTGCCGTCGCGAAGGGCGATATCGCAGGCGATCCCGTCTGCCAGCCAGTACAGACCGGAGGCGTTGACCGCTTCGGCGGCCCGTTCGGCGATGGCCGGAGTGAGAACGGGGTTTGACGGATGGGCAATGAGCGTGGCAACGAAAGCCATATGACCGACCTTATGCAAAATACTGATGCGATCCTGATAACCGGGCCAACTGCCAGCGGCAAGTCGGCGCTTGCCATTCGCATGGCACGCGAATGCGGCGGCGTCGTCGTCAATGCCGATAGCATGCAGGTTTACGACACGCTCAGGATCATCACCGCGCGTCCGTCAGAGGAAGAGACAGGGGACATCGCCCATTACCTCTATGGGCATGTGCCGGCGACGCACGCCTATTCGACGGGCGAATGGCAGCGGGACGTATCCGCACTCCTGCCGGTCTTGAAAGAACAGGGGCGGATTCCGGTCTTCGTCGGCGGCACGGGGCTGTACTTCAAGGCGCTCACGGGCGGTCTGTCGGACATGCCGGAGATTTCCCAGGATATTCGGTGCCGTGTGCGCTTGCGGCTCAAGGAGGAGGGACCGCAGGCGCTTCACTCGGAGTTATCGGCACGTGACGCGGCGGTGGCCGCCAATCTGAAGCCGATGGACGGACAGCGAATCCTGCGGGCACTGGAGGTGCTGGAAGAAACAGGCCGATCCATCACCGAGTTTCAGGGCAAGGCAGGCCCGGTCATCATCGATCCGTTGCGAGCGCGCAAAATCGTCGTTCTGCCGGATCGAAAGATCCTGCACGATCGTATCAATGCCCGCTTCGTCAAGATGCTGGATGGGGGCGCAGTCGAGGAGGTCGAATCGCTGCTCGCCTGCGATCCGGCCCCGGACCTGCCGATCATGAAGGCGATCGGCGTGCGGGAGATCGTCGAAATGCTCGCGGGACGGATGACCCGCGACGCGGTCATCGAGCGTGGCTCCGCGCTGACGCGGCAATACGCCAAGCGTCAGATGACCTGGTTCCGCAACCAGATGGACGAAAGCTGGGAGCGCCTCGCGACGTGAGGGCGCTCGCTCGGGATCAGTCCTTGTCGTAGAGACTGCTCAGCGGCTTCTTGAGAAGACCATCGCGCAACGAACCTTCCCTTGGCGGAGCTTCGCGCCGCAGGAATGCGTTCGGACGCGGTTCCAGTGACGGCGAGCCTGGTCGAGGGGTCTCGGACGAAACCTGCCGACGAAGATCGGCGAAACGGTCGTGAATGGCGGGCGGGCGATCCGTGAGCCGGTCGGTCTGGCGCTCCGCGGGACGCTCGGCAAAGCGCTCAACCGGCCTGTCGCGTTCCGGGAAGCGCGGTGCAAGCCGCTCCGCTGCACGCGGGGTCGGCAGCATGTCGGATGTGTAGGGTGCCAACGAGGGCGGCTCCGGCGAGCGCGGGGCAGGCGCATCGAGCGGCGGTATACCGCTGCCGATTTCACGCCGCCAGTCATTCAGTTCCGCGTCATCGGCGGCCGGCACAGCCTGCCTGTCTTCGGGGGGGATCGGCAGACCTGCCTCCGGGGCGGGTGGATTGGCGGAATAGCTCTGCTGGAACGATGAGATTTCCGGCGCTGTGACCGAGCGCATGCGGGACACGATCGAACGCAAATCAACCGTGTCGGGCGTTTCTTCGCTGCCCTTGTTTGCAAGACTGTTGGTCTTTGGAAGATAGCGTTTCTCGACGCGTGAGAAGCGCATGCGCATGGGAACCGAGATGGCCTCGCCGAACGCGATTGCCTCGCCATTGCCGATCGACGACAGGAAGCTCGTCGTCGAAATCGACGAATTCGGGATCGCCGACTTGATGATGACCTGATCCCGTTCATTCGACAGGCGCATGGCAAACAGTGTCGAGCACTGGGACAGGATCGTCTGGTCAAGCTCGCCGGGGCGCTGCGTGATGATGCCAAGGGAAACGCCGTATTTCCGGCCTTCCTTTGCGATGCGGGAGATGGCCTGCACGGTCGGCGCAAACCCGAGCTCCCGGTCCGCCGGTACGTAGCGGTGCGCTTCCTCGCAGACAACGAGCATGTGAATTGCGCCATTGCTCCAGAGCGCAAGCTCGAACGCCATGCGGCAGAGGATAGAGGCGACAGAGTTCACGACTTCCGATGGGATGCCGGCAAGCTGGAACGTCGAGATCGGCCGGTCGTCGCCGGGAATGCGGAAGATATGCGCGATCGTCTCCATGATCGTGTCTTGGATCGTGTTGTTGGAGAACATGAAATGGTAGCGCGGATCGTTGATAGCCGACGTGATGCGCATTTTCAGAGCGCGCAGGAACGGCTTGTCGGAGCGACCCTCCAGCCTGCCGAGCCGTTCGTCGATCAGGGCCAGCAGATCGGCCATGCGGTAAGGGACGGGCGTATCGGCGGTCAGTGAACTTTTTTCCGAAGCCGAGCGGCGCATCAGGCCCGAATCGCTGCCCTTGAAAGCGCGTTTTGCTTCCGGGATGAGGTCGCGCATGATGTCGAGCTCTTCGGGGATAGCCGGGCGGCCACGGAAAATGACCTCCGAGAATTCCTCAAGGCGCATCAGCCAGAAAGGCAGGTCGAGCGTGTCGGTATCGATAATGACCGCATGATCGGGAAAGGCTGCCGCAAATTCGTTGTGCGGATCGAGGATCAGAACGCGGAGCCGATGGTCAGCTTCGATCGCCTTGTGCAGGAGAAGCGAAACGGCTGTCGACTTGCCGACGCCGGTGGAGCCGACGATGGCGAAATGCTTCGACAGCATTGAAGGCACATGGATCGCCGCATCGATGCTTTCATCCTGGCTGAGCTTGCCGATCGTGCACGTATCGTTCTTGCCGGCATCGTAGATGCGCAGAAGGTCGGCCGAGCGGATACGATGGGCAATGGCGCCGAGATAGGGGTAGGCGGAAATGCCGCTCGAAAACTCTTCGCGGCCATCATGCCCGACACGGACCTCGCCGAGCAGCTCGACTTCGATGTGGAATTTCGTGTCTTCGCCTTCCGCCCACTGGCGTTCGCCAGATTGCATCGAATAGGCAAGCGCGACGACGCGGTTGCTGCCGACGGAAATGGAGATCAGCCGGCCGACGGACCAGAGTTCGGTGAGATCGGTGTCGCCATGCTCGGCGACAGCTGCGATCGTCGCATGCGAGCCGTTGCAGGCGACGACACGGCCCAGCATCCGGTTACCGATTTTCTGGGCATCGCGACGCTCTTGCTCCCCGGCAGAGATCGAACGGTGAAGGTCGTTGTTCAACAACAGTAACGGCCCTGCAAATGGGGTGGCAATCGAAAGGTGATATGGAGATCAGGTTCCTCCAATCTCGCGACTGTAGCCTTGCCGGCTTAACAACTTGTGTAGGACCTCGTGACTTTCGGCGCGAACTGCGAGCGATCTCAATGAGATGACGTTTTTGCTGACGGTCTGCGTTGACGAATGGGGCATATCCGGCTAACACTCACGGCCATGAAGATTTCGAACGCACTTATCGTGGTGGGAACGCGCATGGGCAGGACGGTGTAACCGTCCGGCGATAGCCACCCATGCGCGGAAAGACAGGCTCCTCAAGGGGCCTTTTTTTATGTCTTCAAACCGGCTCGGAGGAGCCGCCGGTAAATCCAGAAGTGAACGGATGACGATGATGACGGATACGAATAACAGGATGACGGGCGCAGAGATCGTCCTGAAGGCGCTGAAGGACAACGGCGTCGAGCATATTTTCGGCTATCCCGGCGGCGCGATCCTGCCGATCTATGACGAAATCTTCCAGCAGGATGACATCAAGCACATCCTCGTCCGCCACGAACAGGGCGCCGGCCATGCGGCCGAAGGCTATGCCCGTTCGACCGGCAAGGTTGGTGTCATGCTCGTCACCTCAGGTCCAGGCGCCACCAACGCGGTTACGCCGCTGCAGGACGCGCTGATGGATTCGATCCCGCTCGTGTGTCTGACCGGCCAGGTTCCGACCAACCTGATCGGCTCGGATGCCTTCCAGGAAGCCGATACGGTCGGCATCACGCGCCCCTGCACCAAGCACAACTGGCTCGTCAAGGACGTCGACCAGCTGGCCGGTGTCATCCACGAGGCGTTCCGTATCGCCCAGTCGGGCCGTCCGGGACCTGTTGTCGTCGATATCCCGAAGGATATCCAGTTTGCGACCGGCACCTACACGCCACCGGGCGCGACGCCTGCCAACAAGAGTTACGCGCCCAAGCTTGCCGGCGATATGCAGGCAATCGAGGCAGCCGTACAGCTCATGGCCTCGGCCCGTCGGCCGATCCTCTATACCGGCGGTGGCGTCATCAATTCCGGTCCGGAAGCGTCGCGTTTGCTGCGCGAGTTGATCGAGCTCACGGATTTCCCGATCACCTCGACGCTGATGGGGCTCGGCGCCTATCCGGCATCGGGCAAGAACTGGCTCGGCATGCTGGGCATGCACGGTTCCTATGAAGCCAACATGGCGATGCATGACTGCGACGTCATGGTTTGCGTCGGTGCGCGTTTCGACGACCGCATCACCGGTCGCCTGAACGCGTTCGCGCCGAACTCGCGCAAGATCCACATCGATATCGACCCGTCGTCGATCAACAAGAACGTTCGTGTCGAGATCCCGATCATCGGTGATGTCGGCCATGTTCTGGAGGAGATGGTCCGCCTGTGGCGCGCCCTGCCGCAAAAGCAGGACAAGGCGCAGATCTCCGACTGGTGGAGCGAAATCCAGAGCTGGCGGGGTCGCAAGTCGTTTTCCTACAAGAACTCGACCGACGTCATCATGCCGCAATACGCGGTCGAGCGTCTCTACGAGGCGACGAAGGGTCACAAGACCTTCATCACGACCGAGGTCGGCCAGCACCAGATGTGGGCGGCACAGTTCTTCGGTTTCGAAGAGCCGAACCGCTGGATGACATCGGGTGGTCTCGGCACGATGGGTTACGGCCTGCCGGCAGCTCTCGGCGTTCAGGTCGCGCATCCCGATGCGCTCGTCATCGACATTGCCGGCGACGCGTCGATCCAGATGTGCATCCAGGAAATGTCCTGCGCGATCCAGCACGATCTGCCGGTCAAGATCTTTATCCTGAACAACCAGTATATGGGCATGGTGCGCCAGTGGCAGCAGCTGCTTCACGGCAACCGCCTGTCGAACTCCTATACGGAAGCGATGCCTGACTTCGTCAAACTAGCGGAAGCTTACGGTGCTGTCGGCATGTATTGCGACGATCCCAAGGAGCTGGACGACAAGATCGCCGAGATGATCGCGGTCAGGCGGCCGGTCATCTTCGATTGCCGCGTTGCGAACCTCACCAACTGCTTCCCGATGATCCCGTCAGGCAAGGCTCATAACGAGATGCTGCTGCCGGACGAGGCGACCGATGACGCTGTTGCGACAGCGATCGACGCCAAGGGCCGTCAGCTGGTTTGATCGGCGCATCTGGGGCGTCAGCGGAACGCTGGCGTCCTGAACCTATCTCTGAGGAAACGGACCTGAGACCATGAATGCACATCAGCAGCCGACCGGTTCTGCCTACTTCTTCCAGCCGGAGACGGCCAAGGTCGAGAGCCATACGCTTTCGGTTCTCGTCAGCAACGAGCCGGGCGTTCTTGCCCGCGTCATCGGGCTTTTCTCCGGCCGCGGCTACAATATCGAAAGCCTGA
This sequence comes from Rhizobium sp. Leaf306, assembly GCF_001423425.1. GTDB lineage: Bacteria > Pseudomonadota > Alphaproteobacteria > Rhizobiales > Rhizobiaceae > Neorhizobium > Neorhizobium soli. The sequence continues at coordinate 611,253 of NZ_LMNX01000002.1, forward strand.
CGGTTTCGGAGACCGAGCATGAAGCGCACCTATCGCGCATCACGATCGTCACCAACGGAACGCCGACCGTGCTTGAGCAGATCAAAGCGCAGCTCGAGCGCATCGTGCCTGTCCACCGGGTTCTCGACCTGACGGTCCGAGCGCGCGATCTTGGCCAGGACCGGCCGATCGAACGGGAAGTGGCATTGCTCAAGGTCGTCGGCCACGGCGACCAGCGGGCAGAGGCCTTGCGTCTCGCCGACGCGTTCCAGGCGAAGGTCGTGGACGCGACGATCGAGCACTTCATCTTCGAAATCACCGGCAAGTCGTCGAAGATCGATCAGTTCGTGGCGGTCATCAGACCTCTCGGCCTGATCGAGATCTGCCGCACGGGCATCGCCGCGATGAACCGCGGCTCGCAGGGCATGTAAGTGTCGGGCCGTGGCGCCGGGGATATTCCATTGCAAAAGGGCTGGCTGCCGAAACCTGGAACGCGCATCGGTGCGACCTTCTATGTCCGGCAGTCCCAGCCCTTTTTGCGGCATTACTTCGGCGTAGAGGCGCTTGAGCCGACGCTTCGGCCGGGGATCGGCGGGATCGTTCTGTGGGGCGGTCGCGCTCCGGCAAAGGCGGCGAGGTTGATTGCCGCGCTGCGCGGCCTGCCGAGCTGGTTTCTCGAAGACGGGTTTTTACGCTCGGTGGGTCTCGGCAAGCAGAACGCGCTGCCGATTTCGATCCAGATCGACGACCTTGGCATGCCGGTAAGGGCCGCCGTTCCCTCGCGGCTGGAAAAGGTGATCGCGGCATCTGCCGACGATTGGGATGCTGCATCCCTGGGCAGTGATATCCGCACTGCGCTGGTGTCTGAAAAGCTCTCGAAATACAACAACCTGCCGCATCGGGAGCTGAAACTCGAGAGATCGCTGCGAAAGCGCATCCTTCTGGTTGACCAGGTGTTCGGCGATGTTTCGGTGCCGATGGCGGGCGGCTCGCCGGACAGCTTTTCTCGGATGCTCAAGGATGCGATCGCGAGCGGTGCTCAATGCGTGGTGCGCACCCATCCGGATGTGATGGCCGGTTTCCGCAAGGGCTACCTGACCGAACAGGCAGCGAACGCGTCCGGCGTGATTCTCCTGTCGGATGCGGTCTCGGTTGCCTCCATTCTCGACGTGGTGGACGAAGTCTGGACGGTCTCGAGCCAGTTCGGGCTGGACGCGCTCCTGCGCGAAAAGCCGGTGCGGTGTTATGCCGGTCCGTTCTATGCGGGCTGGGACCTGACCGAAGATCACCTCGGTGGGGGCGCGCAGGCCACTCTGTCTCGTCGGACCGCCCGTCCCACCATCGATCAGCTGGCAGCGGCAGCCTTCGGCCTATACCCGGTCTATCGCGACACGAAGAGCTTTGCCGAAATCGACGTCTTCAAGGCGATCGAGACGCTCGCGGACGAGCGCCGACGGCTGAATCTCGACTAGAGCATCTCCAGCGGCTGCTTGCGTTCCGGCGGCGGGAAGGCGGCGTCGAGAGCCTCCCAGTCCTCGTCGCTGATGTCGAGGTCGACAGCAACGGCATTCTCCTCGACGCGCGACGCGGTCGAGGATTTCGGAATCGCGATCACCTTGTCCCGCTCCAGCAGGAAAGCGAGCGCCACCTGCGCTGGCGTTGCCTGGTAGGCTTTGGCGATGCGGATCAGTTCCGCATTGCGCAGGATCCGTCCCTGTTCGATCGGGGAATAGGCCATGACCGGAATCTCGTGCTCCTGGCACCAGGGCAAGAGATCGTATTCGATGCCGCGGCGCGACAGATTGTAGAGTACTTGATTGGTCGCGCAGTTGCGTCCATCCGGCACCGCCATCAGTTCTTCCATGTCGGCGGTGTCGAAATTGGAGACGCCCCAGGCGCCGATCTTGCCGTCGCGGCGCAGAGCCTCGAACCCGGCGACGGTTTCTTCGAGCGGATGCTCGCCGCGCCAGTGCAGGAGGTAGAGGTCGAGCCGATCCGTTTGCAGGCGTTCGAGACTGGCCTCGCAGGCCTCGATCACACCGGGGCGGCTGGCATTCCAGGGATAGACCTTGCTGACCAGAAACACCTCGTCGCGCCGGCCGTCGATGGCTTTTCCTGTGAGCTCTTCCGACGCGCCTTCGCCATACATTTCCGCCGTGTCGATCAGTGTCATCCCAAGGTCGAGCCCGCGGCGCAGACTTTCGATCTCGGCGTTGGCGTCGTTCGGGGACTCGCCCATCTTCCAGGTTCCAAGACCAAGCGCTGGAACCGAGATGCCGGAGGGCAGGGTGACGGTTGGAATATCGGGCATCTTCGACCTCGCTGATGAGTGATCTGATGTCAGATAAGGCGCTCTGCCGTGATGCCAAGCCTCCGGTCCGTCCGGTGGCGGCAAAGGCTTGCCGGGCATGAGGAAGGCGCATACGCTGAACCGACGACGACAACGTTTGCATCTCCTCGATGCGGACGTTGGCAAAGGTATCCCGCAGCGATCATGAGGTCCGGCCATGCACGACGATCACGAGACCGATCACCACGACCACCATGGCCACGCTCACGGTCACTTTCACGACCACGACAACCGCTACACCGACATGCAGGCGCGGGTAAGGGCGCTTGAGACGGTGCTGGTCGAAAAAGGCCTGATTGATCCGAAAGCGGTTGATGCGATCGTCGAGACCTACGAGACGAAGATCGGGCCGAAGAACGGCGCCCGCGTGGTAGCGAAAGCATGGAGCGATCCGGTGTTTGCGGACTGGCTGAAGGCAGATGCCACGGCGGCGATCGCCAGCCTCGGCTATACCGGCCGCCAGGGTGAGCATATGCGCGCCGTGTTCAACACGCCGGGTACCCATAACCTCATCGTCTGCACGCTCTGCTCCTGTTATCCGTGGGCGGTCCTTGGCCTGCCGCCGACCTGGTACAAGGCGCCGGCCTATCGCTCCCGTGCGGTGATCGATCCACGCGGCGTGCTGGCCGAATTCGGCTTGGCTCTTCCCCAGGAGACGAAGATCCGCGTCTGGGATTCGACGGCGGAACTGCGCTACCTCGTCATTCCTGAACGACCTGACGGGACGGACGGGCTGGACGAGCAAGCGCTTGCCGCACTGGTCAGCCGTGACGCGATGATCGGTACCGCGATCGCAGGGGTGCCGTCATGAACGGCCCGCACGACCTTGGCGGACAGATGGGTTTCGGGTTGGTGGCACCTGACAGCAACGAGCCCTATTTCCATGCGGACTGGGAACGCCGCGTGCTGGGCCTGACGCTCTCCTGCGGTGCATTTGGCGCATGGAACATCGATGAAAGCCGGCATGCGCGCGAGAATATCCCACCGGCGAGCTATCTCGCGGCCAGCTATTACGAGATCTGGACCCGGGCGCTGGAAGTGCTTCTGGAACGGCACGGTTTTGCGACCAGCGCGGAAATTGCCTCGGGCACAAAACAGGTCGAACCGGCGGTGCCCAAACGCATCTTGAAAGCCGAGACGGTTGCGGGCGTGCTTTCCAAAGGCGGGCCGTGCGACCGGCCGCTGGAGACAAGGCCAGCCTTTGCCGCGGGCGATCGTGTCCGCACGAAAAACTTCAACCCGGAGACCCACACGCGATTGCCGCGTTACGCACGCGCCAAGACCGGCGTGGTCGAGGCGGTGCAGGGCGCTTTCGTGTTCCCGGATGACAATGCCCATGGCAAGGGCGAAAACCCGCAATGGGTCTATACCGTCGTTTTCGATGCGGCTGAAATCTGGGGCGAGGGCGCCGATCCGACGCTGACGGTTTCCATCGACGCCTGGGAGAGCTATCTTGAGCGCCTCTGAACACCGATGCGATATCAAACCGGACATCGTGCAATCGCCGGGCTTGCCGGTGTCACCGGAGGGTGATCCGGTATTTCCCGAGCCCTGGGCGGCCGAAGCCTTCGCGATGACCGTGCATCTGCACGAGCGCGGCGTGTTTACGTGGCCGGAATGGGCGCAAGCGCTCTCGGGCCAGGTCCATCAGCCCGGCAGGGCAGATGATGGAAGCGACTATTTCGACTGCTGGGTTGCAGCGCTCTGCGACCTTCTCGCAGAAAAACAGGTCGCCGACGAAGCGACGATCCTTAGCCTGCAGCAGAGTTGGCAGCGCGCGGCGGAAGCCACGCCGCATGGCATGCCGATCGAGCTGAGGAACGATCCGCACCGACAGAGTTGACAACAGGCACCTTGAAAATACACATCAAGTGTGTATAGATAGGCCATGAAGAGTGGCGACATCATCTCTGCGTTGAAGGCTGATGGCTGGTACGAGGTCGCCAGGAAGGGCAGTCATGTCCAGTTCAAGCATCCAAGGAAGCTTGGTCGGGTAACTGTTCCTCACCCTAAGCGAGATATTCCAGTCGGAACGCTTAAGAGCATCGAAAAGCAAGCCGGACTAAATTTGAGGTAAGCCATGCGCAATTATATCGCACTGATTCATAAGGATGCCGACAGCGATTTCGGCGTTTCCTTCCCGGATTTCCCCGGTGTTGTCACCGCTGGTCGGGATCTGGATGAGGCGCGGCGGATGGCTGAGGAAGCGCTGGCGTTGCATGTCGAAGGACTGTTGGAAGATGGCGATGCCATTCCGGAACCGGCGTCACTTGATGCCGTGATGGAAAACCAGGACAACAGGGACGGTGTCGCCATCCTTGTTTCGCTCAAGACCGAAGGCAAGAAGGCCGTTCGCATCAACATCACGCTTCCCGAAGACATGCTCGCCTCGATCGACGCTTTCGCCGAGGCGAATGGATTTACCCGATCCGGCTTTCTCGCCCGTGCAGCCAAGCATGAGATGGAGTCCGCCGAGTCGGGCAATGGCCGGAAGTTGGCGCTGGGCGCCTGAATCAGCTTCCTTCATCCCCGGCTTCCATTCATCTTTCGTTCTTTTCAGTTGCGCTGACGGGCAGAATCCTGCCAAGTCGCGGCCATGCAATTTGCGCCGCAACAAGACGAGGCCTTGAAGGCCGTTTCGAAATGGCTGAAGGAAGGCCGTAGCCAGGTTTTCCGTTTGTTCGGGTATGCGGGCACGGGCAAGACGACGCTTGCCAAGCATTTCGCCGAGCACGTCGATGGCGACGTGCTGTTTGCCGCGTTTACCGGCAAGGCGGCGCAGGTGCTGCGGTCGCGCGGCGCGCGCAATGCGAAAACCATTCACTCGCTGATCTATCGCCCGCGGGGCGAGGAGGAGGTTGAGAACGAGGAAACCGGCAAGACTTCCGTGTCGCCGATGTTTTCGATCAACCGCCAGAGCCCGCTCACCAAGGCAGCACTGATCGTCATCGACGAATGCTCGATGGTAGACGAACAGCTGGGGCGTGACCTCTTAAGCTTCGGCACGCCTGTTCTGGTTCTGGGTGATCCCGGCCAGCTGCCACCGGTCACGGGCGGCGGTTTTTTTACCGAACAGGAACCGGATTATCTGCTGACCGATATCCATCGCCAGGCGCAGGACAACCCGATCATCCAGCTCGCCATGACCGTGCGCGAAGGCAAGGAGATCATGCATGGCGACTACGGCAAGGCGAAGGTAATTTCCCGCAACGAGGTGACGCAGGAACTGGTGATGGAGGCCGATCAGGTTTTGGTCGGAACCAACCGGACCCGCAAGCGCTACAACCAGCGCCTTCGCGAACTGAAGGGCTTTACCGCCGATTACCCACAGTCCGGCGACAAGCTGGTCTGCCTTCGCAACGATCAGGTCAAGGGCCTTTTGAACGGGTCTCTGTGGCAGGTGATGAGTTCGTCGCGAGAAACCGTCAAGCCCGGTATCAACCTGATGATCCGCCCGGAAGACGACGACATGGATCGCGGTGCAGCCAAGATCAAGCTGCTGAAGACTGCGTTTGAGAGCGACGAGGAAATTCCGTGGTCGACACGCAAACGCTATGACGAGTTCGATTACGGCTATGCGCTGACCGTCCACAAGGCGCAGGGTTCACAGTGGCAGAACGTCGTTCTGTTCGACGAGAGTTTTGCCTTTCGCGATACGCGGGAGCGCTGGCTCTACACGGCGATCACCCGTGCTGCCGAAACGCTGACGATCGTCCGCTAGAGCGGTTCAGTTGAGGACGACACCGGCCACCAGTGCCTTGGCGATTGCCTGAAAACGGTTGCTCGCCTCGAACTTGTCGATCAGCGCGATTTCGATTCGGCGCATTTCGTCGAGATCAATCTCAAGCTCGCGGGCTATCCTTGATGCGGAATATCCATCGCTCATCAACGACAGGCATCGGCGTTCGATATCGGCAAGCGGCGGACAGGCTGCACGCCGGCTGGTCTCGGCACGGTCGTCGGTGTCCTGCGACACCAGGGTCTCGATCTGCTGCATCTGCCGCCGGATCTGGGAAATCTCTGCGGTCATCTCCCGTTTGCGTTGTTGAAGTGCGGTACTGAAGATGTCGTCGGCCTTGGCTTGGCTGGCAGCTCCTGCCAGCTCCGACAGGAGGTCCTGGATCATCACGATGCCGATGCCGACCTCGCGGCAGGCCGTGATAACTGCCATGCGACGGATTTGATCTGATGCGTAAACCCGCATCGGGGCCGTTCCGCGTCCCGTTGCACGGCCTGCGACCAGCAGCCCTTTTTCCTCGTAGAAATGCAGTGTCCGGTGCGTTACGCCGAACAGGTCCGCCACGTCGGCAATCGGCACAGGCTGATCCGGCAGCTCGAACGGCAACTGGATTTGCGGGAAAAATCTGATCGCCAGGAATTCCGGCGACAACAGGCAGGAGGGCTGGGAAGTCTGGCTCGTTGCATCAAACAGGTCGCTTCGCATCGGATCCTTCGGTCGCTACCTGGTCCTGCTCGATTGCATCCACAGGCCGCTTTATGCGTCATGATGAGCGGATGATCTTCGGTAAGAGGAATGCGGACCCGATTGATCGTGACAGCAGAATTCGCCTCGCCGGCCTCATGTGCCGCATCTTGCCGACTTGGCGAATTCTGCATGAAGACAACGTACGTAAAGTTTTAACGATTACTACTCCGGAATTTTGTAGATTATAATATGCTTACGTATCGGAAAGATCTATTTTCTACGTAATGTTCCCAAACGGTGGTCAACACGCTGCGCATGTCCTAAAAGCAGGCTGACATTTCTCGCTTCGGACGCTGCCATGACCACTACGCTCTCCGTCAATCTCAATGCTGTCGCCATGCTCCGCAATCGCCGCGATCTTCCGTGGCCGAGCGTTGAAGCTTTGGGGCGGATTGCGTTGCAGGCCGGGGCATCCGGACTGACGGTTCATCCGCGTCCCGACCAGCGCCACATCCGCTTTTCCGACCTGCCGGTTCTTCGAGCCCTGATCGACGACGAATTCCCGGACGCAGAATTCAACATCGAAGGCTATCCGAGCGAGGATTTCCTGGCGCTGTGCGAACGTATCCAGCCGGAGCAGGTGACATTGGTGCCTGACGATCCGGCCCAGGCGACGTCCGACCACGGTTTCGATTTCCGTGCGACAGGCGAAATGTTGAAGCCGATTGTGGCGCGCTTGAAAAAGGGCGGCATGCGGGTTTCGCTGTTTGCCGATGGTGACGGCGATGTCGAAGCGGTGGCGCTTGCCAAGGCGACCGGTGCCGATCGGATCGAACTTTATACCGGTCCCTATGGCGGCTGTTTCGACAATCCGGAACGCGGCATCGAATTTCTCGAGCTGTTGGGAAGGACTGCGGATGCTGCATTGGCGCAAGGCCTTGGCGTCAATGCCGGGCACGACCTGACGGTCGACAATCTCCCCGCGCTGGTGAAGCGCATTCCGGCGCTTGCCGAAGTCTCGATCGGCCACGGGCTGACGGCCGATGCGCTGGAATACGGAATGGCCGAGACGGTGCGTCGTTTCTGCCGCGCCTGCGGTCAGACGATCTAACTGAACCCGCAGCCGCGGTTCTCTCTTCGACCATGAGGCTGTTAGAGTCTGGTGCCGTCACGGCAGGCTTGTCACCGCGTGAAGGCGACGGGTCGGATGCTGCCCCCACGCGGCGCTATCGAGCGCCTGAATGCCTTGCATCAGGCGGCTCCCTGCCTTGCACAAAAGGCAGATGGACAAAGTGCCGCAGTTCCGTTGACTGAGAACTTGATTAAGACCTGCATCATATTGCGCTGCAGCATTTCATTGTCATTCGTCATTCGGGGAAGCATCCATCGTGAGCAAGCATAGAGTTGTCGTCGTCGGGGGAGGTTTCGGGGGATTGCAAACGGTGCATGGGCTGAAAGGTGCCGATGCCGACATCACGCTCATCGATCGTCGCAACCATCATCTGTTCCAGCCGCTCCTCTATCAGGTCGCGACGACGGTGCTCGCCACGTCGGAAATAGCATGGCCGATCCGCAGGCTGTTCCGCGATCGGCGCGATGTCACGACGGTGCTCGATGAGGTTCTCGGAATCGACAAGGGTGCGAAGACGGTGAAGCTCGCGTCCGGCCGTATGGTGCCCTATGATACGCTGGTTCTCGCAACCGGCGCACGCCACGCGTATTTCGGCCGCGACGAATGGGAAAGTGTCGCGCCCGGCCTGAAGACGTTGGAGGATGCGACGACATTGCGCCGCCGCATCCTGCTCGCATTCGAGCGGGCAGAGATGGCGGAAAAGACGTCGGAGCTGGATTCCGAGCTGACATTCGCGATCATCGGCGCCGGTCCGACAGGCGTGGAAATGGCCGGCATGATCGCGGAACTCGCGAACAAGGTGCTGCCGAAGGAATTCCGCAAGATCGACACGACCCGAACACGGGTGATGCTGATCGAGGCAGGTCCACGCGTGCTGCCGGCTTTCACCGAGGATCTGTCGGCTTACACGAAGACGGCGCTCGAAAAGCTCGGCGTCGAGGTTCATACCGGCAAGCCCGTCACCGCGATCACCGAGGAAGGCGTCACCGTTGGCGACGCCTTCATTCCCTGCAAGACGGTGATCTGGGCAGCCGGTGTTCAGGCATCGCCCGCAGCGCGCTGGATCGGTGCGTCGGCGGACCGGGCAGGGCGCGCCGTCGTTGGTCCGGATCTGTCAGTCCCCGAGCAGCCCGAGATCTTTGTCATCGGCGATACCGCGTTGGTCTCGCAGGACGACGGCAAGCCGGTGCCCGGCATCGCGCCGGCCGCCAAGCAGCAGGGCGAGTACGTCTCGAAGGTGATCAAGACGCGGCTCGCCGGCAAGCCTGTGCCCGCGGCGTTCCACTATCGCCACCAGGGCAGTCTCGCAACCATCGGCAAGCGTGCGGCGGTGATCGATTTCGGCAAGTTCAAGCTGACCGGCGGACTTGCCTGGTGGATCTGGGGGCTTGCCCATATCTACTTCCTGATCGGCACCAGATCACGCGCCGCCGTTGCCTGGAGCTGGCTGTGGATTTATCTGTCCGGCCAGCATAGCGCGCGGCTGATCACCCAGAAGGAAACGCTGAAGGACGAGTCCTGATCGTCTGGCGGGGTATGGATCCTCGGGCGTGATCCAGGGATCCAAGCGCGATCTCAGACATCGGCGCGTTGAGCGTTCGTCAGATCGAGTTCCCAGGTCTGGCCAATGCATTCCGGGCCGAACATCGCATGTCTCTCCTCGGCGACAAGCGTGAAGCCGGTGGCCTCGTAGATGTGGAGGGCAGCCTTCAGCACGTCATTGGTCCACAGCGACAGCTTGGCATAGCCTGCCGCCTTCGCGAAGGCGATTGCTTGCTCGACAAGGGTCCTGCCAAGGCCGAGGCCACGGCCTGCAGGATCGACATAAAGGACGCGCAGCTTGGCGATGTTTTCGCCAGCGTCAGCGACCAGAACTGAGCCTATGCGCTGTCCGTCTCTTTCGGCAATCCAGCACCGCTCCCTGTCCGGATTGAAGTTCTGGATGAACCGTCCCGCCACCTCGGCAACGAGACCTTCGAACCGGTCGTTCCACCCGTATTCCCGCGTATAGGCAACCGCCTGCGCCTCAATCAGCCAGCCCATGTCGCCGGTTCGGTGTTCACGGATCACGACCGGTGCCGTGGAGCGCTCCGTGGCTGCCAGAATACCGTGGATGGTAGCCATCGCGGTGACCACTCTGTCTCGATCAGCGTCGCTGATGCCGGAAAGCTCGCGGGCGATCTGCGCTCTCGATCGCGTGCCGAGCATTTCGTATTCCGCTTTCCCCGGCGCGGTAATCGTCAGGATTTGACTGCGCCGGTCCAACGGGTCGGGTTCGCTCCCGAGAAAGCCTGCTTCGCGGAATTTCTTCAGGATGCGGCTGAGATAGGCAGGATCGAGCCCGAGTTCACGGTTGAGCTCGGTGGCCGAAATTCTTTGGCTCGCGCCGATCTCGTAGAGGATACGCGCTTCCGTCAGCGTGTGGTCGGTATCGAGGTACCCCTTCGACAGCACGCCGAGCTTGTTGGTGTAGAAGCGGTTGAAGGCGCGGATTGCCTCGAAGGTCTCTGCTCTAGACATGATGATCCTCCCATCCAGGAGGATAGATGTTCCGGTATTTAGTTGACTGAGTCAACTAAATACCGGAACTAGGTTGCCTGTTGTCTTACGCGGTGAGGTCGGCCTTGCGGCTGTCTAAATAGGACGCAAGCGATTGGGGCTTTGCACCTGTCAGCGTCTCGTAATCTTCGGTCACCAGATCAAAGTTGCCCGCCTCGATATTGGCGTCGGCGGATACGAGCATCTTGATCAGGAAGTCGGGAAGCCCCGCATTGGCCATTCCGCCTGCAAGTTGCTCCTCGGTGACCTTGACGACCGCAAGCGGCTTTCCCGTGACCTTCGAAACCAGTGATGCGATCTCGTCCGCGCTGAGGCTTTCCGAGCCCGTCAATGTCACCGTCCTGTTGCCGGCCGGGGGATTGGCGAGCGCTGCTGCGGCGGCGCGGGCGCAGTCATCGCGCGCGATGTTGGAAAGCTTGCCGTCGCCCATGGCCGTGTACCAGGTGCCGGTCACGAGGTTATGCGGCATCGACATCAGGTAATTGTCGCCGTACCAGGCGTTGCGCAGGATCGTGTAGGACAGCCCCGTCGCCTTGATGGCCTCCTCGGTCCCGAGATGATCCGGCGCGAAGCTCACCAGCGATCTGTCCGGGTTCGGCATAGATGTGTAGAGGATGTGCTTGACGCCGGCCTTTTCAGCAGCGGCAACGGCAGCCTTGTGCTGCTTGAGGCGACCACCCGGCGTGGCGAGATCATCGGTCGAGATGATCAGTAAGCGATCAATCCCGGCGAAGGCGCCCAAAAGCCCGGCCTCGTCGGTGAAGTCAGCCTTGCGGGTTTCGATGCCCTTGGCTGCGAACTCCGACAGTTTGGACGGATCGCGACTTGCGGCAACGATATCGCCTGCGGAAACCTTCGATGTCTCCAGGAGGTGATGAAGAACGGCGCGGCCGAGCTGACCGGCGGCACCGGTGACGAGAAGTTTGGTCATCCTGCGTTTCCTATCTTTGTTGGTCTCAAAAAGAGACTAACACTAGAATAGGAATTGACGACCTCCTGTAAAGGAGGCAGGTTTGAGGGAGATCGTTACCAAAAGGGAACCACCGCAATGGCCGTTACCGCAAGCAAGCCGACGCTGGCTGAGCGACCCTGTGACACGTCAACCTGGGATGCCGGGAACTGTCCGGTCCGGGACGTGATGAACCATATCGCAGGCAAGTGGTCGACGCTCATTCTTCAGGCGCTTTCGGAAAAGCCGTACCGGTTCGGCGAGCTGCGGCGGCTTGTGCCCGATATTTCCCAGCGGATGCTGACGCAGACGCTGCGGGATCTGCAGCGCGACGGTTACATCGATCGGCAGGTGTTTCCGACCAAGCCGCCAAGCGTCGAATACCGGATGACGCCGCTAGGCTACTCGCTGTTTGAACCACTCTCGGCAGTGCTTGCGTGGGCGGCAAGCAACCACGCCAACGTCAGGGCGGCACGGTCGAAGTTCGACGCGAGCGATCTTCGCTAACACAAAGGGCGGCCCGAAGACCGCCCTTGTCATTCCACTCTACCAAACGGATCAGGCGTCGAGCGATGCCATGTCGATGACGAAGCGGTAGCGCACGTCGCTCTTCAGCACGCGCTCATAGGCTTCGTTGACGTCCTGGATCTTGATCATCTCGATTTCCGAAACGATGTCGTGCTTGCCGCAGAAATCCAGCATGTCCTGGGTTTCCTTGATCGAGCCGATCATCGAACCCGACAGGCTCTTGCGGCCCGGGATCAGCGAGAAGGCATGAACCGGGATCGCATGCTCCGGTGCACCGACAATGACCATCGAGCCGTTGACCTTGAGCAGGCCAAGATAGGCGTTCCAGTCGATCGCCACGCCTGCCGTGCAGATGATCAGATCGAATGTGCCGGCAAGCTTGGTGAAGGTTTCCGCGTCGCTCGTCGCGTAATATTCCTTGGCGCCGAGCTTCAGGCCGTCTTCCTTCTTGGAAAGGCCCTGCGAGAGGACGGTGATATCAGCGCCCATCGCGGAACCGATCTTGACGCCCATATGGCCGAGACCGCCCATGCCGACGATCGCGACCTTCTTGCCAGGGCCAGCCTGCCAGTGGTGGAGCGGCGAATAGAGCGTGATACCGGCGCACAGCAGCGGAGCGGCAGCGTCGAGCGGAAGATTGTCCGGGATGGACAGGACATAGCCTTCCTTGACGACGATGTGATCGGAATAGCCGCCCTGGGTGGCCGCATTGCCGTTCAGCGTATCCACGTCGTTATAGGTCTGGACAAGGCCCGGCATGTACTGCTCGTTGTCGACATCGCGCGCTGCGCAGCCGACGCAGCTATCGACGAAGCAGCCGACGCCGACGCGGTCGCCGACCTTGAATTTGGTGACGGCCGAACCGACGGCGGTAACGATGCCGGCGATCTCGTGACCGGGAACGATCGGGTAGACGGCGTTCTTCCATTCGTTGCGGACGGTATGGATGTCGGAATGGCAGATGCCGGCGAATTTGATATCGATCACCACGTCATCTTCGTTCGGCTCGCGGCGCTCGAAGGTAAACGGTGTGAGCGGCTTGGTGGCGTCGGTCGCGGCATAGCCTCGTGCAATAGCCATGGAAAACTCCATTCATTTTCAGTTGAAATCAACTGCCGGACTATGCCGATCCGTCGTCATAAGCGTTAGATCGATCCTGCAAGCTTCTTGCACGATCCTACAAATTCCGTTTTCGGATACTACCTCTGTCTTGTGCCTGATATGGATTTGCCATGTCAGTGCCCGAACGCGCGACGGTGGTGAGACTTCATGACAATTTCCTTCATGCCTTATCAGGAACTGACGGCACTCGCTGCCCGGCATGCGGTCGAAGGCAATGACGGCACGACTGCGATCGAAGGGTTGCGGCTGCACCGATGTTCGGCTCCAACAGCTCCGCTTCATACGGCCTATTCTCCCAGTTACACGCTGGTCCTACAGGGCTCCAAGAGCCTGACGCTTGGCCGTGAGACGTATCGCTACGGCGTTGGTCAGTATCTTCTGACATCACTCGATCTGCCCGTCGCGTCCTGGGTGGTGGAGGCCAGCGGCGATATTCCCTACTACTGCCTCTGCCTCGATCTGAAGATGGAGCGGCTGCACGAATTGTTCGACCGTATCAACTTCCAGCCAGACTCTCTGGCAAGCGAGGGATACCGCGGGCTGACGGTCAACCATGCGTCGCCTGATCTGATCGATGCGACAACCAGACTGGTGCGGTTGCTTGATACGCCATCCGATATCGCTGCGATGGTGCCGCTTATCGAACAGGAGATCTTCTACCGCCTGCTGACCTCGCCCGATGGGCCAAGGCTTGTCCATATGGCCATGTCGGAAACGCAGAGTTCCAGAATCGCACGCGCCGTCAGCTGGTTGCGATCAAATTTCCATCGTCCGCTCAAGATCGAGGATTTGTCGGATCACGTGGGAATGAGCCCGTCCTCGTTCCACCATCACTTTAAGGCCGTGACGGCTCTCACGCCTGTCCAGTTCCAGAAGCATCTCCGCCTTCATGAGGCGCGCCGGTTGATGCTGGTCGACGGGCTGGATGCAGGCAATGCCGGCCACCGCGTCGGTTACCAGAGCCCGTCCCAGTTCAGCCGCGAATATGGCCGTCTCTACGGCATGTCGCCGAGCCGTGACATCAGCGCAGTGCGTGAGCCGTCTGCCGGCTGATCGCGGTTGAGGCGGGTGAGCGCGACTTCTCTCTTGCTTTGCAAAGCCAGTTCCTTCCGCATCTTATTCACAGGACCCGCCAGAAGCACTTGACGGACATGTGAAATCATTTATACCGGCAGAACCGTACCGTACGGTACTTCAGAGGTGAGCCGTGAGAACCGAAACCGCAGACATGCCCGACTTTTCGCCGCGCCAGAACGAGGTTCTGGAGCAGGCGCTGCGTCTGCTCGTCGAAGGCGGTGAGAAAGCACTCACCACATCCGGGCTTGCGCGCGCCGCAAGCTGCTCGAAGGAAAGCCTCTACAAGTGGTTCGGCGACCGTGAAGGCCTGCTGGCGGCGATGATCGCCCACCAGGCCGCCAAGGTCCGCACTTTCGAGCGCTCCGGCGAGCGGCTGAGCGCCGAGCTTCTGCGCGAGCATCTCGAACTTTTCGCACGCGATCTGCTGGAGGTTCTCTCCGGCGACGTGTCGCTGGCGCTGAACCGGCTGGCGATCGGCCAGTCGGGACCGGGTGCCGGACCGAACGGATCCAAGCTCGGCAAACTGCTGGTCGAGCACGGCCGCCGCCAGATCGATCGTCGCGCCATGGCGCTGATCGATGCGGGCAAACGGGTAGGTCTCCTGCGGTTCGACAACGCGGATGCCGCTTATCATACGCTTTACGGCCTGATCGTCTCTGATCTGCATGTTCGCATGCTGCTCGGCGAACCGGGGCTGAAGGATACTGCACGCCAGGCGGAAAGAGCCATCGATGCCTTTCTGTCGCTGTATCGCACCGAGAAACAGCCGCTGGAGGTGTTGCGCACCTCCTCGGCCCGCTAATCATCAACAACAGTTACGTTCATAGGGAAGGAACATACGATGCGCGTTTATTACGATCGGGATGCTGATCTCAATCTCATCAAGTCCAAGAAGGTTGCCATCATCGGCTACGGTTCCCAGGGTCGCGCCCACGCGCTGAACCTGAAGGACAGTGGTGCCAGCAATGTCGTCATCGCCCTGCGTGCCGATTCGCCGACCGTCAAGAAGGCCGAAGCCGATGGCTTTAAGGTCATGACCGTTGCCGAAGCTGCCGCCTGGGCAGATCTGATGATGATGGCGGCTCCCGACGAGCTGCAGGCAGACATCTACAAGGCCGACATCGCCGGCAACATTCGCGACGGCGCTGCCATCGCTTTCGCCCACGGCCTCAACGTCCATTTCGGCCTGATCGAGCCGAAGGCTTCCGTCGACGTCGTCATGATCGCACCTAA
Organism: Rhizobium sp. Leaf306; assembly: GCF_001423425.1. Taxonomy (GTDB): domain Bacteria; phylum Pseudomonadota; class Alphaproteobacteria; order Rhizobiales; family Rhizobiaceae; genus Neorhizobium; species Neorhizobium soli. The sequence goes on from NZ_LMNX01000002.1 coordinate 626,608, forward strand.
GGGCCCGGGCCATACGGTTCGCGGCGAATACCAGAAGGGCGGCGGCGTTCCTTGCCTCGTTGCCATCGACCAGAACGCGTCCGGCAATGCGCTTGAGATCGCTCTCTCCTACGCTTGTGGCGTTGGCGGCGGCCGGTCCGGCATTATCGAGACCACGTTCAAGGAAGAGTGCGAAACCGATCTGTTCGGCGAACAGGCCGTTCTCTGCGGCGGTCTCGTCGAGCTCATCCGCGCCGGTTTCGAAACGCTGGTCGAAGGCGGCTACGCGCCGGAGATGGCCTATTTCGAGTGCCTGCACGAAGTGAAGCTGATCGTCGACCTGATCTATGAAGGCGGTATCGCCAACATGAACTACTCGATCTCCAACACGGCCGAGTGGGGCGAATACGTCACCGGTCCGCGCATCATCACCGCCGAGACAAAGGCCGAGATGAAGCGGGTTCTGACCGATATCCAGACCGGCAAGTTCACCTCCGACTGGATGCAGGAATACCGCGCCGGTGGCGCTCGCTTCAAGGGCATTCGCCGCATGAACGACAAGCACCAGATCGAGGAAGTCGGCACCAAGCTTCGCGCCATGATGCCTTGGATCGGCAAGAACAAGCTGGTCGACAAGGCCGTCAACTAAGCGATTTTTGCAGATTGAAACGGAGGCCGGAGCCGAAAGCTCCGGCCTTTCGCATTTCTGGGTGACGTCGAGCGGGTGAAGTCGCCGGTCGAGGTTCCCCGGTCAACCATTGCTTAAGCAAGTTCTGCGATTCTCTCTCGCAGCTCGGATCGATCCTGATCCAGTTTAGCGTAATGGGTAGGCGTCTGGTGAGCATGTGGACCAAGCATCACAAGAAAAGAAAATTCGGTCGTTTCGTCCTGCCTGCCATCACGATCGCATTCGTTTCCTATTTCGGATATCATTCCGTGCATGGCGAACTCGGGCTGATCGCGACGGAGAAATTCGAGAAGCGGCGGATCGAGCGGGTTGCCGAACTGACAAAGCTGACCGACGGTCGCAAGGCGCTTGAGCGTCAGGTCCAGTTGATGAGCGACGGGTCTCTCGAGAAGGATATGCTCGACGAGATCGCCCGCTACCAGCTCAACGTCTCCAAGCGCGACGAGATCGTCATCTTCAACAACTACTTCTAAATTAACCACAAGCTGGTTAATTTCACAATTCAGCAACGATATCAGTGATTTAATTTGGATGTGAGCCATGCAATTATGGCATTGCTGGTCCGTGCTTTCTTCCCTATGTTACGCTCCGAAACCAGGGTGCGTCATTTTGACATGATGTCCCCTTTATAAAGAGCAGCACACAGGGAGGGATCGATGGCGCAAGCTAAAACCGCGTCTACGTCCGGCCGCAAAACGGCGGCAAAGTCTGCAACCCAGAACGTTTCAAAGGATTTTACCGGCAAGAATATGTCGGACTTCGGCAAGGATGACGAGCTGCACGCGTATCGCGAAATGCTGCTCATCCGCCGCTTCGAGGAAAAGGCCGGCCAGCTTTACGGCATGGGCTTCATCGGTGGTTTCTGTCACCTCTATATCGGCCAGGAAGCTGTCGTCGTCGGCATGCAGATGGCGCAGAAAGAGGGCGATCAGGTCATCACCGCCTATCGTGACCACGGCCATATGCTGGCAACCGGCATGAGTGCCCGTGGCGTGATGGCGGAACTGACGGGGCGTCGCGGCGGCTATTCCAAGGGGAAGGGCGGCTCGATGCACATGTTCTCCAAGGAAAAGCAGTTCTACGGCGGCCACGGCATCGTCGGCGCGCAGGTGTCTCTCGGCACCGGTCTTGCCTTCGCCAATGCCTATCGCGGCAATGACAGCGTATCGGTCGCCTATTTCGGCGATGGCGCTGCCAACCAGGGTCAGGTCTACGAGAGCTTCAACATGGCTGCTCTCTGGAAGCTCCCGATCGTCTACATCGTCGAGAACAACCGTTATGCGATGGGCACATCGACCGCCCGCGCGACGGCGCAGTCGAACTATTCGCTGCGTGGCTCCGGCTTCGGCATTCCCGGCATCCAGGTGGATGGCATGGATGTGCGCGCCGTCAAGGCCGCCGGCGACGAGGCGCTCGCTCACTGCCGTTCCGGCAAGGGTCCGATCATTCTCGAAATGCTGACCTACCGCTACCGTGGTCACTCGATGTCCGACCCGGCGAAGTATCGCTCCAAGGAAGAAGTGCAGAAGATGCGCTCCGAGCAGGATCCGATCGAACAGGTGCGTCTGCGCATCCTCGACGGTGGCTGGGCGACCGAGGACGAACTGAAGGCGATCGACAAGGATATCCGTGACGTGGTCTCGGATTCTGCAGATTTTGCCCAGAACGATCCGGAGCCGGATGTATCCGAGCTCTACACCGACATTCTGCTCTGATCGCGGGGAGGGAACCTCAATGCCAATCGATATCCTGATGCCCGCGCTTTCTCCCACGATGGAAGAAGGCACGCTCAGCAAGTGGCTGAAAAAAGAGGGTGACAAGGTCACCTCCGGCGACGTGATCGCCGAAATCGAGACCGACAAGGCGACCATGGAAGTGGAAGCTGTGGATGAAGGCGTGATCGGCAAGCTGCTGATCGAGGCCGGCACCGAGAACGTCAAGGTCAACACCAAGATCGCAATCCTGCTTGCCGAAGGCGAAACCGCCGACGACATGAAGGCTGACAAGCCTGCACAGGAAAGTGCGCCCCAGGCAGACGCTCCGAAGGCAGACGCTCCGAAGGCCGATGCCGATACTCCGGCGGCGACCTCCGATGCTGCCGGCGGCAAGGCTCGCGAAGCCAAGGACGAGACACCTGCTGACGCCAAGGTGCCGGCCCAGCCGAAGATCGACATTGCTGCCGATCCGGACATTCCAGCTGGCACCGAAATGGTGATGACCACGGTTCGCGAAGCGCTTCGCGATGCCATGGCCGAAGAAATGCGTCGCGATGGCGATGTGTTCGTGATGGGTGAGGAAGTCGCCGAATACCAAGGCGCCTACAAGATCACGCAAGGCCTGCTGCAGGAATTCGGCGCGCGTCGCGTCGTCGATACGCCGATCACCGAACACGGCTTTGCCGGCGTCGGCGTCGGTGCTGCAATGGCCGGCCTGAAGCCGATCGTCGAGTTCATGACGTTCAACTTCGCCATGCAGGCGATCGACCACATCATCAACTCGGCTGCCAAGACGCTCTACATGTCCGGCGGCCAGATGGGTGCGCCGATCGTGTTCCGTGGTCCGAACGGCGCCGCTGCCCGCGTTGGCGCACAGCACAGCCAGGACTATGCCGCTTGGTACAGCCAGATCCCGGGCCTCAAGGTCGTCATGCCCTATACGGCTGCCGATGCGAAGGGTCTTTTGAAGGCTGCGATCCGCGATCCGAACCCGGTCATCTTCCTGGAAAACGAGATCCTCTACGGACAGCAGTTCGAAGTGCCGAAGCTGGACGATTTCGTTCTGCCGATCGGCAAGGCGCGTATCCACAAGACGGGCAAGGACGTCACTGTCGTGTCCTTCGGTATCGGCATGGCCTATGCCACGAAGGCGGTTGCCGAACTCGAGAAGGACGGCATCGATGTCGAACTGATCGATCTTCGCACCATCCGTCCGATGGACCTGCCGACCGTGATCGAATCGGTGAAGAAGACGGGTCGTCTGGTCACCGTCGAGGAAGGCTATCCGCAGTCGTCGGTTGGCACCGAAATTGCCACCCGCGTGATGCAGCAGGCCTTCGACTATCTCGATGCGCCGATCCTGACGATCGCCGGCAAGGACGTGCCCATGCCTTACGCCGCCAACCTTGAAAAGCTGGCGCTGCCGAATGTCGGTGAAGTCGTTCAGGCGGTTAAGACCGTCTGCTACAAGTAAGGATCCGGTTATGCCGAAATCTTCTGTGAAGCAGATTCTGCCGGTTTCCGGTTCTTGGTTCCGAGTGATCGGCACCAAGAACAACCCGGTCTTTGAAAGAATTGTGTTCTGGGCCTTGGTCAAGACCGAAGACACCGAGGTGATCGTCGGTGTCCCGCGCGAAGAGATTGGCGTGATTGGTGCCGTAGACGGCTGGCTTGAAGACGTTGCCGGTTACATCGAAGTGACGCCTGAGGACGTCACCCGGCTGACGGAACATCCTGACGAACTTGCCCAGTTTGAACTTATGTGGGCGGAGGATTAACATGCCTATCAACATCACCATGCCTGCCCTGTCGCCGACCATGGAGGAGGGCAACCTCGCCAAGTGGCTGGTCAAGGAAGGCGATACGGTCAAGTCCGGCGACGTGATCGCCGAAATCGAGACCGACAAGGCGACGATGGAAGTCGAAGCCGTCGACGAAGGCGTTGTCGCCAAGCTGGTGGTTCCGGCCGGCACCGAAGGCGTCAAGGTCAACGCCCTGATCGCCATCCTTGCGGTCGACGGCGAAGATGTTTCGGCTGCCGCTTCCGGCGGCGAGGCTCCGAAGGCTGAAGCCCCGAAGGCAGATGCTCCGAAGGCTGAAGCAGCTCCTGCGGAGAAGGCGTCCGAAGCGCCGAAGTCCGAAGCCAGTTCCGACAAGCCGCTGACGGATGCCGCTCCGGCACCGTCGACGCCTGCTCCGAAGGCAGAAGACGGCAAGCGTGTGTTCTCCTCACCGCTTGCCCGTCGGATGGCCAAGGAAGCCGGTCTCGATCTCACCGGTGTTACCGGCACCGGTCCGCATGGCCGTGTCGTCAAGGCCGATATCGAGAAGGCCGCCGCTTCCGGCGGTGCAAAGGCCGCTCCGTCCGCGACGACGCCGGCAACCGCCGGTGCCGCTCAGGCTCCAGCCGCGCCAATGGCAAAGGGTCCGTCGGACGACAACATCATGAAGCTGTTTGCGGAAGGCTCCTACGAGCTTCTGCCGCATGACGGCATGCGCAAGACGATCGCCTCGCGCCTGACCGAGTCGACCCAGACGGTTCCATCGTATTTCGTTTCGATGGACTGCGAACTCGATGCCATGCTCAAGCTGCGCGCCGAGATCAATGCGTCCGCGCCGGTGAAGAAGACGGAAAAGGGTGAGGTTCCGGCCTTCAAGCTTTCCGTCAACGACTTCATCATCAAGGCGATGGCGCTGGCGCTTCGGGATGTTCCGATGGCGAACGCCTCCTGGACGTCTTCTGCCCGCGTCCTGCACAAGCATGCGGATGTCGGCGTTGCCGTCTCGATCCCGGACGGTCTGATCACTCCGATCGTCCGCAAGGCCGAGACGAAGACGCTTTCGGTCATCTCCAACGAGGTCAAGGATCTCGCCAAGCGGGCCCGCGACAAGAAGCTGAAGCCGGAAGAATACCAGGGCGGCACCACGTCGGTGTCAAACCTCGGCATGTTCGGTGTCTCCAACTTCACGTCGATCATCAACCTGCCGCAGGCCTCGATCGTCTCCATTGGCGCCGGTGTCGAAAAGCCGATCGTTCGTGGCGGCAAACTCGAAGTCGGCACGGTGATGACGGCAACGTTCGCCTTCGACCACCGCGTCATCGACGGCGCGCTCGGCGCAGAGCTTGCCTCGGCCTTCAAGCGCTACATCGAAAGCCCGATGGGCATGCTGGTTTAAGAAATCTCGGCCGCGGCCTAAGTCGCGGCCGTTCCCATCGGTGAATGCGCTTGATGCGTGACATTTGTAAGCTGCTCCACCATATTTGATGGAGCGGAATACGGTCCGCTCAGGAGCACGTCGATGGCGAACGAACCGGTGGACATGATCATGCCGATGCTGCGTGAAATACGCGGTGAAATGCATGAGATACGCGGTGAACTCGGTGCCGTGAAACAGCAATTGCACAAGCTTGAGATCGGCCAGAAGAGTATTCGCAATGCGCTGACCGCCGATACAATGCTCTCGAAGTTCATGACCGGTGATTTCGAGGAGCGGATATCCGAGCTTGAAAGCAAGGTCGAGACGCTGATGAAGGGGACCTGACCTCGACAGGGACAGGTCGGCAGGGAATGACTGGGCGTATGGACACTATGAAAACCGTTCTCTGCTTCGGCGACAGTCTCACATGGGGGTATGACCCCGTTGGTCCCGGTCGTCACGCGTTCGAGGATCGCTGGACGAGCGTGCTTGCCGCCGCACTCGGAGACGAGGTCACGGTCATTGCCGAGGGCCTGAACGGGCGCACGACCGGCTACGACGACCATCTCGCCGATTGCGATCGCAACGGGGTGAGGAATTTCCCGACGGTCCTGCATACCCATATGCCGCTTGATCTCGTCATCATCATGCTTGGCACCAACGACATGAAGCCTGTCATCGCCGGCACGGCGCATGCTGCGCGGGCCGGGATCCAGCGGCTGGTCGCACTGATCCGTCACCACGAATGGTCGTTCGACTATGATGCACCGGACGTACTGATCGTTTCGCCGCCACCGCTTTGCGAGACCGGGGACCCGATCTTTTCGGCGATGTTCCAGGGCGGGATCGAGCAGTCGTCGATGCTGGCCTCGCTGTACCGCGATCTTGCCGACGAGCTCGGGTGCGGCTTTTTCGATGCAGGTTCGGTCTCAAAGACCAGCCCGCTCGACGGTGTGCATCTGACCGCTGAAGACACCCGCGCCATCGGCCGCGGCCTTGAGCCGATCGTCCGGATGATGCTCGGTATCTGACCCAAGAATTCACATCGGCAGGCCGCGTATGGATGGTCGCCGCAGACACAGACTTAAAAAGACAAAGGCAGGAAACAATGGCTCAGTCCTACGATCTCATCGTTATCGGCGCCGGTCCGGGCGGTTATATCGCCGCGATCCGTGCATCCCAGCTGGGCATGAAGGTTGCCGTCGTCGAGCGCGAGCATCTGGCCGGCATCTGCTCCAACTGGGGCTGCATCCCGACCAAGGCGCTGCTTCGGACAGCCGACGTGCTGCATACCGCGCAGCATGCCAAGGATTACGGCCTGACGCTGGAAGGCACGATCAAGCCTGACGTTAAGGCGGTCGTTGCGCGTTCGCGCGGCATTGCCAACCGCATGAACAGCGGCGTCGGCTTCCTGTTCAAGAAGAACAAGATCGATATCATCTGGGGCGAAGCCAAGGTCACCAAGCCGGCATCCGGTTCGCAAATGGCCGAAATCGTCGTCGGCAAGATCACCAAGGAGATCGTGCAGCCTCAGGGTCCTGTTCCCAAGAACACACTGGGCGAGGGCACCTACACCGCCAAGCACGTCATCGTCGCCACCGGCGCCCGTCCGCGTGCGCTGCCGGGTATCGAGCCCGATGGCAAGCTGATCTGGACCTACTTCGAAGCGATGAAGCCGGAAGAGTTGCCGAAGTCGCTGCTCGTCATGGGGTCTGGCGCGATCGGCATCGAGTTTGCGTCGTTCTATCGCACCATGGGCGTCGACGTGACCGTGGTCGAAATCATGAGCCAGGTCATGCCGGTCGAGGATGCAGAAATTTCGGCCTTCGCCAAGAAGCAGTTCGACAAGCAGGGCATCAAGATCCATCTCGAAGCCAAGGTTTCGAAGGTCGAGAAGGGTGCAAACTCGATCACTGCCACGATCGAGAAGAAGGACGGCACGTCGGAGAAGATCACTGCCGACCGCATGATCTCGGCTGTCGGCGTGCAGGCCAATATCGAGAATATCGGGCTTGAGGCTGTCGGCGTGAAGACCGACCGCGGCTTTATCGTCATCGACGGTTACGGCAAGACCAATGTCGAGGGTATCTACGCGATCGGCGATGTCGCCGGTGGTCCGCTGCTTGCGCACAAGGCCGAGCATGAGGCCGTCGTCTGCATCGAGAAGATCGCCGGCCTGCCTAACGTGCACGCCATGGACAAGAGCAAGATCCCGGGCTGCACCTATTGCAATCCGCAGGTCGCGTCGGTTGGTCTGACCGAAGCCAAGGCCAAGGAGCAGGGCCGCGAGATCCGCGTCGGCCGCTTCTCGTTTGCAGCCAATGGCAAGGCCGTTGCGCTTGGCGAGGACCAGGGCATGGTCAAGACGATCTTCGACAAGAAGACCGGCGAGCTGATCGGTGCGCATATGGTTGGGGCGGAAGTGACAGAACTGATCCAGGGCTTCGTCGTCGCCATGAACCTCGAGACGACAGAGGAAGACCTGATGCACACCATCTTCCCGCATCCGACGATTTCGGAATCGATGAAGGAAAGCGTTCTCGATGCCTATGGCCGCGTCCTGAACGCTTAGGTCTCAGCGCCGATTGCATATGGGCGGCTCGCCGCCCATATCTGCTGAAGAGGTTTGAACGGAGTAAGACATGGGCGTGGGCTGGTTTGCAGCAATCATCATCGGAGGCCTGGCAGGCTGGCTTGCCGGCAAACTGATGGATATGCGCTTCGGCATCTTCATGAATATCGTGATCGGCATCGTCGGCGCTGTGATTGCCAACGCGATCTTCAATGCGGCCAACATCCATGTTGCCAGCGGTTGGCTGGGTTACCTCGTGCAGGGTTTCGTCGGCTCGTGCATTTTGCTATTTGTCGCAAAACTCGTCAGGCGTTGACGGTACCCGCATTCAAGGCGGTTGAGGACAGTAATTTATGGTCACCATTCTCGACAGGATAAACCTCATCACCCCGGCCGCGGGCGATGAGAAGCGTGTCCGCCATCCGGAAAAGGCGCATCGGCCAGATACCGAGGTGCTGCGCAAGCCCGAATGGATCCGTGTCAAGGCGCCGGTTTCCAAGGGCTATCAGGAAACCCGCTCGATCGTGAAGGAGCACAAGCTCGTCACTGTTTGTGAAGAAGCGGGTTGCCCCAACATCGGCGAGTGCTGGGACAAGAAGCACGCCACGTTCATGATCATGGGCGAGATCTGCACGCGCGCCTGCGCGTTCTGCAACGTCTCGACCGGAAAGCCGAACGCGCTCGACCTGTCAGAGCCCGAGAATGTCGCAAAGGCCGTCAAGGAGATGGGCCTCAGCCACGTCGTCATCACCTCGGTCGATCGTGACGATCTGGCCGATGGCGGTGCCGAGCATTTCGAGAAGGTGATCTGGGCGATCCGTGCAGCGTCACCGTTGACGACGATCGAGATCCTGACGCCGGACTTCCTCAAGAAGCCGGGCGCTCTCGAGCGCGTCGTTGCGGCAAAGCCTGACGTCTTCAACCACAATATGGAGACGGTGCCGGGCAATTATCTGACGGTTCGCCCCGGTGCCCGCTATTTCCACTCGGTTCGTCTGCTGCAGCGGGTGAAGGAACTGGATCCGACGATGTTTACCAAGTCGGGCATCATGGTCGGCCTCGGCGAAGAGCGCAACGAAGTGCTGCAGCTGATGGACGACCTGCGGACCGCCGACGTCGACTTCCTGACGATCGGCCAGTATCTGCAGCCGACCCGCAAGCATCACGCGGTGATGAGTTTCGTGACGCCGGAGGAGTTCAAGTCCTACGAGACTGTGGCCTATACGAAGGGCTTCCTGATGGTGGCGTCCAGCCCGCTGACGCGGTCGTCGCATCACGCAGGCGATGATTTCGCCCGTCTGCGCGCCAATCGCGCCCGCAAGCTGCTCGCAGCAGCGGTGTAATCCGCACTTCTGCGGTCTGGCGGCCGATCACTCGGCCGCTTGAACCTTCTCGATCTTATCCTGATTCTTGTCCTGCCCGCGGCGGCGCTCGCGCAGCGTTGTGCGGTGTCCGCGTGTCTCGGCTTTCGCCATTTCCACAAAATAGGCGAGCATGGGGAGCTGGTTCATATCGGCCAGTTGCTTGGCGGATTCGAGCAGCTTGATCATTTGTGTGAAGTCATCCATGGAATGCGTCTTTCCGACAGGTAAAGGCCAGTCATCTCCCGTGAAGCGTTATACGCAGGATTGATCCCGCGGATCATTACAACTTCATTGCTGAGACATTAAAATTATTTAATCTTTGGGCCTCCCGTTATCGAGCCGAGCGGCGACGTCCCAGATATGCCTTGAAGCAACAACCCGCCAGAGGGCGGGGCCATTTTTTTGGACGACAGCGAGAGCGCAGGATTTGGGCGCGCCTGATGTTGAAATCGCACCGACAGAGGCGTCAGCTTCTTGATCTTCTGCCTGTGCGCGATTAACTCCACGACATGCCCAAGTTCGAAATACGCCGCCCCGTCAAGCATAGTCCCGAGAAGATGTACGCGCTGGTCGCCGACATCGAGAAATATCCGGAATTCCTGCCGCTTTGTGAAGCGCTGTCGATCCGTTCCCGCAAGGAACGCGACGGCAAGGAGTTGCTGCTTGCCGACATGACCGTTGGCTACAAGGCGATCCGTGAGACTTTTACGACCCAGGTCCTGCTGCATCCGGCGGAGCAGGCGATCGATGTCAAATATATCGAAGGTCCGTTCAAGTATCTCGATAACCGCTGGCGGTTCGAGCCGGCGACGGACGGTTCCGACGGTTGCACCGTTGCCTTCTTCATCGACTATGAATTCAAGAGCATGATTCTCGGCGCGCTGATGGGTTCGATGTTCGACCGCGCTTTCCGCATGTTTGCTGAAGCGTTCGAAGCGCGCGCGGACAAGATCTACGCCTGATTGGGGTCAGGTTCAGGCCGCCGCCTCGAGCAGCATCTCCAGCGCCGTCCTGACGGTCGCAATCCGGATCTCGGTTCGGCCGATGTCGCCATAGCGCATCTCCCGGTGCAGGATCTTCCCGTTCCGGCCGCGCGCTGCGAGATGGACCAGCCCGACCGGCTTTTCGGCCGAGCCGCCGGCGGGGCCTGCTATGCCTGTTACGGCAACCGCGAGACCGGCGCGGGAGCGGAACAGGGCGCCAGTTGCCATCAGCAGGGCAGTTTCCCTTGAGACGGCGCCGTGTGTTGCAAGCACCGACGAGGGCACTCCCAGCATGTCTGTCTTCGCGTCATTGGTATAAGTGACAAAGCCGCGATCAACGACCGCCGACGACCCGGCGATCTCGGTCAGCGCTCCGGCGATCAGGCCGCCGGTGCAGGACTCCGCCGTCGAGACCATCAGCTTGCGCGCCGAAAACGTCTCGATGATGCGCCGGGCCTGTGCCTCGATATCATCAGGAAAGAGGCTCATGCCCGCACCGATCCGAACACCACGGTGGCTGTGGCAATCGCTGCGATCCCCTCGCCACGGCCGACAAAGCCGATCTTCTCGTTGGTCGTCGCCTTCACCGAGCAGCGGTCGAGCGAGATGCCGAGAATTTCGGCGAGCTTTTCGCGCATGTCCTGACGATGCGGTCCGACTTTGGGGGCTTCCGCGATTAGCGAGACATCGGCATTCATGATGGTGCCGCCGTGTTCGCGCACGATCTTCGCAGCGTGCTCAAGAAAGATCCTCGAGGCCGCGCCCTTCCACTGCATGTCGGACGGCGGAAAGTGGTCGCCGATGTCGCCGGCGCCGCAGGTGGCGAGCAGCGCGTCGGTGAGGGCATGCAGCGCCACGTCGGCATCCGAATGGCCGCTCAGCTTCTGATCGTGCGGAATGAAGATCCCGCACAGCGTCACGCCGTCGCCGGACACGAGCTGGTGGACGTCGTAGCCATTGCCGGTGCGAACATCCGGCAGATAGTGTGGGGCAGGGTTGCCCTGCGTGAGTTTTTCGTCAGCCATATCGATATCCCGCTTCAGCGTCAGTTTGATATTGTCGACGGAGCCTTCCACAATCGTCACGGCAAGGCCCGCCCATTCGGCGATCGAGGCATCGTCGGTGAAATCGTCGTGGCGAAGGGCTGCGGCCTTTTCATGCGCGGTGCGGATTTCCGAGAGACGGAAGCTCTGCGGTGTCTGGGCCGCATAGAGCCCCGCCCGCGAAACCGTTTCGTGCACCAGCCCGTCCGATCCGCCACGCTTCAGCGTATCGGTCACCGCCATCGCCGGCAAGATTCCGTCATTGCCCGCGGCAAAGCCCTCTGCAATGCGATCCAGCAGTGCGTGGTCGACGAAAGGGCGGGCCGCGTCATGGATCATCACGTGGGTCGCCTCCGTTGCCGCAATCGCCCGCAGGCCCTCGTAGACGGAGCGCTGCCTTGTATCGCCGCCGAAGGTGACAATGATGTTCTCGGCTCCGCCAAGTCCGTCCGTCGAGGCGGCGTAGAGCGCCTCGTCTTCCGGGTGGATGACCACGACGATCGGGCCGCTCTTTGGCCAAGTCAGAAATTTCTGCAGCGTATGATGAATGACTGGCAAGCCACCGATACGGCGATATTGTTTTGGTCCGTCTCCCGGCGCACCCGCACGCTCTCCGCGGCCAGCGGCCACGATGACGATGGCTATCTTGAAGATCTCGCCGTCCATGAGCCCTCGGAAATTGGTGGGAGGTTGACAGCCGCAGAACTATAGGACCAAAAGCCTTTATTCCAGCACGTCGCTTAAAAATAACGCAGCTCGTGAATTGCCCTTGGCAAACGCATGACTCCTGAATAAAAATAGTGCAGAAGAATTATCTGCCCGAAAGATCATCATTTGTCGCTCCCTGATCTATCCTCATCTTTTCATATCGGGCCAGTCGCCATCCGTAATCGGGTCGTCCTGGCGCCGATGTCCGGCGTGACCGATCTGCCGTTCCGCACCCTTGCCTGGCGCCACGGAGCAGGTTTGGTCGTGACCGAGATGGTTGCGAGCCGCGAGCTGGTGATGAACCGGGAGGAATCCTGGTCGCGGCTGCAGGGGACAGGGATTACGCCGCATATGGTGCAGCTCGCCGGTCGCGAAGCGCACTGGATGGCGGAGGCGGCAAAGATCGCCGAAGCCAATGGTGCCGATATCATCGATATCAACATGGGCTGTCCGGCCAAAAAGGTCACAGGGGGCTATTCGGGTTCTGCGCTGATGCGTGATCCCGATCACGCGCTGTCGATGATCGAGGCGACCGTCAAGGCGGTCAACGTGCCTGTCACCGTCAAGATGCGGCTCGGCTGGGACGAGAATACCATCAACGCACCGGAAATTTCGCGCCGTGCCGAACAGGCGGGCGCCCGGATGATCACCATCCATGGCCGCACCCGCATGCAGTTCTACGAGGGCAGGGCGGACTGGGATGCCATTCGTGCCGTTCGCGATGAGATCAAGATCCCGCTCATCGCCAACGGCGATGTCGAGACGCCGGAAGATGCGGCCGAGATCATCCGGCGTTCAGGCGCCGATGCGGTCATGGTCGGACGCGGTGCTCAAGGTCGTCCATGGCATATCGGATGGCTTGCCGGCGCTTCTGCACCTGGCCGCCAGGAGATGGCTGTCATCGTCGTTGAACATTACGAAGCGATGCTGGAGCTTTATGGCCGCGAGGCCGGGCTTCGGCACGCAAGGAAACATCTCGGCTGGTATCTCGACCGGTTCGCGCCGAACCTGCCGGCAGATCAGAAGGGCGCAATCATGATCTCGAAGGACGCGACCGACGTTTCGAAAAGAATGTCGTCGGCACTGCTCGACGGTGCGTTCGATGAGTCGGCAAGGAAGGCAGCATGACCAAGTCTCCCGCACCCGATGCCGCGCAGGGACAAGCGCTGGCCATGGCGGTTCTCAATTCCGTTCAGAACCCGGTCATTCTTGTCGATGCCGATGGCAGGGTCGCATTTGCCAACTGGGAAGCCGAGTCTTTCTTCGGCTCCAGCGCCTCGCATCTGGCCAAGAACACGATCTCAAGTTTCATTCCGTTCGGAAGCCCGCTTCTTGCGCTGATCGATCAGGTTCGCGAGCGCAGGGCGCCTGTCAACGAGTACCGGGTCGACCTGTCGTCGCCGCGCCTCGGCCAGGAAAAGCTGGTCGACCTCTATGTCGCGCCTGTCGTCAGCGAACCGGGTTCGGTGGTGGTGGTGTTCCAGGAACGCTCGATGGCCGACAAGATCGACCGCCAGCTGACACACCGGGCCGCAGCGCGCTCCGTCACCGGCCTTGCGTCAATGCTGGCGCACGAGATCAAGAACCCGCTCTCCGGCATCCGCGGAGCAGCCCAGCTGCTCGAGTCGGTCGTGCCGGACGAAGACCGCTCGCTGACCCGGCTGATCTGCGACGAGACCGACCGGATCGTCTCGCTGGTTGACCGCATGGAAGTGTTTTCCGACGAGCGTCCGATCGACCGGATGCCGCTCAACATCCATTCCGTGCTCGATCATGTGAAGGCTATCGCCAAGGCCGGGTTCGCGCGCGACATCAAAATCGCGGAAATGTACGATCCCTCGCTGCCGCCGGTCTATGCCAACCGCGATCAGCTGGTGCAGGTATTTTTGAACCTCATCAAGAATGCCGCCGAAGCGGTGGGTGATCAGCCGGATGCGGAGATCATGCTGACGACTGCCTACCGTCCGGGCATCCGCCTTTCGGTTGCCGGCACGCGGGAGAAGATCTCGCTACCACTGGAATTTTGCGTCATCGACAACGGTCCGGGCGTGCCTGCCGATATCCTGCCGCACCTGTTTGACCCCTTCATCACCACCAAGACGAACGGTTCCGGCCTTGGTCTGGCGCTGGTTGCCAAAATCATCGGTGCCCATGGCGGCATCATCGAATGCGACAGCCAGCCGCGCCGGACGATATTCCGCGTTCTTATGCCCATGCACAAGGAAGAAGGCGGCGATGGCCGCGCCTTGAACTTCACAGGAAGCGATTAATGACTGCCACGATCCTTGTCGCAGACGACGACGCAGCCATCCGCACGGTTCTCAACCAGGCGCTGACCCGCGCCGGTTATGACGTCCGCATCACATCGAATGCCGCAACGCTGTGGCGCTGGATTTCCGCCGGCGAGGGCGATCTTGTCGTCACCGACGTGATCATGCCGGACGAGAATGCGTTCGACCTCCTGCCGCGCATCAAGAAGGCGAGGCCGGATCTTCCGGTACTGGTCATGAGCGCCCAGAACACGTTCATGACCGCCATCAAGGCCTCGGAGAAGGGCGCTTACGACTATCTGCCGAAGCCGTTCGACCTCACCGAGCTGATCGCCATCATCGGCCGGGCGCTGGCCGAGCCGAAGCGCAAGCCGGCTCGCCTCGACGACGATACGCAGGACGGCATGCCGCTGGTCGGTCGTTCGACGGCGATGCAGGAAATCTACCGGGTTCTGGCGCGTCTGATGCAGACCGACCTGACGTTGATGATTACCGGCGAGTCGGGCACCGGCAAGGAGCTGGTCGCCCGCGCGCTGCACGACTACGGCAAGCGCCGCAACGGTCCGTTCGTCGCCATCAACATGGCGGCAATTCCGCGCGATCTGATCGAGTCGGAACTGTTCGGCCACGAAAAGGGAGCCTTCACCGGCGCCCAGAACCGCTCGACCGGCCGGTTCGAACAGGCTGAGGGCGGCACGCTGTTTCTCGACGAAATCGGCGACATGCCGATGGATGCCCAGACGCGGCTTCTTCGCGTTCTGCAGCAGGGCGAATATACGACCGTTGGTGGTCGCACGCCGATCCGCACCGACGTGCGCATCGTTGCCGCGACCAACAAGGACCTGAAGCAACTCATCAACCAGGGTCTGTTCCGCGAAGACCTTTATTATCGCCTCAACGTCGTTCCATTGCGCCTTCCACCGCTCAGGGATCGCGCCGAAGATATTCCCGACCTCGTCCGTCATTTCATGCAGATGGCGGAGAAGGAGGGTCTCGACGGCAAGCGTTTCGAAACTGAAGCGCTGGATGCGATGAAGGCCTATGCCTGGCCGGGCAACGTCCGCGAGCTGGAAAACCTCGTGCGCCGCCTGATGGCGCTTTATCCACAGGATGTGATCACCCGCGAGATCATCGAGACGGAGCTGCGCTCCGACGTGCCAGATAGCCCGATCGACAAGATGACGGCCCGTTCAGGGTCTCTCACCATTGCCCAGGCGGTCGAAGAGAACATGCGGTCATACTTTGCCGGTTTCGGCGAAAACCTACCGCCGCCAGGTCTTTACGACCGGGTTTTGACGGAAATGGAGTATCCGCTGATCCTTGCCGCGCTGACTGCCACCCGTGGCAACCAGATCAAGGCAGCAGATCTTCTCGGCCTCAACCGCAATACGCTGCGCAAGAAGATCCGGGAACTGGGCGTTTCGGTCTATCGCAGCTCGCGCGGCGCGTAGGCCTGTCATTTCCGTTCGCCACAATCGCTTGACACTTCTGCTTCATCGTTGCATTTTCGCCACAAAGCGTTGCTTAAACATCACGCAGATTTACGCTTCGGACTGAGCCTCCAGGCTTGGCCCGAGCGGCGCGAGTTTTCGTTGCAAATGAATGACTGGCGTCTGCGTCCGGATGAGATATCCGCACCGCCCACGCCACGAAGCCGGGGTTTTGACGATGACGGATGGCGCTGCAACGCAGTCGGCCGAAACGGAGCCGGCAGCTGTGGTCCACGATCGGCGTGCATCGTTCGCGCTGCCTGGCCTGCTTCTTGCCGGTGGTGCACTGATCTGCGCCACACTGACGCTGTTCGTGCTGCTGGGCGTGACGCCGGTCGCGCCGACGACCAATGTCGTGATCGCGTCCGCCGCGATCAACTCGCTGTTCATTCTCGGCCTTGTCTACCTGATCGGCAGAGAGGTCGGACGACTGGTAAAGGCCAGACGTCGTGGGCGTGCGGCGGCCCGTCTGCATGTGCGCATCGTCGTGCTGTTCTCGTTCGTGGCGATCACGCCCGCCGTGCTGGTTGCGATTTTCGCCAGCCTGACGCTGAGCGTCGGTCTCGATCGCTGGTTTTCGCTTCGCACGCAGTCGATCGTGCAGTCGTCGCAGGACGTTGCACGAGCCTATATGATGGAGAACGCAAGTTACCTTCAGGGCCAGACCGTCTCGATGTCGAACGATCTCGAGCGGAACCGCGCGATGTATTATCTCGACCGGACCGGTTTCATCGATCTTCTGACCCGTCAGGCGCGGGGCCGTGGTCTGCTCGGCGCCTTCCTGGTGCAGGAGGATGGCCAGGCGGTCGCACAGGCTGATATCAAGACGGAGAAGCCGCTTCCGGCCATTCCCCAGGACGCGCTCAAAAGTGCTGCATCCGGCCAGCCGACGCTGATCCCACCGGGCATCACCAACCTCGTCGGTGCCGTCATCAAGATCGATACGATCCCGGGCGCCTTTCTCTACACGATCCGGGCCGTCGATCCGCGCGTCATGAACGCGATGCGGCTGATGGAGGAGAACACGGCCGAATACAAGGCGATGGAAGCCGGCCGCATGTCGCTGCAGGTCGCCTTCGCCGTGCTCTATCTCGGCTTTGCGCTGATCGTGCTTCTCGCCGCCATCTGGGCCGCGATTGCTGTCGCCGACCGTATCGTGCGTCCGATCCGGCTTCTGATCAGTGCGGCAGACAGCGTCGCCACCGGCAATCTTAACGTCGTTGTCCCGGTTCGCACTGTCGACGGCGACGTCGGCAGCTTGTCGCGGACCTTCAACAAGATGATTTCCGAGATCCGCAGCCAGCGCGATGAAATCCTCGAGGCCAAGGACGAGGTCGACGATCGCCGCCGGTTTATCGAGGCGGTGCTGTCGGGCGTCACCGCTGCCGTCATCGGCGTCGAGGCCGACCGCCGCATCACCATCGTCAATCCGACGGCCGAAGACTTCCTCGGTGCGCCTGCCGAAGAGCTGATGGGCAAGACGCTGGATGACGTGGCGCCTGAGATCGACCACGTTCTGACCGAGGCGACCGCCCGTTCGCGCGGCGATTTCCGCAAGCAGGTCAATCTGATGCGCAACGGTACCGAGCGGACGCTGTCCGTGCAGGTCACCCGTGAAGAGCAGCGTTCGCCGCAGGACGCCTATGTGATCACCCTTGATGACATTACCGACCTCGTGATCGCGCAGCGTTCCACCGCCTGGGCGGATGTGGCGCGGCGTATCGCGCATGAGATCAAGAACCCGCTCACCCCGATCCAGCTTTCCGCCGAGCGCCTGAAGCGCCGCTACGGCAAGCAGATCGACCCCAGCGACCGGGCCGTGTTCGACCAGTGCACCGATACGATCGTGCGCCAGGTGGGCGATATCGGCCGCATGGTCGATGAATTCTCATCGTTTGCCCGCATGCCGAAGCCGGCCAAGGAAGATGCGGACTTACGCGATATCCTGCGCGATGCCATCTTCCTGCGCGAAATGGGTGAGACACATGTGGACTTCATTCGCGAGCTCGGAGATCAACCGCTGAAAGGTCTTTTCGATGCCCGCATGCTGGGCCAGGCTTTCGGAAATCTCGTCAAGAATGCTGTCGAGGCGATCGAGGCGGTGCCGAGCGATCAAGAGCGCGACGGCCGCAAGATCATGGTTCGTGCTGCTCTCGAAAAAGGCCGGGACACGTTCGTCGTCGATATCATCGACAACGGCAACGGACTGCCGACCGAAAACCGGCACCGCATTCTGGAGCCTTACATGACGATGCGCGAGAAGGGCACGGGCCTTGGCCTCGCGATCGTCAAGAAGATCATCGAGGAGCATGGCGGACAGCTGGAGCTGCACGATGCCCCCAACGATTTCGATCATGGCAAGGGCGCCATGATCCGGGTGCTGCTGCCGCATGTCGAGCGGGTGGCAAAGCCCAACACAGATAATAACGATAAGGAACTGGCATATGGCATCTGATATTCTTGTCGTCGATGACGAGGCCGACATTCGTGACATCGTTTCGGGGATCCTGTCCGACGAAGGCCATGAAACGCGAACGGCCCACGATGCGGACAGCGCGCTTGCGACGATATCCGACCGTGTGCCACGGCTCGTTTTTCTCGATATCTGGATGCAGGGATCACGTCTCGATGGGCTCGCGCTCCTCGAGGAGATTAAGTCCCGTCACCCGGACCTCCCTGTCGTCATGATTTCCGGTCACGGCAATGTCGAGACGGCGGTATCGGCCATCAAGCGCGGTGCCTTCGACTTTATCGAAAAGCCGTTCAAGGCCGATCGGCTGATCCTGATTGCCGAGCGGGCGCTCGAAAACTCCAAGCTGAAGCGCGAAGTGACCGAGCTGAAGCGCCGCACGGGTGACGCCGCCGAGCTCGTCGGCACGTCGGTTGCCGTGTCGCAACTTCGCCAGACGATCGAGAAGGTATCGCCCACCAACAGCCGCATCATGATCCTTGGCCCTTCCGGTTCCGGCAAGGAGCTGGTGGCACGGATGATCCACAAGAAGTCCTCGCGGGTGACAGGACCGTTCGTTGCACTGAATGCCGCAACGATCACGCCTGACCGCATGGAGATCGCGCTGTTCGGGACCGAGGGCGGCCCCGGCCAGCCGCGCAAGATCGGTGCGTTGGAAGAGGCGCATCGCGGCATTCTCTATCTCGACGAGATCGGTGAAATGCCGCGCGAGACGCAGAACAAGATCCTGCGCGTGCTTGTTGATCAGCAGTTCGAGCGCGTCGGCGGCTCCAAGCGGGTCAAGGTGGATGTGCGCATCATCTCGTCGACCGCTCTCAATCTCGAGAGCCTGATTGCCGAAGGGGCGTTTCGCGAGGATCTTTACCACCGCCTCGCGGTCGTGCCGGTCAAGGTGCCGGCGCTTGCCGAACGGCGGGAGGATATTCCGTTTCTCGTCGACATGTTCATGCGCCAGATTTCCGAGCAGGCGGGCATCCGCGCTCGCAAGATCGGTGACGATGCCATGGCGGTGCTGCAGGCGCATGACTGGCCGGGCAATATCCGTCAGCTGCGCAACAATATCGAACGGCTGATGATCCTTGCCCGCACCGACGGTCCGGACACAGCGATATCAGCGGATATGCTGCCGCCCGATCTTGGCGACATGCTGCCGAAAGTCTCATCGAAGGGCGATGTCCACATCATGACACTGCCGCTGCGCGAGGCGCGCGAAATGTTTGAGCGCGACTATCTCGTCGCGCAGATCAACCGCTTCGGCGGCAACATTTCGCGCACCGCGGAATTCGTCGGCATGGAGCGCTCGGCGCTGCATCGCAAGCTGAAGTCGCTGGGCGTGTAGGGGATCATCATGCGTATCGCTTACGTCAACGGTCAGTATGTCAGGCACTCCGAGGCTGCGGTTCATATCGAGGATCGCGGTTTCCAGTTCGCCGATGGTGTCTATGAAGTCTGCGAGGTCCGGGACGGGCTGATCGTTGACCTGACGCGGCATCTGAACCGGCTCGACCGGTCGCTGAGCGAGCTGCGCATAGATCAGCCGATGAGCCGCGCGGCACTCACCCTCGTCATTCGTGAGGTGCTGCGCCGCAACCGGGTTCGCAACGGCATCTTCTACATGCAGGTGACCCGCGGGGCGGCAAAGCGGGACCATTTCTTCCCGCCGGAGGGCACGGCTCCGACCATCACGATCACCGCCAAGAGCACCGATCCGTCGCTGCTTGCCAAGAAGTACGCGACCGGCATCAAGGTGATCACCCTTCTCGAAAACCGCTGGGACCGGGTCGACATCAAGACTGTGGGTCTGTTGCCCAACGTTCTTGCCAAGCAGCAGGCCCGCGATGCGGGCGCCCATGACGCGATCTTCGTGACGCGCGACGGCATGGTGCTGGAAGGTGCGTCCGCCAATGCCTGGATCGTCACGCCGGATGGCGAGCTCGTCACGCGGCCGGCCGAGCACGGGATCCTGAAGGGCATTACCCGCACCACAGCAATCGACGTTGCGGCAAAGCTCGGCCTGGTTTTTGTCGAGCGGGAGTTCTCCGTGGACGAAATGCTGTCCGCCCGCGAGGCCTTCATGACGTCTGCAACCGGAATTTGTGTACCGGTCGTCGAGGTCGATGGTAAGCCCGTCGCCAACGGCCATCCAGGCACCGTCTCAAGCGATATAAGGGACGCTTTTTTCGCGATTGCGGAGAAGACGGCGATTTGATAACCACACTGTCAGGGGAAGGGAAACACGAGGGCGTTTCCCGCTCAACTCTAGAAATTTTGATCAGCTTCCGGCAATGACCGGCAAGAAAGAAAGAAGCGACGCTATGGCGGAACGTTCTCAGAACCTGCAGGATTTGTTTCTCAACACAGTCCGCAAACAGAAGATTTCCCTGACGATATTTTTGATCAACGGGGTGAAGCTCACGGGCGTCGTGACCTCGTTCGACAATTTCTGTGTGCTTCTACGCCGTGACGGACACTCGCAGCTCGTGTATAAGCACGCTATCTCCACCATCATGCCGGGCCAGCCGATGCAGATGTTCGAGACCGAAGAAAACGCTGCTTAAGGATCGATAGAATCTCCAATCGTGATACCTCGAACGAATCAATAGTCCCGGAAGCTGAAAAGCACCGGGACGACATGCGCGCTGTCGTCATCGTGCCGGTACTGAAACAGAGCCGGACACGCAGCGGGCAGGGCGATGCGACAGCCACGCCCGTGCCCTCAAGACCTGCCGCACCGCAGCGCTCCAACGAAGCCCGACTTGAAGAAGCGACCGGCCTTGCGCGCGCGATCGATCTCGAGATCGCCGAAGGCATGATCGTGACCGTCGGTCAGCCGCGTCCGGCAACGCTGATGGGCACCGGCAAGATCGAAGAGATCAAGGCGCTTCTCGACGAGAAGGATGCCGGGCTTGTCATCGTCGATCATCCGCTGACGCCTGTCCAGCAACGCAATCTCGAGAAGGAATGGGGCGCCAAGGTCATTGACCGCACCGGCCTCATTCTGGAAATCTTCGGCCGCCGTGCGTCCACCAAGGAAGGCACGCTGCAGGTCGATCTCGCTCACCTGAATTACCAGAAGGGCCGCCTCGTTCGGTCCTGGACCCACCTTGAACGCCAGCGCGGTGGTGCGGGCTTCATGGGCGGTCCCGGTGAAACCCAGATCGAGGCCGACAGACGGCAGTTGCAGGACAAGATCATCAAGCTCGAGCGGGAGCTTGAACAGGTCGTCCGGACCCGCCAGCTGCACCGCGCCAAACGCCGCAAGGTGCCGCATCCGATCGTGGCGCTGGTCGGCTATACCAATGCCGGCAAGTCGACGCTGTTTAACCGCATTACCGGCGCTGGCGTTCTGGCCGAGGACATGCTGTTTGCGACGCTCGACCCGACGCTGCGCCGGATGAAGCTGCCGCATGGCCGCACCGTCATCATGTCCGATACGGTGGGTTTCATCTCCGATCTTCCGACCCACCTTGTGGCCGCCTTCCGCGCGACGCTGGAAGAGGTGCTGGAAGCCGATCTCGTGCTGCATGTGCGCGACATGTCCGATCCTGACAACGCCGCCCAGTCGGCCGACGTGCTGCGCATCCTTGCCGATCTCGGAATCGACGAAAAGGAGAGCGAAAAGCGCATCATCGAGGTCTGGAACAAGATCGACCGGCTCGACCCGGAAAGCCACGACGCGCTGTTTGAGCGTGCGCAGGGTCGCGCCAACATCATGGCCGTCTCGGCGATCACGGGCGAAGGCGTCGAGGCACTGCTCGATGAAGTCTCGAACCGGCTGTCCGGCGTGCTGACCGAGGCCGAGATCGTGATCCCGGCCGATAAGCTGGCACTCGTCTCCTGGGTCTACGGCAATGCCGTGGTGAGCGAGCGTGAGGACAATGAGGACGGCTCGGTGACGCTGGTCGTCAAACTCACGGATCGGCAGGCTTCTGAACTGGAGCGCAGGCTCGGGAACGGCGCAAAGTCGGACAAGGAAGAGTGGGAGCGGTAAGACGCTCCTTCTTTATTCCCTGTAGCTGCTGCGAAGGTTCGCGGGAGCGTATTTCCCTCCATACGGATCGTATTTCGCTTTGTGAACCTATGTCGGAAAACGCCAGTCCAGTAACGCTCCATTGTGATACGTATTCATCTTCGTGGCGCGAAGCTAACACACTGACAATATTTGAGTATTAAATAGGGTTTACGGGTAATTCACGGGCGGCGGAAGCAACCAAAGCTTGGCGGATGCATTTAGGCTGCGCTCTCCAGCTAAGGTTCGCTCCTGATGACATCATCCGTTCTTCACAAATCTGCGGGTGGCAATCCACCGCGCATCTTCTCCGACCGATCTCTGGCGGCGCTCTGCCTCCTCAATTTCTTTCTAGCCGATGCGCGTGATGGGCTCGGGCCGTTTCTTGATGCTTTCCTTGCGACGCAAGGCTGGTCATCGATGTCACTCGGCCTGATCGCCACGGTCGGTGGTTTGATCGGGCTTGCCGCAACGCCGCTTTGTGGGGCGCTGGTCGATGGAACGTCGTGGAAACGGGCGCTCGTTGCCATTCCGGTCGTGGTGGTCACCGCTGCAGCGCTGGTGACGCTTCTTTCCCCCAATCCGGCAATTGTCTGGATCGGTCAGATCGGGACCGCCGTCGTCGGCGCCGTGATCGGTCCGGCACTGGCCGGCCTGACGCTGGGTCTCGTCGGCGAGAAGCTGTTTTCGCAACAGATCGCTCGCAACGAGTTCTGGAACCACACAGGCAATTTCGCCTCGCTGTTTGCCGTCTACGTCATCATCTCGCTGTTCGGCCAGGGTGGCATGATCTGGCTGATGATCGCGACGGCGTTCGGTGCTCTTGCGGCAGTCGCAATGATCGATCCTGATCGCATCGATCACAAGGTCGCCCGCGGCCTTGCGGCGGACGACGGCAGCGGAGCAGACGCTAGCGCGGCGGAGGCGCCATCCGGTTTCAGTGTGCTTCTGAAAAGCCGGGGACTTATTCTGCTCGCACTGATCCTGATGATCTTCCATTTCGGCAACGCGCCGATGAGCCGGTTGATCGCCCAGCAGTTCGCCATCGAACTCGGAACACCATTCCGGACCACGGCGATCATCACAGGCATCGCCCAGCTTTCGATGGTGGCTGTCGCGGTCGTGACGCCGTTGCTGATCCGAAGGCTTGGCCTTGCCGCGACGCTTGCGATCGGGCTTGCAGCGCTGCCGATCCGCGGGTTGATCGCCGGCAGCTTTGACGGTTTCTGGGTGGTATGGCCCGTCCAGATCCTCGACGGCGTCGGTGCCGGGCTGCTTGGCATCGTCACACCGGTTGCGGTGGAACGCATCCTGAAGGGTACAGGCCGTTTCAATGTCGGCTTTGCGAGCTTGATGACGGTCCAGGGCCTTGGCGCATCGCTCAGCAACGTCGTTGCCGGCTATGTGGTCAGCCAGGGAGGCTATGCGGTCTCTCATCTCGTCGGGGGCGGCGTCGCGCTGATCGCCGTGGCCGTCTTCGCGATCTACCACAAGGAAATCGCGCCTTCGCAAAAGTCGATCGGCTGAAACAGAGATGCCGCGATCCCCGGATGTATTCGGGGATCGCGGCATTTATAATCAGATCATTAGATCGGTCTTTTAAACCGATATCTCAGAAGCTTACCCAACAAATGCGCGTTCGATGACGAACTCGCTCGGCTTGTTGTTGGCACCTTCGGTCAGGCCTGCATTCTCCAGACGTTCCTTGGTGTCTTTCAGCATCGCAGCCGAGCCGCAGATCATGCCTCGGTCGACAACGGGATCGAGCGGCGGCACGCCAAGATCGGTGAACAGCTTGCCATTGTCGATCAGGTCCGTGATGCGGCCCTGATAGGGGAATGCCGCGTCGCGGGTGACGGTCGGATAGTGTTTCAGCTTGGTGCCGACGACTTCGGAGAGAAACTCGTGATTGCGGATCTCTTCCATCAGGTCGAACCCGTATTTCAGCTCCGCCACTTCGCGGCAGGTATGGGTGAGGATCACCTCGTCGAACTTCTCGTAGGTTTCCGGATCGCGGATCAGGCTTGCGAACGGCGCGATGCCCGTGCCGGTCGAGAACATGTAGAGACGCTTGCCGGGCGTCAGCGCGTCGAGCACCAGCGTTCCTGTCGGCTTCTTGCGCATCAGAACCGTATCGCCCGGCTTGATCGCCTGTAGATGCGATGTCAGCGGGCCATCCGGAACCTTGATCGAGAAGATTTCGATCTCTTCGTCCCAGGAGGGGCTGGCAATCGAATAGGCGCGGTAGATCGGCTTGTCGCCGACCATCAGGCCGATCATGGCAAACTCGCCTGACCGGAAGCGGAAGCCTGCCGGACGTGTCATGCGGAAGCGGAACAGATGATCCGTGAAATGCTCCACCGAAAGCACGGTTTCGGCGTAGACTCCATCCGGGATCTTCACGGCAAACTCTTCGGTCTTGGCAGGTGCGTTCATAGTCTCGTCCGTTACTCGGTCAGATTGGTTTCGCAGCAGCGAAATACACTATCGAGCCGCGCTTATGAAGCAATCGGCCGCGCTTTCTGGCCGATCGCTTAGAAAATATGTCTTCTGAGGTCAGCTTTTCAAGCCGGCACAGAGCGGCGGCGCCAGCTATAGCCTTCGCCTGGCTCCGCAGGACGGGCCGTTGGCTGGTAGTGGACGTCAATGCCGGGCAGGCGGCCTTCCTCCAGACGCTGCAGCGCCGTTGCGTTGGTGACCGCGAAGCTGTCGATGCCACACCGCAGCATCAGCGGGACCTGATCGATCAGCACATCGCCCACGGCGCGCAACTCGTTCTTGTAGGCCAGACGATCGCGCAGCAGCGAGGCATGGCTGAAGGCGCGGCCATCGCTGAAGGCCGGAAATTCCACCGCCACCAGTTCGATGCGGTAGAGATAGGGCTCAAGCTTCCGGACGTCGTCGGCGGGCTTGATCAGCACACCGAGACCGACATCGTTGCTGGCTTCCGCCTTCTCGATGAATTCGGCAAGGGCTAGAAGCGGCTTCTGCTCGCCCTCGGCCTTTACCTCTTCCGTCTCGATCACCCATTGGTCGTTGGCGACGAAGCCGGTTTCTCTCCAGATCTTCGCCATCACGCCGCCTCCGCCTTCGCGTCACCGTAGAGCGCATCCTTGAAGGGCTGCGGTCCAACCCGGCGATAGGCGGCGAGGAAAGTTTCTTCCTGGCCATGCCGAAGCCCGAGATAGGTGTTGACGATGGTTTCGATCGCGTCCGTCACCTTCGACGGCTCGAAGCCGCGACCGATGATTTCGCCGATCGAGGTGTTCTCGTCGGCCGAACCGCCAAGCGTGATCTGGTAGAGCTCGGTGCCCTTCTTCTCGACGCCCAGAAGGCCGATATGGCCCACATGGTGGTGGCCGCAGGCGTTGATGCAGCCGGAGATCTTGATCTTCAGCTCACCGATTTCCGCCTGCCGCTCCGGGGAGCCGAAGCGCGTGGAGATTTCCTGCGCGACCGGGATCGAACGGGCGTTCGCCAGCGCACAGTAATCCAAGCCGGGACAGACGATCATGTCCGTGATCAGGTTGGAATTTGCCGTTGCCAGATTGTGTGCGGCGAGGGCGCGATAAAGCGGCTCGAGATCGGCCAGCGCCACATGCGGCAGGATGACGTTCTGCTCGTGGCTGATGCGGATTTCGTCATGGCCGAATTCTTCGGCCAGATCGGCCATCGCATCCATCTGCACGTCGGACGCATCGCCCGGAATGCCGCCGATGGGCTTCAGCGAGATGGTGACCATGCCGTAGTCCGGATGCTTGTGCGGCTGAACGTTCTGATCCACCCAGCGGGCAAAGTTCTCGTCCTGCCGCTTCCAGCTGGCGAGTTCCTTCCAGCCCTCGGCGCGGTTCGCCAACGCGGGCGGTGCGAAATAGGCGGTGATCGCCTCGATATCCTGTTCCGGCAGTTTCAGCTCGGTGCCCTGCAGGTGCTGGAATTCTTCTTCCACCTGACGGGTCAGTTCCTCGACGCCGGTTTCGTGCACGAGGATCTTGATGCGGGCCTTGTACTTGTTGTCGCGGCGACCGTTTAGATTGTACACGCGCATGATCGCGGTCGTGTAGGAGAGGAGATCCTCTTCCGGCAGGAAGTCGCGGATCTTCTTGGCGATCAGCGGCGTGCGGCCCTGTCCGCCGCCGACATAGACGGCAAAGCCGATCTCGCCCTTGTCGTTCTTCTTCAGGTGCAGGCCGATATCATGCACCTGGATCGCGGCACGGTCGCGCTCAGCGCCGGTCACGGCGATCTTGAACTTGCGGGGCAGGAACGAGAATTCGGGATGGACCGACGACCACTGGCGCAGGATTTCCGCGTAAGGTCGCGGATCGGCGACTTCGTCGGCTGCAGCGCCTGCGAAATGATCCGCGGTGACGTTGCGAATGCAATTGCCCGATGTCTGCAGCGCGTGCATTTCGACGGTTGCGAGTTCGGCGAGGATATCCGGCGTATCCGACAGTTTCGGCCAGTTGTACTGGATGTTCTGCCTGGTGGTGAAATGGCCGTAACCGCGATCATACTTGCGGGCGATATGGGCAAGCATCCGCATCTGCTTTGCATTCAGCGT
This sequence comes from Rhizobium sp. Leaf306, assembly GCF_001423425.1. GTDB lineage: Bacteria > Pseudomonadota > Alphaproteobacteria > Rhizobiales > Rhizobiaceae > Neorhizobium > Neorhizobium soli. The sequence goes on from NZ_LMNX01000002.1 coordinate 653,661, forward strand.
GCCATAGGGGATCGCGACGCGCAGCATGTAGGCATGCAGCTGGAGATAGACGCCGTTCATCAGGCGCAGCGGCTTGAACGCATCCTCGGCAAGCGCGCCGGACAGGCGGCGCTCCACCTGATCGCGGAACTGCTCCACGCGGCTTTCAACAAATGCGTGGTCGAATTCGTCGTAACGATACATGGTGTTCCTGAACTCTCGGTATCAGACTGCGATGAATGCCGGATCGGCGTGGCTGTAGCCGACTGCATAATCCATTGTGGGGCCCTGTGCACGAATGCGTTCGCGAAGGCGCGTGGGCCACAACTTGCCTTCGGTTTCTTCGACATCGATGACATTGACGTCGACGACCTTGTTTTCGGCGAAGTCACGCTTGCCGATTGCCTCCAGCGAGGAGACGGCTTCCGCATGGCGTGCGACGAGCGCTTCCTGCAGGTTTTCCGTCCAGCGACCGGCGGCATCGAGCCAGACGGCGATGCCATCGGACAGGCGGTTGGCAGTCAGAACCTTGTCGGCCATTATTCCACTCCAATGCTTGCCCGCTCAACCGTCCTTGCAAAGGCGGAAAGCGGTTCGGACTTCTCAAAATTCGCACCTGCGACGGCTTCGCCGATAATCACCATGACCGGGCCATCGAGGTCGTCGCGGGCCTCGAGCGCCGGGAGTTCCTGGAGGACCCCGTGGAACAGCTTGCGGTCGGTGCGGCTGGCATTCTCGATCACCGCGATGGTGGTGAGCGGAGAGACGCCCGCCTGCATCAGCCGTTCGGCGACCGATGCTGCAACCGTGCGGCCCATATAGACGGCGATGGTGGCGCCGGAGATCGCAAGGCTTGCCCAATCCGGCAGAGCTTTGCCGGCAAGGTCATGGCCGGTGGTGAAGATCAGCGACGAGGCGACACCGCGGAGCGTCAGCGGCAGTTCGAAATCGGCCGCCGCGGCAAAGGCCGAGGTGATGCCGGGGATGATCTCGTAGGCGATGCCGGCTTCGCGCAAGGCTGCCATCTCTTCGCCGGCGCGGCCATAGACCAGCGGATCGCCGCTTTTCAGGCGCACGACGCGCTTGCCCTGGCGACCGAGATCGACCAGCAGGCGATTGATCTCGTCCTGGCTCTTGGAATGGCAGTTCTTGCGCTTTCCGACCGAAAGGCGTTCCGCATCGCGGCGGCCCATATCGACGATCGCCTGAGGAACCAGCGCATCGTAGACGATCGCGTCCGCTTCCATCAGCACGCGCTGGGCCCGCAGTGTCAGGAGATCCTCGGCGCCAGGACCGGCACCCACCAGCCAGATCTTGCCTTCGGCCTTGCCGGTGAGGGAGAGAAGAGCGTCTGCGGCACGGCGGGCCGCGGTATGATCGTTGGCGTCGACGGCATCGGCAACATCGCCGGAGAAGAACCGGCGCCAGAAGATGCGACGGGAGACGCCGCGCGGGACTGCGCGTTCGACGGCATCGCGGTAATCGGTCGCAAGCGAGGCCAGTCTGCCGAGCGATGGCGACAGCATCTGATCGATGCGGGCACGGATCATCTGGGCGAGAACAGGACCTGCACCCTCGGTGCCGATGGCGATGGCGAGCGGGGCGCGGTTGACTAGCGCCGGCGTGAAGAAATCGCAATGATCCGGCTGGTCCACGGCGTTGGACGGAATCCCATGAGAGCGGGCAGCAATGACAATGGTCTGGTCGAGCGCCTGATCGCCGGTGGCGGCAAACACGAGCGTGGCGCCTACGACCTGAGCGGCGGCAAAGGTTTCGCGGATCGGTTCCATTCCGTGCTGGGCTAGCCATGCGGCATAATCGGCCTGCGGATCATCCGCATAGGCGATGATCAGCGCGTCCGTATTGGCGATCAGCCGCGCCTTGGCATAGGCCTCGTCGCCGTTGCCGAACACGGCAACGTTTTTTCCGCGCACGCGAAAAAACGCCGGGAAGACCGACAGGCGTTGAAGGCTCTGAGACATGCGATTATCCTGCATCATATGAACCTGAATATCCACAATGCGGTGGCATAATTGAAGAAATGGATGTGCAAAAGGCCGGGGCGCCCGGTATTTCTGTTTCCCGTACGCTCGCTTCTTGAGCAAAAGCCACCGCCAACCTTCCGTTCATTGTGTGCAGCCCTGCACGACCATAACCCTACACCCGTACAATTTCGCTCTGCGGCAGACCTGGAGATGAGTGCACCATGACCATTGCTTCCCGCCTTCTCGATGTCATCGAGCACGATATCCTGCCGCTGACGCAAACGGGCGTTGCCACCGGCAACAAGGTGTTCGGGGCGGCGATCCTGCGCAAGTCGGATCTGTCGCTGGTAATTGCCGAAACCAATAACGAGCTGGAAAATCCGCTCTGGCATGGCGAGGTGCACACGCTGAAGCGCTTCTACGAGATTGATTCCGGACTTTCCGCCAAGGATCTGATTTTCCTCTCGACTCACGAACCGTGCACGATGTGCATGTCGGCGATTACCTGGGCAGGGTTCGACAATTTCTACTCGTTCTTCAGCCACGAGGACAGCCGCGATGCGTTTGCCATTCCGCACGACCTGAAGATCCTGAAGGAGGTGTTCGGGCTGGAGCCCGGCGGCTACCGGCGCGCCAACGCCTTCTGGAACTCCTACTTCATCAGCGACCTTGTCGAGGCCGAAGAGGACGACGCCATCCGGCAGGACCTGAAGGCGCGGGCGGAGCGGATCCGGCAGCGCTACCAGCTGCTGTCCCAGAGCTATCAGGCCGGCAAGGCTGACAACACGATACCGCTCAATTGAAGGCCAAGGATTTCGGCATGCATGCTTCGAAGGATATTTCCCGCCTGATCGAGATCATGGCGGCGCTGCGCACGCCGGTGACCGGTTGCCCGTGGGATCTCGAACAGAGTTTCGAGACGATCATTCCCTATACGATCGAGGAGGCCTACGAGGTGGCCGATGCGGTCGAGCGGCATGACATGGACGATCTGCGCGAGGAACTGGGCGACCTGCTTTTGCAGGTCGTGTTTCATGCGCAGATGGCGGAGGAGGCCGGTGCGTTCGCCTTCGGCGATGTGGTCGAGGCCGTCACCACCAAAATGATCCGCCGGCATCCGCATGTGTTTGCGCGCTCCGATGCGGATACGCCGGGTGCCGTGAAGCTGCAGTGGGATGCGATCAAGGCCGAGGAGAAGCGCGAGCGGGCCGAGCGGCGGGCGCTGCGCGGCACGACGGAGCCTTCCAAATCCGGCTTTCTCGGCGGCGTGCACCGGGCCCAGCCGGCCCTGAGCGAGGCCGTGAAGCTGCAACAGCAGGCCGCCCGCGTCGGGTTCGACTGGTCGGAACCCGGCCCGATCCTCGACAAGATCGAGGAGGAAGTGGCCGAACTGCGCGAGGCCCTGGCGGCCGGACAGCCCGAAAAAGTCTCCGACGAACTCGGCGATCTCATCTTCGCCCTCGTCAACATCGGCCGCCATGTGGACGCCGATCCGGAGACGGCGCTGCGCGGGACGAATGCGAAATTCCGCAGACGTTTCAGCCATATCGAGACGGAACTTCAGAAATCAGGCGAAATGCTGGAGGCCGCGACGCTGGAGCGGATGGAGGGGCTTTGGCAGGAGGCGAAGGCGATTGAGCGGGCGCTGTAACCCGCTCGCTTCGCGCCGCCTGTCTCGGCCCGGCGGGGCTTGTTCTATCCGCGGTCTGCATTACGGCCGGGATGGCGGGGGCAGGTTTTCGCGGGCCCGGTAGGCCGCCATCCATCGCTTGGCATCCTCTTCCTGTAGCGCGTTTCGGGCGACCTCGACACAGGCATCCTGCAATTCACGCTCGATGGCGGAGGGCGATGCGAACATCATGCCCTGCCGGCCGAGATCGGCGCGGGCGGCAAGCGCGATGAGGTAGATCAGGGTAAAGCTTTCGGGGTACTCGGGGCCGAAATTGATCAGACAGGCAGGGGCGCCGGTGTCTACATCGACATGCAAGCATCGGTTGGCGCGACGGCATTCGCGCCGGAGGCAGGCCTGCGGAAAGGCCAGGATCTCTGCCGTGCAGCATGCCAGATGGGTCTCGATTTCCGTGATTTCGACAGACATGGTGCTTCTCCTGTCCGGTTTCGGATGATCCGCCTGCGCAGGGCAGACGTGTGCCTTGGCGATCGAGGGATGGAAAATTCGGACGGGGCGCCGGAAGCTGCCTCGATATAGAAAGTAGTGGTGACACCTTTCGGCACCCCGTTCGGCGGTTTTTGCCCGCGACTCCGGTCTCTCTGCAATGACCCGGCCGGGCGGTTGTTCGCCGCCAGCTTCCCGGTGCTTCCGACGGATCAGGAATCCGGCGAAACCACCCGGCGGGCCACCTTGTGTGCCGCACAGGCACATCCGGCGCGCTCTTTCGGGCATCGGAAACCGGCGGTCGCTCCGTGACCCGCCTGTTTCCCCCGTGTCGCCGGAGGGAGACCATTTTCCGCGGACCCGGAGCATGGGGTTTTGCGTCCTTTCCCCATGACCCGCGCCGGTTCCGCCTCGCCGGGACGCCTCCCGGTGTATCCGCGACGGAACGCAGCATTATAGGCACGGAAAAAATCCGTGAGGATGTAACATGCGTTAAGTTATTGAAATTTAGTGGGTCGGTGCGTCAAAAGCCGCCGCAGCGCAAACAAAAGCGCTGTTATCGAGTCGCATCTAAGGACCGGAAATGCGGGCGTTGCGCCCTCGGCGCGTAAAGCTGCCGCTCAGCGCGGCGCGGTGCCGGCCAGTTTCGACTGTACGAGATCGACGCTGCCGCGAACATGGATCGTCACCGGTTTGCCACCGGCACCCGTGACCGCCAGCGCAATCACCGAGACGTCTTCCTCATAGGTGGTGACGTAAAGGACCTGAGCCTGATTGACGTAAACGGGCTGATTGTGGGTGTTCTTGAAGCCAATCATCGTGGCTGTGCTCCATCTTCGCTGTGAAGAAGGTATCGCATGGAAGGGGTTGATGGAGGGTGAATGCGGGTGGTGATGGTGTATGGGGATGTGCGGGCGCTTTGGTTGGCGGCCAAGGGTGGCGCCGCGATCCCGGACGGATCTAGTGGCCGCCGAGCAGATCGCGCAGGCCCCATTTGACATCGCCATTGCGGTTTTCGATGTCATCCACCTTCCAGCCGCCGTTTTCGCGCACTAGCGTGTAATGCAGCGTGACCGGCCCAAAATTGCGGAAGAACACATCGAGTTCGACGCGGTCGCCGCTTCCCTTGAGCGGCCCGAGCCGCACATTCGTCGCCTCGCCATCCTGCCCTGAGATTACCGGATCGAAATCGATCGTGCCGATCTCGTCATCGGACGTCCGGGCGCGATCGGCGACAAACAGCTTGGCCAGCCCGCGCGAGAAGAACGGCTGGTAAGGCGAGGGCGCATCCGCCGGCGTCTTGTCGAGATCATAGGCATAGAGCGCCTTGATCATCGCTTCCGGGGTTTTGTAGGTCTCCGCCGCGAAGGTGGGGAGGGTTGAGAAGAGGAGGAGCGTGTAGAGTCCTGAGGACCACAAGGGTGCAATTGTTTCGGAGGCACCGATGCCAAAGTTGCAAATAACACGTTATACGTGCTTTAAACTAAACCTACTGGTGAACGATTCGGGGCGCAATTGCATGGCAAAAGCAGCAGATTTATTCGTCTGTTTCTATGACGATACGGAAAAAGGCTACGGCTTTTCGTATTCTGATAAGAACGATTTCTCTGATTTCGACTTCGACAACGGCGTCTTGGTTGAAAAAATCGAGAAGGAGATCGAAAACATAAAAACGGGCGAAAAGTCCCTCATGGCAACCCGGTTTGTCAATTTTGCCGACACTATGAAAGGTTACATCGAATTTTTGAGGCTATTTGCCAGCCTCGGTTCGTTCATCTCGGACAATATCGGGCGCGAAGCACTCATTGATTTCCTGAAAAAAAACGGTTCGATAGTCGGCGAAAAGCCTAATCAGAAGATTTTCCGTATCTCTGCTCAGAAGAAACAAGAGCTCCTTAAAATACGCGAAATTCTGAAATCTTCTAAAATTGTCGGCAAAGAAATACCTCAGATGCTTCTGATGGGTCTAGTTAGTAGCTATGAGCACCAAATGGCTCTTCTAACTAAAATAATAATCGAGATGAATCCCAAGATTATTATTACGAAAGAGAAATCAATTCCATTGATTGATGTAATTAGTGCAAGCTCTATTGAGGACATCAAAAATAAGTTCATAGAAAAAGAGATAGAAGATATTTTTAGAGAGGGTCCGGAGAAGCAGATTGAGTGGTTCGAAAAGAAGGTAGGTATAACCGATATAAAATCCAAACACGAAAATATTAACGTATTTCTAGAGATATTTGAGAGGAGAAATTTATTTGCCCATAATAACGGCATAGTGAACGATATTTACTTGTCGAGAGTATCTAAAAATATAACTGCAAATCTAAATGTTAAAAAGGGAGACTATCTCTCGGTCGATTCAGTTTATTTCCAAGAATCATTAGATATAATTATAGAATTTGGCGCGAAGCTTATCCAGGTGTGTTGGCGGAAATTGGCGCCCGAAGAGTCTGAAATTGCCGACTCGTTGCTATCAAATTTATGCTTTGAGCTAATTATTAGTGGAGAGTACCGTCTCGCAAAGTATCTTCTTGCTTTTGCTCGAGATCTTCGCGGGCCTAGGGTCGATATTTTTAGTCGTATGTTTATTGTGAACCATGCAAACGCCTGTAAGCTCTTAAACGAAGAAAAAGAAGCGGTAGCCATTCTAGACAGCGTTGACTGGTCCGCATCGGCGATAAATTTCCAGTGTTGCGTGGCCGCTGTGCGTGGAAATGCAACGGAAGTTGCCGCCCTGATGAAAAAAACGGGAAAGAATGGCGAAATATCTGCGTTGGAGTTTCAGGAATGGCCTGTCTTCTATCATGTTAGGGACTCTGACGAGTTTCTCAAGGCTTTCAAGACGACCTTCGGTGTAGACTATGTGCCTTCATCAATTCGCAAAGGAGGAATTGTCGGAAGTCTAGGTGGACTGGCATTCGCGGTGTTAGGTGAAAAACGGCAGGCGAGCAAATCAGATTCAGTGGCTAAGAAAGTATCATTACGCAGCGTGAATTAGACGGCCAGTTATGAAGTTGGTGGTTCTTTCCATGATTTGGAGACGCCACGCAGTTTAAGCTACGCAACTGGGCCAGTCCTCGGTGGGCGGCTCGCCCAGCTAATTCAGTGGCGGACGAGATGCGTCGGGTAACGCGGTGGACAACCGTTGGTACCCGACTCCATCCATTCTGCGATGTGACTGTCGGGCTAAGGCGCCTCCCTTGGTCCGCCGCCTCTGCTGCTTGGCATCGCCAGCATGCTCGTAGCTCCCGGCGCCGACCTGCCTTACCCACCCCTTGAGGGGGAGGGTCGGACCGGAGGGCCGGGGTGGGGTGATGGTTTGAGGTTCTGGCGGGTCCCGCCGCGTTGCGGCGACCTCCCCCTCAAGGGGGAGGTGTTTTCCGGTGTTCCCGAGGGCGAGTGACCGCTGCCTGTTCGGAGCCGTCATGTCGGTGCCTACCGCCCCGGTCGTCCCGTCTTGCCCTTGGTCCGCCGCTTTTGCTGCTTGGCATCGCCAGCATCCTCGTAACTCCCGGCGCCGACCTTTCCGCGCACGATGGGGCGCGGGTCGTCCTTGCCTTCGCCGCGTTCCGGCTGGCCTTCCAGCAGCGGCGAGAAGCGTTTCTTGGTGCTGATCGATTCCGGTGGGCGTTCCGGCAGGGTGCCGGGGGCGGGTTTTTCGGTGCGGCCGACGGTCATCTCGTCGAGGGAGTTGCGGCGGAAGAGCGGTGTGGCCGTGTCGGTGCCCGGGCCCATGTCGTCGAGCGAGGGTTTGGCGAAGTAGGAGGGAGACGCCTCGTCTCCGGTCTTGGCGGCTTTGCCTTTGCCGCCGCCCAGCGAGGTGCGGGTGGCTTCGGCGCTGCGGCGCACGCCTTCCTGGGCCTTGGATTCCTCGCGGGCGATCGGGTCGTCCATGGTGGCGAGTTCTGATGCCTTGAGGCGTTTGATCTCGTCGCGCAGGCGGGCGGCCTTTTCGAAGTCGAGGTCGGCTGCGGCGTCGCGCATGGATTTCTCCATGGCGTTGAGATGGCTCTGCAGGTTGTTGCCCACGAGGTGGCCGCCGTCTGCGAAACCCTTGCCGGAGGCGCCTGATATATCGGCGCGGACGTGGTCGCGTTCGTAGACGCTGTCGAGAATGTCGGAGATGCGGGCTTTGACCGACTCAGGCGTGATGCCGTGTTCGGTGTTGTAGGCGACCTGCTTTTCGCGGCGGCGGGCGGTTTCGTCCATGGCGCGCTGCATCGAGCCGGTGATCTTGTCGGCGTAGAGGATGACCTTGCCATCGACGTTACGGGCGGCGCGGCCGATGGTCTGGACGAGTGAGGTTTCCGAGCGCAGGAAGCCTTCCTTGTCGGCATCGAGAATGGCGACGAAGCCGCATTCGGGAATGTCGAGACCTTCGCGCAGGAGGTTGATGCCGATCAGCACATCGAAGGCGCCGAGGCGCAGATCGCGGATGATCTCGATGCGTTCCAGCGTGTCGATATCCGAGTGCATGTAGCGGACGCGCACGCCCTGTTCGTGCAGGTATTCGGTGAGGTCTTCGGCCATGCGCTTGGTGAGCACGGTGACCAGGGTGCGGTAGCCCTTTTCGGCGGTCTCGCGGATCTCGCCGAGCACGTCGTCGACCTGGCTGCGGGCGGAGCGGACTTCGACCGGCGGATCGATCAGGCCGGTCGGCCGGATGACCTGTTCGGCAAAGACGCCGCCGGCCTGTTCCATTTCCCAGTTGCCCGGCGTTGCCGACACGGCGACGGTGAGGGGGCGCATCGCATCCCATTCCTCGAAGCGCAGCGGCCGGTTGTCCATGCATGACGGCAGGCGGAAACCGTATTCGGCCAGGGTCGCTTTCCGGCGGAAGTCGCCCCGGTACATGCCGCCGATCTGGCTGACGGAGACGTGGCTCTCATCGATAAACAGCAGCGCGTTGTCGGGTATATATTCGAACAGCGTCGGTGGCGGCTCGCCGGGGGTGCGGCCGGTGAGATAGCGCGAATAGTTCTCGATGCCGGCGCAGGAGCCGGTCGCCTCGAGCATTTCGATGTCGTAGCGGGTGCGCTGTTCCAGACGCTGCGCTTCCAGCAAGCGGCCGCCCTTTTCGAGCTCGTTGAGGCGGAGCTTCAGCTCTTCCTTGATCGACTTGATGGCGCCGTTGAGGGTGGGGCGCGGCGTCACATAGTGGGAGTTGGCGTAGATCTTGACCGACTTCAGGTCGCCGGTCTTGTGGCCGGTGAGCGGGTCAAATTCGGTGATGCTATCGATCTCGTCGCCGAACATCGAGATGCGCCAGGCGGCATCTTCAAGGTGGGCCGGGAAGATCTCGATCGTATCGCCGCGCACGCGGAACGATCCGCGGATGAAGTTGATGTCCTGGCGCTTGTATTGCTGGGCCACGAGATCGGCCAGAAGCTGGCGCTGGTCGAGCTTGTCGCCCACGGCCATCTGGAAGGTCATGGCGGTGTAGGTTTCGACGGAGCCGATACCGTAGATGCAGGAGACCGAGGCGACGATGATGCAGTCATCGCGTTCCAGCAGCGAGCGGGTGGCGGAGTGGCGCATGCGGTCGATCTGTTCGTTGATCGAGGATTCCTTCTCGATGAACGTATCGGAGCGCGGCACATAGGCTTCCGGCTGGTAATAATCGTAGTAGGAGACGAAATATTCCACCGCGTTGTCGGGGAAGAAGTTCTTGAATTCGGAATAGAGCTGCGCCGCCAGCGTCTTGTTGGGCGCCAGGATGACGGCCGGGCGCTGCGTGGCCTCGATGACCTTGGCCATCGTGAACGTCTTGCCGGAGCCGGTGACGCCGAGCAGGACCTGCGACCGTTCGTTGTTGTTGATGCCTTCGACGAGGTCCTTGATGGCAGTCGGCTGGTCGCCGGCAGGCTGATAGTCCGAGGCCATGCGGATGGTGACGCCGCCTTCGGACTTTTCCGGACGGTGAGGACGGTGCGGCGTCCACATCTTGCCGTCCTTGAACAGCGGGTTGCCGCTTTCGATCAGCGCCGACAGGGCCTCTACCGTGGCGGTGACGGCGCCGGTGGCGAGGTGTTCGGCCTCTTCCAGAGACACGTCCATGCCGGCGACCGGATTGAGGCCGGCGGCGGCGCGGGTTTTGGGATCGGACGAGCCGCCCATCGACGTGCCGCGGGACGATTTCGACGAGGTCGTGTGCTTGGCGGTTTTCGGCGTGTCTTTCGCGGCGGCCTTGATGGCCTCTTCGCGGGCGGCGATCTCGATCTTCTTGCGATGCTTGCCGGCCTTGGAGGCGATCTCGCGCTGGGTCTCGACGCCGGACATTTCCGCCTCGGCTTCCAGCTGCCTCACCCAGTCCGAAACATTCCCCTCCAGCGGCGCGCCTTCAAACGACGATTGCGGGGATTCCTCGAAACCGCTGGGCTTGGAGGAGGGGGATTTTTTCGGAGATCTGGCCATGCCGCGAATATGGAGGCGGGATGGCGGAAAGTGAAGAGGGGGATGGTGGGAAAATGAGTACAAAAGGGCAACGGGGTGGGTGGGTGAACCCGGCATCACTGCTTGAAGATGTTATCGCGGTGCCAGGCAATGTAATGGGGATGCGGACGCAGGTGCCTTTCGGCCGGCACACGCGCCATCAGGTCGGGTACGAGCAGATGCGAGACGTCGGCATTGAGGTGGCGTGAGCATAATATGTTGAAGTCGTCGGCAAGCGACAACAGGCCGCGATCAAACATCCAGTGCACCGTGCCGGACAGTGCGATGCCGTTTTGCACCGAATCGTTGCCGCCCCGTTCGACTGGAATGATATGCGCCGCCTCGACCTCGGGCCGTCCGCCGCCGTTTATAAGGCGCAGGCCGGTAAAGGCGCAGCGACGATCATAGACCTTGCGGACATGCTGCCGGAACTTCAGGTCGCGAAACGGGCGGTTGATGACCTGACTGATGATCGCGCGGGGCTCGGGGGCGGCGATGTACGCGTCTTGTGGCGGCTCGTCCATGGTCCGTGCGGGCATGGCATCGTCAATGCTATCGATGCGAGCTGGCCATTCGTCCGGTTCGGAAAGCCCTGCTTCCACGATCGCAGAGAATTCGTGGGCGTCGATCAGTCGTACAGCCTGCACGCTTCGGCCGCCATTGACGGAGAGGTCAGGTCTTACCAGCTGACGCTCGAAGCCACCATTTTCTCGGTAGTCGACCGGTCTATCAAAATCGATGTATTCGTCGAGATGCGCGAAGTGGTGATTAGGGAGGTCCGGATCCTGCTCGACGGCGCGGACGCGGGCGATGCCGGAGTAGTGACGGCCGGACACACCGGTCAGCGGGCCGTAGTAAACGATCATACTGCCGATCGTCTGGACCACGCGGGAAAGATAGGTGCCAGGAAAATGGTAAAGCTTACCTCTCACGTCCTTATAGGTGGTGTCCTCCTTATGGTAGAAGACTGCATTGACCATTCAGCTTCCCCGGCATGCGCAGTTCACGTCTTTCGCGCGACGGTAGTCCGGCGCGGGATTAACCGCAACCGCTAAAGGGCGTCGCAAAGGTTAAGCCCATTCCGGTGTTGAGCGGGAGAACGTTGTGGATCCGGCCTGCGGGTCGCCCCGTCGTGTTCGAAGTCCCACGCCGTAAAGTAACCGGATGACAGAATGTTGTATCGACCGTGGCTGGACAGGCGAGCCGTCGTTCGCGATATCGCAGCTGATGGCATTCTTGCCGAGGCATATGACAATCGTTTAGAGGGGCCACTTCCGAGGTTCTTCGGTCCCAGACCGCGGTTGGCTGGCGGCAAATCGTACGGGTCGCGAAATGGCCGTAATTGTCTTTCGTTTCGGAGACATTCGTCTCCGACTCTGGGGGACTGAAACAGGAGTGGCCGGATGGCGATTTCGAGACCGACATTGGCAGCGATTCGCTACGGGTACGGATTGCGTCCCGGCGAGGAGCCGCCGCGCGATGCCGAGGCTCTGCTGGCCCAGCTCGACCAGGCCGCAAAAAGGAAGCCGCGTTTTCCCCGCGAGGGAGCGGGTGGCCGCCGCGAGACGGCCTCTCGGGTGATGTCGCTGCGGGCGGCCGAGGCGAAGGCGGCCAAGGACGGCAAGCCGAACGAAAGCATTCGCAAGGAAACCCAGAAGGAAGCGCTGCAGATCTATCGGCAGGATGCGATGGCGCGGCTGGCGCAGGCGATTCTGTCGCCCTTCGGGTTTCACGAACGGCTGGCATCGTTCTGGACGGACCATTTTTCCACCAGCGCGCTCAAGTCGCTGCCGATGCGGATGGTCGTGCCTTTGTACGAGGCAGAGGCGATCCGTCCCAATCTGGCCGGGTCGTTCGCGAACCTGCTGAAAGCCGCCATGCTGCATCCCGCGATGCTGATCTATCTCGACCAGAGTGATGGTGCCGGCATGGACGCCCCCGCGGGGCGGCCGGGCGGGCGTGCCGTGAACGAAAGCCTTGGCCGCGAACTGCTGGAACTGCACACGCTGGGCGCGGGGAGCGGATATACCCAGGAGGATGTCCGGGCCGCCGCGCTGATCCTGACGGGACTGTCGGTCGATCGCCGCGCTCTCGAAGTCGTCTACCGGCCACGCATTTCCGAAGGCGGCTCGATTAGCTTGCTCGGAGAGGTTTATGAGGACGACGAGGCGGGGAGCCAGGACCATCTGCGGATGCTCGAGGATCTGGCTATGAACCCGATGACGGCGGAACATGTCTGCCGAAAACTGGTGATCCACTTCGTTGCCGACGAACCCCCGGCGGATGTGGTTGCCGCGATGACGGCAGCCTGGGCTGAAACCGAGGGCGATCTGAAGGCCGTCTATCGTGCCATGCTGGATCATCCCCGTGCCTGGAGCGATCCTGGACAGAAGATCAAGCGTCCGTTCGAATTCGTCGTGTCCGGATTCCGGGCCGTCGACATTTCCGACAAGGACCTCTCCCGGTTGCTGGACGAGATGGACGACGATGATCAGGAAGACGACGGACCGATGCGAAAGGCGCTGAAGATGGCCAGCAGCACGGCTGCCCGCGCGGATGCCAAGCAGCGTGCCGCGCGCGCCAACGACCTGACGCTTGCCGCGCTCCAGCGGATGGACCAGCCGATCTGGCAGCCACCGAGCCCGGCCGGCTATGCCGACCTGGCGAGTGTCTGGCTGTCGCCGGGCCAGCTGAGCGAGCGGATCGCCTGGGCGCGGCTGATGGCCGGCCGTTTCGGCCAGAGGCGCGATCCCGGCACGTTTCTCGATGCGGCGCTCGGGGACGCGGCGGGCCAGAATACCAGGGACGTGATTGCTCAGGCACCCAACACCAACCACGCCATCGCGATGGTTCTGGCGTCGCCCGAGTTCAACAGGAGATAGCGATGACGATCAAGCCAGGCTCTTCGCTCTCCCGCCGCGGCTTTCTGGCCGGCGCCTGCTGCGCCGCTGCCGCACCCGTGCTGACACCGTTCAGCGTTGCGGCTGCTCCTGGCGAAAGCCGGTTCGTGACGATCATATTGCGCGGAGGGATGGACGGCCTGGATCTGGTGCAGCCCTATGGCGATGCGGCTTTCGCCGGATTGCGACCGACGCTCGGTCTGACGCCCGGGACCGGACTTGTTGATCTCGACGGATTTTTCGGTCTCAACCCGGCGGCGTCGGCATTGATGCCGCTCTGGCAGGAGAATGCGCTGTCCTTCGTGCACGCGGTCGCGACGCCCTACCGCGACGGGCGCCGTCATTTCGACGGCCAGACAATGCTGGAAAACGGTGGTACCGACGCATCGCAGAAGAGTGGCTGGCTCAACCGGACGCTGGCGGTCATTCCGCGCACCGACGGCCGCAAGGCGCTCGACATCCATACGTCGATGGAACTGATCCTGAGCGGGCCGAACAAGGCCGACAACCGTGCGGGAACGGGCGACGTGGAGATGGCGCAGGACGAGATCGGCTTTCTCGATCGGCTCTACGCAGCCGACGCGCCGTTTGCCGCGGCGATGGAGGAGGTCAAGCGGACGGGGTTTTCGGCTGGCGGGTACCGCCAGAAGCGGAACCGCAGCGTCGTCGACATGGCGCGGCTTGCCGGTGGCATGCTGCGGGAAGACTACCGGATTGCCAGCTTTTCGATCAACGGCTGGGATACGCATGTGGAGCAGGCTAGCCAGTTCGGATCGGTGGCTGGCGAGCTTGCCGCTGCCATCGTCGCGCTCAAGGACGCATTGGGTGCTGACGCCTGGGCCCGCACGGTGGTGCTGGCCGTCACGGAATTCGGACGTTCCGTGCGCGAGAACGGCACCGGCGGAACCGATCACGGCACCGGCGGCGTTGCCGTTCTCGCCGGCGGTGCGGTGTCGGGTGGGAAGGTGATGGGGACCTGGCCCGGTCTTGCCGAGGACAGGCTTCTGGATGGCCAGGATCTGATGCCGACCGGTGATGTGCGCGAGATCGCCGCGGCCATGCTGCACAAGCAGTTCGGCATTGCGCCGGACAAGCTGACGTCGCGCGTCTTTCCCGGGCTGTCCTTCGACAGGTCCTCCATCTATCTTCAGGGGTAACTGGCTATCTACAGCGATAGACCGGCTAGCTAAAGGGATAGACTAGGGCCAGTCCGAGCCGACCGTTATTCTGCCGGGACGGGTCTTGGCTTGCCGTCGTCTCCCAGCGCCACCATGACGAAGGTCCCGGCCGTTACCTTTTCCAGCATCCGGTAGCGGGCGCGCTGGGCCCAGGCTTCGACATTCAGGGTGATCGAACTCGTGCCGACGCGGGTGATCTCGGTGTAAACGTTCAACGTGTCACCGATCTTGACGGGGAGCTGGAATGCCATCTCTTTTACGGCTGCGGTCACCGTGCGGCCATGGGCCCGCTCGGTGGCGCGGATGCCGCTGGCAAGGTCCATCTGGGCCATCACCCAACCGCCGAAGATATCCCCGGCTGGATTGGCGTCGGCCGGCATCGCAAGTGTGCGCAGTGTCAGTTCGCCGGTCGGAGAGGCAGGTTGCGGCTGTTCGGTCATTCGTCACGTCCTTGCTGAGTCTGGTATCTGTTGAGACCAGACTAGAGCGAAAGACGGGTCCGGCCCACCCTTGTTTTGGATTGGAGCAATGCTCCAGCAACATGGCTTGGATACATGCCGCTTTGGTGCGTGCGCACCCAATCCGAGTAAGTGTTTCCGCCGCTTACATGCTTTACGACCTGCTAACCCTCTTCACCTAAGCTCCGCGCAGTTTTACTGGAGGGGGAAACTATGCAGCGTATCGCTATTTCTTGGCGTCTCTACAGCCTTGTCGTCCTGTCGCTCGTCATTCTCGGTGGCGCGATGGTGTTCAGCCTGTTTCAAAGCTATCGTTCGTCGGAGCAGGAGCGCAAGGCGGGTCTTGCCCAGATGAACGACAACGCTGTTGCCATCCTGAAGAAGTACCAGGGTCTCGAAGCTGCTGGCACGATGAGCCGTGACGAGGCGCAGGCAGCCGCCAAGGCCATCATCAGCGCCATGCGCTATGGCGGCGGATCGGGGTATTTCTGGATCAACGACATGCACCCGACCATGGTGATGCATCCGATCAAGCCGGAACTGAACGGATCGGACCTGACCCAGAACAAGGACCCCAACGGGAAATTCCTGTTTGTGGAATTCACCAATGTGGTGAAGGCAGGCGGTCAGGGCTTTGTCGACTATTACTGGCCAAAGCCCGGTGCCGCCGAACCGGTCGAGAAATACTCGCATGTCATCGGCTTTTCGCCCTGGGGCTGGATCGTCGGTACCGGTGTTTATACGGACGACCTTCAGGCGATGTTCCGCCAGGACGCGATGAAGTTTGCCGCCATGTTTGCGGGTGGTGCGGTGCTGCTGCTTGCCGGCGCCTGGTTTGTGGTCAGAAGCGTGACCCGACCGATCCGTCAGGTAAAGGGCGTGCTGACCGCGATTGCGGCCGGCGAGACCGACATGGCGGTTCCGTGCACGGCTTATCCGAACGAGGTGGGCGAGATGGCACGTGCCGTCGAAGTGCTGCGTAACAGCGTCGAAGAAAGTGCGGCACTTCGGGCACGCGAGGCCGATCAGCAGCGTGCCATGGCGACGGAACGGTTTGAAAGCGAGCGCAGCAGCGGTGCTGCGGCCGAGAGACAGGCGCGGGCGATCGGCGAGCTGGGATGGGCGCTGGAGGCACTTGCCGCCGGCAACCTCTCCGTTTCGCTCGGTGATATTGGCGCTGATTATGCGAAGCTGCGGCGCGATTTTAATGCGGCGGTCGAAGCGCTTCACAATGCCATCGCTGCAATTTCGGAAACCGGCCATGTGGTGCGCGACAGCGCTTCCGACATTTCCGGCGCTACCGGCAACCTTGCCAAGCGGACCGAGCAGCAGGCTGCGGCACTGGAAGAGACGGCCGCCGCACTCGACGAGATCACCGCGACAGTCGGAACTGCGGCAGAGCGGGCTCGCGAGGCACGCGTCATGGTCGCCGAGACCAAGGCAAGTGCCGGCCGTTCCGGAGAGATCGTCCGCAGCGCGGTGGATGCGATGGGCCGTATCGAGGCGTCGTCCAGCCGCATCAGCCAGATCATCGGGGTCATCGACGAGATCGCCTTCCAGACCAATCTTCTGGCGCTCAATGCCGGCGTCGAGGCGGCACGGGCAGGTGAGGCGGGTCGCGGCTTTGCAGTCGTTGCGCAGGAAGTGCGCGAACTGGCGCAGCGCTCGGCCAACGCCGCCAAGGAGATCAAGACGCTGATCAGCACCTCGGTGCACGAAGTCGAGACCGGCGTGGCGCTGGTGCGCTCCACCGGTGATGCGCTGGTGGAGATTGCGGTGCTGGTCGAAAAGGTCAACGCCCATGTGGATACGATCGCGACGACCGCGCACGAACAGTCGGGCGGGCTGCGGGAGATCAACGCGTCGGTCAACCACATGGACCAGATGACCCAGCAGAACGCTGCCATGGTGGAGGAGACGACCGCTGCCAGCCAGACGCTGGCCGACCAGAGCCATCATCTCCAGCACCTGCTTTCGACCTTCCGGCTGAATGGCGGGGCCGACAGGGACAATCGTCAGCCGAACCGGGTGCGCGCGGCCTGAATGCCTGGCGTGGACACGCCCGTCCGCAGCTTGCGGGCGGGTGTTTTCATGAGCAGCGGACATGCCATCGTCAGCACAATCGTGCGGGTGAGCTTTGCGGCAATCGCGCTGCCCGCATGAAATGACCTTGAAACCGCCTCGATTGGGCAAGGCTTCGTTTACTGAATCTTCCTAGAATTTACGCTTGTGTTGTTTCGGCACCAGAGGGTGGCAACTGGTATGGCGTATGCGCTTCTGAAGAAGCAGGCCCGACGGATGGCCCCGAAGACCTTTCTGCGCAAAGCCGTAGCGCTGCTGATGGTCTCGACCATGCTTGCCGCCTGTTCTGCCGGTGATCTCGTTCCGCCTGCCACGATCGACAAGGGAACGCGCGTCGGCGCGATCCAGCCGACAGCGCCGCTGCCGCCCGACACGATCGCCCAGTCGCCCTACCAGACGAATTCAGGTTACCAGGCTGGTCCTTCGCCAGCCGCTTCGGTCGGCATGATGAATGCCCCGGTTGCCTCGAACACGGGTTCGAATGGCGGGGGACATTATCTGCGCGCGCCTCAACCGATGCAGTCAGCCTCGCTGGCGCCGCCCGTATCCTCCTCGCCGCTCGGGCAGGGCAGCATGCCGACGGCCGCGTCCGAAGAGGGCGTCAACATGGATAGCGAGCTCGGCTTCGATCCGGACGAGAGCGGTGTGACGGGCCTTGCGGAAGAGCAGGACAGCGATATTGCCGAAGGCGTCGGCGACCAGCCGGTGGTCGACGGTATCGGCACCGACAATCCGCGTGCACTGAGTGCGAGACGCCAGCCGATTTCCAACGTCGAAGATGATCGTGTCATTGTGCCGCCGAAGCGTTTCGGCGCGGGCGCGCGCGATGAAATGATGAATGACGGATTGGCCGGCGGTAGCCAGGTCTGGGGCGACCGTTCGCCCGTGACGCCGCCGAGCCGTGCGCCGATTCGCAGCCAGCAGGTGGCGATGCTGCGTCCGAACAATCCAACGATCCAGTCGGGTCCGATGAGCGAGCCGGACAAGCCGTTTCTGCGCAACGTCATGCCGCAATCGGAAGTGAGCTGCCGGGCGGAACTGCGCCGGATGGGCGTCGAGTTCCGGGATCAGCCACGCATCTCCAACGGTCCGAGCTGCGGCGTCGACTACCCCGTGAAGCTTTCCGGTCTTTCCGGCGGCATCGATGTCAAGCCGGCGGTGACGCTGAACTGTCAGGTGACGCTCGCCTTCGCCAAGTGGGTGAAGAGCGAACTCGCGCCATCGGCGCGCCTGCGATACCTTTCGGGTATCCAGAAGATCCAGCCGATGGGTGGCTATTCCTGCCGTCGCATGAACAATTCACGGCAGCGCTACAACCCGATGTCGGAACATGCCAAGGGCAACGCAATCGATATCGGCGCCATCGTCCTCAAGAACGGTCACGATATCAACGTGCGCAAGAAGGGGCTGTTTTCCTTCCGCGAGGGTGCGCTGCTCAAATCCGTGCGGACCGACAGCTGCAAGTATTTCAACACGGTGCTTGGACCCGGCAGCAATGCCGAGCACTGGAACCACTTCCACTTCGACCTGCGCCCGCGCAAGGGCGGTCGGCGCTACTGTAGCTGACGTCCACGCTACGGTTGCTGACGCCGAAGCCCGCAAAAAAAAGCCGGCTCGGGGTTTTCACCCGGAGGCCGGCGAAATGGAGAGGGCTCGCGGGGGGAAGCCTGTCTCCCGGTAGGAGACCCGCCTTTGGCTGAGGCGGGGTGATGCGGCAAGCGAAAGAAAATGCTGAAAAGGATCTGGTGATAACGGCCGACCGGCTTGGTGTTGCGGCACTCCAGAAACCTGGAACCGGGCGTCCATTGCTTGCCTCTGCGCAATCATGCTGTCAGAACGTCACGGGAAAATGACAGCGGCATGCAGAATCCAGTTTTTGAGCGCTGCCTTCGGAGACGAACGATGCAGCCTCTCATGCCGCCGCTGGCAGACCTTTTGCCTTTCATCGCAGCACTTCTGGCCGCCGGCGTGCTGGCGGGACTTCTTGCCGGTCTGTTCGGGATCGGTGGCGGTGCGATCCTGGTGCCGATCTTCTTTCACGTGTTCGGCCTGTTGGGAATTTCCGATGCGGTGCGCATGCATCTGGCGCTCGGCACCTCGCTTGCGATCATCGTGCCGACGTCGATCCGCTCCTTCATGGCGCATCGAAAGAAAAACGCCGGTGCTGTCGACATCGATCTCCTGAAGGGTTGGATCATTGCTGTGCCGCTCGGCACGATGATTGCCGCCGTCGTCGCGGCATGGTCGTCCAGCACCGAGCTCAGGATCATCTTTGCCGTCATCTCGCTGCTTCTGGCGCTTCGGATGATCTTCAACCGGGCAAGCTGGCAGCTGGGCGACGATCTGCCCAAGAACCCGGTCAAATTCCTTGTTGGCACGGGGATCGGCATTCTCTCTGGGCTTATGGGCATCGGCGGCGGTGTCATGAACAACACCTTCATGACCCTCTATGGCCGCTCCATCCATCAGGCCGTCGCGACATCATCCGGCGTCGGCGTGCTGATTTCGCTGCCGGGCCTGATCGGCTACGTCTGGGGCGGATGGGGTGAGCCCGGTCTGCCGCCGTTTTCCACCGGCTACATCAACTGGATGGCGGTGGCTCTGCTGATCCCGGTGACGCTGCTGATGGCACCTTACGGCGCAAGGCTGGCGCACGCGCTTTCGAAGCGGCAGCTGGAATTCGGTTTCGCGCTGTTTCTGGTGGGAATTTCGATCCAGTTCTTCTTAAGCGTGTTTGCCTGACACCATTGGTCGCGAAATCCGAACGCAATATTCGACCACCGGGGGATGGTTGCACGACGCGTTGAACCTATATTCGTGGCAATCCAGAAAATACTTTCCCCATTCAAGTCTCCCAGCGAGTAACAATGACTTCTATCGTTTCCATCCGCCAGCTGACCAAGACCTACGGTAATGGTTTTCAGGCGCTGAAGGGCGTCGATCTCGATATCGAGGAGGGCGAAATCCTAGCGCTTCTCGGCCCCAACGGCGCCGGCAAGACGACGCTGATCTCGATCATCTGCGGGATCGTCAACCCGAGTTCCGGAACTGTCAAAGTCGGCGGCTACGACGTCGTGAAGGACTTCCGCAAGACCCGTTCGCTGATTGGACTGGTGCCGCAGGAACTCACCACGGACCAGTTCGAAACCGTGTGGAACACCGTCTGCTTTTCGCGCGGCGTCTACGGGTGCAAGCCGGACCCCGCGCTGATCGAGAGGATCCTGAAGGACCTCTCGCTCTGGACGAAAAAGGACAGCATGCTGCGCGAGCTTTCCGGCGGCATGAAGCGGCGCGTGCTGATTGCCAAGGCGCTGTCGCATGAGCCGAAAGTGCTGTTCCTCGATGAGCCGACCGCCGGCGTCGACGTCAACCTGCGCCGCGACATGTGGCTGGTGGTGGAAAAGCTGCGCGAAAGCGGCGTCACGATCATTCTTACCACCCACTATATCGAGGAGGCGGAGGAGATCGCGGACCGGGTCGGCGTCATCGATGGCGGCAGCCTTCTTCTGTTGGAGGAAAAGGCAAAGCTGATGACGAAGCTCGGCCGCAAGCAGCTGCGGCTGGAGCTTGCAGCACCGCTTTCCGCGCTGCCGGAAAGCCTGGAATCCTACAATCTGACGCTGTCCGACGATCGCACGACGCTGATCCACGACTATCAGGGCGAGGAAGCGCAGGACAGTATCGCCTCGCTTCTGGCGACGCTTGCGCGGGAGAACATCCATTTCCGCGATCTTTCCACGCGGCAAAGCTCGCTGGAGGATATTTTTGTGGCGCTGGTGGCTGAAAAAGCGGGAGAACGGGCATGAATTTCGAAGCCGTCAAATCGATCTACTATTTTGAGATGGCCCGCATGCGCCGCACGCTGCTGCAAAGCGTGCTGTCGCCGGTCATCACCACGTCGCTCTATTTCATCGTGTTCGGCACGGCGATCGGCTCGCGTATCCAGACCATCGAAGGCGTGTCCTACGGATCGTTCATCACGCCGGGCCTGATCATGCTGACATTGCTGACGCAATGCGTTTCGAACGGCTCGATCGGCATCTACTTCCCGAAGTTCACAGGCACGATCTACGAGATCCTGTCGGCGCCGGTGGCGATGACGGAGGTTCTCCTCGGCTATGTGGGGGCAGCGGCGAGCAAAGGGCTGATCATCGGCCTGATTATTCTCGCGACCGCGTCCTTCTTCGTGGAGATCCGTATCGCCCATCCATTCATGATGATCCTCTTCCTGGTGCTGACGGCGATCACTTTCAGCCTGTTCGGCTTCATCATCGGCATCTGGGCGAAGAATTTCGAGCAGTTGAACGTCGTGCCGATGCTGGTCGTGCCGCCTCTGACGTTTCTCGGCGGCAGCTTCTACTCGATCGACATGCTGCCGCCCTTCTGGCAGGCGGTCAGCCACCTCAATCCGGTCCTGTATCTGGTCAGCGGTTTCCGCTGGAGCTTCTACGAAATCGCCGACGTCAATCCGATGATTTCGGTCGGCATGATCGCGCTGTTTCTGGTGATCTGCCTGTCGGTGTTGGGCTGGATGTTCAAGACCGGGTATCGGTTGCGGAACTAACCGGCTCAGCCGGTCCGCACCTGGCAGCCTCCACTCAAGAGACCCTCACAGAAACGCCCGCAACATTGCTGTTGCGGGCGTTTCTTTTGCGCGTTGGTTCGGGCCTGTCTAGCCCAGTGACAGTCGCCGACGTTCGCCGCGGGCGGCCATGACCGAGGTGCCGGCGAGGGCGGCGAGACCGAGGAAGGAGATCACCGCGATCGGTCCCTGTGTTTCGATCAGGATGCCGCCGAGGACGGCACCGCTGGAGATCGCGATCTGGAAGGCGGGGATCACGAGCGCACCGGCGCTTTCGGCTTCGTCAGGGGCGTGACGCACGACGAAACTCTGGATGCTGACCGGGAATGCACCGAAGGCGAGGCCCCAGAGGGCGATTGCGACAGCTGAGACGACAAGCGATGCGCCGCCGATCGCCAGTATCAGGGCCGATACGGCGACAAGGCTTCCGAAGATCGTCACCGACAGACGTGCACTGCGTTCCGAGACAATGCCGCCGAGGATGTTGCCGACGAAGCCTGCGATGCCGTAGCCGAGCAGGATCAGCGAGATCGTTTCGACGTCAAGCTTCGGCACGCGTTCCAGGAACGGCCGGATATAGGTGAAGCCGGCGAAATGGCCTGCAACGAAGAGAAGGATGGTGAAGAGTGCGGTGCGGATGGCCGGACGGCGCATCAGGGCGGCGAGCGTTCCAAGACCTGCATGGCCGGTCGGCGGCAGGGCGGGCAGGGTGAAGGCCTGAACGGCCAGTGCGACCACGCCAACGGCTGCGGACAGGTAAAAGGCTGAGCGCCAGCCGAGCGTTGAACCCAGCCAGGCGCCGAGCGGAGCGGCGCAGACGGTGGCGAGCGAGACGCCGGCCATGATGATGGCCATGGCGCGCGGCATGCGGGCCGGCGGCACGAGGCGCATGGCAAGTGCTGCCGACATGGCCCAGAACCCGCCAAGGCCGATGCCGAGCAGGACACGGGCGGCCAGCAGCATGACGATGTGGTTGGCGACTGCCGCCAGCAGGCTCGACAGGATCAGAAGCGTGGTCAGGGCGAGAACCGTCCAGCGCCGGTCGATATTGCGGGTGCCGATGATGACGCCGGGCCCGGCGATGGCTGCAATGACGGCGGTCGTCGTGATCGACTGGCCCGCAACGCCGGTGCCGACGCCGAGATCCGCCGACAGCGGCGTCAGCAGGCTGACGGGCAGGAATTCCGCGGTGACAAGGCCGAAGACGCCAAGCGTCAACGATATGACAGCTCCCCAGCGCGCGGGTGTGTCGTCGGCCTGCGGCGACGTGGCTCGTTGGACGCTCATATCCATTGGTGTAGACTCCTGACTGAATGATGCGCCCTGGATAGGCTTCACTCGCCGGATGTTCCATGCTAGATAATCCGATATGCTTGATCATTCGTCCAAACTGACATCTGACCTTACGTCCGATCCGCTGACCGAAATGTTGCGGGGGCTTCGCCTTGATGGGGTCGACTACGGTCGCTGCCGTCTGGCCGAGCCGTGGGGAACGGCGTTTCCGGCGCAGGATGCCGCGCGGTTTCATTTCATCAAATGCGGCCGGGCGATCATCAAGACCGAAACTGGCAACTGGCAGGAGTTGAAAACCGGCGATGCGGTGCTGATCCCGCGGGGCGAGGCGCATGTTCTGGCGAGCGCTGCCGATGCACCCACCCTGCCGTTCGAACACTACGGCCGCAAGGAAGTCTGCACCGGCATCTACGATCTGAAGTGCCGCAATACTTCCGAGAGCGGCGGTACGCTGGTGTTCAGCGGCTCCCTTCGCTTCAACGTCGACCGGCTGCATCCGCTTTTGCAGATGATGCCGGAGACGATGCTGACCAGCGATCTTGCCAAGGATGACCCGGCCATTCCGCATCTCCTCGAGGCGATGACGCGCGAAGTGGATATGGACCGAGTCGGTGCCGGTGGCATTCTGGCGCGATTGGCTGACGTGCTGATGGCAACGATGATCCGCACCTGGGTTGAACACGGCTGCGGCGAGACGCGCGGCTGGATCGCAGCCGTTCGGAGCCCCGATGTCGGCCGCGTGCTTGCGGCCATCCATCTTCAGCCGGAACGCGACTGGAACAATGTGGAGCTGGCGCGGCTGATGGGCATCTCCCGCTCGGGCTTTGCGGAACGGTTCGCACGCGTCGTCGGCGAAACGCCTGCGCGGTATGTGGCGAGGGTGCGGATGCACCAGGCCCGGCTGTGGCTGAAGGACGGGATGCGCGTGGCGATGGTTGCCGAGCGGCTGGGCTATGACGCCGAGGCCTCGTTCAGCCGCGCCTTCAAACGTGTGATCGGCGATCCGCCGAGCCATTATCGCAACAAGGCCGATCCGGTCCGAGCGCTGGCGCCCCTTGCTGCGGTGTCCTTGGTCGCTGCCGAGTAGGTTTGGCAGCGGAAGCCGCTAATCCTTTAGCCTCAGCTCATCGGACTGCATCTGCATCGAGCTGAGTGTGGAGAGGAAGGTCATGCCGAGAAGGCTTTCGTCGAGCCTGCCTTCTTCCGCCACCATGGCGCGGACATCGCGCCGGACGATCGGGCCGATCGAGACTTCGCTCAAACGCACCGGCGCTGCCTGGGCGCGGCCGTTGGCGGTCATGACAGTTACCGAGTAGCTCAGCGCCGAAGGATCAAGGCCGATGCGGCGTGCATCTTCGTAGGTCAATACGATGCTGCTTGCACCGGTATCGACCAGCATCGGCAGGACCTTGCCGTCGACGCCGACATTGGCTTTGAAATGGTCGCCGAGCGTCTTGTGGATGACTACTTCGCTGCTGCCGTCGCTGGATGTGGTGACGACCGCGGTGCCGGGCAGCAGGCCTGCCGTCATGCGGGCGCCAAAGCTGCTGAAGTCGTTTCGGTAGAGATAGCCCGCAACCAGCGCCATGATGATGACCAGCCAGATGGCAAGCTGGCGGGCAACGGTTCCGAGGTTGCCGCGGCGGCCCTGCAGGACGCCGGCGGATAAAAGTGCGGCGATCGGGATCAGATAGACGAGGCTGCCGAAATCCTCGTTGGCCATGCCGAATGTGCGGCCGCTGTCGTGGTTGTAGACAAGCAGCGCCAGACCGGCACCGAGGATGAGGAGGACAACGGTAAAGCCGTTCATGCGGTTGTTGTTTCCTTCCTGATCTTGGCGTCTGCGGTTCTCTTGCGACTGACTTCCAGGAGCTTGACGGGGTCGACGGTATCGAGCCGTGTCGGCAGCAGGTCCATCAGCTGAATGCGCTCGTCATCGGTGAAACCGGTCCATCCGGCTATCTCGTTGCCAGTGCGGCCGCAGCCGACGCAAAAGCCTGTTTTCAGGTCGATCGAACATATCAGTGTGCAAGGCGAAATCATCGCGTCCATATCGTGGGTTCAAAGGCCGAGAGCAAGGGCCGATAACAGGGCGATCTCGCAGAGTTGTTGTGTGGCGCCGATCGTATCACCGGTATGCCCGCCCAGTTTTTTCGCGACGTAGCGGGTGAAGCCCCAGGCGGCGGCGGCAGACAGGGCAAGCGCGATCAGCGCATGCAGCAGGCCGAAACCGGGTATGAGCAAGACAAGGCCGGCGGCAGCGCCGATCATGAGCGCGAGATTGCGGGCGGCGTCGTCGGGCATTCCGGCACCGGCTGCGACCCCGTTGTTTCTTGCAGGGGGCAGGGCACGCCAGTGGGCAACCAGCAGTGCGCGGCTGACGGCGGCGCTGGAGAGAAGGGCAAGAGCCGCCGCTTCGGGGGAAAGCCGCGCAATGCCGGCCAGTGCTGCGGCGCGCAGGCCGAAGGAGAGGATCAGCGCGACGACGCCGTAGGAGCCGATGCGGCTGTCCTTCATGATGAGGAGCGCATGATCTGCATCGCGTCCGCCGCCAAGACCGTCGGCGGCATCGGCAAGGCCATCTTCGTGTAGCGCGCCGGTCAAGAGGGTGATCAAGGCAAGTGCGATCAGGACCGGCAGGAGCGTATCTCCAAGGGTCGACTGGATGCTGCAGAGGGCCAGCAGAAGTAGAGCGGGGAGAAACGCGATCAGCAATCCGGCGACCGGAAATGCGCGCACGGCACGTGACACCGTGCCGTCATAGCCGGCAAAGAAGCGATCCGGCACGGGCAGGCGGCTGAGGAACCCTACCGAGCGGGCGAGATCTGCAACGAAGTGGTTTGCGTATAGCAGTTTGTCTCTCCTGGCTTTGTGAGGCCTGTTTTGAGAATGGGTTTTTCGGCAGCAGCCTTTTTGACCTTGTCCCGTTCGACCTGACCTTGTCGCGTCGCTGATAGCCGATTATGTGAGGGCGCATAAAATATGATTTGCTGAATGATCAATCCCTACCCGATCCAGCGTCAGAAGACGATACCGCCCGAAAAGACCGAAGAGAGTTTTCCATGAGCATGACCGGCCTGCCGTTCGACGATTTCCGCACCCTGATGCAGAACCTCCCCGGTCCCGATGCAAGGGCATTGGTGGCGGCCCGCGAACGCGACGCGCAACTGACCAAGCCGGCGGGCTCGCTCGGACGTCTTGAAGAGATCGCCTATTGGCTGGCGGCCTGGTCTGGGCGGGCGCCGAGCGTCACGCGGCCGCTGGTGGCGATCTTTGCCGGCAATCACGGTGTCACCAGACACGGGATTACGCCGTTTCCCTCGTCGGTGACGCAGCAGATGGTCGAGAACTTTGCGGCCGGCGGTGCGGCGATCAACCAGATCTGCGTCACGCATGATCTTGGTCTGAAGATATTCGATCTGGCACTGGATTATCCGACCGGCGACATCGCCACCGAAGCGGCACTTTCCGAGCGCGACTGTGCAGCGACGATGGCGTTCGGCATGGAGGCGATTGCCGGCGGCACGGATCTTCTGTGCATCGGCGAAATGGGGATCGGCAACACCACGGTTGCGGCCGCGATCAATCTGGCGCTCTACGGCGGCGAAGCGGAAGACTGGGTTGGACCCGGGACCGGTTCGCATGGCGAGCTTCTCGCCCGCAAAGTGGCGGTGGTGAAGCAGGCGGTCGAGTTCCACAAGGAGCATCTGTCGGACCCGCTGGAAGTGCTGCGTCGCCTCGGCGGGCGCGAGCTTGCAGCGATCGCCGGCGCTATCCTCGCGGCGCGGATGGAGAAGATCCCCGTTCTGCTCGATGGTTATGTGGTGACGGCTGCGGCCGCTATCTTGAAGGCGGCCAATCCGTCGGCGATCGACCACTGCCTGATCGGCCATGTCTCTGGTGAGCCGGGGCATCTGAAGGCCATCGAGAAGCTCGGCAAGACGCCGCTTCTGGCGCTCGGCATGCGGCTGGGCGAGGGTACCGGTGCAGCACTCGCGGCCGGGATCGTCAAGGCGGCGGCGGCGTGTCACACCGGCATGGCGACTTTCGAGCAGGCCGGCGTCAGCAACAAGGACTGATGCTGGATGGAAAAGACGCCGCTGGACAGCAATATCGAGAAGGCGGCGACCTTTCGCAGGATCATCGCCTCGTTCCGGTATTCGATGCAGGGCCTTGCGAGGCTTTGGCGCGAGGCGGCGTTCCGCCAGGAGGTCTACGCCTTCCTGATCGGGATCGTTATCTTCGCGGTCGCCGGCGCCGGCTTTGGCGACTATTTCATCTTCATCATCCTGATGCTCGTGCTGTTTTGCGTGGAAGCGCTCAACACGGCAATCGAGGAACTTGTCGACCGGGTGTCGCCGGAGATTTCGGTTGTCGGGCGGCACGCGAAGGATCTCGGATCCTTCGCCGTGTTCTGCCTTCTCTGCGCCAACGGCCTGTTTGCGCTCTATGTGGTGGTGAAGCAGATCTGGATCTGATCCGAAAGGCCCGTTGCCTCAGCCGATGATGTCGAAATCGGCGGCGGTGAGGCCGAGGTTCTTGTCGAGTTGGGCAAATTGCACGGGCTGGGTCTTGCCGGTGCCGTCGGCGTCGTAGAACAGCTTGCCGGTCAGCTTTTCGTAGATGATCCGGTCGCTGGCATCATGCGCCTTGGTGCCGACGTGGAATGCGCTGGACAGGAGATCTCCGACCTTGCCGGCCTTGGCGAAGATATCGTCGTCCAGCCAGATGGTGTCGTCCTTCGCACTGAAAGCGCTGATCGTGCCGATATTGGACGCGCCGAACTTCGTATCGAACACGAAGATATCCGCGCCGCTGCTTCCGGACAGGACGTCCTTGCCGGCACCGCCGTAGAGCTTGTCGTTGCCGGCCCCACCGGAAAGCTTGTCGTTGCCGGATCCGCCGATCAGGGTGTCGTTGCCTTTGCCGCCATCGAGCCGATCATTGCCGTTGCGTCCATCGATCCGGTCGTTGCCGGCAAGACCGTCGATCGTATCGGCAAGCTGCGAGCCGCGCAGGCTATCGTTCTTGTCGGTCGGGCGGATGAAGACCGGGTCGCCGTCATGGGGGGCGGCCAGGCGGTCGAGATCGCGATCTGGTGCGGCGTATGGGATGAACCCGTCTTTCAGAGCAAGCTTGTTGAATTCGTCGATCCGCGTTGTGCCGTTGATATAATCGACGGCGAAGACCGGCTTGCCGTTCGCGAGGAAATCCTTTTTGAGGACATCGATCGTCTCGCGGTCCGGATTGAGCTTGTTGTTCTCGTCCGCATCGCCGCCATAATAGACGTCCTCGACTGCGATGCCGCCGATTGCGCCGAGATAGGCCTTCTTGCGGGCGCTGTCGGAGCCGAGGTCCTCCATGATGAAGGCGCCATTTTGCGGAATGACGAAAAAGTCGGGATTGGTTTTGCGGGCATGGTCCGTCAGCGCGACGATGAAATCCACCATGCGCTGTGCAGCCTGCTTGGTGTTGGCCGGATCGCCCGGCTGCCTGTCCTTGGCCGAGGCCTCGGCGCCCCAGAAATAATAGGCATCGACGATGTCGAGATAGGCGGCGTCGAAGCCTGCCTTGACGATGGCATCGAAGTCACCGGTCTTCTTGTCGTTGAAGATCAGGTCCTGCCAGTCCTTGTCCCAATAGCGAACCTTGCGCGATTCCGGCCAGTCGGCGTTGACGGGACCGAGCCAGTCGGGGGCATTCGACGTCAGCTTGTCGCGGGCTTCGCCGCCCGATGTCCATGTCGTCTTCCAGTAGTCGCGAAACTCCGCGGCCTCGCCGATCGAGATATAGGACGCGACCACCGAGCGACCGCCCATGCCGTCCTTCATCCGGGTGATCTCGTCGGCGGTAAACCGCTCCGCATTGCTGCCGTCGCGTGTTGAATCGATGACAAGAAAATCATGCGTCGCGGACGCCAGCAGACCGGCATCGAGCGGATTGCCGTTCGTGCCCTGCAGCTCATAGCCCCAGTTGTCGACTGTGACTTTGCCGGACGACGTTGTGAAACTGACCAATTGGTGACCTGGCTCGCGACTGAAGTCGCGGAGTAATGTTAAGCGAAGCTTTTGCGGCGGCGCTCGATGGGGGGGGCGTCGGCGATGGCGGGGACGCTCTGGAGGATGCGGGTCGAGGGCAGGATGGCGATGGCTTCGGTGCCTTCACGCAGCTTCGAGCGCAGGATGAACTGGCCGTCGTGCTTGGCAAGGATCGCCTGGACGATCGGCAGGCCGAGGCCCGTTCCCTGTTCGGCGTTCTTGATGGCAATCGATCCTTGACCGAAGGCGGAGAGTACGATCGGGATTTCCTCTTCCGGAATGCCCGGTCCGTTATCCTTGATCGCCACATACTGGCCGCCGCCGGCGGTCCAGCCCACCTTGACGGTGATTTCGCCACCCTGGGGCGTGAACTTGACGGCGTTGGAGAGAAGATTGAGCATGACCTGACGCATCGACTTCTCGTCGGCCCAGACCTGCGGCATGTGCTTTTCGAACTGGTCACGGATGGTGATGCTTTTCGCCCGGGCCCGCAGCTGGACCATGCCGATGCAATCTTCCGCCACTTCCAGAAGCGACAGCGAATCCTCCGTCAGATCGTAGCGGCCCGCTTCGATGCGCGACAGGTCGAGGATCTCGTTGATGAGGTTCAGGAGGTGCTGGCCGGAGCGGTGGATGTCGCCGGAGTATTCCCGGTAGGTCGGGTTGGCGAGCGGGCCCAGGACCTCGGAACTCATCACCTCCGAGAAGCCGAGGATAGCGTTGAGCGGGGTGCGAAGCTCGTGCGACATCGAGGCAAGAAAGCGGGATTTTGCCAGATTGGCTTCTTCTGCACGGCGGCGAGCCTCGTCAGACATGGACTTTGCCACTTCGAGCTCGGCGATCAGATCGTCCTTTTCCGACTGATAGGACATCAGCGTCAGGTTGGAGCGGTAGAGGCGCTCGGCGACGTAATGGAAAAACACGACAGCCGTCGCGCACATGGCGGTAAGGCCGATATCGAGGACCTGACCCGACAGGATGGCGATGCCGAGAAGCGCCGCAATCATCGGCACGAAGCCGTAGAGAACGCTCTGGCGCAGCATGAACGTGCTCATGGCGGTGTAGGACACCGCAAACAGAAGCACCGCACCCTTGTAGAAATAGAAGCTGTCGCCAGCGCAGGTGGAGCAGCCCTGAAGCGCGAAGGCGCCCCAGCCGCAGCCGAGCAGGATATGTCCCGTCAGAAGGCGTCTACGCCATTTCCTGGTGTCGGCAGCCGTTATCTCCACCTTGCTCGCACGGCGTGCCAGAAGCACGTTGATCGCGTGCAGGCACAGCATCAGCAGCGCCCAGGCGAAGATGTGGATATCCGGATTGAGATAGAAGCCGATGGCGGTGACGACAGCAACGACGAGCGGCGTCATCAGTGCCGCCTGCAAACCGGAGCCGATATGGATGGAGAGCATATCGCGATCAAACGCAAAATTGCCATTGGACGACGACTGCAGCCGATCACGGGTCGCACGGACAGCCTTCGAGACAGCCTTGTTGCGGTGGCTGCGCGTGCGATCGACGATATTCTTGTCGGTTGATGTGCTGACGCCGCTACTCATAGGCTGTGTACTGGGCCTGTAAACTGATATCCCCGGGGTACTTGAGAGGCTAATCCGCAAACCTTAAGAAGATGCTGCCGGGAAAGGATTTGTTTGCCATTTCCGTGAAGCTTCCGTTTTGTTGTAAGGCTCAAATGTGACCCGTATCGTTAAAATAGGCCGCGACGCCGTGTTCCTGGCGGCGTTCATCTTTCTGGGCTCGCTGATCATCGCCAAGTTCGATATCGGGCAGGGAAACGCGATCAACGGTCCGTTTTTTGCGATCGATGGCGACACGCTGGCCGCCGGTGCTGAGCGGCTTCGGCTTGTCGATATCGATGCGCCGGAGGCTGGCCAGACCTGTGGCGATGGCAAGGGCGCAGAGTGGGCCTGCGGCGATGCGGCTCGCGAAGCCTTGTCGAAGCTTGCGGCCAGTTCCATGACCGAGTGCCGCGGCGACGCGCGCGATCGCTACCGGCGCGTTCTGGTCTCCTGCCGCCGCGGCGACCTCGACATTAACGGCGAGATGGTGCGCCAGGGAATGGCTGTGGCATCCGGTGGTTACGGACGCGAGGAGGCGGCCGCGAAGGGTGCAGGCGAGGGGATCTGGGCCGGACCGTTCGAGAGGCCGAAAGCGTACCGGGCGGCGAAGGGGGCGATGGATGACGACGCGGGTACAACGGCGCTTGTCGATCGCGTAGGCGAGATGTTCGACCGGCTGAAGGCTGCGGTTTCGTGGTGAATGGCGATCCGGCTGGCATCGCGTCCCTCGCGGCCTCGATCGCGCAGTGTCGCATCTGTCGCGATCATCCACTGAAAGGTGAAGCGGACCGCCTGCCGCACGAGCCGCGGCCGGTTGCCGTGCTGTCTGCCACCGCCCGGTTGCTGATCGCCGGGCAGGCGCCGGGCTTGAGGGTTCACGAGAGCGGTCTGCCGTTCAACGATGCCTCGGGCAACCGCCTGCGGGACTGGATGGACGTGACGCGCGAGGAGTTCTACGATGCGCGGCGCCTTGCGATCGTGCCGATGGGTTTCTGTTTTCCGGGCTATGACGCGAAGGGCAGCGACCTGCCGCCGCGTAAGGAATGTGCGCCGGCCTGGCGCGCCCAAGTGATGGCGGCAATGCCGCAGATCGACACGATCCTCGTGATCGGGCAGTATGCGAGTGCATGGCATCTCGGATCGCAGCGCAAGCCGAGCATGACAGAAACGGTCATGAACTGGCGGCAGTATTTCTTTGCCAACGAGGGACCGCGCATTCTTCCTCTTCCTCATCCGAGCTGGCGCAATACCGGTTGGCTGCGCAAGAATCCGTGGTTCGAGGCAGAGGTTATTCCAGTGCTTCGGCATCATGTGGATAGCCTGGTGCGGGGAACAAATTTCGCTTAACTGTGCGATATTCGGGTATATAACGGAAAATCATTTCGAAAGGACGTTTGATGGACCGCCTGGACCGCAAGATTCTGCGCATACTGCAAGAAGACTCCACGCTCGCCGTTGCAGATCTCGCAAAGAAGGTCGGACTGTCGACGACTCCGTGCTGGCGGCGCATCCAGAAGATGGAAGAGGACGGCGTGATCCGCCGCCGCGTGGCGCTGCTCGATCCGGTCAAGGTCAATACAAAGGTCACGGTGTTTGTCTCCATCCGCACCGCAAGCCACTCGATCGAATGGCTGAAGCGGTTTTCCGAAGTGGTGGTGGATTTTCCCGAAGTGGTTGAATTCTACCGCATGAGCGGTGACGTCGATTATCTGCTGCGCGTGGTCGTCCCCGACATTGCTGCCTATGACGCGTTCTACAAGCGCCTCATCGCCAAGATCGAAATCCGGGACGTGTCCTCCGTGTTCGCCATGGAGCAGATCAAGTACACGACCGAACTGCCGCTCGACTACATGTTGCTCGACAACCAGAAGTCCGGCGACAGCGACTGATGGTCAAGGCGCTTCACAGGGCTGTTGTTTTCGATTGCCCTTAATGAGGCCGGACCTACCTTGAGCGTGTGACCCGGTGCATGTCATGTGCCGGGCGCGAGCCTCAAGGAGACCTGATGCCCACGCCATTCCTACGTTCTATCGTTGTCGTTGCTGCCGCCTTAGCCCTGCCGGGCCTCGGTGCGGCGCAAGGCGTGTCCTCGGAGCACCCGACCTATGGTCCGAGGCTGGAAGGCTTCGAGTATCCGTTCAAGACCGAAGTCTTCAGCGTGGCGGGGCAGAGGCCGGATGCCGCGGCCGCAGGCGACAGCCAGCCGCTGGAAATGGTTTTCATGGATATCGCCCCTGAGACGCCGAACGGGCGCACCGTGGTGCTTCTGCACGGCAAGAATTTCTGTGCGGCAACCTGGGAGGCGACGATCGGTCGGCTGACCGGCGCCGGTTACAGGGTGATCGCACCCGACCAGATCGGTTTCTGCAAGTCGAGCAAGCCGGCCGCGTATCAATTCAGCTTCCAGCAACTGGCGCAAAACACCAAAGCGTTGCTCGACGCGCGCGGTATCGACAAGGCGACGGTGGTTGGTCATTCGATGGGCGGCATGCTGGCGACGCGGTTTGCGCTGATGTATCCGGACTTTACCGAGCAGCTGGTTCTGGTGAACCCGATCGGTCTCGAAGACTGGAAGGCGAAGGGCGTGCCCTACCAGTCGATCTCGACGGCCTTCGAAGGTGAGCAGAAGACCAGCTTCGAGAGCATCAAGGCCTACCAGCAGAAGTTCTATTATTCCGGCCAGTGGAAGCCGGACTATGACAAGTGGGTGGAGATGAGCGCCGGCATGTCTGCGGGCGAGGGAGGAGATCAGGTGGCCTGGAACCAGGCGCTGACCTCCGACATGGTCTTTACCCAGCCTGTTGTCCACGAGTTCGGGCAGGTGAAAACGCCGACCCTGCTCATCATCGGCACGACGGACAAGACGGCTCCGGGCGCTAACCGCGCCAGCAAGGCGATCGCCGCATCGCTCGGCGATTATACCAAGCTCGGCAAGCAGGCGGCGGAATCGATCCCCGGGGCGAAGCTGGTGGAGTTCGACGATCTCGGCCATTCCCCGCAGATCCAGGATCCGGACCGGTTCCACAAGGCGCTGCTCGACGGGCTGAATGATCGCTCCTGATACTGGGAACCGCGTTCGCTTCAGTGAACGCGGTTCCTGATCAGCTTTCCGGCACGATTGCCGGCATGCGGAAGGTGAACACCGTCTGGGTATCATCAGAGGTGACATCGATATGGCCGCCATGCGCCTTGGCGATCTGCGACGCGATGTAGAGGCCAAGGCCTAGACCCTGATCATGGGTGCCCGCATCGCTGCGGCTGAAGGGCTGGAACAGTTTTTCGATCGCCTTGCCGGTAATCGCGGTTCCGGCATTGGCGATTTCCAATTTCAGTTCGTCCCCTTCGACCGTTCCCAGAATGCGGATCGGATGTTCTGTAGAGCCGTGGGTGATCGCGTTGCCCAGAAGGTTGGAGAACATCTGCGCAAGGCGGTCATGGTCGACATCGAACAGGCCCGGCAGCTCTATCTCGACGTCAATCTGCCGCTCTGGATGGGCAGA
The DNA here is from genome assembly GCF_001423425.1 of Rhizobium sp. Leaf306. GTDB lineage: Bacteria > Pseudomonadota > Alphaproteobacteria > Rhizobiales > Rhizobiaceae > Neorhizobium > Neorhizobium soli. The sequence goes on from NZ_LMNX01000002.1 coordinate 687,781, forward strand.
GCAGATTTCCGAGACGACCTGCATCAGTGTGGGGCCAAGCGGACGATCTGCTTCCCTGCGTAGACCCAGACCGCCACCAAGCCTTCCGCGGGCGAAATCCATGACGTTATCGATCAGGCCGGACATGCGCAGGATACTGCCGCGCATCATGTTGAGCACCCTGGTAGACCGCTCGCTTTGCGCTTCGCGCTGCAGGATGTTGATGCCGCCGTCGAGCGACGCAAGGGGATTTCGAAGATCGTGGCCGAGGACTGCGATGAACTGTTCCCGCAACCGAGCCGTCGCTTCCGCATCGAGCAGACTTGCATTGGCCCGATCGAGCTTCTCGTCGGCTTCCAGATGGTAGGCAATCAGTTCGGCAAACAGCTTGAATGTTCCAACCACCAGCGGATTGTTGAGCGCTGCCGGCTTGGGATCTATGGCGCACAGGGTTCCGAAATAACGGCCATCCGGCAGGATGATAGGCATGGAAATGTAGCTCTTCAATCCGTAGAGCTTCGGGGTTTGATGCTGGAAGTAAACAGGGTCTTCGGCGACGTTGTCGATGACGATAACGTCGCGCGATTGCCGGACTTCGTGGCAGAGCGTCGTTTCGACCGGCAGTTCGCCTCCGGCCGGGAGGCCGAAATGGATGTTGTCGAGAACCTGGCAGGCAACCCACCGATCCTCCGTGACGCGAACCACTGCCGCATATCCCATCCCGGTCGCGCGACAGACAACATCAAGGATCGTTGGTACGGCACCGATACGCTGGACTGCGTCTATGTCGTCCTGAAAGTCATGCGCCATCAATATTCACCAATCCGGCTGACCTTGGTCCTCCAAAATACCCTCTACCCGTGGGGCGTCGCAAGGATGTAGCCGCGCGTCCGGGTTTGCACCAGTCTGCTGTAGCTAAGGATAGAGCAACGGCCAATGTCAACGGGCCGTCGCCACGACTGCTGTCGTATCGATGAATTACTTCCGCTCCAGCCTTGCCAGCAGCGAAGACGTGTCCCAACGCTTGCCGCCCATCGCCTGCACTTCAGCATAGAACTGGTCGACCAGTGCGGTCATTGGCAGGTTTGCGCCGTTGCGACGGGCTTCGGTGAGGACGATATCGAGATCTTTGCGCATCCAGTCGACGGCAAAGCCGAAGTCGTATTTGCCCTGGTCCATCGTCTTGTGGCGGTTTTCCATCTGCCAGGATCCGGCCGCGCCCTTGGAGATGACGCCGACGACGGTCTCGATGTCGAGGCCTGCCTGCTTGCCGAAATGCACGGCTTCCGCCAGGCCCTGGACGACGCCGGCAATGCAGATCTGGTTCATCATCTTGGTCAGCTGGCCGCTGCCGACCGGACCCATCAGGCCGACCATGCGGGCATAGGCCTCGATCACAGGCTTTGCCGTGTCGAAGGTTTTCTGATCGCCGCCGCACATGACAGTCAGCACGCCGCCTTCGGCGCCCGCCTGGCCGCCGGAAACCGGTGCATCGATAAAGCCGATGCCTTTTTCGCCGGCGGCTGTCTCCAGTTCACGGGCGACTTCGGCGCTGGCCGTCGTGTTGTCGATCAGGATCGCACCGGATTTCATGCCAGAGAGAACGCCGTTCTCACCTGTGGTCACCTGGCGCAGATCGTCGTCGTTGCCGACGCAGATGAAGACGAAATCGGCATCTTTTGCCGCTTCGGCTGGCGTTGCACCGGTGGCTCCGCCGAACTTCTTTGCCCACTCGGCAGCTTTGGACGCGGTGCGGTTATAGACCGTGACGTCGTGGCCGCTCTTTTCCTTCAGGTGGCCTGCCATGGGGAAACCCATAACGCCAAGACCGATGAATGCCACTTTCGCCATGCCGGAACTCCCTGAATTGCTGTGATGCGAGGATTAGAACAAAGCAAGGCCGACGGGAAGGGCAAAGCGCTCGCCAGCCTAACTAGCTGACCTGTCACGACGCTCCACCCGCCGGCTGCGGCGCGTTGGAAATTGGTTCGGTGATACCGTCGTGCAGAGCAGGGTCTTTCTTCTGATCAGAACGGCTTGATCACGGCGAGCGCCACGATCAGCACGAGACAGATCATGATGATTGGCATGCCGAGACGCACGAAGGCGTTCGGATCGCGTTTCGGATCGGCCGCCATCTTGCGCATGGCCGCCCCCTGCATGCCGTGCAGCGCGGAAAGCAGGATCACCAGCACGAACTTGGCGTGAAGCCAGCCACCCGAAAAGCCGACGTAACCGATCGCCAGCCAGAGGCCGAAGATCCAGGCGCCGGCAAGGGCTGCGGTCGTGACGGTGCGGTCGTATTTGCGCAGCGACTGGATGACGCCGACCCGGATCGTCGGGGGCACCATGGAGATGACGAAGGCGTTCACCAGCATGCCGCCGATCAGCAGGAAGTCGGAGATGAGGTGCAGGGTTTTGAGAACGAAATACAGCATGGGTCAGTCACTCCAGATCATGGATTCGGTAAAGCCGAGTTCGGCGAAGTCTTTTGCGCGCAATGCCTGTTCCTGCGGGTCCGACGGAAAGAACTCGTCGAGCTGCGGTGGGGAAACAGGGGTGGAAGACAGCATCGCATGCACCTGGCCGCGATGATGGATCTGGTGCTGGAAGAGGTGCAGCAGAATTCGATCGGCTCGCTCCACCTGGACATGGCTTTTGCGCGGGATGCGGACTTCACCGGCAAGATCGGCCTCGCTCATGCCACGACAGTGATCGATCAGGCGACGATCGACGGCGCGCTGTTCCCGGTCGAGATCGGCGAAAGCGGGGAAGGGTATCTGCGGCTCGAAGGCCGAAGCGCCGGGACAGTGCCCTTCGAGCGCACCGACGTAAAGCCAGTCCACCGTGAGGATGTGGTTGAGCGTGTGGATGATCGACGGGAAGAAGCTTTGCCGCGGCGCGTCAAGATCCGCGGCCGACAGCAGGGCACAGGCTTTGAGCAGCCGGTGATTGGCCCAGGCATTGTTATAGGCCTGGGTGAGAATATAGCGCTGCGGCCCCATCGCCACCTCCATTTCGAAGTTGGTTTAGCCGTTCGGCACGGAGATGAGAAGATGGAAGTTGATGTGGCTGCTCCGATGATGAACGGGGGGAGCTCAATGCCTAGACAGTATCCGATGCTGGATCTTACGTTTCCTGCTTTTTGTTCTGGGGATTGCGCTTGGAATCACGGAAGTAGGAGGATCCTGGCTCGAGGCTGTCAGCAATGTCGTTCCACAACCGACGCAGGCGGCGGACGTGCAGATCGTCCGAAATCCATGTCATCAGATGTTCGGCGGCTTTCGTGATCAGTTTCGGCTCGCTGCTGACCCGCTCCCGGGCCCACTTGGCGTATTCGTCCACCGAGACCGGGCGGGCATTCGTACCGTCCATGATCATGAAGTTCATTTTCGCGATGTCAGCAAGCCTGCGCAGGTTGCTGGTCGGCGACATGAGGATGCTCATGTAGATGTCGTCGAATTCTTCCGGAGAATCGACGCTGTCGATTGCGCGTTCGAGGTCGAAGATCGTCCGGATGTTTAACTCCCGCAAAGCCAGGAACCGCTCGAGGCCGACGATATGACAGAGCTGCGCCTGGGCGACCCAGTCGATGCACTGATAGATCCCGAACGGCGTTTCGACGTGAAGGAGGATGGGATTGTAGGTGGCAAGGTTCTGGATGTCGTAGATGCCGCAGTCTTCAAGCCGGAAGCGGATTTCGTAATCGATGCCGTTGATCACATCGAGCGACACGATCGGGGTGATGGACACGAAGCGGTCGTCGCTCACCTTGACCCAGGTGAAGATCTGCTGGAGCTTGACGAAGAGGAACTTGGTCGAGCTCTGCGGGAGCAGCCCGAGCATCGGCGCGAGTGCTATCCATGTGAGCGGCAAGGATTGGCCCGTGGTTTCGGCACCTGAGGTTGCCCCGCCAGTCAGAACACGTCCGATGCCGCCGAGTGGGTCCGGGAAGGCTGCGAACAATATCGCCGCAAAGAGAACCGATGCCAGGCTTTCGATGGTGATCCTCAGAAATGTGGTCGACGAAAGATCGAACACAGCGAGGCGGGCTAGAAGGGTCCGTGCCGAGGAAATGTAGGCGCCGATAAAGGCGAGCGACCCTATCACGATAAGCTTCGAGGAGGTGTCACCGCCGACGAGACCGGGCACAGGGCACTGAACGGAGATCTGCAGCCCGCAGCAGATCGCGGAAATGAAGATGTGGAAGCCGATATAACTGAGAAGGACAAACCCCAGCGACGACAGGAACAGACGATACGCGAATGTCACGCGGCCCTTTGCCGCGAGACTGATAAACTGCCGCAGCTTGTCCGCTTCCGGGAGTGCATCGAATTTGTCCTTCTCCGGAAAAACCAGATCGGCCGTGTATTTCGAGCGGACGAATTCGAAGGATGGATTGGTCCCGAGCCGCGAAGCTACGGTGTTTGAGGCACTGCCTTTTTCACTGCTGAAGTTGACGTAGAAATCCTGGATCTGTCGCAGCCGGCGCAAGCGCACTTCGTTTCGAGCTGCGAAGATGAGGAGCGGGCCAAGCAGGGCGATGACGAGAGCTATCCAGTCAATGCTCGAAAACAAGCCGCTCAAAAACGAAAATTTTGAGAAGGGGCTATCCAGCAGCCCAGTCCAAGACGTGGCATCCATAGCAATCCCCCCAATCAATCCGAATGCTATTATCGGTTGATTGGGTAAGATTTGCGCAACTTATACGGAATGTCAATATGACTCGACGAACCGTCCAGTTTAGGGGCTCAGCCCATCAACTTCGCAATCACCAGATGTCCCGGGCTCGGGTTGCCGTCCTGCATCCGCACATTGATTTCGGTCATTTCCACGACCGTAAAGCCGGTCTCTTCAAGCCGCGAGCGGATGTAGGATTCCGAGTGGACAAAGCGCTGGTGGGGGCCGACCCGGTAGGGGGTGGTGTCGGATGCGGGGAGCGTTTCGGACGAGAAGGCGAACAGGCCGCCTGGCACCATGTTTTCGGCAGCGCCGAAGAACAGGGGCTCAAGCGCGCCGAGATAGGGCAGGACATCGGTTGCGGTGACGAGGTCGAAAGGCTCGTCGTCGTTGTCGTCAAGGAAGTCCTCGACTTCCGCAACGTAGAGCGTTTCGTAGAGATCCTTCTCATGGGCGATCTCGACCATGTTTTCGGAAAGATCGATGCCGGTGATGTCGTCCACCATGTCGCGCAGGGTCCCGCCTGTGAGACCGGTGCCGCAGCCGAGATCGAGCATGCGCTTGAACGGGCCAAGGTTCAGTTCCTGCAGACGCTGGCGCAGGATGACGGGCACGGCGTAGCCGAGCTGTTCGACAAGGATGTCCTCGAAGCTTTCGGCATGCTGGTCGAACAGGGTTTCGACATAGGCGTCCGGCGCTCTCGGCGGCGTTTCGCCGCGTCCCATCGAGGCGATGCGGACTGCTGCGCCGCCGTGATCCTCGGGGTCGATTGCCAGCACGTCTTCGTAGGCTTTTACCGCCGCGTCGATGTCGCCGGCCTTTTCCAGCGCCAATGCGCGGTTGTAGGCCTCGGCCAAAGCTTCCTCGTCGATCTTCGTCATCGCCATCATCCTTTTCGTTGCGAAGCGCTTTAAGGGGCGGAGCGCCGTTTGGCAATCTGGACTAGCGTTTCAGGTGACGGGTCAGGCGGGCTTCCATGAATGCCCAGAGGTGCCTCAGCGCTTCGACCATCGTCAGGTAGAAGATCGCCGCCCAGAGATAGGTCTGGTAGTCGAAGGTGCGCGAGAAGGCATAGCGCGTCTCGCCCATCAGATCAAAAACGGTGACGATGGCGACCACAGCGGAGCCCTTGATCATCAGGATCACTTCGTTGCCGTAAGGGCGAAGTGCGACGATCAGTGCCTGCGGCAGGATGACCTTGCGCAGCGTGATGCGCTTGGAAATGCCGAGAGCTGCGGCACCCTCGTGCTGGCCGCGCGGCACGCTTTCGATGGCACCGCGCAGGATTTCCGCCTGGTAGGCGGCCGTGTTGATCGTCAGCGAAAACAGCCCGCAATACCAGGCTTCGCGGAAGAACCACCATAGACCGACGGATTCCAGTTCAGCCCGGAAGCTGCCGAGACCGTAATAGATGAGGAAGAGCTGTGCGAGCAGCGGCGTCGAGCGGAACAGATAGACGTAGGCGTAGGCGATCGTGTTGAGCACGCGGTTCTTCGACATGCGGGCGAACGCGATCGGCAGCGAAAGCAGCGCGCCGAGAACGATGGAGATGCCGACAATCGAGATGGTCGTCCACAGGCCGTTGAGGTAGCGCGGCCCATAGCGCTCAAACTTGGCCGTATCCCAGCCGTTGATGACCATCATCACCAACGCTGCTGCGAGCAGGCCCCAGAGTACAAGAACGACGATGCCCGCAACCTTGGCAGCGGTCAGCGGCCTCGCGACGACGGCGGGCGCAGGGCGTGGCGCTATCAGCTCTTTCACAAAGCTCATCGCGATACTCCCGAGCGTTTGGCCCAGCGTTCGATGAAGCCCAGTCCGAACGAGGAGATCATCGCAAGCACAAGATAGAGAAGGCAGGCGATGGTATAGAAGAAGAACGCCTCACGGCTGACGCGCGCGGCAATGCCTGTCTGGCGGATGATATCGGCAAGGCCGATGACCGAGACATAGGACGTATCCTTCAGCAAGATCAGCCAGAGATTGGTGAGGCCCGGCAGCGCGATGCGGATGAGCTGCGGCAGGACGATCAGGAACATCGTGCGCCAGCGCCGAAGGCCAAGCGCATCGCCGGCCTCATACTGGCCGCGCGGGATGGCGCGAAAGGCAGAGAGAAGCACTTCCGACGAGTAGGAGGAGAACACGACAGCGAGAGCTACCATCCCAGCCACGAAGGCGTTGATCTCGACGCGGCCGTCATAGCCGAAGGTCGACAGCACTGTCTGGAGAAGGATCTGGGCGCCGTAATAGACGATGAACAGCGTCAGCAATTCAGGAAGGCCACGGAAGATCGTCGTGTAGATGCCGGCGGCCAGCCGCAGCAGCCGTTCCTCAGACTGTGCTGCGAGCGCGATCAGAAAGCCGATGACGAGGCCGACCGGCAGGGTCGCCAAGGCCAGCGTGATCGTCACCTTGACGCCAAAGGCGATCTCGTCGCCCCATCCGGCGTCGCCGCAGGCAATCAGGGAACCTTGGCCGAGCCAGGTAAAGATGCCGGCCGGGCCGCAAAACGGGTCGAGCGTATCGAAGAGGGCGGAGAGCCATCCGCTCATAGGGTCATTCCGGTTCGTTCCCCATGCGGCTTTTAAGGCGCCGCTTCAGTCATAGGTGTCATTAAAAAGGAAAACGGCGGAAGGGCAAGCCTTCCGCCGTTCATATTCCGGCGTATAGACGATTACTTGTCGCCGTACACGTCGAAGTCGAAATACTTCTTGTTGATTTCGGCGTATTTGCCGTTGGCGCGGATCGCGGCGATCGCGGCGGTGAACTTGTCGGCCAGTGCCGTTTCGTCCTTGCGCACGGCAATGCCGGCGCCTTCGCCATTAATTTCAGCATCCACCGGGAGCGGTGCAAGGATCTTGCAGCAGTTGCCGGCTTCGGACTTCACCCATTCCGACAGGACGACGATGTCGTCCACAACGCCGTCGATGCGGCCGTTGGTGAGGTCGAGCTTGTACTCGTCAGACGTCGGGTAGAGCTTCAGTTCGGAATCAGGAAAATGCTTTTCGGTGTAGTTCGAGTGGGTGGTCGAACCCTGGGCGCCGAGCGTCTTGCCCTTGAGCGAGGCCGCGGTCGCATCCTTCAGCGGCGAATCCTTCGGCACGGCGACTGCCGGCGGCGTGTTGTAATATTTCTTCGAGAACGCAACCTGCTGCATGCGCTCCGGCGTGATCGACATGGAGGCGATGATAGCGTCGAACTTCTTCGACTGCAGCGCCGGGATGATGCCATCCCAGTCGTTGGTGACGAAGGTGCAGGTGACCTTCATCTCGTCACACAGCGCCTTGGCGATGTCGATGTCGAAACCGGTCAGATTGCCGTTGGATTCGAGAACGTTGAAGGGCGGGTAAGCGCCCTCGGTGCCGATCGTGAGCTTTTCCTGGGCAAGCGCGGATCCGGCAAAAAGCGATACAGCCGCGATGGATGCAGCTGCGAAAAGGCGGGACATAGTCATAATGATCCTCTCTGTTGGCAAGACCGGCGGCGTTGAATTCATACGCCATCCGGGTTGCGGGGCTTAAGGCCAGCTCGCCCCGTCTGACGTTTTATAGATACCGGCCAACGGGAAATTGCAACGGCATTTTCCTGCCTGATGACACCTCGCGGGAGGTGAACGCGGCATTCAGTTGTCATTCATGTGGTTGGGAACAGTCTTTGCGGAACCATATCGGTTGAATACCCGTTCAGCCGGCGCGTCAGCCCGAGGTCATTCTTTCGAACGATGCATAATACGGGATGCGCCAAGGGAAGAGACGCTTGAGAAGAGGAAGATTGCATGTCTAAAAAATTCAGACTGTTTGCCAGCGTGGCTGCGCCGGTGCTGTCGCTGCCGCTGATGCTGCAGCCGGTTGGTGCCATGCCGCTGAAGGCCGCCATCGAAGTCAACCAGGCTCCGGCCTCGGTACCAGGTTTCATCCAGGTTCAGCAGGAAGTCATCGCGCCTGAAGATGGTGGTGGCGAAAAGCCGCAGCGTCCGCGCCGCGAAAAGAGCGAAGCAGGCCAGGGCGAAGACAAGCCAGAGCGGCCGCAGCGTCGCCAGGCCGCGGAAGACGGTGGCGGTGCCAGCGAGCGCCCGCAGCGTCGCCAGCAGGCTGAAGACAACGGCGGCGCAAGCGAGCGTCCAGCACGCCGCGCGCAGGCTGAACAGGGCGAGCCCGAGCAGAAGAAGCCAGCGCGCCGCGATGCCGAGCGTCAGCAGGATGCTCCTGCAGCAGGCGAACGCCCGCGCCGTGAAGCGCAGGGAAGCGATGCCAAGGAGCGTCCGCCTGCAGCGGACCGTTCCAATGCCGAAGGCGAGCGCCCGAAGCCATCCCGTGACCGCGCCGATCCGTCCAAGGCCGATGCTGCCGACAGGGCAAAGCCGGACGATGCAAAGCCGGCCAAGCCTGAAAAGGCACAGGCTGATCGTGCAAAGCCAGACCAGGCCGATCCGGATCAGGCTCGTCCGCAGCGCGAAAAGGCAGGCGATGAACAGTCGCCTGAGCGTCCGCGCGCGCAGGGCGATCGTAACAAGGTAGATCCGAAGGCCGACCCCAAGGTTGATCCGAAGGCTGCGGAACGCAATGCTCGCGACACCGACGCTGAGAACGGGGCTACGCCACCGCGCGACGCCAAGGATCGCAACCAGCGCGACCAGACCCGTCCGGATACCGCAACGCAGCCAGACGCGGCTCGCCCAGACCGTAATCAGGCTGACCGTAACCCAGCCGATCGCGACCAGAACAACCGTCGTCCTGGTGATGCCGATCAGGCCAATCCGAACGAGCCCGGCCGTGATCGTCCCGATCGCAACCAGGCCGATCGCAATCAGCCGGAGACCGATCAGCCCGCAAACGGCCGTCCGCGGCCGCCGCAGGTTGCCGATACGCCTGACAAGGTGGAGCGCGCCAAGGAACTGGCGAAGGATCCGAAGTCTGCGCAGCGCGGCGAACAGCCGACCCTGCCGGTCGAAAACGGTGCAGCGGTGCTCGACAGCGCCAAGGAAGATGCACGTCCGCGTCGTCCGGACCGCGATGGTGAGCGTCCGCGCCGCGACCGCGACCGCGATGCCCAGCAGGCCGATCGTGCACCACCACGTTCCGACGCTGATTCCCAGTCCAACACCCGGGAGACAGCCGACCAGAGGCGCAATTTCCGCGAACTGTCCGAAGAGCGCGGCGAACGGCTCGACCGTCGTCCACAGTTCGATCGCCCGCGTGGCTGGGATTATCGGGGTCAGGACGGCCAGGATGTCGGTCGTAACGATCGCGGCAGGGATCGTGGCCGCGTGATCATCTCGATCGACAACCAGTCGGTCGTGCGCCACGACGACAGCCGCCGCTTCTACGAAGAAGACGGTCGCCAGCCGGAATACGAGCGTCTGCGCGATGGTCGTGTACGTGAAGTGATCGAGCGCGACGACGGCACCCGGATCGTCACCGTGCGCAACCGTTACGGCGAGATCGTCCAGCGGTCGCGTATCGTGCGCGGCGGCGAGGAATACGTGCTCTACTATGCGCCGGAACTGTCGGAACAGAACCGCGGTGCGGATTACACCTGGCGCGATCCGGGTGACGACCTGCCGCCGATGCGTCTCGACGTTCCGCTCGACGACTACATCATCGACACGTCGTCGGAGCCTGACCGGAACTACTACGAGTTCCTCGAACAGCCGCCGGTCGAACAGGTCGAGCGCGTCTATTCGCTGGATGAGGTTCGCTACTCGGCCCGTATCCGCGACAAGGTTCGTCGTATCGACTTGGATACGGTCACCTTTGCAACAGGCAGTGCCGAAATTCCGATGAACCAGGCAAGCTCGCTGCGCAAGGTTGCGGATGCGATCAACCAGGTGCTGAAGAAGGACCCGGCTGAAACCTTCCTGATCGAAGGCCATACCGACGCCGTCGGCGCGGATGACGCCAACCTCGTCCTGTCCGACGAGCGTGCGGAAAGCGTTGCCCGCGTTCTGACCGACGCTTACGGCATCCCGCCGGAAAACCTGGCGACCCAGGGCTACGGCGAACGCTACCTGAAGGTTCGCACCGACGGACCGAACCAGGAAAACCGCCGCGTCACCATCCGCCGCATCACGGCGCTGGTAAAGCCGGTTGCGTCGAAATAGTACGGTTCACCAGAGTTGATCAGAGAGCGCCCGGTTTATCCGGGCGTTTTCATTTCTGCGGGAGAGAAACGACGTCCGCGATGAAATCCGCGATGGCGACCGTGTCGTCGAGATCGAAGACGGGCAGGGACGTACCCTCCACCGCATGATCTGCAGCGATGGCAACAATATGCGGATCGGTCGGAGCCAGTGGCTCGCGGCTTTTCGATTCGAGCCTGCGGGCCTCAATCTTGGGCACTGGCTCGCGCTTGTAGCCCTCTATCAGCACCAGATCGCAGGGCGCGATACGATCGAGAACGTCCTGCAGACTGGGTTCCGGATCGCCGCGCAGCTCGTGCATGATGGCAAACCGGGTGCCGGAGACGATCGTCACTTCATGCGCGCCGGCCTGACGGTGCCGGAACGAGTCGGCGCCGACCTTGTCGATGTCGAAATCGTGGTGGGCGTGCTTGATCGTCGAGATCTTGTAGCCGCGGCGGGTGAACTCCGTCACCAGTCGCACGGCAAGACCAGTCTTGCCGGAGTTCTTCCAGCCTGCAATTCCAAAGACACGGGGCGGCACTGTCATCTCAGAGCCTCGGTGAAGCGCTTGGCCAAGGCCAGATCCTCCGGAGTGTTGATATTGAGAAAAGGATCGAGCATTTCGCCGCCGATGTCGAGAATTGGGAAATCCACATAGACCGTCGAATGGCGATCCAGAAATGCCCTGAGGCGACGGTTGTCGGGATCGACAAGCCAGTGTTCGAGATCGTCGGCGATCGACTTCGGCCAGAGCGCGAAAACGGGATGCGTGCGACCATCCGACGTAGCGACGGCAATGGTTTCAGGGCCAGCGTCGGCTTTGAGACGTGCCACCAGATCCAGCGGCAGGAACGGACTGTCGCAGGGGACCGTCACCAGATGGGACGCATCGGTGTCCTGCGCCTGCAGGTCGAAAAGACCGGCCAGGACGCCTTCGAGCGGGCCGGCCTGGCCCGGTCTCAAGTCGGGAACGAGACGTAGCCCGGAGAGATCCTCTGAGGCTTCGGGCGCATTCAGAACGATCGATATCACCTGAGGCGCGAGCCGATCGACGACATGGCCGAGGATCGTCTTTCCGGCGAGCGGCAGATCAGCCTTGTTTTGCCCCATCCGGCTGGATCGGCCGCCGGCGAGAATGAGAGCCGGGAGATCGTTTGAGGCAGTTATCATCGGCCCGTTTCTCTCGTCTGCGTGGAGCCGGGCGGGGCGACGTCGGCGGCGGTCGCGACCTGCTGCTTCCTCTTTTTCTCGCGCGCGAACGTGTAGAGACCGGAGCCGATAACGATTGCCGCTCCCGCAAGCATGCTGCCGCTCGGCTCCTCGCCGAAGAACAGGATCCCGATCGCCAGAGCCCAGATCAGGCTCGTGTAGCGGAACGGCGTCACAAACGAGACCTCTCCCGTGCGCATCGCCATGATCACGGTCTGATAACCCGCAAAAACCAGGAGCGATGTCAGGACGAGAATGGAGAAGGTGCCGGCGCTTACCGGTTGCCAGCCACCCATCGGCATGATCAGGATAATGCCGAGAAGCGTGTTGGCGAAACTCGTGAAGAAGGTGATGCTGATGGTCGGGATTTCGGCGCTGATCCGCCGGGTCGTCAGGTCGCGGCAGGCGGTGAAGCATAAAGCGATGAGCGGATAGATCGCGTCCGCCGAAAAGCCTTCCGCGCCGGGGCGCAGAATGAGAAGGACGCCAACGAGCCCGACCCCGATCGCGCTCCAGCGCCGCCAGCCAACCGGTTCACGAAAAATGAGTGCTGCGCCGAGCGTGACGACCAGTGGCAGCGACTGCATGATGGAGGCAGCGGTGGCAAATTCGAGCCGGGCGAGCGCGGTGAAATACGCAAGGGTGGCGCCGAGTTCGCAAAATCCTCGCAAAAGGACGAGGGGATGGCTCAGCGTTTTCAGCGAAATCGACGCGCGAAGGTGGCGCGCGATGAAATAGACGAGGGTTGTGGTCATGACCCCGCGCACGGCAATGATCTGTGCAATGCTGAGCTCTGACGTAACGGATTTGACCAAAGCGTCGTTGAAGGTAAATGCCGCCATGGCGAACGCCATAACCAGGGCGCCGCGTGCGTTTTCGGACAGACTCATGATGTCTCCTCGGGACCGCGCCGTCTTAACGCAGCTTCAAACGGTCCGCCAGCAGCCACATGTCCCCGTTCTTGCGAAATCGCAACTCGGACGTCCTTGAGTTAACGCTTGTTCAACCGAATTTGCAGATTGTGTGCAGCAATGTTACCCGCATGACGTGGGGGCGCTTGCTGGATAACCCGCGAATGAACAGCGGAGCCGGGGGCTACTCAACAACCCGGGGGTTCCATGTCATTCGTCGATCGTCTGCTTCAAAGACGCAAAATTGTCACCAAGGTTCTTCTCTTCGTCGTGCCACTGGTGCTTCTGATTGCAGGCGTGGGAATGGCTGGCTTCTATACGGCCGAAACGCTGAACGGTCATATGACCGTGACGCGTGCCACGATCGAAAATATCGGCGATTTCGAAGATCTCCAGTCATCGCTTCAGGCATTCACCGAGGCTCCGTCGGATCAGACCGTCGCGACCCTGCGGTCCAGTATCGCGCGTCAGGCAGACGGCGTCGGCCGGTTGCAAGGGCTGTTGCAGACCGAGGGTGACCGTAACCGGATAGCCGTTGTCCGCGAGCTTGCGGCTAAGCTCTCGGCCGACACGGATGGGCTGTGGGCGATCGAACAGACGCGCAAGCGCAATGTCGAGGAGATCAATCAGATCCTCAAAGGCGTGCGCGATGCTTCCAACGGCGTCGACAAGCAGGTCGAGATCATCCAGAAACAGTTTGACGGCAAAGAGAAATTCGCCAAGCGGCAGCTGTTTGAAGCCTACGCGTATCGATCCGTCGCGCGTCGGCTGGAAAATTTGCGCAATGCCGTGCGGGCCTCCGAAACCGACGAAGCCACCGTCAAGGGCGCGGAGCTTTACGGCCACACGCTCAAAAAGGAATTCGCGATCGTCGCTCCGATGCTGTCGTCCAACGGCAAGGCGGCCATGGCGCCGATCGAGCAGTCGGCCGATCAACTTCTGGCCGTCATCGCCAGCGACAAGCCGGTTGCCGACAAGGCCCAGGCTTTGCGCATTGCGACAAGTGCCTTCATGAGACCGCAGGGGGAACTTGCCGCCGAAGTGACGAAGAAATCCGGTGACGCAGCCGAGCGTTTCGTCGATCTCGAAGGCGAGGTGGAAGTGCTGAAGAGCGTTCTCGACCAGATCGACCAGTCGCTCCAGATTTCGAACGCGATGCAGCTGCATGCCGAGCGTTTCATGACGGTGCCGACCGATGAAGCACGTTCGCATATCATTGCCGACATCGTGGCGCTGAGGGCAACAAGCGCAAAAGTCTCCGAACTCAATTCACGCAATGCCGCCACCCGCGACTTTGGACCGACCCTTGCGACACTGCTGAGCGCGCTGGACAAGAGCACGGCGACGACGATTGTCAACGCGGGTGAATGGACTGCGGCACGCACGAAGGCGACAGAAACGCTGACGGCAGGCATGGCCGGCCTCAAGAACTTCGTGGCGCAGGCGCAGGAGGTCGGCAAGGCGGACAGCGAGCGTTCGGCCACCGTATCCGTGATCGCCATGGTGGCGGGCACGCTGCTTGCCATCGCCGGCGGCCTCATGCTGGTTGAGACGCTGCGCGGACCTTTGCGCCGCGTCACCGAGATCATGAAGCGTCTGGCCGATGGCGATCTCGATGTGAAGATCGAAGGCCGCGAGCGGGGCGACGAGATCGGCGACATGGTGCGTTCGGTCAGCGTGTTCCGCGATTCGGCGCTGGAAAATATCCGGCTGGAAAAAGAGGCGACGTCGGCACGGGAGCTTTCGAGCGCCGAATCGGACCGCCGCACAAGCGAACGCGCCCGGATTGCCGCCGAACAGCGTCAGGCGCTGACCGCTCTCTCGAGCGTTCTCGGCCAGCTTGCCGAAGGCGACCTGGAGCAGACCATGGATGAAAACCTGCCCGAGGATTTCATCGAGATGGCCCGCACATACAACCGCGCTGTCGAAGAGTTGCGCGGCACGCTTGCCGACGTCCGTTCCACGGCCGACGAGATCGAAGGCGGCACCGGCAATCTTGCGGCATCCGCCGACGACCTTGCCCGGCGCACCGAGCAGCAGGCGGCAGCACTCGAGCAGAGCTCACGTGCGCTCCGCCATCTCGGCGACATCGTCCGCGCAACAGCGCAAAGCGCTCGCGAAACCTCGACGTCCGTCAACGAGACTGAAGCTTTTGCGGTGCGTTCGGGCGAGGTCGTGGCACGCGCTGTCGGCGCCATGGGCGAGATCAGCCGGTCGTCGGAGAAGATTGCAACCATCATCGGCGTCATCGATGAGATCGCCTTCCAGACCAACCTGCTTGCGCTCAATGCCGGTGTCGAAGCCGCACGCGCAGGTGAGGCGGGTCGCGGTTTTGCCGTGGTCGCGCAGGAAGTCCGCGAACTGGCGCAACGCTGCGCAGGTGCTGCCCGGGAAATCAAGGGGCTGATCTCGGCAAGTTCCGCCCAGGTGACCAATGGCGTGCACCTGGTTGAAGAGACAGGTGGCGCGCTCTCGCAGATCATCGCCCATGTGACCGACGTGCGCAAACTGGTGACGCAGATCTCCGATGCTGCCGAGGAACAGTCGACGGGGATCAGCCAAGTCACCCGCGCGGTTCAGGAAGTGGAACACATCACCCAGCGGAACGCCGCGATGGTGGAAGAAAACAATGCCGAGATCCACGGCCTGCGCCAACGGGTCGGCGTTCTCTCCGAAAAGATCGAGCGGTTCAAGACCCGCGAACCGCATGCCCAGTTCGGCATGGGCAGTTATGACCGGCGCGATCAGCAGCGACGCGACGTCGCCTGAGGCGATCGCTGCAGTCCCAAAATGCAAAGAGCCGGCTCAAGCCGGCTCTTTTCACATCTGACTTTGCTTCGTTTACATCACCCGCCGGTGACGCTCATGTGTCGCGACACCGCCGGGCGGTTGTTGCGGTCGATGATGAAGTCGTGGCCTTTTGGCTTGCGCGAGATCGCCTCGTCGATCGCCGCCGAGAGAACGGCCGGATCGTCCGATGCGCGCAGCGCTGCCCGAAGATCGGCAGCGTCGTTCTGGCCGAGGCACATGTAGAGCGTGCCGGTGCAGGTCAGGCGGACGCGGTTGCAGCCTTCGCAGAAGTTATGCGTCATCGGCGTGATGAAGCCGACGCGGCCACCGGTTTCGGCGACCTCGACATAGCGGGCAGGGCCACCGGTCTTGTAGGGGATGTCGGTGAACGTGAACTGCTGTTCGAGATCGGCGCGCAGCTTCGACAGCGGCAGATAGCGGTCCGTGCGGTCTTCCTCGATCTCGCCCATCGGCATGGTCTCGATGACCGTCAGGTCCATTCCGCGGCCATGCGCAAAGCGCAGCATGTCGGCGATCTCGAATTCGTTGAAATCCTTGAGCGCGACCGCGTTCAGCTTGATCTTCAAGCCCGCCCTCTGCGCCGCATCGATGCCTTCCATGACCTTGGAGAAGTCACCCCAGCGCGTGATGGCCTTGAACTTGTCGGGATCGAGCGTATCGAGCGAGACGTTGATGCGGCGCACGCCACAATCGTAGAGTTCCTGTGCATGGCGGGCGAGCTGCGAGCCGTTCGTCGTCAGCGTCAGCTCGTCGAGATTGCCCTCTTCGATGTGGCGACCGATCGAGCGGACCAGATACATGATGTTCTTGCGCACCAAAGGTTCGCCGCCGGTTAGCCGAAGCTTTCGGACGCCCTTTGCGACGAAGGCCGAACAGAGTCTGTCGAGCTCTTCCAGCGTCAGCAGGTCCTTTTTCGGCAGGAACGTCATGTTTTCCGCCATGCAATAGGTACAGCGAAAGTCGCAGCGATCCGTGACCGAGACACGCAGATAGGTGACCGCGCGACCAAACTTGTCGATCATCGGTGCGTTGGTCGCGGCAGGGCCGGCAGTCAGTGGCGGTATGACGAATGAATTCACGGGTAAATACTCCTGACGCCAGAACTTGGGTCCGATCCGGGGCAACGTCAAGGTTTGTACTCCTTAACGTGATGATGGACCGTTCCCGGCGAACGGGCTTGCGAGGCATGAGCGAAGTCCATAATCGTGAGACATTCAAATTGGAAGAGAAACATGACCGACGTACCCAACGACAGCTGGCCGACAGAATTGCGGGTTTCGCCGGACAAGAGAACACTGACCGTGCGCTTTGAAGACGGCGCGTCTTACGCCCTGTCCGCCGAGATGATGCGCGTGCTCTCGCCTTCCGCAGAAGTTCAGGGCCACAGCCCGGACCAGAAGGTGACGGTACCGGGAAAGCGCCTTGTGGGCATACGCAACGTGGTCGCGACCGGCAATTATGCGGTCCGCATCGCGTTCGACGACGGCCATGACAGCGGTATCTTTACCTGGCGCTATCTACGCGAGCTCGGGACCGAGGGCGACGCGCTTTTCCAGGGTTACGAAAATGATCTGGCGGCCAAGGGACTGAGCCGCGATAGTGTCACGCAGCCGCGCTAAAGCGATTGCGAAAACAAAGGGGATTGTCGGGGTGGCAGCGGAATCAAATGCGGGCGATCTGGTTCAGGTCGTCGCGCTTCTCGGGGCAGCGGTTATTGCGGCACCCCTCTTCAAGAAGATCGGTCTCGGATCCGTGCTCGGCTATCTCGCCGCCGGTTTGGCGATCGGGCCT
The DNA here is from genome assembly GCF_001423425.1 of Rhizobium sp. Leaf306. GTDB lineage: Bacteria > Pseudomonadota > Alphaproteobacteria > Rhizobiales > Rhizobiaceae > Neorhizobium > Neorhizobium soli. Next base: position 705,283 of record NZ_LMNX01000002.1, read on the forward strand.
TTTGGACTGAAACTTGTCTCGGATCCGCAGGCGATCCTGCACATTGCCGAACTCGGCGTCGTCATGTTCCTGTTCGTCATCGGACTGGAAATGCAGCCATCGCGGCTTTGGAGCATGCGAAAGGATATTTTCGGGCTTGGCGCACTGCAGGTGTGCGCCTGTATTGTTTTGCTGATGGCTGTCGGGATCGGCTTCGGTTATCCGGCGCCTGTCGCCTTCGTCGCCGGCACCGGCTTCGTCCTGACCTCGACGGCAATCGTCATGCAGATGCTTCAGGAGCGCAACCATCTGCACACGCCGAAGGGCCAGCATATCGTTGCGATCCTGCTGTTTGAGGATCTCGCCATCGTGCCGCTGCTGGCTATCGTCGCCCTCCTGGCGGCGCAGGGCGAGGCCGTATCCTTGACCGAGCGGCTGCAATCGGTCGGCATCGGGTTTGCAGCGCTTGCCGCACTCGTTCTTGCCGGGCGATACCTGCTTAACCCGTTCTTCCGGCTGCTTGCCAACTCCGGCGCCCGGGAGGTGATGACCGCTGCGGCTCTTCTCGTCGTGCTCGGATCGGCGCTGCTGATGCAGTTTGCGGGATTGTCGATGGCGATGGGCGCGTTTCTTGCGGGCGTTCTCCTGTCCGAATCATCCTTCCGGCATCAGCTCGAGGCCGATATCGAACCGTTTCGCGGCATCCTGCTGGGTCTGTTCTTTCTCGGCGTCGGCATGGCGGTCGATCTGTCGGTGATTGCCGCCAACTGGCAGCATGTGCTTCTGGCCGTGATCGCCTACATGATCGTCAAGGGGCTGGTGATCTACGGGGTCGCAAGGCTGCTCGGCACGTCCCACGCCGAAGGTCTCGGACGTGCGATCCTGATGGCACAGGGCGGCGAATTCGCGTTCGTGCTCTACGCGGCGGCGGCCTCCGTCGGCATCTTGGATTCCGATACGAATGCCGTGCTGACGGCGACGATCGTTATCTCGATGGCAGTGACGCCGCTGGTCGTTGCGATCTACGTGCGCACCGCGCCGAAGCCGGAAGTGGATACGAGCGGTCTGGCCGAGCCAGAGAATATCGAAAATACGGTGCTGTTGATCGGCTTCGGGCGTTTTGGACAGATCGTCAGCCAGCCGGTTCTGGCGCGAGGCTATACGCTGTCGATCATCGACAGCAATGCGGAGTTTATCCGCGACATCGGTGATTTCGGCTTCAAGGTCTATTACGGCGACGGTGTCCGACCCGAGATCCTGCATGCAGCCGGTGCGGCGACGGCAAGGGCGATCCTGATCTGTGTGGACGACAAGGAAGCGGCGCTGAAGATCGCCGAGATCGTCAAGGAAGAGTTCCCGCTCGTTCCGGTTCTCGCCCGCGCCTATGACCGAGGCCATGCAATCGATCTTCTGAAGGCCGGCGTCGATTACCAGATCCGCGAAACCTACGATTCGGCGCTGAGCTTCGGAGGCGAGGTACTGCGCGCTCTGGGTGAGGCCGACGAGACCGCGCTTCAGATGGTCGAGGAGTTCCGTGAGATCGATCGCGAACGGTTTGCGCTGGAACAAGTCGGCGGCATCTATGCCGGCCGGTCGCTGATCAAGGGCAATGCGCAACCGGCAGACATCATCGCCGCCAAAACGGCGCGCGAACGGGAACGACGGGCGGCCGCACAGGACGCGGCGCAAGGGGCAGCAAGATGACAATCATCACAACGGTCGACGAACTGAAGGCGATCTATGGCGACAGCAGCGAGGCATCGCTTGCCAAGGTGACCCGCTTCCTGACGGCTGAATATCGGCAGATGATCGAGGCGTCACCGTTCGTGGCGCTGGCAACCGTCGGGCCGGAAGGGATCGACTGCTCGCCGCGCGGCGATCTCGGCGGGGTGGTGCGGATCGAGGACGAGCGGACGCTGGCGCTTCCGGACTGGCGTGGCAATAACCGCATCGATTCGCTGATCAACATCGTTCGAGATCCGCGGGTCGCGCTGATGTTTCTCGTGCCGGGCTCGACGATGACGATGCGGATCAATGGTCGCGCGGTGGTGTCGGTGGAGCCCGGACTGCTCCAAAGCTTCGAGATGGACGGCAAGCACCCGCGCAGCGTGACGGTGATTGCTATCGACGAGGTCTATTTCCAATGCGCGCGGGCGCTGATGCGGTCGGAACTGTGGAACCCTGCGCGTTTTGTGGACCCGAGGACCCTTCCGACGCCCGGCACCTTGCTGAAGGCGGCAAAGGCCGACTTCGACAAGGAGACCTATGACCGCGACTGGGCGGACCGTGCCGCCAAGACGATGTGGTGAGAGCAGGCGATCACTTCTTGTAGATCAGCCAGCTCTTGCTGACGTAATCCTTGGTCATGCTGTCTTCGTAGAACACGGTCCGGTTTCGTCCGGAGTTCTTGGCATGATAGAGCGCCGTGTCTGCGCGGGCGTAGAGATCGCCTGGATCGGCTGCCTGCGAGGCCATCGAGTATCCGAGCGAGATGGTGACTGGCCCATAGTTGATGCCCGAGCGGGAATTGCGGAAGGCGCGCGTTTCGAGAGCACGACGCACCCGCTCGCAGATGATCATGACCTCGTCGGGTGTGTTGCCCTGAACGATGATCGCAAACTCCTCGCCGCCTGTGCGTGCGACGAAGACTTCCTTGCGGACGTTCGAACGGATGACCGAGGCGACGGTCGACAGGATCTTGTCGCCGACCGGATGGCCGTAGCTGTCGTTGATCTTCTTGAAGTTGTCGATGTCGGCGAGGACCAGCGCGGTCACGGGCAGGCTTGGCGCATGGTCGAAGATCGTTGCCAGGCGCTCGTCGAAGGCCCGTCGGTTGGAAAGCCGCGTCAGGGAATCGGTATTGGCGATCCGCTTGTACTCGTCGAGTTCGCGGCGGACCTGATCCATCTCCTGCGAGCGCTGCTCCATGTCACCGGCGGTCTTTTCGCCCTGCGCGATCTTGTCACCGGTCGCATCGTTGAGAAGGCTGACGGCGTTGCGGATCAGCTCGCTCGAAAAGCTGCTTTTGGCATTGATACGGACGGCGGTCTCGCCAAGAAGACGGCTGTAGCTTTCGAGCGACGCCTGTTCCTGACGCAACAGCTTCAAGACAGAGTCCAGCTCCGTCAAGATGCGGTCATGCGCCTTCTCGATGACATCGACCTGCCCCGTTCCCAGGTGCCGGGCAGAAAGGTCGTCGAGTTCCTCTTGCGTCGCGCGTGAGCCCAGCGCCGCAAGATCCTGTGCCAGCTCGGGGTTGGAGCCGATGTAAGCTTCATAGAATAGCTGATAATTACGCGGTATCGAAGCGACCCCCATCGCCCGAATTGCGTATATGACTTGACTGATCAAATCACTGGATTGCGCCTTCGGCGCCACACCCGTCGTCATCGACGACCCCCACTAGACCTCATCCACTGTGTGGATAAATTTATATGTGACGAATATTGGAAAACAATTAAGAGCAGTTTGTATTTGCGCAATTTTGTACGCGTTATTTTAATTATGATTCTATGTTATATTGCGTGAAAGTGCAAATCTTGGCTGAGCTTGCGATACAAGCCAAACATATGGTTCGGTCTAGCTCATTCCGGATGTAATCTTGACGACGGGGCCTATCGGTTGACCGACCCCGTCATCGCTATTGGGACCGATTTACTTGGGCCCGATCATGTTTTCCGGACGGACATACTGATCGAACTCCTCGTTCGTCAGATAGCCACCGCCAACGGCTTCCTCACGCAGGGTGGTGCCATTCTTGTGCGCGGTCTTGGCGATCTTGGCGCAGGTGTCGTAGCCGAGCCTGGAATTCAGCGCGGTGACCAGCATCAGGGAGTTTTCGACGCCCTTGCGGATATTGTCTTCACGCGCTTCGATGCCGACGACACAGTTGTCGGTAAAGGAAACGGCAGCATCACCGAGCAGCTGAACCGACTGAAGGAAGTTGTAGGCCATCATCGGATTGTAGACGTTCAGCTCGAAATGCCCCTGGCTGCCGGCGAAGGTGAGGGCAGCATGGTTGCCGAAGATGTGGGCGCAGACCTGTGTGAGCGCTTCCGACTGCGTGGGGTTGACCTTGCCCGGCATGATCGACGAGCCCGGCTCGTTTTCCGGCAGCGACAGTTCGCCAAGGCCGGCACGCGGACCGGAGCCGAGGAAGCGGATGTCGTTGGCGATCTTGAACAGGGCGGCTGCTGCCGCATTGATCGCGCCGTGCGAAAACACCATCGAGTCGTGCGAGGCAAGTGCTTCGAACTTGTTCGGTGCCGTCACGAAGGGCAGGCCGGTGATCTTCGAGATTTCGTCGGCGACCTTTTCGGCAAAGCCGACCGGGGCGTTGAGGCCTGTGCCGACGGCAGTGCCGCCCTGAGCAAGCTTGGAGAGTGCCGGGAGCGTCAGCTCGATATTGGCAATCGCGGACGCGACCTGCGCCGCATAGCCGGAAAATTCCTGGCCGAGCGTCAACGGCGTCGCGTCCTGCGTGTGGGTACGGCCGATCTTGATGATGTGGGCAAACGCCTTCACCTTGGCTTCCAGAGCCTCATGCAGATGCCTGAGCGCCGGCAGGAGATGGCGGACGATGGTTTCGACGCAGGCAATGTGCATGGCCGTCGGATACGTATCGTTCGACGACTGGCTCATGTTGACGTGGTCGTTCGGGTGCACAGGCTTCTTGGAGCCCATGACGCCACCGAGGACTTCGATCGCCCGGTTGGAGATCACTTCGTTGGCGTTCATGTTCGACTGGGTGCCGGAACCAGTCTGCCAGACCACCAGCGGAAAATGATCGTTGAGTTTGCCGTCGATCACTTCCTGAGCGGCATCGACGATCGCCTTGCCGACGGTCCGGTCGAGACCCGCAAGTTCCATATTCGCAACGGCTGCGGCCTGCTTGACGATGCCGAGCGCACGGACCACGGCCAGCGGCTGCTTTTCCCAGCCGATCTTGAAGTTTCCAAGCGAACGTTGCGCCTGAGCGCCCCAGTAGCGGTCTGCGGCCACGTCGATCGGGCCAAAAGTATCGGTTTCGGTGCGCGTTGTGGTCATCGTGTCGCCTCTGTCTCCCATGCCCGCGAACGCGGGCGAACTATCGCGTGCCGGGCACGAAACCGGCGCCGGCATTACTATACCATTACCGGGTGACTTCAAGCGCAGCCGGGGTCGATTTGTGACCGTGTCCGCGTGCCATTTCGGTCACGCCGCGTGGAATTGTGCCCGATGGAACAATGGTCGGCCAAATAAACTAGGTTACCCATTGGTGAAAATTTAACGAATAATTTCTTAATCTTCGCCGGCGTTCGCGTATGCTTTGCCGCTCAGATCCGGCTTTGTGTGTGCTCGGGCGTTTCTTTCCACAGGCCACGCGATCGGATAGATGGCGGGCTGCATGAATTGATCCCGCAGATTTGCAAGCGGGTGGAAATGACGGGGACAAAATTGCCGCAAGATACCAAAAAGACTTCGCTCGCTCTGGCTTTGGTTTCCGGAATTTCGGCCTTTGCCGTCCTGGCCGGCCCCGCCAACGCCCTGACTCTGATGGATTTCCTGAAAGGCGGCCCTGGCAAGAGCCGCGCCGCCGACAACGGCGTTCCGGGTGTGACGACTGTTGCTCCTACCGAAAAGGCGCTGGCCGATCCCGAGCCGCTGCCGAAGGTGTCCGGACCCCGCTACTATACGTATAAAGCCGATGCCAGCCGGGCTGTGCAGACCGCAGGCTTTGCCGCGGCTTCAGCGACCGATGCGACCCGCCTGATCGCGCAGGCAAAGGTTTCGGCCCCGTCTGCGATCGCGTCCGCACTCGAAGCCTATTACAGCAAGAACGCAGCTCCGCTCTGGGTCTCCGGCGGCGATGCCAACGACCATGCGCGGGCGCTGATCAGCGTGCTGGAAAAGGCCGCCGACTTCGGTCTGGATCCCGCCGACTACGCGTTGAAGGTTCCGAACCTGACGACCGCCAGCGTCGCGCCGGCCGAAGCGCCGGTTGCGTCGGCTGAAGCCGAGGCCAGTGTCGACCCCGCAACCCCCTCCGCCGCGGCGCCGGAAGCGGCAACCGCCACACCCGTCGCTGCCACGCCGGACACAGCTACCACCACGGCTGAAACGCCTGCCGTAGCATCACCTGCCGCCGGTCCGGCCGAGGGTCACGACCGCGATCTGATGCAGTTCGAGCTTGCTCTGTCTGCCAAGGCATTGCTGTTTGCGCAGGATATGACGCGCGGGCGTATCGATCCGAACAAGATCTCCGGATTCCACGACTTCAAGCTGAAGACCGTCGATCTGAATGGCGTCATGGCTTTCCTGGCGACAGGTCAGGAACCCGGCGCCTATCTTGCAGGCCTTGCTCCGCAGGATCGGCATTTCACGGCTTTGAAAGCCGAGCTTGTCAGGCTGCGTGCTGAAGCTGCGAGTGAAGCGACCGCCGTGAAGCTCCCGGACAATCTGCTCCTGAAGCCGGGCAACAGCAGCCCTGATCTGTCAGCTGTTGTGGCGGCGATCCAGCATTCGGGGTCCGATGCGCTGAAGACCAAACACGAAGCGACGCTTGCGAGCTACCAGCAGACGCCGGAATACACGCCCGAGCTGGTCGATCTGGTCAAAAGTTTCCAGAGCGAAGCAGGCCTGAAGGCCGATGGCGTCATCGGTGCGGCGACCGTTCGCAAGATGGTCGGCCATACGTCGCAGGACAAGATCGAAAAGCTTGTGGTCGCCATGGAACAGGCGCGCTGGCTGCCGAGCGATCTCGGTCAGCGCTACGTGTTCATCAACCAGCCTGCATTCCGCGTTTACTACAACGAGAACGGCGTCGAGCAGTTCTCGATGCGCACAGTTGTGGGATCGAAGGCGCATCAGACGTTCTTCTTCCAGGACGAGATCGAGACTGTCGAGTTCAACCCATACTGGGGCGTGCCGCAGTCGATCATCGTCAACGAGATGCTGCCGAAGCTTCGCGCGGACCCGTCCTATCTCGATCGTCTCGGCTATGAAGTCGCGGTCAATGGCAAGGCTGTGCCGTCGCGCAGCGTCAACTGGTACACTTCGACCCAGAACGTCTCGGTTCGTCAGCCTCCGTCGAGCGACAATGCTCTCGGCGACCTGAAGATCCTGTTTCCGAACGCCCATGCGATCTACATGCATGACACGCCTTCGAAGAGCTTCTTCCAGCGTGACATGCGTGCGCTCAGCCATGGCTGCGTGAGACTTGCAGAGCCGCGCAAGATGGCTGCGGCCGTCCTCGGCATTTCGGAGCAGGAGGTCGATGCTCGGATCGCCGGTGGTGAAAACGTTGCGGCCAAGGTGACCGCAAAGATCCCGGTCTACGTTTCCTACTTTACCGCATGGCCGAACAAGGACGGAAAGGTCGAGTATTTCGACGACGTCTACGATCGCGACGCGGCAGTGAGAAAGGCATTCGAGGCAACCACGAAGGCACGTTCGGCTTAAAGCTGAAAATCTTGACGTCCAATTGGAAACGGCGGCCTTCGAGCCGCCGTTTTCGTTCGGGTTGACCTCAGATCATCTGCCGGATGACCTGGACGGTCAGATCGTCGAAGTGATCAATGACGATGTCGGCGTTGAGGTCCACGACCGGGACGTCGGAATAGCCGAAGCTGACGGCGATCGAACCAATCCTTGCATTTTGCGCGGCGAGGATGTCGTTGATGCTGTCGCCGATCATGATGCTGCATGCCGGGTCGGCGCCAGCCTTCTCGATCGTGCCGAGAATATGCCCCGCATCGGGTTTGCGGACCGCAAACGTGTCTCCGCCGGTGATGACGTCGAAACGCGAGGCAAGGCCAAGGCCCTGCATCAGCGGCAGCGCCAGTTCTTCCAGCTTGTTGGTGCAGACGGCAAGCCGGACGCCTGCACATGCGAGGCGATCAAGACAGTCGATGACACCGGGATAGACCTTGCTCTTGCCCGGCATATTCGCCTTGTAATGCGCCATGAAGCAATCGAAAAGCCGCGCCGCCAGTTCGTCGTCGAGCGGCGTGTTGCGCAGGTGGAAGGCGCGGGCGATCATCATCCGCACGCCCTGGCCGACGAGATGGGTGATGTCCTCATAGGCGACAGGCTGCAGATCGGCCGCGGCAATCGTGTGATTGAGGCTATCGATGAGATCGGGCGCGGTATCAACGAGGGTACCATCCAGATCGAAGATGACGAGGGGAGTTTTCACGGGTGCCTCTTGGTTTCGATGAATGCCGGCTGGAATATCAACACAGAAAAAAGCAAGGCAGCGACTAACACGGATCCGGCGACGCTGCAAAACCTCAGCAAGCCTGTGTGCAAGACGTTAGGCTCTTTCGTTTGTCAAAAGAGCCGTGTAAACAGCGACCGCAGGAACATTCTGGAGCTTTTGGCGGATGGACGCCCGAGAAATGAAGGTCAAGGCGGCTGAGGCTGCGCTGGGATATGTCGAAGACGGAATGCGTCTTGGCATCGGCACAGGCTCGACTGCCGAAGAGTTCGTTCGTCTCCTGGCCGAAAAGGTGCATGGCGGCCTGAAGGTTCTCGGCGTGCCGACCTCGGAGCGGACCGCCCGCCTTTGCGTCGAACTCGGCGTTCCCCTCAAATCGCTCGACGAACTGCCGGAGCTCGATCTGACGATCGACGGCACCGACGAGGTGGACGGGAACCTGACCCTGATCAAGGGCGGCGGCGGTGCTTTGCTGCGTGAAAAGATCGTTGCGGCGGCGTCTGCTCAGGTGATCGTGATTGCCGACGAAAGCAAGGTCGTGGAAACCCTCGGCGCGTTTCCGCTGCCGATCGAGATCAATCCGTTCGGGATGGCCTCGACACGCATTGCCATCGAAAAGGCGGCCTCCAGGCTCGGCCTTTCCGGCGAACTGAAGCTGCGCCGCGGTGGCGAAGATGTGTTCCGCACCGACGGCGGGCACTATATTCTTGACGCATCTTTTGGCCGCATTCCTGATGCAGAGGCCTTGTCAGCTCAACTTCATCTCATTCCCGGCGTCGTCGAGCACGGGCTGTTCATTCACATCGCGTCCTTTGCGATCATCGCCGGCGAGGCTGGTGCGCGGACGTTGAAGGCGAAATAACCTTAGGAGCAATCAACCCATGATCAAATTCGCGGTTCTTGGCCGTGCTGCCGCCCTCGCAATTGTGATGTCCGGCGCCGTTTCCGTTTCTGCTCAGGCCCAGGAAATTCCTGAGGCCCATATGGCGGCTGCGCGCGATGCTATCGCTTCGCTCAACGTCACCGATCGGTTCGACAACATTCTGCCCAACATGGCCGAAGCGTTGAAGGGTCAGTTTATCCAGTCTTCGCCGAACTTCCAGGAACAGATCAACGCCATCGTCGACCAAGAGGCGCTGGCGCTTGCTCCGCGTCGCGCGGATCTCGAAAAGGAAGCCGCGACGATCTACGCCAAAAGCTTTTCCGTCGATGAGCTGAAGACGATCTCGACCTTCTTCACGACCGAAGCCGGCAAGAAGCTTTTGAACAACCAGCCGCTGGTTGCCCGCGAACTCGGACGTGCGGCTGAAATCTGGGCCAACGGCATTTCGCGCGACCTGAACACCCAGGCGACCGCCAAGCTGCGCGGCGTTATCGATGCCAACCCGATCAAGGCACCTGTCGTCGATACGCCGGCACCTGCGGCGGCTGGCGCCAAGCCGGCTCCGACGCCTGCTGCCAAGCCCTGATCGACTGATCCACAAGACTTCTGAAAAGCCCGGAGAAATCCGGGCTTTTGTTTATGGCGGCTGCAGCATTATATGTGGCTGGCACCTATCTATGCCCCAAGCATCCCACCCATGTTCTTTCTTCAGGAGCCTGCCATGACCGCCTATGACTATGACCTGTTCGTGATCGGTGCAGGCTCCGGTGGCGTCAGGGCAGGGCGCGTGGCCGCATCGCTCGGCAAGAGGGTCGCCGTGGCCGAGGAATATCGCTTCGGCGGTACCTGCGTCATCCGCGGCTGCGTGCCGAAGAAGCTGCTTGTCTACGCGTCGCAGTTCTCGGAGCATTTCGAAGATGCTGTCGGCTTCGGCTGGACGGTCGGCGAAACCAGCTTCGACTGGAAGAAGCTGATCGCGGCCAAGGATGCCGAGATCGCGAGGCTCGAGGCGATCTACAAGCGCAATCTCTCCAATAGCGGCGCCGAGGCGATCGAAGACCGGGCCGAGCTTGTCGATGCGCATACGGTGCGCCTCGTGAAATCCGGAAGAACCGTGACGGCGGACAAGATCGTGATTGCCACGGGCGGCACACCCAACCCGCATGTGGCCCTTCCCGGCTACGAGCTCTGCATCTCGTCCAACGAGGCTTTCGATCTGCCGGAACTGCCGAAATCGATCCTGATCGCCGGCGGCGGTTATATCGCGGTGGAATTCGCCAACATCTTTCATGGCCTCGGCGTCGAGGTGACGCTCATCTATCGCGGTCAGGAGATCCTGTCGCGGTTCGACCAGGACATGCGCCACGGACTCCGCAAGGCGATGGAAGACAAGGGGATGCGGGTCATCCTGACGGACGTGATCGCCGAAGTGACGAAATCTCCGGCCGGTCATCTCATCGCGTCGACCATGGGCGGCGAAACGCTTGCCGTTGATTCGGTGATGCTGGCGCTCGGTCGTGATCCGAACACCGATGGATTGGGGCTTGAGGCTGCCGGTGTCGAGGTGGATGATCTCGGTGCCATCGTCGTCGACGAGTATTCGCGCACCAATATCGAAAACATCTATGCGCTCGGCGATGTCACCAACCGGGTACAGCTGACGCCGGTCGCGATCCATGAGGCAATGTGCTTTATCGAGACCGCGTTCAGGAACAACCCGACCAAGCCGGATCACGAGCTGATTGCGACGGCGGTGTTCTCGCAGCCGGAAATCGGCACGGTCGGTCTTTCGGAAGAGGAAGCGGCCAAGCGCTATGCCGAGCTCGAAGTCTACCGCGCGGAATTCCGGCCGATGAAGGCAACGCTCTCCGGCCGGCAGGAAAAGACGATCATGAAGCTGATCGTCGATGCCGAGAGCCGCAAGGTGATCGGATCCCACATCCTCGGCCACGAAGCCGGAGAAATGGCGCAGCTGATCGGCATCTGCCTCAAGGCCGGCGTGACGAAGGACGATTTCGACCGCACGATGGCGGTGCATCCGACGGCTTCGGAGGAACTGGTGACCATGTACACTCCGAGCTACCGCATCAGGAATGGCGAGCGGGTCTGAGATCTGTTTTGACCGGGACGAATATAATTTAGCAATGTGAGATGGTTCGACGTCGTTTGTTGCACTGGAGGAAGCCCGGCCGGGCGCTTATCTACCCGCTATGCAAACGAGGCCGTTCGGTCTATAAGCCCCGCAAAATTTGAAGCTTTGCCCGGCGGGGGAGCCGGGGTGGAAACAGGTGAGTATCATGGCGCAGAACTGGACCCCGAGCACGTGGCGGAACAAGCCCATCCAGCAGGTTCCGGACTATCCGAACATGGCTGCATTGGAAGCAACCGAGGCACAGCTTTCCACATTCCCGCCGCTCGTGTTTGCGGGTGAGGCTCGCCGCCTGAAATCCCAGCTTGCCAAGGTGGCGGAAGGTGATGCCTTCCTTCTGCAGGGCGGCGACTGCGCCGAAAGCTTTGCCGAGCATGGCGCCGACAACATCCGCGACTTCTTCCGCTCGTTCCTGCAGATGGCCGTCGTGCTGACCTACGGTGCGCAGCTTCCTGTCGTGAAGGTCGGCCGGATCGCCGGCCAGTTCGCCAAGCCGCGCTCGTCCAATATCGAGAAGCAGGGCGATATCGAACTGCCGTCCTACCGCGGCGATATCATCAACGGCATCGATTTCACCGAGGCCTCGCGCATTCCGAACCCGGAGCGCCAGCTGGATGCCTATCGCCAGTCGGCGGCAACGCTGAACCTCCTGCGTGCCTTCGCGATGGGTGGCTATGCCAACCTCGAAAACGTCCACAAGTGGATGCTGGGCTTCGTGAAGGACAGTCCGCAGGGCGAGCGTTACCGCATGCTGGCCGGCCGGATCAGCGAAACGATGGAGTTCATGCGGGCGATCGGCATCACGGCCGACAATCAGCCGAGCCTGCGCGAAACAGATTTCTTCACCAGCCATGAAGCCCTGCTTCTCGGCTATGAGGAAGCTTTCACGCGCGTCGATTCGACATCCGGCGACTGGTACGCAACGTCGGGCCACATGCTGTGGATCGGCGACCGCACACGCCAGCTCGACCACGCGCATGTGGAATACTTCCGCGGCATCAAGAACCCGATCGGTCTGAAATGCGGTCCGTCGCTGCAGCCGGACAATCTGATCCAGCTGATCGACGCTCTGAACCCCGCCAACGAGCCGGGCCGGTTGACGCTGATTGCGCGCTTCGGCCACGACAAGGTTGCCGATGGCCTGCCGAAGCTGATCCGTGCCGTCGAGCGCGAAGGTCGCAAGGTCGTCTGGTCCTGCGATCCGATGCATGGCAACACGATCACGCTCAACAACTACAAGACCCGTCCTTTCGAGCGGATCCTGTCGGAAGTGGAAAGCTTCTTCCAGATCCACCGGTCGGAAGGCACCCATCCGGGCGGCATCCATATCGAGATGACCGGCAAGGATGTGACCGAATGCACCGGCGGCGCCCGGGCGGTGACGGCCGGCGATCTGCAAGACCGCTACCACACGCACTGCGATCCACGCCTCAATGCCGACCAGGCGCTGGAACTGGCGTTCCTCCTGGCCGAGCGTATGAAAAGCGGTCGCGACGAGAAGCGAATGGTCGTCAACGGCTGAACCCCGGTTCGACGCAACGCAAAAGGCCGGCGTGACAACGCCGGCCTTTTGCGTTGCAAGGGCCGCCTACTGGACGAGAACGGGGTTGCGGCAGGACGCGCCACCGACCTGGACATCCGCTTCACCAACGCGCACGCCCAGGGTCAGCAGGACGTTGTAGAGGACGGTGTCGACCGGGCTCATGGCCGCACCGAGCGTGGCACCGATGGCAGCGATAATGGGTTGCGGCAGTCCAAGCCCAAGGCCGAGAAGGTCTACCCGCACAACGAGCTTGGAAAGCAGGCTCGTCGTCAGCGACTCAAGCACGTTCTTGACCGACGTCGACTTTACCCTGTTCGCGCTGATATCCGCCGGCGAGAACGTCAATCGCTCTGTCTTGAGATTGGTCGAGGTGGTGTCCGCCATGGCGGAGACCTTGAGAAGAAGGGTCGAGATGATGTCGGCTCGCGTGACACGCGGATCTTTGCCGAAGTTCGTGAATGCAGTCGTATCGACGTCGCCCAATGCGATCGACGCGATGCCCGGGACGGCGTCGACATCGACGGAGGCGCTGTTGGCCGCGCCCGTACAGGTGATCCCGGCAAGCCGTCCTTCGGCATAGGCAACTTCCAGGTAGAGGGGGACGCGGACCTTGAGCCCGAGGATCGCCTGGAGGCCATCAACCACGACCTCGACCGCCACGCGTGTCTGAGCGGTGCGGACGATCGTGCCCGGCGCTCCAACTGCAAGGTAGGACGACCCGACCGGCGGCTCCCCGATCGCAACGGTCACCTTGGACGATGCGACACCGGGAATGGATGTCCCAAGGTCGACAGAGAGCTGCTTGCCGCCGCTGGCAGCGGTTGCGGCCGCCGACAGCAGATCGAAGACGCTGGTGTTGACAGATAGTCCACTCGATTGGCCGATCAGCTTTTGAGATACGGGTCCCAGCTTCAGCGTATCCTCGAGCTTGACCATGACCTTCGTCTTGTTGAGCGTCTTTTCGAGATTGGAGAGGACCGTCGAGACCGAGGGGGTAAGTCCGGTCGTCTTGCCGAGGGCTCCGACGAACTTGCCATAGTTGATGTCGGTTGTGAGAACATCCGCGTAAGTCCCTGACTGTAGACCAAGATCAAGAGCAAGCTGGTCGATCGTCTTCAAGGCATTGACCTGGGCATCGGCGAGGGCCCGATAATCCATCGCCTTCAGGGAAATCGTCGTTCCGAGCATCTGGCCAAGCAGGGCATTGAGGACACCCTCGTTGACGCTTGCCAAACGACTTCCGATCGAGAAGGACGCAAGCTTATCCGTTGCTGCTGTGCCGGATGCGGCAAGCGCCGGCGGGGTGGTGAGACTTGCCCCGAACATCAGGTTGCTCTTGCTGCGGAGCGTCAAGCGGACCGCATCGGGCGGTGTTGCGCCGGCGACAAAACGGTTCGCGGCAGGCTGCGCGGGATCGGGTACATAGCGGCCCCTGGTGATCTCGGCGTAGCTGCCATAGGCTTCGAGCGCCGTCTTGGGGTTGAATGGGACAACCCCCTTGGTTGTCAGCAGGCCGCCGGCGCTGACGACGCCAATGCTTTGACCGTTCATCGCGAAAAAGTCGAAAGCGGATTTTTCCGCAGTCGAAATGTTGGCCGCTGCTGCAATCGCGGCGAGGTCGGCGCTTGCCTGCAACTGCCGCTGCTGCAGCGTCAGGCTGCCATAGTCGACGCCGAGTGCCAGCGCTCCGATGGCAAGCGGCATGGCAAGTGCTGCAGTAATGGCAATGTTGCCGGCCCGGTCACCGGCGATAGTCTGACGACGCTTCAGGCGGAAAAGCATCTCAAATGCCTCCGATCCGCATGGTCGAATAGCGCCTTATGTGCTTGTCCGGCATGGCGTAGCTGTAGAGACTGAAGATCGGCAGGGTACTTGCGTCGTATTCGATCGAAACGGTGAACTGGTTGGGGTTGCTCGGGTCGCTTTGCACCTTCGTCGTGAAGTTCTTCTTGTCGAGAAGCGCATAGTCCATCGTCGACTTGGTGAGATACTCCTGCACCAGCTTCTGGCGTTCGCTGGCATCGAGGCCGGCAACAGCCGTGCGTGCCGCATCCGCGGCAATCTGCTGCACGGCGTGAGCCGCAGCGAGGTAGACGCCATAGCCGATCAGGCTGAAGAGCATCAGAAGCAGGACCGGCGCGATGATCGCGAATTCGACGGCGGAACTGCCCGAACGGCATCGCAGCAAGGACCGGATTCTCATCACCAACTCCCATTGTATGAGTATATTCGAATATAATGTTATGCGGTTATAAAGAATCCATGAATCGCGTCCGTCAGTTTTTAATGATGTGTTTTTAGAGTTCCGAAGGCTTATCTCGCGTGACTTGCCACCTTGTGTTCAGGCGTCGTAACCTCACGCTGGCAGCAAATCGCCGGGAGAGGATGCAATGCGCAGTTCGGTCGAAATCTATAATATCCGGACGCGACAGAGCCGGATTGTCTGGCAGACGAGCGCGCTTTTCGAAGCGCCGAACTGGGCGCCGGACGGACGTTTCCTCATGCTCAACAGCGACGGGCTGATCTATCGGCTGCCCGTGGCCGGCGACACGCCTCCGATCATCGTTGACACCGAGTTCGCGGTTGCCTGCAACAACGACCATGGCATCTCGCCCGACGGCACGATGATTGCGATTTCCGATAAGGTCGAATTCGGCAAGTCCGCGATCTATGTGCTTGCCGCGACCGGGGGCAAGCCAAAGTTGGTGACACCGAAGCTTCCTTCCTACTGGCACGGCTGGTCTCCGGATGGACAGCGCTTCGCCTATTGCGGCATCCGCGACGACGTTTTCGATATCTATACGATTGCGGTCGAAGGCGGCGAGGAGATGCGGCTCACCCATGGCGAAGGCCGCAACGACGGGCCTGACTACTCCCCGGACGGGAACTGGATCTATTTCAATTCGAGCCGTACGGGCACCATGCAGATCTGGCGCGTGCCGGCTTTGGGCGGCTCGGCGGAGCGCATCACCGACAGCCCCTATGGCGACTGGTTTCCGCATCCGTCACCGAAGGGAGACAAGATCGTTTTCGTATCCTATGACGGCGACGTGTTCGATCATCCGCGCGATCTCGATGTCCGGGTTCGGCTGATGGATATGGATGGCAGCAATGTCGAAACGCTGTTCGAACTGTTCGGCGGGCAGGGCACGATGAATTCGCCAAACTGGTCACCGGACGGTGACGAATTCGCCTATGTCAGGTATTTTCCTGTTTCGTGATGGGCTTGCGATATCTGGTATGGTCGGGCATAGCCTCGGCAGTTTTGCTTCAGCCGTCGCAAGCATTGTTGGGGATAGACGATGCCGCCAATTCCAGACCCGTCCGACGATACGCAAGCAGGCCTTGCTCCGGCCGGCGCCTTTTCCGCGACGGAGCGGGCAGCGATCTACCGGGTGATCGAAACGCGACGCGACGTTCGCGATCAGTTCCTTGCCGACCCCTTGAGCGACGAGCTTGTCACCCGTCTTCTGGCGGCCGCGCATGCCGCACCGTCAGTCGGGTTCATGCAGCCGTGGAACTTCATCCTCGTCCGTGACCAGGCGATGCGGCAGGCGGCCTGGGAGGCCTTTTCCAAGGCCAATGACGAGGCGGCCGAGATGTTTTCCGGCGGCGAGCGCGATCTTTATCGCAGCCTCAAGCTTGAAGGCATTCGCAAGGCGCCGCTATCGATCTGCGTTACCTGTGATCCGGACAGGGCGGGACCGGTCGTGCTCGGTCGCACCCACAATCCGCGCATGGATGTCTACTCCACCGTCTGCGCCGTGCAGAACCTGTGGCTTGCCGCGCGCGCCGAAGGCGTCGGTGTCGGCTGGGTCAGCATTTTCCGCGATGAGGACGTGCGCAGGCTGCTGGGTATCCCAGAGCGCGTGGCGATCGTCGCCTGGCTCTGTCTCGGCCATGTGGACAAGCTCTACAGCGAGCCGGAACTGGCCGTGCGCGGCTGGCGCCAGCGCCTTGCACTGGAAGACCTGGTGTTTTCCGAGCGCTGGCAGGGAGACTGACTACTGCTGTTGCTGCGGACCATTTTCGCGGGGGTGGCGCAGATCAATACTGGCTTCAGGGAGAAAAATCGGACCCACCGTGCGGACCTTTGCGGAGGTTTCGTAATTCCGCTCCGGTACCGGCGGCGTGGGATCGATCGCAACCTTCTGGACGGTGGCAGGCTTGCGGGTCCGCAGGTCGGTGATGCTGCCGGAATAGGCCTCCTCATCCTTCGGTAGCGCGATCCCCTTTACCCGGATCCGTTCCTTTTCCTCCTCCTTCGCGACATCCTGGAAATCGGACGGAATGCAGGCATTCTGGCGGATGGCAACGATGGTTGCGCCGCGCTCTTCCCCGGTGACGGACAGGTTGCGGGCTTTGTTGCGCTCGTCAACAAGCACTTCGCGGTTTTCCTCCAGGGCTTGCAGCTGCTTGAGGAGAGGTTCGCACTGGTCGGCCTTGGCCGCGCCAAAGGAAACAATGCTGCCGCCACCGCATCCGGCGCGCCGCATGTCGACGCGAAGTTTGCGGATGTCGGAGTTTGCCTGGCTGAGGTCCTGCGCATATCGGCGCATCTCAGCGGTATTGCCGATCACAACGGGTGTGCTGTGAAGCTTGCGGTACAGATCCGCGCAAAGCTGCGCATCCCGCGCCAGGACGGAGGCGGGGACGAAGACGAGCGGAATGAAGATCAGGCCGCGAAATCGCATCGCTTTTCCGGCAATTCGTTAAAACCCATCAAACATAGGCCGGGGCGGATGAAGATATCCTAAACCGCCCCGGCTTCTGTGAGACCTAGCCGAACAGCGACTCTGGCTGCGAGGCTTCGACGACGGCCAGAGCCGCCATATTGACGACGCCGCGGGATGTGACGGACTGGCCGAGAACATGGGCGGGTTTTGCCGTGCCAAGCAGGATCGGGCCGACATGCAGCGCGTCCATCATGGTGCGCACCAGGCCAAGCGAGATGCTGGCCGCATCGAGGTTCGGGAAGACCAGCAGATTGGCTTCACCGGACAATGTGGTGCTCGGCATGGCGCGCTTGCGCAGTTCCTCGGAAAGCGCCGAGCCACCCTGCATTTCACCGTCGACTTCCAGATCCGGCGCCCGTTCGCGAATGATGGCGAGTGCGTCGCGCATCTTCGCGGCGCTTTCGGAATTGCGCGAGCCGAAATTGGAGTGGCAGATGAGGGCCGCCTTCGGCTTGATGCCGAAGCGGCGCACTTCCTGGGCCGAGAGAATGGTGATCTCGGCAATCTCTTCGGCGGTCGGATTGTAGTTGACGAACGTGTCGGTGAAGAAGATCGCACCACGCTGCGAAATCAGGAGGCTGAGGCCGGCGAGCGTCTTCGTGCCTTCGCGTTTTCCGATGATCTGGTTGACGTCGCGCAGATGCCGGTCGTAGCGGCCTTCGATGCCGCAGATCAGTGCATCGGCCTCGCCGCGCTGGACCGATAGCGCGCCGATGACCGTGTTGCTGGTGCGCACGATGGTTCGTGCCGCTTCCGGGTTGACGCCTTGGCGACCGACAAGCGCGAAATAGTCGTCGACATAGCCGCGGTAACGCGGATCGTCTTCCGGGTTGACGACGGCGAAATCGACATTTGGGCGGATGCGGATGCCGAAACGCTGGAGACGCGCTTCGATGACCGAGGGACGGCCGATCAGGATGGGCCTTGCAATCTGCTCTTCGAGCAAGATCTGTGCAGCCCTCAGAACGCGTTCGTCCTCGCCTTCGGCGAAGATGACGCGGTTTCTTTCGGCAGTCTTGGCCGCCGTGAAGATCGGCTTCATCACGAAGCCGGAGCGCCAGACGAATCGGCTAAGCTGGTCGAGATAGGCTTCAAAATCCTGGATCGGACGAGCGGCGACGCCGCTTTCGGCCGCAGCCCTTGCGACGGCCGGCGCGATGCGCAGGATCAGCCGCGGATCAAATGGCGACGGGATCAGGTAGTCGGGGCCGAAGATCGGCGTTTCGCCGGAATAGGCTTTCGCGGCGACGTCAGAGACTTCCTCGCGGGCAAGTGCTGCGATCGCCTTGACCGCCGCCATCTTCATTTCTTCGTTGATCGTGCGGGCGCCGCAATCGAGTGCACCACGGAAAATGTAGGGGAAGCAGAGGACGTTGTTGACCTGGTTGGCGAAGTCCGAGCGGCCGGTGCAGATCATCGCGTCGGGACGCTCCGCGCGGGCGAGTTCCGGCATGATTTCCGGCGTCGGGTTGGCGAGCGCCATGATCAGCGGCTTTTCGGCCATCTGCACCAGAAGTTCGGGCTTCAACACGCCCGCGGCCGACAGGCCGAGGAAGACGTCTGCGCCGGCGATATTGTCGGCCAGAACTCGGTTGTCGCTCTTCTGGGCGTAGATCGCCTTCCACTCGTCCATCAGCTCGACGCGGCCCTCATAGACCAGCCCTTCGATATCGTGGACCCAGATGTTTTCCTTCTTCGCGCCAAGCGACACGAGAAGATGCAGGCAGGCAAGCGCCGCTGCACCGGCGCCCGACGTGACGATCTTGACGTTATCGATCGTCTTGCCGGCCAATTCCAGGCCGTTGAGGATCGCGGCGGCGACGATGATCGCCGTTCCGTGCTGATCGTCATGGAAGACCGGGATGTTCATCTTTTCGCGAAGACGACGCTCGACTTCGAAACATTCCGGAGACTTGATGTCTTCGAGGTTGATGCCGCCGAAGGTCGGCTCGAGTGCCGAGATCGTCGAGACCATGGCTTCGATGCCCGGCGCGTCGATTTCGATGTCGAACACATCGATGCCGGCGAATTTCTTGAAGAGAACGGCCTTGCCTTCCATCACGGGCTTGGAAGCGAGCGGGCCGATATTGCCGAGGCCGAGCACGGCAGTGCCATTGGAGACCACGGCGACCAGATTGGCACGCGCGGTGAATTCCGCGGCCATTTCCGGATTGTCGCGGATCGCAAGGCAAGGGGCGGCCACACCCGGCGAATAGGCAAGTGCCAGGTCGCGCTGGTTGCCGAGCGGCTTGGTGGCCTGGATTTCCAGTTTGCCGGGGCGGGGATAGCGGTGGAAGAAGAGAGCCTGTTCGTCGAGATCTCCGGTTACCGGCGATGGTTTCGGATTGTCGTGCCCATCCATGCTCTTATGGCTCCTCGTATCGATTTCCGTCCTGACATGCGAGTCCCCTCCTTACATCAATCGATCCACCGAGAAACTACAATATTTGCGATGCTGTCGGATTTTGCCGCCGGTTTCGGGTGGTCGCCGACTGCGGCGATCGCGCCTCTGTCATCATCCTGAAACACGAGTCTGATTTTCGAAGGGTAGGACAAGGTAGGTAACGAAGGGACGTTTCCGTGGCCGATGCAATCGAGACAAGGCATTTCAGAACCCTGTTCATTTCGGACGTGCATCTCGGCTCCAAAGCCGCCCGCACGGACTTTCTCCTCGATTTCCTGCGCTACCACGAGGCGGAAACGATCGTGCTGGTCGGCGATATCGTCGACGGCTGGCGGTTGAAGCGCAGCTGGAACTGGCCGCAGGGCTGTAACGACGTGGTTCAGAAGCTTTTGCGCAAGGCGCGCAAGGGCACGCGGATCGTCTACATTCCGGGAAACCACGACGAATTCCTGCGCGATTTCCCCGGCATGCATTTCGGCGGTATCGAGGTCGCAGACCGGATGATCTACGAGATGGCAGACGGGCGGAAATACCTGGTGCTGCACGGTGACGAGTTCGACGTCGTGGTGCGCAATGCGCGTCTGCTCGCCTATCTCGGTGACTGGGCCTATGATGCGGCAATCGCCATCAATGTCGGTCTTGCAGCGGTGCGCCGCCGCATCGGCCTGCCATACTGGTCATTCTCCGCCTGGGCGAAGCTGCAGGTGAAGCACGCCGTGAATTTCATCGGCGAGTTCCAGAAGGTTGTCGTCGACGAGGCTCGTCGCAACAATGTCGATGGCATCATCTGCGGCCATATCCATCATGCGGTGATGGAAGACATCGACGGGATCCACTACGTCAACACGGGCGACTGGGTCGAAAGCTGCACGGCGATTGCCGAGCATCGCGACGGGACGCTGGAACTGATCTCCTGGCAGAAGATCGCGAAGACTGCGGAAATCACGACGCTGCCTTCACCGGAGACCATTAGGGGCATGCAGGCTGCGTAACGGCCTGTCGGTGCAAGGGACTCATTATCCCCAGAGATTCGTCCGGGGCGGATAGACCAGCGATCCGTCGTATCGCAGCCCGTCCGGGCGGTCTTGCGCCAAGAGTAGCGGACCGTCGAGATCGGCGTAGTCGGCATCCTGCGCCAGAAGAACTGCGGGGGCCATGGCAAGCGAGGTTCCGACCATGCAGCCGATCATGACGGCAAAGCCCAGTCGCTGCGCTTCCTCCTTCATGATCAGCGCCTCGGTCAGCCCGCCGGTCTTGTCGAGCTTGATGTTGACGGCGTCGTAGCGGTTTCTCAAACTTGCAAGATCGCCGGTTGCGTGCACGCTTTCGTCAGCGCAGATCATCACCTTGCGGCGAATGGTGGCAAGGATTGCATCCTTGCCGGCTGGCAGCGGTTGCTCGATCAACGAGATACCGAGGGCGTCTGCGACATCCAGATGTCGGGCCAGATTGTCCTCCGTCCAACCTTCGTTGGCATCGACGATCAGACGCGAATCGGGCGCTGCCTGCCTCACCGCCCGCATTCGGCTTTCGTCATCGTCTGTGCCGAGCTTGACCTTGAGGAGAGGGCGGGCCGCATTCCTGCGCGCATCCTCTGCCATTGCCTCCGGCTCGCCAAGCGACAGCGTGAAGGCGGTGATCAGCGGCTTTTCGGCAGCTTCAATCATCGACGCCACCGATCGGCCAAGGCTTTTGGCTTCCAGATCCCACAAGGCGCAGTCCACCGCGTTGCGGGCGGCTCCCGGTCGCAGGCGCGTCTGCAGTGTGTGGCGATCCATGCCATCGTGCATCATCGAAGCAAGGGAGTTGATCTCGTCGAGGACGCCTTCGGTTGTTTCACCGTAGCGTTTGTAGGGAACGCATTCGCCCCGGCCGGTCAGGCCGTCGCGGGTGATCGCACAGGTCACCACCTCGGCTTCTGTCTTGGAACCGCGAGAAATCGTAAACACCCCCGCGATCGGGAATTTCTCGATTGTTGCTTCGAAGTGACGCGTCATGGTTTTCCACCTGGGCGTTGTGGCAAATCCGTTCAGGGTCGCTATATTGCCGCTCTCAGTGCTGCGATCAACAGCAGATCGCAGCTGCGTGCTGCTTAACCTAAGCCGAAAGAAACCTGTGCCGTCACAACCTGCCGAAATCAAAGCCGAAGACCTGCCCGGCGGCGATGGCGAGCGCTACATTCTGGCCGGAGAATGGCGCAATCATTCGATTTCGCCGGTCCTCAAGGCGTTTGGCGATCTTGAAAAGAGCAGCGGGTCTGGATCCCTCGAGATCGACGTCTCGGGGATCGACGGAATCGATACATCCGGCGCCTGGCTGATTCGCCGTCTTATGTCGGCAAAAGCCGAGCAGGGTCGCGACGCGAAGTTGGTTGGGGCGGAAGGGACGATCGAGGAACTGGTTGGCGCCCTGCCGGAAAAGACCCCGGCACCGCCGCCCAACGATCAGGACAAGCGGTCGCTGTTTGATCGCGTGTTCAGCCCGGTCGGCAAGACGATGACGGAATTTGCCGGTGACTTCGTCGCCGCCATGCACATTCTCGGTTCGGCGGTCCGTGGCGCACAGCTGAAATTCGGCCGCGGATCCGGCGTCTCTCCTGCATCCGTCGTGACGCATATCGACCGGATGGGCGTTCGGGCGGTTCCGATCATCCTGCTGATGTCGTTTCTGATCGGCGCGATCATTGCCCAGCAGGGCGCTTTCCAGCTCCGGTATTTCGGGGCAGAAATCTTCGTCGTCGACTTGGTCGGCATTCTGCAGCTTCGCGAAATCGGCGTTCTGATCACGGCGATCATGATCGCCGGCCGTTCGGGAAGCGCGATCACCGCCGAAATCGGCTCCATGAAGATGCGCGAGGAGATCGACGCGCTGACCGTCATCGGCCTTAATCCCGTCGGTGTGCTCGTGTTCCCGCGCCTTGTCGCTCTGACGATCGCACTGCCGCTCCTGACCATCGTCGCGAACCTGTCGGCCCTCTACGGCGCTGCGGTGATCACGCTGGTCTATTCCGGCATCACATTCGATACGTTCC
This sequence comes from Rhizobium sp. Leaf306, assembly GCF_001423425.1. Lineage (GTDB taxonomy): Bacteria > Pseudomonadota > Alphaproteobacteria > Rhizobiales > Rhizobiaceae > Neorhizobium > Neorhizobium soli. Next base: position 728,205 of record NZ_LMNX01000002.1, read on the forward strand.
TGTCGCGCCTCAAGGAGGCGGTCGACTTCTCGTCGGTGGCCTCAGGCATGATCAAGGCGCCGTTCATGGCGCTGGCAATCGGCATCGTGGCGGCTGTCGAGGGAATGAAAGTTGGCGGCAGCGCAGAATCGCTCGGCCAGCACGTCACCTCGTCGGTGGTGAAATCGATCTTCGCGGTGATCCTGATCGACGCGATGTTTGCGATTTTCTATTCCGCGATCGATTTTTGATGGGGACCGGCGTGGAAGACGTTCAAACCTTTGACAATACCAAGCCCGCGGAGACGAAGAGCGACGAGCGCAAGGTCGTGCTGTCGGTCAAGGATCTGACGGTCGGCTTCGGCTCGAAGCTCGTGCTGGACAATCTGAACCTCGATATCTACCGGGGCGAGATCCTCGGCTTCGTCGGAGCGTCGGGCACCGGTAAGTCGGTGCTGATGCGCACGGTTCTCAGATTGCTGCCGCAGCGCTCAGGTACGATCGAGATCCTCGGAGTTGATTATGCCACGGCCGACGAACAGCAGCGCGTGGCGCTCGATACGCGGCTCGGCGTGCTGTTCCAGCACGGTGCGCTGTTTTCGGCGCTGACGGTGAAAGAAAACATCCAGCTGCCAATGCGCGAGTATCTCGATCTGCCGCAGTCGCTGATGGACGAACTTGCCTATGTGAAGCTCGAGATGGTCGGTCTGCCGCCCGATGCGGCCGACAAGTATCCGTCCGAACTGTCCGGCGGCATGATCAAGCGCGCAGCACTTGCACGCGCTCTGGCGCTCGACCCCGATCTTGTTTTCCTCGACGAGCCGACATCTGGCCTCGACCCGATCGGAGCTGCCGATTTCGATGCCTTGATTGCAAGGCTGCGCGATACGCTTGGCCTCACCGTGTACATGGTGACCCACGACCTCGACAGCCTGTTTTCCGTTTGTGATCGCATTGCCGTGCTTGGGCAGAAACGGGTCTTGGTGGAAGGCACGCTTGAGGATATGTTCGCCTTCGACGATCCGTGGGTTCAGTCCTATTTCAAGGGCAAGCGCGCGCGTTCCGTCGTGACCGATGAGACCAGGCCCGACGGCGAATCTGAGAAGTGATGTAACCTATGGAAACTAAAGCAAATTACGCCCTCGTTGGCTTTTTTACCTTGCTGGTAATGGCTGCCGCTTTCGGGTTCGTCTACTGGATGGCTTCGTCCGGCCGGGGAGGCCCCACGGCTGAGCTGGCGATTCGCATTCCGGGCTCCGCAAACGGTCTTTCCGTTGGTTCGGCGGTGCGCTTCAACGGCATCCCGGTCGGCTCCGTGCGCAGCCTCAGCATCGACCCGGATGATCCGCGCTACTCGATCGCGTTCACCGAAGTGCGCGCCGACGCACCTGTCTACCAGTCGACCAAGGCCGTTCTGGAAGTTCAGGGCCTGACGGGCGCTGCCTATGTGGAAATGTCGGGTGGTGCCAAGGGTGAAGAAAACATCCTGCAGAAGGCGATCGAGAGTGGCCGTCCTGCGGTGCTGATCGCCGACCAGTCGAGCGTGACCAACCTTCTTGCGACGGCCGACAAGATCCTCGACCGGGCAGACCAGGCAATTGGCGACATCCAGGGATTTGTCGGAGACGCACGCGGTCCGCTGACGCAGACTATCCGCAACGTCGAGACGTTTACGGCTGCGCTCAGCAACAATTCGGACAGCATCGACAAATTCCTGAACAGCCTCTCGACGCTGTCGGCGACGGTCGATCGCGTCTCCGGCACTTTGAACTCGACGCTCGAAGCAGCTGACCAGCTGGTACGGGCAATCGATGCGGAGCGCGTCAATCAGGTTGTCACGAACGCCGAACGGGTGACTCGCAACATTGCCAATGCCTCGGACAACTTCGGCCCTCTGGTGCAGAACGTGACCCAGGCGGCTGCGAGCTTCCAGCAGGCAGGCGTCGATGCGCAGAGCGCCCTGAAACGCGCCGATACGCTCATGGCGGCCGTCGACGTCAATCAGGTCGGCGCTACGATCCGCAACATCTCATCGGCATCCGAAGACGCACGCCAGACGCTCAGCTCGGCGCGCGACGTGATCGACGACGTGTCGCGCCGCCGCGACGACATCAACGGCGCGATCTCCAACTTCACGGACATGTCGACCAAGCTGAACAACGCATCGAACCGCGTCGACGGCATTCTGGCCAAGGTGGACGGGCTGGTTTCCAGCGACGACTCGCAGGGTCTGTTTGCCGAGGCGCGCAAGACGCTCGAATCCTTCCGCACCGTCGCCGACAATATCAATTCGCGCGTTGGACCGATTGCCGACAACCTGTCGCGCTTTTCGTCCGGTGGCTTGAGAGACATCCAAACGCTGATCAACGACACGCGCGGAACCGTGCAGTCGCTCAATCAGGCAATCAGCAATTTTGACCAGAACCCCCAGCGCCTGATCTTCGGCGGCGAAACGGTGAAAGAGTACGATGGCAGGACACGGCGCTAACATGCGGGGAGTTCAGGGTTTCATGCAAGGATCTGCGATGCTTCGCGTCATGCGCCATCCGATCATCATCGCAGCCCCTTTGATGGCAGCACTTCTGGCCGGTTGTGGCAGCAAGGCGAACAACGACACGTTCGACCTGTCGATCACGCCGATGGCGAGTGGAGCAACCGCAAAGAGCCGGCAGATCCTGGTGCCTGAACCGACTGCGGTCAAGATGCTCAACAGCGACCAGGTCGTTGTGCGTATTTCGCCCTCAGAGGTTCAGTATCTGGCCAATTCCCGCTGGGGCGACAGGCTTCCGGCACTGGTCCAGTCGAAGCTGGTCGAAGCGTTCGAAAACTCAGGACGGGTTGGCGGCGTCGGCAAGCCGGGGCAGGGTCTGGCGATCGACTATCAGGTCGTAACCGATATCCGCAGCTTCGAGGTGGTGACTGAGGGCAACAGGCTTGCCACGGTGGAGATCTCGGCAAAGCTCTTGAACGACCGCAACGGCAGCGTTCGTGCCCAGACCGTCTTCAAGGCAACGGTGCCGGTCGCCGGAACCGAGAACCGCCGCTTCATCGAAGCGCTGGACAAGGCATTTGCACAGGTCGGCGCGAATATTGTCGACTGGGCTCTCAAGGCCATGTGATCCTTTTCGCGCGGGGACGACCCGCGCGATATCGGCCTGGCGGAGACTTCTCTGCCGAACAATTCGCGGCAGAGAAGCACTTTCCTGCAGTACGTAATCTTACCCGAGCGAACGCTACCCAAGGGCGCTGGCGGTGAAGCTTGGCGATGGTCCCAAGCATCGCGTTAGGATGCCCACCCGGCTCCCGGACCCGCTCTGCCAGCTGAGCGATACGATACTGGTTCCAGCACTGCGATCCTCACGAGATCTGACATGCGTCTGTGACAGCTGGCTTTGCAATCCGAACTAATAGCCTGGCCGTTATGGAGTTGACCTGCGCTAGAAACAGCGCTCCGATCTCGGTTGCCTCTCATGAGAGCCAAGCGAATGGCCGAACTTCCAATTCCCGTCTATCTTTTCACGCAGTCCGGTTTTTCTCCCTCCGGTGACACCGTGGTCAGCGTTGCACCGTTGGAAAGTGTCGTGGCGGTTTATGGCGCAGGCGGCGTGGTGGGCGAAGGCGGCCTGGCTTCTGCCTTTGGCGGCGCCGTGGTGTTTCGCAACGATGTCTCCGGCGCGTGCTATATCGGCGTCTGGGGCGCCCGGAACGCGTCACGCTTTCGCAGCGACCTTCGTGCACGGATGGAGATCATTCTCCTCAGGCACGCGCCCGATGCGCGGCTCAGTTTCTGGGGCGCGGCAAAAGAGCGGCCGTTGAGGAACTGAAGAGGAATAGGACCAGACGTCAGGTTCGCTCCGATGCAGTGCAGCCCATCGAAAGCCGGCTTGATGGGCGACTGAGCGTTCTGTGAAGTACTGGCGAAAAACTCCGCAGGTCGCTTTGGAAACTGAGCCTGTCACCAAACTCCTCTAATCCTCGCCCTTGTGGCCGGGATCCAGTCCGTACGTGTCCATGAAGTGAAGGGGTCTGTGACCCGACAGACCTCGTGCCGCTGGAATTTCGGCACAAGGGCTGGGATGAGAGACGTCGGGGTACCCCTCTCGCCAACAGCTTCTTCAGGGTTTATCCGCCAACGAAAAAGCCGCCCTGAAAGGCGGCTTTTCTTGTTTTTGGCATTCCCTGCGGAGTGGCTCGCTCAGCTGAAGCGACCAGCCGCGTGGGCGAGCATGGTGTAGACCTTGCCCGTATCCGAGGTCAGGTAGCTCTGGGTGACCGTCTTGTCGCGGTCGGTGCGGGCGACGTCGGCGAGGAGCTTTTCGAAATCGGCGATGTAGCGATCGACGGCGGTGCGGAATTCCGGCTCGCGCTCGTATTTGCGCTTGATGTCGTCGAACGTCTGCTGGCCCTTCAGCGTGTAGAGGCGGCGTGTGAACACGTCGCGCTCGCCGCGCTGGTAACGGCGCCAGAGGTCGACCGAGGCGTCGTGATCGATCGCGCGGGCGATGTCGACCGACAGAGAGTTGAGTGATTCCACCATGTGACGCGGGTTGCGGTTGTCGCCGTTGGTGCGAACCGGCTGGGCCGGTTCGGCTGCTGCCGGGCGTGCAGGCTGCTGCGGCTGGCGGGCAACTGTGCCTGATGTATCGTCACGCGATGCACCGCGAAGGAGATCGCTGATCCAGCCGCCTTCACCTGGACGCTGCGTTGCGTCAGGCGCGCGGGAGACCGGGGCCTGAGGCTGTGCGAGAACCTGCGTTACAGGTGGCGTCTGTGACGGCGCCTGGGCAACCGGCTTGGTGACGCCCTGTGCGATGCTCGGCGTCGGACGATCGAGTGGCAGACTGTCACGAAGGACAGACGAGCCAAACGGTGCGCTCGTCGCGGCGGCCGGTGCCGTCGGGGCTGCAGGGCGCGGGGCCGCCGGCTGCGGAGCCGGCTGGGCGACCGGAGCAGGGCGTGACACTGCAACCGGCTCGGACACGTCGAGGCTCTGGGCGGACCGGCCGACTAGCTGCGAGATGTCCTGCAGGGCCTTGATCTGTTCAGCCACGGCACGGCGCATGGCGGCTGCGCTTTCCTTGGCTTCTTCGGGCAGATCGAACGCGCCGCGCTTCAGTTCGGTGCGAGTCGCATCGAGTTCCTGGCGAATGTCCTGGGCCGAGCGGCGGATCTCGTCGGTTGCGCCGGTAAAGCGGCCGATCGCCTCTTCAACCGAAACCCGCAGCGTATCGCGCAACTGCTGGGCTGCGCCATCGGTGCGGTTTGCGGCGTCGGCCAGCAGGCGCTCAATGTCGCCCATCGAACCGGTGATGCTGCCGCGCAGGCGCTCGGAGAGATCACGGGCGCGTGTTTCGGCATCCGACAGTGTCGTCTCGATGGCGCGGCTTGCCTCGTTGCCAGCCTCGCTCAGCGTCTCGCGCATAGCCTGGGCCGTGAGGTTGGCACGCTGCTGGGTTTCGCCCAGGCCGCGGCCGATATCGGCGAAGGAAGCGTGCAGGCTTTCGCGCAGCGATGCGCCGATCTGCGAGGTGCGATCTTCGGCGCGGGTAAAGGCGCCATCGACGAGCGAGGTCAGACCATTGAGCGTGCCTTCGATTTCCTCCGAACGCTTGACGAGACCGGCAGAGAGGGTGCGGAGCGCGGTCTGGCGTTCGTCGAGCGTGCTTGCAAGGTTCGACTGGGCAGCGCCGAGCAGCTCGGATGCCTGAGCGAGAACCTTGGAGTGATCGTCGAAGCGACCGACAATGCCGCCGACCTGGCTGAGCGTCTGGCCGGAAATGCTGACCAGGCGATCGATGTTGTTTTCGAGCAGGCGGCTCGAACCGTGCACGAGGTCGGCCGCGCTGTTGGCCGATTCGGCAAAGCGGTTGGCGGTCGCATCGAGCTTCTGATCGGCGTCGGACAACTGTTCGCTGACACGGTCCGCTGCCTGGCCGAGATTGCGGGCGGCCTGCTCGACGAGCGACGCGATGCCGGAATTGCTTTCGGCAAGACGCTCGATCAGGCTGTTGACGTTAGCCGACAGGCTCTGCTCGACGGCGCGCATGGCACCGGTGGCATTCTCTGTCCGCTGGCTGATGGCAGCGAGCGTCTCGTTGGTGCGGGCGGAAATCGCCTCCACCAGTGCGTCGTTCTCGTTGCGGATGCGGTCGGTCGTATCGCGGGCGGCCGTGGAAAGGCGCTCGGCGCTATCCTGTGCAGCCTGGCTGATGCGCTCGGCGGCAGACCGGCCGGTCTCGGCATATTCCTCGACCAGCGGCCGTGCCTTTTCGTCGATCAGCTTGGAGAGTTCGGCCGAACGGCTTGAGAGCATCGAGTTCAGGTCGCGGGTACGGCTGTCGAGTGACGAGCGGATCGATTCGCCACGGGCAGCGAGTGCCTTGTCGACGGCCGAAAGAGCGCTGTCGAGTTCGCCTGCGGTTTCGGCAAGGGTGTCGCGCAGAGACGTGCCGCGGGCATCGAGCGCCTTTTCGGCATCGCCAAGCGCTTCCGAAATCGCATTGACCTGCTTCTTCACCAGGCTGTCTGCTTCTGCGACCTTGTGGACGATCGCGTTGCCGGCTTCCGAGAAGGCCTGCGCCACGGTTGCCGCCTGACCGGCAAGCCGGTTCTGGGTTTCCGAAATGCGGTCGACGATATCGTTGGAGCGCTGTTCGATCGAGCGGGCAAACTCATCGTTGCGGGTGCTGAGTTCTTCCGTGAAGTCTGCGCCGGCGCGGGCAAGAAGCTCTGCCGAACGGCTGGCTTCGCTATCCATGCCCTGCGCTGCGGCGCTGACGGCGTCGCGCAGGCTGGAGGCGAGGCCGACAGCCTTGCCTTCGATGGTGCGCGACACGGCGTCTAGGCCGACGGTGAGCGCCCGGTCCATGGTACCGAGGCGTTCCTCGATGCGGGCGGTGCGTGTATCCAGCGTTTCGGCGATCCGATCCGAGGTTTCGGATCCGATGCGCTCAAATTCCTGCGTGCGGGATGCGAGCGCCTGATTGATGCGGTCTGCAGTTTCTCCCGACAAGCGCTCCAGTTCGGCCGTGCGATCACTCATCACGGTAGAAACGCGATCGGTCGCAAGGCTGGTAACGCGCTCCAGTTCCGCGGTGCGGGCGCCGAGTGCATCGGCGATACTGTTGCCGGCCGTGTCGACCAGGCTGGTCGCATTGCCCAGTTCCGAGCGGATGCGTTCTTCCAGACCACCGAAGGTCGTCTCGATCCGGGTGCCGGCGCCATCGAGGGCGGTAGAAACGCCGCCGACAGTTTCTTCGACGCGGCTCGAGAATCCCTCTGCGGAGGCTGTGATTTCGCGGGCGGCTTCGTTGAGCTGGCCTGCAATCGCGCCGACGTTTTCGCGCAGACGCGTTTCCAGGTTTTCACCGGCGCCGTCGATCGTGGCGCGCAGCGATTCCTGCTGGGCTTCGAGGGACATTTCCAGCATGCCGGCGCTGGTTGCGATGGTGGCGCCGATCGATGTTGCCTGATCCAGCATCAGGTCGGCCAGATGGTTTTGCGCATTGGTGAGCGTGCTGGCAATCAGGCCGCCGCGATCGTCGAGTGTCGAGCGAATGCGCTCGTAGCCGCCATCGAGTGTAGACGAGAGCTGGCGGTTTGCGGTGTCGAGCGTCTCGGCCATCTGACCGTGTGCCGTCGTGACCTTTTCGGATATGTCGCGGCTTGCGGTATCGACGACGCCTGAGATCTGTACGGCAGCGGTGCCGACCGTGTCGCTGATGGTGCGGGTTGCTCCATCCAAGGTCGAGGCGATGTTGCGCGTTGCGTCGCCGACGGACTGGGAGATGTTCTGGGCGCCCGAACCGACCGTCGAGGAAATCTCGTAGTTGGCGGCGCCGAGCGTCTGCGCGATGTCCTGTCCGGCTGTGGCAAGCGTATCGGCGAGCTGCTGGTGACCGAGGCCGATCGTTGCAGCAATCCGCTGCTGGGTGGCGTCGAAGGTTTCGTCCATCCGCTGCAGGCCATCGGCCATGCCGGTTTCGAAGCGGCTGGTGCCATCGGTGAGGGCGGATTCAATACGTGTGGCTGCGCCACCGACCGAGTTTTCGAGACGAGCGCTGCCACCGTCGAGGATGCGGGACAGTTCCGCAGCCTGGGTTTCGAGCGTGATGTCGAGGCCGAGCTGGCCGTCCTGGTAGGCACTGCGGATTGCATCCGTGCGATCTGCAAACGCGCTTTCGATGCGTTCCGCTGCACCGCCGACGGATGTCTCAAGCTGCGCGCTGCCGGACTGGATGATGCGCGACAGTTCCGAGGCGTGGGTCTCGAGCGTGATGTCGAGGCCGAGCTGGCCTTCCTGATAGGCGCTGCGGATGGCATCGGTACGATCGGCAAAGGCGCTTTCGATGCGCTGGGCTGCACCGCCGACGGACGTCTCAAGCTTCTCGCTACCGCCCTGGATGATGCGGGTGAGTTCCGAAGCGTGCGTTTCGAGTGTGATGTCGAGGCCGAGCTGGCCTTCCTGATAGGCGGTGCGGATCGCATCGGTACGATCGGCAAAGGCGCTTTCGATACGCTGGGCTGCGCCGCCGACGGATGTCTCAAGCTTCTCGCTGCCGCCTTCGATGATGCGGGTAAGTTCCGAAGCGTGCGTTTCGAGTGTGATGTCGAGGCCGAGCTGACCTTCCTGATAGGCAGTGCGGATTGCGTCGGTACGATCTGCGAACGCCGTTTCGATACGCTGGGCTGCGCCGCCGACGGATGTCTCAAGCTTCTCGCTGCCGCCTTCGATGATGCGGGTGAGTTCCGAGGCATGCGTTTCGAGCGAGATGTCGAGACCGAGCTGACCTTCCTGATAGGCGTTGCGGATCGCTTCGGTACGATCGGCGAAGGCGCTCTCGATGCGCTGGGCTGCGCCGCCGACGGATGTCTCAAGCTTCTCGCTGCCGCCTTCGATGATGCGGGTGAGTTCCGAGGCATGCGTTTCGAGTGTAATGTCGAGACCGAGCTGACCTTCCTGATAGGCGTTGCGGATCGCGTCGGTGCGATCGGCAAAGGCAGCTTCAATGCGGCCGGCAACCCCTTCTACGGAATTCTCGAGGCGTTCGCTGCCGCCGTCGAGAATGCGCGCCAGTTCCGAGGTCTGGGTCGCAAGCGTGATGTCGAGACCAATCTGGCCGTCCTGATAGACGCTGCGGATCGCTTCGGTGCGTTCGGCCAACGTGGCTTCGATCCGTTCGGCTGCACCGCCGACAGACTTATCGAGCCGTTCGCTGCCGCTGTCGATGATGCGGGAAAGCTCGGAGACGTGGCTTTCGAGCGAGAGATCGAGACCGAGCTGGCCGTCCGTATAGGCCGTGCGGATTGCTTCGGCGCGAGCGGCGAACGTGTGTTCGATACGGCTGTCTGCATCCGATACGGCGCCGATCAGAGCTGCCGTCTTTTCTTCGAGTGCGCCTGTGAGGCGATCTTCGTGCAGGGCAAGCGAAGTCGCGATGTCCATCGATCGGTCATCGAAGATCTCAGCGAGGCGGTCGCGGTTGGCGGCAAGCGTCGTGTCGAGGCTCGTCACCTTGCGCTCCAGTTCGCTGCCGAGCCGGATCTCGCTGTCGGACAGCGCCTTCGACAGGACTTCAGTCTTGTCGTCGAACATTGAAGAGAGGCGCTCGGGTGTTCCCGACATCAGCTCGCTGATTGCCGAGGTGCGGCTGTCGAGGACTTCTGCAAGACGATCGTGGCTGCCGGTGACCGCATCGATGAGGGCGTCCGCGCGCGAACCGACGGCGCCCTCGAAACGGGCCTGGCTATCGGAGAGTGCGGCGGCGAGTGCCGTGCCGCGTTCGACCATGACGGCGTCGACCTTGTTGTGGGCGTCGCCGAAGCTGTGGCTGATTTCGTTGCTGCGAGCAGCAAGCGCATCGGAAAATTCGCGGGCGCGGTTTTCGAGCATGGAGTCCAGCACTTCCTGGCCGGTTCCAAGCGTCGTTGCGAGCGCCAGCGACTGGTCGGTCAGTGCATTGCCGATCCGGTCGATGCTGGACGACAGGATGCCTTCGATCGCATCCGAACCGCCTGCGACGGTTTCGTTGATGCGGGCGAGGCTGTCCATCAGCTTGCTATCAAGCGTGCCGGCGCGCTGGTCGAATGCCGTGGTAAAATGCGACAGGCCGTCGTCGAAGGTTGCCGAAAGCTGGCCAACGGTTGCCTGGAGACGGTCTTCGAACAGGCCGGAGCGGAGGTCGAGATCCATGATTGCGTCGTCGGACGCGGTCTGGAGGCTCTGGCGGAATGTGGCGCTCTTCTGGTCGAGCGAGCGGTTGAGCGCGGCGATTGCCGTGTCCAGCGTGCCGCCGAGCGTCTTCTCGCTGTCGTTTAGGCCCTCGGTGATTTCGCGGGTGCGGGCGAGCAGCGTCTCGTTGAGCTGACGGGTACGGTCGGCGAGGGCGGCGTTCAGCTTTTCGGTGTTGGCATCGATGGTCGACGCACGGGTTTCGAACTGGCCGAGCAATTCCTGACCGCGTTCGGACATGGTCGATGTGAGCGTGTCGAGGCGGATATCGAACTCGGTGGCCAGAGCGATACCGGACGATGCCAGGCTCGAGACAAGGTTTTCGGCACGGGCGGCCATCAGGGAGCTGAGCGCTTCACCGGCAGCCTCGGATTTTGCGATGAGAGACGCGGCGCGGGTGTCGATCATCGAGGCAAAGGCCTCGCCTGACGTGGCAAGGCGAACGGAGATCTCCTCTGTCGACAGCGACAGGTCTTCCTTCAGCTGCTCGTGCACGCCGACGATCGACGAGCGGATACGTTCTGCGTGGTTGACGATCGCGTCGCGCTCGGCGCCGAGTTCGTGAACCAGGCCGCGGACGCGCAGCTCGTTGTCTGTATAGCTGCGTTCCAGCGCGTTGACTTCGGAATGAACCAGCGTTTCCAGCTCGGAGGCACGCGCAATGGTGCGCTCGATGCCTTCGTTCATCGCAGACACTTCGCGGCGGACAGCCTGGCCGACCGACATGATGCGCTCGGAGGCAATGGTTTCCGGTTCGGAGAGACGCAGGGCCACTTCCGCCATCGAGCGGGCCGCATTGCGCAGATCAGCAGCTCTCGCCATCATGATCGCGAAGGCGAAGAAAAGCATGATCGGCAGCAGGATGCCGACGACGAGGGCGACGATTCCCGGTGCAGCGAGGACGCCGGCGACCGAGGTGAATTCCCACAGCTGGCTGCCGTAGATCAGCTGGCCGAGACCGATACCCGCAACAACCCAGAAGAACGAGATAATGGCGGCATTGCGGACGGCGCTCTTGATCGAGCCGCCTTCGAGCGAACGAAGAATCGCATTCGGGGTGCGGCGACCGGCATCATTGGCCGGCTCGAAAGCGGGCTGTCGGGCTGTCGTTTCGGGACCGGCCTGACGAGGCGGAGCGGATTGCGGATTTTGTGAGGACGATGGGGAGCGCTGCCTTGGCGTATCCGACACTCTGGTCTCCGAAGCGGTCTGAGTTGGTCGGGCGCGAGGCTGCTCGCCGTTGAAGTCGATCTTCAGCGCTTCTTCCAGTGCCTGGAAAGCCGTCTCATCGACCGACTCGCTGCTCGTTTTCTTCGCCATGCGGTTACGCCTCGTTACACTCACCCGGCGCTTTCGTTCCAGCTCTGCCGCCTGCAGGCTGGAAGTCGGGTCGCCGACCGGAACCCGGCCCGTGCGTCATGCTGGCCGCAATTCCACTTTACTCACAATTCGAACGGCCGTTGTTGCAAACGGATGATAATGAAAGCTTACCACCGTTCCGCCGCCAGACGCAGGATGGTTTACACACCCATCTCAACCGTCCTGTAGTGACACATTCGTGTCTTTCACACAATTGCTCGGCCGGGATCGGCCCGGAAAGCAGATTTGTTGTTAACAGAATTTAAACCACGAAAAATGTCGAAACCCCTGACATTTCGTGAGGTTGATGGAAATTAACCATGTCCCGAAATTTGCGCCGTGATTGTGCCGGAATTTAACGGGATAGGCAGCCGCTGTCCCGCATCACTGGGACGCATGATTGAGCCCCAAAGAGGAACAGAGTTTCATGTCAGCGGCGAATACTGCTTTTTCAACGCCCACTAGCCCGCGCGGGGCATGTCCTTCGCAGTCGCGCCCGATCGATCTCGTGCATCTTGCCCGCCAGACGATGGGCGACAAGACACTGGAAAACGAAGTGCTGATGATGTTTGCCCGCAACGCCCGCCGGGCGCTGCAGGACATGACGGGCGCAGACGCTGCCGGGGTTGCGATGACGGCGCATCGCCTGAGGGGGGCTGCATCTGCGGTCGGCGCGTTCGGCGTTTCCAAAGCGGCAGAGAAACTGGAAGCAGACGGTGCCGACGCCGCGCATTTGGCCGCGCTTGCCGCGTGTGTCGTGGAAGCCGAGAACTTCATCCTGAAACTCTGCCGCTGATCCGTGACAGTTGGAGGGCGCCGCAAGACAACGGCGCGTCGTCCGTTCGTGTTGACTGGACCGGTGATTTATCGGAAGACAACCGGCCAAGACTGCCACTCAATGCGGATTTCCTGATTATGACGAAACTGACCCTCGTTGCCTTCGACGGTACGCGCTTCGATATCGAAGCTGACAACGGCTCCACAGTGATGGAGAACGCCGTGCGCAATTCCGTGCCAGGCATAGAGGCCGAATGCGGCGGCGCCTGTGCCTGTGCCACCTGTCATGTCTATGTCGACGATGGCTGGACCGAAAAGGTCGGTCCTCCGGCAGCGATGGAAGAAGACATGCTCGACTTCGCCTTTGAGGTGAAGCCGACCTCGCGGCTGTCCTGTCAGATCAAGATCAAGGCCGATCTCGACGGTCTGATCGTGCACGTTCCAGAACGTCAGGCCTGAACCAAACCAGACGACCCTCTTCCAAAAAAATGCCTCGCTGCGCAGTTAGCGCAAGCGAGGCAAGGCAGGCGCATAGCCGCAAGGCGAGGGAGGAAAACGCCTGCGGCCGCAATTGCGCCGGGGAGACCTGTGAAGCTTGTACAAGGCAACAACGCGGGACCTCTCTCGGTCCAAGTGCCTGATCGCGGCCGCGAACATCTGCGGCGCCTGAACGGGTGGATCCGGGCACCGTGGCCGGGATCGCGGGCGGCTGGATGACCCTTGATATGGGTCGTTGGCAGCGCCGTTCTGTTGCTACGGTTTTAGCCCAGACACACACATTAGTATATTGTTATAAGTCACCGATGAATGACAGGGTGGTGCGAAAGCTCCGCGCAAGTCTTGGGAAAGGTCGGGCTACGGGTCGGTTGATTGGCTGTGCCGATCGATGTCGTCTTTCGTTGCCCGATCAGTCGCGCTTCATCCGGTATTTCAGAAGACGGGTCATCCGCTCGTCGAAGTTCTTCGACTCGACCTGGTCGAACCGCATCTGTTCCCGGTCGTGTGCTTCCAGAAGATCGCGAGTCGCATCGGCGACCTTCTTTTCGAGGCTATCACAACTGCTGGGCGTCGATAGGTCCAGAAGCTGTCTCTCGAGAATGCGGGCATGGGTGCGGGCAATCTCGGCATGGCGTTCTTCGTGGCGCTTGATGTCTGCCGAAAGCGTGTCCCATATCATGCCAAGATCCGCGTCTGCACGACGTCGATTGATCCAGCGTGGCAGAACGATATGGGTACGCAGTGTGACCCTTGCGGCGCCGACCGTGCATCGATTGGCGCGCTCGACATAGGTCACTTCCCCGCCGAATTTGATTTCGGTTGCACCGGGATGACGGTGGCCGGTCGTGCGGGTCAGCGGACCGCGTTTTTCCAGCTCCTTGTCGAGGTCTTCGGCAGTTTTGCCGCCGATCTGAAAATACGAGTAAGTCTTGGTGATGATCGGTGCGGCCGATGCGGGAGAGGCGAAGACGCCTGCAAGAAGTACGGTACCGATGAGACGGCGAACCGCGCGCATTGAAAACATTCTGTGGCCTGCAACGTTGAACTTTAAAAGAGCTTGGGGCATAGCGAGACCAAGCGCAACACGAGGTCCCTGAATTTTGCGTCAACTCTCCGAAGATGATTGGCCGGTGATATCGCGGCGCAACACGCACTGGCAATTGGCGCGCGGACGCGTGCTGGAACTCGGCGCGCAAGGCCATATCATGGCGATCGTCAACGTGACCCCAGACTCGTTTTCCGACGGCGGTCGGCATGCGCAAACGGATGGCGCCGTGCGGCATGCGCTGAGCTGCGTCGCCGAAGGTGCTGCCATCCTCGATATCGGTGGCGAATCGACACGGCCCGGCGCGGCGGCGGTGACGCCTGCCGAAGAACAGGATCGCATCCTGCCGGTGATCGAGAAGCTTGTCGGCGAAACCGACGCTATCATCTCGGTCGATACCTATCGTGCGGTAACGGCGCGGCTGGCGATGGCTGCCGGCGCCCACGTCATCAATGACGTACATGGACTTCAGCGCGAACCCGATATGGCTGACGTCGCGGCCGAGACAGGTGCCGGTATCTGCATCATGCATACGGGACGCGACCGGACGGATCGACGTGCGGACATGATCGAAGACCAGCAGTATTTCCTCACGCGGTCTCTCAAGATCGCGCATGCTGCCGGGATCAAGGATGCGGCGATCGTGCTCGATCCCGGGTTCGGATTTGCCAAGAACCGGGACGACGACATGGAACTGATCGCCCGCTTTCGCGAGTTGCAGTCACTCGGATTTCCCTTGCTCGCCGGGACGTCGCGGAAGCGGTTTGTCGGTTCAGTCACGATGCGGGATCCGGCCGATCAGCGGGATATCGGCACGGCTGCAACGACTGCGATCCTCCGACTCGCTGGTGCGGCGATCTTCCGGGTTCATAATGTCGCGGCCAACCGCGATGCCCTGCTGATGGCAGATGCGGTTCTGGCGTCCCGTGCGGCGCAACGGGAGGAGAGCTGATGGGGACCTACAGCATCGCCTTGAAAAACTGCGCCTTCTTCGCTCGTCATGGAGCCTTTGCGGAAGAAGAGAGGCTCGGTCAGCGATTCTATGTCGATCTCGTCATGCATGTGGATGCCGAAGAAGCGCTGGAGGACGACAACGTCGAGAGCACCGTGCACTATGGCAAAGCCTATGAAATCGTCGAGAGGATCGTGACCGGCACGCGCCGCAACCTGATCGAGACGCTGGCCAAGGACATTGCTAGGGCGCTTTGCGCCTGGTCGTCGCAGATCCGAAGGGTCGAGGTGACGGTGCGTAAGCCGAGCGTGCCGATCCCGGGAATTCTTGATCATGCCGAAGTGAGGATCGAGCATGTCGCGTGACGGCTCGATGAAATTGGTAGCCCTTGGGCTCGGCGGTAACGTCGGTGATCCGCGGGCTGCGATGGCAGATGCGTTGAGGGAACTCGATGCCCGATCGGACTGTCGGGTGCTCGCCGTATCCCGGCTTTATGCCACGCCGCCATGGGGAAAGACGGATCAGGCCGAGTTCCTGAACTGCTGCGCCCTGATCGAGACCTCGCTTCATCCCGAGTCGCTTCTCGATGTCTGTCTTGATATGGAAAGGCGGCGCAAGCGTGAGCGCGTCGAGCGCTGGGGCCCGAGAACCATCGATATCGACATCCTGACCTACGGCGACAGCGCGTATCACTCCGAGACGCTGGAGCTTCCCCATCCGCGCATGACGGCGAGGGGCTTTGTGATGATGCCGCTTGCCGATGTCGCGCCCGAAATGGTCCTCGGACAGAAAAATGTCCGCGACTGGCTGGCAGAGGCGGACATCGAAGGCATTAGGATCGCTGACGCAGACAGGGATTGGTGGATTAGGGCTTGATCGAACCGACGGCGATCGAATCCAGATCGCGATCCAGCGACAGGCCGATCACGGGCACCATCTGGTCTTCGACCTTCACCGAAATGGTGATGTTCATCTTGTTCTCGCCGCGCAGGCTGGCGACCATGGCGCCGTTCAGCTGGGCACGGTTGATGCCCATCACGACCTTGTCGCCATTGACGGAGCCGGAGACGATGTCGAGGCCCTTGCCCTGGGCGCCGTCCAGGAACTTGCCGGAATAGCCGGTGCTGCTCTGGCTGATGACCGCGGACATCGGCTGCTGGAAAACGCCGACGCGGCAGGTGCCATCGAGCTTGATGCCGACAGTGCCATCCGGCTGTGCAGCGCCAATCAGGTTGCAGCTGAACTTCGTACCCTTGTACTTGCCCGCGACGATTTCGCCCGGACCCTTCCAGACGCCACCGACCTGCTGGAAAAAGGATTTGTCACGCGAAGCCGCGGAGGCCTCCGGTGCCAGGGCGGGAGCAGTTGCGATGGTCAGTGCAACGATGCCACCGAAAAGCGAAAAGAAGCGCGAATACATGTGCTTTCCCTTGGAAACCAGAAACTTCAAGTGCCTCGCAAATTAGCTTGGAATGGTTAATGACTGGTATCTTTTCGGGTCATTAAGGGTCACAGAGGCGCGATCAATCGGTCTTGCGCGGGCCGACGGGAGAGATGTCGGACATGAAATCGCCGATCCCCGGGCGCTTCACAGCGTGGAAGGGAAGAGGGCGGCAAAGATCCATCGCGGCAATGCCGATACGCGCCGTCAGCAGGCCGTTGATGACGCCTTCGCCGAGTTTGCTTGAAAGCCTCGATGCCAAACCATGGCCCAGAACCTGCTGAGCGATTCCGTCTCCAACTGCGATCGAACCTGTCACCGCCAGATGCGCCATCACGTCCCGCATGAGCTTCAACAGTCCGAGCGTGCCTGGGCGCCCGCCGTAGAGGTCCGCCATCGCGCGGATCAGTCGTGTCACCTCGAACAGGACATAGACGAGATCAACGACCGCGCGGGGGCTGACAGCGGTGACGACCGAGACCCGTTTCGAGGCGCCAAGAATGAGGACGCGTGCCTGCCGGTCGAGCGGCGACAGGAGTTCTCGCTCGGCGAGATCGATGAGTTGTGGCCCGTCGATGATGTCGTCTTTCGTCGCATCGAGCGCGGCACGTCCGCGGGCGGTCTCCGCCCGGTGACCTGTCAGTTTCGTGAGCGCGGCGACGACGGTTCTGGCTGCCGTCGGCCTTGGTGATTTCAGGGCGTCTTCCGCTTGCGTCTTCAGCGTCTGGACCGCAGCAAGCCGCATCATCCCGATGATTTCGCGACCGACCATGACCAGAAGCGCGACGATGCCGACGCCCAGCGCTGCCGCTGCGGCGTAACCGAGCCAGTCGGACCGTGCAAAGAGATCCCGGATGATCCGATCCGCCCAGAGGCCGAACGCAAGCGACAGGAACGTGCCGAAGGCCGCGGCCGCGAGGTTGGCGAAGGAGAAACGCTTCCGCTTCACCGGCACGGCGACGGCCAGCGCGTCTGGTGAAAGTTCCTGCGGGCTGATGAACGGATCGAGCTCGTCCGGCGTGATGGCGATGCCATCGTCAAACCGGCGGGGTGCGCGGTTCGGGTGGGTCTGTGGCTCTTCTTTCGTCGGAATGTCGTCGTCTACGACGAAGGAAGTTGGGCGGCGGCGGTCATCGGTGATCTTGCGGTCGGTCATGCGAGGCGATCTCCCAGCAGGAACTGCATGGCGCGGTCTAGCCTGATATGCGGGACCGATAGGGTAATGCCGCCCTTTTCGTCGAGGGCTGGGGGTCGGAAACGAACCACGTTGACATCAGGAAGCTCGGAACCCGG
Organism: Rhizobium sp. Leaf306; assembly: GCF_001423425.1. GTDB lineage: Bacteria > Pseudomonadota > Alphaproteobacteria > Rhizobiales > Rhizobiaceae > Neorhizobium > Neorhizobium soli. Next base: position 745,779 of record NZ_LMNX01000002.1, read on the forward strand.
CTGACCGAGCTGGCGAAACAAGGCCTCCGGGTCGGCCGGTAGGTCTCCCGGGAAGATCGCCGTCTGGCGCGTGCCGTCAAAGACTTCGCCATTGATGGTTTCGCCCGCCATCGGGGTGCCGACGATGACCGGCAGCTGATGGCTGCCGTCCTTGACCGAGGCCTCGCGCGTGGCGCGCACGGAGGCGATTGCCATCACGTCGATGCCGGCGCCGGCCATGCCGATCCGCTCGATGGCGCGGTCGACGAGCCGGCCGGTCAGGCGTTCCAGCCGGTCGTGGCTTTCATGATGCAGATGGTCGGCTTTGGTGGCCGCGACCAGCACCTTGTCGATGCGCCGGCCGACGAGCGACGAGAAGAAGCTGTTGTGGCCGGGACGGAAGCAGGCGAGTACGTCGGTCAGTGCGCGTTCCAGATCCTGCACGGCCTCGGGGCCACGGTTGATCGCCTGGAGCGCGTCGATCAGCACGATCTGCCGGTCGAGACGCGCGAAATGCTCGCGGAAGAAGGGTTTGACGACGATTGTCTTGTAGGCGTCGTAGCGGCGCTCCATCATTGCCCGGAACGACCCCTTCGGGGCCGGCGTATCCGGAAGATCGGCGAGGGGCGCAAAGGTGAGGGCGGGCGAACCTTCCAGGTCGCCGGGCATCAGAAATCGCCCGGGCGGCAGGGTGGAGAGCGAGCGCTCATCAGATTTGCAGGCTTTCAGGTAGGCCGCAAAACTCTCGGCCAGCCGACGCGCGGTTCCTTCGTCCGCCGGTGCGTCCATGTCTATGCCGGAGGCGAACGAAAGCCAGTCCTTCGACAACTCGGCGCGAATGCCGGTCCGGGCAAGGTCTACGGTGTTGCGGCTGAAGGTCTCGTAATCCTGTGCCAGCAGCGGCAGATCGAGCAGCCATTCGCCGGGATAGTCGACGATGTCGATCGAAAGCCTTCCGCGGGAAAACATCCGGTTCCATCCACTGGCGCTTTGATATTCCAGCGTGACGCGGAGTTCCGAGATCGCGCGCGTCGAATCCGGCCAGATCCGTTCGCGCACCAGTGCGTCGATGTGATCCTCATACTGGAAGCGCGGTATCGCGTCGTCCGGCTGCTGCTCGAGCCGCGCCTGCGAGACCCGGCCGGAGCGCATTGCCTCGAACAGCGGCAGTCGGCCGCCGTTCAGGAGATTGTGGACAAGCGACGAGATGAACACTGTCTTGCCGGCACGCGACAAGCCGGTAACGCCAAGCCGCATCGACGGGTTGACCAAGTTCGAGGCGCGATCGGCGAGATTATCGAGAGCAATCTTCGCGTCGTCGGTGATACTGGTGAGCGCTGGCGGCAAGGTTTCGTCCCAAAACTGTTTGTCGCTATATAGGGACCGTCAGGCAATGCGCAAAGGGATGGGATGCCTTGGAATCTGTGGTCACGGCGTGATGAAATCCGTCAGGTTCCATGCGGGTCGCGAGCCGTCGCTTCGGCCTGCGTGATCGATGACAGCAAGGCCTGCCGTCGGATACCCTGAGGGCAGGGCGCGGGCTGCATGCTCTTTTCCGATCAGTTCCCCGAACACGTCCTCGATCGTCGGGTTATGCCCGACGAGCATCACCGATCCGCTGCGGTCGCTGGTGAAAATCAGCGCGAGATAGGTGCCGACCGATCCGTTGTAGACCTCGTCGATGAATTCGGGCTCGATGGTTTCGCTGATTGCGCGGCGCACCGCCTCCGCAGTCTGGCGGCAACGCATAGCCGTCGAACTGATGACAGCGTCGGGGCGGTAGCGACGGTCCGCCGCCTTGTCGGCAACGATTTCCGCTTCGGCGAAACCATCCGTCGTCAGTGTTCGATCGAAATCTCTCTGACCCTGTTCCGGGTTGGCCGCCCGGCCGTGCCGGAGGAGGTAGATGCGTGACGGCGGCGGCGCGAGTGTCGGCATATCGGTGAAAGACGCCATTTCATTCTCCTTTGACCGCCTGGACGGTAATTCCGTGACTTCGGAACTTCAACCACGCCTGCGCCATGATTGCCAGTTGCGCTGCCCAGGATCCGGTTTCAACCGAAGTCGATTAAAGCATAGAAAATAGTCATTTAGCTGATTTTTGTGACAATTTTAAAATTGCCTCAATAACGAGCGGAAGGCTTGAACCGGAACAACCAAAGCGATATAGAGCGGCCACGAGATGTTCTTCAGGAGAATCGCGTTGAGTGAGAAGATCGATCTTAGCAATTATGTACTCTCGGAAACCGACGAGTTCATGAATGCAAACCAGAAGGCGTATTTCCGGGCAAAACTGACGGCCTGGAGAAACGATATCCTGCGGGAGGCGCGGGAGACTCTGGATCATCTGGCAGAGGAAAGTGCCAACCATCCCGATCTGGCCGATCGCGCATCTTCGGAAACCGATAGAGCCATCGAGCTTCGTGCCCGTGACCGGCAGCGCAAGTTGATCTCCAAGATCGACGCGGCGATGCAGCGCATCGACGACGGGACCTATGGCTATTGCGAAGAAACCGGCGAGCCAATCGGACTGAAGCGTCTTGACGCCCGGCCGATCGCAACCCTGTCGATCGAGGCCCAGGAGCGGCACGAGCGTCGCGAAAAGGTCTATCGCGACGAATGATTTCTGCTTGACGCATGGTCTACGGCAGAAACGACAAAAGGCACGGGAAACCGTGCCTTTTGTCGTTTGATGTCATGGATACGTGCAAAGCCCGCGGCCCTGCATGTCATTTATCGCGCGTGGCGGACATTTCCCCAAATATACGGGCGACTTCGTCCTGAAGTGATGGCTCGGCAGTCGCGCCGGTAATCGGTGCGACAGCAGGATCGCGCTGCGGCAACTGGCGGTTTGGTGCTGGTACCGCGATCGTCTCGCGGCCGGCGTTTTCCCGCGCCGCAAGGTTTTGTGCCATTTCCTCTTCCAAAATTTTCTCGAAATCGCTCCCGAGCATCTTCGGCTTTTCGAGGGCCGGCTGTCCGCCGGTCGAGAGGTCCTCAGGATTGATCGGGACAACGCGCGACGGTTCTGTCGGCTGGTCGGGCTCGGAGTGAGCAAGAACCCGACTGCGCGCGGCTTCAAGCGCGTTTGCCGCATCGTCGACCCTGGATGGTGCAGGCTGCGGGATCGCCGTGATCGCTGCCGCGGCGATCGGCGCTGCGGCAACGCCAGCGGCTGTCGAAACCGTTGCCGGGATGACGACGGTCGGTGCCGGACGCTGTGGCTCGGGGGCGGATTGTCTTGCCGGCGGATCCAGTCGCTGCGGGGCGGGTGGCGATACGGACGCAGTCGGCGTCGGCTCCGACCGGGATACCGGGCTCACAGGGCGAGCGGGAATGGGAGATGGCTGGGTCGCGAGTGGTGGCTTCGCACGCGGGGCGTCGTCGCGCACTGAAATCTCCCGCATGGCCTCAGGTCGTTCGGCCTCCGGCAGAGCTGCCGGGCGAGGGTCCGGACGCTGCCTCTGGGCAAGTGCGGGACGCGGTTCAGAAGGCGCGCTTTCAATGGCGGAGGGCTGTGAGGGCGAGTTCGTCGCTATGCCGGTTTCGATCACGATATCGGTCGGCCCGCCGATCATGACGAGGTGCTCCACGCCGTCGCGGCGGATCAGCACGAGGCGGCGACGTGCATCGACGGCTGCCGCATCCAGCACCTGCAGCCGCGGATTGCGGTTGCGTCCCCCGCGGACGAACGGCGACGGTCCATTGCGACCGCGCAGCATCCACAAGATGCCGAACAGGAAGAGAAGCCCGATGCCGACACCGAGGACCGCGATAACCATCCGGCTGCCATAGGCGCCCATCAGTTCTTCGGCCATATGCTGATACTCCTCATGCCAATCGTCACATTTGAAAAGACGACAATTTTCGCTTCGATCAAGGGGTGCTGCGATGCTGTCTTGATGGAAAACATCACTTCGAGGAGGAAAGATAGGGCACAAGTCTTCACTGTCCCGGGTTTTCTGGCACAACGGAGCTTTTTGCGTCGCCGACAACTTGCTAAGAAGGAATCATAGGGTTTTCGGCTCCGTGGAGCATGACGGCCGCAGTAGGATGGCTTCGGCAGTCGGCCGTTGCGAAATGCGAGGGATTGATGACGAAGTTGCAGCAGGGCGGCAACTACGAGACCCCACTGGTCGAGCGTAAGACGCGGGGTGGAACCATTCTTCGGATCGTGCTTCTTGCGCTGGTGCTGCTGGGCGTTGCAGTCGCTTTTGTGGTTTTTCAGCAGGCACTCGACAATGAGATTGTGCTCGGCCTGCTGGGCATCCTTGCCATGGTCGGCATATTTTTCCTCGTCTCTTCGATGATTGGCCTCGTGGAAGTCATGCCGCAATCGAGGTCCGACGATCTCGCCCGCGCTTTCCTGGCCGGCCATCCGGACGGTATCCTGATCACGGACATCAAGGGTCGCATCGTCTACGCGAACGCTGCCTATGGTCGGATGACCGGTGCGACGAAAAAGAGCGATATCCAGTCCCTTGAAACGCTTCTGTCCAAGTCGCGCGAATCCAACGAGGCGCTCTACAGGCTGACATCCGCGCTGCGGGAAGGCCGCGAGGGTCATGAAGAATTCCGCCTGCTGCAGCCGCTTGGCCGCAGCACGGGCACTGCCGTCGTTGGAGAGAATGGTGCGGGCGCCTTCTGGTACAGGCTGAAGGCCGGCCTTCTGGCGGGTTCCGGAAACAACAAGGCGCAGCTCGACATCTGGCAGATTACCGACACGACCTCGGAACGGTCGGACCAGGAGCGCTTCTTTCGCGAACTGCAAAACGCCATCGACTACCTCGACCATGCGCCGGTCGGGTTCTTTTCCGCGGGCAAGAAGGGCGAGATCTTTTATCTCAACGCCACGCTGGCTGAATGGCTGGGTCTCGATCTGACCAAGTTTTCTCCGGGATCGATGACGATCGACGATCTCGTGGCGGGCGAGGGCATGGCGCTGATCCAGTCGGTTCAACCGGCGCCAGGCCTGAAGCGCACGGAGACGCTCGATCTCGACCTGCGCCGTGCCAACGGCCAGAGCCTGCCGGTGCGACTTGTTCACAGCGTCAGCTCCATGCGCGACGGTGCGCCCGGCGAAAGCCGCAGTGTCGTGATCAACCGGCCGCATGGTGAGGACACCGATCAATCCGCGTCTGCGATGCGTTTTACGCGCTTTTTCAACAACACGCCGATGGCCATTGCGTCCGTCGATGGCGAGGGCCGGATCCTGCGCATCAATGCGCCGTTCCTGCGACTGTTCGCCGGGGTTCTGACCCGCGACGACGTGGAAAGTGGTGCGTCGCTGGAGCGTATCGCGCACGAGACGACCCGCGATCAGCTGATGGCGGCGCTTGCTGCCGCACGCGACCGTCAGGGCGACATTACTCCGATCGATTCGCGGCATCCGGGCGACGAGACCCGCTATCTGCGTTTCTACGTCAATGCGGTGATCGACGAGAGCGACGAGGCACCCGAAGAGGCGGCCATCATCTATTCCGTCGAGACGACCGAGCAAAAGGCGCTCGAGACGCAGATGGCGCAGACCCAGAAGCTGAATGCGGTGGGAACGCTTGCCGGCGGTATCGCGCACGATTTCAACAATGTGCTGACGGCAATCCTTCTGTCATCCGATCACCTGCTTTTGCAGGCGCGTCCGTCCGATGCGAGCTTTGCCGACCTGATGGAAATCAAGCGCAACGCCAACCGGGCCGCCGTTCTGGTGCGCCAGCTTCTGGCCTTCTCGCGCAAGCAGACGATGCGTCCGGCGGTGCTGAACCTCACCGATGTGGTGGGCGACCTGCGGATGCTGGTCGACCGGCTGATTTCCGGCACCAATGTCAAGCTCGATGTCGACTACGGGCGCGACTTGTGGCCGGTGCGCACCGACCTGTCGCAGTTCGAGCAGGTTCTGATCAACCTCTGCGTCAACGCGCGCGATGCGATGCCGCAGGGCGGCACGATCCTGATCAAGACCCGCAATGTGACGGCCGAGGAAACCGCCGCCTTCCATCAGGCCGATCTGCCGGCGGAAGATCTCGTGATGGTCGAGGTCGCCGACAGCGGCACGGGCATTCCGCCCGAGATCATGGACAAGATCTTCGAGCCGTTCTTCACCACCAAGGAAGTGGGCAAAGGGACAGGTCTCGGCCTTTCGATGGTCTATGGCATCATCAAACAGTCCGGCGGCTATATCTATCCGGAATCCGAAGTCGGTCGCGGAACGAGTTTCCGGCTGTTCCTGCCGCGTCACATTCCCGAAATACCGGTCATCACGCCAGAGGCCGCAGAGGCTGCAGCTCTGGCAGCCGCACAGCCTGTGGCTTTGAAAGCGCCGGCAGAGGATATGGATCTCACGGGCAAGTCTGCGGTCGTGCTGCTTGTGGAAGATGAAGAAGCGGTTCGCCGGGGTGGCAAGCGCATGCTGGAAACGCGCGGTTATACCGTGCACGAAGCCGGATCCGGCGTCGAAGCACTCGACATCATGGACGAGCTCGAAGGCAAGGTTGATATCGTCGTTTCCGACGTTGTAATGCCTGAGATGGACGGGCCGACGCTTCTGACGGAACTGCGGAAATCCTATCCGGATCTGAAGTTCATCTTCGTCTCCGGATACGCGGAGGACGCGTTTGCGCGCAACCTGCCGGCCGATGCGAAGTTCGGTTTTCTGCCCAAGCCATTTTCGCTGAAGCAGCTTGCCGTTGCGGTTCGCGAGATGCTCGACTCGGACTGATTTTCTGATCCGCCTGCGAAACTTTATGGAGCCTCGCGATTCGTCCGTCGAATGCGAGGCTCCTTGCTTTAACGCCTGATTTTCCACAGGTTATGCGTGCGTGAACGTTCCGGGAACGAAATCGCGATAACGCAGTTCAATCAAGCTGATAAAAGCCTCTTGATTGATGAGAACAAAAAGAGTACACGAAGTCCATCGGCTGCTTCATTGCTTGCGTGGCGGCAATAACCTAAAGGTGGGACCTCATGGCACAGAATTCATTGCGGCTCGTAGAGGATAAAGGCGTGGACAAGAGCAAGGCGCTCGAAGCAGCACTCTCACAGATCGAACGATCCTTCGGTAAGGGATCGATCATGAAGCTTGGCTCGAACGATAGCATCGTCGAGATCGAGACAGTTTCCACCGGTTCCCTGAGCCTTGATATTGCGCTCGGCATCGGCGGCCTGCCGAAGGGCCGTATCGTCGAAATCTATGGTCCGGAAAGCTCGGGCAAGACAACGCTTGCCCTGCAGACCATTGCCGAGGCTCAGAAGGGTGGCGGTGTTTGCGCCTTCGTCGACGCGGAACACGCGCTCGATCCGGTCTACGCCCGCAAGCTCGGCGTCGATCTGCATAACCTCCTGATCTCGCAGCCTGACACCGGTGAGCAGGCGCTTGAGATCACTGATACGCTGGTGCGTTCCGGTGCTGTCGACGTTCTCGTCATCGACTCGGTTGCGGCATTGACCCCACGCGCCGAAATCGAAGGCGAAATGGGCGACAGCCTGCCGGGTCTTCAGGCCCGTCTGATGAGCCAGGCACTTCGCAAGCTGACAGCGTCGATCTCCAAGTCGAAGACGATGGTGATCTTCATCAACCAGATCCGCATGAAGATCGGCGTGATGTTCGGTTCGCCGGAAACGACGACAGGCGGTAACGCGCTGAAATTCTACGCGTCCGTCCGTCTCGACATTCGCCGCATCGGCCAGGTCAAGGAACGCGAAGAAGTCGTCGGAAACCAGACACGCGTCAAGGTCGTCAAGAACAAGATGGCGCCTCCCTTCAAGCAGGTCGAATTCGACATCATGTATGGCGAGGGCGTGTCCAAGACCGGCGAGCTCGTCGATCTCGGCGTTAAGGCTGGGATCGTCGAGAAGTCGGGCGCATGGTTCTCCTACAACAGTCAGCGCCTTGGTCAGGGCCGCGAGAACGCGAAGTCGTTCCTGCGAGACAACCCGGAAGTGGCCCGCGAAATCGAAACGTCGCTGCGCCAGAATGCCGGCCTGATCGCCGACAAGTTCCTGCAGAATGGCGGACCCGATGCCAATGACGGCGACCAGGCCCCCGACCCTTGATCGGGCTTGGGTTGGGATGCCGATCTAAGGCATCCTCACGCTGATCTTCGCCGGTGTTTTCCGGTTTTCAAATCTTACAGGTCGCCATCTACGAGATGCGCGGCCGGTCTGCGTTCCGGGCGGGTTTGGGATGATTAGGGGTGCTGTGGCTGGACAGTCGGGAACGCGGACGATACAAGCCTTTCGTCTTCGAATAACAGCATCGCACCCGGCGATAAAAAGGGCTTAGCATGAGCGGCGTGAATGAAATCCGGTCGACGTTTCTCGACTATTTCCAAATGAACGGCCACGAGGTTGTGTCCTCGTCCCCGCTTGTGCCGCGCAACGACCCGACGCTGATGTTTACCAATGCCGGTATGGTGCAGTTCAAGAACGTCTTTACCGGTCTTGAAAAGCGCCCCTACACCACGGCCACCACCTCCCAGAAATGCGTGCGCGCCGGCGGCAAGCACAACGATCTCGACAATGTCGGTTACACCGCCCGCCATCTCACCTTCTTCGAGATGCTCGGCAACTTCTCGTTCGGTGACTATTTCAAGGAAAACGCGATCGAGCTTGCCTGGAAGCTGGTCACCGAAGGCTTCGATCTGCCCAAGCACCGCTTGCTGGTCACGGTCTATTCGGAAGACGAGGAAGCTGCGACGCTGTGGAAGAAGATCGCCGGCATTTCCGACGACAAGATCATCCGCATTCCGACCTCCGACAACTTCTGGCAGATGGGCGATACCGGCCCCTGCGGTCCGTGCTCGGAAATCTTCATCGACCAGGGCGAGAATGTCTGGGGTGGACCTCCGGGCTCGCCTGAAGAAGACGGCGACCGCTTCCTGGAATTCTGGAACCTCGTCTTTATGCAGTACGAGCAGACGGCACCCGGCGAGCGTACGCTGCTGCCGCGCCCGTCGATCGATACCGGCATGGGTCTCGAGCGCATGGCCTGTGTCCTGCAGGGCAAGCAGAGTGTGTTCGACACCGATCTGTTCCAGACGCTGATCGGAACGATCGAGGATGTCCTGAGCGTGAAGGCCGAGGGCAGTGCCAGCCACCGCGTCATCGCCGACCATCTGCGTTCGTCCGCGTTCCTGATTGCCGACGGCGTGCTGCCATCCAACGAAGGCCGTGGTTACGTGCTTCGCCGCATCATGCGCCGCGCCATGCGCCATGCGCAGCTGCTCGGTGCCAAAGAACCTGTGATGTACAAGCTGCTGCCGACGCTGGTGCAGGAAATGGGCCGCGCCTATCCGGAACTGGTGCGCGCCGAGGCGCTGACCGGGGAAACGCTGAAGCTCGAGGAAACCCGCTTCCTCAAGACGCTCGAACGTGGTTTGTCGCTGCTTTCGGACGCGACCAGCACGCTCGACAAGGGCGACATGCTCGACGGCGAGACGGCGTTCAAGCTTTACGACACCTACGGCTTCCCGCTCGATCTGACGCAGGACGCGCTCCGCGCCCGCGAAATCGGCGTCGATCTTTCGGGCTTTACCGATGCGATGGAACGCCAGAAGGCCGAAGCCCGCTCGCATTGGGCAGGCTCCGGCGACAAGGCGACCGAAACCGTCTGGTTCGAAATCAAGGAAAAGTTCGGCGCCACCGAATTCCTCGGCTATGACACCGAGACGGCCGAAGGCGTCGTCCAGGCGATCGTCAAGGATGGCAAGGCCATCGACAGTGCCTCGAGCGGCGATGCCGTACAAATCGTCGTCAGCCAGACGCCGTTCTACGGTGAATCCGGCGGCCAGATGGGCGATGCCGGTTTGATCTCGACCGACCACGCCAAGCTTGAAGTGACCGACGTCCAGAAGCGGGGCGAGGGGCTGTTTGTCCATATCGCAACCGTGACCGAGGGCACGTTGAAGGCTGGCGACGCGGTCATCCTCGCCGTCGATCACGCCCGCCGTTCGCGCCTGCGCTCGAACCATTCCGCCACGCATCTGCTGCATGAAGCCCTGCGCGAAGTGCTTGGCACCCATGTGGCGCAGAAGGGTTCGCTTGTCGCTCCTGAGCGTCTGCGTTTCGACGTGTCGCATCCGAAGCCGATGTCGTCAGAAGAACTTCAGGTCGTCGAGGATATGGCCAACGCCATCATCCTGCAGAACGCGCAGGTCACGACGCGCCTGATGAGCGTCGACGATGCGATCGCCGAAGGTGCGATGGCATTGTTCGGCGAGAAATACGGCGATGAAGTTCGCGTTGTCTCCATGGGCAAGGCCGTCGATGGCCCGAAGGCCGGCAAGCCTTATTCGATCGAACTCTGCGGTGGCACGCATGTGAACGCGACGGGCGATATCGGCCTCGTGCGCATTCTCTCCGAAAGCGCCGTTGGCGCTGGTGTTCGCCGTGTCGAAGCGGTGACGGGGGATGCGGCGCGTGTCTATCTCGCCGAGCAGGATGAGCGCGTGAAGACCTTGTCCGGTGCGCTAAAGGTTCAGCCCGGTGAGCTTGTCTCCCGTGTCGAGGCGCTGATCGACGAGCGTCGCAAGCTCGAGAAGGAACTGGTAGACGCCAAGCGCCGGCTCGCCATGGGTGGCGGTCAGCAGGGTGGTTCTGCCGACGACATCCGTGACATCGCGGGCATCAAGTTCATGGGCAAGGCACTGGCCGGCATCGACGCGAAGGACCTGAAGGGGCTCGCGGACGAAGGCAAGGCCACGCTCGGTTCGGGCGTCGTGACGCTGATCGGTGTGTCCGAAGATGGCAAGGCGAGCGCGGTTGTCGCGGTCACGCCTGATCTCATCGGCCGCTTCAGCGCCGTCGATCTGGTGCGGATCGCCTCTGCGGCGCTCGGCGGCAAGGGCGGCGGCGGGCGGCCGGATATGGCGCAGGCCGGTGGCCCTGACGGTGCCAAGGCCAATGAAGCGCTGGAAGCCGTGGCCGCAGCGCTCGGCGCCTAAGAGTTTGAATGATCGGGCGGCCACTGGCCGCCCGTTTCACATGAGGTTTGGACATGGGATTGAACGTGAGCGTACCAGACGAGATCGACGAGGTCGTGGATGGCCTCGTGCCGTCCCTGTTTCGGGATGCACCGAGTTCGGTCTCGTTCAACAAGTTGCGCAAGCGGCTGTTGCGGCAGGTTCGCCAGGCGTTCGACGATTTCGGCATGCTGAAGGATCAGAAACGCTGGCTGGTCGGCTTGTCCGGCGGCAAGGACAGCTATTCGCTGCTGGCCATCCTCCTCGATCTGCAATGGCGAGGCCTGCTTCCGGTCGAGCTGCTCGCCTGCAATCTCGATCAGGGACAGCCGAATTTTCCCAAGCACATCCTGCCGGATTATCTCACCTCCATCGGCGTCAAGCACCGGATCGAGTATCGCGATACCTATTCGATCGTGAAGGAAAAGGTGCCGGCTGGCGGAACGTACTGCGCGCTCTGTTCACGGCTTCGGCGCGGCAATCTTTATCGGGTTGCCCGCGAAGAGGGCTGCGATGCGCTGGTTCTCGGGCACCACCGGGAGGATATTCTCGAAACCTTCTTCATGAACTTCTTTCACGGTGGACGGCTTGCCGGGATGCCGGCGAAGCTTCTGAACGACGAAGGCGACGTGATGGTGCTGCGGCCGCTCGCCTATTGCGCCGAGGACGATCTGGCGAAGTTTTCTGCTGCCATGGAATTCCCGATCATCCCGTGCGACCTCTGTGGCTCGCAGGACGGGCTGCAGCGCAATGCGATGAAGGCCATGCTTGCCGATATCGAGACACGCATGCCGGGCCGCAAGGACACGATGCTGCGGGCGCTGGCGCATGTGAACCCGTCGCACCTGCTTGATCCGAAACTGTTCGACTTCTCCGGCCTCAGCGCCAACCCCGACGCCTGATCCCCAACAAGCTGCTCCCACCACTGCAGGATCTCATACAATGACCATGCCGCTCGATATAGCCAAGCTTGCCGACATCCTGCGCCTTGCGGCGAAGGAAGAGATCCTGCCGCGGTTCCGGCGGCTTGGAAGCGGCGACGTGCGTTCCAAAAGCGAGCCGTCGGATCTTGTGACCGAAGCGGACGAGGCTGCCGAGCGTCTGATCCGCCGCGAGCTTGAAGCGCTGGCGCCTGATGCTCTGTTTGTTGGCGAAGAATCGGTGGCCGCCGATCCGTCGCTGCTTGGCAAGCTCGCAGGTTCGGATTTCGCGATCGTCGTCGATCCTGTCGATGGCACGTTCAACTTCGCCTCCGGCATTCCTGCCTTCGGTGTCATGGCCTCTGTCGTCTGGAAAGGCGAAACGGTGGCCGGCATCATCTACGATCCGATGGGTGACGACTGGGTGATGGCGGAAAAGTGCGCAGGCGCCTTCCTGCGCCGTCCTGACGGCGACGCGGTGCGCCTTGCGGTCGCGGAAGCGACACCGATCGGCGACATGGTCGGAATGGCGTCACCCGGGTATTTCTTCGGCGAGGAAAGAGAGCGGCTGCTGGCCAACCTGGCGAAGGTGCGTTTCTTTGCCAACTATCGATGTGCCGCGCACGAGTATCGCACCTTTGCCGGCGGGCACGTGCAATACCTTCTCTACAACAAGCTCATGCCTTGGGATCATCTGGCGGGCACCCTGATTGCCACTGAGGCCGGCGGTTATGCGGCGCGCTTCGACGGATCCGAGTACCTGCCGAACCACGTGGATGGCGGGCTGCTGGTCGCGACCTGCAAGGACAGCTGGCAGATGCTGCGCCGGGAACTCATCGGCGACTGAGCCTTCAAGGGGTCGGTCCCAGTAGAGGGCGAAACGACACCGTAAGCCAACTCCGTTGTCCTCGTTGAACCCTCGTGTATTCTGGTGCCGGAAGGCGGCATGCGGAAGCATATCCAGGTTCTCGAACGAGCGGGCTCGTTGTCACCGAGTAGATCGGACGGGTGAGAATCTGCAGGCTTGAGAAGCACGGACTTGAGGCGGAGGCCGAGTGCATAGAGGCGCACCGAAAGCTTCTCGAGGCACGCTTCGAAGCATTGAATGAACTCATCAGTACCATGCAACGGGAGGTAACCGATGAATCAGCAAGTTGACGTGACATCATTGGAGCGCAGGGGCGATCGCGAATTGGCCTTCACGCGCACATTCAATGCGCCGGCGAGCGCCGTTTTCAGGGCGTGGAGTGAGCCCGAGATGTTCCAGGCTTGGTGGGTGCCAAAATCGGTCCCCGGCCTATCGCTTGTATCGTGCGACATGGACGTGCGTACCGGCGGCAAGTATCGGCTGGAATTCGGTGCTGGCGGCGATTCCGATACCATGGCCTTTTATGGCAAGTATCTCGAGGTCGTACCGAACGAGCGCATTGTCTGGACCAACGACGAGGGCGAAGAGGGCGCGGTCACGACCGTGAGCCTCGAGGACCAGGGCGCCATGACGCTGTTGCGTTTCCACGAGGTCTATCCGTCCAAGGAGGTGCTTGAGGAGGCCCTGCAGGGCTCGGCGGTCGCATTGCCCGAGCAGTTGGACCAGCTCGACGAATTGCTGACCAGCAAAGCTGAGTAGCGCTGTTGCGGAAACGCATCGGGGCACCGTATGCCTTAAGCGCGCTACACCCCCGAGCTTTTTCGCGGGTGGTGAAGGCAAAGCAGACCATTCCCGCGGCGCCGTTTTATGTCCGCAACGGACCGAAAGGCGTCTTCGACAGCTTTGCGCCAACAGCTGATGTCCTCGGCCATCGGTGACACCAACGACGCGGATCTCCCTGCCGACTTTTATGAACGTTCCTACACGTCGGGGAGACAGGTGAAATGCCCTTGGAAGGCTGGTAATACGACAGGCAGCAATACCGGAGGCAAGAGCAATGACCAGAGAAGAAATTCTTAGCTATTCCCAAGCGGTTTGCGATGGTCTTCGTGAGGACGACGATGGGGTGAGACGCGAGGTTCTCACCCATGCGGGAAGCCGGTGGTCGCTCGGCGTCATACACACGCTCGGCGTCTATGGCAGGCTTCGGCACGCAGACATCGGAAAACGAATGCACGGTGTAACGCAGCGGATGCTCACGCGCACGCTACGCCAACTCGAAAGAGATGGTCTCGTTACGCGTCACGATCTCGTTGAGGTGCCGCCTCGGGTGGAATACGAACTGACAGAACTGGGAATGGGTCTTCTCATTCGCATGATCCCGTTGTGGACGTGGGTCGTGGAGAATTCCGAGCAGTTTCGAACGTCACGCGAGGATTTTGATGCCCGTCCGCCAGAAAAGCCCTCCTGGCAGACGTTTTAACAATCGAGACATGCCGCCGCTCCGCTGATGCCGGCGGCACGGTGTTCGACCGCGTAATGATTGCTGCGGATCAACTCTCATTGTGAGCGCGGCTATACCGCGCTTCCCGTTTGTTATCGTCCGTCGATCTGCGTCTCAGAGGCTATGTCACTTGCCGCTCAGGTTCGCGTTGATCCAATTGGACACATCCGTCACCTTGATGCCTTCGCGCCCGTTGAATGTGCCTGCCTTGTCCCATGCCATTCCTCGCCCGATACCAAAGGCTGCCCGGTACTTGCGCATCATGTTTTGGGGGTCATTTGCCAGTTCTTCCATCAGGACGGGCACAGTCCATACGGACCGGTTGAAGCGCCGGTTCAAACCCGCCTCCAGCTTGTCGGCAAGCTCGCCATAGGTGACGGTGTCGCCCGCCAGGAAGACGATCTCGTTGCTGATGGTCGGCTCGTAGAAGACGATTTCAGCGGTGAGCACGCCGATGTCGTCGGGCGTCGTCAGCGTGACAGCGGTATCGGAGCTGCCAAGAGCGTTGACTGCGTTCTTTTCCAGATCAACGACGCCGAATTCCGGTTCGAAAAGATAACTCATGAACATGCCGGTGGAGATGATGACCCAGTCCGTCTTGCTCTGGGAGCGAAGGAGTTCGCGCACATCGAGTTGAGCGTCGAAGATGTCCTGCGGACCGCCTCGACCAATTGCCTCGAAATCGACACCAAACTGCCAGGGGAAATAGCGCGGAATACCGGACTGCAACGCCGCCTCGGCCAACTTCATCGGTGTATTAATCCCAGCCGCGTAGCCAGCGCAGCCAATCACGGTATCGTACTGTGAAAACAGAGATGCGAGTTCATCGATCGAGCTATTGACCAGATCACCTGTGACGATCTCGATATCCAATTCGCGGATCTCGGCGACGTCGCGCTGTTTGGCGATCGAGTCTGATTTGATGGCACTGGCGCGAAGCAGAACGCTTATCTTTGCGTCTTCAATGCCCTTGGCGCGACGGGCCAG
The DNA here is from genome assembly GCF_001423425.1 of Rhizobium sp. Leaf306. Lineage (GTDB taxonomy): Bacteria > Pseudomonadota > Alphaproteobacteria > Rhizobiales > Rhizobiaceae > Neorhizobium > Neorhizobium soli. The sequence continues at coordinate 760,992 of NZ_LMNX01000002.1, forward strand.
ATTGCGAAGGACGGGCATGCCGAGTTCCCCGGCCCCGAGCACGAGAATGTTTCGTGACTTCACATTGGAAACTGTCTGGTTCATCGATTTCAATCCTTCAAAACGCTACGTCACCGCTACTTGGCAAGGCGGAACGACGAAGGAAAGAAGGTACACGGATGATACTGCAGCAAAAAATAGAAGGACGATAATCCCGTTGTATTACCCTTCCGCACATACCGTCTGTCCGCTTCGGGCCGAAAGCTGACTCTCTCCGTTAGAGTGTCATTTCGCTCTCTACCGGAACCGACCCCTTCGAGACAAAGCGGATACGAAAAAGGCCGGATCGCTCCGGCCTTTTTTCGCGCTGACGTGATGGACCGTCAGGCCTTGTGGTTATGGGGCCGGAAGAGCTTTCCCTTTTCGCCGATCAGCACGAAGATCAGGCCGATGACCGAGACGGTAAAGAAGCCCGCCACCATCGGGGTTGCCGTGCCGTCGAAGGCCTGGCCGATGGATGCGCCGATGATTGCGCCGCCGACCGTGCCCATGAAGCCGAGGACCGAGGACGCGGTGCCCGCCACGTGGCCGAGGGGCTCCATTGCCAGCGAATTGAAATTCGAGGCGATCAGGCCGAACAGGAACATGGCCATGGCGAAGAAGGCCAGGAACAGCAGGAAGGGCATCGGTTCGGATGACAGCAGCTGTACGCTTAGCCACAGGAAGGTGACCACGACGAAGCCGATGATGGCGGCGTGCGACAGCTTGCGCATGCCGAGCCGGCCGACCCAGCGGGAGTTGAGGAAGGCCGAGATCGACATGAACAGAGCGACCGCAGCAAACGCCACCGGAAACCAGACGCCGAGCTGGTAGATGCCGACATAGACCTGCTGGGCCGAGTTGATGAAGCCGAACAGGGCGCCGAAGATGAACGTGCTCGCAAGCGTGTAGCAGAGCGCCATGCGGTTGGTGAGAACGATCAGGAAGCCGGCGACGATGGACTTTACCGTGAACGGGCGGACATCGGCCTGATCCAGCGTTTCGGGCAGCTTGCGGGCAACCCAGATCGTGACAATGATTGCGACGACGGCGATGAAGACGAAGATCAGGTGCCAGTCACCAAAGAGCAGCACGAGCTGTCCCGTTCCGGGCGCGATGATCGGTACGATCATGAACACCATCATGATGAGAGACATGACTTCCGCCATGGCGCGACCGCCGAAGACGTCGCGGACGATCGAGACGGAGATGACGCGGGTCGCAGCCGAGCCGATGCCCTGGATAAAGCGCAGGATGAGCAGGCCCGCAAACGAGGGGACGAAAACGACGGCGATCGCGGAGACGATGTAGATGCCGAGACCGATCAGAAGCGGCGTGCGTCGACCGAAACGGTCGGAGATCGGGCCATAGAAGAGCTGGGCGATGCCGAAGCCGAACAGATAGGCCGAGACGACATACTGTCGATGGTTCTCGTTCTCGACGCCGAGTGCTGCGCCGATCTGCTGTAGTCCGGGAAGCATGATATCGATGGCGAGGGCGTTGAGTGCCATCAGAGCGGCCATCATGGCAATGAATTGTGCCCTTCCCATGCCTTGCAGCTTTGGGACAACGGGATGTGAAGGATTTGTCACGGGGGATTTCCTAAAGAATGGGAAAGGCGCCGTGGGAGCGGCGCCTTCAAAATTTTAGAGAGTATATCAAGCCGGATCAGGCTGCGCGGACGGTAATGCCCTGTTCCTCGATATGGGTTTTGAGCTCGCCGGACTGGAACATTTCGCGGACGATATCGCATCCGCCAACAAATTCGCCCTTGATGTAGAGCTGAGGAATCGTCGGCCAGTTGGAGTAGTCCTTGATGCCCTGGCGGATTTCCGCGTCGGCAAGAACATTCACGCCCTTGTAGTCGAGCCCGAGGTAATCGAGGATCTGGACGACCTGGCCGGAGAAGCCGCATTGCGGGAACTGGGGCGTGCCCTTGAGAAAGAGAACGACATCGTTCGTCTTGATTTCGTTTGCGATGAAGTCGTGAATGCCGCTCATGATCTTTCCTTTCACACGCGGTTTCAAGGACCGCTGCGGTGTCTTGCCCCTTAAATAGCAAGGTGACCTTACTAATTCCAGCGCAATTCCGCTTGAACTGTCAAACTGTTTTTGCCCTGGGGCAACGGACCCGATGTCCTCGCGCAGAGGGTTACCGGCTGCGTTGCTTGCTGCGACTGGTCGCGCTCCGCCGGCGGCTCGTCTGCCTTTTGGCGGGCTTTACGACTTTCGATCGCGTGCCCGGCTTCTTCGCGGTAAACCTGCCGGTGGTCGCGGACCTTGTGCCTGCCGATGCAGCGGTGCGGGTCTGACGCTTTTTGCGCTTGGAAGGCGTGCGGCCGTGCGACTTGCCCAGAAGCTGCTTTACGACATCGTCGACAACGCTGGTAACGATCTGCTTGATCAGGTCGGACATCGCACCCGAAGCTCCGTTACTCTGATGGAGCGGAGGTCTGAAGCGCCAGGGCGTGCAGAACGCCGCCCATATTGCCCTTCAGCGCTTCGTAGACCATCTGGTGCTGCTGGACGCGGCTCTTGCCGCGGAACGCGTCCGCGACGACCTCGGCAGCGTAGTGGTCACCGTCACCCGCCAGATCGCGGATCGTGACCTTGGCGCCGGGAATTCCGGCCTTGATCATGTCTTCGATATCGCCGGGGCGCATGGGCATGGTGTCTTCCTCTTCTTCGGCCGCAGACTCATATCGCGGCATGCTTTGACCGAAAGACTGCCTGAAAGCCGTCCTCCGGTCAAAGAGGTAACAACCTCAAATCCAGATTGCTAGAGGATTTGGATCGATCGACGTCGCCCGACCCGTGCCTCATGCCATGAACGAGGGGAACCAGCTTTCGTGAGCGATGGTGAGATCCTCGACAGTGATGTCGACGATGTCATCGATGACGACGCGTTCGCCGGCGACCTTGCCGAGGCGGCGGAAGGGAACGGCGGCACCTTCGGCATTGGCCTGCAGGAAATTGGCGATGTCGGCGGGAACGGCGATCACGTAACGTGCCTGATCTTCCCCGAACAGAAGCCCGTGCGCCGGTCCGCGCTGTTCCGACAGGCTGACGGTCATGCCCTTTTCGGACGCCATCGCCATTTCGACGAGAGCCAGACCCAGGCCACCGGAGGAGATGTCATGGCAGGCGCTGACGTGGCCGTTGCGGATTGCCGAGCGGACGAAGTCACCGTTGCGGCGTTCGGCGGAAAGATCGACGGTGGGTGCTGGGCCTTCTGTCGAGCCGAGGATGTCGCGCAGGTAGATCGAGGAGCCGAGATGGCTGCCATCGGTACCGATCATGATCAGCACGTCGCCGTCGCCAGCCGAGCCGATCCTTGCCATCTTCTGCCAGTCGGGGAGAAGGCCAACGCCTGCGATCGTCGGGGTCGGCAGGATGGCGACGCCGTTGGTCTCGTTGTAGAGCGATACGTTGCCGGAGACGATCGGGAAATCGAGTGCCAGGCAGGCTTCGCCGATTCCCTTGATGGTGCCGACGAGCTGACCCATGATCTCAGGCTTTTCCGGGTTGCCGAAATTGAGGTTGTCGGTCGCGGCGAGCGGCTCGGCGCCGGTTGCGACGATGTTGCGCCAGCATTCGGCAACCGCCTGCTTGCCGCCTTCATACGGGTCTGCCTCGACATAACGCGGCGTGACATCGGACGAGAAGGCCAGCGCCTTGGTGGGATGGGTCTCGATGCGCACGACGCCGGCATCGCCGCCGGGGCGCTGCAGCGAATTGCCCTGGATCAGGGTGTCATACTGTTCCCAGACCCAGCGACGGCTGGACTGGTTGGCAGAGCCGACCAGCTTCAAAATGGCATCGTTGTAATCCGTCGGTGCTGCAACGTCTGCCGCTGCCAGGTCAGGGCGCGGGTTGTGCTGGATCCAGGGACGGTCGTATTCCGGCGCTTCGTCACCCAGTTCCTTGATCGGCAGGTTGGCGACTTCCTCGCCCTGATGGATGACGCGGAAACGCAGGTCGTCCGTGGTCTTGCCGACGATTGCGAAATCAAGGCCCCATTTGACGAAGATCGCCTTGGCGACTTCTTCCTTCGAAGGCTCCAGCACCATGAGCATCCGCTCCTGGCTTTCCGAGAGCATCATTTCATAAGCCGTCATGCGCTCTTCGCGGACCGGGACCTGATCGAGCTGCAGCTCGATGCCGAGGCCGCCCTTGGCGCCCATTTCGACGGCCGAGCAGGTGAGGCCGGCGGCACCCATATCCTGAATGGCGATGACGGCGCCGGTCTTCATCAGTTCGAGGCAGGCTTCCAGCAGGCACTTTTCGGTAAAGGGGTCGCCGACCTGAACGGTCGGGCGCTTTTCCTCGATATCGGCGTCGAATTCGGCCGATGCCATCGTGGCGCCACCGACACCGTCGCGGCCGGTCTTCGCGCCGAGATAGACGACAGGCAGACCGACGCCCTTGGCTTCCGACAGGAAGATGCCGTCGGACTTAGCAAGACCGGCTGCGAAGGCGTTGACCAGAATGTTGCCATTGTAGCGTTCGTCAAACTCGACTTCGCCTCCGACCGTGGGCACGCCGAACGAGTTGCCGTAACCGCCGACGCCGGCAACGACGCCGGAGACGAGGTGTTTTGTCTTCGCGTGGTCAGGAGCGCCGAAACGCAGGGCGTTTATGGCCGCAATCGGCCGTGCACCCATGGTGAAGACGTCGCGCAGGATGCCGCCGACGCCCGTCGCCGCACCCTGGTAGGGCTCGATATAGGACGGATGATTGTGGCTCTCCATCTTGAAGACAACGACATCGCCATCATCGATGTCGACCACGCCGGCGTTCTCGCCAGGGCCCTGGATGACGCGCGGGCCCTTGGTGGGCAGCGTGCGCAGCCAGCGCTTGGATGACTTGTAGGAGCAGTGCTCGTTCCACATGGCCGAGAAGATACCGAGTTCGGTATAGGTCGGCTCGCGGCCGATCAGATCCAGGATCCGCTGATATTCGTCGGGCTTAAGGCCGTGGGATGCGACGAGTTCTGGCGTGATCGGGAAGCTGTTCGGAATGGTCATGATCTTCTCTATGTTGCGGAGCGAGATATGCGCCGCTCTTTAGCCTATGTCTTGACGAGGCGCGACAAGAAAATGCCGGCGCGCCACAGGCAAAAGCCGAGATCAGAACCGGTAACCTACCGTCAGACCCGCGCGGGTCAGACCATCGTTTGGTCCGTCGCAGAGATTGGCGTGAGACGAATGGCCCGCCTGCGCCAAGAGCTGCCAGTTTCCGAGAAGTTTGACGCCTGCGGCGACATATTCGTGGAAGAGTGCGCGGCAGCCAAGCTGGGGGTCGTCGCCGCTGTCCAGGCTGCCGTCATGCAGCGCGCCGCCGAAGCCTGCTTCCACGAAGACATTGCGCGTGACCGGCACTGTCCACGAGAAGCCTGCATAGACCTGGCTCGTTTCGCCCGTGGTGCTGAGTTCGCCGCCGACGTGAAGGCGTGGCCGCAGGGCCTTCTCAACGCCCGTCGCCTGTTCACGACCGAACGGATCGGTGAGGAGCATTCCCGTCAGGAAGACGCCGTTTTCCTTGCGACCGCTGTCCAGGGAGGTGAGGACTCCAAAACGCGCGTCGTCGAACAGTTGTTCGGCAGCAACGATCGGTGTCGCGACCATGGACAGGAATGCCAAGGGTGCAGCGAGGGCGATCCGCGCCGGCAGTGTCAGGGAAATCGGCGGCAAACTACTCTCCTCGAATCGGCATTATGTTGCCGTTTGAGGAGAGAGTGGTCTGCGAAACTCGTACGGAGCTTACGCTATCGACAGAAGGCTTCTGACGGTCGAGATCAGCAGTTGGTGTTGCCAGCGGCCCAGCGTTGCACATCGGCGTTGACGCGGCCCGACACAGGCTCGCTCATCAGCGGGCCGAAGGTGGAAAGCTTGGCAGGTCTGCCCTCCGCCTGCACCACGAGAAGCGGACGGATATCGGACGAGCCCTTGCGTGTCAGAAGAAAGCGTGGACGACCGGAGAAGGACGTCAGTTCCGGCGCGAACGCGTAGGACTTGAAGGCCGGGTCGCCCGACCGGAACCAGCAGCGATTGGCGCCAACGGCAACCTTTTCCATCACGTCGAGCGCCGATGCGTTGCTGACCGCTTTGACGGGTGGTTTCGACTGGCAGGACGCGAGCGCGGTCCCGAGAGCGACAAGAGAAATGGCAGTCATAGTACGGTAAGAGATCTGCATGTCGTTCCCGGAGGGTTATGGTATTGTCTGCTACGGAGACCTGAGACAGGTCAGGCAGCGATCACGTCGAGCGCCGAGGCAAAAAGGCCGCGACCGTCACTGCCGCCATGCGCGGCTTCGATCAGGTTTTCCGGGTGCGGCATCATGCCGAGAACGTTGCCGCGCGCGTTGATGACGCCAGCGATATCGCTTAACGAACCGTTGGGGTTGGTGCCTTCCGCATAGCGGAACACGACCTGGCCCTTGTCTTCCATGGAAGCGAGCGTGTCTGCGTCGACAAAGTAGTTGCCGTCATGGTGGGCGACCGGGCAGCGGATGATCTGGCCCTTGCCATAGGCGCGGGTAAAGTCCGTTTCGGCATTCACCACTTCGAGCTTCACGTCCTTGCACACGAACTTCAGCGACGTATTGCGCATCAGTGCACCCGGCAGCATGCCCGCTTCGACCAGGATCTGGAAGCCATTGCAGACGCCCATGACCTTCACGCCCTGTTCGGCCTTCTGCTTGATGGCCTGCATGACCGGCATGCGGGCAGCAATTGCGCCACAGCGCAGATAGTCGCCGTAGGAGAACCCGCCCGGAATGACGATCAGGTCGATATCATCAGGGATCTCGGTTTCCGTCTGCCAGATGGTGACGGGCGCCTGGCCGGAGATCTTGGTGAGGGCGGCGATCATGTCGCGGTCGCGATTGAGGCCGGGAAGCTGGACGACGGCGGACTTCATGGGTGCGGTTCAAACCTTGCCTGTGCCTCAGACAGCTCGCGCAGCTCGAGGCGGGTTTCGATACGGTCGAGACGCAGGTCGTGGCGCGCCAGTGCCGTGTGGATATTATGCATGTCCTGATGGAGCGATATCATCGCACCACGCATGGCATTCACTTCTGCCTTCAGATCCCGTTGGCCGATTTTGATGTCAGATATGTCTGCTTGCACGCGCTTCATCAGTTCGTACATGAGTTCATTCGTGACGTCGGCCATGACACACCCCGCAACCGTTAGTCGATTGCGATAGTATAGTTCTCGATTACCGTGTTAGCCAGAAGCTTTTCGCACATCGACTTCAGGTCTGCTTCGGCTTTTACCTTATCGGTGCCCTCAAGGGAAAGGTCGAACACCTTGCCCTGACGAACATGGCCGACGCCTTCGAAGCCCAAGCTTCCGAGCGCGCCTTCGATGGCCTTGCCCTGCGGGTCTAGAACGCCGTTCTTGAGCGTAACGGTCACGCGTGCCTTGATCACTGAATATCCCCCGAATTACTTGACAAGAACCGGGCCGGTCCCGCGGAGCGGCTCGTTTTCGTTGATGATGCCGAGACGGCGCGCCACCTCGGAATAGGCTTCGACCAGACCGCCGAGATCGCGGCGGAACCGATCCTTGTCCATCTTTTCCTTCGTCTCAATATCCCAGAGACGGCAGCTGTCGGGCGAGATCTCGTCAGCCAGGATGATGCGCATCATGTCGCCTTCGAAAAGGCGGCCGCATTCGATCTTGAAATCGACGAGCTGGATGCCGACACCGAGGAAAAGGCCGGACAGGAAGTCGTTGACGCGGATGGCGAGCGCCATGACATCATCGAGCTCGGCCGGGTTTGCCCAACCGAAGGCGGTGATGTGCTCTTCGGACACCATCGGATCGGCAAGCTGATCGGACTTGTAGTAGAATTCGATGATCGAGCGGGGAAGAACGGTGCCTTCCTCGATGCCCAGACGTTCCGACAGCGAGCCGGCGGCGACGTTGCGCACGACGATCTCGAGCGGGATCATCTCCACTTCCTTGATCAGCTGCTCGCGCATGTTCAGCCGACGAATGAAATGCGTGGGAATGCCGATCTTGTTCAGGTGTGTGAAGAGATATTCCGAAATGCGGTTGTTCAGAACGCCCTTGCCGTCGATCACACCGTGCTTCTTCTTGTTGAAGGCTGTGGCATCGTCCTTGAAGAACTGGATCAGCGTGCCTGGCTCCGGGCCTTCGTAAAGGATCTTTGCCTTGCCTTCGTAAATACGGCGGCGACGGTTCATGATTGTTTTCTCGTTGTTGGCACCCGGGGCAGGCGCAATGGATCGTGTTTGTGGGGTCCATATCGGAAAAGATCGCATTTCACAATGCGGGGGCCTTCCGTCCGGTTTTCATCCCGATGAAAAAAGCTATGCCGGCTCCCTCTACCGCATAGGCCGCAGACGACTCAGTCGTGTACCGCGACAGCGCTCCAGCCTAGCAGGAAAAATGCGTCATGATTCCGGCGTGACCGCCAAGGTCAGGGCTTCAGTTTGCCGAGGAACTGGGCAAACACCATCGTACCCTCCGGCCATGGACCATGCCCTGATTCTTCGTTGATATGCCCGGACTCGCCCGCATCGACCAGTACCGATCCCCAGGACGCGGCGATATCGTCGCCGTGATCGTAGGAGCCGAAAGGATCGTTGCGGCTGGCGACGGTCAAGGTCGGAAACGGCAGTGGATCGCGCGGGTAGGGTCCGAACGTCATCAGGTGCTTGGGTCTGATCTTCGGATTGGCCACCTCGGGCGGTGCAACCAGAAACGCGCCGGCGACCTTCTTCTTGAAAAGAGGAATCGCGTGGATGGCTGTTGCCACGCCAAGCGAGTGCGCGACGAGCACAACGGGTCGCGTCGAAGCATTCACTTCGTCCGCGAGCCGCTGGACCCAGTCGTCTTTGACCGGCTTTGCCCATTCCGATTGCTCGACCCGGCGGGCGGTGGCGAGTTTAGACTCCCACCGCGTTTGCCAGTGGCCTGGGCCGGAATTGGTGTAACCCGGGATGATGAGGATATCGGCTTCGGATGCTTTCATGCCGCTTATCTGTGTTTGTGTGATTTCAATATCAAGTTGCTGGTATCAGGCTTCGCCAAAGACCCGGGTAAAGATCGTGTCGACATGCTTGGTGTGGTAGCCGAGGTCGAACTTCTCACGGATCTCTTCCTCGGAAAGGGCGGCCCGGACTTCCTGATCGGCCAGCAGCTCTTCGAGGAAGTCCTTGCCTTCCTCCCAGACCTTCATGGCGTTGCGCTGAACGAGGCGATACGCATCCTCGCGCGACGTGCCTGCCTGCGTAAGCGCCAGAAGGACGCGCTGGCTCATGACCAGACCCTTGAACTTGTTCATGTTCTTCAACATGTTCTCTGGGTAGATCACCAGCTTTTCGATGACGCCGGCGAGACGGTTGAGGGCGAAGTCGAGGGTGACGGTCGTATCCGGGCCGATGGCGCGTTCGACGCTCGAGTGACTGATGTCACGCTCGTGCCATAGAGCAACGTTTTCCATCGCCGGAACCACCGACATGCGCACGAGGCGAGCAAGACCGGTCAGGTTTTCGGTGAGAACCGGATTGCGCTTGTGCGGCATGGCCGACGAGCCCTTCTGGCCGGGCGAGAAGAATTCTTCCGCTTCCAGAACTTCCGTGCGCTGCATGTGGCGAATTTCGATCGCGACGTTTTCGATCGACGAAGCGATAACGCCGAGGACCGCGAAATACATCGCATGACGGTCGCGCGGGATGACCTGCGTGGAAACCGGTTCTGCCTTCAGGCCGAGCGCTGCTGCGACATGCTCCTCGACGCGGGGATCGATGTTGGCGAACGTACCGACGGCGCCTGAGATCGCGCAGGTGGCAACTTCTTCGCGGGCTTCGAGCAGACGGGTCTTGTTGCGATACATTTCCGCATAGAAGCGCGCAAAGGTTAGGCCCATCGTCGTCGGTTCGGCATGGATGCCGTGGCTGCGGCCGATGCGGACCGTATCCTTGTGCTCGAAGGCGCGGGTCTTGAGGGCTTCAAGAACGCGATCGATGCCGGCGATAAGGATGTCGGTCGCTCGCACGAGCTGGATGTTGAAACAGGTGTCGAGGACGTCCGAGGATGTCATGCCCTGGTGGATGAACCGGCTGTCGGGGCCGACGAATTCGGCAAGGTGGGTGAGGAAGGCGATGACGTCATGCTTGGTGACGGCTTCGATCTCGTCGATGCGCGCGACATCGAATGTTGCGCTGCCGCCTTTTTCCCAGATCGTCTCGGCCGCCGACTTCGGGATCACGCCGATGGCGGCAAGCGCGTCGCAGGCATGCGCCTCGATTTCGAACCAGATGCGGAACTTCGTCTCTGGCGACCAGATGGCGACCATCTCGGGCCGGGAATAGCGAGGGATCATGAGCGTGCGGCTTTCCTGTCAAGTGTTGCCCAGCCTGTAGCAACAAGCGGGCCAAAGCTCAATAACTTCGGGTTTGTTTGCAGGGAAGAGGGCGCCGGATGGTTAGCGCGCGCTGCTTGCCGCTGTTCTCAGTGCTTCGATATTGCGGCGATAGGCGTCGATGCCGTCACCCTTGTAGATGGCGGAGCCGGCAACGAAGACGTTGGCGCCGGCAGCGCTCGCAGCGCCGATCGTGTCTGCGGTGATGCCGCCGTCGACTTCGATCTCGATCGGGCGGTCACCGATCAGGGACTTCGTCGCACGGATCTTGTCGAGCATGGCGGGGACGAATTTCTGGCCGCCAAAGCCTGGATTGACGCTCATGATGAGGATCAGATCGACGTCATCGAGCACGTTTTCGAGCGCCGACAGCGACGTTGCCGGGTTGAGTGTCACGCCTACCTTCTTGCCGAGGCTGCGGATTGTCTGCAGGGAGCGATGCAGGTGAGGGCCCGATTCAGCGTGGACGGTAATGCTGTCGCAGCCAGCCTTGGCGAAGGCCTCAAGAAAGGGGTCGGCCGGTGCAATCATCAGATGGCAGTCGAAGAACGCATCCGTATGCGGTCGCAGCGACTTGATGACATCTGGTCCGAACGAAATGTTCGGGACGAAATGACCATCCATGACGTCAAGATGCACCCAGTCGGCGCCGGCCTGCACAACGTCGATGACTTCCTGGCCAAGCTTGGCAAAATCGGCGGCAAGGATGGACGGGGCGATGCGGATCGGCAGGGTCATGGGATGGGTCTCCGGTTTGAGGGAGGCTTTATCATCCCGTGGCGACAGGAACAATCGCCTGGCCAGACCATCAGTCGGTGGCGGGCCCTATCTCCACAAAGTCCGTACCTTGCCACTCCACCAGACGGAACGGGTTCTGCTTTAATTCGTGGTCCGGGCCGAAGGCGACAGGACCGATCGCGGTCGTGAAGGAGCCTGCCGCAAGAGTGTCGGTCAGGGAACGACCATTGGACGTCTCGGTCACCGCCCGGTGAACAAGTTCCGTTGCCGCATAAGCGGGCAGAACGTAGCCTTCCGGCTCGACATTGCCTGCGCGAAGTTGCGTGACGGCGGTGGAAGCTTCAGGCGCCACCGCGTAATCCGGAAGGGCTGCCGCGAGCACGCCGTTGGCAAGGCCAACAGGACGGTTTGCGGCACGCAGCGCATCTCCGCCCATGACTGTCAGGGGAACACGTTCGGCTGCAGCGTCGCGAACGATGATGGCGGTATCGTTGCGGTCGCCACCGATAAAGACATGGGTCGCGCCGGCCTTTGACAGGCGGCGGACGAGAGCGATCTGTTGCTCCTGGCCTGGCCTGAACACGTCGGTGAACGCGGGGCGGATGCCTGACGGTTCCAGCTTCTGGCGAACGGCGCTTGAGAGCTCGCGGCCATAGATCGTGCCGTCGTCGATGAATGCGATCGGCTCGGCCTTCCAGCGGGATAGGATGGCAGATGCAACAGCATCCGCTTCGGCGGTTTCGGTTGGTGCCAGACGGAAAAACGGCCAGTCGTTGCGAAGTGCATCCTCCATCAGGATCTTCGACCGCACCGAGACCGAAACGGCTGGAATAGTGGCGGCCTTCAGAGCGGGCAGCGCTGTCGTCAGCGTTTCCACGCAGAGGAAGCCGATGGCCGCGCTGGCCTTTGCATCCGTCAGAGACTTCGATACCGCGAGCCCGCCATTCTCGTCACAGCTCTCGTCCAGCTCCACCAGCGTATCGCCATTGGCCTCAGCGGCCGCACGGGCGCCTTGGTAGATCTGGGCTCCGAGGAGGGCGTATGGACCCGATTTCGGTGCGACCACGCCGATGATCGCAGCCGATGCAGACGGAGCAGCGAGGAATGAGGCAAACAGGCCGGCTGATATCAAAGTGCGAATGTCCATGCCTTCCCTTAACTCATTGCGGCTTGCGTTCCAGCACATTTAGCTTTCCCATCCGACCGGTCAAAGAGAATCGCGTCACGACGATAAAAACTGCGCGCAGACGTGGAAAAGCGCGGGTAAGGCTTCCATATCGTCACAACGCGCCGATGCGTGTTTCGAAAATTGCCGTCTGAAAGGCACCGATGACCGTCACATCCAGTCTTGATCCACTCGTCACCGCCCAGAATTGGGCCGAAAGCGGCCGCGATGTGGCGATCGCAACCGTCGTCGAGACCTGGGGATCTGCACCACGTCCGATCGGAAGCCATCTTGCGATCGATGGCGAGGGAAATTTCGTCGGCTCCGTTTCGGGTGGCTGCGTCGAGGGTGCGGTGATTACCGAGGCGATCGAGGTGATTTCGTCAGGCACGCCGAAGATGCTGGAATTCGGCGTTGCCGATGAGACGGCGTGGCAGGTCGGGCTTTCCTGCGGCGGCAAGATCCGCGTCTATGTGGAAAGGCTCGGCCGATGAAGTTCGATGATCTGGCTCGTCTCAACGGCGCCCGTCAGGAAAGACGCGCCTCGGCGACAATAACCGACCTTGCGTCGGGCGAAATTTCTCTTGTTTCCGAGGAAACGGTTCCGGAGGGTCCGCTTGGTGCCGGCATCGCGGACGCGATGCGCAGCGGCAAGGCCACGAGCGTCGAAATCGACAACCGCATTCTGTTTATCAATGTCTATCTGCCGCCGCCAAGGATCGTTGTGATTGGCGCTGTTCATATCAGCCAGGCGCTCGCCCGTCTGGCGCCGGTGGCGGGCTACGACCTCACGATCATCGATCCTCGGACAGCCTTTGCCACCGAAGAACGGTTTGGTGATGTCGATGTCATCGCGGAGTGGCCCGAAGACGTGCTGAGAGAGCGACCGTTCGATAGCTATACGGCTGTCGCGGCCCTGACGCATGATCCGAAGATCGATGATTTTCCCTTGTCACAGGCGCTGAAGGCGGGCTGTTTTTATGTCGGCGCGCTCGGTAGCCGCAAGACTCATGCGAAGCGCGCTGATCGACTGAAGGATATGGGACATTCCGAGGCGGAGATTGCCCGGATTTCAGCGCCGATCGGTCTCGACATCGGTGCTGCGAACCCGGCCGAGATTGCGCTTGCCACACTTGCCGACATCGTCAGGTCGTTGCGCCGGCGCGACCTCCTTACGCAGGGTTAGGGGATGAAATACGCCAGCTTCCCGTTGCGTGAGGCCGAAAACATCGTGCTCGCCCATTCAATCCGGTTTGAAGGTCAGCGCGGACGACTGCACAAGGGTCACCGGCTAGCGCCTGATGACATCGAGCGTCTTCGCGAAGAGGGTATCGCTTCCGTCATAGGCGTGCGGCTAGATGCGGGAGACGTTCTTGAAGACAATGCGGCGGGAATGCTGGCTGCGGCAATCGCACCTGATCACCTCACGTTTTCGGAGCCAGCAACGGGACGTGTCAACGTTTATGCGGCAACGGCCGGTCTGTTCGTCGCCAACACGCACGTCGTCAACGCGCTCAACGGCGTGGACCCGTCGATCACGCTTGCCTGTCTCAAGGATCGCGTATCGGTCAAGGCAGGCGACATGGTCGCAACGTTCAAGATCATTCCGCTCGCTGTCGATGGCGATTGTCTCGGGAAGGCTGTGGCGCTGCTTGGGGCTTCTACACCGTTTGAGGTCAAACCGTTCGAGGCTCATGCTGTCACGTTGATTGCAACGGAGCTTCCGACGCTGAAGACGTCGGTGATGGACCGAACGGCGAAGCTCATCGAGCAGCGGCTTGCACTTTCGGGCAGCACACTGGTGCGCGAAATCCGTATTCCGCATACGCATGACGCCCTGACCGGCGCACTGCAGGCGCTTGATCTCGGGAACTGTCGCGAGCCTTCGCTGGTGATCGTGTTTGGTGCGTCCGCCGTTGCCGATGAAGAGGACGTCATTCCGGCTGCGATCCGAGCCGGTGGCGGTGAGGTGATCCGCGTCGGCATGCCGGTCGATCCCGGCAATCTTCTTGTTTACGGCCATATTGGTGGTGTCACGGTACTGGGAGCCCCCGGTTGTGCACGGTCTCCGAAGGAAAACGGTTTTGACTGGATGCTCCACCGGCTGCTTGCCGGTGAAAGACCGACATCGGACGATATTGCCGCACTGGGTGTGGGAGGACTTTTGATGGAGATCCCGACAAGGCCTGCGCCGCGGGACCGCAGCGAGAGCAAGGACGATGTCTCGCTTTCGGTTGCGGCTGTCCTGTTGGCCGCCGGTCAGGCCAGGCGCATGGGAGAAAGTGGCCTTCACAAGCTGCTTGCTGAGTTTGACGGTGTGCCGCTCGTGCGCCGCTCCGCCGAGATGCTGTTGGCCTCGAAGGCCACACCCGTGGTCGTTGTCACCGGTCACCGACAGCAGGATATTGCGGCCGAGCTTTCATCGCTCGCGGTCCGTCTCCAAGACAACCCCTCCCATGAAGCGGGGATGGCGAGTTCTCTGATTGCCGGCTTCACGAGGCCCGATGTCGCGGCAGCAGATGGGGTCCTCGTCATGCTGGCAGATATGCCGGGCGTGACCGTCAGCCATATCGATGCCTTGCTCGGTGCCTTTGGGGACGCCGGTGGCGAGGCGATCGTGCGCGCAGTCTCCAACGGCAAGCGCGGCAATCCGGTTATTCTGCCGCGCGCCACCTATGATGCTGTACGGAACCTGCAGGGCGATGTCGGCGCAAGGGCGATTATCGAAACCTCCGGTCTTCCGGTGATCGATGTCGATATCGGTCCGGCAGCCCATCTTGATGTGGATACGCCCGAAGCCGTCATTGCTGCAGGTGGCGTTCTGAGGACGTAACGATGGATAATATTGCGATCGAAGAGATGTTCGAAGGTCTCGGGCCCGTCAGCATCCGTCGGATGTTCGGCGGCAAGGGCATCTACCATCAGGGCCTCATCGTCGCGATCGAGCTGCGCGACGAACTGATGCTGAAAGCCGATGCCGTGAGCGCGCCTGAGTTCGCTTCTGCAGGCGCGAGGCAGTGGAGCTACGAAGGCAAGAAGGGCAAGTCCGTGATGATGCCTTACTGGACGGTACCGGGAGATGCGTTCGAGGACCCCGACCTCATGTCAAAGTGGACAAGACTGGCCTACGAGGCCGCAATCCGGAGTGAAATCGACAAGTAACCTATATTTTTGGCACGGCAAGATTTCGCGTATTGAATAGGCAATAGGTTTCGCGCTAAAATAGGCATCGTAATGGGAGATGCAGGCTTACCGAGCAGTCGGTGCGTTTCCATCTGACGTAAAATACAACGCTGTTTTCATCACGGGCAGCCGTTCCGGGAAACCGGGACGGCTTTTTGCGTTGCTGTTTTATCAACGTCCGCCGCGGGCTGGAAGTTGTGTGTTCAGATTTTGGAAAGATGTTCAAATGCGCGGATCGAGAAGACCGAGAGTGGCATTGGCGGATCGGTAGGGTCAAACCATCCCAGATCCGAAAGCTTGTCCGGTTCGGTCAAGCGTGGCTCGCCGGAGAAATCGCGTGTGACGTAGATCATGGAGATCCAGTGTTGTGCGTCTTCCGGGAGGATCTGTTCAGTCGTGCAGAGAAACTCAACTTTGCCGATCGACAGGCCGGTTTCTTCCTCGGCCTCACGACGTGCCGCATCCGCGGACGGCTCCATCTTATCGACCTTGCCGCCGACGATGTTCCAGCAACCGGCTTCCGGCGCCTTCAGGCGACGGCAGAGGAGAACCCTCCCATCGTCGCGTAAAATGACCAACCCGGCGCCGACGCCGGGAAAGTCTATGCCGGGTCTCAAGGACAAATTCAGACCTTGGCGTTGGCGACGATCAGCATGAATGCCGGAATGTCGTCGCCGAAACCGACTGGTGTCGGGCCGTCATCGTGGTCGCGGTAGTGACGGCGACGCTCGCGGTTGTCGTCATTGGCAGGATTCGGAGCAGGGGCCGGGCGAGGAGCGCGTTGTGCGCCATTGTTCTGCGGCTTCCTGTCGGCGCTACGTTCGCGCTTTACGTCTTCTACCCTGGCTTCAATCATATTTTCCGTCTGGCTCCGATCATCCTGGCTCGTCGGTTCTGCAATCTTGACCGGAGCTTCTACGCTCCTGGTCTGCTCGGCGCGCTTGCCGCGACCGCGATCCTTGTCGCGCTCGCCACGCTTGCCGCCACGATCGCGACCCTGGCCGCGTTCCTGACCCTTGTCGCTGCTTTCCATCGGTGCCGGCAGGGCAGCGATGTCACCGTTCAGCCATTCGATCTTTTGAGTGATCAGCTTTTCGATGGCATCGAGATACTTAGCATCGGATTTTGTCACAAGCGTGAACGCACGACCGGACCGTCCTGCACGGCCGGTACGGCCGATGCGGTGGACATAGTCTTCCGCATGGATTGGAACGTCGAAGTTGAAGACGTGGCTGACGTCGGGAATATCGAGACCGCGCGCTGCGACGTCGGAGGCGACCAGTAGCGTGATCTGGTTGTCCTTGAAGCCTGCCAGCATGTTGGTACGCGAGCGCTGATCCATGTCGCCATGGAGCGCGCCGACCGAGAAGCCGTGGCGCTCGAGCGAGCGGAACAGGTCGGCGACATCCTTCTTGCGGTTGCAGAAGATGATCGCGTTCTTCAGGTCGTCCTGCGCGCGGATCAGGTCGCGAAGGGTTGCCCGCTTCTCGTAATCCTTGTTGTGAGCGGCGACCAGGCGCTGCGTCACCGTCGTTGCTGTCGAAGAAGGCTTTGCCACCTCGATGCGTTCCGGGTTCTGCAGGAAGCGGTCGGCCAGCTTCTGGATTTCCGGCGGCATGGTTGCCGAGAAAAACAGCGTCTGACGCGTGAACGGGATCATCTTGGCGATCTTTTCGATATCCGGGATGAAGCCCATGTCCAGCATGCGGTCGGCTTCGTCGATCACCAGGATCTCTACGCCGGTCATCAGCAACTTGCCGCGCTCGCAATGGTCGAGCAGGCGGCCTGGCGTGCAGATCAGCACATCGGCGCCGCGCTCAAGCTTGCGATCCTGCTCGTCGAACGACACGCCGCCGATCAGGAGAGCGACGTTCAGCTTGTGATTCTTGCCGTATTTTTCGAAGTTCTCGGCGACCTGTGCCGCGAGTTCGCGGGTCGGCTCGAGGATCAGCGTCCGCGGCATGCGGGCGCGGGCACGGCCTTTTTCCAGAAGTGTCAGCATCGGCAGCACGAAGGATGCCGTCTTGCCTGTTCCCGTCTGAGCGATGCCGCAGATATCGCGGCGCTGCAGGGCAAAGGGGATGGCACCAGCCTGGATCGGTGTCGGGATGGTGTAGCCCGAGTCGGTGACTGCAGAGAGGACTTTCTGGCTCAGGCCAAGATCAGCGAATGTGGTCAAAGGGAAATCTGTTTCCGTTGCAATTCGGGGAAGTGATCCGGTGCCGACGGTAACTGGCGTACGACAACTGGCCCGCGACATAGGACCAAAATGCCGGAAAGTCAAGAAATCCCGGAATATTGCTGCCGGATGTGGTGAATAGAGGCGGGAAGGCTTCCAATGTGTTGTCGAACGCGCTCAGTTTCGCAACGCATGACCCATTCCGGACCTCTCGCGCATCTTTGCGGCCTAATTGAGATAATTATCGAGCTTCATACCGGCGTTCAGGAAATGCACGGGGTCGACCGGCGAACCGTCGCGTCGCACTTCGTAATGAACATGCGGTCCCGTGGACCGTCCGGTGGAGCCTGCACGTCCGATCACCTCGCCGGGAGCCACGGTTTCTCCGGCTCTGACAAGGATGCGCGACATGTGGCCATAGCGCGTGGTTATGCCTTGGCCATGATCGATCTCGACCAGATTGCCATAGCCTGCTGAGGGACCGGCGACAACGACTTTGCCGGCGCCCGTACTTTTCACGTCGTCACCGGTCTCGGCTTGAAAATCGATGCCTGCATGCAGCGCGAGGCGTCCGACAAACGGGTCCATCCGGTTACCAAACCGGCTGGTGACGGAACGGCCTGGAGCCGGGTTTCCGAATGGCAGCTCGCGCGCCACGTCGCGGACGCTTTCGAGACGGTTAAGCGCGGAATCGAGATCATCGAGCGATGTGTCGAACGTGTCCGAGAACAGCTGAGGCTGGACGTAGGGGCCACCGATACCCGGGTCCGGTTCGGTCGGAGGAGCGGCCGCGACCTGCACGCCCGTACGCCGGAGGATGGACGTGATGGCGTCTGCCGTCTGCGATGCGCCAGTGGTGAGATCGGCGATCTTGACGATCTGGCGCTTCTCGATGTCCTTCAAGGACAGAGTCACCTTGGAAAAGATGCGGTCGGCTCGATCCGCGAGATTTTCGCGAAGCGGGGTGTAGGCCAATGGATTGGCGACGCCGAGATCCGCCGGAGCGGAATGGTTCGACAACAGGCCTTCGATCGCGTCCAGTCCATGACTGACGGATGTCTGCTTGTCCTTGCCTTCTGCCTGATAGGCTGAAGCTGGTGACGACGAGGTGCCGGCGGACGGGACGATGCCCGATTCTTCCGCGCGGTCTAGAAGCGAACCAAGTTTGCCGTGCCGCGAAAAGAGGGCGTTTTGCTGTTCAAGCAGTTTCTCGACCTTTTGCTCCACGACCTGCTGATCGAGCAACTGACGGGATGTGATGCGGTCGAGCTGGGCGCGCAGGGCAGAGATCCGGTCTTCGTAATCATGCTGCATGCGCGCCTGGCGCGCCATCGTTGCGCCGATCAGATCGTCGCGGATCACGAGATAGCTGGTGGCGCCGAGATATCCGATCGCCAACGCGCCGACGACGCAGACGGAGACTGCCGCCATCCAGGGGCGGATCGTCATGTGGCGGATCTTTTCGCCGCTTGCGAGAATGAGAACGTGCTCGGGAGCACGATTTCCAAAAACGCGGCTTTGAGTTCCGTTTGCCACCTTCTGCTCCTGAAGATGCGCATGAGACGAGTCGTGCGCGGTGATCCTTCCTCCGCACTAGACCGCTTTATAGTTAACAAACCGTTGTTTTTCGTGCCGCAGGGCAGGAGGCGTGACACCGCAATTTCGCATCAACATGCGACAGGGAGGTGGCTGTCTTACAGGGTCTGTACGGCTTTCAGCACCTCTTCGGCGTGACCGGCAACCTTTACCTTCGGCCAGACATTTGCGATCCGGCCATGGGCATCGATCAGGAACGTCGTGCGGTCGATTCCCATGTACTTGCGCCCGTACATGCTCTTTTCCTTCCAGACGCCGTAGAGATTTGCGACGGCGGTATCCTCGTCCGATCCGAGGATCACTGCGAGCGCATGTTTCTCGACGAACTTGTCGTGCTTCTTCACCGTGTCCGGGGACACGCCGATGACGGCGGCGCCGGTTTTTTCGAACTCGGGGAGGAGGGCCGTGAACGCCAGCGCTTCGGTGGTGCAGCCGCTGGTATCGTCCTTTGGATAGAAGTAGAGAACCACCGGCTTGCCGGCGAACGTCTGCAGCGAGACGGTACCACCGCCGTCGCGGGGAATATCGAACTGTGGGGCGATGTCGCCAATGGCCAATTCAGACATGAATTTCCTTTCTTTCGCCGGGATCTTGAGCAATTGTCGGCCCATCGGTAGTCTATTGGTGCCCGTTGCGTCTAGTCAGGCTGCAGCGGGTCTTGAGAAGGTAATGTCAGCCTGATGGCGGAAATTCGCGGCGAAAAGGTCAGCTTCAACCGCAAGGATATGGTTCCGCTGCACGAACTTCCCTCTGCACAGGCGGAAGATCCCATTATCGTACACTGCCCACCGCGCCGATCGCGCATGCGCCGCGTGGGCAAGACCTTTTTGCTGTTTACGATGCTGATTCTGGCTGCTGCCGGAACTGCGATTGTCGCCATCGAGAGCGGCGTCGTCGACGGCGCGCTGACGGCGCGGGCCCAGTCGGCCCTCAACAACGCGATCGGACCCCGTTATGTCGCTTCGGTCGGTTCGACGGCGATCCGGTTTGATTCGGTGATGCGGATCGCGATCGAGGCGCGCGACGTGGATATCGTCGAGCAAGCGAGCGGTCAGCGGCTGAGCCGTGCCGAAGCGCTGCGGATGGCGATCGATCCGATGAAGCTTCTCGGCGGCCGCGTTTCCATCAACAACATTTCCGCGCAAGGCATTCGGCTGGAGACGGCGCAGTTGCCGGCAGGCGACCCTATGGCGCTGTCGCAGGTTCGCGTCGATGCGATGCCGAAGCTGCTCGAGCAGGCGTTCCAGCGCCTTGATGAAGTGCGCGGCCTGATCGAGCGTACCGGCACCGCTTTCGTTAGGATTGCCGGCATCGAAATCGTGCTGCCGTCTGCCCCTGGCCAGAAGCCGCTGATGTTCGTCGTCAACGAGCTCAATATGCAGCGCAACATCGAGGGCGAGATCGATATCAGGGGGATCGTCAGCCTTAACGACCGCCAGGCAACGCTGGTGGCAGGATCCCAGACTATCGAAGGCGTGACGACCGGACTTTCCGCAAAGCTCATGGGGCTGGACGTGACGTCCTTCCTGTTGCATCGGGATGCAGCCGGGATGCCGCGCGAAGGGCTGGACAGTGCCGTCGATCTTGAACTTGCTGCCACCCGTTCGCGCGAGACCACTGTTCCGGTCATCACCGCAAAGCTCAAGCAGTCGCCCGGACGGTTCTATTTCGACAGTATCGAGCAGCCCTTCAGCGGCGCGGATATCGATGTCGCCTATGATTTCACCAAGGACGCGATCGAAATCCAGAGATCGGAAGCGCGTTTTGGCCCGACTGTCCTTCCGTTCACCGGCGCGGTCGTCGATCTCAACAGGGTCGATCCGGCAGACCACCGGCCGGGGTTCGGTCTCGATCTCCTCGTCAGCGGCGGAACAGCAGCCGGCGCGTCGAACGCCGAAGAACCGGCACAGTTCGATCTGAAAGCCGTCGGACGCTATCTCTCGGCCGATCGCGAGTTGCAGTTCGACGAGATGGCGATGTCCAGTCCGCTTGGGCGGATGGCCGCTGCGCTGAAAGTGCGCTTCGGCACGCAGTCTCCGGAAATCAGCTTCGGCGGTCAGTTGCCACAGATGCAGGTGACTGCAATCAAGCAGCTCTGGCCCTTCTGGATGGCCCGCAAGGCACGCGACTGGGTGATGGGAAACATGTTCGGGGGAACGCTGAGCAACGGCTCCATCGCCGTCTTCATTCCGGCAGGACGCATGAAGGGACCGGGCGTTCCGCTCGATCTCAACCGCAACGAACTGCAGATCAGTTTCGACCTTGCCGACGGGCGCGTCAACCTGCCCGCCGACATCCCGCCGCTTCGCGACATCTACGGCCGTTTCGACCTGAAGGGCGAAGCGATGCAGGTCGACATCACGCAGGCGGGTTCGTTTTTTCCGTCGGGGCGCGCGGTCAAGGTTGAGGGAGGGCGTTTCTCGATCCCATCGACCTACGCGAAGCCGCTGATGGCCGATATCGCGCTGAAGCTGAGCGGGCCGGCGGATGCCATCGCGGAACTCACGAGTTTCAAGCCCATCAACGGCCTCAAAAACACAGAGTTCAAGCCATCGGATTTTTCCGGCACTGCCAAGGTGGATGTGAAGGCGCAGTTTGGTCTGGTCAATGACCAGAATCCGCCGAAGCCGGTCTGGAATGCGCATGCGGACCTGCGCGACGTTGCGCTGGCGACGCCGGTGTCCGGGCGCAAGATTTCCAATATCGACGGCACGCTCGATATCGATCCGCAGGCCGCCAGACTGAGCGCGAAGGCTGCGATCGACGAGGTGCCTGCAGACGTCACCCTCGTGCAGCCGATCGACAGCGCGTCGACTGTCAAGCGTGAACAGGTCATCAAGGCAGTCCTCAGCGACAGCCAGCGGGACAAACTGGTGCCCGGTCTCTCGGAGATCGTCCAGGGCACGATCAGCGTGGAACTGACCAGGCTCGATGATACCAGGCAAGGCGTCAGCCTCGATCTGACGCGCTCTGCGCTCTCCATCCCGGGCATCGGCTGGACGAAGGGCAACGGCGTCGGTGCCAAGGCGCAGTTCGAGATTGCCGGGGAGGGCCTCCAGCGGACAGAGCTCAAGAACTTCGAACTGGTGGGCGACGGGTTTGGCGCGCAGGGCAATATCGTCCTCACCAATGGTAGCCTCGCGTCGGCGGAGTTTTCGAGCGCCCGCCTGTCGCCGTCCGATAATTTCAGCGTTGCGGTGAAGCAGTCGAAGGGTGTCTTCGATGTGTCGATCGGCGGATCCTCTGCCGATATAAGGCCTATCATCACCAAACTTCGCTCGGCTACGCCTAGTGCAAGTGGGTCGGGTTCCTCTGCCAAAAGCAGCGGTGGCGCGACGATCCGTGCCAAGCTCGATCGCATGGTCGGCTTCAACGACGAGGCCCTGTCAAACGTCACTCTGTTGTTTGCGATACGCGATGGCGACATCGCCTCGGCCGATCTTTCCGCCGTAACGGAAAGCGGGCAGGCCGTTGTCAGCGACATAACGAAGGGCAACACGATCTCGATGACCAGCGGCGACGCCGGCGCCGTCGTGCGGTTTGCCAATATCTACAACAACATGCGGGGCGGTCTCCTCAATTTGCGGCTGCGATCGCAAGGGTCTGACTGGGCCGGCAATGTCGACATCCGAAGCTTTGCTTTGATAGACGAGCAGCGCCTGCAATCGCTGGTATCGACCCCTGTGGGCCGGGATGGGGAAAGCCTCAGCAAGGCGGTCAAGAAGGAGATCGACCTCAACGCCGCGCGCTTCCAGCGCGGTTTTGCCTCGCTCGTCTACAGAAACGGTGCGCTCTCTGTTGCCAACGGCATCGTTCGTGGCGAGCAGATCGGCGCGACATTCCAGGGCATGCTGCGCGACGCCCGCGGCAGCATGGACATGACCGGCACCTTCATGCCGGCCTATGGCATCAACCGGCTTTTCGGCGAGCTTCCGCTGATCGGTGCCATTCTCGGCAACGGACGAGACCGCGGACTGATCGGCATCACCTTCAAGCTCGAAGGTGTGTTCGACAAGCCGAAGCTGACGATCAATCCGCTGTCGATCATCGCGCCCGGCGTGTTCCGGCAGATCTTCGAGTTCCAATAAAAAAAGGCCCCGCGAACGAGGCCTTCTCACTGTTCTGCAGACCGCTGGCACTCAGGCCGGGCGGACGAGGATATGCTTCTTCTTGCCGAGCGACAGCTTGATCACGCCGTCGGCCGTGACGTCGCCGGTGCCGATGACGGCGCGTTCGTCCGAGACCGCCGTATCGTTGATGCGCACGGCGCCACCCTGGATATGCCGGCGAGCTTCGCCGTTGGAGGCTGCAAGGCCTGCCTTGACGATCAGTGCCAGGAGGCCAAGACCAGCCTCCAGTTCCGACGATGCGACGTCGATCGACGGCAGGTTGTCGGCGAGCGCACCTTCCTCGAACGTCTTGCGGGCGGTTTCAGCCGCTTGTTCGGCATTGTCGCGGCCGTGCAGCATGGCGGTGACTTCCGTCGCGAGGATCTTCTTGACCTCGTTGATTTCCGAACCGGCAAGTGCTGAGAGGCGGGCAATCTCGTCCATGGGCAGCGTGGTGTAGAGCTTCAGGAAGCGCGAGACGTCCGCGTCCTCGGTGTTGCGCCAGTACTGCCAGAAGTCATAGGCCGACAGCATGTCCGGATTGAGCCAGACCGCGCCGTTCATGGACTTGCCCATCTTCGCACCCGACGATGTCGTCAGAAGCGGTGAAGTGAGGGCGTAGAGCTGCGGTGTCCCCATGCGGTGACCAAGGTCGATCCCGTTGACGATATTGCCCCACTGGTCGGAGCCGCCCATCTGCAGGCGGCAGCCGTAACGCTGGTTGAGCTCCACGAAATCATAGGCCTGAAGGATCATGTAGTTGAATTCGAGGAAGGACAGCGACTGCTCGCGGTCCAGGCGCGTCTTGACGCTGTCGAAGGACAGCATGCGGTTGACCGAGAAATGACGGCCGACATCGCGCAGGAATTCGAGGTAGTTGAGATCGCGCAGCCAGTCGCCGTTGTTGATCATCAGCGCATCCTTCTGACCTTCGCCGTAGCTCAGGTAGTTGGAAAAGACGCGCTTGATGGAAGCGATATTGCTTTCGATCGTGTCGATCGTCATCAACTGGCGCGCGTCATCCTTGAACGATGGATCGCCGACCATGCCGGTGCCGCCGCCCATCAGCGAGATCGGCCGGTGGCCGGTCTGCTGCATCCAGTGCAGCATCATGATCTGGATGAGACCGCCCGCATGGAGGCTTGGTGCCGTCGGGTCAAAGCCAATATAGGCCGTCACGGTTTCCTTGGCGAACAGTTCGTCGAGACCCGATTCGTCGGAAATCTGGTGAATGAAGCCACGCTCATCGAGCGTGTGGAGGAAATCGGACTTGAACCTGGACATCTTACTTCTCTGTGGATGCGTTTTTTGTCTTGAGAGCCGGCGTCTAGCACTGTTTTGGTGGTTTATCACTCCAAAAATGCAGCGAAATGCGCTTGCACTTATCTGTGACTCGCCGTCATGGTTCATTAATCTTTTGTTTTCTGCCAAGCCACTAAGGTGAAGGCAGGACTGCGGCATTCCTTATTTTCTAAATGCATTGTTGGGTTGATGAACGGGGCAGTTTTTTTCCTGGGGGTGAATTTCGTCGTCGCGATATGTTTCTGTATCGTGTTTGCGGTTGTTTCCACCCGCAGTCGGTCGCGCGTTGCCGCGCTTTGGTTCGGGGCCGGTTTCGGCGTCGCTTCACTGGCCGCTGTTTGCGAGATTGCCGTCGCCTATCTGCCCTTTCCGCGTCCCTGGGCGATCGGAGCTTTTGCAACCGTTCTCGGTGGCATGATTTTCCTGCTTTTCGGCATTGGCAGTCTCTATGACGTTCGCATCAACCGTCGACTTGCCGGATTGATGTTCGCCGTCAGCTCCTTCGGAAACGTCTTCGTCTATGATCTGCGGCCCGGCACGCCGCTTCACGCATTTTCCTACCAGACTCCGTTTGCCCTGGTTATCCTCGCAAGCGCCGGCGTGGTTCTGCAGGCTTTGTTGCGCTCGAACCGGCAACTGCTGATCGACAAGGTCGTGTGCGCGCTCCTTGCGGTCACAGGGGTACACTTCATCGCGAAGGCCGTACTTGCGATCGCCGTTGGTGCCGGGTCCGTCGCGACAGACTATATCCGCACCGACTATGCGCTGATCTCCCAGAGCCTGACGGCTGTTCTGATGGTCGCGGTCGGCCTGACACTGCTGTCGGTGCTGGTGCTCGAAATCATGGCGGATGAACGCAGCGTGTCGGAAAGCGACGCTCTGTCGGGCCTTGCAAACCGGCGCGGCTTCGAGCGCCGGGTGAGATCCGCAATCGCGACGTTTCCAAACGGACCGCATGCGGTGGTTTTATGCGATCTCGACAGGTTCAAGACCATCAATGACACCTATGGGCATCATGCCGGAGATATGGTGATCCAGAGTTTTGGGACCTTGCTTTCCTCCTGCGCGCCAAAAGAAGCAATCGTCGGCCGGATGGGCGGCGAAGAGTTCTCCGTGTTCCTTCCCAACACGCCGATGGACGTGGCGCTGATGGTGGCTCAGGCTCTGAGGGGCGGCACGATGGCGATGTCGGTGGCGGGTCTGCCACCCACCTCAAGGATCACGGCGAGTTTCGGCGTCGCCAATCTCACCAGCCCCGACGCGCTCGACGAAATGTTCCGGCAGGCGGATGTGGCGCTCTATGCCGCGAAGCGGGCCGGCCGTAACCGGGTTCATGAAGCGACGTCAGACGATGGGCGTCCGCGTGCGGCACATGTGCGACCGGTCAACTGAAGATACGAAAATGGCCGCAAACGCGGCCATTTTTGTTTCTTCGATGCACAGTCGTCTTATCGGATGCGCTTGGCAGCCGGCTCGGGGACGAGTTCGCCATTGAGGCGGCGATCGAGGTAATCCTCGCATTCGCCCATCAGCGTCTCGGTCTGGCCGTTGAAGAAGTGGTTCGCGCCCTCGATGATCTTGTGCGTGATGAGGATGCCCTTCTGGGTCTTCAGCTTCTCGACCAGGCCGTTGACGTCCTTTTCAGGCGCAACTCTATCGGCATCGCCGTTGATGATCAGGCCGGAGGAGGGGCAGGGCGCCAGGAACGAGAAGTCGTAGATGTTCGGCTGCGGCGCAACGGAGATGAAGCCTTCGATTTCCGGGCGGCGCATCAGAAGCTGCATGCCGATCCAGGCGCCGAAGGAATAACCGCCGACCCAGCAGCTTTTCGAATCCGGATGCAGGCTCTGCACCCAGTCTAGTGCCGAGGCTGCGTCGGACAGTTCGCCGGCGCCGTGGTCGAATTCGCCCTGGCTGCGTCCGATCGAACGGAAGTTGAAGCGGAGCGTCGTGAAACCGCGCTTCTGGAACATGTAGAAGAGCTGGTATACGATCTGGTTGTTCATCGTGCCGCCGAACTGCGGATGCGGATGCAGGATGATGGCGATCGGCGCGCTCTTTTCCTTGGAAGGCTGATAACGGCCCTCCAGGCGGCCTGCAGGGCCGTTGAAAATCACTTCGGGCATCGGTACTCCGGTCGGTCAAACGTGATCTGATGCCAGACTGGGTTGCTATCCACGGTTCTTCCGTCGAGTTTGACTTGACGAAGCCGCTCAGCTTTTCTAAAACCCAGTTTAGAACCATTCGAAATTGGGGCCGCCTTGGCAGCGCCCGATGCGATGTCTCTTAAGGCAAGCGTGGCCGGAATTTCAAGAAAAATGCGGCCTGCGGCAACCCTAGATGAGACCCAACGGTAATTAGGGACGGAATCTGATCAGGCAATGGCGTTGAACCGCACCTATCTTGACTGGAACGCGACGGCACCTTTGAGTGCGCCGGCGCGTGCTGCGATGCTGGAGGCACTTCAGCTTCCCGGCAACGCGTCGTCGGTGCATGGTGAGGGCCGGTTGGCGCGCGCGGCCGTCGACAAGGCGCGGCGCCATGTTGCGGCCTTGGTCGGCGCAGATCCGGCGCATGTTACCTTTACCAGCGGTGCGACGGAGGCCTCGAACCACGTTCTGACGCCTGACTACCGGATGGGCCGTTCGCCGGTCGCGATCGGCGCTCTTTACGTTTCGGCGATCGAGCATCCCGCGATCCGGGAAGGCGGAAGATTCGATCCTGCGCAGGTGATCGAGATACCGGTGACGCCCACAGGCATCGCGGATCTTTTGGCGCTGGAAACTCTGTTGGCGGCGCATGACCATTCACTCGGTCTTCCGATGGTCGGGCTGATGCTGGTCAATAACGAGACGGGCGTGATCCAGCCGGTGGCGGAGGCTGCAGAGATCGTCCACAGGCATCGCGGGCTTCTGGTTGTGGATGCGGTGCAAGCCGTCGGTCGCATCCCGGTCGACATCGTCAGGCTTGATGCCGACTTCATCGTGATCTCGTCGCACAAGATCGGCGGACCGAAAGGTGTCGGCGCCCTGATTTCGCGCGGCGAAGTGTTGATGCCGAAGCCGCTGATACGCGGCGGCGGGCAGGAGAAGGGTCACCGTTCGGGGACCGAGAATTTTCACGCGATCGTCGGCTTCGGCGCGGCGGCTGCGGCGATGAGCGAAGACCTCGATGCGCGCAATACCGGTATCGGCGCGTTGCGGGATCGGCTCGAAGGCGAGATGCGCAAGGCTGCTGCCGATGTGATGATCCACGGGGCGGATGTTTCCCGCGTCGGCAATACCTGCTTCTTCACCCTGCCTGGGCTGAAGGCGGAAACGGGTCAGATCGCCTTCGATATCGAGGGCATCGCGCTTTCGGCCGGTTCGGCCTGCTCTTCGGGCAAGGTCGGCGAGAGTCATGTGCTGACGGCGATGGGCCGGGATCCACAGCTGGGTGCCCTGCGCATCTCGCTCGGCCCCGACACGACAGACGAAGACATTACGCGTGCGGTTGCGGCATTTGCCAAAATCGCATCCCGTCGCAAGGCCCAAGGCGTTGCGGCGTAACAGCGCTCTAATTTGAGAGAGCGGAACTTTCTACTTGCCTAAAGGTGTGAAAACCGCCTTTTGGCGCCTACATACGGGGGGAACAAAGCCTCCCGGAGACATGACAGAATTGCCGGAATTTGAGCCGGCAAGATTTGGAGAATGAAAATGCCAGCTGTCCAGGAAACAATCGATCAGGTCCGTGGGATCGATATCGATCAGTACAAATACGGCTTCGAAACCATCATCGAAGTGGACAAGGCGCCCAAGGGCCTTTCGGAAGACATAATCCGCTTCATTTCCGCCAAGAAGCAGGAGCCCGAATGGATGCTGGAATGGCGTCTCGACGCCTACAAGCGCTGGCTGACGATGGAAGAGCCCACCTGGGCGCGCGTCGATTATCCGAAGATCGACTTCAACGATCTCTATTACTATGCCGCGCCGAAGACCACGTCCGGTCCCAAGTCGCTCGAGGAAGTCGATCCCGAGCTGCTGCGCGTTTATGAAAAGCTTGGCATTCCGCTGCGCGAGCAGGAAATCCTTGCCGGCGTCGACAGACCGCGTGTTGCCGTCGATGCGGTGTTCGATTCCGTGTCTGTTGTCACGACCTTCAAGAAGGAACTTCAGAAGGCCGGCGTGATCTTCATGTCGATCTCGGAAGCCATTCGCGAGCATCCGGACCTGATCAAGCAGTATCTCGGCACCGTCGTTTCGGCCACCGACAACTATTACGCCACGCTGAATGCTGCGGTGTTTACGGACGGCTCGTTCGTGTTCGTGCCGAAGGGCGTTCGCTGCCCGATGGAACTGTCCACCTACTTCCGTATCAACGAGAAGAACACCGGCCAGTTCGAACGCACGCTGATCATTGCCGAGGAAGGCGCTTACGTGTCCTATCTCGAAGGCTGCACGGCGCCGCAGCGTGACGAGAACCAGCTGCATGCCGCAGTGGTCGAACTTGTTGCTCTCGACGATGCCGAGATCAAGTATTCGACCGTTCAGAACTGGTACCCGGGCGATGCCCAGGGCAAGGGCGGTATCTACAACTTCGTCACCAAGCGTGGCGATTGCCGCGGCCACCGATCCAAGATTTCCTGGACCCAGGTCGAGACCGGTTCGGCGATCACCTGGAAATACCCGTCCTGCATCCTACGTGGTGACGATAGCCGCGGCGAGTTCTACTCGATCGCCGTGTCGAACGGTCACCAGCAGATCGACTCGGGCACCAAGATGATCCACCTCGGCAAGAACACGTCGAGCCGTATCATCTCGAAGGGGATTTCGGCAGGCGTCTCGCAGAACACCTATCGCGGTCAGGTCTCCATCCACCGCAAGGCTGAAAACGCCCGTAACTTCACCAACTGCGATTCGCTTCTGATCGGCGACAAGTGCGGTGCGCATACCGTGCCTTACATCGACGTGAAGAACTCGTCGGGCCAGATCGAGCACGAAGCGACGACCTCGAAAATTTCCGACGACCAGAAGTTCTACGTCATGCAGCGCGGCATTCCCGAAGAAGAAGCGATCGCCCTGATCGTCAACGGCTTCGTCAAGGATGTCATCCAGCAGCTGCCGATGGAATTTGCGGTCGAAGCGCAGAAGCTGATCGGGATTTCGCTCGAAGGCTCCGTCGGCTGATCGGCCTGTCATTTGAATAGCGCGCCTGGCGCGTCACTAAAGAGTATCCGGAAAGATAGACCTATGCTTGAGATCAAAAACCTGCATGCCCGCATTGCCGAAGACGGCACCGAAATCATCCGTGGCCTGAACCTTACCGTGAAGGCTGGCGAAGTTGCCGCCATCATGGGGCCGAACGGCTCGGGCAAGTCGACGCTGTCCTACATCCTGTCCGGCCGTCCGGACTATGAAGTCACCGAGGGCGAAGTCCTTCTGAACGGTGAGAGCATTCTTGAGCTCGATCCGGCGGAGCGTGCCTCCAAGGGCATTTTCCTCGCCTTCCAGTATCCGGTCGAAATCCCGGGCGTCGCCACCATGCAGTTCCTCAAGGTGGCCATGAACGAGCAGCGCAAGGCGCGCGGCGAAGCCGAACTGACGACGCCGGACTTTATCCGACGCGTCAAGGAAGCAGCCAGCGAGCTGAAGATCGACATGGACATGCTGAAGCGTCCGCTCAATGTCGGTTTTTCCGGCGGCGAGAAGAAGCGTGCGGAAATTCTCCAGATGGCGCTGCTCGAGCCTTTGCTCTGCGTGTTGGATGAGACCGATTCCGGCCTCGACATCGATGCCCTCAAGATCGTGGCAGATGGCGTCAATGCGCTGAAGTCGCCGGATCGTGCGACGATCGTCATCACCCACTACCAGCGCCTGCTCGACTATATCGTGCCGGATACGGTTCACGTTCTCTACAAGGGCCAGATCATCCGCACCGGTGACAAGGCGCTGGCGCTCGAACTCGAGGCCAATGGCTACGCGGACATCATCGGCAGAGCAGCCTGAGACGCGGGAAGGAATTTGGCATGAACATGCAAATCAATCAGCCCGTCCGGCTGACGGCCGCCGAAACGGCGCTCGTTGAGGCTTTTGCGGCCCAGGTTGGCGAACTGCCGGGCAACGGTGCCGTTACGGGAACCCGAGATCGTCTTCTCGACGATCTGAAGCGGTCGGGCCTGCCGACGCGACGTATCGAGTCCTGGCACTATACGGATCTGAAGAACCTGCTGCGCTCGGTTCCTGAGCGTGTCGTCGGCGGCGTTTCGGTCGATCCGATCGCGCCGCTGGTCGAAGGGGCTAAGGTCCTGTCGATCGTTCAGGGCGTGGCGGATAACCGCGCGACGATCGATGGCGTCGAGCTTTCGGTCTTCAGGGACCAGCTTGCCGATGGTTCGGCAGTGGCTGGGCTGGCAGCGTTCGACAAGGACGACGCGATCGCTCGCATCAACGGCAGCTTCGTGCGGGACGGCTTTGCGCTCTCCGTACCTGCGGACGTTGCGGTCGAGCAGCCCATCGAACTGCAGGCGGTTCACGGTGCCGGTCAGGTCCACACGCGGTTTCCGGCGGTGTTCGGAGCGCGGTCCAAGGCAACGATCATCGAGCGTCACTGCGCGGTGACTGAGGATGCGGCACTCGTATCGTCGATCAGCGACCTGACGCTGCAGGACGGCGCTGAGATCACCTGGATCATCCTCCAGACTCAAGGGGCTGACGACACCCATCTCGGTCAGATCCGCATATCGCTCGGTACCGATAGCAAGCTGCGATTGTTCATCGTCAACGCCGGCGGCAAGCTGGTGCGCCAGGAGCTTCGCGTCGAGGTTCAGGGCGAGGGATCGGAGTTCACGCTGCGTGCCGTCAACCTGCTCGGGGGCGATACCCATACGGACGTGACCATGGTTCTCGGCCATAACGTTCCGCACACGAGCTCGACGGAAATCATCCGCAACGTCCTGTTCGACAAGGCGAGCGGTGTGTTCCAGGGCATGATCAAGGTTGCCCCGGACGCGCAGAAGACCGACGCGAAGATGGCGTGCAATACGCTTCTGATGTCCGACGACGCCGATTTCTCGGTGAAGCCGGAGCTGGAAATCTTTGCCGACGACGTGATCTGCGGCCATGGCGCCACGGTTTCCGATATCGACCGCAACCATCTCTTCTACCTGATGGCGCGCGGCGTTCCGGAAAACAGGGCCCGTGCCATGCTGGTCAACGCCTTCGTGGCGGAGATCGTCGAGGAACTGGAAGAAGAAAAGCTCGTCGAAGCGCTGGAAGGCGTCATCTCCGACTGGCTCGAAAAGCACGCCTGATTTTCAGGTGTGTCTCATAAAATGAGGCATGACATGGACCAGATCACCCCTGCGACAGCTTACGACGTCGAAGCGATCCGGAAGGATTTCCCGATCCTTTCGACCATGGTGCATGGCAACAAGCCGCTGGTCTATCTGGACAACGGGGCTTCTGCCCAGAAGCCGCAGGCCGTGATCGACGCGATCGCACATTCCTACTCGAACGAGTATGCCAATGTGCATCGCGGCCTTCACTACCTCTCCAACACGGCAACGGATGCCTATGAGGGCGCGCGCGAAAAGGTGCGCCGCTTTCTGAACGCAGGTTCCGTCGACGAGATCATCTTCACCAGCAACTCGACGGCGGCGATCAACACCGTCGCCTATGGTTACGGAATGCCGCATATCGGTGAAGGCGACGAGATCGTCATCACCATCATGGAGCACCATTCCAACATCGTGCCATGGCACTTCATTCGCGAACGCCAGGGCGCGAAGATCGTCTGGATCCCCGTCGATGACGACGGCGCGTTTCATCTCGATGACTTCGAAAAGGCGCTGACGGACAAGACCAAGCTGGTCGCCATCACGCATATGTCGAATGCGCTCGGAACGGTGGTTCCGGTCAAGGAAGTCTGCCGCATCGCCCACGAGCGCGGCATTCCCGTTCTCGTCGACGGCAGCCAGAGCGCCGTCCACATGCCGATCGATGTGCGCGATATCGACTGCGACTGGTTCGTGATGACCGGCCACAAGCTCTACGGTCCCTCGGGTATCGGCGTTCTCTATGGCAAGGCGGACCGTCTGAAAGAGATGCGGCCGTTCATGGGCGGTGGCGAGATGATCATCGACGTGGCCGAAGATTTTGTCACCTACAACGATCCGCCGCACCGGTTCGAGGCGGGCACGCCGCCGATCGTGCAGGCGATCGGTCTCGGTCATGCGCTGGACTATATGGACAAGGTCGGCCGTGATGCGATTGCAAGGCACGAGGCGGATCTGACTGCCTATGCGACCCAGCGGCTGAGTGCGATCAATTCGCTGCGGATCATCGGCAATGCGCCGGGCAAGGGCGCCATCTTCTCGTTCGAGCTTGCCGGCATTCATGCGCACGACATCTCGATGGTGATCGACCGGCGCGGTGTGGCGGTGAGAGCCGGCACCCATTGCGCCATGCCACTCTTGAAACGCTTCGGCGTTACCTCCACATGCCGTGCATCCTTCGGCATGTACAATACCCGGGCCGAAGTGGATGCGTTGGCAGATGCACTCGACTACGCCCGCGATTTCTTTTCCTGAAGGACTTTTGAAGGCTATGGACGACCAGATACCGAAATGGGATGCCCGCGAGGGGATCATCCAGTCCGCCATTCCCGAAGACGAGGTGGCGCGGCTTTCCGACGACATCGTCGCGGCTTTGAAAACCGTCTATGATCCGGAAATTCCGGCCGATATCTTCGAACTCGGATTGATCTACAAGGTCGATATTGAAGACGACCGGATGGTGAAGATCATGATGACGCTGACAGCGCCCGGTTGCCCGGTTGCCGGCGAAATGCCAGGCTGGGTGGAAAATGCCGTCGGCGCCGTCGAAGGCGTGTCCGGCGTCGAGGTCGAGATGACCTTCGATCCGCCGTGGACGCCGGAGCGGATGTCCGAAGAGGCGCAGGTTGCTGTCGGGTGGTATTGATCGGTTAAGGCACCGGTACTAAGTTGGACTCACGAGACTTACTCTCGAAACACCAGGTCTAGAAACACCGGGCCTTGAACCCGGTCGTGGAAGGAAAGAATGCCATGGGCTTTGCTGTCATGACGATCACCGACGCTGCTGCACAGCGCGTCAACCAGATCACCTCGAACTCCGGTCCTGATGCGCTCGGCTTGCGCGTCGGTATCAAGAAGGGCGGTTGCGCCGGCATGGAGTACACGATCGATCTCGTGACTGTGCCCAATGCAAAGGACGACCTGATCGAGCGGGAAGGCGCCAAGGTGTGGATCGAGCCTTCGGCCGTTCTTTACCTGCTCGGCACCCAGATGGATTTCGAGACGACCAAGATGCGGTCCGGATTTACCTTCGTGAACCCGAACCAGACATCGGCCTGCGGTTGCGGCGAATCGGTCGAACTGAAGCCTGCCGATCTTGCGGCGCTTGCGCAGCAGCGCACCACGCAATCTCCGGCTGCCTGAGTCGATAATTTGAGATGTTAAAGAGAAAGGGCCGCGAGGCCCTTTTTTATTGCGCTGTCTATTCGTGGCGCAAAGCCTCAATGGGGTTGAGCTGGGCTGCCCGTCGGGCCGGGAAGTAACCGAAGATCATGCCGATCGCTGCGGAAAAGGCGAAGGCCATAAGGATGATCGTCGGGCTGGCAACGAACGGCACCTGAAGAAAGCTGACGACGCCGTAGGCGAGTGCAAGGCCTGTTATGATGCCCGTCACGCCGCCGAAGATCGACAGCATCACGGCCTCCACGAGGAACTGCCGGAGAACCTGGCTTTCGAGCGCGCCGATCGCCAGCCGGATGCCGATCTCACGGGTGCGCTCGGTGACCGACACCAGCATGATATTCATGATGCCGATACCGCCGACCAAGAGGCTGACGGCAGCAACGGCGCCGAGAAGGCCCGTCAGCAGGACCGTCGTGCCCGTCATCGCCGCCGCGATCTGCGACATGTCGTTGACGGAGAAGTCGTCATCGCGTCCGATCGCGATGCGCCGCCGCTCGCGCAAGAGGCCTTCGACGTCCGACTGGACCTTGGCGGTCGAGACGCCGTCCTGGGCAGAGATAACGATGCTGGAAATCGTCGTCGTTCCACCGATCCGGCGCTGGTGCAGTTTCAGCGGCATGATGACGGTATCGTCCTGGTCGTCGCCCATGCCGGACTGACCCTTGACGGCGAGAACGCCGACGACCGGGCAGGCGATGTTGCTGACCCGGATCAGCTGTCCCACCGGGTTGGCAGCACCGAACAGCTGTTTGCGGACGGTCTCGCCGATGATGCAGGCCGCATGGCTGCCGCGATCCTCGTTCGGATTGAAATTGCGGCCGAGCGCCATATCCCAATCCTGCACGATGAAATAGTCGTTGGTGGTGCCGACCGCGCTCGACGAATGGTTGGCGCCGCCGGCGATGACCGTGGCAGTCCCGCGATTGATCGGTGCGACGCCACGAAGGCCGGAGACCTGCTCCTTGATCGCCAGCACATCCTTGTCGTTGAAGCGCTTGGCTTCCGTGCTCGCGCGTCCCGGTCCCCACTGACCGGGGCGGATGAACAGGGTGTTGGTGCCGAGACGCGAGAGTTCGTCGCGGACCTTCGCAGTCGTACCGTTGCCGATCGTCACCATCGCGATGACGGCGGCGACACCGATCACGACGCCGAGGACCGTGAGGAAGGAGCGCAGCAGATTGCGGCTGATTGCCCGCCAGGCGAGCTTAGCGGCTTCCAGCAGCATGGCTTGCCCTTTCGAGATTGGGTTCGTCGGAGACGAGGTGACCATCGGTAAAGCGCAAGAGACGCGACCCGTAGGCTGCGATGTCTTCCTCATGGGTGACCATGATGACGGTAATGCCGTTGTCGCGGTTGAGCCGGGTGATCAGATCCATGATCTCCATGCTGGTCTTGGTGTCGAGATTGCCGGTCGGCTCGTCGGCGAGAAGGACGGCCGGATCGGTGACAATGGCTCTGGCGATCGCGACGCGCTGCTGCTGACCACCTGACAGTTCCTGGGTGGTATGGCCTTCGCGTCCGGCGAGGCCGACCTGCGCCAGCGCCGCAGTTGCGCGCTCACGCCGCTCCTTGTGCGCCATGCCGCGATAGACGAGCGGGAGCTCGACGTTTTCGACGGCCGATGTGCGAGCCAAAAGATTGAACCCCTGGAACACGAAGCCCAGCATGTGGCGTCTCAGAAGTGTCCGCTGCTCGCGGCTGAAATCTGATGTCGGAACGCCTTGAAATAGAAACTCGCCGGATGAGGGGATATCGAGCCCGCCGATAATGTTCATCGCTGTCGACTTGCCCGAACCGGAGGGTCCCATGATCGACACGAATTCCCCAGCCGATATGGCAAGGTCGATCTGGTCCAGCGCCCGGATCGTCGCTTCGCCGCGCCCGTAGAACTTCGAGACCTTGTCGAATGCGATGAGGGGGGCAGGCGTGACGGCGAGGTCCATCACTGCGCCCTTGCGACGGCATCCGTCACCAGTTCATCGCCGTCGCGGATTTCGCCTGATTTCAGAACCGTGAACTGGCCATCGGTCGGCCCGGTTTCGACCGGCACCCGCTGGGCTTCGCCGTTGCGCAGCACCCAGACGGCGCGGGTGTTATTCGCTGCCTGTTCGCCACGATTGCGGTTGCGGGGCGGGCGTGGTGGCGAGAACAGCCGGGAGAGGACATTGCCGCGCTGCCGTGCGGTGGCGGCCGGCGAGTAACGAAGCGCAGCGTTCGGGACAAGCAGCGCATCCTTGACCGACTGGACCGTGATGTCTGACGTGGCGGTCATGCCCGGCCGCAGCAGCAGATCGGCATTGTCGACGGTCAGGATCGCCTTATAGGTCACGACGTTGGACACGGTTTCGGAGGCGAACCGGACGGTTTCGATTGTGGCCGGAAAGCTCCGCTCCGGATAGGCGTCGACCGAGAAGCGCGCAGGCTGCCCGTCCTTGACCTGGCCGACATCCGCCTCGTCGACGGAGACCTGGAGTTCCATGCGCTTGAGGTCGCCGGCGATTGTGAAGAGGACCGGTGCATTGAGCGACGAGGCGACCGTTGCACCGGGATCGACTTCGCGGGTCAGCACGATCCCGTCGATCGGAGATACGATCGTCAGTTTGCCGAGGTTAACCTCGGCAAGCCTCAGGCTTGCTTCGGCGGACAGGATCGCGGCCTGATTGATGTCCTTCGTCGCAACGGCCGACTCGTAGGCATAGCGCGCCGCGTCCAGATCCTGCTGGCTGGAAATGCGATTGGCGACGAGTGCCGTCAGGCGGTCGAATGAAATCTTCGCGGAAGCCGCTTCTGCCTCGGCCTTCAGGACATTGGCCTTCGCGGACGCAAGTTGAGCGCGCGCGCTCTGCACATCCGCTTCCTGCTTGCTGGTATCCAGTTCGAGCAGCACATCGCCGGCCTTGACCGCGCTGTTATAGGTCACGTTGACTTTCCTGACCGTGCCGGAAAGCTCGCTCGATATGTCCACCTGATCGGTCGGCTGGACGGAACCGGTTGCAGTGACAACTACCGCAAGGTCTCCGCGCTTTGCGGCCTGCGTCGTGTAATCGTATCGTGGGCCGCTGCTGCCGAAATAAGAGTAAGCCATCAGGGCTGCGGCGGCGATGAGGATGAGGAGAGGCCAGACAAACCAACGTCCACGCTTTTTCCGCTTGCCCGAAGACGCAAGGATCGCGGCGAGATCAGGCGCATCCTGTTTACGGCTGGCTGGGGGAGTGGACTGGACGTTCAATGGCTATCCTCGATGCGGTGGAAATAGCGCGAGCCGTTCCGGTCTAGCGAGGGATCGCGTCGAAACCGCGGCTTTGCAACTCTGGAACGAGGCATTCGCATGAAAGCAGCCGGTGGCCAACTTAAATGTCGGTAATGTATCGGAGGCACTGCATCGAACTTCGCGGTTGTGCGTTATGGCTGAACACACAAAGGAGAACTCAGATGATCGATGTCGCCCTTATCAAGGAACATGCGGAAGTGATCGGTGCGGACGGCGTCCACATCGGAACGGTTGACCGCGTTGAAGGAAACCGTATCAAGCTGACCAAGAAGGATAGCGGTGAGGGGAGCCATAAAGGCCATCACCATTTCATTTCGCTTGAACTCGTTGCCGATGTCGAAGGCGACAAGGTTCGTCTCTCTGCAGATGGTGACGTCGCAGTGACGTTCGAAGAAGAAGACGGCGGCAAGCCGATCCACTAAAGCAATTCAGCATGCAAAAAGGCCGGCGTTTCTGACGCCGGCCTTTTTTGTTTACGCATCAAAAAAAATTAACGGGTTGGATGGGGGACCCCGAAGCGCTCGGGAAGAAACGCCGTTTCAGTCGCGGCGCCACTCAAGCGAGCGGATTTCTCGTGCGCAACAGGCGTGCTTGGAATGCCAACAAGAATTACAAAGACGGCACCAACAGCAGCTGAACAACACACCAGCAGAATATTACGAATGGTCATGCTTGCACTTCCTCTCGTGATGCGATCGCTTGAGATCGCGATGAAGTAAGCCGGTCCTTGTCCTCCTTGGGATGATCCTAGTTGGCAGCCGACAGCTGTGTCGGAGACGCGAGTATTTCCGTATCGCCAAGCGAGTGATCAGAATACTTGAACACCAGAATACTGAGGACCGAACCGATAAGAGCGACGAAGACTATTCTCATGCTGAGACTCCTTTGCCGTCAGAACGGCGGTCCTGAAGTAAGGTTCCGTAAACCAATTCGTGATAGCGGCCGATTTTAGAACTTTGCGGATTGTTGATTGACAAATGGTTTGCCCCGGCACGTCCTTGGACGAGAGCGGGGCACTTGTGCAGGGGCGATCTGTCTGCCGCGCGGCTTTATTGAACTTTAAACCCGTTACGGGTAATAGGTGTGATCCCTGCATCAGGATTGCGCATTATGGCCGAAACCGCTTCGGGATCCCCACGGCAAGCCTCCAAAGATCCGATGAGCGAAGCCATTGCGCGGAGCAGAACCGGTCTCGTTGCGGTCGCGGTCGCGAGCGGACTGGTCAACGTGCTCTACCTCACCAGCTCATTCTTCATGCTGCAAGTCTATGATCGCGTCATCCCAAGCCGCAGCATCCCGTCGCTGATCGCGCTCAGCTTGCTGGCATTGATGCTGTATCTATTTCAAGGCGCGTTCGAGCTTACCCGCAGCCGCATGCTGACAAGGATTGCCGGCATCATCGATGATACGATGGGGTCGCGGGTTTTCAAGATGATGCTCAAGGCGCCGGTCAAGACGAAGGCGTCGATCGACGGTCTTTCGATCATGAAGGATTTCGACCAGGTCCGTTCGTTTGTCTCGAGCGCTGGGCCGCCGGCCTTTTTCGACCTGCCGTGGCTGCCGTTCTATGTCGCCATCTGTTTTCTGTTTCATCCGGTCATCGGCTATATGGCAGTCGGCGGGGCGCTCATCCTTATGGTGCTCACCTACCTCACCAATCGCAGCACGCAGGTTTCCGCCAAGAAAGTGCACGAACTGACCGGCCAGCGCAGCGCCTTTCTTTCGGCGGCACAACGCAATGCCGAAGTCATTGAGGCCATGGGCATGGCAAACGACTTCTCACGGCAATGGACTGCGACAAACGCCAACTATCGCAGCAGCTATCAGACCAATTCCGATACCTCGAACGGATACCTGTCCGTTACCAAGATTTTTCGAATCGCGCTGCAGTCGGCGGTCCTGGCCGTCGGCGCGGTGCTCGTCATCGAAAACCAGGCATCCGGCGGCATCATCATCGCGTCGTCCATCCTTACCTCCCGCGCGCTCGCCCCGGTCGAGCAGGCGATTGCAAACTGGCGCGGCTTCGTTTCGGCCCAGCAGGCCTGGAAACGGTTGCGGCATATGCTCAATGCTCTGCCGGAGGCCGATATGCCTCTGTCGCTGCCCGCACCGAAGCAAAGTCTGGCGGTGGAGAGCCTATCGAGCGGCCCGGCTGGGCTGCAGAAACTGGTGATTTCCAATGTATCGTTTACGCTTCAGGCCGGCAGCGCTCTCGGCGTGATCGGACCGAGTGCATCCGGCAAATCATCGCTCGTGCGGGCTCTGACGGCCGTCTGGCCGATCTATCGCGGCAGTGTCAGGCTGGATGGCGCAGCGCTCGACCAGTGGAGCGACGAGGACCGTGGCCGCCATCTCGGATATCTTCCGCAGGAGATCGAACTTTTTGCGGGCAGCGTTTCGGACAACATTGCGCGGTTTCGTGAAAACCCTGATGCGGCCGATGTCATTGAGGCGGCAAAGGCTGCGGGGGTCCACGACCTCATCCTGCGCCTGCCGAACGGCTATGATACCGATATTGGCTTGAGTGGTTCCATGCTTTCGGCCGGCCAACGCCAACGCATCGGGCTTGCGCGTGCGTTGTTCGGCAAGCCGTTTCTGGTTGTTCTGGACGAGCCCAATTCCAATCTCGATTCGGAAGGCGAGGTCGCGCTGACGGACGCGATCATCGGCATCCGCAAACGCGGGGGCATCGTGATCGTGGTCGCGCACCGCCCGAGTGCGCTCGCGGCCGTGGATTTCGTGCTGATGATGAAGGACGGTGGTCTTGCGGCCTTTGGTCCCAAGGACGAGGTGCTCTCGAAGGTGCTTCGGCGCGAGAACCAGCCGAACGAGAGAAGTTCGCCGCTCAAGGTCGTCGGGGAAAGCCCGGAACAGGGAAGGCAATAGGTCTCAAGATGACAACAGCCGAGCGATCGCTGAAGCGCCATATCCTGCTCGTATCGACGTTGAGCGTGTTGCTTGTCGGCGGCATCGGCGGCTGGGCGCTCAGCACGACATTGTCGAATGCGGTGGTCGCCGAAGGCAGTGTCGTGATCGAGGACAATGCCAAGAAGGTGCAGCACCTGACCGGCGGTATTGTCTCCGAGCTGCTCGTCAAGGAAGGCGCGCATGTCAAAGCGGGGGACATCCTGCTGCGGCTGGATGGTACGTCGCTCAAATCCAATCTCGGCATTACCAACAGCACGCTGGCACAGCTTTACGCGCGGCGCGCGCGGTTGCAGGCGGAACGCCGCGGTGAGGAGAACTTCACGGTCAAGGAAGCCGAGGCCGCGGGTATCAATTCCCAGACGAACCGCATCCTGATCGAAGGCGAACAGCAGTTCTTCCTTAGCCGTCGCGCCTCGCTCGAGGGCATGAAGAAGCAGCTCGCCGAGCGGAAGAGCCAGCTGGCCGAAGAAATTGAGGGCGCCACGCTGCAGATCAAGTCGATCGACGATTCGATTGTGCTGATCGATGAGGAACACACGGCTATCAGCTCGCTCTACGAAAAGCAGCTCGTGACGATGCAGCGTGTCAACACGCTGAAGCGCCAGCGCGCCGAGCTTGACGGCAATCGCGGACGGATGATCGCGACGCGGGCGCAGGCGCATGGCCGCATCAACGAGATCAACCTGCAGATCCTGCAGCTCGACGAAGACAGGCAGACGGAAAACGCGCGTGACCTGACCGATGTCGAGGCAAAGATCGCCGAATCAGAAGAACGCCGTATCGCCATACAGGACCAGCTCGACCGTCTCGACGTTCGCGCACCGCTTGACGGTTACATTTATCAGCTGGCGCTGCACACGGTGGGCGGCGTTGCCAATCCGGGCGAGGCGCTGATGCTTCTGTCGCCGGAGACGCGCAGCCTGACGGTCGAGGCGAAGGTCGCTTTGCGCAGCATCGACCAATTGAGCGTGGGACAAAGCGTCGACATACGCTTCAGCGCTTTCGACCAGAAGACCACGCCTGAAGTCCAGGGCAAGATTTCGTCGATCTCGCCCGATTCGGTTGTCGATCAGCGTAGCGGCGCTGCCTCCTATATCGTGCGGATTGCGCCTGATGCAGGCGATATCGCGCGGTTACAGGGCCTGTCGCTCTATCCAGGAATGCCTGCGGAGGTGTTTATCAAGGTCGCCGACCGGTCGGTCATCTCCTATCTGACCAAGCCGATGATGGATCAGATCAACCACACGTTCCGTGACGAGTGAGCGGAAAGCGATCAATAGGCAGCTATTGGTCTCAGGCGCTGACGAGAACGCCGGCTTCCTCGGCAGCAGCGACGAAGGCCGCACGGGCGTCTTCCGGCTTGCGTTTTCCACCATCCACTTCGGCGCACACGATCAGCGCACGGTCGATCAGCGGACCGTCTTCGACAGGCCAGTCCTCGATCATCGCCCAGGCCGCCGCCTGGGTCGTTTCGACTGTCGTTTCGACAGGCGGCTCGCCAATCAGGACGACGACAGGTTTTGACCAAGGGTTGTTCATCATCGGGGGAATTTCACATGATTTGATGCAGGTCGAAGACTACGGAACATCTGAAGTCCATCTTCGCCAGCGTCGAGTTTCACCACATTATCTGGATAAATGGTGAGAGCGCAGGGGTTCGAACCCTGGACCTACTGATTAAAAGTCAGTTGCTCTACCAGCTGAGCTACGCTCTCCCTAAAGACTGCCGAGGCATCCTTTGAAAGTGCGCGGAACATATGCAGGTCACTCTTTGCGGTCAACCCCGCTAGCTGTGCAAAATTGCGTTCCTCAACGCTTTTCCCCGGTCGCTTCGCCTGCGCGCAAAAAGGTGACTGGCTTTCCGGGCGCGGCATGCTTAGGTGCAATCGATTCCACGGTGGGAAACTTCCGATCAAAACCTGCGGACCAAAACGTGTCGATTGCTGATATCTCTCTTCTGAGTGCCTTGATTGCCGGCGCTCTATCGTTTCTTTCCCCGTGCGTCCTGCCGCTGGTGCCGCCCTACCTGTGCTACATGGCCGGCATTTCCGTCGACCAGTTCCGCGACGGGCATGCGGCCGTGTCGCGGTCAAAGGATACGCGCCGCGCGGTTCTTTTGGCCGCGTTCTTCTTCACGCTCGGTTTCGCGACCGTGTTCGTTGCGCTTGGCGCCGGTGCGTCGACGATCGGTGTTCTTCTCCGGCAGCATCTCGACCTGCTCTCCAAGATCGGCGGCGTGATCATCATCATCATGGGCCTGAATTTCCTCGGCGTGTTCCGCATTGGCCTGCTTGCGCGCGAGGCGCGGTTTCATGGCGGTGGACAGCCGGCGACGCTGTCTGGCGCCTACGTGATGGGGCTGGCTTTCGCGTTCGGCTGGACGCCGTGCATCGGTCCCGTTCTCGGCGCGATCCTCGGTGTCGCCGCGTCGCGCGATACGGTGGGCGAGGGCGCCATGCTGCTCGCAATCTATTCGCTCGGTCTCGCCGTGCCGTTCTGGATCGCTGCCGGGTTCTCCGGTGCCTTCATGCGGTTCCTCACCCGCTTTCGACGGCATCTCGGTCACGTCGAGAAGGCGATGGGCGTGTTGCTGATCCTGACCGGCCTTGCATTCATCTTCGGTTTCGTGACGTCAGCCGCGATCTGGTTCCAGCAGACCTTTCCAATCCTGATGCAAATCGGCTAACGGAACGGCCATAAGGTCAACCGCGGTAAGGATTAAAGGCGGCATGGGCGACATCATCGGCTTGCTGCTCCCGTTTTTCGGATTGATCCTGATCGGCTACGTGGCCGCAAAGGTCACCAAACAACCGGCCGAGGCGCTTGGATGGATGAACACGTTCATCATCTATGCGGCACTTCCGGCGCTGTTCTTCAAGCTCGTC
Source organism: Rhizobium sp. Leaf306 (assembly GCF_001423425.1). Lineage (GTDB taxonomy): Bacteria > Pseudomonadota > Alphaproteobacteria > Rhizobiales > Rhizobiaceae > Neorhizobium > Neorhizobium soli. Next base: position 804,257 of record NZ_LMNX01000002.1, read on the forward strand.
TCGCGCACGCCGATGGAGCAACTGGCGCGGGTCGACTTCATTCTTGGCGAGATCTTCGCGACCTATTTGATCTTCACGGTGGTGTTCCTGATCGGGTTCCTGATCCGCAAGACGTCATTCGAGGACTGCACGATCCAGGCGTTTGCCGGCGCTTACGGCAACATCGGATATATGGGGCCGGGGCTTGCACTGCTCGCTTTCGGCGAAGCGGCTGCCGTTCCGGTGGCGCTGATCGTCTGCTTCGAGAACGCCGCCCATTTCATCGTGGCACCCGCCATGATGGCGGCAGCCGGCGGCGACGGTCGATCACCGCTGGCGGTGGCGGGCGATATCGCCCGCAAGGTTCTGCTGCACCCGTTCATCATCTCGACAGCTGTCGGCTTTGCATTCGCCGCGATGGCGTGGCAGCCGGCCGAGCCGGTGCAGCGGCTTGTCGATTATCTGGCGCAAGCGGCGGCGCCCTGCGCGCTCTTTGCAATGGGTGTGACACTGGCGCTGCGGCCGGTGCGGCGTGTTCCGGCCGAGATCGGCTATATTGCCGTCTTCAAGCTGATCGTACTGCCACTGACGACGTTTTCGGTTCTGTCGCTGATCGGCGGGTTCGAACCGGTCTGGATCTACTCTGCGACGTTGCTGTCAGCCCTGCCGACGGCCACCAATGTCTTCGTCATCAGCCAGCAATATGGCGTCTGGCAGGAGCGCGCGTCGGCGAGCATCCTGATTATCACGCTGGCCTCGGTCTTCACCCTGCCAGCGATCCTCTATCTCATCCATTCCGGTTTTCTATCTGCGGGCTTGCTTCCTTAGGCCCGAAAAGATCTCGCGCAGTCCGCGGCCCGGTTCGATGCCCTCCCGCATCATCAGATTGCGAAGAGGCGGAGCGTTCTTCAAGACCTGGAGGCCGCCGGCGCGGAGCATCTGGACGGGCAGGAAGTCCGACAGGAGTGAGCGGTTGAGCAGATCGACACCGAAGGTGCGGGTCATGATATCGGGGCGGCGGCTCCGGTTGAAACGATCGCCGATATCCGCGCCAATCGGTCTGTCCGGTTCGTCCGTCACCAGATCGCTCAGCGTGATGATGTCACGCAGCGAGAGGTTGAGGCCTTGGGCGCCGATCGGGGGGAAGGCATGCGCGGCTTCGCCGACAAGTGCGACACGACCCTTGCCGAACCGGTCTGCCATCAGGCTCGAAAGCGGCCAGGCCTGCGGGGCGGCTTCGACGGTCACCTTTCCAAGCATCGACTGCATGCGGTCTTCGACGAGCTGCGACAGCTGGTCGAGATCGGTCGCCATCAACCGCTCGGCTTCTTCGGGCCTCACAACCCAGACGAGGCTGGAGCGGGAACCGGGTAGGGGAACCTGCGTGAACGGACCGGTTTCGGTATGGAACTCCGTCGAAACGTTGTGATGCGGCACCGTATGGGCAAAGTTCATCACCAGGGCGGACTGCGGGTAGGACCAGCGGCGGACGTCTATTCCGGCGGCCTCGCGCGTGCTCGACTTTCGCCCATCCGAGCCGATGACCAGATCAACGGACATCGACGAGCCGTCCGACAAGGTGAGGCTGGCGCGATCACCGTAGAAATCAAACGCGTCGACCTGATGGGTGAACCGGGTCACGTTCGGCTCAAGGTCGATCGCCTTTTCCAGCGCCGGAGACAGAGCGTTGTTGGGAATGTTGTAGCCGAATGCGTAAAGGCCGACATCCTGTGCGCGAAACTGGGTGGTGGGCGCGCGCAGCAGCCGCGTCGTGCCGTCGATGATCTGCATGATCGACAGCGGTGCTGCCGAGGGTGCGATGATATCCCATAGGCCCAGTCGATCCAGCAGGCGGATGGATTGATCCATCAGCGCGGTCGTGCGCCCATCGTCTCGCTCGGATGCCGGCGAAATCAGCGCGACTTTGCGGCCGGCTCGACCAAAAGCCAGCGCCGCTACCGATCCTGTCAGGCCGCCGCCAACGACGGCAATTTCGAACTCGTGCATCTGTCACCTCCGGAGCCATTCGCTCTCACCGTATTTATAGAGTGCTGGCCGTAATTCCAGCCGTAGCAGCGCCAGATTCGCCACGCGCTGCCCACGAGGGATCGAGAGAAATCCTGGTTTTCCCGGTCATAATCAGGTGTGCGCCGGCATGCGCAGTTGCAAACGGGGACAATTGGCCGCATATCTCGCAGGCTTCACGGAAAGGCGGGGGACGCGTGTTCAGGCGACTATTCAATTATCGGAACGTCCCTTACGCGGAAATCCGGGCTTTCTCCGTGCATCTCCTGACGGCGTCAGGCTCGTTCCTGGCATTCCTCGGTGTCGTGGCTGCGGCAGAACATCGATTTGTCGACATGTTCTGGTGGCTGGGGCTGGCACTTCTGGTTGACGGGATCGACGGACCGATTGCGCGCAAGGTGCATGTGAAGGAAGTCCTGCCGAACTGGTCGGGCGATACGCTCGACAATATCATCGATTACGTGACTTACGTTCTCCTGCCGGCCTTTGCGCTTTATCAAAGTGGAATGATCGGCGAACCCTGGTCATTCGTTGCGGCCGGCGCCATCGTCGTTTCGAGCGCGATCTACTATGCCGACATGGGCATGAAGACCGACGAGTACTTCTTCTCCGGTTTCCCGGTCGTCTGGAACATGGTGGTGCTGACGCTGTTCGTCATCGATGCCAGTGCCACGACGGCAATGATCGTCGTCTCGGTGTCGGTCGTTGCCACTTTCCTGCCGATCAATTTCCTGCATCCGGTGCGCGTCAAGCGCCTGCGGCCGCTCAATCTCGGGATCTGCCTGCTCTGGTGCGCGCTCGCCGGCTACTCGCTGCTCCTGCATTTCCAGTCACCGGACTGGCTCGTCTGGGGCGTCGTGATCAGCAGTCTTTATCTCTATTGCATCGGCGGCATCATGCAGCTTTTTCCAGGTCTTGGAAAATAGCTGCGTTTTTTCGCAACGCGTCTCTTTGCTGTTGTGCAAGGCAACAAAAACGGTATCAATATCAACCCAGTATCCGGTCAGACCGGACGGGTTCAGCATTTGAAATAACTGCGACGCGGAAATACCGGCACTCAAGACCGGGCGCGCGGGTGAACGAGGGGACGTCGTGACTTTTTCCGAGAGCGAGCAGGCTGCTTCGCTTTTGTCGGTCCGTGGACTGACGAAGCTGTTCGGCGATTTTGCTGCGTGCAGTGGTATCGATCTCGATATCGCGCCGGGTGAAATCCATGCGCTGCTCGGCGAAAACGGTGCCGGCAAATCCACTCTCGTCAAGATGCTGTTCGGCGTGCTTCAGCCATCGGGCGGGCAGATTGTCTGGCAGGGGAACCCGTTGACGATTGGTTCGCCTGGGGAAGCCCGGCAGCTCGGCATCGGCATGGTGTTTCAGCACTTCTCGCTGTTCGAAGCGCTGACGGTTGCCGAAAACATCGCGCTCTCGCTCGATCCGAAGACACCACTTGCCAAGATCGCCGAAGAGGCTGCCTCGCTTTCCAAGGCGTACGGACTGCCGCTTGATCCTTATGCGCATGTGGCCGACCTTTCGGTCGGTGAACGCCAGCGGATCGAGATCGTGCGGGCTCTCCTCCAGAACCCGAAGCTGATCATTCTCGACGAGCCGACCTCCGTGCTCACGCCGCAGGAAGCGGACCGGTTGTTCGAGACGCTTTTCAAGCTGAAGTCCGAGGGCCGCTCGGTGCTTTATATCAGCCACCGGCTGGAGGAAGTGCGTCGCATCTGCGACCGCGCCACCGTTCTTCGCCACGGCAAGGTGACCGGCGCCTGCGATCCGAGGCAGGAGACGCCAGCGTCACTTGCCCGGATGATGGTGGGGACGGAAGTTGCCGCGGTGCATCGGGACGAGACGGTGGCACTCGGCGACGTGCAGCTCGATGTGACCGATTTGACCGTGAAGGCGCGCTCGCCGTTCGCAGTCAGCCTGAAGAATATTTCTATGCGCGTGCGCGCGGGCGAGATCCTCGCGATTGCGGGCATTGCGGGCAATGGCCAGAGCGAACTGTTCGACGCGCTGTCGGGCGAATATCCGGTTGCCGATGATGACCGGATCAAGGTCCGCGGCAAGTCCGTGGGTCGCACGGGCATCAATGGCCGGCGGTTGCTCGGTGCCAGTTTCGTGCCGGAGGAGCGGCATGGTCATGCTGCCGTGCCCGGCATGTCGCTGACCGACAATCTGCTTCTGGCGCGCAGCCAGCCGGACCGGAAGGCATTCCTGTCGGGCGGTCTGGCGTCGATCGTGCGTTCCGGTGCGATCCGCTTGGCTACCAAACGCATCTGCCAGCAGATGGACGTGCGCAAGAGTGGAGAGAATCCGCTGGCCGGCTCGCTTTCGGGAGGCAATCTGCAGAAATTCGTGGTGGGGCGCGAACTCGATCGGCAGCCTTCGATCATGATCGTCAACCAGCCGACATGGGGCGTCGATGCCGGGGCCGCGAGCCGCATCCGGCAGGCGCTGATCGATCTCGCGAAATCCGGCTCTGCCGTCGTCGTGATCAGCCAGGACCTTGATGAGATTTTTGAGGTGGCAACCAATATCGCTGTGATCTCGGAGGGCAAGTTGTCGGAGCCGCATCCGGTCGGCAGCCTGTCGCTGGAGCGGATCGGGCTGATGATGGGTGGCATCCACGAGAGCCATTCCATCCCTGACGCCATGCCGTCCTCGCCGGAGGCAACGCATGCGCATTGAACTGCAAAAGCGTGCCCGTGTCTCGACGCTGTTTTCAGTTCTGTCGCCGCTTCTGGCGCTGGTGCTGACACTGATCGGCGGGGCGATCCTGTTCTGGGCGCTCGGCAAGAACCCGGGCTCGGCGCTCTACAGCTTCTTCATCGAGCCGCTTCTCGAAGTCTGGTCGCTGCATGAACTGGCCGTCAAGGCCGCGCCGCTGATCCTGATCGCGGTCGGGCTTTCGATCTGCTACCGCTCGAACAACTGGAATATCGGCGCCGAGGGCCAGTTCACGATCGGGGCGATCACGGGTTCGATCCTGCCGGTTCTTTATCCCGAGTGGCATTCGCCGATGATCCTGCCGCTGATGCTTCTGATGGGCATTGCCGGCGGCGCGCTCTACGCGGGCATTCCCGCACTTTTGAAGACGCGTTTCAACACCAACGAAATCCTGACCAGCCTGATGCTGGTCTATATCGCGCAGCTGTTTCTCGACTGGCTGGTCCGCGGCCCTTGGCGTGACCCGCAGGGCTATAATTTTCCACAGACGAAGAGCTTCCAGATAGAAGCGGTGCTGCCGGAAATGCTGGCCTCCGGCCGGGCCCATTGGGGCTTTGCGTTCGCGATCATTGCCGCTGTCGCGCTCTGGTTCATGATGCGCTTCATGTTGAAGGGTTTCGAGGTTCAGGTGCTCGGCCAGTCGGAACGGGCAGGGCGTTTCGCCGGCTTTTCGGCGCGTCGGATGGTGTGGTTCTCGATGCTGGTCTCCGGCGGGCTTGCCGGGCTTGCGGGGATCTCGGAAGTGTCCGGTTCGATCGGCCACGTACAGCCGTCTATCTCGCCCGGATACGGTTTCACCGCGATCATCGTCGCGTTTCTGGGGCGTCTCAATCCGCTCGGGATCATCGCGTCGGGCCTCGTTCTGGCGCTCACCTATCTCGGCGGTGAGGCAGCCCAGCTTTCGATCGGGATTTCCGACAAGGTCAGCCGCGTCTTCCAAGGCCTGCTGCTGTTCTTCGTTCTGTCCTGCGATACGCTGATCCATTACCGCATCCGGCTGATCTTTGCCGGAAGCCAGGCGGAGGCAAAGGGCTGATGTTCGAGGCGATCCTTCTCACCGTCATCACTGCCGCAACGCCGCTCGTCATCGCAGCGCTCGGCGAGCTCGTCACCGAACGTGCAGGTGTGCTCAACCTCGGCGTCGAAGGCATGATGATCATGGGCGCCGTCTGCGCCTTTGCGGCGACGCAGATGACCGGTTCGCCCTATATCGGCATCGTCGCCGGCATTGTCGGCGGTGGGCTGTTCTCGCTGCTGTTCGGGTTCCTGACGCTGACGCTGGTGGCAAACCAGGTGGCGACGGGACTGGCGCTGACGATCCTGGGTCTCGGCATTTCCGGCCAGCTCGGCGAGAGTTTCGTCGGCCAGCCGGGCATCAAGCTGCAGCCGATCGTCATTCCGCTCCTGTCGGATATTCCCTTTTTCGGCCGCGTTCTCTTCGCGCAGGATCTCACCTTCTATCTGTCTATCGCGCTTGTCATCGGCATCAACTGGTTCCTGTTCAAGAGCCGTCGCGGCCTGAAGCTTCGCGCGATCGGCGACAACCACGGATCGGCGCATGCGCTCGGCATCAACGTCATCCGCACGCGCTATTTGGCAGTGCTGTTCGGTGGCGCCTGTGCGGGTCTTGCCGGTGCGCAGCTGTCGCTTGTGTATACGCCGCAATGGGTGGAAAACATGTCGGCTGGACGCGGCTGGATTGCGCTTGCGCTCGTCGTCTTTGCTTCGTGGCGGCCATGGCGGGTTCTCGCCGGCGGCTATCTTTTCGGGGCCGTGACGATCGGGCAGCTGCATGCGCAGGCGTTCGGTATCGGCATTCCGTCCCAGGTTCTGTCCGCACTTCCTTACGTGGCGACTATTGTCGTCCTCATCATCATCTCGCATAATCGTCGCACGACGCTCATCAATACGCCGGCTTCGCTCGGAAAGGCATTCGTCCCCGATCGGTGACCGCGGTAAGCACACCCCGTCTTCAAGCCAATAGAGGTTTAGGAAATGAAGAAACTGATTATCGCCCTAGCCGCGTCGGCCGCCCTTCTGGGTGGTTTCTCGACCGGCGCGCAGGCCCAGGAAAAGAAGAAGGTCTGCTTCATCTATGTCGGTTCCAAGACCGACGGCGGCTGGACCCAGGCGCATGATCGCGGCCGTATCGAGCTGGAAAAGGCACTTGGCGACAAGATCGAGACGCCGTTCCTCGAAAGCGTGCCGGAAGGTCCGGATGCCGAACGTGCGATCGAGCGCATGGCCCGCTCCGGTTGCGCGATCGTCTACACGACCTCGTTCGGCTTCATGGATGCGACCGTGAAGGTTGCCGCGAAATTCCCGGACGTGAAGTTCGAACATGCAACCGGCTTCAAGGCTGGTCCGAACCTCGCGACCTACAATTCGCGCTTCTACGAAGGCCGCTACATCCAGGGCCAGATCGCTGCGAAGATGTCGAAGAAGGGCGTTGCCGGCTACATCGCATCCTTCCCGATCCCGGAAGTGGTGATGGGCATCAACGCTTTCGAACTCGGTGCGAAGTCGGTCAATCCTGATTTCAAGCTCAAGGTCGTATGGGCCAACACCTGGTTCGACCCGGGCAAGGAAGCCGATGCCGCCAAGGCACTGGTCGACCAGGGCGTCGATATCCTGACCCAGCACACCGACACGACGGCACCGATGCAGGTTGCAGCCGAACGCGGCATTTTCGCATTCGGTCAGGCCTCCGACATGATCGCCGCCGGTCCGAAGACGCAGCTGACTGCGATCGTCGATACCTGGGGCGCCTATTACATCAAGCGCACCAAGGCACTTCTCGACGGCTCCTGGAAGTCCGAGCAGATCTGGGACGGCCTGAAGGACGGTATCCTGACGATGGCGCCCTACACCAATATGCCTGACGACGTGAAGGCGATGGCCGAAGAGACCGAAGCCAAGATCAAGTCCGGCGAACTGCATCCGTTCACCGGCCCGATCAACAAGCAGGACGGTTCCGAGTGGCTGAAGGCCGGCGAAAAGGCCGAGGACGGCGTTCTGCTCGGCATGAACTTCTACATCCAGGGCGTGGACGACAAGCTTCCGAAGTGAGCTCGTCTATAAGCTGAATTTCAAAGGGCGCCTTCATCGGCGCCCTTTTTGTTTCTGATGGACATATGCCGTTTATCGCCCTTCAAGACACTTGCTGCTACACAGGCGGCGATCGCCGAAGGAGATTCTGAAATGAGCCGTTCCTGCCTTGCCGTCATTCTTGCCGCTGGCGACAGTACGAGAATGAAATCGTCCATGTCGAAAGTGCTGCATCCGGTCGCCGGGCGGCCGATGATCGCGCATGTGATGGCAGCGGTCGCTTCGGCCGGCATGACGGACGCAGCACTTGTGGTCGGCCGCGACGCAGACAAGGTTGCCAAGGCAGGTGCAATCGGCGGGATATCGGTCAAAGCTTTCCTGCAGACGGAGCGGCTTGGCACCGGACACGCAGTTCTCGCGGCGCGTGACGCGATCGCGGAAGGTTTCGACGACGTTCTGGTGGCCTATGCCGACGTTCCGTTGATCACCGCTGCCCCGTTCATGGCCGCTCGGGCTGAGTTGCAGAATGGCGCCGATGTCGTGGTCATCGGCTTCCACACGGACAAGCCGACCGGCTACGGTCGTCTTCTGGTGGAGAATGGCGAACTTGTCGCCATCCGGGAGGAGAAGGATGCGACTGAGGAGGAACGCAAGGTCACCTGGTGCAATAGCGGCCTGATGGCAATCAACGGTGCCAAGGCTCTGGCCCTGCTCGAACAGATCGGCAATGCCAATGCCAAGGGCGAGTATTACCTGACGGATCTCGTGGAGATCGCCCGGGCGAACGGCGGCAAGGTCGTTGCCGTGGATGCGCCCGAAACGGAACTGACCGGCTGCAACAACCGGGCGGAACTGGCTTACATCGAGCGCCTGTGGCAGGAGCGTCGCCGACATGAACTGATGGTGTCCGGTGTCACCATGATTGCGCCGGAAACAGTTTTCCTGGCCTATGATACGCAGATCGGACAGGACGCGCTGATCGAGCCGAATGTGGTGTTCGGGCCGGGCGTGACGATCGATAGCGGTGCGGTCATCCACGCGTTTTCCCATATCGAAGGTGCGCATGTCAGTTCGGGTGCGACAGTCGGGCCATTCGCGCGGCTACGGCCAGGTGCTGATCTCGCCGAGGGCTCGAAGGTCGGGAATTTCTGCGAGGTGAAAAACGGCAAGGTGGGCGAGGGCGCCAAGGTGAACCACCTCACCTATATCGGCGATGCCGTCATCGGCGCGCATGCCAATATCGGCGCCGGCACGATCACCTGCAACTATGACGGCGTCAACAAGCATGAGACCCGGATCGGCGCGAACAGCTTTATCGGATCCAACTCGTCATTGGTTGCGCCGGTGTCGATCGGCGACGGGGCCTATGTCGCGTCAGGCAGTGTGATTACCGAGGATGTGCCTGACGATGCGCTGGCCCTTGGTCGCGCCCGGCAGGAAGTGAAGCCGGACCGCGCAAAGGTGATCCGCGAGCGCGCGCTGGCGATCAAGGCATCCAAGGCGAAGTAGCCGTCCGGGGCTACATTGAAGACGGAAGGATCCGTCGCTGCGGGAGGGGCAAGAACTGCTTCGAACAGGCCGCAGCGGCAGGTCCGACCCATTAAGGATTTCGCGTTACTGTTCGACATCGAAAGTGACCGCGCCGGTGATTGCACGGCGAGGGCAATCGGCTAGGACTTCGCGATCGAACGAGAAGAATTGGAGAGGCCTATATGTGCGGGATTGTCGGGATCGTAGGCCATGAGCCGGTAGCGACGCGTCTGGTCGAGGCGTTGCGGCGGCTGGAATACCGCGGCTATGATTCCGCTGGCGTCGCCACCATCCACGACGGCAAGCTCGATCGCCGCCGCGCCGAGGGCAAGCTGTTCAACCTCGAAAAGAAGCTCGATGGCGAGCCGCTGCCGGGCATGATAGGCATTGCCCATACCCGCTGGGCGACGCATGGCGTTCCGAACGAGACGAACGCGCATCCGCATTTCGTCGACGGAGTCGCGGTTGTTCATAACGGCATCATCGAGAATTTCTCCGAACTCAAGGACGCCCTGATCGCCGAAGGGGCTGTCTTCACCAGCCAGACGGATACGGAAGTCGTCGCGCATCTACTGGCGCATTACACGCGCGAAGGCTTGGGGCACCGCGAAGCGATGCTTGCCATGCTCAACCGCGTTTCTGGTGCCTATGCACTGGTCGTGATGTTCGAGGACGAGCCTGGCACGATCTTTTCGGCCCGATTCGGACCGCCGCTTGCCGTCGGTCATGGCCGTGGTGAGATGTTCTTAGGATCGGACGCAATTGCGCTTTCGCCCTTTACCAACGAGATCACCTATCTGGTCGATGGCGACTGCGCCATCATCACCCATGATCGTCTCGAGGTCATCGACTACGAAGGCAGGCCTGTTACCCGCAAGAGCCAGATTTCGCAGGCCGCGACCTTCATGGTCGACAAGGGCAACCATCGCCACTTCATGGAGAAGGAGATCTACGAGCAGCCGGAGATCATCTCCCATGCGCTTGCCCATTACATCGACTTTGCCACCAACACGGTGAAGCCGACGGATACGGCGATTGATTTCTCGACGGTGTCCGGTCTCGCGATCTCCGCCTGCGGTACGGCCTATCTGTCCGGTCTTATCGGCAAATACTGGTTCGAGCGGTACGCTCGCCTTCCCGTCGAGATCGACGTCGCCTCGGAATTCCGCTACCGCGAACTGCCGCTGTCGCCCAGCCAGGCGGCGCTGTTCATCTCGCAGTCCGGCGAGACAGCCGATACACTCGCATCCCTGCGCTACTGCAAGGATCAGGGGCTCAAGATCGGGGCCATCGTCAATGTCCGCGAATCGACGATCGCGCGCGAATCGGATGCCGTCTTTCCAATTCTCGCAGGACCGGAGATAGGTGTCGCCTCGACCAAGGCGTTCACCTGCCAGCTCGCGGTTCTGGCGGCTCTTGCGATCGGCGCCGGTCGCGTTCGTGGGACAGTGACGGAGAGCGACGAGAAGGCGATGGTAAAGCACTTAGCCGAGATGCCGCGAATCATGAGCCGGGTATTGAACGACATCCAGCCGCAGATCGAGGCGCTTTCGCGAGAGCTTTCGCGCTTCAAGGATGTGCTCTATCTTGGTCGCGGCACGAGCTATCCGCTTGCACTGGAAGGTGCTCTGAAACTCAAGGAAATCTCCTACATTCACGCGGAAGGCTACGCAGCCGGCGAACTGAAGCACGGACCGATCGCCCTCATCGACGAGCACATGCCGGTCATCGTGATTGCACCACATGACCGGTTCTTCGAAAAGACGGTCTCGAACATGCAGGAAGTGGCGGCGCGCGGCGGCAAGATCATCTTCATCACCGACGAGAAGGGGGCCGCTGCCTCGAAACTTCCGACGATGGCGACAATCGTGCTGCCGAATGTGGACGAGATCATTTCACCGATGATCTTTTCGCTGCCGATCCAGCTGCTCGCCTACCATACGGCCGTGTTTATGGGCACCGATGTCGATCAGCCTCGCAACCTCGCCAAATCCGTAACTGTGGAGTGATCGGGAAAGGGTTGCTTTCCCTTGCATCGCAGCATTGCATCTTGCATTGTCGCATTCGATGAATGCGACAATGCAAGTCACAGGTAAGGAATTTTCATGAGCGACAGCCCAGAGCGCTTATCGCTGGCCGGTCGGCTCAGAAACAACTTCCTGACAGGCCTGATCATATGCGCGCCTTTGGCGATCACCATATGGCTTACCTTTACCTTCATCGACTGGGCCGATAGCTGGGTAACGCCCTACATCCCGCAGCGTTACGACCCCCAATATTACTTCGATGTAACGATTCCCGGCACCGGTCTGCTGCTGGCGATGGTGATGATCACCATCATCGGCTTTCTCGGCAGGAACCTGATCGGTCGCTCGATCGTCAGTTTCGGCGAGTCGATCCTCAACCAGATGCCGCTTATCCGGACCATCTACAAGAGCGTCAAACAGATCCTGGAGACGGTTCTGAAGGAACAGTCCACGTCCTTCAAGAAGTGCGGCATGGTGGAGTTTCCGACACCCGGCACCTGGGTGCTGGTGTTCATTGCCGGCGATGCACAGGGCGAGATTGCCGAGAAGCTTAACGCGGACGGCGAGGAGATGGTGGCGGTGTTCATGCCTCCGACGCCTGTTCCGACGGCAGGTTTTCTGATGTTCGTGCGCAAAAGCCAGATCATCATGCTCGACATGACGCCGGAAGAGGGCGCCAAACTGTTGATCTCGGGTGGGCTTATATCGCCGGCCTATACGCCGAAGCCGGGCGAGGTCCCGATCCTGCCGGCACCGCAGGACATGCCCACTGTTACCACTCCGCCGACCGCCCTTTAGCCTGCGCGCAGGAAGCGGATCGCTTCGTCGCGTCGATGTAGATAGAGCAGGGCGCGTACGGCCTCGCCGCGTTCGCTTGTGAGGTCCGGATCTCGATCGAGGAGGTAGGTCGCGTCCTTGCGGGCGATCTCGAGAAGATCCGCGTGTGCTTCGAGGCTTGCGATCTTGAACCCTGGCGTGCCTGACTGGCGGGTGCCGAGGAGCTCTCCCTCGCCACGCAGTTTCAGGTCTTCCTCGGCGATCAGAAATCCGTCCTCGCTGTCGCGGAGAATCGACAGGCGCGCGTGGCCGGTCTCGCTGAGTGGTCCCTTGTAGAGAAGAATGCAGGTGGAGGCTTCGTCTCCACGCCCCACACGCCCACGCAACTGGTGGAGCTGCGCCAGACCGAACCGCTCCGCATGTTCAATCACCATGATCGTCGCATCGGGCACGTCGACGCCGACCTCGACGACGGTGGTTGCGACAAGCAGGCGGATCTCGCCGTTCTTGAAGGCGCTCATGACGGCGTCTTTTTCCGGTCCGGCCATTCGGCCATGCACGAGGCCGACATTGTCGGCACCGAGTTCGCGGGCCAGTACCGCGTAGCGCTCCTCGGCCGACATGAGTTCTGATACATCCGATTCTTCGACCAGCGGGCAGATCCAGTAGGCCTTCTTTCCCTCTGCGACGGCGCTGCGCAGGCGGCCGACGACGTCGCCGATCCGTTCGGTCGGGATCGTCACGGTCTGGATCGGCTTTCTGCCGGCCGGCTTTTCGGTCAGCTTGGACACGTCCATGTCGCCGAAGGCTGCCAGCACCAGCGTGCGCGGGATGGGCGTCGCGGTCATGACCAGCATATGCGGGGATATGCCCTTGGCGGTCAGACGCAGACGCTGATGCACGCCGAACCGATGCTGCTCATCGACGACGGCCAGCATCAGGCTGTGATAGCTCACGGTATCCTGGAACAGCGCGTGGGTGCCGATGACGATCTGGGCCTCGCCGGATGCAATCCGCTCGACGATGGCTTCGCGTTCGCGACCCTTGGTGCGGCCGGTCAGCAGTTCGACCGTGACACCTGCGGCACCGGCCAGTTTCGAGATGGTCGAGAAATGCTGGCGGGCGAGGATTTCAGTCGGTGCCATCAGAACGGCCTGGCCGCCGGCTTCGACGGCGGCTGCCATCGCCAGAAGGGCCACCAGCGTCTTGCCGGCGCCGACATCGCCCTGCAGCAGCCGCAGCATGCGGTCTTCGCCTGCCATATCCTTGGTGATATCCTCGACAGAGGATTTCTGGCTCGGCGTCAGCGAAAAGGGCAGCGCGGCAACGAGACGGGCGGCAAGCTCGCCCTTTACCCGGATCGGCTGTCCCGGCACTTTGCGGATCTTCTGGCGCACCAGTGCCAGCGACACCTGGCCTGCGAGAAATTCGTCATAGGCCAAGCGGCGGCGTGCCTTGGACTGGGGATCGATATCCGTTTCGTCCCGCGGATCGTGCAGTTCCTGAAAGGCTTCCGTTACGGTAGGAAAGCCCTCGCGCTGCGTGAGGCTCAGATCCGCCCATTCCGGGAACTGGGGCAGGCGCGCGATTGCAGCTTCAATCGTCCGGCGGAATGTCTTCGAAGAGAGGCCCGCAGTCATGGGATAGACGGGCTCGACAAGCGGCAGGTTTTCGGCTTCCGATACCTTCACCATGAAATCCGGATGGATCATCGAGGCGCGGCCGTTGAACCAGTCGACCTTGCCGCTGACCATGACCTGTTCGTCGACCGGAAGCGTCTTGTGCAGCCAGTCTCCCTTTGCCCGGAAGAAGGTGAGGGCGAGTTCGCCCGTCTCATCGTGCAGAAAGACCCGGTAGGGCTGGTTGGTCCGGGCCGGTGGCGGCTGATGCCGGTCGACGCGTCCCTCGATGGTGACAATCGCTCCCTGCGGCGCGAGCGCGATGCCCGGACGATTGCGGCGATCAATCAGCGAATAAGGCGCATGGAACAAGAGATCGACGACCCGGCAGTCTTCCGCATCCTCGCGTCCGGTGACACGCGCGATCAGGTCGGCGATCTTCGGGCCGACGCCGGGCAGCGATGAGACGGAGGCAAACAGCGGATCGAGTATGGCAGGGCGCATGGTTGGCTAAATGGCGCAAGTTTTGCCCATTTGGCAAGGTGACGCGAGCCGAAAACAATCCTATATGAACCGCAAAACAGGGACTTGGCTTATGACTGGATTGGCACGCACCAGCGCGGATCTCGACCCCCGTCGCCGACGTATTCTCTATCGCTGCTGGCATCGCGGTATTCGCGAGATGGATCTCGTGTTCGGCAGCTTCGCCGAGGCGGAGATTTCCAACCTCTCCGATACGGAACTGGACGAGTTTGAAGTGATCATGGATGAGCAGGACCACGACCTGCACGCCTGGATCACCGGCGCTATGGCGCTGCCCGAGGAACGCAATACGCCTCTGTTTGCGCGTATCGCCGCCTACAAGCCGGACTTCGATCCCGTGACCAGAGAGTCGTTGCAAGAGAAACTCGGCCAATGATTTCCGGATTTAACGCGAAGAAGATCGCGGCGGCCTCAACACCGCTGACCATCGGCAGTGTGCCGGCCGGCACCGAAGCGCTTGTTCTTGCGGAACTGGCGCGGGCCGGACAGTCGGTTGCCTACGTTCTCTCGGACGGCCAGCGGATGCCGGATCTGGAGCAGATGCTGTCCTTCGTTGCGCCGGAAATTCCGGTTCTGTCGCTGCCGGCCTGGGACTGTCTGCCCTATGACCGTGTGTCGCCGAGTGCCGATGTCTCCGCAAGGAGACTTGCCGCCCTGTCGGGGCTGATCGCGCATGCCAAGAAGCCGCATCCGGCCATTGTGCTCGTCACCGTCAATGCGATGTTGCAGAAGATCGCGCCAGCCTCGGTGATCGAAAGCCTGGCGTTTTCAGCCAAGCCCGGCAACGTGATCCGGATGGACGATATTGCCGCGCGGCTTGAGCGCAACGGCTTCGACCGCGTCTCGACGGTTCGTGAAGTCGGCGAATTCGCTGTGCGCGGCGGTATTCTCGACGTGTTTGTGCCCGGAACGGAAGAGCCGGTGCGGCTCGATTTCTTCGGCGATACGCTGGAAACGATCCGGTCGTTCGATCCGGCAAGCCAGCGCACGACAGGTCAGGCCCGCTCGCTCGATCTCAACCCGATGAGCGAAGTGACGCTGACGCCCGACACGATCAGCCGCTTCCGCACGAATTACCTTTCGCTGTTCGGCGCTGCCAACCGTGACGACGCGCTCTATCAGGCCGTGTCCGAGGGTCGTCGTTATGCGGGCATGGAACACTGGCTGCCACTGTTTTACGAGAAGCTCGAGACCGCGTTCGACTATCTGCACGGTTTCCGGATCGTCACGGATCACAATGCACGCGAAGCGGCGACTGAGCGCTCAAAGCTGGTCACCGACTACTTCGAGGCACGCCGCGATCAGGCGAGCCTGGGCAAGGGTGCCGCCGCACAGGCAACGCCCTACAAGCCGGTATCGCCGGGCCAGCTCTATCTCGACGGCAACTCGTTTGCGGAAACGCTCGATCAGGTGGCCGCCATCAGGCTGACGCCCTTCAACGAGATGGATTCGGCCGGTCGTCCGGTCTTGACGCTGGATGCCCATACGGGGCCGCGTTGGGCGAAAAGTCAGGCGGAGACCGGGTCCGAGACCCAGGAGCACGATTCCGATAGCGACGTTCGTGTCAATATTTTCGATCTCGTCGTCAAGCATATCGCCGACAAGCGCGCTGAAGGCACGAAGGTTCTGATCACCGGCTGGTCTGTCGGCTCGCTCGACCGCCTGCTGCAGGTGCTGGATGAACGCGGCCTGAAGCGTATCAAGCCGATCGACAAGCTGTCGGACCTGCAGAAGCTTGAAAAAGGCGAGGCGGCGTCCGCCGTGATGAGCCTGGAGGCGGGGTTCGAGACCGGCGATATCGCCGTGATCGGCGAGCAGGATATTCTTGGCGACCGCATGGTTCGTCGCGGCAAGCGCCGCAAGCGTGGAGCCGATTTCCTCACCGAAGTTGCGGGTCTCGACGAAGGGTCGCTTGTCGTCCACGCCGAACACGGTATCGGCAAGTTTGTCGGCCTGATCACGATCGAGGCCGCCGGCGCGCCGCGCGCCTGCCTGGAACTGCATTATGCGGATCAGGCCAAGCTCTTCCTGCCCGTCGAAAACATCGACCTTCTTTCCCGCTACGGGTCGGATGCAGCGGAAGCCAATCTCGACAAGCTTGGTGGCGGCGCCTGGCAGGCCCGCAAGGCCAAGCTCAAGAAGCGCCTGCTGGATATGGCCGGCGATCTGATCCGGATCGCTGCGACGCGCATGGTGCGTCGTGCGCCGGTTCTCGCAACGCCGGAAGGGCTCTACGACGAGTTCGCGGCACGTTTCCCCTATGACGAGACGGAAGACCAGGCAACTGCGATCGAGGCCGTGCGGGACGATCTGGCCGCGGGCCGTCCGATGGATCGCCTCGTTTGCGGCGACGTCGGTTTCGGCAAGACCGAAGTGGCGCTGCGCGCAGCCTTCTTTGCCGCGATGAACGGTGCCCAGGTTGCGGTCGTCGTTCCGACGACCCTGCTGGCACGCCAGCATTTCAAGACCTTCACCAACCGCTTCCGCGGGCTGCCGATCCGGATTGCACAGGCCTCGCGTCTTGTGCCGGCAAAGGAACTGGCGCTGACGAAGAAGGAATTGTCCGAGGGCAAGGTCGATATCGTCGTCGGCACCCATGCGCTACTGGGCAACAGCATCCAGTTCGCGAACTTGAGCCTTCTGATCATCGACGAGGAGCAGCATTTCGGGGTGAAGCACAAGGAACGGCTGAAGGACATGAAGACCGACGTGCATGTGCTGACGCTGTCTGCGACGCCGATCCCGCGGACGCTGCAGTTGGCCATGACGGGCGTTCGCGAACTGTCGCTGATCACCACGCCGCCGGTCGACCGCATGGCGGTGCGGACATTTATCTCGCCGTTTGATCCGCTCGTCATCCGCGAGACGCTGATGCGAGAGCATTACCGCGGCGGCCAGAGTTTCTACGTCTGCCCGCGGCTGGCGGATCTTGCCGATATCCAGGCATTCCTGCAGTCGGACGTGCCGGAACTCAAGGTCGCGGTTGCGCATGGCCAGATGGCTGCCGGCGAGCTGGAAGACATCATGAATGCCTTCTACGACGGCAAGTATGATGTGCTTCTCTCGACCACGATCGTCGAATCCGGTCTCGACGTGCCGACTGCGAATACACTGATCGTGCACCGGGCCGACATGTTCGGACTGGCGCAGCTCTATCAGCTGCGTGGCCGCGTCGGGCGCTCGAAGGTTCGGGCATTTGCGCTGTTCACGCTGCCAGTCAACAAGACGCTCACCCAGATGGCGGACCGTCGCCTCAAGGTGCTGCAGTCGCTCGATACGTTGGGCGCCGGTTTCCAGCTGGCAAGCCACGACCTCGACATCCGCGGCGCCGGCAATCTTCTCGGCGAGGAGCAGTCTGGTCACATCAAGGAAGTCGGTTTCGAGCTTTACCAGCAGATGCTGGAAGAGGCGGTTGCGGAGGTGAAGGGTGAGGACGACGTCGTCGATACGGGCTGGTCGCCACAGATCTCCGTCGGCATCACCACGATGATCCCGGAGAACTACGTGCCGGATCTGCATCTGCGCATGGGTCTCTATCGCCGCCTTGGCGAAGTGCAGGAACTGTCGGAGATCGATGGCTTCGGTGCGGAAATGATCGATCGCTTCGGGCCGATGCCGCCCGAGGTGCAGAACCTGCTCAAGGTCGTCTATATCAAGACGCTCTGCCGCAAGGCGAATGTCGAGAAGGTCGATGCCGGTCCGAAGGGCGTGGTCATCGTCTTCCGTGACAAGCAGTTCCCCAACCCGGCGGCGCTGGTCGGCTATATCGCCAAGCAGGGTTCGCTTGCGAAGATCAGGCCGGACCAGAGCATCTTCCTCAACCGCGACCTGCCGACGCCGACAAAGCGGCTGACGGCTGCAGCCCAGGTGATGACGCAGTTTGCGGAACTGGCGAAGACCTGAAGCGTCTCGTCGCTTCGACAACAAACAAAAGGCCGGTGAGCAGAGCTCGCCGGCCTTTTTCGTTCAATCGATACTGTGGCTTTCAGGGCTTCGTGTCTGGCGCTTCCGGCGCCATCACCGCGGCGGCCTGCGTATCCGAGCCAAGGGCCGGCGGAAGCGGCGTGCCGCGAACGCGTTCGCGAATGAGGGTCAGCATGCCCGAGCCGATGATCAGGATGATGCCGATCACCATCGGCAGGTCGATATGGTCGCCGAAGACCAAGTAGCCGAACAGCACCGCCCAGATCATTTGGCTATATTGCGTCGGACCGATCAGGGTCGCGGGTGCATAGGCGGCTGCATACATGACCAGGATCGCGCCGAGTGCTGCCAGAAGCCCGTAGCCGGCCAGCCAGAGCCACTGGATTGCCGTCGGTGCCTGGAAGCCGGGCAGGGCAAGCGCGCCGCACACGACGAGCGTTCCGAGCACGCCGGCCCCGTAGAGCGATATGTTCTTCTCTGATGGTCCCATGGCCCTGAACACGACGATCGAGATGGCTCCGCTCAAGCCGCCGAAGACGGCGCCGAGATGGCCGATCGAGAGTTCGCGAAATCCGGGGCGGAGCACGATCATGACGCCGACAAAGCCGATGACGACCGCGGCCCAGCGCCTGTATCCGACCTGTTCCTTGAGGAAGATGACCGACATGATGGTGACGAAGGACGGAAGAAGAAAGATCAGCGCGAACGCTTCGGCCATCGACAGATGGGTGAAGGCAGTGACGCTGCCGATCGTGCCGCCGGCCTGCGCCACAAATCGCAGGATCCAGAGCGATCTGTTGGTGGTGTTGAAGATATCCGTCCAGCGGTCGCCCTTCTTCATGAGGAAGGGAAGACCGACGAGGCAGAAGACCGCGCCGAGGAACGAGGATTGATAGGGGCTCAGCTGGCCCTCGATCAATTTGACGCTGGCGTCGCTCCATGCATAGGCGGCGAAGGCCGCAAAGGCGATGAGGACACCCTTGAGGGTCTGGTCTTTCTGCACAAAGATGACTTTCAGAGAGCTAGATCATGCCCTTGCGAGCTTCGGCTTTGAGCTGGGCGATTTCGCGGAAAGCGTTGGCGAGAACATCCGGCATCTGGGCACCGCTCACCGCATACTGTCCATCGATGATGAAGAACGGCACGCCGTTGACGCCCATCTTCTGCGCAGCGTCGATCTCGGCAAGGACCGTGTCCTTATCGGCGTCACCTGCCAGAAGGTTCTCGACGACCGTGCGATCCATACCGGCTTCGACGGCGATGTCTGCGAGAACCGCGTGGTCCCCGACAACGCGCCCCTGCTCGAAATTCGCCTTGAACAGCGCGGTCACAACGCGATCCTGAACCTCGCGGCCTTCCACCATCGCCCACTGAAGTAGACGGTGGGCATCGAGCGTGTTCGAGCCGACCGTGATCGCGTCGAAATTGAATGCGATGCCGACTTCCTGGCCCAGCTGAGTGAGCGCCCCGTGCGCGCGGGCGACCGTTTCGCTGCCGCCGAGCTTTGCTTCCAGAAACGCTTTGTGGTCCACACCTTCAGGCGGAATGTCCGGGTTGAGGCGATAGGGACGCCAGTTCAGGTCGACACCGATCTCGTCCTGAACTTCGGCGATTGCCAGCTCGAGCCGCGCCTTGCCCAGATAGCACCAGGGGCACACGACGTCGGAGACAATATCTACGGTGATGCGCTCCATCGGCGTTCTCTTTCCAATCAGGTTTGGCTTGCGATCGGGAGGTGGCGAGCTGTCTACTGCGCCCGCTCATCCCACCAAGTGTTGAGCTGATAGCCGTATAGCGGCAAGGTTTCCGGATAGCGTATCTGCTTGCGCCGCGCCACCCACTGGTCGGCAATATGGTAGAGCGGCACCATGTAATGGCCTGAAATCAGCAGGCGGTCATAGGCGCGAACCGTTGCTTCGAAATCTTCCTTGCTACGGACGGCTGTCATGGTCCCGATCAACCGGTCGATATCGGGATCCGCTGTTCCTGCAAAATTGAAGCTGCCGGGCGTGTCGCGGGAGGTGGAGCCCCAGCGTCCCATCTGTTCGATCCCGGGAGACAGCGACGACGGGTAGGATTTGACGATCATGTCGTAGTCGAAGCTGCCCGACCGCGCCTGGTACTGCGAATCGTCGACTGTGCGGATCGCCATGTCGACGCCGATCATCCGAAGGGCTCGCTGGTAGGCGATGGCGAGCTTTTCCTGATCGACGGTCTGGGTCATGACCTCGAACGACAACTGGCGCCCGCTGGCATTTGTCATGCGGCCGTTCTTGATCGTGTAGCCGCCCTTGTTCAGAAGGTCGACGGCCTTTCGCAACACTCTGCGGTCGGCACCGGACGCGTTGGTCTTTTCGATACGGTAGGTACCATCGAGTACGTCGGGCTCGATTCGGTTCTTGGTGTCACCGAGGATTTCTAGCTCGCGCTGGTCCGCCGGTTTGCCGAGAGAAGTCAGCGGCGAGCCCTGCCAGAAGCTTTCTGTGCGGGTATAGGCGTTCTCGAACAGGTTCCGGTTGGCCCACTCGAAATCGAAGGCCAGCGAAAGGCCGGCGCGCACATTGACGTCTGCAAAGATCGACCGGCGCGTGTTGAACACGAAGCCCAGCATGCCCGTCGGCAGTTGCGGCGTGAAGGCTTCCTTGACCGCGTCTCCAGTCCGGATGGCCGGGAAATTATACGCGCGCGCCCAGTGGGTCGGGCTGCCATCGGGATAGATGTCGATCTCGCCCTTCTTGAAGGCTTCGAACAGGGTGTTGTCTTCCAAAAAGTATTCGACGCTGATTCGGTCGTAATTGTCGAAACCGACTTTGGCCGGAATATCCTTGCCCCAGTACTTCTCATCGCGCTCGTAGACGATTCGCTGGCCGGGCGAGACGGATTTGATAAGATAGGGTCCCGAGCCCAGCGGCACCTTCAGGGTCGACTGATCGAATGTCTCCGGGTCGATCGCGTGTTTCGGCAGGATCGGGGTGGAGGCGGCGATGATCAGCGGGAATTCCCGGTCGACCGTGTCGTTGAAGGTAAAGCGGACACTGCGCTCGCCGACCTTTTCCATCTTCTCCACAGGGGCGAGACGCCTGGAGAACGGCACCCGACCCTTGTCGCGCAGCACCTCGAAGGAAAAGATCACGTCCTCAGGTGTCACCGGCTGGCCGTCGGACCATTTTGCCTTGGGATTGATGTTGAACTGGATGAACGTGCGCTCATCATTCCACTCGACGCTTTCGGCCAGAAGACCATAGAGCGTGAAGGGCTCATCGGCGGAGCGGGTCATCAGCGTTTCATAGATCAGGTTGCCGAAGGCCGGATCCCAGACGCCGCGGGCGGTGGTGCGGATGCTCTTGAGGTTGAACGGGTTGAGGCTGTCGAACGTGCCGACGACGCCGTAGCGGACGCTGCCCCCCTTCTTCACTTGCGGATTGACGTAGCTCAGATGCTGGTAATCGGCGGGCAGGGCAGGTTCGCCATGCATGGAGATCGCGTGCACAGGCTGCGCCCGCGCCCCGGATGCCATGACAGGCACAAACAGCGTCGCTGCGATCAAGAAGGATATACTGCGCTTCATGAAAGCATTCCGTTTCTCTCAATACTGCTGATTCGGGCGGAAAATAGCGGATAGGTGACAATGCACCAAGCACAGGCTCTTCAAACTTGCGTTGCAACGGTGAGGTTTGTCAAAATAGCAAAAGAAAGGCTGGATATCGCCGTCGCGTCGATGTAACAGATTGGCAACACCCGCCGAGTCATTCAATTGCCTCATTTGAGCGACAGGTGACAGGCAGTAGGACATCTCGACGGGGTGGACGGCGCATGCTGCGCCCGCGGATTTCAGGAGACGGATTTCGTTATGATGCTCAAGGCAACCAAAGTTATGCGGACGGCCATGTCTGCTCTTGCTGTTTCGGTCGGCGTAGCTGCGCTGCCGGTTGCAGCCTTCGCCCAGCAGGCAGCTCCCGCACAGGGCGGCGCCGGTGCCGGCGGTCCGCCGCTTGGCTGGTTCAAGACCTGCACCAAACAGGACGATGCTGATCTCTGCGTTGTGCAGAACATCATTCTGGCCCAGAACGGCCAGCTAATCACGGCAATCGGCCTCATCAGTGTCGAAGGCAAAGTGAACCGCAAGATCCTTCAGGTTTCGGTTCCGACCGCACGTATGGTGCAGCCTGGCATCATCATGCAGATCGACGGTGCCAAGGGTCAGAAGCTCGACTACGCCGTCTGCCTTCCCGACAAGTGCACAGCTGAAGTGCCCCTGACGGATGCGATGATCGCCAGCCTCAAGAAGGGCACCGACGTCGTCTTCACGTCGATGAACTTCCGTCGCGCGCCGAACCCGATCAAGGTTTCGCTGACCGGCTTTACCGGCGCCTATGACGGTGCCGCAATCACCCAGTCGCAGCTTGCCGAAAGCCAGCGTAGCCTAGAAGAAGGCATGCAGAAGAAGGCTGAGGAAGCGCGCAAGAAGCTTGAAGAAGCTCAGAACGCTGCCAAGCAGGGCCAGTAAGTTCAAATCTCAAAGCAACAAAAAAGCCCGGTCGAAAGACTGGGCTTTTTTCGTTTTGACGATTTATCTCGACCAGGCTGGCCCCGATCAGTGGGCGAGGATGACCTTCGGCTTTAGGTTGCCGGAGGGGCCGGCGTCGAAGATCTGGTAGACCTGCGGGTTGCGCAGGGGTTGGTCGCTCTCGTCATGGACCAGGTTCTGTTCCGAGACGTAAGCGACGTATTCGGTTTCGTCGTTCTCGGCCAGAAGGTGGTAGAAGGGCTGATCCTTGCTTGGGCGGATCTCGGCCGGAATCGCGTTCCACCATTCCTCGGTATTGTCATATTCGGGGTCCACATCGAACACGACGCCGCGGAACGGGAACACCTTGTGGCGAACGACTTCCCCGATCGTAAACTTGGCATTTCGCTGTTTCATGGTGCGACATCCTTTCGCAACATAATGTGGGTGTAAATCCGTTGCTGCTCAAGTGGCAAATGCGGTGTGGTAAGGATAGTTCCACTTTGTTCTCATCCCGTTCCTGCTCGCCTTCCCTTCAACGTTGCAAGAATGACGCCTCCGAGGACGCACACGATGCCGACACCATGGTAGGCCTCGAAGGTTTCGCCGAGAAACGCCACGGCCATGACGATCGAAACCGGGGGCATGAGGTAGAGCGTGGTCCCGGCCGTGACCGAACCGAAGATCCGCACCACCTGCTGGAAGCAGAAGAAGGCGGCGAGCGAGGCGAAGAGAATGATGCCGGCAAGCTTCATCCAGGCGGACTGGCTGGTGGGAAGAAGACCGCCGTGAAACAGTTCCCAGATCGCCGGCACGATCAGGATGAGCGAGCCGGAGAAGGCAATCAGTCCGAACAGTGTGAGCGGACGAACGGCTTGAGCTGCCGGGCGCCGTAACAGAATTGAATAAAAGGCAAACGCGATCGCGGCGATCAGAATGCCGAGATCGCCGAGATTGAAGCGCATGTGAAGAACGGCAGCAAGGTCGCCGCGCAACACGATGACCGCGACGCCCGCGAAGGCGAGCGCCATGCCGCAGATTTCCTTGATGCTGATGCGTCGGCTGGCGAACAGCCATTCCAGCAGAATGATGAAGAGCGACGACGTGCTGTAGATCAGCGTGGCATTGGAGGCCGTCGTCATGGTGAGTGCCCAGTAGACGAAGCCGCCGCAAATGCCCATGCCGAGGAAGCCGAGCCAGAGCCACAACCACGTATGGGCCCGCACAAAGGCCGCAGCAGCACGACGATCCATATAGAGCAGCGGCAGCATAATAAGCGTCGAGCCTGCCCAGCGGATAAACGCGGTCATATAGGGACCGATCTCGCCGACAATGCCGCGGCCGAAAACGAGGTTGCTGGAGAAGAAGACCGGGACAAGAAGGAAGATCAGCCAGTCGAGGGGACGGGGCGTGCTGCCGGTATCGCGCATGAAGCAATCCAGGGGGCGGTGAAGCAGGCACGGGCCTGTGACCGCAGGTTAGGAGCCTGCTGCTCCGATGAAGCACGAATGAAAAACGGCGGGTAAGCCCCGCCGTTTCTGGTTTTCAGGTTGGTCCGCGGATCAGGCGGAATAGTACATGTCGAATTCGACTGGATGCGGCGTCATCTCGAAGCGCATGACTTCCACCATCTTCAGTTCGATATAGGCGTCGATCTGATCGTCGTCGAAAACGCCGCCGGCGGTGAGGAACTTGCGATCCTTGTCGAGGCTGTCGAGCGCTTCGCGCAAGCTACCGCAGACCGTCGGGATCTTGCGCAGTTCCTTCGGCGGCAGGTCGTAGAGATCCTTGTCCATGGCCTTGCCGGGATGAATCTTGTTCTTGATGCCGTCGAGGCCGGCCATCAGCATGGCGGCAAAACCGAGATAGGGGTTCTGGGCCGGATCGGGGAAGCGGACTTCGACGCGCTTTGCCTTCGGGTTCGACCCGAACGGAATGCGGCAGGAGGCGGAACGGTTGCGGGCCGAGTAGGCAAGCAGAACCGGTGCTTCGTAACCCGGGACGAGACGCTTGTAGGAATTCGTCGTCGGGTTCGTGAAGGCGTTGATCGCCTTGGCGTGCTTGATTATGCCGCCGATGTAGTAAAGGCAGCTTTCCGACAGGCCTGCATACTCGTCACCAGCAAAGGTCGGCTTGCCGTCCTTCCAGATCGACTGGTGAACGTGCATGCCCGAGCCGTTGTCGCCGAAGATCGGCTTCGGCATGAAGGTGGCCGTCTTGCCATAGGCATTGGCGACCTGATGCACGACGTATTTGTAGATCTGCATCTTGTCGGCGTTGCGCACCAGCGTATCGAACTTCACACCGAGTTCGTGCTGGGCAGCGGCCACTTCATGGTGATGCTTTTCGACGACCACGCCCATCTCGGTGAGGACGGTGAGCATTTCCGAGCGCATGTCCTGAAGGCTATCGACCGGAGGAACCGGGAAGTAGCCGCCCTTGACGCGCGGACGGTGGCCAAGGTTGCCGGTCTCGTAATCGGTGTCGTCGTTGGACGGCAGTTCCGAACTGTCCAGCTTGAAGCCCGTATTGTAGGGATCGGCCTTGTACTTGACGTCGTCGAAGACGAAGAATTCAGGCTCGGGGCCGACGAAAATCGTATCGCCGATGCCCGATGCCTTGAGATAGGCCTCGGCCTTCTTGGCCGTGCCGCGCGGATCGCGGTTGTAGGCTTCACCGGAAATCGGATCGAGAATATCGCAAACGATGACCATGGTGGATTGCGCGAAAAACGGGTCCATGTGCACGGTCTGCGGATCGGGCATCAGCACCATGTCCGACTCGTTGATGGCCTTCCATCCGCCGATCGAGGAGCCATCGAACATGACGCCATCGGCGAACATATCCTCATCGACGGCCGAGACATCCATCGTCACGTGCTGCAGCTTGCCGCGCGGGTCCGTAAAGCGCAGGTCCACGAACTTGACGTCGTTTTCCTTGATCTGTTTCATGATTTCGCTTGCGCTCGTCATATGACCTTTTCCTCGCCTGTATGATTGTTATGAACTGTCCGCGCGGCTTCTTATCAGCCTTCAAAGTGCGGTCAGATAGCGTCCACACCCGTTTCGCCGGTGCGAATACGAATGACTTCCTCCACGTTGGAAACGAATATCTTGCCGTCTCCAATTCGTCCAGTCTGTGCCGCGTTGCGGATGGCCTCAATGACCGCGTCTGCATTCTCGTCGGCCAGCACAACTTCAACCTTCACCTTCGGGAGAAAGTCGACGACGTATTCCGCGCCACGATAAAGCTCGGTATGTCCTTTTTGGCGTCCAAAGCCCTTGGCCTCGGTCACCGTAATCCCTTGCAAGCCGACTTCCTGAAGGGCTTCCTTCACTTCATCCAGCTTGAACGGTTTAATGATCGCTTCGATCTTCTTCATGAGAAACCAACTCTCCGCTTCTCCCAGTCGCAGGCCCATGCCCGCCAAACAGGCCGATGCACTATTCGTGCCAAACTCTTTCACGTTTTTCAGAAAATAACACGGGTTTGCGTCAAAACTTTCCATTTTTCGGTGGATTGCCTGCTGAACGCGGTCGGCCACGTCCGGGTTTGTGCGCCTGACGCCGTATCCTTGCCGAAATCGCTTCCGCCCGCCGCACCGAGCGCATGCCTGTCCACCTACTAAATAAGCATGTTTTCTGTGCATTTGATGATTTTTTGATCACTAAGATCGCGCTTGTATTTCCCCTGTTTTGCCTTTGAATAGACAAATGACCAATTCATTCGCTCATTTGCTCCTGACGCCTAACGATATGGCAGCCGTCGACACGGCCGCGGCAGCATCAGGCATGTCCTCGATAGGGCTGATGGACCGCGCGGGCCGGGCTGTCGCGGCGTCGGCTCTTCGACATTTTCCCGGCGCGTTGCGCTTTGTCGTCCTGTGTGGACCCGGCAACAATGGCGGTGACGGCTATGTCGCAGCGGCGGCCTTGAACGAAGCCGGCACACGCTGCGTGGTCTACAGTCTGGGGGATCCCGCACAATTGCGCGGCGATGCCCTTGAGGCCCGTTCAAGCTGCCCCCTCGATACCCAGCCGTTGGACAGTTATGTGCCATCGCCAGGTGATGTCGTCATCGATGCGCTCTTCGGGGCAGGGCTCTCCAGAAACGTCTCCGATAGCGTGGCGGCACTCGCTGATCGTCTGGCAGCCACCGATACACCCGTGCTTGCCGTCGATCTGCCGTCTGGACTATGCGGCCGGCGCGGCGTGGCGCTTGGCGCGGCGTTGCGTGCAGATCGGACGGTGACATTCGTTGCGCGCAAGCCGGGCCACGTCCTCATGCCGGGACGCGAGCTCTGCGGCGAACTTGAGGTTTTCGATATCGGCATCCCCCGACGAATCGTTTTGAGCAAGGCCGGCAGTCTTGCCGAGAACGCGCCGTCGATCTGGAGCTCAGCTGTGCCGTCACCGTTGGGTGACAGCCACAAGTATACGCGCGGCCATCTGGTCGTGTTCAGCGGTCCCGCGGACAAGACGGGCGCAGCCCGGCTTTCGGCGACGGCGGGTCTGAAGCGCGGGGCAGGGCTCGTTACCGTTGCAAGCCCGACGGACGCACTTCCCGTCAATGCCGCCTCGCTGACAGCAATCATGCTTCATGCAATCGACGATGTCGCAGACCTCGCCGAGTGGCTGGGTTCGGCAAAACTCTCCGCCTTCGTGCTCGGCCCGGGGTTCGGCGTCGGGGAGAAAGCCCGCGAGTTCGTGCTGGCACTGAAGGACAAGCGGCTGGTGCTGGACGCGGACGGCATTTCCTCGTTCAAGGACGATCCTGATACGCTGTTTTCAGCCTTCTCGGAGGGCGAGACGCGCCTGGTACTGACCCCACATGAGGGGGAGTTTGCCCGGCTGTTTCCGGATTTGGCTGAGGGCAAAGAACTCAGCAAGCCGGAGAAGGCGCTGAAAGCCTCGGCGCGGGCCAACGCCGTCATCGTCTACAAGGGTGCAGACACGGTGATCGCTTCACCCGATGGCCGCGCCCTGATCAACACGAGTGCGCCGCCCTGGCTTGCCACCGCAGGCTCCGGAGATGTGCTCGCCGGAATGATCGGAGCGCTGCTCGCTCAGGGCATGCCCGCCTTCGAGGCCGCGGCGGCAGGCGTCTACCTACACGGCGAAGCGGCCAATAGCCTGACCCCAGACATGACCGCGGAAGATCTGGCCAAGAGAGCAGGGATCCTGCCGAATAAAGAGCCCTAGTTCCTGGCGTCGAGCATCTCCTGCATGGCCATTGCGCCGCCGGGGGCGTTGACCTTGCCCTCGTGGATGAAGAAGGCGTAGACGTCGCGCGGCTTTTTGGCGGGATTTCGCGATTCGTCGATCAAAGGTAGATCGTCGGGGACGCTACCGGCAGACCAGGTTTTCAACCTTTTCGCCCAATCTTTCATATCCGGCTTCGTGTAACAGGTTTCGATCTCGTCCGACCCTTTTTGCAGCCGAGCATAGACGAAATCAGCGGTAACGTCGGCGATCATCGGATAGTCGAAATGATCGGCGCAGACGGGCGCGACATTGTATTTCGCGATAAGTTCGACGAATTCCGGAACCTTGAAGCTGTCGTGGCGGACCTCGACGACGTGGCGCAAAGGCAGCCCTTCCAGCGCGTCCGGCAGCAGCTTCAGAAACGCTTCGAAATCGTCAGGCTCGAATTTCTTGGTCGGCGCGAACTGCCACAGCAACGGCCCAAGATGGTCGCCGAGTTCGACGAGCCCCTGCTGCAGGAAGCGTTCGATCGATTCGCCCGCCTCGGCCAGGACCTTGCGGTTGGTAGTGTAGCGGCTGGCTTTGAGCGAGAAGATGAATCCGTCAGGCACTTCGGACGCCCATTTCGCAAAAGTCTCGGGCTTTTGCGACCCGTAATAGGTGCCGTTGACCTCGATGACCTTGAGCTTGGACGCCGCATATTCAAGCTGGCGTTTCTTCGCCAGCTTGTCCGGATAGAACGTGCCCTCCCAAGGCGCGAAGGTCCAGCCGCCGATACCTGTTCGAATTATGCCTGGTGTCATCACTCATCTCCCCGGAACAGGTATTGGCGGCGGTAAAAACTATTCTGCCGCTTGGACTTTCTTGACCGGACGCCGTTCCAGAAGCTCCTTAAGGAACTGGCCGGTATAGGAGCGCTTCTCCTTGACGACCTGTTCCGGCGTGCCGCAGGCAACAATCTCCCCACCACCCGTGCCGCCTTCGGGGCCAATGTCGATAACCCAATCGGCGGTCTTGATGACTTCGAGATTGTGCTCGATGACCACGACCGAATTGCCCTGGTTGACCAGCTCGTGCAGCATTTCCAGAAGTTTCGCGACGTCGTGGAAATGCAGGCCCGTGGTTGGCTCATCGAGAATATAGAGGGTGCGGCCGGTGGCACGCTTCGACAGCTCCTTGGCGAGCTTGACGCGCTGCGCTTCGCCGCCTGAGAGCGTGTTTGCCTGTTGACCGACCTTGATATAGCCGAGACCGACATCGAACAGCGATTGCAGCTTGTCGCGCACGGCCGGAACCGCGGCAAAGAACTCGACACCTTCCTCGACCGTCATGTCCAGGACATCGGCGATCGACTTGCCCTTGAAATGCACGTCGAGCGTTTCGCGGTTGTAGCGTTTGCCGTGGCAGACATCACAGGTGACATAGACATCCGGAAGGAAGTGCATCTCGATCTTGATGACGCCGTCGCCCTGGCAAGCCTCGCAACGGCCGCCCTTGACGTTGAAGGAGAAGCGGCCGGGTGCGTAACCGCGGGCCTTGGCTTCCGGCAGGCCGGCGAACCAGTCGCGGATCGGCGTGAAGGCGCCAGTATACGTGGCCGGGTTGGAGCGCGGTGTGCGACCGATCGGCGACTGGTCGATATCGATCACCTTGTCGATATGCTCGAACCCGTCGATCCGATCGTGCTCGGCCGGGATTTCTCTCGCGCCCATGACGCGGCGTGCGGCCGACTTGTAGAGCGTTTCGATCAGGAAGGTCGACTTGCCGCCACCCGACACGCCGGTCACGGCGGTAAAAACGCCGAGCGGTACCGCCGCGGTAACGTTCTTGAGGTTGTTGCCGCGGGCTCCGAAAACCTTGAGTTCCTTGCCTTTTTTGACCTTGCGCCGCTCAGTGGGAACTGCGACCCCGAGTTCGCCCGACAGGTATTTACCGGTCAGTGACTTGGGGTTTGCCATGACCTGCTGCGGCGTGCCTTCGGCGACGACCGTGCCGCCGTGGATGCCGGCGGCAGGGCCGATATCGACGACGTAATCGGCGGTCATAATGGCGTCTTCGTCATGTTCCACGACGATGACAGTATTGCCGATGTCACGCAGATGCTTCAGCGTTTCGAGCAGGCGGGCATTGTCGCGCTGGTGGAGGCCGATAGATGGCTCGTCCAGCACGTAGAGCACGCCCGTGAGGCCGGAACCGATCTGCGATGCCAAACGGATGCGCTGGCTCTCGCCACCGGACAGCGTGCCGGAATTTCGCGACAGGCTGAGATAGTCGAGCCCGACGTCGTTCAGGAACTGAAGGCGCTCGCGGATCTCCTTGAGGATCCGCACCGCGATTTCGTTCTGCTTCGCGTTCAGGTGCTCGGGGAGCGCCGCAAACCAGTCGCGTGCCAGCCGGATCGACATTTCTGTCGTCTGGCCGATATGCATCTTATTGATCTTGACCGCCAGCGCTTCCGGCTTCAGGCGATAGCCGGCACAGGACGGGCATGGAGCGGCCGACATGTAACGCTCGATCTCCTCGCGCGCCCAGGCACTGTCGGTTTCCTTCCAGCGCCGTTCGAGATTGGGGACGATGCCTTCGAACGTCTTGGTCGTCTTGTAGGACCGTGCGCCGTCGGCATAATTGAACTCGATCTTTTCCTCGGTGCCCTCAAGGATCGCCGAGCGGGCGCTATCCGACAGCTTGTCCCAGCGGTCCGTCAGCTTGAAACCAAAGACCTTGCCGAGACCCTCGAGCGTCTGGTTGTAATAGGGCGAGGTGGACTTCGCCCAGGGCGCGATCGCGCCATCCTTCAGGGTCCGGCCGGGTTCCGGCACGATCATGTTCCGGTCCACCTTCTGCTGTGATCCGAGACCATCGCAGGTGGGGCAGGCACCGAAGGGATTGTTGAAGGAGAACAGCCGCGGCTCGATCTCCGGAATGGTGAATCCGGACACAGGGCAGGCGAATTTTTCCGAAAACAGAACCCGTTCATGGGTTTCGTTGAGCGACTTGTTGGCAGATCCGCCTGCGGAGGTTTCCTTCTCCGGCAGAGGCTTGTCGGCGAACTCCGCAACGGCCAGGCCATCCGCCAGTTTCAGCGATGTCTCAAGGCTGTCGGCCAGACGCGCGGCAATGTCGGATCGCACCACAAGGCGGTCCACAACGACGTCGATGTCGTGTTTGTATTTCTTGTCGAGCGCTGGAACGTCGGCGATCTCATAGAACTGGCCATCTACCTTGACGCGCTGAAAACCCTTTTTCATCAGCTCGGCGAGTTCCTTCTTGTACTCGCCTTTGCGCCCGCGGATCATTGGTGCGAGAATATAAAGACGGGTGCCTTCTTCGAAAGCAAGGACCCTGTCGACCATTTGGCTGACGGTCTGGCTTTCGATCGGAAGCCCGGTCGCTGGCGAATATGGAACGCCGACGCGCGCAAACAACAGGCGCATGTAGTCATAGATTTCCGTGACTGTGCCGACCGTCGAGCGGGGATTTCGCGAGGTCGTCTTCTGCTCGATCGAGATCGCCGGAGACAAGCCTTCAATCTGGTCGACGTCAGGCTTCTGCATCATCTCCAGAAACTGGCGTGCATAGGCCGACAGGCTCTCGACATAGCGCCGCTGGCCCTCGGCGTAGATCGTGTCGAACGCAAGCGACGACTTGCCGGAGCCGGACAGGCCGGTCATCACGATCAGCGAGTTACGGGGCAGATCGAGATCGATACCCTTCAGATTGTGCTCGCGCGCACCACGGATGGAAATGGTTTTGAGTTCGCTCATCGTTATGCCTTCGGGGAGGATCGAAGGTCCTTATGTAGTTATCGAAAGCCGCCTGTCGAGACGAAACTGTTGCAACGCAACCCGGTTCCGAATGCTTGACAGAACTATACGGAGAAAATAGAACAAAGAAAGAACAAAATTCACTGTGGATTAAACCTCGGCATTGCCCAATCCGGGCGGTCGATGGTTTAAGGTGGGGTAATTGGTTTTCAAAGCCGCGCTTGGCGGCAAACGAGGTGAATACAATGGCGGGCAGCGTGAACAAAGTCATTCTGGTGGGCAATGTCGGCGCCGACCCGGAAATCCGCCGGACGCAGGATGGCCGCCCGATCGCAAACCTGCGCATCGCCACGTCGGAAAGCTGGCGCGATCGTACGTCGGGCGAGCGTCGCGAAAAGACAGAATGGCATACGGTCGTCGTGTTCAACGAAGGCCTCTGCAAGGTCGTCGAGCAGTATGTCAAAAAGGGCGCCAAGCTTTATATCGAAGGCGCACTGCAGACCCGCAAATGGCAGGACCAGACCGGCAACGATCGTTATTCAACCGAAATCGTGCTGCAGGGCTTCAACTCGACCCTGACAATGCTCGACGGTCGTGGCGAAGGCGGCGGTGAGCGCGGCGGCGCACGTGGTGGTGCAAGCGACTTCGGCGGCGGTGGCGGCGGTGATTTCGGCGGCAACTACGGTGGCGGCGGCGATGACTATGATCGTCCGCGTTCCGGGGGTGGAGCACCGGCAGGGCGCGGTGCTCAGGGCAGCCAGGGTGGCCAGTCCTCCGGTGGTGGCGGCGGGAACTTCTCCCGCGACCTCGACGACGACATCCCATTCTGATCAAAAAAAGGCGCCGCTCAGGCGCCTTTTTCATGTTCGGTTGGAGCATGAGTGGCGCGGTCCGAAAGCATCGCTACAAGCACGTCGGACTGCGAGAGTATTCCGACGAGTTTGCCGTTCTCGCCGACGATCGGCAGGTAGTGCAGGCCTTCCTCGGCAAACATGACGACCGCGTCGTTGAGCGGTGCCGACGGCTCGATCGTCCGGACCGGCGCGGTCATGATATCCCTTACGATATGGTTTGGCGCTGTTGCGCCTTGCATCATCAGCCGCAAACGCTGGCGCGGGCCGATCGTCGGGCGACCGCCGGTCCAGATTGGCTTGTCCAGAAAATCCGTCTGCGTAACGATGCCAACCACCTCAGCCTTTTCGTTGGTGACGGGCAGGGCCTTCAGACGGTGGTTGCGCATGGACTGATGCGCCTTCCCCAGGGGATCATCCGGTGACACCGCGATCACGTCGCGGGACATGACGTCGGCGCAGGTGAGGTGGCTGGCGCGCTGGCGGTAGGAGCGCAGTTCGGTCAGGCGAATAATTGTTTCGAGGTCGCTGCGATCGATATCGAGGACCTGATCATAGTCTCTGAGGACGGCGTCGAGATCCTCCCGGCGGAACCCGATACGGCCGCTCGGCGGCGGATCCTTGGTGCCGTGCGAAGGGGAAGGCGTAGCGGGCGCATGCGGATAGCGCCGGCCTGCCAGATTGTTGAGAATGATCGCAAGCAGCAGCAAAGTCAGCGAGTTGCCCAGAACCGGCCAGAGGACGAATCCGTATCCCATCGCGTGGATGGACGGGCCGCCAAGCACTGCGGTCAGGGCAATCGCACCGCTTGGCGGGTGCAGGCAGCGCAGCGCCATCATCGCCGCGATCGCTATGCCAATGGCGAGGCCCGAGGCGAGGGCAGGGTCTGGCACGAGCGCAGCGACTGTGACGCCGACAGTGGCCGAGAGAATATTGCCGCCCAAGATGGACCAGGGTTGTGCGAGCGGGCTCGACGGGACGGCAAAAAGCAGCACGGCCGAGGCACCCATCGGGGCGATCAGTGCCGGCAATGACGGTTCGAAGCCGGCGACGAGACTGCCGCCCAGTCCCGTCAGGGAAATGCCGAGCAAGGCGCCGCCCGCAGAGCGGAGCCGTTCCCTCATGCTGATCGGGTTCGGTGCCTGTCCGATCAGACGGTTTAGAATGTGCATGGATTGAGCTTTCGGCCGTCCGTCTCAGGAAGGATCAGGGTATCGCGAATGCCGACCGGATGCCATCGACCACGAACTGAACGGACAAGGCAGCGAGGATGACCCCGAGAAGCCGGGTGAGGATCGCGCGCCCTGTCACACCCAGGAAACGGTCGAGCTTTTCCGCGATCAGAAGCGTTGCGTAGAGCACCACCATGATCAGCGCGAGGACCCCGATAAGAAGGGCGCGGTCGAGAGCGCTGGTGAATGTTCCCGACAAAAGGACGGTCGCGGAAATCGCTCCGGGGCCGGCGATCAGCGGCAGGGCGAGCGGAAACACGGCGATATCGTGGATATGGTCGATCGTGATCGCCTTTTGAGACGTCTTTTCCTTTCGCTCCTGACGCTTCTCGAAAACCATTTCGAATGAGATCCAGAACAGCAGCAGGCCGCCCGCGATGCGGAAGGCGCCGATCGAGATACCGAGCAGGCCGAGAACGCTCGATCCGAACAGCGCGAACACCGCGAGGATCCCGAAGGCGATCAGCGCACCACGGAAGGCGACAAAGCGCCGTTGTGCCGTCGTCATGCCGACCGTCAGGCCCAGAAAGACCGGCGCCAGACCCGGCGGGTCGAGCGTGACCAGCAAAGTGGTCAACGCGTTGATGAGAGCATCGGGTGAGGCCATGGATACTCCTAGAGGACGCTCGGCTTGCCGTTCAATGATAAGATTGTTAGGACAGCCGGGCGCTTTAGGGAAGTCTTGCAACGAATGTATCCAACGATCGTGGCGAACACCTTCCAAATGCCGCAAAACCTGTTCACAACTACAAAGCAAATTCAGTGGAAATTGGCGCCCGGAGCCGCTTTCCGCTATAAAAATTCAAATGATTCCGAACAGAGATCGTGATCCGATTTGACTGAGCAAAGCACACCCGGCGGCGGAAAGCTGCCTCCAGGCATCGAACCCATTTCCATTATGGAAGAGATGCAGCGGTCCTATCTCGATTATGCGATGAGCGTGATCGTCAGCCGCGCACTTCCCGATGTTCGTGACGGACTGAAGCCGGTTCACCGGCGCATCATGTTCGGCATGTCCGAGCTCGGGATCGACTGGAACAAGAAATACGTCAAATGCGCCCGCGTAACCGGTGACGTGATGGGTAAATTCCATCCGCACGGCAACTCCGCGATCTATGATGCGCTGGCACGTATGGCGCAGGACTGGTCGCTCCGCTTGCCCCTCATCGACGGACAGGGCAATTTCGGATCGATCGACGGGGATCCGCCGGCGGCGGAGCGCTATACCGAGTGCAGGCTTGAAAAGTCCGCCCATGCGCTGCTCGACGATCTCGACAAGGAAACCGTCGATTTCCGCGACAACTATGACGGCACGCTGTCGGAACCGGTGGTTCTGCCTGCGAAATTCCCGAACCTGCTCGTCAATGGCGCAGGCGGCATCGCCGTCGGCATGGCGACCAACATCCCGCCGCACAATCTGTCGGAAGTGATCGACGGCTGCATCGCGATGATGGACAATCCGGCGATCGAACTGCCCGAGCTGATGCAGATCATTCCCGGCCCGGACTTTCCGACAGGTGCGATGATCCTCGGCCGCGCCGGCATTCGGTTGGCTTACGAGACGGGTCGTGGCTCCGTCATGATGCGCGGTCGTGCGACGATCGAACCTCTGCGCGGCGACCGTGAGCAGATCATCATCACCGAAGTTCCCTATCAGGTGAACAAGGCCTCGATGGTCGAAAAGATTGGCGAACTCGTCCGCGAAAAGCGGATCGAAGGGATTTCCGATCTGCGTGACGAGTCCGACAGACAGGGTTACCGAGTCGTCGTCGAGCTGAAGCGCGATGCGAATGCCGACGTCATTTTGAACCAGCTCTACCGCTACACGCCACTGCAGACGTCGTTCGGCTGCAACATGGTGGCGCTCAATGGCGGCAAGCCGGAGCAGCTGGCGCTGATCGACATGCTGAAGGCCTTTGTGTCCTTCCGCGAGGAAGTCGTCAGCCGCCGCACGAAATACCTGCTGCGCAAGGCGCGCGAGCGCGCTCACGTGTTGGTGGGTCTGGCGATCGCCGTTGCCAATATCGATGAAGTCATTGCGCTCATCCGCCGTGCACCGGATCCTGCGACGGCCCGCGAGCAGTTGATGACCCGCCGCTGGCCGGCCCATGACGTCGAGGCTCTTATCCGGCTCATCGACGATCCGCGTCACAAGATCAACGAGGACCTGACCTACAACCTCTCCGAGGAACAGGCCCGCGCGATTCTCGAACTGCGTCTTGCCCGCCTCACGGCGCTCGGCCGCGATGAAATCGGCGACGAGCTGAACAAGATCGGCGCCGAGATCTCCGACTATCTCGACATCCTGTCGTCACGGGTTCGCATCCAGCAGATCGTCAAGGACGAACTCATCGCCGTTCGCGACGAATTCGGCACACCGCGCCGCACCGAGATCCTCGAAGGCGGTCTCGAAATGGACGACGAGGACCTGATTGCCCGCGAGGACATGGTCGTTACCGTTTCGCATCTCGGCTATATCAAGCGTGTTCCGCTGGCGACCTATCGCGCGCAGCGTCGTGGCGGCAAGGGTCGCTCCGGTATGGCGACGCGCGACGAGGACTTCGTTACCCGGCTATTCGTCGTCAATACTCATACGCCGGTGCTGTTCTTCTCCTCGCGTGGCATTGTCTACAAGGAAAAGGTCTGGCGCCTGCCGATCGGTACGCCGCAATCGCGCGGCAAGGCCCTGATCAACATGCTGCCGCTGGAAGCCGGCGAGCGCATCACCACGATCATGCCGTTGCCCGAGGACGAAACGTCCTGGGATAACCTGGACGTGATGTTCTCGACGACACGCGGCACGGTTCGCCGCAACAAGCTGTCGGACTTCGTGCAGGTCAACCGCAACGGCAAGATCGCCATGAAGCTCGAGGAAGAGGGTGACGAAATCCTCTCCGTCGAGACCTGCAGCGGTCCGAACCTCGACCTCAACGAGCCCGGCGACGACGTGTTGCTGACAACCGCGCTTGGCCAGGCGATCCGCTTCCCGGTCGAAGAGGTCCGCGTGTTTGCTGGCCGTAATTCCATCGGTGTCCGCGGCATCAATCTGGCCGAAGGCGACCGCATCATCTCGATGACGATCGTCGGGCATGTGGATGCCGAGCCATGGGAACGTGCCGCTTACCTCAAGCGCTCGGCGACTGAGCGCCGTGCGGCCGGGGTGGACGAAGAGGATATCGCTCTCGTTGGTGAGGAAGTCACCGAAGAGGGACAGCTCTCCGATGAGCGCTACGAATACCTCAAGCAGCACGAGCAGTTCGTTCTCACGGTTTCGGAGAAAGGCTACGGCAAGCGCTCGTCTTCCTACGACTTCCGCACCTCGGGCCGTGGGGGCAAGGGTATCCGCGCCACCGATACCTCGAAGACTGCTGAGATCGGCGAACTTGTTGCCGCCTTCCCGATCGACGAGGGTGACCAGATCATGCTCGTTTCGAATGGCGGTGTTCTGATCCGTGTTCCGGTTGGCGGCATTCGCATTGCCAGCCGTGCGACGAAGGGCGTCACGATCTTCTCGACCCACAAGGATGAGAAGGTGGTCTCCGTCGAGCGCATCAGTGAGCCGGAGAACGAAGAC
The DNA here is from genome assembly GCF_001423425.1 of Rhizobium sp. Leaf306. Classification (GTDB taxonomy): domain Bacteria; phylum Pseudomonadota; class Alphaproteobacteria; order Rhizobiales; family Rhizobiaceae; genus Neorhizobium; species Neorhizobium soli. The sequence continues at coordinate 841,588 of NZ_LMNX01000002.1, forward strand.
GAGAACGGCGAGTTGCCGGGTGAGATCTCGGCCGAAACCGGTGACCTCGGGATTGCTCCCGATACCGACGCACCTGAAGCAGATGCGCCTGAAGCCGATACGGATGGAGATGCGACCGAGTAGGTCGCCTCCACCCGGACGGCAAAAGACTAGAACCACGAAAAAAGCCGGAGAATGGGAAACCATCCTCCGGCTTCTGTTTGAGTAGCTTCAAGGGGTTGGGCATCTCACCAGTATTTGGCACCGGCGATCAAACTAGTGGCGCGGTGTTCGATCATTGGATTGGGATGCGATTGAATAGGTCGCGTCCTTCCGGAGGGCAGAGGACATCAACAACGAGAAAACCGGAGGATGGGAAACCATCCTCCGGCTTTGTTTGAGCCGCTTGGCGCGGAAAGGGCATCGCGCCCTGTTCGCTAACGTTCACGAAAATAATGCTGTGGCTTGTCGCTCTAAATCTTCCCGACAACGCGCCCAAAGTTCAGGGGGAACGATTGCTGTGTCGGTGATCGCGGATGTTTCAGAGGAACGGCCAATGGGATGAAGTCCCAGTCCAGCTCCTCGCGGCAGGCGATCAATAGTAGGAGATGTCGCTGTAACGACCGGTAACCTGCGGGTAGTTGGAGCCGTCGACATCCGAGCGGTCCTGGTAGAGAGTGACCGTCGCCGTCAACATGACAGCAATCATGGCGCTCCATACGAGGTTAATCATGGTGATCTTGTCGGGCATAGCCATCTTTTTGTTTGCGATCATCATATCCGATTATCCTTTTAATTGCCTGAGCGCGTGAACTGCGCGCAGCGACACCACATTATGAGAGTGACCTATCTGAACGGCTCTGAAGCATGCTTGAATGGCGCGTTCATCTGGCGTTCAGGTTCCGGATCGCGTTTCCACTTCTCAGAGGTCTGGCGATCCGAATACGTAAATCGCGGCGTCCAATAAAAGCGCTGCAGCGATTGCAGCGAAAATCATCAAAGCCAGCATTTCCGTATCTCTCAACTCAGCGGGACGATGATCTCGCCCCGTCATGTTTGTCAGTTAAACATGAGCCGGCTGAAACGGCCTTGAACGACGCATTCATCTTTCGTTCAGTTTTTGGGAAAGCCTTGCAGCGGGCGGCCTTCCGTGACAAAAGGCCGTTGAAATTCAGCTGGAACAGGCTCCGACTTCAGTATGACGATCGCTCTTTATCCCGGCTCATTCGACCCGATGACAAACGGCCATCTCGATATTCTCGTGCAGGCGCTGAACATCGCTGAACGGGTCGTCGTGGCAATCGGCGTTCATCCGGGCAAGGTGCCGGTATTCAGCTTCGAGGAGCGCGCGGCATTGATCGCAGCGGCACTTTCGGAGGCTCTGCCTGCTCGCCGCGACAGTCTTTCGGTGGTTTCCTTCCAAGGATTGGTGATCGACGCGGCCCGGGAGCAGGGGGCGACAATCCTGGTGCGGGGCCTGCGCGACGGGACCGATTTCGACTATGAGGTTCAGATGGCCAGCATGAACCGGACAATGGCGCCAGACCTTCAGACGGTATTCCTGCCCTCTGCGGCGGCCTCCCGGCCCATAACGGCCACATTGGTCCGCCAGATCGCTGCCATGGGCGGCAATGTCGGTGAATTCGTGCCGGCTGTGGTACTGCGCGCCCTGAACGAAAAGCACAAACGCTGATTCTGCGACAAAAGATAACAGGAGTCTTCTGATGAAACTGCTTCGCCTCGCCATAGCCGGCGCCCTCGCGCTCGCTGCCACGGTCGGAACAGCCGTTGCGGCGGCAGACGATTTTCTGACCATCCAGTTGAAGGATGGCCCGGTCGTGATCCAGCTGATGCCTGAGTCGGCACCGAAGCACGTTGCGCAGGTGAAGGCGCTGGCTGCCAAGGGTGCCTATGACAACGTCATATTCCACCGCGTCATCGACGGCTTCATGGCCCAGACCGGCGACGTCAAGTTCGGCAAGCAGGGCGGCCCGAGCTTCAACGCTTCGCGCGCCGGCACCGGCGGTTCGGATCTTGCCGATCTTCCCGCAGAGTTTTCCAAGACGCCGTTCGAGCGCGGCACTGTCGGCATGGCCCGTTCGCAGAGCCCGAATTCTGCCAACTCGCAGTTCTTCATCATGTTCGACGAAGGTCCGTTCCTGAACGGTCAGTACACCGTAATCGGCAAGGTCGTGTCCGGCATGGAAGCCGTGGACAAGATCAAGCGTGGCGACGGCAGCAATGGCGAAGTCACCAATCCCGACAAGATGGTCAAGGTGACCGTCGGCAAGAAATGATCGACTCACAGTCGATTGAAACGGCAACGGCCCATCGGGCTGATGTCCTGAGACAGAGATAATCAAGGAGAAATACCATGGCCGAGATCAAGGATCCCGAAAACACCCTCATCATGGAAACCACCAAGGGCAAGGTCGTCATCTCGCTCCTGCCGGATCTGGCACCTGAGCATGTTGCGCGCATCAAGGAACTTGCCCGCGAGACGGCCTATGACGGCGTTGTTTTCCACCGCGTCATTCCCGATTTCATGGCGCAGACCGGCGACGTCAAGTTCGGCAAGCAGGGCGGAGCGGACTTCAACCCTTCGCGCGCCGGCATGGGCGGCTCCGATAAGCCGGACCTGAAGGCTGAATTCTCGGCCGTATCGCATATCCGCGGCACATGCTCGATGGCCCGTTCGCAGAGCCCGAACTCCGCCAACTCGCAGTTCTTCATCTGCTTTACCGACGCTCCTTGGCTGAACAAGCAGTACACGGTCTGGGGCCAGGTCATCGAAGGCATGGACATCATCGACCTGATCAAGAAGGGCGAGCCGGTCAAGGATCCGGACTCGATCGTTTCCGTCCGCGTCGCCGCAGACGTCTGATCTAAACCGCAATCTCTGGCCCGCTCCGTCTTCTCGACGGGGCGGGCCTTGCCTATTCTGGAAGCTCTAACATCATGCGTGTCGATCTTTTCGATTTCGATCTGCCCGAGGAAAACATTGCGCTGCGGCCGGCAAACCCGCGCGACAGCGCCCGGCTGCTTGTCGTCGACGCAAGCGCCGATCCTGTCCTTTCCGACCAGCGGGTCAGCGATCTGGTGGAATTCCTGAAACCGGGCGACGCGCTGGTCTTCAACGACACGAAAGTCATTCCCGCGCAGCTCGAAGGCGTCCGCCATCGTGAGGGCGCCGGCGGTCAGCAGGTTTCCGCGACGCTGCACATGCGCACCGAGCCGGATGTCTGGAAGGCCTTTGCCAGGCCCGGCAAGCGGATCAAGATCGGCGATCGGATCGAGTTTGGGCATTCCGGTGACAATACCTGCCTGTCCGGGTCGCTTGTCGCGACGGTCGAGGAGAAGGGTGAGGGCGGCGAGGTGACGCTGCGCTTTGATCTTTCCGGTCCGGCACTCGACGAAGCGATCCTGTCGGTCGGCCATATTCCGCTGCCGCCCTATATCGCCGCCAAGCGGCCTGAGGATGCGCAGGACGCCAAGGATTACCAGACGATCTACGCCCGCGAGCAGGGAGCGGTCGCAGCGCCAACTGCAGGGCTGCATTTCACGCCCGACCTGTTTGCCAGGCTGGACGCGGCGGGCGTCGAGCGGCATTTCGTGACGCTGCATGTGGGGGCCGGAACGTTTCTGCCGATGAAGGTGGACGATACCGAAGACCACAAGATGCATCAGGAAATCGGTTACGTGAGTGCCGAGACCGCACAGCATCTCAACGCCGTCAGGGCGAGGGGCGGGCGCATCGTCTGCGTCGGTACGACCTCGCTGCGACTGATCGAAAGTGCGGCGGCCGACGACGGCACGATACTGCCATGGAGCGGTGCGACCGGCATCTTCATCACGCCCGGCTATCGGTTCAAGGCAGTCGACATGCTGATGACCAATTTCCACCTGCCGAAATCGACGCTGTTCATGCTGGTCTCGGCTTTTTGCGGCCTGGAGACCATGCGCGCAGCCTACGACCATGCGATCTCTTCCGGCTACCGCTTTTACTCCTACGGCGACTCAAGCCTGCTTTTCAGGAACGACCGATGACCACCGAAAATTTCCAGTTTACCCTGAAGGCTACGGACGGCGGCGCCCGTCTCGGCGAAGTCTCCATGCCGCGCGGAACGATCCGCACGCCGGCCTTCATGCCGGTCGGCACCGTCGGGACCGTCAAGGCGATGTATCTCGATCAGGTGCGCGAAACGGGCGCCGATATCATTCTTGGCAATACCTATCACCTGATGCTGCGGCCGGGCGCTGAGCGGGTCGCGCGGCTCGGCGGGCTGCACAAGCTGATCCGCTGGGATCATCCGATCCTCACCGATTCGGGTGGCTTTCAGGTCATGTCGCTTTCGGCGCTCCGAAAGCTCGACGAGAAGGGCGTGACCTTCAAGAGCCATATCGACGGATCCAAGCACCATATGTCGCCGGAGCGTTCGATCGAAATCCAGGGCCTGCTTGGCTCGGATATCCAGATGCAGCTCGACGAATGCGTGGCGCTTCCGGCCAAGGCCAAGGAAATCGAGCGCGCGATGGAATTGTCGCTTCGCTGGGCAGAGCGCTGCCGGGTGGCCTTCGGGGAGCAGCCGGGCAAGGCCATGTTCGGCATCGTCCAGGGTGGTGACATTCCGGTGCTCCGCGTGCGGTCTGCCGAAGGGCTGAAACAGCTCGACCTCAAGGGTTATGCGGTGGGCGGGCTTGCTGTCGGCGAGCCGCAGGACGTGATGCTGCGCATGCTGGAGGAGACGCTTCCGGTTCTGCCATCGGAAAAGCCGCGCTATCTGATGGGCGTCGGCACGCCTGACGATATCCTGAAATCTGTGGCGCGCGGTATCGACATGTTCGACTGCGTGATGCCGACGCGGGCCGGCCGTCACGGTCTCGCCTTCACCCGTCGTGGCAAGGTGAACCTTCGCAACGCACGCCATGCCGAGGATATGCGACCGCTCGACGAGGAGTCCGGCTGCCCGGCCACGCGCGACTATTCCCGCGCCTATCTGCACCATCTGATCCGCGCAGACGAATCGCTGGGCGGGATGCTGCTGTCGTGGAACAACCTCAATTACTATCAGGATCTGATGAAGGGCATTCGCGAGGCGATCGCCAACGGTCGTTTCGAGGATTTCTGTGCAGAAACCCAGGCGGAATGGGCCAAGGGCGATATCGACCCGGTCTAAGGATGTTCCGGCGGGCAGGGGTGGGTGCCCCTCCCGACCATATTTTGGCTAGATGCCCTGGCTGGCCGTGTTGCGGATCATGCGGACGCCGTTGACCTTGTAGGATCCGTCGTCCATCAGCCGCATGTCGTAGATTGCGGTCCAATCCTTGCCTTCCTTCGCAGTGATCATCACTTCCTGCAGCACGACTTCACCGCCGCCCACCAGTTTCGAGCGACCGAAGGCATAGGTTCCGGCCTGATAGACAGCCTCATAGTTGTCGCGGACCATGGCGAAGAAGACTGTCTTGTCGGGATAGAGGCTGCGGATCCCCGGAGAGGCCAGAGAGTAGGCCTTGTCCGCGTCGTCGTTGATCAGGGCGGAGATCTGAGCGGAGATGACAGCGCGGGCATCCGCCACGGGATCTTCTGCGTGGACGAGGCCTGCAGGTGACAGGAAGAGGAATGCGGCAAGAGAGGCTATTCGAAAGCGCATCTGACATTCTCCAGCATCGGCTTCCATAAAGTTTAGCGCATACTCTCCAAAGGGAAAGGTGGCGTTGCGGATATTTTCAGCATCACCGCGATCTGCCCAGTCGGACGGCAAACCATAACGCAGGGCAGGGTCCCACGTTCATGTCTTGTCGTCGTCAAAGTCGCGGTGCACCAGTGTGTCTGATGTGATTGCTTCGGAATTCCGTAATGACCCTACTAGCGCCGGCTCTGCTCTATTTCAGCAATGCTCTTCTGTTCGTTTCCCTGTTCACGCGGCTTCCAGCCATTCAGGAATCAATGGGAATCGACAAGTCAGTGCTCGGGATGGCGCTGCTCAGCGCACCGGTCGGCACGTTTCTTGCGCTGCCTCTGGCGGGGAGGATCACCGACAGGCTCACACCTCGGATGACCGCAGTCATCACCTTGCCGATTGTAGCACTTCTGAGCCCGATCGTGGCGGCCGCGCCGTTGCCTCTCTTCGTCTTCGGTTTTTTCCTGTTCGGCTTCTTTCGCACGATCTTCGACGTGTCCGCCAACATGATCTCCGCCGGTATCGAGCAGCGGACCGGCACGAAGGTTCTGGCGAGAAGCCACGGTTTCTGGTCGGTCGGGCTGTTGTTCGGGTCGCTTGCGTCCGGGTTCCTCGCAGCGCAGGGCGTATCGCCCTTTGTGCAGCAGAGCGTGGCGTCTCTCCTTGTCCTCGTAGCCTGCTTTGCCGTCTTCCGGGTGACGGCCGCCGACCCGGCGCCGGCGGCACGGACAACGAAAAGAAAATCCGCATACGTCATGCCAGACAAGACCATTATTCTCATCTGCATCATGGTGTTCGGGCTCTGCATCGTGGAAGGCGCGGTCTACGACTGGGCGATCTTCTTTCTGCGCGAGGAAATGGGGGCCGATCCCGCGATGGCTGGCGTCCTCTATGCCGTCTTCACCGTTGGCATGGGACTGACGCGGCTGTCGGGCGACAAGCTGCGGGAAGTCGCAGGGCCGATCTCGTTGATCCGGGCCTCCGCTATCGCCGTCGCGTTCGGTATCGTGCTGCTGGTCACAGCCGCAAACCTCGTCGTTGCCGGCGTGGCGCTGTTTCTAGTCGGCTGCGGGATAGCGCTGGCTTTTCCCCTGGCGGTCTCGACCACGATCGCCCGCGGCAAGGGACAGCCCTCCGACAATCTCGCCGCCCTCGCTCTGACGTTGATGCTCTCGACCATCGGCGTGCCGCCGCTTCTGGGATTCATTGCAGAGCATGTGAGCCTGGTTGCCACGTTCGTCGTTCTTCTGCCGACCGTTCTCATCAGCTTCCTGATGGCGCCGGTGGCTGACGGACGCCGGCCGTTTCGTCTCAGGCGTTGACTGCTTGCATGTGGAAAACCGGTCGGTTTTGGGGCAGGGGCAAGACTTGCCGGGCGTTGGCCCCTAATTGGCCACATGAATGGATAATGGCTTGAGCCGACTGGACTTCGTCGCTACGACTGGATTGGCATTTTCTGATATGACTTTCCGAAAACAGGTGGCACTGTGATCGATCCCTATGAAATTCTTGGTGTTTCGCGCGAGGCGGATGTGACAGCGATCAAGCTTGCCTACCGCAAACGGGTGAAATCCGCTCATCCCGATACCGGCGGCGATGCGGAAACGTTCGGGCAGCTGAAGGCATCCTTCGAGCTCCTGAACGACCCGATCCGCAGAAAAGTCTATGACGACACCGGCTACGATCCCGAGCTTGCCGACAAGAAGGATCTGCAGGGTCTGGTCATCCTGGAAATGCTCGTCAACGAGATGATCCTCGACGAGCGTGAGCCTGGCAGTTTTGATCCGGTTTCCTCGATGCGGCGCAAGCTCACCGACCGGATCGTCAATGCGCGCTTCCACATTCTCGAGATGGAGCGCCACCGCGCCCGCATCCGCAATCACATCAACCGGATCGGCCGCAAGCCCGAAACCGATGTTCTCGGTCGCATGCTGAAATCACGCTGCGAGACGATTGCCGATGCGATCAGCAAAGCGGATTCCGAGATCCAGACCATCGAGCAGGCCTATGGCATGCTGGACGGATACAGTTACGAGATCGAAATCGTCGAGGTGAAGGACGCAGCCGAATAGGCCGCGGACCCGCACGCGGCCATCGGACGATCGTTTCGCCAAGACCAAACTACACGGACCATTTCATGACACTTGCCATCCGAGACGCCACCCGTGCCGATGCCGGAACGCTCCTGTCTTTCATCCGCGAACTCGCGATCTTCGAAAAGGCCGAGCATGAGGTTGCGGCGACCGTCGAGACGATCGAGACATCGATGTTCGGCCCGGCCTCAGTCACGCGTGGTCTGATCTGCGAACGCGATGGCAAACCGGTCGGCATGGCCATCTGGTTCTTCAATTATTCGACATGGCAGGCACAGAACGGGCTCTACCTCGAAGATCTCTACGTGACGCCGAACGCTCGCGGGCTCGGGGCCGGGAAGGCGCTGTTGCGGCATCTCGCGAAGATCGCTGTCGAGAACGGTTGCGGACGGTTCGAGTGGAGCGTGCTCGACTGGAACGAACCGGCGATCGGTGTCTACGATGCGATCGGTGCCGAACCGCAGAAGGAGTGGATCCGCTACCGGATGGCGGGTGGCAAGCTCAGGGACTTTGCTGACGGCTAGGCCGGGTCAGCCCGTTACCGTCGCGCGGTCAAAGGCCAGGTGAGCGCGACGAACGCCATGCCGCCAGCAACCAGAACGAAGGCCACACCCAGACTATAGTGATGGGCGACGAAACCGATGGCGGCCGGACCCATGAGAATTCCGGCGTAGCCGATCGTCGTGATTGCAGCGATCGCATGGCTGGGCGGCATTTGGGTTTGCTTGCCTGCGGCTGTGAACAGCACCGGCACGATATTGGAAGCCCCGAGCCCTACCAGAAGGAAGCCCGCAAACGCCAGGAGCTGGTTGGGAGCCAGGACTGTCAGCAGGAAACCCAGTGCTGCGAGCGTGCCGCCACCGACCACGACTTTCATGCCGCCAAGCGTCTTGACGATCCAGTCGCCTGTCAGCCGACCCACAGTCATCGCGATGGCGAACATCGTGTAGCCAAAGCCTGCCTGAGCCGGATCGACAAGGTGTGCGCCGATGAGGAACAGAGCGCTCCAGTCGAGCACCGCGCCCTCGCCAAGGAAAACCAGAAAGCACAGCAGTCCGATGAAGGCCACGATGCCGCGCGGGATGGTGAACAACGGCGCATCTCCGGTCTCCTGGTTTCCGTAGGGCAGGAGGCCCCGAAAGGATTGCGCCAGCAGGCCAAGCAGAAGCGCACTGAACATCAAGGTCGCGGTCAGGGGTGAAACGCCGGCACCGAGCAGAAGGCTCATACCGCCCGCGCCGACAATGCCGCCAACGCTGAACAGCCCATGGAAGCCGGACATCATGTTGCGGTCGCTGTCCTTCTCGACCATGACCGCCTGAATATTGATCGCGACGTCCACCGAGCCAACGCTTGCCCCGAACAGCGCCAGCGAAATCGCCATGCCGGGAAGCGTATCGGCGACCGCCAACATCGGGAGTACGAGGGCCAGCGCCAGGGTGCTTGCCACGATGACGGCCCGGCATCCGAATCGGCTCGCGAGAATGCCGACCATCGGCATGGCAATGATGGAGCCCAGGCCAAGGCACAGGAGCAGCAGGCCAAGCGTGCCGTCATCCACGCCGATTCGAGCCTTGGCGACAGGAACCAGCGGCGCCCAGGCCGCCATGGCCGAGCCGGCAATGAGAAAGCTGGAGCGCGTGGCCCATTGGTGTCGGCCTCCGGTGCGGGGGCGTCCTTTGAGGATCTGGGCGTTCGGCATCTCGGTAGCTCCTGGATTACAGCGTTGGACCTCGGAAGAGATCGTCGCCGTCCTTGATGGTGCCCTGTTTACAGAATGCGTAAGAATGTGCAAGATCGTGCAGAAACTTTCATGAGGGACCCGGCACGTGCTGACAGAAGAGAGGCTCGACCGCATCCGCGAGCAGTTGACGATCCGCGGCAAGGTCGTGGCGAGCGAACTGGCGACGCAGTTCGACGTTTCCGAAGACACGGTTCGCAGAGACCTGCGCGAACTCGCCAAGCTAGGTTTCTGCCGTCGTGTCTATGGTGGCGCGCTGCTGCCGACGCCGGATTTCGGCACGCTGGCCGCCAGAACGGCATTGGACAAGGATAGAAAGTCGAGCCTTGCACGGGCGGCTGCGAGGCTTGTCGAGGACGGCCAGACCGTGTTCATCGACGCCGGATCCACCAATCTTGCGGTCGCGAACGCGCTCGATCCGAGCCAGACGCTGACGATCATCACGAACGCGCCGGTGATTGCGACGGCGCTGTCAGACCGACCGAACTTTACGGTCATTGTACTCGGCGGTCTGTACGATCAGGCGAAGGGCGCGTGCCTCGGGCCGCAGGCGATACGTGAAGCCATGCAGGTCTATGCGGACATGTTCATCATCGGCGTATGCGGCGTGGACAGCATCGCCGGCGTCACTGCGCTCGATCCGGGCGAGGCCGAACTCAAGCGGACCATGGTGAACCAGAGCAGCATTCTCGTCGTCGCCGCGACGGCCGAGAAGCTCGGCACAGTCGCGCCGTTCAAGGTCGCGGACACGTCGATGATCGATCATCTCATCGTGGAGGATGGCGAATTCGACCGCGGAGACTTCGCGCGGTGCGATGTCCAGGTGCATGTCGCACTAGATGGCGGTTCTCCGTCGACGTGAAGCATGTGGCGGCAACGTCCGCATCTTTCGTAGCTTCGCACGTTCGTCAAACGAGGAATTCAACGACCCATGCGCATCGCCCACACAGCACTTTGGACCCGCGACCTCGACGCCGCTGCCGGGTTTTTCGAGACCTATTTCGGCGCAACGGTGGGAGAACCTTACCACAGCAAGAACAGGGTAGGGTTCACATCGAGGTTCGCCAACCTGCCCGGTGCAGAGGACCAGATCGAGCTCATGTCCGGGCCATGGGTGACGGACGCCACAGAAGAAAGCGTTGGCTGGGACCATATCGCCATTGCCCTGGGGAGCGAGAGTGCAGTCGATGCTTTGGCGGAACGCTGCCGGCTTGCCGGCTGCCTGCGATCAGGACCCAGATGGACCGGTGACGGGTTCTACGAGGCCGTCATCGTGATGCCGGATGGTAGCGCCGTCGAGATCACCGTTTGAACGCGATGCCGACGGCGCGCAAAGTTGTTGCGTTCGGTGATCAATGTTCTGGGTACTGAAGCGTATGGGATGTGATCCGGCGGATCCGGCGCTCGCTCAGGTCAAGACCATGCGCCAGTGACACTACTGTCATCACGCACGATACGGCCTTGGACGAAACTTCGATCCGCCGCAGATCGCGCACGCCATTCACATGCGGGGAGTGTGACAGTCCAGCTTTGCAGCAACATCCAAAGATCAGATAAGATAGATTATGGAACTAGAGGATGTGGCTGGAAGCGCAATACCTTGGCCTTCTCCCTTAGAGCTGCAGATCATCCGCCGTCACATCGACTTCGAACGTCAAGCCGTCATAGGCCGGTTCGACGTTGTCCGGCGTTTCAGCCATGACGCGATCGTAGTCCAGTGGGATATGCATGTGGGTCAGCAGCGCACGCTTTGGCGCCAGATGGCTGATCCAGTCGAGTGCCTGCTCAAGTGACAGATGGCTCGGATGCGTACGGTACTGGAGCGCGTCGACGATGAGCGTATCCAGTCCTGTGAGCTTCGGCACGGTTTCCGGCGGAAAGTCGCTGACATCGCTGCAGTACGCAACTTTGCCGATCCTGAAGCCCAGCGAATGGATATCACCGTGGATCTGCCTGTGCGGCTGGAACCGGATGGCGCCGCCCGGACCGTCTATGACGATCGGTGCGTCCATCGTCTCGATCAGCACCGGCTTGACGATCGGCGGATAGTTGCCACCGGCCGGCGTTTCCAGGCAGTAGCCGAAGCCCTGGCGGATGCGGTCCATCGTCGACGGATCGGCATGGATCGGAATGCGGTGCTTCTGGAGGATGAAATAGCCGCGTAGATCGTCGATGCCGTGCAGATGATCGGCGTGTGGATGGGTGTACAGGACGGCATCGATGCGCTGGACGCTTGCGGCGATCATCTGCTCGCGAAAGTCCGGGCCGGTATCGATCACGACAACAGTTTTGCCGCCATCCGGCGCGATCTGCTCCACCATGAACGAGGCGCGCGTGCGCCGGTTCTTGGGGTTTTCCGGGTCACAATCGCCCCAGTCGCCGTTGAGCCGCGGTACGCCGGGCGAAGACGCGCAGCCGAGAACGGTAAAGCGCCGCCGATATCCGGTGCTCGTTCCGACCCGGGCCGCCATCACCTCAAAGCCTCGGCATCTTGGAAAAGCAGCGGAACGCGTTTTCCGTCGTAATCGCAGCCATGTCCGCGTAGGTCAGGCCGTGAACATCGGCCAGAACCTCTGCGGTGTTGACCACGTAGGATGGTTCGTTGCGTTTTCCTCGCCAGCGTTTTGGCGCCAGATAAGGTGCATCGGTCTCGACCAGCAGCCGGTCCGTCGGCAGCGTTTTGGCGATGGCCCGGATCTCCTCGGATTTCGGGAATGTCAGGATGCCCGAGAAGGATACGTAGCCACCAAGCTCGATACCGGCACGGGCGAGGTCGGGTCCGGCCGAAAAGCAATGCAGAATGAAGGGGAAAGCCCCCTTCCCGCTTTCAGCTGTCAGGATCTCGATCATGTCTTCGTCGGCACTGCGGCTGTGGATCACCAGCGGCAAGCCTGTCTCGCGCGCAGCTTCGATATGTCTGACAAGACCGGTCTTCTGGTCGGCCGGCGTTTGCGTGTCGTAGAAATAATCGAGACCCGCTTCGCCGATCGCGACGATCTTGTCATGCGAATTGGCGAGACGAATGAGGTTTTCCGCCTGGATATCCAGCTCTTCGCTGGCATTGTTGGGATGCGTGCCGACGGAGCAGAATACCGATGGGTATTTGTCCGTGATCGCCAGCAGGCTGTCCAGCTTCCTGACGCGTGTCGAGATCGTCACCATCTGCCGGACACCGGCTTCGTGGGCGCGCTCGATCAGTTCGTCGCGTTCGGAGTCGAAATCCGCAAAATCCAGATGGCAATGGGTATCGATCAGCATGACTTGCCCTATGCCGCGGGCTGCGGCGCAACGTAGCGCGGGAAGACCGGGCTTGGAGCTTCCAGCACCGTGCCGGGTGTCAGGCGGCCAACTTCGCCGAGTGCTGCGAAATCACGCGATCCGGCAGGTGCAGCCACCAGATCGAGAAGCTTTGACGACGAGTCCGGCATGAACGGCTGCAGCAGGATGGCGATCTGGCGAACCACTTCGGCGGCCACGTAAAGGACCGTCTCCATCCGGGCGGGATCAGTTTTCTTCAGAACCCACGGCGCCTGGGCTGCGAAATAGCGGTCGGTTTCGGACACGACGGCTATGATTGCCGCCAGCGCGCGGTGAACGAGTTGCTTTTCCATGTCGTCGCGGCAGATCGGCAGGAGCGCATCGACGGAGGCCAGCATCTGCCGGTCTGCGTCGGTCAATTCGCCGGGTGCCGGGATCTTCGCGTCGCAATTCTTGACGATCATCGACAGCGAGCGGCTGGCAAGATTGCCAATACCGTTTGCGAGATCGGCGTTGATGCGCGTGCCGATCGCGTCTTCGCTGCAGGTGCCGTCCTGGCCGAAGGAGATCTCCCGCAGCAGGTAATAGCGGATCGCATCAAGGCCGAAATGGCCGATCAGTTCGAACGGATCGAGCACGTTGCCGAGCGACTTCGACATTTTCTCGCCGCCCTTGGCCAGAACGAAGCCGTGGGCATAGACGCGCTTGGGCAGCGGCAGACCTGCCGACATCAGGAAGGCTGGCCAATAGACGGCGTGGAAGCGGATGATGTCCTTGCCGATGATATGCGCATCAGCCGGCCAGTATTTCGCCCGTGGACCGTTCGGGTCGTCGAGATAGCCGGTTGCGGTCAGGTAGTTCGTGAGCGCGTCGACCCAGACATACATGACGTGCGCCGGATCGTCGGGAACCTTGATGCCCCAGTCGAATGTGGTGCGGGATACGGAGAGATCGCGCAGACCGGATTTGACGAAGGAGATCACTTCGTTGCGGCGCTCGGCCGGACCGATGAAATCCGGATGATCCTCGTAGTGCTTCAGCAGCTTGTCGCCGTATTCGGACAGCTTGAAGAAGTAGCTGGACTCTTCGACCCACTCGACCGGCGTGCCCTGCGGGCCATAACGGGTGCCGTCACGCAGCTGCGTTTCGTCCTCGGCGTAGTAGGCCTCGTCGCGGACCGAATACCAGCCCGCATAGGTATCCTTGTAGATATCGCCGGCGGCCGACATCCGGTTCCAGATGTCCTTGCTTGCCTGATGGTGGCGCTGTTCCGTCGTGCGGATGAAATCGTCGTTCGAGGCGTTGAGCAGCTTGCCCATTTCCCGGAACTGCTCGGTATTGCGCTCGGCCAGCTCTCCCGGCGAAATGCCTTCGTTGCGGGCCGTCTGCTGCATCTTCTGGCCGTGCTCGTCGGTGCCCGTCAGGAAGAAGACGTCCTTGCCGTCGAGGCGCTGGAAGCGCGCCATCGCATCCGTCGCGATCAGTTCGTAGGCATGGCCGATATGCGGCTTGCCGTTCGGATAGGAGATCGCTGTGGTGATGTAGAAAGGTGTCTTGTTCGGCATGGGCTGTACTCGGACAGATGTTAAGTCACGCCGCTCTTAGCGCATGTTGCAGACAAGCGAAACCCAAACTTCCTGCCATGTTCCCGATCGACGATCAGGCGAGCCTGGCGGTCTCGAGAATGGACATCAGCGTCTGTTTGCGATCGAGGTTATAGGCCTGGGCGATCTTCAACTTTTCGGTCATGTCGGAAACAAGCTTCGCCCTGCGGTCCGCGGTGGCGAGATCGCCTGACAATGCGGCCTCCCTCGCCCGCTTGACGAGATGGTCCGACAGATGCTCGAGAAAGAAACCGAAGATGACGTCGCTGTCCTTGCCGGAGAGAACGTCGGCGAGCCGGTGCATGGCTTTGCGTGCGGCCGGTCCATCCGCCGAGACGGCATCGTCGAATGCCAAGATGATATCGGCGCCGCCGTAATTCAAAAGTTTCAGGGCCTGAGCGACGCTTCCCTTGGATTGCGACAGCACCATTTCCTCGGTCTTGCCGCCATCGAGTGGGCTGCCGAGGGCTGCGAGCGCGCTTGCAAGATCGGCATCACTGAGCGGTGACAGCCTGAGAGGCTGGCATCTGGACCGGATGGTCGGCAAGAGCCGTCCGGGGGCATGCGAGAGAACCAGGAAAAGCGCACGCCGCGGCGGTTCTTCGAGGATCTTGAGGATCGCGTTGGCTGCATTGCGGTTGAGGTCGTCGGCCGCATCGATAATGACGATGCGCCAGTTTCCGGTTCCGGATGTCTGGGAAAAGAAGTGCCCGGCCCTGCGCACTTCGTCGACGGTGATGGCCGTCTTCATCTTTCCGGTCTTCTCGTCCACCGGTCGAGACAGATGCAGGAGATTATGCGAGGCGCCTGAGGCGATCTGGCGGCTGACGGCGCTGTCTGGATCGGGATCGGCGATGTGATCGGGCGCGCTTTCCGGTTCCGGATGGGAGAGGACATGATTGGCGAAACGGAAGGCCAGCGTCGCCTTGCCGATCCCTTCCGGCCCCTCGATCAGGATGGCGTGATGGCCCTTGCCCGTTTTGTAGCTGGCACTCAGAAAATCCTCCGCCGCACGATGGCCGAACAGGTGCGGATTTCTGGCGGGCGAAATGGCGCCGTCCAGAATATGCGGATCCTGGTCGCTCATTCCGATGAACCCGTGACGCCGGCCTGATCAGCGCCGAGGCTCAAAGCCATGGGCTCGATCAGCGCTGCGATCTCCTTGGCGATGATCTCCTCATCGCGGTCGGCATCGATAACGTGACAGCGGCCGGAATCGGCGGCAGCAATTGCTAGATAAGCTTGGCGGCGCGTTTCGTGGGTCTCGATCTCTTCCCGCTCGAAACGGTCGGGGGCTTCGTCCGGCGCACGTTTGCGGGCACGGCCAAGGCCGATTTCTGCGGGCAGATCGAGGATCACGGTACAATCCGGTTTGACGCCGTCGATCGCGACACGCTGCAAGGCCTCGATAAGATCGGACTCCAGATTGCCGGTGGCGCCCTGGTAGACGCGGGAGGAATCGATGAAGCGGTCGCAGAGAACGATTGCGCCGCTTGCGAGCGCCGGCCGGATGACCTCCTCGACGTGGTCGTTGCGGGCAGCCGCAAACAGGATCGCTTCGAGCCTAGTCCCGAACTCCTGCGCTGCACCCGAAAGCAGGACGTGGCGAACCGCTTCGGCGCCCGGCGAACCGCCAGGCTCGCGCGTCATCAGAACGTCGTAACCACGCCTGCGCAGAAGATCGGCAAGCCTGCGGATCTGGGTGGATTTCCCCGCCCCTTCCCCGCCTTCGAATGTCACGAATAGCCCGGATTGTTGTGTCACACCTAGTCCCGTATTGCGCCTGTCGATCGGTTCATAGCCCATATTGGCGCGTCACGGAACATGTCAAAGCCAGAACAACATCAGTTCCAGAACCGCGTCCGTCGCCTTGTTGAAGAGTGTCCCGTCTTCGATGGCATCCGCCGTCATCAGCGGCACTTCCCGGACCAGCCGATCTCCGGACGAGATCCTGAGAACGCCGATTTCCTGTCCTTTCGTGACAGGTGCACGGAGCGGCCAGCGGTAGACGATCTGGCCCGAAAGGCGATCGGGGCTATTGGTCGGCAGGTAGAGATCGACCGGCTCCTGCGCGACGAGATCGACGTGGCGGCTGGTGCCGCCATAGACGCTTGCCTGGCCGATCACCTCGCCTTGCGCGAAGATCACCTTGGTCTGAAACGAGGAGAGCCCCCACTCCATCACCCGGCGCGCCTCTTCCACCCGTTCCTTGTCACTGGCAAGCCCCCCCATGGCGAGGAAAAGCCGCGTTCCTTCGCGCTGTGCCGAAGCGACGAACGAGAAACCTGCGCCTTCCGCATAGCCGGCTCCAAGCCCGTCTATGCCGAGATTTAGAGCAAGCAGCGGGTTTTTGTTGCGCTGAAAGATCTTGTTCCAGGTGAAGTCCGGCTGGGCATAGAGCGGGTAGTATTGCGGATATGTCTTTTGAAGGTGCCGCGCGAGTTCCACCATGTCACGGGTGGTGGTCCGGCTTTCGGCAGACGGTAGGCCCGTCGAATTGCCGAATGCAGAGCGCGTAAGCCCCAGATCCTTGGCGCGCGCGTTCATGCGCGTCGCGAATTCGGCCTCGGAGCGGGACAGTCCTTCTGCCAGAATGATGCAGGCGTCGTTGGCATTCTGGATGATCACGCCCCGGATCAGGTCGTCGACCTTCATCTGCGATTTTAGAGCCGCAAACATGGTCGTAGTGCCGGAAGGCGCGCCACCGGTGCGCCAGGCGAACTCGGTTACGGGATAGCTGGTTTCGGGCGTGATCTCGCCGCGCTGGAGCGCGCTGAACACCACTTCCATGGTCATGAGCTTGGCGAGCGAGGCAGCAGGAAGAGACTGGTTTTCGTTTGCCGAAAGCAGCACCGTGCCGGTCTTTTCCTCGACCATATAGACCTGTCTGGCCTTGGTCGCGAAGGCTGGTGCGGCGTCCTGCGCAGACACGGTCTGTGTCGCGGAAAAGGCTGCCGTGACGCACAGGCAGGCCGAAAACAGAAAGCGTCGCATCATGCCCCCAGAAACGTTTCGACCTATGCCTACAGCATCGATCCGCGAACAGGAATCAATTTTCGGAGATAGGATGTTTTGTGGAAGACAGCGCGAACAACGCGCTGCCGATCGGGACGTCAGACGCGTCGCCTCAGGGTCGGGCCGTGCCGGGCCGCTTAGTCCTGCAGCAGGACGTTGCCGAACATGACCTGCTGCTTGTGGCCCTTAGGCGGCTCGACATAGGCAGTTTCGGAGGTCCAGGCCTGCTGTGCCCGGTTTGCGACCGGGCGGATCTGCTGTTCTGCCCGCGCCGGAGCGACTGGCTGAACGTAACGCTGCTGGCTTGCAACCTGCTGCTGAGCCGGGGCTGCGATCGCCTTCTGGGTCGGAGCCTGAACTGGTGCCGGCTTTGGCGCAACTGCCGCGACCTGTCGCTGCGGTGCTTGAGCACGAACAGTCTCAGCCGTCGAACGCTCGACCGGGCGCGGCGACGCCGCATACTGCTCGGCCTGTTGGAAGCCCCTCTTCGAGGATGCGTTGCTCTGCGCACGGCTCGGATAGGCGGCAGGCGTCGGTACGGACGAACCGAAGCTCTGCATCTGGTCACGCAATGGTTGGTTCGACGCGACCATCACGCCGCTTGAACTCTGACCGCCACCCGGATTGAAGGACGGCAGTCGATCGCCCTTGCGGATGTAGGACGCCATCAGGAACGGTGTATCCTCACCATCCATACGAGCGCGGCCGACATACTGGACATTGACCTTGGCAGTGCCCGAACGCTTCATATCGAGGAGCTCGGCTGTCTTGCTGGACACGTCGAGGATGCGGCCGGCGTGATACGGGCCGCGGTCGTTGACGCGCACGATGACCGACGAGCCATTTTCGACATTGGTGACGCGGGCATAGCTCGGCAGCGGAAACGTCGGATGGGCTGCCGTGAGGCTGGCAGAATCATAGACCTCGCCATTGGCGGTATAACGGCCATGGAAGGCCGAACCATACCACGATGCGAGACCACTCTTGTTATACTGCGGATCTTCCTTGGGAACGTAGGTCTTGCCCCTCACCTGGTAAGGCTGGCCGACCATAAAGCGACCGCCGCCTTTCGGTACCGGCTGTCCGTCCTTGACGACGCGAGGACTGGCTTTGACGCCATACTCCTTCTCGGAGAAGTATTCCTTGCTGCGCACCTGCTTCTGCGCAGGTTCAGGCGTCGGCTTTGTCGTGGCACAGGATGCCATCGCCGCGAAAACCACCGTCATGCCAAGCCACTTCGCACTTAGCGAAACAATACCGCCACTCAAACGCAAAACCTGTCCGCCCCATAATTTCTTGCCACAACGAGCGCTTGAGCCTCGAAGATCGATTCGTCGTTCCGATCAATGAACCAAGCGAGACCCGTTCGGCCCCGTCTTTGATGGATGCCTAGATTTGCTTTTTTCGTGGCTAAAATGCGAACGAAAACTGTTGAGTAATTAAAATTGTATCCAGTATGGTTAACGGATACTTAAAGTAATATTCTATTAATACTTTGATTGCCGCCTTCCCCCGCAAAGACTAGGGTACCAGTGCAGCAATCGAAGCGCATCTCCAGTTGACGACGGCAGTTCTGCGATTATAAAGCCTGACAGCGAGGAAGAGTGTCCGAGTGGTTTAAGGAACCGGTCTTGAAAACCGGCGTGCGGGAGACCGTACCGTGGGTTCGAATCCCACCTCTTCCGCCATCAGCCGATCGCATCGAAAAGAGTGGCAGCGTTCCATACACGTCATGTCTGTAATGCCTGCGGGCTTTTTGCCCTTGAAAAAAGCGTACCGCTCGCCATTTCGCAACTTCCTGTTTTAACCATGCGTGAAATGATGTCCGATAGCACAGCCTATACCGAATCCGCGAAAATTCTCCTGTTGGAGGATGACCTCCTTCTTGCCATGGACATGGAGGATTACCTCCTCGACCGTGGACACGAAGTCGTCGGACCGTTTGGACGTCTGGTCGATGCGCTCGATGCCATCCCTCGCAACGAGCTTGCCGGCGCGGTGGTCGATCTCAACCTGCACGGCGAGTTGTCCTTTCCGGTGATCGAGGAACTGCAGGCACGTTCTGTCCCCATCATCGTCTGCACCGGTTACGCCGAGCTGCCGGAAGTCAAGACGAGGCTGAAGGGATTGCCGCTGCTTCCCAAGCCCTGGACGGCCCACAAGCTTTCCTCGCTGATGGAAGAGACATTCGGGGCCACTCAGGAACCACGTGACGCGCCTTCGTCGAAGATCCGGAACTAGGCGCTCGGGCGCTCATCAAAGTTCGTTCTGACACAGTTTCGAAGCGGCGCCTAAAGGGGCAGCCGCGCCGGAGTTCCGAACTTCAGTCGAATGACGGTATCGGGAAGGTGATCCGGCAAACGAGGCCTGTCTCGGCATAGTCTATTTCGACGTTCCCTCGGAGTTCATACTGGATGCTTCGCTCCACGAGCGTCGTACCAAAACCCTGTTGCTCGGGTGGCGTGACGGTCGGGCCGCCAATCTCCTGCCAGGTGAGCGTAATGGTTGCCTTTCCCTCCTTCACGGCGTCGCGCACCCAGCTGATCGCGATATGACCGCCATCCTGTGACAGTCCGCCGTATTTCACCGCATTGGTCGTCAGTTCGTTGAAGACCAGGCTGAGCGCCAGCGCGGACTTCGGGTCGAGATGAACGGTCGGACCGGGATCGATCACGAACCGGTTGCCGCGGCCCTCCATATACGGTGCCAGGGTTCGACGTACGACGTCGGCAAGCTCCGCCTTGCTCCAGTTCGTTTCGAACAGGAGCGCATGTGCGTCAGCCATCGCCCGAAGCCTGCCAAGCAGGTTCGACGCGTAGTCATCGACCGTGTGACTGCTCTTTGCAGTCCGGCGTACGAGCGACATGACCATGGCCATGGTATTTTTCACCCGATGGCTCAGTTCGCGGACGAGCAGTTCCTTCTGGTTCTGCGCACGCCGGTGCTCGGCTTTCTCGTGAGCCTCCGCCAGTGCCCGCTCGACGGCAGCGGGCAAGCGTATCAACCGTTGCTTCAGAACGTAGTCCGTCGCGCCACGCCGAAACGATTCGATTGCGGCCTCCTCCCCGAGGATACCGGAGACAAAGATGAATGGTATCTCCGGCACCTCGCTGCTTGCCATGTCCAGCGCCGCCATACCGTCGAAATCGGGCAGCGAAAAATCCGAAAGGATGAGGTCGAAATCGCGCGCTTCCAGCGCTTTCACAAATTCACCGCGGTTGCTGACGAGACGGATCTCCGGCTTTTTCGTCAACAGTTCAAGCTGCTCGCGGATCAATTCGGCATCGAGCGGGCTGTCCTCCAGCATGAGTAGGCGTGGATTGTGCTGCACTCTGTTAGCCTCCGTCTTTGGCGCGGTATCCAGGAGGTGGTTCATTCAAGAGAGCCCAAAATACCCCGAGATCCTGAATGGCCTTGAAGAACTGCTTGAACTCGACAGGCTTCACGACGAAGGCGTTGACGCCGAGCTCGTAGCTTCGCACCAGATCCTGCTCTTCCCTCGACGACGTCAGCATGACGATCGGAATGTGGTGCAGTCTCTCGTCTTTCTTGACACGCTCGAGGACTTCGAGACCATCGATCTTGGGCAGTTTCAGATCAAGCAGCACGACGGTCGGATCGCCGGACGGGCGACCTTCATGAATCCCGGTTCCGAAGAGATAATCGATCGCCTCGGCGCCATCGCGAGCAACGACAATCTCGTTGGCAAGCTGGCACTTTTCCAACGCGGCGAGCGTGAGTTCCAGGTCGCGTGGGCTGTCTTCGACAAGCAGTATCGGGCGTAGTTCAGGCATGGGCGCGGCCTTTCTTCTCAGGGCCTGGCAGGGCAAAGACAAAGGTTGCGCCCTTGTCCACTTCCCCATGGGCGGTAATGCTTCCGTTATGGCGTTCGACGATCCTGCGCACAAGAGCAAGGCCGATACCGGTCCCCTCGAAGTCTTCGGCGCGCTGGAGCCGCTGGAAGACCCCGAACAGTTTGCCGACATAAGCCATGTCGAACCCGACGCCGTTGTCGCTGACGCTGTAGGTGGTCACATCGCCTTTGACGGAGCCCCGGACGCGGATTTCTGAGGGGTTGCGGTGCCTGCTGTACTTTACCGCGTTTTCGATAATGTTGAACCAGACCTGCCGCAACAGCGTGGCATCACCCCAGGCGGTCGGCAACGGCTCGATCGACCACGAGATGGCTCGGTCGTCCTGGTTCAGAATCACGCTCTTCACAACCTCGGCGACAAGCTTGTTCATGTCGACATGCTTATGGGTGATCGAGGCACGCCCCAGCTGCGAAAAATTGAGCAGGCCATCCACGAGCCTGCCCGCTGCCAGCGCCGAATCGGAGATGGTCCGAAGGTAGTGGCGCGATTTTTCGTCGAGACTGTTTTCCCTGTCTGTCAGCAACTGAGCGAAGCCGACGATGTGCCGGAACGGCGCCCTCAGATCGTGCGACACCGAATAGGAGAAAGCTTCAAGCTCCTTGTTGGAGCGCTGCAGTTCGCTGGTGAGTTCACCCAGCTCTTCAGCCTTTCGCAAGACGATCCCGACGATCGCGTTGCGAAGGTCGCGTGCAGCAGAAAGTTCTGCTTCGCTCCAGGCCTGAGAATGGAGCCGGACATTTTCGCTCCAGGCCTGAAAGGATTTCCGCGGATGGATACGTCCTTTTTCCTGGACAATCTTATGCGGGTCTCCAGCCCACTGGACCGTGCGGATCACCTCGGGCCGGAACCAGATCAGCCAGTTTTCGTAAAGCTCGGACAAACGAATGGCGATGATGCCGCTTGCCTCGCCGGCAAACGCTTCAGCCGATGGAAAGTCCGCAGCAAGCGATGTGGTGGCGAAGATGTCGTCGTCCGCTCTGCCGGAAAGCCAGCCGACGATGGAGCGAACTTCGTCGTCCGTCGGGGTGATCCCCACCTTGTGGCACTCTCCCTGTGCAATAATGGCGGCTCCCGAGGCCCCAACCTGCGCGACCAGATCTTTCGGCAAGGTCTCCAATCCCTCGCTCCAGGACGAAGCAGATGTCATTGCCCGCAGAAGATCACCGGAGATGCGCGCCAGCTCGACGCGGCGGGTGGCGTCCTGGGAGTGAACTTGCGCTGCGATCCGCATGGCGAGCGACTGGACGATAAAGTCGCAGGCATCGCGCACCCTGACCGGAACCATGTGAGGCTCGGCGCTATGGCAAGCGACAAGCCCCCAAAGGCGTCCGTCGATTATGATCGACATGGACATGGATGCGGCCGTGCCCATGTTGTGCATGTATTCGAGATGCACCGGCGAAACGCTGCGCAGCTGCGAGAAGCTCAGATCAAGCGGACTGCCTGCGGTCCCGATCTCGCGACCAGCGTCTATCGGCACAGGTTCATAGGATGCGTCGGGAATGACCCGCAAGCGATTGGCGGCGTAGAGCGCACGTGCCTGTGCCGGTATGTCGCCCGCCGGGAAACGCAGGTCGAGATACGATGGCAACCTGCCATTGCCTGCTTCCGCGACAACGTGTCCGTTCCAGTCGTCGTCGAACTTGTAGACGAGGACGCGATCGAACCCTGTCAGGTCGTGAACAAAGCGAGCGGCCGCCGCAAGCGAACCCGCCACATCCGCCTGCGTCGACAGAACCTGCGCAAAACCGCGCAAGCGCGCAAACAGGCTGCCGAGTGTCTGCGTTCCCGAACGTTCGACTTCCAGGATGACAAGTCCACCAGATCGATGCGCCGTCAGTGTTGCATCGGAGATATCTTTCTGGAAAACGGCTTCGCTCGACTCATGCCAATTTCTAATGTCGTCATTCAGTGAATCAAGGATCGCCGGCGCCGGACCGCCGAGGCGCAGATCGGCACCAAAAAACGCGCCGGCATTGCGGCTTGCCTGCAGGACCGTGAGATCAGCCGGCCGCAGAACGATCAGCGCACCATGCGGCTGGATCGCACCCGGTATATGGATCGGCTCCTGCGCGCAGGATTCCAGGTTGATTTCCGATCGATCCAAAATGCTTTTTCTCCCTCATCTCCGCCCGCATTCCATGGCGGTTCAGAGCCAAACAGGCTTCTAAATTAGTCCTGTCGTTTCACAAGCCAAAATACAAACTGGACGATTCATGTAAACCGAGCCGCTACCCATCGGCTCGGAATCGAGGGAACTTCGCCGTCCCAACTTCATTATTCGCTGACAAACACGAGCAAGATTCGGATGAATGCCAATGGTCCTCAAACAGTGATTGCTCACCTTTACGATTGCCGGCGCCGCGTCTCTTCGCGCCAGAAGAACTCCAGTTCCACGCAAGCGCGATTATCTAGCCTGCCCTTGTCGGAATCAATCGCGACAGTTAGGGGACAATGAATGTCTAAAGAAACCGAACACACGAGCCAGCCATCCGAACAGGCCATTGGCCTTTTCCTGCAGGACGGCGATGGCGACAGCCTTACCGACGTGCTCGTCGAAGCGCTTTACGAAGCATTTCGCATCATGGACGACGACGTCTCTACCGAAACCTACCACTAACGCGCTAAAACGTACACTGGCGGCGAATGAGCGGACGCGACGCTGGGCCTGATACTGCTCGCCCGTGGAGACGCCGAGCAGCGTTCGCCGAACCGGGTCGTTTCGATCACTAGCGGGGAAAGAGTGCCCACCGGGCCCGGATGTCATGACTGTCGTGGTCGTATAATCCCTGCCATTACCTTCACGAAATAGTCAGTGGCGCGGACATTGGTGGTGCCTGCGCGCTTTTGCGCGTCAACGCCTTCATTTCCGTTGCAGATTGTTCTAGAGACATTCGCTCAAACCGCCGGAAAGGCGGCACTACGACTGATAGGTAATATCGCCGATGCTCAATTCGCTCAGAAACGCAGCCCGCTCCTGGGTCGCAAAACTCCTGCTCCTGGTTCTTGCCGCATCCTTCGGCATCTGGGGCATTTCGCACTCCCTGATCGGATCGAACAGCAATACCGTCCTGACGGTGGGCGATCAGCAGATCTCGTCTGAAGAGTTCAGGCTGGCCTATCAGCGACAGGTCGCCAATATCGGTCGTCAGTTCGGCGCACCGCTGACCGCGGAACAGGCACGTGCATTCGGCGTCGAGAACGAGGTGTTCGCACAGCTCGCCGCAGGCGCTGCACTCGATCAGCTTTCCGACGACATGAATCTCGGTCTTTCAGAAGACAAGCTCGGTATCCTGATCAGCGAAGACCCTGCATTCCAGGGCGTCAACGGTCAGTTCGACCGTGCCTTGTTCACATCCCGCCTGCGCAATGCCGGCCTTCGCGAGGACGATTACATCAAGGAGCGCAGCAAGGTTGCTGTCCGCAGCCAGATCGTCGAATCGGTGTCCGACGGGTTCAAGCCGCCGCAGGTTCTGATCGATGCATTGAAGCAGTATCGGGACGAAAGCCGCACGGTCGAATATCTGCTTTTGTCGAACGCCAATATCGATCCCGTAAAAGCACCGACGGATGATATTCTGGCGCAGTGGTTCGAAGGTGCGAAGAGCCGCTATCGTGCCCCGGAATACCGCACGTTTGCCTATGTGAAGCTGCAGCCATCCGACATCGCGGATGCGTCTTCGATCACCGACGAGCAGGCGCGGGCCGAATACGACAAGCGGATCGCCAGCTTCAAGACGAGCGAGACGCGCACCATCGAGCAGCTGCCCTTCCCCAACATGGAAATGGCAGAAGCTGCGGCGACGCAGTTGCGCGCCGGAACGACGACGTTCGACCAGGTGATGGCGGACCAGGGCAAAACCGCAGCCGACGTTCGCCTCGGCGACTTTACCCGCGACGCTGTTCCGGACGAGGCAATTGCAGAAGCGGCCTTCAAGCTTGGCGCGAATGGCGGCATCACGCCAGCCGTTCAAGGTACATTCGGTCCCGTCATTTTGCGGGTCTCCAACGTTCGCCCGGAAACCACCCGCGCCTTCGACGAAGTCAAGGGCGAGCTGCGCCAGCAGATGGCGGTCGCGGCCGCCTCGCAGGAACTCAACACGGCACATGACCGCTTCGAGGAGTTGCGCAGCAACGGGACGACACTTGAAGACGCGGCAAAGGATCTGAACCTCAAGCTCGTCACGGTAACGGCCAATGCATCCGGTCTTGATCCGCAGGACAAGCGCATTGCGGATCTCCCGAGTGGCACCACGCTTTTGACCGACGTCTTCCGCACAGATCCCGGCGCCGATACGCTGCCGCTGACGGTTGGCACGGACGGCTTCGTCTGGTTCGAGGTCCGCAACGTCACGCCGGAACGGGAACGTCCGCTTAGCGAAGTCCGCGACCGGGCCGTTGCCGACTGGACGGCTGATCAGCAGCGTCAGGCGCTTTCGGCACGCACGGCCGACCTCAAGGGTCGCCTCGACAAGGGCGAGACGCTGGCAGTGATCGCTGAGGATCTCGGCGTCGCCATCGAAACGAAGTCCGGCCTGCGCCGCAACGGCGAGGACGCCATCTTCGGCAACGAGGCGATTGCGGCAGCCTTTGCAGGTCCGGTCGGTGTGACTGGAACAGCGCTCGGATCGGACGGCGAGAGCCGCCTTCTTCTGAAGGTGACGGCGGTCGATCAGGCCACGAGCGATGCGCTTGCCGGCGACGAGCAACTCCAGCGCATGGCCGATTCTGCCGGCGATGACATGCTCGATCAGATGGTCAACAGCCTCAAGAACACCTACGGTGTTTCGATCAACCAGGCCGCCGTCAATCAGTCGGCTGCGCCCGCGCAATACTAAGCGACTTGAGAGCCAAAGAATGCCTGAGCTGAAACCCTTCATTGCCAAAGTTGCTGCCGGGGAGAGCCTCACGCTGGATGAGGCGCGTCAGGCGTTCGACATTCTGATGTCCGGCGAGGCGACGCCCTCGCAGATCGGCGGGTTTCTGATTGCGCTGCGCGTACGAGGAGAAACGGTGGCGGAAATTTCCGGCGCCGTAACGACCATGCGCGAGAAAATGCTGCGGGTCGACGCACCAGCCGATGCCGTTGATATCGTCGGTACCGGTGGCGATGGTGCCGGCACCTACAACATCTCGACACTGGCATCGATCATCGTGGCTGGTACGGGCGTTCCCGTCGCCAAGCATGGCAACCGGGCGTTGAGTTCCAAATCGGGGACGGCGGACGCTCTGTCGGCTCTCGGCGTCAACCTGGAAATCGGTCCGGACCGCATTGCCCGTTGTATCCGCGAGGCCGGGATCGGTTTCATGTTCGCCTCGATGCACCACGCCGCGATGCGCCATGTGGGGCCTAGCCGCGTCGAACTGGGCACGCGGACGATCTTCAACATTCTGGGTCCTCTCTCGAACCCTGCAGGCGCCAAGCGTCAGTTGCTCGGCGTTTTCGATCCGAAATGGCTGCAGCCGATCGCGGAGGTGCTGCGCGGTCTCGGCTCCGAGACTGTCTGGGTCGTACATGGCCAGGGTCTGGACGAGATCACCACGACAGGCGTGACGCAGGTCTGCGCTCTGGAGGGCGGCAGTATCCGCTCCTTTGAACTGACCCCAGCCGATTTTGGCGTGCCGCAGGCAACGCTTGCCGACCTCAAGGGTGGTGACGGCATCCACAATGCGAAGGCGTTGCGTGCGGTTCTAGGCGGGGCGAAGAATGCATACCGTGACATTTCACTCTGCAACGCGGCGGCAGCGCTTGTCGTCGCCGGAAAGGCCGAAACGCTGAAGGATGGCATGACGATCGCCACGAACGCGCTCGAAAGCGGCAATGCCGCTGCAGCGCTTGACCGGCTTGTGGCCGTATCGAACGAGAAGGATTGAGCGAATGGCGGATATTCTCAAGAAGATCGAAGCCTACAAGCGCGAGGAAATCGCAGCGGCCAAGGCGAGTGTACCGCTCACTGAGCTGAAGGCTCGTTCCGCCGACCAGCCTGCTCCGCGCGGTTTTCTGCGTGCGTTGCAGGCCAAGAAGGATGCCGGCGTTTTTGGTCTCATTGCCGAAATCAAGAAGGCGAGCCCTTCGAAAGGATTGATCCGTGCAGATTTCGATCCGCCGTCGCTCGCCGCAGCCTATGAGGCCGGCGGTGCAGCCTGCCTGTCGGTTCTGACAGATACGCCGAGCTTTCAGGGCGCACCGGAATTCATGGTCGCGGCAAAGGCTGCCTGCGCCCTGCCCGTTCTGCGCAAGGATTTCATGTTCGAGACCTACCAGGTGCACGAAGCGCGCGCCTGGGGAGCCGACTGCATCCTGATCATCATGGCGGCGCTGTCGGATGACGACGCGCTTGCGATCTACGAGGTCGCCGGCGAGCTTGGCATGGATGCGCTGATCGAAGTGCACGACGCCCCTGAAATGGAGCGGGCGCTGAAGCTCGAGGCACCGCTGGTGGGGATCAACAACCGCAATCTGCGCACGTTCGAGCTCGATCTCGCCATCAGTGAGACACTTGCGCCAATGGTGCCAGCCGATCGACTCCTCGTCGGCGAAAGCGGCATCTTCACCTACGCCGACTGCCAGCGGCTTCAGAAGGCTGATATCGAGACCTTCCTCGTCGGTGAGAGCCTGATGCGTCAGGACGACGTTGCTGCGGCGACGCGGCTGCTGCTGTCCGGCGAGCTCTCCGCACAGGCGGCCGAATAATGGCAACACTCACTCATATCGATGCGGCCGGCGAAGCGCATATGGTCGATGTCGGCGACAAGACTGAAACCGTACGCTCGGCGACGGCCGAGGGTCATGTCAGGATGCTTCCCGAGACGCTGGCGCTGATTCTGGATGGCAATGCCAAGAAGGGTGACGTCATTGGAACAGCGCGGCTCGCCGGGATCATGGCGGCGAAGAAGACCAGCGATCTCATTCCTCTTTGCCATCCGCTGATGCTGACCAAGGTCTCGGTCGAGATTACCGAAGACGCCGCCCTGCCCGGTCTGCGTGTCACGGCGACCGCCAAGCTGACCGGCAAGACCGGCGTCGAGATGGAAGCGCTGACGGCGGTGTCCGTTGCCTGCCTGACGATCTACGATATGGCGAAAGCCGCAGACAAGGGCATGCAGATCGGCGGCATCCAGCTTCTCGAGAAGACCGGCGGCAAGTCCGGAACATACCGCCTGGAGGGCTGATGAAAGCACTACTCCCCGTGGCGGATGCCAGGAGCCGGCTGCTCTCTGCAGCGCGTCCGATCGACGATATCGTGAATGTTCCGCTTGGCGAGGCCGACGGTCGCGTGCTGGCTGCCGATCTGGCCGCGAGGCTGACGCAGCCACCGTTCGACGCGTCCGCCATGGATGGCTACGCAGTACGGGCAGCGGATGCGTCCACGGTCGGCACAGAACTGTCGGTCATCGGGACGGCGTCTGCGGGCCATGCCTTCGAGGGCATTGTCGGTCCGGGCGAGACGGTGCGGATCTTCACGGGTGCAC
This sequence comes from Rhizobium sp. Leaf306, assembly GCF_001423425.1. Classification (GTDB taxonomy): domain Bacteria; phylum Pseudomonadota; class Alphaproteobacteria; order Rhizobiales; family Rhizobiaceae; genus Neorhizobium; species Neorhizobium soli. Next base: position 870,307 of record NZ_LMNX01000002.1, read on the forward strand.
CTCTGCCGCAGGGCGCTGATTCCGTCCTCATCCAGGAAGATGCCGAGCGAATCGCGGGCGACCGGATCCGCACTGCATTTGCCGTCGTCGAAGGACGGCATGTGCGGCCCCGCGGCCAGGATTTCGCGGAGGGCGAGATCGTCCTCAAGCGCGGCACAGTGCTCGACTTCGCGCATTTGACGGTCGCCGCCGCGATGAACCATCCGACGCTTGGGATCTATCGGCGACCAAGGGTCGCGATCCTTGCGACCGGTGACGAGCTTGTAGTTCCTGGCGGTGTGCCGGCGACCGCGCAGATCATTGCCTCCAATACGTTCGGCGTCGCCGCACTGGTGCGGTCCAACGGCGGCGAGGTTCTCGACCTTGGCATCGTCAAGGACAACCAGGCGGATATCGCTGCAGCTGTCGCACGGGCGCAGCTCGAAAAGGCCGACGTGCTGGTCACGCTCGGTGGAGCTTCTGTCGGCGATCACGACCTCGTCCAGTCGACGCTGAAGGCCGCCGGTATGGAACTCGATTTCTGGCGGATCGCGATGCGTCCCGGCAAACCGCTGATGGTCGGTTCGCTCGACGGCATGCATGTGCTGGGCCTGCCCGGCAACCCGGTCGCAAGCCTTGTGACCAGTCTCCTGTTCCTCGAGCCTCTGCTGCGAAAGCTCGCGCGTCTCAGCGAGAGGAACCGCGAGGTCATGGGTGTCACAGCGGAGCATATGAAGGCGAACGACCAGCGGCAGGACTATGTTCGCGCGAGCGTGACGCGTGACGCGGCGGGAAATCTTGTTGCCAAGGCTTTCGGAAAGCAGGATTCGTCGATGATGAAGATATTTTCGCGATCCGACGGCCTTATCGTGCGTCCGCCGCACGCTCCGGAGCTGGCTGCCGGTGCACCCTGCCCTATATTGCTCATTCGTTCCTAAGGCGCTTTCCAGGCGTCCTTTGCGATGCCTCGAACGGAGAAGCGCGTGCCTGCCGATCATTCAACTGACAAAGACATTCCGACCATCCTGTGGTTTCGCAAGGATCTCCGTCTCGATGACAATGCGGCGCTGAATGCCGCGATCGATGCCGGCGGCCCGGTCATCCCCGTCTATATCCGCGAACCCGACGAACTGAACATCGGGCCTCTCGGTGGCGCGCAGGAATGGTGGCTGCATCATTCGCTGACGGCACTCAAGGGCGCGCTGAAAGCGCTCGGCAGTGACCTCATTCTCGTTAGGGGAAAGGCCGAGGATGTTCTGTCCGACATCGCCCACAAGACCGGCGCCCGCTCCGTCTTCGTCAACCGCGCCTATGAACGCACGGACTACGACCGTGAAATCGCGGTCGCCCTCAAAGACAAGGGCATCGCCATCAGCGCCTTTCATGGCCAGCTTCTCCACGAGCCGGACCGGATCCGCACGGGGGCGGGCAAGCCATTCAAGGTTTTTACACCGTTCTGGAACGCGATGCAGAAGCTCGGCGAACCGCACGAGCCGATGGATACCCCAAAGTCCATCCCTGCCCCGAAGCAATTTCCCCGTTCGGAAAGCCTGGACGGCTGGGACCTGCTGCCGGCAAAGCCGGACTGGGCTTCGGGTTTTTCCGAAATGTGGACACCGGGAGAACAGGGCGCGCGGGAGAAGTTAAAGGACATCATCGACAGGGACCTGCACGACTACAAGCGCGGTCGGGACTTTCCGGCGATCGACGCCACGTCTTCGCTGTCTGCCCACCTCACCCATGGCGAGATTTCCCCTGCCCGCATCTGGTACGAGACGAGAGGTCTTCCGGCGAAGACATCGGAAGACGTGTCGCACTTCCGCCGCGAGCTTGCCTGGCGCGATTTCTGCTACGGTCTGCTGATCGAATTTCCCGGCCTCGATCGCGAAAACTGGGACGACAAGTTCGACGCATTCGAATGGCAATACGATGCCAAGCAATTTACGGCTTGGACCAAGGGGATGACGGGTTATCCGATCGTCGATGCCGGTATGCGGCAGTTGTGGAAACACGGCTATATGCACAACCGGGTGCGGATGATCACGGCGTCGTTCATGATCAAGGATCTGATGATCGACTGGCGCAAGGGCGAGCAGTGGTTCCGCGATACGCTTGTCGATGCGGATCCTGCCAACAATTCCGCCAACTGGCAGTGGGTGGCCGGCAGTGGCGCCGATGCCTCGCCCTTCTTCCGGATCTTCAACCCTATCCTGCAGAGCGAGAAATTCGATCCAGACGGCGATTACGTTCGCGAGCATGTGCCCGAACTGGCAAAGCTCGACCGCAAATACATCCACAAGCCGTTCGAGGCGCCGGCGGCGGTGCTGGAGAAGGCCGGGATCGAGCTGGGGAAGACTTATCCCAAGCCCATCGTCGATCACGGTTTCGCCCGCGACCGGGCGCTTGCCGCATACAAGGCGCTGAAATAGAAAAGCGGGCAAAGAAAAACCCGGTCGAAGCCGGGTTTATCTTGTCTTAGACGAGACGGCTCTGTTCGAGCGCTGCCTCGACGAAACTCGCAAACAGCGGGTGCGGATCGAGCGGGCGGCTCTTCAGTTCCGGATGGTACTGAACGCCAATGAACCACGGATGATCAGGATATTCGACCGTTTCCGGCAGAAGGCCGTCCGGTGACATGCCCGAGAAGACGAGGCCGCAGTTTTCAAGGCGGTCCTTGTATTGGACGTTCACTTCGTAACGGTGACGATGGCGCTCGGAGATATCCGTGGACCCGTAGATCTCCGCGATCTTCGTGCCCTTCTTCAGAGCCGCCTGATAGGCGCCGAGACGCATCGTGCCACCGAGGTTGCCGGCGGTAGACCGCTTCTCCAGCTCGTTGCCCTTCAGCCATTCCGTCATCAATCCGACGACCGGTTCCTTCGCAGGACCAAACTCCGTCGAGGATGCGTCTTCGATTCCGGCGAGATGACGGGCGGCTTCCACCACTGCCATCTGCATGCCGAAGCAGATCCCGAAATACGGAACCTTACGCTCGCGGGCAAACTGCGCCGCGAGGATCTTGCCTTCGGAACCGCGTTCGCCGAACCCGCCGGGGACCAGAATGCCGTGAACCTTCTCAAGCCACGGGGCCGGGTCTTCCTTTTCGAAGACCTCCGATTCGATCCACTCAAGATTGACCTTGACGTGGTTGGCGATGCCGCCGTGATGCAGGGCCTCGATCAACGACTTGTAGGCGTCCTTGAGGCCCGTGTACTTGCCGACGATCGCGATCGTCACTTCGCCTTCCGGCGTGTGGATGCGGTTGCAGACCTCTTCCCAGGCGTCCAGACGGGGCTTGGGAGCGGGTTCGATGCCGAACGCAGCCAGCACTTCCGAATCGAGGCCTTCCTTGTGGTAGGCCATAGGGACGTCGTAGATATTGGCAACGTCGAGCGCCTGGATGACCGCGGATGGGCGAACGTTGCAGAACAGCGAAAGCTTGCGGCGCTCGGCCTCCGGGATTTCCCGGTCTGCGCGCACCAGCAGGATGTCTGGCGCGATACCCAGCGCCTGCAGTTCCTTGACGGAATGCTGGGTCGGCTTGGTCTTCAACTCGCCGGCTGCCGCAATGAACGGCATCAGTGTCAGATGCAGATAGATCGTTGTTCCGCGGGGCAAGTCGTTCTTGACTTGGCGGATCGCCTCCATGAACGGCATCGCTTCGATATCGCCGACCGTACCGCCAACTTCGCAGAGGACGAAATCGTAGTCCTCATTGCCCTCGGTAACGAAATCCTTGATCTCGTTGGTGACATGCGGAATGACCTGAACGGTCGCGCCGAGGTAGTCGCCGCGGCGTTCCTTGTCGATGATGTTCTTGTAGATGCGGCCGGTGGTGATGTTGTCGGTCTTGGTCGCCGAACGGCTGGTGAACCGCTCGTAGTGACCGAGATCCAGATCGGTCTCAGCGCCGTCGTCGGTCACAAAGACCTCGCCGTGCTGCGTCGGGCTCATAGTTCCCGGATCAACGTTGAGATAAGGATCGAGCTTCCTCAGCCGAACCCGGTAACCCCTCGCCTGGAGCAGTGCTCCGAGGGCCGCGGCCGCAATTCCTTTTCCGAGGGAAGAAACCACGCCGCCTGTGATGAATACATATCGCGCCATGGGAGCCACCGAATACCTTCTGATTTCTGATTCCGCCAGCGGAATTTTCTTTTTCCGAAAAAAGTCTGTGGAATCTCCACAAACGAAAACCGGCAGGCTTTTGGCCCGCCGGAGTTTGTTGCCTTCAACCGTGCCTTACTGGCCGGTTGGAACGCTGTTCGTCGGAGCGGGCGTTGCCGGGGCCGGTGTCGCCGGAGCCGGTGCTCCCGTTGCCGGTGCTGTCGGAGCAGGCGCTGAACTCGCGCCATCCGATGGGACGCCGTTGCTTGCCGGCGGAGCGGTCGGTGCCGGGCCGAGCTGGTTCAAGATACCATTGCCTGAACCCTGCTGGCTCTGCGGAATGCGGTCGAGAATATCCGTTGGACGCGATTCGTAGCGTGCCAGAATACCGAGCGCCAATGACGTGACGAAAAACAGCGTCGCCAGGATCGCCGTCGTGCGGGTCAGGGCGTTTGCCGTGCCGCGCGCCGACATGAAGCCGGAACCGCCGCCGATGCCAAGCCCTCCGCCTTCGGAGCGCTGGATCAGCACGACGCCGACAAGCGCCAGCACGATCATGAGATGAATGACGATCAGAACAGTCTGCATGAATAAGATCCCTGCCCCGTTGGCGAGGCAATAGAAGAAGTTTGGCGGCTCTTTACATGAGGCCCGCCCGCTTTCCAAGCCCCTATTGAATGGCTCAGGCGGTCAAGGCCTCATAGACGCCGTAGATGGCGAGAAAATCGTCGGCTTTCAAGCTGGCGCCACCGATCAATGCGCCATCGACATTTTCGATCGCCATCAGCTCCGCCGCATTGCCCGGCTTGACCGAGCCGCCGTAGAGGAGACGCATCCCCTTGCCGTCGTCGCCGAACCGCTTCACAAGTTCTGCGCGCATGAAAGCATGCGCGGCTTCCACATCGCTTGCGGTCGGCGTCACGCCGGATCCGATCGCCCATACGGGCTCGTAGGCAATGACCGTGTTTGCGGCCGTCGCATCATCTGGCAGGGAGCCAGCGAGCTGACGCTTCAGGATATCGAGTGTCTGGCCGGTGTCGCGTTCGTCCGCCGTTTCACCGACGCAGACGATCACGATCAATCCGGCCGTATGCGCAGCCTCGGCCTTCGCGCGAACGATCCGATCAGTTTCACGATGATCGACGCGCCTTTCGGAATGGCCGACGATCACATGCGTGCCGAAGCAGTCGGCGATCATGTCGGCGGAAATATCACCGGTATGCGCGCCGCAATGCTTCCGATGACAATCCTGGGCGCCGATCATCAGCGGGCTGTCCGTCGAAAGCGCCGTCGCCACATAGAGAAGCGTGGCCGGCGGGCATATCAGGGTTTCGACCTTTTCCGAGAGAGGTCCCATCACGCCCTGAGCAATCGCCTTGATCTCGGGAAGGCTGTCCCTCGTGCCGTTCATCTTCCAGTTTCCGGCAATAAGCGGGCGAATTTCTGGTGTCATGTCGATCCCTGTTCCTCTCCTCCAGCCGACGCCGTTGAGCGCCGCCACCTAAACGTGCAGGACAGGCCTCCCGACATGTCCTTTCACACTTCGTACGCTGAATAATGAACGCATTTCAAGTGCTTGGATGGATCCCAGATGGCGCGTCATGAGCCAGAGGTCAACGCATTCCAGGTGGGAAGCGATCTGCGCCGCGATTCAATCGGTTGAGAACCATTTAAACGCGCGATTGCAGCCAAACCGGTTATTTGTGGGCAATAAGCACGAAATTGAGGGCTTTGCGCCAGTCGATCATCCGAATGGGTGTTCCGTGCCCGCCTGTATTGAAAACGGACATACGGACCGGGTATCCGGAACTCTGCAATTTACGGTAGATCTCGGTCTGTCCGCTTGCTGCGTAGACGCTGTCGGCGCTGCCGTGAGCGATATAGATCGGCAGTTTTGCCTTGGCGAACGGCGTCGACAGCAGACCCGGATCGGGTGGACCGCCAAGCAGAACCATACCCTTCAGAGACCGGATCGTCGCCGCATCTCGGCTCACGGCCTGACAGATCAAGCCACCCATGGAGGCGCAGGCGAGGATGACAGGACGTCCTGCCGATTTCTCCGACGCATAGCGAATAAGGGCAGAGATATCGGCAGCACCTTTGTCGTCGAAGGATCTGACGCTTGGCGAATAGTAGGTCCCGCCCGACGCGGTGACGAGGTTCTTCAGCCGGTTGAAATTGCCGCCGAACGTGAAGTCGTTGACGCCGAGCCGCCTGTCGCCGCCCCTGCCGTGGATGAAGATCACCGTGAAGGCGCCACCTTGCGAAGGTCCCACCCTGGTGACATCGAGGGTCCGGCCGGAGAGGGCCAGGGTTTCATTTTCCTGGACACGGCGCGGTCCAAGCGCCACATAGGCATTCTTGACCCGCCGCTCAGGCTCGCTGTCACGTCCGTTGATGTCGCGCAGTTCCTGGTAGTCTATCATCTCGTAAGCGCCGCCGTCCTTAGTCTCCAGCACCTCGAACCTGGAGAAAAGCTCGTCCTTGAACGGCTTGATGGGGCCTTCCTGCGCGAGGCTTGCTGAAGCGGTAAGCGCGACCATGCCAGCAAGAAGCGTGCCGAAAAAGAAATGAACTGTGGACATGCGGGCTTTCATTCGGAACCTTCTGTCTTCCAACTTGCCATGCTAAAGCCGAGGCAGCATTGCTGGCAGAGCCGCCGTGCGCGTACGGCATCGCGAGAAAGCCGGTTTTCTGGCAAAATCGCATGTGATTCGAAACAGCACGAGATGGGTATGGCTATCTCCTCCGCACCCCGACAGGTAGTACCGACACCGCCAATGGATGACAATAACGACCTTTTTGCCGATACGCCCGCTCTCCCCAGATCAGCGCCAGCGGAACCTGTACCCGCTGTCAAGGCAGCGCCTTCGCCGCGACGTCCGGCTACAATCGCCGCCGACGGCGACGACTACGGCGCATCGTCGATCCGCGTGCTGGAGGGTCTTGAACCGGTGCGTATGCGCCCGGGCATGTATATCGGCGGCACGGACGAAAAGGCTCTCCACCATCTGTTTGCCGAAGTCATCGACAACTCGATGGACGAAGCCGTGGCCGGCCATGCCAATTTCATCGAGGTGTATCTGGATACCGAAGGTTGCCTGACTGTGACCGACAACGGTCGTGGCATTCCTGTGGAAAATCATCCGCAGGTGCCCGGCAAGTCGACACTCGAAGTTATCATGACCAAGCTTCATGCCGGCGGTAAGTTTGACGGAAAGGCTTACGAGACCTCGGGCGGTCTGCATGGGGTTGGCGTCTCCGTCGTCAATGCGTTGTCCGACATGCTGGAAGTCGAGGTTGCGCGCAACAAGAAGCTCTATCGCCAACGTTTTTCCCGCGGCGTTCCGCAAGGTGGGCTCGAAGAACTCGGTGACGTACACAATCGTCGCGGCACCCGCGTCCGCTTCCATCCGGATCCGCAGATCTTCGGCGATCACGCGAAGTTCGATGCCGGTCGCATTTTCCGCATGGCGCGCTCGAAGGCTTATCTGTTCGGCGGCGTCGAAATCCGTTGGAGCTGCGATCCGTCACTGGTTCAGGCCGGTGGCGACGTGCCGGACAAGGCGGTCTTCCATTTTCCCGGCGGTCTGAAAGACTATCTTTCGGCCACGCTCGGCAAGGATTTCACCGTCACTCGGGAAATCTTCGCCGGCCGTACCGAAAAGACCGGTGGTCACGGCGCCATGGAATGGGCCATCACGTGGTATGGTGGCGACCCGCAGGTTCACTCCTACTGCAACACCATCCCGACGACCGAAGGCGGCACCCATGAAGCCGGGTTGCGCATCGCGCTGACCAAAGGCCTGAAGAATTACGCCGAACTGACCCAGAACAAACGTGCCCGCGAAATTACCACTGATGACGTGATGATCTCGGCCGTGGGCATGCTGTCTGTCTTTATCCGCGAGCCGGAATTTGTCGGCCAGACCAAGGACAAGCTTGCGACCGTGGAGGCGCAGCGGCTCGTCGAGAACGTTCTGCGCGACCCCTTCGATCATTACCTGACCGGAAATCCCAACGAGGCCGCGAAACTGCTCGACTGGGTGATTGAGCGCTCCGAAGAGCGGCTTCGTCGCCGCAAGGAAAAAGAGGTCAATCGCAAGACGGCCGTGCGCAAGCTGCGCCTTCCCGGCAAGCTTGCCGATTGCTCACAGAACACGGCCGAGGGCGCCGAACTGTTCATCGTCGAGGGTGACTCGGCTGGCGGCTCGGCGAAGCAGGGCCGTAACCGGTTGAACCAGGCCATTCTTCCGCTGCGGGGAAAAATCCTCAACGTCGGCTCGGCAAGCCGCGAGAAACTCTCGGCCAACCAGCAGATCGCAGATCTCGTGCAGGCGCTTGGCTGTGGCACGCGGACGAAATACCGCGAGGAGGATCTTCGCTACGAGCGGGTCATCATCATGACCGACGCCGACGTCGACGGCGCCCATATCGCATCGCTCCTGATCACGTTCTTCTATCAGGAAATGCCCGAACTCATCCGCGGCAGCCACCTTTATCTGGCCGTGCCACCGCTTTACGTCATCCGGCAGGGTGGAAAGACCGTCTATGCCCGCAACGACGCGCATCGGGCCGAATTGATGGAAACGGTGTTCAAGGGCAAGAAAGTCGAAATCGGTCGCTTCAAAGGCCTTGGCGAGATGATGGCTGCGCAGTTGAAGGAAACGACCATGGACCCCGCCAAGCGCACGTTGCTGCGCGTCGGGATCGACGAGGTGGATTTCGAAGGCACGCGCGAGGCGGTCGACAATCTCATGGGCACGAGGCCCGAGGCGCGATTCCGGTTTATCCAGGAACGCGCCGCCTTTGCCGATAACCTCGATATCTGATTGCTGCGACCGGGAGACTTCCGGTCGCATTTTGAAGCTATCGTTCCAGAACCTTGCTGACGGCGGCGATCAACGCCGTCGCTTCATAAGGCTTGCGCACAACCGGCGCTGAAAACGTCGCCGGAATGATCGAGCGATCGCTGTATCCCGTCGCAAACACGAAGGGCACGTGACGACGCAGAAGTTCTTCCGCGATTGGAAGCGACGTACCGGATCCCAGATTGACATCGAGGATCGCGACGTCCGGGGTGAAATCCTTGAGGCGGCGAAGCGCGTCCGAGACCGAAGGCGATGTCGTTACCTTGTCGATACCATTGTCCGCCAGCATCGCCTCGACATCTGCTGCGATCAGCATCTGATCTTCCACAAGAAGGAACTCCAGATTGCCGAGTGATCGCTCGCTCGCCGTCCGTCCGCCGAGCCCATCAAGGTGGAGATCGTCCTCGGATGCCGCGTCGTCATCGGCGTGAACGTGCTTGGAGGGGATGACAAAGACCGCGTTGACGCCCTCGGGCGGGTAGTCGACCGATGCCCTACCATCCAGCTCGAAAGGCATGCTGCGGCTGATAAGCACACTGCCGAACCCACTGCGACTGGGCGCCTTTGTGACCGGACCACCGGTTTCTTTCCAGGTCAGCTCGCAATCGCCATCGGCACTTCGGCCCCACTCGATGTCGAGCCGACCGTCAGATACCGAGAGCGAACCGTATTTCGCAGCATTGGTAGACATTTCGTGCAGGACGAGGGCCATGACGGAAAACGCACGGCTATCAAGCCAGAATCGCGGTCCGCTCATCGTCACGATGCGGCCGCTTCCCTTATAGGGCTGCAGTTCGGCTTCGAGAAGGTCGGCCAGATGTCCGCCATCGCCGCTGCGGACGACCTGATCGTGCGCATAGGCCAATGCCTGAATGCGTCCCTTCAGCGAGCCGACGTAATCGGACAGCGGTCTTGAGTCATCCACAGGATGCCCCACGAGCGCCTTGATCACAGACAGGATGTTCTTGACGCGGTGGTTGAGCTCCTCGTTGAGCATGCGCTGGCGCACGTCCGCCTTACCGCGCTCGTCCGCAAGCAGTTCGTTATGATGCAGTACGGTTTCGACAAGAACTGCCCTGATGGCGTCGGCAATCTCGAGATCCGTATCGGTCCAAGGTTGAGCCTTGAGGCGCACCTGTTCTTTCCAAATGGCGAAGCTCGACCTCGGCGTCAGTCGCTCCCCATGCGGTCCGCTGGTATACTGCTTGTCGGGATTGCCTGCCCAATCGAGGGTCTGCACGACTTCCTTGCGGAAGAAAAACAGATAGTCGCGAGGGCGCTGGGACAACGAAATGGCAAGAACGCCGCTCACGTCGTCCGGCGAGATCATCGACAACGGTAGCGACCGAGACAATTCGGCCGTCGACCAAATCCGTCCGCCTGCGACGCCGCCGACCAGTTCCGCCAGTTCGGCAACCAGATGCTCCTGTGGCACGAGCCCCTGCCCTGTCCAGATCCCGTCAAGCCACAGCCCGACCCCATCGCAGGGTAGCATGCCGCCGAAATCATCCAGTGAACTTCTCAACAACCCGCTGATATCGTTGTGGTTGGAAGCGATCTGAAGGAATCGGTCGAGCGAACGTCTGGCAAGATTTGCCGTTTCGACAAGTTGCTTCTGTTTCAGCGCGCTCAAATGCAGGGAGAAGAACTCGCCGAACGTTTCTGCCGCAACGCGCTGGGGCATCGACAAGGTCTTTGGCGAATAGTGGTGGCAGGCCATCAGCCCCCACAACTCCCCATCAACGATGATGGACACCGACATCGAGGCAGAGACGCCCATGTTGCGAAGATACTCGCAGTGGATCGGCGAAACACTCCTCAGATGCGCGAAGGACATATCGAGCGGCAGGCCGTCTTCGCCCAACTCAGGGACGATGGCCACACGCTCGTTGTCAGCGTTGGAGATGACGCGGATGGTGTTCTTGATGTAGAGAATGCGTGCCTGTTTCGGGATATCCGCTGCAGGAAAATACTGGCCCTTGAAGCTCTCGAGGTCGCGGCGTTTGTATTCGCTGACGACCTTGCCGGACCCTTCCTCCTCGAAACGATAGACCATCACGCGGTCATATCCGAGCATGGCGAACATCAGCCTTGCAGCGTTCTCGATAAGCCTGTCGATGCTCTTCATGTTGCGAATGCGGCTGATCAACATGCGCGCAACTTCGAGCGGCTGGTCGGCATCGTTGGAAGCCGGCTCGAACTCGATGATCACCTTGGAATCGAAACGATGCAACGAGATGTCGAAAGCTTTGCCTGACGGGAGTCGCAAGGCATGGCGTAGCGCCGGGCGTGCTGGATCATCAGAGGTCGCGAGCGCGTTGCGAAGCGAATGGGCCGCTTCGCCACCGACGACGTCTTCAAGACGCCGGCCGTTGATGTCACCTTCAACACCGAGCATTTCTCCGACATTCGCAGAGTGGTGAAGAATCTCAGCGCCAGTTAAGTCGCAGGCAAGAAGGCAACCATGCGGTTGAATGCTCCCTGGGATGTGAATTGGCTCGCGGTCGCAATTTGTAAGGTCGACCGCCTCCGCATTGAGCATCATTAAAGTCCTTGGATCTCGTCTCTTATAAAACACGCGTACGTTACGGTTATCTATTGTTCTGCTCTACCGAAACAAGGGGCGCTGACAAAGACGGTTTAGCCATCGCAATGCCCTAGACGAAGTTATGGTTCGGTGTTTTCACATTTGTATCGTATCTAAAGGATAGGCAGACGATGAAGGGCTAGGTTAAGAGGTCCATTGTAGGCTTGCAGCAAAATGGCCGAGACACCATATCGGCGACAGCAATCGGGAGTGGCAGTTTATCGTGAGCGCGCAAAATGATCGGAACACCCCAAGAGAACCGCGTTGGCTGGGACCGGTCTCTCCCAATCGCATTGCTCTGATACCGGCCATATCGGCAGCTCGATGGCTTCTGGTTCTGATTGTTGCTGCGTCGATCTACTTCTTCTACGGCTTCCTTGTCCCGGTTCTGGCCGCCCTTGTCATCGGATTTGCCAGCTGGCCTCTCTATCGCAAGCTTTTGGCCCGCGTTGGCGGAAACACGACAATCGCCGCGACGCTTGCCATTCTGTTCATCCTCGCCTTTCTGATTGTGCCGATCGGCGTCGCGATCAGCTACACCACGGGTGAACTGCGCCAGTGGTTCAGCTGGGCGGTCGAAGTGAACAGGTTCGGGGCGCCGCCTCCAGCCTGGATCATCGGCCTTCCCTGGGCCGGTGATTGGCTCGGGTTGCAGTGGACAAAGCATGTTGGGTCACCTGGCGCTATCGGCGAGCTTGTACAGATCGTTAGCGGAGCCAATATCGGCAATATCTACCGCGCCGTGATTGCTGCCGGAGATGGCGTCTTCCATCTTGTTCTGACCATGCTGTTCATGATGATCGCGCTGTTTTTCGTTTATCGTGACGGCGCATCGTTTTCACGCCAGATTGATCTCGTTGGTGAGCGCATCCTGCCGTCGCGGTGGGAGCGGATTTCGCGTGTCGTACCGGCGACAATTAGTTCGACGGTGACCGGGATGACGTTGATTGCGATCGGCGAAGGCATCGTGCTTGGCGTGGCCTACTGGATTGCTGGCGTCCCCTCGCCTGTGACACTTGGGGTCATCACTGGTGTAATGGCGCTTATTCCGGGCGGCGCGCCGCTTTCGTTTACGCTGGTATCTGCCTATCTCGTTGCCAACGGCTCGTTCGTCGCAGGGATCGGGCTGTTCACGTGGGGTGCGGTGGAATTGTTTATCGTCGACAAGACGGTTCGTCCGCGCCTGGTTGGCGGCCCGATCAAACTGCCATTCCTTCCCACATTCTTCGGCCTTGTCGGTGGTGTGAAAACCATGGGCTTTCTCGGACTGTTTATCGGTCCGGTTCTGATGGCGCTGATTGTGTCGATATGGCGGGAATGGATTCGCGAGGTCCGGATGGCAGAGACGACCGAAGTGCAATCGGCCGACCTTGCGGTGTCGCCCACCGAAGCGGCGGAGCGGGCCTATAAGCGAAAGGCGCAAACGCCTTAAGCGTTCAGCCCCGCTGCGGTGACGCCTCGCTGGCGCCATCATTGAGCAATCTAACCCCAACAACCGCCATTGGGGAAAACAGCATGAATTCCGCGCTCATCGTCATGACTATTTTGGGCTGCAACGATTCGGCTACGGACTGCCGCTACATCTCGACGGTCGACCAGAGATGGCCAACGGTCGCCATGTGCGATGCCGTTTCCGAAGACAGGCTACCGTCCTATGCCAATCAGCCTTACCCGGTGATCATCGCCGTCTGCCAGAATCCGGACGATGCGATCGAGACAGCAACGCAGTCGCAAACCCCTCCCGTGCGGGATCAAGCGTCCGAGCCGATAGCGGCGGCTCCCGAGCCAAACAGCGACGTAAGCGAGAAGCAGAAGGAAGGTCTGGCCAGCCGTGCGATCCAGCGGGTTCGCAACGTTTTGCCAACGACCGAAGGCGTCAAGACGCTCGTGACGACGCCCGTAAGGCTTGTCGAAGGCGGTTATTCGTGGGTTGCCAAGCGTTTCGACCGCTAATCTCAGGCAGCAAGCGCTAACTCGCTCGCATAGGCCCGTGCGGCGAACCGCATCTCCAGACGATGCCGTCTCTCGATCATCTGGATCATATCCGAGACTGCCGGATGCTGCCCTGCAGCCCCTGAAAACCTCTCGATTAAACGACCGCAGACATCAGCGGTGGAACGACCCGCCGACGCGTCGCGCCAGAGCAGGACAGCCTCGACGAAGACGGCGGCAATCTCCCTTGTCAGACCACAGGCTTCAAAAAGGGCGCGAACGGCATGAAGGCGGCCTGTCGCCAGGATAGGCCTCACGCGACGCTCTCCGAGCCCGGAAAGGGTCGATACCGCCTCTGCAACGAGATCCGCCTTGCCAAGGCAGAGGGCGTGGATCAGGAAAGACGGTGTGAGGCGTCCCGATGCCCGAAGATGCTCGACAAGTGCCGGCACTTCCTGCTGGGACGTCGTTCCTGCAATTGCGACGGTTGCCGCTTCGTCGGCCTCGCGGCCCACATATTCGATACGGCCGCGAGCAAGCGTCGAGCGGACCAGACCGCAGTTGAGAAGCGTGTCCGCGATATGGCTAACGAGCATGTGGCGCGCTTCTGAAGGAAGGTCTTCGCGCTCGAGCAGAAGGTTGCGAATGTCGTGGCGCTGTCCATGCCGCTCGGCGATCCGGCGCAGGGATATGCCTGTGATCAACGCAGTGCCACTTTCGAGCAGAATTAGAATTTCCGGCTCGTCGCCGATTTCTGCAAGTGCTGCACAGGCGCCGCGGGAAAGATTTGGCCGCGAAGCGATCAGACGCCGGGTCATTCCATCGCCTCGGCCGATCAGGTCGACAAGATCCGAGTCGCTGATCACGGGCGAGCGGGCAATCACCGTACAGGCGATCTCGACCTGATCTTCCGCAAGCGCGAGGATGATCGCACGAGGAGCCTGAGGCGAATCGGCGATCGATTCTGCCAATGCGAGACGTACGCGCGGCGAAGGGTCATCGAGAAGGTAAGTGATCGCCAATCCGGCAGCCTTGCGCTCTTCCGCCCCCATCGCCGCGTGGAGATATGCTCGACCAAGGGCATCCGCTGCGCGGGAACGGTCCCCAGCTCTTGCCGTCTCAGCCCAACGAAGAAATGCCTGTACGATCACGACCTGCCCCGGAAACACAACGCTGCTGCTCCGTCTGGAGCAGCCTGGTGCCACGGTAGAGACAAAAAGTTTAAGATTGGTTCACCATGTTCCACACCCGGCGCGGCGCACCTCACGCGTAGCCTGAACCAGGCCGAGAGTATGAAATCTCACGTCGGACGGATCAGTTCGAACACGCCCTCGCCGGCATCGGAATAGTCACGGTAACCCATGCGGCCGACCGGTCGGGCAAGCTGCATGTCGATTCGGCCATCCCGGATGATGTCTTCGGAGATATGGATTCCGACCACCTCGCCAAACACCATGTAGGCGTCGGTGAGCTCGCCCTTGAGATCCTTCGGCTGGATCACTTCGGTAAGACGGCACTCCAGCGCGGTATAGGCCTCCGCAACGTAGGGCGCGTCGACGACCTCTCCCATTCTGGCGGTGAGGCCAGCCAGGTCGAACTCATTCACCCCGTAATCTACCGGAGCCGAGGAAGCGTTGACCTGTTCGGAAACATGGCGGCTGGCCATGCTTGCCGTGAAAAAACCCGTGTCCGACGCATTCTTCAGACTGTGCTTGCGTCCCGACGAGGAGAACATCACGATCTTGGGGTTATCGGACACGATGTTGAAGAAAGAATAGGGCGACAGGTTCAGCGAACCGTCGCGGCCTTTGGTACCGATCCAGCCGATCGGCCGCGGCGCCACGATGGCCTTGAAGGGATCATGGCGCATGCCGTGGGCGTTCGTGTCGGTGCGATAAAACATGCGTTCAACCTGCGTAGGTGACAATGTCGGCAAGAGCCGGCCGCGGCCGGTCCGGCGTCGCGAAATCGCTCGAGCCGATATGAATGAAACCCGCGACCTTTTCGCCCGGGCTTATGCCAAGAGCGTCGAGGGCTCGCTCGTCGTAGCACACCCACTCGGTGCGCCAGTTGGCAACATAGCCATGTGCATTTGCAGCCATCAGCATGTTGAGGCAGACAGCGCCAGCCGACAGGACCTGCTCCCATTCAGGGATTTTGACGTGGGGCTGCGCGGTGCTGACAACGGCAACGACAAGCGGTGCACGTGTGAAACGCGTCAGTTCAGCCTGTTTGGCCGGTTCATTCATCTCCGGGTTACCGGCGAGCGCGAGTTCAAGGAAGGTTTCGCCGAGCTTCGTGCAAACGTCACCCCGATAGACGACAAGGCGCCAAGGCGCGATTTTGCCATGATCGGGAACGCGGACCGACATGCTCAAGATCGATCCGAGCTCTTCTTGCGATGGGCCCGGGCCTGTGATCTGGGCAACGGGCGTCGAGTGGCGCTCTTGCAGGTAATCGCTGAGCTTCAGGTTGTTTTCCATGTCGAAAGCTTCCGATCGATACGTGATATAGAGGTAGGCCTTGAAAATGCCCGGACGTTCGTCTTCAAGTGGCTTCTCGCAAAACAAGAGTCAACGGGTCATATCCTGATGCCAGGCCTATCGTTTGTTACCCGTATCGCTGCTGCAGGCCTGCTGCTGTTGACCGCTGCCGACCTGGGGTTCGCGCAAAGCGATGCGTTCGGAAGCTTCCGCCAGCTCGACAGCACGGGGAAGATGCCCAAGCTTAACGCCTTCTCGGCCACACCTGGCGAAAGCGCCGGCTCGATCGCGAAGGATGTGCGGTTTGATGCCAGGCTGACGGCTGACAGCGACGTGATGCAGGAAGGTCTTGCCTGGCGCGTGTTCAGCCCGATTGCCGGTGTGGACGGCAAGCTTCCGCTTGTTGCAAGCTCCGACGGCGGATCCGCCGCGTTCCAGCTGGCGCCGGGTGATTATTTCGTGAATGTCGCGTTCGGCCGCGCCGGCGTCACGAAAAAAGTAACTGTACCTTCTGAAGGCGACTTCCAGAAACAGACGCTCGTCCTTGATGCCGGCGGGTTCATCCTGAACGCGGTTGCCGGAGCGGACCAGACTATCCCAGCGGCACAGCTGAGCTTCTCCGTCTATGCGGCCGAAGTCCGCGAAAACGGCGATCGGGCCCTCGTGATGTCGGAGGTAAAGCCCAACACCATCGTGCGGCTTGCGACAGGGACCTATCACGTGGTTTCTGAGTACGGTGACATCAACGCCGTCGTGCGTGCCGACATCCAGGTGGAAGCGGGCAAGCTGACGCAGGCTGTCTTGCAGCACAAGGCCGCGGAGGTGTCGCTGAAGCTCGTGTCTCAGCCGGGTGGCGAAGCCATCGCCGACACGGCCTGGTCGGTGCTGACGGCAGCGGGCGACGTGGTCAACGAAAGCGTCAGCGCCCTGCCCTCCATGGTGCTGGCCGAGGGCGACTATCTCGCCGTTGCCCGCAACAAGGACAAGATCTATCAGCGCGAATTCAAGGTGACGGCTGGTAACAACGTGGATGTCGAGGTGTTGATGCGCAACGCCAACCCGTCAGATGCCACGACCGCTGCCGTCGTGCCCGACTGACATCGGCTTCCTGGGTCAACTGGCCTTCTTGAGAAACCGCTGACGTCTGACGGGTCGCATGGAGAAGACGGCACTGTGGAGCAGACCGAGCAACTCCTTGCGATCTGTGGTCCCAGCCATATCGTCCCAGCTCATCGCCCTGCCCACCCGTGCCGTGATCGACGTTCCAGACAGGCGTTTAAACTCGCGGATGAGAAGCGACAGCCTGAATGTCATCGAGATCCGGCTGGCCAGGTGAAAGAGCCGACCATTCTGGCCCTCGAAATAGACCGGAACCACGTTGGCCCTGGTAGCCTGAATGAGTTTTGCGGCAAAGATCTTCCACGGCAGGTCGTCGGCAATGCCGAAGCCCTTCTTCGCGGTTGCGACACCGCCGGCTGGAAAGATAATGATGGTCGTGCCGTCTTTCAGCAGCCGTATCGCTTCGTTCCGCGTGTGCATGTTCAGCACCAGCGCCTCCTTCGTTTCCTCGAAGGATACGGGCAGCGAATAGGGTTCCATTTCAGGAACCTTCAGGAGATCGTTGTGGATCAGCACGCGGAAAGGTCGGCCGAGCTGTTCGGCAAGTGCCAGCACGGCAATTCCGTCTCCGATGCCGAACGGATGATTTGCAACGATGACCAGTGGAGACTGCAGCTGTTCTTCGGGAGGCCACGCGCCTTCTATCTCGAGACCCACGTCGATGATATCGAGCATCTTGCCGAAGACGCGGTCGCTCTTGCCGACGATGTCGGTGCGCCAGATATCATACAGCCGGGCGAAACGATCGCGTCCCGAGAGCCCCTCGATAGACCGGATGAACCAGCGCTTGAAGCGCGGATCCCTGTCATTGGCGTAGGAAAGTTCTCTGAACCGCAAATCAGTCTCCCAACGGAAAGGCGCATCCGATGAGAAGGCAATATTACAAAACGATTGCAGTTTTTTGACAGCACCCGCGGACATGGCCCGCGGGCGCTGGTATTGATCAGGCCGGGCGCTTTCTCAGTGCTGCGCGGCGGCGAAGGTCCGGCGGCGTCGCTTCTTCCGCAAGCGACCGAATCGCCTCTTCTAGCGTCATCGACGTTTGCGCCTGCGAGCCGAGACGACGGATGTTGACCGAGTTCTCCTCGGCTTCCTTCTTGCCGCAGACGATGATGACCGGAACCTTGGTCACCGAATGCTCGCGGACCTTGTAGTTGATCTTCTCGTTACGGAAGTCGGTCTCGACCTGCAGACCGGCATCGCGCAACTGTTCGGCAACTTCCCGACCGTAGTCGTCTGCATCGGACGTGATGGTCGCGACAACGACCTGGGTCGGTGCAAACCACAGCGGCATGTGGCCTGCGAAGTTCTCGATCAGAATGCCGAGGAACCGTTCCATCGAGCCGCAGATGGCACGGTGGATCATCACCGGCTGCTGCTTTTCCGAGTTGGCATCGATGTAGAAGGCGCCGAAACGCTCCGGCAGGTTGAAGTCGACCTGAGTCGTGCCGCACTGCCATTCGCGACCGATCGCATCCTTCAGCGTATATTCGAACTTGGGGCCATAGAAGGCGCCCTCGCCCGGAAGAATGCCGGTCTTGATTCGACCACCGGACTGTTCTTCAATGGTTTTCAGAACGTCCGTCATGACGCTTTCGGCGCGATCCCAGAGATCATCGGTGCCGACGCGCTTTTCCGGACGCGTGGAGAGCTTCACGACCACTTCCTCGAACCCGAAATCCTCGTAGACGGAGAGGATGAGATCGTTGATGCGCAGGCACTCGGCTGCCATCTGCTCGTCCGTGCAGAACACGTGTGCGTCGTCCTGGGTAAAGCCGCGCACGCGCATCAGGCCGTGGAGAGCACCGGATGCTTCGTAACGGTGGACGAGGCCGAACTCGGCAAGCCTGATCGGCAATTCGCGATAGGACTTGAGGCCGTGCTTGAAGATCTGGACGTGGCCCGGGCAGTTCATCGGCTTCAGTGCGAAGACGCGATTGTCCGCTCCCTCATCCTTCGGATGGGTGAAGGCATAAGCGGATTTCACCGCGAACATGTTTTCCTGGTACCAGCCCCAGTGACCTGACGTTTCCCAGAGCGACGCGTCGAGAACCTGCGGTGCGTTGACCTCTTCGTAGGTGCCGGCCAGGCGGCGGCGCATGTAGGAAGTCAGGGTCTGGAACATGCGCCAGCCCTTGCCGTGCCAGAAGACGACGCCGGGGCCCTCTTCCTGGAAATGGAACAGGTCCATTTCGCGACCGAGCTTGCGATGGTCACGCTTTTCGGCTTCGGCCAGGATATGCAGGTAGTTGTCGAGCTGCTCCTGCTCTGCAAAGGCCGTGCCGTAGATGCGCGTCAGCATGACGTTGTTGCTGTCGCCGCGCCAATAGGCGCCAGCCACCTTCATCAGCTTGAAAGCCGTGCCGATCTGGCCCGTGGACGCCATATGCGGCCCGCGGCACAGGTCGAACCAGTCGCCCTGATAATAGATCTTCAGATCCTGGTCTTCGGGAATGGCATCGACCAGCTCGACCTTGTAGGCCTCGCCCTTGGCTGCAAAAACCTCGCGCGCCTTGTTGCGCGGCCAGACTTCCTTGGTGAAGGGCTTGTTGCGCTGGATGATTTCCTTCATCCGCTTTTCGATCTTCGGCAGGTCGTCCGGGGTGAAGGGCTCGGCCTTGGCAAAGTCGTAATAGAAGCCGTTCTCGATGACGGGACCGATGGTCACCTGCGTGCCGGGCCAGAGCTCCTGGACGGCTTCTGCCATCACGTGCGCTGCATCGTGGCGGATCAGTTCGAGTGCCCTGGGGTCCGTACGGGTAACGATCTCGATCTGACCGTCGACGACGGGGTCGGAGAGATCGCGCACGGTCCCGTCGATCGCGATCGCGACAGACTTTTTGGCAAGCGACTTGGAAATGGATTCGGCAACTTCACGGCCGGTCGTGCCGGCATCATACGTGCGGACGGAGCCATCGGGAAATGTAAGGGAAACCTGGGACATGTTCTATCTCCTGTCCAGTCCCGCCAACGAATGCGGGTGGTGGTAAAATGGCCAGATCGACCGGCCGGCAACGGGCGCGGTGATAGTGTGTTTCGGGCCGTTAGTAAAGGTTTGGAACCCGCGAACGGATGGTCGGAAAGCCTTTAGCTTCCGAGCTCTGGCGAGCTGCAAGGACTGACGCCTTTTGAGATAGCTGGGCTGGTGTCACGCTTATCCATGACGCCAGTAGCGCCAGGGCATCCACCAGACCTGGCGTTGCCTCTGCAGGTCCGGAACCGGGTCCAGTCCGCCGGAGCCACCAGGACCGCAGCGCGCGACTCGGTACAGTGTCATCCAGAGACCGGGCCAGAGCCCGTGTCGGGCGATCGCCTCGTAGCCATACTCGGAACAGGTCGGAATATGCCTGCAGCCGTTTCCGACAAAGCCGGAAAGAGTGAGCTGATAGAACCGGATCAGTCCCATACCGGCGAGGCGTCCGGGCGTCTTTTTGAACGGGCCGTGATAGTTGCGAGATCGAAAGGGCCCGCCGCGTTTCGTGTCGTGGTCACAATCCGGCGAGCCGCACATCAGGCGGTCGCTTTGTCGGCCCGGTCGCGGACGTCGATCTGATCGAGCGCGTCAACGACTGCGTCGAATGTCAGCATGGTAGACGGATGCCGGGCCTTGTAATCCTTCACAGGCTTCAGGTAGCGCATGTCTTCGAAGCGGCCGACCGGGCCTTCGCCGCCCTCTTTCAGCATCGACAGCATGTCGACCCTCGCCTGGCGCAGTTCGTCGACAGGCGCGCCGACGATATGCCGTGCCATGATCGACGACGACGCCTGACCGAGGGCGCAGGCCCTCACCTCGTGAGAGAAGTCGCTCACCACGCCGTCACTGACTTTCAGGTATACACGAACTTTTGAACCACAGAGCTTGGAGTGCTTTTCGGACGTCGCATCCGCATCGTCCATTGCACCCGCGCGGCCAATGTTCCCCGCAAATTCAAGAATTTTCTGGTTATAGATCTCGTCCATGTCGCTCGCTCACGTCATCGTCCTCGACATCCGCTCGACCGATCGAACGCACCGTCTACCGGGATGACCTACCACAATCTGGATTAGGCCCCTATATGTTGTCCGCGACGGGAATTATCAAGGAAACACGTTTTCGAGAAACACGCGAAAACGGCGATGGTATGCCTTGAAAATTCGGAACGCGCAGACGAAAAGTCAGGGAACTGGTATTCCGGCGTGATCCATGGCGATCAGCTTTTTTACCATAGTGAGATCGGATGTGGCCCTGGCCCGCATCGAGGGACACAAGATGGATGCTATTTTGAAGAATTTTCCGGCCTCCAGCCAGAAACAGCCTCGTCCGACCCAGCAGGAAGCTGAGGACGCCGTGCGCGTCTTGCTCCAGTGGTCCGGTGACGATCCGGAGCGCGAAGGTTTGCTCGATACGCCGAAGCGCGTTGCAAAAGCCTATCGCGAGCTCTTTTCGGGCTATGATCTGTCGGCCGAAGAGGTTCTCGGCCGGACCTTCGAGGAGGTCTCGGGTTATGACGATATGGTTCTCGTTCGCGATATTCCATTCTTCTCCCATTGCGAGCACCATATGCTGCCGATCAAAGGCAAGGCGACCGTTGCCTATCTTCCGCAGGGCCGGGTCCTTGGATTGTCCAAGATTGCCCGTGTGATCGAGATCTACGGTCGTCGCCTCCAGACACAGGAAAATCTGACGGCGCAGATCGCCAGCGCGATCGACACGACATTGAAGCCGCGCGGCGTGGCTGTCCTGATCGAGGCGGAACACATGTGCATGGAGATGCGCGGTGTGGAGAAGCAGGGCTCTCAAACGCTGACGACCCGGTTTACCGGTGCGTTCAAGACCGACGCGGCCGAGCAGGCGCGCTTCTTTACCATGGCCCGCAACCGCTGAGCGCCGAAATGACAATGACTTTTGAAGCGCCGTCGTCGGATAAGGCCGAGCTCGAGGGTGACGGCGCCTTTACGCCGCGTTTCGATTCCGACGGTCTTGTGACCGCTGTCGTGACCGACATTCGCGATGGCGAATTGCTCATGGTGGCGCATATGAACGCAGAGGCGCTCGCGCTGACGATCGAGACCGGCGTCGCTCACTACTACAGCCGGTCGAGAGCGAAACTCTGGAAGAAGGGCGAGACCTCCGGCAATCTGCAGACTGTGCATGAGGTCAGGACCGATTGCGATCAGGACGCCGTCTGGCTCAAGGTCTCGATGTCCGGCCATGACGCCGCTTGCCACACCGGGCGACGCTCCTGTTTCTATCGTGCGGTAAAGAAAAGTGACGGTGGCGCTGTCCTTGAAATACAGGATCAGCAGCGTCACTTTGATCCAGAGCATGTGTATTCTGGTCATGATGAGACGGGAAAGCGGTAGGCGTCTGCACCGCTTTCATACCATCCCCACCTGAATAACGAATTGGCAACCAAACGATGCGTTAATTGGTGTACGTGGCTGTGTGCAGCTGAGAGGTGATGGCGATGATGAATTGGAGTTGGAGTCGCAACGAGCGGCAGGCCGCGCCAGCAGACGCTGTCACAAATCGGCTCCAGACGTCCCCTCCTCCCATTGTCATTGAGCAGCCACGCAAGGCAAAGCTGTCTCTAGCACTTGGTGGCGGCGCGGCCCGCGGATGGGCGCATATCGGCGTGCTGCGCGCGCTTGACGAAGCCGGCATCGAAGTCGGGATGATTGCCGGCACATCAATCGGCGCGCTGGTCGGAGGCTGCTATCTCGCCGGCAAGCTCGACGAACTCGAAAGCTTTGCCCGATCTCTGACCATGCGGCGGATCGCGGCGCTTCTCGACCTCACCATCGGTGGCGGCGGCCTGATCGGCGGCATGCGGTTGACGAAGCGAATGCAGGAACACCTGCAGGGCATCTCCATCGAGGATCTCGACCGTCCCTTCGTCGCAGTCGCGACGGAACTTCATACCGGGCACGAAGTGTGGATTTCGGCCGGCTCTCTGATCCGCGCCCTTCGGGCGTCCTACGCGCTGCCGGGGATTTTTGAACCTGTGAAATGCAGCGGCCGCACGCTGGTCGATGGCGCGCTGGTCAATCCGGTCCCGACCTCCGTCTGTCGCGCCTACGAGCAGCCGCTGGTCGTGGCCGTGAACCTCAACTACGATGTCTTCGGCCGGTCCGCGGTTGTCAAACACACTGCAGCCGATGCGCCGGACGATCACGAGCGTTCGCGCCATCAGGACGACCCCCGCGTCGGTGTCACCGGCACCATGGTGCAGGCGTTCAACATCATCCAGGAGCGCATATCGCGGGCGAGACTGGCCGGCGATCCGCCTGATCTGGCGCTGCATCCGCGCCTCAACGATATCGGTCTGTCCGAATTCCACCGCGCCGGCGAGGCGATCGACCGGGGCTATGAGGCCACCATGTCGCAGATCGTGGCGCTTCAGCGCATGCAGGAAGTTTTCGCCCGCTGAGATGCGGGCGATGGTGCCGCTCTCCCAGCCGCCTTACCCGGCGATATAGGCCTTCATCTGTTCGGCCTCGATCTCCACTTCGCGCAGCCGCGATTTCACGACGTCGCCGATCGAAATGATGCCGGAGAGCTTGCCGTCGGCTTCTACCGGGACATGGCGGAACCGTCCCGCCGTCATCATGCCCATCACCTCGTCTGCCGTCTGATCCTCCCGACAGCGTTGCACGGAGGTTGTCATGACAGCCTTGACCGGCTGCTCCAGCGCATCGACGCCTTTGGTGGCGATGCAGTGGACGAGATCTCTCTCGGTGAAAATGCCGGCAATACGCCCCTCCATCCCGGCAATGATCACGGCACCGATGTTTCGGTCGTTCAAGATGCCCGCGATCTGCCGCAACGTCTCGTCCGGGCTGACGGTCACGACGTTACGGCCCTTCGAATCCAGCATGCTCTTTACGGTCGTCGACATGGCTCGCTCCTCCAAAACCATTCGAACCGAAACGTCTCCCCTCAAAGACATTTGCGGCACAGTCCCTCGACGCGAAGTTTAAGACGACAGCAACTGGAGATCAAGCGGGCGCCAATGGTTGGTCATCGGCGGCAATTCTGTCGAACAGGCCGAAAAACAAAAAGCCGAAGAGAAAGCCACCGATATGAGCATCCCAGGCGATCTCTCCGACATCGGATCCGATCAGCGGCAGGCCGATGGCGACAAGCACGTTTCCGAAGAACCACATCGCCGTGAAAATCACCACTGTCCGGTTCCGGAAAGAGCCGAGTATGGACTGACGTGGATGGAGATGGCCGAAACTGCGGTCGTATCCGCGGCCGTCCGGGAACGCGAACCGGCACGCGGCGCCCATCAAGCCTGAGACGACGCCTGAAGCGCCGACGAGTAGCGTCTGGTCGCCCCAATGCAGGCCGGCATGGAAGAAAGCTGCCGCCGCTGCCGAGAAAATCCAGAACAGCATGTAGCGGAGAGTTCCGATGCGGCGCACGACCGGCGCTCCAAAGGCGACCAGCCAGAGTGCGTTAAAGCCAATATGCTCGATACCGCCATGCAGGAAGGAATAGGTGACAGGCGTCCACAGCCATTCGAAATTCTGCTCCGCAAACGGAACGACGTAGCGTACGGGCGTGAAGGCGAACCACATCAGCACCGAGATCTGCGCCTCCTCGTCGAGCAAGTAAGCATCGACTAGATAGACGACGGCCAGGAACAGGACCGAGATCACCAGACTTCGGGGAAGATTGAAAACTGGCTGCGACGACTGGTCGTCGATGGCGTCCGCATCCCTGTCCGTATCGTTCGCGGCACCCGGCAGGTCTTGCCTGTCGCTCATCACAATTCCTTCCCTGTTGAAGCGTCAGGCTTACAGGACGACCCGCCTGAAGAAAAGCTGCAGATAGCACCAGATACAAGCACTTAGTCGCCGGGTTCGACATTCTTTCGTCTAGGCTCACCGCTCTGGCATGGTTTTCGCAGCGTTAAGGCTGACCCTCGTGTTGTGCCTTAGAAAGCGGTTCAGCACGGGATGAAGCGTCTCGAAATGGATCACGGGAAAGCGAATGCGAAATCCGGCTACGACGGAAATCTTCGAATACTGGACAGGTCTGTGCGACGGGCGGTTGCCTCCCATGCGCAACGAGATCGATCCGGTCGCCCTGCGCAGATTTCTGCCTCATCTCTTCATCGTCGCAAACGAGGCAGACGACCAATTGACGTTTCGGCTTGCGGGAACGCGGTTATGCGAGTTGTTCGGTGGCGAGTTTCGCGGGATGCCGTTCCGCACGATCTGGGAT
Source organism: Rhizobium sp. Leaf306 (assembly GCF_001423425.1). Classification (GTDB taxonomy): domain Bacteria; phylum Pseudomonadota; class Alphaproteobacteria; order Rhizobiales; family Rhizobiaceae; genus Neorhizobium; species Neorhizobium soli. Next base: position 895,594 of record NZ_LMNX01000002.1, read on the forward strand.
CTCGAAGAAAACGATCGCGCCCAGGAGGTCGTCATGCAGATCCTCGTCCATGAGAAACCCGCGATTGCCGACGTAGTCCTGAACGTAGCCGGCACGTCAATCGAATGCGAAATGCTGATGATGCCGCTTCGCTCTTCCGAAACCGGAAGCGACCGGGTACTCGGAGCACTTCTGCCTGCCGACGGCCCGTTCCCGGTGGCGGCCAGACCGGCAAGTGGGCTGCATCTTCAAGATTGGGGCTTTGTCGAAAGCGATGAAACCGGCGGGTTGTCCGTCTGCGGGCATGACCAGCCGCAGTTGGTCCAGTCAGGACTTCTGCGCCGCTTCCTGCCGGCGAGCTTCTTCCCACAATGACGGCTTCGGGAACCATATATTAACGCCCTGTCGCTAATGTAGGCTAGGACTCTAGCTGAAAAAGCGCTCATCCATGTTTTCCGGCACCTCGTCTCAGGCATCCGTTTCGCAAGCAACTGCAGCGCAGCGCTCATTCCAACGCGTCTCCGTGAACATCGGCGGCCGCTTGATGCTAGCCGACCATGAGGAATATGCTTGCACCGCGATCGAGATGTCCCCCGGGGACGTCAGCTTCCAGTGTGCCGGTCGTCCACGGACCAACGAGCGGGTCATCGCCTATCTCGATCACGTCGGCCGCCTTGAAGGGACAGTTCTCAGTGTTGCCGGCGGCGGCTTCCTGATGATGATCAACGCGACCGACCGCAAGCGCGAAAAACTTGCCGCACAGTTGACCTGGATCGCCAACAAGCATGAACTCGGGCTGCCGGAGGACCGTCGCCACGATCGTCTCACCCCGCGCAACACCCGTTCGGAGATTACTCTCGACGACGGGCGCCGCTATCCGTGCCGGCTGCTTGACCTTTCGCTTTCCGGTGCGGCTGTCGACATCGAGACCCGTCCGTCAATCGGGACCCCGCTACGCCTCGGAAACATGCGCGGACGCGTGGTGCGTCATTTCATGGAAGGCGTCGCGATCGAGTTTCACTCGGTCCAGTCCCGCGAAGCGCTGACCGAGTTCCTCTAAGCCTCATCATATCCATTTTCTAACCGGCCTGCCCGCAGCTGAGTTGTGCTGTGTCTGCTCCGGCGTGAATTATTACGATCACCGCCATCGTCAGCGGCGCTGGACTTGCTGGTCCGACACACCAAAATCCCGAAAAAACACGTGGCCAGAATTATTTTGTGCCTTTTCGGGATTTTTTTCGCGCAGTTTTAGGCGGCGAAACGGGCTGTTTTGGTCGCGATTTCGTCCCGGAACGCGGCGAAGCAAAGCAACAGGCACAGGCAGATCGAAGACTTCGCTCACCTTTCGATGATGTCACGTTTCATCAAAGCGATGCCGTATCAGGGAGATAGGAGCGGATAGGTCAAATTTACCTCGCATTTTATGCAAATACGCCGAAAAAGCAGTGCGTATTTTATGAAAAAGCACGTCGAATTCGACGCGTATTTTCGCCAAAGTTGATTAGAATAAGCATCTGATTTTACTGCGGTATTTTGCGGTCGATCAAAGGGTCTGAGGCATTGTTTCCCCACAACGGGGAGACAAGAAAAATGAACTGCCGTAAAGCTCTCGCTCTCGCAATCGCCGCCGCTGCAATGATCGGCTCCATGACCGTCCAGTCCTTTGCGATGCCATCCGGCGCCATGCGCGTTATCGGCAAGGCAAACCCGCCGATCGGTCATTACGAATTCTGCAAGACCTACACGAGCGAATGCGTGGCATCCTACAAGGACGCCGGCCCCGTGGCACTCACCGAAGACACCTGGCGCACGATCCTCGACGTCAACTACACGGTCAACACCTCGATCACACCGATGACCGACCAGGAAATCTACGGCGTCGAAGAGCGCTGGGCATACCCGCGGACCGTCGGCGACTGCGAGGACTTCGTGCTCCTGAAGCGGAAGATGCTGACGCAGCAGGGCATTTCGCCTTCCAACCTGCTGATCACGGTCGTGCTGCAGCCGAATGGCGAAGGTCATGCAGTCCTGACCGTCCGCACCGATCGCGGCGACTTTGTCCTCGACAACATGCGCAACAAGGTCATGATCTGGACCGATACGGAATACACATACCTGAAGCGCCAGGCGACCGATGATCCGGCGCGTTGGGTCAAACTCCAGGACGGCCGGGCGACCGCAGTCGGCAGCGTCAGCCAGTAAGACAAGATTACCCCGACGCCGATCGACCATGTCATCATTCAGAACGCCGGCAGGGCCTCCGAGGAGGTATCCTGCCGGCGTTTCCGTTTATGGCGCTCACCGCTGTCGCGCGACTATGACTAACGATCCATTAACCACAAATCCGCAACAATGGCGGTATCGCTGCCGGCGCGGTCGCACCCCTCGTTCGGTCCGCCGGCCACTCCAGTGACGAGAGCCCGGCCGCATGCAACCCGACAGCCTTAGTGAAACGGACAGCCCGCTTCTATCCAGGCGAACCCTGTACAAGATCACCGGCATCGTGGTTGCGCTTGGCATAGTGACCAGCGCCATCAGCGTTGGCGGCCGATGGCTCGGCGAGCGGATGATGCTGGGTGGCCATTCCGAGAGCACCGAGACATTCGACTTGGTGATCGGGCAGGATACGATCCAGCTTTCAGCCAACACGCTCCGTTTCAAAGAGCAGAGACGGAGCGGTGCAACTGAACGGGCGGATCTTTATCTGACCTGGCCGGAAATGACGGGCTACAGCGCAACCAATCGGGGGAGATTCGACACCGTCTCCCAGCCGGCATCTCTTATCTTCGTACAAATGTCGCAGAGCACCATGTCGCGCGACATGTCGGGGCGGCTTCAGCCGATCTACGAGGGACTTTTCGAAGGCCCGGCAGAACCGGCTGAGCATGGGCTGACACTGCATCGCCTCCGGGCGGACAGCGGTTACGGGAACGAAGTGATTCTGACGGGCGCACAGCCTGGTGCCGCCTCTCCCTACGCCGTGCGTTGCCTATTTCCATCGGCGGGAGAGCGCCCTACCAGCGGCGACTGCCAGCGCGATATCCGAGTCGGGCAGGATCTGACCGTGCTTTATCGATTCTCGAGCGTGCTTTTGCGCGACTGGCAGAAGATTGACGCCGGAGTTCGGACATTTGTCCAAACCCGCCTTTTGACCGAGCGCCCGGTAACGCAGGTCAATCGGTAAAATGGTCCTCTGCGAAGCAACCAAACGTTCATCATAAACCTCTTGGTAACGCTGTTCCCCTAGATTGCCTGACAACGGGCCCATCGGGGGCGCTGAGCCCGGACGTAATACAACCACCATGCAAGCGATGAGTGCGGCAGTGTCGAAGAGCATGTTTTCCACAATCCTCCCCAAGGGACGCGTGGCAGTGCCGGGAAAATTTCTCGGTTGTCTTTTTACGGTGATCTTGGCCTTTTCGAGCCTCGCCAGTCCGGCGCATGCCGATCCGAAATATGCAGGGATCGTCGTCGACGCCAAGTCTGGAAAGGTTCTTTACGGCGAGGATCCGGATGGTCTTCGCTATCCAGCTTCGCTCACGAAGATGATGACCCTTTACCTGACCTTCGAAGCGCTCGAGGCTGGTCGTATCACGCTTGACACCAAGGTTCCGGTTTCTGCGCATGCTGCGTCCGAGCCGCCTTCGAAACTGGGTGTGCGCCCCGGCGGCGCCATCAATGTCGATCAGGCGATCCGTGCACTCGTTACGCGGTCGGCCAATGATATGGCGACAGCACTCGGCGAGTTCGTCGGTGGATCCGAAGACCGCTTTGCGCAGATGATGACGAACAAGGCACGTGCCCTCGGCATGACGCGTACGACGTATCGGAACGCACACGGCCTGCCCAACACGGCGCAGATGACGACGGCACGTGATCAGGCGCGCCTCGGCATCGCTCTTCGCCAGCATTTTCCGCAGTATTACGGTTACTTCTCCATCCGCACTTTCAATTTCGGCAAGCAGACGATCGGCAACCACAATCGCCTGGTCGGGACTGTCCGCGGCGTCGACGGTATCAAGACCGGTTATACCCGCGCAGCCGGCAGCAATCTGGCAACGTCGGCACAGCTCGACGGTCGCTCGATCGTTGCAGTCGTGCTCGGTGGCCGCTCCAGCGCCGCTCGTGATGCGACGATGCGCAAGCTCGTTGCGGAATATCTACCGAAAGCCTCCCGCGGCGGTCAGAGCAACCTGATCTCGCAGGCTCCGTCCGCTCCGGTTCCGACACCATCGCTTCCCGTCGCAAGCCAGCCGCGTGTCGCTGCTGCAGTATCCGATGCCCGTCAGGTTTCGGCTCTCGACCTTCCTAACAGTGGCCCCATGCCCGGCGCTCGCTATGACGAGACGGCAGCACCTGCTGCGACTGCCTATCTCGGCGAACCGTCGCAGAAGCGGACGGCTTCGGCAGCGATGAACTCCGCAATGCTCGGTTCTGGCGCTGTCCCGACCCCTGCCCCGGAATATGTTCCGAAGCGCAGTGGCGCCGGCGAGCGGACCGAAATGGCGGCAATCGATTCCGTCACCACGGCATCCACCCGCGATACGCCTAAAGTGTCTCTCAAGGGTGATGTGTCCGGTTGGGTCATCCAGATTGGCGTCTCGCCCAATCCTTCGATGGCAAACGAACTCCTGCAGGATGCGCAGGATAAAGGCGGCAAGGTATTGCGTTCCGCCAAACCCTTCACAGTCGCCTTCAGCACCAATGGCGGCCAGGTCTATCGCGCTCGTTTTGGGGGCTTCGGCGACCAGAAGTCCGCGATCGATGCCTGCAATATCCTGAAGAAGAAAGGCGTGAACTGCTGGGCGTCGATACAGTAATCGGCCCATCAGACGACCACTGAAAAAAGCTGCGCCAGCCACCGTGTTTTGTATCCGCCGGCGCAGTGAAATCTCGATAGTAATGCGTAAACGGGGTTTCCTATGGGAATGAATGAAAACAGTATCGGCTTCGTCGCCAACGCGACGAAGTCCAAGGCCCGCGGCATTGCGCTCAATCCGCTCCACGAAGCGGCCATGCGGCTTGCGGGAATGGGAATGGCGGGAATGAACCTCTCTTCGCGTTCCCGGGAAAAGACCAAGGATCTCGTCACCCTGCTGCTCAGCCATGGAGCCCGTGCGTGGCGCCAGTCGCAGCCACCGGCTCAGATCCATCTGCATGTCGGGCTGCGTGCCGGACGCGCGTCGGTCCGTTTGAGACTTCGCTGACTGAGACTGGGCTGAATAGCTAGAGAAGACCGAGTTCGGCGAGGTGTCGCCGCAACTCTTCCGGCAGCTGGGTGACATCATCTCCCAGTCCGCCGAGGTCCTTCGGGATCTCGTTATCGAGGAGATAACGCCAGCCCTGAAATGGCCGCTTCGGCATCGGCGCGGTTTCGATGACTTCGGGACCGAGCACCAGCTGGCAACGGCCGATACCATCCTCGCCCTTAACTGTGCGAACCTCCAGAAGCTTCTGGCGCGCAGAGACCTGCCCCTTGATCACCCAGTAGAGCGACCCGCCATCGACGAGCTCTTCCACGCGCTTCGGCATCATTCGCGTCGTGTGGATGCTGTGGGGTTCAAGGCCGGCGGACATGGCGGTCAGAGACCGCTCGGCCACCCAGTCCCTCAGGTCCTGGATGGAGTCGGCGCCGACGCAGAGCTTGATCAGATGTAGAGCCATGTCCGTTCAAAGCCGCAAGGACTGCGTCGGGTCAAGTCGGATCTTTCAAAACGGAAAACGTCCCACAGGAAGCTCTCAGCACTCGACCACGTTCACGGCAAGCCCGCCCGTCGAGGTCTCCTTGTACTTCTCGCTCATGTCCATGCCAGTCTGGCGCATGGTTTCAATACAGGCGTCGAGCGGCACGAAATGGCTTCCGTCACCCTTCAGCGCCAGAGATGCCGCCGTCACGGCCTTTACGGCGCCAAGCGCATTGCGCTCTATACACGGCACCTGGACGAGGCCTGCAATGGGATCGCAGGTCATGCCGAGGTGATGCTCGAGGGCAATCTCCGCAGCATTTTCGATCTGCTCCGGCGAACCGCCCATAACGGCGGCGAGACCTGCAGCAGCCATCGCCGCAGCCGACCCGACTTCACCCTGGCAACCGACTTCGGCACCGGAGATCGAGGCATTGTGTTTGATGATGCCGCCGATCGCTGCCGCGGTCAGAAGAAAGGTACGGATGTCTTCCTGCGTCGCGTCGTCGTGAAAATGCAGATAATAGCGAACCGTGGCTGGAATGACCCCAGCGGCACCGTTGGTCGGCGCGGTCACGACACGGCCGCCACCGGCATTCTCTTCGTTGACCGCCATCGCGTAAACAGACAGCCAGTCATTGGCGAGAAGCGGGTTGAGCCGGTTGCTACGCCATTCCTCGTTCAGCCGGTCGTGGATCGCCCGCGCACGGCGCTTCACCTTGAGGCCACCCGGCATGATGCCGTCCACCTTCAGACCGCGATCGATGCAATTCTTCATCGCGTCCCAGATCCGGTCGACACCTTCGTCGAGTTCGGCCTCGGTCACCTTGGTCAGCTCGTTGGCGCGTTTCATCTGAGCGATCGTCAGGCCTGAACCGTGCGACATTTCGAGCATCTGTTTGGCGGACGAAAATGGATAGGGCACGCGCGCATCGCTTGCCGTCTTCTTGGACGCCCGCATTGCCTCCAGTTCGGTGTCGGTCACGACAAACCCGCCGCCGATCGAATAGTAGATGCGCTTCAAGAGCAGTCGTCCGTCCCGATCCAGCGCCGAAAAGCTCATGCCGTTGGCATGGCCGGGCAGCGGCTGCTTCTTGTCGAAGATCAGGTCCGTTGCCGGCTTGAACTCGTAGCTGGGGTGGCCCGGCGGGGTGACGCGACCGGTGCGTTCGACGTCTGCAATGATCGCGTCCATCCGATCGGGATCCACGCTGTGCGGCTCTTCGCCGACAAGACCGAGGATAACTGCCCTGCCCGTTCCGTGCCCAATGCCGGTAAAGGCAAGCGACCCGTGGAGGCTGACCTTCAGCGCCGCGACGGCAGCACCCGTCGGGCGTGGCCAGTCATTGGAAAGGAGGAGCTCCAGGAAACGATTGGCTGCCGACATCGGCCCCATCGTGTGCGAGCTGGAAGGACCGATACCGATTTTGAAAACGTCGAAAACTGAAAGAAACATGATTGTTCACGGGACCGTTTGTTTGGGCAGAGGCTACGCCAAACCTGAGTTCGGCTCAGGCGATCACCCGACATCCGCTTGGACACGAGCGACATGCATCACAGAGACACGCTCTACAGATAGGTGTTGCAAAAACCTATACCAGGCACACGCCTCTTGCCCGGACACCCGAAACAAAGCAAGACGAAACGAGGCATACACGATTTGTGGCGAGACCCATGACGACTGCGGACTATATCGCGCTGGCACTGTTTCTCGCCCTCTGGGCCCTTTATTCCTGGCTCACAGCGGGGTCTGGCAGTCGCTTTTTCCCCCGCTTGAGCCTTAACCGGGCCATGGCGGAGCGGCGTCGGAACTGGATCTACAACTCGCTTCGGCGCGATCTCAAGATGATCGACACGCAAATCCTGGCCGGCCTGCAGAACGGGACGGCCTTTTTCGCCTCGACCTCGATCTTCGCGATTGGTGGCTGCTTTGCGCTGCTTGGCTCGACCGACAAGGTGGAGGACGTGTTCAGCAACCTGCCCTTCGTCTATTACGGCGGGCGCACCGCGTTCGAGCTCAAGGTTGCCGGTCTGACGGTGCTGTTCGGCTATTCCTTCTTCAAATTCGGCTGGGCCTACCGTCTGTTCAACTACTGCACCATCCTGTTCGGCGCCTTGCCGATGATGCACGACACGAATGCTGATCGTGCCAAAGCTGAGATCGCCGCAGACCAAGTCATCCAGATGAACACGATCGCCGCCGGCCACTTCAATGCCGGCCTTCGGGCGCTGTTTCTTTCCATCGGCTACCTGGGCTGGTTCGCCGGGCCCTATATGTTCATGGCGATGACCGCGATCGTGGTCTTCGTTCTGACACGCCGCCAGTATTTCTCCGACGCCCGTCTCGCGCTGATGGACCCGGTGAGCGACACCAAAGACAAACAAGAGCGGGACATGCGAACGTGACATCATCAGAGATCCAACCCAATGCCTCCCGCGTGCCGCGCATTGTCTTGATCGATACGCTGCGCGGCGTGGCACTGATCGCCATGGCGACCTATCATTTCACCTGGGATCTCGAATTCTTCGGCTATCTCGATCCGGGAACAGCGACGCAGGGTTTCTTCAAGATCTATGCGCGACTGATCGCCAGTTCGTTTCTGTTTCTCGCGGGCGTCAGTCTGGTCCTTGCGCATACGCCGCAGATCCGCTGGCATTCCTTTGCGAAACGCCTCGGCATCGTTGCCGGCGCAGCCCTTGCCATCAGCGTCGCAACATTCGTCGCCTTTCCGGGCGAATGGATCTATTTCGGGATTCTGCATAACATCGCCCTGTCGAGCCTTATCGGCCTGGCGTTCCTGCGGCTTCCTCCGGCGCTCACGGCTGCGGTCGCCGCGATGATCGCTGTTCTGATTCTGGTCGATTACGTCGCTATGCCGGGAACTCTCGATTCGGCTCTGTTCGACACGCGCTGGCTTGCCTGGATGGGCTTCGCCGAGGCTCCGCCCCGTTCGAACGATTACGTGCCGTTGTTTCCCTGGGTTGCCGCTCTTCTTGCAGGCGTCGCCGCAACCAAGTTCCTGATGACACGAAACGTGCTGCCGCGCATTGCGAAGGTCCAGACAAGACAGAACCTACTCTCAAAGGCCGGTCAGCACAGCCTGCTGATCTATCTCGTGCATCAGCCGATCCTGATCGCTCTCGTCTATCTCTTCTCGCTGGTCCACCCCGCTCCGCCGCCGGATGTCCGCAAAGGTTACATCTTGAGCTGCGAGAGGGGCTGCGTAGAGAGTGCCGACGCCAACATCTGCCGCGCGTTCTGCACCTGCACGGCCGATCGGCTGATTGCCCAGCACCTCATGACGCCCATGCAGTCAGGCGTGATCACACCACAAGACGACCGTATCCAGATGATCGCACAGGAATGCGCCATCGCTTCGCCGCCTCCCTGAGAGTTCAGGTGCCGACGCCGATTTCGGCGAGACGGGTCAGGCAGGCCTCCTCGACATTGTCGAGTTCGAGCAGCGTTTCCTCGATGTCCTTGCGCTTCTGGCGCAGGTCATCGCGCTTCTCGTCGACCTTCTTCATCAGAAGCTTGAGCTGGCCCATTTCGCCTGGAGGCTCCTTGTAGATCTGGACGATCTCGCGGATCTCCGCGATGGAAAAGCCGATGCGACGTCCACGGAGAATTTCCATGATCAGACGGCGGTCTGCAGCCCTGAAAAGACGCGTACGTCCGCGGCGCTCCGGATGGATCAGGCCCTCATCTTCATAGAAGCGCAAGGTGCGCGTGGAAACGCCGAACTCGCGGGTCAACTCGGTGATGCTGTAATATTTGTTCACGGCCACATCCTGACATTTCTGCCTCAAATAATTGACTTTTACGTAACAGTCAATTTTTCGGATGTTTGCTGCTCTCGTTACCCGATCGCAAACCACCAAGTGGCGAGGCCCAGAAACGAGAAGAACCCGGTCGTGTCGGTGATCGCGGTCACAAAGACCGCGGAGGAAACGGCGGGATCCGCCCCTGCCCGGTTGAGGAGAATCGGAACCATCAGACCGGCGCTGGCTGCCGCGACCATGTTGATGAGCATCGCCGTCGCAATCAGTCCGCCGATATTCGGATCCTGAAACCAGAAGCCCGCCACCAGCCCGACGAGTGTGCCGATCAGACACCCATTGATCAGGCCGACGCAGATTTCACGCCGCGCGACGCGCCAGGCATTGTGGATATCGAGATCGCGGGTCGCGATGGCGCGCACCGTGACCGTCATCGTCTGCGACCCCGCATTGCCGCCCATGCCGGCGACGATCGGCATCAGGATCGCGAGTGCGACCACTTCTTCGATCGTAGCCTCGAACAGCGAGATCACCGACGCCGCCAGGAAAGCGGTCAGGAGGTTGACGAGCAGCCAGGGCACGCGCGATCGAGAGATATCGACGACGGTGTCGGACAGTTCTTCATCACCGACGCCGCCGAGGCGCATGATGTCTTCTTCCGCTTCCTCCTGCATCACGTCGACGATGTCGTCGATCGTCAGCACCCCGACCAGCCTGCCGTTTTCATCGACGACGGCGGCCGAGAGAAGGTCGTATTGCTCGAAGAGCTGTGCTGCCTCTTCCTGATCCATATCGGCGGGGATCGGATAGTTGGTCTCCCGCATGATCGTCTCGATCTTCACCTGCCGGTTGGTGCGCAGGATGCGGTCGAGATAGATGACGCCGAGCAGCTTGAAGGTCGGGTCGATGACGAAGACCTGCGTAAAGCTTTCCGGCAGGCCTTCATCTTCGCGCATGTAATCGATCGTCTGGCCCACCGTCCAGAACGGCGGCACGGCCACGAATTCGGTCTGCATGCGGCGTCCGGCCGAGCTTTCCGGATAGTCGAGTGCCCGCCTTAGGCGAACCCGTTCCGTAAACGGCAGCTGCGCGAGGATCTCTTCGCGATCCTCCTTGTCGAGATCTTCGAGAATGTAGACCGCGTCGTCGGAATCGAGACCGCCAATACCCGCAGCGATCTGCGCGTTTGACATATGCTCGACGATCTCCATACGGATCGCCTCGTCCACCTCGGTCAGAGCCGTCAGGTCGAAGTCGGTGCCCAGCAGCCGAACCATCGCCCGGCGCTGGTCGGGCATGATCGATTCGAGAAGGTCGCCGAGTTCGGATTCGTGCAGGCGCGCTACATGCTGGCGCAGGTAGAGAACATCGCGATCGGCGATTGCTGCCCCGACCCTCGCGAGGAAATCGGGACGAACCGCGCCTTCTTCGGTATAGATGTCGTGGGCCGGTTCGTTGGCCTTGCTGCGACCGCGGGTCTCTTCGCCGATATCGCTCATTGCCGCCCTCGCTATCCGCATCTCGCAGGTTGAAGATAACGGCAGAAACTGATTTTCAACAACCAGATAACCGTCTTAGATCGAACGCGTTTGCCGCTTCATTCCAGCTAGAGCAAATGGTCGGGATGGTCCAGTGCGCAATGGTCAAACATCTGTGGCGAAACGGTTCTCGCCATGCCAATGGGAACGCTTGAGAGACGAGGAAGGATAACGAATGGCACCCCTGACGATATTGCGATATCCGGATCCCGGCCTGTCAAAGCCGTGTCAGCCGATTACCGTGTTCGACGCAGCACTCGAGACGTTCGCGCAGGATCTGCTCGCCACCATGCGGGCTGCACCGGGCGTCGGAATCACCGCCGCGCATGTCGGGGTTCACATCCGGCTTGTCGTGCTCGAACTGTCGGCGAAAGACGGTCCGCGCTTTTATACCAACCCGGTAATCCTTTCGTTCGGTGAACAGCCCATGCGCTACACCGAGGGAAGCGTATCCATGCCAGGTGCGACCGAAGAGGTCGAGCGTCCCGCCATGATCCGGTTCCGCTATCAGCGCCTGGACGGGACGCACGCAGAAGAGGACGCCACGGGCTTTTACTCCGTCTGCATGCAACATGAGATCGACCAGCTGGACGGCGTCTTCTGGCTGAAGCGTCTATCGAGGTTGAAACGCGACCGGTTGGTCCGCAAGTGGGAAAAAGGTCGGTAGAGGAACCAAGGCTGTTCCTGACGGTTATCGAGGCAACCCTCTACCGACTGACGAACCTTACGGAAGGAACCACAATGCCCGCCACCCGCAAGCCCGACGATGTTTCCCGCGAAGAAGATTTCCGCGATTACGACGACCGCAACATCGACGAAGGCTGGCCTTATGACGATGCAGCCGGTGCCGGTGCGCGTCCGGTCGGCAACGCCGCCTATGGCGAGCCTGCTGCGAACTTCGAAAGCGATCGTAACGAAGGCTACCAGGTCGAAGGCATCGAGGCCGACGGGCAGCAGGAACGGCTTGTCGACAGCGATACGCCCGCAACGATCGGGGTCGAAGAATCAGACGATCTTGAAGAGCGCATCACGGACGCGATCGAATCGCTCGATATCGCCATGATGGATGCCATCGACGTGCATGTCGATGACGGAGAGGTCACGCTCGAAGGCCTGGTCGACGAGGCATCTGCCGTGCGCATCATCGCTGCCAAGGTAAAAAGCATTTCCGGCGTGAAATCCGTCGTCAACAACCTGCGCGCTGGCGGCGTCGATGGACGTATGCCCGACGAGGACTGAGGCTCGCACGCCGGTCGTTATGACCGTCGCCTCTAACCATCAGACGATTGAACAGGTCACCGTGAGGTGACCTGTTCTCGTTCGTTCACAGTCGGGCCGAAGATCTGCTCGAAAGCCTCACGAAGCCGGATATCGACATCCGTCATCATGACCGGCAGGCCGAGATCGACGAGGCTTGTGACGCCGTAGCCTGATATCCCGCAGGGCACGATGCCGGAGAAATGCGACAGGTCGGGCTCGACGTTGAGCGACAGGCCGTGGAAGCTCACCCAGCGGCGCAGGCGAATACCCAGTGCGGCGATTTTGTCCTCGGTGACCGACCCGTCGAGCATGGCGGGCTTGTCCGGCCGCTTTACCCAGACACCAACTCGATCCTCGCGCCGCTCGCCGCGAACGTTCATCATGTCGAGCGTCTGGATCACCAGCTCCTCAAGGCCCGCCACATAGGCTCGAACGTCCTGACGCCGGCGCTTCAGGTCCAGCATGACGTAGGCAACGCGCTGGCCCGGGCCATGATAGGTGTATTCTCCGCCGCGACCCGTCGCAAATACGGGAAACCGATCCGGCTCGATGAGGTCGGCGGTCTGGGCGCTGGTTCCTGCAGTATAAAGCGGCGGATGCTCCAGCAGCCAGACGAGTTCGTCGGCATGGCCGTCGGCAATGGCTGCAACCTCCGCCTCCATCGTGGCGATCGCCACGTCGTAAGGCACGAGTTCGTCCGAAACCCGCCATCTTACGGGCGGAGAGTCAGCTTGCGGCAGCATGGAGAGATTGAGATCGGTGCGTGTCAGCATGGCCAGTCTTCTGTCAAAAGCGAACAAGGGCGGCAAGAGGCCTGTTTTCCGGGACTTTATATAAGGTTATCCCCAACCCGTTTAAATCCTTCAAAAATCTGTCACGACGCACTTGTGCACCCCAAATCCTTTTGCTACATGCTCGCTCGCCGGAGCAATTCGGCTCTACCACGGATGCGGTCGTGGCGGAATTGGTAGACGCGCAGCGTTGAGGTCGCTGTGGGGCAACCCGTGGAAGTTCGAGTCTTCTCGACCGCACCAAAAGAACCCGGCTTCGGCCGGGTTTTTTCGTTTCTGGCGCCAAGCGACGTTTCAAGCCTCGTCATGATCACCAAATTCACATCTTCAGAAACGAATTGACTTCTTGCTGCTTCCGGAACATAAACAGAACAACACAGGAGCGTAACATGGCAACCGCAGAAAAATTCATCGTTCTCCAATTCAAGAAGAACCGCGGCCATATCGTCCCCGGTGAAATGCGCCAGGCCTCGAACGCAGCTTCGGCCGAGAAGATCGCGACGGCCATGTCGGTGCGCGTCATCGGAGTCGCTGCCTATTCGGTAATGGTGGATGAAGAGACCGGCGACATGACCTCCCCGCGCCTTCTCATCGAACACGGCGAGACCACGGAACTCGCGGCCTAAGATACCGCGACCTCTGTATCTGAGCATCGGATATGTTTTACGGTGCTTGCAGCGCCAAGCGTTGCTGATGTGCCCGCACCTGCGGCTTGCCGACAAGGTCAGCCTGTGTTTGAACTCAGGTTCAATTGAAAGCGCAGGCCAATGCCCCCAAAGACTTCCGAAAACCCGCTCAAGGGCATGGCGATCATGGCCTCGTGTATGGCCATTCTGCCTGTCATGGATGCCATCGCCAAATACATGGCGAATTTCGAGCACATGTCGCCCGGACAGGTCACCTTCTATCGGTTCCTGTTCCAGTTCCTGAGCCTGCTGCCGCTGGCACTGCTTACCGCCCGGTCGCTCATCCATGCGAACCGCCCGTGGATGAACCTGTTGCGCGGCACGTTGCATGCGTCGGCAAGCCTGATGTTTTTTGCCGCCGTCAAATATATGCCGCTTGCCGATGTGTTCGCGATCTACTTCGTTGAACCCTTCATGCTGACGATGATGTCGGCCATTTTTCTCGGAGAGAGGGTCGGCTGGCGGCGCTGGCTTGCCATCGTCGTCGGATTCGGTGGTGCGATGATCGTGATCCAGCCGAGCTATTCGATATTCGGCTGGACGGCGCTTCTGCCGGTCGCCTGCGCCTTTCTCTTCACGCTCTATCTGTTTCTCAATCGCGCCATTGGTGAGAGTGATTCGCCGCTGGTGATGCAAACTATCGCCGGCCTCGGCGGCACCGTCTTCATGGGCCTCGCGATGACGGCCGGAAGCGGTTTCGGCGTGACCGACTTCGAGCCGTCCTTGCCCGCCTCCGCGCTCGGGTTGCTGCTGCTGGTCGTATTGGGGTCGATCTCGGGATACATGCACCTCCTCGTCGTCAAGGCGTTCAGGATGGCACCCCTGTCGCTGCTCGCACCCTTTCAGTATTTCGAGATCATTTCGGCGACCGTCCTTGGCTATGCGCTGTTTGGTGACTTTCCGACGGCATCGAAATGGTTTGGCATCCTCATCATCGTGGCCTCGGGCCTGTTCATCATCTGGCGCGAACATGCGCAGTCGAAACAGCTGGTGCCTGCGTGACCTTCGTTGACAACAACCATCAAACATCGTGAAAAGACCTCATGAGCCAAGACCCGATGTCCCCTGACAATCCCATGCTTCTGAGCGGATATTCCAATGTTCCGCCGGGAATGATCGCGACCGTGGTAACCTGTCTGGAGATGCAGGAACGACCGGAACCGGGTTCGATGCCGCCTGTAGGATCGCTTACCGTCGAGCACTGGCCGTCGCCGTCGATCGAGGATTATCGCGCGCTCTACAGGTCGGTCGGCGAACACTGGATGTGGACCTCGCGCCTCATCATGGATGACAGCGAGCTTGCCGCTATCCTTCAAGACCCATTGGTCGAAGTTCACGCCCTGATGGACGGCGATCGCGCGGTGGGGCTGCTGGAACTCGATTTTCGCAAGGAAGGCGAATGTGAGATCGGCTATTTCGGTCTTGCCGCCGGTACGATCGGCAAGGGGGCCGGCCGGTTCCTGATGAATGCTGCTATCGAAAAGGCGTGGTCGCGCCCGATCTCGCGCTTGTGGGTTCACACCTGCCACCTTGATTCGTCTCAGGCTCTGCCATTTTACCAGCGCTCCGGCTTCAAACCCTTCAAGATGATGGTCGAAGTCGTCGATGATGTGCGGCTGACGGGGTTGGTGCCGCGCAGCGCATCTCCGCAGGCGCCGATCATCGAGCCCTGACCGATCACCCGATTGCGACTATTCATACCGTCTTCCGGCTTGAGCCCGGACCACTTGCCGTGCAAAAGTCCCGGCAGAATCTTTTAGATAAAATGGAGTGACACCATGGATGTCCGCGCCGCCGTTGCCGTTCAGGCTGGCAAACCGCTCGAAGTGATGACCGTACAGCTGGAAGGCCCTCGCGCCGGCGAAGTGCTGATCGAGATAAAGGCGACCGGCATCTGCCACACCGACGATTTCACCCTGTCGGGTGCGGATCCGGAAGGCCTCTTCCCCGCCATCCTCGGCCATGAGGGCGCCGGCATCGTCGTTGATGTCGGACCGGGTGTCACCTCGGTCAAGAAGGGCGACCACGTCATTCCGCTCTACACGCCGGAATGCCGCGAGTGCTATTCCTGCACCTCGCGCAAGACCAACCTTTGCACCTCGATCCGCACCACGCAGGGCCAGGGCGTGATGCCTGACGGCACCAGCCGGTTTTCGATCGGCAAGGACAAGATCTACCACTATATGGGTTGTTCGACATTCTCGAACTTCACCGTTCTGCCCGAGATTGCCGTTGCCAAGGTCAATCCCGACGCGCCCTTCGACAAGATCTGCTACATCGGCTGTGGCGTCACGACGGGCATCGGCGCCGTCATCAATACGGCCAAGGTGGAGATCGGTTCGACAGCGATCGTCTTCGGTCTCGGCGGTATCGGCCTTAACGTTCTGCAGGGTCTGAGGCTTGCCGGCGCCGACATGATCATCGGCGTCGACATCAATCCCGACCGCAAGGAATGGGGCGAGAAGTTCGGCATGACACATTTCGTCAACCCGAAAGAGGTCGGCGAAGACATCGTGCCCTATCTCGTCAACATGACCAAGCGCAACGGCGACCTGATCGGCGGCGCCGACTACACGTTCGATTGCACCGGCAATACCAAGGTCATGCGCCAGGCGCTCGAATCGTCGCATCGCGGCTGGGGCAAGTCGGTCATCATCGGCGTTGCCGGCGCCGGTCAGGAGATCTCGACCCGTCCGTTCCAGCTGGTCACCGGCCGCAACTGGATGGGCACGGCCTTCGGCGGCGCCCGTGGACGCACCGACGTGCCGAAGATCGTCGACTGGTACATGGAAGGCAAGATCCAGATCGATCCAATGATCACCCACACGATGCCGCTCGAAGACATCAACAAGGGTTTCGAGCTGATGCATTCGGGCGACAGCATCCGTGGCGTGGTGGTCTATTGACCACCCTGCCGTCCTACACGACCGATGTGCGGAGACTGGAAGAGTTCTCCGCACTCGACCTCTATGCCATGCTGAAGATGCGCGTGGACGTGTTCGTCGTCGAGCAGGAATGCCCCTATCCGGAACTTGACGGCAACGATCCGGCCTGTCTGCATCTGCGTCTTCTTGACGGCCGCGATCTGCTGGCCTGCGCCCGCATCTGGCGGCCGGAGCCTTCGGACAATCCGCGCATCGGCCGCGTTGCCGTCTCGCCGGATCATCGGGGCAAGCGGCTCGGCGAAGCGCTGATGCGCGAAGCGATCACCGTCTGCGAACAGGCCTATCCCGGAGAAACGATCGAGATTTCCGCGCAGGCGCATCTTCAGAAATTCTACGCCTCGTTCGGCTTCTCGCCGATATCAGAGGAATATCTGGAGGACGGTATTCCGCATGTGGACATGCTGAGGGCAAAGCCTTGATCTATGTCGATGCTGATGCCTGCCCCGTGAAGGCGGAAATCCTTAAAGTCGCTGAGCGTCACGCGTTTGAGGTGACGTTTGTTGCCAATTCCGGCTTGCGTCCGTCCCGCGATCCGATGGTGAAGAACGTCATCGTCTCGGCCGGTTTCGACGCCGCCGACGACTGGATTGCCGAGCGCGCCGGCCCTGCCGACATCGTCATTACGGCCGACGTGCCGCTTGCCGTGCGTTGTGTGGCCGCCGGTGCCTTTGTCACGGGACCGACCGGGCGCGTGTTCGACGAGACCAATATCGGCATGGCGAGCGCCATGCGCGATCTTGGCCAGCATCTGCGCGAGACGGGCGAAAGCAAGGGCTATAACGCAGCCTTCTCGCCACGCGACCGATCCAAATTCCTGGAGACGCTGGACAGGCTCTGCCGGCGCGCCAAATCAAACGGCTAGACCGCGCTATCAAAGCGGTACGGGAGGGCGGATGTCGACACAACAGAGCAAGGCATCGCTGTGGCACTGGCGCCGCCGCCGGCATGGGCCCTTCTTCGTGTCGGCGATCGTCGCAGTCGTCGCGTTGCCTGTGCTGATCTGGCAGCTGCCGGAGCTTGCCGCAGCGCTGACGGCGATCGTCTTTTTCGTCGTCTATCTTGGATTCATGGCATTCCGAATCCCGCATCTGGACGCCGACCGCTTCGAGAAAAGCGGCCAGAACACCGACGAACCGGCACCGCTTATCCTGGCCGTCACGCTTGCAGCGGCGGCGATTTCGTTGGTGACGCTGTTTGAAGCGATGAACGACAAGCAGACGTCAGGTGCGTTGGATGTGATGGTCGGCTTTACCGCCGTCATTCTCGGCTGGTTTTCGCTGCACATGATGTTTGCCCTACACTACGCCCACCTTTACTGGCGCCCCGGCGACGACAAGGTCGAGGGCCCGGTTGGCGGCCTCGACTTTCCCGGAACCGATCGTCCGGGCGGCTGGGAGTTTCTCTATTTCGGCTATATCATCGGCATGACCGCCCAGACGTCCGATGTCGCGATCACGGCGACCGACATGCGCAGGATCAATCTCCTCCACTCGGTCGTGTCTTTCTTTTTCAACACGGTGCTGGTAGCCGCTGCGGTCAATGCCGTCGTTTCGCTGGCCGGCTGAAGTCCCAACATCGAGGAACATGACCGATGAAGATCATCTCACAGAACACCGCATTTGGCGGCATGCAGGGCGTCTATTCGCATCCGTCGGATGCCTGCAAATGCGATATGACCTTTGCCGTGTTCGTGCCGCCGCAGGCGGTGTCGCAGCCGTGCCCGGTTCTCTGGTATCTGTCGGGTCTCACCTGCACCCATCAGAACGTGATGGACAAGGGCGAGTATCGCCGGCTGGCTGCAGAGCTCGGTCTCGTCATCGTCTGCCCCGACACAAGCCCGCGCGGAGACGACGTCGCGGATGAGGCGACCAACTGGCAGATGGGCAAGGGTGCCGGATTTTATCTCGATGCGACTCAGCAGCCCTGGGCCGAGAACTACCAGATGTACACCTACATCACGCAGGAACTGCCCGCCCTCATCGGCGAACAATTCCGCGTCGACATGAGCCGTCAGGGAATTTTCGGCCACTCCATGGGGGGTCACGGCGCCATGACGATTGCTCTCAAAAACCCCGACCGGTTCAAGAGCTGCTCGGCCTTTGCGCCCATAGTCGAGCCGACAACCGCCGACTGGTCTGCGCCGGCACTCGAAAAATATCTCGGTGCCGATCGGTCAACGTGGCGGCCATACGACGCCTGCGCGCTGGTGAAGGACGGGGCGCATTTTCCGGAATTCCTGATCGATCAAGGCAACGCCGACAACTTCCTCGATAGCGGCCTGCGGCCATGGCTGTTCGAACAGGCAATCGAGGGCAAGGACATTGCTCTGACGCTCAGGATGCATGAGCGCTACGACCATTCCTACTTCTTCATCTCGACATTCATGGACGACCATCTGCGCTGGCACGCCGAGCGTCTGGCCTAGTCTCCCGTTCGAGAATCAGGACGCCCGCGCGCAATCGCTCGCGGGCGTAAAATCTCAATTCTTGTCGACTGCCCAGGCACCGGGGCCGGAGAAGACGAGATACAGGAAAATGAAGCAGAACAGGATGGCGCCTTCGCCGCCGTTCAGCGCCGGCCAGAAGCCCTTGCTGGCATGCGCCATGAAATAGGCGACGGCCATCTGGCCGGACAGGAGAAACGCGACCGGGCGGGTCATGAAGCCGACAACCAGCAAGGCGCCGCCGACCACTTCAAGCAGTGCTGCAATCAGCAGAAGCGGCGGCAAAGCACCGTCGCCCATCGGTGCCGGAAAACCGAACAACTTCATAGTGCCGTGCTCGATGAAGAGCAGGGCTGCAATGATCCGCAGCACGGCGAGCGCCTGCGGACGGTATTGTCCCAGACTATTGAAAAACTGCATGTCAAATCCCTCTCGTAGCATTGCCGCGGCTGCGCGGCAGCAAACGAGTTAAGCTCGGTTTGCCTGCGGAAATCAAATGCATTTCGTCGAGAATCAGGGCTCGAACAGGGCAGATGTGATGGTTGCGGAATGTCCGCTGCGCAGACGGAACTCGCTTGCCACCCGGTCGGCGATCTTTCTGGCAAGAGCTGCATCGGCATCCTTGTTGCCGAAGAGGAAGACCGACGTTTCGAAGGAGCCCGTCGCGACCGGTTCACCTGTCGAGACTGAGACGGCCTGAACCGTGACCCTCGCCTCCAGCCGCCGGCCGAAGACGACGGGAACGGGCGCTGCGCGGTCGATGCGAACGGAGATGATGGTTCGCGGCAGCATGCTCGGCCGCATCGTCGAGCGGACAGCCTCATCGATCAGCATGTCGGTGGCAATGACGAGGCCCTGTGGCACGTCGGGCCGTGCCGTCACGAAAGCTCCCCTGACGTCGTAGAGAAGCTTGTCGCGCACACCATCTTCCAACGGCATGCGAAACGCCATCAGCGATGGCGTCAGGGTCAAGATCAGGGCTAGGCGCAGGACACCGGAACGCATGGGGAAACTCGATACGCAGACTGTACCGATCTTCCCCCAACAGGGTTAGAGAAGGATTAAATCCGCCCTGTGGTTGCGTCAAAAACCGCAGCAGCGGCCTGCATCTCTTCGAACCGCTTTGCGCGGCGATGTTCGGCCTCGGCATCGGATCCCCAATGCTCGATTGCCCAGTCTTCCTCCAGATGCGCAAGCCGCCATGTGTCATCGACGGAGAGTTCGCCTTCGGCGAAAGCAATCGCAAGGATTGCGGAGCCCGTCAGCGATGTCACCGTGTGGAGAGACGCAAGCTCGATCGGGGACGCATATTTGCGCAACACCCCGGAAAGGGCGGCGATCGCTTCCTTAGGCTGCTCCTTGGGCATGATACCCTCGATCACCTCGAAGCGAGCGCCGATCGCGTTGGCGGCCCAGTCCAGGACCGGATCCCACTGCTCGGCCTGACGAAGCGTAAGGTTTGCAGGTGTTTCTGCGCGGTAGCACAGCATGTCGCTCGACGAGAAGCGAAGGATGTCCTCGAACACGGCCTGCGGGTCGGCGGCAATGCCGTCGATCGCGGTGTTGACGAGCCGTGTCACCGGCATCGTGCGCGGATCGATCACATCCACCTGCGATGCCCATTCGTCACGGACGAGTTCGGCAACCCGTGTGGTCGGCATTCTCAAGGCGTTCTTGGCGGGTGTCTTCACCGGCCGCCCGTCGAGAAGGATAGCAAAGTCACCCTCGCCCGCCTCAACCGAGACTTCCTTGTAGAAGCGCTTCGGCAGAGGCTTGTGCATCTGAATCTGTGCCCGCCGGGTCGGGTCTTCGTGGCTCAAACCGGCGTTCGGGTCGGATAGTATGTCGCGCATGGAAAACCCTCAGCCGATCAACGGCAGCAATTCGCTTGGATGATGGACGATGTGGTCGGCTCCGGCCTTCTGAAGCTCGCCAACCGAGGCGTATCCCCAGGAAACACCGATTGCCGTTGCACCGGCCGCCTTTGCCATCTGCATGTCGTAGATCGCATCGCCAATGACAAGAGTGTCTTCGGGCGACACGCCCGTCGCGTCGCAGCATTCGGTGACCATCGCCGGATGGGGTTTGGACGGGCAATCATCTGCCGTGCGGCTGACGACGAAATGGTCTGCATAGCCGTGCGTGTTCATGATCATGTCGAGGCCGCGACGGGATTTGCCGGTGACAGCGCCGATCAACAGGTCGTCTCGCGGTCCGATCGTCTCGATCAGGTCCTTTATGCCATCGAACAAAGGCTCGCGGAAATCGAGATCCTGGCGCACCACGGAAAAGAGCGACTTGTAATAGGCCATCATCTCGACGGCTTCTTCATCGGCATGCGGCTTGCCGTCGATGCGGGCGATCGCGATGTCGAGCGTCAGTCCGATGATCGACTTCGTCTGCGCCAATGTGGGTTCCGCCTTGCCGAAGTGACGGAAGGTGCGCAGCATCGTCTCGTGGATCAGTTCGGCGCTGTCGACCAGCGTGCCGTCGCAGTCGAACAAGACAAGCTTCATTCCTGGTCCTCCCGCCGACCATTCTCCATGTCGAAGCCCAGAAGGTTCCAGGACTGCACCATGTGCGGCGGCAGCGGAGCCGTGACCCGCAGACGACCGCCATCCGGATGCGGGATGTCGATGTGGCGCGCGTGCAGATGCAGCTTTTTCTGGATGCCGCCCGGGAACGGCCAGTTGTGGTCGTCGTCGAAATATTTCGGATCGCCGATGATCTGGTGACCGAGATGCAGCGCATGGACACGCAGCTGGTGCGTACGGCCGGTATAGGGCTCCATCTCCAGCCACGCCATCGTCTGCGCGGCGGTTTCCAGAACGCGGTAGTAGGAGACCGCGTGATCAGCGCCCTCCTCACCGTGTCTGGCGATCCGCATGCGGTCGCCGTCGGGCGTCTGTTCCTTGACCAGCCAGTTGGAGATCTTGTCCTCGCGCTTGCGCGGAACGCCCTTGACCAGCGCCCAGTAGGTCTTCTTGGTATCGCGCTCGCGGAATGCCGCGGTCAGTTTCTGGGCCGCACCGCGTGTGCGGGCAACCACTAGGACACCTGACGTGTCGCGGTCGATCCGGTGGACGAGACGCGGTTTTTCGCCTCTCTTGTTGGTGAAGGCATCCATCATCTGGTCAATATGGCGGGTCACGCCGGAGCCGCCCTGCACAGCCAGACCCGCCGGCTTGTTGAGGACGAAGACTTTATCGTCTTCATGCAGCATCATTCGCTGCAGAAGTTCGTAGTCGCCGGCGTGTTTCAGATCCTTTCCCGCGATCGGCCCGCTGTTCTTCGCGTCGGTATCCATCGGGGGAATGCGGACCATCTGGCCGGGCTCAACACGGGTGTCGCTTTTTACACGTCCACCGTCGATGCGCACCTGTCCGGAGCGCAGTAGTTTCTGTAGAGGGCCGAAGCCGAGACCCGGGAAATGGATCTTGAACCAACGGTCGAGGCGCATGCCTGCCTCGTCCGCCTCGACGCGGATATGCTCGATGCCTGCCATCAAAGCTCTTTCATCTTATCTGTGATCAGTCCTGCCCTTTAGAGCATTGCCCGCCCGAGCGCCAGCCCAGCAAAGACCGCACACAGCGACACACCAACGCTTGCGATCACATAACTTGCCCCCGCTACGGTCGCGCCGCGCTCGAACAGCGAGATGACATCCAGCGAAAAGGCCGAAAACGTCGTGAAGCCGCCGAGAAATCCAGTCACCAGCAGGAGACGCATCTCAGGCGAGGCGTTGAGGCGCCGGGCAATCACCTCGCTTAGCAAACCGATTGCGAAACAGCCGACGATGTTGACGGTCAGCGTTCCCCAGGGGAAGTTCGGCCCGAACCGGCGCAGCGTCCAGACGCCCACGAGGTAGCGGGCGACGGAACCGAATGCGCCGCCGAGTGCGACAAGTATGATATTGATCATCGAGATATCCAGAAAAGTCCTAAATCGTGCCTACCGTTAAAATGCCGGGATTTCGGTTAAATCGCGGCAAACTCGGCGCATATTACATATGTGCCGAATGGGTTGAAGGCGGTTGCTATGGTTCAGGTGACGACAATTTCGGCAAGCATGGCAGCGCTCGCCATAGAGACGTTAAGAACGCCGCCGCAACTGTCCGTCAAAGCGAGAATTGGTGAGGCCAAACGTGTCGCCGAACGCGCTTCTGCGCGTGATCAGAGTGCGACCGATCCGACGGTCACCGGGGCGATGACGCTTGCGACCAGCCTGTCTCTCGATTTCCTCGATGCCGGCCAGCAGCCTCCGCAGCAGCAGGCATCGCTTCAGATGGCCGAAGCCGCCTATCGTGACACGGAAGAGTGACCTTCAGACCCCGAGTACAAGAAGTCCGACACCCTGAATGCCGCTGAGGAAGCGGCGCCAGCTTTCGGGTATCGTGAAATACATCCGCTTGGCGAATGGACGGATGACCGGAAGCCAAGCCTGCGCGTAGAGGCGCCCTTTCCACGAGAAGGGCAGGCTATAGCCGTTCAGCACCAGTTTCTGGTTTGCCCAGGATTGTTTGTAGGCGCCATCGCCGCCGAGAAGATCGTAGGTCTTGATCCTGTTGTCGATCAGCCAGCAGACTGTCATTTCCATCTGCACCTTGCCGGCGGAGAGATGCCGCAGGCTCCAGTCGAAGCTTCCGAGATAGGCATAGTAGTGCCCTGCCCGCACGAAGCCGAGCTCGATCGCCACCGTTGCATCGCCGGCCCGCAGGATCGAAAGGCACGCACCCTCTAGCAACGCGGCATCACCCGTCAGGCTCGCCAGGAAATCGTCCAGGCCATCGAAGGAAAAACCGCTGCTGCTTCTCCCGGTCTCGCGCAGCCAGACCCGCTTCATCGCCGCACATTCGCGAACGTATTCGGCAAACCTTTGATCGGAGGGCCAGATCATCTCGAAGGTGAGTTCGCCGAGCCGCGCCAGGTGGTTGCGCCGACGGTTGCGATTGCGCTTCTTCAATTTGCCGCCGTGCGAGCGGTATGCGTCCGAGCCCGCAAACTGCGTGAGATCGAGCACGGCGCTGCTTCCGCCGTAGCCGCGGATCTTCGGCTGTGAGCGAAGCAGAAGTCCCAGCGAGGATTGATGCGGAACGGGGTGAAAGACCGCGACATCACAATCGGGCATCATCTCGATACGGGTGAGCAACTTGCCCATCAGCAATCCGGCAAGATGGGCGTCGTCGCACAGGAGATTGCAGTATTGCGAGTGGGGTGCGCCGAGGTTTTCCAACACCCTTATGCCGCTGACGGTCTGAACCATCAAAGGCCAGACTGCGACGAGACTGCCGTTGCGCCACACAGTCTCGATCCGGAATTCGAACGCGGAGCCATTGCCGGCAAAGGCTGCGACCCAGCCGCGGCACCAATCGAAACTCTGAAAATAGGTCAGCCGGTCTTCGCACCGGCTTTCAAGGGCCCGCCAGGCGTCGGCAACCGTGTCGATTTCTGCAAGCGTGCTGAGGCGTCGGTAAATGCCGGCGTCCGGCTCCGGTGCACTGGAAATATCCACGATCTTCGTCCCCACAAAGCCAACCCATCGGTAGAATAGATGGCGGAGCTAAACGAGATATTACGCCTGAGATCACATCCCGCGTGATCAGTTATGCTGGTTGCCGGGACGGAAACCCTGGACCGGGAGCGTGAGATCGAAACTGCCGGACTTCTCGAAGGTCAGCTTCAGGGGCACGCTGTCGCCCTGCTTGAAAGGAGTCGCGACTTTGGTGAACATCAGATGCAGTCCACTGGGCTTCAACTCGACGGTCTGGCCGGCTGGGACCGCAATACCACCTTCGAGCCGGCGCATCTTCATGATCTGGCCCTGCATCGACATTTCGTGGATCTCCACGGCAGGCGACAGAGGCGATGAGGCAGAGACGAGTCTATCGTCTTCGCTGCCCGTGTTGCGGATCACGAGATAGCCACCGCCGACCGGCTGGCCGGGAAGCATGGCGCGAACATAGCCGCCGGAAATCTCGAGCGTACCGACTTTGACTGTGGCGCCCGATGTGGCCGCCGGATCGGACAATCCGTGCATGTGCATGCCACCATTCCCGGAACCGGCATCTCCCGCCTGGGCATAGGATTGATCTGCCGCCGCACCAAGTGTCGCTGCAAACAG
Organism: Rhizobium sp. Leaf306; assembly: GCF_001423425.1. Lineage (GTDB taxonomy): Bacteria > Pseudomonadota > Alphaproteobacteria > Rhizobiales > Rhizobiaceae > Neorhizobium > Neorhizobium soli. The sequence continues at coordinate 920,820 of NZ_LMNX01000002.1, forward strand.
CGCCAGAGTCGCAAGAAATTTCATGACAACGCCTCCCATCGTCTTTCAAGACGACGGGTAGAGCAGATTCCTGAACGTGCGGAAAGCTTGAACCTTGGCACTCAGTCGCGATGCCTAAACCTATGGTGTACGACAAAAATCTTTGTCACGACGACATTCTCCCCTTGTCAAACCTGTCGCCTCCTCGATAATGAACCTCATACCCGTTGGGAGAAGCCGCTTCGATGCGGTGCCGAAGGAGCAACCGCCCCGGAAACTCTCAGGCAAAAGGACCACGGGCGACCAACCGGAACTCTGGAGAGTAGCAACCGTGATCGGGGGCTCGCCGAAGGGATAACAATCTCAGGCGAAAAGGACAGAGGGGGCTCGAAACAGGCGCGTAACCGCGCCCTGATCAGAGCCGGCGTGTGAGCTGATTTTACTCAGCGAGCGCCAAAACCTGGAGGCGCCTTTTTGGACGATCACTCAGTTCTCAAGACCACAACGCTCAACGCGCTGCATCTTTCGCTTGGTGCGAAGATGGTGCCGTTCGCGGGCTACGACATGCCGGTGCAATATCCGCTCGGCGTGATGAAGGAGCACCTCCATACGCGTGCTGCCGCAGGCCTGTTCGATGTCTCCCACATGGGCCAGGTCATCGTCAGAGCGAAGTCCGGCGACTATGCAGATGCAGCACTTGCGCTGGAAAAGCTCGTTCCGGTCGATATCCTGTCGCTGAAGGAAGGCCGTCAGCGGTATGGGTTCTTTACCGACGACAATGGCTGCATTCTCGACGACCTCATGATCACCAATCGCGGCGACCATCTTCTCGTTGTCGTCAATGCCGCCTGCAAGGATGCCGACCTTGCGCACATGAAGGCGCACCTTCCGGACTGCGAGGTCACCCTGCTCGACGACCGTGCGCTGATCGCCCTCCAGGGGCCACGCGCCGAAGCTGTTCTGACTGAGCTTTGGGCTGGCGTCTCCTCAATGAAGTTCATGGATGTCCGCGAAGTGCCGCTGCACGACGTTGCTTGCATCATCTCGCGCTCCGGTTATTCCGGCGAGGACGGTTTCGAGATCTCGATCCCGCAAGACCATGCCGTGTCAGTTGCCAAGGCATTGCTCGAGCACCCAGACTGCGAAGCCATCGGCCTCGGCGCCCGTGATAGCCTGCGCCTTGAAGCCGGTCTGTGTCTTTATGGAAACGACATCGACACCACGACATCACCGATCGAAGCATCGCTCGAATGGGCGCTGCAAAAGGCTCGCAAGGCCGGCGGCGACCGCGAAGGCGGGTTCCCGGGTGCGGACCGCATCCTTGGCGAACTGGCAGACGGTACCAGCCGCCGCCGCGTCGGCCTGAAGCCGGAAGGCAAGGCGCCGGTGCGTTCGCATGCGAAACTGTTTGCCGATGCGGACGGGCTGCAGGAACTTGGCGAAGTCACCTCTGGTACGTTCGGCCCGACGGTCGAAGGTCCGGTTGCCATGGGTTACGTCCCCGTCAGTCATGCAGCAGCGGGTACGCAGGTCTTTGCCGAGGTCCGTGGAAAATACCTGCCGATGACGGTGGCCGCGCTGCCATTCATCACGCCGACCTACAAGCGATAAACATGCGCGGGCGGCCTGGCCCCACCCCCGGCCTCCCCCACGTCATCCCCATTCACGCTTTCCTTAAGAGGACATTCCCATGCTGAAATTCACCGCCGAACACGAATGGCTGAAACTCGAAGACGGCCTTGCCACCGTCGGCATCACCACCCATGCTGCCGAGCAGCTCGGTGATCTCGTGTTTGTCGAACTGCCGGAAGTCGGTGCCGAGCTGGTGAAGGACGGCAATGCCGCAACCGTCGAAAGCGTCAAGGCAGCCTCCGACGTCTATTCGCCGCTCGACGGCGAAGTCACCGAAGTCAATCAGGCGATCGTTGACGACCCGTCGCTGGTCAATTCCGATCCGCAGGCTGCCGGCTGGTTCTTCAAGCTGAAGCTCAAGAATGTAGCCGACGCCGACGCGCTGATGGACGAAGCTGCCTACAAGGAACTGATCGGATGAGCGACTCGACCGACTTCCACTTCACCGACTACGACCCGTACGACTTTGCCAATCGTCGCCATATCGGTCCCTCCCCGACGGAGATGAGCGATATGCTAGCCGTGATCGGCTACAAGTCGCTCGACGCGCTGATCGATGCCACGGTCCCCGCCTCCATCCGTCAGCAGAACCCGCTGACCTGGGGTGCGGCGCTGACCGAACGAGAAGCGCTCGACAAGCTGCGCGAGACCGCAAATAAGAACCAGGTGCTGACCACGCTGATCGGACAGGGCTATTACGGCACCGTGACGCCGCCTGTGATCCAGCGCAACATTCTGGAAAACCCTGCCTGGTACACGGCATACACGCCCTACCAGCCGGAAATCTCCCAAGGCCGCCTCGAAGCGCTCCTGAACTTCCAGACGATGATCTGCGACCTGACCGGCCTCGACGTCGCCAATGCCTCGCTGCTCGATGAAGCGACGGCGGCTGCCGAAGCCATGGCGCTATGCCAGCGCCAGGCGAAATCGAAGGCAACCGCCTTCTTCGTCGATCACGCCTGTCATCCGCAGACGATCGCGTTGATCGAGACACGTGCAGCGCCGCTCGGCTGGAGCGTGATCGTCGGTGATCCGATGACCGATCTCGACCCGGTCGACGTGTTCGGCGCGATCTTCCAGTATCCCGGCACCAATGGTGAAGTCCGTGATTTCTCCGGCCTGATTTCCCGCCTGCACCAGACCGGTGCGGTCGCTGCTATGGCGGCCGATCTTCTGGCGCTGACGTTGCTGAAATCTCCAGGTGAGATGGGTGCGGATATCGCGATCGGCTCGTCGCAGCGGTTTGGCGTTCCGGTCGGTTACGGCGGTCCGCACGCGGCCTACATGTCGGTCAAGGATGCGCACAAGCGCGCCATGCCCGGCCGCCTCGTCGGCGTCTCCGTCGATGCCCGCGGCAATCGTGCCTACCGCCTGTCGCTGCAGACCCGCGAACAGCATATCCGCCGCGAGAAGGCGACATCGAACATCTGCACCGCGCAGGTCCTGCTCGCTGTGATGGCCTCGATGTACGGCGTCTTCCACGGTCCGGAAGGCCTGAAGGCGATTGCTCAGGCCGTGCACAAGAAGGCCGTGCTGATGGCAAAGGGCTTGGAAAAGCTCGGCTACACGATCGAACCCGATTCGTTCTTCGACACGTTCACCGTCGAGGTCGGCCACATGCAGGGTGTGATCATGCGGGCGGCCGTTGCTGAAGGCGTCAACCTGCGCAAGGTTGGTGAAACCAAGATTGGCATGTCGCTCGACGAACGCACCCGCCCGGTCACGCTCGAGGCCGTCTGGCGCGCATTCGGCGGTGACTTCAAGGTGTCGGACTTCCCGGTCGAATACCGCCTGCCCAACGCGCTTCTCAGAAAATCGGATTACATGACCCATCCGATCTTCCACATGAACCGCGCCGAAAGCGAGATGACCCGCTACATCCGCCGCCTGTCGGACCGCGACCTGGCGCTCGATCGCGCGATGATCCCGCTCGGCTCCTGCACGATGAAGCTGAACGCGACGGCTGAAATGCTGCCGATCACCTGGCCGGAGTTTTCCGACATCCATCCGTTCGTGCCCGTCGACCAGGCGCTCGGCTACAAGGAGATGATCGACGATCTCTCGGCAAAGCTCTGCCAGATCACCGGTTACGATGCTTTCTCGATGCAGCCGAATTCCGGTGCGCAGGGCGAGTATGCGGGCCTGCTGACGATCCGCAACTACCATATCGCCAATGGCGATACGCATCGCGACGTCTGCCTCATCCCCACTTCGGCCCACGGCACCAACCCTGCCTCGGCGCAGATGGTCGGCATGAAGGTCGTGGTCGTGAAAGTGCTCGAGAACGGCGATATCGATCTGGAAGACTTCCGCACCAAGGCGCAGCAGCATGCGGCAAATCTGTCCTGCTGCATGATCACCTATCCTTCGACACACGGCGTGTTCGAGGAGACGGTGAAGGAGATCTGCGAGATCACCCATGCCAATGGCGGCCAGGTCTATCTCGACGGTGCCAATATGAACGCCATGGTCGGATTGTCACGCCCGGGTGACATTGGCTCCGACGTTTCGCATCTCAATCTGCACAAGACGTTCTGCATTCCGCATGGCGGCGGCGGTCCCGGCATGGGTCCGATCGGCGTCAAGGCGCACCTGGCAAGCCACCTGCCCGGTCACCCGCAATGGGCCGGAGAACTTGGCAGCGAAGGTGCGGTTTCGGCGGCGCCGTTCGGCTCTCCCTCGATCCTGCCGATCTCCTGGTCCTACTGCCTGATGATGGGCGGCGAAGGGCTCACGCAGGCGACGAAGGTTGCGATCCTCAACGCCAACTATATCGCAGCCCGGCTCAAGGGCGCCTACGATGTGCTCTACAAGTCCGCAAGCGGACGCGTCGCGCATGAGTGCATCATCGACACCCGCCCGCTCAACGCCTCGGCCGGCGTCTCTGTCGACGACGTTGCAAAACGCCTGATCGACTGCGGCTTCCACGCCCCGACCATGAGCTGGCCGGTTGCCGGTACGCTGATGATCGAACCGACGGAATCGGAAACGAAGGCCGAGATCGACCGGTTCTGCGATGCGATGCTGGCAGTCCGCGAAGAGGCTCGTGCGATCGAAGACGGTCGCATGGACAGGGTCAACAACCCGCTGAGGAACGCCCCGCACACGGTGGAAGACCTGGTCGGCGAATGGGATCGTCCTTATAGCCGCGAACAGGCCTGCTACCCGCCGGGCGCTTTCCGTGTCGACAAATACTGGTCGCCGGTCAACCGCGTCGACAATGTCTATGGCGACCGCAATCTGCTCTGCACCTGCCCGCCGCTTGAGGACTACGCGGAGGCCGCGGAGTAACACGAATACCGGAGAGGCCCGGGCTTTGGGCCTCTCCGGGATATATTTTCGCGCAGCCCTTGTTTAAGTGCAATTATTCTCTATTTTGAGTTTCATCGAACTTTGCTAGCGACTCGTCCGCAGCTCCCGGAAAACTTGGAGCTCTTTCTGATTTCCTCTCAACGTCGATCTACCCCCGACCCCGTATTTCAGGGTTGGCAACTTACTACGATTGAAAGGAAATCGTTATGGATACCGGCACTGTAAAGTGGTTTAACAGCACCAAGGGTTTTGGTTTCATTCAGCCTGACAACGGCAGCCAGGATGTGTTCGTTCACATCTCCGCTGTTGAGCGCGCTGGCATGAATGGCCTGAACGAAGGTCAGAAGATCAGCTACGAAATCGTCCAGGACAAGCGTTCTGGCAAGAGCTCCGCAGACAACCTGCGCGCTGCTTAAGGTTTTGTCATTGCCCCGCGTGACCACGGATGTACTGGCACGAAGGCGGCGATGATGGTGGAAGGTCGGGGTTCATCTCCCGGCCTTTTGTTTTTTCGTCCATTCTGAGGTTTTACTGTGCTAGACGGTTTAACTTCGAATGGGTGAAAAGAGAGCGGATGTGAGATCGCTTCCCGATCAACCCGCGTCCGACAAATTTCAAGAGATAGCGGTTCGCCGCGTAAGGAGATATTTTGCAGGTACTCGTCAGAGATAACAACGTTGATCAGGCTCTCCGCGTCCTGAAGAAGAAGATGCAGCGCGAAGGTATCTTCCGCGAAATGAAGGCTCGTAGCGCTTACGAAAAGCCTTCCGAGAAGCGTGCCCGTGAAAAAGCAGATGCGATCCGTCGCGCGCGCAAGCTTGCTCGCAAGCAGATGCAGCGCGAAGGCCTGCTTCCGGCTCCGAAGAAAAAAGTCATCGTAGCTCGCGCCCGCTAGGCTCCGACATGAGCGTGGTTTTGAGCACAAGCCAGAGCCACGCAACCAATCGCAGGATGGCAGTCTATGCCATTCTCGCGGTCCACGGCAGACATCGGCCGTTTCCAGGAGGAAAGCATGACAGCGACCAAGGACCAGTTCTTCAAGCCCGCGAAAATGTCGGCACAAGCCAAATCGGAGCAGACCAACTCCGTGGTGCGTGACATCCTGGACGCCGAAGTTATTGCTCGTGAAAAGAAGACAGAAAAACTACGTGCTCTGCGGCTCCAGCAGACCGCTGATGCCCCCGCCCCTGTAAAAAAAGCGGCGACGAAGACCAAGCGCGCGGTCAAGACTTCCTAATCTTTCGTTTTACTCCCGACTGCTTTTCCCGAATTGAACCAATTCGTTGGTTCTGCGTTAACTTGCACTGCGGGACGCATGCATACTCCGGGATGCAGCGCTCAGGTGTCGCCTTTTCAAAGACGCCCCGCAGTCTTTTCTGATCATCCGGCTATGCCGATATCAGGAGAGTGCCTGTCAAGGATGCGAGGGTAGAATGTGTCAGGACAACGCCTCATCGGCGATCGTGCTAGGTTCGGATGATCTCGAACTTCTTCAGAGATTCCTGGAAGCCTGGTGCGAGGAGAGACATGTGGACGTGTCGAGCGAGGAGGCTCAGACTGTCGCATCGGGTCTTTTCAACTGGTACCAGTTTGAACTGAATGATCGCAACAACCTCAAATCCGAACCGCCCGAGCCTCTGCCGGAATCGGTCGAACTGAAGCGATTGCTACGGCAACTTGCCGTAGCCTAATATCGGGCGCTGACCGTGCTGCAATCGCGGCCCGCTCGGGATTACGGGATACGAGCGATCACTTTGATCTCGAAATCGAACCCCGCGAGCCAGTTCACCCCAACCGCTGTCCAATTCGGGTACGGCTTTTCCCCCATTATGCCCAAGCGAACTGCCTGAATCGTCCCGAACTGATTTTCAGGGTCGGTGTGAAACGTGGTGACGTCGATGATGTCGTCGAACCCGCAGCCTGCCGCTGTGAGAACCGCACGCAGATTGTCGAACGCGAGTTGAACCTGTTTTTCAAAATTCGGTTCCGGCGTTCCGTCATCACGGCTGCCAACTTGTCCGGACACGAACAGAAGATCCTTCGACCTTATCGCGGCTGAGTATTTGTTGATGTCGTAAAGGGCCTGTCGGCCTGCGGGGAAAATTGCTTCTCGTTCGATCATAGCTCGTCTCCAATCGGTTGTTGCGTCCACGGCGTTGCAGGAGCCTTCCCTGACCCCGTCAATCTTGATATACGCTCCGTATGCAACTGCGTATCTCAGATACGCTGCGTATGTCAACTGATGTAAGAATCCGAGCCGGGGGTGAGCGATGGCGCCGAGCAAGCGTACCACGATGATGGAAGAAACGCGCGGCAAGCTGATCAGCGCGGCGCGCAAGTCCTTCGCCGAGAAAGGCTATGCCAGCTCGTCCATGGACGACTTCACGGCGTCCGCCGGCCTGACGCGGGGTGCGCTCTACCATAATTTCGGAGACAAGAAGGGTCTTTTACAAGCGGTGATCGATCAGATCGATTCCGAGATGCTGGGGCGGATGCGTGCTGCCGCAAACCACGCCGGCGGGACACTTTGGGACGGCTTTCTTGCCGAGGCGGTCGCCTATATCGAGATGTCGCTGGAGCCGGAAATTCAGCGCATCATGTTGCTGGATGGTCCTGCTGTCCTCGGCGACCCATCGCGTTGGCCCAATCAGAACGCCTGTCTGCGCACCACGGCGGATACGATCAGCGCTCTCATCGCCGAAGGGACGGTCAAGAGTATGGATGCGGAGGCCGCCGCACGTCTCATCAACGGTGCGGCACTCAACGCTGCACTGTGGATCGCTGCGGCCGACGATCCGCCGGCCGTGTTGGAAAAAGCCGTCGAAGCGTTCCGTCACCTTGCCAGCGGGTTGCTGACGAAACAGCCCGTATGATCGCCCACCTCAACCTCGACGGCGATAAGTCGGAAGATTGCGAATTCCTGAGAGGATCTCCACTTCGCCCTCGCTCTTCGGCTTGCCGAGGAGAAAACCCTGCAGCTGTTCGCAGCCGTCTTCGACCACCATCCGGTGCTGCCCGAAGGTCTCGATGCCTTCCGCGACGACGGGCAAGTCCAGGCTCTTGCCGAGACCGATGATGGCTTTGACGATGGCACGGGCGCTGTCGCTTTCCTCCATCTCGCTGATAAAACTGCGGTCGATCTTGATCTTGTCAAAGGGGAAGCTGTGCAGGTTGCTGAGCGACGAATAGCCGGTGCCGAAGTCATCCATCACCACATGGACTCCCAGCGCCTTCAACCGGAGCAAGGTCGCGAGCGTCGTGTCGCGATCCTTGAGCAGCGAGGTCTCTGTGATCTCGAGTTCAAGCCGGTGGGGCTCCAGGCCGCTCTCATCCAGTGCCGACGCAATCATGTCGACAAGGTTCGGGAAGCGAAACTGGATGGCCGAAACGTTGACCGCTACCGCCAGGCCGTCATCCCAGGTACTGGCGACCCTGCAGGCTTCGCGCATCGCCCATTCACCGATCGGCACGATGATGCCGGTTTCCTCGGCAACCGGAATGAAGACGCTCGGTGAGACATTGCCCCATTGCGGATGCTTCCACCGCATCAGGGCCTCATAGCCCGAGCAGAGGCCGCTTGTGGCATCAAAGAGTGGCTGGAATACCATGCTGAGTTGCGAGCGCAGTACGGCGTAGCGCAACTCGCTCTCGATCTCGCGCCGCTCGCGCAGCTCTGCGTCCATTGCCGCGGAATAGAATGCTGCCGTACCACGTCCCGAGAACTTCGCATTGTAGAGGGCCATGTCGGCCGCATTGCGCAAGTCATCAGGCGTTTCTCCGTCGTCCGGATAAACCGCGCAGCCGATGCTGACGCCCACGGCGGTGGGATCGAGTGCAACATTCATTTCGGTGCGGAAGGTTTCGAGGATACGCTCGGCGAGCAGGTTTGCGCCCGCCGGCTGTTCGACGCCTGTCTGGAGAATGATGAACTCGTCGCCGCCGATGCGGGACGGCGTATCGGCCGGACCGACACAGCGCCGCAGGATATCGGCGACCCGGATCAGGACACGATCGCCTTCTGCATGGCCGAACACATCGTTGACGGCCTTGAAGCGGTCGAGATCAAGGGCAAGCACCGCCAGCACATCGCCGGAAAGTGCAGCCGTCCTCAAGGCACCGTCGAGCCGATCGTTGAAGAGCGTACGGTTGGGAAGGTCAGTCAAAGCGTCGTGGCGAGCCATGTGTTCGATGCGGCGCTCCGCAATGCGCTTCTCGGTCAGATCGCGGACAGCCAGAACCTGGCAGGAGCGACCGCGATACTCGATCGTATGGACGGCAACCTCCAGAAAGACCTCACGGTCCGTCACTTTCGGCGTGGCAGCGACTGCGGAATTCCTTTGAGCCGTCAGCGGAAGACCGTCGGCTGCAGCCAGCAGATCGTCGGGATCTCGGCCGAGGATGTCGCGGTCGCGCAGCAACAGCAAGTCGGCAAAGCGAGCATTGGTCTCGATGACGCGGCCATCGCGAACCACCGCGAGGCCTTCGAGCGTCGCGTTGGCAAAGCCACGCAAATCCGTCAGGTACCGGTCGATGAAGCTCGCAGCAACAGTCGTCAGCACGATCACACTCATGACGATCGAAACCGCGCCAATGAGCCAGATCCGCCCGCCACCGTCGAGCGAGGCCTCTGGAAGCGTCGGATCGGGGATCAGCTCGGTCGCCGACATCGCAGTAAAATGCAGGATGCAAATGGCAGCAACACTGGCAGCGACTGCACAGATCAGGCGCAGGGTGCTTCTTCGAAGCGTCGTGGAGGCGAACGCCGCGGTGAAGAGAGAGAAAGAGACAACAGAGCCGATCAAGATGGGCGTCATTTCGTAGCGGGTCGTTGCCGCGGCACGGATCGCTTCGGTGCCGATCAAGTGCATGGCGGCGACCGTGACGGTGGCGACCATGCCGGCTGCGAGCGAAGAAACCGTCTTCGATCGATCGGCAATCTGCAGCGCCAACCAGAAGCCGGCGACGGCAGTCAGAGCCGATACAAGGGTGAGGACGCGCTCGAATTCGATCGCTATCGTGCCCTGGTAGGCGAGCATTGCCACGAAATGCGTCGACCAGATGGAAAGCCCGCCCGTGGCGCTGGCGACAAGGAGCCAGATCCGCCGCCGACGTTCGTTGCACTCGATCGCCCGTCTATGGATCAGAAAAAATGCGAGCATGCCGACGACGCAGATGCCGGCCGCGAGAAGAACAGTGCTTCGATCATGCTGAACCACGACGCATTCGAGAACTCGAAACATGGATGCCACCACAAGAACGCACGACGAACAATTTCATCGACTTGTCAGCAAAACATTAGGTGTTAATATTTAAGGAAATAATAATATACAGTGGCGGCATGCACGTGTCCAAGAACGCGCCTTGGGTACGGGATATCGATCCCAAAAGGCTTATCCGGCCGCCTTTTCAAGCCCGGAGCTCAAATCCACCGCCGCGAACGCAGCGGTTAGGATTTCGGTCCCAGCGCCAGGCTTCGTCGCCTCTGACGACAGGATTTGGCGGAACCGACGCGCACCGGGATAGCCCTGAAACAGACCAACCATGTGACGCGTCACGTGATGCAATCTGCCACCGGAGGCGATAACCTGATCCGCATAGGCAATCATCGCGTCGCGCAGCGCCAGCCAGTCAGGGTCTGGATACTCAAGTCTTCCATCCAGAAGCGCATCGACGCCCGCCAGCAAGCCGGTGTTGTGATAGGCAGTGCGGCCGAGCATGACGCCATCCATCACCTCCAGGTGATCAGAAGCTTGCTTAAGATCGGCAATACCGCCGTTGATCCCGAGAAACACATCCGGGTTCTCACGCTTCATCCGATGGACCAGATCGTAAACCAGTGGAGGAACCTCGCGATTTTGTTTTGGCGACAGTCCTTGCAGCCAGGCCTTGCGGGCATGGATCCAGATCGCGTCGGCACCGGCACCAATCATTCGCGCGAGAAAGTCCGGCAGGACGTCGGCCGGCACCTGATCATCAACGCCGATGCGGCATTTGACGGTCACAGGCGCCTGTGAAACCTTTTTCATGGCTGTGACGAGATCTGCAACATGCGCAGGGTCGCGCATCAGGCAGGCACCGAATGTCCCCGACTGCACCCGGTCCGAGGGGCATCCGACATTGAGGTTGATCTCGTCGTAACCGTAATCACCGGCGATCCGGATCGCCTCGGACAGCTTTTCCGCATTCGAGCCGCCGAGCTGCAAGGCGACAGGATGTTCTGCCGGCGAATAGGACAAGAGCCGCTCCCGCGGCCCATGGATGATCGCATCGGCGACGACCATCTCCGTATAAAGAAGCGCGCGCGACGACAGCTGCCGGTGCAGGAAACGGCAGTGACGATCGGTCCAGTCGATCATCGGGGCGACAGCGAAGACTTTTTTATGAGGATGCGTTGGCATTGGTTCCGAGCGACTATTCCGGTGCGTGGCGGCACGGATAACAAGATTTTGAGCCTGGCGAAAGACAAACGGCAAAAATGCGTTGTCGCCAGGTTGGTGCGGATTGGAACCGGCTGGAGCGTAGATGGGCTGTGTCTCGAGGTGAAAGCCTCTTCTACAGGGAATTCGACTTTGGACGGACGAGATGCCATCGAAGGTGAGCGGTCGCCAACCAAGGTGCAAACCCTACCCTTCAGTAGCAAATTTTGTTTAATCCGAGCAAAATGCGTGCTAGTCAGGCATATGAGTTCTTCTCGCGGTCTTGAGATAGATTTTGCAGAGCCGGCCATGGCGCATGTCGCACGGGCGGCGTTCGACTTGAACGGATTTTCGGCCGAGTATGTCGAGCTGAGCGGTGCTGAACCGTATGACTTCAGAAGCCGTGGCGAGAACCACTATCTCGCGTTGCACGATATCACTCTCACTGATGGTGAGCTGCGCGTGGACGGTCTTCCGACGCTCCATAAAAAGGACTTGCGCGACACGATCACCTTCGTGCCCAAAGGCTGCGGCATCGAGGGCTGGTGCCAGCCTCAGCCACGAACCAACCGATTTGTCGCTATGTATTTCGATCCAAAGGCGATCCGCGACGATCTGGCTGGTAGATATTCCGAGTGGGATCCTGCGCCGTTCGCTTACTCGCGCGATCCACAGTTACGCGCCACACTTAAGAAGCTTGAAGCGGTTCTCAGGGCGCCTCATGTGGACGAGCTCCACGCGGAGAGCGTCTGCCTGCTGGCATCGCTTGAGGTTTTCGGGGTCATGGCAGACAGGCAGGGGCGTCTGTCGGACCGACAGATCGCCGCGGTCACGGATTTCGTGGAGGGGCATCTGCAGGCAACAGTCGGCCTGGCCGAGCTGGCCGCTGTTGCCGGGCTCAGCCGTTTCCACTTTTCCCGCGCCTTCAAGGCAACGACCGGGGAAAATCCACACTCGTTTGTTCAACGGCGGCGCATCTCGCGAGCTGTCACGCTCCTTGCTCAGGTTGACCTGCCCATCGACGCGATTGCCGGGGCAGTCGGGTACAAGGGCACACCACAGTTTCGAAGGGCGTTTCATGACGTGATGGGGACCTCTCCGCTGAAATATCGTCTGCAACGTTAGGCAAAATGGCGGGGGCCACCAATGGGCTATGAGTACACAGATGCCAGTCTGATCGTCTGCGATAGGGAGCCGATCACGCGGCTCGAAGAGATCCAGAACTTCGCGTTCCTCGTTGCGATGTCGAACGACTGGACGATCGTTCGCGTATCCGAGAACTGCGAAACATTCTTCACCGTCAAACCGGAGAAACTCCTGGGCACGCGCTTCGACACGTGGATCAGTGAGACGGCGCTCCACGACATCCGGAACCGGATGGCGATTTTGGCGTCAACGACAGGAGAGAGAATCTTCGACGTGAAGCTGGTGCAGGGATTGCCCAACGTCGATCTGTCGATCCATTTTCAGGGCGATCTTCTGATTGTCGAAGGCGAACGGACACAAAAGACCGAACGGGTGGAGGCGGCTTCGATGGTTCGCGCAATGGCTGCGCGTCTGACCAAAGTTCCTTCAATCGAGAAATTCCACAGAGATGCGGTCCGACAGGTCCTGGCGATCACCGGCTTTGATCGAGTGATGATCTATCGGTTCGACACAGACGGTCATGGCGAAGTCATCGCGGAATCAACACGCGCCGGGGTGGATAGCTTCCTCGGGCTTCATTATCCCGCGTCGGATATCCCACGCCAGGCGCGCGAATTGTACTTGCGCAACCCTTTCCGCATCATAGCCGACGTCGCGGCACCGACCGTGGCGTTATTGCCTCCCGCGGACGCGGTCACGCCACCGCTCGACCTGTCGATGTCGATCAGCCGCGCCGTGTCTCCCGTCCATATCGAATATCTGCGCAACATGGAGGTTGGTGCCTCCCTATCCATTTCGATCGTCGTCGAGGAAAAGCTGTGGGGGCTTATCGCATGCCATGCCAATGGACCGCGCCTGCCGAGCTTCATCATGCGGACGGCATCGGAACTGTTCGGCGCGATGTATTCCATGATGCTGGAGAGCCGTCTGCGGCGCGGCAGCGAGGAGCACGAGCATCGCGCACGTGCTTTGGCTGATCGCGTCATTACGATGATTGCTGGTGACGAATCGTTGATGGAAGATGCTCAGTGGCTGCAGGACATGACGCGCGACATGTTGGATTGCGATGGTGTCGCAATTTACCGTCGCGGCAAAGCTCATCTTCACGGCGCCACGCCGTCGGAACATAATGTAATCTCTCTGGCCCATCATCTGAACGCCGCCTCGCCGAGCCGGGTCTTCACGACCGACAACTTGGCTTCGGTCCATGCGCCGTGCAGCGAGACAGCGGACCGCGCCGCCGGCATGCTGTCGATCCCCATCTCGCGTGTTCCGCGCGACTATATCTTGCTGTTCCGCCGCGAGCGGCTGAGCGAGATCAGGTGGGGTGGCAATCCTGCAAAGCCAGCGGAAGCAGGCACCGAGAGCGAACGCATATCGCCCCGCAAAAGCTTCGCAGCATTCGCCGAACTCGTCCGCGGCAAATCCAACCCCTTTTCCGATCGCGATCAGCGCATCGGCGAAGCGATCAGACAGGCACTGATCGAAGTCATCCTGCGCTATTCGGACGGCGCCAGCGACGAGAGACGACGTGCTTCCGAACGTCAGGAAGTGCTGATTGCCGAACTCAATCACCGCGTCCGCAACATCCTTGCCCTGATCCGCAGTCTCATGACGAAGACAAGCCACACGGCCGTTGATGTCGCGAGCTATGTCGAATCGCTCGGCGGACGGGTGCAGGCGCTCGCACGAGCCCATGACCGCGTCACGCGCCAGAGCTGGGGCCCGGCGCCGCTCGCCGGCATCTTTCAGGATGAGATCGCGGCACATGACGGCGTACGCGGTCGATTTACCTTGAAGGGGCCGAACGTACTGCTCCAGCCACAGGCGATGTCGACCATTGCGCTGGTCGTCCATGAACTCGTCACCAACAGCTGCAAGCATGGCGCGCTTTCGGCAAACGGCCGCATAGAGGTGACCGTCGACTCGGTCGACGGCGAAGGCGTTTACATCAAATGGAAGGAAATCGGCGGCCCGGCCGTGGTTGCGCCGACACGGCGAGGGTTTGGGTCTGTCATCGTCGAGAAAACGATTCCGTTCGATCTGAAGGGAACGGCAGAGGTCCGCTTCCTGCTGGCCGGGTTGGAAGCGGATTTCTTCATCCCGCTGAATTATGTGATCATTGCGCCTGAAGACCCGGCACCGACGCAGACGATGATTGAGCCCGATACCCTGAAAGCAACCAGCCTCCCCCCAAAGCAACTACTCCACGATGCGCAGGTTCTGCTGGTCGAGGACAACATGCTCATCGCACTGGAGGCCGAGGACATGCTGTACGAGCTGGGCGCGGTTCAGGTTCACCTCGCCTCCACTATTGCCGAAGCCGAACAGTTGCTTGCCAAGCAGAGTTTCCAGTTCGCTATGCTGGACATCAATGTCGGTCGCGGCACAAGTTTCGATCTTGCGACCAAGCTCGGACAAGCCGGAACGCCGTTTATCTTCGCGACCGGCTACGGCAACGAATTGGCAATCGCGCGCAGAAAGGAAAGTGAGGTCGTCATCCAGAAGCCCTATGAGCGTGATCATCTGGCGCGCGCCGTGCAACAGGTGCTGACGAAAGCGACTGTCGAAGGTGGCTGACGAAAGTGCTCGCGCTCTCGTCATTCATCCGCTCTGAAACGACGTTCCCTGCTCCCACTGCGGTCAATGACCTCAACCTGCAGGTTGCCGGCATGACAGCCCGTTCAGTGGACCGACTGGCCGTCGTCTTCTTCAAGGAAGCTCTTGATGCCGTCGCGCTCGGCGGTGGCGAGGAATTCTTCCCAGGCGTCCTTGTCGGTCGCGAATGTCTCTTCCCAGCTGGTCACGACTTCCGTCTGGCTGATGACCTCGAGCGTCCAGTCGCCATTGGTATCGGCCGGGCGATAGATATCGACGAGCACGGTGACGCCATCGTCTTCGAACTCACCGGCGAATTCTGAATGTTCGAGTTTGGGCTGTTTCGTCATCGGTGAAGAACCTTCGTTTTCGTGCTGTCTTTAGAGAGACGCCAGCTCAACACGCCGGCCCTAGTTCGGTTGCATGGCCGGCATATTTGCCGAATGCGCTTTCCCTTATAGCAAAGCGAAAATTCGCGCCAGCCGTACGGCTGCGCAGAAATCGGGCTAGGATTGTCGGCCGAATTGGTGGACAAAGGACGCCTATCGATGACCGGAGGAATTTTTCGATGCGCGCTACCGTGATCCCTGCCCCGCAGCCCGTGCTTCTTGATGTCGAGGGCGAGACCGAACAGTTTCCGGTGCGCCGGGTCTATTGCGTCGGCCGCAACTATGCGGACCACGCCATCGAAATGGGCCATGATCCGTCACGCGAGCCGCCCTTCTTCTTTCAGAAGAATGCCGACAATCTCTATCATGGCGACACGTTTCCATACCCGCCAGTCTCTTCCGATGTGCATTTCGAAGTCGAGCTGGTGATGGCGCTTTCCGGTGGCGGCGCCGACATTCCGGTCGAAGAGGCCCTGTCCAAGGTCTATGGCTACGGGATCGGCATCGACTTCACGCGGCGCGATGTGCAGGACAAGGCGAAGAAGATGAGCCGGCCTTGGGAATCGGCAAAGGCGTTCGAACATTCGGCGCCCGTCTCCGCACTCGTCCCGGCCGCCAGGATCGGGCATCCGCAGGAAGGTGCGATCTGGCTTGAGGTCAACGGCGAACGCAAGCAGTCCGGCAACCTCAACCAGATGATCTGGAAGCTGCCGGAAATCATCGCCGAACTGTCGAAGCTCTTCGTGCTGGCACCGGGTGACGTGATCATGA
This sequence comes from Rhizobium sp. Leaf306, assembly GCF_001423425.1. Classification (GTDB taxonomy): domain Bacteria; phylum Pseudomonadota; class Alphaproteobacteria; order Rhizobiales; family Rhizobiaceae; genus Neorhizobium; species Neorhizobium soli. Next base: position 937,063 of record NZ_LMNX01000002.1, read on the forward strand.
CCGGGACGCCGGCGGGCGTCGGCCCGATCGTCAAGGGCGACACGATCACCTGCAGCGCCGAGGGTGTCGGCAAACTCTCTCTCACGGTGGTTTGAAGCACGAACCGGAGGTCAACAGATGCCGATCTACGCGCTTGGTGAATTCCAGCCTAAACTCCCCTCCGCCGACCGCTTCTGGATCGCGCCGGATGCGAACGTGATTGGCAAGGTGGAACTGGGCGAGGATGTCGGCATCTGGTTCGGCGTGACGCTTCGCGGCGACAACGAGCCGATAACCGTCGGTGCGCGGTCGAACATTCAGGAGGGCGTGATGGTGCATACCGATCCCGCCTACCCAGTCGTAATCGGTTCGGACTGCACGATCGGCCACCATGCGATCGTGCATGGCTGCATCATTGGCGACAATTCGCTTGTTGGCATGGGTGCGACCATCCTGAACGGCGCAAGGATCGGCCGCAATTGCCTTGTGGGCGCCAATGCGCTTGTCACCGAGGGGAAGGAATTCCCGGACAATTCACTGATCGTCGGCTCGCCTGCCAAGGCGATTCGCACGCTTGACGATGACGCCGTCGAACGGCTGCGGCAATCTGCGGCGCGCTATGTGGAGAACTGGAAGCGGTTTTCCCGGGACCTCAGGGCGCTGTGATCAAACGGACTATGCCGCGCATTTCTGGCAGATGCCGCGGATCTCGATCGTCGTCTTTGACGGCTTGAAGCCCTTGCTGGATGCCCAGTCGCTGAGGTGGTGATCGACCTCGTGATCGTGGAATTCCAGCACCTGGCTGCAGCTTTCGCAGATCGCGAAGGCAACCGTACCGTGGCCATGACCTTTTCCGCAGCACGCGCTTTCCCGGTGCGCACAGGCGACGAAGGCGTTGAGGCTTTCCAACCGGTGGACCATGCCGAACTCGGTCAGCTTGTCGAGCGCGCGGTAAACCTGAAGCGGTGCACGGAAGCCGTGGTCGCGCAGTTTGTCAAGGATCGTGTAGGCGCTGAGCGGCCCATCGGCACGGTCCAGTGCCTCAAACACCAGCGACTGGTTCTTGGTCAGGGCCGGATTGACGATCGGGGCGTTCATCCGCGCACTCCTTGATTGGTTGCCCGCTCATTCGTTTTGCGGCCGAAGGCGGGAAGCAAACTCATGATGAAAAGTAGGAGTGCGGCCACCACGATGGAAGGGCCGGACGGCGTATCATAGGTCAAAGAGCCGAAAAGACCGCCGACAACAGCTGCAGCGCCGATCAGCGAGGCGAAGACCGCCATCCATTCGGGGCTTGCCGAAAATCGTCTGGCCGTCGCGGCTGGAATGATCAGCAGCGAGGTGATCAGCATGATGCCGACGATCTTCATGGCAATCGCGATGACCAATGCCATCAGAAGCATGAAGAACAGTTTTGCCTGCGCCGGCCGCATGCCCTCAGCTTCCGCCACGTCTTCGCTCACTGTCGATGCGATCAGCGGGCGCCAGAGGAATGCGAGCGCTGCGACGACGACGATCCCGCCACCCCAGATCAGTGCAATATCGGATGGCGTGACCGCCAAGATATCGCCGAACAGGAAGGCGATCAGATCGATCCGAACCCAGGTCATGAAGGCAACCAGCACAAGGCCGATCGCCAGAGCCGAATGGGAGAGAATCCCGAGCAGCGCATCCGCGGAAAGCGACTGGCGACGCTGAAGGAGGAGCAGCAGGCCGGAGACGAGGACGGCGACGCCGAACACCGACAGAAGAAGATTGACCTCGAAAAACAGCGACAAGGCAACGCCGAGCAGCGCCGAATGGGCCATCGTGTCGCCGAAATAGGCCATGCGGCGCCAGACGACGAAACAGCCGAGCGGTCCGGCTGTCAGCGCCACGCCGACGCCGGCGATCATTGCGCGAGTGAAGAAGTCGTCAAGCATGAGGCTTGCCCTCGCCGTGATGGTGGTGGCCGTGGTCGCCATCGTGGTGATGGTGGTGGTCGTGCCCGGCAGCAGGCTCGTGATGATGGCCGTCCTCGGGATGGCAATGATCGGTGATCGAGCCGTCGCGATGCTGGACCCGACCATCCGGCAGATGGGTATGGTCGTGATTATGGCTATAGACCGCCAGCGCACGGCCGTTTGCGCCAAACAGCTTGGCATAGTCCGAACTCTGACTGACAACTTCCGGCGTGCCACGGCAGCAGATATGACCGTTGAGGCAGATCACCGTGTCGGTTCCCGCCATCACCATGTGCAGATCATGCGAAATCATCAGGATGCCGCAACCGGTCGTGGTGCGGATCTTGCGGATCAGATCGTAGAGCGCTGCCTCGCCGGCGAAATCGACGCCCTGCACCGGCTCGTCCAGGACGAGCAGATCCGGCTTTCGCGCCAAGGCGCGGGCCAGCAAAGCGCGCTGAAATTCACCGCCCGACAGGTGACGGACTTCGGCATCGGCCAGATGCGCGATGCCGGTCGCTTCGAGCGCTGCCATCGTATCCTGATCGGAAATCGAGCTTGTCAGCCGCATGAGGCGCCGCACCGAAAGCGGCATCGTCCAGTCGATCGAGAGCTTTTGCGGCACATAACCGATGCGCAGGTCGCTGCTGCGGGTAACGGTGCCCTCGTCCGCCTTCAGGACGCCGATCGCCATCTTGGCGGTCGTCGACTTGCCGGCGCCATTGGGTCCGATCAGCGTCACCACTTCGCCGCGGGCAATCGACAGATCGACGCCGCGCACCAGCCAGCGATTATCGCGGAAAATGCCGGCATTCGACAGCGATACGAGTTTCGCTGCGTCCTTTGCATGATCTCCAAGCGGCAGGTCGGCCCGGTTTCTCATCAGCATGGTCGTCTAAAAATCCTGTTGTCAGGCCTCTTGCAGACCCTCATGGCACACGTTATAGCATAACGCAATTGATGTAATAACATTACGTCATTTCACAAGGAGCTATCCGATGAAATTTGCCGCAACCCTCCTCCTCTCATGCTCGGCCCTGATGACCGCATCGAATGCATTTGCCGATGCACCCAGCGTCGTTGTCTCGATCAAGCCGATCCATTCACTGGTCGCCTCCGTCATGAAGGGCGTGGCGGAGCCGAAGCTGATCGTCGAGGGCGCGGCCTCCCCGCATACCTACAACATGCGCCCATCCAACGCGTCGGCCCTGCAGAAAGCCGACCTGATCTTCTGGGTCGGCCATGGAATGGAAGCGTTTCTGGAAAAGCCGCTGGAAGCACTCGGCACCAAGGCTGCCGTGGTAAGCCTGGAAGACGCGCCGGGCCTGACCAAACTGAAGTTCCGCGAGGGCGGTGTGTTCGAGCCGGAAGCCGAAGAGGAAGGCCATGATCACGGTCATAGCCACGGCAGCGAGGATCACGCAGCCGGCGCGGAGGACGACGGCGACCACGACCATGACGGCAATGACGTGCATCTATGGCTCGACCCGATGAATGCCAAGGCGATGGCGCAGGAGATCGAGAAGGCGCTGGTTCAGGCCGACCCGGAAAACGCGACGACATATCAGGCGAATGGCGCAGACCTGATGAAGAGGCTCGATGCACTCGATACGGAACTGAAGACCACGCTCGAGCCGGTCAAGAACAAGCCGTTTATCGTCTTCCACGATGCCTATCAGTATTTCGAGAACCGTTACGGCGTGAAGGTTGCGGGCTCGATCACGGTGAGCCCCGAATCCATTCCCGGCGCAGAGCGCGTGAAGGAAATCCACCAGAAGGTGGAGGAGCTTGGCGCCACCTGCGTGTTTGCGGAGCCGCAGTTCGAGCCAAAGCTGGTGAAGGTGGTGACGGAAGGAAGCAAGGCCCGTTCCGGCGTTCTCGATCCGGAAGCCGGAGCACTGACCGAGGGGCATGATCTCTACTTCGAGTTGATGCGCGGTCTCGCGACCTCATTGAAGACCTGCCTCTCGCAGGCTTCCTGATCTCCAGGACATTCGCGGTGCTGCGACCTGCAGTGCCGCGTGTTGAGACAAACAGGTGGGGGACGTCGAACACTCGACGTCCCCCAACTCAATTTATCGGCCGGAGATGATGCTTGCGATCACGCCACTGGTGATGCCGACGAGCAGGAAGTCGTTATCCACCTTCACCCAACGCTGACCGCGCGGCGGGGCCGACAGGCGGTAGCGGCGATAATCGCGGACTTCCGCCATATGGCGGCGCTCAGCGGCCGACATGCGATGACCCCGCACCCAGCGCTTCTTGGTGACGACGACTTTCTTCTTTTCAATGACGACATGCTTGCCGGCCGGGCGGTGATGCTCCGGACCCTTGCGCCAATCCTGCGCCTGCGCTGTGGAGGCGATCGGCGCGACCAGAACGGTAGCGGCGAGCATGGCAATGATGAACTTCTTCATGGTTGTTTCCTCGTATTGAACACACGAGAGAATTAGAGCCCAACCGATGAACGCCATATGAATGGAAGATTAAACTTATGTAATGATCCTAGTGCCTTGGCGTCATATCTTATCGCAGGAAGTTAAGCGCTACGGGAGCTTCTCATACGATTGGCTCGTATACGAAGTCGTCGAAATCAGCGGCTTTCGCACGACCTGAGGTATCGAAGGCGAACACGCCCACGAACGCGCCGGTGAATGAGCCATGCTCGCCGCGTCCACCTTCGTCTGAGATGACAGAGGCGTCCAGCATCGGTCCGATCGGCTCCCAGTCGTTCGCTCCACCGGCGCGCCAGAAGAACTGGAGATCATTGTCATCGACCTCAATTGCCAGATGCACCGGTCCGTCCGGCACCGGCACGCCGCTTCCGGCTGGCCAGACGAGCTTTGCATGAGGGAAGTCGCCGGGGCATGACAGTACCGTTACGACGCGGCCAAGCTTCTCGTGCAGCGTGACGGCAACCGCATGCAGCTTGTGGCGATTGTAGTAGTGGGTAAGGCCTGACACCTGCTGGTACGTATCGGGTAAGAAATCGACCACCGTCTCGGCGCGGTAGCGATGGTGCTCTTGCCGCCGGGCGACCAGCGCCTGCTCGAACCAGGACCCGATGCTTTCGCGACCGGTGAGCCGGAGATGTCCGGGGCGTTCCGTCAGGCTGAAGATCCGCTCCGGCTCCGGTGTGCGCAACCACTGGAACTCGCTCGGCAGCACTGCCTTGTCGAACCCCTGCGCCACCCGACCAGCATCCTGAGCCACCTCGGTGCCGTTCGTCACGGGGACGTCGACGGCGGGAACCACACCGCCATGTTCGAGATAGAGCCAGTCGTCCTTCCAGACGCATTTCTGCAGCGCCGTCTCGCGCCCGAGCGGTGAGCGGCGATGCGGTTCGATCGGTCTGCTGCAGAGGTGGGTGTGATAGACCTCTCCTTCCGGCGTCTCCACATACTGCCCATGGCCGGACCGCTGCAGCTCCGCCTCCGGTGCATCCTTGGACGTGATGAGATGGTTATCGGGATGTAGCTCGTAAGGGCCGCCGATCGTCTTCGACCGGGCCATCGTCACAGCGTGATTATAGCCTGTGCCGCCTTCTGCCGTCGTCAGATAGTACCAGCCATTGCGTTTGAAGAGATGCGGGCCCTCGACGAGCCCGAGCGGACTGCCCGGGAAGATGTTGCTGATGGGACCCTTCAACGTCTTCGTCTCGGCGTCCCATTCCTGCATGAGGATGCCATCGAACGCCGGTGATTTCGGTGCGCCGCCAAAGCTCTCGGTCCGGTGGTTCCACTGCATGTTCAGGAACCACTTGCGCCCGTCGTCGTCGTGAAACAGCGACGGATCGAAGCCGGAGGAATTGACATAGATCGGGTCCGACCATTCACCTTCAATCGTCGGCGATGTGACGATGTAATTGTGAGCGTCCTTGAAGCTGCCGTCGAACCGTTTCACGTCGGTGTAGACCAACCAGAACAATCCGTCCGCATAGGAAAGGCACGGTGCCCAGACGCCGCAGCTGTCGGGATTGCCGCGCATGTCGAGCTGGCTTTTCCGCTCCAGAGGTCGCCGCACGAGCGTCCAGTTCACGAGATCGCGGGAGTGGTGGATCTGAACGCCCGGATACCACTCGAATGTGGAGGTCGCGATGTAATAGTCCTCGCCGACACGGCAGATCGATGGATCGGGATTGAAACCCGGCAGGATGGGATTGCGGATCATGAATTTCCTCCGGTATGCACTAGGTCTCTAAGATGCAGACTGCTCTCCTCAGTCTGCATCCCGTTGTTTCCCGCTGTGGGGAGGTTCACTTGCGGGAGGGACCCTCGCGTTCGGCCGATGCTGCCCAGAGGTTGATATCGGCTTCCTTGGCGAAACCGTCGATCTCGGACAGTTCGTCTGCCGTAAACTCCGGGTTCTCCAGCGCCTTGACGCAATCCTCGACCTGTTCCGGACGGCTGGCGCCGATCAGCGCCGTGGTCACGCGGCCGCCGCGCAGCACCCAGGCCAGCGCCATCTGCGCCAACGTCTGGCCACGCCTTTCGGCAATCGCGTTCAGACCCTTGAGGTTCTCGATATTCTTGTCGTTGAGAAACGCCGGGCGCAGGGACTTGCCCTGAGCGGCACGGCTGTCTTCGGGAATGCCGCCCAGATATTTCGAGGTAAGCATGCCCTGGGCGAGCGGCGAAAACACGATCGAGCCGACGCCGAGATCATCCAGCGTGTCGAGCAAACCGTCTTCCTCGACCCAGCGATTGATCATCGAATAGCTCGGCTGGTGGATAAGGACCGGCGTTCCGAGCGCTTTCAGAATCGACGTCGCCTCCCGCGTGCGCTGCGAATTATAGGACGACAGGCCGACATAAAGCGCCCTGCCCGAGCGAACGATGTGATCCAGCGCGCCGCAGGTCTCTTCCAGCGGCGTATCCGGATCGAAGCGGTGCGAATAGAAGATATCGACATAGTCGAGACCCATGCGCTTTAGGCTCTGGTCGCAGGACGCGATCAGGTACTTGCGGCTGCCCCATTCGCCATAAGGGCCGGGCCACATGTTGTAGCCGGCTTTCGACGAGATGATCAGCTCATCCCGCAGCCCGTGAAACTCATCGCGCAGGATCTGGCCGAAGGCCGTTTCGGCGCTTCCGGGCTTCGGGCCGTAATTGTTGGCAAGGTCGAAATGGGTGATGCCGAGATCGAAGGCTTTTCGGCAGATATCGACCTTGCGCTGATGCGGCGTGTCGTCACCGAAATTGTGCCACAGGCCCAGCGAGATTGCCGGAAGTTTGAGGCCGGACCGGCCGCAGCGATTGTATTTCATGGTGTCGTAGCGGTTGTCCGCCGGGTGCCAAGCCATCTCTGAAAAATCCTCCGAATGAAAAACGGCGCCGACCTCTTCTTCGGCGCCGTGCACGTCATAGAGTATCAGACAAGAAGCGCCAGCGCTTCATCGATGCCGAGCGCGGCCGGTTGAGTGCAGGTCGTTGTGGTCGCAACGAAATTGCCCTCCTCTCCGGATTTCAGGATCGAGGTCATGACGTCGACGCCATGCAGCGCCCGGTCGATCGAGCAGCGGATGTCTCGCCCCTCGATCAGTGCCATTGCCATGTCTGCCAGACCTGCGGTGCGATAATTGGCGCGCGGGCCGTTCGTCGGATGCTCCTGGTTGTTTTTGCTGAAGGGATGATCCCAGTCCTTGAGCGGCTGGATATCCTTGTCGCGGCCGCTTGCTTCCACCACGCCACCGAAGAAGTTCGGGTCGGGCACGTAGATCGAGCCTTCCGTGCCGTAGAGTTCCATATTCGCATGGCGATGCGACCAGACATCCCAGCTGGCCGAAAGCGTGATCGTTGCGCCTGCCGCAAACTCGAGCAGCGCGTGGATGTTGGTCGGGGTCTCGACCGGGATGCTCTGGCCCTTCAGCGGTTCGCTGGTGATTGTGCGCGTCGGATTGGCCATCGACGTCAATGCCGCGACCCGTTTGACGGGGCCAAGGAAGTTGACGAGGTTGGCGATATAGTACGGCCCGAGGTCGAGGATCGGCCCGCCGCCATTGAGGAAGAAAAAGCCTGGGTTCGGGTGCCACATTTCCATGCCCGGGCTCATGACATGGCATGTGCCCGACGTGATGCGACCGACGCCGCCATCATCGATGTATTTGCGGGCGAGCTGGTGCGCGCCGCCTAAAAACGTGTCCGGCGCGCAACCGATCGCCAGCCCCTTTTCGCGTCCAAGCGCCTGCAGCTGCTTTCCCTCTTCCAGCGTGATGGTCAGCGGCTTTTCGGAATAGACGTGCTTGCCGGCATCGAGAATGGCTTTCGAGACCTCGAAATGCGCGGCCGGGATCGTCAGGTTGACGATCACGTCCAGCTCGTCATTGGCGAGCAGCTCCGGAATGGTCTGCGCCTTGACGCCGTATTCTGTTGCCCGCTGCCGCGCCGCCTCCGGATTGAGGTCGGCGCAGGCCAGAACCTTGATCCCCTTAAACAGCGGAGACAGCGCGAAATAGGTCATGGAAATGTTGCCGCATCCGATGATGCCGACGCCAAGTTCCTTGGTCATGGGAAACTCCGATCCAATATCTGAATTCAGTAGGTCTTGAAGGCGGCCATCGAACGGGACGCGAGCCGCTCGATATCCTTCGGGTTGTCGTGCTCCAGCACGAAGTGCTTGGCGGGTGTCTTCTTCAGTGCCGCGATCAGTTCCTTCCACGGAACGGTGCCATGGCCGACGTCGGCCCATCCGTCTTCATCCGTGTTCTCGCCCGCTGGCGCGATGTCCTTGACGTGAACCGCCGAGATCTTCTTGCCGTAGCTTTCGATCCAGGTGAACGGATCGGCACCGCCACGGACGACCCAGGCGATATCCGCTTCCCAGCTCAGGTCAGGGCCGCCGGCAAAGATCTGTTCCTGTGGCGTGGAGCCATCCGGCAGCTGCTTAAACTCGAAATCGTGGTTGTGCCAGCCGAATGTATAGCCGGCGTCCTGATAGCGTTTTCCGGCTTCCTGCAGGCGCTGACCGAAGGCGAACCAGCCTTCCGCATCCGTGGGTCTCTGATCGGCTGCGAGGTGCGGGCAATAGATGGCACTGATGCCGAGCGTCTTTGCGATCAGCAGTGCCTGGTCAGGCTCCTGTTCGAGGAGATCGAGACCGAAATGGCCTGTGGGCATCGTGAGTTCGTTGGCATCGAGCTCTGCACGAAACTTCTGAAGACCGGCCTCGTCGAGCGTTCCGTAGAGACCGCCATAGCCCTCGACCTCACGGTAGCCGTGACTGGCCACGAGTTTCAGAACATCGGATAGCGGCGGGAAATTGCGGGCGCTGTAAAGCTGGAAACCGAGCGTCGTCATGTCATTCTCCTTGAAATGAAACTTTGGTCCGCGGAAAGCGAGAATTTCGCTCCCACGGCTCGTCACCCTCCTGGGGAGAGGTGAACTATTGAAAAGCTGCGGATCAGATCCGCTCCTCGGTCGCCGCATCGAACAGCGACGCCATGGTCATGTCGAAGCCCAGCCGGACCTTCGATCCGACAGCGTAACGACGGGCCCCGCCGACGCGAACGGACAGAGTGTGAGCGGCGAGTTTCAGCCAGATGAGATTGTCTGCACCCATCGGCTCCTCGATGTCGACGATCGCCTCATGGATTTCCTCTCCGGCGATATCGGCATCGACCTTGATATGTTCTGGACGGACGCCGAGGACGACCTTGCGCCCGGGCGTTAATGGTTCAGATGCGCTGTAACCGTCGAGCAGGAAGCTGACGCCGTTCGTCTTGAACACGGGACGGCCGCCCTCTTCCGCCAGCTCGCCATCCAGGAAATTCATCGAGGGTGAACCGATGAAGCCCGCGACGAACTTGTTCTTCGGTCGGTTGTAGATTGTGACCGGATCGGCGAGCTGCTGGATGACGCCGCTCTTCATGATGGCGATGCGGTCTGCCAGCGTCAGCGCCTCGATCTGGTCGTGGGTCACGTAGATCATCGTGTTCTTGAGCTGCTGATGCAGCCGCTTGATCTCGACGCGCAGCTCGGATCTGAGCTTTGCGTCCAGGTTGGAAAGCGGCTCATCGAACAGGAAGACGTCGACATCGCGCACCAGCGCACGGCCGATGGCGACACGCTGCCGCTGGCCGCCGGAAAGAGCTGCCGGCTTTCGCTGCAGAAGCGGTTCGATCTGCAGGATCGCCGAAGCACGCGCGACGCGTTTGGCGATGTCTTCCTTCGGCAGTCCGGCGACCCGCAGGCCGAAGGACAGGTTCTTTTCCACCGTCATCTGCGGGTAAAGCGCATAGGACTGGAACACCATGCCGATGCCGCGATCCTTGGGTTCCTCCCAGGTGACGTTGCGGCCCTTGATGAAGATCTGGCCATCGGTCGGCTCCAGCAAGCCGGCGATGCAGTTGAGGAGCGTCGATTTCCCGCAGCCGGAGGAACCGAGCAGAACAAGGAATTCACCATCGTGAATGTCGAGGTTCAGGTCTTCCAGAACCGTGACCGCCCCGAAGGACAGCGACAGGTCGCGGATCGAGACGCTGTGCTCGCCCGATACGGCAGAGGCTTCGGGCAACGAGGTTGCCCCTGGGGGAAATGCGTTGGTGTGTGGTGTCTGGACGGAAAGAGTGGTCATGGGGTCATCCCTTCACTGCGCCAGCGGCGATGCCGCGGACGAAAAGGCGGCCGGATACGAAATAGACGATGAGAGGGACAGCACCCGTCAGAAGCGTCGCCGCCATGTTGACGTTGTATTCCTTCACCCCCTGCACGGAGTTGACGATGTTGTTGAGCTGCACCGTCATCGGGTAGCTGTCGGGCCTCGTGAAGACGACGCCGAACAGGAAGTCGTTCCAGATGCCGGTAACCTGCAGGATCATCGCCACCACGAAAATCGGGAGTGCCATGGGCAACATGATGCGCCCGTAGATCTGCCAGAACCCGGCACCGTCGATGCGCGCCGCCTTGAACAGTTCCTCGGGCAGCGAGGTGAAATAGTTGCGGAACAGCAGCGTCAGGATCGGCATGCCGAAGATGGTATGGACGATGATGAGCCCGGTCAGGGTTCCGTAGATCCCGATCTCACGCAGGATGATGACGATCGGATAGATCATGACCTGATACGGGATGAAGGCTCCGATGATCAGGATGGAGAAGAACAGCTCCGACCCTTTGAAGCGCCAGTTGGCGAGCGAGTAGCCGCTGACCGAGGCGATGAAGATCGAGACCACCACAGATGGCAAAAGGATGCGGACGGAGTTCCAGAAGCCGCGTGACAAGCCGTCGCAATTGAGGCCGGTGCAGGCTTCTGCCCATGCCTTTACCCAGGGCTCGAACGTGATCTCCATGGGCGGCGAGAAGACGTTGCCCATCCGTATCTCCGGCATGCCCTTCAGCGATGTCACGACCATCACGTAAAGCGGCAGAAGGTAGTAAAGCGCCGCAAGGCCGAGCGTGCCGTAGAGGATGATGTTGCGGCGTGAGAGCCTGCGCTTTGGTTTGCGACCACTCGGGCCCTCCAGTGCGCGTGACGGTGTTGTCGCCAGCACTGCGGCATCTGTGACGACGGTCGATGTGGTGTCGAAAGTGGAAACGTTAGCCACGCTTGCGCCCTCCGAATTCGAGATAAGCCCATGGGACAATGATGATGGCGACGGTCAGCAGCATCATGGTCGATGCGGCAAAGCCCTGGCCAAGGTTCTGCGCCTGAAACATGTAGTCGTAGACGTATTTCGCGGGCACTTCGGACGCGTTGCCGGGTCCGCCTGAGGTCTGCGCCACGACGAGATCGTAGAGCTTGACGATGCCGCTCGCGATGATGACCAGCGTGGTGATGAAGACCGGACGCATCATAGGGATGACGATGAAGAGGTAGGTCCGCCACATCGGAATGCCGTCGACGCGCGACGCTTTCCAGATATCCTCGTCGATGCCGCGAAGACCTGCGAGCATGAGGCACATGACGAGCCCCGTGCCCTGCCACAGCCCGGCAATCAGGATGCCGTAGATGACGATGTCGGGGTCATAGACCGGATTGAATTCGAAGGTCTCCCAACCGAGCGACCGGACGATGTGCTGGATGCCGAATTCGGGGTTCAAGATCCATTGCCAGACGAGGCCGGTGACGATGAAGGACAGCGCGAACGGATAGAGAAAGATCGTCCGGAAAACGTTTTCGAAGCGGATCTTCTGGTCCATCAGCGCGGCGAGCACAAAGCCGACAACGAGGCTGAAGATCAGCGACAGGATGCCGTAGATCGCGAGATTCTGGATGGAGATCAGCCAACGTGCCGAGCCCCACAAGCGCTCGTACTGATCAAACCCGACGAATGTTGCGCGCGGCAGCAGTCTCGAATTGGTAAAGGAGTAGATGACGGTCCAGACGGAACCGCCGAGGAAAATTACCAGCGCGACGAAGATCATCGGGATGGAGGCAATTTTCGAGTTCAGGTTGCGAAAAAGCTGATTTGGTCTGGCAGATTGATGGGTTTTCGCCATGTGTTGTCCTCGATCGGCTGCAGCGTGAAGGCCGCAGGTTTCCGGGCCGGCCCCGCGCTGATGCGGGGCCGGTCAAGGTCAGCGATTGAAAGCGGTGTCAGTCCGCAGAGCTGATGATATCGACGAAGCGCGCCTGAGCATCCTTCACGGAGATGGAGCTGCTGAAGAACTCCGACATCAGATCTTCCTTCTGTTTCTGCGTATCGGCAGAGACAAGCTGGTCGGTGCTGGTGGCGGTGTTACCCTTGGCGATGATCGCGATACCCTTCTTCATGCAGTCGTTGGCGGCTGCCATGTCGATATCGCCACGGATCGGAACCGATCCCTTTTTCAGGTTGAACGCGACCTGTAGCTTGGGATCGACGATCGTTTCGGCGAGAACGTTCTGCGCCTCCGATTTTGCCTCGTCCTTCAGTAATGGGAAATAGATCGCATCGCCGTTGGTGGTGAGCACGTCGTTGATGCCGAGCCCTGGCAGGCAGGTGTAGTCGGTGCCGGCAGTCTTTCCTGCCAACGAGAACTCGCCCTGTGCCCAGTCACCCATGACCTGGCCACCGGCCTTGCCGGTCAGCACCATGTTGGTTGCCTGGTTCCAGTCCTGTACGTTCGAACCCTTGGCGAGTTCGCGTGCCTTGTCGGCTGCTGCAAAGATCTTGGCCATTTCAGGCCCTGCAGCAACCTTTGCGTCCTTGTCCTTGTAGACCTTCTCGTAGAGGTCTTTGCCGCCCAACGAGATCAGCAAGGTATCGAACAGGCCATTGGCCTGCCACGGCTGACCACCCAGTGCCAAAGGCTGGATACCGGCCTTCTTGAGCGCGGGCGCTGCAGCGACGAACTCGTTCCAGTCCTTCGGAACGGCAACGCCTGCCGTCTTGAAGGCTGCGTTCGAGAGCCACAGCCATTGCCACGAGTGGATGTTGATCGGGGCACAATAGATCTTGCCTTCGAACGTGCAGCTGTCGAGCAGGTTGGCAGGCTTGATAACCTCTTTCCACTTACCCTTCTCAGCCACATCGCTCAGGTCCCGCATGAGACCTGACTGGACCAGTTCTTCCGCCTGTCGGCCGTGGTTGAACTGCGTGGCGCCCATCGGGTCACCACCGGTGATCCGGCTGATCATGATCGGCCGCGCGGTTCCTCCCGAACCTGCGATGGCTCCATCAACCCATTTGTTGCCGGTAGCATTGAAAGCGCCTGCCAGTTCCTTGACAGCTGCAGCCTCTCCCCCCGACGTCCACCAATGGGTGACCTCAAGATCGGCTGCCTGAACAAAGCACGGCAATGCCACGGTGGCAGCCATAACGGCTGCAAAAGCACGGATGCGCATGAGTCTCCTCCCTCACTGAAACGTTGCAGTAAAAGGCTAGGACAAACATCGATGGAGGGCAACCGAAAATCGCGTGAAAGATTTGGAGCAGGTTCGCAGCAATGTCCGACAGCAGCCCGCGTACTTCGTGTTGATGCACTTATCTCGTTACATAACAATGCTTTATAGAATTATCAAATTGATCCTTCTTCGCAGACGCAAAAGAATTGTGCGTCTGCGTTGTAACGGGTATATCGACGGCAAGTCGTTGGTTTTCAGCGAAAATAGGACTGTATCGTTGCAGATTTTTACCGTATGAACGGTGCTTGTGGAGAAGGTCGCAGTCGCCGGTAATCTCCGAGAAAGCTGCAGCCATGGATGAAGACAAACGTAGATCCTTCGGGACGATCGGCAATCAACGCCCGACCCTTAAGACAATTGCCTACATGACGGGGCTGGGTATCACGACGGTGTCGCGGGCCCTCAAGGATGCACCCGACATCGGGGCCGACACGAAGGAACGCGTTCGACTTGTGGCCGGCCAGCTCGGCTATCACCCGAACCGGGCGGGCGTCCGGTTGCGCACAGGCAAGACCAATGTGATCGCGCTCGTGCTCAGCATCGAACAGGAACTGATGGGCTTTTCCAGCCAGATGGTTCAGGGCATTTCCGAGGTTCTCGGGGGCACGCAATACCACCTCGTGTTGACGCCCCACTCTTTCGAGAAAGACCCCATGGTGCCGGTGCGCTATATCCTTGATACGGGATCGGCAGATGGCGTGATCATCTCGAGGATCGAGCCGGACGATCCGCGTGTGCGGTTGATGACGGAGCGCAACCTGCCTTTCGTCACCCACGGCCGAACCAGTATGGGGATCGAGCACCCCTACCACGACTTCGACAACACGGCGTTTGCCTATCAGGCGGTCGAGCGGCTCGCCAAGCGAGGCAGGCGGCATATCTGTCTGCTCGCCCCACAGAGCAGGTTTGCCTACTATACCCATAGCCGCATCGGCTTTGAACGGGCGCTTGCCGATTTCGGCGTGAGCGAGGTGCCGATGGGACGGATCACGACGGAGACGTCGCTGGAGGATATCAGAGCCTATTCGGAGAAGCTGTCGCGGCTTCCGCAACCGCCTGATGGAATCATTTCGATGAGCGGCTCTGCAACGATCGCGATCGCCTCAGGCCTTGAAGCTTCCGGTCGAAAACTCGGCCGCAATGTCGATATCGTCTCAAAGCAGTCGGCCGAATTTCTCAACTGGATCAGGCCGGAAATCCTTGCCGTAAACGAGGACATCCGTTGGGCGGGACGGGAACTTGCAAAGGCCTTGCTGGCCCGAATCGATGGGGCGGCCCCAGAGCTTTTGCAAAGCGTCAGCCAACCGGAATGGTCGATCAAGTCACCACAGGACTGATCGAATGCAAAAAGCCCGGCGCTTGGCCGGGCTTTCCGTGTTTGCAAGATAGCCTTAGGCGAAGTCGGCGAGCCCGCTGCCCCACGGGCCATGGTGCTTGTCGACGCCATCGAGACGATCGAAACCGTGGGCACCAAAGAAGTCGCGCTGCGCCTGGATGAGGTTCGCTGTCCCGCGACCACGGCGGTAGGCATCGAAGTAGGACAGCGCGGAGGAGAGTGCCGGAACCGGCAGGCCGGACATGACGGCATAGGAGACAACGCGGCGCAGTGCGCCATCGGTGTCTGCGACCATCTGGGCAAATGCCGGTGTCACGATCAGGTTTGCAACATCCGGGTCCTTCGAGAAGGCCGAGGTGATCTCATCGAGGAAGGCCGAACGGATGATGCAGCCATCGCGCCAGATCTTGGCGATCGTCGGCATCGGCAGGTTCCAGCCATACTCCTTGGAGGCGGCAGCCATGACGGCAAAGCCCTGCGCATAGGCGCCGATCTTGGCCGCAAGCAGCGCGTTTTCGAGATCGGCGAGGAACGCCGCGCTGTCTGCCGGCGCATCGATCGCTTTCGGCAGGCCAAACTGCTTTTCTGCGGCGAGGCGCTCGGTGCGCTGAGACGACAGAACACGCCCGGCGACGGCGGCCTCGATCGCGGTTGCCGCGACACCCATGTTCTGGGCTTCGATGACCGACCACTTGCCGGTGCCCTTCTGGCCGGCGGAATCAACGATCACGTCGACCATCGGCTTGCCGGAGATCGGGTCCTTTGCCTTCAGGACCTTTTCCGAAATCTCGATCAGGTACGAATTCAGGCGGCCGGTATTCCACTTGCCGAAGACGTCGCCGATTTCTGTGGCGCCCATGCCGAGACCATCGCGCAGGATGCCGTAGATTTCGGCAATCATCTGCATGTCAGCATATTCGATGCCGTTATGGATCGTTTTCACGAAATGGCCGGCGCCGTTTTCGCCGAGCCAGGCGACGCAGGGTTCATCATGGAATTTTGCGGAGATCGAGGTCAGCACCTTCTCGACGCGCTTCCAGCTTTCCTCAGCACCGCCGACCATGATCGACGGTCCATGGCGTGCGCCTTCTTCCCCACCGGATACGCCCATGCCGATAAAGGTCAGGCCGGAACCTTCGAGGTTTTCGAAACGGCGCATCGTATCGCGGAAGTTGGCGTTGCCGGCATCGATCATGATGTCGCCCTGCGAAAGATAGGGCTTCAGGAGCTCCATCTGCTGATCGACCGGATCGCCGGCCTTGATCATGATGATGATCGGGCGTGGGGGCCGGATTGCAGCGATGAATTCTTCCAAGGTCTCGCAAGGAACGATCTGGCCTTGCAACGCGCCCGCCTCGGCGTAGAATTTCTTGGTAACTTCCGCTGTCCGGTTGAAGACGGCGATCTTGTTGCCTTTTTCCGCGATGTTGAGCGCGAGGTTTGCACCCATAACGCCAAGACCGATAAGACCGATTTCTGCCTGTTCCACGGATATGCCTCCAGTTTTAATTTGACGCTGTTTTGGCATCCTCGTTTCCAAACGGCAAGGCTAAGACGAAAGCGAGCCCGTTTATTCGCGGATGCGCCGGCTCGTGCGATCAAGAGGATTTCCGAGTGGCATGCCACTCGGCGTAGAAACCAAGGAGGCCTTCATGACGGTCATGCCCGCACGCGTAATCCACCTCTCGATCGAGCGGAACTGGAGGGATGTCTACGCATTTGCAAGGCGTCCGGAAAACATGGCAAGCTGGGCTTCAGGCCTTGCAGCAGACCTGCGCGCCGAAGGTGAAGACTGGATCGGCGATGGCGGTCCGGTTGGAACAATCCGTGTTCGCTTCGCTCCCGACAACGACTTCGGCGTGATCGATCACAGGGTCACGTTGGAAAACGGGATGTCGATGGACAACGCGCTGCGTATCATACCGAACGGTGATGGAGCTGAAGTTCTGTTCACTCTTTTGCGCCAACCCGGTACCGACGATGCGGCGCACGAAGCGGATGCCGCGCATGTCCTCAAGGATCTGCAGTCGCTGAGGGCAATCATGGAACGCTCAGCGTCAGGCCGCAGGCCGCTTCCGCCGATCGGCGGTCTCTTGAATGACCAGGAGAACACCGATCATCGTTGAAGACCGCTGGAACGGCGACATGCGGCAGCGAAGCACAAGCGTCTCGCCTCCGACTTGATCTGCATAGGTGACCGACGTGCTTTCGCCTTCGAAGCAGCGGTCCAGGTTCGGCTTGAACTCGTTTCGAAATCGATGGAGACCGACAAATTCCCCGATGTGCCGGCCGACGAGTTCCTCACGCGGAATGTTCAGCCGCTGCGCGTTCGTCTCGTTGGAATAGAGAATGCGGTAACCGGGAGCGACGACAAGAATGCGGTCCGAAAGCTGGTTCAGGAGGGAATCGTCGAGAATGCCGCTGGAGACGGCTTGGTCGATCGGCGACGATTGGTCCTGCCCCTCACCGGGAGCTCCCGGCGCTTCCGCACAGGTCGTCTGCGGTGCAAGATACCGCTCGACCAGGGTCTGCAGGAGGTGAGCATTGCGCCGAACGCAGCTGCGATCGTCCGCTTCCTCATTCAGGAGGTCGAGCGCAAAACGGAACTGGGCCTGAATGCTGCCGGCATCGGATTCGGCGCTGCCAAAGATCGCCAGGAGCAAAGGATCAAGTTCGCGGTCGAGACTGGCTGTCAAAGCCTCGTCTTCGCGGTCGATCGCCTGCTGTAGCTCTCCATATTTCGACCAGAAAAGATCGATCAATGCTTGCAAGACAATGCCCTCTCCACACGAGCCTCACGTCAGCCGTGGCCCTCTGAGACGACTGCGTCCAATCTCGTATAATACATCACACGTTAAATGTAGTCTCAAAAACGGCCCCTAAAAATGGCCGGTAAATACCCGTAGACGCTTGCAACCCACGAGAATTGTGGCCTCAGGAAATCAATCTGTGACCGTTTTCTTGATGTGCCAGCGGTCGTGATACCACAGCCACTGTTCAGGGTATTCCCGCACCCAGGATTCGACCTTGTCGTTCAGGACCTGAGACGTGCCCTGAATGTCGAGATTGCCGCGTTCGTCGCGCGGAAGTTCGATGCGAGGCTCTATCTCAAGGCGAAAACGGTTGTTCGGGAGACGGATGCAGCGGGCCGGATAGACATCCGCATCAAACTGACGCACGAGCTTGGCAAGAAGCGGGTTCGTCTTAACAGGGCGTCCGAAGAAATTGGTCGACAAGCCTTTTCTGAACTTCTGGTCGACGAGGACACCCACCCCCCCGCCCGCGTCCAGGCGCCTTGCCAGCGAGAACGATGACCCCGCATGCGACGGCACGAGCTGCCCCATGCGGGCACTGCGGAACGAGAAGACCTTATCGGCGATGTAAGGGTTGTTCGGCGGACGGAACAACACCATGACCTCGAGACCAAAGGCCTTGCCGGCGACAGGCAGGAGCTCGAAATTGCCGGTGTGGGCGGTAAAGACGATAAACGGACGTGGGTTGTCGCGCAGGTCCAGGAAGATCGGGGTGCCCGAGACTTCCACCCTGCCCGGCTCTGCCTGTTCGGGGTCGAAATCGAACAGCCGGTCGAGGAAGACATATTCGGCGGCGAGCCTGCCCATGTGTCCCCAACTCGCGACAGCGATCTCCTGCAGCTCCGCCTCACCCTTTTCCGGAAAGGCGTTGCGCAGATTGGTCATCATCAGTTTATGACGCCAGAATTTCGGCCCGATGTAGCGTGCGAAGCGATCGGCAAACCGGATCGCCGGATCCGCCGGAAAGATCTTCAGGAAATTCAGCAGCCCGAACGTGAGCTGCGCCACCAGCCATTGGCGGAAGTGGATAAGCTTCAGAACAATCCGGGTAATGACCATCTTCATCAGTGGTCAGTCCATCCTCAGGACGATCTTGCCGAAGATCTGGCGGCTCTCCATGCGGGCAAGTGCCTTGTGGATTTCATCAAACGTGACTTCTGTGTCGATCACCGGATGAACGATGCCCTGGGCCATCTTCTGCATGGCATCGGCCATGTTCTCCATGCGGCAGCCAAACGAGCCGATGAGCTTCAACTGCTGCTGGAACAGCATCATCAGATTGAGGTCGGTGGAAACACCCGAGGTGGAGCCGCAAGTGACGAGGCGTCCGCCGCGCTTCATGCACAGCATGGAACCCGCCCAGGTATCCTTGCCGACATGTTCGAAGACGACATCAACGCCCTTCTTCTTGGTCAGCTTGCGCACGACGCCTTCAAACCGATCGACGCGGTAGTTGATGACATGATCGGCGCCGAGGGCCTTGGCCTTCTCGATCTTGTCGTCCGAACCGACCGTGGTGATGACCGTGCAGCCCATTTTCTTTGCCAGCTGGATGGCGGCAGATCCGATGCCCGAGCCGCCGGCGTGAATAAGGATCGTCTCGCCGGGCTGGAGCTTGGCGTTATCGAACAGCATATGCTCGACCGTGCCGAACGTGACAGGCGCGAGTGCTGCTGCAACGGCATCGACGCCCGGAGGTGCCGGAACGAGAAGACGGGCCGGAAGATTGGCCTTTTCCTGCGCGAAGCCATCGAGATGGAAGCCATGAACACCCGAGACATTTTCGCAAAGGTTGTCGCGCTTTTCGCGGCACGCCTTGCAGAGACCACAGGTACGGGCGCCGTAAATCGACACAAGCTGGCCGGGCAGAACATTCGAAACACCGGGACCGATGGCTTCCACGACGCCGGAGGCCTCGGCGCCGATCGTCAGCGGCATCTTGCGCTTGGCGAATGCCATACCGCGCCAGCCCCAGACGTCGATGTGATTGAGTGCTACGGCCTTGACACGCAACGTGACTTCGCCAGGACCCGGCGCCTCCGGCTCGGGAATGTCGACGGCTTCGAGCTTGCGGTCATCAATCAGTTGCAGCGCGCGCATAACAGGTCATCCTCCGCCCGTTTGGGCGTTCAAAAGTCTATAAAATCTCTTGGGGGCTCGCCTTACGCCGGTTCAAGCGTCATGACAAGGCTGGCGTTCTGGCCGCCGAAGCCGAAGGAATTGGACAGAACCGCCCTCGGCGCACCGTCCCGCTTCACATTCGGCACCACATCCAGCTCGATCGTCGGATCGGGATTGGTGTAGTTGATGGTCGGCGGCAGAGTGCCGGTCAGCATCGTCTGGATCGAGAATACGGCTTCGACAGCGCCGGCTGCCGTCAGCGTGTGACCGATCATCGACTTGTTCGACGACACCGGAATACCCTTCAACCCCTCGCCGAACACCGCCAGCATGGAGCTATATTCCATCTTGTCGTTTTCCGGCGTCGATGTGCCGTGGGCGTTGATATAGCCGATGCCGCTTTCGTCCATGCCCGCATCTTCAAGCGCCGCCCGGATCGTGGCGATCGCCGGGCCGCCGTCCGGGGACGAGCGGGTGCGGTGGAAGTGATCGGCCTTTTCGCCGAGACCCTTGACGATGCCGAGCACCTTGGCGCCGCGCGCGATAGCCGACTGCAGGGATTCCAGAACGAGCGTTGCCGCGCCTTCAGCGATGACGAAGCCGTCACGATCCTTGCTGAACGGCTTGGACGCCTTTTCCGGCGGGTCGTTTTGCGTCGAAAGCGCAGACAGAAGCGAGAACCGCACGAGTGCCTCGACGCTGACAGAACCGTCGGTCGCTGCGACCAGAGCCTTGTCGGTACGACCCTGACGGATCGCTTCGACGCCGAGCTGGATCGCGGTTGCACCAGAGGCGCAGGCGGTGGAAAGCGTTACGGGCAGGCCACGGGTACCAAACTTGTCGGCCAGGCGCTCCGAAATCGAACCGAACTGGACGGCTTCGAGAAAGACAGGATCAGGACGCTCGCGCATGGCCGTCAGAAAGCGATCGTAGGCATCGCCCTGCTGCGTCGATGGCGGTGCACGGTCTGCAAGCGCGAAACGGTCGGACCATTCCGGCTCGACTGGCGGAGCGGCCAGAAACAGCGGTCCGTCGAAATCACCGGACAAGCCGGCTTGGGCCAACGCTTCCGCCGTTGTCTCGCGGGCGAAGGCAAACGAGCGCTCGACCGAGTTTTCGGCTGGAACCTTGATGAAGTCCACCGTGCCGCTGATGCGGGTCGAAAGGCCTTCGGTCGGAAAACGGGTGATCTTGTGGATGCCCGACGTGCCAGAGGTCAGCGCTGACCAGTTGTCATCAAGACCCTGTCCGAGCGAGGTGATGACGCCCATGCCGGTGACCGCGACGATGGGCCGGCCGAGATGATCCGTGAAGCGGTTGTCACTCATGACTGTCTCCTTCACGCTTCAGCAGAGAGGACAGCAATCCCCTCGCCGCGTGTATATCCAACTGTAGTGACAATCGCCTGCTTTGCCGGGGACGCCATCGGCGTCTCGTTTGCGGCGTCGAAGGCCGGGACCTTGGCAGTCGATTCGAGCGTCAGCGCTGCAAGGGCGATGCCGAGCGGGAACTGCGCTTCCATAGCGTGGCCCGTAACGCCGCCAAAGCCGCGGATCGCGGAACCCGGGAAAGCCTGCTCGAGCGCTGTCTTTTCGCGCTTCGCGAGATCGACCATGCCGCTCGCGCCGGAGAACACGACAGTTTCCGCCCCCTGCGTGCCGTGGGCGGTGAGCCGCGACATGCGCTTCTCGAGCCCGCCATCGTCGCGGTTGCCGCGATCGCCTTCGACGGCATCGATCGTTGCATAGATCCGTGCACCACGCGCCTGCGCGTAGCCGCGGGATTCGAGAACGAGAAAGGCGCCGACCGAACCGGTGATCATTCCGCCGCCACTGTCCGGCGAGCGAGACCACAATGGCTGCCAGTCGCCTGTCGCGTGGGCACGGATGCCCTCGACCAGCAGAAGAATATCAGCCCGTTCCGCCACGAAGGCGCCACCGACGAGACTGTGGCTCGACTGGCCCGCCTTGATGCGGTGGAAGGCGGTTTCGATGGCCGAGATGCCGGCCGATTCTTCGCCCATGAAGGTGCGGGACGAGCCGGTGACCTTGTGGACGATCGAGATATTGCCCGCCATCAGGTTCGAAAGCTGGGCAAGGAACAATGTCGGACGGAGCTCCGTCGTCAGCTTCTCGTTCAAGACCATGTCGCGATCGTTGCGCTTCAGGGCTTCGTCGACAATCAGCGAGTCGACCTTGATGTCGCGCTCACCGCCGCCGGCTGCAACGATCATGTCCATCGAGGCGCAGGCATCCGCATCCGTCTTCAGGCCGGCGTCGTCGAGAGCGAGCCCTGCGGCGAAAACGCCGAGACGCTGCCAGTTCTCCATCTGGCGCTGATCGCCGCGCTTGGCGATCTGGGCCGACCAGTCGATCTCAGGCATGGGATGGACAGGATAGGGTTTGAAACGCTCCGTTTCGACCTTGGGCTCGTCGATGGACGATCCCGTCAGAAACGCGACATGCGGCTCAATGCCGACGCCGAGCGAGGTCACGATGCCGACCCCGGTAATCACCACATCATTGTCAGACTTCATAACTGTCCTCTTTGCGCGGCCATTGACCAGCGACGACATCAGGCACGACGGGACACTTTAGAACCGGTCCGTCCGGGCCGCATTATTCCCGAAGGCTTTGCGTCAGGTGCCTGCTTGCATCGCCGCAATGAGGCCGATCTCTTCGGCGCGCTTGCGCACGATCGGCGCCAGCGGAACTTCACTGAAAGGCATGGTCCGCAGCTTGAGCTGCGCATCGCACACCTTCTTGCCGCCCGACGTAATCTTTGCCTTTGTCACCATGTAGCCGGAACCCTCATGCTCCAGAAACGCCTCGATGTCGAGCACGGCGTTCGGCTCGACAAACGCACGCATCTTGGCACTGTCCACCGACATCAGAAATGGCATCGCGGCGAAATCGGTCGCCGCAAGTACCAGCATTCCGGATGCCTGCGCCATGGTTTCGATCAAAAGCACGCCCGGCACGAGCGGCATTCCCGGAAAGTGCCCTTCGAAAACAGGGCTCTTTTCAGGAACGACCGAGCGTGCAGTCAGCGTCTTTCCCGCGAGATCAAGCGTTTCCACCCGATCAATCATCTGGAAATATTCAAGCAGCATGAACTTGCGTCGGCTTTGGGCTTTAGCCCTTTGCCGCCTTCAGTTCGTCGATCTTGGCGCAGAGGTTCTTCAGAACGAAGTATTCCTCCGTCGAGACCTTGCCCTCGTTCACTTCCTGGGTCCACTGCTCGAGCGGAATCTTGATCCCGAATTCCTTGTCGATCGCGAAAACGATGTCGAGGAAGTCCAGGCTGTCGATGCCAAGATCGTCGATCGTGTGGCTCTCCGGCGTGATCGTCTCGCGGTCGATCTCGCTGGTTTCAGCGATGATGTCGGCAACTTTGTCGAATGTAGCAGTCACGCCCATGTCCTTTTAAAAAGTCTGTATTCGGTGTTCCACATAAGGAAACCAATCGAAAATGCCAATGGGTTCCAACAAGACGGCGCCAATTTGCCGCTACATTGTTGCCTAAACATCGATTGCCGATCGGTCAGAATGCCAAACCACCCTCAAATTTGAAGAGGGCTAGGCCGGCCGACCTGCCGTCAGCGCGACACGGATAACGTCCAGGACCTTTTCGGGTTGGACACCGACCGCGACCTTCTGGCTTGGCTGACCATCCCAAGGACTATCGACGAACCGTCGGCCTGTGTCAGGCGCCTGGATCGTCTCGCCATCGGCAATGCCGCCGCAGACCACGCGGACAGGGCCGCTGCGGAGTTTGAACAGATCGGGCGCCACCAGATAGACGCAGGCACAGCTGTCGTGGATTGCCATTCCATCGAGACCCGCGCCCTGGCGGTAGAAATCGATATAGAACTGCGAAAGGTCGGACAGGAGTGTTAGCGCCTTATCGCCACCCTTGGCCAACTCAGCCATATCATCTGACGACATCATCGTCTTCATGGTGACGTCGAGGCCGAAAGCAATGACGTTCCACGGCGCGGTAAAGACGATATCGGCGGCATCCGGATCGCCGTGAATATTTGCTTCGGCTGCTGGTGTCACATTGCCATTGACGTCGAAAGCGCCGCCCATGATCACCACCTGCTTGGTCAGGCCTGCGATCTCCGGATCAGCCTGCAGCGCCAAAGCCAGGTTGGTCATGCGACCGACCGCGACAATGGTGATTTCGCCGGGATTGGCCCTGATCGTATCGATGATGAATTGCGATGCCTCGCGCGGATCGAGCGGCCAATCGATTTCGAGAGGCACGCCGATATTGCCGAGGCCGTCCTCGCCATGCACGATCGTCGGCGAGTGCTGCTCGACCCGCGACGGATCAAGCGTCTTGCCCGCCCCTTTGGCGATGGGCGCGTCGATGCCCCACTCCTTGTGCAGGAACTGCGCATTGCGCGTGGTCAGTTCGATCGAGGCATTTCCGAACACCGTCGTCACGCCGAGAAGATCGATATCCGGATGGCGATGCAGAAACAGCAGCGCCATGGCGTCGTCT
This sequence comes from Rhizobium sp. Leaf306, assembly GCF_001423425.1. Classification (GTDB taxonomy): domain Bacteria; phylum Pseudomonadota; class Alphaproteobacteria; order Rhizobiales; family Rhizobiaceae; genus Neorhizobium; species Neorhizobium soli. The sequence goes on from NZ_LMNX01000002.1 coordinate 961,584, forward strand.
ACGCCGGGGTCAGTATCGAATATGACTTTTTGCATGCGAATACCTTGAAATGCTCGCCGCCTGCCAGCGGCCGTTCATCGCGCAACATAGCGCCGCAACGGTTTACTGCAATGCAGCCGCAACCTGCAACCGCTGCCAGCGCCCCTCCTATTGCCGGATCACCGATTCGGTGCCACAAGCCGGCGCGCATCCCTTCGCCATTTCCCCTCCTCTCCTTCACGCAGAGCGCCAGCCTTGAGCGACATTGCATTTCAGCTGCTTTTTCTTCTTTTCCTCGCAGCCATCTTCGCGGGGTTCGTTGATTCGATTGCGGGTGGCGGCGGGCTGATCACCATCCCCGTCTTGCTCATTGCCGGCATTCCGCCGCTGGAATCGATCGCGACGAACAAGCTGCAATCCCAGTTCGGCTCGGCATCGGCAACAATCGCCTATGCGCGCAAGGGCCATGTGAAGCTGAAAGAGCAGCTGCCGATGGCAGCCATGGCGGCGCTCGGCGGCGCCATCGGTGCGCTGCTTGCCTCCATCGTTCCAGCCGAATTCCTGACGACCGCGATCCCCTTTCTGCTCGTGGCAATCGCAATCTTCTTTGCGATCAAACCCAATCTCGGCGATCTGGAAAGTCACCGACGGGTGACGCCGTTCGTTTTCGGGCTGACCGCCGTGCCGATCGTCGGGCTCTACGATGGCGTCTTCGGGCCAGGCGCCGGATCATTCTACATGCTGGGCTTCGTTCTGCTCGCCGGCTTCGGACTGCTCAAGGCGACCGCCCACACGAAGCTCATCAATCTCGGCTCCAACTTCGGGTCGTTTCTGGTGTTTGCAGCGTCGGGATCGGTGCTCTGGAAGATCGGCCTGATGATGGGCGTTGGCCAATTCATCGGTGCGCAGATTGGGTCGCGACTGGCGATGCGGAACGGTGCGAAGATCATCAAGCCGCTGCTGGTGATCTCATGCATTGCGCTTGCGACCAAACTGATCGCCAATCCGGCTCATCCGGTTCGTATCTGGCTGGGGTTCTAGATTATCTCCCGACCGAAACCAGTATAGCCCGTCACCCCTTCATCTTCAGCGGTAAGCCGGCGGCCACGAGAAATACATCGTCTGCCACGGCTGCGATTGCCTGATGCAGGCGGCCGGCATGATCGCGGAAGTCTCGCGCCATGCGATTGTCCGGCACGATACCGAGACCGACTTCATTCGACACGAGGATGACGGTCGAAGCAGTATCCCTCAGATAAGACAGAAGTCCTTCAGAGGCTAAGGCAATGTCTGCCTCCGCCATCATCAGGTTCGTCACCCACAGCGTGAGGCAGTCGACGAGGATGACGACATCATCAGAGTCTATGCTGCGAAGGTTGGCTGCGAGGTTCAACGGTGTTTCGTGGGTGATCCAGCCCGTGCCACGGTCGGCTTGATGGCGCAGAATGCGTTCTTCCATCTCGGCGTCATAGGCGCGGCCTGTGGCAATGTAGTGCCTGTTGAGACCGGTTTCGCCGCTAAGTTTTTCAGCGAAGGATGACTTGCCGGATCTGGCGCCGCCAAGGACAAGGACGACGCGCCCGGAGCGGGTCATGGCAGCAGGCCGATCGCAGAGAAAGGGACCGGACGATTCGTAGATGAGGAAGGCGTCCGGCCCTGCTGGTGTTTGCTCTGGATTTGCATTGCAGCGCCATGTTGACTCGTTGAAGGTCGCCCGTCAATCCCATGCGGGTTAGACATTTCGGGGCGCGATCTCACAACTTTCTCAATGGGCATTCTGTTTGCGACATGCGCTGCCGACTTGTTGCGTTGAAACGCGCTGGTTCGCCGCGTATCTGAGCGGATATGAAAACGACATGGCTTCGGTCTACGAAGCCTCTGAGGAAACAACGATGCTTTACATCTTCAAGAACAATGATGGCGTTCAGATTGCCTGGAATTCGAGCCTTCCGCGTCGTGATCGTCAGACCCGCGCCATGGAACTCGACACGCGCTTTTCGCTGCTCGGTTTCATCCGTACGTTCAGCGCTGGCTGATGTGAAATCAGAACCCAAAAGTCGACATTGACGCAACCATAGCGCGATCTTTCATTTCGAGATCGCTTGCGTCACTGCAAAATGGTTATGGCGTCCGGTACGCACTACCTGATCCGGCGCCAAGTCGTTCGAGGACGACCATGGCGGCAACATCTACGCGTACATTCTTACCGTATGGTTATTAGCGCGTTACCAATGCCTGCAGTTTCAATTTCTTCCCCACACTGCGTGAATTTTTCTTTGCGACAGCGAGGGCGCTAATCAGCCACTAAACGTCAAATATCGGACGTGACAAAGTGCCGACTGCATGAACGGGCTGCTGCTGGTTGCAGAGTTTGCTTAGTTATTGCCGGCGATGGCGCTTTTGTCGTCACAAAAGACGCGAACACGATATCTTACAAGGGCTTGGTGATATGCCCGTTATTGTGCGGTTACTCGCGGACAGTTGATTTCTGCTTCGGAAAACGTAGGCTGATACTGCTGACACATTATTGCGCAACGCCTGTGACATCATTCGCTGGCGTATAAAAGACGCATGAGGCCAGCTGGCCGGTGCAATCACATCTACCGGTTGATCGCACAAAGCCGCAGTCATCGGGTGCCGGCTATCGGCGCCTCCAGAGTTGAACACTGTCACGAATAAGACTGGGAGGTCTTACACATGAAGAAACTCCTCACTTCCGCAGCCTTCGCCGCCGGTCTTTACGCTTTTGCCGGCACTGCCCATGCCGACTGCGGTTCGGTATCCATCGCAGAGATGAACTGGGCGTCCGCAGGGGTTGCCGCTCATATCGACAAGATCATTCTCGAAACCGGGTATGGCTGCTCGGTGGAAATGGTGACCGGCGACACGATGCCGACCTTTACATCGATGAATGAAAAAGGTCAGCCTGATCTGGCACCCGAATTCTGGGTCAACGCGGTGCGCACCCCGCTCGACGCGGCTGTCAAGGAAGGACGCCTCGTCATTGCAGCGGAAATCCTTGCAGACGGCGCTGTTGAAGGATGGTGGATCCCCAAATTCCTTGCGGACGCGCACCCGGATATCAAGACCGTGCAGCAGGCGCTTGCTCATCCCGAACTCTTCCCGGCACCGGAAGACAAATCCAAGGGCGCGGTCACCAACTGCCCGTCCGGCTGGAACTGCCAGACATCGACCGCCAACCTCTACAAGGCTCTCGGCGCAAGCGAAAAAGGCTTTGAACTGGTCGATACGGGCTCGGCTGCCGGGCTCGACGGCTCGATTGCCGGCGCATTCGAGAAGAAGACCGGCTGGCTCGGCTATTACTGGGCTCCGACCGCGATTCTCGGCAAGTACGAGATGGTGAAGCTGTCCTTCGATACGCCGCATGACAAGGCCAACTGGGATGCCTGCACGGCGGTTCCGGATTGCCCGAACCCAAAGGTCAACTCCTATCCGAGTTCGGAAGCCTTCACGGTCGTAACGAAGAAGTTCGCCGACAAGGCCGGCGTCGCGATGGATTACATCAAGGCCCGCAAATGGGGCAACGCCACGATCAACAGCGTTCTCGCCTGGCAGACCGACAACCAGGGCACCAATGAAGACGCAGCCAAGCACTTCCTTACAACCAGCCCGGAAATCTGGAGCAAGTGGGTCAGTGCCGACGTCGCTGAAAAGGTAAAGGCCGCTCTCTGAGCGTAACCTTGCCAATTAGGGAAGCCGATCTGCGGCTTCCCGCTCAAGGCGCGTGAGAAGTCGCGACAAGCCGTCCACCGCTGACGGTCGCGCGAACCCGACGCCTTATCCATAGCAGACGTGCATGAAGCTGATTTGGTCAGGAAGGCGCTCGGGCAGCCATGCCGGGTTACGCCAAAAATCCAACCTATAAAGGGGAACATCATGGCAACCTGCAACTTTCTGCCGAACGCTCTGTGTAGCTTTCCGGCGATCAGCGACGCTTCCATCCGTGAAGCGCGCAAGGTCATCGATGAGGGGTTCAAGAGCCTCGTTCGCGAATATACCGGCTTTATCGATACGATCGTCCAGCCCCTGCAATGGTTCCTGAACTTCCTGGAAAGGCTGTTCACCAACTCGCCGTGGATCATCGTTCTCGCCGTCATCCTCACCATCGTCTATCTCGGCAGCCGCAGCATCCGCATCACCATCGGTACCGCGCTCGGAATGTCGTTCATCGGCTTTATCGGCCTCTGGAACGATGCGATGATCACGCTCGCGATCACCACGGTCGCAACTCTCATCTCCATCATCGTCGGCATCCCTATCGGCATCCTGATGGCGCGGTCCGACCGGGCGCAGGCAAGCGTCAACCCGGTTCTCGACGTGATGCAGACCCTGCCGAGCTTCGTCTACCTCATTCCCGTCGTGATGATTTTCGGTATCGGCAAAGTTCCGGGACTGATTGCGGTGGTCATCTATGCGGTGCCGCCAATGATCCGCCTGACCAATCTCGGCATCCGGCTTGTCGACAAGGAAGTGCTCGAAGCCGCGGATGCGTTCGGTTCGTCGCCAAGCCAGAAGCTGAAGAACGTGCAGATGCCGCTGGCCCTGCCGACAATCATGGCCGGGATCAACCAGACGATCATGATGTCGCTGGCGATGGTCGTGGTCGCATCCATGGTCGGCGTCGGCGGGCTTGGCCGCAACACGCTCCAGGCGATCAACAACCAGTTCTTTACGTTCGGCATCATGAACGGTTTCGCGCTTGTTGCGATCGCCATCATTTTCGACCGAACAAGCCAGGCATTCGGCAAGCGCCTGCAAAAACATTCGGAGGTGGTCCATGGCTAGTCACGGCATCGAGATCAAAGGTCTCTACAAAATCTTCGGCGCGAACGGTCGCCAGTATATCGACGCCATCAAGGCGGGCATGACGAAGACCGAGCTCAACAAGAACCACGGTCGTGTGCTCGGCCTCAAAGACATCAACATATCCATGCCGGCGGGCGGCATCACGGTCGTCATGGGTCTGTCTGGTTCCGGCAAATCGACCCTGATCCGCCATATCAACCGGCTGATCGACCCGACCTACGGCGAAGTCGTCTATGACGGCGTCGACGTGTGCACGATGAGCGAAAACGATCTTCGGGAATTCCGTCGGCACAAGACGGCGATGGTGTTTCAGAAATTCGCGCTTTTGCCGCATCGGACCGTGATCGAGAACACGGTCTATGGACTGGATATCCAGGGCGTGCCTCGCGCGGAAAGCTTCAAGAAAGGTCAGTACTGGATCGAGCGGGTCGGCCTCTCCGGCTTCGAGAACCACTACCCGAACCAGCTTTCCGGCGGCATGCAGCAACGCGTCGGCCTCGCACGGGCGCTGACCAACGATGCCGACATCCTTTTGATGGACGAGGCCTATTCCGCGCTCGATCCGCTGATCCGCGTCGACATGCAGACCGTGCTTCTCGATCTCCAGGCGGAGCTCAAGAAGACCGTCGTATTCATCACCCATGATCTCGACGAGGCCCTGAGGCTGGGCGACAAGATCGCCATTCTGCGCGATGGCGAAGTGGTGCAGCAGGGAACCGGCCAAGATATCGTCCTGTCACCTGCTGATGACTACATCACCGCCTTCGTCAAGGAGGTGAACCGAGGGCGTGTGTTGCAGGCAAAAACCGTCATGAAACCGTTCGACGGTCTGACTGACGGCGTCAGGCTTGCGGGCAACACGACGATCGAAGCCGCTGCGAGAGCGATCTGCGAGGCGAGCCTGACACGGGCAACGGTTACAGATCCGACTGGAGCGCCTGTCGGGACGCTCGACCTGCACACCATCATTTCTGCCATGGTAAGCCCTGCATCATCCGAGGAGGCACGGATCGCTGCGGAATGACAGGGCTCGGCGTCGGACCGTTCTGACGCCAACCGGCCATATGCCGACGTCCTTATCGACAAGGTCGACATGTTGGGCGATAAGATCGACAAAGGTCAGGACGGCGCTCCCCACGGTGTGGAGGCGTGGATCTGGCGTGAAACGATCACGGTAAAGGATGAAGACGTGAGCAACATTTCGCCAATTGGCAGCCGCGAGACCGTTGCCGAGAGTTTCGAGAACCGGTCGGCCGAACAGCAGTCCTGGCTTGTTCTGTTGATGGAGAACCCGTCGAGCGATGACCTTCTCCTGTCGGGTCTGCATCTCTACCTGGATCAGGCGAGTGAAGGACGGTTTCTCAACTCTTTGAAACTGGAAAAATCTGGTGGATGGCTCGGCAATGCAGCGCCAGCGCGGCTTCAAATCCGCATTGCGGAAGCGGCGAAATCCAGCCAGCACCCAGCCTATCAGGCGTTCAAAAAGGGTCTTGATCAGTCAGGCGGCTTCGAGCGCGCCTATCCAAAGGCTCGAGTCTGATCAAGTCGAGCAAAGCGCATCGAAACTGGCCGTAGCTTGTACGCCAAGACCTCCCTGCCCCTCGCTGCGGGGCACCTCAGCAGCCTCGCTGCCGGCACGTGATGGCCGACAGCGGAGCTGGGGAGTAACTAATTACTGTGCAGCCTTGCCAACGCGGTGGCCGGCGTCCTGGGTGGCGTTCACGGTGTTCGCCGTGTCCTGGCCTACGCCGCGGATCGTGTTGCCACACGAGCTGAGCGAAGCTGCCGTTACGAAAAGTGCGGCGATAACCGTGACTGTCTTTGCCGTCATGTTAGAAAACTCCCTGGATGAAGATCAAATCGTTCGGAAAATCAATTTCCGGCACAGGAACGTTCCAGCTCGGAAAAAGTTCACGTGATCAAATGTGATGTGTCTGTTAGCGACCGCTGTGATGCTTTTTGGCAACAGCCCAATCGCGCCCGATGACTTCACCGCCGGTTCCAGCACAATGATACAGGACAAATCGGTTGTCGCAGCGCGCGAACCGAGAGGTCGGTGTGAATTTGCCAATCTTTCCCCGTTACTATGAGCGCGCACGCTACGCGGTCAATTACGGGGCAGGCCCATGACGGAACATTCATCTTCTCGGGTTTTGCTCATGACTGCTGGCGGCATAAACCCGCAGGTGATGATCAATGCCATCCATCGGGAGTTTTCTGATCTCCACGTTATCCAGGAGGAAGCAGAACCGAAATCGGTGCTTCTGAAGCGGCGCGCGAAGCGGTTTGGATGGATGCATGCGCTTGGTCAGCTGGCTACGATGATTTCGTCACGGCTCGGCAAAGGCATCGCTGCGCGACGGTCTGAAGAGATCATTCACGAGCACGGGTTGATAGCGGATCCCAACCCGGCAGTGCCTGTGACATCCGTATCGTCCCTGAATGACGCTTCGTGTCACGCTGCGGTAAGTGCAATCCGACCGGCAGTCGTCTTCACGATATCCTGCCGTATCCTGTCACCCCGAACGCTTGCCGCGATCCCCTGCCCCGTGATCAACTTCCACGCTGGCATCAACCCGATGTATCGTGGCCAGATGGGCGGGTACTGGGCTCTTGTGGAAGGCGATGCGCAGAATTTCGGGGCAACCGTCCATCTCGTTGACAACGGGGTTGATACCGGCGGAACGCTTTACGAGAAACGGATATCTCCGGCCCGTTCCGACACGATGGCAACCTATCCGCTCCTGATGACGGCATCCGCGACGGATATCGCAATCAAAGCAATCCAGGATGCGATCACGGGCAATCTGAAGCCGTATGAACCAGCCGGGCCATCAGCCCTGCGCTTTCCGCCGCCGATCTGGACATGGCTTTATCACGGCATCACCAAGAAGATCTGGTGATGCTCACGGAAATGCCCGAGTTCAGGCCGCCGTTGCCAGCGCGCCGAACGCTTCCCTCATGCTTTCCGCGACAGCCTTGGCCGGGGCCGAGAGATGGGGCGCGGTTAGAAGCCGAATGTCGAAGCTGATGAGTTCGGGCAGCCCTTCCTTGGCGCCCAGAACCTGCATGTCGCTCGTGACATAGGAAAGCGGGAATGGTGCGATCGCAAGGTCGGACACGACTGCTGCGCGCTGCGCCATCGTATGAGAGCTCGCATAGGCGATACGATAGGAGCGCTTGTGGCGATCGAGCTGAGAGATCGCATCCTGCCGCCACACGCACCCATCCTCCCAGACGGAGATCGGTAGCGGATCACGCAAGTAGGCATTGCCGCATTTAGCACCGGCCCAGACGAGCCGTTCGGAATGGATCACTTCACCGGTGGTCGGGAACGGCCTTGTCGCGCAGTTGATCAGGGTGAGATCCAGCCGCTGCTCATCCATCCGCCGGCGTAATTGCAGGCTCTGGTCGACGGTGACATCGACCATGATCCCCGGAAAGCTCTCTCCGAAATCCTTCAGGAGCTTTGGGAGTAACCGCTCGGCGATATCATCGGGAGCGCCCAGCCTCACGACGCCCGCGAGATCGGGCATGACGAACCGCGAGACCGCCTCGTTCGATAGAGCGAGCATCCGGCGCGCATAGGACAGAAGCATTTCGCCATTCTGCGTCAACGACACCGATCGCGCGTCCCGCAGGAACAGCGTCGTCTTCAACTGTTCTTCGAGCTTCTTGATCTGCATGGACACGGCCGACGGTGTTCGCAGAACCGCTTCTGCGGCAGTCGAAAAGTTGCCCGTCTCGGCAATGGCAACAAAGGTTCTGAGGATGTCGATATCGAGCAATGGAAGAGGCGGTCGAAACGGAACGGTCATCGTCATCACCATCAATTAAATTGAACCTAAGCACCATATCATTTCGTTTGATTGAAAGTCAAACAGGTCGCACCCTTGGAAACACGACACGCCATCTCAAAACAAAACGAATCTTGATGGGATGGATCATTTTAATTCTCTTTTTTGATGACTGACCGCAGTTCACTTTGAATCGGCGTCCAGTGCTCGAACGAGAGCCCCAAGGAGAAAATCGATGAGCATCATGACCTATCGTGAGAGCGTACAGCCACGAACATCGCAGTCGTCGTTTGCGACATACTTCGGGCTTGCCCTGAGCACAGTTTCAAACCTGCGAGACGCATGGCGCCGCCGTCAAAATGAACAGGTCCTTGAGGGCCTGCCACCAGAAATCCGCAAGGATATCGGTTGGCCATCCACCGACAACGACCTCAAGCGCCATTGATGCGCAATACTCATGGCCTGCATGCGACATGCAGGCAGGTCTTGAGGCTGCGTCTTTTTTGATCGCCTGTTAACCAGATTATAGTGTGTGCGACCTTTGGACGTCGCAAATTTGACATTTCGCCGTCGTCAAATGTCCTTCTCCGTCACCGCCTTCCGTGTCAATGTCGCTTTTAAAGAAACGACCGGATCAACGGCGGCCAGCGAAGGGAACAGCGACATGGATATAACAAACCGTGGGCACGCGAAGAAACGCGCGCTCGTTTTCTTTCTTGTGCCGCATTTTACGATGCTGCCCTTTGCAGCCGCCGTCGAAACCCTGCGGATCGCAAACCGCATGCTTGGCTACGCCGCTTATACCTGGCGCCTCTGTTCCGTCGATGGCGAGAAGGTCTACTCGTCCAGTGGGATCGGTCTCGAAGTCAATTCCTCTCTTGCAGACGAACGCCGTCACCTGAGCGGTGAGCATCGCCCCAGCATGGTGCTGATGTGTTCCGGCATCTATGTGGAGGAGTTCAACAACAAGTCTGTCAACGCCTGGCTGCGCGAGACCTATAACCGCGGCACGGCTGTCGGAAGTCTTTGCACCGGCGCGCATATTCTGGCGCAGGCGGGGCTCCTGAATGGCAAGCGCTGCGCGATCCACTGGGAGAACCTCCCGGGTTTTGCCGAAGCGTTTCCACAGGCGGAAGTCTATGCGGATCTCTACGAGGTCGACTCCAACCTCTATACCTGCGCTGGCGGCACCGCATCACTCGACATGATGCTGAACCTGATCGGCCAGGATTTCGGCGACAATCTCGTCAACCGTGTCTGCGAACAGCAGCTGACAGATCGCGTCCGCAACCCGCATGACCGCCAGCGTCTTCCCTTGCGTGCCAGGCTCGGGGTCCAGAACTCCAAGGTTCTGCAGATCATCGAGCTGATGGAAAACAATTTGGCCGAGCCGCTGTCACTGGTCGAAATCGCCGACGATGTCGGCCTGTCCCGCCGCCAGATAGAGCGGCTGTTCCGGCAGGAAATGGGACGATCCCCTGCCCGCTACTATCTCGAGATCCGCCTTGACCGCGCCCGGCATCTGCTGGTGCAGTCCTCGATGCCGGTCGTCGAGGTTGCGGTCGCCTGTGGGTTCGTGTCGGCGTCTCATTTTTCCAAGTGTTACCGCGAGGTCTACAACCGCTCACCCCAGCAGGAACGCGCAGAGCGCAAGCTTTCGCTCAACACCGCACGCACCGGGGTCGTGGTGTAAGTTTTTTGGAAAGCGGCACGCCATCGATATGGGTGCCGCTCGCTTTGCACACTCAGCAGCTCTCAAGAAATCAGGCAACGTTCCTGACGTCGGATGCTGGAGCCTTCGAGCGCATCGTGCGGATCTGGATCAGCGTATCCAGGTTCTGGTTGACGCGGCAGTAGAACTCCTCATCGATGAAGGGCCGCAACATGAAGTCATTGCCGCCGGCCTTCAAGAATCGGGCGGAAAGCAGCCGGTCCGACGACGAAGACACGCCGATGACGCGCAGTTCGTGGGAACCGCGAACCGAGCGGATGCGGCGCGTCAGTTCGAAACCATCGATATCGGGCATGTTGTAGTCGGTGACGACGAGACCGATATCGGGGCTCTTCTTCAGGATCTCGAGGGCTTTGGCGCCGCTTTCGGCGACACTGACCCTAAAATTATAGCGCTTAAGGCGGCTCGAAAGCAATGCGCGGGCGGTCATGCTATCATCGACGATCAGGACGTGATGGCGGTGGTTGGTCAGGAACCTGCAGACCGATTCCGCCAGCATGTCGACCGCAAAGACGTTGTCCTTCAGGATATAATCCACGATATCCTTGGCCAGAAGCCTATCGCGTGTTTCCTGCTGGAAGGTGCCGGTAAAGACGATGGTCGGGATCGACAGATCGATCAAGTATTCCAGCGCCTCTCCGTTTTCAGCACCCGGGAGGTTGATGTTGGAGATCGCAAGCGTGACAGGCTCGGTGGAGCGATCGTAAGCAAGCTGCAGATCTTCGAAGTTACGGCAGATCTCAATCTCGATGCCGAACAGTTCTTTCAGTCGGGTCCCGACCATCGACGTAAATACGTTGGAATCTTCCGCAAGCAATATGCGCGCATTCGCCAAAGATTCGCCGGAATATTGCATGCCGGAAATGCCGAGAAATGTCATGGTACCCTTTTAACCCCGATCCTTGCCCCATTTGTTTAACTCTATGCGAAGCAATTTTCAGAAGCGTTAATTAGGCAGTACTTTCACATCTTGAGCGCAGCGGTCATCGAGTTACCGCTGCCTAAAGTGAATGATGTATTATTCCGGTACCTTACCATTCTCGGCGCGTGGCCTTACGCGCCACCCGCCGTATCTCCCTCGTCCGGCAGGACCGGCTTTCCGCGGTGGAAGACGATCTCCTGCTGCGGGAACGGAATCTCGATGCCCTCCGCGCGGAAGCGCTGCAGAATGGCGATCCTGAGGTTGTTCCGGATGCGAAGACCATCGCCCATGTCAGCGAGATGGAAACGAAGCTCGAAATTCAGCGACGACGGCCCGAATGTCAGGAACTCGACGTGAGGCTCCGGATTCCGCAGCACTTCGGGGATCTGGTCGACGAGTTCCAGCAGAATGTCCATCACCCGTTGCGGGTCAGCGTTGTAGCTGACAGCGATCGGAATTTCCGAACGGCCGATCTTGTTGCGATGCGTCCAGTTGCCGACCGCGGCGTTGATCAGGTCGGAGTTCGGCACGATGATAGATTGTTTGCGGAAGGTCTCGATCTCGGTCGCACGTACAGAAATCCGCTTGACGATACCTTCGTTTGCACCCGTCACCACGTGGTCACCCACCTTGAACGGACGTTCCACAAGCAGAATCAGTCCCGAAACGAAGTTCGATACGATGTTCTGCAGGCCGAAACCGATACCGACCGACAGTGCAGACGCGACAAGAGCAAAGCTTGAGAGGTCAATGCCCGCAGCCGACACGCCGACGATGACGGCAAGTCCGACGCCGAGATAGCCGATGCCCGTCTTTACCGAGTTTCGGACACCGAGATCCACCTGGCTTCGGGCAAGAACGTTGTTGTCGATCCACTTCTGAACCCAGTGGGTGACGACAAAGCCCAATCCGAACAGAAGGATGCCGCCGAAAATGCCGACGATCGAGATGGAGACGTTACCGATCCGAATTTCGGTGAAGAAATTGTAGATCCATGCCTCGATATCGGTGGTCTGGAAGCCCCAGGTCAGAAGGATGAGCGGGATGCCGAGAAACAGGGCGAACGCATAGATGCCGAGGCCGGCAACAAGCCCTGTCTGGTCGAGCGCGACCTCGCCAAAATTGCGGCGCTCCGCCAGCTGCCGACCGGCGCCGGTGTTCTTGAACGCACCCTGCTTGGAGATCGCCTTGCCCGACAGGAAGCCCAGATAGACCAGGACGACAACCGCGCCGGTCAGCACGATCTGTGTCGCGACAAAACGGGCAAGACCAATGTAGCCCGTCAGGACAGCAAGCAGAAGCAGCCCGCCCATGATCTTCAACAGACCGGAGAAAAACCGCGGCCAGGGATGGCCGGTACTGCCGCCACGATCCTCGCCCTCGGCAACGCGCGGCCGAACAAAGGAAATGGCGATCAAGATGAGACCAACGATGACAGCGGCGAACAGGCTCTTGACGATCGTCAGAACCAGTGGCGAGTTCAATGCCTCGCTGATCGCGCCGAGAAGGTAATCCAGTCCGTTGACCACCGCCATAACGAGCACGGCCAATGTCAGCAGCCGCGCGCCCTTATCGGTGATGCGCACCAGTCGCCATGCCGGTTCTCCCGGCGCCATTACGCCATAGGTGAGCTTCCAGACAAACGAGACGAACCAGATGAAGCCGAACAGCGAAGCAATAATCGGCGCCACATCGGGTCTGAGAACATTGAACCCATCGAGGAAGAGATAGGAGGTCACCAGAAAGGCCGCGATCGAGACCGTCTGGATCACGGTCGACCAGAAGGCGACCGAAAGACGCTTGATATAGGATGGATCTTCCTGACCGTTGCGACGAATGAAGCGGCCGAAAATGCGGTAGCCGCCCCAGAGGAATAGGGCCGCAGCACCGATGGACAGCGCGATGGCGCTCAGAAGCTGAAGCAGCTTGAAGCGGATGACAAAGCCGATCCAACTGCCAAGCGTCGCGTTGAAGTTGTGCACTTCGGTTACGAAGGCATTGCCCGCCTCGATGAATAGATCGGCGTTCAATTCCGTATGACGAAACAGCGTCTGCGCGAACAGGGCACGGCGCAGGTTGGTGATCGTGTTCGCGAGATTTGTCGCGCTGTTGGCCAGGTTGTTGGCATCATCGACGATGAGGTTCAGCTCGGAACGCTCATTGACCAGCTTGCCGCGCTCCTCGGCGACGGCCGGCGCTTCCTGCGGCTGCCCTTCGGCCGGTGGTTCTCCGAGGCTCGTCAACCTGGACTGGATCTGCGTGACACGTGCCTTCAGCGTGTCAGACGCGCTGCGCATCTGTTCGACGATCTCTTCCGCCTGCAGGCGAAGCTCGGCCAGTCGGCCATCGTCGGTCGTATCCTGCCTGACCTGATCGTTGAACGTGGTCAGCCGGCCGCGAAGGCTGTCCAATGTCTCCTTCATTTCATGATTGATCGAGTCGACCGTCACCATCGACTGTGGGTTTTGCTGAGCAGATGCCTGCGGTTGCCCGGCCTGCCCGGGGGCTGCCTGGCCCGGCGCGGTCTGGGCTGGTGCCGCTTGGGTCGGTGCAGCCGGGGTTGGCGCAGCCGGGGTCGGTGCAGCCTGGGTTGACGTCGTACCGTTTTGCGGAGCCTGCGCATTGGCCGTAAACGCTGCTGCGGTCACAAGCAGGACGATCATGGATGCGCGGATCGTTCGCGTCATCAGCGACAAGGGATCGAAGGAGTTCACGCGCACCGGTCTCTACTCTTCTCAGGACAATCGGAATCGCAGGCACGAATAGAGGCACTTCAAGGCGAAGAAAAGGACGTCCTGCACAGCTTGAAAATTCCTTGGGAACTTTGGAACATTCTGCTGCGTTACCAATCGCAAATTCAAAAAGTGAGGGTAAGACATGGAAGAAGCAGGCATCGGCTGGATCGCAGCCATCATCATCGGCGGCATTGCAGGCTGGCTGGCAGAACAGTTCATGAAGAGCAATATGGGCGTCTTCATGAACATCCTTCTCGGCATCGTCGGCGCGATCATCGCCAACGCCATTCTCGGCTTCTTCGGCGTTGTGCTGGGCGGCTGGATTGGCTACCTCATCGCCGGCTTTATCGGCGCCTGCATACTTATTGCAGTTGCGCGCGCCTTTAGACGCTAAGCGCTGATTAGATCAGGTCTGATCAAAAACCCGACCCCGGCAGAGCAAGATACTCGAGCTCTTCCGGGGTCGAATTGCGTCCGAGCAAAGCATTTCGATGCGGGAAGCGGCCGAACTGACGGATCACCTCCCGGTGCTTGACCGCGTAGTCGTGATATCGTTCGTCGCCGAGGAGAGCAAAAAGCTCGACTGCGCGATCCTGGTCTTCAAGCGCTTCCGAATGCTCGAAGGGCAGATACAGGAAGCACCGCTCATGAAGACCGGCGCCCGTATCGACACCTTCGTCAACTGCCAGCCTCGCCTCCCGCAACGCGATCCAATCTGTTGCGAACGCCAGCGGTGTGCCCCGATAGATATTGCGAGAAAACTGGTCGAGCACGATGATGGCCGCGAGATGCCCCTCGCGTGAACCTCGCCACGTATCCAGATCTCCATGCGCCAGAAACAGGTGAGTCGCCGCGAAATGCTTCGAGATTGCGACGTCCAGCGCAGGGTTCTTTTCGAACCATTTCTCCGGTCCCAGTTCGACGAACCAGAAATTCAGCACGTCTTCAGGGGGACGAACCGCTTCAGAACTCATCAAGCTTCCTCCAGTTGAACACCGTCGGACGCCTTGCCCATCATCACCAGCAGAGCCTCCACGACAAGCCTGTGATCGTCTCGCTGCGGGAGACCCGATACGGTGACTGCGCCGATACAGCCCGCGCCGTTCACCTTTATCGGAAAACTGCCGCCATGCGGTGCATAGTCGGCAATAGGAAGCGAGAACTTTGCCTCGAGTGTTGTCTCCTGCCTGGTCATCTTCAGACCCATTCCATAGCTCGACTGAAAGAAGCGCATGACAACATTGCTCTTGCGCCGAACCCAGTCTTCGTTGTCAGGCATCGAGCCCGGCAACGCCGTGTAAAAGAGTGGCATCGAGTGAAGCCGGATACCGATCGCGACTGGCAGTGCCTTCTCGATCGCCATGTCGCGCAGCAAAGAACCGAGTCGCCAAGCTTCGTCCGGACCAAAGCGGTCGAAAATCAGGGCCGCTTCCTGCTCGGCGATCCTGGCGATATCCTGTTCAAGCGTCATGGTATTTCCCCGTTTGTAGCCTCATTGATGACGGTGGAATTGGGGAATGTAAATATCCTGCCCGCCAGCGCCGTTGCTGATCTTCCGGCAGACCATCCGTTCCACGGTTTGCGGAAAGACAATTGTAAATTGCTTGTGCGCAACCGCGAAGAAGCGGATAGAGGAAATTACCTCCAATCCTTCCCATTCAGGCCTCCCTATCATGGATCTATTTACCGCTGCTGGCTTGGCTGCCCTCGTCGAGGTCATTGCCATCAATCTCGTGCTGTCCGGCGACAACGCGATCGTTATCGGTCTTGCCGCTGCCGGCCTTCCGGCGGACATGCGCAAGAAGGCAATCCTGTTCGGCATCGCGGCCGCAACCGTGCTTCGTCTGATCTTTGCAGCGGTCACCTCATACCTTCTCGGCATCGTCGGGCTGCAGCTGGTCGGCGGCCTGTTGCTCGCCTGGGTGTGCTGGAAAATGTGGAGCGAACTGCGTGCCCACGATACGGCAGACGCCAACGCGCTGAACGCTGCGGCCGCCAACCAACCGCAAAAGACGTTTTTTCAAGCGGCAATGCAGATCGTCGTCGCTGATGTGTCCATGTCACTGGACAACGTCCTTGCCGTTGCCGGAGCTGCTCAGGAGCATTCCGCAGTCCTGATCATCGGTCTCGTCGTGTCGATTGCGATGATGGGTATCGCTGCCAATTTCGTGGCGAACCTGCTCAACCGCTACCGCTGGATCGCCTATCTCGGCCTCGCCGTAATCGTCTATGTCGCAATCACCATGATCTATCACGGCATGATCGAAGTCTTGCCGCTGATCCAGTCTGCCTAGTCGTTTCGGCTCGTTTTGAAACAGCGGTTTAAACGCTCATTATCATACAATCGAGATTGACCGTCGAATCAGAGCGCTGCCATTGAAGCAGGCTGGCTAGCAACGTTAGGTGGTCGCAGCCGGCAATAACCGGTCAGGGGCTCGCGGACCCCCAGCTCGAAAGTGCTGGTGAGCCCCGTCCAATCGTTGACTGAGGTCAAGGCCGGTTCGCGCCCGACGCGAGGCGGGTCAAACTTCGGTTATCCCCCGCCGTGATGCGATTGACCGTACCAGCACTCTCCTTTAGAAGCGGCATTCTTCCGAAGCAGGCTCTTCGGTCTGACGAATATTCCGGAGTTGGAACGGATGGCGGTGTTTCCGGCAGGAACACGAGAGACGGCCCGGTGCGCGCAGGACAAGCTCCCGTCGCAATGGGCAGTCTTTGTCGCGGCACTGCTGATCGCCTTCGTCGCCCTTCTGTCCGGTGGCCTTCGCGACAGCCAGGCAATTCTGCGCATTGCGCATTCCAGCGAGAAGAGCTCGGAGACACCACAAGCCAGCAAACGCGATCCTATTCGCACGCTGGCAACTGCCGACCGCAGGGAGGCTGGTCCCAGCCAGTGGAGCGGCGCAGACGGCGCTTTGGCTTTCACCGCCTCGACACTGACGATTCCGGAATTTGCTCAGGCGATTGCATCCGCACTCACCGATGCCAACCCTATCGGCACGCATTGGCCGGCTCCGCTGCCGCGCGCACCGCCCGTCGTCTCCTGAGCGCGATAGTCGAACCTCACACGCATACGGCCCCTTGCTGCGAAACGCGCAACCGGGGCGAAGCAGGATCTTAAAACATGAGAAATTCACCCTGGCTGGTGGCGAGTTACATCCTCGTCATCGTGTTCGGCTTCCTGGTGGCGATGCCGAACATTTTGCCGCAATCGGTCCTCGACCGCGTGCCGTCCTTCCTGCCTCACAGCCGCGTATCGCTCGGTCTCGACCTTCGCGGCGGTTCGCATCTGGTGCTGGAAGTGGACCGCGCTGATCTCATCAACGAGCGTGTCCAGGGCCTGATCCAGGATGCACGCCGCGTTCTGCGCGAAAAGAACCTCGCAACATCGGCTATCCGTCGCTCGGGCGAGGCTGTGCTTGTTACGCTTCGCGATCCAGCGCAGCGCGATCAGGCCGTCACCGAGTTGCAGACGCTCGCGAACCCGATCGGGCTTGGCACGACGGTTGGTGGCAGCGACCTTTCCATCACCAGCCAGGGCGACAACACGATTTCCATCGCCCAGACGGATGCGGGGATCACCTCCCATATCAACGCTGCCGTTGAGCAAAGCCTTGAGATCATCCGCCAGCGCGTTGACCAGGTCGGCGTCGCCGAGCCGACGATCCAGCGTGTGGGTTCGGACCGCGTTCTCGTCCAGCTTCCAGGCGAACAGGACCCTTCGCGCCTGCGCCAGCTTCTCGGCTCGACCGCCAAGATGAGCTTCCACCTTCTCGGTGACCAGGGCCAGCCGGGCGTAACCATGATCGCAGACGAGAGCGGTCAGCAGTATCCGGTGCTCGACCGCGTCGAACTCTCCGGTGACCGCCTGACCGATGCCCGCGCGGCGTTCGACCAGCAGAGCCGCCAGCCGATCGTCACCTTCCGTTTCGACAGTGCCGGTGCAGCCCGCTTTGCCCAGATCACACAGGCCAATGTGGGCCGTCCGTTTGCGATCGTGCTCGACAACAAGGTGCTCAGTGCACCCGTTATCCAGACGCCGATCACCGGCGGTTCCGGTCAGATTTCGGGCAGCTTCACGCCTGAGGACGCGACCACCCTTTCCGCGCTGCTGCGCGCCGGCTCCCTGCCCGCCAAGCTCACTGTCATCGAAGAACGCACCGTCGGCGCCGACCTTGGCTCCGATGCGATCGAGATGGGCATCTTCACCGGCCTCATCGGCTTCGTCCTCGTCGTCTGCTTTATCTTCTTCCTCTACGGGAGCTGGGGCATTCTTGCCAACGCTGCGCTTCTTATCAACGTCGTTCTGACCTTTGCGGGCCTCACCTTGATCGGGTCGACACTCACCCTGCCTGGCATCGCCGGCGTGGTGCTCGGCATTGGTCTTGCAGTCGATGCGAACGTTCTGATCAACGAGCGCATCAAGGAAGAAACCCGCAAGGGCAAGAGCGCGTTTGCGGCAATCGACTCGGGCTTTGCCCGCGCATACTCGACCATCGTCGACAGTAACGTCACGGCGCTGATCGCGACCGTCCTTCTGTTCTGGTTCGGCTCTGGGCCTGTCCGCGGCTTCGCGGTCACCATGGGCCTCGGCATCATGATCTCGATGTTCACCGCCGTGTCGGTCGTTCGCGTCGCGATGATCTACATTGCCGCTCAGCGCAAGCTGAAGAAGATCGAGATCAAGCCGCTTCTACCGATCAATCTCGTTCCAGATGGTACGCGTATCCCGTTCATGAAGGGTCGCTTCATCGGTATCGGCGTGTCGGTTCTCCTGTCGATCGCCTCGCTCGTGCTGTTCGTAACGCCGGGCCTCAACTACGGCGTCGACTTCCGCGGCGGTATCCAGATGGAAGTCGTAACCGCCAACGAAGCGGATCTCGCGTCCTTCCGTTCGGGCCTCAACGAGCTCGGTCTCGGCGAAGTGGCACTGCAGGAATTCGGTGCCCACAACAGGCTCCTGGTCCGTGTCGAACGCCAGCCGGGCGGCGAGATTGCCCAGACGGAGGCTGTCGAGAAGCTCAAGGCCGAAGTCCTGAAGATCGACCAGACTGCCAAGGTCGAGCGTACTGAAGTCGTCGGTCCGAAGGTATCGGGCGAACTTGCAACGGCCGGCTTCCTGTCGGTCCTGCTCGCCTCGATTGCCATGATGATCTACATCTGGGTGCGGTTCGAATGGCCATTCGCCGTCGGTGCCATCGCGACCCTCGTGCTCGATGTGACAAAGACGATCGGCTTCTTCGCGATCACCGGTCTCGACTTCAACCTGACAGCGATTGCCGCGCTGCTGACGCTGGTCGGTTACTCTGTCAACGACAAGGTCGTGGTCTATGACCGCATGCGCGAGAACATGCGCCTCTACAAGAAGATGCCGTTGCGCGACGTGATCGACCTGTCGATCAACGAGACGCTGGCGCGAAGCCTCTACACCTCGGCGACAGCGTTCCTTTCGCTTCTGCCGATGGCGATCTGGGGTGGTAGCGCGGTTTCCAGCTTCGCGATCCCGATGGTGTTCGGCATTCTCGTCGCTGCCCTCTCGTCGGTGTTCATCGCGGCGCCGATCCTGCTGTTCCTTGGCGACTGGCGTACCCGCCACCAGGCTCAGAAGCCTGTTGCAGACGACACAGCCGTCGATTCCAAGCAGATCAGCAACGTCTGAGGCGTTTCACCATCCGAACAAAAGGGCGGGTCGTTTCCCGCCCTTTTTCATTTCCACGTTTTAAACCCGGTTTTCCATGGTCGATCTTGCCGCCTATGCGGGCCTGTTCTTTGCTGCATTCATCGCTGCCACGATCTTTCCGATGCAGTCGGAAGCGGTCCTTGTCGGCCTCATCCTGTCGGATCGCTATGCGCTTGCGGCCCTCGTCCTCACGGCCTCCGTCGGCAACACGCTCGGCTCGGTGGTCAACTGGCTGATGGGA
Source organism: Rhizobium sp. Leaf306 (assembly GCF_001423425.1). Taxonomy (GTDB): domain Bacteria; phylum Pseudomonadota; class Alphaproteobacteria; order Rhizobiales; family Rhizobiaceae; genus Neorhizobium; species Neorhizobium soli. The sequence goes on from NZ_LMNX01000002.1 coordinate 981,497, forward strand.
TTGGGCGTGGAGCGGTTCCGCGACCGACGCTGGTTCCCCGTCAAGCCTGACAAGCTTGAGAAGGCAAAGACCTGGTATCGCAAATACGGAAAGTGGTCGCTTCTCCTGAGCTGGCTACCGATCGGCGGCGATGCCATCACCGTGGTCGCGGGTGTTCTGAAAGAACCGCTGCCAACGTTTCTTGTTTTGGTCTTCATCGGCAAGACGCTTCGCTATGGCGTCGTCGCGGCTGTAACGCTCGGCGTGATCGGTTAAACCATACCAAACATGGAACAATCGTGTGATGTTCCCATTAGTGTTGCCATGTAGGACCATGTTGGGAGGCAGTCATGGCAGAGGCGTTCGGCGCGAAAGAAGAAACACCTGAACTTAAGCGCGTGATGGGCCCCGGCCTGCTGCTTTTGTTCATCGTTGGCGATATTCTCGGAACGGGGATCTACGCGCTGACCGGACAAGTGGCCGCTGAAGTTGGAGGCGTTGTCTGGCTTCCATTCCTGGTCGCCTTCCTCGTCGCCTTGCTGACCGCCTGCTCCTATCTCGAACTCGTCACCAAATATCCGCAGGCAGCCGGTGCCGCACTCTACACGCATAAAGCCTTCGGCGTCCATTTCGTCACGTTCCTTGTCGCCTTCGCCGTGATGTCATCAGGCATCACGTCTGCAGCGACGGCATCGCGGGCGTTTGCTGCCAACTTCTCGACGTCGCTCGGGCTCGATCTTGGGGTCTGGGGCGTACCACTGATCGCTGTCGGCTTCATAGCGCTGGTGGCCGCAGTCAATTTCCGCGGTGTTGGTGAAAGCGTAAAGCTCAACGTCGTACTGACCGTTGTGGAACTGACCGGCCTTCTCATCATCATCGGCATCGGCCTCTGGGCAATTGCTGGTGGCGAGGGCGATGTGTCGCGTGCCTGGACGTTCGCCACACCGGAAGGTAGCGGAACGTTCTGGCCAGTAGTCGCCGCAACCGGTCTTGCCTTCTTCGCGATGGTCGGGTTCGAGGACTCGGTCAACATGGCCGAAGAGTGCAAGGAGCCAAGCCGTCTCTTCCCGAAAGTGCTGCTGACCGGTCTCGCGATCACCGGCGTGATCTACATTCTCGTGGCAATCTCTGCGATCACGCTCGTGCCGGCAAACGAGCTTGGCGAGGGCGAGACACCGCTTCTAAAAGTCATCCAGGCCGGCGCGCCCGCGTTCCCGATCAGCATCTTTGCGATCATCACGATGTTTGCCGTCGCCAATTCGGCGCTGATCAATATGATGATGGCAAGCCGGCTTATCTACGGCATGGCTCGCGAAAATGTGCTGCCCGCCATGCTCGGCAAGGTGCACGCAACGCGCCGCACGCCGTATATCGCAATCGTTTTCACATCGCTTCTCGCCGTCTGTCTGATTCTCTTTGCCGGCGGCGTGCCCGCTCTTGGCGGGACGACTGCACTACTGTTGCTTTGCGTCTTTGCGATCGTCAATGTCGCCGTGCTGGTCCTGCGCAAGGACAAGGTCGACCACAAGCACTTCCGGACACCAACGATATTGCCGGTTCTTGGTGTGATCTCCTGCGTGTTTCTTGCAGGCCCATGGGCCGGTCGCGATCCGGTCCAGTATGCCATTGCCGCCGCCCTGCTTGGCCTCGGCGTCATACTGTGGATCGCCACCGTCCAGTTCATGAAAACATCCAGCAGTTCTGCCTGACCGGTACCAGACGACCGGCGTCAGCCTCTCACGCTCTGGACTGAAAGGTGATGACGCCGTCGTTGGCGACGCTTACGGAAATCCCGGTGTAATCCGGGATCCGGAAGTGCCCGCCTTCGACGTCGTGGGTATGGGTGGCGGTGATCACCATGACATCGGCACCCGCCGCCTCGCCTGCCTTGATGCCGGCAGGGACGTCCTCGAACACCATCACGTTGGAAGGGTCTGCGCCAAGCCGTTTCGCGCCGAGCCTGTAGCCCTGCGGGTCCGGTTTGCCGATCGTGACGTCCTCGGCAGTGACCAGCATGGACGGTATCGCAAGGCCAGCTGCGGCAAGTCTTGCCTTTGCGAGTTCCAGCGGCGACGACGTCACGACACCCCATTGCCCCGCGGGCAGGCTTGCCAAGAATTCAGCAGCGCCCGGAATCTGAACGATACCCTCGACATCGTCGATCTCGCCGCGCAGAACCTTCTCCGCTTCCACTGCCGGATCAAGACCCGGCAGGTTGAGGCTGGTGATCGTATCGATGCCGCGCTTGCCGTGCATGAAGGGCAGGAATTTCTCCACGTCGAGCCCCTGCTCTGCCGCCCAGCGTCCCCAGACACGTTCGGCAGAAGCAATCGAATTGAGGATCGTTCCGTCCATGTCGAAGAGAAAGCCGCGATAACCTCTGGTCGGCAGGACGATGACGTTTTGGGAGACTGACAATGCGGAATTCCTTTTGGAGAGACTGACGGGATTTGCAGGACCGGATACGCATCCGGACTACAGATAGGAGGGAGCCGGCGCAATTGACGGCGAGGTTCGAAGCGTTAGAACTGAGAATGGGAATGGAGAAAACCCTATGAATGAGGATTTGATGGGGCACGCGGATCTGCGCGGCCGCGGCGTGCTGATCACGGGCGGCGGATCCGGCATTGGAGCGGCGCTTGTCGAGGGATTCGCGGCCCATGGCGCGAAGGTCTCGTTTATCGACATTGCCGACGAACCCAGCACAGCACTGGCGGACCGGCTTTCCGCGATCAACGATCATCCAGTCCAATATATAAGGGCGGACTTGCGCGATACCGACGCCATCAAACATGCGGTCGATGATGCGGCAGCAAGCCTCGGGTCACTCTCGGTGCTCGTGAACAATGCCGCCTGGGACGATCGCCGGGATCTCGATGATATCACCGAAGATTACTGGGACCTCAGCCAGGCGATCAATTTGAAGCAGGTGTTCTTCACATCGCAAGCCGCCGTGCCGCATATGCGGTTGGCGGGCGGTGGTGCGATCGTCAATTTCTCATCGATCGCCTGGATGCTCAACATGGGTGGCATGCCATCCTACACAACCGCCAAGGCCGGTATCGTCGGTCTGACCAAAAGCCTCGCCGGCAGGCTTGGGCCGGAAAATATCCGGGTCAATGCCATCCTGCCCGGCATGATCGTCACCGAGCGGCAAAAGGACCTGTGGCTGAAGGATGAGGACATCGCCGCGATGATTGGGCGCCAGTGCCTCAAACGCAGCCTGGTGGCGCAGGATGTCGTGGGCCCGTGTCTGTTTCTCGCGTCGAGCGCCGCGGCTGCCATGACCGCGCAGACCTTGGTGATCGATGGTGGCGCGATCTAGCGGGAAAGGAAGATGGTGCCCCTGCCGAGGAATTGAACCTGGATCGGCTGCAAACGAAGCAGCTGCTCTGGCTTTGAGCTACGAGGGGCGTGCGAACTGATTGCCACCGATTGGTAAGCAGCGCAATCACAGCCTTTACCAATGGTTACGGGGTAAGGTTAACCCTGGCCCATTATGGCTTGGCACAATTGAAAATGCCCTGCGGATCCTTCCAGAGGAAGAACCCGCAGGGCCTGGAGGCCAGCTACTCCGCTGGAGAGAGAGCGGGCGGCGCCTCCAAACCGTGCTGCCGCAGGGGCCGCATTCCGGTCATCAGGCGCGCCAGCATATAGAAGACCGGCGTCATGAAGATGCCGAAGAAGGTCACCCCGATCATGCCGGAAAATACCGCGATACCCATGGCGACGCGCATTTCCGCACCGGCACCGGTGGACACGACCAGCGGCACCACGCCCATGATAAAGGCCATCGACGTCATCAGGATCGGGCGAAGGCGAAGGCGGCTGGATTCGACTGCAGCCTCGAACGGCGTTCGGCCTTCGAACTCCAGCTCGCGGGCGAATTCCACGATCAGGATCGCGTTCTTCGCCGACAGTCCGACCAGCACCACCAACCCGATCTGGGTGAAGATGTTGTTGTCGCCTCCCGTCAGCCAGACACCCGTCAGTGCCGCCAGCACGCCCATCGGCACGATCATGATGATCGCAATCGGCAGCGTCAGGCTTTCGTACTGCGCCGCCAGCACAAGATAGACCAGCAGCAGGGCGAGCGGAAACACGATGATGCTCGAATTGCCGGCCAGGATCTGCTGGTAGGTGAGATCGGTCCACTCGAAGGCAACGCCTGACGGCAGTGTTTCGTCGAGGATCTTGGTGATCGCCGCTTCCGCCTGCCCGGAGGAAAAGCCAGGTGCCGGCGCTCCGTTGATATCGGCGGCGAGGAAGCCGTTGTAGCGCGTGGTGCGTTCCGGTCCCGTCTGGGCGTCCACCTTGAGGAGCGCCGATAGAGGGATCATCTGGCCCGATTGCGAGCGGACTTTCAATGCACCGATATCCTCGGGCTTTGCACGGAACTGCGCATCCGCCTGCACCCTTACGCTGTAGGTACGGCCGAAGGCGTTGAAGTCATTGACGTAGAGTGAGCCGAGATAGATCTGCAGCGTCTCGAACACGTCGGTGACGGATACGCCCAGCTGTTCGGCCTTGGCACGGTCGAGATCGGCAAACAGCTGCGGGACGTTGATCTGGAAGCTGGAGAAGATGCCCGCCAGTTCCGGAGCCTGCATGGCCTTGGCAATCACGGCCTTGGTTGCATCGTCCAGTGCCTGGTAACCGTAACCGGCACGGTCTTCGAGTTGCAGCTTGAAGCCGCCCGTGGTGCCGAGGCCGTTGACCGGCGGCGGCGGGAACATGGCGATGAAGGCATCCTGGATACCGGCAAACTTCTGGTTCAGTGCCATGGCGATGGCGCCGCCCGAAAGCTCCGGCGTCGTGCGGTTCTCGAAGTCGTCAAGCACCGCGAAGACGATGCCGGAATTCGATCCGATCGTGAAACCATTGATCGACAGGCCCGGGAATGCAATCGCATGCTCGACGCCCGGCTGCTTCAGGGCGATGTCGCTCATGCGCTTCACCACATCTTCGGTACGGTCGAGCGTTGCCCCATCCGGCAGCTGTGCAAAGCCGATCAGATACTGCTTGTCCTGCGCCGGTACGAAGCCGCCCGGCACCGCGTTGAACACGCTGTAGGTTGCACCGATCAGGGCGAGATAGATCACCATGACGATACTCTTGCGCGACAAAAGCCCGCCCACCGTGCGGCCATAACCGTTCGAAGCGGAACCGAAGACCCGGTTGAAGCCGCGGAAGAACCAGCCGAACAGCCAGTCCATGCCACGCGTCAGCCGGTCCTTCGGGGCATGATGCCCCTTGAGCAGAAGAGCTGCCAGTGCCGGCGACAGGGTCAGCGAGTTGATCGCCGAGATCACCGTCGAGATGGCGATGGTGAGCGCGAACTGGCGGTAGAACTGGCCGGACAAGCCCGAGATGAAGGCGAGCGGCACGAACACGGCGACGAGAACGAGCGCGATCGCGATGATCGGTCCGGAGACTTCGCGCATTGCCTTGTAGGTGGCGTCGCGCGGATTGAGACCGTTTTCGATATTGCGCTCGACATTCTCGACGACGACGATCGCGTCATCCACGACAATACCGATCGCCAGCACCAGGCCGAACAGCGTCAGCGCGTTGATCGAGAAGCCGAGTGCATACATCACGGCGAACGTGCCGATGATCGAGACCGGAACCGCGATCAGCGGAATGATCGATGCACGCCAGGTCTGCAGGAAGACGATGACGACGATGACGACCAGCGCAATGGCTTCGAGCAGCGTATCGACGACCTTTTCGATCGACGAGCGGACGAACTGCGTGGTGTCGTAGACGATCTCGTATTTCACGCCCTCCGGCATGGCCAGCTGCAGTTGGTCCATGGTGGCGCGGACCGTATCGGCGATCTCGATCGCATTCGAGCCCGGCGCCTGCAGGACGGGGATGGCGACTGCCGGGCGTCCGTCGAGAAGCGACCGCAGCGTATAGTCGGCGGCGCCCATCTCGACCCTTGCGACGTCGCGAAGCCTGGTGATTTCGCCGTTGGCGCCGCTCTTGACGATGATGTTGGCGAACTCTTCCGGCGACTGCAGACGTCCCTGCGCGTTGACGTTGAGCTGCAGATCCGTGCCCGGCACGTTCGGCGAGGCACCGATTATGCCGGCTGCGGCCTGGACGTTCTGCGCGCGGATTGCGTCCGTCACGTCGCTTGCCGCGAGATTGTGCTCGGCAGCCTTTTGCGGATCGATCCAGACACGCATGGAATAGTCGCCGGCGCCAAAGACCTGCACCTGGCCGACGCCTTCGATCCGTGCCAGCCGATCCTTGACGTTCAGCGTCGCGTAGTTGCGAAGGTAGGTCAGGTCATAGCGATCGCTATCCGAGACCAGATTGACGACCATGATGAAGTCGGGCGAGCTTTTGATCGTCGTGATGCCAAGCGCCCTCACCTCGGATGGCAAGCGCGGTTCAGCCTGGCTGACGCGGTTCTGCACCAGCTGCTGCGCCTTGTCCGGATCGGTGCCGAGCTTGAAGGTGACCGTCAGCGTCATCACGCCGTCCGACGTCGCCTGGCTCGACATGTAGAGCATGTCTTCGACGCCGTTGATCTGCTCTTCGAGCGGCGTCGCGACTGTCTCGGCAATCACGACCGGATTGGCGCCGGGATAGGTCGCTTTCACCACGACCGAAGGCGGAACCACGTTCGGATATTCGGAAATCGGAAGTGCGCGCATGCCAAGCAGGCCGGCGACCACGATCAGGATCGACAGGACGCCAGCAAAAACCGGTCTGTCGATGAAAAATCTTGAAATATTCATTGTCTAAGCCCTCTCTCCAGGGTCGAACAGAAACAACAGGCTCCCCTCTCGCGGCCTGTGCAGGCCGCGAGTGCTTACCGTGTCTCGCAATTGTAGTTGTGGTTGCGGCCCGCCCCTCCAGTTAGGGAGAAGCAGACCGCATCAAGTCACTTGGTGGCGACTTCGTCCTGCGGCGCCACGATCGCGCCCGGGCGGATGCGCTGTAGCCCGCTGACGACGACACGATCGCCGGCAGAAAGGCCCTTTTCGACGATCCGCTGACCATCGATCACCGATCCGAGCTGAACCTGCCGGTAGCCGACCTTGTCGCCCGCCTCGACAACCAGCACGAACTTCTTGTCCTGATCGGTGCCGATCGCCTTTTCGCTGACCAGAAGGCGATCTTCGGCCTTGGGTTCACCCATGCGGACCCGCACGAACTGACCGGGGATCAAGCGCCCGCCCGGATTGTCGAAGACGGCGCGGACGCGGATCGTGCCGCTTGCCGCGTTGACCTCGTTGTCGATCAGCTGCAGCTTGCCGCGGACAGGCGTCGTTGACGCGAGCGTGCTGGCCTCAACCGGAACGTCGCCAATCGCCGGCACGCCGTCCTTGACGTCGACCTGGGCCAGTGTGCGGGCCACCAGTTCTTCGGCTGCATCAAAGCTTGCGTAGATCGGGCTGCTCGACACGAGCGTCGTCAGCACCGCCGAGGCAGAGCCTGCCGCCACGAGATTGCCGACGGTGACTTCAATGCGACCTGCACGCCCGGAGATCGGGGCACGAATCTGGGTATAATCCAGATTGATCTGCGCCGATTTCAGCGTTGCCCTTGCTGCTTGGACATTGGCAATCGCTTCGGCGCGGGCGCTCTGACGCTGCGAAAGATCGCTCTGCGAAATGGTGTTGCGCGAGGCGAGCGTCTTGCCCCGTTCCAGCTCGGTCTCGGCATAATCGAGCCTTGCCTGGGCGGATGCCATCTGTCCCTCCGCCTGAGCGACGGCTGCCTTGTAGGGCTCGGGATCGATCGAGACCAGAAGATCGCCTTCCTTTACGAGACCGCCTTCACGGAAATGCACGGACAGAATTGCGCCGGCCACCCTTGGGCGAACCTCGACGCGATCAACAGCTTCCAGACGGCCGGAAAACTCTTGCCAGGTGGTGACGTTCTTCGGCTGCACGGCGGCAACCGTGACCGGCACCGCCGGCTGAGCCGCCGCTTCCGCGGGGGCCGCATGGGCGCCTGTCGGCGTATCGATAGAGAGCGAAGCGCCTGCAATGAGCGCAGCAACACTTATTCCGGCGCCCCACGGGGCCCAGTTTTTGATCTTCAACATAATCATAATCTCCTGACGGTCCTGCCCCAGGGAGGAGGAGAAAACCGTTGTCAAACGCTAGAAATCGACGTCTGCTTATTCACTCAACGTTTCGACGAAGCCTTTGAACTCGGCGGAAAGACCCGCCATCCAGTTCCCCTGCCCGCCCTTGTAAACACCCGTCCAGCCTGCGCCTTTCGGGAATATTTTCTGCCTGACCGAGACGCCCGAGGCTTCGAGCCGGTCCGCATAGTTGACAACCTCGTCATGCAGCGGATCGTCTTCTGACGTGACGACCAGAGCCGGCGCAAGACCGGATAGCCGCGAACAGAGACAGGGCGCAGCATAGGGATGCTGAAACCCGCAGGCCGAACGCAGATAATGGCTCCAACCGTCGGACCATTTCTCGCGCATGCCGATCTCGTCGGCTCGACGAAACGATTTCGAGGCCATCATCGGATCGATCATCGGCGACAGAAGGATCTGTCCCCGAAGCTCGCCCGGCAATTGATCTCGCGCCTTCAAAGCCACGCCCGCCGCGACGTTGCCGCCGGCCTCGTCGCCCGCAACGAAAAGCGGGGAACGGGCGGACCCGAAGCGCTTGCGGTTGCTGCTGAGATAGGCCAACGCCGCGAAGGCGCATTCCATTGCCTGCGGAAACAGATTGCCGGAGGCGGCACCATAATCCGCCTCGACAACGATTGACCCCGCATGCGAAAACACTTGGCCAATCGGCACTTCACGGTCCCGCACACCATTCTGCTGGAATGCGGTGCCGCGCAGGTAGAGTATAATCGGCGCGACCTTGGCTGTCGGCTGGCTCTCGTAACGGTGGATCGAAACAGGCAGGCCTGCCCACTCGATCTCCGCGTTTTGGTTCCATTTCGTCATTCAATCCTCCTGCCACAGCCCAAAGGCCGGATTGGCGAAAGGCATCTTGCCGAATAACTTGGCCCTGATATTATTGTTCCTGACAGAACTCACAAGTCGCTGAAATCGGCAACACTGTTCCGGATAGGCGAATAATACAACTTTTCGAACGGAATCAACGATGGACCAGCTTTCCTCTATGCGCGTCTTCGTGCGCGTCGTCGAAACGGGCAACTTCACGCGTGCTGCCGCGACCCTCAATATTCCCAAGACCACGGCCACCAACATGGTCCAGGGTCTGGAGGCGCATCTGCGCACGAAGCTCCTCAACCGCACGACACGTCGGGTGATGGTCACGACCGATGGAGCACTCTACTACGAGCGCGCCGTACAGATCCTGTCGGAGCTTGAAGAACTCGACGGCACGATGTCGAAATCGCAGAACCAGCCCACGGGCCGACTGCGTGTCGAGATGGCAGGGGCGTTCGCCGACCTCGTGGTGATCCCTAACCTGTGCGAATTCTACCAGCGCTACCCGCAGATCCAGCTGGATATCGGGGTCGGCGACCGGCTGGTCGATTACATTGCTGAAAATGTCGACTGCGCTCTTCGAGGCGGCACGCCCAAGGACCAGTCGCTGATCGCGCGCAAAGTCGGCGAGCTCCGCATGCGCAATTACCTATCCCCGAACTATCTTGAGCGATTCGGTATGCCGACCCATCCGCGAGATCTGGAGACCGACCATTTCTCTGTCGGTTACCTCAACGCGACGGCCGGCCGGATCATGACCTTCGACTTTTGCAAAGAGGATGAGACGCTGGAGATCATGCCGCGTTACGCTGTCTCGGTGAATGATGCGCGCTCCTACGTCAACGCGGCGGTCGCGGGTCTCGGGATCGCACAGGCAGCGCGGTTCATGGTCCAGGAGCACGTGAAGAGGGGCGAACTCATCGAGATCTTCGCCGAATGGGAGTGCGAACCGCTGCCGCTCTACATCGTCTACCCGCAAACCCGGCACCTTTCCAACAAGGTCCGGGTCTTCGTGGATTGGCTCGCCAAACTGGTTCAAGGCTTGAAGGAAGACGAACAGCCGACGGTCACATTGCTGAAAACGGGCTGAGTTAGGTCTCAGCCGTAGGGGGACTGACACGTGCGGCGCATGCCGCCGTAGGACGTGTAGCTGTTGTCGTTGGCGCGGTATGAACGATATCGCGACAGGCACCACTCCTCGTGCGCCGAATTCCCCATGGATGTTGCGTCGTATGAGGCGTTTTGCGGCGAAGACGAGCGGTCAGTTTCACGCACAAGACGGCCGTCTTGACCACGCCCGATCATCGTGCTCGTGGCGCTGACCTGCTGAACCAGCCCCTGCTCTTCGATGCCGGTGTCTCCGTTGCCAGAAACAATGTTGTCCTGACCATGCGACATGGCGACCGGTGACTGGCAAGCCCGACGCTGGCCACCCCTGTCAGGCTGGTAGGTGTTGTCCTCGAGCCTGTAGGAACGGTAGCGCGCGAAGCACCAGTCGGCATGCGCCTGGTTAACCGATGCATCGGACACAGGATCTACCGACGCCTGGTCCGCCTCATCCAAGGAAGCCGTCTGGACGCCGTCCACCGCATCCGTCGCCTGGTCCTGGGCAGCTACGGGCTGCCCCTGCGCATCCGACGCTGGCAGATCGATCTTTGCGGTCACAGCAGCAATCCGCTCGTAACGCTGATCGCCGCTGCTCACGACCACGGGTGTCGAGGTCCAAAGATCAGGATGGTCAACGTTGGAAAAGCGATGGGGCGCCGGCTCGGCAATGAGATAAGCCGTGGCGGCAACGCCACTCAAGAAGACCGTGACGGCCAAGACAAGCCCGCTCAGAAGTAGAAGGATCGCTTTCACGACGAGGATGCTCCGCAGATTTTCAACATGCGGACAAAATGCATGCGCGCGCAGAGGGTTCCGAACGAATTGCAACCTCGCCCGAGACAAATGCAAGGTGGTACAAAAAAGCCGACATTTGCTCGGCAGGAAGCCCCAGAGTTGCGCCATTCAGATTGTGATAGACTATCATACGGGAGGAGATTCCGATGAGAACCCTGATCGCTGCCTTGGCGGTCACGCTCGCCGCCTTGCCGGCTGAAGCACAGCAGTTTCGCAATACCGAAATCCAGCCAGATGGGACGGGTGGATATTACGGCACCTATGGAAACGAGAATTTCGAGGTAAGGCCACAAGGCGATGGCGTCTCGGGACATATGGGTGGACGCAGACCCGATGTCGTCGAAGAACGGCCCTCACGACGCCCCGGAAGCGTCGGCGCGACGCAGCGAAACTGCGTCGTCGACGGCAACGGAAACGCCATTTGCCGGTGAAACCGGCGTTTGAACATTTCAATGTAAAGAATTGATTTGGTGGGTGATGTAGGGCTCGAACCTACGACCCGCTGATTAAGAGTTATATTGTTTGTTGCCGTTGTTAATAGGTTAAACTGCACCCTTATCCGAGATTAAGGAAGCACCGTAAGCGCTACCCCAGACGCCATGGCGCCTTTGCCGATTTCGCGAGAAGCCGAGGCTTCAGGTGCAAAGATAGTAAGTTCTTTGAGAACGGCGTGGACTCAGAGTTAAGACGCAGGCTTGAGCAAATCGTCAACAGCTTTAGTGATCTTGTCCCACTGCACATAATAGGCATCGCTAGAGACTTCAGGACGCATTTCTCCGACAACAGCGCCATAGTACGCCTTTGCTAATGATGCGCTTCTGCCCATGCACCAATTGAAGTGGTTCGGGCTCTGGAACTCGAGGATCCGCGCACCCGGCTTGCAGAAGATTACGTTCGTCAGGCCAGCGCCGTGCGGTCCAACGATGTAATCTGCGCTCGCCATTGTGTTGATCTGAAATGCAAGATCCTTTCCGGTGAAGGAAACAATCTCAAATCCTCGCTGTTTCAGGTAGCTTTCGATACCTTCTTCATTGACCAGTCTCCGATTCTGCGTGTCCGATCGGCTTATGTAAACGCGGCTGGCGTACGCACCGGGGCCCTGATAGCGCTGCTTCAGCGTGCGGAATGCTTCGACTGTGACTGGGTGAATATCCAGCCCTTCCGAACCTCGCTGATGTGGGAACAGAAGCTTCCGCACTTTCACAGATCCGTTTCCCGAGATCCGAACCACTTTCAGCCCGAGCGCTTCAGCTACCACTTCAGCACTGGCTGCATGATAGGGCGCTGTAAATGCAGGCAGTAAAACGACCGGTCGATCGCCCTTCCACAGATCCAGCAATCCGCTGTTCATTTTCGCAACGAAGAAGTGCAGCCAGTGATAGATATTTTCGGAGACACCGCCGAACGCATGAAGGGCGGTGTCTATCTCAAGAGTCGGCTCAACGTCTCGCATCCAGTAAGCATGTCCGTCGCCGCCATCCGCCATAGATGTTTCCCGATAGAATGGGAAATGGAACAGGCTTTCACCTGCGATCCTGCCATCTTTCTCTATGACTGCATAAGGTGTGCGCAGAGTGACGTCAGACAGCTCGATGAGGTCAATCTGCTTGGCGGTGTAAGCGTTCTCGTGATGGGTGCCAAATATATGGGGAAGGGCTTCGACCCGCGTCTCCGCCGCGAAGGAATGGACGGCTTCAGCCATGTCGTAAGCCGACTTCCGTACGAACTCTTTGTCTTCGGGCAAGCTCTGCAACATCGTCTTGATGCCAGCCGCTGGATCTCCAACTAAATTCCCACCTAGCACTACCCGATTTAGTGGATGCGGAACCCATTTGAATGCGGCTGTATCGCGACCACTCTCCGCAAGGAACAATAGAACGTCGCCCCTTATCTCCCATCTACGCTCGTTCGGATGATCATACCCAACTATACGACCATTGGAGGCAAGCTTTATTAGCTTCCCCGCATGGTCAAAGGTGTGAGAGTAGCGCCAAATTCGGTCGACAAAGTCACTCGGTTGCATCAAAGTTCCCACTTCCATCTAAGCGATAACTTGCGGAATAGGGAACTCATTGCAAGCCTGGTCTGCACTAACCACACCTGTTTGCTACTAAGGAGAAACGAAAGATGGCTGATGCTCATTCACTCATGAAAGATGAAGCTGATCTTCAGGGCTTCAAAAAGAAGCTTGAGCTGGCTGAGACGATCAGCGAGATAAAAGCGGTTATTGCCGCCATCTTGGATCATAGGCTAGCTGAACTTAGGCGCGAGGCTTACGAGGCACCTATTTAAGCGCTTCAAAACTCAGCTTCAAACTTTAACTTGAAGCGGTCTGCTCGTTCTTGACGACCGAGTTGACAATCTTCTTCTATCGCTACGACCCACTTTTGCGCGGCAACGAGAAGGGCCAGCCATTCCCAATCCGCACTTCCTTAGGGCGTCGACTACCACAAGAGGCTTCGGGTTTCTTACGTTCACCGACACAAACGGAATCGAAGGCACCAAGGAGGAATCAGTCTCTCTATTGAGGCGGCTATCTGGCTTGGTGTAGCAAAGCTGAGGTAAGCGGTTCCCCGGCAACTATACCGGATGGTATGATGTACCATTGCCGGGACAGGACATCGTAGGCAGCCAACGGATGCACCTCACATCAGATCACGTTCATTCACTGCCTCCAATGCTACAGCATTTCGCAAAAACTGGCGAACTCCCTACCCCCATTGAAACAAGGAACGGGGGTGCAAAATGACCTTACCCTACATCTACGCATGGAACCGCCAGGGTGGAAAGGGTCAGCACTGCGAAGTGCTGGACAGAGGCACCATGAACAGCTGCTGCACGCGCTTTTCCGCCGGTTACACGATGGCATCCAGCGCAATGCTATACGACGCGTAACGCAGTCGTAAATGTCTAATGTTTTGTTTAAAATTCTTGGGAAGAGCTGGTCTGCAACGGTTCGAATGGTGGGTGATGTAGGGCTCGAACCTACGACCCGCTGATTAAGAGTCAGCTGCTCTACCAACTGAGCTAATCACCCGTAACCGGTTTGGCGAAGCGTCGTTTCCGCCGGTGTGTGGGCCGTATAAATGGGAAGTTTGGGCTTGTCCAGCACCTCCGGCGAAATTTGTTGGATCAGCAGCTTCTTTTTTGCGCGAGCGAACTGCCTTTGCAAGGATATCCGGACTTATAGTAACAAAATCAGAGGTTTGAGAATTTCGACTAGATTTCGATAACGCCTTCGGCAAGTCGGATCGCTTGTCCGCCGATCCGGGCTTTTGCAATGGCCCCTTCCTGCACATCGATATGGAGATGGATAAAGGACGGCCGTCCCATCTCGACGCCTTGCTCGATGAGAAGAGGGTGATGCCCATCCGGCGGGCCGTCGAAATGATGGATCGCGCCGGACAATGCCGCTACCGCCCCACCCGTGGCTGGGTCTTCAGCGATGCCCATATCCGGCGAGAACATCCGGGCATGAAATTTCGCCTGATGATGGACGCCGCCGCGGCAATAGACATAGGCTGAAGCGAGCGCACCCTCGACGAAAGGAGCGACCTTCTCCCAAAGCGGGGCATCGAATTCCATGTCCTGGACAGCTGCAAGATTGTGCAGCGGGATCATCAGGAAAGGCACACCGGCGCTCCAGATCGACGCAACGTGGTTTTCGAACCCGATATCCGTCAACTCGACGCCGAGCGCGTCCGCGATGCCCTGACGGTTCAAGGCAAGGTCGATCCGCTGCGACTTCTTCGGCAGATCGAATTCGGCGAAGCCCACCTCCCCCTGGCGCAGACGCACGGCGCACCGAACCGGACCGACCGCTTCCTCGAGAACGCAGACCAGATCGAGATCGCTGTCGCGGCCATGGGTGCGCTCGGCAAGGGCAATGGCCGTTCCGACCGTCGGATGGCCGGCGAAAGGAAGTTCCCGGCCCGGTGTGAAGATTCGCAGCTTTGCCGAATGGGTGGTGTTTGTCGACGTCTGGACGAACACCGTCTCCGAGAGGTTCATCTCCTTCGCGATCGCCTGCATGGCGCCATCGTCGAGCCCGTCTGCATCGAAGATGACCGCAAGCGGATTGCCGGAAAGTTTGGTGTCGGTGAAGACGTCGTAGATGCTGTAGGGACGCGCCAATGCAAACTCCTCCTCATATACCGGGCGCAAAACTGCCCGAGGGCGTCCGATGGCGCAACCCCTGATCAACGTCACCGGCTGGTGATCTGGCTACCAACAGCATGCGAGAAAAGCGAACCATCCCCGGCTCGCCTCTCTCAGAGCATCGCTACTCAGATGATCGGGAGCGCTTCGTGCTCGCGGGTCTCGGCATTGCCGATCAGTCTTCCGAGCCGCTTGATGCCTTCGTCGATCATCTCGTCGTTGGCGCAGGAGAAGCTGATGCGCAGCGTGTTGGCGTTGCTGCCGTCGGCGTAGAACGCCTTGCCGGGCACGAAGGCGACCTTTTCGGTTGCCAGCGACTTTGCCAGTAATTCGGCACCGTCCATGCCCTCAGGCAGCGTCAGCCACACGAACATGCCGCCTTCGGGCTTTGTCCAGGTCGTTCCCTTCGGCATGTATTTCGCAAGTGCCGCCAGCATGGAATCGCGGCGGCTGCTATAGACCCGCTTGATCTTGGCAACCTGTTCATCGAAACCGCGCGAAGCGACATGCTCGATGGCGATCTGGTTGATCGTCGACGAGTGCAGGTCGGCCGCCTGTTTCAACAACACCAGTTTGCGGATGACCGGCATCGCTCCGATGACGAAGCCGACGCGCAGACCGGGTGCGAGCGTCTTGGAAAAGCTGCCGCTGTAAATCGTGCGGGTCTTTTCGATACCGCCGCTGCGGGCAATGTCGAGCGCAAGGATCGGCGAAACCGGTTCGCCATCGAAGCGCAGGTTCTGGTATGCGGCATCTTCGAGAATCGCGATATCGAGTTCGTCTGCCAGTGCCAGAAGCTTTTCGCGGCCTGCGAGATCGATCGTCTCGCCGGTCGGATTGGAGAAGTCGGCGGACAGATAGGCAAACTTCACCGAGCCACCGGCTTTCGACGCCGTCTCGCGATAGGCTTCCGGCGTGCGGTTGCCGTTGACCGAGAGCTGATCGTAGGTCGGCTCATAGGCATTGAACGCGGAGAGCGCACCGAGATAGGTCGGCCACGTGACGAGCGCCGTATCATTCGGCGACAGAAACAGTTTGCCGAGGTAATCGAGCGCCTGCTGGGAGCCTGACGTGATGAAGACGTTGTCGGCGGTACAGTCGATGCCGATCTTGGCGACATCGGCGACGATCCAGTCGCGTAGCGGCTTGTAGCCTTCGCTGACCGAATACTGCAGCGCCGAGTTCACTTGAGCGCCTGAGAAGATATCCGCATAGGCCTTCTGGAATTCCTCGGCCGGAAACAATGCCGGATCCGGAATGCCGCCGGCGAACGAAATGATGTCCGGCTGCTCCAGCAGCTTCAGCAATTCGCGGATTTCGGAGGCTTTCATGCGGCTGGAGCGCGTCGAGAAAATATGGTCCCAATCAAGCACGGGCGTTTCCTTTTATTTCAATATTCTTGGCTTCGGTTTACATAAGTTCCGACAGGTCAACAATGCTGACCTATCGGTTTTCGGTACGGTGTGATCACGAATTGTAAAACGCAAAAGCCCGCGCTGGTGGCGCGGGCTCTCGGACAGTCTGCCTCAGTCGACCGGAATGATCAGGCCTTGAGGATCGAGCGGCCCGCGTAGGCGGCCTGAGGACCCAGCATTTCCTCGATACGGATCAGCTGGTTGTACTTGGCCAGACGATCGGAGCGCGACAGCGAACCGGTCTTGATCTGTCCGCAGTTCGTGGCAACTGCGAGATCGGCGATCGTCGAGTCTTCGGTTTCGCCCGAACGGTGCGACATGACGGCCGTGTAACTCGCCTTGTGTGCCGTCTCGACAGCATCGAGCGTTTCGGTGAGCGAGCCAATCTGGTTGACCTTGACGAGGATCGAGTTGGCTGTGCCCTGGCGGATACCGTCGCGCAGTCGGGCCGAGTTGGTCACGAACAGGTCGTCGCCGACGAGCTGGACCTTGGAACCGATCTTGTCGGTGAGATACTTCCAGCCGGCCCAGTCGTCTTCCGACATGCCGTCTTCGATCGAGATGATCGGGTACTTGCCGGCAAGTTCTGCCAGGTAATCCGCCATTGCTTCGGGCTCGAGCGAGCGGCCTTCGCCTTCCAGCTCATACTTGCCGTTCTTGAAGAACTCGGTGGCTGCGCAATCAAGCGCCAGGTGGACGTCATCGCCCGGCCGGTAGCCCGCCTTTTCGACCGACTTCATGATGAAGTCGAGGGCTTCCGGCGCGCTCTTCAGGCCCGGTGCGAAACCGCCTTCGTCGCCGACATTGGTGTTGTGGCCCTGCGCTGCCAGTTCCTTCTTGAGGACGTGGAAGATTTCTGCACCCATGCGCACGGCATCCTTCAGCGTCTCAGCGCCGACAGGCATGATCATGAATTCCTGGAAATCGATCGGGTTGTCGGCGTGAGCGCCACCGTTGATGATGTTCATCATCGGGACCGGCAGAAGATGGGCGGAGGCGCCGCCGATATAGCGATAGAGCGGCAGGCCGGACGATTCGGCGGCGGCCTTGGCAACAGCAAGCGAGACGCCAAGAATGGCGTTGGCGCCGAGACGCGACTTGTTCGGGGTGCCGTCAAGCGCGATCAGGGTCTTGTCAATGTGGATCTGGCTTTCGGCATCGAAGCCGCCGATCGCATCGAAGATCTCGGTGTTGACGGCTTCAACGGCCTTTTCGACGCCCTTGCCACCGTAGCGCTTGCCGCCATCGCGAAGTTCGACGGCTTCATGCGCACCCGTGGAGGCACCGGACGGAACCGCGGCGCGGCCCATCGAGCCGTCTTCCAGATAAACATCCACCTCGACGGTCGGATTGCCACGGCTGTCCAGAATTTCGCGAGCGATGATGTCGGTAATGGCGGTCAAGGGTCTCTCCTCGGTTGGTGTGCGAGCCTGAATTCGCAGGCTCAGCGAACAGGCGTGTCATCGACATTGTGCGATCGTCGATGACACGCGGATTACAATCCAGTCAATTCGGCGGTTTTTCGACGCCGTCAGCCTTTTGCAATGGCATCGAAGGCCAGCAGCTTTTCCAGAAGGCGCGGCATGTCCTTCAGGTGGACCATGTTCGGACCGTCGGACGGTGCGTTGTCAGGATCTTCGTGGGTTTCGATGAAGACGCCGGCAACGCCGACGGCGACGGCTGCCCGCGCCAGCGTTTCGACAAATTCGCGCTGGCCGCCGGAAGAACCGCCCTGGCCGCCCGGCTGCTGAACGGAATGGGTCGCATCGAAGATGACAGGGCTTCCGAGAGACGCCATGATCGGCAGCGAACGCATGTCGGAGACAAGCGTATTATAGCCGAACGAGGCGCCGCGCTCGCACAGCATCACATTCGGATTGCCGCTTTCGAGGAACTTCGCCTGAACGTTCTTCATGTCCCAGGGCGCCAGGAACTGGCCCTTCTTCACGTTGATGGCGCAACCCGTCTTTGCGGCCGCGACGAGCAAGTCGGTCTGGCGCGACAGGAAGGCGGGGATCTGCAGGATATCGATCGTATTGGCCACGAGGCCGCACTGCTCTTCCGTGTGGATGTCGGTCAGAACCGGAAAGCCGTATTCCTTCTTGAGATCGGCAAAGATTGCCATCGCGTTGTCCAAGCCGATGCCGCGCTTGCCGGAGATCGACGTGCGGTTGGCCTTGTCGAAGGAGGATTTGTAGACGAGGCCGATGCCGAGCTTCTTGCAGAGTTCGACAAGCGTACCCGCGATCATGAAGGCGTGATCACGGCTTTCCATCTGACAGGGACCGGCAATCAGCGAGAGCTTTGCCGTGTTGGAAAAAACGACTTTCGAACTCCCCTCGCCCACGGACACTTCAGAATTGGCGGAGACTGTCATTTCACTATTCCTCGAAACCGAAAACCACACCTTGCCCCGGGGCTGCCGACACGATCACGCGGCCATCCCTGCGGATGAATGCGACGTCATTAGCAGCAAGGGTGATCTCTGTCACGGCGAGATCGGTGGTCTTGAAGATGATCCCGCGCGCAGCGAGGCGCGACGATAACAAGGGCTTCATCGAAGACCGGAACTCGTCGCTGAACGTGTCGTTGGATTGAATGCGGATGCTGGCATTGGCAGCTTCGAGCCGCAGACCGTCTTTCCCTTGCTCGGGTTGCGTCTCGAACACGGTTTCGAAAAGCGGCAGAAACTTCAGCGGGTCATCTGCAGAAAATACGATCTCTCGAAGGCCTGTAACGGCGTTTGCGTGCTCATCAAGACCACCGCGATCTGCCGGTAATGCGGCCATTCGCTGGCAGGAAAACAGCAAGATGTCATCGACCTCGGGAACTGCCGCGAACGCCAGACGGAATGAGACTTCGCCCTCCCTACCATCGGGCAACTGCATCGGGCGGGAGAATTGAAGCATCTCGCCTACAGACATGTGCCCGTCCACAAAACGGATATGATCGGCCGCTGCATCCTGCGTCCCGACGACCACCGCCGATAGACCTTCCCTTTTCCGCTGGCCGCGAAAGCGGATGTCGCGATCGGTGAACACGTTGCCTCGTTTTGCCGCAAGCGAGGCTTGCCGACGGTTAACAATGGCCAGTGGCTCGAGGTACGAGCCATCCGCGAAGAATATGCAGGCATTGGCTGTGCCGAAAGGGTGAACACCTTCAGGTGCCACAGTAAAGCCGAGAGCGGTCAACCTCCCCCGCGCTGACGCCAGATCTGCAACGGGCAGAACCAAATGATCGACTGACTTGTTACCCACTTACACCCCCAAAGTCTTATTCCGCAGAACATTGGCTATCGCGGGAAACTCGGCAAGTGCTGCGCACGAACTGAATACGTGATCGAACGCTGAAATGAGACTATTCTTGAGCAGAAATTTGGGGCTTGCGGAACACAGATAGAACATATAGCGTCCGTTCTGCATTTGTTTCCAATTCTGAGGGTCCCGTCCATGCTGACACGCAAGCAACAGGAGTTACTTCTGTTCATCCACGAGCGGATGAAAGAATCAGGCGTGCCGCCGTCGTTTGACGAAATGAAGGACGCTCTCGACCTTGCATCGAAGTCCGGCATCCATAGGCTGATCACCGCGCTCGAGGAGCGTGGCTTTATTCGCCGTCTGCCGAACAGAGCACGCGCGCTCGAAGTGATCAAGCTGCCTGACGCCTATGTGGCGAACCTTCATCCGCGACGGGGATTTTCTCCCAGTGTCATCGAGGGAAGCCTCGGCAAAACGCAACCGGTCGTCGCTCAGAAGCCGGCGCCGGTCATGGCGGACAATCCGTTCTCGACAAACATTCCGGTCATGGGTCGAATCGCTGCCGGCGTGCCGATCTCCGCGATCCAGAACAACACCCATGACATCGCCGTTCCGATCGAGATGCTGGGTTCCGGCGATCATTACGCGCTCGAAGTGAAGGGCGATTCGATGATCGATGCCGGCATCCTCGATGGCGATACCGTCATCATCAAGAATACCAGCACCGCAAGTCCAGGCGATATCATCGTTGCCCTGGTCGATGAGGAAGAAGCGACCCTGAAGCGGTTCCGCCGCAAGGGTGCCTCGATCGCACTGGAAGCGGCAAACCCGGCTTACGAGACCCGCATCTTCCCGCCCGACCGGGTGAAGGTCCAGGGCAAGCTTGTCGGCCTTATTCGCCGCTACCATTGAGAACGCTGTCATCCCGGAGATGCGCAGCAACAGCCTCCGGGATGCCAAAGTCGAATTGTCGCGTTCGCCAGTCATAGAACCGGTGGACGGTCCACGGACGGCTTGAGGTCTGTGCGCTGTCTCGCATCGCCGCCGTAATCTTGATGTCTGGCGCTGTCGCGTTCGGAATAATGGTGATTTCCAGTGCGCCAGTCCGGCGCAACGTCCGCCCGCTGAGAAGCAAGGCGCCGGAGCGGCAAGTATCGAAGCGTGCGCCGGGCGAGACGATGATCCGACCGACATCGCAGGCAAGACCGGTGTATCGGTTGTCTTCGACGGTGACGATCCGGATGTCCTGAGCAGTCTGCGCCGCGCACAGGATTTTCGGCAGACAGGCGAATCGTCCGGGCTTCAATGCTTGAAGAAAACCCCTGACATATTCGATTTCCCGGCGCGTCAAATCCGGTCGCGAATGTGGTCCAGGTGGTCTGTCATCGCTTTTCGCAAGGCTGGCACCTCGCGCTGGTTCCGAAGAGGCAAGAACCGGCAAGGCGAGCGGTTGTTCTCCGGTCTCAAGCACCAGCGCTCGCCGCCATTGATCGTAGATAAATCCCGGCGGTCGGGTTCGATTGAGGGTGATCTTGTCATCCTGGATCACGCCGACCGATGCGCCGTCTTCGGATATGACGATATCAGGCCTCGGCGCCGAGCCTGAGCGGACCGCAAAGAGCAAAGCCACCGCCATGAACAGCGCGCCTGTCAACCTCAGCGGCGTGCGCAGCAGCGTCAGAAGCAGAAAGCCTGCCGTCGCCAGAGGCAGGAAAAGCGGGTTCTGCCGGCCGATGGCAATATCGCCGCCCCATGCGGCGACGATCTCGGCAATGCGAATGACGATCCGCAGCCCCTCGCCCATGATGAACAGAACGGGAGCATCCAGCCCGAACGGCATCAGCAGCATGGCCACGAGACCTGCCGGCATCACCACGAAGGAAATGATCGGCATGGCCGCGAGATTGGCCGCGAGGCCGTAGGTGGTCAGATGGTGGAAATGCTCGATCGAATAGATCGACGTCGACGTACTGCCGATCAGCGACGTCACCACGATCCCGGCAATGAAATGCAACGTCGCCGCAATACCCGTTATCCAACGGTTGCTACCTTTTGTCTCCTCCTTTCCTTTCGCGAAATATCGCGTCCAGAGGGCGAACCCTGCCACCAGTGCCGCGGTTGCCGCAAACGACATCTGGAAACTCGGACCCAGAATCTCCGACGGCGAGATGGCGAGGATGATGATTGCCGAAAGGGCGACGTTGCGAAGGCTGATGGAGGGTCGATCGACGAGCACGGCGACCAGCATCACCGCCATCATGATATAGGCCCGCTCGGCGGAAACCCCGAACCCGGAAATCAGGTAATAGGCGGTCGCCATGACAAGCGCACCGAACGCGGCAAACTTCTTGATCGGATAGGCCTGCGCAAAGCCTGGAAACAGCGACAGGACGGAGCGAACGCCGACGAAGAAGATACCGGCTGCCAGCGCCATGTTGAGGCCTGAGATCGCGACGATATGGGCCAGTCCGGACAGACGAAGCGCCTCGGTCGTCTCACGGGAAATTGCACGGCGCTCGTCGGTCACGATTGCGGCAGCAAAAGCGCCCGCATCCCCCTTGACCGTATCGCGGATGCGATTGCCGATTGCGCTGCGAAGCGCAAAAAGCCCTCGCTGCATGTCCGACCATAACCCGGGTTGGTCATCGATCGCCGGTTGTACGCTAGGCGCGCCGTAAAAGAAGCCAACGGCCCCGATTTGATCGAAGTAGGAGGAGAAGGCGAAATCGTTCAATCCGGGAAGCGCCGGGCCAGAGGGTGGCGACAGACGGGCACGGCCGGAAACGCGCTCTCCGATGTCTGCAGGTTCGTGTTGGCTTCTGGCAAGAACCGAGACGCGCTGTGGCGGTCGTGAAAGCGAGGGCTCAGATGTCTGCTCGATCCTGAGGATATAGCGCCAGCGGCGCTGTGCATCGGCTTCGCGTCGTTCGACTATCCCGCTGATAGTCGTCGTGGCGGGCGAATCGAGCACGACCGTCGAACACCGCCACGTTTCGAGCGCTGCCAGCGCAGAACCGGAGAGAAGCATGCAGAGTACAAGGTTGGCACGAGACAGTGGATGCGCGCGATACCGTGTCAGCCCTGCGGTCACCATCGAGATCGCAAGCATGGTTGCGAGAATGAATGGCGATGGCGTCCAAGGAAGTGCGAACCAGATCGCAGCGCCGGCACCCAGCAAGACAGGCAGGAAGAGGAACCCATGACCGTGGGAAACCTCCTCGCTCAACGACGTGCACAGCCATTTGGAAACGGGCCGGTCTCTGACCACGTATACCCTGAAAACATCCTCGGAATGATGGTCGTTTCGACCATCATTCCGGACTTCCGCGGGCATTGTCTGCGATGCCGATTCGGGCATCCAGAGTGCGATCGCGTGCGGTGTCGAAGCAAGCATCACCGGCTTGCTGATGGCTGCCTTAAAAATCGCTCCGCCATTCGCCATGATGGTTTATCCCGCCGGCTCCGCTGCAGAGACGGTGATTGATAAACGCAACCTGCGCGTTTATATTCTCCTCGTCAACACATTCGCCAAGCTGCGGTTTTCCTTCACGTTACGGCCTCTTACACCATGAGGTTGGGCATCTTTTAAACGTGGCCTGCCTAAATTATTTTCGCGCTGCACAAAATGTCGCAGGAGCGCTTGGCATCACCTTTAGGATCATATAGCTAACTTGCGACGCTTAACTCTTATGGCGCTTTCTGGGCGCCATGCCGCCAACAGGTTGGAGGATCAGAATGACGGAACAAAGCGCAAATCTCGTACTTGGTGATAAGACAGTCGACCTCTCGGTGCGATCGGGCACGATTGGGCCGGATGTTATCGATATCGCAGCCCTGTACAAGCAAACCGGTGCCTTCACCTACGACCCCGGCTTCACGTCGACTGCATCCTGTGAATCCAAGATCACCTATATCGACGGCGACAAGGGTGTTCTCCTGCACCGCGGCTACCCGATCGAGCAGCTTGCTGAACAGGGTGACTTTCTGGAAACCTGCTATCTGCTTCTCTATGGAGAACTGCCGACGGCTGCCCAGAAGAAGGACTTCGATCATCGCGTAACCATGCACACCATGGTCCACGAGCAGATGAGCCGCTTCTTCACCGGCTTCCGCCGCGATGCGCATCCTATGGCCGTCATGTGCGGTTGCGTGGGCGCTCTCTCGGCCTTCTATCACGATTCCACCGACATCACCGATCCGCACCAGCGGATGGTTGCGTCGCTGCGCATGATCGCCAAGATGCCGACGCTCGCCGCCATGGCCTACAAGTACCATATCGGCCAGCCCTTCGTGTATCCGCAGAACGACCTGGATTACGCCTCCAACTTCCTGCGCATGTGCTTTGCCGTGCCGTGCGAAGAATACAAGGTCAACCCGGTCCTGTCGCGCGCCATGGATCGCATCTTCATCCTGCATGCGGATCACGAACAGAACGCGTCGACCTCGACGGTTCGCCTTGCAGGTTCCTCGGGTGCAAACCCGTTCGCCTGTATCGCTGCCGGCATTGCCTGCCTCTGGGGCCCCGCTCACGGCGGCGCCAACGAAGCAGCGCTCAACATGCTGACCGAGATCGGGACCGTCGACAAGATCCCGGAATACATCGCCCGTGCCAAGGACAAGAACGATCCGTTCCGTCTGATGGGCTTTGGTCACCGCGTCTACAAGAACTACGATCCGCGCGCCAAGATCATGCAGAAGACCACGCATGAAGTGCTGGCGGAACTCGGTCACAAGGACGATCCGCTTCTGCAGGTCGCCATGGAACTCGAGAAGATTGCTCTGACGGACCCCTACTTCATCGAAAAGAAGCTGTACCCGAACATCGACTTCTATTCGGGCATCACCTTGAAGGCGATGGGCTTCCCCACGACGATGTTCACCGTTCTGTTCGCGCTTGCGCGTACCGTCGGCTGGATCGCCCAGTGGGCCGAAATGATCGAGGATCCGCAGCAGCGTATCGGTCGTCCGCGCCAGCTCTATACCGGCGAAGCGCAGCGTGACTACACGCCCGTTTCGAAGCGCTAGGCGCTGAATTAGGCTTTGCGAAAAGAAAAACCCGTTCAGCGATGAACGGGTTTTTTGTTGTCTAACAGTTCGAGTACCGCACCTGCTGCGGCCTCTCCAGGCGGAACAGGGACGTCCAGTCTCTGCCAGGCAAGTGCGAAACCGTCGAGCATCGCACGGCGCTCCGGCGTGTCGGCGGACAGACGTTCCGCCCAGCGGCTGAGGCTTCCGGGTCGCACGACCTCGTTGACATATTCGGGAACGACCGGGTAGTCGGCGATCAGGTTCGGAAGTGCGCCGGTCCAGATCTTGATGCGGCCGGCCAGAAGCTTGATCAGCCAGTCTGTCTTGTAGGCTGAGACAACGGGAACCGTCGCAAGCCCCAGTTCCAGGATAACCGTGCCGGAAGCGGCCAGCGCCACGTCCGCCTCTGCGAAGGCAGCCCATTTTCCGGCTGTATCAGTGGTAATCTCGACATGAACCGGCAGATCTGCGGCCATCTTACGCACCAGTTCTTCCCGGCGCGGTACCGTCGGAAGCAGGAACCGGGTCTCACCATTGCGATCCGCAAACTCGCGCGCAGCCTCGCCGAACACGGGTAGGAGTGCCTTGATTTCGGCTGAACGGGAGCCCGGAAGCAAGAGGATCGTCTTCTTGTCGGCGGAGGTCTTGACCGGCCTCTCGGCGCGCGCAGCACGGACCCTCAGGAGATCCGCATCATTGGTCAGCCGGTGGCCGACGAACACTGTCTGCGGACCCTCCAGCCTCCGCATCGCTTCCGGCTCGAACGGAAGGACGGCAAGAACGAGGTCGACATAGGAGAGCATCGCCTTGGCACGATATTCCTTCCAGGCCCAGACACTCGGACAGACATAATCAACGATCGGCAGATCCGGCAGGGCCGCCCTCACCTTTCTTGCCACTCGGTGGGTAAAGTCAGGGCTATCAACGATGACAAGCACATCGGGCTTTGCGGCGACGATCGCAGCCGCCGTCTGGTTGATGCGACGGATCAGGTTGGGAAGACGCGCGAGCACCTGGGTGATGCCCATGATCGACAATTCGGAGAAATCGAACAGCGACTGAAGGCCTTGGGCCGACAGTGCATCACCGCCCACCCCGATCAGTTCGACGGGACCGGCGTAGGACGCCTTCAGTGCTGCGATGAGGTCTGCCCCTAAGAGATCGCCCGACACTTCGCCGGCGATGATCGCAACCTTCAAACCTTGGTTCATCACAATCCTCTCGACGGAAGGGCCTGATCGATGCCGCAGACGAAAATGCCGTGGGCGTCAGCAGCTTTGATCAGCTTTGCTTCTTCCAGCACCAGCGCCCTGCCCGCTTCCACGGCGATCCCCGCCAGCCCGGCCGCGACGGCATGTTCGACGGTGGATGGCCCGATGGTAGGCAGGTCCGCGCGCATATCCTGGTGGAGCTTGCAGAGCTTCACGAGCACGCCCTTGCGGCGCGTGGAAATACGTCCCTCGGCGCGCAGTTCGGCAACGCGCTGCATCATCCGGTCAGTTCCCTCGACACCTTCGAGTGCCACAACGCGGCCGCCGACGCTGACAGCGCCCTGGCCAATATCGAGATTGCCGAGCGCACTCGCAGCCTCGACACCGCGTTCGATATCGCGCAGATCGTCACCGCTTGGAGACACTTGGCCAAGCGGACCGACCTTCGCCAGCAGGCCCGGCGCGATGTCGTGGGCACCCAGAACTTCGCAACCCATGGCCTCGATCAACTTGATCACCATCTGCAGCACTGCGTCATCGCCGGCTGATAGCAGCGTGCGTACGACGGAGGGCAATTTGATCAGGGTCTTGAAGGTCGGATGAATGTCGCGCCATTCGGGGCGCCTTGCGACGCCGCCCGACATCACGACGCGACGGATGCTTCTTTCGCGAAAACTCTTCTCGATCCCTGAGAGATCGCCGACGCCCAGCGACACATGGTCGAACCCGTCAAAGCGATGATCCGCCTCATCCTTCAGCTGGATAATGAACGGATCTTCGCCTGCACCACGTGCGGCATCCGCTAGGTAGACCGGCAAAAAGCCTTTACCGGCGATAATCGCCAGCCGGCCCTCTCGCGCTTGGCCAGGGGCGCCGGCCGCGACCATCAGCCCTTCCTGCGGAAAGGCGATGAGATCGCGCGGTCACTATCGGCTGTGATGAAATCGATGATTTCCATGGCCTCCGGGCAATCTGCAAACTCGTCGCGGATCGCTGCGGCATTGGCGCGAACATTTGCCTCGCCTTCGAAGATCTTCTTGAATGCGCGACGAACGATATGGATCGTTGCGCGATCAATGCCGGCGCGGGTCATGCCGACGACGTTCAGGCCACCCAGAAGACCGGGATTGCCGTTCAGCATGCCGAACGGAATGACGTCGTAGTTGACGGCGGAAAGTCCACCGATGAAGGCTTGCCGACCGATGCGGGTAAACTGGTGAACGGCGCAGCCACCGCCCAGGATCGCACGATCGGCGACCTGCACGTGACCAGCCAGCATCACGTTGTTGGACATGATGATATGGCTGCCGAGCTGGCAATCATGCGCGACGTGCGAATTTGCAAGGAAAAGGCAATTGTCACCAACGACCGTCTTGCCACCACCGCCCGTCGTACCGGTGTTCATCGTCACGCCTTCGCGCATCGTGCAGTTATCGCCAATGGTCAGGCTCGAATCCTCACCGGCTTCGTGAAGGCTCTGCGACACACCACCGATGACCGCCATCGGGAAGATCCGACATCCCTTGCCGATCTCGGTTTTGCCACTGACGACCGCATGCGAGATGAGCTCGACATTGTCCTTCAGCACCACGCGCGGGCCGACATGGGAGAACGGTCCAACGACGACGTTCTCGCCAATCACGGCGCCATCCTCGACCACGGCCGAAGGGTGGATGCGCGCGCTGGCCGAGATCATGCTCATTCGCTTTCCTTGCGCATCATGGCGCCGATATCGGCTTCCGCAACCAGCTGACCATCGACCTTGGCGTCACAATGAAACTTCCAGATATTGCCGCGCTGCTTCTGCTTCACGACATGAAATTCCACGCGGTCACCCGGCACGACCGGCTTGCGGAAACGCGCGTTGTCGATCGTCATGAAGTAGACGAGATTGCCAGCCCCACCCTGCTTGCGCGCACAGATCGCGCCGGCAGTCTGTGCCATACCCTCGACGAGAAGAACGCCCGGCATAATCGGCTGCTCGGGAAAATGACCGGTGAAATGCGGCTCGTTTGCCGTCACGTTCTTGATGCCAACAGCCGAGCTGTCGCCATCGATCTCGATGATCTTGTCGACCAGGAGAAACGGGTAGCGATGCGGCAGAAGGCGCATGATTTCCTGAATGTCGGCCGCGCCGAGCTCCGGCTTGGTCTCATCCGTCATTTTTCTTATCTCCTCGGCGTTTCGCCCGGTCATCGGAACGCGACATGATCTCCGCCATGTCTCTCAAAAAGTCTTTTATCGGCCGCGCCGGAATTCCGCCATAGGTCTGCCCGGCCGGGATATCGGCGACCACGCCGCTCATTGCTGCGATCTGCACGCCATCACCGATCGAGATGTGACCGTTAACGCCGCTCGCACCACCGATCATCACGCCATTGCCGATACGGGTCGATCCGGCAATGCCGACGCCCGACACGATACCGCAATGGCGACCGATGCGGACGTTATGGCCGACCTGAACCTGATTGTCGATCTTGGTGCCCTCGCCGATCACAGTGTCATCCATCGTGCCGCGGTCGATCGTCGTATTGGCGCCGATCTCGACATGATCCTGGATGATGACGCGCCCAACCTGCACGATCTTTAGCATGCCTTTCGGACCGGGCGCATAACCGAAGCCGTCCTGACCGATGCGGGCGCCATTGTGGATGATGACGTTGTTGCCGATCAGTGCCGACAGCACGCTGGCGCCAGAGGCGATCGTGCAGTCGCGGCCGATCTTCACGTCAGCACCGATCACGGCGCCGGCAGCAATCCGTGTGCCGCTGCCGATTTCGACACGCGCACCGATCACCGCCATGGGCTCGATCTCGACACCAGGCTCGAGTCTCGCCGTCGGATCGACAAAGGCCGCGGGAGAAATGCCGGACTGCGATGTTACCGGAGATGGACGAAGCGCTATGGGATGCAGAAGCGCGCCGGCCTCTGCGAAAGCCGTATGCGGCTTCTTCGTCGCAAGCACCGGAATGTGATCTGGAATGATGGATTTCAGGCTTGGATCGCAAAGGATAGCCGACGCTTCGCAGGTCTCGAGATCGGCGCGGCTTTTCCTGGAGAGGATGTAGCAGATATCGCCTTTGCGCGCACGCGCGACGGGCGAGACAGACCGTACCAGTTCGTCACCGGCACGCTCGTCAAGCAGTTCAACCCCAAGATGGGCGGCCAGCTCGCGCAGGCTCACGCCATCATGAGGCGGGAAAAATTCGTTATGGTCCATGAACCCTGAGCTCCAGAACAGGTTTCCGGCCGCTTTCGCGGCCGGAGACGATCAGAACTGGTTCGCCATGCTGAAGCGGAACTGCTGCTTCTCGTCGAAGTCTTCCTTGACGACCGGCTCGGCGTAATCGACGCGCAGGTTGCCGAAAGGCGAAGCCCACATGACACCGACGCCAACCGAGGCGCGGATCGACATGTCGGTGCCGTTGACCTTGTCACCGAAAGTCTTGGCGTCATTGCCGAACAGCGAACCGGCGTCAGCAAAGACAGCGGCACGGAAACCGACATCTTCCGGGACAAGCGGCATCGGCATCGTCATTTCAGCCGACGCATTGAAGTAGCTCGTGCCACCAAGAGCATCGCCATGGGCGTCCGTGCGCGGACCGATACCGTCGTTCTTGAAGCCACGGATCTGACGACCGCCGATCGTGAACTGATCGAAGACGTTCAGATCGTCGCCGGTCTTGAACACATGACCACCACCGACGGCAATCGAACCAACCAGATCGGCTTCGGTCGAAAGAAGGTGGAAGTAACGGGCGCGGGCTGTGACCTTGTAGAAGTCGGAGTCGCCACCGAGGCCGGCATATTCATGCGTGAAGGATGCAAACAGACCTTCACGTGGAAGCGTCTGGCTGTCCAGCGAGTTGTAGACCAGCGACTGCGAGACCGAGGACTGGGTGTATTCACCCTTGTCAATCAGGTGGGCGTAAGTCTTGGAGACTTCGTCGTCAGCATTGTAAGGTATGCCGTCGTCACCAAAGGCGCCGTCTTCTTCGTAGTCGATCGTCTTGTAGGTGTAGCGGAACGTCGTCGCCAGCTCTTCGGTGATCGGCGCCGTCACACGCAGGGTGATGCCCTGTTCGCTATAGTCGTAGTAATCGTTCGAAGAGGTCGTGCTCTTGAAGATGTCGAAGCCGGCAGCAAGACGGTAACCGAGGAAATAAGGCTCGGTGAACGAGATGTTGTAGCTACGAGCGTCGTCCGTACCGGCACCTGCCGCAACGCGGATGTACTGGCCACGACCGAGGAAGTTCTTTTCTTCGATGGATGCTTCGAGAAGGAAGCCGTCACCGCCAGCAGCGTAACCTGCACCGATACCGAACGAACCGGTTGGCTGATCTTCGACGTCCACGATCACGACGACACGGTCGGCAGAGCTGCCCTGCTGCGTCGTCACGTTGACGGTGGTGAAGTAGCCAAGCGCCTCAAGACGCTTCTTAGCGCGGGCAATCATCCCCTGATTGAACGCATCGCCTTCGGAGAAGTCGAACTCGCGGCGAATAACATAGTCGCGGGTGCGGGTGTTGCCGCGAACCTCGATACGCTCGACATAGGCGCGCTCGCCCTGGTCGACCATGTAGGAGACGCCGATCGTGTGGTTTTCAAAGTTGCGATCGCCGCGTGGCGTGACACGCGCAAACGGATAGCCGGCAGACGAGACGCGCTTCGAAATCGCATCCATCGTCTTCTGGATTTCACGGGCATCGTAGGTGCTGCCGGAATTGGTCTCGACGAGACCCTCCAGGTCCTGACCGGAGATGCCTTCTACCGTCGATTCAACGGCAATGTTGCCGTACTGGTAGCGAGCACCTTCCTCAACCGTGAAGGTGATGTTGTACTGGTTAGTCGACTCATCAAGAACCGCCTGCGACGACACGACCCGGAAATCCGGATAGCCGTGGTTGTAGTAGAACTGGCGGAGCGTGTCTTCGTCAGCACGCAGCTTATCTTCGCTGTAGACATCCTTGCGGGTCAGGAAAGACAGAGGACCGGATTCTTTGGTGATGATCGTCGACTTCAGACGACCGTCGCCATAGGCCTGGTTTCCAACAAAGGTGATGTTGGCAATCTTGGTGCGGTCACCTTCGTTGATGACGAAGGCAAGGTTGACGCGGCCCTGGCCGACATCGGCGGTCTGCGTCGTGACTTCAACGTCGCTACGACCAATCGCGCGATACGATTCGCGGATGCGCTCGATGTCGGCGTTGATCATGGACTGGTTGTAAGGGCCAAGTGGCTGCGTCTGAACGGCGCCAGCGAGCTTGTCGTCCTTGATCTTGCGGTTGCCGTTGAAGACGACCTGGTTGATCAGCTTGTTTTCGCTGACGGTAACGACAAGCGCGCTACCGGAAACGCTGATGCGGACATCGGAGAAAAATCCGGTCGCATAGAGACGCTTCACAGACTCGTCGATGTCGCTCGCGGCGAATGCAACGCCGGGACGGATTGTAAGGTTCGAACGGACAGCTTCTTCGCCGGCGCGCTGAGCGCCGCGGACCTGTACGCTACGAATGGTAGCTGCCTCGGCAGCGGGAGCAGAGGCAAGCACCAGCACACCGGCGCCCGACGCAACAACACTAGCAGACAGCGCAACCGCCGACACTGCGTTCAAGAACTTTGAACCAGCCTTCATTTTCACTTCTTACCTTTTCCCGTTGTCCCTTGGCGGGTGAACCCGACTCCGGCCACGTGTGTCGTTTTACCTGCTTTTGCCCTACAAGCAAGATATCGCGTTAATTTCTATTTACTTCCTTTCGATGCGTGGCCATATCGCCACGCACCACATGCAAACATGGTAAATAAAGGGTTATTTCAACGATCTCACGGGGTTAACCGATGAGATTACTGATGTCGTTGAATGTCGCAAACACCATCAGGCTGAGCACCATGGCCAGTCCGATCCGGAATGCGATCTCCTGAGCACCAGACCCCAGCGGCTTGCCTCTGATGGCCTCGATTGCATAAAATACCAGATGCCCTCCGTCCAGAACAGGAACCGGCATCAGGTTCAACAATCCAATGGAAACTGACAGTACGGCTGCCAGCTGAACAACGGCGGCAAAGCCGAGGCTCGCCATCTGGCCAGATGCCTGCGCGACCCTGACAGGACCGCCCAGCTGATCAGCCTTCATGCGACCCGTCACGAGGTTGCCGATGTAGCGGAATGTGCCGGTGACGATATTTCCGGTTTCCTTGACCCCTTCCGCCACTGCCTCGAGGGGCGAGAAGGTTTCGGTCCTGAAATTGCCCAGCTGTTCGTTGGTGACGATGCCGATCAGGCCGAGCTCGACCTTGTTGCCGAACTGGTCGGTGATCTCACTGCGCTTTGGCACCATAGGCAGGTCGATGTCCTGCCCGTTGCGTTCAACGGTGACGGTGATCGGGGTTTCCGGACGCACGCTGACATAGCGGCGGACGTCGTCGAACGTCTTGATGCGACTGCCATCGAGCGCGACCAGACGGTCCCCCGTCTGCACACCGGCTTCTGCAGCGGCGCTGTCAGGCCTCACTTCGGCGACGACGGGATCGGCGATGACCTTTCCGTAAACGCTGAACAGGACGGCGAAGATCGCGATCGCCAGAATGAAATTGGCAATCGGTCCGGCAGCCACGGTCGCCGCGCGTTTCCACAGCTTGGCCCCGGCCAGCGTGTGAGCCTTGTCCGCCTCGGTCATATGCGAGACGCTTTTGGCATCGGGCATGCTCGCGACATCGTCGTCGCCAAAGAATTTCACATACCCACCAAGCGGAATCGCAGAGATCT
Source organism: Rhizobium sp. Leaf306 (assembly GCF_001423425.1). GTDB lineage: Bacteria > Pseudomonadota > Alphaproteobacteria > Rhizobiales > Rhizobiaceae > Neorhizobium > Neorhizobium soli. Next base: position 1,014,160 of record NZ_LMNX01000002.1, read on the forward strand.
TCCAGCGTGTGCCGCGTTTGTCCGTAAACCCGATCAGTTCCGGTCCGAAGCCGACGGAAAATGCAGTCGAGCGGATGCCGCACCAGCGGCCGACAAGGTAGTGGCCCATTTCGTGCACGAAGACGAGCAGCGACAGGACGAGGATGAAGGGGATGATGTAACCCGTAACGAAGGTCAGGATGGCCATTTCAGTTTCCGGTTTCCAGCGGTCGCAAGGACCGACATTTATCAGAGGCCGAAAAGATAGGCCGCGACGCTTGCGTCAACATGGCTTGTCCAGGCGGCGTGCGCAAGTGTGAGAAGAAACGCCGCGAAACAGGCAAAAACGAGACCGTCGACGCGATCCATCACACCACCGTGGCCGGGGATGAGATGGCTGGAATCCTTCACGCCGAATCGGCGCTTGATGAAGGATTCGAAGAGGTCACCGATCTGGCTCGCGACAGACAGAATGAGCGCCATGAACGCCGTCCACAGCGAGAAGTCCGAAAACACAACACCACTCAGCGCAGATCCGGCGATGACGGCGGAAACAGTACCGCCAATCGCGCCGGACCATGTCTTGCCGGGCGAGATTCGTGGCGCGAGTTTCGGCCCCTTCAGTTTGCGGCCGATGAAATAGGCGAGAATGTCCGTGGACCAGACGACGGCGAACAGAAACAGCATCGCCATCAGGCCGATCTGGTTCTCACCCCGGATCGCGGCAATGGCGATCGTACTCAAGCCTGCGTAGAGGATGCCTGATGGCAGCCACCAGCTACGCTTTCGCAGAACGACAAACAGCATGGCTGTTATCACGCCGCCGCCAAGGAGCGGCATCGACATCTGGTCGTCACCGCCGAGAACATTCAAAGCGACAAGGACGACGATCAGCCAACCGAAGGCGTTGCCCTGGAAATCCACGTCCTTCAATCGAGTGATCGTGGACCATTCGTAATAGACGAGTACGCCGATCACGGCTGCGACGGCCCGGAATGGGAGACCACCTGCCCAGGTCGCGGCCAGGACCACGATGGCAAGCACGATTGCCGACAGAAGACGCTTCTTCAATTCTCCCGACATCAGCCGACGACCGCGGTGGGAGTGGCCGACACGGCGCCGAACCGGCGGTCGCGAGAGGCGTAGACCTTGAGGGCCTGGAAGAAGAGCTGCTTGTCGAAATCCGGCCAGTATTCGGGAATGAACAGGAACTCCGAATAGGCTGCCTGCCAAAGCAGGAAGTTCGAAAGCCTTTCTTCGCCGCTGGTGCGGATGATCAGGTCCGGGTCTGGAATATCGGCGGTGTCCAGACGCCCGCAAATCATCGCCGCATCGATCGCCTCTGGATCGAGAAGGCCTGCGCGCACGTCCTTTGCCAGGCTCACCGTCGCACGGACGATCTCGTCACGCGAGCCATAATTGAACGCGATCACAAGTGTCAGCGCGGTGTTGTTGCGCGTCGTCTCCTCGGCCTCCAGAAGCAGAGGAAGAAGATCGCCGCGCAGCTTGACGCGGTCGCCGATGATGCGGATGCGAACATTGGAATGATGCAGTTCGGCGAGGTCGCGACGGATGAAGCGGCGCAGAAGCCCCATCAGGTCGTTCACCTCGGCTTCCGGACGGCTCCAGTTCTCCGACGAAAAGGCGAACAGGGTGAGATACTCCACACCCGCCTCGCCTGCCGCCTTCACCGTTTCGCGAACGGCTTCCATCCCTTTGCTGTGGCCAACGGTACGGGGAAGCCCACGCTTGTTGGCCCACCGTCCGTTGCCATCCATGATGATGGCGACATGCCGAGGGATGATCGCAAGTTCGGGGGTCGCCATAATCGATGCCGTTCCTTTCGCAGCCGCAACGTTGCGGCGTCGCGGAGCAGGTTATACCTGCATGATTTCCTTTTCCTTGTCGGCAAGCAAGCGGTCGACTTCGGAAATCGTGTCATCCGTCATCTTCTGCACTTTTTCCGACTGGGCGCGACTTTCGTCCTGGCCGATGGAACCGTCCTTCTCGGCCTTCTTGAGCCCGTCCATGCCGTCACGACGGACATGGCGAGCCGCAACCTTGGCTTTTTCGCCGTATTCGTGGGCAAGCTTCACCAGCGACTTGCGGCGCTCTTCGTTGAGCTCCGGCAGAGGAATACGCAGGTTCTGGCCATCGACGATCGGGTTGAGGCCGAGATTCGATTCGCGGATTGCACGATCGACAGCACCCACCATTGACTTGTCCCAGATCGAGACGCCCAGCATGCGCGGCTCGGGAACCGTCACGTTTGCAACCTGGTTGAGCGGCACGCGCGAACCATAGGCTTCGACCGTGACAGGGTCGAGGATGTTTGCGGAAGCACGGCCCGTGCGCAGCGATGAGATGTCGCTCTTGAAGGCCGTGATCGCGCCGTCCATACGGCGCTTGATGTCGTTGAGATCTACTCCACTCATCAGCAGGAACTCCCTATTGTTCTTGGCGGTCGGTTCTTGGCAACGAACCGCGTGTCAGTTGTCGGATACGATGGTCTTGCGACCGCGGCCGGTCAAGATTTGTGCGAAACCGCCCTTCTCGTGGATCGAGAAGACGACGATCGGAATGGAATTTTCACGCGCCAGCGCAACGGCTGCGACGTCCATGACGGCAAGACCCTTGTCGAGCACTTCACTGTGGGTGAGCGTTTCGAAACGGGTCGCGGTCGGGTCCTTCTTCGGGTCTGCGGAATAGATGCCGTCGACCTGCGTGCCCTTGAATATCGCTTCTGCGCCGATCTCGGCAGCACGCAGCGCCGCAGCAGAATCGGTGGTGAAGAACGGGTTGCCGGTACCGCCGGCAAAGATCACCACACGACCCTGCGCCATATGATGCAGCGTGCGACGCTGCGAGAAGCTTTCGCAGATCTCCGGCATGGCGACAGCCGACAGGACGACCGTCTCGATGTCGAGCTTGCGCAGCGAGGTTGCGAGCGCCAGTGCGTTGATGACGGTGCCGAGCATGCCCATGTGGTCGCCGGTCACCCGGTCGCCACCCTTGGAAGCTACGGCCACGCCACGAAAAATGTTGCCGCCGCCGACGACGACACCGACTTCGACGCCCATGGCGCAGGCATCCGCAATATCCGATGCGATCCGGTCTGCAACTTCGACGTCGATACCGAAGCCCTGACTTCCCATCAGTGCTTCACCGGAGGCCTTGAGCAGAACACGCTTGTAGATCGGTTGCGACATGGTGGCTCCTTGAAAGCGAAACGGACGGAGTGATCAAACGGGATGCGGATACACGAAGGGCACCGGCTTGTCACCGGTGCCCTTCAGGTTTTCAACGACTACAGCGCCTTGCGATGCGCGTGAAGGCAGCAATCAGCCCTTCGCGACTGCTGCAACTTCTGCTGCGAAATCGCTTTCATCCTTTTCGACGCCTTCACCGAGGAGAAGACGTGCCATGCCGGTGACTTCGATCGGCGCGCCGACTTCCTTTTCGGCAGCCTTGACGGCGTCACCGACGGTGAGGTCAGGGTTGATGACGAAAGCCTGCGACAGAAGAGCAACTTCCTCGAAGAACTTGCGCATGCGGCCGTCGACCATCTTTTCGATGATGGCTTCCGGCTTGCCGGATTCGCGGGCCTGTTCGATGAAGACGTTGCGCTCGCGCTCGGCGACAGCGGCATCGACTTCTTCCGAACGGATGGCGAGCGGGTTGGTGGCTGCGATGTGCATGGCAACCTGGCGGCCAATGGCGTTCAGCGCTTCCTTGTTGCCGGTCGACTTCAGGGCAACGAGAACGCCGAGCTTGCCGAGACGGTCAGCCGCTGCGTTGTGGATGTAAGTCGCAACAACGCCGTCCTCGACGGACAGAAGCGCGGAGCGGCGCAGGTTCATGTTCTCGCCGATCGTGGCAATCGTATCCTTGATCGTGTCGGAGACCGTCTTGCCGGTAGCCGGATAGATTGCTGCGCTGACGCCGTCGACGGTACCGTCGGTGGTCAGGGCAACATCGGCAATGCCGCGAACCATGGTCTGGAACGCATCGTTGCGCGCTACGAAGTCGGTTTCGGAGTTCACTTCGACAACGACAGCGGACGTGCCGTTGGAGGCGACGCCGATCAGGCCTTCGGCTGCGGTGCGGCCGGACTTCTTGTCAGCCTTGGCGATACCCTTGGCGCGCAGCCAGTCGATCGCAGCTTCGATGTCGCCGTTGTTTTCGGCAAGCGCGCGCTTGCAATCCATCATGCCCGCGCCGGACTTTTCGCGCAGTTCCTTCACCAGTGCAGCGGTGATTTCAGCCATTTTCGTGCCTCTTGTCGGTTCAAGTTGCGTGTCGCCGGAAAACCGTCGGCGATACCAAAGATTGGGACGAATGTACCCGGAAATATGACATCGTGATGAAGCCATCACGGTTGCGACCGTCTCCACGTCCACCTAACGGTAGACGGCGACGTATCGTCTTAAACGACCAAGGCCAGGGATTCATATCTCTGGCCTTGGTCGAATTCGAAAAGACGGAGCGTCTCAGAACGTTCCAGACTCAGACAATTAAGCCTGAGCTTCCGTTTCGGCTGCGCCTTCAGCTTCGAGAGCAGGCTCTTCAGGAGCCTCCATCATCGCGCCGAGGTCACGGCCCGAAGCGCCCTGCTGACGGGCAATGCCGTCGATGGCAGCGCGTGCCATCAGGTCGCAGTAGAGAGCGATGGCGCGCGAAGCGTCGTCGTTGCCGGGGATCGGGAAGTCGATCAGGTCCGGATCGCAGTTCGAGTCGATGATGGCGACGACCGGGATGCCCAGGCGCTTCGCTTCGTCGATTGCGATCTTTTCCTTGTTGGTGTCGATGATGAACATCAGGTCCGGAACGCCGCCCATGTCACGGATACCGCCAAGAGCCTTGTCCAGCTTTTCGCGTTCGCGCTCGAGGTTCAGACGCTCTTTCTTGGAGTAGCCGGAAGCTTCCGAGTTCAGGATCTCGTCGAGCTTGCGCAGACGGGCGATCGAGTTCGAAATGGTCTTCCAGTTGGTCATCATGCCGCCGAGCCAGCGGGAGTTGACGTAGTACTGGGCCGAACGCTTGGCGGAGTCAGCGATAAGCTCGGAAGCCTGACGCTTGGTGCCAACGAACAGAACGCGGCCGCCACGAGCGACGGTGTCGGACACGACCTGAAGGGCGCGCGACAGCATCGGAACGGTCTGAGCCAGATCGATGATGTGGATGTTGTTACGATCGCCGAAGATGTACGGCTTCATCTTCGGGTTCCAGCGGTGTGTCTGGTGGCCGAAGTGGGTGCCTGCTTCGAGAAGCTGGCGCATAGAGAAATCGGGCAATGCCATGCCTAGTTATCCTTTTCCGGTTGAACCTCCGCAAGACGAACAGCAACCTCGTCGAGGCTGCCACCGGGCGGAACGGACCGGATTTCTCCCGGACCATCCCATGCCTTGCGTGTGGAATGCCGGTGCCCATACTAGGCATCGGCCACAAAGGCAAGCGTTTTTCGACTCTGCCCGTCTTTGGGAAGAGCGGGACTGGCCGAAGCCCTAGTCCATTTCGCGGTCGCCGCAGGGCCAGCTTTCCGGCAGTGTCAGGCCGGCCGGCAGTTTCGTGCGCCGGTCGCCGCAGGCCACGTTCAGCTGGTGCTGATCGAGCCCGATCGAAGACGACAGGTCCACTCCTTCGATGCGCGTCAGAAAGAAGAAGGCGCTCTGGAAATTGAGGGGACCTTTGAATTCGGCCTTCGTCAGGTCGGCGCGTGCCAGGTTTGCGAAGGCGAAACTTGCGCCGGTCAGGACGGCCCCGTCGAAGTTCGACCTGCCGAGTTCGGCTTTCTCGAAGCGTGCGTTGTTCAACTCCGCTTTCGAGAAATTGGACCTCTCCAACTCCGCGCTCGTGAAATTCGCGTCGTTGGCGCGTACTTTCTGGAAGTCGGACCGATACGCTTCGACCTTTGAAAAATTCGCCCCCTCGGCGTTGCTGCCTGCCATCCAGGTGCGGATGAGCTTCGCCTTGGTGAGATTGGTACCGGCAAAATTCGAATCGCGCAGATCGGTAAAGCTTAAGTCCGCCTCCGCAAGACTACCCTTGGAGAAATCGGATCCGCTCAGCATCAGATTGCGCTTGGCGCAACTCGACCAGTTGATCCCCGGATAGGGATCGGTACGGCACTCCTGCGCCGAGACCGTCGTCGGCGCGAGTGTCAGCGCGGCGGCTCCTGTCAGGATCGCGACAGAAAGAATGGTACCAATCGAACTCATAGACACCGCTCCTCTCCACGCCTCGGTGGACGTGCATACTCAACTACCGCTTATATAGAGAAGGACGGCAGCAAATTCATCCCGTCGTCACCTGGTAACGGGTCGTTGATCTGCCTGGCAGTCGCTCTTTTGCAAAAGCTCAAGCTTGCTCAGGCTTCCGCTAAGCACGAAGTCGCCGTAGTCCATGGTCAGGTCGCGCGTGATGCCGTTCTCATAGAGCTTGAACGACATGTTGTAGACGGGCGTCGGATCGCCCGCGGCTGCCTCGTTGAAATAGGCAATGGTCACAGGCCAATACGCGGCCTTGGAGAACTCGCCGGCTTTGGCTGCATCAAGATCTTCCTTCTGCGGGTCCTGCTGCTTTCCGATGACTGTCGTGGTCAGAAGCGACTTGTCGCCATCCTCAGAACCGTCGAACACGCGTGCCTCGAAAAACCGGTTGCCATTCTTCGCATTCTTGATCACTTCAAGCATGTGATTGGTAGGGAACGCGCTGGCTGGAAGGTCGACTTCGCGCCCCTCGGGACCGGTCAGGTCCACTTTGACGCCGGTTTCGCCGGTCGTCGCGTCACCGGCGACCTCCTTGTCCAACTGTTCGTCGGTAAACGACTTGGTCTCGAAGTGAAACTGCTGCGCCGATACATCCTCGAACGTGTTGGTCTGTTGGTCGCTGACGCGGGTTTGCTCGCCGGTATCTATCTTTGTGACGAGACGGAAGTTGGTCGTGAACCCCGTGCAGGCCGAGCCGGTAAACTCGTAGACCATTCGTCCGACCATCCCTTCGATTCCGGACCGCTCGGACGCATCCTTGAGCTTCAGGTCGTAGACGGCGCGATGCGGAATGAGCAGGCGGGCCGCCGTATCGGCGCTCATCGGGGCAGCGGAGGCCGCTGGCACGCTCATCACGCCGGCAAGGAACATCCCAAGGCTCGTGCGCAGCATTCACATTCTCCTATTGGACTCAATGCATGATGTTGTAAGAACGCCATCAGCCGAGGTTATGACCTTGATGCAGGATTTTTGGGCAATTTACAATAAAACCGGAGACCGAAATGTCGAACCCGATCGAGACGCGCCTGCAGGAACTGGACATCGTTCTGCCTGAGGCAGCAGCGCCTGCCGCCAACTATGTGTCCTACGTGATCAGCGGCAACATGCTCTATATCTCCGGTCAGTTGCCGACCGAAAACGGCAAGATTGCGGTCAGTGGCCTGGTCGGTGCCGATGTCGACGTCCCGGCAGCGCAGCGCGCCGCAGAACTCTGCGCCATCAACATTCTGTCGCAGGCGAAGGCTGCTCTTGGCGGAGATCTCACCAGGATCAAGCGCGTCGTCAAGCTGTCGAGCTTCGTTGCGTCTGCACCGGGCTTCACGGAACAGCACATCGTCACCAATGGCGCTTCGAACCTCATTGCGAACGTGCTCGGGGAAGCTGGCAAGCACGCCCGCGCTGCCGTCGGCATGGCAGCACTTCCACTCAACGCCGCGGTCGAGATCGAGGCTATCATCGAGATCTCCGCATGACATCTGCAGACTGGATCAAGGACGTACCGGTGGCGCATCGCGGCTATCACGACATGAACAAGACGGTCTGGGAAAATACGCTGTCAGCGTTTTCCCGGGCCATTGATGCGGGTTTCGCGATCGAATGCGACATACAGCTGTCCGCAGACAGCGTCCCGGTCGTGTTCCACGACAACAAGCTGGAGCGCCTTTGCGGCATCAAGGGCGACGTTCGCGAACGGACCGCGGCCGAACTCGGAATGCTTTCGATTGGTGGCACCGCGGACAAGATACCGACGCTCAAGCAGATGCTCACGCTCGTCGCCGGTCGCGTTCCTCTTGTCATCGAGATCAAGGGTCGCCAAGCGGATGAGGACGACGGCTTCGTTGACGACGTTCTCGACGTATTGGAAGGGTATGAGGGCAAGGTTGCCCTGATGAGCTTCGACTACCACATCCTGCGTGCACTGAAGCAGGCCGAGGCGCCCTACCCGCTTGGCCTCACCGCGGAAGGCTCAAAGCCGGAGGAGTTCTTCAATCACGACGAAGCGATGCAGCTCGGCCTCGATTTCATCTCCTATCACTGGGCGCATCTGCCCAACTCATTCGTCACTGCGCAGGCTGATGCCGGAATTCCGATCATTACCTGGACGGTGAGGGATGCAAAGGCCGTCGAACATACCTATAAATATGCAGAGCAGATGACCTTCGAAGGGTTCGACCCACGGGAGAACCCTGCCGCATAATTGGATCCAATGACCGGCAACCTGACAATCCGCATCGAAAAATCCATTGCCGCGATCAGCCCACAAAGCTGGTCGCGGCTTTCCGGCGCCTCTAAGGAGGCCGATCCCTTAGGGACGTCTTCCGTTCCCTACAATCCGTTCCTGTCACATGCCTTCCTGTCCGCACTGGAGGAATCCGGTTCGGCAACGGCAAAAACAGGCTGGCACGGCCAGCATCTCCTGCTGGAAGATGACAAGGGTAAACTGATCGGCGCCGTGCCCGGCTATCTCAAGAGCCACAGCCAGGGCGAATACGTGTTCGACCATGGCTGGGCCGACGCCTTCGAGCGCGCCGGCGGCCGTTACTACCCCAAACTGCAGTGTGCGGTCCCATTTACACCCGCAACCGGTCCGCGCCTTCTCGTTGCCTCGGGCTTTGATCGCGAGATGGTGCAGACCACGCTCGCGGAAGGTCTCCAGGAAGTGACACGGCAGCTCGGCATATCGTCCGCGCATGTCACCTTCGTGCCGGATGATGAAGTCATCGCTTTCGAAGAGGCTGAATATCTGCACCGAACCGACAAGCAGTTCCACTTCATCAACGACGGTTATGCCGATCACGATGCGTTTCTGGAAACGCTCGCCTCGCGCAAGCGCAAGGCGTTGAAGAAGGAACGGCGAGCCGCGCTCGAGAACGGCATCACGATCGACTGGCTGACAGGCAAGGACCTGACCGAGGACATCTGGAACCAGTTCTACACGTTCTACATGGATACGGGCGGGCGCAAATGGGGCCGGCCGTATCTTACCCGGGCCTTCTATTCGCTGATCGGCGAACGCATGGCAGACGACATTCTTCTGGTCATGGCCAAGCGCGAGGGGCGGTACGTCGCCGGTGCGATCAACTTCATTGGCGGCGACGCGCTTTACGGTCGCCACTGGGGCTGTATCGAAGACCATCCCTTCCTGCATTTCGAGGTGTGCTACCATCAGGCGATCGACTATGCGCTTGCCCATGGGCTGAAGCGGGTCGAGGCGGGCGCACAGGGCGAGCACAAGCTTGCGCGCGGTTACCTGCCCGTCACCACCCATTCGATGCATTACATCGCCCATCCCGGCCTTCGCAGCGCGATTGCTGACTACCTGAAGCGAGAGCGGGAGGATGTGGAATACATGAATGAGTACCTCTCCGAGCACAGCCCTTTCCGCAAGGGTGAACGGCAAGAACAAGACTGAGCAGCAGAAAGGGAGACGCCACCGATGACCGGTCACGACTACGATCCGAACAACATCTTCGCCCAGATCCTCAAAGGCGGAATTCCCTGCCACCGCGTCTACGAGGACGACGACACGCTCGCCTTCATGGATGTGATGCCGCAGACGCCGGGTCACGTTCTGGTGGTTCCGAAAGCGCCCTCACGCAATTTGCTCGATGCGGATGCGGCGGTGCTTTCGAAGGTCATTCCGGTGGTTCAGAAGCTCGCGCGCGCCGTCAAGGATGCGTTTGATGCTGATGGAATTACCATCACGCAGTTTAACGAAGCGCCGGCCGGACAGACCGTCTTTCACCTTCACTTTCATGTCATCCCGCGCTACGAGAACCAGCCGTTGAAGCCGCATACGGGCAAGATGGAGGACAAGGAAGTCCTCGCTGCCAATGCCGAGAAGATCATCGGCGAACTTGGCTTCTGATCAGGGTTGAAGCAGGAGCAGTCCTGCGACGAGAATGGCGATCGGTGTCAGCACGCCGATCGCGACCCGCTTGCCGGTCAGGAGAAACACGGCAAAGCCGATACCAGCCGCTGCAAGCCGCAGCCAGAGTGGCGAGAGCGCCAGCGTTCCCGTCGGGAATACGATCAGCTTTGCCGTCACCGCCATGACCAATGCCGTGGCAACCGCCCTCACCCAGTAGAGCGTTTCGGAATCCTCCTTCAGCCGGTGGCCTGCGATCACACCGAGCCAGCGCCAGATATCGGTTGCGAGAAATCCCGCGACAGCGATGACGATATAGGTCCAGTACCCGTCGAACATCATGCGGCCCCACGATCAGATCCGCGCTTGCGGCGATAGCGGTCGATCAGATAGGCCACCGTGCCGCCGCCGATCCCAGCCAGAAGCACGTCGAACTGCGGCGCTACCAGCGCTAGGGCCGGTCCCAGAACGATGCCGATCACGAAGGCGATCCGGACGACCGGCTGCGCTGCACTCGCCCAGATCGAGGATATGAAATAGACCGGGGTCAGCATGAACAAGGCACCCGCCACAACCGGCGGAAACTGAGACACGACACCAAAGCTGACGCCGACGATCAGCGCATTGGTGCAGGTCAGCGTGATGCCAAAACCTGCAAAGAAGGCAACCCGGCGCTCTCTCGGCACATGCCGGAGATTGTGGCTCGCAAAGACCCAGGACGTGATGGCGATGAAATGAGAGAGAAACAGGAGAACCGGCAGCGGTGTCTTCTTCGTGCGCATCTCCGGCATGATCGACGCCACCATCGGCATCATCCGGATCGACGACAGCGTCACGGCGAGGAAGGACGCGGCGATGTTGGCGCCGCCCAACATCGAACCCACCAGGATCATCTGGGCCGGCAGGGCCCAGATACCGAGCGTCATCGCGACAGCCTGCCCTCGTGTCAGGCCGGCTTCTACCGCAAAAGCGCTGAAACCGACATAGGACGTCATCAGGATCAAAGCCGGCAAGGAGAAGATGCCGCGCATGCCCTTGAGGAACCACGCAAGGCCGCTGCGCTCGGAGCTTTCGGTGGTCATTGGCATGCCCGTAAATGATTGACGTTACGGGACCTACAAAAACGACGATGCCGGGACAAGCCCGGCATCGATTTCTCGGATGGAAAAGAGCGCTACTTGCTCTTTGGGACGCGTGGCACGGTGCTACCCTTGCGGGGCGCGGACTTTGCCGGGGCTTCCTCGGCAATCACGTCGCCATCTTCGACGACATTTGCCTTCGCGGAACCGCCGTCCTTGTCCTTGGCCTTCGGCGCAGACTTTTTCGAAGGCTTTGACTTTGTCGTCTTGGCCTTGATCTCGTCGGCAGCCTCTTCCACTTCCGCTTCAGGCTTCGGCTTTACCCGGGCCGTTTCCGAAATGGACTCCAGAAGAAGACCGTCGGTGCCATCTTCCTTTTTGCCGGCCGTGACGCGGACGATGCCACCCTTGCGAAGCTTGCCAAAGAGGATCTCGTTGGCGAGCGGCTTCTTGATGTATTCCTGGATCACGCGAGACAGAGGTCTTGCGCCCATCTTCTCGTCATAACCCTTTTCCGCCAGCCAGGCGATCGCGTCCTCATGCAGATCGAACGTCACGTTACGCTCCGACAGCTGGCTTTCCAGCTGCATCACGAACTTCTGGACGACCTGGTGGATAACCGTGGTCGGCAGCGGTGCGAACGGAATGATCGCATCGAGACGGTTGCGGAATTCCGGTGTGAACAGGCGATTGATCGCCTCCTCATCTTCGCCGGTGCGTCTTGATGATCCAAAGCCGATCGCAGACTTGGCCATCTCGGATGCACCCGCATTCGTCGTCATGATCAAGATGACGTTGCGGAAGTCGATTTTCTTGCCGTTGTGATCGGTCAGCGATCCATGGTCCATCACCTGCAACAGGATGTTGTAGATATCCGGATGCGCCTTCTCGATTTCGTCGAGCAGAACCACGCTGTGCGGGTGCTGATCAACACCATCGGTCAGGAGACCGCCCTGGTCGAAGCCGACATAGCCGGGAGGTGCGCCAAGCAGTCGCGAGACCGTGTGGCGTTCCATATATTCCGACATGTCGAAACGCAGCATCTCGACGCCGAGCGAGGCGGCAAGCTGCTTTGCGACTTCGGTCTTGCCGACGCCGGTTGGACCGGAGAAGACATAGGAGCCGATCGGCTTGTTCGGCTCGCGCAGACCTGCACGTGCCAGCTTGATCGCCGTCGACAGCGCGTCGATCGCGACGTCCTGGCCGTATACGACGGAACGCAGTTCCTTCTCGAGGTTGGCGAGAACCATCTCGTCATCCTTGGAAACCGTTTTCGCCGGGATGCGGGCCATCGTGGCGATTGTCGCCTCGATTTCCTTTTCCGTGATCAGCTTGCGACGCTTGGAAGCGGGCAGCAGCATCTGGGCTGCACCGGTCTCGTCGATCACGTCGATCGCCTTGTCCGGCAGCTTGCGGTCGGAGATATACCGTGCTGACAGTTCCACCGCCGACTTGATCGCGTCGTTGGTGTAGCGCAGCTTGTGATACTCTTCGAAATACGGCTTCAAGCCCTTCATGATTTCGATCGCATCATCGATCGACGGCTCATTGACGTCGATTTTCTGGAAGCGTCGAACCAGAGCCCGGTCCTTTTCGAAGAACTGGCGGTATTCCTTGTAGGTCGTCGAACCGATGCAGCGGATCTGGCCAGAGGACAGAGCCGGCTTCAGCAGGTTGGACGCATCCATGGCACCGCCCGACGTTGCACCCGCACCGATGACGGTGTGGATTTCGTCGATGAACAGGACAGCACCTGGAAAATCTTCCAGTTCCTTGACGACCTGCTTCAGACGTTCCTCGAAGTCGCCGCGATAGCGGGTGCCTGCAAGCAGGGTGCCCATATCGAGCGAGAAGATCGTCGCATCGGCCAGCGCTTCGGGCACCTTGCCCTCGACGATGCGCTTTGCCAGTCCCTCGGCGATCGCAGTTTTGCCAACGCCCGGATCGCCCACGTAAAGCGGGTTGTTCTTGGAGCGGCGGCACAGGACCTGGATCGTGCGGTTGACCTCGGAATGACGACCGATCAACGGATCGATACGGCCATTCTTGGCCTTTTCGTTCAGATTGACACAGTATGCCTTGAGGGCATCCTGCTGCTTCTTGCCGGGACCTTCCTCCTCGTTGCGCGAAACAGGCTTGGCGTCTGAATCGGGCTCATCAGCACCACGCGGGGTCCGGGCCTGGGAGGAACCCGGACGCTTGCCGATGCCGTGAGAGATATAGTTGACCGCGTCGTAGCGGGTCATTTCCTGCTCCTGCAGGAAGAAGGCTGCGTGGCTCTCACGTTCTGCGAAGATTGCGACGAGCACGTTTGCTCCGGTCACTTCTTCACGACCGGAGGATTGGACGTGGATCACAGCGCGCTGGATGACGCGTTGAAAGCCGGATGTCGGTTTGGAGTCCTCGTCATAGCCTGTCACCAGGTTTGCGAGTTCATTGTCGACATATTCAGACACGGTTTTGCGGAGCGTATCCAGGTTGACGCTGCATGCTCCCATGACCGCCGCCGCATCGGCGTCGTCGATCAACGCCAGAAGCAGATGTTCGAGTGTGGCATATTCGTGATGCCGCTCGTTCGCGAAGGTCAGTGCCTGGTGCAGAGCCTTTTCAAGACTAGGCGAAAATGTTGGCACGTCGGGTTCCTCACTTCTTTTCCATGACACATTGCAGCGGATGCTGGTGTTGCCGGGCGAAGTCCATGACCTGGGACACCTTGGTTTCCGCTACTTCATAGGTGAAAATTCCGCATTCTCCGACGCCGTGGTTATGGACGTGGAGCATGATAATCGTTGCCGCATCGCGGTCCTTCTGGAAAAAACGCTCCAGAATATGGATGACGAACTCCATTGGCGTGTAGTCGTCATTCAGAAGGAGAACGCGGTACAGGTTAGGCCGTTTGGTTTTCGGTTTCGTTCGCGTGATGACGGAGGTTCCGCGGCCCGCGTTGTCTCCGTCGCCGTTCTTTTCATTTTCCATCAAGATCGGCAGTGCGATCATCGTCTTTCATTCCCTAGTCATCCAGCGGCGGTATAGCGAACAACCGGTCGACAGGACTTCAGTCTTGCTAAAGGTAGTTCTTTGGGAAAGGATTTTAAGCCCCCTTTCCCGCTGTGCAATCACTATTCCGCCGAGAGGGGCTCGCGACGAGCCAAAAGTACCACATTCGGCAACTCAAATTCTGCCGCCATACTGACCCAAAAGGCGGGCGGCATCATGGCCATAGCCTCCGACGCTGCAGCTTCATGCGTACGGATCCGACGCGCGAACGGCGATCGCCTGTCGCTCAAAATTCCGTCGAAGAGTAGATGCTAATGAAGCTTGCATGCTCGAGGCTTACGTCCAAAACAAAAGAGGCCCACGAAGGGCCTCTCGACAACGTTTCTTGAAAACCAGTCGGATCCTGCGATCAAAGATCGACGTCGAGGATCGCCATGGAGAAATTGTAGGAACGCTCGCCATCTTCGTCATCCAGATAGACGACGCCGAGAAATTCATCACCAAGATAGACTTCGGCAGAATCGTTCTTGCGGGGACGCGCCTTGACGACGATCTGGGGGTTCAGAAGGCGCTTGAAATAGTCGTCGATCTTCTTGATTTCGTCGGGGTTCACGATCTTCTCCGTCAGATTTTGCGATCAAATCGATGCGCTTTTGGCACGGGAGAAAGGCGAAAGTAAAGCCGCCGTTCTCTCCACCGCACGACCCTGCCCCGAGTTTTCCTGGAACAAGTAGGTCCGGGCGCGGACTATTCCTCGGCGCGCAGAAGCTGGTCCATCAGGCGTGCCGGCTCGGAGCAACCCGCGGTCCCGACGACCTTTGCCGGAACACCGGCGACGGTGGATTTTTCCGGAACAGCTTTGAGGACGACGGAGCCCGCCGCCACACGCGAGCAGGCACCAACCTCGATATTGCCGAGGATCTTTGCGCCGGCGCCGATCAGCACGCCGTTGCCGATCTTCGGATGACGATCTGCGCCCTCCTTACCGGTCCCACCGAGAGTGACCCCATGCAGGATGGAGACATTGTCCCCGATGATCGCGGTTTCGCCGACGACAAGGCCGGTCGCGTGGTCGAGGAAGATCCCCTTGCCGATCTGAGCCGCCGGATTGATGTCTGTCTGGAAGACACTTGAGGCGCGGCTTTGCAGATAGAGCGCGAAGTCGCGACGGCCGCGGTAAAACAGCCAGTGCGCCAAGCGATGCGTCTGGATGGCGTGAAATCCCTTGAAGTAGAGGACTGGCTCGACGAAACGCAGGCAGGCAGGGTCGCGGTCATAGACGGCCTGGATATCGACGCGCAGAATAGCACCCCAATCCGGCCATTCGTCCAGCATTTCCATGAATGTCTGCCGCAGCAGGACGGCCTGCAGATCGGGATGATCGAGCCGTTCGCAGATCCGATGAACGACGCATTCTTCGAGCGAACGGTGGTTCAGGACGGTTGAATAGAGGAAGGCGGCCAGCAACGGGTCCTGGTCGATTGCGACGCGTGCTTCCTGCCGCAGCGTGTCCCATATGGGGTCGACGCTAGCGACACTATCGGTCTGGCGAATGTCCTCGGTCTGGCGAACTTCGGTTCTCGCGGCCATGGCCGTCTCCTCTTTGGCGTAAGCCACGATATATAGATTAGATTTACGACAACACCAACGCCGGCGAAATCGCATTTCGTTGATCGTTAATTCAAGGAAACCTGAAGTCTTGCCAATCCGTGGCGGAGCCGGGCTCAGGCCTGCGCCGCGTAAAACTCCAGTACCGCTTTCTTGAAAACCCTGTCGCCGACGGCCAGCATGTGGTCACGACCGGGAATATCGAACGCTGTCGCATTCGGCATCAGATCGGCCAGATCCTGCGGTGAACCCGCGATATCGTCCTTCGTCCCAACGCCGATCAGCGTGGGAACGTCGATCTTGCCCATATCGCTGCGTTCGACCAAATCGCGCGAACCGCGGATACAGGCGGCGAGTGCCTGCTTGTCGCTTTTCGTCTGGTCGGCAAAGGCGCGGAACATACGGCCGCGATCATGGCTCACGCTCTCAAGCGAGGGCGCCAAGAGCGCATCCGCGATCGGATCCCAGTCACCGACCCCGTCCGTCATGCCGATACCGAGACCGCCGAGCACCAGCGACCGGACCCTGTCCGGATCGTTGAGCGCTGCAAACACCGAGATACGCGCGCCCATCGAATAGCCGAACAGATGCGCTGCCGGGATGCGCAGGTGATCGAGCAGAGCAACCGAATCCGCTGCCATCACCCAAGGGCGATAGGCGTCCGGATCGGTCGGCTTGTCACTGCCGCCATGGCCGCGGTTGTCCATGGCGATCACCCTGTAACCGGCATCGCCGAGCGTCTTCACCCATCCCGGATGCACCCAGTTCACCGTCGCGCTGGAAGCGAAACCGTGGATGAGCAGGACAGGATCGCCTGCCGGATTCCCCTCATCCAAATAGGAGAGGCTCAGTCCGTCATGGCTGAAGGTGGAAAAGGCCGGGGCATTGAGGTTCATCTGGGATATCCTGTTTTGGCGGCGGACCATAAGATATCGGTGCTTGCGATTGAACCCTGAAAGACACCTCGCATCGCGGTTTTTGCACTACACTTTTGAATGCGGCGGCGGTAATGTCCGCGCCAAATCAGACGTGCCCTATTGTACGCATTGGAGACGACCATGGCCGGCCACAGCATTCCCCATTTCCAGAACGACGGCGGTGTCCCGTCGATCCAGATCGGCGTGAAGGAATTCATGTGCACTGGTGCATCCGTTCCTTACGATCATCCGCACATCTTTATCGACATGGGCGACGAAGTCGAAAAAGTCTGCTCCTACTGTTCCACTCTGTACAAATACAACCCTACCCTGAAGGCCGAACAGACCGACCCTCCGGGCTGCGTCTTCAACGTCAAGGCCGCCTGATCGGCAGCCAGAAATGGCTGTCGAGACAGTAGCGATCGTGGGTGCGGGCATGGCGGGTCTCACCGCTGCGCTCGCGTTTGCGCGCCATGGCATCACCTGCGACATCTTCGAGCAGGCGCCTTCCCTTCAGGAAGTCGGCGCTGGGCTCCAGTTGTCGCCGAACGCTTCGCGCGTGCTGAGCAAGCTTGGCATTCTTAGCGATCTGGAACCGTTATGGACCGAGCCGGATGAAGTGCAGCTCGTGTCGGGTCGTTCGCTTCATCGGCTGGCCTATGTGCCATCCGGCCGGTTCGCCCGCGAGCGGTGGAGATCGCCCTATGGCGTCCTCCATAGGGCAACGCTGCAAGACGCGCTTCTCCACGCCGTTAACGCCAACCCGCTCTGCACGCTTCGGCTGGGCTCGAAGATTGGGAGCGCCGTTCGAGACGAACTTGCGGAGATCTCCGGACGCCACCATGACCTGATCGTCGCCGCAGATGGCGTCTGGTCTGGCATTCGCACCGCAATTCCCAAAAATCCGGAAGCCGTTTTTTCCAACAGTGTCGCCTGGCGCTTCATGGTTTCAAAGAGCGCGGCACCTTCCTGGCTGAAGCCGAATGCCGTCAGTGCATTTCTCGGACCTTCGGCACACATTGTGGCCTATCCGCTCAAGGAGAAGGATAGTTTCAACATCGTCGCCATCGCGTCCGGCGGCAACACCGGCAATTGCTGGAATACGGAAGCGAGCGCCGCCCAGAAAGACCTGCTGCTGCGTCATTTCAAGGGGTGGCATCCGAGCATAGCCGAAACACTGGCCGCATCCGACAAGCCGACCTTCTGGCCGCTCTATCAGGTGACACCGGGCCGTTGGCACAATGGCCGCGATCTTGTTCTGATCGGCGACGCCGCCCATGCGATGCTGCCCTTTGCGGCCCAAGGCGCGGCGATGGCGATCGAAGACGCGTTCATCCTGGCAAACCGCGTGGCCGCCCTGCCCTCGCTCACACAGGCGCTATCAGCCTACGAGACCGAACGGGCCGGTCGCGTCGCCAAGGTGCGAGCACGCGGGGAATTCAACCGCTTTGCCTATCATGCGCGCGGCCCGCTGAAGCTCGGTCGCAACTTTGTTCTCTCAATGCGTCCGCCGCAATCGCTCGCGGCGGATCTGGATTGGCTCTACGGTTTCGACGCCGAGTAGCGTCGAGGTTGAGCGATCAGACCGCGGCCGCCGCGGCAAACCCCGCTTCAAGATCTTTCTTGAGATCAGGCACGTCTTCGAGACCGATCTGAAGCCTGATGACTGCACCCTCGGTGGGCTGCTTGCGGATGGTGCGGTCGGAAAGATTTACGACCAGAGCAAGGCTTTCGTATCCTCCCCAGGAGTAACCGAGGCCGAAAAAGCTCAGGGCATCGAGGAAGGCGTGCGCCTTGGCCTTTGCCCTCTCAGGCTCGGCCTGCAGCACGAAGGAGAAGATCCCGCTCGATCCCTTGAAGTCACGCTTCCAGATCTCGTGGCCAGGAAAGCTTGGCAATGCCGGATGCAGGACGCGCGCAACGCCGTCGCGACCTTCCAGCCACTCGGCGATTTCAAGGGCGCTTTTTTGATGCTGGTCCAGCCGCAGACCCATCGTTCTCAGGCCACGCAGGATCAGGTAGGAATCTTCCGGCGCACCGCAGATGCCCATTGCAACCCGCGCGGCCTCAAGAGCCGGAAAATGCCTCGCATTGGCCGACACCGAACCCATGACGATATCCGAATGCCCGGACGGGTACTTCGTGGTCGCATGGATCGAGACGTCGACGCCGAAGTCGAGCGGACGAAAATAAAGCGGTGTCGCCCAGGTGTTGTCCAGCGTCACCACGACGTCTGCGGAATAGGCGTGCACAGCGTCCGTGATTGCGCGGATGTCCTGCATCTCGAACGTATTCGAGCCGGGCGCTTCCGTATGAACGAGTTTGGTGTTCGGCCTCATCAGCTTGGTGATGTCTGCCCCGATCTCCGGATCATAGTACTCGACGTCGATCCCCAGTCTCGTGAGCATCGTGTCACAGAAAGTCCGGCAGGGCGTGTAGACCGAGTCGACGATCAGCGCGTGATCGCCCGATGACAGGTAAGCCAGGAACGGGATTGAGATCGCAGCCAGTCCCGATGGAACGAGGATCGTACCCGCAGAACCCTCGAGTTGGTCGAACGCAGCGCACAGGGCGTCCGTCGTCGGGGTCGCGCGGGTTCCATAGGTGTATGGCTGGCTGCGCTTTTCCATCGCTTCGGCATTCGGGAAAAGGACCGTGGAACCTTTGACGACAGGCGGGTTGACGAAGCCATGATACGCGCGTGGATCGTTTCCGATATGCGCAAGGCGCGTATTCTGACCCGCTTCTTCGATCAGTTTATCTTTCTGGGACATGTCCGGAATGCACTTTCGTTGACAATGGCGCCAGTTTTGCCGCCGCCCTCCAGGCTGGTCAACCCCGCTGCCCAATTCCCAGTACCGGTGCAATATTAGCATGCTCGTTCGGTATAAAAACCGCCACAACTCGCACACAACTTGAGCATTTGCCCAGCGCGTAGGCGGTAAAGTCTAATACACCGTAATTTGGACGCAATTTGAACGGGTGGCCCTTGACCCTGCCTTCGTTTCCGAATGAGATATAAACACCCGCGCCGGGAGGTCAGCGGGGGACCGGTCGTATTCATAAAATCAGGGGAACGGCCTGTGTCGAGAGATCACACAAAACAACAGATAAGGTTGGGAAAATGAAAAAGACGCTTTTGTCTGCCGCGTTTGGCGCAGCGGTCCTTGGCTTTGCCTCGGCAGCTTCCGCGGCCACGCTTGATGATGTCAAGGCGAAGGGCTTCGTTCAGTGCGGCGTCAACACCGGTCTGGCCGGCTTCGCGCAGCCGGATTCGGCCGGCGCTTGGAAAGGCTTCGACGTCGATTTCTGCAAGGCCGTCGCAGCTGCGGTTTTCGGTGATGCAACGAAGGTGAAGTACACGCCGACCACGGCCCAGAGCCGCTTCACGGCACTGCAGTCGGGTGAAGTCGACGTGCTCGCACGTAACACCACCTGGACCATCAGCCGCGATACCGCGCTCGGTTTCAACTTCCGCTACGTCAACTACTACGACGGCCAGGGCTTCATGGTTCCGAAGAGCCTGAACGTGAAGTCGGCGCTTGAACTGTCCGGCGCTGCCGTCTGCGTTCAGTCGGGCACGACAACCGAACTCAACCTCGCCGACTACTTCAAGTCCAACAACCTCCAGTACAACCCGGTCGTCTTCGAAAAGCTCGAAGAAGTAAACGCCGCCTACCAGGCCGGCCGTTGCGACGTCTACACGACGGACCAGTCGGGCCTTTATGCAACGCGTCTCGCGCTGTCGAACCCTGACGAACACGTCATTCTTCCGGAAATCATCTCCAAGGAGCCGCTTGGCCCAGCCGTTCGCCAGGGCGACGACAAGTGGTTCGATATCGTTTCGTGGACAGGCTACGCCCTGGTTCAGGCCGAAGAATTCGGCATCACCCAGGCCAATATCGACGAGATGAAGAACTCGACCAACCCGGATATCCGCCGCTTCCTCGGCACCGAGAAGGACACCAAGGTCGGTACCGATCTCGGCCTGACCAACGAATGGGCCTACAACATCGTCAAGGGCGTCGGTAACTACGGCGACGTCTTCGAGCGCAATATCGGTTCCGGCAGCCCGCTGAAGATCGCACGTGGCCTGAATGCTCTGTGGAGCAAGGGTGGCCTGCAGTTCGCACCGCCGATCCGTTAATCGACTGATAGACTGACGTCTCGCAGGGTGGCTCCGTCCGCCCTGCGAGACATTCTCCACGATCAATAAGAATCAAAAACAATAAGGGCCCACAACGGGTCACAGGGGATTGGCAAAGCATGACGGACAACTCGATCCGTGCGCCTGCGACTAAGCGCGCGTCCACGTCACTCATTTACGATCCAAAAGCGCGGAGCATCTTCTTCCAGGTGCTGACGCTGGTCATTCTCGTTGCGCTCGTCTGGTCGATCGCACACAATGTCAGTGTCAACCTTGCCCGCAGCAACACCGCCACCGGGTTTGGCTTCCTCGCTGGTCGCTCAGGCTTCGATATCGGGCAATCCCTGATCGCCTACACGAGCGACTCGACCTATGGCAGGGCGATCCTGGTTGGCTTCCTCAACACGATGATGGTCGCTGTCACCGGCATCATCACGGCAACCATCGTCGGCTTCATCATCGGTATCGGTCGCCTGTCGAAAAACTGGCTGATCGCCAAGCTCTGCACCGTCTATGTCGAGGTGTTCAGAAACATTCCGCCGCTGCTGGTCATTTTCTTCTGGTATTCCGGCGTTCTCGCCATTCTGCCGCAGCCGCGTGATGCTATCCAGGGCCCGCTCTCGACCTTCCTCAGCAACCGTGGCCTGACCTTTCCGGCAACGATCTGGGGCGAAGGCGCGTGGATCCTCCCGGTTGCCATTCTCGTCGGCATCGTTGTCGCGTTCGTCTTCCGCACGTGGTCGGTCAAGCGCCAGATGGCAACCGGGCAGCAATTGCCCAACGGCTGGATCTCCGCCGCCATCATCATCGGTCTGCCGCTTCTCGGATTCATCGCCATGGGTTCGCCGCTGACCTTCGACTATCCCGTCGAAGGTCGTTTCAATCTTTCCGGCGGCGCCAATATCCGTCCGGAATTCGTGGCTCTCTATCTGGCGCTTTCGCTCTACACGGCTGCGTTTATCGCGGAAATCATCCGAGCCGGCATCAAGGGCGTCGGCAAGGGACAGACGGAAGCCGCCGCTGCACTCGGCGTCCAGCCGGGCAAGATCACCAGACTGGTTGTCGTACCGCAGGCTTTCCGCATCATCATTCCACCGCTGACAAGCCAGTATCTCAACCTGACCAAAAACTCGTCTCTCGGCGTTGCAATCGGTTTTCCCGAACTGTTTTCGACCGGGAGCACCTCGCTCAACCAGACCGGTCAGGCTGTCGAGATGATCACGATCATGCTCACCATCTATCTGAGCATCAGCATCGCGACATCGCTGTTCATGAACTGGTTCAACGCCAAGATGGCTCTGGTGGAGAGATAAGACATGTCTACACACAAGCTCTCTTACGTTCGCAATGACATGATTGCACCGGAACCGCCGCCGGTCAGCGCCAGTTCGGCAAGCGGCTGGATCCGGACCAATCTCCTGGCAACGCCAAAGGATGTGGTGCTGACCATCGTCGCCATCGCATCGCTGGCTTTCGCCCTGCCCGGCATCATCAACTGGCTGTTCATCAATGCGAGTTGGGTCGGTGCCGATCGCTCGGTCTGCGCCACCGTCGTCCAGGGCGGCACCCAGCCGGATGGCTGGAAAGGCGCATGCTGGGCGTTTGTCGGTGACCGGTTCCAGCAGTTCATGTTCGGCCGCTACCCGATCGAGGAGCGCTGGCGCGTCATGCTGGTCGGGTTCATGCTGATCGTGCTGCTCGTGCCTCTCCTCATTCCGAAACTGCCGTACAAGGCGCTGAACGCCGTTCTGCTGTTTCTCGTCTACCCGGTCGTCTCGTTCTTCCTCATGCATGGCAATGTTCTTGGCCTGCAGCGGGTCGAGACCCCGCTCTGGGGCGGCATGATGGTGACGCTGATCCTCTCCTTCGTCGGCATCGCGGTCTCCTTCCCCGTCGGCATCCTTTTGGCGCTCGGACGGCGTTCCAACATGCGCGTATTGAAGACGCTCTGCGTCGTCTTCATCGAGGTGATCCGCGGCGTACCGCTTGTCATGGTTCTCTTCATGGCAAACGTGATGCTGCCGCTGTTCCTGCCCACCGGCTGGAGCATCGACAACTTCCTGCGCGCCGTGATCGGTGTGTCGCTGTTTGCCTCCGCCTATATGGCAGAAGTCATTCGTGGCGGCCTGCAGGCTATTCCGAAAGGTCAGGGCGAAGGTGCCGATTCGCTCGGCCTCAGCTACTGGCAGAAAACCCGCCTGATCGTCCTTCCACAGGCGATCAAGCTCGTGATCCCTGGCATCGTCAACACCTTCATCGGCCTGTTCAAGGATACGTCGCTCGTTGCCATCATCGGCATGTTCGACCTCTTGAACATCATCAGGCTCAACTTTACGGATACGACCTGGATCACGCCCATGACGCCGCTTACCGGCCTCGTGTTCGCTGGTCTTATCTACTGGATTTTCTGCTTCGGCATGTCACGCTATTCCGCCTTTATGGAACGGCATCTCGATACCGGCCACAAGCGATAACAAGGGGAAAAACAATGGCTGACGCCCAACCCAAAAACCTCACCGTCTCCTCCACGGATGTCGCTGTCGAGATCATCGGCATGAACAAGTGGTATGGCGATTTTCACGTGCTGCGCGACATCAATCTCAAGGTGATGAAAGGCGAACGCATCGTCATCGCCGGGCCGTCAGGCTCCGGAAAATCGACGATGATCCGCTGTATCAACCGCCTCGAGGAACATCAGTCGGGCAGCATTGTCGTCGACAATATCGAACTTACCAACGATCTGAAAAAGATCGACGAAGTGCGGCGAGAAGTCGGCATGGTGTTCCAGCACTTCAACCTCTTCCCGCACCTGACGATCCTTGAGAACTGCACGCTTGCACCGATCTGGGTTCGCAAGATGCCGAAGAAGGAAGCCGAGGAAGTGGCGATGCACTACCTCAAGCGTGTCAAGATCCCGGAACAGGCCCATAAGTATCCGGGCCAGCTCTCCGGCGGTCAGCAGCAGCGCGTGGCGATTGCCCGCTCGCTGTGCATGAAGCCGAAGATCATGCTGTTCGACGAACCGACCTCGGCTCTCGATCCTGAAATGGTCAAGGAAGTGCTCGATACGATGGTTGGCCTTGCCGAAGAAGGCATGACCATGATGTGCGTCACCCATGAAATGGGCTTTGCCCGCCAGGTCGCCAACCGGGTGATCTTCATGGACCAGGGACAGATCGTGGAAGAGAATTCGCCGGCGGAGTTCTTCGACAATCCGCAGCACGAGCGCACCAGACTGTTCCTTAGCCAGATCCTGCACTAGGCAGACTGCGCCAACGCGAATGACCTGCAATAGAAAAGGGGCGCCGCGAGCGCCCCTTTTCCGTTTCCCGTCGAAACAATCGTCAGGGCGCCATCACCACTGGAATGAGTAGCGGGCATTGACGCTGGTTACTGCTGCGGTCGCGTCCGAATAGCGATCGACGGAGCCGCTGAGTGTCAGGCTGTCACCTAGTTTCTGCTCGAGTCCCAGCCCCGCGCCGCCGATACGAAACGTATCGATCGCCGTTGCGCGGACGACCACGGCTGTGCCGGTGTTTGACCGGGACAGCCTGAGAGTCTGGTTGGCGTCGAGGCCACTCCAGTCCTGATTGAGCCCGTCGTAGCGCATGACATAGCTCGCATTGCGCTCGACATCGATCGTTGACGTGACGATCTGCGTTTGGTGGTAGTTCATGCTGACGGCGGCCGTTTCGGCCAATCCGTCGTAATCGATCCCGATCTTGCGTTCGACCTCGTAAGCGGGCCTCTGGATCGACTTCATCTTCATGCTGCCCCACAGCCGAAGCGGCGTGTTCATCGACCCGTCCTTCTTCGCATCGACACCGACGTTGAAGCCCGCCTCGGGCTCCAGCTCCGTCGGCAACCTGAAGCCGAGCTTGACGGAATAGCTTCTGTCCGAATTCTTGACGGGCTGCCAGATGAGCGGCCTGTCCGCCGCATGGGCGCGGGATGCCGAAAACGGGCCGACCGCAAAGATTGTCGCAAGCAGCGCGACGCCGCCGGCCAATAGACTTCTGTTCATTTGATCCCCACTCGAAGGCTCAAGACAATGTTGAGGCGCAAGCGACCGCGAGGTCACCTGGAAAACCCGTTTCAATGCGATGGAGGCGAGTTTGTCAGACCCAATGGTCGGTTTTCGCCACGTGCCTTCCCCTGCCGATGCAACGGAACTGACCGCCGCGAATATACCCTTGAATGAGGCAGCTTCGAATCGATTTTGGGGCTGAAATGCGATTGCGGGATCACGATCGGTTTCCCGAAGATGTGAACTCCCGCTGTTGCTGCATCGCAACATGACGTGGTGAGGCTGGGTACGCGGAGGAGTGAATGGTAGGTCCTACCCCACTGCAACGCTCTGGCACCACGAGTACCGGTGGCAGCATTCTAGGCCCGGTTTGGTCATGAGCATGCGTTATCCTACAATGAAAGGATCCAGTTCGACCGGGTCGCCGGCGGGCGATGAGCACAAGTCACGGAACCGCGAAAACAACTTCTTAACCATTCAGAACTCACATTAGCCAATAGGAACATATTAACCGATCCTGTTAACGCAACACTCTTTTGACTTTCAGTAAAAGAACAACACGTCGGGACGACTTGTCCCACGGCACGAATCAAGGAGGATTTGCATGTCGGTTTTTGCACGCTTTATGAAGGATGAGTCTGGCGCCACTGCCATCGAATACGGGCTTATCGCCGCTCTTATCTCTGTCGCGCTGATCGCTGGTGCACAGACGCTCGGCGGTGCACTAAGCACGCAATTCACGAACCTCAGCAAGAAGTTGAATTGCGGCGGCGCTGCTACCACTTGCTGATCGCTGGCATTGCGAGATGCAACCAAGTCGGGTCATGAGTTAACGTCGTTGCACGATTGGCCGGCAGGTAGTCTCACTCAAGTATTCGCCTGAGGTCTTCACCCCAGGTTAACATCCAGATCGTACCCAAAAGCTCGGACGCCATCTCTTGGTTCCAGCACTCAACTCGCCGAACAATGGGACCTCCATTGTTCGGTTTTTTGTTGCCGTCACGCCAAAGATTCTTGGTCTCTATATCCAGCTCCGAAGCAGCGCTTTGCTCAAGGCGATATTCCTCCGCTCAAGCGGCAGTCGCAATTTTTTGGGAGATGGTTTTGGCGACCCCTGCAGTTGTATCAATAGATACATATATCAGCGACTTGGTCGCGGGTGCGACCGAAGTTCGCCCCATTGTAATCATTGACGGATTGAAAACGGCAGGTCTTACCTCTGGTAGCTCGGTGAGGTTCTGGTGGCAATCATTGAGGTTGCCGACAACGACGCCCTGATGCCCGGAGGTAACGAAGCGTTCAGGGCGATGCTCGAAAGCTCTCAAGAGCGACGAACTGACGACTGAGCAAGGCGAAACCGGAGTTAGAATGATATTAAGGACGACAATAGCTGTCGTGATACTCAGTTTGGCAACACCAGCTGCTGCCATCGACATCTGCACCGGGGGAAACCGTGCCAAGCGGAAAGTGACCTGCGTCGTCGATGGTGACACGATCTGGCAAGATGGCGTGAAGATGCGTTTGCTTGAGATCGATACGCCGGAGACCTCTGCCGCGCAGTGCGATCGAGGAAAAACAGCTAGGTGAAAAAGCAAAGCTGCGGCTGCAGGGGCTTATGTCGAATGGCTATCGACTGGACGACAGCGGTACGGAGGATCGGACTTCGGATCGCCGCAATCTGGTTCACATCATCCTTCCTGACGGGCGGGATGCCGGAAACGTATTGATCCAAGAAGGCCTCGCCCAGCAATGGCCGAACAAAGGTGACCGGTGGTGCGAGGGCCTGCAAGGCAACGGGCGGTGATGTGCCGACTACAGCCGGCTGACGCGCTGTCGCTTGAAGCGAGTCGAGGCGGTCCCGTGGTTCCTCGGAACGGCATGGTCAGATGACCGGAACCTCGCAAGACCACCAGCCCACCAGCAGTTCTACTAGTCGAATCCAATGCCATTCCCCGCTATTGTTCACCGCGAAAGGCGGAGTACGATGCGCAAAATGAATCCTTAGGACATCCCCGCGTTCGTCAACGACGTGGCCGCGACTGGCTGCAACATCACAGGGATTGCCGGCGTGGGTTATATTATCGGCGATGCCGACCTTCCCGACGGTCAGTTGGAGGAGGTCATGCCGAAGCTCACCGAGATCACGGAAGCCTACGGCAAGCGCGATCATCTCCTTGAGGAAATCACTGAGTATCTAGTATCGATCGGTAGAAGCTATCCGCCGCCGGAGATGCACTAGCACTCAATGAACGATGTCGAGCGAGCACAAGCATTTCAAACCGCGACACAACTGTTCGTCTCCCTTAAATGATCCACAGCAGCGGCAAATCGAAGGCTCCGCTTGACGGGCGCTCTGCGCTCGTGACCGTGTGCATACCGCGAGCGCTACATCCTTTTGATCAAAAAGATTGGTCACGAGGTACATCGGTACCTTAATTTCATCTGGGACCAAGCACACGCGCCGTCGTTGAAGAAATCTGCGTTGCGCAACTATGAATCTCTGTCATCGTTGGAAACGCAGTGTGGAGGATGCTTATGGATTGCCGGATTTTACGCCAGATCACATTGAAGGCCGACGGCCACCTCGCCTGCGACGATAGCGCGGGCTATGGCATAGATCTCGGCCTTGTACGCGCCGGCGGTAGGTGGAAGCTGCGCGATATCCTTGAAGGTCCGGTCTACTCGCACGTTCGATCGTCGTTTCAGCAGGGCCGGACGCCTTGGCCGACGGTTTGCGAGGGCTGCGATTTACTTTCCCTTGGCGCCGCGCCGAACGACACCCTTGCGCATAGCTTCGATCTTCTCGTTGAGCCGACGCTGGCGTGCGAATTGTCCTGCGCGTGCTGTATTCGCAAGAGCATCATTGGAAAGGGCCGCGCCGAAGACGACCTTGACGTCGAGGTATTTCGTCGGTTCGTCAAAGCTGCGGCGCTCGAGAAGTACCGCATGAACCAAGTCCATTACATCGGCTGGGGCGAACCGCTCCTCCATACCCGCTTTCGCGATCTTGTCGACATCGCGTACGAGAGTTTTCCCACAACGATCCAAATGGCCACCACCACGGGAAACGTAGATTTCCGCACATCCGTCGGCGACGGCCGGTTCGACTACATCGTAATGTCCTGTGATGGCACCAAGCCGGAATCATACGAGCGGTATCGAAAGGGCGGCAATTTCGACGTTGCGATGAAGTTCGCCGCCGATGCAAAAACGTATGGCCATCGCGATTTACGGATCGAATGGAAATACATCCTCTTCGACTTCAACGACAGCGACGAAGAGATCCTGCACGCGCAGCGGATGGCGGATCACGCCGGCGTCGATAAGCTGCTGTTCATTCTGACGAACTCAAAATGGAAGTCGGAGCGATTTACCGGCCACAACGCAGCATCGTTCCCGCTGATATCGCCTGTTGCTACAATCACCCCTGCTGCCGCGATGAGCGCTTTCGTAGCTGAAGGCAGTCTGTCGGGTGTGCAAACGGGTGCCCATGGTTACATCGATCGCATCGGCGTATCTTCAGGTCAATTCCTCCTGGTGGAGGGGTGGGCGCTAGGCCCTGGCGATACCTACGCAGACAAAATCCAGCTCTGGATAGACGGTCATCTGCAATCGCAGACTTTGCCGAACTTGCCGCGACAAGATGTTGCCGCAGCGCGGCCTGGGGCCGCTGGTCCGCACTGCGGGTTCCAATTCAACATTCCGTCGCCGGCCGGCCGGCTGCCGGATAGTATTGAGGTGAGAGTTATTTCTCGAGAGCACACCTCCAGCATCGGCGGAGATCTCAGTTGGCTGAAGGTCGGTTCGATGCTCAACGTTCGAAAAGATTTGAGAGTAGCGGTTCTCGATAGCGCATAACGTTTGATAAATCTCGGTTGATACCATTAAAGCTAAATGCCTTAGCGGTTGGCTGCCGTTTATCCAGATTATGACCTTCTCCCTTTGCCGGCGTGACAGATCGACCAAGATTATCGCTGCCCTCAACGAGCTCTACGAGTTCAGCTATTGCTGGCGCCGCGACGGCATAGCTTTTACCAACTCGTCGTAGTCAGCGATGAAGCTGGAAACTACCTTGGCGCCAATTCGTTTGCCTCGGGCACGTCCGAATAAAGACGCGCCGAACAATGGGATCTCCGTTGTTCGGTTTTTTGTTGTCATCACGGCTGACCGATCCGCTCACGTTCGACGCGATCAAGGCGCCGGCTCAAATTAATGACGACGTCGCTTGCGCCGTAGACGCTGCCTGCGCCTGCTCCAGTTCAACGATGATTGCGAAAGCCATGGGGCGACCCGCCAGAAGCTTTCTGAAAGCAGGGGTTGGGCTTCGCTACCTTCAAAGTCTCCAGCCAGCTCCTACCTTAGTCTCGGGATAGTGTTCGGTCGCTTCCATACCGTAATCAGGGTTGTAGCTCAGATCGATTTGCGGCTGATTGAGTACATTCTCTTGAGAATGCGCACCCGCTAGGCGATAGAAACTCAAAAGTAAAGACGCATCAATCCTCGTACCGTGGTGATTGATAAGTGCAACAAATGCCTCAGCGAATTCTTCCGGCTTAAACCAAGCCTTCTGTCCAACCTCAATGACCCAATCCGAGTGCGAGCTATCCGCATTGTTGTAGTCGAAGTCGCGGCTGTATCCAGTAGAGTGAACCAATCGGTCCTCGTAGACCGTCCACTCATCGTTCATCAGGATTAAATTCGCCATTCAGTTCTGGCCTCCCGCTTCAATATTTTGATTCGTTAATATAGCGCAAAGCGGCTGTGTTCGGGAAGGCTCGTCACAAACGAAGGTGGTCACGGGTAAAATTTCGTCATCGTTGCCCAGAGCGGGTGAGCACTTGCAGGCTGCAAAGGGGGTGGAAGATTGGTATGATGCCATGAAAGGGCGGGACGTTTGAATAGCCCCGCGTTTCGTAGACACCCTCGGGTTACGTTTTCTGCTGTTTTTCGAACTCGACGGGCGACAGCATCCCGTTCCTGACATGTTTGCGTTTCGGGTTGTAGAACATCTCGATGTAGTCGAACACGTCTTGCCTGGCTTCGTCTCTTGAGCGATAGACCTTTCTGCGTATCCGCTCCCGCTTCAACAGATTGAAGAAACTCTCAGCCACTGCGTTGTCATGGCAGTTGCCCCGTCGGCTCATCGAGTGAAACAGGTTGTGGTGCTTCAGGAACGATGCCCAGTCCATGCTGGTGAACTGCGATCCCTGATCCGAATGCACCAGAACCTTTTCCTTTGGCTTTCGCCTCCAGACAGCCATGAGCAGCGCCTGCAGCACGACATCCGTTGTCCGTCGGCTCTGCATCGACCAGCCGATGACACGGCGGGAATAAAGATCGATCACCACCGCGAGATAGGCGAAGCCTTCATTGGTTCGGATGTAGGTTATGTCCGTGACCCACGCCTTGTCCGGAGCAGCAACGTCGAATTGCCGATCCAGAGTGTTGTCGATGACAATGGACGGCTTGCCGCCATAAATTCCAGGACGGCGTTTGTATCCGATTTGAGCCTTTATCCCGGCAATCCTTGTCAGGCGGGCAACCCGGTTGGGGCAGGATGTCTCGCCGTGATCGAGCAGGTCGTCGTGAAGCTTGCGGTAACCGTAGACCTTGCCACTTTCCTCCCAGGCTTTCCGCAGAAGACCGATTTGCCGTTCGTCTTCACAAGCCCGCTTGCTCAATGGCATCCGAAGCCAGGCATAAAACCCGCTGGGATGGATGCGCAACAGGCGACACAACATTCGCACCGAGAACCGCTGTTGATGCTGGGCAACGAACGCGTACTTCACTTTGCATCCCTGGCGAAATACGCGGTCGCTTTTTTTAACAACAGGCGACACAACATTCGCACCGAGAACCGCTGTTGATGCTGGGCAACGAACGCGTACTTCACTTTGCATCCCTGGCGAAATACGCGGTCGCTTTTTTTAAAATGTCGCGCTCCTCCGTGACCCGCGCCAGTTCCTTTTTAAGGTGCCTGATCTCTTCGGACTGGTCGTTACCCTGGTTCCCAGACGCCAAGGAGAACTTCTTCTTCCACTCATAAAGCAAGTGCGGGCTTACACCGAGCCGCTGCGAAACCTCTGCAACCTGATAGCTCCGTTCCGTGATCTGACGCACCGCGTCGCGCTTAAACTCTTCGCTGAAAGAGTGCGGGCTTACACCGAGCCGCTGCGAAACCTCTGCAACCTGATAGCTCCGTTCCGTGATCTGACGCACCGCGTCGCGCTTAAACTCTTCGCTGAAATTCGATTTGCTCATGATGATCTTCTTGCCTCTAATTTAGGAAAGAAGCGTCTACAAATCTCGGGGCTATTCAGTTATGGATTCGCGCAATTATGGGAGATCAGCCTAATGAATGAAATAAAGCCACCTAAGTCGGGATCGCCCAACAGGTTTATCGACTGCCAAGAGGCGATTGAAACCAAGCTACGATCGATTGTCAACGAAGCCGTTGAGGCAGGCTGGGGAGACAAGGAAACTCTCGCGGCAGTTGTAGAAGTTGCAGAAAACCTTCTTCTAGGTGAGGAGACAAATTACGACGTTTTGCGTCAAATCCGCAGGATGACATAATAATTCAGTCCGTGGAAACGCGGGCGGGTATGCGGGCTTTGTGGGCTAAGGCTGACCAATCCGC
Source organism: Rhizobium sp. Leaf306 (assembly GCF_001423425.1). GTDB lineage: Bacteria > Pseudomonadota > Alphaproteobacteria > Rhizobiales > Rhizobiaceae > Neorhizobium > Neorhizobium soli. Next base: position 1,045,688 of record NZ_LMNX01000002.1, read on the forward strand.
TCGCGCTCAACGCGATCGAGGCGCTGCCTGAGATCCATGATAACGTCGCGGGCGCCGTAAACGCTGCCCTGCGCTTGCTTCAGCTCATCGACCTGCCGCTGCTGATCCTGGAAGCGCTGGTCGTAGTTCGACCAGACGCGGGCGTGCTCGTCTCGCGGCACCAGCCCCTCTCGAAGTTCCTTGATGGCAGCCTCCGTTCGCTGACGATCTTCCTGGCCACGAGCGGTTCGCCATTCCATCTCTTTTTGTGTGACCATACTGGAAACGATCGTCGACAGGCTGTCCTTCGTCTCGATCGCACGCATACGCATGTCCTCGCGCATCGTGGTGATGTTGTCCTTGATCGGCTGCAGCGCCATGAAGCCGAGTCCACCCAGGACCGTGATCGTCACCGAACAGAAGCCGATGATGATCGGCCACTGCGTCTTTGACCCACCACGGATGTCATCGACCAGCGAGCGGATCTGCGAGGCGATTTCGGAGAAGCCCTTGCCCATCCGGTTGTCGAGATCGCCGATTTGCCGCGACTGGTTCTCGACGCGCTCGCCGAGCTGCGCATATTTCGCTTCCGGGTCAAAGCCGCCATTGGGCATGTCGTTTCTCCCTGTCATTCGTCCCGCTGCCCTTCTGCATTCAATTCCGTCACCATCGCCGCCGCGAAGCCATCAATCCCCGAAGAGGCAAGCGGCAGCAGATGGATACCATCGATGTTGAAGTAGACGCGCCGGTTCTGGATCTCGCGGACGCGGAAGATGTTTCCGTGCCGGTCGACGTAGGACCGGCCGGGAATGATGCTCGATGCGATCATGGCGGCGCCTGGATAGCTTTGTCGTGCTGCCGGCACTGATCCCCCGACCAGATGGACGCAGCGCAGAGAGAGGCCACTGTGCGCCCGATCTTGCGTTTGTCGGCCGACGTCAGCCCGCGGGCCCCGATCAGGTCCGTGCCGACAACCCGCTTAACGACGCATACTGCGACCGCGTTGGCTGACATCGGTCGAGGTGTCGCGGATCGTCGATCGGGCCCCCGTGGCAGGTCCGCCGTTGGCGCCTGAAGTCCCAAGCGCAGCAATGCCGATCTTTGGGTTTGCACCTGTCGGGACAGCGGAAAGCGTCACAGTGACCTGGCTCGCGCCTGATCGAGCGTGCCGGTATCGAACTGCCGGCCATGTATCGCCTTGGCTACCACAACAACAACTGCATCGGCTGCGTCAAAGGCGGCATGGGCTATTGGAATAAGATCCGGCGTGATTTCCCAGAAACCTACGAACGCATGGCCGTTCTACAGCGCGAGCTTGGGCCGGGTTCCTACTTCTGGCGGGAGCGCAAGACGAAAGAGCGCATCAGCCTGGATGCCTTGGACCCCGATCGCGGCAACCACGACGAAGAACCTAACATCGAATGCTCGCTTCTCTGCCATGCGGCCGAGGTGACCATTGCCGATGATTGCGAGGCAGCATGACCACGATAGCACCATGCCCTTTCTGCGGATGCCAGTTGGAGAAGAGCGAAACGTTCTCGAACAGGGCAACAGCATACTTCGTTCACCCCTATCAGGACGAAGGCGAAGAATGCATCGCCAGTTCGATCCGCATTCCTGTGTCTGACCGAAAGGACGACAATCAGCGGCTTTCGTCTTGGAACCGTCGCTCCCCATCACCCGAAACGAGGGCGATGGCTCCGAACACAGAAAGGGTGGAGAGATGACGACGCCTGCCCTGGTGAAAGCCGCAGACCTCAAGCGCATCGCTGCCGCGGTAAAGCGCGACGGCGTCCGGATCGAGATCGAAGTCAATGGGAAGATTGTGAGAGTTACCCCCGATATCCCCAATAATCACAGGGTGAAGCCAGTTGCTCGGTACGAGGACTTTGACCTCTGATGGATGGCATGCCGCGCAAACCATACCTCTCGCGTGAAAAGACACGCCACGATAAGTTCGTTTGGTACTTCAAGCGGAAGGGGAAGCGCGTGCGGCTGCCAGAGCCATATGGCAGCGATGAGTTTAAAGCCGCCTATGAGAAGGCACTGACCGGCTCGTCGTCGGTGATTGAAAAGCCGAAAAGCCGAACCGGATCTCTGAAGTGGCTGGTTGATCAGTACAAGCGCAGCGCGGCATTCGCAGGGCTCGCCGCTGGCACTCGTCGCGCCCGGGACAACATCCTCAAGCAGATCTTGGACTCGCCACGCAACGCCGACGGTCCATTTGCCGACCTGTCGCGGGCGAAGGTGAAGGCGGGAATGGATAAGCGCGCGGCAACGCCGAACTCTGCAAACAACTTTCTCAAGACGATGGGCCACCTTTTCAAGTGGGCCGTTGAGGCTGGGCACGTCGATGTCAATCCGTGCATTGGCGTCTCAAAGGTCAACGTGAAATCCGACGGCTTCCACAAGTGGTCGGTCGATGAGGTCGAGAAGTACCGATCACACCATAAGATCGGCACGAAACCGAGGCTGGCGATCGACATCCTACTCTTCCTGGGCCTACGCCGGGGCGATGCCGTGGTGGTTGGCAAGCAGCACATGAAGGACGGACTAATCTCGATCCGCACAGAGAAGACGAAGCAATGGGTTTACCTGCCGGTCTTCAAGCAGCTCATGGATTCGATCGAGGCGACACCGACCGGCGATCTCGCGTTTCTGACGACGGAGAAAGGCAAGCCATTCAGCTCCGGCGCTTCGTTCGGGAATTGGTTCGCAAAGCAATGCACGGCGGCTGGGCTACCTGATGTGTGCCGAGCGCATGGTCTACGGAAGGCAGGGGCAACGATTGCTGCGGATGAAGGGGCGACAGCTCACGAACTGATGGCAATGTTCGGCTGGTCGCGGCTCTCGATGGCTGAGATCTACACCAAAGAGGCGGATAAAAAGAAGCTTGCAAGGGGGGCTTCGAAACGTCTGTCGAACAGAATGTAGGTCGCACCCTAAACCCCGACCAGTCGCACCCTGTTTAATATCAATAGCTTAAGTATGGTATTGGCGACCCCTGCAGGATTCGAACCTGCGACCACCTGCTTAGAAGGCAGGTGCTCTATCCAGCTGAGCTAAGGGGCCTGCTAAGACGCTTCTAACAGAACGCAGACAGGATGTCAGTGCGTCCAGGGCTGCGAGCGATTGAAGCGGAAATTGTCGGTGTAGGAAGCAGCTTGACGCGCAGGTTCTTTCGGCTGGACGACGCGGTATTCGATGCCTTCACGCTTGGCGTAGGCTTCGGCAAGTTCCTGACTTTCAAACGTCAGGCGGACTTGCTGCTTCATGTCGCCGGAAGATGTATAGCCAAGGATCGGATCGATCCGGCGTGGCTCTTCCTGGTCGAATTCGAGGAGCCAGAGATGCGTCTTGGCTTTGCCAGATTGCATTGCAGTTTTTGCGGGACGATAGATCTTGGCCGTCATGAACTGAAACATCCGACTTTTGCTAGCGTGACGCTTCGGCAACTGCTGAGCGCGACGCTCTTTTGAAGGCAATGGTCGGAGTGGAGAGATTCGAACTCCCGACCCTCTGGTCCCAAACCAGATGCGCTACCAGACTGCGCTACACTCCGTTCCTTACAAGAATGCGAGATACACGGTTCCCTACCAGCCCGCAACTGCAAAAAGTGGATTTTCCCAATTGTTCGAACTGTCTAGCGAACTAACTGTGGGAAAGCGGCCAAACACCTATCCTGCGTTGCCGATCCGTTTGGAAACCACCTTGTCACCAACCTTGATTCCGAGCGCTTTCGTCCGACCGGCATTCAGTTCGAGGACAAATTTTACCGGTCCCCGCGAATCGATCACGTCACGAGAGTAAGGAACCGCATTTTCGCGGATATGAGAGACCGTCCCGTCGCCCTCGATAAACAGCATATCGAGCGGCAGGATGGTGTTTTCCATCCACATGGAAACACGGCGTGTCTCGCCGAAGTCGAACAGCATGCCGTGATCGTCAGGCATTTCCTTGCGGTACATCAGGCCCTGCGAGCGCTGCTGGTCCGTTAGAGCGAGCTCGATCACAAAGGCATGGGTCTTGCCCGCTGCCGTGCGGATCGACAGCTCATCTTTTGGAAAGATGACCTGCTGGGCTGCGGCAGCGTAGGCGACAAACAGAAAAAGCGCCGCAAGGGCGCCTTTTGCAAAGGGCGTGATCCGCCCGAATGACTGCATTCTCAACATCAATGTGACCGGCTTACAGGGTTGGGATTGTCGGGATGAATTTCGGCTGCCATCAAGCCCTTGTCGCCAGGTCCGAACCGGACCAGCACGGTCTGGCCGGGACGGAGCTCTGTCAGTCCGTAGCGACGCAGCGTTTCCATGTGGACGAAGATATCTTCGGTCCCCTCACCGCGGCTCAGGAATCCAAAGCCCTTGGTGCGGTTGAACCATTTCACCAGTGCCCGTTCCAGGCCGCTCGTTGGCGTGACCTGAACATGGGTGCGAACCGGCGGCAACTGCGAGGGATGAACTGCGGTCGACTGATCCATGGAAAGAATGCGGAAGGCCTGATAGCCACGGTCGCGCTTCTGGATCATCGCGACGATACGGGTTCCTTCAAGGATGGTCTGGTATCCATCGCGCCTCAGGCAGGTCACATGCAGAAGCACATCCTGCATACCGTTGTCGGGCACAATGAAGCCGAACCCCTTCGCAACATCGAACCACTTGACCACACCCGTAATTTCGATGAGCTCGACCGGATCGCCCGCGAATTCCTCGTATTCGGCTACGCCTTTCAACGATATCCTGTCTGCCATATCCTATCGGCCCCTCGATTACGCGTTACGACATGACGGTGGAAGTGATTCTTCGCCCCTAGATTAACATCCCGTTAACCCTCTAGTGCAAGTCCCCGTCTGGACTTTATCAGCATCTTTCTACGGCTAACGGCTTGCCCCAGGCTTGCTGACCTCCTGCAATGCACCATATCCGCTCGACAGTTTGCCAACGACATCGCGGAGCTTGCGACACATGCGCTATCTACACACAATGGTTCGGGTCAAGGATCTCGACGCGTCTCTCCATTTCTACAAGACACTGATGGGTTTGGAGGAGATCCGCCGCATAGAAAATGACAAGGGCCGCTTCACGCTGGTCTTTCTGGCTGCACGCGACGACGTTTCGCAGGCTGAGGAGAACATGGCGCCGTGCATCGAGCTTACCTACAACTGGGACAGCGAGGATTACACGGGCGGACGCAATTTCGGCCACCTCGCCTATGAGGTCGACGACGTCTATGCGTTCTGCCAGCACCTGCAGGACAATGGCATCGTGATCAACCGTCCGCCTCGCGAAGGTCGGATGGCCTTCGTACTTTCGCCGGACGGCATTTCCTTCGAGATCCTGCAGAAGGGCGACAACCTGCCGGTCGCCGAGCCGTGGGCATCGATGCCGAATACCGGCAGCTGGTAATTGAGGCTTGCGTCGGCCTGACCAAGGCCAACGCCCCTCTCTTGCCGAGCGAAACAGGACACGTGATGCTCATCTCCATGATTCGCGACAGAGTGTCCGCGACGCACATGAAGGGCATCACGTGCCGGTTTCGCCAGCAAGATCGATCTCAAGGCCGAGTTTTCCGCTCCTCGCAGTGGCGATCGCAGCCTTAATGATGAGCAGTTGCTCGATGACCCGCAAGGTTGCCGACGCCGATCCGGTCTCCGCAGAGGCGGTGGCCGCGGAGCAACCAGATGGCGCGGCAAAACCGCTTGCCAAAGCCGGCACGAGCGGCGCCGGCCTCTATGTCGATCCCCTCGTCTCCACAAAGGCGCACCAGGCCAAATCAGCGGCAGTTGCAACGACTACGGCGCCGGGCGCCAACGCCGCCCCCGGCGCCTTTCCTCCGGCGCCGGAGCAGCCGTCGAACTCCATCGCCGGGCTCGTCACGCAACCGACTGGCGTGCGCGCGAGCAGCTACAGCATCTTTTCGTCCAACGCATCGCCATTCCCATCGGCGACGACGGCACCTGCTGCTGCCCCTGACGGGCAGACAGCCGTCGCCGCTCCGGCCGGCGGCATCAATGCAGCACATGGCAGCGTCTTCACTCCCCGCCAGCCGCTGCCGGACCCGTCACAACAGGCGCAGCTCTAACCATCAGCCTTGAGCGGGGGCGAAAAGAGCGCGCTGGTCAAATCGGATAAGCCGCTGATTTCGCATGGCTTTACGCTCACTGAAGCCACATTTTCCGCGCATCTAATTTTTCGCAAAAAACATCGTTTTTGCGCTTGCGGTAACGAAATCACGCCTCTATAAGGGCGCTCACTGTACGCGCCCTTCGTCTATCGGTTAGGACGTCAGATTTTCATTCTGAAAAGAGGGGTTCGACTCCCCTAGGGCGTACCAGTTCTTTCCTTCAAACTGTTGATTTTGCACAAGAACCTCTAAGTTCTCTTGGAGCATCCAGCCGCGCAATTTTCTCTGTTTATCTTCCGAAAAATACCGTTTTTTGGCTTGTCTGTTTGAAAAAGCGTCCCTATAAGACGCTCCTGTACGCGCCCTTCGTCTATCGGTTAGGACGTCAGATTTTCATTCTGAAAAGAGGGGTTCGACTCCCCTAGGGCGTACCACTTCCCCCTTCTTCCATATCTTCAGGCTTGTTCGCTCGCGCGTTTTCCCGCGGCATGCCTTGGCTTGGATTATTTCATTTAAAAACAGAGAAATATCGATTTTCCTACTTGCCGGATCGGGCAAGCCTGACTATACGAGCGCTCACTGTACGCGCCCTTCGTCTATCGGTTAGGACGTCAGATTTTCATTCTGAAAAGAGGGGTTCGACTCCCCTAGGGCGTACCAGTTTCCCCTTTTGATTAAGCCGTAATTTATCGCGACTCGACCGCGTCGAGAAGCCTGAGCTGGATGCGCCGGTTTCCCTGCCACTGGTCGGCCGTGAGGCATCCCGCGGCATGGATCTGCTTTCCGCGGGAGTTGAGCAGCATCTGGCCGAGCGGCGTTTCGGCCGCCCTGAAGGCGATCCCCTCCAGACGCGTGCCATCGAGTGATTCCAGCGCGATCTTCACATGCGCCGTACCGACCAGCCGCACATCTCTCAGACGATGGGCGGGAATGGCAAAGACGGGCTGCGCATGGCCAGAGCCGTAGGGGCCCGCCTGTTCCAGCTGGTCGAACAGCGCGATCGTGGCCCCTGATGCCGATAGTGCGCCATCGATCTTCAGCACGTGGTTGGCAACAAGCGCCGGAACGCCCTCAGCCGCCACTTCCTCGAAATAGGCGCGCAGCTTGCCGAGGTTGGCGCGCTCGACGGTCAGTCCCGCCGCCATGGCGTGACCGCCACCTTTTAGCAGAAGCCCTGATTCGACTGCGCCGCGAACCATCCGGCCCATGTCGAAACCGTTGATCGAACGGCCGGAACCGGTGCCCTTGCCGGACGGGTCGAAAGCGATCGCGAAGGCAGGCCGCCGGAACTTCTCCTTCAGCCTCGCAGCGAGAAGACCGACGATGCCGGGATGCCATTTCTCATGCGCGGTGACGATGACGGACGCGCCCTCGGCGTCGCCGTATTCGCCAAGCACTTCCGCTTCGGCTTCCGCCAGCATGGCGGCTTCCATGGCCTGCCGCTCGCGGTTCAGATCGTCCAGCCGGCCGGCGATCTCCTCCGCCTTGATATCGTCTTCCAGTGTCAGCAAGCGGCTGCCGAGTGCTGCATCGCCGATTCGCCCGCCGGCGTTGATGCGCGGACCGATCATGAAGCCGAAATGGTAGGGCGTCACCGGTCCGCCGAGACCCGCCTTGCGAAACAACGCCGTGAGCCCCGGGTTGACCATGTGGCGGGCAGCGATCAGCCCCTTCACCACATAGGCGCGGTTCAGCCCTTTCAGCGGCACGACATCGCAAACGGTTGCCAGCGCCACCAGATCCAGCAGGCCGAGGAGATCGAGCGACTGGGCGCGGTTATCGCCACCTTCGCGCAGCTGCTTCAGGGTGGCGACCATGACCAGAAACACGACGCCTGCCGCGCAGAGATGCCCCTGCCCCGAGAGATCGTCCTGGCGGTTGGGATTGACGAGCGCCACGCACGGCGGCAGCACGTGACCGACCTGGTGGTGGTCGATGACAACCACATCGCAGCCCTCGTCCTTGGCCGCTGTCAACGCATCCTGGCTCGTCGAGCCGCAGTCGACCGTGACGATCAGCTGCGCGCCGTTCGCCACCAGTTGGCGGATCGCGTTGGGGTTCGGCCCGTAGCCTTCGAAAATCCGATCCGGAATATAGATCTCCGCCTCGACACCGAAATGCGTCAGGAAACGGTAGAGCAAGGCGGAAGAGGCCGCGCCGTCCACGTCGTAATCGCCGAAGATCGCAACCCGCTCGCGCCGGTTGATCGCGGCGACCAGTCTCGCTGCAGCCTTGCCGCAATCCGTCAGCGTCAGCGGATCGGGCATCAGTGACCGGATGGTCGGATCAAGGAAGGCCGGGGCATCGTCGAGCGTCACGCCGCGGCCGGCAAGCACGCGAGCGACCAGTTCGGGAATGCCATGGATCTGGCTGATGGCAAGCGCGCGGTTCTGCGCCGCCTGGTCGAGCCGCGACACCCAGCGCTGGCCACTCACCGATTGCTCTACGTTCAGGAACGCGCGCGGTACCGGATCGACCGGTGACGTTGTCATGGAGAGGCTGCTGGCGATTGAGGTGGTCGATTGGGTGGTCATTCAGCCGTTTTAGCGCATCGGCGCATCAACAGTAATCTGTTTTCGGCAGCGGACGTGGCCTCGGCGAAAAAACACTGGGGCCAGTCTAGTGCGGCTCAACGGCTGCGTGGGTCACATGTCCTTGGGCCGTTCGATCCGGATGACCTGCGGCTCGCCAACCAGATAGCTTTCGGCCTTGATGGCGTCGACGGCCTTGCGGACCGAGTCCTCCATCGTCGCGTGCGTGACAAGGATGATCGTCTTCGACATCACGGACGAATCGGGCTTCGAGCGCTGGACGATCGATTCCAGCGAGATGGCGTTCTCGGCCATGCGGGCAGCGATCGAGGCGAAGACGCCGGTCCGGTCGGCAACGGTCAGCCGGATGAAATAACCGCCTTCGTGGCTCTGCATCTGGGCGCGCTTGTAAGGTGCCAGCGAAGCCGCCGGTGTGCCGAGAACCGGAACCTGCTGCGCACCCGGGCGGCTCTTGGCGATGTCGGCGATGTCACCGAGCACGGAAGATGCCGTTGCATTGCCACCGGCGCCTGGGCCGACCATCAGCAGTTCGCCGAGGATATCGGATTCGATCGCCACGGCATTCGTCACGCCATCGACCTGCGCGATAACCGAATCACGGGGCACCATGGTCGGGTGAACGCGCTGCTCGATCCCTGTTTCGGTGCGCTGCGCGACGCCGAGCAGCTTGATGCGGTAGCCGAGATCGGCGGCGGCGTGGATATCGTCGATCGAGATATTGGTGATCCCTTCGAGATAGATCTCGTCGGGGGCGATCTGGGTGCCGAAAGCAAGCGTCGTTAGGATTGCCAGCTTGTGTGCCGTGTCGTTGCCCTCGATATCGAAGGCCGGATCGGCTTCGGCATAGCCCAGCCGCTGCGCTTCCTTGAGGCAGTCGGCAAACGACAGGCCCTCCTTCTCCATCCGGGTCAGGATGTAATTGCAGGTGCCGTTCATGATGCCGTAGACACGCGAAATCGTGTTGCCGGTCAGAGACTCGCGAAGGGCCTTGATGACGGGGATACCGCCGGCAACCGCTGCCTCGAAATTGAGGAGTGCGCCGTTTTCTTCGGCGATCCTTGCGAGTTCGACGCCGGATGCGGCGAGCAGCGCCTTGTTGGCTGTCACCACATGGAGACCACGCCGCAAGGCTGCGCGCACAGAATCCGCAGCGGCGCCCTCGGCGCCGCCCATCAGCTCCACGAACACGTCGATCTCAGCGTTTGCTGCCAGTTCTTCGGCGCTGTCGAACCAGGTCACGGCAGAGAGATCGATCCCGCGGTCGCGGGTGCGGTCTCTCGCCGTCACGGCGGCAATCTCGATCGGGCGTCCGCAGGTGACCGCAAGTTCGTTGGCACGGGTCTGGATGATGCGAACGAGCGAGGCACCGACAGTGCCAAGACCCGCAATGCCGACTTTGAGGGCATCTGCCATGATAGTTTTCCTGGTATTTTGGGAGACTGGGGCGGTCAGAACGGCCGCCCCTCAAATCGTGATCGGCGGCCCGGTTCGCTGTCAGCGACGCGTGTTGAGCGTAATCACGTTGTGCATCGTATCGTCTGCCGTCGACAGAAACTTCTTGATGCTGCGGGCGGCCTGGCGAATGCGATGCTCGTTTTCGACCAGTGCGAGGCGAACGTAGTCGTCGCCCATCTCACCGAAACCGACACCGGGTGCGACGGCAACGTGCGCCTTCTCGACGAGAAGCTTGGAGAATTCCAGACTCCCGAGATGGCGGAACTTTTCCGGAATTTTCGCCCAGGCAAACATGGTCGCCGGTGGTGGCGGTACGTCGAAACCGGCCTTGCCGAAGCTCTCGACCATCACGTCACGGCGACGCTTGTAGACGCTGCGCACTTCCGCGATATCGGCACCGTCACCGTTCAGCGCGTGGGCTGCAGCCACCTGGATCGGCGTGAACGCGCCATAATCAAGGTAGGATTTGACGCGCGTCAGCGCTGCGATCAGCCGCTCGTTGCCGACAGCAAAGCCCATGCGCCAGCCGGGCATGGAGAAGGTTTTCGACATCGAGGTGAACTCGACGGCCACATCCATCGCACCCGGCACTTCGAGAACCGAAGGTGGCGGGTTGTTGTCGTCGAAGTAGATCTCCGAATAGGCAAGATCGGAGAGCACGATGATCTCGTGCTTCTTCGCAAACGCGATCACTTCCCTATAGAAATCCAGCGACGCGATATGCGCGGTCGGGTTGGATGGGTAATTGATGATGAGTGCCAGCGGCTTCGGGATCGAATGCTTCACCGCGCGTTCCAGCGGCGGAAAGAAGCTATCGTCCGGCTCGACAGACATGGAGCGGATCACGCCGCCCGCCATCAGGAAGCCGAAGGCGTGGATAGGGTATGTCGGATTGGGGCAGAGGATGACGTCACCGGGCGCGGTGATCGCCTGCGCCATGTTGGCGAAGCCTTCTTTGGAGCCGAGCGTTGCCACGACCTGCGTATCCGGGTTCAGCTTCACACCAAACCGGCGCGCATAGTAAGCGGCCTGGGCGCGGCGAAGGCCTGGAATGCCCTTGGAGGAGGAGTAGCGGTGCGTGCGCGGATCCTGGACGACTTCGCAGAGCTTGTCCACGATCGCCTGCGGAGTGGGTAGATCAGGATTGCCCATGCCGAGATCGATAATGTCCGCGCCACCCGCTCGCGCGCTTGCTTTCAAACGGTTCACCTGTTCGAAAACGTAGGGCGGCAGACGCCGGACTTTATGAAACTCTTCCATGTTGTTCCTCAAGGATGAAATCGAAGCAGAGTTCGTCCCTCTGCTCGCGCCTCACTTTATGCCATTTTTGCTTTGCGGCCAAATGTCCTCAAACGCAATAGCAATATCCGGCCGGATCGGCTCGTCGCGCTACTGGCCGGTAATATCGGCCTGGGCATCCTTGCCGTGATCGGTGGCGAGCTTGCGGTACTCGACCACACGACGCTGATACTCCGCTTCGGAGATGGTGCCGGACTTGCGGGCTCGGGCAAGCGATGCCATGCGCGGCTCGGTCTTCTGATAGTCGGCGTCTTCGATCTGCTCGTTGGCAGCGCGAAGCGTATAGTCGAATGTGGGATATGTGCCGGTGTCGCGCTTGACGATCGGACCCGGAGGCGGTGCCGTCCTGGTCTGCGTGATGACGGCCGGTGGCGGCGTGTTGGGAATGCCGTCATCCAGCGCAAAGCTGTTGCTGTTGCAGCCGGACACAAGAGGCATGGCGCCGATACCGATGAAAAGCGGTAACCAGCCGATGCGACGCCTCAGTTTTTCCATGTCCGTACCCATTTTCTGTCGCCGGGGCCATCTACCCGGCAGCCTAGCCGCTGGCACTTGTATTCGGTTTCAGCCACAATGTACAAATGAAATCAGACGACAGCTGACGAGGAGGGCTCGCGTGGCGCAAAACTCCGGGGATAAGGGGACAGGCGGTCCGGAATTTCCGGGCTTCGACCCCAAGGCGGTCGAGGCCTATATCGTCAAGGACCCGCACGAGATGGCGATGAATTTCGCGCGTGCCATGGAGAACCTCGGCAAGGCTGCATCGGAATGGCTAGCGCCAAGGGAGCGCGGCGATATTCCAGACCCCGCGCTCGATCCGCTCAGTGATCTCATCAAGACGCTTTCGCAGGTCACAGAGTACTGGATTTCAGAACCGCAGCGGACGCTGCAAGCGCAAACCCTGCTGTTCTCAAGCTATATGGGGATCTGGACGAGATCGCTCTCGCAATTCGGAGGCGCGCCACAAGAGAGCGAGCCAGCGCCGCTGCCGAGAGACAAGCGATTCGCCGACGAGGACTGGGTGAAGAACCCGTTTTTTGCCTTCATGCGGCAAGTCTTCACGGTTACCGCCACCTGGGCCGAGACGCTGGTTGCTGAGGCGCAGGGGCTGGACGAGCACACGCGGCACAAGGCGGCATTCTACGTGAAGCAGGTGACCGCTGCGTTGTCGCCTGCAAATTTTGCGATCACCAATCCCGAAGTCTATCGCGCGACAGTCGCCTCGCACGGAGCCAATCTCGTCACCGGTATGAAAATGCTGGCCGAGGACATCATGGCCGGCGGCGGCGAGCTGAGACTTCGCCAGACGGATGCCTCCAAGTTTGCGCTCGGCCTCAATATCGCGCTCACGCCCGGCAAGGTCGTCGCCCGCAACGACCTCTGCGAGGTTCTGCAATACGAGGCGACGACGGAGACGGTCTTCAAACGGCCGCTGGTCATCGTGCCGCCCTGGATCAACAAGTTCTACATTCTCGACCTGACGCCGCAAAAGAGCTTCATCAAGTGGTGCGTCGACCGCGGGCACACCGTGTTCGTGATCTCCTGGGTCAACCCGGACAGGCGCCATGCCGCCAAGGGATGGGAAGCCTACCTGCACGAGGGCATCAATTTTGCGCTCGACACGATCGAGACGTCGACCGGCGAACGCGAGGTCGATGCGATCGGCTACTGCGTCGGCGGAACGTTGCTGGCCGCTACCCTCGCCTACCACGCCAAGATAAACGTGAACAGGATCGCATCGGCAACGTTCCTCGCCACCCAGGTCGATTTCACCCATGCGGGCGACCTCAAGGTCTTCGTCGACGAGGCGCAGGTTTCGACGATCGAGACCTATATGAACGCGACCGGCTATTTCGACGGGTCGAAGATGGCGGCGGCATTCAACATGCTGCGTGCGTCCGAGCTGATCTGGCCTTACGTGGTCAACAACTACCTCAAGGGACAGGAGCCGCTTCCGTTCGACCTGCTGTATTGGAATTCGGACTCGACCCGGATGACACCTGCCAACCACGCCTACTACCTGCGCAATTGCTACCTCGATAACAAGCTCTCCAACGGCCTGATGGAACTTGCCGGGGAGCGTCTGTCGCTGAAGGACATCGTCATTCCCGTCTATAATCTTGCCACAAGCGAAGACCACATCGCGCCTGCGAAATCCGTGTTCCTCGGCTCGTCGCTGTTCGGCGGTTCCGTCGATTTCGTGCTGGCTGGATCCGGCCATATCGCCGGCGTCGTCAATCCGCCGGAAAGACGGAAGTACCGATACTGGACCGATGGCCAATTGAAGGACACGCTGGAGGACTGGGTTGCCGGCTCGCAGGAGCATGAGGGGTCGTGGTGGACGCATTGGCAGGACTGGATCGGACCGAAAGCGGGTGACCAGGTGCCGGCCCGAAAGCCCGGCGGGTCCGCGCTCACCGCGTTGGCCGACGCACCGGGAACCTACGTTCTCGTCCGCGACTGACACTTCCCAGCATTCCAGAAGAACCTCATGCGCTTTGATCCGCCGCTCGTCTCCGCAACGCTTGTCCAGCGCTACAAGCGCTTCCTGTTCGACGCGGTGCTGGAGGATGGCACGCCGTTTACCGGGTCGTGTCCGAATACCGGCTCCATGCGGGGATTGACGGAGCCCGGGTCGAGGATCTGGGTATCGGAGCATGACAGCCCGACCCGCAAATACCGTCACATGTTCGAAATGGTCGAGGCCGGCGGCAAGATGGTCGGCATCAATACCGGACTGCCCAACAGGCTAACCGAAGAAGCGATCCGTGCCGGCCTGATCCCCAGCCTTTCCGGCTACGGCACGATCCTGCGCGAGCAGAGATACGGGCGTAACTCCCGCATCGACTTTCTCCTCAAGCAGGAAAATCTGCCGGATGCCTACGTGGAAGTGAAGAACGTCCATTTCAGCCGTTCAGCGGGGCTCGCCGAATTTCCTGACACCGTGACGAAGCGCGGCGCCAAGCATCTCGAGGAGCTCGGCGATATGGTGGAGACAGGTCACCGGGCGGTGATGATCTACCTCATTCAGCGTCACGACTGCACGCGGTTTTCGATCTGCAGCGATCTCGACCCGATGTATGCGATCGCATTCGCTCGTGCCAAGGCGCGCGGCGTCGAGGCCTATGCGCTCCGCTGCCGCGTCACTCGCGAGGAAATCATAGCGTCGGGAATGGTTATGATGGACGAACCCCGCCCCTCTGTTTTATGAACTGTGGGAGTTGCGAGAGAAATATCATGGTCAATTACATCGAGGCGGTTTCCGCCCCCTCAAAAAACACGGGTGCTATCCGTCTATACGATACGGCGCAGGATTTTGACGGCATGCGCAAGGCCTGCCAGCTGACGGCGCGCTGCCTCGACGAACTTGCGGCGATCGTTCAGCCGGGCATCACCACCAATGCGATCGACCGTTTCGTGTTCGAGTTCGGCATGGACAATGGCGCCCTTCCCGCAACGCTTGGCTATCGCGGCTACAAATACTCGGTCTGCACCTCGATCAACCATGTCGTCTGCCACGGGATGCCTGAGGACAAGCCGCTGCGCGAGGGCGATATCGTCAATATCGACGTCACCTATATCCTCGATGGCTGGCACGGCGATTCCAGCCGCATGTATCCGGTCGGACAGATCAAACGCGCTGCCGAACGGTTGATGGACGTGACCTACGAATGCCTTCTGCGGGGCATCGCAGCCGTGAAGCCCGGCGCCCGCACCGGCGCGATCGGCGAAGCGATCCAGTCCTATGCGGAGGCCGAGCGCTGCTCGGTCGTGCGCGATTTCTGCGGCCACGGCGTCGGTCGTCTGTTCCACGACTCTCCGAACATCCTGCACTACGGCCGCGCCGACGAAGGTCCGGAAATCCGGGAAGGCATGATCTTCACCATCGAGCCGATGATCAATCTCGGCAAGCCGCATGTGAAGGTCCTGTCCGACGGCTGGACTGCGGTCACCCGTGACCGGTCGCTGTCTGCTCAGTACGAGCATGCGGTCGGTGTTACCGCGACGGGATGCGAGGTGTTCACCCTGTCGCCCGGCGGTCTCGACCGGCCCGGCCTGCCTCCATTGCAGGCCTGACCATGACCAACCCGCCCGTCTCCTCGCATGACCCTATGGAAGCAGAAGAGGACGACGGGGCGGCCCTGTCTATCGATGAACGCGGGTTCTTTGCCGAGACGCAGTCCAAGAGGCCGACGGCCAAACTTCCGCAAATCGGATCCCCTGCCGTCACGCAAGAACATTACCACGGCCACCGTGAGCGGTTGCGGGAGAAGTACCGGGACCACGGCGACGCTTCGCTGGCAGACTACGAGATTCTCGAACTCCTGCTTTTCCGCTCCATCCCGAGGCGCGATACCAAGCCGCTAGCGAAAGCGCTGATCGCCCGCTTCGGAAACCTTGCCAGCGTGCTCGGTGCCCCGCTCGGACTGCTTCAGGAGGTCAAGGGTATCGGCGAGGCCGTCGCGCTTGACCTCAAGCTCGTCGCGACGACGGGTCAGCGGATGCTTCGAAGCGAGTTGCGGGGCAAGCAGGTGCTCTCGTCCTGGTCTTCGGTGATTGATTACTGCCATGCCGCCATGGCCTATGAGGCCCGCGAACAGTTCCGAGTGCTCTTCCTCGACAAGCGCAACGCGCTGATCGCGGACGAGATACAGGGGCATGGGACGGTGGACCACACGCCCGTCTATCCGCGCGAAGTGGTGCGGCGAGCCCTGGAGCTTTCGGCGACGGCGCTCATCCTCGTCCACAACCATCCCAGTGGCGATCCCACCCCGTCACGCGCCGATATCGACATGACGCGGACGATCGTCGAGACGGCAAAGCCACTCGGCATCACCGTCCACGACCACATCATCATCGGCAAGGACGGTCATGCCAGCCTCAAGGGGCTGAAGCTGATCTGACCCTCAGCGACTGACGATCACGCTACCTGTACGACATGGCCGTCGGAGACTTCGCGATACTCGCGAACCGGTGGCCGGTAATCCATGCCGCGCACCGGGCTTTTCAGCTCGTCGTTGGAAATGCCCCGTCTGATCCCCCGCCTTGCCGGATCCGGCACAGGCACGGCCGCCATGAGCTTCTTGGTGTACGGATGCTGCGGATTGTCGAACACGGCCGCCCGCGGCCCGATCTCGACGATTTCACCGAGATACATGACCGCCACCCGGTGGCTGACCCGTTCCACCACCGCCATGTCGTGACTGATGAACAGGAAGGACAGGTTGAGGCTCTGCTGCAGATCGAGCAGGAGGTTGCAGACTTGCGCCTTGATCGACACGTCCAGCGCCGACACGCTTTCATCGGCAACGATCACCTTCGGATCGAGCGCAAGCGCCCGCGCAATCGCGATGCGCTGGCGCTGGCCGCCCGAAAATTCGTGCGGGTAGCGTTTTGCCATGTCGGCGGAAAGACCGACCTTTTCTAGGAGATCGGCAGTCTTTTCCCGAGCCTGTTTCACCGTGCCGAGCCGGTGCTTGATGAACGGTTCGGATATCGCCGAACCCACCGTCATGCGCGGATTGAGCGATGAGAACGGATCCTGGAAGATCATCTGGACGGACTTGCGCATGTTGCGCAGGCTGACCTGGTCGAGCCGCAGGACATCGTAGCCATCGAGCGAGATATCGCCGCCGGTCGGATCGACGAGGCGCATGATCGAGCGGCCCGTGGTCGACTTGCCGCAGCCGGATTCACCGACCAGGGCCAGCGTTTCGCCCTGGAACAGATCGAAGGACACATTTTCCACCGCATGCACGGAGCCTGTCTGGCGCGACAGGAGGCCGGAGCGGATCGGGAAACGGGTCACCAGGTTCTTGACGCTAAGGACCGGTGTGCGGCCCTTTTCCACGGTGCCGGCCACTTCGATCGGCTCGACGGCCAACCCGGTTTTCATGTCGACCACGGGGAAGCGGGTGGGCCAGGCGTGGTTCTGCATCGAACCCAGCTTCGGCACCGCCGAGAGCAGTGCCCGCGTATACGGATGCTTGCCGCAATGGAAAATCTCCTCGGTCGGGCCGGTCTCGACCTCGTCGCCGCGGAACATGACGATGGTACGGTCGGCAATCTCGGCGACGACGCCCATGTCATGGGTAATGAAGAGCACTGACATGCCCTCTTCTTCCTGCAACACCTTGATGAGATCGAGGATCTGTCCCTGGATGGTGACGTCGAGCGCCGTGGTTGGCTCATCCGCGATCAGAAGCTTCGGCTTCGAAGCAAGCGCCATGGCAATCATGACGCGCTGACGCATGCCGCCGGAGAACTGGTGCGGATATTCGTCGAACCTAGATTGCGCGTTGGGGATCCGCACCTTTTCGAGCAGCCTGACGGTTTCGGCGCGCGCTTCCTGCTTGGACATGCCCTTGTGACGGGTGAGAACCTCCGAAATCTGCCGGCCGATGGTGAAGATCGGATTGAGCGAGGTCATCGGCTCCTGAAAGATCATCGATGCTTCGTTGCCGCGCACCCCGCGCATGTCCTTTTCAGAAATGGACAGGAGATCGCGTCCGTTCAGCATAACCTCGCCTTCAATGCGGCTCGTGTTGGACGCAAGCAGGCGCATGATCGACAGGGACGTCACGGATTTTCCCGAGCCGGATTCTCCGACGATGGCAACGGTTTCGCCAGGCATCACATCGAAGGAGACATTTCGGACGACGCTCTTCCAATCGCCATCGACGAGGAAAGAGGTGGTGAGGTTCTTGACGGAAAGGACAGGAACAGTCGGCGTGGAGGTCTGGCTCATCGGGTGACCCTTACTTGAGCGTCAAAGGAGTGGCGTAGGAGGCTGACGGACGTTTTTCGGCCAGCCGTTGCGCTTCGAGCGCGGCGATCTTTTCGTCGATAATGCTGCGGTCGATCATGCCGTGCGGGTTTTCCCGGGTCGGCATGGTCTCAGCGACGTGCAGGAAGCGCTCCTGCGCAACGGCATAGAGGCGGCGCAGTTCGAAAAGCGGCTCGGGGTGATCATCGGCATTGATCCGTAGCCAGGGATAATCCTGGTCGCGGTAGATGACGAGCGCTGCCGACTGGCGGCCGCGCTTGTCGCCGCCTGCCGCCTCGCCCGCGTCCATGGCATCGAGCAGGCGTTCGGCAAGCGGTACGCCGCGTGCAGTCGCTTCATTGTAGACACGCATCGTCTCGGCAATCACCTGCGGTCCCGCCAGCATGTTTCCCGCAACCGAGACGTTGCGATCCACGAGATGACCGGCCCAATCGACGCAGTTTTCACCGGTGAAAGCGGCGTTGCGACCATGGGCGTCGATGAGGTGCATCTGCCGCTGGCGGTGGCCGTCGTCGCGCGCAGTTAGGCTTGCAATGACCTCATCCGGTGACCTGCCCTCCTCGAGAAGCTTCAGGCCATCGGTTCCATAAAGCGGGCTGACGAAGGCCTGGGTGGCGATAGCGCCCACCCTGCCCCTGATATGCGGCACGGCGCATCCAACCGCGAAGAAACGGCTGGCGACGGCTATGCCCAGATGTCCCGTGTCTTGATCACGCGCGACAATTGACCAGGTCATGGTTCACCGTCCAATCGCATAGGCTTGCATCAGGCGTGGTGTTGCCGCCGCCCTCAGCAGACCGTCGGCATCGCGACGCGCAGCCGTCAGGCGGCCGACCGTCCATGGATCGGCGACGGTGACCTTGTGGCCGCGACGGCGGAGGTCTTCGAGTGCGGCTTCACCGATATTGCTCTCGACCATGATCTCGCCCGGAGAGCTCGTGCGCGGATAGAACGAACCGGGGAAATGCGAGGTGTGGAACAGCGGCATGTCGATTGAGGCCTGCAGGTTCTTGCCGTGGTGGGCGTAGCGCAGGAAGAACGGCAGCTGCCACTGGTCCTGCTGATCTCCGCCGGGTGTGCCGAACACCATGGAGGGTTTGCCCTGATGAAGAGCAAGCGACGGTGTCAGCGTCGTGCGCGGGCGTTTTCCCGGCGCAAGCGACGTCGGCAAGCCTTCCTTCAGCCAGAACATCTGGGCACGCGAGTTGAGCGCAAAGCCGAGACCCGGAACGATCGGCGACGACTGCAGCCAGCCGCCCGACGGTGTGGTCGAAACCATGTTGCCCCAGCGATCGATGACGTCGATATGCACCGTGTCGCCGCGCTTTTCGGTGAGGTGCGACATGGTCGGCTCGTAAACCGTGCCGGTGCCGCTCATCTCAGCCAGCATCGCCATCGTCGCATCGACCTGGCGCTCATAGCCCGGAACCGTGCCGGGGCGCAGTTCCATCGAAGCGGTGCTGCCGATCAGCTTCCGCCGCTCGCTGTTGTAGCCTTCCGACAGGAGGTATTCGGTCGGGATCTGGCTGAATTCCGGATCTCCGTAATAGACCTCGCGGTCGGCAAACGCGAGCTTCATCGCCTCGACGACCGTATGGACGAAATCGGGACCGGCCGGATCCATCGCCTCGAGATCGAAGCCTTTTAGAAGCGCCAGCGACTGCAGCAGCACCGGTCCCTGCCCCCAGGCCGGCGTCTTGGCGATCGTCCAGTCCTGGTAATCGAGCGTTTGCGGCGCTTCGATGGTGGCGCTCCAGTTGGCCATGTCGTCGGCGGTGAGCACGCCCTTGTGCTTGGAACCGCTCGCGTCCATCACCTCGGCAGTCTTCAGATAGGTGTCGATCGCCTCGGCCACGAAGCCGCGGTAGAATGCGTCGCGGGCTGCCTGGACCTGTTCCTCGCGTCCGGATTTGGCTTCCGATTCGGAGATGATCCGCTTGTAGGTTTCGGCGAGAACGGGGTTCCTGAAATTGGAGAGTGCTTCCGGCGCAACGCCACCCGGCAGCCACGTCTCATAGGATGTCGGCCATTCCTTCTGGAAGAACTCGGCTAGGCCCTTGATCGTGTTCGACACGCGCGGCAGCACCGGATGGCCGTGCTCGGCGTAGTAGATCGCAGGCTCCAGAACCTCGCGAACCGTCATCGTTCCGTAGTCGCGCAGCATCAGCATCCAGCCGTCGAATGCGCCGGGAATGACGGTCGAGAGAAGGCCGTCGCCCGGAATGAGCTTCAGACCTTCCGACGTATAGTGCTCGATGGTGGCACCGGCCGGCGCCGGCCCTTGAGCGCAGATGACTTCGACCTTGTCGGTCTTCTTCGAGTAGAAGACGGCCGGCATGTCGCCGCCCGGGCCGCAGAGATGCGGTTCCACGATCTGCAGCACGAAACCTGCGGCGACCGCCGCGTCGAAGGCATTGCCACCCTTTTCGAGGATCGCCATGCCGACGGCCGAGGCGATCCAGTGGGTGGAGGTGACGACGCCGAAGGTGCCGAGGATTTCAGGGCGCGTGGTGAATTCGGTCATTCTCGGTTTTCCTTGTATAAATCTCTTGTCCGCGGGGCGATCACGCCTCGCGCGGATCCAGTGCATCGCGCAGGCCGTCGCCCAGAAGGTTGAAGCCGATGACGACGAGGAAGATCGCAATCCCCGGCCACATCGCCATCCAGGGCGCCTGGCTCAGGAAGTTCTTGGCCGTATTGAGCATCGAACCCCAGCTCGGAGCCGGCGCCTGCTGACCGAGGCCGAGGAAGGACAGGCTGGCTTCGGCGATGATGGCGGTCGCCACCGTCAAGGTCGCCTGAACGATGATCGGGGCAAACACGTTCGGCAGGATGTAGCGGGTCATGATGTCGACGTGGTTGAGACCGATCGAGCGTGCCCCTTCAACGTAATCCTCCGTCTTCACCGCCAGCACCTGGCCGCGGGTCAGCCGCACGAAGACCGGCATGGCAGACAGGCCGATGGCGATCATCGCGTTGGTGAGGCTTGGGCCGAGGAAGGCGGCAAGCGCGATCGCGGTGATCAGGAACGGCATGGCCAGCAGCGCTTCGGTGACGCGTTGGATGACCTGATCGACCCAGCCGCCGAAATAACCTGACAGCAGTCCGAACGGCACGCCGATGGCAACCGCGATGGCAACGGAGACGACCCCTGCCATCAGCGAGGCACGGGCGCCCCAGATCATCCGCGACAGGATATCGCGGCCGAGATCGTCGGTGCCGAGCCAATGCGCGGCGGACGGCGCCTTGCGCAGTGCCGACCAGCTGGTCGCGATCGGGTCGGCAATCGGCAGGATCGGCGCGGCAATGGCAAGGATCGCGAAAAAGGCGATGATCACCATGCCGACCATCGATCCGCGGTTGGCGCGCATCTTGCGCCATCCCCTGCTTTTCTGGCGCGGCTTTGCGATCGGTGCAGTCTGTTCGATAGCGGTCATAGCGTTGCCCTCAGGCGGGGGTTGAGGAGAACGTAGAGAATATCGGCAATCAGGTTCATGACGATAAAGCCGATGGCCGTGCACATGACGATGCCCTGGACGACGGCATAGTCGCGGGTAAACACTGCATCGACGGTCAGCTTGCCGAAGCCCGGGATGGTGAAGATCTGCTCCGTGAGGACGGCACCACCGAGCAGCTCGCCGAACAGCAGCGCCGACAGGGTGATGATCGGCAGAAGCGCGTTGCGGAACGTGTGGCTGAGGATGACTTCGCGCGGCGACAGTCCCTTGGCGCGGGCAGTGCGGATATAGTCGGAGCTCAACACGCCGAGCATGGCCGAGCGGGTATGGCGCATCAGCTGCGCTGCGAGCGCCGTCGAGAGGACGAAAGCCGGCATGATCATGGTCTTGAGCGAGCGGACCGGATCGACGAAGATCGATTCGTAACCGGATGCCGGCAGCCATCCGAGATTGACCGACACCAGCAGGATCAGCATGATTCCCAGCCAGAAATTCGGGATCGACAGGCCAGACAGCGCGACGACATTGGCGACGTAATCGAGCGTGCGGTTCTTGTAGACCGCTGCCAGAATGCCGGCCGGAATACCGATCAGCATGGCCAGGATCATGGCCATCACCGCGAGCTGGATCGTGACCGGCAGTTTCTGGCCGATCAGTTCCAGCACCGGCTGGTTGGTGCGCAGCGAGACGCCGAAGTCGCCGACCATGATGCCGCCAACCCAGGAGAGATACTGGGTGATGATGGGATCGTTGAGATGATATTTTTCGCGCAGGAATTCGATCGTCGCGGGATCCCGCTCTTCACCGGCCATGGCGAGGATGGGATCGCCCGGCAGCAGTTTCTGCAGCGAGAAGACGAAGATCGAGATGATCAGCAGGGTCGGGATCGCGACCAGCAGGCGCTTTCCGATATAGACAGGCATGGCATCGCCCTCGTGATTTCAGGTGACCGCGCGGAATGTCTTCCGCGCGGTATGCGATGGGAAATTACTTCTTGGAGACGCCAAGGAAGCGCATCATGCCATCCGGCGACGGCACGAAACCTTCGACCTTGTTGGAAATGGCATAGGCGTAGGGCTGATGGCCGAGGTAGATGATCGGCATGTCGTCGTTGAGGATGACGCCTGCGGCATCGTACTTTTCCTTGCGGACCGCTTCATCCGGCGATGTGCGGGCTTCATTCAGGAGCTTGTCGACTTCCGGATTGCAGTACTTCACGTCGTTGATGCCGCCCTTGCAGGTGACGAACTGGTGCAGGTTGCCATCGGGATCGATACGGCCCGACCAATCGGAGCGGCTGAGCTGGTAGTTGCCGGCCGTCTGTTCCGACAGAAGCGTCGCAAATTCGGTTGCCTTCAGCGTGACGTTGAAGCCCGCTTCCGCCACCATCGACTGGATGACCTGCATCATCTGGGTCTGGGTGGTGCTGTTGGCGTGCTGCAGCTCGATGTCGAGCGTCTCGTGGCCCGCTTCCTTCATGAGCTGCTTCGCCTTTTCGATATCGCGCGCCGGCACCGGCAGGTTCTTGTTGAACCAGGGGCTGGACGACGGGAACGGCTGGTTACCGGCAAGCGACGTGCCTTCGAAGACGATCTGGCCGATTGCTTCGCGGTCGATCGCCAGCGAGAAGGCCTGGCGAAGGCGCTTGTCCTTGCCGAGCGGGTTGTCCGCACGGGGACCGTTGGCGAGGTTGACATACATCGCCATGTAGCCCGGGCCGATGACGTCGGCATAGGTGAGGTTCGGGTCGCTCTTTACCGATTCGGCATCGGACGCCGAGATGCGCTCGGCGATATCGAGGTCACCCGACCGCAGGTTGGCGAGCTTTACGGTCGTGTCCGGGATTGGCAGATAGGTGATCTTGTCGACGAGGATCCGGTCCTTGTCCCAGTAGTCGGCGAACTTCTCGAGCACGATACGGTCCTGCTGGATGCGCTCGACAAATTTGAAAGGACCGGCGCAGACGGGCTTCGAGCCGAAATTGGCACCGAGTTCCTTGGCGGCCTTCGGCGCAACGATCATGCCGGCACGGTCGGAAAGCTGGGCAAGAAGCGTCACGTCCGGAGACTTCAGCGTGAACTTGACTTCAAGCGGACCGCTGGCCTCGACCTTGGCGACCGAGGAAAGCTCGCTCTTGCGGCGCGACTCCGGCAGCGTCATGTTGCGCTCGATCGTTGCGACGACGGCTGCGGCATCCAGCGTTTCGCCGTCGTGGAACTTGACGCCGTCGCGGATCTTCATGGTGAGCACCGTGCCGCCTTCAGACCAGTTCCATTCGGTCGCAAGCTGCGGAATGATCTTCATATCCTGCGAGATGTCGACCAGCTTATCGCACATCGCGGTATAGACGATGCGGCCGACGAAGGTGCGCGACTGCGCCGGATCGAGAACGTCGGCATCGTCATTGAGACCGATGCGCAATTCGCTCGCCATGGCAGGCAGAGACATGATCGCGCTGGCGAGCAGTGCGGCAGTGAGCGTGGAAAATTTCTTCATCATTGTTCCTCTGGTCCATTCAGGTTTGTCGGTCATTGTTCTTGTTGGCCGGCCTTTGTGGCCGGCAGTCTGGGATGGCTAGGACGCAACGCTGAGCGTGTCGTCGTCGCGGACACCGATCTGCTCGCCTTCCGGCGAATGGTCATCGAGGGCCTCGAGCGAGGTGGCCCGGATCAGCCGCTCCTGGTGCATCAGAAGATGCTCGCGCATCGCCTCGCCTGCCCGGCCCGGATCGCGGGCGGCGATGGCGTCGACGATTGCGATATGCTGCTGGTACGACGTGCGGCCATTGGTTCCGGTCTTGCGCGCACGCTCACGAATGGATTGCCACGCGGCATCCTGACGGATGCGGTTGACCACGTCGAAGATCGACAGGAACAGCTTGTTGCCGGCGCTTTGCGCGATCTGGCGGTGCAGCGATCCATCCCAGAGTTCCTTGGAATCCGCATCCGAACTCTGGCCGGTCTTGTCTGCCAGGTAGCGCATGCGCTCGATTTCGGCGGGCTTTGCACGCATCGCTGCAAGCTGGGCGAGCTGTGGCTCCAGGCGAAGGCGAACCTCCATGATTTCCATGATGTCGGTACCGGCAACCAGCGCGTCGACGTGGTCGCTCCAGCCGTCAGGCTTTTCGCCGACAAAGGTTCCGGCACCCTGGCGGCGCCAGATCAGCCCCTCCGACTCGAGCACCTCAAGCGCCCGTCGAACAGCACGGCGCCCGACATTGAGCGTTTCAGCAAGCGCCCGCTCCGTCGGCAGCCGCCCTTCCGCTCCGAATTTCTCCGAGTGAATCAGATCGCGGAGCTTCTCCAACGCGTAGTAGGAATTGTCTTGGGGTTCGGTCTGCATTGAACGTACCATTGTCCGGACCAATTCATGATTGGTTCGAATGAAAGACATTTCCCGGCGAGGGTCAAGACGTTTTTTGTGCATCCTATTTTTCTGCACAAAACATACGCAACCCGAGACAGCCGTTCTACGCTTGCGGCCTTTCCTGCAATCAAACATTCAGAATAGATTGGTAGGAGACGACGCAGGTAGGCTATTGCAGCGTAACAGCGGGATTCGAGAAGCGGAGCAGTCCATGAACCAGTACGACCTCATTGTTGTCGGCAGCGGCCCTGCCGGTCGCCGCGCAGCCATTCAAGCCGCCAAGCTCGACCGGAAAGTGCTCGTCATCGAGCAGGGCCGACGGGTAGGCGGCGTTTCCGTGCATACCGGCACCATCCCGTCGAAGACGCTGCGCGAAACCGCGTTGAACCTCTCCGGCTGGCGCGAGCGCGGTTTCTACGGCCGATCCTACAGGGTCAAGGAAGAGATCAGTGCCGAGGACCTTCGGCGCCGGTTGCTGATCACGCTCGACCATGAAGTCGAGGTGCTCGAACACCAGTTCGCCCGCAACCGCGTCCAGCACCTTCGTGGCAAGGCGAGCTTTCTGTCGACCGATACGATGGAGGTGCTGAAGGACGACGGAGAAGCGGTTCAGGTCAAAGCCAAAAGCATCCTGCTTGCCGTCGGCACGCGCCCGTTTCGCCCAGACTACATGCCCTTCGACGGCAAGACGGTGATCGACAGCGACGAACTGCTCGAAATCGAAAAACTGCCGCGCTCGATGGTGGTCATCGGCGCCGGCGTTATCGGTATCGAATATGCGACGATCTTTTCCGCGCTCGACACCGCCGTCACCGTCATCGATCCGAAGGCGACGATGCTCGACTTCATCGACAAGGAGATCATCGAGGATTTCACCTACCAGCTGCGCGACCGCAACATGAAGCTGTTGCTGGGCCAGAAGGTCGAGAAGGTGGAGCACCTTCCCGACGGCAAGGTCTCGGTCACGATCGATACCGGCCGTAAGATCATCACCGACATGGTGCTGTTTGCCGCCGGCCGCATGGGCGCGACCGACAGCCTCAACCTGGCAGCAGCCGGCCTCGACGCCGATAACCGCGGCCGTCTGAAGGTCAATCCGGAAACCTTCGA
Source organism: Rhizobium sp. Leaf306 (assembly GCF_001423425.1). GTDB lineage: Bacteria > Pseudomonadota > Alphaproteobacteria > Rhizobiales > Rhizobiaceae > Neorhizobium > Neorhizobium soli. Next base: position 1,071,817 of record NZ_LMNX01000002.1, read on the forward strand.
GACCTCCGTCCCCGGCATCTATGCCGCGGGCGATGTCATCGGCTTTCCGAGCCTTGCCTCGACATCGATGGAACAGGGCCGAATTGCCGCTCGCGTCGCCGTCGGCGCAATTGCCAAGGAGCCACCGAAGTATTTTCCCTACGGGATCTACGCCGTGCCGGAGATTTCGACCTGCGGCCTGACGGAAGAGGAAATGAAGGAGCGCGGCATTCCCTACGAATGCGGCATCGCGCGCTTCCGCGAGACCTCCCGCGGCCACATCATGGGCCTCGACCACGGCATGTTGAAGCTGATCTTCTCATTGAAGACGCGACGTCTCCTCGGCGTGCACATCATCGGCGAGAACGCTACCGAACTCGTGCATATCGGCCAGGCGGTTCTCAACCTGAAGGGCACCGTCGAGTACTTCGTCGAGAACACCTTCAACTACCCGACGCTTGCAGAAGCCTACAAGATCGCCGGGCTTGATGCGTGGAACCGGATGGGCGAGCTGCCAAAGGGAGATGCACACCACGAGACGGTCCAGCTGACGGACACCAACACGTCGACTACTGTCGAGACGTCTGTTACGGCGGAAAAGAAGAAAACCTCTTCCAGGTAAGAATGACCGTAAGAGACAAGCAAAAAGCCGCCCCGAAAGGAGCGGCTTTTTTTGTGGGTTCGACATGACACCAGATACAAAAATGGCCCCTCTCGGGGCCATTTGTCTGAAATGGTGTCGCTGTTAACGCGAGTAGAATTCGACGACCAGCGACGGTTCCATGATCACCGCGTAGGGTACATCGGCCAGGCTCGGGATGCGAGCGAAGGTGGCAACCATCTTGTTGTGATCGACTTCGATGTAGTCAGGAACGTCGCGTTCTGCGAGCGAAACGGCTTCCAGAACGGTGACCATCTGCTTCGACTTCTGGCGAACTTCGACAACGTCGCCAGCCTTGCAGCGGTACGAACCGATGTTGACCTTGACGCCATTGACCGTGACGTGGCCGTGGTTGACGAACTGACGAGCAGCGAACACGGTCGGAACGAACTTTGCGCGGTAGACGATGGCGTCCAGACGCGATTCCAGCAGGCCGATCAAGTTTTCACCGGTGTCGCCCTTGCGGCGGTTGGCTTCTTCATAGATCGCGCGGAACTGCTTCTCGCGGATGTCGCCGTAGTAGCCCTTCAGCTTCTGCTTGGCGCGCAGCTGCACACCGAAGTCGGAAAGCTTGCCCTTGCGGCGCTGACCGTGCTGGCCAGGACCGTATTCGCGGCGGTTAACCGGCGACTTCGGGCGGCCCCAGATGTTTTCGCCCATACGGCGATCGATTTTGTACTTAGACGATTCGCGCTTGCTCATCGTATTTCCTTTCAGAAAGTTACACCGGTTCGTTGCCGAACCGGATGAAGGAAACACGCCCTCCTCTGAACCTCGATTTAGAGGTTCTGACAGGCTTCTCACGAAAAGCGTTCGGAGAGTGCCACGGGACATGTCGTTGAAACACCCGGTGTTGCCACCGGGCGTTGGCGGGTCTTTAGGCGGCTGTCATCAAAATGTCAACAGCAGCCGCTTCGCTGCGGGCTTATTCCGCAGCAATCTTGAGATCGCCCTCATCAGGCGCTTCGGCACTGCCGGGCGCCGTTTCCGCCTGCAGCTCCGGAAACGCGACGATGCGCTTGCCGGTGAAGTCGGAATGGACCACGACCAGCCCCTGCTCTTCAAAGTAGCCCAGCAGACGGCGTGCGCGGCGCGCGGAGTGCGTGCCGTAGGCGCGGGCAATGCGTGCATCGGACGGGCATGGTTCGCCGCCGAGTGCCGCCTTTGCCATCATCAGAAACACGCCCTGAAGATCATCCGAAACACTGTTCGACATGGACAGCACCGTCGTCCAGGCTTCGCTCGATGCCATCGCAGCATCGACGCCGGAACGGGCAATCGCCGTGCGGCGACGGAAATCGCTGAGTGACAGCGGCGGGCCCGGCAGACGACGCATGCGGGCGCGAACGAGGAAGTCCTGATAGAGAACCGCATCCGTTCGATAGGCAGATTGCGGATCATCGAGGATCTCCGCCATGACCGCCATCAGCCGATCCTCACGCTCCTCGACCGTAAGCACGGGCAGCGGCGTCCGCGGCTCGGCGGCAGCCGGCTGAAGGGAAGCAGGCGTCGAGCGCGAGAGTTCCGCCAGAATGTCCGTAGTCGGCCGTGGCGCCGGCGCCTGGCGGCGGTTCGCCGTCAAAGGCCGGGTGAATTCTTCTGGATCCGGCGTGAAGATGAGACCTTCGACATCCAGATGCGCATCCGGCAGCGGCATCAGCTTCGGGCTGGACGAACGGGCCGATGTCTCGACATTGCCGATGATGATCGGCAGAGGCCGACGCGACAGAGCCGGACCGAGCGCGACGAAGTTGCCGCGCTTCAGATCGCGGAACATTTCCGCCTGACGCCGATCCATGCCGAGCAGGTCCGCGGCGCGGGCCATGTCAATATCGAGAAAGGTGCGGCCCATGAGGAAGTTGGAGGCCTCGGCCGCGACGTTCTTGGCAAGCTTTGCCAGGCGCTGCGTGGCGATGACACCAGCAAGACCGCGCTTACGGCCGCGGCACATCAGGTTGGTCATGGCCCCGAGCGACATCTTGCGGGCATCTTCGGAGACGTCGCCCCCGACGGATGGCGCAAACATCTGGGCTTCGTCGACCACGACCAGAACCGGATACCAGTAGTCGCGATCGGCATCGAACAAGCCGTTCAAAAAGGCGGCGGCGGCGCGCATCTGCTCTTCGAGATCAAGGCCTTCGAGGGTCAGGACGCAGGACACGCGGTTCTTGCGGATACGGTTGGCAATGCCCGCGAGTTCGGCTTCGGTGCGCTCGCCATCGACCACGACATGACCGTACTTGTCGGCCAGCGTGACGAAATCACCTTCCGGATCGATCACGACCTGCTGGACCCACGGTGCGGACTGTTCCAGCAGCCGCCGCAGAAGATGCGACTTGCCCGAGCCCGAGTTGCCCTGGACGAGGAGACGCGTTGCCAGAAGCTCCTCGATATCGAGCTTGGCCGGATCACCCCCGGTCAGAGTTCCCATATCGATGCCGACCTGCAATGCCTTACCTCGTATGCCGTCTACACGCGGTCAAAGACCGCCCAAACATTCTCACTAACAGAGAAAGGGATTCGTTTCGCCGTGCAAGAGAGGAAATGCACAGGCTTTGCGGTCAGGCCGCCGCCCGCTTGAAGCCGAGCGACAGAAGCCCTGCCCCGATCATCAGCGATCCACCGGTCCGGTTGACTATTTTCTGTACCTGTGGCCGGCGGATCTGGTTGCGGGCCAGGGAGGCGAGAAGCCCGTAGAGCGTGGCGTTGATCGTCGCCAGAACCAGAAACGTCACCTCGAAAACAGCCATCTGAAAGAACAGCGGTTTTGACAGATCGAGAAACTGCGGCAGGAAGGCGACGAAGAACACGATGCCTTTCGGATTAAGCGCGGTGACCACGTAAGTGTGCAGCAGGATGCGCAACGGTCTGGCTTGCGGCAACTCCGCCTCGCCGGCTGCGACCTCTGGATCCATCACGGGTGCGCGCCACAGTTTGATGCCAAGATAGATGAGATAGGCGGCGCCCACCCATTTGAGGATCGTGAACAGCATCGCCGATGTGGCGAGCAAGGCGCCCAACCCCAGCATCGAGGCGGTCATTGCCGTGAAGTCCCCGAGTGCCACGCCAGCGACTGTCGCAGTCGCCACCTTTCGCCCGTGCGTCATCGCATAGGAGATCACGAGCAAAATCGTCGGTCCGGGAATGGCCAGAAGAATGGCGGATGCGGCGACGAAGGCCAGCCAGTTTTCAATCGACATCGTGTCTGCTCCTGATCCGATAGGCCGAGCAAGCCACCGAATTCAGCCGATGACAAGAGGGCTAGACCCGCAAACCAAACCCTTGCATCAGCCGCTGCGTGGCGAAATCCGGATTGCCTGAGGTGAACACCGCGAAGTCGAATTCGCCGGGGTGTTGTGCACCCTCCAGAAGCGGCACCTTGCGCCGGGCCTGTCGGGCGATCGCTTCCGCCGGATCGAGCCAGTCGACCGGCCAGGGTGCCAGGCGGCGGAACAGGTTCGCCATGAAGGGATAATGCGTACAGGCGAGAACGACGATATCGGTCTTGCGGCCGTCCTTCTCGACGAAGCAGGGCATGATTTCGGCTAGGACAGCGTCGTCCGACAGGGTCTCGCCGCGGATATAGGCTTCCGCCATGCGGGCGAGGTTTTCCGATCCGACAAGCCGGACGTGGCACTGGGTGGCGAAGGACTGGATCAGATCACGCGTATAGGCGCGCTTGACGGTGCCGGGCGTTGCGAGGACGGACACGAGGCCGGAGCGGGTTCGCTCGGCTGCAGGCTTGATCGCCGGCACGGTGCCGACGAATGTCATTTCGGGAAACCGTTCCCGAAGCGCCGCCCCTGCCAGCGTGAACGCTGTATTGCAGGCGATGATGGAGATTTCCGGCTGGTAGTCGTTCAGCAGGCGCTCGAACTGCGACAGGATCCGCGCCGTCAGCGCCTCCTCCTCCCATCCGCCGTATGGGAAGCCCGCGTCGTCGGCGACATAGATGAAACCGCGCTCTGGCATCAGCACGCGCGCCTCACGCAGCACAGTCAGTCCGCCGATGCCCGAATCGAACATCAGCACCGGCTTCAGGTCATTCGTCGCCGCCATTGCCTTCGGTCTCCCCGGTCACGTCGGCCTTCTTCTGCCTCGGCGTCGTTTTTCGTGGCCATTGACGAGGAAAGGCATCCAGCGATTTGATCACGCCGCGAAACACGCTGACTTCCTGCTCCGAAAAGCTCCGCCGCGAAAGGACCGCGCGCAGATTGTCGATCATCTTCGGCTTCTTCTCAGGCGGATGGAAGTAGCCTCGGGCATCGAGCGCTTCCTCGATCTGCTCGAACATGCCGAACACTTGGTCCTTCGTCGAGGGCCGCTGCTCGATCGGCTGGAAGCGGGTTTCCTCGATATCGTCCATGCCGGATTTCATCCAGTCATAGGACATCAGCAAAACCGCCTGGGCGATATTGAGCGAGGCGAAGGCCGGATTGACCGGGAAGGTGACGATCTCGTCGGCGAGCGCCACCTCTTCGTTGCTCAAACCCCAGCGTTCGCGGCCAAACAGAATGCCGGTCTTTTCACCTGCCTTGAATTTCTCACGCAATGTGGACGCCGCATAGACCGGTGACCGAACGGGCTTGAAGCCGTAGCGTTCGCGCGCCGTCGTGGCATAGACGAAGTTCAGGTCGCGGGTCGCGTCTTCCAGCGTCTCGAAGACGACGGCTCCATCGATGACGTGGTCAGCCTTCGACGCGGCAGACCTCGCCTTCTCGTTTGGCCAACCATCACGAGGACTGACGAGGCGCAGTTCCGCCAAGCCGAAATTGGCCATGGCGCGCGCCACCATGCCGATGTTTTCGCCCAGTTGCGGTTCCACCAGAATGATGGCCGGGCCCTCGGCAATGAGCTCGCGCTCGCTATTCGTACCTGACATCGCTTAATCCCAACAATTTCAGGCTGGGCAGATAGCCGCCGGATGGATGAAGAGCAAGGCTTTCAGAAGGTTTGCTTCCCTCTACTCGCCCTTGGCGATTGATTGCATCTCTTCGACGAGCGAATCGCTTTCATTCTCGACAACGCGGTGGATGTCCTTGATGACCGGCTTGCCGTCTTCCTCGATCACGTCGAAATGCACTTCCGAAACGCTGTCCTTCATTTCCGCATCATCGATGCAGGCCCACTGCTTGAACGTGACCTTCACATCCGACACGCCATTTGCCGCCGGTGCCGGCACGATGGTGACGTCCTTCAGCGGGCAGCCGTCCTGCGAACTCGTGACGACGTCGTAGCCGAACGGATCGCCGGGGGCATTGTTTTCGGTTTCGTAAGCGGGGTGCTTGGACGCTTCCGAGTAGGCAGTCTGGAACGACTTGCTAAAATTCTGCTGGATCGGCTCGGGATCGAACAGCGACTTCCAGTCACTATCTACCGTATTCCAGTTGTCTTCGGTGATCTTCATCACCGCCTTTACCGGATCGGTCACATCCGCCGCCAGAACGCCGGTGGAAATCAGGGTGAAGAGAGAAAGAAGCGGGAGTATCCGCATATCATAGATCCAGTGCTGCGATGAGTTTTGGCGGACATTACGCCGCGCCCGATGTTTGGCAATGCTCAATCTTGAGGGCCAATTTCAGGCAGTATGATGATGGCGAGCGCATGTTCCAATTTTCTAACCGAATCGCGCCATATCAGACCGCACCATCTTTGCGTTCTCTTCCCCGCGATGCTATAGCGCCCCCGTTGATCATTTTTGAGGCCTAAACGGCCCATTACGGCAAGAGGAAGTCCATGCAGAAGATCAAGGTAGCGAACCCGGTCGTCGATCTCGACGGCGACGAGATGACCCGCATCATATGGCAGCTCATCAAGGACAAGCTGATCCTTCCCTATCTCGATCTCGACATCGAATATTACGACCTTTCCGTCGAGAACCGTGATGCGACGAACGACCAGGTCACCGTCGATGCGGCTCACGCAATCAAGAAGCACGGCGTCGGCATCAAGTGCGCGACGATCACGCCGGACGAAGACCGCGTGAAGGAATTCAATCTCAAGCAGATGTGGAAGAGCCCGAACGGCACGATCCGCAACATCCTCGGCGGCGTTATCTTCCGCGAGCCGATCATCTGCCAGAACGTGCCGCGCCTCGTTCCCGGCTGGACCAAGCCGATCGTTGTCGGACGCCATGCTTTCGGCGACCAGTACAAGGCGACCGATTTCAAGTTCCCCGGCAAGGGCAAGCTGACGATCAAGTTCGTCGGTGAAGACGGCCAGGTTATCGAAAAGGACGTGTTCGACGCCCCAGGCGCCGGCGTTGCCATGGCGATGTACAACCTCGACGAATCGATCCGCGAATTCGCGCGCGCTTCGATGATGTACGGCCTGATGCGGAAGTGGCCGGTCTACCTGTCGACCAAGAACACCATCCTCAAGGCCTATGACGGCCGCTTCAAGGATATCTTTGAAGAAGTTTACCAGGCTGAATTCAAGGCGAAGTTCGCCGAAATCGGCATCACCTACGAACACCGCCTGATCGACGACATGGTCGCATCGGCTCTGAAGTGGTCCGGCGGTTACGTCTGGGCGTGCAAGAACTACGACGGCGACGTCCAGTCCGACACAGTTGCGCAGGGCTTCGGCTCGCTCGGCCTGATGACCTCGGTTCTCTTGTCGCCGGATGGCCGCACGGTCGAAGCCGAAGCTGCGCATGGCACGGTAACGCGCCACTACCGCCAGCACCAGAAGGGCCAGGAAACCTCGACGAACTCGATCGCCTCGATCTTCGCCTGGACCCGTGGCCTCGCGCACCGTGCGAAGCTGGATGACAACGCCGAACTGGCAACCTTTGCCACCACGCTCGAAACCGTCTGCGTCGACACGGTCGAACAGGGCTACATGACCAAGGATCTGGCGCTTCTGATCGGCCCGGAACAGCCTTGGCTGTCCACGACTGCCTTCCTCGACAAGATCGATGAAAACCTGAAGACGGCCATGGCTGCCTAAGCCTCATCTCTTCAGTAGAATTCGGCAAACGGCGGGGTATACTCCCCGCCGTTTCTGTTTTTTGCTCGAGGAGATGCCCGTGACGACAATCCGCCCGCTTGAGCCTGCCGACCGTGCCGCATGGGAACCCCTGTTCAGAGCCTATCTCGAGTTCTACGAGTCGGAACTGCCGAAAGAACAGTACGACATCACGTGGTCCCGCTTTCACCATGATGACGAGCCCCTGCAGGCACTTGGCGCTTTCGACGAGAACGGGCAGATGGTCGGCATCGTGCATGTCGTCTTCCACCGCTCGACCTGGTTACCTGACATGACCTGCTATCTGCAGGACCTCTACGTCGACAGCAGCCAGCGTGGACGCGGCGTGGGGGAAGCCCTGATCGAGAAGGTGGCACTGCTCGCGCGCGACCAGAATGCCGGTCGGCTCTACTGGCTGACGCAGGAAGACAACACAGCCGCGAGGCGTCTCTATGACCGTGTCGCTGTGGCGCCAGGGTTTATCCAGTATCGCAAGCCGCTTTGAGAGACGCTTCCAGCAAGGCGGCTTAAACCGGACTTTGAGCAGTATTCCTGCCGGGTTTCACAGCGATACCTCGCGTTCCGCCGATGACACCGACAATGCTGCACGGCTTAATTAGTTGCGGTTTATCAATACTCTACAATTAATGATGAACCAACATGCTAGTTGTCTGCGGTTATGGAAATGATAGATGTTCCCTACCCCAATTCTGGGTTGAGGGACACTACCGTGAGAAAGACTGTACTTATTGCGGCCGCTGCACTGGCGGCTCTTTTTGCATGCACCACTACATCCAACGCCTCGGATCTCGTCTTTACCTTGAAGAACAAGACCAGCGGCACGCTTGAGCGTTTCTATACGTCGCCCGTCGGTGTTGACGACTGGGAAGAAGATGTGTTCGGCAAGGATGTTCTCGAGCCCGGCGAGAGTATCGAGATCACCATCGCTGACGGTCGCAGGGTCTGCAAATACGATCTGCGCTTCGAGTTCACCGAGGATTCAGGCCTCGAGGACCTCGAGGACTCGCAGGACCTCTGCAAGATGGGATCCTACACGATCCACGAGTGACACCGTGCCTACATCACCACCCGGTGATGTAGGCTGCTCACTGTGACTCCTCACGATGCGTCGGTTGGTCCAGGATCAGCTTGCGAGACCCGGCGCCTCGTAACCCGTGCGTTCGACATATTCCGTGTAGCCGCCATCGAAACGATGAACGCCGTCCGCGGTCACTTCCAACACCCGGTTGGACAGCTCGGCCAGAAAATGCCGGTCATGGCTGACGAACAGCATCGTGCCGTCATAGTCGGCGAGCGCCTTGATCAGCATTTCCTTGGTATCGAGATCCAGGTGGTTGGTGGGCTCGTCCAGCACCAGGAAATTCGGCGGATCAAACAGCATGGCCGCCATGACGAGACGGGCCTTTTCTCCGCCGGACAGAACCCGGCATCTCTTCTCCACGTCATCGCCTGAAAAGCCGAAGCATCCGGCAAGGGTGCGAAGCGCGCCCTGCCCGGCCCGCGGGAACTCGGACTCCAGCCATTCGAACACGGTCTGCTCGCCATCCAGCACATCCATGGCATGCTGGGCGAAATAGCCCATCTTGACACTGGCGCCGATCGCGACGGATCCGACGTCGGGTGCCGCCGAACCTGCGATCAGCTTGAGAAGGGTCGATTTGCCAGCGCCGTTGATGCCCATGATGCACCAGCGTTCCTTGCGGCGGATCATGAAATCCAGTCCGTCATAGATCACGCGGCTGCCATAGGCCTTGTGGACACCCTTGAGGTTTGCAACATCCTCACCGGAACGCGGTGCCTGCTGGAATTCGAAGGCGACCGTCTGGCGGCGGCGCGGCGGTTCCACCCGCTCGATCTTGTCGAGCTTCTTCACACGGCTCTGCACCTGGGCTGCGTGCGACGCGCGCGCCTTGAAGCGCTCGATGAACTTGATCTCTTTGGCCAGCATCGCCTGCTGCCGCTCGAACTGGGCCAGCTGCTGCTTCTCGTTCTGCGCCCGCTGCTGTTCGTAAAAGCCGTAATCGCCGGCATAGGTGTTGAGCGATCCGGCATCGATCTCGATGATCTTGTTGACGATCCGGTTCATGAACTCACGGTCATGCGAGGTCATCAGCAAGGCGCCGTCGTAGTTCTTGAGGAACTCCTCAAGCCAGATCAGGCTTTCGAGATCCAGGTGGTTGGACGGTTCGTCCAGCAGCATGACGTCCGGGCGCATCAAGAGGATGCGGGCAAGCGCCACGCGCATCTTCCATCCGCCGGACAGTTTGCCGACGTCGCCGTCCATCATCTCTTCGCTGAAGGAGAGGCCTGCCAGAACCTCGCGAGCGCGGCTTTCCAGCCCATAGCCGTCCAGCTCCTCGTAACGCGCCTGTACCTCGCCATAGCGATCGATGATGGCATCCATCTCGTCCATCCGGTCGGGATCGACCATCGCGGCTTCGAGCGAGCGCAGTTCGGCGGCAACGCTGCTGACTGGCCCTGCCCCGTCCATCACCTCGGTGACGGCGCTGACGCCCGACATTTCTCCGACGTCCTGATTGAAATAGCCGATCGTCACATGCTTCTCGACCGTGACCTGTCCCTCATCGGGCAGTTCCTGGCCGGTGATCATCCGGAACAGAGTCGTCTTGCCCGCCCCGTTCGGGCCAACGAGACCGATCTTTTCGCCGCGGTTCAGGGCCGCAGAGGTCTCAATGTAGAGAATGCGGGAACTGTTGGACTTGCTGATATTCTCGATGCGGATCATGGCTGCCGGAAAGTGAGGACGCGTTCGGCGAGCCTTATGTCACGGGATGGGTCGGATGTCTTGGGGTTTCAGGATGCCGCCAGCCGGATGCATTCATGTTGATTTCGCAAGCAGCCGTGATGCAACACAACGCAAAAGGCCGAGCAGTTTCCTGCCCGGCCCTTCGTCAATTCGTATTTTAGAAGATTACTCGGCGCTGTCTTCAGCGGCCTTCTTCTTCGGTGCTGCCTTCTTCTTCGGAGCAGCGGCTTCTTCGCCTTCTGCAGCCTCGGAAGCTTCAGCCTTTGCCTTCTTCGGCGAGGCCTTCTTCTTGGCAGGCTTGTCGGCGTCTTCGCCTTCTTCTTCGGCGAGCAGCTCTTCCTTCGTCACGGTCTTGTCGGTGACCTTGACCTCGGACAGGAGATGGTCGACGACCTTTTCTTCAAAGATCGGGGCACGCAGCGAAGCGGAAGCGCCTGGGGTGTTGCGGAAGAAATCAAGGATTTCCTTCTGCTGGCCCGGGAACTGCTGCAGCTGTGCGTAGAGTGCGCGCTGCATTTCTTCCTCGGTTACTTCGACGCCGGCCTTTTCGCCGATTTCGGAGAGAACCAGGCCGAGACGGACGCGACGTTCGGCAAGCTTGCGATATTCTTCGCGTGCTTCTTCCTCAGTCGTTTCTTCGTCTTCAAACGTCTTGCCCGACTGCTGCAGATCGGTGTTGATCTGGCGCCAGATGTTGTCGAACTCGGCGTCAACGAGGCCCTGCGGCGCGTCGAACTTGTACATCTCGTCGAGCTGGTCGAGGATCTGACGCTTGACCTTCTGACGCGTGACGTTGCCGTACTGGCTTTCGATCTGGCCGCGGACGATTTCCTTCAGACGATCGACCGATTCGATGCCAAGCGTCGAAGCAAGTTCGTCGTTGATCTCGACGGCAGCCGGAGCAGCGATGTCCTTGACGGTGATGTCGAAGGTCGCGTCCTTGCCAGCCAGGTTCGGAGCCGGATATTCGGACGGGAAGGTCACGGTGATCTGCTTTTCGTCGCCCGACTTGACGCCGACCAGCTGGTCTTCGAAGCCCGGGATGAAGCGACCGGAACCGATGACCAGTTCTGCGTCTTCAGCAGTGCCGCCATCGAAGGCTTCGCCATCGACCTTGCCGAGGTAGTTCATGGTGACGCGATCGCCTTCAGCGGCAACGCCGTCCTTTGTCTCGAACGTGCGAGCGCTTTCGGCGATCTTGAGGATCTGCTCGTTGACTTCGTCTTCCGACACTTCAACGACTTCGCGCTCGACGGTGATACCGTCAGTCGACTTCAGCTCGATCGGCGGGATCACTTCATAGGTCAGGGTGAATTCGAAATCAGCCTGTGCATTGAGGATCTTTTCGGCTTCCGCCTCGTCTTCGGTCATCGACACCGAAGGCTGCGTTGCCGACTTCTCGCCGCGCTCGGAGAGAATCTTGGTGGGGCGTTCGCGGACGATCTCGTTGACGAGATCAGCCATGATCGACTTGCCATAGGTCTTCTTGAGGTGTGAAAGCGGCACCTTGCCCGGACGGAATCCGTTGATGCGAACCTTGTCCTTGGCATCGGCCAGACGAACGTTGAGCTCGGCTTCCATATCCTGCTTAGGGATAACGACCTTGATTTCGCGCTTCAGCCCTTCAGCGAGCGTTTCGGTAACCTGCATTTTTATACCTTCTTATCGTGGCGGCGGCGCCCATACAGCCGTTCGTGTTTTTCGTGAGCACACCACCGGAACTAAAAAGTGACCAGCCGCGGCTTTCATAAGCAGCGCGTCCTGCCGTTACCGGCGAACAGCGCGTCCAGCGATCCTGGTGCGGGTAGAGAGACTTGAACTCCCACGCCTTGCGGCACCAGAACCTAAATCTGGCGTGTCTACCAATTTCACCATACCCGCGCCCCTAGGCATCGAAACTCTAGCGGCCAGAGGCCTTCCGGAGCGCGCGTCTCTATAACACCCGTTTTCCTACACGCAAAGGAAAAATGAAGGTTTGTGACGCCTGTTTGATGATGATCAAAAGGGAGACTGCGTTCGCCTCGGGTCGAGCTGGCAAGCAGGACAGAAACGGCCCTACGCGCCTTCATTGTGGGTGTAATAGACGTAAAATTCAGCGCCTGATCAAATTATGGTCAGATACAGCTAGTTTCCGCACGATCCTTCTGCATGCAATGCAACAGATGCATAGGTGGCATACGAAATGCGCGCTTTTTCCTTCGCAGCGCAGCATTTAAAACGATTAGCAACGCAGCCGGAAGCAATTAGCCGGCATTGACCAACGAAGGAAACGACCATGAAAATCGCAAAGAAGCTGAACGACTGGCGCAAGTACCGCGAAACGGTTTCGGAACTCGGCCGCATGTCGGACCGCGAACTCTCTGACCTCGGTATTGGCCGCTCCGACATCCGTCGCGTTGCACGCACGGCAGTCGGCTTCTAAAATCTAAAGAACGACCAACGGTCTACCGTTTAAAAGCGCCTCCTTCGGGAGGCGTTTTTCGTTTGTGCATAGTGCTTCACGCAGCGAAACGGCTGCTGCTGCTTTTTCGTACGAAGCTGCAAAAAGCATCAACTCATTGCACAAACGCATGGCAGTCGCACATTTTTTGCACTGCACCTTTCGGCGCGTCTCACCTATATGAAGCTCATCGCCGGTGACGATAGATCACTGGGAAAAAGATGATTGAGGAAACACCAAATGAACCCGATCCGCATCGCTAAGAACTGGATCAGCTACCGCCGTACGATCAATGAACTCGGCAGCCTTTCCAACCAGGCGCTCAACGACATTGGTCTGACCCGCTACGACATCCGCGGCATCGCCGCTCGTTCCTTCCGTTAATCCATCCATTGTGATGGACCAGCGCGATATGATGTCGCGATGGCGATAGAACGATAGTCGCAATGATCCGAAAAGATCAAAGAGACACCCAAGGAATGATCAGAGGCACCTTTTTAGGTGCCTTTTTGATTCCGGCCGTTCGAATGCCGTGATAATGAGCCGGACATGAGCACCATATCGAATTCGTCTACCCCTGCCCCAATCCACGTCGTCGGTGGCGGCCTTGCCGGCTCCGAAGCATCCTGGCAGATCGCTGAGGCCGGCATCCCCGTCATTCTCCACGAGATGCGCGGCGTGCGCGGCACCGATGCCCACCGCACGGACGGTCTCGCCGAGCTCGTCTGCTCGAACTCTTTCCGCTCCGATGATGCGACGGCCAATGCCGTCGGCGTCATCCATGCAGAAATGAGGCTGGCCGGCTCTTTGATCATGGCCTGCGCCGACAAAAATCAGGTCCCGGCCGGCGGCGCACTTGCGGTCGACCGCGACGGTTTCTCTCATGCAGTCACGCAGGCGATCGAAAACCATCCGCTGATCACCGTTGTGCGAGAGGAAATTCACGGTCTACCGCCGGCGGAATGGGACTTGGCCGTCGTCGCGACCGGTCCTCTGACGTCGCCCGATCTCGCAAAGTCGATCCAGGCCGAGACCGGAGAGGACCAGCTCGCCTTCTTCGACGCGATCGCGCCGATCGTCCACCGCGAATCGATCGATATGGATATCTGCTGGTACCAGTCGCGCTACGACAAGGTCGGGCCCGGCGGCACAGGCAAGGATTACATCAACTGCCCGCTCGACGAAGCGCAGTACAATGCCTTTCTCGATGCACTGATTGCGGGCGATACGGTCGGCTTCAAGGAATGGGAAGGCACGCCCTATTTCGATGGCTGCCTGCCGATCGAGGTCATGGCGGAGCGTGGGCGCGAAACGCTGCGCCACGGTCCGATGAAGCCGATGGGGCTTACCAATTCACACAATCCGACCGTCAAGGCCTATGCCGTCGTCCAACTGCGGCAGGACAATGCACTTGGCACGCTCTACAATATGGTCGGGTTCCAGACCAAGCTGAAGTATGGCGCGCAGGCCGAGATCTTCCGGATGATCCCGGGGCTGCAGAACGCGGAATTCGCACGGCTCGGCGGCCTGCATCGCAACACCTATATCCAGTCACCGATGCTGCTCGATCACTCGCTGACTTTGAAGAGCCGGCCGGGCCTGCGATTCGCCGGTCAGATCACCGGCTGCGAGGGCTATGTGGAGAGTTCGGCAATCGGTCTTCTGGCTGGTCGTTTTGCGGCTGCCGAGCGCAAGGGCGAAGAAATCGTCCCGCCGCCGGCGACAACGGCCTTCGGTTCTCTGCTTGGGCATATCACCGGGGGGCATCTGGTCCACGACGAAGAGCCCGGCAAACGGTCCTTCCAGCCGATGAATGTCAATTTCGGCCTGTTCCCGGATCTTGCTCCCGGCTCGATCGTCAAACCCGAAGGCGTCAAACGCTTTCGCGGCAAGGACAAGACGATCATGAAACGGCAGTTGATGTCGGTTCGCGCGCTGAAGGACTGCCGTGAGTGGCTGGGTATCGCTTAAAGGCCTAATCGGAGCGGCCGGTGTTTGAAGCCGGCTGCGGTTCGGCCGAAAGCTGTCGATCGGCAACGCTCACGTAATTGTCGAGAAGCCAAAGCGACACTTCTGCCGCCTCGTTTTCATTCTTGAACACGAAAGTTCCGTTCTGTGTCGGGGAGTCCAGGAATTCGGCCGAAAAGCCTTTCGGTTCGGGCGTCGGCGTGACCCGCACGCGGCCGGGCCGGATTACGTGGCATGCGAAATGATTGCCACGGTTGCGCATGATGCCTGACTTATTGTCGTGCAGTCGCACGAAGATCGTGTTCGCATCGGCTGTGCTGTGCAGGCTCCTGATGGCTTCGGCAGGATAGGCGCGACCGAATTCGAGTATCGCCAGTCCCATATCGTGAAGGCTGTCCTCGTCACTGTGCTTGACCAGGCGGGTAACATAAAAGGCCAAGGCCAGCATCACGCCGATGGCGATCGACCAAACTACCAAAGGGCTCAAGACTGCTTCTCCACTGATGGCAGATGCGCACCTGCCGATAGAGGGCATTTATCCCCCAAGGCTTGCGTGAAGCGTGGCGACTGGCGATCGCTAGAAGCGTTTGAGGACGGCAGCCTTCAGCATCCGCAACTGACGACGCCATTGGGGAGACTGCATGTCTCCGTCGAGAGCATCGGCACCCCGGCGTGAAGCGCGCTTCAGAACCGGCTCGACAAGCGCTACCGGCACGAAGGCCGGCACGAGCGCGGACGGAAGAGGACCGGCACGTCGTGCCTTGTCGAGATGCTCGAGGCCAAGGCCGGCAAAGGCCTGAATTGCTGCGGAAATGCGAGGTTTGTCGCTGCCCACCAGAAAGCTGTCGCGGTCAAGGCCGGTGGCAGCTAGAAGATCGAGCGGGAGGTAAAGCTGGTTGCGGCGCCGATGGATCGGCAAAAGCAGGATGAAACCGGCGATCGCCTGCGCAACACCCGCATGGCCGGCCGCCGGCGCGGACCTTGCGGCATCTTCGGGCGAAAGGATGAGGCTTGCAAGCTGGATCAAAGCCGAGGCGGTTTCGCCAGCATAGCCTTCCAGCGCGTTGCGGTCAGTGAGCGGATCGTCGTAGAGATCGAAGATTCGCGCTTCCGTCATGGCGACAAGCGTTTGACGCGGCAGCCGATAGGTTTCGATCGCATCCTGCAGTCCTGCAGCGATCGGATTGCCGCCCGTGTCTCCCAGCCCGTCTGCCTGACTTCCACCCTCAAGGGAATCCCGCCACCATTGCAGGCGGATCTCTCCCGGAAGCGGCTCGCGGACCATGTCCCGGACGCGCGCAATTTCGGCGTTGAAGGCGTAGAGCGCGGCCAATGCCGGGCGCTTGTCTTCCGGAGACAGGAGGCATGCGAGATAGCGATCGCGGTCCGTGTCTCGCAGCGTCGCGAGACAGAGTTCGCCATTCGTTGAACGATCGTCACTCATGGGTCAGACGGCAATCAGCGCGACGGCGACGGCACGGGATTCGGCGAGCATGATATTGTAGGTGCGCACGGCAGCACCGGTGCTCATCGGGTCGGAAGAGATGCCCTTCGCCTTCAATGCGGCTTTCACCTCTGCAGGTATCGGCTTCAGGTTCTGGCCCGTGCCGATCAGCAAGACCTCAATGCCTGAGGCTTCGTCGAGGACCTTGTAGAGGGAGGATACCGTAAGGGGCTCACCTTCGCTCAGATCCCAGCCGTGTATCCCTGAGGGAAGGCAGAGGATCGACCCGCGATGCGACATGTCGGCAAAACGGAAACCGCCATTGCCGTAGGCATCGATCTGGGCGCGACCGGGGAAATGGGCTTCGCGTATCTCGATCCCTTTTGCCATTACCGCGTCCTTGATTGATTAGAAAATGGAAAGGCCCGCCAGAGCGGGCCTGCCGGATGTCAGGACGCGGTGTCGGCCTTGACAGGCTCGCCCTTGACGCGGACTTCGGCGATGTAGGCGCGCATTGCGCGGACCTTTACGCCGTCGGCGATTTCGACTTCGACTTCGTTGTCATCGACAACCTTCGAAACCCGGCCGACGAGGCCGCCGCCAAGCACAACCTGGTCGCCACGGCGAATGCTCGTCAGGGTCTCCTGGCGTTTCTTGGCCTGGGCGCGCTGCGGACGGATCAGGAAGAAATACCAGACCACCATCAGAGGTGCGAAGAGCAGCACCATCTGCAGAATCGAGTCTGTTGCGGAAGCCGCCGGCGCCGCTCCACCCGCCTGCGCGAATGCCTCAGTAATGAACATCAAGAACTCCTAAACGATAAGCGGAGGCGCCGAGCCCCCTGTCATAAGCCGCCGGAATATAGTTGTGACACGGGGGAATGCAACAGAAAGCGGTCCTCCCGCGTACTGAATCCACGGCTCTACGGCTTTTGATGCAATAACGAGCATGTTACCTGCTGAAAAAAGCGACCGAGAGGGCGCGACCGACGACCAAAAGTCTTGAGGAATACCAGATGACCGACGAGTTCAACGCCCTGATCCTTTCTGAAGTGCGCAGGCTCGCCGACGCGGTCGAGCGGCTGGCGGGCCCTCCACCAGCGGTCAATGACTGGACTGTCGCGGATTGCTTTGTCTGGGTGCCGACAAGCCAGCGCCTGCAGCCCGTGCCACGCCCCAACCGCGTGGCCCTCACCCTGATCCGTGGCGTTGACCACGTGCGCGACATCCTGCAGGAAAACACGTTGCGGTTTGCCGAAGGTTATCCGGCAAACAACGTCCTTCTCTGGGGCGCGCGCGGCATGGGCAAGTCGTCGCTGGTCAAGGCCGTGCACGAGGATATCCGCGCGTCGACCGGTGTCTCGCTGAAACTGGTCGAAGTCCACCGCGAGGATATCGCCTCGCTGCCGGCGCTACTCGACATCCTCAAGGCATCCGGCCATCGCATCATCGTGTTTTGCGACGATCTGTCCTTCGACAACGACGATACGGCCTACAAGTCTCTGAAGGCAGCGCTCGACGGTGGCATAGAAGGCCGGCCGGACAACGTCCTGTTCTACGCCACATCGAACCGGCGCCACCTTTTGCCGCGGCATATGCTGGAAAACGAGCAGTCGACGGCGATCAACCCGTCCGAAGCGGTCGAGGAGAAGGTTTCGCTCTCGGATCGTTTCGGGCTTTGGCTCGGGTTCCACAAGTGTAGTCAGGACGACTACCTGACCATGATCGACGGCTATGCCGACCATTTCGATCTCGGCCTCAACCGCGAAACCCTGCACCACGAGGCGCTCGCCTGGGCGACGACGCGCGGCGGGCGTTCCGGCCGCGTCGCGTGGCAGTATATCCAGGATCTCGCCGGGCGGATGCGCAAGACACTCACGCCGTGAGTTCTTGAAGCAGCCCAAAACGAAAAAAGCGCAGCCGAAGCTGCGCTTTTCTCCCGTCCCCTTGAAACGCACTACAATTATTCAAGGAAAGTGATGGGGTTGACCGGTGTCGCATCCTTGCGCACCTCGAAGTGGACCTGCGGACGCTGAGCGTCGCCGCTCATGCCGGACGCCGCGACAGTCTGGCCGCGGGTGACCTTCTGGCCGCGCGTGACGTTGATGTTGCCGGCGTGGCCGTAAACGGTGACCTTGCCATCGTCGTGGCGAACCAGAACGGTGTTTCCGAGCTGCTTCAGGCCGTTGCCGGCATAGATGACGACGCCGTTTTCTGCAGCCTTGATCGGCGTGCCCTCGGGAACCGAGATGTCGATACCGTCATTGCGGCTGCCGTTGACGTTGGCGCCGTAGCCGGCGATGACCGCACCGCTGACAGGCCAGCGGTATTTGGAAATGCCGGTCGACTGTGGTGCAGCAGCAGACACATCGGACTTCTTCTCGACGTCCGACAGCGATGCTGTTTCCTGTGGCGCAGGCTTTGCGGGTGCTGCTTCGGCGACAGGCGACGGTGCAGCAGGCTTAGGCTGGGCAGCCGGCTTTTCCGGGATGGATGCGGTTCTGACCGGATCGGTCGCAACCGAGCTACCACCGACCTTCAGGGTCTGGCCAATTCGTACACCGTCAGCCGACAAGCCGTTTGCGGCCTTCAGCTGATCAATCGGCGTGCCGGTTTCGCGAGCGATCTTTGCAAGGCTGTCGCCAGGCTTGACCGTGTAGGTGCCACCGAGAGGCTTTCCGCCCGGAGGTGAGATCTTGCCAGGCTCCGCCATCGCCTTGTCGCGGGTCGGCGTTGGCAGAACGGCAACCTTCTGCTCGGTCTGCTGGGTGGGCGCTGGCGCCTTGTTCTGCAGGTCGATATCGGACGCCGCAGTCTTCGCGGAATTGCGGGACGGGCCGAAGGTCGGGATGACAATCGTCTGGCCCGGCTTCACAGCGCCGCCATTGGCCTTCAGGATTTCCTTTTCAGGAACGCCGTAGCGGGAAGACAGGGTCGATGCGGTCTCGCCTGCCCTGAGCGTTACCCGCGGAGCGTTGACCGAAGACCAGCCGGACATCGGCTTCGTCGAAGCCGTTGTCAGGTTGTCGCCTCGAGCGGTCGACGGTGTGGGAGCCGTCAGAGACTGCGAACTACCGCTACGACCCGGGTATGACTGGGCCATGGATTCCTGGCGAGTGCCCGGACCGCGGTCAGCCGCCATCGGTGCACGGGACGCCATGGGAGCCGACGCCTGAGCAGAAGGCATGCCGGGAGCTGCCAACTCGTTGCGCTGGACGGCCATCGGCGCCGAAGCGGCGCGGGCCGGTGATGAATAGCCGCCGGACTGGGCCGGATAAGGCTGGTTCATCGCGGTATTTCGCGAACCGTAATCCTGCTGGACCGGTGCCACCGCCTGGCCCGACCGCACATCGTCGCGCGGCATTGGCGCCTGGCCATAGGCCCCGCCGACCGGACGCTGGGGTATTGAAGCCGTTGTCAGCTCATCTTTGGAGAACAGCCCGGAGAAACGGCTCGAATCCGAGCTGCAGCCAGTGGCCGCACTCGCAAGCAAAGCCGCAACTGCGAGCTTAGCTACTGATTTTCCGACTTTTTGTGCACTGTTGACACGCATGGACTCGACCTACACTCACGCAACCATCGTGGGAGTCATTAAAGCGCGTTAGTCTTACTGTGGGGTTAAAGTGTCGGAAGAGATGCAATTTTTTTGATAATTCGCTAACCATGAGTTGGAAGCGCGTGGCAGGAGCGGAACCAATGCCGAACCAGCTTAAAGCGCTGCCGCCATCTGCGGAATGATCGGCAGGAATGGCACGGTGAACAGGTCTTCCCGTTCGAATCGGCTCCCGGTCTTGGTGAGCCTCACCATCATGCAGGTCTCGTCGTCGCCGATCAGCGGCGCAACCATCGAACCGCCATGGGTCAGCTGCTCCGCATAGAATCGCGGCAGAACCGTAAATGCCGTGGTCACGAATATCCGATCGAACGTGCCCTCGCCCGGCATCCCGTTGCTGCCATCCGCCTGTCGTACGATGACGTTGCGCATTCCAAGTGCGTCAACGCGGGCCTGCGCCGCAACGGTGAGCGTCTTATAGCGATCTACGGTCAGCACCCGTTCTGCGATGCGGCCGATCACGGCGGCTGTAAAACCGCTGCCGGTACCGATTTCGAGAACACGATGACCGGGTTTCACCTGCAGAGCGGCCAGAAGGCGAACCGCAAGATCTGCTCCTTCCATAAAGGCACCGCAATCGATCGGGACCGTGCGGCTGGAATAGGCTTCCTGAGAAAGCGTGGGCGGCACGAACTGCGAACGAGGCGTCTGCTCGACGGCAGTCAGAAGGTCGATATTAGAAATGCCTGCGGACCGGAGCCGCAAGACAAGTGCAGCAAACCCTTCCTTCTCGACCATGCCCGATTTCAAGCTGTCACTCCGCCTGCCACGTTATCTGGGTTCAACCCAGCGCCTTCATCAAGCGATCCTGCACCGAATAGTCGGTCAGGTCCAGTTTCAGCGGTGTTACTGAAATGCGATTGGCCTTGATGGCGTTGATGTCGGTGCCCTCCGCCTGGCGGCCGACACGCGAGGCAAAGTACAGCCAATAGTATGGGAAGCCTCGACCATCCTGGCGTTCGTCGATCGCCACGTCGAAATCGGTCTTGCCCTGAGACGTGACTTCCGTCCCCTGGACATCGTCAGGCGCGCAGGCCGGGAAATTGACGTTGAGAAACGTGCCGGCCGGAAGGTCCGTATCCAGCAATTTGCGGATCAGGCCCGGGCCATGCGATTCGGCCGTATCCCAAGGCAGGACGCGGCCGTTCTCCTTGCGGTAGGCCTGGCTGAGCGCGATCGACCGGACGCCTTGCAGAGTGCCCTCGATGGCGCCTGCGACCGTGCCAGAATAGGTCACGTCGTCGGCAAGGTTGGCACCGACGTTGACACCCGACAGAACGAGATCCGGCTTGCCCCCCATGACGTGGCGCATCGCCATGATGACGCAGTCCGTCGGCGTGCCGCGCACGGCATAGTGCCGGTCGCTGATCTCGCGCAGGCGCAGCGGCTCCGACAGGGTCAGGGAATGCGCATAACCGCTCTGGTCGGTTTCTGGCGCAACAATCCAGACGTCATCGGAAAGCTGGCGGGCAATCCGTTCGAGAACCGCCAGGCCTTCCGCGTGGATACCGTCGTCGTTGGTGAGCAGGATGCGCATTCAGGGCTGCCTTATGCTTTTTCTATTTTGGTCAGGCCGCCCATATAGGGCAGAAGCGCGTCCGGGATCGTAACGGAGCCGTCTTCATTGAGATAATTTTCGAGGACTGCGATCAGGCAGCGGCCGACGGCAGTGCCCGAGCCGTTCAGCGTGTGAACAAATTTCAAAGCCTTGTCGTCCTTGCCGCGATAGCGCGCGTTCATCCGGCGGCCCTGGAAATCGCCACAGACCGAGCAGGACGAGATTTCGCGGAACGCATCCTGTCCCGGCAACCAGACTTCGATGTCATAGGTCTTGCGGGCGCTGAAGCCCATGTCGCCGGTGCAGAGCGTCATCGTCCGAAAATGCAGGCCGAGACGCTTGAGGACGTTTTCGGCGCATTCGGTCATCCGCTCGTGCTCGGCGATCGATGATTCCTGATCCGTGATCGAGACGAGCTCGCATTTCCAGAACTGGTGCTGGCGCAACATGCCGCGCGTATCGCGACCCGCAGAACCGGCTTCCGAACGGAAGGACGGGGTAAGCGCCGTAAAGCGCAGCGGCAGCTTTTCGGCGTCCAGAACCTCGCCCGAAACAAGGTTGGTCAGCGTCACTTCGGCCGTTGGGATAAGGTAGCGGCCATCGGTCGTCTTGAAGAGATCTTCCTCGAACTTCGGCAACTGGCCTGTGCCGTACATTGCCTCGGACTTTACCATCAGCGGCGACGACACTTCCGTGTACCCGTGCTCGCTGGTGTGCATGTCGATCATGAACTGACCGATTGCCCGCTCAAGACGGGCGAGCGGTCCGGTCAGCACCGTAAAGCGCGAGCCCGAGAGTTTTGCGGCGCGCTCGAAATCCATATAGCCGAGCGCTTCGCCGATCTCGAAATGCTCCTTGGCGGGATGATTCCAGCCGGGCTTCGTTCCGATCGTGCGCGTGACGACGTTGCCTGATTCGTCCTGGCCGACGGGGACATCGTCGAGAGGAATGTTTGGAAGGCGCGACAGCGCGTCATCGAGCGCTGCGACAGCTGCCCGTTCTTCCTGCTCGGCGGCCGGCATCGTGTCCTTGATGGTGGCGACTTCCGCCTTCAGCTTCTCGGCGAGTTCGGTATTCTTCTGCGCCATCGCATTGCCGATCTCCTTGGAGGCGGCGTTACGGCGCGACTGCATATCCTGAAGCGTCTGGATGACGCTGCGGCGGGTATCGTCCATCGCAAGCAGGGTGGCAGCCATTGGCTCGGCGCCGCGCTTGTTCAGCGCTGCGTCGAAAGCTTCCGGATTATCGCGGATCCACTTGATATCGAGCATGATTCTTGGCCTTCAAAGCATGAGGCCGCTGCGATATCGATCGAGAGAAAAACCTCAGGCCTTCTCCGTCTCTGCGACGTCAGACGAGGCCTCATCACTCGAAGCGTCCTCATCGCGTCTGCGCTCGACGAGTCGCGCGGCGTAGATGGAAATCTCGTAGAGAAGGATGGTCGGTATAGCAAGACCGATCTGGGACATCGGATCCGGCGGCGTCAGGACGGCGGCAACGACGAAGGCGATGACGATCGCGAACTTACGCTTCTCGCGCAGCCACTTGCTGGACAAGATGCCCACGCGAGCAAGCAGCGTCGTGACAACCGGAAGCTGGAAAACCAGTCCAAAGGACAGAACCAGCGTCATGATGAGGCTGAGATATTCCGAAACACGCGGAAGAAGCGAGATCCCCACTTCACCTTCGGTCGGCGCCTGCTGCATGGCCAGGAAGAACCACATCACCATCGGCGTGAAGAAGAAGTAGACGAGTGCCCCTCCAAGCAGGAACAGCACAGGCGAGGCAATCAGGAACGGCAGGAAGGCTGCCCGCTCGTTCTTATAGAGCCCGGGAGCCACGAACTTGTAGATCTGCGAGGCAATCACCGGAAAGGCAATGACCAGCGCGCCAAACATCGCAACCTTCACCTGGGTGAAGAAGAATTCCTGCGGCGCGGTGTAGATCAGTTCGGATTTCGCGATATCGAGCTTCGCCCAGATGACCGCCCACTTGTAGGGAATGACGAGAAGGTTGAAGAGCTGTTTTGCGAAGAAGAAGCACACGACGAAGGCGAGGAAGAAAGCGCCGATCGACCAGATGAGCCTTGTCCGCAACTCCATCAGATGCTCGATAAGCGGCTGCGGCTTATCTTCGTAATCACCGCTCATCAGGCATCGTCCTTCGGGGTATCGACAGGCTTCTTCGGGGTACGCTTGCGGGCGGCTGCAAGCTTGACGGCCGTCTCAGTCGTTTCAGGTGCGGACACCGGGACCTTGGCCACGCGAACACGTTTCGGCTGTTCGGCAGACGTCGCCACTGGGGCAGGCTTCTCCGCCCTCGTGGATCTGCGTGTCGTTGCAGGCTTATCCACAGCTGCCGGTTCACCCGTGGCCGCCAATTTCGGTGCGCGAGGCTTTCTAACGCGGCCGGGTTCGGCAGGCGTTGTCGCCTCCGCTGGTGCCGGCGTCACAGCAGAGTACGTCGGCGCAGCAACAGGAGATGCCGTGACGGGCGTAACCGGCACAGCCGCAACAACAGGCGCCGTATCGGCGACCGGAGCACCCTCGACAGCATGCTGCGCTTCGACATCCGTACTAACCGGCGTCGGCGTCGACGGCATATGCGTCGCCTTCTGCAGATCGTTTCGGATGTCCTGACCCATCTGGCGAAGCGGATTTATCGCGTCGCGCAGGCTGTTGGCGGGATTGAGGCTCTTGGCGTCCGAAATCGTCTTCCGGACGTCATCCATGTCTGCCTCGCGAAGCGCCTCGTCGAACTGCGTCCGAAAGTCACCCGCCATCTTGCGCAGGTTTGATGTCATCTTCCCGAAAGCGCGCAGCATGGGCGGCAAGTCCTTGGGACCTACGACCACGATAAGCACAATGGCAATGACAAGTAGCTCGGTCCAACCGATATCCAACATTCAGCGAGGCTCCTGAAACCCTCCCGACCAATTAAGACCGAGTGGTTTCCTTGATCTCGTCGGGCTTGTGATCGACCGTCCTGCCGCCGTTCACAGTATCGGTAGGCTTTGCCTCAGGGGCATCCTCGTCCGCCATGCCTTTTTTGAAGCTCTTGATGCCTTTGGCAAAGTCGCCCATCAGCTCAGGAATCTTGCCGCGTCCGAACAGGACAAGCACGATGACTAGAACGATCAGCCAGTGCCACACACTAAAAGAACCCATAGTCTAACTCCATTGGAACGTGACCCCGATGTAAGCTTTTTAAGTTTGTTTTTCAAACACCAAATACGTTGCACGAAAAGCTATGAACGGATGACTTTCGCAATCTAGCGACGCTGCTGTCGGCAACGGACAATCACGCACGGTCCATATTCGGGAACACGGGAATAATAAGGGGAAAGCTGGCTGAAACCCCTGCTAGCCATCACCGTCGCCGGTTGGAGGCAGCAAGCCAAGCTCCTCCAGATCAAGCTGGGTGATGGGGTCTTCCTCGTCCGAAAGCTCGTCCTCACCGCCCGGAACCGGCACCGAAAAGCCGGATGGAATGCGGCCAGATAGAAGTCCCGCGCCCTTCAATTCTTCGAGACCAGGAAGATCGCGTAGCTCTTCCAACCCGAAATGATCGAGAAAATCTCCTGTCGTTCCGAGTGTCACCGGTCTGCCCGGCGACCGACGCCGACCGCGGAAACGAACCCAGCCGGCTTCCATCAGTACGTCAAGCGTACCTCTTGAGGTCTGGACGCCGCGAATATCCTCGATCTCGGCGCGGGTCACAGGCTGGTGGTAGGCGATGATGGCAAGCACTTCGAGGGCGGCCCTCGACAGCTTCTTCACGTCGCTGTCGTCTTTGCGAATGACGAAGGAAAGGTCTGCTGCCGTGCGGAAAGCCCAGCGATCAGCCACCTTGACCAGGTTCACTCCGCGTGAGGCATAGATGCCCGCCAGTCTCTGCATCACGGCCTGGATATCTTCTCCCCGTGGAAGACGCTCAGCCAGAAACGCTTCAGAGACAGGCTCCGCCGATGCAAACACGAGGGCTTCGGCGATCCGCTCGACCTCCTCCGACGAGTAGGGCACCGGCACAATGTCATCCACTGCCGCGTCGTCGTCCATCGCGCCCTCGATCTGGCTCATTCGGCTGTCCCTGCCTTTAGAGGCAACGTCTCGGCCTTCGGCCGCCCGGGTCCCTTTCTGAGATAGATTGTCTGGAAAGCGCCATCCTGGCGGATCTCGAGCTGTCCTTCGCGCACCAGTTCCAACGAGGCGGCAAAGGCGCTGGCAGTCGCAGTGACGCGATCCTGCGGCGGCAGATACGGCAGAAGGTACTGCTGCAGGGCCGTCCAATCGCCGATCTCGCCCAGCATGCGGTTGAGAAGGTCCCTCGCCTCAACCAGCGACCAGACCTTGCGGCGTTCGATCGTGACATGGGTGATGGCGTTGCGCTGTCTAAGATTTGCGTAGGCCGACAACAGGTCGTAGAGCGATGCGTCATAGGCCGACGGCCTGTGCTGCGGAATATGCTCCGGTGCCCCACGTGCAAAAATATCGCGACCGAGTCGGTTACGGTTGACGAGCTGGGCGGCTGCATCGCGGATTGCTTCCAGCCGTTTCAACCGGAAGGCAAGCGTTGCTGCCAGTTCCTCGCCGGTCGGGCCGTCGTCGATCTTGATCTGCTTGGGGATCAGCAACCGCGACTTGAGATAGGCGAGCCAAGCTGCCATCACGAGATAGTCGGCTGCCAGTTCGATCCGAACGCGCCGCGCGCTGTCGACGAATGTGAGATACTGCTCGGCGAGTGCCAGGACAGAGATCCGCGACAGATCCACTTTCTGGCTGCGAGCAAGATGCAGCAGAAGATCGAGCGGTCCCTCGAAGCCCGCGACGTCGATCACCAGTGAAGGATCATCGATCGCCCGCTCGGTCACGTCCTGCCACATCTTGTCCATCGGAATGGCATTTTCAGCTTTTGTCATCGCCATTCCGATCCGTCTTCACTGTCGGCGGTCAGGCGACCCCAATCAGTCCGTGGAATTCGTCGCGAAGCGTGTCTTCCTGTGCATCATCAGCAACCGGGAAACCTTGCTCCACCGCTTTGGCACGTCGAAGCGCCTCGCCGCCAAGCGGGATCGCCTCATTCACCACTGCCCTCATTTCGTCCATCAGGCCGTTGCAATGCAAGACGATATCACAACCGCCCCCAACGATTCTCGCCGCGCGCTCGCCGATCGTGCCCTTTAGGGCGTTCATCGAGCTGTCGTCGGACATCAGCAGGCCATCGAAGCCGATATGACCGCGAATGACATCCTCGATGACTTTCCGAGAAATCGTCGCCGGCTCTTCCGTGTCGATCGCGGTGAAGACGATATGCGCGCTCATCGCCATCAACTCGTTCTTGAGCGCCACGAAGGGCAGGAAGTCATGCGCTTCGAGTTCCGCCCGCGATGCCGATACGACCGGCAGTTCATGATGCGAATCGGCCAAGCCGCGGCCGTGGCCCGGGATGTGCTTCATCACAGGAAGCATGCCGCCAGCCTTGAGGCCATCGGCCGCAGCCTGCCCCATCTGGGACACCGTCTTCGGATCGAAGCCGTAGGCCCGGTCGCCGATGACGTTGCTGGCGCCTTCCACCGGTACGTCCAGGACCGGCAGGCAGTCGACGTTGATGCCGAGCTTCATGAGGTCGAAGGCGTGCAGCCGCGACATCAGCCATGCGGCGCGCAAGCCCATTTCACGGTCATTCTTGTAGAGAGCCCCCAAGGCGGCGGCTGACGGATAACGCTCGATCATCGGCGGACGGATACGCTGAACGCGGCCACCCTCCTGGTCGATCAGGACAGGCGCCTCCGGGCGGCCGACGGTGTCGCGCATGGCTGCAACCAGATCAGTGATCTGGGCCGGCTCGACACAGTTGCGGGCAAAGAGAATGAAACCCCAGGGACGCTCATCCCGGTAGAGCAGGATTTCGTCCTGGGTAAGCTGCGGGCCGCTGGAGCCCAGGATCATCGCTTTCGATTCGGTCATGTTCGATCCTAGAATGCTGGGAGCAGAATAGAAAACGGGGCGCTGTGCGCCCCGTTCGATGGTTTCTCGTCAAAGATCTCAGCGAGCGACGAGGCAGGTGCCGCCGACACCGCGATACTTTTCGCAGAGTGCTACGGCTTCCGTCTTGCTGCCGGCCGGGATCCGAACGCGATAGAAGGTACCCTTGCCGGCGATTTCAGCAGCCTTGATATCGACCCCACGCCCGCCGATCACGTTGCCGAACTTCGACGACAGGTTCTGGTAAGACCTCTGAGCGTCAGCCTGGGATGGCAGCGATGCGATCTGGATGACGTAGCCGCCCTCGCCGACCGACGCGACCTGTGCATTAGCAGCGGCAGGAGTTGCCGAAACCGGCTGAACCTGTGCTGCGGGAGCGCGAACGTTGCCCTGATCGCTGACGGATGCGACGACATTGACCGGCTGCTGCGAAGGACGAACCTTCGGGACCGGCGCCTTCGCGACAGCAGCAGGTGCCGAAGTGTCCAGTGGCGCCATAGTGGCTGCCGTCATCGGCGCAGACGCCGGGATGATTTCGGCAACCGTGCTGGCAGCAGGTGCAGATGCGGCGATCGCAGCGGCCGGAGTGACTGGCTGGGCCAGTTCCGGAGACTTCACCGAAGCCGCCGGCATCTTGCCTGTATGCGCCGCAGCAAGCGCCGGAGCCGGCACTTCCTGTTCGACGAGCTTGCCATCCGGACGCACGATCATCGTCTTTACCCGACGCGGTGTAACGGTGAGAGGATCCTGTCCGCCCGTCGAAGCAACCTGCTGGCCCTGATCGGGAAGCAGACGTGCATCCTGGGTCTCGCCGGTATCAGTCGGATCGATATCGTTTTCGCCTTCGAGCGGAAGGCTTTCCGGCATCAGCGTCTTTTGGACGACATCGACCGGCTGCTCTTCGCTGGAGATCAGCGCTTCCTGCTTCGGCGTTTCGGATGCAGCGCCGGCAACGCGGTCGTAAACAGCCTTGTCCTGATTCGGAACGGTCTTGCCACCCGGATTTTCCGGGACAACCTTTACCGGATCGGTATCGGCTGCGATGACGACCGGCTCGCCGCCCATCATCCGCGAAGGTCCGCTACCCAGCATCGTGTAGGCACCTGCGCCGGCAACGACCAGGACGCCGACAACGGCGATGGGAAGAAGCCACGTCCGGGACGCCGACCGGGGCGAACGCTGGTCGAGGTCGTTTTCGTATCCGTTGAGATCGCTGTCATGGTCGTTGGCCGGAAGCGGCGCGACAAGGCTGCGACGGAAGTCTTCTTCCAGGGCCCGCTCGAAATCGTCGAGGTCGGGGTAAGCGCTGCCCGATGTCTGCCGAGGCTGCTCTGGGAAATTGCCGGCAGCGACGGAAGCCGGGGCAGCCGCCTCCTGATGCCGCGGTGCCGGAGCAGTCTGCGACGTCGGGTTTACCAAGAGCGCCGCGAGTTCTGCATCGATATCGATATCGTACTCGGACGCGTAGGCAGGCTCTTCTTCCGGCTGCTCGACTGGCAGGTCCGGCACGTTGAGATCGGCGATAGCCTCGACATGCTCTTCCGATTCGGAAATCATCGCCGCATCGAACGGCATTTCCGCTTCGACGACGGCGACTTCTTCTTCCGGCTCAGGCGCTGCTGCAACGATGGGTGCTGCCGCAGCCGCGGGCGTCAAGACGGCGGCAGGGATTGCCGCGGCAGGCGCCACCGGCTGAACGGAGTTTTCCGCCACCACGATGTCGGCTAGATCAAGTTCGAGATCGTCAAGCGCCAGTTCAAAGTCTTCGTCGGCGAAAGGATCGAAGTCATCTGCCAGGTCGGCGACGGGTGCCGCCTGCTGAACAGTCGGCGTTGGAACCGGCGTCGGGATCACGGGCGCCGCCACAGCGGCAACGGTCGCAGCGACGGCGATTGGCTGCGGCTTGGAGGCCGGAGCCTGCGGCAGTTCGAGTTTCGGCTCGGCGCGAACAGTCGCAGGCGCTTCCTGGCTGACCGGGAAACGGGCAACGTCATAAACCAGCTCGTCAAGCGGCGAAAATTTCTGCGCCTCCAAAGTGGGCTGGACGACCTCTTTCACAGCGACCGGTTCAGCAGCGCGAGGCTGTTCAACCGGGGACGCAACGGCCTTGGGCTGGACAACCGGCGGCTTTTCGACGGGGCGTTCCAGCGGCGTGACACCGGCGTTCAGACCGAAATTCGCAAGCGGCATGCGGAAGCCCGGCGTGTAACCGGTGCTCTTGCGGGGTTCAGCCCGAACAGGCTCCGGCGCCGAAACCATGGGAGCTGCGACGACTGGCTCGGCTGCAACGGCGAACGAGCTCTCCAGCTCAGACGCCAGATCAAAAGCGTCAACCGACGGTTCCTGCCTGGACTGAGTCGCAGGCTGATAGTCATCGGCGCCTTCTACCTCCGCACGGAGTGTAGGAAGGCCATGGAAATTTGACGGGTCGAAATTCGGCTCGGCCGGTGCACGATGAGCATCGACGGCAGGCGAAACAGCTTCCGCCTCTGCAGGTGCTGCACCAAACGGATCGACGGAAAATTCCGGAGCATCGAAAGGGTTGAGATCTTCCTGCTTCTGCGACACCACCGACTGGACCGGCTGTTCGAAAACCGGCTCGCGTTCGATGGGAGGCTCATAGGCAATAGAAGGCGCAGCCTGATAGCCGTGTTCGACCGGCAAAGGCGCCTCCACGCGGGAAGGCTTGGCGTCGAGCGGGATAGCGTTGACCGGATCGATCCGCGGAGTATCGTATTGCTCGAATTCCCTCAGCAACTCGTCTTCGAGATTGAAGGCCGGCTCGCGGCGGGCAGATGCCGCCATTGGCGCAGAACCCACGGAAGGGGCAGCCGGATTAGCGACTGTCCGTTCCTCGTAGCCTACGATGCGAGCGAGCTCTGCCAGAGGATCGCCGTCAGCAAAAAATTCCGGGGCGTCATTCCGGCTACGCGCTAGGTTGTTGTCCGCCATTCGCTCGTCCACTCACCACCATTACAACTCATCTGCCAGTGCAATGTGGGGAAATGAGGGCGTTTCTACCGCATTTCCTCAGGTGCCGCTGTACCTGTGATTGCAAGTCCCGACTTCAGGACACAGGCGACTGCGTGCACCAGTCCAAGCCTGGCAATGCTCAATTGTCGGTTTTTATCGTTAACAAACCGTAATTCCGGTTGGTCCTTGCCCTTATTCCAGTGAGCATGGAAGAAACTGGCCAGATCATAGAGGTAAAATGCGAGCCTGTGCGGCTCCTGTGCCAGAGCTGCAGCTTCGACGATTCGCGGATATTCCGCAAGCTTCGCGACCAGCTGAAGCTCGCTCTTGTCGGTGATTTCGTCAATGTTTTCAGCGAAATCGAGCGTCTCGGTATCCAGACCCGGAAACGCCTCCCTTGCCTGGCGGAAGATCGACATGCAGCGGGCGTGGGCATACTGGACATAAAAGACAGGGTTGTCTTTCGACTGCTCGGTCACCTTGGCAAAATCGAAATCGAGCGGCTCCGAGCTCTTCCGGTAGAGCATCATGAAGCGGACTGAGTCGCGACCGACCTCGTCCACGACGTCACGTAGCGTCACGAAGTCGCCGGAGCGCTTCGACATCTTGACCGGCTCGCCGTTACGGTAAAGCTTGACGAGCTGGCAGAGAAGAACAGTGAGCTTTGACTTGCCTTCGGAGACGGCGCGCGCCACGGCCTCGAGCCGCTTGACGTAGCCACCGTGGTCGGCACCGAGCACGTAGATCATCTCATCGTAGCCGCGGTCGAACTTGTCCTTGAAATAGGCAACGTCGGCGGCGAAATAGGTGTAGCTGCCGTCCGACTTGATCAGCGGACGATCGATATCGTCGCCGACTTCGGTCGAGCGGAACAGCGTCTGGTCGCGGTCTTCCCAGTCTTCGGGAAGCTGACCCTTCGGCGGCGGCAGCTTGCCCTTGTAGACATGGCCCTTGAACGTCAGATCGTTGATCGCCGCACGGATGCGCTGCGCGCCGTCCGCATGCAGCGTGCGCTCGGAATAGAACACGTCGTGATGCACGTTGAGGGCTTCGAGATCTTCGCGGATCATGGCCATCATCGCGTCGATGGCCTTCTCCTTGACGATCGGCATCCACTCGTCTTCGGGCATGGCATGCAGCCGGGGACCGTATTCAGCGGCCAGAGCCTGCCCGACCGGGACGAGGTAGTCGCCCGGATAGAGGCCAGCCGGAATCTCGCCGACTGCTTCGCCCAACGCCTCGCGGTACCGGATGAAGACCGAGCGGGCCAAAACGTCGATCTGGCTGCCAGCGTCGTTGATGTAGTATTCCTTGGTGACGTCATAGCCGGCAAAGGCCATCAGATTGGCGAGCGCATCGCCCACGACAGCGCCGCGGCAATGACCGACATGCATCGGCCCCGTCGGATTGGCCGAGACATACTCGACGTTTGCCTTGCGACCGGCACCGACATCCGAGCGGCCGTAGTCCGTCCCTTGCGCAATCATCTTGGCGAGCATCTGCTGCCAGTATCCGGTGGAAAGCCTGATATTGATGAAGCCGGGACCGGCAACGGAGACTTCCGAAATATCCGCGTCGCCACGCAACGCTTCGGCGATGATCTCGGCGAGCGCGCGCGGGTTGGTGCCGAGAGGCTTGGCAAGCACCATCGCTGCATTGGTCGCGACGTCGCCATGGCTCTGATCGCGCGGAGGCTCGACCGTGAGGCGTCCGAAATCAACCGCACTTCGATTTTCTCGAATGATTTCGAGAGTTTCTAGCGCGTTCTTAATTCTATTGTCGAATTCGGCAAAAAGATTCATATGTTTACATCCGCTCAAAGTGTTTTGGGCGGGCCCCTCGAAGCCATTGGTGTCGGGCAGGCCCTAGCGCAAATCAGGAGTCTGGTCAAACAACTCGGCATGGACGCGGGTTGCGTAGGTGTCGGTCATACCGGCAAGATAATCTGCAACGTGGCGCGCACGGGCCGCCTCCGGGACGCCGTTCATCTGCTTGACCCAGTAGTGGCCTTTCATCAGCGCCGGGTCGTCCATGTAGCGATGGAACAGGTCGACGACGATCTGCGAGGCGCCGGCCCGGATGCGCATGATTTCGGGGTGCCGGTAGATCCGGGAGAACAGCACTCGTTTGATCTGCTTGTCGGTCTGCGCCATCTCGTTGGAGAAGGTCGAGATCACCCTTTCCGCCATGCGCACATCTTGTGCGCTCTCGGGTGCAAGCTCTCTAAGGTTCTTCTGGGAGACCGCGATAACGTCCTCGACCATGTGGGTGATCTGGCGGCGCGTCACTTCGTAGGCAAAGCGGGTCGGGTCCAGATTGGGGTATTTCGTCCTCACTTCCTGCATCAGTCCGGCGAGGAACGGCACCTCCTCCAGCATATCGAAAGTGAGCAGGCCAGAGCGAAGCCCATCGTCGATATCGTGGGTGTTGTAGGCAATGTCGTCGGAAATCGCCGCGACCTGGGCCTCCAGGCTGGCATAGCTCGAAAGCTCGAGATCGTGCAGGAGGCAGTAGTCGCGGATCGGCTGCGGCAAAGGACCGTGGGAACCCTCGCTGCCGTCGGCCATCATCAAAGGGCCATTGTGCTTGACGAGACCCTCAAGCGTTTCCCATGTCAGGTTGAGACCGTCGAACTCCGCGTATCGCCGCTCAAGCTTGGTGACGATCCGCAGCGACTGGGCATTGTGGTCGAACCCGCCATATGGCTTCATCAGCTCATCGAGCGCATCCTCACCCGTATGTCCGAAGGGGGTGTGGCCAAAATCGTGAACGAGCGCGACGCCTTCTGCCAGATCTTCATCCAGCTTCAGGGCACGGGCCAGCGCGCGGGCCACCTGCGCCACTTCGATCGTATGGGTCAGCCGCGTTCGGTAATGGTCGCCGTCAGGACTGATAAACACCTGTGTTTTGTGCTTGAGCCTGCGAAACGCCGTCGTATGGACGATACGGTCACGATCGCGCTGAAACTCCGAGCGCGTCAGGCTGCTCGCTTCGGGAAACAGGCGGCCCCGCGAGGCCCAGGGATTGGATGCATATAACGCTCGCTCACCCCCACCGAAACCAAGTACCCCCGTATCGATCGCCATAACCGTCCTTAATGCCTCAAGCGTGCCTGCGTGTTGTCGTGTATGGGTACGCCCCATTGACGCGCCGTTCAGGTCTTCATACCTATAGTGTTGCCGTGTGCAACGGCAGTGACATCCATCTTCGAGTTATCAGGGTGCCTTTACCCAAGACTCACCGGGCCTTTACCCCGGCAGGAGACCATTGAAATGACGATGAACGTAACTCTCTCCGATGCTGCAGCCAAGCGGATCGCCCAAATCGTTGCGGCAGAATCCGAAAAGCAGTCTCTGCGTGTTTCTGTTGAAGGCGGCGGCTGCTCCGGTTTCTCCTACAAGTTCGACCTCGCGGGCGCGCCGGAAGCAGATGACGTGGTGATCGCCAACGGCGATGCCAAGGTGCTGATCGACAGCCTGTCCATCGTCTACATGGAAGGTTCAGAGATCGACTTCGTCGATAATCTGCTTGGCCAGTCATTCCAGATCAAGAATCCGAACGCGGTCGCAAGCTGCGGCTGCGGTACCAGCTTCGCCATCTAAGATCTTCCAATCGTCCCGATCAGATTGCCACTCGACCCTTCCCATCAGCTTGTCTTTCGATAAAAGGATAGGCTGAAGACGGAAGGACGACTGCAATGAAGATTGCCACCTGGAACATCAACGGCGTCAAGGCGCGGATCGATAATCTGCGTCAGTGGCTCGCCGACTCGTCGCCGGACATCGCCTGCCTCCAGGAGATCAAATCCGTCGACGAAGGCTTTCCGCGGCTCGAGATCGAATCGCTCGGCTATCATGTCGAGACACACGGCCAGAAGGGCTTCAACGGGGTGGCGATCCTGTCGAAGATAAAACCCGACGAAGTGATGCGCGGTCTACCCGGTGCCGTCGGTCCCGACGGACAAATTGACGAGCAATCGCGCTACATCGAATGCGTCTTTTCCGTTCAGGGCGGCGTGATCCGCGTTGCGTCGATCTACCTGCCCAACGGCAACCCGTCCGATGACCCGGTCAAGTACCCGTACAAGCTTGCCTGGATGGAACGGCTGCGGCTGCATGCCCAGCAATGCTTGGCACTCGAAGAGCCACTGATACTCGCCGGCGACTACAACGTCATTCCCGAGCCTCATGATTGTTTCGATCCGGCCGCATGGGCGACAGATGCGCTCTTCCTGCCGAAAACGAGGGCGGCATTCCGTGCGCTCGAAAATCTCGGCCTGACGGACGCCGTTCGCGCAACCACGGATGCCACCAAGCTCTATACGTTCTGGGATTATCAGGCGGGCGCCTGGCAGAAGAACAACGGCATCCGCATCGATCATCTGATGCTGTCGCCGGAAGCTGCCGACCGGTTGAAGGCGACGGTCATCGAGAAGCATGTGCGCGGATGGGAAAAGCCGTCCGACCATGTCCCGGTCGCCGGGATTTTCGATTTCGCGCCGGTCTGAGCGATTCTTGTCCCTGATCGTCCGGATCTAACAGGAAGCAGCGAACGCCGCTTCCTCAGTCCATACCCTTGGCAAACTCATGCGACAGCGCGATCGCACCGCGACGGTCTTCCTCGCTTGCCATGGAAAAAGCCTGCTCCTGCAAGGGCTCCATCCAGATACAGTCCTTCGTGCTGCACTTGTCGAGTGCAGCCGTCAGGAAGGCGAGACCGCGGACCGTCTGTCCCTCGTCGAACAGGATGTTGCCGAAAACGGCCATGGCGCCCGGATGGCCGCTCTTGCGGGCCTGGTTCAGCCACTTCTTCGCCTGCTGAAGGTTTGGCGATCCGCCCTCGCCTGCAAGAATCATCTTGGCAAGCTGGAACTGCGCCTCCGCGACACCGAAGGTCGAAGCGACCTGAAAATAGATCTGCCGCGCCTGGGCAAGATCGGGCTTCACCGGTGTATCGGGGATGCCGCGGCGATAGTAGGTCGCAAGCGACAGAAGCGCGTTGACAAAAAAACCGGTATCTTCCGAGCCGGGTTCGACGCCCTGCGTGGCGATCTCGTTATAGATCTTGAACGCCTCGAGATCGTTCTTCGTGACGCCATCGCCGAAGGCGTACATGTTCGCCAATGCCCAGCGGGAACCGGTATGTCCCTTCTCGGCGGCATAGCGATACGCTTCGACCGCGTCTTCCTTCTGGCCGTTCTTGTAGGCCTTGAAGCCGAACTTGAAGAGGTCGAAGGGACCCGATTCCTTGGTCACGCCGGATTGGATGTCGAACGCAGCTGCCGAGCCCACCACAGCCGAGGTGAGCGACACGCCAAGAAGCAATACTTTCATGGACACAATGCCAAACTTCGACATGTTTCAGTTTCTTCCCATACACCCGGAAGTCATAGAGCTTGCCATCTCCGACCGATTACACGGCCTGATCAGCCAACCGGCGATCAGCGAGACGCCAGCTATCGCTGCCGTTCTAGAATGGAAACTGTACGTCCCGTTTTCGGCAAGAGTAGGACCTGCCGGCAAAACGCGCCGAAGTTGTGCGCGGCGATCCGATCCGCCTGCGACAACGCGGCCAAAGCCCCGTATTCTATTGAAAAACCCGCCCATGGTACTCCAATTCACACGCGCCGCCCCCGCGGTCCGTGTCCGTTATTCCTTTACCGCTGCTCCCTGTTTGTGGCGGGAAATGGACAAAATCTCCGTTGTTCGCCGACCCGCTCATCGTGGCACAAGACTGTTGCCAAATCGTCACAAATTCGCAGGGGTCGGCGAAAACGCGCCACAAACGAAAAAGCCCGGCTCGAACCGGGCTTTTGCTAATTAGTAACTGTTTTCAGAACTTTACCTTCAACGACGTAGAAAGTGCTGCAACCAGGTCGCTATCGTATTCGTAGCTCGCTTCGTCGCCGACGGGGATGCCGTCAATGGACGATGCGCTGGACTCGCCACCCGTCAGGATGCCGAGCACGCCGCCAAGGCGAATCTCGACGTGCTGGGTCGGGGCATAGGAAACGCCGGCGCTGAATAGCCAGGTATCTGTCTGCGTTCCGAATTCCTGCGATGTGCCGCGATCCCAGGTGAGGCTCAGGGCCCCACTCCACTGTTCGTTGAACTTGTGGCCGATGCCGCCGGTGATCGTCCAGCCGTCGCGATAGCCGAGATCGAGCGATGTGATCTCAACACCGTTGTTGTAGAAGGGAATGCGCTGCAACTGGCTCCAGTCGGTCCACTTGACCGAACCGAAAGCAAGCCAGTCCGGTGCGATACCCGACTGAAGCTTCAGCTCGAGAGCATCCGGCATAGCCGTCGAGCCCTCAACCGGCACGACGGTACCGGCGTAGACGCTGCCGACCGGGACCTGCGTCAGATCGACAGTACCGGTGACCTCGTCGAGCTTCACCTGGCTATAATACATCAGGCTCGCGCGGAATGCGTATTCCGGGATTTCGTAGGCCGCACCGGCGCGCCAGCCCCAACCGTCGCCTTCCAGGTCCAGACGACCAACACCGCTGAACGCGAAGCCAAGCGCTTCAGGGGCGATCAACAGCCGTTCCTTGAAGCCATCCATGCGCAGATAGTTCGCGCCGCCGATCAGGCGAAGCTGGCCTGGGCCGGCATCGAAGCGGTAGGAACAGGTGGCTGCGTAGTTGTCGCTGTCGACCTTCGTCTCGATGTTGTCGTTGGCACCCGCCCAGTTGGCGCCGGGATTGGTATGCGCACCATAGGGCTGAGAATAGTCGAACATGCAGTCGACGGAATCGCCGATACCCGCCTTGATGCCGATCCGCGGCGACCAGTAGCTCTCGCTGTCGTCAGCAGTGCTCGAATAGGAATAGCCGGGTGTCGTGCTGAGGTTGCCGTCCGGTCCGGTGATCGTGTCTTGCGCGTTCTTCAGCTTCCGCTGCGGCATGACGTAGGTTGCCGTCGCTTCGCCGGCATAGGGCGACCTGTCAAACAGAAGGTCGATATTGTATCCCCCACGTTCCAGTCCGCCCGCTAACGCCGGCGAATAAACGCTCCATCCAGCCATCAGAACAAAGGCGCCCTTGGCGATGTAATTGCTTTGCATCTCGTCTCCCACTCCCAGGCAAGTCATTGAGACAATTCTAAATACTCTGCCCAAAATAACAACTTTCGGCTGTCCCCGATCTTGCGCTGCAAAACGGTCGCTAATTTACGTAAGCGGAGGAACAATCGCCACCGAATCGGTGGTTGGGAACAAAATTACCTAATCTGGGGCCGTACCGTAGCTGGAATTAGAACACCATCCCGCATGGGCGCGGCGATGTGACAATGCGGCAACATTGCGGCTTTCTCCCGTTGTGCATGTGCACGCAAACGGAACTTCTGGATCGAAGCGCAGCAAAAAGCCGCGGTCACAGGACCGCGGCTTTCAGAGATTCGTTCGTTGGCGCCGGCCTAGAGCACGGCGGAGACCTTGGTCATCAGCCGGCTTCGATGACCCGCTGCAGAGCGATCTTGAGGCTTTCGAGCTGAACTTCCAGCTCGGCATGGCGCTCCCGGTCAGCGGCAACCACGTCCGGATCGGCATTGGCAATGAACTTCTCGTTGGAGAGCTTCTTGCCGAGACGGTCCTTTTCCTGCTCGTTCTTGACGATCGCCTTCTCGATTCGGGCCTTCTCCGTGCCGAGATCGATCAGGTTGCCGAGCGGCAGGCAGGCCGTCGCCTCGCCGACGATGATCTGTGCCGCACCCTTCGGGGCGACGTCAGCTGTCGAGATGCTCTCGACACGCGCGAGCCGGCAGATTGCCGCCTCGTGACGCGCGAGCCGCGACGAGGTGACCGCATTGGCACCAACCATGATGAGCGGTGCTGTCGCCGATGGCGGGACGTTCATTTCGGACCGTGCAGAGCGGAGACCGGATACCAGATCGACAAGCCAGTTGATCTCGTCGGCAGCGTCAGCGTCCGCAAAACCGGAGACCGGCCACTCGCCATGGGCGAGCAATCCGTCACGGGCTGCCGTGTGAGCCCAGAGCTCCTCGGTCATGAACGGCATGAACGGGTGGAGAAGCGCGTAGCTCTGCTCCAGGACATAGGCCATGCAGGCCTGCGCCTCGGCCTTGGCGGCTTCATCCTCGCCCATGAAGATCGGCTTCAACAGCTCGACATACCAATCGCAAACCTGGTTCCAGACGAAGCGGTAGAGCGAAGCGGCAGCCTCGTTGAAGCGCTGCGTCTCGATCGCGGTGGTAACGTCAGAAACGGTCTTCGACAGTTCCGTGAGGATCCAGCGATTGACGGTCAGCTTCGCATTCTCAGGATCAAAGCCCGCATCACGCTTGACGCCGTTCATCTCCCCGAAGCGCGTTGCGTTCCAGACCTTCGTGCCGAAGTTGCGGTAGCCGGCGATACGGGCCGGATCGAGTTTCACATCGCGACCCTGTGCCGCCATGATGGCCAGCGTGAACCGCAGCGCATCGGCGCCGTATTCGTCGATCAGGTCGAGCGGATCGATGACGTTGCCCTTCGACTTCGACATCTTCTGGCCGTTCTTGTCGCGAACCAGCGCATGAACGTAGATCGTGTGGAACGGCTCGACAGGCTCGCCTTCCGCATCCTTCATGAAATGCATGCCCATCATCATCATCCGGGCAACCCAGAAGAAGATGATGTCGAAGCCGGTGACGAGAACGCTGGTCGGGTAATAGCGCTCCAGTTCCGGCGTCTTGTCCGGCCAGCCCAGCGTCGAGAAGGGCCAGAGTGCCGACGAGAACCAGGTGTCGAGCACGTCCTCGTCGCGGATCAGGATCTCGCCAGGCTTGAAGTTCTCGAGCTTCTCCTGAACCCAGGCCTTCCATGGGCCTTCGTGTGCGAGATAATGCTGGATGGCCGCGTCGAGTGCTTCTTCCTCGGACTTTTCGACGAAGCACTGACCATCAGGACCGTACCACGCCGGGATCTGGTGTCCCCACCAGAGCTGGCGCGAAATGCACCAGGGCTCGATATTTTCCATCCAGTCGAAATAGGTCTTTTCCCAGTTCTTCGGGACGAAGTTGGTACGGCCTTCGCGAACCGAAGCAATCGCCGGTTCGGCCAGCGTCTTGGCGTCGGCGAACCACTGGTCGGTCAGCATCGGCTCGATGACGACGCCGGAGCGATCGCCGAACGGCTGCATGATCTTCTTTTTCTCGACGTAGGGGATCGCGTTGCCTTCAGCGTCAGTGACGGTGACGCT
This sequence comes from Rhizobium sp. Leaf306, assembly GCF_001423425.1. Lineage (GTDB taxonomy): Bacteria > Pseudomonadota > Alphaproteobacteria > Rhizobiales > Rhizobiaceae > Neorhizobium > Neorhizobium soli. Next base: position 1,111,392 of record NZ_LMNX01000002.1, read on the forward strand.
CAGCCCGTCGGCATTGATCGCGTCAATGATCCTAGCGCGTGCTTCCATCCGGTCTAGACCGCGATACTCCTCGGGAACCAGATTGATCTCGTCGATGTCGGTTTCACCCGGCAGTTCGCCGGACTTGGCGATCTCCAGTGCCTTCGCTGCATAGACGGCATAGGCCTCACCATCGTCTCGCATCGAGGCCGTGGTATCCATCAGGCGATAGAGCGGGATCTTGTTGCGCTTGGCGACCTGATAGTCGTTGAAGTCGTGCGCGCCAGTGATCTTGACCGCGCCAGAGCCGAAATCCGGTTCCGGATATTCGTCCGCAATGATCGGGATCAGGCGGCGATGCTCCTTCGGACCGACAGGGATTTCGCACAGCTTGCCGATGATCGGTGCATACCGCTCGTCCGACGGATGGACGGCAACCGCGCCATCGCCCAGCATGGTTTCCGGACGCGTCGTGGCGATCGAGATATAATTGCGCTCTTCGGAAAGGACGATATTCCCGTCCGCATCCTTCTCGACATAGGTATAGGTCTCGCCGCCGGCCAGCGGGTATTTGAAGTGCCACATATGGCCTTCGACTTCCCGCGACTCGACTTCGAGGTCGGAGATCGCCGTTTCGAACTTCGGATCCCAGTTGACCAGCCGCTTGCCGCGGTAGATCAGGCCTTCCTTGTAGAGCGTGACAAAGACTTCGAGAACGGCCTTCGACAGCCCCTCGTCCATGGTGAAGCGTTCGCGCGACCAGTCGCAGGATGCGCCGAGGCGCTTCAACTGGTTGAAGATCAGGCCGCCCGACTCTTCCTTCCATTCCCAGACGCGCTCGACAAAGGCCTCGCGGCCCATCTCGCGACGGCCGGGAAGCTTTCGCTCGGCCAGCTGGCGCTCGACGACCATCTGCGTGGCAATGCCCGCATGGTCCATGCCCGGCTGCCACAGCACGTCCTTGCCGCGCATGCGCTCGAAGCGGACCATGATATCCTGCAGCGTGTTGTTGAGCGCGTGCCCCATGTGCAGCGACCCGGTCACATTCGGCGGCGGGATGACGATGGTGAAGCTTTCCGCACCAGCCTTTGCGTTGGCACCGGCACGGAAGGCGTCCGCATCGTCCCAGGCTTTGGCGATCTTCGGTTCGACGGCGGCGGAATCGTAGGTCTTTTCGAGCATTTCCTGACCCGTTTTTCTTTTTGAATGAGATGGTGCGGTGTTAAAGACGTGGAGGCCGTGAAGTCAATAAAAAAGCCGCCCCGTGTGGAGCGGCCCTTGATGACAGGCATTGGAGGCGATTTAGCGACGCGGGCCGCGGGCAACGCGCTCGATTTCCTCGCGCACGAGACGCTCCACCAGTGTCGGCAGGTTGTCGTCCAGCCATTCCTGCAGCATCGGACGCAGCATTTCCTGCGCCATATCCTCGACAGAGCGACGCTCGAGACCATCGAAGACGGCTGCAAGTTCGTTGAACGATTTTGTCACCTGCGCGCCCGCTTCGACCGAAAGGAGCGTTGCAGCGGCCTCCTCGATCATCGCAGGAAGATTTTCCTGTTGAGCCGGTTGCGCCTTCGGTGCCGGCTGTTCGACCGGCTCGGACATCTCCGGCTGCTGCGCGACTGCCGGTTGCGGCTTCAGCGCTGGAATGGGCGATGGTCCTGCAGGCTCGACGTCTTTCGCCATAGGGGTCTCGATCGGCTTGGATACCATTGCCGCAGGCCTTGTTTCGAGAGGGGCGATGGTGTCACGCAGCGCGACGTCGGCAAAGGCCGAGATTGCAGCGGATGCCTTCTCGGCTGCGGGCATCGACAGGCGCGGCGCCGGTGCCGGGCGGCTCATCGCATTTTCCTGCTGGCGGGCCGAAGCGGCGCGGACGCGGGCCGCAACGTCGGCAAGCGAGAGCGAGCGCTCACCCGATGATGAAATCTCAGGGTCGACTGTCGATGCGGAAACAGGCTTGGGTGCGTCGTTTGCAGATGCGGGGGCGTAGGGTTCCGACTGGAACGGCATCGGGGCCGGTGAATGGGCACGAAGAGGAAGGCCCGGGTCGTTTGCAGCGATGCCAGCGGCAAGATCGGACGCAAAGTCCGTATCGTCGATATCGTCGATCAGATCGTCATCCGCATAGGGCGAACGCGATGCCTGATCTGGTGAACCCTCGCCGACCGGCTCGTTGCTTTCGATGATCCGGCGGATCGAAGCCAGGATCTCTTCCATTGACGGTTCACGCGCTACACTTGGCTGAGCCATTTTCATCCCCGTTCTCGCCGACTGGGTGCCAGGTCGGCAGACGACCTCTTTTCAAAGGTCTGATTCGTTTTCACTTTACGAACCTCGTCTCGCGATACAACGACGGGCGCATCAACGACTCTAGCGATACACAGATTTGTTGCCGACGTGAATCCCCGCTGCCGATTTGTATCGCGCTGGAAAAACAAAAAGGAGGCCAAGGCCCCCTTTCTAAACTTCGCAAACCGTCAGCAAGCCGATTTTAGAATAGGAAATCCTTCGCTAGGCGGAATCCCGGCAACGGTTTGATCGAAGCGTTGAAGTGGGCGCTTTTCGAAAGTGCACCCTGCTCTTTGACGAAGAGCGTCGCCTGCGCGGCATTGCCGTATCCGAGAACGGCGACCAGACGCCCGCCATCCTTGAGCTGCGCACTAAGTTCATCCGGCACGTCTTCGATCGAGCCGGCAATGAAGATGACATCGTAAGGGCCCTGGTTCGCAACGCCTTTTTCCATGTCGCCCGTGACGACAGTCACGTTGTGGGCGCCCGCGAGGTTGGCGATTGCCTGCTCGGCGAGCGCTTCATCGGATTCGATCGACACGACCGATTTCGCGAGAAGCGACAAAAGCGCAGAAATGTATCCGCTGCCTGTGCCGACCTCGAGCACCGTATCCGACTTGGTAATCGCAGCCAACTGCAAAAGCTTGGCCAGAGGCGAGGCTTCCATCAGGAAGCGACCGGGACAGATTTCAACATCGTTGTCGATATAGGCCAGTGACTTCGACTTGGCCGGAACAAAGTTTTCGCGCTGTACCGTGAGAAACGCCTGAAGCACGGAATGTGCCGTCACGTCTGTCGTGCGGATCTGGTTCTCGACCATCTTCACACGGGCTGCTTCGAAATCAATCATGTCATCTGCCTCACAGCGCCGGCGTACCGGCCAATCCTTCAGCCGTGTTACTTGCCTCTCGCTGCGCTTTCAAGATAGCGCGCGCATCGATTGGAAAAAACACGGTGATGCAGGCGCTCGTGCAACTCTTGCTTAGTGCAGGATAAGGGTCGGAAGCTCGCGCTTCTTGGCGAGGACGACATCGTGTCCGTAGGATTTGCGCAGGCTATGGCTGCGATCGAATGCCAACTGCTCGGCAGCACTCAGATGAAAGGCTCCATCTGCAAACGTGCCAGTCGCATCATCTTCGGTGACGGGTCTGTAGAGTGCGGTGATCAATCGGTTCAGCATTTTTCACTCCCTGGGCTTCGCTCACTAAAGTCGGAAGAGCTCGGTTCCGTTCCCCTGACCGCGAGGAATATTCGTGAAATATTTACCATAGGATCAACACAGCCAGATGACGCGAACACGCTGCATACAGCCTCCCCCGCAGGGGTATCTTCCGAGGACGCCGCGTTTTGCAGGCGCCCTTCATCACCGGTACAGACAGGCGCCGCTGACGAAGTGGATAAAAACGTCGAGGATTGAACAGAAGGGTATTGCACCCATCGGAGATTCGTTCTAATTCGGCGCCACCACTCGCTTTTTTAGCATCGGATGGCCTCGTGGCGGAGTGGTGACGCAGAGGACTGCAAATCCTCGTACCCCGGTTCAATTCCGGGCGAGGCCTCCATCCCTTTCTCGATATATCGCAATGGGTTAGCATCGGCGTCAGCCGATCGACACGGTCTGTCCGATCGCAACCGGTCGCGCACATTCCTGGATGTTATTTAGGTATTGCGACTGGTGCACGAGAACGCCAGCGGATCTTCTTTCACGCCCGCCAGCCTTCCGCCAATTCGCGACTGAAGCTGTCGCCTGCCCGGATCAGCCCACCGGCCGCACCAGTTCTTCGACCAAGCCACGATACGCCTCTGCGGCCAGTTCCAACTCCGCGATGAGGGTCTCGTTCGACGTCGTCTGCGTCCTGAACCCGCTCGTGGTCAGCCACTCGATGTCCGCACGAAGGATTTGGATAGTGTCTTTATAGCGTTGGACGCGATTTTCCGGATGCATGTTCGGCTCCTGTGAACCGGAACAACTACCGCGCTTTGCGTTCGAGGCAATAAGCGGGATGCCAGAGACCGGACGTTTATCGGCACCGGTCGCTGGTTTGTGTCAAGAATTCAACGATTGGGCGCGAAGCGTGATGATGTCAGAGAGCAGACGCCGCGGCCGGCTTGCGTCCCCTGGCTGCCGCGGAAAGATCGATCGAGCTTATGGTCGCCACCAGGAACATGACCGGAATGCCGAATTCCAGCACTTCTTCGACGATACCCAACAGAAGATTGGTGTGATCGCTGACAATGACGCCAAAAGGCGCAAGCTTGCGATCCAGCCCATCGATCGACTTGGACACAATGGCAAGACCGATCGCCGCGATGATGTTCCAAGCCCAGGACGCGCGATACCTGACGCCGGAGAGAAGCTCAGGGCCGTTGCGAACGATCAGCCGGAACGCGACGGTTGCCACGAACAGGATCACCAGAACGCCAAAGACGCGCTCGACAGGTTGCGCCATGTTCGTCAGGTAGAGGTTGCTCTTGAGCATGCCGACACTGGTCAGCCGCTTGTCGAGGTCGAGTTCTCGCCCCATCATCAACAGCATGATGGCCGCAACCTGCCAGTCCCGCCGCCATATGTCGCCGGTGCGCGTCCACAGCCACACCATTGCGGTATAGGCGTAAAGAAGGGCCGTCGAAATCTCGAGCGCGCCGGTTTCCTTCGTCAGTGCTGTCGTAAAACCGTTACTCGCAAGGTCTATAGCGAACAGAACGGCAGCCCCGACCAATGCCAGTGTCAAAAGATACCAAGGACGGGAAGTAACAGCGTAGGCGTGGTGTGGGAGCATTTCGATTCTCAAAATTCATGTCGACGAGTGTTGATTGAGGGCGTGGACCGCTTAGCTGACCGGTGCCGTGCGCGCCGATTCTGGATGAAAACGGTCTACTACTGGAGAAGCCGGTAGTCCATGTTTTTGACGGCGGACAGATTCTGCTCGGCCCCTGTTTCCAAGGAAACCGGCAAACCCGAAAAACTGTCGAGCAGTCCTTCACGCCGTTGATTTATTGCTTCTATTAGCAAATTTCCTTTACATTTCTGCAGGCGCGTCTATTTCCGGCCCCTCACGGAATGATCGCAGCGAGGCCGATTTGAAGGATGATCCCGCCACACAACTCGCAGATATTGCGCGGCAACTCGCACTGCTTGCGGAGGCAGCCAAGGCATTGTCGCAGACGCCGCTGGTGGAACTGTCCGGTCAGCTTCTACCGGCCGGCCGCGACAAGCCGGACGAGCCCAAAACCCCTCTCCCAAACAGCATCAATTAGACTTGAACGGCTCGTATCGGACAAGCTTGCCGTGATCACATGGTCGCGCAGCGGTATGGGGTCTGCGCGGGTGCCGAAGAGCCCCGCCCATAGCATCGACACGATGCCGCAACATTTCACGATCGGGTCGTAACCAGATATTAACGTTCCTCCATAGGGCTGCGTTAAACTATTTGTCCTAGAAATAGGCAGACGGCGATGTTGCCGCCATACCCTTGTCAGAGGATCGCCATGACGGCGATGGTTCGATATGAAGCTCTCATCTTCCGACGCCGTCATGGCGTTCACGACTATTATATCCCTCGTCAGCATCATTTATGTGGGGCATCTTTTCGTTGCCCTGTTTTGACGGTCTCACCGAGACACGCTGACTGACGGCCTCTCCTCGTCCCCCACAAGCCGCACGCTCGCCCTGATCAACATTCTCGCTCACGGATCAAAATCGTGTTAGAGTGTCTGAAGTCAGGTGTGGGAGACATCTGGCGGCTTGGGTAACGGGAAGAGGAGACCGTTATGCAGTATCTCGATTTTGTAGCCGCATTGAATCCATTCGTCTTGTGCACTCTTGCTCTCGTGGTGGCCTGCGGCCTCTATGATCGCTGGGCGCAACCGAAATAGTGGATTGCATGCGCAGCCGGGAAATCGCGACGCGTTGCTCGTGTCAATAACCGGTACATCTGGAGGCGGCTTGATGGTCGACTGACGCGCCGCGCGTCGCGCGAGTTCGTTTTGTTGCCTTTGAGTTGCTTGTTTCTGCTGTTATTCAGACTGCATTTCTTATGATAGAGGTGCAGCTTTGCAGGATAACGCGGAATTCGAAGATACATCGGCAGGTCTCAGCGAAACGCTGAGGAAATTGATCGATCGGATTGACGGCGGCACCGTGACGCTGCGTCAGTTGATGGATGGCGTCGGTGAACAGGGTCTGCTGCTGATCTGCGCGGTCACATCCCTCCCCTTTCTGCTGCCCGTTTCGATCCCGGGTGTTAGCACCGTGTTCGGCGCGGCCATCATAATGATCAGCATTGCTGTGGTGCTCAACCGGATGCCGTGGCTTCCTCGTGCGATTCTCGATCGGGAACTCGACAGCGCAAAGCTGGTGCCGACCCTTGAGAAAGGCGTGAAAATCGTCTCTAGGCTCGACAAATATCTGAAGCACCGCATGGCCGGCATCACGACCGGGCCCATTGCCAACAGGGTCAATGGCCTCGCAATCACGTTCGCCGGTGTGCTGCTGATGTTTCCGCTCGGCCTCATCCCCCTGTCCAACACGCTGCCCGGCATTGCTATTCTGCTTCTGTCGACAGGCATGGTTCAGCGGGATGGTCTCGTCGTTCTCGGCGGTTATTTCTTCAACCTTGCAACGATCGTCTATTTCGGGGCGCTTGCTTATGGCGCGTTCGCCGCCGGCCAGGGCCTGGCGTCACTCGCTGGATAAGCCTCATTCCGGAAGAAGCTCTCGCACCAGGCGACAGCTTCTCCCGGTCTGGTTGACATCATGTCATTTCCGAAGCGAAGCTGCTTGTTTCTCGCGGCGCCTGCGACCCCACCAGACTTCCAGACGACGACGACGACGTCTGACGAAAGCGAGATCCTGCGACAGGATCAAGATACCCAGCGGCACCATCCAGAAGCCCAAAATCGGCAGGAAGCCCAGAATGCCGCCGACGATAAGAACGGTTCCGATGCAGAGCCGCGCCACGCGCGAGCGCGGCATCGGAATGGACCGTCCTGCGATGAAGAGACGACCCTGCCCCGGATCCATTCCAAACCGCCTGCCTTGAGGTTTTTCCACCACGTATACGGCTCCAACTAAACGCTTTTTTGTAGGGGCGAGATGGGGATGCATGGGGATAAAACAAGCCGGACCTAATTTTTTTGAAAAAACCGCTTGGCAAATGCGTGAAGCATTTGTATTACCCCGCTCACACCGCAAGCGCGGTTGTTCCCTGGTAGCTCAGCGGTAGAGCATTCGACTGTTAATCGACAGGTCGCCGGTTCGAATCCGGCCCGGGGAGCCAAATTCTGCGATAAGCGCCTGTTTTTGTTGATCCGTATCCGAAGACAGGCGCTTCTCCACTTCCCCTATTTTGACAAAGCGAAAAAGCAACTTGATATGGCGATTGGTTTCGCGTTCGGGGATGTGTAACGCTGTTGCGTGCAGTTCCACTGCCAAAGAAGAAAGCCGGTCGCGTCCGCTAAGTCGCAACGTGAGTTCTGTGTTTGCTCCCCGCGCTCATCTCAAAGTCGTCTTCACTTCTGATCCGAGGGTGCAGGCGTACCGGGAAGCGCGTTTTCGCGGGATGGGGCAGCCGGCGTATCGTAATGCGTGCCCTGCGGATCGGGCGGCACACTGTTGGCGGTCGGAGCCTGCGTGACGCCGATGCTAACCGCGACGCCGACGGCGATCGCAACGGCCAAGCCGGCCAACGGAATCAGAGAGCGATGTCGGCTCTCCTTGTAGGAACCGTACGCAAGTGCGAGCCCAAGCATTGCTGCTCCGCCTGCGACGACGATAAACCACATGTAATTAGCCATTATTTTTCCTCCTGAAACCAGAACATGCGTATCTGGCCGAAGTTCCGCGTCCAGCGGAGACGCCTCACCGACGCGACTGTTGCAGGCTGGTGCCGCACGACGTCGCGAGTGGCGACAGTTGTTCTCGTGCCTTGAAGTGAGCAGACAGGCTAATTCGATCGCGTTCGTTGGGGCGGTGTCACGACGCCCCGTCCCTGGGCACAGTGCCCGGCGATGCCGCCCCTTAAATGCTCCCAACACACATCCGAACCCGGAAAATCCGCTTGTCCTAATGGAACATTGCGCTAGGCTGGAGGTAGAGGACAGTTGACTTAGGGAGGAGACAACTATGCCGCAGCCGAACTGGCAAAAACCGGTCAAAGTCGCGTTTGGGAATCTTGGGACCGAGGTAATCAATGGGCCATCCGAGGCCCTCATCCTGCTACTGGACCACTGGCCGGATCTTCGGGGTCCGCATTTCGTGCGGGCGCGCAGTGCCTGCCGGGCTGCCCTCGACGGCCGTCGTTCGCCGGAGGACGCACGACAGTTTTTCGAGCAAGCCGTGAGCGAAGCGCAAATGCACGTAAACTGATTGGTCTGACTGCTGCGTTTTCAGTTCTGGCCGATTGACGAATGGTTGACCGCGAACCAACCATTCGATGACAGTGTTCGGCTTTAAAGTCCGATCATATCGCCCATGAGCTGGATCGGCGATCCGCTGAGAGCGATCGGTGCAAACAGGACGGAAAAGCAGACGCACGGCCCCGAATCACCAACGATCGGCCGGTGATCGAGCGTCTCGTCAGCGACCGATATGTCGCCCTGCGTGAAGTTTCCGCGGTGATCGTGGAATTCGCCTTCGATCACCAGCGTGAGTTCGAGACCGTTGTGGCCATGGTTTGGAAGTGCCCTCCCAGGACGGGCCCAGAGAAGACTTGCTTCCACGTCGGGCGACCGCTCGATAATATGCTCGCGCAGTCCCGGCAGCTTGCGCCGCCACGGAATAGAGGTCAGGTCTTTCCCCGTATAACCGCGCAACAGGGCCGGCAACTGGGAACCTTGCTCCGGTGGCAACACGCTCCATGCCGGCGGGTCCGATCTGACAATATCGCTGATGGCCCTGTCTCGAAATTCACGGGACAACGTCTCATCGCAGGTCATGTCTTCCAACCCATCGCCGGCCAGTCGCTGAAGGGCATCGACAAGCTGGGCATTGGGTTTCTGCATCTGCAGATGGGAACCTAACAAGACGTGGGCTGCCTTTGGCAGAGAGCCGGCTACGTATTGCGAGATCAGAAAATCGACTCTCTCAATATTCAGATGCATAAACTAAGCCGCAATCGTTGGCGTGAACGAAATTCAGTTCTCAAAATCAATGCCATCAGGTCGAATCGTCTGAAACCAAAACCGAGCGCTCCACTCTGCGTAGTGCAGGGCGAAGGATGTATTATACAGTTGCATCCGAGCCATGTCGATAAACCTGCCGGTATTGTCCGGTAGATGACAGTCCTCGGTATGCGGGGGCGATCCCATCGCGCGCGATGCGCGGAAAGGATTTTCTTGGCGCGGATGCCTTGCCCGCCGAATGCAGCCTGATTACATGATCCTTGAAAAAGAAGGCATTTCCCATGGCAATACAATCTTCTGTTCTCGACCTCATCGGCAATACGCCGCTCATCAGGCTGGCGGCTGCATCCGATGCAACCGGATGCGAAATCCTCGGCAAGGCCGAATTTCTCAATCCCGGTCAGTCGGTCAAGGATCGCGCGGCGCTCTATATCATTAGAGATGCCGAGAAGAAGGGGCTTCTGAAGCCGGGCGGAGTGATCGTCGAAGGGACTGCCGGCAATACCGGTATCGGTCTGACCCTGGTCGCAAAGGCATTGGGGTATCGAACCGTCATCGTCATTCCAGAGACCCAGAGCCAGGAGAAGAAGGACGCGCTGAGACTGATGGGCGCCGAGCTCGTGGAAGTACCAGCCGTTCCCTACAAGAACCCGAACAACTATGTGAAGGTTTCCGGTCGCCTTGCCGAGCAGCTTGCCAAGACGGAACCTGCGGGCGCGATCTGGGCAAACCAGTTCGACAATGTTGCCAACCGGCAGGCCCATATCGAGATGACGGGCCCCGAGATCTTCGAACAGACGGGCGGCAAGGTGGACGGCTTCGTCTGCGCAGTCGGCTCCGGCGGTACGCTGGTCGGTACAGCCATGGCGTTGCGGGCGCTTAACCCCGCCGTCAAGATCGGCATCGCGGATCCGGAAGGTGCCGCACTCTACGAATTCTATGCGCACGGCGAGATGAAATCCGAGGGCAGTTCGATCACCGAGGGCATCGGTCAGGGACGTATCACCGCCAATCTCGAAGGGTTTGCGCCTGACTTTTCCTATCGCATCTCGGATGCTGAAGCGCTGCCGATCGTGTTCGATCTGATCGAGAACGAGGGGCTTTGCCTTGGCGGCTCTTCCGGCATCAACATCGCTGGCGCGATGCGCCTCGCGAAGGATCTCGGTCCCGGCCATACGATCGTGACGATCCTTTGCGACTACGGCAACCGCTATCAGTCCAAACTCTTCAACCCGGATTTCCTGCAGTCCAAGGGCCTGCCGGTTCCGGGCTGGCTCACGAAGAAGACCAAGATCGATATTCCGTTCGAAACCGTCTGAAACCGACCGCAGAGAACAGAACCGATGGCAACTGAACTCCTCTATCGCGACGACTTCTATCTCTCGACACTGGAGGCGGTGGTTACCGCGATCCACGAGGATGGCGGCATCGAATTCGACCGCACCTGCTTCTATGCGACATCTGGGGGGCAACCTGGTGATACCGGCAGTCTGGAGCGCGCCGACGGAACCAGGATCAAGCTTGGCCAGACACGGCACGGCGAGACGAAGGACATCGTCGTCCACGTTCCGCTGGAAGGCGAACCGCGGCCGACGGTCGGCGAAACTGTTGTCATGCATGTCGACTGGGACAGACGGCACAAGCTGATGCGGATGCATACGGCCTGCCACCTGCTGTCGGTCGTCTGCTCCTACCCGATCACCGGTGCCGCAGTTGGCGAAGACGAATCGCGTGTCGATTTCGACATGACGGCCGTGATCGACAAGGATGAGGTGACCGCCGGCTTGATGGATCTCGTTGCGCAGAACCATCCGGTCTACCTGCAATGGATCACCGACGCGGAACTGGCAGCCAATCCCGGCATCGTCAAATCGAAGAACGTCCGGCCGCCGGTCGGGCTCGGACGCGTCAGCCTTGTCTGCATCGGCGAGGATTCGAGCGTTGACAGCCAGCCGTGCGGCGGCACACATGTTGCAAACACCGGGGAAGTGGGCGCTATCCACATTTCCAAAATCGAGAAAAAGGGCAAGGAAAACCGTCGCTTCCGGATCCGGTTCGGCGATATCGCCGCGGATGCCTGAAGACACTCGTTTGTCCGAACCGGTTTCTCACCGAATACCGCGTTTTATCAAGGTAGGAGTTTTGACATGAGCGACACCAGCCGTTTCGTCGTTTCGTCCGAGTGGCTCGAAAACGAGCTCGGAAGCCCGGATTTGAGAATCGTCGACGCCTCCTTCTACCTGCCTGCCCACAACCGCGATGCAGATGCCGAATATGCGGCAGGGCATATTCCCGGTGCCGTGCGTTTCGATCACGACAAAGTCGCGGATCATTCCACCGGCCTCCCACATATGGTGCCCTCGCCCGATGTGTTTGCCGATGCTGTCGGCAAGCTCGGCATCAGCGAGAATGACCGCATCGTCATCTATGACGGTCCGGGCATCTTTTCTTCGCCGCGTGGCTGGTGGCTGTTCCGCATCATGGGTGCGAAACAGGTGTTTATCCTGGACGGTGGCCTCGATGGCTGGAAGGCGGAAGGGCGCGCGCTCGAAACCGAAATCCCCTCGCCGGTTGCGTCCAATTTCGATTCGGAGCTTCGCCTCGACAAGGTCATCGACTACCATCAGATGATGTCGATCGTCAGCGATCGTACAAGCCAGATCGCCGATGCACGGCCGGCCGGACGCTTTACCGGCACAGAGCCGGAACCCCGCGCTGGCATGCGCTCCGGTCACATGCCGGGTGCCGTCAACGCTCCCTCCAGCAGCTTTTCGACAAACGGCAAGCTGAAGACGATACCCGAACTGCGCCAGGCTATTGAAGCCGCGGGAATCGATTTGGGGCGCCCGGTCGTGACGAGCTGCGGTTCGGGCATTACCGCTGCGATCATCACGCTTGCGCTGGAATCGCTCGGGCATGAGGACAACGCGCTTTATGACGGGTCTTGGACGGAATGGGGCGGACGCTCGGACACGCCGATCGAGACAGGACCGGCTAAGCCTACCCCTGCAATCTCGTCGCAGGCGTAACGATGGCGAAAAAGCCCGTACCGCTGAAGGCGCGCGTCACCGTTCTGGAAATGACGGCCGCGCCCAAGACCAGCATGCCGATTCCGGCCAACATTCAAACCGCCATCATACGCGCCACCGAAGTGCCGTTGCATTTCTACCGGTACCTATACCGGCAAGTCGGCAAACGCTGGCACTGGTACGATAGGCTGCGGCTGTCCGACGCCGAGCTTGCGGCCGCGATACACAACCCGCGCTGTTCGATCACGATCCTTCTGGTCGACGGATCGCCAGCCGGCTTCTACGAGCTGAACTCTACTGACGACAACGTCGTAGAGCTGTCCTATTTCGGCCTGTTCGAGCGGGCCCTCGGGCTCGGCATCGGCAAGTGGTTCCTGACGCAGGCTCTTTATTCTGCGTGGCAGAACAACCCGGAGAAGGTCACCGTCACCACCAATTCGCTCGACCATCCCCGGGCGCTGCAGCTCTACCAGATGATGGGTTTTTCGCCCGTCTCGACATACGAGGCCGAGATCGTGCCGATGACCAGCGCGGAACTGGTAAAGGTGCTGGACAGCTAGCTCGCGCAAGGATCGGGTGGCGCTTCAAAGCCCGACGGGTCATCTCCTATATATAGAAAAGGAGACGACCATGCCAATCTTCAACGCGATCCCGGGTGACCACGCAGAGCATCTATGGAACGGAGGCAGCGATTCCTACGGACACCAGACGGAGACCATGATCTCGGATGGTCCCGGATATCCCTGCCGCCATTGCCTCAGGAATATCGGCGCGGGCGAAAGCCTGTTCGTTCTTGCCTATCGACCGTTTCCGACAACGCAGCCCTATGCCGAAACCGGTCCCATCTTCCTGCATAAGACGCCCTGCACACGGTTTATCGCGGAAGAGGTTCTACCGCCAATTCTGGTCAGTCCGGATTACATCGTCCGGGGTTATGGAGAGAATGACAGGATCGTCTATGGCACGGGTGCGGTGACCCCGACGTCCGAAATCATGCGGCGCGCCAAAGACCTGCTTCAACGCGCCGATATCGCCTATGTCCACGTTCGTTCGGCCCGCAACAACTGTTTCCAGTGCCGGATTGACGCGGCTTAGCAGGAGCCCCTTATGCCTGCGGGTCTCCGCCGTCCCGCTCCAGCTTTTCGGCAAAATCGAGGAGCTGCCGCACGAGATCGCCCGCAGCCTTGTCGTTTTGTTCGATCCTGCGAGCCGACACTTCTCTCAGGTTGAGAAGCGCCGCTTCCACACTGCGCGGCAGAGCCGGGCCGCGGTCATGATGTGGCCCCCTGTCGTGATCGCGGTGGTGTTCGTGCCGTTCCTGCTTCTGCTTGATCTTTTCAGCCAGCTCGGACAAGCGCTCGAGGATGGTCGTTGCGAAACTGCGGTTCTCATCGAGGTGCGCACGGCCCTCGTCAGTGATGGTGTAACGCTTCTTGTTGCCATCCGCTTCAGCCGTCACGTAGCCGGCTTCCTCAAGATAGGTCAGCGTCGGATAGATGACGCCAGGGCTGGGTGCGTAAAAACCATACGTCATATCTTCGATATGTTTTATGATCTCGTAGCCGTGGCGGGCTTCTTTCTCGATCAAGGCCAGGACGACCAGTCTGAGATCGCCCTGCATCAGAAAGCGACCGATACGACCCTCGCCATCATCGCCGAAGCCACGGCCACCGCCCGGCCCGCCTTTTCCGCCAAAACCCCTACCCGCAAAGCCTTTGCTGAACGGACCGCCCCGCATGGTAAATAGTCCCTCGAAGCCCGAGCGATCGGCGTTGCAGCTTTTGTTGGTTTCAAATCGTTGAAACATCTTACTCTCCTTTAGAGTATCTTTCGATATATCTAAAGCTAGCACATTTGCGCAATGCTGCAAGCTGCCAGATATATCTAAGTCATATCCATTTGATTTTTGTGGCGGATTTTTTTCGAGCTATCTGCGGCGCGCGGTGCGGCCGATCCGGATTGACCGTCGCGTCATTACCCGGCAGTCACCGAACTTTCGCCGACCGTCATTTTAGGGATGCGTCCGTGGGCGATTGTGCCTAAGCTCGCCTCCATCAGTGATCCGGAGGGAGATATTAGATGTCGCTTTTCACCAAAGACCTTTTCGAAAATCATGCAGTCTCGCGCCGATCCCTTCTCGGTGGCATTGCGGCCACATCGGCGCTGGTCATGCTCCACCCGTTTGCGGCACGCGCGGCCGCCAACCAGGCGCATCTGCGGCTGATGGAGACGACAGACATCCACGTGCATGTCTTCCCTTATGATTATTATGCCGACAAGCCGAACGACACACTTGGACTGGCCCGTACCGCCTCGCTCATCGATTCGATTCGAGCCGAAGCCGGAAATTCGATGCTGATCGACAACGGCGACTTCCTGCAGGGCAATCCGCTCGGGGACTACATCGCCTATGAGCGTGGCATGAAGGAGGGCGACAAGCATCCCGTGATCACTGCGATGAACGTGCTGGGATATGACGTCGGCACGCTTGGAAACCACGAATTCAACTACGGCCTCGATTTCCTGTTCAAGGTTCTTGCAGGATCCGGCTTCCCGCATGTCTGCGCCAACCTGACCAAGGGCCAGCTTGCCTCCAGTGCCAAGGACGACGATCTCTTCTTCAAACCCTACGTGATCATCGAAAAGCAGATCCGCGACGGTTCCGGCCAGTCGACCCCGATCAAGGTCGGCTTCATCGGCTTCGTGCCGCCACAGATCATGACCTGGGATAGCAAGAATCTTGAGGGCAAGGCGCAGACGCGCGATATCGTCGATGCTGCCAAGGCCTGGGTGCCCGTCATGAAGGAGGAAGGCGCCGACATCGTCATCGCCCTCTCCCATTCCGGCATCGATGGTTCCGGCCAGAGCGATCGGATGGAAAACGCGTCTCTTTATCTCGCAGGGATCGAGGGTATCGATGCGATCTTCACCGGCCACCAGCATCTGGTCTTCCCCGGCCCGAAGGATTTCGAGGGCATTGCCGGCGCCGATGCCAAGAAAGGCACGCTGATGGGCAAGCCCGCCGTCATGGCCGGGTTCTGGGGCTCCCATATGGGTCTGATCGACCTGTTGATCGAAAAGGATGGCAGCGGCTGGAAGATCGTCGATTCCACCTCGGAAGTCAGACCGATCTATCACCGCGACGAAAATCGCAAGGTCGTTGCCGACGTCAAGGACAAGCCTGAGGTCACCGCGGCCATCAAGCCGGAACACGAGGCGACGCTTGCCTATATTCGCCGTCCGGTCGGCAAGACATCCGCGCCGCTCTATTCCTACTTCGCGCTGGTCGCGGATGATCCGTCGGTGCAGATCGTTTCGAATGCGCAGACCTGGTACATCAAGGACATGCTGAAGGATGGCGAGTACAAGGACCTCCCGGTGCTATCCGCCGCCGCTCCCTTCAAGGCCGGCGGTCGCGGCGGTGCGGATTACTTCACCGACGTCCCGACCGGCGACATCGCCATCAAGAATGTCGCGGATCTCTATCTCTATCCCAACACGGTTCAGGCCGTGCTGATATCGGGCGCGCAGGTGAAGAACTGGCTGGAAATGTCGGCTGGCATGTTCAACCAGGTCAAGCCGGGATCAAAGGACGTTCCGCTGCTCAACGCCGGTTTCCCGTCCTACAATTTCGACGTGATCGATGGCGTGACCTACCAGATCGACCTGTCCCAGCCGTCGCGCTTCGACAAGGACGGAAAGGTACTGGACGAGAATGCTCACCGTATCGTCGACCTGAAGTTTGACGGCAAGCCGATCGATCCGGCGCAGAAGTTTGTCGTCGTCACCAATAACTACCGTGCCGGCGGTGGGGGCAAGTTTCCGGAGATCGCCAGCGACAAGGTCATTTTCGTCGCACCCGACACCAACCGCGACGTCGTTGTTCGCTACATCATGGATCAAGGGACGATCAATCCTTCGGCCGACGACAACTGGTCGTTCAAGCCGCAGCCCGGATCCACGGCCCTGTTCGAGACCGGACCCAAGGCGCGCCAGTTTGCCGGCAGCCTGAAGGGGACGAAGATCGAGGATGCCGGCGACGGCGAGAACGGTTTCGCGAAGTTCAGACTGGTGCTCTGAGGCGCCAAATCCAGTCGTCCGGCCGAGGACGCGTGTTATTCGGCAGCCTGCCAATACGTCCTTTCCGGCTCCTGCTTCAGGAGTTCGGGAAGGTCATCATGGTTTGGACATGAGGACAGCTTGGCTGCAAACGATTCGATCAACCACTGTCCCGCGGGTCCGGGCGGATTGGATGCCTTTCGCAAGGCGTAGATCGGATATTGCCCCTGCTCGTACGCGTCGATATCCAACGCGACCAGATCGCCGTTGCGGATGTCATCGAGCACCAGGGAGGCTGGAAGCCCACCCCAACCAAGCCCACCCTTGATCAGCTGATACTTGGTGGCGATGTCGCTGATGCGCCAGATCTTGTAGGACAAGACATTGAAGTTACGCCCTGCGGTAAGCCCTGACGCGTCGGTCACGACCAGTTGCGTCTCGTCGCGCACATCGGCAAGGGTGAGTGTGCGGTTGAGCTTCACCAATGGATGATCCGGCGCTGCGACCGGCAAGAGGTATGAATGACCGATCCTTTCGGCAATCAGCGAATCGTCCTGCTTCAGGAGAGCGCCACCGATGCCGATGCCGGCCCGTCCACTGATGACCTGGCCCATCACCATGCCGAGTTCCCCGACGCTGAGGTTGAGGGCGACACTTGGAAATTTCTCTCGGAATTCGCGTAGCTGGCTGACCACCGCGTCGGCCGGCACCATCACGCTGACGGCCAGCGTGATCTCGGCTTCCAATCCCTGAGTGATGCTCTTTGCCCGAGACCGCATGATCTGCAGGTCGGCAACAATTCGCCGCGCATCCATCAGCATCGCCCGTCCGGCCTCGGTCAGTTTTGGCTGACGCGCCCCGGCCCGGTCGAACAACTGAATCTCGAGCTGCGTCTCGAGGTTGGCAATCGTGTAGCTGACAACCGACTGAGCCCGGTTCAGCAGGCGTGAGGCTGCCGAAAAACTGCCGCTTTCGGCAACTGCGATGAAGACCTGCAGCTGATCGAGGGTGGGATTCGCGTCCATGTGACCTATCCAGATTTTAGATGGAAAGCTTCGACATTATCCCCATTCCATCGATTGCCGTCTACTCCTATTTGTCTTCCCAGACAGGCGACCTCCAGTCTCCCACCGTCGAGAAATTCATAGGAAACAAAGCAATGCCATCCATCCTTCTCGTGACATCCAGCCCTCGCGGCACCGAATCGCTGTCGACAAAGATTGCGACGGAATTTGTCGACAAGCTGAAGGTCCAGCATCCGGGCGCGACCGTTGTGACCCGTGATTTAGGTCAGAACCCGATCGCCCATCTCGACACCGTGACCACATCTGCGATCCGCAAGCCCGCAGATGCTCGCAATTCCGAGGAAGCGGCAGCAGCGAAACTGTCCGACGAACTCGTCGCCGAGTTGCTCGCCGCCGATACGGTCGTGCTTGCCACGGGCCTGATCAATTTCAATATCTATTCGACGCTGAAAAGCTGGATCGACAACGTTGCCCGCGCCGGCATGACGTTCCGCTACACAGCCGAAGGTCCGCAGGGACTTGCGACCGGCAAGAAGGTCTATGTCGTTCTGTCGGCCGCCGGCATCTATTCGGAAGGCCCGGCCATGGCGATGAACCACGCCGTTCCTTACCTCAAGACGGTTCTTGGCTTCATGGGCATGACGGATGTCGAAGTGATCTACATTGAAGGTACCGCATTCGGTCCGGAAGCGTATGAGAAGGCGATTGCCGCCGCACAGGATCGCACGCAGCAGCTTGCACTGGCGGCCTGATCCTAGACGTCCACACCGGTTGGTGAGACGAGACGCCCCTGACGGCCGTGGACATTGTCCCGGCCGTCTTTCTTTGCGTGATAGAGGCGTTGGTCCGCAACGCCGAACAGTGTCGCGAATGTGTCTCCATCGTCAGACGTGGTCGCCACTCCGATCGATACGGTGATGCACTTGCCATCCGGCCTGATGACAGACGCGCAGATATCCTGGCGAAGCCGCTCGGAGAGCGCCAAGGCTCCTTCGTGATTCGTGTTCGGCAGGATCAGCACGAACTCCTCGCCGCCGAACCGCGAGAGATGATCGCGCGGCCGCGTTCGGGCCTTGAGCTGCGCTGCTACGTCCTTGAGCACCTCGTCCCCCTTCATGTGACCGAAGAGATCGTTCACGTCCTTGAACCGGTCTGCGTCGATGATCACGAGACTGAGCTGCTGCCGCATATCGATACTTTGCTTGATCATCGCCGGCGCATCGGCTTCCAGCCGGTTGCGATCGAAAACGCCAGTCAACCGATCGACGCCGCTTGTGGCAAGCAGCGCCTGATACCGCTCGCGAAACGTCAGATCGTGAAAAATGTCGGCAATTTCGCGCCGCGACAAGGCAAGCCTCGGGATCTGTTCGACCTTGAGATAGGCGAGCAGCAGCACGGAATAGATGATCACCGCGAGCATTTTGGCGTACCAACCGCCGAACAGGACCGACAGCGGCGCGTCGAACAGCAATCGCAGTCCGGAATAGAAGGCAAGCTGGTCAAAGCTTAGAACGATCGCACCGCTGACGGCAAAGCGCAGGATGATATGGCGCCTGAAGATCCGGCCGAAACGCTCATAGAGAAGAATGATGGCGATGGCGTCGATATAGAGTAGCGCCGTACCCCATACCATGAGTGAGCCCATCTCGTTGAGAAAGACCATGTCGGCAGGCCGTCCCGCAGGAAGGGTGACGACCGGATGCGCCTGCAGGATCTGCGCGATGAGAACCGTCAGGAGATTGCCGAGAAACAGTCCGTAGATGGGCTGGCGCACCGTCGAGGCATCCTCTTTCAAGTACAAGAGGAGGATCATCATCAGCTTGCCCGCAAAGAAGACGGACGATCCGGGCGATACCAGCCCGAACGGCAGTTCGACATAGAAGACCGCCGCGAGGTAGGTCTCCATGAAGTGCATCACACCGAGCGCAGCCAAGAACACGCCAAGGCCAAGCTGGCGCCTGAAATGCAGGAAGGCGGCCATGATCGTGAAATAGACGATCGCTTCTGCAACAAACAGAAAGAGGTTCAAAACCTGCATCATCACGCCTTTTAAGCCTGGCGGACCTCGCGTTCACATCCCAAAGCCATGACTTTGTTAGATAATCGCAACACCAGTTATGCCGGTAAATTGCTGCGGCGCAATAGAGGATCTCGCGGGACCCACGAACAATCAGGCAGAGCGCGAAACGGCGCCATCCGAGAACAGCGAGGCGCCGTTCTGATCAATGATCTGCTGTGCCTTGCGAACGGCATATTCGGATGCGTCCTCCGCAGAGGTGAACATGTCTGCCCGCACGAAAGTGCGGACGAGTGTTTCGCCAGCGACATCTTTTTCGATGCGGCCGGCAAGCCGGAACTGGCTGCCTT
Source organism: Rhizobium sp. Leaf306 (assembly GCF_001423425.1). GTDB lineage: Bacteria > Pseudomonadota > Alphaproteobacteria > Rhizobiales > Rhizobiaceae > Neorhizobium > Neorhizobium soli. Next base: position 1,131,265 of record NZ_LMNX01000002.1, read on the forward strand.
CCTTGATCGGTGCAGGATAGATGCGGCATTCGGCATGCATCTGCGGCTCGGCTTCCCGTGCGGGCGCGGTTTCGGATTTCGGGCCGGAAAACATCGAAAGAAGAGAGGAAAGAAACGAAGCCATGGATGAGTGCTACCCTTTGCTCGGCACCGGCGGAATCCGAAGACCATTCCGGTGCGATTTCGACAAAATCAGATGATCAGGTTGGCAAGGATCTCGTTTTCGGTGATGTCCTCGTAACCAAGCCCCGCCGCCTCGAAGCGCTCGTGCAGACCGGCAAAGTTTCCGGACGCGGTCGTTTCAATACCGATGAGGATCGAGCCAAAGTTGCGGGCCGACTTCTTCAGGTATTCGAAACGCGCGATATCGTCTTCCGGACCGAGCAGGTTAAGAAAGTCTCGCAGGGCGCCCGGACGCTGCGGAAGGCGCAGGATGAAGTATTTCTTCAACCCCGCATAGCGCATCGCCCGTTCCTTGACGTCCGGAAGGCGTTCGAAATCGAAGTTGCCGCCGGAAACGATGCAGACTACCCGCTTTCCGGCCAGCTTCTCGCGGCCGAGCATCTCGAGCGCGGTGATCGACAGAGCACCGGCGGGCTCCAGCACAAAGCCTTCGAGGTTGAGCATCTCCGTGAGCGTCACGCAGATCGCGTTTTCGGGAACGAGCAGAACCTGATCGGGAGAAAATCCCTTCAGCATCTCGAAATTCAGTTCGCCGATCCGCGCAACCGCAGCGCCATCCACGAAGTTGTCGACCTTCGGAAGTGTGACGAGCGACCCGGTCTGGAGGCTGGTCTTCAGGCTTGGAGCACCTGTCGGCTCGGTGAAAATAAAGTTTTCCTTCGCCACCACGTCGGAAAGATAGCCGCTCAGTCCTGACGCAAGCCCACCACCGCCGACCGGCATGATGACGAGATCAGGCGTTGCGCCTTCCGGCAGTTGCTCGAGGATTTCGGCAGCGACTGTCGCCTGCCCCTCGATGATATGAGCCGCATCGAACGGTGGCACCATCATGCCACCGGTCTCCTCCACATGGGCGCGTGCCGCGGCATAGCACTGGTCAAAGATGTCGCCGACGAGCTTGATGGTGATGTACTGGCCGCCGAAGATCCGCGTCTTGTCGATCTTCTGCTGCGGCGTCGTTACCGGCATGAAGACGACGCCCGGCACTTCGAAATGCCGGCACACGAAGGCAAATCCCTGCGCGTGATTGCCGGCCGAGGCACAGACGAAGGTGCGATCCTTTGCCCCGTCGGCGATCGCCTTGCGAAGAAAGTTGAAGGCGCCGCGGATTTTGTAGGAGCGGACCGGAGACAGGTCCTCGCGCTTCAGCCAGATCTCTGCGCCGTATTTACGGCTCAAATGTTCGTTGAGCTGAAGCGGCGTCTCCGGAAAGATCGTCCGCATTGCGGCTTTTGCTTCGTCGACACCGAGCTTCGTCACGCTAAACATCCCAATTCTTCACGATTTCATCCGCTATGCCACACGTGCCGTAACAAGACCAAGGCCGTTTTGCAGACTTTCCGTTCTGTGCGCGTTTTTGGGAACAAAAACATCGATGCCCCAGAATCTTCGGGTAATGGCGACGCGCTCTGCGCGGCACTATTGATGCAGGAGTTTGCCGATGAACCGGGTCGCTTCCGGCAGACCCGAGCGCCAATAGGTCCAGTCGTGGCCACCTTCACGCGCCATGAAACGGTGCGGCACGCCGAGCTTCTGCAGCTTGACCGTCAGTTCCGCATTGCCCACGAAGAAGCTGTCGGACGATCCGCAATCGATGAACAGTTCCGTTTTGCGGATTGCGTCTGGAGGCGTCTTGTCGACGAGATCGAGAACGCTGTTGGCGTAGTAAGGCTGGTTCAGCCGATCCGTGCCACTCAACCCCTCACCCCATGCCTTGCCGTACCGACGGTCATAGCCTGCCTGATCCATCGCTACAATCTGCTGATCGGTTCTGAACGCAGCACTCAGCGCTGCAGCACCGGCAAACAGATCCGGATATTTCAGCGCGTAGGCCATGGCTGCATAACCACCCATGGAGAGGCCCAGAATACCGCGCGACTTCTTGCCTGCGATCACCGGGAACGAGCCCTCAACGTGCGGAATGAATTCCTTCACGAACATATCCTGCCACAGATATTTTCCGTCGGCATCGTTCATATAATAGGTGTTGAACTTGTTTTCCTCGTCCCGCCGACCCTCAGGCGTCACGGCAATGAAGGGCGGTACTTCGCCGCTTTCGATCAGTTTGTCGAAGATCAGGTTGGCGTTCCCATACCGGTACCAGTCCTGATTCTTTCCATCGCCACCACCGTGCATCAGATAGATGACCGGGTATCGCCGTTCGTCGGATCCGTAGCCTGGAGGAAGATAGAGCGTAAACTCGACATTCTTGCCAAGGATCCGGCTCGCCATCACCTGGCCTTCCTTTACGACGCCAGCCGCGAATGCATTCGCGCTGACGAATAGACCGGCCACAACGATCAAAATTGCCCTGAGCATACGTTTTTCTCCTACCGCTCCTGATGGAAGTAGAGGGCAAGGAGATCAATTCAATTTGGAAAGGTTAAGAATGATGGTGCGGACGACGGGGGTCGAACCCGTAAGACCTGAGGTCGGCAGATTTTAAGTCTGCTGCGTCTACCAATTTCGCCACGTCCGCCTGGTTTCCTGTTTCGTGAAGTTCGCCTTCGACGTCAAGGACGGAAATTGCAGGCGGCAGCAGGTGCGCAACAAAAAAGCGCGGAGCCGAGGCCCCGCGCTTTTTCACTTGAAGTGGGCAGATCAGGCGCTGAGCTTGGCTGCAGTCTTTGCAACATGGGCGCCCTGGAAGCGTGCGCCTTCGAGTTCAATCTCGGAAGGCTGGCGCGAGCCGTCGCCGTTGGTAATGGTCGTGGCGCCGTAAGGGGAGCCACCCATGACTTCTTCCGTGCCCATCTGGCCCTGGAAGGAGTAAGGCAGACCAACCACGGCCATGCCCTGGTGAAGGAAGGTCGGGATGAAGCCGAGAATCGTCGATTCCTGGCCGCCATGCTGGGTGGCCGACGAGGTGAACACGGAGCCGACCTTGCCGATCAGCTTGCCGGCGAACCACAGGCCACCGGTCTGATCCCAGAAATTGCGCATCTGCGAGGCAACCGAACCGTAGCGGGTCCCGGCACCGACGATGATCGCATCGTATTCAGCGAGCTCGTCCGGTGTGGCGATCGGAGCCTTCTGATCAAGCTTGAAGTGCGATGCCTTGGCTACCTCTTCAGGAACCAGTTCCGGAACGCGCTTGACGGTCACTTCGGCACCGGCCGAGCGAGCGCCTTCGGCGACAGCATACGCCATCGTCTCGATATGGCCGTACGAGGAATAGTAGAGAACCAGTACTTTTGTCATTGTTTTCAATTCCTTTGCAGGTGCTGGAATGATGATCGCAAGGCGGCAACGGACCACGTCACGATCATGGCAAGCAGGACGCTTTCCGATAACAGGCCTTGAGGCTTAGCTAGCGCAGTGTCACAGCACCGGCCAGAGGGCGATCTCTGCACGGACTGTCCACAATTGCTGAACGCGATCGAATGTTTGTCGTTTTATTCGCACGTCAGTTTTTGGATTGAACGATTGCAATCGTTTCCCGGCGCGCGCTAACGTTCCCGTGCAATGAGAAAGCGAGCGCCTCCATGTCCGATACCCTGTCATCCTCACCTACCCTCGTCAGCGCGGCGATGCTCGCCATCGGCGACGAGCTTCTTTCCGGCCGGACCAAGGACAAGAATATCGGCCACCTCGCCGACCTGCTGACGCTTTCAGGCATCGACCTGAAGGAAGTGCGCATCGTTGCCGACGAAGAAGACGCGATCGTTGAGGCTCTGAACGCTTTGCGTGCCCGCTACGATTACGTCTTCACATCCGGCGGCATCGGCCCGACCCATGACGACATCACAGCGGATGCAGTCTCAAAAGCATTCGAAGTGCCCTGCATTCACGACCCGGAAGCGATGCGGTTGCTCGCCGAGATGTACAAGCGCCGCGAAATGGAATTCACCGAGGCCCGCCAACGCATGGCGCGGATGCCGGAGGGTGCCACGCATATTGCCAATCCGGTTTCGACGGCACCCGGCTTCGTCATCGGCAATGTCCACGTGATGGCCGGTGTACCGCAAGTGTTCCAGGCGATGATGGACAATGTTCTGCCGACCCTCAAATCGGGCTCGAAAGTGCTGTCGCGGGCAATTGCCTGCCCTTATGGCGAGGGCGATATCGGGACCCCGCTTGCGGCTGTGCAGAAGGCGCATCCGGAGACCAGCATCGGCTCTTATCCAAAATACGATGGCAAGCGCTTCTCAACCGAGCTGGTGGTCCGCGCCCGCGATCCGCAGGTTCTGAACGCGGCCGCGCAGGCTGTCGCGGACATGATTGCCGATATCGACGGCACCCGGATTGCGGACAACCCGACGGCGGACGCCTGAGAGAGACCTGCGCGAGCTGGCCTTCCCCAAGTCGATCGACCAAGGCCGATCTGGGCATCAAGTAACAATTAGAGACCGGCTTTCGGCTCCCCGGCGCCGGTCAACAAGGGAGATGACGCCATGGCTTACAAAACCATTCTTGCTGTCCTCGACATTCCGCAGAACGCCCGGCAAATGGCGGATTTTGGCGCGGCCCTGGCTGAAACGTTTTCCGCCCACCTGATTGGCGTGCATGCCGAGACGCTTGCCGCCGTGCCGTTGATTGCGCCAATGGAGATCCCCGATCCCGCAGCGGTCCAGGTCCTGCAGGAGGTTGCCCAGAAGGAAACGGCCATGGTCGCCGACATCTTCAACACGGTGTCCACGCGTGAGGGACTGTCGCGCGAATGGCGCAGTTTCGTCTCCTCTGCCGGATATGGCGCGAGTTCGGTGATGGAGACTGCCCGGACCGCGGACCTCATCATTGCAAGCCAGAGCGACCCTTCGCATTCGGATCACCGGGCCGATCTCGAAACCTTCCTGTTCGAGAGCGGTCGCCCGATGTTGCTCGTTCCACACCGGATGACCGCCTTCAAGCCGATCGAGCGTGTTCTGATCGGTTGGAACGGTTCCAAGGAAGCGGCCCGCGCGACCTTCGACGCCCTGCCCTTTCTCAAGACCGCCGCAAGTGTGGAAGTGCTCGTCGTCGACCCGCCGGAGCGCGGCGACCAGACGGCCGAGTTTGCGGGAACCGAGATTGCCACAAGTCTTGCGCGACATGGCGTCAACGTCACTGTCACCACGCGGATCGGTAGCCGCGAGACGCCAGCCAAGGCCATCGAAAACCGGCTTTTGGACGACAGTATCGATCTGCTGGTCATGGGTGGCTACGGCCATTCCCGCTGGTGGGAAATGCTGTTCGGAGGGACGACACGCAGCGTTCTGGATTCAATGACCGCGCTGACGCTTCTGTCGCGATGAAGGGTCGGACCGAAGTCGTCCTACCCACCTTGCCAGAAACATCCGTTTCCCGCTATTAGCGAGAGCCAAAGCAGATCTAAGCCAAGGCTCTCCAATGTCTCTTCCCGAAAAAGCTTTCCCCGTCTCCTGGGACCAGTTCCACCGTGATGCGCGCGCGCTGGCGTGGCGTCTCGCCGGTTTGGGTCAGGATTTCAGAGCCATCGTCTGCATCACGCGCGGCGGCCTTGTGCCGGCGGCGATTATTTCGCGCGAGCTGAACATCCGCCTGATCGAGACCGTCTGCATCGCGTCCTACCACGACTACGTCAACCAGGGCGAGATGAACCTTCTGAAAGGGATTTCGCCCGAGCTCTGCGAAGACGGTGGGCTTGGCATCCTCGTGATCGACGACCTGACCGACACCGGCAAGACAGCCTCCGAGGTGCGTGCCATGCTGCCAAAGGCGCATTTCGGCTGCGTCTATGCAAAGCCGTCGGGCGTGCCGATGATCGATACGTTCGTGACCGAGGTCAGCCAGGATACGTGGATCTATTTCCCCTGGGATATGGGCTTCACCTACCAGGAGCCGATCGCCAAGGGCCACAAGGGCTGAACTGCCATACGACATCCAGACCGGCCCACCCGTGCCGGTCTGTCTTCGCGCAACCGGTTTCAGACGATCAGGAAATCCTGATAGCTCAGCGCCAGGCTCTTATCGAGATGCGCGATCATGATCGAGCCGCCGGACTTGCTGCCGTTGGCATCGTAGAACAGATTTCCGGTATCGGTTTCGTAGACCAGAAAATCGTTGCTGTCCTTCGCCGTTGGCGACGTGCTTTTCAGGAAATTGCCGCTGGAAATCGCTCCGTTCTTGGTGAAGGCGGTAAAGATCGCGTTCTCCAGATGGATCAGATCGTCCACGACCGAGAAGTCGGTGATCGTATCGACATTCGTTGAGCTGTTCAGCGCCGAACTGAAGACGAACGTGTCCTTGCCGCTGCCACCGGTCAGGGTATCGTTTCCGGTACCACCGATCAGCTTGTCGTTGCCGCCGTTGCCGATCAGCTTGTCTTGTCCAGCCCGACCTTCGAGGATGTTGGCGACCGCGTTGCCAACGATGACGTCCACGCCCTTGCCGCCGATCGCGTTCTCGATCACCGTGCCCCGCGACAGCGAGAGATTGCTGATCCCGCCCGAGACGCTCGAGAATTCCTCGGCATTGAGGTCGATCCGCTGGCTTCCCGACGCCCAGCTGAAATTCAGCGTATCGCTGCCGCCGGTATCGACCAGGTTCATCGCGACATCGTTGCCGAGGAAGTCGGACTTGAGGTCGTAGGTCGTGTTGCCCGAACTGATCGCCGTGGTCCCGTAGAGGTTGCGGATGGCAAGGACGTCCACCATCATCGGCGTGATGGAGGTGGTGCCGGAGCCACCGGCCCAGACACTGACCTGATCGTCGAAATAGGACATCACCGTCAGTTGTGAGGAATCGTTTTCGAACCGATTGTCGATGCCCCAGGTGGCGTTGCCGTCATAGTTGCCCGCATGGCCGAGCCCCAGGGCATGACCGATCTCGTGCACATAGGTGGACATCGTGTAGCTGTCTGCGCCCGCGCCATAGTCGGTGATCCAGCTTGCCGCCACATTGACGAAAGACGCCGTGGTGAAACCGCCGATGATCGACGTCGATCCGCCGTAAGCGCCGCCCTCCTTGTCGTCGAAGGAGATCTGTGCCGAACCGGTCACGAACTTGAACTTGATGCCGGAGGCTTCCGTCCAGGCAGTGAGAGCCCACTTGGCCAGCTGCTGGCCCTGGGTGGTCAGCGCACCGATGTTGACGGTCAATGTACCGCCGGCCGCGATATTGAACTTGAAGGGCGTGCCGCCGTCGCTGGTCCAGAAATCAGTGGTCAACTGCTTGGCGATCGTATCGTAGCTTGCGAATTTCGGGGCGGTAACAACCGTCGTCTTCAGCGCATAGTCGCCTGACCATTCGTCGTCGTGACTGCCGACGCGGATATAGTAGGTGCCACTCTTTTCGGCAAAGACGCTGAGCGTCGACTTCTCGAAGTCCGTGTCGAGACTGTTCTCGTCGATATCAATCGCGATGCCGTCCGCGTCCATGACCTGGAGACCGGCCCAGCCGACCGTCCCCGACATGTCGAACTGATAGGCTTTGCCTGCCGTAAGCGAGACCTTGATCCAATCGGCATCTCCGGTCGCCAGCGCGCCGGTGAACGTGTCGCCGGCAGCGATCTTGTAGGCCGTGGAACGGCTAGCCGCTGCGTCAGTCTCTTCCGTGTAAGTCGCCATTCAAGTCTCCCCCGGCCTTCCTGTGGCCATTCAAAATCCTGATGCCTCGACAAGCTGCCGGGCAAATGCCTTCAGAATATCGTCATTCAAAGCCGCGTCCGAGACGACGGTCGTCACGACCGGTCCGGAACGCCAGCCAGCAGCTCCGTCTGCCTTCCAGCGCAATCTCGCAGACACGCTGTTTGTGCGAGCGCGCGTTACCTCGAAGACGAACTGTCCATAACCAGGTCCTCGACCCGTCATCTGCTCGACTGTGGAGCGGACAGCATTACAGGCGGATCTCGAAACTGCAGTATCCATGGTATGCGCAAATTCGCAACGATACGAAGGTCGTTGCGTCGCATCGGCAAACGCGGGGAGCGAGCCGGAGGTACAGATCAGCGCGAGCCCGAGTGTGCGAAAGATTGCCTGACGACTATGCCGCGCAACGACGTCGCCGAACATCACGGGCTCCCTCTTTTGAACTCGCTTTTTGCGAAACCTACTTGCATCCCGGTTAGATATACGAAAACCGTTTACGGTACATTTGCGGAATACGAGGGATGAGAAATCGGAGCGATGGACTTACCCCTGCAAGACGTGCCGTTTGGAAACATTTCCGGCTGTCAACAGAGCGAACCGCATTTTCCCAACCTCGAAAATAATCCGAAATTGTCGCCAGTGTCACACAGATGCTTCAGAGCATAGGCAAAGTCCCTGCTTTACAGGCGTCGCACTGTCGAAGCAGTCCTGATCGCGAACGCCGTCCAATTGCGTGAACTTTGCGCAGTTCGGTACTTGACGTCGTAAATCACTGAGATTCCTCAACGTTTTTTCTTCCCCGTTATCCACAGCCAAACCTACAATATCTTGTGGTTACGAAACCACTAACAACTACGGCTTGACGAATCTCCCCTGGAGGTCGACATTGCCTTCAGGTTGCGGCGGCGACTGGACCGGGAGTAACGAGGCCGGTTCTTTTTCGAGTCAAAATGGGTTTCCTGCAGGTCGTGGCGGTTCTTGAGGATCGCCTGGTGACGGATTTCCATGGCCGCTCGATGGTCTGCTGAAACGGTGCTGGCGCTGGCGGAAAGAAACTGTTAATACTATATTTAGTGTTTGCAGCCACCATCCATCACAAGATACAGACATGCCATCCATGATGTTTCACTGGGTGATAAAATTTTGACCGGCTGCCCATGATGGCGAGCAGCCGGCATGAACACGTGCGCCCCATCGAGTGGCGCCTCACTGACGAGGGATTAGGCAATGCGCATCGAACGTCGTTTCACCAAGCCGGAAACGGGCGCCTACGGAGAGATTGAATTCCGCAAGGCAACCAGCGAGATCCGTAATCCGGATGGCTCGATCGTCTTCCGGCTTGCGGATATCGACGTGCCCACGCAGTTCTCGCAGGTTGCGACGGACGTTCTGGCGCAGAAGTATTTCCGCAAGGCCGGCGTGCCTGCGCGCCTGAAGAAAGTCGAAGAAAACGACGTTCCGTCGTTCCTCTGGCGTTCGGTTGCCGATGAAAAGGCGCTGCGCGATCTTCCCGAAGGCGAGCGCTACGGTTCGGAAATCGATGCGCGCCAGGTATTTTCGCGTCTTGCCGGTACCTGGACCTACTGGGGCTGGAAGGGCGGCTATTTCACGTCGGAAGACGACGCGTCCGCGTTCATGGACGAGCTTGCCTATATGCTTGCCACCCAGCGCGTTGCGCCGAACAGCCCGCAGTGGTTCAACACCGGCCTGCATTGGGCCTATGGCATCGACGGTCCCGGCCAGGGCCATTTCTATATCGACCCGTTCACCGGCAAGCTGACCAAGTCGAAGTCGTCCTACGAGCATCCGCAGCCGCATGCCTGCTTCATCCAGTCGGTCGGCGATGACCTCGTCAACGAAGGCGGCATCATGGACCTGTGGGTTCGCGAAGCCCGCCTGTTCAAGTACGGCTCCGGCACCGGCTCCAACTTCAGCCATCTGCGCGGCGAAGGCGAAAAGCTTTCGGGCGGCGGTCGCTCCAGCGGCCTGATGAGCTTCCTCAAGATCGGTGACCGTGCAGCCGGCGCCATCAAGTCGGGCGGCACGACGCGTCGCGCGGCGAAGATGGTCGTGGTCGATATCGACCATCCGGATATCGAGGAATACATCAACTGGAAGGTCAAGGAAGAGCAGAAGGTTGCCGCCCTCGTCACCGGTTCCAAAATCGTCAGCCGTCATCTGAAGGCAATCATGAAGGCTTGCGTCAACTGCGAGGCCGATGGCGACGAGTGCTATGACCCGCTGAAGAACCCTGCCCTGAAGCGCGAGATCAAGGCCGCCAAGAAGGACCAGGTTCCGGAAAACTACGTCAAGCGCGTCATCCAGTTCGCCCGCCAAGGCTACAAGGATCTTGAATTCAAGACCTACGACACCGACTGGGATTCGGAAGCCTACCTCACGGTATCCGGCCAGAACTCTAACAACTCTGTCTCGCTAAAGGACGACTTCCTCAAGGCGGTCGAGAATGACGGCGACTGGAACCTGACCGCACGCAAGGACGGCAAGGTCATGAAGACGCTGAAGGCCAAGGACCTGTGGGAACAGATTTCCTATGCCGCATGGGCGTCTGCCGATCCGGGCATCCACTTCAACACGACGATGAACGACTGGCACACGTCGCCGGCCGGTGGACCGATCCGCGGCTCGAACCCGTGCTCGGAATACATGTTCCTCGACGACACGGCCTGCAACCTTGCCTCGCTGAACCTTCTGCAGTTCAAGAACCCGGCGACGAAGAACATCAACATTGCCGATTACGAGCATTCGGTCCGCCTGTGGACCGTCGTTCTCGAAGTCTCGGTCATGATGGCGCAGTTCCCGTCCAAGGAAATTGCCGAGCTCTCCTACCAGTACCGCACGCTCGGCCTCGGCTATGCCAACATTGGTGGCTTCCTGATGTCGTCGGGCATTCCGTATGACTCGAAGGAAGGCCGCGCCATTGCCGGCTCGCTGACCGCGATCATGACCGGCGTTGCCTATGCGACGTCTGCCGAAATGGCCGGCGAACTCGGACCGTTCGCGAATTTCGCACCGAACCGCGAAAGCATGCTGCGGGTCATCCGCAACCACCGCCGCGCAGCCTACGGCGAAACCTCCGGCTACGAGCAGCTGTCGGTCGATCCGGTTGCGCTGATCCACTCGGAAAACCCGGACCAGGATCTCGTCGTCCATGCAAAGGCTGCCTGGGACAAGGCGCTGCAGCTGGGTGAAAAGCACGGCTATCGCAACGCCCAGACAACAGTGATTGCGCCGACAGGCACAATCGGTCTCGTCATGGATTGCGACACGACCGGTATCGAGCCCGACTTTGCGCTGGTCAAGTTCAAGAAGCTCGCCGGCGGCGGCTACTTCAAGATCATCAACGGTGCGGTTCCGGAAGCGCTTCGCAGCCTCGGCTATACCGAAAGCCAGCTTGCCGAGATCGAGGCCTATGCGGTCGGTCACGGCAACATCAACCAGGCTCCCGGCGTCAACCCCGGTTCGCTGAAGGCAAAGGGCTTCTCCGACGAGAAGATCGCTGCCATCAACGGCGCAACCAAGGCTGCCTTCGACATCAAGTTCGTGTTCAACCAGTGGACGCTCGGCACCGACTTCCTCAAGGAGACCCTCAAGGTTTCCGACGAGCAGCTCGCCGACATGAGCTTCAACCTGCTTGAGCATATCGGTTTCTCGAAGAAGGACATCGAAGCTGCCAACATCCACGTCTGCGGTGCGATGACGCTGGAAGGCGCACCGTTCCTCAAGGACGAGCATCTGCCGGTGTTCGATTGCGCCAACCCGTGCGGCAAGATCGGCAAGCGCTACCTGTCGGTTGAAAGCCACATCCGCATGATGGCGGCGGCCCAGCCGTTCATCTCCGGCGCGATCTCCAAGACGATCAACATGCCGAACGAGGCAACCGTCGAAGATTGCGGCGCAGCTTACATGCTGTCCTGGAAGCTGGCTCTGAAGGCCAACGCCCTCTACCGCGATGGTTCGAAGCTGTCGCAGCCGCTCAACGCCTCGCTGATCGACGAAGACGATGCAGAGGACGCGATCGAGGAGCTGATTGCAGCACCAACTGCCGCACAGGCCGTGACGATCACCGAAAAGATCGTCGAGCGGATCGTCGAACGCGTCACCCGCGAACGAGAAAAGCTGCCAAACCGCCGCCAGGGTTACACCCAGAAGGCCAATGTCGGCGGACACAAGGTGTATCTGCGTACCGGCGAATTCGGTGACGGCCGCATCGGCGAAATCTTCATCGACATGCACAAGGAAGGCGCCGCCTTCCGTGCGATGATGAACAACTTCGCCATCGCCATCTCGCTCGGTCTCCAGTACGGCGTGCCGCTTGAAGAATATGTGGAGGCCTTCACCTTCACCAAGTTCGAGCCGGCCGGCATCGTGACTGGCAATGACGCGATCAAGAACGCCACGTCGATCCTCGACTACGTGTTCCGCGAACTGGCCGTGTCCTATCTCGGCCGTCACGATCTGGCGCATGTGGATACGTCGGACTTCTCGCAGACGGCACTTGGCAAGGGTATCGAGGAAGGCAAGACCAACCTTCTCTCCACCGGCTGGACGCGCGGCTACAAGCCGACACTCGTCTCGGGTGGTTCCGACCGGTTGGCCGGCAACGAGCCGAAGGGTTCGGCAGGGGGCTCCGCGGCAAAGGCCTCGGTCGGCAGCGGCGGCGGCAACGTCACCTCGTTTGCCGGCTCGGCTGCCCGCAAGCTCGAAACCACGCTTGCGATCTCCACATCGGAAGTCGTGTCCTTCAAGCGCGACTACGAAGAGCGGCCTCGCGAAGTGGCAGATGACATCGCCGACGAGCAGCTTGCCGACGAAGGCCAGCAGGTCGCAACCGCCCTCTTCTCCGACAAGGCTGAGGCAGACGCTGCCGCTGCCAAGGCGGAAGCCAAGAAGAAGGAAGCCGATCGCCGGATGAAGTCGATCATGCAGGGCTACACCGGCAACATGTGCACCGAGTGCCAGAACTTCACCATGGTCCGCAACGGAACATGCGAAAAGTGCGACACCTGCGGCGCAACGAGCGGCTGCAGCTGAGTTGAGACGGGATTGGTGAGCGGCTAGCCCTCACCTGAGCCAAATTAGTCTAACCTGATCCCCGCACTGATGATGTTCAGTGCGGGGATTTTTCTTGCGGCCTTTTCCTCAAACACTGAATAAACGCTGTTCGTAGCTGTTCCCTCGAAACAGTCTTTCCCGTGGAAGCAAAAAGCGAGGAACCGAGCTTATAGCGCTGGCGACCCACGGCCAGCAACGGCATGACCTGCAATCCGGTTTGACGCTAGCGCGGCCCACCCCACTTCACAAAGCCGTGTCACCGCACTTCGCCTTGCGGGCATCAACCTCCCGTTAGCTTTTCGTTGACCATAATGGTCCCGTATTCGCCGGGCTGCGGTTTTCGCATCCCGCTGTCACAGTTTGCGTAAAGCGGGTTTGTCGTGTCCCAGTCTCTGTCGATTAAGTCTGTACCCGGTGCTGCACGCGCACTTGTGAACCTCGCCTCGCAAGCGGCCGGCAAGGCTGCACGGTCTGCGGGCGCAGCCGGGCTTGCGGTGGCGGCTCTGTTGGGATCGGCGTCGTTTGCCTTTGCCGAGGATCGGTCTCTCAAGCTCTATTTCACCCATACGGGCGAAAAGGCGACGATTACCTACAAGCGTGACGGCAGGCTGGATCAGAAGGGTCTTGCCCAGATGAACCGGTTCCTGCGCGACTGGCGCCGCAACGAGACGGCGCGAATGGATCCGAACCTGCTCGATCTCGTCTGGGAGATCTACGAGCGTTCCGGCACCAACAATTACATCCACGTCGTTTCGGCCTATCGTTCGCCTGCCACCAACAACATGCTGCGCGGTCGCTCACGCTCCACCGGGGTTGCGCGCAAGAGCCAGCATATGCTTGGCAAGGCGATCGATCTCTACATTCCCGGCGTCAAGCTTTCGACGCTGCGGGCCATCGCAGTTCAGATCCAGGGCGGCGGCGTCGGTTATTACCCGACATCCGGCTCGCCCTTCCTGCATGTGGATGTCGGCAATGTCCGGGCCTGGCCACGACTGTCGCGGCAGGAGCTGGCGCGTATCTTCCCGAACGGCAGAACCATTCATGTTCCCGCCGACGGAAGACCGCTCCAGGGCTATAGCGTCGCGATGGCCGACCTCAAACGCCGTGGCAGCGGCAAGTCGATCGCTATTGCGCGTGCGACCATAGATATCGAGGCCGACGATGATGCAGGTGCCGGAAAACGGGTCGGCAGCGGCCTGATCACCGCGATGCTGCCAACACCACGCAGCCGCGCGCTTGCAGCACTCGACGAGCAGACGACGCCACGGCCATCGGCGCGTGCGACGGTTGCCGTGGCGCCGGTACCCGCCTTTGCCGATCTGGCATCTCTCGCAATCCCGGCCCCGGGCCTGCGTCCGGCGGCTGCAACCGCGTCATCGGCTCCTGCCGCCGTCATCGAAACCGCCTCGCTTGGTCCGGCACCGACGGCCGCATCGGCGTCCGCGCTCGCAAACAGCATGCCGATGCTGCCGCGCCCTGCACCGGGCTTCGTACCCGCCCTCGCCCTTGCTGCGCCGGCGAAAGGACTTCCAGAACCAAGACACTCGCTGGCATCGCTGCCGATCACCGGGCCGCGAATCGATCCGGAAGACGAGTTCGATGGCGAAGACGTTTTGATCTCCTGGGCGATTTCGCCCCCCGGCGCATCGACCGGAATGACCGCGCCGCTCGTCGTCGGCCGCACGCTGACGGATCTGACTGCCAAGCCGGACAGTGCCGAGCCTCTGCCGCTCGGTATCGCCGAAGAGTTCGATCACAGCCGGTTCTGGTCGGACGGCTGATCGGCCACCGGTTCAGACCCATCGTTTTCATAGCGATTATGAAAAAGGCCCGCGATTGCGGGCCTTTTGAGTTTATGTAATGAGCGATGGGGCAGAAGCTGTGGCTCGCAGCGTTTCCCGACAGACATCGATAGGCAAACCGTTGAGGCGGCTAAGCCCAGATCCCCAACGAAAAAAGGCCCGCGTGAGCGAGCCTTTTCCGTTCCGGGTGTGACCGGATTAATCAGAACCTGTAGTTCACGCCAGCGGTAACCGAGTGGTCGTGAACGTCCTTACGGGTTTCGACGCCCTGGTAGGAGCTCTTGACGTTGTCGGTCATGACATAGTTGTACTCGACGCGGGCCGAGATGTTGCCGGTCAGCTTCTGCTCGATGCCGGCACCCAGCAGGAGGCCAGGCTTCCAGCCGTCTGGGCCGGTAACATTGTCACCATCGCGATACTTCGTCATGGCAAGACCGGTCGTGCCGTAAAGCAGCGTCTGGTCGAGCGGAACACCAGCCTTGACCTTGGCGGCCATGCGATGACGCTCGGACAGCTTGCCGCCGCGGGCCTTCACGTCGGCATCGCCGAGATAGGAGTAATCGAGTTCGCCACCAACGATAGCGCCGCCCAGGTCGTGGTTGTAGCCGCCGTGAACGCCGAGGTTGAGGCCCTTGCCGCTGGCAAACGGGTTGATCCTCGGCGACGTTACACCGCCGTGTCCACCGACATAAGCACCTGACCAACCGGCCGGTTCGCTCGCAGGTTCGCTGTAGGCGGGCGCCTCATAGGCGCTGGTGAGATCCGCAGCCATAACGGGGCTGGCGGCAAAGGCGGCGACGAGCGCCAGGGCAAGTGTCTTCTGGGTCATTGCGTTTACTCCATACAAAGCCTGCAAGTGGCGGATGCGCAGGCGATACAACCGGCTGAAAGCCGCGGGACGATCCAGGCAACCCAGCCCAGATAGCGAGGACAATCCCGCACCGTATTGCGATTTATTTTCACGAATTCATAAACGCATCGTTAACTGCGACCGTTCGCAACGACCTTTGTGCGATATCTTCAGATCACGATATCGGGATGCCAGAAAGCCCGCAAAATCGACGTTTTTTGGGAACCTTTTCGGGGGTCGTTAAATTGGATAGATTCGACCATCACAAAGGAGAACCGCACATGCTGACGAATACCGCACGGCAGTCCGTCCCGTCGCCGGAGGAGAATGTTCTGACCGTCCAGGAAGCGCTCGAGCCGCTGTTTCTTGCGCTTGAGGAAGAGGCGGAAGTAAGGATGATTGCAGCGGCCCTGAAGGCCGGCTGGACCGCAGAAGAGGCTGTCACAGCAATCGACGAACTGCGAATGAACGAACTGCTGCCGAACAACCCCTCGCACTAGGACCGGCCGAAATTATCGGTCGCCTCGCTTCTACCGCTCCCCTACACTGCTTCCGACTTACGTCGGAATGCAGCGAGGACAGATGACGTTCAGAAAAATTTGCGTATATGGCGCGGGCGCGCTCGGAAGTGCATTTGCCGCAAAGATAGCGGCGGGATCAGGAGCCGACACGGAGCTGTCGGTTGTGGCGCGAGGCGCACAGCTTAAGGCAATCCGAGAGAACGGGTTAAACGTCGTTTATGAAGACACGGGCATCGATCCGGTCCGCGTACGGGTTACCGCGACGGATGATCCGTTCAGTCTGCCTCCACAGGATCTTATCATTACCGGTTTGAAGGGCCATCAGCTCGCAGCCGCAACAGATGGTCTAGCGGCACTGCTTGGCGAAAGCACGCGCGTCGTGATGATCCTGAACGGAATTCCCTGGTGGTATTTCCATGGGGACATGGAAAGCGGCTTTGGAGGCCGGCAAATCCCCGAGCTCGACGCAGACAGTTGCATCTGGAACGCCATCGGTCCGGAACGCGTGATCGGTTGCGTCGCGTATCAAGGTGCGGAAATCATCGAACCCGGCAAGACACGCCTGAACGGCAAAGGCCACTTCTTTCTCGGAGAACCCAGCGGCGAGATGTCCGGCGAACTGTCGTCGATCGTGGACCTTTTCCAGCGCTGCGATCTCGATGCCAAGGCAACGCCGCGGATCAGAGACGAGATCTGGGCGAAGCTTCGTGGCAACGCCGCCTTCAATCCCATCAGCGCCCTCACCCGCGCCTTGATGATCGACATGATGTCAAACCCGGATATCGCCGAAATCGTTCGGAAAATCATCAACGAGGTTCAGGCCGTCGGCACCGCCTTTGGTGCGAGGTTCACCCAGACGGCCGATGAAATGTTTGCGAGAGCGCAAGGTTTCGGGCCAGTAAAAACCTCGATGCTTCAGGATCTACTTGCGGGCAAGGCGCTGGAGATCGTGCCGTTGACGGGCATGGTCGTGTCGCTCGGAAAACTGGCCGGCGTGCCGACGCCCGTGTGCGAAACCATCTTTGCGCTGACCGCCCAACTGGACCGCCAGCACCTCACAAACTGAATCAAATCGCTCTCGACCTGAGTCCGGAAATTGCTTCAAGTCTTTGTAGAGACAGCTTTTTACGAAACCGAAAAAAGAAAAGTCCCGCTGCGGGGAACAGCGGGACCAGGTAGATTGGAGGTCAAATATTTTGTCGTTTTTGGGCGACGCGGGGGGAAACATCGCCTTGCTTTATCTGTCTTGCCAGCGGGCTGGTGGCTCAGCGCGTCGGCATCATGCTTAAATAACACCCAGGAACGCAGTAGGTTCCATAGATCTTTAACCGGGTGTCTGTAGGATTGTTGTACCCATATACTGGCATGAATGAGGCAAGCATGGCAGGTCCGAATTTTCGCTACACGCATTATGATCTCAAACCGCAGCGCGCCGGCACAATCATTGAAGTCACGCTCAATGGCGTGAACAACGTCCGCCTGATGACTGCTGCGAACTACCAGCGGTTTACGGAACAACTCGATTTCAAGTTCGTCGGCGGCGTTGCGAAGAAATCGCCACTGCGGATCGCCGTTCCGGAAAACGGCCACTGGCATCTGGTGGTGGATATGGAAGGGCATCATGCTCTGGCCGAGTCCTCGGTGAGGCTCGTCGCGGCACCGGGTCAGGCGCAGAAACCAGGCATCGCCAGGGCTTCCTGAGGCTTAGCTGCCGCCGCGCTCCTTGCGCAGTTTTGACCACCAGTCGAGACGCTTTCTGATGTCACGCTCGAAGCCGCGCTCCGGCGGATCGTAATAGGTCTGGCGGCCCATTTTTTCCGGGAAGTAGTTCTGGCCTGAAAATGCGTCGGGCTCGTCGTGGTCGTAACGATACCCGTCATTATAGCCCTCTGCCTTCATCAGCTTGGTCGGGGCATTGAGGATATGCTTGGGTGGCAGAAGCGAGCCGTTTTCCTTGGCAGCCCGGGTCGCCGCCTTAAAGGCCATATAGACCGCATTCGATTTCGGAGCCGTCGCCAGGTAGACGCAGGCCTGGGCCAGCGCAAGCTCCCCTTCCGGCGATCCGAGATAGTCATAGGCATCCTTGGCGGCATTGCACACGACAAGCGCCTGCGGGTCGGCAAGGCCTATGTCCTCCACCGCCATCCGGACCAGACGTCGGCCGAGATAGAGCGGGTCCTCGCCGGCATCGAACATCCTCGCGAGGTAATAAAGTGCGGCATCGGGATCCGAGCCCCGCACCGACTTGTGGAGCGCGGAGATGAGATTGTAGTGGCCGTCCTGTGCCTTGTCGTAGACAGGGGCGCGGCGCTGGACGATCTCGGTGAGACCGACGGTGTCGAACACCTCACCCGTCCTTGCCGCACGCCAGATTTCCTCGGCGAGCGTCAGAACCGCACGGCCGTCTCCGTCCGCCATCCGGATCAGGCTTGCACGCGCGCCGTCGTCGAGCGGCAGCGGCTTTGCCTCCACCTGTTCTGCGCGTTCCAAGAGTTCGCTGAGACTGTCCTCGTCGTGACTGCGGAAAGTCAGAACCCGGGCACGCGACAAGAGAGCGGCGTTGAGTTCGAAACTGGGGTTCTCGGTGGTCGCACCGACGAGGATCACTGTACCGTCTTCCATGACGGGCAGGAAACTGTCCTGCTGGGCGCGGTTGAAGCGATGGATCTCGTCGACGAAGAGAAGCGTCTGCCGGCCCTGCATGCGTCTAAGGCGGGCCGATTCGAACACTTTCTTCAGATCCGCGACGCCGGAAAAGATCGCTGAAATCTGCTCAAAAGCGAGCCCCGCCTCGCCTGACAGCAACCGGGCGACGGTCGTCTTGCCGGTACCGGGCGGCCCCCAGAAGATCATCGATCCAAGCGAGCCAGAATCGATCATGCGACGAAGCACACCATCGTCACCCGTCAGATGAGCCTGACCTGTCACCTCCGAAAGCGTCTTCGGCCGCAACCGGTCGGCAAGCGGCCGCCGGCCGGCGACCTCTTCTGGGACTTTCGGTGCAAACAGGTCGTCGCTCATCAGCCCTTACCGTTCATCGGAAGAACTGCCGGATACGCTGGCCCTTGCGTTCGATCTCGACCCGCCAGAACCCCGGATCGGTGCGCAGCATCTTTTCCATGACAGTCGTCGAAGCGACCGCCTCGCCGTTCAGCGAGACGACGATGTCCTGTGGCTGGAAGCCGAGACGACCGGCAGGCGAGCCGCGCGAGACGTCGGTGACGACGACGCCGCTCTTGTCTGTGGGCATGCGCAGTTCCGTGGCGAGTTTCGGTGACAGGTTGGCAATCCGAAGGCCCGCGAAGGGATTGCGGCCTTCCAGCACCCGCTCGTCGCGCGGCGTGCTTTCCGGCGCGGAATTGAGCGCAAGCTGGAGGTCGCGCATGCCGTCCGGGGTCTGGACCGTCAATTTGGCTCCCTTGCCAAGGCCAGCCGTCGTCAGCCGGTAGCCGAGCGCATCGGGATGCTCGACGGGAATGCCATTGACGGCTGTCACGACTTCGCCGGGCTTCAATCCTGCCTTGTCGGCCGGACCGCCTTCGACGACACGCGAGACCAGCGCGCCGCGGGCGGCCTTCAAGCCGAGCGCTTCGGCGACGTCAGAGGTCACGGCATCGAAGGTCGCGCCGACATAGGGGCGGTCGAAGACCGACTTGCCTTCGGAGGCAGCGGAGAGGAAGACTTTCACGAGATTTGCCGGAATGGCAAAGCCGATCCCGTTCGATCCACCGCCGCGCGAGAAGATCGCGGTGTTGATGCCGATCAGTTCGCCATTCATGTTCATCAGCGCGCCGCCGGAGTTACCGGGGTTGATCGACGCGTCGGTCTGGATGAAGAAGCCGAAATCACCCGACGACACCTGGTTGCGGGCAAGCGCCGAAACGATACCGCTGGTGACTGTCTGGCCGACACCAAACGGATTGCCGATCGCGAGCACCAGATCACCGACCTCTGTGCGGTCCGAATCGGCCAGCGGCAGGACCGGGAAATTTTCCTTTGCCTTAATCCGCAACACGGCCAGATCGACGCTCTCGTCCTTCAGGACGAGTTCGCAGGGAAACTCCCGGCCGTCCGCCAAGGCGATCTTGATATCATCAGCGCCTTCTATGACGTGATTGTTGGTAACGACAAGACCGTCGCCGGAGAGAATGACACCGGAACCGAGCGAAGACTGCTTTTCCGAACGGTTCGGCATGCGCTGGCCGAAGAACTGCTCGAAGAAGGGGTCGCCGGAAAACAGGTTCGGGCGCTGCACGACGCGCTCGGCATAGACGTTGACGACGGCACCGGAGGTTTGCTTGACCAGCGGCGAGAACGAAAGCTGCATTTCCTGCCGGCTTTGCGGCACCGTCTTCTGGTCCTGCGCATAGGCGCCAGCGGGGGCCAATGCCGCGAGCAGGACGACGCTGAGCGAGAGCTGCCTGAGATGCCGTTCGAACGGTCGCTTGAGCGTGCTGGACATGTGATTCCTCTTACAAATTGCTGGATGACGTTGTAGCGCCGCAAGCGGCAAAAGAAAGGTGCCCGGAACCCGATGACGCGTCCTTGCGACCGCGTATATGGGTATCTGGCACAGGCAGGGAAAGACGGTACCCGACAAAGCCCGCGGGCGGGTGTTGCTGCTTCCAGCTGATCCGCAAAAAGCATCGGCTTTTCAGCACGATCCTATCCTCCATCATCCTTGCTATCTCGCGCATGTGCATCATGTTTGTCCTTGGGAGTTTACGATGCCGTTTGGGATCGGCTCCAGAGACTGCACACAGGAGCGTTCCAGCATGAAAACCATATTCGCGGCCACCGGCGTGGCTGCACTTGTCCTGAGCGCCGGCCTTTCCCTTGCCCCTCGCCCGGCAGCGGCGGCGAGCTTCGATTGCGAGAAGACCGATCTGGTCGCCGACGAGAAGGTGATCTGCGACACACGCACGCTGAACGATGCCGATGTGAAGATGGTCACCACATTCGACATCCTGACCAGCCTGCTCGCCATGGGCAATCGCGACCAGCTGCGCCAGGAACAAAGCGACTGGTTGAAGAAGCGTCGGGCTTGCGAGGCAGACGTCCAATGCCTGACGACGGCCTATGCGGAGCGGATGAAGCAGTTGCAGGAAGCGTTTAGCGGACTGAGCAAAGAGCCGCTTTAGTCCTTAAGCGACGTTCACTGGAAACGATAAAAGACAAAGGCCTCGGTGTTGTGCACCGAGGCCTTTGTCTTTGAGATCTCTGTCTGCGGGGTTGGTTCGACCAGAGACTTACTCAGGCAGAATCCGGACCGCGCCCTTGTCCGCACTCGACGCAAATGCCGCATAGGCCTTGAGAGCCGTCGTGACGTTGCGCTTGCGGGGTGCTGACGGCTTCCAGCCGAGTGCGTCCTGCTCGTGGCGACGCGCCGAGAGTTCAGCGTCCGACACCGCCAGATGGATTGTCCGGTTCGGAATATCGATCTCGATCATATCGCCCTGGCGGACAAGTCCGATCGCGCCACCCTGGGCTGCTTCCGGGGAAGCGTGACCGATGGAAAGGCCGGATGTACCGCCGGAGAAGCGACCGTCGGTGATCAGCGCGCAGGCCTTGCCGAGGCCCTTCGACTTCAGATAGCTGGTCGGATAGAGCATTTCCTGCATGCCCGGTCCGCCCTTTGGACCTTCGTAGCGGATGACGACGACATCGCCGGCCTTCACCTCGTTGCTGAGGATCGCCTTGACGGACGCATCCTGGCTTTCGAAGACGACAGCGGGACCGCTGAACTTCAGGATCGACTCATCGACGCCCGCGGTCTTCACGATGCAGCCGTCGGCCGCGATATTGCCGTAGAGAACCGCCAGGCCGCCATCCTTGGAGAAGGGATTTTCAACCGAGCGGATGATGCCCGTGTCGCTATCCGTATCGAGCTCGTCCCAACGCGAAGACTGGCTGAACGCGACCTGAGTGGGAACGCCTCCGGGTGCTGCCTTGAAGAAATCGCGGACGCTCTCGGAATTGGTGCGAGTGATGTCCCAGCGGTCGATCGCATCGCCGAGCGTTGCTTCGTGAACCGTGTAGCAGTCTCGGTTGATCAGGCCGCCGCGCTCCAACTCGCCCAGGATACGCATGATGCCGCCGGCGCGGTGAACGTCTTCCATGTGGACATCGCTCTTGGCAGGCGCGACCTTGGACAGGCACGGCACCTTGCGCGACAGCTTATCGATATCCTCCATGCCGAAATCGACGCCGCCCTCATAGGCAGCCGCCAGGATGTGGAGAACCGTATTGGTCGAGCCGCCCATCGCGATATCGAGCGACATGGCGTTTTCGAACGCCTCCTTGGTGGCGATATTGCGCGGCAGGACCCGTTCGTCATCCTGCTCGTAGTAACGGCGCGCGATATCGACGATCAGGTGACCGGCTTCGACGAACAGTCGACGGCGATCCGAATGGGTGGCGAGCGTCGAGCCATTGCCGGGCAGCGACAGGCCGAGCGCCTCGGTCAGGCAGTTCATCGAGTTGGCGGTGAACATGCCGGAGCACGAGCCGCAGGTTGGACAGGCGGCCTTTTCGATGGCGGTGACGTCTTCGTCCGACATCTTGTCGTCGGCGGCGGCAACCATGGCATCGACGAGGTCGAGCGCAACGGTCTTGCCGTGCAGGACGACCTTGCCGGCCTCCATCGGGCCACCGGAGACGAAGACGGCCGGGATGTTCAGGCGCATGGCAGCATTCAGCATGCCGGGCGTGATCTTGTCGCAGTTGGAGATGCAGACCATGGCGTCGGCACAGTGGGCGTTGACCATGTACTCGACCGAGTCGGCGATGATCTCGCGCGATGGCAGCGAGTACAGCATGCCGTCGTGGCCCATGGCGATGCCGTCATCGACCGCGATCGTGTTGAACTCTTTGGCGACGCCGCCGGCTGCCTCGATTTCGCGGGCGACCAGCTGGCCGAGATCCTTGAGGTGGACGTGGCCCGGCACGAACTGCGTGAAGGAATTGACCACCGCGATGATCGGCTTGCCGAAATCGCCGTCCTTCATGCCGGTGGCGCGCCAGAGGCCGCGCGCGCCAGCCATGTTGCGGCCGTGGGTCGTGGTTCTTGAACGATAGACAGGCATGATGTTTCCTCGATCGCGTTCAGCCGTTGCTATTTACCGCGTTGGATCACGCGGCGCAAAGGACCTTGTTTTCTCCGTCCTACTGCAGGCTAAAGCCAGTGTCACTACCAATGGGGCGAAAAACAGTACGGTACGGTACGGTTCTCACCAGCGCGGTAAAAATTTGCCCAGCGATGTAGGCGAGGTCGAAGTTTCATAGCGGTTCTGCTTCGGCGTGGCGCTTGAGGAGTGAGGCAACGTCACCGTCCCTCACCCTCTTCTCGTGTCCGCTATCGCTTCGCGCGGAGGTCGTCCGCCGTCACACCGAAATGGTCGAGAACGATGTTGAGGTTGCGGCGGTGCGACTTGAAGAAGACGTCGAACAGATCACCGGCCAGCGGCACGCTGCCGACGACAGAATCGACCGCAAGGTTGCCGATCATCTTTGCAAGCTTGTCGTTCGGCACACCCATGCGGCGGGCCTCGTTGACGATATAGAGGCCAATCAATGCGCCCCCGGCATCGCCCACGAGCGGAACAAGGCCCATGATGGAATCGGCACCAAACCGAAACCGGGTGCCGGGAATACCGATCGCCGTATCCATCATACGGGCGACGCCGTGGATACGCCGCAAACGCCGCAGTCGATCGATCCGGCCCGCATCGGTTTCCGTGAAGCGTTCGCTGGCAGCATCCCAGGTTTTCGTCGCCATACTCACTATCCTTGATTAATGTCAAAGCTGAAATGAGCATGCGATTTCCCGGTTCAAGGCTTACCGTATGTTTCAACGCTAATTCTTTCACGCAAACGTGGTTTAATGCCTTTCCTCCGCCTCTGTGAAACCAAACCTGTCGGCGGTACGTATAAGCACAGGATAGGCTTTTGCCTGAAGGAGATCCGCCATGCCCGCATTTCGCCCACCCCACATTTCGCCGACTGAGATCACGCCGCGCGACATCTATCTGTCGCGCCGGAATTTCGTGGGCACCGTCGCCGCGGGCGCCGGCCTTTCAGTCCTTGGAGGCTCAAGCGCATTCGCTGCGGCTCTCAGCGCATCGCCCGGCCCCTACAAGCTGGACGAAAAGCTGACGCCTAAAGAAGCCGTCACCACCTACAACAATTTCTACGAGTTCGGCGTCGGCAAGGAAGATCCCTCGCAGAATTCCGGTGCGTTCAAACCGACACCCTGGACCGTCAAGGTCGAGGGCATGGTGGGCAAGCCGAAGGAATTCGGTCTCGACGAGATCCTCAAGATGAAGCTCGAGGAGCGGAGATACCGCATGCGCTGCGTCGAAGGCTGGTCGATGGTGATCCCGTGGATCGGTTTCCCCCTGGCGGCGATCCTCGACCAGGTCGAGCCGCTTGGCAGCGCGAAATACGTGGCGTTCGAGACGGTCGTGCGTCCCGAGGAAATGCCCGGCCAAGGCGGTCTCTTCCAGGCTCTACCCTGGCCTTATGTCGAAGGCCTGCGCCTTGACGAAGCGCGCCATCCGCTGACCATTCTCGCTGTCGGTCTCTACGGCGAAACGCTGCCCAACCAGAACGGTGCGCCGATCCGGCTCGTGGTGCCGTGGAAGTATGGGTTCAAGGGGATCAAGTCGATCGTCAAGATCAAGCTGGTCGAAGAGCAGCCACAGACCACCTGGAAGAATTCGAACGCCCGGGAATACGGTTTCTATTCCAACGTCAATCCGGCCGTCGACCATCCGCGCTGGAGTCAGGCGACCGAACAGCGGATCGGCGAAGGCGGCTTCTTCGGAACCAAGCGCGTCGATACCCTGCCCTTCAACGGCTATGCGAACGAAGTGGCGAGCCTCTATACCGGCATGGACCTGAAAGCGAACTACTGACCATGCTCTCGATCCCAGCCCTGCCCCGCCGATACCATGCCGCCAGCATCTGGGCACTTTACGTCGTGGGGCTTTGTCCCGCGGCGTGGTACTTCTATCAGGCCGCGACGGGCGGGCTGGGTTTCAATCCGGTCAAGACGTTCGAGCACCTGATCGGCATCTGGGCGTTGCGTTTCATCATCCTGACGCTCGCCGTCACGCCCCTTCGCGATATTCTCGGGATCAACTGGATCCGCTATCGCCGTGCGCTAGGGCTGCTCGCCTTCTATTACGTCGTGTTCCATTTCAGCGTCTATCTTCTGCTCGATCTGCAGCTGAACTTCGGCGCTGTTGGCAGCGATATCGTGCGGCGCCCCTATATCACAATCGGCTTTGCCTGCCTGCTGCTGCTGATCCCGCTTGCGGTGACATCCAACAACTGGTCGATCCGCAAGCTCGGACAGACCTGGGTGAAAATGCACAAGCTGATCTATCTCGTGGCACTGGGCGGCGCGCTCCACTATGTGCTCGCGGTGAAGTCGGTGACGCTCGTTCCGTTTATCCATATCGCAGCGATCGGGCTGCTGCTCGCCTACCGGCCGCTGAGGAAGCCGTTCCTCAACTGGAAGCGCGGCAAGACCCGTCCGGCACGTCCCGCCACCACGACATAGTGGGCGGCGTCAACGTATGGCAGGTATCGCGCAGGCCTCACCGCCGCCGAATAGTCGTGACCGGGTGAGGAAGCGCTTTTCACGCCCATTGTCGAGCGAGAACATGCCGCCCCTACCGGGCACGACATCGATAATCAGCTGTGTGTGCTTCCAGGCCTCGAACTGGCTCCCGCTGATATAGACCGGCACGCCGCCGATTTCGCCCAGCTTCACGTCGTGGTCGGCAAGCATGAAATCGCCCTTCGGATAGCACATGGGTGACGACCCGTCGCAGCAGCCGCCTGATTGGTGGAACAGGATGTCCGGGTGGTCCGCCTGGATCTCGGCAATGAAGTTCAGCGCGGAATCCGTGGCCGTGACGCGCGGTTCGCCGTTGATTGTCGCATCCATCATGTCATTCCTGTTCGCATCGAGACATTGAAAAGGCTCCCGACCCTGCAGCCGGGAGCCCATGCTTGGGTTGAGATCGATCAGAAGAACCCGAGCTTCTTCGGGCTGTAGCTCACCAGCATGTTCTTGGTCTGCTGGTAGTGGTCGAGCATCATCTTGTGGTTTTCGCGACCAATCCCGGACTGTTTGTACCCGCCGAATGCCGCATGCGCGGGATAGGCGTGATAGCAATTTGTCCAGACGCGGCCGGCCTGGATCTCCCGGCCGAAGCGGTAGGCGCGGTTGCCGTCGCGGGTCCACACGCCGGCGCCGAGCCCGTACAGCGTATCGTTGGCGATCTCCAGCGCCTGCTTTTCGTCCTTGAAGGTCGTTACCGACACTACCGGTCCGAAGATCTCCTCCTGGAAGATCCGCATCTTGTTGTGGCCCTTGAAGATCGTCGGCTTGATGTAGTAGCCGTTCGCCAATTCCCCGCCGAGATCGTTCTTGACGCCGCCAGTCAGCACTTCCGCGCCTTCCTGCTTGCCGATGTCGAGATAGGACAGGATCTTTTCCATCTGCTCCGAGGATGCCTGCGCGCCAATCATGGTCGAGCTATCGAGCGGGTTGCCCTGCGTGATGGCTTCGACGCGTTTGACCGCCCGCTCCATGAAACGACCGTAAACCGATTCCTGGATCAGTGCGCGGCTGGGGCAGGTGCAGACTTCGCCCTGGTTCAGCGCGAACATCGCAAAGCCTTCCAGCGCCTTGTCGAGGAAATCGTCGTCTTCATTCATCACATCGGCGAAGAAGATGTTCGGCGACTTGCCGCCAAGTTCGAGCGTGACAGGGATAAGGTTTTGGCTGGCATATTGCATGATCAGCCGCCCCGTCGTGGTCTCTCCGGTAAAGGCGATCTTGGCGATCCGGTTGCTGGTCGCAAGCGGTTTCCCGGCTTCGAGACCGAAACCATTGACGATATTCAGCACGCCGGGTGGCAGGAGGTCACCGACGAGTTCCGCCCAGACCAGAAGCGAGGCCGGTGTCTGCTCAGCCGGTTTGATGACGACGCAGTTGCCGGCGGCAAGCGCCGGTGCAAGCTTCCACGCGGCCATCAGAATCGGGAAATTCCACGGAATGATCTGGCCGACAACGCCAAGCGGTTCGTGGAAGTGATAGGCGACCGTATCGTGGTCGATTTCACTGATCGAACCTTCCTGGGCACGGATGCAGGATGCGAAATAGCGGAAGTGATCGATGGCGAGCGGGATGTCGGCGGCCATTGTCTCGCGGATCGGCTTGCCGTTGTCCCAGGTTTCGGCCTGCGCCAGAACTTCCAGCTTGTCTTCCATCCGCTGGGCGATCTTCATCAGGATGTTCGAGCGGTCAGCCGGCGCCATGCGGCCCCATTTTTCCTTGGCGGCGTGGGCAGCGTCGAGCGCCGCATTGACATCCTTTTCGTCAGACCGCGGGATCTCGCAGATCTTGCCGCCGGTGATCGGCGTGACGTTGTCGAAATACTTGCCGCTGATCGGTTCTTTCCACTCACCGCCGATATAGTTGCCGTATTTGAGCTTGAACGGTGACTCAACGATTTTCTGATGCAGCATGTCATCCTCCCATGATGAACAGGTTCAAAGCGAACCCGATGGAACAGAATCTGCGCTTCTGGCGTGGTGAAAACAGGCCTCACCCGCGATACCGCGATGCACTCTGTCGCAAGTCTGCGACAAAACTCCCCGTCATTGAATGCCAAATCGCTTCATCTTGCGATGCAGGGTGGAACGGCTGACGCCGAGCACCTGGGCTGCCAGCGAGACGTTGCCGTGGACACGAGACAACGCCCGAAGAAGCGCCGAGCGCTCGGCATCGCACAGCAGTTCTCGCGCATCCCGGCTCGATTCGTGAAGCAGATCGGAGGCCGGGATCCCTTCCGCAATCCGATCGTCGTCCAGACGCAGCGCCGATCGCGCAGCCCGCGTGGCACCGATCACAAGGTCGTCGCGATCTACAGCCAGGAGCGCCATTGGAGATCCCGTCTCACTCGGCACCATCACGAAGCGGGCACCTTGAAACGCGTTTCGGAACAGGTTCAGCTCGATCCGGGATGCCGCCTCACGCACCGTCTGCGACAGGATGGCGATCGTGCCTTCGTTTGCGTCACTTCGGCACGTCGAGACATCGAGCGCGCCGGCCAGAACTCCACGGTGATCACGAATGGGCGCAGTCGTGCAGCTCAGATCGATATTGGATGCAAAGAAGTGCTGGTCGCGGATGATCGATATCGGCCGGTCGTCGGCGATTGCGGTGCCTATCCCGTTGGTGCCGATACTCTCCTCGGTCCAGACCGAGCCGGTCCAGAGGCCGAGCGCACGAAAATCCTTGTCGTCGCCCGCTGCGCCGCGACGGTCAAGCGCGATACCTTTGCTGTCGGTCATCAGGATGCAGCAGCCGGCGCGACCGACGACCAAGAACAGCCGGTCGAGCTCGTCCCTCGCCTGCCCGATAAGACGCTCCGACTGTTTTCGGGCGACGTCCAGTTCCTGCTCTGTCACCCGCTCCGGCATCCGCCGGTCCTCTGGCGCCAAGTGATGCATGGTCATGCAGCGGCGCCAGGACGCGACTACAGCTGAACTCGCGACAGGGGAACTGGCCGACGCGTAGACTTGGTCGGCATGGGAAACAGGGTCATGCATCGGGCTCCTCCCACCAAATGCGTCACGGCTCGATTGTCGCTAAAAAAACGGGATGTGGCAACAGCGATATAGGGAGCTTCAGTCATTCGGCGGGCCGGTCAGCCTGCCATCCCCCGGACTTGACAGTCACAGTCGCCGCAGGCTTCAGTCCGTGCAGCGGAGATGTTTTGATGACACCAGAATCGACTGTGGACGGCGGACGACTATCCCTGCTGGATGTCTATCTTTGCAACCAGCGGCCTTTTGGAGAAATCCACGGTATCACGCGTTTCGTCATCGAGTTTCTCTACTTCGGCATCAAAGAAGCGCGGGCCTGCCTGTTCGCCGGCCTGTTTTTTGTGTCGATCTTCATCGTTCCGCGAACGGGCGTGCTCGGCATCCCGCGCTACGACGTTCTGCTAATCATCGCGCTCGCCATCCAGTCCCTGATGATCTGGAGCAAGCTGGAAACCTGGGATGAGGCAAAAGCGATCGGCCTTTTCCACGTGGTTGGCTTTGCGCTCGAAGTGTTCAAAACCTCCGGCAGCATCCAGTCATGGTCCTACCCTGACTTCGCCTATACGAAAGTGCTGGGCGTACCGCTGTTTTCCGGCTTCATGTATGCCGCCGTGGGGAGCTACATCATCCAGGCCTGGCGGCTTTTCGATCTGCGGATCCACCACCATCCCAGCTACTGGATGGCCGGCTTGATCGCGATTGCAATCTACGCGAATTTCTTCACTCACCATTTCATCGGTGACTACCGCTGGTACATCGCCGCCTGCGCGCTCGGCCTTTACGCCCGCACCACCGTCACCTACCGGCCCTACGATCGCGACAGACGGATGCCACTCCTGATCGCCTTCGTGCTGATCGGCTTTTTTATCTGGCTGGCGGAGAACATCTCGACCTTTTTCGGGATCTGGCAATATCCGAACCAGATCGGGGCGTGGTCGGTCGTGCATCTTGGGAAATGGAGTTCGTGGTCCCTGCTGGTGGTGATGACATTCACGATCGTTGCGAATCTCAAGCATATCAAACAGAAGATCTACGTCCCCGTTTGAGGCCCCACGCCTCGACAAATGCGGCAGTCCCGATACCGAAAGCGTAAGCTGCGATATTCCACAGGGAAAACACCCGTCCGAGCAACAGTTTGCCGGCCGTCGTCAGTCGAAACGCATCCAACTCGGGCGGGTGAAAGAGCCTTGAGAATTCGACGATAAGGGCGATGAGGAATGCCGCAAAGGCGAGCCTGCCGATGTTCACCGATGCGGTCAGCGTGGCCAACGCAAGAAACACCATCGCACCCCAGAGAACTGACCCACCGTATTTCACGACAAAGAAGGAAAGACCGAGATCGTAACCGAAGCGGCGCAGCAGAAGCCCCGCGGAGATCACAAGCAGCGTGGCGAGGCAGCGCTGAACGCGTATGGATCGTGGTGCAGTCATGCTCGAGCCCGCCCCCTCATTTCCCAAAAGAAAAGGCCGGGCGTTTCCACCCGGCCTTTTCGAAAAGTGCGATCCTGGGATCGAATTATGCGGCTTCGGCAGTTTCTGCTTCAGCAGCAACGCGAGCCTTGTCGGCTGCGCCCTTGGCATCGACGTCGCGCTCGACGAATTCGATGACAGCCATCGGAGCGTTGTCGCCCTGACGATAGCCGGCCTTCATGATGCGCAGGTAGCCGCCGTTGCGGGTTGCGTAACGCGAAGCGATGGCATCGAACAGCTTGCGAACAGCGTCCTGATCCTGGATCTGCGAGATCGCCTGACGACGAGCGTGCAGGTCGCCGCGCTTGCCGAGAGTGACGAGCTTTTCGACGATCGGGCGAATTTCTTTCGCCTTCGGCAGGGTTGTTACGATCTGCTCATGGGTGATGAGCGAAGCCGCCATGTTGGCAAACATGGCTTTGCGGTGGCTTGCGGTGCGGTTGAGCTTACGGCCCGAATTTCCGTGACGCATGGTGTGTCTCCTTCACTTGCAGGCATTCGCCTGCAGTCTGATCCTGTTAGTATTGGTCTTCGTAACGCTTTGCGAGATCTTCAATGTTTTCCGGCGGCCATGCAGGAACTTCCATACCAAGATGGAGGCCCATGGATGCCAGAACTTCCTTGATCTCGTTCAGCGACTTGCGACCGAAATTCGGAGTGCGGAGCATCTCGGCTTCGGTCTTCTGGATGAGGTCGCCGATATAGACGATGTTGTCGTTCTTCAGGCAGTTGGCCGAACGGACGGAAAGTTCCAGTTCGTCGACCTTCTTGAGGAGTGCCGGGTTGAACGCGAGTTCGGTGACGGCTTCCTCTTCTGCTTCCTTCTGCGGTTCGTCGAAGTTGACGAAGACCGACAGCTGGTCCTGAAGGATACGAGCGGCGAAGGCTACGGCGTCTTCACCCGAGACCGAACCATCGGTTTCGATGGTCATGGTCAGCTTGTCATAGTCGAGAACCTGGCCTTCACGGGTGTTTTCCACCTTGTAGGACACTTTCTTGACCGGGGAATACAGGCTGTCGACCGGGATGAGACCGATCGGAGCGTCTTCCGCACGGTTACGATCGGCAGGAACGTAGCCCTTGCCGTTGTTGACCGTGAATTCCATACGGATCTCCGCACCCTCGTCGAGCGTGCAGATCACGTGGTCGGGGTTGAGGATCTCGATATCGCCAACCGTCTGAATGTCGCCGGCGGTAACGGAGCCCGGGCCCTGCTTGCGCACGACCATGCGCTTGGAATCGTCACCATCCATCTTGATGGCGATTTCCTTGATGTTCAGCACGATGTCCGTCACATCTTCCCGAACGCCGGGGATGGAGGAGAATTCGTGCAGAACGCCGTCGATCTGCACTGCGGTAACAGCAGCACCGCGCAGCGACGACAAAAGTACGCGACGAAGCGCGTTGCCGAGCGTCAGGCCGAAGCCGCGCTCGAGAGGCTCAGCAACAAGCGTTGCCTTTGTACGGCCGGAAGAGGAAAACTCCACCTTGTTCGGCTTAATCAGTTCCTGCCAGTTCTTCTGGATCATGACCTACTACCTTCCGTTCGTTACCACCATCCAATCGTGGTAACCGAGCACGAGGAACACCGGAAATACCCTTCCGGCTATACGGTGAAAGCCGCCTCGACTCTTTCAGGAGACGGAGCGGCTATTACCGGGTTCAGATGAAGATCGCTGCGAAGCGAGCTCCAAAAACGTCCATTAGACGCGGCGCTTCTTGCGCGGGCGGCAACCGTTGTGCGGGATCGGGGTCACGTCGCGGATCGAGGTGATCATGAAGCCGGCAGCCTGCAGAGCGCGCAAAGCCGATTCGCGACCGGAACCCGGACCGCAAACTTCAACTTCGAGCGACTTCATGCCGTGCTCCTGGGCCTTCTTGGCGCAGTCTTCGGCAGCGATCTGAGCGGCGAACGGGGTCGACTTGCGCGAACCCTTGAAGCCCTTTGCACCAGCAGACGACCAGGCAATAGCATTGCCCTGTGCGTCGGTGATGGTGATCATGGTGTTATTGAACGTCGAGTTGACGTGCGCAACGCCCGACGTAATATTTTTGCGTTCGCGGCGGCGTACGCGTGTGGCTTCCTTGGCCATGGTATTCCTTTCGTTGATCTCTGCACCGCCGTAATGCCAGCGGCTCCACCTCAGATCAGACAGTCACGAAAAAGCAACCAGGAGCCCTGCCCGCTTTGCGACTATCGATCCAAAATTACTTCTTCTTACCAGCAATCGCCTTTGCCGGACCCTTGCGGGTGCGGGCATTGGTGTGCGTGCGCTGACCGCGGACCGGAAGGCCACGGCGGTGACGCAGGCCGCGATAGCAGCCGAGGTCCATGAGGCGCTTGATGTTCATCGCGGTTTCGCGACGAAGATCACCTTCGACGCGATAATCGCGGTCGATGGTTTCGCGGATCTGAAGGACTTCCGAGTCGGTCAGCTGATGGACGCGCTTTTCAGCGGCAAGACCAACCTTCTCCATGATTTCCTGTGCGAATTTCGGGCCGATCCCGTGAATGTAGGTCAGCGCGATGACAACGCGCTTCGCAGTCGGGATGTTGACGCCAGCGATACGTGCCACGTCTATTCTCCTTGCGTTCCGGTTGCCATCCGGCAAGCGGTACTTCTTCCATGAAAGCGACCTTTGGATACGGTCGCCAGTTCAAACTTCATACGAGACAGGCAAAATGATCGCCCCGGATGTCCTTGCGGGAATCCGCGCCGATCGCTGTAAAACTGTCGCGAGTTGGCGCGGTGTTTAGCGGAATCAGTGCTTGAATGCAACTGCTCCACCCCAAGATTCTTTAACCCATCCAAGACAGTCTCAGAGACTGGCAAGGATCTTTTCGATATCGGCCGTGACAGTATCCATCTCGGCCATGCCATCGACAACCTTGAGCTTGCCTTTGGCATAGTAGTAACCAATGAGCGGCGAGGTTTCCTTGTAGTAAACCTCGAGACGCTTGGTCATAGTCTCGGCGTTGTCGTCCGGCCGACGCTTGAAGTGGGTCGAGCCACACTTGTCGCACGTGCCATCCGACGAAGGCTTCTTATCCGAGTCGTGGTAGACCGTCCCGCACTGGGCGCAGGAATAGCGACCGGAGACGCGACGGACAAGCTCCTTATCGTCGACGCGAAGTTCAATCACGACGGAAAGATCGAGCCCCTTGGCAGACAGCATCGCCTCAGTGGCGTCCGCCTGCACGAGCGTGCGGGGAAAACCGTCAAGGATGAAACCGTTCGCGCAGTCGGGCGCGTCTATGCGCTCGGAGACGATCGCGTTGACGATCTCGTCAGAGACGAGATTGCCCGCATCCATGACTGCCTTGGCGCGCTTGCCGACTTCGGTCTCAGCTGCCACGGCTGCCCGCAGCATATCACCAGTGGAGAGCTGCGGAATGCCATGCTTCTCCACGATCCGCTGGGCTTGGGTCCCCTTGCCCGCGCCCGGCGGTCCTAAAAGAATCAGTCTCATCGTCCCCTCTTTCCACCGCGTAGTTTCGACTTCTTGATCAATCCCTCATACTGCTGCGCGATGAGGTGTCCCTGGATCTGCGCAACCGTATCAAGGGTTACACTGACCACGATCAAAAGCGAAGTACCACCAAGGGCTAACGGAACGCCCGTTCTGGCCACCAGGAATTCGGGAAGAATGCAGACCACGACGAGATAGATAGCGCCGACGACCGTGATTCGGGTCAGGACGTAATCGATATATTCCGCGGTACGCTCACCGGGACGGATGCCGGGAATGAAGCCGCCGTGCTTCTTCAGGTTATCAGCCGTATCCTTCGGGTTGAAGACGATGGCCGTGTAGAAGAAGGCGAAGAACGCGATCAGCATGGCGTAGAACAGCATAAACAGCGGCTGGCCGTGGCCAAGAGCTGCAATGATCCCCGTTGCCCAATCTGGCAGCTGTGAATTGCCGGCAAAGCCTGCAGCCGTTGCCGGCAGAAGCAGAAGCGAGGATGCAAAGATTGCCGGAATAACGCCCGCTGTATTGAGCTTCAGCGGAAGGTGCGAGGTATCGCCCTGGAACATGCGGTTGCCGACCTGACGCTTCGGATACTGGATCAGAAGCCGGCGCTGGGCGCGTTCAACAAACACGATCAGCGCAATGACGGCGATCGCGACGATGATAACGGTGAGAATCAGAGCCGTCGGCAGAGCACCGGTACGACCGAGTTCCATTGTGTTGGCGAGCGCGCCAGGAAGACCTGCGGCAATACCGGCAAAGATGATCAGCGAAATACCGTTGCCGATACCACGCGAGGTGATCTGCTCACCAAGCCACATCAGGAACATCGTGCCGCCAAGCAGCGTGACGACCGTTGAGAGCGTGAAGAACCAGCCCGGGTTGGACACGATGCCCTGACCGCTCGAAAGGCCGGCAGCGATGCCGTAGGCCTGAAGCGCGCCGAGAATCACGGTGCCGTAGCGAGTGTACTGGTTGATGATTTTGCGACCCGCCTCGCCTTCCTTCTTCAGGTTCTCGAGCGACGGGACGACCGAAGTCATCAGCTGCACGATAATCGAAGCGGAAATGTAAGGCATGATGCCGAGGGCGAAGATCGCCATGCGCTCGACAGCACCGCCGGAGAACATGTTGAAGAGGCCGAGAATGCCACCCGACTGACCGCTAAAGGCCTGCGCATAGGCTTCAGGGTTGAGACCTGGCAGCGGGATATGCGTGCCCAAGCGATAAACAAGAAGCGCTGCCAGCGTGAACCACAGGCGTTTCTTGAGATCTTCCGCCTTGGCGAAAGTTTTGAAATTCAGATTTGAGGCCAGTTGTTCAGCTGCAGAAGCCATGCAATTCTCCGCCCGACCCATCCCCCGGCGGCATGTGCCTTCCGGAACGCAGTCTTGATTCTGTTTTCAGAAAGCTGGGGGCGCGAGATGCTGTCGCAATCGCCTGCCTCACCCATTTTTCCGTCTGATCCCGGTAGCTGACCGGCCGGACTGCCTTGGGGATCGTGAGGCTCACATATGGACATAAAATCACCCGGTGTGAAGCTCACACCGGGTGATTTTCAAACGATTTATTCAGCGGCTGTTTCAGCAACCACGAGCAGCTTGATCGAGCCGCCCGACTTTTCGATCTTTTCGACGGCAGCCTTGGAGGCACCGGCGACTTCGATCGAAACCTTGGTTGTCAGTTCGCCGCCGGACAGGACGCGAACGCCGTCCTTGAGGCGACGGATGACGCCGGCAGCCTTGAGAGCTGCTGCGTCGACAGTCGCGTTTGCGTCGAGCTTGCCAGCATCGATCGCAGTCTGGATACGGCCGAGCGATACGGTTGCGTATTCAGATGCGAAGATGTTGTTGAAGCCGCGCTTCGGAAGACGACGGTAGATTGGCATCTGACCGCCTTCGAAGCCGTTGATCGAAACGCCTGAACGGGCCTTCTGACCCTTGACGCCGCGTCCACCGGTCTTGCCCTTGCCGGAACCGATACCGCGACCAACGCGGATACGGTCCTTCGAAGAGCCTTCGTTGTCCTTAATCTCATTCAGTTTCATGGTCAATTCCTCCGTCTCACTTCTCTTCGACGACGCGAACGAGATGCTGGACAGCACGGATCATGCCACGAACGGAAGGAGTATCTTCCAGAGTGCTGGTCCGATGCATCTTGTTGAGGCCAAGACCGATCAGCGTTGCGCGCTGTTCGGCCGGGCGGCGGATTGGGCTGCCGATCTGCTGAACGGTAACCGTCTTTGCTTCAGTCTTCTGCGTAGCCTTAGCCATGGTTCAGACTCCTCTTATTCTTCCGACGCATTGCCGGAAGCGGCGCGGCGCGACTGCAGGGTGGCATACTTGAGGCCACGCTGAGCTGCTACGTCCTTCGGATGCACCTGGTGCTTCAGAGCGTCGAACGTTGCGCGAACCATGTTGTATGGGTTCGACGAACCAGTCGACTTCGCAACAACGTCATGGACGCCGAGCGTTTCGAATACAGCGCGCATCGGGCCGCCGGCGATGATACCGGTACCAGCCTTGGCCGAGCGCAGCAGAACCTTGCCGGCGCCGTGACGACCATTGACGTCGTGATGCAACGTACGGCCGTCACGCAGCGGTACGAAGATCAGATCGCGCTTTGCAGATTCGGTTGCCTTGCGGATGGCTTCCGGCACTTCGCGTGCCTTGCCATGACCGAAGCCAACGCGACCCTTCTGGTCGCCGACGACGACGAGAGCAGCAAAACCGAAACGACGGCCGCCCTTGACGACCTTGGCGACGCGGTTGATCGCGACCAGCTTGTCGACAAATTCGCTATCGCGTTCTTCGCGGTTCTGGCGATCGTTGCCCGAACCTCTTCTTTCCTGTGCCATTGTCCTTTTCCTTTTTCTTTTGCGGGTGGAACGGCAGGTTGAGATTGTCCGGCGTACCGGACGTGATGCGGTAAAACCGCAAATCGCCCGGCCTCCCCTTCTTCAGGCAGACCGGGCGAAATTTCTTAGAAGCTCAGGCCGCCTTCGCGGGCAGCTTCAGCAAGAGCCTTGATGCGGCCGTGGTAGATGAATGCGCCGCGGTCGAACACGACTTCCGTCACGCCAGCCTTGGCAGCGCGCTCTGCAACCAACTTGCCAACGGCAGCAGCTGCTGCAACGTCCGCACCGGTCTTCAGCGACTTGCGCAGATCGACGTCGAGCGTGGAAGCGGCTGCAAGCGTGCGGCCGGCCACGTCGTCGATGACCTGAACGTAGATGTTTTTCGAGGAGCGGTGAACCGACAGACGCGGACGGCCATTTGCGACCTTCTTGATCTGACGGCGAACACGGCTCGCACGCTTTGTGAGTGCTTCTTTTCTGGTAGCCATGATCCCGCGTCCTTACTTCTTCTTGCCTTCCTTGCGGACGATCCGTTCCTCAGCGTACTTGACGCCTTTGCCCTTGTAGGGCTCTGGACCGCGGTATTCGCGGATTTCCGCTGCTACCTGACCGACCTGCTGTTTATTAATGCCGGAGACGATGATTTCCGTCGGCTTCGGCACGGCAATGGTGATGCCTTCCGGGGTCTGATAGACCACGTCGTGGCTGAAACCGAGAGCCAGCTGCAGGTTCTTGCCCTGCAGCGACGCGCGGTAACCAACGCCGTTGATTTCAAGCTTGCGCTCGAAACCGTCCTTCACACCCTTCAGGATGTTTTCGATCATCGTGCGGGACATGCCCCACTTCGAACGAGCATCCTTGGAATCGTTGACCGGAGTCACCGAAATGGCATTGTCTTTGATTTCAAGCTTGATTTCGTCGTTAGCGACGAAGAAAAGCTCGCCCTTCGGGCCCTTGGCAGTGACTTTCTGGCCATCAACCGAGGCCGTGATCCCTGCAGGAACCTGAACGGGCTTTTTACCGATACGAGACATTATTCAATCCTGTCTGTTCGCTAGGGAGATCCTTGCGCAGTCTTAGAAGACCGAGCAAAGAACCTCGCCGCCTACGTTCTGTTCGCGAGCCTGGTGATCGGCCATCACGCCCTTCGGAGTCGAAAGGATGGTGATGCCGAGGCCGTTCGCGACCTGAGGGATGGACTTGACCGAGACATAAACTCGGCGGCCCGGCTTGGACACGCGGCCGATCTCACGGATCACCGACGCGCCTTCGTAGTACTTCAGTTCGATTTCGATCTCGGCCTTGCCGTTGCCGAAATCGGTTTCAGTGTAACCGCGGATGTAGCCTTCAGCCTGCAGCACGTCGAGAACGCGAACGCGCAGCCTGGAGGCTGGCGTCGAAACGGTCGACTTGCGGCGGGAAGCGCCGTTGCGGATACGTGTGAGCATATCGCCCAAGGGATCAGTCATGGTCATCTAACGATCTCCTTACCAGCTCGACTTGACGATGCCCGGCACTTTGCCGAGGCTGCCGAGTTCGCGAAGTGCAATACGCGACATCTTAAGCTTGCGATAGAAAGCGCGTGGGCGACCGGTGACTTCGCAACGGTTGCGGATACGCGTCTTCGAGCCATCGCGCGGCAGAGAAGCGAGCTTGATAGTTGCCTTGAACCGCTCTTCGATCGGAAGTTCCTGGTTCATGATGGTCGCCTTCAATACAGCACGCTTGGCTGCATGGTCCGCGACGGTCTTGCGGCGGCGCTTGTTCTTTTCAACTGCGCTGGTTTTCGCCATATCGGAGTTCCTTTTAAACGCTCGTCGTTACGGTTACTGGCGGAACGGGAAGTTGAACTCTTTCAGGAGAGCCCGTGCTTCGTCGTCGTTGGTAGCCGTCGTGCAAACGATGATGTCCATGCCCCACATCTGATCAACCTTGTCGTAGTTGATCTCCGGGAACACAATGTGTTCCTTGATGCCCATGGCGAAGTTGCCACGGCCGTCAAAGGACTTCGGGTTCAGGCCGCGAAAGTCGCGAACGCGCGGAAGCGCGATGTTGACCAGTCGATCCATGAATTCGTACATGCGGGCGCCGCGAAGCGTAACCTTGGCACCGATCGGCATGAATTCGCGAACCTTGAAGCCCGCGATGGAATTCCGTGCCTTTGTGATGACCGGCTTCTGGCCGGCGATCGCTGCAAGGTCGGCTGCTGCAACCGTTGGCTTCTTGCTGTCGGCAGTTGCTTCGCCCACACCCATGTTGATGACGATCTTGTCCAGCTTGGGGATCATCATGTCGTTGGAGTAGGAAAACTGCTCCTTCAGCGCGGCGCGGATGCGGGAAACGTATTCCGCCTTGAGCCGCGGCTCATACTTGGACTCAGCCATCGATCACATCTCCCGTACGCTTGGCGACACGCACCTTCTTACCGTCGACGACCGAGAAACCAACGCGAGTTGGCTTACCGTCTTTCGCGGCAACCGCGATGTTCGACAGATGGATGGACGCTTCCTTGTTGATGATGCCAGCTTCCTGCGTCTGCGACTGACGCTGGTGGCGCTTCACCATGTTGATGCCGCGAACGACCGCGCGGTCTTCCTTCGGCATAACCTGGATTACTTCACCGGTGCGGCCCTTGTCCTTGCCGGTCAGTACGACGACGTTGTCGCCCTTCTTGATCTTCTGCATATCTCTCGCTCCTTACAGAACTTCAGGAGCCAGCGAGATGATCTTCATGTGGTTCTTGGCGCGAAGTTCGCGCGGAACCGGTCCGAAGATACGGGTGCCGATCGGCTCTTTCTTGTTGTCGATGAGGACCGCTGCGTTGTTGTCGAAGCGGATGACGCTGCCGTCGGCGCGACGGATGTCCTTGGCGGTACGCACAACCACCGCCTTCATCACGTCACCCTTCTTCACGCGGCCGCGCGGAATAGCTTCCTTGATCGAAACGACGATAACGTCGCCGATCGAAGCGTACTTGCGCTTGGAGCCGCCCAGCACCTTGATGCACATGACACGACGTGCGCCGGAATTATCCGCCACGTCGAGGTTTGTTTGCATCTGAATCATGTCAGGTCGCCTTTTTCTAATGACCAACTATCCGCGCGCATGAATACGAACGGAGCTGGCTATGAACACATTTTCAGTATGCGCGGGATCGGTCTTGCCAAGGTGGTTTCCCTAAGTGGGACCTTCCGTGCGCTGAAAGCAAAAGAACGCTCGTTTCCGAGCGTTCTACGCCAGTGGCGTGCTTCTTACAGGATTCTGTGTCCGACGCAAGGGCCTGACGCAAAATCCTGAAGTCTTTAAGCCTGGGCGTTGATAACCGTCCAGGTCTTGTCTTTGGAGATCGGGGCGCATTCCTGAATGGAAACTACGTCACCAACCTTGAACTGGTTGTTTTCGTCATGGGCCTTGTACTTCTTGGACCGGCGAACGGTCTTCTGAAGCAAAGGGTGAGCGAAGCGGCGCTCGACGCGGACAACAACGGTCTTCTCGTTCTTGTCGGAAACGACTACGCCCTGCAGAATGCGTTTCGGCATATTATTCTTCCTTTAGGCCTTGGCTTCTGCCGCCTTCTGGCGGGCAATGGTTTTCACGCGAGCGATATCCTTGCGGACCTCGGTGATGCGCGAGGATTTCTCGAGCTGGCCGGTGGCCTTCTGGAAGCGCAGGTTGAACTGCTCCTTCTTCAGGTCAGCAAGCTTGTCCTTGAGCTGGTCGGCGGTCAGGCCGCGTACGTCTTCGGCTTTCATCGTGCCTTCTCCTTAATCTGCGATGCGCTGTACGAAGCGCGTCGTGACCGAGAGCTTGGCAGACCCGAGGCGAAGTGCCTCGCGCGCGATCTCTTCCGAAACGCCGTCGATCTCGAACATGATACGACCAGGCTTGACCTTGCAAGCCCAGTATTCGACAGAACCCTTACCCTTACCCATGCGCACTTCGGTCGGCTTTGCCGTGACCGGTACGTCTGGGAATACGCGGATCCATACACGACCCGCACGCTTCATGTAACGTGTGATCGCGCGGCGAGCCGCTTCGATCTCACGTGCGTTGACGCGGTTCGGTTCCTGAGCCTTCAGACCGAATTCGCCGAATGCGAGGTCGAAGCCACCCTTGGCAACGCCCTTGATGCGGCCCTTGAACTGCTTGCGGAACTTGGTACGCTTTGGCTGCAACATTTTATTACTTCTCCGAGCTTATCTTTCGCCAGCGCTAATCAAGCGTTTTCACGTTCGCGGCGACGGTCGCCACGATCGCCACGCTCACGGCTTGCCGGACCCTGCGCATCGCCTTCCAGCGCGCGACGTTCCGACGCCATCGGATCGTGCTCAAGGATTTCGCCCTTGAAGATCCAGACCTTGATGCCGCAGATACCGAATGCGGTTTCGGCTTCAGCCGTACCGTAGTCGATGTCGGCGCGCAGTGTGTGCAACGGCACGCGGCCTTCGCGGTACCATTCGGTACGAGCGATTTCCGCGCCACCGAGACGGCCGGCGCAAGTGATCTTGATGCCTTCGGCGCCAAGACGCATGGCGGACTGAACAGCACGCTTCATCGCACGGCGGAAAGCCACGCGGCGTTCGAGCTGCTGGGCGATCGACTGGGCAACGAGCGTTGCGTCGACTTCCGGCTTGCGCACTTCAACGATGTTGAGGTGCGTTTCGGAGTTGGTCATCGTGGAGATCTTCTTGCGAAGCTTCTCGATGTCCGCACCCTTCTTGCCGATGATCAGACCCGGGCGAGCCGAGTGGATCGTGACGCGGCACTTCTTGTGCGGACGCTCGATAACCACCTTGGCGATGCCGGCCTGCTTCAGCTCGGACATCAGGTATGCGCGGATCTTCAGGTCTTCATGAAGCAGCTGGCCGTATTCGGCGTTGTCGGCGAACCAACGGCTGTCCCATGTACGGTTGATGCCGAGGCGAAAACCGATAGGATTGATTTTCTGACCCATTATGCGGCCTCCCCTTTTTCCTCGACTTCGCGAACGACGATCGTCAGATGCGCGAACGGCTTTTCGATCCGCGATGCACGGCCACGGCCGCGAGCGTGGAAACGCTTCATCGTGATCGACTTGCCGACGTAGGCTTCCGCTACGATCAGCGTGTCGACGTCGAGGTCATGGTTGTTTTCGGCGTTGGCGATAGCAGACTCGAGAGTCTTCTTCACCGTGCCTGCGATGCGCTTGCGGGAGAACTCGAGTTCTGCCAGAGCGCGTTCAACCTTCTTGCCGCGGATCATGGCGGCAACCAGGTTTAGCTTCTGCGGGCTGACGCGAAGCGTACGGGCGACTGCCTGTGCTTCGTTGTCCTTCAGCCGGCGTTCGGTCTTTGCCTTCGCCATGATTACTTCCTCTTCGCCTTCTTGTCCGCGCCGTGACCGTAATAGGTCCGGGTGGGAGCGAATTCACCAAACTTGTGTCCGACCATGTCTTCGTTGACGCTGACCGGCACGTGCTTGTTGCCGTTGTAGACGCCGAACGTCAAACCGACAAACTGCGGCAAGATCGTGGACCGACGGGTCCACATCTTGATCACTTCACTGCGTCCGCCTTCGCGCACCTTCTCAGCCTTCTTGAGAAGATAGCCGTCAACAAACGGACCTTTCCAAACTGAACGAGCCATTTAACGACTTCCTCTCTTACTTCTTGACGTGGCGCGAGCGCATGATGAACTTGTCCGTGGACTTGTTCGAACGCGTGCGCTTGCCCTTAGTGGGCTTGCCCCACGGGGACACCGGATGGCGTCCACCAGAGGTACGGCCTTCACCACCGCCGTGCGGGTGGTCGACCGGGTTCATGACAACGCCGCGGTTATGCGGACGCTTGCCACGCCATACGGTACGACCGGCCTTGCCGTCGTTGATGTTGCCGTGATCGGGGTTGGAGACAGCACCGATCGACGCCAGGCAGGAGCCCGGAACGAGACGCTGTTCACCAGAGTTGAGGCGCAGGATCGCCATGCCGGCATCGCGGCCGACGAGCTGCACATAGGTGCCGGCGGAGCGAGCAATCTGACCGCCCTTGCCTGGCTTCATTTCGACGTTGTGAACGATCGAACCAACCGGGATGAACTGCAGCGGCATGGTGTTGCCGGGCTTCACGTCGACAGCCTTCGAGGAAGCGATGACCTTGTCGCCTGCAGCAAGACGCTGCGGAGCGATGATGTAGGCCTGTTCGCCGTCCGTGTAGGTGACGAGCGCGATGAACGCCGTACGGTTAGGGTCGTATTCCAGACGCTCGACCGTGCCTTCAATGTCGAACTTGCGACGCTTGAAATCGACAAGGCGATAGGTACGCTTGTGACCACCGCCGATGAAGCGGGCAGTGATACGACCGTTGTTGTTGCGACCACCGCTCTTGGACAGACCTTCAGTCAGCGACTTGAGGGGCTTGCCCTTCCAGAGGCCCGAACGGTCGACGATAACCAGCTGACGCTGGCTCGGGGTCGTCGGATTATAGCTTTTCAGTGCCATTTTTCTTTACCTCAGAGACCGGTGGAGATGTCGATCGTCTGACCTTCGGCCAGGGTTACGACAGCCTTCTTGACGTCCTTCTGCTTGCCGATGAAGCCCTTGAAGCGCTTCACCTTGCCCTTGCGGACCAGCGTATTGACGGCAGTGACCTTCACACCGAAGAGAGCTTCCACGGCAGCCTTGATTTCCGGCTTCGAAGCAGTCTTGGCAACGTTGAAGACGATCTGGTTATACTCGGAAACCAGTGTCGACTTTTCGGTGATCGAAGGAGATACGATCACATCATAGTGGCGAATGTCGGTCACTTGAAACGCTCCTCGAGGGCTTCAACCGCAGCCTTGGAAAGCACGAGCTTACCGCGACGCAGGATGTCGTAAACATTGATGCCCTGGACCGGCAGAACGTCCACATTCGGGATGTTCTGGGCTGCGAGCTTGAAGTTGCTGTCGAGCTCAGCACCGCCGATGAACAGCACGTTGGTGAGGCCGAGCGATGCGAACGTACCGACGAGAGCCTTGGTCTTTGCTTCAGAAGCAACCAGGTTGTCGATGACGATCAGATCTTCAGACTTCAGCTTTGCAGACAGAGCGTGACGCAGAGCAAGAGCGCGAACCTTCTTAGGAAGATCATGCTCGTGGCTGCGAACGACCGGGCCGTGTGCACGACCACCGCCGCGGAACTGCGGAGCGCGAGCCGAATGGTGACGAGCGCGGCCCGTACCCTTCTGCTTGAACATCTTCGCACCGGTGCGAGCAATCTCGGAACGGCTCTTGGTCTTGTGCGTGCCCTGCTGCTTCTTAGCGAGCTGGTAACGCACCATGCGTGCGAG
This sequence comes from Rhizobium sp. Leaf306, assembly GCF_001423425.1. Classification (GTDB taxonomy): domain Bacteria; phylum Pseudomonadota; class Alphaproteobacteria; order Rhizobiales; family Rhizobiaceae; genus Neorhizobium; species Neorhizobium soli. Next base: position 1,174,969 of record NZ_LMNX01000002.1, read on the forward strand.
GATATCCTCGCGTGGGTCGAGGCCGAAAATCGCGTCCGACAGGGAAACCTGGCCGGCGTCTTTTCCCTCGAGGGTCTTGACGTTGAATTCCATAATAGCTGGCTCCCTTACTTCGCGGCCGACTTGACGGCGTCGCGAACTTCAATCCAGGCGCCCTTGGAGCCGGGAACGGCACCCTTGACGAGGATCAGTCCGCGGTCTTCATCCGTCGAGACGATTTCGAGGTTTTGCGTGGTGATACGCGTCTGGCCCATGTGACCAGCCATGCGCTTGCCCTTCCAGACCTTGCCCGGATCCTGGTTGTTACCAGTCGAACCGTGCGAACGGTGCGACACGGAAACACCGTGGGTCGCCCGCAGACCACCGAAGTTATGGCGCTTCATAGCACCGGCAAAACCCTTACCGATCGAAGTGCCGGTGACATCCACCAGCTGACCAGCAGCAAAATGACCAGCCTTCAGCTCAGTGCCGACGTCGATCAAATTTTCTTCGGAAACGCGAAACTCAACGAGCTTCGACTTCGGCTCGACATTAGCGATGGCGAAGTTGCCACGCATAGCCTTGGAGGTGTTCTTTACCTTGGCGACGCCAGCACCGAGCTGAACGGCAACATAGCCATTCTTCTCAACAGTGCGCTGTGCGACAACCTGGCAGCTCTCCAGCCGCAAAACGGTAACCGGGATGTGCTCACCAGCGTCGTTATAGACGCGGGTCATTCCCACTTTCTGTGCAATTACACCCGAACGCATCGGTTCAATCCTTCTCACTCAGCTCGAGACATAAGCCTCAGAGCTTGATCTCAACATCGACACCTGCGGCGAGGTCGAGCTTCATCAGCGCGTCCACGGTCTGTGGTGTCGGGTCTACGATATCGAGAAGGCGCTTGTGTGTGCGCATCTCGAACTGCTCGCGGCTTTTCTTGTCGATGTGGGGGGACCGGTTAACCGTAAACTTCTCGATGCGAGTCGGAAGCGGAACGGGGCCCCGGACGCTTGCGCCGGTGCGCTTCGCCGTCGACACGATCTCACGCGTCGAAGCGTCGAGAATGCGGTGATCGAACGCCTTCAGGCGAATGCGGATATTTTGGCCGTTCATTCGACGTTATCCTTGTTTCTTGTTTCCACGTGCCAACGTTACAGCACGAGTTGTTCGTTATCCTAAGGCGGGACCACCAGTGTCAAAGATCGAACGGGTGCGCCAACAGCGGCAGTCCGTTCTCGTCTCCAGGCCGAAGGCCCACCTTAATGTCTTTGGCAATTGCCTGCCTCGATAAAACGAAGCAAGGCGCAAATAGCGCTCGCGCGCCATTTGCTACATTTTCATGTCATAAGCAAGTCAGCAGGGCCAACTTGCTTAAAAAAAGTGAACCGGGCGGGACCCGAAGAACCCGCCCTGCCCTCTGATTTGTTACTCGATGATCGAGGCAACGATGCCGGCGCCGACGGTACGACCGCCTTCGCGGATCGCGAAGCGGAGCTTTTCTTCCATCGCGATCGGAACGATCAGCTCGACTTCAACGGTGACGTTGTCGCCTGGCATAACCATTTCCGTGCCTTCAGGAAGCGAAACGATACCGGTCACGTCCGTTGTACGGAAGTAGAACTGAGGACGGTAGTTCGTGAAGAACGGCGTATGACGGCCGCCTTCTTCCTTCGTCAGGATGTAGGCTTCTGCCATGAACTTCTTGTGCGGCTTGACCGAACCTGGCTTGCACAGGATCTGGCCACGCTCGACGCCGTCACGCTGTACGCCACGGATCAGAGCGCCGATGTTGTCGCCGGCCTGGCCCTGGTCGAGCAGCTTGCGGAACATTTCAACGCCGGTAACAGTCGTCTTGGTCGTGGCGCGGATGCCGACGATTTCGACTTCTTCACCAACCTTGACG
>NZ_LMNX01000003.1 GCF_001423425.1 Rhizobium sp. Leaf306
ACGCCGGTTCGCCATCACAGCCGCGCGAGCAGAGGGCCTGAAGACCCAGGCAACCGTCAGTATTGGTCTTGCGGCACCGGACTGCCACGACCTCGCCGAAATGCTCGCAAGCGCTGATGGCGCCCTGTACCGCGCAAAAGCCCTTGGTCGGAATCGCGTCGAGACCGCAGTCCCAAACGAAATCCCCGCTGCAACCTTGAGCCGTTCCCTTGCATCTTAAGTCAGTGATAGCGGTGGCTGGCGCGTTCTAATTCGATGTCGCGTTTTCGAACGAGAGCGCCATCGCTCCAGAGCAGTCAGTCAATCTGCGCGAGCGGCTGGACTATTGCGGCTCTTCGCTGCCGAGGCATCATCCATAAGAAGCAGGATCTTACGAACCAGGCAGCTTGGCTCGGCAGCATGTGATACGATAGGATCGAGCGATACCTGATCTATGCGCGCTGGAATATAGATGAACGAAATATGGATTGCCGCCATGATATTCGTGTGCCTGTCGGCCGCGTCTAACGGAGCGATGGTTCTGTCCCCGAAGATGCCCGCCCGGCACCGCGACGATGAGACAAACGCGGTCGTCCGGCTTGTTGCCAACATCTTCGTTGTAATGTCGTCATTGGTTTTCGGCCTTATGATCAACTCGGCCAAGAACACCTACGAAAGCATCGATACCAGCGTCCATGCTTTCTCGACCAATATCATCCTACTCGACCGCTCGTTACGGACGTACGGCCTTACAGGCAGGGAGGCCCGAGACAGGCTTCAGGACTACCTGGTGCATGCTGTTGAAAATCCCGTCAGAGCTGACATGACCAAGCCTGATGATGCCGGGCGTGCGCTCGATGCGGTCGGAAACGCGCTCCTCTCAATCCAGCCGTCTGGAGACTTCCAGCAGAATTTGCTGATCGACATCCGGCAGCAGTATCACCGGCTGGTCGAACAGAGGTGGGGTATCGTGGAAAACGCTGAAGGTGCAATACCAATGCCGTTAATCGCCCTGCTGGCCGCCTGGCTCACGCTAATCTTCGGCAGCTTCGGTTATCGTGCCCCCCGCAATGCGATCGTGGTTCTGTCTTTTGCGGTTGCAGCCAGTCTGATTGCAACGGCTTTCTACCTGGTCCTGGATATGGACATTCCGTTTCATGGCACGATCCAGATTTCAGATGCCCCTCTGCGACGCGCTCTTGCGGAAGTGAAGTCCTGAGCGCACTCCAGATTTCGGCACAACCGCAGTTGGTTTAAAGGGATGATGGTGGCGCCGGCTGAGAGGATGACTGCTCTCAGTTAGGCGAAACGGTGGCCTCTGTGACCGACATGAGGGCGTAAAGGTGCCGTAGCGATACACGCATTCGCATTGATGGGTTCGAACCGCCGACCCTGTCGCTATATTCAAATTAAATTATCTAACCCAGTGATTACCTGCACTCGAACGGCCGGCATGGGCCGTGAGCGGTCTAATCTGTTCCGGAAACTCACTCCCTCGTAACGGCCAACTTTTTTCGGTCCACTTGCGGGCAAGACGTGCGGGACGTGGACATGGGCAGCGCATATCTTGTATTCTAACTGGGCCCGTAGGTGAGCGGCGGACATAAACGGAGGCCGCGATACACTTCTTGAACGGCCTCTTGCGCCGCACGCAGATCGCACTGGTGCCGCTCACGTCCTGGCCCGACGGCCCCGGGCCGGCGGAGGTTCCATTGCTTGCCGATGGCATGAACCCGATCCTACGCGTTGCAGACGATTGGCGCTTACCCCGTCACGAAACGCGCACGGAGGTCTTGGCGCGCTGCGGCGTTCTGCCCGATCCGATCTACAAATGGCCAGCGCTCGTCCTGAACGACGCCGAACTCCTGCCAGGTGCACTTGCGCCCTGGACGGCAAGCGCCTTTGAGCGCATCCCACCCCAGTTCCCGATTAGCCGTTTCACCGCCCTTGCGTGGTTCGAAGACGACGCGCACGCCAACCTTCGGCGCGTCGCCGACAATCTGACGGCATCGCTCGGGCCCACGCCGGTCGGTCAGCGATGGAATACCATCGTCGCCGCGTGGCGGTCGGGGCTGGCTGAGGTCTCGCTGACAGCCTGGCCGCCGGAGTGGCAATCGCAAGATCTGCAAAACCCGTCCGAGGATCGCGACCCTCGCCTCAGGACCGCCTGCCACGTGACGCTGACGACGGGCTTCCGCCTGCCTCTAAGCGCAAGAGAACGAGAATGGGTGACAAGCTCCGTGCCTCTCGCATTCGAGGGGGATGTCGGGATAGAGCGCATGGCNGCGATCTTTCCGTGGCCGACAATATCGCTTTGGCACTGCAGGCCCGTCAGGGCCTGCCACGTGACGCTGACGACGGGCTTCCGCCTGCCTCTAAGCGCAAGAGAACGAGAATGGGTGACAAGCTCCGTGCCTCTCGCATTCGAGGGGGATGTCGGGATAGAGCGCATGGCACAGGCTGGCCGCCTTGCGCCGGGCGAGACAGAACTCGAATATGTGCGCGACCCAGAAGACCTGGTCGAGGACCGGCGGCGAATGCTTGGGCTGTCAGCAGACGGCGAAGCGCTGATTGTGGTTTCGGATCAGCTCTTCGTCATGCACCGCACCGAAATTCTGCATTTGGAGGTCATTCGTATGACTCCGGCCAAGGGCGGGGGCGGCTCGTCGCTTCATGCCCATTGTTACACGCATGCACCCGGCGCGGACAACCAGTCTGTGTTCCTGGCGCAGCACAGCGATCCNCCGGCCAAGGGCGGGGGCGGCTCGTCGCTTCATGCCCATTGTTACACGCATGCACCCGGCGCGGACAACCAGTCTGTGTTCCTGGCGCAGCACAGCGATCCGGACGGCATGACGGCGCTTGGGCAAGAACTCGGCGAGCGGCTCGGTTGTTTGGTCGAGGTCAGCCCCTACTACCCGGATTGCTGACCAAGTACGGATGACGGCTGAGACCAGCGTAGATAGCATTGCCGGAGTGAAACGAACAGAAGCGGGCTCGCTACTGGAAGGCAGCAGGACGGGCGCATACCGGTCCAAGACTGGAACCAAGTGGCGCGAAGGAGTGCTTGACCGTTTACGACGGCTGGGCACCTTGGAGCTTCTCGTCCTCCTCCCCATCTTGCCGGTCGCAGCGGAGGCGCACGAGCGCGGTTACGCCGAAGCAAAGATCGCCTCGCCCGCACGCACTAGCCGCGCGGGCGTCCGTCTCGCCTTTTCCTGTTGGTGAACTGCCCCGTCGCGGCATGCTGGTCACGACCGGCAACGTCCTGTCGCCGCTGGCTCGCTGAATCGTCATTGATCTCGACCTCATGACGATCCGGCAGGCAACGACCCGTCTAGCCGATGCGGGAGGGCCGGTGGAGATCGAACGCGAACGCACCGACGCCATTTCGGAGGACGAGCGGCGCAACGTGATTGCGTCCGGGAACGAGGTCTGGATCATGCCGGATCCCGATCCGCCAATGATCGGGGAGCCGACTGACCAACTGTGCAGCGTCGCCCTGTTCGATGGCGACGACGTCCTGCAGGAGGTCGGCTCCGATTGTCCAAGACCACGTTTCGTCGCAGTGCTGGAAGCGTTGGCGGCGTCCGCCAACCGGCGAGCCAATTCGCAGGGGCATGCGCCGGCTCCTCCTTCCGCGGAGGCGTCGATCGGCTCAGCGCACAGCGATCCCGATGGCACGCTGGTCCTGCGGCTGCGAGCCGAAAGCGAAGACGGGTCCGTTGTCGGACATGGTGAGTTGCGCTACCAACCGAGTAACCAGAACTATGACCGTGTCCTGCGCCATTTGGGACCGATCCCGCCGGGTGGTGAGGTTCTTGTTTTACCGTTTCCACCACGCTGGCCAGACGAAGTTGCGTCGCCTCAGCGACCAAGGTCGTAGGTCGCCGTCGCAATCACCTGGGCGCGGNATGCTCGATATCGAGGCGCTGAACGATGAGGTTCTTGTTTTACCGTTTCCACCACGCTGGCCAGACGAAGTTGCGTCGCCTCAGCGACCAAGGTCGTAGGTCGCCGTCGCAATCACCTGGGCGCGGTCACGTCGTGCACCCGGCGCGTCGGCACGGCTGAGGACCAGCGCCAGCTTTGGCTCCTCGCGCAGTCGGAAGAAGGTCGAGACCATGCCCTCTTGGCGCTCCTCGCCGATGCGCTCCCAGCGATCAGAGAAGTCCGGCGAGACGGCGATGGCTTCGGCCGCCGGCTGGAAGTCGACCCCGCCGCCGCCCGTGATGTGGCACATCGGAATGTCGCGCGAGACCACCAGCGCGTAACCCTCGTTGGGTCCGGCATTGATCCGCCAGTAGCGGTTGCCGCGTCGGAGGGGCTCAGGGGGGAGGAGCGGCTCGGGCAGTTTCTCGGTCTCGTACACCGCGCTGCCAAGATCGATGGCCGCCAGGAAGCGCGTCGGATCGTTCAGCCAGCTTGACGGGTCGAGGACCCAAGTCTCGCAGCCGCGCAGTGCGCCCTCCAGACCGCTGCGCAACGGATCCGCGACAGGACCATCTTGCGCCGATGCGGATCCGGAGATGGCAAGTAGCATCGCGGAGGCGAGCAGCAGGCGGGACAAGCGTTCCATGTCGATGCAACACCTCATGCGCAGCATTATCGGTTCTCCAGACCCTTTGAGGCGCGCTCGGTTCTGATCATGTCCGCTTCCCGACCGATCTGGTCTCGAAGGCCCCTCAGTCCTGCCCGCATCCGCTCGTGTACAACCGGATCCAGCGAAGGATCGGGATAACGTGCGTCCCAAAGCAGCACGGCGTCGATCGTCCGCTGGAGCTTGGGGATATCGCCGAATGCCCAATCATTGACGGGCGGCCCGAGTGTCTCGAACAGCGACGAGAACAGAGCGGGTTCGCCGCTCGGGTCCAGAGCTGGGCTGGCGTTCAGGCGTGAGCGCCAGCGAAGTTGTCCGGCATAGAACCAGAACGTCGCCTCATCACCGCTGCCCGCCTGCATCAGGGGTGCCGCACGCAGCATGATTTCGCTGGGCAGCGCGTTACCCGCGGTCTCGGCACCTAGCGGCAAGGCCGGCTCCTCTGCGAAGGCAGGTGAAGGACCAAGAAGAAACAGGGCTGCCGCAGCAAGGTGCGGGAAGATGGTGCGATAAGACATGCGGCGCGGTGGCTCTCTACGGCTTCTGTCGATACAGGAGAAACGTGAACGGCAGTCTAGCGGGTGGACGAGCAATTGTGCACGCCATCAGCTAGGCGGGACGCAAATCCGCATGTCGCAGCTCCATCGTCGACGATGAACGCGTCCAGCCACCTCGCGACCCTCAGTCGCACAGCATTTTCACTGAGCTTTGTCAGCGCCAAACTCACCGTTAGTTCCACTAACCGGCAATAGACAAAGCCGTCCGCCTCATGAGCCAGCGCACCCCTACCCTCCTTCGCAGCTTGAGTTTCAGCGGCAAGCCATCCGTACTCTCTTGAGAACTTGCTTAGGCCGCGAGACGCGGCGGTGTCCCAGAGGCTGCTTTCTTCAAAACCTCGAACAACACAGCGAACCGTCGGTCAGCTTTGGCTAACACGCTTGCGTCCGCAATCGGTAGTTCGATTACGCCGTGGAGCGAACGAGCGAGATTTCGAGCCGCCTTCCGTAATGCCGGAGAAGCCAAAGTGCCGGCCTCCCCAATCTCCATAGCGATTGCATACATCTGCCTATGGCTTTTTGCTTCGATAGCCGCAGCAAGCCATAATCTCGGGTGATCGTTGGTCATAAGCCACTGTACGCCCCAATCCGAGAATGGTTGCAGTCGTCGCAATACGTAGTCAACCTCACGTTAACCAATACATCGAACGCTCATCCACGAGACGCGACTCCTACCATGGCAGTCACGGCAATCATAAGCACGGTTACCCAGACCATCGACGTTGATAGCCCCTCCAACGCGAGCAATGCACTTGCAAATACGACGCCGATTGCCTGGGAAGTCCGCAGAAGCGCGAAGATTTCCGGTCGTCGTTCAGGAGGGGCAAGAGCGTCCAGAGCGAGTGAGTAGTAGGTGCCAAGAGGGGTGAGCACTGCACCTATGAGCAGCGTTCCAGCAATGGTTACCGCCATCGAATGATTGGCTGCTGCGAGCGCTAACCCACAGGCCATCACGGCAAGCTGAACAAGCACGACCTTTCGCGAAGCGATGCGGTTTCGGACGCTTATCCAGATGCCTCCGGCGACGGACGCGATGCAGAGCGGTACGGTGAACAGGATGGCGAGAGCGGGTTCGTAACCAAAGTTCAGTGCCAGCGCCACGGCTCCGATTTCAATGACGGCGACCGTTGCGCCACCTCCTGCTGCACACGCGAACCACATGAGCACTTCCGGGGTAAAAACTGTCCCGCTGAATGTCGGAGGTTCATCAACACGGTGCACAGCAGTCCATGGAACAAAAATCGCAGGCAACGACCCAAGGATCATCAGCGCAACGAGAGAAAATATCGGTGAAAAAGTCGAGAGCCCGGACGCCGCTACCGGGGCCATGACGAAGGTTACCTCATTCAGCGTCGACGCAATCCCAAGCGCTCTTGGTAGTCGCGTGGTTGGGACGAACTGGTTTAGCAACGATCGCAGATAGCCATATGCTGCGCCGTTGACCAAGCCTGCCACCCCCGCGAACAGCACCAGCCATGCGAACGGAAGGTGATATTCTGCGCCGATAACAATCGCGGCTAGAGCTACAGCGCGAAAGCAGACCAGTAGCCTGAACACCGTCGCGGCCGATAGGTTCTTCCCGGCTCGCGCCAACGGGACAGCGCCGACCATCTGCGCCACCGTCATGGCTAAAATCATGGCTGCGCCGCCCCTTGTATCTCCAGTAAGGCTGAGCGCGACGAATGAAAAGGCGACAGGTCCCGCAGCCTGCGGCACTGTCAGCGTGGCCGATGAAGCGTACCAGCGGACAAGCGCCCACTTTTTCGGTCGTTGGCTGTCGTCGAGGACGGTGCTTCCCTGTTCCGATGTCTCCACTGGACTGACCACGCTAATGCGTAGCCGATAAGTCGACCGCAGTACGCAGTCCATCGACTGCCTCTGAGACCCGGACGCTTGCTTCAGGTTGTAGCCCCAGAACTGGACGGGGCGGCTCGAAGCTTCCTACCCCAACTATCTTCGCGATTGCGTACATAACACGAAAGCTTCCGAACTCCTTGAACAGAGACCACAACGGTTCGAACGCCCTGTTGACGCGCTCCGCTCCCTCAATGTCGCCGGATTGAGCAGCTCTGGTAAGAGCCAAAGCCTCCGATGGCAGAAGCCCTGCCACAACGCTGTACCAGGCGTCGGCTCCTGCCAGCAGCGCGTCGGCAGCACCCCAGTCCCCGCTATAGCCAGTCGCAAAAGTAGATGCCGTGTTACGTCGGATAGTGGCCATCTCGGAGGAGTAATCCCCGTTGGCGGGCAGCGGCATCTTGATCGCCACGATGTTTGGAACCTTGGCGAGCCTCTCGATCAGTTTAACGCTAAACGTGAATTTCGTGGTGCTGGGGTTGTTGTAAATGCACAGGGGAAGCTGTCCGACGTCAGCGACTGCCGCGTAGTGCTCGTAGACTTCCTGCTCGGTAAGAGGCGTGTAAGAGACGGGAGCAAGGAGAAGGCCATCCGCCCCTGCCTCTCTGGCATCCCTCGCCAACGCCTGAGCCTCGTCTGTCCGAAGCGCACCGACACCGACGATGACGGGTATCGTCCCCCCGACCGTCGCCAGCGCGGTTTCCACGGCGCGGCGTCGCTGATCACGAGACAAGAACGCGTATCCCCCGGTGCTGCCGAGAAGTCCGATGGAATCCGCGCCCGCTTCCTGAATACGGTTCAGAATGATCGCCAATGCTGACGTATCGACAACGCCAGCCTTGTCAGTTGGAGTGATGGGAAATGCCGACAGGCCTTGAAACAGGGTCATCAGGTTTCCTTCGTTATGAGCGCGAAAGCAGGAGCTTCTTGCTTGCCGCTCCATACAGGACTGCGAGGGTGCCCTCGATCCAGCGACGGGCGCGACGGTAGATACGGATCATCGGCGCGGTCGAGAACAGCAAAGCGTAACCGCCGATGATGGTTCCTTTGCTTGAAATCAGACGCGACTTAGCAGCTTGAACGCGATCAGCCACATGACGCATCCGATGACGAGAACAGCAAAGCGTAACCGCCGATGATGGTTCCTTTGCTTGAAATCAGACGCGACTTAGCAGCTTGAACGCGATCAGCCACATGACGCATCCGATGACGGCTTCGAGAATGCGCCAGGACAACGGTCGGGAAAAGAGAGGCCTCAACCATATCGCGCCGTATCCAAGGGAAAAGAAGAACAGGAAAGACCCTGTCACCGCCCCAGCGGCGAACTCAAATCGGTGTTCGGGAAACCGTGTCGAGACTGTCCCGAGCAGCACGACCGTATCGAGGTAGACATGTGGATTCAGCCATGTGAGAGCCAGGCACATTGCCATCGTTTTTGCAAAGCTGGTTGAGAGGCTATCACTAACTTCCAACGCGCTAGAGCCTCTCAACGCCGACATGAAGCTTTTGGCGCCGTACCAGATCAGAAAAGCAGCGCCGCCATACCGCATGACAGGATCGAGCCACGGCAGAACTTCCACGATCTGCNCAACGCCGACATGAAGCTTTTGGCGCCGTACCAGATCAGAAAAGCAGCGCCGCCATACCGCATGACAGGATCGAGCCACGGCAGAACTTCCACGATCTGCGGCAAACTGGTGACGCCCACGACGATGAGGATAGCATCGGAAAGGGCACAGGCCAGGCATACCGCGAAGACGAATTCGTTTCGAAGTCCCTGCCGCAATACAAATGCATTCTGCGCACCGATGGCGACGATCAGGCTTAGCCCTACCGTCATTCCGGTGAAATAGGTCGAAAAATCCATCTGGACTTGCTCAAATGTAGATGAGGTCGGAGCGAGATAGACCCACGAGCCGGATTAGGCTAATTAAACCCGCTAACCTCGGTTAAGTGAAACTAATGATCGATTACTCTGCGCTTCGTGTTCTGCTGGCTGTCGTTCAATCCGGCAGTTTCGAAAAGGCAGCCGCTGTGATGAACGTCACGCCCTCGGCAGTATCGCAACGCATCAAGCAGCTAGAAGAACGGGTTGGAGCAGCGCTTGTAGTACGCGGCTCTCCCTGCGTGGCGACAGCAAAAGCCGAACAGCTCTGTCGTCACATGGAAAACGTCGGCATGCTGGAGCACGACCTGCTTGAAGGACTGCCTTCGCTGGCTGACAAAGACGACTTTCGACAACGCGTCACCATAAGGATCGCCACCAACGCCGACAGTCTCGGGACATGGTTTTTGGAAGCCATGTCAGAGTTTTCGAAATCGTCGAGCTACCTTTTGAACATCTCAGTCGATGATGAAGATTACACTGGAGATTGGCTTCAGCAGGGGAAAGTCGTCGCCGCTGTATCAAGTTCGGAAAGGCCTATATCGGGCTGTCGGCGTTTTCCGCTTGGCGCACTTCGATATTACGCGACCGCTAGTCCGCAGTTCATTGCCAGCTATTTTGCCGACGGCGTCACACCGGAGGCGTTGGCCAATGCGCCGACGCTGACGTTCAGCCAAAAAGATCGACTTCAATCGCAATGGGTTCGCCGCACACTCGGTACTGACGTTCATTTGCCGACTCATTGGATGCCGTCGACACAAAGCTTTCTCGACGCCACGCTAATGGGTATGGCGTGGGGGATGAACCCTGTCTACCTCGCCAGAGACCACTTGTCAGCTGGTCGCCTCGTTGAGCTAATCCCAGATACCCCTGTGGATATTGCCTTATATTGGCACATCAACCGGTTGGCAGCGGATCGCCTTGCTAAGTTGACATCGACAATCGTGGATGTTGCCAGGCGCTCTCTTGCTCAGGCGGAGTGAGTGCTCAGGCCGATTACAGACATCGTTGAGCCCAACGCCTTGAACCAATCCGAACCGACGACCAGTCAGTTGATCGGCATCAAGGTACTGAAGCTAGGTGATAATCTTTTTCATATCGGGCGACGACGAATGAACAGTTCGGATCTTATCCAAGGTCACAAGATCGCGGTGCGAACGCAAAAATGGTGGCCGGCTGCGATGAAATCGACATTCCGGAAACTGCTACCTTGTCGGTACTGGCACTCGCAAGCCAGCCATTCATTGGGGAAACAAGTACTCCCCCAATCGAAGCCGATATGGTTACTGCGGGCTCACAACGAGCATCATGCTCAAGTAACACTGTCCGATAGAAACCTCGCAGTTACGTTCGCAATCCATGAATGGCTTGTCGAACCCAATCGAGTCTCCGTTGCGGAATAAGCCCGTAGTTGTAAAAGTTAATGCCATCGGCGCCGCCATCGATTGCCGCTCGTGCGCGCGCCGCAAGTGCCTCAGCCGAGGTGACTTCGGGATAAAACACCCGAAATCCGGCTCCGAGATACTTTTCTGGTCCGAGAGCAGTACGACCGGCCTGCATCAGGTCTGACACGGCGTCCGGCTCCATGGAGTAGCAGCACAGAATCGCACCGTCGCAGATCATGCCGACTGCGGCGAGATCGACGCCGCCGAGCCAGCCGTCTTTAAGGTCGATGAGAACAATGCGCGTTGCCGGATCGGCCGCGGCGCGGATCTCCGCCACGAGGCTCGTGACCGGCTCCGTACGCCAGCTGAGGTAACTATACAGGTCGGGCCAGGCACGGAAGGCATCGATGCCCTCCGCCGGGAAACCGGGAACCTGCGCCTCCGGCACCTCCCGCTCGCAAAGCTCGACGATAAACCGCTTCACCGTGTCGCGTGCTCCTTCAACCGCAACACCCGCCTTTTGCGCCCGCGCCATGCAATGATCACAGAAGCAGAGAGACATGAAAAAGTCATCCTCCGGCAAAAGCCCGACGCCGTCTTTTTCGTGATGATACTCGTGCGCGAAACCCATGAAACTCGGGCTTTCGAGCTCCACCATGTCGGGTTTGTAGCTCTGCGTAATCTCGGCGACCATAGTCACGACATAGTCGCGGGCGGCCGGGCTCGACGGGCAGAGATTGTAATAGTTGGCGTTGCCGAAGGCGTTGCGCGTCACATGTTCCGGATGGAGCATGCCGAGGCGCGTGTTGTGCAGGCAGACTGTCCAGCAGGAAACTTTTATGCCGCCGGTCGCCCGTGCCTGCTTCAGTGCCGCCAGCATGTCGCCGCGCTCGGTCACATTCTGGGCCATCAGCGGCCGGATTTCCTTTCCGACCCAGGTCGCGTCCTGCGGACGATAGTAGACCGTACCGTCTTCGGGAAAATATGCCTTCTGAAGCGGACTGCGCGGCTGGAGGAACCGCCCCGCATGATAGGAGGTCGCGAGACTGATGCTGTTGAGACCGGCGCGGTCTCGCAGTTCGGCGGTGGCTTCGACAAGTCCCTGGTCCTGAAGGTCCCAGGGATAGGTCCACATGGAAAGATGCATGGCGCTGCCTTTCGTCCGTTGAAATGAAGTCCACAAGGTAGGATCGAATGGCCCAGTCAGCCATCGATCGGCTCGGCCACCTGAATGAGGCAATCGCCTGCCTGGCTGTCGCAATGCAACCGGCTCGAAATGACGACGCCGCCTTCGGCAAAAAGCAGCGCCTCCTCAGGTTGATCCAAACGCTCGAGGTCGTGATACCAGCCTGCAATGTCCCCTTGAAGGACGGCAGCGCCGAGCCGGACGGCCGGCTCGAACCAGCCGCGTCGCTCCGCATAAATACCCTGACTATGGCGTGACAGGGACAGCAGTTGCAGGGGACCCGGTGCTGGCAAAGGTTTTCTCGACAGGATCGGCCCGTCAACGATCCCGAGTGTCAGCAAAAGGCGGTCGATGGCGCAAGCTGTAAACGCCATGCTATCCGGAGTGACCGTTCCACCGCCGCCAAATTCGCCCGAGAGCCCGATCGCGCCGGCACGGCTGGCGGCACCCATCGATGTCGGCGCGGACTGACCATTGTCGGCGATAAAGGCATGGGAACCGCCCATGGCGGCTAGAAGTTCGGCCGAGCGCCTGAAGCGAGCGTCATCCGCCTGTCGCTCGATCAGGGTGCAGGGGAGATGCGCCATGGATGTGCCGCCCGAATGAAGATCGAGGACAATGTCGTGGAAGGGAAAGAGCTGTGTCTCGAGAAAGTGCGCTAGGCGCGCTGTCGGCGTGCCGAAGGGATCGCCGGGAAACGCGCGGTTGAGATTGCCGCCGTCAAACGGCGAGCAGCGTTTTGCCGCCATGACCGCCGGCACGTTGGCAATTGGCAGGATGGTCATGGCACCCCTGATCTTTGACGGCTCGAGGTGCCGGATCAGGCGCGCCAACTGAAGTTCACCTTCATACTCGTCGCCGTGATTGCCTGCCATAAGCAGGATGCTCGGCCCCTCGCCGTTCTTCAGGCGCAGGACGGGAATACGGATCTGGTAGTAGGGCGAACGGTCGATCGAAAAAGGGATCGCGAGAAAGCCGGCCTGTCGGCCCTCTTTCGCAAGATCGATCGGATTGACGAGGCCACTGTGCATTTTGTCTCCAGTCTAACAGCGCAAAAAGTGGGCGCGCCGCGGCGTATGTTGAAGGTCGACCCATGCGTTCAAGACGCTCGGTCATTCCGCCAGGCGTCGAGTCTCCGACGAAAGAAATGTCGGTACCGAAACCGGCACCCTACGATCCTCAACCAAAGCTCGTGAGATAGGCATGCCTCACGCGATGATCGGGGCCGAGCCCATAGACGACGGCATGTCGGTCGAGGCAGGTGCAGGGATGCGAAATGCCGAACGCGATGACGTCGCCGACAGCAACCGTGCTTTGCGCGCCTACCCGTATGAACGCGTGCTGGTCATTGAGCCGCAGCACCTCGCATCCCTCCAGATCGGCCCGGCACTGCCCGTCGCGATAAAGCGCAAGCGGTCGCGGCAGACCTTGATCGTTGGCGACATCGCGCAAACCCATGGCGCAGATGGCAAGTCCGGTTTCCGGGCAAGACAAAACTTCCGCCCAGATCCTGAGCGCGGGAACGAAGGCCGCAGCTGCGGACTGCACCAGGCCGTGCCGGACATAGCCGCCGCGGGCATCAAGAGCGGCAAGCCCGCGCTCATAGATCCCGTGATCGTGGAAGAAGATGGCGCCGCTGCGCAAAATTAGGCGGCAGCCCGGATCGGCCGCCACCGCATCGGAGAGCCCGGCAACCACCATGTCAAAAAAACGGAGCCCCCCGCAGTGAGGATCAGGGGGCGCGCGTCGGCGAGGCGCCTCCGTAGCAGGACCAGAAATTCGGACGTCATTTGCAGAAGCCCGCGGATGCGCTCCGCCGTTTCCCGGGCGTCGCTGGTTGCCGCTGCACCTTCATAGGCAGCAATGCCTGTCAGACGGAGCTTTGGCGTTTCCGAAGCAAGAACGAGATCCAGGATATCCAATCCGGCCTGCACCGTTCGCGCGCCTGCCCGGCCGGCACCGAATTCGATAAGAAAGCCGAGCGCTGGCAGGTCGTCGCGTTCGCTCCAGGCCTGGCGAAGAGCTTCCACTAACTCACGCGAGTCGACGAAGATGTGAACTTCCGCGTCCGGGAACCCGGCCAGCAGCGCAGACAGCCGACGCGCGGCCGCAACCCCGCCGATTTCATTGGCAAGAATGAGCCGTCTCCGGCCCGCATTCAGGAACACGCTCAATTGGCGGATGTCGGCAACCGTTGTTCCCCATGCGCCGGCCGAAAGCAGCGCCTCTGCCAGTGCCGGTGCCATTGGAGTCTTGGCATGCGGAGCAATCTCGACACCATGGTCCTTCACAAAGCCCATCATCGCCTCGATGTTGCCGGCGAAGGCCGCTTCATCCAGCGACATCAGCGGCAGTCCCATAAGACCGTCGTAAGGCTTCCAGTTCTGTGAGCCGATCGCCTCAAGCGGCAACGGTGGGTGTCCCGGTGGAAAGCCACGGACACGGTCGTCGAGGAGAGGAGTGGACGTGGTGCTGAGGGTGGCGTCAGACATGGTTTTCTCTCATGGCAGGCGTTTCGACCTCGGCAAGGCCGAGCCGGTAGGTGTTGTTGGCAGTGGTGAAGAACAGCGATGTTTGCTCATCCAGCGACAGCGGTTCGGCGGCGCGGCGGAACACCTCGTAGACCTCGTCGAATGTGGCGTGAAGGCCGGCAACCGGAAAATCGCTGGCGAACATGCAGTGGGCAGCGCCGAAGCTTTCAAGGCAGTGCTCGATGACCGGCCTCAGGCTTTCGAAGCTCCAGCCGTGGTCATAGGCGACCAGATCGGAAATCTTCAGGCGGATATTGGGCTCTTCCCCGAGAGACGAGAGGCCGTCTCTCCAAAGAGCCATCCCCTCCTCTGTCCGATCCGCCGGACTGCCCCCGTGGTTCAGGACGAAAAGCGTCTCCGGAAAGCTGCGAACCAGATCGCAGGCCTCATGCATCTGCCAGGGATAGAGCATCAGGTCGAAGACCAGGCCGAGACCGGACAGATGCGAAAGCCCCAGACGCCACTGCGGATCACTCATCCGCCCGGCATGCGGCGCAAAGCTTTTGGTGGCATCCGGATGCCAGCTGACGATGTCGCGTATCCCGACAACGCGCGGATTGGTCGCTTCGGCCTCGATCTTGATCCTCGCTTCGGGATCGTCCAGCCGGACACGGGCCACATAGCGCTCCGCAATGCCGCCTGTGTGGTCGAGTGTGTCGAGCCACGCGCTCTCCTCCAGCGGATGACTGTCCGACCAGCCTGCCTCCACATGAACGGTGGCCACGATATTCTGCCGCGCGGCATCCCTGGCATAGTCCGTGACGCCGTAGTCCCGCAGCAGGGGCGACATCTGGCCGAACACCATCTCGCTTGATGCACCAAACTTCTTTTCCAGCCAGGGATGGCGCTTGAGGCCGAGATCCCAGAGATGATGATGCGGGTCGATCACCGGTCCGTCATAGCGCGTCATCGGCGTGCCTCCCTGCCCGAGATCAGCAGCAGGCCAAGAATGAGGGACCCGAACATGATCGAACGCCAGCCGGGCGAGGCGTTGACGACCGTGATCAGTGCCGTCGTGGTGACCAGAAGGAGGGCGCCGGGAATGGTCCCCGCATAGGTACCGCGCCCGCCGAGGATTGAGGTGCCGCCGAGCACGACCGCCGCAATCGAAGTGAGCAGATAAGGATCGCCGATCCCCACATAGCCCTGCCGGTTCATGCCGAGCAGAAGAATGCCGGCAAGCCCAGCAAAGAAGCCGGAGAGCGAGTAGAGGATGAGCGTATTGCGCGTTAGGCTGACGCCCGACAGGCGGGCGGCGAGCGGGTTGGCACCGAGAGCGAGGAAGCGTGCACCGATCGGCATGCGATGGATGAGCATCAGCACGACAGCCGAGACGACGACCCACAGAACCACACCTGCAGGGACCCCGAGAGGTCTTGTCTGGCCGAGTAGGATGACGGCCGGGTTCTGGACGGTTACCGCGCTGCCGCCCGCAACAAGGACGAGAACGCCTTGCAGAAATGTCGCCATGGCCAGTGTCATAATGATCGGCGGTACCCTGAGAACCGCAGCGCCGAGCCCGTTGAGAAAACCGATGCCGATCGCGATGGCGAGTGCCAGGACGACGCCGACCAGTCCCGTCGGATCCCAGGCCGGCGACAGAAGCGGCAGCAGGATGGCAGTGACGGTGATCACCGCGCCCACGGACAGGTCGATGCCGCCCATGAGGATCACCAGCGTCTGGCCGGCAGCAGCGATGCCGATGACAGATGCAAGCTCCAAAAGGTAGCGCAGATGCCCAAAGGCACCGAAACCGCGCAGCGTGAGACCGGCAACTAGCCAAACGAGCGCAACGAGTAGGAACGTCAGAAGTGGCGGATTGCGAAGTATGGTCTTCAAGAGGCTCATCGGTTGGTCCTCCAGCGTCCTAGTAACTCAGGTACGGCCACGGCTCCGACGATGATGAGCCCTTGCGCGACATATTGCGCGACCGGAGGGAAACCGAGAAAGAACATGACGTTGATCATGACTGACAGCAGCAGGCTGCCGCAGACCGCCCCCCGCATCGTTCCCTTGCCGCCGAGAAAGCCGACACCGCCGAGAACCGCCGCCGCGATAGAGTTCAGGGTAAAGGGTGTGCCAATTATGGGATCGCCCGAACCCGTCTGAGCCGCCACGAATAGCCCGGCAAGCGCGGCAAGAAGACCCGACAGCGCGAAGGAGACGATCTTTACGCGATCGATCGGCACGCCGGACCGATACGCGCCAACCGGATTATCCCCCGCGGCATAGATGCCGAGCCCGAGGGGGGTAGCGAGGAAGATTTTCCAGAGGCCGAGGATAAGCACCAGCAGCAGGAATGCCATCGGCGTATGGCCCGCCAGCAATGTGGAGAGCCATTCCGGCACGAAGCCGCCCGGACGCGGCAACATGATAAGAGCGACGCCGGAAATAATGAAGGAGCCAGCCAGCGTGACGATGATCGCCGGAAGGCGCAGAAGTGCAACGATTGCGCCTGTTGCCGCCCCGATGCAAAGACCGGCAGCGGCGACCGCGAGAAATCCACCAAACGTGCCGAGGGGTCCGCCCATGGTCGTTGCGGCAATGACAGCGCCCAGACTGACCATCGGACCAATGGCAAGGGTAATGCCGCCGTTCAGCATCAGCAGCGCTTGCGCCATGGCAACCAGTGCTAGCGGAAACCAGTTCTGCGTGAATTTTGAAAACCCGCCGACCGACAGGATACCGGGAAAAAGCACGGCATAGAGGATCAGAAAAGCGGTAACGACGATGTACAGGCCGAGAAGGCCACGATTTCGCCGGCGTTGCACGGCGCGGTAAAGGCTCGATGAGGTTGCAAGGGTCATTGGGCAACCTCTTCTCTAACGATGCGTGTCTCGCCATCGGCCTCGATCCCCATCGCGGCGCCGACGATCGCTTCCTCCGTGATCGCGTCCCCGCGCAACTCCAAAACGACCCGGCCTTCCCGCAGCACGAGCACCCGGTCGCAGAGATGAACGAGTTCCGGCGTATCCGAGCTTGCAAGGATGACAAGACGGCCCTCGCCTGTAAAACGCCGCAACATCTTGTAGATTTCCCGCTTGGTCTCGATGTCGACGCCGCGCGTGGGATCATTGAGAAGCAGGACGCCAGGATCCAGCGGAAGCCATTTCGCCAGAGCGACCTTTTGCTGGTTTCCACCAGAAAGCGCCTGGACAGGTCGCGCCACGTCACCCTTGATCATGAGCTGGCGGGCAAGATCGCCGATCATGTCGGCCTCAGCGCCCCGGCTGCGCAGACCCCGGCGCGCCAGCTTGGCGAGCGACGGCAGGATGATGTTCGAGGCGATCGAATGCGTCAGCACAAGACCTTCATGCTTCCGGTCGGCCGGCACATAGACAATGCCCGCGGCATTGGCGGCGGCAACATTGTTCGGAAGCCCGGATTGACCATCGATCTTCGTCTCGATGGATCTCGCTGGAATGGCACCATAAAGGCCGAGAAGAAGATCCTCCTGCCCCTGCCCGACCAGCCCTCCTATACCGAGGACTTCTCCGGCGTGCCCGAGAACATCGGCGTCGCGCACAATGCCGGCGGAAAAGCCCTTCGTGCGGAGGCGAAGAGGGCCCGGCACGATGTCTGGACGAGGCGGAAAGAGTGCGCCGGTTTCGCGACCAACCATCAGCCTGACAAGGCCTTCCCCGTCGATGCCATCGAGCGACCGGTCGGCCGTGATGCCGCCGTCCTTCAGAACTGTGACATGCGAGCAAAGCGCGCGGACTTCGTTCAGCCGATGGGAGATGTAGAGGACGGCCACACCACGGTCCCGCAGCGTAAAGATGACGTCAGCAAGAACGCTGGCCTCATGGGCAGAAAGGGATGATGTCGGCTCGTCCAGGATGAGGACGCGTGGCTTGGCAAAGAGTGCCTTGGCTATCTCGACCATCTGGCGACGCCCGAGTGACAGGCTCGACACTGGCGTATCGAGCGGCTCTGTGACCCCGACCAGTTCGCAAACATCCCGCGCTCCACGCGCAAGCGCGCGGTAGTCGATCAGGCCGAACCGCTTCGGATAGGCACCCAGCCCGATGTTCTCGGCAATCGACAACTGGCTGGCAAGGCTTAGCTCCTGCTGCACGACACCGATCCCGGCCGCCCGCGCCATGGACGGCGACAGCCGGGCCACGGCTTTCCCGTCGATGGCGATCGTGCCCTCGTCCGGCGTCAGGGCGCCGGACAGAAGATTGATCAGGGTGGATTTGCCGGCTCCGTTTTCGCCGAGCAGGGCATGCACCCTGCCCGGCTGAAGGGCGATATCGATGCCCTTCAGCACCGGGTTGCCGAAAAACCCCTTGAAAACCCCGCGCGCCTCCAGGATCGGCCGAACCTCTGTCACGTCGAATACCTCACTGGGCGAGGAGTTTATCGAACAATGCCTTGTCATAGTCCGAGTAGATATATCCATCGGCCGGGAAGTTTTCGGCGCGCGCAAGGTAACTCTCAACGGAACTGTCGTCGATGACCGGCAGCGGAACCTTGATGAAGGCTGGAACGGTTTTTCCTTCCAGAGCCTGCACCGCCGTATAGACCGAAAATGCACCCAGCCAGTTCGGCTGCATTGTCGCCCATCCCTTCAGGCCCTTCTCCTTCCAAAGTTCAAGGAACTGGCGGGCATTCTCACCCGTGATCGGTACTTGGTCACGCCCCTGACGATCAAACGCCAAAACGGAACCGGCCGAAAGCGCGCCACCGAGGGACAGCACCCCGTCGATCTCCTGATTGGCGAAGAGCAGGCTGGTCATGGCTTCCTGGGCAGGCGCGACGTTGTACTCCGAGTTCGTTTCAGTGATGACTTCGATGTCCTTGTTGGCATCCAGAACCGGCTGCGCACCCTTGCGGCGATCGTCTGAAACCGAAATGCCGGCCGGACCATTCATGACGATGATCTTGCCCTTGCCGCCCAGTTGGCCGACCAGCCACTTTGCTGCGGCCCCGCCCCATTCGGCGGAGTCGGTGTTGATCTTCGCAGTCACCTTGTCCGTGTTGACGAGACTGTCGAAGTTGACGATGGCGATACCCTTGTCGCAGGCATCCGAGATGACGCGGTCCAGTGCGTTGGAAGAACCGGCGATGACGACGATGGCATCAACATTGGCATCGATCATCGACTGGATATGCTGGATCTGGGTTTGCGCATTACCCTGGGCGTCGGTGATCATCAGGTCCTTGACGAGGCCGGCCTTCTTGAGTTCGTCGACTTCGGCTGTGATGGTACCCTCGGTCTGCTTCATCCAGGTCGGCACCGAATAGATATTGGCCCAGCCGATCGTGTAAGGCGCCTTGCGGTCACCCTTGATGCATCCCGATGCAGCGGATGCACCACTTGCAGTAGTCGCAACCATGATTGCGGCAGTCGCTGCTGCGGCAAGAAGACGGCGCATGGAGGCGCAGATTGGCGTCGTGACGGTGATCATGTCGTTCCCCTTTTTTTGAAGGCGGCAAGGTTGTGAACAAGGCTCTGCGTCGCCGCTTGATGACAACGTTACCATCAGCGATAGTGGAGTCAATGACAACGTTATCATTCGCGCAAGAATCCTATTGCATGTGCTGGGCACCGGAGAGCATCCAAGGCTGGCCTCCCCCAAGATCTGGCGGTTGCCTGTCACCAGAGCGCGGATTAAACATCATCCGGAACAAAAGATTGGAGACCAATGGCTATCGAGCGCAAGGAAGACGAGACGACCTTCGTATACGACGAGGTCGTACGCATCACCGGCGCCGGTGGATCAAAGCCAGTCCTGTTTGACGGCCGAGAAAAGGGAAAGCTGGCGCGGGTCGCTATTGGTGACGTCGCGCGCCTAGCGGAGGTTGCGCCGATCACGGTCTCCAGGGCGTTGCGAAATCCGGAAAAGGTCAGCGCGGACAAGCGCCAGCGTATTCAGCGTGCCGTCGAGCAAACCGGCTACAGCGTCAATCCGCACGCGAGCGCGTTGAAAAGCGGCCGGTCAAATGTCGTGCTGGCGTTCGCATCCAACCTAATGAGTGAACAGTTTTCCTCTGCATTAAAAGCCTGCGCTGCCGTGCTGGAAGACGCCGGCTATCTTTTTCTTGTGGGTCAGACCTCCTATTCCTATGAGCGCGAAACCGCCGCCATCCGCTCCCTGCACGCGATGAAGCCTGCCGCCGTCATGTTCACGGGTGTCATAGAGCTGGAAACCAATCGGGAGCTCCTGCGCGGACTTGGCATACCCATCATGGAAACCTGGGCTTTGCCGCGCGACCCCATCGACATGCTGGTCGGGTTTTCCAACACGGAGGCTGGACGACGTGCTGCAGAAATGTTGCACCGGAAGGGTTACCGCTCGGTCTCCTACATCGGCCGGCGCAGTGGGCGCGGTGCCTTGCGCCTGCAGGGCTTTCGCAGGGAATGTGAGGCGCTCGGATTAACGTTTGTCGGCGAACATCTCATCGACGATGTCAATGGAGTTTCGGACGGACGACGCCTGATTGCCGCTGCATTGTCCCAGCCGGTCAAGCCGGAGGCGCTCTTCTGCAGCAATGACGTGCTGGCGCTCGGATGCCTGATGGAAGCCCGCCGCCTGAACATACGCATACCCGACGATCTCGGCATTCTCGGTTTTGGCGAAAGCGACATCGCCGCCGAGATCCCACCCGGCCTGACGACGATAGGAATCGACAGCGCACTGCTTGGTCGCGAAGCGGGTGAAATGCTGATCGCAAGCCTGTCTGGAACGCCGCCCGCTCTTAAATTGAAGTGTCTTGAACTGATCGAAAGCGAACGGGGCAGCATCTAGTAGATGATAACGGTCTCGGTCAGCAGGATAGGCTTAACCTTCATGCTGACATCGCTCACGACCGTTCCATTGTTGACGTACAACTATCTGTGGCAATTAACTCCACCCACTTAAGTGCATCAGAGGTCTTAAGGGAGATTGAACTTTCGGCCCGGCAGTTGGGGAAGCTATCCCTATGAATTCACTGACTACGATCGAGACCTCGAACGACGCCCTGCGCAGAGAGTCGCAGTTCCGAAAAGGGTGTTGAGTCACCGGGTGCGACACGTGATGTATGATCGGCCCTGGTGAAGCCTCTGCCTTTTCAAGTCCCTTAAGCCAAGCTTACAGCCATCGAGATATGAGCCTTGTAAGCATACACGTTGCGTGGTTTCATCTACTTGAGCAATGATAGCCTCTAGCGGGACGCCGGGTCGCCGATGACTGGCGAAGTCAGTATGTTAAGGTACGCCATGGGCTATTTCGCAAAGCTCGCCGCGAGTTGGAAACAACTACCAGCTGCCGCAAGCATTGCGGTCACGATGGCAGCGCTTCCGGTTTCGCTCCCTGCCCAGACAATTGAAGGCGTCACGCTGGGAAGCGACAGTGCTGTACCAAACCGTTTTGGCAATCCGCAGAAAACCGAAACTGTCGCAGGCTACACAACCAACCAATACCGGCTGCCGAATGGCGTCGAATTCTCTGTAACGCTTGAGCTCTCCTCAAACCAAATAGTATCGCTTCAGCAGTCGTGGTCAGGGAGCCAGGTTGGTCCATCTGCTGGTTTCGGTGATTTACGCTTTGGACGGACCAAATTATCGGACATCCGGTCTAGAACTTCCAGCAATGGTCTTCTGTATGAGAAAATCCTACCCGTGGCTGCAAACTCGTCAGGCTCAGTTGAGTTCTCTGCATTCTACGACGTCGCAGCGACTGCGAACGTCGTCCGCTTCATCACATCCATTGACCAGGAAGCATTGGGCAACTTACGTCAACGATACGGTGACAAGGCGTACGATAAGGTAGGATCGTCCGCGGTTCTCCGGTCGCTGACTATCTCGACGAGAGATTATCTGGAGAGGGCCACCGGCGCGGCACGCGTACTGGACACTGGCTACACCCCCCTGACTTGGGCGCTGTCGTTTGCGACCACGAATGTCGTTGAACGCGGCATTTCTCTAGCCCGAATCAGGCCTTCACAGTTGCCTGTATCGCGGGTTTACGAAGGTCCCCAGAATTTTCCGGACTTCAACGGTCGGGACAGCAATTTTAGCAGGTACCGCACTGGAATCACCAATGCGATGACAGGAGGCCCGACATTCGCGGGTGAGTATTCGGTTATACAGATCGGGTGCGGAAGTAGCTGTTCGGTTGCCTATGTAGCGAATAGCCGTACAGGCGAAGTGTTCGACGCCCCTGTTGGGGGGCAAAATAATCTTTCCCTCAAGCTGAAGTACGAACTGAAAAGCAAACTGCTGATTTCCCAGTGGGGCGACTACGACACAAACAAATGCTTTGTTCAGTTCTTCAGCTTCGACGACGGGTCTTGGACTGAGCTGATCAGACGAGAGGTCGGTACACTGGACGCCTGCGCCAAAGAGGTCGCATCCAACATTAAGTAGAAGCGAATATTTGGCGATTGCCTGCTCGATCACAACCTCCTAGTGTGGCTGCAAATCACTGGGTAACCCGTATGCAGCCGGACTCAAACAGAATAGAATTTCCGAGCCAATTCGCCCCTTACCTCTCCGACGCGGTCGTACGCTTTCGATACCTCAATCCAGGCATTCAAGTAAAAACCGGAGACGGTTTCGTGCTTATATCGAGGACTGGGGCTGATTTGATGTCCAACGACCTCGAGCGCCATTTCCTATTTTGTCTCTATCGGCAGAAGGTATATGCAGAGACGCTCCCGCTCCGCACTACTCTGATCGCTGGGGTGACAGGAATTTGACCGTCTTCCCTCTCAAATTTCGGCAAACAGCCGACGGCGACGTCCTGTTCTGCGACGACGCGGGCGGCTTTTTCAAATCGGATGACGCATTTCTATCACGCTATGCCCACGACCAGTTCACAGCTGACGACGATGCATTTTTGCTTCGCAACGGTCACGCTTTCGAAGAGGTAGGAGACGTCGCCTATTCCGGCTTCGAGTACCGCTTTGCGAGCCGCTTATATGCCCCAGGACCTTTGGACTACATCATCCTCGTTCCGACCCTGAGGTGCAATCTTGCCTGTGGCTACTGTCAGGTATCCAGGGTGAATGAGAATACTCCGGGCTTCGACTGGAGCAACCAAACGCTCGAAGCTGTGCTCTCTTTCCTCGGTACGATCACGGCACCCAAGATAAAGATTGAGTTTCAGGGCGGAGAGCCAACGCTCCGCCTGGATATCCTCAGTACAGTTCGCGATTTCTGCAGGTCCCGGTTCGAACGCTGCGAATTTGTCGTATGCACGAACTTGCAGGACGTGTCGGATGAGGTCTGGAGCTTCTTGAGCCTGACCGACGTCTACGTGAGCACGTCCCTCGATGGGGATGTGTCCACACACGAGCTTCAACGGACGTTTAAGTCAGCGCGGACGGCTCAGTTCGTCGAAAACCTCGATGCCGCGATCGCACGCCTGGGCAATGGTAAGGTCTCTGCACTCCCCACAATCGATCCCCGGCGGCCACCGGAGCCTAAATCAGTAATCGAGGCGTACACAAGCCGAGGCATGAACTCCATTTATCTCAGGCCGGTCAATTACCAGGGGTTTGCCCGTAAACGATACGATGCGCGGGCATCATCATCGGCCTGGAATGCCTATCATTCCAGCTTTATCGACGAACTTGTGGAGTTCAATTTCACGGCCGAAGTCCCCGCCGAGGAATACTACTTCGTTCATTGCCTGCGCCGAATATTGAGAGCCGGACATAACGGCCACGTCGATCTTCGTAACCCTAACATTGTCGGACATGGATACGTCGTGATCGATCACGACGGTAAGATCTATCCGACGGACGAAGCACGGATGGTGAGTCGTGTCGGGCAGTTCGATCTGTCGATGGGGGACGTCTTCACTGGCATGACGATGGCGACGGTAGATGCATTGAACGAGGAAGCTTCGAACAACTTTCATCCTGACTGTGTCCACTGCACTTACCAGGCTTATTGCGGCATTGATCTTGTTGATGACCTCTCCCGCTACGGACGCATCGATCTTCCGAAGGACCAGACCGATTTCTGCCAGCGGCACCTTGCGCTCTTCGACAAGATCTTCGCTATGATCTACTCCGATGATCCGAAAATTCGGAAGTCACTTGCGATCTGGGCCGGAGTTCCGAGCTTCGATGCTTCGATCGCCCGGTGTCATCAATGATCGATCTCCGCCTCAAAATCGACCCACTTCCGATCGTTGAACCTCTCGTCATCAGGCTTCGCAACGAGCCACAGAACTGCCAGACCGAGCACGATGCTGTGCTGGTGGATACAGAGGGCACAAGGCTCGAATACGACTACAACGGGTTTTCATTTGGGCTGCACAGACAGGATGACGAGAATTTCGACGGCGACGTTATCTTGGCCTTGCCGGGACAACGTATAGCCCATCGGCTGATCCGTTCGAAGTCGCCTCACAACACGTTCTTGGTGACTGAGCAGTGCGACCAGTTGTGCGTCATGTGCTCACAGCCGCCTAAGAAGCATCATGCGGATTTGTTTTCTCAGTTCGCTCTCGCTGCAAGTCTCGCCCCCCTCAACGCAACGATAGGCATCTCCGGCGGAGAGCCTTTGCTGCACAAGGAGCGATTGTTCTCAATGGTTGAAACTGTTGCCTCAACCAGGCCAGACATCAGGTTCCACATTCTCAGCAACGGTCAGCACTTCGTCACTGAAGACATACGGCGCCTGGTGGCCATGGGTACGGAGAGGATACTTTGGGGCATTCCGCTATATGCTGCAGACGGGCTCACCCATGATCGTATCGTGGGAAAAGATGGTGCGTTCCAAAATCTGCAGCGCGGACTTGGCATTCTCATAAAAGCGGGGGCTTCCATCGAACTGCGTACTGTTGTCATGCAGCAGAACAAGGACCGATTGAGCGATCTAGCCAATTTTCTATTCACACGCCTAAGCTGTATCGATGTTTGGGCAATCATGCAGATGGAACGCATCGGTTACGGGCGAATGAACTGGGCGACGTCGTTCCACGACTCTTCCGCCGATTTCACACAGCTGGCGAGGGCGATCGATATGAGCGCAGCGCGCGGCATCTCTGTCGCTCTCTACAATTTTCCGCTCTGTTCGGTGCCTTTGCAATACCGCGAGTTTGCCTTGTCAACAATCTCAGACTGGAAGCAGAAGTATCTCGATATTTGCGAGGCATGCGGCTCCCGTGCAGCTTGTGGTGGTTTCTTCGAATGGTATAGTCACAAAGAGGGGTTTGCGGGATTGGGGGCGTTATGAAGAAAAGGCTATTCCTAATTCCGTCGCTGATTGCTGCGGGATTTTTGCCATCTAAGGCCGGGGCAATCGTGCCAGGTGACTTCGTCACCGCCAAAAATGGACAGCCATCCGTGCTCGAAAGGCTGAAGCTCAAGCATATCTTCTCATTGGCGGGACACAGATCTCATAGCTCGCACCGTTCGCACTCGAGCCACCGCTCCAGCAGCAGCGGCGGCTACAGTTATCGAAACTACAGCCCCCCTACCTACACGGCTCCATCGGCCCCGTCATACACGCCGCCCGCTCCGACCTATACCGCCCCCGCGCCTGTTTATACTCCGCCAGCGGCCCCAGTTGCGCCGGTAGTAACTCCGCCCGTGGCTGCCGCACTTGCGGCACCACTCAAGACGCTGCCTGGCAACACAGACAAGTTCAGACGCATCGCGATGCAGGTCCAGTCCGCGCTAACTGCTTACGGGTACTATACCGGATTGATTGATGGAAAAGTTGGTCCGAGTTGTAAGACGGCGTTGACCGCTATGCAAACGGACTACCGGCTGAAAGTCACCGGGACAATTACCCCTGAAGTCCTTGATACATTCGGAATCGTGGCGAACTGAAGTTCCCTCAAGAAAGAGCACCCGACATGAGCAATCCATTCGAGCAACAGCCATTCGAAGGGGCGGAGTTTGTCGATAACCCGGAACCGCGTTGTCCCTGCCTGCTGATCTTAGACGTTTCCGGTTCGATGAATGGCAGACCGATCCGCGAGCTCAACGACGGCCTTGTCCAGTTTCGCGATGAATTGTTTGCGGATTCCTTGGCGGCAAAGCGCGTCGAGGTTGGCATTGTCACGTTCGGTCCGGTCTCGATCGTGAACGATTTTCAAGGCGTACAGACATGGTATGCCCCGCAATTGCAGTCCCAAGGTGACACTCCCATGGGAGCGGCGATTGAACAGGGCCTGCAACTGTTAAGGGATCGTAAGAACCAGTATCGCCAAAACGGTATCTCCTACTATCGGCCATGGGTATTTCTCATCACCGACGGCGGGCCGACAGACTCTTGGCACGCTGCGGCCAACGAAGTGAAAGCGGGCGAGGCTGAAAAGGCGTTCTCGTTTTTTGCGGTAGGAGTTGAGGGTGCAAACATGGAAGTCCTCGGGCAGCTCAGCGCCCGCGCTCCCCTTTCACTTAAGGAGTTGCGCTTTCGCGATCTGTTCTCCTGGCTTTCAAGCTCCCTTAGTTCCGTCTCCCAATCGAACCCTGGCGACGCCGTGCCTTTGTCCAACCCGGCCACGCCGGAAGGATGGGCTTCCGTTTGATGCGCACATCCTGGCGGTGGGCTGGAGCCCGGTCAATCGGGACTTCGCATAGTAAGACCGGAACGCCGTGCCAAGACTACGCATGCGCTAAGGAGTTTCTCACTCTTGAAGGCCCTGTCATGGTTGCAGTCGTGTCAGACGGCGCTGGCAGTGCCTCGCATGCTGAAATCGGCTCGCGAACCGTGTCTCTGGGCTTTTTGAAGGCCTGCAGGTCGTTTCTCGCCCGATCATCTTTGTCATCCCTGAGTGAGGACGATGTCTGGGATTGGATCGACGCTATTCGTGAGGCGATCAACCTCAAGGCAAAAGAATGCGATGCGCGGCCGCGTGATTTCGCTGCGACGCTGGTTGCTGTGCTCGCAGGCCCAGAACACTCTGTCGTTGTCCACGTCGGTGACGGAGCTGCTGTTCTAAAGCAGGCTGGCACGGAAGAATGGATCGTCCCCTCATGGCCATTCCAAGGTGAGTACGCATCTACAACTTCCTTCGTGACCGATGACCCACAACCTCGGTTAGTCGTCACGGCAGTTGAAGGAATTGTAGAGGAGTTCGCGGTATTTTCTGACGGTATCGAACGTCTGGTGCTCGACCATGTCTCCAAGACGGCGCACCAACCGTTCTTCAATAGAATGCTCGCGCCGCTGAAAACATCGCAAGCCCAATCCCTCGACCGAGACCTTTCGGCCGCTCTGCAGAGTTATCTAGCAACCCCGGCCGTGTGCGAGCGCACTGATGATGACAAGTCACTGATACTCGGACTCAGGGCATGAAGACGGTAACCTCATCCGATGGTCGCCGCCTCACTCTTGGATCGGTTATCGGTAAGGGGGGTGAAGGAGCAGTCTACCACATTGCCGAGGCTCCAGATCTCGCGGCAAAAATCTACAATCCAGGGAAAGCGCACGAGCGTCGAGAGAAGGTCGCGGCGATGGTGGCCGACACTCTTCATCGTAGATCGGACTATGTCGCTTTTCCCGTCGACACTCTCACATCGCCGTCAGGCGAATTCCTGGGCTTCACGATGAAGAGGGTGACTGGGTACAAGAGCGTCCATGACCTCTACGGCCCTGGAAGTCGCAAAGTCGAGTTTCCAACCGCCGATTTGAAATTTCTGTTGCGGTCCGCGATCAACCTATCAAACGCCGTTGCCAGCATCCACACGACCGGCTGCGTCATCGGCGATATCAACCATTCTGGAATTCTCGTCTCTGATAAGGCGATGGTATCGCTCATCGACAGCGATTCTTTTCAGTATCGATCCGGCAGCACCACGTACCGTTGTCTCGTCGGTGTGGCTGAATACACGCCCCAAGAGTTGCAGGGGACACAGTTCGACAGGGTTGACCGGACCCCGAACCACGACAATTTCGGTCTTGCCGTTCTCCTGTTCCAACTCCTCTTTCTTGGCAGACACCCCTTCGCCGGAAAATTTCTTGGCAAAGGCGACATGGATATTAAGACGGCCATCAAAGACGGTAGGTTCGCTTACAGCTCTCAAAAAGCCCAGACGATGATGGAGCCTCCGCCGTTCGTGCCGGCACTTGGGGACTATGGCGACAATGTCCGAAAGGCTTTCGAAGACGCATTCAGGCCAAGCACTCAGGCTGGTGTGCGGCCAACGGCGGCATCTTGGGGGATCCTACTGAAAGCAGTCGAGAACGACCTCGCCTCGTGTCCTGCCGACAAGTCGCACGCCTACCCCCGCCAATTGACCGGCTGCCCTTGGTGCAAACTTGAGAGGACAATGGGGCGATCTCTGTTTCCTGCTCAATTCAGTACGGGCGCCCCAATAATGGATATTGGGCAGCTCCTGACTGCAATCAAAACCATGCCAGCACCGGTTCGAGCCCCCGACCCTGAGCAGCTTATTGGACCTTTACTAGGACTGAGCCGATCTGCTGCCGCAAAAAAGGCGCGGCGAGAACGGAACGCTGCCGGTGCTGCCGGCGTCGTCGCAACGGTTGTGGCTCTCTACCTCATGTCCACCGTAAGCGGGTTCTGGGGCGTGGCACTTCTGATCGGCGTCATAGTCGTAGCTTTCCGTTCTATGGACATAAAAGGAAGGTTCGCAACGGAACTGAGTGGCGCCAAAAGCGGGTGGGAGGAGCAGCGGAAAATCTGGGAAAGCAACGCCGGTCCGGGGACGTTCGAAAAGCGGCGCAACCACTACGTTGATCTCGCGTCTGCTCACGCAATCCTTCCCCAGAAGGAACGCGAACGGCTCGCTATTTTGGAGCAGAAAAAGCGTCAGCTTCAGCTCGAAAAGCATATGGAGTCACATAGGATCGATAGGGCCAAGATTCCACGCGTCGGCAGAGGCCGGAAAGCGACGTTGGAATCCTATGGTTTTGAAAACGCCTGGGATGTCCAGCAACGGCCTGTGACAAACGTTCCCGGCTTCGGTCCCTCCCTAGCCAGCGAAGTTGAGACTTGGGCAAAAACTGTAGAGAGGAAGTTTGTATTCAACGCCTCGATCCCCACCGATCCGGCTGCCGTGCAAGCCGTGAAGAACGATATTGCGAAGCAGCGGACTGAACTCGAGAGAGAGCTCACCAAAGCGCCTGCGGATCTTAAGCATTTGGCCGATCACGCGAGTGCCCTTAGATCAACCCCGCCACAAGCGTTGGTTGATGCCTACAAGCGCCTGAAACAAGTCGAACTCGATGTGAGTTGAGGTGACCATGGCAACGTCATACCGAGGATTCTGGCTAATCGTGGGAATGACGGCGGCTGCAGTCATGATCGCTAACGTAACGTCGACCGAACAACCTCGGTCGAACTCTAGCATCAGCAGCACCAAGTCGAATGAAGTCTCGTCCCCTGTAGTCACATCACAACCCCCAGCGTCCATTGATCCACCAGGTGCCACACCGGGGCGAATAGTTCCGCCGACATTAATGCCGGGAGCATCCACCTCCGCCGACACAACGCAAGTTGCTGTCATTCGATCTATCGACGCGGACATTCGAGTGGCTTTCGACGCGGCCACGAAGGTTGCGCTCGCAGTGCCCCACTCAAAGCCAGTGGAGATGATCACAGAAGGCTCTAGGCCTACGGACGAACTTTCGCCGCTCGAGACCAAGGAGGTCTCTTCAACCCCAAAAGTCTTTGATCAGCCCGCCGTCAGTGTTGGAAAAGAGGACCTGCCGCGAGAAGAGGTCAGGACGTCCACGGACCTCAACCTACGAGAGGGGCCAGATGCCGCATATGTAAAGATCGAAACACTTACGAACGGTACGAACCTACTCGTACTTGAAAAAAACGGCAAATGGTGGCGGGTAAAGTCTACTACCTCCGGCGCAGAAGGTTGGATCAACGGCACATTCGTCAGGCCAGTGGATTAGCTCCATATCGGTCCAGCGCAAACAATCGACATTCATTAGGTAGATGCAGCGATGCCACCTCTCATGCTCTTGAACGGATAGGAACCATTGCTTCCTATTAGGTCACAGAGTCCTGTTGATTTCATTTGCTTTTCGGGTTGGCCTGATGTCGTGCAACAGCACTGTGGTCGCTTTCTCCCGGAGTACAAGGCAGCATTGGCCGCCAAGATTTTGAACCAGGCTGAAAAGCAGCATGAAGAGCTGTTTCAGACAGAGGTTGGGCCGAGCGCAACCTGATGCGAATGAGTATTGTCATAGGGCCGTCCTTTCGAGCAGGCCTAACCTTTATCTCTTGATAACGCCAACCATTCGATTGATAGCGCCCCAATATTCCTTGTGCATGGTTTCGGCTGCGTCCGAGATCGCCAGCTTCCAAGCAGGTCCGCGATCCCACGCTTCTTCTAGAGCGTCAACCAGCGAGGGCCCGTGGCCCGTGACCGGCAGGGCGTCGAATAGTATTCCCGCCTGTCTAAGGTCTTTATCTCGTTTGGCTTGGCCGCCGGCGTCATTCTGGCGGCGACCGGCAATGATAAGTTTGTGCACCGCGTACCTGCAAGGATCAGGGATCACAACTGAGATACCGGCACCATGTAGCAAGATCGAACGAACGGGATCGCGGATCAAGAAATCCATGAATCTCAGCGGTTCGGCTGACGCGCCGCCGAGAGCGGGCATGTTCACGGGTTTGTCCGAATATTCTTCGGCTCCCCTGTTTGTCGTCATGAATTCGACCCTGTAACCGCTCTGATTCCGGAATGCATGAGAGCGGGAGCTGCCGCTGATATGCGGCACTGCGCGGAACGTTGGATCACGCCCTTTTAGGAGATCGAGGATCGGCGGCAGCGAATCTGCCACCTCGGCGGAGATCGCGAAATCCTGGGCTAGGTCTGCATCACCTGTTAGGATCGCCGCCGAAGGCAGACGGATGCCAAGATATGCCGAGTAGCATTGAAAAGCGACAGTGCCGACGAGAACACCGCGCAGCCGGAAGAGACCGGCCGTGGCAAGCGCCTGTACGATATCGCCGGTAAAGCGATCAGCGGCAATCAAACCGGCTTCGCGCGTTAGCGTGGAAACGTACTTGCGGCGAGCCTTATAGTCTGACTTCTCACCCTTGAAGGTTTCGACCCGTTCCGAAATCGAGGGGTCGTCGGCAGGCCCGACATACCGACGCTTCTGCCCACCCTCCCCGTCGGGTTGGTCGAAATACCAATAACGTCGACCATTAACTGCCACGGGCACGAATCTACCCGATGGGGGGAAATCTTCTGCCCAATCATCGTCGAATGCCCGTTGCTGTAGTTCCGCGACCATGGTGCGAAACATGAGGTCAATTTGTTTAATCACGCCGGCCTCTATATCTTTTTAACAAATCTAGTATAGTCGCAACCCGGAAGCAAGCTTCGACTCCACCCAGTGGACGCTGCCCGCCTGTGCTACCCCAATGCAATACACTACGCACCGCGATCCTCGCTATACGATTTTCACAAATATAGTATAGAGTCGCTGTCGAGATGCCCGCCTTGAACCAACTCGAACTATTGGCCCGTTGAAAGTCCGATGATTACGTTGAAACCGAAGGACTTAGTGAGATCGCTCCTTGTCCGCGGTGCCAATCCAGGAAGGATTGAGGGACGGGATGTCCATTATGCCAGTTGGTTTTCGACACCATAATTGACTTGCGGTAGCGGCGCCCGGTGCACCGCAGGATCGACGTTCGTGCCGTGGGCGTATAGGTCCCATAACTTGCTCATCGCGAAATCTTTGCGCCTTTCTACCCTTTTTGACAACCAGTGCTACCTACCCCTTCGCCGCCCTTGGCGGCATGCGAGGTAGCACCCGAACAACTGTCATAGCAGGTAGACAGATAACCACCGTCCTATAGACCTTCTTTATCAAAACAACCGGATCACGAGGGAAGACAGCAGTATGAGAAGAACTCTGACCGCCTACACTTTGACCGCCTTGGTAGCCTTTACTTCAATGGCAGTGGCGCAAACCTCGCCGGGCCTTGCGGAAAGGCGTGCGATCGCGGCTTTCGAAAAGGACAATTTTCCACCGCTGCAGAAGAGCGTTCAAACTGCTGCAGGCTTCGAGGTTCCGATCAAGGTGGATTGGAACAGCCTCGCCTTGCCAGGTGACGATAAATATTACGGGCAGGACGATTACCTCGTCAAAACGGTCTTCACCCCGCTCGAAAATGCCATGAAAGACATTGCCCGGGACGAGATGGGCAAGCAGGCGCTTCGCGAAAAACTCAAGACGATCACCGTCCATTACACGGAGGCTGGCAGCCCTGCATCCGCCTACAAGGAACGCGTCAAGTTCGAAGCCGGCACCCTGGACGTCAATTTCCGGCCGTTCACCAATTCCGCAGATGTCGACGATCGAACGAAGGCGATTGTCGACGCGCTGGGAGCGGCTCTCTAAGAGAGCTGTCGGGTGATGTGATTACCGCGGATAGAAGCCTCCCCCAAGCCGGGCGCCCGGCTTGGGGGAGGCTTTGCAAGATACTGCGACAGGGAGGACGTCATGACCAACGCGCAAGCACCCACCGAGGCAGCCAAGCGCCAGATACCGCCGGGCGTGGTTTTGGCCTTCTGGCTGATCCTGCTGCCGCTGGCGCTCGCCGGGCTCGGGATCTGGCAGCTTGATCGGTCCGTCGAAGCCGGCCGGCTGGTCCAAACCAACGGACAGGACATGGTTCGGGCACTCGATGAAATCCGACCCATTGCGGCTCAGACGCCCGGCACGATGATCCGCTTCGAAGGCGGGCAATCGTATCCGGCCTCGATGGCGCTTGCGGAACTGGAAAAAGCCGTCGGCGAGAACGATCTTCTCCAGACAGTCGCGATAGTCCGACATCCGTTCGCCTATCTCACGATTGCCGGTGGAGCGCTTGCCTTCTTCGGCGGCGCGGTCGGTCTGCTTGGCTCCAGCCTTGCCGGCCGGTCAGCCCGCCGGTCGCGCGATCAGTTGGTGCGCAGTTTCACATGGCTGCAAATGACGTTGCCGTTTTTCCTCGCCGCCGTGATGCTGGGACTTGGCTTTGCGGGTGTTGGCGCCACCGTGTTCGAGACGATGACGCTGCCGTTCTGGGGCGATATCTCGGGCAATGCCGTGAAACTGGCGCTCGCCGGCATCCTTCTCGCTGGTGTCGCGCTCTATTGCGCCGTCACCGCGGTCCGCGGACTGCGCCGCGTCTTCGCTCTGGTCGAGCCGGAGCCAATAGTGGAACGGGCCCGCGTCGTCACGGAGGAGGACGCGCCTGGCCTTTGGACATTCGTCCGCAATCTGGCTGGGCGGATGCAGGCCGGCGCGCCCGACACGATCGTCGTCGGCCTGACCAGCGGTTTCTACGTGACCGAGAGCCGGCTTCTGCTGCTTCCCGAAGAGCGCTTGATCGAAGGCCGGACCCTCTATATGCCGGCCCCCTTCCTCGAACTTCTAGACACCGCCGAGATCGCCGCCATCGTTGGACACGAGCTTGCGCATTTCGCCGGCGACGATACGCGATATTCGCAGAGGTTCGTGCCGATCTATTCCAGCCTGCGGCGTTCGCTGGACGCACTCTATCGTGCCGATATCAACGGTGACTTCGGCATCGCCGCCGGCCTTCGCCTCGGTTATCACGCGCTGTCGCGCTTCGATACCGCCGTTGCCCACTGGAGCCGGCTGCGCGAGTTCGAAGCGGATCGGCATGGCAGCACGGTCAGCGGCGCGGCCGGCGCCGCGTCCGCGCTTGTTCGCGTTCATATTGCCGACCCAAGCGTACATTTCGTTCTGAGCGATGCTTTCCGGGGAAATGAAGGACATGAGCCCGATCTTGTTGCGGCCATTGCAACGGTGGCTGCCGAGCGGGGCTTCGACGATCCGGCTGCCCATCTGGAAGACCGCCAGGCCCACCCGACCGACAGCCATCCGCCGACGATCCAGCGCATACAGGCGCTCGGCCTCGGTATCGATGACAAGCTTCTCGCGCATGCGACGCGTTTGCCGGACGCGAGCGTTGCATCCTTCGGTAGGCGTGCATTTTCCGACTGGGATCAGCTTTGCCGCGACCTATCAGCGGACTTCCTGCTCAATGCCAGCTCCGTTCGCACAGAATATCGTGAAGAACTGAAGACGGCCGCCGCCGGGGTCGCCGAGCCGGAACTGGTGGTGCATGAAAATACCGGACCGATGGCAGGCGCGATGATGTTCATCATTGTGCTGTTCGGCTTGTTCATCGCCTGCACCTATCTCTTCCCCTACCAGATGGGCTTCGGGGGCAATGAGAGCTTCAAGGCAATCTTGGCGGCGGTGCTCGGTG
This sequence comes from Rhizobium sp. Leaf306, assembly GCF_001423425.1. Lineage (GTDB taxonomy): Bacteria > Pseudomonadota > Alphaproteobacteria > Rhizobiales > Rhizobiaceae > Neorhizobium > Neorhizobium soli. The sequence continues at coordinate 34,155 of NZ_LMNX01000003.1, forward strand.
CCGGCATGCTCCTATGCCTTGCGGCCGTCGTCTTCTACCGCCGCCGCGGCGCCCGTCCGTTGATGGTGTTCACGCCGGAGACACTTCGGTCCCCATGGCTGAGCGAGCCGGTGCGGTGGGACGCTGTCGTCGGTTATCAGGTCTATGCCACAACCCGTTTTGCTCTCCAGCTGTATCTCGGGGAAAACGAGCCGCTGCCCAACCGCACGCGGTTTTCGTTCTACAACAAAGTGAAGCCCAAGCGCCGAATGATTGAGCTGGACGCCATCGGCATTCGCGGCATGAAGGCCGATGCGTTTTCGGAACTTGTGGGCCGCTATCTTTCTGCTGCGCATGCACGGCGCGCGCTGGCGGACGAAGACTTGGAAGCCGGTCCGGTCGCTTCATCCCTCGGCGCATAAGGTCTGACTGCGGAAGGCAGCTGAGGCGAGGAGTCGTCAATCGCACGGACTTTTCTATCTTGAAGAATAGATGATACTGGGGCGTTTGAATGACGGACAGCCACTTCGTCTTGCGAAATTGTGTTCCCGCATACAGAAATGCCCCGTCAACGTGGGCAATTATAGTGGGTTATCATGCGTATCGGCATCGCGACGCCTCGCCGGTTCACATTAGTTGAAATAGAAAGCGTAGGCCGCGAAATTCCCCTCAAAGATATTGGTAATCTGGTTCCACTCGCCGCTACTCATGGCTTTGCCATCCTGCAGGTAGGGTAACGCAGCCGGTCCCGTTACCCAGAGCACGAGGTCGAAAGGCTTAGGATCTGTGAAAACTCGTGCAAGGTTGATGCGCTTGTCGAAGCGCCAGTGCGGGACAAGGATCTTGCCATCGAGGGCGGCTTCAAACTGCGAGAGGACTGCGAGCCATGCTTGAATGCGTTCAGGCGTGACGTTAAAGGACGGCAGAACCCCGCTGTTTTGTTTTGGCCCCGGCAGCCATTCATGATCGTCATCGTTTTCCTTGTCGATGAGTGCCCAAGTTTCCCGGTTGAGTACAATGACCTTCTTCAGGTGATCGCGCACTTCGCCCCACATTGCCGTGTCGGTAACCGGCCAGCGGATCGTGTGAATAAGCGTGACGAAGTCGGCGATGTCATCAGCTTGCGCCTTATTGACGCCGAACATCGTCATGTCATCCGCGCCTTTGCCATTGGCCACCGACAATGTCGAGACGGCCCGTGGGAAGATGACACCGAAACTCCCGTTCCAGCTTTCGGAAAAATCATGGGACAGCCACGCCTTGGCAGCAGCCATCAGCAAATTGTCGTAGCCTTGCAGCCATTTGGCGTCGGCAGTGTCAAAACCGACGACGAAAGGCAGCGCCCCACCTTTCTCGTCCAGATTGGAAAAGGCCCGCCCAATGTGATCTTCCGGCCCGACCCTGCCGTCGCCATTCCAGTCAAAGCGCGCGACGGAGAGGTCGACTTTCAATTTTGCCGGCTTTTCACCGACGGCTGCAAGAGCCTTGTCGGCGGCATCCAGATCTTCAATGAAGGCCGCAAGAATGCCGCGAAACTGGTCGTATGTGATTGCCTCGGGATTTACGTTTCGGGCAATTTCGCCGGAGGCCCGGCCTAGAAACATTTCATAGCCGTCGGACTTGGAGCCAAAGCCATAGCGGTACAGCGACCGAGATAGTTTTTCGAATGCACGGGCCGATCGCACCAGACCGAGCCCCAACTGTGCGTCAGCATTGTTAGGGGCTGCGGCAGCTGTGGACAACATCTGCTCGTCTGCCTCATCAAGGCGTCCATTGGCCAGATATTTTTGAAACAGCTCAGTTACGGCACCGTCTGCCCACGCTGGAGAGGATTGGTGTAAACACGCGAAGCTCGCTACGATCACGATAGAAATAAGTTTTTTCACGACGACTTTCCGCTGTTATGACCTCTCAGGGCCTCGTTGTGTCAGATCGGACATTTGTTCAATTCTGCCGCCGGACGCGAACCTTCCCTAATGCCTGCGAGGCCGGTATCGCGGACTTTCCGATCGTCTGCGGCAGGGCGTGCCGCCAGTAACCGGCTCTCCGCGATTGTCACCGAACGAAATTCAGGGCTTGGTCTGGTCGGAAGGCGCTGTCTCGTCCAAGGGAGCCACCTCGTCCGAAAGCGCTGCCTCGTCAGTGGCCGGTGCGTCCGGCCCCTTGATCTGTTGGCCGTTGACGCTGACCGAGCCGTCGCTGGCGACCGCTACGTCCCAACGCTGCGCGCCATCAGGGTCGGCCTTGGCAAAACCCTTGATCATCATCAATCCGAAGGAGGCATTGTTCAGATCCGGATTGCTCTTTGCCAGTTCCTGCACGGCCGCGATCGTCTTGTCGTAGTCGCGCGCCACGATCGATGCGTTCACCCTGTAGTCTTTTTGCGTATCGACGCGGCCTTCCATCTCCCCGGATACCTCGATGTTATAGACGCTAGACTCGGCGCTGACCTTCGGAAAATCAACCTTCAGGATGCCGCCCGGAAAAAGCTTCGCGGCCTCCTGTTGTCCCGCCATCCTGCTGTCGCCCGTTGACGTGGTGAAATCCGTCTTCATGAACTCGTCGCCAAGGGCTGCGAAATCCATGCCCGGGACGCCGAACTGAATATCGAGTGCTTGAGGCAGGAAGGCGGTGTAACCCTCAGGAACCAGCACGCTGTCTAGCGTCAAGTCGCCAGCATCGATCGCCACGCCAACGCGCGTCGCGTTGCTCGGCCCATCGACGTGAAGTGATAGCCAAAGGACTTGGCGCCGCCGCTTCCGACGGCGCTGGTGACGGCGAGGTTGTTGAGTCTGATGGTTTCCTCAAGCGAGCTCAGCAACGGAAAGGCTTTGCCGAGCATGTCCTTGAACTTGGTCTCGCTCTCCTTGGTGAGATGCTTCTGCTCGACGTGATCGAGCACGAACAGGACCATTTCCTTCAAGTCCTTGGCTGCAACGCCTTTGACCTTGGTATCGAAATCCAGACTGTCTGCCGAGATCTGGATCGGCGGCATTTCCTTGCCGCTGACCTGCTCCACAAAGGTGCTCATTTTGCCGTTGGCAGCAAAATCCAGGCGACCGGCAGTGACGCTTTCGGCAGAGGTCAACTTGTAGATCATGTTGCCGAAGCTGGCCTTGATCACCTCGGTATCGGTTGATGAGATAAATTTCAGTTCCTTGGCGCTGAAATCACCGGAGCGGAAGTAGCTTATTGCCGGGTCGAAGACCGAGTTAAACACCATGTCGGCAACCGAATAGGTGAAGTCCGAGCGCTTCTTGTCAGGCCCGATGAAATGCCCCGTGACATTGAGGTTGTTGTTGCCTTCCAGATCCCAGAGCCCGTTGTCCTGCGGTGTGGCGAAGATTTTGAAGGGTTTCAGGCCCTTGATGTCGAAATCCGTTTTCTTGATCTGCGCCAGGAGTTTGGAGAAGTCATAGCCGATCTCGTAGCGCGATCCGGCCGGCGTGACCGTAACAGGCGCACGCTTGGCGATGTCCTTGGGCAGCAGGTGATTGAGAGTGTCACGGATGTTGTTGGCGCTGTCCTGGCTAATATCTGTCGCGGACGCCCCCGTGGTAAAAGCCATAATAATGGCGGTCGTCGCCGTGATAAGCCTATGACGCATCTCGATAATCTCCCTTAGCCGCATAAAGGCGGGCATGTGTGATTGCCGTAGCTCCGATGTCAAGCCTGCAAACCGCCTCAAACCAATCCGAACCGACGGCAACATGCAGGCCCAGAAGTCAAGATCTTGGGTTCGTACACCAATCAGCGTCTTATTAGGAACAATCATATCCCTGGCGAACCGCGGCTGTGGGCGTTAAAGATGAACGATCACAACCGGATGTGGATCAGACATGCGCCTTCCTCTTGCTGCTTTGATTGTCTTTTCCTTCGGAACCGGTGTTGCGCATTCGGCTGAGGCGGTTACCTACGTCGGCTCCATCGGGTCTCTGCCAATCATCCTTGAATTGGCGTCGCCGGGTGCCGATGGTTTGCGGGCCGGACGCTATGCCTATCTTGCCAAAGGCGGTGACATCCCTTTGCATGGCATGAAGGTTAAGGATCCTGACGCCATGCTACTTTTCGAAGAAAAGTCTTGTACCGAAAAGCTTTGCAAAACCGCCGATGGTGACGTCATCGATGTTGCGCCTATCGCCGCTGAATGGAACTTGAAAACCGAAGGCAGCGGCGAGCGACTTTTGGGGACATGGCGGGACAAAGAGAGTGGCAAGACGCTGCAGGTCAAGCTCGTCAAGAAGGGCAAGCGGACGATTTCCGATAGCGAACCAGACCTGCTCGCTGCTCTCGACCCAAGCTACGCGCTCACCGGGACCGACCAGCCGATGGTGCTGAGCAAAGACAGCTTGCCCTACGATTTCCTGAAGATGGATCGCCCTTTCAAACAAGGCGTCACGACCAATCTTGGCGACAGAAGCTACCGCATGGATGAAGACAGCCGAACCGGACTTTCTTATCCGGTTGTCCTTTCGATTGGAAAAGTCGATCCAGCACCGATCAACCGCTACCTGGCGCAACAGCGCCTGCAGCTTGCCTTGTCCGCCTTTTCCTGCATGGCAAGAGCCTATCTTGGCTTCGGCTGGTCGGGACAGGATGCGGAAGGTACCAGCGGATATGACGGCGGTGGATCTGTGACGGTTGAACATCTGACTTCGCGCCTGGTCGGTATTGCAGAGGGTGGCAGCTATTGGTGCGGTGGCGCTCATCCCAGTAATTTCGGGGATCATCGTCTCGCCGATGCGCGAACGGGCAAAGCACTCGTGCCGGAAACCCTGCTGCGCGGCTGGACCGCAACCAACGGAGACGGAACTGTGGTCGATCCTTCTACGGTCGCGGATCCCTCGTTGCTAAGCTTTGGCCCGAGCGAGAGCCTGATCCAGTTCATTCTTAAAAACCGCGAGAAATTCGATGACGAGACGGAGAAAGGGTGTGGGTATGAAGACCTCATCCGGAGCAATCTCGCAGTCTACTTCAACGCCGATAATCTCGTTTTCACCCTGCAGGGCCTGCCACACGTCATATTCGCCTGCACCGACGATCTCCTGACGGTTCCCCTCAAAGATGCTCGTCCGCTCCTTACAGAGGAGGGTGCCGGATATTTCGAGGTTCTGGATCTCTGAAGTTATGTAATCTGGGGCGGCCGGATCATGTTGAGAGACAACAATATTCGGACACTGTGTGCAGAAGCGAGACCTGGAAATTGCTGGGCTTTGATCTGAACCTGACGGTCTTGACAGGATTCGAACCGAAACAACGCAGTTGGACCGCCTGACGACAGCTCTACTCATTGACAACATGCGGAAATAATTTCCGCGTCCGCACTGGGGGTGACCGGTTTTCAGACGACCGCCTTGAGGGACCTGAACCAGTTACTCCATGACCACGGACGATAGGAGATACCTTTGACGCAAGGCTTCCGTAAAAGCGTATTATTCCCGATCAGCTGCCGAGTGGTGGATCAAAACCAATGCGCTAGACCATTTCGAGAAAGCGGTCAAAATTCGTGAGATGATCAAGTCCGGGCAATAGGCAATGACCGCTTGGGGCCGATAGCAGACCAAGTTCGCGGCGAATGCGCCCTAAGTAGCCACGGCGCCCTACGCATCACAGGCGCCATCCGCATTTACAGGGCGGCAGGTTATGTGATGGAAGCTTCAACTAAGTTGATATGAGAGGAAGCTTTATGCGACGAGCGCTAGCGCTAGGATCACTTGTCGTTATCGGTGCATGCTCTGAAGCTGACGCTCAAGAATGTGCAACTAAACCGATTGCAGAGTTAGTCACTGCCAGCGAGGCAGCTTTCAAGCGCTTCAACAACAACAAGGAGTTTACTTCCCCGCTTGCTGAACTCACCCCGCGCGCATCAGGTTTTTCATATCAGGCGAACATCCCCATCTGGGTTGGCACTTTGGAGGTCATCGACAAGACGGGCACGGTGGTGGCGTCGTTGATCCCGCAGGTTCATTGTAATGGAGGCGTTGAATTTTCCATAGAATGGAGGAGACGGGCGGATGGGAGTATCGAATCTGGGCTTGGTGGGTCGTAGCTGACAGAGCTCATGGTGGCTTAGGGCCAAGATATTAGCGATTATAGTCCCGCTTTTCTTTCCGCTTATCTTTCCTTTCTACCTGATGGGTGAATTGTCGCTGCCATGGACATTCCTTTCGTTAGTCCCAGTTCTCGCCGTACTCTCTACTATGCTCGGTAACCTGATAGCTCTCACGACATCAAAAATGAGGCAAGGAAGGTGAGATCATTGCCGCAGGCGGTGGTCTCTCCGTCACGGCAACCGTTGATAAACTTGCCATGCTCTGTTTATTTATAGCAGGCGCAAACGCATAGGTTTGGTATTGTCCGGTCGATTCAGCTTAGACGATCTACTTTCCCTGCATGATTTTCCAACGCTCGGCGGCCATCCATTCGATATCGATCCCTCAGGGCGGTATCTCGTGTTCGCATTACCGAAACCAACGGGCAAAGCGACACGCCATTTCGCTCCCACGTTAGGCGGTAGCGAAGCGGACCTCTATGTCATTGAGCTGGCGACCCGGAAACTTCAAGAAATCCCTCTTCCAGTCGGCTGCGGAGCGATGTCGCCATGCTGGTCGCCTGACAGCACCATGGTTGCGGTAGCCCTAACTGACGGCAGCTTCGTCCGGCCAGCAGTGATTGAGGTGTCCACAGGGTTGGCTACAATCCTCTCGGATCGTAATCTCTGCATTGAATCGCCTCGCGGGGTCTTCGCATGGAATGGACCGACGAAGATCTTATGCGAGCTCCTCCCAGAGGGTGTACCTCCGACCTGGATGGATATCGATCTAAGGGCAGCTAGGTTCATGGTGGCTGTTTGGCAACGTGCTTGGGATGGGCAGCAGGCCACGGCGAGCAGGCTGAGAGACGACAGCCCTGCCATCGGCCCGCCGATCATTACTTACGTCGAGATAGACACAGTTACGGGTGAAGCCGAAAGCTTCACAAAACAGGACGGCCTATCGGCTGCCATGGAGTCGTTCGCAAATCGACCAACGATCGAATATCCGCCACGATGCATCGGCCCAGGATCGAAAGCCCCACCCGAAGGCATTTTGGTTGCGAGTTCAGAAACCTCGTCAAGCAACATCTACCTCGCCCGCAGCTCGGACGGTACGCGCTTATGGCATATCGACAGTGCTAGAGGGCAGGTTGTCTTTGAAACAGATACCCATCTCGCTGCGCTGCCTCCTCCCAACGTCCGGCGTCTTCCATTCCAAACAATGGACGGACAGACAGCTCATGTGCGGTGCCTCCTTCCACATGATCATCAGCCGGGAGAGGCGAGACCAACCATAGTTTGGGTCTATCCCGGCTACGAAACTTCGTTCGACTACCTCCACCATCTAGACGCGAGAAATGATCCAAGTCCTTTGAACCTGCATCCTCTGGTCTCAGAAGGCTTCATCGTTCTGATACCAGACATGCCAACCGACTCTGAGGTTGGGGGACGTCGCGAACTCTCGGAAGAGCTTCTGGGCACTGTAGTCCCCGCGATTGAGGCGGCCGTGACAGCTGGTTTTGCCGATCGACAGCAGCTCCACGTTGCCGGACACAGTCTTGGGGGATGGGCAGCGCTTCATCTCGTCGCACAAACAGATTTATTCAAAAGCGCAGTTGCTGCCGCAGCCCCCACCAATCTGATCTCAGAATTCGGCATATCAGACGTTAGATTCAGACATGGCGAATAGGTTGATGCTGACGGCCTCGCATCTATGAGCCGTATTTTCGGGCTATCTCGGCCACCTTGGGAGATACTCGAACGATATGTCCGAAACAGTCCGTTGTTTTCTGCCGTTGATATAGAGGCACCCGTCGTGCTGATCCACGGAGATCAGGATTATGTCTCAATCACCCAAGCAGAGGAAATGTTCACGGCGTTGCGGACTCTCGGAAAGCCCGTCGAATTTGTCCGTTACTGGGGCGAAGGACACGTTTTTGAAAGCCCAGCAAATGTGAAAGATATGTGGTCCCGCCTATATGCGTGGATTAGGCAGCATTCTTCCCAGTGACCGCTTCGGGCCGAGTGCGGTCGACCTCTGGTATTGTCACCTCTCTGGTAGCTGTTTACTCTTCGAGAGATGTGGGCACAATTCCTGGCGACGAGCGTAGTAGCTGTCGGACTTTTGATACCCGAGCTGCGACGCCTTGGCAAAAAGTACGGCGTTGTCTTCTCCGCAGCAGTTGGCGGCTGTGCAGTGCTGCTCGTGTCTGGGTGGCTTCTCGCATTGGTCCTGACGGCTTCCGGCCTCACCGGGATTTTCTCCACCCTCAGATCATGGCAGCTCGCAGCGAATTTCATCATGCCGTTGTCTGCCTTCTTGTATTCACGGCGTTACTACTCGGTCACTCCCAGTCTCTTCCCAGCCGGGATTGTTTTCGCGGCGGTGAGCATGGTCTTCGCTGGCATCGAGTTTAGCTACGCCTACTAACGGGGAGTTCCTCGACCTAAGACTGCCCATCGCCTGGTCGTCTTCGCGCCAGGAGCGGTCATTGCAGAAGAGATGAGGCCGCCTATTTTGCATAGGCGACGTTTTTTTAGAGGACCGGTGATGGAACGCAGCTTCGAAATCGTGGCGCAATGGATCGAACAACAAGACCCGAACCGAAAGCGGCCGTTCAGCGAGCCGGCATCCGCGGATGAGATCGAAGCGACCGAACGCCGGCTTGGTTTGAAACTGCCCGCCGCTGTGCGAAACCTGTACTGCCTGGCAAACGGCCAACCGACCGGCGCTGTCGGCCTGGAGGGGAGTTTCGTTTTGCTGTCGTTGGACGGAATTATCGACGCTGCTGCTTTCCTGAACGACGAATTTCCCGATGGCGGGACCATTTAAACGCTGGTACTTCGGCGGCTCTCTTTTCTTTGAGGAAATAAATGAAAGATGAGCATAGCTCTGCTGCAAAGTCGTTTGTGACCCGTGTACTTGATGCAGCAGGTAGCCTAGCTATCGCTCACCTCGTAGGAACGTATGTGAGTTGCCTGATAGTGTGTGCACCGGGTGGTTGGGCCGCTCCCATGGCCGCGTGGGTGCTTACAAGCCTGATGCTAATACCTTTGCTTCTTGTGATCTCGCCATACGCTGCCGTCTTACTGCTGTTATTGAACCGGTTTCGCGCAAAAAGGAAGAGGACGTTCGCAATAGCCGGGTTGCTCGCTGGACTTTTCGCCCTAGCGACGCTCATGTGGCTTGCGCCGACACTTTCGACTGAACTCCACCCCGGGCTGATGATAGTTGCCGCATCGTCGGGTGGAGCAGCGGGAGGTTTCCTCTACCGCCTTACGGCAACCGTACCGAGGCCAGCGACGTCGGCTTAGGGGTAAGGAGATTGCCTGCTTTGCGCCAAGAGCGGTCATTGCGTCTCATCACTGCACTGCGTAATCTGCGAAACGCGTACGGAAGTCATCGATATTGATCGACCCAAGAGGGGCTGGCAAAAGTCGTTTTGCCGCGGTTTGCGGCCGCACAAGAAGAGTGCGTTCGACGCAGTAATGCAGGAGGTTTTCGTGCGCGCGATCGCCATTATTATCGCCACAGTGGTGTCGATCTATGCTGGATCATCTGCTGCCGCTCCCGTGGAAATGACGGTCGACCGTCTCATCAGCATCTGTATGGCTTCCGACATCCAGGACGTGNTCGGGGCGCTTTCCGGCGTCATTCGCGAGCGTTTTCGTGCCGCGGTGGTGTCGATCTATGCTGGATCATCTGCTGCCGCTCCCGTGGAAATGACGGTCGACCGTCTCATCAGCATCTGTATGGCTTCCGACATCCAGGACGTGTCCGCCACGGGCGACGAGCTCGGATGGCAGCGCATGTCCGAGGCGGATACGTCGGAATGGCGTTCGGCGTTCCAGGGATACAATGGAGGATCGGTCGAGGTTGTCGGCTGGAAACGCGAACAGTCCGACAGCACGGATTCGCTGTCGTTCTGGATCGCCGTTGGGCCCAGTGGTCATCAGGCGTGCACATACTCCACGGATCACCCTGCGGGCCTTCTTGACGCGCTGAAAGCCCGGCTCGGTTCTCCGGACGATTTCGAGAAGATGGAGGAGATCGAAAGCACAACCGCCTTCTGGAATAAAGAAGGGATAGAGTACGCTTTCTCGCAGACAGGATCGTCCGCGATGATCCAGATCAGCAAGGGTCGATCATGGCTACGGTCACACGATTAACCTGCTAACTGTCGGGCAGGCTTCGGAAGTCGTGTCCTATAGGCATGGTGCCGCGATCCTCGACAACTCGGGACTTTGCTGCCGTTGCGCTACCTGCAGGTTCCGTCTAGCCTTTCGAAAGCAAGACAATCCTCTGAGGTCAAATCCATTGAACCCGATCGACGTTATAATCGACGTGATNGGTCGGACTGAGCCTATTCCTGCAGTTCCGCTAACAGTAACAGCCGCACGCGACGACAACGTTCGCAATGGCCAGAAGGCGTCTTCCGCTTCGCGCCAACAGCGGTCATTGCTCCCTTGCCGGATTCCCTTACCGTCGGAGCCGCGCCGTGAAGTTAAACGCGACGATCAGCCGAACGACCCAGGGTCACCCCGACCTTGGCTTTTGCGCGTTCTCGGTCGACATAGGCAAGGGCTTCGTTGGTGTCGGCGAAGGGTGGATTGCAGCCTTGCTGAAATTGGCAAGATGGCGGAGAACGCTGTCATGGGGTGGAACGTATGATTGGCCTTCTCGAAAACCGCTTGGTCCCCGTGACAGACACAATTGGTTTCCTCCAGTGTCCCGCAGAAGTCTTAAAATCAGCATTCTTGGATTGGCAGAGACCTCTACAGGAACCGCGCGGCACGCTCCTTCATGAGCAGCGCGTTGCCGGATCGTTGGAAGCCATACTACGGAGACTGCTTCCGTTGACGAGTGTTGAGGCTCGGCGCTTCTTGTTTATCCCCTTTGAAACCACCGCGTAGATTTCACCAACACCCTGGTCGGTGAGTGCGTAGCATCCGGAGGACGAGCAGGCACCATGGACCATGAGAGCCTCGCCCGTGTAGCCGAGAGCAGATTCAAGCCTGTTTGGATAAACGCGCGAACAGGGTTCAGAGTCCGGGAGATTGCAAAGTTGGAAGTCATGCCGCGGTTCTGCTGCCCTGGTGCAAGTGGAGTTAGCCCGCCCATTCTACCGATGGACGTTACCTCTCCGTTAAGCCTGTCTACACGATCCGGTGAGAACGCTTGAGTTCACCAATCCATCCCGATTCGGCGGCATCATAAGACCTCTAGGGGCTTTAGGTGCAAGAGCCGCGACGTTGATGTTTGGGAATTCGTCGCCAGCGAACAGCACGAAACGTTGATTATGCTTTTCCGGTATTCAACCAGATCGGATCCCGTCGGGGAGTCTTTCGGGCTCGCCATTAAGACCTGGTGATTTGCATTTCATTCACTGACAACAATCTCGGCACAGTCCTGAACCGTGCCGAGATACCTGGCGAATTTTAGTCGGCGCGCAGGGCCTGCGACACCATCTGGCTGTCAACATACTGCACCATGCTGGCGATCTTGCCACCACGGACCTCGTAGAGATGGGCAAAGCTCGCCGTCATGGACTTCCCGGTCCCTTTGTAGGTGCCGTGATAGATCCCGAAGGCGGCCACGCGGTCGCCGTCTTCCATGAACGTATGCACTTCAGCGCGATAGCCGATCCACTCAGTACCAAGTCGCCGAAAGACACCAGCGACAATGGCGTCCGGTCCGACATAGGTGCCGGCATAGGGAAAACCCTCGGCCTCCGTCCAGGTCGCATCGGCAGCAAGGGCCGCAAGCAGATTGCGGCCATTCTCTTCTGACGAGCCCTCATACGTGGCACGGATCAGATCGAGATTGGCACCCATGGCGATCAGCCCCACTTCATTTCGCCGGTCGCGACCCTGGAGCCGATGTCCAGCGCGACACCCATGCCAAGGCCCGGGAAGCGCGCTTCCATGGCAGCCTTGAGCGAAGCGGAGTCCTTCGCCTTGGCCAGCTCTTCCTCGAAAGCGAGCAGATAGGCCTTGGTGTGCTCGATGCCGCTGACATCGGTCTTGGCCTCGGGTGTCATATGACCGGCAACGACAATCGACGGTGCGCGTGCAGCCATCGCATCAAGGGTCTTCACCCATGCTGCCCGAAGCTCTGCGCTGGCGGTGTCCGCAGTCCACACATGAACACCGTTGAAAATCAAAACGCCACCGAAGACCGCATTCAGGGACGGCACGAAGAGATAGCGACGATTGGCCAGACCATCCGCATCAACGATCTCAATGATTTCGCCGTCCACTGTAAGCGTCTTTCCGTCAAAGGCCTCCGGCAGGACCACGTCGGCCAGGGTCTGCGGACCGTTGTCCTTGAGCTGGGGTCCCCAAGTTGCGAGCTTCTTTTCAACATTGCCGTTGATGGCAGACACGGTGGCCGTGGCGGCGATCACCTTGGCATCTGGAAATGCTGCCTTTATCGGGCCAAGACCAAAGTAATAGTCCGGATCGCTTTGGCTGACAAAGATCGTGGTCAGCGTCTTGCCGGTTGCCTTGATGGCCTCGGCGACAGCCTGGCCGTCAGAGAGCGTGAAGCCACCATCGATCAGGACAGCTTCGGTTACTCCAGAGATCAGAACGGGTGCGCGAAAGAAGCCGTTCTGACCAGCGGGGAAATGTTGCCAGGTGAGGCTTCCTGCGGCGTGGCCGAGGCCTGCGGAGGCAAAGACTGCGGCAGCGCCAGCGGCAACAGTGGTTTTCATGATGGTTCTCCTGGTGAACATGGGGTGTCTCCTATTTTGATGGGCGAGTGGAAGGGGCCGATGCCGCACCCTGAAGGGGCAGAATCGGCGAGCGTGGATGTCAGCGTCAGGGCTACAGTCCTTTGGCGCCTGCATTGGCAACGGTGCCGTCGTCGACCGGCATGCCACCGCTCGAACCGATCGCACCGATGACCTTGTTCTCCACGATGATCGGGAACCCGCCTTCAACGGGGAAGGAACCCGGCACGCCTAAGAGATTGCTTTGGCCATGCTTGAGGATCATGTCCCCGATCACCTTTGTCGGTGTCTTGATATCATTGGCGGCCTTTGCCTTGCCGATGGCCGCGTCGATTGTGCCGATACCGGCCTGATTGGAGCGTTCGAGATAGACGAGGTTGCTGCCCGAATCGACGATCGCAATCGTCATGTCCAGATTGAGCTTGCGCATTTCAGCGACGGCGGCTTCCGCGGCCCGTTTGGCCTGCTCGACCGTAATTGGAGCTCCGTAGGACGGAATGCTCTGTGCAAAGCGGGCAGTCGACATGGTCAGACCCAGAAGCGCCGAAGCAAGCAAGACAGGTGTAAAATTCCTGGGTGTCATCTGTCAGTCCTCTCTTATGGATTGGGGTGTGAACGGGTGGCCGCGACGGCAGATACACGCGGCCGAAGAAGCGTCGACAGCAAATCCGGATCGCCAAACAGGCCGCTCGCCCCAAGCGGGCGGCGAATTTCCCCGTCGTCCACGATAAGAGCCGGAACACCGTCCACCCGGAACTGGTCCTTGAGCGCACGCGCTGAGACAAGTCTCCGATGATTGGCTTCGAGCAGGCCTTCGTCCGATGCTCTCAAAAGAGCGGCGGCTGCGCCGAAACCGGCGTTCTTTAAAGTGTCGATGAGGACAAGGTTCTCGGTAACGTCGAGACCCCGGATATAGCGAGCCTCCTGGATTAGCCTAAGGGCATCCAACTCGGTTTCAGGCGCGGTCAGAGAAACGGCTGTCAGCGCCAGCGTGGCCGGCACGGAGTCGAGCATGCCACCATGTTTGCAAAGAACCTGTTCACGATACTCCTCGGTGAAGGTTCGGCCAGTAAGCGCTGCGATGCGCAGGTCGTTTGACCAGGCGAAGGCTGCAAACTGGGCATCCAGTTGCCGTGCACCACGACCGGAAAACAAACCCGTCGGCGTCATTTCAACCGCTATCTCCGGTCGCGATGACAGTTCTCTCTTGATACCGGAAGCGCCGTAGCACCATCCGCAGAGAGGGTCGAAAAGATAGGTGATGTGAACCTTGTCGCTCATGTCTTGCTCCTTGTGCAGCAAAAATGACATGGTCGCATTGAAACAAAAAGATCGGCAAAAATGACAGAATGTATGCTATAGGCTTACAATCGACAGGAGCCCTACATGCAGGAAATGGCCAACCTCAACCGCCTCGTCTATTTTGCCGCTGTCGTCGATGCGGGGTCCTTCACCAAGGCGGCTGAGCATCTCGGCATCACAAAAGCTGTCGTCAGCCAGCAGGTTGCCAGATTGGAAAAGGAGGTCGGCACCACGTTGTTGATGAGAACAACGCGCCGACTACAGCCAACCGAAGCGGGGCGGATATTCCATGCAAGGTGTGTTTCAATCCTGCGTGAGACTGAAGACGCATTCAGCGAATTGGCCGAAGCCAGGACCGATCCGAAGGGGCTTCTCAGGATCACCGCATCCTTTGATTATGGCACGTCCGTCGTGGTTCCGATTGTCGCGGCCTTCACTGCTCGCTACCCGGATTGCAAGGTCGAACTCAATCTCAGCGACAAGTCGGTCGATCTTATTGCCGACAACATGGATCTTGCCATCCGAGTGGGCTGGCTGGCGGATTCGAGCTTGCAAGCCCGACGGATCGGTTCGTTCAAGCAACTCCTGGTCGGGTCACCTCAGTTCGGCGATCGGATAGCACAGTTGCGAGATCCCAAGGATCTCCCGGCCCTACCGTTCGTCGCCAATGCCGCGCTGCGGGAGCCCCTGGAATGGACCTTCACCCATGACGATCGGGGAACTCGCATCGTGAGATTCCAGTCGGGTATCGCCATCAACACCACACCGGCGGTGATGGAGGCTGTACGGTATGGGGGTGGGATTTCAGTCCTGCCGGACTTTCTGACGATTGGAGAGATGTCGAGCGGGAGCCTGATCGCAGTTCTGCCAGCGTGGCATCTGCCGCCCGGCGGCATATACACGGTTTATCCGGCCGCCCGCTTCAGGCCCCCAAAAGTCACAGCCTTTGTCGACATGCTAGCCAGTGCCGTCAAAGGATAGAACTGTTCTAGCGAACTGTGCAGGGCACATCGAGCCGGCCGCCATCATCCAGCGAACCGAGATCAATCGAAAAGAAGCCGGTTGCCTCGATGAGCTTCTGCACCAGCTTTCGCCTGGCGGCATGCCCGCTTTCAGGCGCACGACGTGATGACTTTAACGTTCGGATTGAAGGCGCAAAGCGGTCGGAGCGGTGGCAACA
The DNA here is from genome assembly GCF_001423425.1 of Rhizobium sp. Leaf306. Lineage (GTDB taxonomy): Bacteria > Pseudomonadota > Alphaproteobacteria > Rhizobiales > Rhizobiaceae > Neorhizobium > Neorhizobium soli. Next base: position 49,384 of record NZ_LMNX01000003.1, read on the forward strand.
TTGCCATTTTGCCGATACTATGTGACCTCCGGTAGATTGGGCTGGGCGAGAATGAGAGATACAGCCGTTACGACACTCGTGATTATTGCAGCTATTGCCTGTGTAGGAAGTCTTACTGCATTCCTGATCGCACTTTTCCCCTGGAGCATTCTTTTGCTGGGAATACCGATTTTTGCCGTGGTGTGCATCTCCGTGGCCAAAGCCCGACAAAGATAAGGATGAAGGCAGCATCGGGTTACAGCGGGTCCTTGTCTGCGTGTGGCGCGAAGCGGAAGACGCCTTCTGGCCATTGCGAACGTTGTCGTCGCGTGCGGCTGTTACTGTTAGCGGAACTGCAGGAATAGGCTCAGTCCGACCNTGGCGCGAAGCGGAAGACGCCTTCTGGCCATTGCGAACGTTGTCGTCGCGTGCGGCTGTTACTGTTAGCGGAACTGCAGGAATAGGCTCAGTCCGACCAGGCTAAGAATAAGGATTCCTCCCAACAACACCATCCARTCCTTGCGATTCCGGCGCTCTATAGACCGCCATATCACGTCGATTATAACGTCGATCGGGTTCAATGGATTTGACCTCAGAGGATTGTCTTGCTTTCGAAAGGCTAGACGGAACCTGCAGGTAGCGCAACGGNTCACGTCGATTATAACGTCGATCGGGTTCAATGGATTTGACCTCAGAGGATTGTCTTGCTTTCGAAAGGCTAGACGGAACCTGCAGGTAGCGCAACGGGAGCAAAGCCCCGAGTTGTCGAGGATCGCGGGCACCATGCCTATAGGACACGACTTCCGAAGCCTGCCCGACAGTTAGCAGGTTAATCGTGTGACCGTAGCCATCATCGACCCTTGCTGATCTGGATCATCGCGGACGATCCTGTCTGCGAGAAAGCGTACTCTATCCCTTCCTTATTCCAGAAGGCGGTTGTGCTTTCGATCTCCTCCATCTTCTCGAAATCGTCCGGAGAACCGAGCCGGGCTTTCAGCGCGTCAAGAAGGCCCGCNCCTTATTCCAGAAGGCGGTTGTGCTTTCGATCTCCTCCATCTTCTCGAAATCGTCCGGAGAACCGAGCCGGGCTTTCAGCGCGTCAAGAAGGCCCGCAGGGTGATCCGTGGAGTATGTGCACGCCTGATGACCACTGGGCCCGACGGCGATCCAGAACGACAGCGAATCCGTGCTGTCGGACTGTTCGCGCTTCCAGCCGACCACCTCGACCGATCCTCCATTGTATCCCTGGAACGCCGAACGCCATTCCGACGTATCCGCCTCGGACATGCGCTGCCATCCGAGCTCGTCGCCATTGGCGGACACGTCCTGGATGTCGGAAGCCATACAGATGCTGATGAGACGGTCGACCGTCATTTCCACGGGAGCGGCAGCAGATGATCCAGCATAGATCGACACCACCGTGGCGATAATAATGGCGATCGCGCGCACGAAAACCTCCTGCATTACTGCGTCGAACGCACTCATCCCGTGCGGCCGCAAACCGCGGCAAAACGACTTTTGCCAGCCCCGCTTGGGTCGATCAAGATCGATGACTTCCGTACGCGTTTCGCAGATTACGCAGTGCAGTGATGAGACGCAATGACCGCTCTTGGCGCAAAGCGGCAGTCGCCTGTCGGACCAACGCAGACTACGGATGTCCGTTGGACTTAATCTCTCCTTTCTGAGCCAACAAAATCGATAAATGCTCTCAGCGGCGCGGGCATGAACCTGCGGGAGAAATACAGGCTGGGACCGTCGAAGGTCGTCCACCATTCCGGCAGAACTGGTTCGAGGTCGCCAGAGGCGAAGTGTGGCTGTAACCAGTTTTCGAACGTATAGATCAGGCCACGGCTGGATCGGGCGAAATCAATTGCGGCGGCGGCGGCATCCACCCCCACGACCAGCCGTCCCTGTGGATCGACCGTGAGTGCTTCGCCCTCCCTTTCGAACTCCCACAGCACGTAAGCCCCGCTGGAGAATCGAAGTCGGATGCACTCGTGCTCAAGCACATCGCTTGGATGCTGAGGCCTTCTTCGGCCTGCAAGATACGATGGACTTGCGGCGAGTGCGCACCGCTGCGTGCGCGGACCCAACGGTACGGCTATCATGTCTTGAGCGAGATGCTCGCCATAGCGGATGCCTGCGTCACATCCGGCGGCGACGGCGTCCACAAGTCTATCCTCGACCACGAACTCCATGCGCACGGCAGGATGCACTTCAAGGAAGCGGCCAACGAGCGGCGGCAGGATATCTACCATGACTGCTCCCGTCACGTTGAGCTTCAGCAGGCCGCGCACTTCGCGCTCAGAACTTGCAGCATCTTTCATGGCAGCACGAGCTTCAGAATAAAGCGGCAAAAGACGTTCCGCCAGCGAGCGGCCTGCATCCGTTGGTGAAACGCTCCGCGTAGTCCTTGTCAGCAACGGGACGCCAACCTGCCGCTCCAGGCGCTTCACGCGTTCGCTGACCGAAGACGGCGACAGCCCAAGCCGCTGCGCGGTTTTCCGGAAGCCGCCGGTGTCGCAGATGTCGAGAAACACTGCCAGGTCATCAAAGCCGGATATGTCTTCATTGTTCGCCATGACGATCAGTATATGCACTGATCGGGTGGTTTTCGAAAGCCATTTCAGCATCTATCTGTTCGTCAGTCGGGCAGCTTCCGCCGATAACAAAGGAAAACATGATGCACAAGAGAACAGTGTTGATCACAGGTGCGAACAAAAGCATCGGATTCGAAACCGCGCGCCAGCTCGGACACAAGGGCTACAGCGTATGGCTTGGAAGCCGGGATGCCGCACGCGGCGAAGAGGCTTTACGCTTGCTGTCTGCGGAAGGCGTTGAGGCGAGGTCTATTGTCATTGACGTGACTGACGAGGCATCGGTGAGGCAGGCGGCTGATCGCGTGGAGACAGAAGATGGCAAGCTGGACGTCCTCATCAACAATGCTGGCATTCCCGGCCAGATGGTCCCACCCTCTCAGCAGTCCATCAATGACATCCGCCACATTTACGAGACCAACGTCTTCGCACCTATCCTGGTGACCCAGGCTTTTCTCCCCCTTCTCAAGAAGGCGGGGAACGCAACCGTCGTCATGGTCAGCAGCGGCCTTGGTTCCCTCGGCTGGCTCTCGGACCCGGACAATCAGTTCTTCGGCGTCAATTTCCTCGGCTACAACAGCTCCAAAACGGCTCTCAACGCCATAACCGTGGCTCTTGCCAAGGAACTCGCGGCCTCCGGCGTGAAAGTGAACGCGGCCGATCCAGGCTACACAGCAACCGACTTCAACGGTCATTCCGGCTACAGAACGGTAGAACAAGCTGCAAACGGCATCGTGTGGCTTGCGACCCTGGATGAGAAAGGACCGACAGGCGGCTTCTACTTCGACGGGGCGGTGGTGCCCTGGTGAGCTTACACAAAGTCTCAACATGACCGCTTTCGGCGCGCAGGTGACATGACACTGTCATAGGGGCATGACCGCTTTCGAGTACCTTCGGGGCTAGGCCTCAATGTCCGACATGAAGGCGCATAGCGGAAATGATTTCCGTAAAGGGGCCGGAAGCGGATTGTCCGATGTTGGGGTGTCGAAGGCGAGAGTGGCCATCAAAGCATCTGGTGCCATTGTCTGAGCTCGGCCCAGAGCGGACGCCGTTGACTTGGCTTATGATACGCCAATATCATGCTTCATGACTGATCTTTCGACCAAACTGCTGGATGAACTGAGTGTCGACGAGGCTGCGCGACCCAAAGCCCCGCCGGTGCCCGAGGCAACAGACATACACCGTCGCCAAGGCCGACAACTAGGCGCAATTCACAGCCATCATCTGAGGGAAATGGGTCAAGTCGGCGCGATCCTCGCCAGGATCGAAGCGCAAGACGCTCCACCTGAGCACCTAAAGCAGCTCGTTCTTTCACTCGATATGGCTGAGAATTTTCGAGCGTTCGGATCGATTTGCGGCCGCGAATGCCAAGTGCTCAAGTTCCACCACGACATTGAAAGCGCGGACATGTTTCCCCGGATTGAGGCAGCGAGTGCTGGCAAGTTTCGCGAGATTGTGGCGAAGCTAAAGGCGGAGCACGAGGTCGTCCATGAGTTGATCATCCGCCTGAGTCGTGCGGCAGATGCATTGGCGGAAGTCCCCTCGGAGGCACATTTCATTCAGGCCGGCAACACATTCCGAAAACTTGAAGAGATCGTACGCTCCCATTTCGGCTATGAGGAAACCGAATTGGAGGAAGCTATCGGGTATTACCTCGGATCGATCTGACGCCGCCCTTCAGTGAGACTCCTCTGAGCGTTGAAGTGCTGAAATGATAGATTTTTCAAAGAAAGGTGTCGTTAACGAGACAGCCAGCTCTCCGATCCGAGCAATCAGTTCTTCGGCGTCAAAATCCTCGGCTACAACAGCTCAAAACGGCTCTCAACGCCATAACCGTGGCTTTTGCCAAGGAACTTGCGGCCTCCGGCGTGAAAGTGAATGCGGCATATCCCGGCTACACCGCCACCGACTTCGACGGTCATTCCGGCTACAGAACGTTTGAACAGGCTGCAAACAGCATCGTGTCGCTTGCGACGCTGGATGAGAACGGACCAACAGGCGGCTTCTACTTCGACGGCGCGGAGGTGCCCTGTTAAGCTTGCACAGCGCCTCACCATGACCCCACCTGGCGCAAGGCGGCGCACAAGGCCGTGACCGGGCCAAAGCAGACTCAACCCACCCTATATTTCCGTGACGTCACGTTCGTTCGAGGCATCGTACTTTCGAATATCGCCCCGCATCCGAAACTGCCAGCGGCTAACGAACGCCAGGGTCTCGGCGGCATCAAGGTGAGCGCTGAGCGCGGATTGATCTGACCAACGCTCCGATATGAGCAAGCGTCCGACCTGCGGGTCGGCCACCGCGACGTCATAGGAAATGTTGCCGGCACGCTGTCGTGTTGCAGACGCAAGCACATCCAGATCGCGGAGAAATTGTGCCAACTCAAGATGATCGACATACATGTGCCCTGTTACGATAAGCATGATGACATTCTGTCCGATTGGCCCTGGAAAGCGCTCCATGTTCGCGCCGCCGACCGCATCGACCACAAGGTCCACGTCTTGTATGAGCGCCTCAGCGGAAGTCTTAGTGTAGTCGATGAACTGATCCGCGCCCAAGTCGCGCAGACGGAATTGGGCGCACAGGAGACACGAGACCGCTGTGGAGGCATGTCCGCTTTCGGGGACCCAAGGTGATGACCTCGACGTCTGAAACGACGGCGCAAAGCTGCTAAGGCGAAGATGCGCGTCCCCGACCTGCACGAAGCGGCGGAGTTTCTTAGCTGAGTAATGCTCTGGTAGTTCTAAGAGCATTCGAGGATATCGACACTTCGATAACTGACGGCGTTCCCGATCTCGGTGTGGCCAAGCAAGATCTGGTTCGCGCCAAAGTGCGCGCTGCCTTATCGATTATAGCGGCGTTTCCTCGCGAGACAGAATGCGCGCCATATTTTTCTCGACGTAGCCAAATTGCCGTCACCATTCATCGACCAGCCTGGCCTATCACCGAGTGCTGAGTTGATCGGCACAGTCAATTCGACTGGGAAGTCATAGTCATCGACAGTTTCTCCCCTTCGCTGAACTGGGTGTACTTCGAAGCAATCGCGAAAGCGATGCATAGATCTGACGGTGATCCAGGATAGTCGATCAAGATCCAGACGGGCCGGAGGCGTTGATATAGAATCACCGTGCCGTCATTTCTTACTGTCCGAGCCACTGGTACTCGGCGATGGACGCCTTGCCGGATTTCTTGTCATACAGGCAGATAAGGTTAAGCGCCTTGTTCGACTTGCCGCTCTTCTCACGAAGAAGAATCGCAATTTTGCCCACTGCATCGTCGAAGACTACCGGCGCGGTGGCTTCGGGAGACACCATTCGCGATTGGCCGATGCAGGTGCCATTTGCCTTGGCGAACACGGCATTCCATGCGCTGTCGCTGGACGCGCTGGCGACTTGGATGAAAGCAAGCACGCCAACCGAGGCGGCTAATGTTGTCTTGAACAAATTAAAACTCCTTATGTCATTCAGACTCACGCCTCGGCGTAGCGTCGGTGAATGCGAAAAAGCATGGCAGGATCACGACCGCTGCTTGGACGAACATCCCGGCATCTGCGAACTCTTCATTCAGAAGAAGAACCAACCATGCCGATGATCTCAATTCCACACAGCAAAGCTTCCGCCGAAGTCTTTGAACGAATCGAGCGTGGACGACGAACTGCACGGACCGATGTCGTTGACCCGCGAACATAGCTGGCCAACATGGATAATAAGCGCCAATCCCCGATGGCGTGACGGACGCCGATCCGAAGACAGGACGAGCCGACGCCAAAGGTCCCATTCCGGCTCCTCAAGCAGCTGATCTCAGTTCCACAGATGCATGAGCGCAGCTGATATACGAACACAAACGAGCTCTTGGAACGGCAGCTTCGCAATCACCGATGGGATGGCCGCTCAATTCTTAACTCCGTTCACGCGGCCAGCGAATTACGCGAGATCACTCAGGACGTGAAAGAAAGCCGGACAACGTGGAAGTGCCCGGCCATGCGGTTCGCGCCCGTAATCCGCTCTTTCTCCGATCAGCGCGCCTGCGACACCTGGTCGGCGGTGACCGTCCCCTTACGTCCGCTGAAGTGCTCGACGACATAATTCGCCAGTGAGGCCACATCTTCGTCAGAATATATTTTTGCAAACGAAGGCATAGTCTTTCCGGGAGCTGCCTCGTGGTCGGAAGAGCCCTGAAGAACTACCCTCACCACGTTGCTGGCCGTTGGATCGCTGAGGGCGTGACCGCCGAGGATCGCGGCTCGCGGATTGAACTGTCCTTCGCCATTCCATCCGTGGCAGCTCGCGCAGGCTCCGGCGTAGATTTGCTTACCTGGTTGAGTGTCGGCGGAAGCCTCTGTCGATCCCGCTGTCAGTTCATCTTCCTTACGCCGGATGGCCTTGTGATCGGGTTCTCCCGTTACCGCCGGAACCGTTCGGAGATACGCGACGATGGCGTCGATATCGGATTTGGGCAGCTTGCTGAGGCTGAGATCGATGGCCTCGCGCATCGGTCCCGCGGCTACGCCGCGGTCTTTGGCGTGCCCCGCAGAAAGCATGTCCGCGATCTGCTCGTCGCTCCAGTCGCCAAGTCCGTATTCCTTGTCGGAAGTGATGTTCCAGGCCTTCCAGCCGTCCACGTCACCTCCGGATAGAGCGAGACCCTGCTTCCTTTGAAACATGAGGCCGCGCGGCGTGTGACATTCGCCGCAATGGGCCAAGGCTTCGACGAGATACGCGCCGTCGTTCCAAGTCTTGTCTTTGTCGGGATCGGATTTGAAGGGTGCCCGAGGCATGAAGAGTAGTTTCCATCCACGCATCAGCGGCCTCTGGTTGAACGGAAATGCCAGAGCGTTCTCCGGCGCGGGCTCCGACACCGCAGCGAGCGTAGTCAGGTATGCCCGGACGGCGAGGATGTCGTCGGTCGAGAGGAGCGCATACGAGGTATACGGGAACGCGGGATAGAGATCCTCACCATGTCTGCCGACACCGGAACGCATGGCCCTGACGAACTCGGCATCGCTCCAGTCCCCGATCCCGTTCGTCTTGTCGGGCGTGATGTTAGGAGAGTAAATCGTTCCGAACGGAAGCTTGAAGGCCAGTCCACCAGCGAAAGGCTTGCCGTCTTTTGTTGTGTGACAGGCGGCACAGTCCGCCGCGACAGTCAGATACTCGCCTCGGGCGACGAGTTCGGCTCCTGTCGGCTGGGCCTTGCTCGCCTGGACGTCCGGAAGTCCATGAGGCCAGAAGAAGAAGCAGGCCGCGCCGATAAGGCCGACGACCGCGATTGTACAGATCCCGATGATGTATTTCCGCCAGCGTCCCATAGCCCTGCCTTTCGTTCTCAACGCGGCGTTTCGCTCGCACTCTAGATGCGCCCGCCACCGCTTCGCCAAGCCGGCGACCCCCTCGTTCTTTCGAACTCGGGAATGCCCGGCGCGTAATATCGAGAGGACGGGATTCTCCGGGTGCTGGATTGCACAATCCCGCACCCGCGGTGCGTAAATCCCTGAATTGATGCTTCACATAAGTGGCGCCGCCTTGGTGCCGCGAAGGGGAGCGATCCCTGCTCTGTCTGGGAGGGGAGCCAGGAGCAGGGATCGCAGAGTCGCAGCCACGGCGGATGGACTACGACTGGAGGGCGGTGACCGCACCTTCGCGGTCAGGCTGGTCGATGGGAGGAGGAGGTCGACCGTGTTGCCTTGCCTGGATGTATAAGGCCTTAACTACTTCCTGTTTTCTTGCAAAATTCGATTTTGTGGGAAGATTTTTTGTACGATCCGTCACTGTATTTGAGACCGAAAAGAAACGCCGACCCTAAGGATCGGCGTCTCTTTTTACTAGCGGGTTGAGTGGTGGTCAGGCCACGATCTTCATTTCGAATCCGACCACCGGACGCGGCTTGTAACGTGATCGAAGCAGGACAAAGAACACGGGCGTTAAGAACAGGCCGAAGAACGTCACTCCCAGCATTCCCGAAAACACCGCGGTTCCCAGCGATTGACGTAGTTCCGCACCCGGGCCCTCGGCGATCATTAGGGGTACCACGCCAAGGATGAACGCGAACGCGGTCATGAGGATGGGGCGCAGCCGCAGCTTGCTCGCCGTGACGGCAGCCTCGACGGCCGGGGCACCCTCGTCTTGGGCCTGCCTGGCGAACTCCACGATCAGGATGGCGTTTTTCGCGGCGAGACCGATCAGGACGATCAACCCGATCTGAACAAGGATGTTATTGTCCATGCCACGCAAATGCACGCCGATGAGCGCGGCGAGGATTGCCAACGGCACGATGAGGATGATCGCCAACGGCAAGGTCCAGCTTTCGTACTGCGCGGACAAGGCCAGGAAGACGAAGACCACCGACAGAATGAAGATGTAGGTCGCCGTGTTCCCTGTGTTCCGTTCCTGATAGGACAGCTCTGTCCAGTCGAAGCTCGTTCCGGGTGGCAGCACTTTGGCGGCTACCTGCTCCATCGCCTCCAGTGCGCTCCCCGTGGAGACGCCGGGTGCCGCGCTCCCCTGGATGGGAACTGACACGTACATGTTGTATCGCTGTACGAGCGAAGGACCTGTCGTATCCTTGATGTCCACCAGAGTGCCCATGGGAACAAGTGCTCCCGTTGCCGATCGCACCTTGAGCGCCAGGATGTCGTCCTTCTCCATGCGATGGCTCTGCTCCGCTTGCGCCCGTACTTGATACACGCGGCCGTAGGCGTTGAAGTCGTTCACATACGAGGTACCGAGATTGATGGACAGAGCCTCGAAGACATTCGGGATGGGTACGTTAAGCGAGCGGGCCTTGTCCCGGTCGACATCGAGGAAGTACTGCGGGCTCGAAGCGCTGAAGGTCGTGAAGACGCCAGTCAGCCCCTTTGTCTTGTTGGCCGCGCCCATGATTTCATATGCCAGCGGCAGGATCCGTTTCATGTCGGAGTTGTCGAGGTCCTTGATCTGCATCTTGAAGCCGCCCGAGTTTCCTACACCACGGACGGGAGGCGGAGGAATGGCGATGATGAACGCTTCTTCGATCGACTGCAGGTTGGCATAGAGCTGGCCGATGAGCTTCTCCGCCGACTGCCCCTGCTTGAGGCGCGTTTCGAACGGGTCGAAGGTGGCAAAGATCAGTCCTTGGTTCGACGCGTTGGTGAACGTCGCTCCGCTAAGACCTGCGAACGAGGCCGTATGCGCGATGCCTGGCATCTTGTTCATGATCGCCGATGCGCGCTTTACGACATCGTCTGTGCGGCTTAGGGAAGCGCCGTCCGGCAGCTGGACCACCACGAGCGCGTATTCCTGGTCCATTGTCGGAATGAATCCCCGCGGCACGATCTGTGTCATGTAGAAGGTGCCGCCGAGCAGCGCGATGAAAGCCACGACGGAAATCGCCAGGGCGAGTCTGGTGGTAACCATTCTGCGGACGATCCAGGAATATCCCTCGCTGAGTCGATCAAAGCCGCCATTGAACTTCTCGGCTGCCCACTGACCAGACCGGGCCAGGATGCCCGTGGGTTTGCCATGCTCGTGGGGGCGCAGCACGATGGCGGCCAGAGCGGGCGAAAGCGTAAGCGAGTTAAGGGCGGAGATCGCCGTCGCGACGGAGATCGTGACCGCGAACTGCCTGTAGAACTGCCCGGTGATTCCAGGGATGAAGGCCGTCGGGATAAAGACGGCGATGAGCACCAGGGAAATAGCCACGACCGCGGTTCCGACTTCGTCCATAGTCACGTGAGCCGCCTGGCGCGGTGTCAGGCCGTTCCTGAGGTTTCGTTCGACGTTTTCGACCACGACGATCGCGTCGTCCACGACGATGCCGATCGCGAGAACCAGCCCGAAGAGCGAAAGCATGTTGAGCGAGAGGCCGAACGCCAGAAGGAACGCGAGCGTGCCGATGAGCGACACCGGGATCGCAACGATGGGTATGAGCGCCGTGCGCCATGACTGCAGGAAGACCAGCACCACGACGGCGACGAGTACCGCGGCTTCGAAGATGGTCTTGTAGACTTCGTCGATCGATTCCGAAATGAACTTGGTCGGGTCGTAGACGATCCTGTACTCGAGGCCGGGCGGGAAACTCTTGGCTTCGGACTCCATAATCCTCCTGACCGCCGCCGCCGCTTCGAGGGCGTTCGTCCCCGGACGGGCAAAGATACCGAGGCCGACAGCAGGGATGCCGTCCAGGTAGCTGTTCGTGACGTAGTTCTTCGCACCCAGTTCTATGCGGGCGACATCCTGGAGCTGAACGAGGCGACCGCTGTCCGTCGACTTGACGATGACATAGCGGAACTGGCGGGCGTCGCTGAAACGGCCTTCGGTCCTCACCGTGTATTCGAACGCGTTCGTACCTGCCGCCGGCGGGCTGCCGATCGAGCCGCCTGAGACCTGGACGTTCTGGTCGCGTAATGCCTGCACCACGTCACCGGATGTCATTCCGTAACCGGAGAGCTTCTCGGGATCGAGCCAGATACGAAGAGAGTACTCGCGTTCGCCGAACAGGGTGACGTCCCCTACCCCTTCGAGCCTTACGAGCTGGTCGCGGATGCGGTTGTGGCCGTAGTTCGAGATGTAGAGCTGATCATAGCGGCTGTCCGGCGAAAGCAGGTGGACGACCATCATGATGTCCGGCGAACTCTTCACGGTCGTCACACCGAGACGACGGACGTCCTCGGGAAGGCGAGGCTCGGCGATCGCGACGCGGTTCTGGACGAGGACCTGCGCCTTGTCGAGGTCCGTTCCGAGCTTGAAAGTCACGGTGATCGACATCACGCCGTCCGCGCTCGAGTAGGACGACATGTAGAGCATGTCCTCGACGCCGTTGATCTCCTGCTCGATCGGGGTCGCGACGGTGTCCGCGATAGTTTGCGAATCCGCGCCGGGGTAGGACGTGCGCACCACGATCGTAGGTGGGGCAATCTCCGGATACTGAGCTACGGGCAGATTGAAGTAGGCGATCCCGCCGACGATCAACAGCAATATTGAAAGTACCGAGGCGAAAATCGGTCGCGTGATGAAAAAGTGCGAAAATCTCATTGGACCGCTCCCGCTACAAGGGCTTCCTGCGGAAGCTGTGTCATCTTGGGCGTTACCTTCTGGCCGGGGCGTGCCCGCATCAGGCCGTTGACGACGACCGTCTCGTCGCCTTTGAGGCCTTCGCGTATTACCCGGTAACCGTAGAGCTTCGGCCCCGTACGAACGGCCTTCGTGGTGACAGTTCCATCGGGACCGACGACGTAGACGACCCTTTGATTCTGGTCGGCCGAAAGCGCTTCATCCGGCACCAAAATCGCGGTGTAGGATTTCGACGCGCCGACCTCGATCCTGCCGAACAAGCCAGGCTGGAGCACGAGATCGGGGTTCGGGAACCGGGCCCGCACGCGCATGGTGCCGGACTGGCTGTCCACCTTGTTCTCCGAGAAGTTCAGCTTGCCGTGAAAGGGTTTCGACGAGCCGTCCGCGATCGTCGCGGTGACGTTGAGACCGCCACCCCCTTCCTGAAGGGACTGTCCGTTCTCGCGTGCGAGCGCCGCATATGAGAGCAACCTGCGTTCATCGACGTCGAAATAGAAATCGATCGGATCCAGCGACACTATCGTCGTCAGCTCGGTCTGGTCGGCTTGGACGAGGTTCCCCGGAGAAATCATGTGCCTGTCGATCCGCCCGCTCAACGGGGCGGTGATCTGAGTGTAGTCCAGGTCCAGTTGAGCACGGTCCGCGCTCGCCTTAGCGCCGCGGACATTGGCCTGCGCCGATAACCACTCGCGCCGGCGGTCGTCCAGCACCGAAATCGACTGGCTGCCGTTGGCGGACAGCGCCTCCGCGCGGTGGAACTGGGCCCCGGCATAAGTCAGGGTGGATTTCGCAACCTCAAGCGCCGAAGTCGCCTGTTCGAGTGCGGTCTTGAATGGCCTCTGGTCGATCACGAACAATGGGTCTCCGCTCTTGACGAGGGAGCCGTCCGTGAACTGAACCTTATCGAGATATCCTCCGACCCTGGCGCGGACGAGGACCTCCTCCACTGCCTGGAACCTTCCGATGAAGTCGTCTTGCTCCGTGACGTCGCGGACGAGTGGCTTGGCGACGGTAACCGGCGGTGGCGCAGCCATGTCCTGACCCAGGGTAGCCGTCGCGGAACAGAATGTGGCCAACGTCGCGAAGATGGCTGACTGCACATGCTTCCGGGAGCGGGCGGGTAGGTTGGGTTTCATGGTCAGAGCCTTGTCTCTCGAGGTAATCCCAGGGAGACATCATGTCCGCGGCAGCTGTACGGCGATTGTAACTTACGGCCTTCGCGACGCCGGGGCCACCCGCTTTTGGACAATCCTACCTTCTCGAACCACCCCCGCGCCCACATTGTCATTTAATACAATAATGCCCCGACCGACGCCCATAGCCTTCGCTTATCGACGCCTCGAGAAAGGATATAAGCGATGAGAGACAGCTATCAGCCCGGGCAGGTCAACTACGGCACGAGCCCCTTGATCCTTTTCATCCTCTGCCTGATGGTCGGCATGCTCGGGTATCTCGTAGCCTTTGGCGAGACGTTGAGGGCAAGCCCGATGGCTCGCGTCTACATCGCCGACATGCCCGAACTCTACGGCAAGCCCGTTGCCAAGCGCTGACTCAACTCGTCACGGGCAACCTCATACAAAGGAGAGGTCCTTTCGCGGCGGCCAATGGAGAATTTCCCAGCTGCAGTTGGCCTGCGCAGTTGCAAGACGCCGGATCTGGCGCCGCGCGGTTTTGGTGCGCCACAATGACTTCGCTTGAGAACGGAAGATCAGATCACCGGGGCCGAACCGTGGAACCTGACTAGGCTTGCCGGACATCTTTTTAGCGATCTGGATCATTGACCAGTATCGGGCAATGATTTCCGGTTTCGCAAGTATAGACTTTATGCCGCAATGAAACTGTCGCGCGATGGCTCGTACGCAAAACTGCGATTTTTCTCATAAGAATGGCTATTAGGTGCCGCAGCGATCTCCGTGCCGCAAAAGCCCTCCTCCCGCCGCAACAAGCGCTTCATCTGCCGTAGGCACGTTGCGTCGAGGCCGTATTTCGACGCCTGCCGGGGTTGGCGCGACTGTATTCGACAATCCTCCGGCACAGCCTTCGTTATTTCAATCTAGGAGGGCCATCGCAGATCCGCGACGCTTACGGTCCATGTCATATTCGCGCTCTCGCAGCGCGCTTTCGAGGAGAACATCTATGAAAGTCACCTATCACGTCGGCCAACATGATGGCGGTTACGCGTACCGCCTCGACAACGTCTGGTCCGAGCCATTCGCGACACACCAACAGGCCCTCAAGGAGGCCAAGGCCGCGGCGGAGCGCCAGCATCTCGAGGGTCGCGACGCCGAGATCACCTACCAGGCCGCGGACGGTAACTGGCGAACCGAACACGCTCGGGGCGGCGACAGGCCGGAGACCGAGGTGGTGGACGACGACTAGGCTAGCGCCTCAGATAAATGGCCGTTGCGCTCGACCCAGCGGGCATTTCCGTGGTCGGTCCCCTTAGATCAGCTAGGTGCCAGTCAGACCTCGAGCATTCACTCCGCGAACGCCGCGGCTCCGGCCTTGGCGACCGCTTCGTCTTGGCCCTTGGTGCCACCACTTACACCGATCGCGCCAACGACCTTGCCATTCACCTTGAGCGGAATGCCACCCTGCATGACCACGTAACCCGACGACAGGAGAGCTGCCCGGCCTCCGTCTGCCGCGTCTTCCAGGTTGCCAGTGCTCTGCCAGAACGCGGCGGCCGTCTCGGCCTTGCCCCTCGCGACCTCCGCGCTCGCCGGGAACGCTCCGTCCATGCGCTCGGCAGCGACCATCGCGCCCGAATTATCGACCACGAAGATGCTCGCGGGCGGCCCCTTTTCCGCTTCCACCACAGCGGCCGAAATTATCCTGCGCGCGGTGGCGGCATCAAGATCGACAGTCGATTGAGCTTGAGCCTGCGCCGCCCAGTTTACTAGCAGACCAAGCGCACCCAGGAGAACGGCACGACTACGCTGCGGCTCGGACCGGACGGTTGAGGAATGGCTGCCTACGGATGCTTTCATCGGAAACTCCATTTTCGTTGCGAGGCGCGAAAAGCCTCGAAGGCGCGCCAACGTAATTCTTCCAACGGACGCGTTCTTGTAATTTCGGATCACGACTTTACGAGCCTTGCCGAGAAAGCCGCCGCCCCCATCAAACGGCTTTTGAACTGACGACTATGCGCCCTGAGCCGCCGCCACAGGCAGCTCCTGTTGTTCTTCAACCGACAACGGGAGTACGATCTCGAAGCTCGCGCCGCCTTCATCGTGGCTTCGGGCGGTCAACGAGCCGCCGTGGGCTTCGACAATCGTTTTACAGATCGCGAGCCCCATACCCATTCCGTCTTGTTTAGTCGTGAAGAAGGGACTGAAAAGCTTCGCCAGGCTTTCGGGCGCGATCCCGGTGCCATGGTCCCGGACTTGCATCCTCACCATATCGGGTTCGCCGGCGGAAATCGATATGCTTAGGTCGCGCTGGTTCAGGGGAATTTCTCCCATGGCCTGCAAGCCGTTGGTGACTAGGTTTGCGATCACCTGCTGCATCTCGACCCTGTCGGCCAGCACCATAGGAGCATCCAGCGCGAACTCGGTCGTCACCCTAACTGATGCGGACATCAGTTCGCGGTCCAGTAGACCGATTACGTCGGTCACAATATTTCCGAGGTCGACGCTTTCAAGCCTCCTCCTGGTGCCCCGCACCTGCTCCCGCGTCCGCTGGATGATCTCGCTCGCCCGCATGCTGTGCTTGATCGCGCGCTCTGCCGCCGTCGAGGCTGCCTTGATATCCGGCGGGTTAGCCTGAAGCCAACGCATGCAGGCCTGGGCGCTCATGACCACGGCGCCGATCGGCTGGTTCACCTCATGGGCGATAGAGGCGGAAATCGCACCTACCGTCGCGACCCTGCCAACCCTGGCTAGCTCGCTCTGCGCCGCCATAAGCGCTTCCTGGGCCTGCTCGCGCTGCGTCACGTCGATCATCGCGCAAGCGACACGGTCGAAGGCGTCCTTGTCCTCCGGGAAAGCGATGACGAAGATGACGATGACCTCATTGCCAGGGCTGCGAAGAAGGCGCGCCTCCATCTCCACGCGATCTTCCCCCGAGCACATGCCGAGTATGATCGCCTCGACCAGCCCGCTTTGCGGTGGAAGGAAGCGGTCTATCGAGCCGAGGACGTCCCGCTCGCTCTCTCGGCCGAGTAGCAAAACGGTAGCGTCGTTGACGTCCACGAACCGCACGAATCTCGAACACTGATCCACGAACTCCGGCGAAGCACTGAGATGCGCTCGCAGTTTTGCCGGAGGATACGCCCGTACCGCCTCCAGCCGCTTCCACAGAAGGGAAAGGTCGACCTCGCAGAGCGAAACGTGGTTCTGCTCGAAGATGGAACGGTACCTTATCTCGCTTTGGGCTAGCGCTCCGAGAGCCTTCCGTCTGGCGCTTGCATCGAATGCGATAAGGCTCACCCCCCCTGTGAGCGCGAGATAGAAGCCGACTGCGACAAGTCCGCTATATTGGGAAAGGGCCTGCGATACCACCGGGGTCAGCGCCCCGCCGATGATGCCGCCGATATTGAAAGCGACCGACGTCCCCGAATAACGGATCCGGGTGGGAAACAGGCCGGGCAGCCACGCGCCGAGAGGTCCGTTCACGAAGCCCATCACCCAGAGCGAGAAAGCGAGGTAGAGGAAGATGACTACCAGCGATCCGCTTCCCAGCATCGGAGCGAGCACGACGCCCGAGATAATGGTGCCGACGCATCCGAAAATCAGGATGCGCTCGGGATCGATCCGATCGGATAGCCAGCTCGCCACCACGATACCAGCAGCCATGAAGAGGATCGCGCCCAGCTCCACCATCAGGAACGATGATCGGGTATAGCCTAGCTCCGAGGTGCCGTATCCAAGGGCGAACGCTGTCACGACGTAGTAAAGCGAGAAGCATGCGACGACGCCGAACGAGCCGGATATGACCTGGTCCATATGCAGGCGGAAAATGTCTAGCAGGGGTACTCGAGAAGGCTTCGACTTGCTTAGGGCTGCGTGGAAGTCCCTTGTCTCGACGAGGTTGAAGCGGATCCAGATACCCATCCAAACCAAAGGCGCGCTCAGGAGGAACGGCACCCGCCATCCCCAGTCGGCAAACTGCTCCGGCGACAGGGTCAGTGTCAGGACAAGGAAGAGGCTGTTGGCCAATGCGAAGCCTATCGGCGCGCCGAGCGGAGCGAACATCGCGTATCGCGCTCGCCATCCCTTGGGTGCGTTTTCTAGCGCGAGGAGCGCCGCCCCGGTCCATTCGCCACCGAGCGCCAGTCCCTGGCCAAACCTCAGCAGGCATAGAAGAGCCGGAGCGAGCCAGCCAGCGACGGCGTAGGTCGGCAGCAGTCCGATAGCCGCCGTCGAGGCTCCCATCAGCAGCAACGAGGCCACAAGGGTTGCCTTGCGCCCAACCCGGTCGCCGAAGTGGCCGAAAACCGCACCGCCGAGTGGTCGGGCTATGAAGGCGATACCGAAGCTGGCGTAGGCTCCTATCAACTCCATCGAGGTCATGGACGCGGGAAAGAAAAGGGGCCCGAACACCAGGCTGGCGGCGGTCGCGTAAATATAGAAATCGTAGAATTCGACAGACGTGCCGACCAAACTCGACATGAGGATACGGAACGTCATTCCGCTCGGCAGCGGTTCGTCGCCGACGTAGGTATCGGGCTGGGCTCTGACGTTCATGGATTTGGATCCCGGGGTTTGTCTTTTTTCTCGGCCCTCCCAAACCTACAGAACTTTACAATAATGTAAGGGGATCAGAACCTATCCTTATGGCCAGGTCGAGCTTTGCGCCCGCGCGTAGTAGCTATTCCCGGGTAAAGATGCGCAGACACCATCTTAACGTCGATAACGTGCGACGTTTCCAATCGACTATTGTGAGGTCCTTGCCGATGTCGGCTGCTTTAGGTAATCGGGCGCATGACGCCTCTGCTGCCAGAGGCGATACGCCACTGGTCGTCGTCGTGGACGACGACGACGGAATGCGCGACGGCGTGATAGACGTCTTGAGCTCGGTCGGCATCGATGCGCTCGGTTTCTCCTCCACGACGGAACTACTCGCTGAGCCTCTGCCCGACCGCCCGGGCTGCCTGATCCTCGACGTTCGACTGCCCGGCCTGAGCGGTCTCGACCTGCAGACAAAACTGAACGGCATGGGCAACAAGCTCCCGATCGTGTTCATGACCGGATATGCCGACGTCCCTATGAGCGTACGCGCAATGAAGGCCGGAGCGACGGACTTCTTGACGAAGCCTTTCAGGGATCAGGAGATGCTCGACGCTGTTTCCGTGGCAATCGAGCGGGACAGGTCGCGGCGTCTCGAGCTACTCGCGGCGAATGAAGCGGTCACGGCAGCTTCCTCGCTTACCCCGCGCGAACATGAAGTGATGGATGCTGTCGTCAAAGGCCTGCTCAACAAACAGGTTGCCCATCTCCTCGAAATTTCTGAAGTGACCGTGAAAATCCATCGCGGCAACGTCATGCGGAAGATGAACGTCACGTCGTTTGCCGACCTGGTTCGCAAAGCCGAAATCCTCAAGGCGTTGGCCTGAGAAACTCGCAAGATTGAACGGGTATTCGTCACGAACGGTTGAAGCCCTGGCTTTACCGTCATAACGAACGTCAGTTCAGGAATGAATTCCCGGCATCCGGCCTACCCCTTGGCCAGATGACTGAAGCGACTTCCGGCGGGAACGTCCCGCCTCCGCCGTGTGACCATGGAGCGGGTCCACTCCGCCCGCAAGGGTTCCTCCCGCTCCGCCGGGCGGTCGCCCGCCGGACGTCACGGACGTCGTCCTTGCGGGTCGGGACCTGCGCCCCGACGACCGCAGCGCTGCAAGCGCCTTCTTGTGATACTCCTTGTTCAGCCCGTTCCACTGTGACCATACATGCCTCGAACCATTCCTCACGGGTAGGTCGAGGGTGACATGGACGCAGCCGTTCGTCGGCACCGTGACGGTACCGTCAGAGGAACGGGGCAGTCTCTCGGAATAACCCATCGCCCGACGGGCGATGGTAAATGAGGCGGCCTCGTGGACGCTCAAGCCGTAGCGGCGAGCGAACTTCACGCGACCGATGATCGAGGTGTATGCGGGATTGACCCGCACCAGCGCCACGCCCCGACGCAGACACGCAGAGGCGAGCGCCTGACCGAAGGCGCTGTAGGCGAACGACGATAGCATGCGGGCATAGCGCGGGTCGGACGCCTTCAGGTCTTTCTTTTTCCGGGCAAAGTCGAGTCGTTCGGCGACGACGGGTACGCCGTGCCGTGCGGCGAGGGCGGCGATGTCAGCCGCGACATTGCGGATCGCGTCCTTCGCCCGGTCCGCCGTCCTGCCGTAGCTGACGCAGGGGAAATCGAAGACCTCGACCGGATTGCCCGACGCGTCGAGCAGCGCCGCGGAGACGTGCCCGGCGTTGAGATCGACACCGAGCGCGCCGCCTGCGAAGTCGGCCGCTTTCGCTTCCATCGCGTGATCGACGCTGACGGACAGCTTCCAGCTCTTCTTGTCGCGACGGAACTTGACCGTGACGGGACGTCCGCTCTCCAATGCCTGCCGGATGACCGCGTCACCGTGGTTGAATGAAAGACCCCGTAGGTCGATACACGCGATGTCGTGACCTGCGGACTTGAACGTCCGTGTCGCCAGATGGGTGATCGCCTTGGGCAGCCGCAGCTCCAGGTCGAACAGCCCGTCGGCGCGACGTCGCAGCCGCGCGAACTGGTTGCCACCCTCCTTGCTGCTGTTGCCGTCGAGCGTGAATTGCGAGGATCTCGAGGCCCGCCAGTCCTCTCTCCATGTGGCAAGGTCTTCTTGTCCGTTCGCTTCAAGCTGGAACTGAGCGCGGAACAACTTCGACGACCCGAAGCACAGCGACGGGTCCTTCGCCTGTTCTTCAGCTTTCGCGCGCTTGCATTCCAGAATTGCAAGACGCCGTTGGTGCTGGTGCAGGCCGAAACGACGGCTCGTTATCTGCTTCCGCAGGGATACGGTCGCTGCCACGCTTGCGTGATATTGGCCGAGCAGATGCTTGAGCACGAAAAGCTGGTCGTCCCTTGTCTTGTCACCAGCCGCGGCCAGCGCAAGACGCTGCTTTCCGATGCGGCTTTCCAGCGACGCCGTCGCCTGTCGGGCCTTCGCGAGACTTAAGGCCGCCCTTCGAAGCTGTTTTCGTTTCCGGGCAATGTCGGTTGTCTTCGAGCCGATCTTCTGCGCAAGGTCCTTCGCCCGCTCCCCGGCCAGTTCCGCCACCGACGATAGCTTCGCCATCAGCTGCCGATACGCCATGTCCAGATGAGTAGCCGACAGCCCCAGCGGCTGGTAGAACGAGACCTTGAGGTCTCCCGTCCAGACGCGCCCGGCCTTGAGGCGGGCGAGCAGCAGCCGTTCCGCCCCGGCCATGACCGAGGCATATTCGCAAAGCACGGGACAGAGATGCGCGGTATCGCTCCCTCTCAAATCCGGCCTTGTTTCGAATGTCCTGATCAACCGTCCGGGCCTTTTACCATCTCCGACTATGACAATGGTCAGGCGAAAAACGATCGGCCACAAGCCTACGTAGGAATCTATTCAGAGCGAGTGAAAAGTAGTTTCAACCGTTCGTGACGAATACCCGATTGAACTGTCGGAAGACGTGGGGCGCGAACACGCGCCTACCCATACAATCGTATTATTACAAAACGTCGCCGATCCATCTACCTAGATATCAACGCCCGTAGGTCGGGCAAGAGGAAACATCTGGTGTCCGGCGACAAAAAATCCGTAGCGATCGTCGACGACGACGAAGCGCTTCTCGAAGCCACAACCGGGTTTCTCGAGTCGATGGGCTATGACGCTCTACCCTTTAGCTCCGGGCACTCGTTTCTCGCCTACGATCATATCGACCTTGTCGCCTTGCTGTTGACCGACATCAACATGCCGGAGATGACCGGGCTTGAGCTGCTTGATATCGTGAAGCAGCACTGGCCGGAAATGCCTATCATAATGATGACGGCCCTCAAGGACGAAGTCATCAGGAGGCGTGCGATCGCGAACGGGGCAAAGGAGCTTCTCCAGAAGCCGATTCTAGCCGATGACCTGATCAGGTGTATCGAAGAAGTCTAAGCTGGCGAGTATCGTGCTCACCGTTTGGGAATGACGCCGGTCTGCTGAAGGAAGGTCCAGATGGTTTTCCTGATGCCAGTCGTTGGCGATACGCGCCTTGCGTACTCCGAGGATGTCCGTCGCGCTGAAGTCAGCGCTTTGGGCCGTTGCCTCTCCTGCCCATGAACTCCTCGTGAAACGGCCTGTGAACAGCAGGTGCAAGCCACGCGATCCCTGACGAAAAGACGCTGCACGACTTCAGCACTGAGGTCTGGTACAGCCACTTGAAAAGAGTTCGAAGCGATCGCGGAGGCCATTCGGTCCCTGAGTGCGTCCTGCCGAATAAGTATGATCGACGAAGTCTTTGATATTGCCGCGTCGAGTAGAGACTGACGTCCTTTTTCCAGAAACCGTAGAAGTTGTCTGCGGCTTTTGCGCTTTCCGCGAAGAGCTTTCGATCGGCCCCCCTTTTAAAAGACAGTCACCCAGGGCTACGCGATATGGACGCCAGTGTTGTCATCCGCTTGGGCCGCATTCGCAGATAAGGCGCTCAGTAGAACAAGGATGACGGAAAGAAGCTCGGCGCTCATGCGAGATATCCTGATTAGGCTGGTTACAGAACTATGCCTGAAACGATTGGCTCTCGCGTCTTTCGGTTCTTGTAAAAAGCAGTTCTGGTGACCGTTCGACGAATAAGAATAAAGCCGACGTAGGTCTCGTGTCGGCCTTGCGGATAAATATGACCAAGTAAGATAGCGGGCTTCAGATGCAACTGCGTGATCCCGAAGGAAACATCAAGGCCCATCGCGTCCGTTGACGGCGATCGGCCGAAGGTGGAACGTGCCGTGGGTCCGCCCGTAAGAATAGTTACCCCGACTCCGACTGCCGCTGCCGCTCCAAAACCACTGTAGGTGCCTTCCAGGTCGAAGCTTTGCCGCTTACTGACTGCGGTGACGGCCCAGACCATTCTCGCCTTCTCTAATTCGCCGATTTCGAGCCGAAATTGTCGATAAGTCCCGCGTAGCGTATCAAAGGCCACGCCTGGAAGGCAGAAAAAGCAATCGCCGTCCTGCTGCGAACCGAAAAGCGTTCCCTCCGAACGCGAGAGATCACATTCCAGCCTGCCCTCGACGAGATGTTCGGAGGCCGCAAAGGCGCTTGCAGAGACAGCGCGGTAAGCGCAGCGACGAAAGCAAGAAGCGCTTTTACGTCCATTTCTGGCCAGTCGAGTTATTTCGCTATTGTGATCCGCGGCCTGATCCGCGAACACTCCGGCCTCCAAGGGTGGCCGTCGGATCGAGCGAAACCGTCCGCTGACTACTGAGGATGCCCGTGCAGGGCGTGATCAGCTTGTAGGTCTCAACTTCGAAAGCTCGGTCAATTGAACCGCGCGGAACTGGTTTCCTGGCGAGAAGTATGGGAGCGACGTGGTTCCGACGCACGGTTGACCGCTTGCGAAGAACGACGCCAGTAGTTCGGGGTGGTTCCGAAGATCTTGCGGAAGGTCTTGCAAAGGTGGGCCTGGTCCGCCATCCCGCAATCCAGAGCGATCTCGCTGAGCGGCGCGTCGGTTTCGACGATAAGCTCCCTTGCAAGCTCCATGCGGCGGCGAAGGACATAGTTGTACGGGCTCTCCTCGTACACCGACTTGAAGACCCTGGAAAAATAGGTTTTGCTGAGCTTTGTCAGGGCGGCAAGTTCCTCGACCTTGATCGTTTCCGTCAGGTGCTCTTCGATGAACTGCATGATCTTGCGGCGCTGCCACGGCAGAAGAAGGTCACGCTGTACGATCTCCGACGGCAGGTCTGGAAGCACGATCGGAGCATGGGTAGCTGCAGGAACGGCAGCAGACAAATCGATATCCGAGATGATTGCCAGCGAGGCTGCCGCGATGATCTTGAGGTTCTTGGTGGGTGTGTAGGCGTTCATCGGTGCTCTCCGTGATTTGAATTTCGATGAGCAGATGTTGCCTTTCCAGCGGCCTGAAATCTGTTTGGACCACAGTGTGTTGAGACCATACCTTCTGATTATATGTGGCAGGCCAAAGCGTGATGTGGATCCGAGAGCCACGATATTTGGCTCCGAAGGGGGTCGGCCGGTCCTCATGATCTTATACGTTAACGCGGTGCAGCAGCACGGACTCCCGACCCCATGGCCACGTGCAAGAGAATAGTCGATGCGAGGTATACAGCAGCGCATTGTCAGGCCACTGATGCGGTGTCGAGATGGAGTCGAGAGTGGCGATAGTGATACTGACGATCGGGTGTCCGAGACGTGCGGGCAGCTTACAGACCTCGGGTGGCCTTATTGAATGAGTTCCCGGTCGCTTCTGCGCCGATTTGGCGTGAAATTGTAAGGCTAGGCAGATGCCGAGGCTGGCCGATAGTTTCCGGGCACACGGCTTCTGACGCATCTCATTCTGCCGGAAGCGTCGGCGTGGGAAGCATGTTTCCGTCAGGATCGCAGACGGAAGCGACGAACGACCCGTCAAGACGCTCGGTCGGCGGGCTTTCGATCGAGCCCCCTATACGCTCTACGCCGAGCAGGAATAGGATCCATGTCGGACCATTGCAGTGGGCCCTCAGTTCAACGACGCAATCGAGGAAATCGCCAACTAATGATACGCGGCAGTATTGCACAATAAAAGTCGCAGGTTTGCCTTCAATAAGGTCGCAAAGCGCGCCGCTGGTACAAATGAGAGTCTTGCCATGGATTGGGTCCCTATCGTCTTCGTTACGTTTAAGGTCTTTGCTCTAGGCGCGGCCATGTTTTTCGCCGTCAAGTGGCATTACGATCAAGGGAGGAAGGCGGACACGCGAGCGTTACTACTAACGGGCGGCAAGATGGCCGCGCTGTTCGTGTTAGCCGTACTAGGTGTAGGGCTTATCGCGGTCGTTCTTAGCAAGATGCTTGGTCTAGACCTCGGCTTCGGCTGACGGGATCATCCACCAAGAGGTAAGACCGTGTCAGTTTGCCAACATAGAACTTCAGGCCGGAGAGAGACACTGAGGCCGCACGAGCGACCTCCAGCTAAAATCTAAAGTTGCGAGAAAACTGTCGCTGCGGCGCACGCCGAAATTCTTGCAGCAGGATATTCGTGAATCGGCGACTCGCAATGTTCAAGAAGGCCGATCTGGTTCGACACTCCTCGGTACATGAATGGAGCTAGCGTCTGGCGCGTTCCACCCACGCGCTACCATTTCTTCATAGCCAGAACGATACCCCATCATCGCGTTCTCGATTACTTTTCCAATATCGTTGAAACCGGCAACGAAATCCGGATTGTTAGCGGCGGGTGTATCTACGTCCACCAAACCGGCCATCCGGGACAGGCCCGCCGTATCCTGTTCAACAAAGACAGTCTTCCGCTTCTGCACCTCGTATGGATGCATGCCGAGAGACTCCAAAGCCATGCCCGCAGCCTGCACCGAACCATCGAACATCTCCCGGACGATATGATTCGCACCCGCGTCTGCCAGCTTGTAGTGATGCAGTCGATCATAGGCGCGGGCGATGATCTGGATGCCGGGATTACTCCTCCGGGCGTAGGCCACGATTTCGGTTGCTCTGTCGGGGTCGTCTATGGCTACGATAAGAAGCGTCGCATGTGCGAGCCCGGCAGATTCCAACAGGTCTGGACGTCCTGCATCTCCAAAAAATGACTTCACCCCGAATTTGCGGACGTTATCGACCACGTCTGCCCTGTAGTCGAGGACGACGGGCTTGTAGCCGTCCGCTAGAAGCATCCGGTTGATGATCTGTCCGAAGCGCCCGACTCCCGCCAGGATGACCGTGCCCTCTTCTGGCTGGTCGGCGTCCCTGTGCTGCGGTCCCCGAATCTCAAGCATGACGACGATCCTGTTGGACAGCGCGAAAAGCAGGGGAGTGAGGACCATGCTGAAGGTGATGATCAGCACCGATACCGACACGGTTGTAGACGAGAGCAGTTCGCGGTCTTCACCGATCGTCAGCAGGACGAAACCGAATTCCCCTGCCTGCGCGAGC
Organism: Rhizobium sp. Leaf306; assembly: GCF_001423425.1. Lineage (GTDB taxonomy): Bacteria > Pseudomonadota > Alphaproteobacteria > Rhizobiales > Rhizobiaceae > Neorhizobium > Neorhizobium soli. Next base: position 74,100 of record NZ_LMNX01000003.1, read on the forward strand.
CCGAGGGTGAAGAGCCAACCGGCAGGCCCTCGGACGCGGAAGAACCAGGCCAGCGGCAGAAGGACAAGCGCCTTGATCGCTATCAGGCCCAACGTGGCGGCGGCTACCGTCAGCCAGTTCGCCAGTAGGATTGCCGGATCGATCTTCGCACCGATCGTCATGAAAAAAAGCCCGAGCAGGAGACCCTTGAAGGGCTCGATATCGTTTTGGAGCTCGTGCTTGAACTCGCTGTTCGCAAGGACCACGCCCCCCAGGAATGCTCCGAGTGCGGGTGAGAGGCCTACGGCGGACATCAGCACGGTGATACCGACCACGACCAGAAGCGCGGCTGCGGTGAAGACTTCGCGAAGGCCGAGGAGCGCAATGGTCCTGAAGACCGGTCGCGAAAGGAAGTGCGCAGCTGCCACGATCACGCCCACGGCCGCGAGGGTTAGGATCGCAGAGATCCATCCGGGGAGGTCTGCCAGCACGGCGGCTCCTCCGTGCCCCGACGAAGCTCCATGTCCGCTCCCGGCAATCAGCGGAATGCATGCGAGCATCGGAATGACCGCCAAGTCCTGGAAAAGAAGCACCGCGAAGCTCGCCTGTCCCCCATCGGATCTCAGAAGACCCTTCTCTTCGAGGGTTTGGAGGACGATCGCCGTCGAGGACAGTGCGGCGACAAAGCCAAACAGAAGGCTCTGCTGCCAGCTAAAGCTCAAGCCGATCCCGGCTGCGGTCACGGCAGCGATCGTCGCGACCACCTGAAGCCCGCCAAGGCCGAGTAGCTTATCTCTCAGCCGCCAGACCATCTGTGGGTCGATTTCCAGTCCGATCAGGAACAGCATCATGATGATGCCGAATTCGGAGAACTGTTCGAGATAGCCAGATCCGGCCACCGAAATCTGGAATACAGGGCCGATCAGGACACCTGCGGCGATATAGCCGACAACGGAACCTAGCCCGATCCGCTGCGATACGATTACGGCGAGAACCGCCGCCGCAAGATAGCACAATGCGTAGAATGCCAAGCCTTCCAATGGTCAGTCCCTCACCAGGTCAGTTAGATCGAAGCTGCCGAAAGTCGGCATGAGACGTACACTCGACAGGTCGAGCCTCTCTTCGCGAAGAGCGGTTAGAAGACGAGGGTACGATTGGATATGATGCTGCGCGCCAGCGTCATCGAGATGATTGGCGGAGTAGAGGACAAAAGGCGGAAGGTACTCCATCCCGCAAAGAATGGCCGTTTGTTCAAGGGGGTAGAGGAAATGCTCGACTACGCGGCGGTTGCCACCGTCTTCCGCGTAGTCCGACCTGCTTCCCCCAGTCGTGATGCATGCCAGCGTAAGTTTTCCCGCCAGCTTTTTTCCCTGAGGGCCATATGCAAAACCGTATTCGAGAACTAGATCCTGCCACTGTTTGAGAAGGGCCGGCGTCGAGTACCAGAAAACGGGGAATTGGAAGACAATTACGTCGTGTTCGATAAGCCGGCGTTGTTCGCGGTCCACGTCGATGGAGAAACGGGGGTATTCCGCGTAGAGATCGACGAAAGTTACACCATCCACTGCTCTCGCTCTCGCCGCCATCGCCGTATTTATGCTGGACTTCCGCTGCGCCGGATGCGCGAACAGAACTAGGATTCGCATTGCGGTCTTTTCCCCATCGTATCGAGCTGGGCGGCTCGAAGTTGTTACCCGTCACACATGACGCCGACGTTATGTCCCAGGCCCGAAGCGATTTATTGCAGGATCATGCTTCCGAGCCTAGCTGAGGGTCTACAGGCCGGTTCTATTTGGAGCTGCGCTTCCCCTGATCGAGCTGCATGTAGGCACCATCTATCCAATCCTTGATGGTCGCTCCGTACTGCGCCGCGGCGTCCTCCCAGATCAAGTGCCCTCCGTCGAGAAGAACCTGGCGGCTCCGCTTGATATGGTCGAGAAGGAGCTGCCCATTGGCGGGCGGAACCAGAGGATCGTTGCGGCCGGCTAAAACCAGTACCGGCGTCTCGATCCTGTGCAACTGATCTTTGAGGATCGGCAGCTCTTCGGGATATGACCGGACGAAATTTGCGGCCTGATCGAAGCGCGAGGCGGAAGACGATAGCCAATAGTCCTCCATAACGGCCGGAGGAGTGGGATTGGCGGCGGACTGAGTGACGAAACCGACGGCGAGATCGCCACCCTCCGCCTCGGCGAACGCCCCTGGGTGCGACCAGATCAGATCGGTAAGCCCGCCGGCGGCTAGCTCGACGCTCGTAGCCCCGCTGCCCACGACAAGACTTTCGAATAGATTGGGGCAGTCCGCGGCTGCAGAAAGCATCGCGAGCGCGCCGACATCGGGACCGATGCCGTGCATCCGTTTGATCCCCAGTTTTCGAGCGGCTCGAACGATGAAGCGCCCCATTCCGGTAGGCGACATCAGATCCAGTCGGCCTTGCGACATCCCGAAACCCGGCAAGTCGATGGCTACGTAAGGCGCCGAACTGCCGATTTCCGACAGGATATCCCTGAAGGCGTAGATGCTTTCTGGCCACGGGCTGGAAAGCACCGCCGGGATACCATCCGCCCGCCCGCCGGTGGCCAGGCGGACGTTTAAGCCGTCGATCTCGAGATATGAAACGTCGCCAATATTCGGAAGCACACTTGCCATCTCACTAACTCCACACGCTCGGATGCGACGCGGATGCGTCCATCGTCGAAGCTGTGCCGACAGGATTGATGAAAAGGCCTTCTCGAGATTGTCTGATCGTACGATCCTGAGCCTGGGCACCGAGGGCGCTATACTACAATAAGTCGGAAAAGCTCCCGCTCATATTCGCCTCTGGCAGGGAATGATCCCTGGTCAACTGAGGAAAGAAAAATGAAACTCCTACTTGCCGCCTTTGGCGTATCGGCCCTCTTCGTCTCCTCCGCATTCGCGCTGGAACCCATCCCTGGCAGCGTGACCTATGGCGGCCAGCCCGTTCATCGCCTGCAGAAGGCTCCGGTCGGGAGCACATTCGACGAAACCTTCTACTCCGGCGGAGAACGCTACACCGAAACCTACATGATCCAGCCCGACAGGTCGTTGGTCATCACAGGCCGCGTCCAGATCGGCAGCGACCGATAGGCTAGGCGACCCATGCGCCGGATACCGGTCACGCAACTTCAAGGCAGTCGGCAAGGCCGCTTCCGTTTTGCCCGGAAGCGGGTCTGCATTCTACAGAGCCGCATTTGACCGGACCGCCCGAGCGACGCCATCATCAACCCAAGCAAACGAGACGATCATGTTGCAGAATGAAATGAAGACTACCATCAAGGCATATCTCCGTCCTATCGATCGTGACGGACTGATCGCTTTCGCCCAGCGCGGCCGCGAGAACCCCGAACGTCGCGGTACGAACGTGGTTCACACCCTGTGCGAGGGCCAGTATCGCACGCTGAGCTACGTCGGAGATCATAATCCGGTAGTTGTCGACGAGCCACTGCACCTGTTCGGCCAGGACACCGCGCCCGCCCCCGGCGAAATCGTACTTTCGGGCTTGGGCGGATGCCTCGCGGTCGGGATTACCGCCGTTGCCACTTTCAAGAACGTCCGCCTTTCTCGTCTCGAACTTCATATCGAGGGCGACGTCGGCAATACCGCCGCCTGGGGTGCAGGCGGCGCGCCTCGTGAGCCATCGCAGATGGGCTTCCAGGCGATCCGGGTGAAGGTGGATCTGGAAGGCGACGCCACTCGCGATGAGTTGGAAGAAATCGTCAGGCAGGCGAACTACTTCTCCCCGGTCGCCAACTCCATGCGAAACCCTATTCCCCTTGAAGTTTCGCTTTCGTAGTTTCGACAAGCGATAACCGGAATGGCCGATGGCCCGCATTCACGGAAGCGTCGACATTCCCGCACCGCCGAGACGTTCGCAATGGTCCATTCAAACATCGCATTTCTGGGCGAATTCGAGGTGGATATGCCTGGGGTTGGTACCTATCAACACGAAACGCGCCTACATCCTGCACATATCTTGGCGCAGGCCATCATCAGTCTCGCGGTGGGTGGGCTCAGTACGCTCCCCACTGCTTCCTGGCTATAGTTCATCAAAGTGGATGAGCAGCCGGGGCGGCGAGGGCTATCTATGCGTTCTTTAATCGCCGGATCGACGTGTTCAAGACGGAAGGCCCCCTTATGTTCTGACCACGGTACCCCCTGTTGTTCGCCGACGATCGTGGAAACCGTCCCATGCAAAATTGCAGGCGGATCATTCGGTTTGAAGCCAAGAGAACGATCGTACTATAGTCTCTCAAATCATGGCGTTACCTGTAGCGGAGAGGGACAATCAACTCGAACCGGAAGGTGACGACATGGATCTCAAGCTTTCAGAAACCTCGTGCATCTTCAGACAGGTTCCCCTAACGAGAATGAAGCCGCGAGCGGTCGCGCGGAGTTTGCTCGCTGCGAACGACAATGTTGTCTGCGTCGAGACAGACGAAGCTTCGTCAGCTGACCATAACCCGTCGCTCGCCGAAGTCGGACCGATCCTGGTTTTGTTGGCGATCTCGGGCGGGACGTTCTACGTGATCTCCGCCGTGCTTTCCGGCTACCTCAGATCATTTCTGATGTTTTTTCCGTAACACAGCGCGACGCGCGGACCGTCCATCCTCGTGACGATAGGCCGCGAAGTTGGCGGCGAAGATCGCCGCTCTCGCGGCGCGCTACGGGGTACCCGTCGTCGCAGAACAGCTCGACTTCGCCAAAAAATGCAAGACCTGAAGTCCGTCGATCCATGCTACGCCCGCATGCCGTCGTCGTTCGCCTACAGCGCGTTCGGTCAGGCGCTTTCCTCCGCGTGTCTGCGTCGGGGCGTGGCACTGGTGCGGCACGATCCCTCATACACCTTGATCATCGGCTGCGTGAAGTTCGCTCGCCGCTACGGCTTGAGCGTCCACGAAGCCGCCTCAGTCACCATCTCCGAAAGACTGCCCGGTTCCTTGACCTTAACCCTCACGGTGCCTACGAACGGCTCCGTCCATGTCACCCTCGACCTACCAGTGAGGACTGGTTCGAGGTATGTATGGCCGCAATGGAACGGAGTGAACAAGGAGCATCACAAGAAGGCGCTTGCAGCGCTGCATCAAAGAGTAGTTCGTCGAGCTGCCGATCAGACATGCCACCTCGGCCCCGTTCCCCGATTCCGTGGAGCCCACCCGACGGCTCCCGCCGCGGGCAGACCCGACAAACGCTACCAGGCGCTGGCTAGGTATTGGTGTATCGCCGCGACGACCACGGACCCTTCCCCTACAGCGGACGCAACCCGCTTGATAGAACCGGAACGGACGTCTCCGACCGCGAAAACGCCTGGTTTGCTTGTGCGGTAAGGCGTGGAAGGAACGGACAGTTCTCCCTCGTCTGAAAACCCGGTCTCAACAAAACCGCTGCGGTCGAGATCGACGCAGCCTTCCAGCCAGTCGGTGTTGGGTGATGCGCCGATCATAACGAAGAGATTTGTCGCCGGACGCTCGTAAGTCTCCCCGGTTTTTCTGTTGGTCCAGCTCACGCCCTCAAGAATGCTATCGCCACGCAGCGCGTTTATATCAGACGATTCGTAGAGAGTGATGTGTCGCGAGTTCTTGATCCTCTGGACGAGGTAGTCCGACATGGTCGAGGATATGCCGCTACGCATGACCATGTTCACATGCCGGGCGGTGCGCGAAAGGAATACCGCCGCCTGTCCTGCCGAATTACCTCCGCCCACGATCACGACTTCTTGCGCTGCACAAAGATTCCCTTCCATCGCCGTCGCGGCGTAGTGGATGCCCTGCCCCTCGAAACGGCCGTAGTTGGGAACGTCCAGTTTCCTGTATCGCGCCCCTGTCGCCACGACCACCGCCTTTGCCCGGACCGTGCTGCCGTCGGACAGACCGATCTCGAACGGTTTATTGGAGCAGTCGAGCGACACGCTACTCCGCGAGACGCAGATACGTGCGCCGAACTTCTGCGCCTGGATATGGGCGCGGCCTGCGAGGGCTTCGCCTGAAATCCCGGTCGGGAAGCCCAGATAGTTTTCGATTTTCGACGACGTCCCGGCCTGTCCGCCCGGCGCGAGCGTTTCCACGACGATCGTTCTAAGTCCTTCGGAAGCGGCATAGACCGCCGAGGCAAGACCCGAGGGCCCGGCCCCGAGAACCGCGACGTCGTAGATGGCACCCGGTTCCGGGGGCTCGAACAGCCCCAGTTCTTCTGCTAGCGTTTCGTCGGACGGCTTTGACAGCACAGTCCGATCCGGCGTGATCAAGGCGGGCAACGAAGAAAGCGGAATGGAAAACTCCTGCATCGCTTGCGCCGCCTGCGCATCTGCAACGACGTCCAGCACTTCCACCGGATAGAGATTGCGTGTGAGGAAGCGCTGTATCCGCAGCAAATCGGTGTGGTCCCGGTGCCCGACGAGCACGCCGCCACCCGTGACGTGGCGGACGAGCCCCGCCCGACGGAGGATGTACGCCCGCATGATCATTTCGCCGATATCCGGCTCACCCGTTATCAGTGCACGAAACCTATCGTGGGGAATCCGGATGAATTTCGTCCCGGCCATCAGCCTGCCGGACAGGAGCGTGTTGCGGTCGTTGAACATGTTGTGCTCACCGCTGAACTGGCCACCGCGATAGCTGTAGAGGTACTGCTTTCCATGGAACGGATGATCGGCGTGGACTTCCATTTCGCCGTCCAGAATGAGGTAAAGGTCAAGTGCGCGGTCTCCGCGTGTAAAGGCGACGCTGTCTTCGTGGCTGACCTGCATCTCGCCGTACGGGCGGACACGTTCGATCATTTCCTGAGGCAGGACCGGGTAGGTCTGCGCTTCTCGCCGCCACGGGTCCGTCGGATCGTTGAGTATTACGGCCATGCGTGTCTCCTGAATGGCTGATTAGGGTGCGCTGTGAGAGGTGGTATCGACATGGGCTTCCACGGACATTCCCGGGCCTAGTCTTTCGATATCGGGCTGCTTGTCGTCGATCTGGATGCGGACGGCGATACGTTGCGGTATCTTCGTGAAGTTGCCGATTGCGTTGTCGGTGCGCAAAACCGAAAATTCCGATCCGGCGGCTGGCGAAATGTCCTCGACCGTCCCGTCGAAGCGGGCCCCCGCCAATGCGTCGACAAAGAACCAAGCCCGCTGTCCGGGGCGTATCGCTGCCGACTGGGCTTCTTTGAAGTTGGCGATAACCCAACGGGACTTGGGCACCAGGAACATCAGCTGGCTGCCATTCGTCACGTACTGGCCCTGTCTGGCGCTCACGTCGCTCAGCTTTCCGTCTTCGGGAGCGCTTACGACTGTGTAGCCGAGGTTGATCTCCGTGAGTTGCAGTTTTGCCCTGGCGCTCTCTACGTACGCCTCGAGAGCCTTCTCGTTCACGCTGGCGGCCTTTAGCGCTTGCTCCGCGCTGCCACGACCCGCAGCTGCCTCCTGGACCGCGGCAACGGCCACACTCCGCGCGGCGCGGGTAGCGTCCTCGGCGCTGACAGAACCCGACCCCTGCCCCGCGAGCTGCGAAGCCCGCTTGAAGTCCGCCTCCGCTTTGACGAGCTGGGCGTTCGCGCTCGCGGTCTTTGCTTCAGCCGTCGTGATATCGAGTTGTCTCTGGGCTATCGCCTGCTCGTTGTTCGCCAGATTGGAACCCGCGATGTCCAGGTCGGCCCGGGCGGCTGCAACCTGCGCCCGGTAGACCCGGTCGTCGATACGCATGAGGACGTCGCCCTGGCGGATACCCGCGTAGTCCTTGACCGAGATTTCACGGATATAGCCGGTGACTTGGGGACTGATCACCGTCGTCCGTCCACGGACATAGGCGTTGTCGGTCTTCACCACGCTCGTGGAGAACGGAGGCAGCTGCCAAGCGGCCAGGATGGCCGCCATGCCTGCTCCTACGAGTGCGACGGCAAAGACCCGCGTCAACAGGCTGCTGATCTTTGGTTGCCACTGCAGTTGCTGCGGCGGTGGGGCTTCGTCCGCTGGCCGCGTAGGTGGAACGGAGGGAACCGGGGAGACCGCGTTCATGAAGGTTTACTCCGATATTGCTTGATCAGATTGACCGCGATGATAGCAGCAAGCGCCACGCCCCCGGCCGACGCCGCGAGCGAAATGGCGGTGAAGACGTCAACGTATCCGGCGACACGGGCGTAGAGGGAGAGCTGCTGAGAGAGTGCCGCGACGCCTTCGGCTGATCGTAGCACGGGGTCTGCTATCACCGGGGAGTATCGCTCGGTAAGCGAGGACAGGAGTGAGGTCACATCTGGTTCGGATTTCGCGGCCTGCGCGGCGTAGGCCCCAAGGTGGTATTGCTGGGCTTCGAAGAGATAGGTCTGGGTGAACGCGTTTCCCGTTAGCGTTCCAACGGATTGCGTCACGTTGAAGAGCGCGATGAAACTCGTCATCCGCTCCCCGCCGTCCGCGAGTACCCGGCCCAGGCCAAAGATAAAGAGAGGACCGATGAACAAAGTCCCCGCGAACCCCATCATCGCCTGCGTGATCAGTAACTGCGGCACGCGTGTCGAAACACTCGATCCGGAGTCGATATACGTCGCCGTAGCGACCAGGAGCAGGGAAGCGAGAACCATGTAGGGGAGCCGCGCTGGAGAAACGATCAGCGCCGCAGCGGCCACTCCCAGAACCGCCCCGACAAAGATAGAGCCCGTCAGCGGTCTGATGTCATCGTTCGTAAGTCCGAAATCGCGTAGCATCGTCAGGATGCCGATCGTCTGCTCCGACTGGACGAACCTGCAGAGCACGGCGATCAACGCCCATCTGACGAAGGTTCCTGCCGAAAGCCACTTCACGTCGACCAGCGGCCGCTTGCGACGTGCCTCGATCGAGACAAAAAGCGCGAAACAGGGAATGCACGCAGTGAAGAACCAGCCTATCCAGGCGACGTTGGTCCACCAGAGATAGCTCCCGAGCCCCATGGCCGATCCGAACAAGACAAAGCCGACCGCGTAAAGCGAAAAGCTGACGGCGTCCATGCGCTCGAACGTCTTGGATTTCACGCTCGGCGGCAGGCGGACGATCGATACGATGCCAAGGGCCGTGAGGGACAGGCCCAGTTCGAAAAGGTAGAGCCCGTTCCAGTTTCCCAATGCCAGCAAGTCCTTGGGGACGAGCCAGGCGAGAGGCAGGGAAAGCTGCGGCGCGCCGATGCCGAGGCAAACGGCCCTGAGCCTGTGTGCGGCCGGGAACGCCTGGATCATGTAGAACACGGCGAGGGTCGTCAAAGCCGAAGCCGATATCCCGCTCGCCCCCCGGACAAGGATGGCACCCGCCAACCCATGAACGAGCAGGTGCGAGGTGATCAGGAGCGCCTGCAGCATCAGAAAAATCATGCAGAACGACCTGATCCCGAAAACCTGGCGGTATTTCACGAGCACGCAGCCCGCGATGGCGTTCGTCACGAGATAGGCGACGGTAAGGTAAGCTGCCTCGCTAAGGTCCAGACCAAGCGCGCCCTGTAGATAAGGAAGATTAGCCGCGACGATCGCGTTTCCGAGCGCTCCGGTAATTCCGACGAGGACTGAGGTGAACGCATAGACAACGCGTCGGCGGGTAGGGTGTGGCGGAAATCCGGGAGCGCCGGGGATAGCCGGGCGCTGACCTTCGGGGTACTCGAAGGGCTCGTCGTCCTGGTAGAAGTGCTGTGTTGGAACCGCTGCACGGCGGCGCCGCCTTTCTTCCGTCAGCGTCCACGGGGCAATTTCCACGGCACCCGCCTTTCCGATACACCGGGCCGTGCGGGGAATTCCGCCATGACCGTGAAGGTATTCTGGCCTGACGTTCAGTCGCGAGGCCCGCAGTAACGTTAGCGGCGGGCTTGATGCGCATATTGAACGATCCTGTCTCGGTAAGCGTCGCGTTGAATCGACGCTCGATCTCTAAGCTTCTCGCTACGACGCTCATCGCTAGAGGAATGGTGTCCGCAAAACCGAGATCTAAAACGGTCCAGAGACATCCATGTTTGCCAATAGTGTCAGCGGGGCGGGGCGACGCGCTCAAGAAGCGTCGAAGGCCGATGGTCGTCTGGTCTAACTTCTGCGAAACGCGGAACCCCTGCATCGTCATCTCTATGAGGACCGATGGGGAAGAGCCCAATGGTGCCAAGCCAACGAAGGGCTTCAGGCTCGCGTAGCTGCCGATCTCGATGCCGGGCTTGAGGCATATAACGGCTAGACGATCGCGCCGTTTTACTTACGTCACTCCTCCGCGACAGAATCTCCTCTCACAAAGGATTTAGAACCGGAGAAGATGCCATACACTGACCTAGCCGCAATCGTGCTTGTCGCTGTCGCAGTGGTCGTGACATCTACGACTGACCAGAACGGAAAAGCGAGATTGACCCCGTCGGGGCGGTGATAGAGAACTGCAGACATCTGCGTGTGAATATCAACGGTAGGCTACAGCATGGCAGTTAAAGCAGACGAATGCGAACTATGGGCAAGCGGGACGTGGCAAGTGGTCAGAGTAGACGACGTGCTAATGAAGTGGTCTGAGCGTAGGCTTCGCTGCGTAGAGTGTCATGGAGCAGTCAGAGCGCATAAAGCTGGCCCCACGGGTAACCCGCCAGCTCACTTCGAACACAGGGACGCGCATCGAGGATGCCAGCTGTGCCATATTTACCGGGATGGCACACCTCTAACACGACATCCGAAGGCATTAACATGATGTTCTACGAGCTCAAAAAGATGCTCGTGAAGCCGGAGGCGCAAACCAATCTACACGCCGTCAAAATGTGCTTGCCCGCATCTGACGCGTGACCTCCTAGCTGCTGAGAGGCTAAAACATGAAGCTGTCCGCGTTTCGAATAACATCCTCTCTACCCCGCTCGACTATGAGGAGCCGTCCCGTTACCAACATCGATGGAGATCGGTTGGATCAGCAATCCCTCGACGTGGAGGTAGACAAACTAGGGTTACGCCTGTCCGCTTCGCGGGGCGGAGAGAAGCGTGGCTCGCTAGTCACGATGCACATTTCGATAGAGGACTTTGATGCACTGGCTGCCTTGATGATCAAGGCGGATCGCGAAAGAGCGCTGCGGTCATTCGCTCAAGCCGTCATAACGACAGAGCCAAAGGTAAGTAGGTAACTTATATTCACCCATCCACCAGACACAGGTTGATGTGAACATGAATGAGGTTTGGTCGGGGCAAGATAACAAAACCTGAAGGGCTACCATGAAACGGGACGACGAATACATTAGGCAGCTTCTGTTGGATCTCGAGGCTTCCGAGGAAACCGACTTGGTCTCCACCCTCCTCATTAGTTCTGATGAGGAGCAAGAGAAACAATACTACCATCTGCAACTTCTTTGCGATGCCGCCTTGATGAAGGAAGTCCAGACAGGCGTTTTTCGTATGACCAATCAGGGCCATGATTTTGTCTCTGCGATCCGATCCGATACCGTCTGGAAAAAGACGAAGACTGGTGCTGGTAAACTGGGCGGCGTGTCGCTTGAGATCTTGAGAGATATTGCGACAGCATACATTAAGGATGAAGTGAAGAAGGTGCTGGGTATTAGCCTTCCGTAGCTTGTCTGCGAGACTTTTGGCCCGCACCACAACGTCACGCCATCTACCTCAAATAAGGACTCGACACCCTCATAGGGTGTGCAATGATAGTTCTTGATTGGGGGCAATCATGAAAGACTGTCGTGCACTTTACTTTGCGCTTCCGCTGCTACTCGCCAGCTGTGGTTCCATATCACTTCCGGCCGCTGTTCGTCTGGAGAACGGCGAGGCTCTCATCGGTACTACTACGGCGGCGGTGAGCGGGGGGACATTCACTGTCAACAACACCGTCGGCTCGATCGGATGTTCCGGCAGCTATGACGCTCTTGACACAAGGCCAGTTCTCTCTACGCCGTTCAAGTGTTCCGACGGCAGGTATGGAACCTTAACGGTCCTAAGAACCCCGGATGGCCGCGGTGGCTCAGGATCTGTAGTCCTTTCAGATGGGCAGCAGGGTCGCGTAGCATTTGGTGATCAGGCCAGTGCGGTGTTGAGCCCTGGCCTACCAGCTAGCTCGATGTCGGTCATGGCGCAAGACCCGAGCTTCGGAGGTTTATCGAGTACTACTTCTGGCCGAACATACAGCGGAAACTGCCCTACTCCCGAGAGCCTTGACGCCGCGGGTAGACGCTGCGGTGCAAGGAGCGCGGCGTCGAAGGCTGGCGGTTACGACGGATATAGCTCGTCGGCCAGCAATTCTCCATCGTACAGTGTCGGAACAACCTATGTCCGCGGCTACTATCGAAAAAATGGGACATACGTACGCAGCCACTCGAGACGAAGGTAGCGGCATCTGTGCCGCAGCTTAGACTTTGGCCACGTGCAGAGCGCTGACATCAATGAGGGAATGGCATGAACCTCTTCATATTGGTGTGGTTCGTCTCGCCTGCAAAGCGCGCCTCCACGCCTGTTCCATGAAACTCATACGCGCCCGGCCTTCCGGTTCGCTCCTATGGCGGAATCAGTGCCGACTGAAAGCCAGATGGTCCCGCGCTTCTCTACTGCCGCGTATCGCTTCGGAACGCGCTTGTAGATGTAGTAGGTGTCGCCGCCCTTTGTTATCATTTCGACCGCCCGTGCCGCAATTGTGTAGCACAGGTTGCCAACGATAGGTGCCCGCCCTACCCCGGGCATATACCTCTACTATCCCGGCAGGAGATTGCTTCGGCCCGGTCTCAGAGCGTTCATAGATGTCCTCAAGGCTTCGGATCTCGGCCGTAAAAGGAAAAACGACAGGTTGCGGCCGGCGTCGACTTAAAGTGGGTTGAGAAAAGACAAGGGCGATAACGACACCGCTTAGTACAATATCTATCCGCCGTCCGGGTCTACGGATTTCCGTCAAAGGAGATCCGGAACATGGATAAATACGATCGTTATTCGCCCAGACATCCGCAGATCTGGCCCGTAATCGCGGCCTACGGGATCGTCGTCCTCAGCGTCGCCGCGTACAGCGTCCTCAAGTCTGATGCCCCGCGATATCGTGGCCCATCGATAGCTTGGGCAACGCAGCTTGCCCAGCCGGGAAGCAAGAGCCGGAACCCCGGCGTGCACCGTGAGGCCTCTCCCGGCGCGCACGTAGACTAAGCGCCGAGCCCTCGCGGCTTTCGCCCCGAACAAGCGTGCCCGATCCTACAATAATACGGTCATTGCCGCCTCTAGTGTCAAGCACATGCCGAGACTGGCACGAATAATGGAGCGACTTGTGACCTACGACCTTTCCCGCAGACAGACACTCATTGCAGGGGCAGCCGTCTCTTTCTCTATGTTCGTGCCGGTCGCCGACGCAGCCGACAAAAAGAGACCCGCGGACATCAAAGGAGAATTCGAAATGACCGAAGCATTCGTCAAGACCAAGGATGGCGTCCAGCTGTACTTCAAGGACTGGGGTCCCAAAGACGCCCAGCCGATCGTATTCCATCATGGCTGGCCGCTGTCGTCTGACGACTGGGACGCCCAGATGCTTTTCTTCGTCCAGCACGGCTACCGCGTCGTCGCCCACGACCGCCGCGGTCATGGCCGCTCGTCCCAGGTCGCTGACGGCCACAACATGGACCAGTACGCCGCCGACGCTTCCGCCGTCTACGAACACCTGAACCTCAAGAACGCAGTCCATATCGGGCACTCGACGGGCGGCGGCGAAGTAGCACGCTACGTCGCGAACTATGGCGAGCCCCAGAAGCGCGTCGCAAAGGCCGTACTGGTCAGCGCCGTCCCGCCCCTCATGCTCAAGACGGAGTCCAATCCGGGCGGCCTTCCGATGGAGGTTTTCGACGGCCTGCGCAATGGCCTTGCTGCCAACCGCGCGCAGTTCTATCTCGACGTCGCTTCCGGCCCGTTCTACGGCTTCAACCGCGAAGGCGCGAAGGTCTACCAGGGCGTCATCCAAAACTGGTGGCGGCAGGGCATGATCGGCGGTGCGAAGGCGCACTACGACGGTATCAAGGCGTTCTCGGAAACCGACCAGACCGAAGACCTCAAGAAGATCACGGTGCCGACGCTGGTCATGCATGGCGATGACGACCAGATCGTCCCGATCGACGACGCGGCGCGCCTGTCCGTGAAGCTGCTGAAGAACGGCACCCTCAAGGTCTACCCCGGCTATCCGCACGGCATGCTGACGACACACGCCGACGTCATCAACCCGGACCTCCTGGCGTTCGTGAAGGGCTGAAGCCCTTGAGGCTGCCCAACGGGAAGGGCCGCATCAATGAAGGATGCGGCCCTTTCAATAATATGGACCATCTCGGGAGATGAGGCGTCCCAGCGTCTCTAGGACCCTCTACGTCACGACAATGGGTCGACAGTTCACTTGGCTCGTCGGAAAAATGGTTTTGCTACTAAGGCTCCCGGTAATATTGCCCTCACGCCGACTGCATTCCGCGGCCATCAGGCGCTACGACTCAACAGAAATGACGGAGATGAGCGCCATGTCCGCAGTTGAAGTCCGCCCGAACTAGGACATTCTAGGTTCGGTCCGCGGGAACATGAAAATCCCTTGAGGCTGCTCGTGCCGTCAACGCCCTGGGCTTAACCTTACTCCATAACGCATTCAAAGCCTTCGTTGATCGGCCTGCCGACGCGGCAGCAGAAAGGCCTTGCGAAATGGACCGGCATAAGCCAGTCCCCGGTTTCGCTGAGGCCTTCGAGCATTTTGAGGCGTGTGGGAACAGCTAGGTCAGGCGCGGCGCATGCACCCGAGTTCCAGGTCGGGAAGTGAACCTGGATGGGATGGTGGACGATATCCCCCGTGAATACGGCCTTGCCGCCGCCTGACGTCAACGTCAGATGGCAATGTCCCAGGGTATGGCCGGGACTCTCCTCGATATAGAGCTCGTCGCAGATGTGGTGTGGCGTATCGACGAGAAGCCATTGGTCGCTGTCGATGATCGGCTGGATGGTATCGATGATCATATGCTGGTTGTCAGCTAGGCGCTGCTCTTCGCCGACCAGGAGCTCGAACTCCGAACGGGAAGCTATGTATTTCGCGTTCTTGAAGGTCGGAACCCACCGGCCGTCGACGAGACGGGTATTCCATCCAACGTGGTCGATGTGGAGATGAGTGCAGAAGACAATATCGATATCTTCAGGGTCTACCCCCGCTGCGGCGAGGTTTTCCATGTACCGCGAGTTCATCATCGAGAAGAACGGGCTGTCGGGACGGTTCTTGTGGTTGCCGCTGCATGTGTCGACCAGCACGGTAAGGTTCGGTAGTCTGATCAGCCAGCTATGTATCGATCCAACAAGCCGCCCGTCGTTCGGCGAGTAGTGGTCGGGAACCATCCATTGGAGGTGTTTTTCGACCGCCGCGTCGCTCCAGTCGGGAAGGAACGCCTGCGGCGGAAACCCCAGACCGTGATATTCCTCGATGCGTGTGACCTCGGCTTTACCGATTTTCATCTTGTTTCGTCCCCTTCGATGCCCGTCCAGTTATGACGGGCACTATGGTCTGATCAAGCTAACCCTATGGCTAGGTATGGCGGGAGCTTCCGACGGGTTATGACGATGATGGCGTTCCGCTTGGACCGCTTTGTCCTGTCCAATGGCTAGTGAGGCTGAGGGAACTGAATGGCGGTATTGAGATTTCTCGATTTCGAACTCGATGAATCTCGACGGCAGCTCACGCGCGCGGGACAGCCTGTAAAGCTGGGCTCGAAGGCACTGGATATCCTTGTCGTACTCGCCTCGAAAGCCGGAGAAGTCGTCACTCGCGAAGAACTCTTCGACGCCGTCTGGTCCGGAAGCTCGTCTGCTGAGAATTCCCTGCGCGTCCAGATAATGGCCCTCAGGAAGGCTCTTGAACCAGAAGAAACCGACGGCCTCGTGCAGAGCGTCGCAGGTCGCGGTTACTTGCTGTCCGCATCCGTTCAAACCCACAAACCCTCAGAGATGCCCGCACCGCGCGCCCCTGAAATCAGGGGGAATTTGCCCGGCATCCATACGGCCGTGGTAGGTCGAGAAGACTTTATCCAGAGGTGCCTCAATGCGCGAAGGACGCGCGTCATGAGCGTCGTCGGTCCCGGCGGCATCGGGAAGACCACCGTCGCGATCGCATTCGCAAACAGGATCCGCGACGACTACGAATCCGCTTTCTTCCTGGACCTCGCTGCACTGAGCGCCGGAGCGAGCATCGGGGCGACACTCGCCTCGTTGATGGGATTGTCGGTATACGGAGCCGATCCCATGCCTGGGGTTATCACCGCCATCGGTCAGCGCAAGCTCATCTTCGTCTTCGACAACTGCGAACACGTTATCCAACAGGCCGCAGAAGTGATCGAAAGGGTGAGCCTTGCCTGCCCTAACGTATTCATCCTCGCGACCAGCAGGGAAACGCTCGGCATACCGTCGGAGATGGTCCGACGCCTTGGCCCGCTCGACACTCCCGCGGAGGGTGAGAGTCCGTCCAGTCCGTCCGGCTACTCGGCCATGGCGATGTTCATGGACCGCGTCGAGCACTCCTTTGATGTCGGCTCCCTAAACCAGATCGACGATCTAGTACGTGTCGCCGCGATCGTCCGGAAGCTGGACGGGATTCCTCTGGCTATCGAATTCGCCGCTGCCCGGGTTATCGACCTCGGACTCGACCAGCTCCTGCACTCCCTGGACCAACCCCTGACAGTGCTCCGACGTGGACGTCGCACCGCACCTCATCGCCAGCAGACACTCCAGGCGACGCTCGACTGGAGTTACGGCTTCCTGACGGAGAACGAGAAGACGGTCCTGCAGGTGCTATCCGTATTCGCACAGACCTTCTCCAGAGAGGGCGCGGCCGCGGTTTGCGGTACGCTCCTCCGCAACGACGACATCGAGGACGCGATCTGGGGTCTGCAGTCGAAGTCCCTCCTTAGCAGGTCGGACGCCGGATCGGCGCTCCGACTGCTTGAGACAACGAGGGAGTACGCCTCGATAAAACTTCGGTCGTCCATGAGGGAAACCACGGCGCGGGAGGCGCACGCTCGCCTTGTCCTCTCCCGCTTGCGGGATGCAGAGCTCGATTGGGACAATCTGGCGACATACCAATGGCTGTCCGGCTACGGCGGACTGATCAACGACTTGCGCTTGGCGCTGGCGTTCTCCGAGACGGTACGAGATACGCGGCTGTTCCTGGAGCTCGTCGCGGGTTCGGGTTTGCTTTGGACACAGCTCGGGCTGATGAACGAGCAGTTTCTCTACATCGAGAAGGCTATCGCAGCCCTCGATCAAACGGATGCACCAGACCCCGCGATCGACACCCAGCTCCGGTCGGCATACGGCGCTATCGCCTACAACGTCCACAGCGTCGCGGGTGACGCGGAAGCGATACGACAATTCGATCTCGCCGCGTCATCGGCCCGAAGGCTCGGTGAAACGACAAAGATACTGCGAGCTCAAAGCGGAATCTGCGCCGTCCTGACCACGCAGGGAAGATATCGCGAGGCCTACGAGCTGGCGTTGACGTTAAAAAACGAGATGGGAGACGCAGCGGAGTCTGCCGTCAACCGTATACTGGCGCACAATAGCCACTATCTCGGCCGTCACGCCGACGCGTTTGCAATGGCGGAAAAGGCCCTTCGTGCAAACGGTGTGAATTTAAGGGGCACGCTTACGAGCGGGGCGAATTTCGGCCAGAAAACCCTTTGCCTGATGATCATGGCGAAGACTGCCTACCTGCGTGGCGAAATAAGGAAATCACTTGATCTGCTGGACGAGTTGATAGCGGACGTAATGGAGGTCGATCACCCGATCTCGACCTGCCTCGCGCTTTCGGTCGGTGTGTGCCCGGTGTATTTCGGCCTCGGCATGAATGAGAAAGGGAGATACTATCTCGAGATACTTCGCGACATCTCGACCCGGAACTCGCTCGTTCGCTGGCAGGAATGGGCGAACGGTTTCGACTACGCTCTCGGCACGGACATGGTCGCGCCCTCTACCGCCCTAGCCAGCTTGAGGATCGGAGGCAACGGGCCAAGGCTCGAGAATACGGTCATGATCGGCGGCGAACGTATCGTTCTCGAACTTCTTGAAATGGCACTATCCGGGGAAGCAGGCTGGTGCGAGCCGGAACTGCTGCGCCTCAAGGGCACCAAACTTTTGCAGCGCCGCGACGGCGACGGCCGTCTATGGTTGTCACGGGGCTTCGAGCTGGCGTCCCGTCAGTCCGCCCTCACGTGGCAGCTGAGATGCGCGAACAGCCTTGCGGGCTCTGCCACTGCCGCTACCTTCGACGAGGACCGTCGACGCGTCGAACGATTGCTCGGTCAATTCGCGGAGGCGCCGCCGATTGATCTCGCTATCTCGGAGCGTATCCTCGAAGGGACGTCCGGGATGTGCGACGCTGAATAATGACTAATAGTGGCCGCCGGCCACCGGAAAAAAGGACCGATGTCGTGTTGCGTTCGTCTACCCTCGCCCTTGCCGAAAGGCTTTCCTCCATGCTCCCCGACGAATTCGCCAGAACCGTCCTCGCCGGTTCTCTCGGCGTGGCCTGGGACAGCGCGAACCCCATCAGGGCCAACCTGTTCGCGGCGGGAATGCGGGAGGTGGTGACCTACATCCTTCACCTTCTTGCTCCTGAAGAGGCTGTCAAATCCTGCGATTGGTACGAGGCCTATCGCGAGAAGCAGAAAAAGGACTGCGAAAAACTGAAAATCGAGTTCAAGGACCAGCCCACTCGCGTGCATCGTATGGTGTACGCCACCCAAGGCGGCATATCGGACAAGGTGCTCGAGGAGCTGGGCATCGATATCGGTGATGCGCACAAGCGACTGCGCGCAGTCGTAGACGATCTCTCTAAGCATACCCACGTCAGACCCGGTACCCTTGTCAACGGAGACGAAGCCGTCGCGGTATTCATGGAGCAGGCGCTGGAAGCCATGATGCGGTTTCTTAGCGCTGTCGCGGACGTGCGCTCGGCGATCTCCGTCGCAGTTTCAGAGCATGCCAATGATCTAGCGATCGACGCTCTCACCGACAGCGTCGTTCAGGAACTGGACGAGCTTTCTACTCATACCGTTGTCGACGAGGTCATCGCCGACGATATTCGCGTCGTGGAAATAGGTCCGCGAGACGTAAAACTGGACGTCAGGGGGACAGTCTATGTCGAGCTCAACTATGGCTCTAGCTCTGACTTCCGCCGGGGCGACGGTGCGTCGATGAGGGGCAAGTATCCGTTTTTGGTCAGAATGGTCGCTCCCGTGGCCGACCTCAAGCCGGGGATCGTTGGTCGGGTCAGGGTCGACAACAGCAGCTTTTTTGAGTGAACCATCGTTGGCCGGCGTGCCGTCGATGGCATATGATGCCGGACACATCGACGGCGCATGCTTGCTGCCGCAGTCATTCCACCCGAACTCATACCTCAATCATACAATAAAACACTGTCCTAACGTTGTTTCCTGCATCCGAAGATATCAACGGATAAGGAGCTTCCATGTTAAAAACGATGTTGTGCTCAGCCCTGCTCGCAACTGCTTTGAACGCGACGCCCGGCCGGACAGCTGAAACGAAACCCACTATCGTCCTGGTGCACGGTGCGTTCGCCGATGGCTCCAGCTGGAACGGTGTGATCGCGAAACTCGAGAAGGACGGCTACAAGGTCGTCGCGGTCGCCAATCCCCTTCGCAGCGTAAAAAGCGACAGCGCTTACGTGAAGCGGATCGTTTCGGGTCTCGACACGCCAGTAGTGCTCGTCGGCCACTCCTACGGAGGTGCCGTTATTTCGGAAGCGGCTACCAGCGACAGCAAGATCAAGGCTATCGTCTACGTCTCCGCTTTCGCGCCGGACATCGGCGAATCCTCGCTTAGTCTGACGGGCAAGTTCCCGGGCAGCACTCTTCCACCAACACTCGACAAGCCCGTCGAGCTGGAGAACGGGGTGAAGGACCTCTACATCCAGCAGGCCAAGTTCCACAAGCAGTTCGCCGCCGACGTTCCCGAGAAGGCAGCTCTCGCAATGGCCGCATCGCAGCGTCCGGTCACCGACGTCGCTCTCGGCGAAGCCGCTACGAACGCGGGCTGGAAGGATATCCCATCCTGGTCGATCTACGGCTCGGCCGACAAGAACATCCCTCCGGAGGCATTGAAATGGATGGCGGGTCGCGCGAAAGCTAAGGAGACGGTCGTCGTCAAGGGCGCGTCACATGTCGTGATGGTCTCGCATCCCGACCGCGTGGCGAAAGTGATCGAAGACGCAGCGACGGCGAAGTAGCGCCGTCCCGTTTGTAAAAGAGGGTGCGGCGAATGTGCCGCTCCTCGTTTCCTGCTCGGTCCCCCCACCATGAAGCCTTCAGGCTTCAAGCGTAGCGCAACGTGACAAGCGCGTTGTGCCTCGTTTGACATCTGCTCTGTGTCCCACTCTACCCTATCGATTGTAACAGTGACTGATGATTGAAAATCCGCAGGCCGTGGTTGTTGTGAACGAGCCCATCGACCTCGTCGCGTCCAAACATTCACCTAAGTATACGGTCCCTAAAGCATGGGAATCCGTGTTGGCGGTAGGCCGAGCAAGCGTCAAGACACTCGTTGCCGCCGGGGAGGCGCCTTTCGATCGCTCCTTGAGCTCTCAGTTCCCGAACATTGGATTTGCCACCCTCATCGACATCAGCAAGATCAAGACGACGGTTAGGGAAGTCATCCGCCGATGAACGCGGAAAACACGAGGAAGGCCCACGCCCCGCTCGAAAGCGGCAAGGCCAAGGGCAAGATCGTTCTCGAGGGTGTTTGACAAGACCGGGCGGCAACTCCGGTGGCCGCCTCCCCGATCCGTGACGTCGCCCATCCGTCAGCATGTCGCGACGGAAGACCAGAGCAAGAAAGCGCAGAACAATGGACGCTAACCAGACCGTACACCTCGTCGCAATACTGAAGGCGAAATCCGGCATGGCGGAAGAACTTCGCCGTCGGCTCGAAGAGATTATTCCGTATGTCAGGAAAGAGCCCGGATGCCTAGCCTACAACCTGCATGTGGACCGGAATGACGCCACGGTGTTCGTCATGATTGAAGCGTGGGAGACTGCCGCGACGCTCGACGCTCACGGCTCCGCGGCTCCGTTCCGCTCGCTGCAGTCCCATTTCGACGAGCTGCTCGCCGAACCGCTGTCGCTACAGCTCCTAAGCCGCCTCGCCTAACCGCCATCCCGGCCAGAGGCCACGGATTGTGGCCTCTGGCCGAGGCCTTATCGTTTGCAGGTCAGAGAACGTTTTCCACGAATGACGCGACGGCGTCCGCACAGAATGCGGGCTCCTGATGATGCGGCCCATGTCCTGCCTGGGGAATGGTGACGAGGTGCAGGGTCTTCCATTTGGTCGTTAGCGGCAACCAGTTTTCGATTGGGCAAGCGATGTCATGGTCGCCACTGATGACCAGAAGCGGATGCGCGCCGGAAGCAAGGAACTCCATATCCGCGCCTTCGGGATCGGGATAGATCGTCGTCTTGTCCTTGGCTTCGCTTAGCAACTTCATGAAAACGGCCTCCGGAATTACCGGGGAACGATCGACTCTGCGGCTTTCGATACGGTCGTAAGACTTGCGGGCGGCTTCGCGGCTTCGTTCGGAATCGGGTTCGAAGAACAGGATGGTCTGGTCCTCGAGGCCGTTGAATGGATGCATGGCGGTCTTGATGAAAAGCGGCTCGCCGCTGACCTCGGGTTTGCCCGGAGGTGCCGTGCCGATGAGGATCGTGTGAGAGACCATCTCCGGATAAGTCGCGGTGAACTTCTGAGCGACAACGCCGCCGAGCGACCAGCCGCCGATGACGACCTTCTCTAGGCCGAGAAAGTCGATCAGATCCTTGGCATCCTTCGCGAGGGAGGCGCGGTCATAGGTCGGAGTTCCGGTGGATGCACCGAGGCCCGTGTAGTCGAAGATGACGACCGTGAAGTTCTTTGAAAGTTCGTCGAGGAACAGCGGGTCCCAGGAGTCCATGGTGCCGCGGAACCTTATATTGAGGACAAGCGGCGTCCCGCTACCAAACTTCCGGTAAGCGATCTTCCGGTCTCCGAGGTCGGCGTATTTCGTCGGGGTCGTCGAAGCGGTTTCTGTCATGAGGCTCTCCTGATGTTTGGGAGAGCCAATAGGTTTGAGAACCTCTTTTATTGTAGGATGCCGCTTCCGCTTAACGAAGGAACAATGCACCGACCTCGCGATCGAGGACGATTTCACCTTCCGTGCTTAGCCTTCGAAACATTCGCATGGCGGAAGGACTGTTAGGAGCTGCGAGGTGGAAGGCTTCGCTACGGCGAAGTCCGCGCCTCATCGCGCCTCTGGTATCAAAGTGCTGATCGTACGCCCTGCGGGGCGTTCCCGATCCTCGTATGAAGGCCGCTTGCTGTGCCTTAGATACTTCCAGCCGGGCGCCCGCCGGATTTGCTTTGTACCAAAGGCCCGCTCTCCCGAGTTCATCCGCCGTTATCCCGAGACATGCGAAATGATAAACGTGTCCGTGCGCGATGGTACAAGACGACGGCTTAGATCTTGTCAGATTCGATCTCGAATTCGGCAACAGACGGCGAAAAACCTCCGCAATCGCGACCGTTCAGGAACACAAAATGAGCAGCTCAGACGTCCAACTTCTCGCGATCGCCGTCGGAGGAGTTTTCCTTCTTGTGGGCTTGATCGTATCCCGCATACGGATTCACCCGCTCCTCGCTCTGATCGTTACCTCAATACTGGTTGGCCTCGCCGCCGGAATGCCCATGGACAAGGTCCTGAAGTCAGTCGAGAGCGGCGCGGGAAATACCCTCGGCGCGATTGGCCTTGTCGTCGCGCTTGGTGCGATGCTCGGGAAGATACTTGCCGATACCGGGGTAACGGAGGGGATAGCGGAGACGATCATCAAGAGAACGTCGATCAGGCTCCTCCCGTGGGCAATGTCCGGCGTCGCTTTCATCATAGGCATTCCGATGTTCTTCGAGGTCGGCCTTGTCGTGATGCTTCCCATGATCTTCAGTGTAGCGAGGAAGCTCGACGAAACAGGGCGAATTCGAGGTTCGGCATACGTCTATGTCGGCGTTCCGGTCATTGCCGCCCTCGCGGCGATGCATGGCATGGTTCCGCCGCATCCCGGGCCACTCACAGCCATCGCGTCTTTGAAGACCAATATCGGGGCAACGATGCTCTACGGGTTTGTCGCTGCCATTCCGGCGATCGTACTCGGCGGCCCGCTCTACGGCGCATTCGTGACTCCGCGGCTCGCAGTCAGGCCGGACCCGTCCCTAGTCCAACAATTCTCCGGATCGGCAGAAGATGCTCCTAACACGTCCGGCTGGCGGCCCGGACTTGCGTTGAGCGTACTGGTCGCGCTGTTACCCGCCCTGTTGATGCTACTGAACGCCATCTTGGAACTCGTTATGCCGAAAGACACGGCCGCATCCCGGATCGCCGCATTCGTAGGAGACCCGGTGATCGCAATGGTCATCGGCGTTATATTCGCGGCCTGTGTTTTGGTCTACGCCCATTCGGGGGACGCGGAGAAGCTCCGAACCTCGTTGTCGGCGAGCTTGAAGCCAATCGCCAACGTCCTGGTGATCATTGCCGGCGGCGGGGCGTTCCAGCACGTATTGACAGACGCCAAGGTCGGAGACGCCATCGTTCAAATGAGCCAGCAATTCCAGCTCAGTCCATTGATCCTCGGCTGGATTATCTCGATGCTTCTGTCGGTTTCCACGGGTTCTGCGACAGTGGGAATTGTCGGCGCGTCGGGTCTACTCGCACCGCTCGCCAATGCTGAAGCCGTTAATACTCCTCTTCTTGCTCTCGCGATCGGCTGCGGTTCTCTTTTCTTCAATTATGCGAACCACGCGGGTTTCTGGCTCGTCAAAGAATCCTTCGGCATGACGATGGGCGAGGCGACAAAGACAATATCCGTCATTCAGTCGCTCGTTTCCGCAGTTGGCCTGATAATGGTGTTGCTAATGAATCTTCTGCCACCCTTGGTGTAAGCAGCGGTGCGGCTCCCCGTTGATCGCGCGCAAAAGGTCGAAACGGTTGACTCATCGACGAAACGGCACTCACCGGCGAAGTTGTTAATACCAAAAGGTTACCCGAACGAAACCAGTATAGAATACCCCCCATCTGCGTGGGTCCTTATCCTTCCCTGATGACGAATTCGAACCTCTTTTCGTCACAACAGAGAGGAAAGCAAATGTCCCTGACAATGAAGATCAGAAACTACCTTACGGTCTCCGCCATCGCGGCGTCGATTGCGGTGAACGCACCGATGGCCACCGCCTCTGCAACGTCGATTACGGATCTAGTGTTTCCGGAAACGGTGCCCGTGCCAATAACGAAGCCGGATCGTGTAGTCACAGGTTCAGTCCCGCGGGTTGCAAAGGTAAGTGCGGCGCTCGAGGGCAGGCGTTTCGAGGCGCATGAAGCACCAAGGGAGAGGCAGCGCGTTTTGAACGCTAAGGAGCCGAAGCGATGACAATGCCTCACCTTCACCCCGGACGTCGCGGGGCAATCGCCCGCGCCGTTAGGGTAGTTCCAAGCCTTCAGATGGCGTTTGGACTGTACTTCATGGGTATTGGCTTGCTTGCGCTTGTACTGGCGCTCAGCCGGAAATGATGCACTCTGGAAGGACGTGCCATCGGTTTGGCTTCGGCGGCGGGCGTTCTGTTTCGACGACGGCACGTGTGTCCTTGTAAGGGGCTGAGTGCGCGCGAATTTCCCGGTTCCGTTGTGCCGGTGGTAGTTGCGTCACGTCTCGCAAACTACGGTAATCCATCCATTAGGACGCTCGCCGACGTCGTTCTAGCGGTTGTCTCAGCGGATAGATTGACGACTTCGATAGCGCTGCCATTTCATTCTCAAAACGCGGGCGCTTCTACATCGCCGTCTCGCGTCTCTTCGCCTCTTTCAAGGGTACCGACAGCTCTGCTCTAGCCCCTCCACCCGGTCTGTTAACGAGGCTTAGGGAGCCGCCGAAACCCTCTACAATGCTTTGACTAACCGTGAGACCAAACCCGAGATGATCGGATTTCGTGCTGAAAAACGGGTCGAAGAGAAGCCCAGCGTGTTCTCGCCGTATTCCAGGGCCACGATCCGCAACTACTATACTGAGCTCTGTCGTCTTCGTACGTGTGATCGTGACAGAGATATCCGGCGGTTCTCCCGTCGATGATCTAGCTTCCAGTGAATTCTGTAGAAGCGCGAAGATCACCTGCTGGAGCGCGACGCGGTCCACCGAGATCAGCGGGAGACCTTCCTCTGCCACGATCGAAAGATTGTTTCGCTTGGCGTCCAGAGGATCGAGGAGGAGATCATAGGTTCGGGCTATCACCTCGACAATGTCTATGGGCTCGCGGGTCTGGTGCCCGCTCTTCAGGGCGTCGCGAGCTGACGTGCCGATATCCGACAGGCGCTGGGTGTTCCAGCGTAGCCGCTCCATGACTTTGGCGACCGCTGCGACACCGTTTACGTCGGACGCGATCAACCTTGTCGCTGTAGCAACTTCGAGCGAAATCGCTGTAATGGGCTGGCTAATCTGATGGATAAGTGATGCCGACAGAGCGGACGCGGCAGCGATCCGGTTCACCCGTGCGAGTTCCCTGCGGGCATCGCCAGCTGTGTTCGAGCGATCACCCGAGGTCGAAGTGTCGAGAAAAGCCGCTCTCGCAATCCCGTGTTCTGAAATCGAGACTGTGAACGCGAAAACCCGAGACGTACCGCCAACATCCGATAGGTTCGCCAGACCACAGACAGCTGACGCATCCGCGACAAGCGCAGACAAGATCGCTGTCTCTACGTCCATCGCATGTCTACCTCGAGTTAGCTTCCTTACGGACTTCAGGTCTGAGAAGCTTCCGAAGCCCAGCGACGACCACGTGCGCTGACTTGCATTCCGCATCCTGACGTTCTTCCTCAGGTGTTCAGCGTCTGCGGGGTGATTTTCGAGATATTTGCGGATATCCGTGACGCCCAGCGATCTAAGCGATCCTGCCAGTCGGCCCAGCGACCTCACGTCGTATTCGATCCAGCCTAATTCTCTCGTTTCGAAAATCGCCCTGAGCCTTTCGTCGGCTCCACCCATCCATTTTTCGCGTTCGTCTGAACGAGCCTGTAGATCGAACTGCAATCGCGAGATGGTCTCCCGATCTTCGACCTGTCTTTGAACGTCTATCAGGCTGCCGAACCACTTCGACGTCTCGCCCGTCGTCGGCGACCGGACCGATCGACCGACAGCCTCCATCCAGCGGTAGGAACCGTCGTTCATCCGCATCCGGGCATGAGCTGAATAGAACGCGCTTCCTGTATCGACCGCGATACGCCATGCGCCCTGCATCTTGTCGAGGTCCGCGGGATGTATTGGATCGATCCAGCTCTGCTCGTGGATCGCATCGGAACGGGAGATGCCGAACGTCTCCGTGTAACGGTCATTGAGGAATTCGCATTGGCCGCCTGTGCTTGTGCCCCAAACTACATGCGGCAGTGCGTCAGCGAGTTCTTGGCGTTCGCTGCTCGCGATGTCAGCTCGTCTGCCGAGTTTATCCCTACGCCTCCGCTGACACAGAAGAGTAAGGGCAACAACCAGAACGACGGTCAAAGCCAGCAGTTTGTCCCCAGAGAGCCAGATAGAGTATGACAGGTTCGTGCCACCACTCGAAACAACCATCATGGAACAGGCAAAGGTCCATAACGATGTGAAGCGAGGGCTCTGACCATGCGAGCCTAGAAATAGTGCCACCAAATATAGATTGGAAGTCGAGCCCTGGCCTATCCCCGAATTATCCAGACAGATGCCAACTCCTGCGGATAGAACGCCCATTAACGACCATCGTTCGCTCAAGTCAGCAGCTCGACGAGCAACGCCTCGGATAAATGGACCTGCCACCATATTCGATCGTGACCACTGGGATGCAGCGTTGATATTTTTCAGACCTAGTGAACTGGCGTCGCTGGCTATCTCGAACATACGGCCTCCCTCTCGACGAATACCAAAACGCGGCAGCCTACAAAACGCCGCCCTCCTTCCTCCTCCGGCAGAGACTGATTCTACGAACCAGCGATCGCCGTAGATGATGGCTTACGGGGAAGCCGCGGGCTCCGTCGGTCTGGGCTGTCAGAGCTCGGATATCGCCGCTGATTGCCTCTGAACGAGAGATGTAGTGCTAAGGTATTAGCATCACAAACTGGCCGTCTGATACCTATCTGTTTGGGTAGGGGTAGCACCGGAGATCTGCAGATTTAGAACGAGTGGCTTCGGGTGTGTCAGCTGCTGTGACAGGTAGAATTGGGTATTCGTCACGAACGGTCGAAATCACTTTCCTTCGCTCTGAATAGATTCCTAAGCAAGCCTACGGCCGATCGTTTTTCGCCTGACCATTGTCATAGTCGGAGATGGCAACGACCCAGACGGTTGATAAGGACGTTCGAAACAAGGCTGGATTTGAGCGGGAGCGATATTTCGCGTCTCGGTCCGGTGCTTTGCGAATACGCCTCGGTCATGGCCCGTGCTGAACGCCTGCTGCTCGCCCTCCTCAGGGCCGGACGCGTCTGGACTGGAGACCTCAAGGTCTCGTTCTACCAGTCGCTGGGGCTGTCGGCTACTCATCTCGACATGGCCTATCGGCAACTGATGGCGAAGCTATCGTCGGTGGCGGAACTGGCCACGGAGCGGCTGAAGGACCTGACGCAGAGGATCGGCTCGAAGGGACCGACATTGCCCGCAAACAAAACAACTACGACGCTCGATATCCGGACTGGCGAAGACCCGGCTTGAGACGGCGTCGCTCCAGACAAGGATCGGAAAGAGACGTCTTGCGCTGGTCGCGGCTGGTGACAAGACCCGGGACGACCAGCAGTTCGTGGTCAAGCTTCTGCTCGGCCAGTATCATGACGGAGTGGAGGGACGCAGATCGCTCGAGGAACAGGTAGCGGACCTTCGTTTCGGCCTGCACCAGCACCAGCGGCGTCTCGGAGTTCTGGAAGACAAGCGCGCGGAGGCTGAAGAGCAGGCGAACAACCCTCACTGTGCTTCGGCTCCGCCAAGCTCTACCGTGCCCAGTTCCACCTTGAAACGAATGGCTATTCCGGCATGGCGGAGTGCGCAACGACTGGCGCAACAGACGTTCGGCACAGTTCACGCTCGACGGCAACAGCAGCAAGGGGGCGATATCGCCGCTGGCGAACCAGCAGGCTCGCGACCATTGGACGAGGCGAGCCTGCCGACAACTTCTCGTCTCTCACAACTTGAAGCACCTAAGTCATGCGCCGCGTCGGTTAACAATCCGTTAAGCCTCAAAGGCCAGCAGCCCCAGTCAAACATCGGTTCAACCCTCTCTCCCAGTGCTGCAGCGCGCCTCCTCTCGCGACGCGGCGATCGTGCGCCGGCCTCCCTTCGGGTAGAGGTCGGCGCGTTTGTTTTAAGCTGCGACCCGGCGCGCTGCTTTGTCGATCGCCTTACGGTCTGATCCGTGCACCGCGATGATCTTCACAGCGTCATCGATAGAGATCCTATGCTTCTTGGCCAGAACCTTTGGGTCATAGAGGTGCGATAGCGCAGGAGCGCTGTGCTGGTCGGGCATGATTGTCTCCTTGAGGCGAGGCGGCGGAATAGATACCGCAAAGGCGGCTTCCGCTCACATATGTTCGATATAGGTATCGGACTCGCGTATCTCAAGCTCCAGTGGAAGGCGAAGCCAGACTGCCCGAATACTTGAACAGTGATTTGAGCGCCTTAGAGTGTTAGCCCGCCGGTGGAGGCCAGCGGGCCGATTGGTTTAATGGCAGTCCGCTACGATCAGCTTGCATTCTGGGCAATCGGCCATCGCCGCCTGAGTAGCGGCCTTCTCGGTCTTGCCGATCCCGGTGCCGTAGCTCGCCTTGTTACCGACGTATGCGCCACACTGTTCGAAGGTCAGCACGACCTCGCATGATTCATTGCCTGCAGATTTGCATTCGCTGATAGCTGAAGAAGACGCTTCCTTCTTGGTCGAGCCGTAGCCGACGGCGTATCCTGCTTCTTCTGCTGCAGTGCCGGTAGAATCGTTGACTGCGATAGCTCCTGTTGCAAATGCAGACGAGGCGAGCACGCACGAAAAGACCGCCGCAGAAAGTGCAGCGCGAATAACGGAAGTCATTTGATAATCCCCTGGGCCACATGATCGTGGCACGTAAGCAGTAACCTACTCTTGCCGATTCGCAAGTTGCTCTTGAGATTAGTGTTAATCTACACGGTTCAAGTATTCACCCGCGCAGTCCGATCCACATCAGGCCTTGCCTGGGGCGATTGCGCCGCTGACATTGATTAGTGCGTACGTATAATCCACTGCACGACCTTTGGTTACGGTCGACACCAAGTGCAACATCTAGTTGTTTCCTTTGTGTCCGTTACGGTGCGGGGCGTTCGATAGGTAACGACAGGATACGCTGTTGGCTAAGTCCGGTCGCCGGTTCCGGGTCTGTGGTTCAAGAGCACCCTCAACACCCAAGCCCGCAGCGCTGCGGTCGCCGGGACGCAGGTCCCGACCCGCGAGGACGACGTCTGGCGGGCGACCGCCTCGCGGAGCGGGAGGAACCCTTGCGGGCGGAGCGGACCCGCTCCATGGCCGCACGGCGGAGGCGGGACGTTCCCGCCGGAAGCCGCTTCAGTCATCGGGCCAAGGGGCAGGCCGGATGCCGGGAATTCATTCCTGAACCCACGTTCGTTATGACGGTAAAGCCAGTGCTCCAACGGTTCGTCACGAACCGTTGGATTCGACCATGCCTTCCCATGCTCGGCAACATCGACAACGCAGAGAGGACAGTGATGAATTCCAGGTGGCTCTCGTGAGCAAGGAAGGCGGAAGAGCTCCTTTCAAAACACGGGCGCCCGAAGGCCCTAAAAGGAGCTACGAGATTTGATGGGATGGCAGCCGCTTCACGATACATGTCGAACTGAGCGGCACTGTCGCATCCTGACGCGGGAGGGCGATGAGTGGACCGACCGTACCCGACGACCGCGAAGGCCGTGAGGGAACTCGACCCCTCAACGATGACACCTGAGCCGATAAGCCTCTAGTCCCATGCGACCGCTTTAACCAAATCCACAAAGGCGCGTAGCTTTGCCGGGATATGGCGCCGGCCGGGATAATAGAGGCATAGGCCGGGATAGGGTGGGGTCCAATCGGCCAGGACCTGAATCAGGCGTCCAGCCGAGAGATCGTCTGCGACCTGCCATTCATTGAGATAGGCCAATCCCACGCCTTCCCTTACAGCCCGCAGCATGAGATCGCTTTCGTCGAGCGTAAGCCGCCCAGGCACATCCAGAGTGAAAGCTTCGCCTCGCCTTTCAAACTCCCAGCGATAGATCGAACCGCTCGCCATGCGCCCGCGGATACAGTCGTGCATTTGCAAGTCGGAGGGCACCCCCGGGATGCCCTTCACCTCGAAATAGGATGGCGTGCCAACGATCGCCGGGCGTACGGAATGGGTGATCGGCACGACGACCATATCCGGCGGGACAGCTTCGCGGATCCGGATACCGACATCGAAGCCTTTGGCATTAATATCCACCAGCGCGCCTTCGGTGACAATCTCCACGCCGACACCGGGGTATCGCCTCATGTATTCCAGCACGAGCGGTGAAAGGACCATTCGCGAGGCACCAACCGAGGTATTGATGCGTAGGGTGCCCGTGGGTACGCTTCTGTGCTCGTCAACCAGATCGACTGCATTGCGGATCGTTGCTAGTGCCGGCGCGATCTCCGCTACAAACAGCTTACCCGCCGCGGACAGTGCTACGCTTCGGGTCGATCGATTGAAGAGGCGAACGCCCATCCGCGCCTCGAGCGTAGCTATCTGTTGGCTTAGCGTTGAGGACGATACGCCAAGCTCGCGGGCGGCGGCGCGAAACCCGGCGTGGGAAGCCACAGTCATTACGGCTTCCAGTTCGGCCAGGGTACCTCGCAACATTGTCCGTAAATCCTTATCAGCCTGTCCGCGTTCGCTCAGCTTATCAATGCAATGAAAAATTGCCAGATAGTCCGCATCACTTCCCTATGGAGATAGACATGCGCAACATCGACAATATCTACATTGACGGGCGTTTCGTCGCCCCGCACGGCACGGAGACCGCCGACCTGTTCAACCCTTCGACGCAGGAAAGAATTGGCACGGTAATCCTCGGTGACCTTTCGGACGCACGGGACGCTATCGCCGCGGCAAAGCGTGCTTTTCCAGCTTTTTCGCGGAGCGGCAAGTCGGAAAGGATTCAAATGCTGGAGAGCCTGAGCGCTGCAGTCTCCGCTCGCAGTGCCGAACTTACGCAAGCCATGGCGGAGGAATACGGCGCACCACAGTATTTCACTGGTTTCGCCGTAGCGAATGCCGCATCCGCTTTCCTCCACATGGCGCAGGTGCTCGGAAACTACGAGTTTACGCGACGTATCGGAAACGCGGAAGTCAGGATGCAACCGATTGGGATTGCCGCCGCCATAACTCCGTGGAACAGCAATTACGGCTTCATCTGCTCCAAGCTGGCGGCCGCGATCGCAGCGGGCACGACGATCGTGATCAAGCCCAGCGAAATGAGCGCCATACAGACCCAGCTTTTGACTGAATGCCTTCATGAAGGCGGGTTGCCGAAGGGCGTTTTCAATATCGTCAACGGGCGCGGTGACGTCGTCGGCGCCGAATTCAGTCGCCACCCCGATATCGCGAAAGTGACTTTCACGGGATCGACCGCAGTCGGAAAGGAAATACTGCGGGCTGGCGCGGATACGATGAAGCGGGTGACGCTTGAATTGGGTGGCAAGGGCCCGAACATCATTCTCGATGACGCGGACCTCAACAACGTGATCGCGACCGTGCTGGGAATGGGACTCGTGAACAGCGGCCAGGCCTGCGTTGCAGGTACCCGCATCCTGGTCCCCGAGAGCCGGATAGACGAAGCGCTGGAACGTCTGAAACACGAAATCACACAATTCAAGACGGGGTTGCCTACGGACCCCGATGTCAGGGTCGGCCCGATGGTAAGCGAGAAGCAGTACGAGAGGGTTCAGTCCTACATCCGCCTTGGACTTGAAGAAGGAGCCGACTTGGTTGCCGGGGGCTTGGGAAGACCCGAGGGACTAACCCGCGGCTGGTTCTCTCGACCAACGATCTTTACCAACGTCCGAAACGACATGCGGATCGCACGGGAAGAGATTTTCGGGCCGGTGCTGTCGGTTATCACCTACCGCGACGACGAGGACGCAATCCGTATCGCAAATGATACGGACTACGGACTTCAGGCCTACCTGCATGGCAAAGACATGGCGCGCTTGAATGACATCGCTTCGCGTTTGGACTCGGGTCGTGTCGTCATCAACGGCGCTCCCCATGAGCCCCTTGCCCCGTTCGGTGGCTTCAAGCAATCAGGAATTGGCCGCGAATTCGGTGAATTTGGCCTAGAAGGCTTCCTTGAACCAAAGGCGATCTTAAGCCCGATCGCGCAGTGAGCCGGCTCAGGAGAGTTTGAGCCGCTTTCCCAACTCTCATCCTGGACCACGATTTCAAAGGCGCTGTCCCGGATGACTTGCGCGAACCGTCGCCACTCGGCAGACGAGAGGTTCGTGGCGGTAGTGAACGGCTGGATCTCTGGAGAAACGAGATGGCGCGGTGTCGGCGCTATCTCGAACTTTCAAAGGGACGTGGAGAAAAGCGCCGGGCACGTACTACGATGCTCCTAGCCGAAATCCGGGCATGAGTACCGTTCTGCGAACCGCGCTTGCCCAACCTTCGTGAGGTCTAGTCTCGGTGCACATCCTGCTGACAGCGGCGAGGCTTGACCACTGTGAAGCGTCCGAAAAGAAGCGCTTGAGTACAGCCCGCCGTCTAGCTAGGTCGTTAGAGCCTTAGGGCGCGGTAGCGCCAGATAGTTCTCCGTCCAGCTCATCCAGCGCGAGCGGGAGGTCAAACTCGAAGCTGGCCCCTCCTCCGGCCGGATTGGTCACCGTTAGTTCGCCACCCATGGTTTCCACGGCGGACCGGCAGATTTGCAGCCCCACGCCAATTCCCGAGGACTTCGTGGTGAAGAACGGCTCGAAAAGCTTCTCTAAGTGCTCCTCGGCTATTCCGGGTCCTGTGTCTGCCACCTTAATCCGTACGGTTTTTTCATCTTCGAGGAATTCCAGCGTGACTCGGCGTACCCCGATTTGGCCGCGCATCGCGTCGACCGCATTGGTTATCAAATTCACGAAGACCTGCTGTAACGCGACAGGGTCGGCTTTGACCGGCGGCAGACTGTCCGGGCAGACAATTTCCAGCTCGACATCGGCTCTTTTAAGATCATGGTCGATTAGACTGCGTGTTTCGAAAGCCAGTAGATAGAGATCGATAGCCTTTCCGGCATGTCGCCGTGCCACGAGGTTCTCCCGGGTCCGTTGTACGATGCCCGCCACGCGTTGCGCGTTCTTCTCGACACGCTCCAAGATGCGTTCCAAGTTATCTAAACCAGGCTTTTCGCGGGCAATAAGGCGTAACCCCGTCCTCGCATCTATCACCATGGCGGCTATGGGCTGGTTCAGTTCATGCGCGATCGACGCCGAGAAAGCGCCAACCGTCGCTACGCGATTCGCGCGAGCAAGTTCTGCCTGCGCAGCCTGGCGTATTTGCTCGACGCGCTCCTGTTCAGAAAGATCGACGTGGCTGGACAGGTGCAACCCTCCGGAGAGCCGCGTTACCGTGAAGTAAACCGGAATTCGCCGCCCCCCCTTTCCGACGAGCACGGTCCGACCATCAATGTCGTCGACACCGTAATAATACATTTCGAGCTGGCGCAGGAGCACTTCATGACCGTCTTCCGCGTTCTGTTCAGGAGGGTTGGCGACAAGGTCGGCGACGCTATCATAGCCCATCATCCGAGCCAGAGCTTGATTGACCCGGACAGTCTGGACCAAGCCTAGCGCGCGCGACAGTTCTTCCGGGTGCGCAATCATGTAACTTCGCAGATCGGTAACGCCACTAGCCTTGATCTCGTCCAGGATCAACTCCGCCGCGCTGAAATCCATCTCGGCGAATGTCATGTTGCTGACGTCGAACAGCCCCGCATACCGGCGCTCCGTGCGAGTGAGCTCCGTTGTTCGCTCTACGACACGCTGTTCCAAGGTTTCATTCAGCTCGCGCACCTTCTGATGCGAAGTCACTTCGTCGTGGATATCGGATATGCCTCCATAGTAGCGGATCTCGTTTGATCCTTCAGCAGAGTGGACCGGGCGCCCCACCAGCGACATCCAGCGGTAGCTTCCATTGGCATGACGCAGACGGAAGCTGGCACGAAACTCCATCTTCGAAGAGACCGCCTCGCGTACCAGACGCAGGTATACCTCCCGATCATCCGGGTGGCAGTCCTCTATGAAATCCTGACGGTCCAATGCCTGCTGGACGTCTCGGCCAGTAATCTCCGTGTACCGACGATTAAAGAAATCGATCTTCCCCAGCCCGTCGGCCCGCCACAGAATCTGCGGAACTGAATCCGTGAAGTTGATGAGCTCAGTCCTGCTGATCTCCAGTTCGTTCCGGAGCTGTTCAAGCTCCTGTTTTGCAACGACCTCGTCGTGAACGTCCGAAAGTCCACCGAAGCGCTCCACGAGGCCGGTCAGAGGCGAGTATGCCGGATTGTCGTACACCTGCATCCAGCGATAGGATCCGTCTGCCTGACGAACCCGCACCTTTATGTTCGTGGTTGTGCGGGTCGCAACCGCTTTCGAGACAATCTCGGAAAGCGCTTCCATATCCTCCGGGTGCACCACGTCATTGTAGCGCTGACCTTCAAGGACCGTCCAACGATCTAGCCCTGTCACCGTCGTCCAGCTTGCGTTGAGGTATTCGATTTCTCCGCGGGGGTTGGAACGCCATAGAACGAACGGCACAGAATTGGCAAAGAGTTCAACCTCGGAGCGACTACGCTCGAGGTCAAGTTTAGTGGCCTCTAGCCGCTTGCGGCTGACTAGCAATGCACCCGTTACGGTAATGGCTATACAGGCGAAAAGGCAGCGCAGGGCATTTGCCGGTGTCGGGCTTTCGAGATGTACAATCGCCCAGGAAAGCAATGTAAGGCAGACGCACGCCTGTGCAGCGCGCGTGACTTCCTTTCCGCTACCTGCCGCGGAGACAAGTACCAGAACGGCTAGATAAAGAACCGCCACCGAGTAGTCGTAGTTCGCAAAGCAGTCGAATATGAAAACCAGTCCCGCAAGAAGCGCGGAAGCGATCAGTAATAAGGGACGCTTCAGTCGCCTGTTCATGAAACGCAGGCCCTCTCTCGCCGCGGTATGTCGATCACTCCTTAAAAGAGTGTAGTCGCACGATCTTTAGCCCGGCGGCCGGTCCAGCGAAAGGATTCGGACCTAGCGGATCTACCGGAAACCGTCATTGTTACGTTTTTCATCGAGATCATCAACGAGTCAATGATCGAGGTCTTGCGTCAGAATGGATACAACGGAACTTGCAAAAGATCTTACGACAAGTGCCCTTTGAGGAGTAGTTGGATATGGGCCGATTCCGCGATGCCGAGACGCAGATAGGGCTAGCGATGGGAACAGAGCATATTGAACCGCCACGTTCAGTCCTCCGTTTCCACTATTTTTAGGGCAACGCTCAACTCTTCCAGCAGAGTTGCGGTGTCTCCCCCGCCCCGGCGTGCTTTGTCCACAGCCGCCGCATCCGACTCTCCGGTCCACAGTCCTATGACATCGTCCACGAGCCACTCCGCCAGGTTTCGGCCGTTTGCGGCAACCGTTCCTATCGGCGGGCGCTTCGTGTTGCTCCCGTTGTCAAACCTCTCTTGAAACAAGCGCGCCGGCATCACCGGCATAGTCACGCCACCGCATCGCGGGCCCACGAATAGTATGAAACTCGAGGGCTGTTTCGCGAGGTCGCGGAGCTGCTGCATATCGACCTCATAGTATTCCCCCCGACGCGGTAGCGCCTCTGAACATGCGCTTCGCCTGAATGAACAAGGCCCTCTCCGCGAACATTTTGCCGTTTTTACTGGCCTTCAGGATATCCTCGGGGACCTGCGGGCGAGCGAGCAGTTCGTAGCTGGCAGCGGTGGTCACGTCCGCATCAGGGTCATCGATAGCCCAGCCAACGCGCCCAACGATCTTGCCTTCGCTGACAAGCGAAGGCGCGCCGTGATTGAAGAAACGCAGTTTGCCGCTGTACGCTTTAACTTTTGCCCTATGCCAGCTCGAACTCGATCTCGTCGACCACTATTGCTGGGTTGCGTATCCGCGTTGTGAGAACGCGTCTACCTTTAGTGCCTCATCCCACGAACACCGTGAAGCTGCTCACGCGTGGCTCCATTGTTTCTTATGGAGCGACGCGTCAGAGCTATTGAAGTCGCCATGGTCGAAACATTCCATAAGGAACGAGAGAGCGCCCGCTGTCCATCTCGTGGCGTACGTCTGAGCAACACCCCGATAGCTCTCGCGTTGTGGTTGCCAGCCGCGCCCGAACAAGGAGATCTCACCATTGTCCGCCAAAACACGACCTCCTTCATACCCGGTAACTAAAATTTAACCATAGCCGGCGACCGTGAATGACAGTTGGGGCGCTCTGTTATCGGCGGGTGGGCAATGTTTCTACTGGACACGAGTATTCTCAGTAACGCACAGAAACCCAAGCCGTTGGCACGCCTGCAGACGTGGTTTCGACGGCAGACCAACGTGGCCATTCCGTTTCCCGCGATCCTCGAGATCGAACAGGGGATCGTCAGCGTTCGGAAAAACAAACCGGAAAAGGCCGACGAGATCAGCCAGTGGCTGCAAGAGGTTCTCGAGTCGAAATTCGAATATCCGGAGATAGGCTCCAAGGTAGCCAGGATACTGGCTGAGATGTACTGCTGCGGACCATTGAAGAACTTCTGGTACGTAGAGCCAAAAAACAAGAAAGAGACGCGGCCTAGCCAGGACCTCTTCTTCGCCGCGATTTCCATCGCTCACGATCTTCCCATAGCGACGATGAACGAAAAGGACTTCGTGTTCATCGACCGCTACTTCCCTCTTCCAGGCGTGTACAACCCGCAGCTGGGAATATGGGCGGTACCTCCCTTATGCCGCCACCGTGAAGACATGATCGAGGCGGAACTAATTCTCTTGGACACGATCTTCGAGGAAGCACACGACAGCGGAATGAAGGAAGCGGCGGCGAACTATCTGAAAGGCGCCTACTATCCGGACCTTATTCCGTCCCGGGACCGCCACGAGCAAGAACGTCTCCTGCACGCGTAGTCCTGGCTGCCCTGAACTTTACTTCGAAAACGCCGTCGGCGTCGGCAATCCTCTGCAGACGGCCGTCCTTCGCCCCGTCCAGCACATCGGAAAACCGTTTTTCGGCCTCGGACCTATCCCAGTCCTTAACAGTATCGAGCACCATCAACCTCGCCTCGTATGAAGACTCCATATCTCATTCCGCGTCGGAGGGGAATGTTGCCGGAGCCTTGTATTAAATCTTCGTTTCGGTGTCGTCCGGCGTGCCACCCGCCCACGTCGTGGAAAACTGAGCGCGTATTTGAATCGGCGTCGCCACTCAGCAGGTCTTTCACATATACGCTCTATCGGCCTTTTTGCCGCACAGATATGGCTCGTCCAGTTCGGAAGGAAGCCTAAAGCGCAAACTAAACCGACGGCGTCCCATAAACAGGCGTGAGCTTGCCGCCGGAAAGAGATCCCGATTCCGCAACGCGACGCCAGTAGCTGGCAATACCATCCAGTTCTGCAGACGTCTCCGATAACGATTCGTTCTGGGCGCCATTGCTCTCCATGTTGGGACAAGTGATACCGGCGGTAACGACCGTTGCTGCATGGCCCTAACCCCTTAGGCTCGCAGTCCGTATTCGCCACAGGCGAACGTTTAGTGAACATCGAGCGCCTTGTCAACAGCGGACGAAGCGTCCTTGATCACGATTCGTACGGAACCGGGGGGCAGGCCCTCCCCAACAACCGAATCCATTTTTCGGGCCGGTGTCGAAGACATAGGAGACCGTGCGAGCGGACACCCCGGATACTGGTTAGTCAGACAACGCTTTCCGATCATCGCGGCCCCGGATGCAAGGTTCACGATCGCCAGAAATCCTGG
Source organism: Rhizobium sp. Leaf306 (assembly GCF_001423425.1). GTDB lineage: Bacteria > Pseudomonadota > Alphaproteobacteria > Rhizobiales > Rhizobiaceae > Neorhizobium > Neorhizobium soli. Next base: position 112,102 of record NZ_LMNX01000003.1, read on the forward strand.
ACAGGGACCTCGCATAGCGACGGGCTTCCAGATCGACCCGGTTCTGCTTGCATCGGTGTTAGAGTCTTCGATTCCGTCGCTAAACTTTACCAGCTCTACGAACTCGGAATTTACCGTGCCAACTACCTCGGGCGTTTAACGGACAGGCCGCTAATTCAGGACGACGGTAAGGGGACAAGGGGCTTACTCATATGTATCGAGTTACTGATCTTTTCGCGGGTGCCGGTGGCTTTTCGCTGGGGCATGGCGGGTTCCACACCTCTTTCCCCTGGATTTCAACAGGGACGCCGTAGCGACGTTCGTTGCAAAGCATCCCACGGCAACCGGATGAGCGTGTCATCGGACGCGACCGATTATCCGTCAATCATGTTCGCCTTCGCACGGGGGATCAATGTCGTCGTGGGAGCGAAGCCCCTGAAAGGATTTTGGTCCCTGAAAGCGAGCGTGATTGGTATCTCAAGTTCGAGCAAGACGCGCTGTTCAAGAAAATGCGTCGTCGAGAACTACTGCTGTCGGGGACCGAGCCGGCACAGGACCGTGAACCCATGAGCCATGCGTGATCTTGATCACACGGGGAAAGGGTGCGCGATGGCAGCTTTGCAGAATCAGCGATTCTATAAGTCTCTTTTTTACCGGGTGCTTGCCGTCCACGGCCAGTAATATCCGATGACCCGGTCTCGATGCCGTAGGTCGTCGCATGCATAAGCTCCACCGCTTCGGCTTCATGATAGACAGTTGGTTCAACGTCCTAGTGAATTCAGGAGCCTGCTCCCCCCTGGGTGACGCATACCCGTATTTCAACCTCGTCTCCCTGAGTTATTTGCCGTGTTGCAAAAACGACGCCATAGCGATTAGAGCACGTTTTCAAGACACACGCATAACCTCCGGTTAAGACGCAACTTTGGCCGGACGACTAAAATTTTATTGTTTTTTTACATTTGAATCAACGACATAAATTCGTCGTCGTTCGGCTTCCTCAGACGTGTTTGGGATTGCACGCAGCGATCTGCCGTGGTTCATTACGGATGCGTTCGAATGTGCCGTTGCCCTGGGTGTAGGGCTAACGGATTTCCACATGAGCGCCATTGAGCGCACGCGGCCAAGGGTGACACACCGCCTTCCGCAGTGCCGGGATTATAACCCGGCGGCCTACTCCCGGTGCTGGTCAAGCCGGAGAGTGTTTCCCCTTAATCCGCTCGCTCACGGAGATGACCCTTATGTCCCACGCCCCCTCTTAATTCCCTCCCGGTGTCCGCCTGCCTTCCGGGCTTGCGGTTCCCGATCTCATTCAACAACGCTCGCAGGCACCACTACGTGCGGAAAGGAACATCCATGCGCGCAGATAACCATCGTCCGAAGTGTACCAGCAATAGCACCCGGATCCACCGTCACAACGACTACTGCGTACCGCCCCTGCTCGTGAACGATCTGACGAGCCAGTGCGCCGCGCACTTTCTCGCGAATTTCGTCACCAACTCGGAAGGGCACATCCGCGACGTACTGAAGTGCGGCGTCCGGGGCTCCGGAGGACTCGTCGAGGAAGTCGAGTACTGGCTCCAGCAGTGCAAGGCCGACGCAGAGGGCAAGGAAAACAACCTCGGTTACTGGGATATCGAGGAGATGGGGCCGTGGATCTATGAGAAGCTCCAGGCAGCCGACGTCGCCCGTCTCGTAAGTCGCCATACGAGAGGCTGGCCTTACAAGGACTTTGCTTCCTATGGGTACACGGTCAGCGACATGGCCCAGCTGGACGCCGCGATCGCGTCGATGAAGTAGGCGCGGAAGGGAAGCATCGGTAGCGGCTTCAAAGCCGCTGCCTAGCTAACAGTCGAAACAACCAGCCGGATACCGCGACCTTGGAAGCCCCTGAGCATGACGCGTGCATACGAGCGGCTGCGCTGACGCGAAACACACCGAGAGCCCCGAGCGCTCCGAAAAGAGAGGACTGAACATGGCCGACAACGCAATGAACGTCGCCACGGCCGCTGAGGTGCTCATGCACAGCGGCATCATGACTAAGGCAGACATGGCGGTAATCGCCTCGATCGCAGAACTCCGCGGCAAGCTCGGCGAGCTTCGCGTGCTCAGCCAGCCGAGCATTCTGTTCACTCCGTCCGTCCATATCCTCGGCGAGCACGGCGACCTACGTCGTCTCGCTCCCGGGGACCCGTTCGAACTGGCTCAGCTCGAACCGTGGAACGGTATGACGGAAGGCGACATCGCAGATTTGATCCTGAAAGACCTCACCGATACCTACGCCAAGCTGATGTTCATCGGCATCACGCTCGGGGTGCGCGCGGAACTCGGCGAAACTCCTTCCCGCAACCAGCTGTCCTTCGAACGCGTCGAAGAGTTTGTCTCGACGCTCTACGAGCGCACGTTCGGAGAGGTTGTAGGATGAGCAACGTACTCACCTTCCCGAACAGCTTCGTGCGGCAGGTCGACGGAGCCTCCAGAAACGGCCGGATCACTGCATTCGCGAGGAAGCTGGTCGACGAGTTCTATGTAAGCCTGCCCGGTGAAGTCCGTGAGTTTCCGTCGGACGAACGGGTGTTCCTCGTCGGGTCCTGGGAGGACCTGATGACGGCGGATGAGGACGTTCTCTTTTTTTACCAGAAGGAGACGGGACGGACCGGAAAGCAGCTGCTCAACCTTGCCTTCGACGAGAACCTCACTGCCAGATGCGTTGAAACAGCACTCACGTTCCGTGAGGAAGAGACAAGGGAAGCCCTGGTGGCGGTCCTTAGGAACCTTCGGCTGATCGACCTCGATGGCCTCGACCCGCGCTCCGAGCAGGTACTGGACGAGTCAGTAGCTCACCTTGAAGCGCTGCTGACGTACGCCCTGTTGGTAGGGCGCGGCAAAGAGGCTTCTCTCGTCTCTGAAGAAGCGTCGAATCAGGTTCGATCTCACGTCGTACAAGCCGATCCTGCGCCTCCTTCACACGCGCCCGTGTCAGAGGCAGGGTGGAAAGTCAGCTACCGAAGAGAGGTATGCAAAACGGAGGAGGCGGAAGATTAGGTATTGTTATGTTGACGGTTAACTCAATTTTCACCTTCTTCCGTAAGACTCGTCCACCACTGTTCAGTAGATCTATTTTGCGTCTAGACCACCGTGCACTAGATCGTTACATGAGCACCAGATTGAAACGGAGTAGGCCGATGCGCCCGATACATATAGCCATAGGAGCTGCAGTAGTATCGGAATAGGCGCGCCTATCCATCCACCGCATCTCCTTCATCGAGACCCGATCGAACAGGAGAGCCAGATGAACTTCAATCGCCAGACTGCCCGCTCTATTCAATGGAAACGCGCAGGATTCGGTTTCCTGACAGCGCCTCAGGGCATCGTGATGCCCGACTACCTCCCCGCAGCGACCTCCTCGGAAGTCCGCATCCCCATCCAGCCAGGAGGCTTGGGGATATCGTAGGGACTTTTGCGAAAGCGAAAGTCCCGAAAGCGATGTCCTGAAGCTGGATCCCACCGCGGGACATGCGACTCGCAAGCCTGCTTCCAAGCAGGAAGCGACCGCACGCGGCGCCACCTTCTACAAGGGTACGGAAGTCTATCACGAGAGCGAACTGGAGCATCGGGTGTCGGTCAAGATTCAAGGACGAAACGACGTGAAGGAGCTGCACTCGCAGTATCCGATCCTTCTCTGGATCGACGCCGAGGGCGAGATCCGCAAGCACACCTGCGACTATTTCGTCGTTTTCGACGATGGCTTTCGCCTCGCCGTGGCGGTGAAATACGAGAAGAAGAAGGCGAAGATGGAAGATCTCATCAATCGCATCCGGATCGCCGGCTTCACCCGGCACGACGGGAAGAGCCAGCTCACGGTCGGTGCCGTCGACGACATGCGGCACATTTCGGAAGTCGACGCCTCCATCGATGACTTCGAGAACGCCCAGTGCATCCTGGCCTCTCGTAAGCACCCGGACGCCGCGGAGTATTCCACGCTGTTCGACATCGTCAGCAAACTCCCTGGACGATTCCGTCTCGGGGAGCTGCTCCGCAACTGCGCCAACATCGCCAAGCGGCGTACCGCCATCTGGCGTCTGATCGATGACGGTCACCTCTTGGCCGTTTCCACCGGGCGGATCGACGAACTTGCCTGGCTGCGCTTCCGCGGCTGAACCAACAATCCACAACCAGAACAGGAGCTGTCCATGACGGCCTACCGGAACACCTGCGCGTTTTCGCCTGCGACCTTCGCGTCCCGTTGCCTCAACGGGCATGGCCAGGAGCGGACCATACCGGAGGACATAGGAGGGATCACACCCTCCGGAACGCCTTCGAACGCAGTACCCAGATCTGCCTTGACCAAACGCAAAGGACCGACCCATGAACACGAACACCGTCCCCGCCCAGATCTTCCATAACGCCGTCGTACAGATGGGCCACCATGACCGCTTCGCCCGCAAGGCCACCGGCACGAACTTCATCCCGGTCGCCTGCGACAAGGAAGGCTACAAGCTCCGCAACGAAGACGACGGCAAGCACGAGATCTTCATGTCGCACCAGGAGATCTACAACGAGCTCGACCAGGGTATTTCCCAGATCGTGTATGGCTGGAACTGCCCGGAGATGTCGCGCCTTCGCGTCCTCTTCGGAGACAAGTCGTTCGAGGAGTTCCCGATCGAACGCCAGAACCTCGCGAAGTACCGCGAAAAGCTTATCGATCTCTGGGACGACCACGTCGCTGAGCTTGGAAAGAACCCGCGTCTCTCCACGGCGGCCATGCAGGCGTGGATCGACGAACAGGACGCAAAGCTGTTCGAGGAAGCCATGAAGGCCGCCAAGGGCAATGGAGAAGGCAAAGTCCGGGCGAACAAACCTGTCACGGTCGAATGGTTCGCAGTGCCGACTGTCAAGACCTTCCAGCGCGACTACAAAAGGTACCACGCCGCCGACTGCAACCGCCTGGCGCTCATCCACCGTCATCACGGTCCCGGCCAGCGCTTCTTCCACGCCGATCCGGAATCGATCGCGTACGCCGTGGACAAGGCCCGCGGCTATCTTTCGCGCCTGCGTCCAAAGTACTCGGTGGTCTTCCGCGACTACCTTTCGGCGCTCCACGTCGAAAACAAGAACCGCACGACCAAGCTGAAGCCCGTGTCGCGCAAGAAGTTCGTGTCCATGATCAAGAAGTTCGATCAGTTCGACACGGTAGCGGCGCGTCATGGCTACAAGGCAGCGGTGCGGAAGTTCATGGCGATTCGCCGCCACTTCGACATCCTGCGCCCCGGCCAGCGCATCGAGATCGACCACATGAAGGTCGATCTGATCACCCTGCTCTCGGAAATCGGCGCCCTGAGCACCCTTCCGGAGTGGGTCATCGAGAAGCTGAAGGAAGCGGATATGCTCCATCAGCGTATCCACATCGTCGCCGCGATCGACGTCGCCACGCGCTACATCCTGGCCTTCAAGGCGTCTACGAACCCCAAGGCGGCTTCGGCCGTCGCCGCGCTGCGCATGATCATGTCGTCCAAGCAGTGGCTGTCGGAGTACGTCGGCGCGCGGACGCCATGGATCGGCCGCATCTGGCCGGAAGAGGTCTACACGGACAACGGGACCGAGTTCACTGCCGACCGCACGGAAACCGTGTTCCGCACGGCTCAGGTCGGCTACACCCGGCCAGCCGCGGGTGATCCCCAGCGCCGCCCCTTCATCGAGAGCCTGTTCCACGTGGTGGGTCCGCTGCTGACGAGCTACTTCGACGGCCGCACCTTCAACTCCGTCGCCGAGAAGGGTGACTACGACGCCGCCGGCCACGTCGCCATCGACGTAGACGAGCTGGTCAAGGTCTTCCTGTTCGCCATCCTGGACGTCTACCACAACCGTCCGCACGCGGGTCTCGGCGGCAACACGCCACACAACGCGTGGGTCCAGGCGACACAGAACTACGAGATCAAGTTCCCGCCGGGTCAGGACGGTCTTGCCCGTATCTTCGGCGTCGCCGCCAAGCGCAAGATCCAGGTCTGGGGTGTCTCCAACATGGGCATCACCTATTCCAGCGACGAGCTCCAGGCCCAGCGCCGCACGGTCGGTGACGACGTCGAGATCATGTACGACCCCGAGTGCGCCGAATTCATCCTGGTAAAGGGGCTGACGCACTGGTACCCGGTCCGCAACACCATCGGCCTCGACGGCACCGTCACGCTGCACGAGTGGGCCGCCGCGCTCAAGAGCGAGAGGCAGCGTCACGCGGACAATGCCGTGAAGGGGCTGGAGGTTATGTACGAGGCGATCGACCGCATCCGCCGCATCGGCGAAGCGGCGACGCTGCGCGCCAACCTCAGCCACGTCGTTCCCACCGACGCGGACTTCGAGAAGCTGCACCAGCAGCTCGACGGCACCTGGGTCGCGGCCCCGGTCAAGATCTTGCCGCAGCTCGAAAACGAGCTCGTCATGCGCCCCGATCCGCTGCGCGACGGCGAGGTGGCCATCGGTGCCGCCGTTGCGGCCGACTCGGCCGTGATCTCCAAGCTGTTCGAGAACTTCGGCGTCAAGGCGCCGGAGAAGCCGGCAGAGGCGGTCTCGAGCTTCGTGAACGACGAAAAGAACTGGAAGTGAGGCCCGCGCCGTGAACGAAGAAGAACTCAGCCAGTTCCGTGCCCGGGTACGTTCCCACGCGATCGCCAACGACCGCGACGCGCCTCTCCGCTCTCAGGTGCAGGAGATGATCGACAACGTCAGGGACATCCGCAATGGTGGGGGATCGCGCAAGCGGTCCCTCTTCGTCATTGGCGAATCCGGCAGCGGGAAGTCGTTCTCGCTGCAGCAGCTGTTCGCGACCCTCCCGGAATTCCAGCCTTACAACGACGAGCACGCTCGCAGGATCCGCCCTGCGATCAGCGTGGAAGCACCCCGTCCCTGCGGCATCGTCGACCTTTGCAACGCGGTCCTGGAAGAGCTCAAGCTACCACAGAACCACAACATGAAGCCCGCTTTCGCAAGGGAGCTGCTATCCACGATCCTCCGCGAGCACGGAGTGGTCTACCTCCATGTCGACGAGGCGCAGCATCTTCTTCGGCATCCTACCGAGCGGGCGATCCGGACGATGCAGGACCAGTTGAAGGTACTGGTCCAGACGCGCGAGTGGCCTCTGCATGTCATCTTCAGCGGCGTGGACGACCTCGATCTCCTTCTCGGCACCGACGACTACCAGCTCGGCAACCGTTCCCACGTCAGGCGTTTCGGCGAGCTGACCTGGCCCGGTGACCGCGCGGTCCTAGAACATATCGTCAGGGAAATCGCCTGCGAGCAGTGCGGCCTGAAGCTATCAGAGGAGATGGTGAAAGACGATATCTACGGCCGCATCTGGGTCGCCGGCCTCAAGGCGTTCGGGACCTCGATCGAAACGGTACAGGAAGCCTCCTTCATGGCGGTCAAGAACGACCACGCGGTCCTCACGAGCGCGCACTTCGCACGCTACTACGAGCGCCACTACGCCTGCCTTCCGGCCGACAACGTGTTCACGGCCACGCCCTACGCCGATATCGACCCGCGCAAGGCCCGCGCCGACATCGCCTCCCGTATGACGAAGAAACGGAGATAACCGAGATGCGCCTTCCCAACTCCGTGGACTTCCACCCGGACGAGCCGCCGATCAGCCTCGCATCCAGGCTGGCGGCGGCGAACGGCTTCGCTTCGCTCGGCATGCTCACGCGGCTCCTCGGAATCAAGCCGCTGGCGATCGCCCGCGGAGAACCCGAGGCCACCCGAATTTTGGCCGATCTGTCCGGTTTTCCGGTCGCAGACGTCTCCCGATATGCAATGCGACCGTCCGTCAACAGCAAATCGTCGTTGGGGGGTTGCATCGTCTCCGAGGAAACCCTGCTCTATCTGCCCATCCGGCGCATCTGCCCGCATTGCATCGAAGCAGATCTCGCCAACGGGAGCGGCGTCCCGCTAGCCCGCCCGTACCAGAGGCACCAGTGGCAGACGCCGGAAATCGAAGTGTGCGGCCTCCACGAAGTGGAGCTCGTGCCTGTCGCACCGCCCAAACACCTGGAACACGACTTCGCGCGCTTCGTCCAGACTTACGGGTCGGATATCCGTGCCGCGGCTGCTACCTTGGTGCCCCGCGCGCTACCGCCGGCCCAGAAATACATCGAAGGCCGTCTCGGGGGCGTTCGATCCAACCCGTTTCTCGATCAACTCGAGCTCTACGTCGTCGTGAAGACCTGCAAACGGTTTGCCGCGTTCATGCGCCAGCACGGAGATAGCAGCGATGTATCCGATCTCGAGCTCGGATACGGGGTCGCGAGAGGCGGCCCCGCTGCTCTGGAAGAGACCGTGGTCGCCCTGATCCGGAAAGCGAAACCGAACAACCACACCATCCATAAGTTTTTCGGTCGCCTGGTGCAGTGGCTACGGGAGCAGAAGAGAAACCCCGACTTCGCCCCGGTCATCGAAGCGTTGCAGGATATCGCGGTCAGGAACCTGCCGTTCACCGACAAGGATATCTTCGTGCACCCCGCAAAGGCCGAAATCCAGTCGGTGACCATGGCCAGCAAGGAGTTCGGCCTGTCGAAAGAGGTCGTTCGCGATCTGCTTTCGAAGGCAGGCGTGATTGCCGATCGGACCCAGCGTGCCTCGGCGACATGGTTTTCCGCAGCGGCAGCGCGTCCCTATCTCGAGGCCGTCATGCCAGCGATGCGGGATTCCGATGTAGGCTGCGCGGTCGGTGTCCCGCCACATCTGGCGAAGGCCCTAAGGACCTCCGGGATCATTCCGGAAAACCTCTATACCCATGGCACGAACAGCCGAGCCAAAGTACACCCCGCTTCGCTGGCGAAGTTCATCGAGACCATCTTCGAGGGTGTCCCTGAAGCGAAGCGAGAGCACGGGCTGACCAATCTCGTCGACGCGACGTCTCACTGCCTATGCGGTTTCGACGAGATGGTCCGCCTCGTTCTGGAGCGACGGCTTCGCTCTCTTCGGCGAGTAGGTGACGGCACCCTTCTCACCGACCTCGTCGTGGACCGCAATGAAGCTACGGAAGTCCTGGCTGCCATTCCCGGTCGCGAAAGCCTCGCGGAACTCAGAAAACGCACGGTAGGTGTCACGAAGGCGGCAAATGAACTCCAGACGACCCTGCAAACCGTCAGGGCGCTCGTCGCAAGCGGACAGCTGGCGGCCACGGAACTACGGCACGTGGTAGCGATCTTGAGACCGATGTACGTGGACAAGACATCGCTCGCGGCTTTCGCTATCGACCACGTATCGCTTTCCGGGCTTGCGAAGGAGTTGGGTCGGCAACCGGCGGAGGTGGAAGCTCTCTTGGCGGCACAGGGCGTTTTGCCCGCGAACAAGGTGTCGGGATCTAGGGAACCGTTTTACAGGAGGGCGGACCTGGCATGCGTTCTCTAAGCGAAGCCCGTCCTATCAGCCAGGCCGACCTTCGCGTCCGCAACTCCGACGCCGTATCTCACGCGGTCTCCCTTGGATCTGGAGACAAATCGCCCGAAATGACAGGGCATTCCAAACAGGCATGGTCGGTCTCTTCATATCCAAACGTGGGACTGGGTTGCCTCCATCGATCGATATCAATGGCGTTTTCCAGTCTTTAACCCGTCCGCGATACTTGAAGCTCAGCGGAGATCTCGAGTATGCAACCCGACCTGGAACTCATAGGCATGAACCCCGATCACCAGACCGAACGACGCTGTATCGTCTTGCTCGGATCGCAAGATCAGCTGTCATACAGCTTTTCCATGATAGCGGTTTTGCGAAGATGACGGCGAAGATTGTGGGTCAGATACACAGTTCGCTAGTGCGGCGCTCAAGGGGGCGGCCGAAATTAGAAAGCGATCAGGAGGCGAGGATCAAGGTCTTTCAGGAGGCTCGGCGTCTGTTTCTAGATCGAGGCTACAGTCACTCGACGATGGACGAACTGGCCGCCCAACGTGGAGTATCAAAAAAAACGCTCTACCAGCTGTTCCCCAGCAAGCGCGCAGTCTTGGGAATGATCGTGGACGATGGACGTCACACTATAATGAGGCTGCCATTCGAAGATGACAGCGCATCTATGATGGATGCTTTGCGGCACATATTCAGAGTCGACGTCGACGACGAGGTTTGCTTCGAACGGATCGCCATGATGCGCCTTTGCCGACAGGAGAGAAGCGACACCAGGGAAGTCGAACTCACGCTAATGCAGGAAGCCTATGACGCATATGCGCGCCTGTTCGGTAATTGGGTAACCCGCCAGATCGCTCTCGGGAGAATGAGGGCAATTGATCCCGAAGTTGCGACAACCATTATGTTCGAGATGTTTTACGGCGGGCTTTTCACGCAAGACGGAAGGTTGAAGCACTGGGACAGCAAAGCTGAGAGACGCCGTTATATGGAGGAATGCATTCGGATGTTTGTGGATGGCACGAGAGCAGGGTGATTGAGTAGTAGCCCTGATATGTCTGGGAGCGCGATGCACCGAGTCTAACCGCTGTTCCAGGCGCGGTCGCGGCTTGCCATGCGACGCCTGTCAAGGAAACCATCCGGGCGCTCGATAATCTCCTTCTCAGAACCTGCTAAGGCTTTTAGAACGTTGAACCCTGGCGCGACTTTGCGAGCGGTGGATTGCTAGCTGGACTACGACGATCTGCAGACGCTGCAGACCCGGTTCGCGCTATCGCGTGATGCCTGGACGACGACCGGAGACTGCGTCGCTGCTATCTCCACGCCGGCTCGACACTGTCGCGCTGTAGGTAGAAGCTTTTAAGCTATGTTTTACCATGACTTACGAGCATTTCTGTTAATCAACGGCGCGCGCATTTCTATTAACCGCCCCCCCCCATAAGGTCTGTTCAGTTCTGGATCGGAAGCGTGAGTGGATTGCATATGTATCGAGTAATGGATCTTTTTAGCGGTGCTGGTGGGTTTTCGACGGGCATGTCGATGGCAGGCTTTCACGTAAGTGGTGCTGTAGAGTTCAACAAGCACGCAATGGCCACTTTCAAAGCCAACCACCCGCCCACGGATCTGCTGGCGATGCGGGCGGACATTGAACTTTTTCCGATGATCATGTTGAGTTTCACCAAAGGAATTGACGTGGTCGTCGGCGGACCGCCTTGCCAGCCTTTTTCGGAAGCGGGTTTGCAGAACCCTCTCGACGACAGGGCCGATCTGTTCAAGGAGTACGTCAAGCTGCTCAATGGTGTCGACAGGCCCCACTTCAAGCCGCCGTCGGCGTTTATTTTCGAGAACGTCGAAGGTCTTGCGCGCGTGCGGGGCGGTTCGGACCTCAGGGCAATCCAAACTGCGTTGGCAGGGTGCGGGTACTACCTGACCACCGAGCTAGTGGACGCGTCCGACTACGGCGTTCCTCAGCGCCGACGTCGACTTATCATCGTCGGCTCGAAATTCCCCGGATTCCGCTTCCCCGAACCTGTCGCCGCCAAGTACCGCAAAACCCTCAGGGACGCACTCGGCGACCTGCCGATGCCAACGGATGACGGAGAAGTTCAAGTCGGCGGCAGGACGGTGACTGGGCACGTGGCGCCCAATCATTCGAGGGACCTCGTGGACCTTATCCGCCAGATTCCATATGGCGGCCGCCTACGCGATCTGAACCTCCCCAATGCACCGAAGGCATTCGCAGGCTCCTATGCAAGGTTGCGTTGGGAACGCCCCTCGCAGACCATCACTAGCAGTTTCGCAAAGCCAAGCTCCGCGCGATGCATTCATCCCGAGCAAAACCGGGCGCTGACAATTCGGGAAGCAGCTCGACTGCAGAGTTTCCCCGACTCTTATAAATTCCATGGCGGCACTGGATCGGTAAGGTTGCAGATAGGGAACGCGGTCCCTCCATTGTTGGCCATGCATCTTGGACAGGCGCTGAGAACCCATCTCGAGGAAAACGGCGTGCCGTTCCAGAATTACCAGCTTCCCGAAAGAGGTATCATCCCCGAGAAAGACCTTCCTTGGTACCTCAAGGAGCGGCAAGATCAGAAATTCAAGGAAATGCTCAGGGAAAAGCGAGGCATGGAGGTCTAGCGGAAATAGACGGTCACGCTGAGGGGTGAAGTCAGATATGCGGGATCGGGCATCGAGAATACTCGCGAGCGATAGCTACCCTTGGGTCTGTGTCCGGCGGAGCGCTTCGGCCCAGCGATATCACAGACGGTGCTGGTCCGGTTAGCGGCAAGCACCGCGCTGTCACCGTGAGGTAGCCGTAGATCCAGGTATTCATTTCGCTCCGAAGGGCCGAATTTTTCTGAATAGCTCGACCGACCTCAAGATATGGGTCAAAACCTCGTCATGAGACATCATCGCATGCGGAGGTAGCAGTCTGATCGTCTGGAAATGATCCCAGCTAGCCTCATAAGCAAGCGCTTTGATGTTGTCCCATTTTACGGATTCCGCATCTCCCCCAGCGAAAATCACGAACCAGGTCTGGCTCGCTGCTTTCTGTAAGCAGAACAACCATCGATAGCCATCCAAATGGCCGGAGGCAGAAGTCGGAGGGTAACCGTACTTGATTTTGTCGCATGCGAAATCTCCGACGGCGCAAAGCTGATTCCTCCGCGCCTCTGTTATCTGCAAGTCAGCAAAGTCGCGTTCGGTAGTGGATTGGGGGTAGGCGACAGAGACCTCATCAGTAGTCATGGAAGTGCTTTCGAGTAAACCAGTACGAAAATGGTCACCCAAGATATCGTCGACGTCAACTGCCCCGAAACCTCACGCCCGTTCTCGTCGCCGCCCTCAAACGCCGGTCGGCCAAAGTGACGCTTTGTATCTGAACACATGACTGCTCCGCGTTCTTGACCGTTTCAGGGTTGCACTCTCGGCCTTCGCCCTTAGCCTCGTCGTTGATCAACCGCCGGCATCGGCACAGCAGCAATTTCTACCTTCCGTCGTCTTTCCAAGCCCGTTGTTCGCGACGTTGTGGAAAACAACGGTTTGTAGGACGGTTTGAGGCTGTAGAGCAGGTGTCTGTCCGGGCGCGTTTCGGCGGCTATCTGCGCGAAGTCACTTTCAGGACGGTAGTGTTGTCCACCAACGCGACATCTCATTCGTTATCGGCCAACGACCCATTCTGACTGCGAGGCGACGGCTTTCCTGGAGGTAGCTAGGTATGAAGAGCGAGCGCGAGGCCTTCGATGGCGCTATTTACAAACCGGACCCTCCCCGTCTCGTACAGCCGGGCGACGGAGAAGAACCTGGGAAGCCTGGTGTCTTGAGTTAGGTCTAGAGCATCGTTGACTGTGTAGTCCGCGGTTTCCTTTCTCATAAAGAAGCCATCTGCCTTCGATGATATAATTGTAGTCTTTGTTCCCGTTCTCCGTCGTACGGCAATGTCTGCCTCGTCGGAACAGTCCACTACGCATAAGGGTGGCTCGGTATTCCGTCGGCCACAGGAGGCGCTCCGCTGTGTGTTGGAAGCCGGGCATCGCACCAGCGAGGGTCCTTCTCCTTTCCTCGCGTAGGAATGAACAACCGTTACGCTATTGAGTTTTTGGTTTGCTGTATCCCTAATTCGGCCTTTAGCGTCGTCAGATCGTCGAAGAGCTCGGACCCCATTTCCATCGTGTAGACCTTGGTTATCTTCCCCTGGTTCTGTCGGTGCACGATTTTCCGGAGATCGGAAAGTCTCGACTTCCAAGTGAGTCCGTCGGTTACGAAAAGAAAAGGGCAATCATGCCGCTTGGCAGCTATGATCGCGTCGAGATCGCCGATGATGTCGGTCATCTTCGAACCCGTAGCGCCGTAACCTTTGGACTCGAGGACGATCTGCGGCCGGCTCCGATCGGGTACCGCGACGTCGCACTTGGCCGTCAAACCCTCTGCTCCGACGAACGTGCAGCGGGTCTCGTATCCGCCCTTGCCGAACACCTGCTCGACGATCTTCTCGGCGAAGTCTTCCAGCCCCCGGCCGCGTTTCTGGCCCTGGATAGCAGAGCCGCGACCCGACCTCAGGCGCTCTGCCAGTATATCGCTCCATACGGGCTGGTAGTTGATGGTCGCACCCATTTTTTCCAGCAGGCCAAGCTCCTCCAGGACTTCTACAAAGCGAGCCCTATCGCGTGCGAACCTCGTCGAGCCGATCCCTCCTGGCCCGAGCATGCTTCGCAGGCGCTCGGTCATGCTGTCTTTCGACAGAGCAAGGAAGAGCCTCGCGCAAAGAATGCCCTCCTCGAAATCCTCGTCCAAGAGATCGGCGATGTCTTCAGACGAGTAGGTTTCCTTGATCGGAACAGTTTTGAGCCGGGCAATAGCAGACCCCGCGGTTTCGTCCATCCAGTCGACGTCCAGCGGGCTCAGAGACGCGACAATGGCGTCCAGTTCTTGAATAACCGCTCGCATCAGCGCCCCACGATGAGATATTCTGTTACCGAGGCTCGCTCGACACCGCTGTGTGTACCGAAATGGTAGCGATGGGGCTTCTCGAAAACCCTGACGTCGGGTTTGTACCTTCTAAGGAGCCCCTCGAGCTCAGACAGATCGGGATAGCCGTTCGAGCTGTATGACAGCGCGATCGTGCTCTTTCGAAACTTCGCGAACATCCGGTCGAATGCCTCTACCGCGCTGCGGCGATAGCTGAAGGGGGTATATTTCTTGGCGATCTTTTTCACCTTCGTCGTCTCGTCAACCGGCATTTCCTGCCAGTACGCCGAAAGTCCCTCCAGAAAATGATATCGCTTCACGTAGCAGTTGTCGTCCGAGCGGGGCACATAAGGGGGATCGAGGTAAACCAAATCGACTTTCCTGTCCGGAAGTTCGAAGACGTCTCCTCGGACGGCCAGGTTTCGCCTTCCGTTATCGAATACGGCGTTGTTGTATACCTCGATCTGTTCGAGGAAATGCTCCTCCAGCGACAACCGGAGATCTCTTCTGCCGTCGTCGTAGCGATCGAGATTGCCCGAGATCGTGAACACTCCGCGAGGCTGACGTTTCAGGCAAGACCGAAAAAGCGCGGCGTAAGCCATCGCTCGTTCGACCGGGTTATCCAGCGTCGAAATATTGGCCGACACGCGGTCTAAAAACCGCAGGTCCTCGCGAGTGTAGAACACATCGATGAAAGTGCTCTCTATGAAATTAGCAGCCGCCGGGGACGGGTTGATCAGCTTCTTGATGCTTTTGCCATCGAGGTGGACGGTATTGTTCTCGATCGTCGCGCGCGCGACGAGGCTCGAGAAGTTGAGGAAGTCGGATGAAACGACGCGCCTGTTCATCGACTTCATGAGGTAGCCCACGCTACCCGTCCCCGAGAAGGGGTCCATCGCACTCTCGAAGTCAAGACCGTTTAGCACGTCGAATATCCACGGCAGCAGGCGCTTCTTGGACCCCATGTACCGGAGTTCGGGATACTTCATGGCCTGCTCGGGAAGACGTGATACCTCCGCCTTTCGGAGCAGCGGCACTACATTGTCGGAGGCGATTATCTTAGCGGCAGAATCTCTCATACCACGATGTTGCGTCCGGCAACGGAAAGAGTAAAGGCCGCTTTGAAAGAAGGATCGATTATCCGCCCACGCCGGTGAAGGGTGTTGCCGGCACCGCACGCTTCCCCGAAGAATCGTTCCTCAGATAGCCGACCTATCATCGCTGGTCAAAATTGCATCGTGAACCCAGCGTTCAGCTCAGATCAGGGTGCATGAGAACAGCATTCTGGTGCATAGGTCCACTCCTAGACATGTTGTCAGCGCGGGATCATGCGACAGCACCTAGACAGCGCTCCGCTTTCGCTCTTCCCTGCATACAGTCGCTAGGCCGCCGCAGGGCCCTCACCGCAGTCCAGCGGATTACGTCGATGAGGTCGCTCCGAAGCGCGGTCGGTCACCGCGTCGGAAACCAGCCAACAAGGCAAGCTGGACTAGAGGGAATGTCGGGCGACGTAGTCAACCCCGATGGATCTTGTACTTCTTCGACCGCTCGTAAGGGAGGCGGCCTTCGGCCGTTGGCTCAATCAATGCTCGGATGCGGATAGATCTCAATGACTGCCCGCCATGGAACTCGGACACCGCCAGCGCTACCGTCAATTGCCGAGTTTAAGATTAAGTGGGTTTTTTCACGATTTGTAGGTGTGATCGCTGTAACTTCGCCGAAATGGCATTTATTGGAATCAGCATGAAAACTTCCGATCTGTTCTTACGCGTCGACGTTCCGCCGCTCTTCGGACAAGAACTTGAAAAAGCTGCTGAATGGTGGCTCAGGCGCTTTGGGCTGATCGAATTTAAACCATATGACTTCTGCAGAAAATTGGTCGAGCACATTCCTTATGACTTCCATTGTAAACTCGAGAAAATATCGGGACAGAGATATGCCGAGTTTGAGATTTTGGGTCACGATGCGTGTCGTCAGCCGCCGTACGAGACGTCGCGGGCATTCGACCTGAGTTCCGGCTGCCTGTTTCAAGGTTTCCTCGAGATACGAAAGGACCTCCGTGATTATGGATATGGAAAGATATTTGCCCGGAACTGCCACAACGTTGCCCTTATGCTCGGCCTCACTCGGTTGCATGTCACAGCGGTAGAAGGAGGTGCTTATTTCTGGGCAAGAGCTGGCTTTCTCCCTTCTGAAGAGAATTGGAACCATGGGAAATGCAAGCATCTCATCCTATGCAAGCTCGATAGCCTCAAGACGATCGAACGCCCGGTCCGCACACGGATTGAACGGCTTGTCGACAGCGAGAAGCCCATATCGCTTTGGGCAATCGCTGACGAACGCACATTGGTCGCTTCCGACATTCAACCGGCCCACAACATAAGCCTTGGTCGTGCGCTACTCGCTGAAAGCCTAACCACTTGGAAAGGCACCCTAGAGTACGACGATCACGAATATCACGATCAGCAGCACAAAAGATTTAACCGGTATATCCTGGGGAGTGCCCCCTAGCTCTCAGAGTTTCCTGTACATCGTCTGTTTCGATCCCCAGATGCCCGGCAATGTCTTCAACGGAAAAGTCGAGATCGTAAAAGAGCATCTCGATCATGTCTGATTGCACCGGATTCAGCACATCGGTCTGCTCAGCGTCCAACCTCTCGGCATCCGCCAACATGTCATCTACGCCGTCGATGTATCCCGGTTTGGCCATATGGCTCTCCTGTTGTCGATCCCTAGCACAAAATCCATGCCATGTCATTTGGCGGCGTGTTCGTGCCCCACCTCGGCATCGTCGCGTTCGCCAAGGGATAGCAACGCGTGGACCTGCAACATACAAACTCTCTTTTTGAGCGCGCCCTCGAGAGCTAGCCTGCAGATGTTTAGGAAGGTGATTTTCCGTCATAGGGGCGAGCAGTTCGAAGCCGCTATCTACGATCCCATTGGGGAGGCTCCGCAATACTGAAAGCCAATATTCCGGAAGCATCGGGACATGGTTCGATCCTACTTGCTCAGCGCCGGAAGCCCGGCACCCCTGCCGAAGTGGCTTCATCGATCAAAGCATCCAAGTCCCCTTCGGCTTCGGCACGCTCGAGGCGATCCGCTAGGCCCGTGACATCGTCCAAGGGAGTGTCTTCGATGAGGATGTAAAGCGAACTCGGCCGGCGATTTTGCTCCACGAGGTCGCCCAGCCGCTTTCGCTCCGCGTAGATGTCATCGTCTTCAGCGATTCCAGCGAAGACCTGCTTGATCATCTACTTTGGTAGCTCCCCGCAAGGAATCGCTTTTCAGCCAGCAACGCTTCCAGTTCGCGGGCGCCATGAGAAACGCTCTCGGCAGCCTGCCGTCGCTCCTTCTCTGGGCTATCTCGGAATTCTCTCCGCGAAGGTGCAGGAATTTGCTGAGCTTGCCATGCACTACGTCAGAGTGCTTGCGCCTCTATTCTAGCAATCGCAGCGGCAGTCCGTACACTGATAAAACGATGCAGTTCGCCGCGCGGCTTGGAAGGCTACCGAGCGAACGAGGTTTTCCAATACAACGCAGATATTATTGCGCGGCTCACTTCCAAAGATCCAGCGGATGTATACTCTTTCCCGAAACGAAATCGAATCCTTGGAAAATGCCGAAAAAGTCGATTACCAGCCGTGAGATCTCGCTCATCAAAACAATGGTCTTCTCGCGGAAGATGAAGAACCGCGATATACAGTTCTATTTCAATCGACCCGACCGCCCTGTCAATTCGGGACGAATAACGCAGATCCGAGACGGATCGTACGGACCTGAAGTATTGCAGGCCACCGAGGAGGAACTTGATACGTTTCTCGCCGATAGCTCTACGACATATTCCAGAGCGCCTAGTAAAATCATTGAGCCGTCCCTTGCGGAGATCGCGATTTCCTTCTTTGAGAAGAGAGGGAAATCCGGTTGGTTTCTTAAGACGCATGAGAACGAGCGTGTCGAAGCAAAGCAGAACTTCGCCCTAAAACCGGAACACAGGTTCGCGGACCCACTTCGTTCCATTGCGGGCCTTGCAAACAATGAAGGCGGCTTCATTTTCTTCGGCATCAAGGATCTGGCTGACGGCAGCCTGCAGGTGGTCGGAATGAGCGATGATGCTTTTTCCAAGGCAGACCCCGCCGACCTGAACCGCTGCCTGGCGGGCGCATTTGTACCCGTTCCTACATTCGCAACCTTCATGATCGAAGTGGATGGGAAAACCATAGGTGTGATCCATGTGGAAAAACATCATCATGCTCCCGTCGTGGCGTTGAAGAACGTCAACAACGAATTCCGCGAAGGCACGATCTACTACCGATACGTGGGTGAAACGCGTCCGATCAAGCCGGGGGAACTTCACAGGATTATCGCCCATCGGGAGCAGAAAGCAGTCGCTGAATTTGCCAGTAGGATGTCGAAAGTTGCGTCGGGTGAAACCGCAACGCTTGACCTCGACAATGGCAAGGTTGAAGGCAAGGCCGCCAGTTTCGTGATCGGAGAAGACCTCCTGCCCAAGATTCAGTTTCTTCGGGAAGGCGAATTCAAGGAGCAAGTCGGCGCAGCTGCCCTTCGCCTGGTAGGAGACGTATCTGCGGTCCAGAGTGGCGCGCAGAAAACCGTACGCACAAACGTGACCGACGAGGCGACGCTCCTGAACTACCTCAGGGACGAGGTGGTCGCGGAACCCCTTGCCTATGTCCTCCACTCCGCATCGGGATCGCGTGGCTGGTTGCCACAGTTCCATTATGCCAGGGCCTCCAATCTGCCTGTGGCTGATCTGATCGAGAAGCTAAAGCTAGAGCGACAGAGCCATCGCCGTACGGAAGCGATCCAGCGGCTTTCGGGGAAGAAGACCGCGTTCCAGAAGCCTGTTGGCAAAGGCATTCGTCGGCGCGATGAAGCGCTCAATGGTGGCCTGCAGGTGCCTGTCACCCTATCCGATGTGCCAAGCTTCGCAGGAGGGATACAGGCCCTGCCAGACGATGCCGAGGTGGACTTCGGGTTTCTGAAAGAACTCCTAATCAAAGCTCTTGATCTCACTTCAGGTGCCAGCCCGAAACACGGATCAGCACGTAGTCAGGTTTACAGGGCCGCATGCCGTCTTGACGAGCTCGAGTACCGAAAGCATCTTGCGGAACGCGAAATGAAGATTGCTGCGGTCGTTGAGGACCTCCTCGACAGCGCGACACTTAGCACTCCGAACGGCAGCGACCATCGCTAACGTCTATCCTTGCACGCCGCGACTTCGCTGCCGTCGGCACGAACAAAGAGGTCAGTCTTTCGGTGAGGACACGGTTGCCATCAGCCGCTATTGCCTGCATGTCGAAGTGAACGGCGGCGATGCTCGGTGACCTCTCGGGTCGGTCCAGGAAGTTGATCGCTTTCAAGGCAGAGGTCACCCATCGGCGAGGACCATGGCGCAACTTCGAAGCTGAGGAGTTCGCCACACTCAAATAGGTCGAGTGGTTCAACAACCGCCGTCGTCTGGAGCCCATAGGCGACATACCGCCAGCCCAAGCCGTGGAGCAGGATTACGCCAGCCTGGACGCACCAGCCATGGCCGCATAACCTAATCGAAATGCCCTCCGGCAAACCCGGCGCGGTTCACCATGAAGTCAGCGAGCAGGCTGAGCCATGGGCCGCGCGAAGTCCATTCTATGGCTCAAACACATCGCTCAATGTCGTTGTCACTTTGCCGACTGCCGTCGAGTACGCCGTATCGCTTGAAGACATCTGCTCGGTAAGTAGATCATATAGCTCTAGGTACATGCCGAACTCGGCATCCAACAGTGTGAGCTGCGTACGCATCGCGCTGTAGTCGTTCGCTGCGACTTCAAGCTTGCGAACTAGCGATGGTGATACCCGCGACAAATCACCACGGTTCATGATAAGCTCGTTTCTCAGCTCGCCCAGAGCCGTGTTCCCAATCGAAGCTAGTGCTTTTAGGTCGAGAGATTCCATGATCTGCCTGCTCTGCAAAGCGGGCCCGTCCACAGTTCGTGACATTCTAAAACCTCCTGTTGCCGAACATAATGGTGATTCACAAATCCGGTCGCGCAAAGAGAAAACTGAAGGTCGATTATACGGGCGCTACTTTCGCCCCTGTCCAGGTTAGCGGCTCTACGCCTCAAGGTTTCGTAAGGCATCTCGTTTGGAAGGCCGTAGATTCGAGAGAGCGTGCAACTGCGTCGATGGATCAATTGAAACGAAGATTTGAAACTGTCTAGAAAGCTGCGGCAGCCGCGGTCGGATCCAGATTGTGTCGTCGACTTAAAGAAGCCAATCATTTTGGGGTCGATGCACCGAGGACTGGTTCCAGTTCGAACGCTGCACAGCCGACCTATTCGGCATGCCTACCGGGCATGACCAGATCCTGACGGGTCGCGGCCGCATGTCACTACGTTGACTACCCACTGATCTACGACCGACTTCAGGTAGTAGCCTGATGATGCAATCTCGTAACGCAAGGGGATAGCCGATCCTATTCCAGCCTCTCAGCGACGAGCAGTGACGCGCCAAAAAACCGTCGAATAAATCTATTGGATCGAAGTTCCTAAAGCTGCGAGACAGCGCTTGAAATTTCCCAACAGGTTCAGTCTTTCGATCTGGCTCTAGAGACGTAGCTACAGCGCATTATCATTATTGCAGTGCATATCCCCACTCATATTGCGCATGCACAATTATTGAGCTTGCGGGGAAAGCGATGAAAAAATACTGTCGTTCTACGCTCGGCACTGTCCGAGCAGCCAATTCAACACCGATTGTTCGACAAAGGATCACCTCATGAAGGCTCATCGCCTCACCAAGTTTGCAGCGCTTGCAATTCTTGCCACGTTTTCCGGCGTCGCCTCGGCCAGTGCCCAGACGAAGACCTTCACCATTTCCTGGTGGGGCTATAACGGCGACAAGATGAAAGCCAACATCATCGAGCCGTTCAAGAAGATCTGCGGCTGCGACATTGTGTTTGAAACCGGCAACAATGCCGACCGCTTGAACAAGCTGAAGCTGCGCGACGGCAAGGGCGTGGACGTGATCTACCTCTCGGACAGCTTCTCCCAGCTCGGCGTCGCGCAGGGCCTGTTTCAGGAAGTCGATGCGTCCAAGATCCCGAACCTTTCGGAAATCTACGAACTCGGCCGCAACCCGCAGGGCAAGTATGGTCCGGCCTACACGATCGGCCGCGTCGGTCTCGTCTATGACAGCGCCAAGGTGGATCCGGCGATCACCTCCTGGGCCGATCTCTGGCGCGCCGACATGAAGAGCTCGCTCTCGCTGCCGGGCATCACCACCACGGCCGGCCCAATGGTCGTGTTGCAGGCCGGCAAGCATGCGGGCGTCGATGCCTACGAGGACTCCGAAAAGGCCTTTGAGGCGATCAGCGAACTGAAGCCCAATGTGGTCAAGAACTACAATACCGGCTCCGAACTTGTGAACCTGATCTCGACCGGCGAGGTGCGCGTTGCCCTGGCGCAGGATTTCACGCTCGCTTCGATGCAGGCAGCCGTCAAGACCATGACCTGGGCGACACTGAAGGAAGGCGATATCGCCACGCTCAACATGGTCAACATTCCGAAGGGCTCCGAGAACGTCGAGCTGGCGCACCAGTTCATCAACTTCGTTCTGTCGAAGGAAGTCCAGCAAAAGGAAGCCGAACAGGGCGTCGATGCGCCGATCAACAGCAAGGTCGAGCTTTCGCCGGAACAGGCCAAGATGTGGACCTATGGCGCAGACCAGGTCTCGAAGCTTGGCCGCATCGACTATGCCAAGCTGAATGACGCCAAGACCGACTGGATCGACCAGTGGAACGAGGTCTTCGGAAAGTAAGCCGCTCACGGGGAAACAGCATAAGCCCTCTCCTCAATCCGAGGCGAGGGCCCTTTCTGATCCGGGCAGGGAACGCAGAGCGCATCCGCTCTTCAAGACAGGCGCTGCCTGAAGGCGATGGCGGCAGCCAGGAATTTGAAAGACCACACATGAAGCGTTTTGCCAAATGGGGGCTGACGATGCCGGCGACGATTGCGGTCGTCGTTGCCCTCGTTATTCCGGTTCTCCTGACCATCGCCACCACGTTCGGCGAGCCGAAAGGCGCCTTTTCGACCTACACCGCCTTCTTCAACAGCGGCTTTCGGACCAATATCCTTTACCGCACGCTGCGTATCGCCCTGATCACGACAGCGATCTCGCTGGTCATCGGCTTTCTGACGGCGTACGTGATTGCCCGCATGCCTGGGCGGTTGAAGTCGATCGCCATCATCGCCGCAGTCTTCCCGCTTCTGACCGGCGTCGTGGTTCGCTCATTCGCCTGGCTGATCATCCTTGGCAAGAACGGCATCGTCAACGACACGCTCATGTCGCTCGGCATCATCTCTGAGCCGCTGTCCATGCTCTATACCGAGGGATCGGTGATCGTTGCGATGGTCTATCTGTTCGTGCCGCTGATGATCCTCACCCTGACCGGTGTGCTCGAGGGCGTTCCACGCGAAGTGGTCGAAGCCTCAACCTCTCTGGGTGCCACGCCGATCGCCACATTCTTCCAGGTTATCCTGCCGCTTGCCGTGCCGGGCCTCATCGTCGGCGCGGTCCTCGTCTTTACCGGCAGCTTCACCTCCTACGCGACGCCGCAGCTGCTTGGCGGCGAGCAGATGATGATGATGGGAACGCTGCTCTATCAGCGCGCCATGGTCACCTTCGACTGGGTGGGCGCCTCCACCATCGCAGCGATCATGGTGGTCATCACCATTGCCGTAGTGACGATCATGAGCCGCATGGCGCGGCGCCTCAACCCGATGGCGGTATGAAAAGATGACCACACGCATCCATCCCGTTCTCGGCGCCTTCGCCGCCCTCGTCTTTCTTTTCCTGCTCGCGCCGCTCGTCATCATCGTCGGTGCGTCGCTTTCCGACACATCCTACCTGACGTTTCCGCCGCAGGGCCTGACACTGCGGTGGTTTGCCAATATTTTCGAGATCTCCGCCTTCCGGAACACCGCGATCACCAGCTTCCAGGTGGCGATCCTCGGAACGGCGCTGTCGCTGCTGATGGGCATTCCCGCCGCCTATGCGCTGAACCGATACCGCGTCGAACTACCGAAATGGCTTTCCACGCTGTTCGTCCTGCCGATCCTGGTCCCGGAAATCGTGTTCGGCTTCTCGCTTCTGAAGTCGATTACCATCGGCTTCGGCCTGCCGGTCTATCCGAGCCTAATCCTCGGTCACGCACTTCTGGTTCTGCCCTATTCCGTTCGCGTCGTCGGTGCGAGCCTTGCCGCCTTTGACTTCTCCGTGGAGGAAGCTGCGATCAGCCTCGGTTGCCCGCCGCTCAAGACCTTCCTGACGGTGGTGCTGCCGAACATTCGCGCCGGCGTCATCGCCGCCTTCATCCTTGCCTTCATCACCTCGATCAACGACGTGTCCATCTCGGTGTTTCTGACCGGTCCCGGCATTTCCACGCTGCCGATCCAGATTCTGGCCCATATGGAACAGTTTTTCGACCCCACCATCGCCTCCGTCTCCGTGCTTTTGATGCTGGTGACGGTTGGCGTGATGGCCATCGTCGAAGCCACGCTCGGCCTCACCTTCCTGACCAAGTAAGACGAGTAGAACCCTCTTGACCGTATCGCTCACCATCGAAAACCTCTCGGCCCATTACGGATCGACACCGGTCCTCAAGGATCTGTCGATCTCGGTCGCGGCCGGTGAACTCGTGTCGCTGCTTGGCTCGTCCGGCTGCGGCAAGACGACGACGCTGCGGATCGTCGCAGGCTTCCTGGAGCCGACCAGCGGCCGCGTGCGGCTTGGGGATCGCGATCTCACCACGCTTCCGGCACATGCCCGCGATATCGGGCTTGTGTTCCAGAACTACGCGCTCTTTCCTCACCTGACCGTGATGGAAAACGTCGCCTTCGGTCTGAAGCAGCGCGGCATTGCCAAACCCGATCGGGCCAAGCGCGCAGGAAGCATGCTCGACCGCGTCGGCCTTTCGCACCTGGCCGACCGGCTGCCGTCGGCACTGTCAGGCGGCCAGAAGCAACGCGTCGCACTGGCCCGCGCGCTCGTCATCGAACCACCGCTCCTGATGTTCGATGAGCCGCTTTCGAACCTCGATGCCAAGTTGCGCGTGGACATGCGCGTCGAAATCCGCCAGTTGCAGAAGGCGAACGGTACGACATCGCTTTATGTCACCCACGATCAGGAAGAAGCCTTCTCGATCTCCGACCGCGTGGCGATCATGAATGCAGGCCGCATCATGCAGCTCGACACGCCCGAAGTCCTCTACCGCAAACCGGCCAACGCCTTCGTCGCCAGTTTTGTCGGCTTCGAGAACCTCGTTCCGATGAAGGTGGTCTCCCGCGACGGCGCGACCGTCACAGCCGAGGCTGCCGGCGGTGCGCGATTGTCGTTCTCGCAGGATGTCTTCGGTGCGATCAAGGACGATTTCGTTCTGGCCACCCGCGCCGACGGCCTTGTCGCTCGCCAGTCCGGCGAAGGCATTCCCGCGACCCTTGGCACCCGCACCTATCTCGGCCGCGCCTACCAATACAAATGTGTGACCGTCGCCGGCGAGATCACGGCGAATGGAGCACTATCCGAACCATACGACCCTGGCACGAGCGCTGTTCTGGTGCCTGTACCGGAACAGTGCTGCATTCTCGATCCCGAAGCCTGAGCCTCGATTTACAAACCTCAAGCCCCTCCTCAAAAGTATGACTTTTCGCAGCACTTGCTCTCGACAAGGCAGCCCTGCCCGCGCTATCGAAGGCCAAAATGTTCGGGGAGGAAACCGAGAGATGCCAGAGCCTAAGTCGATCATTCTAGATTGGGGCACGAGTTCGCTTCGCGCCGCGCTCGTATCTGAAACGGGCGAAACGCTCGACACCCGGGATACGACAAGCGGCGGCATCCAGTTCGTTAAGGATGGGGCCTTCGAGGCCGCCCTGATGGAAACGGTCGGGGCATGGTTCGACGCGCACGGCGCAATTCCAGTCCTCGCTAGCGGCATGATCACCAGCCGCAATGGCTGGATCGAGGTGCCTTACGTCGATGCGCCCGCGGGTCTTGCCGAACTGGCAGCCGGCACGCGGCAGATCACGCTTGCCAACGGCGCCATCGTCACCTTCCTGCCCGGCATGCGCGATCCCGCCGCAAAGCCGTTTCCGGACGTGATGCGCGGCGAGGAAACGCAGATCGTCGGCTTCGGGCTGGACAAGAACCGGACCCTGGTTCTGCCTGGAACCCACAGCAAATGGGCACGGGTCGAGAGTGGCCGGATCGCCGGTTTCCAGACCTATGCGACCGGTGAAATCTTCGCTCTGCTGACCAAGCATTCATTTATCGCCAAGGCATCCGAGCCGGCACCGGGCTCCGAGCCGCGCTGGGAGGCATTTGACCGTGGTGCCGGGTTTGCCGCAAGCGACGCGCGTGCCGCCGACGCGTTCCTGTCTGCCGTCTTCAGCGCCCGCACGGGCGTGCTCGCCGGCGTTCTGGCACCTGATGATATCGGCGACTACGTTTCCGGTCTTGTCATCGGTTCGGAGTTCCGTCAGGCCCGCGCGGCAGGCTGGCTGAAACCCGGTGAAGCCATCGGCATTGTCGGCAACAACGTGCTGAACAGCCGTTACAGCCGCGTCGCGCCGCTGTTTGATCTTGATATAGAGCCGGGCCCAACCGATGCCGCCAAGCGCGGCGTCCAGTTGATCGCCGGACAATTGCAACTGACGAATGAAGGATAGTTCGATGACGTTCCAAGACGCGCTGCAAGCCTGCAATCTGGTTGCCATCCTGCGCGGCATCACGCCTGACGAGGCCGAGCCGATCGGCGAGGCGCTGATCGAAGCCGGCTGGCGCATCATCGAAGTCCCGCTCAATTCGCCGGAGCCGCTGAAGAGCATCGAAAAACTGCAAAAGCGGTTCGGGGACAGGGCGCTGATCGGTGCGGGAACGGTGCTGACGACCGCTCAGGTCGCAGACGTTGCCTCGACGGGTGCAACTGTCATCATCTCGCCGAACGCGAACCTCTCGGTCATCGAAGCGAGCGTCTCGCGCGGCATGATCAGCCTGCCGGGCGTCGCGACGCCGTCGGAAGCCTTTGCGGCAATCGGCGCCGGTGCGACCGGCATCAAGGCCTTTCCGGCGGAAGCGATCCCGCCCATGGTCATCAAGGCCTGGCGGGCGGTTCTGCCGAAGGATATGCCGGTTCTGGCCGTTGGCGGGATTACGCCTGACAACATGAAATCCTTTATCGACGCCGGCACGAACGGCTTCGGCATCGGCGGATCGCTTTACAAGCCGGGTGACGATGTTGCGTCGGTGGCGGCGAAGGCCAAGCTATTTATCGAGGCGATGCGCCGCATCTGATACCGAATCAACGCCATGCGCCAATCCGCGCATGGCCTTTTTCGACCAATCGGCGTAAAGCAGCGGTTCTTGAATCAGCAATGCACCGCATCCTTATGAAAATCCTTCCTGAAGAGCAGTTTTCCGAAGACGAACCGCAGTTCGAGGATGACATGGGCGAAGACGAACTTGTCCAATCTGCGTATTTCCTGATCGAGGCGCTGACCTTCGCCCCGGTGGCGAAACCGGGCACGCCCGAAGAGCCGTCGAAACCATCGCCAAATCAACGCTTTTGGACCGAAGGTTCCGTGTCCGATGCGGCCTGCAACCGGTTGACCGTGCGTCGGAACTTGGCCTAGGCATAGTTCCCCGCCATACTCAGCCGAGATTCGCATGACGATCATCCGACCAGACATCAGCGCCCGCGCTGCGGCCGCTCCGCGTAGCGGTATTGGCGAAATCGTCACCTATGCACGCGGTCGTGACAACCTCATGCCGCTGTGGATCGGCGAAGGCGACCTTGCGACGCCCGACTTCATCACCCGCGCGGCCAGCGACGCGCTTCTCGCAGGCGAGACATTCTATACCTGGACGCAAGGGATCCCGGAGCTTCGCCAGGCAATCCTGCGCTACTACCAGCGCCACTACACGGCCGATCTCTCGGTCGACAACATCTATGTCACCGGATCGGGCATGCAGTCGATCGTGCTGGCGATTCAGACGGTCGCATCGGCCGGCGACGAGGTGATCTACCTGTCACCAGCTTGGCCGAACGCTGCCCATGCCGCAAGTGTTTCCGAGGCAAAGGCCGTGCCTGTCGTCCTCGATTTCATCGACGGCCGGTGGGTGCTCGATGCGGGCCGACTGGAAGCTGCGATCACGCCGAAAACCCGGGCGCTGTTCATCAATACCCCATCCAACCCGACGGGCTGGACCGCGACGAAGGATGATCTCGAGGCAATCCTTAGCCTTGCGCGCCGCCATGGTCTCTGGATCATCGCCGACGAGATCTACGGGCTCTACTATTTCGAAGGCACGCGGGCGCCGTCGTTCATGGATGTCATGGACGCGGAAGACCGCATCATCTTTGCCAACTCGTTCTCGAAGAACTGGTGCATGACCGGCTGGCGTATCGGCTGGGTGGTGGCGCCGGCGGAGATCGGCCAGACGCTCACCAATCTCATACAGTATTCCACGTCAGGCGTTGCGCAGTTCATGCAGAAGGGCGCGATTGCGGCACTCGACCTTGGCGACGAGTTCATTCGCTCGAATGTCGAGCGTGCCCGAACCTCGCGCGACATTCTGTGTGACGCGCTGGTCGCCACCAACCGTGTCGAAACGCGAAAGCCCGAAGGGGCGCTCTACGCGTTCCTGAAGATCGACGGCGTAACAGACAGCCGCGCCGAAGCCTTCAGGATTGTCGATGAAACCGGCGTCGGCATGGCGCCGGGCACCGCATTCGGCCCCGGCGGCGCCCCATTCATGAGAGCCTGTTTTCTGCGCGACCCGAAGCAGATCGAAGACGCGGCCGAGCGGCTATTCGCCTATATCCGTCGACGTTGACCGGACGAGCTTGTCAAGATCGGCGATGGGCGAATGCCGGTTTCGAACTCCACCCATCAGAGATCTTAAGAGATCGACGTCAGTTGCACTGACCGGCCTGGTTGAGGGCTGCGGTAACGCCGCTGAGCGAGAACGTATAGGATGTGCGGGTGCCTCTCCCCGAGACCGCCTGAAGGGTCATATTGCTTCCCGTACGCATGGCGTCGATCATCGCGGAATCATTGCTTTCCTGCTGCGTCCAGCCGGAGTTACCCCGCGGCGTCATGGCAAAGGATTTGCCATCGATCGTGACCGTCATCTGTGAGCTGTTTTGAAGATCATATCCCATGATGGCCTGCGGATAATATCCGCTGCCCGAAGGCTTGGGCGCCACGAGGAAGAAGTTATCGCCGTGGTTGACGCTTGCGGGCGTCGCCTGTTTCGGAATGGTCAGGACGTAGCAGCTTTTCGAAGCTCCCGCCTGATAGGAATAGACGTTCCAGTCGCCGAACTGCCTCAGCATCGTCGGGCTCGGCTGGGCAAATGCCGGCAGGGCAATCACGGCTGCAAAGAGAGGCGCAAGGGCGAAAGGTTTGAAGGACATCTCGTCTCCTGTTGGGAATGGCAAGGGAAATACGGGTACGAATGCATCCGTAAGTGATCCCATAGGGGGAGGAGGCGGTTACCGGAAAGTTAAAACTTTCAGCTTCTGCGCCGTCGCCTCCGCCAAACCCGGTCTGGAACCGGGCAGATGTGATCACCCGAAAGAGACGAAATATCGCGTTTCCGGTTCTTTAGCGCGATCGCTGCGGCCAGCCTCACGGCATCTTCACAAATGCGTCAAACCTGTAACGAAACCGAGGCTTTTTGCCGTGAGGCGATGCGGACAAGAAAAGTCCGGCTTGATGGCGCCTGACTAAGTTCGATCTCCGAATCGCCCGGATGCAGCAGGATCGCATCATACGCGCCAAGCAATGTGCCGTCTTTCAGCACCAAATCCGACGTCGGCAGAACCAGGGTCACGTCCGAACCGTTCGAAGTAATGACGCGTTCACTGGCGGGGAGCATCGTCACGCCGTGAATAAACTTTCCGCGCCGGGTCATGACATTGAGATCGGTGATCGGGCCAGAGAGTAGCCTTGCGCTGGTCACTGCATCGGCCGGAAACGCGTGGGGCGGCGTGTCGGGGCGCAGGACACGATCGGGCTCGCCCTCGACCGAAAGCTCGATCCCGTCGCCCGTCAAAATGCTGAGGGTCCGGTCTATGTCCGCGAACACAGAGAACGGGCCGTCCTCGGCCACCGTCGCCATGCTGATACGCCAGTCGAAATCATCGACTGTGGCGGCCTCGGGAAAGACGGCGATCTCCACCGTCTCGCCCTTGCCGTTCTTCCAGGGCATCCGCTTATGGTCCGATGCAGGCAGGATTCGCATGCGCGTCAGTTCCCGAGGATGCCGGGAAGGCGAAGACCCTTGTCTTCGGCGCAGTCGATCGCGATCTCGTATCCCGCATCGGCGTGGCGCATGACGCCGGTCGCAGGGTCGTTCCACAGGACACGTTCGATCCGCCGGGCTGCATCATCCGTTCCGTCGGCGCAGATGACCATGCCGGAATGCTGCGAATATCCCATGCCGACACCGCCGCCATGGTGCAGCGACACCCAGGTGGCGCCGGATGCGGTGTTGAGGAGCGCGTTGAGGAGCGGCCAGTCGGACACGGCGTCCGAGCCATCCTTCATCGCTTCCGTCTCGCGGTTCGGCGAGGCGACGGAACCGCTGTCGAGATGGTCGCGGCCGATGACAACAGGGGCGGACAGTTCACCGCTTCTCACCATCTCGTTGAAGGCGAGACCGAGCTTGTGGCGATCCCCCAGACCCACCCAGCAGATCCGCGCCGGAAGTCCCTGGAAGGCGATGCGCTCGCGCGCCATGTCCAGCCAGTTGTGCAGGTGGGTGTTGTCGGGCAGCAGTTCCTTTACCTTCGCATCCGTCTTGTAGATGTCCTCAGGATCGCCCGACAGCGCCGCCCAGCGGAACGGGCCGATGCCGCGGCAAAACAGCGGACGGATATAGGCCGGAACGAAGCCCGGAAAGGCGAAGGCATTTTCCAGGCCTTCGTCCTTGGCGACCTGGCGGATGTTGTTGCCATAGTCGAGCGTTGGCACGCCGGCATCCCAGAACGCGACCATGGCTTCGACATGCGCCTTCATCGATGCGCGGGCCGCAACCTCCACGGATTTGGGGTCGCTTTCGCGCTTGGCCTTGGCTTCCTCGACGGTCCAGCCGACCGGCAGGTAGCCGTTGCGCGGGTCATGGGCGGATGTCTGATCGGTGACGATATCCGGGTGAGCGCCGCCGGCCTTCATGCGGGCGACCAGTTCGGGGAAGATTTCCGCGGCATTGCCGAGCAGGCCGACCGATTTCGCTTCGCCGGCCTTGGTCCACTGGTCGATCAGCGCCAGCGCTTCGTCCAGTGTCTTCGCCTTGGCATCGACATAACGGGTGCGCAGACGAAAATCGATGCGGGTCTCGTCGCATTCGACCGCGAGGCAGCAGGCGCCGGCCATGACGGCTGCGAGCGGCTGTGCGCCGCCCATGCCGCCGAGGCCGCCGGTCAGGATCCACTTGCCCTTGAGGCTGCCGCCATAATGCTGGCGGCCCGCTTCCACGAAGGTCTCGTAGGTGCCCTGGACGATGCCCTGCGTGCCGATATAGATCCACGATCCGGCGGTCATCTGGCCGTACATGGCCAGGCCCTTCTTATCCAGTTCGTTGAAATGGTCCCAGGTTGCCCAATGCGGCACGAGGTTGGAGTTGGCGATCAGCACGCGCGGCGCATCCTTATGGGTGCGGAACACGCCGACCGGCTTGCCGGACTGCACGAGAAGCGTCTCCTCCTCCGTTAGCGTCTTCAACGTCGCGACGATCTTGTCGAAGTCGTCCCAGGTGCGGGCGGCCCGGCCGATGCCGCCATAGACCACGAGTTCATGCGGGTTTTCCGCCACATCGGGATCGAGGTTGTTCATCAGCATCCGAAGCGGCGCTTCGGTCATCCAGCTTTTGGCATTGAGCTCGGTGCCCTTGGGCGAGCGGACATCGCGAATGTTGTGGCGTGGATTGGTCATGTCGTGGCTCCCCAATTTCTTCTGATGATTAAACTTCAAGGACCGGCAGGATGCCCGGCGAGATCGCGTGGGCGAAGGCACCGGACGCGACCAGTTCGCTTGCGGCCTTGAGATCCGGCGCTAGGTAACGGTCATCGTCGAGCGCAGGGACGGAAGCCCGCAGCACGGCAACGGCTTTTTCGAGCTCGGGACTGGTCTTGAGCGGCCCGCGCAGTTCCACGCCCTGGACGGCCGTCAGCGCTTCGATCCCGAGAATGCCGAACAGGTTTTCGGTCATGCCGAGCAGGCGGCGGGCGCCGTGGCAGGCCATCGACACATGGTCCTCCTGATTGGCGGAGGTCGGCGTCGAATCGACCGAGGCGGGATGCGACATCTGCTTGTTCTCGCTCATCAACGCCGCCGACGTGACTTCGGCGATCATCAGCCCCGAGTTAAGACCGGGCTTCTTCGAGAGAAATGCCGGCAGTCCATAGGACAGAGCTGGATCGACCAGAAGCGCGATGCGACGCTGGGCGATCGCACCGATCTCGCAGATCGCGAGCGCCGTCTGATCCGCGGCAAAGGCGACCGGCTCGGCGTGAAAATTGCCGCCGGAGACGACGGAATTGTCTGACAGAACCAGCGGATTGTCAGTGACGGCATTTGCTTCGACTTCCAGCGTCCTTGCGACGGACCGCAACAGATCGAGGCAGGCGCCGTCGACCTGCGGCTGGCAACGGATGCAATAGGGATCCTGAACGCGCTCATCGCCTTCAATGTGGCTCGCACGAATTTCGGAGCCTTCGAGAAGGTTGCGAAGCGCAGCACCGGCATCGATCTGGCCCTTGTGGCCGCGCAGGGTGTGGATGTCAGGGTGAAACGGCGCTGATGACCCCATCGCGGCGTCTGTCGACAGGGCGCCTGTAACAAGTGCCGTCTGGGCTGCGCGATGCGTGCGAAACAGACCGGCGAGGGCCAGTGCGTTGGACGTCTGGGTGCCGTTGATCAGTGCCAGCCCTTCCTTGGCGGCAAGAATGACAGGGGTCAGACCCACCTTGGCGAGTGCATCGGCAGACGGTAGGCGTTCTCCGTGGAGGAAGGCTTCGCCTTCGCCCATCATGGTGGCCGCCATATGGGCAAGCGGTGCCAGATCGCCGGATGCGCCGACCGAGCCTTTTTCCGGAATGACCGGAATGACGCCCTTTTCCAGCATGCCTTCGATCAGGCGGATCAACTCGATCCGGACACCGGACGCGCCACGGCCGAGCGAGATGAGCTTCAGCGCCATGATGAGACGTACCACATTTTCCGGCAGCGGCGCGCCGATGCCGCAGCAATGCGACAGGATGAGATTGCGCTGCAGAGTGGCGAGATCGGCACTGTCGATCTTGATCGAGGCAAGTTTGCCGAAGCCGGTGTTGATGCCGTAGACCGGCGCGTTTCCGGCGGCGATTTCCGCGATCCGTCTCGCTGCCTTTTCGATGCCTGCATCGAAGGAGCGATCGAGAACCGCCGAACCATTGTTCCAGTAGAGATCGGAAAGCTCGGCCAGAGTAACGCTGCCGGGGTGAAGCGTGATCGTCATAGCTGTTGACCTCTGAAGACGTTCGAATGGAGCGGGTTGAAGCCGATGCGGTAAACCAGCTCGGCGGGTCGCTGGATGTTCCAGATGGCGAAGTCCGCCGATTTTCCGGCCTCCAGCGTGCCGGTTTCTGCGAGAAGACCGAGCGCCCTCGCCGCCTCGCGCGTCGCGCCTGCGATGCATTCTTCGACGGTCAGCCGGAAGAGTGTCGCCGACATGTTCATCGTCAGCAGCAGCGAGGTGAGCGGCGACGTGCCGGGATTGCAATCGGTCGCGATCGCGATCCGGACGCCGGCATCGCGCAGCAGCTGGACTGGCGGCTTCTGCGTTTCGTTGATCGCATAAAAGGCGCCCGGGAGAAGAACCGCAACCGTGCCCGACGCCGCCATCGCGGCAGCACCTTCGGCATCGAGATATTCAAGATGATCGGCGGACAAGGCACCGTAGGATGCCGCCATCGCTGCACCGCCGAGGTTGGAAAGCTGTTCGGCGTGCAGCTTTACGGGCAGGCCGAGCGATCTTGCGTGATCGAACACGCGCCGCATGTCCGCAACCGAGAACGCGATGCCTTCGCAGAACCCGTCGACTGCATCCACCAGGCCTTCCGCATGGGCAAGGTCCATAGCGGGCAGCACCACGTCGGTAATGTAGTCGCCGTTGCGTCCGCGGTATTCGACGGGCGTTGCGTGGGCGCCGAGGAAAGACGTGACGACGCGGACCGGGCGGATCTTTTCGAGCGCCCGGGCGGCGCGCAGCATGTTCAGTTCGCCCTCGATCGATAGGCCGTAACCGGATTTGATCTCGAGCGTCGAAACGCCTTCTGCGAGCAGCGTATCGACCCTTGGCAAGGCCGCCTGTACGAGACCGTCGACGGAAAGGGCATTGGTCGCCTTGACGGAGGAGACGATGCCGCCGCCGGCGCGCGCGACTTCCTCATAGGTCGCCCCTTCGAGCCGCATTTCGAATTCCATGGCGCGATCGCCGCCGAAGATCAGATGCGTATGGCAGTCGATCAGGCCGGGCGTGATCACCCTGCCCTCCACGTCGATGATCTCGTCGGCTTCGAGAAATGATGACGGCAGATCGGACTGGGGACCGGCGAAGACGATCCGGCCATCCTCTACGGCAATGGCACCGTGCTCGATGAGAGCAAGCCCTCGCGCCTCGTCCGAAAGCGTGAGCAGGCGGGCGTTGCGCCATACCGTTCTGGTTGGCACCACCGGTGAATTATCACTATTCTCGACCACGAAGCCTTCCTCTTTTTGTTTTAATGTATATACATAAAAACCCATGGCAAGAAGAATTTGCAGGCGCCTGCTGGACGCAGACGGGACCGACGAGTGGAGTTGGCAGTGAACACCATTTTTGCAGAAAGCGCACTGATCGGCGGGGAATGGGCGAGCAACACTCGCCTGAAGATCGAGCATGGCACCGTGCAGTCGATCGAGCGTAGCGCCATGCCTGCGGCCACCGACGAGCGGCACCGGCTGATCGTGCCCGGCATGGCCAATCTCCACAGCCACGCTTTCCAGCGCGCCATGGCAGGACTGACGGAGGTTCGCGGATCGACAAGCGACAGCTTCTGGAGCTGGCGCACGCTGATGTACAAATTCTCCCTGTCGATGACACCTGACGATATCGAGGCGGTCGCAGCGCAGCTCTATATGGAAATGCTGGAGGCGGGCTTTACCCGCGTCGGCGAGTTTCATTACCTGCATCACGACCGTGACGGGCGCCACTACGCCAATATCGCGGAGCACGCGGCGCGGATCGGTGCGGCAAGTGCTGCGACCGGGATCGGCCTCACCCTGCTGCCAGTCTTCTACGCCCGCTCCGGTTTCGGGGGAATGGCACCGACGGAGGGCCAGCGACGCTTCATCAACTCGGTCGAAAGCTTTTCCACGCTGATGGAGGAATGCCGGAAGATCACGTCTGCGCTTCCCGGCGGCCAACTCGGCATCGCGCCGCACAGTCTGCGGGCCGCGACGCCGGAAGAACTGCGGGACGTTCTGCCGATGGCAGGTGGAGGCCCGATCCACATCCATATCGCCGAGCAAACGAAAGAGGTCGAGGACTGTATCGCGTGGTCGGGCGCACGTCCCGTCGAATGGCTGCTCGCCAACATGCCGGTCGATGAGCGCTGGTGCCTGATCCACGCTACCCATATGACCGAGGCGGAAACGCGCGACATGGCACGCCGAGGAGCCATCGCCGGTCTCTGCCCCATCACGGAAGCCAATCTCGGCGACGGCATATTTCCGGCGCCGGCATTCCTCGAGGAAGGCGGCCAGTTCGGCGTCGGCTCGGACTCGAACATCTCGATTTCGGTCGCGCATGAACTTCGGCAGCTCGAATATTCGCAGCGTCTTGGACTACGCTCGAGAAACGTCGTGGCACTACCGCAGCAATCGACGGGTGCGCGCCTGTTCCAGGAAGCGCTGAAAGGTGGCGCCCGCGCATTGCAGTCGCAGGACGACATCGTATCAGGTGCATCGGCGGATTTCGTCTCGCTCGACCTTGAGGCCGCCCCCTACCTTTCGGCAGATCAGGTTCTCGACCAGTGGATCTTCGCTGACACGATCAAGGTGGATTGCGTCTGGGCGGCGGGCAAGAAGCTCGTGACGGGCGGCCGGCATGCGAAGAGGGATACGATCCTGCCAAGGTTCCAGGCTGTCATGGCCGCTCTGCTTGACGCCGGCTGACCGGATATGGTGGAGAAGCCGTTTGATGCAGAGAGCCGAAGGACTTCGCCTTGACCGGAGAAAAAGATATCAAGGCGACCCGTGCGGTGGGCACACTGCACCAGAAGATCCTCGGCGACATCGAAAACAATATCGTCAGCGGCGAATGGCCCCCGGGCTACAGGATCCCTTTCGAGGTCGAGCTCGCCAAGCACTACAATGTCTCGCGGATGACCGCGAACAAGGTTCTGACCCAGCTTGCCAATGCCGGACTGATCGAGCGGCGCAAGAAATCGGGCTCCTTTGTTGCCCAGCCGCGCAACCAGGCTGCCATTCTTGAGATCTACGACATCGAAGATGAAGTCCGCGCGCTGAACAAGGACTACCATTTCCGGATGGAGGAATGCCGGGAGCGGAAGACTGTGGCAACGGACCGGCTGCGCCTGAGCGTCTCCGGCAAGGAAAAATCCATCTACGTCGTCTGCCTGCATTTCTCCGACGGGAAGCCGTTCTGTCTTGAGGAACGACTGATCAATCTGAAGACCGTGCCGCAGGCAAAGGACATGGATTTCTCGACGGTTTCACCGGGCAAGTGGCTGATCGCGCAGATACCATGGACCGCTGCGGAACATCGGATCTCGGCCCAGCTTGCGGACGAACAGCTGGCAAGGCGGCTGGAAATCACGCCGCAGTCTGCCTGCCTCGTGGTAGAACGCAAGACCTGGGACGTTTCCGGCCCGGTGACGTCGGTGCGGTTCAGCTACCCTTCCGACAGCCATGCGATCACTGCACGCTTTGCTCCGGCCTCGAGCTGAGACCGGCTTGCCCACCCCAAGCATCCCTCGCCAATTCAGGCTTAAAATGCGGTCTGTCGCAGCAGGCTCGCCATTTCGCGTTGGACTTCGGGGGCTCAACGTGACCTAGTCATATGGTTCGTCGGCATAGGATGCCATCGATCCGGCGTTTGGACAATTGGCGGCGCTGCCTCAATACGGACTGCGGGACCAAAAAGCCGGTTACCTGCGAAACGTCACTGGGCTTGTTATCATCGACTAAGCGGATGGCAGCAAGATACCCGACATGCAAACGTGGTAGTCCGACATTCGGAGCCACGCTGACGACAGAGGCTGCCATGACACTTTCTTTCCCAAATCCCGCGCGCAGTTACGATGAATCGAAAAGACGCGTCCGCTTTCTGGGTCATGACGGCATGTTCGAGGTTCGGTTCTTCGTTGCTGCTGAAGTTCTCAGCAGCAACCTTGTTGAAAGAACTGCCGTCAGCGATGATTATCTTGCCTCTTTCGATGCGCTACGACCGAAGATCCTGAAGGCAGCCCAAGCTGCCTACAAGGCGAAAAACGCACAATCCATCATGCTAGATCTCGAGAATTTCAAATGAACAGACTTCTGCTGAGCGTGATCGCTCATCGTCCCGACATGATGTGTTTATCCGATCTGACCCAATGTCAGTCGAACTCGGCTCGGTGATCGCATGACGATCTTTTCGGTTCGTCACCTTACGTCCTACCAGTATCATAAGCCGGTCGAGTTCGGCGAACACAGGCTGCTGTTCCGACCGAGGGACAGTTTCGACCAGACGCTGCTCGTGTCGCGCCTTGAGGTTTTTCCAAAGCCTGCCTATGTCCGCTGGATCCATGACGTGTTTGGCAACTGCGTGGCGCTGGTCGGTTTTGAGGGTGCGTCTCAGAAGCTCCAATTCGAAACGACTATCAGGCTCGATCATACGCCGCAGCTCGCGATGGATTTTCAGATCGACGAGGAAGCCCTCACCTATCCCTTCACCTATGATCCGGTGGAAGCGTTCGATCTGGAATGCACCATCCGTCGCCATTACCCAGATGCCAACGACGAGGTTGGCAAATGGGCGCGGCAGTTCGTCAAACCCGGCCAGCCGACCGAGACCGGCCGATTGCTGATGACGCTCTGCTACGCGATCCGTGAAAGCTTCGTCTATGCCCGTCGCCACGAACACGGCACCCAGGCTCCGCTCGAGACGCTGCAGCTGCGTCGCGGGACCTGCCGCGACTTTGCGCTTTTGATGATGGAAGCCGCACGGGCCCTCGGCCTCGCTGCCCGTTTCGTCACCGGCTATATCTACGTTCCCGATCGCGACGGATCGACGACGCTTGGAGGCGGATCTACCCACGCGTGGTGCCAGGTCTACCTGCCGGGAGCCGGATGGGTGGAATTTGATCCGACCAACGGCATTGTCGGTAACCGCGACCTCATTCGCGTCGGCGTCGCCCGCGACCCGAAACAGGCTATCCCGCTTCGTGGCAGCTATGACGGTGAGGCGGAAGATTTCAAAAGCATGTCAGTGCAGGTCAACGTCACGACCGACGAGTTCCAGGCCAAACTTCATGGCTAAACGGAACCGTATCAACGCCCGGGCATTGCCGCATTGCTGCCATCTCGTCAACGGTATTTAGGAGACATCGCTTCATGAGGATACGCGCCGGTTTTCATCTGGGCTATGAATGCCAACAGCCGACTGCCATGCTTCTGGCGTTGAATATCCACCCCTCCCGTCGCGTAGATCTATTGACCGAACAGGTGCTGACTTTCGACAGACCGATCGAAGCCTGGGGTTATCAGGATGTCTTCGGGAACGCCTGCAGCCGCATCGTTGCACCGCCCGGCCTGACGACGATCTCGACCGAGTTCGAGATCTATGACACCGGGCTCCCGGACCCGATCCCGGAAGATGCGCAGCAGCACCTCATCCAGGATCTACCTGACGACGTTCTGGTGTTCCTGCTGGGCAGCCGTTATTGCGATACGGACCGTCTGTCAGACTTCGCCTGGAACACGTTTTCCTCGACTGATCTGGGCTGGCCGCGCGTCAAAGCCATTCTTGATTTCGCGCACAACCGCATTGCGTTCAACTATCAGAACGCCGATTCGCTGCGGACCGCGTTCGGCGGCTTCAACGACCAGACGGGCGTGTGCCGGGACTACGCGCATCTGGCGATCACCCTTTGCCGGTGCATGAACATTCCCGCACGCTACTGCACGGGTTATCTCGGTGACATCGGTGTTCCCAAGGATCACAATCCGATGGACTTCAGTGCCTGGTTCGAAGTCTATCTCGGCGGCCGCTGGCACACTGTCGATGCCCGTCACAACAAACCTCGTATCGGCCGGATCCTGATGGCGACCGGTCGCGATGCGACCGATGTCGCGTTGTCCACGGCCTTCGGCCCGGCGATCCTGGCAAGGTTCGAAGTGATCACGGACGAACTGCCGATGGGCGGAGACGGGCAGGCGTAATAGCCGTGCCGAGTTTCTGACCCTTTGAGCTTTATGACGTCGCGCCCGGTTGCGAGAGCACCTAGCGCGGCGACGTAAGCTTGCCGATCTGTTCCGCCAGCTGTGCCTGCGTATACGGCTTTCCGAGCCGCGCAACCTCAAGATCAACGCCAGGCGGAAGATCCGCGTAGCCGGAGGCGATCAGGATTGGCAATTCGGGCAGCAAGGCTCGTGCAGCCTTCGAGAGTTCGCCCCCGGTCATGCCAGGCATGGAGTAGTCGGTGATCATCAGATCGAACTTTGGTCCCTTACCCAGATGCTCCAGCGCCTCCTTGCCGGAATGGGCTTCGACAACGTCGTGTCCGAGATCCAGCAGCATGTCGGCGGAACTCATGGCGATGAGGACGTCGTCGTCGACAAGCAGGATACGCTTGGGTCCGCCCTGATATTCTGCCGGAGGCGATGGTGCCTCGGCCTGCCTCGGCTGCTCGGCAGCGGAAGAGACCGGAATCCACAATTCGGCGGTAGTGCCGGAACCGATCCTGCTCGACAACTTCAACTCTCCCTTTAACTGGGACGCCAGGCCGTGGATCATCGACAATCCGAGGCCCGTTCCCTTGCCCAGTTCCTTCGTTGAGAAAAACGGTTCGATGGCTTTCTGCAGCGTCGCCTCGTCCATGCCTTGGCCTTCGTCCTTGACCGAGAGCACGACGTAACGCCCGGCTGCAAGCGTATCGTTTGAGAACCTCTGCTCCTCATGGCTGAGGCTGATCCGCAGCGTGCCACCGTCGGGCATGGCGTCACGCGAGTTGACGGCGAGGTTGAGAAGCGCCAGCTCGATCTGGTTGGCATCTGCCGAAACCTTCGGCAGATGATCCGGTATCGAGGTCTCGACGAGGATGGTCGACCCGACCGAGCGTTCGAGAAGGTCGCGCATGCCACCGATCAGGGCGCCAAGGTCAACCGGGCCGATCTGCAGATCCTGGCGGCGGGCAAAGGCGAGCAGCCGCTGGGTCAACGACGCCCCGCGTCTTGCACCCTGAAGGGCGCCATCGATCAGGCGTTCGGCTTTCGGATCGCCCGCAACGAGCTTGCGGAGCAATTCGAGATTGCCGAGCACTGCCATCAAAAGATTGTTGAAATCGTGGGCGACGCCGCCGGTCAGTTGGCCGATCGCCTCCATCTTCTGCGCCTGGCGCAGTTGATCTTCCGCCCGCTCACGCTGCGACACCTCGTCCATCACGACCGAATGGGCCTGTTCAAGTTCACGCGTCCGCTCGGCGACACGCTCTTCGAGCAGTTCGTTGATCTGCCGCTGCTGCTTCTCGTTGATGACCCGGTCGGTAATGTCGGCGGATACGCCGACCAGCTTGACCGCCTTGCCCGAGTGGTCGCGGTAGAGCTGTGCCCGGACCTCTGCCCAGCGCACGGTGCCGTCGCGCCAGACGGTGCGGTATTCGACAGAATAATCCTCACCGCTCTCGGCTGTTGCCGTATGAGCATCCTGTACGCGTTGCCGGTCATCGGGATGGATACTGGCAAAAAGGTCCTGATAGGTGAACGCCTCTTCCGGACCGCGTCCGAAAATGCTCTTGCAGGTCGCAGACGTGCTCAGGACATCAGTTGCAAGATCCAGTTCCCAAGCGCCGAGGCGACCGGCCTCGAGTGCTGTCTGCAAACGCCGCTCTCCTTCGTCGAGAGCTTCCATCCGCAGACGTGCATCATATTGGCGCCGACGCCCGCGTGCGGCAGAACGGGCAACGCTGATGAATGTCGTTGCGTGGAAAGGGCGCTCGATGAAGCTGACATTGCCAAGGACCTCCGACAGCCGCGCAGCTGCGGGATTACGCTCCGGACCACCGCCGCGGTTTGTCAGAATGACGAAAGGTAGATCCGACCAGCTCGGCTGGTTCTCGATCCACTGGGAGATGGCGCGCAGGTCGGCGGAGCGCAGAGCTTCCTCGGTGATGACAGCGAGCGCGATGTTGTCGTCAAGGCTGTCGACGAAACCGGACAGGTCCGGGGCCGCCTTCGAAGCGATACCGGCTTCCTTCAGGAGGGATGCCGCAATCTGCGCATCGCGACCGTGTGGGGCATGAATGAGGCCGACGGCATCTCTGTTAGGAATGGCTTTCGTCCTCGTTTGAAAGCTCCAGCAGTTGCTGCTTTTCGCCGACAAGCGTCGGTACACCGCGCAACACGCCCTGGAAACCGGAAAGCGGATCGCCCAGTGTCAGCCCTGCATCGGTGATGCGAAACTCGCGGATGGTTTCTTCGTGCCGACCGGTTCGCTTCTTGATGACCGAGACTGCACGCCGAACCCTGCCCAGTGCCTCGAAATAGCGCAGCAGGATAACTGTATCGGCGAGGTAGGTGACATCGACCGGGGATTTCATGTCTCCGACGAGTCCGTGCTGGGCAACTGTCAGAAATGTATTGGCGCCTTGCCGATTGAGGTATTGCAGCAGTTCATGCACGTGCAGGATCAGCGCGTTTTCCTCGGGCATCGACGCCTGGTAGCCGTTCACGCTATCGATCACGACTGTCCCGGCCTTGAAGGTCGCCACGCGATCCCGCACACGTTGCGAGAATTCCCCCGGCGACAGCTCGGCCGCATCCAGCTGCTCGATGTGAATAGCGCCGTCGTCGCGCATCTTCTCAAGGTCGATCCCCATTGCTTTCGTACGCGAGAACAACAGGCCGAGCTCCTCGTCGAATATGAAGACGGCTGCTTTCTCACCGCGCTTCACGGCAGCTGCTACAAACTGGAGCGCGAACAGGCTTTTGCCGGTACCGGCAGGTCCGATAAGCAGCGTGCTCGACCCGCGCTCTATACCACCGCCAAGAAGATCGTCGAATTCGGCAATGCCGCTTTTCAAAATAGCTCGGTCGAATGCCGTCTTGTGCTCGATCGCACGCAGCCGCGGAAAGACCGAGACGCCTCCGGTCTTGATGACGAAATCATGATAGCCGCCGCGGAACGCCTGGCCGCGATATTTGATCACCCGCAGGCGGCGGCGTTCCGAACCATAGTCTGGAGCCAGCTGCTCGAGATGAAGAACGCCGTGAACG
This sequence comes from Rhizobium sp. Leaf306, assembly GCF_001423425.1. Lineage (GTDB taxonomy): Bacteria > Pseudomonadota > Alphaproteobacteria > Rhizobiales > Rhizobiaceae > Neorhizobium > Neorhizobium soli. Next base: position 154,014 of record NZ_LMNX01000003.1, read on the forward strand.
ACGCTGTGGACGGTCTTGTCGAGATTGTCCGACGTCATGTCATCGAGCAAAAGGACTGTGGCGTCGGATCGAGAAAAGAAATGCTTCATGGCCAGGATCTGGCGGCGGTAGCGGAGAGAACTCTGTGCCAACAGACGGATTTCCGACAAGCTGTCGATCACCACACGCTGCGGTTTCAGACGCTCGAAGGCCTCGAAGATCAGCTTGGTCGTCTCGCCGAGCTCCAGATCTGAGGAGTAAAGCAGGCTTTGCTGCTGGTCTGCGTCAAGCAGGCTTTCCGGGGGGACGAGCTCGAAGATTTCGATCGAATCCCCGAATTCGATACCGTGCGAAAGCGCGCTTTCCCGCAGTTCTTCTTCACTCTCCGACAGGCTGATATAAAGACAGCGCTCTTTAAGTGTCGCGCCTTCCAAAAGAAATTGCAGGGCAATAGTAGTTTTGCCCGTGCCCGGCGTCCCTTCGAGCAGGAAAACATGGCGGCGAGTCAGACCGCCCGATAATACATCGTCCAGTCCCCGAACGCCTGTCCTCGCCTTTGTACTCAAGCCGTCGATCATGTTTTTTCCTTTTGCGACTTTTGACTTAGCGCAAACTGGCGTGGAAACAAGAGATGGACGGGTTGGGTACGGTAACTGTGACGAACGAGATGTTTCCGGCTGTCCTTCGATTCTAGCAGTTGCGCAGGTAAGCGGCGGCGCGAAGACCCGAAATGCGTCCGAGCGCCACTGCAGTCAGGAGACCGTTCCCGGACAGGTAGCCGCTCGCTTTGCTGCCCGATACGCCACAGGCGGCGCCTCCGGCGGCAAAAAGGTTTGCGATGGTCGAACCGTCGCGTCGAACCACACGTGCCTCGCCGTCAACAACAAGCCCGCCCTGGGTGTGGAAGAGTGCGCCGGTGACCCTTACCGCTTTGAAGGGCGCTCGAAGTGGCGGCACGTCTGCCAGAGAACGGCCGAAGGGGTCCGCCCCACCCTCGGCTTTGCAATTCTCGAAAGCACGGAAGCTTGCCGTCAGTTTCTCCGGCGAGACCTGCATCCGCTCCGCAAGCGCCTCGATCGTATCGGCCTCGATGATCGCCTGCATACGCTCGGCGCTTCTGAAATCCTCGAACTGGCCGGCGATCTCGGCGATCCGCGTGTCGAACACGGTCCATGCGATCCCTTCCGGCTGGGCAAGCACGTTGGACGCCTGCTCGGAATACCCCTTCGCCTCGTTGGAAAAGCGTTCGCCTGCGACATTCACCTGGAAGCCGCCTTCCATCACGGTCGCCCAGGTGATCAGGATCCCGGCAGGATGGGCGACCGATCCATGGCCCTGATGACCACTCAGATGCCGGGTCGCAGCACCCAGCGCCTCACCCCAGACGATCGCATCGCCCTGGTTACCTGGGTGACCGAAATAGAGTGCATCCCGCATGTCCGGAATGTGTTCGGCCACCAGTGCCGGATTGCCGCCATAACCATTGCAGGCAAGGATCACCGCCTCACAGCCGATGTCTTCCCTCGAACCATCCGGGCGTGACAGGGTCATGCCGCGCGGTTTGCCGTCAGATCCGACGACAAGCGTGTCCACATGCGCTTCCGTTAGGATATCGATGCCCGCCTCTTCCGCGGCGTCGCGCAGACGATCGATCAGTTCCTCGCCAGACCGGGAGGGGAGACCATGCATTCGAAGGTGCGCGTGACCGGGATAGCGAAAATTGTCGACAAGCGAAAATGCCAGGCCGTGGTCCTCCGCCAGCCATTCCAGCGTTGGTCCGACTGTTTCGGTGACCAGCCGAACGAGATCCACATCCGGCTCGCCATCCGCCTTGTGCAGGATATCCGCCCCGAAGGCTTCCGGCGTGTCCTCGACACCGATCGCGCGCTGCCAGCGCGTGCCTGCTGCCGGAATGAGGCCGGCCGACAGCGCCGTCGAGCCGCGCGGCAGCGGATCGCGCTCCAGCACAATCACCTCGACGCCTCCCGCATTGGCGGAAAGTGCTGCAACCATACCGGCGGCACCGGCGCCGATCACGACAAGCGGCACCATCACCTCGAATTCCCGGTCCGAGACTTCGACCTTTCTCATTGGGCGTCGAACTCGGCGATCATGTCTTCGATTGTCGCGATCCGGCTGACAGGTTTCAATGCTGCGATCGCGGTCTCGTGCGTTTCCTGCGAGAAGGCGGCCGAACCATCCGACAGGGTGATCGTTTCGAAATCGCGGACATGGGCGTCACGAACGGTGGAGGCGACACCGCCATTGGTGACGATGCCGCCGACCACCAGCTTCTCGATGCCGCATTTGCGCAGGACCCATTCGAGCCGGGTCATGTAGAACGCCGAATAGGCGACTTTCTCGACAATGAGATCGGCCGGCGCCAGATCATCGATCAGGCTGTTGCCCCAGGTGCCTGGCGCAAAATCGCCCTTGCCGAGAAAGGGCCGGAGTTCCTTCAGATGCGGTGAGATGATCGGCTCGCCACCCTTGCCCGGCACCAGCGTGAACTGGGCCGAGATGATGTAGCCGCCTTTTGCGCGCATTACGTCCACAAGTGGCTTGATGCGTTCCTGCAATGCCGCGATCTCAGGCGCGCCTTGACCGGCACGGCCATAGGCGCCGTCGGGGGCCAGAAAATCATTGGTCAGATCGACGATGATCAGGCCGGTCTTTTCTATGGGGATCGAATGTCCGCTCATGATTTCCGCTCCACGATGATATTTCCGTAGAGATCGACGCGTGCCTTGAATTCCGGCGAGACGACTGTCGTTGCATCCGGCTGTTCGAGGATCGCCGGGCCCTGGATTTCGGAACTCTCCGGCAGTTGCAGGCGATCGTAGATCGTCGTTTCATGCCAGGCGCCGTCGAACCAGACCTGTCGCGAGCCCGTCGTTGCGGAGGCAACCGTCGTATCGACAGGTGCGGCCAGCGCCTTCAGATCGAAGCTCGGACGAATGCCGATCGCGCTGGTGCGAAGGTTGACGATCCGCATCGGAACACCCGGCAGAAGCCGGCTGAAACTTGCCTGATAGGCATCCTCGAAAGCCTGCTGGATCATCGCCTCGCTGACATCGGTTTGGCTCCCGCTGATCGTTGCCGGCAGTGTGACCCGAACCGTATGGGTCTGACCGACATAGTGCATGTCGAGCTCGAACAGCGTATCGATCCGCTCGACCGTCAGATGCGCATCCTCGACGACGGCGCGCGCCTTGCCCGCCTCCTCGACCATGCGGGCGTCGATCGCCGCAACGTCGATGCCCTCGAGCGAGAGGTTCAAGGTCTGGACCTGGTCGTGGCGGATGTCGGCGATGACGCAACCCAGCGCAGATGTCACACCCGGATAACGCGGCACAAGCGCCGCCTTCAGCCCGACTTCGCGAATCAGCGCCGAGACATGCAATGCCCCGCCGCCACCGAAGGGAACGGCCGCGAACTTCTGCGGATCGTGACCGCGCTCGATCGACATCAGCCGGATCGCGCCGGCCATGCGGCTGTCGGCAATCTTCACGATCGCTTCGGCCGCTTCCATCACACCGAGGCCGAGCGGCTTTGCGACATGCTGGTCGATCGCGGCCTTGGCGGCCTCCACATCGAGACGGGCAAGCTTGCCGCCGATCGGCCGGTCGGCATTGATGCGGCCGAGCACGACATTGGCATCCGTCAGCGTCGGACGGGTATTGCCCTGACCGTAGCAGACCGGGCCGGGCCGCGAGCCGGCACTTTCGGGGCCGACCTGCAGCAGGCCGCCGGCATCCACATGCGCAATCGAACCGCCGCCGGCACCGATCGTGGTGATCTCGATCATCGGTGTGCGGATGACGAGGCCGAAATCGATCGTCGTCTGGGCCGCGAGCGCTGCCTTGCCGTCGGCAATCAGCGAGACATCGAAGGACGTGCCGCCGAGATCGCCGGTGATGACGTTTGGAAAGCCTGCCGCTTTTGCGATCGCGGCTGCGGCAATGACGCCTGCCGCCGGACCGGACAGCGCTGTGCGGGCCGGAAGCCTGCGCGCCGTCTCCGTCGACATGACGCCGCCGTTCGACTGGACGATATGGAAGCGGCCGGCGAAGTCTTCGCTTGCCAGTGCCGTTTCCAGCTTGCCGAGATAGGAGCCGACCACCGGCTGCAGATAGGCATTGAGAACGGTCGTCGACGTGCGCTCGAATTCACGGATTTCGGGCAGGATCTGCGTCGAGCAGGCGAGGTTCTCGTTGTCCCAGACGGCACGGGCGGCTTCCACCGCACGCTCCTCGTTTTCGGGATTGGCATAGGCGTTGACGAAGACGATCGCGAGCGCTTCAGCACCCATCGCCTTCAGCTTTTCGGCAGCGACGCGCACGGCAGCGACATCGACGCCCAGACGGATCGTACCGTCGGCAAGCGTGCGTTCCGCCACTTCCAGACGCATGTCGCGTTCAACGACGGGGATGAAATCGCCCCACAGGCCCCAGGTATTGGGCCGGTCCCGGCGGCGCATTTCCAGTACGTCACGAAAGCCTTCGGTGGTGATCAGGCCAACCCTGGCGCCCTTGCGCTCGAGCAGCGCGTTGGTGCCGACGGTCGTGCCGTGCACGATCGAGGAGAGGTCAGCGATGGCGCCGAAACCCCTCAGACCATCGAGGAAGCCGACAGCTTCATCACCGCGGTTGGAGGGGACCTTGTTGGTGCGGAATTTCGCCGAAGCTTCATCGAAATAGAAGAGATCGGTAAAGGTGCCGCCGACATCGACGCCGACGATCCGGCCCAATCCCGACTGGCCCAGTTTTTCATTTTGTTGTTTTGTTGTTCCCAGATCGCTCACGCGGCCACTCCCTTGCGCAGCTTGTCGGTTGCTTCGTGGTCGATCTCGCCATCTGCGCCGAGCACCACGCCGTAGAGGGCTTCCGCCTGGCTGGTGCTGACGAAGCCGAGGCGCACGTCATGCAGAACCTTATCCGGATCGCGCCCGTGGGGATCGCCCCAGCCGCCGCCCCCAGGTGTTTCCAACCGGATCCGCTTGCCGGGCTTCAGCCTCAGATCGGTGATCTTCGACGCCATCGGCGGAACCGCTTCGCCGCCATCTTCCGTCTGCCACGAGAACCTGTTCAATGCCGCAGACTCTCCGCCGACGACGCCGAACGGCGCGCGTCTGCCGCGTTCGCCGAGCAGCGCCACATCGGCGCCGGTGAGCAGCTCCAGCTCATAGACGGAACCGACGCCGCCGCGATGGGTTCCGGCACCGGCCGAATCCGGCCGCAGCGCCCATTGCGTGAACATGACGGGATAGGCGGCTTCCAGGATCTCGACCGGTGGAATGGTCGCCGTCGAAATCGGGTTGTTGGCATGGTTCAAGCCGTCGGACATCGGATTGCCGCCGAGACCGCCACCGAAGAACGAGAACATCACCCATCGCTTGTGGTCCGCCCTGTAGCCGGCGAGCGACAATGCGTTGATCGTGCCGAACGGAGCCGCAGTCGCACGCGCCGGATCAGCCTGGGCGATGGCGCCGAGAACGACGCCGATCAGCCGCAGGATGGTTTCCGTATAGCCGGCAACCGGCTTTGGAGCATTTGCGCCGAGCAGCGAATTGTCGACGATATTGAACGAGATCGGGCGAAGGCAACCGGCATTCGCCGGCACTTCGGTGAAGATATGCTTCAGCGCCACGTAGCAGGCGGCAATCGTCGTCGAGCGCGAGATATTGATCGGACCCTGGGCCGACTGGGTGGAGCGCGAAAAATCGAGCGCCATCGTGTCGCCGGAAATCGTCAGGTCGAGCGCCACCGTCAGCATCTCGTCGGTGATGCCGTCATTGTCGAGCACGTCTTCGAACGAATAGTTACCGTCGGGGATCGAAGCGATCGCCGAGCGCATCAGCGCTTCGGCGCGGTTCGAGAAAGCCTCGAACGCCGCATCGACTGTCGCTGGACCATATTCACCGAGAAGAGCGCCAAGCCGTTTCTCGCCGAGATCGAGCGCATTGAGCTGACCGTTGAGATCGCCCCAGTTCGACATCGGAACGCGGGAATTGGCGGACAGGATTTCGATGATATCGTTGTTCATCGTGCCCGCGGAGATCAGCTTGACGACCGGGATCCGCACGCCTTCCTGGAAGCTTTCGACCGCCTTCGGATTGTAGCTGCCGGCGACATTGCCGCCGATGTCGAGCCAGTGACCGACCGAGGCCATCCAGCAGAACAGCTTTCCATCGCGGAAGATCGGCCGCACCAGCCGGAAGTCGTTGAGATGCGTCCCGCCTTCGTAAGGGTCGTTGAAGATGAACGTATCGTTCTCCTGCAAGCCCCCTTCCCGCTCGACCTTGGAGATGACGGCGCGCACGGCAAATGCCATGGCTCCGACGAAGATGGGCAGGCCGGATGTGCCCTGCACAAGCGTGTCGCCGGTCGTGGCGTGATAGATGCCGTGGCAGGCATCCTTGGCTTCGGCGATTGTCGGGTTGAACGCCGAGCGATAGAGCGTCGCATCCATCTCGTCCGCGATCTGTTCCAGCCGTCCCTTCAGCACCGCCAAAGTTACGGGATCAAGCGTCACTGCATCACGTGTGACGGTAGCTTGCGAACTCATCTCGCGTCCTCTTCTCGTGTGTCCTGGCGATCGGCATCTTCATAGCTTTTGCCGAGCGCGAGCATGTCGGGCGTGCCGATCAGCGCATTGAGCCCGTTGAAATCAAACATCCGGTCCGCGAAAGGCGCGTTGGATCCGGCAGCGGCCAGCGAGGCGTAATAATCGACCGCCGTCTTCGCCATTGCCCGGACGATTCCGCCCGGGAAGATGACGATCTGGAAGCCGAGCTCCGACAATTCAGCCGCGTTGTGGATCGGGGTGGTGCCGCCCTCGACCATGTTGGCAACCAGTGGCCTTACGCCCTTCAGCGCGCCGGCGATATCGCCCAGCTGCTCGCCACTTTTCGGCGCCTCGACGAACAGGATGTCGGCACCGGCTTGCGCATAAAGATGCGCGCGTTCCAGTGCCCGATCGATCCCTTCCATCTGCAGCGCATCGGTGCGCGCGATGATCAGCGTCTGCTCGCTTGCCCTTGCGTCGACGGCTGCCTTGATCTTTCCGACCATCTCTGCGGTGGAGACGACCGACTTGTCGTTCAGGTGACCGCAGCGCTTGGGCGTCGTCTGGTCTTCAAGCTGGATGCCCTGGGCGCCCATCTTTTCAAACAGCCGGACGGTGCGCTGGACGTTGAGCGCATTGCCGTAGCCCGTGTCGGCATCGACGATGACAGGCACGGTCATCCGGTCGCAGATCATCGCGATCCGGTCGGCCACTTCCGCCATCGACACGAGGCCGATATCGGGTCGCCCAAGATGGGTGTAGGCGATGGCCGCGCCGCTCAAATACACTGCGCGAAAGCCGGCGCCTGCTGCAATCGACGCCGTGAGGGCGTCAAACACTCCAGGCGCGACAATCGGAATGCCGCTCTTCAAATCCTGGCTGAGACTCATGGTATGTTTCCTTGTTCTTGCCGGCCTCTCTGGGCCGTGTTCTTGTCGCTCAAAGGCCGAGATAAGCCCGTTTCAATTCAGGATTGCCGCGAAGTTCGGCGGCATCGCCTGATAGTGCGACCGAACCGTTCTCCAGGATAAAGGCCCGGCTCGCGAGGTCCAGCGACTGCATGACGTTCTGCTCCACCAGCATGATCGGCAGGCCATCGTCGCTCAGGCGGCGGATGAGCGAGAACATCTCCTCGACCAGAAGCGGCGACAGGCCGAGCGAAGGCTCGTCGAGGATCAGCAGCTTCGGCTCGCTCATCAGGCCGCGGCCGATCGCCAGCATCTGCTGCTCACCGCCTGAAAGCGTGCCCGCGTACTGCCGGGTCCGTTCCTCCAGCCGCGGAAAGATCGAGAACACCTTTTCGATATTGCCGGCCCGGACCCGCTTCGGCCGGCAATAGCCACCGAGTTCGAGATTTTCCAGAATGGTGAGGTTGGGGAAGATCTTGCGACCTTCCGGCACGTGGATGAGGCCGGATGCGACGATATCGCGAGCGCTGGTGCCCAGTATCTCACGGCCGTCGAAACGCACCGAGCCGCTGCGGGCGGGCTGCACTCCTGACAGCACCTTGTTGAGCGTGGTCTTGCCGACGCCGTTCGAGCCGAGCACGGCGACCACCTCGCCCTTGCCGACGGAAAGGCTGAGGCCGCGAAGGACTTCGGTTCCGCCATAGCCGGCGCGCAGGTCTGCGATCTCAAGCATGGGCTGCCCCTTCCGCCTTGATGCGCGCTGCAGCGCCGTGGCCGAGATAGGCCTCGATGACAGCCGTATCGGTACACACCAAACGCGGCTCGCCGCTTGCAATCATCTTACCCTGCGAGAGCACGTAGACGGTGTCGCAGAGGTTCATCACCGCCTGCATGATGTGTTCGATCATCAGGATCGTGACACCCTCCTCGCGGATCTGCCGGATGATCGGCAAAACATCGCGGATTTCGGATGGATTGAGACCCGCCAGCACCTCGTCAAGCAGCAACAGCTTCGGCTTCGTCGCCAGCGCCCTTGCCAGTTCGAGCCGCTTGCGGCCGGCAATCGTGAGGCCCGAGGCAAGCTTGTCGAGTTCGTGGCCAAGACCGACTTTCTCAGCCGTCAGGGTCGCAAGACGCCTCGCCTCGGCCGGATCCTTGGTGTGCAGGAAGGCACCGACGGCGATGTTGTCGCGAACGTCGAGACCCGCAAAAGGCTGGACGATCTGGAACGTCCGCGCCAGTCCGCGACGCGCCCTCAGGTGCGGTTTCTCGCCGGTAATGTCCTCATTCTGAAACGTGACGGTTCCCGCATTGGGGCTGAGGAAGCCGGCGATCATTGCAAACAGCGTCGTCTTGCCGGCCCCGTTTGGACCGATCAGCCCGGTGATCGAACCCTCCGCCACGTCGATCGTTGCATCGTCGACGGCGAGAAGCCCGGAAAATCGCTTGGTGAGATTGTGCGCTTTCAACATGGTCATGCCCCTCACATCGCCTTGCCGCGGCTCTTGCGCCGATACCAGAGATCCGCCACGAACCCTCTGATCCCGTTCGGTGCAAAAGCGACGCAGAGAATGAGAATGATGCCGAAGACGACGAGATCGACGCCGGCGATGCCGCCCGAAAACGACTTGGTGATTTCGCCGAGACCCAAAAGCAGGACCGAGCCGATCAGCGGCCCGAGCATCGTGCCTGCGCCGCCGACGATCGCGGCAAACAGCGCCTCGATCGAAATCCAGGAGCCGTAGGCGACATTGGCATCGATGAAGAGGAAGTTCTGCACGTAGAGACAGCCGGCAAGCGCAGTGATTGCGGCAGACAGCGTGATCGCCTGCATCTTGATCTTGAAGATATCAACGCCGAGCGCCTGTGCCGCCTGATCGTTTTCACGAAGCGCGATGAGATAGGCTCCAAAGGCGGATCGTTCCAGCCAACGGGTCAGAAGCAGGCCGCCTGCCACGAAGCCGATGAGGATCAGCAGGAACCAGCGGCGGTCGGAGAATTGCAGATAGGCAAAGCCGTTGTTGATCGAGACCATCATGCCGGCAGCGCCGCCGGTGAAATCCCAGCTATTGGCAAGGATGCGCAGCACTTCCGCAAATGCCAGCGTGATCAGCGCGAAATACGATCCTTTCAGGCCTGCCCGAAAACTCAGAAAGCCGATCATGGCGCCAACGGCCGCACCGAGGATGACGCCGCAGACAAGGCCGACCCAGGCATTGATGCCGAAGCTGGTCTGCAGGATCGTTGTCGTATAGGCGCCGGTACCGAAAAAGGCCGCGTGTCCGAAGGAGGAGAGCCCGCCATAGCCGCCGAGAACATTCCAACCCTGCGCTGTGAGTGCGATGATCATCATGAAGATCAGAAGGTTGAGAATATTGCCCGGCAGCCCGGCAATGGCTGCGATGCCGACCACGCCGAGAAAGGCAAGGGCCGCGATGAATTCGAAGTTCTTCTTCATGCGCGTGCTCCAAACAGGCCGGTGGGCTTCACCAGAAGCACGAGAATGAAAATGAGGAAGATACCGATCTGGCCGAGGCTATCGCCGAGGAAAAGGCTGGAAATGGCTTCCACGACGCCGATCAGCAGGCCGCCGATCAGGGCGCCGGGGATCGAGCCCATGCCGCCGAGAACGACAATGGTGAAAGCGACGAGAACAAAGGCCGCCCCTGTGGTGGGGCTGACATAGAACGAAGGCATCAGCAGGCCGCCAGCAATCGCCAGGCAGGCGGTGCCGATTGCAAACGTCATGGCGTAGACATGCGCGACATTGATCCCGACAAGGCTGGCCCCGAGTTTTTCCTTGGCAACGGCGCGGATCGCCTTGCCGATATCGGTGCGGTTGAGGATCGCCCACAGAAGGACGGCGGTCACGACCGAGACTCCGAGCCCGATCACCCTCGGCAGCGAGAGAAGGAGCGGACCGAGCGGCACGATCTCGAACGCGTAATCTGTCGCAATCGTGCGGGTGTCGGAATTGAACCCGGCGAGAAGCAGGTTCTGGATGACGATCGAAAGACCAAGGGTGGCAAGCAATATGCCGTTGTCGGAGCCGCGGCTGGCCGGACCGATGATGAAACGCTGCAGACAATAGCCGATCGCGAACATTAACGGCGTGACGACGAGGATGGCCACGTAGGGATCAAGGCCGAACCTGTCAGAGGCCAGCCAGACGAGATACATCGCGACCGTCAGCAAGGCGCCGTGGGCGAAATTGACGATGTGCAGCACGCCATAGATGAGGGTGAGCCCGAGGGCGATCAGCGCATAGACGGCACCGAGCATCAGGCCGTTCATCAACGCTTCGAAAATGATTGTCGGCGAATACATGATTTTCCTTCGAAGAAGGGCTTGCCGGAATGGCCCGGGACAAAAACGCCGCCCCGGGCCTGCCGCACTCGCTGGGTATGGATTAGCCGTTGGCCGGGAACTTGGGCTTGGCCTGGGCGAACTGCTCCGGATAGATGACCTTGATCTGGCCACCCTGAACCTGGGTATTGAGCGGAAGCGCGTTGACGTTCTGGCCGGTCGCATCGAACTTCGACTTGCCGTAGGGCATCACGCCGCTGTCGAACTCGTTCTTCTGCAAGGCTTCGATGATCGCGCCGCTTTCGGCACTCTTTGCAAATTCCAGCGCCTGCGCTGCGACCTTGACAACCGAATAGTTGATCGGCGCGTTGTAGGCGTAGAACTTGCCGGCGGCCTGAACGGCCTGCATCAGCTTGTCGTTGGTGGGGTTCTTGGGATCGCCCCAGTGGTTGACGTCCATCACGCCTTCTGCCGCTTCCGGGAATTCCTTGACGAACCGGTAGCTGGAGGCCGCACCGCCGAAGAGAGCATAGATACCGCCCTTCGGCTTGACCCGCTGCTGTTGCAGTGTGCGGGCGAACAGCACGAATTCGTTGAAGTAATGCGAGGGAATGATCAGGTCGGGCTGCAGCGAACGCAGGCGGAGAACAACATTCGACATGTCGCGCGCCGGTGTCGGGTGCGAGATCGCCTCGACCACTTCGAAGCCGAGGGCAGGCAGGCGAGCCTGCATCAGCTTGGCGAGACCCGAGCCGAGAAGACCGTCTTCATGGACGATCGCCACAGTCTTTGCGGCCTTGCCGGAAGCGTCGTTGATGGTCACGAGGTTCTTCAGCGCGACGTCGGCCGCCATCGAGAAGCTCGGGTTGAAACGGAAGACGTTTTTGAGGTTGCGGGTCATCAGCGCGTCGGAGACGGCGCAGTCGATGATGAAGGGAAGCTCGTAGCGGGCCGCGGCCTGGGTCGCGGTCATGGAAATGCCGCTGGCAAAACCACCGACGACGATCGCAGCGCCATCCGCCTTCAGCTGTTCGGTCGCCTGGGCGCCGGCTTCGGCATTCGAACGGCTGTCGCCGATCAGAAGTTCGAGCTTGGCGCCGCCGAGCGACTTGATGCCGCCGGCATCGTTGATTTCCTTGATCGCATATTCCGCGCCGATCCGTGCCAGATCGCCGTCTCCGGCAAAGCCACCGGTCATCGGCTGCAGCAGACCGATCTTGACCGTCGGTGCCTGTGCCCGGCTGAGACCGGGTGCCGCAAGGACCATCGCCGAGACACCGCCAACTTTCAGCACCGTGCGCCGGGAGACCGAGTTCGTGAGCTTCTTCATTCCTTCACCACCCTCTTAGGATTGCGGGGGCCGGATGCCCGCTCGTTACGGTAGACCTCGGACGTAGGGCTCCAGTGCCGGCTCCCTTCAGTGCCCTTGCGTACGAGGTTCATTTGCAGGCTGTATCTATCGGGACGGTAGAGCGCTTGGAGATACTCCATGCCGCGCCCTCCCTTGCCGTAGACGACGCGGGTCAGCGCGATGAGGGGCGAGCCCACACCGATACCCAGCGCCTCGGCCACTTCCGGATTGGCAAGAACCGCACCCACTTCCTGCCACGCCGTTTCAGCACGCAGGCCGGCTCTCTCCATCAGCTCAAGGAGAGCCATATGGGCAAGGTCTTCACGCGAATATTCTCGACCGACACGTTCGGGCACGTAGGCTGTCAGGTACGAGAAGGGAAGGTCGTCGAAGGAGCGCACGCGCACCGACTTCTGAACCCGCTCGTCGTCTTCGAGATGCAAGGCCTCGGCAACCTTCTCGGGCGCCTCGATATAGTCAAAAGAGATCAGCTTGACCGCCGTTGTCCGCCCCATTTCAATGAGGTGCGCAAAGGCATTCGACAGGTCGGCCGTGGCCATCTGGGCAAAGTTGGAGCCCCGCACATAGGTGCCGGATCCGACCCGCTTGTCGACGAGGTCTTCCGCGGAAAGCAGATCGAGCGCGAGCCGGACCGTGACCCGCGAAACCCCGTATTGTTCAGCCAACGCAAGCTCGCTCGGCAGGCGCATGCCGGCCTTCAGCTCGCCCGAAACGATCTTGTCCCGCAGCAGAAGATAGACCTTCTGAGTCTTCAAGGGTTCGGTCGCCGGCCTCAACGTGAGCTCCCAATCTATCTTATTTTTAATACAGGTTTTGTATAAAACGGCTGACAGATCTCGTCAATGCCCATATAACACTCAGCAGACGTATTTGCCTATATGCAGTGCAACATGCGAGATTGTGCGATGCAAGAGAGATCTGCCGGAACCGAGTTTTCACGTGCGATGGCGCCGCTTGCCGTGGGCAATCTCACGTTTCGCAACCGCATTCTCGTTCCGGCGCACACGACCAATTTCGGCGAAAACCACCTGCCGAGCGAGCGCCACCTTGCCTATCACCGTGAACGTGCGAGGGGCGGTGTCGGTGCGATCATCTTTGAATCCATCCGCGTTCACGCGAACTCGCTTGGCCGGCCGCAGGCCGTCTGTGGCTTCGACCCTGCCTGTATCGAACCGTTCCGCAGGATTACCGAGGCTGTCAAAGCGGAAGGCGCGCGGATCCTTGGCCAGATCATCCATCTCGGCCGGCAGGTTGAGGGCGATTTTGAGCGAACGGTCTCCTGGGGCCCATCGCCGATTGCGTGGGCGACATCCGCGCTGCCGCCACGCCCGATGGATCGCGCCGACATGGATGCGGTGATCGAAGGGCATGTGCTGACCGCGCGCCATCTCATGGCGGCGGGCTTCGAGGGGATCGAGCTGCAGATGGCACATGGCCATCTTCTGCAGCAGTTCCTTTCACCGCTTTCGAACAACCGTGACGACGCGTATGGCGGCTCGGCGGAAAACCGGATGCGGTTTCCGCTTGAGGTCCTGCAGGCTGTCCGCGCGGAAGTCGGTCGCGATTTCTGTCTGGGCATTCGCCTCAGTGGCGATGAGTATGTCGAGGGCGGGATCACCATCGATCAGGCCGAGAGGACCGCGGTGTCACTTGCGGCGGCCGAGAAGATCGACTTCTTCAATGTCTCGCACTCCGCCTATCACGCCTCCTATTCGCTCGCTTCGCAAATGGCCGACATGGCGATCGATCCGGAACCATTCCGGTCATTGCCGGCGCGGATCCGCATCGCTTTGCGCAGCCGTGGCCACGACATACCCGTCTTCGCCGTCTGTCGGTTCAACACACTGGCGGAAGCCGACGCGATCATTGCGGCCGGTGGCGCGGATGCGGTTGGTATGGCGCGTGCCCACCTTGCCGAGCCGGCCATCGTCAACAAGACGGTCGAAGGCCGCATGAACGAAATCGGCACCTGCATTGCCTGCAATCAGGGTTGCGCCGGGATGCTGGAAAAGAACCTGCCGATCCGATGTCTTGTCAATCCGCGTGCCGGGCTGGAAGGCGTATGGCCGGAGCTTGCCACGACCGGCACGCGACAACCCAAACGCTTGCTCGTGGTCGGCGGCGGACCGGCAGGACTGGAGGCGGCCCGGACGGCAGCGGAGCGCGGCCATATCGTGACGCTGTGGGAAAAGCAGGACGATCTCGGCGGGCAGTTTCGCGACGCGGTGAAGATGCCGAAGCGCGCTGAGTTCCGAACGCTGATGGAAGAGCAGATTGCCGATCTGGATCGGTTCGGTGTGACGGTGATAACAGGCAAGCATGCCGATGCTGGATCGATTTCCGATTTTGCGGCCGATGCGGTGTTTCTGGCGACCGGTTCGACGCCGGTTCGCACAGAATTTGCCGGTGGCGGAAAGGCCTTCACGATCGTCGAGGCGCTGGACGATCCGGCAGCCCTCGGAAGCGACGTGGCGCTGTTCGACCGCACCGGCGAATGGGCCGCACTGACGCTTGCGGAACATCTCGCCGACCTCGGCAAAAAGGTGACGTTCTTTTCGCCGGCTGGCGGCATCGCCTGGCGCACGACCATCTATTCGACACTCGCAAACCTGAAACGGCTGCGCGAGAAAAGGGTGAGGATCGCCACGCTCCGGAAGGTTACAGGCTTCGACGGCAAGACCCTGACTGTCGAGGATCTCTCGACCGGCGAGAGTGAGTTGCATCTCGGGTTCACCGGTGTCGTCGCCGCCGAACACAATTTCGCGGACCAGTCCCTGTTCCAGCAGCTCTGTCATCTTGCCGTGCCTGTCCGGCAGATCGGCGACAACCTTGCGCCGCGCACGGCCCTTGAAGCCGTCTATCACGGCCATCTCTCGGCTCGAGACCTATGAGATCTGGAAGGAGTAACACTCGATGAGCATTCTGATAACGGGTGCCGCCGGCTTCCTTGGGCTGAACCTGATCGAGGTCTTGAATGCCCAGAGCCAACCAGTCGTTGCCCTCAACGATCGCGCTCTTCCCACAGCCTTTGCCGTGAAGCCGGGTGTCACGGTCGAATTGGCGGACGTGCGGGATCGCGTGGCGATCGCCGACATTCTCTCGCGCCACGACATTAGCTGCATCATCCATGCGGCTGCGATCACCCTTGGGCCAAAGAGTGCCATCGCATCGGCAAGCGACGCCTTCGACGTCAATACGGTCTCGGTCGCGATCCTGCTTGAGGAGGGTCGGAAAGCCGGCATCCGCCGCTTCGTCTACCCGAGCTCCTCCGCCGTCTACGGCGCGGCGCCCTTCGATGGCGCAGCCGTGACCGAAGAGACGAACCCGATGCCCACGACGCTTTACGGCTTTACCAAGCTTGCCAGCGAAAGACTGGTTGTCGAAGCGGGGAAAAGTTTTGGCATATCCACTGTGCGGGCGCGCATCACCGCGGTGTTCGGGCCGCACGAGCATGAAACCGGCGTGCGCGAAACGATGAGCCCGCCATTCCAGATCGCCGCCAAGGCCGTGGCGGGTGAGGATGTTCTCTTGCCTGCAGGAGGCGCCCGCGACTGGACGAGCAGCCGAGACATCGCGAAAGCGCTTGCGCTGCTTGCAACGCGGGAAAGCTTGCCGTCCGATCTCTACAATCTCAGTGTTGGCGAAACCTGGCATGTGAGCCGCCTCTGTGCGCATCTGGCAAAAGCCTATCCCGGCTGGCGCTTTGCTGACGGAAAGGCCGATGGCAGCGACAGCGCGATCGCCTTCAACGACGACCTCTCCCGACGTCGCCATGCGGTCTCGGCCAAGAGGTTCGAAACGGATTTCGGTTTCCGCTTCATGACACCGGACGAGGCCTGCGCAGATTATGTCGGCTGGCTTCAGACCAATGCCTCGTGAACTACCGCGCCGTATAGCCGCCGTCGGCCAGCACGTCGGTGCCGGTGATGAAGCTTGCCTCGTCCGAGACGAGGAAAAGCGCCGTCGCGGCGATTTCCTGCGGTGTGCCGATCCGGCCGATCGGATGAAGCGGAGCAAGCGCTTCGATGACCGCCGCCTCGCTGCCGGCCTGTCGGGTGACGCGGCTCGTCAGCACAGCTCCCGGCGAAAGACTGACGGCACGAATGCCCTGGTCGGCGTGGTCGAGCGCAAGACTGCGGGTGAGCGAATGCAGCCCGGCCTTGCTGGCCGAATAGGCGGCACGCCCGGGCGTCGTCACATGTCCGAGCTGGGACGCGATATTGAGGATGACCCCACCCTGCCTGCCGAGATGCGGCACGCCGTATTTGCAGATCAGGAAAGCGCCCGTGAGATTGACATCCAGTGTCTTGCGCCAGCTTTCGAACGGTATGTCGCAGACGGTGCCAAGCGGGGTTTCGGTTGCGGCGTTGTTGACGAGAATGTCGATACGGCCGAAGCGGCTCGCGACCGCGTCGATGCAGGCCTCGACCGAAGCCGGATCGGCAACATCGCATGGCATTGCAAGGCAGCGATCAGGGTCAAAGCCATCGGTTGGAACGGCGTCGAGATCGAGCATCGCGACGCTTGCGCCAGCCGAGGCGAACCTCTTGGCGATCGCCCGCCCGATATCGCCGCCCGCGCCGGTGATGATGACGACGCGGCCTTCAAGGCATTGAGGAGAAAACATGCATCACCCTTCAGGAGAATTCGAACACTTCGGATCGTCTGTCATCATCGCTTGATTTGCAAATTGAATCTGTCTTAATCTCAATACAGATTTTGAGGGCCTTGGCGGGCCTTGAGGAGTTGATAATGCTGAGGGAACACCGTCCACAGACACTGTTCGACAGGATCTGGCAGAACCACGTGATCGCATCGCAGAGCGATGGTCAGCAGTTGCTGTTCATCGATCGGCACCTGGTTCACGAAGGATCGTTCCACGGTTTCAACAAGCTGAAGGACAAGAACGCACGGGTTTCCCGGCCAGACCTCACCTTCGGCATCGTCGATCATTACGCGCCGACGCGGATACGCGACATTTCGAAGATCGATGCCGCCATCGCTGGGATGATCACCCAGCTGGAGGAGAACTGTCTTGCCAATGACGTCCGCATCTTCGGACTAAACGACCCGCGCCAGGGCATTGTCCATGTGGTCGGTCCGGAGCAGGCGATCACGCTGCCCGGCGCCACGATCGTTTGCGGCGACAGCCACACCTCGACGCATGGCGCTTTTGGCGCAATCGCCTTCGGCATCGGCGCTTCGGAAGTGGCGCATGTCCTGATGACCCAGACGCTGTGGCAGAAGAAGCCGAAATCGATGCGGGTCCGCTTCGACGGCAAGCTTGGGCCTGGAATCACCGCCAAGGACATGGCACTGGCGATGATCGCCGCGATCGGTGCCGATGGCGCCCAGGGCCATGCGATCGAATACACGGGCTCGGCGGTCGAGGGGCTGTCGATGGAAGGTCGGCTGACACTCTGCAACCTCTCGATCGAGAGCGGCGCGCGTTGCGGCCTTATCGCCCCAGACATGACGACGGTGAATTTCCTGCGCCACCGGCCGCTCGCACCGAAAGGCGATCTGTTCGAGCGTGCAGCCGAGGCCTGGCTTTCCCTGCGCGGCGATGGCGACGCCGCCTTCGAGCGCGAGCTGGTGATCGACGGCAGCGAGATTGCACCTGTCGTAACCTGGGGTATCAGCCCCGAAGACGCGCTGCCGATCACGTCGGCCGTGCCGTTGCCGGACGACATGACCGACGAGTCACGCGCGGCCCATACGCGCGAAGCGATCGACTATATGGGCCTGAGACCCGGCATGCCGTTGACAGAAATTCCGGTCGACCGCGTCTTTATCGGTTCTTGCACCAACAGCCGCATCGAAGACCTCAGAGCCGCAGCCGCCGTACTTTCCGGCCGCAAATCTGCCGTTCCAGGTCTGGTGTCACCAGGATCGTCGCTTGTGAAACAGCAGGCCGAGCAAGAGGGCCTGGACCGGATTTTCGTGGATGCCGGATTGGAATGGGTCGATTCCGGTTGTTCGATGTGTGTCGGCATGAACGGTGATCTCGTTCCGCCCGGCGAACGCTGCGCATCCACCACCAACCGCAATTTCAAAGGCCGTCAGGGCCCGAAGTCGCGCACGCACCTGATGTCGCCGGCCATGGTCGCTGCGGCCGCGGTGACCGGTCACCTGACCGATGTTCGAGATCTGATGGGAGGCCGCAGTTGAGACCGTTCAAGACCCTCGACGCAAAAGCCGCGCCGCTGCCTTTTGCAAGCGTCGATACCGATCAGCTGATCCCAGCGCGCTTCATGAAGCGCTCGCGATCGGAGGGATACGGCCAGTATCTTCTCTACGACATGCGGCTCGACGGAGAAGGAAATCCGATCCAGGATTTCCCGTTGAACAACCCTGCCCGCGCAGGCGCCGAAATCCTTGTGGGACGGCGTAATTTTGGCGCGGGTTCCTCGCGGGAGGCGGCCGTTTACGCGCTTGTCGACTACGGTTTTCGCTGTGTCATCGCACCGAGCTTCGGCGATATTTTCGCATCGAACTCGGTGAATAACGGCCTCTTGCCGGCACAGGTGACGGAAGAGGATGCGGAGACCATTCTCTCGCTGATCGAAAATAGCCAGGACCGTGCCTTTGTCGATCTCGACACCTGCGAGATCCGACTCGCCAACCAAGTCTTCCGCTTCGAGATCGAGCCCGTCTGGCGCACTAAACTCCTTAACGGCTGGGATGATCTCGACCTCACCGCAAGCTACGCCGACGATATTGCCCGCTACATGGTCTCGGACAAAGAACGCCACCCATGGCTTCAGGAGATCCCCGCTTCGATCTGAGCGACTGCGCCAAGTTCGGCGCGTGATCTCGATTGGTTCGTTGCGTTGGGTGGCGCTCGCAGGCAGCCAACAGTTACCCGTCAGGCCTGCTCGAACTCGATCAGCGCGCCCTGGAAGTCCTTGGGGTGAACGAAGATCACCGGTTTGCCGTGTGCGCCGATCTTCGGCTGACCATCGCCCAGAATCCGTGCGCCCGTCTCGACGATCCTTGCGGAGGCGGCTTTAATGTCGTCGACCTCGAAGCACAGGTGGTGGATGCCGCCGGACGGGTTCTTGTCCAGAAAGCTCGTGATCGGTGACGTCTCTCCGAAGGGGTGGAGAAGCTCGATCTTGGTGTTGGGCAGTTCGACGAAGACAACGGTCACGCCGTGCTCGGCCAAATCCTGCGGTGCGGAGACCGAAGCGCCGAGGCCGCGATACTGATCGGCTGCCGCTACCAGATCCGGCACCGCGATTGCCACGTGATTGAGCTTCCCGATCATCGTTCCTCACACATTTCTGCGCTTCCCTTCAAGGAGATCGATCACGGCGTTGGCGGCATCGAGGACGTTTGTACCGGGCCCGAACACGGCAGCGACGCCGTTTTGAAGGAGGTAGTCGTAGTCCTGTCGCGGAATGACGCCGCCGACTACCACAATGGTATCCTTCGCACCCTTGCGCCTGAGCGCCTCGACCAGCTGCGGGGCAAGCGTTTTGTGACCGGCGGCCAGCGATGACATGCCGACGACCTGGACCTTCTGCTTTATCGCAAGATCCGCAGCTTCCTCCGGCGTCTGGAACAGCGGGCCGGCCAGAACCTCAAAGCCGATATCGCCGAAGGCCGAGGCGATGACCTTGGCGCCACGGTCGTGACCGTCCTGGCCAAGCTTTGCGACCATGATCTTCGGCTTGGCCTTGGTCGACGTGTACTCGGCAAGGCGCCTGGTCAGCGTCTCGTATTCCGGGTCGCCCTCATAGGCGGGGCCATAGATATCGCTGACCACATCCGGCATGGCCGCATGGTCGCCAAATGCCTTGCGCATCGCATCCGACATCTCGCCGACCGTGGCACGCGCGCGCGCCGCCTCGACGGCAGCCGCCAGCAGATTGCCGCGTCCCGACGTCGCCACCTCGCCAAGGGCTGCCAGCGTCGCTGCTACCTTGCCGGAATCGCGCTTGCGGCGCACCTCTTCCAGCCGCTCGATCTGGCCGTTGCGCACGGCCGTATTGTCGATGGCAAGGATGTCGATATCGTCTTCCGTCTCGAGCCGGTACTTGTTGACGCCGACGATGATTTCCTCGCCGCGGTCGACCTTCACCTGGCGCAGCGTCGCCGCTTCCTCGATCAGCCGTTTCGGCAGGCCGTCGGCGACAGCCTTGGTCATGCCGCCGAGCGCCTCGATCTCCTCGATCAGCGCCCAGGCCTTTTCGCCCAACTCGCTGGTCAGGCTTTCGACATAATAGGAGCCGGCCAGCGGATCGACGACCTTGGTGACGCCTGTCTCGTGGGCGAGGATCAGCTGCGTGTTGCGCGCGATGCGGGCGGAGAATTCGGTCGGCAGTGCCATCGCCTCGTCGAGCGCGTTGGTGTGTAGCGACTGGGTGCCGCCGAGCACGGCCGACATTGCCTCGTATGCCGTGCGGATGACGTTGTTGTAGGGATCCTGCTCGGCCAGAGACACACCGGAGGTCTGGCAATGGGTGCGCAGCATCAGCGAGCCCGGCTTCTTCGGCGCGAACTCCTCCATGATCCTCGACCACAGAAGGCGGGCGGCGCGCAGCTTCGCCGCCTCCATGAAGAAGTTCATGCCGATGGCGAAGAAGAAGGACAGGCGTCCGGCGAACTCGTCGACATCGAGGCCCTTGGCGATCGCGGCACGCACATATTCGCGGCCGTCCGCCAGCGTGAAGGCCAGTTCCTGCACCAGCGTCGCACCCGCCTCCTGCATGTGATAGCCGGAGATCGAGATCGAGTTGAAGCGCGGCATTTCTCTTGCGGTGTATTCGATGATGTCGGCAACGATCCGCATCGAGGGTTCGGGCGGATAGATATAGGTGTTGCGGACCATGAACTCCTTGAGGATGTCGTTCTGGATCGTGCCCGAAAGCTGCGAGCGCTCGCAACCCTGTTCCTCGCCGGCGACGATGAAAGAGGCAAGGATAGGGATCACCGCACCGTTCATGGTCATCGACACGGACATGTCTTTCAGCGGAATGCCGTCGAACAGGATCTTCATGTCCTCGACCGAGTCGATCGCCACGCCCGCCTTGCCGACATCGCCCTCGACGCGCGGGTGGTCGCTGTCATAGCCGCGGTGGGTGGCAAGGTCGAAGGCGACGGACAGGCCCTTCTGGCCCGCGGCAAGGTTGCGCCGGTAAAAGGCGTTCGAAGCCTGCGCCGTCGAAAAACCGGCATATTGACGGATCGTCCAAGGGCGACCGGCATACATCGTCGCCCGCGGACCCCGCACGAAAGGCTTGATCCCCGGCATCGTATCGAGATGCGAAATACCCTCGAGATCATCAGCCGTATAAAGCGGCTTGATGTCGATCCCTTCAGCCGTGTGCCAGACCAGCGTGTCAGGCGAAGCCTTCAGCTCCCGCTCGGCAAGAGCTTTCCAGGCCTGGGTCTTTTCCCCGTTATCTTTTGACAAAAGCATCCCCCTCAGCGCTTCGTTTCAATCGACAGCCTATCAGGTATCGCCTCAGCCAGCCGGGTCAAGCCTTTCCAAAGAACTACGGGTTCAGCTTTTCGAGATGAAGGAGCAATCCGCTGTGATCGAGCGGCCCACCGCCGCCCTCGACGAAATCGGTGAACTCCGCCCTCACCCCACTTGTCAGCGGCAGCGTGAGGGAGAGGGCGTCGGCAACGTCCATGACGGCGTTGAGATCCTTCAACTGGTTCTTTGCCGTGCCACCCGGCTCGAACGTCCGCTCGACCATGCGGCGACCATGAATTTCGAGGATGCGACTGTCGGCGAAACCGCCGCGGATCGCGTTGCGGAAGGCTTCGCGGGAAGCGCCACCGGCCTCGACAAGGATCATGGCCTCGGCCACGGCGCCGATCGTGACTGCAACGATCTGCTGGTTGGCGAGCTTGCAGATCTGTCCCGCGCCGCTCGGGCCCACATGCGTTACCCGACCCATTGCCGAAAACACGTCGTGGAGGCTCGCGACCACATCCGCATCGCCGCCCGCCATGATCGCCAGCGTGCCGGCCTCGGCACCGACGACACCACCGGACACCGGCGCATCCACATGGGCAACGCCCAATTCCTCAAGCTTTGCTGAATGCTCCTTGGCAATGGCCGGCGCAATCGAACTCATGTCGATCACCTTGGCGCCCTTAGCCAGACGCTCGGCACAACCGCTTTCGAACAGCACGTCGCCGACGGCCTTGCCATCCGTCAGCATGGTGATGACGATATCTGCGCCATCGACGGCCTCTGCCGGTGATGCCGCGACCGTCGCGCCATCACTCTCGAGAGCCTTGGCCTTATCCGGATTGCGGTTCCAGACGGTGAGAGAATATCCCGCCTGAAGCAGCCGGCGCGCCATCGGCGCACCCATCAGACCTGTTCCGAGGAAGGCAATCTTTTCCGAGGGGTTTGCGACAGTCATTGCAGCTTCCCTCCAAGTTCATCCTCGATATGAACCTGGATGATCTCGTCGAAGTTCTTCTCGGCCGTAAACCCCAGTTCGATCGCGCGTTTTCCCTCGAAACCCGGTGCCCAGCCTGCGACCATCTTCATGATCATCTCGTTCGGCTCGCGCCGGATGAGGCTGACCGCCTTGTCGCCCGCAATGCGCCGCAATGCTTCGATCTGCTCGCCGACCGTGGCGCTGACGCCGGGCATGGAAAGGCTTCTCTGCGACCCGAGCTGCGCCAGATCGAGATCCGCCGCATGGACAAGATACCCGACCGCCGAGCGCGGCGACGTGTGCCAGTGGCGGGTGCTTTCAGGCACCGGCAGAATGGCTTCCTCACCGATCAGCGGTTCGCGCAGGATGTTCGAGAAGAAGCCGGATGCGGCCTTGTTCGGCTTGCCCGGGCGAATGCAAACGGTCGGCAGGCGAATGCCGATGCCGTCGAAAAATCCCCGACGCGAATAGTCTGCCAGAAGCAGTTCAGACATCGCCTTCTGGGTGCCGTAGCTGGTGAGCGGCGTCAGGTGGAAATCGTCCGGGATCGACAGCGGCAAGGGCGCGCCGACCACGGCGATGGACGATGTGAAGACCACGCGCGGCTTGTAGCCGTCAGCCTGGTGGGCCAGGCGGATCGCATCGAACAGATAGCGCGTGCCGTCGAGATTGATCCGGTAACCCTTGTCGAAATCGAGTTCGGCTTCGGCCGAGACGATGGCTGCGAGATGATAGATCAGATCCGGGCGACCTTCGACCAGGGTTTCGGCGACGCCCGGCGTCGACAGATCCACCGCGAAACTGTCGATCGCCACGGTGGTTTCGGGTTTTTCCGGACTGACCACGTCGACCAGCGTCAATTTTTCGATCGCGGCGCCACCGACCGCTCCCTCCCGAAGCAGCCGCGTCGTCAGTTTGCGCCCGACCATTCCGGCCGCGCCGATAATCAAGATATGCATGGAACCTCCCTTTTCCGAAGAGTTCGCAGAACGTTGCGAACCCGGCATGATTTTTCTTGTACGGTTGTCTGATAACCTTATATGGTTTGTCCAGCCTTACCGGGTGAAAAAGAGGTTATCAAGAAGCCGCGCCTTTCCAAAGAGCGGACGGATGAGCCCAAGGGAGAGACACCATGGCATTGGATCTTGAGGATAGCCCGGCCATGTCGCTGACCGCCTCGTTGGGCAGCGACATCGTGATCCGCGACGAGATGGAGATTGCACGCTACTGCCGCGACTGGCACGGCGACGTTTCCAGCAGCGCCGTTGCCGTGCTCCGGCCGCGCTCGACGCAGGACGTCGCCGCCTGTGTCGAGGCCTGTCGTGCGCTGAACCTGGCGATCGTTCCGCAAGGCGGCAATACCGGCCTCGTGCTCGGCGGTACGCCTGATGATCCAGCACGCCAGGTCGTCATCAGCCTCGAGCGGATGAACGCGATCCGCAATATCGACGCAGACGATTTTTCCGCCGTGGTCGAGGCGGGGTGCATCCTCTCCGAACTCAAGGACGCGATCGCCGACAAGGCGATGTTCTTTCCGCTTGCGCTTGGCGCGCAGGGCAGCTGCCGGATTGGCGGCAACGTCTCGACCAATGCCGGCGGCATCAACGTGCTGCGCTACGGCATGACCCGCGAGCTGGTGCTCGGACTTGAAGTGGTGCTGCCCGACGGCTCGATCCTCAACGGGCTCTCGACGCTGCGCAAGGACAACCGCGGCATAGACCTCAAGCAGTTGTTCATCGGTGCCGAGGGCACGCTCGGGATCATCACTGCCGTTTCGGTCAAGCTTTCCCCCTACCCCGATCAGGTTGCGACTGCGCTGCTCGGCCTCACCTCACTCGAAGACGTCATTAGTCTTTATCGGCGGGCGCGCCGGGATTGCTGCGATCTGATGTCGGCCTTCGAATTCATGCCGCCGCTCGCCCTGACACTCACGAGAGAAGCGATCCCCGACCTGCCCTTGCCGATGTCGGGCGATTATCCCGCCTATGTCCTGATGGAGATTTCCGGATCCGGCCTTGTCGATATCCAGGACCTGATGGAGCGCTTTCTGGAAGGCGTGATGGAGGACGGTCTTGTTCTCGACGGGACGCTCGCATCCTCTCAGGCACAGGCGAAGAACCTCTGGCTGATCCGCGAGGGCATGAACGAGGGACAGGCAAAGCGCGGCGCGCACATGCGAAGCGATGTCTCCGTCCCGCTCTCGAAGCTGCCGGCCTTCGTCCGTGATGCCGAACAGGCGATCCATGCCGCCCTGCCCGATTGTATCTGCGTGTCCTACGGCCATGTGGGCGATGGCAACGTGCATCTCAACTGTCTGCCGCCTTCGGATCTTTCGGCAGCGGACAAGGCTGAACGGATCTATCGGTCGAAGACCGTGCTCAACGAGGTGGTCGATCAATATGCTGGCAGCATGAGCGCCGAACACGGCATCGGCCGCTTGAAGCAGATGGATTTCGATGTCAGGCTTCCCGAGACAAAACGCAGGTTGCTCACGGCGATCAAGCGGGCGATCGATCCCGACCTCGTCATGAACCCGGGATGCCAGTTGAATTTGTTGGCAGAGTCGTAGAAACCATCCGGAACAGGAAGGCGGCCTTGGCTTTGACGGATTTCAATCAGATCAGGCGCAACGCGCATCTACCGGCCCGGATCGCCGCGGAAATCGGACGCGAGATCGTCGAGGGGCGGATCGCGTCCGGAGAAAAGCTGCCGACCGAACATCTTCTTGCCCAGACATTCGGCGTCAGCCGGTCGGTCGTTCGCGAAGCCATCGCACAGTTGCGCAATGAAGGACTGGTGGAGACACGCCAGGGCGTCGGTGCCTTTGCAACGGAAAAGGATCGTCGCCAGATGATCCGCGTCGAGCCAGCCGATCTGACCGATCCGGAAAATTTCCGCGACCTGTTCCAGCTGCGTCTCGCGCTTGAGGTCGAGGCGGCCGCGCTTGCCGCCGTCAGCCATACGCCTGATGATCTCAAGCGCCTCGACGAGGTTCTGGCGCAGATGACCGGTGCCGCCAAATGGACAGAGGAAGGCATCGTTGCCGATCTCGCCTTCCACCGCGCTGTCGCGGCTGCGACCCGCAACGATTATTTCATCCAGTTCATCGGCTTTATCGCCGAGCGGATCCAGCTCACCATCAACGCCGCGAGGGCCAAGGCCGTGCTGGAAGAGATCGTGGAAGTGACGATCGCCGAGCATGTGGCAATCCGCGACGCGATTGCGGCCCGCGACGCATCCCGGGCCAGAAGCGCCATGCGCGACCATCTCGATGGCGCGTCCGGCCGTCTCAATCTGGAACTCACCGTTCCCTGAGCGCAGACCTCAAAAGGCCAGGGCGGGGGGAGGTGTCCCYCCCCCCGCCCTGCCTGAAGTTATTCTGCCGCGATAGCTGCGGTGCGGCTGTTCAAGGCCATCAGGCCCTTTGCCCGTTCCAGACTTGCGGGCTGTTCGGCGTGGTAGCGCCGTCCGATTTCCATCATCAGCACGGTGCCGGGCAGGAAGGTGAGTTCCGAGAAGATATCTTCCCAGTCGATGTCGCCCCAGCCGAGCGGCATGTGCAGATCGCCGATGCCGAGCGCTGTATTTTCCTGCACGTGGTAACCCTTGTAGAAAGCCTGCGGGCGGCCGAAGCTGTCATGGACATGCAGATGGCCAGCAACCGGCGCCATGGCCCGCAGCTCCTCGCGGAAATTCAGGCCGCGATAGGTCGATTCGAGATAGGCATGGCTGAAGTCGATCAGCGCCACGAGGTTCGGATGCCCGACCGTCTTCACCGTTTCGGCGATCTGGGTGGGCGTCTGGCGATACTGGCCGGGCTCCGTGGTGAAGATGTTCTCAAACGCGACCCTGACACCGTAAGGCTTGCAGAATTCGGCGAGTTCGAACAGCGCTTCGCGTTCGCGGGCGTCGGCCTCGGCACGCTCCATGATCTGCTCGGCACGGAGGTTACCGCCGTGCTGGACCAGGATGCCGGCACCGATCCGGTCGCAGATCTGCGCAAGCGCCTTGGCGGCGTCGAGCTGGTAGCGGCAGGTTTCCGGCTCCATGAAGTTGGAGGACACGAGGCCATGAACCGTGTAGCGGAAGTCAAACTGCTTCGTCAGCGCGACGAGCCGTTCGGCCCGCTCGTCGATGATCCGGCCGCCCGAGATCAGATCGAGGCTGGTGAGCCCAAGTTCGACGGTATCGACGCCGATCTCGCTCAGGATCCGCAGTTCCTTTTCTAGGCTTTCAAGTTCTCCATTGGTGGAGCCGGCATTGAAGCCTGTGCCGATGATGTTGCTCATTGTCATATTCCCTTTCAGGCAGGTTCGGATTGGAACTGGGTTTCGCGTCGCAGATCGAGCGCGAGGTCTGGGCTGTCGGAGGTCAGGTGACCGATGCCCCGTTCGAGCCAGCGCCGGATCAGCGCCTCGTCGTTCAGGGTCCAGACGCAAAGGTTTTCGATCGGAAGCTTGCGGGTGATAAGCTGCCATTCGGCATCCATCAGCTCGTGGTGGATGGCAACAATATCGGCGAGGCCGTCGACCTTCTCAAGGAAGCGTTCAAGGCCGTCCTGCTTCTCGGCCCATGCCGCATTCACCGATACGAGGCGCGCAATATCAGGAGCAACACGCCGGCATTCCTCGAGAACGGAAAGATCGAAGGAGGTCAGATGGCAGCGCTCCGCCAGACCGAACCGCTCGATTTCGGCCACGACTTTCTCGGTGATGCCCGGATAGGGTTGCTGTGCTTCGTCGGACTTGATTTCCACATGCAGCTGCTTGCCCTCGGATTCCGCCAGAACGGCGAGAACGTCGGCCAATGTCGGCACCGTGTCATCAGAACCGGAGAGATGCGTTTCGCCGCGCATGTCAGGTGTCAGCGAGCGGACGGGACCGCTCTTGTCCGTCGTGCGATCGAGCGTCGCGTCGTGGATCACGACCAGTTCGCCGGTATCGGTCAGGTGCACGTCGAATTCGATCGCATCCACACCGAGCGCCAGAACGTTGCGAAAGCCGGTCATGGAGTTTTCGGGCCAGAGATTGCGGGCTCCCCGGTGGCCGGTGATCTTCGTCATTGTCGTCTCCTGGAATGTCATCAGCGAAGGGTCGGATCGAGCTTGTCGCGCAGCCAGTCACCGACGAGCGAGATGGAAAGCGTCGTCACCATGATGACGAAGGCCGGCGCCAGCATGATCCACGGCGCCCGCGTCAGGTATTCGCGGCCGAAGCCGACCATGTTGCCAAGGCTGGTTTCCGGCGGCTGCACACCGAGGCCCAAAAACGAGAGCCCGCTTTCCATCAGGATGATTTCCGGAAAGGTGAGCGTCATTGAGACGATCAGGGTCGAGGCAACGTTCGGCAGGATGTGGTGAAGATAGACGCGGCCAGGCGTGGCGCCGAGCTGCACAACGGCAGACGCATAGCCTTGCGCGCTGGCCGAGATCGCGAGGCCGCGGGCGATGCGGGCATAGCGCTCCCAGCCGTAAAACCCCATCAAACCGATCAAAAGCGGCATCGACGAACCGAAGAAGGCAAGCACGGCGAGCGACATGATCAGGAACGGAAGGGCCGCCTGGAAATCGGCGAGAACGAGGACAAGATGCTCGACCGCGCCCCGAAACTTTGCCGCGGCAAAGCCGAGCACGGTACCGAACACGGCGGAGATGATCGTTGCACCAAAGGCGATCGCCAGCGACACACGGATCGACTGAAGCAGGCGCGACAGGACATCGCGCCCCAGCTCATCCGTACCCAGCAGATGCGCGGGATTGCCCGGCAGCGACAGACGGGCGCGCAGATCCATGGCGGTAATGCCATAGGGGCGGATGACGTCTGCAAACACGGCAACCACCACCATCCCGACCAGCCAGACGATGCCGAAGGTAACGGAGAACGGAACCTTGCGGACCTGCTTGATGAAGCGGGTGAAGAGAGACAAGTTGGGTGATTGTGGGCGGGCGATATCGGTAACAGTCATGACCGGCCTCCTCTCTAGTGAGCGCTCTGGGCGCGAAGCCGTGGATCGAGAAAGCCGTAGAGCAGGTCGACGATAAGGTTCGACACGACCATGGTGGCGGCGACCAGGAGCAGGATGCACTGGACCACAGCGAGATCCCGGTTGCTGACCGAGACGACGAGCAGGCGACCTATGCCGGGCCAGGAGAAGATCGATTCCACCACGACCGCGCCGGCGATCAACGTGCCGACCATGAACCCGACGATGGTGACGATCGGAACAGCGGCATTCGGCAGCGCATGCTTCCAGACGACATCCTGCCACTTCATTCCCTTGGCAGAAGCCGTGCGGATATAGGGCTGGCCCATCACCTCGATCATCGCACTTCTCGAAAAGCGCGCGAGAATGCCGATACCGCCGATGCTCATCGTCAGCGTCGGCAGGATGCCGTGCTGCCAGGTGTCCTGACCGCCGGATGGAAGCAGCCCGAGCGTGATCGAAAAGATCAGCACCAGAAGCAGGCCCATGACGAAGGACGGAATGGTGAAGCCGAAGATGGCGGCGAGGATAACGCCGCGATCGATCGCGCTCTGGCGATGCAGCGCGGCATAGACGCCGGCCGGGATACCGATCACGACCTTCAGGAACAGTGCCGGGATCGTCAGCTGCAGGGTCGCCGGAATGCGCTCGATCACCAGCTGCATGGCGGAAGCCTTGTCACGCATGGAGACGCCGAAATCGCCGGTGAAGATCGCCCGGATATAGGACAGGTACTGGATCCACAGCGGCTGATCGAGGCCCCAGGCCTTGCGGAAGGCATCGACGGATTCCTGCGGAACGTCAGGACCGAGCATGACCTGCGCCGGATCACCCGACAGCCGCAACACGACGAAGGCAAAGGTGATGACAGCAAGGATGGTGATCAGCGCGCGAAGGAGGCGGATGGAAGCGAAACGAAACATCGGGAATTCCTTTAGGCCGCGACCGACGCCTCGGCGCGGGTCACCATGTGACAGGCCGCGGTTCGGCCATCGGCAACCGACAGAAGCTGCGGCACGCTGGTACGGCAGATATCGGCGGCAAGCGGGCAGCGGGGATGGAAGGCACAGCCGGATGGGCGGTTGGCAGGGTTCGGCGGCTCTCCCTGCAGGATGACGCGGCCTTGAAGTAGCTTGCCCGGCACCGGCACACTGGAAACCAGCGCCTTGGTATAGGGATGCAGCGGCGTCTTGAAGATGACGTCCGAGGATGCTTCTTCGACGATACGGCCGAGATACATGACGGCGACGCGGTCGGCGATATTGCGGACCACCTTCAGATCATGGCTTATGAACACCATTGCGATGTGGTTTTTCTCCTGCAGGTCGCGCAGCATGTTGACCACCTGCGCCTGGATCGACACGTCGAGCGCCGAGACAGGCTCGTCGCAGACCAGAAGCTTCGGCCGCGATGCAAGCGCCCTGGCAATCACGGCGCGCTGACGCTGACCGCCCGAAAGCTCATGCGGATAGCGACCCGCCTGATCGGGTCTCAGACCCACAGCCGACATCAACTCGGCGACGCGCGTTTCCCGATGGGGTTTCGGCACGAGATTGTGGATGGCGAGCGGCTCGCCGATCTGCTCGGCAATCGTCAGACGGCGGTCGAGCGCAGCCAGCGGATCCTGATAGACGAACTGCATTTTTGCGCGCAATGCACGCCATTCCGGCGTTGCGAGCTTCGGCATCGGTTTGCCTTCGAAGAGAGCCTGCCCTTCCTGCGGCGGATCGATGCCGAGCAGCATGCGGCCGAGCGTCGACTTGCCGGAACCGGATTCGCCGACGATGCCGAGCGTCTCTCCCGGCATGACCTTCAGATCAATGCCATCGACGGCTCGCACCGGTGTCGCGCGTCCGAACATGCCCTGGCGAACTTCGTAGGTCCTGACCAGACCTTTCGCTTCGATGAGAGGGGTTTTGAAGTGCTCGTTCATGACAGCGGCTCCAGAACGCGGGCCTCAGCCGGATGTGTAACGCCGATCGGAGGATGTGAACCGACGGGATGGTGACAGGACAAAAGCCGCCCATCATCCGTGGAGTGAAGAGCCGGCATGCGGGTCCGACAGTCGATTGCGGCATGCGAACAGCGCGGCGAGAAGGCGCAGCCTTCCGGCAGGTCGCGTGGATTGGGCACCGTGCCCGGAATGGGGATCAATCGTTCGCGCGGACCATCCAGACGCGGAATGGCATCGAAGAGACCGCGCGTATAAGGATGGCGCGGGTTGTCGAACAGGGCCTGGATCGTCCCCTGCTCCACGATACGGCCGGCATACATGACGCAGGCGCGTTCGCAGACCTGCGAGACGGCGCCCAGATCATGGCTGATAAAGATCGTCGCCATGCCGGTTTCGGCGCGCAATGCGATCAGAAGATCGAGGATCTGGGCCTGGATCGTCGCGTCGAGAGCCGTTGTCGGCTCGTCGGCAACGAGAAGATCCGGCTCGCCGGCAAGCGCCATGGCGATCATCACGCGCTGACACTGGCCGCCGGAGAATTCGTGGGGAAAGAGTTCGATGCGCCGGCGGGCATCGGGAATGCCGACCATGTCGAGCAGCCTCAACGCTTCGGCCTTTGCTGCCTCCCCGTGAAGGCCGCGATGGATCGCCAGTGCTTCTGTGATCTGGCGACCGACGCGCAGAACCGGATTGAGCGAGCTGGACGGATCCTGAAAGATCATTGCGATCCGCTTGCCGCGTACGCCTTCGAGCACGTGTCGTGGCTGTGCGAGGATTTCCTGTCCGTCGACGCGGACTGATCCGCTGACCGTTGCTTTTCCGGGCAAAAGCCCGAGTGCCGCGAGCCAGGTGACGGACTTGCCGCATCCGGATTCACCCACAAGGCCGATCGCCTCTCCGCGGGCGATATCGAGATCGATACCATGCAGTACCTGAACGCCGTCGAAAGCGACCTTCAGGCCGCGCAGTTCCACAAGGTTTTTCACCATGGAACGCACCTCCATTTTATAAGCAGATGCGCCGGCCGCGATTTTCGCGGCCGGCGTGAGACATCAGAACGATCAGGCGTTCCAGTTGGCTGTGCGGAAGTCCATCGCGAAGGCAGGTGCTGCCTTCCACTTCAGAGACTTCTTCATGCCGGTAAAGACGGCGTTCTGGTGCAGGACCTGATAGGCCGGGTCTTCGCGCTCGCAGATTTCCAGCATGCGGGCGAAAGCCTTGTGTCGCTGGGCGCGGTCGGTCGAGGTTTCCATGATGACGGAAAGCTTGTTGACCTCCTCGTTCGTCCAGTCCTTCTTCTGCTGCGCTTCGCCGTTTGGTCCGAACTGGACGACGAGTGGCGTGATCGGATCGTTGATCGTGTTGCCTGCAGACCAGTCGCGCACGCCTTTGACACCAGCCGGATCGTGGATCTGCGCCCAGTTTTCCTTCATCTGGATCTCGACGTTGAGGCCAACCTGCTTCCACATCTCAACCATGATCTGCGCGTTCGCAGTCTGGTTGGTGTAGTAGTTGTTGAGAAGGCGGTACGGGATCGCGTCGCCCTTGTAGTTGGCTTCCTTGAGAAGCTTGCGAGCAAGTTCCGGGTTGAATTCCGGAGCAGCCCAGCCTTCGACATACATGTTGGATGTCTTGAAGGATTCGAACTGAAGCCCGGCCGGAACAACAGTCTGACCTGCCCACAGCGCTTCGACGATCGCCTGACGGTCGATCGAGTGCGTCATCGCGCGACGAACCAGCGGGTTGGCGAGAACCGGGTTCTGCGTGTTGAATGTGGAGATGCGGTGGTTCCAGATGGTCGAGCTCTGGACTTCGAGGCCGGGAGCGGCCTTGATTGCGGCGATCTGGTCTGGCGGCAGGTCGCAGGCGAAGTCGTATTCGCCTGAGAGCAGGCCGTTGACGCGGGATGCGACTTCCGGAACCTCGACGAAGCGGATCTGCTGCAATGGCGGACGGCCACCCCAGTATTCATCGAAAGCAACGAGCGTCAGCGACACGTCAGGCTTGAATTCGGAAACCATGTAAGGACCGGTCGTGACCGGCTTGCGAGCCCAATCCGTATAGCTCTTGGCTTCGTCCCAAGCGCGGCGATTGGTGATCTGGCTGCCGAAGGAGTAGAGACGGCCTTCGAGCGTGATGTCAGGCGTCGCATTGTGGAAACGCACGGTGTGCTTGTCGACAATCTCAACGCCTGCCAGCGCTGGCCACATGCGGCGGCCGACGCCCGGTACGATCGCCGGAAGTTCCTTGGCGGTATTGGGCTTGTTGTCCGCTTCAAAGACAGTCTTGCCGCCCTTGGGCTCGGTGCTGCCAAAAACACGTTCCTTGGAGAAGGAGAACGCAACATCTTCAGCGGTCAGTTCGTCGCCGTTGTGGAATTTTACGCCCTGGCGCAGCTTCAGTTCGAGCGTCTTGTCGTCGATGCGCTTCCATTCGGTTGCGAGGCTGGCAACAGGTCCCTGATTGCCCATCCAGTCGCGGCCGATCAGGCCTTCCCAGAGGTTCGGGAAAAACACGCGCTCTCCGACGTTCGACTGTTCGTTCCAGACGTCGAGCGTGTTGTTGTTGGTGATCTTCTGAACGGCAATCGTGACCGATGGGCGTGTCGACTGGCTGAAGGACATGCGTGGCAGGACGATGGTGCCGGCTGCGGCTGACATCAGCCCCAAGGCGTAGCGACGGTTGATAGAAAGCATTGGATCTCTCCTGTGGGCGAGTGAATGCGTTCACGGAAAACACAATGGTTTCCGCGTCAGATGCCACTCGAAATCGACAAACAAATTTGAGCCGGCTGGCCGCGTGTTTCGGGAGGACCTCAACCGCGCCGCTGACTTGGCGTAGCTCTAGGGGACCAATGTTACGCGGATGTGACGTTTGCCTGTGTGTTCGATTTCCACTCGTTGACGCGATCTCCAGACGCGCTGGCCGTCAGGAAGGAGAGGTTTCTCTTTGTTTCACAAACTCCGAACGATGGTTCCGCGGACCTCTTTGTCGACGGTGATCGACCGGAAATTCCCCGGTGTCATCATCAGCAAACCCAAGCGGTTTTGGTCGGGCCTTGTCGGGGTGAGGTCGTGCTTGGGTATGTTTCAGGCTTCGATCGACTGCCTCTCATCAGAGCCATCAGCATCGGCGCGGTCGCGAATTCACCCTTCTCTGCCCGGCGTGTCAGGTCTCTCAGATAGCCTCCAGCAGACGTGATATGCTCAGCGCGTTCGAGCATGCAGGCAAGCACTGTTGCGGCGTTCTCAGGCCCCATCACGATTGCTGCGCGTTCATAGACAGCTGGCGTGATGTCGAGAGTGGAACGAACAACATAGGCTGCCGTAATCAGATCCCTCCAGGACGCGATCCCACCTCTTGGCCCATAATCGTTGATCTGGGTGCAGGCTTGCAGGACGAATGGGAGTGGTAGAGCTTTGTGTGTGGTGATCGAGCTCAAACGAGGGCGCTTTTGTCGAGTATCGCGTTGATCGTCAATCTCTTCGATTGCTGTGCCGTTCGCCAAAGTGTGTTCCGGTGCTTGTTCGGTTGAAAGCCCTTTCGACACCGGTTCAGATTCAGAAATGATATTTGTTTTTGAATCCTGTATGTGGCGCTCACTTTGAGATTCATTGGCGCTCATCTCTGGTGATTTCATATTTAATTTCAATTGGTTGACGACTTCTTCACGAAGTACCGAGAGTTTTGTGAGGAGCGGCTCTGCGATATCGAGTGTGAGG
Source organism: Rhizobium sp. Leaf306 (assembly GCF_001423425.1). Taxonomy (GTDB): domain Bacteria; phylum Pseudomonadota; class Alphaproteobacteria; order Rhizobiales; family Rhizobiaceae; genus Neorhizobium; species Neorhizobium soli. Next base: position 188,213 of record NZ_LMNX01000003.1, read on the forward strand.
ACGCGCGGAATTGCCTGTATGACGCATTGAAGATTTGTCTGTGCCTGCTCCCAGTCACCGGAAATTTTTTCATCCACGGCAAAAGTAATCAGCTTTGCGAGATCTCTTCGGCAAAGAGTAATTCTTTCTTTTGCAGCCTTGAGTTGTTCACGGCTAAGAGCGATCCCCGCTGCCATCGTTTCGATCTCTCGTGCGCGTGCCAGAAGTGGTGCGAGACTGAAGCCGAAAGCATCATCGAGTTTGCCACCTGAACTGCGGCGCGCATAGCGTTTGCCGTTCGGGCTGTCCTTGCGCAGGATCAGTCCGGCTTCCACCAGCACCGAGAGATGGCGGCGAAGTGTTGCCGGTGCCATTCCACGCGCTCGAAGCGACAACTGTGCATTGGACGGGAAGACGATGAGATTGCCATCCTCGCAAAGTTCATCGCCCGGATAGAAGGTCAAAAGTGCGTCGAGCACAGTCAGTGCCCGGTCACTGATCCCGAGGGATGACCGTGATTCGCAGATCGATCGAAACAGTTTCCACTTCGATCTCTTGATTCCGGATGCAATTTCGCTGGCTTTTTGATGGTTTGCCAACAGCCCATACGACATCGCCCGCCGCCCAAAGGGCGTCGTTACAGTTCCACTCTCCATTTTCTCTCACCTTTTTTCAGGCAAAAGAAAGCCGCTCACCGAAACGGTGCCAAAGACTCTTGACTGTGATTCATGGAAGTGCGATTCTCGATCTTGCTAGAAATCGGAGAGAGGCTTCCACGACCTTGGTCGTTCGGGGGCCTTTTTCTTTTGCTGATCAAACTCCCTTGTTGCGTTTAAATTCTGCGAAAAGGCCCGTGAGCCGTTCGCTGACGAAATCGTCAAAACCCGGTGCGCTTTTCGCATCGAACACGAATGTCGACCGGTTTCCCGATTTGCGCATGACAACCGGCAGACCGCTCAGCTGTGCTTGAGCCGGCTTGCCACTATCCTCAGGTTTCGCGGACAACTGTGTAAACGCGAGCTGGAAACGCTCGTCGCTTGTCTTACCCTCTGCCCTGCCCTTCTGAAGGGACGAGAGCAGCCTTGGAATGTTTCCGGCATTGAGCTTTTCCGACAGCTCCGTCCACCGCCTGCGGCCAACCTCAGGTGCCGGACCGATCGCATCGATGATTTCCATCGGAATCGCCCGGACCAGGCTGATCATTTTTGACAAGGCTGCCTTGTCGACGCCAAGCGCTGCCATGATGATATCGCGCGTGAACGAACGATCCTCGAGACGGGTGGCGAACAAGGCGCGTTCGATATGCGAGAGGTTCGTGCGGGCGTTGTTTTCCTGACCCTGGCTGACGACCAGCTGGTCATCGGTCAGAACGCGGACAACCGCCTTGACCTTGAGGCCCAGCTGTCGGACGGCTGCAAGTCGGCGGTGACCGTAGGCGACCTGGAACCTGCCCGACTGGTCGGGATGAGGCCGCACGAGGATCGGCACCTGCTGTCCATGCTCGCGAACCTGCTCGACCAGTTGGGAAAGCGCTTCGCCATCGATCAGCATACGGTCGGAAACAAAGGAACTGTCGATCAGCGATGGATCCAGTTCAACGACGGAAAGACCTTCCGAAAGCTGCCGCTCGAGATCCTGCGCCCTTTCCATCTTCTGCGTGATGCTGCCAAGCGTTCTCGTGATGCCACCAACGGGGACACCGCTGCGGACGGCCGGTGCCATTCCGGCCAATGGACGTGACGATTGAGCAGACGGGGGTGCGGCAGGTGTCGGCGCTGGTGCTGAACTGTTGTCCGGCGCCGGAGGTTCGAAGATGCCGATCAGGTTTTTACGTGCCATCTGTTAGCGCCTCCCCCACACGGACCGGATCAATTCTTCAATCTCGAGGTTCACGGCATTGAGCGAGTCCATCGCCCGGTCATAGGTGCCGCGGGTGAACTGGTTGCGCTCGACCTCATACAGTGTCTGTTTCGTGACGCCGGCATCGGAGATCGCTGTCGACTTCAACATGGCGTTGTGAAGCATACGATTGCCGAAGATGGCGCGCATAAAGCCCGTCATCTGGCTCTGTGGGCCGTCATTGGGTTCAAACCGCGTCACAAGATAACGCATCCAGTCATAGCTTGTCCGCCCCCCTGCCCGCTCGACAACCGACATCAGTTCGCTGGTCATCGAGAGAAACTGCGACATCGACATGACGTCGAGCATTTGCGGGTGAACGGTAATCAAGGTCGATGTCGAGGCGCAAAGCGCCGACATCGTCAGGAAGCCGAGCTGCGGCGGGCAATCGATGACGACGACATCATAGAGGTCTTCGATATCGGCAAGAACTTCGCCGATGCGGGCAAAGAACATCGTCGCAACCTGTCCCGACGCCATGGCTTTTGGTGTTTCGTGCTCGAACTCCATCAGTTCGAGGTTGCCCGGCAGAATATGCAGGTTCGGTGTGTAGGTGGAGCGGACAATTTCCGAAATAGGGCGCGGATCCTCATAGCGGATCGCACCATAGAGCGTCTCGCCTTCGCCCACATCGAGCTCGGGTTGATGCCCGAACAACGCCGACAGAGACGCCTGCGGATCGAGATCGATCGCGAGCGTCTTATAACCACGAAGGGCAAGATATTGAGACAGATGCGCGGACGTCGTCGTCTTGCCGCTTCCGCCCTTAAAGTTCATGACGGAAATGACCTGCAGCTTTTCGCCAGGACGGCGGGCCGGTACGTATTTCGCCACGCCGTTCTTTTCGTCGAGAACCTGACGAATACGATCCATGTCGGTCGGCAGATAAACACGCCGGCCGTTCGCCAGCGGCTCGGGTCCGTATCCTTCTGCGGCAACCTGACGGAGATAGCCTTCTCCGATGCCGATGAAGCTCGCGGCTTCGGCTGGCTGGAAGGGCCGGATCGTCTTTTGAGATGTCGGTGCGAAGATTTTCGCTTGATGCATCTGAAGTTGATGCGCAAGCTCCTGGGCATCTGTTGCCAGAGTCGTTGGCAAGTGCTCCTGAGGTTCGTCGACTTTCAAGCTTGGCTGCGGCATCTTTCTCTCCAACTGCGCAATTGGCGAAGTTCTTCGGAAAACTGCGCAGTTGAATATGCCCCGATTCGCACGAGTTGTACAAATGATTCAATGCAGATGAATTTTGCGCCTGTGGAGAGCAAAAGTCGCGCTCGTTGTCCGCGGACAACGAGAAGTGGGGCAGGGGTAAGGTATCAGATTTTGCTGAGTGGATCGCTAAACGTTTGCCATCTTTAACCTGTCTATAAGCGTTTATGGTGCTTGCTTATCTCCATACAGATGCTAGCTTGATCCATCACGCCAGAGGCTAAACGGTTCCATCTCACGGACGCATCCATCTTGTGTCCGGTAGCGAAACCGAACGTGACGCTAGCTTTCACAACGGCATTGAACTATAACGCTTTCAATGCGTTACGATCTCTCAAAAATAGACTTTGGTGAGTTGTTCGGACCGGTCTCCGCAGCGACTGCCGGCGTTGTACGACTCGATGAGCGGATCGCTAGTTCCCCCGTACGGCAAGGCTGGATCGATCGCGCCCAATTCTTGGAAGCATGCTCGTCCCTGTGGATCGATGGGGAACTTGTCCATATCGAAGACCTTGTTCTCCATGACGCAGGGATGGCAGTTCGAGCCTCCACTCACGAATTGACAGTTGCCCATGACGTACTGCGAACGCGCCGGCGAATTGCGGCGAGCGAACCGGAATGGGCCTTGAGCGCCGCTGGTCTTGCCGCGCTGAGGTCCGGTCGTCATGACGAGGCTCAAGACATTGAGATCAAGGCGGCACCGAGAGGGCTCGCAACGATCTCGCGTGACGATGATTTCGAGGATCCCTTGGCCGCTATCGATGCCGTTCTCGCGCGAAGCCAGGCGCTGCTTGCGGACGCCGTAAGCGTTCGTGCGATGAAGATACCAGACCGGGACGCCCTCATCTATGACGAGGACTGGGACGAGGACGCTCGTCTGTCGGAATGGCGCGTGGTGCTGGATGAAACGCAGTCCATGCCGCCCCTCCTCAGGGCCGCCGTTGCGTGGGACGCTTGGTTTCACCTGCAGGTGTTGAAGCATGCGCCCTGGCTTGGACGTCTGCTGGCGAGCGCGGTGTTGCGCGAAGCCGGGTTAACCGAAACGCAGTTGTCCGCGGTCAACTTCGGTCTCCGGCAGGTGTCGCGGGAGCGCAGAATGAGCGGGAACCGCATGGTGAGGCTTCTCGCGTTCACGGAAGCAATTGCGCTCGCGTCCGAGCATGGCATGAAAGAGCACCAGAGGTTGTTGCTCGCCAAGCAGCAACTCGAGCGCCGTCTGGTGGGTCGGCGACAGTCGTCGCGGCTTCCCCAGCTAATCGAACTTGTCTTGTCGCGCCCGCTTGTTTCGAGCGGGATGATTGCCGACGCACTGGAGATAACCCCGCAGGGCGCGCTGAAAATTGCTGCTGAACTCAATCTTCGTGAATTTACCGGGCGAGGGCGCTTTCGCGCCTGGGGAATACTTTGATCTGACGGGTTAACGCGTTGCAAATAAAGACAAAAGCGAACTGAAACGAGTGTTCCCGGCCTTTCTATCGTCCAAGCGATCCCTTAATGATGAGGGTATGTCGTGGAGGACATTAAGGGAGGTATCAATGAAGATCACGAAACTCGAAACCGTTCGAGTTGCAGAGCGCGCAAACCTGATCTGGGTTCTGGTTCATACGGATGAAGGTCTGACCGGTCTCGGCGAGACGTTCTTCGGGGCAGAGACGGTCGAAAGCTACATTCACGAATATGTTGCACCGCGGGTGCTCGGCCGCGATCCGCTTGCCATCGATCTTCTCGCACAGGACCTCGTGGGCTATGTCGGGTTCCGATCCTCGGGTGCCGAGGTGCGTGGCAACTCGGCTTTCGACATCGCGTTGTGGGATCTGTTCGGGAAGGTTACCGGCCAGCCGATCGCGCAGTTGTTGGGCGGCTTCAGCCGCAAGGAAATCCGCACCTACAATACCTGCGCCGGCACCGAATATATCAAGAAATCCACCGGCCAGACCACGGGCAACTATGGCCTGTCGACTGGCTCGGACTACGACGATCTCAACGGGTTTCTCAACCGGGCGGACGAATTGGCACATTCGCTGCTGGAGGAGGGGATCACGGCGATGAAGATCTGGCCCTTCGATGCCGCCGCCGAAAAGACGAGGGGACAGTATATTTCACCTTCCGATCTCAACGCAGCGCTTCAGCCATTCGAAAAGATCCGCAACGCTGTCGGCGACAAGATCGACATCATGGTGGAGTTTCACTCCATGTGGCAGCTCCTGCCCGCGATGCAGATTGCCAGGGCGCTGACGCCCTACAGCACGTTCTGGCATGAAGACCCGATCAAGATGGATAGCCTGTCGAGCCTCCGTCGTTATGCCGACGTATCGCCCGCACCAATCTCAGCATCTGAGACCTTGGTAACGCGCTGGGGTTTCCGGGATTATCTCGAAACGGGCGTCGCCGGCATCGTCATGCTGGACATCTCCTGGTGCGGCGGACTGTCGGAAGCACGCAAGATTGCATCGATGGCGGAGGCTTGGCATTTGCCGATCGCTCCGCACGATTGCACCGGCCCGGTTGTCCTCGGCGCATCGACGCACCTGTCGCTTAACGCACCCAATGCGCTGGTGCAGGAAAGTGTGCGCGCCTTCTACAAGACGTGGTACCGCGATCTCGTCACCGCACTGCCTGAGGTGAAGAACGGCATGATCACGGTTCCGCCTGGTCCTGGCCTCGGAATGGACCTCAATCCAGACCTGGACAAGCTCTTCACCGTAACACGGCGTTTCTCAAACCTCGCAGACATGTAGGGCATCGCGGCATGATCGCATCCATCTCCAAGCAAATCGTCTCGGCGCGCATGGCCGGGCCCCTCATCATGCTGCTCGGCATGGTCGTGTTTGCGCTTAACGACGCCATGGGGAAGTGGCTCGTTTCGAGCTACGGCCTTGGACAGGTCGTGCTTCTGCGCAGCCTCGCCGCGCTTGTCATCTTGCTGCCTTTCCTGTTCTTTCAAGGATTCGGCTCGCTGCTGAAGGTCGAACGACCCGGCATGCAAGCCCTTCGGGTGTTCTGCTCCACCGCCGAGGTTTTCTGCTTCTACTATGCCGTGATGTATCTTCCGCTCGCAGACGTCATGACCTACTGGCTCGCAGCACCGATCTATGTCGCCGCGGCCTCGCCACTGCTACTGGGTGAAAAAGTCGGCTGGCGTCGGTGGACTGCAATCGGCATCGGCTTTATCGGTGTCGTCATCACGCTCGAACCGTCGAGCGCGATGATCAGTCCGCCAGCGATCGTATCCATCTTCGGCAGTGCCGCCTTCGCGTTCATGATGATTTCAGGTCGTTTCCTGAGGGCCACCCCAGACCGGACGCTTGTCTTTTTCCAGATTGTCGGTGCGGCACTTGCAGGCCTTGCTTTCGCGCCTTTCGACTGGTCGCCGATCGCTTCTACCCGCGATTTTGGTCTGCTTGCATTGCTCGGTATAGTGGCAATGACAGCTCATGTTCTCGTTAATAGAGCATTGAAGATCTCCGATGCGGCAACGGTCGCTCCCCTACAGTACACGCTTTTGCTCTGGGCGGTTCTGTTCGGCTGGCTGTTCTTTGGCGATATGCCGAGATACGGAATGCTGATCGGAGCAGCACTGATCGTCGGTTCCGGCGTCTTCATCTTCCTGCGCGAGCAGACGCTGAAGAAGCGCCAAAGGGTGCAGCCGATCGCGATCGAATAGCCATGAAAAAAGCCCGCGACGGTAACGTCGCGGGCTCGTCTGCCTAAGCCTGATGCTTACTTACGGACTTCCTTAAGTTCCGCCAGGATGCCATCAACCACATCGGCACCAATCTGGTCCTTGTGCTTTTCATAGACAGCAAGCGACTTTTCACGAATGCGAGCCTGCTCCTCAGGCGACAGCGTGTTCACCTCCAGGCCGGCGGCCTTGATCTTTTCCAGCGACTTCTTGTTGAGATCGCCGATCACCTGGCGCTCCACATCGCGACCGACCACTGCGCATTCACGCAGTGCAGTCTGTTCTTCCGGCGAATAGGTGTTGAAGATCGCCTTGGAGAAGAGGAAGAGGAAAGGCGTATATGCGTGGTTGGTCTCGGTGACGTATTTCTGCACTTCGAAGAACTTCGAGGTGTCGATCGTCACATAGGGGTTTTCCTGCGCGTCGATCGCGTTGGTCTCGAGCGCCGAATAGACTTCGCCGAAGGCCATCGGGGTCGCGTTTGCACCAAGGTTCTGGAAGGTGTCGAGGAAGATGTTGTTCTGCATGACGCGAACCTTCATCCCCGAGAAATCTTCCCACTTGGTGACGGCGCGCTTGGAGTTCGACAGGTTGCGGAAGCCGTTTTCCCAATAGGCCAGATTGACCAGACCGGCGCCATCGAGCTTCTTGTTCATCTCGTCGCCAAATTTGCCATCGAGCACCTTGTAGGCCTCAGGCGCATCGCGGAACAGGAACGGCAGGTCGAAGACGCCGAGTGCCGGAATGATGCCGACGAGCGGAGACGAGGATGTGACGACGGCTTCCTGAACGCCCGAGCGCAGCGCCTGGGTTGCCTGAAGGTCGCCGCCAAGAGCGCCGCCCCAGAAAGCGGTCAGTTTCAGCTTGCCGCCGGACTTCTGGTCCAGGCATTCCTGCATGGCCTTGATGCCGTTGCCGACGGGATGGTCGGCATTGATGCCGTTCGAAACGCGAATGTTGCGGCTCTTGAATTCGGCGAAGGCCGGTGCTGCTGTGGAGCAGGCAAGCGCGATCGCTGTAGTGGCAAGAAGCAGTCTCTTCATAGTAGTCCTCCCAGTTGGACGTTGATGTGAACAGGTTGAATGGCCGGCCGTCAATGCAACCAACGTGCGGGCACGATCACAAGATCGGGAAACAGCACGAGCAGGAAAAGCACGAGCGACTGCGCCAGAAGGAACGGCCACACGCCGGCCGTCACCTTGCCAAGCGGTATTCTCCCGACACCGCTGACAACGTTGAGCACAACACCGACCGGCGGCGTGATGAGGCCGATCGAGTTGTTGATGATAAAGAGCACGCCGAAATAGACCGGATCGATTCCCGCCTGCTTGATGATCGGCATGAGAACCGGCGTCAGGATCAGGATGGTCGGCGTCAGATCGAGTGCCGTACCGACAACCAGAACCAGGATCATGATGACGAACATCAACAGCGTCGGGCGATCGATCAACGGTTCGATATAGCCGGCAATTTCTGCAGGAATGTTCGCAGCCGTGATGAGCCATGCCGATACGAGTGCCGCGCAGACGAGGAACATGATGACCGAAGTCGTCTTGGCGGCCTGCAGAATGACGTGCGGAAGGTCTCTCGGCTTCAGTTCCTTGTAGATTACCATGCCGACGAACATCGCATAGACGGCGGCAACGACGGCAGCTTCGGTCGGCGTCACGATGCCGATCTTGATGCCGCCGAGGATGATCACAGGCATGCCGAGCGCCCAGGCAGCGCGTCCGGTTGCGTGCAGGCGTTCCTTGTAGGTAGTCTTCGGAAGCGCCTGGACGTTATCTTTGCGCACCACGATCAGCCAGGTAATGATCAGTGAGACGGCCATCAGGATGCCGGGAAAAATGCCAGCCATGAAGAGCTGGGTGATCGACACGTTCGCGGCAACGCCGAATACGATAAACGCCATCGACGGCGGAATGACCGGGGCGATGATACCGCCGGCAGCGATCAGACCACCGGAGCGGGGAATATTATAGCCGGCCTTGGCCATCATCGGGATGAGGATGGCTGCAAGGGCGGCCGTATCGGCAGCGGCCGAACCCGAAATGCTGGCCATGATGAGCGCTGCAAAAATCGCGACGATCCCGAGACCACCCCTGATGTGACCGACGCAGGCGATCGCGAAATCGATGATACGCTTCGACAAACCGCCGGAATTCATCAATTCGCCGGCGAGAATGAAGAAGGGGATGGCGAGCAGGGTGAATGTATCTGCACCGGCAATCATGTTCTGCGCGATGATCTGGCTGTTGAACATGTCCATGTACCACATGAGCACGACGCCGCAGAAAATCAGCGAGAAGGCCACGGGTACGCCAACGGCCATCGCCCCAAGCAGCGATCCAACAAAGACGAAAAGAGTCATTTAGGTCCGCTCCGCCAGTTGTTCGATCGTCATGTTTTCACCCGTGAACGCTGCTATTTCCGCGTCGGTGACGCGACCCGTGATCAGGCGGAACAGCCGCTCAAGCGCGATCAGCACGCATCCTCCACCGGTGAAGAAGCCGATGCCGTATACCCACGCCATGGAAAGCCCGGTGACAGGCGCGACCATGCTGGCGTTGATCGGCAACTGGACCCACGTTCCCCAGAAGAAAATCGCCGAACACAGGATGATCAGCAGGTTCGAAATGATCATGCAGGCGATACGGCCCGAGCGACCGAGCATCGCGACCAGCGACTCCACACCAAGGTGGGAATGTTCGCGAAACGCAACGACAGCACCGATAAAGGTCAGCCAGACGAAGAAGTAGCGCGACAGTTCCTCCGATATGTTGAGGCCGGAGTTGAAACCGTAGCGCAGCACCACGTTGAGGAACACCATGATTGCCATGCCTGCCAAAAGCAGGATCAGCAGCAGTTCCAGAAAGCGGTAAAAGAGATCGTTTATTCGTTGCATCGGGTTCCTCCTCCCATCAACCGCGGCGGCTACAAGAGCTTGCGCTTCGCGAGGTTCTTCATCAAAGCCGTCAGCCCGAAGTCCCAGGGCAGGCAGGCTTCACTATTTTCCACCCAATTCACCAGGCGCCCGAGCCTTGGCGACGATATCTCGACGCGGTCGCCGATCTCGTGGGTAAAGCCCAGACCCTTGCCGCGCCGATCCTTGACCGGTGCAAACATGGTGCCGAGAAACAAAACGGCGCCATCAGGGTATTGATGGTTGCGGTTGAGAAGCTGCGAAACGAGATCTTCTGGCGTGCGGCTAATTGCCTGCATCGGGCTGACGCCCGTCATCTCGAAACCTTCAGGGCCCTCGACGACAAGCGAGATCTCCGATTTCTTGACGTCTTCGAGCGAAAATTCGCCGTCGAACAGTCGGATGAAGGGACCGAGAGAACAGGATGCGTTGTTGTCCTTTGCCTTGCTGAGAAGCAGGGCGGACCGTCCTTCGAAATCGCGAAGATTTACGTCATTGCCAAGCGTCGCACCGACAATCGCACCCGTGGATGTGACAGCAAGCACCACTTCCGGTTCGGGATTGTTCCAATCCGACTTCGGGTGAATGCCGACCAGCGACCCGCAGCCGACGGCCGACATGGGTTGAGCCTTAGTGAAGATTTCCGCATCCGGACCGATCCCGACTTCGAGATACTGCGACCAGAGCCCCATATCCTGCAACAGCGCTTTCACGCTTGCCGCCTTTTCTGAGCCGGCTACAAGTCCCTTCAGGCTGTCGCCCAGAACCGGCGCCAGGCGGCCGCGGATCTCCTGGGCCCGAAGCGGATCGCCCTTGGCCTGTTCCTCGATGACCCGTTCCAGCATGCTGTCTGCGAAAGTTACGCCTGCGGCTTTGATCGCCTGCAGGTCAACAGGCGCCAGCAGCGTTCCGGCAGTGCCGTCTAGGAAGTCATTGAGAGAGCCGAGATCCGTCCAATCGGTAGCGGCCGTCAGGCGCTCCACCAGGCCGTCGATCTCAAGCAGTGCTGACAGCGTCGCAGCGAGCGACGAAAGATCCAGAAGCCTGCCATTCCGGTAAAGGACAGGGCAGGGGCCGTCCGCAGCCTTCGACCAGACACGACCAACCAGAGTGGCGGTCTCGGAATCCTGCGGCAAAATCAGTTCGGGCGTCAGCCCGCCATGTATAGTCATTATGATCCTCCAAGCGGCCGATCGATCAGGCCTCCACCCGTCAATCTGTTGTCCGATGTCTGACAACGTCGCTTCAGCTTTCTACTGAGTGTTTTTCTTCGTGTCCAGTACTGCAACCCTGTCAATTCTGGGGATCATCTATACAATATACGCGGGCAAAGAACGCCGACGCACGGTGTCGTTCCGGTGCGCCCCAATGAAGTCGATGCAAGCTGACCAGGCGACGGATGAAGGATCATCCTACCTCGAGCGGTGACGGACGATCCAAAAGGATCCCAGTAAAACCTGCGGCTGTTTGCGCACTGGCGCGGATCTGGAGCGGGGCAACGGCGTCGGTAAACTTCATTTGAAATCGCTCGGCGCTTGCTAGGACGGAGGTTCAGCCTAAGTGTTGCGCATGGGCAATTTAAAAGAAGGCGTTCTCAACGCGATGGCTGCCGACCAAAGTGCAACGGGCTGGCAGTCGGATCCCGAACGAAGTCCCGACTTCCAATATTCCGGACTTCCAGTCCGGTGGCGCCGTCGTATTGTTCTGGCGCTCAACCTCGCAACGATCGCGGGGCTTGGGTATGTCGTCTACCGACTTCTTTCCCCAGATGGCATTGATGGTGCGGAAGCCGTCATGCTGATCGGGTTGATGCTGGCAACGCCGTGGACGGTGCTTGGGTTCTGGAACGCCGTGATCGGGATGGTCCTCCAGCATGGCCCCGGCGCTCCCTCCAAAAGCATCTACCCCTTCTATCCGCAGGGTCAGGGAAGCCAGCCGATCGCTTTGTCGTCGCGGACAGCGCTGACGATATTCCTGCGCAACGAAGATCCGCGGCCCGTCTTTGCCCGGATAGAGGCGATGCAGAAGAGCCTTCAGGCGACCGGCCTTCAACGCCACTTTCGGTTCTTCGTCCTCAGCGACACGTCCGAGCCAGACATCATACAGTTGGAAGAAGCGGGCTTCGATCTCGTTGCCGCTCATGTCGTGGCGGATGGCGGTAACCGGCCGGTCTATCGTCGTCGTGCTGACAATGCCGGTTACAAGGCGGGCAATATTCAGGACTTCCTGAAGGAACACGGAAGCCGCTACGACTTTTTCCTGCCGCTGGATTCCGACAGCGTCATGTCCGGCGACGTGATGATACGGCTGGTGGCTGCCATGGAGGCACGACCTGAGCTCGGGATTCTGCAGACCCTGGTCGTCGGAGTGCCCGCCGAAAGCGGCTTTGCCCGGATGTTCCAGTTCGGTATGCGTCACGGAATGCGGTCTTTCACGCTCGGCTCCGCATGGTGGAGCGCTGATTGCGGGCCTTACTGGGGGCACAACGCACTGATCCGCGCCGCGGCATTTGAGGCCCACTGCAATCTGCCCGTTCTCCCGGGATCGCCGCCATTGGGCGGCCATGTGCTGAGCCACGACCAGCTGGAAGCGACCTATATGCGTCGGGGCGGCTACGAAGTTCGTGTGCTGCCGATCGAGACACAGAGCTTCGAAGCCAACCCACCGACATTGCTGGAGTTTGCCAAGCGAGATCTGCGATGGTGCCAAGGCAACATGCAGTATTGGCGTTTCCTTTTTGAGCCGGGCCTCAAGCCGCTCAGCAGGTTTCAGCTTTTTCAGGCCTTCCTGATGTATGTGGCACCGCCGGCCTGGATCGTCGCGACGTTTGCCGCCGCATGGAAGGGTGTGACCGGCGGCTTTGATGCGACCTATATCGAACTCGGCTTCTGGTCGTTCATCACCATCTTTCTTCTGTCGGTCACCCCCAAGATCGCCGGCGTCGTCGATGTGCTGCTTACCCCCGGCGCGATCCGCTCCTATGGCGGACCATTGCGCTTCGGTCTGTCGGCGGTGATCGAACTCCTGGCCTCGATGATCATGGCGCCGATCGTTGCCGTCTATGTCTCGGTGTTCCTGATCGGTCTTCTGTTCGGTCGCTCGGTCACCTGGAGCGGGCAGAACCGCGACCGGCTCGGCGTAACGCTTGGCACAGCCTTCAAGGCGATGGGTCTGCAGACATTGATCGGCGTGGCGCTGGCTACCATTATCACGGGCCTGATCGGTGGATATGCGATCCTCTGGGCCCTGCCGGTTGTCGCCGGGCTCTCTCTGGCGATCCCGTTCACGGTGTTTACGGCGTCGCAGCGGTTCGGTTACTGGTCCGCCCGTCTCGGACTGTTTGCAATTCCCGAGGAAGGCTGTCTGCCGCGGGTTCTCACCCGCCTCGTTCCGCATAAAGCCCGGCTCTGGCGTCGTCCGTCCGCCAGATTTGAAGGCAAGTTTCCCAAGCCGGCACGCGATGGCCAAGCATGACGATAGCGCAAGCATTGTGGCTGGTGGGAGCAAACCAGCCTGAATTGCGGGAAACGCCGCTTGGTCCGCTCGGGCTTGGCGATGTTCTGTTGGAAAGCCAGTTCGGCGCCATCAGCCGCGGCACCGAGTCGCTGGTGGCGGCCGGTTCGGTCCCCGAAAGCGAATACGACAGCATGCGGGCGCCGTTGCAGGATGGCGAATTCCCGTTCCCGATCAAGTATGGCTACGCTGTTGTCGGGACCGTAAAGGACGGCCCGGAAGCGCTTGTCGACCGTACTGTGTTCTGCCTCTATCCGCATCAGGACGTCTTTCACGCGCCGGCGGAGATGGCGGTGCCTGTTCCCGATGGCGTTCCGGCCTCCCGCGCCGTGCTAGCAGCCAATATGGAGACGGCCCTCAACGGCGTTTGGGATGCCGGGATTCTTCCTGGAGACAAGGTCGTGGTCGTCGGTGCAGGGCTCGTCGGGCTTCTGATTGCCTATCTCGCCGCAAGGATCCCCGGCACCGAAGTCACCGTCGTGGACGTCAATGGCGATCGCCGCGGTCTTGCCGAAGATTTCGGATGCCGGTTTGCATCACCCGAACAGGCGAAGGACCGTGCCGGCGGATGCGATGTGGTGATCCACACGTCGGCCACGGCCGCAGGTCTTGCCACATCCATTGCGCTCGCCGGCTTCGAGGCGCGGATCGTCGAGATGTCGTGGTATGGCGAAGGCAGCGTGAAGATTCCGCTGGGCGGTCGTTTCCACAGTCAACGCCTGTCGATCGTCGCTTCGCAGGTCGGCAACGTACCGGTTCAAAGGCGCGCAAGGTGGCCGCTGTCGCGACGTCTGGCCGCGGCACTTGCATTGCTTGCGGATGACCGCCTCGACAAACTCTTCTCCGGCGAGACGGACTTTCCCGACCTTGCCCAAGACTATTGCCAAATTCTCGCCGATCCCGGCACCCTTTGCCACCGTATCCGATACCGTTAGTCTGAAAGGACATTCCCCGCATGTTTGCAGTTGAAGTTCGCGACCACATGATGATTGCCCATAGCTTGCCACGGGAGGTATTCGGCCCGGCCCAGGCGATGCATGGCGCGACCTTTATCGTCGATGCCGCCTTCATGACCGAAGATCTCGACGAAAACGGGCTCGGCGTCGATATCGGCCTTGCAACGACGGTGCTGAAAGCAATCGTTGCGCCGCTCAACTACCAGAACCTCGACGAACTGGAGATTTTCCGCGGCAAGGTCACCACGACCGAGGTACTCGCCAAGCACGTCTTCGATCAGCTGAAAGCCGGTATCGCTGCCGGCGATCTTGGTCCGGGTGGCGTGCGCATCCGCCGCCTCAAGGTAACCCTGCATGAAAGCCATGTGGCCCGAGCCTGGTACGAGGCTGCGATTTGAACGCCGCATCAAGGGAGCGACGGCTGGTATTCGCCATCCCCGGCGATATCGACACCCGCAGCGGCGGGTATGGCTATGACCGGCGGATGATCGAGGAGCTCAGGGCAATCGGCTGGACAGTCGAGCACCTGCAGCTTCCCGGCGGCTTTCCGGAACCGAGCGAAAGCGAGCTTGCCGAAACAGCCGAAAAACTCGCAGCCCTCGCCGACGATAGTCTCGTTCTGATCGATGGCCTTGCATTTGGGGCAATGCCGGCAATTGCCATGGAGGAGGCGACCCGCCTCCGCATGATTGCGCTCGTCCATCATCCGTTGGCACTCGAAAGCGGCATTCCGGCCGGCGTTGCCGAGCGGTTGCGAAAAAGCGAGATGACAGCGCTAGGTGCAGCTAAAGGTGTCGTCGTCACAAGCCCCAGCACGGCGCGAACTCTGGTATCGCAATTCCGCGTGGCGCCGGATCTCGTGCGTGTCGCCGTGCCTGGAACGGAGCAGGCAAAGCCTGCATCGGGCAGCACGGCCGGGGACGGGGTGATAATCCTGTCGGTCGGATCGCTGACGCAGCGCAAGGATCATGCGGCGTTGATTTCAGCGCTCGAGCGCATCTCCGATCGCCCATGGCAGTGCCGGATAGCAGGCAGCGATGACATGGATCGTCAATGCGCTGCCGATCTGCGACGACAGATCGAGGCGTGCGGGCTCTCCGACCGGGTGACTTTGACGGGCGCGCTTGATGATGTGGCGGTCGAATATGCCCAAGCGGATATTTTTGCACTCGCCAGCCAATATGAAGGCTACGGCATGGCCTTTGCGGAAGCCATGGTGCGCGGCCTGCCGATCGTTGGCTGTCGCGGCGGGGCGATACCGGATTTGGTGACTGACGATGCCGGGATCCTCGTGGAACCGGGCGACATCGCCGGGCTCGCCGAAGCTCTGGCGCTGCTGATCGACCAGCCCGAGACGCGACAAGCTTATTCTGCGGGCGCACTTGCCGTGGGCCAGCAGCTGCCCGATTGGCCCGCAACGGCAAAGGTGCTTTCCGACTTCCTGGAGGAAATGCGATGAGTGGCTTCGACACAGTCTGGCTCGATCTGCGCGAGCCCGCGGACAATGCTGCGCGTGAACCCGACCTCCGGCGGTCTGCCATTGAAAGTGTGACCGCAGACGGGAACGGCGCGACGGTCGTCGATCTCGGCTGCGGAACCGGCTCCACTGTCCGCGCACTTGCGCCCCAGAGTTTGTCCTGGCACTGGCGGCTTGTCGACAACGATCTGCAACTGCTCGAAGAAGCCGCAAACAGGCTCGACATGCCCGACCAGGTGAAATGCCTGCAGGCCGACCTTAGCCAGTTGGCGCCTGAGCTCTTCACGGATGCGAGGCTGGTGACAGCGTCGGCGCTTTTCGACCTGGTCTCCGCCGAATTTCTGGAGCGTCTTCTGCATCTCCTCGCGAAGCGTGACATCGGCCTGTATACGGCGCTCAACTACGATGGCGTCTGCAGCTGGGAAATCGCGCACGAAGCGGATGCCTTGGTTGTCGAAGCGTTCAACGCCCACCAACGCCGCGACAAGGGCTTTGGACCGGCGCTTGGTCCAACGGCGGAACCGGTCTTGTCCCGGTTGGCAGAGCAGGCGGGCTTCAAGGTTCTCACCGGTCAGAGCCCCTGGCGCCTCGGCGGCGATCAAGCCGAATTGCAGCGGCAGTTCATTTCAGGCTTGGCAAACGCTGCGGCTGAAACAGACCGGTTGGACGAAAGCGTTCTGGAAGACTGGCGACGGATGCGTCTCGAGATGGCATCGCGTTCGGCCTGCGAAGTCGGGCACTGGGATATGCTTCTCCTCCGCTGATTGGTTGCCACCCCGATCATCCCGCTGTCGGGGTGGAAAGAAGCCAGAGGCCGAAGACGGTATAGCCTATCATCGCAAGGGCCAGAAAAGCCTCACTGATGGTGGCGCTTGCCGGTTTCACGAAGTGCTTGAGCGCAATCATGTGGGCGATCAGAATGCCGATGCAGTGCCCGGCCACGATGATCGCGGTCTGTGCGATCCAGAGCTTTTCGACACTGTTGATGTCGATCAGCATCGATGCCGTGACGTGGCGATCGGCGGTGCCGAACAGATCCCAGCCAAGCGCAAAGGGATCCGAGATCGCAGAGTAGAGATATTGCCCGTTGATCAGAAGCAGGCTGAGATAGTGGGCTGCATGGAAGGCAACCGCTATCGGAATGATCGAATAGACCAGATGCGTGATCACCCCTCGATCAGCGACTAATCGTGCCTCTCCGGCAAGCCGGGCTCCTGATATGACAGCCGCGAAATAGATCACTGCGAGCACCGCCGGAGCGGCGATCAAGCCGAGCGTACTCGGCAGGGTCACAGCGCTGCGGCCGGGAAATTCCAGCGGGTTCACCCCGATCATCCAGAGCCAGGTAAAGGTCTCTGCAAAGCCATCGAAGGACGCCGTTCCGAGCGTCAGCAGCAGGAATACGGCCGCGCTGATCGGCGGCGGCTCCGCCGCGACGCAGTCTTGCCCCGGCCAGCGGAACCGGACACTCGCCCATATTCCGGATTTCGGCGGCGTGATTTCAAAGGGCGCGATCATGCCGATCATGCGGAAATACACCGAGAAGGGTTCGCCCCGCTCTGTCCAATCTCGCTCTCCGAAAACCAGCATGGCGATGAAATTGAGAATCCAGTAGACCGAGACGGCGATGGCGAGACGGGGAGGGTCCTCCGGGGCGAGCGAAACCAGCTCGTACCAGGTAAACATCAGAAACAGGAGGATCGCGGGGATGTAACCGACGGCCTCCGGCAGCTTCAACAGGGGAGCTTCGCCAAGCCTGCCGCCCGTCGCTCGCCGCAGGAGGCGAAGAGGACCCGTCCAGGGATTGAGCCATGGCCACAGGTTTCCAACCAAGGCCTGCACCAAGGTCAGGCCGACCCAGAACAGCGTCCAGACGACAAGCGGCAGCGGATTTTCGAGCGGATCGCCTGTCGAATAGCGGCCGGCGGCGATCAGTACCAGCAGAAGCACGAAGCTCAGAGTGCTGACCATCACGATCGGCGGCACCGGCCGGCGATCGAGCGTGATGGAGGCACTGCCAGCATGTGTGAACCAGCGCGACGGAACCAGCAGCAATGCGACAAAGGTAACTGCGACGACGATCGCGCCGCCTGTCAGGTAATATTCGGTCGGCAGCAGCATCACCAGCCCGCGTTCCGTCCCGTGCGCGCTGGCCGTGCAGGGCATGAGCGTCCACAAGAGAGCTGCCGTCGCCGATGGACAGGCCGGCAACCGGTGTTTTCGGGGAAATGACGGCAACGGGTTCATCCTGCGTCTGGTGGCGTGATCGGCTGAAACATCATGCCGGGATGGAGAAGCGTATCCCATACCACGACATCTTCGCTCAGACTGGGCCTCGTGCCGCTCCTGTCAGGTCTCCTGATCAGCGGAATTCTTTGCTATAGGACATGGTAGGGCTCTTATTGTCGGTGGCACCTGGTAGACCATCGACTATCGCATCAGCATGATGGGCGTCAGTACCGTTGAGAGGAAAATTTCGAATGACCGACAAGACTTCAGCACCGAAATCCTCGGTGACCCGCCGGACGACCCTTCTTGGAATGGGCGCGGCAACGGGTGCGGGCATTCTTTCTTCCGTCTCGCCGGGCTTCGTCCGATACTCGCACGCCCAGACCTCCGCCCCGATCAAGCTCGGCTTTGAATGCCACCGCACCGGTATCGGCGCATCCTATGGTCGCTGGTACGAGCGCGTCGCACGCGCTGCCGTCAAGATCATCAACGAGGAGGGCGGCATCAACGGCCGTCCGGTAAAACTGATCGTTGAAGACGATGGCACGGATCCGAAACGAGGCGCCGAAGTCGTCGAGAAGTTCGCGACCCAGCACAAGGTCGATGCTGTGTTCGGGACGCTGTTTTCACACGTTGTCGTCGCCGCCGCGCCGCGGGCGGGCGAATTGAAGATGCCTTATCTCGTGGTGTCGGAAGGCACCCACGTGTCCTCAGGCAGCCTCAACCGATATTGCTTCCAGCCCGGCATTACCGATGTCCGCAGCCAGGTCACATCAGTGGCACCCTGGATTACGCAAAACCTCGGCAAGAAGGTCACGATGATCTTCCCGGACTACGCCTTCGGCTATGACCACCGCGATAATCTTCCGCCCGCCATCAAGGCGCAGGGTGGTGAGGTCGTGGAGATGATCGCCGTTCCCCCGACGGAAACATCGTTTACGCGCTACCTGCCGCGAATTCCCGCAGACACCGACGTGCTCTACCACATCATGGTCGGTCCGGCGGTTCTCACCTTCGTCACCGAGCTCGGTCAGTTCTACGGCTCGCAGCGACCCCAGATCTTCGGCTTCATCGATAGCGTCGAGGCCGTCGATCTTTCGACGCCGCAACTGAGCTTCCTCGATGGGACCTATTTCTGGGAGGGCATGCCCCGCTACGCCCAGAAGGACCAGAGCGAATGGGACAAGTTCTATCGCACGGCAGTCGGCGTCAACGAGAATGGTGCAAGCATCGCCGATCCGAAGGACATCGCCACCTACGCCCATATGTACGGGGTCTGGGAAACCCTGTTCACCATCAAGCAGGCGATGCAGACGGCCGGATACAACGGCCCGCAGGACAAGGCCAAGTTCATCGAAGCCTTGGAAGCGATCGAGACATTCGAGGAAGGCCGAGACCATCCGCAGGGCAACAAGATTTTCAACGGCAAGAACCATCAGGTTTACGGCCACCACAACATCTCCAAGGTCGAAGGCGGCCGGATGGATGTCGTGCACCGGACCTCGATCGAAGACGGCATGTACGAGGTGACGGCGGACTACACGAAGATGTCCCTCTGACCCCTGCTTTCGGAAGGGATCGGTTGACCGGTCCCTTCGCTCTTCACCCCGCGTCGTTTTTCCTGTCTAACCGCAGCAAATCAGGCAAGGGGACAGTCGTGTCCGTGCATAGGAGCTAGGGTTTGGCGTTCGGTCCGTTTCTGCTGTTGGCGACACTGGAAGGACTGCTCCAGGCCGCGGTCCTCACATTGACGGCGCTTGGCCTTTCTCTGGTGTTCGGCGTCATGCGCGTCGTCAATGTCGCCCATGGCGAATTCTATATGCTCGGCGCCGTTGTCGCTTGGTGGGTGGCGTCGATGTTCTCGCTGCATCCGGCAGTCGGCTTTTTCGCGGCGCTCGTCATCAGCCCGTTGATTGTCGGGGCGATCGCTTTTGCCAGCGAGCGGCTGATCCTGAAGCGGCTGAACTACGATCCGGAATCCACCATCGTCGCCACGATCGGCATGCTCTACATCATCCAGCAGACGGTGCTTCTGACCTATGGTCCGGATGCGCGGCCGGTGTCCGCGCCGTTCTATTACCGCATCCAGCTGCCGTGGTTCGGCTATTCCGGTTACAACCTGTTCGTCATCGCAGCGGCGATCGTGTTGCTGCTGGCGGTCTGGTTCGTGCTCAGCCGTACACGGCTCGGGCTCATCATGCGTGCCACGCAGTTCGACCGCGAGATGGCGCAGGCCTTCGGGATACCGATCGAACGCGTCTATGCCTTCGTTTTTGCCGCCGGGGCCATGCTGGCGGCGATTGCTGCGGTGCTGATCGTGCCGATCCGTCAGGCCCATTACCTGATGGGGCTCGATCCGCTGCTTCTCTCCTTCATCGTCGTCATCCTTGGCGGCCTTGGCAGTCTGCGAGGCACCGTTATCGCCGCGCTGCTGATAGGATTGAGCGACGGCATCATTTCGGTGTTCTTCTCACCGACGCTTGCGAAGATCATCTCGACCCTGCTTGTCACCCTTGTTCTGGTGTTTAAGCCGGAAGGTCTGTTCGGGGCGAAGGCGCGATGAGAAGCGAAAACACCATCCGCGTCATCGCGCTTCACGTCGGCGTGCTGGCAGCCCTCTTTCTTGTCCAGTTCGTGCTGCCCGATTATCACCACCTCGCCCTGACCCGCGTCATGCTGTTGGCGATCTATGCCATGGGCTACAACATGCTGTTCGGCTATACGGGCCTGCTGAGCCTCGGACATGCGATGTTCTTTGCCGCCGGTCTCTACGGCGCCGGCATGACGGCCTATTACACCGATCTCGGCGTGCCGCTCGCGTTTGTCATCGGAATTATCTGTGGCGCAGCCCTGTCGCTCGTCATCGGCGTGATCGCGCTGCGCACGACCGGCGTGGCCTTCATGATTGTCACCATGATGTTCGGCCAGGTTGCCTATCTCACGATCACCTACTTCACCGACTATACCCGCGGCGAAGAAGGCCTGACGATGCCGACCTCTGCGCGCAGTTTCGATCTCCTCGGTCTCCACGTCGACCTGACCAACGCCGTCCAGCGCTACAATCTGGCGCTCGGCCTTCTGGCTTTGACACTGCTCGTCATCTTCGTCGTCGTGCGGGGACCAATCGGCAGGGTGCTGATCGCGATCCGCGAAAACGAGACACGCACGCTGATGCTGGGCTTCGACACATTCAGGATGAAACTCGGTGCGCTCGTCCTTTCTGGCACGATCTCTGCGATGGCCGGTGCCGCCTACGGGCTAATGTTCGCCTATGTCGGCGCGACCTTTGCCACCATCCAGTATTCGATCGAGGCGCTGCTCTTCACATTGCTCGGCGGTGCCGGAACGATTCTCGGTCCGCTGCTCGGCTCAATCCTGATGTTCTACATCATCGACATCACCAGCGAATACACGCAGGCCTATCTGCTCGTGACCGGCGTGGCACTCGTGGTTCTGGTCCTCTTCTTTCCGAAAGGCATTCTCGGGACGATCCGCGAAAGGTGGCTGTCATGGCTTCCGTGAGCCTGCTTTCGACAAAAGGTCTCAGCCGCCATTTTGGAGGGCTGAAAGCCGTCGACAATGTCGATTTTACCATGAGAGAAGGCGAGATCCGCGCGCTGATCGGTCCGAACGGTGCCGGAAAGACGACTTTTGTCTCGCTGCTCGCCGGCCGTATCGCGCCGAGTGCCGGATCGATCGAATTCCTGGGCAAGGACATCACCAACCTACCGGCGCATAAGCGCGTGCGCGACGGCATTGCCTATACGTTCCAGATCACCAGCATCTATCCGACGCTGACCGTGTTCGACAACGTGGCGCTGTCGGCACAAAGCGCGCTGAGGCGTCACCCCCGGTCGAACCAGTCTGATATTGCCGAGAAGGTGCATGAAGCTCTAGGCCGCGTTGGACTTGAGGATCGCAAGGGAGAGAAGGCCGGGACCATGGCCTATGGGCACCAGAGGCTTCTTGAAGTCGCGATGGGACTGGCGCTGGAGCCGAAACTCCTGATCCTGGATGAGCCGACGCAAGGCTTGTCGGATAGCGAGATCGAAAGTTTCTGCCGGCTGGTCAAGGAAATCGCGACGTCTGCAACGGTCCTTTTGATCGAGCACAACATGCCCGTCGTCATGCAGCTCGCCGACACGATCACGGTGCTCAACCACGGTCAAATCCTCGCCGAGGGGTCGCCCAGTGACATCCGTGCCAACGCAGCCGTGCAGGCCGCCTATCTGGGAACCGGTTGATATGCTCGAAGTCTCGGATCTCGATGTCTACCACGGCAGCAGCAAGACGCTGCAGGGTATGTCGCTGACTGTGGAGAAGGGCGAGGTTCTCTGCCTGCTCGGCCGAAACGGCGCGGGCAAGACGACGACCCTGCGTGCCATCATGGGTCTCGCAACGGCCGGTGCCGGTAGTATCCGGCTGGATGGTACCGAAATTTCGGCGCTGCCGGCGCATGAAAGGCCACGCCTCGGCATCGGCTATGTGCCGCAGGGCCGCCGGTTGTTCTCCGAGCTGACCGTGCGCGAAAATCTTGAAATCGGCATGATGACGCGGCGCAGCCCGCAGCGCGTGCTCGACGAAACGCTTTCGCTGTTTCCGCGGCTGCAGGAGCGGCTCGGCCAGGTTTCCGGAACGCTGTCCGGTGGCGAGCAGCAGATGCTGGCGACCGCGCGCGCCTTGTGTATCGATCCCAAGGTCATCCTGCTGGACGAACCGACCGAAGGGCTGATGCCCTCGATGATCGCGACGATCCGTGATGTCGTGGTGACGCTGCGCAATCAGGGAAAAGCGATCCTGCTGGTCGAGCAGCGGGTCGAGGCCGTGTTATCGATCGCCGACCGCTTCTGTTTCGTTGAGAACGGCAAGGCGCAGGCGGTTATGCCGGTAGAGGCGCTGAGAGCCGATCCGTCTCTTCTGTCCCGCTACGTCGGTGTCGGCTAAAGTCGGGCGATCTTGCGCGGCTCTATGCTGATCACCGATCAGACCATGCCGACCTGGCCGGAATGCAGCCGGTTATACGCGCCCCTGCGTTCGATCAGGTCCTGATGGGTGCCCTGTTCGGCAATACCAGACTCATCAATGACGACGATGCGGTCGGCGCCCTGGATCGTGGCGAGTCGGTGGGCGATGATCAGCGTGGTCCGCCCCTGCGATAGTTCGGCAAGCGAACGCTGTATCGCACGCTCGGTTTCCGTATCGAGCGCGGAGGTCGCTTCGTCGAGGATCAGGATCGGTGGGTTTTTGAGGAACATGCGGGCAATCGCCACCCGCTGCTTCTGGCCGCCAGACAATTTCACGCCACGCTCACCGATGACCGTATCGAGACCCTCCGGCAGGTTTGCCAGCATGTCCTCCAGACGTGCGCGGTGCGCCGCTTCGACAATGTCGGCCTCGGAAGCACCCAGTCTCCCATAGGCGATATTCTCCCGCAGCGTGCCACCGAACAGGAAGACATCCTGCTGCACGATGCCGATCTGCTGGCGAAGGGATTCCTTCGTCATCTTGCGGATGTCGATCCTGTCGATCGTAATGCTGCCCGACACGACTTCATAAAAGCGCGGAAGAAGCGAGCATATGGTCGTCTTGCCGGCGCCAGAGGGGCCGACGAACGCAATCGTCTCGCCAGCACGGATGTCGAGATTGATCTCTTCGAAGACAGTCTTTGCCGCGGTGTATCCGAAGGTCACGGACCGGTACGCGATCTCGCCTTTCAGGTGATCAACGGCGACCGCATCCGGTGCATCGGCAATATCTGGCTCCGTATCGATCAGTTCGGTAAACCGCCTGAAGCCCGCGATCCCCTTCGGATAGGTCTCGATCACCGAATTGATCTTTTCCACCGGACGAAAGAAGATGCCGACGAGAAGCAGAAAACCGATGAAGCCGCCCGCCGTCAGCTCGCCGGCGAGCACGAAATAGGCGCCGGTCACCATCACCACCATCTGGGTCAGCCGCATGCTGAGGTAACTCATGGAGCTGGTGGCGGCCATCAGCTTGTAGGCTTCCAGCTTCACGCGGCGATAGCTTTGGTTGTCCTTTTCGAACAGCGCGCGCTCGTGACCCTCGTTGGCGAAAGCCTGCACGACACGCATACCACCGACGTTTTCCTCAATGCGTGCGTTGAACTCGCCGATCCGGCTGAAAAGCCGATGGAAATTTTCAGTCATGCGGCCGCCAAAATGGCTTGTTGCCCAGGCGGTCACAGGAACGATGGTCGCAGTGATGACCGCCATCTGCCAATTGACTGAAAACATCAGCAGCAGAGCGCCGATAAAAGTCATCAGCGCAATGAACAGGTCTTCAGGACCGTGATGCGCGACTTCGCCGATTTCCTCGAGGTCCTTGGTGAGGCGCCCAACGATATGTCCGGTTTTCTGATTGTCGAAATAGCCGAATGACAGTTTCTGGATGTGGTTGAACGCCGCCCGCCGCATGTCTGTCTCGATATTGATGCCGAGCATATGGCCCCAATAAGTGACGACGGCCATCAACCCGGTGTTGAGGACATAGATGACGAGCAGGCCAGCGGACGCGAGGATGATCAGCAGCCATTCCTGGCTGAGAAGAAGCCTGTCCACAAACAGCTTCACCGCCATGGGAAAGCCAAGCTCGAGGAGGCCGGACACGATGGCGCAGCCGAAGTCGAGGAGGAAAAGACCTTTATAGGGCTGATAATAGGAGAAGAACCGGCGAAGCATGCTGACCTGCAGACGATGTCACATCTGGCCTGCAGCGATGCAGGCCGGATGCGAGAACATGAGTAGCCTTCTCATATTCGAAAAGCCGCCTGAATGGATAGTGCCGTTATGCCACGGCACGCCATTCACTTCGCCCAGGCGGTCTCCACAGTTGTGATCAGCCGCGTCCGAACTCGTCGACGATGCGGATAATGTCGTCTTCGCCGAGATAAGAACCCGTCTGGACCTCGATCATCTCAAGCATGATCTTGCCGGGGTTGGCAAGGCGATGGACTTCACCCTGTGGAATGTAGACGCTCTCGTTCTCGCGCACGGTCTGCACCGTGTCACCGATCGTCACCTCGGCCGTGCCCTTGACGCAGATCCAGTGCTCGGAGCGGTGGTGATGCTTTTGCAGCGACAGCTTCTTGCCCGGCGTGACGAACAGCCGCTTCACCTGGAACCGATCGCCGTTGAGGATCGAGGTATAGCCGCCCCAGGGGCGGTAGGAGGTCGGATGCGTTTCGGTGAGAGCCGCAGTCGCCTTGGCGGCGGCAAGTTGCTTGACGATATTGCCGACGTTCTGGCTGTCGTCGAGGCGGCCGACATAGACGGCATCTTCGCTGGCAATGACGGCAATGCCATCCAGACCCTGGACGGCCATATGACCATGGCGCGACAGGACGAGCGAGTTCTTCGTGTTGATCAGCGTCGCGTTGCCGAGCGCAACATTGCCATCGGCATCCTGCTCGCCCAGTTTCCAGACCGCATCCCAGCTGCCCATGTCGGACCAGGTAAAGGACGCCGGCACGACGGCAGCGTTTGCTGTCTTTTCCATGATCGCATAGTCGACCGAGATATTCGGGCTGGCCGAAAACGAGGCCTCGTCGAGGCGCAAGAAATCCAGGTCACCGGATGCCTTTGCAACGGCAGCGCTTGCCGCTTCCGCAACGGCTGGCGCAAAGCGGTTGAGTTCTGACAGAACCGTGCCGGCCTTGAACATGAAGATGCCGGAGTTCCAGACAAAGCCGCCAGACGTCAACATCTTTTCGGCTTCGGGCAGAGCAGGCTTTTCGACGAAGCGCTTTACTGTGTTCGCGCCGGTCGAAAGCTGGTCACCGATCTCGATATAGCCATAGCCGGTCGAAGGCTCGGTCGGTGTAATGCCGAAGGTGACGAGCTTGCCGCTTGCTGCCGTCTTGCGTGCGGTCTGAATGGCATCGAAATAGGCCTTGCCCGCTTCGATTTCGTGATCGGAGGCCAGCACCTGCAAGATCGCATCATCGCCGAACTTCTCGGCGACGAAGGCAGCGGCTGCGGCAACGGCCGGTGCCGTGTTGCGCGCGGAAGGCTCCAACATGATCGCCGTGAGTGGCAGGCCAAGCTCGCGTGCCTGTTCGGCGGCAAGGAAGCGGAAATCTTCGTTGGTGATGACGATTGCAGGCTCGTAGAGCGTCTCGTCGGCAACACGCGCAAGCGTGGACTGAAACAGCGTCTGGTCGCCGACGAACTGTATAAACTGCTTTGGTGCAGAAGACCGTGACAACGGCCACATCCGCGTGCCCTTGCCGCCTGCCATGATTACGGGAATGATCTTGCCAACCATAGTCTCAGTCTCCACTGACGCTTTTGCTTTTGAGATTTGTCATCGGTTACGTTCTGCCGCCCAACGCCGAATGAGATCAAGCCCTTGATCCAACAATTCCGAGGCGGCCCGTTCATCCGGCGCTTCGACGTAGCAGCGCATTTCAGGCGCATTTCCAGACGGCCGAAGATGGATGATGCGCCCGTCCTCAAGTGTCACGCGAAGCCCGTCTATGTCGCTTTTCGCAGTGACCGAGCCGATGGGCGCGAGGAAAGCGGAAAGATTGTCGTCGGATGCCCGCAGATGCGCCATCAGTGCCGCACTCGTTTCCACGGGGAAGTTTTCCAGCCGATCTGCCGCTGCAAAAGCAAGCGGATGATCGGCAACGATACGCGATAGCGGTTGCTTGGCTTTCGTGAGCAGCGAAAGCGTTGCGAGCGCCGGAAGGAAGCTGTCACGGGTCGGCAGCGCCTGCAACGTGCCTCCGGCAACTGTGAAATCGGAGCCGGTCAGCGTGCCGCCATTGGCCTCGAACCCGACGATCGCCGTTTTGCCATCCTTGGCTGCCGCCTGCATGGCGGCAATGACGAATGGTGAGCCGACCTTTGTTCTTACAACCGTATAGCCGCCGGCAGCCTCTATCCGTGAATTGGACGTGACTGGAGTGGCGACCACTTGGGCATGGAGGAAGTTTGCCGTGATCAGGCCCAACAGATCGCCTCTGAGCGGCTGCCCCTTTTCGTCTGCGACGAGCGGGCGGTCGCCATCACCATCCGCGGAGACGATCGCGTCGAGATTATATTGTGGGGCCCAACCCTGCAGCAGCGCAATCGTCTCGGCAGAGACGGCTTCCGTATCGACGGGAATGAAACGCTCAGAGCGTCCGAGCGGCACGACCTGCGCCCCCAGATTTTCAAGAACCTGAACGAAGAGATCGCGCGCGACTGTGGAATGCTGATAGACACCGATAGTCAATCCGGCCAATGCATCCTGAGCAAGCAGCATGACGTTCCGTTCGACGAAAAGTGCTTCGGCCTCCACGTGCTGATCAGAAGCTTCGCCCGGAGTGTCGTCGATCTTTTCATCTGCTATGGCGCCGGCGATCGCCGTGATCCGGATCTCGTCCTGTTTGTCGATCTCGCCATCGGTACGGTAGAATTTGATACCGTTGCGATCATCCGGGATATGCGATCCAGTGATCATCAGGCCGGCAGCCGAGAGCTTCATACCGTAAAGTGCCAGCGCGGGAGTGGGTATGGCCCCACAATCGATGGCGTTCAGTCCTGCCCGCTGCAAGGCGCCGATACAGGTTGCCGCAATCCTCGGGCTTGAGGCCCGGAAATCACGTCCCACCAGAACCGGATCCCCCGGCTTGGCAAGACCGGCCTCTAAAAGATGGCGTGCGAACGCTGTGGTGTAGAGCGCCGACGCTCTGCCTTCGAGATCAGTGACAAGACCGCGAAGGCCGCTTGTTCCAAATTTCATGATGCGTCTGTTTCGATTGGTCGGATAGCAATGATTGTGGGAGCCAATACCATAAAAATATGGAATGTAGCTATAGACGCTTGAACGGTAAAAGCGAGAGTATATGGAGGCGTATAGTTAAATCATCACAAGTCATATTTCCGCTTTGATTCGAAAGACCGTGATAAATTACTAAAATATACTTTGATTTGGATGTGGTATTGCTAAAGCATTCCCAGTGTTGGGCGTAATTTGGATTGGGGCTAATATGAAAGATATCCGCGGGGGGTGGCGGCCAAAGAACGCTGTCTATAGATCAATTGTTTTTATCCACTGGTCAGCACTCGCCTTAGCGCTTTTGAATTTTGGCGCCGTGCAGATTTCCACTGTCGCTATCTACGGATTGGCAAGTGTTCTCCTACTTTGTATCGCCGTCTTCGTCCGAGGGATCCCCAAGGCAGGGGAGCCGGCAGTGAAAGCCGCTATCGTATTGGCTCTGGTCGCCTTCGCATGGGTAATCTTCCAGACTACTCCGCTGCCTGAAGCAATCTTCAGTCAACCGTCGTGGAGAGACCTCGTCGAGTTTCAGCTCGATGCTTCCCCGGGAATATCCTTGACGCCTGCGGATGACTGGGCATCTTTGCTTCGTTTCCTCGTGCCGGTTGAGGTCTTTCTGATCGGGATTATTTTGTGCGACAGCGACGAACGAGCGATCGCCACCCTCAGAGGGCTGGCGATAGCAGGAGCCGTTGTCGCTCTTCTGTCCATCGCCCAATTCCTGATCGCGCCCAAGACACTCCTCTTCATCGCAAAGACGGCTTACCTCGACAGCCTAACCGGCTTCTTTGTCAATCGGAACACCGCCGCAACCTATTTCGGGATTGTCGCCATCCTGAACTATGGAATCCTTTCGTCTCACGTGCGGTGCGTTGAGGTCCGGCGAATTCTCACGTCGCTGGATCAAGGCAGGGGTCTTCCATTCGATCAACGAAAGGCAGTTCGAGGAGCACTAAGCTTTGCGATACTGTTTACGGTATCGGTCACGGCTCTTGTGCTGACGAAGTCCCGGGCCGGGGTTGCGGCAAGTTTTGCCGCGCTTCTGTTGATGACCCTGTTGTTCGTGTTCAGATCTTCGCAGAGCAAGCATCCTGTCCCTGCGCTTCGAGGTACCGGCCTTAGATCCATCCGCGTTGGCGCATTTCTGATAGCGATTGCTTTAACCGGCCTATTCGCAGCAGGCCTCCTGTCGTTTTCTGGCAGAGCTTTGCTCCGAGCAGAAGTGCAGGGCGCAAGCGACGGCCGCTTCTGCATCATGCCGGGATTGGTCTCGGGGGTATCCGATCATTTTCCGTTCGGGACCGGACTGGCAAGTTTCGAAACCGCCTTTACAGCGTATCGCGATCCGGACTGCGGCGTCTATACGGTTTGGAATCGTGCCCACGATGTTTATCTCGAAGCAGTCTTCACGTTGGGCGTCGCTGGCATACTCATTATCGCGTTTGCGCTGGCCTTTATCCTATCGTGCCTCGTCAGAGGAATGGCAGCGAGGCGTCGCCTTCGTTATGTCCCAGAATCCGGCTTCGCGGTCGTGTTGCTGCTTGTCGTTCACTCCGCCTTCGACTTCTCAATCCAGATCTCCGGCCTCGCCATTTTCGTGGCTGCGACCTTGGCGCCGATCGTCGTTGTCTGCGTTGCCGATCCAAAAGTCGGGTCGAAAAACAGGCGAAATCGAACGATCCAAACAAGCGTGGCGGAGCAATTGCCGTCGGCGCCCAACCTGCGAGATAAACAGTTGCCTGCTTAAGACGTGCAGTTTATCCAAAGCATCTATATTAGTAAGATAAATTATATTGTACTAGTTTATAGCTTAGGCACAAATAATATATATAATTAATAGTTAAATCTGTGATTTATCAGCAACAAAACTTTGTTTCGTTCCGGATTCATTTGTTGCCTACCAATCTAAACTAGAAATAAATAATCTCGTGTGCAAGTTTCGCTTGGGGCTTCTAAGGGGACACACGTGAAAATCAAAACCGCATCGACTTTTGTTCTTGTGGCGACGTCATTCCTGTCGGGATGCACGGCGCTGCCAAACTCTGGACCAGATTCTCGGCAGGTGGAGGCGCAGGCAACTGCAAAGGTTACATCAGCCAAAAAGGCACAGGCCGTCGGGATCGACTATGCTCTCGTCGACATTAGTAAATCTGTGCTTGCTTATGTAGAGGATACAAAGGCGACCTCCCTCAAAGGGGGGTTCGGCGGCGGTCGTGGCGGAGCCCCGAGCTTGCCGCTCGGCGTTGGTGACGTCGTTCAGGTCTCCGTCTTTGAATCTCAGTCCGGCGGCCTGTTTATTCCCAACGACGCCGGGAGTCGTCCTGGTAACTACGTGTCGCTACCGAACCAGACAATCGATCGGGAGGGTACGATCAGCGTCCCTTACGCCGGTCGTATCCCGGCCGCCGGGCGTCCGGTGGAGGACGTCCAGCGACAAGTTGAGGATGCACTCGCCAATCGCGCGATTGAGCCGCAGGTGTTGATCACGAAGGTCAGCAGCCGATCTGCTCAGGTCGCGGTTCTGGGCGACGTACGCTCGCCTGCGAAGATAGAGTTGACGGAAGCTGGTGAGCGCGTGCTTGACGTCGTTTCAGAAGCCGGCGGCCTGAGCTCGCCCGGCATCGAAACCTATATTACGCTGCAAAGACGCGGAAAATCGGCGACTGTCCTTTACGATTATCTGGTCGCCACGCCGTCTGAAAACATCTATGTCGCACCTGGCGACACCATTCTGGTCGATCGTGAACGTCGAACCTACCTTGCATTTGGCGCCTCGGGTCTCAATGGCAGGTTTGACTTCGAGGAATCGAAGCTGACCCTTGGTGAAGCACTGGGGAAGGCGGGCGGATTGCTGGACTCGCGTGCAAATCCGGCGCAGGTCATGCTCTACCGCACAGTCAAGAAAGACTTCCTGGCTAAGCTGGGCGTGGATACCAGTCGGTTCAGCGGCGAAATGGTTCCCGTTATCTTCAGAGCCAACATGAGAGATCCTTCGGCTCTCTTCGCTGTCCAGAAGTTCCCGATGCAGGATAAGGACACGATCTATGTGTCCAACTCCGACTCCGTCGAAACGCTGAAGTTCCTCAACATCCTGAATTCTGTGACGTCGACTGTCGCTGGTGTTCCGTCGGATGCCATCGCCACCCGCGATGCTGTTCGAGAACTCGTCCCGTGAGCCGTCGCTTCAAATTCACAAGTTAACAGTAATTTAATCTCACTATTGATGATTTTTTACTTCTGTGCGATGGATTGATTAGTTTAGTAATCTTCGGGAGACAGTCATGCTTAAGGTTTTTATAAGTAATATTGCAGGTATCGCGCTTGCCACTGCTCTAGTTTCAGGTATTGCTGACCTTTCTTCGGCTCATGCACAGTCGGCTTTGCCAACGGCGGGATGCTTCGTCGCTCCGGCGCGGATGTCTGATGCCGAGATCAGCGCGTTTCTCGCAGCTCCAGAAAGTCTGTTGTCGCAGTTCTCGTCTGGAGGACTTCCACTGTCCAATCAGGCTCGTTCGCTCGCCGGATCCAGCGCCGACGCACTGTCCCCGCTGATTGCCATCGCTGCAAAGGCTAATGCCGGTCAGGCTGCCGCGATCGGCGCGGGGCTTGCTCGTGCCGCAAGGGCCTGCGCTACCGTCAATCCCGAATATGCCTCCCGTATCCAGGACGCTATCGCGGACAGCGGCAATCGCGCTCTCGAGACAGCGTTTCTCGCGGCCAACAGCGAAACGCAGACTGCGTCTCTTGGCGGCGGCCTCAGCGGTGGCGGCTCTGCAACCGGTGGCGCTGGCGCGATTGGCGGCGGCGGCACGCCGGGTGGCGGCAGCAATGGTGGCGCGGGAACGACTGCGTCGACCGGCTCGGGCTCGTCCAGCTTCTCTTCCGGCGGCGGTAGCGGATATTACGCGAGCGAAGACGGCGGCTCGACGACGATCGTCGAAGGCAGTTCGACCACGGCGTCGTTCTGAGGCGGCTACTGTCTGGCATTTCATTGAGCGAGGTTTTTCTTGCAGATTCATAACAAGAGTTTCTCTGGTGGCCTGCAAGGCGACGATGTCGATTTAGAGCGCTCCGTTCAAGGAATTGATTTCGACGCTGTTTTAGCGATCGCCAGACGACAATGGATGATCGTAGCGGCCGCAGTGGCGGCCGCTATTGTCCTAGGATTGGCGTATATATTCACGGCAGTTCCTCTTTATACGTCCAACGTCAGCGTCTTGATCGACCAAGGCAATAGAGAAGTCGTTCAGCAGCTTTCGACAATTGGTGGCGTGGTCGACGACGAGGGTTCCGTTCTCAGTCAAGTTGAACTCCTGAAATCGGACACGATTGCAATGTCCGTCGTGGATAAGCTCGACCTTACGAATGATGCGGCGTTTGCGAGTGCCGGAGGGTCTGTCATTGGAACGATGGTCGGAACGCTCCGGTCGCTGGCAAATGTCTCTTCGTGGTTCGTTGTTGAACCCGAAACCAGCGATCAGGTGGAGGCGAAACGCCGCACCGCTGCGAACACGCTCCTTTGGAACATGGAGATCAGCCGCGTTGGTCGCACTTATGTTTTGAGCATCAGCTACACCTCTCCATCGTCTTCTCTCTCTGCAAAGATCGCCAACGCGATCGGAGAGGCCTATCTGGTTGACAAGCTTAATTCGAAATATGAGGCAACCAGGCGCGCAAGCGGCTGGCTGCAGGATCGCATAGCCGAACTGCGCCAGAAGGCTTTGGACTCGGATCTTGCCGTCCAGAAGTTCCGCAGTTCCAACGGCCTCGTTGCTGCCGGCTCGGTTCTGGTTGCTGACCAGCAGTTGTCCGAACTCAACAGCGCATTGATCGTCGCGCAGTCAGATACCGCAAAAGCTGAGGCGCGCCTGCAGCGGATCGCGCAGATCATCGCTTCGGGCCAAGGAGACGCGATCGTTACGGATGTTCTCGACAGCTCCATTTCCAACGAACTGCGCCAGAAATATCTCGATGCCTCCAAGCGGGAAGCGCAGATCTCCGATCGTCTCGGAGTCAATCACATTCAAGCGATCAGGCTGCGCAGCGAAATGACGGAATACAACCGTCTGATGTTCGAAGAGGTCAATCGTATTGCCGAAAGCTACAAGAGCGATCTCAACGTTGCCAAGGCCCGGGAAAAGAGCCTGACGGATTCGGTCGCGCAGGCCACAGGCATCAGCGCCACCGCGAGCGAGACCCAGGTACAGCTGAGAGAACTCGAGCGGGAAGCTGACACCTACAAGAACATGTACCAGACCTTCCTGCAGCGGTATCAGGAAGCCATACAGCAACAGTCCTTCCCGGTCACAGAAGCACGTATCATCACGCGAGCAGCTGCACCCGACAGTCCGAGCCATCCCCGCAAGCCATTGGTGCTGGCGCTGTTCGTGATTATCGGTGCCGCGGTCGGGAGTGGCCTTGGCGCGTTTCGCGAGTTCCGGGACCGTTTCTTTAGAACCGGCGAACAGGTTCGCGACGTTCTCAATCTGGAATTTCTGGGCATCGCGCCAATAGTGGCTCCGGCAAAGGCCGTCGATGCTCCGGATAGCTCTGACGGTCGTGGCATTGGCCAGGTTCGAAAGACCCATGCCGTTTCGAATTATGTCATCGATCACCCACTCTCCGCCTTCGCGGAAACGCTTCGAAGCGCCAAGATTGCTGCAGACCTCGCGCTTACCGGCAAGAGTTGCAAGATCATCGGCGTCGTTTCGTCATTGCCTGGAGAAGGCAAGTCAACGATTGCGGTGAATTTTGCCGAGTTGCTGGCGGGGCAAGGAAACAGAACCGTCCTGATCGACGGCGATTTGCGCAACCCGGGCGCGACGCGGGCGATCGGGAGACATGCGGAATCCGGCCTTCTCGAAGTGCTCATCGACAACAGGGATCCGCAGTCGCTTTTCCTTCGAAACGATCGGACTAAACTTGCGTTCTTGCCTGCAGTTGTCCGTCACCGCATTCCGCATTCGTCCGAACTGCTGTCGTCCGCGCGCATGCGTCAGGTGCTCGCAGACATCAGCAATACCGCAGACTATATCATTATCGATCTGCCGCCTCTTGGCCCGGTCGTCGATGCCCGCGCCATTGCAGGCCGAATTGACGGGTTCATCTTCGTCACCGAATGGGGCAAGACAGCACGCCGGGTCGTTCGTCAGGTTCTCGCTTCCGATCCCTATGTCCGCGACAAGTGTCTTGGTGTCGTGCTGAACAAGGTCGACCAGGAACGGATGAAGCTCTACCGAGCCTATGGCTCCAGCGAATATTATTACTCGCGATACTCCCAGTACTACCAGGAAGGCTGAGAATGACGCGGCGTGGTCGCAGACCGCTTCTCATCGGAGCGGTCGTCCTGCTCTGCATGGGAAGCCTGGCGATCTCGGTAACACAGATCTCACGTTACGCCCGGTTCGGGACCATGCGACACATCGCGGCCGAGATTGAACGCGACAGACCGGTCTCGCGGGAGTTGCTCGAAGGAACTCTACCGCAGATGAGACTGCTTCTCAGAGACGATGTTTGCCAAAGCGAGTTCGTCAAAGCAGCTGTAACGGTTGCGCTCGTCCGGCTGGATACGCAAAGCCCGGATGTCGAATACGACAACTGGTCGAGCGCGCTTGGGGAGGCAGAGACCGTGGTGCGCTTTGCGCTTCACTGCCTCCCGAGTGATGGAAACTTCTGGGTCCGGTATGCAATGGTCAGGCAAGCGGTCGGGGAACAGCCAGAGGAAATCGCAAAGCTCGTCACGCTGTCGCAGCTTTACGCCCCCGCAGAAGAAAACACGATTGCGGCGCGGTTCCGCTTGTACAACCGCCTGACGAAGCCGAGCCTTAACCTCGCGGCAGTACCGCTGAAAGCGGATCTTGCGGTGGTATGCTCCTTGAAAGGCGCTGCGCTGCGGCGGCGTTTGCCTTTGGCGAACCCAGTCCTTGCCCGTGAGGTCCTATCTTACGCGCAAGATTGTCATCTCGGTCGATCGTTGCGCGACAAAATGGGGAGATAGGTTCGTCCATCCGGACCGGGCGTCAGATCGTTCGAGGAAGGCGGTCGCGACCAGTTCTCGAAGGAACAAGTGAACCCGGTTCGCCTCCGCCCTGTTTTTCCTTCCGAGAGCGGAGGACCATTCCGCATGATCCCGGCTCACTCTTGGGGGTAGAGACACGGACCTCGTCAGCGATCAGATCCATTCATTCTGCGGGGGGCGCTCCTCAGATGCTCCGTCGCCGGCCTATTTCCACACGGTCAAACACGGCTTCCGTCATCCAGTTTCCCGAGAAATGCAGAAGCACTGTTGCGATAGGCCTGCTGCGTTCCTGCCGACATCCGTCGCCATGACGCATACATCTGCGCCAAACGGTGGTTGCCCGACAGTGACTCGGCATTACGGGCGAGGAAATCCCAGTACAAGGCGTTGAAGGGACAGGCTTTCTCGCCAGTTTTCTGCGACACGTCATACCGGCAGCTTTCGCAGTAATTGGACATACGAGAAATATACGCGCCGCCTGCGGCGTATGGCTTGGAGGCCATAAACCCACCGTCGGCAAACTGGCTCATTCCGATCACATTGGGGAGTTCAACCCATTCGTAGGCGTCGGCATAGACTTCCAGATACCAGCGATGGACCGCATAGGGATCAAGACCTGCCAGCATCGAGAAATTTCCGACCACCATCAGACGCTGGATATGATGCGCGTAGGCATGGGTAATCGTCTGTTTGATCACTGTGGACATACAGGCCATGTCCGTTTCACCGCTCCAGAAAAAGCCCGGCAGGGGACGGGATGCGGTGAAGAAATTGCTTGTCTCGTATCCCGGCATTTTCAGCCAATAGATGCCGCGGATATATTCGCGCCAGCCGATGATTTGGCGGATGAAAGCCTCGACCGCATTCAGCGGCGCGTGTCCTTCGAAATACGCGCGCTCCGCAGCCCGGCATAGTGCGAGCGGATCGAGCAGTCCAACATTGATGTAGAAGGAGAGAAGCGCGTGGTTGAGGAAAGGCTCTTCGGCCAGCATCGCGTCCTGCGTCTCGCCGAAATTGGGTAGAAAGTCGCGGATAAATCCGTCGGCAGCTTTCTCCGCGTCAGCGCGGGTCACTGCAAACGAGAAATTCTCCGTCGAACCCATATTGTTCGGGAACGTGCGCTCGACGAGCGCAAGAACCTCCTGCGTTGCTGTGTCGGGCGGAAAGACATGATGCTTCGGGCGAAACAGGTCGGGTTTGGCAGGTTTGCGATTTTCACTGTCGAAATTCCACCGGCCACCTTCGGGGTGGTCACCGTTCATCAAGAGGCCGGTCTTGCGCCGCATGTCCCGATAGAAATACTCCATCGTCAGAGCCTTGCGGTCCTTGGCCCAGGCTTTGAACTCCGTCGTCGAACAGATAAACCGCGTGTCCTGCCGCACCTCTACCGGCAGATTTACCAAACCTTGCCAGTCTTCCATGGCGGAAAGAACGCGCCACTCGGCAGCTTCGGTGACGATGATCGATCGGGGTGACGTCTCTGCAATCGCGCGCAAAAGCTCGGTCGTGAAGGAGCCTGAATTGTCGCGATCATCAAGCCGCACGTACCGGACGCAGAAGCCTTTCGCACGCAGCTCATCGGCAAAATGGCGCATTGCGGAAAAGATGAAGGCGAGTTTCAGTTTGTGATGCTCGACATAGGTCGCCTCCTCCACCACCTCGCACATCAGGACCATATCCTGCGTGGGATCGGCACCCTCAAGGCTCGATACCGACAAGGATAGCTGATCGCCAAGAATGAAAATGAGGTTGCGGGTTGGATTCACGGCTCCTTTGATCCTCTCCTATAGTGACGGATACCGTGCCTTTCCGCCAAACCCCTGCAAGAGCAGAGGTCGGGATCGAAGAGGGAGCATGTCGATCTTGTCTATCCGGTGAATGCCGACGGGGTCGAAGCGTTGCATTGCTATACGCGAAAATCACAGGCCAATGATGACGGCGCGAGTGTACGCGCCGCCGCCTCCCATTTCGCTCGTCGATTGTCCATTCTCTGATCGGACCGCGAGCTGTGCGCAGACAGGCTTGCCCGTCGGTCCAGCCCCGAGTTCGAACGCTCCTCACGCCGCCCCGCTTTATTCGCGAAGGCTACTGGTCCAGCACCTTCCGTATTTTATCGGCAAGCTGATCGAGGCTGAAGGGTTTTTGCAAGAGGTGCGTTCCCCCCTCCAGCACGCCGTTATGGACAACGGCGTTGCGGGTGTAGCCAGTCGTATAGAGAATATTCAATTCCGGCATCAGAACCTTGGCGGCGTCGGCCAATTCTCGGCCTGTCATCCCCGGCATCACGACATCTGTAAACAACAAGGTCGGCTTGAGACCTGCCCTGATCAAGGTGAGCGCCTGCTCGCCCGATGCGGCTTCGACGACGGTATATCCCAGTTCCCGAAGCGCCTCGGTGGAGAAAACGCGCACGCGCTGGTCGTCCTCTACGATAAGGATCGTCTCGGAAACGCTGCCCCGGCCCGGCTGCTTGACGACGCCCTGGATGTTTACGGGGGCTTCAACCTCACCGTGATGCCGCGGCAGGTAGATCTTGATAGATGACCCGACGCCCTCTTCCGAATAAATTTTGACGTGCCCGCTCGACTGCCTGACGAAGCCGAAGATCTGGCTTAGTCCCAGACCCGATCCCTTGCCGACCTCCTTGGTGGTGAAAAACGGATCGAAAGCCTTCGCCATAACCTCGGGCGTCATCCCCGTTCCGGTATCCGATACGGCAATCATGACATATTGCCCGGCTGCCACTGCATTGTCCTGCGCGTATTCGTCGGAAAGATACGAGTTTGCGGTTTCGACCGTCAGGTTGCCGCCGCGGGGCATGGCATCGCGGCCATTCACGGCGAGGTTGAGAATGGCGTTTTCCAGCTGACTGCTGTCGGCATAGACTTTCCACAGTCCGGCCGCCAAGACGGTTTCCACGGAAACATGCTCTCCGAGCGTGCGGGTCAGCAATTCCGACATTCCGGCAATCATGCGATTGGGGTCGATCACCTCCGGCTGAAGCGGTTGCCGTCGCGAGAAAGCGAGCAGGCGGTGCGTCAGCGACGCAGCTCTCGTTGCGCCATCCTTTGCGGCCTCGATGTAGCGGCCGACATCGACCTCACCGCGCGCCAACCGCTTTTCGAGCAGGCTGATCGAACCCAGTATGACGGCCAGCATATTGTTGAAGTCATGCGCGATGCCGCCCGTGAGCTGACCAACGGCTTCCATTTTCTGCGCCTGGCGCAACTGGTCCTGCGCGTCGACCAGCTTCGCGGTTCTTTCTTCTACTTCACGCGCCAGTTGCTCGCGGGACTTCGACAGAATATCGCGTGCATCGACGATGTCCTGGATATCGGTGCATGTCCCGAACCAGCGGCTGATTTCGCCATCCTCCTTCCGCACAGGCTGCGCGCGGCCGAGAACCCATCGATAGTTACCGCTACGATGTCGGAGGCGGTACTCGATGTGGTAGGGCTCTCCTGTGACGAGGCTGCGACGCCAGGTGGACCAGGCGCGATCCTGATCGTCAGGGTGGAATACGCCGTTCCATTCCTCGCCGTCTGTCGAGCCTTGCGGGACGCCCGTGAAGTCGTACCAACGCTGGTTGTAATAATCGTGGTGGCCGTCGGGTTGCGTGGCCCAGATCATCTGGTCGATCGAATTGGTGATCGCACGGAAGCGTTCCTCGCTCTCCCGCAGCGCGATTTCGACAACGCGGCGATCGGTGATGTCAAATGACACACCCGGAAACCGCAATGGTGTACCGTCCGGCGCAAGCGTGACGCGGCCTTGGGCAGTCACCCACCGGACGGAACCATCCGCGTCGACGAGCCGGTATTCCTGCGAAAATATAGTGCCCGTCTTCAGCGCTTCGTCGATCGCGGATTGAAGGGCCGGCAGATCATCGGGATGAACCAGACGGAAAAAAGCACCGATCGGAGCGCCGCTGGCGGCAACGCTCCGCTCAACGCCGTAGATCTTGGCAAATCGCGCGTCGGCCACCACGCTGTCGTTCGGGATG
Source organism: Rhizobium sp. Leaf306 (assembly GCF_001423425.1). Classification (GTDB taxonomy): domain Bacteria; phylum Pseudomonadota; class Alphaproteobacteria; order Rhizobiales; family Rhizobiaceae; genus Neorhizobium; species Neorhizobium soli. Next base: position 226,884 of record NZ_LMNX01000003.1, read on the forward strand.
TCCCAGTCCCACGTCCCGACAGTTTCTGAGGCGCCGAGTGCGTATTCCAGTCGCTCTTCGCTCGCCCGCAACGCCCGTTGCGCAGAGAGGCGGGCGGTCGTCTCGGTACCTTGGTTGAAAACCCCGACGACACGACCTTCCGCCGAAAAGATCGGTGCGAAGCTGTAGTCCCAATGCGTATGCTGAACGCGTCCGCCGCGAAGCATCGGCAGCATTTGATCGGCCACACGAAAACCCTTGCCCGTCTCGACGACGGCCATGAGTTGCGGTTTTATGATATCCCAGATGTCCGCCCAGACGGTCGACGCGGGGCGACCCAATGCCCACGGGTGTTTTTCTCCAGCGATCGGCGACCACGCATCGTTATAAAGGAGACGCATTTCGTCTCCCCAGTAGATGGCAGTTGGCAGATCGGTATTGAGGCACAAGGCCAGCGTGGTCTGCAGCTCTATCGGCCAGTCCTCGATAGGTCCTAAGCTGGTTGTGCTCCAATCGACCGCGCGAATCCGCGAAGCCATTTCGCCTTCTATCTCTGAAAGGATCTGCATCACGTCAGAGGCTCACTGGCTGTTCGGCACATGAAGGCTACGCTCATTTCAGTTTAATGGCTTCAGTCTGGAGATCGGGTCTAACAGAAAACGGGAGGGGTGGGGAGACGGTGTTTGACGCGTGGAGGATGGTGGCCACAGTCTGTGTTCAACCTCTAAGGCGACGAGTTGTTTCCGCAGAATATTCCCGAGAAGCCGGTCTTCTCGCGCAACTGCTGTCTCCGGCAAAACCAGAGGCGGCGTCTTGGCGGACCGGTATGAGTCAGCGAGCCCTCGGTACGGCGCAAGAGGTCACCGAATTAACCACACCGCCAAAAGACCAACAGCGACGACTGTTGTTGCGGCACCGTAGCCGTAAAACGATTCAAGCAATTTGCGGTGCATGGGTTTCGTATCTCCATCCCGTGCGTCGGACGGGGCCCCGGTCATTGTCATTTATGCAAAGGTCTCAGTCGAATTCGTCGCCTCAAGCAATCCCTCGCGTCGTAACGGTAAACGCGGAGTCATCCCTTGGTCGCTCTGCACAACGCCGTTTGCGCAAAATGGTTCCATAAGAGCATGTCAAAGCATACACTCTCTGATGGTCTGGAGAAGTACGCCCGGCCCATGGGGTTTGGGGATAAAGCGTTCTGCAAACGTAAGCTCGGATTGTTGAAGCGTCCAGTTTCCCGACGTGAGGATGATCCGGATCGGTGGCCATCTATCGCGCACCATCCGAGCGAGTTCCACGCCTTCACCCTCGGCAAACAGGTCGATATCCGTCAGGAGAAGTTGGATATCGAAGTTGCTCTCCAGGATGTCTATGGCTTGGGCTGCATCGACCGCGGCAAACACCTCGTACCCGGCATCCTGCAACTCCTCCACCAATATGAATCGGAGGACGGGCTCATCTTCAACGACGAGAATAACTCCGGCTTGGCTCATTTCGGACCTCGGCATCACATTCTCTGTACGTTACCGTACAATTGAACATTTTGGCGAGGCATCAGTTCCGACTTTTACACAGGGCGTTGTCTGAATCTGAGCCGAACTCTCATTCACATCCTCTACGGCTTGATGATCGGGCGAACGAGAAGTCGCGACAAGACGTTTCGGCCGCGTGTATAAGGCGCGAGATCGACGTCGCTAACCAGCCTTGCCCCGCCCTCCCGGCGCTCGAGCGTGATCTTGCGGCTGTGAAACTGTTCGAGCTCTACGCGGTGTGCCACGCTCAGGATTGTGGCATTGGGCAGCTCGTCGATCATCATCTCCATGATTTTGTCCTGCGTCTTTTCGTCGAGAGCGGAGGTCGCTTCATCAAGGACAATGATGTCAGGGTCGTTGAGGAGAAGCCGGGCAAACGCCAACCTCTGCTTCTCTCCTCCTGACAGCGTGTGGTCCCATGGCGCTTCGTCCTCGATCCTGTCGCGCAGGTGCCCGAGCCCGACTTTGTCGAGGGCAACATGAATTTCTTCTGCCGACCATGTGTCTGCCGGTTTCGGGTAGGCGACGGCGCGACGCAGGGTGCCCGAGGGGATGTATGGTTTCTGGGGCAGCATGAACAGTTCCTGGCCCTTGCGGAAGTTGACACTTCCTTCTCCCCATGGCCACAGCCCCGCAATGGCTCGCACCAGCGTACTCTTGCCAGAACCGGATTCACCCGCCACGAGGACGCGTTCGCCAGGCCCGATCTCCACCTGCGTTTCCTTGACAACGGCAGTGCCGTCGCCAAGCGAGACGGAAACCTCGTTCAGGCTGAGCATGGTGTCACCCTCAGTCTCGCCGTGCTTGATCCGTCCGACAGTTTCGTTCTGTTCGGCCTGTTCCAGACCATCAAGCGAAACCATCAGCGAGGCTACGCGACGGGCGCAGGCATTCCAGTCGGCGAGACGGGGATAGTTGTCGACCAGCCATCCAAACGCACCTTGAACGATTGTGAATGCCGATGCCGCCTGCATGACCTGACCCAGTGACATGCTGCCATCGAGGAACTTTGGGGCACAGAGCAGGACCGGAACGACCGGTGCAATGAGCATCGATCCGTGCGAGACCAAGGACGTGCGCATATATTGCCACGCAAGCAGCCGCCACTGCTGACGGACATTTGCGAAGGTCCGATCGAGATCGTTGCGCTCTTCCTCTTCGCCGCCCAGCAGCGCGATGCTCTCGCCGTTTTCGCGCACGCGCGTCAGCGTGTAGCGGAACTCCGCTTCGACCTGGTTCTTATTCTCGGACACTTTCACAAAGTTCCGGCCGATGACCGCGATCGAACTCGATGTGATGATGGCATAGACGACCGCCGCAATCACGAGGAAGCCGGGTATGGTGACGTAATTTCCGGCGATCGGAATCGTCAGCGCGCCACCGATCGTCCACAGGACGACGATGAAGGTCGACGCCGACACGAAAGCCGAAATCACCCCTGACGTGAAATCCACGGGCGATTCCGTCGCGATCCGCATATCCTCGGAAATGCGGGCTTCCGGGTTCTGGTGATCGCCGCCGATCAGGTTCAGCTGGTAGTAGCGTCCATTCGTAAGCCACCGAGAGATCAATGATTTCGTGAGCCACGAGCGCCAGCGGCGCTGCATCAGCATGCGCAGATAGACCTGCGAACTGACGAGCGCGACGCTTCCAAGCACGAGCGGCGGAAACAGAAGGCCTAGCGAATAGACCTGATCGGCATTCCGCTGCTCGATCGCATCGAACAGTCCGCGGTTCCAGACGTTGATACCATACTGGAAAGCGACGTTGACACCGATGAGCGCGAGAAGCGTTATCGAGCATACCCAGGCGATCTTGTCGCCATCGCGACCCCAGTAGCCGCGAGCGCTGACCCAGAAACGTTTGAGAAGATAGGCGCGCCGTGCCTGTTCTGCCTGTTCCGGGGTAAGGGTGGCGGCTGTTGCGCCTGGCTTGGTCGAGGTGGTTTCTGACATTGACACTCCGGTCGAGATCGTCCGCTGGGCAGCGCACTTAGAAACTGTAGAAAGATTGACGGAAACGGAAAGCAGGTGGGGTAGGTGTGGCCTATGCCTGCGGATCGAATGGCGCTGCTAAAGCGACAAGCTGCGCTGCGGCCATCGCTCTCGTTTCAAACATGATTTGCTTTGCTGGAGTGCCAAAGTGGCGTTGTACGAAAACGCTATGTTCAATCATCGTTTCTCCTCCCCTGATACCCGCAGGTGGCGCAGAAACGTAGTTTGGAACATTAAGGTTCCTGCCGCCGGAAAGACGATAGACACTAGGATTTTTGAGGGGTGTGGGGACTAGGTTTCCAGTCGCCCGTAAGCCTGCCCGTTGAGCGAGCTTCGACAGGGTATGGCCGCGAAAAAGGACACGTGAATCTTGTGTCGACATCTGTCAGTCGGAGAGGAGGGCGTGACCGGACATTGTCCGGTCACGGAAAAGGTTCAGCGGGCGTTGTACTTCCCGTCTACCTCGTTGATCGCCTGGACATTTCCGGCCGAGCGACCGTTCTCGTCAAAAGTCTGCGCCAGAAAGGCGTCTGCAATCGCCTTGGCCAGTTCGGTGCCGATCACTCGGGCGCCCATGGTAATGATTTGGGCGTTGTTGGAGAGGGCGGCGCGTTCAGCCGAATAGGTATCGTGTGTCAGTGCGGCGCGGATGCCGGGGACCTTGTTGGCCGAGATGCAGACACCGATGCCGGTTCCGCAAACCAGGATGGCCTTGTCATAGGTGCCGTCGATGACACCGGAGGCGACCCGGTCGGAAAGCGTCGCGTAGAACGCATCGGGACCGGCATCGGTACGCGATACTTCGTGCACGTCGAAACGGTCTTTCAGATGATCAGCGAGAACCTTTGCCAGGCCTTCGCCGGCGCTGTCTCCTGCAATTGCAAGCTTCATGGTCATGTCTCCTCAGAGTTTGGCGGCACATTTTGCCAGGATGTCGAGATAGCCCTCGGCATTCCAGGCGGAACGGCCAATGAAGAGCCCGTCGATATGAGGGCTCGAAATGAGTTCTTCGCAATTGCCGGGATTGACCGACCCGCCATAGAGGCAGGGGATGCGGCGTCCAAGGATGGACTGCGCCACATCAATGATCTCGGCATGGCGGGCGGATGCGTAATCTGCGGTGGCGGGAATGCCATTCTCGCCGATCGCCCAGACCGGTTCGTAGGCGAGCAGGATCTCGGCATTCTTCTGGTCGCCCGACAGTTTGGAAAGGGCACCGCGAACCTCATCCGCAAGGACCTGCTGTGCGTTGCCGCTGTCGCGATCAGCGAGCGTCTCTCCGATGCAGATCAGCGGGATGAGCCCGTGGCGAACCGCTGCTTCGGTTTTCAGCCCGACTGTTTCATTCGTCTCGCCGAAATGCTCGCGCCGCTCGGAATGGCCGAGCTCGACGATGTCGAGCTTGCAGTCCTTCAGCATCAGCGGCGAGATCTCGCCGGTCCAGGCACCCTGATCAGCCCAGTGCATGTTCTGCGCGCCGACCTTGACGGAGGTTCCGGCAAGGGCAGCCTTGACCTCGCGCGTGGCGGTAAATGGCGGAATGACAAATCGCTGGATGCGCGAATCCCTGTCTTCATCAGCTGCCTTCACGGCAGCCGCGAATTCCAGAGCTTCGGCAAGCGTCTTGTTCATCTTCCAGCTGGTGCCGATCCAGAAGCTTGGCGATGTGGTCATGGATGTGATCCTCCCGACGATGCGATGGTCAGTGTGACGCCCGTGTCTTCGATGTCTCGAAGCAGTTGGGCCTCAGGCTGATGGTTGGTGATGACGGCGTCGAATTGATCGAGACCGGCGAGGACATGTAGCGCCGTTTGGCCAATCCGCTCGTGGTTGACGAGCAGGTAAGCGCGCGCCGACGATGCCATCATCGCGCGTTTAACCCGGATCACGGCGTCGTCCATGTGATAGGCCTGCCCCGATGCGACGGCCGGGGTTGAGATGAACGCAACGTCAGCTCGCAGCCGCGATAAAGCCTCTTCCGTGACCACGCCGAAGAATGCGTTGAACTTGGGCGAATAGACGCCGCCGAGGGCGATCAGCGTGATGCCGGTCTCGGTTTTCAGCCGCTCCATGACGGCCGCGTTGTTGGTGATAACCGTCAGCGGACGTTTGTCGGCCAGTGCCTCGCCGAGCACGGCCGCCATCGATCCGTCATTGACCATGACGGTCATGCCGGGTTCGACCAAATCGACAGCCGCCTTGCTGATGGCGTGCTTGGCGGCATGATCCTGACGTTCGCGGATCCGAAAATCGCTCTCGAACTGGGTACCTGCGTCGATCGTTGCGCCGCCGCGCACTTTGCGAAGCACCCCTGCCTGCTCAAGCTCGTCCAGATCACGGTGAACGGTCATCTTGGAGATGGCAAAAAGCTCCGCCAGATCGTCGAGATCGACGGTTCGCTTTTCGATCAGCAGATTGATGATCCGTTGGTGTCGTTCTTCGCGCTTCATCCGAGACCGTCCGCGTGGGATGAAACGGATATAACACCTATATTGTTATAATCAACATTTTGGATGTGATTTTGTGGCAGCCATGTTGGCTCTGGAGATTTCGACTTGCGCTATATCGCGTCTTTGACGCGCTGCCACGCATTGAGCAAATGAAGCCCCAATACCTTGGACAAGGTTTCTCCGTCCCGCGCTTCGAGCGCGACGATCATCTCCTCATGCTCGGCCATGGCCGCCGACCACTTGTCCGGACCCTCGTGGCCGATGAACCGGATTCTCTTCAAGCGCGACTGCAGTTGCGCTTGAACGCTGCTAAGTGCCTGGTTGTCCGCGATCCGACAGATTTCGGTATGGATGGCCTGGTTGAGCTTGTAGTAGCGCAGGCGATCCTTCACGTCGTAGCAGGCCCGCATCTCGTCATGCAGTTGCCTGACCCGGGCGATATCGTCATCCGTCGCGGTCTCGCAGGCAAGGCTTCCGGCAAGCTCCTCCAGGTTCTTCAGAACGATGAGCATGTCGTGCACATCCTTGCCGCTGAACCTTTTGACGATCGCGCCGCGGCTTGGAATGAGTTCGACGAGCCCTTCGCTGGCAAGGTACTTGATCGCTTCCCGCAGCGGCGTGCGCGAAACGCCCAGCTGTTCGCCGAGCTGGCTTTCGTGCATCCGCGAACCGGGGGCAAGCTCGCCCTCGATGATCATGTCGCGCAACCGAGTGACGAGCGTGTCGTGCAAGGCCGTCCGCCGGATGGGGCCGGATGGCGAGACAGGCAATTCGGGCAGTGTATCACTCATTTTGAAAGCTCGATTTCTGGACCGCCGTGATGATCAAAGCGTCTCGCCAGGATTATACCAGAACCCGAACGGCACCAAACGTAAAAATGCTGCATACAAAATGCAAAAGACTTGTCCTGCGATTCCGGATGGCTTAGAAACGTCCTCACCGAGGTAGGAGAATTGACCCATGGATATCACCCAGCATCACGATAGCCGTCCCACCATTGCGCTTGCGATGGGAGACCCGGCCGGTATCAGCCCCGAACTGACCGCACAGCTTCTGGCTTTGGATGACATCAGAGAGCAGGCCTATATCGTCGTGATCGGCGATCGCCGCATTCTCGACAAGGGCGCGCAGGAAGCGGGCGTTCAGCCGGATCTGATCTCGGCTTCGCTCGATGGTCTGTCGGGTCTCGATCGCTCGAAGCACGCTTTTGTCGATTTGGGCCATCTCGCTCCGGAAGAGGTTGAGCGCGGCGAAGCGACGCTGGCCGGCGGCACGTTCGCCACGCGCAACTTCCGCACCGCCCTTGAGCTCGCCCATGCCGGAAAGGCCGATGCGGTCTGCTTCACGCCGTTCAACAAGAAGGCGATGCGCTTTGCCTATCCGGGCTACGACGACGAAATCCGTTTCGTCTCGGACGTTCTGTCGTTCACCGGCAAGATCCGCGAGTTCAACGTTCTCGAAAAGATCTGGAACGCACGTGTCAGCTCGCACATCCCGCTGAAGGAAGTGGCTGCCAACCTGTCCGTGGACCGGCTTCTGTCGGAACTCGAACTGACTGTTTCCTGCCTGAAGGCCGCCGGTATCGATGAGCCGCGCGTCGCGGTCGCCGGTCTCAACCCGCATGCGGGCGATGGCGGCAGCTTCGGAATGGAAGAAATCGAGATTATTGAACCCGCCGTTGCCGAAGCGAAGGCGCGCGGTTACGGCGTCGAGGGTCCGTTCCCGGCCGATACCGTGTTTCTTCGCGCCATGAAGGAAGGCTATCACGCCGTCCTCACCATGTATCATGACCAAGGTCAGATCGCCATGAAGCTGATTGGCTTCGACAAGGGCGTGACGATGATGGGTGGCCTGCCATTCCCGCTTTGCACGCCGGCTCATGGCACGGCCTATGACATCGCAGGCAAGGGAATAGCCGATATCGGCGCGACCCGTGAAGCGATCCTGCTTGCGACCCGTATGGCAAAGCGCCAGCGCCTGGCAGCACAGGCCGCGTGATCACTTGATCATAAATGACCGGCCGTGAATGGCCGGTCATCTCAGCCCGAGAGGACGCGGGCTTGGCGCATGTCGGTCGGCTTGAACGCCGGCTGCCAAATGTCAGAGTGTGCGGCTTCCCTGCGCCATCAAGAGCGCGGTGGCGTCGCGGTTGGAGGACGACAATGACAAGTTCAGCTCCCAAGTGGACGCGTGAGACCTGGCCGATCGCGGCCGCAATGATTCAATACCCCAATATGTTGCCGGACGGTCGTTCGGTTCAGGATCAGAACGTCGAGGAATGGGCCAAGACGATCGGCGAAGTCGCGGATGCAGGCTTTACCGAACTCGATCCCACCGACAGCTGGCTCCGCGTCGCCGATCTTTCGGCGGACCGTCGCCGTGCGTTCTGCGAGGTCGTGAAAGATGCAGGGATGACCATCCCCGCAATCTCGACATCGCGCCGAAGCGTCATCGACGACAAACACGGCGACGAGTATCTCGCCTACAGCCACCGCGTCATCGAGACTGCCGCCGAGATCGGTGCGCAGAGCGTTTCCTTCGGCTTTTTCGAGCCGCTGACGGACAAGCAGAAAAGCGCGTTGTGGTTCTGGACCGAACAGGGTGCCAAAAACCCCGATGATCCCGCGACGTGGAACAAGGCGGTGGCCCGCATTGCCGAACTCGGCAGGCACGCCGCAGAAGTCGGGATCGAGGTTTCCCTCGAAATGTACGAGGACACGTATCTCGGAACGGCGGACAGTTCTGTCCGCTTCGTCGAGGAAGTCGGTCTGGCCAATGTCGGCATCAACGCCGATCTCGGCAATCTCATCCGTCTCCATCGGCCGGTCGAGCACTGGCTGCAAATGATGACGAAAGTCGCGCCGTTCGCCAAATACTGGCACGTCAAGAACTACATGCGGATCGAGGACGAGCATGCGGGCCTGATCGCCAGCTACCCGGTTCCGCTCGAATCCGGCTTGATCAACTATCGCACAGCAATCAAGCTTGCGCTGGAACACGGTTTCAACAGCCCGTTCCTGTGCGAGCATTATGGTGGCGACGGCCTTTCCGTCAGCGCGACCAACCGCGACTATCTCCGGCGCATTCTGCCGCGTACTTGAGGACCGCTTACATGACGACGATCTTTGATGCCCCAGACGAATTCGCCTCGACTGCGCTTGCCGGCTTTTGCCAGATCTATCCTAACCATGTGCGTCTCATTGCCAACGGTGTCGTGCGTGCCACGAAGGTCCCTGACGGCAAGGTTTCCGTCGTTGTCGGCGGCGGCTCGGGTCACTATCCGGCTTTCGCGGGCTATGTCGGCCAGGGCATGGCCGATGCAGCGGTCGCCGGTGACGTGTTTGCGTCTCCATCGACGGCAGCGGTTGCACGTGTCTGCCGCCATGCCGACAATGGCGGCGGCATCATTCTCGGCTTCGGCAATTATGCAGGCGACGTGCTGAACTTCGGGGTCGCTGCAGAGCGGCTTCGTGCCGAAGGCATCGATGTGCGCATCATTGCCGTGACCGATGACGTTGCGAGTGCCTCGGCTGACGAACACGCCAAGCGCCGCGGCATCGCCGGCGACCTCATGGTCTTCAAGATAGCGGGAGCGGCGGCGGAAGCGGGGCTTTCGCTTGACGAGGTGGAGCGTATCGCCCGGCATGCCAATGAACGCACGGTTTCGTTCGGCGTCGCCTTTGCAGGCTGCACCCTTCCCGGTGCAAAGCAGCCGTTGTTCACGGTCCCGAAAGGCCGGATGGCACTCGGCCTCGGCATTCACGGCGAACCTGGCATCAGCGAGCAGGATATCGCGAGCGCGACGGATCTTGCAGATGTGCTCACGGACAAACTGCTGGCCGAAAGGCCGCAGGGCTGCACGCGCGTCGCAGCCGTTCTCAACGGTCTCGGTTCGACAAAATATGAAGAACTCTTCGTGCTGTGGACAGCCGTCCAGAAGAAACTCACCGGGTCCGATCTTCAGATCGTCCTGCCGGAAGCCGGTGAGTTCGTCACCAGCCTCGATATGCAGGGTTGCTCGCTGACGCTGACTTGGCTCGATGAAGAGCTTGAGCGCTATTGGGCGGCACCCTGCGATGCGCCGGCATTTCGTCGCGGACGGCCTGAAGTCGCCGAATTGCGCACCGATGTCATCACCGATGAGGAAGCTGCTCCGGTGATCCCGGCGGCCTCCGAAGCGTCGCGCAAGTCGGCCGCGTGCATCTCGGATCTGTTTGCCAGGACTGCCGCCATGCTCAGGGATAAGGAGTCCGAGCTTGGCCGCATCGATGCGATCGCCGGCGATGGCGACCATGGGCAGGGAATGCAGCGTGGTTCCGATGCCGCTGCCAAGGCGATGGCCGCTGCCGTATCGGCGGGCGCCGGCGCGCAGACGACGCTTGCGCTGGGCGGCGATGCCTGGGCTGACCGGGCCGGCGGCACATCCGGCGCGATCTGGGGATTGTTGCTGCGGTCGTGGAGCAGCGCACTGAGCGACAACGACGTGCCTGATGAAGCAGCGATTGCCGAAGGCGCGCGCAGGGCGCTCGATGCCGTCACCAGTCTCGGCCGTGCCCGTACTGGCGACAAGACGCTCGTGGATTCCCTCATTCCGTTCGTCGAGACGCTGACGGAGAAGACCGTGGCCGGCAAGTCCCTGCCGGAAGCCTTCAAGGCTGCGGCTGACGCTTCGAGCGCGGCCGCCGAAGCAACAGCTGCACTCACGCCGCGGCTCGGGCGTGCGCGTCCGCTTGCGGAAAAGAGCATCGGCCATCCGGATGCCGGCGCTGTATCGCTGTCCATGGTCGCGCAGCTTGCTGCCGGCTTTATCGCCAGCCGCGGCTGACCATGAAAAGGTCTGTTCGGTTTCAGCCGAACAGACCGACACAGGTGAGCCACAGGCCGGATGCCAGGGTAATGCCATCCATCACCAGACCGAACGTGCGCTCCGACATGCTGAGGACATACCGTTTGGCAAAGAACGTTCCGGCCATCAGTGACGAACCAATCACGAGACCGCTGGTCACGAGATCATGGGTCAGCGCACCTGCCTGATAGAACGTGAAAATCTTTGCGGCCTGCACGAAAATCGAGGCCGCTGCTTCCGTCGACAGGAAGGCGCCCTTGGTCAGCCCGAAGGCCATAAAGGCTGGAATGCTGAGTGGACCGGTGGATAGGAACATCCCGGTCAGAAACCCGATAACGGCACCGGCGATTGCCATTCCACTCAGCCCGATGGTCATGTTGCGGTGGCGAATGTATCGCCGGAACGGGACAAGCAGCATGATGAAGAGGCCGAGCAAAGTGCCGCTGACGGCTGCCGGCAGATGGACCAGGCTGACAGCGCCCAAGGACGCTGACGGCATGCCGGGGAGCGCATAAGCGAGAACGGCCCGCCAATTGACATGCCTGTGCCAAGCCATCACACGCGCGGCATTCGCCATCAGCCCGGCGATCGCCATGACGGGAATGGCGCGAGCGGGATCAAACATCGGAACAAGAACGGGCAGGAGAATGAGGCTGGCGCCGGTGCCGATCACCCCGCTCAGGCAACCGGCGACGAAACCTATGGCGCAGACGAGGATATAGGAGAGCAAGGCTTATCCTCGACGCAAGTTCGGCCACAGGGCCTTTGAGAGCGCGCGGCCAGCGTTCGCGCCGGCCGCGCATTGCCTTGGGAGGCTTAGAAGAATGCCTTGTCCTGCTCGCGCCGCAGTTCGAGCAATGCCGAGGTCTCATCGAGTTCGACATCGCCGCAAAGGATCGGCTGGCCCGCCCTGACCGCTCTCTTTAGGGTGCGATTGGCTGCCAGGTAGAAGGGAACGGCCCTGTCATCCGAGAGCGGGCCGGCCGGGATCATCCGCGCAGAAACGTTGACGATCGAGTGATGGTGGCCGCTTGCCGTCAGAATTGTTCCGGCTTCGATATCTGCATCCGCATGCGCGACGAGGTCGATCACCGGCCGCGGCTCGGCAGCACCACTGGAGACGCCGCGCAGGCCGACTTCCAGAATGCTCGTTGCAGCCTCGACGCCCAGAAGATGGCGTGGAATGTAGAGCATGGCGACATCGGCCTTGCGGCTCACGACATGGCCTTTTTCCGCCAGCATCTGCCAGGTCTCCGCGTCGTCGCAACGGACCGTCACGAAGACGCCGCCGGCAAAGCTCAATTCGCCGGGAAGCCGCAGGCAGTGGAAGACGTCGAGCACCTTTGGCGCGCCGAGAAATCCGCCGCTCGAACGCTCGGAAAAGAAATCTGCGACTTCGGTGATCCGCGCGATCGGAACGTGCAGGTCGGCCCGGTCGACCAGGAAGCCCGTGGCATTGGCAACCAGCGTCATTTCACACAAGTCCGGAACTGCCCGCTGCGGAAACTCCGCTGCGATTTCCGATCGTCTTGCCGCGATGGTCGACAGGTCAAGCGTCGCCGGTTCGATCCAGTCGCCAAAATCAGGTGCAGACGCGGTCTTGCCGTTGGAGCTCAGCGTCTTCTGCTTGGGGTCGTATACGAAATCGTATTCGCTGGCCTTGCCGGCGGCGATGACATCCAGTCCGAGCACTTCCGCCCAGGTGACCAGACCCATCAACAGGCTCGGCTGATCGCCATCGACCGGGGTCACGATGACATTGTTGTTGCGGGCGCGCAGCGCAAGGCCGGGACCGACGACGCTATCGACTTCCTTGGAGACGAGCGCGACATGCTTGCCCGCATCGATCGCAAGCCGGCAGTGTTTCGCCCCGGCTTCCGGATGACCGGTGGCTTCGACAACCACGGAGATCGGAAGGTCGAGGACGACGGAAAGGTCACCCGCCGCGATATACTGTCCGTTCTCCCAGGCCGTTTTCGCCTCGCTCGCGGTTGCGCATTGGGCAATCCTGGACGGATCGATCCCAAGACCCCGCAGAACGTCTGTCGCGGTTTGCGCCTTCAGATCGACGGCAACGCGGGTGCTGATCATTGGCGTCTTCAGGCTTTGCGCGATGAAGCTGCGGCCGAAGCCGCCGGTGCCGACGATGCAGCATTCGACCGGATCGGACTCTCTGCCGAAATAGGTATGATAGTTCATGGTGTTCCCCTCCTAAACCGAAACGAAAAACTGGTGGGCGCGGCTTATGCCGCCGCGTCCACGTTCTTGTGGCTTCTGAGGTACTTGATGAACTTCAGGCTCTGCGGAATGATGAGAAGAGCGAGTGCCACGGTCATGATCGAGCCGACCAGATAGTTCGAGAAGAAGATCCCGAGCGATCCGTCGGACGCGATCATCGACTGGTGGAACGAGCTTTCCGCCTTGCTGCCGAGAACCATGGCGAGAACCAATGGTGCCAGCGGGAACTCCAACTTGTTGAAGACGAAACCGACGACGCCGAAAATCAGCACGAGCCAGAGGTCGGAGGTCGAATTCGCCACCGTATAGGCGCCGACAAAGCAGATCGCCACGATCATCGGTCCGATGATCGAAAACGGGATGCGAAGCAGGGCGGCGAAGAACGGAACCGTCAGCAGAACCAGGATAACGCCGACGAAGTTGGAGATATACATGCTGGCGATCAGGCCCCAGACGAAGTCCGGCTGCGTGGTAAAAAGCATTGGTCCGGGCGTCAGGCCCCAGATCATCAGGCCGCCCATCATCACGGCTGCGGTTGCAGAGCTTGGAACGCCCAAGGCAAGCATCGGCAGCATGGCGCAGGTGCCAGCCGAATGGTCGGCGGTTTCCGGTGCTACGATACCTTCCGGACGACCGGTACCAAACTTTTCGCCCGGCTTCGACCACTGGCGTGCAAGACCATAGCTCATGAACGATGCTGCGGTCGGGCCGCCGGGCGTGATGCCCATCCAGATCCCGACGGCAGACGAGCGCACGATCGTGGTGAAGTATTTCGGCAGCTCCAGCATGGTCTTGAAGACGTCGCGCGGATCGATACGGGACGCGACTCCACGGAATTTCAGCCCGTCCTGAACGGTTGCCAGAAGCTCGCCGATCCCGAACAGACCGATGACGACCACCAAGAAGCTGACGCCGCTGAGCAAGGCTTCGATGCCGAATGTCAGGCGAAGCGATCCGGTGACCGTATCCATACCGACAGTGGAAAGGAGAAGTCCGAGGCTAAGCGAGACGGCCGTCTTGATCGGCGAAGCGCTGCCCATCCCCACAAAGGCGCAGAAAGCGAGGAAATAGACGGCAAAATATTCAGCCGCGCCAAACCGAAGCGCAAAACGCGCCGCCCAGGTGGACAGAAGCGTGATGACGACGATACCGACGAAGGCGCCGATGCCGGCCGACATGAAGGCAAGCGTGAGAGCGCGGGTCGATTGCCCGGATCGCGCCATCGGATAACCATCGAAAGTGGTCGCCACCGAACTCGGCTCGCCGGGAATGTTGAAGAGGATCGAGGTCGTCGAGCCGCCGAACAGCGCGCCCCAATACATCGACGCCAGCAGAATGATCGCCGATACCGGGTCCATTGTGAAGGTCAGCGGAATGAGCAGCGATACGCCGTTCGGAGCCCCGAGGCCGGGGAGGACGCCGACGATCAGCCCGAGAAGGACGCCGACGATCATCAGGGTGATGTGCATCGGCGTAAGTGCCGTCGCAAAGCCACCCATAAGCAGTTCAAAATTTTCCATGATCAAGCTCCGGGTGCTTAGTAAATGCCGAGCATTTCTTCGATCGGGCCCTTATGCAGCGGCACCTGGAACGCTTTTTCGAAGACGAAATAAAGCGCGATGGAGAAGACAACACCGATCAGGATCGCGATCCACGGCTTGTAGCCGCCGTTGCGCCAGGCAACGTAGAAGAGATACAGCGCCGTCCCGATATAGGTGCCGAGAAAGACCGTCACGATGACGAAGACGATCATCGGCAGAAGGAAGGAAAGAACCCTTCGCGTCTGTTCCGGCTCAAGGAACGTCTCGCGCATCTCCTCGCTGCCCATTTTCAACCTGAAAATGGCCTGGGCCGCGCTGGCAAAAGCCGCAACGATCAGGATGATGCCGACGTAAAACGGAAAGTAGCCCGGCATGGGGCCGGATTCACTCCAGCTGACGCCGAGTTCCAGGGCACCTGTTGCACCCAGCGCGCCGACGGCGGCAAGCGTGATGGCGGTGACGATCTCGACATGGAGTCGCTTGATACGCATGATTGATTTCCCTCGATCGAAAGATCCGGCACGAACATGCCGGACCTAAAATCGTATTGGCGTCAGGATTTTACTTAACCAGCCAACCTTCGGCTTCGAAGACGCCGACGGCGTTCTTCTCGCTGGTAACAATGAAGTCCTGCAGCTTCTGGCCAGACATGAAATCGCCGGTCTGCGAGGTCTTGCGGATATAGTCGGCCCATTCCGGAGTCTCGCTGACCCTTTTCAGAACGTCGCTGTAGTAGGCGACCGCATCATCAGGCGTTCCTGCCGCGGTCCAGACAGTGCGGGGCATCTTGTAGGACGGAATGTTGACGCCGCTCGAGGCGCAGGTCGGGATATCGCCCCAGCCCTTGCCGTCATGGACCGGATCGCTCTTGGCCATCGGCTTGTCGGAGAAGACGCAAAGCGGCTTGATCGCGCCCGCCTGCCACTGGCCGACATTCTCGTTCGGATTGTTGACGTTGGCAGCGACATGGCCGCCGGCCAGCTGAACGCCGACTTCGCCACCGCCATTAAAGGGCAGATACTTGAAATTGGTGCCCGTCGTCTGCTCGATCAGAGCGACCAGGGTTTCATCCGTGTCCTTCGACTGGCTGCCGGCGAAGGAAAGCTTGTTCGGCGCAGCTTTCGCGGCTTCGATGAGATCCGTCGGCGTCGCGTATTCGGAATCGCCCTTCACCCAGATCAAAAATTCGTCGAATGCGAGCGCTGCGACGGGACGCAGGTCCTCCATCGAATAGGCAAGCTTTGCGACATGCGGCAGGAGATAAGCGTTGTTGGTTCCGAAGTAGAGCTTGTTCGGATCGCCTTCATTCTTGCGGGCGTAGAGGAACGCTTCCGCACCGCTGCCGCCGCCCTTGTTGAGGACCACCATCGATTTTTCCATCAGCTTGTGCTTGGCGATGATCGACTGGATGGTGCGGGCAAAGTTGTCGGTGCCGCCGCCCGGGCCGGATGCGACGACGAACTCGACGGGGCGTGTCGGTTCGAAGGCAAGCGCCTGTCCCGCCAGCACGACCGCGGCCGCAAATGTCAATCCTACGGATAGCTTCTTCATCTTATTCCTCCTTTAGATGAAATGGCTGCAGGTTTGCCTACAGCCGATCGGTCCTCGTGTTCACGAAGCGGCAGCGAACTGCGTCCTCGGCGCACCTCGTGAGATCGACCCGGCAATGAGCGGCCAGGCAGACGCCGGCTGCGATCTCGTGATGTCGGGCAGTTCTTTGAATTCGAATGAGAGAGAAGCGAGCGCGCTTAAGCCACTCTGATCGTGGCGGTTGGGCCTCGCCGAGACGCCTCTTGCGGGCGCAAGTCCGACTGATTTTGGGCTTCGTCCTGACGCCATAATCTCCTCCATCCGAGGAAAATCATAGGCCATCTATTAGCACACATCAAGTCTTCAGAATTTTGTATACAAAATTTTGCGGACAGGGGAGCGCAGGCGGCGATACGATCGATCAGCGCGATCTAATCGATTTGCTCTTGCTTTACGTGATAGCCCGACTGTTCAAACTCGCGTTTGCGAACGCGAGTTTGAACGGATCGCGAGATTTTTTTTAGAGAACTTAGGCTGATCGGCACCGGGAACCGTCATGCGGATAGCACAACAGCAACCTTAAATTCAGGTCCCGATCGGCGATTCGCGATCGCAGCCAGGTCTATTCAGCCTTCGACTGCGTGCTACCCAAAGAGAGCCGTCCGGGCGACCTCAGGCGCGGTGCCGGTCATGCCGGCTTCGTTCGCCATCGGCAGCCGGTAGTATTTGCGTGCAGTCCCCGCAAAGAGTTTTGCCTGATCTCTCAGGGAATAGCGTGCCGCCACGTCCTTGAAGCCCGAATAGATCGTGTCAAATGAACCGCATAGACTATCGACCGGGAAATTGCTGGCAAACATCGTCCGCTCGGCTGAGAACATAGCAATGGTTTCGGTAATGATGGCGCTGTTGTCCTCGATTGACCAAGGCCGCCCTTTCTGGCCGATCCCAGAAATCTTGACGCAGACATTGGGCATATCCGCAAACTTGCCCATCGCCGCGTGCCATCCCTTCATCCCTTCGCTGGATCGATCCGATGGCAGACCCGTGTGGTTGAGGATGATGGTCGTGGAAGGAAAATCCCGTGCCAGCAGCAGGGCCTCGTCGAGATGCCACCAGTTCGTCTGGAGATCGAAGCTCAGTCCATGCGTCTCGAGAAGGGCGTAGCCTTTGCGCCAGGTCTCGTCGGTCATGAGAGTTCGGTGATCGGCAGCAACAGCGGCGCTTTCGGCGCCGCCCGGCTTGTGACGCACGCTGCGCACCAGCTCGAACGCTGCCTGATCGGCAAGGACATCAGCCACATCGGGCCTATCGAGCCATGCCTGGGCGACGATGGCATTGGGAAGCCCGAATTCATCCGCGACCTTGGTTGCGTATCGGCTTTCCCCAATGGGATCGGCTGGATCCCACTCGGTCTCGACATAGACCGTCTGCACGACGTTGTGACCTTCCGCGTCCTTCAGGTAGTCGGGCGGAAGATAGCGCCGCTTGATCGAGCTGTAGTCGCCATACCGAAAGGGGATTTTTGCCTCCGGCTTTAGCCAGGGATGGTCGTTGGCGACGGGGTCCCAGAAATGCTGATGCGCATCGACGATAGGGCCGTCCCAAAGAGGAAAGTCGTCCAATTAGCTGCCCTTCCGTTCACGAGTACCTTCGTTGAAGTCGATGGTGAGAGTGGCGATGACATAGACGACGGCGCAGCCCGCAAAGAAGCCGAGCACGGTGCCATAGGAGCCACCGGTCCATTGAAGGATGAAGCCTGTCAGGATCGGGACGATGATGCCGCTGACACTGCCGGCAAAATTCATTGTGCCGCCGATGACGCCGACCCGGCTCTTCGGCGCGAGGATCGAGGGAAGGCTCCAGTAAAGGCTGCCGAAGTAGAGCAGGAATAGTGTGGCGGAGAGAAGCGCGACCGCGGCAACCGGGCTGCTCACATGCGGCAGAGCGATGAATGTGGCGGCGACGCCGAGGCCAGTGATGCCCAGAAGAAGCTTGTAGACGACGGATCGTTTAAACCCTGCGGCCACCATCTTGTCGGCGACAAAGCCGCTCGCGAGCGAACCCAGCATGCCGGCGAGGAAGATGACGAAAGTCGCTCCGCCCATTTCCTTCAGGTTGAAGTTGCGCGCCTGCGCAAGATAGCTCGGGCCCCAGGTCAGCAGACCGAAATTGATCATCGCCCATCCGGCGCGACCTGCCACGAGGCTGACGATCGACCGGCGAAGGATTTCGGTCGGTTCGCTTTCCGTAGCCTCGGACTTCGGTTGCCCCACTTCGTTGATGATATCCATTTCCGTAGCGTTGATGCCCGGATGCGTGGACGGATTGTCACGGAGGTAACGCCATGCGAGCCAGCCCAAAAGAATGGTCACGAGCCCGGCGACGATGAAGGCAAGCCGCCAGCTTCCGAGCGTAAGGATGAGCCAGCTGATCAGGACGCCGCCGATGGCAGCCCCGAGCGGGGCACCGCTATCCATGAAAACGGCACCGCGTGCCCGTTCCCGTTTCGAAAGCCAGATCGAATTGAGTTTTGCTCCGGCCGGGAAGAGAGGCGCTTCCGCCGCGCCGAGACCGATGCGCGTCAACAGAAGCGAGATGCCGCCGGTCGTGAAGCCCGCAATGGTCTGGAAGATACCCCAACCGAGTGTGGACACCGTGATGACCGAGCGTGCGCCAAAGCGGTCGATCAGCATGCCTCCGGGGATCTGCATCAATGCATAGCTCCAGAAGAAGGAGCTCAGGATAAGACCCTGCATGGCGGGGCCGAGCGAGAATTCGGCGGCAATGCTGGGCATGGCGATCGACAGAGCCGTACGGTCGACCATGTTGATGACAACGAGCAGGAAAACGACGACGAAGATGTACCATCGTACATTCGTTGCCGCTTTACCCTTTAGCTCCACGCGGCCAGCGGCAACGGGTTGCTGTTCAATTTCGGACATAGATACAAATCCTCCCTGACTTGTCGGCGCAGGCCTCATCAGGCTTGCATCCACCCGGTTGTCACCGACCTCCTTGATCGGCGTTCCTCTCCACCGTGCATCCCGGGAATATAGTTGACTGGCTATGCCGAAATAATGAAATATACAGATCATGTGATCGGCTTTTCCGATCACGGCATCCGCCGGCTGAAATGGATTGCGCCAATGACATCAGAGCGTTTCGACCGCGGGCTGTCGCTCCTGCGCCATCTGAAAAGCACGCAACTCCTGCTTCTCGTCGAGCTTGGAAAGGTCGCGAGCCTGCGAAAAGCCGCGTCGGCTCTCAACATGACGCAGCCGACGGCAACGAAACTGATTCAGGATCTGGAAGCGGCCGTCGGCCATCCGCTGTTCGAGCGCAGTTCCAGGGGCATGCGCGCAACGCCCTATGGCGAGGTGATGATCAGACATGCGCGGCTCATGCAGATGGAAATCGTCCGGACGAGGGAGGATCTCGATTCGCTGTCGTCGGGCGCATCCGGCACGTTGCGGATCGGGGCTGTCATCAGCGCCGTTCCGTTTCTGCTGGCAAAGGCTGTCGCTGCGCTCAAGCGCGAGCATCCCGGCCTGCAGGTCTCGATCGATGCTGGGACAAGCGATGCGCTCGTTGGCTCCCTGTTGAACGGTCACCTCGATGTGCTGCTGGCACGACCGATCGTGCTCGGCGATCGCAACGACTTCGATTACGTCGATCTCATCGACGAACCGCTGAAAGTCGTCGGCCGGCGGGACCATCCGCTCGCGAGCAGGTCGTCCGTCACGGTGCGCGAGCTCGGCGAATGGCCTTGGACGCTTCTGCCGGCCGGAAGCCCGATGCGAAAGGTTCTGGCGCCCGTCTTTGCCGAAATGCGACTGTCCGGTCCCCAAAACATCGTCGAAACTTCGTCAATGATGACGATGGTGGCGCTGATGCACGAGAGCGACATGCTGGCCGTGATGCCCGGCGACGTATCGGACTTCTACATCCGCCATAACCTGCTGGTCGAGATCCCGGTCACGCTGCCTGCGGTGATGGGATCATACGGGATCGTCACGCGTCGAGATCGCCCGATGACGCCCGGCGTCGAGGCGTTCTTGACGCAACTCCAGACGGCGCTGCAAGAACAGCGACGGATCAGGGCGGAACTGACGAGCGACGGATGATGCAAGCCGGATGCATACTTCGGTAAAGGGGTGAGCCGGGTTCAGATCGAACTCATCCAGCCCAGTCCGTCCTCGGTTACTCCCGCAGGCCGGTATTCGCAGCCGACATAACCCTGATAGCCGAGGGCGTCGATCTCTTCGAAGATCATGCGGTCGTTGAGTTCGCCTGTCATGGGTTCATGCCGGGTAGGAACCGCCGCAATCTGGATATGCCCGATGCGCGGCGCCATCTGCCTCAAGGCTGTGATGACATCTCCGTGCATGATCTGGCGGTGATAGATGTCGAACTGAAGACTGACATTGGGGCGATCGAGATCGACCACGAGATCGAATGCGCGATTGAAGTCGTTAAGAAAATAACCCGGCATATCGCGTTTGTTGATCGGCTCGATGACGAGACCGATACCGGCTTCGGCCGTTGCATCGGCCGCCTTTTTCAGATTGTCCACATAGCAGGAAGCAGCGGTGGGATCATCCGCTGGCGCGATCCCGGCCATCATGTGAAGAAGCGGCGTTCCGAGCGCCTTGCCATAGGCAATTGCCTTGACCAGCGACGACTCGAACTCCTCGCGCCGGTCGGAGAGGCTCGCAAGACCCCGATCGCCGCCTGTCCAATTCCCGGGTGGCATGTTGAACAGGGCCTGGTTTAGCCCGGCATCACGAAGCTTCTCGGCGACGACCTCGGCTGGATAGTCGTAAGGGAAGAGATACTCGACGGCGCTAAAGCCAGCCGTGGCCGCAGCCGCGAACCGCTCCAGGAACGGTCGCTCGTTGAACATCATCGACAGGTTTGCGGCAAACTTCGGCATGGGCCTATTCTTTCTCTGGCATGCCGGGCAGGTGAAGCCCGGTGATCTGGGCGAGCAGCCGCGCAACCGAACTGTCGTCATCGCGACCCATCCCGGCGGCCTCGGTCATGATGAAGAGTTGCAATGCGGCCGCGGTGATCGGAAGCGGAAACTTCTGCTGGCGGCCTATGTCGGAGACGATGCCGAGATCCTTGGTGAAGATCGAGACCGCACTGTGAGGACTGTAATCGCCATCGAGCACATGCGGTATGCGGTTTTCGAACATCCAGCTATTGCCAGCCGATTTGGTGATGACGTCAAAGACCCTGGCAATGTCGAGATCGAGGCTTTTCGCGAATGTGATCGCTTCGCAGGCGGCCGCTATATGGACACCTGCCAGCAACTGATTGACGATCTTGAAGGAGGAGCCGACCCCCGGCTGGTCGCCAAGCTCGTAGACGGTGGCGGCCATCGCATCGAGCGCCGGCCGCGCCGCCTTGATTGCTTCAGGTGAGCCCGATGCCATGAAGGTCAGTTCTCCCGAATGCGCCTTTTTCGAGCCCCCGCTGATCGGGCCGTCGAGATAAAGCAGCCCGGCTGCCTCGGTCCGTGCGGCGAAGGATTTCGCATCGCGGGGCGAGACGGTGGCGCAGCAGACGATGACGCCGCCGGAATGCATCGCGCTGACGATCCCGGCCTTGCCGAAAAGGACTGTTTCCGTCTGTGCCGCATTGACGACCACAACGACCGCGATGTCAGCGCCTTCAACAGCATCGCCCGGCGAGGAGGCAGCAACGCCACCCTCATTTTCGAGGGTCGAGAGCGCGTCCCGGTTGACGTCGAAGCCGCGAACCTTGTGACCGGCGCTCAGCACCGAGCGTGCCATGCCTAGTCCCATTGAGCCGAGGCCAATGATGGCGATAGTGGTTGGGCTGGACATGAGCGGCACCTCCATGAAGCGCTGTATAGTCAGAATCTCAGCGCTAACATGTTTTCAACCACATCCTCTTGCCCTGTTCAAGCAACATATGTTAGCGCTGAGATAAATGGAGGAGAGAACGACTTGGACGGGGAGGGGAGGTCCATTGCAGACGATAGCGTGCCCTCGGCCGCTGAGACGCCGACGCTTGCGCATGTCGCTCGGCTGGCAAAAGTCAGCGAGAACACCGTCTCGCGCGTGATCCGCAACAAGGGACCGATTGCACCGGAGACAAGGCTCCGCGTCAATGCGGCAATCGACGCACTCGGCTATGTCCCGAACAGGGCTGCCGGTTCGCTTGCGTCCTCGTCTTCGCCGATCATCGGCGTCATCTTGCCGTCGTTGTCGAACATCGTATTTCCCGAAGTGCTCAGGGGTATAAATGCCGGGCTGATTGGCACGTCCTATCGCCCGATGATCGGTGTGACCGATTACAGTCTCGAGACCGAGCAGGATATTATTTCGTCGCTTCTGGCCTGGCATCCGGCGGCGATCATCACCACAGGTTTCGAGCATACCACGGCCGCAAGACGCATGCTTGAAGGCAGCCGGGTGCGGATCGCCGAACTGATGGATATCGATGACCGGCCCATCGACCTTGCGGTCGGCCTGTCGCATCGCGAGGCCGGCCGCGCGATGGCACGCCATCTCGTTCAGCGCGGCTATTCGAGGATCGGCTATGTCGGCCATGACTGGACTGCGGATCGGCGCGCGCGTTTACGGTATGAGGGGCTTTGCGAAGGTTTGTCTGAGACGGGCCTGTCGCTGGTCGCAGAGTATCGGACAGAGGCGCCAAGTTCGACGCTCGAAGGACGTCGAGCTCTGGCCAGTCTTCTTGCCGACGGTGCCGCCATCGATGCGGCGGCGTTTTCCAACGACGACATGGCGGTGGGCGGTTTCATGCACTGCATGGCGGCCGGAATGCCGGTGCCGGACGGTCTCGCGCTGATGGGCTTCAACGGGCTCGAGATCGGACAGGTTCTGCCAAAGCCGCTGACGACGGTGCTTTCCAATCGCTTTGCCATCGGCAAGACGGCAATCGAAGCCTTGCTGGAGACGCCTCAGCGTCCGCAGGAGGCAAGGATCATCGACACGGGATTTTCAATTATAGAGGGGGCAACCGCCTGAAGGCGGAGCCCATCCTCAAGACGGGAGAATGATATGCTGCTTGGCGCAATCGCCGATGATCTGACCGGCGCAACGGACCTTGCCCTGATGCTGTCGAGGGAGGGCATGCGCACGATCCAGACGGTGGGCGTTCCGCCCGCCGATTTCGATCTGAGCGATGTCGACGCGGTCGTCGTCGCCCTGAAATCCCGTACCAATCCCGCTGAAATGGCCATCGCGATGTCGCTCGAGGCACTGCGATGGCTGAAGACGGCCGGTGCCCGCCAGATCATCTTCAAATACTGCTCGACCTTCGATTCGACGCCGAAGGGCAATATCGGGCCGGTCACCGACGCGCTCGCACGCGAGCTTGGGACGGATCTGACGATCGTCTGCCCTGCTTTCCCAGCCAACCGCCGGACAATCTACAAGGGTCATCTCTTCGTGGCAGATCAACTGCTGTCGGATAGCCCCATGCGCCATCACCCCCTGACGCCGATGACGGATTCGTCGCTGGTGCGTCTGATGGCGGCACAATCCAAACTTCAGGTCGGCCTTGTCTCACATGAGAACGTCGCAAAGGGTGCCGAGAGCGTTCGTGCGGCCTTCGAAGAGGCGCGTCGGCGTGGTGACGGCGTCGTGGTCGTCGACGCGATTACCGACCAGGATCTGCGCGTGATCGGTGAGGCAGTCGCGGAGTTCCCGCTGATCACCGGCGGTTCCGGCATCGCAATCGGTCTGCCCGAGAACTTTCGGCGCGCGGGGCTTTTGCAACGAGACATCACGGCAGGACAGTTTCAGGCGCCGGACGGGAGGGCCGCCATTCTTGCCGGTTCCTGTTCAGAGGCGACACGGGGCCAGATCAAGGCCGCTATCGAGGCCGGCATGTCAACGCTCAAGCTCGATCCGGTCGATATCGCACAAGGGCGTATGGACGTTGACGAAGCGATCAGATGGGCTCTGGCGCAGGAAGGCGTTCCACTGATCTACTCGAGCGCCGATCCCAAGGATGTTCTGGCAGCCCAAGACAGCCTTGGACAGGAAAAGGCTGGCGAGATCGTCGAGCAGTTCCTCGCAAAAACCGCCATCGGACTGCGCGAAAACGGGGTCCGGAGGCTGATCGTTGCCGGCGGAGAAACGTCAGGCGCCGTCGTTGGAGCACTGGCGCCGTCCGCCTTGTTTATCGGCCGCGAGATCGACCCGGGTGTGCCCTGGACACTGACGATGGGTGATGGCGCACCTATGGCGCTTGCACTCAAATCCGGCAATTTCGGCACCGCCGACTTCTTCCTCAAGGCGTGGGAGCTTTTGAAATGACGGCAGTTCTTTCCGAGGAAACAAAGCTTCGCGACGAGATCGTCACGGTTGGCAAGTCGCTTTTCGACCGGTGCTTCACGTTCGGATCGACCGGCAACATCAGTGCGCGGCTATCGAATGGCGATATGCTGATGACGCCGACAAACGCATCGCTTGGCGCGCTCGATCCGGCGCGCCTTTCGAAATTCTCGGCTGAGGGCGTGCATGTCTCCGGCGACAAACCGACCAAGGAAGCGTTTCTGCACCAGTGCATGTATTGCGAACGCAGCACGGCTTCAGCGGTCGTTCACCTTCACTCGACGAATGCCGTCGCGATCAGCCTCATCGAAGGACTAAATCCGGAGGATCTTCTTCCGCCACTGACGGCTTATTACGTCATGCGGGTGGGAAAACTGCCGATGGCTCCGTATTTCCCGCCAGGCGATGCCGCTTTGGCTGAGGCGGTGCGGGAGCGTGCTCGCGACAGTCACGCCGTCCTGCTCGCCAATCACGGGCCGGTCGTTGCCGGGAAATCGCTGCGCGAGGCGCAATACGCGACCGAGGAGCTCGAGGAAACGGCGAAACTGTTCCTGATGCTGCGTGGCGAGAAAATCAGGCCACTGACGCAGGAGCAGCGTGACGATCTTATGGAGCGCCACGGCTGATCCTGCTGCGGTAGGTGGCCGCGTGCTATGCTTCAGCCGCGGAAACTGCCTTCGTTCATGTCCTTGGGATCATAGTTGAGATCAAAATCCTTTTCGGATTTCTTTCCCGGCGCATCGCGGTGAACGGTCGCGTCTTCAGAGCCCGTCACGACTGTCGGCTTTGCGCTGTGAACCCCTGTCGCCTTGCGATCGGCCTGGGACGGGGCGTACTGACCCTTTGCATCGTCTTCCGGTTTACTCATTGCAGTGCTCCTTTTCTGTCCTATCCAACAGGTAGCAAGAGCAGGAGTTCCGTGAGGCTCAGCCTGATACTCGCAAAAGGGGAACGAAGATTGTGCTCTCGCTCCGTCCGGTTCGAGCAAACACGCGTGCCGGAGGATGGTCGGTTCAGATATAAGCGACACCGGCCTTCCGGGCTTCCGCTGCCGCATAAAGGTTGGACCGATGGCAGCGTTCATAAAATGCTGCCGTTTCGCCCGGCATATCCTCTGGCAGGCTCAGGAAGTCCCGCAGGCGCAGGCCGTCTTTCTGGTCGAGATCAGCATTGGCCAACGCGGGGCCGTCAAGAGCGGCGATGCGGTCGTGCAGTCGTGAGAAGTAAGCAAGGTTCGCTTCGACGATCGACGGTGCGGAGGTCTGGCCGTGAGCTAGAACGACGTGGCGGGCATCAAGATCACGGATTGTTTTCAACGAGCAGCAAAGCGCCTTGAGATCGTGAGGATCCTTGCTCCAGACTTCGGGGATCGGCCACTCGACGGCATCGATCGCAAGACAGGTTTGGATGGAAGGGATCCAGACCGCGATATGATCCGGCGTATGTCCGGGCGTGTGAAGCAATTCGAGGACCAGATCGCCGCCATCCAGGATCATGCTCTCGCCAGCGAAGCATAGATTGGGGGCAACAATCTCGACATCCCGAAACCGTGCGTCGCGCTGTTTTTCGACAAGCTTATCTCGTGCAGCGGGATCGTTTAGCCGCTCCAGCGCCTTGGCGTGCGCGATGATCGGTATGCGATCGTCAAGCCCGGAATTGCCCCAAAAGTGGTCCCAGTCCATGTGGGAGTTGATGACCAGCAGAGGCCGGTCGCCCATCTGGTCGTCGAGCAGTGCTAGCGCCTCCCGACACAGGGATGGGGTGCCAAGCGTATCGACGAGGACATTGAACCGATCAGTCCGCACGAAGACGGCATCGACCTCGTCGCCAGCCCTCACGATGACAATCCGATCATCGAGGCCAGGGTAAGTCGTGAGCCGCACCGAAATATTCATCGCCAATCCCTTGCGATGCGTCACTTGAAAAGGCGATGGCCCGCCGTCAGCGGAACGAGGGCAACCCATGACTAGGTTTCGGCATATCCAGCTTTGGCAGAGAATTCGCGAGAGCCGCAGCCTCGCCGGAATAAGGGAAGTCATCGCCCAGCTGGCGATCGCCTTCGTACACCTTGAAGGATGGCCCATCGACCTCGACGATCTTGTAACCGTTCACGTATTCGACCTTTGGCGTTTTCCAACCCATATCGATCTCTCTTTCTTGAAAGCTGACACGACGGTCAGCGCGATGTCATGACGGTCGATCCGTTGGCAAAGGTCTAACAGGTACACGCTCAAACGCCTAATCATGACCGAGCGGCAGCCGAGTGCTTGATCGGCGGAGGAAATCAATAAGGTCAACCACGCCGTGCGTATCATGTTATGCCATAATCCGCGGGGCTTAGCCTCAGGGTGGAAGGGAACAAATCGAGGTCAAATGCATTCGAGGTCGCAGTCAATGCCGACTTCTCTTGGGGGCCCTTATGAAACGACTTTCCGTGACCGCCTTTGCCGCTCTTTGCCTCACCGCCGGAGCAACCTACGCCCAGACGAACAACGACGAGGCAGCCCAGGCATGCCAATCGACCGGCTTGCTGGCGCTGCAGGAAAAATCGTCCGCCATCACCGATCTCGTGCTCGACATGGAAACCCTGGCCGTGAGCTCGGCCGATACCAAGGTCGAGAATGTCGCGGTGAAGACCGTCGTCATGGGCGATGCCTATATCGCACGCGGCGGCGAAACCGGTAAGCCTGATCGTTTCGTCTGCCTTCTAGGCGAAAAAGGAAAAGTGCTTCTGACGTTTTTTACCGCGCAGTAGCCGACGGAGCCGCGTCGCAGCCGGTGCCCGATTTGCGACAGTTCGGCTAGGTACGGCGGGTGTCAAGGATCAGATAACTCAGCGTTATCCACGTCATTTGCTCGGAACCGATCCGCCGCTGCGGGATTACTGTAGGCCTCGAAACATGCACCGGCTGGTTCCTCGAAGGAAGCAGGCGGTGCTGACTATGGAGACCCTTATGCAGCTACCACAGAACACGATCGTTGCCGTTGCCGATGGCGAAAAGCTCAGCCTTTTCAAGAATGAAGGTGACGCAGCAAACGTCAAGCTGAGAGCGATGCCGGCCACGGACATCGACAGCTCGAAAATCTCTTCCGGTGCGCGCCATTCCAGCAGTTCCGCAAACCCGGATGACAGCCAGCAGGACGAAGACGGTTTCAGCAACGGCATTGCCGACATGCTGAACAAACATGTGCTGGATGGAAAGATCAAAAATCTTGTTGTCGTGGCGGCGCCCCGCACGCTCGGCGAAATGCGCAAGAGCTACCACAAGTCGCTGTCTGACGTTCTGATTGGCGAACTCGACAAGGACCTTACGGGCCATTCGATCCAGGATATCGAAAAGGCGCTGGCTGCAGCCTGATCGCTACACCAGCACCAGAAGTGGAGGCCCTGCAGCAGCGGGGCCCTACTTTCGAGAAGTGAAGGCCATCAGTATCCGATGTCTGCGGATAGATGGACACGGTTAGACAGGGCGGCGCCCATGCTTCTAAACAGTCAGGCGACCTCGGAGGCCAGGATTAGGCCAGGAGGGGGGCTCGGTACTTCCCCACCTTCGACCCGTAGCGCCAGATAATCCAAGGCGTTCTGCAGTCCGTTCATCGTGTACGGCTTCTCGATTGCGCCGAGCGCGCCAGCAAAATCATCCGGGATCCGCTTCAAATTTCCTGAAACAAATATGTAAGGGACGTTTTTCGAAGCAAGGAATTTTCCGACGTCGATCCCTGTCGGGCCATCAAGAAGTTGGATGTCGACGAAAGCGAAGTCAGGCGCAGTCTTTTCAGCAAGTTCGTATGCGGTCGAGCTTGAAGCCGCCTGGCCGACAACATCGTGACCCGCAGCCTCGACCTCAGTTTCAAGTTCGAGCGCCAGCAGCGCCTCGTCTTCCACGATCATCACGCGCAAAATTCTGTTCCTTACTCATTGACCATCAGGGTAACGCTCACTTCTGTGCGCTTGCCATCCGTTTTCCGTTCGATTTCAGCGCCCAGCTGCCTGGCACAGGTCTCCAGCATCAGTCTGCCGAAGTCGTGTTCGCGCTGGTCAAAGACAACGGGGGTGACCGTGTCGACGACCCTTACCAAGAAGTGTCCGTTCAGGCGTCTCACTTCCAGGTGAATTTCGCCGCCGCCATCGCTCAGGCCGCGTCGAACGACATCACCGATCAGCTCGTTCAAGATAAGAGCGAGAGGTGATGCCTTGTCAGCCGGGACGATGACTTCGTGCAGGTCGGTTGTCATCACAATGTCAGATCGCCTAAGCGCGCCGACCACATCAACGATGAGGTCGCCTGCGAACTCTGCAACATCGAAATGGCCGACATCATCGTCATTCAGAAGCTTACGGTGAACAGTGCTCAGCGCTTCGACGCGGCTGAGGACGGAAAACAGGGTCCGCTTTGCTACCTCGTCCTCCGCCATCCGCGCCTGGAGCTTGACGATCGAGGCGATGGTGAGGAGATTGTTTTTGACGCGGTGGTCGACTTCGTGAACGAGCGCGGTCTTTGTTGTCAGCGCGTCCGTCAGGTCCGCTGTGCGCCTTGCGACTTCCTCTTCCGCGATATGCCGAGCCGCCGCTAACTCTGCCTCTTTGCTCTTGATGTTGGTAAAGTCCAACTGAGACGCGAAGAAGTAGATGACTTGCCCATCTTCGTTTCGAACCGGGCTGACGAACAGAGCATTCCAGAAGGTCGTGCCGTCGCGCCGATAGTTGAGAATGTCGATCGCAAGATCCCGCTCTTGCGACACCGCTTCCCGAATTTTGGCAACAGCCGCAGGGTCAGTTTGCGGACC
The DNA here is from genome assembly GCF_001423425.1 of Rhizobium sp. Leaf306. Classification (GTDB taxonomy): domain Bacteria; phylum Pseudomonadota; class Alphaproteobacteria; order Rhizobiales; family Rhizobiaceae; genus Neorhizobium; species Neorhizobium soli. The sequence continues at coordinate 256,115 of NZ_LMNX01000003.1, forward strand.
CTGTAAGAGGCGGCAGTTGCGCCCAACAAGTTCCTGCGCCGAGTACCCGGTTAACTTCGAGAACGCTCGATTTGAAAAGATGATCGGGTTATCGACCTGGCGTGGATCGGTGATGATCATCGGCATGCGTGTTGCTTTGAAAGCTGCTGCGAACGGATCTCCGGATGCGTGGGCGGCGATTAGCCGGTCGCCTGCGTCTCTTGCGCCGCGAACATCTTTTTCCACAGCCATAAAGTCCGTCGCCCCTCATAAGCGTTGCGAAAAATAATGCTTTAACCGCGGACAGGTTCCGACATCCTGTTAAAATTGACGGTCGTCAGCAATCCGCTCCATTCTCTAGGGAAAACCTGAAAATTCCGTGTTTCCAGATGTTGCGGAGATTAGGCACTGTGCAGTCGCGGGATCACAAATGGTTAGTGGCGCTCACATCTCGTCTCAAGACCGGCATAACGTATGGCGATAAAGGCCATCAGGCATGCGACCGAGAACATGTTGAGCCTGAGCAGGATGGCAAGGTCAGGATCGCTCCACACCCGCAATGGAGGACCGAGAAGATACTGCGAGAATAGAAACACAGCGAAGACAAAGGCCGCCATGCCGCGCTGCCACCACTTCTCCTGGGCAAAAAAGGACAGTGCGGAAAGCATGAAGCAGGCACCGAAAAAAAGCGCCGTCCCCGAACCATGCCCGAACAGTTTGGTCTCGAACAACGTGTCGAGCGTGCCGACGATTGGCAACGCCAACCGCGCCATGAAAGGTGATTGGCGAGCAATGAAAGGGATCGCGAGAAACAGGGGGGCGGCAAGCAAGGTAGCGCATGACGCAGCCACGCCATTGCCGACGAGATACCAGACATAGACGGGATAGAATGGCTTATTGAATACGATCACCCAGGCGATCGTGACCGTCGCCTGGGTGAGGGGATCGAGTGGCGGTCGTGTCTGTGTCATCGCTCAGCAACCCCTGTCTTTGAATATGCAAACAACGGCCGCACGCGGTTTCAGCAGTGGCGTGCAGCACCGGAATGGCTACGCCGAGAAGGTCTGCGCGGCGTTGATCGACGACACGAACTGACGTGTGCGTTCGTGGACAGGGTTGCGAAAGACCTGTTCGGCGCTGCCGATCTCGACGACCTGCCCCGCCTCGAGAAAGACAACGAGATTGGCAACCTGCGAGGCAAGTCGCAGATCGTGCGTCGCCATCACCATGGTCGTGCCCTCTTTGGCAAGGGTGCCGAGCACGTCGACGACCTCGGCGGAAAGCTCCGGGTCAAGCGCCGAAGTCGGTTCGTCGCACAAAAGAACCTTCGGCGAGGGCGCGAGCGCCCGTGCAATTGCCACACGCTGCTGCTGGCCGCCTGAGAGATTGGCGGGCCAGGCATCGGCCTTGTGTTCCATGCCGACTTTCGTCAGCAATTCCATGGCGCGCGCCCTGGCTTTTTCGCGGGACCATTTCTGGACGACAAGCAGCCCTTCCATGACGTTTTCGATGGCCGTGCGATGTGGGAAAAGCTGGAAGTTCTGAAACACCATTCCCGTCTGGCTGCGCACTTTCTGAATGGATTGCCACGGCGCCTTGCGGCCGGGTGCAAAGTCGACGCTCTCAGCGCCGATGCGCACGCTTCCGGCAGTCGGTTGCTCCAGGAGGTTGATGCAGCGGAGCAAGGTACTCTTGCCGCCGCCCGACGGTCCGACCAGAGCCGAAACGCTGCCCTCCGGAAAGCTGAGAGAGATATCCTTCAGAATGACGGCGTCGCCGAAACGCTTTTCGATATGCGACAGTTCGATCATCGGTTGGCCTCCAGCATGCCGCCGTATCGGGCAAAGCGAAATTCGAGTCGGGACTGCAGGTGAGACAGGATGGAGCTCAGAGCGAGATAGATGATGGCGGCCTCGATATAGAGGATGAGCGGCTCATACGTCGTGGCAACGATACGCTGCGCGGACTGGAAAAGTTCGGGCACGGTAATTGCCGCGGCAAGCGAGGTATCCTTGACCAGCGATATGAACGTGTTTGACAGAGGCGGCACGGATACCCGGCTTGCCTGCGGCAGGATCGTGCGCCGCATCGCCTGGCGCCAGTTCATGCCGGTGGAATAGGCGGCTTCCCACTGACCCTTGGGGACGGAGGAGATGGCTGCACGGATGATTTCCGACGTGTAGGCACCGACATTGAGCGTGAAGCCGATCAGGGCCGCCGTAAAGGCATCAAGCAGAATTCCCACACTCGGCAGGCCGTAGAAGATCACGAAGAGCTGCACAAGGAGTGGTGTACCGCGAATGATCCATACATAGAAGCGAGCGATTGCTGAAACCGGCCACGGCCCGAACAACCGTGCGACCGCGGTGACAAGCCCCAGCGATAGGCCCAGCACAAAGGAAAGGAGTGTCAGCGGGATCGTAAATTTCACGCCGGCCCACAGAAGTGTCGGCAACGAATCGATCATCAATTGAAGCCAGTGCGGCACGGCGAACCTCAAAACATATGACGCCCGGCGATGGTCGCCGAGCGCTCTGATCTCGATACATATGGCGCAGTTTCAAGAACGGAACAGTCCGTTCTTACTTCGAGACGTCCTGACCGAAATACTTGTCAGAAATCGTCTTGTAGGTTCCGTCCGCCTTGATGTCGGCGAGCGCCTTGTTGATGGCTGAAACCAGCTCGTCGTCGCCCTTGCGAACGATGATGCCAGAGAAATCGGCATCCGCCTTTTCGGCAACGATCTTAACGGGAGCCTGAGGCTGCTTCTTCTTGAAATCGAGGAAGGAGAGGCTGTCGTTGATCGTGGCATCGGCGCGGCGGGTCAGAACCAGCTGGATCGACTGGTCAAAGCCGTCGGTGCCGACGAGCTCTGCTCCAGACGCCTCGGCCAGCTTGCCGAAGTTGCTGGTCAGCGACTGTGCCGACTTCTTGCCCTTGAGGCTTTCGAACCCTTTGATCTCCTCGTCATTGCTGCGAACGATCAGCACGGCCTTGGACGCGATATAGGGGTCGGAGAAGGCATATTTCTGCTTGCGGGCTTCGGTGATGCCGACCTGATTGATGACGGCATCATAGCGTTTGGCATCGATGCCAGCGATGAGGCCATCCCACTTGCCTTCGATGAATTCTGCCTTCACGCCAAGCTTGTTGGCGACAGCCTCGCCGATCTCGACGTCGAAGCCGGTCAGCTTGTTGGCGCTGTCGTGGAAAGTGAAGGGCGCATAGGTGCCTTCCGTCCCGATCTTGATCACGCCGGCGGCCTTGATCTGGTCGAGGTTTTCGCCAGCGACAGACGGAGTGATGGCAACGGCCTGCAGCAGGGCGGCAGCAGCGATGGATTTCAGCCAGTTCATGGTCATTCCTTTCGGGCATCAGGCCTGATGGCCTTTCGATGCGGTGTTATCTAGGAAAACCTGTGCTGTTGGAGGAGAGGATCGAGCAAATAAAACAGGCAAATGAGATTATTTTGCTCATTTTTCTTCGCGCATGACCCGACGCAACCACGACACAGCTTTTGCGCAGGATTTCCGGCAAGACGCCATCGTGCCGCAATCTGTTGTCCCGGAAGACCCGGGCGGAACCCTTGCGTGCTCTAGCTGTTGTTTCGCCGAACAGGAGCAACATCATGACCGAAGAAAAACGCGGCGAAACCGGCAATGAGGAGCCACAGGCGGAAGGGAGCACGCAGGGTGAGCATAGCCAGGAGCGCGAGCAAACTTCGAGCGATTCAAAGTCTCATAGCAGCTCGCCGCAGACGTGGTCGGCCGATCACGGCGGAGGTGTTTCGCCCCCAACCAGCAAGCCGGTGAGTTCAGACGATAAGGCGGATTAGGCGTCTGAAAATCTGGAGCCTTCGAACTGTACCAACGCCCTCGCCAACGGATTTTGGCCGGAGGCTGTGATGACCCACATCTAGGCTCGAATCATTCTTCGTTTAGTAGCAGCTGAATAATAAAACGCCTCTAGCGTGCACTGCGGTAGCGAGATATTATGCTTTCCGTTAGCGCATGCGCTCGGGTCAGTGCCAACGTAATATTGGAATAATAAAACGATCGATATTGCCATTTTTGTAAATAAGAAAGTCGGGTTCGTGCCTTTGTAATGCACGCCAGATTCTTTTCAGTTTCTATTTCCTAAAGTACCTTTCCTGTTTTTTGCAGTGCTCACGAGGTTTTCTTGGCTTGAGCAGATATTACAACGATAGGCGGTTTGCGGAAGGGGGAAGGCATCGGGGGCCGGGAGGTCTCGTCGTCTTCATGCTCCTGTTCGCCGCCTTCTCAAGCGCAATCGGTGCAAGCCTTCTCCTCTCCAATGATCACACGCGTCTCAAGCTTTTGTTGCTGCGGCTGGGTTTCCAGCAAAGCAGCGTTGCGAACCTGAGCGTGCCCTTTGTCAATGCACAGTCCGCCGCGCAGGCAAGCATGGGGGTATCGGTGGTCTTTGCAAAGAAAGCCCGCCTCTTGAAGGGCCGCGCCCCGATACGTGCTGACGAGCAGTGCGCTACTCTTGCAGCCCTTGCCGAGGTGGAGCCTGTGTTTACCCGCGAAGACGGTGGCGCCAAATGGGAATGCAGCTATCTCGTGACGGGAGCGGATTTGGGACGTCAGTCATCGATATTCGTCCAGATCCGGGGTAGGGAGGCTGCAGGGAACGCGACATTTCGGCTGAAAATAAGCTTCGGAACTTTGTCCGAACGGGAAGCGCTCGCCTATCAGGCGTCCGCAATTGCTGCACGCTTGCTCGATCTCGATGCGTATCTGTCCATTTCGCTCGGAGACGCCTTGGCGCGCGGGCAAGATTTTCGCAGAGAGATTGCGGCGGCAACCATTTCATATAAGCGGGAAATGCTGGATGAAAGTCGATACAATCTCGTTGGAACGTATCCGCTTCCGAAAGCCCCTGCTCAGCAAGTCACAAACTGAGTTGATTTTCGTATCTACTTGATACTTGCCGTGACAGTCGTGTCGTGAGGCGTGCCGATGTGCTCGGCAATCTGGCTGATGCCCTGGATGATGACAGCCCAGAGAGCAATGGAGACACCGAAAGCAAATGACAGATTTCTGAAACGACGCGACATTTTTCCCTCACAAGATGAGGAATATGTACCGCACAATAGTTCGAATACAGTTAGTGTGATCGGTCAAATTGAACCTAACTGTAGCGCCCGCCGATCGACCATGAAAACGCTCGCCGAGAAACTTCGCGCTCAGAAAATCGGCGGGTAACAGACCCTGACGATTTCGATCTGGCGCGGTTCTCGGTAGGTGATCTCAAGCAGTTCGCATTCCTCTGTGACGTAGCTCGAGCGGACAAGATGTGTGTTCGGTTGCGTCTCGTTATACCTCGACCGCTGAATGATGTCCGCCGCGTATGCCGACGCCCCGAGCGAAGCTGCGAGGAGTAATGTCGCAATAGTTAACTTCGAAATTACGTGTAAAGCGGCCATCTCAACCTCTCTAATCACCCGTATTTTGCATCTACATCTAGTATATTTTTCAGATTAAAACGCAAGGCACAAATAACATCACGCCGAATGGATCGTAGCTGTTGGCGAGTGATGTGACCCTAGTCCAGGAGGGCTGCGGCAAGAGCCTGATTGTAGGTCGGAGCGATCACCTTTTCTAATGATCATTTCAGAGCGCTTGCCGTCAGTTTCGGCGCTTACGCAATCTTTCTGTCCGTTCGGAAATTGCAGGCAGATCTTGCCGTTGTCGATCTTGTACCCGATCGTCTTACCCGTTTGGTAAGTATACCCGTTCCCTTTTTTTGCAGCGTTCCCCGAACCTTCGTTCATGCGCCCGGGGATTTCTGTTTGGAAGCAACGCACATCTCGGTATGTGCGTACTGTGCGGGAAGCGACGAATTTATTGCGGCAATGATAGCAAAACTGTGCAGCGCATAATTTGATCGATCTCTCAAGTCGTCGACCGCAAAATATCACGGTTCTCTCGAACGAACCGGAGGGATTCGCCGCACGTTGCTGCGAATCCACGTATCAAATCTAATTTCATATGTAATAATAAAGCAATATTGCTTGCTTTATATTTAACCATTTATTAAGTTCCGGGCTGACTCGTGTTTAGAATCGAGATATGGAGTATTGATAAGACGATCATATATTAACTCTCGTATATTGGATGGTTCCCTTGAGTGCTGTGGAGCTGGTGGTACAACTGGATGCTAGTGAGTACCTTGCCGGTAGTTCGGCGAATGATAATTATAAGCTTACATATAGTGACCAGCCTGCGGCTTGGGAATTCGCGGCCAAGCGCGCAGTCGACATGCTGATATCCCTGATTGCCCTGGTTACGCTTCTTCCCCTGTTCGTCCTGATATGCGCGATCATCCGTGCCGAGAGCAGAGGGTCACCGCTGTTTTCCCAGATTCGATGGGGGAAGGACGGTCGCAAAATTAAAATCTATAAGTTCAGATCGATGTTTACCGACCGGGGAGATGTGTCTGGCGTCGCACAGACAACTCGGAACGATCCCCGGATTACACGGGTCGGCCGGTTCATTCGCAAATCCAATATCGACGAACTGCCGCAACTCATCAACGTGCTCAAAGGGGACATGTCTCTTGTCGGTCCGAGATGCCACGCCGTCGGCATGCTTGCGGCCGGCGTTACCTATGAGGAACTCGTTCCGGATTATCACCAGCGACACAGCATGCGGCCTGGTCTTACCGGGCTGGCGCAAATGCGCGGCCTGCGAGGGCCAACGGATCGTGCTTCGAAAGCCCGGGCTCGCATCGCCTGCGATCTCTATTATGTTGCCAATTTCTCGATCTGGCTTGACGTCTACATCATCCTCCAAACCATCAGGATGGAACTGACGAATGGCAAGGGCTTCTAAGCCAACCGTTCTTCGAACCGATCCAATAGCAAACGGCGGCACACTGGTGCCGCCGTCGCTTGTTTGATATTTCGGGGGTTGGGTCTCAACCAACGCTGCCTTGGATAGCCGACGACAGTCCGGGATCTACCGCTCGCCCACCGAGAGACACGCTGCTTGCTAGCAATCCGTTCTGACAAGCCCGTCCGTCGTCCCATCCCGGATGATTGGCGATCGGGTAAAGGCAAATCCCCTCGAACGGGACACCGGACTGCATGGCACGTTTTGCCTGATCCGAGACATAACGGTACCAAGGCCCACGCCGCTCATCCTCGATGCCGGTTTCTGCAATCAAAATCGGCTTGCCATAACGCGCGTAGGTTTCGGCAAGGATCCTGCTCAGCGGCTTGTAGCTGGGATGACCGATGTCGATCGGCGGCCCGCCATGGATCCATTGGTTGTTGAAATAGTAGTTGACGCCAATGATATCGAGAAACCGCTCCTGACCGCCGATCTGCGGCCACATGCGGCCGGCGATGAGGTCCCATCCCTGGAACTGCGACTGCCTGTGACCTTCAGCAACGCCGGACTCGAAAGGTCTCGATTGGTCCGCCACGACATTGATAACCGGATCGCAGTGAACGAAGCGCGCGCGGGGGTCGACCAACAGGATTTCCTCCATGGCAGCGATTGCGGCCCGGGCAAGCTGAACCTTGAGCTCGAATCCTCGACCACGCGCGAACGGGTTGAGATAGGCGGCATCTCCGCCGCCCCACGAGAAGAATGAGATTTCGTTGACGGGGCAATAGAACGGCACTTCGCTTGTGTTGTCGCGAACCAACCGTGCGCAGGCGCCGGCGAAGGCTGCAAACCGATCGACGAATTGCGGCGACCAGATATCGAGATCGTCAGGCCATCCGTAGTGTAAGAGGTCCCAGATGACCTGCGTGCCGGTTTTCTGCGCGGCTTCGATCATCGGCAATACGCTCGACCAGTCATAGGTCCCGGACTTTTCGATCAGATGCCAGCGAAAACCATCGCGGACCGTACGGATTCCAAGTCCTGCAAGCTGACGATAGTCCTGCTCCGCAAAGCGATCGTGCTCGATTGCCGCAATCATATCCAAGCGTCGACCGGTTGTTTCGCCGTTAGCGGGACGTAGTCGATGCGTCGAGCATTCGAAACCGCCCATCAGAAACGATTTGAAGATGCCGGTCGGCCCCTGCGGCGATTTCTCCGCAAGGACGTCGCTGAAAAGCTGTGTCCACTGCGGCAACACGGCCTCGATCGAGTAGCTCGCCTCGACCTTGCGCCGCAACGCTTGTCCGAGAGAACGGCGGAAACCTTCGTCGCCCGCAAGTAAGCGGATCTTGTCAGCGACGGCGGCCGGATCGTTATAGGGCACGAAGAGGCCGGAGACCTGGTCGTCGATCTGCTGCTGGGCGCCGTTGTCAGGTGTTGCGATGACGGGCAGGGCGGCGGCACCTGCTTCGGCAATGACATGCGGCATGCCTTCGCCGCGCGACAGCCAGACAAATATATCGAACGCCGACAGAAGCTCGGCCACATCCTTGCGATCGCCTAAAAACATGAGCCTGTCCGCCAAGCCCAGCCGGCGGGTGAGATCCTTCAAGTGATCGGCATAGTCCGGCATGAAAGCATCGGGGCCGCCGACAATGACGAACTGCGCATGCGCATTGTCTCTGACGACCAGTGCGGCGGCATGGATGAAGTCTTCGACATTCTTCTTCGGATCCAGCCGACCGACCCAACCGATGACGACCTGCTCGTCCCGCAACCCAAGCTTTGACCGCATGACCGAGCGGTTCGCCGAATTGAACTCGGAGAGATCGACCATCGAGGGTATCTCGAGCGCGTGCTGCTCGCGGCCGGGCATTTTTGACGCAGCCGCGTCGCGGATGGAGCGGCAGACGCCGACATACCGGCTCGTGAGGTGCTTCGGGCCAGCTTCCGCCTCCGAAACAAGACCGCCATGCTCGATCAGCGGGGGGCGGAGATGGAGCCGTTCGAGCGACGGATAGATGTCGGCAACGTTCTGGCTGGAAACGACGATGTCGTATCCAGGAACCTTGCCGGCCAGATAGCCAACCGTATCTTCGAAGGACAGATCGTAAGGCGTCGTATCGACATCGACCCCGAGCGCCCGCAGTTGCTCGTGGGTCTGCTCCGGCATTCCGGGCTTGCGGAAGCAGGCAACGACGTCGATCCGGTAGAGCTTCGGATCGAGGTTTGCCGCGAGGAGCCGCACTTCGGTCTCCTCGCCGCCGACCACCAACCACGCGAAGACGAACAGAATCCGTACAGGCTGAGGTTCAGGTGTCATTCGCCCACCTTGAAGACAACCTGCAGGAATTCCGGACGGTTTTCGATCAGGTCCGTCAGGAAGGACGGCGCGTCGTCCATCGGAATGACGTGGGTGATCATATGCTGGCGGATGATGTCGCCATGCGTCCGGAGAAGATCGACCGTTGCGCGGGCGAGCCGGCCGCGGTTCCAGAGCGCACCAAGACCACGCGGAACCCGGTTGATCTGCGCGCAACGGATGTTGAGGCCGTTGTGGTGGAACTCTTCGCCCAACCGCAACTGATCAGCGCCGCCCTGGTAGAAGGCAAGGTCGATTACCGTGCCCTGCGGCCGCAAGGCTTTCAGCGCCGTGTTGAGGCTGCCTGAATACGCACGTGTCTGGAACACCAGATCTGCACCGCGTCCCATCGCGCCATCATGCCAGCGGGCCTTGGCATGCTGCCACGCGTGCTCCTCGGTCATGGCCTGAAGGCCCATCGCTTCCGCTTTTTGACGGCGGAACTCTGATGGGTCAGTCACGATAACCTCGGATGCACCCAGGGATTTCGCAAACAGGGCAGTCATCAGCCCCACTGTGCCGGCGCCGATCACGATAACCGGGCGATCCTTCACGCCCGCACCGAGGAAGGGCACGTGAGCCCCATAGGCTTCGGCATCGGCATGCAGAATGCCGTTTGCGGCAATCGGCCCCATCTGGGCGACAAGGACGCCGAGCACGGGATCTATTTCGGCCGGCAATGGCACCAGCAGATCGTGGAACGGGTTGGCCGTGTGGCCCGATTTATGGCCGTAGGCGGATGCGACCACCTCGCCTTGCGCAAAACCGCCTGTGCGCGACTCTGAAACCCTGGCAACTTCCATGTAGCCAAGGAACGGGACCGGATAGTGCAGGTCCGGTTCGTTCTCGATAAACACCCCGCGCTCGCCATCAAAGCGCGAGCGGAAATAGGGGTTGGTGTTTTTGAGGAACGTCAGTTCGGTCCCTGCGGAAAGACCGGTGTAGATCGTGTCGAGCCGAACCTGGCCATCGCCGGGAGGGCCTTCCTCGTATTCGAAGAAATAGGACCGCCCGGGGGCCTCGACGCCAAGTGAGCGGATGATCCGGTGCCCCGGTGCCAATCCCGGCTGAGGAGCTTCCGGCCGAGGCTGGAATTGCAGGGGCAAAGGCTCGGGCTGGCGCATCTCTGGCGGCGCGATCGAAACCGGCTTGCCTTCCTGCACAGAGGCAACGACAGCCAGCGCCAGCCGGTGCGTTGCAAGGGCTTCAGAATAGGGGCAGCGGATCCGGTTTTCCCCGCCGCGAACGGCATCGATGAAGTCGCGATCTTCGCGCCACACGGGGTCGCCGTCTGCGCCACGGACCGGCCGGCCTCGGCCGACATCCACCATGATGTCGCGGTCGGTAAGCTCGATCGCGAGACGGTCCGCAAAGATGTGAAGCCCGACGCGATGGCTCCAGCCGAGAAGGCAGGTGGAGGCAACGTTCGCAACAACCCCGGTTTCGAATGTCAGGGTTGCTGTTGTCACGGTCGGCACGTCGAGGCCCGGAAATTCGGGCCTGTCCGTGTGGCCGGCACGCCCGTAGACTTCGGTCACCTCGCCGACAAGAAAACGCGCAAGGTCGAGAAGATGGGTCGCCTGCTCCACCATCTGTCCGCCGGACTTGTCCTGCTTCCACCACCACTGCGGCGGGGGCGTGCTATCCAGCCAGTAGCCGGACAGAAGCTGGGCGGGATTGTCCTTGAGGAGATTGCGGGCCTCATCGACGATGTCGAGGTAGCGCCAGTGGTAGCCGACGCCGGTCACGAGACCCTTCGCCGTCACGGCAGCCGAGATCTCTTCGGCCGTCCCGATGTCAAGCGAAACCGGCTTTTCGACGAAGAATGGAATGCCGCGCTCGATCAGGTCCCGCTCCGGCTCCCCGTGCGCAAACGGCGGCACGCAGACATAGACAGCATCGGGGCGGACGGCGTCCAGCATGTCGCGGTGGTGGGCGAAGGATTTCGCTCCGAAGCGCGCTGCGGCCTGATCGGCGCGGCCGATATCCGGATCCGCGAACCCGACGAGTTCCACATCGTCGAAGCCGGAGATGACATCGAGATGGCGGTGCGCGATACCTCCAACGCCGATAAAGGCGAGGCGTGTCTTCTGCATGGATAGGTCCTTTTGCATGAGATTGGCAGGCTGGGAAATGAACCGGTCGTAGACCGCTCTCGTTTCCCTCGCCATGCGATGTGCGGAAAAGTGATTGTCGAAGCGGACGCGGGCAGCCTCGGCGACATGCGCAAGTCTCTGCCGATCCGAAAGCGCCGCGATGACGACAGTGGCCATTGAAGCGGAACTGCCGGGTGTGGCGAAAAGCGGGTGGTCCTCCCCGAGCGCCTCGACGGTGCCGCCGATCCGGGTTGCAACGACCGGGCAGCCGAGCGACATCGCCTCGAGCACCGCAAGCGGCAGGCCTTCGAACAGCGATGGCAGAACGAAGAGGTGGCCGAGAGCGATGATGTTGGCGACATCCGGGCGATGTCCGGTAAATCGAATGCGGTCGGAGATGCCGAGCTCATCCGCCAAAGCCCCGAGCCTCACGCGTTCCTCGCCGGATCCGACCAGGAGAAGGCACAAGGAGGGGTGCGCCTCCAGAATCTGCGGCATGGCTTCGAGGAGGGTCTTGTGATCCTTCTGCGCGGTCAACCGGGCAATGGTCACAAGCACGATCTCGTCACGCACATCGAGGTCCCGACGAAGTGCGTCGCCTGTTGCCGTCTGCTGCGGCACGAAGATACCGTTGCGGATAACCGTCAGTCGGTCGGGCGCAATGTGCCCGCGAAAACTGTCCCGGGAGGCTTCCGAAACCACGACGTGATGGGCGACATCCCGCGTGCGTCGCTGATACTCGTCCTGCTGGTCGCGGTCGGTGAGGAGATAAGGAAGATGCTCCGTGCGAATGACCGGGATACCGGCTCGGTTCGCGGCCTCGACCAGCGCGTGCCCCTCCCATCCGATCCCCGCATGGACATGCAGGAGGTCGACATTGCTGCTGGACAGCCATTGAGCAAAGTCATCGACGTCATCCGCAAGTTTGATGCCGAGGCCGAGACGGGCAGCGCGCGGGAGCAATCCTGCCCGGTCTTCCGACAACAGCGCAATGAACACATCGGCCTGCCCGCACAGCCCGCGCGCCAAGGCAACCATATGCTCGCCCATCCCGGATGGGTCCAGGCTATCCGTCGCAAGGACTATCCGCGGCATCCTAGTCACGCTCTGAATGCACCAGAATGTCGTTTTTGCCGAGCAGCGCAGATGGCAATGGAGGATCGACAGCCGTCTGGTCGACAATCATCGCCATGCTCTTGAACGTGGCATCCCAGGACGAGCGCGCGAGCATCTTGTCAACCGCTTCGAGCCAGGACGTATCGGCGCGGGCAAGGGCAAGCGCGGCATCGCATCCGCTGACAAAGCTGTCGGCATCGTCGGCAAAAAACACGCCCGGCGTATCACCGTAGGTACGAACGACGTCTGCAATCTTTGTGCTGACGACCGGTCGCCCTGCCGCCAGATATTCAGGCGTCTTGGTGGGGCTGATGAAACGGGTTGCCTCATTGAGTGCAAACGGCATGAGCGCCGCATCCCAACCCGCCAGATAGGACGGCAGGTCGGCATAGGACTTGTGCCCGAGGTAGTGAATATTGGCCGCGCGCGGCAGATCGGACGGCGATATCTTGGCGATCGGACCGAGAAAAACGAAGGAGTAGTCCGGTCGCGCTGCAGCCGCTGCGCGGATCAGGTCGAGATCGAGGCGTTCGTCGATGACGCCGTAGAAGCCTAACCGTGGGTGAGAGATCTTTGCCTGATCGCTTGGATCGGCAACCGAGTTTCGTGCTGCGCGGAAATGGTGCGAATCGACACTGGATGGGAAGGCATGGATGTTGTCATGCAGATCGCGCTTTGCCTCGTAGAGGCTCACCCCGCCGGTAAAGACCGCGTCCGCGCGCGCCATCAGCGCGTTTTCCATATCTTTCAGCTGAGGCGGCGCAAACTTGAAGTTGGCCAGCTCGTCCATGCAGTCGTAGACAACCGCCGCCGCGTCCACATGCTGCGCGAAAGAATACATCATCGGCGTGTAGAACCAGAGTATCGGCCGCCGCCCACCGTGAAGCAGGATGAGATCGTCGAGCAGGCGGCTAAGCGCCCGATCCCGCTCGGCTTCGCTCCACCAATGCGGAACTCTTGGCCGGATCGCCTTGACGGACGTACCGGCGAATGGGTGAATTTCCAGGTAGGCAAGATGATGATCGGTTGGAATGAATTCCTCGAAAAAGAAGACCTGACGATCCTGAGAGAAGCGCTGCATTAGGTGCTGCGGCCGCTGCAGGACAAAGTCCCAGCGCAGATGCGAGAAGCAGATGAGCGGCGTATCGATAGGCAGGGAGGCATCAGGCGTTTGCGGGAAGGAATTCAGAACGTTCATCAAGCACCTCGAAACAGATGCCGCCAAACAAAGCCTGGGCAGCAAAGTTCCGGACGCTCATCATAATTCTGTTACCTGTCGTTCATCAAATCTCGCAGGCGGCTGATGCTATGCTGCCACGTCCAGTTTTCCAGCACTGTCTCGCGTGGTTTCATCCCGTCGGCGAGCCCGAGCAGATCCCGGATACCGTCGTGAAAGTCCTGCTCTGAAGCCATTCGGCCCGTCTCCGGCATAATGTATTGTAATCCGCACCGAAGCGCGCTGTTGGCGAGGACGGGAATGCCGGCCAGCATATATTCGGTGAGAATGGCAGGTGCTCCGTCGTCGACGCCGCAGACGACGCCGATCCGTGACTGGTTCATCAACCGGTTGACGTCGTCGAAGGGTATTCCCGGCGGCTCAATGAAATCGACATTGATGCCCAGCGCGTCCGCATGGCGCCTCAACTCCGGTACGAGTTCTCCGTAACCAAAGACGCAAAGGGTCCGGAGCGACCGCGGTAGCTTACCCAGCGCTTCGAAGAGCATGTCGTGGCGCTTGTAGGGCTGGGCGGCCGCCACATAGATCACGTCATAGATCTTCGGAAGGTTCAGCGGCCGGAATGTCATCTCGGATGAGAATTCGGGTCCGATCGGCATCACGACTGTGCGCATGTCAGGATGCCGGGCGCGAACAACCTCCGACTGCCACTCCGCTCCCGTGATCACGAGATCGAAATGACGGCTGACCTCGAACGGCACGCGAAGTGCCGGGGCGTCGATGGAGTTGTAGATCTTAAAGCTGTCGCGGCAGGCAAGCATGATCTCCTCGCTCACCCCAAGTCCCCAGACACACAGTATGTCGGGAGCGCCGAACGCCTCGATATGCCCGAGCATGTCGTTCGAGGCAAAGGGAGCCTCCGGACCGTTCATCCGGAATGCACGGCGCACCAGCGACTGATCGCCGGAACGCCACTCTGGCGGAGGGTCACCGCCGCGCCAATGCGTCCAGATTTCCGCGCAATCGACCAGCCCGTCCTTGAGGGCTGCGAGGGGAAGCCGCTCGATATAGCCGCCGTCGACAACCACGTCGTTCGTATCCGGAATGGACAGGGGAGGAGATCCGCGTGAACCTGATGACCATAGCGTTCCAAAGCTTCGAGGAGGCGGGAGGTCCTCCTCGCTCCAGATTCCATCCTGAAAATCACTGATGACGACAATACGCCGTGGTCTCATACACGTCTCTAATCATTGACACTGAAGAACGGGATCGCGATGTTCGACGTCACAAACTTCCGGAAATGGGAACGGTTCCACTGTCAGGCAGACATACAGCCGGACCTAACGTGGAGCGGCGATCATTGCGTCGTGACGGAACCTCGAGGCATCAGCCTTGTTGGCGCAGTCTCCAGACTTTCTGGTTCCTGCAAGGATAGATCGGGCATATGTCATTGAGAGTTGCAATCATCGGATCCGGTCCGACCGGCATCTACACGCTGAAGGGCCTCATCGGGAAGTCTGAACCGCTCGAGATCACCATCTTCGAAAGCGACGCGGAACCCGGCAAGGGAACCCCCTATCGCCCCGATCTTAACGATGCGGCGATGCTCTCCAACATTGCCAGCATCGAGCTGCCGCCAATCTGCGAAACGTTGACCGAGTGGCTTCGCCGTCAGACGGATATGGAGTTGCAGCATCTCGGCGTCGAACGCGATGCCATCAGCGAGCGGGAGTTTTATCCGCGCGTGGTTCTAGGAGAGTTCCTGCACGCGCAGTTCCAGCAGCTTCTGAATGCCGCCACCGCCAACGGCCACGCCATCCACCTCAAGGCGCGGCATCGTGTCGTCGATATCGAGCTGCGCGCAGACGATATCCGGTTGAGCGTAAAAGCCTTGGACGACGAACCGGCGGAATTCGGTTTCGATCACGTGGTGATGGCGACTGGCCACGACTGGCCGGAGACCACCGAGGTGCGGCCCGGTTACTTCATGTCGCCGTGGCCGGCACCGCTTCTCAAAACCATACCTCCATGCAATCTCGGCATTCTGGGCACGTCGTTGAGCGGCATCGATGCGCTGATTACCGTCTCTACCGCACATGGCGCCTTCATGCTCGATGGGCAGGGCGATCTTCAGTATGAGCCGCTGCCGGGAACAGAAGCCTATCGCGCGACGATGATGTCGCGCAAAGGGGTGCTGCCCGAAGCCGATTTCTACTGCGAAATCCCGTACCGCCCGCTGACATTCTGTACCGAACAGGCGATCGAAAACGCGATTGCCACGCGAAAACTCGATCTTCTGGATGCGATATTCGATCTGTTCAGACAGGAGCTGGCGGCCTGCGATCCGGATTATGCCGCCAGCATCGGCCTGTCGCTTCTAACCGTGGAGACGCTCGCGCCAGCATATTTCCGTGCTCGAGAGACCAACGAGGCGTTCGCCTGGGCTGCGCGCAACCTCGCCGAAGCGGACCTGAACAAGAAGCTGAAGCAGACCGTCGAATGGCGCTATGCCATCCTGCGGATGCATGAGGTGATTGCGAAGGCGATACCGCATCTGGACGCTGATGACCTCAAGCGGTTCCACAAACACTTCAAGACTGTGTTCATCGATGACTATGCGACGGTTCCGCATGAATCGATCCGCCGATTGCTCGCTCTCCATCGCACCGGCAAGCTTGAGATCGTGGCACTCGGAAGTAACAGCGAGATCGACAACAAGAGCGTGGAGCGGGGCGCTGTCGTTCGCACGGAAGGACGGGAGCTTCGGTTTGAGGCTTTCATCGACGCCACAGGACAGCACGAGCTGTCGGCCCGCGACATTCCGTTCCCGACGCTCGTTGGCCAGGGTGTCGTTCGAAAAGCGGCAACAAAGGCTGCTTTTTCTCTCGATGGCGCCGAGCAGGAGATAGTCCGGACAGGAGGGATCGACCTCGACGACGATTTCCGGCTGGTGTTCACGGACAATCTCTCGAACAACCTCTACTGCGGCTCGATCGCATTTCTGCTGCACAAGCTTCCGTTTGTGCAGGGAATTACGAGCGCGCGCGATATCGGCGAGGTGATTTCGAAAGCGATCCTGAAATCGAACGAGCCGCCCCTGATAATCGCGCAAGCTTAAGGCGTCAGCCCGTCACGATCTCGACCGGGTCACCCAATGTCAGCTTCCCGGGTATCTCGACATCGCCATAGATGCCGAAGTTTCGCTTGTTTTGTCGCAAAAGCGAGCGAAGCACGTCGGGGTTTTCGGGAAGCCCGGGTTGCGCGATCAGCGTCATTCCGCACCGCTTGGCTTCTTCGCAGATGTGGATGGTCGCTTCTCCCATCTGCATCCGGCTTCCAAGCCATGACTTCTCCTCAAAGCCCTCGGCCGCAGGCGTTCGCAGCACGACGTTGGGGCGAAACCGGCGGCTGTCGATATCGTCGGTTCCGACGATCGTGGACAAGTGTCGAAGTGAGTTGGTCGTCACGAGATGGACCGGGCTCACTTCATAACGGTTGACGGCCGTCTGTGCATCGCCGGTCGCGACATAGGGACGCGTTTCGACCTCGAAGCCGAAATAGAGGGTCAGCTTCGCATCGGTATCTCTCTCTCCGACACGCAGCCACTCCCCATCCGGAAATCCGATTTCAGGCCGGTCTCGACCTGATCTCGAGTGGAGGAAAAGTGCCGGTTTCCAGCGAGATTCTTTCTCGGGCGCCGCCGGATGGCCGGACTGCGCATCAGCAACGCACCATGAACGATCGCCCTCGATTCCGTCCGTTCCCAGCTCGACGGAGGTCAAACGCTCGCCGCCAAGCGAGCTTACCGGGTAGCGCCAGATCTCTTCGATAGTCCCAAATTGCGGCGGTGCCATTCATACCCTCGTCAATGCGTCTCAAGGGCAGGGAACTGAATTTGCCACAGGTGGTTCCCTCAATGTCTGCGAACGCTTCGACAGGACAGAGGAGAAACAATGGCGAAGATCGTATGCGCAGGTTTTGTCGGAAATGGAAAGATCCTGCTTGTCCGGCGCGCATCGCACCGAAAGTGGTCGGCAAATTTGTGGGATCTGGTCGGCGGTCATGTCGAAAAAGGCGAGGGCCTGGACGAGGCTCTGGTGCGGGAATGCGAGGAAGAGGTGGGGCTCACGCCACTTGCCTTCAACAAGGTCGCGACATTGTACGAGAGCCGTGACGAAAAGCAGAAATCGCCCTTCCACACCTATGCGGTACCGCTCTGGAAAGGTGGACAGGCTTCCCTGCTCGGCACCGAGCATTCCGAATTGGGCTGGTTTGGCCGGGAAGACCTCGAGGCAATGGAACTGGCCATGCCGGAGTACCGCTCTGTCATCCTGCAAATGCTGCAGGACTCGTAGCGCAATTTCGTCCGCTGCAGCGAGATGTACCTCGCAGAGCAGAAACTCTTTCCTAGTCCGGGCATTGCGCCGGGGAACTTCCTCAACCCGCAGACGGTTTGGGCTCAGAAATCGACGTTGGAGGAAAGCTGCATGCTTTGCCTGCCGACCGTGTAATATTGACGAGGTGGGCTAATGAAGCAGAATATTGACGACGCCATGCTCGATCGGGGCCAGAGCTCCGAGGCCTACGATATTGAAAACAAAAGACCCTCACCCCAGGGCAATGACGTGCCCGTTTCGACAGCCGGCCGGGCGAAAATCCTCGCGTCGCTGGAGCGGTACTCGCAAAACAACGACCAGGACCAGACCGCCTCGGTCGAAGATTCCGGTCAACCCCAGTGCTTTCTTCCTGATCTGCAGGGCGAGCGGGTCTGGGGCGTGGCGCTGCAGCTTTACGAACTAAGATCGCGCCGAAACTGGGGGATCGGCGATTTTGACGACCTGTCCACTTTCATTGATCTCGCCGCAGGCTGGGGTGCCGATTTCGTCGGTCTCAATCCGCTCCATGCGCCGTTCATGGCCGCTGCCGGACGATGCAGTCCTTACGAACCCTCCAACCGGCGTTTTCTCAATCCCCTCTACATTGCTGTCGATCGGATCGACGGCTTCGCAAGCTCGCCTGAGCTGGAGGAAGATATTGCCCGGTTGCAACGAACGGAACTGGTCGACTACGGGAATGTCGCGCGGATCAAGCGCGAGGTGCTCTACAGAATCTGGACGACAGAAAAACGCCGAGAGGACCCCGCGTTTCAGGATTTCTGCAGGGAAGGCGACGCTGAACTGAGGCTGCACGCCTTGTTCGAGGCGATCTCGGAGACCCTTGTCGCATCTGGGGGCAGCGTCGGTTGGAAGGCGTGGCCGCAAAAATATCAGGATCCGCAGTCGGAGACGGTAAAGCTGTTTGCGGAAACGCACGGCGATCGCGTCGATTTCCACCTGTGGCTCCAGTATCTGGCACATGGGCAGCTCACCGAGGCTTCAGCTCGTGCAAAGGCTGCAGGCATGCGCGTCGGCCTCTATCTCGACGTCGCCGTCGGCGAGGCACTGGACGGATCGGCCACCTGGAGCAGCCGTCATGCCTATGTCGAAGGTGCCAGCATCGGCAGTCCGCCAGATCCCATGGCGGTTTATGGTCAGGACTGGCAGCTTGCAGCGTTTCACCCTTCGGCGATCGCTTCGGGAAATCCGTCCCCATTTGAGACCACGATGGAAGGTGTCATGCGCTACGCGGGCGCGGTTCGCATCGACCATGCAGCAGCTCTGCGGCGCCTTTTCCTTGTGCCATCGGGAGAAAGCCCCGAAGAGGGTGCCTATGTCGGCTACCCCCAACAAGCGTTGATCAAGACGCTTGCGGACCTCTCCAACACATATGGCTGCCTCGTCATCGGAGAAGATCTCGGCAATCTGCCGCAAGGGCTGCAGGGAGAATTGGAGGCTGCCAACATTCTCTCCTACAGAATTCTCTCCTACGAGCAGGGAAAGCAGGGCTTTCATCCGCCCGACCAGTATCCGGCGCTGGCCTTGGCATGTGTATCAACCCATGACCACCAGACGTTTTCCGGCTGGTGGCGGGCAGCTGACGTCATGATGCGGGAAAAGAACGATCTCGTGCCCGAAGACGCTGCCCGTCAGCAGAAGAGCGAGAGAAAGAGCGAAAGGCGCGACGTGCTTTCCGCATTCCGGGCGGCCGATCTTATGGGGTCGGAAGCGGTGGATCACTCCATTCGTAGAAATCTGGCGGCGACTGCCCATGCCTTCGTTGCCAGAACGCCATCCCTCCTGATGGCTGTACGGCTCGCCGATCTTACGGACGAAAAGCAGCCCACCAACGTCCCTGGCACGAGCGACAGTTATCCGAACTGGAAACCGAAACTGTCCGTCATGCTGGAAGAGCTCGACGCACTCCCGGAACTGCATGACATCCTGGGTGAGGTTGCGGCCGCGCGGCGAAAATAAAAGCTAGGTCTTGGGAGCAATAGAAGCGCGCCGTCACTCGGTGACGGCGCGCTTCCGATGCGATGATCCTGCGTCCGCTC
The DNA here is from genome assembly GCF_001423425.1 of Rhizobium sp. Leaf306. Lineage (GTDB taxonomy): Bacteria > Pseudomonadota > Alphaproteobacteria > Rhizobiales > Rhizobiaceae > Neorhizobium > Neorhizobium soli. The sequence continues at coordinate 276,135 of NZ_LMNX01000003.1, forward strand.
GTCTGCCGGCTCTAATGTTGGGGCAAAAGGAACAACCGAAACCGCTGCATGTTCTCCCCGTGCAACGAATCGGAGTTTCATTTGTCCATTTCATCGAACGACACGAATTTTGCGGCGCGCGATGCCGCCATAGCGATCAACACCTACACGACCGTCCTTCGTCGTCCAAAAGTGCCGCACGAAACGTTCGCCAATTATTGGCGCGATGTGCATGGCCCGCTCTGTTCCCGAATCCCCGGGCTTGGATGGTATGTACAAAACCACTTCAACCGCGAACAGGACGCGCATCTCTGGCCTGAAATCGACGGGGTTTCGCCATTTGAAAACTATGTCCTGGACGGCGGCGTCGAGATCGGCTTCGAGACGGCGGCCGACCAGAAGGAATTCAATGACGCCTGCTCGATCCTGTTTGCGGACGAGCAGAACATGTTTGCAGCAACCGTTGCCTATGCCCTTCCCAAGGGCTCAACCACACTCATCGATCGCAGCGCCGACCCGGTTCCCAACGGAGACGACGGACTTGATCGCATCCACGTCCATCTCGGCTCCAGGACAGGCGATGCGTTCGCCTTTGCAACGTTCATGACGAACCTTGCCGAGAAGATTTCCTCAGACCCTGCCGCTATGAAAGTGCGTCTGCACTTGCCCGATGTCTACGACAACGCAAAACCCGCACCGCCTGCTCGCGGCGTCGATCATACTGTTCCAGACGAGAGAGGGCACATTGCGGTGTTGGAGCTCGCATTCGCCAGCCCGCTTGCTCGTCGGCAGTTCTACGGCGGCGATCTGTTCCAGAGAACGCTCTCCGACCAGAAAGCCCAGATCAGCCATGCGACTGCCTTCGCAGTAAGCGGCATCTATACCTATGTCCGCGACAAGCAGCTGACGACCGCGGGATTGAGAGGAAGCCGACAGGCGCAGCTGATCGAGACGCTGGGAGCCGCCAACCAGGTCTCCGACGATGTTCGCACCCTTCTTCATAAGGGCGAATTGTAAGACTGGCTGTCGGTGCTTTCCTCCGCTGTATGGCTCGGGCGGGAGACGCCGACGATGTGAACTGTCGTCTCGCCGCCAGCTTCGAGATCGGGTCGCCTATGGCGGCTCGACGGGAGGCCGATCTTGTGCCACACGATTTCCACGATCCTCTTTGAATAGGGATTGCAGATAGTGCTAAAATTCCCCAGTTGAGCTGGTTCGTGCCACCACGTTGGGACCGATATGGCGAAAGACCAGTTGATGAAGATCGAGATACCCACAGACAAGATTTCCTCAAGAGAGCGGTATCTCGAAGCCATCGTCCAGAGCGCGATCGATTACGCGATCATTTCGATGGATCTCGATGGTCTTGTGACCAGTTGGAACGAGGGCGCTCGGCGTGTTCTCGGCTGGGATGCAGACGAGATGGTGGGCAGGCCGGCCACAGCCTTCTTCACGCTCGAGGATCGCGAGCAGGGCATTCCGCAACGGGAGATGACTGCCGCCCTGAGCCAGGGGCGTGGTAGCGACGAGCGATGGCATCTGCGCGAGGACGGTTCAACCTTCTGGGCGTCCGGCGAGATGATGGCGTTGCGATCCGATGACGATACCGTCATAGGCTTCATCAAAATCCTTCGCGACAGAACGCAGGAAAGAGAACAGGCCGACCAGCAACGCCTGCTCATGCTCGAGCTCGGTCACCGGATGAAAAACACCATCTCGGTGGTGCAGTCGATTGCAACGCAGTCGATCCGCAATGCGGCCTCGCTCGAAGATGCCGGCGAGAAGCTCCAGTCGCGCATGTCGGCCTACGCCTCGGCACACGATATTTTGCTCCAGAAGAACTGGGTGAGCGCGACGCTTGGCCAGATCGTGAACGCCGCAACGATCAACATCGGTCTTGAGGGTTCCGACCGAGTCCGGATCGAGGGACCGGAGATCGAGCTTGATCCCCAGGCCGCCCTGTCGTTCTCGCTGGTGCTGCACGAGCTTTTCACGAATGCCTCCAAATACGGCGCACTCTCCGAGAGCAATGGTCACATCGATATTGCATGGAGAATCGAAGCCCGGGAGGGAGAGGATTTTCTAATCTCGTCTTGGCGGGAAGTCGGCGGGCCACCCGTCGCTATCCCGACCAGAAAGGGATTTGGCTCTCGGCTTATCGCGTCCAGTCTGAACTCTTACGGAACCGCCACGACCGATTACGAGCCGGATGGTGTCGTCGTGACAACTGCGATGCCCTTGTCCAGGATCCAGTTCGAAAAAACCTGACCGCGGTTGATACAACAAGGTTCTCTGATTGTCAGGTATCGCGTGATACCACTGGAACAAGGACTTGGTTTTGGAGCCTTTACCAGACGATAGCAGCAACGAGCTTGCTGAAAAACACGTATCGGATATCCCGACGACGCGTATGCTGTCATGGGCGCGCAACTCCGCTATCTATCGTCTGTCCAAACGGATGCACACGGAAAAACAGCTCCGGCAAGCGATCACGCGCAAGGCGCGGGAAAAGTTCGAAGACATCGGCGATCGGCAAGTCGAGGCGCTTGCGGCGTTTGCCGTGAAGTTCGGCTATGACAACAGCGCTCTCGATGATCAGGCTTACGCAGAAGTCGCGACCCGTTCTGCGCAACGAAGCGGCCGGTCGAAACGCGCGATTTCGCAGCGGCTCGTGATCAAGGGAATAGACCGGGAAACCGCCTCCGAGGCAGTCGCTGACGTGAACGATCTGCGTGCCGCGGTCGTGCTCGCGCGAAAGCGGGCATTTGGCCCGTTCAGGAGAGTGGAGCTCGATCAGAAACGCAAGGCCAAGGAGCTCGCATCGTTTGCACGCGCAGGCTTCAGCTCGGAAATCGGGAGGCAGGTTTTCGAGATGCATCGCGACGATGCCGAGCTAGTCCTGAGCGAAGACGTAGCGTGAAGGAGCGCAGAACAGCTCTCCGGTCATTGGGGCAATGCTGGCTAGATGTTGCAGCGTATTCCTAAGTCGCGGCAACGCGTATTTATAGTACAATTTTGCATTTTTCGGGCCTTTCAAGCGTATCTCATTGGATCCAGCTAAGTAAATTACCAATATACTTATAATTTATAAAATTTCTGATGCGTGAAGAATCTTATTTTGTAGCTGTTGGTGGCTGATTTTATTTAAAAATTGAAATTCGCAGGACATAACCCTATATCAGGTATGCCTGCGCAAAGCCTGACAGGCTGCCGGCGCGAATGGCCCGGCGGGTTCCGATATCCCAGGGCGCGTTTCAAAACCTGACATCGTTGCGATAGCGACCGTTCCACCTGATTTGCTGGCGCAGCTAACGACCTCAGATCGAACTGATCTTAGCGGCATACCCACGAGGTATCATGACGGTAGAACATCTAGGCGTGCAGCCCGCAGCAAAGCCGTGGGGCCGTCGTGAACTGAAGCCGTGGAGCCAGTCGGACGGCACGACTGTCATTGGCGAGCTGCGCTATGCGCGCAACGGTCCAGACCGTGACGCTTCGGCACTGCTTCTCAAGTTGCTGTTCACGTCTCAGGCACTGTCGATCCAGGTCCATCCGGATGACGCGGCGGCGCAGGCCGTCGGCATGAGGAACGGCAAGACAGAGGCTTGGTACGTCCTGTCTGCTGAGGACGGCGCCGAAGTGGGGATCGGGTTGAAAACGCCCGTGTCCACGGAGGAGTTGCGCGACGCCATATCCGACGGTTCGATCGGTTGCCTGCTCAACTGGCAAAAAGCCTATGCGGGCGATGCGTTCTTCGTCCCTGCCGGAACCATCCACGCGATCGGTGCGGGGCTCGTCATTGCCGAAATCCAGCAGGCGAGTGACACGACATACCGTCTCTTCGACCATGGAAGCGCGCGTGAACTCCATATCGAACAGGCAGTTTCAGTGGCGCAGCTGGGACAGGCACCGCGCCAGGAACCGATGCGTCATCTGACGAAAGAGAGAACGCTACTCGTCTCCTGCGACTTCTTCGTGCTTGAGCGGGTGACACTTCCTGCAAACACGCTGTGGCAACTCAAGGCCGAAAGCGAATGCTGGCTGCTTCTCCTTGCGGGCAAAGCGTCGATAGGATCGATGGCGCTGAAGCTTGGTGATGCCGCTTTCCTGGAAGCGGATGACGCATCGATACAAGCCGGTGCTGCTCCGATCACAGCTTTGCTCGCCTATGCCGGCAAAGACGCCCGGGAAAACCTGCTGCGGGACGTCGGTCCGCTCCGGGACATGCCGGATCCCAGGAAGACGACCTTTGTTCAACCCTTAGCGGACGTTCCAGCGTTCCCTTCAACGGAGACGCTGTCATGACCCAGACCAGGAAAATTGCTTTCGTCGGCAACTCACTGCCGCGCCGCTGCGGCATCGCGACCTTCACGACGGATCTTGAGCAAGCGGTATCGAAAACGTCAGCAAACGTCGAAACGGCGATTGTCGCCATGACGGATCATGGCCAGGTGTATGACTATCCGCACAGCGTCCATCTGCAGATCGCGGACGACGACCTTGCGAAATATGTCGCAGCCGCGAAATACCTGAACGCTGAGAAATTCGATATCGTCTGCCTCCAGCACGAGTTCGGCATCTTCGGAGGCAATGACGGAAGTCATATCCTGGCGCTGCTGTCACGGCTGACGATGCCTGTCGTAACGACGTTGCATACGGTCCTTGCCGAACCGACACCATCTCAGCGACGGGTCTTCAACAATATCGTCGATATCTCGTCGAAGGTGGTGGTGATGGCCGCGCGGGGGCGCGAGCTGCTGCAGGAAGTCTATGATGTGCCGGCGGAGAAAATCGAGTTCGTCCCGCACGGAATCCCGGAAATCGCCTTCAGCGAGCCGGACGAGGCGAAGACGAAACTCGGTTTTGAGGGGCGATCCGTTATCCTGACGTTCGGCCTGTTGTCACCCAACAAGGGCATCGAGGTCATGATCGACGCGATGCCGGTGATCCTGCAGAGCAGGCCGGACGCAGTCTACGTCGTGCTTGGCGCGACCCACCCGAATCTTGTGCGGACCGAGGGCGAGACGTATCGACAGTCGCTCGTAGCGCGTGCGGAGGATCTCGGCATCGAAGACCATGTGGTCTTCCTCGACCGTTTCGTCGACCTGCCGACCCTCCTCGACTTCATTTCGATGTGCGACGTCTACGCGACGCCTTATCTCAACGAAGCCCAGATGACCTCAGGCACGCTTGCTTACAGTTTCGGGCTCGGCAAAGCCGTTGTATCGACCCCGTACTGGCACGCGAGCGAGCTCCTTGCGGATGGCTCCGGCGTTCTCGTACCGTTCGGCGATTCCGAGGCGATCGGTCAGGAAATCGCAGCATTGCTGACCGACGATGACAGTCGCAACGCGATACGCCGTCGCGCCTATGCCGCCAGTCGCTCGATGACCTGGCAGCGCACGGGCCAGCGATACCTCTCGCTGTTTGAGGCGGTCATCCAGCCAAAAATCCGGCCCGGTGCTGTCCCGCCAGTTGGCCGCAAGCCGTCGGCCCTCGGCTCGCCCGGTGTGCCCGAGCTCCAGTTCGCGTACCTCTTGTCGATGTGTGACGACACCGGACTATTCCAGCATGCCGTCCATTCTGTCCCGGACCGGTCGCATGGTTACTGCGTCGACGACAATGCCAGGGCGCTGCTGCTTTCAGTCACTCTCATGGCCTCCGGCGAAACCCAGTTGCCCGATATCCTGACCACGCGGTTTGCGTCCTTTGTCCAGCATGCGTGGAACCCGGATCAAAAGCACTTTCGCAATTTCATGGGTTTTGACCGGCGATGGCTGGAAGACAAGGGCTCGGAAGACAGCCATGGCCGCACCCTCTGGGCGCTTGGACAATGCGCACTCAACGACACCAGTTCGGCGAGACGCAACTGGGCTGCCGATCTGTTTGCCGAAGCCCTTCCGACAGCAGTCGATTTCACCTCACCTCGCGCCTGGGCATTCACGTTGCTGGGGTTGGACGGATATTGCGCGGCCCGGCGACACGACATCAATGCCCGACGGGTTCGGTCCACTCTTGCAGATCGGCTGATGGCGCTTTTCTCGCGTGTGGCCACACCGGATCGGCCGTGGTTTGAAGAGGGGTTGTCCTATGACAACGCCCGTCTTCCGCAAGCTCTGATCCTTGCGGGTCTGGCCGCTGAGAAGCCAACCCATATCTCCGCTGGCCTGCAGAGCCTGCGCTGGCTGATGACGATGCAGACTGCACGGACAGGGCATTTCCGCCCGGTCGGTTCGGATGGTTTCGGTGATGTCGGCTTGCCGCCGCAGCATTTCGACCAGCAGCCGGTCGAGGCGGCCGCAACCATCTCTGCCTGCCTGACGGCCTGGCATGCCGAGAAACGCCCCGAATGGCAAAGCAATGCGCGGATGGCGTTGGACTGGTTTACGGGTGCCAATGATCTTTCCCTCCCGCTCGTGGATATCGACACCGGAAGTTGTCGCGATGGGCTGCATCGCGCACGCCCCAACGAGAACAGGGGGGCCGAGTCCGTGCTCGCTTACCTCTTAGGCCTCGTCGACTACCGCAGGATCGTGCGAAGCGGCAGTCAATCGGCAACCTCCTCCCAATTGCACGCTCTGAGTGCCTGAACCCGAATTCCGTTCAAATGAAATGAGATCGCTTTGTCAAAAGCCGTTGTTGTCAACCGCCAATCGCTCTTCCTGCGACCCGATTCCTCGCGCGTGGTCGTGCGTCCGTTCAAGCCCGCCACCGAACCCCGGGATCTGAACCTGACGGATAAAACCCGGGCGAACCTTATTGTCGATCGGGTGCTGGCGCTGGAACCGCAGGCCGCCGATCTTCTTCTTGCGGACGTGCTCGAGAATTTTGAGGGCCGCCACCGTAACCTCCTGGCGACGTTCGAAGCACGCGCGAAGGAGATGGAAGAAGCCTTTGCGCCGCACACGGTTTTCAGCCCGACGCAGCGACAACTGATCGGGGCCTACTTCCTCAACGAATATTCGTTTGAAGCCTCGGCACTGTTCAACCCCAGTATCGTCGCTCACCCGGACCAATCGGGCGTGCCGGAGGGTAGCCGCCGGTTTGTCTTGAGCCTGCGCGCCGTCGGCGAGGGGCATGTCTCCTCGTTGACGTTCCGCACGGGACTGATCGCGCCCGATGGCGGCGTGGAGATAGAACCGACTGCACGGCTTGCATCCACCCCAACGATCCAAACGCCACTGTCAGGCTCACCGGATGAGAGCGTCGAACTCAGTTTCAGCGCCGACCAGCATATCAGCGAACGCGTCATCTTTCCGGTGACACCAGCTCAGTCGAACGGCATCGAAGATGCACGCTTCGTCGAATTCGAGACGGAGGAGAATGAGGAAAAGACGTTCTATGCGACCTATACCGCTTACAGCGGCAAGGCCATCCGGTCGGAATTGCTCCAGACCAGCGACTTCATATCGTTCAAGATGACGCCGTTGACCGGCACCGCGGCGATGAACAAAGGGATGGCGCTGTTTCCGCGGAAGATTGATGGTCGCTACGCGATGATTGGTCGGCAGGACAACGAAAATCTCTACCTGATCTACTCCGACGACCTGCACGAATGGAACGGCGGCCAAGCGATCCTGCGTCCGAAATTTCCCTGGGAGTTCGTACAGATGGGAAATTGCGGATCCCCCATCGAGCTCGACGAAGGATGGTTGCTTCTCACACACGGTGTGGGCCCGGTCCGTCGGTATGCGATCGGGGCCGCACTTCTCGACAAGAAGGATCCCTCGAAGGTTCTCGCCCGGTCACGCGATCCGCTCGTTCGTCCGGAAAAGTCGGAACGTGAGGGGTACGTCCCGAACGTCGTCTACACATGCGGTGGAATGCGGCACGGCGACCTGATCATATTGCCATACGCAGTCTGCGATACGGTTTCCAACTTCTCGACGATCAGGATTTCGGAGCTGCTGCAGACCCTGGACGGGTGACACGTCCAATGAAAAACGGCGAGGACCAAAGTCCCCGCCGCCGACTGAATTAACGCGACTTCTTGTAAAGCTTTTCTGCGATCTCGAACATTTCTTCCGGCGCGTAATCCGGCGTGAATGCCGAGGGAACGCCGGTCAACTGATGGATCTTGCCACCGTCGGGCATTCCATCGACGACTTCGAGCTCGCCCGGAGGATCGTTCGGAAGAGCGACTTCGCCATTCCCCCAGATGCCCGCCATTTCCTTGTAGTCGTTCGGGCTGAACGTGTAGAGCCGGCGATGCGAACCCTCATCCAGGTATTTCTGGCATTCCGGGATCTTGGACAGCGGAATGTTCGGTGTCGGCAGGAACTTTTCGATTTCGACGCCGGTGATTTTCTTCAGCGCCAATGCGTAGGCATGGGCGTGAACCGAACCGCGCACGAGAAGATAGCCGCAGACTTCGCGACCGGTCGGGTCCGTCAGCGTTTCGTAGACGCGCAGCTTGTGCAGTCGGGCACCGCATTCCAGATGGAAATTGTGCAAGAGATCGACGACGACATTGCCCGTGCTGGTGATGAAATCGTTATTCCACGATACGCCGTTGCTGTTGATCGGAGCGGCTCCACCGCCACCGGACAGAAAAGCCGCGGCCAACCGCATATCCTTCATATCCTCGAAGGGTGCGCCCGAAATATCGCCGCCGTCGCCTTCGTCGCCCCCTGGAATGTCCGGGCCGTTGTTGAGCATTCCAACGCCATTGCTGACAAGCTCGACATGGCCAAGTTCTTCTGCAGTGATACTGGCAACAAGGCTGTAGAACGGCTTCAGTTTTTCCTTGGACCGAAAGTTGAAGCTCTGAAACATGTAGTTTCCAAGCGTCGACATTTCTCCATATTTCCCGCCCAGCAATTCCTGGAGTGCTGCGGCAGCATTGGGGTCAGCACGTTTCGGTGCCGGCAGGTTTGCCTGCAGCTGATCAACTCGCATGAACATTGAGGTATTCCTTTGGTTGTAGGTCTCGTCCCAACCACCGGGCAAGATGCTTGTTCCCCGGAAATATTACTCATGCTCAGAATTAACCGTCGAAGGTGATTATGTTGCTTTTGTTCCAATATTTCGTGTTGTCCGACGATTTTGACGGAACTTGAATGAGGCGAAACTGTTAACGGCGCACTCACGCGTCTGTGAGGCGCTTTAAGGATCACCATCATGGTAACACCAGTCACAACCCATCTACCGCACGAAACCACTCATGGCGTCTCAGTCAATGCGACGTCGGCACTGAACAAAGTATCCTGGGGAGCAATCTTTGCAGGCGTCGTCATCGCGCTTGCAGTGCAGTTCCTGCTCAATCTTCTCGGCGTCGGTCTTGGTGCCGCGGTGCTTGATCCGGTCACCTCCGACAACCCGACTGCCAGCACCTTCTCAATCGCCGGCGGCATCTGGTTTGTCATCGCCGGGATCATTGCGGCCTTCGTCGGCGGCTACGTCTCGAGCCGCCTGTCCGGCCGCCCGAGCAACTCGACGGGCGGTTACCATGGTCTGACGACCTGGGCTGTTACAACGCTCGTGGTCCTCTACATGCTGACAACCTCGATCGGCGCACTCGTCGGCGGCGCATTCAGCGGCCTGTCGAGCGTCATCGGTGGCGTTGGCAAGACGGCAGCAACGGCTGCGTCGACCGCAGCGCCTGCAATTGCCAATTCCGCCAACCCGATGGCCGGTATCGAGCAGCAGATCCGCAGCACAACCGGTAACGATCCGCAGGCTCTCCAGAACGCTGCAGTTGCAGCCGTTCAGGCAGCCGTAACCGGCGACCAGGCAAAGGCAGAAGATGCCCGCAACCGTGCCGCTGAAGCAATCGCTCGCTCGCAGAACATCCCGGTCGAACAGGCTCGCCAGCAGGTTCAGCAGTATGAGGCAACATACCGCGAGAACGTCGAAGCTGCAAAGCAGCAGGCACTTGAAGCCGCAGAAGCCACGGCAACTGCCGTATCTGCTGGTGCAATCCTTGGCTTCATCGCCCTGGCACTCGGTGCAATCGCCGGCTGGGTCGGTGGCAGCTTCGGGACGAAGAAGAACGTGGTCGTGACGGAGACCGTCGGTCGCCGCACGGTCTGATCTGACAAGCAAAACAACGAGCCCGCGCCAACGGTAGATGCCGATGGCGCGGGTTTTTTCATGCGAACAATGTCTGCTTGAAGTCGTGGCGCAGATCGGCCTCGCCAGCGCATCTGATGGTAACGAGTGCAGAAGGCTTGGTCCTCACTGCAGAATCGAGATCTCCTCACCATCGATACGCAGAACTGTCAGTTTTCCGGAATAGACTGCTCCGGTATCGATCCCGATGCGACCGATCCCATAATCAGGATCTTCCTGCGGCGTATGCCCGTGGATTACGATGAGATGTGGAAGTTCAGGCCCTTGCTTGAGGAACGCCCCGCGGATCCACATCATATCCTCATCGCGCTGCTCTTCGATCGGTATGGCCGGTGCCACGCCCGCATGAACGAACAGGACTTGGCCGGCCTTGAGGCTGACAGGCAGATCCATAAGAAATGATCGGTGCGTTTCAGGTACCGCCTCCTGCAAGACGTGCATGAGAGACGCGCCGCTACCTTTGCGGCGGAGGCTCAGATGCTGCAGATCCACGCCGTAGGATGCGAGCGTCTTGTCGCCGCCCATTTCCAGCCAGTGCATATACGCTTCGGGACGCTCCAGAAAGCGCAGGAACAGATCGTCGTGGTTGCCGCAAAGCGTCACGCGTTTCAAACCGAGAGCGCTGGGGCTCGATAGATGTTCGAGCACCTGCGCCGATGCGGGTCCCCGATCGACGTAATCGCCGAGGAGAACAACGAGCCCGGGGCGTCCCAATCGCCTCATGTCATCCGCAATGACGGCTTCAGCCCTTTTCAGCAGGTCAAGACAGCCGTGAACATCGCCGATCGCGTAAAGCGGGTAGGGTAACGGTTCGCTTCCAAGGTCGAGCCTTCGCCTGCGCTGCTCGCCAAGTTGCGGTGAGGCGCGCAAGGTCAACCAGCGGATCATCTTTCGCATGCGCCGTAATCCCCGTTCGAAATCCGCCAGGGATTACGGTCGCTTTGAAGGTTCTTGCTTGTCCCGCTCAAGGCAACACCGCCATGTGCCGGATCCCGGGTTCAGATGCTCTTGCCCACACCCGTATAGGCAAAGCCGTGTGCTTCAACTTCCTGAGCGCGATAGACATTGCGCAAGTCGACGAGAACCGGCGTTTTCATGATGGACTTCAGGCGGTCGAGGTCGAGGGCTCGGAACGCATTCCACTCGGTCACGAGCACGGCGACATCGGCACCTTCTGCTGCTTCATAGGGTCCCGCTGCGAACTCGATGTCCATCATCTGCTTGGCATTTGCCATGCCTTCGGGGTCATAGCCGGACACGATCGCGCCGGCATCCTGCAAAGCCTGAACGACGGCAATTGCCGGGCTGTCGCGCATGTCGTCGGTATTCGGTTTGAAGGTAAGGCCGAACAGAGCGACTTTCTTGCCGCGCACATCGCCACCGGCAGCGGCGATCACCTTGCGGCCCATGGCACGCTTGCGGCTGTCGTTGACAGCAATCGTGGTCTCGATCAGACGCACGGGTGCGTCAAAGTCCTGTGCGGTCTTTGCCAGCGCCAGCGTGTCCTTTGGAAAGCAGGATCCGCCATAGCCCGGACCTGCGTGCAGGAATTTCGATCCGATGCGACCGTCGAGGCCGATCCCGCGCGAGACGTCCTGAACGTCGGCTCCGACCTTCTCGCAAAGGTCCGCCATCTCGTTGATGAAGGTAATTTTCATGGCGAGAAAACCATTGGCAGCATATTTGATCAATTCGGATGTGCGGCGTGATGTAAACAGCAGCGGCGACTGGTTTATGAACAGCGGCCGGTAGACCTCGGTCATCACAGCCTTGGCACGGTCATCCGACAGGCCGACAACGATGCGGTCCGGACGTTTAAAGTCATCGATCGCTGCCCCTTCGCGCAGGAATTCCGGGTTGGAGACAACGGCGACATCCGCATCCGGATTGGCTTCCCGGATGATCCGCTCGACTTCGTCGCCGGTGCCGACAGGCACGGTGGACTTCGTCACGACGACGGTAAAGCCCTTGATCGAAGCTGCGATCTCTTTTGCGGCAGCATAGACGTAACCGAGGTCGGCATGACCATCGCCACGACGCGAAGGGGTGCCAACAGCGATGAAGATGACGTCGGCTTCGCTGACAGCCGGCGCAAGCTCGGTCGTGAAGGAAAGACGGCCGGACCTGGCATTGCTTTCGACCAAGGCATCAAGGCCGGGCTCGAAGATCGGGATGACGCCATTCTTCAGGGCATCGATCTTTTCCGCGGCCTTGTCGACGCAGATCACGTCATGGCCGAAATCTGCAAAACACGCTCCGGACACAAGCCCGACATAGCCCGATCCAACCATTACGATACGCATGAAATCTCCTGAGAATTGGGTCGCTTATATTTGCGCAAGTTAAAATGTAGTAGGTCAGGCTAAAGATTGTCGATGTAAATTGATTCCAAGCATTCCTTACATGCCTCCTTATGTTTTCTTGCAAGCAAAAGGCAAAGGGTTTGCTGCGTTATAGTTACCCCCGATGACAAGTTTTTTCTCTTCCGCACGGTGAAGTTCATATTCGCGAAATTGCATTTGCAAATACGAGACATCAGGGTGTAGCGAGAGCCATCAGCATGTCATGGTTTTGGGGCGAGAGCGGTATGCCATTTGCGAGGGCAGCCTTTCGAGTGTTATGTCTCCGCTCCCCGGGAAGACGATCTTGACCGGCATCGAGGACAAGGTCGCAGATCTGCGCAACACGGTCGGCAAAAGCGTAATTGCCGCCCCGCTCGGGATCGATAACCACAAAAAACTGGCCAGTGAATGGCGTCTGCGCACCCTTGTGGCCACTCCAGTCGAACTCACCTGAAAAATAGCCGCCGGTCAGGGCCGCACTGAGGATTTCGATCATCAACGCGATCGAATTGCCTTTATGCCCGCCGAATGGCAGCAGAGCACCGCCGTCAAGAATTGCCTTCGGGTCGGTTGTCGGTTCTCCGTTGCGGTCGACACCCATGCCGGGCTTCAGGTCATGCCCGGCGCGTGCCGCGATCTGCACGTCGCCGTGAGCGATCGCTGAAGACGCCTGATCGAAGACGAATGGAGCAGAGCCCGCGCGCGGCGAGGCGAAGGCAATCGGGTTGGTGCCAAACACCGCCTTGTGGCCACCGTGCGGTACAACACAGGCCATGCTGTTGACGACGCTCAGGGCGACAAGCCCCTCATCCGCAAACGGTTCGACATCCGGCCAAAGCGCGCTGAAGTGATGCGAGCGACGGATAGCAAGGACCGCAACGCCGTTGGCTTTGACTTTTTCGATCAGGTGGGACCGCGCGGCGAAGAACGCCGGCTGGGTAAATCCGCCCTTGGCATCGACGCGGAGAAAGGCCGGGGCGACGTCCTCCACCTCCGGCACGGCTTTGCCATCGACCCAGCCGCTCTTCAGAGAGGATACATATCCCGGCATGCGGAAAATCCCGTGACTCAAAGAGCCATCCCGCTCACAGCCGGCACAGTTTTCGGCAAGGATCTGGGCATTTGGCTCAGATACGCCGTTGCGAACGAAAATCGTCTTCAGCAAAGCGACCAGATCGTCAAAGCCGATATGGATGGCAGCACTTTCTGTCATGTTCTCTCCTGCGTAGCCGTTCCGCTCGGTATCTAGATGTCGCTTCAGTTCGGCGCGAGAATAGCCGCAGACGCCGCGCTTTCAATCCCGGTGATGAGAAGTTCCGCGACGGACCACTATAAATCGGAGCCCCTTAGAAGGACGATAGATATTTCCTATCAAGCCATGCTGTTCTGCCGCTTGATCAAATCGTCCCCGCGACAAATAGATGCAGCATGGATACAGGATTTATCGGTAAAAAATCGTCGGCCGCAGGCGGCTGGGGCGCATTGAAAAGCTGCGGCAAGCAGCTGCTGAACAGCGGCTCTCCGCTGTCCGGTGCAAGGGCAATGCTGAAGGCCAATCAGCCTGACGGTTTCGACTGTCCCGGCTGCGCCTGGGGCGATCCGGAGCATGGCTCCTCGTTCGAATTTTGCGAGAACGGCGTGAAGGCCGTCTCGTGGGAGGCGACCGAAAAACGCGCAACACCGGCATTCTTTGCTGCCCATACCGTTTCCGAGCTGCGCCGTCAGTCCGACTATGAGCTTGAGCTCAACGGTCGTCTCACCCATCCGATGCGTTACGACGCGGCAAGCGATCGCTACCTCCCGGTCACATGGCAGGACGCGTTCGCCGAGATCGGCGACATTCTCAAGGGATTCGACAGCCCAGACCGCGCTGAATTCTACACGTCCGGCCGCGCCAGCAACGAAGCGGCATTCCTCTACCAGCTGTTCGTGCGCGCCTACGGCACCAATAATTTCCCCGACTGTTCCAACATGTGCCATGAGGCGAGCGGCGTGGCTCTTCGCCAGTCGATCGGCGTCGGCAAGGGAACGGTCCTGCTCGAGGATTTCGAGAAGGCCGACGCGATCTTCGTGATTGGCCAGAACCCGGGTACCAACCATCCGCGCATGCTGGGCGACCTGCGGCGCGCGGCGGTCCGCGGTGCCCAGATCGTCGTCTTCAACCCGGTCAAGGAGCGCGGTCTGGAGCGGTTCTCGGACCCGCAGGACAAGCTGCAGATGCTGCGTGGCGGCGCGACCGATATCGCCAGCGACTATCTTCAGCCCCAACTGGGCGGCGATATGGCCGCCGTGCGCGGGATGTCGAAAGCGGTTCTGGCCGCGGAAGCAGCAGCTGTTGCAGCCGGCCGTCCGTCCGTGCTCGATCACGCGTTTATCGCCGAACACTGCGAAGGCTTCGACGCCTATCTGGCCGCGGTCGAGGCAACCAGCTGGGATGAGATCATCTCGCAGTCTGGCCTGACCCGCGAAGCGATCGAACGCGCTGCAGACGTCTACATGCAGGCAGAGCGCGTCATCTGCACCTGGGCCATGGGTATCACCCAGCATCTGCACTCGGTCGCGACCATTCGCGAAATCTCGAACTTCATGTTCCTGCGCGGCAATGTCGGCAAGCCGGGAGCCGGACTGTGCCCTGTGCGCGGTCATTCCAATGTTCAGGGCGACCGGACGGTCGGTATCAACGAAAAGCCTCCGGCTGCCTTCCTCGACGCGCTCGAGAAAGAATTCGGGTTCGCGGTGCCGCGCGCCAATGGTCATAACGTGATCGCCGCAATCGGCGCGATGCTGGATGGTTCCGCACAGGCGTTCATCGGGCTCGGCGGCAATTTTGCCCGTGCCACGCCCGATAGCGCACTGGTCGAGCAGGCGCTTCGCAAGCTCAAACTCACCGTGCATGTCGCGACCAAGCCCAACCATTCGCATCTGATGCCGGGCGATGTCTCATTCATCCTGCCCTGCCTTGGCCGCACCGAGATCGATCTTAACTCTGCCGGCAATTCGCAGCTCGTCAGCGTCGAGGATTCGATGAGCATGGTGCATGGCTCGGCCGGCATCAACAGGCCTGCCTCGCCGCATCTTCTCTCGGAAGTGGCGATCGTTGCCGGCATGGCCGCGTCCACCGTCGGCTCAGACATGATCAACTGGGCGGCTCTGGCCGACGATTACGACCTGATCCGCAAGCATATCGAGGCGACCATTCCGGGCTTTGAGGATTTCAACGCGCGTCTGCGCAAGCCGCGCGGCTTCCACCTGCGCAACACGGCTGCCCATCGCGAGTGGGTCACCCCGACGGGTAAGGCATCCTTCTCCGATATCGCCCTGCCGTCCGAGACCGTCAATCAGGCCGCCCTCAAGCGGCACGATCACTTTGCGCTGCAGACGTTCCGCTCGCATGACCAGTACAACACGACGGTCTACGGTCTCGACGATCGCTATCGTGGCGTTTACGGCGAAAGACAGGTCATCTTCATGCACCCCGAGGACGTGAAGGCGCTGTCCGCAAAGGCTGGGGAACGCGTCGACGTCGTCTGCGAGTACACTGACGGCATCGCCCGCGTTGCATCTGATTTCCGCCTTGTTCCCTACGACATTCCGCGGGGCAGCATCGCCGGCTATTATCCCGAACTGAATGTTCTCGTGCCGATCGGAAGCGCGGGCGAAGAGAGCGATACGCCCACATCCAAATCGGTGATGGTCTCCGTTCGCCGTCGCGAGGCGGCGTGACGGGAAACCCGCCGGATCCAGACCGGTTTATGGCGCTCACTGCCAGGCTGCAACAGCAGGATCCCCGCCTCAGCGGCATTCAGGCGGGGATGATCATTGCCCTCGATCTCGATGTTGCCAAGGACAGCCGCAGCTTTTCGCGGCTGTTCGGCATCGAGCATTCGATCGTTCTGCGTGAACTGACGGAGATTCCGGGTGCCTGGCTTCAGGTCACCAGCAAGGATGAACGCACGCTCAGGACATTTTACCGCAGGCCTGACGACGGGGCGGCTGTTCCCGTCGAATAAAAAGCTTTGGTGGAGGCGGTTGCAACCTCCTTCCCACGCTGACCTTCGGTGCGGGCATGAGGACGTCATGTCTCACCATGGTCCCATTGCCTATAAGGTGCTGCAATCGAAGTCCGGGTGATCGAGCCCGGGCTTCTGTGCGTCGGTGACTGGTATCCACACGGCAAATTCCGTCGCCTCCATCTCTCGCATCGCTCAATGGCGGGACATTCCTGCCGTGCGCGTGGGTTCGTTCGTCTTGTATCCGCCGACGTTCGCCAACCTCGTTAATGATGCTTTCCCTAAGTGCTGTGCTAGCTGGCGAGTTGTCTCAACCTTGCGACGCTTGTTGTCGCCGCAATGGCACTTTCTGCGTCTTGCTTCGTTTCAGTTGCGATCTTGACTGAGGTTGTGTCCCTGAAAGTCGTGACAGTCAGATCTGTGCATTGCAGCAACGAGTGAAAGGGCTGTCGGCGCTGTCGATGGTGCTTTGCTCGTGACCGCGAGGATTGTGCGTTGCAACTAACTTCTTGCGGTTGCAGAGGTTTTTCCGCACGGGCCTGGAACTTATCTCATTTGTAAGAAAGTGATGACCCGCCTCTTGAAGCTTGCATCGCATCGACCAAATGATGGCCGTCACTGAGAAGTTTGAGTTTGTCATGCCCGCATTTATGGAAAAGACCTTCGGCCCCACGGAACTTGAAGTCCTCGATATCGTACTCGAGAATTGGCGAGCGAAGTATCATCTCGAGAGGAGCGATCCGGACGTCAGTATCGCGGCTGCGGTCATGATCAACCTGTTCCGGGAAGGCAATCACACGATTCCGGAACTGGAAACAGCGCTTGCCGGCCACAAAGCGCTCGCTGATCTCATTTCATGACGCTTGCCGCTTGCATCGGTCGGAGCCTGGCGTGATGATGGACGTAATGTTCCTCTGAGCCGGTAAATCGCCTGATGCCCTACCAGACCACGATCGAGCAGACGGTCTTTCGTTTCCGTGATCTGAAGGATCTCTTGGCCAAGGCGACGCCCGAGCGGTCTGGTGACCAGCTTGCGGGGGTGGCGGCAGAGGGTCCGGTAGAGCGGCTTGCGGCGCAGATCACACTCGCAGACCTGCCGCTTAAGGCATTCCTCGCCGAGGAGCTGATCGCGGCCGAGACCGACGAGGTCTCGCAACTGATCGCCGACCAGCACGACCTTTCGGCCTTCGCGCCGATCTCATCGCTGACGGTCGGCGAGTTCCGCGAATGGCTGTTGAAGCCCGAGACGGGGCAGCGTCAACTGGAGGCAATCACTTTCGGTCTGACGCCTGAAATGGTGGCAGCGGTCTCCAAGATCATGCGTGTTCAGGACCTGATCTCGGTTGCGGCCAAACGCGAGGTCGTGACACGCTTCCGCTCGACGATCGGTCTTTCGGGCCGGCTTTCGACCCGCAACCAGCCCAATCATCCAACGGATGACTCGCGCGGCATCGCAGCGTCCGCCGTCGACGGTTTACTGATGGGGTCGGGCGATGCGGTGATCGGCGTCAATCCCGCAACCGATAGCATCGAGGATTACGTCCGGATCGTCTCCCTGCTCGATGAGTTGCGCTCCCGTCTGTCGATCCCTACCCAGACCTGCTGCCTCGGCCATGTCACGACGGCCATCCGGGCAATCGAGCAACAGGCTCCTGTCGATCTGGTATTCCAGTCGATCGCCGGCTCGCAAAAGGCAAACGAAGGTTTCGGTGTCAATCTGGCGATCCTAAAGGAAGCCCATGACGCGGCGCGGGCTCTCAAACGCGGCCCTGTCGATGCGAACCTGATGTATTTCGAAACCGGACAGGGTGCGGCGCTTTCCGCCGATGCGCATTTCGGTGTGGATCAGCAGACGATGGAAGTGCGCGCCTATGCGGTTGCTCGGGCGTTCGATCCGCTTCTTGTCAACACGGTCGTCGGCTTTATCGGCCCCGAATATCTCTTCAACGGCAAGCAGATCATCCGCGCCGGGTTGGAGGACCACTTCTGCGGCAAGCTCATGGGTCTGCCGATGGGGGTCGACGTCTGCTACACAAACCATGCGGATGCTGACCAGGAAGACATGGATACGCTCCTGACGCTGCTCTGTGCCGCCAATGTGAACTTCGTCATCACCGTGCCAGGCGCTGACGATATCATGCTCAATTACCAGTCTCTGTCGCACCACGACGCCGTTTACTGCCGCGAGACTCTAAAACGCCCGCCTGCACCGGAATTCGAAGCATGGTTGAACGAGATGGGGCTCACCGATCCGGCAGGCTATTTGAAGGACGATCCGGTGCGGCTGACCCGGCACCTGTCCGAGCTTGCTCTTCTTGGAGCCTCGGCATGACGGATCGCGATCAGCCTGTCCCGGTGGAAGACACCGAAAAGCGCAGCCTCGATCTCAGGTCGATGACCGCGGCCCGGGTATCGCTCGGACGCTTCGGCGCCGGTCAGCCGACAAAGGTGCAACTCGCGTTCCTGATGGATCACGCACGGGCTCGCGAGGCGGTGTGGAGCGGGATGGATCGCCATGGCCTTTCGCAGCGTCTGAAGTCGATGGGCCTTGGCGCAATCGAGGTCGCAAGCCTTGCGGAAGATCGCGGAACATACGTCCGTCGCCCGGATCTTGGCCGGCAACTTTCCGGACCGTCTGTCGATTTGCTTCGTTCGGTGAGACCCGAAAGCGGCGACATTTTCGATGTGGTCATCGTTGTCGCCGATGGATTGTCGTCCAATGCGGTGGAAATCAACGCAACGCCGCTGATCGAAGCGCTTCAAACACGCTTGAAGGAATTGAATCTTTCCCTGGCGCCGATCGTTCTGGCTGAAAATGCGCGGGTTGCGCTGGCCGACCCGGTCGGCGAGGCACTGGGCGCCAAGCTATCGATCATTCTGATCGGGGAGCGACCGGGGCTTTCGGCAGCCGACAGTCTCGGCGCCTATGTCACCTACGAACCGAGGTCAGGCACGCCCGATTCCCGACGCAACTGCATATCGAACATCCGCGACGGCGGGATGTCGATTGCCAGCGCGGCCGATGCGATCACGGCTCTGGTCAAGGCGATGATGCAGACCGGTATCAGCGGCGTTGCCCTGCGCGACGCAGCAGCGCTCCTGGGTTAGGCCACATATCAAAAGGGCGGCACCTTAGAAAGGTACCGCCCTTTTGACGCTTGGGAGCGTATCTTATTCCGCCGGCTGCAGGACAGGCGCTACCGGATCGCCGGTCAGCTCACCGGCCATCGCCTTGTCCAGCATGTCCTTGTCCAGCTCGTTTTCCCAGCGTGCGACGACAATGGTCGCAACCGCGTTGCCGACGAGGTTGGTCAGGGCGCGGCACTCCGACATGAAGCGGTCGATGCCGAGGATGAGCGCCATGCCGGCGACTGGGACGGAGGGAACAACCGATAGCGTTGCAGCCAGCGTGATGAAGCCTGCACCGGTGATGCCGGCGGCACCCTTGGAACTCAGCATGGCAACGAGCAGAAGCAGGATCTGATCACCAAGTGACAGGTCGATTCCCGTCGCCTGGGCGATGAAGAGTGCTGCCAGCGTCATGTAAATGTTGGTGCCGTCGAGGTTGAACGAGTAACCGGTCGGGATGACCAGACCGACAACCGAGCGCTTGCAGCCCGCACGTTCCATCTTCTGCATCAGGCCGGGAAGCGCTGCTTCCGACGACGAGGTGCCGAGAACGAGCAGCAGTTCCTCTTTGATGTAGCGGATCAGCGAGAAGATCGAGAAGCCGTTATACTTCGCCACGGCGCCCAACACCACGATCACGAACAGAAGTGCGGTGATGTAGAATGTCAGGATCAGGTAGGCGAGGTTGGCGACCGAGCCGATGCCGTATTTGCCGATGGTAAATGCCATCGCGCCGAAGGCACCGATCGGAGCGGCCTTCATCAGGATCGCGACCAGACGGAAGATCGGGGCAGTGAGCGAGATCAGGAAGTCCGTGACCGGCTTGCCCTTTTCGCCGACCATGCCGAGCGAGATACCGAACAGGACCGAGAAGAACAGGACCTGAAGAATGTCACCCTGGGCAAACGCGCCAACGATGGTTTCCGGGATGATGTTCATCAGGAAGCCGGTGATCGTCGTCTCATGCGCCTTGGTTGCGTAGGTCGCCACAGCCTTGCCGTCCAGCGTGGACGGATCGATGTTCATTCCGGCACCCGGATGCAGCAGGTTGCCGACAATCAGGCCGACGATCAGTGCGAGCGTCGAGAAGGTCAGGAAGTAGAGCATCGCCTTGCCGGCGACCCGGCCAACCTTCTTCAGGTCGGACATGCCGGCGATGCCGGTTGCCACGGTGAGGAAGATCACGGGAGCGATGATCATCTTGACCAGCCGGATGAAGGCGTCGCCAAGCGGCTTCAGGCTGGCGCCGAATTCAGGCCAGAAGTGGCCGATCAGCATGCCCGCGATGATCGCGACGATAACCTGGAAATACAGGTGGCGATAGAATGGCAGTGCCGCCGGCTTGCCGGCAGCGGGTGTCGAGATATCCATAAAGTCCTCCAGTCGCCCCGCTCAAGGTTCCCACCCGGGGCATGTTCTTAGAATCGAACTTGAGGTGAGCAAGGGACGTGCCAGATCCGCACCTATCGACTAAGTTATTGAATTAACTTGACGGCGCTATCTTAACCCGGTGTCACGCAAAACGATTTGTGCGGAGTACCGCACTCGTCCTTGATGTTTGTGCGAAATTATGCTCATAGGGGCGATGTCCTACACAAACGATCCTCAGCCTGCTGAGCACCTGGTTCGGAAATTTCGGCTGGCCTGGATCGTGTTTGGCGTCGCTGCGATCAGCATCGTGGTCGCCGCAGGGTTTGCGGTCGAGCGCTACGGCCGTGCATCAGCGTTAACGCGACTGGAAGCGCAGGCTCGAACGGATGCGGACCTGAAGGTTGCTCTTCTGCAGGCCGTGCTCGAGCGACCGCGGGCGCTACCGTTGCTTCTGGCCGGTGACCGCGAGGTCCGCGACGCTTTGGTCAACTTGAGCGCCGATGCGGCTATTGCGAAGAGAGAGGCACTGGATGCCAAACTCGAAGACCTGGTCGTTAAGACCAATGCCAGCGTGATCTATGTCGTTGGCCCGGACGGGATTGCGATCTCGTCGAGCAATTGGCGGGAGCCAACAAGCTTTGTCGGCAACGACTATACCTTCCGTGCCTATTTCACGCGGGCGATGCAGAAGGGGGCGGCTGAACATTTCGCACTGGGCAGCGTCAGCAAACGGCCCGGTCTCTACATCTCGCAACGCGTCGGTCCGGCCGAAGCGCCGCTCGGCGTGGTCGTTGCAAAGATGGAGTTCGATCAGCTGGAAGCGGACTGGCGCAACTCGCAGCGCCCTTCGTTCGTTGTTGATTCCAGCAACGTCGTACTGATCACCAGCCTCCCATCCTGGCGGTTCATGACGACCCAGCCGCTGGATCCGGACGATCTCGGCGCCATTCGCCAAAGTCTGCAATTCGGTGATGCGCCGCTTCTTCCCCTGCCATTCATCCGTCAGCAGCCGGTCGGAGACAACGCGCGGACGCTGCAGGCTATTCTTCCGGGAGGCGCGGGAGCAGAAGACTTCCTGGAGATCACGACCCCGATCCCGTCCACCCCCTGGCGCTTCGAATATCTTCTGCCAATCTCCAAGGCGATGTCGGATGCGCTTCGCGAAACACGGCTGATGGCGATCCTGGCCGTAACGACACTATTCGCGCTGGCAGCCTTCCTGCTGCGACGTCGGCAGGTGACCGAGATGGCGATTGCCCAGCAGAGGCTTGCGCGGGAAGATCTCGAAAATCGGGTTGCGGCGCGCACGATCGACCTCAGTCTTGCGCGTGACAGGCTGGAGGCGGAGATCATGGATCACAAGCAGACCGAGAGCCGGCTGCAGTCCGTCCAGCAGGATCTGGTACATGCCAACAGGCTTGCCATCCTCGGCCAGGTTGCAGCCGGTGTCGCCCACGAGATCAACCAGCCTGTCGCAACGATCCGCGCCTATGCGGACAATTCCAAGGTACTGCTCGAACGGGGCAGGGCCGAGATTGCGGTCGAAAATCTGGATCACATCGCGTCTCTCACGGAACGGATCGGTGCGATTACGGATGATCTGAAGGCACTTGCGCGCAAAGGTCGACCGGCTCCGGAACCGGTCCTGCTGCAGGAAGTCTTCGACGGTGCGACAATGCTGGTTCGCAGCCGCTTCACGGGACGAATGGATACGCTGAAGATCATGCCGCCGCAAAGCGGGCTGGTCGTGATGGGGAGCCGGTTGCGGCTGGAACAGGTGTTTATCAATCTGTTCCAGAATGCGCTAGAGGCTGTTGAGGGCCGGCCGGATGCGTTGATCCAAGTGACGACGGATGTGTCTCCCGATCGGGTGCTGGTGCATGTCTGCGATAACGGTCCCGGCATCGCGCCGCAGATTCTCGAGGCCCTGTTCGAGCCCTTCAACTCGTCGAAGGAAAAAGGGCTGGGGCTCGGCCTCGTCATCTCCAAAGACATCGTCACCGATTACGGCGGGCGCATCGAGGTCGAGAGCCGCGATGGACGGACCTGCTTTACAATATCGCTCGTGAGAGCTGATGAGGAAAACGATCATGACAGAGCCTGACATGGGCGCGGTGCCGGTCATTCTGATAGACGACGACGCCGATCTCCTGCGCGCCACAGGCCAGACGCTGGAGCTTGCCGGTTTCGAGCCGATCGCGTTCACCTCGGCCACGGACGCCCTGTCTAAAATTTCCGCCGACTTCCCGGGCATCGTCGTCTCCGACATCCGCATGCCGGGGCTCGATGGTCTCGAACTTTACGACCGCCTCCGCAGTCTGGACGAAGAGCTGCCGGTCATTCTGATGACCGGCCACGGCGATATTCCAATGGCTGTGAAGGCCATCCAAACCGGCGTCTACGACTTCCTTGCCAAGCCGTTTGCGACGGACAGGCTTGTGCAATGCGTCCGGCGCGCTGCTGAAAAGCGACGTCTGACACTGGAAAACCGCCGGCTGCGCGCAGCGGCTCAAAGTTCCAGCCAGGAATCCCCGTTGATCGGCCAGACACCGGTCATGCAGCGGCTACGCAACATGCTTCGCCAGATCGCCGATACCGATATCGATGTCCTCGTCACCGGCGAGACCGGAAGCGGCAAGGAAATCGTTGCCGGTCTTCTGCATGGATGGAGCCGCCGTGCAGCCGGGAACTTCGTGGCGCTCAATTGCGGCGCCTTGCCGCAGCAGGTGATCGAAAGCGAGCTGTTCGGTCACGAACCGGGCGCCTTCACCGGCGCGCAGAAAAAGCGCATCGGTCGCATCGAGCACTCGAGCGGCGGCACGCTTTTTCTCGATGAGATCGAGAGCATGCCGATGTCTGCGCAGGTGCAGATGCTGCGCGTGCTGGAGATGCGCGAGGTGATGCCGCTCGGGACAAACGAAGTGCGTCCCGTGGATCTGCGGATCATCGCCGCGTCCAAGGTGGATCTGGGCGATCAGGCTCAGCGCGAGACGTTTCGGGAAGACCTCTATTTCCGGTTGAACGTCGTTACGATCGCCATTCCGCCCCTGCGGGAGCGGCGGGACGATATTCCCCTGTTGTTCAGCTATTTCGCAGATCGTGCCGCAACCCGCTTCGATCGGGAAGCGCCCTCGATCACGCCAACAATCGGCCAATACCTGCGCGACCATCACTGGCCCGGCAACGTCCGCGAGTTGTCCCATTTTGCCGAGCGTGTGGTTCTGGGGCTCGATCCGACAAGCTCTCCCGCTCGGCAATCAGCCGATCCGGAAACGGGTTCGCTGCCCCAGCGGCTGGAGCGATACGAAGCCGAGATCATTCGTGAAACGCTGACGGCGTGCGATGGCGATGTGCAGCAGACGATTGCGGCGCTCGGCATTCCCCGCAAGACCTTCTACGACAAGCTGCAGCGGCACGGCATCGTCAGAAGCGAATTCGCGGACAAGCGCCTTTCCTGAACTTGCTCTCGGCTCCGCGTTTGCGTGCGACGCCGATCAGCGGCGCGCGTATCGCGCATAGGCAAGGTCGGTTGCATCGATGTCGGGCGTTTTGCCGCTGACGAGATCGCTGATCACCCTCGCCGAGCCACAGCTCATCGTCCAGCCCAGCGTTCCGTGCCCGGTATTGAGGTAGAGACCACTGATCTTGGTTGCTCCGATCACCGGCGTGCCATCCGGAGTCATCGGGCGAAGACCCGACCAGAACGACGCCTTGGTGATATCGCCGCCGGGGAAAAGGTCGGTCACGGAATGTTCGAGCGTGCGCCTGCGCGGCGCACCGAGATCGTTCGTATAGCCGGAAATTTCGGCCATGCCGCCCACCCGGATGCGGTCGCCCAGCCGCGTGATGGCGATCTTGTAGGTCTCATCCATGATCGTTGATTCCGGCGCGCGGCTGGCATCCTTGATCGGGATGGTCAGGGAATAGCCCTTGACCGGATAGACCGGCAGATCGATGCCGTGCTCTTTCACGATCAGTGGCGAGTAGCTGCCGAGAGCAACCACCACCGCATCACTGCGTAGCGTTTCGCGGTCCGTCACGACACCCCTGACCTTGCCGCCTTCGACATCGAGCCGTTTGATGGTCGTACCATAGGCAAACCGGACGCCGAGCGCTTCGGCCTTGGCGGCGAGAAGATTAGTGAACTTGAAGCAGTCGCCGGTCTCGTCCTTGGGTGTCAGAAGTCCGCCGACGATCTTTTCGCGCACATGGGCGAGCGCCGGTTCTACCCGGATACAGCCTTCGGGATCGAGCACTTCATAGGGAATGCCATCGGCCGCGAGCGCCTTGACGTCCTTTGCGGAGGCGTCGAGCTGCTGCTGCGTGCGAAACAGCTGCAGCGTTCCCTGCATGCGCGCGTCGTAATCGATCCCGGTTTCATCCCGGACATCTGCAAGGCAGATCCGGCTGTAATCGGAAAGTCGCAGCATCCGGCTTTTGTTGATCGCGTAGCGCTCCGAGGTGCAGTTCGACAGCATCTTGAACATCCACGACAGCATGGCGCGATCAAGCTTCGGGCGCAGGATCAGCGGCGCGTGCTCCATGAAGATCCATTTGAGCGCCTTCCGGGGTATGCCCGGCGCTGCCCATGGAGAGCAGTAACCGAACGAGACTTCGCCGGCATTGGCGAAACTTGTTTCGAGCGCAGGGCCTGTCTGGCGATCGACAACGACGACCTCGTGGCCGGCCTTGGCCAGTTGATAGGCGGTAGTCGTGCCGATGACGCCGGCGCCGAGTACGATGACTTTCATGGTATTCCCCTAGACGTCTTGCAGCTGAACTTGGCGGTATAGTCTTTGGTAACGGTGCCCTAGGCCCGTGAGTATCTCATAGGATATCGTTCCGGCGGCCTCGGCAATCTCTTCCAGCGTCTGGTGTTCCCCGACCACCTCGACGAGACTGCCGAGTGTCAAAGTATCCTTTGGCAGCGCGCTGACATCGATGATGATGCTGTCCATGGAAACCCGCCCTACGATCGGCAGTCGTACGCCAGCGTGATACACCGCACCCGTGCCGCTGAGGGCACGGGGCAGGCCGTCCGCATATCCGGCTGCGATCGTTGCCAGATGCATCTCTCGGTCAGCAATATGCGATCCGCCATAGCCGATCCGGGTTCCGGTCGGCACGGTACGTGTCTGGACCACGGCGACATCGAGTCTGACGACCGGCTCCATCGGGTTTGGAGCTCCGACGGTCGGGTTGCCGCCGTAAAGCGCAATGCCGGGCCGCGCCAGCGTGTGGTGGAAATCGCCTCCTAGAAAGATGCCACCGGAATTGGCGAGGCAAATCCGAATTCCCGGAAACAGACCAGAAAGTCTTTCAAATTCCGCCAGCTGCTCGCCGTTCATAAGGTGTCCGCCTTCGTCGGCGCATGCGAGATGGCTCATGACGAACTGGAATTCCAAGCCGGCATGCTCGTTCATTTCCCGGGACAGGATGCTGCATTCTTCCGGCGACAAACCGAGACGGGACATGCCGCTGTCGACCTGCAAAACTGCGGGGAGCGATCGGCCAACCTGACGGGCGAGCTCAGACCAGCGGCGCAACTGAGGCAAAGAGTTCAGGACAGGGATGATGCCGTCGGCAGCGCAGCGCTCTTCGTTTCCGGGCTGCAGTCCGTTCAAGACATAGAGACGTGCATCGGCAGGGAGAGTATCCTTGAGCCTGATGGCCTCGACGAACTGGGCCACGAAAAAGTCCCGGCATCCGGCATCGCCGAGCGTTCTTGATACGACCGTTGCACCAAGTCCATAGGCATCAGCCTTCACGACCGCTGCGCAGCGTGCCGGTCGAAGCATGGAGACGAGCGTTTCGTAGTTGCGCCGGAGGGCACCCAGATCGATTGTCAGGTATCCCGATGCACCCTCGGCAACGAACTGTACTTCGGCGTCACCAAACGAGGACGAAATATCCATGCTGCTGCCCTCCCTGTGAGAGCAGATTATTTGAATATTCGGTGAGTTTGGTGCTATTTGATGACAGGATGTGCGACGAATACCGATATTCTGGTGAATTCTGTCGTGTTTTGAAAGAATATGCATGGAAGCGATAGATGCGATCGACCGCAACCTTCTCCGGCTCCTTCGTCTGAACGGGCGGATCAGCAATGCGGCACTGGCCGCGGAAGTCGGGTTGTCTGCCTCCGCGTGTCTGAGGCGCGTCAAGCTCCTGGAAGAAGCCGGCGTCATCCGCGGGTATACGGCGCTGATCGACAATGGCCAGATCGAGAGCGCCATCGCCGTGATTATCAACATCACGCTGGAGCGGCAGACCGAGGATTACCTCAACCGGTTCGAAGCTGCTGTGAGGAAACATCCGGAAATTCAGGAATGCTTCCTGATGACCGGCGGCTCGGATTATATCTTGAGGGTTGAAGTTGCGAGCGCCGGCGCGTTCGAGCGTATCCACAAGGAAATCCTGTCGGCGCTTCCCGGGGTTTTGCGGATCCATTCCAGCTTTTCCATCCGAAACGTGCTTGCCTCACGTTCGAAAAACCGTCGTTAGAAGATCACTCCCGACAGTTCACCTTCGCGAATTAATGCCGGTTTCGAGGTTGCATATTCCCGTTGCAAGCTCGATAAAATTGCAATAACGTGATCATCAGTCACAAGCATTTTACGCATAGCATCCAAAAATTCTGACCTTTGAATTTGGCGTCCTCTTAACTCAGCGGGCGAACGATGATGCATGACGATCAGCAGTACACTCACGAAGACAATTCCAGACAGATCTTCCAGGAGCTGAAATTCCGCTCTTTGACGGTAAAAAACCGCCTTTTCCGATCGAATGTCTCGGGGCAGTTCGACGATTACAACGGTCACGGCGGCTCTGCGCGTCTGAATTGGGAGGAGAAATTCGCTCGCGGCGGGGTCGGCTGTATCATCTCGTCTTTCACGCCGGTTTCCGTGCGTGGGCGAATCCTCGTGCGCTACGCGATGATCGATGATGATGACAAGATCCCGTTCTGGAGGGCGATCGGCGACCGGGTGCACGCCCACGACTGTCGGTTCTTGATGCAGCTCAGTCATTCGGGCCGCCAGCAGGACATGGGCGGTGCTGAAAACCTCTACAAAAGGGGACTGAGCTCAACGAACAAAAGCGATTACTTTCACGGCCTGCTCGCCGAAGCGATGAGCAGGGAGGATATTCGCACTGTCGTCGAGCAGTTTGCCCAGGGCGCGCGCCGGGCCAAAGAGGCCGGTCTCGACGGTGTCGAGCTGCATGGCGCCAACGGCTATCTCATCACGCAGTTTCTCAGCAGCGGCATCAATGACCGCACCGACGAATATGGCGGCGACTGGGAAGGGCGGGCGCGGTTCGTGCTGGAGATCGTTCGCGCCATTCGCCGCGAGGTCGGTCAGGACTTTCACCTGCAGATGAAGATCAACGGGGTCGATCACAACGACTGGCTCTATCCCTGGATCAGGAAGGGCAATACGCTCGACGAGACGGTTAAGATCTGTACCCTCCTGCTGGATGGCGGCAAGGGTGTCGATGCCTTCCATATTTCCAGCGGGTCGACCTTTCCGCACCCCCGCAACCCGCCGGGTGATCTGCCCCTGAACGACCTGCGACGCTGGTATGACGGCATGCTTTCGCAAGGCACAAGGGCGCGTTTCAACTATTCGATCTTTTCGAATCCGGTCCTGGGACCTGCATTTGTGGCCTGGTGGCGTTTCCGGCGGGGGAAAGTCATCGAAGGCATCAACCTCGATTATGCCCGCGCTGTCACGGAAGCGGTCAGGGGCATCGATCAAAGCGTCAAGGTTCTCTGTACGGGCGGTTTTCAGCATGCCGATGTGATCGGCGAGGCGATCCGCAGCGGCGCCTGCGATGCCGTCAGCATGGCAAGACCGTTGATTGCCAACAATGATTTGCCAAAGATCCTCAAGACCCAGAATGGCCCGGACAAAGGCCGCGAGTGCACCTATTGCAACAAGTGTCTTCTCAATGATCTGGAGAACCCTCTCGGCTGCTACGAGGTAAAACGGTATCCCGGGTCAACGTTTGAGGCCCGGCATCAGAACATGATCGACGAGGTGATGTCGGTGTTTACGCCGCCGGCCTTTCCGGGAAGCGTTGTGGCGACACCACCTCAGGCGGTGGAGGCGGAGCCATGAGTGATCTCAACGATCCGCTGACCCCGGTCGAGATCGTCCTCGGGCGCAAGCGGAAAATCGTCGTGGTGATCGCAGTGCTTGTGCTCGCAGCGATCGTCTACTGGCTCGTTTTCGTCAACCAGTATGTCGTCGCGTTCCGAAACCAGGAAGATCATTTTCTCTACGGCTCGATTGGCAGCGAGGCATCGACCGGGCCACCCTATTGGGTCTTCAAGGCGCTGCCGGTGATGTATGCCGACAAGCTTGGGCCGGCCGGATGGGGTCATTTCGGCATGCTTTACGAGGAGCCGGGCGACGACCTGCCGATCGGCGTCTCCAGGCGTATCGTGTCCGGAGTCGATCGCGTCTGGCTGAACTGCTCGGTTTGTCATGTCGGAACCTACACGCTTCCGAACCAGACGGAGCGGCATCTGGTCTACGGTGCACCTTCAAACAATTTGCGGCTTCAGGAATTCATTCTCTTCTTCATCGACCTCGGGTCGGATCCCGGGTTTACCGCCGACCGGCTGATCGCCGCGATCAACAGTCCAGAAGTCGGCGGTCATCTCAATGCGTTCGAGCGGGTGGTGTATCGCTATGTCATCTTTCCGCGCCTCCAGGCGGCATTCGCAGATCTCGGCAAACGGCTGACATTTGTTGCGCGGCAGGAGAAATGGGGGCCCGGGCGGGTCGATACATTCAACCCCTACAAAAGCCTGCAGTTCAACTTTCCGATGGACGCTGCATCGATCAGTGATGCAGCGATGAACGGAAGCTCCGATTATCCGTCGATCTGGCAGCAACGGCCGCGGGAGGGAATGAACCTTCACTGGGACGGCAATAACAATTCGGTTGCCGAGCGCAACCTGAGCGCAGCACTCGGCGCAGGTGTGACACCGGTAACGGTGGATCGATCGTCGATCCGCCGCATCGAACAATGGATGTGGGATCTTCCCGCGCCACAGTTTCCGGCAAAGGTAGATGTCGACGCTGCCGAGCGCGGCAGGGAGGTGTTCTCGGATACCTGCGCCGGTTGCCATGGCATGAAGACAGGCGGAACCTATTCCTACAATACCGATCATTTCAAGCGGCTCGGCCAGACGGTCGCACTGGCCGATATCGCGACGGATCGCGGCCGCTGGGCCTCCTACACACCGGATTTTGCGGCCGCACAGAACCAGCTCTATGCGGGCTATCCGTGGCGTTTCAAGCGGTTCCACAAGACCAACGGCTATGCGAACCATCCCCTCGACGGGATCTGGGCCCGCTCGCCCTATCTGCACAATGGGTCCGTACCGACGCTGCGGGATCTGCTCGAACCCTCGTCGCAGCGGCCGGCCCGGTGGTATCGCGGCAGCGAGGTGCTCGACCTGGCACGGGTCGGATATCGATCCGACGATGCGGCACCGGGAGATCAGCTGTTTCTCTATGACACCTCAAAAACCGGCAATTCCAACCGCGGACACGAGGGCAAAGCTTATGGCACGGAGCTTTCCGGAGCCGATAAGGATGCCCTCGTCGAATACATGAAGACGCTATGATCAGGACCCGCTCGCTCAGCACCTGGAAGGCCCGTCACGCTATCGTCGTATGGATCGGCGTGATCCTGAACCTGTGTTTCGTGCTGCCTCTGATCTTCTGCCCGGAATGGCTGCTTTCCCTGTTCGGCATCGTCGTCAACCAGGTGATCTGGGCGCAGTTCGCGGGCCTCCTGCTTGGTATTCTCTCCGTCTTCTATATTCCCGCGTCGATCGATATCGACCGCTACCGGATCTTTGCCTGGCTGCAGGTCTTTCCATCGCGCACAGCCGGCGTCGTGTTCTTCCTCCTTGCCGTGACGGTGTTCGACCAGCCGATCGGCTATATCACCGGTGTCCTTCTCGATGGTTCGGTGGCGATCCCGACGCTGATCTGCCTCCTCAACATCAGTCGCCTGGAACAGGAACTCGCCGACGGGGGCCGCTCATGAGCGCGCGCAAAACCCGGCTGTTCTGGAAAGCGCTTCTGGCGCTGCTGGTCGTCGTCGTGGCGGGTGCGCTTTCCGTTTATCTTCTTCTTTTCCGCCCGGTTGCCGCCCCTCGTACGGAGGATCTCGCCCGGCTTTTCAATCACGGCTCGATCGGCAATGAAGAGGTTCAGGGCCTGCCCTACTGGATCTGGCGCGTGCTGCCGCAGCTCTTTCCGGAGCATGTGCCGAACGGCAAGGATGGCTACGGTGCCTTCGGCATGTACTGGCGTGCCGGAGACAAGGTGCCAATCGGCTTTTCGGTGACGACACTGGGTGTCATCGATCGCGTCTCGCCCAACTGTGCCTTCTGCCACCAGGGCAGCTACCGGCTTAAACCCGATGAGCCTCGCGTGCTGGTCTCGGCCGGTGCCGGAACGCGCGTTGATCCGCAGGCCTATATCCGCTTCCTGATCAAGGTCGGTGCCGATGCCCGCTTCACCGCGGACCGGGTGATGCGGGAAATCACCACGATCTACGACATGCCGCTTTATGAGAGGTTGCTCTACCGTTTCGTTCTGATCCCGGCAACGCGCAAGGCATTTCAGGATCAGGCGCGGCGGTTCGCTTGGCAGGACACTCGACCCGACTGGGGCCCGGGCCGCATCGATCCTTTCAACCCCGTCAAATTCCAGAACCTCGAGCTCCCGGACGACGGCACGATCGGCAATTCCGACATGATGCCGCTGTGGAACATGAGCGAGCTTGCCCCGACGAACATTCGCAACTTCTCGCTTCATTGGGACGGGTTGCAAACGGATGTGCGCGAAACCGCGGTATCGGGCGCCATCGGCGATGGCATGAGTTCCAAAACCTTTCTGCGGACCCAGGAAAACCTCGACCGGATGATCGCCTTCACCTCGGTGCAGCGGCCGCCGCCTTCGCCGTTCAAGAGTAGTCGTGAGACGGACGATCCCCTTCGGGTTGACGCCTCCGCCGTCGATGCGGGGCAGGGGGTCTACCAGGCGCAGTGTGCCGTCTGCCATGACACGAACGGTGCGCGCTACCGATCTCCGATCCCGATTGTCGAACTCGGAACGGATCGGCATCGCATCGACATGTGGAGCCCCGCGGCGAAGTCCCGATATGCCGATTACGAGACTGGCTACCGGTGGGGGTTCACGCATTTTCAGAAGGCGGAAGGCTACGTGGCCGTCGATATGGCGGGCCTGTGGTTGCGTGGGCCTTATCTGCATAATGGCAGCGTTCCGACGCTTGCCGATCTCCTCAAATCTCCGGAACAGAGGCCGAAGCAGTTTTATCGCGGCTCCGATCTCGTCGACACGGTGAACGGGGGTTTCGTCAGCGCCGAGCAACCGGAAACGGGCGGGTTTCTCTATGACACGAGCCTGCCGGGCAACGGCAATGGCGGCCATCTCTGGGGCACGGACCTGCCGCAGGCCGAAAAGGACAATTTGCTCGCCTATCTGAAGACACTTTGAAACCGGGGAGGGGGACGCATGCACGGTTGGACCAAGAAAGCGAAGCGTTTCCTCTTCTGGCTGGTCACGACCGCTGCCGCTTTGGTGGTGATCGTTCTGTTCGTGGCCGGCTTCGTCGTCTGGTCGCTCATCCAGCCGCCATCTGATCAGTTCGGCAAGGTCGAGGACGAGGCCAAGCTTGCGCGGCGCGACGTTTCTAGTCTGCCAGCCGCAACCGAGCCCTATTTCGCCGAGATGGACAAGGGAATCCTCAATGGGATTGAGGGAGGGGAGTACCCGCAGGAAATCCGCCAGATTGCAGCCGCGACGGGGCTTGACCCCGAGGCGATCCGACAGGCGGCAATCCGCGGTCAGAATGCCTGGATTGTCTGGACCGGCGGCAATGATCGCTTCTGGGATTTTGCCGCGCGCAACACGATCGGAGCATTTGATCTTCTGAAGACGGTTTCCTCGCATCCGAGCCAGGCCTATGGCCGCGATAATCGCTTTCGGTATCTCGGGCTCGTCAATGAGCCGGGCTTCGATGAGGCGACGGGACCGGACCCGAAACACTTCGGACTGTGGCTCGACCAGCGCCGGACTGACACGCCTCCCGATCCGTTCGGCGGCAATCCGGACGCGGACAGGCGATACCCCGGCGTGGAAGTGGGTGCGCGGGGTAAACCGGTTGAGTTTGAAGCCCGGGAGGTGACCCTGCCGGTCGGCTCCTATTACGGGGAACCGACCGGCGTGATGGGGCTGCGCCTGTTTTCCAACCCGGATTTCGACTTGAAGGCCTCAAAAAAGTGGGACCCCGACCGCTACTATAACGACCCTTCCTACTACAACGACAAGGATCTGGTGCGTCCGTACCGCGTCGGCATGTCCTGCGCGTTCTGCCATGTCGGACCGAACCCGATCACGCCGCCTGCGGATGTGGAAAGGCCGCAGTTTTCGCAGATCACCTCGAACCCGGGAGCGCAGTACTTCTGGGTGGACCGGATCTTCTTCTGGAACACGCAACCGCGCGGCGAGGACGATAAGCCGACCTCGAACGAAGGCAATTTCCTTTTCCAGCTGTTCCACACCAATCCGCCGGGCTCGCTGGATACCTCGCTCGTTTCGAGCGATTACATCAACAACCCTCGCACGATGAATGCGGTCTATGAGACAGTAGCGCGCCTTGGAGTTGCATCCGGTACGGGCTGGGAAAATTTGACCGGCGACGAGCTGGCGAACAAGCAGTTTCAGGATTACTCGCAGACGGCGGCACTGCATGCCTTCTTCAACAAGCGGGATGGCAAGTCTGCTTCGATGCGGGTGCTGAAGGATGGGTCTGACTCAGTCGGCACGCTTGGGGCGCTCAACCGTGTTTACTTGAACATCGGGCTGTTCAGCGAAGAGTGGCTTCTGCACTTCCGCCCCTTCCTGGGTGGCCAGAAGATATCGCCAATCCGCGTTCCGGATGCACAGAAGAACTCCGTCTATTGGCAGGCGACCGAGACGATGACGGCCGACATGGCGATCTTTTTTCTCGTCACCGGTCGCTCCGATCTCCTTAAGGACGCGCCGGGCGGAAAGGAGCTGCTGGCCACGCTGGATCAGCAGCAGGTAGCCCGTGGTCGTGATGTCTTCGCTGAAAACTGCGCGGCGTGCCATTCGAGCAAACAACCCAAGGCTCCGGCCGAATTCGGCGTTGGCGAGGGCATCTGCGAGGGCGGCGGCGCGGGGCCGCAGTACCGTGAATGCTGGGACCGCTACTGGGCCTGGGCACAATCGGCACAGTTCAAACAATTGATGCGTGCGCAGGCCGAGAAACCGGACTTTCTCGTCGACAACTATCTGTCAAATGAACGAAGGGTGCCGATCGATCTGGTGCGCACCAATGCGTGCAGTGCCATCGCCACCAATGGCCTGGCCGGCGATATCTGGGATAACTTCACCTCGTCGACATACAAAACCCTGCCTGCACCGAAGGAAGTCACGGTGCATCATCCGGTTTCGGGTGCAGCAACGCCGATGCAATCACCGGGTAACGGACGCGGCTATTTGCGACCGCCTTCGCTGATCAGCCTCTGGTCGACGGCGCCGTATCTCCTCAACAATTCCGTCGGGCACGAGATCCCCTATTCCTATCCGCGTTATGGCAAGGATACGGAAAGCGGGCCTGTTGGGACGTCTGGTACGCAGGCAAACTCCGGCAACGGAAACTACCCACGATCTCCCAGCGCCTGCCCTGCTGCGGATCCCAAAGACCCCTACATGCCCTGTATCGAAAACCGGCTTTCGGCCTTCGACACGTCGATCCGGCAGATGCTTTCACCGGAAACGCGGCGGATGGACAAAGCGACCGAAGAGGCCGTGCCAGGCTATATCTATCGTACCAGCGCCCCTTCCTGCCTGATCATCCCAAAAGGCTTCGTGCCGGATCAGATCCGCCCCTTTAGCGGCTTGCTCAGCCGCATTGCGCCCTGGGCGTTCAAGGATGACGGATCGATTGCACTCGGGCCCTTCCCGTCGGGATTTCCGGTCAATGCGCTGGTCAATACCAAGCTTTTGCCGGATCATGACGAAGACGCCTGGCCCGTTTACAAGCGGCTGATCACCAATGGTCCCGGCCTGGTTTCGGCCTTCGCAGAGCTGGGCGGGCAATGCTCCGCGCAGGAACTGGCCGACCCGGCGGTGCGGAGCCATTCCGAGACGGTCGTGCGCGAGACCGGCCTGATCGATCGGCTCGTGACCCTCAGCAAGTGCCCCGATTACGTCGTCAATGCGGGACATGCCTTCGGCTCGGATCTGTCGCAGGCGGACAAGGACGCATTGATTTCATTCCTGAAGCAGCTGTGACATGGCAGGGAGCGAAGCGACCCACGACTACATCGTGATTGGCGCCGGTGCGGGTGGGGCGGTCGTGGCTGCGCGGCTTGTGGAGGCGGGGTGCACCGTTCTGGTGATCGAAGCTGGTGGTGATCCGCTCGCCGAACGGCCTTACAGCGATGCGGTTGCAGATGACGACCCCGATATGCCTCTGGCCGATGCTTATAAAGTGCCGGCGTTCCATGCTTTCGCGTCCGAACACGAGGGTTTGGCGCGTGATTACTATGTCAGGCATTATGAGGATACGGCCGTGCAGAAACGCGACTGGCGGTACTGCGATGAAAAGGGCGGAATTCTCTATCCCCGTGCACAGGGGCTGGGTGGCTGCAGTGCCCATCATGCGATGATCATCGTCAAACCGAATGCCTGCGACTGGAACCATATCCGCGACCTCACAGGCGACGAGAGCTGGCGGGCTGCGCATATGCAGACCTATTTCGAACGGATCGAACGCTGCCGCTACCGCATCTTTTTCTGGCGCTGGCTTTCCTTCCTCACTGGTCTCAATCCGACCGGACACGGCTGGTGGGGCTGGATGCAAACGGAACTGGTTTTTCCGCTGAGACCAATCCGCGACCGCCTGCTGTTGAGCTCGCTTCTGCGCTGTGTGCGCGCGGCAGCTGATGCCTTCGGTCATTCCGGGACGCAATGGGAGACGGCGGAAACCGATCCGAATGCGCACCGGGTCTGGAACCCCTTCGCAAGCGGCATCCGCATCGCGCCCCTTTCCACCCGCAGGCATGTGCGGCATGGGCCGCGCGAACGGTTGCTCGACGTCAAGGCGAGGTATCCCGACAGGCTCGATATCCGGCTGAGAACAGCGGTGGCGCGTATTGCGATTGAGGATAGGCGCGCCGTGGGCGTCCACGCGATCGATGCGAACGGCAACGAACTCTTCGTTGAGGCGCGGCGAGAGGTCATCCTCGCAGCCGGCGCTTTCGCATCGCCGAAGATCCTGATGCTGTCGGGAATTGGCGATGCCGCTCATCTCGCTCGTTACGAGATCGACGTCGTCGAAGATCTGCCGGGCGTTGGCCGCAATCTGCAGGACCGATATGAGATCGGCGTCGTCAGCCGCATGAACAAGCCCTGGGCGACGCTTAAAAACGCAGCCTATTCGATCCGTGACGCGGAATACCGCAAGTGGCGGCGCTTTCGTCTTGGCAACTACACAAGCAACGGCCTGTTGTTTTCCATGGCGCTCAAATCGCGCGACAGCCTGAACGAGCCTGATCTCCACTGCTTTTCGCTGCTGGGTGATTTCCGCGGCTACTACAAAGGCTATTCGCAGCGGATCAGAAAGAAAGACTATCTGAGCTGGGTCGTGCTGAAGGCCTATACGGAAAACCGAGCCGGTACGGTGAGGCTGCGATCTTCGGACTGGCGGACAGACCCGGACATTCAGTTCCATTCGTTTGCCGAAGGCAGCGGTGATTACCGTCGCGATCTCGATGCGATGGTAAAGGGCGTCCGTTTCGTGCGCAAAGTGGCCGAAGGGATGGACGACCTCGTTGCCGAAGAGGAAGAGCCCGGCCGCTGGCGCGACAGCGACGAAGCACTGCGCAACTACGTGGCCGAAAACGCATGGGGTCACCACGCCTGCGGGACCTGCGCCA
This sequence comes from Rhizobium sp. Leaf306, assembly GCF_001423425.1. GTDB lineage: Bacteria > Pseudomonadota > Alphaproteobacteria > Rhizobiales > Rhizobiaceae > Neorhizobium > Neorhizobium soli. The sequence goes on from NZ_LMNX01000003.1 coordinate 313,055, forward strand.
TCGGGCCGCGGGACAGCGGCGGCGTGACGGACAGCCGGTTCAAGGTGCATGGCGTCGATGGGTTGCGGATCGTGGATGCGTCGGTCTTTCCCCGCATTCCCGGCTATTTCCTCGCCTGCGCGGTCTACATGATCGCCGAGAAGGCGGCCGACGTTTTGCTTTCGCCACCACAGGGGGAGATGGCGTGATGACGCAGGTTCAACCACGCGGCCGGTCTCTCGTTCGGAAAGCCTATCCCTGGCTGAACGACAGGGTTGCGGATTTCGTTCGCGGCTGGCGACGTCTGGATGCGTGGGCCAACCGGCCGCTTCCGACAAGGCGACGCGCCTACTGGAAACTGCTCGCCCCGGACCGTTATCCCTGGTACGCGCCGGCGCTGTTTCTGGTGCTGACCGTCATGCTGGCACTTGGCCCCACCATGGAAACCGATTGGCCGAACCTCATTCTGCTGGTGATCGGACTTGTGCTTTTTCTGGGTCTCAACGCTCTTGCCGAGCGTCGCCAAGTCGCCAACAACTATCTGCTGACCGGGCAACTGACATGTCTGGTTGCGATGCTGGCATTGCTGTTGTGGAGTTCTCTGCCCGAGGTCTACGGAGAGATGGTCGCCGCACCCCGACTGCACGTGGGCGTGGCCGTCGTTCTTGCGATGACCGTCGCGCTTGCTGCTGCATTCGGTTTTGCCGCAGCGCTATTCAGGTCGACAGCCGATGGAGGATTGGCCGATGCCCTGCCAGAGGTGGAGCTGTTTCTTCCCAAGGATCGCTACAGTTTCGTGGGGGGCGGGGCGAAAGCTGCCTTCTTTTCCGCCTTGGCAATCGCTCCGGTTCGCTATCCGGTAGAACTCCTTCTGCCCGGGTCGCTGCTGACCCTGTTCGTACCCGACCATCTTCTTGCCCCAACTTTCCTTTTCGTCGGCGGGATCATGTGGATCTTGCTTTTCCTCGGCATTCTCTTCGAGCGGCTGATGGAAATCCTTAAGACGCTGGGCCGGATGTTTTTCATCGGTCCGCAGCGCGTGATTTCCATTCTCGTCATTGCCGTCGCCGGGGCACGGCTCGCGGAAATACATTTCATCACGTACCTCTTCAATGGCGGCAGCACGGGTTATGGCAACCCGGTCCTGATGCTTTACATCCTGCTTTCTTATGCGTGCGCTTGGTATTACGGTTTCTGGACCGACCAGTTCGTGGCCCGCAGGCTGATGCGCATGCTCACACTCAAGCCCGACTGGCGCACTGCCATATCGGTCGCTTATCCCTACCACGGTGATCCGACACTCAGCCGCGTCGAAAGCGAAGGTCGCACGATCAGCCTGCATGGCGCCGGCCGCTTGAAGCTGCGGGGTCACTACGAAGACGGGTATGCCGGCGGCGGCACGGCGCTCCAGTTCATGACGCCCGCGGAGCTGATCGGTCAGTTCCGGCGCCAGATCGAGCTTCGCTCCCGCGACATGATAAAGGCAGACGATCTGCTGGCGAGCCTGCGCAATTTCGAGCGGGCGGCGGTGATCTATCCGGTCATCGTCGGAACGTTGGCCTTCGGCCTGATTGTCGGGCCGATTGTCCTGACGTTCTATTACGCGGTGCAACCGCCGGAGCTCACAGTCCATGCCGAGGGTGGGGGCGGTCGCGATGCTCTCGCGTTCATGAAGAACCAGGATTATGAAAATGGCGACTGCTCACCTCTGAAAGCGGGCATGCCTCGCATCGCCATCGCGGCTTCCGGAGGTGGTACACGCGCTGCGATCTATACCGCCTCGTTGCTGAGGGGCTTGGCGGAGGCGGGACATGTCTGCGACGTGGTGATGGCGAGCGGCGTTTCCGGCGGGAGCGCTGCGCTTGCGTATTTTGGCTTGCACGAGGCGGAACTGCGCTCCCGCGGTGGCGTCGGCTTCATGGCTTGGGAGCGCTATTCGCGGGAAATGGCGCATCCTTATATTGAAGATGTCATCAATCGCGCCAGCGACCTGCGGATCACATTCGGTCGCTTTCACTGGAGACGTTTTACATGCGGCGAGCCGGCGGTGCCGGATGGTTCTGTGAGCGGCGTTGCACCAGCCCGCTCCAAACTCGGCCATATCCTGGCGGAATCCTTCGTCTGCCGAATGGGGGCGGGAAAGATGGGCGACGTCTCGTTTGGATTGATGCTGAATTCGTCGATCGTCGGATCCTATCCTGATCCTGGAAATCCGTGCCGCCGAGGCGACGGGTATTCGCTGCCGGAACAGGCCAGCCGGTGCCAGGGGTTGCTGGATGGCGCGGGCGCGGGCGGGCGGCTTGTGCTGACCAACATCGGATCGACCCAGACGATGCAGGCAAATACGTCGCCCGGGATGGAAATCGTCACCATCGACGAACCTGACGTCTCCGTGTCACGGGCCGCAGCATTGAGCGCCAATTTCCCCCCTGTGTTTCCGGATGCCGCCGTGGATATCATGCCGAGCAGCGGCACGGCCAAACGTTATTGGGTGACGGACGGCGGGACGGTCGAGAATCGCGGTACAGTGACCATGTATCGTGCCTTGCGCGATGCGGCGAGACGAGAACCCAAATCTTGCGGGTGCGGCAGTTCGCCAAAGTTCGCCCCGCTCCACGTCATCGTCGCGGATGTTTCCGCTCTCGCGGGGCCCTATAGCGAAAGTTTCGGTTTCGACTCTGTCCTTGGAGCGGGTGGACAGCTCGGGCTCGGCATGGAAGCGGAACTGCGCGCCGACCTCAAAACGCTCTACGAAACGACCCACTGCAGCAAGATCTACTTTCATGACATCGTGATACCGCCCGTTTTTTCGAGCAATGGAGGCATCGGAACGCACTGGTTGCTGCCGGGCTCGATGACGTTTCGCGATCCCAACCATTCGGGCGAACAGGTTACGCTCCATGCCGAGGACGTCGAAAAACTCGTGCTGTCTCTGCACAGCAGCCGGGCCTTCAGCTATCAGGACAACGGGGGCGTCAAGAGGGTCTTGGGTTGGGCGCAGGATGGTCCCGGTAACCGGCATCGTGCGAATTGGGTCAGGCTGCTCGACATGTTGAACGGAAAGCTGCCGCCGCAACTCTGACCAGTGGTCTTGGACCTATCGTTCCTTCACCGCCTCCATGGCAACCGAGGTTGAGGTGCTTGCCACAAATGGCAGACTGGAGATTTTCTCGCCCAGCACTTCGCGATAGCGGCGGATGTTGGGTGTGCGGATCTTCAGGAGATAATCAAAGCGCCCAGCGATCATGTGGCACTCCTCGACTTCAGGAATTCGCCACACCGCCGCGTTGAACGCGTTGAGTGCCGTTTCGCGCGTATCGGACAGTTTCACCTCTGCGAAAGCGACGTGGTCGAGGCCAAGTTTCTTCGGGTTGAGGACGGCGCGGAAGCCGAGAATGAAGCCGTCCTGCATCAGCCGCTTCAGGCGCGCATTCACCGGAGTCTTGGAAAGGCCGACTTTGTCGGCAAGATCCGTCACCGAGACGCGGCCATCGCCGACCAGGACATCCATGATCTTCCGGTCAAAGTGGTCGATATCCCCAGGTGTATCGCTCTTCCTCTCCATTTTCTCTGTCCTCCTCCCGAAACGTGGTGAATTTCTCCAAATTCTACCCATTTTCAGAGAAGCTATATAGAGCAGTTTCGATTATTTTTCTCGCATCGCGGGATCGTCGCTGATCCGCTAGATTGGCTTGATATTCGGGAGGCGGAACAATGGCATCTGCGATGGAACACAACACATTCTTGCCTGGCTCTTTGGAGACCATGCCCTTTGAAGATTTCGCCGCGCCGATCCGGCCGCAGTCGGATTTGCGCAAGGCCATTACAGCCGCCTATCGCAGACCTGAAATCGACAGTGTGCTGCCGCTTCTCGAGCAGGCAACACTGCCCGCCGACCTCGCAGACAAAGTCCGTTCGACAGCGCGCGATCTGATTGTCGCGCTGCGCCGCAAGGCCAAGGGCTCGGGCGTCGAAGCGCTTGTGCAGGAATACTCGCTTTCCAGCCAGGAAGGCATCGCCCTGATGTGCCTGGCTGAGGCGCTGCTGCGCATTCCGGATATGGCGACGCGCGATGCGCTGATCCGCGACAAGATTTCCGGCGGAAATTGGAAGTCGCATGTGGGCGAGGGCCGTTCGCTCTTCGTCAACGCGGCGACCTGGGGACTTGTCGTGACCGGCAAACTGACCTCGACCGTCAGCGACCGCAGCCTTTCGGCGGCACTGACGCGCCTGATCGCCCGCTGTGGCGAACCGGTCATCCGCCGCGGCGTCGATATGGCGATGCGGATGATGGGCGAGCAGTTCGTCACTGGTGAGACGATCGAGGAAGCGCTGCGTCGGTCGCGGGCGATGGAGCAGAAGGGCTTTCGCTATTCCTACGACATGCTTGGCGAGGCAGCGACGACAGGGGAAGACGCGGAGCGCTATTACAAGGATTACGAGAAGGCGATCCATGCGATCGGCAAGGCCTCTGCCGGACGCGGGATCTACAACGGCCCTGGCATTTCCATCAAGCTCTCGGCACTTCATCCGCGCTATACCCGCGCCCAGGCTGGCCGCGTCATGGAAGAACTTCTGCCGCGCGTGAAGACGCTGGCCGCCATTGCCAAGTCCTACAATATTGGTCTGAACATCGATGCGGAGGAGGCCGATCGCCTCGAACTGTCGCTCGATCTTCTGGAGGACCTCTGCTTCGACCCTGCTCTTTCCGGCTGGGACGGCATCGGCTTCGTGGTGCAGGCCTATGGCAAGCGATGCCCGTTCGTGCTTGATTTCATCATCGACCTCGCACGCCGTTCCAACCGCCGCATCATGCTGCGTCTGGTCAAGGGCGCCTATTGGGATGCGGAAATCAAGAAGGCGCAGATCGAAGGCCTCGAAGACTTCCCGGTCTTTACCCGCAAGGTGCACACGGATGTCTCCTACATCGCCTGCGCCCGGAAACTGCTCGACGCACGCGACGCCGTCTTTCCGCAATTTGCATCACACAACGCCCAGACGCTTGCCACGATCTATCAGCTGGCCGGACCTGATTTCAAGGTTGGCGATTACGAGTTCCAGTGCCTGCACGGCATGGGCGAGCCGCTCTATGAAGAGGTCGTCGGTCAGGCAAAGCTCAACCGGCCGGCCCGCATCTATGCGCCTGTTGGAACCCACGAAACGCTTCTCGCCTATCTCGTCCGCCGTCTCCTGGAAAACGGCGCCAATTCATCCTTCGTGAACCGGATCGGCGATGACCAGGTGTCCGTCGACGAGCTGATTGCCGATCCGGCCGCCGTCGTTCGCGCCATGCCCGTTCCCGGCGGAAAACACGATCAGATCGCTCTGCCTGCCGACCTGTTCGGCAAGGACCGACAGAACTCCCTGGGGTTCGATCTCGCCAACGAAACGACGCTTGCCTCCCTCGCGTCCGTGTTTCAGGAAGGCGCCCAGGCTCCCTTCACAGCCGCTCCAGAACTTGGCGATGGAACTTCATCAGGTGAAACGCGGCCCGTGCTCAATCCGGCTGACCATTCGGATGTGGTCGGCTCAGTCACGGAAGCAAGCCTGACGGATGCGCAAAAGGCAGCGTCTCTCGCACAGGAAGCCTTTGCCGAGTGGCAATCCGTTGCGCCGCAGGAACGCGCCGCCTGCCTCGAAAGGGCTGCCGATGCCATGCAGGAAAGCATGCCGTCCCTTCTCGGCCTGATCATGCGCGAGGCCGGAAAATCCCTGCCGAACGCGATTGCCGAAGTGCGCGAGGCGATCGATTTTCTGCGCTATTATGCGGAACAGGCCAAGCGGACGCTGGGGCCGGGCCATAAGGCGCTTGGACCGGTGGTCTGCATCAGCCCGTGGAACTTCCCGCTGGCAATCTTTACCGGACAGATCGCGGCCGCTCTCGTTGCCGGCAACAGCGTGCTGGCAAAGCCTGCCGAAGAAACGCCGTTGATCGCAGCGGCAGGCGTGAAACTTCTCTATCAGGCCGGCGTACCACGCGACGCGCTTCAGCTTTTGCCGGGTGATGGAAAGATCGGCGCAGCACTCGTGGCCGCCCCCGAAACCCAGGGCGTGATGTTTACCGGTTCGACAGACGTCGCTCGCCTGATCCAGGCCGAGCTTGCCGGCCGGCTGTCAAACGCCGGAAAGTCGATCCCGCTGATTGCCGAAACGGGTGGCCAGAACGCGATGATCGTCGATTCCTCGGCGCTGGCTGAACAGGTGGTCGGCGACGTTATCGCGTCCGCCTTCGACAGCGCCGGTCAGCGTTGCTCGGCCCTCCGTGTCCTGTGCCTGCAGGAAGACATAGCGGACCGCGTGCTGACCATGCTCCGCGGCGCCCTTGCCGAACTCACGGTCGGGCGCACCGACCAGCTGAAGATCGATATCGGGCCGGTCATCACAGCCGAAGCGAAGGGTGTTATCGACGGCCACATCGATGCGATACGCGCCAAGGGCCGGCGCATTGAGCAGGTCGCCATCCCCGCTGCAACGGCTGCCGGAACCTTCGTCGCGCCGACGATCATCGAACTGAACAACCTCTCGGACCTCGAGAGGGAAGTGTTCGGACCTGTCCTTCACGTCATCCGCTATCGTCGTGAGGATCTCGACAGGCTGATCGACGATATCAACGCCACCGGCTACGGTCTCACATTCGGCCTCCACACGCGTCTCGACGAAACGATTGCGCATGTGACGAGCCGTGTCCGGGCCGGCAATATATACGTCAACCGCAACGTCATCGGTGCCGTCGTCGGCGTGCAGCCGTTCGGCGGGCGAGGTCTCTCAGGCACGGGGCCTAAGGCCGGCGGTCCGCTCTATCTCGGTCGCCTCCTGCAGCAGCCGCCGGTTCCGCCGCGCCACAGTTCCGTTCATGTCGATCCGGCGATCTCGTTGCTGGCCGAATGGCTGCGCGCCAAGGGCAAAACCGAGGACGCCGAAGCGATCCGCGAACTGGGTGGCGAATCCGCTCTCGGCATGTCGCAGGAACTTCCGGGGCCCGTCGGTGAGCGCAACACCTATAGTCTGCATCCGCGCGGTCGCATCCTGCTCGTACCGCAGACAGAGGCGGGTCTCGTTTCCCAACTGGGTGCCGCGCTCGCAACCGGCAACAGCGTCACCATCGACACGGACTCCGGCCTTCAGAGTAAGTTCTCCGATCTGCCGGCCGAAATCGCTGCCCGGATCATCTGGTCTTCCGATTGGGCAAGCCATGGACCCTATGCCGGTGCCTTGGTGGAAGGCGACGGCAATAGCCTGATCTCCGTCTCGCGCCGTATTGCCAGCCTTCCCGGCCCGCTGGTGCTGACGCAGGCGGCTTCCTCAGCTGACATCGCCGGCATGGATGAGCCCTATTGCCTGAACTGGCTGCTTGAAGAAGTGTCGCTCTCCGTGAATACGGCGGCCGCTGGCGGCAACGCGAGCCTGATGGCGATAGGGTGAGGACAGCATGGACGATCTTCAGACGGCGCGCGTCATCATAGGCAGCTACACGGAATCGATGCCGCATGTGGAGGGCAAGGGAAAAGGCGTCAGCCTGCTTTCCCTTGATCTAAAAACAGCGCGATTCGAAGAGGTCGCGGCGTTTGAAGCGATTCGCAACCCCACCTATCTGGCGCAAGGGCAGGATGGACGCGTCCTCTACGCCGTCGAGGAAGTCGACGACGAGGCGCAGGCGGGCGTGGTTGTGCTGCAGATCGACGGGGACGGCGGTCTAAAATTGGCGAAGCGAGTTTCGGCAAGAGGTTCTGCGCCCTGTCATGTCACGCTCGACAGGTCAGGGGAGCGGCTGTTCGTTGCCAATTACGGCAGCGGAAGTGCGGTCGCTTACGGTCTTGATCATCAGGGTCTTCCTAATGACGACGAGGTCATGGTGATCCAGCGGACAGGATCCGGCCCCGTCACCGACAGGCAGGAAGGCCCGCATGTGCACCAGGTTTTGGTCATGCCTGGCGATCGGCATGTTCTCGTTTGCGATCTCGGGACCGACGAGATCGCCAGATATGCATTCGGCGATCAGGGAATAGGCTCAGAGCCGGATGTCGTGCTGCACGTGTCCGGCGGTTCGCTTCCACGCCATATCGTCTGCTCGCAGGATGGCCGCCGGCTCTACGTCGCGCATGAGGCCGCCTGCTCTGTCGGCTCCTATGCCATCGAGGGAGACAATTTCACGCTCCTCGCCGAAACCAGCACAGTGCCGGCCGATTTTGCCGGCACGTCGTCCTGCGCGGCGATCAAAATTCATCCGAATGGCAGGTTTCTTTATGTCTCCAACCGCGGCCACGACACGATCGTCGCCTGTGAAATTTTGGCCGATGGCGGGTTGAGAACCCTCGGCTGGTATCCCACCATGGGTAGAACCCCGCGGGATTTCGCCATCGATCCCACCGGTCGCTATCTCATCGTCGCCAACCAGGACAGCCACTCGCTGGTGTTCTTTGAGATCAATGGGGAACACGGAACGCTGACGACCATCGGCGAGCCGTTCGAGATCGGCAGTCCCGTCTGCGTCCTGTTCGCCTGACGTCTAGACCGGCTGCAAACGACCGAAATAGGCGACGAGGGCGAGCACTCCGAGGCTTAGCCCGATTTCCGTGACCGTCGCGCAGACGAGGCTTCGATACATCAGCGGGCTGCGGTCGAGCAGCCGCACGAAGACGTAACGGTTGACGATCGCCAGCGCGACCATGGTTGCAACGATCAGGATCTTGGCCGAAAGCAGCAGCTGATAGGGCAAGGACCAGTTAAGCGGCAGGCCGCCGACGATGAGCCATGTGCTGAACAGCCCTGTCACGATCACAAGTGCCACGGCAACATGACCTGCCCGGGAAAAGCCAATCAAAGCGGTCGTGGCATCGTGTCGCGTCGACTGGTCCCTGAGCGCGGGGAGAAGCAGAGCGACCGGTAACAGCGCCCCGAACCAGAACCCGCCCAAGAGAAGGTGCAGCAGATCGTTCGCCCGGTGCAGCAGGCGCAACGGTCCATCGTGGATGGCTGCGTGTCCGGAAATCGGAAGGCTGGCGAGAGCGACCAAAGCCGCCAGCGCCGTCGGCAGGATTTTCGAGCGCGAGGAGGGCGTAAGGGCCGCGAACAACAGGCCCGCAGCAATCGCCTGCACTATCCAGACGGTGCCGATACTGGTCTGGGTTATGACCGTCCACAGCATGCCGAGATCCGCCGCATCCTGCCAGCCGTCGCCGAGAAGGGCGGCGTTGAGCGGCAGAGATGCAACCGTCGCACCCGCTATCACAAGCACCGACAGGCCGCGGATCGGTGTGAGCTTCGCCCGCACCGATTGCCGTAGACCGTCCGGCACAAAACCGGCGATATAGGTTGAGGCGCCCCAGAGGAACAGGGCGCCTGCGTAGAAGCCGAAACGGCAGACTACAATGAGGGTCTCAGCCGTTGTCACGGCTTCACGGTGAACGTGTAAGTGCCGTTGGTCTTGTGGCCATCGACCGAAAGCACATTCCATCTGACCGTATATGTGCCGGGCTTGAGCGGCCCGGTGACCGGCGCAGTCAGCGTCTTGTCAGCGTCTTTCAGCACGCCTTTGCCGATCTCGATCTCCTTGCCGTCGGGGCCGAGAAGGTGAAGCTTGCTGAACGGCAGGTTCAGGGCTTCGGAAAATGTCAGGTCCAGTTCTTCCGGCGATGCAACGGATGCCTTGTCGGTTGGGGTCGTCGATTTGACGCTGGCATGGGCAGCAGCCTGGCCAGCGGCGGCAACAAAAGCCGCGAGTGCAAGCGAAGCGATGAGTGTGTTACGCATGTGTTTTCCTTTAAGCGAAGGCGCGTTTGAGCGGTGGAACGAAGCGGACGACGATCTGGTCGAAGGCGATCATCGCGACGATCGCAATCCCGCTCATCGGAAACGCGATGGCAAAAACCAGCGTGATCAGCCACAGACCGAAATAGACGGAACGGCTCGGCGGCATCGGCGGGACGCCAAGGCGGCCGGATGGACGGCGTTTCCACCACATGACGACAGCGGTGACGCAGGTAAAGACGATCGCAAGGCAGGTGGCGAGCATCAGCATCTGGTTAAACCGACCCCATTCCTGGCCTATATGAACATTGACACCCCACGCGACGGCCTTTCCAGGCGCCGGATAGAGCGGATAACCCATGTCGACCAGCGGTGTTCCGGAATACTGATCAATATGGATCGTCCTTTCCTTCGAAAGCTCGTCAGGAAAGATGGAAGCTGTATAGACGCCCTTTCCTGTCCGCGGGATCGCCGTATCGAAACCCGGGGCTATGCCCAGATCCTTCGCGATCGCGACGGCCTTTCCGAGGCCTATCGGTTCGCCGGTCAGCGTACCCGACATCGGCACCGGCGCCTTTTCGACGCTCCAGCCGCTATTGGGCGCGACATCGCCCGTCACCTTCTTCGACACCGGCACGTTGTCCCAAAGCTCTGCCGGATAGCCGAGGCCCTTGTCGGTGAGCCAGGCCTGGACATTGCTGCCCCAGGTGTTCGACCAGAACATGCCTGTGGCGGCGAGAAAGAAGATCAGCAACCCTGCGAAAGCGCCGGTGACCGCGTGCATGTCGCGCCAGAACACCCGCCGCGAAGGATTTCCGCGCACCGTCACCACACCGCCGGTCTGCCGCCGCGGCCACCAGAGATAGATCCCGGTCGCGACCAGAACCATGACAAAGCCGCCGGCGATCTCTGTCAGGATGTTGGGAAATGTACCGAAATAGGCGAGGCTGTGGATGCTTCTGACCACCTGATTGAATTCGTCTGCGGCGACCACAGTATCCAGCACGTCGCCATCGTAGGGATTGACGAAGACGAGCGTGGAGCCGGCTTTGGACGACACGGTGACGATGGCGCTCCGTGTTGCCGAAGCAGGGTCCTTGTAAGAGCGCGCCACCGAACCCGGGACGGCGGATGCGGCGACTTCGACGATCCGGTCCGGCGAAAGCGGCGAACCGGCGGCTTCCACCTGGTAGCGATATGCAAAAAACGTATCGTTGATTTCGTCCTTGAACAGGTAGAGCCCACCGGTGATGGCTAGGTTGAGCATGAAGGGAATGGCGAGAAGACCCGCAAAGAAATGCCAGCGCCATAGGGCGCGGTAAAGCGAAACGCTCGAGGCGTCGCTTTCCGCGGGTGAGGCGGAAGTTAAGATGGTCATTCGGTATCATCCTGATGGCAGGCGGGGCTGTGCCGATCTGCAACATTGAACAAGCCGCGGGCAAAAGCCGCAGCGGAGGCTCAAATGATCATCAGGCGAAGGGGGGTGCTCGGGGACCGGTATTCGGCGGATATAACTGGCGGGTGATCTCGCCCACCGGGAACGGATACCTGGCCAGTTCTTGGGCGAGGAATACCCGTTCTGCGTGGATCGGCGCGGGTGGCACCATGGCCGCGGCGCTGATGCGGCAGGCTTCGCAGTCGGTCTTGGCGCCTTGGCTATGGTGGTGTTGTCCGTCCCGGTCAGGCCGATCGCTGTTTGACGTGACGCAGAGCGTCGGCAGCGTGCCGTCCGGCAGCACATACTCGGCATAGTCAGCCGGATCGAAACCGGTGGCTGCAAGGGCAGGCGGCTGATGCGAGAGGCCGAGAACAACAAGCGCGATGGCGCATAGAATGCGCACCGCCCATTGTTCCGATTTACCGACCAGCCTTCCCATCGCGTCCTCGTGCACGGGGTTCGATCTTTCGATAGCACACCCCGGCGCTAGTACAATGCGGCATACTGTACGCGTGATGGCGAACGGTATCAGGTCAGATCGCTACCTGCTCTCCCAGCTCGACGACACGGTTGGGTGGTAGCTTGAAATAGGCGGATGGGTCGATCGCGAAATCGGCCAGCGCCATGTAGATCTGCTCCTGCCAGGCCGGCAACCCGGTATTGGGTGTGCTGACCAGGTTGCGCCGTCCCAGATAGAACGAGGTCTGCATGATCTCGAACTTGAAGCCCGCCTTCCGACAGAGCGTCAGTGCTCTGGTGACATTTGGCTCGTCCATGTAGCCGAAGGTGATGTCGAGGCGGATAAAACGCTTGGAGATGCGTTTCATTTCCACCCGTTCGCGATCGGGAACGTAGGGTTTGTCCTGCGTCCAGATTGTCAGGATGACGTTTTGTTCGTGCAGGACATGATTGTGCTTGATGTTGTGCAGCAGGACTGCCGGCGTCCGGTTGGGGACGCTGGTGAGGAAGATCGCAGTGCCGGGAACCACGACCGGCGAATGATCGGATTCCTTCTCGATCATCGGAATGAAGACTTCCAGCGGGATGTCGTTCCTGGCGGTCTTGTCCTTGATGTATTTCGAACCCTTCGTCCACGTCCACATTAGGATCATGATGAAGAAGGCGAGCGCCACGGGCACCCAGCCACCGTCGTGGATTTTGAGAAGGTTTGCGGCAAGGAACACCGCTTCGATCAAGAGCAGCGGCAGCAGAAGTGCGCCGGCGATGAGGGCCGAGTATCCGCGCACCGCCCGCAAGAACTGGAACGACATCAGCGTTGTCACGACCATCGCGCCGGTGACCGAGATACCGTAGGCGGTTGCCAGCGATTCCGAATCGCCGAAGGAGAAGATCAGCACCAGGACGCCGATGAACAGAATCATGTTCACGGCCGGAACATAGATCTGGCCGGTATTGGTTTCCGAGGTGAACTTGATCATCAGCCGCGGCAGGAAGCCGAGATGCACGGCCTGCCGGGCAAGCGAAAACGCGCCCGTAATGACAGCCTGGCTGGCGATGACGGTTGCCATCGTCGCCAGAATGACCATCGGCAGCAACGCCCAGTCCGGATAAAGGAGATAGAACGGGTTCTCGATGGCGGCCGGGTTGCTCAGGACCAACGCGCCCTGCCCAAGGTAATTCAATGCCAGCGCGGGAAATACGAGGATGAACCAGGCGACACTGATTGGCTTGCGACCGAAATGGCCGAGATCGGCGTAAAGCGCTTCCGCGCCCGTCACGGTCAGAAATACCGCGCCGAGCACGATGAGACCCGCCCAGCCGGCGTGGGTGATAAACCAGAGCGCATTGATGGGGTTGAGGGCCTCGAGGATGGTCCAATCGTCGCCGATATGGATCATGCCACCCCATGCCATCGCCAGAAACCAGACGACCGTGATCGGGCCGAAGAATTTGGCAACTGCTTCCGTCCCCTTGGACTGGATTGCAAACAGGCCGACCATGATTGCGGCTGAGAGCGGCAAGACATAGTCGGAAAAGGCGGGCGTCACGAGCTTCATACCTTCGAGCGCTGACATGACCGACAGTGCGGGTGTGATCATCGCATCGCCGATGAACAAAGCCGAACCGATCAGGCCTGCGAAGAACAGGACAGGCATGTAGCCGCCTGTCTTCTTCATCAACAGGGCAAGCAGCGACAGCGTGCCGCCTTCGCCGTCATTATCGGCGCGAAGCAGGAACAGGACGTATTTGAACGTGACGATGATCGTCAGGGTCCAGACCATCAGCGAGATGAGACCGATGACGTGTTCGGGCTGGACGCCATTCTCTGAAAATGGTCGCAGCGCCTCCCTGAACGCGTAGAGCGGACTGGTGCCAATATCACCGTAGACGACGCCGATCGAGCCCAAGAGCAGGACAAGAAATTTCCGGTGGCCTGCGGCTTTGTCGGCCGAACCGGCGGTCGAGGATGTCATGCGGACTCCAGTCTGAGGGTTTTCCAACCGAACAAGCTTGAACGGTTTACTGCCGGAATAGACGCGTAAACACGTGTTGAACGAATTCGATCCACGCATTCCTATTTCATCTGAAGTCGCAGGTCGATATCCTTCAGCAGGCCGTCATTCGCGTGGTCACAGAAAAGCAGGGCGGAGTGATCCGCCCTGCTGGTGAAGGTCCGAAAGGTGTCTCGGAACCGGTTGTTCTTGTCGTCTATTCTTCGCGCTGGCCGGTGAAATTGAGCAGCAGCTGGAAGATGTTGACGAAGTTCAGGTAGAGGGACAGCGCGCCCATCACGGCCATTTTCTGCTGGCTTTCCTGATCGTAGTTTTCTGCATACTGCTGCTTGATGTTCTGGGTATCCCAAGCGGTCAGGCCGACGAACACGACGATACCGATCACCGACACAGCAAACTGCAGGGCGCTGGAGCCGAGGAAGATGTTGACGATCGAAGCGATCATCACACCGATCAGACCCATGATCATGAACGAGCCGAACTTGGCGAGGTCACGCTTGGTGACGTAGCCGTAAAGGCTGGTCGCGCCGAACATGGTGGCGGCGATAAAGAAGGTGCGGGCGATGCTTGCGCCGGTAAATACAAGGAATACCGAAGCAAGGGACAGACCCATGACGGCGCAGAACGCCCAGAAGGTCATCTGCGCAGAGGCGGCCGACATGGACTGGATCTTGAACGAGAAGAAGAACACGAAGGCGAGCGGCGCCAGCATCACTACCCACTTCAGCGGGCTGGAGAAGATCGGCACGTAAAGCGCCGGCGTGGTGCCGACGATGAAGGCGACGATACCGGTGATGACGAGGCCAAGCCCCATGTAATTGTAGATGCGCAGCATGTGCTGGCGAAGGCCTTCATCGAAGACTGCGCCGGATTGTGCTGTCGTGGCGCCCCAGCGCCGGTCGTTTTCATACATTCGGAATCTCCTGTTGATCAGTAAAGGGAATTCTTGAGAAGCTCGGCCTCGTCTGCGAGACCGATATCGGTCGTGCTCGACACCACGGCGTAAGCCACGTCGCCGATCTGCCACCAGGCCGCTTCGGCCTTCGGCATATTCATGTCCTTGATAGGCTCGACCGCGAAATGGCCAGGTCGCACGGCATAGAGAGATACCCTGATGCCATCAGCGGTGCGCATACTTGCCTCGACGCTCGGGCCGTAATCCGAGGGAAAGATCTGCACGTCGGTCACCTGCCAGCCCTTTGGCAATTCGGGCATGACGATTGCCGTTGCGGCGCGGATGTCCTCCCGGTCGTAGGTCCTTGCTTCCGGCTGGGATGGCATCTTTTCGCGAACGAGCGACGTCTCGTGCGCCCGCACCGCGTTTTCGATCAGTGCCGGCGGCTGGACCGAAGCATTGACTTCGCTCGGACCGAACGGACCGATCGAGGAATTGGCAAACCATCCTGCCGAAACAAGCATGGCAATCGCCGCGACGCGCCTGAGAGCGGTGAAGGTGCGCCGGCTTTCAAGACTCGCGGAAAGTCGTCTCGCCGCCTCGCGGGTCTCCGTCCTGCCATGCACGGCGTCATCGGTGAGAGCGAGCTTCAGCGTCGTCCGCATTCCGAGATCGGCCATGACGCGTGCGGCGTCTTCCGGGTGGCTGGACAGGTAGTTCTCGACACGCAGGCGTCCCGCCGCGTCGAGCTGGTTGTCCACGTAGGCGTCGAGGTCATTCAGGACGACCGTTCCGGTCTCATTCATCTTTGCCTCCTACGATTTTCAGGTGGCCGCCACGCCCTTTGTCATCTTCCATGCTGCGCAGCCGAGCCCGCGCCCTCGATATCCGCGACATCAGCGTGCCGACTGGAATACCCAACGTGTCGGCGGCTTCCTGATAGGACAGGTCTTCCACCGCAACGAGGTGCAACGCTTCGCGCTGATCCTCCGGCAAGGTCATGAAAGCCTCGCGAACCTGCTGCAGGCGAACCGAATGTTCCTGCGCTGCCGGATAGGACGGCTCGGTTGCGGTCGAGCCATCATCGGCAAACAGGTCGTCGCGGCGACGACGGGCAAGGGCGCTGCGGCGACCGTCCAGATGCGTGTTGTGGACGATCGAGAGCAGCCAGTTCCGCAGATTTCCACCCGAGTGGAAGGTTGAACGCTTCTCATACGCTTTGACCAGCGCGTCATGCACCAGGTCTTCGGCGTCGACAGAGTTGCGCGCAAGCGAGCGTGCGTAGCGTCTCAACGCGGCAAGCTGTGCGATCACGTCGAATGAGCGTTTGTTCGGGTCCATACCTGCTTATACGAACGCCGGCCGGATTTTATTCCATTAGTCAGAAATTATTTTCGTGATTTTTTGCCCTTCAAAGACGCAGGGCAAACCCTCGTTTTGACGGCCAAGGTAGGTATGCGTCCGGTGCATGTCTGCCCTGACAATTCCTGCCTAGAAAATGAGCGGGTTTAGCGTATCTTCCATCTTGTCGAAACGATTTACCTCCTCCCAAATCGTCAGACACGCAGAACCCTCCCTCCTCCTCCCAGAGGTTTCTGCAGCAGAGCACCGGCACTCCTCCTCCCAGCCGTTGCTCTCGTCTTTTGAAGAGCCTGCCGCACCTCCTCCCGCGGCGGGCTCTTTTCGTTTTCACCCTATGGCAACGTCCTTAAGCGACCTCCTTCGTAAAGGCTGTTGCCTGCGCGCGGCTTTTGTCTCAAAGTGAAAGAAAACGAAAGCACGGGGACGAGATGCATCTGACGGACAGGCAGGCAAGGATCGTCGAGGTGGCGAGGATGACCGGGCGGGTCCTGGTGGAGGATCTGGCCACTCAGTTCTCCGTCACGCCGCAGACGATCCGCAAGGACTTGAATGATCTCTGTGAGGCGGACGTCCTCAACCGCATCCATGGTGGAGCCACGTTTCCGCGCAGCATCGAGAACATGCGCTATGAAGCGCGCCGCCAGATCGCTGCCGTCGAGAAGCAGGCGATCGGCGAGGCTGCGGCAGCCCTCATTCCGGACGGAGCGTCCCTGTTCATCAATATCGGGACCACGACGGAGGCCGTCGGTGAAGCGCTGGCCGCCCACAAGGACCTTATGGTCATTACAAATAATATCAACGTTGCCAACAGGTTGAGAGTAGTCGACGATATCGAGGTCGTCATTGCCGGCGGTGTCGTTCGCCAGTCTGATGGCGGCATCGTCGGCGAGGCGGCCGTCGACTTTATCCGGCAGTTCAAGGTTGACTATGCGGTCATCGGTGCGTCGGCCATCGACCACGACGGCGCTCTGCTCGACTACGATTTTCGCGAAGTGAAAGTGGCGCAGGCGATCATTGCCAACGCCCGGCATGTGATCCTCGTGGCCGACTCGACAAAATTCGAACGAACGGCGCCGGTTCGTATCGCCCAGATCTCCCAGGTTCATACGTTCATCACCGACGCCTGCCAGTCCGAACTGATCCGTGATCTTTGCCATCAGACGAATGTTGCGCTGATCGAAACAGCCACCGCGGATGCTGCAACGCACGCGTCTTCTTTCGTTTGACATTCGAGATATTTTCACTCTAATGGGGTTAGCTTTCGATTTGCCGCTGCCGGCATGTCGAGCCGGGCTCTGTGAGGGGACAGGGCTTAGCGAGGGGATAATGAGTCAGGCAATTCACGACGTCTTTGTGATCGGTGGAGGGATCAACGGTTGCGGTATCGCGCGCGATGCTGTGGGTCGCGGCTATTCGGTCGCCTTGGCAGAAATGAACGATTTTGCCTCAGGCACGTCGTCAGGCGCCACCAAGCTTATCCATGGCGGGCTGCGCTATCTCGAACACTATGAATTTCGGCTGGTGCGCGAGTCTCTCATGGAGCGCGAAGTGCTCTGGGCAATGGCACCGCATATCATCTGGCCGATGCGCTTCGTTCTCCCCTATCACAAGGGTGGCGTCCGACCCGCCTGGCTGATCCGGCTGGGGTTGTTTCTCTACGATCACCTGGGTGGCCGCAAGCTCCTGCCGCCGACGGCAACGCTTGATATGCGCAAGGATCCGGCCGGCAAGCCTTTGAAATCGCTGTTTACGAAGGCCTTCGAATACTCCGATGGCTGGGTGGACGACGCGCGGATGGTGGTGCTGAACGCCCGTGACGCTGCCGACAAGG
Organism: Rhizobium sp. Leaf306; assembly: GCF_001423425.1. Lineage (GTDB taxonomy): Bacteria > Pseudomonadota > Alphaproteobacteria > Rhizobiales > Rhizobiaceae > Neorhizobium > Neorhizobium soli. The sequence goes on from NZ_LMNX01000003.1 coordinate 330,781, forward strand.
GGGCCCTGATCCTTCCGCGCACGAAAGTCGTTTCGGCGCGGCGCGAAGAAGGCATTTGGACGATTGTTACCCGAAGCACGGTCACCGGCTCCAGTCAGACCCACAAGTCTCGTATGCTGGTCAATGCCGCCGGTCCGTGGGTGGACCAGGTGATCCGCTCCGCCTTCGGCGAAAACGAAGCGCACCATGTCCGGCTGGTTCAGGGCAGCCATATCGTCGTCAAGAAGAAGTTCGACGACCCGCGCGCCTATTTCTTCCAGAACCCGGATAACCGGATCATTTTTGCTATCCCCTACGAAGAGGATTTCACGCTGATCGGCACGACCGATCGCGACTTCAAGGAGGATCCGAAGGACGTTCGAATCTCCGACGAGGAAACCAACTATCTCTGCAAGGCGGCGAGCGAGTATTTCAAGGAGCCGGTGCGCAAGGAAGATATCGTCTGGACCTACTCGGCTGTCCGACCGCTGTTCGACGACGGCGCCTCGAAAGCGCAGGAGGCGACCCGCGACTATGTGCTGAAGCTGGATACGGTCGGCCTCGGGGAGGGCGGAGCGCCACTTCTCAATGTGTTCGGTGGCAAGCTCACCACCTATCGTCGGCTTTCGGAACATGCGGTCGAAAAGATCGGCGAAGCCATCGGCGTCAAAGGCAAGCCCTGGACCGCTGACAGCCACCTTCCTGGTGGCGATTTCCCTGCCCGCGGCTACGAAAGCGAAGTCGCTGGGCTGAAGGCACGATATCCCTTCCTGACCGATCGCCATGCGCGTAGGCTGGTCCGGCGTTACGGTACGAGGGCCGCCACATTGCTCGGCAACGCTGCTCGAGCAGAGGATCTTGGGCATAATTTCGGCGGCGAACTCTATGAGGTGGAGGTTCGCTATCTTGCCGATCAGGAATGGGCGTTAAGCGCCGAGGACGTCCTTTGGAGGAGAACAAAGGACGGGCTACGGCTCGACGCTGACGAGAAGAGGGTTTTGGAGGAGTACATGGCCGCAATACCGGAAAGGATCGCCGGATAAGCGGCATGTGTTCCCGCTGTGAGGAGGCAGGGGAACAAGCATGTTGGAATTGCGAAAAGCTGCGAAAATGGTGGCGGGCGAATATCATATTCACCCGAGCGACCTTACGCTCGAGCGTGGCAGCCTGAATGTGCTGCTCGGTCCGACGCTTTCGGGCAAGACGTCGCTGATGCGGCTGATGGCTGGATTGGACCGGCCGACGGAGGGTGCTGTCTATTTCGATGGGATAGACGTGACCGGCATGCCGGTGCAAAAGCGCAATATCGCGATGGTGTACCAGCAGTTCATCAACTATCCGCTCCTGACCGTCTATGAAAACATAGCCTCGCCGATGCGCATTTCCGGCAAGGACAAGGCGACCGTCGACCGCGAGGTGCGCAAGGCCGCAGAGCTCTTGCGGTTGACGCCCTATCTCGACCGTACGCCGCTTCATCTGTCCGGCGGGCAGCAACAACGCACCGCGCTCGCCCGTGCGTTGGTCAAGAATGCCAGCCTCGTGCTGATGGACGAGCCACTCGCCAACCTCGATTACAAGCTGCGTGAAGAACTGCGCGAAGAGCTTCCCAAGATCTTTGCGCAGTCCGGCGCAATCTTTGTCTATGCCACGACCGAACCTTCGGAAGCGCTGATGCTGGGCGGCAATACGGCAACCCTTTCCGAGGGCCGCATCACCCAGTTCGGGCCGACGATCGACATTTATAGAAGGCCGGCCGACCTCACGACCGCAAAGACCTTCGCCGATCCGCCGCTGAATTTCATCGAGGTGGTCAAGTCGGGTGGCGGGCTCCGCCACCGCGAAGGCGACGTTCTCCCCTTGCCTGCGCATCTCGGAACCATACCGGATGGTCCCCTGACGGTTGCGTTTCATCCACATCATCTGGGCTTCACGCAGCAGACCGAGAATTCGGCGCGCCTTGCCGCCCGCACGCAGATCTCGGAAATCACCGGTTCGGAAAGCTTCGTGCATCTCGAATATGACGGCGTGAAATGGGTGATGCTGGCGCCCGGCATTCACAACATTGATCCAGATACCGGCATCGAGGTCTTTCTCGATACGCGACATCTGATGGCGTTCGGCAGCGATGGCCGGGCAATCGCTGCGGCTGCGGCTTAGAGGGAAACATCATGGCACGCATCACCCTCGACCATATCCGCCACGCCTACGGCGCCAACCCTGTCGCCGACAGCGACTATGCGCTTCGCGAAGTTCATCACGAATGGAACGACGGTGGCGCCTACGCGCTGCTTGGCCCCTCAGGCTGCGGCAAGACCACGCTGCTGAACATCATCTCCGGGCTGCTGCAGCCGTCGCACGGGCGTATCCTGTTTGATGGCAACGACGTGACGGAAGTCTCGACACAGGGCCGCAATATCGCGCAGGTGTTCCAGTTCCCGGTCATCTACGACACGATGACGGTCTACGACAATCTGGCCTTCCCGCTGCGCAACCGCAAAGTACCCGAGGCCGAAGTCGACAAGCGCGTTCGCGACATGCTGGGGATCATCGATCTTGCCGATTGGGCCGACCGCAAGGCGCGGGGCCTGACCGCCGACCAGAAGCAGAAGATATCACTCGGCCGCGGCCTCGTGCGCAACGACGTCAACGCCATCCTGTTTGATGAACCGCTGACCGTGATCGATCCCCATATGAAATGGGTGCTGCGTTCGCAGTTGAAGCGCATCCACAAGCAGTTCGGCTTTACCATGGTCTATGTCACCCACGACCAGACCGAGGCCCTGACCTTCGCAGACAAGGTCGTCGTGATGTACGAGGGCGAGATTGTGCAGATCGGCACGCCTGCGGAATTGTTCGAGAAGCCCAGCCATACATTCGTCGGCTATTTCATCGGCTCGCCCGGCATGAACGTCCTGCCGGCGCAGCTGAATGAGCGGTCTGTCGTGGTCGGCAGTCAGCGGATGGACCTCAATGTGCCGCCGCAGACGAAACCGGGCGACCGGATCGAACTCGGCATCCGTCCGGAGTTCATCCATCTCGGCCGCGAGGGAATGCCGGTTAAGATCAGCCGGATCGAGGATATTGGCCGCCGCCGCATCGTTCGCGCCGAATTCGAGGGAAAGCCGCTTGCGATCGTTGCCGACGAGAATACGGAAATTCCGGCGGAAGCCCGCGTGAGCTTTGATCCTGCAGGTATCAATATCTACGCCAATTCCTGGCGCGTCGGCGGGGAGGCGTGAACGGCATGGAAAAGACCTATAACAACAAGGCCTGGTTCTTCGTTCTTCCGGTGCTGCTGCTGGTCCTGTTTTCAGCGGCGATACCGTTGATGACCGTCGTGAACTACTCGGTGCAGGACACGTTCGGCAACAACGAATTCTTCTGGGCAGGCACTGGCTGGTTTACCGAAATCCTGAATTCCGATCGGTTCTGGGCGGCGTTGCAGCGCAACCTGCTCTTCTCGGTCATCATTCTAGCATTGGAAATTCCGCTCGGCATCTTCATCGCGCTGAACATGCCGAAAAAGGGGCTCGGCGTTCCGGTCTGCCTCGTGTTGATGTCGCTGCCGCTGTTGATCCCGTGGAACGTGGTCGGCACCATCTGGCAGGTCTTCGGTCGTGTCGACATCGGCCTTCTCGGACGCACGCTCGCAATCCTCGGCATCGACTACAACTATGTTCGCGATCCGCTCGATGCCTGGGTCACCGTCATCGTCATGGATGTCTGGCACTGGACGAGCCTTGTCGTGCTTCTTTGCTATGCTGGTCTCGTGTCGATCCCGGATGCCTACTATCAGGCTGCGAAGATCGATGGCGCGTCGCGCTGGTCCGTGTTCCGCTTTATCCAGTTGCCGAAGATGAAGCGGGTGCTGCTGATTGCCGTGCTCCTGCGCTTCATGGATAGTTTCATGATCTATACCGAACCCTTCGTCGTCACCGGCGGCGGGCCCGGCAACTCGACCACCTTCCTGTCGATCGATCTCGTCAAGATGGCGGTCGGCCAGTTCGACCTCGGGCCGGCAGCGGCCATGTCGATCGTCTACTTCCTGATCATCCTGCTGATGTCGTGGATCTTCTACACGGTCATGACCAGCAGCGACAAAGACGCGTGAGGAGGACGGTTACGATGGCTCAAGTCAACACATTCAAGCCGGCGCGCAGCTACTCCTGGCTCGTCTCGACGATCTACATCATCTTCCTGCTGCTGCCGATCTACTGGCTGGTCAACATGAGCTTCAAGGAGAATGCCGAGATCACCGGCGCCTTCTCGCTCTTCCCGCAGAACCCGACGCTCGGGAACTACATGGTGATCTTCACCGATCCGTCCTGGTACAACGGCTATATCAACTCGATCATCTATGTGGGTCTGAACACGCTGATCTCGGTGGCGGCAGCTCTTCCCGCGGCCTATGCCTTCTCGCGCTACCGGTTCCTTGGCGACAAGCATCTGTTCTTCTGGCTGCTGACCAACCGCATGGCACCGCCGGCGGTGTTTGCACTGCCATTCTTCCAGCTCTATTCCGCCTTCGGACTGATCGACACGCATATCGCCGTGGCACTCGCCCACTGCCTGTTCAACGTCCCGCTGGCCGTGTGGATCCTTGAAGGCTTCATGTCAGGCGTGCCGAAGGAAATCGACGAAACCGCTTATATCGACGGCTATTCCTTCCCGCGCTTTTTCGTGAAGATCTTCATGCCGTTGATCGCGTCCGGCATAGGCGTCGCGGCCTTCTTCTGCTTCATGTTTTCGTGGGTCGAACTGCTGCTTGCCCGCACGCTGACGACCACTGCCGCCAAGCCGATCTCGGCCATCATGACCCGCACCGTTTCGGCGTCCGGCATGGACTGGGGCGTTCTGGCAGCCGCCGGCGTGCTGACGATCGTGCCGGGCGCGCTCGTGATCTACTTTGTCCGCAACTACATCGCCAAGGGCTTTGCCCTGGGTCGGGTCTAGAGGGAGAACGCACATGAGTTTTTCATGGATGGCCTGGACATTGCCGACGACGCTTTTCTTCGTGACCATCTTCGCCTTGATTGCAGCGATGGGCATCTGGGAGTATTTTTCTCCGGGGGGAGCGCCACGGGTTGGGATCCTGCGCTTCGAGACAACGCGGGGGGACCGGCTCTTCATTTCGCTGCTTGGTGCAGCATTCATCAATCTCGCATGGTTGGGGCTGATCGGCCCCAATCTGTGGTGGGCTCTTGCCCTCGCTGTGGTCTACGCCGTCGGCGTTTTCCGCTTCGTCTGAAGGCAAGTTTGATACGGCGCGCGGGAGGACTGGCGCCGAAACGAAATCGCAATCGCAACTCTGGGAGGACATTATGCGACGGCATCTTTTGACAACGACAGCAGGCTTATTGCTGGCACTGGCAGGCACGGCTCACGCCGGCATGAACGAGGCGAAGCAGTTCCTTGACAAGGAAATCAAGGACCTATCATCGCTATCGCGTGCCGAGCAGGAAAAGGAGCTTCAATGGTTCATCGATGCGGCGAAGCCCTTCTCCGGTCTCGACATCAAGGTCGTCTCGGAAACGCTGACCACGCATGAATACGAGTCGAAAGTGCTGGCGCCAGCCTTCACGGCGATCACCGGCATCAAGATCACCCACGACCTGATCGGCGAAGGCGATGTCGTCGAGAAGCTGCAGACGCAGATGCAGTCGGGCGAGAACATCTATGACGCCTATGTCAACGATAGCGACCTGATCGGCACGCATTGGCGTTACCAGCAGGCCCGTTCCCTGACGGACTTCATGGCGAAGGAAGGCAAGGACGTTACCAATCCGGGCCTCGATCTCGAGGATTTCATCGGCCTCAAATTCACCACCGCGCCCGACAAGAAGCTCTACCAGCTTCCGGACCAGCAGTTCGCCAACCTTTACTGGTTCAGGTACGATTGGTTCAACGACGCCAAGAACAAGGCTGATTTCAAGGCCAAATACGGCTACGACCTCGGTGTTCCCGTCAACTGGTCCGCTTACGAAGACATCGCGGAATTCTTCACCGGCCGTGATATCGGCGGAAAGAAGGTCTTCGGCCACATGGACTACGGCAAGAAGGACCCGTCGCTCGGCTGGCGCTTCACCGATGCGTGGCTTTCGATGGCTGGCAACGGCGACAAGGGTCTTCCGAACGGTCTGCCGGTCGATGAATGGGGTATCAAGGTCAACGAAAAGTCACAGCCGGTCGGCTCCTGCGTCGCGCGCGGCGGTGACACCAATGGTCCTGCCTCCGTCTATTCGATCCAGAAATATCTCGACTGGATGAAGGCCTATGCACCGCCAGCTGCCCAGGGCATGAACTTCTCGGAATCCGGTCCTGTCCCCGCGGGCGGCGAAATCGCTCAGCAGATGTTCATGTACACGGCCTTCACCGCCGATATGGTGAAGCCAGGCCTGCCTGTCATGAACGAGGACGGCACGCCGAAATGGCGTTTCGCGCCAAGCCCGCACGGCGTCTACTGGAAAGACGGCATGAAGCTTGGCTATCAGGACGTCGGTTCCTGGACGCTGATGAAATCCACCCCGGATGACCGCGCAAAGGCGGCTTGGCTCTACGCCCAGTTCGTCACGTCCAAGACCGTCGACTTGAAGAAGAGCCATGTGGGCCTGACGCTGATCCGCGAAAGCTCGATCCGCCATCAGAGCTTTACCGATCGCGCACCGAAACTCGGCGGCCTGATCGAGTTCTACCGCTCGCCGGCGCGCGTCCAGTGGTCGCCGACCGGCACCAACGTTCCCGACTATCCGAAGCTCGCTCAGCTTTGGTGGCAGGCGATCGGCGATGCCGCTTCGGGTGCCAAGACACCGCAGCTGGCGATGGACTCGCTTTGCGCCGAGCAGGAAAAGGTGCTCCAGCGTCTGGAACGCGCTGGCGTCCAGAAGGACATGGGTCCCAAGCTCGCCGAAGAGCATGACCTGGCCTACTGGAACAAGGATGCGGTGGCCAAGGGCAATCTGGCTCCGCAGCTGAAGATCGAGAACGAAAAGGAAAAGCCGATCACCGTCAACTACGACGACCTGGTGAAGAGCTGGGCTGACGCGAAGAAGTGATCTGACCGATCAAGGCTCCCGAAGGGGAAGCGGCGGCAAGAGACGACCGCGCCGAACATCATCGGCGCGGTCGTTTCGCGTTCGTCACTGTTGCGGACACACGGCAGAGCCTCCCAACCTGCCTTGATCCGGTCCTATGCCTTGTTCAGCTTGGCATCGACACTGATCGGTCCGGCTCCGGACGTGACGAAATAGAGGAACACGAAGCAGAGCACGGCAGCGGCCATTCCGCCGTTTTCGGGCGGGAAAATGCTTTTGGGAAAGTGGCTGATCAAGTAAGCCACGGCCATTAGTCCGGACAGGAGGAATGCCGCTATCCGTGTCTGGAAACCGACCAGGAAGAGGAAGCCGCAGACAAGCTCAAAGAGACCCGCGATCCAGGGTAACGAGCCCGTGGGCGGCATGAAGGTACCGGCGTGGAAATGAAAGATTTTCGCCATGCCGAAGGAGAAGATGACGAGGCCGACGGCAATACGAAGGATGCTGAGAAGAACAGGCTGGTAAGCCTGGATTTTGTTGACCATTGGGAAGCTCCGTTAAATGTCGATGCTCTTCTGACATCGACCAAACGAAGGTCAACTGCACGTCTTCGTGAAACAGTTATGGAATGCGCGAGACCTCTAGAGCGCCGAAGCGTCTTCTCAAATGGTGACCGCGTTGACGATCATCAAAACGGGGACACAGCCCAAGGCAATTGCCCCAATCCAGGCCATCAGTATCTTTATGAAATACCGCTGCTGCATAAAGATCTCGTTGTATTCGTGAAGCATTAAGCACCCCTACGCCGTTGAAGGGAATGAACCACCTCTTCAGAAGCGAGTCGAGTGCAGCCTTGCAACAGACTGAATCAGACGTATACGCGGACCACGTCCTCCAACGATAAAGTCAATTCACTGCAGGTTGAGAGGCAGTTGAATCCCCTTGGGAACATGCGGCTTGCGAAGATTGGCAATCTCGATCCGTCCATAGATCTCCTTGCGTTCCTTGTCATGACGTTCCCTGAGCGCCTTCGACTGAGCCACGAGGGCAAGAGCACGGGCGACGACCTCTTCAGTTCTCTGCATGGCGTTCTCCTCAATGTTCTTCCTTTGTTCTCATTTTCGCTGAAGGTTGTCAACAGTCTCTTCTTCCCGTGCCTAGGCTGGCGGTTTCGGCGCATCTGCTGTGCATGTCTGCAGGTGTCAATTTCTGAACGAACTGATATGCCTCATCTCAGTCGGGCCTGATGGTTCGGACCCACAACATGGTTTTTCGGAAGGGAAACGGAATGCAGATCGGAATGATAGGCCTCGGCCGTATGGGCGCCAATATGGTGCGACGGCTCCTGCGTGATGGCCATGAATGTGTGGTATTCGATGTCAGTCAGGCCAATGTCGAGGCTCTGGAGCGGGAAGGGGCCGTGGGAGCCACCTCGCTGGAAGATATGGTCGCCAAGCTCGCGAAACCGGCCACCGTTTGGCTGATGCTGCCGGCAGCTATCACCGACCAGACGATCGAGAAGCTCTCGGGTGTCATGTCGGCGGGCGACGTGCTGATCGACGGCGGAAACTCCAACTACCAGGACGATATCGATCGCGCAGGGCGTCTTTCGGGCATCGGCCTCGACTATATCGATGTCGGCACGAGCGGTGGCGTCTGGGGTCTGGAACGCGGCTATTGCCTGATGATCGGCGGACCGGATGAAGCGGTGAAGCGCCTCGATCCGATCTTCCTGTCGCTCTCCCCGGGAGCCGGCAAGGAAGCACAGCGGACCTCGGAACTTGGCTACATCCATTGCGGCCCAGCAGGATCAGGTCACTTCGTGAAGATGGTCCACAACGGCATCGAATACGGCATGATGGCGGCCTATGCCGAAGGCCTCAACCTGATGAAGTCTGCCAATATTGGCAAGGTGGCACGTAGCGCCGATGCGGAAACCAGCCCGCTCGCCAATCCGCACTACTATCACTACGATCTGGACGTGGCTGAAATCACCGAAGTCTGGCGTCACGGCAGCGTCGTTTCGTCGTGGCTGCTCGATCTTCTCGCCGGCTCTCTGCACAACGATCCGACGCTTGACGCCTTCAGTGGTCGAGTTTCGGATTCCGGCGAGGGACGGTGGATGATGAAGGCCGGTATCGATACCGGCGTGCCGCTTCCGGTCCTGTCGTCCGCTCTCTTCCAGCGCTTTTCGTCGCAGGGTCATGAGCAGTATTCGAACCAGGTTCTGTCGGCGCTTCGGGCAGCCTTCGGCGGCCACTCTGAAAAGAAATAGGCTGGGTCATATCCCATACGAAATCCGGCACCCCTGGGGTGCCGGACTCTTTTGAAAAGCTCGATAGACTGGGCTTATTCCTATTCTACCGTCTTTGTCTCGTAGAACGCTTTCGCATCGGTGAGGAATGCCGCCCGCGACGACGGGTTGGTGTAGAACATGTGGCCGCCGCTATAGGTCTTCAGTTTCGCCCTGTCTGCTGCAAGCTCTGTCGGCAGGTGATTGATCACGTAGCGGCTCACACCATAGGGTGTCAGCGCATCGCTATGACCATGCACGACCAGCAGGCGGAAGGACGGGATGACCGAGAGGAGATCGCGGATATCCGTCGAAGCGCTGGCGAGCGCGCGAGCATCACCGCCACGGCTGCCGTTCCATTCCCAGCGACGGTTCACATCCTCGTTCAAAAGCGAGTAGGTCATGTCGCTTGAAAACTTCAGCTCGCCTTTTGCATAGGACGTGAACGCTGCGCTGTAGGCGCGGGTGTAACCCTCCAGAATGGGATCGTCGTTGCGCCCGTACGCGTCCTCGGGATAGGCGTCCGGCACGGCGTAGGATGCATCATAGGGGCTGACGACCCGGCCCGGTCCACCCATCTGCTTCCCGTAGACATCGCCGACGAGGCCTCGCGTTCTGGCAACGACCTCTTTCGGAATGCCCGTGAGACCAGCAATCTTTCCATAGAATGCGTCAGCCTCTTCTCCCGTCGGCGCAGCGCCCGCCACGGTCGGAAGATAGTCGCGCAACGCAAAGCGTTCGGCTTCGGCGAGCTTTTCAGGCGTGAAGCTTTTGGTCCGCTCCATCTCGGCTGCCGCAAGCGAGGGCAATTGCAGCGCGGCACTCAGCGGATCGTCGGAATTGGCGAGGAAGCGGCCCTCGATAAACGGCGAGAGCATTATGATGCCGGAGGGGATAATGCCCTGGTTGTTCTTCATCGCGATCGCGACTTTCGCCGCGCGAAAACCTCCGTAGCTTTCGCCGACGAGATATTTCGGCGTATTCAGCCGGTCGTTCTTCTGGACGTAGAGGGAGATCACCTTGGCAAGGCTGTCGGCATCCTGACGGACACCGTAGAAATTCTTGGCGACATCGTCGCTGGCGGCACGGCTCCATCCGGTGCCAACCGGATCGATCATGACGAGATCGGTGAACGCGAGCCAGCTCTGCGGATTGTCCCTGATCTCAGGTGCGGTGCCGTCGTTGCCGTTCTTGCCGAATTCAATGATCCGCGGACCCAGCAGCCCGAGATGCAGATAGGCGGACGCTGCGCCCGGACCGCCGTTGAAGGCGAAGGTGAGCGGACGACCCGGCGTCCGATCCTTGGCGATATAGGCCGTGTAGAAGATCTTGGCCGTTCGATTGCCGTCCTGGCCGAACAGGTCAAGCGTGCCGGCAGTTGCCGTGTAGGGCAGGTCTGCGCTGCCCTCGGTTTTCAGAACATGCTCGGTCGTGCTGTCATTTGGGATGAGCGAGAATATGCCGGGGGGCTGTTGCGCTCCAACCGGGGCGGAAAGCGCGAGAAGCACCAGGATGGATGCAAGGATCCGGTAAAGACGCAAAGCTGTTTCCTCCATGACCGCGATTACCGTCATGTAGGGCAGCGAGGGCCATCCGGGAAACTCAATTCCGCTTGAGGCTCAAGTCAGCCCGCCAATCGTCCGCCCTGCAGAGGCCTTGGCGCACCTGTCGTCGTCGGAAAGCTGATCGGCAGACCGCGCAGCACGCGCACGGCGAGAAAGGCGAACAGTTCCGCCTCCACCGCATCGCCCCGCCAGCCGAATTCGTCGGCAGAAACAGCCTCGACGCCGGCGCGTTTTTCGAGCATCGCCATGATCGTCGGGTTGCGACGTCCGCCTCCGGCCACGATCAGCCGCTTCGGCCGTCTCGGCAAAAGGTCGAGCGCCTTGCCGACCGCCGATGCGGTAAAGGCCGAAAGTGTGGCCGCGCCGTCTTCCGGCGAAAGCCCGTCGGCCATAGCAGCGGTAAACGAATAGCGGTCGAGCGATTTCGGGTAGGGCGCGGTCATGTACGGATGCTGAAGCAAGCGTGCCAGACGCTCCTCATCGACCTTGCCCGAAGCACCAAGCGCGCCGTCCCTGTCCATCTCGCCAAGCCCGAGCGATTTGATGAAATCGTTGAGCGGGGCGTTGGCCGGGCCGGTATCAAAGGCGATCACCAGATCCTCGCCATCCCACCAGCTGATATTGCCGACACCGCCGAGGTTGAGAACGGCGCTATCTCCCGATCGATCGACGCCACGCAGCAGCGCCGCGTGATAGACGGCGGCAAGTGGTGCGCCCTGGCCACCGGCGTGCACATCCGCGGTTCTGAAATCATAGGCGACCTTGCAGCCCAGGATCGAGGCCATCAACTCGCCATCGCCGAGCTGCCGCGTGTCGCCGAGACGGTCCCGGGTCGGTGCACGGTGGAGAACGGTCTGGCCGTGGAAGCCGACAATGCCGATATCGGCCATCGTCAGGCCGGCAATCTCGACAAGATCCTGCACTGCGCGCGATTGCGCCCGCGTCAATGCCTCCTCGGCCACGGCGAAGATCGCGGGCTCCGGTCCTTCGAATTCCCAGACGCGCGCTTGGGCGAGCGTTTCCTCGAGAAGAAACCGGATCTCGGGCGGATAGGGCGCCAACGTATAGGCGCCTGCTGTCTCCACCGTTTCTCCGTCGGTCTTCAAAAGTGCGACGTCGATATTGCCGTCGAGGACGGTCCCGGTCATCAGGCCGACGGCCCAGATTGGCTCCATTGGAGATCCCCCTCAAGTTCAAGCGACGCAATCACCCGGGAGTAACAGAGACCGCCATCGCCCTCAACGTCCGAAGCGGAATTCCTCCAGCGTCCCCGCCTTCATCTCGATCGAGAAGCCGGGCATTTTCGGCGGCATATAGGCGGCGTTCTCGATGACGCAGGGTTCGAGGAAATGCTCGTGCAGGTGATCGACATACTCGATGACGCGGCCTTCCATCGTGCCGGACACCGCAACGTAGTCGATCATCGAGAGATGCTGGACATATTCGCAAAGGCCGACGCCGCCGGCATGCGGCCAGACCGGGAGGCCATATTTGGCGGCAATCAATAGGACGGAAAGCACCTCGTTCAGCCCGCCCATGCGGCAGCTGTCGATCTGTACGATATCGATCGCGCCCTCGGCGATGAACTGCTTGAACATGATGCGGTTCTGGCACATCTCGCCGGTTGCGACCTTCACCGGCCCGATCGCCTGGCGGATCTTGCGGTGACCGGCAATATCATCCGGGCTGGTCGGCTCCTCGATGAAGAAGGGCTTGGAGAAGGCGAGCTTGTTGACCCAGTCGATCGCTTGATCGACCTCCCAGACCTGGTTGGCATCGATCATCAGGTAACGGTCGGGGCCGATCACCTCGCGCGCGATGGTCAGGCGGCGAATGTCGTCTTCCAGGTCGCGTCCGACCTTCATTTTGATATGATCGAAACCGGCGTCGATCGCTTCCTGGCAAAGCCTGCGCAGCTTCTCGTCATCATAGCCGAGCCAGCCGGCGGAGGTCGTGTAGCAGGGATAACCCCTGCTTTCGAGAATGGCGATCCGCTCCTTTTTCCCGGCCTCTGCTTTCCTGAGAATGGCAAGAGCCTCGTCGCGGTTCAGGACATCCGTGAGATAGCGATAGTCGACGATATCGGCGATCTCTTCCGGCGACATGTCCGCCACCAGCCGCCACACCGGCTTGCCTTCTTCCTTGGCCAGAAGATCCCAGAAGGCGTTGACGACGGCGCCGGTCGCAAGATGCATGGCACCCTTGTCCGGGCCGATCCAGCGCAACTGGCTGTCGCCGGTCAGGTGCCGCCAGAATTTCCCCGGATTGGCCTTCATCACCTGCGTATCGGCACCGACCACGAGATGGCGCATCGCCTCGATCGCCATGCAGCAGATGTCGTTGCCGCGGCCGATCGTGAAGGTGAGGCCATGACCCTTAAGCGCTGGATCGTCGGTTTCGAGGATCACGTAGGCTGCCGAATAATCCGGATCCGGGTTCATGGCATCGGAACCGTCGAGGCTCTGCGAGGTCGGAAAGCGCAGGTCGACAACCCGCATATCGATAACTTTGGCCATAGCTATTCCTTCCGCTGATCGGCGGTTCAAGATGATCGGGTTGTGCGCCGTAAACGACGGCAGAGGATTGAAAGGCTCAGATGGTCCAGCCGCCGTCGATGGCGAAGGCCTGTCCGCTCGTATAGGTGGCCGTGGCAATATAGACGGCGAGATCGGCGATCTCTTCCGGCGATCCAAGACGGCCCATCGGCTGGCGGGCGATGAAGGCGGCACGGGCGGTCTCATAATCGCCCTGGGCGCGCATGCGGTCCTGCAGCGACGGGCTTTCCACCGTACCCGGGCAGATCGCATTGCAGCGGATGCCTTGCGTCACGTAGTCGGCCGCGACCGATTTCGTCAGTCCGATCACAGCCGCCTTGGTCACGCCATAGGCGAAGCGGTTCGGCACGCCCTTCACGCTGGAAGCGACCGATGCCATGTTGATGATGGCGCCATCCTTGCGCTCCAGCATGCCCGGCAGCACGGCACGGATCGTGCGGATCATGGCGCGCACGTTGAGATCGAAAGCGAAATCGAGATCGCTATCCGGCATCTCCAGCACCGAACCGGCGTGCACGACGCCTGCGCAGTTGAAGAGCACATCGACCTGACCGATATCAGAGATGCAGGCCTTGACCGCGTCCTCGTTCAGCACGTCGAGCTTTGCCGATGTCAGGTTGTCGAACTTCGGCAACTCGGAAAGAGCCGTCTCGTTGATATCGGTGGCATGAACCTTGGCGCCTGCAGCGATGAAGGCAAGCGCACTGGCGCGGCCGATCCCCTGACCCGCAGCGGTGATCAGAACTGTCTTGCCATTCAGACTTGCCATCGACTTCAACTCTCCCGTTTGCGCGTCAATCATGATGGAAAACCTCTTCCATCATCGCCCACCATTCGCCCTCGGCCCTCGTTTCCAAAGGCTTCTGGCAGGGAATGGTAAAGGCCCACCATTCCTGGTTCTTCTCGTCGGCCGCCATCAGCGCCATGTCAGCTGCGAAATCGGTGCCGTGATATTCCCATGTGCCGAACAGGAGGTTTTCCGGTTCGCGCAGGAAGATCGTATAGTTCCTGATGTTGCAGCGAGAAATCAAGTCGAGGATTTCGGGCCACACCGCCGCGTGCAGTTCCCGATACTTTGCGAGCATCTCCGGCTGCACGCCGATCATCATTCCCATGCGCTGCATGACTTTACTCCTCAGGCGACTTCGATGAGCGCCTTGACCACCGCTTGCGCGGGATCCGTCAGTTTGGAAAACCGGTCCGGCACATCCGAAAGGTGCATGCGGTGCGTAATCAAGGCATCCGGAACATCGCCGGCGCGCATCGCGTCCATCACCCGCTCGAAGTCCGCAATCGTCGCGTTGCGGCTGCCGAGAAGCGTCGTTTCGCGCTTGTGAAACTCGGGATCCGAAAAGCCGATCGTGCTGGAGACGATCGACACCAGGACATAGGTGCCGCCGTGTCCGACAAAGGAGAAGCCGCGCTCCATCGCCTTCGGGTTGCCGGTCGCATCGAACACCGCGTCGAAGAAGTCACCGTTGGTGATCGCGGAAAGCTGGTCGGTGTCGTCATCGGAAAGCGGGACGGTGGACGCGATGCCCAACTGGCTCTTCGCAAAATCGAGCCTGTCTTCACGACCGTCGATGACAGTTACCTCGGCACCTTCGAGCTGCGCAAAAATTGCGACCGATAGGCCGATCGGGCCGGCGCCGACGACGAGAACCTTCTGACCCTTTTCGACCCGTGCGCGGGCGACCGCATGTGCGCCGATCGCCAGAAACTCGACCATAGCAGCCTGATCAAGGGTCAGTCCGTCTGCCTTCACCGCGAACTGCTCGGGAATGCTCAGATATTCCGTCATGCCGCCATCGCGATGGACGCCGAGCACACCGATATTGCGGCAGCAGTTGGTCTTGCCCTTCAGGCATGCGTTGCAGTGGCCACAGGAAATGTAGGGTATGATCGAAACGATATCGCCTACGTTGAGCGAGCTTCCCTCAGCCGCTTCTTCGACGGTTGCCGCCAGTTCGTGGCCCATCACGCGCGGATAGGAAAGATAGGGCTGGTTGCCGGTGAAGATATGCAGGTCGGTGCCGCAGACGCCGATACGGCGGACCTTCAGAAGGACCTCGCCTTCGCCACGTGCGGGCTTGTCCCGCTCGATCGCCGAAAGTTTGCCCGGTTCATCGCATATGATAGTCAGCATCCTAGATCTCTTTCAGTCGATAGAAACGTTTGGCATTGCCGCCGAAGACGGCTGAATGGTGCTCTGCCGGAACGATGTCCAGGCATTGCCGGAGCCACGCACCGTATTCCCCGGCAAGCCTCAGGACCGGCCAGTCGCTGCCCCAGATGACGTGATCCGGTCCGAACAGGTCGAAGATCGTTTCCGCATAGGGGCGCACGGATTGCGGCTTCTGGTCTCCCGCTTCGGTCAGAAGGCCCGATAGCTTGCAATGGACGTTCGGCAGGGCCGCCAGCGCTTTCATGCGGGCATACCAGTCGATAAACCGGCCCTCGGCGATCGGCGGCTTGGCGCCGTGGTCGATGACGATCTGAAGTTTCTGATGGCGCCGCGCGAAGTTGCAAAGCGGTGCCAGATGCCTCGGCAGAACAAGCGCATCGAACACCAGATCATGTTCGATCATCGTCGCGATACCGACGTCCAGCGCGGGATCGTCGATCCACCGGTCATCGCCCATGTCCTGCAGCATCGGGCGGAAACCCTTCAGCTTACTGTGGCTTGCCAGCTGTCGAATATTCTCCTGCACATCCGATGCTTTTAAATCCGTCCAGCCGACCACGCCCAGGATGAAAGGGTGGTTGTCGGCTAGATCCAGCATGAACT
The DNA here is from genome assembly GCF_001423425.1 of Rhizobium sp. Leaf306. GTDB lineage: Bacteria > Pseudomonadota > Alphaproteobacteria > Rhizobiales > Rhizobiaceae > Neorhizobium > Neorhizobium soli. Next base: position 346,992 of record NZ_LMNX01000003.1, read on the forward strand.
GCGTATCGGCTTGCGTCTCCATCGTCTGCACCAGCACGGTGCCATCGACGCCGGCCTCTTCCAGCAACGGCCGCAGATCGTCCGGCAGGAAATCCCGGTGAATGGCCTCAAGCTCCGGCCCTGGCCATTGGCCGGTCCGGTCGGCGATCCGCCAGAAATGCTGGTGGGCATCGATCCGCATCGATCAGGCTCCGATGCCGGGTAGAGGGGTGCCTTCGGCCAGAAGCCCGCTTTCGCTCAGGCGCGACCAGAAGGATGCAGGGATTTCCTCGGCAAACCAGTCCACATTCGAGGTGATCTGTTCGGCATTGCGGGCGCCGGAGACGATCGTCGCGACAGCCGGATGCGCCAGCGGGAACTGAAGTGCGGCCGCCTGAAGCGTCACGCCTTCTTCCTCGCAGACGGCACGCAACTGTTCGACGCGCGCAAGGATCTCAGCCGGCGCTTCGGTATAGTTGAACTTCTTGTTGCCGGCGAGCAGCCCGGAATTGAACGGTCCCGCGGCAACGATTGCAACACCTTGCTTCGCGCATTCATCCATGAAGCCGAGGCTGTCCTGTTCAAGCAGCGTGTAGCGACCGGCCAGCATCGTGCAATCGATGTCGAAAACCTTCATCGCGTCGGCGACGACTTCCCATTCGTTGACGCCGAGGCCGACAGCCTTGGTCGACCCTTCATCCCGCAATTTGCCCAGCGCCTTGAAGCCGCCGCCATCGGTCAGTTGCTGCCAGTAATGGTCGTGGCGGTCGCCATGCGTCATGCGACCGATATCGTGGATGTAGAGGATGTCCGGCTTCAGGATCCCAAGGCGCTGCTGGCTTGCCTCGAAGGACCGCAGAATGCCGTCATAGCTGTAGTCGTAGACAGGACGAAAGGGCAGGGGTTCGGCGTAGCCGTCCTCTTCCGGACCAACCGTCTCATCCGGCGTCATGACGCGCCCGACCTTGGTGCTCAGCACATAGTCTTCGCGGGGAAGATCGGTCAGCATCGTGCCAAGGCGGCGTTCGGAGCGGGTGTAGCCGTAGAAGGGTGCGGTGTCGAAATAGCGGATACCGGCATCCCACGCGGACTTAAAAGCGCCAGCGGATTCCGCATAGGGTGTGACGCGATAAAGGTTGCCCATCTGGGCGCAGCCGAGGCCGATCAGCGTCACATCCAAATCGACACGCGGGAATTTGCGGGTATCACTGGCGTTCATCGGGCAACCTTCATTTTATCACTGCAGAGAAAGACGATACGCGCCATTCGCGACGCGTATCGAGGCGGGGAGGCTTAGTAGAGAACGTTCTTGGCTTCCGGCTTGTCGATGTTGTCCTTGGTGACGACGACGACACCCGTATCGACAAACTTCTCGACCTTTTCCTTTTTCAGGAGCTTGGAGATCGTCTTGACGCCGAGATCGCCCATCTGGAACGAGCCCTGGACTGCGATCGCCTGAAGCGTGCCGTCCTTGACGAATTCCTGCAGATCCTGGTTACCGTCGAAGCCGATCGCGACGAGCTTGCCGGATTTGCCGGACTGCTTGATGGCGCGGCCCATGCCGATTGCCGTCGGCTCATTGGCGCCGAAGATGCCCTTAAGGTCGGAATTTGCGGCCAGAACGTCCGTGGTTTGGTTCAACGCCGTCGCCATCTGCGACTGCGAGTAGAACGGGCCGACGATCTGGAGCTTCGAGTTTGCCTTGATATAGTCTGTGAAGCCACCGACGCGGCCGATCTCAGAGCCGGCACCTGCCACATAGGACATGACGGCGATCTTGCCTTCAGTGCCGACCTTGCCGATCAGCGCCTTGGCAGCCAGTTCGCCGGCGGTCTTGTTGTCGGTCGCGAGGAACGACTGGTAATACTGTTCCGACCCCTTGCTCAGCATCGAGTCCACGATCACGACCGGAATACGGGCTTCCCAGGCCTTCTTCACGGCAGGGATCAGCGCATCTGGATCGGACGGCGCAAGCACGATGCCGGCGACGCCGCGATTGACGGCGTTTTCGACCATGTTGACCTGGTCGGCGATCGCCGATTCCGAAGCCGGACCCTGGAAGGTCATCGTATTACCGGCGCCGACTTCCTTCATGGCGGCATCAGCGCCCTTCTGGACGTTCTGCCAGAAGGTCGAGTTGACGGTCTTGACGATGACGGCGATCTCGGCTGCCTGTGCGGAAGCCGCACCCAAGATCATCGCCGAGGCAAGCAACGCGGTTGCTAGTTTCTTCATGTTCAATCCTCCTCAAACGGACGGCGTTTTCGCCGCCCCGGGGAACTCCCACCCCCATTGTCGCGGAAAGGGTCCGCACCCTTCTTCACCGGCGGTTGCGCAATTGATCGATCCAGACGGTGATCAGGATGACGAGGCCGATGATGATCTGCTGTGTGAAGGCGGAAACGCCGTTCATGTTGAGCCCGTTGCGCAGGATGCCGATGACGAAGGCGCCGATCGCCGTTCCGGAAATCGTGCCGACACCGCCGATCAGCGAGGTGCCGCCGATGACGGCGCTGGCGATTGCATCGAGTTCGTACATGACGCCTTCGTTCGGCTGGGCCGTCACGAGGCGGGACATCAGCACGCAACCGGTCAAACCAGCGAGCGTGCCTGACAATATGTAGGTGAAATTGGTCACGCGGGCGACATTGACGCCGGAAAGACGGGCCGCGTCCGCATTCGAACCGACGGCATAGATATGCCTGCCGAGCACGGAGCGGTTCAGCATGAAAGACACGGCGATCGCGATCACGATCATCAGGATGACCGGATAGGGAATGCCCGGGAAGACCACGGTCGGGAAGCCGTCGTCGCCGATGGTGACGACGCGAAACAACGAGCCGTTGCCAAGCACGCCGAAGGATTCGCCGAGGCCGGAAACGGCGCGGGCACCGGTAATCTGAAGCGCCACGCCGCGGGCGATCAGCATCATGCCGAGCGTCGCGATAAAGGGCGGCAGTTTCATCTGGGTCACCAGAATGCCGTTAATCAGGCCACAAAGGCTGCCGACCAGAATGCCGACGAACATGCCGAGCGGAACCGGCAGGCCGAGCTCTTTCACGCAGAGAGCCGCGACGACGCCCGCGAGCGCAAGCACCGAGCCGACGGACAAATCGATGCCGCCGGTAATGATGACGCAGGTGGCGCCGATACCGAGAAGAGCAATTGAGGTGACCTGCAAGGCGATTGTCATCGCATTGTTGACGGTGAAGAAGGCGTTGCTGCTGAAGGAGAACACCAGCACCAGAACGAACAGGCTGCCGAGCGCTGCAAACTTCTGGATGATGTCCTTTTGCCGGTCGCTCAGCGAAACACTGCGCGACTTCGAGGGTTCGGTAATATCAGCCATGCTTGCTCCTTGCGCCAGCGTCCGCACCTGATGTCCGGCTGTAGCCGGAGGCGTAGCGCATTATCTCTTCCTGGTTGGTCTTTGCCGTTTCCAGCACGCCGGTGATGCGGCCATGATGAAAGACCGCAACCCGGTCCGTCATGCCCATGATTTCGGGCAGTTCCGAACTGATCAGCACGACGCCGATGCCGTTTGCCGCCAGTTCGTCCATGATCCTGTAGATCGCGAGCTTGGCGCCCACGTCGATGCCGCGGGTTGGCTCATCGAAGAACAGGACCTTCGACTTGCGGAAAAGCCATTTGCCGATGATGATCTTCTGCTGGTTACCGCCCGAGAGAAGCCGCACCTGCTGCCGGATCGACGGCGTGCGGATGTTGAGGAGGTCGACGTATTCGTTGGCGACCTTGTCCTGCGCCTTGAAGTCGATCAGTCCCAGGCGATCGGAGAGCGCTTCCATATTGGCAAGCGTCATGTTTGCATCAACAGGCATCTTGATCGCCAGTCCCTGCGCCTTGCGGTCTTCCGAGAGGTAGGCAATGCCCGCATCGATCGCGTCCCGCGGGGAGGAGATCGACAGCGTCTGACCATGCAGGGTTATTGTCCCGGCATCGATCGCATCGGCGCCGAAGATTGCGCGTGCGACTTCCGTGCGCCCGGCACCCATCAGGCCTGCAAAGCCCAGAATTTCGCCGCGTCGAAGCGTGAACGAGATGTCGCTGAAGACACCGGTGCGATTGAGACCTTGCACGCCGAGAATGACGTCGTCACTCGGCGTCGAGGTCCTGTCAGGAAACTTTTCTTCCAGCGAGCGGCCGACCATTTTGGCGACGATGTCATCGACGGTCGTCGCGGCAAAATCGTCTGTGGCGATGTAACGACCATCGCGCAGCACCGTCACGCGATCGACGATCTCGGCCATCTCGTCAAGCCGGTGGGAAATGTAGACGACCCCGACGCCGGATGCCTTGAGATCACGGATGACCTTGAACAGAAGCCGCGTTTCCTGCTCGGTCAGAGACGAGGTCGGCTCGTCCATGATCAGCACTTCCGCATCCAGCGACAATGCCTTGGCGATCTCCACCATCTGGCACTGCGCCACGGAAAGCCCACGGACGGAGACATCAGGGCTGATATCCACACCGAGCCGGTCGAGGCAGCGTTTGGCATCTGCCCGAAGCTTCTTGCGATCGACCAGAAAGCCGCGGCGGGGCTCGCGGGCCAGATAGATGTTTTCGGCGACGGTCAGATGCGGAACGAGATTGAGTTCCTGGTGGATGATGGCGATGCCAGCGGATTCGGACTGCCGCGTCGACGAGAAATTCCGCTCTTCGCCCTTGTAGGTGATGGTTCCGGATGTGGGCTGATAAACGCCGCTGATGATCTTCATCAGCGTTGATTTGCCCGCACCGTTTTCGCCGCACACGGCATGCACTTCGCCGCGACGAAGGTCGAAGCTGACGTCGGCCAGAGCTTTGACGCCCGGAAATTCCTTTGAGATGTTGTCGAGCCGCAGAAGTGCGTCAGCTGCTGGCACGCCAACGGCCGGGCGCAAACGCGCCTCGAGTACCGAATGATCGGTCTGCATCCTCCACATCCTCCTCTTGTCGCAAGTTTGCGACTGCCGGTCAGCTCCACCCATCCGGTCTGGCCAATATTGCTAGGCGGCCTTACCAAAATGGTCAAGCCAGTTTCGTGGCGAAGGGCGAAATTTGTATTTTCTAAGCTTTACGGGACATATAGCTGTCGCCATTGGCCTTGCCAGTTCAACGGTCAGGCAATATGGTAAGGCCAGTTTTGGAGCGCTTATGAACGGAATTCGGATCCCGGAACGCCGGCTTTATCAACAGATCGCAGACCAGATCCGCGGCTTGGTGCAGAATGGGCAGTTTCGTTTCGGCCAGCGCCTGCCGGCGGAACGCGAGCTTGCGCAGCAGCTTGGTGTGTCGCGCCCCTCGCTACGCGAGGCGTTGATCGCGCTTGAACTGGACGGCACTGTCGAGATCCGCATGGGGTCTGGCGTCTATGTCGTTCCGGCCGCCGAGCGGCGCGCTGCATGGTCGGGGTCCATGGGAGAGAGCCCGGCCGAGCTGATGCAGGCGCGTGCGACAATCGAGGGTGCCGCCATCGTTCTTGCCTGCGCGCGCATCACGCCGGAGGCGCTTGCTACGCTTCGTCAAACGCTCGACGCGATGGCGATCGAGATAGAGGAAGGCCGCAAACCGGTCGACCAGGATCGCCAGTTCCACCTGACGATCGCCACCCAGTCGGGAAACAGTGTCATTGGCCGCATCATAGGCGATCTGTTTGACGATCGGCACAGCCCTCTTTCCGCCCAGCTTCGGGAGCATTTCGAAACACCGGAAACATGGAGTTGCGCCCTCGCGGAGCATGAGGAAATCCTGACCGCGCTGGAGGCGCGTGACGGGCTGCTAGCCCAGGCAATGATGCGCATGCATCTGGAGGAATCGAAACGCCGCTGGCTTGACCACTAGCAGCGGAAAACCAAAACCAACCCCGATTTTGATACCTCCAGGGAGGAGGTCCATTATGAATGACATGACATCCCCGGTCATCGTGCTCAATACTGCCGATGACGTTGCCGTTGCCCGCCGGTCGATCCAGCAGGGTTCGCCCGTTGGTATCGAGGCCTTGATGGCGCGCGATCTGATCGGCCGTGGCCACAAGGTTGCGCTCAGGGCGATTGCGGCCGGCCAGGAAGTCAAGAAATATGGCCAGGTGATCGGTCTTGCGACGCAGGACATCGCGCCCGGCAATCACGTGCACCTGCACAATCTGGCCATGCTCCCATCCACCCATGAGCACCAGTTCTGCGTCGATGGTGGCGACCGCGCCCTTTTGCCGCTCGAGCAGCGCCGGACGTTCATGGGTTTCGATCGCGGCCTCGGCGGCGCCGGAACGCGCAACTACATCGGCATCATTTCTTCGGTGAACTGTTCCGCCACCGTCTCCCGTTACATTGCGGACTATTTCAACCGCATGGGTGGGTTGGACGGGTTCGGCAATATCGACGGCGTCGTGGCGCTGACGCATAGCAGCGGCTGCGCGATCAACAACAAGTCGGAAGGCTATCGCCTGCTGATCCGCACCATCCAGGGCTATGCCCGTCATCCCAATTTCGGTGGGATCCTGATGATCGGCCTCGGCTGCGAGACCAACCAGATCGCACCGATCCTCGAACATTACCGTATGGAAGAGGGCGAGCGGCTGCGGACGATGACGATTCAGCAGCATGGCGGGACCAAGAAGACGATCGACGCCGCGATCGCCATCATCAAGGAAATGCTGCCCATGGTGAATTCCGCCGTGCGCACCGAGCAGCCCTTGTCGAAGCTGAAGCTTGCTCTCGAATGCGGCGGCTCGGATGGCTATTCGGGTATCTCTGCAAACCCGGCACTCGGCCATGCTTCGGATTTGATCGTCCGCAATGGCGGCACGACCGTTCTTGCCGAAACGCCTGAGATCTACGGTGCAGAACATCTGCTGACGCGTCGCGCGTCGACACCTGAGGTCGCGCAGAAGCTTCTGTCGCGCATCGATTGGTGGCGCGACTATACGGCGCGCAACGGTGACGAGCTGAACAACAATCCCTCCTACGGCAACAAGCTTGGCGGTCTCACGACCATTCTCGAGAAGTCACTCGGTGCTGTCGCCAAGGGTGGCTCCATGCCGCTGAAGGCGGTCTACGAGTTTGCCGAGACGGTGACAGAGCAGGGCTTCGTCTTCATGGACACGCCCGGCTATGATCCGGTCGCCGTGACCGGCCAGGTCGCCGGCGGCTGCAACGTCATCTGCTTCACCACCGGACGCGGCTCTGTCTCCGGCTTCAAGCCGGCCCCTTGCGTCAAGATCGCCACCAATTCCGAAATGTACGAGCACATGAAGGAAGACATGGACATCAACTGCGGAGGGATCGTCACCGGGGACGAGACGATCGAGCAGTCCGGCGAGCGTATTTTCGAGCATGTGATCGCTGTCGCGTCAGGCGAAAAGACCGTGAGCGAGATCTACGACTATGGCGACAACGAATTCGTGCCATGGCAGGTCGGCGCCGTCACCTGACGGAAAACGGATATTGCCCGTCGTGAAAACCGTGCTTACACCTGAGCGATAAGCCAAGCATGGGGAATCGCAGCGCATGACGACTAGCCGTTATTTTTCGAATGTGGGTGGCCTGCCGCCCCAAACGAACCTTCTCAGCAGCAAGGCGGTGTTCACAACCGCCTATGCGGTCATTCCGCGTACTGTCATGAGCGACATCGTCACCAGCACGCTGCCGCATTGGGAGAATGCGCGCGCCTGGATCATTTCCCGGCCGCTCTCCGGTTTCGCAGAAACCTTTGCGCAATACATCATGGAAGTCGCGCCGCAGGGCGGTAGCGCTCGTCCCGAGCCCGACCCGCGCGCCTCGGCCGCCATCTTCGTCGTGGATGGCGAGATGACGATGGAGATGGATGGCCAGCAAAACCAGTTGCGGACCGGATCGTTTGCCTATTTGCCCGCAGGCTCGAAATGGCAGATCTGGAACCGCAGTGGCGCTCCGGTGCGGTTCCACTGGGTTCGCAAGGCGTTCCAGGTGGTCGATGGTCTGGACCTGCCACCGGCGATCTTTACCCATGAGGACGACTGCGTGCTCGACCCCATGCCCGATACGGACGGCAAATGGGCGACGACCCGCTTCATCGATCCCTCAGACATCCGCTATGACATGCACCTCAACATCGTCACCTTCGAGCCGGGTGCGGTGATCCCGTTCATGGAAACCCACATCATGGAACACGGGCTCTATGTTCTCGAAGGCAAGGCCGTCTACCGCCTGAACCAGGATTGGGTCGAGGTGGAAGCCGGCGACTATATGTGGCTGCGCTCCTACTGCCCGCAGGCCTGCTATGCCGGTGGTCCCGGTCGCTTCCGCTACCTGCTCTACAAGGACGTCAACCGGCATCCCGCACTGTAACGGGATCTGCCGAAGCCGTTGCTGCACACGGCTTCGGCAGATCTCCCACCGAAAAATTTATCAAATGGTCAAAAATTTATCAGCCGATAAAATATCTTTGAGGCTCCGTCTGGCAAGTCATTGAAACTTATGAGAGGCTACAACTGGCACGTAGCTTGCGTCCGTTCTGTTTATCGCATTGTCTGGAAATCCAGCATGGAAGGATCGGAATATGGAAGTCGGAGTCTTCATCCCAATCGGCAACAACGGTTGGCTGCTTTCGGAAAACGCACCGCAGTACAAGCCGTCGTTCGAGCTGAACAAGGAAATCACGCTCAAGGCCGAAAAATACGGGTTTGATTTCGCGCTGTCGATGATCAAGCTGCGCGGCTTCGGCGGCAAGACGGAATTCTGGGACTACAATCTGGAATCCTTCACGCTGATGGCAGGCCTTGCCGCCGTCACGTCCAAGATCAAACTGTTCGGCACGGCCGCAACACTGATCATGCCACCGGCAATCGTTGCGCGCATGGCAACGACGATCGACAGCATTTCCGGCGGACGCTTCGGCATCAATCTGATCACCGGCTGGCAGCGCCCCGAATACAGCCAGATGGGGCTCTGGCCCGGCGACGACTATTTCGCCGATCGCTATGCCTATCTCGGCGAATACACGACCGTTCTGAAGGAACTGCTGACCACCGGTCAGTCGGATCTCAAGGGCAAGTATTTCCAGATGGACGACTGCCGCATGAAGCCGATCCCGGAAGGGGATGTGAAGGTGATCTGCGCGGGCTCATCCAATGCCGGCATGGCATTCTCGGCGGAATATGCCGATTACAGCTTTTGCTTCGGCGTCGGCGTCAACACACCGAAGGCCTTTGCGCCGACCAACGAACGGCTGCTGGCAGCCACAGAAAAGACCGGCCGCGACGTGCGCTCGTTCGTGCTGACCATGGTTCTTGCCGAGGAGAAATCCGAAGACGCTTGGGCCAAGTGGGAGCACTACAAGGCCGGTGCCGATCAGGACGCGATCAAGTGGCTCGGCCTCCAGAGCGCTGTTGATACCAAGTCCGGCTCCGATACCAATGTCCGCCACATGGCAAACCCGGTTTCGGCGGTCAACATCAACATGGGAACGATCATCGGCTCCTACGCCGAAGTCGCGGCGATGCTGGACGAAATGGCGGAAGTGCCGGGCACCGGTGGTGTCATGCTGACCTTCGACGATTTTCTCGAAGGCATCGAAAAATTCGGACAGTTCGTGCAGCCGCTGATGAAGAGCCGCCAGCACATCAAGATGGAACTGGAGGCTGCGGAATGACTGTTGTCGCAGGATATCAGGCACCGGCAAGCCGTCTGGAAAGCGTGACGCTTCCCGCACGACCGGAACCGATCTCGATGAAGCCATCGGAAACCGCTGTCGTCGTCGTCGACATGCAGAACGCTTATTCGACAGAAGGCGGCTATGTCGATCTCGCCGGCTTCGACATCGCCGGCGCCAAGGGCACGATCGCGAATATCAAGAAGACGCTGGATGCAGCGCGCGAGAACGGCGTGCAGGTTATCTATTTCCAGAACGGCTGGGACAAGGACTATGTGGAAGCCGGCGGCCCCGGTTCTCCCAACTGGCACAAGTCGAATGCACTGAAGACTATGCGGGCGCGGCCGGAACTGCAGGGCCAACTGCTTGCCAAGGGCACCTGGGATTACGCGATCGTAGACGAGCTGCAGCCGAAGCCGGGCGACATCCTTGTGCCGAAGACCCGCTACTCGGGCTTCTTCAACACCAATATGGACAGCGTTCTGCGCGCACGCGGCATCCGCAATCTCGTCTTCGTCGGCATTGCCACCAATGTCTGCGTCGAAAGCTCGCTGAGAGACGCTTTCCACCTCGAATATTTCGGCGTGATGCTGGAGGATGCGACCCACCACCTGGGACCTGACTTCATTCAGCAGGCGACCGTCTACAATGTCGAGAAATTCTTCGGCTGGGTCGCGACCGTCAATGATTTCTGTGGCGCCATCAGCCAGGCCGCTCCGACCGATATGTGAATTTGAAAAACAAAGAGGAGAACGGAATGCCAAAGTCGATCATCGTTCCGGAAGGAACCCAGAAGCCGATCGCGCCCTATTCGCCGGGAACGCTGGCAGACGGCATTGTCTACGTCTCGGGGACTTTGCCCTTCGACAAGAACAACGACGTCGTCCATGTGGGTGATGCCGGAGCACAGACACGTCACGTCCTGGAGGTCATCAAATCCGTCATCGAGACCGCCGGCGGCACGATGGAGGATGTCACGATGAACCATATCTTCATCACCGACTGGGCAAATTACCAGGCCGTGAACAAGGTCTACGCGGAGTATTTCCCAGGCGACAAGCCCGCCAGGTATTGCGTGCAGTGCGGCCTGGTTAAGCCGGATGCTCTCGTCGAGATCGCCACCGTCGCCCATATCGGCAAGTAGCGGCATGGTTCATTACGACATTCACGGCGCGTCGGGAGAGGACGCGCCGACCATCATCCTGTCCTCCGGCCTCGGCGGCAGCGGCGCCTACTGGACGCCGCAGATCGAGGCGCTTTCCGAGCACTTCCGGGTGATCACCTACGATCACTTGGGAACTGGCCGTTCCCCTGGCGATGTGCCCGAGCAAGGCGGCATCGCGGCCATGGCGGATGACGTCATGAAGCTCGCGGAAGAGCTCGGCCTCAAGACATTCAGCTTCATGGGCCATGCGCTTGGTGGTCTAATCGGGCTCGAGATCGCCGCACGCCAGCCGGAGGTGATCGACAGGCTTGTGCTGATCAATGCATGGGACAAGGCCGATCCGCATTCCGGCCGCTGTTTCGACGTGCGGATTGCGCTTCTCAAAAACTCCGGCGTCCCGGCCTTCGTGAAGGCGCAACCGCTGTTTCTCTATCCGGCCGTCTGGATGTCTGAAAACGCCGAACGCATGAATGCCGAGGAGGCGCATGCAGCGGCCCATTTTCAGGGCGAGCAGAATATCATGAGGCGCATTGCGGCTCTGAGAAGCTTCGACATCGGCGACCGGCTTGCCGAAATCACCCATCAGACCTTGCTGGTCGCCACGAAGGATGATCTCCTTGTGCCCTACACCCGCTCGGTACGGCTTTCGAACATGATGCCCCATGCCGAACTCGCTTTGCTGGATTTCGGCGCACATGCGGTGAATATCGTTGATGCACCGAAATTCAACAAACTCGTGGTAGATTTTCTAAGCCGGGTTTGATTTCATCTGTACGCTCGAGCTGAAAGTTTTGAGATAGCCATGTCCGTGAATGCATCTGCCCCTGCGCTCGACGTTAATCCAGAAGTCGTTGACGCACGGATGAACTTTCGAAACGCGATGTCGCGCCTAGGCGCCGCCGTTCATATCGTCACCACGGATGGACCGGGTGGCCGTGCCGGATTTGCCGCAACCGCTGTCTGCAGCGTTTCCGACAGTCCCCCGACGCTTCTCGTTTGCCTCAACCGAACCTCGAGCGCCTATTTGCCGCTTAAGGAAAACGGCGTCCTCTGCGTCAACGTCCTCTCGGCCGACCATGCAGACCTCAGCCAGCTTTTCGGGGGCAAGACGCCCGTCGATGAACGGTTTGCCGGAGCAACGTGGGCGCCACTAACAACGGGCAGCCCGGCACTCGACGACGCTCTCGTCTGTTTCGATTGCCGCGTTGTGTCCGTTGCCGACGGTCACACGCATGACATCCTGATCTGCGAAGTGCTCACCACGGTGCAGCCAAAGGCTGGTCAGTCGCTTATCTATCTCGATCGAAAGTATCACGCGCTTTAGTGGGGAGTGACATTGGGGTTTATTCAGACGAGCAATGCTCGGATGATCGCCCAAGGTCAAAGCGCATGGTCTGAACGTAAGGGCAGGAGTTCATGGGAAGCACAATGTGGTGCCTGGCAGCTGTCGCGGAAATCGCGATTGTCGTCGCGGCGGTCGTCTATACGGCGCGCGACCGCCGGAAGCAGCAGCGGAAAAGCCGCCGGAACGCGTACAGAAATGGCAACCGTTAAGACGTTTCTTCTGCGGTAGAAAATCGATGTTCACCGGCAGACTTTAAACCGATCCCGTCATCAAGATCGTCTGCGACCGACCGGGTTACCGAGAATGCCGCGCGAATATGTCTCGGGGTCCCGTACGGTCAGCGTTCAAGCACTCTGATTCTCATGGATCGACGCTTTTCAGGTGAACGGCAAGGCTGTCCCGAATTGGAACGCACACCCTCGTGCATGGTCCTTTTTGGTAAGCATCTGAGTGAATATCAACCACCTCATTCGCGTTGTTTTTCAACGAGTTCTGACATTGTTTCAGAATTAACTATCGCACTACATATCAATTGAGTGATGGACGGCGAGGGCTATATCTCATCGGAGAAAGGTCCCCGCAAGCCGTGGTCTGACCTTCAAACGAGGCAGATATGGGTAAGCCATCACTACATCCTGGCGACGTTTACGCACAGGAAAGCACGATGGGCCACTGGCCCACGACGCTGCTTGGCGGTCTTCCCGTTGTCCGCTGCAGCATGGATGAGGCGGCGCAGGGTTTCATCGATGAAGCGCTCCTTCACCGGGGCAGCAGTGCCAAGCCGTTCTATTCCACCTCGGCAAACGGACAGGTGATCGCGATGTGCGCGAAGAAGGCCGACTTTCAGGATTTGATGCTGGAAGCCGACCAGATCCACGCCGATGGCATGCCCATGATCATGTATTCCAGAATGTTTTCGTCGCATCCTGTATCCGAACGGATCGCGACGACCGATCTCGTGCATTCCGTGGCAGTCAAGGCAGAGCGGGCAGGTGTCAGTTTCTATTTTCTCGGCGGAACCGAAGAGGTCAACGCCAAGGCAGTCGCCGCAATGCGGACCAGGTATCCAAACCTCACATTCGCTGGGCGCAGAAACGGCTACTTCAAGCGTGGCGAAGAGGATGCGGTGATCGCCGACATCCAGGCAAGCAAGCCCGATATTCTATGGATCGGGTTGGGCTTTCCGCTTGAGCAGGCCTTTGTCAGCCGGAACATCGACCGGTTGCGATCTGTCGGTGTGATCAAGACATCAGGCGGTCTATTCGACTTCGTCTCGGGGAAAAACGCCCGCGCGCCGTTGTGGATGCAGCGGTACGGGTTGGAGTGGGCCTACCGGATGTATAATGAGCCACGCCGCCTGACGATGCGGTATCTGCTGTCGAACCCGGCTGCCATTCGAGCGCTGTTTACCCACTCGAATTGATCGGGTGCTGACTTCCGATGAAGGCAGGTCATTGATGCGCTCATCACGAGCCGCGCGTCACGCGCCAGGTTTGTAGAAGCTGTCGACGATGCCGGCCGCGAACGACCATTTCGGGCGGATAATGCTTCCGTCGATCGCTTCCATGTAACCATTGCCATTCAGCGTATGCAGCTTTCGGCCGGGCCAGTGCTTGCCGGGGCTCAAGTGCTTTACGATCACCTGATCGAACCGTTCGTCATCCAGGCGCGTCACTTCGGCAAGGCTCAAAGCTGCCCCATAGCCGTTGCGGCAATCCTGCACGGGACGCAGGAGTTTGCCGTCGCGCCATATCATGTTGCCCGCGGGTCTCGCGGATCGGTCGTTGATGACAAGCGGGTTCGCGGCGTGCGGTCGCCAGGGGCCGAGAAGCGTTTCCGCCGACCATAAGCAGAGCGTATCGGAATAGCCGCCGATACCATCCCTTGTCACAGCGAACATCCAGAACTTTCCCGCGTGCTGGATGATTGTCGCATCGGCGGCCTCGATGCCGGAAACAAGTGTCGCGTGTTTTTCCCAGCCGAACGGAAAGCGCGTTGCCCTGTAGATGGAAATCTCGCCGCTGAGAGACGCCTCCGGAACCATCCAGATCTCACCATCCGCTTCGATGAGGAACGGATAAGACAGATGCCAGGCCTCTTCCAGAACAGGGATGGCTGGGCCCGGCCGTCCTTGTTCGTCAAACTCGACGACGCTGATGATGCCCTTCTGGGTCTTCTGATCAAGATCCTCGAAGAAGAGATAGTCCTTGCCCTGCCAACGAAACGGAAACGGGTCTGCGTAAAAATGGTCGATTGGGTCCGCGAGAACCTGCCAGGGTGTCCCGCCGAGGTCGCGTCGTTGCCAAACGTCATTGTCAGAGGTGACCCGACGCCAGCCGATCCGCCAGTGGGGAGCGTGGCAGCATAGCCGATAGGCAGCGCGGGCCGCGGCAGATGCCAGCATCTTGGCGCTACGAACAGTCACCGCTTTGCGGCTGATAGCGCGTGCGTGTGGCTGGGCCGTGTTGTCTGCAATACGCGGCGCGCGCGGTTCTTCCGGCAAAGCCTTGATGAGAAGGATGGCTGTCCGTGACCAAACGGCTTCCATCGCGCCACCGATACCAGCCGCAGCTTCGAGGGACGCAAAGCCATCGGCAACAATCCAGCGCTCGCCGGAAGGCAGGGTGCACTCAATCTCGATATGCGGTGTTCCCTCGAAAAACAGCGCCGAAGCGAGACTGAATTCACCGGCGTGGCCGTTGAACAACGGCCGATAGATCCGTGTCGATCGGGGGGATGCGCTTCGGTTCGATGTGAGGTCGATGACAATATCCGGAGCTGCGTTGTCTGACCGGGTTCGCCAGTCCGCCAGCGCATCCGGCTCAATACGGTCGCAGAGGCACGGCTGATGGCGTCGAAGCACCATCTTCTCAAGCTGCAAAAGGCTTTCGAGGGCAGGCTGCGCTGCCTGATCAGCCCCTTGGACCAATTGAAGGCGCACCGTGGTACCGGCGGCGCGCTGCTCAAGCCGACGGCAGAGCCACTGTATCCACGCCGATGTGGACGAGCGCTCCGCCACAATCTCGATGGTCAGCGGAGGGACGGAGTTTGAAACGCTGTCCATCGTCATTTATTTCTGAAGCTGTCCGGACGCCTGCAACCTGTCTTCCGATGTTTTCGGCTGTCGCCGGATCAGGCGCCGGTAGCCGTCGACCATTGCATCGAGCGAGTGTTGTTCGCGCAGCCGCTGCCCGCACTCCGATAGCCTTTGCCGCAGAAGGGGATCGGAAAGTACAGCGCGAACTGCTTTTGCAAATGACGCCGTATCGGTCGTATCGACGAAAAGGGCACAGGGCTCTCCCCTGACCTGCAAGACTTCTCGCATGACGGACAGGTCGGAACTCACAACCGGAATGCCGGCCTGAGCGGCTTCCACCGGCGCGAGGCCGAACGTCTCTCCAGACGTCGGGAAAACGAAGACGTCGAGGCTTTTCAGGAAGGCGCCGATTTCGCTGGACGGCATCTCGCCTGCGAAATGAAGCCGATCCGAAACGCCGAGTTCTGCGCCGAGAGCTCGCAGTCGCGGCGCTTCCGGTCCCTGACCTGCCAGTGCCAGATGGACATCTGGCATGACCGGCAACAATCTGATGGCGAGATCAATTCGTTTGATGGCGTTGAGACGGGCGACGCTTCCGATGATCGGGACGTCGGCTGGAAGGCCGAATTTTGCCCGCGCTTCCTGCTGCGTCATCGAAACGGTTCTGTCGGCAAAGCCGTGCGGAACATAGGTCAGTCGACGCTTGTAGGATGCCGGGTGTCCTTGGTAGTCCAGCCAGGTGGCCTTCGAATTTACAGTGATCTCGTCGTAGCAGCCGGCAAGGCCAAGCAGCTTATCGACGAGGGCGACCGGCCAGGAAATCGTCGCCTGCGGTGAGACGTGGTTGGCAATGATCAGTGGTACACCGAGCAAGCGACCGACCGGAGCAGCGACAACATTGCCGAAATGCTGAAAGGTCAGCATCACGTCGGGCTTTATCGTGCGCACGAGCTGCGACAGACGACGAAGCATGGCGAGGTTCTGCGAAATCCCCTGCGGTCTCGGATCTGCCGCAAAATGCGCATTTTCGAAGTGGTCGCAGCCGCTGGTCTTGCGATAGAGGAACAGGTGATGCGCCTCGAATTCGGGCTGTCCGGAAATCGCTGGTTTCGACAGCTGTTCGGCGAGAAGGCGCGTGATCTCCTGAGCGCCCGCTGCTTCAGCTTGCGTCTGGATAAAGAGAAGACGTGTCGGACGTCGCTGCGCGCTCTCGGCCATAGGTTTTCCGGTTCACTCGTATAGTGACGATAAAGACAGCGAAAGCTCAAGAGAGGCTAAACACGATACTTAGCTTTCGAACGATACTGCGTATTACTGGGATTTTCTTGGAAGTCGTGAGGCGCGGACGTTTTGCGCGGCGCATGACCTCACCTCGACGTCTTGAACGCAGAAGAGCGGCGGGGAGCCCCTTTTTCAGCGTTGCTCTTGATGATGATCTTTGTGTACTCGCTGACCATCAGATTGAGAGAGTAACGTTCGGCGAGTTCGCGTCCCGATGCGGAGAGCCGGTCATACAGCGCCTTGTCTGCAAGCAGCAACTCGATGCAGCTGACGAATTTATCAGTGTTTTCGGCATCGACGAAGAGGGCACAGGCGGATCTTTCCACCTGCAGGACTTCGCGCAGCACCGGCAGGTCGTTCGCGATGACAGGCACGCCTGCCTGCGCGGCCTCAACGGCTGCAAGCCCGAATGTCTCTGCGGCCGTCGGAAACGCGAAGACGTCGAGACACGCAAGGAAAGTCCCGATCTGCTCCGGGTTGACCTCTCCTGCGAAATGGACACGGTCTGCAACGCCAAGCGTCTGGGCGAGAGCCTCGAGGCATTCTCTGTGTGGGCCTTGGCCGGCAATGGCCAGGTGCAGATTTGGCACATGCGGCAGCGTTGAGATTGCCAGATCAATGCGCTTCAGAGGATGCAACCGGGCGACCGTTCCCATGATCGTCACATCCTTGGGCAGATCGAAACAGTCCCTTGCCTTCTCTTTCGATAACGACGTGGTTTTCTGCGCAAAGCCATGCGGAATATGGACCAGCCGTTTGCGGTAGCTTCGTGCATAGGACTGGAAGTAATTCCAGGTCGCATGGGAGTTGACGGTTATCACGTCATAGAAACCAAGCGTGCCGAGGATGCGATCGGCCAGGCCAACAAAGCGGTTCACGGTTGCGGGCGAGGACACCTGATTTGCGACGATATAGGGTATGCCCATTGCCCGCCCGACAAGTGCACCGAGCACATTGCCGTAGTGCTGAAAGGTCAACATCGTATCCGGCTTGATCTTGCGAACGATGGAGAAAAAATTCCGCGCGAAGGCGAGACATTCGCCAAGGCTTTGAGGCCTGCGGGGTGCTGCAAAATGGATATTGGGGAAGTGATCGCAGCCATCGGTCTTCCGGTACAGGAAAAGATGGTGCGTTTCGTATTCCGGCACGCCCGTCAGTTGCCTACGCGAAAGCTCCTGGCCGAGAAGCCGCGAGATCTCCTGCGCGCCCGCCAATTCCGCCTGAGTTTGCAGAAAAAGCACACGCCTCGGCTGCCTGGCTCGGTTGGACAATTTCAACTCCTAATTGGTGGGGCAATAGTAGATTGTTCGTCTAAACAATAGGCTAACAGCATCGTTTCCAACAGTAACGATGATTTGTGCGGGTATCGTAAACGTATTATTTCACTTCTTACGTTGATGCCGGCAAACGACCGCGATGAACTCGGACGCCGCCATGCAGATAGACTGCGTCTGCTTTTTGAAGTCCTGGATAGTGCTGGTACACTTGTCGCCTGATCGAGAAGACAAGGATGAGAAAGATGAAGATCAGGAGAGACGTCGACCGACCGATTTCGTTCTCGACGAGGTTGTTGACGGTGTACATGTTGACGTAGGCAAACGACAGGCCGATGAACTTGTCTCTGACATTTCCGACCGATACGACGAGCAGAAGATAGGTCGCTGACAGTGCTGCGAGAAACAGCAGGAAGCCGGCGATGCCGCCTTCGATGATGAGCGTGATATAGCCGTTGTGGAAGTTGTCGAGCACCCAGCCATAGACGCTTTTGAAGCTCGTCAGGCGTTCCGGAGTCCAGAAGCTGTCAAGGCCGAAGCCGAAGATCTCGCGTCCCTGCAATTCACGAAAGCCGTAGCTCCAGATCTTCATGCGGCTGTTGGTATCGACAGTGATGCCTGCAACGCCGATCTTGTCGGCATCGACCACGAACGTCGTCGAGACGAGATTGATGATCGGTATCGCGAACAGGAGACCGGTGAGCAGTGCTAGTCTCTGGAGGAGCTTTGGCAGTCTGGAAATCACAATCGATGCGACGCCCAGAACTGATATAAGCTGGCCGCCGCGCGATCCTGCCATATAGACCGCGAGCAAGGCGATCCCGACCATTGCGATACGACCGACAAGCGCGCCCCATTGCGCGAGCGGCGTGACGCGTTGGCGCAGGGGAAGACCAACGCCCGCGATCAGCGCGTAGGCCGCATATGCTGCGAGCCCGTTCTTTTGCCCGGCAATGCCGCGCCACTTTCCCGCATGCTCCCAGCTGCTGTCGACACCGATCGAAGGGACCAGCAGCGCGACCAGAACGCAGACGACAACGAAGGTGGAGAGGGCCGCGAACATGACCCGCAGCGACTGTTCGAGCGTCAGCGTGTTGGCGATCGCAAGCGACGTCACCAGCGCGTTGAAGATCAGGATTGCCTTAATGTAGCTGTCGGCACTTTGCACGCCCCACACCGCGGAAAAACTGACATAGAGCAGGAACGCTGCAAGCAGGGTGCATTCTATGCCGGAGGGGATCCTGAGCCCCACCTTGATAAACGCCACCACGACGATCCAGCCGGAGAGCATCAGGAAGACGAGATAACGGGCCTGCTCCGTCCAGGAGGGCAGCTTCAGCTCTTCGGCCGGCACCCACATGGAAAGAAGCAGAAGCAGGAACATGGCCGGTGCGATATAGCGATGCGCCATTTCAAAATCCGCCTCGTATCCGTTAATCCAAATGCCTCAAAGTCCCTACTCCTGAAACCCTTAAACCGGCATTAAGCGGCGGGTCGTCGGCAAGGTTATCCGTTCGATCGGTCAGGCTTGGCTTAAAACAATCTTAAGCACAGGCTGTGATAAATGCGGTGGAATGAGAGAGCCGGTGCTCTGCCATTAGCCGTGAGACGTGAACCGAATGCAGCCTCCATATCCAGCTCGGTCGAACAGCTCCGCACCTGAAGGGCTGACAAACTACCTTCAGATCGATCTGGGGCGGCTGGCCTATTGGCTGCGCCAAAAATTCCGCTGGATCGTCGCAGCTGCCCTCATCGGATTGGTACTTGCAGTTTCCTACACGGTCATTTCCAAGCCGCGTTATACGGTGACGAGCGAACTCGTCATCGATCCCGCCGGTCTGCAGATCGTGGGCGAAGAGACGGGTTCGCGCAACGACATGCGCGAAACGCTGCTCCTCAACGCCGACAGCAAGCTTCAAACCCTGCTGTCGCGCAACGTGCTTCTCCGGGTGATCGAAAAGCTCGATCTTACCAACGACATCGAATTCGTTCCAGCTGGCGGTTTTAGTCTGTTCAGCTTCGGTGGACCCGCGACGCCGGTCGATCCGAGAATCATCGCGCTGGAATCTCTCAACAAGAGACTTGCAGCCCAGCGGGATGAGAAATCCTTCGTGCTGTTCATGTCGGTCTGGACATGGGATGCCGAGAAATCCATTCGGATTTCGCAAGCGCTGATCGAGGAATTCAAGGCCGAACTCAATGCCGGCGATGTCGACGGCGCGAAGAGAACGACAGACTCGCTTCTTGCACGGCTCACCGAGCTGAAGAAGGGTGTCATCGAGGCCGAAGAGGCCGTCGAAACATTTCGGCGCGAAAGCGGCCTTCGCTCTTCGCAAGGCGAGCTTTCTAGCAGCCGTTCCATGGTCCAGGTCGACACCCAGTTGCGCGAGGCTCGCGAACGTCTGATCGCCGCTGACTCGCGCTACAAGCAGATGCTTGCTGGTGGCAACGATTCCTTGGCGATGCAGTCCGCAACGCTTGCCGCGCTGCGGGCCCAGTATTCGACCCTCAAGCAGGAAGCCGACGAGCAGTTGCTGACGTTCGGTACAAGGCATCCGAGGAGGGCCGCGGTTCAGTCGCGGCTGCAGTCGCTCGACCAGGAAATCGCCCGGGAAATGTCCCGGCTGACGCTAGCCGCCCGCAACGAATACGATCAGGCAAAGGCCGTTGTCGAAAAGCTCGAAGGTGAATCGAAGACCGTTTCTACCAGTGTGTTCTCGGATAACGATGCGCAGGTGCGTCTGAGGGAATTGTCGCGAGAGGCATCTGCGAGAGCCGCAGTCTACGAAGCCTTTCTCGGACGGGCGCGAATGGCAGCCGAACGGCAACAGCTCGATACGACCAATCTCCGTGTAATCTCTGCTCCCATCGCTCCGAGAGAGCGGAGCTGGCCGCCGAGCATCGCGCAGGCGGCCGTTTTCGGCGCCGCAGTCGGACTGACATTGGGTGCACTCGGCGTGCTCGCTTTCGGCATCGCGATGGATGTCAATCATCCGCAACGGGGGCCGGAACACGCCCGCACCGAGACGCTGGACGAAGACTATCCGAAAGAGATCGAGCGCAAGCCTGCACCGCGCACCGGTTCGTTGTTGTCGATGCTCCCGGACGAGCCATCGCCTGCGCCGCGCTCGTATCGGTGGAACCCGGACGCCTGATGGGTCGCAGTTCTGCCCGAGAGAATAGGGCGGATTTTAATGGTCGGCCTCACTCCATGTTAACCGATTTGGAAAGAACAAAGCCCGCGTTTACTCATCGCTGGCCGGAGTGCTGTATCTGAGAACCAGGTCAGACCTTCGCTTTATCTGTTCCAGCGAAGATATCCTGAAAGTATCAAGACCGGTTTTCGACCCTTGGTGGCGAACGGATGTTAGGGAGTGGATTTCAATGAATTCTATGCTCATGAACAATGACATCATTGCTAACTGGGAAGACCGCCACGCGCGTTTGTTCGGCAATGAGATCGTCAAGCTCAATCATCGTCTCCTCGAGACAGGTCTGTTCTCGAGGGAGGCTGTCGGCAAGTTGATCGAACGCTGCCCGGATAGCGAGTTCGGGCTGGAATCCATGTCCGACGACATCACCAACCCATCGCGACTCTATGGCGTCCGCAACGGCATTTCGGGCGCTGAGGCACTCGCTGCAGTCGAAAAGGGCCGCATGTGGATGAACATTCGTCGCGTGATGGACTGGGCGCCGGAATATGGCCGTTTGCTCGACACGATCTTTTCCGAATTCGCCGGCCGCATGCCCGGGTTCGAGACCTTCAAACGCAATCTCGGAGTGCTCGTCTCGTCTCCCAACGCCAACGTCTTCTACCACGCCGATATCCAGGGCCAGTCGCTTTGGCAGATCGAGGGCAGCAAGCGGGTCTATCTTTACCCGCGCTCGGAGGTGTTTCTGCGCCCGATGCAGGTGGAGAAGATCCTGCTGCGCGAGACCGATGAAAAAATACCCTACGAGACGTGGTTCGACGAATACGCAACGGCTGTCGATCTGCATCCGGGAGAAATGGTGACATGGCCGCTTTATGCACCGCATCGCGTACAGAACCATGATTGCATGAACATCTCCGTGACGATGGAGCATTGGACGAAGCAGATCTGGAATTCCTACGCGGTCCATTATGGCAACGGCGTGTTTCGCCGCACGCTCGGCGTGAAGGGCCTGTCGACCGAAAATTCGGGCCTGCATGTCTATCCGAAGGCGGCGGCGGCCTTTGCCTGGAAAAAGGCTGGGAAGCAGAAAAAGGGTGATGTCGTCGTCAAGCGCGATTTCAAGCTTGATGCATCGGCCGAAGGCGGTCGGGTCGCACTGAGCTGAGAACAGGACAAACTGCCGAAGACAATTCCCCGCCAGAGTACGATCGAGAAAAGCCCTGAAGCCATGAAAGTCACCGTAGAAGAGACGTTCGATTTTTCAGGGCCGGAATATCGCCGCCTCTATTCGGAAGGGAAGGGCACTGCCTTTCAGGCGCCGATGTGGCTCGACATGCTGCACCGGCGCCTAGGTCCTTCCCTCGGCGCGAAGCAGCGGACAGTGACGTTCCGCAACGAAGCCGACGACAGTCTCCTTGCCGTGCTTCCCCTCGTGATGCAGCGCTCATCCGGGGTAATGATGATCCAGCCTGCGGATTTCGGTATCAGCGACTACAACACGATCGTCTGCGACGCGGAGCGTTTCGAGCAGATCGCCGCATCACCGGCCGTTCTAAAGGCGTTGCGCGAAACGCTTCGCGGTGCCGACATTTTGATGTTTCGCAAGGTCCGTGCCGACGGGTTCGACATCCAGCGTCTGTTCAAGGGGGCTCGCGAAAGCCGGGGAGAGAACTCTGCCTACGCTTTCGATATCGGCGACGATTTCGACCATTGGCGCCTAAAGGTGATGAACCGCAACTTCACCAAGAACCTTGGCAGGTTGCACCGACAGACGGAAGCGGCCTACGGCCCCTACCTGCACAAAGCCATTACGGACGAGCAGGAAATCCGCGCGGTCTTCGACTTCCTTCGGGAGGCGCGACAGGACCGTTATTCGGAGAACCTGCTGGATCGCCATGAATATTTCGATCTCTATCGTGATTATGCCGTCGCAGCGGCGGCTTCAGGAGAAGCTGTGCTCTACGTCAGCTATCTCGCTGGAGAACCTGTCGCTGCCCTGTTCGGGCTGGCAGGCGACGGCGAGTTTCACGCAACGCTGCTTGCATCCGACATCAAGAAGCATCAAAAAATCTCGGCCGGGATGCAGATCCTTTACCGTGTCGCCCAGCTGCGGCACGAGAACGGCCACAAAGTCATGGATCTCTGCCTCGGCGACCCGGGTTACAAGACGCATTTCCGCCCGACGGAAACGGCGATGCGCAATATCACCGTATCTCTCACTCTCAAGGGAGCGGCAATCGCTGCGATTTATCACCATGCGAAGCCGCTGAAGAATTTTCTGAGAAGAGGCGTTTCCAATGTCAGGTGATGCATCCGAGCACGGAGTGCCCGCTGCCGACCGCAGCTTTATCGGTCGGATCGCGGCACTTCTGCGCCGGCCGGATATCGGCGGCATGGCAGTCGTTGTTGGCGTCAAGATCGGCATGGTGCTTCTCAACTTCACGCTGATCACGCTTGCTGCCCGTCTACTCGATCCCGAAGCGTTCGGGCATTACTCGATCCTCTACTCGGCGGCTGGGCTGCTCTGCATCGTGGCAGCAGCCGGGCAGGAGCCGTTCGTTCTGCGGATGTGGAACGAAATGACGGCGGCGGGCAATGCCGCGAAGCTTAAAGGCGCGCTTTATTTCACGCTGCTTTTGTCGCTCAGCGGCACCGTGATCGTTGCAATCGGCCTGTATTTTTGGGCTTCCGCTTTGGTCGACGGCCAGACGGCGATAACATGCGTCATCTACATGATGATCGTCTCCGTCCTGCAAATCTGCATGCATCTCGTGCGAACCGAGATCGGCGTTGCCTCGGGAGACGGCGCGGGCAACGCGATTGTCGGGAGCGTGCCCGTCCTCTATCTGCTCGCCTGTCTGTTCAGCGGGACACGTCCGGATACGGCCCATCTTTTCCTGGCCTTGGCGGTCGGAGCAGGTCTTGCTCTCCTTCTGCAGCTCTATCTCATCCGCGGACGAATCCTGCATCGTTTTCCGGACTTTAACCGTATCCGTGCGGTTGCGGACTACCGGCTATGGCTTCCGCGATCGGTCCGCTTCTGGCTTGCGACATCCCTCGAGGCAACCAATCAGTATATCGATGTAATCATCATCGGCTATCTGATGGACCCGGTAATCGCAGGGGCCTATTTCGTGACCGTTCGCCTCGCCAATCTGTTTGCGGCTGCCGCAGATTCCGTCAATCTTTTCGGAACGCGCCATCTCCCGGGGCTCTACTATCGCGGAGAACAGCGGGCGCTCAACAAGATGCTCGACAGCCTTGCCTGGATAACCCTTGCCTTCAGCGCGATCGGCCTGATCGGCATTCTGGTCGGCGGCTATTTCGCCCTTCTGCTGATCAACGAACCCTATGCTGCGTATTTCCCGGAACTGCTGGTCCTCTGCCTCGGCACTGCGGCGCTCGGAACGACCAGGCCCTCTGTGATCATGCTGCTTCTGGCAGGCCACGAAGGACGCTATCTCCAGATCATGGCCGTGTGCGTCGTGGTGCGGATTGCCGGCTTCTTCCTGTTCGTCCCGCATTTCGGGGTGATGGGCGCCGTTGCGACGACCGCTGCCGCTTTCGCGCTTCAGTCGATCGTCTTGCGCATTGCGGACAAAGCCCTGACCGGGTTCGATTCGTCGATGTTCCGGCTTCTCCTGAGGCGGGCATGATAAAAGGGCTGCAACGAATTCTTTCCGCTGTGTCTCGCGGGTGTATTTCGGAGCGGGAGATCCTATTTAGAAGTCTTCCGCATCATGATTCCCCAGGACTTTTCCACAGATGACGAACTCTCCCGTTCCGGTTTTCGACGGTCATAACGACGTGCTCTTGCGTTTGCGCCTGAGCGACGCGAAGGATCCTGTCGGTGACTTTCTGGACGGGCGGAAGGATGGTCATATCGATCTGCCGCGCGCCCGCGAGGGTGGATTGGCCGGCGGTCTCTGCGCCATCTATGTGCCGTCGCCGTCCATGGCAAAGGACCAGAACGGCGATTTTCCGACCCCGGCTCAACCCGAGGCGCTGAACCAGACGATCGCCATGGCCCGGATCCTGTTGGATATCGAGCACCGTTCCAACGGCGGGGTCACGGTCTGTCGGACTGCGGACGATCTCCGCCGCTCGATTGCAACGGGCAGCTTTGCCGCTGTGATGCATATCGAGGGCGCCGAAGCAATTGCCGGGGATCTCGATGCGCTTTACGTGCTTCACCAAGCGGGCTTGCGAACTCTTGGTCCCGTCTGGAGCCGTCCGAACATCTTTGCCTATGGCGTTCCGTTCAAGTTCCCGTCAACGCCGGATATCGGCCCGGGCTTGAGTGACGCGGGACGAGACCTGATTCGTGCGTGCAACGACCTCAGGATTATGGTCGATCTGTCGCATTTGAACGAGGCCGGTTTCTGGGACGTCGCAAAAATCTCGAAGGCGCCGCTTGTCGCATCCCATTCCAATGCGCACGCGCTCTCTGCGCACAGCCGAAACCTCACGGACCGCCAGCTCGACGCGATCCGCGATACAGGCGGGCTCGTCGGCATCAATTTCGGTGTCCTGTTCTTGCGCGACGACGGGCGCAGAGACGAAAGCACGAGCCTCGATGTGCTTGTGCGGCACATTGACTATATCGCCGAGCGGATCGGAATCAATCACGTCGCGCTAGGCTCGGATTTCGACGGTACGACCGTGCCTTCGGACTTAAAAGATGCAAGCGGCCTTCCGCGCCTGATCGAAGCCCTGCGTAACCATGGCTTCTCGGACGAGGATATCGCGAAGATCTCATTCGAAAACTGGATCGACGTGCTGGACCGAAGCTGGGCTGCGTGAGCGGCACAAAGCAGCCGCCGGCAGATGTGCGAAACGTTGAAAGCGACCTGACCTGGCGTCAGACGCCAGCGCGAGCCGCGGGTTTCTCAAACGCCTGAGAGATGCGTTAGCGTGCCATCGCGTATTTGTAGGGTTGGCCGCGTTCCAGGGTGCTGCCCGACGGCAGGACGTAGGAAGCCGCAACGGCCAGGCTCACGACGGCGAACGATGCGGAAAGCAGAGCAATTTTCATGTGATAATCCC
The DNA here is from genome assembly GCF_001423425.1 of Rhizobium sp. Leaf306. Classification (GTDB taxonomy): domain Bacteria; phylum Pseudomonadota; class Alphaproteobacteria; order Rhizobiales; family Rhizobiaceae; genus Neorhizobium; species Neorhizobium soli. The sequence goes on from NZ_LMNX01000003.1 coordinate 372,901, forward strand.
TCCCTCACATGCAGGGAGAAAGCTCTTGGCGCGAATTTGGTTCCCGGGGTCAGAAATGGTTTGCGGCGCCGATCGGCAGCCTCAGCATTCTTGCTTCTGTTCGCCGGGACAGATCCCAATTCCATTCTCGGTCACGACGAATGCAAGGCCCGCGCCTTCGAACGCCTGGCGCAGCTGAGCCTCGGTTGATCTGTGAATATCGTGTCGCTGGCCCTCGTAGTCGCGTACGGTGCTGCGCGACACGCCTGAGCGATCGGCAAGGTCCGACTGGGTCCAGTCGAGGAACCCTCGGGCCGCCCGGCAAAGCGCTGGAGACAATATACAAGTTTGCGCGGCTTGACCCATCGCTCTATTCTGCCCATATTGGTCAATACAAATCATATAGGTCAATTTTCGAGAGATTGCTAGTGGCGCGTATTGTGCGCTCTCAGGCCATCGAAACGCACGAGGAATAGAAACATTGGGATAACGCTGGGCCCATATTTCCTGCTTGTTCTTCTGGTTCTGCCGTTTGTCGGCAGTCTTGCTTCGGCATTTTTTCTGAAGACATCGTCGCGTGTGCTGCCATCCTGGACCGCCGGTGGGGTTTCGCTTGCGTGCCTTCTGATCGTCATTGCCTCCTACCCTTCGATCACGGAGGGCCAGGTTGTCCGTCTGACGTTCGAGTGGATCCCGCAGCTTGGGCTCGAGTTCAAGTTGCGACTTGATGGGTTCGCGTGGATGTTCGCGCTACTGATCGCCGGCATCGGTCTGCTGGTCGTCATCTATGCGCGATACTACATGTCCGAAGAGGACTCGGTTCCGCGCTTCTTCTCGTTCCTGCTGGCGTTCATGGGGGCCATGATGGGGATCGTGCTTTCCGGCAACGTCATCCTCCTCTCGATCTTCTGGGAACTGACGAGCATCTTCTCGTTCCTGTTGATCAGTTACTGGCACAACAGTTCCGCTGCCCGCGATGGTGCGCGTATGGCCCTGACGGTGACCGGCATCGGTGGGTTCTGCCTTCTCGTCGGCCTCCTGCTTCTCGGCAATATCGTCGGAAGCTACGACCTCGACAAGATCCTGGAGGCAGGCGACGTCATTCGTGCGCATTCCCTCTATGTCCCGGCACTCGTCTTCGTCCTGCTCGGCGCTCTGACAAAAAGCGCGCAGTTTCCGTTCCATTTTTGGCTGCCGAACGCGATGGCGGCGCCGACGCCGGTATCGGCCTATCTCCATTCTGCGACCATGGTAAAGGCCGGGGTCTTTCTCCTGGCGCGCATGTCTCCGGCGCTGTCCGGCAGTTACGAATGGTTCATTCTCGTCGGTGCAGCCGGCATGATCACGCTTCTGCTGGGCGCATACTTCGCGATGTTCCAGCAGGATCTGAAGGGTCTGCTCGCCTATTCCACGATCAGCCATCTCGGCCTGATCACCACGCTGCTCAGCCTCGGGAGCCCGCTGGCAACGGTCGCTGCGATCTTTCACATGCTGAACCATGCGACGTTCAAGGCGTCGCTGTTCATGGCAGCCGGTATCATCGACCACGAGACCGGTACGCGTGATATGCGAAAATTGAGCGGACTGTTCCGGTTCATGCCGATTACCGGCACACTTGCCATGGTCGCCAGTGCGGCGATGGCGGGCGTCCCGCTTTTGAACGGCTTCCTGTCGAAGGAGATGTTCTTCGCAGAAGCGGTCGAGACCCACGCGGACTCGTTCCTGGACCGCATCCTTCCTTACGTCGCCACTCTCGCCGGTGCGTTCAGCGTCGCCTATTCGCTTCGGTTCATCCACACGGTCTTTTTCGGGCCGAAGCCAGTTGGTCTTCCCAAGGAAAAGCCGCACGAGCCGCCGCACTGGATGCTGTTCCCGATCGAACTTCTGGTCGTCGCGTGTCTGGTCGTCGGCGTCATTCCGGCGATCGCCGTTGGACCGATCCTGCAGGCGGCCGCGATGGGCGTACTCGGGCCGGATACGCCTGAATACAGCCTTTCGATCTGGCACGGCTTCAACCTTCCGCTCGTTATGAGCATCGTTGCTCTTGTCGCCGGCGCGCTGATCTACATCCTCCTTCGAAATTATCTTGCGCAGTGCAAAGACGGTGCGCCCGTGTTCAGACGCTTCCGCGGACAGCGCATCTTCGAGCGTATCCTCGTCGAAGTCTCATGGCGCTGGGCAAGGCTCGCGGAGCGGCGGATCGGTACCCGCAAGCTGCAGCCGCAGTTGCGCTGGGTCGTGTTCACCGGCTTTGTCGCAGGTCTCTTGCCGCTCTGGCTCTCCGGGTTCGAACCACGGCCCTTCGTCTTCTCCGGGGTCGACAAGGCCTTTGCGGCTATTTGGCTGATTGGTATCTGTCTGGCGCTCGGCACTGCGTTTCTTGCGAAATATCACCGGCTTGCGGCGCTCGTTATGCTTGGCGGCGTCGGGCTGATCGTCTGCGTCACGTTCGTTTGGCTGTCGGCGCCCGATCTTGCAATCACGCAGCTTCTGGTCGAGATCATCACGACCGTGCTCATTCTTCTCGGTCTGCGCTGGTTGCCGAAGCGTAACGAAATCAACGATGCGCCGATTACCGTGCGTGCCCGGCTGAGACGCTTCCGGGATCTTGGCCTTGCCGTTTGCTGCGGTGTCGGCATGACCTTCGTGTCCTATGCGGTGATGACGATGCCAGTACCGGATGCGATCGCCACCTACTTCCTGGAAAACGCCTATTCGCAGGGCGGAGGCCGTAACGTCGTCAACGTGATCCTCGTGGACTTCCGCGGCTTCGATACGTTTGGCGAGATCGCCGTTCTCGGCGTCGTGGCGCTCACCGTCTATGCGTTGCTGCGCCGTTTCCGGCCGGCCGACGATACGATGGCAATGCCGGAACAGCAGCGGGCACAGAACCGCTTCGACGAAGAGCGGCCGGATCGGTCGGCGGGCGATACGGCTCGGGACTACATGCTGATCCCGTCGGTCATCATGCAGTGGCTCTTCCCTGTCATCATCATGTTCGCTGTCTATCTCTTCCTGCGTGGCCACGACATGCCGGGCGGCGGCTTCTCCGCCGGTCTGACGCTGTCGCTCGCCTTCCTGCTGCAGTATCTGGCCGGCGGAACGCGCTGGGCAGAAGATCGGATCCGAATTCTGCCGCTGCGCTGGATGGGTGCTGGTCTTCTGACTGCCGCCTTAACGGGTATTGGAGCCTGGGCTTTCGGCTACCCGTTCCTCACCTCGCACTTCCAGTATGTAGAGCTTCCGCTTGTCGGGAAAATGCCGGCGGCAACGGCGTTGCTGTTTGATCTCGGCGTCTTCTCGCTCGTCGTTGGCTCGACGGTTCTGATCATGGTGGCGTTGGCGCACCAGTCGATCCGCATCAATCGCCTGCGGGCAATCGATGCAGCAAAGACGAAGGAAACCTGATGGAAATCATTCTCTCCATCGCCATCGGCGTCATGACCTTTTGCGGCGTGTGGCTCATCCTGCGCCCACGGACCTATCAGGTCATCGTCGGGCTTTCCCTTCTGGCCTATGCCGTCAACCTGTTCATCTTCAGCGTGGGCGGGGTGAAGACCAATGTGCCGCCGGTTCTCGTGGACGGCACGGCAACCGCAAGCCTTGCGGATCCGGTGCCCCAGGCACTGGTGCTGACGGCAATTGTCATCGGATTTGCCACGACGGCACTGTTTCTGGTCGTGCTTCTCGCCTCCCGCGGCCTGACCGGCTCCGACCATGTTGACGGCAGGAGCGACCCGTCATGAACGGCTGGGCGCATCACCTCATCATAGCACCGATCCTGGTCCCGCTGCTTGCGGCGGCAGTGCTGTTGTTCATCGACGAACGACAGCGCGTTGCCAAGGCGATGGTCAGCCTGACGTCGGTGGTGATCCTCGTCTGCGTTTCGTTCGTGCTGTTTCGTATCGAGAGCGGTCCGAGTGATTTCGAAGGTGTCTACCTGCTCGGTAACTGGGCAGCCCCGTTCGGGATCGTGCTGGTGCTCGACGGACTGTCGGCGATGATGCTGCTCCTGACGGCGCTGGTGGCGCTTGCGTCGCTCGTCTATTCGATGGCCCGCTGGCATACGGTCGGCGCCCATTTCCACACCATGTTCCAGCTGCTGCTGATGGGGGTGGATGGTGCATTCCTCACCGGCGATCTCTTCAACCTCTTTGTTTTCTTCGAGGTGATGCTGGCTGCATCCTATGGTCTGCTTCTCCACGGCTCGGGTCCGCTGCGGGTGAAGGCCGGCCTCCATTACATCGCCGTCAATCTTGCGGCCGCACTTCTCTTCCTGATCGGTGTCAGCCTGATTTACGGAACAGCCGGCACGCTGAATATGGCCGACCTTGCCGCGCGCATTCCGCAGATCGAGCCGGACCGACGCATGCTGATGGAAGCCGGCGCCGGCGTGCTCGGGATCGCATTTCTCATCAAGGCCGGCATGTGGCCGCTCTGCTTCTGGCTTCCGACCGCCTATAGCGCCGCTTCGGCACCCGTCGCCGGCGTTTTCGCGATCCTCAGCAAGCTCGCCATCTATGTCATCTTGCGTCTGATCATGCTGCTGTTTGAAACCGGGCCATCGGCCGGGTTCGGATCGACATTCCTGCTCATCGGCGGTATCGCGACAGTGGTGTTTGGAACGATCGGCGTGCTCGCGTCGCAGGCCTTGGGCCGGTTGGCCGGATATTCGGTTCTGGTGTCGTCCGGCACGCTTCTGATGGTGCTCGGCATCAACGATGGTGCGGTCTCGTCCGGCGCACTCCTCTATCTCGTGAGCTCGACCCTGACGATCAGCGCCTTCTTCATGCTGATCGAACTTGTCGAGCGTGGTCAGGATGCGGGCGCTAGCGTCCTCACCGTGACGATGGAAGTCTACGGCGACGCCGACGACGATGAGCCGCAAGAGGGCGACGGGGTCACGATGCCCGGGACGATGGCGATCCTCGGCATATGCTTTGCAGCCTGTGCAATCCTTCTGTCCGGTCTGCCGCCGCTGTCTGGCTTTATCGCCAAATTCGCAATGTTGTCCGCGATGATGGGTACCGGCGCCATTGGCGTGCCGCCGACTGCTGCTGTCTGGACGCTCATCGTTCTCGTCATCCTGTCAGGCGTCGCAGCGCTTATCGCGATGACGCGTGTTGGCATCAGGACGTTCTGGAGCTCGATCGAGGGCACCGTGCCGCGGGTGCTGGTCATCGAGATCGTACCAGTCATGTTCCTTCTGAGCCTTACCCTTGTGCTGACGGTTCAGGCTGGACCTGCGATGCAGTACATGGACACGACGATACGGACCCTTGCCAGCCCGGAAAATTACATCAACGCCGTCAGAAACGCGACAGTCCTGAAGGGCGTCGCCGACAGCAACGGACAGGGAGGCGATTGATGTTTCCCTTCCCGATCCTTGCCGTCTTCCTGGTCCTCATGTGGCTGCTGCTGAACGGGTTCACGCTCGGCCACCTGATTATCGGCACGATGGTCGCAGTCTTTGCATGCTGGGCTATGGCTTCGCTGAGACCGGAGAAGCCGAGACTCGGCAAATGGTACCTTCTGCCGAAGCTTTTGGGGATGGTGCTCTACGACGTTGCAAAGTCGAACGCGCAGGTTGCCGCAGTCATCCTGAGGAGCGGTTCGCGGCGGCACAATCCGGCCTTCCTGACGATCCAGTTGCAGACGCACAACCATTTCTCGCTGGCGGTGCTCGCGATCGTTCTGACGAGCACGCCCGGCTCAGCCTGGCTGGAATACGATTCCAACGACAATACCGTGCTGTTGCATGTCCTCGATCTCGACGACGAGGCGAAGTGGCGCGATATGGTCAAGAACCGATATGAAAAGCTCTTGATGGAGATCTTCGTATGAGTGCCATCATCGTCTTCACAGCTGTGGCTGTCGCACAATTGATGCTGGCTGCGGCCATGGCTATCGCCTCTGTGCGCATGTTCGGCGGCCCGAGGGCGCAGGACAGGATCATTGCCTTGGACACGCTCTACATCAACGCGATGCTGATGCTCGTCACGTTCGGGATCGGCACGGGTCGGGTCATCTATTTCGAAGCGGCGCTGGTGATCGGCATGCTGGGTTTCGTGGCAACCGTTGCGCTCGCCAAATTTCTGATGCGGGGCGAGGTGATCGAATGAGTGAAGCCACAGATCTCCCGCTCTGGGCCGCCATCGCGGTCGCGGTCTTCCTGCTTGTCGGTGCAGCGCTGGCGCTGATCGGCGCGATCGGCTTTCTCCGGCTGCCGACGTTTTACGAGCGCATCCATGCGCCAACCCTCGGCACCAGCTGGGGTGTGGGCGGCGTCATGGTCGCGTCGATGATCTTTTTCTCCGTGACATCAGGCCGACCAATGATGCACGAGATCCTCATCGGGATCTTCGTCACGGTTACGACGCCGGCCACCTTCCTTCTCCTCGCACGCGCCGCGCTGCATCGAGACAGAGTTGAGAAGACGAAAGGCGTGCCGGAGAAACACCGCGCCGATATCGTAAACAACGATTGAGACGGATCTGTCCTGTGGTCCGGTCCGGTTGCGGGATTAGTCCGGCAGAAGGCCGATATGGTCGAGTTTCGCGCTGCGTGCGGCTCGTCCACCGGGAAGTCGTAGCGGCTCTTCCTCAATACCGTACCGAACCGCCATCATCAGGACATGGGTCCCAAGCATGTCCAGTCCTTCGGTGATCCGATTGCTTTCCAGAAGCTCCACGATGGCGATATGTTCAGCACTCGCATTTTTGCGCGTGGGCAGCGTGGAACGGTGCGATCGAAGTGCTGCGACCTTGCTCGACACGAGCTGGTAGGCGTTGAACAGATACGGGTTGCCGCAATTCTCCAGCGATGCATCGTGGAAATGATCATCAGCGCGGGCGGATCGATGGTTGTCGCCCGCCTCGCACGCCGCCATCATGTCTTCGGCAGCTGCCCGCATCGCCTTTAACGTTTCATCGCGACGACGCGACATGGCGAGGCGAACTGCCTCGATCTCGATCGTCTTGCGGAATTCGCACAGGTTTTCCGTGTCTTCGCGGGTCGGCAGGAAGACGAAGCTTCCCCTTTGCGGACGCACATCGATGAGGCCCTGCTGTTCAAGGGTAGCGAAGGCTTCTTTCACGGGGCTCCGACTGACGCCAAGCGTGGTCGCCAGCTTCTCTTCCGACAGTGCGTCACCCAGCTCGAGCTCGCCATCGATGATGGCTCGTCTCAGCCTCTCGGTCACCCTTGCGCCCAGCGAGGATCGTGGTTTTGCATCCATTCCTACGGTCCCTTCCTTCCCGGAGCGGATCATACGCTCCGACGCGGCATAACCGAATTCTGTACGCGCCCTCAGGGAGTGAGGCAACATTCCCTGAGGGCGCTTGTCAGGTGGAGATCTCGTCGAGGAAGCGCCGCGTGGCAGCCATTCCTATTTCGGCGCGCTGCATGAAGCTGAGCGCCGCGTCTCCTTTATGCGGGGTCTCGACGCTGATTACGACATCTGCGGGCAGGGCGGCCATCAGATCCTTCAACCACAGGCCGCCGTCGCCTGGAAACATCCGGGCAGTGCGTGCCTCGGCAATGCAACCGGCGTTGTCTGCCGGTTGCTCGGCTGGCGCGTCGCAAAGCTGGAGATACAGCGCCTGGCCCTTCGGCAGGCGCACGACATCAGCGGGGCTTCCGCCGGAGCGTGACAGGTGCAGCGCGTCTATCAGAAGGCCGACATTGTTCCGGCCCGTCGCACTCGCCAGGCGGCTTGCATCATGGATGTTGGCAGTGGAACGCCAGCGCATGAACTCGATCGCCATCTTGATGCCGTATTGCGAAGCCGCGTCGGCAATGCGGCCAAGATTGTCCGCTGCACGGGAAAGATCCGGGTCCTCGCAGGTGATCTGCATGACCGGCATTGCGAATTCACCGGCAGTCTCGATCACCGGAAGCCAGGTTTTGATGTCCGTCTCCGGCAGGAGGGTGAACACCTCGCCGTCGTAGAACGACATGCCCGTGTCCGACGCTGCAGCGTTGATTTCGCGGATCAGCTTCTGGTTCCCAACGATCGGATGGGCAAGCTCCAGCCCGTGCGGAGCGATCAGCCGCAGGCTGACGAGATCGTAACCGCAGGCGGCTGCGATCCTGACGTTCTCGACCGGAGGACAACCGAACACGGTCAGATAGGCGAGCGAAAGGGGATGTTGCCTGTACATACGCGTGGCCTCAATACGTCGCGCGCCCGCCGGAGACGTCGAAGACGGCGCCGGTCGAGAACGAGCATTCCTCAGACGCCAGCCAGTTGACGAGCGATGCGACTTCTTCCGCTTCGCCCAGGCGACCAACAGGGATCTTCGCTGTTACATAGGCTTTAAATTCCGGTGTCAGCTGGTTCATCATTTCCGTTTCGATCGCAGCCGGCGTCACGCAGTTGACGCGGATCTGCGTCGTTGCCAGTTCCTTGCCGATCGATTTCGTCAGGCCGATAACACCCGCCTTCGAAGCGGAGTAGGCGACCGCGTTGGGATTGCCTTCCTTGCCGGCGATCGAGGCGATATTGACGATGCGGCCATAGCCGGTCTTCAGCATTTGCCGAACCGCCGATTGGCAGCAGTAGAAGACCGCATCGAGATTGAGCGACATCACAAAACGCCAGCCGTCATGCGGGTAATCGACGAATTTTTCGAGCGGGCCGTTGTGACCGGCGCAGGTCACGAGAATGCCGAGCGGCCCCAGGTCCGCGACCGCTTGCACCGTAGCTTCCTCGACGGCTGCGGGGTCCATGACGTTGACCACATAACCCTTGGCGCCCGGAAGTTTGGCAGCAGCCTCTTCGACCCGTTCCTTGTTGATGTCCCATAGCGCGACCTTGTGGCCTTTGGCCGCAAGTCTTGCTGCGATCGGAAATCCGAGCCCGCCGGCTCCGCCGGTAACGATTGCGACGCGGGGTGTTTCCTGGTTCGCCATGATTGTCTCCTCCTGGCATTACGACCCGTTTCCCAAGAGCCGCTTTCTTCGTTTGTCGTCTTCACGCATCCGTATGACCGGAACCTTGCGCTTGACATTTGTAGCATACTAACATTCTAGTAAACTACATGGGTCGCAAATGACCGGCTTGTCAAGCGCTGAGGATGCAGGGCAAGTGAATGGGAGGAGAAGACGATGGGAATGAATGGCAACGCCTTTCTGGCGATCTGGCACGACATCGAAGAGGGCGGGCATGCCGAATATATCGAATGGCATACCCGTGAACATATGCCGGAGCGCCTTTCGATCCCGGGTTTCAGGACCGGCAAGCGGCTGCATGCTCCTGATGCGTCCCGCTACGCTTTCGGAACCGTCTATTCCGGCGAGACACTGGAGACGTTCCGTTCCCCCGACTACCTCGAGCGTTTGAACAACCCGACACCCTGGACGACGGCTGTTGCGCCAAGTTTCCGTAATTTTCTGCGCGTCGCCTGCGAACGCATTGCTGAAGCCGGCCATGGTGACGGTGGCAGCATGGCGACGATCCGCTTCGATCTCTCGGGCGACGATGGCGAAACCCGGCTGCGGGCAAGTGCTCAGGCACTCGCGGACGCGATGCTCGCGGTGCGTGGTGTCTCCTGCGTCCACGTCGGTGTTTCCCGCAACGAGGTTTCGAGCGTCCGCACCAAGGAAACCGAGCTGCGGGCTGTCATGAACGAGACTGTCTTCGACGTCGTCGTTCTGGTCGAGGGGTCGTCGAGCGCAGGACTGCGGGCGGCCTTGCCCGAGGTGGAGCGGCTGGCAGTTGAAAGCGGCATCCTTCAAGCGCCGGTCACTGATATCTATGAGACCGCCTTCTCCCTCACCTCGGAAGATATGCGGGGCGTGACATGACCCGCATACTTGTGACGGGAGGCGCCGGTTTTCTCGGCGGCTGGATCCTCAAGGCGCTGAAGGCCGAAGGCCATGACGTGCGGATTTTCGATCGCTCGACCGACCGCCGCATGTTGCGGGAAATCGCTGGCGACGAAGCGGATCACGTCGAGTGGTTTGAGGGCGATATTACCGATGGCGCCGCGGTCAAATCCGCCGCCAAAGATTGCGCATCCATTATTCATCTCGCCGCTCTGTTGACGCCAGCCTGCAAGAACGACCCGGTCCTAGGCGCGACGGTGAACCTGATCGGCACGCTGAATGCGTTCGAAGCGGCCAAGGCAAACGGGATCGCGCGGATTGCCTATGCCAGCAGCGCTGCCGTCTTTGGCCCCGATGACGGCTCGACGCCACATCCGGTCACGCATTACGGCGCCTTCAAGCTTGCCTGCGAAGGGAGCGCCCGCGCGTATTGGGCGGATGCTGGTATCTCAAGCATTGGCCTTCGCCCGACGGTTGTCTACGGGCCTGGGCGCGAAAGCGGGCTGACGGCGGGCCCAACGCTTGCCTGCCGCGAAGCGGTTCTCGGCAATGCCTACACGATCGGATATTCCGGTCCGCAGGATCTCGTTTTCGTCGCCGATGTTGCAGCAGCCTTCGCGGCGGCGGCAACAAGACCGTTCGAGGGCGCGCATGCGTTTTCGGTTGGCGGTGCCTGCGAGGACGTCCCGGACGTGATCGCAGCGATCAGGGCCGAGATCCCCGGCGCAAACATTGATTTTGGCGGCCCAGCCGTGCCGATGGCGCCGGATATCAAAGCCACCGACAATCAGGCTCTGCTGGGCCCGATCCCCGTTACGCTGCTCCGGCAGGGAATATCACAGACCATCGCCCATTACCGATCGATCGCGGGGAGGGGCTGATGACCGTCCGCAGCGACATATCGCAGGATCATGTCGGTCATGGTTTCCAGGCGTGCCTCGACCGCGTCTGCAGCCATGAGGTCGCGTCCGAACAGGACCTTCAGCGTGTGGCGATTGGAAACATAGGTAAAGCCGAGGGCGGAAATCGAGATGTAGAGATCGAGAGGGTCCACGCGTCGGAAAAGGCCCTTTGCGACCCCGATATCGAGGATCGTCGAGACCTTCGTCACGACCGAGCTGTTAAGCCCCTTCATGTCGCCGGCCGACTGCAGATGCGCTGCGCCGTGCAGGTTTTCGGTGTTGATCATTCGCACGAAGGCGGGGTTGTCGATATAATACCGGAAGGTAAAGCCGATCAGCGCCTTCATCGCACCGACGGGATCTTCCGGATCGAGCACGAGCGCGTCTTCGGCACTGCGGATGCCGGTGTAAAGATGCTCCATCGCGGCAAGGTAGAGATCCTCCTTGCTGCCGAAGTAGTGGTAGACCATGGCCTTGTTGGAATTCGCGCGCTGAGCGATGCGATCGACCCGTGCGCCACCGATACCGTAGGTCGAAAATTCCGTGATTGCCGATTCCAGCAAAAAGCGTCTGCGCCTTTCCGGCGATCTTTGGCCCGGGTCAAGACTCGTATCAGTGGACATGTTTTCGGTGGTCGTCATCTCAATTCCTCGGCCTCTCGGCCCCGTTACCACAGCAGGCAACAGGGAGCAGCGGCTTACGTGTAAGCAATCAATCCGCGAGCAGGAATAGCACGTCGATTGACATCAACCAACTGGTTGGTTAATTGAATTACGGGTATTTCCGTTTGGGCTGCGAAGAGGAGTCGCCGCCCAGGCATCAAAAGGCATCAACCCTGAGGAGGACATTTCATGCCAGGCAAATTTTCATTCCGCACACTCGCATTGACGCTGGTTGCGGGCGTCAGCATGGCGCTTGGCGCATCTGCTGCCCACGCGCAGGCTCTTGAGAAGATCAAGAGCGCCGGCGTCATCCGGGTCGGCGTCATGGGCGAACAGGCACCATGGGGCTCGATCGACGCCAGCGGCCAGAACATCGGCTATGACGTCGATGTGGCCAAGCTGATCGGCGAGGAAATGGGCGTCAAGGTCGAGTTCGTACCGAACGCCGTCTCGGCCCGCATCCCGAACCTTCTGACCGGCAAGGTCGATCTGCAGATGGCCGTCATGGGCATGTATCCGGATCGCGCCAAGGCCGTGCAGTTCAGCAAGCCTTATGCAGGACTGAAGATCATTCTTCTGTCGAGCGCCAAGAACAAGATCACCGCGATCGAGGACGCGAAGAGCCTGCGCATCGGCGTGCCACGCGGCGCGGCACAGGACAAGGCGATCACCACCCTTCTGGGTGACGTTCCCAACATCCGCCGCTTCGACGACGACAGCTCCAACATCCAGGCTCTCGTCTCCGGTCAGGTCGATGCGATCGGTGGCAACACGACCTACAAGATCAACCTCGACCGCGCATCGCCAGGCAACGACTACGAACAGAAGCTGGTCTTCAACGAACAGTGGATGGGCGTTACCACCAAGCTTGGCGACAAGGAAATCAACGACTGGCTGAACAAGTTCATCGACAAGATCAAGGCCGATGGCCGTCTCGAAGCGATCAACAAGAAGTGGCTGGCAGCAGACGCGCTTCCTAATTTCCCGGAAAAGCTCGAGGGCATCCCCTTCACCGTACAGTAAAAGTTAGCGTCGATTCCACGACCGCATGACGAAACGGGGCGCGCAGCCGCGATTGGACAAGCGCGCCTCGATCTGCAGCAAAAGGCATGGACATGCGCACGATCTTTATCCTGAACGGACCCAATCTTAATCTTCTCGGTCAGCGCGAGCCGGATATCTACGGACGCACGACACTCGACGAAATCCGTGGCTGGCTCGAAGCGGACGCTGCCGAACTCGGCGTCGCGATCGACTTCCGCCAGTCGAATTTCGAAGGCGAGATCATCGAATCCATTCATGCGGCGCGCCATGATGCCGCCGGCATCATCATCAATCCGGCGGCCTATACGTTCACGTCGATCGCAATTCTGGATGCGCTGAAGACCTTCGACAAGCCGAAGATCGAGCTGCACATTTCCAACGTGCACCAGCGCGAGGAAATCTATCACAAGTCGCTCGTCTCGAAGACCGCGACGGCAGTCATGGCGGGCTTCGGTGCCTACGGCTATCGCCTCGCTCTGCGAGCCATGGCGGAGATGACGCAATGACCCGCATCGGTCTGATGGGTGCCGGTCTGATCGGCCGCGAACATGCCGACCTCTTGGTGTCCAACCGCCGCGCCGAGTTAGCCGCGATCTGCGATCCGTCACCCGCCGCAGCAGAACTCGCCGCGCGGCACTCCGTCCCGTACTTCACCGACTACGACACCATGCTCGATGAGGCAAAGCTCGACGGCGCCATCATTGCGCTGCCGAACAATCTTCATACACCGGCCGCTCTCGCCTGCATCGAGCGCGGCGTGCCCTGCATGATCGAGAAGCCGATTGCCGAAAGCATTGCTTCGGCCGCCCGCATCGTTGAGGCGTCGGAGCGAGGCGGGGTGCCCGTTCTTGTCGGTCATCAGCGTCGCCACAGCCCCGACATCCGTTCCGCCAAACGCGCCATCGACGCCGGAGAGCTCGGACCGTTGGTCGCCGTCAATGGCATGACCCTGTTCGACAAGCCGGACGATTATTTCAACACCGAATGGCGCCGCAAGCGCGGCGGCGGCGTGTTGTTGATCAACCTCATCCACGATATCGACGTCCTGCGCTATCTGGTCGGCGAGATTGAAAGCATCCGCGCCTTCACGTCCTCGGCCCGCCGCGGCTTTGAGGTCGAAGACACGGCAAGCATTTCGATCCGCTTCGTCAACGGCGTGCTCGGCACGTTCCTGATCTCGGACGCAGCCGTCAGCCCCTGGGCCTGGGAATATACGTCCGGGCAGGCGCTTTATCATCCGGCACAGCCCGGTCCCTGCCTTTTCCTCGCCGGACGAAAGGCAGCACTGTCTGTCTCCGACATGTATTTGTGGCGGCACGCGGAAGAAAACGATCACTGGCAGCATCCGCTGGTTCGCGAATACCGCCCCGGCGATGGCTCGCTGACCTATGTCAACCAGCTTGACCACTTCGTCGATGTGATCCGTGGCGATGCGACGCCGCTGATCAGCGCACGCGATGGCATGTCGACGCTTGCGGCAACACTTGCAGTCGATCTCGCCGGACGCGAGGATCGCACGGTGACGCTCGCCGAAATGCTTGCACCGACAAAGGTGGCCGCATGAAGAAGACATGGTCCCTCTCTTTTCTTACCGGGCTCGGCGTCGCACCCGAAGAGGCCGTGCGTGCGGCGGCTGAGGCCGGGTACGACTATCTCGGCCTGCGCCTGATGCCGGCCTTTCCCGGCGGTCTTGCCTATCCGCTGATGGATGACCCGGCGCGCGTGAAATCCCTGATAAGCCTCATGGGCGACAGCGGCATCGCTGTCTTCGATGTCGAGATGATCCGGATTTCGCCGGACTTCGATCCGGAACCGCTGCTGCCGTTTCTTGAATGTGCCGGCCAACTCGGCGCCCGCGCCATTCTTGTTGCCGGTGACGATGCCGACGAGGGTCGTCTGACAGCCTCCTTTGTCAAACTCTGCGAGGCGGCACGTCCGTTCGGCCTGTCGATGGATCTGGAGTTCATGCCGCAATCGGAGCTGCGGGATCTCGCAGCCGCCACCCGCGTCCTGAGCGCGGCCGACCAGCCGAACCAAGGCGTCATCATCGATACGCTGCATGTCTCGCGGGCCCGCACGACCATCGAAGAGATCACTGCTGTGCCGCGCAAGTGGTTGAACTACGCGCAGATCTGCGACGCTCCGGCCAAGATCCCGGAGACGCGGGAAGAACTGAACTACACGGCCCGCCACGCGCGGCTTTTGCCGGGCGAGGGGGAGTTGGACCTTGCCGGCATGTTTGCCGCCATGCCGGCCGATCTGCCGGTCGCCGTGGAAATTCCCAACGACGAGCAGTCGGCGAGCCTGTCCGCCGCCGAATGGGCCAAGCGAACGCTGATTGCGTCGCGCAGAATTCTCGAACCCGAATCCGACGAGGGCCAATGACCGGCTTGCAAATAAAGACCATCCAGGGCGTGGATATCCCGAGCCTCGGTTTCGGCACATTCGAACTGAAAGGACCGGAAGGCGAGGCGGCGATTCGTACCGCCATCGAACTCGGTTACCGCCAGATCGATACCGCGATACGCTATGGAAACGAGGTCGAAGTCGGCAACGCCATTCGCGAAAGCGGCGTGGCACGGGGAGAGCTCTTCGTCACCACCAAGATCTGGTTCAACGATCTTGACCCGGAAACGGTCGCCGCCCGCGTTGATGAGAGCTTGGAACGGCTGGGTTTCGACTATGTCGATCTGCTCCTCGTTCACTGGCCGACCAAAGACGTGCCCCTTGGCGAAACGCTTGGTGCATTTGCGCAGGCAAAAGCCAAGGGCAAAACAAGGCTGATCGGTGTCAGCAATTTCACCGTGGCACTGCTCGACGAGGCGCTCGACGTCCACAAGGCCGAGCTGTTTTGCAATCAGGTCGAATATCATCCATTCCTGTCGCAGGAAAAACTGCTCGAGCGCATGCGCCGGGCCGACATCCTGCTCAATGCCTATCAGCCGATTGCCCGCGGCAAGGTGTTCAGCTCCAAGCTGCTGACCGAGCTCGGAGCGAAGTACGGCAAATCGGCGGGTCAGATAGCGTTGCGCTGGCATGTCCAGCAAGACCATGTCGGTGCCATTCCGCGCTCCGCGAAGGCCGAAAACATCAAGTCTAATATGGACATATTCGATTTCGAACTGTCGTTGGAAGATATGGCTGCCATTCATGCGCTGGCGCGTGGCGAGCGCTATTCCCGTTTCGAGTGGGAACCCGACTGGGACTGACAAGCTGCGATGACGAAGGCAATGAGGGAGGTAGAACATGACACTTGATTTCAGCGTCGTCACCGATGTTTGGCAATCGCTGGTCTATGGCACGTTGGGAACCTTGTTCCTGGCCGTGGCCGGCATGATAATCGCAACCATCATCGGCGTGCTGGGCGTGGCGATCCTCAGAACGCACATGGTCATCCCGTCCTTCCTCGTCACAGCTTTCGTCGAGGTGATCCGCAACACGCCTTTCCTTGTGCAGATCTACTTCATCTTCTTCGCGCTGCCACTCGCCGGCGTCCGGCTCAATCCCACCATGACCGCTGTTCTGGCACTGGGGTTGAACGGCGGTGCCTATGCGATCGAGATCATACGCGGCGGTGTGGAAAGCATTCCCAAGGGACAGACCGAAGCCGGTCTGGCGCTCGGGCTCCACAACCACGAAGTCTTCCGGATGATCGTGCTGAAGCCGGCGCTGCGGGCCATCTATCCGTCGCTGTCGAGCCAGTTCATCCTGCTGACGCTGACGACGGCGATCTGCACCTCGATTTCGGCATACGAACTGACATCGGTCGGCCAGCGCATCGAGGCTGAAACCTTCCGCAGTTTCGAGACCTATTTCACCCTGACCGGCATCTATCTCGTCATTTCGATGGTGACCATGTGGACGCTTGCCGCCATCGGCCGGCGTGCATTCAACTATCCGCAGCGCTGAGGAGGACCAGGATATGGGATACCAAGAACTGACCTACCTGCTGCAAGGCCTCGGCTGGACACTGGTCCTGACCGCCATGGCCTTTGTCGGCGGCATCATCTCGGGCGTCATCGTAGCGCTGATGCGGGTGTCGAGGATCGCCTTGGTCCGTTATATCGCGATCGGCTGGATCGGGCTCTTCCAGGGCACGCCGCTTTTGATGCAGCTCTTCGTCGCCTATTTCGGCCTGCCGCTTCTGGGCTTCGATCTGCCCGGTTGGGCCGCCGTCGGTATCGCGCTGACCGCGCATGCTTCGGCATTTCTGGGCGAAATCTGGCGCGGCGCGATCGAAGCCGTGCCGAAGGGCCAGACCGAAGCCGCCGATGCGCTTGGCCTCCACACTCGCAGCCTGATGTTCGACGTCATCATGCCGCAGGCGTTCAAGCTGTCGCTGCCGGCGACTGTCGGCTTCCTGGTCCAGCTTCTGAAAGGCACGTCGCTTGCTGCCATCGTCGGCTTCATCGAGCTGACGCGTGCCGGTTCGATCGTCTCCAACCAGATCTACCAACCGCTTCTCGTGTTCGGCGTCGTCGGCGCCATGTATTTCGCAATGTGTTGGCCGCTGTCCCTGTGGGGACGACGCATCGAGCGGCGTATGTCCGCCGGTTTGGCAAGATAGAGTAGGGAATATGACCATGGCAATTGTGACCAAAACCGATGCGCAGCCGACCGGCAAAGAGCCGATGATCATGATGCGCGACGTGGAGAAGTGGTACGGCGCATTCTACGCCCTCAAGAAAGTCAACCTGACGGTGGCGAAGGGCGAAAAGATCGTTCTCTGCGGTCCGTCGGGGTCGGGCAAGTCGACGCTGATCCGATGCATCAACCGGCTGGAAGCGAGCCAGGGTGGCGAGATCGTCGTATCAGGCCATACCGTGAAAGACGACCAGAAGGCGATCGATGCGGTGCGTCGCGAAGTCGGCATGGTGTTTCAGCAGTTCAACCTGTTTCCGCACAAGACTGTGCTCGAAAACTGCATTCTCGCACCCATGCGCGTGCGCAAACTGTCGCGTCCCGAGGCGGAAAAGACGGCCCGCAAATATCTGGAACGGGTCCGCATCGGCGATCAGGCGGACAAGTACCCGGCCCAGCTTTCCGGCGGCCAACAGCAGCGCGTCGCGATTGCGCGTGCTCTCTGCATGGAACCCAAGGCAATGCTGTTTGACGAACCAACGTCGGCTCTCGACCCTGAAATGGTCAAGGAAGTACTCGATACGATGGTCTCGCTCGCCCGCGATGGTATGACGATGATCTGCGTCACGCACGAAATGGGTTTCGCCCGCCAGGTCGCCGACCGCGTCATCTTCATGGCCGACGGCGAGATCGTCGAGGAAAATGATCCCGAAAGTTTCTTTAGCGCTCCGGCTCATCCCCGTACCCGGGCATTCCTGGGCGAGATCCTGTCGCATCATTAATCGTGAAGAGTAAAGTGGGCGCCCGCGAGGCACACCGTAAACGAGGCTGAAGCAAACGAGGGCAAGTCATGAAGACGTCCATAGCGACCGTATCGATCAGCGGTGAACTTCCGGAAAAGCTTGCAGCGATTGCGCAGGCTGGATTCAGCGGTGTCGAGATCTTCGAAAACGACTTCCTGGCCTTCGACGGTACGCCTGCCGATGTCGGGCGAATGGTGCGCGATCACGGCCTTGAGATTACGCTGTTCCAGCCGTTCCGTGATTTTGAGGGCATGCCTGAACCGCACCGCTCGCGGCTGTTCGACCGTGCGGAGCGCAAGTTCGACATCATGCAGGAGCTGGGCACCGATCTGGTTCTCGTTTGCTCCAACGTGTCGCCGCTCGCGCTCGGCGGTATCGACCGGGCGGTGGCGGATTTCCACGAACTCGGGGAGCGTGCAGCGAGGCGTGGTCTGAAAGTCGGGTACGAGGCGCTTGCCTGGGGCAAGCACATTTCCGATCACCGCGATGCCTGGGAGGTTGTCCGGCGCACCAACCACCCGAATATCGGCATCATCCTCGACAGCTTCCACACGCTGTCGAGGCAGATCGACATCAATTCGATCCGCTCCATCCCGAAGGAAAAGATCTTCATCGTCCAGCTGGCCGATGCGCCGTTGATCGACATGGATCTGCTCTACTGGAGCCGCCATTTCCGCAACATGCCGGGCGAGGGAGATCTGCCGGTCGAAGCGTTTACCAGCGCCGTCGCCGAAACCGGCTATGACGGCTATTTCTCGCTTGAGATCTTCAATGACCAGTTTCGCGGCGGCTCGGCTAAAGCGATTGCTGCAGATGGTCACCGCTCACTGATCACACTTGGAGATCGGGTGCGGCGCAATCCGAATGCTTCGGGCCTGACGCTCCCGGTCATGCCGGACCGCAGCGCCGTGCAAGGGGTCGGCTTCGTCGAATTTTCGGCAAGCGAGGCCGACGCCGGAGAACTGGCCGGCATCTTGCGCACGCTCGGTTTTTCCAAGACCGCACAACACCGCAGCAAGAAAGTCAGCGTGTTTTCGCAGGGCAATATCAAACTGCTTCTGAATACGGACGAGATGGGCTTTGCGAGTGCATCCTACGCCGTGCACGGCACCTCGGCCTATGCAATGGCTTTGAAGGTGGACGACGCGCGCGATGCGATGGATCGTGCGGTGGCATTGGGCGCCGAAGTGTTCAATCAACCCGTCGAGACGGGCGAGGTGACGATCCCCTCTATCCGCGGTGTCGGCGGAGGTCTGATCTACCTGCTCGATGACACGACGGATCTTTCCCGCATCTGGGATATCGATTTCGCCCCAGTCGATGATGAGCATAAGAAGCAGGATGCCCACCTCCTGAGCGTCGATCATATCGCCCAGACGGTAGCGTATGAGGAGATGCTCACCTGGGTGCTTTTCTACACCTCAATCTTCGAGATGCAGAAGACGCCGATGGTCGATATCATCGACCCATCGGGCGTGGTGCGCAGCCAGGTTGTCGAAGCGCCGCAAGGCTACCTTCGCATTACCCTCAATGGTGCGGAAAACCGGCGAACGCTTGCTGGGCATTTTATTGCGGAGACATTCGGGTCCGGCATCCAGCATCTGGCATTCGAAACTGCGGATATCTTTGCGACGGCCGCGGCCCTGAAGGCGAACGGCTTCCGGCCCTTGCCGATCTCGCCAAACTATTATGGCGACGTGGAAACCCGCTTCGGTCTCGATCCGGACCTGACGGAGAGGCTAAAGGCGGAGAACATTCTCTACGACCGCGACGAGAACGGCGAATACTTCCAGCTCTATAGCGGCACGTTTGGGGAAGGCTTCTTCTTCGAGATCGTCCAGCGGCGCGATTATCGCGGTTATGGCGCTGCGAATGCGATCTTCCGTATCGCGGCCCTGAAGAAGCAGATCAGGCCGGAAGGTGTGCCACGGCTCTAGGGGTCGCGGGAGGCTTTGGTGATGAGGGGCGGGCCGGGTGGGCCGGCCCCTCATGCGTTTTTGGCTTAGCCGAACAGAACCAGGCTGCTTTTCAGCGTGACCCAGATGCCCCAGATCATGGGGATGCCGACGACGGCCCAGGCGAGAGCGGCCTGAGCGGAGAAGCCACCCTTGCCGATGCCGAATGAACCGGTCGGGCCGGCATTTGCAGCGGCAGTCTTTGCCTGCAGCGAGGCAACCTCTGCGTCGGACATAAACCACTTGTCGGCAAGCGGCCGCACCAGCGAGTTGGCGATGAGGCCAAGCACAAGCATGCCCGCAAGAATATACATCGTGCCGGTGTAGAGAGCCGGTCCCGGCGCAACGCCGGCAGCAATCTGCGCTTCACGAATGTAGTTCACCACGACCGGACCGACGATGCCGGCAGTCGCCCAGGCCGTCAGAAGACGACCGTGGATCGCGCCGACGAACTGGGTTCCGAAGATATCGGCAAGATAGGCCGGGATGGTTGCGAAGCCGCCGCCATACATGGACAGGATGATGCCGAATGCCAGAACGAACAGACCCTTGTTGCCGAGGTTGGCAAGTGTCGGTGCGGTGGCATAGAGGATGATGCCGAGGATGAAGAACGTATAGTAGGTGTTCTTGCGGCCGAGCTTGTCCGAAAGCGAGGCCCAGACAAAGCGTCCGCCGATGTTGAAGAGCGACAGAAGCCCGGTGAAGCCTGCAGCGATTGCTGCGATCTGTGCCTTCTGTCCAGCGTCGAGCTGCGCGAACGCGACGTCCGGCAGACCGATCAGCGAACCGGCGAAGATTTCCTGCAGCATCGGCGATGCCATGCCGATAACGCCGATACCGGCGGAGACGTTGAGGCAAAGCACGGCCCAGATCAGCCAGAACTGCTTTGTCTTGTGTGCGTCACGCAGGTGAACGTGCTTCGTGGTGATCATCGTCGACTTCGAAGCCGGCGGTGTCCAGCCTTCAGGACGCCATCCTGCCGGCGGGATGCGGTAGCCAAAGGCGCCACCCATCATGAAGCAGAAATAGATCGCAGCCATGGCGATGAAAGTCTGCCACACACCGACAGACACGTCGGTCTTGAAGAAGTTCATCAGAAGGTTGGCAAGCGGAGCGCCGATCATTGCGCCGCCGCCGAAGCCCATGATCGCCATGCCTGTCGCCATGCCGCGACGGTCCGGGAACCACTTGATCAGCGTTGAAACCGGCGAGATATAGCCGAGACCGAGACCGATGCCGCCGATAACGCCGGCGCCGACCCACATCATCCACAGCTGGTGGGTCATGACGCCCATGGCTGCGACGAGAATGCCACCGCACCAGCAGCAGGCGGAGACGAAACCAGCCTTGCGTGGACCGACCTTTTCAAGCCAGCCGCCCCAGATGGCGGCGGAGCAGCCGAGCAACACGAAGAACAGCGTGTAGATCCAGCCGAGATCGGCAACGCGCCAGTTGCAGCTCGTCGTAAACAGTGCCGTCAGCAGGCCCATGCCTGTGCATGACGGGTCGGCCGCACCTGGAATGGCGCGCGAAAGCGGCAGCCAGAATACGCTGAAGCCGTAGGCCATGCCGATGCAAAGGTGAATAGCGAGGGCTGCCGGCGGCACAAGCCAACGGTTGAAGCCCGGTTTTGCGATAATACGTTCCTTATCCAGGAGGCCCGCGTCAACGACGCCGCCTCCTGCTGTTCCTGCAACTGCCATAAAAGAAAATCCCTCTCTGAGTAATGGCTTTCAACGTGATCCCGCCACTGCCCTCCAGCTGAAGGCGAGCTCACGCTTTGCTTTCCGGTGTGATCTCCCGGAAAGCGGTTTCATCTGGCCCCGTTCCCTAACGTCCGGAAACACCCCCGGTCGTTCCCTCTTTGGTTCCCATACCCGTCCCGCTCGGTTCTGCCGGTCGGCGGATCAGTGTCGAAGCCTCGACGACAAGCGGCAGCAATCCTGCGCCGCCGGCATCGAGATGCTCGAATAGGTGCCGGCGCATGCGCGGCTCCCAGAATTTGTTGATATGCGTCGCAACGCCATTGGTTCGCACGCTCTCCGGCTGGGATAAGAAAAACGTGGCGATCTGGTTTGCCATCCGGACCAGCTTTTCGTGGCCGTGGGTTTCATGTGGCACTGTGTCGTCCAACTGATCATGCACCATCGGAAAAAGCTCCGATGGCGATCAGGCGACCCGTCATTGCAGCAGCCGGATACGGTCCGGAGATCCGCGCAGTTGAAGCGCGGCTGCCGTGATAGCTGAAACCTATCGTACGATTGGCTTGTACCGAGATTGAGCGAGTTGCACTGTTTCCGTTACGACGGCTAGTTTCAAGAACTGCACTTGCGACGAACAGTGGCGTCATAGGACTCTGCGACAAATTGGCACTCCCCCTTAATCTGGTTCTTGACCTGTTTGCAAGAGCCCTGCGGCCTCACCGATTGCCTATTTGCAATTGATAATTCCGATTACTCCGCAGCCTCCATTCGACCTGCGATGCGTCGCGATCTGCGCGACAGGTCGCCGTAGTCCTGCTGCCACTCCGTCGGGCCATTCGACGGCGAAACCTGCACCGCCGTGACCTTGTATTCCGGGCAGTTGGTGGCCCAGTCGGAATAGTCGGTCGTGATCACGTTCGCCTGCGTATCGGGATGGTGGAACGTGGTGTAGACGACACCCGGCGCCACGCGGTCGGTGATGAGAGTCCGCAGCGTCGTATCGCCGGCTCGGCTCGCGAGCTTGATCCAGTCGCCGTCCTTGATCCCGCGCTGCTCGGCGTCGTGCGGGTGGATCTCGAGACGGTCCTCCGCATGCCAGACGACATTGTCTGTCCGCCGCGTCTGCGCTCCGACATTATACTGCGACAGGATACGGCCGGTGGTGAGCAGCAGCGGGAAACGTGGCCCGGTGCGTTCGTCGGTCGCGACATATTCTGTGCGGATGAACTTGCCCTTGCCGCGCACGAAGCCATCGACATGCATGATCGGAGAACCGAGCGGATGCGCTTCGTTGCAGGGCCACTGCACCGAGCCCATCCTTTCCAGATAGTTGTAGGAAACCTTGGCAAAGCTCGGGGTCGTTGCGGCGATCTCGTCCATCACCTGCGACGGATGGGTATAGTTCCACGGCAGCCCCATGGCCTGCGCCAGTTTCTGCGTCACTTCCCAGTCGGCCAAGCCGTTCTTCGGGCTCATCACCTTGCGAACGCGGTTGATGCGCCGCTCCGCATTGGTGAACGTGCCGTCTTTTTCGAGGAAGGTCGAGCCCGGCAGGAAGACATGCGCGTAATTTGCGGTTTCGTTGAGGAACAGGTCGTGCACGACGACGCATTCCATCGCTTCGAGCCCGGCCGAAACATGTTTCGTATCCGGGTCGGACTGCAGGATATCCTCGCCCTGGATGTAGATGCCCCTGAACGTGCCTTCGACCGCGGCATCCAGCATGTTGGGGATGCGCAGGCCCGGCTCGTTGTTGAGCGTCACGCCCCAGAGCTTCTCGAACGTCTCGCGTGTGGCATCATCGGAGATGTGGCGATAGCCCGGCAACTCGTGCGGGAAGGAGCCCATGTCGCAGGCGCCCTGGACGTTGTTCTGTCCCCGCAGCGGATTGACGCCGACGCCGGGCCGACCGAGATTGCCGGTGACCATGGCGAGGTTGGCGATCGCCATCACCGTCGTCGAGCCCTGGCTGTGCTCGGTCACGCCAAGACCGTAATAGATCGAGCCATTGCCGCCTGTTGCAAACAGTCGGGCCGCTCCGCGCAGCAGATCCGCCGGAACGCCGGTATAGGTCTCCGTCGCTTCCGGGCTATGCGCGTCTTCCGAAACAAACGCCGCCCAGTCCTCGAATTCCGACCAGTCGCAGCGCTCGCGGATGAACGCTTCGGCAAACAGACCCTCGGTGACGATGACATGCGCCAGCGCCGTCATGACCGCCACGTTGGTGCCTGGCTTCAAGGGGAGGTGGAAAGCCGCCTCGACATGGGCTGAGCGGACGATATCGGTGCGGCGCGGATCGATGACGATGAGTTTTGCACCCTGCCGCAGCCGCTTCTTCAGCCGCGAACCGAACACGGGATGTCCATCGGTCGGATTGGCGCCGATGATGATCACCACGTCGGTGTGCTCGACGCTGTCGAAATTCTGCGTGCCGGCGGAGGTGCCGAAGGCCTGGCCGAGGCCGTAACCGGTTGGCGAATGGCAGACGCGGGCGCAGGTGTCGACATTGTTGTTGCCGAAGCCGGCACGGATCAGTTTCTGGACGAGGAATGTCTCTTCATTGGTGCAGCGCGACGAGGTGATGCCGCCGATCGACTCGCGCCCATACTGGTACTGAATGCGCCGGAACTCTGAGGCGACATGGCCGAACGCTTCTTCCCACGTCACTTCCCGCCAAGGATCGGAGATTTTCTCGCGGATCATCGGATTGAGGATGCGGTCCTTGTGGCTCGCATACCCGTAGGCAAACCGTCCCTTGACGCAGGAATGGCCACGATTGGCCTGACCGTCCTTCCACGGCACCATGCGCACCAGTTCCTCGCCGCGCATTTCCGCCTTGAACGAACAGCCGACGCCGCAATAGGCGCAGGTCGTGACCGTCGAATGCTCGGGCTGGCCGATTGCGATTACCGATTTCTCGGTCAGCGTCGCGGTCGGGCATGCCTGCACGCAGGCACCGCAGGAGACGCATTCGGAATCGAGGAAATGTTCGTGCGCACCGGGGGATACGCGGCTTTCGAAACCGCGGCCTTCGATCGTCAGCGCAAACGTGCCCTGCACTTCCTCGCAGGCGCGGACGCAGCGCGAACAGACGATGCATTTGGAAGGGTCATAGGTGAAGTAAGGATTCGACTCGTCCTTCGGCATCCACTTCGCATTGATCGCGCCGTCGCTCCGGGCCCTGACGTGGTTGTCGCCCTCGTAGCCATAGCGAACGTCGCGAAGCCCGACAGCACCCGCCATGTCCTGCAGCTCGCAGTCCCCGTTGGCAGCGCAAGTCAGGCAGTCGAGCGGGTGGTCGGAGATATAGAGCTCCATCACGCCCTTGCGGATCTGTTTCAGCCGCTCCGTCTGCGTGTGGACGACAATCCCGGGCGCGACCGGCGTGGTGCAGGAGGCCGGCGTGCCGTTGCGGCCTTCGACCTCGATCAGACAGAGCCGGCAGGACCCGAACGCATCCACCATGTCGGTGGCGCAGAGCTTCGGCACCTGAATACCGGCCTCCATCGAGGCCCGCATGATCGAGGTGCCGGCGGGAACGGTGATTTGGCGACCATCAATGGTCAGCGTCACCGTCTCGGTGGATTTCGAAGCGGGTGTGCCGTAGTCGATTTCATGAACGAGGGACATGATGCGTCTCCTGTTTGAACATGTTGGTGTGGACTGGGCGGCGGGGAGAAAGTCCCCCTCTGGCCTGCCGGCCATCTCCCCCACAAGGGGGGCGAACAGATGCCGCACCGAGTTCACCCAATCGGAAACGAGCGAGTGCAGCGATCTGAGCCCTCCCACCTGTGGGGGGGAGGGCGGCGAGCACAGCGAGCGGGAGGGGACTTGCTGCCCGCCCTTCGCTATAGCTGCGGGCATTCGTCATTCGAAAAGCCAAATCGTTGGCTTTTCGTCTGCTGAGCGGAGCACTCCTCATCATTCCGCCGCCTCCACCATCGGCACCGGCGCAAAATCCTCCGGAAAATGGTTCATCGCGCTCATGACAGGATAGGGCGTGAACCCGCCGAGCGCGCAGAGCGAGCCGAACTTCATCGTGTTGCAGAGATCCTCGAGCAGCACCTTGTTCTTGTCCGGCTCGATGCCGGCGCGGATCTTGTCGACGGTTTCCACGCCGCGGGTGGAGCCGATCCGGCAGGGGGTACACTTGCCGCAGCTTTCGATGGCGCAGAACTCCATCGCGAAACGGGCCTGTTTCAGCATGTCAGCGCTATCGTCGAACACCGAGATGCCGGCGTGGCCGATCAGCCCGCCTCTTTCGGCGAATGCCTCGTAGTCGAAGGGCGTATAGAACAGCTCGCGTGGGAAGTAAGCGCCGAGCGGACCGCCCACCTGCACCGCCTTGACCGGCCGCCCGGTCGCCGTGCCGCCACCGATATCATCGATGATCTGGCCGAGCGTCAGTCCGAAAGCCGTCTCGAACAGGCCGCCATGCTTGACGTTGCCGGCGATCTGGATCGGGATCGTGCCGCGTGAGCGGCCCATGCCGAAATCCCTGTAGAATTCGGCGCCCCGCTCCATGATCACAGGTACGGAGGCGAGCGAGATGACGTTGTTGACCACCGTCGGCCGGCCGAGGAAACCCTGGAGAGCGGGCAGCGGCGGCTTTGCCCGGACGACGCCGCGTTTTCCTTCCAGCGAATTCAAGAGCGACGTTTCCTCGCCGCAGACATAGGCCCCGGCACCGGAGCGGATCTCGATGTCGAAGGCATGGGCCGAACCGAGCACTGATGACCCGAGGATGCCAGCCGCGCGGGCGATCTCGACCGCCTCGCTCATCGTGGCGATCGCATGCGGATATTCTGAACGGGTATAGACGTAACCCTTTGTGGCGCCGGTCGCGATGCCCGCAATTGCCATGCCCTCGATCAGCACGAAGGGATCACCCTCCATGATCATCCGGTCGGCAAACGTGCCGCTGTCACCCTCGTCGGCATTGCAGACGATGTATTTCTGAGGGCCCGGCGCATCCATCACCGTCTTCCACTTGATGCCGGTCGGAAAACCAGCACCGCCGCGGCCGCGAAGACCGCTGTCGGTAACCATCGCGACGATCTCCGCCTGCGACATCGCGATGGCGCTCCGAAGGCCCACAAGTCCGTTGTGCCGCCGGTAATCCTCGAGCGACAGGGGATCGGTGATGCCGCAGCGGGCAAAGGTCAGCCGGGTCTGCTGACGAAGGAAAGGAATTTCCTCCGTCAGCCCCAGACAGAGGTCATGACCTCCGCCCTGCATCAGCCCGGCATCGAACAACCCGGCCACGTCGCCGGCTTTGACCGGCCCGTAGGCGATGCGCCCTTTGTCCGTTTCGACTTCGACCAGCGGCTCCAGCCAGACCATGCCGCGCGAACCGTTGCGGACAAGTCTGGCATCCAGCCGGCGGCTGTCGATTTCCTGGGCGATGGCTTTTGCCACCCTGTCTGCGCCAAGCGCCAGAGCTGCGGAATCGCGCGGAACGAAGATCGTAACCGTCATCGCCTTGCCTCCCGTACCATGTCGCCGAGACACTGCTCGTCGACCCGACCATAGAGTTCGCCGTCCATCATTGCGGCCGGTGCGCAGGCGCAGAGACCGAGACAGTAGACCGGCTCCAGCGTCACCGCGCCATCGAGCGTCGTCTCGTGAAAGTCGATCCCGAGAACCTGCCGGGCGCGATCCGCGATATGGTCGCTGCCCATCGACTGGCAGGCCTCGGCCCGACAGAGCTTCAGCACATGACGGCCCGCCGTATGATCGCGGAATTCGTGATAGAAGGTGACGACGCCGTGCACCTCGGCGCGAGACAGGTTGAGTTCGGTCGCGATCACCTGCTTGACCTCATCCGGCACGTAACCGAACTCCGCCTGAATGGCATGCAGGATGGGCAGCATCGGCCCCTCGAGATGCTTCAGGCTTGCGATAATGCTCAGCGACCGCGCGGTGAACTCACCGGCGGAAATATGCATGTTCATATGAGCGGCCTCCCCGCTGATCCCGCAAGCCGCCCTCCACGACAGCCAACGGGGTCAAAACACGTACAAGCTGGGCGAACCCAGCTTCACGATGCAGGAAAGTGTCTCATCTCATGATTTTTGGTCAATAGTGCAGAACGGTTACGCAATAGAACAAAGCTATCGCACAACCTGCCGCCATTCGGACGCGTCCGAGTCTTAACTGCAAGACCCGCAACTATAGCGATGCACGAATTCTCAGCAGAAGCCGTTCAGCTTAAGGATCTTGTGCGCCTCGATCGATGCGCGAAGCTCGTCTTCTGATGTTCGGCTGCCCTGGTTTGCATCGGGATGGTGCATCTTGAGGCGCTCCTTGTAGCGGAGCCTGATCTGCGCGGGCGTTGCGTCTTGCGGAAGTCCGAGTGTCTCGAACGCCTTTGCTTCGAGAACCTTGAGCTTTCTTGCCTGCTGTTCCGCCTTTTGCGCCTTGCGCTGCTCCGCGCTCTTTCGCGCGTTGAGCGCCTTTGCCGACCCGGAGCGGGTCGTCAGCGGCATCGGGATCTCGGTCGGCTGCTTGACGCCGGTGCCCAATGTCGAGCGCTGGCCAGCGACCGCTTCCTTCTGGTAGCGGGCGACCACAGGATCCGACTGGGCCGGGGAAAAGTTGTAGCCCTTGTTGTAGTCCTTGATGTGCTCGAGACAGAATAGAAGATACAGGCCTTCGCCGCCCTGGCCGACCGGCGCGCGGTGAGAACCCTTCTTCTCGCAGCCATCCCACTGGCATCTCGGCCCGGATGTGTCGCTCTGCGGCGCAGGCTTTTTGCGGATGGACTTCAGGCCCACAAATATCTTCGAATCGACTGTCATGGGTGTCTATATGGCGGCAACATGCGATGACAGCAAGCGGGGAACCTGCGTTCCACATTTATCCGTGTTTTTCAGAAAACAACTGTGCTTTTAGCGGCGATATCCGGCCTTGGTTACCGAGTGTCGCCGCAGTCATGTCCGGGCGCTTCAAATCAAAAACCGGTGAGACGGGGCAGCCAGGTCGACAGCGCCGGAATGAAGGTGATCACAAGCAGGATCACGACATAGGCGATGAGGAACGGTGTCATTTCCCGCGAGATCTCGCTGACCCTGATCCTGACCGCGGCCGACACGACATAGAGAAGCTGGCCGACGGGCGGAGTAATCAGCCCGATCGTCAGGTTGAGAATAACGATCATCGCAAAGTGGATCGGATCGATCCCCAGGCTGAAGGCGATCGGCGCCAGGATCGGCACCAGGATCATGACGCCGGGAAGGGGATCCATAAACGTGCCGAACAGCAGCAAAAGGACGTTGACGGCGAGAAGGAACATGATCGGGCTGAGGTTCCACGATATGATCAGGTCCGCCATATATTGCGGCACGCCTTCGATGATCAGCACCCAGGCAAAGGCTCGTGCGGCAGCGAGGATGAGCAGAATGCCGACGGTGATCATCGCCGAGCGGAAGATGATATCAGGCAGATCCCGCATGTGCAGGGAGCGGTAGATGAACATGCCGCAGAACAGCGAGTAGAATACCGCGATGACGGAGGCCTCGGTCGGGGTGAAGTACCCGGCGCGGATGCCGCCGACGACGATGACAATCAGGGCAACTGCCGGCATCGCGTAGACCGTCGTCCTTACCATCTCGGCAAGCGTCGGCCGCAGATCCATCGAGCGGTAGTTGCGCTTGCGGGAAATGTAGAAGTTCACCAGGCACATCGCGGCGGAGATCAGGAGACCAGGAATGACGCCCGCAACGAACAGGCCGCCGACCGAAACGCGATTGTCCTGCAGGGCATAGATGATCATGGTGATCGACGGCGGGATGATCGGATCGACGATCGCCACAGCCGCAGCCAAAGCGGATGCGTAGCGCTTCTCGTAACCGCTTTTCTCCATCATCCGGATCGTCATCGCGCCCGGTCCGGCCGCTGCTGCAAGTGCCGAGCCGGAAATGCCGGCAAACAGCGTTGTCGAGATGATGCTGGCATAACCGAGCCCGCCGCGGGCACGGCCGACGAACTGGGCAGCAAGGCGCAGGAGATGATGGGTGAGCGCGCCGCCCGTCATCAGTTCAGCCGCCAGGATAAAGAACGGGACGGCGAGCAGAGGGAAGCTGTCCACCCCTGAGAACATTTCCTTGATCACGACGATCTGCGGATAGCGGCTGCCGAGAATGACGGCGAGCCAGGTCGAAATCGCCAGCGTGAAGGCTATCGGCACGCCGACGGCCATCAGGATGAAAAACGAAACGAAGAGAATGGAAATCATCATGGTCAGGCAGCAACCGGCGGGAGGTCGTCTTCGCCCTGCAGCGCGCTCATGCCGCCGATGACGTAGGTGCGCAGAACCAGGAGAAGATGGATGGTCAAAAGGGTGAAGCCGATCGGGATCGCGAGATAGATATAGCCGAAGGGGATCTGCGTGGACGGCGTCGTCTGCAGCATCGTGCGGCCAACG
This sequence comes from Rhizobium sp. Leaf306, assembly GCF_001423425.1. Lineage (GTDB taxonomy): Bacteria > Pseudomonadota > Alphaproteobacteria > Rhizobiales > Rhizobiaceae > Neorhizobium > Neorhizobium soli. The sequence continues at coordinate 402,783 of NZ_LMNX01000003.1, forward strand.
TAGGTTTTGCCGGCCCAGATCATCACCGCGAAGAACGCGAACATGATGATCGCCGAGATGATGCGAAGGATGCGGGCTTTGCGATCTCCGACCGCGATCTGGACGTTGTCGATCGCCGTCAACGAACCGTGCCTGAGCGTAATGCCGGCTCCGATGAATGTCAGCCAGATCATCAGGTGGCGGGCAACTTCGTCCGACCAGGTGATCGACTGATTGGTGAGAAACCGAAGGCAGACGTTGAGAAACACCAGGATCGCCATCGCAGACAGTATAGCGATCAGCAGCCAGCGATTGAGATCGACGAAAATACGTTCGAATTTCTGCATTGCACCCCCGGCGCTCGAAGCGCCGCCCCTCGGATCGATCCTGCAACGGGCATCCACCGGAAGCGGACGCCCGTCGCGGTGTTTTCGGGCTTATTTCGTCGCGATGATCTGGTCGACAAGGTCCTTGGTGTAGGTCTTGTAGTAACCGTCATAGGCGGACTGTATCGACTTCTGGAACGCCGCCTTCTGCTCGTCGCTGAGCACGTTGACCTGCATGCCGGACGCCTTCGCCTTTTCCACGCCGTTCTTTTCGGAGGCGTCTACGAAGGCGCGCATGGCTTCCTTGCCCTTCAAAGCACCGTCCGCAAAGATCTTCTGTTCGTCCTCGGAAAGGCTTTCCCAGAACGATGGCGCCACGATCAGCATTGCCGGCGAATAGACGTGTCCGGACACCGTCAGATACTTCTGAACTTCCCAGAGCTTGGCGGAGACGATGACCGAAAGCGGGTTTTCCTGTCCGTCGATCGCGCCCTGCTGCAGGGCTGGAATGACTTCCGGCCAGGACATTGGCGTCGGTGCGGCACCAGCCGTCTTGAAGGCCGCGATATGGACCGGATTTTCCATGGTGCGGATCTTCAGCCCGGCCAGATCCTCCGGCTTTTCGATCGGCTGGCGGTTGTTGGTGATGTGGCGAAAGCCCTGCTCGCCCCAGGCAAGGGCGATCAGCTCGCGATCGCGGAACTTTTCAAGGATGCCTTCACCGATCGGTCCGTCCAGCACGGCGCGCGCATGCGTCAGGTCGCGAAACAGGAACGGAATATCAGTGACGCCAATCTCGGGTACGAAGTTGGAAAGTGCCCCGGAGGAGACCACGACGGCCTGGACGCCGGTTCCAAGCTGCAGGCCTTCGATGACTTCGCGCTCGCCACCCTGTGCGGAGGACGGGAAATGCGTGAACTTGAATTTGCCCTGGCTGGTTTCGGTAACGTATTTGTCCCAGCCATCGGCGGCGGCACCGTAATGGGAATCGCGCGCCAGCGCGTAGGCGATCTTCACCTCGGTTGCCTGTGCCAAGGCACCGGTTGCCCAGGTCGCTGCAAGGGTGGCAGCCGCAACGGCGCCAGCAAAAGTCCGTCTGTTCAACGCATGAAACACGTGTTTTCCTCCCGTAGAGCGCGTCGTCCTCATCCGCGCATGTGGACGACCTCCATCCGCGAAAACCTGATAGACGTCAAGTTCATCCAAGGCCGATAGAAGAGCCTCGCCGGAGGTATTTCGGTTGCAGTCTGATCGACGGCTGATGTCTGTGGTGGAAAAGACGCATCGCCTGCTTTCAGGCTCTGCAAGACGCAGGCTTTGGTCGAGGCGCACGACTTCGCCTCGACCGTCCGAAATCAAGGCCCTTCGCAGATCGGCGCCTGGCCGGTGATCGTCTCACCCACTTCCACGGCGTAGGCGCGCAGGCCATGTCCATCGAGGTTGATGATCCGGTAGCAGGGATTGCCGCCCGTCCAGAACGGCATCGGATTGGCAAGGTCTGTCACGAATCGATGGGCGCAGGCCTGACCGGAGCTGTAGGCGATGCCCTCGGCGCTCGTTCCCGACATCGGAACATGGATATGGCCGAACACGATATGACGGATGCCCGCTTTGTGGCCGGCAAGCCGGCGCATGATCCGCCCGTCGTCATGCATGCCGATGTGATCGAAATGGGCAATGCCGCAGTCGATCGGCGGGTGATGGATAAAGACTGTGACCGGGTGCTGGCCGGCGCTATCGAGCGCCTCGTCCAGAAACGCCATGCGGTCTTCGCCGTAGATACCGCCGATGACGCTCGCCTCATGGCTGTCGAGAAAGACAAGCCGCCCGAACTCGGTGTCGAGGAAGGACTGTACGTATCCGTTTGCATCGACCGGATGGGCAGGGAAGGCCGCCCTGAAATTGGGCCGGTCGTCATGGTTGCCGAGCATCAGGCGCACTTCGAACGGTACGGGCGCCAGGATATCCTTGAGGATGTCGTAGGCTTCGGGATCACCGTGATTGCAAAGGTCGCCGGTCATCACCAACAGGTCCGCATCAGCGTGCTTCTCGAGGACATCAGCCACGGCTGCGCGCAGCTGTTTCTCGGGGTCGACACCGTTCACGGACTGGCCTGACAGCATCAGGTGCGTATCGGTGATCTGCAGAATTTTCATCGTCGGTCTCTTAAAATAGGAGTTGGTCGCGGGGAGGCTCCCCGCGACCTTGGGCATGGTGTCCGCGATTACTTCATCAGGGCGTTGGTCTGCTCGACGATCTGCTTCAGACCGGCCTCAGGCGTGACTTCGCCGCGCATGACGGTGCCGATGATGTCGCGCTGGGTGCGCCAGATGCGCACGGAATCGCCACCCGGATAACCGGCCCACGGCAGCGAGCGCTCAGCCTGGAGCGAAGCGGTTTTGACGTTCGGATGCTCGGCATAGTAGGGCGCCAGGAATTCCGGACCGGTGGCCAGCTTGTTGGTTGGCAGGTAGCCGGTGATGCGAACGATGACGTTCTGCGCTTCCGGACCTGTCACCCACTTCATATACTTCCAGGCTGCGTCCTGCTTTTCCTTGTCCTGGGTCAGCATCACGGCCGAGTTTCCGCCGGTCGGTACGCCGCCCTTTCCAGGGTTATCCAGCGGGAAGGTCGAGGTCACCAGCTTGAAGCGGTCACCGACCAAGGCTTCGATCGTCTGCACATGGGCAGGCGTCGAGAAGATAAAGCCGGTGAGGCCTGCACCGAACTGCTGACGCGACTGGTCCCAGTCAAGCAGGTTCTGGCCGCCTTCGGTGACGAAGCGACGGGCGAGCTTCAGAGCGTTGAGGCCGATCTCGTTGTCGAAGCCGACGGTCTTGGTGGTCTCGTCGACCAGCTTGCCGCCCTGATTGGTGATAAGCGCCTGCCACAACCAGTCATCCGGCCACAGGTTGATATCGTAACCCATGCCGGACACCTTGGCGTCCTGCGCATGGATCTTGTTCGCAAGCTGGATCAGGCCGTCGAATGTCTTCGGCATGTTGTCCGGATCGCCGCCGGCTTTGCGCACCAGTTCGGCGTTGACATAGATGATCGGCGAGGATGCGTTGACCGGCAGGCCGTACTGCTTGCCGTCGACCATGCCCAGCGCTGACATCTTCGGCGAATAGTTCTTGTCGAGGAAAGCCTGGCCGCCATCCTTTTCAATGAACGGAGCGAGATCGTTGATCTGCTTGCGCGGTGCCAGTGTGTGGACCAGTTCTGCCGTCAGATTGTAGCCCGAGAAATAGACGTCCGGCAGGTTGCCGGTGACGGCTGCGCGCAGAACCTGCTGCTGGCCGTCGTTATAGCCGGGCGCTGGCGCCAGGAAGTTGATCTTGACGTCCGGATTGTTCTTCATGAACTCATCGGCCAGCGGCTGATGGAATTTCGTGAAGCCCGGCAGGTTGTAGAGCACGTTCAAAGTGACATCCGCTGCAGATGCTTGCGTGGAAAAGCCTGTCAGCGCGAGGCCGAGAGCCAGTCCGCCAAGCGCGGTCCGTCTGGTGATATGCATTTTGGTCTCCGAAGAGTTCGGTTGGGGGAGGGAGGAGGAGAGCAGTTACTTCACGCCGGTCATGGTGATGCCGGCGATGAAATGTTTTCTGGCAAGAAGGAAGCAGACAACCATCGGGGCCGTGATAATCGTCGCACCCGCCATCAGTGCGCCGTAGTTCGCGCCGGACTCTACGTCCGCGAAAAACAGCATGCCGAGCGGCGGCGGCGCCAGATTGGTGTCGGTGACAACGATCATCGGCCAGTAGAGGTCGTTCCAGTGGGCGACCAGCGAGAACACCGAGAAGGCCGCAAGCGAAGGCAGAGAGCCGCGCAGCACCAGCCGGAAGCAGATCTCGAGTTCCGAAAATCCGTCCATGCGTGCGGCCTCGATGATCTCGTCGGGATAGCTGCGGAACGACTGGTTGAAGAGGAAAATCGCAAAGACCGAGAGAAGAAACGGCATCATCATTGCGAAATAGGTGTTCAGCAGCTGCGCTTTTGCGAGGCCGACGAAGAGTGGCAGGGCAAGCGCCTGGATGGGCACGGTCAGTGCGGCGATGACCAGTGTCAGCAGAAGTTTGCGGCCGGGAAAGCGAAGCTTTGCGAGCGCGTAGGCTGCAGGCACCGCAGTCAGTACCTGCACGATCAGGATGCCGAAGCAGACGATCACGCCGTTCATCATGAAGCGGAGCATCGGAACCTGACTGGCGGCCCGCGAATAGTTGTCGAGGGCTGCAAATTTCTCCGGGATCGGCCAGAGCGAGACGCTGAAGATCTCGGCGGGCGAACGGATGGAGGTCAGAAACATCCAGTAGAACGGCAGCAGCATCACGAAGGCCCCGGCGGCCAGAACGACATGCGGCAAATATCTGCGGAGCGCGGCCATCAGTAATGTACCTTCCGGTCCATATGCACCGTCTGGCCGATCGAGAGTACCAGCACGATGGCAAGGAAAATCAGGGTGAGGGCGGCCGCATAGCCGGTGTTGGAATATTCGAAGCCTTCGAGGTAGAGCGCGAACAACAGCACTTCCGAGCCTGAACGACCCTTGGTCAGAACCGCGACGGTTTCGAAAACCTTGAATGCCGATATCGACGTGGTGACGATGACGAACATCATGGTCGGTCCCAGCATCGGCAATGTGACCGTCAGGAAACGGTCGATCGGGTTCTTCGCGCCGTCGAGCCTCACGGCCTCGTGCAGATCCTTCGGGATCGCGGTCAGACCGGCCAGAAAGAGCACCATGTTGAAGCCCAGCACCTGCCAGATGCCGATGATCGCCATGGTCGGGATCAGCAGCGAAGGGTTGGACAGAAAGCCGACCGGCTCGAAGCCGAACCACTTGATCGCCGCATTGACCGGCCCGAGCGAGGGATGCAGCAGGAACTGGAACACCGTTGCCATGGCCACGAGCGTTGCCGTCACCGGCAGAAAATAGGCGATCTCCCAGAAGCCGCGGCTGCGCTTGCGGTTATAGACGAGAAGTGCCACCCCGAGCGCCAGGATGACACCCGCCGGAATGACGATGACCGCGTAAAGCACCGTGTTCCACAATGCCCGCAAGAATACCGGATCGCTGAACGCCTTGCGAAAGTTGTCGAGGCCAACGAAGCTGGTGGACATGGCGCCGAGCTGATAGTCCGTGACCGAGAAGACGGCGAGAACAAGCATCGGAATGATGTAGATGGCGAGCATCAGCAGCACAGCCGGAGCAACGAAGAAAAGCCCCCGCCGCGCCATGCGGCGTGCAGTCGACGATTTGCGTGGCCGGGCCTCTGAAATTGCCTCTACCGTTGAAGCCGCCATACTCACGCCGGCACCTGTTCGTGAACGGTGATCTCGCGGCGCTTCTCGTCGGACCCGAAAAGATGGACGCCTTCCTTTGAAAACGCCAACCGAACATTTCCATCCGCATCCGCGCCAAGATCGTCACCGACCCGCTGCCGCATGACGATAGAAATGGATGGGTCGCAGATGAGATTGAAGGTGACGAAACGGTCGGCACCCTGCGTTTCAGTCCGCACGAGGCTTGCCTCGATGCCATCAGCTGCGGGAAAAACGTCTTCGGCGCGGATGCCGAGTGTCGCAGGTCCCGGCCATGCATTTCGTGCGGTGATGCCAAGCTTTTGTCCAAACAGAACGATCTCTCCGGATGCGTCCAGCTCGACGGGCAGGAGATTGATCGATGGCGATCCGATGAAACGCGCCACGGTCAAGGTCGATGGGCGCCGGTAAAGTTCATCCGGCGTGCCGAGCTGCTCGATGCGACCTTCCGACATCAGGGCGATGCGGTCCGACATGGTCATCGCTTCGATCTGGTCATGGGTGACATAGATGAAGGTGGCGCCAAGGCGGCTGTGCAGGTTGGTGAGTTCGCCCCGCATATGAGCCCGCAATTTTGCGTCGAGGTTGGACAGCGGCTCATCCATCAGGAATGCAGAGGGCGAACGGACCAGGGCGCGGGCAAGCGCCACGCGCTGGCGCTGTCCGCCCGAAAGCTGTGCCGGCCTGCGATCGAGCAGGTGGCCGATCTGCAGCACGTCGGCTGCTTCTTTCACCGAAGCGTCGATCTCGCGGAGCGTTTCGGCATTCGCGATCATGCGCCCGATCAGCGGCAACCTCGACCAGACCGAAAGGCGGCGCATGCGCAGCGGCGTCGCGATATTGTCGCGCACGGTCATATGAGGATAGAGCGCGTAGGACTGGAAGACCATCGCCAGATTGCGGTCGGACGGATCCACATCGGTGACGTCGCGGCTGCCGATCGACACCGTTCCGCGATCCGCGGTCTCAAGGCCTGCGATGATCCGGAGCAACGTGGATTTGCCGCAGCCGGACATGCCCACGAGCGATAGAAACTCGCCAGGACGGATGGATAGGTCGATGCCCTTCAGGACGTCGTCGGCCCCGAAGCCTTTCCCGATGCCGGCAATGTTAAGCGATTGAGGCTGCATTCTGAGCTCCTTTTCGAAGGGGCTATGCAGCCGCGACATGACTGTGTTGCGACAGTTTTGAGAAGGTTATGTAACGGAGGAGGAGGGCGGGAGGTGGACTGGTGGGTGCCGGGCCTGACCCTCAGGCATCCGATCGGCGTATCGGGTAGCTCACTGAGATCCAGTAAAAATGATGCGAGACCGACTTTCTGGCGCATGTCACTGAGAATTCGCCATGGATTTACTTACGAAATCAAGAGGGCATCGGAGGGTCACTTCTGGTGCCGCATTGCGATACTTCGGTACATGGAGAGCGCGCATTAAGGACTGTAATCGCGTGAAAGGCGAAGAAACACGCAAAATCGTTGGCGATGCCGAGCGTGTTCTGCCGGAAAGCGTGTAGATCGACAGGATCGGTGGCGGCTCTTGTCCATCAAACCCCCGTACTTCAATCACTCCAACCAAGGTAGCGTACCCTTCGGCATGCTTGAGCCAATCAATGTCGCTCCCCCGGCAAGGCTCAACACGAGGAGGGTTGAGAGAACTGCGACTGCCGCTGCGCCAGTCGAGTTTCCTTCATACTGAAGAGCAAAAATCATCACACCTATGGTTTCATTTCCCGACGACCAGAGCAGTGTCGAAAGCGTCAGCTCGTTGAGCGCCGTCATCACGACCAGAATCGCCCCGGCAGCCGCGGCCGGTAGCACGCCGGGCAAGAAGATGGACAGGATGCGGCGATTAAGACCGGCGCCGGTAATGCGAGCCGCCTCGTCCAGTGCGGGGTCGGCTGATTGCGCGGCGGCGGCCACGGGCCGGAGCACCAGCGGCAGGAAGCGCGAGAGATAGGCGATGACGAGGATCGCCATGGTCCCGTAGAGCGACAGCCCGATCAGCGGCAGCGGCTTGAGGAACGCGAGGATCATGCCGAGCGCGACAACAGTGCCGGGAACGACCCAGGGCCCCTCGATGACGAAATCAAGCAGCCGGAGCACAGGATTTGTACGGCGTTGAGAAAGAAAGGCCAGCGGTACGGCCACCAGCATCGAAATTGCGGCCGTGATCACGGCGAGCAGCAGCGAATTGGCAAAAGCCCTTCGCACGGTCGGATTGTCGAGCACGGCGCGGAACTGGTCGAGGCTTATCGTGTCGGGTCCGAAGGCCACCCCGATGGCCGGCAAGAGCGCAGTCATGGTCAGCGCCGCGAGCGGCACGAGCGACAGGATGAGCACCACGATCCACAGCAGGAACTCGATTACAGGCGCGCGGCGGGTAGGCACGAAGGGTGTCCCGGCCGGAAGCGGCACGGCGATGCGGGTCGTGACGATGTTGCGCAGGACGATGGCAAGCGCCGCCATGGCAGCGAGCATCAGCGCCAGTGTCGCCACTTGGCCGGCGGCGGCCGGGCCGAAGCCGTTCAGCCGTTGGTAGATCAACGTTGTCAGGACCGAGATGCGGCCCGGAATGCCAAGAAGTGCCGGCACGCCGAAATTGCCAATCGCCGCGGTGAACGCGATCAAGCTTCCAGCCAGCACCGAAGGCATGACGATGGGTAAGACGATTCCGAGGCCGATCCTGCCTGGCGAAATACCGAGGATGCGCGCGGCCTCGACAAGGTCGGCCGGCAGTGCCCGCAGCGCCGCCCGGACAGCAATGAAAACCAGCGGCATGTGTTCGATGCCCATCACAAGCGCGATCCCGCCAGTTGAATAAAGCGGGTTGGTGGAGCCCGGCGGTGGCGCAAGGCCGAGCGGTTTCAGGATCGGCGACTGCGCGCCAAAGAGTTCAATCCAGGCAAGCGCCATGGTTTGCGACGGCACGATCAGCGGGATCAGGATGAGAAAGGTCAGTGCGGCGCGGGTGCGGAGTTTCAAAAGGCTGACTGCAAAGGCGAGCGCCACGCCGATGACAGTCGACACGGCAACGGACAGAAGCGCGGTCTGCAGCGTTCCCGAGAGCGCCCTGAGTGCCGAGCGACTGGCGAGCGTGGTCAGCATCAGCCCGAGCGGCGTGCCGTCCTCGCCGGGTTGGAAGGCGGCGGAAAAGAGCCGCGCGAGCGGCCATAGCGTCGTGAAGGACACGTATAAAACGAGAAGGGAGACGAGCAGATGCTCGCCTCCCAAACGATGCGGCCGGCCCATAACGGGTCTGCGGATCATAGGGTCAACCGCCAAACAGTTCCGCGAACTTTTCCTTGGTTTCCTTGTCGGCCTTGAGCATGGCATCGCTATCGGCGGGCAGGATCTTCAGTGTGGTAAGCGCCGGGTACCCTTCCGGCTGCGCGACACCGGGCAGGATCGGGAAATAGCCCTGGGCGGCGGCCTGTACCTGGGCTGCCTTGGAGAGCTGCCAGGCGACGAAGGTCTTGGCTGCCTCGACCTGATCGGACCCCTTGAGCACGGCGACTGGCTGGGTGATCGAGCTTACACCTTCTGCGGGAAAGACGAAGTCGACGGGTGAACCCTTCTTCTTGGCGTTGAGGGCCATGTATTCGATGATGATGCCGTAGGCCTTTTCGCCGCGCGCAACGGCTTCGACAACCGTGCCATTGCCCTGGCCGGCAACGGCGCCGGCCTCGGCCAGCTTTTCGTAATACGCCCAGCCGAATTCAGGCTGCTGCGTTACCGTGCCGACATGGATGACGGCCGCACCGGAATAGAGCGGGCTTGGCATGATAAGGCTCTTGGCCGCATCGGCGGCAAGCAGGTCGTTCCAGCTCTTCGGGGCGGTCTTCACGAGGTTCGTGTTGTAGATGATCCCTGTGGTGATCACCTTGGTGCCGAAAAAGGTCTTGTCGGCATCGATGAAGGCCGGGTTTATGCCCGCAACCGGAGCGTCGGTAAAGGCCAGAAGGCGGTCGTCGTTCTTCAACTGCGTCATCGCGACGGTATCAGCGATCAGGATGACGTCGGCCGGGCTGTTGCCAGCGGCATATTCAGCCTGCAGCTTGGCCATGACCTCGGTCGTGCCGGAACGGAAGAGTTCAACCTTGATCTCTGGATGGTCGGCGTTGAACGCCTCGATGACCTTGGTCATCTGATCCTGCGGCTGCGAGGTGTAAACGGTGATCGTGTCTGCGGCCGCGGCCTGGAAGGCGAGGCCGGCAAGAATGGTTGTGGCGACGAGCGTGCGGAAGAACATGAGAACCTCGTTGATAGGGCAGATTGTTATGAACGCGGCCCCGCCCGGGCGATGGGGAGACGGCCACCGGTTCGGCAGGTGCTGTTTCGCCTAGCTCACAGAGATGACGGCAGAACGACAGGTTGACGATCGACCAGTGACACGGCCGGCCCAGGTTTGGCCTGTTCCGCCGTCGCCGATCACCCAGCCGCCCGTAAGGACGAGTTCGATCGATGTGCCGGGCGCTAACCGCTCCTCGAGCGGCAGGCTGACGACGTCGCCGTCAATCTCAGTCGGCAGACAGTGGCTGAGGAAGACGCCGTTCTGAAAGACCTGCCCCAGGAGCTCGACCTTCAGGTGGCCGCCCTCAGGCACGCGCTTGAAATCGGAGGCATGACAGCACAGCCAGCCATAGCCTGTCGGGGCCTCGCCCGGCATGTCGAGGAGCTGCTGGCCGAGCATGACCTTCGTTCGACCCGCTCCGGACTCAACCACTTGGACCGGCAGCGTCCGTCCCCGACCGATGAAACGGGCAACCATGCTCGAAGACGGCTGGCGGTAAAGCTCTTCCGGCGTACCGAGCTGCTGTAGCCGGCCCCGGTCCAAGACGGCGACATGCGTCGCAACCGCCATCGCCTCGTCCTGATCATGGGTGACGAATACGAATGTGGCGCCGGTCAGACTATGGATGCGGCGGAATTCCGCGAGCATGGCCTCACGCAAGTGAGAATCGAGATTGGCAAGCGGTTCATCGAGCAGGATGAGTTGCGGTCTGGTTGCGAGCGAGCGAGCAAGCGCTACCCTTTGCCGCTGTCCACCCGACAGTTCGTGCGGTCGGCGGCCATCCAGCCCCCGAAGCCCGACGACGTCCAGAACCTCATCGATGCGTTGGTTTCGCTCCTGAACCGTGAGCCCGGCGACTTTCAAGCCGAACTCGATATTTTTTCGTACGGTCATCGTCGGCCAGAGCGCATACGACTGAAAGACCATGCCAACGCGACGCTTTTCCGGTGGGACAAAGACGGCATCACCGGCGACTAACTGATCGTCGAAACGGATCTCTCCTTGATCGGGATGCTCAAGCCCGGCGATCAGGCGCAGAAGAGTGGTCTTGCCGCAGCCTGAAGGTCCAAGCAAGGCGAGAAACGCTCCGTCGGGTATCGCGAGCGAGACGCTATCCAGCGCTGTGAACTGGTCGAAGTGCTTCGATATCGCGTTGAGGCATAGATACGGCACGTAATCGCCCTCCGATCGTCAAGATCAGATTCCACGAATATGTGACGTGTGGATGACGGTCAGGTGCGAGGCATAGCCAGTTCCGACTGGGTAGGGCAGTAGAACGAGGTCGATATTCTCGCTATCGAATTCGTACTGAAGGCCATCAAGCCCTTGGAAATTGCTGTGACGGACGTGCCCGATGGACGCTGAGTGCGTCGGATCGAGCGGTGCCTATCTGCACTCAATGGATGCCTTTAGACGGTTCGGGTAATGTCGCGTCCTCTCGAATGGCCGGAATAATCGAAACCGTGCTTTCGAGCCGGTTTCTCAGTTCCTGTGAAACAAGTGGAGCCGGACTGTTTTCGTCATCTGTCTCCTGAGTTTCTTCATCGACCCCCAGCGAGGACAGGCGATAGTCGATAGCAAGCGCGTAGATCGCTTCCAGCAGACCCCTCTCCTTGATGTCCGGGTCGGACAACGCAAACAGGGAGGCTTTGACAATGCGTTTGCTCGATGTCTTCGGGCATTCGTCTACGACATGAGCATAGAGTTCTTTGCCGGTTAGACCGTCGGCTGCGCCACTGACGAGCGCCTCGTAGACCTTGTTCAGTTTCTTGCCCATGAGGACGATTCCTTTTTCGGATGAAAGTTCGGTTCCGATGACGACGGTGTGCGAATGTCGTTCAGGGCAAATTGATCCTGACGACTGCCCGGCCTGGTGTCAAACTGGATCGGACAGACCTCGTGTCAGGATCGCACACGGGGCAGCCATCATGGCTCTCAAGTCCATCAGGGGACGCCCGCCCAGGATTCCGCAGACGACTGCTTGGGCAAGGCCATCTTATTCCTCAAGCCGCGTCACAAAACTGAAATAGACCAGGGATAGCTGGAGACAGCATTGTCGCTTCGGCGCGTGTTGCGCTGATCGAGAGTGTTACCTGGAGACCCGGTCGTTGAGAACCCATCTCGAAGTTGTGCATGCTTTATCGGATCTATTGCGACGATTGCGGCTGAGGCCGCCGTCGCAGATTCGGTTTCGCACGATCGCAAACACGCCGACGACAGTGAAGTTTTCCAGGCACGAGCTACTCAACGCTCTCTATGCCCTTGAATACGAGGGTGTTATCGCACTCCACAATGATCACAGCTTCAGTGTGCTGAAGCCCTCTTCCGCAATCTAGCCGAGGGGGCAAGTGAGCTGCGCCGCACCGGCACGCACGCGGCTGTGTCACAGTAAATTCACACTCCGTAGACATTTGCTTAAGAGCCGAAGGGCATTGATGCCGCTGTTTTCTTGCCTTTGAGGTCTAAGCCTTTGCTCTTCGCCCATCTTCGAATCTCGCAGCGCGTCATGCTCCTGGCGGCGATGGCGCTCGTCGGTATCATCACGATCTGCGCCATCTTTATCGGTCAGCGCCACGTCGAGCACGGATATCGTGCCGCTGCAGATGCGCTTGCCGAGAGCAAAGCCGACGTTGCAAGCCTGTCGGCCAGCGTGAGCGCCAGCTACATGTTCCAGCAGGCATTCCTGCTCGAAAAAGAGATGGCCAGCACGGAAAAGTTCAAGGCAGCCGTTTCTCAAGGTCGTAGCGTGCTGGCGAGCCTTCGTCGTTCCGCCACTCCTGATCTCGCAGCCCAACTCGACCAACTGAGCATTGGCCTGACCGCCTACGAAGCAGCGTTTGATACGCTTGTGAAGAACAATCAGGACCTTGGTCTCGATCAGGACAATGGCTTGCAGGGCGCCATGCGCTCGGCGGTTCATTCGATCGAGGGACGTCTGGACTCCGTCGACGATACCGCTATTCGCGCCAGCATGTTGATGCTGCGGCGTCATGAGAAAGACTTCATACTGCGTGGCGATGCCTCATATCTGCAAAAACACACAGAGGAGGCTGAGACATTCGCGACGCTTGTGAAGAACGCCTTCCGCCCAGGCGCGCAGCGCAGCCGGGTGCTCGATGGCCTGGAAATTTACCGATCGGCATTTCGCTTTTACGCCGAAGCCAGCATTGGGGAAGCAGAGACCCGCAAGGATGTTGCAGCTGCCTACCTTGCGTTAGAGCCGCAGGTGCAGGCTGTCAGCACAGCTTACGAAACGGAGCGCGAGACTATCCTCGTGGAAAATGAAAGAGTCGCGTCTCGCAACCTTACCGTCGTCGCCGGCCTGGTTCTGCTGGCGATCGTCGGGCTTGGTGGCGGCGTCTGGATTATCGGCCGGTCCATTACGCGGCCAGTCGCGGCGATGACCGGTGCCATGGGTAAACTCGCCGAGGGACAGACGGATCTTGCGATCCCGTCGTTTGGATCTCGCAGCGAATTCGGTGCCATGGCCGGCGCGCTGCACACGTTTCGGGAGGCGGCGATCGCCAACCGTCGTTTGGAAGAAGAAGCAGCGACCGTACGGGCCAACGCGGAAGGTGAACGCGTCCGCCTGCAACGGGAAGCAGAGACCGAGGCAAGGGCACGATTGAGCCATGCAACCGGAGGTCTCGCCGAAGGGCTGCGGCGTTTGGCAAGCGGCGATCTCGCTTTCGAACTGACCGAGCCATTTGCGCCGGACTTCGAAAATCTACGCCGCGATCTCAATGCAACAGTCGCCCAGTTGGCCGATGTCATGAGCTCGATCGCCCATGCAAGCATTTCCATCGAGGGGGGAAGCCGCGAGATCGCCTCGAGCGCTGACGATCTGTCCCGCCGTACCGAGCAGCAGGCCGCATCGCTCGAAGAGACCGCGGCAGCGCTCGAACAGATCACTGCCAATGTCGGCAACGCGTCGCGCCGATCGCAAGACGCCCATCGTATTGCCAGCGAAACCAATGCCGCGAGTGAAAGCACAGCTGTGCTCGTTTCAAATGCGTTGAAAGCCATGGCACGCATCGAGATCTCGTCGACCAAAATCGGCGGAATCATCGGCGTGATCGACGAGATCGCCTTCCAGACCAATCTTCTGGCTCTCAACGCCGGGGTCGAGGCGGCAAGAGCGGGGGAGGCAGGACGAGGATTTGCGGTGGTTGCCCAGGAGGTCCGCGCTCTGGCAGGACGGTCGGCGGAAGCCGCACGAGAAATCAAGCAACTGATCCAGACGTCTGACCGAGAAGTTCTAGACGGCGTTCGCTGCGTCCGTGAGACCGGCGAAGGACTGACCGAAATCACCGGCCGCGTGGAAGCGATCACCACGCAAGTCGAAGCGATTGCCCTTTCGGCTCGCGAACAATCCGTCGGCCTCAACGAAATCAACATGGCCGTCAACATGCTCGATCACGGAACACAGCAAAATGCCGCGATGGTCGAGGAAAACAATGCGGCAAGCGCACTGCTCATGAACGAGGCGCAACGCCTACGCGGTCTTGTGGGCATGTTCCAGCTCGCGGTGGAAACGTCTTCGCGTGACACTCACGCGCGTGGGGTAGACCGCGCTGCGTGATTGAAACGAGGTTCGCGGAAGCTAGTAAAACATCCGCCGAAAGGGCAGGATCGCTGCTCCCATGGCGGCTGCGTCGCTCGGTATCTCCGACACAATGAGCTTCGGTCCACCCCGATGGGCGCCGTAACGGGGCCGATCGAAGATCTTTGTCCGTTCGATCAGCATCAATGCCAGCTGGGCCGGGATCTCGCCGCCGAAGACGATTGCTTGAGGGTCCAGTGTGGCGCGAATGGCATTGACGAGGCGGATATAGGCCGGCGTTACGTCTTCCACCCAGTCCGACACGCCAGGCCAGTCACGATCGAAATGGCGGCGCATAAAGTGGATGGATGGTACATGGACTCCATTCCGATTGATCCTGTCGATCAGATGTTGCAACGCCGGCCGGCGGTCCGTCTCGACTTCATCATAGAGGCCGGAAAACTCGCCGGCATTGCCCCTTCCTCCATGCAGCAACTCTCCGTCGATAATCACGCCGCCGCCGAAGCCATAGTTGAAGCTCAGATAGGCGAAATGCCGGATGAAACGGCCGATCCCGAACATCGATTCGGCGATGGCACCGGATTTGCCGCCGTTGATCACCCAGGCAGGCCGATCGAATAGATCGGTGATGATGGGGCCAAGCTCGATCATCGACCATTCGTGCAGCGGCAGCGGTGCATTGTGACGCGTGCCATCGACATGATAGCCGGCAATCGCAAAGCCGACGCCGAATAGGTCGTCCTCAGCCAGGCTGTTCTGGCGCTGCAGATCGATGACCTGCTGTTTCACCAGTTGAAGCGCCTGCTCCATCGTGGTCTCGCGCAGCGGCACTTCCCGCTCGCCAAGAATCGCGCCGGCCAGATCGATCAGGCAGATGCCGATGATGTCGGTATTGACCGAGATGCCGCAGGCATAGGCATGGGCACCATTCAGGTGCAGCATCGGGCTGGGTTGGCCGCGCCCCAGGCCGGGCCTTGCCGAACCAAGGCGGATGATGTTGCGCGCAGCCAGGTGATCGAGGATGCGGTGAACGGACTGCTGGGTAAGATCGATATGGGCGGTGATTTCGGAGCGGGAGATGCCGGGATTTCGCCAGATCAGTTGCAGCAGACGGCGCTCGTTTGAGGAAACGACCGCTGTCTCGTTTGCTCGAAGAAAGCGAGTGGCGATCAAGGCCTCGGGGATGTATTTGCCTAGCACGCGCCAATCCACTGAACGGGTGTAATAATCGCGATGTCTCCATCTGCAACACGGCCTATTTTAGAAGCCGGGGAATGAGATTTCAAGCCCGGACCGTCGTCACGTAGTTGTTACACTCAAAGCGTAATAAACCGCCACGAAGACCGGGCGGGGCTCGGTTACGCAAGGGGCAAGGGCGATGATGAACAAATTCACTCTGGCGGCTGTGGCTGCCGTTATGGCGGGTGCCGGGTCCGCTCAGGCAACCAATTTCGAATTCTGGTATGGCAATACCGGCCCGGTCGAAACTGCGATCAAGGCTCAGTGCGATGCTTTCAACGGCTCGCAGAGCGAGCACAAGGTGACTTGCGTCGGCCAGGGCTCATACGAAGTCTCCATGCAGAAGGCGATCGCCGCTTACCGCGCCAGGAACCATCCGGTTCTCATCCAGTTCTTCGATGCCGGTACGCTTGACTTAATGCTGTCCGATGCCGTCGAGCCTATCCAAGATCTGATGCCCGAGGTGAAGTGGGACACCTATATCGCCGGTGCCCGCACCTATTACGAAACCTCCACCGGCAAGCTTTTTGCCCAGCCTTACAACGCTTCGACGCTTTTGTTCTACACGAACAAGACCGAACTGGAGAAAGCCGGCATCACCGAGACGCCGACGACCTGGGAAGGCATTATCGAAGCCGCTCGCAAGCTGAAGGCTGCGGGCCACGCGTGCCCGTTCGTCACCGATGGCGACACCTGGCGTGTCCTCGAGCAGTTCTCCGCCCGCCATGGCCTGCCGATTGCGACCAAGCACAACGGGTATGACGGGCTTGATGCGGAATACCTCGTCAACACGACGTTCGCTGCCAAGCATCTCGCCAACCTGGTCCAGTGGCGCAAGGAAGGGCTCGTCCGTCTGGCCGCCGACACCAAGGCCGGCAATTACACCGCAGCCTTCAATGCCGGTGAATGCGCGATGATGGAACAGTCCTCCGGTTCCTATGCTGCGGCTTCCAAGGCCTTCGACGGCAAGTACCAGCTGACCGTTTCGATGGCCCCGATGTACGAAGGCTTTCAGCGCCACAACACCTTCGTCGGCGGTGCATCCATCTATGTCATGAAGGGCCACGACAAGGCCGAGATCGAGGCCGCCAAGGCTTTCCTCGACTTCCTCCGCATGCCCGAACAGCAGATGTTCTTCACGGCCAACACGGGCTACGTGCCTGTCACGACCGACGTTCTTGATGCAATTGCCAAAAGCGACGAGGCGAACTCGCCCAAATACGCGACCGCCAAGCTCGGTGTCGAATCCATGAACCAGCCCGGGACGCCGGATACCCGCGGCATCCGCCTCGGCTTCTACGTGCAGTTCCGTGAAGTCTTCATGGAAGAAACCCAGAAGGCGTTTTCCGGTCAGCAGACCATGCAGGTCGCTCTCGACAACACCAAGAAGCGCGGCGACCAGCTGCTCCGCCGTTTCGAGCAGACCTACAAGGGCAAGAAGCTTCCCTGAGCTCTCTTCATCTTTCACAGCATGGGGCGGCTCGCGCCCCATGCCATCCTTCTGTTCCGGAGCTTACGCCATGAAGTCGGAATCGTCCCTGTTTGGCCATCGCTGGCTGCCGCTTCTGTTCGTGGCGCCGCTGATGCTCCTGATCGTGCTGTTCTTTTACGTGCCCGTCTTCCAGGCCTTCTACTGGTCGTTTTTCCTGGAGCAGCCCTTTGGCGGCACTTCCGAATTTGTCGGCCTGCAGAACTTTCAGCGCGTGCTGAGCGATCCCGAATTTTGGGCCGCCACCGGCCGTACGGTCGTCTTCATGCTGACGGCGTCGTCGCTTGCGGTCGTCGTGCCGCTGATGCTGGCGATTGCGGCCGATCGCAAGATCGGGCTTTCCTATACCGCGCGCAACATTCTCGTCTGGCCGAAGGGCGTTGCCGGGGCCTCGATCGGTGTCGTCTTCGCCTTCATCTTCAATCCCTTCGTCGGGCTGATGGCGCCTCTCAATGCGCTGTTTCCGGGCCTCTGGAACCCGGGCATTGATGGCACGGATGCCTTCATCACGCTCGTCGGCGCGCATGTCTGGAGCGGCATACCGTTCAACTTCGTCATCCTTCTGGCCGGCCTGCGCTCGATCCCCCATACCATGTACCAGGCAGCCGCGATGGACGGTGCCGGCCCGTGGCGGCGTATCATCGACGTGCAGCTGCCGCTGATCATGCCGCATCTGTTCCTGACCTTCGTCCTCGAATTTACCGAGAGCATCACCTCCGTCTTTGCCCTGATCGACACTATCACAGGCGGCGGTCCTGGCGGTGCAACCACGCTGCTGGTCTACAAGATCTATGTCGACGGCTTCCGCGGCTTCGATCTCTCCGGCGCCTCCACCCAGACGGCCATCCTGATGGTCTTCGTCCTTCTTCTCGCAGCCTGCCAGTTCTTCTTCCTCGGCCGGCGCATCAACTACGAGCGCTGAGCCATGGTCGAGAACGCCCGCTCCATCAATATCGCGGCCAGCATCCTGCTCGCCATCGGCATCCTCTATATCGTCGGCCCGCTATATCTGACGCTGTCGACAGCCTCGCAATCCTACGAATACATGCTGCGCAACGGGCTGGCCTCGCTTCCGGGCACAGAGCTCATCGCCAATATGAGCAAGGTCATCCACGAGACGAACATCCCGATCCAGATGCTCAACAGCGTGATCGTGGCCTTTTCCAATGGGCTCGCGACCTGCGTGCTGTCGTTCCTGTCGGCCTATGCGATTGTCTATTTCCGCATCCGCTGGGCAGGTGTCGCCTTCGCACTGATCCTCGCAACGATCATGCTGCCACTCGATATCCGCGTCATCACCACCTATCAGGTCGCATCGAACATCTTCTCGCCGCTCAATGCTATTCTGGATGTCACAGGCCTCAACAGCTTGATTGAAACCGCTTTCGGCTCGCCGGTCCATCTCGAACTGAGCATCCTCGATACGCATTTCGGCCTGACCGCGCCCCTGGTCGCCCACGGCACCGGCACATTCCTGTTTCGCCAGTTTTTCATGACGCTGCCGAAGGATCTGTTCAAGGCGGCGCGCATGGATGGGGCAGGGCCGATCCGGTTCCTGTTTGATATCCTTCTGCCGCTTGCGCGCACCAGCTTCGCCTCGCTGTTCGTGCTGACCTTTCTCAGTGGCTGGACCCAATATCTGTGGCCCCTGGTGGGCGCCTCGACACCGGATATGCAGACAGCCGTGGTTGGCCTTGCCCGCCTCGTGCCCGACGCAGACGGCCGGGTGCCCGATTTTCCGATGATCATGGCCGGCGCCGTGCTTGTCTCCCTCGTCCCCCTCACGATGATCGCTCTTTTGCAGCGCTTTCTCGTCCAGGGCCTCGTTCTCTCGGAGAAATGATCCCATGATCGCTATCGACACAGCCATTCGCGCCGCGGCAGCCGAGATCGAGCTCATCGGCGTCACCAAGTCGTATGATGCCAAGAACGTCATCATCCCGCCTATCGACGTCTCGCTGCGCCCCGGAGAATTTACCGTTGTGCTCGGGCCCTCCGGTTGCGGCAAGTCGACGCTTCTGCAGATGATCGCCGGCCTCGAAAGGGTATCGGGCGGCAAAATCGTCATCGGCGGCCGCGAGGTGCAGGATTTGGAGCCGAAACATCGCGGTTGCGCCATGGTCTTCCAGAACTACGCGCTTTATCCGCATATGACGGTCGCCGAAAACATGGCCTACAGCCTAAAGGTTGCCGGTGTCTCCAAGGCCGAGAGGGCTGAACGCGTTGGCACTGTCGCGACGATGCTTGGCCTTGCCGATTACCTCGCTCGCAAGCCGAGCCAGCTCTCGGGCGGCCAGCGCCAGCGTGTCGCGATCGGCCGTGCCATCATCCGCGAACCCGGCGTGTTGCTGTTCGATGAGCCGCTGTCCAACCTCGATGCCCAGCTGCGCCATGACATGCGCGTCGAACTCACCGAGCTTCATCGTCGCATCGGTGCGACCAGCGTCTTCGTCACCCATGACCAGGTGGAAGCGATGACGCTTGCCGATCGCATCCTCATCCTCAACAAGGGGCGCATCGAGCAGTTCGATACGCCGAAGGTGATCTACCACAATCCGGCATCCGTCTTCGTTGCCAAATTCATCGGGTCGCCGCCGATGAACGTTCTTCGGGTCACGGGCGATGGTTCCCATCTGCGGCTTGCCGATGGCCAGGTCGTCGCGGACTTCGCGCGCAAGGGGGATTTCCAGCTCGGAATTCGCCCGGAAGATATCACCGTCGGCGCAGGCGGGTCGATCAGGACCGAAATTCGCTACCGCGAAGATCTTGGTTCTCATGAGATCCTGGAGACGACGATCGCCGAGCAGAACCTGCGGATCGCCATGCCATTCGGTGTCGAGTTCGATACGACCCAGACGCTGCAGCTCTCCTTCCCCCAGGCGCGCCTGCATCTCTTCGATGCCGACAGCGGCCGCGCCATTCCCAAAGCCTTTGCCGAGGGCCGACCGGCATCTGTGAAAGAATACCAGTGATCTACAGGGAATTTATTGCCGACCAGACGCGCGATTGCGCCGTGGTTGCGCATCGGGGGATCTGGCGCGCTGCGCCTGAAAATAGCTTGGCCGCCATCGAACTGGCGATATCCGGAGGCTACGATGTCGTGGAGATCGACATCTGCCGGTCGGCCGATGGTGGTCTGTTCCTGCTGCATGATGAGACGCTGGAGCGCATGACCGGTCTCGATCAGAGGCCGGAGGCGCTGACTTCAAGCGGGCTTGCCGCCCTTCATTTGCGCGACCGCGATGGGGGCGAGGAAAACAGCGTCACACTGGAACGACTGCCGAGCCTCGGCGACGTGTTCGAGCTGACCCGCGGGCGCATTTTCCTGCATCTCGACGTCAAGGATCGCAAGGTGATCCCGGATGTGATCGCTCTCGCCAGGGCCATGGGTTGCGACGGGCAGGTCAACTGCTGGGCATCCTTGGAAAGCAGCGAAGACCTTGCCTGGATCCGCCAAACGATCCTTCCCCATGATGTGCTTTTCCTGGCCAAGACCCGGCTCAACGTTCCCGATGCGGACAGGCAGCTGGCTTTGCTTGAGGAATTGTCGCCTTCCGTCTGCGAGATCTATTTCGATTCGCTCGAAGAGCTGGAGGCGCTGAAGCCGATCACTGGAAACACCGGTATGGCGCTCTGGGTCAACACGCTCGATAGCATCGCCTGCGCCGGCTTTACCGACACAGCAGCACTTGCCGACCCCGATGCCGTCTGGGGGCGGCTGATCGATGCCGGCATCTCGGCGATCCAGACCGACGAGGCGGCGGCTCTCAAATCCTATCTCGCGGCTCGCCGCGCCTGAATACGCTCTAAGGAAACCCACATGACGCATTATGTAGACTATATCGCCGACCGGAACCGTGATCCGGCCATCGTTGCCCATCGCGGCGCATGGCGCGGCGCACCGGAAAACAGCCTGGCCGCAATCGAGCGCGCCATCGCGGTCGGCGCCAATATCGTGGAGCTCGACATTCGCAAGAGCGCCGATGGCGAGCTCTTCATCATGCATGACGACACGCTGCTGCGCATGGCCGGAATCGACCGCGATGCGGAGACGTTCACCATCGCCGAACTGCAGGCGATCGCGTTGCGCGAAGACGATGGCGGTGAACACCGCGCGACGACGGATCAGCGGATCCCGACGCTGAAACAGGCGCTTGAAATCATTCGCGGTCGGATTTTTGCAGACCTCGACCTCAAGGACCGCGACCTGTTTTCGGAAGTTGCCGCCTGCGCCCGCGACATGGGCGCTGCACCT
The DNA here is from genome assembly GCF_001423425.1 of Rhizobium sp. Leaf306. Lineage (GTDB taxonomy): Bacteria > Pseudomonadota > Alphaproteobacteria > Rhizobiales > Rhizobiaceae > Neorhizobium > Neorhizobium soli. Next base: position 424,246 of record NZ_LMNX01000003.1, read on the forward strand.
TACGTCGACCTGAAGACATCAGTGATGACGCGCGAGGATCTGAACTGGGTGCGCGCCCAGACCATCCACGGCGTGCCGTTCATGGCGATGACTGACTTCACGGCGAGCGGGTTCGACACCACGATGGCTCTGCTCGGCGAGATCCAGCCGTTCATGTGCGAAATTCACTTCGATCATCTCGATACGATCTCTGCCAACCGTCAGCGTTTCCTCGGTGCCAAAATGGCCCTGTGGGTCAACACGCTCGACCAGGTCGGCAGCGGCGAATGGCGCGACGACAAGGCGCTGATCGATCCCGACAGCATCTGGGGCCGGTTGATGGATGCAGGCATCAGCGTCTTCCAGACCGATAGGCCGGAAGAACTGAAGGCCTATCTCGCGGAGCGCCGCACATGAAGGCCGTCAGCGACGAGCTCCTGGCGGGGCTGATGAACGATATGCACGAGGTGGCGCAGGCTGAAATCCTGCCGCGGTTTCGCGCCATTACGGCCGATGCCATCCGTGCCAAGACGGCCGCCGACGATATCGTGACCGACGCCGATATCGCGGCCGAGCGCGTGCTGAGCGAGCGACTGGCCGCGAGGTTTCCCGGGATCGAGATCATCGGTGAGGAAGCCGTCTCAGACGATGCCTCCATCCTGTCGCGTCTTGCCGATGCGGATCTGGCTGGTGTCATCGATCCGGTCGACGGTACTTGGCATTTCGCCCATGGCACGCCGATGTTCGGCAGCATTCTTGCCATCGTTTCCGGCGGAAAAACCATCGCCGGCATCATCCACTATCCGGTTTTGGGCGACTTCCTCGTCGCGCGGCCGGGCGAGGGCGCCTGGCATGTCTCCGAAGACGGAACCCACACCCGCCTTACTGCTGCAACACCGACACCGATCGACGAAATGCACGGCTTCATTCCGCTGCATATGTTTGAACCGGACATGCGCGCACAACTCGCGCCGCGCGTCTTGAAGTTCCTGCGCGTGACGACATGGCGCTGCTCGGCCTGGGAATATCGAATGCTGGCGACAGGTGCGATGAGCTTCTGCCTCAACGAGAGTTTGAAGCCATGGGACCATGCTGCGGGTGTTTTAATTCACACGGAAGCAGGTGGCTATGCAGCAACTCTTACGGGCGACGCCTACAGGCCGACCCTGAAGGTTGGTCGTCTGTTGGTTGCTCCTGACAGGGTGTCCTGGAATGCCCTCGTTGAAGCGCTTACTATCGATTGAAACGTGACCCGTCCGCGCATGGTCAACAGTTTATAGAGGTGGTGGCAGACATTGTCTAAACTCAACTCTTTACAGCGATCGCCCTTGGTGAGCCGTACTATGACCCGGCTCCTGCCTGCCGAGAGACCAGCGATTTGAACGCCTCTTTCTCGTTCAGATACGCGCGATAGGCGATCAGCCCGGACAGATAGTGTTCCACATCGTCGATCCTTACGCGAAACGCGTGGTGGCGGATGTAGAACGAAGCCATGATCCGCCTTGGGTTGCGCATGAACATCGCCACCTCCGGGTAGAAATGACCGTTCAGCAGGTAATGAGCGCGTTTTTCGAGCGCTACCTCGAACGCTGCAAGGTCGATCTCGCCGAGGAGCGGAACCAGATCCGGGTTGTCAGCAATCCGCGACAGCGCCTGCCGGGTTGCCATCATCAGTTCCAGCAGTGTCGGAAAGGTGGTGATGCGATTGGCGACAAAATCGAGATAGGTGCTGACATTTTCGACGCAGAAGCGGAAATAGCGTTCCTCCGGCCGAAACAGCGTCAGTTCGTTGGCGCAATAACCCAGCCAGTGGTCGTGATATTGCGTGTAGTTCCGGCGCAGGAAATGCTCGAAAGCCTTTTCAACCGCGCCGAGCCAGCGGATGTCGTGGGTGAGCGCATAAAGGCGCATCAGCGCGAAGGCGGCCTCGCCGTCGTAATAGACAGTGCGGAACTCGGCCTTGGTGGAAAGGTCCGGGTAAAGCAGGACGTGGCGGAATTCACCGGTCTTTGCGTCCTGCATATGAACGATGCCGGTGGCGAGTTTATCCATCAGCGGCAGATATCGATCGTCGCTCATGACACTTGTATATTTCGCGAGCGCCAGGAGGAAGACGGCATTGCCGCCGAGCTTTATCTCCGAACCGACGTCGATCAGAAAGGCGGCCTCGGCCCCATCAGGCAGTCTCGCGATCCGGGTAAGATGACCGGTCAGCTGCCCGAGCGAGCGCTCTATTGCAGCTCTCGTCTTGCTATCCCTCGTTACCTCGTAAGCTTCGATCATTGCATAGGTCGTGCTTGCATGGCGCAGGACATTGTAGGTGCGGATCTCGCGGTCGAAGCACGGGTGATAGCCGTAGACGAACGCGCCGTCCGGCTTGACCTGAGACGCAAGATAGCTGGATGAGGAGTCGATCAGCCGATCGAGCATGGCACGATCAAGCGGCTGACCTTCACGCTGACCGCTTCCCGCACCTTCGCCGCAAAGACGGTAGTGTCGGCCTTCCTCATCGAGAAAAAAACCGCTCGTTGTAAACGCCCAGAGCGGTCTCGCCTCGGCGAAATCCGTTTCGAACGCGTTTCCAAATCGTGTCTTCGCATAGAGCGCGAAGTTTCGTTCGTTTAGAACGCAGTGCTCGACCTTGTTGCCACCATAAAGCATGGCGTTGGCGTTCAGTTCGTTGTCCAGGAACGCGGTTTCGAATTGGTCGTTGAGCGACAGTCCGAGCCGGAAGTAGTTTCTCTTGGTGCGACCAAGCTGTTTGTGGAGGGTCTTGACCGTGATCTTCTCGATCCGCACTGGCCAGTCGATCCGCAACAGACGGCCGTCGAGCCTCTGGCTGTCCAGGAGGTCGCCGGCGGCGCTTAAAGCCTTTTGCCAGGCTGCGTCAAAACTGTCGGCGCCGACCGTTGCAACGGACGCTCGTCTGTCTCCGTCGCTGATCGAGACAAACAGCACATAAGCCGGATGCGGTGCGTCGAGTGGTTGGATGACCTGCCGAACAGGGTCTCGAAGGCGATCCAGCCGCGCAAGGCCGAAAGTTTCTGCGGGCATGGTCACCTATCGCTCGCGCAGCGCCTCGCGCGCCTTGTTGAAGGGTTTGATCAAGTAGTCCAACACACTCTTGCTGCCCGTGTTGACATCGACGGTTGCCACCATGCCCGGAACGATCGGCAGGCGCGTCCCTTGCGCGGTCACCAGCGCATCTGTGGTGGTCTGCACGAACACACGGTAATAGAACGTGTTGGGATCGACCTCGTCGCGCATGGTATCGGGGGAAATCGCAGTTACCCGTCCCTCCAGCCCGCCATAGACGGCGTAGTCATAGGCGCTGATTTTGACGCTGGCGCGCTGATCGGGGTGAATGAAGGCGATATCGCGTGGCGATATACGCGCTTCTATCAGCAACTCGTCGTCCAGCGGGATGATATCCATCAGCTTGCCGTTTGGCGGCACGACGCCACCGATCGTCGACACCTCGATATTCTTGACGATGCCCCGAACCGGTGAGCGATGCGTCAGGCGCTGCAGGCTGTCGGACCGTCCCTTGATGGTCGAGGACAGCGATGTGATGTCGGAATTTGCCTTGGCGAGTTCCTCGCGGGCGCTGAGGTTCTGCTTGGCGGCGATATCGACCTTCTTCATTTCAAGATCGACCAATTCCCGCTTCAGCCGGATGATCTCGACATTGCTGGCGGCGCCGATCTTGGCAAGCGACTCGCTCATTTCCAGCTCGCGTTTGGCCAGCACGATCGCTTGTTCCATCCATTCCAGAGACTGTTCAAGGCTTGTCGTCCGCGCCTCGAATTGCTGGGTTTCCGAACGGATCAGATCCGGATAGGCATTCAGCTCGGTCGGAAAGGTCAAAGGTGTCCGGTTGATCTCGGCCGTCAGGCGTGCGGCGGCCGCAAGCGAGGCACGGTATTTGGCCGATGATTCACCGACATCCGATTCGGTGATCGTCGGATCCAGCTGCGCCAGAAGCTGACCGGTTTCTACAATCTGGTTTTCGCGAACAAAGAGCTCCGAAACGATGCCCCCCTCAAGCGACTGGATGACCTGTTCGCGCCTGATCGGAACGACACGACCCGCGCCGGTGGAGACCTCTTCAAGCATGGCGAAATAAGCCCAAACCGTCGCGATTGTCAGGAGGATCATGGCCAAAAGAATGACGGTCTTTGCCTTTGACAGCTGGACATCGTCCTCGTCACCGAAAGCCCACCCGTAGTCCGAAGCCTTGTCGCTCGAGATCTCTGCCATGTCTTCAAATCCCGCCAGACGTGTTGTGAACAGGAACCAGTTTGGGTGGCACTGTTTTTTCTGGGGCGAGCGGCTTGATGCCCTTCAGCGTCGTCATCGCATCTGCCTTTGCCTCGTCGAGCACCAGCTGACCCTTGTCGAACACCATCACCCTGTCGACCAGTTCCAGAACCCGCATGCGATGGGTTGCGATGACAACCGTCTTGTCGCGCGACCAGGTCTGGAAGCGCGATATGAACAACCGCTCCGTGGCCTCGTCCATGGCGGCTGTCGGCTCATCGAGCAGGACGACATTGGGATCGCGCACCAGCAGGCGGGCGAGGAGGAGCGCCTGCAGCTGCCCGCCGGACAGCCCGTTGCCGCCCTCCTGCAACGGGTAGTCCAGTCCCTTCGGCAGCGCGCGGATAAATTCGTCGGCACCGACGATCGAGAGCGCGTCGAGGATTGCGGACTGGGAGGCGTTGGAGGCACCGAGCGTAACGTTCTCCCTCAGGGTCCCGTGGAACAGGCGGGAGTTCTGGGTCAGCAGCCCCACGTCACGGCGCAGATCCGACGGATCGATATGTCTCAGCGCAATATTGTCGAGCATGACTTCGCCGGAACTCGGTTCGATCATCCCAGATAGCGCCTGCAGAAAAGTCGATTTCCCTGCACCGTTCTTGCCCAGTACGGCAATCTTGTCGCCGGCGGCGATCTTGAGGCTTCTCAAGACCAGAGCCGGTTTACCGGCAGGCTCCGCGTGGTGGAACGCGGTCGATCGAAACTCGTAGGTTCCGGCAATGGCGGAAATAGAGATGCGTGTCTCGGCGACCGGATGGTCGACGGGCATCTGCATGATCGCGTCAAGGCTCTTCAGCCCGATTTTTGCCTGCTGGACACGGCTGAGAACCTGGGTGAGCTGCGCCATCGGCGCCATCATCCTGGAACCGAGAATGGAGCAGGCAACAAGCGCACCCGTTGTCATGTCCCCAGCCATGACGATCGGTGCGCCGAAGAATACGATGAACGCGTAAACGCTCGTCTGAACGCTGTGGCTCCAGCCGGTCAGAGACGACGTCAGAACGCGCATCTTCAGTTGGGCATCGGCATTGACCGCGTTGTAGTTATTCCATTTCTGCTGGAAGCGCTCCTCCGCCTGCAGCATCTTGATGTCTTCGATGCCCTGAATGCTCTCCACCAGGATCGCGTTGCGGAGCGATGCCTCGCGCATTGCAGCGCTGGCGCTCTGGTGCAGTCTTCGTTGTGACAGAATTCCAGGCAGGACAAGCAGCAAGAGTGCGACCGCCGGGATGACGACCAGCATCCCGCCCACGAACCAGAAGATGACCAGAAACAGGAAGAAGAACGGCAGGTCCGCGACCGCGGCAACGGTGGTCGAGGTGAACACCTCGCGGACCTGCTCAAGATCCCGCAACTGAGCAATGAATGTTCCGGTCGATCTTGGGCGGACGCTGTTTTTCACACGCAGCGCGTGGCCGAAGATCAGGTCGGACAGTCGCAGATCACAGCGCTTGCCGAGAATATCGATGATCGAACCTCTAATCTTGCGAACGACAAAGTCGAACAGCACGGCGAGCATGACGCCTGCAAACAGCACATAAAGGGTGCTCATGGAGTTGGCGGGGACAACGCGGTCATAGACCTGCATCGAGAAGATGACGCCGGCGAGTGACAGCGCGTTGGCGATCAGTGATGCCACCAGAACATAGCCATAGGGGCGCAGGTCACCGAGCGCGAACCGTCTGAACCAGCTTTCGTCATGCGGGGCGATATAGGTGTCTACCCTCGAGTCAGGTGTGGAGCGTGCCGGCCTGGGAATGGCCGCAAGCGTTGCCTCGGCACACAGCACATCGATCGCCAGCGTCGTTTTCAGACCGTTGTCGCCGGCAAAGACGACGGCGCCATTGCGTTGCGCATCGATGGCGACAACCGTTGCAACCGACCCGTCCTTGAGCTGCACGATGACGGGAAGCCTCCAGCTGGTCATCATGTCCAGACTGGGTTGAGCCAGCTTCACACGAAGCCCGAATTTTTGCGCGAGCCGCTGGACGTATTTCGCCTGGTCTTCCAGCGAATAAGCCGCCGCAGCCTTGCGGGCCGCTTCGATCGAGAAGCCCAGTCCGTAAATCCGGGCAACCTGCTCAAACATTTCGATCCAGCCGTCCGCCTGGTTCTGCTGCGCGACGTCGAACTGAGGTGTTGCTTGGGTCAATGCCGTGCCTTTCAAGCGTCTGCAAACGACGGGCGAGCGGGTGTCGTGCCGCTGCCGCAGAACCGGCAGCAGCACGACTGAGGGCTAGATCACTGAGGTACCGGCATGGTGCAGAGCGTCGTCGTCGAGCAGGCTGCCCACAGTTCCCCCCAGCAAGCCGCCATGCAGCACACTGTCTGCGGCCGAACCGTCCAGCAGGTCCACGGTCGTGTCCTCCAAGACCGTGGGGACGAGGTTGCCGGCAAACTCGGGCAGGTCGGCAACACCGACGGCTCCGGCGAGCCCGCCGATATCAAGGTCACCGTCCACGACAAGGCCCTGGTCTCCGCTTAGAAGTTCGTGGAGGCCAACGTCGATCGGCAGTGCGCTGACGCTCCCGAGATCGATGAACTCACCGAGATCGGTGCTCACACCATCCAGCGAGATGACGTCTGTCAGATCGCCAAACCGGCCGTGACTTCCGGTATCGAGATCCAGGAGGTCGAAGTCTGCGAACGCGGACGTCAGCATGCTCGGCTGCAAAGCTTCAGAGCCTGTATCGGCCGCCATCATCACCGACGTTCCGGCGACGGGCTCTGCCTGGTCGATGAGGATCGTCAACTCTGCTTCAACGACCTCTCCATTGGGATGAACGAGACGGTAGGTGAAGCTGTCGGTCATTCCATCGAGGCCGAGTGTGTCGTTCGGCTCATAGGAATAGCTGCCATCGGCAGAGACTCTGAGCGTGCCGTGATCACCAACGATGACGGTACCTGCGGCGGCCGGATCGACAAACACTGTCCCATTGGACACCTGGAAGTTGGTGAAGTTGGAGCCGAGCGTATCACCGTCCAGAACGTTGCCGACTGCCGCGACTACGCCATCGGAAATGACCGTTCCGAGGTCACTCGTCGACGTGGCGAGCTGCACGTCGATGTTGCCACCGATGTTCACGCCATCCTGCGATACCGTAACGCGGTAGTTGCCCGCTTCCAGGTCCTGCAGTTCCAGGCCTGTGGAGCCGCCAAGCAAACCGGCAAGCTCGGCCAGATTGGCACCTGTGCTGGTTTCGACGACCGTCCAACTGAGGTCAGCCTGCTGCATTTCGACGGTGATCGTCGTTGTCCCGAGGAGACCCAGGAGCTGGTCTGTGTCCGCGCCGATCTGAACCGTTGCCAAGGATCCGGCGGCCACCGTGAACGTTCCCGTTTCACTTCCCCCAAACAGTCCCAACGAGACATCGAGGAAGTCGGCGTTCACGGCCTCCGTCACCGGGTGAGTGGTCACGACGGTCGCCGCCCCAGCGTCGTCCGTGGCGACAATTCCAAGGCTCGCATCCGCCGTTGGATCAATCGTCGAGAAGGTGAGGTTTTGTCCCTCGCTGTCGATCTGAACATGCAGTTCCGCAGTCGAAGTCGCCTGGGTTTGCGGATCGAAGATCGTGTATTCGAAGGAGTCTACCCGTCCGATGCCGGCTGCATCGGGGTTCGGGGTGTAGGTGTAGCTGCCATCCTGGCTGATGACCAGTGTACCGTGATCTCCCTGGATGGTTGCACCTGCAGCGGTCACCGGTGTGGCATTGATGCTCTGAATGATGGTGCCGGGATTGACCGCGTCAATTTCGCCGCTGACACCTGCGTCGGTAATGACGTTGCCGCTGGCCGCAACTACGGCGATGGCGCCGATACTGGTTGTGTCGGTATCCGTCCCGGTGATCGTCAGCTCGCTTCCGAGGCCCGCACCCAGCAAGCCGTCATAGGCGATAAAGGCGCGATACTGGCCCGGTCCAAGATCCTCCAGGCTCACTGTCGGTGCACCATCCAGCAACTGCAGGTCCAGCAGTGTGGCATTGCCGGTGCCGGTGCCTGTGACGTTGGTCCACTGGACACCGTCAAATCGTTGGATGACCACCTGATAATCGGACAGAACGCCGAGACTTAGGCCCTCGTCGAGTTCGAAACGTGCATCGAGCGTATGGCCCTCCTCGACGTTGAAATCGATCGTTTCGACGTTCGGAAGCACCTGGAGGTCCAAGCCACCAAGGCTGACGGCAACGCCGTAAGTCTGGGTACCGATATCAACGTTGGTCACCACGGGGGAAAGGTTGATCGACGCGACGGCGGTATTGTCGTAGGCGGTTGTGTCTGCATCGGCATCGGCATCGGCATCGGCATCCGCGTCTGCGTCGGCATCCGCATCGGCGTCAGCGTCTGCGTCTGCGTCGGCATCCGCATCGGCGTCAGCGTCTGCGTCTGCGTCGGCATCCGCGTCTGCGTCTGCGTCTGCGTCTGCGTCTGCGTCTGCATCGGCATCCGCGTCTGCATCGGCGTCAGCATCCGCGTCGGCATCCGCATCCGCATCCGCGTCGGCATCTGCGTCAGCATCAGCATCTGCATCCGCATCGGCATCTGCGTCAGCATCGGCATCTGCGTCGGCGTCTGCATCGGCATCGGCATCCGCATCCGCGTCGGCATCTGCGTCAGCATCAGCATCTGCATCCGCATCGGCATCTGCGTCAGCATCGGCATCTGCGTCGGCATCTGCGTCAGCATCGGCATCTGCGTCAGCATCGGCATCTGCGTCGGCATCTGCGTCAGCATCGGCATCTGCGTCAGCATCGGCATCTGCGTCTGCATCGGCATCCGCATCGGCATCCGCGTCTGCGTCTGCATCCGCATCCGCATCCGCGTCTGCATCAGCATCCGCATCGGCGTCGGCGTCGGCGTCAGCATCCGCGTCGGCATCCGCGTCTGCATCTGCGTCCGAGTCATCGTTGTCGTCGCCACCGCCGCCGCCTCCGGAAGCGAGAGCTATTCCTCCAGCTCCAAGCGCGCCGAGTGCAGCAAGGCCGAGAATGGATGCATCGCCACCACCTTCAGCGCCACCCACCAACTGGTCGCCGCCGGCTGACTCGGTGAATGAGAAATCGGCTTCTCCGACGGTGTGGTTGCCATCCCAGACGACCCCGTTCTCATCCACCAGGACCAGCTTGCTTGATGCTTCACCAGGGCCGCTGGCGTAGAAATCGGCAACTCGGATCGCCTCACCGTTCTGCAGGCGGATGACGAGATCGTCGCCCTGACGGATGGTCGCAGCAATGTCTTTCGGGCCGACCTCAAGCTGAATAACACTTGGTTCACGGACAGAGATGTTTCCCGATGCGACGGTAATGCTTTCACCACTTGCGATATTCGTTACAACGGCAACCATGGATACATCCTCTTAAGGCCGTGAGCGTCACAGCGAAACTGAACGGACCTGGCGGATGGGCAGCGAGATGCGATGACACGGACCGTCAAAGGTCTGCGCCGGGCAAAATGTTGAATACCGAACTGGCTGGTCCGGCAGTGTCTCGATTGCTGTCAATCCTACCAAGAAACTCTGGGATAAGACTTGCTCAATTTTAGAACGTTATCAATTAGCGATGACTAATTCTCGCATCGGACGGTTGATGCAGGGTTAATGCCGGTCAGCGTATTTGCGTTTATGAAAGGCGGACAGAAACGAATTTGACCCCTGCGGGCTAGAGAGCGCCGCGCAAAGCAAGCTCTTCAAATCGGTTTCCCTTGTCCTTAACGTCCGCGCTGATACTTGAGGCTTGAAGCGAAACTGCAAGCGCCTCGCTTAGCTCGGTCTCAACGTCTGCTCCGCGTTCGGCATTCTCTGCGGCAGCTGCTCCTGCCTCTATCGGCAGTGCTTGTCGCGCAGGCATCGCGACCGCCATTTCGATTGGCGTCTCCGACCTGGATGCGTCGCCGTTCAGGACGGTCGCGGCCGTGCCCGGCTTCTTTTCGAGCTTGAAGATGTCCCGCAAGCGCCCTGCCGCGGAGGCACACTCGATATTCAGCTTATGGACATCGAACTGGATGTTGATTGCGTCGAAACGTGCGGCATGTAGCTCCTGATCGGCATTCAAGACATCGAGGAGAGTCCGCGTTCCCAGGTCGAGGAACTGCCTCTGATAAAGATCTCGGGTTTCGCGCATCAGCGTCTGTCGCGAGGCGAGTGTCGTGAGCAAAGCGTGCATTCCAGACAGCTGCGTGCGCGATTCCATCCAGCTCCGCTGCGCGCCTGTCCTGGCACTGGCGATGCCGGCCTCAGCGGACTGAACCGCGAACTGGCCAGCTTCGCTCCGGGCCTTATAGGAGCCGCCATTGTAAAGCTTGCCGGTCAGTTTCAGACCGATCGTATAGTCCGGGCTGCCTGGTGAATTTCCGAGCAGATCCATGCTGCTACCGCCTTCGAGCGCCAGGGTGGGCAGGACATCTGCCTTGCTGAACCGCAGATTGGCCTCGGCGGCCGTCTTCTTCGATGCCGCTGCCCGAACGCTCGGCACCGTATCCCAATCGGGCTCTTTGGCAGAGCAGGCATTGGGGAGGTCTGAGGGAATACTCGCTCCGAGATTGATCTTCCCGGACATACCCAACAGCGACGCCATGCTGCCCTGCCAGCGCTCCGATTGAGACCTGATCTCCAGTGCCGTGGTCTGGGCCATCTGCACCCGCGCTTCGGCCTGAAGCTTGTCCGATCTCGTGCTGGCTCCCTGTTCCGTCCGCGCGTTGACGAGCTCGAGGATTTCCTTCGTGTCGCGCACCTGATCGGACGCGACAACCGCCAGACTGCGGTTTCTCAGGGTTTCGAGGGACGCAAGCGCGGTGTCCCTGATCACGTTGTCGACCACGGCAATGAACTCGGCGCGCCGGGTTTCCTCTGTCGCCGTGGCACTGGCGACCTGACTGGAGACTTTCCCGAAGTCGTAGATCATCTGCGACGCCGTCACGGTCGCGGCCGGCTGAAAACCGTTCCCGAATGCGCTGCGCCTGCCGACATCGATCCCGCCCCCGATCGACGGAAAATATCCCGAGCGTGCATCCCGGATCGCCGCGCCTTGCTGGTTGAGTTCGCCCGCCGCCTGCATGATCGATGGCTGATAGTCGACCGCCCGCCGGACGGCCGCCTGCATGGTCAAATTCGTGTTCCGGTCCTTCACTGCGGGCCGAGAGCTCGGGACTGATGCGGTCGCGATACTGTCGACCGATGTCGTCCGCGCCCGCGTCTGCGTCTGCGCGCAAGACGCAACGCTGAAGGCGAGCGGCACAAATATCGCCGTCCGGACAACACGGGAAAGCATGCTCATCGTATCCCCCAAGCCCGCAGGTCCAGACGGACCTGCAAAGACAAACCACCGCCGCTCGACTACTTTCCAAGCCGAAGCATTTCAAGCAATTCTAATATACGTCTGAAGATGGTTAATGACTGCTTAACTGAGACCTCGTCAGTCTCTGGAGCATGATGATTGTGTTGTCGGATTGGGCGGGAGAAGGCCGCGCCGCGGGCCGGACGAGAGGGCGAAGCTAAACTGGCTTCTGGTAAATGCTATGCTCGACAATGCGGGAGTAAAGAAACCCTTATACTGCCTTCAATGGTTCATGGGATGGTGGTTCGAATGCCATCGAGGTTGCGGAAGTTACCTTCTCCGTCCCATCAGGACCGCGCTGCCACAGTCTGTCGGGACGACACCATGCGATGGACAAACATACCGGCAAGCATGGCCGCGACGAACAGTGCTGCTTCCCAGCGGCCTGTAACGAGAGAGGCGATTGCGGGACCCGGGCATAGACCGACGAGGCCCCAGCCGAGACCAAACAGTGCAGCGCCTGCGACAAGCGGACGGTCGATCATGCGGCTCGTCGGCACATGGAACTGGGTTTCGAAGACCGGTTTGCTGCAACGACGCCGGATCGCATAGGCAATTGATGACGGGATCAGTGCCCCGCCCATCACGAAAGCAAGTGACGGATCCCAGTTACCGGTCACATCGAGGAACGCCAGAACACGGGCAGGATTGACCATGTCGGACACGACAAGGCCAATGCCGAACAGAATTCCGCAGGCGATGGAGACGAGAATGCGCTGGGTCATCATGCCACTCCCATCAAATGTCGGGTAATGAAGACGGTTGCTGCCGCCACGATCATGAACGTTGCCGTCGCGACGATGGACCGGGGCGATAGGCGTGCCAGTCCGCAAACACCGTGGCCGCTGGTGCAGCCGGAACCAAGCCGCGTCCCGAAGCCGACCAGGAGCCCGCCTACCACAAGAAGGGGAGGCGAGGCGGTGATCGCGAACTCTGCGTGCCGTAACAAGGTAAACGCGGCGGCAGCTCCACCGAGTATGCCAACCAGAAAACCGACCCCGAGCGGACTGATTCCACTGCCTGTCCATCCGACAGCAGATGCGGCCAGACCGGAAATTCCGGCTATCCGACCGTTCAGCAGCAGGTAGATCGCGGCGGAAAGGCCAATCAGAAGGCCGCCGGACAGCGGCCAGATAAAGCTGAGATCAGACATGGGTCGTTTCCTTGGCGCCGACAGCGCGTTGACCGATATCTTCAGATAATGAATGCCGTTGTCTTCGGCCAGGGGGAACTGGCGCGCAGTCCCTACACGCTCAAATGACAACGCAGCAGCAGCGCGGTACTGCTAAACGCGTGATGGCCGTAAGCGCGTCCGAAACGACGCCGAGCAAGTTCCGTTACGATGACGCAGCGGTGGACGCATGCGTTTAAGTCTGCGCGTGGGGTCTTCCTGCCGGGGCATGGCATCAGAATGCAAAGCCCCAGCGTAACCTGTCCCCTTCAGGTTCGGGCCATCCGGGAGACGTATGCTGCAACGTCCTGGCGAGTAAGAGGTCGCGACATCAGAAAGCCCTGAAGATCGTCGCATCCAAGCCGTTCAAGTTCGGCACGCTGCTCGATTGTCTCAACGCCTTCAGCCGTTATCTTCAGCCCTTTCGCTCTGGCCATGCCAATCATCGCAACAACAACGGCTCTGCTGCCGCTTTGGTGCATTTCGCCGATAAACGACCTATCGATTTTGATGCGATCCACCTCGATATTCTGCACGCGCGAGAATGAAGAATACCCGGTTCCAAAGTCGTCTATGGCAAACCGAACGCCTGCTTTTCGCAGCATGGCTATGGTTCGCTTCAGGTCGATCGTGTTATCCGCAGTTGCAGTTTCCGTAATCTCGATCTCAAGCCTCTCGGGGCTTACGTTCATGTTTGCGAGGGTCGTCAAAACCCGCAGACTGTAGCCGGGAGAACTAAGCTCAAGCGGCGAAGCGTTGATCGCAATAGAGATGCCGGGAAGATCAGCGAGAGTTCTGCATGCATTGTCCAGCACAAGGGCGCCGATGTCGTTGATCAACCCGATGTCCTCCGCCAGAGGAATGAACTGGTCGGGACTTATGTAGCCCATCGTCGGGTGCTTCCACCGAGCAAGCGCTTCGAGAGAACAAATGCTTCCGTCGGTCGCATTGAAGACTGGTTGATAAAAAGTCTCGAGCTGGGTCCTGGTCTCGACTGCAAAACGGAGATCGCTTTCCAACGCTCTGCGCCTGCGTAGCAGTTCGTCCATATGTTCACCAAACACCGCATGGGTATTCCTGCCGGCTGCTTTGGCATGATAAAGCGCAATATCAGCCTGGCGCGTCAGTTCGATGGGGTCACATGGGCCGGTTGCTAGAGCTGCTCCGACGCTTGCGCCAATGACGACATGCGTCGTTCCGATTTCGAACGGTGCCCGCAGTGACTGAACAATTTTCGATGCGAGATCTTCAGCATTCCTGGCATCATTTTCTCTCAGCAGAATGGTGAATTCATCGCCTCCCACCCGCGCCAGAAGAGATTGCGGCAGGAGATCGCGCATCCGGTTTGCTGCCAAGCAGATCAGCTTGTCGCCAACCGGGTGACCGAACGTATCGTTGACAGCCTTGAAGCGATCAAGATCAACGAACAACACACAGTGGAGAGCCTCGGCGTGCCCGCTCGATAGTTGACGATTGAGTTGCTCGTTGAAGTAAGCGCGGTTTGCAAGCCCGGTCAGGGCATCGTGGGAGGCTTGATGTTTCAGTTCTGCGCGGCTCGCAGCCAGCCGCTCGGAGCGGCGCCAGATTGCACCTCCAGAAAAACTGGTCCCAGCGAAAAGTGCAATAAACGCGATAAAAAGGGCTGGGGCAGTGGCTTCGAATACATATTGTCCGGGTTGGAATGGGTTCCAACGGAAGTATCCAAAAACTTGCCCGTCTCGTGCGACCAAGGGCACGTACGCAACATTCCGTTCCAGAGGTCGCTTGGAGGTGAATTCCAGTTTGGCGAACTCATATTCGGTACCGATGGCCAGAGGAAGATCGCCGTCGAGAAAGCGTATGCTCACATGCAGCATTTCCTCGCCCGGCGTCTGTTCCAGATCACCGGTGTCCGAAACGATCGGCTTTATGCTGACAATTGCAGGTCGAAATCCGACATAGCTCAGATCAGCTTCGCCAATCGAAAGCGTCCGTTCGCTGATACCCTCGGTATCTTCGGCAAGTAGACGCGCTTGAAGCTTTTTAGCGAGCGGCAAGTAGGCGTTGCGGAGATCATCTGGGGTAGGGGAATAGTCTGTCTCGGATGAAAACAGATATTGCACAGAGAGGTCCGGTCGAAGGACCAAGGCGCCATCATGCCCAAAATAGCTGTGCATCCATGAACCGAGGTTCGTCTCGATCCATTTCAGGTCGCCACTGGTTGCATGCCTCACGGCGTCGTCCCAGACAGTTGCGCTTTCCTGGTCATGCGCAATGCCAGCCGTCAGTTTCGCGACCGTAAGTTTCATGAGATCGCGCTGCCTTGACGCGGCCACCTCATCGCTTGTAGCCGCCGCCCAACTCAAACTCAGTAAAAGCAGACCACAGACGACCAAAGAAACGAGAGCCGGCAGGCACCATCGTAGAAACCACTGACTCTGAAACTGTATCTTCATCCCGCAACCGTCATCTCTTATTTTACGTGATGGTAAAACAGAGGCTATTAAAGCACGGGTAAGTAAGGTGGTTACGTCTGCGTTAAATGGCGAAACAGCGGCACGACTTCCTCAGGCATCCTCCTACCAACGAGTGCGAAGAGCGGTTGCGGAATGAGCCTTATCGCGAGGCATTCTCCGGACAAATCCGCTGGGTTAACTGGCATGCGCGAACTGCCTACCAGCCTTTGCCTGGACAACACCCATCAACCATTCACGGGCGGCCCGACGCCGTTTGGCGGGCTTCCAATCGGAAATTACCGCCACACAAACTGCGTCCAACACAGTGGTCGCGCGCTCTTGGAACTTCTGGTCGTGTGAAATTGCGGGAGCTGGTATTCAGTCACCATTCAGGCCCGATGACTAGTTTGACCTCCAACTTAACAATGGGAGGCATGGGCTCATGCTCGCTACGCGATGCAAAAGTGTCTTCGATGACTTCTCAGTCCGCGAAGAACAGGATGGAAACCTTGGAGTCGATAAGGAGCAACTTCTGTTGGCTTTCCATCAGGGAACCATCGCCGCGAAGGCAAACCGCGATGTCGGCCACTGTCCTTTCAGCGCACTGACACAACCGTCCGAATTCCTCGCGTGGTTGGAAGGCTTTCAATGCTGTTCGGCGTCACGCTAGCGAATTCGTCGGAGCGGTCCTCCGGCATCGCA
The DNA here is from genome assembly GCF_001423425.1 of Rhizobium sp. Leaf306. Taxonomy (GTDB): domain Bacteria; phylum Pseudomonadota; class Alphaproteobacteria; order Rhizobiales; family Rhizobiaceae; genus Neorhizobium; species Neorhizobium soli. The sequence goes on from NZ_LMNX01000003.1 coordinate 440,181, forward strand.
TCTCTGCATGAGGTGGGCTGTCCAAGGATTTCTCTGTTTACGGCGAGACAGGCTCTTCGCCGTCGAAGACGCACTAGCACCGAAATTGCGGAAATCCTTTCGGAAAAGTTCGGTTCTGGAAAGAAGTAAACCCCGGCGGTGACGCTGCTTCGGGATATCAGTCCGGGAGCAACCGCCTGCCTCCTCCACTGCCACAAGCCCGATACGACGACGGTGGGACACCTTCCTTCGTGAAAGATTTTCACTGGGATGATCGGCGATTGACCCTCGGGCTGCCTTGCTGCTTGCTCACCCAGCCAGCGTGAAGGCGCTGCCTTTGACTGCAGCTCACAAGGGGAGATCCAGGACATGAATGCGATCAGGAACGTTGCCATCGTCGGCGCAGGTCTGGTGGGGCAGGGCTGGGCGATTGTCTTCGCGCGGGCCGGCATGGACGTCACCGTTTATGATGCCCGCGAAAACGCCGAGGCTGTCATCGGCGCGCAGATCGACAAGGCCGTCGGCGATCTTGCCGCCGGGGGGCTTTGCGGCGACGCGTCCTTGGTCCTGTCGCGCATCCGTTTTGCGCGGAGCCTCAGCGAGGCTGTGTCGGGCTGCGACTACGTACAGGAGTCGGCGTTCGAGCGGATCGATGTGAAGCGCGAGGTCAGTCTTGCGATCGATGCGGTGCTTCCCGCCCATGCCATCGTCGGCAGTTCCACCTCAGGATTTCCCGGGTCGGCGTTCTATGAGGAGTGTGGCAACCGGGAGCGGTTGATGGTGGCGCATCCCGTCAATCCTCCGCATCTCGTGCCGCTGGTCGAAATCGTCCCGACGCCCTGGACTGCGCCACAGGCAGCGAGCCGTGTCCGGCGCCTGATGAAGGATGTGGGGCAGTCAGCCGTGTCGCTGTCGCGCGAAATTCCCGGCTTCGTGCTGAACAGGTTGCAGGGCGCCCTGCTGGACGAAGCGTTTGCACTGTTTGCGGAAGGCTATGCTACGGCCGAAGACATCGATCGCACGGTGCGCGACGGGCTTGGGTTGCGCTGGTCGTTCATGGGACCGTTCGAGACCATCGATCTCAACGCGCCAAAGGGGCTTGCAGATTATGCCGAACGGCTCGGGCCGATGTATGCCGGATTTGCCGATCAGCGCAGGGCAGACCGAGGCTGGGCGCCGGATGCGGTGACACGGGCGGATGCGGAGCGTCGCGAACTGCTCGCAGAGCAGGATCTCGATGCCAGACGCTCCTGGCGCGATGAAATGCTGATGCGGATCGTCCGGGCGAAGCAGGCGGTGGCGGACTAGTGCGCCGTCCAGCCGCCGTCGATCATCAACGCCGAGCCGGTCATCAGGGACGACGCGTCGGAGGCAAGGAAAATGGCGGCGCCGACGACGTCTGCCGGCTGCCCCAGGCGACCTAGCTTGATCTTGGACAGCGTCTCGCGGCGAAACTCCTCATCCTCGAAATACGAGGCGGTCATGGGTGTCTCGATAAAGGTGGGGCAAAGGGTATTGATGCGGATGCCGGCAGGTCCAAGTTCGACCGCCAACGCCTTGGTAAAACCCTCAATCGCAAATTTTGAGCCGCAATAGAGTGTCCTGTTGGCCGCGCCGACATGGCCCATCTGCGAGGACATGTTGATGACGGTGCCCCGACTAGCGTGCCTCAGCATAACGGCCGTCACGGACTGGACTGCAAAAATTGCAGCCTTCGTGTTCAGGCCGAAGACGGCATCGTAGTCGTCTTCAGTGACCTCGGTCAGCGGCTTGGGGCGATTGGTGCCGGCATTGTTGACAAAGATATCGAACGGCGCTTGCGCCTCGACATGCTGGCGGAAGCCGGCAATGTCGGTGACATCGCACACAAGCGGCCACGCCCTCCAGCCGCGCGTAGACATCAAAGAGCAGGCCTCCTCGATCTCCGTCCGCGAGCGCGCGCAAAGCGTTACCTCGGCACCCGCCTCGGCAAGGCCTTCGGCGACCGCGCGTCCAATGCCACGGCTGGCGCCGGTGACGAGCGCCCGCTTTCCGGCAAGATTGAAAAGGCCGCTCATTCGGCTGCTTCGCCGTAGGCGACGTCGCGGTTGCCATAGCGTCTCACCCGTAAGTTCGCCTGTTCGGCATGGCCGACGAAACCCTCGAGCATGCTCAGCCTCGAGCAATAGGCGCCGATCTCAGCCGCCGCTTTGTCCGTTGTGACGCGCTGGTAGGAATGGGTTTTGAGAAACTTGCCGACCCAGAGACCGCCGGTATAACGCCCCGCCTTTTTCGTCGGCAAAGTATGGTTGGTGCCGATGACCTTGTCGCCATTGGCAACGTTGGTGCGTGGGCCGAGGAAGAGCGCACCGTAGGAATGCATGTTTTCGAGAAACCAGTCGTCGCGGTCTGTCATAACCTGCACGTGCTCGGAGGCGATGTCGTCGGCGACGTCGAGCATCTCCTCGTAAGTGTCGCAGACGATGATTTCGCCGTACTCGCGCCAGGATACGGAAGCGGTTTCGGCAGTTGGCAGGATTCCAAGAATACGATCGATTTCAGCGATCGTCGCTTTGGCCAGCGTCTCCGAATTGGTCACGAGAACCGCCGGGGAATTGTAGCCATGTTCGGCTTGCCCCAGAAGGTCGGTGGCGCACATTTCCGCGTCCACAGTCTCGTCCGCAATGACCATCGTTTCGGTCGGGCCGGCAAAGAGATCTATCCCGACACGCCCGTAGAGCTGGCGCTTAGCTTCCGCAACAAACGCGTTGCCGGGGCCGACAAGCATGTCGACGGGGCGAATGGTCTCGGTCCCGAGCGCCATCGCGCCGATCGCCTGAATGCCGCCGAGGACATAAATTTCATGGGCCCCGCCGAGATGCATTGCGGCGACGATGGCAGGGTGGGGTTCGCCTTTTTGGGCCGGAGCCGCTGCTGCGATGCGGGGAACGCCCGCCACCGAGGCCGTGAGGACCGACATATGTGCTGACGCGACCATCGGGTACTTGCCGCCCGGAACATAGCAACCGACCGACTGGACCGGAATATTGCGGTGGCCGAGGAAGACACCGGGCATGGTCTCGATTTCGATATCGGTCATCGACGCTCGTTGCGCTTCGGCAAATTTGCGGATCTGAGTCTGGGCAAACCTGATGTCGTCCATGTCGCGAGCCGACACTTTGTTGACCGCTGCCTCGATCTCGGACGCATTCAGCCGGAACGAGGCCGGAGAGAAGTTGTCGAATTTCGCCGACAGGTCGCGCACTGCGGCGTCGCCTCGGGTTTCGATGTCCTTGAGCGTCGCTTCGACAAGCGTCCTGACTTTGGCGTCATCTTCGGCGCGTTCGGCGGCCGCCCTCCCCTGTTTCATATAGCGAATTGACATGTCTCACCTCCCTTTTGACATTGAGCGTAATGTGCTAGCGACGCTGAATGCAAGTTTTCATCATTGCGTGAAAAAATTTCATGGAGTCTGTTTTGAAGCCGACAGCCAAGCAGGTCGCTCATGAAGCGGGCGTTTCCATCGCCGCGGTATCACGCGCGTTTTCGCCGGGGTCGTCCATCGATCCGTTGAAAAGACAGCGTATCCTTCAGGTCGCAGCGCAGTTGGGTTATAGCAGTCCGGCGCGCCGTACTGCCGAGGTGATCTCCGCCGGTACAGTGACGTTGGTGGCAGGCGATCTCGCCAACCCGTTCTATCCACTCGTTCTCGACACGCTCGCAAAAGCACTGCAGGCGGTCGGGAGACAATTGCTCGTCTATGCTATCCCGCCGCAGGCGGACATGGACCAGCTGACGCCGCAGATCCTTGCCGCTCGCCCCAGCGCACTTGTCGTGACCTCCGCAAGCCTGACGTCTGGAATGGCCAACGCCTGCCGGCAGCATGGCATCCGGGTGGTGCTGCTCAACCGGATCCAGCGCAATGTCCGCGTAAATGCGGTCGCGTGCGACAATCACGCAGGCGGTCGTGATGCGGCACTGTTTCTGCTCGGCAGGGGGCGCCGACGGATAGGCTTCATCGGCGGGATCTCCAACACGTCTACCCACCGTGACCGGGCAGAAGGCTTTTCCGAAGCATTACGCGAGAGCGGGCATTCCGTGCTTGCCGAGGGAAACGGGGAGTTCACCTACCGAGGCAGCTACGGCGCAGTGCTATCACTGCTGACAGCAAAAAACCGTCCGGATGCGCTGTTCTGCTGCAACGACATCATGGCGCTCGCCGCCATAGATGCTGCCCGCGAACTTGGACTGTCCGCACCTGAGGATCTTTCGATCGTTGGATTTGACGACATTCCCATGGCCGGTTGGAGATCCTATCGTCTGACGACGATCCGGCAGCCGATTACCCGCATGATCTCCGAGGTCGTGGGCCTGATACAGGCCAGCAATACCGTTCCACTCGACGAGACGACGACCAGCATCCTGCCTGGCAAATTGATCGTGCGCGGCAGTGCCTGAAGACGATCCTGCACGACCAGGGAAGAAGGATATTTCAGGCGTCGGCAGAAAAAAACTTGACGGGACGAGCAAATTTGCGAAAGTTAGTGCACACGTTTGCGCATCTGCAGCGGCGATTAGGAGGTCGCGGCTGAGTCACCGGATGCAAGCTTTGACCGGGAGGGATAAGATGAAGCTCAAGACACTTGCTGTCGTTCTGGCAGCTCTTGTGATGGGAACGGGACAGGGTTTCGCCGCCGAGCGGGCCCTTCGCGTCGCCACCAGCGTTCCGCACAATCACTACCTCACCAACGTCATCAAGGAGTTCGCAGACAACGTGTCGAAGCGGACCAACGGCGAAATTACCTTCGAATTCTATGACTCGGGTTCACTCGTCAGCGACCAGCACATGGACGAGGCGGTTGCAAACGGCACAATCGATATCGGCATCGCCTCTGCATCCATCCTTGCCGGCACCGTGCCCGCTCTCAACGTGTTCGCCGTGCCATTCTTTTTCGATACGCGCGAAAAGCTCGATCGCGCCGTGCTGCCCGGAACCCCGATCAGAACCATACTCGACAAGAGGATCAACCAGACCGGGTCGCGCGCGATGTTCTGGATCCCTTATGGCTTCATCACGATGATCACCCGCGACAAGGAAGTTCATGTCCCTGCGGATATGCGCAACCTGAAGATCAGAACGTTCGGCTCTACCGTCAGCGAATTCGTCGAGGCCGTGGGAGCCGCTCCGGTCGTCACCAGCGGTAGCGAACAGTTCCTGGCGCTTCAGCGCGGTATCGTCGATGGCGGGCTGACGGGATGGCCGTCGGTCGAGGAGCGCCGCCTCTTCGAGGTTTCGCGCTACGTCATCGCGACGGACCACATGTACGAGACGCATTTCGCCCTGATGAGCGAAAAAGCGCTCGAAAAGATGCCGACCGAACTTCGTGCGATCTTCCAGGAGGAGGCCGCGAAACTCGAGACGGTGCTCATGGATCGCATCTTCGATGCCACCAAGCATACGCGCGAGGTTCTCGCTAAGAAGATGGAGATCATCGATCTCACGCCGGATGAAATCGTCCGGTGGAAAGAGGAAACGGCACCTGTCGCAAAGTCGTTCTACGACAACGGAAACGACCTTGCGAAATCTGTTTTCGACGAAGCGCAAAAGCTTCAGTAGCGGCAATTTGCTAGCCGCGCCGCCTCGCACAGAGTCGGCACAATGTAAAAGCACGACACCAAAGACAAGGGCGGGGCGCAATGCCACCGTCGCGGCGAAACGCGCATTCGCGCAGCGTCTGAGAGGGTCAGACGCGAACGTCTGGGAGGAACGGCACCATGCCCCCGCAAGAAAAGAAATGGGTCGGCACAATCGAGTCGACCATCATGAGGATCGGTGAATACAGTTCATGGATCTACCTCTTCATCGGTATCATCGTCGCCTATGAAGTGGCGTCGCGATACTTCTTCAACAGTCCGACGGACTGGGTCGAGGAGACCTCACGTCTCGGCATGGTATGGGCAACATTCCTGCTGTTTCCAGCCTGCATGGGGCGCCGGCAGTTGATCTCGATCACGCTTTTCTCCGATGCGGTCGGCGAACGCGCCAAGGTCGTTCTCGAAGGCATAAGCTTTGCGATCATTGCGCTCGCCTGTGCCGTCGTCTCCTTCGAGGCGCTTGTTGCCGCAATCGACGCGGCGACAGTCGGCCGCGCTACGGCGAGTGTCCTGCGCATCCCCTATTGGCTCTTCTACCTGCCGGTCGCGATCGGGTTCTTTCTTTTCTTCGTCCAGGCTGCGCTGGAACTGATCCTGCTTGTTGCGACGGGGCAGCGACGCAAGCTCGAACTCGCGCACGAGGAGATCTGATATGGAAAGCGTTATCGTACTAGTCGCGCTCTTCGTCTTTCTGTTTGCGGGCATACCGGTCGGTATCGCGCTTTCGACGACGGGTATCGTTCTTCTCCTGATGAAGGACGTGCCGCTCGCCAGCGTGTCGATGGAATTCCTCGGCTCGGTCAACAATTTCATCCTGCTGGCGGTGCCGGTGTTTCTTTTGACGTCGAATATCCTGCTGAAGGCGGGGGTCGCGAAAGACCTGTTCGATGCGGTGCAGCGATGGGTCGGCGGCGTGCGCGGCGGTGTCGCGATCGCAACGATCATCTCCTGCGGCATCTTTGCCGCGATCTCGGGCTCGTCCGTGGCCGTTGCGGCCATGATCGGCACCGTGGCAATTCCCGAGATGACCAAGCGCGGCTACGATCGTCGCTTTGTCATGGGAACGCTCGCCGCTGGCGCAACGCTTGGCATTCTCATCCCGCCGTCCATTCCGCTGATCATCTATTCGGCGGTCGCGGAGCAGTCGACCGCCTCGATGTTCCTTGCCGGCGTCGGGCCCGGGCTGTTCCTGATCTTGCTGTTCCTGATCTACTGCATCGTCAAGTCGTTCATGGGCGCGGCACCGAAGGCGGAAAAAAATGAATCCGGTTCGGGTGGTCGGATGGCTGCAAGCCTTCGCGCCCTGCCGACCATGGTCATTGCGCTGACGATGATCGTCGGGATCTATGCAGGCGTCTTCACGCCGACGGAGTCGGCAGCTGTGGGCCTCGTCATGACCCTGATCTACGTATTCGGCATACGCCGCGGCGTGTCTTTTGCAGATTTTCGCGGGGCAGTGTTCGGCGCGGGTCTTACCACGGCGAACCTGCTGCTGATCATTGCGGGGGCAAACGTATTCGGCAAGGCGATCATGCTTTACCGCATTCCCTACGAAATCTCCCAGTGGATCGCCGTCAATATCGAGACGGCTGGCATGTTCATGCTGGCGGTCACCGCGGTGTTGCTCCTGCTCGGCCTGTTCCTGGAGGGTATCGCGATGATCCTGATCGTGCTTCCGGTGCTCCTCCCGTCGCTCGGCGTGCACGGAATCGATCCAATCTGGTTCGGCATCTACTTCGTGCTGATGATCGAGATCGCGCTGATTACGCCGCCGGTGGGTATGAACCTCTTCGTGATCCAGTCGGTGGCGAAATCGAGTTTGAAGGAGGTGATGTACGGGGCTCTGCCATACGTCGTCATCATGCTGTTCGCCGTGCTTGCCATCTACTTCTTCCCCGCAATCGTGATGTATATTCCGAAAGCGGGCGGATAGGCTGCACCGACAACTGGTCGAGAAAGGGCGCTTTTCGCGCCCTTTTTCATGCCCGGCCGGTGGAGCCGCGAACAATCAGCTTGCCGCGCATGGCGATCAGTTCGTCCGGCAGGCTCGGATCGACCGTGCGCGCTCGCAGCAGTTCAAAGGCGCGCTGGATCATCAGGGGCAGGGGCTGCTGGATTGTCGTGAGGTCGTAGATCGGCCGGGCGGACGCCGCAACGCCATCGAAGCCTGCAACCAGGATGTCGCCGGGCACATCGATCGACGCCAGGCGCAGTGCGTCGAGGACGCCCATGGCCATGATGTCGCTCAACGCGAAGATCGCATCCGGGCGCTCCGCCGAGGGGATCGCCGCGATCTCGCGACCGGCCTCGAAGCCGCCGTCGTAATTGGAGTGGCCGTCGATTCGAAGCGAGAGTGCCAGACCGGCCTGTTCCAGTTCGGCGACAAATCCTTCCTCGCGTTCGCGAGACGTCGAACTGGTGGAGGAGGTGTAGATCAGTCCGAAACGACGGCATCCTCGCAACATCAGAAGTTTCGCCATCTCAGCACCGCCAGCACGATTGTCGCAGGTGACGAAGCATCCATGCGAAAGTGCGACGCGGTTGACCATCACGAGCGGGACGTTGTTCTGGGCGCAGATGTCGGCGGCCTTTGAAGACAATATGGCCGACGAGATGATGCAGCCATCGACCTGGTACTGAATCAGCGCCTGCGCAGTGGTATCCTCGATAGGCCCGCCGCCGGCATGAATGATGAGGAGGCGAAAGCCGAGCTTCTCCGCTTGTCGCGTCGCTTCGTGCAACAGCTCCGTATAGAACGGGTTTTCAGCCGGTCCGAGGACAAGTCCGTACAGACCGCTCTTCCCCGAAGACAGCGTGCGCGCCAGAACGTTCGGCATGTAGCCGTGTTCTTTCGCAAGCCCGATGATCAGGTCCCGCATTTTTTGGGAAATCCGCGTGTCGCCTTTGAGCGCGCGGGTCACCGTCGATGGCGCGACTCCCGCCAGTGCTGACAGGGTAACGACCGTCGCTCGGCGCGGTGTGGATGGCGGCAGTGTTGAGTTCATACCGATTCATAACAAAACAGCTGCGCCCTGTCGCGCCACTCCGCATCCGCACCGATGCGAAAAAGAGGGGCTGCATGACAAAATATTCGCTCCCAACTTGACATCTCCTCCAGAAAGCGATTGGATCGGAGTGCGCAAACGTTTGCGCACATATTTGCGATTGACGATGACACGGGAGGAACGATGTCTACTTCAAAACGCCAGATGAAAATGGTGGGCTTCCTGCAGGCGCAGAACTGCTCGATTGCGCCCGGCTCATGGCGGCATCCTGCCGGCGCCACCGATTTTCTGTCCGCCGAATATTTCCAGCGCATCGGACGCATCCTCGAGGACGGCAAGTTCCATCTCGCCTTTTTCGACGACCGTCTGGCCATGCCCGACATCTACGGTGACGATCACCAGGAAGCGGTCGAGAACGGTGTTCGCGTCGTCAAGATGGATCCGGTCTCGATCATCACGGCGATCGGCATGGCAACCAGCCATATCGGCCTCGGCATTACCTATTCGACCACCTATTACGAGCCCTTTCATGTGGCACGTCTGTTCGCAACGCTCGACCTGATGACCAAGGGTCGTGCTGCGTGGAACGTCGTGACCTCGCTCAACAATTCCGAGGCGGCCAACTTCGGCCGCGTCGAGCATCTTGCGCATGACCTGCGCTACGAGCGGGCCGACGAATTCCTGGACGTGGTGACAGGGCTTTGGAACAGCTGGGAGCCTGATGCGCTGATCGTCGACAAGGAGACCGGCCAGTTTGCCGATCCGAAGAAGGTCCATCGGCTCGATCACAAGGGCAAGTATTTCAGCTCGAAGGGTCCGCTGCCGGTGCCGCCGTCGGCGCAGGGGCGCCCGGTGCTGATTCAGGCAGGCCAGAGCGGCCGCGGTCGCGAGTTCGCCGGCAAGTGGGGCGATCTGATCTTTGTCGTCTACCCGACCCTTGAGGCAGGGCAGAAACAGTATGCCGCCGTGAAGCAGGAGGTCGCTGCCGCCGGTCGTAATCCCGACGAGGTTGCAATCTGCCCGGCCTGCTACGTCTGCGTCGGCGAAAGCCAGGAAATCGCCGAGGAGAAGCGCGAGTACATTCGTGCGCTCGCCAAGCCGATCGATGCTGTCGTGCTGTTGTCGGAAGCGCTCAACTTCGATTTCGCCAGCAAGCCGATGGATAGCGAATTCACCGACGAGGAGCTGAAGAAGCTGTCCTGGTCGGGCTTCAAGGAGCGCGTCATCTCCCTGAGCGGCAAACCCAATCCGACCGTGCGTGACTTCGTGCACTATTCGGGCCGCGGCACGATCGGCGAGTTTCCGATCTTCTGCGGGACGCCGACCATGGTCGCCGACCAGATGGAAGAGTGGTTCACATCAGGAGCCTGTGACGGTTTCGTGCTGGCGGCGACCCATACACCGGGCGCCTACGAGGACTTCGTCCGCTACGTGGTGCCGGAGCTCCAGCGTCGCGGCGTCTATCAGAAGGACTATGCCGGCACGACGCTGCGCGAAAACCTCGGCATCCCCATGCCGGTCCATCCCGCCCAGCGCCAGGCGGCGGAATAAGCGAGCAGTCGGAGAAGAGTGATGAAAGAATTCAGAATGCTCTCGACGAGCGGCATTCTCGGCTACGGTTATGCCGAGGAATCGCTCAAGATCGGAATGTCCTGGGAGCCCCATGTCATCGGTTGCGATGGCGGCAGTACCGATCCCGGGCCCTACTATCTCGGTGCCGGAACGTCCTTCTGTTCGCGCCTTTCGGTCAAGCGTGACCTGCGGCTGATGCTGCAGGCCAGCATCGCGGCCGGTATTCCCTGCATCATCGGCACGTCCGGTGGGGCAGGGGGCGAGCCGCATCTGCAGGATACGGCAGCACTTGTGCGGGAAATTGCGCGGGAGGAGGGGCTGTCGTTCAAGATGGCGCTGATCCATTCCGAGCAAAGCAAGGGCGACCTTGCCGGCTGGGCCGAAAAAGGCCTCACGAAACCGCTGGCAAAGATGAAGCCGCTCGACCGGCAGATGATCGACAACTCTACCCGCGTCGTCGGCATGATGGGGCCGGAGCCGTTTGCGAAGGCCCTCGACGAAGGTGCGCAGGTCATTCTTGCCGGTCGAAGCAGCGATCCGGCGCAGTGGGCGGCACCCGCCATCCGGGCCGGCATGGCTCCTGCACCGTCGTGGTATGCGGGCAAGATGCTGGAATGCGGCGCCGAGCCGACCGTGCCCAAGGAGCCGGACTGCATTTTCCTTCGCGTTCGCGACGACCATGTCGTCTGCGAGCCGCCGAACCCGATTCGGCGCTCGACGCCGTTGGCCGTCGCGAATTTCGCGCTGCATGAAAATTCGAGCCCGATCCACCACGTCGAGCCCGGTGGTCTGCTGGATACGACCGATTGCCGGTTCGAGGCGATCAGCGATCGTGCCGTCAAGATCGACGGCATGACCTGGACGCCGGCCGATCGCTACACGGTCAAGCTCGAAGGCGTCGAGATGGCCGGTTATCGGTCCATCGCGATCTGCGGCACGCGCGATCCGATCCTGATCTCGCAGATCGACGACTATCTCGCCACCCACCGCGAGAAGGTTGCCGTGAAGGCCGAATCCTTCGGCGTTCCGCGCGACGATTACCGGATGATCATCCATTGCTACGGCAAGGACGGCGTCATGGGCGGCTGGGAGCCGGTCAAGCAGATCACCAGCCACGAACTTGGCTTCGTGATCGAGGTTGTCGCCAAGACGGCGGATATCGCCAATGCGGTCATCGCAATGGCGCGCACCTCGATGCTGCATGCGGATTTTCCGGGGCGTCTGTGCAAGGAAGGCAACATGGCGTTCCCGTTCAGTCCGTCGGATATCGACATGGGCCCGATGTATCGCTTCAGCATCTTCCATACGGTCGAAGTCAGCGATCCCTGCGCCCTGTTCCCCATCGAATACGAGAAGGTGTGACATGGCCCTCATCAGAGACATCGCCCAGATCTGCAAGAGCAAGAATGCCGGTCCTTTCAACGTCACGATCGACGTCCTGTTCGAGGATCACGACCTCTACCGCCGCGTGAAGGCGACGGGAACGCTCAATGCGGCCCTCTTCTCCCGGCTCTACGGCGTCAAGGAAGAAGACGTGCTGTTTACGCCCTACGATACCGCCGCCGCGTTCAAGGCGACGTTCCCGCGAGCGATTCCCGCCGGCGATATCGGCGACACCGACGTCTACGGTGCGCAACAGCACGCACCCTTGCTGGATGTCGATATCCCGCTCGAAAACTAACCACGACCTGCGCATGGGTCTTCCGCTGGAGGCTTGAGGGAGACCCATGCGATTGCCAATAACAGCTCGGGGAGGAGCTTCATGGCCACGCAAACATCCGACATCCGCAAGGTCGCACTGGCGAGCTTTATCGGATCGACCCTGGAATGGTACGATTTCTTCATCTTCGGTACCGCCACGGCACTCGTTTTCAACAAACTGTTCTTTCCGGAATTCGACCCGGTCACAGGTATGATCGCGGCCTTCGCGACCTTCGCCATCGGGTTCATTGCCCGGCCTCTCGGAGGCATCGTGTTCGGCCATTTCGGTGACCGGATCGGCCGCAAGGCGATGCTGATCCTCAGCCTCACCATGATGGGCGGAATCACATTTCTGATTGGTCTTATCCCGACCTATGCCGTCCTCGGCGTCGGGGCGCCGATCCTGCTTACCGTGCTTCGCTTTCTGCAGGGCTTTGCGGTTGGCGGCGAATGGGGTGGAGCGACCCTGATGGTCGTCGAACACGCGCCGAACAAGACGCGCGGCTTTTTCGGCAGCTGGCCGCAGATGGGCATTCCGGCGGCCCTTCTTCTTTCGTCCGGCGTGATGGCGCTTGTCGGCGGATTGACGACGCCCGAGCAGTTCATGGCCTGGGGATGGCGCTTGCCCTTCCTGTTCAGTGGCATCCTTCTCGTCTTCGGTATCTTCCTCCGCAGACGCCTTGCGGAATCGCCAAGCTTCCAGAAGCTGAAATCCGGTGGCGAACGCCAGCGCCTGCCGATCGTGGACGTGCTGGGCAAGCATGGCAAGAAGACAGCGCTTCTGGTCGCCTGTCAGGCCGCGGAAAACACCAGTTTCTATATCGTGGCGGTGTATTCGCTGGTCTATCTGACGACGGTCGTCGGCATCGACCGGGCGACGGCGCTTAATTCGCTGATGATCGCAGCCGTCTTCTGCTTTATCGCCCAGCCCCTGTTTGCCGGACTTTCCGACCGGATCGGCCGCAAGCGTGTGTTCATGGGGGGCATGATCTTCAACGGCCTCTTCATCGTGCCGTTCTTTCTTCTCATGGATACGGCGAGCGTATTCTGGATCACCGCTGCGATGACCGTGTCCATCATCTTCGGACAGGCGACGACGCAATCCACCCAGCCCAGCCTTTTCGCCGAGCAGTATGGGGCGTCGGTCCGCTATAGCGGCGTGTCCGTCGCCTATCAGTTCGCAACCGTGCTCTGGAGCGGACCGACGCCGATGATCGCAGCCGCGCTCTGGGCCTGGTCAGGGAGCTGGATACCGCTTGCCTGCTACATCATCGCCGCCGCCTGCCTGTCGGTCGTCACGATCATTCCGTTGCGCGAGGCGGCCGGTGCCGATCTCGAGGACGAACAGAGCGGCTCGCTGCCCCAACCGGCATCACCCGCAAAGACCATTCATCACCATCAATAAGACAGGGAGCAATCACCATGTCCAACGACCCCCGCATTCTGCGTAACGCGCTTGGATCCTTCGCGACCGGCGTGACCGTCGTCACCACCCGATCCGCGGACGGGCAGGATATCGGACGCACCGCAAACAGCTTCAGCTCGGTGTCGCTCGATCCGCCGATGATCCTCTGGAGCCTTGCCAAGACATCCTCGAGCTTTGACGATTTCCGGCAGGCGGGCCATTTCGCAGTTCACATCCTGTCAGCCGAACAGAGCGACATCTCCGGTCTTTTCGCCAGCAAGAAGGAAGACAAGTTCGAGGGGCTGACCGTGGAGAGGGGAGACGGCGACATTCCGCTGCTTAAAGACTGCGCTGCCCGGTTCGAATGCCGGACCGCCCATCAGTATGAAGGCGGGGACCATATCATTTTCGTGGGCGAGATCACCGGGTTCGAGCATTCGAGCACACCGCCGCTGGTCTTCCATGGCGGGCAATACGGCCGGCTCATTCGCCACGCCGGCGAAAACACCTCGTTTGAGAAAACGGAAAGCAGTCTTTCGCCCGATGATTTCATCTACCAGATCTCGCGGGTCTTCTACCAGATCCGCAACGACGCGGTGGTCGAACGCCGGCGGCGCGGATGGAGCGGCGCGGACTATGCCGTGCTGACGCTGCTCGGCCATGAGGATGGCAGGACACTCGACACCATCAGCGAGATCGGTCGCTCGCGCGGAGACGAGATTACCGACGAGACGATGGCAAAGCTCGAGGCCGAAGGGTTGATCGAGATCGACGGGACAGCCCCACGGCGTGCGCATCTGACGGGCGCGGGACGCAAGGCGATGATGGAGATCGTCGCCATGCTGAAGGCTGCCGAAGCCGACTGCCTTGCGCTTCTCGACGAAAACGAGGTCTGGGTGCTGAAACAGCTGCTGAACCGGCTTGCGACATCGACTGATTCCGGTTGGCCGCCGGTCCGGCAACAGGCAGCTGTCGCGAGCGCGTGAGCAGGCCCGAACTTCGGAGAATTTCATGACCCGTTTTGCCATTGGAGACATCACCGTTTCGGCCATCTGGGAGCTGGAAGATACATCGTTCCGGATGAAGACGTTCTTCCCTCTCGTTACGGACGAGATCCTCGAGCGCGAGCGTTCCTGGCTTGCACCGGCTTTCTACGATGCCGATAGCGATCGGATCAGGCTCAGCATCCATGCCTGGCTGGTCGACACCGGCCGGCACAAGATCCTGATCGATACCTGCGTCGGCAACGACAAGGAACGGCACGCTCGCACCCAGTGGTCCAACCTTTCGACCCCGTTTCTCGAGCGTCTTCGCGCAACAGGCGTTGAGCCCGAGGACATCGATTATGTCTGTTGCACCCATCTCCACGCCGATCATGTCGGCTGGAACACAAGGCTGATCGACGGACGCTGGGTTCCGACCTTCCCGAATGCCAAATACATCTTTGGCCGCACAGAGTACGATTACTGGGCCGAGAAATACGGCTCCGATCCCGGCGGCCATCATCTTGCAGCCTATAGCGACAGCGTTCTGCCCGTCGTGGAGACCGGTCAGGTCGTGCTGGTCGACGATGGGTATGAACTGGATGGCTGCCTCACGTTCAAACCGGCGCCGGGCCACACGCCTGGCCATGTCGCGATATGGCTGCATTCCAATGGCCGCGAATGCGTGTTTTCAGGCGATATCATCCATCACCCGATCCAGCTCAAATATCCGCAACTGAGTTGCATGGGCTGCGAAAATCAGGCCCAGTCCGCGCTTACGCGGGCAGCATTGCTGGGCGATATCGCCGATACAGAGACTATGCTGATGACGGGGCATTTCCTGGTGCCACACGCCACGCAGATCGAAACCGACGGCGGAAGTTTTCGCATGCGGTGCAGACAATGCTAGTTTTCACACGCCGCATTCCAGATTCCAGAGAGGTATGACATGAAGATCCGAGCCGCAACGCTTCGCCAGACAGGCGCGAGCATGCCTTATGCAAAGAGCAAGCCGCTTGAAATCGCCGAGCTGGATCTCGATCCGCCGGGGCAGGGAGAGGTGCTTGTGCGCATTCGTGCCGCAGGGCTCTGCCACTCGGATCTCTCGGTGATCAACGGAAGCCGGCCGCGACCGCTGCCGATGGCAATCGGTCACGAGGCCGCGGGCGAAGTGGTGGAGCTGGGTGAAGGTGTCGACGATCTCGAGGTCGGCGATCACGTCGTGCTTGCCTTCGTGCCAAGCTGCGGCCACTGCCTTCCCTGTGCGGAAGGAAGACCGGCGCTCTGCGAACCGGGCGCTGCAGCAAACGGCAAGGGCACACTACTGACAGGCAGCATTCGGCTGAAATCGCATGGCGAGCCGGTCCATCATCACATCGGTTGCTCGGCTTTTGCCGAACACGCGGTCGTGTCGCGCCGCTCGATCGTCAAGATCGACAAGGACCTGCCGTTCAACGAAGCAGCGCTCTTCGGCTGCGCGGTCCTGACCGGCGTCGGCGCGGTGGTGAATACGGCGAAGGTCCAGGCAGGCCAGACCACGGTGATCATCGGCCTCGGCGGGGTCGGGCTTGCCGCTCTGCTGGGAGCTATTTCGGCGGGTGCGGCGCAAGTCATCGCCGTCGACCTCTCGGATGACAAGCTGAGCATCGCCCGCGATCTGGGCGCGACGGCGACTGTCAATGCACGCGATGCGGACGCGGTCGACAAGGTTCGGCAGCTCACCAATGGCGGCGCTGATTTTGCTTTCGAGTTTGCCGGTTCCGAAAAGGCGCTGGAGAGCGCCTACAGGATGACACGGCGCGGCGGGACGACGGTGACGGCCGGACTGCCGGCACCCACCGCGACGCTTCCCCTCAACATCGTCAGTCTTGTCGCCGAGGAGCGAACGCTGAAGGGCAGCTATATCGGCACCTGCGTCCCCGTCCGCGACATTCCGCGCTACGTTGCTCTCTACAAGTCCGGGCGCCTGCCGGTGAACAAGCTTCTCAGCGGCGAGATCCCGCTCGACGAGATCAACGAAGGTTTCGACCGCTTGCACCGAGGCGAAGTGATCCGGCTGGTTGTTCAAATGTGACGGCGGGCTTGAGCGGTAGAGACGATCACCTGCTTGTTTGTAACAATTGGAGCACGAGAACCGAGAGAAGGTTCTCGTCTGACATGACAAGAACTACGCCAGGATTTCGGATGTCATAGGCATCCCACAATATCCTGTGGTGAAATTAGGAAGGGCTGATCCCAGCCTGGTCCTTCAGTAAGATTCGTGCCGCGGATCTCTGTGTAATCCAGCTTTCGGTTCTGCGCGATCAGGTAGAAAAAGGTGTCTGGAAAAGTCGCAGGTGCAAGATTGATCACCTTTGCACCCGGAGCGCAAAACATTATGTTCGTTAAGCCGGCTCCCATTACCCCGACGACATGACTGGCCCTGGCAAACGTCGTTGCCTGCTCTTCCAAAGACATGCCACCAGGATGGACAACTTCGAAGCCGACTGCCATCAAAGAAGCGATCACTTCGTCTTCGTTGGCAAGATCACGGGGCGCGCCGCGACGGCTAACAAAAATCTTCTTGGGATCTGCTCTGCCTGTAATCAGCTTGTCTGTCTTTGCAAAGACGAGGGGCGACATATACACGCCGTGCGCGGTTAGTCCTTCCACAAAGAGCAACTGCTTGAAAAAGATGACCTCATCATCCGAATGTTCGATCAAACCGTAAGAACCATTCGACGATAGCCGCAAAGCGGTTTTCATCACCGCTTCCATGGCACCTGAACGCCTCGGTATCACGCAGTCGTCGATTCTACACAGGTCTTCTGTTGCCCATAGCTTTGGAAGCAGCTCTATCATCCAGTGACCGTAGTTTGAGTCACCGCGTTTGCGAAGAAGAACGCAGGAACCCCATTCCGTGCGGGGATCCGCGGCATCAAGAACCCGGCGGTGCGCCTCGGCTATCCCTGCCGGCTCGTACTGAGTCACGCTCTCCGAAATCAAGTTTTTGTTGCGGTCAAACAAAAGACCTTCGCCGGTAAGATAGACATCAAACAGTCGAACAACATGAAGCGGATGCGGTTCAAAGGTCCGCGTTGTCCATGCCGGCAGCATGGCGTTATGCGGGCCTTCCGGAATGAGATCCTTATGCAGGACCTTCGGGGGCGGTGCATCGAACCCAGGGGATGTTGAGTTTAGAATGATCTCACGATGGAGATCGTGAATGGATACGCGCTGCATCTACCGCCTTCAAGGAATGGCATATGATCATCTGCTCTAAGGAGCGTGTTACACCTAGTCAATCGCTCTAGCTGTATATCATTGCATCCGTGCTTTGATGGGGCAAACGGTCGGACCGTAAGGCTGGGAAATAATATGAAACAGCTTGATGATCCCAATGAGCCTATGGCAATGGTGAGGCCTATGTCACTCGGAGATCGCGTTCGTGCTTGAAGACTTTAGAATAGCCGTGTTCATCACGTTTGCATTCCGCCGCGAGCGTCTGCATTATCTTTTTCAGGTCTTGCGGTCCCTGGGCGAGTTTCCTGTAACGCGCATGGATGTTATCGTATTTACGAACACCGTAGACACAGATGCCATCGAGAGCATCCAAGCGTTCCGAGCAAACACCTTTGACGAGCTGAAGTCTCTCCAAATTGTAAGTGTTGATGATCTCGAGCACCCTTTCGATCTGACATGGGCTCACAAGCCTTACCTTAAGCAGTGTCTTCGTGATCAGCAGAAGGATTTCACACACTTTATCTACATGGAGGATGACCTTCGGTTTACGTACTCAAATTTCCAATATTTCGTCTGCAGCGAGCAAGAGTTAAGGCAGCACGGTCTAATCCCTAGCTTCGTTCGATTTGAATACAACCAAAGCCGCGCTACCATCTGCTTGAGTGACCACATGCACCCTCAGCGAATGGCTGGGAAGAAACATGTCGATCTCCACGGCGTATCATTCATGAACTCTGATTACCCATACATCGCTATGTTTGTCATGACGAGATCCCATGCTGAAGAGCACTTGTCGAATCCGTCCTTTGACAAAGAGGGAAGCGCTGGCTCTCACGGATGGTGGATAGCCGAGCGCGCCGCAATGGGGATTACGTGGGATAACGTACCGACAGGATATACATCTCGGTACGTTGTTGGCTTTAGAGATAACCTACCTGTTCCGCAGGCTTACATCCATCATATGCCTGACAACTACACGAACGACTATTCGGAGCAGCGTAAGATGTTGGCGAAGCTGACCCCCGGAGAAGCGTTTCAAAGGTGATGCTTTTCTGCTTCATCTAAGAACCCGGTAACGTCTTCGGAGAGGATCCGCGGGATGAAGTGGTTGACCTTATCATCTGGCCAGTCCCACCACTTGAGTTTAAGGAATCGCGTCACGATCTCGTCCGAGAACCGCATTTTGATTACTCTGGCTGGGTTGCCCACTGCGATCGCGTAAGGTGGGATGTCTCTTGTCACCACACTATGGGCACCAACTACGGCACCATCACCAATTTTCACGCCGTCTCCGATGAACACCCCGTGCCCGATCCAAACGTCATTCCCGATTTCCACTCCGCCCTTGCTAATGTGGTCGTTGAGATTGTCCGGCACGTTTGGCCATAAATTTCTATATATGACGAACGGAAATATGCTTGAAAACTCTGGGCGGTGATAAGCCAGAGCGACCGCTACAGAGTGCCCTATAGCCGTGTAGCTGCCGATTTTGAGTACCTGGTGACCAGTACTGTAAACCAATGGTTGCCCGTATGTGTGCCTTCCGATCGACCACCCGAAATGGGTAATCTGCTCTTTGAATAGCTCTCGGGTCTCTTGGGGATTTATCACCGAAACCTGACGGTAAACCTCTTCGAGGCAAAGAGTGATGTGAGTGTTCGGTTCGAGGAGATGTTGCCCTTCCAAAAGGAAGCGCCCTTCGTCTGAAACTTTGTTGAAGACGACGCTAGTTTGCCCGCCTTGAGATACGAATGACAGGAACCCTTGTTCGGTTAGCGTCCAGCTCGCTTCATTGACATGGCCGTAACCAACCAGAGAGCCATCGCTTCCGAGCGTTACGTGGACCCCAGATTCGGGGTCAGCCTTGTGGAAAAACTTTAGGGTAGCTGACAATAACGCTTGTCTTGAGGGGTACACGCGGATCTCCATGACCTTGATAGCAAAGATGGTGCCGAAAGCGAAGGCGATGCGGCTGCTTCCTTTGCTGCACATCGTTCACATATAGACGCGTGCCAATGACGCGGCAACGGATCGCCGCGTGTACTGCGCGGCTCTTCCTTGTGGAATGAGCCCTGATCGTGCTCGCCGGTCCGCTTCAGGGCTTGAAGGCGCCGTTCCATATCTCGGTGGCTATGTCGACGTGCCGCTATATTTTCGTAGGACTAATCGTCCACCACAATGGGCATCGATTCCGCTGCAAGTCTAGCTTTTGGCATTCGCTCGAGGGTATCGTGAGCGAAGCATTCGATGGACGTTGATCGTCTTCGCCGCCCAAAGTAGCGCGGCGAACGTCGCCCAGGCACTTGCACGCCGACCTTCGCAAGCGAAAGGACGGTTCTTTCCCCCCAAATCGTCTAAGGCCCGTTCGAACGCTCAACAATTTCGGAGCCGAGCTCAAGCGACCGTCGGCCAGGACGTTCTAAGGCGGAGCGAGGTGTGGTGCCCTAACGGATCTGCTTGACAAGGTTCAACCCGCGGGAGACCATGGGGCAAAGTAGGCTCGTAAGGTCAACGACCTGATTGACGACCGCAGCCGATCTATGCTTGCGGGCTGCGCCACATACGTACCGATCTTCCGACGGGCCGCAAGGCGGCTTTTCGGTTTCAAGGACGCACGACGGCACGTATTGGAAAGCCGCTTCTGCCTGGTCAGCAGCCCCATCTAACGCCGCATTTTTCGCGACAAAGGATCGCCTGTGAGGATCACTTTCGGTGATTGGCATCGACAACTAGGGCTGGCACCCCAGTCGTCGCTTTGGCAATACGGTAGATGCCCTAATCGTGCCCTGTCGGGACGTCGTCATTCGGACGGATCTAGAAGTCTCCATAGCTCATCGATGTCGAGCTCTGCGATGTCGCTCGATAATTTGTTCGGCGCGTTGATCAATCTCGGTTCAAGCCGAACGCTCCACGGGAGCTCGGCGGCTCGCTCGCCTTGCGCTCCCAAATCAAAAACCATAACCGGTAGTTTGAGTGCGATCGGTATTGAAAGCGTATAGCAGTAAGTCTCCGGCCAGACGCTCGAGATGAACACGAGGTCGGGTTGCATTTCCTTCAGATGCTCGATCACCTCGTCCTCGGATGAATAGGCGCCGGTCACATTGACGCCGGCAGCCTTCATTGCCGCATCCTGGTCGGAATAACCAATGATGGAATATTCGATGTCAAGCTCGTGCGATACCGCGTGACGGGCCAACGCTAAAATCACGTCGCTGCCTTTGTGCGGACCGATCGCGCCAATACTGGCGACACGGATTTTACCGTCTTTCAAACGGCGGACAGCCCGCTCGTCTGTTCGAAACGGCTCCTCGTGGGGAATAACTTCGGCTGTGAAGTCCGAATAGAAATTCTCGAACACGCGTCGTGTGGCGGCGCTTGGGAACTCCACGGCGTCGGCCTTTGACAGGAATCGGCTATAGGTCGCGCGCCGTTCCGCGATACTGCTCATGTCAGCAGGCCCGTGTTCGATCATCCGCGACCAAGACTCGATTTCCTGCCAGTCGGGCAGACCCCGGTAGATATTATCCGGCCGCGTCAGATGATAGAACCGGCTTACCGCCGAGTAGTCATGAGCTACATATCGGTATGGGATTTCGGCGTTCGATATAAACTCGAGAAGCGCTTTCTGATGAACCCACTCCAGGCCGGCAAAGCTATTAATGTGCAGCAATGTTGGCTTGAGATCGCGTATCAGGCTGCCAAACAACTCAAAATCTAGCCGCAGATCGAGAGAGGAGAGATTAGGGGCAAAAATGTAAGGATTGTCTGACGTTTCGATTGAGACAAACGACCGATCTCTCACGCTTATCGTAAGATGAGGCTTCCCCTGCCGATCGAGTTCTGCGCGTTTCGTGTCGAGGTACGTCTCGATACCGCCTCCCCAAGCGTGTGTGATAAAGATAACAGGTGCATGAATAGCGCGAACGAGGCGACGGACATCAAGCCGCATCCGGCTGTAGCGCGTCGGGTCAGCATTCACATGGCGACGGGTCATCAACGTATAATTGGGGTGCTTGATGTCCAGCGCCTTCTGGCCGGCGTTAAAGTTTGCATCCTTGCTGGCCGAGAATGAGACCGAGCCGACATGGAAGACAAAAATATCGGTGGCGATAACGTTCTTGTAGCCCGCTTCAAGAGCGCGCATGCAAAAGTCGTTTTCTTCGCCATATCCCAGTTTGAAAGCGACGGGATCGAGAGCCCCGATTTCGTCGATAACCGCGCGCTTCATAAAGAAGCAAAAGCCTACGCCGGTTGGCGTCTCGACATTCAGCCCTGGATTGGTTTCCGCAGCCAACACATCCAGTTCCTCAGGTCCCAATTCCAATGCACGGAAATTATCCGCATCATTCACCGGATAGCTGCAGATCGTAGCGTTATTTGAAAGCGGTGTGACGGTTGCGATCAATGGGTCTTTTTCCACATGCGCTTTCATGCGGGTGAACCAACCAACCGGTACGAAAGCGTCGGAATTCAGCAGAACGATGTCTTTATCACGACTAAACTCCAAGATGCCGCGATTACAAGTCTGCACAAAGCCCAGATTAGTGGGGTTGACGTGATAGTCAAACAGACCCAGGCTCGCCAGCCGTTCCAGTTCGGCGTTCAATGCTTTGTCGGGGCCGCAGTCATTGATCACCAGAAGACTGTAGCTCTCACCCGCCCGACCGGCAACGGCGTTATATATGGACCTCAGCGTCTCGTCGTGCCCCTTATAGACCGGGAGAATAACGACCGCTTCGGTCTCCGCATCTTTACGCGCTGGCTGCAGACCGTCCCAAGCTTCCTTTTCGGGAGCCGTAGGCGTCAGCCATGATTGAGTTCCGCTCGGGTTTGTAAGTAAAGAAAGATTTCGACCGACTTTCCAATAGTGTACCAGTGGATTTTGGCCAGCTTTCAGTCGCTTGCGGTACTTTAAACGGTAAAACTGGGGGTCAAAAAACGCAGATGGGGCACGGTTCTCTTTCCAACCGTAAAGCATGTAGTGAAGCTTCGGATCGATGTCGCTCTGGCGTAAATCGCTGTTAGCCTTGATATAGTAAGCCCTATCGAACATCACGTTTACAGCGGCGTAAAAATCCGCAAACTCGTCTTTGATGCCTATAAAGCCTGCAAGCTCACGAGCCGCAGCGCCATCAGGTTTCAATTCAAAGGCTTTGACATACGCATCAAATGCTGCGTGATTTTCGCCTTTGCTCCGAAGAGTGACGCCGAGAAAAAAGTACGCATCGTCGCTGGAAGGCGCAAGCTTTACTGCCTTCTCATAAGCATCCTGCGCGGCATCGGTATCGCCGGACTCTCGATAGGAATGACCGAGTTGGACCCAGGTGGCCGTTAGACCAGGATTAATCTCTAGCGCTTTCCTGTAGTGCCTGATCGCAAATGCCCAGTCTTTACGGGAGTTCGCTAGGTCACCTTGCGAAACATGAAACGTACAGCGACTGCCTGCATTTTTGTCTTTGACTATAGTATTGTACAGACTTCTCAGCATCAGCCGGCCTTTTGGAAATCAAAACTTATTGTTCGTTCACGATTCGCCAGCAGCGACCGCAAGTAGATATTTGCCGTATTCGCTTTTGCCGAGCTTCCTTCCAAGCGCTTCCAGTTCACTCGCGCCTATGAAGCCCGAGCGGTAAGCAATCTCCTCGGGGCAGTTGATTTTGATGCCTTGTCGCTTCTGCAGAGTACCGACAAACTCTCCTGCCTCGGAAAGGCTATCGGGCGTTCCCGTATCGAGCCAAGCGTAACCCCGTCCCATCTGCTCAACGCTCAGATTACCGCGGTCGAGATATACACGGTTGACGTCGGTAATTTCCAATTCTCCACGTGCCGAAGGCTTCAGGTCGGCTGCAATATTCACGACGTCCTTATCGTAGAAGTACAGTCCCGTAACCGCCCAATTCGAGCGCGGCGCTTGGGGCTTCTCCTCGATCGAGATTGCCTTCATTGCCTTGTCAAATTCCACAACGCCATAACGTTCCGGGTCCTGAACATGATAGGCAAAGACGGTCGCACCCTCGGCGCGTGTTGCCGCATTCTTAAACAAATCGGTAATGCCATGGCCATAGAAGATGTTATCACCAAGAATGAGGCACGATGGATCGGAACCGACGAAGTCGGCTCCAATGATATAGGCTTGAGCCAGTCCATCTGGCGAAGGCTGTTCTGCATAGGACAGCGAAATGCCCCAAGCAGAACCATCACCAAGGAGGCGCTGGAAATGCGGCAAATCGTGTGGGGTCGATATGATGAGAATGTCACGAATGCCCGCCAACATCAGTGTGGATAGCGGGTAGTAGATCATCGGCTTGTCGTAGACAGGCATGAGCTGCTTGGAGGTGACAAGCGTCATTGGATGCAGACGCGTTCCGCTTCCGCCGGCGAGAATGATGCCCTTCATACGGTCAGTCCCCAATATGTGTTTACGGCCTTAAGCCGAGAGAAGCCGACGAACGACTTCCAATGTTGAACTTTGCCAGTCTGGCATGGATACGCCGTGTTCTGATGCAAGCTTGCTGCAGTTAAGGCGGGAATTCTGTGGCCTTTTTGCGGGCGTTGGATATTCGGCCGTCGTGATCGGTTGGACGTTTGCCGAGGGGCCACCCATCTTGTTGGATGCCGCAAATATTTCAGACGCGAAGTCCGCCCAGCTTGCATCCCCGCTTCCGGTCATGTGGAAAACGCCACGCAGACGCGTATCGTCGGAAGCCAGGAGATTTTCACCAACCTTGAAGACTGCGTCAGCGATGTCGAGGGCGGATGTCGGGTTGCCGGTCTGATCCGCCACCACATTGAGATTATCGCGAGTCTCGGCAACGCGCAGCATCGTCCGAAGAAAATTCTTACCGTACGGGCTGTAGACCCACGCCGTCCTCAGGATGGCATGGTCGGCTCCAGAGGCCGCCAGCAGAAGCTCGCCATCGAGCTTCGAGCGACCATAGACGCCGAGCGGATTGACAGGATCGGTCTCGACATAGGCGGAAGACTTTTCGCCGTCGAACACGTAATCCGTCGACAGATGGACGACTGGAATACGAAGCGATCTCGCAACCCTTCCGATCTCGCCAACCGCCGCCGCGTTGATGGCGAACGCAGCCGCCTCATCCGTCTCGGCCTGATCCACGGCAGTATAGGCGGCAGCAGAGACGATCACGTGCGGCTTGGCGCCAAGAATTGCCGATTCAATGGTATCGAGCTGGGAAAGATCGAGTGCAGGTCGGCCCAAAGGCAGGACTTCGATATCCTGATATCGTGTCGCGCGCTCCACAAGCGAGCGAACCACCTGGCCATCCTGACCGGTGACGAGATAGCGCCGCGCCATCACTTCGCTCCGGTGGCTGCGAGTAACCCGAGGCGGCTGCCGTCGTAACCCTGGCGAAGCGGCGCCCACCACCATTCGTTCTCAAGATACCACTTGATGGTCTTTTCGATGCCGCTGTCGAAGTCTTCCTCGGCTTTCCAACCCAGTTCGGTTTCAAGCTTTGTTGCATCGATAGCGTAGCGCGCATCGTGGCCCGGCCGATCCGTCACGTAAGAGATAAGGCTTTCATGCGTCGTCGGCTTCGGAGACAATCCGTCCATGATCGAGCAGACGCGCTTCACGACGTCAATGTTGCGGCGCTCGTTGCGTCCGCCGACATTGTAGGTTTCGCCGATACGGCCACGCTCGGCAATCAGGTCCAGCGCGCGTGCATGGTCTTCGACATAGAGCCAGTCGCGTATGTTGGCGCCGTTGCCATAAACCGGCAGCGACTTTCCTTCGAGAGCATTCAGGATGATCAGAGGAATGAGCTTTTCCGGAAAATGGTAAGGGCCGTAATTGTTCGAGCAGTTGGAGACGACAATCGGCATGCCATAGGTGCGCGCCCACGCTTTGGCCAGATGGTCGGATGCCGCCTTGGAGGCAGAATAGGGAGATGAAGGATCGTAGGGCGTCTCTTCTGTAAAGAGCCCGTCGTCTCCCAGCGAACCATAGACTTCATCGGTCGACACGTGCAGGAACCGGAAAGCATCCTTGCGGTCTGTCGGCAGACCGTTCCAGTAATGTCGGGCAGCCTCGAGCAGGGTGAACGAACCGATGACATTGGTTTCGACGAAGTCGCGGGCACCGGTGATGGAACGATCCACATGGCTTTCGGCGGCAAGATGCATAACACGATCGGGCTGGAAGCTCTCAAAAGCCTCCTGCATGGCGGCGCGATCGCAGATGTCTGCCTGTAGAAACCGATGTAGCGGATTGTTGTCGACCGTCGAGAGCGAAGCAAGATTACCTGCATAGGTCAATTTGTCGATCGTCAGGACCTCATAGCCCTTAGCACTAACGAGGTGGCGAACGACAGCCGATCCGATAAAGCCGGCGCCGCCGGTGACGATTACACGCATTCGAAGTCTCCAGACAATTAGGCTTTGTAGACGAAGGCGGCTTGGAGATGGGCAAGCTTTGGCTGGAGCTTGTCCTTTGCCGAAAGAACAGCCGCCTCAGCATCGAAAGGCCATTCGATATCGAGCTCGGGATCATTCCACAGAAGGCCACGATCGTGCTCATGGCTATAGTAGTCGGTGACCTTGTAGGAAATGATGCTGTTCGGCTCCAGTGTGCAGAAGCCGTGGGCAAAACCAGGCGGCACCCATAACTGATGGCCGTTATCTGCGGTCAATTCAGCCTTCACATGCTGACCATAAGTCGGTGAACCGACGCGAATATCGACGGCGACATCCAGGATGGCGCCAGCCACGCAGCGAACAAGCTTGCCTTGAGCGCGGGGATCCAGCTGGAAGTGCAGGCCGCGGATGGTGCCGACTTCGGCTGACAAAGACTGATTGTCTTGAACGAACTTGAAACCGCCAACATTTTGACGGAATTCGTCCTCCCGAAACGTCTCTGAAAAATAGCCCCTGTGGTCGCCGATCCTCTTCGCGACAACAAGAACCACCTCTGAAATCAACGTTTTCTGGAACAGCATTCCGCAGACCTTAGCTTGTACAATAGGTGCTCGCTCATACCAAGGCGCATTGCCGGATGCAACATCTGACAGCACTTGCGTATGAATTAATAGGCCTTGGAAACTCGAAGAGAAGACATGTACTACCATTCTTAAGCTCGACCCAAATAGGATACTGGCTCAAGCCCTTTTTATAAGCCATAGCACGTTCCGCTCGGATATTTTGTTTGAATAGCCGCGAGTTTCGTAGACACCCTCCGGTTACGTTTTCTGCTGCTTTTCGAACTCGACGGGCGACAGCATCCCGTTTTTGATATGTTTGCGCTTCGGGTTGTAGAACATCTCGATATAGTCGAACACGTCCTGCCTGGCTTCGTCTCTTGAGCGATAGACCTTCCGGCGTATCCGCTCCCGCTTCAACANATGTTTGCGCTTCGGGTTGTAGAACATCTCGATATAGTCGAACACGTCCTGCCTGGCTTCGTCTCTTGAGCGATAGACCTTCCGGCGTATCCGCTCCCGCTTCAACTGAACCGCGCCGGGTTTGCCGGAGGCTCCAACTTCTGAGAAAGTGGAGTCATCATGAGCAAGACAACGAACAAGTTTTCACCTGAAGTCCGTCAACGTGCCATTCGTATGGTGCTGGATCACGAAGCCGAGCATCCATCCCGCTGGGCTGCCGTTTCATCTATTGTGGCCAAGATCGGCTGCTCGCCAGCCACGCTGCATGAATGGGTGAAGAAGACCGAGGTCGACAGCGGTAAACGAGCAGGCCTGCCGAGCGATGTGGCCGAGAAGATGAAGGCTCTTGAGCGGGAGAACCGGGAGCTTCGTCAGGCCAACGAGATTTTGCGCAAAGCTTCTGCATATTTCGCCATGGCCCCTAACGGTGAATGCGAGCATTCACCTACCGGGTAAGAGGAAGCTCGACCGCCCCTTCAAGCGATGATCTCCTTCATCGACGAACACCGTAGCGTGTTCGGGGTCGAGCCGATCTGCAAGCTGCTGCCGATTGCCCCATCAACCTACCATGAGAATGTCGCCAAACGACTGGACGTGGATCGCCTGTCGGTCCGCGCCCGCAGCGATATCAGCCTGAAGATCGAGATCCGTCGCGTCTTCGAGCAGAACTTTCGGGTCTATGGCGTTCGTAAGGTCTGGCGGCAGTTGAAGCGTGAAGGCTTCGACGCCGCCTGCTGCACCGTTGCTCGGCTAATGAGGTCGATGAGCCTGCAAGGTGTTATTCGGGGAAAGCCGATCCGCACGACGTTCTCGGACAAGACGGCTCCAAGCCCGCTTGACCGGGTGAACCGCCAGTTTAAAGCCCCTGCGCCAAACAGGCTGTGGGTTTCGGATTTCACCTATGTCGCTACTTGGCAGGGTTTTGTCTACGTGGCCTTTGTCATCGACGTCTTTGCTCGTCGCATCGTCGGCTGGCGGGCGAGCCGGACAGCACATGCAAGCTTCGTCCTCGATGCGCTGGAGCAGGCACTTCTTGATCGGCGTCCTGCGCATGGCGGCGGCCTTGTGCATCATTCGGATCGCGGTGTTCAATACGTTTCGATCAGGTATTCCGAACGCCTGGCAGAGGCAGGCATCGAGCCGTCCGTCGGGAGTGTCGGCGATAGCTACGATAAGGCGCTCGCAGAAACGATCAACGGTCTCTACAAGGCCGAGGTCATCCATCGGCGTGACCATGGAGGAGCTTCGAGACAGTGGAATTCGCCACTCTTGAATGGGTCGACTGGTTCAACCACCGACGACTTCTCGAACCGATTGGGAATATACCGCCAGCCGTAGCCGAGGAGCGATATTACGCCATGCTGGACGAAGCAGCCATGGCCGCATAACTTAAACGAAATGGCCTCCGGCAAACCCGGCGCGGTTCAAGGGCAGGCCGACATACGCATCAACGAATCGCTTCAATTCGTTGCGTTACACGACATATGTAGGCGCGAGCTCCCCAAGAGACTTCGATCATACGCCTTAAAGAAATTATAAGACTATATCAGGCGAGCGTTCCGTTCGAACATGCCGACGAGTTACCGGACGTTACGCCGAGCGACGCGAGGGGAGAACGGCATGCACGGCCGTAACGCCGATGACGACGATGGCGCCGAGAATGATGCCCAGCAAAGCCTGAAGCGAGGATGTCGTAAGCCACCCGACCACAGCCGGAGCAACCCCGATTGTAGTCGTCATGAAATGGGATGCCCCTTCTATGACATGCTCGGGTGTTGACAGCCCGAGCCCATCCAGCCCGTGGACGACGATACTGCCGCCGACCCAGAGCATGGCCGCAGTGCCCACGGCCGCCAGGATCTGTAGAAACACCGGCACACCCTTGACCAGACTGCGGCCGATCACCCGTGCCGTACCAGATCCGGCCTTTGCCATGTGCAATCCGATGTCATCGGCCTTTACGATGAAAGCCACGACTCCATAGACGGCAACCGTTATCAGCACTCCCACGGCAGCAAGCACCATGGCCTGGGTATAGATGCTGGAATCCGCAACATCGGCAAGCGTCAGGGCCATGATCTCTGCGGATAGGATGAAGTCCGTGCGGATAGCCCCGGCGACCTTTTGTTCTTCGAGCGCGACCGGGTCAACCGGTGTCGCCGAGTCACCCACATCGTGCGCGTGAGGAGCCAGCAGACCGTAGATTTTCTCAGCCCCTTCGAAACAAAGGTACAGGCCGCCGATCATCAACAGCGGGGTGATCAGCCAGTCGGCGAAGTAGCCGAGCAGGAGGCAGATGGGCAGGAGGAAGACCAGCTTGTTGCGCATCGAGCCCAAAGCGATGCGCAAAATTATCGGAAGCTCCCGGGCCGGTGATAGCCCAACGACGTAGGTCGGGGTTACAGCCGTGTCGTCGATAACAACGCCTGCAGCCTTGACGCTTGCTTTTGCAGTCTGGGCCGCAACATCGTCCAGCGACGTAGCAGCCAGCTTCGCTATTGCAGCGATATCGTCGAGTAGTGCTATCAGGCCTGTCGCCAACGAAATGCTCCGTTAATTTCCGATTGGACACTCACAACAGATCAATAGCACGTCAAGTTCCGTCATCTCTTTTCCGAGCTTTGCTTATGGTTCAGCTGTCCCCCGTCAGGCGAGTTGTCCACGTACCACCAACTTGGCAGCAGCAGAAGTCGCTTTGACGCCAGCGCAGCTATCGCGTCTTGACGACGTCAGCGCGGTCGCCCGGGGATATCGCTGCACCGTACTCGATGACCCGCGTATTCAAGACCTTATTACAGGTAGCGAATCCGACTAGATGAGGTGAACGAGGCATAAGCTCACCCTCTTTCCGCATCCATCATGAGCGTGTCTACCTCACCGTACCCACTGCATCCCGTCGATCTGGATGTCTTGTCCCGTGAGGAAGTTCGGCTCCGATGTCGCGAGGAAGGTGACCACGCTTGCCACATCCTGTGGCGTGCCGACGCGCTTCATAGCAATGCCGGCGGCGAGTTGGGCTTCTCGGGCGTCGATCATGGCGTTCGAGCGTTCCGTCTTGATCACACCCGGGCAGATGGCGTTGACGACGATTTCGGGGGCGAGTTCCTTGGCGAGCGCCCGGGTCATGCCGAGAATACCGGCCTTGGCTGATGTATAGGCGAATTTGCTGACAGCGCTGGTCACGCCACCGGTGTGGGCGTTCATCGACGACATATTGATGATCCGGCCGCCGCCGTTGCGGCGCATAAGGGGTACGGTCGGCTGGATATAATTGAAGGCACCCTTGAGATTGATATCGATCGTCGTGTCGAACTCGTCCTCGGTGATCTCCTCGATGCCCTTCGGCATCGGCTTTCCGGCATTGTTGAACAGCACGTCGATACGGCCCCAGTTCGCATCGACCTCGGCGACGATCTCGGCGGCGCGTCGGTAGTCGCGCACGTCGGCGACGAAGGTCAGTGCCTGGCGGCCGAGATCGGCAATTTCGCCGGCGGTGCGAGCCAGATCGTCCTCGATCAGGTCGACTAGCACGATATCGAAACCGTGCTTTGCCAGATCCAGCGCGCAGGCGTGACCGATGCCGCGGCCGCCACCGGTGACGAGAGCCACTTTGCGGCTCGAGTCAGTCGTTTCAGACATGGGCGTACTCCTTGGCAAAGCGGGCGATGTCGGCATGGGTGCCGAACCATACGTCGTCATATTGCTTTATGTGCCGGATCAGCTCTTCGAGGATGAAGATGCGCGAGCGGTAACCGGAGACATGCGGATGCATGGTGAGCAGAAACAGGCCGCCTTCCTGGTAGGCGAGGTCGAACTCGCGCTTGAAGATGTCGAGTACGGCGGGCGGCGGCGTGTAGGGGCGGTGGGCGGTAAACCGGTTCATGTTGAAGTAGACGGCATCGTCGCGGATCCATTCGACGGGCAGTTCTACCATTCCCGTCGGTTCGCCGTTCTCGACCAGCTCGTAGGGATCGTCGTCGGCCATCAAGGATGAATCGTAGATCAGGCCCAGTTCGCGTTCGATCTCCAGCGTTACGTCAGAGAAATCCCAGGACGGGGTGCGCATGCCGACGGCCCGTACGCCGGTGATCTTTTCCAGCGTGTCGGCGGCGCGCAAATGCAGTTCGCGTTCCTTCTCCGGCGGGACCTTGGTGTTCACCTCGTGGATCCAGCCATGCAGGCCGATCTCGTGGCCCTCGGCGATGACTCGTTTCTGCTCGTCCGGATGAAGGAGGGCTGCAACGGCCGGCACGAAGAATGTGGCGGGCACGTCGGCAGCCTTCAGCGTTTCCAAGATGCGCGGTACACCGCGGCGATTGCCATATTGGCCCCATGACAGGCGACCGATGGATTCGCCGCCGTCGCGCAACTCGTTGGTCTCATGGTCGCTGTCGAAAGAGAGTGCGACGGCGCAGCGGGCGCCATTCTTCCAGGTCTTCGGCTTCAGCGAACGGCCGGCCCGCACCTTGTCGACCTTGCCGCGCCAGGTCGCTTCGTCCCATTCCCAGGGTTCCATATCCCGTCCTCCGTTTAAGTCATTCGGCTGCCTGCGGCAGCACCGGTACGGCCGCCAGCAGTCGCTGCGTGTAGGCATGCTGCGGATCGGCATAGATGGCGGCGGCTTCGCCCTCCTCGACGATCCGGCCCTGGTACATGATGGCGACGCGGTCGCAGAGGTGGCGCACCACCGACAGGTCGTGGCTGATGAAGACCAGCGACAGGTCGAGTTCGGCGCGAAGGCGGATCAGAAGGTTGATGATCTGCGCCTGGATCGACACGTCGAGCGAGGCGACCGGCTCGTCGCAGACGATCACGTCCGGCTGCATGGCGAGCGCTCGGGCAATGGCGATGCGTTGTCGCTGGCCGCCAGAAAACTGGTGCGGAAAGCGGTTGGAAAAGCTCGGATCGAGACCGACGGCCGCCAGCCATTGTCCGACATAAACCGCCGCCTCGGCACGGCTCACCAGACGGTGTGCGAGCGGCCCCTCGGCGATGATGTCGCCGATGCGCATGCGGCCGTTGAGCGAGGCAAACGGATCCTGGAAGATCGTCTGGATGCGGGTCGTGATCTTTTTTGGCGCGCGGCCGATGCTCATGACGGGCTGGCCGTTCAAGCGGATCGTGCCCGATGTCGGCACGGTGATGCCGGCTGCCATACGACCGAGCGTCGATTTACCGGATCCGGATTCGCCGACGAGGCCCAGAACTTCGCCACGCTTGACCGTCAGCGAGACACCGGCGACGGCGTGGACGACATTGAGCGGCTGTGACAGACCGGACTTGATCGCGAGGTTCCTGAACAACCCGGCCGGCTTTTCGAAGCGTTTCACGACATCGTCGATGACCAGATAGGGACTTCCGAGGGGCGGCAGGTTGGCGGTTGCCGATTTGCGCGGCGGTGGTGCCGCGTCTGCGATACCGCTGCCGCGCAACAGAAGTTCGCCGGGTTTGGCGCGCGAGGGCAGGGCATCGAGCAGCGCGCGCGTATAGTCGTGCTGCGGTTTCGTCAGCACGCCGAGTGCCGGGCCGATCTCGACGATGTTGCCGGATTTCATGACCGCGACGCGGTCGGCAATCGAGGAAACGATGGCAAGGTCGTGGCTGATCCAGATCAGCGCCGTGCCAAGCTCGGAGACCAGCTCCTTCATCTCGGCGAGGATTTCCGCCTGGATCGATACATCGAGCGCCGTCGTCGGTTCATCGCAGATGATCAGTTTCGGTCGGTGCAGAAGCGCTATCGCAATCGCCACGCGCTGGCGCATGCCGCCGGAAAACTGGTGCGGAAAGGAGTCCACCTTGCGTTCCGGGTCGCTGATGCGAACCTGGGCCAGCGCCTTGATCGCCCGCTCACGGGCTTCGGCGCTGCTGATGGTTTCGTGGGCTTCCAGCGCCAGCTTGATCTGTGTGCCGATGCTCAGGACCGGGTTCAGAGTCATCATCGGGTCCTGGAAGACCATCGAAATGGTCTTGCCGCGGATGGCGCGCAGCTCATGGGATGGCAGGCCCACCAGTTCGCGGCCTTCAAGTTTGATCGATCCCTCGATGATGCGGCCGGGTTCGTCGATCAGGCCGATGATGGAAAAGCCGGTGATCGATTTGCCCGAGCCGGATTCGCCGACGAGGCCCAGCACTTCTCCCGGCGCGATGGAGAAGGAAACGCCGTCGACGGCCTTGACCTCGCCGCGTCCGCTCGGGAACCAGGTCTTGAGGTTGGTGACTTCGAGAAGCGGCGTCGCCGGTGTTGTCACTGTATCGGTCATCGGCGGAGCCTCGGGTTGAGCTGGTCGCGGATCTGGTCGCCGACGAGATTGAGTGAGACGATGAAGATGATCAGCGCCAGGCCCGGATAGATCGAGATCCAGTAACGACCAGAGAGCAGATACTGGAAACCGTTGGCAATCAGCATGCCGAGCGACGGTTCGGTCGGCGGCAGGCCGACGCCCAGGAACGACAGCGTCGCTTCAAG
Organism: Rhizobium sp. Leaf306; assembly: GCF_001423425.1. Classification (GTDB taxonomy): domain Bacteria; phylum Pseudomonadota; class Alphaproteobacteria; order Rhizobiales; family Rhizobiaceae; genus Neorhizobium; species Neorhizobium soli. The sequence goes on from NZ_LMNX01000003.1 coordinate 473,549, forward strand.
CGAAATCGCGCTGGCGATCTGCACGGTGGCGACGACGATCAGCGGTGGTAGCGAGTTGGGCAGGATATGCCGCAGCACCACGCGCCATGGCGACAGAGGGATGGAGAGCGCCGCCTCGACATAATCCTTCTGCCGTTCGGCCGCCGCGGCACCATGGGCGGTGCGTGCGAAGTAGGCGTATTGGGCGAAGATCAGTGCGAGGATCAGCTGGTAGCGACCCTGGCCGAGGATTGCGGCGATGACGAAGGCGAGCAGAATGGCCGGGAACGAAAGCTGCAAGTCGACAATACGCATTACGAGGCTTTCGAAGCGACCGCCGATATAGGCTGCGGCACAGCCGACCACGGCGCCGATCACGAAAGCGGTTCCGCTGGCGATGATGCCCATCTGCAGCGAGATCCGCAGGCCGTAGATGATGGCCGACAGCAGGTCGCGGCCTTGCGAGTCCGTGCCGAGCCAATGGGTGTAGCCGCCGGTACCGACGTAACCGGGTGGACGCCGCGCGTCGCGCAGCACGAGATGCGCGAGGTCGTAAGGGTCCTGCGGTGTCACCAGCGGCGCAATCAGGGCTATGAACACGATGACAAACACGAACACGGCCGCGCCGGTGGCAACCTTGTTGCGGCGGAATTCATTGAGAAAACGGGAGAGTGGAGTGTCGCGCATCAGGCACGCCCCTTTCTCAAGCGCGGATCCAGCAGCGCATAGGTGAGATCGACCACGAAATTGATGACAATGAACAGGAGGGCGACGAACATCAGGTAGGCGACCATGACAGGACGATCGAGCGACGTGATGCTGTCGATGATGAGCTTGCCGAGGCCAGGCCAGGAAAAGATCGTTTCGGTGACGACGGCAAACGCAAGCGTCGAGCCGAGTTCGAGGCCAAACACCGTGACCAGCGGAATGGAGATCAGCCGGAGCACATGCCGGCTCAGCACCGTGAACTCCGAAAGCCCGGCAGCGCGGGCGAATTTCACCGTGTCGCTGAGCATCAGCTCGCGAGTGCCGGCGCGGGCAAGACGGATCATCAGCGAGAACTTGAACAGTGAGAGGTTCAACGCCGGCAAGATCATGTGGGAAAGGCCATCACCGGTCAGGAAACTGAAGTCGACGCCGAACAGGCTGGCGGTCTCGCCGCGTCCGCCGGCCGGCATGCAGCCGCATTGCACGGCAAACACCATGATCAGCATCAGGCCGAACCAGAAGGTCGGGACGGAAAAGCCGAGGATGGAAAGCGCCATGATGGCACGCGAGATGGGGCTGTGCGGCTTATAGCCGGCATACATGCCAATCGGGATGCCGACGAGGCTGGCAAACAGCACGGCCGCCAGTGTCAGTTCGAGCGTTGCCGGGAGACGGGTCAGGATCAGTTCGCTGACCGGCATGTTGTAGACGAATGAGCGGCCGAAATCACCGTGCAGGATACGCCCTACAAAGGTAAAATACTGCTGCCACAGCGGCTGGTCGAGACCGTATTGCGCGATGACGGCGGCGCGGATGTCTTGCGTTGCGTCCGGTGAGATCAGCACGTCGATCGGGTTGCCCACGGCATAGACGCCGCAGAATACCAGTGCCGACATGGCAAGGACCACGATCAGCGCCTGCCACAGCCTTTGCAGGATGAATCCAAACATTCGTTCCCTGTTCTCCCGTCTCGTGCGGGGTTCGAAAATGCGTCGTGTGTCAGGCGGTGGTCAGTGCCAGTCGCCTTCCAGCAGCGCGCGGGTTTCGGAAACGGCGACCTCCCAAATCGCAGCCATGTCTTCATCGGGGCGTTGGTAGAGACCGTGATAATTGCCGTCGCCGAGCAGTTCACGCTTCTGCGCAGCGCCGACGCGGGCAAGCGCCGCGTAGTCGATCTGTGGCTTGGCAGTCGTCGGCTGACGCTCGTCGGTGGTGCGTGTCCAGGGGAAGTTCTCCATCCAAGACGCGTGCGATGCGGCGGGATCGGTCTGCTGCACCTTGGCCAGCGTCTGCGGCGCCCGCCACCAGTCGTGGAATTTGACCGATGCGTCGGGGTGGGCATTCAGCCATTCGGAAATCACCACCGTTGCCGGCGAGTTGCCGCCATGTCCGTTGACGATCAGGATACGCCTGAAACCGGAGCGGTAGATGCTGTCGAGCAGATCCTCGATGACGCCGATATAGGTGGCGAGCGATAGCGTCAGCGTTCCCGGAAACGTTGCGAACGAGGAGGCAAGGCCATAAGGCACGACCGGAAAGACTGGAATGCCGAGCGGCTCGGCAGCATCGACCGAGACCTTTTCAGCCAGGATCATATCGGTCGCGAGACTGAGATAGGCGTGCTGCTCGACGCTGCCGATCGGTAAAATACAGCGATCATCTTTTGCGACGCGCTCTTCGACTAGCATCCAGTTCATGTCGGCAATCTTCAATTCGCTACCCTCGTTCTCAAACTTCGCGCAACTGCGCAAAGAACGTTCTGTTTTCCGCATGGCCGCACAATATTTGTGCTTTCCGATGCTTTGTGTCGCATGAAGCAAAGTTCCATACGGGACTAAAAAAAGAAATTGACAGCCATTTAAACGATCGTCAAGTTCCATACGGGACTAAACCTCACGAAGCTCGAAAGCGACCGAAGAGTGCGACAGACGCGTGGACCGACACTGGAGACCCTGCTGCGGGAGGGCGGAAAAGCCGCCGCCGGCACGCATGGCGTCGAGGACCTGGTATCCGTGAAACTGTGGAAGAACCCCTGCTGGTTGTCGTTCCGGTTCAACTTTCTGGCGCTGCAGTTCAACGAGCCGATCTACCGACTGATCGAAAAGGAACACGGCCTGGCGCGGCCGGAATTCGTCGTCATCTATTCGCTCGGCCTGTCCGACGGACTGACGGCCAGTGCCATCTGCAATTCCTCGGGCTTTCCGAAGAACACGATCAGCCGGGCGATCCAGAAGCTGATCGACAAGAACATCGTCCGTCGCGAAATCGACCAGGCGGACCTCAGAAGTTTTGTCCTCTACATCACCGAGGAGGGCAGACGCATCGTCGATCAGGCCATGCAGCCGATGGTGGAGCGCGAGAGAGCCATGATCTCGTCGCTGACGCCTGCCGAACAGCTGATGTTGTCGGAACTGCTCGCCAAGGTCGTCGTCGATTCGCCCAACTGGCCACCAATGACAACAATAGAGGAGAACGAAGAATGACGGCTTCCAGGACATTCCGCACCATCGTGCTCGCCGCAGCATTGCTCGGCGGCGTTTCGAGCGCAGCACTTGCCGCCGACCTCACCATCGGCGTGCGCGCCGGTCCGCTGTCGATCGATCCCGATTTCACCGCCGCCGGCACTCACGCCGAGGCGATGAAGCACATCTACGACTCGCTGATCAAGTCGGGCAACAATCTCGAACTCGAGCCGGGCCTTGCCACCAGCTGGACCGCGATCGACGACACGACCTGGGAATTCAAGCTGCGCCCGAACGTCAAATTCCATGACGGTTCGGACTTCACCGCCGAGGACGTCAAATTCTCGATCGAGCGTATTCCGAAAGTCGCTGGCCCGAACCCGACAACGATCTACGTCCGCCGCGTCAAGGGCGTAGAAATCGTCGATCCGCTGACGATCCGCGTCAAGACGGACGGACCGGCGCCAACCCTGCCCAACGATTTCATCCGTCTGTTCGTGGTGTCGCATATCGCTGCCAAGGATTATTCCGACAGCGCCGAAAAGGCGTCGGAAGGTTTCAATTCCGGCAAGGCCGCGATCGGGACCGGTCCTTACAAGTTCGTGTCCTGGACGCCGAAGGAGCAGCTGGTTCTTCAGAGCTTCGATGGTTACTGGGGCGGCAAAGAGCCGTGGGACAAGGTCATCCGTAAGGAGCTTCCCAACGACGCCGCCCGCGTTGCACAGCTGAAGGCCGGCCAGGTCGATCTGATCGCCCGTATTCCGGCATCCGACGTGCCGACGCTGGAAAGGGATTCGAAGCTGACGATCGTTCGCCAGGACAGCGTCTACCTGTTCAACATGGCTTTCGACTTCCGCGAAAAGTCGCCGCAGGTGACCGCCAAGAACGGCTCGCCGCTGCCGAAAAACCCCTTCATCGATCCCCGGGTGCGTGAAGCCTTCGATCTTGCAATCGATCGCGAAACCATCACCGAGATCGCCATGGAAGGCATGGGCACCGTCCAGTCGCAGCTCGTGACGCCGAACATCTTCGGCTACAATCCGGATGTGAAGCCCGCACCTTCCGATGTCGAGAAGGCAAAGAAGCTGCTGGCCGACGCCGGTTATCCCGATGGTTTCAAGGTGACGTTCTCGTTCACCAACGACCGCCTGCCGGGAGACAAGGACACCGGCACGACGATCGCCCAGATGCTGACCGCGATCGGCATCCAGGTGGAAGCCAACGCACAGCCCGGCGCCGTCTATTTCCCGGCCAACACGCGCGGCGATTACTCGCTGACCATGTCCGGCTGGGGCACGCTGACGGGTGAGGCGAACTACACGCTGTCGTCGCTGGTCCATACCAACGATCCGACGAAGAAGCTCGGCGCCTTCAACATCCGCGGTTACTCCAACCCCGAAATGGACAAGCTGATCGAGGCGGCCGGTGTCGAGATGGATGCGGGCAAGCGCGAACAGTACCTGAAGGACGCCAACGCGCTGGTCGCTTCCGATCGCCCCAATCTTTCGATCGCCTCGATCGTTTCCGCCTGGGGCATGAAGAAGACGATCACCATCGTGCCGCGTTCGGACGAAGACACACTGGCCATGAACATCAGGCCTGCGAAATAGCCTCCACGCCAACCGGAGGTAAACTTGGCCGGGCAGTTCTGCTGCCCGGCTTTTTTATTCATGGGAAGGAGAAGATCATGGGCAAGATTGCACTGGCAATCCATGGCGGCTGCGGGGTGATGGCCAAGCTCGGCCTCAGCGAAGCGGAATGGGACGCGGCGCGCGTCGATCTCGGTCACGCCTTGAAGGCCGGATGGGCGGTGCTGAGCACTGGTGGCTCGGCGCTTGACGCCGTACAGGCATCGGTCGTGGTGCTGGAAGACAGCCCCCATTTCAATGCCGGCTATGGCGCAGCCCTCAATGCCGCCGGCGAGCACGAACTCGACGCCTCAATCATGGATGGCGCGACCCTCGAAGCAGGCGCAGTGACGCTGGTGCGGCGCATCCGCAATCCCGTCAAGGCGGCGCGGCGGGTGATGGAAAAGGGCGACGCCGTGCTGATGGGCGGCCACGCGGCCGACGAGTTTGCCACGGTCGAGGGGCTGGATGTCGTCGAACCCGATTATTTCACCACCGAGAAACGCGTGCACGCCCTGGCGGCGATGAAGGCGCATGCGGCGGCCGGAACGGCGGCAGCGGCGAGCGAATCCGAAAAGCACGGCACGGTGGGTGCCGTCGCGCTCGACAGTGCCGGGCATCTGGCGGCCGCAACCTCTACCGGCGGCTATAACAACAAACCGGTCGGTCGTATCGGCGATACCCCGATCGTCGGCGCCGGCACCTATGCCCGCGACGGTCTCTGCGCTGTATCTGGCACCGGCAAGGGCGAGCTCTTCATCCGCTATGCCGTCGGCCATGAGGTCGCAAGCCGCATCGGCTATCTCGGCGAAACCGTGGAGCAGGCGGCGTCGAAGGTGATCATGGAAGACTTGAAGCCGCACGCTATCGGTGCCGGACTTGTGGCGGTCGGAGCGGACGGATCGATCGCAGCCCCTTACAACACCGACGGCATGTTTCGCGGCTGGGTCACGCCGGACGGCGAATTCTTCGTTGCGACACACGAGAAGGTATTTGCATTCTGATGGACTGCTTAAGATCCCTTCATCTCGAAGGAAACTTTCGGCCGCTTTGATGTAGCGGCCGACAAGAGCGGTCTCAATGGACAAACTGTATGCCTTTGAAAGGCTGGTCGTCACAGCAGAGCAATCATTTGGAGCTCATCGGAGTTTTTCTTCGTGACGTAGTGTATGCGAGTTTTGAAAACCAGCGTCCGCAATCAGTTGTGATCACGACGGCGACTAGCAACTAGCTGATCGATACACGGTGTTCGAGCGACTTACCCGGTATCGCCGCCAGCAGAAGCTGCGTGTAGGAATTCTGCGGATTGCCAAGCAACTCTCGGGTCGGTCGCATTTCCACGATCTCTCCGCGCTGCATGACTGCAATGCGGTCACAGACCTGGGCTGCAACATGCAGGTCGTGGGTGATGAACAACATCGCCAGATCTAGCTTTCCCTTCAGTTCCTCGAGAAGCTCCAGGACCTGTTTCTGGATCGTGACATCCAGCGCCGAGACGGATTCGTCGGCGATCAGCACGTCTGGCTTTAGGGCAAGCGCTCTTGCCAACCCGATACGCTGCCGCTGGCCGCCTGAAAATTCGTGCGGAAGGCGATCGATAGCACGGGCATCGAGCCCAACGAGTTTCAGGAGATCAACTGCCTGCTGCAGAGCTTCGCCTTTCGGCACGCCATGGGCAATCGGACCGTCAGCGATGCTGAGGCCCACCTTGCGACGCGGATTGAGCGAGGCAAAGGGATCCTGGAACACCATCTGGATGCGTTTGCGCGCATGGCGCAGGCCACGTGCCGGAAGCGCACCGAAATCGTCACCTCCCAGCATGATCTTGCCACTGTCCGGTTCGACAAGTCTTGTGACGAGCCTCGCCACCGTCGATTTTCCCGAACCGGATTCACCGATGATGCCAAGTGTCTCGCCGCGCCGGATCTCGAAGCTGACATCTTTCACCGCGTGCACAATGCGCTTCGGTTTGAACAGGCTGCCGCCTGTCACGTAGGTCTTGCGCAGGTTGGCAACCGAGATCGCGATGGTCTTGTCATCCACCTCGGCACGAACCGGCGGAACGCCGTTCGGAACGGCCGCAAGAAGGGCTTTCGTGTATTCGTGGGTTGGTCGGCGCAGCACGTCTTCTGCTGTGCCCTGCTCTACGACGATGCCCTTTTGGAGAACTAGCACTTCGTCTGCAATATCGGCCACGACCCCGAAATCGTGGGTGATGAAGATCACCGACATTCCGCGCCGTTGCTGGATGTCTCGGATCAGCTGGAGAATTTGCGCCTGCGTGGTGACGTCGAGAGCGGTCGTCGGCTCGTCCGCGATCAAGACGACAGGCTCGAGCGCCAGGGCCATGGCGATCATCGCACGCTGACGCTGACCGCCGGAAAGCTGGTGCGGAAAGCTCTGGATGATACGCTCGGGATCAGGCAGGCCGACTTCTGTCGCGAGTTTTACCGCCTGCGCACGGCGCTCCTCGGGTGTCAGCAGCCCATGGGCCTCGAATATTTCTGCGATTTGGTCGACGATCCGCATCGACGGATTGAGCGCCGTCATCGGTTCCTGGAAGATCATGCCGATCTGGCTGCCGCGCAGGGCACGCAGGCTCTCTTTGTCGACCTTCAGAAGATCGCGGCCACCGAACAGGATCTCTCCGCCGGCAACGCGGATTGCCTTCGGCAGAAGGCCCATCACGGTCTGGGCACAAAGCGATTTCCCCGAGCCGGATTCCCCGACAATGCAGAGAATTTTCCGTTTATCGAGATGGAAGGTCAGATCGTCGAGCGCATATTCGCGGTCTCCGCCTTCCGGAAGCGCGAGCCGGAGATTTTTGACCGTCAGGATTGGAGATGACATGCTGATTACCTCAATAGCCGAGTGCCATGCCGTCCTTGCGGTGGTCGGATGCCCCCAGAAGAACGCCGCGCTTGTAGTCGATCATGATTGCCTGGCAACCTCCGATGGGCTCGTCCGCCCATTCGGTGACGTGACCACGCCGTTCTAAATCCGCTTTCACGTCCGGCGAAATCGTCGGCTCGAGGCTCAGCTTGCCGTTGTGACAAAAGCTGCGCGGCTGATCGCTCGCCTGCTGCGGATCGAGATCGCGGTCGAGGATCTGGCTGAGAAGGTGGGCGTGTCCCGTCGCCTGATACTGGCCGCCCATCACTCCGAAGGCCATGCGGGTGCGTCCGTTTTCGGCAAGTTGCGCCGGAATGATCGTATGGAAGGGTAGCTTGCCGGGGCCGATCGCGTTCGGGTGGCCTTGCCTGACGACGAAGCCGGCGCCGCGGTTCTGCAAAAGTACACCTGATTTCGGTGCATAGATGCCGCTGCCGAAGGCGAAGAACACCGAGTTGATCAGCGACATGGCATTGCCGTCGCAATCGACCACGGAGACGTAGACGGTGTCCTTGTGCTCGGGACCGTCCCATATGCCGGGTGCTGTGGCCTGTTCCATGCTGATCTTCGCCCGCATCGTCTCGATCGACCGGTCGGACAGAAGTGCCGCGATATCGAAGGTGATATGCTGCGGATCCGCGATCAGCTCGTCGCGCCTCGCATAGGCAGCCTTGGTGGCTTCCGCGAGAAGATGAATGCGGTCCGCTTCCGATAGGGTGGGATCGCGAAGATCGAAGCCGTCGAGAATGCGGGCGATCAGAAGCGCTGCCAGTCCCTGGCCATTCGGCGGGCATTCGAGAAGATCCATGCACCGATAAGAAGCGCTGATCGGAGTGGTCTCGAAAGCACGGTAGGTTGAAAAGTCGCCCTCCTCATGCAGTCCGCCGAGCGACTTCAGCAGCGTGGTGATCTCTTCGGCGACCGACCCGGCATAGAAAGCGTCGCGACCTTCACTGGCAATGCGACGCAATGTGGCCGCAAGCGCCAGGTTGGTCATCCGCTCGCCGGTCTTTGGTGCCCGACCACCCGGGAGGAAATAGGCGGCGGCATCCGGATATTTCTGCACCCGGTTGGCGTAGCGTACCCAGTCGAGTTCGACGCGCGGCGTGATGCAATAGCCTTTTTCCGCAGCCTCGATAGCCGGGGCGAGCACCCTGCCCATGTCCCGCCCACCATAGGTCGCAACGAGATGGCACCAGGCATCAACGGCGCCCGGCACGGTCACCGCGTGGGGGCTGTCATCGGCAATGCTCGTGATGCCTTTTTTGAAAAAGTAATCGAGTGTGGCTGCCATCGGCGCACGACCTGAGCCGTTGAGCGCAATCGGCTTGCCACCAGCCGGTGTATAGAGCGCGAAGCAATCGCCACCAATCCCCGTCATATGGGGGTCGATCACCGATTGTAGGGCGATAGCGGCCACCGCCGCATCGACGGCATTGCCGCCGGCGCGCAGAATGTCCACCGCAGCAAGGGTTGCCTGCGGATGCGAGGTTGCCGCCATACCGCGATCGGAAATTGCCACCGACCGGCCGGGCCTAAAGAAATCACGTTGCTGCATGGACATTCCCCGTCATCTTCAATTGCTCGATGTCCAGCTGGGCGGCGGCTGCTTCGTCGCAGAATACAGTGACTGCAGCATGCCGTTGCAGGGACGAAGCCGGACAATCGAGGCTGACCTGGCCCTGCAGCGCTGCCGCCAGGGCTTCGGCTTTCGCCGCCCCCGTCGCAAGCAGCACGATCTCACGTGCCTCGAGAATGGTGCCGATGCCCATCGTCAACGCGGTTTCCGGCGGATCTTCGCCGTCTGGAAAATCCGGACGGTTGGCATCGATGGTCGATTGCGCAAGCCGAACCATTCGCGTCCGGCTGTCATGTGCCGAGCCCGGCTCGTTGAAACCGATATGACCGTTGCGGCCGATGCCGAGCAACTGCAAATCGATCCCGCCATTGTCTGAGATCATCTGTTCGTAGACTTTCGCGGCCGCGTCGAGATCAGACGCGGTGCCATCGGGAATGTGCGTTCGGGTCACGTCGACATCGACATGATCGAAGAACAGCTCGCGCATGTAATAGGCAAAGCTCGCAGAATGATCCCGGCCAAGACCGGTATATTCGTCGAGATTGAAGCAGCGCGTCTCGCGCCATGAAACCGTCTCGGTTTGACCGATCAACGTCCTGTACACCGTTCGTGGCGTTGAACCCGTCGCAAGCCCAAGCGTCAGGGCAGGCATCGCAGCAATCCGCTCCAGTATGAGAGAAGCCACAGCCTCGGACGCAAGCTCGGGGGTCTGATAGATCCGGATTGTGGGGCGGTGAAGGTCCCGTGGCATCGAGTTCATAAAGCACCTTCCAGGGACTTCGGAGTAACCGGCTCGACCCCGCGCAGAGGGAGGCCGAACAGAGCTTGGTAAAACCCCTCCTGCGCAATTGCGACGGCGCCAAGAATGCCAGCCCGGTTTCCGAGCGAGCTGATGACGCAGGCGGGCGGCACGGGCATGCAGCGCGTGAGATGGTACTCCACCCGATCGATCAATTCCGCACGGGAGCCAACGCTGCCTCCAAAAATCACCCGCTGCGGATCCAGCACGGCGGCAATCGCCGCAATGGCAACGGCAACGGTGCGGCCCACTTCGTCTATGACTGTCTGGGAAGCCCCGTCTTGTCGCGAAAAGATTTCGCGAACCGTCAAACCTTCGACGCCACTGTTTCCGGCATACCGCGACCGGATCGCGGCGCTGCCGACAGATGTTTCAAGCACGCCGGAACCGAACGCAGAGGAATTGAAGGGGTCGCCGCCGATCGGCAGGGTCGAGATCTCGCCAGCTGCGCCACGGGCACCACGAATGAGCCGCTTCTCGCTGATGATACCCATCCCGATCCCGGTTCCGAGCGCCACGAAGACGAAATTATCGATATCCTGCCCTTCGCCGAGGACCTGCTCGCCCTTGGCCGCGACATTGACATCGTTTTCGAGAACCATCGGAAAGCCGAGGCGCCCGGTCAGCGCCGCCTCGAAATCGAAATCGGTCATGCCGGCGATATTCGGCATCATGGTGATACGACGGGTCTTTGGGTCCACCGCACCAGGAATGCCGACCGCGCCCATCCGCACGAGCTGCGGCTCGATCCCGATCTTGGCCGTCATAGTGTCCAGCAGCACTGCCAGCTGTTCGACGAGATGCATTCCGCCACGGGTGTCTGTCGCCTCCAGGATTTCTTCCACGACTTTACCGGAAAGGTCCGCAATCGACGCATGGACCTTGGTCCCGCCGATGTCGACGCCGAAGAGGAAAGCCTTGCCGGGATCGAGCTCGTAGTTGACTGCGCTGCGCCCGACGCCGCCTTGTGTGCGTCCCGTCTCACGAACCCAACCGTCGACCTCGAGGTCGCGCACGATCTCCGACATCGCCTGCTTCGACAGTCCGGTGACGCGGGCAAGCTCGGCGCGTGAAATCGGTGAACTATCTATGATCGTACGGAGCACGGTACGCGAGGTGATTTGTCGCGTTAGGGGCGCCAATCCAGAAATATCGGTCATGATCTCATTCAATTCGTCATCTTTGCGGACTAAGTTAACTGGCGGGGTATGTCTGTCAATCGAAATAAGGCTAAAATCGATTGAAATTCATGCAATTTGTGAAGGAAGGAAATTATTTAGTCATCCTTCTTTACAATAGGGATGTTCCTGTGCATCACTGATCGACGTACAAAAACTGGGCGAAACGCGCTCTTCTGCGCGGGTTTGAGGAAAAATAATGGGAACGAGCATCAAACTGGCGATGATGGCGACTGCCATCGCGATGACTTTCACAACCGCGCAGGCGGCAACGCTACGCGTCGGCATGCAGGACGATCCGGATGCGCTGGATCCTGCGACCTCTGGCACCTACGCCGGACGTATCGTATTTTCGGCAATGTGCGACAAGCTCGTCGATATCGACGCCAAGCTCGAGATCGTACCGCAGCTGGCAACCGCCTGGATCTGGAACGCCGAGGGTACGGAGGTGACGTTCACCCTTCGTGACGGCGTCAAATTCCAGGACGGAACACCCTTCGACGCAGCCGCGGTGAAGTTCAATATCGAACGCATGAAGTCCCTGAAGGATTCCAAGCGCAAGGGTGAGCTCTCGCCCGTCGAAACCGTCACCGTTATTGATGCGACCCATGTTTCATTCAAGCTGAAATCGGCCTTCGCCCCGCTTCTCGCCGTCCTGTCCGACCGCGCGGGCATGATGGTGTCTCCGGCGGCTGCCGCGGAAGGCAAGGAATTTTCCGCCAACCCGGTTTGCGCGGGCCCCTTCAAGTTCAAGGAGCGCCGCGCGCGCGACGTGATCTCACTCGAAAAATTCGACGGCTACTGGAATGCCGCGGCGATCGGTTACGATGACGTCCAGTACCTCTATATTCCGGATTCGACCGTGCGCCTTTCGCGGCTACAGGCCGGTGATCTCGAAATCGCCGAGCGCATCGCGCCGACCGACCTCGGCGCCGTCCGCGGGAACAAGGCGCTGGCGCTCCACACGTCGCCCGGCCTTGCCGTCTCACATCTGATGATCAATGTCGGCAACGGCGAAAAGGGCGGCGCGCTCGGCAAGGAGCCACGGCTTCGCCAGGCACTCGAGCTCTCGATCGACCGCAACGTCATCAACAAGGTTGCCTTCGCCGGCGAGTTTTCTGCCGACAATCAGATGATCCCGCCATCCAGCATTTTCTATGACAAGGCGCATCCGGCTCCCGCCCGCGACATCGACAAGGCCAAGGCTCTCATTGAAGAAGTCGGCGGCGACGCACCCGTCGTCGAGATCACCTACGAAAACTCGCTCGCCGATGGTCGCGTTGCTCAGATCATCCAGTCAATGGCGGGCGAAGCTGGCTTCCAGATCGAACTGGTTCCGCTCGAAACGGCATCCGCCGTCGAACGCTACCTCGCTGGTAACTTTCAGGCCTATATCGGCAACTGGAGCGGCCGCGCCGATCCGGACCCGACACTGATCTCCTTCTTCGGCAAGGAAGGCAGCCAGAACGTCAACAAGTATAGCAACCCGGAAATGGATAAGGCCCTCGGAGAGGCGCGCGCGACGTCTGACGTCGAAAAACGTAAGGCTCTCTACGGGACGGCGACCGGCATCTACCTCGCCGACCTGCCGACGATTCCGCTTTACCACCCGAACTGGTTCTATGCGGCACGCACCGATGTCAGCGGCATCACGGTTTATCCAGACGGCCTCCTGCGTCTGACCGACGTAAAGCCTGCGAAGTAAGCCCAAGCCCGTCAGGGCATTGTGTAAATCATCCCGCCAGCCGGACCGTGGTGCTGGCGGGACCACACGAGAAAGCTCATGCTCTCCTACGTCCTGCGTCGCCTGGCAATCGCCATACCCACACTTCTGCTCGTCTCGATCCTGGTCTTCAGCCTGCTGAAGTTCCTTCCCGGTGATCCGGCGATCGCGCTGGCCGGTGAGGAACGCGATCCTGCCGTCATCGAGTATCTGCGGCAAAAGTACAGCCTCGATCAGCCGCTATACGTCCAATACGGCAAGTGGCTCGCCGGGATCGTCCAAGGCGATTTCGGCCTATCGATCCGTACTCGGCTTCCGATCGGCGAGATGATTGCGCAGAAGCTGCCAGTCACGATCCAGCTGTCGGTCATGGCAATGATCCTTGCGACGCTTATCGGCATTCCGGCCGGTATCATCGCAGCGCTGAAGCGCGGAACGGCGGCGGATTACGGCGTCAGCATCATCGGCCTTGCCGGGCTTTCCGTGCCAAGCTTCTGGCTCGGCATCATGCTAATCCTGCTTTTTGCCGTCACGCTCGGATGGTTTCCCTCTGGCGGCTACGTCGCCTTCTTCGATAGTCCTCTCGACAATCTGCGCCACACGCTTCTTCCCAGCCTAGTGCTCGGAACTGCTGCTGCGGCCATTGTCATGCGCCATACGAGAAGCGCAATGCTGCAGGTGCTCAAGCAGGACTATGTCCGCACCGCCCGCGCAAAGGGCTTGAAGGAGCGCATCGTCGTCGTGCGGCACGTCCTGCGCAACAGCCTTGTCCCCGTCGTCACGATGAGCACGCTGCACTTGGGCGAACTCCTGTCGGGTGCCGTATTGACCGAACAGGTGTTCGGGATACCGGGCTTTGGCAAGATGATCGTCGATGGTGTTTTCAGCCGCGATTACGCTGTGGTCCAGGCTGTGGTTCTCTGCTCGGCAGCACTCTTCCTGCTGATGAACCTTCTCGCCGATATCGCCTATGTCATTCTAAGCCCGAGGTTGCGCGGATGAACACGTTGAACGCCACGCTTCAGTTACCGAGCACGTCAGGTGCAAGAAAGTCGGTGCTTTCACGGTGCCTGCGCCAGCCCGGCGTGATGATCGGCGGAACGATCATCCTGTTCTTCGTGCTGGTCGCGATCGCGGCGCCTCTGATCGCGCCCTACCAGCCCAATGCGTCCGACTGGATGGCAATCCGGCAGGGGTCGACAGTTGCTCACTGGTTCGGCACGGACGACCTTGGCCGCGATATCCTGACGCGTATCATCTATGGCACGCGGGCTTCACTGCTTGTCGGCATTGTGTCCGTCGCCATCGCCATCGCCATCGGCGTCCCCCTCGGCATGATCGCCGGCTATTTCGGCGGCCTCGTCGACATGGTGATTTCGCGCATTACGGACGCGCTTCTCGCATGCCCCTTTCTGGTGCTGGCGATCGCGTTTGCCGCCTTTCTCGGTGCAAGCCTTGAAAACGCGATGATCGCGATCGGGATATCGGCCATGCCGATTTTTGTGCGCCTGACGCGCGGGCAGGTCATGACGGTCAAGGCCGAAGACTATGTCGACGCCGCCCGCCTGCTGGGAGTGCCGCACAGGAAGATCATGCTGACCTACATCCTGCCGAACGCTATGGCACCGATCATCGTCCAGGCGACGATTACCATGGCAACTGCGGTTCTTGCCGAAGCCAGCCTCGCCTTTCTTGGCCTCGGCCAACGTCCACCGTCTCCGTCATGGGGAACCATGCTCGATGTTGCCCGACAGTTCCTGACGGAATCACCCTGGATGGCGATCTGGCCGGGTGTCGCGATCATCCTGCTCGTCATGGGCTTCAATCTGTTGGGAGACGGACTGAATGACGCGCTGGATCCGCGACGCGACGACTGATTTGTCACCGAAGGCTTGAACAAAACGCCATACCTTACAAAGGCTGGAGAGCGTAATTTTCTGACAGTAGATCAGACGCACTTCGGGAATTCATACTAGGTCCAGACCACCCTTGAAGCTGTTGGCAACAGCTGCAAGGCGTCCTTCCAGATCTTTCCAGCGAATGGCCTTAATAGGTTTCTGTTCAAAACGCCTGGATGCACGTCTTTGTGTGCAGATCTCCTTTAACCCGACGGAAAAGGGGTGAGATCGGATTTTTGGTCTTCTCGCTTCTGCGCAGCGTTGGGGACTGGGTCTCTGAAGGGACGGTGTTAGCCTCCGACGCAGACTGTCGAGTAGGGCACGCCCGCTTCCTATTTCGTCTGCCTGCCGGCTCCAACGTCCTCGCTGCGTTGGCACTATGCCTCGAGAAACAATCCCAAACGCACGTGAAGAAACGCGTGCTCGCTCATCGTCGTTCCGTGAAAGCTCCCGGCTTGCCAAACAGCGGTACCGCCGCTGTTCCTGCCTACCGGGAGCGTGGATCAAGCGCGTCGCGCAGACCGTCGCCGAGCAGGTTGAACGACAGTACGGTCATGAAGATTGCCATGCCCGGCCATAGCGCCATCCAGGGAGCGTTGCTCATAAACCGCTGGGCGGAATTCAGCATGGAGCCCCAGGATGGTGCCGGCGGCTGCAGTCCGAGGCCAAGGAAGGACATGCTGGCTTCGGCGATAATCGCGGATGCGATCGTCAGGGTCGCCTGTACCATCAACTGGGGAAGAATATTCGGCAGGATATGGCGAACCGCGATCCGCCAACGTGGATTGCCCACGGCACTTGCCGCTTCGATATACTCTTCGGCCCGGATCGAAAGAACCTGACCCCGGGTCAGTCGGATAAAGAGCGGCATGGCGGTGATGCCGATTGCGAGCATCGCATTCGTCAGGCTTGGACCGAGAAAAGCGGCCAGCGCGATTGCAAGGATCAGGAACGGACAGGCGAGCATGGCATCCGTAAACCGGCTGATAAAGCCATCGACCACGCCGCCGAGAAAACCTGCCGCAAGCCCGAGGGGCACGCCGATTGCCATCGCGATCCCGACCGATGTAAGGCCTGCCAGCAACGAAGCGCGGGTGCCCCAGATGATGCGGGAAAGTATGTCGCGGCCAGCTTCGTCCGTGCCGAACAGATGCGCCATTGACGGTGCCTTGCGAACCGCCGTCCAGCTCTGGGATGCCGGATCGTAGGGTGCAAGCAGGGGGGCAAGAATGGCGACGGCCACCACGAACAGCACCACGAAAAGGCCGACGAGCGCACTCTTGCGCTTCGACAGGCGTCGCCACAGGCGACCATGGAAAAAGTTCGTGACGGAGCTGATCTTGGGGGAGACAGCAGGTTTGGTCGTTGCGATCGTTGGCACGGTCAGCCTCTCAGTCTCGGGTTAACAAGGATATACCCGATGTCGGCCAGCAGGTTGAGGGTGATGTAGAACAGCGAGGTGACAAGCACCACGCCTTGGACCACAGGATAATCGCGCGTGAAGACCGCATCGACGATCAGCTTCCCGAAGCCGGGGATCGTAAAGATCTGTTCCGTCAGCACGGCGCCGGATAGCAGGGCGCCGAACTCCAGCGCACCGAGCGTGATGATAGGTGTCAGCGCGTTACGCATTGCGTGCTTAAATACGACGACCCACTCGCTTAGACCTTTGGCCCGGGCGGTGCGGACATAGTCGCTTTCCAGCGCCTGCAGCATGGCGCCGCGGGTATGGCGCATGATGACGCCGGCGATCCCGGTGCCCAGAACGAAGGCGGGCATGATCGTCGTCATAAGGTTCATCTTCAGGTCTTCCCACGGGCTGACGAAGCCGGAGGCGGGAAGCCAGCCAAGGTACACCGAGAAGAACATGATCAGCATGATGCCAAGCCAGAAATTCGGCAGCGAGATGCCGGCCAGCGAGACGACATTGGTGGCGTAATCGACCGGAGTGTTCTGGCGCAGCGCCGAAATTACACCTCCGGTAATGCCAAACACCAAAGCAAGGACAATTCCCATCACGGCGAGCTGCAGTGTCACGGGCAGCTTCAGAAGGATAAGTTCGAGAACCGGGCGATTATGGCGCATGGATTGCCCAAGGTCGCCGGTCAGGACGCCCTTCACCCAGTAGAGATATTGCACGAGCAAGGGCTGATCGAGATGATACTGGGCGCGGATTGCGGCTAGCGTCGCTTCGTCCGGACTTTCACCCGCAAGCACAAGCGCCGGGTCACCAGGAAGCAGATGCTGGAGCGAGAAGATGATCAGCGACAGCAAGACGATGGTCGGAATGAGCTGCAACAGACGACGTGCAAGAAGCGAGGTCAAGGAATTAGCCTCCGGTCACGGTTGAGGAGGGCGTGGGCGTCATCCGGGCTGCCGCCATCGCTTCGAAGGCCGCAAACAGCTTTTCCAGCTTCGGATCGCGAGGTTCGCGGGTGATCTCGGCCGTATCGAGTTCGGGTAGCTCTCGCCAGAACGCACAGGCATTCGCATGGCCGCTTGCCTCAACATCGAGCGCCATGCTGACCGCCGTGCATTCGGGTCGCGCGTGGGGACATCGCGTATGCAGCCTGCAACCTTGCGGAGGCGACATCGGGCTTGGCAGATCGCCATGCAGGCGCGCTTCCTTCGAACGCTGCTGGCTGGGCGGGGCGGCGACCGGAATGGCAGACAGCAACGCCCGGGTATAGGGATGGCGCGGGGTCGCGAAGATTTCGTCCGACGTCCCGATCTCGACGATCTTGCCGAGATACATGACCGCAACGCGGTCGGCGATGTGTTTCACGACGCTCAGATCGTGCGAAATGAAGATGAACGCCAGACCCAATCGGTTCTGCAGGCTCTTCAGAAGGTTCAGGACCTGCGCCTGGATCGACACGTCGAGGGCAGACACGGCCTCGTCGCAGATGATTGCCTTCGGTTCGGAGGCAAGCGCACGCGCAATCACCACGCGCTGACGCTGGCCGCCGGAGAATTCATGCGGATATCGGCTGGCCTGCTCTGGACGAAGGCCGACCATTTCGAGCAGTTCCGCAACGCGTCGAGCGCGCTCGTTTGGCGGCACGATATCGTGCAGCATCAGCGGTTCGCCGATTGTCTGGGCAATCGTCATGCGCGGATTGAGCGAAGCGTAAGGGTCCTGGAAGATCAACTGCACATGCCGGCGCTGACGGCGCATCGCCGCATGGCTGATGTTGGTGATATCCTGACCATCGATCAGGACCTGACCGTCGGTCGGCTGGATGAGGCGCATCAACAACCGGCCGAGCGTCGACTTCCCGCAACCGGATTCGCCGACGATTGCCAGCGTCTCGCCGGGCATCAGGGACAACGACACGTCGTCGACAGCGCCGACGGACGCCAAGGGCCGGCCGAAGACGCTGCGTTTGACGACGAAATTCTTGCCAAGGTGACGCGCCTCGATGATCGGCGTCTTGGCTTTCAAGAGGGCTTCACTCATGGGACGAGGTCCTGCAATGGCGCACGCCAGCAGCGGCTGAGGTGACCTGGGGATATTTCCATCAGGGTGGGCATCTCGGCGCATTTGTCGATGCTGAACGGACATCGCGCCCGAAACCGGCAGCCGGACGGTGGGTTGGCCATGTCCGGGACCGTGCCGGTGATGGCGACAAGCTGTTCTCGCTTCTCGTCCAGGCGCGGCAACGAACCGAGAAGACCAACGGTGTACGGATGCTGCGGAAAGGTGAAGAGGTCTTCGACCGAGCATTGCTCGACAACCTGACCCGCATACATGACGATCACGTCGTCGCAGGATTCCGCGACAACGCCAAGATCATGGGTGATGAGAACGATGGCCGTTCCGGTCTTCTGCCGCAGTTCCCCCATCAGTTCGAGGACCTGAGCCTGGATCGTCACGTCCAGGGCCGTCGTCGGCTCGTCGGCGATCAACAGTTCCGGCTCGCAGGCAAGCGCCATGGCAATCATCACGCGCTGGCGCATGCCACCGGAGAGATTGTGCGGATACTGGCGGTAACGCGTTTCCGGTGATGGGATACGCACAAGCTTCAGCATGGCGATGCCGCGTTCTGTCGCCTCTTTCTTCGAAATCTGTCGGTGACGCAGGATGACTTCGTTGATTTGCTCGCCGACCGTATAGGACGGATTGAGAGAGGTCATCGGCTCCTGGAAGATCATTCCCATCCGGTTGCCGCGCAGGCTGCGCATACCGCTCGTCGTTTCCTCGAGCAACTCGCGACCGGCGAAATTGATGCTGCCGGACACGCGTGCTGTGTGTTCGGGGAGGAGGCGCATGACGGCCAGGGAGGTCACGCTCTTGCCGCTGCCGGACTCGCCGACGATCGCGAGCGTGCGCCCTTTTCGAACGTCAAAACTCACGCCGTCGACGGCAGTGACGGTGCGCGTGTCGTCTTCAAAGACGACACGCAGATCATCGACCCGCAGCACCAAGGCCGCGTGGTCGTCAGCCCGATCCGATCGGGCTGACTTGTCTTGGATGAGATCAGATGAGGTGCTCATTACAGCCTTAAGCAATCAATTCTTCCGGCTCACACCACTCAGGCGGATGATGCCATCCGGAGCGGGCGCAAGGCCGGTGATGTTGGAATTGTGCGCGAAGATCCACTGCGAATGATACATGTAGACAATCGGAAGGTCCTTCTGGAGGATCGTGATTGCCTTGCTGTATTCTGCCTTGCGGGTCTCGACGTCTCCCGATGCGCGGGCTTTCGCCAGGATCGCGTCGAGTTCGTCGTTGCAGTAATGCGCGTCATTGGTCGGAGCACCGCAGGACAGCATCGGCGTGATGTTGAGGTCTGGATCGACGCGTCCGCTCCAGCCGACGAGATGCGATTGGAACTTGCCCTGGCGAGCAACGTCGAGCAGGGTCATCAGCTCTGTCGGCTTGATCGAGACGTTAATTCCGACTTCGGCAACCATCGCCTGGATGAGCTGGGCAACCTGCTGACGTTCGGCATCGGTGGGCACCAGAAGTTCAAGATCGACGGATTCGACGCCGGCTTCCTGCATCTTCTTCTTGGCAGCGTCCAGATCCCGCTCCGGAAGCGGGAAGTTCTTATCGTAGTACTGATTGGAAGGCGGGAACGGCTGGTTGCCGATGCTCGCCTGACCGTCGAATACGACATCGCTGATGGCCTGGCGGTCGATTGCAAGGCTGAACGCCTCGCGGATTGCTGCCTTCTTGCCGGCATCGAGGTTAGCCCCCTCGCCACCAATGCTGAATGTCACGCCGTAATATCCAAGTCCGACGACCGGCTCCACGGCCAACGATGCATCCGCCTTCACGGCTTCGACTTCGGTCGCAGCGAGCCGTTCGATCAGATCGAGCTGGCCGGAACGAAGGTTGAGCAGCCGCACGTTCGAGTCGGGCATGCCGCGATAAACGAGCCGATCGAAGTGGTATTTGTCGGCGTTGTAGTATTTTGGGAATTTCGCAAGGACAATGCGGTCCTGGATCACGCGTTCGGCGAAGGTGTAGGGGCCTGAACAGACGGGAGCATCGGTGAACTTCTCACCGAGCTTTTCAGCTGCAGTCGGGCTAACGATCATGCCGGCCCGGTCGCTGAGAGCTGCCAGCAGTGGTACCGATGGCTGTTTCAGGTTGATCTGGACGGTTGTCGGATCGACTACGTCGACGGTGCTGATGGAGCTGATTTCGGGTTTGCGGCGCGAGAACTTGGCATTGAGAGCCCGCTCGAGATTGTACTTGATTGCGGCGGCGTCGACCTTCGTTCCGTCATGAAAGACGGCATCGTCGCGCAGTTTTAGCGTCAGTGTCTTGCTGTCGTCACCCCATTTCCAGCTGGCAGCCAGCATCGGGATGATCTCACCCTTCTCGTCGATATCGACGATCTTGTCACACAGCGACTGTAGAACGTGGCGGCCAACGAAGCTCCAGTTGGTTGCGGGATCAAGCGTATCAGGATCGTCCTGCAGGCCGATATTGAGCGTCGATTGAGCAGCCGCCGGGGCGGCCGTTGCCTGAATGCCTGCAAGCGCCAGTGTGGCGGCCAGTGCGAGATAGTGTGGTTTCATCGCTATTCCCTCTCTTATTCGAAAAGTCTCATTCATCGTGCAACGGCGTAGCCCTGTACGCCCCGCGGATTGGCGCCGGCCTTTACGAGTTGCACGTCACCGTCCATTTCGCGGGCAACTGCCGACAGACGCCCTTCCGACCATGCGTCGCCCACTGTGATCTTGTGTCCGCGTGCTGCCAGATCCTCGCAGACCGTTGCGGAGAAGCGCGATTCAAGCGTCACCGCACCGAGGCTGATTTCTCGCGGCCAGAAGGAGCTCGGCAGGTGATCGGTATGGAATGACGGAGCGTCGATCGCCTCCTGCAGGTTCATTCCCTTGTGCAAGTGGCGCAGCAGCATGATCAACTGCCACTGGTCCTGCTGATCTCCGCCCGGAGTTCCCAACGCCATGTAGGGCTTGCCATCGCGGAAGACGGTGGTGGGCGTTAAGGTCGTGCGGGGTCTTGTCGATGGCATCAGCGACGAGTTGAGACCCTCCTCCAACCAGAACATCTGGCCGCGGGTCGTGAGGCTGAAGCCGAGACCTGGAATGACGGGGCTCGATTGGAACCACCCGCCGGACGGCGTGGCGGAAACCATGTTGCCCCATCGGTCGATCGTGCTGACTTGCACGGTATCGCCGCGCTGAGCACCCTCGCGGGTCAGCGCCGGTTCACCCTGCCGGTCGTTGGGCAACGGCTGCTCGCGCGCGACCGTCGGCTCGCCGCCGCCGAGCCCCGGCTGCATAATTGTACCCACAGCGCGCAGGGGCGGCAGGTTGGGGTTGCGACCGTCAGGCGAGCCTGGACGCACCTCAAGAGATGCAGAGCGACCAATCAGAGCGCGACGGATGTCGGCGTAATCTGCAGACAGGAGTGTCGCCATCGGCACGTCGACGCTATCGCCATACCAGGCCTCGCGATCGGCCATGGAAAGCTTCGCGGTCTCAACAACGAGATGCACGAACTCTGCGCCCATCGGGTCAAGGTCCGCGATGTCGGTTCCCTTGAGGATCTGCAACATCTGCAAGAGGACCGGCCCTTGAGACCAAGGTCCGCATTTGAACACTTCACAATCGCCGTAAGTTACCGACACCGGCTTCTCGATCGATGGCGTATAGTCTGCCATGTCCTGCGCTGTGATCAGGCCCTTGTGTCGTCGGCCTGAGACATCCCATACGTCCTGCGTTTCGCAGAACTGCTCGATCTGTTCGGCAACCGGTCCGCGATACCAGAAATCCAGGGCGGCATTGATCCTCGCCTCGCGGCTGCCGGCCGATTTCGTCTGATCGAGGATCAGTTGGTACATGTCGGCAATGTGCGGGTTACGAAAGAGCTTGCCCGACTGGGGCAGGGCACCGCCTGGCAGATAGACGGCGGCCGATGTTGGCCAGTGCGTCTGAAACAGCTCCTGCATCGATGCGATCGTGTTTGCGATGCGCGGCACCAGCGGGTGACCAGTCCTTGCATAGTAGATCGCTGGGGCAAGAACTTCCTCGAGTTCAGCCTGTCCGTAGTCTCGCAAAAGCGTCAGCCACGCGCCAAAAGCGCCCGGGATACAGGCTGCGAGAAGCCCTGTCCCGGGAATGATGTCCAGACCAAGTTCCTTGAAATACTGAATGGTCGCCTTCGCAGGAGATGGGCCCTGACCGGAAATGACAACCGGAGCATCGGCGCCCGCTGGGGTGACGATAATGGGAACTTCGCCGCCGGGGCCGTTCAGGTGCGGCTCCACCACCTGCAGTACGAAACCAGCTGCCACGGCCGCGTCGAACGCCGTGTGCCCTTTTTCGAGAATAGACATACCAACGGTCGAAGCCAGCCAGTGCGTCGACGAAACTGCCCCAAAGGTGCCGCGCAGTTCCGGTCGGGTGGTAAATGTCATTTGCTTCACTCACTCCTCGTGGGAAGGCGGCAGCGGAGACAGGACCATTGTCTATCTCCACGCAAATTGCCTCCAACGTCCCTTTGGGATACAATCCCGTCCTCTGTGGACACATTGTATATTATTCGGGCGCATGGCAAGTCAGTTGTGTAATTTACTTTCGTCGCGATAGGATGGTGTGTGACCTTGTGGGGAAGGAAACCTATGCTGGATGGACGGACGCCACTGAAAAAAGCTCGTAGCGATGTTATCGCCGACCAGCTGGAAGAAGCTGTGATCACAGGGGAAATTGCTGCTGGATCGCGGCTCGACGAGAACTCTCTCGCGGTCCAGTTCCAGGTGTCTCGCACGCCCGTCCGTGAGGCTCTTCGCATCCTGTGCGGCCGGGGACTGGCCGAGCGGGAAGCATTCAAGGGCGTCATTGTCACCCAGATTTCCACGGAGCGCATCGACGAAATGTTCGAGGCCATGGCGGAACTGGAAGCGACATGCGGCAGGCTGTCGTCCCAGCGCATGACGATGCGCGAACGGGCTGAGCTGGAAGCCATGCATCGTGAGATGAACGGCCTCGCACAGGATGGAGACCACGTTGGCTACAACGCCGTTAACACGGAGTTTCACAGCCTGCTGTTTCAGGGTTGCCACAACAGGGATCTGATCAGTGCAGCGCAAACGCTGCGGTTGAAGCTTGCTCCCTTCCGGAAATATCAGCTGAAGGACGTGGGGCGTCTGAAACGATCGTGTGACGAGCATCAGCAAATCGTTGACGCGGTTCTCGAGCAGGATGCGAAAGCCGCCGAAAACGCACTGAGGCGGCATCTGGTCTCGGCCGCGCAAGAGGTTTTGGTCAGGCGTCAGCAGCAGAAGGTAAAGACCATCCAGGACAATGATCCGCTGGATAATAAGGAGGCTCATGATGACGCAGGATGATGAAAAACAGGCCATCCGCGACGTCATTGGCGTCATGCAACAAGCGTGGAATACCGGCAACTTTCATGGCTACATGGCTGGCTTTGCCAACCCGGATGTCGTCTTTGTTTCCCGCGGCCGCGTCCAGAAGGATTGGCAAGCGACGCTCGACCATTACATCAGCGATTATGGCGGGTCCGAGGGCTCGCAAGGTCAGCTGACCTTTTCCAATATCCGCATCGAAATCCTGTGCGATGACGCAGCCCAGCTCATCAGCAACTACCAGCTGATCCGCCCAGCGGGAAATCAGACGGGAGTGAACACGCGGCTGATGCGCAAGCGCGAAGGAAGGTGGCTGATCGCCCTCAACCACGTTTCGCAGGTCGAGATGTGAAGTCTTGTCTTTGGTTCGTCACCATGGTGATTGGCCTAGAACGTTGACGTCAAATATTTAATCACCTGCAAATCTGTGAACAAGGCAGGGAGCTCGATGCATTCGCTAAGTCTTACCGAAAGTGCGGAGGCCGGCCTTAAAGCCGACCTCCGGTTTTGTTACTTGCCCGAGGCCTGGGCGGAGTACATGTAGCTGTCATAGCTGTATTCGGCGACGCGGAACCACTCGAAGGACTCGTCCCTGAACTTCTTCCAGCCCGGATAGATCTTTGCCCATGCCGGGTGCTTGGCGCTATATTCCGCGTAGAGCTCGAACGTCGTCTTGTAGGCGGCATCCATGACATCGCGTGGCAGCGGTCGCAGTTTGACGCCCTTGCCGACGAGCGAACGGATCGCTGCGGTGTTCTTCACATCGTAGAGTGCCTGCATGTTGATGTTCGCCGCCTTGCAGGCGGCATCGAGTGCGGCCTTGTAGGCGGGAGGCAGACCCTCATACTGTGCCTTGTTGATGAAGAAGTGGATCGTCAGGCCACCTTCCCAATAGGCCGGATAGTAGTAGTTCGGCGCAATCTGATAGAAGCCGAGGCGTTCGTCGTCATAGGGGCCGATCCACTCGGCCGCGTCGATTGTTCCGCGCTCGAGAGCCGGATAGATATCGCCCCCCGGTAGCTGCTGCGGCACCACGCCGAGCCGAGACATCACTTCGCCGGCGACACCGGCGATGCGCATCTTGACGCCCTTGAGGTCGGCGACGCCCTTGATCTCCTTGCGGAACCATCCACCCATCTGGGCACCGGTGGCCCCGCCGGGGATGCCAACCACGCCATAGGCAGAGAGAAACTCGTTATAGGCCTCGTTGCCGCCGCCGTGGTAAAGCCAGGCGTTCTGCTGACGACCATTGAGACCGAAGGGGATGGTCGAGCCGATCGCAAATGTCGGATCCTTGCCGGTGAAATAGTATCCGCAGGTATGAGCGATCTCGACGGTGTTCGCTTTCACCGCATCGATCGCCTGCGGTCCGGGTACGAGTTCGCCGGCCTGAAACACCTGAATTTGGAATTTCCCGTCGGTGATCTTCGACAGTGTCTCCGCCATGACGGATGCGCCGCCGTAAATCGTGTCGAGGTTGTTCGGGAAGCCCGAAGTCAGGCGCCATTTGATGCTCGGCAGTTCTTGGGCAACCGCCGGTGCGGCGAGTGCGGTCGCGGCGACTGTTGCCGCCCCTCCGACTGCGCCTTTCGTCAGGAAATTGCGTCTGTTGATGGTTTCCGTCATTGCGTTTCCTCCTCCTCAGGTTCGGCAGTATCGAACGCACGCTGTGCGATCAAAGCGTGTGTCTAGTTTTTCGGTGCGCCGAAGCTTGGCGTCGGGGAACCGAAATCTGGTGCAGGGATATCAACGGCCGGGGCGGCGGGATCGCCGGAAGACTGCTCCGGTGCGCCGAATGGCTGGGTCGGTGTTCCAAACGGGTTAGCGCCATCGGCACCCGGCATCGGTACGTTGAGCTCAATCGTCGATGGATCGACGACGGCAGATCCTGATTTGTAGTGGGTCACGAGACCCGGAAAGACGATGACGACGACGACCATGACGAGCTGGATCGCCAGGTAGGGCAGGGAGCCCATGTAGATCTGGCCGGATGTGACCGGCTGGATTGTCGCACCGGTGATGCGATCCTTGTAGGCCCTCGTCGGAGCGACGGAGCGCAGGTAAAATAGCGAGAACCCGAACGGCGGATGCATGAACGAGGTCTGCATGTTGATTGCCAGCATCACGCCGAACCAAATCAGGTCGATGCCGAGCGCATCGGCAACCGGTGCCAGCAGCGGGATGATGATGAAGGCCAGCTCGAAATAATCGAGAAAAAAGGCCAGGAAGAATACGAGCAGATTGGCAACGATCAGGAATCCGATCTCGCCGCCCGGGATCGACGTCATCAGGTGCTCGACCCAGACGTGACCGTCAACACCGTAGAAGGTCAGCGAAAACACGCGCGCGCCGAGCAAGATGAAGATCACGAAGGAGGACAGTTTCGCCGTCGCGTAAAGGGCCGACTTCACCATCGCCAGCGTAAGCTTGCGATTGAAGGCTGCAAGAAGCAGAGCACCGACTGCGCCCATCGCGCCGCCTTCGGTCGGCGTCGCAAGGCCGATAAAGATTGTGCCGAGAACGAGGAAGATCAGCACGAGCGGCGGCACGAGCGAGGTGATGACCTTGGCCACAAGCTTCCAGCCACGAAGCGATCGCGCCTCGATGGGAAGAGCCGGCACGCTTGCCGGACGCAGGAAAGACATCAGGATGATGTAGCCGGTATAGGCGGCAACCAGCATGAGACCGGGCACGAGTGCGCCCTTGTACATGTCGCCGACCGAGCGGCCGAGCTGGTCGGCCAGAATGATCAGCACGAGGCTGGGCGGAATAATCTGGGCAAGCGTTCCCGACGCTGCGATCGTGCCGGCCGCGACCCGTCGGTCGTAACCATATCGCAGCATGATCGGCAGCGAGATCAGGCCCATCGAGATGACGGAGGCCGCAACGACGCCTGTGGTGGCTGCAAGGATGGCGCCCACGAAGATGACCGCGAAGGCGAGCCCGCCGCGGATCGGGCCGAACAGCTGGCCGATCGTATCGAGCAGATCCTCGGCCATTCCGCTTCGTTCGAGAATCAGCCCCATAAAGGTGAAGAAAGGAATGGCGAGCAGCGTCTCGTTCGACATCTGCCCGAAGATGCGGTCAGGGATCGCTCCGAACAGGTTGATGGGCAAAAGGCCCATTTCGATGCCGATGAAACCGAAGACAAAGCCGACAAAGGCGAGTGCGAAGGCAACCGGATAACCAAGCAGCAACACGACGATCAGTGATAGAAACATGATCGGCGCGAGATTTTCCGCAAAGAATGCAAACATATGAGCGTATCCTGCTACGAATTAGAGCGCTTGCGCTTCGGCGTCGGCGAGAGCGACGGCGTCGGGCATCGCACCGCTGAGGATCGCTAGCCGTTTAATCAGTTCCGACAGTCCCTGGAGTGCCAGCAGGCCGAAACCAATCGGGATCATGGCCCAGACTGGCCACAGCACCAGCCCACCGGTATTGTTGGAGACCTCTCCGCTCACATATTTGGCGATGACGATCGGCCAGGACAGGTAGATGGTGACGAGGCAGAACGGCATCAGGAAGAAGATTGTCCCGAACACCTCGATCCAAAGCTGCGCCCGTCTGGGCAGCTGGCCATAGACCAGATCGACCTTGACGTGCTCGCTGCTCAGCAATGTCCAGGCCGCCGCCAACAGGAAGGCTGCGGAGAAAAGGTACCATTGCGCCTCGAGCCAGGCATTTGAGCTCAGATTGAAGACTTTTCGGGTCACTGCGTTGATGGCGCTGATCAGCACTGCCGCCAACAAAAGCCATGAAACGGCTTTACCGAAAAGCGTGTTCATCGCGTCGATAGCGCGCGACACGGCGAGTAGACCAGACATTACAAACCCTCCCAGGCAAGCTGCCCGAAGGCAGCTGTCCCATGCACTACTATCGCCGCAAATCACACGCGACAAGAGCATTATGACAAGAGGCCAATCTAGCGGTCTGGGAAAAGGCTTCGATACACGTTGCTATGGGCTGGAACAGACAGTGACGCAGGGAGCGCAAACGTCCCCGCTGATTCTCGATTTCGACGCTTATTCTTTTCGCATGCAGGGTGAACGCGTGACGCGCATGACGAGCGATTTTTGTCGCCAAATCAGTGACTTTGAGAAAAGAGACCTGGTTGCATCCGCCGTCGCTTCGGGCGACAATCGACGGATAGTGCACCGACGGCAAGCAAACGGGCGCCTAGGGCGCCCGTCGCAATACAGATCCGGAGCGGCCTTATTCGGCCACAACCGTCTTTCCGCCTTCCCACTTGTAGACGGAAAAGCTCTGCGAGCTTAGATCGCCGGTTTCACCGTAGGTCAGTTCGCCAATGGCAGTCTTGATACCGGTGCCATCCTTGAGCGCGGCAGCAACTGCCTCAGCGTCGTCGGTGCTGCCAGCCTTGGCGATGCCGGCGGCGATGACCTCGACGGCTGCATAGGCGTTGAGGGTAAAGGCTTCGGCGGGGATCTTCTTTGCAATGAGCGCATCGGCCGCGGCCTTGCTGTCTGCATTCTTCAGCGCGTCGGCAGCGTTGGTGAAGATCGTGCCGTTGGCTGCGTCGCCGCCCGTGGTGATGAACTCGCTATTGGAAAGGCCGTCACCCGCGATCAGCTGCACATTCATGCCGGCATCCTTCATCTGGCGCACCAGAAGGCCTGCTTCCGGGTGATAGCCGCCGAAATAGAGGACTTCGGTGCCTTCCGACTTCAGGCGTGTCACCAGCGCGCTAAAATCCTTGTCGCCCGCCGTCAGCGCGTCGTTGAAGACTTCCGTGATGCCGGCCGCATTCAGCGATGCCTTGAAGGCATCGGCGAGACCCTTGCCATACTGCCCCTTGTCGTTGAGGATCGCGATCTTCTTGTCCTTGAATTTCTCGACCACGAATTTTGCTGCAACGTCCGCCTGCTGGTCGTCCCGGCCGCAGGTGCGAAACACGGTGGAAAGGCCACGCGCGGTCAGTTCCGGCGAAGTGGCTGTCGGGGTAACCATCAGTGCACCGTTTTCGGCAAACGCGACCGAGGCGGGGATAGAGACGCCCGATGTGACAGGGCCAACCACGAAACGGATATCGTCGGCAATCAGCTGATTGGCGGCAGATACGCCCTGTTTGGGTTCGCCGGCATCGTCGACAATTTTGAGCACGAGCTTCTCGCCGTTGACGCCGCCCTTCTTGTTGATTTCCTCGACCGCGGTTTCAGCGCCGTTCTTGATCTGCGCGCCGATCGCAGCAACCGGGCCGGTCAGCGGCGCGATGAGGCCGACCGTGATGTCGGCGTAGGCAAGCGGGGCGAATGCGAGTGTGGCAGCGAATGCCGCAGTGATTGTCTTCAATGTCATGTCAGTCTCCTGGGATGCGGACCTCCCGACCCGCGTGCTAATCGTGCGCCGAACCCGCTCAAACCGTCGGCAATGCCATGACTGGTGGAAGAGGGAGGGCGCGTCCGGTCCGCGCGTGGCCATAGTGAGCTTCTCCGTGCGTCCGACAATTTTCCTAGAAATATTGGGCCGGTGACGCAAGAAGATAACCGGAAGCAATGACCTCTTGATTGAATAATTCACGCCTTCTTGTGGGGACGTGATGGGCGGCTGCAGCCGTGCCCTTTCATGCCGGCAACTCACACGACGGAACCAACCCATGATCCGGGCAGCCGTCCATGGCGCCCCGACGGCGATCAGCGGATACGTGTCGTTCTCCACACTGCGCCGCGGTTCGAAGACAACGACGGTGGGCATATTGCTGATAGTGGCGACTCAGATGCTGAAAGCGGCTCCGATCAGCGCCCTTGTGTAATCGGCCTTCGGAGCGTCAAAGATCGCGTCCGTATCGCCTTCCTCAACGATCTTTCCGTTGTTCATGACAATCACATGATCCGCGATGGCCCTGACCACGGCAAGGTCGTGGCTGATGAAGACGTAGGAAAGGTTGTGGTCGGACTGCAGCTTGCGCAACAGGTCGATCACCTGTCCCTGCACGGACCGGTCGAGTGCCGAGGTCGGTTCGTCGAGGATAACCACACGCGGCTTGAGGATCATCGCGCGGGCAATCGCGATGCGCTGGCGCTGACCGCCGGAAAATTCGTGCGGGTAGCGATTGCGCGCCTGGGGATCGAGCCCGACTTCGGTCAGGGCGGCGATCGCGCGCCGGTCTCGATCCGCCTTGTTCAGCGAAGGCTCGTGGACGAGCAGACCTTCGGTGATGATCTCGCCGACTGTCTGACGCGGCGAGAGAGACCCAAAGGGATCCTGGAAGACGAGCTGCATCTCCTTGCGCAGGGACCGCATCTGCCGACGGTCGAAGCCGGAGATGTCGGTCTTGTCGAAGCGGTAATGACCATCGCTGTGGAGAAGCCGGAGCAGCGCGCGCCCAAGCGTCGATTTCCCCGAGCCGGACTCACCAACGATACCGATCGTCTGGCCCTGCCTGAGCTTGACGGTGACGCCGTCGACGGCCCGGAAACTCTTTGGACCCTTCGAAAAAAGTCCGCGGCCGATCGGAAAATCGACCGTGACATCGCGTCCCTCCAGAATGATCGGTGCGTTTTCCGCTGGCGGTTGCTTGCGACCCTGAGGTTCGGCATCGATCAGCATGCGGGTATAGGCGGAAGTCGGAGCCTCGAAGATCTGTGATGTGGCTCCCTGTTCCACCACTTCGCCGCGCCGCATGACGACGACACGTTCGGCAAAATGCCGGACAATGCCGAGATCGTGGGTGATCAGCACAATCGCCATGCCGAAACGCTCCTGGAGCGAGCGCAGCAGTTTCAATATCTGCGCCTGGACCGTCACATCAAGCGCCGTCGTCGGCTCGTCGGCGATCAGGACGTCGGGTTCGTTGGCAAGCGCCATGGCGATCATGACGCGCTGCCGCTGGCCGCCGGACAGTTCATGCGGGTAACTGTCAATGCGGCGGGCGGGATCGGGAATGCCGACCAGTTCCAAGAGTTCCAGCACGCGGCTGCGGGCCGCTTTCCGGCTGCCGCCGCGGTGGTAGACGATCGGTTCGGCGATCTGGCGGCCGATCGTGTAAAGCGGATCGAGCGAGGTCATCGGCTCCTGAAAGATCATCGTGATCTTGGCACCGCGGATCTTGTTGAGCTCGTTATTTCGCAGTCCGACCAGTTCCTTGCCCCGATAGGCGGCGGAGCCAGTGACGGTGCCGTTTCCAGCGAGCAGGCCCATAATGCCCATCATCGTCTGGCTCTTGCCGGAGCCGCTTTCGCCGACGACGGCGAGCGTCTCGCCGGCACGGACATCGAAGCCGATGCCCTTGACCGCATTGACCGTGCCATCCGGCGTCGTAAAATTCACTTTCAGGTCGCGGATCGAGAGAATGGTGTCTTTTTGATCGGTCATGTCAACGATCCTTCGGGTCGAGCGCGTCGCGCAGGCCGTCGCCGATAAAGTTCAACGAAAACAGCGTTGCCACGAAGAAGATGGAGGGAAAGATCAGGAGCCAGGGTGCCGACTGGATATTGTTGGCGCCTTCCGAAATCAGAGCGCCCCAGCTGGTCAGTGGCGCCTGAACCCCGAGCCCGAGGAAAGACAGAAAGCTTTCCAGGAGGATTACCTTCGGAACCACGACGGTGACGAAGACGATCACCGGTCCGATCGTGTTCGGGATGATATGCCGGCGGATAATTTGCCAGTCGCTCAGGCCGAGCGCTTGGGCAGCGCCCACGAATTCCCGGCGCTTCAGCGCCAGCGTCTGGCCTCGCACGATGCGCGCCATGTCGAGCCATTCCACAGCACCGATCACCAGGAAGATCAGGATGAAGGAACGACCAAAGAAGACGACCAGGACGACGACGAGAAAGACGAAGGGGAGAGAGTAGAGGATTTCGACGAAGCGCATCATGACATTGTCGACACGGCCGCCAAGATAACCCGCGGTCGCGCCGTAGAGCACGCCGATGCCAAGCGAGACGAGGCTGGCCAGCACGCCGACGGCAATCGAGATCTGGCCGCCGAGCATGACACGGGCAAGCAGGTCGCGGCCGTTCGGATCCGTGCCGAACAGGAAGTATTCCCGGCTGACATTCCCTTCGACCTTGAGAACGCGCCCGTCTTTTTCGGTCGCCACTACCTTGGTGTCGTCGAACTCGTTGGCACGGTCGAAATAACGCGTCGTGCGTGGGTCGATCGGATCCTCGGCACTGATGGTCGCGGAAAAGATCTGGCCCGTCACCTCGAACGCGTCGAGGTTGACGCGGGCGCGCGTCGCGACGCCTTGCATGGCGCCCTCCAGCGATGCCTCGTCTGGCCGCGGCTCGAGACTTGGCGCCACCGTCACATAGGAAGAAAAGACCTGGTCATAGCTATGCGGCACAAAAAGTGGGCCGAGATAGGAAAAGAGCGCGATCAGAACGAGCATCACGCAGCCGCCCATCGCCGCCTTGTTGCGACGGAAGCGGATGGCGGCAAGCTGGAAAAGACTGCGGCTTGTGCTCTGGGGCGGGGTGGAAGCCGGATCGGTGGCGATATCAGTCATGACGGACCCTCGGATCGAGCAGGCCGTAGAGAAGGTCGACCAGGAGATTAAAGACGATAACAAAGATGGCGATCAGAACGACGGTGCCCATGACCAGCGTATAGTCACGATTCAGCGCGCCGAGCACGAAATAACGGCCGACGCCCGGAATGGTGAAGATGGTCTCGACGACGGCCGAGCCGGTCATCAATGCGGCGGCACAGGGTGCGAGATAGGAGACGACCGGCAGCATGGCGCCGCGCATGGCATGCGTGATGACGACGATCCGCGCCGGCAGGCCATAAGCGCGCGCGGTGCGGATATGGTCGGCATGCAGCGCCTCGATCATGGAGCCGCGCGTCAGCCTGGCGAAAACGGCAAGCTGCGGCAGCGCCAGTGCGATCATCGGCAGGAGCAGGAACGAGAACGAACCATCTCCCCAGCCACCGGCCGGCAACAGCGCAAGAAGAATTGCGAAAATCAGCGTCAAAACCGGGCCGACGACGAAATTCGGGATCGTCGTACCCATCGTCGCGAGCGTCATGATGGAAAAATCGAGCACGCTGTTCTGGCGCAGGGCCGCGATCGTGCCGAGCGTCACGCCGCCAATCAGGGCAAGAAGCAGAGCGTAGAAACCGAGTTCAATGGAGTAGGGAAGGCCTTTTCCGATCAGTTCCGCGACGGTGTTGTCCTTGTAGATATAGCTTGGACCGAAATCACCCTGCACGGCATTGCCGATATAGGTGAGATATTGACGCCATAACGGCTGGTCTAGCTGGTAGGTCCGCATGATGTTTTCCATCGTTGCGGGTGGCAGCGGACGTTCCAGGTTAAAGGGACCGCCCGGAGCAAAACGCATCAGGAAGAAGGAGATCGTCACGACGATGAAAAGCGTCGGGACGGCGCTCGCAAGGCGGCGCAGGATAAAAGACAGCATGCAGTAGTCTCCTGCGGGATGGCGTCCGAAACGCTGTCGGACGCCATCCCGTGTCGATTATTCGGAAACGCTCAGGAAGCGGCTCAGGTGTTCATTGGCAGCATTGTCCTGCCAGCCCTTGATGTGGTCCGAAACAAGCCACAGATCGGCCTGGGTCAGGAAGGGAGCAATCGGCTGGTCGCGCATCAGGATTGTTTCCGCCTCATGCATGATCTTCGATCGCGCAGCCGGATCCGTTTCCGCATACGACTTCTTCATCAGATCGTCGAATTCCTTGCTCTCGTAATGCCCGTAATTGAAGGTCTTGTTGGTCGAGAGGTTCAAAGCGAGGAAGTTTTCCGGATCGGCATAATCGGCAACCCAGCCGGCACGTGCCACGTTGAACTTGCCGCCTTCCTGGAGATAGGCGTAGTGCGAGGAGACATCGAGATTGCTCATCGTCACCTTGGCACCGAACGTGTTTTTCCACATGTCGGCAACGGCGGTGGCGACACGTTCGTGGTTCGGGTTGGTGTTGTAGCGGACCTCGATATTGAGCGGCTTGCCGCCTTCACCGTAACCGGCTTCCTTCATCAGTTCGATCGCCTTGTCTTCGCGGTCGAGCTGGGAAAGTTCTGCGAAATCGGCCTTGGCGGGTTCGCCATAGTTCGCCATGCCCGGCGGCACCAGCGAATAGGCGGGAAGCTGCGACCCGCTATAGATCTTCTTGGCCAGGAAATCGCGGTCGACGGCCATGGACAGGGCCTGGCGGACACGAACGTCGTTGAAGGGAGCCTCGCGGCCATCGAAGACGTAATAATAGGTCGCAAGCGTCGGCGACACGTGCACCTGGTCCTTGTAGGCCGAGCGCAGCCGCTCGATCTGGTCAGCGGAGAAGTTATAGACGAGATCCATTTCCTTCGCCTCGAAGCGGCGGACGGATGCGGCCTGGTCGTCGATCGGGTAGAAGATCACCTTGTCGAGCTTGACGTTGGCGGCATCCCAGAAATTGGGGTTCTTTTGGACAACGAGGCTGTCATTCGGCACATGGCTGACGAGCTGGAAGGCCCCGTTCGACACCATCGTGCCTGGCTTGACGAAATCGGCGCCGTTCTTCTCAAGGCTTGCCTTGGAGACAGGCAGGGCAGTCTGGTGAGCAAGAAGTTCAAGGAAGAAGGGGGTCGGGCGCTCGAGGGTGATCTCGAACGTCTTGTCATCGACGGACTTGATGCCGAGTTCCTTCGGATCGGCCTTTCCGGTGTTGACCATTTCCGCGTTCTTGATCGGGTAGAGGATGTTCGCATATTTCGCGGCGGTCTTCGGATCTTCCACGCGCTTGAACGAGAATTCGAAATCCTGCGCCGTGACGGGCGAGCCATCGGACCACTTGGCATTCTCACGCAGCTTAAACGTGTATGTCAGTCCGTCTTCGGAGACTTTCCACGACTCCGCTGCACCCGGTACAATCTTGCCCGCCGCGTCGTAGATCGTCAGACCTTCATAAAGATCCTTCAGAATGAAGGCTTCGATATTGATCGAGGTCTGGGCCTGATCGAGCGTTTGCGGTTCGCCGGAATTGCCACGATGAAGCACAGTTTCAGCAAATGCCGGTGCCCCAGCCAGCAGAGTTGATCCGAGCAAAGCGACCGCTGCCGCACGCATGAGACGAGATGACATACCGTTATCCTCCTGGTTTTCCGTCCGATTGGGCGAGTGAATGCCAGAAATATCGGAACCGCAAGGCTTTTTTGCTCTCGACTCAAATGCGGAGTGTATATCCGCGCGCCTCGACTAACCTCATAATTGCAGGGTCCTGCAGGGGCGATAGCCGGGGTATCCTGACCTGGCATCCGCGCCAGACCGTGAATCGAGAAAGCAGCGACATTTTACGTTCAGGTAAACCGAGCAGCGAATACCATGGTGTCGCGATCAGGGTGCCTGGAGTAATTTTATTGCAGGAGCACAAATGAAAGCGGTTTCCACCGATCTATCTCGATACAATCAGGGAGGGCATGGTTGGGCATCATCGGACTGCCATATGCGCCTCTCGCAATATGACGATCCGGCACCCCATCAGCGGCTCTCAAACATCGGGGACGGTGTAGCGTCGGCTATCACGGGCAACGAGCCGATGGGGCAAAGCGTCACGAATCTGCACGCTCCGCGGCTCATCCCTTCAACAAAGCGCTTCGGCCAAGCATGCGGGAGGTCGCGCCTAGTGGCGCTTTCTTCTGGAGATCTTGTTGCCGTGTGGACCGCTGACGACCGGCGTCCTGTCCCGATTTTCGGTGACCAGGGTTCGCCACCGGTCGAGACGATCGCCTGCAAGTTCGCCGCTTGCGACTGCAGCCTGAACGGCACATCCGGGTTCGTGGACATGGCTGCAATCGCGAAACCGGCACTGCGATGCCAGTTCGGCGATATCGGAAAAGAAGACATCGATACCGTCGGCAACATCACTTACATACAGCGTCCGGATCCCGGGTGTATCGATCACCCATCCGCCACCCGGTAGCGCGTGCAGCGATCGTGCCGTCGTGGTGTGTCTGCCCTGCGAGTCGTATTCCCGGATCGTGCCGGTCTTCTGTGTGTCCGACTGAGACCCGACGAGCGAGTTGACCAGGGTTGATTTCCCAACGCCCGACGATCCCACGAGCGCGCAGGTCTGTCCCTCGCCGCACCACGGCGCCAGGAGTTCGCGTGCCTCTACCGAGCGTCCGTTCAGGAGGATAACGGGCAGGCCAGGCTGCAGTCCCTGCGCCTGGACCCGGAAGACGTCAGCGTCTTCGGTCGTGTCCGCCTTTGTCAGGACGATCACCGGGTTGCTCCCGGCTTGTTCGGCCAGGATCAGATACCGTTCCAACCTTGAAAGGTTGAATTCGGCGTTGCAGGACGTCACGATGAACAGCGTATCGACGTTGGCAGCAACCAGTTGCGGGATCGTGTCGTTCCCCGCACGTCGTTGAAAGAGAGTTTTCCGTTCGAGACGGCGAACCAGCATGCCGCTGATCGGGTCGGCGAGGATCCAATCGCCGACCGCGAAATCGGCTGTGTTGGCGTTGGCTGGGAGCTCGAGGGCGGCCGGACCACCGGCATCAATAGCCTGCACGCGCGACCGGTGGACGGAGGCAATGCGCCGCGGCGCGAGTTCGTCTTCATCGGATGTGAGCTGATCCGAAAAGAAGTCCGACCAACCAAGTCGTTTAAGCGCTGTCATGTGAAGGGGGTCGATCAAAGGAAGGTCGCAATCTTTGGAGCTGTTAGGGTTGGACGGGGCCTGTTGGCTTCGGTTTCCCTTGGCTGCGCGAGAAGTTTGGCCGAAAAGAGTCTATGAGCGTCGGTGCGTCGCGGACGGAGGCAAGTTCTTTTGGACGCTGGCATACACAACCATCCTCTTCAGACTGTATGCGCGGGGAAGTTGGCGGACAAGCCCTAACGAACCTCGTCGTGCGGGACGGGTCTGCAGAGCAGGTCAAAACTAAAGGTTGACTTGGCGGCCCTTCGTCTCTATCTTTGGTTTATCGATCTTTTGCTTGCTGAACTTTGGTTACCGCGCGATTGGCACCGCGCTCTGAACGAACTTCCCTCTCAAAATCAATCGTTACACTCATCCGTTCGGCTTCGGTCCTACGGTCACTCAACATTGCTTTGAAAGGGTTCATCATGACCACAGGCACAGTAAAATGGTTTAATTCCACCAAGGGTTTCGGCTTCATCGAGCCTGACAACGGCGGCGCTGACGCGTTCGTCCACATCTCTGCCGTCGAGCGCGCGGGAATGCGCGAAATCGTAGAAGGCCAGAAGCTTGGCTACGAACTCGAGCGCGACGCGAAGTCGGGCAAGATGTCGGCCTGCAACCTTCAGGCTGCCTAATCGTACCTGGTTTCGTCCTTGACCACGGATGTACTGGCACCGACGACACCAAGTTATCTGAGAGGCCGGGCTTATAGCCTGGCCTTTTTTGTTGGCTCGCTCAAAGCAGGCTCAACCACAGGAAAATCCATGACACAGACCCATTCGAAATCCAGACAGCAGGCCGAGATTGCCTTCGGCAACACGCAGACGCAGTTCTTTGCCCGAAATCACGCCGTCGCGGAAATGGACTCCCTCGTTGCGGCGCGCGAGACGAAAACACAAAGGCTGCGGCAGGCACGCCTCGCGAAGGATGCCGACGACATCGCCAAGGCATCCGCAGGCCTGATCGCAATGCGCGCCCGCAAGTCCGACCTTTAAGGATGCCATCTTGATGGACCAGAACACCGAGTGGACATCCGGTCAGCTGCGACGCGCGATCAAGGCGGCAGGCGTGGCGCTGTGGACCTGGAACGTCGATACGGACGCGTTCACGATGGACCAGCGTGGATATGCACTATGGGATTTGGAGGTCGATGGCGTCCTGTCCTTTGAGGACCTGTCGGCCAAGGTCCATCCGGCCGACCGCGATCGTGTGAGGGCAGCGTTCTCGGCAACACGTGCCGTCGTTGGACCTTACGAGATCGACTTCAGGATCATGAGCGATGTTGAAGTTCGCTGGATCTCAGCACGCGGTCAGGGGAGCGATGAGGATATTCTGGCTCGGCAGATGACCGGCATCTTTCTCGATGTCACAGGCCGCAAGCAGGCTGAAGAAGGGCATGAGCTTCTCGCCGGAGAAATGAGCC
Organism: Rhizobium sp. Leaf306; assembly: GCF_001423425.1. Classification (GTDB taxonomy): domain Bacteria; phylum Pseudomonadota; class Alphaproteobacteria; order Rhizobiales; family Rhizobiaceae; genus Neorhizobium; species Neorhizobium soli. The sequence continues at coordinate 511,270 of NZ_LMNX01000003.1, forward strand.
ACCGGGTCAAGAACCTGCTCGCCATCGCGTCAGGGCTGACGCAGATGACATCCCGGTCCTCGAGTTCGATCGCCGATATGACCTCACAGCTCACTCTAAGGCTAACCGCTCTCGGCCGTGCTCACGACCTTGTCCGGCCTTTACCTGGCGGGCAGGGCAAGGCCGCTCTTCTCGGTGACCTGATCACGATCTTGCTCTCCCCCTATGACGAGACGGCGGCGTTTGCTGGCCGTATTCGGGTAGCAGTTCCAAGGATGGGCGTGGGAGAGGCGGCAGCCACAGGCCTCTCGCTGGTGATCCACGAACTCGCCACGAATTCACTGAAATACGGCGCCCTGTCAGTCGGCACCGGAACACTGGATGTGTCCGGATCGGTCGAGGAGAACAATCTGATGGTGACCTGGATCGAGCAGGGCGGGCCCGAGGTTGTCTTCCCACAGAGCCCGGCCGGCTACGGTAGCAGAATGCTGGACCGTACCATGTCCGCTCACCTTGGAGGAACGATCTCCTATAACTGGACACCGGACGGAGCGCTGGTCACGCTTATCATCGACACGAGCCGGCTTGCCTCTTGACCGCTTGGAAAAGGCCTCGGCCGCAAGCCCGCGCCGGAAAACCGACGGGCTAACGCGCAGCTGTTTTGTCGTTGAACGTCTGCGCGGTCGCCTCGGTTGCCGGTGAATAAGTTAGCGTCCGCTTGTTTCGGAAACATGGCTAGATGAAGCGCGCTGATCAGCGCTTTTCGACATCGACTCGAAGCGCGCAACGATCAGATCAAGGTCATACGGCTTGGAGAAAAATTGTGCCGAAGATGGCAGATCGATCTCACCGGGCGTGATGCGACCGGAGGCAACCACGATCCCGGCGTGAGGGAAGCGAGCGGCGACTTCGTGGGCAAGGTCCACACCCGTCAGAAGGCCTGGCATCTGGATATCCGTGAACAGGAAGTGAATGGTCCCGTCGTCAATCTTGTCCAGGGCCTCGTCCACCGTGCCGGCTTCTATGACCTCGAACCCCGCATCCTCCAGGGCGTCTGTGACCGTCATCCGGATCAACACCTCGTCGTCCACCACGAGTACTTTGCGCATGTCCCACTCCCTGCATGTGGCCCTACAACAGACCGACGCGGTTATCGTTCCAAAAAACGCAGTGGGTATCAGACTACTGCATTGGCCTTTCCGGCTAATGCGTTCAATTGCAGTGGCAGTGGCAGTGGCAGCTTTCGGTGAGTAGCAAGGAGATGGCAGTATCCTTTGGTCTGCTTCGGGTGTGGGGACAATCTTCTTGTAGCCGATGGGCGATCGGCGGCGCTTTCAACACCACGGCTGTGACCGAAGCGGCCGCCCAGGGGTCCGGCGCAAACATGTTGGTCATTGCGCTGCCAGCCGCCGACCACAAGACAGGAATGCACCCTACCGGACATCTGAACACACGGTTGTATTCAGATGTGCGGCGTGGTTCGGCGCACGTACGTCGCGCGCCTTCCTGCAACGCGCAGGATCCATGTCACGAGACCGGTACCGGCTTCACGAAGCCGGTGTCCGGATCTTCTCGGCCATGTACGGACGTGAATTCGCGGCTGAGAACGATCTTCTCAACGCGCTTGATCTAGACGTAATGTCATTGGATGATTTAAAGACCCTTTGCCAAAACGGGTTTGCACCCTCGGCCGCGTGACCATCGTAAGCCTTCGATCATTGCTTCATCGTCCGGCAAACGGACCGAGCAGCTTAAGGTCGAGGCAGGGGAGGCAGGAGCGTCAACGCGCTTCTCCTGTCCCATATCCGAATTTCTCCAAGCCGCGACGCGGATGCGTCGGAGGCAAACAAGGTTGCATTCACAATGAGCAACGCATTCCTCGCACATCTCTCCACCGAACTTGCGGGTCTGAGGTCTTCGGGTCTCTACAAGACCGAGCGGGTGATCGTTTCCAAACAGGCCGGCGAGATCGAAGTCGCATCTGGTCGCAAGGTTTTGAATTTTTGCGCCAACAATTATCTGGGCCTTGCCGACAACGCCGAACTGGTGGAGGCCGGCAAGAACGCGCTGGATCGTTACGGCTACGGCATGGCATCTGTGCGTTTCATCTGCGGGACGCAGGAAGAGCACAAGCAGCTCGAAGACCGGATTTCGAAGTTTCTGGGATTGGAGGATACGATCCTCTATTCGTCCTGCTTTGATGCCAATGGTGGATTGTTCGAGACGCTTCTCGGCGAGGAGGACGCGATCATATCGGACGCACTCAACCACGCTTCGATCATCGACGGAGTGCGCCTCTCCAAGGCGAAACGCTTCCGCTACGCCAATAACGACATGGCGGCGCTGGAGGAGGAACTGAAAAAGGCCGAAGGCAGCCGGTTCAAGATGATCGCCACAGACGGCGTGTTTTCGATGGACGGCATCATCGCCAATCTTGCGGGCGTCTGCGACCTTGCCGAGAAATATGGCGCCATGGTCATGGTCGATGACAGCCACGCCGTTGGCTTCGTCGGCAAGCACGGTCGTGGCTCGGCGGAACATTGCGGCGTCGAGGGCAGGGTGGATATCATCACCGGCACGCTCGGCAAGGCGCTTGGCGGTGCATCGGGCGGCTACACGTCCGGCAAGAAGGAAGTGGTCGACTGGCTGCGCCAGCGCTCGCGTCCCTATCTGTTTTCCAACACCCTCGCTCCGGTGATTGCGAGCGCCTCGCTGAAGGTGTTTGACCTGATCGACAATGGTGACGCATTGCGCGCCCGGCTAGAAGCCAATTCCCGTCTCTTCCGCGATGAAATGAGCAAGCTTGGGTTCACGTTGGCGGGCGAGGGGCATCCGATCATTCCCGTCATGCTCGGCGATGCGTCGCTGGCGCAGGACATGGCGGCGAGGATGCTGGAAAAGGGTGTCTACGTCGTCGGCTTCGCCTTCCCGGTCGTACCCAAAGGCCAGGCCCGTATCCGCACCCAGATGTCTGCGGCGCATAGTGAGGACGATGTGCGCCGGGCCATTGCGGCGTTCGAAGAGGTCGGCAGGGAACTGCGCGTGATCGAGTAGACGCCCGGCCCGAACCGATCCAACTCATTGACAGGAATTTTTCGATGACCAACATGATGCGCGCCCTCGTCAAGTCGACAGCCGAAACCGGTCTCTGGATGGAGCATATCCCTGTTCCGGACCCCGGCCCCAACGACGTGCTGATCCGGGTGAAGAAGTCCGCGATATGCGGCACCGACGTTCATATCTGGAACTGGGACAGTTGGGCCCAAAAAACCATTCCGGTGCCGATGGTCGTCGGCCACGAGTTCTGCGGTGAGATCGCGCAGGTGGGCTCTGCGGTCACCAAGGTCCAGGTCGGCGCGCGCGTCTCCGGCGAGGGGCATATCGTTTGCGGCAAGTGCCGCAACTGCCGCGCGGGGCGCGGACACCTTTGCCGCAACACGTTGGGCGTGGGTGTCCACCGGCCCGGATCGTTTGCCGAATTCGTCTGCATTCCCGAAGACAATGTCGTGCCGATCCCGGATGATGTGCCGGACGAGATTGCCGCGATCTTCGATCCGTTCGGCAACGCCGTGCACACCGCTCTCTCCTTCGATTTGGTCGGCGAGGACGTCCTGGTGACCGGAGCCGGTCCGATCGGCATCATGGGTGCGATGGTTGCCAAGCGCTCGGGCGCCCGCAAGGTCGTCATCACCGACATCAACCCGGTACGTCTGGCACTTGCCGAAAAGCTCGGCATCGACCACGTCGTCGATGCGTCCAAGGAAAACCTGTCGGACGTGATGAAGCGCATCGGTATGACCGAGGGCTTCGATGTCGGTTTGGAAATGTCGGGCGCGGCCCCCGCCTTCCGCGACATGATCGACAAGATGAACAATGGCGGCAAGATTGCCATTCTCGGCATCGCGCCGACCGGGTTCGAGATCGACTGGAATAAGGTGATCTTCAAGATGCTCAATCTCAAGGGCATCTACGGGCGGGAAATGTTCGAGACCTGGTACAAGATGATCGCCTTCGTGCAGGGCGGCCTCGACCTTTCGCCTCTCATTACCCACCGCATTGGCATCGACTCCTTCAGAGACGGGTTCGAGGCCATGCGCTCCGGCAATTCCGGAAAGGTCGTCATGGACTGGTGAAGCCAACATGAGGTCCAACAAAAAGCCGACCGATGGGGGCAATACGATGTCGATCAAGACTAGAGGGCAGGCGAAGCTCTTCTGCTCAGGCCCTTTCGGCTTATGACCATCTTGCCGGAACAGGGAGCAAATGAAAACTGGAACCGTCGGATGGTCTTTCTGGCGCTTCCCATCATTCTCGCAAATCTGGCTCAGCCGATCCTGTCACTTGTCGATACGATGGTGGCTGGACATCTCCCGGGGTCTTTCTTTCTCGGCGGGGTCGCGCTGAGCGGCGTGCTGTTCAATTTCCTTTTCTGGAGTTTCAGTTTTCTGCGCATGGCAACGACCGGTCTGGTCTCCCAGGCGTGGGGTGCCAAAGATAGCACGCTCATGCGCATGCATCTGTTTCGGGCGCTGCTTATCGCCGCTGCCGGCGGTGCCGTGATCATCCTGCTGCAAAAGCCGATCATCGAGATCGGACTCGGATTCCTCGGCGGCAGTGAAGCGGTCTACCGGAGCGCGTCGGATTATGCATTCGCCAGAATCTGGTCAGCGCCTGCGACGCTCGGAAATTTTGTCCTTGTCGGCTACCTTCTCGGTTGCCAGCGCGTGATGATCTCACTGGCGCTAAAAGTCGCCCTTAATATCGTCAACTTGCTCGCAACTCTCACGCTGGTTCTTGTTTTCGACTGGGGTGTCGCCGGCATAGGGGCGGGGACCGCCGTTGCCGAATGGGTGGCCTTGATCGCAGGCCTCTTCATCATCAAGCCATTCGGTGCGCATCCCGCAGTGCGGATGAAAGAGCTGCTGGACGGGTTGGCACTTCGACGGCTGGTCGCGGTCAACCGGGACATCTTTCTGCGAAGCTTCTTCCTTCTGCTCTGTTTCGGCTGGTTTGCCCGCAGCGGTGCCAAGGAAGGCGACACGATCCTCGCCGCCAATGCCATCCTTCTCAACCTCCACGGCTTTACATCCTATGGGTTGGACGGGTTTGCGAATGCCACTGAAACCCTTGTCGGTTCAGTCATCGGTGCGCGGCAAAAAAAGGCGCTCGCCCAGGTGATCAAGGCCGCGTTTGTGTGGTCGGGTCTGGTGGCGTTTCTGTTTTCGGTCGTTTACGCCTTCGCTGGCTCATCGATCGTCTCGCTCCTCACCGATCGGGAAGATGTTCGTACCGCCGCCATTGCCCTGCTTCCCTTCCTGATCGCGTTGCCGCTCGTTTCCGTGACCAGCTTCATGCTTGATGGCATCATGATCGGAGCCATGCGCGCCCGCGATATGCGCAACAGCATGATCATCTCCACCTCCATCTTCATCGCCACCGCTTATGGTCTGCAGCAGGTCTGGGGAAATGAAGGTTTGTGGACAGCGATGATGATCCTGATGATAGCGCGTGCGGTAACGCTCGGCTTGAAACTGAAAGAGACATTTGCGCAGGTGTAGCGGCAAGTTGCACAGCGTTCAAAGCGGCGAAAACGACAAGGGGCGCAGTACGGTGTGCTGTCCTTCATACCCACCGACGAACCTCAACGGATCAGCGTGACGTGGAAGCAGGGCAAGAGGACCTTCTGTCGAACCGGAAAACGGCTCGAGCAGCGCGACCGCATCAGGCGGCGCATGGCCGGTCACCAATCCTGCACAGTCAGGGACAAACAAGGGCGTGCCTGCGGGCCGTGGGCCATGCTGCCGGTGACGGTCGGCGACGGCCGTGTCGAAAACGGGTGATCCGCGCCCAAGCGTCGCCAGATAGTTGTGCTGCTGCAACACCATCGGGAAAGCCTGGGGGATGAAGCCGTTTACCCAAGCCTCTTCATTCGAGAGTGCGGCGCGGCATGCTTCGCGTTCAGCCCAGTCCGCATAGGTCCAGAGATGGTGGATCACGTTCAGAGGGCCGGTTTCCGCCTGCCAGTAGCCGAGAAGTGGCAGGTGCCGTGTCACAAGTGGAAGCCCGAGGTCTGCAAGCAGCGCGAGGTACTCGCCGGTTGCGCCCGGCTTTAGCTGATAGGTTCGCCATTCGTGGATCATCACCGTCTCCCATCGCGTCAGTCTGGCACGCCGGACCGGCCGCGAACATGGATAAGGTCTGCAAGAGATTGGACAATTGAGCCTATCAGTTGTCGTGGCGTGCCGCCTGTTTGCGATAGGTCCCCGGAGAGATTCCGACACGCTGGGTAAAGAAGCGGTTGAAATAGGCGGGGTCGTCGAAACCGGTCATATGGGCCACCTGCGCGACGCTGCTCTCGGTATAGACGAGGTAGCGCTTGGCTTCCATCAACAGCCGCTCGTAGAGCAGGTCCGACGCGGTCTTGCCGGCGCGTGCCTTGCAGGCCGCATTGAGCCGCGCCTGCGTCGCCGCCAGCTCTTTCGCGTAGAAGGTCAAGGATCGCTCCGTCCGGAAGTGGCGCTCCAAGAGGGCCCTGTAGCGCAAAAGCAGATCATAACCCCGGTCTGGCGTGGATATACCGGTCTCGTCATGGGTGATGTTGAGCCTCAGCACGATCACGAGCAGCCGCATGTAGTGCGCCATCATCGATATGCGCCGGCCGGGTGCCGACCAGATGAATTCCCGATGCAGCCAGTGAAACGTATCGACGACGGCCGGAATGCTGACGCCGGTTCCTTCGATCGGGTAGACTGCCGGTCTCGATGCGGCTGTTTCGAGCCGCGGGTCCGAGCTTGACGCTGCCTTCAGGCAACCGAGTGCGGCCGTCACCACGTATCCGTCAGTCCCCGGATCAAAATCGATCTGGTGAACAATTCCGGCTGGAACGACCATGATCGCAGGCGCGGGTATGAATGAGATTTGATCCTCCATGCGGATCGTTCCACCCCCCTCTCTAACGAGCAGAACCTGCATGTGGTCCGGATGGGCATGCGGACGAATTCTCCAATCGTTTGGCCCGCTGCGGTCACGCAAGGGTTCGATATGCAGGAAGTCCAGATCGACGTCGGCACCCTGATCGCCATAGAGATAGTAAAGCGGAATGCCGCCTGCGGCCAAGCTTCCCATGTGTCCTCCTCATTATCTCCCTGCCAAATAGTGCAACAATTGCGCGACGGCGTCCATTGGTCATCCCCGGTATGCGGGTTAGCAAGATCTCCATCAAACGCGACCGGGAGAAGCGGATGGAGCCGAAGAGGGAGGAGGGGCACGTCTGTGACGTGCTGGTCGTCGGATCGGGCGCGGGAGGGCTTGCCACCGCGATCACGGCGAGGAAACACGGCCTGTCGGTCATCGTGATCGAGAAGGAGCCGGTATTCGGCGGCACGACCGCGTTTTCGGGTGGCGTGCTGTGGATACCTGGAAACCGGCACGGGAAATCGAACAACCCGAACGATACGCGCGACGCGGCGCGCCGTTACCTCAAGGCCGAGACCGGGAACTGGTTCGACGCGCAAACGATCGACGCGTTTCTCGAGGCCGGTCCGAAAATGCTCGACTGGTTCGAACGCGAGACGGTGGTGAAATTCGTCCCCACGCTTTACCCGGACTATCACCCGACGGTGGATGGCGGCGTCGATGTCGGGCGCTCGGTGCTGGCGGCGCCTTTCGACAGCAGCGTGCTCGGCAGCGATCTTGCGCGGCTGCGGCCGCCGCTCGGCTCGATCACGTTCATGGGCATGATGTTCAACTCGTCCAATGCCGATATCAGGCATTTCTTCAACGCCACCAAATCGCTGACCTCGTTTTTCTACGTGATGAAACGCCTTGTCGCGCATGCCGGCGAGGTTGTGCGTCACGGCCGCGGCGTCCAGGTCACGAGCGGCAACGCGCTGGCAGCGCGGCTGGCCGCAGCCTGTCTCGATCTCGATATTCCGATCCTGACCGATACGCCGGCGCTACGGATGACCAAGGACGGTGGTCGTATCACCGGTGTCGAGGTCGGTGGCGCGTCACCCGGCCGTATCGTCGCCCGGCGGGGCGTAGTCCTTGCCTGCGGAGGATATGCGCAGGATCTCGCGAGGCGAGCCGGGATCTACGCCCATCTCAAGGCAGGCGGTGAGCATTTTTCGCCAGTACCGGACGGCAATACCGGCGACGGCATCCGTCTCGGTGAGGACGCAGGCGGCGCATTTGATGCCGAATTCGCCCAGCCGGCCGCCTGGATGCCGATCAGCCGTGTGCCAGGCATAGGCTATTTTCCGCATCTGCTCGATCGCTACAAGCCGGGCATGATCGCCGTTCTGTCCAATGGCCGGCGATTTACCAATGAGAGCGAGAGCTACCACGATGTCGGCGCTGCCATGGTTGCGGCGGGCGAGGGGGGCGCGTGGCTGATTTGCGACCATCGGGCGATCCGCAAGTATGGTCTTGGCCACGCAAAGCCGGCGCCGGTGCCACTCCTGCCGTGGCTACGGAACGGGTACCTCAAGAAAGGCAAGACGCTTGCCGATCTCGCCAAGGTCTGCGGGATCGATGCGACCGGTCTGGTGGCGACCGTGGCCGAATTCAACCGGGGCGCCAGGCAAGGCCTAGACGAACAGTTCCATCGGGGCGAGACGACCTTCAACCGATACCTTGCCGATCCCGACCACAAGCCCAACCCTTCGGTTGCGCCTGTGGAGCAAGGGCCGTTCTACGCCGTCCGGTTGGAAATCGGCGACCTCGGAACGTTCGACGGACTGAAAACCACAGTGGAGGGCGCGGTCGTCGATCGGGATGGCCGGGTGATCGATGGCCTGTTTGCGGTTGGTAACGACCGGGCTTCGATCATGGGCGGCAATTATCCCGGTGCCGGGATCACGCTCGGCCCGGCAATGACATTCGGCTGGATCACCGGGCGCTATCTCGCAGGGATCGCACCGGCGGCGACGGGGGAGGGAGACGCGGCATGAGCTGGCTTGGACTGGAGGGAAAGACGGCCGTCATCACCGGCGCCGGAGGCGGCATCGGTCAGGGGCTGGCGCGCGCCTTCGCTGCGGAAGGTGTGCGGGTCGTGCTGCTCGACCGTGACGAGGCGCAGACGGCGTCGCTCGCTGCCGAACTGGGTATGGGTAGTTTCTCGCTCAAGTGTGATGTGTCGCGGGCAGACGACGTTGCCGCAGCGGCGGAGGCGGTCGAGGCGCAGGGAGGCGCTGATATCCTCATCAACAACGCCGGAATTCTGCGGCCCGGCCCGCTCGAAAGCGTCTCCGAGGCCGACTGGTCGGCGATGCTCTCCGTCAACCTCACGGGTTGTCTCGTGACCGCGCAGGCGTTCGGTCGCGGCATGATGTCCCGTGGGCGGGGCGCATTGGTGCATGTGGCAAGCATCTCGGGCAGCCACCCTCAACCCGCAAGCGGCGCCTATTCCGCATCGAAGGCGGCGATCCTGATGCTGTCGCGACAGCTTGCCTATGAATGGGGACCGAAGGGCATCCGCTCGAACACGTTGAGCCCGGGACTGGTGCGCACGGCGCTTTCCGAAACCTTCTACGCCGATCCGCAGGTCAAAGCGCGACGCGAAGCCATGGTCCCCGTCGGCCGTATCGCAAGCCCCAAAGACCTGGCAGATACAGCCTTGTTTCTCGCCTCGCCGCGCGCATCCTACATCACGGGACAAGACATCCTCGTCGATGGGGGGCTGTCGCAATCGCTGATGGGACTGGTACCGAGGCCTGGTTATGCGTGAAGCCCTCGTCACCGGCGGCGCCGACGGGATCGGCCTGGCAATTGCCCGAGCGCTTGCTCAAAGCGGCCACCGCGTCACCATCGCCGATATCGACGGCGAAAAAGCCGCCGCGCGGGCGGCCGAATTGGGCGATGTCCATCGCGGCATGGCGTGCGATGTGACCGACGAGGCGCAGGTGGCCGCGGTAGCTGGTTCGGCTCCGTTCAGTGTGCTGGTCAACAATGCCGGGATCGGCGACAGCCACCTGCCAACGCTGGAGCAGGGGATCGAGGCTTTCCGGAGGGTGCTCGATGTGCATCTGGCCGGCACGTTTCTGATGTCGCGGGAAGTGGCGCGTGGCATGGTCGCGCGGGGCGATGGCGCAATCGTCAACCTGTCCTCGATTGCCGGACTGACCGGTCTTCCCAAGCGCAATGCCTATGGTGCTGCCAAGGCCGGGATTGTTGCCATGACGCGGGCGATGGCCTGCGAGTGGGCTGGGCGTGGTGTGCGGGTCAATGCCGTTGCGCCGGCTTTCGTGCAGACGGCGCTCGTGGAAAAGCTGGCGGCCGCAGGCCGGATCGATCTGCCAACGCTTCGCCGCCGCACGCCGATCGGGCGGCTGATCATGGCCGAGGAGGTAGCTGCCGCCGTGAATTTTCTAGCCTCTCCAGCGGCATCGGCGATCACCGGCGTGGTGCTTCCGGTCGACGGCGGATGGGCCGCTTTCGGTGATTTCGGCGACGCGTCCCCTTGAGAACGCTTCGCCGAAAAGGTTATGCGATCGCGAGGATCGATCAGGCGGCATCCTCGATGTGACCGCCGAGAAACAGCTGGCCGACACGCGGGTCATTGAGCAGCTTGTCCGACCTGTCGAACATCCGCGTCTGGCCGAGTTCCAGGACCAGACCATAATCGGACATGGCGAGCGCCGCCTTGGCATTCTGTTCGACCATCAGGATCGTCACGCCCTGGTCGCGCAGGCGGGTCAGCGTCTGGAACACCTCCTGCACAAGATTGGGGGACAGGCCGATCGACGGTTCGTCGATCAGGATCAGCTTCGGATCGAGCAGCAGCGCGCGGGCGATCTCAAGCTGTTTCTGCTGGCCGCCGGAGAGCTCGATTGCCTTCTGGTCCTTGCGCTGGCGCAGCATCGGGAACTGGTCCATGACCTGTTCCATCCGCATTTTCACCCGCGCCTGATCCTTGGCGGTGATGCCGCCGAGTTCGAGATTGTGCAGCACGGACAGTTGCGGCACGACATTGCGGCCCTGTGGCACGTAGGTAACGCCACGGGTAATCATCTCGGCCGGGCGCTTACGCGTCACGTCCTCGCCTTCCAGGTGGATGGAGCCGGAATTGATGTTGAGCAACCCGAAGATCGCCTTGAACACCGTGGATTTGCCAGCGCCGTTCGGACCGATCACCGTGGTGATGGACGCTTTCGGTATGCTGAAAGACGTCCCGTTGAGGATTGTGATGCGGCCGTAACCGCCATTGAGGTTTTTCACTTCCAGCATGTCAGCCTCCGAGATACGCGTCGATGACCAATTGGTTCGCCCGAATTTCATCCGGTGTCCCCTCGGCGATGATCTCGCCCTGCGCCAGCACGATGACGCGGGTGCAGAGCGACATGACGAACTCCATATTGTGCTCGATGACCACGAAGGTTGTGCCGTGTTCGCGGTTGTAGGTGATCAGCCGGTCCTTGAGGTGCCCGAGCATGGTCAGGTTAACGCCGCCGGCCGGCTCGTCGAGAAGTACGATGCCGGGTCCCGCCATGAAGGCCATGGCGGCATCCACCAGCTTTTGCTGGCCATAGGAGAGCGAGCCCGCCGGCGTATCGCGGTAAGGCGTCAACCGGAAGAACTCGATCAGCTGTTCGGCCTTCGTCGTCAGTCCGGCATCCGATTTGCCGAACAGGCGCGACAGCATCGAACCTTCGTGCTCCTGGCCGGCCACAATGACATTGTCGAGCACCGTCATGTTGGGGAAGACCGAGAGCTGCTGGAAGGTGCGGCCGACCCCCATCAGAGACAGGTCGGCAGGCCTTACGCCATCGGTGGACTTGCCGTTGATCTGGCAGTGCCCCTCGGTCGGCTTCGACTGGCCAAGAATGCAGTTGAACAGCGTCGATTTGCCCGACCCGTTCGGGCCGATCAATCCGAGGATTTCGCCTTTATGCACATCGAAGCTGACCTGATGGACGGCACGGATGCCGCCGAACCGTTTCGAGATGTTGTGAACCGAAAGAATGACCTCCTGGGCCGCCGCATTCATAGCTGGACTCCCTGTTTGAGGTCCCGGCGGGCTTCATGCTTGGGCCGGAACCTTTCCGCGAGTTTCTTGCCGGCCCCGATCAGGCCGGTTGGCGAAAACACCATCAGGACGATCACCAGCGTCGAGTAGATGATCAGGTAATAGCCTTCCGTGAAGCGCAGCAGTTCCGGCAGGAGGATCACCACGGCGGCACCCAGCATCGGGCCGAAGAAGAAGCCCGAACCGCCGACCACCACCATCAGCAGGATTTTCAGGGAATGGATCAGTGCAAAGCTGCTGGGCTCGATGAACTGCACCAGCGGTGCCTGCAGCGCGCCGGCAAGACCGCCGAACGCAGAGCCGATGGCAAAGGCGAGCAGTGTCTGGCGTCGAACCTTAAGGCCAAGGCTTTCGGCGCGGATCGGATTTTCGCGCAGCGCCCTGAAGGCTCGCCCCCAGGGAGAGCGCAGGATCCACCACATGGCGCTAGCGGACACGACGAAGCAGACCAGCGTGAAATAGTAAAAGGCGATGTTGCTGTCGGTGGTGATGCCGAAAAACGACGGCCGGGGCATGCCGACAAGGCCGAACGAACCGCCGGTAATCTCTTCCTCGTTGCGCAGCACGAGGAACAACAGCGTGTTGAAGGCAAGCGTGACGAAGGCGAGGAAGTGGTGCTGAACCCGCAGCGCGGGGTAGCCGAGCAGCAAGCCGACCGCGAAGCTTGCTGCGATCGACACGATCACGGCCAGTCCCCAGTGAATGCCGTTGAGTGTCATCAGCGCGGTGATGTAGGCGCCGATGCCCATGAAGGCGGCCTGCGCCAGGCTGACTTGGCCGGCATAACCGAGCGTCAGGTTGAGACCCATGGCGGTGATCGAGAAAATCAGCCACGAGGCCAGCGTGTAGACAATGTAGTTGCCCTGGCCGATCGGAGCGGCGACGAGGGCAGCAATACCCAGCAGAAGCAGAAACGGTTTCAGGCGGATCATACGGTTCTCCCTTCCGAGGTGCCGAGCAGGCCCTGCGGACGCAAGAGGATGATGGCGATCAGCAGCAGAAGCGGCATGGCCGAGCGGTACTGGGCGGAGATGTAGACGGCTGACAGATTGTCGATCACGCCGATCAGCAGACCGCCGACCAGGGCGCCGCGGATCTGGTTGAACCCGCCGACGATGGCGGCGATGAAGGCGACGAGGCCGAGCGTTTCACCATTGGAAAACTTGGCGAGATAGATCGGCGAGATCAGCACCGAGGCCACGGTGGCAAGGCCGGCATTGATCAGAAATGTATAGAGCACCATGCGCTTGACGTTGACGCCGAGGATTTCGGCGACCGCCGGATTCTGGGCGCTGGCCTGCATGCATCGGCCGGTCCGTGTTCGGTTGAGAAACAGCTGCAGGCTGCCGATTGCGAGCATCGAGACAACGAGATTGCCGATATCTTGCATAGAAACGCTGGCGCCGGCGATCTCGTAGACCGTCTGCGGAAAGATCGCAGGGAAGGGCTGGGCGGTCGCGCCGTAAAATTCCTTGACGCTTTCCTTCATCAGGAGGCCGAGCGAAATGGTGGCGATGACCAGCGGCAGCGTTCCGTGCGGCAGCATCGGTTCGACGATCAGCCGCTTGAAGGCCACGCCGAGGATAAGAAGCGACAGCGCGAGCGCCAGCGCCACGGACGGCCATAGCGGCAGGCCAAACACTGTCATACCAACCAGCACGAAAAACGCCGGCAGCATGACGAACTCGCCTTGGGCAAAGTTGATGGTTTGCGATGCCTGCCACAACAGGGTGAAGCCGACTGCCGCAAGCGCGTAGATGGAGCCGGCGGCGAGACCGGAGACAATAATCTGGATAAACTCGGCCATGGGGTCGTCCTCACGGGCTGGTAATCGGCGTGACGTGCAGGATTGATGACGACGTGCCGGCGGCGCGAACCGCCGGCACTTGTCTCGTCATGCGATCGGCATCAGTTCGGCGGCAGCACCGCCTGGACCACCTGTTTGCCGTTCTCGACTTTCACGACAAAGCTTTCGCGCGACATCTCGCCGGTATCGTCCCAACTCATATCCATCAGGACGCCGGGGTGCTCCTTGGCTGTCAGCTTGAGACCGTGCAGCTTTTCCGCGATGGCCTTGCTGTCCGGCTTGCCGACCATTTCCGTGACGTATTTCAGCGTCCAGGCGGCGGTGTAGCCTTTGATGGCATTGTGGTCGGGCGTGTACTTGAACTTCGTCTTGAAGCGCTCGACCATTTCCTTGACGGCGGGGATATCGGCATCGGGCGTCAGGCCGACATGGCCCATAGCGCCGTTGGCTGCATCGCCGGCAAGTTCGATGACCTTGTGGCCGATCAGAGTAGTTTCGCCGAGAAGGGGTTTGTTCAAGCCTTGCTTGCGGGCCTCGCGCAGGAAGCGGGCGCTTTCTTCCTCGGTGTAATAGATGAAGAAGGCTTCGGCAGTGGAGCCCTTCAGCTTCAGCACGTCGGCGGAAAAGTCAGCCTGCGCCTGTTCGGACGGCACATCGACGACGATCTCGATATTGGCAGCCTTCATCGCATCGACGAAAGCCTTGTGGCCGCCCTTGCCGAATTCGGTATTGGCCCAGGCGACGCCGACCTTTTTCAGGCCCATCGTCTCGGACATGTATTTGGCAAGTTTCGGCACGCCCTTTTGGGAGCCGAAGGCGGTGCGGAAGATGTAGGGGTTTTTCATGGCGACGATGGACGGAGCCTCGGAGCCGGTGAACTGCGGAATGCCGGCCTGACGCGCGACCAGCATGTTGACCACGGTTGATGACGAGAACACCGTTCCCATGATCGCGTAGATGCCGTCGTCGATACCCTTCTGCACCATGGCGCGCGAAACCTGTGGGTCGGTCTGGCTGTCATATTCCAGAACCTTGACCGGCTCCTTGAGAATGCCGCCCTGGGCATTGATTTCCTCAAAGCCCATCTTCACGCCATCGCGGAAGTTGGTGCCGGCCGCGGCACCGGGTCCGGACAACTCGACGATCGAGCCGACCTTCAGTTCGGCAAGCGCCGGCATTGCGCCGAGCGCCAGTACCATTGCAGTCGTGGTGATAAGTTTTCTGATCATGACCTTCCTCCTTGGCTGATCGATATTTCCGTCCCGGCGGCCAGGTCTCCTCCCTTGTCGCCGTATCCTCATGCCCGGGCGTAGACCCGGGCCTGCGGTGTCTTCGTCTCGATCGCCTAGGCGTCGATCGTGCGTGTCCCCATCAACAGATCGGCCAGCAGCACGGCCTGGGCGTCGAACATGCCTGACCCGGACATGGTGCCGCAGCCCTTGTCGCGGGCAGCAGCAATCAGCGGCGGCACGGCCGGTCGCGTCACGACGTCCGAGACGAACTGGTCTGAGGTCAGAAGATCCGTCTGCACCGGCAGGGGATCGGTCTCCCGCATGCCAAGTGGCGTGGCATTGGCGACGAGTGCAAAACCGCGTGGATCTGTTGAGCCTATCCGCGCACGACCCGGAAATGCCTTGTTCAACTGCGCGATCAACGCATCGCGTTTGTGCGTGTCGAGATCGTGCAGGGCCAGTTCCGAGGCGCCGCGTGCCAGGATTTCGTAGGCGATGGCCGCTCCGGCGCCGCCAGTACCCACCAGAAGCGCAGACTTGCCGGCGATCTCGAAGCCTTGGGCCGCGATACCGTCAAGGCAGCCGTGTCCGTCGGTTGCGTCGCCCACCCAGTCGTCGCCATCGCGGGTCATGATGTTGACGGCGCCAGATGCCTTTGCGCGGGCCGATATGCGGGCGCAGAATTCGAGGCAGGGGACTTTGTGCGGTACCGTGACAATGATGCCCGCGACATTGCGCATGCTCTTTGCCTGCGACAGCCAGCCGGCCAGGTCTTCGGGGAGAATATGGACCGGTGCGACGATGCCGTTAAAGCCGCGATCGGCCATGATCTGGCTGAGCGAAGCGGGCGATTTCACCTGTCCGATCGGATGGCCGATGATCGGGAAGAGCTTGGTCTCCCCATCGACCTTTATATGTATATTCACGCCTTCCTCCCCTCGGCATGCGATCCGACCCTTGTCCGGTCGTTCTCAAGCTCGACAAAAACATAGGCCCCGTCATCGGCAAATGGACGATGGGGGCGAAACGTTGGACTATTCAACACCGGCGGTCTCCTTCAGTTCGGCCAAGGCCCGGGCGATGCCGTTGCTGACGGTCGTGACAGGCTGATTGCCGAGGAGGTGTGGCACCGGGTCCGACGCCAAATTGGCGGGAATACGCAAGGGCGGCCCGCTGATCCGGATCTCGTTCCAGCCGGACTGGTGCCTGAGTTCGGCGACAAAATCGGTCATCTCCACCGTATCGCCGGCCATGGTCAGAACGGTCGCTCCTTCCAGCGGCACTGTCATCGCGGTCGACAACATCTGTGCCACGTCGTCCACGTAGACGAAGCCGACGCGGCCGGAAAAACGGATTTCAGCCGGTTCGCGGCGCACGGCGGCTCCAAGCGCGATCGACGGACCAGCCGCGATGCCAGCGCTTTCGCCGGGGCCGTAGACGATGTAGGGGCGAAGGCCGAGGCTCGGGATGCCGTGGTCGAGCAGATAGGCCCGCGCCATGCCTTCGACCGCAAGCTTTGTCGCCCCATAGACCGTCATCGGCCTCGGATTGACGGCATCGTCGAGTCCGAACACGCCGGCCGAACTCAGATAGGCAATCGGTAGGCGCTTTGCCTTTGCCGCCTCGAACACGTTGATGCTGCCTAGAAGATTGACGCGCGTGCCGAGCGCCGGGCTGCGGGCACAATCGACCGTCATCAGGCCGACGAGATGGACAATTCCGTTGCATCCATCGGCAGCTTTCGCCACCGCGGCGGCATCGGTGATGTCGCCCGAGACGATCTCGACGCCATCCATGACGGATAGTCGTTCCGGCTTGGGAGCTAGGTCAAAGATCCGGACCCGGTGCCCGGCCGCCTGCAATGCCCTGACGGTTCGCAGGCCGACGAAGCCGGTTCCGCCGGTCACAAGGACGAGGCTCATGCAGCTTTCCCCTTGCGAGCAGCGACGGCGCGGCGGGCTGCATGACGGGCGGCGATGGCCCCGAACACGATAGCCGGGCCAACCGTGATGCCTGGGCCGGGATAGACCCCGCCCATGATCGACTGCAAATCGTTGCCGCAGGCGTAAAGGCCTGAGATCGCCGATCCGTCGCGCCGCAGAAGCTGGGCATTTTTGTCGCCGACCAGGCCTATGGCCGAGCCGATATCGCCAGGCCAGAGTTTGACGGCATAATAGGGAGCCGTCTCGAGCGGCCCGAGCGTCGGATTGGGCCCATGCGTCGGATCGCCATTGGCCTTTTCGTAGACGGTGGTGCCGCGGGCGAAATCGGCGTCCGTGCCGGTCCTTGCATAGGCGTTCATCCTAGCCACGCTGTCGTTCAGGCCGGCAGCGTCGATGCCGAGCTTGCTGGCGAGTTCGTCGAGCGTCGCAGCCTCGGTCAGGTAACCATCGGCGAGGAATGGTGCGATGTTTGCCCCGCCGGGTCGGATCATCCCCATGCCGTATGTCTTCAGCGCCGTAGCGTCGGCAATCAGATAGGTGGGCACATGGCTGCCATCCTTGTTCGCCGCATACATGGCCGACACAAACAGGTGGTAGCTGGTGCTTTCGTTGACGAAGCGACGCCCGTCGCGGCCGACCGAGATGATGCCGGGCTTTGAACGGTCGAAGACGAAATGCGGGAAAACCGCCATCGAGCCATCGGCGCGCTTCCGATGCGAGACCGGCGCCCAGAAACACGGCTGCGCCGCCATGTCGCCGTGATAGGCCCCGGCGGTAAAGGCCAGATCATGCAGCGTGCCCGTATGGCCGGGGGCAGACGGACTGAATTCGGGCAGCGGTTGCGGCAGCTTGTCTGCCCGCATGGTCGGGTGACGGGCAAAGCCGCCGGAGGCGAGGATCAAACCGCCCGTGACGTGAATCTGCCGTTCGGTATCCTTTTGACGGAGTGTCACGCCTGTTACGCCGTGAGGCCCGGTCGTGAACGCCAATGCCTCGGTTTCGGTGAGGATGGTGACCCCGAGCTTTCGCGCGGCAAGCAGCATCCTGCCGATGAGAGCATTGCCCATCACCAGCCGCGTTCCGCGGCCATGGCGGATCTTGTCCAGGTAGTAATGTCCGATCAGTCGAGCCGAGTAAGCGGTCGACTTCGCCGATTTGCCGATTCTCATCAGATGGGCGATGTCGTCACGGTCCACCATGAGGCCGCCGAGAATAGTAAATTCCGGGATGGGCGGACGGATGAGATGCAGGTCTTTCCCGAGCGCCGATGCATCGAACGGCAAAGGTTCGAGAGCCCGCCCGAAGGACGTGGCGCCCTCGAGCTCGTAAAGATAGTCGGGGTGAAACGGGCGCGCACGGAATTTGACGTCCGTTTTGTCTTCCAGCGCATCGACCACACCTGTCCCGGCTGCAACAAACGCATCGCGCACGGATTTGGAGCTGTGGTTGCCGACAGCGCGATCGAGAAAGCCTGAAACCTTATCGCGGCTGTCGTCGGCACCCATTGCCTGCGCGTGACGGGTAAGCGGGATCCACGTGGTCGCGGCGGAATAGGAGGTCGTGCCGCCGAGATATTTGGTGCGCTCGACCAAAAGGACACGTGCGCCTTCCATTGCGGCAAAGATGGCGGCAGACATGCCTCCTGCGCCAGCTCCCAGTACGACGACATCGTAATCCGGCCCGACCTCCGTCAATGCATGTTGCATGTGGCAATCCTCCCAAAAGACGAGACAGACCAATCTTCTATGGCCACCATCACAAATAATGGAATGACATTCAAGAATAAAAACCAGTTCCATTTTCGTTATTCGTCTGATACCTCACATTCGATCGGGGAGGATTTGGATGGGACGTGTAATCGACATTGCGGTAATTGGTGCCGGTGCCATCGGCCGTACGCATATCGATACGCTGGCCGGAATGCCCCGTTTTCGCCTGACCTCGATCGTCGACCCGATGCCGGCGGGAGCTGTTCTCGCCGCCTCGCTCGGCATTCCCTGTCTTCTTTCCGCAGAGGCGTTGATCGATTCGGGTCTCGCTCGCGCGGCGATCGTTGCTACGCCGAACGAGACGCATCTCCCCGTATCCGAAGCTTTGTTGCGGGCCGGTATTCCTGTGCTTCTGGAAAAGCCGGTCGCCGAAAGCCTGGCTTCGGCGCTGAGGCTGATCGCGATTGCCGACGAGACCGGTCTGCCGCTTCTGATTGGCCATCACCGCCGCCATAACCCGATCATCCGCGCAGCCCATGCGGCGGTCCATGCCGGCCGGATTGGCGATCTGGTGATGGCGACCGTGACCTGTTCGCTGGCCAAGCCGGCCGGATACTTCGAGGCCGCGTGGCGCAGAACTCCGGGAGCCGGCGGGCCACTGCTGATCAACATGGTCCATGAAATCGATCTGCTGCGGCATTTCTTCGGCGAGATTGCGCACGTCCAGGCGATCGCCAGCCATGCGCGCCGCGGGTTCGCCGTCGAGGATACGGCGGCGGTCAATCTCTCCTTCGTCAATGGCGGGATCGCGACCCTGTGCATATCCGATGCAGCGGTCGGCCCCTGGGCCTGGGACCTGACAGCGGCGGAAAATCCGGCACGCTTTCCGGCTCATCCGGTAACCGCCCATCATTATGCCGGCAGCAAAGCTGGCCTCTCGCTGCCCGATCTGACGCTCTGGGAACCGAAGGGCGAGCCGGACTGGACTGAGAAGTTGCGGCCGACCGTACTCGATGCCATCCAGGCCGACCCCTACGAGCGGCAGCTTTCCCATTTTGCCGATCTGATCGATGGGTCAGGCACGCCGATCGTGTCAGTACGGGACGCGACGGCCAACCTGATCGTGCTCGATGCGATCCGCGCGGCAGCCGATACCGGACAGTCCGTCACAGTTGACCTTTCATCGCTCGAAAGCCTTAGTGGAACCGTGTTCAACAACGGAATGGGTCCATGAGCAGCGTTCTCGGAAAATCCCTTGCCATCATCGAACTGCTGGTCAATCACCCCGCAGGTCTCACGGTCTCGGCGATCGCCGGCGAAATCGACCAGCCGGCAAGCGGCGTCCACCGGACTTTGCAGGAGCTCGCGCGGCTCGGTTACGTGCGCCAGGCGCAGGCGCAGGGCGATTATGCTTTGACGATCAAGCTGCCGGCCATGGGCGTCGGGTTTCTCGGCCGTGCCGGCATTACGGATGTGGCGCAGCCGGTGCTCGACGAACTGGCGGCGCATTCCGGCGAGTTGATCCGGCTTTCCGTCATCGATGGCGACCGTCTGACCTGGGTGGCGGTGGCGCAGGGGGCAACACGTGGCCTCCGTTACGATCCGGGCCAGGAACAGGGCGTTGTCGTGCATCTGGCGAGTTCCGCCGGCGGTAAGGCGTGGCTTTCGTCGATGAGTGATGAAGAGGCGCTGTCGCTTGTCTCCGGCCAAGGGCTTTTGCGACAGGCGGAAGGCACGGGACCGAACGCCCCGCGCAGCCTTACGCTGCTGTTGGAACAACTGGCTGAGGCCCGCGCCCTCGGTTACGCGACGGCGGTGGATAGCTATATCGCCGGCATGGCCGCGATGGCCGTTCCGGTCCGATATCACGGCCATGGTCAGGTGCTCGGATGTCTCTCGATCGCCGGCCCGGCCGTGCGGATGACCGCGGAGCGGATGGCGGTGCTCGCACCTCGTCTTCAGGCCGCGGCCATCGAACTCGGCGAGGCAGCCTCGGGATCTCAATATTTTCAGGCAGTCGTGAAGGCGGTTGAGCCGGCCAGCGGAATGGAACGAAAGACCGCGTAGCAACGCGCCGTTCCACTGTCTTGTCCGGGCATGCACGTAAGGCGGAGATGGATGGAACGGCAATCTGTGAACACCATGACCTGTGATGTTCTCGTCATCGGTTCCGGCGCTGCCGGGCTCGCGGCGGCGGTGACGGCAGCGCACTACGGCCGCAAGGTCATCGTCGCTGAAAAGGCTTCTGTTTTCGGCGGTACATCGGCTTGGTCGGGCGGCTGGCTCTGGATACCCCGCAATCCCCTCGCGCGCGCCGCCGGAATAGACGAACCACCGGACGGACCTCGCGAATACCTGCGCAGCGAACTCGGCAACCGTTACGGTGATCCGCGCGTCGCGGCCTTCCTGGACAAGGGTCCGGAAATGGTTTCCTTCTTTCACGATCATACCGAGGTCCGCTGGGTCGACGGCAATCGCGTGCCGGATTTCCACGACACGCCCGGTGCGTTGAAGGGCGGCCGGTCGGTGACGGCGGCCCCGTATGACGGGCGGCGTCTCGGTCCATGGATCGACAAGCTTCGCCCGCCGCTCGACGTCGCCAGCCTCTGGGGCATGGGGCTCGCAAGCGGTGCCGACATCGGACATTTCTTCAAGGCCACCCGCAAGCCCCGTTCTGGGCTTTACGCCGCGGGCCGGCTCGTCAGGCATTTCCGCGATCTTGCCTTGCACCGCCGCGGCATGCATCTTGTGAACGGCAATGCTCTTGTTGCACGCCTGCTGCGCTCGGCGCTCGATCTCGGCGTGTCGATGCTGGAACAGGCGCCGGCGAAAGAGCTGTTGCGGAATGGCGGTCGGGTCGTCGGCGCGCGGCTCGGCACTGAGGGTGGCGATACGATCGTTTGTGCGGCGCGCGGCGTCGTGCTGGCGACCGGTGGTTTTCCGCATGACCGCGACCGCCTGACCGCGCTTGCCGGATCGGCCGGCGGCGGTGAGGGGCATTTTTCGGCAGCACCCCGCAGCAACACGGGCGACGGATTGCGGCTGGGGGAAACCGTCGGCGCCACCGTTTCCGCAGATCTCGCATCGGCCATGGCGTTGGCACCGGTGTCGCTGGTGACACGGCCGGATGGCAGCGTGGCCCATTTCCCGCATCTGATCGAACGCGCCAAACCCGGCATCATCGCGGTCACCGCGTCGGGCAGACGGTTCGTCAACGAGGCGAACAGTTATCACGACTTTACCAAGGCGCTGCTCGATGCGACACCGCAGGCAAGCCCGCCTGTTGCCTGGCTGATTGCCGATCACAAGGGACAACGCCGCTGGGGCCTTGGATGGGCAAAGCCGTTTCCCTTTCCTCCCGGCCCGGCGATCCGTTCCGGTTACCTCAAGAGAGGTCGAACGCTGGCCGAGCTTGCCGCGGTCTGCGGCATTCCCGAAGGGGCACTCAATGACACGGTCGCGACTTTCAATCGACATGCCGAGCGCGGCGAAGACCCCGAATTCGGGCGCGGCCGATCCGCCTACAACCGGCTCCAGGGCGATGCCGACCACGCGCCCAATCCATCGCTTGCACCGCTTGCCCATGGGCCGTTTTACGCGGTGAAGATCGTGCCCGGATCGCTCGGAAGCTTCGCCGGTCTGCGCACCGATGCGCAAGCACGGGTTCTGGACGCGGGCGGCGAAGCGATCCCCGGGTTGTTTGCCGTCGGCAACGACATGTCGTCGATCATGGGCGGCAATTACCCGTCCGGCGGCATCACGCTCGGTCCGGGCATGACCTTCGGATACATCGCCGGTCGCGTTCTGTCCGGCCAGTCCGTTACGGTATCCGACACAATTTCACAGGAGGAAATGGAATGAGCCTTTATGAACTCGCGACGCTCGACACGGTGATCTTTGGCGCCGGCAAGGCAACGCCGGGGATCGAAGCCTGGGTGGCCGCAGGCGAGGGGCGCCTTTGCGGAGCCTGGGGCACCGATATCGGCTCGCTGAACCGTATCTTCCTGCTGCGCGCCTTCGACAGTCTCGATAGTCTCTACGGCGAGCGCGAGCGGGCGCTGCGCAGCGACAACCCCTTCGGTTGCGTCGAGCAGCTGGTTTCGCTCAACATGGAAAGCTACCGCGCGCTGGAATTCCTGGCTCCCGTCGAGGCGGGCACGTTTGGCCCGGTCTATGAATTCCGCACCTATCACACCCGGATCAACGGCATCACGCCGACCGCGGAAAAATGGGCCGATGCGGTGCCCGCGCGCGAGGCCTATTCGAAGCTCACCGTTGCCATGTACGGGCTCGACGGCAGACCACGGCTCACCCAGATCTGGCCCTATGCCAGCCTTGCCGCCCGCACAGAGGCACGCGGGAAATCGGTCACCGACGGAAAATGGCCACCGAAGGGCGGGCCGGACTGGCTGACACCTGAAATGACCAGCCAGATCGCCATGCCGCTGCCCTTCTCGCCGCTGAAGTGAAGGCGTCGATCGGGCAGGCCGTCGTCGCGACGGCCTGGTATGATACGTCTGGACGTCATCCTACGGCTCTCCGTGTCCGGCGAGCGTTGCTTTTCTCCGTGAAGGCGGACCGGCATCAGTCCTATAGATTGGCCGTATAATCCATTGTTCAAACGCCTGCGGGTGCGCTTAAAGAGACCCCAAGATCTACGGAGGATTTCATGCGCACCCAAGTCGCCATCATCGGTTCTGGCCCTTCGGGTCTCTTGCTTGGCCAATTGCTGACCAATGCCGGTATCGAAAACGTCATTCTCGACAGGGTGAGCAAGGACTACATCCTTGGCCGGGTGCGGGCGGGCGTGCTGGAGGAAGGCATGGTCAGCATGATGGAGCGTGCCGGTGCGGCGGACAGGATGCACAGGGACGGCCTCCCACATGACGGGTTCTCGCTTGCCTTCGACGGCCGCGACCACCGCATAGACCTGTTCGGGCTAACAGGAAAACGCGTGCTGGTTTACGGCCAGACCGAAGTCACCCGCGACCTGATGGATCAGCGCGAAGCCTCCGGCGCAACCACGATCTATAGTGCCGAAAACGTAGCGCCGCATGACTTCGATGGAACGAACCCGTACGTGACATTCGAAAGAGAGGGCGTCAGTCACCGGATCGACTGCGATTTCATCGCCGGCTGCGACGGTTACCACGGCATCAGCCGTAAATCGGTGCCGGAGCACAGTCTCACGACGTTCGAACGGGTCTATCCGTTCGGCTGGCTCGGGATCCTGGCGGATGTGCCGCCGGTCAGCCACGAACTGATCTACGCCAATCACAGCCGCGGTTTCGCACTGTGTTCGATGCGCTCGGCCAGCCGCAGCCGCTACTATATCCAGTGCGGACTGGACGAGAAGATCGAGGATTGGTCGGATGAGCGCTTCTACGACGAACTGCGTCGGCGGCTGCCGGCGGAGCATGCTGAAAGCATGGTCGTCGGCCCCTCATTCGAAAAATCGATCGCGCCGTTGCGGTCCTTCGTTGCCGAGCCGATGCGGATCGGCCGCCTGTTCCTGGTCGGCGATGCCGCCCATATCGTGCCCCCGACCGGCGCCAAGGGGTTGAACCTTGCAACCAGTGACGTGTTCTACCTGTTCGAAGGTCTGCAGGAGTATTTCTCAGAGAAATCAGCCGCGGCAATCGACGCCTATTCGATGCGAGCCCTCAAACGGGTATGGGGCGCCGTGCGCTTCTCCTGGTCGATGACGACGATGATGCACCGCTTTCCCGAAGCCGGCGAGTTCGACCGGAAAATCCAGGAAGCGGAACTCAATTACCTCGTAGGCTCGAAGGCTGCCGCAACAGCACTCGCCGAAAACTATGTCGGCATTCCCTATTAGGCTCCGTCGGAAAGAGTTGTAGGCCGAAGCTGCGGAGCGGCCGCCATACACGCCGATCGCGATCATTGCTCATCGCAAACGTGATAATATGTTGTATTCGTCGACATGCGTCATACACTTGGCAGGATGGTTGGGCGTTCCTGATCGTCGGCATCCGCAATATCGGTTGTGTGTCCCACTGAATATTTTATGTTGAAGTGACAGCAGACGAGAACGATCGATTGGTAGATACGCACGACAGTCCTTTCACCACTCAGAAATCGGTACATCGGCGGAAAGCGTGCAGCGCTTGTGCCAACTGCGATGTGCGCACAATGGCTGTTTGTGCTGCGTTGGCTGACGAGGAACTTTCCGAACTCGACAAGATCATGACCTCTCGGCATCTTGCTCCCAACGAGATGCTTGTGAGTGAAGGCGACCCTTTGCATCGGACCTACAGCCTTACTGCAGGCATGTTGCGACTATCGATCGCGCTCCCCGATGGACGCCGCCAGATCACCGGCTTTCTGCTGCCGGGCGACTATCTTGGCCTGGCGGATGAGGACGTCCATTCCTCCACGGCGGAAGCGATTGGTTCAGTCCAGCTCTGTTCGTTCTCGACGCGCGAAATGCATGCGCTGATGGAACGCTACCCCAAGCTGAAGGACCGGCTGCATTCCTTTACCCGCTCGGCGCTTCGCCAGGCCCGTGATAATCAGATGATCCTCGGGCGCCTGGCGCCGGTCGAAAAGCTTGCGAGCTTTCTTCTGGCGCTGTCTGCAAGGGCTGCGGAGCATAAGCTGTCCGCCAATCCTCTGTCCCTGCCAATGTCGCGGACCGACATAGCGGACTATCTTGGGCTGACGATCGAAACCGTCAGCCGCTCCTTCACCAAGCTGCGCAATACTGGCATGATCCGGCTACCCGATCCGCAAACCGTCGAACTGATCGACATGTCTGCGTTGGAGGCCGTTGCAGGCATCAACGTTCACTGATCTTCGCGCAGACGTCCGTCCGTCAGATGGAGGATGCGGTCGACGATCCCGAACGGCAAGTGCGCATGGCTGATGAGGAGGACGGTTCGTCCCACCGTCGCGTTCCTGAGATCACTGAAGAACGAGAGTTCGGTTTCCCTGTCGAGACCGCTGGTCGGCTCATCGAGAACGAGGATCTCCGCCTTGGACAGAAGTGTTCGGGCGAGGCAAAGCCGCCGTGCCTGTCCGACGGAGAGTGTATGACCGGCTTCTCCGACCGGCGTTTCCAGACCGGCAGGCAGACTGCGCACAAAGTCGGCGAGACGCGCCTTGCCGAGAGCGAACCAGCATTCGTCATCGCTCGCTCCGTTGCAGCCGATCCTCAGATTGTCACCGATCGTGCCGATGAAGACCGGCGCGTTCTGTTCGAGAAGGGCGATTCTGGCGTGAAGATCGGACTGCGCGATGTCGCGGATATCCGTACCCGCAACGCGCACGGCTCCCGCGATGGGATCAGCGAGGCGCAGGAGAAGGACGGCGAGTGTGGATTTTCCGGCGCCGCTTTCCCCCATGATGGCGACGCTGCTTCCGGCGTTCACCGTCAGATCGAGGTTCCGTAGGACAGGCCGCCGCGGATCGTAGCCGAAGGTCAGGCCTTCGATTGAGATACTTCCCCCGGCGGGAAGGGCTGCCGGGTGGAGCGTATCGACGACAACAGGTGGTGTCTCCGCCAGTCTCCTCAGTCGCTCTGCCGCGGCGATCGCGCTGCCGAACTTTGCGACCTGACGGGTGACGGCCGCCGTTGCCTCGAAGCTCCCGAGCGAGGCGAGAAGAAGGCCGACGAGAATAGGGCCGGTGATCAGGCCACGTTCCAGAGCCGTCAGCCCGGTCAGCAATGTGCCGACGACTGCAAGTCCTCCGAGGACGGCGATTGCTGCTGACGCCGATGCCGAGGCACGGGCGAGACGCAGCCTCGTCCTTGAAAGATCTGCAGCGATTGCATCGGAGCGTGCCCGCATCCGATCGGCAGCACCGAATGCAATCAGATCGGCGTGGCCGTCGACCATGTCGAACGCCGCCACACGCAGTTCGGTCGAGAGGTCTATGATCCGGGCGCCCAGCCGGCGCGTTCCGCTTGAAAGCATTATCGGAACGACAAACAGCGCTGTCGCCATGACGACCGCGTAGAGGATGGCAGCTGCCGGCAGCATGACGGACAGGAAAACGGTCACTGCCGTTGCTGTGAGTACACCCGTCACGAGCGGACCGGCTGCGACGATGAACACACTGTCGAGCGCATCCACGTCTGCCGTTAGCCGTGAAACCGCATCGCCCTTGCGGAGCGCCTGGCTGGCTTGATGCACGCCGGGACCGAGGCGTCTGAACAGCCATTCTCTGATGTCGGCCAGTAAACGAAGCGTCGTGTCGTGACCGACGAGCTTTTCACCGTAGCGCGACAGGATGCGCAGCATCGACAGTCCTCGGACAGCAGCCGACGGACCGAAAAGATTGAAGCTCATGGCAGCGGTGGTCAGAAATGCCGCGGTCAGGAACCAGCCGGAAATGCCCAGGAGAGCTACGCCCGCGAGAAGTGTCGCAAGCGAAAGGCTAAGGGCAATGGCGAAGCCTGCCAGATGGGGCCGAAACAGCGGGTGGAAAGACAGGAGCGCTCTCATGCGGCAAACTCCCGACCAGAGGAAACAACAGACAGGGTCGGCTTCATTGGCAAGAGATGTCCGTTCTCGAACCGCAATGTCGCGTCCATGCGGGAAGCGACTGTCATCGAATGCGTGGCAATGATCATCGTCCGCCCTTGGGCGAACCCCTGGAGGCGATCGAGCACGGTCGCTTCCGTTTCGGGATCGAGATGCGCGGTCGGCTCGTCAAGCAGGATGATGGACGGATCGGTGAGATAGAGGCGGGCCAGGCCGACGCGATGCGCCTCGCCGCCCGACAGACCGAGACCGCCTTCTCCGATGCCGGTGGCAAGGCCGTCCGGAAGGCCATCGCTGAACGTCGTGACCAGGGCCAGATCGGCCGCGCGGCGGATCTCGTCGTCGCTGGCGCCGGGATGGGCAAGGCGGATATTGTCGGCGATCGTGCCGTGAAAGAGATGCGGTTTCTGACTGACGAAGGTCAGCATCCGGCGGAGCTCGCGCTCATCGATGTCGTCAAGCCGGCGATTGCTGAACTCGATTGTGCCCTCAGTGCGCGCAAGCCTTGCCAGCACATTCAGCAGCGTCGACTTGCCGATGCCACTGCGGCCGACGAGAGCGATATGCTGGCCAGCCGGGATGGAAAGTCTGCTCGATGTGAGCAGAATGGAGCAACCGTCCGGCGTTTTGATGCTGAAATTGGTGGCGAGGATCGGGACCGCGGAGGAGACAAGCCGCACCGGTGCCGGAGGGATGATCACAGCCACGGGCATGGGAAGCTCGCCGAATTGCCGCACGATCTCTGCGACCGCCCCCTTGGCATGGGCGCGGTCGTGGTAATGTGCGGCGAGCGATCTAAGCGGAAGATAAACTTCCGGAGCCAGCAGCAGACAGAAAAGCCCGGATTGGAGCGACAACTGCGTACCCGGCAGGTCGACCATGCCGAGATAGCTGAGGCCGACGTAAAGTGCGACGCCGGCAACGCCGAGCGCTGCGAAGAATTCGAGCACCGCCGATGACAGGAACGCGATGCGCAGCACGCGCAGCGTCCGCCGGCGAAGCTGGTCTGTCGCTTCGTGCATGGCTCCAGCCTCGATCTCCATTCGTCCGAACAGCTTCAGCGTGAGGAGACCACCGAGACGATCGGCAAAATACTCCGACAGCCGCGACAGCGCATTGGCCTGTGCATCGCTCGCGGCCTGCGCCCCGAAGCCGACCAGCGCCATGAACAGCGGGATCATCGGCGCAGTGAACAAGAACAACAACCCGACCACCCAGTCGAACGGCATCACTGCTGCAGCAAAGACGATGGGGAGCAATGCGGCCTGAATAGTTGCGGGCAGGAACCGCGAAAAGAAGCCGTCCAACGCCTCGACCTGATCGACGACCGTGCTGGCAAGCGCGCCGGACGACCGGTCTTGTCTCCAGTCTGGACGGGGGGCAAGCAGCCGTGTGGTCAGGCTGTCGCGCACCGTTCGCTTGATCTTTTCGGCGGCGAACGATCCCGCCCACTCGGCAGCAAAGGCAAGCACGATCCGGAGCGCAAGGAGGGAGGCGAAACCGAAGATCTGCGGCCAGAGCTGGTCTAAGGGAACGCCATCCTCGATCGCCCGGCCAAGCACCTGCGACAAAAGCAGCACCTGCCCGATCAGCAGCAGGCCGGAGAGTATAGGGAGTGCGACCGCGATGCCGAGGGCGATGCCGCCGTGTCGGCGCAGGGCGGAAAGCGCTTTCCGGTCGCCGCCATCTTCACCCATTTCCTGCTCGTCTGTGCTTGTGGTCATCGGTTTCCGCACTGCCCTGATCGTCGTGGGACTATCTAATCCGGCATGCAGGAGGGCTCATTGATTGCAATCAATGCACGGGGCCCGTGCGGTGGATTATGCCGCTTTCAGACCGGGGATTTCGAACCGGAAAACCTGAAAATAGGCGGGTAGACACATGATCGACTTTACGGTTGTCGACCTTTCGCGACTGCAGTTCGCGGCGACGGCAATGTACCACTTCCTCTTTGTTCCGCTGACCTTGGGGCTGTCGTTTCTGATGGCCATCATGGAAAGCGTCTATGTGATGACCGGGCGCGAAATCTGGCGGCGCATGACGCTCTTCTGGGGCACGCTGTTCGGCATCAACTTTGCGCTGGGCGTCGCAACCGGCATCGTCATGGAGTTCCAGTTCGGCATGAACTGGAGCTATTACAGCCACTATGTCGGCGATATCTTCGGGGCGCCCCTGGCGATCGAGGGCCTGATGGCGTTCTTCCTGGAAGCCACGTTTATCGGCATCTTCTTCTTTGGCTGGGACAGGCTTTCCAAAGTCGGCCATCTGGCCGTGACCTGGCTCGTGGCGCTCGGCGCCAACTTCTCGGCCCTGTGGATCCTGATCGCCAACGGCTGGATGCAGAACCCCGTCGGCTCGACCTTCAATCCCGATACCATGCGCATGGAAATCACCGATTTCGCCGCTGTCATCTTTAATCCCGTGGCGCAGGCAAAGTTCGTCCACACGGTCAGCGCCGGCTATGTCACCGGCTCCATGTTCGTCATGGCGATCAGCGCCTGGTTCCTGCTGCGGGGACGCCATCTGGATCTAGCCAAGCGGTCGATGGCGGTCGCTGCGAGCTTCGGCCTCGCCTCGGCTCTTTCCGTCGTCGTCCTTGGTGACGAGAGCGGCTATGTCGCGACCGAGCACCAGCAGATGAAGATCGCTGCGATGGAAAGCATGTGGGAAACAGAACCGGCCCCTGCCGGCCTCAATGTCTTTGCAATCCCGGGCGTCCGCGAGAACAGCTATGAGGTGAAAATCCCTTACGTCCTTGGCCTCATCACCACGCGATCACTCTCCACCGAGGTTCCCGGCATTCTTCCCTTGGTCGGGCGTGCGGAAGTCCGCATCCGCAACGGCATGACCGCCTATGCGGCGCTGGACCAGATTCGTGCCGATCGCAACAATGCCGCTGCCCGCCAGACCTTTGCCGATACGTGGCGTGACCTCGGTTACGCACTCCTGTTGAAGCGTTACGTCGATGACGTGCCGGCGGCGACCGACGAGCAGATCGAAAAGGCCGCCTGGGATACCGTGCCGGACGTGCCGACGCTGTTCTGGAGCTTCCGGTTCATGGTCGCGATCGGCCTCTACCTGATCGTCTTCTTCGCGGTGGCTTTCTATCTGGCCTCCCGCCACAGGCTTGGTGAAAACCGCGTGCTTCTGTGGATCGCCCTGTTCAGCCTGCCGCTGCCATGGGTTGCCATCGAATTCGGCTGGCTCGTTGCCGAATACGGGCGTCAGCCCTGGGTGGTCGAGGGAGTGCTGCCGACCTTTTATGCCGCGTCGGGCCTAACCCTCGTGGATCTGGCGATCAGCCTCGGCTTCTTCCTCACGGTCTACACGACGCTTGCCGTCATCATGGTTCTGCTGATGCTCAAAATCATCAAGGCAGGTCCGAGCGAAAGAAACGTGCTGATCGACGGCATTCGCGGATCGGCAGTGGTTCCCGAACGCGCCGCCGCTGCGCCGCAACGCTGACCCTCTCATTCGAAAGCAAGGTCCATGTCCCATTTACCTCTCGATTATGAAACATTGCGGATCATCTGGTGGTTGCTGCTCGGCGTCCTCCTGATCGGCTTTGCCATCGCCGACGGCTACGATCTCGGCGTTGGCGCCCTCCTGCCATTTGCGGCCAAGACGGACGAGGAGCGGCGCATCCTGCTCAACCTGATTGGGCCGACCTGGGAAGGGAACCAGGTCTGGCTCGTTCTGGGCGGCGGCGCCATCTTTGCCGCTTGGCCGGCGCTCTACGCGGCTTCTTTCTCCGGCTTCTACCTTGCCATGATCGCCATCCTGCTGGCCCTCATCCTCCGGCCGGTCGGTTTCAAGTTCCGCGGCAAGGTCAAGGATCCGCGCTGGAGAAGCACCTGGGACTGGGCGCTGTTCATCGGCGGTTTCGTGCCGGCGCTGATCTTCGGTGTAGCGGTCGGTAACGTGCTGCTCGGTGTGCCCTTTGGCCTCGACGGTACGATGAGGGCCCATTATGACGGCAATTTCTTCGGGCTTCTTCGTCCCTTTGCCCTGGTCGCGGGCCTCAGCAGCCTGTCGATGCTGGTCATGCACGGGGCTGTCGTCATCGCCATGCGCTGCGCCGGACCGGTCGCCGAACGTGCAACGCGCTTTGGCCGGATGGCGGCCGCAGCCACCGTTGCTCTCTTCGCGCTCGCCGGCTTGTGGGTCGCCTTCGGTATGGACGGCTATGTCGTCACCAGTGTTCAGGAAGCTGCCGGTCCATCCAATCCGCTGGCGAAAACCGTCGTCACGCAGGCTGGAGCATGGCTGAGCAACTACCATACATATCCCTGGATGATCACCGCGCCGGTTCTCGGCTTCGCCGGGTCGCTCGTCGCCTTGGCAGGACTCAGCAGCCGCCGGTTCAAGATCGCACTCGCTGGATCGAGCCTTGCCATCTTCGGCATCATTTCGACCGCAGGCCTGTCGCTCTTCCCCTTCCTGCTGCCGTCGTCGATCGATCCGGCTGTGAGCCTTACGGTCTGGGACGCGTCATCCAGCCACCTGACCCTGTTCATCATGCTGCTGGCGACGGTCGTCTTCCTGCCGCTCATCCTGGCCTACACGGCCTGGGTCTACCACGTCATGCGCGGTCCGGTGAACGCAGCCTCGATCGGTCGCAACCCGAACGCTTACTGAAGGAGATCATTTATGTGGTATTTTTCCTGGATCCTCGGCGTCGGTCTTGCCTGCGTCTTTGCCATCCTCAACGCCATGTGGTTCGAGATGAAGGAAGACCGGCGCCTCTCGGCGCTTCCGGACCCCTCAAACAAGCCAAAACGCAGCTCCGTCGGAGATCCGGCCGCATGAAACCGGATATGGTCGAGCGTCTCGCGGAAATGCCGGTTCCACGATACACATCCTACCCGACCGCCGCGGATTTCAGCGAGGCGGTGGGGCCCAAGGAACAGGCCGCCTGGCTCGGCCAACTTGATCCGGCCGAACCGGTCTCTGTCTATCTGCACGTTCCCTATTGCCGGCAGCTTTGCCACTATTGCGGTTGCCATGCCAAGGCGGTTCGGAAGGCCGAGCCGGTCGAGGACTACCGGACCACGCTGGAGGCAGAGATCGCGCTGGTTGCCGCTCACCTGCCAGCCCGGCTGAAGATCGGCCGCATCGCCTGGGGCGGCGGCACGCCCTCCATTCTGGGCGAGGCAGGCTTGAGCTCCGTTCTCGGTATGCTCAAGAAGCATTTCGACCTGGAAGACGACTACGAGCATTCGATCGAACTCGACCCGCGGATGCTCGGGCGCGATCTTTGCCAAGCGCTCGGCCTGCTCGGGATCAACCGCGCCAGCCTCGGCGTCCAGGATCTCGACACCGTTGTGCAACAGGCGATCGGGCGGGAGCAGCCGGAAGAAAAGGTGGCCGCCGCCGTACGCGACCTGCGCGACGCCGGCATTTCACGCATCAATTTCGATTTGATCTATGGTCTGCCGAACCAAACCCAGGAAAGCTTGCTGACGACCTGCCGTTCCGTCGTGGACCTTAATCCGGATCGCATCGCCTTTTATGGATACGCCCATCTTCCATCACGAAGGGCCAACCAGCGCCTGATCGATAGTGCATCGCTTCCTGGACCCATCGAGCGTTTGCAGCAGGCAAGCGCGATCGCGTCTTTCTTCATCCGCGCGGGCTATCAGGCGATCGGCATCGATCATTTTGCCAAGCCTTCCGATCGATTGGCGGCTGCCGCAAGAGAAGGTCGGCTCTACCGCAATTTCCAAGGCTACACGGACGACGATCGCCCGACCCTGCTAGGGTTCGGGTGCTCTTCCATCTCGCGGCTCCCCGGTGGCTACACGCAGTCCGAATCCGGTATCGAGGCTTACAAACGCCATATCGCGGAGGGGTCTCTACCCACGCGACGCGGCCACGCCTTTGTCGAGGACGATCATGAACGCGCGACAATCATCGAACGCCTGATGTGCGATTTCTCCGTCGATCTGGGACAGAATGCCGCCGGTTATGCCGACGAACTGGCCTTGCTGCGACCGTTCGCTCTGAGCGGTCTGTTGACGGTGCGGGCGAACCGCATCTCGATGACGGCAAAGGGGAGACCCTATGTTCGCACTGTTTCGGCGATCTTTGACCGGTTCAGAAGCCAGGGGCAAAATCTGTTCAGCCCGAGCGTATGAACGTCACCACTGAACGTCATCACTGACATAATGAATTTGAGAATTCCGCTTGAGGAGCGGAAAGCGCGCCCTCACGAAAGGCAGACGGGATGAACATAAGAGAACTTGATTATCAGGAGTGCATGGCATTTCTTTCAAAAACCCGGATGGGGAGATTGTCCTGCGTCTTCGAAGGCCGCCCGTACACGGTTCCGATTTCTTTCATCATTGAGGACGACTGGTTCTACAGCTTCTCGCTCGAGGGCAAGAAGATCTCGTGGATGCGCGAGAATAACTCCGTCTGCATTCTGGCAGACGAAATCTCCAGTCCGCAACAATGGCGGACCGTTATCGCGAATGGGCAGTTCAAGGAATTCGATCAGACTGCCGAATGGGCGAAGTATGCGCGTGCATGGTCTCTTCTGCAGTCCAGCAACGCAACCTATTGGTTGCCTGGAGGACTGAAAACAGCAGCGGCCGGGGTGCAAAACAAACCCGTCTACTATGGAATTCGGATCGAAAGCGTCTCGGGGAGAGAGGCCTATCTCCCGACCGAAACCGGACGTGTGTCCGGCATGCATCCGCATTGATGCGCACGGTGTCGCCCGGTTCACGCGCCAGCCGGGCGACACCAAAGCCGTACGGCTTCGGCTGCCGCCAGACTTATACGCGCGCTACTCTGCGGGGTGCTGCTTGCGCGTGTGGAACCGCGCTTTCAGCCAGACCAACAGATCATCCAGGAATGTGAACACGACCGGGATGACCAGCAAGCTCAGGAAGGTTGAGGTGATGAGGCCGCCGATCACCACGATGCCCATCGGCTGGCGGAAGCTTGAATCGCCGGATACGAGGCTGAGGGCGGCGGGCAGCATGCCGCCCGCCATGGCGATCGTCGTCATCACGATCGGCCGCGCCCGCTTGTGGCAGGCATCCACCAGCGCGTCATAGCGTGACATACCGGCGCGCCGCGCCTCGATCGCGTATTCGACGAGCAGGATCGAGTTTTTCGACACGATGCCCATCAGAAGCAGCAGGCCGATGACCGCAGGCATCGAGAAGCTTGTTCCCGTCAGCACCAGTGGCAAGAGCGCGCCGCCGAGAGCCAGCGGCAAGGCCATCAGGATCGTGACCGGCTGCAGGAAGTCATGGAAAAGCAGGACCAGCACCGCGTAGACGCAGAAGATGCCGATCGCCATCGCCAATCCGAAACTGCTGAACAGCTCGCTCTGGCGCTTCAACTCTCCCTGCTCGACGAATTTCACGCCCTGCGGCAGGTTCTTGTAGCCGGGAAGCTGCGCTGCCTCGTTCGTCACTTCCGAAAGGCTCCGGCCGTTGAGCTCGATCGTGAGCGAGACGTTGCGCGACCGGTCGAGCCGGTCGATCTGGCTGGGGCTGGAGCCTAGCGATATGTCGGCGATGGCGCCGAGCGCGACATTGCCGTCCTTGCCCTCGACCGGGATGAGCGACAGCGCATCCAGCGATTGCCGGCTCGCCGTGTCGAGCATGACCCGGATGGGGACCTGGCGTTCCGGCAGGTTGAGCTTCGACAGGGCCGCATCATAGGCGCCGGCCGTTGCGACCCGGATCGCCTCGGCGATTGCCTTCGAGGTTACACCCAGAGACGCGGCTTCCGCGAGGTCCGGCCGAATGGAGATCTCCGGCGATTGGGTTGCTGCCGAGGAAATCACGTTGCCGATGCCGGGCAGCGTGCGCAGATCGGACTCAAGGCTGGCGGCGGCCTTCTCCAGAAGTTCGGAATCGTCGCCGGCCAGCGTCAGCGCCAGCTGCGTGCCATTGCCGCCGGATCCGATCTCGAGACGGACGCCCGGCATGACTTCCAACGCCTTGCGCAAATCCGCTTCGATCTGAGATTGCTTGACGTCACGGTCGTCGATCGACGTGAGGTTGACGACGAGCGTCGCACTGTTGGTGCTGGCATTCGAGGTGCTGTTCATCCCGCCTGTGGAGGCCGTGCCCGTTGCCTGGAAAACCGAGGTGACGTGGTCGACGCCGGCAATGACCGCGGACGCCTTTCGCGCCGCTTCGTCGGTCGATTCAATGGTCGAGCTTGGAGGCGTCGTGATCGTGACCTGGGTCTGGCTGCTATCGGAAGCCGGAAAGAACCCGGTCGACAGATGGCTGAGCAGCAGGATCGTGAAGGCCAGAAAGCCGACCGTGCCGAGGACCGGTATCCAGCGCCGACGAAGCGCGCCTTTGACGGCCCAGAGGTAGGACCGCATCAGGCGACCGTCGCCTTCGTGTATCTTGCCGCTCGGCTTCATGATGTAGGCCGCCATCATCGGCGTCACCAGACGCGCGACGAGAAGCGAGGCGAGGACGGCGACGGAGGCCGTGATGCCGAACTGCTTGAAGATGATGCCGGGAATACCGCCCATAAAGGCTGTCGGCAGGAACACGGCGACCAGGGTGAAGGTGGTGGCGATCACGGCGAGGCCGATCTCATCGGCCGCTTCCATGGCTGCATCCATGGGGCTTTTCCCCATGTTGAGATGTCGCTCGATATTCTCGATCTCGACGATCGCATCGTCGACCAGGATCCCGACCACAAGAGACAGCGCCAGAAGCGTGATCGTGTTCAGTGTATAGTCGAGGAGATACATCACGAGGAACGTCGGGATGATCGACAAGGGCAAGGCAACAGCGGCCAAAAGCGTCGCCCGCCAGTCACGCAGAAAGAGCCAGACCACGAAGATCGCGATCAACGCGCCCTCATAGACCATATGCATTGACGATTCGTAGTTCTGCTCGATCGGGACGATCGTGTTGTAGGCCTCTTCGATCGTCACTTGCGGATTTTCCGCCGCGAACGACTTCATCTGTTCGCGGATACTGTCCGTGACGGCGACGTCCGAGTAGCCCTTGGACCGCTTGATCTGCGCGGCAATGACCGGCTTGCCGTTGATATAGGCAAGCGAGCTGAGATCGCTGTGGGAATCGGTGACCGTGCCGAGTTCGTCTAGCCGAACCCAGTTTCCCGCCGGCAATGGTATCGGCAGTGCGCGGAGCTGTTCAACGCTGCCGACGGCCGCCAGCGTTCGGACAGACTGGCTTTCGCCGCCGATCCGCCCCTTGCCGCCCGACAGGTCAGACTGCACTGAATCGAGCTGCCCGTTGACGTCGTTTGCAGACAGACCGAGGCCATCGAGCAGATTGGCGTTGAGTTCGACGCGGACCTCGCGGTCGACGCCACCCAGGCGACCGACTTCGCCGACGCCTTCGACAGCCATCAGGGCGCGCGACATGTTGTTGTCGATGAACCAGGAGAGTTCGGCCGCATCCAGCGTGTCTGACCGCACCACATAGGTGATCAGCGGCGACGCGTTCAGCGACTGTTTGGAAACCGTCGGTGCGTTCATTTCTTCCGGCAGGTCGTCCTGCGCCTGATCGACGGCGCTCTTTACCTCGTCGAGTGCCTCTTGCGTGTTCTTTCCAACTTCGAAGGCGACGGAAATGCTGACGGAGCCATCGGTAACCGTCGTGGTCACGGAATCGAGCCGCGTCAGTCCCGTCAGTTCGTCTTCGATCTTGCGGGCGACCTCGGTCTCAAGCTGTGAGGCTGCGGCCCCGTCGAGCGACGCACTGATCTCGATCGTCGGAAGATCCATGTCGGGAAAGTTCTGGATGTCGAGACGGTTGAACGCCCACAGGCCGCAGGCCGTCAGCAGGACGAACAGCAGGATCGGCGGAACGGGATTTCGGATGGACCAGGAGGAGAAATTCACTTCATCGCCTCCGTCTCGGCTTCGGCGACCGTATCGACCACCCGCACCACGGAACCGTCCGCAAGAAACGCGCCGCCGGAGACGACGACTTCCTCGGTCGTGTCGATCC
Organism: Rhizobium sp. Leaf306; assembly: GCF_001423425.1. Taxonomy (GTDB): domain Bacteria; phylum Pseudomonadota; class Alphaproteobacteria; order Rhizobiales; family Rhizobiaceae; genus Neorhizobium; species Neorhizobium soli. Next base: position 548,440 of record NZ_LMNX01000003.1, read on the forward strand.
CCGATACGATCTCGACCCGGTCGCCTTGCCGCCGGCCGGTCTCGACACGCTTGCGGGTTACCGTCGGCTGATCTGTCGCGTTGAGGACGAACGCGTAGGAAAAGCCGTCCCTCAGGGTGACTGCCGTTGCCGGAACTGTCAGCGCGTCGGTGGCGCTGAATTCGAAATTGCCGCTGACGAGAATGCCGGTCTTCGGTTGTGGCATTCCGACTGCGGGCTGCAGGGCGACATAGACAGTGACCCGACCGTTGGCGGTCGAGCTCGTGGGCGAGACAAGCCGCACCTCGCCACGGACATCGCCGAGCGGCGTCGGAATGACTGCTTTGGTGCCTTCCTTGACATCGGCCAGCCGCTTGACCGGCAGCTCCGCCTGCCACTCGATGCGGTTCTGGCGGATCAGCTTGAACAGTTCGTCGCCGGCGGTCACCACTTTGCCAAGCGACGCGGACCGTTCAGAGATCACGCCATCGTCGTTCGCGTAGACCTTCGTGCGGTCAAGGGTCAGCTGCGCGGATGCCAGCGCGGCCTTCGACGACGAGAGCGCCGCTTTCGACTTGCGCTCCGTGATCAGATACTCGGTCGTCTGCTGGGCGGAGATCGCACCGGAGCCGGTCAGCCCGCGGGCGCGGTCGGCATTGGCGACCGCCTGATCGAGATCGGCCTTTGCCTGCTCGACGCTTGCCTGCTGTTGCTCGAGCTCGGCCTGCGCGGTTTCGGCGTCGAATTGCACCAGCAACTCGCCTTTTTTTACCGTCGCTCCCACATCCGCATTGATGCCGATGATCCGCAATCCGCTGACTTCGGCGGAGATTACCGCTTCATGCCAGGCAGCAAGGCGCCCGCTTGCCGGGATGAGCACCGGCCACTGGGAAGCCTCCGGTTTCGTGACGCTGACAGTGAGCGCGGCCGCGCCGGCGGTTGTCTGCGTCGCGTCCTGTGCCCGGCCTGCCGGGGTGAAAGCGAGACAGACGACGCAGGCGAGTACCATCGTCACGAGGGGACGTTGTGTTTTAAGCATTAGTTGATTTCCCGTGCAGAAGAGGCAGCGGCGGTCGGATTGGACCAGCCTCCGCCAAGCGCTTTGTAGAGGGCGATCCAGTATTGGACGGCGTCGCGCCTGATTTCGATGAGAGTGATGGCCGCCGATTGCGCCGATCGGCGCGCTTCTTCGCGGTCGAGAATGCTGACGCCCCCGGACGCCCAGTTCTGGTCGACCGCGCGGAAATAGCGCTGATAGTTGTCGGCAGCGCTTTTTGCGTCGGCAATCCGCCGCAGCGCCGTATCGACCCGCAACAGCGCCGTCTCGACTTCGGTAACGGCGCCAAGCACGCCAGACTTATAGTTCGCGACAGCGAGATCGTAATCCGCAACCGCACTGCGCACCGCTGCCCTGCGTGAACCGCCATCGAGTAGCGGCACCGAGAGCGCCGGCCCGAACGACCATGGAACGGAACTGCCGGTGACTGTGGACTGGCTGATCGAGATTGATCCGCTGAGGCTGAGGCTAGGGTAAAGATCGGCCTTCGCCGCCCCGACGTCGGAAATCGTTGCGGCGACTTCAGCCTCCAGCGCATTGACGTCGGGCCTCTGTCGCAGGACGTCGGCAGGCACGGCAGTGATCCGCACCGCAGATGGCTGCGGAATACGCCTCCTGCCCTGATCGAGCAGACGGCGGACCGCCGGTTCGTCGCCGCCCGTCAATTGTGTGATCGATTTGATCAGGATCTCGCACTCGCCGCGCTGGGCCGTCAGGCTCGACGAGGAGGCAGCAGCGCTTGCCCGTGCCAGCGCCAGGTCACCTGTGGACGTAAAGCCTGACTGTGCCGACCGTTCCGTTGCACGGATCGTTGCCGTCTGCGATGCAAGCTCGTCGCGGTAGAGGCGCTCCAGTTCGCGGCAAGCGCGGTACTGGACGTAGTCGTCGCCCACTTCGGCGGCGATCGAAACGCGGGCATCGTGCCAGGACCAGACTTCGCCAGTGGCCCGCGATGCAGCGGCGCGCACCTGCTTCTTGGTCTTGCCGAACAGATCGATTTCCCAGGCGGAATCAAGCCCACCACTCTTTGTCGTCCCGGCAGTCAGCCTGTTATTGTCGTTACCCTTATTGCCCTCACGGCTTGCCGATGCAGAGCCGTCGAGCGATGGGAAAAGCCCTGACGCGGTGCTGTCGAGAGTGGCGCGCGCCTTGTCGATATTCGCCACCGCTTGCTCGATGGTCGGGTTTTCGCGGTCCGCCATGTACAACAAGGCGTCCAGCGAGGGATCCTTGAAGCTTGCCCACCAGGTCACGAGATCGGCTGATCGACCGCCATGCGGAAGCGTCGCATGCCAGAAGGCGGCAACAGCCGGCGTCGCCGACTTGAGAGTGCCGATGCTCGTGCAGCCGCTAAGCAAGGCCGCGACGACCAGAACTGGTAGAACTGAATGAAGAGTGCTGCGCATCGATTGGACACCGCCTTAACTGAAGGCCGCAGTATAGGGATCGCCATGTTAATGTCGGTCAAGAGCAGGTTAAGTTAGGTAAAACTGCTGTCTTCGCAGCCTCAAGGTCGTAAAGCTGAAGTTATCGAAGGAGCAAGAGCAGGGCATGACCAAGCTACTATTGATCGATGACGATGCCGAGCTGACCAACCTGCTGGGCGAGTATCTGACAGAGGAAGGCTTCGCCGTCGAAACGACCGCGGATGGTCGCGTCGGCGTGGCCGAGGCCATGTCCTCCTCGACCGATCTGATCGTGCTCGACATCATGATGCCGCGGATGAACGGCATCGAGGTTCTCCGCAAGATCCGGCAGGTGAGCGACGTGCCGGTGCTGATGCTGACGGCAAGGGGAGACGATATCGACCGCATCGCCGGCCTCAATCTCGGGGCAGACGATTACGTCTCAAAACCCTGTTCGCCGGGCGAACTGGCTGCGCGCATTCGCGCCATCCTGCGCCGCTCGGGCCGAACCGAGCGGGACGGCACCGTCAATGAGATCAGGACAGGCGAACTGGTGCTTTATCCGTCGAACCGCAGGGCGATGTGGCGGGCGGCCCCCCTGGAACTGACCGGAACCGAGTTCAGCCTGCTGGAAGTGCTCGCCCGCTCCTCCGGCCAGCTCGTTTCCAAGCAGGAGATATCGTTGCGGGCGTTTGCCAAGCCGCTCACTGCCTTTGATCGACGGATCGACGTCCACATCAGCAGCATCCGGCAGAAACTCGGGGCCCGCCCGGATGGGCAGCCCTGGATCCAGGCCGTGCGCGGCCGCGGCTACCAGTTGCTGGAAGGCTGAGCATGCATCGTCTGTTCTGGAAATTCTTCACCGTCGTCTGGTTGGCCATGGCCGGCTCTATTGCGATCCTGTTTGCGATCAGCACGCTGTTCCAGTCGCCGTTCGAGGAAGAGGTTGCCAGCCGGGAGCTTGGCCTGACGCTGGAGACCGCAGCCCAGGTGCTGCAGGCGGATGGCCTGGAGGCGACGGCCAGGCTGGTGGCGGCGGTGCGGCGCACCGGTCGCGACATCCCGGTCACCATCACGACCGACGGGCCGGCGATCGATTGTGCCGAGCAAAACGAGGAGGCGCTCGTTCGGACCGCCGTGCGCGACGGAGAATGTTATCGCCTGGAGATTGCCGGTTCGGCGCCGAGCATGATGGCTAAAACCTGGCCTCGGGCTGTTCCGTGGCTGGCAGCACTTCTTGCGGCAGCAGCTGCGGCCTATTGGCTCGCCCGCTATTTCATTACCCCGGTCGAGCAGCTGCGCTATGGGCTGCGCTCGCTTGCCAGGGGAGAACTGGACGTGCGGATCGCCCACAAGATCGGCGCCAAACGCGACGAGATCGCGTCGCTGGCGCACGATCTGGATATCACCGCTGCCCGGTTGCAGGAGCTCCAGATGGCTCAGCAGCAGCTGTTCCACGATATTTCGCACGAACTGCGCTCGCCTTTATCGCGTCTGCAAGCTGCTATCGGCGTTTTGCAACAGAACCCCGTACGGCTGGCGGTGATGATCGAGCGGATGAGCCGCGAGGTCGAGCGGCTCGACGAACTGGTCGGCGAAATCCTGACTCTCGCCCGGCTGTCGGATCGCGATACACCGAGGTTCGAGCGGCAGACGCTCGACCTTGTCGATCTCCTGCGTGAGATTGTGGACGATGCCGGCTTCGAGGGACAGGCGCGCGGGGTAACCGTCCAGTATGAGGGCGTCGACACATTCGTGGCTTCCGTCAACGGCGAGCTGATCTACCGCGCGCTGGAAAATGTCATCCGCAATGCCATCACCCACACGGGACCAAGCACCGCTGTCCGTGTGACGTCCAAGGTTTTGGACCGGAAGCTGATCGTGACCGTCGAGGACGACGGCGAGGGTGTGCCGGAGACGGAACTGGAGGCGATCTTCAAGCCGTTTTCGCAAAGTTCAACCGTCACCACCCGTTCCGGCTTCGGCCTTGGGCTTGCCATTACCCGGCGTGCGGCGGAATGGCACGGCGGGGGCGCAAAGGCAGAAAACAGACCGGCCGGTGGTCTGTCCGTCCAAATCACAATTCCGACCTGTGCTGCCCCACGAAAGCTTGTGGCAGCAAATTAAGCGCCCATCGCGGTTCGGCCTTGGCAAATCGGTGTCGCCGACTACTTCACCCGGGAGTCGACAACGACAAGGAGACACACAGGATGACCGCCATTCGCCGCATCGTCTTGGCAAGCCGACCGACCGGTCAGCCCGAGGCTAAGAATTTCCGCATCGAGAATTTCGAACTCCCGGAAGCAGCAGAAGGAGAGGTCACCTTGCGATGCCTCTATCTTTCGCTCGACCCTTACATGCGCGGTCGCATGAGCGACGCAAAGTCTTATGCAGCGCCCGTTCCCATTGATGGCGTTATGGAAGGCGAAACGATCTGCGAAGTGGTGAAGTCTCGCCAAACAGCCTTTTCGCCCGGCGATATCGTTCGTGGTCGGACCGGATGGACGACCAATGCGGTTGTCCACGGAGATACCCTGACGCGTGTCGAAACGCACGGCGCAACGCTGACGACGGCACTCGGCGTGCTGGGAATGCCCGGCTCGACCGCCTGGAGCGGAATGAAGTTCATCGGGAAGCCTAAGCAAGGCGAGACCGTCGTTGTCGCCGCTGCCTCCGGGCCTGTCGGTTCGCTGGTCGGCCAGCTTGCGAAACTTGCCGGGGCGAGGGCAGTCGGGATTGCCGGTGGACCGGACAAATGTGCGTATGTGAAAGACGGTCTCGGCTTTGACGCCGTTGTCGATCACCGCTCGCAAGATTTTGCGTCCGATCTCGCTGCTGCATGCCCTGACGGCGTCGATGTCTATTTCGAAAATGTCGGCGGGCACGTTTGGGACGCCGTCCTGCCGCTGCTGAACCAGTTTGCCCGTGTCCCCGTCTGCGGGCTTGTCGCGCACTACAATGGCGCCGGATCTGCGGAAACGGACAGGCTTCCGATCACCATGTCGGCGGTTCTGAGGCGCAGCCTTCTCATCCGCGGCTTCATCCAGACTGAATTCATCAGCCACTTTGGAGACTTCCTCGATGAGGTTGGCCCGCGCGTCGCGTCCGGCGACATAAAGTATCGGGAAGATATCGTTGACGGCCTCGAACGTGCGCCCGAGGCTTTCATCGGTATGCTCACCGGCGGCAATTTTGGAAAGCTGATCGTGAAGATCGCTGAATGACTGGCTCAAGCAGCCTAATCCGGCCATGAATTCGCCGTGTATAACAAAGACCAGACCCCGGATCGTGGCAGCAGCGTCCGGGGCCTGCAAAGCCGGGCCTGCCTCGGATCTCTCCGCTTGAATGATGCACTCGCGTTCCGGTCGACTGGCCAGGTGGTGCAGGCGAATTTGGCGTGGATTTCAGCCAGTTGAGTTCGGCAACATTTCGTGGCATCAACCGGCACCATTCACCTTTCGAAAGTCGCTGGTTACGATGCAGTATTCCGTATTGACGCGGCGATGGATCTCGGCTGCGATTATCGCGATCGTGTCCGCTCAGCTCGTTGCCTGTGCCAACAGGCCTTCGGCCTCTGTTCTCGATCCGGTCGCGGTTAACCCGGCATCCAGCCGTCAGCTTACCGTCCTTACTGCGACGAACCGGTCGCGGGACGGCGACGGATACTCGTCCCGCCGTAACGCAGATCCGGCCTTCGAAACGTTCACGGTCGCAATCCCGCCCTCGCACCGCCCGCCGAAGATCGAATGGCCTGTCGGTAGACCCGACGCGTCGACGGACATGGTTGTTTCCGAAAGACGCTCTCTCGACCAAAAACAGTTTCTGGCGTTGGCGGACGCGCCCAACAAGGATGGGGCGGTTGGCATCTTTGTCCACGGGTATAACTATACGTTCCAGGAGGGTCTGTACCGGCTCGCGCAGGTCGCCGCCGATTCCAAGACGGATGGAAGGCCGGTCCTTTTCTCCTGGCCGTCGCAGGGATCCCTTGCCGGATATCTCGCGGATCGTGACGCGGCCCTCGCTTCGCGTGACACCCTGGTCTGGCTCGTCAAATCGATGGCAGCCAAACGCGATGTGAAACGGGTCATCCTGTTCGGGCACAGCATCGGCGGGTTCCTGATCATGGAAACGCTTCGCCAGCTGAAGCTGGAAGGCCGCGGCGACGTCCTCGACAAGTTGGTCGTCGTGCTCGCGGCTCCAGACATTGACGACGATCTGTTCAGGTCGCAGCTGGAGGTCGTCGGTCGGATGCGTACCCCCATCACGCTGTTTGTTTCCAAGGACGACAAGGCGCTCAAGATCTCCAGTTTCATCAGCGGGGAGAAACCGCGCGCGGGATCGCTCAATGTCGATAGCCCTTCGGTGCGCGACGCAGCCTTGCGCTATGGTCTGCGGATCATCGACATCTCGTCGGTCAAGGCAGCAGATGGGGTCGGGCACGACCGGTACGCCAATCTCGCACAACTGGGTCCGCAGCTTGCGCAGGCGGGTGGCGGGGCGGTTTCGGTGCCGGAGGCGGGCGCCTTCGTCTTCGACGTCGCGGCATCGGTCATTTCAAGTCCGTTCAGATTGGCAGGCGCGGTCGTCGGCGGGCGCTGAGCTTGCGGTTTCTGGCGGTAGACCAGGGAAGGATGATTGATCCTTCTCTCTCATTCTTGTGTCCGTGCGTGGTCGCACTTGTCGATTGTCACCCTATGTTGCGTGTGTTGAACCGAGAGACACCGATTTGCGCCGAGCATTCCACTTCCTCGCCCTGACGGGCGTTTTCATCGTCATTCTACTCGTCTCGGCGTGGTCATCGCTGGCACTGTGGTACCGTCTGCCATTGCCGCTCCCGGCAAGAGCGGTGTTCGCTGCGCTGTTTGCCGCTCTCGGTGTCTGGACCATCGTCTCTGTGATCCGCCACCGATGGCGGGCTCCGACGGGCGTGTTCTCGGTGGCCTTCGCGATCGTGCTTTCGTGGTGGTTCACGCTCGCGCCCTCAGCGGTAGGAGACTGGTCGCCGGACGTTGCGCGACAGGTCACCGGAACGATTTCGGGCGACACGTTGACCCTGAACGGTGTGCGAGACTTCACCTGGAGAAGCGATACCGACTATACCGAAAACTGGAAGACCAAGACGTATGATCTAAAGACGCTGACGTCGGTTGATCTCTTCATGTCCTACTGGTCGGGACCGCTGATGGGCCACATGCTGGTCAGCTTCGGCTTCTCGAATGGCGAGCACGTCGCCTGGTCCGTCGAGGTCCGCCGCAAGCGCGGAGGCGCGTTTTCGCCGATCGCGGATCTCTTCAAGAGCAATCCGCTTGTGATCGTCGCGGCAGAGGAGCGGGATATTATCGGGGTTCGTACGATCGTGCGCGGCGAGGACGTCCAGCTCTACCGGGTGAACGTCTTGCCGCAGACAGCACGCAACCTCCTGGTCGCCTATGTCGAGGATGCAAACAAGCTGTCCCGCCAGCCGCAGTGGTACAACTCGCTGATGACGAACTGCACGACTGCGGTTGTCGCCATCGTCAGAACGCTTGGAGGCACGGTCCCTCTCGACTGGCGCCTGTATGTGAACGGCTATCTGCCCGAATACGCCTATGATCAGGGCATCCTCGACACTGGGTCCCCGATGGCGGTGCTCAGGCAACAGTCCCATATTGCCGAGAAAGCCAAGGCGGCGGGCATGTCTGAGGACTTTTCAGAAGCGATCAGGCGAGATCGGGTAACCGAACCGCCTTCATCGAACTAGACGCAGCGCCGGGAGCCTGTCACCTTAAGACGTATAGGCGTTAAGCGTCTGCCAGACATCATAGGCCGAGATCACCGTCTCCATCTGCGCCGTATGGCCCGTGACGAAATCGTCGCCGTAGATAGTCTCGTCAGGGTATTCAGTGATCAGCGTCAGCGGCACGGTATGGCGATCATCCACTGACGACAGGCATGGGAAGCCGTTGATGATGCGGAAACCCGTCTCGCCGGCGTGGGTTTCGTAGAGCGCGATCTGGCGATTGTTGTAGTCGAGAATACCGGAAATTGCACCCAGATGCCGGGTGACGTGGTCGAGTATCGCTTCCGCTTGCTGCGTCCAGCCGGCGTGGTGGCGCATGATCAGGAAGAAACCCTTTGGCAGCGTCCACATGCCAAAACCGCGCGGCACGTAGCCGGATAGCGGCCGCGTCCATTCATGCGACGGATAGCCGTGCAGGTTGATATGCAGCTGGGCCTTGCTCAGTTCCTGCGCCGTGAAGCGGATTGCCTTCTCGTTCAGATGCGCGCCGGAGTTCTCCAACGTCCGGTATTCGAGATCGTCGCCGAGCGCGGTGTAGCGGGCGGCGTGGTGCATGTGGCGCGGGTTATCGACCCGCAGGCGCTGGTGCAGCGCGTAGCCGTCCGGGTTCTCGATCGGCGAGATGGTGAAATGGGCGCCGGCACGCTGCTTGAGCGCACGGGCAGCGCGAATCGCGCCGACAATGCCGGTCGTCTCGTTCGGATGCTGGCCGCCGCTGATCATGACCGCCGTGTCGCTGCCACGCACATAGTGCGCCGAGAGAACGCGGCCGGAGCGCGACCGGGCATCGAATTCCTCTCCGCCGATGTCCGACAGCAGTCTCGACATCTGCGCAACGGCCGGTGGTTCGCTGGCCGTATCGATTTCCTGTTCGGGGCCATCCCTAAAACCTGTGCTCAGCGGCCGGGTTTCGACACGCACGCTGATCTCACCGTTGCTGCGCACGATCTCCGGCACGATCTGGCCGGGCTTCAGGCCACGGTCGCCGAGCGGACGGCCGGACTTCTTCTGGAAGAATTCCAGCAGCGAGAAATAGAAATCCTCGTGCAGGGCCTCGCGGAGGCTGACGACCTCGTCGCCAACCGCCAGCGGCATGTCTTCCGCCGGATGGGAAACGGCGATGTTGAGTTCTTCGAAATAGGGTTCTTCGTTGCCCCAGTCGTGGTTTGCGATCGCGTCGATTGCGAGGCCGAACAGGCGCTCGTAATCCGTTTTCAGGCGCTCGCCGGTCGCGCCATCGCGGCTGATCCAGCCGGTCGGGGAGAGATTGGTTTCCCCGACCGCATCGGTATGCACGCGGTTCGGTGCCTGAACCTTCAGCGTTTCCGTCTGGCCGTTGCGGGTGAGCGCGACGTCATAGACCAGTTCGTCATCTTCCCGCGCGATGAACGCGATATCAGCGTCTCCGACAAGTGCCGCAAGCGGATAGGCTTCGAGCCGGAAACGGTTGGCCGGGGCGTCGGCATGAACCGGATAACGCACCTCGATCGCTGTGACGCCTTGACAGTCGATCTCTTCCAGAAACGCAAACAGAAGCGGCTTGTAGGCACTGCGGATGCGGGCGGTGACGCCTTTGTCCTTCAACGCCTGTTCGGCGGCACGACGGCTCGTCGTGTCGTCGAATGTCCAGGTCTCGATGGACTGCCCGGGCGTCGCGCTTGCAACCAGTGTGTCGAGCGTACGCTCCAGTTTGGTTTCAAAGATCGAAGTCATGATGCTTAACCCTTGTGAATGTCGTGCTGCTTATCGGGACGTGCGGCCGGTCGGATCGAGGCTGTCGCGCAGCCAGTCTCCGAGGAGGTTGAGACCGAGCACGGTGAGCAGGATCGCAAGGCCCGGGAAGACGCTGACCCACCATGCGGTCTGCAGATAGGTCCGGCCGTCTGCCAGCATGCCGCCCCAGCTTGGAATGGTTGGGTCGACGCCGAGGCCGAGGAAGGTCAGGCTGCTTTCGAGCAGAATGTTGTTGGCGACATTGAGCGTCATCAGAACGATCACCGGTCCGATCAGGTTCGGCAGCAGGTGCTGGATGATGATGCGCCAGTCCTTCACCCCGATCGCGCGGGCCGACAGGACGAACTCACGCTCCCTCAGCGTCAGCACCGAGCCGCGCACCAGACGGGCATACTGCACCCATTGCGACACAATCAGAAGGATGATCGTGTTGGTCAGGCTTCCGCCGACGATGGCGATGAAGGTGATAGCGAGCAGAATGAACGGCATCGCGAGCTGCAGGTCGGCAAAACGCATCACCAGCATGTCCCAGAAACCGCGGTAATAGCCGGCGATCAGGCCTACCAGCACGCCGAAGACGACGGCGCCGATGACGGAGGTGAAGCCGACCAGGAGCGAGATCTTTCCGCCGGCAACGACACGCGCCAGCACGTCGCGGCCCAGCGGATCGGTTCCGAACGGGTGAGCGGCGGTCGCAAAGGGTTTGGCGAGCCGCGCCATCAGGTCGATCTTGTCAGCACCGCCCGGAAACAGCAGGTCGGAAAACAGCACTGCGAGGCAGATGACGACGGTGAGGGACATGCCGAGAACGAATTCAAGGCTCGCGAAGCGCCAGCGGCTAGAGGTTTTGGTTGCCATTGCCGGTTACTCCGTGCGGATGCGGGGATCGACGAGGCCATAGGCGATGTCGACCAGAAGGTTGATGCCGACGATCAACAGCGACAGTACGGTGATGACGGCCTGGAGCACGGGGAAGTCGCGGGCGCCGACGGCGTCGAAGGCAAGCGTGCCCAGTCCCGGCCAGTTGAACACGCGCTCGATGACGACGATGCCGCCGAGAAGGCCACCGAACTGCAGGCCGAAATAAGTGATCAGCGGAATGGCGCAGTTGCGCAGCGCGTGCTTGTAGAGAACCTTGCTCTCGCTCAAGCCTTTGGCGCGCGCGACCATGATGTATTGCGACTGCAGCGTTTCCAGCATCGAGGTGCGGACAAGACGCACATTCGTCGCGGTCAGGATCACACCCATCGTCACGGCGGGCATGACATAGCTCGAAAAGCCCGACATGCCGCTTGGCGGCAGCCAGCCGAGCGTGATGGAGAACAAGAGGACCAGCATGGTGGCGAGCCAGAAATTCGGAAACGACAGGCCGATCAGCGAGAAGATGCGGATGGCCTGGTCGGCAGCCTTGCCGCGCGAGGTGGCAGCCTTGATGCCGAGCGGGATTGAAAGCGCGATCGACACGAACATCGAGATAAAGGCGAGCAGCAGGGTCGCCGGCAGGGCATTGCCGATCAGCATCGAGACCGACGTGCCGCCGGAAAAGCTGCGGCCGAAATCGAGCGTGACCAGCCTCTTCATGAACGTCCAGTACTGGACGAGGAACGGCTGGTCGGTTCCGAGCGCTGCGCGAATGCGCGCCAGATCGTCTTCCGTCATGCTGCCGCCGCCCTGGAACATCGTGACGGCCGGATCACCGGTCAGGCGAATGGCGAACGAGACGATGAGCGTGATGGCGATGACGACGAAAATTGCCTGTAGCAATCGCTTGATGAGGAAACCGGCCACTGTGTTGTCCTTAAGGAGAAGTTCGGCCCCGCCCGGGTTGGCCCGGGCGGGGTGGCTTTTCAGATGACTATTCGACGGTGACGTCGGTCAGCTTCAGGCGGTTGTCCGGGGGCGCGATGAAGCCCTTGACCCGCTTGTTGATGCCGAAGATGGCGTTGCTGTTGTAGAGCGGCAGTTCGAGCGCGCGTTCCGACGCATAGGCGCCGACTTCCCGCAGGATCTTTTCGCGGGCCGCACGGTCGGTCAGCGGACGCTGCGATTCCAGCAGCTTGTCCAGCTTTTCGTCCTTATCGTACGGGTTCCACTTTTCGCCCGAGTGGTACATCGAATAGGCGGTGTTGTCGTAGTCGAACGTCCAGCCGCCCCACTTCTGCTGGAACATCGCGCCGGTCTTGCCCTGCGGGATGATGTCGTTCAGCAGAACGTTGGTTTCGTAAGGCTTGATGGTGGCGGTGATACCGACCATCGACAGGTAGCTCGAAATGACCTGCGCCACTTCGTTCATCGTCGCATCATTGCCGCGGATATCGATCTGCAGCGTCGCACCCGTCTTCACGCCGGCTTCGGCAAGCAGCTTCTTGGCACCGGCCGGATCGTAAGGGATTGCCTTGAGGTCCGGATCGAAGCCGAAGGAAAGCGCGCTCTGGAAGCTGGTGATCTCGGAGGCCTGGCCGGCGAGGATCGACTTGACGATCGTGGCGCGATCGACAGCCATGATGATCGCCTTGCGCACCTTTGGGTCGGCAGTGATGCCGTCGCGGGTGTTGAAGCGCAGCGCGTCGACAGTCGGGCCGGGAACGGAAACGATTTCCAGCTTGTTGTCGCCTTCGATGACCGGCAGCATGCCGATCGGAATGGTCGGCGGGATCACCAGATCGACGCGGCCAGCCTGCAGTTCGGCAACAGCGGTTGCTGGCTCAGCGATAAATCGGAACTGGAGTTCCGACAGTTTCGGCGCGCCGCCCCAATAGTCGGCATTGGCTTCGAGCTTGATGTCGACCTTGGGCTGGTAGGACACGAACTTGAACGCGCCCGTGCCGATCGGGTTGAGGTTGAAATTGTCCTCACCCTTTTCCTGGATGTATTTCGGCGGAACGATCATCGCGCCGTAACCGGCAAGCTTGGTCAGAAGAACCGGATCGGCAGCCTTGAGCTTCAGATCGACTGTGTAATCGTCGATGACCTCGACGCTCTCGATCGAGATGTAGTTCGAACGCTGCGGACCCTTGGCACCCTGTTCGCCGAGAAGGCGCTCGAAGGTAAACTTGACGGCGGCCGCGTTGAAGGGCTCGCCGTTGTGGAACTTCACATTCTGGCGCAGCTTGAAGCGGATCCGCTTTCCTTCGTCGAGTTCTTCCCAGGATTCAGCGAGACCCGGAACCAGCTTCAGGTCCGGACCACGATAGGTCAGTCCGTCGAAGATGTTGGTGGCAACGGCCGCCCACTGCACGAGAAACGTATCGATCGGATCCCAGCTGCCCGGATCCTGCGGGCTCGAAATGGTCAGCTTTCCGGCAGCGAAGGCGGGCGCCGACGCGAAAGCTGTCGAGAGCGCAAGCGCCACTGCGGTCGCCTTCAGTCCCCGTTTGATTGTTGTCATTGATCTGTTCCTCTTCAGATGGTTGCGATTGTGTCGCTGGTTTCAGGCGCTCTTCGCGACGAAGTGGCCTGGATTGATTTCCTCGTGCACGAGGATGGCGGGCTCGTCACCGACGCGCTTCACCGGATTGGGAATTTCGCCCTCGATCATCGCCGACTGGCGGGCAACGGTCGGATCGGCGACCGGTACCGCGGACAGAAGGCGACGGGTGTAATCGTGGGCAGGCGTCTCGAAAACCTGGCGTCGTGAGCCAAGTTCCATGATCTGGCCGAGAAACAGAACCGCGACGCGGTGGCTCATCTTCTCGACGACGGCCATGTCATGGCTGATGAACAGGTAGGCGAGACCGCGTTCGGCCTGCAGGTCCATGAACAGGTTGATGATCTGTGCCTGGATCGACACGTCGAGCGCCGACAGAGCCTCGTCGGCGATGATCAGCTTCGGATCGGAGGCGAGCGCGCGGGCAATACAGACGCGCTGCCGCTGGCCGCCGGAAAACTCGTGCGGATAACGGGTTGCGACATCGGAGGTGAGGCCGACACGCTCCAGCAGTTCGTCGACGCGGCGGCGGACGGCCTTGGCATCGGAGATCAGGCTGTGGGTGTTGATCGGCTCTGCAATTGAGAAGCCGACGGTCTTGCGCGGATCGAGCGAGGCGAACGGATCCTGGAAGATATACTGCACATCCTGGCGTAGGCGGAAACGCTCGGCAGCCGACATGGACGAGAAGGTTCGGCCATTGAAGGCGATGTCGCCGGACATGGCAGACTGAAGCTGCTGGATCGTCCGGCCGATGGTCGACTTGCCCGAACCGCTTTCGCCAACCAGTGCCAGCGTCTCGCCGGGATGGATGTCGAAGCTCACCTTCTGCACGGCGCTCAAGCGATGGGTGGCCTTGCCGAACAGGTTTTTCTTGATGTCGAAGCGGACGTAGAGATCCTTGACCGACAGGAGCGGCGTTGCGCCATTCTTGACCGTGTCCTGGATACGCTCCTCGCCGACGACGGTCGGCTTGCCATCCTGCAAAATGGTCAGCGGCAGACGCTTGGGGAAAGCCTCTCCCGTCATGCTGCCGAGCTTCGGCACGGCGGAAAGCAGGGCCTGGGTATAGGGGTGCTGCGGGTTGGCGAAGATCTCGCGAACCGGGCCTTCCTCGACTTTCTTACCCTTCCACATGACGACGACATGGTCTGCCATTTCGGCAACGACGCCCATGTCATGGGTGATGAACACCATGCCCATGCCGAGGGTCTTCTGCAGATCGCGCATGATGTTGAGGATCTGCGCCTGGATGGTGACATCAAGCGCAGTCGTCGGCTCGTCGGCAATCAGCAGCTTCGGGCGGCAGGCAAGCGCCATCGCGATCATTACACGCTGCCGCATGCCGCCGGACAGCTGGTGCGGATAGCGGGTCAGAAGTTCTTCAGAGTCAGGCAGGCGCACCATGTCGAGCAGCCGGCCGGCCTCGGCCAGCGCCGCGCTCTTGCTCATCTTCTCGTGCAGGACAAGCACTTCGCAGATCTGGTCGCCGATGGTGAAGACCGGGTTGAGCGAGGTCATCGGCTCCTGGAAGATCATGGCGATCTCCTTGCCGCGGACCGACCGCATCTCTTTCTGGCTGGCTTGCAACAGGTCGCGGCCGTTGAACATGATGCGACCGGATGCATAGTATGCACCCATCATGTCGGCGAGACGCATGGTCGACAGCGAGGTCACCGACTTGCCCGAACCGGACTCGCCGACGACGGCGACCGTCTGGCCGGCCTCGACGGTAAAGGACAGGTCGTCGACGACGCGGCTTTCGCCGAATTCGACGCTCAGGCGTTCGACCGACAGGAGCGGCTTGCTGTTTTCGGTCATGCTCATGTCCGCGTCTCCGTCGTGCTAGTGGTTCCGGCGTCGTCCTGGGCGATACGGGCAATGACTGCGCCGGCAGTCTGGGAGGATCCGGCCTTTGCCAGTAGGCTGATGATACCGTTAACAGGTGCGGTGACGGCGGTTTCCATCTTCATCACGTCCATCATGGCAAGAACCTCGCCTTCACGGACGGCTGCGCCATCCTCGACATTCCATTGCACGAGCAGGCCGGGAACGGAGGCGCGAACAGCGCCGGCATCATTCTCGGCAGCGTCCGGTCCGGCGCTCGATGCCGTCGCAGGCATCTGGCCCAGCAGGCGAAGGAAATTATCGGGAATGCCGATCTCGACACGTTTGCCGTCGATCTCGACATGGCCGCGAAGAAGCCCGCTGGCGGGTGCCGGGGCAGGGTGGGCAGCGTCTTCGAGCGTCTCGGCGAAATCGGTTTCGATCCAGCGCGTGTGGACGCGGAAGTCCGCGCCTGAGAAATCCGCATGATCGAGCACCGCACGGTGGAACGGCAGGACGGACGGCACGCCCTCGATCGTAAATTCGCTGAGCGCGCGGCGGGCACGGGCAATGGCCTGATCGCGCGTCGCACCCCAGACGATCAGCTTGGCGGCCAGAGAGTCGAACATCGGCGGAATGACCGAGCCTGACGTGACGCCGCTATCGAGACGTACGCCCGGCCCCGATGGCGCCGTGAAATTCGAGATCTCGCCGGCGGACGGCAGGAAGCCGCGACCGGGATCTTCCATATTGATGCGGAATTCGATCGCGTGGCCACGCGGCTCCGGCATCGTGGTCACGCTGATCGGCAGGCCTTCGGCAATGCGGAACTGTTCGATGACGAGGTCGAGACCGGTGGTCTCTTCGGTGACCGGATGTTCCACCTGCAGGCGGGTATTCACCTCGAGGAAGGAGATGACGCCATCGGCGCTGAGCAGGAATTCGACCGTGCCGGCACCGGTATAGCCGGCCTCCGCGCAGATATCACGCGAGGCGGCGTGGATCTTTTCGCGCTGATCGTCCGAGAGGAACGGTGCGGGGGCTTCCTCGACAAGCTTCTGGTTGCGGCGCTGCAGCGAGCAGTCGCGGGTGCCGACGACGAGTACATTGCCGTGGCTGTCCGCCAGCACCTGGGCTTCGATATGCCTCGGCCGGTCCAGGAACTGCTCGACATAGCACTCGCCACGACCGAAGGCTGCGACCGCTTCGCGCGTTGCCGATGAGAATAGTTCTTCGACCTCGTCGAGATCGCGGGCGATCTTCAGGCCGCGTCCGCCGCCACCATGCGCCGCCTTGATGGCAATCGGCATGCCGAATTGGCGTGCGAAAGCTAAGGCCTCGGCATGCGAGGTGATCGCTCCGTCGCTACCGGCAACGAGCGGTGCACCGACCTTTTGGGCGATCGCGCGGGCCTGGAGCTTGTCGCCGAGCGCCTCGATCACGTGAGGGGCAGGGCCGATCCAGACCAGCCCGGCATCGATGACAGCCTTTGCGAATTCCGCGCGCTCGGAGAGAAAGCCATATCCCGGATGCACGGCGTCGGCGCCGGAGCGCTTTGCGACGGCGATCAGCTTCTCGATGTCGAGGTAGGTTTCCCGGGCCGTGGCACCGTTCAGGGAATAGGCCTCATCGGCCTGCGCCGCGAACATCGCATCGGCATCGGCGTCCGCGTAGACGGCAACCGAGGTCAGGCCGTAATCCTTGCAGGCCCGAATGATCCGCACCGCGATCTCGCCGCGGTTAGCTATCAGAACCTTCTTCATGGGTATTTTCCTAAGATGGACCGGGGAGCGAAGGCGCTGATCGCGTTGAAACGGATCTTCGCTCCGACAGGGATCTGGCCTGCGAGATCGAGATGATGGCGGGCGACATTGGCAATGACCGGATAACCGCCGGTCAGCGGATGATCGGCAAGGAACAGCACCGGCTGACCGCTCGCCGGCACCTGAAGCGCGCCGCGCACGGTCGCCTCGCTCGGCAACTCTGCGTGGTTCTGGCGCTCCAGCGCTTCGCCTGAAAGACGGATGCCGACCCGGCTTGATTGCGGTGTCACCGACCATTCCTGGGACAGGAAATTCTCGACGGCGCTTTGTGTGAACCAGTCGGTGCGCGGCCCCATCACTACGTCGAGAACGACGGTCTCCACAGTGTCCGGCATGTCGAACGCCGGTAGTTCTGGCGCAGCAACGGTCGATCCCAGCACCGGCGGGTGAATTCCGATAACGGCGCCCGCGCCAAGTGCTGCAGGGCCGATCTGCGCCAGGGTATCCGTCGCCGCGCTCCCGAGAACCGGCGTCACGTCAAAGCCGCCGCGCAGGGCCAGATAGGAGCGCATGCCGGCCGTCGGCTGTCCGAGCGAAACGATGTCGCCGTCATCGAGCGCGATCGCCTCACCATGCGCTGCCGTCAGCTTTTTGCCCGCGGTGGTGGCGATGGTGATCGGCGCCAGTGCACCCGTCACAGCCATCACGCCGCGGCCGCGCATGCGAAAACGGAAGCCGCCAAGGGAGATCTCCAGCGCCGGCGTGCCGACCGGATTGCCGACGAGGCGGTTGGCGGCCTTGAAACTGCTGCGATCGACTGCGCCAGATACGCTGATGCCCTGGTTTGCTTGGCCTGCGCGGCCGAGATCCTGAAACAGGACCGGCAGGCCGACGGCCAGAACCTCGATTGCGCAGTTTGAATAGCTTGCCGCAACCGGAGCAGTCGCAGTTTTCGCAGGGGCCGAAACTTCGTAGGCTTTGTCGGCCGCCATATCGCGAAAACGCACGCGACTTCCCGGCTGGAGAAGCGAGGCGGGTGCGCGATCGATATCGAACATGGCAAGCGGCGTCGTGCCGATCAGCTGCCAGCCGCCTGGGCTGGTCTTGGGATAGATGCCGCTGAATTCTCCGGCAAGGCCGACGGCGCCGGCCGGAACCCGGGTCCGGGGCGATTTGCGTCGGGGTACGTTAAGCCGCTGATCGCCGCCGGAGAGATAGGCGAAACCGGGCGCGAAACCGGTAAAGGCTGCGACATACTCGCTTTCGCCGTGCAGGCGAATAACGTCCGCGACGCTCATGCCGAGGATGGTGGCAACTTCGCCAAGATCCTCGCCATCGTAACGAACTGGGATTTCGACCAGCGGACCAGACGCCGCCTTGCGCTCGCCACCCGCGAGTGCGGCAACCGCATCCGTCAGCGCATCGTTTGAAATCATACTAGGATCGAACGCAATCAGCAGCGTGCGTGCTGCCGGGATGATCTCGCGGATACCGTCGACTGGGTTGGTTTCCAGCGCATCGAACAGCGCCAGCGCCTCGGCCAGATCGGCGAGTTCGACCAGAATGCTGTCGTCACGCACGGGCAGAAAGCGCATGGATGTATCACGAGGCATGGACGGGGGAGCGATATGCATGCCGGGTTATACGGCCGGCGCGAAGGGCTGGACGGCATGGCCGGATTCTTCCAGAAGCGCGCGCAGCCGCTGCGCGATCGCGACTGCGCCTGGGCTGTCGCCATGCACGCAGATGGACTGCGCATCGATCTTCGTCATCGTGCCGTCGATCGCTTCGATCGCACCGTCGCGGACCATGCGCAGCATCCGCTGGGCCACGAGTTCGGGATCATGCAGGACCGAGCCTTTTTCGCGGCGGGAGACAAGGTTGCCTTGCGGCGTATAGGCGCGATCGGCAAAGGCCTCGGCAACGACGGTCAGGCCTGCACTGCGCGCCTGCTCGACCAGTTGCGAACCGGCCAGCGCCATCAGCACCAGCGAGGGATCGATGGCTCGGATTGCCGCGATAACGTCGGCTGCCTGCCGCGCATCGATGGCGATCGTGTTGTAGAGCGCGCCGTGCGGTTTGACGTAGGTAACGCGAGTGCCAGCGGCCTTGGCGAGGCCCTGCAAGGCGCCGATCTGATAGATCACGTCGCCAATCAGTTCTTCGCTCGAAGGATCCATGTTGCGTCGGCCAAACCCTGCGAGATCGCGGTAGCCGACATGCGCGCCGATCGCCACGCCACGCTCTGCTGCTGCCTTCAAGGTCTTGAGAATGCCCGCCGGATCGCCTGCATGGAAGCCGCAGGCGACATTGGCGCTGCTCACGACGTCGAGCATGGCGGAATCGTCACCCATCTTCCAGGCGCCGAAGCTTTCGCCCAAGTCACTGTTGATGTCGATACTCAGCATACTGCCTGCCCGCCCTCTCGCTCGTTGACTAGACGCTAACAAAGGCGAACAATGCTGTCCAGAGTGTTGAACAATTTTTATATGTTGCTCTACAGTTAGGCAAATGCGCAATAATGATGCGTCACCCGCGTTTTGCACGGTTTAGTGGACCATGCGGGTTCGAGTTCGGCTCATTTCGCTTGTGACGGGGTTCGAAGCGCTTTACCGAAAATTGAGACGAGATCCGGAGCGAGGGGCAAAGGCTTGGCTGAACGCAAACTGCAAGGCGCTGATAAAGGCGTGCTTTCTGTTCCAGACGGCAACGGTCCAGTGATTGCGCGTCCGGGCGAGCCGGTGCAGACGCTTGCCGAAAGCGTTGCTAGTCGTATCCGCGATCAGGTTATCTCCGGCAGGCTTACTCCCGGCAGTCACCTTTCAGAATTGACGCTTAGCGACGAGATGCAGGTATCACGCAACACGTTGCGCGAAGTATTCCGCATTCTGACCAAGGAAGGGCTGCTGCGATACGAAGCCAATCGGGGCGTTTTCGTTTCGACGCCCAGCATGGCAACAATCATCGATATCTACCGCGTCCGGCGGGTCATCGAATGCTCGGCAATTGCCAATGCCCATCCGCGCCATCCGGGCGTGGCCAAGATGCGGGCGGCCGTCGAGGCGGCGGCACTTTCGCGGGAAACGAAGGACTGGTTGAGCGTCGGTACTGCCGATATCGCATTCCATTCCGCCGTCGTCGAACTCGCCGACAGTTCGCGCCTTTCGGCCTTCTACGCACAGATATCGCTGGAACTGCGCCTCGTCTTCGGCCTGTTGCGCGATCCGGAGCTGCTGCATGGTCCGTTCATCGACCAGAACCTCGAGATCCTGACCGAACTGGAAGCGGGTCGCGCGCAGGAAGCATCCATCATGCTCGAGGCCTACCTCCTGCGGGCCGAACGGCTCATTCTGGGCGCCTATGCGCGCGTGACGAAGTAACGCTTCAGTCTTCGAATTCGACCATCACGCCGGGCTTCACCATGCTGGCCAGTTCCTCGGCGTCCCAGTTCGTGAGACGCACACAACCGTGCGAGCCCGCCTTATCGATCAGCGACGGCTCCGGCGTTCCGTGAATGCCATAGGTCGGCTCCGACAGATCGATCCATACCGTTCCGACCGGATTGTTGGCACCGCTCGGGAGTGTGAGCTTGGACTTGTTTTGTCCCTGCTGGAAGTTGATTTTTGGATTGTATTCATAGGTCGGGTTACGGGCGACGCCGTTGACCTTATGCTTGCCGGAGGGCGAAGGATTATCCTCGCTCCCGATCGTGGCCGGATAAACCGCGATGATAGCATTCTGGTCGTCGTAAGCGACCAGTTGTCCTTCCTTGCGACGAGCTTCTATCCGTTTGACGACGCCGGCGCGGGGCGCACCGATGTTGGCGACCAAGATGGTTTCGCCGGCCTCGAATTTCGCCGATGGGTTCAGTGCATGCACGAGGTCCACGTCCATATGGAACCGCTCGGCGAGCTTTTCAGCGACGCTGGTAAAGCCAAGATGCTCCATCTTGGCCTGTTCGGCATAGTCCTTCGGAATCTCGGCGACGATGTCTGCAGCATCATCGGGATCGATCTGGTATGGACCGACGACATGCTGATCGTCTGCCAGACGCGTAACCACGTCGGGGTCGACTTTCCCGTCGACGGGAAGGCTCTGGAGCGCTTCGAAACCCGCGACAGCCTTGCGAACATTGTTTCCGTCCAGGCCGTCGATCACGCCCGGGGAAGCGCCGGCGCGATCGAGGAGAACCTGAAGGTGAATGATCGCGGGATCCGGGGCAGGCTTCTCCTGCTGCTGGACGGGCTCTGGCGGAACAGCCGCAATATTCGCGTTGTTGACCGCCTCAGCGGTCAATTCCTGCGCTTGCGCGGCTCCGAATGTGATTGAGGATAGAAGCGAGACGAGCAGGATTTTGTTTTTCATGGCGTTAGAAGGCGTGAGTCCGACCGAAGTTCCGTCCATTTAGAAATTCTGGTCGGGCAAGCGGCTTGGACAGCCACAGAACGCGCCAACCGTTATCCTGACGACGGGTTTACAGCCCGCGAATATCGAGCCGTCCCGACTTCTGCATGTCTTCGAACCAGCGCTTTTCGGCGGCCCAGGCATGACCGTCCCAGCCTTCGAACGAAAAGCCCGCCACGATCACAGGCGGTGCATCTTCCGGGCGATTGAGGAGGGTTTCGAACGCATAGACAAAGCCCGAGCTCAAGGCTGCGTCCGGCGCCGCGCCACGTGCCTCCAGCTCCTGTCGGGCCTGATCGTGAACGGATTGCTCGATATAGCGCACGCGTTTTCCGATGCCCTCCAGCAACGACGTCAGCTCCAAGGCGCCGCATTCGTCGCCGGGATCCGAACTCGGCGGAAAAACCAAGGTAATCAGTGCGGCTTTTCGCATCGCGGGGCGATTGGTGAACTCCGGGTCGGCCAGCCATTCGGTCGCCTGTCCGCCGCGGCTGACGAGAACCAGTTCGGAGATCTCCGTCCCCGAGACGTCCATGAACCCAGCGGTATTGTTAAAGCGCGTGACCCAGTCACAGCGATCCGTCATCTGCCCGGCATCGACGAAGTCAGGGCAGTTGCCGATGATCGCGATATGGCTTTCGTCTCGGATGTTTGTCTCGTCCTTCAAGATCTTGCCTTTCCAGACTTGGCTATTGCCTGCCGGTAGAGCGCCATGGTCTCGCGACCGAGATAGGGTCTATCGAAACGGCCGGCTGCCAGCACGGCGCGATGATGCAGTTGTTCACGCAACTGTGGCGACTGGATAAGGGATCGCAAGGAGGCTGCGATGTCCTGGGGAAGCGTTCGTTCCGCGAGTAGCCCGGCTCCGGTCGCTCCGACGAATTCCCGCGCGCTCGGATCTTCAGCCGATGCGACCACGGGCCGCCCGAACGCAATCGCCTCCTGGTAAACCAGTCCGAAGCTTTCGTATCGCGACGGTGCCGCAACGATATGAGCCTGCCGATAGAGGTCGTGGAGCATTTCGTCGGGTTGGCGGCCCAGGGCGGTTACCCGTTCGCGCGCAACAGCGCTCATCTGCGACGGCAGATCGACGGACGGCACGCCGAGCAGATTGACGTGAAACGGAGGAAGTGTTCCGGAAGCGACTTCGGCGGCCAGGAGCTCTACCGCGCCCATCAGCTCTGCAAAACCCTTGCGCTGTTCCGCACGTCCGACGAACAGGATTCTGACAGGTTCCTCTCCAGCCGGGTAGGGCGATGACTGTGCCGTCTTCAGCAATTCAGGCGGCAGCGAAAGACCGATCGTCCGATGCGGTATTTGGCTGTTGATCTTATAGAGGTCGACGATCCGTCGACCGTGTTCGTCCGTATTGGAGATCAGCCCGGCGCTCGACCCTGCCTGCTTCTTTTCCAGCAAGTCCGCAGCAGCCGCGTCCAGCTTGTCTCGAACCGGCAGCTCAGCCATCCTGCTCCAGGCAGCGGGCGTCGAATTGCGCGTCACAAGCGCAAATCCGTGGCGACCCGTCAGCAAACTCGCTGGCGCGTACCAGTTGGTTGCTTCCACCACGTCGAAGGGCTTTGCCGCATGATCACGCAAAACGGCCTGGCGGAACCGCAGCGGTGCGGCGGCGTGACCGATCGCAGCCCATTTGCGCAGGCGTCCGATACGGGATTGATCCGAGATATCACAACCGACGACGCGAACGCCGTCTATGTCCTCGGCTCCCGAGCGATCGAGCGTAAAGACAGTCACGTCGCAGCCCTCGCCAGAGAGCGCCATAGCGATCTCCCTGGCCGCCGTCGAAAGTCCGCTTGGAGACGGCGGGTAGTCCCAGGCGAGAAGGGCTGTCCGCATCACGACTTCAGCATCCTCTTGTATATCTCGATATAGTCCCGCGCCATGCGGTCTGCGGTAAAGCGCTCCTCGAACCGGGCGCGGATGCGGCGGCGATCGAGGCTTCCCACCTTGTTGACCGCTTCGACTGCCTGCGCTTCGTTCTCGACGATAAAGCCGGTGACACCGTCTTCCACCACTTCGGAGACCGAACCCTTGTTCCACGCAATCACGGGCGTGCCGCAGGCCATGGCCTCGATCATGACCAGACCGAACGGTTCCGGCCAGTCGATCGGAAACAGCAGCGCTGTCGCACCGCGGAGCAACTCGCTCTTGGCCGCATCACCGACCGGGCCGACATACTCGACACCATCGCCAAGCTTCGGCCGGACATAGGTGTCGAAATAGAGCGGATTGCCGACGTCAACCGTACCGGCGAGCTTGATGGGGTGACCGCACTCGACCGCAACGTCGATTGCCTTGTCCGGCCGCTTCTGGTCGGTCATGCGCCCGATGAAGGCGAGATAGGACCCGGGCTCGAAGGAGGGCTCGAAGCGGTCTCCGTCGACGCCGTGAAGGACGACGCCGGCGCGGTTGGCTTCTGGGATCCCACGTTGCTGGGACGCTGAAATGGCCGCGACCGGCAGGTCGGGGAAGGCATTGAAGAACAGCTTCCGGTCAAGCTCGTCGACGCGCCAATGGATCGTTGTCAGCGATTTCGAGCGCTGATCGCCCAGCAGGGTCGCGTGAAAGAACTCGCCGTGGAAATGCAGGATGTCGAACTCGGCGAGCCGCTGGCGAACCTCTTCCAACGTCACGCTTTCGAGCACTGCCGGTATCGAAGGCGGCACGGTGCCGTGATCGCTCTCCAGAAACTGCAAGCTCGGCAGGGACCCGATCCGGGTGACCGGCGTGGTGCTGTCGGATGCCGCAAACAGGGTCACCTCACAACCCTGGCGTTGCATCGCTACGCAGAGATCGTGGATCACACGCTCCGTTCCGCCATGATCGCGGGGAGGAACGGGGAAGATACTTGGTGCAACCTGCGCAACCCTTATCGGCTTCGGGAGTTCCGGTGCGCATTCTAGCATTTTGTATCCTTGTTGCTCAGAAAGGTTGTGTATGTTCGTTCTTCATGTCGCACTTCAAGGGTGTCTGCGCGGAAATAATGTCGAGTATGGGCTAACGGCCGATACCGGCGGGCATATCCGCTACTTGATGGATCTTGTCGGCGCCTGTGAAGCCTCTGACACCGCCTCCAAAATAGTGATCGCAACGCGCGCCTTCGAAGGCCACGGCGAGGACTATCAGCGGCCTTCCGAGGCCGTGAGCCCCCAGATTTCGATTGTACGGTTGCGTACCAACCGCCCCGATTATGTCAGCAAAGAGGATATGCATGCAGAGGTTGCATCCTTCAGCGAAGCGCTGATCGCTCACCTTCGCGAACATGGGCTTCCTGACATTGTCCATGCGCATTACGCCGACGCTGCGGTCGTCGCTGCACGGATCAAAACGGAGTTGGGCATTCCCTTCGTTTTCACGGGGCATTCGCTCGGCAGGGTGAAAATTGCGGCCATGCCGGAAATCGCATCGGACGCATCCATGACGCATCGTCTTGCGGCGGAAGAATGCGCGCTTGAACAGGCGTCCCTGATCATTGCGTCCTCGCGCGACGAGGCTGAGCTGCAGTACAAGGGGTATGACAATTACGACGCCGGCAAAATCCGCGTGCTTCCGCCCGGCAGCGACCTCGATGCTTTTCAGGGCGCCCAGTCATCGGAAACTGTCGAGGTCCAGCTCGCTCGTTTCCTCGCTGAACCTGAAAAGCCTGTGTTGCTTGCCATCGCGCGCCCGGTCACCAAAAAGAACCTGATCGGGCTTGTACGGGCCTACGGAAAATCGCCAGCGCTCCAGGAAGCTGCGAACCTCGTGATCCTCGCCGGCAACCGCTGCGAAATCGACGAGCTCGAACCGGATCTCGCGGACAACCTGCGCGAAATCCTTCATCTCGTAGATACCTACGATCTGTACGGCAAGATCGCCTATCCGAAGATGCATCGACCGGATCTGGTGCCAGCCTATTATGCCTATGCTCGCGATCGCGGTGGCATTTTCGTCAATCCGGCACTCAACGAACCGTTCGGATTGACGCTCCTGGAAGCCTCGGCCGTTGGTCTGCCCTTGATCGCGACAGACAGCGGCGGCCCCAATGATATCGTCGAGACCTGCGGCAACGGTGTGTTGATAGACCCGCGCGACGAGGACGGTCTTGCTTCCGCCGCGCTGAAAATCCTAGGCTGCTCCGAAACGTGGCAGACTTACTCCAAGGCCGGCGAACGTGCTGTCGCCTGTTATGACTGGGCGCGACATACCGAACGGTATCACGGCCTGCTCTCGGAGCTGATCGACAAGCCCGCAGCCAAGACGGAAAAGCCCTCGCAGCTACTGATCAGCGACATCGACAACACTCTGGTGGGATCGGTTCCGCATCTGCATGCCTTTGGCAATTGGCGGCGACAGCAGAGTGGATTGTCGTTCGGGGTCGCGACCGGTCGTTCCTTCCACAGCGCCATGGCCATTCTCGAACAGGAGGATGTGCCGAGGCCGGAAGTCATGATCACCTCGGTCGGATCCGAGATCTATCACCTGAGCGAGAACGGCGTCTCCTACGAGTATGACCGGCATTGGGCCGAGCGCATCGCCGAGAACTGGGACCGAAGCGGCATCGAGAGAGTTCTGCGCAAGGCAGGCTTCCTCACCCCGCAGGCATCGCTCGAACAGCGCGACTTCAAGCTCAGCTATTTCAGTGACGGCTCGAGCGGCGTCGTGGCACGCATCAAGGAACTGCTGGAAAAGGCCGGTTTGCGCGCGTCGGTGATCCACAGCCATCGACGGTACCTCGACGTCCTGCCGCTCAGGGCTTCAAAAGGGACGGCCGTTGACTACGTCCGTCGTGGTGCTGGACTGTCTGAAAACATGGTGTTCGTCGCCGGCGATTCCGGCAACGATATCGAGATGCTTCAGGCCATCCCGCAGTCGATCATCGTCGCCAACTACTCGGATGGACTGGCCACGCTTCCTGCACTCAGTCATTCCTATATCGCTTCAGAAACCCACGCGGCAGGGATTATCGAAGGTGTTCTCCACTTCCGCAGACAGGCGGAGGCTGAATGTCTCTCAGTGTCCTGACCCTGGTTCGTGGCCGCGAGCGACATCTCGCCAACCTGATGCGCAGCCTTGGGGAGCAGTCGTGCCTTCCCACGGAACTCGTGATCGCCTGGATGCAGCCGGAGCCTTTCGAGGATCTGCCGAGCCTGCCGTTTCCGGTCAAGCACGTGTTCGTCGAGGGAGAGGACTTGCCTCTTGCCAAGGCGCGGAACGCGGCGGCAACCGCGGCTTCGGTGGACACACTCATGTTTCTCGACGTTGACTGCATCGCGTCGCCAACGGTTGTTGAATCCTACTCTGCCGCCTTGAACGAGCATGACGGGATCTGTCTGAGCGAAGTTCTGTATCTGCCTGCCGAAGTGACCGATTTCCGGGGAGACTACGGTGTGCTCGAAGAGCTCGGCAAACCGCATGTCTCCAAGCCCCGGTTTCCTGAATTCGGCCGTGTCGAGCAGGAACCGGATGGCGGCCAGCTTTGGGGCCTGTCCTTCGCGCTGCGAAAAAGCACGTGGCAAGCGATCGGCGGTATGGATGAGCGCTTCGTCGGTTATGGCGGAGAAGAAACCGACTTCGCCGCATCGGCAGAGCAGGCCGGAGTGAAGACCTACCGGGTGGGTGGCGCGCGCGTCTATCACCAGCATCACCCGGTCCTCATACCGCCTCTGCACAACTTCGACCCGATCTTGCGCAACGCCCGCCTCTTTCAGGAAAAGCATGGCCGCTGGTGCATGGGCTACTGGCTTGGCCAGTTCCGCGCGGCGGGGCTGATCCGATGGGAGGAGGTTGGCGATGCGCTGGACGTCCTGCGCTTTCCGGACCCGACTGAAATTGAGGCCGCGCGACAGCCCGGTACCGTTCTGTATTCATAGGAATCATCGAGTATGAAAAAGCCAATCGCGTTTTTCGCCCATCATCAGGGCCGCGGACATGCCAACCGTATCATGGCCATTGCCGAGCATTTCAGCCAGGACAGGCAGGTCTCTGTTCTGACGGCCGGGCCGGACTATTTCGAGTCCGTAAGCTCAAGCGTCGAAGTCGTCGCGCTGCCGAACATGATCGGCGAAACGGTCCCGACCGCGCGGTTGTTCGATGAGCCTACACCATCGGTTATGCACTGCGTTCCCTTGGGCCTGCCGTCGATGCGGAAAACGATGCGCAAGATCGTCGAGCATCTCGACGACCGCGATATTGGTCTGTTTGTCGTGGACGTGTCGTCGGAAATCGGAATGTTGGGCCGGATCTGCTCCACCCCAACAGTTCAGATGCGCCTCCACGGCGACCGCAACGACGTCGGTCATATCGGATCCTACGAAGCGATGGTCGGCATTCTGGCGCCGTTCGACGAGCGTATGGAGCAGCAGGACTATCCGCGCCATCTTCGCGACAAGACGTTCTATACGGGTGGTCTTTGCACCACCCGCGATCAGGTTCTGTCCCGTGCAGAGGCACGCCAGAGACTTGGGCTGCCCTCGGATCAGAAGATCGTGCTGGTCATGACAGGTGGCGGCGGCAGCGGCACGCCCTATGCGCCGCTGACGATTGCCGCACGGGCCGTCCCGGATGCGCTGTGGCTCGTCGCCGGTCCTGTTCTGCGGGAAGGCCATGAGACGGATTTCCCCAATTTGAAGGAACTCGGCTGGGTCGACAACGTCACGGACCATATCGCAGCGGCCGATATCGTTGTGGCCTCCGCTGGCGACAACACGGTTCATGAGATTGCGCGTGCGGCCCGGAAATTCGTGGTGATGCCCGAATGGCGGTATTTTTCCGAACAGCATCGCAAGGCATCCGAGCTCGTCCGACTTGGCGCAGCGGTTTCCGCTCCATACTGGCCGGGAGATTACGAGGGATGGCGGGGGCTTCTGCAGCGTGCCGAAGAGCTCGACACGGAAGCACTTGCAACTCTGCACGAGCCGGCCGCTGCGGCCAGGGCCGCAAACTGGCTGGAAGAGCTCTGCGACCAGCTCTGGATGGGTGGTGCGCAGCGTATTGCAAGCCCGTTGCTCAAGGTCGTCTGATCATGGTCACGTTGACGACCGTCCTGCGCTCCGGGGGGCGCTACGAGCCGATCTGGGTGGAACGCCTTGCCCGCGGGGCGAGGCGGCATATTGCAGGCCTTGATCGCATCGTCTGTGTCACGGATTTCAATGAGGCAATGGACGGTGTCGAGACCGTCAAATTTCGCCATGACTGGCCGAAGTGGTGGTCGAAATTCGAGGCTTTCCGTCCCGAGCTCTCCGACGATGTCAACATACTCTGCGACCTGGACACGATCTTCATGTCCTCGGCCAGCGAGCTTGCATCAAAAGGCGATGCCGTTGTGATGGAGGATCATTTCCTGAAGTCTCGAGCGTCGACCGCGTTGATGCGCTGGAACAAAGACGATTTCTCGTTTCTGTACGAGCGGTTCAAACGCGATCCGGATCACTGGATTGCGCCGGGCAGTTGCGGAACCGTTCCCAACTCCGTGCACGGCGACCAGGTCGTGGTCGACCATTTCCTACGCGACCAGCAACCGTTCCCGGGCTTCATCCAAAACGAGTATCCTGATCTACTCGATTTCTACGATCCGGTTCGCAAGAACAGCGGACCGGTACTGATCTTCATTGGGGATTCCAAGCCCGACAACGCGACGGCCGACGTCAAGGACGCATGGCTGAACAGCTAGCACTGTCGGGAAGTGCTAGCTGTTGCCACCTCAGACTGTGAGCACCGCCCCGATTTGAGCCATTGACGCATCCATCTTCAGCACAAGTCCTGTGGGATTATATGCGACATCAACAGATCCCATCGAGCCCAGGCTCGACTTGATCAGTTTTGATCCGAAACCCTTATGCTCTGGAACGGCGACGATGGGTCCGTCCACTTCGATCCAACTAAACTGAAGCCTGTTCTCGCCACCCTGTGGCACGACAGACCACTCGATATCGATATGGCCAACCTCGTTGGAAAGCGCACCGTATTTGACGGCGTTGGTCATCAACTCGTGAAGTACCAGGCCGAAGGACATGGCAGCCTGGGGTCCGAGCATGACGGTCGTCCCACGAACCTTGATGCGGTCGCTGTCCTGCATCCCGATATTGCAGACAGTGTTGGCCACCACATCGCGCAATTCGGCTCCGCGCCAATCCTCTTGCGTCAGCATGTCATGCGCTTTGGAAAGAGCGGAGAGGCGCGACTGGATCTTGTCGCGCGCATCGTCCACCGTCTGGGCATTGCGCAAAGACTGGGTGGTGATGGCCTGCACCACGGCAAGCGTGTTTTTGACCCGGTGCGCGAGTTCGTGCATCAGCAGCTTTTGCGTTTCTTCGGCCTGCTTACGCTCGGTGATTTCGACAGATGCACCCGAAAAACGCACGGGCTCGCCGGAAGAGTCGCGGATAAGACGGCCCTTTGCGTGGACCCAGCGAACACCGCCACCTGGCTGAATGATGCGGTATTCGTTATCGAAGGTCGACTGTCCCTCGAACAACCGCCCCAGTTCCGCTTCGAACGCTGGCATGTCGTCGGGATGGAAATTCCGGGTGTATTCCTCTAGCGGCGCGCCGGCGGCTGCGCGACCCGGTTCTACCGTGTAGATCTCGGCGAAATTGGGGTCGGCATAGATCAGGTTCGTCTTCAGATCCCAATCCCAGATGCCGACCATTGTCGATGCGCCGAGAGCAAGCTGCAGGCGCTCTTCGCTTCGTGAAAGCTTGTCCTGCATGGATTTGAGCTCGGTGATATCGAGCGATACGCCGCACATCGCGACGGCCTGCCCCCGGTCATCGTGGACGAGCTGGCCACGCGCGAGCACCCAGGCCACAACACCGTCGGGACGGATGACGCGGTACTGGACATCGTAGTCCGAGCTTCCTGCCAGGGTTTCCTCCACCGCGGCTTGCATGCGGGGCAAGTCGTCGGGATGGATAGCACTCTGCAGATCGTCATAGCTGAGAGACTGGTCCCTGTGACGACCGAAGTTTTCCCGGCACACGTCAGAGGTCTGGAGTGCCATGGTCGCGAGGTTGAGCTCCCAATACCCAAGGCTTCCAGCCTCGAGAGTTTCCTTCATCCGGCGCTCGGAGCGAATGGCTGCCAGTTCCGCTTTTTTCGTTCCCGTGATGTCGCGGGAGATGGACAGGATCCGATCGGGCTTGCCGTCTCCTCCAAGGATTGGGGAAACTTTCACTTCCCACCACCGCGAGTTTCCTTTGGCCGTTTCCGCCGTCCCGACAAAGCTACAGCTCCGTCCGGAGCGCGAAGCCTCAAGCGCTTCGCGCGCTGCCGCGTTCCCGTCGTCTTTCCAAAAATCAGGCCAAGGACAGTTGCGGATGGTTTCGAAATCGTCGATTTCCATGACCCGCATGCCGCCAGCGCTCATGAACGTAATGTTGCCGGCGAGGTCGATAACCTTGATACAGTCGTCGCTCGCGGACAGGATTTCCGCCATGAGAGCAACGTCCATCGTGTTTGCCAATGCGACTTCGTGCGGTCGCTGGGATACCGTGTTCATTGTGTATCCGATCGCAAGCGTATGGATATCCGTGTCGAAGTCATTGTCGGCCGTTTCTGAACTGCGAGTGCAAGGTAGCCGCGAGACGGCAGTGGGCGAATGTTGCGGGGAGTTTCCGGTAGTTCAATCAGTCTCAGTCACGGTGCAGGCGGCGCGACGATAATGCTGGGTGGAACGCTCAACCCGATGTCGCCGCGCAGAAGTCGCGCGATGTATTCGAGAGCATTCTTCAAGCCGTTCATCGTATACGGCTTTTCGATTACACCGATTGCACCCACGAAATCTTCCGGAATGCGCTTCAGGTTTCCGGTGATGAATACGTACGGGATCCCCCGGTCGGCAAGGTGCCGCCCGACTTCGAGTCCGGTCGGGCCATCGGTCAGATGCACATCGACAAAGGCAAACTCCGGTATCTGGCCTTCCAGAATGGCCAGCGCCTTTTTCCGGTTCATGGCCTGACCGATTACAGAATGGCCCGCCGCCTCGACTTCTTCTTCGAGCTCAAGCGCCAGAAGGGCCTCGTCTTCAACGATCATGATTTTCAAGCTATGCTCCATATCAGCTATCTAGCGGCAAGATGATGCGGACAGTGGTTCGCCGACCCTCTACCTCACGTTCGATCTCGGCCTCGACCTGACGGCAGCACGTCTCCAGCATCAGCCGTCCGAATTCGTTATCCTCTTCGTCGACGTCGACCGGATCGGCCGTATCGCGGACTTCGATGATGAAATGCCCGTTTGGACGATTGACCACGAGGTGGATCTCTCCACCGCCCACGCTCAATCCGCGTCGGACCGCATCGCCAATGAGTTCATTGACGATCAGAGACAGTGGGGAGGCCTTGGCGGCGGGCACAAGAACCGGTGACAGATCCATGGTGATCCGGATATCGTCGCGCCCGAGCGATCCCACAAGGTCGACAACGTGATCGCGGGCAAAGTCGGCGACATCGAAGCGACCGACGTCGTTCGACATGAAGAGCTTGCGTTGCACCGTGCTAAGGGCCTCAACACGGTTGAGGACCGACAGGAGCGTATGCCGGACCGTTTCGTCCCGTGTTTTCCTGGCCTTGAGTTTCACGATCGAAGCGATGGTCAGCAGGTTGTTCTTGACGCGGTGGTCGACCTCGTGGACGAGGGTCGTCTTTGCCTCGAGGGCTTGGGTGAGTTCTGCTGTTCGGGCAGCGACCTCCGCCTCGGCTCTCCGACGCGCCGAAGCGGACTGCATCTCCAACGTCTTGTCGTCTGTGAAATCAAGCTGCGACGCGAAGTAGTAGAGCGGATCGCCCTGATCGTCGAACACAGGGCTGATGAAAAGAGCGTTCCAAAATGTCGAGCCGTCTTTCCGGTGGTTGACGATATCGATCGCGATCGACCTCTGGTCCCTGATCGCTTCCCTTATCTTCTGAACTGCCGCTGGGTCGGTCTCGGGTCCTTGCAAAAAACGGCAGTTGCGTCCCACCAGTTCGTCCGCCGGATATCCGGTCAGGTCACTAAAGGCCTTGTTGGAAAAGATGATCGGATTGTCGTACTGGCGCGGATCCGTGATGATCATCGGCATCCGGGTTGCTTTGAATGCTGCGGAGAAGGGATCCTTGGAAGAATGCTCTGCAAGAAGCTTGTCCCCGGCGTCCTGTGCCCCCCTTTTCGCCGAGATCGAGTCGTTCATGAGCATGCCTAATTTACAATTTGCTTTCCAACGCGTGCTCTTGGCTAAATGTTCCGCGCGGTAAAGCCACACGACGGTTTGGGTGCTTTGTGTCACGCGGCCGCTTCAGAAGCCGCATCTAAACAGCGCACAGATCTCGATCGTCGTGCGGGATATCACCGGGACAACACCAAAGACCGATGCAGCGGGAAACGAGCACTCGGGTGACAACCATCTCATATGATCGGTTCGCGCCGATATCCCTGAGCGCCTCTCGCTTGCTGATCAAGCGCTTTTCAGTAAGTGTAAATAACTGTAAATAAACGTAAATGTCAGATCCCTGATAGGAACCGCAAGGAGCTTTTGCTGTTGTTCGCTTGCTATCAAAGGAGCTGACATTGAAATACTCTGCATACCTCGCGACAGGATTAATCGGCATACTCGTGCTGACCGGGATCTCCACTGCCAATGCCCAGATGATGGGGGCGAAGCCGCTTTCCAGGGGTGACGTTCAGCTTGTCCAGAAGCAACAGGGCAAACAGCATATGCTCAAGGGCCACCGCGGTATGAAGGAACGCCGTCAGGGCTACCGGCGCCACAGCGACGGCTACTGGTACCCGCCTGCAGCATTCGCGTCTGAGGCTCCAAAGAAAAAGCCAGGCCGATCGGACAAAGCTCCGTCACCGGTCAGAAAATTCTAGGAGAGAACGCGGCTCATGGGCACTCATCCTCAAGCCGTCAACGAGGTAGTGCCGCGTATTGTGCATAGCTGCACTGCAACATGCTGCCTTTCTACATTCGGATAAATGGAATATCCAGGCTTCCAACGAAGCAATGCACCTCCTCCCGCAGAGCTTCGTGTTCCAGGCGACCACTCCTCCCAATGGGCGTCTGGCAGAACAGCGGCACTCCTCCTCCCAGCCGTTGTTCGATCTTTTCGAAAAGCCTGCCGCACCTCCTCCCGCGGCAGGCTTTTTCGTTTTCGGCGAGCCACAAGGCACGTTCGACTGGCCGGCACTTTGGCGCTGCAGCGTGCGCTTTGTGGCAAACAGGGATGTGAACGAGGGCGATGCGGTTCTTCTTTGAGGTTCATCTGTAGTTTTCGACAACCTTATGCCGTACCGAGCGTTTCGATCCTTTACCGACGTCGTCCAGGGAGAAGCGCGTGCCGCAGGAATTTCGTTTTGAGATGCTAGCTAAGTTCGGCTATGCCGCGCGAGGTGTCGTTTTTCTTCTGGTTGCGGCGTTGGCGCTGTTTTCGAGCTTCGGCGGCGGTCGCCCCGAAAGCAAGTCGGCCATATCGTCGTTGCTGGATCAGCCGTTCGGCAAGGTGTGGGTCGGGATAATCGGCATCGGGCTTTTCTGTTTTGTGGCCTGGCGGCTTGCCCAGGCTCTGGCGGACAGTGACGGACATGGCAGCGATGCCAAAGGAATGGTCATTCGGGCAAGCCTTCTCGGCAGCGCCGTTACCTATGTCGGTCTCGGGATCTACGCAATCGGGCTTTCGGTCTTTTCGGGCGGCGGAGGCGGTGGTTCTGGAGAGAAGGGCCTGGCGACATGGATCATGTCCCAACCTTTCGGCTCCTACCTCGCCATCATCGCCGGCATTGGACTGTTCGCAGGCGGTGTCGTTACCATGATAAAGGGCCTGACGCGGAAATTCGAGAAGTATATCAGCATCCCGAGCAACGCCAGCTGGCTTACCTATGTCTGTGTATACGGTCTCGTCGCCCGCGGTGTCGTCTTTGCCGTTGTCGGCATCCTGTTTGCCTATGCCGGCTTCAAGGTCGATCCTGATCAAGCTGGCGGCATGGCTGACGCGATGGACTGGTTGAGCGAGCTGCCGGGCGGTGCGACCATCTTCATCGTCATCGCAGCCGGGCTCGCAGCGTTCGGTATCTATAACCTTGTCGCCGCAAGATACCGGACAGTCCGTGGCCCCTCCATGGCAGACGTCAAGCGCACTGTCAGCCGGCCCTTCAACTAGCCGATCGGGACCGTTGACTGGGATCCTGCACTCAGCTGGTCATCGAAATCGCGACCATCATAAACGCGTGAGGGGGTGGGAACGGTCCGTTCCCACGCCCTCATTTGCTATATCCGGCATGCCACGAAAGCAGTGACACGCCGGGCTATTTATTGCGTTAGGCGAGCATGCGCACCTTGGGTTCGCGATCCCAGTACCGCTTTGCAGCGGCCTTCAGGAAGCCGTCCATCCCGACAACACCGTCATCGGTTTCGACGCCGGCTTTCTGCAGCAGTGGCTGGGCCTCGTTCGTATGGCCGATAGCCTTGAGGTGGCCGAACGCATCCATCACCCACTGGACCGCTGCTGCTTCTCGGGTCAGCATGTCGCTGCCTTCCTTCGAGAGGAGAACAGCGACCGCGTCGAAGAGCTGTGACGGCGAACCGGCGAGCTGACCATCGGCTTTCGTTACGTTGCCGTCGGACAGTTTTGCCTTTCCGATTTTAGGCGCAACGACGAATGCGGTGGCGCCAGCCTGGCTGATGGCGTTCTTCAGATCACTCAATGCCTTCGCATCGGTGCCATCAGCAATAAGGATGCCGATCTTTCGACCCTTGACCGTCTCGACCATGTTCTTCTGGATCGACAGGGCTGGCGACGGATCGAGATCGACCGGTTCCCGTGCAGCCGGATTGGCAGCCGGAAGATCGATTCCGAGACCATCGGCGACCCGCTGCGCCAACTCCTCGTCAACGTTCAGGAGATTGCCAAGAACGCGCGGCGGAACGTGATCGAACTCGACCTTGGAAAGCTCGAACACGAAAGACGACGCGATATGCGCTTGCTCGGACGCTGTCTGAGACTTCCAGAACATTCGTGCCTGGCTGTAATGGTCGGCAAAGAGCTCGGCGCGGACCCGCAGCTTGTCGCCCTGTTCCTGATCACCTGTCGCCCGTTCGAACGACCGGAAGCCAGTTGCGGGACACTCGCGTGGGCCGCCTTCTTCTCCAGCCATTGAGAGGCTGTTGGGTTCGTAATTGGCACGACCCTTCGGAACGCTCATCTGCATCATGCCGTCACGCTGGAAATTCTGCATGGGGCACTTCGGCGCGTTGATCGGCAGCTGATGGAAATTGGCCGTGCCGAGACGCGATTTCTGGGTATCCAGATAGGAGAACAACCGGCCTTGCAAAAGCGGATCGTTGGAGAAGTCGATTCCCGGGACGACGTTCGACGGCAGGAAAGCCACCTGTTCCGTTTCGGCGAAGAAGTTATCGGGGTTGCGATCAAGCACAAGCCGACCGACGATCTTGACCGGCAAAATCTCTTCCGGGATGATCTTGGTGGAGTCGAGCACGTCGTAGGGGAGCTTGCTTGCGAATTCCTCGTCGAAAAGCTGAACGCCGAGCTCCCATTCCGGAAAGTCACCACTGTCGATGGCTTCCCAGAGATCGCGACGGTGGTAGTCGTTGTCGGCGGCCTGAAGCTTGAGCGCCTCATCCCAGATCGTCGACTGAACGCCGAGCTTCGGCTTCCAGTGGAACTTCACGAAGGTCGACTTCCCCTCTTCGTTGACGAAGCGGAACGTATGAATGCCAAAGCCCTGCATCATGCGCAGCGAGCGCGGAATGCCACGGTCCGACATGGCCCATAGAAGCATGTGGGTGGTCTCAGGCATCAGCGACGCGAAATCCCAGAAGGTACCGTGCGCGCTACCGGCCTGCGGATAGGCGCGGTCAGCTTCCATTTTCACTGAGTGAATGAGATCGGGAAACTTGATTGCATCCTGGATAAAGAAGACCGGAATGTTGTTGCCGACCAGATCCCAGTTGCCTTCCTGCGTGTAGAATTTGACGGCGAAGCCGCGAACGTCGCGAGGGGTATCGACAGAGCCAGCGCCGCCTGCAACGGTCGAGAAGCGGACGAAAACCGGAACCTTGTCCCCTACACGCTGAAACACGTCGGCTTTTGTCACGTCACTGAGGGATTCCGTGAGCTCGAAGTAACCGTGTGCGGCAGAGCCTCTGGCATGCACGATGCGCTCAGGGATGCGTTCGTGGTCGAAATGAAAGATTTTCTCGCGGAGAACGAAGTCCTCAAGCAGGCTCGGACCGCGATTGCCGGATTTCAGACTGTTCTGATTGTCGGAGATCCGAACGCCGTGGTTTGTCGTCAGGTGGGCCTGAGCATGATGCGAGCCATCGGACGGAACATGCTGGTGGGTCTCGCCGCCTTCACCGCGGTCCGTATCATATGTCGTCGGGTCAGCCATTGGATGGTCCTTTGCTCGAATTCAATCCAGCAACAGATATGCCCGCGCGACGCTGCGGCAAGCGTCCGTCGGAGAGATTATCCAAGGGATTACTTTCAAAGCTGCAGGTCAGGCACCGGAGGTGGCTGTGGGCTGAGCTCCCGAGAGTGGTCAGTAAAGGTGTCTCGTAGTCCGCTGTGCCTGCATTCGTGGCCTGACCGGCGTTCGAGGAGGCGCTGCGGTGACGCCGGTCCGGCCGGGAGAGATGCCTATCCCGCGCAAAACTTTCCCGATTGCTCTCTTAGCAAGGCAAGCCCTTGCTCTGTCACGAGGTTCATCCTCGGGTTGCCGCGGCGCCCCGCGAAAAGGTCCGGATACTGGGATGACGTAACAAGTCTCACTTCCGTTCGCGGCAGCTTCTGCAGGTGAACACTTGCACCCTTACGCGCAATATCGACGCCCAGCGCACGAAGCGCGTCAGGTGCCGCGATCCAAATGGTGCCGCTGATGTTCAGCATCCGAATGGTGTGTCCATGGCAGGTCACGGTGTTCATCGAGCGTCCTCAGCCGTCGCGACGTCAGCCAGGCCGTCGCTCGAAATCGCAACGACGACGGCTTTCGACGGAGAAACAGGTGTATCTCCAACCGCTCCGAAAAATCCTGACAGCATCCGTAAATCCTTCGTGAACCACCGATTATGTGCATTGCACAAAACTAGACGCCGGTTATATACGTGCCCGACTGTATGTAAACTATTCTTGTGCGGAGCACTCGATGCCTAAGGCGTTGCGATCTATCCTGACCATCACTTGCCTCCTCGCCCTCGTCGGGTGCCAGAAGGAAGAAGCCGCAGCACCTCCGGCGCCGCCTCCATCGCCCGTTGGCGTGGTGACGGTGCAGCCCGAGACCTTGCCGATTACCAGCGATCTGCCCGGCCGTATCGCTCCGACCCGTCTCGCCGAGGTGCGCCCGCGTATCTCCGGGATCATCGTCGAGCGCGTCTTCGAACAGGGATCCATCGTCAAGGCGGGCGACGTGCTTTACCGCATCGACCCGGCACCGTTCCAGGTTCAGGTCGACAGCGCGCAGGCCACGCTTCGGAGTGCGCAGGCAGCGCAGATGCAGGCTCGCCAGACCGCCGATCGTCAGACCCAGCTCAGCAAATCGAACGTCGCCACTCGCCAGGATCTCGATACCGCGATCTCTGCACTGGCGCAGGCGGACGCTCAGGTCTCCGTCGCCCAGGCCGGCCTTGCCCAGGCCGAGCTCAGCCTGCAATACGCCAATGTCACGGCACCGATCAGCGGCCGCATCGGCCGTGCGCTGATCACGGAAGGCGCCCTGGTCAGCTCGACTGGCTCTGAAAACCTCGCGACCATCCAGCAGCTCGACCCGATCTATGCGGACTTCACCCAACCGGCCGCCGATCTGATCCGCCTGCGCAAGGCGCTGCAGGACGGCAAGCTGATGACAGGACCGAACGAGGCGAACGCCTATCTCATGCTCGACGACGGCACCAAATATCCGGAAACGGGCCGTTTGCTGTTTTCGGAGGCAGCGGTCGATGAAACCACTGGGCAGGTGACCCTGCGCGGTGAATTCCCCAATACCAATGGGGATCTCCTGCCGGGCATGTATGTCCGCGTGCAGATCGAGGAAGGTCTTGAGCGCGATGCCTTCGCCGTGCCGCAGCAGGCCCTGCAGCGCGATTCCGGAGGCCAGGCGAGCGTGCTCGTGGTCGGCGCCGAAGACAAGGTCGAACAGCGCCGCGTCACCGTAGGCCGCGCGCTTGGCGAACGCTGGGTCATCTCGCAGGGCCTGAAGGCCGGCGACCGCGTGATTGCCGAAGGTTTCCAGAAGACGGCTCCCGGCGCCACCGTCAAGCCTGAGCCCTGGTCTGCGGACAAGCCCGCGACCGAGCAATCGACGCAGGGCGACGCCAAGGCTGCTCCTGCAGAGCCGGCGAAGAAGTAAGGACCAGGTTACATGGCAAGTTTCTTCATCGACCGGCCGATCTTCGCCTGGGTCGTCGCAATCTTCATCATGCTCGCAGGCGTGCTGACAATTCCGATGCTGCCGATCGCGCAGTATCCGAATGTCGCGCCGCCGCAGATCACCGTCTCCACCAACTATCCCGGCGCTTCGCCTGACGATATCTATCAGGGCGTGACGCGTCCGATCGAAGAAGAACTGAACGGCGTTCCCGGGCTGATCTATTTCGAATCGACGTCTGAATCGTCGGGCCGCGTGTCCATCAACGTCACCTTCGCACCCGGTACGAATATCGGCGAAGCGCAGGTCGAGGTGCAGAACCGCATCGCCCGCGCCGAACCCCGCCTGCCGGGCGCCGTCACATCGCAGGGCGTGCGGGTCGAGCAGGCAGGCACATCGTTCCTCATGGTCGTGTCGCTGACCTCCACGGACGGCAATACTGACGTCATTGGTCTCGGCGACTATCTGAACCGCAACGTGCTTGGCGAGATCCGCCGCGTGCCCGGCGTCGGCAGTGCTCAGTTGTTCGCGACCCAGCGCTCCATGCGGATCTGGATGGATCCCGACAAGATGGTCGGCCTCAAGCTGACGGCCTCCGATGTTACGGCTGCGATCAGCGCCCAGAACGCCCAGGTTGCCGCCGGTCGTATCGGCGCGACGCCGAACCCGATCGGCCAGCAGATTTCCGCAACCATCAACGTCCAGGGACAGTTGACCAACCCCGAAGCGTTCGGAGCGATCGTTTTGCGTGCCAATCCCGATGGTTCGTCGGTGCGGTTGCGCGATGTCGCCCGCATCGAGGTCGGCGGCGAAAGCTACAACTTCTCCAGCCGCCTCAACGGCAAGCCAAGCGCTGCCATCGGCGTCCAGCTGTCGCCGACCGCCAATGCACTCGATACGGCGAAAGGCGTGCGCGCGGTCATGACCGAGCTGCAGCAGTATTTCCCGTCCGGCATCGAATACGAGATCCCGTACGATACCAGCCCGTTCGTGGAAGTCTCGATCGAGAAGGTCATCCATACGCTGATCGAGGCGATGATCCTCGTCTTCGTGGTGATGTACGTCTTCCTTCAGAACATCCGCTACACGCTGATCCCGACACTGGTCGTCCCGGTGGCGCTGCTTGGCACCTGTGCGGTGATGTATGTCTCCGGCTTCTCCATCAATGTGCTCACCATGTTTGCGATGGTGCTCGCGATCGGCATTCTCGTCGACGACGCCATCGTCGTCGTCGAAAACGTCGAGCGCATCATGGCACAGGAAAAGCTGTCGCCGAAGGAAGCGACCCGCAAGGCGATGGGCCAGATTTCGGGCGCCATCATCGGCATCACGCTTGTCTTGAGTGCGGTGTTCATTCCGATGGCCTTCTTCCCCGGTGCGGTCGGCATCATCTATCAGCAGTTCTCGCTGACCATGGTGGTCTCGATCCTGTTCTCGGGTTTCCTTGCCCTGTCGCTCACGCCCGCACTGTGCGGTTCGTTCCTCAAGCCGATCAAAGGCGATCACCACGAGAAGAAGGGCGTCTTCGGCATTTTCAACCGCGGTTTCGACAAGGCTTCGCACGGCTATTCGCGCACGGTCGGTGGCATCATCAAGCGATCCGGTCGCTTCATGGTCATCTACGTCGCGCTTCTCGTCGGCCTCGGCTGGGCCTATCTGCAGCTGCCGAGCTCGTTCCTGCCCAACGAAGACCAAGGCTTCCTGATCGTCGACGTTCAGGCACCTGCCGAGGCAAGCACCGACCGCACCACCGAGGTCGTCGCGCAGATCGAAAAGATCGCGCTCAGTGAAAAGGCCGTCGAGCGCATTATCGCCATCAACGGCTATTCCTTCTCCGGCAGCGGCCAGAATGCCGCGCTCGCCTTCATCACCCTGAAGGACTGGTCGGATCGCGGTCCCGAGGATTCGGCTGATGCGATCGCAAAGAGGATCAACGGCCAGATCTTCGGCATTCGCGATGCGATCGCGTTCTCGCTGTCGCCGCCGCCGATCCAGGGTCTCGGCAACTCGTCCGGCTTTACCTTCCGATTGCAGGATCGTGCCGGCAACGGCCAGACGGCACTTGGCGCGGCGCGCGACCAGTTGATGGCCGCAATTGCCAAGAGCCCAGTTCTCGCAGGCGTTCGCATCGAAGGCATGCCGGATGCGGCGCAGGTGAACCTCCTCATCGACCGTGAGAAAGCCAACACGTTCGGTGTCACATTCGGTGACATCAACTCGACGATCACCGCAAACCTCGGCTCGTCCTATGTGAACGACTTCCCGAATGCGGGACGCATGCAGCGCGTGCAGGTTCAGGCCGACGGCAAGCAGCGCATGAAGACAGAAGACCTGCTGCGGCTCAACGTCCGCAACGCCAATGGCGGCATGGTGCCGATGGCCTCATTCGCGTCGGTCGAATGGGTCCGGGGCCCGTCGCAGGTTGTTGGCTATAACGGCTACCCGTCGATCCGCATCGCCGGCCAGGCAGCACCGGGCTTCTCCTCCGGTGACGCCATCACCGAGATGGAACGGCTTGCCGGCGAACTGCCGAACGGTTTCGGTTACGAATGGACCGGCCAGTCGCTGCAGGAAATCCAGTCGGGGTCGCAGGCACCAGCCCTGATCGCGCTCAGCGTGCTCTTCGTGTTCCTGCTGCTGGCAGCCTTGTACGAAAGCTGGTCGATCCCGATCTCGGTCATGCTCGTCGTGCCGCTCGGGGTCATCGGTTCGGTTGCGGCCGTCATGCTTCGAGGAATGTCGAATGACGTCTACTTCCTCGTGGGTCTGATCGCCATTATCGGTCTGTCGGCGAAGAATGCCATCCTGATCATCGAGTTCGCCAAGGACCTCCGCGCCGAAGGCCGCTCCACCTTCGATGCGACGGTCGAGGCAGCGCATCTGCGCTTCCGCCCGATCCTGATGACGTCGCTTGCGTTCACCCTCGGCGTCGTTCCGATGGCAATTGCCACCGGTGCCAGTGCTGCCAGTCAGAATGCGATCGGCACCGGCGTGCTCGGCGGGATGATCTCGGCGACCTTGCTGGCCATCTTCTTCGTTCCCGTGTTCTTCGTCTTCGTGATGAAAGTCTTCCGCGTGAAGGAGCCGAACCACGAAGCAGAAAAGGCAGCTCCCAAACCGGCGGAGTAGGGGAGAGCGGGAAGAGGAAGACAAGGATGAGACGAACGAAAGCCGAAGCGGCCGAGACGCGCTGTGCCGTCCTGACCGCAGCCGAGCAGCTTTTTTTCGAAAAAGGCGTCGCCAACAGTACTCTGGACGAAATCGCGGCTGCCGCGGGTGTCACACGTGGAGCGGTCTACTGGCACTTTGCCAGCAAGAGCGACCTGTTCCTCCAACTCTACAACGCGGCGCAGCTTCCCCGGGTCGACATGAGCGACGCTGCCGGCTCGGGTTGCGAGGATACTGATCCGATCTCGGCGGTGGAAACCATTGCTCTCGACTGGTTTGGGATGCTCGCAAGCGACGTCCAGCGTCAGCGGCTCCTCACGATCCTTCTGAGAACGAACTTCGAACATGAGTTCGAACCTGTCCTGCAGGAGATGGACGCCCTCAGCGCTGAGCACACTAAAAACATGGAGCGCATCTTTGCCAAGGCTGAAGACAAGGGACAGCTGTCACCCTTGTGGACTCCTGCCGCGTGCAGCCGCGCCGTGCACTGGCAGATGAAGGGTATCTGTTGGGAGTGGCTGCTGTTTGGCCGGAAGTTCGACCTCGTCATCTTGGGCGGAGACAGCGTCCGAAAGCTGTTCGCGACCTTCAGGCGCTGATCGTGATGGATGGGGAGAAATCGGCAGGCTCGGTCAAGCAAGTGGACATTGTCGCCGGATCTGTCGATGCTATGCTTTCCCCGATGACCGATATCTTCCAGGTCTATACCGACGGTTCGTTCGACGCCACTTCCCGATCTGGCGGCTGGGCGATCGTCGCTTTCAAAGGCGACGTGCAGATCCATGTCGCC
Organism: Rhizobium sp. Leaf306; assembly: GCF_001423425.1. Classification (GTDB taxonomy): domain Bacteria; phylum Pseudomonadota; class Alphaproteobacteria; order Rhizobiales; family Rhizobiaceae; genus Neorhizobium; species Neorhizobium soli. The sequence goes on from NZ_LMNX01000003.1 coordinate 591,126, forward strand.
TCGGGGACGACGATCGGCAGCTCGAACAATTCGTTCGAGGTGCTGTCTGTCATGCGCGCGGCGTCTTGGCTTGAAGCCGAAGCGACGGGAATGGCTGCGGTGATCTGGACCGATTCCGCCCACGTCGTCGAAGGGTGTCGTCGATGGCGGTTCATGTGGCGCGGCAACGGCTGGAAGCGGGTAAGATCAAACCCGCACGAACGTCGTCGGCCAATCCCGGATGCAGATGTCTGGCGCGAATTGGACACTCTCCTGGAGCACAACCCGCTTATAGCAATTCAATTGTGCAAAGGGCATTCCGGAATCTCCGGAAATGAACAGGCCGATGCGGCAGCGAGATCCGCCTTGGGTCTGGGATAAGGCACGTTGCCGGCTCCCGAGCGCGAAAGACCTGCTGAACTTGACAGAAGTCATGTGGCGGACTTGCAACTGTGATTGCGCAGTCGCTACTGCAAGATCATCTTTATTAGCTCTTTCCGTTAGCAAACAGCGCGACTCTGATAGTGGATTGAATCACCGATCAGGCATCGGACCACTAAAGGATATGTCATGAACACTCTCTCAAAAGCCCTGGCCACCGTTCTCCTCGCCTCGGCAATCGCAGTCCCGGTGTCTGCCGCAGATCTCGCGCCCATGGAAACTCCGCTTGCCGCACCGGCGACGTCTGGTTTTTACTTTGGTTCGCTGAGCTCCGTAAACTTCCTTGACGATACAGGCTTTGATTTCGGCGCCGCGTCGGTGTCCACCGAGTATGACGTCGGCTACTACAGCGCACTGCGCGCCGGCTATAACTTCGGATCGATGGGCTTCGTTTCGCCGCGCCTCGAGGTTGAACTTGGTTATGGCAGCGCGTCTGTCGACGAACACAGCGTTTCCGGATTTGGCGGCGTTGGTGGTAGCGACTCCTACGGCGACGCTCGCTCGTTCCAGGGCTATGTCAATGGCTATCTCGATATCCCGCTTGCAGCTGAAGGCGCAGTCAGCGCGATCACGCCTTACGTCGGCGGCGGTGCAGGTTTCATGAACCTGGAACTGCGCAAGCAGGGCGTCAGCGGAACCGGTACCGGCACGCTGATGGATGATTCCGACACCCAGTTCGCCTACCACCTTGATGCCGGCGTCGGCATCAATCTGCAGGCTATCGGTCTGTTCACGAACACTTCGCTGTTCGACAACACGACGTTTGATATCGGGTATCGCTTCACAGCTGCCGACGATTTCAACTTCGAGGCCCGCGACGGATCCACGTCGAGCACCGACTTCCGCAGCCATGCTGTGACATTCGGCCTGCGTCGCCAGTTCTGATCTGAGGGTCTGGCCGGTTTCGCGACCGGCCAGACCTATTCTGCTTGAGACGTTTCAGATCTCGCCCTCGGGCTTTTCGCCCTTGGCGTCTTCAAGGCCTTTTTCAGCCTTCTTCAGCAAATCCTCACGGTCCTTGTCGGCATTCTCGCTCGTGCGATCCGCATCGCTTCCGGTCTTTTTGTCGTCACTCATTTTATTCTCCTTCTGGTCAGAGATTCATGATGGCCAGATGGTCCAGAATATAATTCCGACCACCACGATGAACGACAGCGGCAGCGCCAGGAACCGCAGCATGCCAGTGCCTGTGTTGTCCCGGCCCAGCCAGGCGAACCACCAGTCCGGGCCTTGATTTCCGCTCTGTGACATCAGCGCCCTTTCACTTGGTTGTGCCGTATCCGGGCGTACCTGTTTTCTCCGAGGCGTCTTTGCGTTCCTGCTCCGGAGTACGCGTCGTGTCGACGCTTTCCTTGAAGCGCTGGTGCCCATCATTTTCGATCAGCGTTTTGTCGGCGTCCTCGGTAACCGGTGGGTTCTTCACGGTCATTCCTTCCAGTCCTGTCACGACGAGCTCATGAGCCCGTAGATGACGATTGCGATATACAGGCTGAAGGCGCCGAGCACGTATATGCCGAGCACGACGATCACTCCGCGCCCTAACAGTCCCTTCTTCTTTCGGACTTCAGGCGGGTCTCTCATTTTGTCGATACTGGGTTCATCTTCGGGCTTCATCGCATTTCCTTTCATTCAAGGAGGCGAACAGTCCGCAAGCCGCATAGTTCCGGCCGTTTCGAGGCGCAGCGGAATGTGAGGACAATCCGTGCGGCCTATCCACCAGTGCCGTCTTCTTTTGAAATTTAAACGTAAATTTCGGCGAGACGTCGATCTCGCCGAAATCCGGTGTTTGCCCTGCGGTTATTGCTGCGGTTCGTGGAACGGACAGCCGTTGAACTTGGCTCTGAAATCGGCAGAGTGGCGGTAGGTTTCGTTACGTGCCCGGTTGATGCCGCCGAGAGGCTGGTGATCTGCAAGGCCGGTCCAGACGCTGAACCGCATTTCCTCGTCGACCTTCTGCACCTTGGCGTCGCTCCAGCTATCCTGCGGAGCGGCGCTCAAAGTGGCAACGGTCACGAACGGAGCTTCGTCTTCCTTCCATTCTACGGTCGGGTCCTCGATCGGTTGCGCTTCGATATCGCGACAGAGCTGGACCTGGAATTCCCAAAGGCCTCGCGTTTCCTGCATTTCCGCCTGTACCGTCTCACGGATGGCGTTCTCGCGGACGCTGGCATCGATTTCGGTTCCGGTGCGCTTGGTCAGATCCGGTGAGATCGGCTTCACGCGGAACTTCGCGACGTAGTCACCATAGCGGAACGGCGTGACACTGAAATAGGTCTCGCCGAGCGGATCAACATTCGGCGCGCCGCCGAGCGACTGAATGGTGGGGCTCGTCACGCCGACGGCTTCGAGGCCCTTGTTGACGGTCTGAAGCACGCTGGACATCACGGTCTTTGTGCCTTCCAGCTTGTCCGTGGTCTTGGCAAGGAGCTTGAGGCTGGAGAGAAATTTCTTCGGATCCGGCGTCTGGAAGACCGGGCCGTTGACCATCACGAAGTCCTGGTTATTGCCGTCCGCGCCAGGCAGGCGAGTACCCTCGACGCCGACAACCTTGATCGCCAACCCGCGTGGAAGAGCAACAGCGTCGGGCAAGATGTCGCCGGCGTTTGTGGAAAGACGCATGTAGACCGGATGTTCGCCCGGTTTGGCAAACAGACCTTGCGCGAACTCGGGCGGCAGCCCGTCCTTGACGGTCATTGTACCCTCAAGGATGCCGTGTGCTTTTGCGTGCACGGACCGAACGGCATGGCCGTAATCCTCGGCAGTCTTTTCAAGAATGATGTCGAACTGATCGATTAGACCCGAGATCGTCTCGCGCTCATCAGGTTTGACTGTTTCGAGGTCTGGGGAATAACGGACGGGCGTGGCTGCAATCATCTGGCGCTCCTTCAAAATCGAAAAACGCCAGAATAGTGCTCCTTGTTCCAGCGCAAGCTAATATCCTCGCCGGCTGAGGATGCGGCCCATCGGGGAGCCGCATCCTGAGTAGTCACTCAGGCGCTACGGGCCTGCTGTGGGTGTTTGCCCTCTTCGAATTCCTCGACGATCTTCGCACAGAAAGCCGGCAAATCCTTCGGGGTGCGGCTCGTCACGAGCCCCTTGTCGACAACAACTTCCTTGTCGACCCAGATGCCACCAGCGTTCTCAATGTCCTTGCGAACTGTCGGATACGATGTCACCGTGCGGCCATTCAGGACGTCTGCTTCGACGAGAAGCCACGGTGCGTGACAGATGACGCCCACGGGTTTTGCCTGCTGGAAGAATGCGTGCACGAAGGCGATCGTCGCCTTGTCAGCTCTCAGCTTGTCGGCGCCCACGCATCCGCCCGGAATGACGAGGCCGTCGAACTCGTCAGCCGAGACGTCGCTGACCGTCTTGTCAACGGTATAGCTGCTCCCGGCGTCGAGGTCGTTGTTGTTCGTCTGGGCCTCGCCGCTTTCAAGGCCGATGACAGTGACCGTGGCACCGGCTGCCTCGACCGCGTCTTTCGGCTGCTTGAACTCGGGCTCTTCAGTGCCGCGCGGAGCAATCAGAATGGCGATTTTTTTGCCTTGAAGGGTCATCGTGTTTCCTCACTTTTCTTGATGTGGAGGAGCGTTAATGACGGTTGGCATGAAAAGTTTCATCCAGCCGAACACTTCGACTTGTCACCTTGCTCTGCCGCCAGTCGAAGTTTCCGGAGGCGCTCGCTTTTTTCCTCCCGACGTCGCCGTTCGTCATCTGAAGTCTCGCGCGCAACGGCATTGGTGTGCTCGAAGGCGGCCGCGCGTTCGCCCATGGTCAGCGTTCTCCTGATCCTTGAAACCATCGTATCCATCTCTGTGATTGCTTCCCCGATACATGGGACTCGTTGAGCGCCTCATCAACATATTGCGCCTGTACGGTAGCGGACCGACACGACACGAAGGCACGCGGGACATCGCAGATCGCGGAGGAATCCCCATATCAGCAAGGTGAAACCCGGCTCGTTGCTGTTTGCTCAGTCTGGACAGATGGGGAACATCTTTCGATGTCGGTTGTTCTGTCAATGTGCGCCGCTTTCCGCGGGGCAGGAGATTTAGATGCGTAAACGCGTAGCCATTATTGGATCGGGTCCGACAGCCATATTCGCACTGCAGGACCTTTTGAAATGCAGCGCCTCTCTGGATATTGCAATTTTCGAGCGAACCGACGTCGCCGGCAAGGGAACACCCTACCAGCGGGGCATCAACGACCTCGCGATGCTGTCGAATATACCGAGCATCGAGGTGCCGGCTCTGCCGGTGATGCTCCACGACTGGCTGGCACTCCAGTCCGACGAGTACCTGAACGAGATCGGTGTTGCTCGCTCGGAAATCACAGACCGTGCATTCTATCCGCGTGTCGTGGTTGGCGATTATTTCAGATCTCAGTTCGACGCGATGATCGACGCATCGCGGGCCTCCAGGCATACGGTCGACGTGTTTGAGAACGCATCCGTCGACGACGTTCAGCCTGTCGGTGATCAGTTCAAATTGTGCCTGAGCCCTGAACACGGCGGCGCAGAGGCGCTGTTCGATTACGTCGTCATTGCGACCGGACATAGCTTTCCGTCCGAACCTGAGACGTCGCCCGGCTTCTTTGAGGCGCCATGGCCCGCGACCGCATTGCAGAGCATCCCGAGCGGCAAGATCGGAATTTTGGGGACTTCGCTGAGTGCGATCGATGCCGTCATGACGGTCGCAACCAAGTTCGGTGAATTCACCAAAAGCAAGGGTGGCGAACTTAAGTACTCCGTCAACGCGGACGGCCAGGCTCTTGATATCGTGATGATGTCGCGCAAGGGTCTTCTTCCCGAAGCCGATTTCTATTTTCCGATCCCCTATCTTGAGCCGAAGATCTGCACGCAGCAGGCGGTCGATGACCGCATCGCGCTTGGCAGCAGCGGACTGCTCGATGACATTTTCGAGCTGTTTCGCCAGGAACTTGCTGTTGCCGATCCGGACTATTCCAAGGCCATCGGTCTAGACGGCTTGACTGTCGACAAGTTCGCCGTTGCGTATTACGGGGTTCGCGACAAGGAAGACCCGTTCGAATGGGCGGCGTCTAACCTTGCCGAAGCCAAGCGGAACTATGCCCAGAAGCACACCGTTCCGTGGCGCTACGCCATTCTCATTACCCATGAGATCATCGAGACGGCGGTCGGCTTTATGAACGCTGACGACCTTGGCCGGTTCAACCGGAACTTCAAGAGCATTTTCGCCGACGACTATGCGACCGTTCCGCACCTGTCGATCGAGCGCCTACTTGCGCTTCATCGGAGCGGTTGTCTTGGTATCGTTGCCCTTGGCGATGACTCGGAGATCGTGAAAGAAGGTCTTGAACGGGGCGCTACTGTCGAAATCGCCGGTACCACCATGCGCTTCGATACGTTTATCGACGCCACGGGCCAGAAAACTCTGTCGGCGACCGACCTGCCATTCCCATCCCTTATCGAACGAGGGCTGATATCCGAGGCAAAGACGATGACAGCCATTGGCAATCACCGCCGTACGGGCGGGATTGACGTGGACGACCAGTGCCGACCGCTGATCGCGGGCGTGCGACCGGTGAGGCGACTGTACGTCCCGGCTGTCTCATATCTTCTCCACAAACGTCCGTTCATCCAGGGCATCACAAGTGCTGCCGAACTCGGACAGATCGTTGCAGCCTCCATCATTGCCGAGGTGACAAGACCGGTCCGCAGCCGCCGCGTCAGGTCATCCGCTCGTACACAGGCGCCGGCTGAGATCGCGGCGTAGGATCTGCGTCCTGGTGAGCGTTGGTGGACTGAAGTGATAATCCCGCCTCTCGAGGCGGGATTTCTTTTTCAATGCCTGCTCACCTCGACCATACGCGGTTCTCGCTGACGGTGTGGGGTTTTTGATAATGCCAACTGAAACCACTCTAGCTTGGCGGCAGCGGAGAGGCACGCTTACAACCTTGAGCAATGACGAACCGAAGCATCATAACAGCACGATCGCGCTGACCGGCGTCAGCGTGGCCGGCAATCTCTCGGCTGTGACTGGACCTGCGGATGACGAGCGGCAGGGCTCCCCTGAGATGCGTGTCGGACGAGAAACCTTCAGGACTGACCGAAGGGGAACGCAACGAAGCCTCTGTCTCATTCCTGAGAGCAGAGGCTTGTTTCTTGAAGTAGAAGTAGGCTGGTCGAAGAAAACCAGGCCCTCAAACGCTGAGCTTAATCTCTGCTTCAGCCCGCCGTGGCGTTTCGAATGGCGTCGATGACAGTTGCGAGAACGCTTTGACCTTCGTCGGTAATCTCCGCTCTTTTTCCGTCGATACGGATGAGGCCGCCGTCTTCGAGTTCTGCCTGGCCCTTCGAGCTTGCGTGATGACCAGCACCATCGTCCAGAACGACTTCCTTTACGGGGTCACCGCTGAGGAGTTGATGATAGGCCGCAAACACCAGGATGGAGCGCGCATCGTCTGAAAGTTTCATAGGGATCTACCGTTTTGCTTGAGGATGAAGGGATGGTGCCCCTTCCAATCACACTGTCGATGTTCGGTCGTCTGCCGGAACCTTGCCATCCGGGGTCAGCTCATCGACCGCGCGGGGAAGATCCTTGCTCAGCCGCGCAAGTATCTCATCTCGCGACAGTCCTGTTTTCGCTGCCAGTTCATCGAGAACTTCGGGTCCGATCGCTTCGGCAAGCTGATCCCCATCGATATCCTCGTTGGATCCGGGCTTGACCCAAGATTCGGCCTTCTGACCATATCCGTTCTGCTGGAAGGTTTTCAGGAGGTCACCCAGACCACCACTCAAGACACCGCCGGACGCAAGTCCTCCCAGAATTCCGCCAAGGCCGCCTGCTTCCTTGCCGCCCGTAAGCTTGCCGAGCAGATCCTCAAGACCACTTGGCTGCCGGGGACTGGTCTCCGGAGCGGTGTTCGCTCCAGCCGGTTGGGTCTTGTTCACGCCCCGTAGGAGCTCTGCGATTTTGTCCCTGTTCTGAAATCCAGCAACGGCGAGTACGCCGAGCAGTGCTTTCAATTGACCGCTTGCCATGGTGTTCTCCTCGATTTCGCAGCCATAGCCGGGATGGCGTTAAGGCTTCATGCAAAGCAAACGACCAGTCGGCGGCGAGGTTCCTGCACGGGAACCCGTTGGCCGAACATTTGCTGCGGGGAGAGGGTTCGGGGCGGTTCGGAATAACTCCGAAGGTGAGGTGACACGGCCGCCGATCCGCTGCAGTGGTCCAAAAAACGAAAAACCCCACCATTGCTGGCGGGGTCAGTCATTTACGCACCGGTGAAGATGTTAGCGGCAAACCCGGCGTGGGCCCGAGTTCGGCTGGTAGGTGTTGTCCGAAGCGCGATACGAGCGGTAACGCGCTGCGCAGCTGCTGCTGCCGTTGCGGTTCTGCGAAGCGATCGCACCACCGATGAGTGCACCTGCAGCCAAGCCGCCGATGATGGCGCCGGTGTTGTTGCGACGACGGTTGTCGTAGCGACGGTCATGGCGGCGGTGGTTGCTGTAACGGTTGCGGCGATCGTAGCGGTCACGACGATCATAGCGATTGTTGTATCGACGCTCGCCACGTGGGACGTAACGGCGGTTGTCGTTGCGGTATTGGACCTGCTGGACGTCAGCCGCCGGTGCAGCCGCCGTGATCGCTGCCTTCGGCATGGCCTGCGCTGGCACGTATCCGGTAAACGCGGTCATGATCGAAATGATTATAATTGCGAGCTTTTTCATCTGTCTCTTTCGTTGTTGTAAAACGGAGATAGGGCGAATCTCCCGTATGGGTAGAGCGCTGGTTGAACTTGTGAACACGTCCACGACACAAGCGCTTGCGCCAACACCGGCGTCAGAGTTCGATCGCAGCTGGTGGTCCGCGGAAGGCGTCGAGTCGGTCTGGGGCCTGGAGCCTCACGGGCGCTCCCGATCGCGCTGACTCGTAGATTGCTTCCATCACAACATGATCCTGCACACCTTCCTCGCCGGGCGTTCGTGGCTTGCGGTCCTCGATGATGCAGGTCGCCATGTGGTCGATCTCGGCCGCAAACTGGTTGTTGAGCGCGATCTCGACCTTCTTCTGCACGGACTTTTCGCCATCCAGTTCAGTGACAGTCAGGCTCTGGCCGTCGTATTTATAGGCGTTCGCCATATCCACGGTGGCCTTTTCGAAATTGAGGCGCTGATGCTTGTCGTCTCGCGCGCCATAGCTGGTGAAGCAGTTGGCGATGAAATTGGATGGGAAGCGCAAGGTGAACGAGACCGTTTCCTCGACCTCGGCATAGCGCGGGTCACCTTCGGGGCTGTATTGCGTCGCCATGACTTCGACCGGTTCCTCACCTGTGAGGAAGCGTGCGGTGTTCAGGCAGTAAAGCCCAATGTCAGGCAGTGATCCGCCACCGGCAAGAGCCTTCTTGTGCCGCCATTGCTCGGCACCGTTTTCGGCAACCGTCTGAACGTTGATCGCGGACATGCCGACAAGGCGGCCATAGGCTTTGCTGCGGACTTTTTCGGCGAGGTAGAGATTGGCGGCTTCGTACTGGATGCGGTAGGCCACCATCAGCTTGACTTTCTGCTCTTCGCAAATCTTGACCATTTCCTGCCCGTCCGCCGAGCTGATCGACATGGGCTTCTCGCAAAGGACATGCTTGCCTGCCCGCGCTGCCCGTTCGACATATTCGCGGTGCATGCTGTTGGGCAGAACGATGTAGACGGCCTTGATGTCCGGATTGGCCTTGATGGCGTCAAAGCTCTCGTAATCGTAACAGGCATCCTCGGCGATGCCGTATTGCCGCGCGACCGCCGATAGCTTCTCCGGCGTTCCGGACACGAGCGCCACGAGTTTCGATTTTTTCGTTTCGCCAAAGGCGGGAAGTATTTCTTCGAGGCTGAGACGACCGAGAGCTACGACCGCAAAGCCGACCCTATCTTCCAGAGGAAGCGGCGCTGACGGGTTTCCGCTCGGGGTCTCATCGGGCCCGCGCCATTCCGGGAACTTGACCTTGCCGTCCTCGACCATGCCGGTGTCCACCTGCGTCGGTGCGGGGTAGCTCTGAGCGCCGGCAACCGTCGTGGACAACACCACCCCCGTTGCGCCTGCGGCTCCAAGTTTCAGAAGATTGCGTCTGTTGAAAGCGCTTGCCTGATCCATGCCGGTCTCCAAATTGCTCGCCGCCTCACAAACAACGCCGTTTCGCCGATGTTCCTTTGCATTCTGCGTTTGTCGGATGCGGAAGGTGGCTTGGGTATGCGGGTCCGGTGTGAGTATTCGTCGGCGCGTGGATGCCAAGTCGTCGCGGCGCCGACCCTTCTCGCAACTCGCCTCTATTTCCCTTTCGAGAATTGCTGGTTGCACCGAGAAGCCTATATCCCCGTGAGGACCTCATGGAAGGAGCTATGCGTGATCCCGAAAAAAGCACCGCCCGTTACTCTCGTCATCTTCGGCGCCACCGGCGACCTGACGCGTCGCCTGCTGATTCCGGCGATCATCAACCTGACACGCAGCGGCCTGGTCGGAGACGATCTCGCTATCCTCGGCGTCGGGATCGATGAAGGCGACGACGAATTTCTGCGCGGTCGGCTCGATGAGTTCCTCACCCATCTCAGCCCAGACGGCGAAGAGCCGACCCGCAAAGACGACGCTTGGTTCAGTCTGCGATCCCGCATTTCCTATATGAGCGGCGATTTCACCAGGGACGATATCTATCAGGCGATTGAAACGCGGCTTGGATCGACGGCAAATGCTGCTTTCTACCTCGCCGTCCCGCCCGTTCTGTTCGGACCTATCGTCGAGAAGCTGGCAGTACATGGCCTGATGCAGGAAACCGAGACATGCTTCCGGCGCGTCGCGATCGAGAAACCCTTCGGGACCGATCTCGCCTCGGCGAAGGCTCTCAATGCCCATATATTGTCGAATGTCGAGGAAACCCAGGTCTACCGGCTGGATCATTTTCTCGGCAAGGAGACTGTGCAGAACCTGATGACGGCCCGTTTTGCCAACATGATCATCGAGGGCCTGTGGAGCAACACCCATATCGACCATGTTCAGATCACGGCGGCGGAGGTTGTCGATGTCGGCAGTCGCGGCAAGTTCTACGATGCGACAGGTGCTCTCCGCGACATGGTTCCGAACCACCTGTTCCAGTTGCTGGCCATGATCGCGATGGAACCCCCGAACAGTTTCGATGCCGAGGCTATTAGAAACGAGAAGGGCAAGGTGCTGAAAGCGCTGCGTGTCTATTCGGCTGAAGAGGCTGCCGCAAACAGCGTGCGCGGCGCCTATGGTTCGGGCGATCTCGGCGGCAAGTCGTTGTCAGCCTACCGGGACACCAAGGATGTCGCGCCCGACAGTCGGACCGAAACCTATGTGGCCCTCAAGCTTTATGCCGACACCTGGCGCTGGGCCGGTGTACCGTTCTACTTGAGGACGGGTAAGGCTTTGACCGCCCGCGACACGGAAATCGTCATCACGTTCAACAAGGTCCCATTTGCCCAGTTTCGCGAAACGGACGTGACGCGTCGTCTGCCGCCCAACCGGCTCGTCATCCAGGTTCAGCCGGATGAAGGGATGAGCATGGAAATCTCGATCAAACGCCCCGGCCAATCCGTCGAGACAGTGCCGGTGACACTGGATTTCCGCTATTCCGACAGGTTCGACATCGGCAACACGACGGGCTACGAATCCCTGATCTACGACCTGTTCATCGGCGATCAGGCGCTGTTTCAACGCGCCGACAGCATCGAAGCCGGATGGGCTGCCGTCCAGCCTTTCCTGGACGCCTGGGCAGAAGACGGCTCGGTTCCAGAACCCTACGCCCCCGGCAGCATGGGCCCAGCCTCAGCCGATGACCTTATCCGCAAAGACGGTCGTGAGTGGCATGAACTCGGGGTGGTGCTGCATCAGAGGAAGTGAAGCGGGTGTCGTTGCGGGCGGACGGTGCTTGACGGTCGATCGGTTAGAGGCGCCATACCACAGATGACCGACTTTCGGTTTGGCGCCATCTTATGATCAACCAAAGCTGCTCAGTGGTTCAGATCGAGTTGGCGATCTTGTCGGCGATGTAGAGTTCACGCAGTTTGAGCGTTAGAGCCCCCGGCTTGCCGTCGCCCACAGGTGCGCCGTCGATACGCGTGACGGGCATTACGAAGTTGGTGGCCGAGGTGATGAAGGCTTCCGCGGCATTCATCGCTTCATCGGGTGTGAAGGCGCGCTCGTCATAGGGAATGCCGGCTTTTTCGGCGAGATCAAGCACGCTTGCGCGCGTGATGCCGTGCAGGATTGCGTTCGACAGCGGGCGGGTGATCAGCCTGCCACTCTTGTCGATGATATGGGCGGTCGCCGAGCTTGCCTCCGTGACGAAGCCGTCCTCTACAAGCCAGGCGTCATCAGCGCCTTTCTCCATCGCCTGCACTTTGGCCATCGAAGGATAGAGCAACTGCACCGTCTTGATATCGCGGCGCTCCCAGCGCCAGTCGGGCAGCAGAGCGACGGACAGGCCGGTCGCTAGCTTGGGGTTTTCGATCACAGATTTTGCCTGGGTAAAGAGAACCAGCGTCGGCAAAGGATCCTTCGGGAAGGCGAAGTCACGGTCGGCCGGGCCGCGCGACAGCTGAAGGTAGATCAGGCCTTCCTTGAGTTCATTGCGTCTGATGATCTCCCGGTGAGCCTCCAGAAGTTCGCTGGCGGAAATCGGCAGGTTCAGACCCAGTTCCGTGATCGAGCGCTTCAGGCGGGCGGCGTGGCCCTCATATTCGAGAAGCTTGCCGTCGATGACGCCGGTCACTTCGTAGATGGCATCCGCGAACAGAAATCCGCGGTCGAACACGGAGACCTTTGCTTCGGCTTCGGGCAGCCATTCGCCATTCAAATAAACGATACGGGACAAGACAATCTCCTTCAGTATGTCGGGAATTCAAAACACATCGCCGGCGGCTCGCTTCAGTTCGGCGATGAACCCGTGCAGGAGGCGCGAGCGCGGCACGCCCTTGCGGGTGATCAGGACGGCCGCGACTTCGCGGGGCGGCTGGAAGGGCAGTTGCACCAAGCCCTCCGATGACTGGTAGGCGGCGCTATAGGGATCGACGACCGCCGCTCCGACGCCAGCTCCGGCCAGAACCGCAGCCGTTGCGCAATAGCGCACCTCGACCCGCGGCTCGTAATCGATGCCCTCGCGATCGAAGGCATCGCGCAGCATCTGGCCCATGCGCGATTCCGCTTCGAGGCCGATAAAACCGTGTTCGGACAAATCACTGACCGTCACCTCCTGCCGACTAGCGACCGGGTGGTCCTTCGGCACGAGCGCGACCATATGGGTGCGCGACAGGATCTCTACGTTCACAGACGGATGCCGTTCCAGCGCGATCGCAAGACCGACGTCGGCGGCCCCGCTCTGCACAGCTTCGATGACGTGTTCGAGCCGGCGGACATCGTAAGCGACGGACACATCCGGACGATCTTTCAGGAACCGTGCGAGCGCCACCGGTGCGACCGTATTACCAAGCGGCGGCGTCGACATGACACGCAGCCGTCCCGATGTGCCATGCCGGATCGAGCGGGCGCGGGCGGAAAAGCTGCGCAGCATGCTGAAGACAGGCCGCACCTCTTCAAACAGAAGCGTGGCTTCTTCGGTTGGCTCAAGCCGCCGGTGCAGGCGCTCAAACAGCGTTATACCGAGCTGGTTTTCCAGCTGGCGGATGCCGTTCGAAACGGCGGGCTGCGAGATGCCCAGCTGCTCGGCTGCCTCCACGGTCGTTTCGCAACGCATCATGGCCCCGAAGATTTCGAGGAGGCGCAGCGAGATATCCGGCTTCTGCTCGGTTTCGGTCATGGCGTTCAGGTGAGAACTGCGCCAAGCGCCATCGCGACGGCGGCCTGGGTCGGATCGATCACGCGGATGCCGAGCTCATCTTCGAGTCTGCGGCGGTGGCCGGACATGCCGGCACAGCCAAGCACGATCGCGCCGGCGCCCATGTGCCGCAGTTTCAGCCCGGCTTTCACGAGAGCCGCATAGCTTTCCTCTCCATGGCCGCTGTCGGCGACGCTGATTGCGCCTTCAAGCGCGACCTCGCCGGCAAGCCTGCCATCGACGCCGAGGCGGCGAAGGTTGCGCATGTGACGGGGGATTGAACCTTCGGCGACTGCGATGACGCCGAAGAGATCTGCAAGCGCCAGGGCGCTCAGTACGCCGGCATCCTGGATGCCGTAGATCGGCTTGGTGGTGATCGACCGTGCAAGGTCCAGCCCGGGCTGCGAATAGCAGGCGAGCACATAGGCTGATGCATCCGGCCGGGTTTCGATCAGGTCGGCAGTGCGCAACGCGGCTTCATCCACATGGCGCTGGGTGACGACGCCGGGCGGACCCTCATCGATCGTGACGCATTCGATAACGGGACCAGCCGGAAACTGCATTCCGGAGAGCGCCTCGCGCAGGCCTTCGGTGACGCTTTCCGAACTGTTCGGGTTGATGACGAGGATCCGGCCGACGGTTCTCATGGGGCGATCTCCACGCCGAAATTCTGCGCCGGATCGAATTCCTTGGCACGGTAGCCGGGCTTGCCGGTCAGGTCGATGGGGCTGCGGGCAATGAAACGACCACGACCACGGTCCGCCTTCAACTCGCCGTTCTCGACGATGACATCGCCGCGGTTCATGGTGAGGACCGGCCAGCCTTCGATCTCCATGCCCTCAAACGGTGTGTAGTCCATGTTGTCGTTCTGATCGGCAAGCGTTGCCTTGCGGCGGGCTTCCGGGTCCCAGATGCAGATATCGGCATCGTAGCCCGGTGCAATCGATCCCTTCTTGGCCATTCCGAATGTCCTGGCGGCATTGGTGCTCGAAAGCGCAACGAACTGCTGCAGCGTGATGCGGCCTTTCGTGACGCCCTCAGAATACAGATAGGGCAGGCGCATGGCGATGCCCGGCATGCCGTTGGAGATCTTCGGGTAGGGTGCATCCGCGCCGTTGGCAAACTTTCCGCTGGCATCGAAACGGTAGGGCGCGTGGTCGGAGGACACGCTTTCGAATGTGCCTGATTGTACATGGCGCCAGAGCGCTTCCTGCGTTGCCGCGTCGCGGAGCGGAGGCGAGCAGATGAATTTCGCCCCTTCCATGCCGGGCCGGTCGAGATCATCGCGTGTCAGAGCTAGATATTGCGGGCAGGTTTCGGCAAACAGTTTCGTTCCGGCAAGCTTTTCGCGCTGGACGATGGCAGCACCGCCCGCCGTCGAGACGTGGACGATGAAGAGGGCTGCATCGACCAGTTTCGCAAGCGAGACGGCCCGTTGGATCGCTTCTTCCTCGGCAAGCTCCGGTCGGCTGATCGCATGGTATTTTGGCGCGGTGAGGCCGGCAGCCGCCATCCGCTTGTTCATCCACTTCACCATGTCGTTGTTTTCGGCATGGACCATGGTGAGCGCCCCATGGGTTTTGGCAACGGTCAGGATATCGAGCATGCCGCCGTCGCCAATATTCATCAGGTCGTAGGTCATGAACACCTTGAACGACGTGATGCCCTTGGCAAACACGCCCGGCAGCTCTGCAAGAACTGACGCCGAGGGGTCGGAAATGATCAGGTGGTAGGAATAGTCGAGCACCGAGTGCGGCGCGGCACGACCGTCATAGGTGGCGATGACATCGGCAATCGACTGGCCGCGATGCTGGGCCGCGAACGGGATGAACGACGAATTTCCACCGAAGGCGGCGGAGACCGAACCGGAATAATAGTCGTCGGCGGTAATCACGCCCGCGGAGCTTTCCTGGGCGATATGGGCATGCGCCTCGATGCCGCCGGGAACAACCAGCTTGCCACCTGCATCGATCCGGCGGTTTCCACCGGCGATCTTTTCGCCGATTGCCGCAATTCGACCGTCGGTAATGCCGATATCGCCATCGAATATGTCGGATGCGGTGACGATGCGACCGCCATGGATGACCGTATCAAACGCTGTCATGTCGGTCTTTCCTTACACTTCGATGATCACGCCGGTCTGGCTCGTCAGGCGACCGTAATGCTCGATACGACGATGGCGCTCGAAATCAAAGATCGTCTTCTTGCCGAAGTCGCATTTGGAGAAATCGCATTCGGCGATGATGAGCTCGTCCTCCTCGGTCACGGCGCGGGCAAGAACGAAGCCGTCCGGATCGACGATGATCGAGCCGCCCATCAGCGGGTGACCGTCCTCGTTGCCCGCCTTGGCGACGCCGACGACATAGGTCGAATTCTGGTAGGCGCCGGACTGCATGGAAAGGTCGGAATGGAAAAGCCGCTTCTCCAAACCTTCGGCGCTCATCTGGCTGTTCACCGACGGCGTGTTGTAGCCGATCGTCACCAGCTCGACGCCCTGCAGGCCCAGGCAACGGAAGGTTTCCGGCCAGCGGCGGTCGTTGCAGATCGCCATGCCCATGATGACGCCTTCGTTGCGCCAGACGTTGAAGCCGAGATCACCGGGTTCGAAGTAGCGCTTCTCGAGATGCTGGAAGGCGCGCTCGGTATCATATTCGGAATGACCGGGGAGGTGCACCTTGCGATACTTTCCGACGATATTGGCCTGACGGTCGGTAACAACAGAGGTGTTGTAATAGTGTCCGTCCGGCGTCTTCTCGCCGTAGCCGAAGGTGATGGCGATGTTGAGCTCGCGGGCGCGATCGAACAGCGGCTGCGTGGCGGCGTTCGGCATTTCCGTCTCGAACCAGAAATCGATTTCGGCCTGGTCTTCCATGTACCAGCGGGGAAAGAAGGTCGTGAGCGCCAGCTCTGGGTAGACGACCATGTCTGCGCCCTTGGATGCGGCTTCATCGAGAAGCGCAATCATGCGGATGACGACGCTTTCGCGGCTGTCGTCTTTCTGGATGGCGCCGAGCTGGGCACCTGCGATCTTCATGATGGTCATCGGAGTTTCCTTTCGAAAGCGATCAGGCGGCAAGGCGCCGCTGGAAATGACTGACGAGGCGCACCAGCGGCCACAGCAGCACGAGGTAGATGAGAGCTGCCAGCACCAGCGGCGAGGCATTGTAGGTGACCGACCGCGCCATGCCGGCATTGTAGAGAAGCTCGGACAGCGAGATGACGGAGGCAAGCGAGGTGAGCTTGACGACTTCTACGGTGTTGGACAGCAGGTCCGGCAGCACGTTGCGGATGGCCTGCGGCAGGACGACATGGGCAAGCGTCTGTACCGTGCTGAGGCCCGTCGACTGCGCAGCTTCCCACTGTCCCTTGGCAACCGAGATGAGCCCGGCGCGATAGACCTCGGCGTAATAGGAGGAGTTGTTGAGCAGGAAGGCGATGACGACGGCGTAAAACGGCGAGATGTTGACCCCCGCAAAGGGCAGGCCGGCATAGATGAAGATGAGCAGCACCAGCGGCGGCAGGGCGCGGAAGAGATCTGTATAGGCGATCGAGATCCAGCGCAGCCAGCGGCGCTCGCTCATATTTCCGAGTGCTACGAACAGGCCGCCGATAAGGCCGAGCAGGATCACGGCGCTGCACAGCTTCAGCGTCATCCAGAGGCCGGACATCATCAACGGCAATGACTGGCGCATGATGTCGATATTGAAGAACTGGTCGATGAAAATATCCATGTCAGCCTCCTATCGCTTCTTCCAGGCGGTCCGGCTTTCCAGCCAGCGGGCGAAGACCACCATCGGCAGGAAAATCACCAGATAGGCGGCGACCGACATAGTGAGCGGCGTGGCACTGCCGGAAAAACTCTGCGCCGTCGTGGCGCTCGACAGGATTTCCGAAACGCCGATGGCCGAGCCGAGCGCGGTCATCTTGGTGATGGCAAGCACGCGGTTGACGAGCGGCGGAATGGCAAGACGGACGGCTTGGGGCAGCGCGACATAGGTAAGCGTGCGGGTAAAACCGAGCCCGGTTGCTATGCCTGCCTCCCACTGACCCTTTTCGACAGACGAAAAGCCCGCCCAGAATATCTCTTCGGCAAAAGCTGCAAGGGTCGCCGCCAGAACGAGGAACAGAACCATTGGTCCGGACAGCTGGATGCCGATCGACGGGAACCCGAAATAGAGGATCAGGATGACGACCAGAGGCGGCAGTGCGCGAAAGATATCGGCATAGCAGATGATGAAGAAGTTGAGCGTCTTGACGCCATAGCTGCGCAGGCAGGCGAGCGCGAGGCCCGCGAGGATTCCGGCCACGATCACCGCCGCGGCAATCTGCAGCGTGACCCAGATGCCGGCAATGATGTCAGGCGTATATTGCGCCATCACTACCGGGTTGAGGAAGGTTTCGAGGAACCGGTCCATCGCCCTACCCGGAAACGCGCGAAAGGAACGCGCGGGTGCGATCGGCCTTCGGGTTGCCGAAGAGCTCGTCCGGCGTGCCCTCTTCGACGACGACACCGCCGTCCATGAAGATAACCCTATCGGCGGTTTCGCGGGCAAAGCCCATCTCGTGGCTGACGACGACCATCGTCATGCCCTTGGATTTCAGGTCCTTCATCACCTTGAGGACGGAGCCGACCAGTTCGGGATCAAGCGCCGAGGTCGGTTCGTCGAACAGCATGACCTTCGGGTCGAGCGCCAGCGAGCGGGCGATCGCCACGCGCTGCTGCTGGCCGCCCGACAATTCACCGGGATAGGCATCCGCCTTGTGCGCCAGGCCAACCTGTTCGAGCATATCCATCGCCCGCGCATCGGCTTCTGCCTTCGAGCGCTTCAGCGCCTTGCGCTGGGCAAGGGTGACGTTCTTGAGGACACTCATATGTGGGTAGAGGTGAAACCCCTGGAACACCATGCCGATCTGCAGCCGCATTCGGTCGAGATCGCGGCGGGTACCAGCCATGATGTTGCGGCCGTTGACGATGATATCGCCCGACGTTGGCTCCTCGAGCCGGTTGCAACAGCGCAGCATCGTGCTCTTGCCGGAACCGGATGGCCCGATGACGAACACGAGTTCGCCTTGGCTGACCTTAAGGTCGATCTTCTTGAGGACGGTGGTGGTCCCGAAGCGCTTTTCCAGCGCGACGACTTCGAGCATTGGGCGATTGGCCATGTTGGCACCTCCGGCAGGCACGATGCGGACATATCTGCCGGCTGGATTCCAACCGCGATCTCATATGGGAGAGACGATTGGCGGCCGGCTGCCGCATCCTGTCTGATCAAGGGGGAGGGCAGGCGACTGAAGCGCCTGCCCGTGCTGCAGAGCGTTACTTCAGGTTATCGCAGGAGGCCTTGTGGTCATCGTCCTTGTAACCGTCGAAGCCGGGCGTCCCGAAACCCTTGGTCGGGGTGACGATCGTCGTGCCTGCTTCTGGCGTGACGCCGAACCACTTGACCGAAAGCTTCGCCATCGAGCCGTCGAGCTTCAGGCATTCCATCGCACGATCGACGAGATCGCGGTTCTGCTCGTCTCCCTTGCGGAAGGAAAGGGCCCAGACGAGGCCGGTTTCGTATTCGAAGGAGAGTTTCAGGCGCGGGTTCTTCTTGACCGCCCACGCAGCGGCAGTGTTGCCGGCAAGGTTGGCATCGGCGCGTCCAGCAATGACGGCTGCCACGGCGTCGGTATTGGTACCGTAGCTTTCGACCTTCCAGCCGAATTCCTTTTCCTTCTCCCGCAGGAAGCTGTCATAGGCAGAGCCCTTGTTGACGGCGATCGTCTTGCCCTTGAAGTCTTCCAGCGTCTTGTATTCAGGCGCATTGGCCGGCACGACAAAACCGAAATTGGTGTCCATGAAGCCTTCGGTAAAGAGAAGGTTCGCGGCACGCTCCTTGTTCACGGTGACGGGTGCTACAAGGAAGTCATAGGTGCCGGCCTGCAGCGCTGGGATGAGGCCGGAGAACTGCGCTCCGGTCAGATCGACTTTCTTGCCCAACCGTTCGCCGATCAGGTTTGCCATATCGACGTTGAAACCCTCTATCTTGCCGTCGAGGGTTGGCATCGCGTGCGGCGCGAAGGTCGCGTCGATCGCGGTCTTGATCGTGTCTCCGAGGGAGTAGGCTGGCGTGCAGGCAAGCAGAGTAGCTAAGCCGACAAAGCCGGCCCTGATAGATGGTTTCATCGATGTTCTCCTACTGGCGGCTCCAGGCCTTTGGCCCTTGTTGACGCCAGTGTTCCACCGAACCTGCTGCGCTGCAATATAATTGATTATTATAATCGAACTAGGATTATACGATTTCCAAATAGTGATTGTGTCGATGGTCGTCGTTGTCGCAACCGGTCAGGGGCGCATATTGCGTCAGCTCTGAAGAGGCTGGGGCTCTTTCGGAAGAAGTTCGCCTTCGATGCGGTAGTGCAATCCATCCGCGCGGTAGTCCACGTTGGCGACGCCGTTGAAATAGGTCGGCACAACGCGCTCCATCAGGCGGGAGCCAAAGCCGCGCCGCGTCGGTTCGCTCACGGCCGGCCCCTTGCTTTCGATCCATGTGAAGGCAAAGCCGTTTTCGCCGGGCGCCGTCCAGCGGATCTCGACCTTGCCGTCGGCCGTGCTGAGCGCGCCATATTTGGTGGCATTTGTCGCAAGTTCATGGATTGCCAGTGCCAAACCCATGGAAGGTTGTGCTTCGAGCACCATCGGAGGCCCGAAGATATCGAAGCGGTCGGGACTGTCCTGGTGCGGTTCGACGGATGTCCGTACAATCGTCTCGACATCTGCTGCGGACCAGTTCGTTGCCGTCAGCGTATCCTGTGCCCGGGCAAGTGCGTCGATGCGGGCCGACGCCATTTCACCGGCAAGCTTCACGTCTGTCGCATTGCGCAGGCTCTGGGATACGACGGCTTGAACCATCGCCAGCGTGTTCTTCATTCGGTGGGACAATTCGCGCTGCAACACACGCTGTTGGCGCTCCCGTTCCTTTTGCTCGGCAAGAAGGCGCTGCTGTTCGCGCACCAGGTCTTCGCTGCGCAGGCGTTCTTCCTGAAGATCGTCGACCGCCTTGTGCATGACCTGGATCAGCAGAATGTCCACGATGACCACGCACGCGTAGAAGGTCAGAGCAACGAGGACCGACCCGTTGATCTCGAACATCGCAAACGGCGGTATAAACCAGTACCAGGCAGCCAGGCCACAGGCCACGGCGCAAACGGCCCCGGGCCAGACGCCCGCCAGAAACGTCGTCAGGATTACCGCGGGGAAGAAGGTCAGATACGGGAAGCCCGGCGGCAGGAGATGGTCGCATAGAAACCGCGCGTAGAGCGCAAGCCCGAACGCTGCAACCGCCACTCCCCTGCGCTTTCCCGGGGAAGCGCGGACGTGGTCGCTCATCTCGAACAATTGCATACGTAAGGGCTTCATTCCAAGTGGGTTCCCGCGGCGTTGCTTGTTCTTGGCTTGTTCGGGGTGTTCCGTCAATCAGCAACTAGAAAGGTACGTAATGTCCGACGGGATAAGGGACAAGTTTGGCAACACCGGTGAAAGCACGGCGTATGCGGACAACAAACGTGACGAGCACGTTGAGGCATCAGAGGCGCGATATGCGGGGACAGGAGGCGCTCCGCGAGACTGACAGATCGTCAGCCTCCGACGCGGGGTTCTGACAAAAATTCGCGGGCCCACAGTACGGGCCCGCGCTATCGTCGATCAAGTCAAACCGTAAAGCCTCAAGGCCTTCGCGCCGCCAGAATGAGTCGCTCGAAGAACTTCAGCTGCTCGTCGCAGGTCTGGGCGACCGTCTCAAATATCAGCCGGTCTTCCCGCCGGATTGCCGCAATCTTCTTCGTCAGGGCCGAAATCACCCTTGCCGGCATCTTGGCAATGGTCATCGCAATCGCCTTCGGTCCGGCTTCGAGTTTGGCGATACCGAGATGGCCTGCTGCAAGCTGCAGCCTGGTTGTGCGCAACAACAGCAGCGTCTCCTGCGGCAATTCGCCGAAGCGATCCTCGAACTCTTCTTCCAGATCATTCACGTCGCGCTGTGAGGATGCCCGCAGAAGTCTGGCATAGAGATTGAGCCTAACAGCCGGATCCGGCACGTAATCCGCCGGTATCGTGCCCGCGACGTCGAGATGCAGGATTGCGCGCTTTCTGGTGGCCGAAAGTCGTTTTCCCAGTTTCGCGACTGCACGCGCGAGGAGCTTCTGGTAAAGGCCAATGCCGATGACCTTCATATGCCCAGCCTGATCCTCGCCGGCGATGTCGCCCCCGCCGCGCAGATCGAGATCGCGCAGACTGATCGCAAGCCCGGCGCCCAGGCGGTCGTTCTCTACGAGTGTCAAAAGCCGCAAGCGCGTTTCCTCGGGCAGTTCTGCACCTTCTTCCGTCAGAAGCGTGGTCATGCCCTGCGCGCCTCCACGGCCGACCCGTCCACGCAACTGGTGAAGCTGGGCCAAACCGAACCGCTCCGCATTCCAGATGAACATCGTATTGGCGCGTGGCACATCGAGGCCGTTTTCAATAATGTTGGTGGCGAGAAGGACATCGCCATCGCCGTCCGCGAAACCGACGATCGCTTCGTCGATCGTCGCCGCCGGCATCTTGCCATGCGCGACCTTAACCAAGAGCTCGGGAACAATCTTGCGCAGAATCGCCTCGACGGCTTCGATATCCTCTATGCGCGGCACCACGACGAAGCTTTGTCCGCCCCGGCGGTATTCGCGCATCAATCCGGTGCGCATCGATGCGTTGTCGAATGCTGCAAGCGATGTGCGAACGGGCCGGCGCCGGGCGGGCGGAGTCGTCAGGAGGCTGACCTCCTGAACTCCGACCATTGCCGACTGCAAGGTGCGTGGGATAGGTGTTGCCGACATGGCGAGCGTGTGGAGGGTCGGCGCGAGCGCGCTCATGGCTCGTTTATCCTTGAGCCCGAACCGATGTTCCTCATCCACGATCAAAAGCCCGAGATGCGCAAAGCGCACGTCTTTTGCAAGGATCGCATGGGTCGCGACGATAACGTCGATTTCACCCTCGGCCAACGCCGCCTTGACCTGCTTCGCCTCGCTTGGCTTGACGAGCCGTGACAACATTCCGACAGAGATGCCTGTTCCTTCGAAGCGTCGCTTGAAGGTGGCGAAATGCTGACGTGTGAGAACAGTCGTTGGGGCGATGACGACCACCTGGCCGCCCGCAAGTGCTACCGCTGCTGCGGCGCGCAGTGCGATCTCTGTCTTGCCGAAGCCGACATCGCCGCAGACAAGGCGGTTCATGGCATGCCCGGACGCGAGATCGGAAAGCGTGGCCTTGATGGCTTCGGCCTGATCTGGTGTTTCGGCGAAAGGGAACCGTCGGGTGAAGGCTGAAAATTCGGCGCGGGGAGGAATGAACGTCTCGGCCGGCGAGGCCTGCCTGTGCTTTGCGATGGTCGAAAAATGACGCGCCGTCGATTTGATATCCGCGACAATCTTCTCGTGCTTCATTTGCCAGGCGTCGGTGTGAAGACGATCGAGCGAGACCGCCTCGGGTTCGGAACCGTAGCGCCACAGCTTTCCGAATTCTTCCATCGGAACAAGCACGGAAGCACCTTCGCGATATTCCAGACGGGCAGCGTCACGCGCGACGCCTGCAACGGCGATGCTTTCCAGATCTTTCAAAATTCCAATGCCGTGATCTTCGTGGACGACGACGTCGCCGATCCGAAGATCTGGTTCGCCAAGAAAGGAAGTTGCACTTGAAACATGTCGGTCTTCGTCGCCCGCGGCGATCACAGCAACATTTTGCGCGACGTCGAGGAACCCGTGATCGAGGGCGCAGGCGAGCTTCAAAAGCGCGCCGGATTCGGCGTCCATCACCTGCGTCCAGCTGTCGACGGACCGAGGCGATACACCAGTTGCTTTCGCGACACGGCGGCAAAGCGCCTCTGATGCCTTGCCATGCCCGGAAATTACAACCTTCATTCCATCGCCCAGGCGTTCCTGTGCAAATTTGACCAGTGCCTTGCGCGGGTCCGCATCCGACGCCCCGGAAGGCAGGTCACCCCCTTGTTCGAGATCCAGTGCGCTGGTCTGCACGCCGGTGAAGCGCTGTTCCCACTCCTCGCTGTCAAGATAGAACGAGCAAGGAGAGGATGTTCCGGTCTTACCGAATTCCGTGCGGGACTGGCGGGCGTCGTCGATGATTTCCAGATTCCGTACGACCCGGTCTGCTGCGCCCGGAGCCGCAGTCAAAGCGGCATTGCCGAGGATATCGAAAACCGTCACCATGTCCGGGTAAAGGCGGGAAAGCTGGCGCTCCATCGTCTCAGATTTTGGAGCAGGGGCTTCCGGAATGAGGTCTGCGAGTATGGCTTCGGATGCCGGACCGAAGCTCAACCGTTCAAGGTAGCTCTCGGTTCGCTGCGAGACGCGGTCAAACCCACGCAATTCGGTCACGTGATCGTCTTCCGACAGGACGATGCGCATTGGGCCCGGGGCGCCGGCGGGATAGATGTCGATCATCCCGTCGCGCACCGCCAGTTCGCCGGGATCGTCGGCAACGCCCTCTTCCACATAGCCTGATCGTCTGACGAAATTCAGGAATGCCTCGCGATCGAATGGATGGCCGACCACCAGTTCGATCTGGCCATCTGCGATGACCCCCGCCGGCGGAATGCGCTGCAGCGTCGCGTCGATCGATGTCAGCAGCAGTCGCGGCGTGTCGCTTGGCCTGGCCCATATCCGCAATGCGTCCATGCGTCGACCCATGCAGTGCCGCGAGGGCGGAACCCGATCATAGGGAAGGCAGTCCCAAGGCGGCAGAACAATGAATTGGACCGAGGGAAAGAGCGCTGCCATGGCATCCGCTATTTTTTGCGCAGCATTTTCGCTCAATGCCACGTAGCAGAGCGAACGACCGGAGCTCCGGAGCGATGCCTCAAGCCGGGTTGCCACCAAACCCGGCGGCAGTTTCAGATGCGGGGTCTGTTCGGATGCGGGGAGGGGAGAGGGGGCGTTTTCATTTCGGGACTCAACGATACTCACATGAACCTGCCATTCTCGCGTCAGCAATTTTATCAGGCTGCAAGAACTTAGTTTGTCGCGCCCTGTTCCCTTCGAACTTTGCGTTTTCTCTTCACGCGGTCAGGCCGCCATGACGGTGAGACATCAGCGACCGGATGCCGCGTTGCCGTGCACGGAACAGGTCGATGACGAGCGGGTTATTCGACCTCACGGATAGGAGAACCATGTGAAAGTGTTCATTTACGGCACCCTGAAAAGAGGCTTTGCGCTTCACGATAAGGGGCTTGGGAATTCGGAATATATCGGGGATGTAGTGACGGTCGAGCCCTACCCCCTGTTGATAGCAGCACCATTCTACGGGCCGATGATGCTCGAACAACCGGGAACCGGTTTGCAGGTGACAGGGGAGTTGTTTGAAGTCCCTGAAAACGATCTGCCGGTTCTGGATAAGCTGGAAGACGTTGGTGAAGAGGGAAGTTTCCGGGCAATGCTCAAGGTTCAGGCATCGGGCGGCGGTCTCGTTCATGATGCCCTTGTCTTTCTGAAAGACGAGAACTGGCTCGACCCCATCCATTCCGGTTTCCTGTCCGCCTATAACGACCGCAGATTTATCCCGCCATGGGACCGGTAACGACAAGACAAGAGGGACGTCACGATGCGCTACGAGGCAAAGCCCGGCGATGTCAGCCTATTCGAAAATGAAAAAGCCGGCCACGAGCGCGCACCGGACCACCGCGGCTATTTCATCGCTCACAGAGATATCAAGGCCGGAGAAAAGATCGAAATGGTGCTGTGGGCCGGAAGGCCGAACAGTTCGCGCTCCTTTGGTGGCAGACTATCCGACGACCAGAAGGGGAGCGCGTCGGCGGTTCCCGATCCGGTTGATCTGTTTGGCAACCCTTTGCCAAAGCCACCGAAAGGATGACACTGCGCACTCGTTCGATTTGACGTCTCAAACCACGGCTGTGCTCTCGCTTCGCGTCTCGGTGGAGGAACTATGGCTCCGGTTGCTGGTTACGGGGCGAGTCAACGAGAGAGATACAGTGATGAAATTTGGACTTCTTTCCGTCGCGTCGGTCGCGACCGCGGTATTCTTGAGCAGCGCAGCCTATGCACAGCAGGGCGATGGAACCGAAGTCCAGATCACGACCAACGTGTTCAAGCCGAACAAGATT
The DNA here is from genome assembly GCF_001423425.1 of Rhizobium sp. Leaf306. Taxonomy (GTDB): domain Bacteria; phylum Pseudomonadota; class Alphaproteobacteria; order Rhizobiales; family Rhizobiaceae; genus Neorhizobium; species Neorhizobium soli. The sequence goes on from NZ_LMNX01000003.1 coordinate 616,517, forward strand.
CCGGCAACCGCGGAGCGGATCGCCACCTTGAAGGCGCCGGAAGGTTTCACCGTTGAGCCTTTCGCCCAGGGTCTCGGAAACAGCCGCATCATCGCCGTGTCCGACAAAGGCTATATCTATGTCAGCCGCCGCGAGGAAGGCGACGTGCTGCTGCTGAAGGACGAGAACGGCGACGGCAAGGCCGACGGCGCACCGGTGAAAGTGGCAGCGCGCGCGCAGGCCCACGGTCTGGCAATCAAGGATAACAGGCTGTATCTCGTCACGGTCAAAGAGGTGTTCGTCGCGGACATCAAGGACGACGGCACGCTCGGGCCACTCGAAATGATCATTGGCGATCTGCCGGATTCCGGACAGCATCCCAACCGCGTCATGGAGTTCGGTCCTGATGGCATGCTCTACATCAGCGTCGGCTCCACCTGCAACGCCTGCAACGAAAGCAATGCCGAAAACGCAACGGTGCTCCGGGCGACCCCTGATGGCAAGAGCCGAACCATCTTCGCGTCCGGCCTTCGCAACACGATAGGCTACGACTGGAACCGCGAGACCGGTGAACTTTGGGGGCTCGACCATGGCATCGATCTCCTCGGTGATGAGGTGCAGGCAGAAGAGCTCAACCTCATCGAACAGGGAAAGCAATATGGCTGGCCGCATGTTTACGGAGCAGGCGACATCTATCCGCAGTCGACACCGGTCGGCGGCGTGACCAAGGAGGAGTGGAAGGCGCAGAGCGATCCGATGAAACTCGGCTACACGGCACACGCAGCCCCCATGCAGATGAAATTCTACAGTGGGACGTCGTTTCCGGCCGAGTTCTCGCGCGATGCGTTTGCAACCATGCGCGGATCCTGGAATCGTAACCCGGCATCCGGATACGAGATTGTTCGCATTCACTTCGAAAACGGCAAGCCGAAATCCTTCGAACCTTTCGTCACCGGCTTCCTCAGCGATGGTGGCAAGACGCATTTCGCACGACCGGTCGGACTGGCCGTCGCCAAGGATGGCGGCTTGCTGATGGCCGACGATGCAAACGGTGTCATCTACAGGGTGGCTTACACCGGCGACGCGCAAAAGGCACAAGCGCAGCCCGCTACGCCCGCTGAACCTATGAAGGCGCAGGCCGCCAAAGGTATCGATGTGCCACTTGCCATGGATCGCCCGGAGACCAAGACGGAAGGCAGCGTATCCGTCTCGTCCTCGTCTTTCGACAACGACGAACTCATGCCGCAGCGTCATAGCGAATATGCCGAGAGTGTCTCACCGGCGATCAGCTGGAAGACCGTCCCGAAGGCCGCGTCCTACGCGATCATCGTAGAGGATCCAGGCTCCTCACCAACCAAGCCGTTTGTTCACTGGCTGGCGTGGAATATCCCGGCAACGGTGACGTCCCTGCCGGAAGGGTTGCAGGAACAGCTCCGCCTCGTCGAACCGGAAGGCGTCCTTCAGGGCCGCAACACGTCCGGCAGTCACGGCTATTTCGGACCAAAGCCGCCGGCCGGCGACCCGGCGCATCACTATCACTTCCAGGTGCTTGCGCTCGACAAGATGTTGGATCTTCCCCCGACATCCGACCGGGATGCTCTTCTCGCCGCAGTGGCCGGTCATGTGATCGTTAAGGGTGAGATCGTGGGTCGCTACCAGCAGAAGGTCGATCCTGCGAAGAAGTAAGGCTTCGTCCGATCACGCCCCGCTGCAACGCTGAGCAGCAAGCGATGTTTTTGGAGGAGGAGGCCGTACTGGAATCAGGCGGCCTCTTCTTCGATTGCGAGGTCTCGCAACAGGGTGTGGATCTGCTCGCCGCTTAGCCGCGACGGATCGAAACCGCTTGACGAGCCGACGTCGGCGAAGCGCTTTGCGTGGGCTTCGGATGTCCCGATAAAACCCATTGCCCAGTTCGGGAAATACCGATGGCTGATCGGGTCCACGGCCAGCAGCGAAACTTCGCCGTGGCGTTCGTCCTGCTGGATGCGCTCGAATGCGGCTTCCACCCGCTCGAGTGGACCTTCCAGAACCTGGGCGAAGCAGCCCGCGTTGAACAGAAGCGCCCCGGTGATCTCGTCACGCAGATTGTTCACCCGACTTTTCGCCAGGATCTCGTCGACGTTTGAGCTAAACGCCGCGCCATCGTCGCCGATCTGGTTGCGGCTGTAGTAGACCAGGCGATACAAGCTGTTATCCATTACCAGTTCCCCTTTATAAAATGTGTTGTGCCAGGAACGCCGGAATCTGATCCGTGCCCATCGGCCGTCCCGTCAGATAGCCCTGCACATGGGTGCAGCGTTCGCCACGAATGCGCGCCAACTGTTCCGCCGTCTCGACGCCTTCAGCCGTGATCGACATCCCGAGGCTCGTCCCGAGACTTGCGATTGATCGCAGGATCGCCTCGCTGTCTGCGTCGTCACAGGCAACAAACGAGCGATCGATCTTCAGTTTGTTGAACGGAAACTTCTGCAGGTAGCTCAAGGACGAATAGCCAGTGCCGAAATCGTCCATGGAGATTCTGACGCCAAGTGCGCGCATGGCATTCAGCGTCTGGATGACGTTATCTGTGTCATCGAGCAGGGCGCCCTCGGTAATTTCGATTTCCAGGCGATGGGCTGGCAATCCCGAGTGCCTTAGCGCCGATGCGACCGTTTCCAGCAGTGTGTCCGCTTTGAACTGAAGCGGCGAGACGTTGACGGCGACAATCATATCATTCGGCCAGGACATGGCCTCCAAGCAGGCTGTGCGCAAAACCCATTCGCCGATCTTGACGATCAGGCCGTTTTCCTCTGCAAGCGAGATAAAGGAAAGAGGCGGGATGTTGCCTTTGACGGGATGTTCCCAGCGGAGCAGGGCCTCAAAGCCATCCACGCGTTTGGTCGAGACATCGAGGAACGGCTGATAGTTCAGCTTGAACTGCTTCAGGGCCAGCGCGCGGCGGAGATCGATCTCCATTTCCCGACGTCCGAGGAGTAGAGCGTCCATCCCGCTTTCGAACATGCGGTAACGTCCGCGCCCGGCCTTCTTTGCCTCGTAGAGAGCAAGATCACCGTTGCGGAGAAGGTCGTCTGGCTGGAGCGCATCAGCGCCAAAGGCGACGCCGACGCTTGCGCCAATATTGATTGTGTGACCGTTCAGAACATAGGTGCGGCCGACAAGGTCCACGATCCGCGAAGCGAGTTTTTCGGCCGCAGCAAGATCATCGACATCATGCTGGAGGATCACGAACTCGTCCCCGCCAAGACGCGCAACGACATCGCTTTTGCGGCACGCGGCCTTGAGGCGGTCGGCCACCTTTTTCAAAAGAAGGTCGCCTGTTGCATGTCCCAGCGTGTCGTTGACCATCTTGAAGCGGTCAAGATCGAGGCAGTGGACGGCGATCGATGAAGATTTAGAACCGTTGCTCAATGCGGACGACAGGTGCGACAGCAAGGCGTTCCGCTTGGCAAGGCCCGTCAGTTCGTCGACATCGGTCTTGAGGGCGATGCCCTGGTTCTGCGATGCAGGTCGCAGGTCAACGAGATACTGCCCGTCGTCGAAAGAGACGAACGCGGCATCGAAGCTCTCACCGCTATGGATGGACGTGACTGAAACCGGGGCGCAGCTGGTGTCGGGCAGGTCTGTGCCCAAGCCCGTAAAAAGCGCGTGGACGGCGCCCCCGGGAAATGCGCCGAATGAGACTTCGCTCGCCTTGTTGGCGTAGACGACGAGACCATCGGATCCGACAACCAAGACCGGGCGCGGCAGCAACTCAAGTATTTTCTCGGTGTTGAGAAGCTGAAACGGATGAGGTTCCAATGTGTGGAGGATAGACGTCACAGCGTTCATGGTCGGTTACCGTTCGGAGTTGACCGAGAGGTAATCCGCAAACGTTTCCAGGCAATGGATGCCAAGCCCCGGAACATGACTGTTTGTCGAGAGAGGGTTATCGGATTGCTAAAGATGGACTGATGGCGGCAGGAAGGGCACGCCGCGCAGGATGCTCGCCTCTACTTCCGGCAACCTGAACGTGAGACTACCCAACCTAGATTAGGTAATAGGAATATATTATTGAGCAACGCTTAAATGTATTTTTACAAAGGCTTATTCTTGTTTTTTGCCAAGTCTTAATTACTAATTTAACAATTGTTTGCGATGAAGGTTGACCAATCACCTGTATTGCAAGGCTTCGTAATGTTCGATTTTTTCGGCGCAAACTCTAATCAAATCCTTTCAGCCTTAGACCTGTCCTTCGCGATCATCGAGTTCGATACCGAAGGACGCATATTGCGAGCCAATACAAACTTCTGCGATCTGATGGGATATAGCGAGCAGGAGATTATCGGTCAGCATCACCGGATCTTTGTCGACGGAGATTACGCTGCAACGCCTGAATACAAAGCCTTCTGGAGCAAGCTTAAGGGCGGCACGTTCGAGTGCAGCGAATTCAAGCGCATTGCGAAAAACGGCCAGGAAATCTGGATCCGCGGCAATTACAATCCGGTAAAGAATGCCAGCGGCAAGGTGTTGAAGATCATCAAGTTTGCCAACGACATCAGCGAAACAAAGATGAATGGGCTCGACAGCGCGGCCAAACTTTCAGCTGTTTCCCGCGCGCAGGCAACCATCGAATTCACGCCCGAGGGTGAAATCCTTACCGCCAACGACAACTTCCTGTCGGCGCTCGGATATTCCTTGAACGAGATCGTGGGTAAGCATCACCGGATCTTTATGGACCCGACCGAAGCGGCATCCCCGCAATACACGCAGTTGTGGGAGCGCCTTCGCGGCGGCGAATATGTTGCCGACGAGTTCCGCCGCATCAGCAAGGACGGCCGTAGCGTTTACATCCAGGCTTCCTACAACCCCGTTTTCGATCCCAGTGGCAAGGTCATCAAGGTCGCCAAGTTTGCCACCGATGTTACCGGCCGGGTCGAGAACGTCGAGCGCCTCGCGGAAGGTCTGACGCGTTTCGCCGATGGTGACCTTTCGCAGCAAATTGCAAAGCCGTTTATTCCATCACTGGAGCGCCTGCGGACCGACTTCAATGCCGCGTCGCAGAAGCTGAAGCAGGCCATGGTGATGGTTGCCGAAAACGCGAAGGCTATTTCGGCCGGTTCCAATGAGGTTCGCACATCGGCGGACGATCTGGCGAAGCGGACCGAACAGCAAGCCGCATCTGTCGAGCAGACCGCAGCAGCCCTGGAAGAGATCACCACGACCGTGAAGGATTCCAGCCGACGCGCCGAGGAAGCCGGCCAACTGGTTGCCCGCACGAAGGAGCATGCCAACCATTCCGGTGACGTGGTGCGTGAAGCGATTGGTGCCATGGACCAGATCGAAGCGTCGTCGAAGGCAATCTCGAACATCATCGGCGTGATCGATGAAATCGCCTTCCAGACAAACCTATTGGCGCTGAACGCCGGTGTTGAAGCGGCGCGCGCAGGGGAGGCCGGAAAAGGCTTTGCCGTCGTTGCGCAGGAGGTGCGGGAACTCGCGCAGCGCTCTGCGACAGCGGCCAAGGAAATCAAGACACTCATCACGGCCTCCAGCACGCATGTCGGAAACGGCGTCTCGCTTGTCACGAAGGCAGGCGCCGCCCTTCGCGAGATCGCAACCCATGTCGAAGGTATCAACGGCGACATCACCGCGATCGTCGAAACCTCACGCGAACAGTCCACCGCGCTGACCGAAATCAACCGTGCGATCAACACGGTCGATCAGGGCACACAGCAAAACGCCGCCATGGTCGAGCAGCAGACAGCTGCGAGCCATGAAATGGCAAGGGAAGCGGCCGCGCTGTTCCAGTTGCTCGAACAGTTCAATTTCGACAACGATCGGGCCCCGGCCCAGACATTGCAGAAGCGCAATCCGATCGCCCATCGCCCCGTCGCTTCAAGACCGGTCGCACAGCCCATTTCCGATCGCCCTGCAGCCGTCGCAATGCCGCGCAAGATCGCTAACGCCTCGTCTTCCGCTGCCCTGGCGGTTGCGGAGTGGGAAGAATTCTGAGTTAACAATAGGCTCCAAGCCGTTGAAAATAAGCTGTTACCGCCGCGAGCCCGGATCACGCTCGCGGCGGTTTCGCCATCTCGTTTTGGTTTGCTAGACGTTGCGCTAATGTAGCGAAGCTCAGCGCGTCAGATGCTTCAGTGTTGAAGCTTGATCGCGCGCTTACTGTATCTCGTTGACGTAGCGGTGGTCCGCAGTCGTCGCCCGGTGCGCAGAGATGAGCACTGGCACGGCCATCTGGTCGTAGGCTACTTCGTCAATCGTCATGACTGCGGCTGGAAGCGTCAGGTTCAGCCAGCGTGCATCATCCTCCGATGCCAGGTCCGCGCCGATCTGTTCACGGATCGCCGAAATCCGGATCCCGTAGTTTTCCAGGAGATGCAGATAAAAGAGCGGCGGGATGTCCTCCTGCTTCTGCGGAAAGCCGGGGACGCGCTCGCGCGGCAGCGTCAATGTTTCGTGCATGATTGGCCGGTCGTCGATATAGCGGACGCGGTGGAAATGCACGATCGGCCGGCCCGTTTCAATCTGCAGCTTCGCCGCTGTTTCGTCCGAAGCCTCACCGAATTCCAGCGACGTGACCTTGGTAACGGATTTGCTCAGCGAGCCGTCCAGCCCGTGAAGACGAAAATACTGGAAGAACAGGCGCAATCCGTGCTGCGGTTTGCGTCCGGTCACGACGGTCCCGGTCTTGCGGCGTCGGCTCAAAAGTCCGTCGTTGGTGAGATCCATCAGGGCGCGTCGAATCGTTCCGACAGCAACGCCATAGGTTTGCGCCAGGGCAATCTCGCTCGGCAGCACGGAGCCGGGCTCCAGGGCGCCGATCATGATCGCCTCGGTGATCTGTCGTTTCACGACCTCATAGAGAGGCAAGGACAGATCGCTCAGTCGGGCGGCATTTGCTGAATTATCAGGCAATGAATTGCCTCTTCTTTGGAGTTGACACGTGATGCCGATCTACGCTGTATTACTATATAGTTTATATTAATGACCCGAGTTGTGAAGGCTGCCGGAATGCGGAGGACGACCGAGATGAGCCTACAGCAACCAGGCACCACTTCTGAGCCCCTGACGTCTGCCATGGCAGCGATTGACCGCGATGTCGAGATGGCCGTGCAGGATCTTGCACGGATGGTTGCGGTCGACACCACCTTTCCGCCGGGCGAAGGCTATGGCGCGTTTGCCGATCTGATGACCGAGTTGCTGATGCCGCTTGGCTTCGAATTCGAGCGCGTGACGGTGCCTCACGACCTCTGGCATGTCGAGGGCGGACCGGCTTCCGGCGAACGCATCAATCTCGTTGCAAGGCGCGAAACGGACAGGCCTGTCTGCGGTCTCTACTATCATGTCGATACGGTTCCGGTGGCTCCGGGCTGGAGCCGCGATCCGCTGAAGCTGACGGTCGAAGGCAATGACCTTTTCGGGCTTGGTGCTGCCGACATGAAGGGCACAATCGCTGCGACGCTTCTGGCGCTTCGGGCGGCACGCGAATGCGGCGTTTCTCTCGCTTACGATCCGATGCTGCTCCTGTGCACGGATGAAGAAGGCGGTCTCTATCCCGGCATTCGCTATCTCGCAGAGCAGGGCATGCTCAAGGGCCATATCCTCAATTTCAACGGAACGGCCGCACCACGCGTCTGGGCCGGCTGCTTCGGCATCTTCAACCTGCAGGTCACGATTACCGGCCATGCGGTCCATGCCGGCGAGGGCAATCGCACCGGCGCGGGTGTGAATGCCATCGAGGGCGCCTTGCCGGTTCTGAATGCGCTCGCAGCGCTGAAGCCTGACGTGGCCAAACGCGCATCCAAGCTCGCGCCGCCGCCGCATGCAACCGGGCCGCTGCGGCCACAGCTGACCATATCCGCGGTGAACGGTGGCACGGCGGGCGGGCAGGTTCCGGCCGAGGTGAAGATCCTCGTCAGCCGTCGATATGCCCCGGAGGAAAGCTATGAGGACGCGCGCGCCGAGATCGAAGCGACGATCCGAAATTGCATCGAAGGGACAGAGCTCGGGCTCAAAGTCGATCTTGTCGGTCATCTGATCCCGACCGACGATCCCGATGGCCCGCACTGGCCGCGCTGGCAACAGGCGCTTTCGCTCGGCTTCGGATACAAGCCGAACGATTTTCAGAAATGGGGCGCCGCCAGCTGTTCGGACTTCGGCTATGTCCAGAAGGCCGGCTTTGGCCCTGAAGTATTGCTCGGTGGCCTCGGCCGCCCGGAAAGCTGCATCCACAGCCCGGAAGAGCACACGACCCGACAGGACATCATCGCACTCGCAAAAAGCATTCTCGCCTATCTCGCGGCGGATTTCGCTGCCGAGGCCATGCCCGAAAGTCGCATATAACCATACCAAGCAGCATCGAAGCATAAAGGGAACGATAAACATGCTGGAAATGAAACGCCGCTTCTTCCTGGCCGGCACCGCCGCCATTCTCGCAACGCCATCGCTGGGCTTTGCCCAGGCCGCAGCACCGGCCAAGGGCGGTACGCTGAAGATCTCCGTCGACCAGGCCGTCAGCGTCATCCACCCGCTTCTGACCCGCGTCAACCCGGAATACCTGGTGACCGAGCTGCTCTACAGCAACCTCACCCGTCTCAAGGTCGACATGTCGGTCGAGCCGGATCTGGCCGAAAGCTGGACACCGAACGAGGCGCTCACCGAGTGGACGTTCAAGCTGCGCACCGGCGTTACCTTCCATGATGGCTCGCCGTTCACGGCCAAGGACGTCGTCGCAACCTTCAAGGCAATCCTTGATCCGGCGACAGCATCCCCCGGCCGCAACAATGTTGGCCCGATCGCCGATATCGTCGCCGTCGACGACGCGACCGTCATGTTCAAGCTGACCGGCGCCTATGCCGACCTTCCCGTCTCCATGGCCTATACAAGCGCCCGCATCATTCCGGCTTCTATCGCCACCGGCGACCTGAAGAGCCTGTCGACCAAGGCCGTCGGTACGGGTCCGTTCAAGCTGGTCTCCTATGAGCCCGATCGCCTGATCGTCGTCGAGCGCAACGAGAAATACTACGATCCGGCTCGCCCCTATCTCGACCGTGTCGAGGTGCAGGTCTTCCCGGACATTTCCGCTGAAGGTTCCGCGATGATGTCGGGCGATATCGACATCGTCTCGACCATCCAGCCGACCGAATATCTGCGCCTTGACGGCAGCGATGGCGTCGACGTGCTGCGCACGCCGTCCGGTCAGTTCTGCAACATCAACTTCGGTTGCGATACGGCGCCCTTCAACGATCCTCGCGTTCGCCGCGCCATCGCACTGACTGTCGACCGGGAAGCAATGGTCGGTTTCGTCACCGAAGGTTTCGGAACAGAGGGTAACGATACCCCGCTCAACGGCTCCTACCAGTTCTTCAAGGGCGTCAAGCAGCGCGAGCAGAACATCGAGGAAGCCAAAAAGCTGCTTGCAGAAGCCGGGTTCCCGAACGGTTTCGAAGCCACCCTTGTCGCCTCCGACCGCCCCGCGGTCCGCACCCAGCTTGCCGTCGCGCTGAAGGAAATGGCCAAGGAAGTCGGCATCACCATCAACGTGCAGACGATGCCGCATGCGACCTACCTCGAGCAGGTCTGGAAAAAGGGTTCGTTCTACGTCGGCTTCTACAACATGCAGCCCACCCCTGACGGCATCTTCAAGCTGCTCTACACGTCGGATGCCTCCTGGAACGAGACGCGCTGGAACAACAAGGCCTTCGATGCCCTAGTCAACGAAGCGCGCGGAACGATCGACACCGACAAGCGGACCGAGCTCTACACAAAGGCACAGGAGATCATGAACGAGGAAGTTCCCTCGATCATTCCGTCCTTCTTCGACGTCCTCTCGGCTAAGCGCAGCTGGGTTTCAGGTTACGAAGCGCATCCGCGCGCATCCGTGTTCCGTCTCGACTATGTCTCGCTGACAGCAGACGCACCGAAGCGCGGCTGATCTTAAAACCTGCCGGACGCCGCCAGGCGTCCGGCTCTCTTGTCAGAGGAACACGACCCTGTCCCCGAATTACATAGCCAAGCGGCTGGTGATGATCGTCTACACGCTGTTCGTCGTGTCGCTGATCGTCTTTGCCATAACCCAGGTCCTGCCGGCCGATGCGGCCGTCATGATGTTGGGCGAAAACGCGACCCAGGAAGCGCTCGACGCGCTGCGTGCGACCATGGGCCTGAACGCGCCGATCTGGCAGCAGTATCTGACCTGGCTGTGGCATGTGGTTCAGGGTGATCTCGGAACATCTCTGCGCACCGGCCAACCGGTCGGCCCGGTCATGTTCGAAGCGCTCGGTCGTTCGCTGCTTCTGGCCTTCCTGTCGATCGGCCTGATGCTGGTTCTCGCCATTCCGCTCGGCATCATCGCCGCCATCCGCCGCGGCAAGGTCGCCGACATGGTGGTGAGCCTGATCTCCTATGCGGGCGTCGCACTTCCGGAATTCGTGACGGCGACCATCGCCGTGCTGTTCTTCGCCGACTGGCTGAAGTGGCTGCCGCCGACCGGTTACGTGCCGCTGACCGAAGACTTTTCCCGCGGGATCGCCCATCTCGTCCTGCCCGTCTGCGTCATCTCGATCATCCTGATTGCCCATGTCTCGCGCATGGTGCGATCCGAACTGGTGGACGTGCTGCATACCGATTACATTCGCGCCGCCCGGCTGAAGGGCATTTCCCGTGGACAGGTTCTGCGCCGCCATGCGCTGCGCAACGCGCTTCTTCCCACCATCACCATTGTCGCGCTCGATGTCGGTTATCTTCTGGGCGGCGTCATCGTCGTGGAAGAGATCTTTGCCATTCCGGGCATCGGACGCCAGCTGATCGTCGCCATCCAGGCCCGCGACTTGCCGGCGATCCAGGCCGGCGTACTGATCATGGCTGCCACCTATTCGATCGTCAATTTCATCGCCGACATCCTCTATGCCTGGCTCGACAAGAGGATCCAGTATGATTGATTTCACGAAACGTCTGTTGAAGACGCCGCAGGGCGCGATCGGAATTTTCCTCGTCGTGTTCGTGCTGCTAGTCGTCGTCTTCGGTCCTCTGGTCGCGCCGCACGATCCGGAAAAGCTGTCACCTCTTGCACGCTATAAAGGTCCGAGCCTCACCTACTGGCTCGGCACCGACCAGTATGGTCGCGATATTTTCAGCCGGCTTCTGATCGGAGCGCGTGCCACCGTCGTCATGGCGGTTCTCGCCACCATCGTCGGCACCCTGATCGGGGCGCTGATCGGAACCGCCTCCGCCTTTCTCGGCGGTCGTGCGGACGAGTTGATCATGCGCACCATCGATGCCGTCATGTCGATACCAAGCCTGCTGTTTGCCCTTCTGGTGGTCAACCTTCTCGGCTCCAGCACCGTCAATGCGCTGGTCGCCGTCGCCATCGCTTTTGCGCCGGGCATGGCCCGCATCACCCGCAGCGTTGCGCTGTCGGTGCGAAAGCAGGACTACGTCAACGCGGCCGTCGCACGGGGCGAAAGTGCCGGCTACATCATCCGCCGCGAAATGCTGCCGAACGTGATTGCACCGATCATCGTCGAGATGACCATTCGCGTGTCCTTCGCGGTGATGCTGTTTGCGACCTTGAGCTTTCTCGGTCTCGGCGCCCAGCCACCGGCTGCCGAATGGGGACTGATGGTATCGGAAGCGCGCCGCTACATGCATCTTTCCGCCGGCATCCTGATCTGGCCGAGCGTGGCGATCGCCATCGTCGCCGTCGGTTTCAACCTCCTGGGCGACGGTCTCCGCGATGCCCTCAATCCGCGGGCCTGAGGTGAAAATCATGACCACTACCGAACACCCTTCGCCCGATACCCCAGTTCTCACAATCGAGAACTATTCGCTGGATTACGAGACCACCAACGGCCCGTTTCACGCGCTGAAGAACATCGACCTTGCCATCCACCGCGGCGAGATCCTTGGCCTCGTCGGAGAATCCGGATCGGGCAAGACGTCGCTTGCATGGTCGATCATGCGCTACCTGCCCAAGAACGCCCGCGAGCCCGGCGGACGCATCCTGCTTGGCTCCGACAATCTGCTGGAGAAGGCGGAGCGCGAAATGGAAACGTTTCGCGGACGCCGTATCAGCATGGTGTTCCAGGATCCGAGCACGTCGCTCAATCCGACCCTCTCGCTCGGCAAACAGCTGGCCGAAGTCCTCGTTCGCCACCGCGGCCTGTCCTGGCAGCAGGCGTGGACGGAAGGAGAGGCGCGGCTTGCGCATGTCGGCCTGAAGACGCCGGCACAGATGATGCATCGCATGCCACATGAGGCATCGGGCGGCGAAAAGCAGCGTGTCGTCATCGCCTCGGCGTTTGCCTGCAATCCCGAATGCATCATCTTCGACGAGCCCACCACGGCACTCGACGTGATCACCTCGCGCCAGATCCTCGATCTCTTCGTCGAACTGCAGGCCGAAACAGGCGTCGCCTCGCTTTACATCTCCCACGACCTTGCGCTGGTCGCCCGCACCGCTGGCCGCGTCGCCGTCATCAAGCGCGGCGAGATCGTCGAGCAGGGCACCACCCGCGAGATCTTCACCAATCCGCAACAGGACTATACCCGCGAGCTGATCAACGCGGTGCCCGATCCTTCCCGCCGGCTGGTGAACGATGATGTAGCTCCGACGGACAAGCCGCTCGTTGAGGTCGAGAATGTCAGCGTCCATTTCGGTCGCAAGCCGTTCCTCTCCGCCCTGACCGGCCGTAAGACCGAGCGCGTGACCGGCAACAATGCGATCAGCCTCAGCATCAGTCCGGGAGAAATCCTCGGCATTGTCGGTGAATCCGGCTCAGGCAAATCGACGCTCGCCAAGGCGATGACCGGTCTCAACCGGTTCGAGGGCAAGATCCGGTTCGAAGGACGCGAGATCCGCAATCTCGGCGATATGGACAATGCCTATCGCAAGGACGTGCAGATCATCTTTCAGCACCCGGATGCCTCGCTCAATCCGCGTCAGAAGATTTTCGAGATCCTCTCGCGTCCGCTGAAACTGTTCGGCGATGCCAGCGATCTTGAGCGACAGGTCGGTGACATGCTGGAGCAGGTGCGCCTGCCGCGCACTCACGCAAACCGCTATCCGCATCAGCTTTCGGGCGGCGAGAAGCAGCGCGTGGCGATTGCCCGTGCCTTCGCCTCCAAGCCGAAGCTGGTCATCTGCGACGAGATCACCTCTGCCCTCGACGTCTCAGTGCAGGCCTCGGTCGTGGAACTGCTGCTGGAACTGCAGAAGGCCAGCGGTACCGCATACCTCTTCATCACTCACGATCTCAACCTGATCCGCCAGATCGCCCACCGGATCGCCGTCATGTATCGCGGCGATCTGATCGAGGTGGTGAAGGCGTCCGAGATCGATAGTCCCGACCGGGCGGAATACACCCGCCGCCTGATCGAGGCGGTGCCACGCGCCGCCGCTCAATACCAGTAATTGCGCATCAAGGAGCATGACAATGGACCCGAAATCCCTCGTGGATCGGATCGACGAAAAGGCCTGCCTCGATTTTCTGTCGAAGATGGTTCAGCACAAGAGCCATTCGGAGACGGAGGGCGAGAAGGTTCTGGCGCGCTGGATGGCGGCTGAGCTTGCAAAGATCGGCGTCGAAGCCGAGCTGCAGGCCTTTGACGATGGCCGGCGGTTCAACACGATCGGTCGCCTGAAAGGCCAAGGCGGCGGCAAGAGCCTGCTGTTCAACGGCCATCTCGATACCAATCCGGTCACCGAAGGCTGGACGGTCGATCCCTATGCCGGGCTCGTCGACGACAAGTTCATCTACGGTATCGGCGTTTCCAACATGAAGGCCGGCGATGCCGCCTATTTCTGTGCGGTAAAGACGCTGCTCGAGGCGGGCGTCAAACTCAAGGGCGACGTGATCCTGACCTTCGTCGTCGGCGAATTGCAGGGCGGCGTCGGGACACTCGCTGCCATCAAAAGTGGCGTGAAGGCCGACTATTTCATCAACAGCGAACCGAGCGACCTCGTTGCCGTCACCATGCACGCGGCAGCGCTGAGCTATGTCATCGAACTGACCGGCGACACACGGCACCTGTCGAAGCGCGAGGAATCCGTCGACGCGATCGCCGCCGCCTGCGACATCATCCCGCGCATCAATGCGATGACCTTCAGCGGTGCCAGAAGCGATGTCCACCGCTCGATCAACCGCGGCCATGTGGGCGTCGTCCACGGCGCGCTCGGCCGAGACCTCGAGGAATGGCGTCCGCCGCAAGTGGCCGACTTCGTTCGCCTGAAAGGGTCGTGCCGTTATGCGCCGGGCCAGACGCAGGAAGGCGTTCTCGCCGATCTGGCCAATGAGTTGCGCGCGCTCGAAGGCCGGTTCCCGGGCCTGAAGGCGAAGCTGGTTCCCGAGATGATCGAAGGCCGCCCGCTGATGCCGCCCTTCGAAGTATCGCCGGATAGCCGTATCGTCACATCAATCAATGCGGCTTATGAGGCCGTCCGCGGCGAAAAGCAGCCGACGGGCGCGATTACGCCGACGCGTTTTTATGGCACAGACGCCGGTCATCTCTACCATGAGCTCGGCATGGAAGGCATCGTCTGCGGTCCCGGCGGTCGTTACAACACCATGCCGGACGAGCGCGTCGACATCGTTGATTTCCTCGACATGATCCGCGTCTACATGCTGACCATCATCGATATCTGCGAAGTGGCCTGAGACCCGGTCTCCCGGGCGTATCGATCGCCCGGGACACCCGACTTGCTGACGCTGGCTCACTCACGCAGCAGCAACAATCGATCGGCCCCGGATCCGTGCCGCCATGCGGTAGGCGCGCGGTGTCAGCCCGGTTTCCATCCGGAAATAGCGGTTGAAATTGGAGAGGTTGTTGAAGCCTGCTTCAAAGCAGACGCCGGTGATCGGCATCTCCGTTTCCGCCAGCATGGTCCGAGCGCGCCAGACCCGGACGGAGCGGCTGTAATGGGAAAAGTTCATTCCCGTGAGGCGTCTGAAGGCGCGGGAAAATGCGGAGGGCGCTAGACCGACCATATCAGCAACCTCATGCATCTGCTTGACCGGGTCGGACTGCAGGATCTGGATGGCCTGGTCGATCCGCCGATGCCGTTTGTCGGACACCTCGTTGTAGAATGATATGAAATGCTCGCTGGCGAGCAGGCGCTTGCGGGGAGCGGCCTCGATCTCGTTGAGGATCTCGAGGAACAGCGTCAGCCCGCCGCGACCTTGGGTTTCGTGCAAGCGGAGAACCTTTGCCCCGATCTCCGCTGCCTCCGGTCCGAGAATCTCGACCCCGCGCGCGGCAAGCGAACTCAGTCTGTGGAGCACATCAAATTCAGGGCACACATTCCGGATGCCGATCAGCGCGTCCGCATCGAATTGCAGCACCAGATCGCGGCCGGGAAGCGAGGGGGCGCCGGGCGAGATCCAGTTATGCGGCAGATTGGTTCCGGTGAGGATCAGATGCTCGGATTTAAACGGCCCCACATAATCACCGACATAGGCAAAACCCTGGCCCTCGGGAATATAGTGGATCTCCCATTCCGGATGATAATTCCAGACGCCAACCGGGTTCGGATAGTCGTCGCGGCGGATGAGATAGGACATGCCGCCGGGCAAAACGATCTGCTCGCGCATGGCCGCGTGCGAAACAGGCTGCGCCAAATTCCGTTGGTTTGTTGTCGCCATCCCGTCACCTTGCACCGCAACATGTCAAAATAATACCAGTTGAAAGCAAGAAGCCAACTAGTTTCATGTCGTAGGAGCGTTCACAGTGGCGATGTCTGCGGCATGGAAGAAAGATAAAGATCATGAAAGCACTAGTTCTCGAACGCGTCGGCGAGCTTACCCTGCGCGATATCGACCTGCCGCAAAACCTTGGCCCTGACGACGTCCGCATCAAGCTGCACACCGTCGGCGTGTGCGGCAGTGATGTCCATTATTACACGCACGGTCGCATCGGCGATTTCGTCGTCAACGAGCCCATGGTGCTGGGCCACGAGGCTGCCGGCACGGTGATCGAGGTCGGCGCCAACGTCAGCCACCTGAAAAAAGGCGACCGTGTCTGCATGGAACCCGGCATTCCCGACGCGAATTCGCGGGCGTCGCGGTTGGGGATCTACAATGTCGATCCCGCAGTGACATTCTGGGCAACGCCGCCGGTTCATGGCATCCTCGCCCCGGAGACCGTCCATCCGGCAGCATTCACCTACAAGCTGGCTGACAATGTCTCGTTTGCCGAGGGAGCGATGGTCGAGCCCTTTGCCGTCGGAATGCAGGCGGCATCCCGCGCCCGCATCACGCCCGGCGACACGGCTGTTGTCACCGGTTGCGGCACGATCGGCATCATGGTGGCGCTGGCGGCCCTGGCTGGCGGATGCTCGCGCGTGCTGATTTCCGATCTGTCGGAAACCAAGCTCAAGCTTGCCGAGACCTATGACGGGATTACCGGCGTCAATCTGCGCGAGACCGACATCGTGACAGCCACAAACAACGCCACCGACGGCTGGGGCGCGGATATCGTGTTCGAATGCTCCGGTGCGCCCGCCGCCATCCGCGACATCTTCAAGATCGTTCGCCCCGGTGGTGCCGTCGTGCTTGTCGGCCTGCCGCCGGAACCCGTCCCGGTCGATATCGCGGCCGCCTGCTCGCGCGAATGCCGGATCGAGACCGTGTTCCGCTACGCCAATGTCTTCGACCGGGCCCTCGCACTGATAGCGGCCGGCAAGGTGGACCTCAAGCCGCTGGTGTCCGACACGTTCCATTTCGACCAGTCGATCAAGGCGTTCGAACGGGCGGCGGAAGGCCGGCCGGAAGACGTGAAGCTGCAGATCGTCATGGGTGAATGATTGCCGGCGTGGAAGTTTTTCGGGCGGCGACCTCCAGATCGAAAACCGGCTCGTCGAGATTTATTTCAGCTCGACGACGCCGGCGGCAATGTCGGGCATTTCAGGAATGATCCCGCTTTTGGCGTACCACTCAGCCACGGCATTGATCTGCTTTACGGCCGATTGCGAAACGGCTGTCGTCGGCACCGCATTGTTTTCGCCGATCTTCGCCCCGAGTTCCGCCGGTACGTTCATTTCCTTCGCCCAGATCGCCCCGGCCTCCGGCTTGTTGGCGACTGCCCAGGCGTTTTCCGCTTTGATGACATCGAAGACGAGCTGCAGCTGATCGGCCTTGTCCTTGGCGAATTCGCGGCTCGCGACAAGAACGACAGCGTTGTCGGACCTGATGGCGGCGCCATCGGCGATGACCGTGCCGTCATAGGCCTTTTCCGCGATGGTCAGGAACGGATCCCAGGTCGCCCAGGCGTCAACATGGCCCTGGCTGAAGCTTGGGCCACTGTCGCTGGGGCTGAGATAGACGCGTTCCACGCTTGCAGGATCGATGCCGTTCGTCTCCAGACCGCGCATCAGCAGATACTCTCCCGTCCCCCCGCGGTTCACGGCCACCTTCTTGCCCGCGAGGTCCCTGATGGTGGCGATGCCGGAACCCTTCGTCGCCACGATACCCTCAGAGCCTGACGCCATCTTCTGATAGGCAAAGATCACCAGCGGGATCCTGGCCGAGAGGGCTGCAATTGCCGAGGTCGAGCTGCCGGCGGTGATATCGATGCTGCCGGCGTTGAGCGCTTCGAACGCAGGTGCGGCCGCCGGGAACGGGCCCGCCCACTCGACCTTGATGCCTTTTGCGGACAGCGCCTTTTCCAACGTTCCGCGGGATTTGACGAGCGTGATGTCGTTGGGTCCCCGCAACCAACCGATCCGCACCACCTGATCGGCTGCCTGAACAGGAGGGGCAAACACGGCGGCGGCACTGAAGAGGATGACAGCGGCAAGGAATGTACGCTTGGAAATCATAGCTCAGTCCAATCTGCGGTTTTCACATGGAAGTCAGTCTTGTGTGGGGAGGACGCCGAGATCTTCCAGCAGCGCCGCTTCGATGCGGCCCGTTCTGCGGTCGTCGCGGCGGCGGGGGCGGTCGATATCGACATTGATTTCGCGGATGAAATGTCCCTGATCGAGCACCAGGATTCGGTCTGCAAGCGCCACGGCCTCCCAGACGTCGTGGGTGACGAGCAGCACCGCCGGACGATGTTTGCGCCACAGCGCGAGGACGAGCTCATGCATTCGCAACCGAGTCAGCGCGTCGAGCGAGGCAAAGGGTTCGTCCAGCAGCAGCAATTCGGGTTCACGCACGAGAGCCCGCGCAAGCGCCGATCGCTGTGCCTCGCCGCCTGAGAGCGTCAGTGGCCAGGCATCGAGCCGGTGGGACAGGCCGACTTCGTCCAGTGCCTGTGTGGCGAGCGTTCGGGCATCCGGGTGGCGCAGACCGAGCGCGACATTGTCGATCACACTTTTCCACGGAAGCAGGCGCGGTTCCTGGAAAACCACTGAACGCCGTGTGGTGAGCTGAAGCTTTTCGGCTGGAGCGGTGTCGAGACCGGCCAGAATGCGCAGCAGCGTGGTTTTTCCGGATCCGCTGCGGCCGAGCAGGGCCACGAATTCGCCGGGCGCCGTGGTGAGGTCAATGCCGTCGAGAACCGCCGCGCCGCCAAACGAGCGGGTGAGTTGCCTGATGTCGACGAGGGGGATCAACCGAACACCTCCGGACGCCAGCGCAGCGCATAAGCCTCGATCATGCGTACGAGACCATCGGTCAGCAGGCCTAAGATGGCGTAGACTAGAAGGCAGACGACGATGACATCTGTCTGCATAAAGTCGCGGGCATAGGAAATCGTGTATCCGATACCACTGGAGGCATTGATCTGTTCGCCGACGACGAGGCTAAGCCAGGCGACGCTGAGGCCGTATCGGACGCCCACGAGCAGCGAGGGCAGGGCGCCTGGAATGATAATATGGCGAATGATGCTTGTCGTGCCGAGGTCCATTGTCTGCCCCGCCTCGATCAGCTTCCTGTCAATGCCGCGAATGCCGCCGTAAAGGGTGAGGTAGATCGGAAAGATGGCGCCGAAGGCGACGAGCCCGATCTTCGGCATCTCGCCGATCCCGAACCAGAGAATGAATAGTGGCAGAAGACCCAGGAACGGCATCGCCTTCAGCATCTGGACCGGCGGGTCTATCACCGCTTCTCCGAACCGAGACAGGCCGGAGATCAGAGCCAGAACAATCCCGGCGACGAGCGCAATCGAAAAGCCTGCAAGCACCCGCAGGAACGATACGATCAGCCCGTTGATCAGTTCACCGGACGCGATGAGGCGGCTGGCTGTCGCGACGATGTCGCCCGGTCCGGCCAGAATGCGCGGCGACAGCAGTCCCGTCATGCTGGCGATCTGCCAAATGACAAGGAGGGCAACCGGCGAGGCAAGCCGCGACGCGAACTGCGCGAGGCGTCCGGCCCTTGCAGGACCCTCGATAGCTCGGCTCATGCTGGCCACCATTTGTGGAAGTGGTGGACCGGGCCATGCCCGCCGCCGATCGAGAGGTTTCTCCCGGCAATGAGAGCGTCCTGAAGATAGGTCTTCGCAGCTCCAACGGACTCGTGCAGCGAGAGGCCGCGGGCGAGGCCGGCGGTGATCGCCGCCGCAAGTGTGCAGCCTGTGCCATGGTCGTTTTTCGTATTGACACGGGCTGCCGAGAACTCCGTCACGCCTGACTGGTCGAAGAGGAGATCGATGCTGTCGCAGCCGCACCCGTGACCGCCCTTCATCAGCACGGCACGGGCTCCGGCGTTGAGGATGATCTCCGCCTGACGGGTCATGTCGGACCGGGTTTCGGCGACCGGCATGCCGGTCAGCAGTGCAGCTTCCGGCAGGTTCGGCGTCACGATCGTCGCTTTCGGCACGAGGCTGGCGATGAGGGCGGAGATCGCATCTTCGCGCAGCAGCCGATCGCCCGAGGTCGCGACCATGACGGGATCGAGGACGACGGGACCGCTAAAGTGTGTCAGCCCCCCGGCAACCGCGTGGATTGTTTCGCAGCGGGACACCATGCCGATCTTGATCGCATGGACCTCAATATCGGCGAGCACGGCGCGCATCTGCTCTCGGATCATCGTCGCCGAGATGTCTTCGACGGCGCTCACGCCCCGCGTGTTCTGGGCGGTCACGGCGGTGATGACGCTGGTCGCGAACACACCGTGTGCGGAAAATGTCTTGATATCGGCCTGAATGCCGGCACCTCCGCCACTGTCGGAGCCGGCGATTGTCATGGCAACGGATGTCATCGCGTCACCTCGCTCAGGGCATCATCGACCCTGCCCCGAAAACTGCGGCAGGCGTCTGCAGGGTCCGGTGCGCGAAAAATCGCCGAGATAACCGCGACACCGTCGGCACCCGCTTCGATCACGCTTTGCACTTGTTCGAGCCCGATGCCCGCGATCGCGCCGACGGGGAGGGCCGGATCAAGTTGTCGCAACCGTTCGCGCAGATCCCGCAAGCCTTCGAGGCCAACCGGTGGATCGGGGTTCTGTTTCGACAGGGTCTCGAACACCCCGCCGATACAGGCATAGCTGGCCTGAGCTCGTCCGGCGCGTTCCGCATCTGCACGTGTTTTGACGGTGAGGCCGATGATGGCGTCGGGGCCAAGCAGTTGGCGTGCGATCGCGGCATCCATGTCATCAGCGCCCAGATGCACGCCGTCGGCGCCTGCAGCGAGCGCCACATCGACGCGGTCGTTGATCACAAGCGGCACGCCGGTGCCTTCAAGGGCGGCCTTGATGCTTTTGGCCATGGCGATCATCTGCCGGGTGGAGCCGGTCTTGTCGCGGTACTGGATCAGCGTCGCGCCGCTTCTCGCAGCCAGCGCCGCGAGACCGACGAGGTCGCCGACATCGGTGAGACCAGCATCGACGATCGGGTTCAGTCGGTAATCAAATCTCATGGCCGATCCTTCCGTGCAGGCTGAGTTCTTCGGGCGTGAGCGCTGACAGTGCATCCAGGAAGGCAACGGCGAAACTGCCGGGGCCGTGCGCGTGCCCGGCGGCCTGTTCGGCGGCGACGCCGGTCGTCGCTAGTGCCGCAGCAGCCGCAGCCATGGCTTCCGGTTCTACGGCCAGAAACGCTGCGATGATGCCACCTGACAGGCAACCAGTCCCGGTGACATCCGCCATCCATCGATGGCCATTCCGAACAGCGGCGGTTCGCGCGCCATCCGTCAGGCGGTCGTGAGCGCCGGTCTCGATTTTCAGTGTTTCGCCTATGTCTCCGAACAGCGCCATCTCTGCGCTGTTGCCGCGCAGCACTGTTGGGCGGCGGGCGATCAACGTCTTTGCAAACTCCAGCCGCACGGGGGAATAGTCGCTATGCACGGGATCGAGGACCCAGGGTTTTCCGGCCTCTTTGGCGACCTCGACTGCCAGTTCGATCACCTTGCGGCGGTCTGCATCCAGCGTGCCGAGATTGACGACGAGGACATCAGCCTTGGAGACGAAACCGACGATTTCGTCCGGGGAGGAGGTCATCGAGGGGATGGCGCCGATCGCAGTGATGCCGTCAGCAACGAATTTCTGCACCACGGTGTTCATCAGGCAATGGACGCGTGGGCGCCGGGCCCGCACACGTGCCAGGAGATCGCCGGCCTGTTGCGGCGTCGGGGAATTGTTCATTGTCATCACCGGATTTCGATCGCTAGATCTTCGACCGGCGGCGCCTGCGGAATGAGGCCGCTCGCGGCCATGAACTCACCGAAGCGCTGGTAGCGACCCCGATCCAGCGCTGCAGGCCGTTTGGCGAAACGCGGCAGCGTGTCGGTGAACGCCTGACGATTGAGCGGGTCGTCGAGGTTGGGATAGGCCTTGATGAACAGTTTCCAGGCATCATCGGGGTGATTGGTCAGGAAGATTGCAGCCTTCTCGACGGCTTCGAGAAAGCGGGGCAGGCGAGGATCTGTCGCCAGCCCGTCGCGTGTGACGAAGATCAGCTCGTCATAAACGGGAACGCCGTGTTCTTCCGGAAAGAAGGAACGGCCCTCGTGCCCTTCGATCCGCATCTGCGTCAGTTCGAAGTTTCTGAAGCCGCCGAGCGTGGCGTCGACCTTGCCGCCGATCAGCGACGGTGAGAGGGCGAAATTGACGTTGATCAGTTCGACCTCGGTAAGCCCAATGCCTTCGCCCTCGAGCATGCGTTTCAGCATCGCGTCTTCGAAACCCGTGACGGAAAAGCCGACCTTCTTGCCGCGCAGGTCCTTGAGGCTCTTGATCGGGCCATCGGCGAGAACCGTTACCGTGTTCAGGGGCGTTTCGACCAGTGTACCGAACCGCTTGAGCGGCAGGCCGGCTGCACGATCGAGATAAAGGTTCGGCTGGTAGTGGATGCCGATATCGGCCTGACCGGCGGCAACGAGGCGTGGCACCGTCGACGGGTCGGCGGGAGGCACCAGCTCGACATCGAGGCCGGCGGCTTTGAAATAGCCGTTTTCGGCGGCAATCACGAGCGGCGCATGGTCCGGGTTCGCGAACCATTCGAGCATGACGGTGAGCTTTTCTGCGGCATGCGTTGCGGATGCATTCATGCTGGCGGATATGGCAATGGCAAAGGCCAGAAACATGCGTTTCATGGGTGGTCGTCTCTCCTCACGATGATAACTGTGTCTGTGGTTCGGTCTCGGTCGCCCACTGGGGGCGTCCCCTTGTGAGACGGTCGAAACCCAGGCGCAGCGCGACGCTGGTCAGGGCCAGGATGGTCATGGCTGCGAAAACGATGTCGGTCTGCATGCGGGCGTTCGCCTGAACCATGACAAAGCCGAGCCCGGCTGAAGCCCCGACCCATTCGCCGATCACGGCACCCAGCGGCGCGAGCGGCACGGCGACGCGCAGACCGGACACGAGCGCCGGCAGCGCAAGCGGTGTTCTGAGCCTCACAAGGATCTGCCAGGGCGTCGCTCTCGTCAGCGCGGCGGCTTCCAGGATCGCCGGTTCCGTCCGCCTCAGGCCATCTGCGAAGGAGGAGGCGACCGGGAAAAAGATCACGAGCGTCGTCATCATCACTTTGGACGCCATGCCGAAACCGAGCCAGAGCACCAGGATGGGCGCGAGCACGAAAACCGGAAAGGTCTGCAGGATAAGAATGATCGGCCAGACAAGCCTGCCGGTGCGCGGAAATGCAACGACGAGAAATGCGACCGCCGCACCGAGAATGCTGCCTGCGATGAGACCTGCAAGGATTTCGCTTAGGGTGACGAGCGTGTGGTGGGCGAGGAAGCCGCTTTGACGCGCCAATGCCTGCACCACCGCGAGTGGTGACGGCAAAAGATAGCGCGGCAGTGAAAAAACCTGAACGGCAAGCTGCCAGCTTACGAGCAGCAGAAAAAGCCCGAGGGCTGCGAACCGGGAGTGCATGTCAGTGCCGCGGCGTGAAACCGTCGAACCGCATTCGTCCTATATGGGAATCTCTCGAGAGCGTAAGCATGGCTGATCTCCTGACCTTGACATCATGGAGATCCAGGCGAGCGGAGAATAAGAAAGAGGTGCGGTATTGCGCCGTTTCCGTTCCTACGCCGGTATGACCCGGATCAGGTTCAAGGGTCCGGCTCACCGCCATCTCAGCACCGTTCGATGCTCCCCTCGGAATGACGCCAAGGTTGGACAAAGAAACGGCCTTTGTCAATCGCTTGCGATCGCTGTCCGGCAGAGCCTGCGCGGCGAGCTGACAAAAATTTTATTGTATGTCATCCGCCTCCCGGAAACCCGGGGCCCGTCCGCTGGTTATGTCTTCGCAACTTAGGAGGAGCAACCATGACCGATAGAGAACAGGAACAGCGCGAACGGGCCTACAGACTGTGGGAGGAAGAAGGCCGTCCTGAAGGGTCCCATGACGATCACTGGAAGCGTTCCGAGCATCCAGCCGACATGTCGGATCAGGAAAGCGACGATGTGACCAAGGTCAACCAGCAGGCTGATGCCGCGTTTGGTGGAGAGAACGATGCAGCGGCCGACGATGCCGCCACAATCCGGCCTCCGTCGTCAGTCGCGCCGGACTGACGACGACCAGCGGCAGTCTGGATAGGTATCAGACCTGCCCTGCACGAAAGGGCTTGGCACAACACCTCGAAATATCGGCTGCCGATAGTTCGGCCGTCGACACACTTCAGCCGTCGCGAACACCGTTCGTCCGGTCCACTTTATGCGTCGTCGGGGGATCGAGAACCTGACCGAAACACACGACGGCCACCCGTTTTCCGGTGGCTTTCGCCAGATACATATAGTCGTCAGCGCGTTTGACATAAGTTTGCGGCGTGTCTTCGGCCCTTAGGAACGTAACGCCGACCGCGGCACCCGTGAATGTCACCTGGCCATCGATGGGGATCGGCTTGAACACCCTTTCCATCGTTTCCTGAATATGGGTCTGCATATCGCCCGCAAACTTGCGATCCATGTCGAGAAGAATAGCAAACTCGTCTCCTCCGACCCTGGCGATGAAATCCGTCGCTCGGAAACTTTCGCGAAGTCTCGCCGAGATCGTTCGCAGGACTTCGTCGCCTGCGGAATGCCCCAGACTGTCGTTGACGATCTTGAAGCCGTTGAGATCGATGTAGGCGATGGCGAGCTTTCTGTCATTGAGCAGGTTGCGGGCAACCTCTCCGGCAACAACCTCATCAAAACAGGCTCGGTTTGGGAGTCCTGACAGGGCATCGGTCTGCGCGGAGGTTTTCAGAGCGCTTTCGATAGCGCGCTGCTGCCTGACGCGGGCAGACACATCGACAATGACCTCCACATCGAATGAAACGCCATCGACGATCGTGCGTTGCGCAGAAATCAGGGTTGGGATGATCGTACCATCTGAATGAGCAATTTCAACATCTTCGAGCTCGTAGGCGCCGTCCTCGCGCAACAGCCGGTGCCGTCTGTCGCGGGCGGGATTGTCGATCGCGGCACCCTCGGAAATCAGCTTCTTTCCGTTGATCTCGTCCCATTTCAGGCCGGTGAGCTTCAGATAGGCATCGTTGACTTTGACGTAGCTCGAGGTTTTCGTGTCGCTCGTCGTGATGGCCATGGCAATGGGCGCGGACTCAAACATCCTCATCAGCATCGAGATCAAGTGTTGCGTCGGCAGGACATCAGCTTGGTCCGGATCATGCCAGACATGAGGAGCCTTCACGGATACTTTCCCGTCCAGCGGGACCTCCGTGGGCACGATCTCGGTGATGGTGCCGTACCATTTCACGATCTTGCCGGTCGCATCGCGATGAGGCTTTGCTCGACTGACCATCCATCGCCAGCTGTCGTCGTGCAGACGCATGCGAAACCTGGTTTCAAAGGGGTCGCCGGATGGCAGCCATCCAAGCCATTCCCGTCGAACCCGCAAACTGTCGTCCGGATGCATCCGACCGTACCAGTCCGCGATCCGGTCACGCATCCTGGACATCGTCGGGTCTGGCGTTGGCCCCATGAAATTGACAATGCCTTCGGCATCGCTCGACCAGGGAATGTTGGGGCTGAGTTCGATCGACCATCGTGCGTGGTCTTCCGTCTCGGTCAGCGCCTTTTCCATCGACTTGTGACCGGTAACATCGATCGCCGTGACCGAAATGCCGATCGGCTCGCCGGCGTCGTCATCGACCCGCTGGTTCACCACGAGGAGAATGTTCTCACTTCCGGGCGGACGATATTCGTCCACAATCAAAGGCTCGCCCGCAAGGACTCGCTGAAGATCTTTGGTGACCCGGCGCGCCTCTCGTGCCGGCATGAAACTGTGAACGGTGAGCCCGATCATCTGCTCGGGCGTTAATCCCAGCATTGCAGCGAACCGATTGTTTACACTGACATGGCGCAAGTCTGAATCGAGAAAGCAGAGACCGACCGGTGCCGCCTCATAGAGCGTTTCCAGTTGATGGACCCGTTGGAACAGCGAGCCGGTTCCGCGGCGTTCCGTGAGTGGCTTCTGCTTGCTGACAGCGAGATGCCGTTCTGTCGCATCACCGTCGACAGGTCTGCCAAACAGCCACCCCTGTCCAACGTCGCAACCAAGACGCTTCAGCATTTCTGCTTGTTCTTCGGTTTCAACGCCTTCGGCAACAACCGTCATGCCAAGGCTTTGCCCCAGCCCAATGACCGAGGCGACGATTTTCCGGCTGCCGCTGTCATGCTGCATGGAGCGCACGAAGCTTGTGTCGATCTTCAGTTTGTCGAAGGGGAACGCGTGAAGCCGCGTCAGGCTGGCAAAGCCGGTCCCGAAGTCGTCGAGGGAGATGCCCATGCCGGCAGACTTGAGCGATGCAATGTTTTCCCGGACGACTGTATCGTCATCGAGCAGTGCGCTTTCCGTCATTTCGATATGGATCCGGTTCATCGGAAACCCGGTTTCCGAGATTATCGAAGCCAGAAAGTGGAAGAGGTCTGGGTCCTGAAACTGCGTCGGCGACAGGTTGATCGCGAGGACAAAGTCTCCCCTCCAGCTTGCAGCTTTGCGACAGGCATCCTGGACGATCTTTTGCGTCAAAGCGCCAATCAGATTGCTGGTTTCTGCGAACGGAATGAAATCTGAAGGTGCGATGGCACCTGCTTCGGAATCGGTCCAACGCGCAAGAACCTCAAAGCCGATGATCGCACCGCTCTGCAGATCGACAAGCGGCTGAAATGCCGGCCAGATCGCATCGGTTGAGAGGGCTTCGGAAAGTCGTCGCTTCGACAAAATGCTGTCCTTGGCGGACGCGGGTCCTTTCGTCAAAACCTGCTGTGCAGATTTCCGATTTGCCGGACCGATATGTCGACCAGAGATCATGGCACTTTCCACACTTGCGGAAAAGCAATGTCAGAGACCGCTTAAGAATAGATTAGCATGGCTTAATTTAAGAAACGATGCGTATCTGTCGGCATCTACATTGGTTCGATGGCCGCCATGAGCTATGGCCCCGCTCGTGAGACTACAGGAGCGCGCTGCGGATCTTGCTGATGGCGACGTCGGGATCCGAGCCATAGGGAATGAGCCCCTTCAACCGGCCATCCGCACCGA
The DNA here is from genome assembly GCF_001423425.1 of Rhizobium sp. Leaf306. Classification (GTDB taxonomy): domain Bacteria; phylum Pseudomonadota; class Alphaproteobacteria; order Rhizobiales; family Rhizobiaceae; genus Neorhizobium; species Neorhizobium soli. The sequence goes on from NZ_LMNX01000003.1 coordinate 643,352, forward strand.
TCAGGAACAGATCCATCGTGTGGCTCATGGAATAGCCGCCACTCTTGTTCGGCTTCTTTTCCGCGAATGCGCGCCATCCGGCGACCACCCGCCGGATCTCTTCAGGCGCTCCGGTCACCCCCGTGATCCGGTCCGAAAAGGCGGTGACATAGCCGTTCATGATGTCAGGGGTGTCCCGTTCCGGATCGACCGTGACCAGGTAGCTTTTGATCGGCAGGCCATCTTCACCCAGTTCCTTGAGGTATCCAGCAACTTCATAAAGCGTCGTCGGGCAGGCTTCCGGGCAATGCGTGTAGCCGAAATAGACCAGTGACGGGTTGCCCTTGAAGATCGACTGATCGACCGCTTCTCCCCGATCGTTGATCAGAGAAAACGCGGTATTGAATGTGGTGTTTCTTGGCTCATCCTTGAACGTGAAGAAGAGGACTCCGACGAGGACAGTGATGAAGATTGCCGAGATCGTTGTGGCAACCAGCATGAACGGGTTCTTCGTCATCAGTCGTGACCTTCGTGAGCGGCGTGAGGCCTTTGCGCACCGGCAAACGGTCCGACGGCAAACTCGACCTCGATCGGCCCGGCCTTTTCAAAGATGAGCGTGACCGCCAGCGTCTCGCCCTCCTTGAAAGGTCTAGAGACATTCGTGAACATGAGATGATAGCCACCGGGTTCCAGCTTGACGGTAGACTTGGCCGGCACGGGGATACCGTTGTCCAATTCCCGCATTTCCATCACGGCGCCGGTCATCTTCATCTCGTGGATCTGGACTTCTTCGGCACGATCAGACTTCGCACCGACAAGCCGATCGGCCGCGCCGGCGTTGTTGATCGTCAGGTAACCCCCTCCGACCTTTGCCACCGGCAGCATGGCGCGGGAAAAGGCGGATTCGATCGTGATATTACCGGTCCCGTGTGCATGCATGTGCTGGGAAGATGCGGTGCCAGGCAGCATCAATGCCACGGCCGCTACAAGAAATTTCGCTCGGATTGTCGACATGGGTATTCGCCTTCGATGTAGCAGAATCGGTTTTGCTTATTCCGTCAGCTACGAAGAGGGGGCCCTCTGGCCGAGGTGCCGATCAGCAGGACGAACCGAGAAAGGCTTTCGTTGGATTGCCAATGCGCGTGCACGATCTCGCGCAGGATCGGCGCACCCAACGTATCTGTCGGCAGTGGCAGTATTGATGCCGTCACATGCCGGCAGGCGTCGCAGGAGATCTTGCTTTCACCTTTATCGTGATGCGTTTTCCCGGCTTCCGAGGGAAGGCAAAGATCAGGCAGACTTCCGTCCGGGAGGATGTAGGACGCAATCGCGATGGTCTCGATCGAGCGCGCATTGGCGGTCGGATGGGAATTGGCAAATCCGAGCAGCAGAAACGCAAGGCTGCAGAGAATGCGCAACCCTACCTGTCTAATCTGCCCAAAACGCCGGATCATCTCGCCTATCAGCTCATCATGCAGCCCAAGGTCATAATGAGTTACGGCAACCCATGCAATGCGTTGCAACCACGAGGACATTGTGACGCAGATGAGCCGCGCGGGCACACGACCCGCCCGATCACGTGCAGCGCTGAATTGGCGTCAGAGGCTCACGCCGCTTTCCCGGTCGAAGACGTAGACGAGGTTTTTGTCGATGCCGGCGCGAAACTGCGTTCCGTGTCGCACGGGATGGTCTCCATCGACAATGGCGGTCATCTGCTGGCCAGCGAATTCAAACAGCACATGCGTCTGCGCGCCCGTCGGTTCGACAAGCAGCGTTTCGCCGCCAATGTTGTCGCCGCCGGCCGTCAGGTGTTCGGGGCGGAGCCCGAGCTTGACGCTCTGGCCGCGACGGACCTTGCGTAGCGGTGAAATGTCGATTGCGGATCCTTCCGCCAGACGAACGACCGGTCTGTCGTTTTCGCCGTCGATCGTGCCGTCGAGAAGGTTCATCGCGGGTGAGCCGATGAAGCCCGCGACGAAGAGGTTGGCGGGTGTCCGGTAGAGCTCCATCGGCGTGCCGACCTGCTCGATGCGGCCGGCGTTGAGAACGACGATCCGGTCGGCAAGGGTCATCGCCTCGATCTGGTCATGCGTCACGTAGATGGACGTCGTGCCGACCTTCTGGTGCAACGCCTTGATCTCGGTGCGCATCTGGACGCGAAGTTTGGCGTCGAGGTTGGAGAGGGGCTCGTCGAACAGAAACACGGCTGGATCGCGCACGATCGCCCGTCCCATCGCGACGCGCTGTCGTTGCCCGCCGGAAAGCTGGCTGGGCTTGCGGTCCAGAAGATCTTCGAGCGCCAGCATGCGGGCTGCTTCTCCGACGCGGGTGGCGATGTCAGGCTTGGTGACACCGGCAAGCTTGAGGTTGAAGCCCATGTTCTCGCCGACCGTCATGTGCGGGTAGAGCGCGTAGGACTGGAAGACCATGGCGATGTTGCGTTCCCGGGGCGTCATGGCGTTGACCACCGTACCGCCGATCGTGACTTCGCCGTCGCTGATGTCTTCAAGCCCCGCGATCATGCGCAGCAGCGTCGACTTTCCGCAGCCCGACGGCCCAACCAGGGCGATGAACTCGCCGTCATCGACCGACAGCGAGATATCGTGAACCACCTGGAGCGCGCCGTAGCTCTTGCGAACGTTTGTAAGGCCAACCGATGCCATGATGCTAATCCTTCAATTCAAGACTTTACGGCGCCGGCGGTAAGGCCTGCGATGATGTGTTTCTGGGCCAGGAAGAAGACGATGATCGTCGGCAGGATGGTGAGCGTGATAAAGGCAAGCACCAGCTGCCAATCGGTGCCGAACTCACCGCGATAGACCATGATGCCGAGAGGCCACGGATATTTGCTCTCGGTGTTCAGCATGATCAGCGGCAGGATGTAGCTGTTCCAGCTGCTGACGAAGGTGACGATGCCCACGGTTGCCACGATCGGCCGCGATAGCGGCAACGATATGTACCAGAAGAAGCGGATATAGCCGCAGCCATCGACAAACGCCGCCTGAAACAGCTCTTCCGGCAGATTGCGGAAATAGTTGCGGAACAGAAGGATGCTCATGCCGAGCCCGAATGCGACCTGCGGCAGGATCACGCCCCAATAGGAGTCGAGCAGGCCAAGATCGCGAATGCGGATGAACAACGGGAGAATTGCCGTTGCTGCCGGAAACATCAGCCCGATCAGAAAGTAGTTCAGCAGCTGGTTTGAGCCGAAGAAACGGATATGCGCAAAACAGAAAGCCGCCATCGACGAGACGACGAGTGTCAGGAACACGGTAACGCAGGCGATGATCAGCGAGTTCATCATCTGGCGCCAGTAGCGCTCTCCAAACAGGATATCGACATAGTTGGACCAGACCCATTCGCTGGGCAGTCCGAACGGATTGAGCCGGAGGTCGCCGAGCGTCTTGAAGCCGCCTAATGCCGTGGTCACAAGCGGAACGAGCACGATGGCAGCGACCAGCGACAGCGAAACATAGACATAGAGGCGCGTTGCTGTGGACACGCGGACTGTGGACGATGTGTCAGTCATTTCGCATGAATATCCTTTTGTAACCGAAGGCGATCGTTACACAAATGACGAACAGGACGACGCCGACGGCGCTCCCCAATCCGACCTGCATGCGCGTGACGCCGTAGGTGTAGAGAAAGGTGACCATGGTCTGCGTCGAGTTCGACGGACCGCCGCCGGTCAGCGGCATGATCAGGTCGAACAGTTGCAGCGATCCGATGATGGCAAAGAAGACGGACAGGCGCACGGTCGATCCGAGCAGTGGCAAGGTGACGTAGCGGAATTTCTGCCAGCCGGTCGCACCGTCGATCTCGGCCGCTTCCATGACGCTCTTGTCGATCGACTGGAGGCCGGCGATGAACAGCATCATGTGAAAGCCGAAATATTTCCAGATGACGACGGCCAGCACCGCGTAGATCGCAAGATCCCTGTCAGCTAGAACATACGGTGTCGCTACGCCGAGAAAGCCGGCGATTGCGGCGAACAATCCATAGTCACCGTCATAGACGAAGCGCCAGATGAGACCGGCGGCCACGTCGGCCAGAACATAAGGTAGAAAGAAGATCAGCCGGAATGCGACGACGCCTCTGATCTTCTTGCCGAGCATCACCGCCAGCCAGATTGCCAGCGGCACCTGCAGCAGCAGGGACACGACGATGATCAGGCCATTGTTGATCAAAGCGGTCGAAAAGGCGGCGTTGTTGAACAGCACCTCGAAATTGCGAATGCCCACAAATTCGGTCGGCGTGCCGTAGCCGTTCCAGCGATAGAAACTGTACCACGCGGCTTCGCCCATGGGCAGGATCACAAAGAGCGTGAACAGAAGCAGGGCGGGCGGCAGGAAGATGATCAGCGCCGGCAATCGGCCACGCGCGGTCGGGCTTTTGTAGCGCACCTTTTCCGGCACACCCATGACGGAGGCGCCGCTGATCTTCGCGGTCATGTTGTTCATCCGGTCTATCCTTGTCGCACCAATTCAGAAGTGCCGTTGCCGGTGACGGCGCTGCCGCCACCGGCTTGTCGGCTTACTCCAGTTCGGTCGCGTCCTGGATTGCCTGCGCTCCCTCTTCGGCGGTCATCTGCCCGGCGAGAATTTCGACCGAGACATCATTGACGACGCGGCCAACCGATGGACCGAGATCCTGGTCGAAGAAGTTCTGGTGCCAGGTGGATGCGGCGAGCTGGTCGGCAGATTCCCGCATCAGCGGGTTTTTCAAGCCTTCCTCGGCATCGACAGCCGCAGGAATGATCATCCCTTCGGAGGCCATCTGCCGCTCCATCTCCTGACTGGTCAGGAAGCGGAGGAAATCGACAGCCGCCGGCGAAGCGTTCTTGCTGACGCCCCAGCCGTTCAGCCCGCCCAGCGTATCGGTGGCTTTGCCGGCGCCGCCTTCGACAATCGGGAACCCGAAGCGGCCGATGTTGTCGGCAGCAAGCCCCTTGCCGTCGCCGGCATTCTTGCGCTGGTTTGGCTCGGTATTTTCAAAGCCGAGAAGCATTGCAGCCCGTCCATCGCCGAACGCACCGAGCGTCTGCGGCCAGTTGGCGCCGAGATAGCCATTCTGGAAAGGCTGAAGCTTCCCGAGCTCTGCCAGTTGCTCGCCGGCCTTGATCACCGCAGGGTGCATGAAGCCTTCGCCTTCCTTATTCTTGGCGGCTTCGAACACCGCTTCGCCGCCATTGCGCATGACGAGGAAGCTCCAGTAGAAATGCAGCGGCCACTTATCGCCACCGCCACCTGCGATCGGTGCAATGCCGGCACCTTTCAACGTCTTGACCGCTCCCAGGAAATCGTCCCAGGTCTTGATGTCTTCGGCCTTGACGCCTGCCTTGGCGAACAACTCCTTGTTGTAGAAGAAGCTGACGGTCCCCATGCGGTAAGGGACGGCATAGATCTTGTCATCGAATGTCAGGCCGGCGACGGCGGCTGGCTTGTAGGTCTTGGCCCATTCGCCGCCGTTTGCGTTCATGGCCTCCGTCAGGTCCATCAGGGCGCCCGTCTGGGACTGCTGACGAAGAACGCCGCCACCCCAGCTGTAGAAGAAGTCAGGCGCCGCGTCGGACTGCAGAAGCGTCGGCAACTTGGCCTTGAACGCTTCGTTTTCGAGAAACTGCAGCTGGATATCGACATCCGGATGCTGCGTTTCATATTTCTTGGCGATGTCTTCCCACGTCTTGATATAGGCGGGTACGGTTTCGACGTGCATCCACTTGACGACCGTTTGTGCAGCAGTTGCCGTATGGGTCCCGAAAAGCGTCGAAAGTGCAGTGGCTGCGGCGAGCGCAGTGATCCGAACGCCCGTATAGGACGTTGCGTTGTGGTGATAGGTCATTCTTCCTCCTCCAAAGGGAAACAACCATCCTCAATTTTTCCCTTATGCGGATTAATTCAAACGACATTTACATCATTGTCAACCGCACCCGCTGAAGTTTTGCTCACATTGGCTTGACAAGAGGCAGTTCGTCGACGCTATTTAATTCGCGATCCGACATAAATATCGGAATCAAACGTCATAGCGATACGGGCATCCGGCTTTCCATGAAGACTGCAGATCCAGAATTGATGCGGGCGATCAATCGTTTCACGGTGCTGGACAAGATCCGCAGGCGCGGCCCGATTTCCCGGGTCGAGATCAGCGAACGTTCGCAGCTGTCGACCACGACCGTCTCGGCTATCACTGCCTCTCTGCTCGACGACGGACTGATCCTGACGAGGCACGAGGGCGATATCAGAAATACGGCGGCACGGGGCAGGCCGCGGGTGATGCTGGAGCTCAACCCGGATGCGGCACGCGTCGTCGGCGCAAAGATCGCCAATAACCGCCTCGTTTTCGCGCTGACGAATTTCTGCGGCGAGGTTCTGTCGCAGCTCACCATCCCTGTCCGCGTCGACAGGCTGCCGATCGGCGTGATCAGCGATCTCGTCGAAGACGGCGTGCGGCGGTGCATCGTCGATGCCGGTCTTTCGTTGAGCGACATCGACACAGTCTGCTTAGGCCTGCCAGGGGTTGTCGAACATCGCACCGGAAAGGTGCGCTCCAGCCCTATCTTTCGCGAGACGGATATCAATTTCGCCGAGGAAATGACGAGCCGGCTCGGCCTTCCGACCATCGTCGAAAGCGATGCGCACGCGATCGCTTTGTCGCATCACTGGTTCGGTCAAGCCCGGGACCTCGACGATTTCGTCATCGTCTCGCTTGAGCAGACGTTGGGGCTCGCCCTTCTTCACAACGGGCAGGTGTTCCGTGGAGCTGGCGGTCTCAGTCATAATCTCGGCGACCTGGTGCTCGGCGCGACATCCGAGGAGACGCTCAGGCTTTCGGCGGTTGCCGGCGAGACAGCCATTTTCGGCGAGCAGCAGCTGGTGGGGCATTTCGCCGAAGCCGTGCGGCTCGGGCGCGGTATGGCGCATGCGCAGGCGCTGATCGCCTCCGAGAACAATCCCTTGTCGGGCGCCGCTATTAGGGCCGGCGAAGCTGTCGGGCTGGCGATTGCCAACATCGTCACGCTGTTCGGTCCGCCCCGCGTCATCATCGTCGGCTCGACGCTGGGGCTCGGCGCGGTGTTTACCGACAGCCTGCAGCAATCCTATTCCCGCGCGATCCCGAGCTCGATCAGCGAAGTCGCCGAACTGGTTTTCGACCAGTCGACCGATGAAGCCTGGGCGCAGGGAGCGGCGGTCGTCGCTCTGCGGGAGCTTTACGAGTCGCCCTGGGGAACGACAGGTCCCGCTTCGAGCCTCTAGCGCAGGCGAACCACATATTTGCAACTTTGGGAGGAGACTATGCAAAAACTCGGCATCGGCATCATCGGATGCGGCAACATATCGTCAGCCTATCTGAAAGCGATGGCGTCTTTCCCGGTCCTCGACATCCGCGGCATCGCCGACCTCAATCACGGTCTGGCGGAGCAGCGCGCCGGAGAATTCAACCTTTCGGCCAAGAGCATCGATGAGTTGCTCGGCGATCCGGAGATCCAGCTGATCGTCAACCTAACCGTGCCCAAGGCGCATGTGGAGGTCGGTCTTCGCGCCCTTGCTCATGGCAAGCATACCTATTCCGAAAAGCCGCTCGGGATTACCTTTGCGGAAGGCAAGAAGCTGGCAGAGACCGCGAAGACGACTGGTCTTCGGACCGGCGCGGCACCCGATACGTTCCTCGGCGGCTCGCACCAGACGGCGCGGTCGATCATCGATACGGGCGTGCTGGGAACGCCGGTTGGCGGAACCGCCACCTTCATGTGCCCCGGCCACGAACGTTGGCATCCAAACCCGGATTTCTACTATGAGGCCGGCGGCGGCCCGATGCTCGATATGGGGCCTTACTACATCACCGACCTCGTCAACCTTCTGGGTCCGGTTGCCAAAGTCGCGGGCTTTGCGGTCACTCCGCGCAACGAGCGCACGATCACCAGCGAACCTCGCAACGGCCAGAAGATCCCGGTGCATATTCCCACGCATGTTTCGAGCGTCATGGCGTTTGAAAACGGAGCCGTGGTGCAGATCAGCATGAGCTTCGACGTCGCGGGTCACAAGCATGTGCCGCTCGAGGTCTACGGTACCGAGGGAACGCTGATTGTCCCCGATCCGAACCACTTCGGCGGCGACATTCAGCTGCTGAAGAAAGGCGGCAGCTTCGAGCTGCAGCCGACGACGGAACCCTATGCGGATGGCAATTACCGGTCGCTCGGCGTTGCGGACATGGCTCATGCCATCCTGTCCGACCGCCCGCATCGGGCAAGCGGAGACCTGGCTCTGCATGTCCTTGAGGTCATGGAAGCCTTCGGCACCGCGGCGGACAAGGGGCAGACCGTTGACATCACTACCAAGCCCGAGCGGCCGGCACCGCTTTCGCAATCCTTGATAGACGGGCAGATCGCCCGCTGACACCACACTGGAGGAGACTGATATGCGCGAAGCTTTGATCGTATGGGGTGGCTGGAGCGGGCATGAACCGCAGGAATGCGCTCATGTCATAAGGGACATTCTTCAGGAGGATGGTTTCAAGGTCTATCTCGAAAACACGACGGAAGCGTTTGCCGATCCCTCCATTCACGACCTGTCCCTGATCGTCCCGATCATGACCATGTCGAAGATCGAGAAGGAGGAGGCAAAGAACCTCGCGTCCGCCGTGGAAAACGGTGTCGGCATCGCCGGCTACCATGGCGGCGCCGGTGACGCGTTTCGCGAATGCGTGGAATACCAGTTCATCATCGGCGGCCAGTGGGTGGCCCATCCCGGCAACATCATCGACTACACCGTCAATGTGACCCGCCCGGACGACGAGTTGATGCAGGGCATCAGTGATTTCCCATACACGTCCGAGCAATATTACATGCACGTGGATCCCTCGAACGAGGTTCTGGCAACGACCACGTTCAATGGCGATCACGCCTACTGGATCGACGGCGTTGTCATGCCTGTCGTCTGGAAGCGCAAATACGGCAAAGGGCGCGTCTTCTATTCGTCGCTTGGCCATGTGGCGAAGGAATTCGACGTGCCGCAGATGAAGACGATCTTCAGACGTGGTGCAAACTGGGCGGCGCGCTGATGGTTGCCTGACGCTCAGTCCACCCGATCTCCGACAAGCATGGCTCGGCTCTCATGAAAATCTCGGCGATAAAGCCCTATGTCACCAAACTCGGTGTTCGCAACCAACTGCTTCTCAAGGTGGAAACGGAGGAGGGGATTTATGGTTGGGGCGAGTCGGGCCTGTCATATCGAGAGAAGGCGGTTCTCGGGGCGATCGATCACTACAGCCGGTTTCTGATCGGTCGGGATCCGATGCAGTGCGGCGCCTTGTGGCAGGAGATGTATCGAAGCCAGTATTTCGAGGGCGGACGGGTGTTGACGGCCGCGATCTCTGCCCTCGACATCGCCTTTCACGATATCAAGGGTAAGGCTCTCGGAGTGCCCGTGTACCAATTGCTCGGAGGCCGGCAGCGTGAGCTAGTGCCGGCCTTCGCGACAGCCTCTGCCGAACCGGGACCTGACATGGTCGAGCAGGCGCTGCTCCTGAAGGCCTGGGGATGGCGGTGCATCCGGATGATCGCCACCGGCCAGGAAAACAGCGATCGTTTCGAACCACGCGAGTCGATCGCGACGACAGCCGAATGGGTCACCCGCGTGCGCGAGGCCGTGGGCCATGAGATAACGCTCGGTGTCGAGTACCATCATCGCCTCAGCGTCGCCGAGGCCGCCTCGTTTTGTCAAAAGCTGCCGCGGGGCACTCTGGATTTCATCGAGGAACCGATCCGCGACGAGACGCCCGGTGCCTACGAAGCACTGCGCAGAATGACGGAGATACCGTTTGCTATCGGCGAGGAGTTTTCGTCGAAATGGCAATTCCTTCCCTATGTCGAACGTGACCTCCTGCAGTTCTGCCGCATCGACATCTGCAATGTCGGCGGTTTCACCGAAGCGATGAAAATTGCCGGTTGGTGCGAGGCGCATTACGTCGACCTCATGCCGCATGCGCCGCTTGGCGCCGTATGCACGGCGGCCTCCGTCCACCTTGCCGCAGCCGTCGCCAACTTCGCTTGGCTGGAATGCCGCAACTCACCGACAGAGCAGCTGGGTTTCGGTGACCCCGCAACCTACCCGAAACAGATCGGGATGGATGGAGCCTTCTACCGCGTGCCGGACGAGCCGGGTCTCGGTGTCGATGTCAATGAATCGCTTCTTCAGGCGTCGAGCTTCGAATACAGCGAGCCGCCGCACCTGCGCCGCGATGACGGCTCTTTCACCAACTGGTGAGATCGGGACCAACCGTGTTCGTATCGTGGGTGAACGCGGATGCGCGTCCTTGGTTGATCCGCCGTGCCTAATCTCAACGGAACAAAATCCGGCTCCGCGGGTTGTCCTCCGCGCATTCGAAAGTGAATGCAGAACTTGGAGGAACACCATGAAAAAACTTAGCTTTGGCCTCGCTGCAGTCCTTCTTTCGGCATCCGCCGTTCTGGCTCAGACAGAGCCTAAGACGACCGAGACGACACCAGCGGTGAGCACCTCCGGCGAAACCAATCCGGCCGCACCGGTCGCTGGCAAGAACAGCTTCACAGAGGCGCAGGCAAAATCGAGAATCGAAGAAGCCGGTTACGCGGAAGTCTCCGGTCTGAAGCTGGACGACCAGGGCATCTGGCGCGCCATGGGTACCAAGGACGGCAAGCACGGCAACGTGGCGCTGGACTTCCAGGGCAATGTGGTGATGGCGAAGTAAGCCTGATCGTCCCAACAACAATAACGAACACGAAGAGGAAATTCCCATGCGTACCATTACTGGACTTTACGACAGCTACGATGATGCCCGCGCCGCAGTGAAGGCTCTCGAAGATGCTGGCGTGTCATCCGACGACATCAGCATCGTGTCGCACAAGAACGGCAAGGAAGATATCGAAGGCCAGGGCAGCAACGCTGCTGAAGGCGCGGGCACAGGCGCTGGCATCGGTGCCGTCGCTGGTGGCGCCGGTGGTCTTCTGGCCGGTCTCGGAATGCTCGCAATCCCAGGCGTTGGCCCGGTTGTAGCAGCTGGTTGGCTTGCAGCAACGGCAGCCGGTGCTGTCGCTGGCGCAGTGGCCGGTGGCGCAGCAGGCGGCATCGTCGGTGCAATGATCGAATCCGGTGTGTCGGAGAAGGACGCCCACCTTTATGCCGAAGGCGTACGCCGCGGCGGTTCGCTGGTCGTCGCCAAGGTCGATGACGACAAGGCAGTGGCTTCGGAAGCGATCCTGACCCGTTCGCGTTCTGTCGATCTCAACGAGCGTCGTACAGCCTACACCAATGATGGCTGGTCGCAGTTCGACGACAAGGCTGATCCTTACACACAGGACCAGATCGACGCCGAGCGCGGTCGCTACCGCACCAACACTCCGATCTGATCCATATTCTGAAAGGGCGGTCTTCATGGCCGCCCTTTCTTTATGCCGGGCAATTGCTGGCGACTGCGCAAGGCGGCATCGATCTGTCAACTTGTGCTTTGTCAAAACCAACACGCAGCACCGCAAATTTAGGCTGGGCCGCGAACTCGATAGTCGCACTCGGGTACAATTCGCGTGAAAATAGCCAGCTACAACGTCAACGGCATCAACGGGCGGATCGATATCCTCCTCCAGTGGCTGGAGGAATCGCAGCCTGATGTCGTGTGTCTGCAGGAGCTCAAAGCGCCTGATCAAAAGTTTCCAATCAAAGCCATTGAAGCAGCCGGTTACGGCGCCGTGTGGCACGGGCAGAAATCCTGGAATGGCGTGGCGATTCTAGCGCGCGGCGAAGAGCCGCTGCTGACTCGAAAGGGCCTCCCTGGCGATCCTGACGATGTCCAAAGCCGCTATATCGAAGCCCTAGTGGACGGTATCCTCATCGGCAACGTCTATCTTCCGAATGGTAATCCTTCACCCGGCCCGAAATTCGATTACAAGCTCGCGTGGCTTTCGCGACTGCAGGACTATGCCGCCGAGCTGATAGAATTAGACGTTCCGGTCGTCATCGCGGGTGATTACAACATCATACCGACCGAACTCGACGTCTATAAGCCTGAGCGATGGGCAGATGATGCGTTGTTCCGGGCCGAAGTTCGCAATGAATTCAGGGAGCTTCTCGCGCAGGGCTGGACGGATGCCATTCGCAGGTTACATGCCGACGAGCGCATCTACACCTTCTGGGACTACATCCGGAATGCGTATGGGCGAAACGCAGGACTTCGCCTCGACCATTTCCTGTTGAGCCCAGGTCTCGCAGACGACCTCTCGCGAGCCGAGGTCGACATGCATGTTCGGGGCTGGGCCCACACGAGCGACCATGCACCTGTATGGATAGAGTTGTTAGACGATCTTAAAAAAGGAGCTGAGTGATGGAAGGCCATTGGACAAACGAACTTCGCCAGAAGGTTGAGGCACTCGTCGACGAATACGTTGCAGCTGGAGCATCCCAGAGCGATGTGCTCGATGTCGTAGCAAAGACAGGGGTCGATCTGCGGCTTCCGAAAACCGATGAGCCTGATCGCGCCAGCGACAAGGCTGTTGTCGAGGAACCCGCCAACGATTGGCCGGCTGCGACGTAAGGCTGCGCGGAGGGGCGTGACGATCACGTTGCCGCGGACTACCATAACCGCCCGGCATGGCGGTTATGGCTCACATATGGGAAGGGAACAGAAACATGACAAAGCGGATCGTTTTCACTGGCGGCACCGGAAAAGCCGGCAAGCATGCGGTATCGTATCTTCTCGCGAAGGGATACTCGGTCCTGAATGTCGATCTGAAACCGCTCGATATGCCCGGCGTGAATACGCTGATCACGGATATCACCGACAGCGGCCAGGTCTTCAATGCGTTGACGACGCATTTTGGGTTCTCCGGCTTCGAAGACGGCGCACCACCATCGGCACCCGATGCGGTCGTCCATTTCGCAGCCGTTCCACGCGTGCTGATCGAGCCTGATAACAAAACATTCGAAGCCAATGTCATGGGCACCTATAACGTGCTGGAAGCCGCCATGAAGCTCGGCGTACGCAAAGTCGTGATTGCTTCAAGCGAGACGACCTACGGCGTCTGCTTTGCCGAAGGTGACAAGAATTTCCACGCGTTTCCGCTGGAAGAAGATTACGACAGCGATCCGATGGACAGCTACGGATTGTCGAAAGTCGTCAACGAAAAAACCGCTCGCGCCTTTGCCATGCGCTACGGAGCCGACGTCTATGCTCTGCGCATCGGAAACGTGATCGAGCCTGACGAATACGACAATTTCGCAGATTTCCTTGAACAGCCTATGTCGCGAAAACGCAATGCGTGGAGCTACATCGACGCGCGCGACCTTGGTCAGATCGTCCATCTCTGCCTGGAGAAAGACGGGCTTGGCTATCAGGTCTTCAACGCAGTCAACGACACGATCACCGCCGAGCTGCCAACCGCCGAATTCCTCGCAAAATATTGTCCGGATACGCCGGTCTGGCGCGAGATGGGTCGGGATGAAGCGCCGCTCTCGAACCGCAAGGCCCGCGAAGTTTTAGGCTTCCGCGAAGAGCATCCCTGGCGGCGATATATGCTTCGCTGAGCTGCCAGATTGTCCGCTTCCGCGAGGGCGGGGGAGCTTGAAATGGATGCGGACGTCAGCCTATCGGAGGGGCTGGCGTCATCTCCGGCAAGCGGTTAGCAATAGTTCTAGACGAAGCCGCAGCTTCATCTTTGATCGCGAAGGCATAAGGCGCGCCGCTGTCGCATCAGCCTTAGCTGGGGCACGGGGACGAGGGGATGGGAGACGACAACGCATGCTGCAGATAATCGAACAGCTGGAACAACGCAGGGCTGAGGCGCGTCTTGGAGGGGGACAAAGACGGATCGACGCCCAGCACGCGAAGGGCAAGCTGACGGCGCGCGAGCGGATAGAGGTCCTGCTGGACGAGGGCTCCTTCGAGGAGTTCGACATGTATGTCACCCATCGCTGTACGGATTTCGGCATGGAGACACAGAAGGTGGCCGGCGACGGTGTCGTGACCGGCTGGGGCACCATCAACGGGCGCCAGGTCTATGTCTTCAGCCAGGATTTCACAGTGCTCGGCGGGTCTCTGTCCGAAACCCATGCCCAGAAGATCTGCAAGATCATGGATATGGCGGTAAAGGTCGGAGCTCCGGTCATAGGCCTCAACGATTCCGGCGGCGCTCGCATCCAGGAAGGCGTCGCCTCGCTCGGCGGCTATGCGGAAGTGTTTCGCCGCAATGCCGAGGTTTCCGGCGTCATCCCGCAGATCTCGGTGATCATGGGACCATGCGCCGGCGGCGCCGTCTATTCGCCTGCCATGACCGACTTCATCTTCATGGTGCGCGACACGTCCTATATGTTCGTGACGGGTCCCGACGTGGTGAAGACCGTAACGAACGAGATCGTGACCGCCGAAGAACTGGGGGGCGCCACGACCCATACTCAGAAATCTTCGGTCGCGGATGCCGCATTCGAAAACGACGTGGAAGCGCTGGAAGCGGTCAGGCAGCTGTTCGACTTTCTGCCTCTCAACAATCGCCAGAAGCCCCCGGTTCGCCCTGTCCATGACGACCCGTCGCGGCTGGAGATGCGGCTCGATACGCTGATCCCAGATAGCGCGGCCAAGCCCTATGACATGAAGGAACTGATCACGGCACTTGCCGATGAAGGCGACTTCTTCGAGATCCAGGAAGCCTTTGCGAAAAACATCATCACCGGTTTCATTCGCATGGAGGGACAGACGATCGGCATCGTTGCCAACCAGCCGATGGTGCTGGCCGGCTGCCTCGATATCGACTCGTCGCGCAAGGCGGCGCGGTTTGTGCGGTTCTGCGATGCGTTTTCCATTCCGCTGCTGACGCTGGTCGATGTGCCGGGCTTCCTTCCGGGCACGGCGCAGGAATATGGCGGCGTCATCAAGCACGGCGCAAAGCTGCTGTTTGCCTATTCGCAGGCCACCGTGCCGATGGTGACGCTGATAACCCGCAAGGCATATGGGGGCGCGTATGACGTGATGGCGTCCAAACATATCGGCGCCGATATCAACTATGCCTGGCCGACGGCTGAAATCGCCGTTATGGGCGCTAAAGGTGCGACCGAGATCCTGTATAGGTCGGAGCTTGACGATCCGGACAAGATCGCAGCCCGCACCCGGGAATACGAGGAGCGGTTCGCCAACCCGTTTATCGCGGCAGAGCGTGGCTTTATCGACGATGTGATCATGCCGCATTCGTCGCGCCGTCGTATCGCAAGGGCATTTGCCTCGTTGCGCGACAAGCAGGTGCAGACCCATTGGAAAAAGCACGACACAATCCCGCTGTGAGGCTCCAAGCATGATCAAGAAAATCCTGATCGCCAATCGCGGCGAAATTGCCTGCCGGGTCATCCGGACCGCCAAGCGGATGGGTATCGCAACCGTCGCCGTCTACTCGGACGCCGATCGTGATGCGCTGCATGTGAGGATGGCGGATGAGGCGGTTCATATCGGTCCAGCACCTTCCGACCAGTCCTATATCGTCATCGACCGTATTCTCGATGCCGTCGCGAAAACAGGCGCAGATGCCGTCCACCCTGGATACGGGTTTCTGTCGGAAAACGCCCTGTTCGCAGCAGCGCTCGAGAAAGCTGGCATCATCTTCATCGGTCCGCCGGTCAGGGCGATCAAAGCGATGGGCGACAAGATCACGTCCAAGAAAATCGCCGCCGAAGCGGGCGTTTCGACCGTGCCGGGTCACATGGATCTCATTGCGGATGCCGATGAGGCCGTAAAGATTTCCTCCTCGATCGGCTATCCGGTCATGATCAAGGCGTCTGCCGGCGGTGGCGGCAAGGGCATGCGGATCGCCTGGAACGATGCCGAAGCCCGGGAAGGTTTCCAGTCATCCAAAAACGAGGCGAAGTCTTCCTTTGGCGACGATCGCATCTTCATCGAAAAATTCGTGACGCAACCGCGTCACATCGAGATCCAGGTACTCGGCGACCAGCACGGGACCACGCTCTATCTCGGGGAGCGCGAATGCTCGATCCAGAGGCGAAACCAGAAGGTTATCGAGGAAGCGCCGTCTCCCTTCCTCGATGAGCAGACCCGGAAAGCGATGGGCGAGCAGGCCGTCTTGCTCGCAAAGGCCGTTGGTTATTTCTCCGCGGGCACAGTCGAATTCATCGTCGACGGCAACAGGAAATTCTACTTCCTCGAAATGAACACCCGGCTGCAGGTCGAGCATCCTGTGACGGAGCTAATTACCGGCGTCGATCTCGTCGAACAGATGATCCGGATCGCGGCCGGTGAAAAGCTGGCCCTCAGCCAGGACGACGTGAAGCTTGAAGGCTGGGCGATCGAAAGCCGGCTCTATGCCGAAGATCCCTATCGCAATTTCCTGCCGTCGATCGGCAGGCTCAGCCGCTACCGTCCACCGGTCGAGGGCGTCAAGCAAGATGGCACGATCGTGCGCAACGATACCGGCGTCTTCGAGGGTGGCGAGATTTCGATGTACTACGACCCGATGGTCGCCAAGCTCTGCACCTGGGCAAAAGACAGGACGGCTGCGATCGATGCGATGGCGACTGCGCTCGACGGTTTTGAGGTCGAGGGCATCGGCCACAACCTACCCTTCCTCTCGGCGGTCATGAGCCAGGAGCGTTTCCGCTCCGGCAACTTGACGACGGCCTATATCGCCGAGGAGTTTCCCGATGGCTTTTCCGGTGTGCAACCCGATGCGGATGCGTTGCGGACGCTGGCAGCGATCGCGGCGTTTGCGCATCAGATGATCAGGCAACGGGCGCTGCAGATCTCAGGAACGCTTGCGACCGCTGGCCGCGTGACGGCAAAGGACTGGATCGTGGCGCTGGCAGACGCTGAGGAAACGGTCACGATCGAGACCGGATCGGCAGAAAGCGCCGTCGTATTTGCAGATGGCAGTCGCTTCGCGATCTCTTCGGACTGGCTGCCCGGCAAGCGACTTGCCAGTTTTACCATCGGTGACAGAGTTGCCGAAGTGAAAATCGATCTGATCGGATCGGCCATCCGGCTACGTTGGCGCGGTATGGATGTCAGGGCGCGGGTGCGTTCACCGCGTGTTGCGCAGCTTGCACGCCTGATGCCGGTCAAGGTCCCGCCGGATATGTCGCGAATGCTGCTTTGCCCGATGCCCGGCGTCATCACCTCGGTCACGGTCGGCGTGGGCGATCAGGTGGAAGCAGGTCAGACGCTGGCGACTGTCGAGGCGATGAAGATGGAAAATGTCCTGAAGGCGGAACGTCGTGGCGTGGTGAAGCGGGTGACAGCATTGCCCGGCCAGAGCCTTGCGGTTGATGAACTAATCATGGAATTCGAGTAAGGCCCGCCGACGATCTCTCAGGAAACGGTATCGACGCCCACACACAGGGTCCACGGTTCAGCGGTTCTTGAGAACCGTGCAGGAAACGCCGTGGGCTTTAATTTCATTGCAAAGCTTGACTGCAGCGGCCCGGCTTTCCTCACCGATGCGGGCTGCGTAGCGCGGACGACGACCGAAATTTCCGCCGCGCTGGCGCACGATAAGTGCGCGTTCGGCATTAAGCGGCGAGGGCAGTTTCGCAGCCGAGGCGGCAAATAGCCGGCCGGCAACGCCAGGGTTATAATGCGCGGCGAGCTGGACACCCCAGGGCGCCCAGTCGGCTGACGCACCGAGAACCGGATCGTTGATGCGCCGAGTGTCCGCCAGCGCGACGCAGGCGTCCTTAAACGGTTTTTGAGGGTCCAGATCGGGTGCGGCAACCGCCGGAGCATTGTCTCTCCAGACTTCCGCGGGATAGCCTGTAATCGCGAAGACGTAGTCCCGCGTCTCCATCGGCAGGCTTCCTGAACCGAGAAACCGCTGAAGCCTTGCCTCTCCGGCATTGTAGGCGGCTGCCGAGAGACCAAAATTGCCGAACTTGTCTTTCATTTCAGCAAGATATTTGGCCGAAGCATCGAGCGCATCGATGACGTTGAAGCTGTTGTCCAAGCCGCGCAAACGGGCGGTATCGGGCATGAATTGCGCGATACCCTGCGCGCCCTTCGGGCTGACTGCTTCAGGCCGAAACAGGCTTTCACGCCATATCAGGCGGGCGAAAAAGGCGGGCGGCATCTTCTGTTCTGTCGCGAAATGTTCGATCGCGTGACAGAGATCGACGTTGAACGTCTCCTTGGCGATGCAGAGCGCTTCGTCGCCGTCGCGCCGCTCGTAGAGGCACTCCGTCTCTTTGGTTGGTTCCGGAGGTGCGGTCTCGGCAGCGACAGGGTCGGCAAAGGCAGCCGCGACCATCAAAGCGCCAGCGCCCAGAAGTTGGAATTCCCTTTTCAACAAAAACCGCTCTCTTCTATCCGTTCGCATGTCCGCCGCCCTGCGTCACGACAGAGGCGACCTTTGGCGCTGCCTTCTTCTTGACGACATCCTCCAGCGTTACCGGCCGAAGCCCCTGCGCATCGACGCCAACGTCAAACTGCCGTGGCAGCGGTTTGAGCCGGCCATGCGAGTGGCCGTGGAGGTTGATCGATTTCTTGCCCATCTTGTTCCAGGTGCGAAACGCGTAGTGGCAGAGGATCAGATGGACATCGTCGATATGAAGCTCATGATAGTGCTGCACGGACGTCCAGCCACTGGCCGACGTCGTGGTCTCCGGGTCGTTATTGCCGATGATCAGGTGTTTGCGGCCGTTGAGCTTTTCCAGTAGCGCATCGCAATCGCCACCGCGCACGGACATGAAATCGCCGAGATGCCAGATATCGTCGTCAGCGCCGACTATGTCATTCCAGTATTGAATGAGTGCCTCGTCGTGCGCGACCATGTCCGGGAACGGTCGCCGGTCGATGCGCAACACGCGGGGATCGCCAAAATGAGTGTCGCTGGTGAAGTAGATCATGAGGTTTTAACCGGACCGTGCGAGAAGGACAGCCGCATCTATAACGGACATGCCGGTGCTATGCGGTCTCTGTCTTGGCCTCCAGATTTTCTGCCTTAGCTTTGCGGCCGCTGAAGATTCGCCGTACGAGCACGAAAAACAGCGGAACGTAAAGCGTTGCAAGGATCGTCGCCGTGATCATGCCGCCGATGACCGCCGTACCGATCGCGATGCGGCTCTGTGCACCCGCGCCGGACGAAATTGCAAGCGGCAAAACGCCGAAGATGAAGGCAAGACTGGTCATCAGGATCGGTCTTAGCCGCAGGCGGGCGGCTTCCATGGCCGAATCGTAAGCGCTCTTGCCGGACCGTTCCGCCTGTTCCGCGAACTCGACGATCAGAATCGCATTCTTTGCAGAAAGGCCCATTGTGGTCAGAAGGCCGATCTGGAAGTAAACGTCGTTCTCCAGTCCGCGCAACGTGACAGCACAGACCGCTCCGATGATGCCAAGCGGGATGATGAGCATGACCGAGAACGGGATCGACCAGCTTTCGTAAAGTGCTGCAAGGCATAAGAAGATGACGAGAAGCGACAGCCCGTACAGGATGGGCGCTTGTCCGGCGGACAGTCTTTCCTGGTACGAGAGACTGCTCCAGGCCACCGACGTTCCCGGCAGATCCGCTGCCAGTTCCGTCATACGGTCCATTGCCTGACCGGAGCTTAGGCCCGGTCCCGCTTGTCCCTGGATTTCGTAGGACTGCAACCCGTTGAACCGCGTCAGCGTTGTCGGCGCCTGGGACCAGCTCGTCTTGGCAAACGAAGAGAAAGGTGCCATTTCGCCGCTTGCCGTGCGCACATACCAGCCATCGAGATCCTCGACAGCGCCGCGGTGGGCGGCATCACCCTGGACGTAGACCCGCTTCACGCGCCCACGGTCCACGAAATCGTTGACATAGACGCCACCCCAGGCTGCGCTCAGGGTTGCATCGACATCGGACTGCTGGATCCCGAGCGCACCGACCTTTTCGTCGTCTATGTCGATCTGTAACGTCGGGACGTCTTCAAGTCCGCTCGGACGTACGCGCGCAAGTGTCGGATCCGCAGTCGCCGCAGCGAGAAGCTGGTCGCGCCGCTGCTTGAATTCCGTCAGGCTGAGATCGCCATTGTTCAAAAGCTGCATGGTGAAGCCGTTGGACTGACCCAGTCCCTGCACCGATGGCGGTGTCAGCGCAAAGAACTGGGCGTCGCGCAAGGAACGCCCGAGCGCGGCTGTGGCACGCGCCACAATCGAGGCGGCCGCGTTCTCTTCGCCCACTCGTTCGTCCCATGGCTTGAACTGCACAAAACCCTGACCGACGTTCTGGCCGGAGCCGCTGAAACGGAAACCCGAAATCGTAAACAGGCCAGCAATATTCGCCTGCTCCGGTCCGAGGAAGTGGTCTTCGATCGCGGCTGCCGTCTCGACCGTGCGAACACGGGTTGCGCCGGGGGGAAGGGTGTACTGAACCACGCCGTAACCCTGATCCTCGACCGGAAGAAAGCCGCCGGGAAGTTGGAGGAAGAGAAACACGACGGCGCCGACCAGCGCACAAAAGGCGATGATCGAAAGCCAGATCCTGCGGATGGCGATCGTGACGGCCGCGAGATAAGTCTTTTGAACCCAGCCGTAACCGCGGTCGAACATCGTCCCAAACCGCCGGATCAGGCCGCCAGTTCGCTTTGGCGCATCCTCTTTGCCGCGTGGTTTCATCAGCGTTGCGGTCAGGGCCGGCGTCAGTACCAGCGCCACCACGACCGACAGAACCATTGCGGAGATAACAGTAACCGAGAACTGCCGGTAAATGACACCGGTTGAGCCGCCGAAGAATGCCATCGGAACAAACACCGCCGACAGGACCAGCGCGATCGCAATCAACGCCGTCTGGATTTCACCCATCGAGCGAAGCGTCGCGTCACGGGGGCTTAAGTCCGGCTCTTCCTCCATGACACGTTCGACATTTTCGACGACGACGATCGCGTCATCGACCAGAAGACCGATGGAGAGGACCAGTCCGAATAGGGTGAGCGTGTTGATCGAATATCCGAACAGTGCGAGCACGCCGAACGTGCCGAGCACGACGACCGGGACGGCAAGTGCTGGAATAAGCGTCGCGCGCCAGCTGCGCAGGAAGACGAACATGACGATGACGACGAGAACGATCGCCTCGATCAGTGTCTTCACCACTTCCTCGATCGAAAGCCGGATAAACTCGGTGGAGTCACGAGGGTAGGTGACGCGGTAGCCATCCGGCATGTTTGCCGCTTCGCCATCGATAGCCGCTTTCACCAGCTCGGCCGTTTCAAGCGCGTCCGCGCCGGGGGCAAGCTGAACGGCGATGCCGGATGCCGGATGACGGTTGAAACGGGTGAAGCGCGTATAGCTTTCCTGTCCGAGTTCGACGCGGGCGACATCCGCCAAGGTGACACGTGCGCCGCTTTCGTCTGTGCGGATGACGATCCGCTGGAACTCCTCCGGTGTCGTCAGGCGCGAACGGGCGGTCACGATCGCATTCAGCATCTGCGTGTCGGGGGAGGGTTGGGCGCCGATCTGGCCGGCCGCAACCTGCGTATTCTGCGCCTCGATCGCGGTGATGACGTCCGACGGCATCATCCCGTATGAAAACAAGCGACCTGGGTCGAGCCAGACCCGCATCGCGTATTGCGAGCCGAAAAGGTTGGTATCGCCGACGCCGGGAAGGCGACCGATCCGCTCCTGGAGATTGGCGGCAATGTAGTCCGAAATATCGGAATCCTTCGCCTTATCGGTTTCATCGTAAACTGCGGCGACAAGCAAAAAGTCACTGTTGGACTTCGTAACGGTGAGACCTTGCTGCTGCACCTGCTGGGGCAGGCGAGAGAGAGCCTGCTGCACTCTGTTTTGAACCTGAACTTGTGCGATATCGGGATCGGTGCCCTTGTCGAATGTTACCGCGATCGTGACCTGGCCTTCGGCGCTGGAGGTCGACGTGAAGTAGATGAGGCCGTCGATGCCGGTAAGCTGCTGCTCGATCACCTGTGTCACGCTGGTTTCAAGCGTTGCAGCTGAAGCCCCAGTGTAATTGGCGCGGATGTTCACCTGCGGCGGCGCGATATCCGGATACTGCTCGACCGGAAGCGTCAGGATGGAGCCGATACCACCCAACATGATCACGATCGCGATCACCCAGGCAAAGATTGGACGATCGACAAAGATACGGCTGATCATAGCGCGGGGACCGCCTTGTTCTCTGTTGCTTCTGCGGTCTGCTTCTTACCCAAGTCAACAATCTTGACCTTGTCGTCGGGTTTGACCTTGGAGACGCCTTCAACGATGACCCGGTCTCCGGGAGCAAGGCCTTCCGTCACAAGCCAGCGATTGCCGACAGCCTGAGCGACCTGTAGCGCACGCCGCTGGACGGTATCTCCCTCGCCGACCACGAGCGCGCTTGCCTCTCCCGTCGGGCTCCTCGTCACGCTCTGCTGCGGCACGAGGATCGCGTCCTTCGCTTGAGTCTGTGAGAGAACTGCGCGGACATACATGCCTGGCAGCAGGATGGCGTCGGGGTTCGGAAACTCGGCGCGAAGTGTGACAGATCCGGTCGACGGATTGACGGTGACATCGGTAAACTGGAGTTTGCCCGGAAGCGGATATTCCTGCCCGTCTTCCAGTTTCAAACGCACCTCGGCCGTGTCCTTGGACAATTCGCTCGAGGCCATCGCATCTCGCAGCTTCAGTAGCGCGGTCGAGGATTGCTGAATATCGACGAAGATCGGGTCGAGGCGCTGGATGGTCGCCAAGGCTTGCGTCTGCTGTGCCGACACGAGCGCACCTGTCGTTACCAGCGAACGGCCGATCCTGCCGCTGATCGGCGCGGTCACCTTGCTGTAGCGCAGGTTGATCTCCGCGGTCTGGAGCTTCGCATTGTTCTGCGCGACGGCCGCAGTGGCAGACCGGAGCGCTGCAGTGGCATCCGTAAACGCCTGCTCGCTAACCGCTCCCTTTTGCGCCAGGGGCTTTAAACGTTCGAATTCGATCCGCGCGTTGTCTTCGCCCGCCCGTGCGCTTTCAAGATTGGCGCGTGCCTCCGCAACCGAGGCTTCGAACAGGCTTGCATCGATCTGGTAGAGCGTGTCTCCCTTCTTGACGAAAGCACCCTCGGTAAACGAGCGAGCCTCGATGATCCCTGACACCTGGGGCCTGACCTCAGAAGTCTCGAACGGGGATGTGCGACCTGCAAGCTCGTTCACGAGCGGCACGTCTTCTGTCATCGCCGTCACAATCCCGACTTCCGTTGGCTGGCGCGGTGGCTTTGCTTCCTCCTCTGCCTGCAGATTGCAGCCGGCAAGTGCAACGGCACAGCCGATGGCTGCAAGCCGCGGCAGCAACCCCTTCTTCGGGTAGGAGAACTGTGTGGGGATCATCGTAATTTGGCCTGTTCCGTCGCTGCCGAGATGAGTTGCTCGGCAGGTAACGCGGAAGGCGGCAAATCGTACGGTGCTGTTTCATCACGATGTTGCGATGCAATCGCGAGCCGGACTTTTTGTTTCCGAGAGGCCTGAGAAAGCTGGCCCATGAGAGCTGGCTTGTCCGCAGTTTCTGCAAACAGTTTCAGAGTAGCTGTATGGTGACCGCTTCGACCAGAATATGATAGATATTCTCTATGACCGTCTGGAAATCCGTTTTGAACGGTGCCGACAGGTTTTTAGAATGTTCCTAAAGTGTTCATATTATCGGTATCTAATATTATAGTTTGCTAATTTTGCAACGCGGTCGCGATTCCGCTGCCCCCTTAAATCTAGGGGTATGTCGATTGCTATTTTCTATCAGGTCATTTGTTTCGTGCCTCAATGTCATTCGGGCACGAACCGCTTGATGGATAGTGGCGATATTTGCGGCGGCGGGCTTTGCAAAGGTCGTGCCTTGTGAGATGGCTCGCGAGCAAGGATGGAGGCGGAACGAGCTCATGCAAGCGAAATCAACCAGCCAAGATGGTGAACGCAAAAGCGGTATGCAGGCGGATCCGGTCGGGGTTTTGCAGAAGGTTTACGGCTACCCTTCCTTTCGCGGCGACCAGGAGGCTGTCGTTCGCCATGTTGTTTCGGGCGGAGACGCGGTTGTGCTGTTTCCGACGGGCGCAGGAAAATCCCTGTGCTTTCAGATCCCGGCTCTCTGCCGCGACGGCGTCGGCATCGTTGTTTCGCCGCTGATTGCGCTGATGCGCGATCAGGTCGAGGCGTTGAAGCAGATCGGAGTCCGTGCCGCCTCGATCAATTCCTCCATGCCGCGGGAAACGTTCGGCGAGGTCAAACGCGCGCTGGCGGCTGGCACGCTCGACATGCTGTACGTGACCCCCGAGAGGATCGTGACATCAGGGTTTCGCGAGTTGATCGGAGACGCCAAGGTCGCGCTGTTTGCAATCGATGAAGCGCATTGCGTCTCGCAATGGGGGCATGATTTTCGCCCGGAGTATCGGCAGCTCGGTGAACTCGCCGACCTTTACCCGGGCGTGCCGCGTATGGCGCTGACCGCGACCGCCGACCCGCATACGCGGGAAGATCTCATCGACAGGCTCACCCTGCGCAATGCCCGGGTCTTCACCGCATCGTTCGATCGCCCCAATATTGCCTACGAGATCGTCGAGCGGGATCAGCCGCGCCAGCAGTTGCTGCGCTTCCTGGAGAATCACAAGGGATCGAGCGGTATCGTCTACTGCCTGTCGCGCGCGAAGGTCGAGGAAATTGCGGAGTGGCTGAGTGCGCAAGGCATCCGCGCGTTGCCCTACCATGCGGGTATGGACCGGGAGTTTCGCGATGCCAATCAGGACGCCTTCCTGAAAGAGGAAGACCTCTGCCTCGTCGCGACCGTCGCCTTCGGGATGGGCATCGACAAACCCGATGTACGCTACGTCGCGCACCTGGATTTGCCGAGCTCAGTCGAAGCCTATTATCAGGAGACGGGCCGTGCCGGTCGTGACGGTCTGCCGTCCGAAGTTTGGATGGCCTACGGGATGGCCGACGTCATTCAGCGCGGCAGGATGATCGACAACGGCACGTCCGGCGACGACGTCAAGCGGGTCGAGCGCGCCAAGCTCAATGCGTTGCTTGCGATCTGCGAGACAGCCGGCTGCCGACGACAGGCGATCCTCGCACATTTTGGAGAAGAGCATGCGGGGCATTGCGGAAACTGCGATACCTGCATCAAGCCCGTGGACACCTGGGACGGAACCGAGGCCGCCATCAAGGCGCTCGCTGCCGTGTATCGAACAGAGGAACGGTTCGGTACCGGCCATTTGATCGATGTCCTGCTCGGCAATGACAACGAAAAGACACGTCGCTTTGGCCATGTGGACATGCCGGTCTTCGGTGCGGGAAAGGATCTGGCGCAAAAGACGTGGCAGTCCGTCTATCGCCAGCTTCTGGCCGCAGGCCTGGTGCGCGTCGATCACCAGGCTTTCGGAGCTTTGAAACTGGAGCCTTCGGCACGCGATGTCTTCCGCCACGAGCGGACCGTCCGTTTCCGCAAGGACCCGGTGACCGGCCGCAAGACGGCACGAGGGCAAACGTCAGGCTCGAAAAACCCAAGGTCGCAGTTGGGAGAGACCGATGCGGTCTTGTTTGAGGCATTGCGCAAGATGAGAATGACGATTGCGAAGGATCTGGCGATCCCTCCCTACGTCGTATTTGCCGATGCGACGCTGATCGCGTTTGCAACGCAGCGGCCGACAACCCACGATGCGCTCCTCGGTGTATCCGGCGTCGGGCAAGCGAAGCTTGAGCGCTATGGCGACGCGTTCCTCGATATTATTCGGGCACACGACGGATAATCGACAGACGACTGTTCGATTGAAAGGTGGAAGCGCGCTGCGAGCGGCTAATGGTCGTCCCGACACTATATCGGGACGACGCCAGTCTTACTGCTTTGTGACGGGAAACGTTCTGAGGCGGTCCGGCGGGCACGTGCCCTCGATCCCGGCGCGTCTGTCCGCTACGTACTGGATTGCTTTCACGACCTCGAGATCGAGGATCGGCTTCTCCATTACGCCAAGCGTTCCCTTCACGCCCGCCCCCAGCGCGCCCGGATCGCTCGTCATGAACAAGACGGTGATGTCGGCGATTGCGAGGTCGCGCCCGATGCCCGGCCCGGTTGGACCGTCATCGAGGTTGACATCGACCAAAGCCATATCCGCTGTGGCCGCAAGCAACGTGGCTTCCGCTCTGTTTCTCGCCACGCCAATGGAATGGTGCCCCAACGCTTCGACAGCGTCTTCCAGACCCATTGCAATAATCGGCTGATCTTCGACAATCAGAACATTGAAAGCCATTTCCATTCTCCGTTCATGAACACATTTGCGTAATCTCTTAGTGAACGAACGGGCGGAAATGCAGGGTGTTCCAGTTTTCGTCACAAATACTTATGGTTGAGCGTGGTTATCGCGTGATGCCCCACAGGAATCCGATAGCCGCCGCAAGCCCAACGGCTCCGATTGGAGATCTTTGGATACCGCGCTTGATGTCGTCCACAATAAGGCGGGGTTCGTTCGCGTACTCGCGGTAGGTTGCCGGCTCTACGGCTCTGTCCTTCAAACTTTCGAGCTCGGCGCGCAGGGCTGTCAGCGTATCTCGTGCTTTGGCAGTTGCCGAGTTGTCGCGGTCGTGGACCGATGCCAGCGCTTCATCGACAAGCGGTTCGTCTGAACTCGTGCTCGGGCCGCCAAAGCCTGTGGCAGTGGACGAAGATGAAACAGGATCGGAACCCGGGAAGGTCTCCTCGAGGCCCTGTTGCAGGACTTCGTCTGGAGTGCGGGCGCGTTGTGCTGCCTGTTCGCGAAGAAGAGAAGCGGCAGCAGGCGACTGGGAATGATCGGCCATTGGGTTTTCCTTGCTTGTTTGTGTGGGGATCGAGACATCCTCTGATCCGGCTCGTGTTTCTTTGGGTACCGAAACTCGCTCTTCGAGAACGGTTTCGGGAGAGGAGCGAGCCTTCCCGAAACCGAACGACAATGAACGGATCAGATCATGATCTCGCCGCCGGTCACCGGAATGACGGCGCCAGTCATGTAGCTGCCAAGGTCGGACGCCAAGAGAACATAGGCACCTGCCAATTCGGCTGGCTGGCCCGCACGACCGAGCAGGGTCTGCTCGCCGAACTTCGCCGCCTTTTCAGCCGGCATGGTCGAGGGAATGAGAGGCGTCCAGATCGGGCCCGGCGCGACGGCATTCACCCGGATCCCATGTTCTGCCAACATTTCGGCAAGACCAGCCGTGAAGTTGGAGATGGCACCCTTGGTCGAGGCGTAGGCGAGAAGCTGTGGCGAAGGTTGACGCGACTGGATCGACGTCGTGTTGATGATCGAGCTACCCGGCTTCATCAGAGAGACAGCCGCCTTCGATAGGAAGAATGGTGCGTAGATGTTGGTCCGGAACGTCTCGTCCCACTCTTCCGCAGTGATATCGGTAATGGTGGCATAGGTGCGCTGGAAGGCGGCATTGTTGACGAGGATGTCAATTTTTCCGAGCTCATCGGCCGTGCGCTTCACGAGCGCGTTGCAATGCTCTTCCGACTTGATGTCTCCGGGAACGACCACTGCCTTGCGGCCTGCTTCGCGCACCCACTTCGCCGTGTCTTCAGCGTCTTCGTGTTCGCTGAGGTACGAAATCAGGATATCTGCGCCTTCGCGGGCGAATGCGATCGCCACAGCTTTGCCGATGCCTGAGTCAGCACCGGTGATAAGCGCGACCTTGCCCTCAAGACGACCATTGCCCTTGTAGGAGTGTTCGCCATGATCCGGCGCCGGATCCATCAATGCGGTCTGGCCTGGCGGATCCTGATGCTGGGCGGGATGGGGAGGTGTCGGGCGACGTGTTTCTTGCATGGTTTGATCTCCAGTCTAGCGTTCTGAGCAGAAACAAGCTGATCCACAATCGGTTCCGTTGTCGCTCACTCAGCCTCTTCGAAAGCGCTCCAGTCGGGCCGGGGAAACTAAAAGTTGACTTTCGGGAGCGTAGCCGCTATTTGTGGTTTATCGATATTTTGCTTGCTGATCTTTGGTTATTGCGCTTCGAACGAAGCGCCTGAGCGAACTTCCTCTTCAAAACAAATCGCTATCACCTTCTGCAAGATCTCGTTTTGCAGATATCTTCTCTATGCTTTGAAAGGGTTCACTATGACCACCGGCACAGTAAAATGGTTTAATTCCACTAAGGGCTTCGGCTTCATTCAGCCTGACGATGGCGGCGCTGATGCGTTCGTTCACATCTCCGCAGTCGAGCGCGCCGGAATGCGCGAAATCGTCGAAGGCCAGAAGCTGGGCTACGAACTTGAGCGCGACGCAAAGTCGGGCAAGATGTCGGCCTGCAACCTTCAGGCTGCTTAATTCGATTTTTGCTTCGCTTTGACCACGGATGTACTGGCACTGTCGAAGTAGCAGTTGGTGAGGGCCGAGCATACGTGCTCGGCCTTCTTATTTGGCGTCTACCGCCAGGATTGGATAAGAAATGACGGAAACAATGTCGAAGTCGCGCGAGCGTGCGGAAGCCGCATTTGCTCAGACCCAGACCCAGTTTTTCTCCCGCGTCGAAGCGGTCGCAGAATTAAACGCACACGTCGCCGAACGTGACTCAAAGACGGCTCGGCTCAAGGCTGCGCGCCTTGCAAAAGAAATTGAAGACCGCGCCTCTGCGACTGCTGCCCTGATTGCCAAGCGCGCCAAGAAGGCCTGACACCAGCCCGACATCGAATGAACTCGGCCCGCAGCCTGCGCGGCCGATCTTGTTTGATGCCCGTGGCTACGACTACTGCTATAGTCGACCAGAGATCACGGACCTCCGATCGTCGGCAGATACGTCTCGACTTCACGCCTTCCCACGGCGTCGAGCACAGCGATATTCCCGTTCCAGAAATCCTCAGCTTCTTTGGTATCGGTTCCCCATGCACGCGTAGCGCTGCGACGGCCACCGAGACGCATATACTGATGGGCCAGCATCGACAGGCCGGACGCAGTCCCAGTCTCAATCGTGGAGTTTCTAACGGGAAGTGCAGATAGCATCCGCTCAAGCGCATCGTGCTCGGGGCCACGTGGGTGTTGACCCAGGAACACGTCCACTGGAATCCGCGTTTCGTGGCCACCGGACGGCAAGTTGCCACGGTGCGTGACCGTTGCGCGATGGTTCTCGGAAGCAGGATCGATAAACCACCGATCTCCATTGGTGCTGTGCGCAAACTCCTGCGGTTCGTTCATGCTGCCGATCCTTACGAGTTTTCGAGGGGGAGACGCTATCCGGACTCGCCGCGCGCCTCCACTATCAACAGCGACAGCCGCCAATGGTTGCCGAGAGCCTCGAATTGAGTTCGAGGCCCGGCTGCAATCCGCTAAACCCGTTCCAGGGCGAGGGCGATCCCCTGGCCAACGCCGACGCACATCGTGGCAAGCGCGTATCGCGTACTACCCAGCGATAGCTCCAGTGCCGCGGTTCCGGCAATGCGTGCTCCGGACATGCCGAGCGGGTGACCCAGCGCGATCGCACCGCCATTCGCGTTGACATGCTCCGCATCATCGGGGATTCCGAGCTCGCGCAAAACGGCGATGCCCTGAGAGGCGAAGGCTTCGTTCAGCTCGACAATCCCGAAGTCCTGCGGCGACAGGCCGAGGCGTGCGCAGAGTTTCTGCGTCGCTGGCGCAGGCCCGATGCCCATCACCCGTGGCGGAACACCAGCCGCAGCGCCGCCGAGGATGCGTGCAATCGGCGTCAGGCCATATTTCCGGGCCGCCTCCTGCGAGGCGATGATGAGGGCCGCTGCCCCGTCATTGACGCCGGATGCGTTGCCGGCCGTGACCGTGCCGCCTTCGATCTTGTTCACCGGCCTGAGATTGGCCAATGCCTCTAGGCTGGTCGCGCGGGGATGCTCGTCCTTGCCGACGATGATGCTATCGCCCTTGCGTTGCGGGACGCTGACGGGTGTGATTTCGCGGGCTAGACGGCCGTTCTGCTGAGCTGCCGAGGCTTTCTCCTGGCTGCGCAATGCAAAAGCGTCCTGATCCTCGCGAGAGACGTGATAATCGATCGCGACGTTGTCGCCGGTTTCCGGCATGGAATCGACGCCATACTGCTTTTTCATCAGCGGATTGACAAAACGCCACCCAATGGTGGTGTCATAGATCTCGGCGTTGCGCGAAAACGCGGTCTCGGCCTTCGGCATCACAAATGGCGCACGGCTCATGCTTTCGACGCCACCGGCAATCATAATGTCGGCTTCGCCGGCCTTGATGGCGCGGGCAGCGGTGATCACGGCATCCATGCCCGATCCGCAGAGACGGTTGATCGTCGTGCCGGATACGGAAACAGGCAGGCCGGCAAGCAGCAGCGACATGCGCGCGACATTCCGGTTATCTTCGCCCGCCTGGTTGGCGCAGCCAAAGACCACGTCGCCGACCGCTACCCAGTCGACGGCAGCGTTTCGCTCCATCAGTGCCCTAAGAGGTACAGCGCCCAGATCGTCCGCACGGACCGATGACAGCGCGCCGCCGAAACGACCGATCGGGGTACGGATATAATCGCAGATAAATGCTTCGGTCATCGATCTCTCCTCAAAGCGCCGGTACGACAAGATCGGCAACAGCGCCGTCCACATGGAGCTGCGCGCCGGTCATCGCCTGCAATTCCTCGATGGTCATTGCGGCGAGCTTTTCACGCAGGACAAAACGGCCGTCCGCGATATCGATCACCGCATGGCTCGTATAGACCCTCGTGATGCAGCCGACGCCAGTCAGGGGAAATGTGCATTTGGAGACAAGTTTCGGCTTGCCGTCCTTCGTCACATGCTCGGTGATGACGAAAACCTGCTTGGCACCATGCACCAGATCCATCGCGCCGCCGACCGCCGGCACGCCTTTGGAGCCGACGCGCCAGTTGGCGAGATCGCCATTTTCCGCCACCTGATAGGCGCCGAGGATTGCAACGTCGAGATGGCCGCCCCGCACCATGGCGAAGCTGTCCGCGTGATGAAAGAAAGCCGCGCCGGGCTTGACCGTGACGGCCTTTTTGCCCGCGTTGATCAGATCCCAGTCTTCCTCACCAGCTGCCGGAGGCTCGCCGAAATCGAGGATGCCGTTTTCCGTATGGAAGATCGCCTGTCTGCCGGGCGGCTGATAGCGGGCGACCATTTCCGGAAAACCGATCCCGAGATTGATATAGGCGCCATCTTCGATATCCTGCGCGGCACGCCAGGCGATCTGCGTGTTCGACAGTTTGATGTCGTCGCGGGTGTCCAGTGTCTGAGTTTCGCCGCTCATGCGCTCATTCCTCCGGCATAGGCCACTCCGGCCCGGATGAGTTCTTCTTCTTGCTGAGGGTTTGAAACCTCGACCACCGCATCGACAAAGATGCCGGGCGTGATCACGTGTTCGGGGTCGATGTCGCCGGGTTCAACGATCTGCGAGACCTGGGCGATGGTGGTGGTCGCCGCCATGCACATCAGAGGATTGAAGTTCCGGCCGGCCTTGCGATAGGTGAGGTTGCCATGGGTGTCGCCCAGATGCGCCTTGACGATGGCAAAGTCGGCCTTGAGCCAGCGCTCCTGCACGAATTGTCGTCCATCGAACTCGGCGACCGGTTTGCCCTCGGCCAGTTCCGTTCCATAACCCGTCGGCGTGTAGAAGGCCGGTATGCCAGCGCCACCTGCGCGGATCCGCTCGGCGAGCGTGCCTTGGGGGACGAGTTCCAACTCGATTTTTCCGGCCAGATAGGTATCGGTAAAAGCCCGCGGATCGGACGAGCGAGGGAAAGAGCAGATCATCTTTGCGATCATGCCCGCATCGATCATTGCCGCAATGCCGATGCGTCCGTTCCCGGCGTTGTTATTGATCACGGTCAGGTTTTTAGGACCATTGTCGATCAGCGCGTGGATGAGTTCGATCGGCGCACCGGAGCCTCCGAAACCACCGATCATCACCGTGGCACCGTCGGTAACCTTGGACACGGCATCAGTCAAAGTCCGAATTGTTTTATCCATCAGTATCCTCCGCAAACCGCTCCCGCTGCAGAAACAACTAAATCCCATACAGATGGACGGCAAACCATTTGTGCGATATCGTCTCTTTGTACGATTATCGCACAAAACGAGGCTCTGTTGGACGTCAAGACGAGAGACATGATGGGCGGGCTGGCAAAGGGCCTCAAGGTCATAGAAGCCTTCTCTGCCGAGCGACCGCGTCTCAGCATCGCCGAAGCCTCACAGCTCACCGGCTATGATCGCGCAACGGTGAGGCGATGCCTCCTGACGCTCTCCGAACTCGGTTATTGTGCCTATGACGGAAAATTCTTCACCGTCACGCCCCGCGTCTTGCGACTGGGGACGGGATGCCTGGCAGCGATGCCATTGCCGAAGATCGTGCAGCCTTGGCTCGATGACCTGTCCGAACAGACAGGCCAAAGCACATCCGTTTCCATTCTTGATGAGAGTGACATCGTTTACGTCGCGCGGGCCGCGCAGCGCAGGGTCATGTCGATTTCGCTGATGCCGGGCTCACGCCTTCCAGCCTACTGCACCTCCATGGGGCGGGTGATGCTGTCAGCACTTCCTGTCGAGCAGGCAGAAGATCTTCTTTCATTAAAGCCGCTCGTGGCGAGGACGGCAAAGACCGTGACCGACATCGAAACGCTCAAGGGCGAACTGCTCCGCATCCGTGATCGCGGCTATGCCTGCATCGATCAGGAGGTCGAAATCGGCCTTCGCTCTCTGGCCGTCCCGCTATTCGGCCCCCGCGGCCAAGTCGTCGCCGCGCTGAACATCGGGCTAGCCGCGTCAGAGGAGCCGATGCAGGCTGTCGCTGACCGTTACATTCCGTCACTGCTTAAAGTTCAGAAGGAGCTGACCGGCATATCCGGTTGAATTTGCGGCATATGCCGGCGTTCCAACTCCGAAACCATCTTATTCCCGCGGTATCTCCTGCAGCATCCGGATGATGGCGGAAAAGTCCTCGCCGCCGTGTCCGGCTGCCTCGAACTGGGCGTAGAGGTCGGCCGCGTGGGCTCCGAGCGGTGTCGCGGCGCCGGATTGTTGTGCTGCCTCTTGTGACAGCAGCAAGTCCTTCAGCATCAACGCCGTGGCAAAGCCGGGGCGGTAGTCGTTGTTGGCAGGCGATGTCGGCACGGGACCGGGCACGGGGCAATAGGTCGTCAGCGACCAGCACTGGCCCGATGAGGTCGAGGCGACATCGAACAGCGCCTGATGCGAGAGGCCGAGCTTTTCAGCCAGGCCGAACGCTTCGCAGACGCCGATCATCGAGATGCCGAGGATCATGTTGTTGCAGATCTTTGCAGCCTGACCCGCACCATCGCCGCCGCAGTGGACAATCTTGCGGCCCATGGCTTCGAGGATAGCCTTACCCGACGCAAACGCACTCTCCGAGCCGCCCACCATGAATGTCAGCGTGCCCGCTTCCGCGCCGGTCGTTCCCCCGGACACCGGAGCATCGAGAGAGAGGCAACCCATCGCGCTGCCCAGAGCATGCGCCTTGCGGGCGCTCTCCACGTCCACGGTCGAACAATCGATGAGCAGCGTTCCCTCGGGGATCACGGATGCCAGATCCGACCAGACGGCGAGGACATGCTGGCCCTTGGGCAGCATGGTGATAATGCAGTCTGCATTCAGCACAGCCTGGGGGAGGGTGCTTGCCGCGTTGACGCCATGCGCGCTTGCGGCATTCCTGCTCGCCTCCGAAAGATCGAAGCCCCAGACG
The DNA here is from genome assembly GCF_001423425.1 of Rhizobium sp. Leaf306. Taxonomy (GTDB): domain Bacteria; phylum Pseudomonadota; class Alphaproteobacteria; order Rhizobiales; family Rhizobiaceae; genus Neorhizobium; species Neorhizobium soli. Next base: position 676,923 of record NZ_LMNX01000003.1, read on the forward strand.
TCATGTCCCGCCTTGACGAGATTGGCCGCCATCGGCCCGCCCATGTTCCCAAGTCCAACGAATGCAACCTTGCTCATAGTCCCCCCTTACCGATTGTCCGCCAAGATCATCGCCGCCGCCTTTTCGGCAATCATGATCGTCGGAGAATTCGTGTTGCCCGATGTGATGGCGGGCATGATTGATGCGTCGGCAATTCTCAGCCGGCCGAGTGCTCTCATTTTCAGTCGCGGAGAGACGACGCTATCGGGATCCGACCCCATCCGGGCCGTGCCCACGGGATGGAAAATCGTCGTTCCTATTTCGCCGGCAGCGCGCTCCAGATCTGCATCCGTGTCGTACGCCGGTCCCGGCTTGTATTCTTCCGGCTGGTAGCGGGCAAAAGCAGGCTGCGCGACGATGTTGCGGGTCAGCCGGATCGAACTTGCCGCGACACTGCGGTCGCCAGCTGTCGAAAGATAGTTCGGCCGGATCGCCGGCGCTGCGGCGAAATCGGGGCCTTTCAGATGCACGGAACCGCGGCTTTCGGGGCGAAGATTGCATACGCTTGCGGTGATTGCCGGAAAAGCATGAACCGGATCCCCGAAGCGGTCCAGCGATACTGGTTGGACATGGTATTCGAGATCAGCCGTTTCCTTGTCCGGACCCGACCGGGTAAAAATCCCGAGCTGACTTGGAGCCATGGACATAGGTCCTGAGCGTTTCAGCGCATATTCCAGCCCGATCGCAGCCTTGCCGAGCCAGCGAGAGGCTTTCTCGTTCAGCGTCGGCACGCCGGTGACCTTGTAGACCAGCCGAAGCTGAAGGTGATCCTGCAGGTTTTCGCCGACCTGTCGCACCTCCTTGACCATCTCGACCCCGGCGTCCGCCAGAACTTCGCCGCGTCCGACGCCTGAGAGTTCGAGCACATGCGGCGTCCCGATCGCGCCGGCCGAAAGCACCGTCTCGCGACGGGCATGAGCCACCTGCGACACGCCATTCTGCTGAAACTCGACGCCTTTCACCTCACCGGTTTCGATGATCAGGCGGCGGACATGCGCCTTGGTGAGGACGCGTAGGTTCGGCCGCTTTATCGCGGGCCGCAGAAAGGCCTTGGAGGTGTTCCAGCGAATGCCCGAACGCTGGTTGACGTCGAAATAGCTCGAGCCTTCGTTGTCGCCGCGGTTGAAATCCTCGATCATCGGGATGCCCGCCTGTTCCGCCGCCTTGCGGAAACTGTCGAGCACCGCCCAGTGCAGACGCTGCTTTTCGACCCGCCATTCGCCGCCTTCGCCATGCAGATCGTCGCCGCCCTTGTAGAAGTCCTGGCTCTTGCGAAACAGCGGCAGCACGTCGTCCCAGCCCCAGCCGGCACATCCCATCTGCCGCCATAGGTCGTAATCGCGCGCCTGGCCGCGCATATAGATCATGCCGTTGATCGAGGAGCAGCCACCGAGCAGCTTTCCGCGCGGATAAAACAGGGAGCGGCCGTTGAGGCCTTTTTCCTTTTCGGTGGCAAAACACCAGTCGGTGCGCGGGTTGTTGATGCAATAGAGATAGCCGACCGGGATATGCACCCAGTGATAGTTGTCGGTCCCGCCGGCTTCCAGCAGCAGCACGCTGTTGCGGCTATCGGCCGAAAGGCGGTTCGCAAGAACGCAGCCGGCGCTTCCGGCACCGATGATGATGTAGTCGTAGGTTTCCATGATCTTCAGCCAATCAGCGGCGGTGCTCGAAGCCGAGTTTGCGGCCGAGCCGGGAAGCGTAGAATTCCCCGATCAGGCCGCGCCGGAAGAGGAGGACGCAGACCATGAAGACCACGCCGGTGATGATCGTGACGGGAAATTCCGAGGTCGCGAGGTAGTTCTGCAACGCCACGACAAGCCCGGCGCCAAAGATCGGTCCGATCAGCGTGCCGATGCCCCCGAGCAGCGTCATCAGGATGACTTCGCCGGACATCTGCCAGCCGACATCGGTCAGCGTCGCGAACTGGAAGACGAGCGCCTTGGTTCCGCCGGCAAGCCCGGCAAGCGCCGCCGACATGACGAAGGCGCCGAGCTTGTAGCGGGATACGGAATAGCCGAGCGAGATGGCGCGCTGCTCGTTTTCGCGGATCGATTTGAGGATCATGCCGAAGGGCGAGTTGATGAACCGCCAGATGATCGCCATGCCGATCAAGAAGACGGCCAGCACGAAATAGTACATGTTCGTCGTTTCGCTGAGATCGATAAAGCCGAACAGGTGGCCGCGCGGCACGGACTGGATGCCGTCTTCGCCATGCGTGAATTCCGCCTGCAGGCAGAAGAAGAAGAACATCTGCGAAAGCGCAAGCGTGATCATCGCAAAGTAGATGCCCTGCCGTCGAATGGCAAAGAAGCCCATGATCAGGCCAAGCACGGCCGCTCCGAATGCGCCGACGAGAATGCCGAGTTCCGGCGACAGACCCCAGACCTTTACGACATGGGCAGTAAAATAGGCGGCTCCGCCGAAGAACGTCGCATGGCCGAAGGACAACAGGCCCGTGTAACCCAACAGCAGGTTGAACGCGCAGGCAAATAGCGCAAAGCACAAAAGCTTCATCAGAAAGATCGGGTAGAAGAACAGCGGTGCAACAAGGAGCAGCACCAGTCCCAACCCGATGAAGATCGCGTAGGTTTTCGTGGCTGTGCCCGATCTCTCGATGCGCGGCGGGGCAGCGGTGTGGATGATGTCGCTCATCTCTGGCATCCTTCCCTAAACATCCCGGCCGAAAAGACCGGCTGGCCGCAGAAGCAGCACGATCGCCATGATCACGAAGATCACGATGCTCGATGCTTCCGGATAAAACACTTTCGTCAGGCCCTCGGCGATTCCGAGCATGTAGCCGGTCAGGATCGCACCCATGATCGATCCCATGCCGCCGACGACGACGACCGCAAAGACCACGATGATGATGTTGGACCCCATCAGCGGCGAGACCTGGTAGATCGGCGCCGCCAGAACGCCGGCAAAGGCGGCAAGGCCCGCGCCGAGCCCGTAGGTCAGTGTCAAAAGCACCGGCACGTTGACGCCAAACGCCTGCACCAGGATCGGGTTTTCCGTGGCTGCCCGCAAATAGGCGCCGAGCTTGGTCTTTTCGATCAAAAGCCAGGTGCCGATACAGGCGACCAGGGAGACGACCACCACCCAGCCGCGATAGATGGGTAGGAACATGAAGCCGAGATTGGTGCCGCCGGCAAGCTGCGTCGGAACCGAATAGGGCTGGCCCGACGAACCGTAGAGATACCGGAACGTGCCCTCGATGGTGAGCGCCAATCCGAAGGTGAAGAGCAGGCCGTAGAGGTGGTCCAGTTTGTAAAGCCGTGACAGCAGGAAGCGTTCGGTAATTGCTCCGAACAGGCCGACGACGAGAGGTGCGAGAACGAGCGCGAACCAGTAGTTGATGCCGAAATACTGCAGCATCAGCATGGCAACGAAAGCGCCGAGCATATACTGCGCGCCGTGGGCAAAGTTGATGACCCGCAGCAGCCCGAAAATGACAGCGAGGCCGAGGCTTAAGAGTGCGTAGAAAGAGCCGTTGATCAGGCCGATCAGGAGCTGTCCGAGGAAAGCCTGGAGCGGAATGCCGAAAATCATGGTCATGGTGCGGCGCTCCTGGCGTCGTCTGATTTTACCGAAACTGGACGCGAGCGCGTTGCCAGGTCGTCCGTGCGGTGATCCGTTTGCATTGCGACCATGCTCAAACCCCCAGAACCTTGTGCAGCATGTCCATCCTCTCGGGCAGTTCGCCGACGGGAAAATTTGCCACCATTTTTCCGTGATCCATCAGGTAGAACCGGTCAGCGACGCGGCTTGCGAAGCGAAAATTTTGCTCGACCATCAGCACCGTCATGCCGCGGTCTTTGAGCGTCTTCAGGACTTCGCCGATGCGCTGCACGATGACAGGCGCAAGCCCTTCGGTCGGCTCGTCGAGGATGAGCAGTTTTACCCCGGTGCGCAGGATACGGGCGATCGCCAGCATCTGCTGTTCGCCACCGGAGAGCTTCGTGCCCGGGCTGGAGCGGCGTTCGTGAAGGTTCGGGAATAGCTCGTAGATCTCGCTGAGTGGCATTCCCCCTTGCGCAACGACCGGCGGCAGCATGAGGTTTTCCTCGACGGTCAGCGTCGAGAAGATACCACGCTCCTCAGGCACAAAGCCGAGACCCGCATGGGCGGTTCTGTGCAATGGAACCCGCGACATGTCCTGGCCGGAAAAGAGGATCTCGCCGCGGCGTTCGCGGATGATGCCCATGATCGTGCGCAGCGTCGTGGTCTTGCCGACGCCGTTGCGACCGAGAATGGTGATGGTTTCGCCCTCATGCACCGTCATGTCGACGCCGTGCAGGACGTGGCTTTCACCATACCAGGCATTTAGATTGGAAACCTGAAGCAGGGGTTGCGCCATCATGCTTCCTCCGTGCCCATGTAAGCCGTGCGGACGCGCGGATCCTGGCTGACCGTCGCGTAATCGCCCTCGGCCAGAATTTCGCCACGCTGCAGTACTGTGACGTGGTGGCAGATATCTGCAACGACGGAAAGATTGTGCTCCACCATCAGCACCGCGCGGGTTTTCGCCACTTCGCGGATGATGGCGGACACGGTACCGATATCCTCCTGGCCCATGCCGGCCATCGGCTCGTCGAGCAGCAGCACTTTGGGATCGAGTGCCAAAGTCGTGGCAATCTCCAGTACCCGCTTGCGACCGTAGGAAAGGTCGGCAGCCAGCGCGTTGCGCTCGCGTTTCAGCCCCACAGTCTCGATCAGCTCGTCGGCGCGGGCATCCAGCCGGTCGAGCGAGGAGAGCGGCAGCCAGAACTGCGTCGACAACCCGCTCGGACGCTGCAATGCGACGCGGACATTGTCACGCACTGTCAGATGCGGAAACACGGCTGAGATCTGGAAGGAGCGGACCAGCCCCATGCGCGCCACCTTGTCCGGCGGCAGTTTCGTGATGTCGGCGCCGAGCAGCGTGATCGAACCGGCGGTCGGCTGCAAAAACTTGGTGAGCAGATTGAACACCGTCGTCTTGCCGGCGCCATTCGGACCGATCAGCGCATGGACACTGGCGTCGTGAACATCGAGATCGACATTCTTGACGGCTGCGAATGCTCCAAAGCTCTTCGACAGGCCACGGGCGGACAAGACCACCCGTGGCTGCTCGTTAGTCGAGATCGATGCGACTGCCATCGCTCACTTCACCAGCTCGCAACCGGCCTTGGCCGGGTCGAGATAGGCCTCCTTGCCGGGAATGGTGGCAAGCACGTTGTAATAGTCCCACGGTTCCTTGCTTTCATCAGGCTTCTTCACCTGCAAAAGGTACATGTCGTGGATCATTCGGCCGTTTGCGCCAACCGTACCGCCGCGAGCGAAGAAGTCGTCGACCGGCATTTCATGCAGCGCTTTGGAAACCGCGTCGCTTTCGTCCGTACCGGCCTTCTGCACGGCTTTGAGATACTGCGTCACGGCAGAATAGGTGCCCGCATGAACCATGTTCGGCATCTTGTTGGTCCGGGCAAAAAACTTCTTGGCAAACTCGCGGCTCTTGTCGTCGAGGTTCCAGTAATAACCTTCCGTCAGCGTCAGGCCTTGTGCTGCCTCAAGTCCGAGCCCGTGCACTTCGGCCAGCGTGAACAGGAGCGCTGCCAATTTCTGACCGCCTTGGACAATACCGAACTCGGCCGCCTGCTTGATCGAGTTGGCCGTGTCGAGACCGGCGTTGGCAAGCCCGATCACCTTCGCGCCTGATGACTGCGCCTGCAGCAGGAAGGATGAGAAATCCTGGCTCGACAGGGGATGCCGCACCGAACCGACGACCGTGCCGCCATTGGCCTTCACGTAGTCACTGGTCTGCTGCTCGAGGGAATAGCCGAATGCATAGTCCGCGGTCAGGAAAAACCAGCTGTCACCGCCCTGCTTGACCATCGCACCGCCTGTGCCGACCGCAAGCGCGTGGGTATCATATGCCCAGTGAAAGCCGTAGGGCGTGCAGGACTTGCCCGTGAGATCAGTGGTCGCCGCACCGGTGTTGATGGTGATCTTCTTCTTGTCCTTGGACAGCGCCTGGACCGCGAGACCGACCGACGACGTTGTCAGGTCCATGATCGTATCGACCTGCTGGGTATCGTACCACTGGCGGGCGATGTTGGAGGCGATGTCGGGCTTGTTCTGATGGTCGGCGTCGATGACCTCGATCGGCACATCCAGAACCTTGCCGCCAAAATCCTCGACCGCCATCTTTGCAGCCTCAACGGACGACTTGCCGCCGAAATCGGAATACACGCCGGACTGGTCGTTCAGGATACCGATCCTGACCTTGCCGTCGGATGCCGTTTGGGAAAATGCAGTGCTGCTGGCGAGCAATACGGCCAGCGGTGTAACAACGGACGCCACAAACGTCTTTCGCATAAGGTCTCCTCCCAGAGATAACAGCGCGCGAATCTGTTCAAATTTGGCGGGCCACCCTCCTCAAAGCAGCCCCTCCTGTGGGTATGGTCGAGTAAAACGAACGTTGACGCAAGGAGGAGCGCGCTATTAATTGCAAACAGCCTCTGTTCAATTTTGAACAGACACGTGACAGCGTTTGAACAAATAGGAAAATTGGAGCGCTAACCGCCGACATGACAGCCAGCCCGAACTTCACCTGGGACGACCTTCAATATTTCCTGGCCGTCGCCCGAACCGGGCAGCTTTCCGTCGCGGCCCGGCAATTGCGCACCAGCCATGCCACCGTATCTCGCCGCATCGACCGACTGGAATTCAGTCTCCGGATCAAGCTTTTCGAGCGCAATCCGCGCGGTTATGTCCTAACCGGAATTGGACAACGCTTCATCGAAGCGGCGGAACGCATGGAGGCGGAAGCGGACCGGTTGCAGATGGATATCTTCTCGGGGAGCGCTGCTCACCAGGGCGTGGTCCGTCTTAGTGCTCCGGAAGGAATTGCGAACTTCTTCCTCGCGCATCAGATCGGTGATTTCACCGTCCAGCATCCCAATCTCTCGCTCGAGCTGGTGACGATCCAGCAGATCATGTCCTTGTCGCGCAAGGAGGCCGACATTGCCATCTCGCTCGATCCGCCGAAGGGCGGACCCTACGAAATCGAGAAGATCACCGACTATCGGCTGAACATCTACGGCGCAAAATCCTACCTGTCCGAGCGACCGGAGATTAAAAGCCGCGACGACCTGCTGCTACACCCGTTCATCGGCTACATCCAGGATATGATCTTTGCGCCGGGACTGGACTATCTTGGCGACGTCCATCCGGGAATCCGGCCGCGGTTTCAGAGCTCAAGCATCTCGGCGCAACTGACGGCGACGCTTCAGGGTCAGGGTCTCTGCATCCTGCCGCATTTCATTGCGCGCCGTCAGCCGGATCTCGAGCTGGTGCTGCCCCGCGAGGTGCAGTTGACCCGGCACTACTACCTGGTCCGTCACCGCGACATGAGCCGCATTCCCCGTGTACGTTCCGTCGCCGACTACCTTTTGGCGGTCGTGCAGAACAATCGAGATGCGTTTCTTGGCGAAATTGAAAGCGCCTAAGCAGAACGAAGTGTGCCCGCCAAACCGGGTTTACCTGGCGTGGCGGGCACTGTACCGGACGGTACTCGCTTTCGGAATCAGTGGCTGACGATTTTTACCGGGATTGCCTTGGACGCCGGCGTCTTGGACATCTCGTCGTGATGGTCGATTGCGTTCAGCACATTGCATTCGGGATAGTACCCGCCGATCGTGCCGCGCGGAAGCTTGTGCGCTCTGACCGTCAGCCCGCTGAGTTCGCGGTGTTTGCCGTCTTCGAAGTCACTGACGAGCGATACGACCTGACCTTCCCGAAGTCCTGCTGCAGCGATGTCTTCCGGACACATGAGAAGCACGTCTCGCGTACCCTCGATGCCGCGGAATCGATCCGAATAGCCATAGATCGTTGTGTTAAACTGGTCGTTGGATCGCATCGTGATCAGCCGGAACCGACCAGGCGCATCCTCGAACGACAACGCGTTGAGCTGATGCGGCGTTGTAAAGACCGCTTTCTTTTCCTCAGTATTCCACTTCCGTTCGTGTGCATCATTGCCGCGATAAAAGCCGCCGGGCTCGAACATGCGCTGGTTGTAATGCTTGAAGTCGTCGGGGTAGGTTGCCTCGATGAGATTGCGAACGAGGCTGTAGTCCCGCGTCCATTCGTCCCATTTCAGCTTCGGGTTATGGTCGAGGGTTGCCTTGGCGATGCCGGTCACGATCGCAAGTTCGCTCTGGAGTTGCTTGGATGCCGGCGTCCGCTTTCCGATCGAACCGGAAATGTGGGAGAAGCTGTCTTCCGTCGTGACGGACTGATTTCCGGTCGCCTGCATGTCGATCTCGGTTCTGCTGAGACATGGCAAGATCCAGGCCTCCTTGCCCGGAAACAGATGGCTGCGGTTGAGCTTGGTCGAGACCATGACCGTCAGCTCCTGCTCGGCCCAGACCCGCTCCATATCGACCTGATCCGGCACGGCGCGAAGCAGATTGCCGCCGAGTGAGATTGTGGCGCGGATGGTTCCCGCCATCATGCCTTTGACCGCATCGACGATGTGCGTTCCGTCCTCGGTCGGAGGATCGAAATCGAACAGTTCCTTCAGTTTGTCCATCGGGATGAGCTTGGTCTTTTCGGCGATGCCGACGGTCCGCTGGCCCTGAACGTTCGAGTGGCCACGCACCGGACAGCAACCAGCGCCCTCACGGCCGATATTGCCGCGCAGGAGGAGAAGGTTGACTAGCATCGCGATGTTAAGGCCGCCCTGCGAGTGCTGGGTCAGTCCCATTCCGTAGACGCCGACGACGCGCTTGGCGGCAATATAAGTCGCGCCTGCCTCGCGCAGATCAGCCTCCGTGAGCCCGCTTTCGCGCACAATGTCCGACCAAGGCGTATCGCGCACGCATTCGATGAACTTGTCGAAGCCCGTCGTATGCTCGGCGATGAAATCGACATCGAGAACGCGCGCCCGGCCAGCGGCAACCGCTGCATCATCGGCCTCGACGACGGTCTTACAGAGACCCAGCATGGCAGCGACGTCACCACCGGCCTGCACCTGCAGATACTGATCAGATATCTTGGTCTCGTTGCCCGTGACCATGTCGAGCGGATTTTGCGGGTTCACGAACGACACGAGACCCTGCTCGATGACAGGGTTGAATGTGACGATCTTCGCGCCGCGCTTTTTGGCTTCCTGCAGCGGATGCAGGAAACGTGGACTGTTGGTGCCCGGGTTCTGGCCGAAGAAGAAGAAGGCGTCGGTCTTTTCCAAATCTTCCCAGACGATGGTACCGACCGGAGAGCCGATGACCTTGGTGAGGCCGACGGACGTCGTCTCGTGGCACATGTTCGAGCTCTGCGGCAGGTTGTTGTTGCCATAAGCGCGTGCCAGCAAGGCATAGAGGTAGGATGCTTCCAGTCCGGCATGGCCGGACGAATAGAAGACTACGCTCTTCTTCTCCAGGCGCTTTAGCGTTGCGCCGATCTTCTGGAAAGCCTCGTTCCAGGTGGCTTCCACGTATTGTCCGGTCGCGTGATCGAAGCGGAGAGGATGGGTCAGGCGACCTGTCATCTCCAGATCGTGGTCTTTCCAGCCCTTCAGCTCCTCCACCGTGTGCTTCTTGAAGAAATCAGGTCCGCAACGGGAGTTGGTCAGGTCCCACATGGTGGCCTTGGCACCATTCTCGCAAAACTCGAAAGGGTGATAGTTTTTGGGCTTTGGCCAGGCGCACGAGACGCACATGAATCCGCCCGGCTTGTTTTGGCGAGACAACGTTTCGAGAAACGCTGGTGGAGGCGAACTCTCGCCGTAGATCCGGAAAATCGACTTTACCGAGCCCCAACCACCTGCAGGGCCTTTGCCTTCAGGATTGCTGATGTTGTCTGCCATGGGTGGGCCTCCGAAATGTTCGCTGAAAGGGATGCTAGGGGCGGCATCGACATAACTCGAAGAAGGCGCGATCGTTCCTCCCGCCGGGCAGTCGTTTCCGAGCTGCTGTCGGATCCGGAGACGGCATACGGCCTCGGTTTCAGGACGAGGCATACCGCAAATGACCGACGTGACGTTGCTCCACTATTCTTCTTGAACCGGCGGCATATATAGGCGTTTGCGTCCGGACGATTGCGGTTGGGCGCGCGAGGCAAGACTAGTTGTAAACAGGGAGATACCGGCCGTGCACCTGCCCAAGATCGTGATCGGAACCATATTCGCCATTGCCGCATCTGCGGCCACGGCATCGGCGCAAGTCGTCGTATCATCAAAGATCGATACCGAGGGCGGCGTCCTCGGCAACATCATTTTGTCCATCCTGAACGCAAACGACATCAAGACGACGGATCGCGTTCAGCTCGGCGCCACACCTGTCGTGCGCAAGGCGATTACCGCTGGCGAAATCGACATCTATCCGGAATATACCGGCAATGCGGCGTTCTTCTTCGAAAAAGCCGAAGACCCGGCCTGGAAGGATGCGGCAAAGGCCTATACTGAGGCCAAGAAGCTGGATTACGATGCAAACAAGATTGTCTGGCTGACCCCGTCTCCGGCAAACAACACCTGGGCGGTCGCCATCCGCAAGGAAGTCGCGAACGAAGGCAAGATCAAGACCTTTAGCGAATTCGGCTCGTATGTTGCTGGCGGCGGTAAGGTCGTTTTGGCTGCCTCCTCGGAATTCGTCAATTCGGCTGCAGCTCTTCCGGCCTTCCAGAAGACCTACGGCTTCACGCTGAAGTCCGACCAGCTGATCACGCTGTCCGGCGGCGACACCGCTGCCACGATCGCGGCAGCTGCAAACCAGACCAACGGGGCCAATGCGGCGATGGTCTACGGCACGGACGGTGGCATTGCGCCATCAGGTCTCGTCGTTCTGGAAGACGACAAGGGCGTCCAGCCGGTCTACCAGCCGGCTCCGATCATCCGTGAAGCGGTTCTGAAGGAGCATCCGCAGATCGAAACGCTTCTGAAGCCGGTCTTCGAAAAGCTCGATCTTGTGACGCTCCAGGAGTTGAACGGTCGCGTGCAGCTCGGTGGCGAACCGCCGAAGGCCGTTGCCGAAGCCTTTCTTAAGAAGAACGGCTTTCTGAAGTAACACTGTCTGCTTGATGCGTTCCTCCCGAAAGGGAGGGATGCATCATCCGGGGGCCAAGGAGGATCGGATTGAAGCTTCGCCTCGATAAGCTGGGTGTCGTCGTGGCGCTGCTGGCGGTCTACGCTGCCTTCTTCGCGCCCCTCATGATTTTCCGTCCCAACCGGATCGTGCCGGGGCAGGGGAAGTCTCTCTGGGAATCCCTGCCGCCATCCACGTCGATCTCCTTCGTCGTCGTTATCAGCGTCGCGATCCTCATCACACTCTTCAAAACACCTCTTTATCTGAGGCTGTCGGCTGCGGCGGCCGTTCTCGCGGGACTGGCCATCTCCGTCGGTTCCGCCGCGTCGTTTCTGACGCCGGACGGCAATACCTATGCTCGTGTTTCGCCGGCCTCCGGTGCCTGGCTGTTGATGCTTGCCTTCGCTCTGCTCGCCGCCGATGCGATCGCCAGACTGCGGCCAACACCCGTCGTTCGGATCGCCTTGCTGGCGGTCAGCCTAGCGGGCATCGCGCTCGTCCTGTCTTCGGGTCTCTGGGACGGACTTTCCATCATCAGGGAATATGCGGGCCGCGCCGACGTCTTCTGGCAGGAAGCGGGAAAACATGTGACATTGGCGATCGGATCGCTGATTGCAGCCGCCGTCGTCGGTCTTCCCCTCGGCGTTCTTGCCCACCGAGTCACGTCCTTGCGTGCCGGCATTCTCAACACGCTGAACTTCGTCCAGACGATCCCGTCGATTGCCCTGTTCGGCATTCTCATCGCGCCGCTCGGCTGGATCGCCATCAACGTGCCGGGTGCGGCCGCGATCGGCATACGCGGCATTGGCGCTGCACCCGCGTTCGTGGCGCTGTTCCTCTACTCCCTGTTGCCTGTTGTCGCCAACACCGTCGTGGGACTCGAAGGCGTGCCCCGGGAAGCAAACGAGGCGGCCCGCGGAGTCGGCATGACCGGGCGCCAACGCCTGTTCGGCATCGAACTGCCGCTCGCCATGCCCGTCATCCTGACCGGTATCCGCATCGTTCTGGTTCAGAATATCGGGCTTGCGACCATTGCGGCCCTGATCGGCGGCGGCGGGTTCGGCGTCTTCGTCTTCCAGGGCGTCGGCCAGACGGCAATGGATCTTGTGCTCCTGGGCGCCGTACCCACCGTCGTGCTCGCCTTCACCGCAGCCACCGTATTGGACGCACTCGTCGAACTGAACGCCCCTGTTGGCACTCGAGGCAAAGCCGCATGATCGAAATCGAGACCCTCACCAAGCGTTACGGCGACAATACGGTTGTCGACACAGTGACTATGACGATCCAACCGCGCACGGTAACGGTCATTGTCGGAACGTCCGGCTCCGGCAAGACCACGCTTCTGCGGATGATCAACCGGCTCGTGGAACCGACCTCCGGAACCATCAAGCTCGACGGCGTCGACAATCGCGACCTGCCGGGGTTCGAACTGCGGCGCAGGATCGGCTACGCGATCCAGGGACACGGGCTTTTTCCGCATCGAACCGTCGCGCAGAATATCGCCACTGTTCCGGGTCTGCTTGGCTGGGACCGGCCCCGCATTGACGCCAAAGTAAAAGAGCTGCTCGAACTCTTCCAGCTCGACCCCGCCGATTTCGCGTCGCGTTTTCCGCATGAACTCTCCGGCGGGCAGCAACAGCGCGTCGGCGTGGCACGCGCACTTGCGGCTGAACCCAACGTGCTCCTGATGGATGAGCCGTTCGGCGCTCTCGACCCGATCATTCGCGCCAAGGCGCAGCAGGACCTTATCAGCATTCAAAAAGTGCTCGGCACGACCATCGTTCTCGTCACGCACGATATGGACGAGGCCTTTCATCTGGCGGACCGGATTGCGGTGATGGACAAGGGCAAGGTCGTTCAATACGGCGCGCCCGTCGAGCTGGTTCGACAGCCTGCGACCCCGTTCGTCGAGACCCTGATCGGTGATACGGAGCGGCCGTTCCGGCTCCTGTCGATGCAGACTATCGGTGAGGCCGTCGAGCCCAATCAAGCGACAGGGGAACCACTGTCCGAAGACATGAGCCAGCGAGAAGCGCTATCAAAGCTTTTGTGGACGGGACAGCAGGCATTGCCTGTTCGCGCATCCGATGGGCGGATCATCGGCTCTGTTTCGGTCGAAGGACTTTCGAAGCGCGCGGCGGGTCTGGCATGAGAGCGTGGCTTCCTCTCATGCTGCGGGCGTTACTGCTCGTTCTTCTGCTGACGTTCCTGCTGATGCCCGAATCGTTCGATCCCATCCTGCGCCCGCTGGTTCAGCAGAATGCGCCCGCGATCTACAATCAGGGAAGTCTTCTGACACTCACGCTTCTGCATCTGAGGACGGTCGCCATCGCCACGACAGCAGCGATTCTTGTGGCTGTTCCCATGGCAATTCTCGTGACGCGGCCGATCGGCGCCGAGTTTTTGCCGCTCTCGCGGGGCCTCGTGAATATCGGGCAAACCTTCCCGCCAGTAGCGGTGCTGGCGCTCGCGGTTCCAACGCTGGGGTTTGGTGAAAAACCGACGCTGGTCGCGCTCTTTCTCTACGGTTTGCTGCCGATTTTCGAAAACACACTGACGGGGCTGACGACCCTTCCGCCGTCTGTCATGGAGGCGGCGCGCGGGACAGGCATGACCGGGTTGCAGCGGCTGTTCAAGGTCGAGCTGCCGCTCGCCACACCCGTCATCCTCGCCGGTATCCGTCTGTCGGTCGTGATCAGTCTCGCCACGGCCACGATCGGTTCGACCGTTGCCGCAAAAACCCTTGGCGAAGTCATCATCGCCGGCCTGCAGGCCAACAACCTCGCCTTTATCCTGCAAGGCGGCCTGATCGTCGGCGCTCTTGCGATCCTCATCTACGACACGCTGTCCGCCGTCGAGCGGGTTGCAGCTCGTCGTACGGGCCTGAACGTGCGGTAATTCCGCTTCTGGTAGAGCTTCAACGCTGACAGTCTAGCTGTCCCACTTCGGCCCGACACCGCGGCCGGTAATCAACCAGCCGAGGCTTACCTGCAGGGAGCGTGCGACGATCTCGAGATCGGTTGCGATCGGTGCGTCACGGTCGTTCTCCCAGGCCTCCCAGACACTCCGGTCAACACCGGACATGTGGGCAGCATCATCTACCGAAAGATCAGTCGCATCGCGTGCCAGCGAGATACGCCCGCCGAGCGTATCGCCGGTAGCCTGGTCGAGATCCGTTCCGTCAATAAACATCGTCTGCTCCTAACAACTGGACGCTGGCATCAAGTAGCAAAAGGGCTCCGCGGATACCCGCGAAGCCCGAGGCCTATGTCAGCCGTCTTCTCCAACCCAGGCCTTGACCTGATCCGGATGGTCCTTGATGTATTTTGCGACCGCTTCGTCGTAGGACGTCTCCTGCGCGGTAAACATCCCCGCTTCGAGATCAGCGATCGGCAGCTTCATGCGCGAGAGGAAGCCGGCAACCTTCGGATTTTCGGTCTTGAAATCCTTGCGGGCAAGGACGTCGACGTGTTCTGCTTCACCCAGCGACTTCTTGGGGTCGGTCAGGTAACGAAGCTTGTACTTGCCGAACATCCAATGGGGGCTCCAGGACGTGGCGACGAACCACTTTTCGCTGCGCATGGCGCGATCGACAGTCGTCAGCATGCCCGCCTCACTGGAGATCTGCAGCTTGTAGTCGTCGAGACCGTAATCCTTAACGGCCTTTTCTGACAACCGTGTCAGACCTGCGCCCGGATCGATGCCCTGCACGATGCCGGAAAGCTTCTTCTGCACTTCAGGCTTCTTCAGATCCTCGATCGAAGCGATCTCGCTTTCCGGGATATAGGCCGGAACGACCCAGCCCAGCTTTGCGCCGTCATAGACGGTACCGAGCGTTTCGACCTTGTCCTTCACCTTCTCGTAGTAGTCCGCATGGGTCTGCGGCAGCCAGGCCATCATCATCGCGTCGAGATCGCCGCGGCTGACACCCTGGTACAGCGGAGCGACATCGGACTGTACCAGCTCGACTTCCGTGCCGAGTTCATCCTTGATGAGCTTGGCGGCGAGCTTGGTGACAAATTCAGCATCGGACCAAGCGGACCAGCCGATCTTTACCGGCTTGGCGTCCTGCGCCATCGTTGCGGTCACAGATCCACCGATGAGGGTGGCGGCGAGCCCGAGGGTTGCGAGGGTCTTGAACATGTAGTCTCCTTTTTGGGAGGTTTGCAATTGCGGGTTCATCACCCGCACGGTTCGGCGAAGGACTGGATCAGGCGGTTGCCGTCACCATATCCTCACGCTCGTTTCTCTTGAAAAGCGCGCGCCAGAGGGCGTTCGGCTTTCTGGATTTCTGGCCGAGGCTCTGGGTGATCCGGTCGAGAATGACGGCCAGGATGACGACGGCAAGACCGCCCTCGAAACCCGTGCCCACATCCAGGCGCTGGATACCGGTCAGGACCGTGTTGCCGAGCCCGCCGGCGCCGATCATCGAAGCGATGACGACCATCGACAGCGACAGCATGATCGTCTGGTTGATACCGGCCATGATCGAGGGCAGGGCATTGGGAAGCTGGATCTTGAACAGAAGCTGCGTCGAGGTGCAGCCAAACGCGTTGCCTGCCTCGATGAACTCGTGATGTACCTGGCGAATGCCAAGATTGGTCAGTCGCACGACAGGCGGCATTGCAAAGATCACCGTGGCGATGGCACCCGGTACCGCTCCAAGCCCGAAGAACATCGCTGCCGGAATGAGGTAGACGAACGCCGGCATGGTCTGCATCAGATCGAGGATGGGCCGGACGATGGCTGCGACACTATCCTTGCGCGCCATGGCAATGCCGAGCGGCAGGCCGATGATCATCGCCATCAGCGTCGACGCGATCACCAAGGAAAGCGTCTCCATCATGGCGCTCCAAAGACCCATGTGGTCCACCAGCCAAAGTGCGATGCCGGTCAGCAGGCCGAAGCCGAGGCCGACCCGCCAGAGGGATAGCGCGACAAAGATGGCAATGCCGACGGGCATCGGGAGCGCAAGCAGCGCATCCTGGATCGTCCCGGTTACAAAGCCGATCGCCGACGCGATCAGATCGAGAAAGGGGGAGAAGTTGTCGAGGATGTAGTTGACGGCTGTATCGATACCGTCGCCGATGTTGAAATTCATGTCTGTCTCCGGTTTCTGGCCGGCTACAGCGCCGCCTGCATCATGGGCCGGCAGGGCGCTGCAACAATTCTAAGGTCGTGAATGGAAATCAGCTGGCGCGGTCGAGCGTTTCAAGCAGCGTCGTTTTGCTGATCGATCCGAGATAGCGCTTGGCGTCATCGATGACGGGGACCGGCCAGGCGCTGGCGGCGACCGTGCCGAGAACGTTCGACAGCGGTTCGTCGGCTGCGATTGTCTCGATCCCGGTGAGAAACGCTCCGCGGTAGGGATCATCCGCCTTGGCGCGCAGCTTTTCGACAAGCGATGTCTGGCTGACCATTCCCTGGTAGGTCTTGTCGCGACCAAGAATGATCGCGTATTCGCGGTCGAAGTGCTTCATGCGTTCGAGTGCGGCGGCGGCCGATACACCCTGACGGTCGATGATCGTGACCTGGGTCTTGCGGGCAACATCGCCGGCCTTGAAGACATGGCTGACATCAACATTGCGGAAGAAGGAGCGGACGTAATCATTGGCCGGGCTCATGACGATTTCGTCCGGCGTACCGACCTGAATGACGCTGCCGTTCTGCATGATGCAAATACGGTCGCCGATCCGCATGGCTTCGTCGAGATCGTGGCTGACGAAGACGATCGTGCGGCTTTGTTCGGACTGAAGACGGACCAACTCGTCCTGCATCTCGGTCCGGATGAGCGGGTCAAGTGCCGAGAAGGCTTCGTCCATGAGAAGAATGGTCGGTTCACTGGCCAAAGCACGGGCAAGGCCGACGCGCTGCTTCATGCCGCCGGACAGCTGATCCGGAAGGCTGTCCTCGTAACCGTCGAGGCCCACGGCCTTCAAAGCAACGAGAGCCTTCTGCCGACGCTCGGCTTCGTTGACGCCTGCGACCTCGAGACCGAAGGAAGCGTTGTTGAGCACGGTACGGTTGGGCAGAAGCGCGAAGGACTGGAACACCATGCTGATATCGCGGCGCCGCAGATCGATCAGTTCCTTGCGCGACATCTGGGTGATGTCACGCCCGTCGATTTTTATCGCACCGGATGTCGGCTCGATGAGCCTGTTCAGTAGACGAAGGAGGGTGGATTTTCCGGAGCCGGACAGGCCCATGATCACGAAAATCTCGCCAGCTTTGATCTCGAAGCTCGCGTCGTTGACACCGACGGAGCAACCGGTCGCTGAATGGATTTCGGATTTTGTCTTGCCGGCGCGGATCATGTCCAAGGCCTTGTCAGGCCGCTCGCCGAAGATTTTGTAGACGTTGTTTAGACTGATCTTGGTCGGTGTCGCTTCGAGCGGCGCGTCATTTTCAGTTGCATAAGCCATTAAAAATTTGGCCCGGGCTCGGTAGCGCGGGCATTCTCCTAGACAGTCGGATCTACTCTACGGCGGAAGCATAGGCTTTCCGGCCAAAGGTCGTCCGTGTATTTTATTTGGGCGATATAGCCATCGCCGGCGAAGAACCAATCCGATCAGCGTATCGCGAGGATTGTATCAAGTCAGACGTCACGCACTAAAAGCGCGCTTCAGACGCACATTCGTTATGCGCATCTGCAGCCCGTCCATGACCTGTTTGTAGAGCGGGAGATGTGGATGTCCATCAAAAAATCCAATTTGCATGGGCCGGAAAACCTCCCGAAGTGGGCTCATCCATCGCAGATCCACTGCATCAACGAGCATCTCGCCCTATCGAACCCGGATTTCAGACAGGCCATCACGAAACCGTGAAACAATGAAAATCCTGCTCTAGCCCAAATTGCGAACGGCCAGACTTGTGAGCCAGTGACCTAGACTGCGCCGCGCAATCGTCCCAACAAGCCGATTTCCGGACCGTTACACAGCCAACGCAACTCCCCGCAGTCGCTCTGAGAAACACTCGCGTTGCACTGCGACATGGGATATTTGCATTGTTGGGTGATGGGCGAGTAACGACGTCTGGTCTTTGTGAAGCGGTTTACTCAGCGTGGTCTCATGAGCGTTGTCGGGCAGAGTACTTTTATCATCGACAATCTGAGATTAGCGGACGGTCGCCAAGGCATGTCGCTAAGTGTTTCGAACGGCGTGATAGTCGCGATCGGAGAGCAGACCGCACAGCTATCGTCGCCGCGTTTCGATGCTGGAGGGGTGCTGATCCTGCCGGGACTGACGGATGCGCATGTCCATCTCGACAAGGCGATGATCCTTGGCCGCTGCCCGCTGTGCGAGGGGACCCTTGCTGAAGCCGTTCGGCTGACGGCGCAAGCGAAACGCAGCTTTACCGCAGAGGATGTCGAAGCGCGCGGCGCGCAAGTCTTGGAATTGGCTGTGCGTGCGGGTACGCAGCGCATGCGCAGCTTCGTCGAGGTGGATCCACGCGCAGGTCTTCGAAGTCTGGAAGGTCTGCTGCGGCTGAAGCGCAGATGGTCGGGTCTCATCGACGTCCAGCTTTGCGCCTTCGTGCAGGAAGGCCTGACCAACGAGCCTGAAACCATCGACCTTCTTCACGAAGCCATGAGGATGGGTGCGGATCTGATTGGCGGATGTCCTTATACGGACCCTGATCCCGTTGCCCATGTCGAGCTCATCTTCGGCTTTGCCCGTCGTTACAACGTTGATGTCGACTTCCACGCCGACTTCGATCTCGATCCCGGAAATTCCATTTTGCCCGAGATCATCAGGCAGACCGAAGCCTTCGGCTGGGGCGGGCGTGTCACTGTCGGCCATGCAACGAAGCTTGCAGCCTTCGACCCTGACGAGCGTGAGAGGATGGCGCGGAGCATGGCCGAGGCCGGTATCGCTCTCGTCGTCTTGCCCGCGACAGACGCGTTTTTGAACGGATCGCGCGACAACCCGATGCGGCCGCGAGGCATCGCTCCGGCAGCCCAGATGAAGCGCTTCGGGGTGGATGTCGCGCTCGCCACCAACAATGTGCAAAACCCGTTCACACCGTACGGCGACGCCTCACTGCTTCGGATGGCAGGCCTCTACGCCAATCTTGATCAGCTCTCGACGGCAGCCGATATGCACAGCGTTTTCGAGATGGTGTCGACAGATGCGGAGAAGATCACCGGGATGCTGGCGCCACCGATCGCTGTGGGGGCGAAGGCCGAATTCATTCTTGTTGCTGCAGAAACGGCTGAAGATGCGATCCGCCGCAACGCGCCCGTCGTCGCCGCTGTCAAACGCGGCGTGTTGCGACTATGGGCGCCTCTTGCGCCTTTGATCATTCCGGACTGAAACTTTCCTTGTCCCGCGCGCGTAGTAGGAGCGAAATGCTCATTTCGGCGAAACGCATTGAGGACTAATGCAAAAGATTGTCTTGCTTCTGGGGTTTGCGCTCGCGGCGTTCGGCATCGTCGGCGCGCGGCAGGTGACGGCCGATGACCATGTGCCACAAGCGGTCCGGATCGATGTCGGCGGTTACAAACTCAACAGCGTTCTGATCGAGCCGGATAAAAAAGCGGATCTTCCCCCGATCGTTTTTCTCCATGGTGCGAGCACGAGCCTGAAAGATCCCCTCTTTTCGTTCAGGAAGACGTTGCAGGGCAGGGCGCGACTGCTGTTCGTCGACCGACCGGGACATGGCAGTTCCGATATAGGAAGCGAACAGAATATCCTTCCGGATGGCCAGGCTGATGCCGTCGCGCAACTGATGAGGAAGCGGGGGATCGGCAAGGCCATTATCGTCGGCCATTCCTTCGGGGGCGCCATCGCCGCAGCATTTGCAGTTCGGCATCCGGACATGGTGTCCGGTCTCGTCTTCCTGTCGCCGGCGGTCTACCCCTGGGACGGAAGCGTCGCATGGTATTATTCTGCAGCCACAGCCCCTGTCACGGGCCAGGTCTTCAGTGCGCTCGTCGTTCCACCGGTGGGGCTGCTGGCGATCAAGGGGGCGGCCAGCGCAGTCTTCTCTCCCAATCCTGTCCCAGCCGGCTATATTGCCGAGACCAATGCATTTCAGGCGCTGAGCCCAACCGCATTTCGCCATAATGCGCGGGAAATTTCGGCGCTTAGCGACTGGGCACGTACTGCCTCGCGACAATATCCGAAGATCAAGGCGCCGACCGTGATCATCACCGGTGATGCCGATGAGATCGTGTCTCCCGAAATCCATGCCAAACATCTGGCGCGCGATATCCGCGGCGCAAAACTGATCGTCGTCCACAAGCTCGGGCACAAGTCCGACTACATCGCGAGGGATCTGGCGGTGGCTGCCATGGAAAGCGTTGCGGGCCGACGCAAGGACTTAGCCTCCATTGCAAAGTCGGTGGAGCGACGGATAGCGGCAGATGCAAAGGATTGAACCCGCCAGGGAACGCGAGGGACAGGACCTGACCGTCTGGCGCCGTCGGTGCCGGTTGGGCCTCTTCCTGTTCTATGCCGCAGCGGGCGTCCTGCATATCACCGTGCCGCGGCCGTTTCTCAGCATCACACCCAGCTGGGTCCCTGATGCACCGGAGGTGATTCTTGTAACGGGCCTCTGCGAGATCGCAGGCGCGATCGGATTGCTTGTTCCGTGGTCGCGTCGGTATGCGGGCATTGGCCTGGCGCTTTACGCAGCCTGCGTGTTTCCTGCCAATATCAAGCACGCAGTTACCAGCCTGACTGCGCCAGATGCCTCGCAGTGGCAATGGCTTTATCACATGGTCAGATTGCCGTTGCAGCCTGTTCTGATCTGGATCGCCCTGTTTGCGGCGGGCATCGTCAGGTGGCCGATGAGGGCGAGGGGCTGATCTGTCGCCTCTGCGCGACAACAATTCCGCGCCGGCATCGTGCCGCGCTCGGCGAAGGTCGGAGGGTTTTCAACCCGAATCCACCGGCAGCACGACACGACCTCAAGGGTTTCAAAAAGGAAGAGACCATGTCCTCCATTTCCAGAACCGGCTTTACGATACTCTCAGGCGCACTGATCGCCGTCACGCTCGGTGTTTCGGCCTTTGCGGCAGACACCGTCCGGGTCCGCGGTACAGTCGAGAGCCTTCAAGGCAAGACCCTGTCTGTCAAAACCCGCGAAGGCACGAATGCCAAGATCACGCTCAAGGATGACTGGAAGGTGTCGAGCGTTGCCAAGGCCTCTATCGATGACATCAAGCCTGGTGACTTTGTAGGGATCGCCTCGCTGCCGACTGCCGATGGCGGTGATGGCGCTCTTGAAGTTCTGATCTTCCCGGCGGCGATGAAAGGCACCGGCGAAGGCAGCTACGCCTGGGATCTGAAGCCGAACAGCTCGATGACCAATGCGACGGTTGCCGATGCGGTCAAATCCGTCGATGGCCACACGGTCACCGTGACGTACAATGGCCAGGAGAAAAAGATCTCGATCCCTGAGGGCACCCCGATCGTGACGTTCGCGTCAGCAGTCGAAGCGGATATCAAGGCAGGCGCGACTGTGTTTGTGCCGTCGGAAAAGGCGGCCGATGGCTCCATGTCGAGCGGCCGGGTCGTTGTCGGCACCAACGGCGTCGTGCCTCCGATGTGAACGAGCTCGTCGATCGCCTAGAGATGGCGCAGTTCTATCCGCGCTTCGAAACCGTCGGAGCGTCCTGTCGCCGGAGATGCGAGGATCAACTGTCCGTTCATCTGACCGAGTAGTCGGTCCACAATTGAAAGACCGAGACCGGAGCCTTCGGCTTCGGTCCGGCCACGCCCGAAGCGCTTGCGAATGGCGGCAAGTTCAATCGCACTCATAACCGGCGATCCGTTGGTAATGCGCACTGGGCCACCATCCTCAAGAAACACCTCGACCGGTTTATCCGGCGTCCCGTGAATGAGTGCGTTTTCGATCAGATTGCGCAGCACGATCGCGAACCCGTCTTCGCTCACCGGCGCCGTCAGGCGCGCGCCAGTTGGATGGCGGAGGACCAGCCGGTCGGGATCGGCCATGCCGCGCTGAAAATCGGTCACCACCATGTCCAGAACACGACCGAGATCGACGGCGTGGTCGGCGAGGCCGATGCCCGCCTCCGCGCGAGACAGTTGCAGCATCTTTTCCGCAAGGTGGCTCAGTCGCGTCAGTGAGGCTTCAACCTGGTCGGCACGCCGGCGATGAGGGCTTCCCACAAGTTCGGCGACCAGCATCTGAGTCTGCGCCAGCGCGCCCGCAATCGGCGTTCTCAGCTCGTGGGCGCTGTTGGCGGTAAATTCACGCTCTGCATCAAGTGCTGTGCGCAGCCGCTGCATCAGCCGATTGACCGATGCGGCAATCGGCATCAACTCTTTCGGAAGCGCCGTCGCGTCGATCGGCTCGGTGTTGCCGCCGTCCTTGGTTTCGATCTCCTCGCGCAACGCACCGACGGGACGGACAGCTCGCCGCACCACGAACCAGATCGCCATTCCGCAGACGGGAATGAGCAGCAGAAGTGGCAGAAACAGTGCCATGGCGCCTTCGCGAAGCGCTTCTTCTCTGTTTTCGAAAGCGTCGGCGACCTGCACGAAGACACTCCGATCGCCATTCGCCGCGGTATAAAATTGATAGGTGTCGCTTCGCCACAGCCCTGCCTTCAGAGGCGCCTCGAAAGGTTCTGCCGGCGCATCATGGGAACGGATCAGGATCCGCCCGGCCGTGTCTCTCACCTGATAGATCAGGTACTCCCGTTCGCCGCTCGAACTCGCGGTCTGTAGTTGTTGGGGGGAGGCGCCGACGAGGCTGCGATGTTCAAGGTCGTCGACGGCAAGAGGAACCAGTCTCTCGGCCGTATCCTGCAGAGTGCCATCGAAAATTTCGGCGAGCTCCTCTTCCATCACAACCAGGCCGAGGCCCACGGCAAGCAGCCAGAGAAACGCCATCACCACGGTCAGCCACAAAATCAGACGCCGGGTCATGGAAGGCGCCGACTTGGAAAGAAGCATGCTCATCGATCTACCCTAGCCGATATCCAATTCCGCGCAGTGTTGTGATGTGGTCGCGGCCAAGCTTCTTGCGCAAGCGGCTGACATAGACTTCGACGGTATTGCTCTCGATTTCCGAGCCGAAGGCGTAAAGCGCTTCCTCGATCTGTGATTTGGAAACGACCGCACCGACACGAGACGACAGCGCGTCAAGCACGGCCCATTCCCGGCTGGAAAGTTCGATGACGGTGCCCGTTGCGGTAACGCGGCGGTCGGTCGCATCGATCTCGAGATCGCCCACGCGAAGAAGCGAAACCGGACGGCCGCTGTACCGGCGACTGACCGCCAACATGCGCGCCGTCAGCTCACCCAGGTTGAAAGGCTTCACGAGGTAGTCGTCTGCACCGCTGTTCAATCCTTCGATGCGATCTGAAATCTGGTCATGTGCCGTCAGAATGATTACCGGCGTGGTAATACCCTTGGCGCGCAGGCGTTTCAAAAGCGCGATGCCGCTGCCATCCGGCAGGCGCAGATCCAGAAGGACAAGACCGTAGCCGGTCGTCGAGAGGGCGCTCTCTGCAGCGTCAAGCGTCTTGGTCCAGTCGACGGCATGGTCGGCGCTCACCACATGGTCGCGCACCGCTTCCCCGAGTGTCACGTCATCCTCGACCAGAAGAACTCTCAAGCAGTCTGCTCCATCCCTTTGCCATTTCGCTTCGGCGATCCGGAGACGAGGATAGCCGGAAATCTCAGGAAGTGGAGCGACAATCGTGCGCACACAAGCGAAGCACGAGAGCCCTGTTGCCAACCCAGCAAACGATGTCGAGAAGAACTGTCTGAGCGGACTACCACCAGTGTCGAACGGGTCAGAAGTCTGCACGCGCGCTGGCAACGCCGCTACTGTCTCTCACCCGCCGGCATGATGCCATTACGTCAAGGTCCGGTTTGTAGCTCGAAGTCCGAACGGACATCATTCCGAGTACGGTGTGAAACAGATTGTCATGTGAGGCGGGTGCAGCCGCTCGGGAAGAGAGGCATTGCGGATCGGTCGTGGTTTTCAACTCCGACCCTTGCCACAGCACAAAGGGCACGTGGGTCTGCTGCGATGGCGCAACGACATACGGAGCGCCGTGCAGATAAAGGCCATGCTCACCGAGCGACTCGCCGTGATCGGACATGTAGATCATGGCTGGAGCGATGACGTCCTGACGCGCCTTCAGACTGTCGATAACCGACGCGAGGATGTGGTCCGTGTAAAGGATCGTGTTGTCATAGGCGTTGACGATCTCATCGGTTTTGCAATTGCCCAGTTCAGCATTGCGGCATTCCGGCTTGAAGCGGGCAAACGCCGTGGGATAGCGCTCAGAATAGGCGGGGCCATGACTTCCCATCTGATGGAGGACCAGGACGCTGTCGCCCTTGACTGTCGAGAGCCAGCCATCGAGTGCCGCGACCATCCCCTCGTCGAGGCACTCCCTGTCTTTGCAGTAGCGGGGATCGTTGGCATCGGAAAACGAGTGGTAGGCGGTACGGCTTGCAACGTTCTTGCTGCCGGTGTTGTCGTCCCACCATTCCGTTTTGACACCCGCGTGACCGAGGACGTCGAGCAGATTTTCATTCGCGAGGCCGGCACGATGGGAATAGCCGCGCCGTGTCAGGTTGGAAAACATGCAGGGCACGGAAACCGCTGTTGCCGTGCCGCAGCTTGATGTTTCCTTGAAGTAGGTAATGTCTCGGCGGGCGAGCTCCGGATTGGTGTCGCGGCCGTAGCCACCAAGCGAAAAATTCTCGGCACGGGCCGTCTCTCCGACAACGATCACCACGACGCGCGGTCGGCCGGAGGATGTCGGGGCAATGACGCGGGCATCGGTCCCGAGCGATTTCACGACGACGGTTTCGTCCTCGCCGGTCGCCATGGCAAAGCCGATGGCATTGCCGATCGGCACGAAGGGGTTAAGTGTCATCATCAGGTCTTTGTGGAGCCGCGTGACCGAGGCAATGCTGCGAGCGCTGCTCATTCCGCAGGCGAGCGCGACCAGCAGAAGTGGAACGATTGCCGCGCTGTTCCACAAGACTTTGCCGAAGAAAGGCCTGTGTTCGATCTTGACCCAGCAGACCAGGAGCGATGGCAGGATACCGAAAACAGCCATGTGCAGCACGAAGGCCGGTGTCAACAGATGCCCGGCTTCGGACGACGTCGTCTGGACGGCGTTGCGGATCATGTCGACGTCGATGATCGTTCCGAACCTGTCCATGAACCAGGAGCCCGCAGCAGCGCTCACGAAGAGAAAGACCAGAACCGGCTTCAGGACATACTTGAGCGACAACGATACGATCAACGCTGCGAAAAGGCATGCGAGACCGAGTATGAAGGCAGCAAAGGCGAGGTGACTGTCGAAATAGGCGAAAGCCCGCGTGAGAAACATCCGGTTGGTAAAGGCCGCCAGATAGAGCGCACCTGTCACAGCCAGGGTAACGCTACCCATCCGCGGGCGGAAGAAAGGAGGTGCGGTTCTGGACAGACTGTAGATCGGCACTGGTTGATCCTCGGCGAACTCGATTGCCACGGATTTGCATCGGATCCTGACACGCACCTGAATGCCCTAGACCAACGGCCACCCTTCAGCTGGGAGTCAGCTTCGTTCGTCATCATTGCCTGAGTGAGAAGCAACAAGGCCTATACTCGGTGAACAGTTTTCGTCTTCGGCCCGGTCTAATTTTCGTGGGCATATTCGTACTGATCGTTTGCTCGATCTCGCTGCTGCGCGATCCCCGGCACGTTCGCAATCCCCAGACGCTACCGGGATCGAACGTTCGACAAACACATATGCCGACGGGTTGAGCCACCGCATCTTGACCGGCCGATGTCCGGTGCGCCATGTCATGGGGTGCATCTTTACGGACGACGGGGACAGGCAGTGGGCGATATCGAT
This sequence comes from Rhizobium sp. Leaf306, assembly GCF_001423425.1. GTDB lineage: Bacteria > Pseudomonadota > Alphaproteobacteria > Rhizobiales > Rhizobiaceae > Neorhizobium > Neorhizobium soli. The sequence continues at coordinate 702,861 of NZ_LMNX01000003.1, forward strand.
CGGGACAGGGCAGAGCGATTGATGCAAGAGGCCGATCTTGACGGCCTGCTGCTATTCCAACCCGAGGCATTCCGCTACGCAATCGGCGCACCCGCTGGCGTCGCAACGATGTGGGGCAGGGCAGGGGCAGCAATCGCTTTTGTCCCCGCGGATGCGGGGCTCGCGCTTGCCGCCGTCGTCAGCGATCACGCCCTGCCAAGCATCCGCAAATCCGCACATGATGTCGAGTTGCGCAGTCATCGGATCTGGATCGACACCGTCGATACAACGGACGCCGGCTCCATCGCGCAAATCGACCAGTGCTATCGCCGAGGTGGGTCGTCGGGGGAAAGGCCTGAAACCTTTGATCGCGAAGTGTCCTTCGGCCTGCTGGGGGAACTGCTTCGTGAGCGCGGTCTATCTGAGGCCCGTCTTGGCGTTGACATGGAGTTCATGCCCGCCGCCGATTTTGCCGCGCTAAAGCACCATCTGCCCCGCGCCTTGTTGACCGATGGATCTGCGGTTCTGCGCCGCCTGCGCTCGGTGAAGACGCCGGTCGAGATCGCTCGATTGCGTCTTGCGGCCAATGCGGCAGAGGCAGGCATCGTCAGAATGGTCGAGGCCATACGGCCTGGCTCCTCTGTAAAATCGCTTTCCGACGCTTGGAAATCCGGCGCGAAGGCGTTCGCAATCGGGAAGGGCGTCAGCCTGTCCGGGTCATGGGACTACATCTCCGTTGGCCCGGATCTTTCAGACGCGAACGCAACGGTTGTTCCGGGTGCGCTCATCAAGGCAGATGTAGGAACGCTGGTGGAGGGATATTCTTCCGATAGCGCACGAACCTTCGTCTATGGCGAGGCGTCGCCGCTCGCGAACGATCTCGACAAGATCCTCCTCGAGGCATTTGAAGCGGGCCTCGAGCACATCCGGCCCGGCAATACATTCGGCGCGGTGCATCGGGTTGTCACGGCCGCCATCCGTCGTGGGGGATTGAGCGAATATCATCGTGGGCATTTCGGGCACTCGGTCGGCGGCAGTGCCGGCATCGAGGAATGGCCATTTTTCTCGATGGGAAATGAGGAACTGATCCAGCCGGGCATGGTGGTGGCGCTCGAGACGCCCTTCTACGGGAATGGCTTTGGTGCCCTGATGATCGAGGACCAGTTCCTTGTGACCTCTGACGGCACGGAATGCATGAATAGATTGCCGCGCGGTCTTCAGAAGATCATGCATTGAAGCCTGACGACCGAACGCCCGCGAACGGCATTCTTCAGAAATCAGGGGCCCTCCGCGCACGCCGTTCGTCCTGGTTCTTGCGATGGACACGCAATATTGCACACCCAGACAGTTGCCAAAACTCGATCATTGTTGCACCACCATTGCGCAAAACGAACCGACATCGCAATTGGAACATAGCGGAATGCGTCTGAGATATTCTTTCCTTGGTCTACTTCTTGCCATCGCACCAGCAGCCTATGCCTTGGAACCGGGCACACCCCCCGTCCTCGCTCCGCTCGATCGGCAGGCACAGGCGGCCAATATCAGCGCACAGTTTCTCGGCCGCTACAGCTACAAGCCCGTACCGCTGGACGACGCGCTGTCGGTCAAGATCATGAACAGCTTCATCAAGTCGCTGGATCCGGACCGGAGCTTTTTTCTCAAATCCGATATCGACAGCTTTGCCGCGAACAGCAAGAAGATCGACGATGCGATCGAGGACGAGGATCTGAAGCTTCCCTTCTCGATTTTCAACGTTTATTCGCAGCGCGTTTCAGAGCGCCTGACCTATGCACGTGAGTTGCTGAAGCAGGGTTTCGACTTCACCCAGCGGGAAGAGTATTCCGTGCTACGAGACGACGCGCCGTGGCCGCAGTCGCAACAGGAAAGCAACGACCTGTGGCGCAAGCGTGTGAAAAGCGACTGGCTGCGCCTGAAACTGGCAGGCTCCCAAGACGCGACGATCCGCGAGACGCTCGACAAGCGCTACCAGAACGTCCTTGATCGGACCTACCGTTATAAGAGCGACGATGTATTCCAGTCTTTCATGGCTGCCTACACGACGTCGGTTGACCCGCACACGGACTATTTCGGGGCGAGGGCAGCGGCTGAATTTGACATCTCCATGAGCCTGTCTCTCGTCGGTATCGGCGCGGTTCTGCAAGAACGCGACGGTTACACCACGATCCGTGAACTCGTGCCTGGCGGCCCGGCGCAACTCTCCGGCAAGCTCGCTGTCGGCGATCGCATCGCAGGCGTTGCGCAAGGTGAAGATGGCCCGATGAAGGACGTCGTGGGTACGCGCCTCGACGAAATTGTGCAGATGATCCGTGGCGCGAAGGATTCTGTCGTCCGTCTGGACGTGCTGCCTGCAGATACCGGTGAGACCGGAAGCCACCGGGTTATCAGCCTCGTGCGCGACCGGGTTAGTCTCGAAAAACAGGCGGCCCAGAAAAGCATTATTCCGGTCGAGGACAAAGGTGTCGCCCGCCGCATCGGCGTGATCACTCTGCCTGCCTTTTACGAGGACTTCGAAGCGAGACGCAAAGGCGAGAAGAACTACAAGAGCGCCAGCCGCGATGTCGCCAAGCTGCTCGTTGAACTCAAACAGGAAAGCGTTGATGGCGTCCTGATTGACCTGCGTGATAACGGAGGCGGATCCCTGTCTGAAGCGATTGAACTCACCGGGCTCTTTGTCGGCAAGGGACCGGTCGTGCAGCAGCGCGATGCCAAGGGTAAGGTTGAAATCCTGAAAGACGATCGGTCTGCTCCCGCTTGGGCGGGCCCGGTCGGCGTGCTCATCAACCGCGGTTCGGCTTCGGCCTCCGAGATCTTTGCTGCAGCTATCCAGGATTATGGTCGAGGCGTTGTGATCGGCGAGCCCAGCTTCGGCAAGGGAACCGTGCAGACCGTCGTGGATCTCGATCAGGCGACGCGCAGCAGCGAATCGAAATACGGCGAATTGAAACTGACCATCGCCCAGTTCTTCCGCGTCGATGGCGGTACGACCCAGCTTCGCGGTGTGACGCCGGATATCAACCTCCCGGGCCTTTCTGACCCGAAGACGCTGGGTGAGGCGAGCTATGACAATGCCCTGCCATGGACACGTATCAAGCCTGCCAAATATGCCGCAGTCGGAAATGTCGCATCGGTTCTGCCACAACTGCAGACCCAGCACGAAGCCCGAATCAAGGATGACCCGGATTTCCAGCGGTTCATCGAGGACGCTGCCGAACTGAAGCAGCAGCGCGAGAAAAAGGTCATCTCGCTCAACGAGGCCGAACGCCGGGCAGAACTCGCAGCCGTCGCCAGTCGTCTGAAGGCTCGCGAGCAGATCAACAATGGCCTGGTCGGCAGCGAAGACGATGGTCTGCAAGCAAATGAACGTAGCTTGAGTGCTGAGATCGCTCTTGAGGATGCGCGCAAGAATGCCAAGGACGTCCTGAAAAACGAGGCGTCTGCGATTGTCGCCGATCAGGCGACCTTGCTGCAAGACAGCAATGCACAGCCCGGGCGCGCCAAGCGGAACTAGTCACCAGCGGGCTGCGGGGTCGTCGGGGTTCAAGTGAACCTTACGACGGTCATTAGAGCAACTTCGAATGACGTCGACAGCGCGCGGTATCGATACCGTGCGCTGTCGTCAAAGCGAAGGGGAGATGCAGTTTCAGCGACGTGGAAAATCCGAGCCGCCCAACAGAGAGCATCAACCAGTTATCAGATAATATGCATTATGGAACCAACGGATATTGATGGCGTGTAGCAGGCTTAGCGGCCTTGGCTGAGACGGTAGATACGTCCGCTACGGTTCAACGCGCCGCCTCTGAAGCGCCGATATCAGCACGCCATTTCCGGCTATCTTTGCCGACGCGTGAGAGACGAAGCGAGAGAGACGAAGCGTAACAAAGCAGTGGCCGCGGGTTTAAAAAATGCAAATCCTAGTTCAGCCGCGACCATCGGTAGCTTGTAATCCCGGCCGACCTGGGAGCCTTACCAGACCGCGGCTAAAACTCCTCCCACGCCTCGGCGACAGCAGCACTTGTTGGAAAAGAGCTGTTCACTCTCGCCATCAGCTTTCTGGCTGGGGACGGCATATGGGGCGCGCCGTTGGCGTTTCCGGTTCGAGGTTGAAGGTCATGTCCTTTGCTCAACGTGAACCGACCAATCATGGTGAAAAGGTTATCTGCTTCGCGGGCAAGGCTGTTGCTGGCTGCAGTCGATTGTTCGACCATGGCCGCATTCTGTTGCGTGCCCTGGTCCATCGTATTGACCGCCGTATTGATTTCCTTGAGCCCGACCGCCTGCTCCTTGGCCGCCTCGACGATGGCGGTGACATTGACGCTGACGTCCTGGACGCGGGAGACGATCTCAGTGAGCGATTTTCCGGTTTCTGCAACAAGCTGAACCCCGTTTCGAACCTGCTCGCCTGACGTGTTGATCAGGGTTTTGATCTCCTTCGCCGCCTTTGCAGAGCGTTGAGCAAGTTCACGGACCTCCTGCGCGACGACGGCAAATCCCTTTCCGGCCTCCCCGGCGCGCGCCGCCTCGACGCCGGCATTCAATGCCAGCAGATTTGTCTGGAAAGCGATATCATCGATGACCCCTATGATATTGACGATCTCGTTCGACGAGCGCTCGATTTCGCCCATTGCCGAAATCGCTTTTCGCACGACATCGCCAGATTTTTCGGCACTGTCCTTTGTCTCGGTGACAAGGCGGCCAGCGGCTTCGGCACGCTTGCTCGATCCGGCAACGGTGGTCGTGATCTGCTCAAGGGCAGCAGCCGTTTCTTCAACAGAGGCAGCCTGTTGCTCGGTGCGCTTCGAAAGATCATTGGCGGCCGACATGATCTGGTTGGAACCCGCCGCGATCGTCTGCGCGTTCTGGCCGACAGTGCGCAAGGTCTGCTCGAGGCGTTCCATGGAGCTGTTGAAGTTCGTCCTCAACACATCAAGCTGCGCAACGAATGCTGCATCGATCCGATGCACGAGGTTCCCATTCGCAAGCTGATCGAGACCATGTTTCAGGTTATCGACAGCGAACTCCATCGCTTCGGCTTCCGCGGCTCTGATCCGGTCGCGTTCAATACGCTCCCGCTCCGAAACGCTGCGGTTTGCATCGGCCTCGGCCTCCAGACGAGCTCGATCTTTCGCACTTTGCCTGAAGACACCAACGGCGCCTGCCATTGTGCCGATCTCGTCGCGGCGGCCCTCTCCGAAGATGCGCACGTCAAGTTTGCCGTCCGCCAACTCGGTCATGGCCCTCGTCATCTCGGTCAACGGCCGAATAACCGCAGAACGAACCGTCCACACCGAAATCACCACGACGATAAGACCCGCGAAGGCAATGATCGCCATGACCAATGTCAGGCCAGCCTTCATCTCCTTTCCTGTCGCGAGCGTTTCGGCTGCGACACGAAGCTGAAGCTTCACCAGTTCGTCGATTGGACCACCAAGCGGATCGATTGTCGGATAAAGATCGGCGTCGGCGAAGCGTCCCAAGGCATCCAGATCGCCGGATGCAATCAGGGTCAGCAGGCCTTTCAGCTTTGCATCGGCCGCTGAGCGAGACGCCTCGAAGGTCGTAGCGATCGCCGACTCTTCGGCTGTCATCTTCGTGTTGCGATATTCGCGCCATCGCAGGTCGATCACCTTCATGGCGGTCTCGATGTTTTCGGTCGCCTGCCGGGCTGTCACCGTTCTCGCGCGGGCCTTGTGGACCGTATCGACGATGTTTACCGCGTAACTGTCGGCGACCTGCTTCAACTGTGCCAAGGGGATAACGCGATCTTCAACGATGGAATTGGCAAGTTTGCCTTCTTCGTCGAGTGCATAGAAAGCAAAACCAGCCATCAACAGTAGCGCCGTAGCAAGGACGAAAAGACAGGCTAGAAGCTTTGTTCGTATTAACATTTTCAACCTCTCATCGGGCATCGACCCGCCACCGGCACAACGGGCCGGAAGTCAGTATGGTCGCAGATTGTGGATTTTGGAAAAACTGACCGTATGCAGTGGCAAGGCGTCTTGCTCGCCGGTACCGCAGGGGTCGATCGGAAAAGGAATTCTAGACGATTGGCCCAAACTAAAATTGTTGCCGTTTACCGGGCAGTGCAAATCCTGAAATCGGTCTCGCGCTGACAAAAGACGAGCGCCTACCCACTCCCTCGATTTGTAGGGCAGATTCGTTAAACTGTGGTTACGATGCGAAAATCAGCAATTCGTCTTAATCAAATACTCATACGTTGTGCGATTGAGGCGTAAGTTGCGTTTCAGGTTGTACCTGCTTCCGCAAGCCAAGTTTGGTCGTGCACCGAACTGTCATCTGACAGTCACGGAGCGTCTAGGCGGATGCGTGCGAACGGCGCAGCTATCAGGCGGCGATGAGGCCGGCGGTATTCAAACCTTCGAACATTCGTTCCAGGTTCAGAAAACAGATCATTCCTGTGGGCTGGACGATGATGCCGTCGGAATAGCTCGTCGCGGCACCCGCGTTCATGTCAGGCACAGGCTGCATGTTTTCGACGGGAATCGTGAGGATGTCCGAGACCCGGTCGACAACAAGACCAAAGGCCATTCCGTGGACTTCCGCCACGACGATCGCACTCCGCTCATTGGGTTCGGTACTCCGCATACCGAGCTTGCAGGCGAGGTCGATGATCGGAATCACTGCACCGCGGAGGTTCATCACTCCCAGAACCTCTCTGGGTGAATGCGGGATCGGCGTCGCGGGGCCCCAGCCGCGGATTTCGCGGATCGTCACCGTCCTGACGCAGAACTCCTGGTCGTGAAGGCGGAACGCGATGATTTCCAGGGTCTCACCGGAACGTGCAGAATTGGAAGGATGCAAAGTGTTCATTTCATCGTCCTTGCAAAGCGGTCGGTTGATTTTCGAGTTCGTAGTTCTGTGTTGTTGGTGACGTCATCATTGCAACAGTCAGTGGACCGTCATTTTTCTCCACGCGGGCATCGCTGATTGCGCGGCGGCAGCGTTCAAAGGATTCCTTCGACTGCGAGCACCCAGCGTGAACCGGGATGCAGCTTGTAGGCACTGAAAGCAGGCTTTCCCTGCGATCGGTCTCCATGATTTCGAGAATGACGGACAATGCCTTGTCGAAGGCAGCGACGCAGCGGGGGTCGAAGTGGCTCCCCGATCTTTCACGTATGTGTGCTACGGCGCGATCCACGCTCCACGCCTCTTTGTAGGGCCTTGCGGTCGTCAACGCATCGAAATTATCGGCAATGGCGACGATGCGGCCGGAAACCGGAATGGTCTCACCCGAAAGACGGAACGGGTACCCCTGCCCGTCCCAGCGTTCATGATGACTGCCAGCAATTTCGGCAGCAAGCTGCAGAAGACTCGACTTCGATTCCCGGAGAATATCGCAGCCGACGACCGTATGTCGCTGCATGGCCGCGAACTCCTGTTCGGTCAGCTTGCCGTTCTTCAGGAGGACGGCATCGGGAATGGCGACCTTTCCGATATCGTGCATCGGCGAGGCAAGCCTGATGTCGGAACAAGCCCGCGCCTCCATGCCGTAGGCCCGCGCGATTGCTTCGGAATAAAGGCCTACGCGCCGCGTGTGCCGGGCCGTCTCGAAGTCCTTGTAGCTTGCTGCAATCGTCAAGCGGTCAATGATTTCCTCCTCGCGGGCACGCAGCTCGACGACCGCTTTCTCGACCTCGATACGAAGCCACTCGGCCTTGTCAGCAAGCTTGTTGCGCGCGTCCACGAGGGCGACCAGGTTCTTGATCCGGGCCTGGAACTCCAGCGGGTTCACGGGTTTCGTCAGAAAGTCGATCGCGCCTGCATTGAGCGCCGCCATGCGCGTCGCCGTATCGGTATCGGCCGTGACAAATACCACGGGCTTGTCGCGGTAATTCTCGAAGCGAACAAGTTCGGTCAACAGCTCGATGCCGCTGTAGACAGGCATCTGGAAATCGATGACCGCGATGTCGAATTCGAGCGCCGGGGCATCTGCCAGCACGTCTTCGGGGTGAAGATAGGGAATGGCGACGCAGTCCGGCAGTTTCTCGACGAGTCTCGTCAGGAGAGAGAGGTTCGTTTTATTGTCGTCGACAAGTAGAATGCGCATGTGAACGTCCCTTATGCGACAAGGAGCTGCCTGTAGCGGGTGACTGTGTCTTCAAGGTCTGCAAGTACGGTTTCGGTGATTGATGCATGACGGAGGTCCTGAGACCGGTCAGCCACGTCTTGAAGACCGACGCTGCTTGCTGCGCCCTTCAGAGTGTGCAGCAGATGATCGGTATGACGGTGGTCATTGACGGCCAAGGCGGAGTGAAGATCTGTGAGGAGTAGGCTTGCGTCTTCGAAAAAGCTCGACAGGAGTTCGTCGAACGTCTCTTCGCCCAGTGCTTCCACGATCTCCAACCGCCGGGTTTCGAACGCGTTATCGATGCTCGGACTTTGGATAGGCTCCACAGCAGTTTCCGCAGCCGCCTCCAGAGACCCGATGATACCCCGAAGCTGATGCATCGAGACCGGCTTCGACTGGAACCCCGTCATCCCCGCCTCCTCGCAAAGCCGCCTGTCGTCGTCAGAAGCATTCGCGGTCATCGCGATGATGGGAGCGTTCCGGCTAAGGCCGTTGGAAGCGCGAATTTGCTTGGTAGCCTCTATGCCGTCCAGCCTCGGCATCTGCATGTCCATGAGGACGAGATCGAAGCGGGTCGTCTCCGTCAGTTTGACGGCTTCCAGCCCGTCGTTCGCGATCGTGACCAACTGGCCGAGATGGGCGAGAAACCCCGCCGCGACCTGCTGATTGATCACGTTATCCTCGACAAGAAGGATATTCCATGACTGAAACTGTTGGGGCGCGGCCTTTGCCGCCAAGGCGTCGACAAGACCCTTCTCGGCCGGGTTGGCAGGGATTACGAACCAAAAGATGCTGCCCTCGCCTTTGCGGCTGTTGACACCTATTGTTCCCGACAGCGCCTCTACGATCTGCTTGCAGATGGTCAGTCCCAGTCCCGTACCACCGTATTTCCGGCTGATAGACGCATCGACCTGCGAGAACGGCTGGAATAGCTTGCCAAGACCTTCACCGTCGATCCCGATGCCTGTATCTTCAATCTCAAACCTCAGCTGTGCGTCTTGCGGATCGCCAATCTCCAGCACGCGCAACGTGACGGTGCCCTCGCTCGTGAATTTGATGGCGTTGCTCAACAGGTTGAGAAGAACCTGACGCAGACGGGTGGGGTCCGATGATATGACCGGCGTGGTGAACGAGGTCGGCAGTTCCAGCGCAATGCGATTTCCATGTTCAGTTGCTCTGTCTCGTACCATTTCGACCGTGGCTGTGACGACGGCCCGAACGTCAACCGCGCGGGTCTCGACGTCCAGTTTTCCGTGTTCGATCTTTGCGAAGTCGAGGATTTCGTTGATGATTTCGAGAAGAGCCTGACCAGAACGCCTGATGGTCTGCAGGCCAGGGGCAACTGACGGCGGTAGCGGAGACAACTCCAGTAGTTCCGCAGTTCCGAGAATGGCGTTCAAAGGTGTGCGGATCTCGTGTCCCATCGTGGCCATGAACTGGGACTTGGCGCGGTTCCCGGCTTCCGCCGCGAGATATGACTCCTTCAGCTGGTTCGAAATCGCCTCCAGGCTGAGACCGGCAAGCTGAACTGACTTGAGCTGACGTCGCAGCGTAAGAATGAGGAATACCACGCAGCAGACAAGAAGTGCGACGAGACCCGCCGATTTCATCTGAAGGTCAAGGACTGCGTCCCGAGCCTCAGCCCGTTCGATGCTGACGGTGCTGTTCGTATAGAGAAGCAGTTTTTCCGTATTCTCTACCAGCCTCTCAAACTCTGAATCTGCTGTCTCTAGCTGCACCGGATCCACGGGGTCGCCTGCGGCCAGTCTGTCGAAAACGGCGCTGCGACCGAACACCGCGTCGCGAATGGCAGTGACCTGCTCGGCAACAGCCGCATCCACTTTGAACTTCGTCTCGAACGAGGTTTTGTCGAGAATATTCATTCGCGAGTACAGAATGTCGTAGCGCGTCCCGAGAGCCTTGATGCGCTCCGGAGTCAGGTCGTTTTCGACGAGCATGATGTGCAGGGTCTCGTGCAACCGGCGCGCTTCCCGGTCGAGCTGGTAGACGGACCACAAAGCGTTCTCGCGAATGCCGTCCTGCAGGGCGGAGTATTTCCTTGAGATATCGGCAAACAGAAAAACGAGGCCCAGCAACAGCAACACGGCAAAGCACTGCAGCACGACGGTCGCCTTGCTGGCTTTCCGGATGATATCGCCACTCTGCTGGGCGGCAGTGATCATTCAGTGACCTCGATATCCTTGATCTGCCAGACCGACCGGGAGAAGTATTTCTCGTTGAACAGACCTTGGTCCTTATCGAAAGGATACACGAGGAAGAGCGGGCCCTTGTCGCGGACAGACATCAGCTTGCCGTCCATGCGCGTGGCGAGCATTGTGTCGAGCGAGGTTGCATCTTCCATCGGCAGGTCAGCGGCATAATCGTTGAGCGCAATGACCTTGAGCTTGGTGCCATGGGCCCCCGCTGCCTCGAGTACAGACCGCAGAAGCGGGCCGGAGAACTTGACCACGCCTTCGGTCCAAGGGGTCTCCATTTCACCCGTGCGGCCCGCAAGGGCTTCGAGCATAGGCATGTCGAACTGGGCTTTGCCACCGACGTTGGGATGATCGAGCTTGGTGCCAGTCACCGTAAGCACCACCTTGCCTTTCGGCAAGTCAAGCGCCGTCGCCTGAAGAGGAAGCAGCGCGCCGGCGACAATGACGGCTGCGATCATGATGCGGTTTATCACTTGAAACTCCAAGATACGAAGTACACTCGCGGCGCGCGCGACAAGCTGTCAGAAACGGGGGGTGCCTATTGGCCAGCGTCCCATCGGGGCATGCGTGGTGGAATACACCGCGCGCTCCTCCCAGATCGGCGTCATGCCGATTGCGTGTTCAACGCTGTGGACGCCTTAATTCTAGGGCGGAGGCATTTATATTAGGTGAATCTTGAAATGAGAATTGGAGTAGAAAGAGACGTTACGAGACGTATCGCTCAATTCTTACTTCTTTGCTGTTGCCTCAGGCGCTTACGGTCGAAAAGATGACCGCGCCCTGTGGCAGATCGCTTTTTAGCTAGGGCGATGCGATCATGCGATGAGCCGGCGGCGTATAGCTTCGGCAATGGCCTGCGTTCGGTTGGTCGCGCCGATCTTCTTCACGGCCGACTTTATGTAACTGTTGACCGTATCGTTCTGGTATCCGGTCGCGACCGCAATCGCCTCGCTCGTAAGCCCAAGACTGGCCTGGGTCAGGCAGGCAATTTCACCCTTGGAAAGCCGAAGCTGGTGGGCAGCGAAGCGATCCATCAGCGGCTTGGTGACAGCCGTGTGAATGGATTCCGCTACCAGCGAAAGGAAGATCAACTCTTTTTCGTCAAACGGTGTCGAGCGGGAAAAACAGATCGCTCCGTAAATGACATCGTTCCTGAGGATCGGGATAAGCGTTCGGTTGTGCAGGCCGAAGGTTCGTTGCAGGTAAACGAGCCTCTGCGGCGGCGGAGTTTCCGCGTAGACCTCGCTCTCGACCACGATCACGTTCGAGGCCTTCGCGGCTAGCACGAACGGGTCGGTCAGATAGAGGCGATCCGCGTCATAGGCGTCGAGGAATGCAGGAGGCATGTCGGTGTCGATCGAAAAACCCTGACCGAACCTGTAGTGGTCGACGTCGAGACCGCTGATGGAGATGTAGTCAAATGGAACCGCCAACCGCAGGCGGTCAACGATGTCGTTTTTTCCGAAATGACGATGCTTCGGCACCGAACGCAGGTCGCAATAGTCGTCGAGAGCGTTTGGATCAAGAATGGAAAGCGCGCTGACGGGCATATCAGAATCCGTTGGAAGATCGTCAACACGAGTTTTGGCGTCTCAGCGTTAACAAAAGGTAAAGACTCAACCTTGGATTTTGCAACCAACAGTCGGGCTCTTTCAAGCGAGGGCTTTTCTGAGGTCGATATATGGGAGGAGCCGCCCGTCCGCTGACCGAACCATGAAGTCTCCCAGGATCCGGTGCTCGAACCCGCTGGAGTCCGTAGCGTCCGGTCCTGTCGCACATTTCGAGGCCATTTCGATCCGTGCCAGACTGTCGACCACCACGCCAGTCGTCTTGAGGCCGTCCGACACGAGCAGAACGCGACTTTCTTGGCCGGGAGGAACTGCAGGCAACCGGAGCCGTCTGGCAAGGGAGATGAGAGGGATAGCTGTGCCACGGTGGACAAACAGGCCCATCGTGCCGCGTCCGACATTGTTCAACGAAACGTAGTCTTCCGGCATCTCGACGATCTCCCGGACATCGGCAACCGGCGTTGCCATGTCTCCCCCTGCTCTGAAGACCAAGTATGGCAGCAACGCGTCTCCGCGCTGCCCCGGCGCTCGACCGGCCGCCGCTGTCTTGGGCTTGGTGGATGAAAGTCGCGAAAACATCAGCAGGACATCGTCACTCATCATTGTCCGCTCGTCGAGGACGAGAAACAATGTCCGTCCGTCGACGGAATAGACACCGCTGAGAACAGACCCGGTCTCTACGGCATGATCAGGCATCGCCATAATGTCGCCCAACGGTATCGGCCGTATATCGACGACGGTATCGAGCGCAAAGCCCAGCAGCCGGTCGTCGGGGTAACGCAGGACGAGGACGGACGACTGCTTGCGTTCCGACAGGACGCCCATGCCAAGCACCCGAAGCGTATCAAGAACCGGCACCTGGGTGCCATGATGATCGATGACACCGAGGCAGGTCTCCGTCTTCATCGGCGAATCCTTCAACTGCGCGGTCGGCGCGGTGGCCTCGACCACCCCGGCCGCAACGCCGAAAGAAAACGCGCCGCACGTGAACAGCAGAAGCGGCTTCGCATTCGAGCTCGTCTTTGCGACCGCCTCCGCGACTGGCTCTTGCACCGACGGAATTCCCGGCAACGCCAAGATGCGCTCCGCTGCCAGGACCGAGATTACCTTTCCGCTGTGGAAGAATGAATGCGTGACCAAAGGTCCCTGTACAGCGGGTCGCGACACGCCCAGTTCATCGAGTGCCGCGACGTCTTCTGTCGCGATGCCGCGCACTTCGTCAGCAAAAATGCATATCAGCCTCTGTCTTACCCGCAGGACCAGAATCACGGCGCCGTAGGCCTCCGTCGCCGGCAGGCCGAGCATCGGTCGGATATCCATAACCGGGATGGTGCTGCCTCTCAATTCGAACAACCCGCACAAGCCGGTTGCCGCGATGCCTGCATTCGATAGCCCACCGGGCGCCGGAACGACTTCTCGGATATTCTCGACATTGATGGCAAGCATCGCCTCGCCAATGCGCAGGAGGCCGAACTGCTGCGTTGCAGGGCGACTGCCTCTCAGCACTTCCGGCATCGCGAGAGATCTGACCATCTGGTTCATGGGTTAACCCACTTTGCGCTGTTGCGCCGTCGATGACGTCAGGTCATTGATGAGCTCGACAACAGTCCTTGAGACACGCTGCTGAGCATCCGTCGATTGCGCAATCTCCCGGATGGACTCGCCGGTCTTGTTCACGCTGCCGACGATCCGTTCGAAAGCCAGTCTCGCATGCTGCGACCGGTCCGTTCCCTGGTTGACGCGCATGGTCGATTCCTGGATGAGCTTGGATATCTCGTGCGCAGCTTCCGAACTTCTCTCGGCGAGTTTCCTGACCTCGCCCGCGACGACCGAGAACCCGACCCCATGTTCCCCTGCCCTTGCGGCTTCGATTGCCGCGTTGAAGGCGAGAAGGTTGGTCTGACTGGCGATCTCGCCAATCACCTTGACGATATCGGAGATTTCCGTGGAGGACTTCTGGATGAGATCGATTGCCGCGATCGCGCTGCCCAGCGCTTCTGAACCCTGTTCCGCATTGCCCTGCGTCTCGGACGCAAGCGTGGTGGCCGTGCGGGTGTTAGCGGTGATTTCCGCGATCGATCCGGACAGTTCTCCGACAATGCTGGTCATTTGCTGCGATTTCGAACGGATGTCATGCTCGAGCTTGACCTGATCGGTGATGTCGCTGGCATACTTCACCACGCGCACCGTCTCGCCCCGCAGATTGACGATCGGGCTGTAGATCCCCTGAATGTGCACTTCCCGGCCATACTTTCCAACGCGGGCAAAACGCCCCGAAAAGAATTCACCCTTGTTGAGACGCAGCCAGAAATCCCGGTAGTCTTCCGAGACGATGTAATCCTGGCTGCAGAACATGCTGTGGTGCTGCCCCGTGATTTCGCGAAGTGAGTATCCCATGACCCGTAGGAAGTTCTCGTTGGCGGAAACGACATGTCCGTCGAGATCGAATTCGACGACCGCCTGCCCCCGCGAGATCGCGTCGACCCTTCCCTCGAACTCGATGTTGCGCAGTTTCGCCTGCGTGATGTCAGAGGCGAACTTTACGATCTTGATCGGGCGGCCTGCGAGGTCGAGGATCGGATTGTAAGTCGCCTGAAGCCATATGTCGTTACCGCTTCTGGTGAGGCGCCGGTATTCCCCTCCTTCGAACTGGCCACGTCCAAGCCGGTCCCAGAAGGAAGCGTATTCCGCTGTCTGCGTGAAGGCAGGGTCGCAGAACATCCGGTGGTGCTTGCCCCGGACTTCCTCCAGTGAGTAGCCGACGGCGGCAAGAAAATTCTCGTTCGCGTCAAGGATATTGCCGTGCAAGTCGAACTCGATGACGGCCTGGGCCCGGCCGATCGCGTTGACCTTGCCTTCGAACTCGGCGTTCCGGATCTTGCTGGCAGTCACGTCATAGGCATACTTGACCACCTTGCAGGGGTTGCCGTTGAGATCGAAGATGGGATTGTAGGTCGCCTGGATCCAGACATCCTTTCCGCCCTTGGCGAGACGACGGTACTCTCCGCTCTCATAGTCGCCGCGCCCCAACCTCTGCCAGAATGCCTTGTAGGCGGGTGTTCGGGTTTGGTCGGCTCCGCACAGCATCCGGTGATGCTGACCGATGACCTCTTCCCGAGCATATCCCATCAGGGTGAGGAAATTTTCGTTCACTGCGAGGACGTGGCCTTCGAGGTCGAATTCGATCACGGCCATTGCGCGGTCGATCGCCGCTACTTTTCCCAGGAGTTCCGCCTCTACCGACTTGGTCGCTGTGACATCCATCGCGTACTTGACCACGCCAACGATCACGCCGTTGTCGTCGAGGATCGGATTGTAGCTCGCCCGGATCCACACCTCGCGTCCGCCGCGTCCGATGCGCTTGAACTCTCCGTCGTGGAGCTTGCCCTCCGCCAGATCACTCCAAAACGCGGCATATTCGGGAGCTTCGACGATCTCCGGCTCGCAGAACATGGAGTGATGTCGGCCACGCACCTCGGCCAGCGAATAGCCCATGAGGGAAAGGAAGTTCTCGTTAGCGTTCTTTACCGTGCCGGTTAGATCAAATTCGATGACCGCTTGCGCACGGTCGATTGCGCGTGCCTTGTTGCGCAGAACGGCGATCTCGTTGAGGTCCGAAAGGGTGCTGACAGAAGACTTTAAAGTCATGGGAGAGCACTTTCGGTAACCAGGCAAACTTCGAATTTCATCACGAACCCCCTCCATCTGAAGCAACGGCACGACCGCGACGGTCTGATACCCGAATTTTAGAGGCAACTAACTAATGAAGGATTAATGCTAAATTAGAGCCCGCGTCGTTATGCGTCCGTTTCCGGTCGTACTGGCGCCGTCGCGGTAACCAAGTCGCTGTAACCAAATTTTGACGGGTTAGCGCTCATCCTTGTCCTGAATTGTAGTGAGTACGGGATAGGAACATGCGTTTCAGCGCTCAGCGGCTTGGCGATCTCGCCGGTATCATCCGGCATCTGAACTGGCGCCTCAGCCCGCTCAGCCGGATGGGTGTCGCCCGGATGGTCAACGACACAACGGCAGCGCTGGAAACTCTTGCTCGCAGCGAGGCCGATCTCTCGATATCGGAGCAAGCTGAAATACGGGCTATTGCCTCGCGGCTGATCGTGATCCTCCAGGACGCGTATTCCGGCAAAACACCGACAATCCACTGACGTCGGCAACCGGCCGTGTCCCTCCCGCCTTTTTGATCGGACCGGTCCTGCGGATCCCGCCACCTGAATTTCGAATGCCGAGAGCGATCCGCCGGCAAATTGACAATTGATAATAATACTCGATGAAGTCGAGCAAGCCACGAACTTCCCGCAGAGGTAGGCATTTGTGCGCACGCACGGCAGCATCGCTAATTAGCGCAAAATTTTTCTCATAAATCGTACCTCATAAGCATTGCATACTCAAACCTTGCGGGTTTAAAGGTCAGCAACGAATGAGGCCATATGTCGCAGCGACGGGTGCCTCACGTTTCCAGCCTATTCGGTTCCGGCCCCCTGTCGGGACACCAAGGAGCGATACAATGAGAGATGTCCCGGGGTTACCGTCCCGCCGTAGCTTTTTGAAAGCTTCGGCGGCAAGTGCGGCCGTCGTCGGCGTGGTGATGCAGGCGAAGGCGGAGACCCCGTCGGCCCCGCCACCGATCGAAGAATACCAGCCGGTCTGTCTCAAGCCCACTGAGTGGGCCTTCGTTATGGCTGCCACGGCGCGGCTCATTCCCTCCGAAGGCGAAGGTCCCGGTGCCATCGAGGCCCGCGTCCCCGTCTTTATCGACAAGGAACTGGCCGGTGGATTCGGTGAGGCGGCAGACTGGTACATGGAAGGTCCGCACGATGCCGCAGCCCATCCGTTCCGCGGCTGGCAATCGCCTTTGACGCCGCTGCAAATCTATCAGCAGGGTATCCCGGTGTTCGACGCATGGTGTCAGCAGACGCACGGCAAGATATTTGCCGAGCTTGACGCCGCAACCCAGGACAAGGCCCTGACCTCCCTCCAGAAAGACGAGATGAAGATCAAGCCCGAACTGCGCGACTTCTTCACGATCCTCTTGCAGAACACCAAGGAGGGCTACTTCGCAGACCCGATGTATGGCGGCAATCACGGCATGCAGGCCTGGAAATATATCGGTTTCCCAGGTGCCCGCGGCAGCTACAAGGAGTGGGTGTTGAAGCACAACGTCGCCTACCCGCTCGGTCCCGTTTCGATTTCCGGTGAGAGGGCATAACGATGGCACGCACTGCAAAGAAGAAGGACGTTGTCATCGTCGGTCTCGGCTGGACCGGCTCGATCCTCGGCATGGAACTCGCCAACGAGGGTCTGGAGATCGTTGCGCTTGAACGCGGCCATGACCAGAACACCGTTCCGGATTTCCAGTACCCGAACATGATCGACGAGCTGAAATACGGCGTTCGTCTCGGCATGATGCAAAAGCCGCGCAATTCGACCCTGACGATCCGTCGCAACGTCGATGAAGCCGCCCTGCCCTATCGCAGCCTCGGCTCGTTCCTGCCGGGTATCGGTGTGGGCGGTGCAGGCACCCACTGGAACGGTCTGAACTGGCGTCCGCAGCTCTCGGAATACCGTCTGCGCTCGCATGTGGAAGAGCGCTGGGGCGCCGGCATCATTCCGGAAGACATGAACCTGCAGGATTACCCCGTCAGCTACGAAGAGCTGGAGCCGTTTTTCGATCGGTTCGAGCATGTCGCGGGGATTTCCGGCAAGGCCGGCAATCTCAATGGCAAGAAAATCGAGGGCGGCAATCCGTTCGAGGCACCGCGCTCGCGCGAATACCCGATGCCGCCTATGCCGGTGACCTGGGACGGAGCCAAATTTGCCGAAGCCGCGAAAGCTGCCGGCTGTCACCCGTTCCCAAGCCCGGGCGGCATTGCCTCGCAGGCCTATGTCAACGAATACGGAATGCAGATGGGCCCTTGCAACCACTGCGGTTTCTGCGAGCGCTACGGCTGCTACAACTATTCGAAATCCTCGCCGCAGACGGCGATTCTCGACGCGTTGAAGCGCAAGCCGAACTTCGAATACCGCACCCATGCGGAAGTGTTGAAAATCGAAATGGCGCCCGACGGCAAAACCGCGACCGGCGTGACCTATTTTGACGAAAAGGCCGGCGAAGAGGTGTTCCAGCCCGCGGATCTGGTAATCCTGGCCGCCTACCAGTTGCACAACGTCCATCTGATGCTGCTCTCGGGCATCGGTCAGCCGTTTGATCCCGCAACGAACGAAGGCGTCACCGGTCGCAGCTATGCCTACCAGATGAACGGCGGCTACACGATGTTCTTCAAGGACGAGGTGTTCAATCCGTTCATCGGCACCGGTGCCAACGGCATGTCGATCGATGATTTCGGCATGGACAATATCGACTTCGGTCGTGAAGGCTTTATCGGCGGTGCCTACTGGCGTGCCGGCCAGTCCAACGGTCAGCCGATCCGCTCCATGGCGCTCCCCGCGGGCACGCCGACCTGGGGTGCCGGCTGGAAGAAGGGCATCGGCGAGTGGTACGGCCACTCGATGTCGATCGGCTCGCACGGTTCACACATGTCCTATCGCGGCAATTATCTCGACCTCGACCCGACCTACAAGGATCGCCACGGTCGTCCGCTGATGCGCATGACGTTCAACTGGCAGCCGAACGACATCCGCATGACCCAGTTCATGAAGTCGAAGATGGAGCCGATCGCCAAGTCGATGAACCCGACCTCAATGCAGGAAGGCTTCAAGAAGGACGGCGCCATGTACGACGTGCGTCCTTACCAGACGACGCACAATGTGGGCGGCACTGTGATGGGTGACAATCCGAAGACCTCGGCAATCAATCGATATCTGCAGGCCTGGGACAAGCACAACATCTTCGTGATGGGCGCCGGCGCCTTCCCGCAGAACACCCAGTACAACCCGACCGGCATGGTCGGCGGCCTGGCCTATTGGGCGGCGCATGCGATCCGGACGCAGTACCTGTCCAATCCGCGGCCACTGGTGTGAGGAGCGCAACGATGAAAACCTTTCTTCGCGTCATTCTCATCCTCGCCGTTCTCGGCGTCGTCGGCCTTCTCGCCTTCATCTTCGTGCCGGTCCAGCGCACTGCCGCGGTTGCCCAGCTCCCGGCTGATTACAAAGCACCGGCAGGCAGTGGCGAATACGCCATGCGGGCCGGTGACTGCATGGCCTGTCACACCGCGGAGGGCGGCAAGCCCTTCGCCGGCGGCCGGCCGATCCACAGCCCGATGGGCACGATCTGGGCCACCAACATCACCCCGGACAAGGAAACCGGCATCGGCAATTACACGCTCGATGATTTCCGCGCGGCGCTCTACGACGGCGTTCGCAACGACGGTGCGCATCTCTACCCGGCCATGCCTTACGAAAACTATCGCAAGCTGACGGAAGAGGACATACGAGCCCTCTACCAGTATTTCATGACCGAGGTGCCTGCAGTTTCCAACAAGGTCGAGGAAACGGCACTGTCCTTCCCGTTCAACCAGCGCTGGGGCATTCGCGCCTGGAACTGGCTGGCGCTGGGCAAGCCGGGCTTTGAACCCGTTTCGCAGGACGAGCAGTTCAACCGTGGTGCCTATCTCGTGCAGGGCGCCGGACACTGCGCCGCCTGCCACAGCCCGCGCAACCTGCTGATGGCGCAGGACGGTACCGACGAGAGCAGCGCTGCCTTCCTGACCGGCGGCGAGATCGACGGCTATACGGCACCTGACCTGCGCGGCCCGCAAAGCGCGCCGCAGAAATGGTCCACCGAAGAGCTCGCGGCCTATCTTACGACTGCCCGCAACGCGCATTCCACGGCAACCGGCGAGATGATGCTGGTGGTGCGCGATTCGCTGCAATACATGACGCCCGAGGACAATCTGGCGATCGCAACCTACCTCAAGAAGATCGGCAGCACTGGCGGTTCCACGGCACCGGCAACGCCTTCGGCGGCGCCTGAAAAGGCCGAGGTTACCGACACCGAGAAAATGCTGACGGAAGCCAAAGCGGATATGCCGCTCGGTCCCCGCCTCTATCTCGACAATTGCGGTGGCTGCCACTTTGTCAACGGCAAGGGTGCCGCGGAAATCTTCCCGGAGCTTGACGGAAATTCGCTGGTTACCGCGAAGTCTTCAAAGGGCCTGTTGGATGTCATGCTGCACGGAGCGGAACTGCCTTCGACCAAGGACCGTCCCATGCGCGTGCGCATGCAGGGCTATAACGACCGCCTCAACGACGAAGAAGCGGCAGCACTTGCCACCTTCCTGCGCCAGGCCTGGCATAACGACGCTCCGCCGGTCACTGCGGAAGACGTCAAGGCTGTCCGCCGCTAGACCACGACATCAGACCCTGCCGGTTCGTAACCGGCAGGGTCTTTACACGTCGCCATGGGTGGCATCAGCCGTTGGCCGTTGCCAAGGCCTCCGGCGGCCCGAGGATCGCAATACTTCGCCGCGTCAGTTTGGCGTGATACATGCGCCGATCTACGAGAGCGACAAGAGCCGTTCTCGACCACTTGACCTCGCTTGCAAAGCCAAAACCGAGCGCCGCACCGACGCGCAGCGTTTTGCTTCCGATCGTGACGGCGGCCAGCACAGTGTCCATCATCACGGCGAGCCTCTGCTCCTGCATTTCACTGTCTCCCATGTCTGACTGGAACAGGAGGGCAAACTCGTCACCGCCCAGCCGCGAGACGAATTCGCCCGCTCTCAGGGACGACAACAGCCTTTTCCCGATAACCGCAAGCAACTCGTCCCCGACCGGGTGACCGTGCATGTCATTGACGATCTTGAAGCCGTTGAGATCGAAGATTGCGAGCCCGAACTCCTCATGGTTGGCGCGATCTTCGATAAAGTGAGCGATCCGTTGCTCGAACCCAAGACGGTTCGGAAGCCCGGTCAGGCTATCGGTGACGGCCGCGGCTCGCAACGCCTCTTCCTGTCTGATTTGCGCGCTCGTCTGTTCGGTGACATCGGTCAGCGCCTCGAGATCGTAGAGGTCGTTTCCAATCTTGATCCGGCGTGCGGAGATCATCACGGAAATTAGCCGCCCGTCACGATGCCGGATCTTGCCCGACTGCGCGGAGTAATACCCAACGTCGTCAAGGAGTTTGATCCTGGCAACACGGTCTGAGCCATCGACGATCAGGCCGACATCTGTCAGTTTGCGACCAACCAGTGCCGTTTCGTTCATCCCGACGAGGTCCATGTAAGCTTGGTTGACCCGCACATAAACGGAGTTTGGCCCGGCCATCGAAATGGCATAGGCAAGCGGAGAGATGTGAAACAGCGTCTGCAACATTCCGTCCAGCCCATCTCCGCCTTGTGTCACATTGGAAAAGAGTGAGGCTGCCGCCCGTTCATCCGAAAGCATCGGCCTAACCCTTATTCGCTTTAGGGGATTGCCACAGCAGGACGACCGGTGACGGCAAGAACCGCAGATCCACCCGATATTGCATGTCGCAGGTTCTGTCTGTCATCATTCCCTCGCCGCAACCTCGCCCGATGGAGAGGTTCGCGGGTGAAAAACCTCCAGCTAGTTTTGCGTCCACAATACGAGTCACTAACTCGACGACTTCCGTCATCCATATCCATTCGGCCCCGGCCGCTTTGGATCCCGACCTATACCCTCGGCGACCCGCAAACCCCGTGAGCATGTTCAGATCGAACTGCGCCGTATTGCCGATGTCCAGGTGCTCGAGATTCCTTTTGACCAAAAGGATCAGTTTATCGAGCGCTTGTGCGGTGGAGAGCCCGGCAGCCAGCAGTGCGAGTGGTATTGCGATCAGCATTTTCACAAAACTACCCTCATGATGTGGCGTACCGGGTCGCCATGCTCAGAATTCCGACCAGCCTTCATTGGCCGCCTTCGACCGCTGTAGTTTGCCAGGAAGCGACTGGATCATTTGTCGCGCAGGCGAAGCTGCAGGAGAATGCGCCCGACCGTTGCTTTGCCCCACCGCGCTTGGCGTCGTTTTGAACCCGGCGACAAGCTCGGAAAGTCTCTCGGCCTCGTTGGAGAGTTTTATCGTCGCCGCAGACGTCTCTTCCACCATGGCAGCGTTTTGCTGCGTGATTGTATCCATGCTGCCCACGGCAGAGTTGATTTCAGCTATCCCAGTCGCCTGTTCGCGCGACGACATGGCAATCGATACCATGTGTTCATCGATCGTCTGCACCTGTCTGCCGATGCTTCTCAATGCCTTGCCCGTTGTGTTCACAAGATCGACGCCGCGCGCGACATCCTGAGAAGATCTCGAGATGAGATCCTTGATTTCCTTGGCGGCCCGGGCTGAGCGTTGCGCGAGCTCCCGCACCTCCTGCGCCACCACCGCAAAGCCTTTCCCCTGGTCACCGGCACGGGCTGCTTCGACCCCCGCATTGAGTGCAAGGAGGTTCGTCTGGAACGCAATTTCGTCAATGACACTAATGATGTCGTTCATTTGTTTGGATGACTCGACAATGTCGCTCATCGCCTTGACGGCCTGCTCTACGATTTCTCCGGACGTTGCTGCCTCTGTTGCAGAGGCCGTTACGACCGCCTGGACTTCTGTCGTCCGGGTTTGAGACTGCCGCGCGATTGAACTGATCTGCTCTAGCGCTGCCGCTGTTTCTTCAAGCGCCGTGGCCTGCCGTTCGGTGCGCTTTGCCATTTCGTCGGTCGCAGTGGCGATTTCGGCCGACTGCGAGAGAACGAAGCCGACCGTGCTTGAGATCTCGGAAAGAGCACCGTTGAGGCTCGATACGGAATCGTTGAAATTATGCTTGAGCCCGTCGAAACTGACCGCGAGGGGCTGTTCCAAGGGCCGGGTCAGATCACCGCCGGAGAGAGATCTCAACGCACTTTCGAGGGCTGAGAGCGCTGTGTCTTGTTCCGCTTTCAGCGTCGCCTGCTCCGCTTCAGCCTTGGCTCTCTCGTCCGCAAGGACGTCGAGATAGACCGAGATCGCATAATCCATGTCCACGAGGGCCGCTTTGACAACCGTCGTTACGTCGTCTCCGATCTTCTGGCGTTTGCCGCGCACCAGGAAACTACCGAGCTCGTTATCGATGACGGCGCGCACGATGTTCTCGATCATCAACGCATAGCCGCCAATGTACCAGCGCGGTTGAAGCCCAAGCCTTGCATGGGCTTTGCCGATCATGGTGACTTCATCAACATAGGCTTCGTCGAACTTTGCCGAGGAAATCGTTTCCCAGTGTCGAGCCTGTCGTCCTTTTGCCTGGGTGATGTGATTTTCACCGGAAAAGTATTTGGAGGTTTCCGGGTGATGACGGACCTTGGCGTAAAACACATCGAGCGCGCTATCGAGCGACCCGTTAATGATGGGCGCCAATGCTGCGAGTGTCCTGCGCTGTGGATCACCAAGACCAGCGAAGTCCAGTCGGTCGTTAAGCGTTGCCTGTGCTGATTTCTGCGTACTCATGTATGTCCCCTGCTGCGGTCCCTTGGTAACAAGGCATGGTTGGTCTGCCCGCTAAAGCGAGTGCGATCTGTTGCTGACGGGAACGCAGTCCATCACCGGCGCGCGTGCTTCGAAGCCATCGCGGGGCAAGCAAGGGGGCTCAAAAACCCAGATGTCTACCGAACAGGTGTTAGACTGTCAGGTGGCGGCTGTTCCTGATCTTCACGGCCATAAAACCCTCATGGGTATGCGGCGCCACGGCGCCTATCTGGCACCACAAATCTAGGATTCAGGGGATAAAAAACCGTTAATAGTTCGCCCTATGCTATAGTAGCAGAACTTGATTTAAGCTGCGCCATCGTTTGACCGAGGCTAATTCTGGCAATCGTCAAGCATAGAGCCAAAAATACGAGTTTTTGCCTTAAAATTCATGCCGCATGTAAGCGCTGCTATGACCGGCAGCGTGCTCATTGCATTCTCAAGACAGCGGTCGATATTGACAGAAGAGAGCTGGGACATCGTCAAGGTCATTGCGTAGGGTCTAAGCGTAGGCAACCGCCACAGCTTCGTGAGTCTCTGCGACGGAACAGAATATGCTTTGCATACAGTCAAGAACCTGGCGGACACCTTCCTCGTGGCAGCGATAGAAAACCGTCTGCGCTTGTCGACGCGCCGAGACGAGGTTTGCGTCTCTGAGAATCTTCAGATGTTGAGAGAGTGCCGATTGGCTGAGATTCACCGCCTTTGCGAGTGATCGCACGTCGCGCTCGCAATCCTGTACCAGACAGAGGACTTTGAACCGTGCGGGGTGCCCCATAACCTTCAGTAGATCGGCGGCATCGCCCTCATCGAAGGGAAGAACTTCTCCCGATAGACTGATGTCCATAACGCCTCCAACCACCATTGAATAATATCGCGTATCTTCATGGACCGAACCAAGTCCGACGCCACATAAGCGAGCAGTAATACAAGCAATATAAAAGCTGCGGTGGCTAAGCATCTCCGCATTACGTCTCTGCTTCAATACCAAAATTGTACGTTATTTTATCGCAGTCCAGACGTTTTACGCATCTTAACAATACTTAACTCTGACAACCGCCGAATCTGTATTAAGGCAGATACGAAACGCGGTCTCGCCGCCCAATATACATTCAATGCTGGTGTGAAATGACAGAAGCAGACGCGTTGGAGATCCTGCGGATCTCTGTCTGGGCAATGCTCCTTGCTTCAGCGCCTGCGGTTTTCACCGCTATGGCAGTCGGTCTGGTTATCAGCCTTGTCCAGGCTCTCACGCAGGTCCAGGAAAGCACGCTGAGCTTTGCGCCAAAGATTGTTGCTGTCTTTGTAGCGCTGGCAGTGGCCGCCCCGTTCATAGGCGGCCAACTCAATCTTCTCGTTGTCGAGATTTTCTCTCATGTGCAGTCGGGTTTCTAGGCCGGCTGCGATCTCAAGAGGTCAGGCGTCTGCAGTCTCTCGCACTTCGTCGAGCAGGAAGAACACGACCACATAGCGGGTCGCATAGGATCGGCCGCCCTCGGCATCGCCTGCGTCCGAACCTCCGTCGGCCGGGTGCCATTGCTGGTAGTGCGGATTGTTGGCGATCAGCGTGATCGCTTTGCCAGTACGGCTACCGCCAAGACGATAGCGTGTTTCCGCCAACGGCCAGACACGTTCGTAATCCTGTTGCGTGAGACGGACCTTAAGAGCATGGCGCGTTACCGTTTCGCCCTGCGAAACATCTCCCTTGCGGGCCACTGGAACCTCCAGCGAAACCTCCTCAGCCCCATCCAGTATGAAGTCAAATTCCTCAGGCCACGTCCGCTTCATGTAATCGCTCCTCCAAGCTATACCGAGGGTTGCCGACGACTGTATCGTCGTCTGCCGAGACAATATGCAAACATTATCCCCTTCTGAAAAGCATCAAACCGCCTACGGCCGCACTATTTCGTGAGGTTGCGCTTGGCGCCGACAAAATGTCTTACCAGGCCGCCACAGGGAAGGCGTCGATCGGGATCTTCAGGTACCTCACGCCGTTCGCCTCCTTTGGCGGCAGCTCTCCTGCCATCAGATTGACCTGCAGGGCATGCAGCATCAGTTTCGGAAACGGCAACGTTTTGTCACGGCTGATGCGGGACTGGATAAACTCGTCACGCCCTGACCGGAGGTGAATGTTCTGCGCCTTCTGTTGCGCGACGGTGCTCTCCCAGAGCGCTTCCCGCCCGCCATGACGATAATCGTGGCCGGTGAACAGCCGGGTGTCGTCGGGCAAGTTCAGGATTGCCTCGATCGACGACCACAGATCTTCAGCGCTGCCTCCGGGAAAATCGGCGCGGGCCGAACCGCTGTCGGGCATGAACAGCGTGTCGTGGATGAAGGCCGCATCACCGACCACATACGTGATCGATGCCAGTGTGTGGCCGGGCGAATGCATGACGCGGCCCTCGATCTCACCGATCATGAACCGGTCGCCATCCGAAAACAGCCGGTCCCACTGGGATCCGTCGGTTGGCATCGCCGGCGCATTGTAGATGTCCTTCCATAGCGCCTGGACCTTGACCACGTCGGCGCCGATCGCGGTCGGCGCGCCGGTCTTCGACTTGAGGTATGCTGCTGCGGTGAGATGGTCTGCATGGGGATGCGTGTCGAGGATCCACGCGACGTCCAGTCCCTGCATCTGGATATGTGAAAGGAGCGCATCGGCGTGACGCGTGGCCGTGCTTCCGGATTTCTCGTCGTAGTCGAGAACCGGATCGATGATGGCGCATTTCTTCGTGGCCTTGCAGCTTACGACATACTGGATGCTGCCGCTACGCGCGTCGTAAAAACCAGCGACTTCGGGTTGGGCACTCATGGTGTAAAATCCGGCTTGTCAAACGCCTGCACTGGCGCGGCTTTATGATGGTCTGGCCACAGGATGTCCACGAGGCAGGTCTGATCGCAGCAACGCTGTGACAGCGGGCAAGACGAGGACATCAAGCGTCACGGCGGCCCCTCCTAAGTCAACCTCTCACGAACGTCAACTCGGAGCCCTTTGCCGCAATCTTGCTTACCAAGCGATAGGGCCAACCCGATAAGCCGCGCCATTGGATCGAGACCAGCCGAGCAGTTGTTCGCGCGTGGCAACGCGCTTGATTTTGCCCGTCGCAGCCATAGATCCACATCGTTGGCCGGCAAACAAACTGGTTGTGCCTGTGGCGCATGTCTCGGCGACCCTGAATGCGGCTGATGTGTGGTTCCGTTTGGCAACAGCGAGTACTTCCGCGGGGAGTACGGTTGCCTCGAGATCACGCGGGATCGGCAACCGACAGGATGAGCATATGCACAATCTTATCAGACATCTCAGCTTGCACTTTATCACATGCCTTTTCGCGATCGGCGTCGTATCGCAGGCCCTCGCCGCTCCCGATGTCGTCAAAGTCGGGCCGGATCACTACCAGGGGACATGGCTGGAAATCGGGAGGACCCCGATGTTCCTGACCGACGGCTGTGTTGCCGGTTATTCCACCTACCGCAAGGGCAAAACGCCTGACACGGTCATGGTCGAAGACGGTTGTCGTGTCGATACTCCAACCGGGCGCCTTAAAACAATCAATGGGACCGGGAAGATTCAGGATTACGGAACGACGAACGCAACGATGCGCGTCCGCTATCCACTGCTCATCACCTTCACCTACCGCGTGCTCTACAAATCGCCGGATAAATCCTGGTTCATCAGCGCCAACCCGTCGATGTCGGACCTGTGGATCTATTCGCGAACCGTACCATCGAAATCCAAGCTCAACCGCATGGTGCGCAAGGCGAGCGAACTCGGCTACGACGTAAAGAAGCTGGAATTTCCGCCAGCCCGCTAGGCTGACTGGAAAGCGTCCGAACGGTTTGGCGTCCACGCGACAAGACAACCGTTCGGAACGCGAGCTTCGCTGCGGCTTCGAGCCCTGGTTTTATAAAGCTCGGCCCCTACCCTGCGACCAGCTTGAGAGACCGAATGGAATTCTGGGATCGAGCGCGCGGGCTTCGTCACGCAGATTGTTTTCGGCCAATATTTCAATAATCCTTGAAGTCTTGAATAATTATTGTTCTATAGCCTTTACAGGGCTTTGAAAGCCGGGCAAGCGCCCGCGCCTGATCACTATTGGACAAGGAACGAACTGGTGAACGAGCGAGAGGTCCTTGATGCGTTTGGCGCACTGTCACAGCAGACCCGACTGCAGGTCATTCGCAAGCTCGTCGTCGCAGGCCCGGGCGGACTGGCGGCGGGTATGATTGCCGACGCTGTGAACGTGTCGCCTTCCAACATTTCTTTTCATCTCAAAGAACTGGAACATGCGGGCCTGATCAGCGCTCAGCGGGAGTCACGCTCCATCGTCTACAGCGCGAATTTCGAGACCCTCAACGGCCTCGCCCATTTCCTGATGGAGAACTGTTGTTCGGGCCAATCTGATGCCGGTTGCGGGCCTACAGAACTCGCAGGGTCTGCGTTATAGGAGCCCCAAATGCGAACGTTTCAATTTTTTTCGATGGAGTATCCAAATGGCTGATCTGCCAGCCGCCTCGCTTGATCTTATTTCCCAGCCCGACCTTGAGGCACTTCGACCACCCTATTCGCAGCACAAGCCGCGGATCCTGATCCTCTATGGATCGCTGCGGAAGATTTCGTTCAGCCGTCTTTTGGCGGAAGAGGCAGCACGGCTCCTCGAGCACCTTGGATGCGAGGTGAAGATCTTCAATCCCGAAGGTCTGCCCCTTCCAGATGGCGCACCGGATACGGATCCGAAGGTTCAGGAATTGCGCGCGCTTTCTCTCTGGTCGGAAGGCCATGTCTGGGTCAGCCCCGAGCGGCACGGTGCGATGACCGGCATTATCAAAGCGCAGATCGACTGGATCCCCCTCACGACCGGTTCGGTGCGACCGACGCAGGGCAAGACGCTCGCCGTCATGCAGGTCTCCGGTGGCTCGCAATCCTTCAACGCGGTCAATCAGTTGCGCATTCTCGGTCGCTGGATGCGGATGATCACCATTCCGAACCAGTCGTCGGTTGCCAAGGCATGGCAGGAGTTCGACACGGATGGCCGCATGAAACCCTCGGCCTACTACGATCGCGTCGTCGATGTCTGCGAGGAACTAGTCAAATTCACATTGCTGACCCGGGATGCGTCCGACTATCTGACAGACCGCTATAGCGAGAGGAAGGAAGAGGCCGCAAAGCTCGAACAGCGCGTGGATCTGAAGTCGATATGAGCGAGCGGCCGCCGATCGGCACTATCCTTGCCCTGGGCCTCACCCAGATCATCGGCTATGGAACTCTCTATTACAGCTTCAGCATTCTTGCACCCGATATGGCGCGAGACCTGAACTGGTCGACGGAGTGGATATTTGCCGCACTTTCGGCGGCACTTCTTCTGGGCGGCTTGACCGCTCCCTGGCTCGGCCGGGCCATTGATCATTTTGGCGCAGGACGGGTGATGACGGCCGGATCCGCGATTGCCGCGGCAGCGCTGGTCGCTTGTGCCTATGCGCCGGGAAAGAGCGGCTTCGTCGCCGCTCTGATCGTGATCGAGATCGCCGCCAATCTGGTACAATATGGCGCGGCCTTTGCGCTGCTGGTGCAGGCAAGCCCCCGCACCGCCCAGCGCAGCATCACCTATCTGACCCTGATCGCCGGCTTCGCCTCGACGATCTTCTGGCCCATCACAACGGCTCTGCACGCCCATCTGTCCTGGCAGAATGTCTACCTGGTGTTTGCCGGGCTCAATCTGCTCGTCTGCCTGCCTCTGCACGCCTGGTTGTCCTACGGCCTTGCCCAAGGAAAGTCGCAGAAACAGAACGGCACGGCGCAAGTCGTCGAAGGGTGCCTCAGCCCGGACGTCCGGCAGTTCGGGTTCAAGCTGATGGTGGTGGGGTTTTCACTGCAATCTCTCGTCAGTGCGGCGATCCTGGTCCATATGGTGCCGCTGTTGTCGGGTCTTGGCCTTGGGGCCACTGCCGCCATTGTCGGCACGCTGTTTGGTCCGTCACAAGTGCTGAGCCGTTTTGCCAATATGATGCTCGGCGGCAATCTGCCGCCGCTGGCTTTGGCAACGATTGCCGCCACGTTGATCCCTGGGGGTGTATTGATCCTCACCCTTACCGCTCCGTCGGTGGCAGGCGCCATGGCGTTTGCCGTTGTCTTCGGTTTGGGCAACGGTCTTTTCAGCATCGTCACCGGCACCCTGCCGCTGATGCTGTTTGGCAGCGCTGGCTACGGCAGGCTGCAGGGCAAGGTCATGGCCGCACGATTGATCCTGTCCGCGACCGCACCGTTTGCGCTGGCGTTTGCCATGGCCCATATCGGTACGCTGTGGTCACTGACCATCACAACAGCGCTCGGGGCCTGTGCGATTGTCGCCTTCGTCGGGATTGCGCGACTGGAGCGCCGCCACAAGTCTGGCGATCATCTCGCGAGCCGTCCGGCCTGAACTAGTACGCTGGGATCCGTGCGTCCTTGGGTGCCCGCTGGGAGCGCTACACGGCCGGGCTTCCTGCCGATTTGGCAAAATATCTGCGGCCCATCCACAGTGCCATCTGTACCAAAAGGATCAGCACAGGAACCTCGACGAGCGGGCCGATGACGGCCGCAAATGCGACCGGGGACGCCAGGCCGAACGCGGCAATGGCAACCGCGATGGCCAGCTCGAAGTTGTTGCCGGCCGCAGTAAAGGCAACCGCTGTCGTGCGTGGATAATCTGTCCCCACCGACCTCGCCATCCAGAAACTGACAAGAAACATGATGAGAAAGTAGATCGTCAGCGGAATGGCGATCATCACCACATCGCCCGGCAGGCGGACCACGTCTCCGCCCTTCAGGCTGAACATGGCGACGATCGTGAACAGAAGGGCGGCCAGGGTCATCGGGCTGATCTTCGGGAGGAAGACATTCTCGTACCAGTCCCTGCCCTTGCTCGCGGTCAGCAAGCGGCGCGACAGATATCCCGCGAGGAACGGAATACCGAGATAGATCAACACCGCTTCCGCAATCGTCCAGAACGAGACGTCAATCACACTGCCTTCAAGACCAAACAGCGGAGGCATGACGGACAGGAAGAACCACGCATAGACGCTGAAAAACAGGATCTGGAAAATCGAATTGAAGGCAACGAGACCCGCGACATACTGGTTGTCGCCCCGGGCAAGCTGGTTCCAGACGAGAACCATTGCAATGCAGCGGGCAAGACCGATCAGGATGAGGCCGGTCATGTATTCCGGATAGTCCCGCAGGAAGATCACCGCCAGCGCGAACATCAGCACCGGACCGATAATCCAGTTCTGCAGGAGAGAGATCGCCAGAACCCGCTTGTCGGCAAACACCTGCGGCAGTTCCTCAAAGCGCACTTTCGCCAGAGGCGGATACATCATCAGGATGAGGCCGATGGCAATCGGAATATTGGTGGTGCCGATGGACAGGCTGTCGAGCGCTGCGGGCAGGCCGGTAAAGACAGTTCCGAGCAGCACACCCAGTGCCATGGCGGCAAAAATCCAGACGGTCAGATAGCGGTCGAGGAACGACAGACGCAGTGTTGGTTCTTCGGGACGCATTTGCGGCCTCCTTGGCAGATAGACATCGTCCGCAGCCTTGCCATGAAGACTGGGGCCGCACGGGTTCGGCTTGAATGGCGTGCGTCAGACGACGCGACGGCCGGTCTGGTCGACGACGACTTCGCCGTCTTCCTTCGCAAACGCAGCCTGCTGGCCAGCTGGGAGAATATCCAACACCGCTTCCGATGGTCGGCACAGCCTGACACCGGCAGGCGTGACGACGATTGGACGGTTGATCAGGATGGGATGGTCCATCATGGCATCGACCAGTTGCTCGTCGGACAAGGAAGGGTCGCCCAAACCGAGTTCGGAAAATGGCGTTCCCTTTTCGCGAAGAAGATCGCGCGCGGAAATTCCCATCCGGTCGATCAACTGCTTAAGCAGCGCGCGCGCTGGCGGGGTTTTGAGATACTCGACCACATGGGGTTCGATGCCGGCGTTGCGGATCATCGCAAGCGTGTTGCGCGAGGTCCCGCAGTCCGGGTTGTGGTAGATGACGATATCGATGGGGTAAGTCATGCGACGTCAGGCCTTTTGTTTGTCGATCCTTCAAGCTGACCGATTTCCTGAAGCTTGGCGGTCAAGCTTATCTTTTCGAGGCTTTCTAAAGGCAGCGCGGCGAAAGCCGCGATACGCAGCTTCATGTAGCGAAGCGCTGTGGTGAAGGCGATGCGCTTTTCCGCGTCGGTACCCTCGACTGCAGCAGGATCCTCGATACCCCAATGGGCGGTCATTGGTTTTCCCGGCCAGACCGGGCAGGATTCGCCAGCAGCGTTGTCGCAGACCGTAAAGATAAAATCCAATTGCGGAGCCTCGGCACCCGCAAACTCGTCCCAACTTTTTGACCGAAGTCCCTCCGTGGGAAACTTGTGGCCAACAAGCACATCGAGCGCCATTGGGTTGACGTTGCCTTTAGGCTGGCTTCCCGCCGAGTAGGCATTGAATTTCCCAGCGCCAATTTTTCGCAGAACACTTTCCGCGAGGATCGATCGCGCAGAGTTGCCGGTGCACAGAAACAGGACGTTGAATGTCTTGTCGGTCATGAGAGCGCCTTTTCCGGAGGGCAGCACGGGATGAGTTCCGCAATCAGCGGCGCGCAGAGCGCTGCGTTTCCGCCACAGCAGTCCTTGAGAAGGAAGAGCACCAGTTCCCGTAACGTCTCAATCTCCACACGGTAGGTGACGACGCGGCTTTGGCGCTGCGAAGAAACAAGACCCGCGCGTGACAAGATATTGAGATGAGCAGACATCGTGTTTTGCGGCACCGCGAGCGCGCGCGCTATGTCACCTGCGGGCAGTCCATCCGGTTCATGCCTGACAAGCAGGCGAAAAGCTTCGAGCCGGGTTGGCTGAGCAAGCGCCGCAAGGGCGAGAATAGCGACTTCTGATTCCATATATCCAGAATACTGGATTTATGGAATCAGTCAAGATGCGCGTTCCGGGTCGTCTTCTCACGATCGACGGCAGGTACTCCTGTTCAGAACCAGGAGGTCAGTGCGATTTCCGCCGGCCAGCGCTTGCGTAGATCAACGCTGCCACCACAACCAGCAATCCCTGGAAGAGATACTGGTAGGTCTGGGTCAGCCCCAGGAATGTCACCGCGTTCAGCACTTCGGTCAGAAGCACGGCTCCGAGAAGGGTTCCGATGAAGGTTCCCCGCCCGCCCGAAAGGCTCGTTCCGCCCAGAACGACTGCGGTGATGCTGGCCAGCGTGTAGTTCACGCCCTGGCGCGGGTCACCGACACCGATCTGCGTCATCAGCATGATGGCACCGACAGCGGTCAGCAGCGAACAGGCGATATAGCCGCCGATGAAGGTGAGTTCGACCGGAATGCCGGCCCGGCGCGCAGATTGTTCGTCGGATCCGACCGCCCGCAAACGCCAGCCTGCACGTGTCCGGCGCAACAGCGTTTCGGCGCCGACCGCTGCAACAACCAGTACCAGAAAGGCGACCGGGAAAGGACCCAATTGCCAGTTGACCCAGTCGGTGACCGTCGCGCTGATATAGCCATCCGGATTGTCACGCAGCAGGAAGCTGCAGCCCTGGATCGCGATATACATGGCGAGCGTCGCGGCAATCGGGGTGAAATTCGCAAATCGGATCAGCACACCGTTGATAGCCCCGGTCACAAAGGCGCCGGCAAACATCAGGAGGAAGCCGACCGCCATCATCGCAGTGGAATTGTCGTCGGTAATGAAGAATGACGCGACCACGACCAGAAATCCGGCGAGCGGACCGACCGAAAGATCGATCCCGCCCATCAGCAGCGCCACTGTCTGGCCCATCGCAATAAAGCCGAGTGCGGTCGCCAAAAGCAGGATGTTGTAGATGTTGTAGACAGAGAAGAAGTTCTCGTTCTGGCCATAGACATAGAGCCCAAGGAGCACGGTCACGATGGCAAGCGGGACCGCCGGAGCATTGTCCGACCGCAGCAGGTCGCGCCATCGGCTGCCGGTACTCGGCTGTGCCACCGTCAAACTGCTGTCGCCATGCGTCTCCGCTCCAACGGCCGCAGCGACTATGCGTTCTTCGGTGACGTCGTCACCTTCAAGGATCTCGACCACATGCCCGCGCGACAGCACGACGACCTTGTCGCACAGACCTTCGAGCTCCACGGCATCGGAGGAGTTCACCACAACCGGCGTCCCTGCCTCCGAGACTTCGCGCAGAATTCGGTAGATTTCAAACCGGGCTCCGACATCCACACCTTGCGTCGGTTCGTCGGCAATGATCAGTCCCGGCTCGGACAAAAGTGCGCGGGCCATGACCACTTTTTGCTGGTTGCCGCCCGACAGCGCAAAAATCGGCGCTTCGATCCCGGGCGTCTTGACCGCCAGCTCACTGAAGATCGCACCGACCTGCGCCAGTTCCTTCTTGCGGCTCATCACGCCACCGACCGCGAACTTCTCAAGCGCGGAATAAGTTGCGTTTTCCCGAACGGTCAAACTGCCGGCGACACCTTCGACGTGGCGATCCGACGGCATGAAGGCTGCCTCATGGAGGAGTTCCGGTTGGGCGAGTGCGCGCCCGCGTAAGACGATCTGCCCCTCGGCAGGCCTCAGCCCTGCAAGAACCCGCATTAGTTCCGGCTGACCGTTGCCGGCGACACCGGCGATCCCGACGATCTGCCCGCGCGGCACGTCGAAGCTGATGTTCTTCAGGTCCCTGTTGGTGATGCCCACCACGGACAGACCGGTCTCCGTATCGGCCGATGACGCTTTCGGCGGGAATGCCGATTCCAGAGTACGCCCGACGATAAGCCCGACCAGATCGGCATCGCTGATCTCGCCGATGACGGCGGAGCCGCGCACGCGACCATCCCGAAGCACGGTGACCCGATCGGCAATCTGGCGAAGTTCGGCCAGGCGGTGGGTGATGTAGATGACCGATGTGCCAGCGGCCGCCACCTCGCGGATGCGGGCAAACAGCATGTCGGTCGAATCCTGGTCGAGCGAGGCGGTGGGTTCGTCCAGGATCAGCACCTTCGGCTCGAGCGCCAGCGCCTTGGCGATCTCAAGCAAATGCTTCTGCGCAACCGTCAGACCGTCGGCGCGCATGCCAAGAGGGAGATGCAGGCCGACCTTGGCAAGCACGCGCCGGCCCACATCGTCGGGCTTTGCGCCCGCAAACACCGAGGCTGGCAAGGCCACGCGCAGGTTTTCCAGGATCGACAGATCGTCCAGAATGGCAGGATGCTGGAAGCAGATGCCAATCCCGTGGGACTTGGCGATTTCCGGGGTCATTTGCTGTACGGCGCGGCCTTCGAAGTGAATCTCTCCCTCGGTCGGCTGCAGCGTTCCGGAAATGATGTTCATCAGGGTCGATTTGCCGGCGCCGTTCTCGCCGAGAAGGGCATGCACTTCGCCGGCCCGGAATTCCACGCTGACATCGGCCAGTGCCGCGACAACCGAGAAATATTTCGAGATGCCCGAAAGGCGGATCACCACATCCCGAGCGTCCAGCGCCACGTCTTGACTGTTTCGTGCCAACATTATTTGCAATCCGTCCTGGTGACAGAGCCCCGGAAGGTAAACCCTCCGGGGTCAGCGATGCGTGAGTTTCAGTTACTGGCCGACGGCCTTTGCCTGGTCTTCCGGCTTCAGCGCCGAGGACATGTAGATGGCGCCCGGCAGATCCTTGCGGCACTGAACGGCATTGGGCTTGCCCGATACGGAATCCTCGTAGGCAGGCGCCTCGAAGATCTGCTCCTTCGGCTTTTCGCCGCCGGTTGCAAGCGCGACGGCCCACTGCACGGCCAACCGGACATTGTCGTTACCGGTGGCGACGGTGAACAGCTTGAAGTCCGGGTTGCTGGCATGATTGTCCTGCCAGAAGCAGCCGAGCGAGTTGCCGTCCGACGTGGCAAGCGCCGGGATGGACTTGCCCTGCTTGGTGAAGGCCGGCAGAGCACCGACCAGCGACGGGCCGAAGTCGGAGACGATGACGTCGATCTTGGCGTTCTTGGCGATTTCGGCGGTCAGCACCTTTTGCGTCAGCGCCGGATCCCAGTTCGTGACGGCAAAAGGCGCCTGATTGACGAAGACATACTCAGGCCCGAGCACGCTCTTCAGGCCTTTCAGCTCATCCAGGCCCTGGCTGTTGCCGGCAGGTCCGCTGAGGAACAGGACATTGCCACCCTTGGGAAGCACACCCTTGATCCACTTGCCCCAAGTGACGCCGTCGTTTTCGAAGGACGAGCCGATGAACTTCGAATAATTCATGCCTTCCTTGCCGCCGACCGCGACGCGGTAGGGCACAATGATCTTTCCGGCCTTGAAGACGCTGGTGATGGCCGGCAGCATGGCCGGGCCGGCGTCGCCAAAGACGACCAGTGCATCGACGCCCTTGGCGGCCATACCCTTGATGTCGGAGATTGCCTTCTGGGTGTCGCCCTGGCCGTCGGCATACTCATACTTGGTGATACTGGGGCACAGTTCGACGGTCTGCTTGCCGGATGCCGTCGTCACCTGACGCCAGCTGTTGCCGCCGTAACCGTCAAGAAGGGCAAGCGTCGCCTTCTTGGGCCCGCACCAGGACGGTGTCTCCGCCTTTGCCAGACCCGCACCTCCCAGTGCGATGACCGCAGTCGCAACCGAGACTGCCAGGCCCTTCTTCAAATTTGCATAGTTCATGTCTGCTCCTCCACTTGTTATTGTTAGGTTGTTTTTCTGACTTTCCCGCTCCACCGGAGCGAGTAGACGCCGATGCCGAAACCGAGGGCCAAAGCCTGGATGATGGTTTGCGCTGAATAGGGCACACCGACCGACAGCGCGAACTGGCTCAGCTGGTTGAG
Organism: Rhizobium sp. Leaf306; assembly: GCF_001423425.1. Taxonomy (GTDB): domain Bacteria; phylum Pseudomonadota; class Alphaproteobacteria; order Rhizobiales; family Rhizobiaceae; genus Neorhizobium; species Neorhizobium soli. The sequence continues at coordinate 738,991 of NZ_LMNX01000003.1, forward strand.
GAAGAAGGCCGCCAGCACCGTCGAGATGGGAAAACCGCGCCCGCCGAGCAGCGACGTGCCTCCCAGCACGACGACGGCAACCGACGGCAGCAGCAGGCTATCGCCTTGGAAGGCCGTGGGTTCGCGGGTGATGCCGGCAATCAGGACGCCGGCCAGGCAATAGAATAGCTGGGCATAGACATACGCCATCATCTGATAGGAGCGCACGCGCAGGCCTGCGGCCTCTCCGGCAGCAGGGCTTGCGCCGATCGCCTCGAACCGGCGGCCGCCCACGGTCTTTTTCAGCATGAAGGAGACCAGCGCGGTGGCGCCGAGGGCGAAGTAGACGGCATTGGGCAGGCCGAAGGTTTCGCCGCCGGCAATATTGGCGAGCAGGCCCGTCGTAACAGACGGCACCCCGCCCGACATGGCAAAGACGGTCGCATAAAGCAGTGCGTTGGTGCCAATCGTCGCAATGATCGAGTTCAGGCGGAAGATGCTGACGAGCGCGCCATTGAGAAAGCCGATCGTCAGATTGAAGGCCAGCGCCAAGAGCACTGCCTGATACAGCAATCCGTCATTCTGCTGCGGGTAATGGGTCGAGACCACGACGGCGAGAGAGACGGCACCGGGAAGCGAGAGGTCAAAGCCGCCCTGCTGAACCACCATCAACTGGCCGAGGCCGACAATGGCAATGATCGCCGCAAACGGAAGACTGCCTGACAGGGCACCCCAGGATACGCTTGAGGGCGCAAAGACTAGGCAGGCGATCAGAAGGACCATGGTTGAGAAGACCACGGTCACGAAACTCCGCGTCAGCTTCATCCGGCCTGGGGCATAGCTGTCCGCCCGTGTGGGGATTGTCGAGACTGCACTCACCGGTCGGCTCCTTTTGATGATCGCACCTCACCCGAGGCGATGGCCGGGCGGCGCAAGCCGATCTCTTCGGCGGCGCTGGACGCCGCCTTGAAGTCTGCAAAGAGACACGTCGGTTTGTCAGCAAAATCAGGCATCGCGTCCTCCTCCCAGAGCCGGTTATGGTTCATACCTGGAGGAAGCAATCTGCTGGACAGATCCTTGGCATCGTCGGCCTCAGCCTCAAGCTTCGGCAAGCCTGTAGCTGGCTCCGAACCGCTGCGCGGTCAGAACTTCACAAGGCACGATGATTTGCGGATTGCCCAAATTCTTGCTCCTCCAAGAATTTGTCACTCTGACCGGTCAGCGTCTCTTGCTAAAACAAGTACGCAATCCGGCGCTTCAAATACGTCAGGAAATTCTCTCCTCCGAACTCCTTCCGATCAACTGTATGTATTTTGAAGACTACGAAAACCCTGAAAATATCCGCTTTGGATAAGTGTATTCGAGACGGGAAACATATCAGTGCGCCCTCAGCCCGCCGGGATGCTGGCCGCATAGGTTTCGATCAGCAAAGCGGCGTTTTCTGGCTTCGCCTCAAGCGTGTTCGCCTCGATCTCATAGGCCAGGTCTACGACCCGCTGATTGATCGGGGCCGTCCGGCCATGCGCTTTCAGCGTGTCGATGACCCAGCCGTTGACCTCCTGGATCTCGGCCCGCCGGCCCTTCCGCCAGTCCTGCAGCGAGGTCGTGAGCGTATCGGCTTGCGAGAAGACGGTGAGCACCTCCTCGAAGATCTGGTCCACATAGCGCTCCGGATGATTGGTGGTGACCGGCGGCATGCCGATGATCGGAACGATCTTTGCGCCATCGGCAATTGCCGCCTGCATGGCCTCATAGCCGGCCGCCCGCATCACCTCGAGCATGCCCGGACTGCGCGCCGCATCGCCGAGCGGCAGATTGACGATGGCAGACGGAATAAGTTCGGCGGCGTTGACCACGAGCTTCATCCATTTGGCGGAGCGGATATCATCCGTCACCTCGACGGTCCCGGTGCAGCGCAGCAGGTCGGCCACCGACTCCACCCTCTCCTGGGTCTGCGGGTCTAGGGCGCCGAGCGCAAACCAGGAGGTATCGTGGTCGTTCTGCCGGTTGGTGACGCCGGGTACGAACATGTTGGAAGCGATTTCGATGACGGCGCCAATAGTCCGCTCCCGCCCGACGATGGCCGCAATATCCTCGTGGGTCATGCCGTTTTGGAGGCCGATCACAAGGCCGTCCTTGGCAAGCACCGGCTCGATCAGCTGGGTCGCCCATTTCGTGTCGTAGGCTTTGACCACCAGGAAGACGAGATCGAACGGCTCCTTGATCTCCGCGACTTCGCAGAGATGCAAGGCCTTGACCCTGGCGTTGATCGTGCGGGTCGGCAGATTGACGGTGATCCCATTTTCCCGGATCGCGTTTACATGGTCGGGCCATTGCTCGATGAAGGTCACGTCATGACCGGCGAGCACGAAGTCCGCTCCGATCGATGCACCCTGTGCGCCGGTTCCGAGAAAAGCAATTTTCGGCGTCTTGCTGAAATGGGAGGTCATGCGATGGTCTCCTAGAAGGGCATGAAGGCGGGGCCGCGCTTATCGCGCGGTCAGGCGACACGTGTGGTCAGCAGATATAATCGACCTGATGGCGGGCGATCCGGATGCCCTCGAGCTCGGCTCGCACCTTCGCGTGCGCCGGATGGTCCGCGTAAAGCTTGAGAGCGGCTTCGTCGTCGAACTCGGAGTAGAGAACTACGTCGCAGGCATAGGAGATGCGGCTGATGTCCAACCCCACCTCAATTGTACTCAAACCGGGGATCTGCCCTTTGAGGCCTTCGAATTTGGTCTTGATCAGACGCGCAGCCGCCAGTTTCTCCTCGGGCGTCTCGCCGCGCACGTTCCACATGACGATGTGCCGGATCATGGCTTGTCTTCCCGCTCACCCATGCCGTCGTTCACGACATAGGCCGCTCCCAGCTCACGAAGCCAATCCGATATCACGTGCCAGCAGTCTCCAAGCCACTTGCTCATCGCTAACCCCCTCCCAAGGGCCGTTCATTATAAGAGGTTATTCTGGTCGCTGGCCCTCGTAAGCCCTTGCCAGAAGCTGGCGCAGGCCGTCTTTCTCAAGCACCCGCGGGTTCCAGTAGGCATTGGCCATGGCCTGTTCGACGGCAGCATCGATCCCATCTCCCGGCATGCCCATCGTTTTGAGGGCCGTGGAAGCCCCCAATCCCTCGGCCAGATCGAACAGCCCCGTTGCCGCGTCATCCGAACCAAGAGCTGCGGCGATTTTGGCCATGGCTTCCGGCGTGGCCGGCGCGTTGTAGGCGACCGCATGCGGCAGAAGCGCCGTGTGCATGGGTGCGTGCGGCAGGTTGAACATGCCGCCGAGCGTGTGGCAAAGCTTGTGGTGCAGCGCCATCCCGACGGATCCAAGGCACACGCCACAGAGCCAGGCCCCATAGAGCGCGTCCGCCCTGGCGTCCGGATCATTCGGTCGACGGGCAATGATGGGAAGCGCGCGGGCAATCGCGGCAATCCCCTGCTCCGCCATCAGCGAAACAATCGGGTTGGCCTCGCGGGCATAAAGCGCTTCCACCGCGTGGGCGATCGCGTTGATGCCGCTCGTGACCGACATGGCAACCGGAAGGGTCAGAGTGAGGTCGACGTCGTAGACGATCACCTCGGGCAGGATGCGCGGATCAAATTTCGTGACCTTTCGTCCGTTCTCGGTCTCACCCAGAATGGGCGTCGCCTCCGAGCCCGCATAGGTCGTTGGCACCACGATCTGCGGCAGGTCGGTGCGAAATGCGATGGCTTTGCCAAGGCCTGTCGTCGAGCCGCCACCGATCGACAGCACGGCATCGGCGGAGAGGCTCTCGACCGTTCGCATCGCATCCTGCGTCACCTCGACGGGCGTGTGCATCTGCGCGTTCGAATACATCCCTGCAAAACGGGAGCCTAGAATCTCTGCGATCCCTTGCGCCTGTTCCGCCTGCTCCGGCGTCGAAAGGACCAGGATGCGCCGGACGTCCAGCCTGTCGGCTTCGTCACCCAGGCGCGATACCGTGCCGCTTCCGAAAATGACGCGGGCCGGATTTCCATTATAGACGAAATTATCCACGCCTTGCTCCTATCTAGACTGTTGCGGAGGGACGAGGATGAAATCGAACTCCGAACGCCACAGCGTCTCGCCATCTTCCATACGGTCGAACGGTGCCACAAGGGTCGACTTGACGCCAAACACCGCGTCGGACTCGAGATACGCATCACCGCCGACAAACGTATGCGTCACCAGTTTCTGGTAGCCTTCGGCACGCACCATGTAATGCATATGCGCTGGGCGATAAGGATGCCGTCCCAGATGCGCCAGCATCTCCCCCACAGGGCCGTCGTCGGGAATGGGGTAGGACACCGGCTTGATGCCAATGAAGCTGTAATGTCCATCGGCCCCGGTGACGAACACGCCGCGATTGTTCCATTTCGGCTGAATGTCGGGCTGCTGGACGTCATAGTAGCCGTCGGCATTGTCGGACCACACGTCGATCCGCGCCCCCTCGATTGGCTTGCCCTCAAGATCAAGCACACGGCCGAGGAACAGGCAGCTCTCGCCCTTACCATCCCGACAGATCTCGTCGCCCATCTCCCGCACCGGCGCGCCTTCGACATGGAACGGGCCGAACACGGTGTTTTCCGTGGCACCCTCGGGCCGGCGGTTATTGATAGCATCCACCAGCATCGACAGACCGAGCGTATCGGAGAGAAGAATGAACTCCTGCCGCTCCGGCGTGCAGATCTGGCCGGTGCGCGTGAGAAACCCGATCGCCGTTTCCCACTCGTCCTGGGTCAGCTGGACGTCCAGGGCGAAGTCATGCAGATGCTTCACGAGGCTCGCCATCACGTGCGCAAGGCGCGGATCAACGTCAGCGCCCATGCGCGCATTGACGGTATCGACCGAGTTCGTCTCCGTAAAGTAACCGATGTCAGCCATGGCCTGTCGATCTCCCTTGCTGGTCGCGTGGTCCTGTCATTACGGAATGATCCGGTCGGCGCGCAGACGATCGAACGCGTCCGTGAAGGATTCTGTCGTGTCCTGGTAGGCGAGGAAGCCTGCCTTGCGGCTGCGGGCCATGTCGTTGAACGTCTCCACCTGCCGGCCGAGGTCGGCATCTGTGTGCCAGAAGGAGGCCACGCGCGAGAGCGCATTCTCCTTCAGCCCGTGCTTCTTCACGAGCGCATCCCAGATGGGCGCGGCATCGGCCATCTTCGTCTCGAGCGGCTGAGGAGAGCCCGGATAGTCCGCAGCTTCGATGCCGAAATAGGCAGCGATGCGCGGCCAGAGCCACTTCCAGCGGAAGACATCGCCATTGACCACGTTGAACGCCGTGTTGGCTGCGGCCGGCGTCGTCGACGCCCAGGCCAGTTGATTGGCGAGGATGCGCGCATCGGTGACGTCGGTTGCCGCCTGCCATTGCTCGGAGGATCCCGGAAACACGAAGGGCATGCCGGTTTCCTTGCAGATGGAGGCATAGACGCCGAGCGTGGCCGCCATGTTCATCGCATTACCGACCGCATAGCCGATCAGGGTGTGCGGCCGATGCACCGACCAGGTGAACCCTTCGCGGGCTGCCGCCGCAAAGACCTCGTCTTCCTGCACATAGTAGAAGTTCTGGTTGGGAAGGCGCTCCTGCTCTTCGCGGAACGGCGTCTGCGGCGCGACTTTCGCATAGTTCTCGAAAGGCCCAAGATAATGCTTGGTGCCGGTAACGAGGGCGACATGGTTCACACCTCGGCCACGCAGGGCATCGAGAACGTTGCGGACGATCGCACCATTCACCTTGCAGTTCTCGTCTTCCGTCTCCTGCCGCGACCAGGCGGTGATGAAGACATGGGTAGGCCGGATACCCTCGAGGGCGGCAGCGACGGAGGCAGCGTCGGTGAGGTCGCAGGACAGGGTCCGGACGGCGGCAATCGGGCTTTGCGACCGGGACAGACCGGAAATCTCCCAGCCGCCTTGGGCCAGCAGGTATTCGGCAAGATTGCTGCCGGCAATGCCGGTCGCACCGACAATGAGAGCGTGATGTGTCATGTTCTCATCCATTCAAAAGAGTGATCTTGATGCTCTTGGTCGCGTCCTTGCCAAAGTTGAAGGCTTGCACCGCATCGGTCAGAGCATAGTCATGGGTCTGGATCGGCGAGAGGTCGATGCCCGTTCGCTCCAGGAAGCGGATCGCGGCCGGCCAGACGCCGGGCGAGCCGATACAGCCCCGGACCGTCAGATTCTTCATCTGGATCTGGCCGATGACAACAGGGACTTTGCGGCCGATGTTGATGCCGACCATCGACATGCGCCCGTCTTCTCTTGCGTAGTCGAACGCCGCCGCAAGCGAGGCATCATGTCCGGAGGCTTCGACCACCAGATCAGCGCCATGACCACCGGTCATCTCTCGGATCCGATCTGCCGCGCCGCCATCGGATGGATCGATCGCAGCGTCTGCGCCGAGTTTCAGCGCCACATCGCGACGGGTTGCGAGCGGATCAACGACGATGACGCGTGCACCCATGCCGATCGCAGCCGCCGCCGACACCAGGCCGATCGTTCCGCCGCCGGAGACGACGACCGTCTCGCTGGCATTGGTGCCGCCGGACCGCAGCACCGCATAGAAGCCGCAGGTAAACGGCTCGATCAGCGCCGCCTTCTTGTCGTCCACCGCGTCCGGCAGCTTATGCAGCCACTCCGGATTGACGGCGAAGAACTCCCGGTCGGCGCCGCTTATCGAAAAACCGAAATGATGAAGCCGCTCGGGCGTGCGCACCACGCATTCGCCGACGACACGGTCTCCCGCCTTGAAGCCCGTGACGTTGCGACCGACCTCGACGATCTCGCCGCTCCACTCGTGGCCGGGCGTCACCGGATAGGAGATCGGAATGATGTAGCGACCGGCCAGAAGTTCGTAATCCGAGTGACAGATGCCGACGGCACGGGTTCGGACGAGGACCTCGTTGGCAGAGATTTCCGGCATGGCCAGATCGGCAATGACAGGCTTGTCCGGTGCTTCGAATACCAAGGCTTTCATGATGCTCCTCCCAAAGCCAATCTCAAAGTTGCTCGACTGCGCCCGAGCGGGCAGACAGGATGATCGCTTCGAGCAGCGCAATATTGTCGATCATTTCTTCGCCGCTGATCGGATAGGTCTCTCTGCCGCGGACAGCGCGCGCAAAAGCCCGCAGGTTGTCCCGGACCGGCTCGGCCGGTGACACTTCGCGGGTCGTTATCGGCTGGCCCTTCCAGCCCTCGGTGACGATCCACCCATCAGGCGATTCCACATGCGCTTTGTCCCGCACCTCGATCCAGCCGAGCGTGCCGAACACCGCAAAGCGCGAGATGAACGGCGTTGCAAGTGTGGCGGACACATAGGCCGACCCGCCGGACTTGAAGCGGATATGCGCACTCATGGTGTCGCCCTGCGGGATTTCCGACGCGAGGTTTTCGCAGATGACGCGGACATCCTTCGCCGGTCCCATCAGCTTGACGGAGAGGTCCGTCAGATGGATGCCGGTGGCGGTCATGCCGCCCGCCGGCGCCTGTTCGGCATTGAGCCGCCAGTTGGACGGATCGAGCCCCAGGAACTTGTCATGGCTGAAATTGGCTTCGATCTGCAGCAGGCGGCCAAGGCGGCCCGTGGCCGCGGCATCAAGGATCTCGGCAATCGGCGGTTCAAAGCGGCGCTCGTGGCCCATGCCAAGCACCAGACCGGCCTTCTCGCACAGCGCGACAGAGGCTTCGGCGTCCTTCCTGGTCATCGCAAGCGGCTTTTCGCAAAAGACATGCTTGCCGGCAGCAACCGCCTGCGCGATCTGGTTCTGGTGCAGCGAATGTGGCGTTGCCAAAATCACGGCCTCGACCTCGGGATCGGCAAGCGCCTCGCCGAGTTCGGAGGAGAAACGCATGCCCCGTTCCGCGGCAAAGCCCTGCTCTGCCGGGTTGGGGTCGACGCCATGCACGAAGTGCATTTCAGCACCTCCGGCATTGACCAGCGTCGCCATTTTCTTGCCCCACCAGCCAAGGCCGACAATGGCCGCCTGGACGGGTTTTCCCTCGTAGCCGCTCATCGGTTGTCCACCCGCTTGGCAAAGGGATGGATGTTTACCGACGCCCAGACGCCGGCAGCATTGAACGGGTCTGCCTGATTGAAGGCCACCACCTCGTCCTTCGTGTCGGCCTCGAGCAGGAACAGCGAGCCGATCATCGTCTCGTTATCGTCGGCAAGAAGAGGACCGGAGATTACGGTCTTTGTCTTGGCAGATGCCAGATAGGCCTTATGGGCATCGTAATGGGCGAGGCGCTTGTCAACGGCGCCGGGATGATCGAGGCAATGAACGATGTAATGCATGATAACCCTCTTGGATCAGGCTGTTTCAAGTGCTGCAGACCGCCCGCAAATCACCTTTGGTCGGACGGATCTGCGTGGCGGCCGCGCTTGTCACGGTCCGCGGCAAGCGCAGGGTGTCAGCCCTGCATGTTGACCAAAATCTTCATGTGTGACGCATTGGGATCGAGCAGAGCCTCGAAACCCTTCTCGACCACATCCTCCGGCGAGATCTGCGCGGTCACAATCTGCTCAACCGGAAAGATGCCGGCGCCGATCATCTGGGCGATGCGTGGCCAGATCGTCACCGGATAGCACCACGTCGCCTCCACTGTGATATCCTTCAAGGCCCAGAGCATGGCGTCGATCGAGGCAGGTTTGACATGCAGGCCGACCTGGACGACCGTGCCTCGGCGCTTGACGGCCTTGACGCAGAGATTGAGAGAGGCTTCCGCGCCGACGCATTCGAGCGCCACATCGACGCCGACGCCGTCTTCGGTATGCTGCCGGAAAAGGCTTTCCGTATCCGTTTCGCGCGGGTCGAAGACGATCGCCTCCGGGACCAGCTTCTGAGCCAGCGCGCGGCGGTTTGGATTGAGTTCGGAAACGAAGATCGTCGTCGCACCGGCTGCGCGGGTCGCCAGAAGGACCAGCGCTCCGATCGGCCCGACACCGGACACGAGGACCGTGCTTCCGGCCTCGACACCGCCGCGATCGACGCCGTAGAGCGCGACCGCCGCCGGTTCGATCATCGCCGCCTGAACGTCGCTGACGCTGTCAGGGACCGGAAAGACGTTGTAGCTGTTGACGACAGCGCGCTCTCCCATGCCGCCCCAGTCCCAGGACAGGCCGACGCAGGCCATTTTCTCGCTGAGATGATACTGACCGCGGCGCCCGTAGTAGTCGTCGCGTGGGGAGATGAGCGGCTGCACCGACACGCGGGTTCCGGGCGAAACATGCGTGACGTTGCGCCCGACTTCGAGGACGCGCGCCGAGAATTCGTGGCCTAGAATCTGTGGCAGTGTTGCGCCCGAATAGACATGAGGCGTGCTCGGCGTCACGATCGGTCCGGCAATGTATTCATGCAGGTCGGTCCCGCAAATGCCACAGACCAGCGGCTCGATCAGCACCATGTCGTCCCCGAGCGGACCCGAAGGCGCCGGGACATCCTCCACCCGGATGTCTTTCTGTGTGTAGTAGCGAACGGCTTTCATCTGACTGTCCTTCCCGAAATAACTGCATCTGCCTGCGCTGCCAGCCGCGCCAATCTCCGATGTCACGAGGCGACATGGCGGCAGTGGCCTCACCAACGCATTGCCGAGGTTTGCTAGCGTCGAATATCCAAATTTCTGAAATGATCGTCTTGCATGGCGGATCCTCCTCCGATCCTCGACATATCCTGCGAAACACACGGCACAGGGGAACGACGCTCGACAGCGCGCACACCATGATCCTTGTTGTCAGCTAAGTTCCTCCCACGGAACGCTGAACGGTCCGACTTCAGGCTAGTAGATAACGGAACCTGTCACAGCCCCCCTTTTGTCCAGAATGGATATTTTGCAGAGAGCATTCGGTAGGCTGTCGCCCTAGTGTTTTGGAGGGAGGAAATGTCTGGTCCGCGCTGATCGATGCGCGCGCTGGGCGTATGGATCCCCAGGCGATGGCCAGATCGGTGGTCCGTCACAGCCTGTTGTCGATTGGGACGGGAGGACGCAATGAACGAAGAAATTTCAGTCGGCTGGGCTGGCATAGGCAAGATGGGCGCTCCGATGAGCCGCCGGGTGCTGGAAGCCGGTTACCGGCTTCACGTCTATGAACCCTTGCCCGAAAATCGGGCGACGATCGTTGCGGAAGGCGCCAATGTCGCCCACACGCTTGAGGATCTGGCCGCAAAATCCGACGTCGTGATCCTGACTATTCCCAACGACGCCGTTTTGCGCGACCTCATCTTCGGCAAGGGCGGCCTTGCGAGCGTCATGAAAACCGGCCAGACGCTGGTGGAAATGAGCACTGTGTCGCCCGCGATCTCCGCCGAAGTGAATGAAGCCATGAGCGCATGCGGCGTCCATTACCTGCGCGCACCGGTCTCGGGCAGCACGGCGACCGCGTCTGCGGGAACCCTTTCGGTTATGGCGTCAGGTCCGGAAGACGCCTACAAGCGCCTCGATCCTATCTTTGGTTGCTTTGCCTCGCGTCGCTTCTATGTCGGCCAGGCCGAGGAGGCCCGCTATCTGAAGCTCGTCCTCAACGCCTTGGTGGGCGCCACATCGGCGCTGCTGGGCGAAGCGCTGACGCTCGGCCTCAAGGGAAACCTCTCGGTTGAGACCATGCTCAATGTCATTTGCGAAAGTGCAGTTGCGTCGCCTTTGATCGCCTATAAGCGTGACCTTCTGGTCCAGCGCAATTTCGATCCGGCATTTTCGGTGTCGCAGATGATGAAGGACTTCGACCTGATCCTCGACGCGGCCCGGGCAGACCATATCCCGATGTACATGGCATCGATGATCCGTCAGCAATACGAGACCGCCTTTACGGAAGGGCTGGCTGAAAAGGACTTCTTTGTGCTGTTCGAGCAGTCCGAACGCCGCGCGGGTCTGCTGCCGCCAGCGGAAAAATAATCACCACATTCGCGTCAGCACCTGGAGCGCCTAGCCAAGAGGCGCTGCAATGGCTACGAACATCGTCTAGTGACGCGACGGACGGGGGGCCGACGTGAACGACTACGAAATGCTGCGGGTGATTGAGTTCCTAGACAAGACCCGGCGGCCCTTCGGCGACGTGATCGGCGGATTCGACGAAGACCCCGGCTGGAAAATCGTGGTCTTTCTCATCAAGGCCCATATCCACAGCCAGACTGTCGCCATCTCAACGCTCGGCCAGGAATCCGGCCTGCCCTACGCAACTTCCATGCGGCTGATCAATCGCATGGTGGACAGTGGCTACATTTTGAAAGTCCCCAAAGGGCCCGGCGCCAAGACCTTTTCCCTGCAACCGAGCGAAAAGCTCCTGCAGTCCTTCCAGGCTTATGCCGGAAAGACGAAGTCCCTGCTTGCCCAGACGCTCGGCCTGCGCGGCGGCGAGCAGGAGGAAGACTATTACTTTGGCGGGACCCCGTTGGGCTCGCAGATCATCCCGCCCATGCGACTGGTGCAGAAGCGGGTCGAGTCGCATATCGAACTGCGCTTCCTCCTCAACGACGACAACTACTTTTCGTCCATGCGCAACATGTGGGCCGACTTCCGCAACAACCTCGCATCGAAGAAGAACTTCGACCTTCTGCCACTGCCAGATCTCTATCGCCGCATCCTGGACAATCGCAACAAACCGGTCTCTGACTACGATGTTCTCGCCATCAACATGCCCTGGCTTGGCGAGTTTGCCGAAAAGGACATCATCCGCCCCTTCGATGCCCTCATTCAGAAAACCGGTATCAACCCGCTCGACTTCCATCCTTCCATCTGGTCGACGGCCCGTTGGGATGGCCAGGACTATGGCGTTCCGGGCTACTGCACGATCGAGATCCTCGCCGCCCGGCGGGACCTGTTTGCCGATGCCGGGCTGGATTTCCCGCGAAAGTTCGAGGACGTGCTTGCCGCAGGCCGGCATTTCCACGCCCCGCAGCACGGCATGTATGGCGCAGTCTGGGACGGTGCCCGCGGCATGCCGATCGCGTCGAGCTTCATGTTCTTTGTCGGCGCTTGCGGCCAGCCGACCATTTCACTGCGCAAGTCCCGGGCGGGCTTTACGCTGGAGGGTGTGAACCTCGAAGAACTGCACTGTACCATCCAGTCGGATGCCGCCCTCTCCGCGCTGGACTTCATGCGCCGCCTGATCGAGATCTCGCCGCCGGGCATTCTCAACATGGCGTGGGACAAGACGCTTGACGTGTTCATGAAGGGAAAGGCCAGTCTCGGCTATTTCTGGACGATGCGCGCGGCAAGGTTCGAGTACGACGTTCAGTCCGTGGTCAAGCGGCGGGTCGAGTACCTGCCACAGCCCTCCGGGCCTGGCGGCACCCGCGCCTCGCCGATCGGCGGTTTCCTTTTCTGCATTCCGTCCAATCTGCCCGAAGCCCGGGTGGAACTCGCCGCCGACGCAATCGCCTGGATGGCGTCGCGCGAGGCCATGAAGGCCCATGTCAAGAACGGCTTTCCGATCGCGCCACGTTTCTCAGTCAGTGCGGATCCGGAGGCGGCTGCGAGTTCGCCGATCGTGCGTTTTGTCGATCAGCTCGCGAAGAAGAACCTGCTGCACACCTGGCAGCGACCCAATATTCCGCAATATTCAGCGATTGAAAGGATCCTTGGCGAGGAAGTGCATGACGCATTGTCGGGGGCAAAGTCAGACAGGACAGCATTGGCGGATGCGGCCGATCGGATCAACCGGGAGCTTAAAACCTCAGGGAAATGACGCACCGGGCCTGCGAGCTAGAAAAGGACGGAAGCCGTCTTGAGACGGCCACCGGCAGTGTGCCATCGAGATACCTGCGGCTTCGCCAACCTATCGAGTTGATGACGCTTGAGAGCGCAGTTTCTGCCACCCGTTCAAAAGGCGTAGCGGAAAAGCATGAAGCCATAGGCAAGCGCGACAAGCGCAGTGATCCGGATCCGCAGTTTCCAATACCACTGCCGTGAAGGATCCGTAGAAAGGGTCCTGTGGTCGGCGATCAGCAGAAGGGCAAACAGCAACACCTGTACCAGCAGGGCTATCGGCAAAGGACTGGCAACCAGTGTCGCAAAGGCAATGAGAGCCAGCACGTTACTGGCGACAATGATCACCAGGTCGCCCCTGCCGGTTTGAGCGCTTCCCCAGAGGGCTCCGGCCATAAAGGATGCGATGACTGCCCCGTAGGACAGGAATGCGGGTGCCGTTTCAAAACCGAGAACGGTCGAGGGGGCAATTGCCAGCAGCCAGAACGGCAGGGCCCCGCAATAGGTCAGAAGCGTGGAGATGGTCCGCGGGGTCATTGTCATGGCGCTACCTTTACGATCTGTTTGAGCGCATCGCCAAGGGCCGCGGCGCTGAGGAACGCTGCCTCGACCCGCCCTGCGATGCACCAGTCTCCGCAAGCCGCCAATTGGGACACATCATCGAGAAGGAAAGCCTGTCCGGCCGGCCGATCGACATTGGCATAGCGCCAACGATGGATGGTTGCAGCCTCAGCCTCACTCGGGGAGATCGGAATATAGCGCTGGAGCGCCTCCAGCATCGTCCGACGAACATCTTCCAGTGGCTCCTCCAAATGATCGTCGGACCACTTGGCCGTCGCGTTGACCACTAGACAGGGGTCGTCAGGCCGTTCCGGCTTGGAATTGTTGCGGGAGATCCAGCCGATGACCGGATCATCGACACGGGCGGCAGCAAAGGGAAGCTTTGCATCCTCGGTCTGGCGAATCATCAGCGTGAAGCAGGCATTCATCCGGGTTTTTGCCAGCGCCCCGTGATGCGTAAACTCGTCAGGAAGAAGCAATGCCGACTGCGGGGCTGGCGCCGCTAAAACCAGCCAGTCGAACGGGCCCTCGCGGCGATCGCCGATTTTCAAGAACCACTTACCCGCCGTGCCGCTGATCGCCTCCACAGGCGCGTCGGTCTGGATATCAAGGCCTGCCGCCATCGCTTTCGCAAGCGCGTTCATCGAAGGGCTCCCGACATAACGCGTGGTGTCGCCCCCCGACAAAGCCGCGAGATTGCCGTCGGGCAGCGTTGCAAGCGCACCGGTCCAGGGCTCAACCACTCTGTCGGCCTGCGCCGTCTCCAGCGCTGCACGGAAACGTCCGTCCCTGATGGTGAAATACTGCGCTCCATGATCAAAAGTCACGGCATCGGTTCGCCGTGTCGCCATCCGTCCGCCGACGCCTCTGCTTTTCTCGAAAATCCTGACATCGGCACAGTCGGCCATGGCTCTGGCCAGAGTCAGGCCGGCGATCCCTGCACCGACAATGCCCAGTCGTATTCGTCTTGCCATGTCTGTCGATCTCCGGCGGTGGCTGAGGGCATCAATGCCCCATAGGTTCCGCCGCCGCAAGCCGATCAGGCTGCGTCTCTGGTTTCCATCTTGGATGCGGCCTTGGTTGAATACTTGGGCGCTTGTGGGCGCAAGGTGCCCTGTATCGGGGATAGAGAGCGCCGATCCAGCAGGTAGGCTGTGATGTAACCTATGCTTGCGGAACATCTGTGCAGATGGGATGGTTTGGCATTCTTCGCACTCGAGGTATTAGCCATGCTCATCAACACTACAAAGCACACGTCATGATGGAGCAAGTCACCGTCTGGTTTGACAGCGGCTGCCCGCTTTGCCGGCGCGAGATCGCGATCATCCGGAGGCTGGCCCGGCGCAATGCAATCCGCTTCATCGACGCCTGCGATCCCAAGGCATCGTGTCCTGTCGATCGTGTGGAGATCCTGTCGCGGTTTCATGCCGAAGAAGGAGGCAAGCTTTTGTCGGGGGCGGCAGCCTTTGCCGCAATGTGGCGGGCGATACCCCTTTTGCGCCCGCTCGGTCTCATCGCAGGCTGGCCTCCCGTCACGCCATTCTTCGAGATGGCCTACCTGGGTTTCCTGCGACTGAGGCCGTCTCTGCAGAAGTTTTTCCGGTAATGGATACCGTGGTCGGCGCTGTCTGAACGCGGCTTGCTGCCGACCGTCTCGAAATTTGCCGATTAGAGCGAGGGAAGCCAGGCACGCCTTCATCAAGAGCGTGCCTGGCTATGAAACCGGGTTGTTAGGCCAGCCAGAAGATGATCCCGGAGAGCGCAAAGCCAACGAGGCCCACCAACGTCTGCATCGCGGTCCAGGTCTTGAACGTGGTCTTGATGTCCATGTTGAAGAAGCGACCGACCAGCCAAAAGCCGGAATCATTGACATGCGACAGCATGACAGAACCCGATGCGACGGCGATGACGATCGCTGACAGCTGAATACCTTGATAACCGGCAGCCTGTACCGCAGGCTGCACAAGGCCAGCAGCCGTGATGAGTGCAACCGTCGCGGAGCCCTGTGCAACGCGCAGCGCGGTCGAGATCAGGAAGCCTGCCACCAGTATGGGCATACCGATATCGGCAAGCACATCCGACAAAGCATTTCCGATCCCCGAAGCACGCAGAACGCCGCCAAACATGCCGCCCGCGCCGGTGATCAGGATAACAGAGCAGACAGGTCCAAGAGCAGAGTCAACGATGCGCTCCACCTTGATGGGATCGCGACCGCGCATTGGCCCAAGAACGTAGCCGGCGACGAGAACCGAAATCAGAAGTGCGATTGGAGTAGAGCCTACGGTGCGGGCAAGCTGGAACCAGCTGGCATCCTTGCTGACCCATTCCTGTGCGCGCGCGAAATCGAGGCCGGTATTCATGAAGATGAGAACGAGCGGCAAAAGAAGAAGTGCAACGACGAGGCCAGGGCTCGGCAGGGAGATTCTCTCGTCGTCGGAGGATTGCTCATCAGTGACGTTGTCGGGCACCGGCAGGTAGATGCGTTTGCCGATCCAGCTTCCGAAAAAATGGCCCGCAACGACCCAGGTCGGGATGGCGACCAACAGACCGACGATGATCAGAAGTCCGACGTCGGCGCCCAGCAGTTCGGCTGCGGCGACAGGCCCGGGATGCGGCGGCACGAAAACGTGCATGCACGAGAAGGCGGTCGCGACCGGGATGCCGTAGAGAAGAAGGCTTCCGCCAAGGCGACGCCCTACCGTGAACATCACCGGAAGCATGACGACGAGGCCTGCATCGAAGAAGATCGGGAAGCCGAAGAACAGCGACGCGATGCCCAACGCCAGCGGTGCACGTTTTTCGCCAAATCGGCGGACGAGGTCATCCGCAAGAGCCTGCGCACCACCCGATACTTCCAGCAAGCGACCCAGCATGGCGCCAAGGCCGACAAGCAAAGCAACGCCCCCGAGGGTCGAGCCAAATGCGGACGTGAGGGTGGTGAGGATATTCCCCGCCGGAATTCCCGTCACGAGCGCGGTCAGGAAACTGACGAGAATGAGCGAGACAAAAGCGTGGATGCGAAACTGGATGATAAGTACCAGCAGCAGCGCAACGGCGCCAGCCGCAATGGATATGAGCGTACCCGCTCCCAGGGTCTGTTCGAACTCCGGCAAAATTATACTCCTACAGGGCTTAGCGGTTGTGTCTGCGCGATGTACGGAGGTATCGCCCAGAATGCAAACTCAACCTCAATCGACGTGCACGACCACGTTAGGGCCGCTGCTCAGCGCGGCTTGCAGGAATTGCCTGCGAAGGCTCTATTCAACTTGAAATCGGACGTTCAACCAGAACGGCTGGTCATCACGCAGTGTCAGTCGCGTCGCGCATTTGCCTGCATCCTGCGGCGAAACGCGGATGGCCGGTCGGCGAAGCGGTCGGTGAAAGCTTCGTAGAAGCGCGAGACCGAGCCGAAGCCGGATTCGAAGGCGACATTCGTGATCGACATGTCTGTCGAGATCAAAAGCGAACGAGCCGTGTCCAGCCGGTGGCGGGCAATCGCCTGGTTCATCGTCTGGCCGACCGCCCGCTTGAACAGGCTCATGGCATAATTTGGATGAAGTCCCACATCCCGCGCCACGTGATCGACGGAAATATCGCCGAGGGCGTGTTCGGCAATGAAGCGCAACATCTGCTCCACATGACCGGCGCGCCCGCTGTCACTGGATGAGAGGCCGGCAATGGCAGGGGCGTGTTCGCGCAGATCCCGCCAACCTTCCCGCTCGATCCTCAAAACCCGGGCCGTGAGCTCGGTTCGGACGATCTCTGCCAGTCCCTCGTCACCCTGCAAGAGTTCCTCGCGCCATCTGAGAAAGACGTCCTCATCGAAAGGCCTGATAACGGTCGCTTCGATGACCGCACCACGGAAGACGGCATCCCGGAACCGGCTGAGAGTGGCAAGACCAAGAAAAACGGACATGGGAACATAGAGACAGACAAACCGCGTACCTTTTTCGATCTCCGTCACCTGATGCGGTACCATGCCCCAGAAAAGGCAGAGACGACCCGCGCCGATCGTCAGTTCCCGCCCGTCGAACCAGTAGGTCATCTGGCCCTGGGTAAGAAAATTCAGTTCGATCTGACTGTGCATATGCGGGCCAGCCATCCGCTGCACGACAAGAGTTTCGCCCGCGCAGAACCGATGGTCGCCGAACACGACAAGCGGGTGCCGCGGATCGAGATCGGGATGTGCCGGAACCGATCCGTCCTTTAAAATGGTTGATGCGGCCTTATCCATCTTAGGATCCCGGAAAACATTCCCTGAAATACAGTGGAACTCTACGGGTTTGTGGCGGAACATCAAGACGGGCTGGAGGAGCTCGATCGGTAAGGCTGAAATCTAGGACTTCATCCGGTTACCGATGGTCACAAGGGAGGAACACATGACCGTTCTAAGAAAGAGGCTGCTTGGCCTCGTATTGTCGACTTTTCTAATTGCGCCATCGGTTTTCGCGGGCGAAATCACAGTCAATTCAGACCATTCGGATCCCGTGCCGAAAAAGGCGATGGGCGATCTGATCGCCGCCTTCGAGAAGGCCAATCCCGACATCAAGGTCAAGTGGAACAATTTTGACCACGAAGGCTACAAGGCAGCGATCCGCAACTTCCTGACCGCCAACGCACCTGATGTCGTCGCCTGGTATGCCGGCAACCGCATGGAGCCCTTCGTCAAGGCGGGGCTGTTTGCCGATGTGAGCGATGTCTGGGCGGCCAATGGCTACGATCAGCAGATGAAGGCTGCCGTACCGTCAATGACGATCGACGGCAAGAAGTGGGGCATGCCCTATACTTATTACCAGTGGGGCATCTACTACCGTAAGGACATCTTTGCCGAAAAGAGCATCACCCCGCCAAAGAACTGGGCCGACCTGATCGCCGCGAGCGCCAAGCTCAAGGCTGCCGGGATCACGCCCTTCACGATCGGCACCAAGGCGCTCTGGCCGACCGGCGGCTGGTTCGACTATCTCAATCTTCGCGTCAACGGCTACCAGTTCCACATGGACCTGACGGCCGGCAAGGTTCCTTACACCGATCCCAAGGTAAAGGCCGTGTTCGAGAAATGGGCCGAGCTCGTCAAGCCCGGCTATTTCATCGAAAACCATGCGGCGATCGACTGGCAGGACGCAGTCCCGCAGCTCGTCCAGGGCAAGGCCGCCATGTATCTGATGGGCAATTTCGCCGTCGCCACGATGAAGGACGGCGGTCTGAAGGAAGAGCAGATCGGCTTCCTTCCCTTCCCTGAAATCACCCCCGGCCTGCCGAGGGCCGAAGAAGCGCCGACGGATACGTTCCACATTCCGGCCAAGGCCAAGAACAAGGAAGACGCCAAGAAATTCCTCGCTTACGTCGGCTCGGCCCAGGCACAGTCAACGATGAATGCGACGCTTGGCCAGCTGCCCGTCAACAATCAGGCGGAAAAGCCTAAGGACGTCTTCCTCGAGGCGGGCTTCACGATGCTATCGGGCGCCCAGGGTCTTGCGCAGTTCTATGACCGCGATGCCAATGCCGAAATGGCAAAGGCCGGCATGGAAGGCTTCCAGGAGTTCATGGTCAAGCCGGACAAGATCGACGCCATCCTGGCGCGGCTCGAGAAGATCCGCACCCGCGTCTACAAGTAGCGCTTCCTCCCAGGAAACCGGGCGCAGCGACCGAAAGGTCCTGCGTCCGGCCGCAATCCGAAGAAATCTGCAGGGGTATCGTCGTGAGCTATTCCGCAACGCCGCCGTCGCGCCGCTCGAAGAACAACAGGGAATGGCTCACGCCATGGCTGTTTCTCGCCCCCGGCCTTTTCATGTTCATCGTCTATGTTCTTTTGCCGATCTTCCAGTCGATCTGGATCAGCTTTCATGACTGGGACGGGCTTGGCGAAAAGGTCTGGATCGGGCTTGGCAACTACAGCGAACTTCTGGATGACGATTCCTTCTACGTTTCCCTCAAGAACAACGTCATCTGGCTGCTGCTCTATCTTCTGGCGATCCCTGCGGGCCTTGCCGTAGCACTTTTTCTCAACCAGTCGGTCACCGGCATCCGGCTCTACAAATCGCTGTTCTTCTTTCCGTTTGTCATCAGCCAGGTCGTGGTCGGCCTGATCTTCACCTGGTTCTACGCGCCGGATTTCGGGCCGTTTTCGAAACTGCTGGAGTGGCTGACGGGCGAGCAGCTGGCGGTCCTGGCGGATGAGCGCTACGTCACCTACGGCATCATCATCGCCGGCCTGTGGCCACAGACGGCCTATTGCATGATCCTCTACCTGACAGGTCTCAACAACATCAATCCGGAACAGGTCGAGGCCGCGCGGATGGATGGTGCCAAGGGTTTCAAGCTCCTCTGGTACGTTGTCCTGCCGCAGCTTGCGCCGGCGACATTCATCGCCATGGTCGTCACCGTCATCGGTTCGCTGCGCTCCTTCGACCTCGTCTCGATCATGACCGCCGGTGGTCCCTACGGATCGAGCCAGGTTCTCTCCTACTTCATGTTCGAACAGGCATTGTCGGAATACGGTTTCCGCATGGGTTATGGCGCCGCGATCGCGGTCGTGCTGTTCCTGATCATGATGGTGTTCATCTCGCTCTTCATTGTGCGGATGCTGGTCCAGGAAAGGAACGCCTGATGTTCCCCTCCCCCATTCAGAACGCATCGCCATGGATGCGGACCGGCTACAAGGTTCTCCTGCCTGTCTCGCTCGTCCTCTGGCTCCTGCCGCTGATCGGCGTCGCCATCACCTCGGTGCGGCCGGCGGGCGATCTTGCAGCCGGCAATTACTTCGGCATGCCCTCCGGTTTCGCCGGTGTCGAGAACTACACGGCCGTCTTCCGGGATTCTCCGATCGGTCTCTACATCCTGAACTCGTTCAAGGTGACGATCCCGACGGTCATCGGCGCAGTCGGCATTTCCTGCCTCACCGGCTTTGCGCTGGCGGTCTATCGCTTCAAGGGCAATCTCGTCCTGTTCTTCATGTTCGTCGCGGGCAATTTCATTCCCTTCCAGATCCTGATGGTTCCGGTTCGCGACCTGACGCTGAAACTCGGCCTCTACGACACCGTAACTGGACTGGTGCTTTTCCACGCAGCCTTCCAGACCGGTTTCTGCACGCTGTTCATGCGCAACTTCATCAAGGGCCTGCCTTTTGCCCTGATCGAATCCGCGCGCGTCGAAGGCGTGTCGGAATGGAAGATCTTTCGCCATATCGTGCTGCCGCTGATGCGGCCGGCGATTGCGGCGCTATCCGTCCTGATCTTCACCTTCGTCTGGAACGACTATTTCTGGGCGACCGTGCTCGTGCAAGGCCAGCACGCCATGCCGGTGACTGCCGGCCTCTACTCGCTGAACGGCCAATGGGTTGCCGCCTGGCATCTCGTGTCCGCCGGATCGATCATCGCGGCCCTGCCGCCGGTCGCCATGTTTTTCCTGATGCAACGGCATTTCATTGCCGGCCTGACACTTGGAGCCACCAAGGGATGAGTGACATCGTAACTGTCGGCTCGGGCGATTTCGCGCTGAGCCTGCGCATGCCCGAAGCCGGAATGCCCGAGTTTCTGGCCTTCGGCCGACCGCCGGTTGTCGC
Source organism: Rhizobium sp. Leaf306 (assembly GCF_001423425.1). GTDB lineage: Bacteria > Pseudomonadota > Alphaproteobacteria > Rhizobiales > Rhizobiaceae > Neorhizobium > Neorhizobium soli. Next base: position 759,788 of record NZ_LMNX01000003.1, read on the forward strand.
CGATCCGCTGTTTGAGATCGAACGGTCGAGCCGTATCAACGGCATGGACATCGCCGTCCCCTCGGCCGTCCTGTTGCCATCAGGCGGAATGGGCTTTTTCGGCTGGCCGGCGATTGCAGGCCACCGCGCCGGCCGCGATTTCATTCTCGCGTTCAGTGGCTGGTCGGTGGCACGGAACGGAGCACAGACCGTGCTTTCGGCAAGCGACCCGGTCGCCCGGATTGGGATCGCCATCACGCTTACTGACCATGCGTCCGGCGTGCTTTCGATCGCAACCTGGCTCTCCAATGTGGGCGATACCGATTACCAGCTCGATCGCTGCATGGCCGCGAGCTTCCTGGCGCCCTCAGGTGAGACAACGATCACCAGTTTTACCGGCTCATGGGGTCGTGAGTTCCAGACGCGTCGCGAAACGCTCGGCAATGGCCTGTGGATGCAGGAAAACCGCCGCGGCCGCACCTCGCATGACCGGTTGCCGATGCTGTTCGTCGAGACCGGTGACCAGCGTTTCGGCGTTACCCTCGGCTGGAGCGGCAATCACCAGATCGCCATCGACCGTACTGATGACGGCCAGCGCCTCGTCCATCTCGGCGAACTGTTCGAACCCGGCGAGATCATTCTTGCGCCCGGCGAGAGTTACCAGAGCCCAACTGCCTATGCCGGGCCGCATGGCGAGGCATTTCATGCCTTCGTCCGCACCGAGCTTGTCCAGTGGCCGCGCGGTTCCATGAGCCCAAGGCCGGTCACGCTCAACACCTGGGAAGGCAACTATTTCGACCACCAACTGGGTTCGCTTCAGGCGCAGGCTACTGCTGCCGCAGCACTCGGCATCGAGCGTTTCGTTCTGGACGATGGCTGGTTCGGTAAACGTGACGACGACACGACGAGCCTTGGCGACTGGGATATCGACCCCCGCAAATATCCGGACGGACTGAAACCGCTCGTCGATCACGTGACAAGCCTCGGCATGCAGTTCGGCATCTGGTTCGAACCGGAAATGGTCAATCCCTTGTCCGACCTGTTTACCGCCCACCCGGACTGGGCGCTGCAGGTCGAAGGGCGACCACTGCTTGCGTCCCGCAACCAGCTCGTGCTCGATCTTACCCGGCGGGACGTCTCAGACTATCTGTTTTCGAAGATGGATGCGGTGCTTGGCGGCCACGCGGTTTCCTATGTCAAATGGGACATGAACCGCGACCTGACCCATAGCGGCGGTCGCGACGGCAGGGCGAAGACTGCCGCCCAGACACGCGCCGTCTACGCCCTGATGGATCGCGTTCGCGCCGCTCACCCCGATGTCGAGATCGAAAGCTGCGCGTCGGGCGGTGGCCGTATCGATTATGGAGCGCTCGCCCGCACCCATCGCGTCTGGACTTCGGACTGCACCGATGCGCTGGAGCGGCTGGAAATCCAGCGCGGCGCCTTGCTTTTCGTTCCGCCGGAAATTCTCGGCAGCCACATCTCCGCAGACCCCAACCACCAGACCAACCGTCGCCATACCCTGAGCTTCCGGGCGCTGGTGGCAATGGCCTATCATTTCGGCGTCGAACTCAACCCGCTCGAACTCTCAGTCAAAGAGCGCGCCGAACTGGCGCTCTATATCGAGACCCACAAGCGGCTTCGCCCGCTTCTCCATGCGCCCGGCGCCAACTTCCGGCTTGAGCCAATCGATGGCCGTTATGTCTGGGGTGCCGCAAGCGCTGAAAAGATCGTCGTCATCGTTGCGCAGGGACCGCAGATGGTGGGCGAACAGCCATCACCGCTGCGCTTGCCCAAACAGCTCATCCGCTTCGGCGGAACCTGGCGCATCGAAACCGTACTGCCCGAAGCCCCCGATTTCATCCGCATATCGGAGGGTCAGAAGCGATTGCTTTCCGGCAAGATCGCTTTCGATCTGGCGAATGCCGGGCTTGCAGGCCTGCCCTTGCCGATGCTTCGGCCCGAAAGTGCCCTGCTTCTCGAATTAACACCTCACAATGGGAGACAGATGCGATGAGCGACGTCAGCCTGCGCGCCGTCAAGAAAAGCTTTGGCGCCGTCAATGTCATCAAGGGTGTCGATCTCGATATTGCCGATGGCGAGTTCTGCGTTTTCGTCGGCCCGTCCGGCTGCGGCAAGTCCACGCTGTTGCGGATGATCGCCGGCCTGGAGAAGATTTCCGATGGCTCGCTGTCGATCGGCGGCCAGGAGATGACCGATGTCGGCCCGTCCGAGCGCGGCGTCGCCATGGTCTTCCAGTCCTATGCGCTCTATCCCCATATGACTGTTGCGGAGAATATCGGTTTTGGCCTGAAGATGACGGGCCATCCGAAAGCGCTTGTCGCAGAGCGCACAGCCTATGCGGCAAAGATGCTTCAACTGGAGCCGCTGCTGCAGCGCAAGCCGGGGCAATTGTCGGGCGGCCAGCGCCAGCGCGTTGCAATTGGCCGCGCGATCGTCCGCAATCCGGATGTCTTTCTATTCGACGAGCCGCTCTCCAATCTGGATGCGGCGCTGCGCGTGCAGATGCGCTCGGAGCTGTCGAACCTGCATCAGGATCTGAAGGCGACGATGATCTACGTCACCCACGATCAGGTCGAGGCGATGACCATGGCCGACAAGATCGTCGTGCTGTCGGCAGGTCGCATCGAGCAGGTCGGTGCGCCGCTCGAGCTTTATCACCGGCCGAAAAACCTGTTCGTCGCCGGGTTCATCGGTTCGCCGAAGATGAATTTCCTCACCGTTCCCGTGACATCAGGAGAGAACGGCAGCGTCACCGCAAGCCTTCCCGGTGGCGCATCGCTTTCGCTCGACACGCACGGCGCCTCTGTGAAAGGCGCAACGATGACGCTTGGCATTCGCCCCGAACATCTGGATGCGACCGGCGCGGGCGACGTCGTTCTGGACGGCCGCGTGAAACTTGCCGAACATCTCGGCTCCGAGACCCTGTTCTTCGTTTCGCTCGCCGATGGTGCAGAAATTTCGGTAAAGGCCGACGGCCTTGCAAGCCAGCGGGCGGGCGACCCTATCCGCATCGGCATTCCGGCCAGGGCCTGCCATCTGTTCGATACCGACGGCCATGCCGTCGTCAATGGAGATCTCACACGATAATGCTTGGCGTCTGCTACTATCCGGAACACTGGAACGAAGACCGCTGGGAAACCGATGCGCGGCGCATGCGCGAACTCGGCATTTCCTTCGTGCGCATCGGCGAATTCGCCTGGTCACGGCTTCAGCCGAGCCGCGGCAATTTTGACTTCGCATGGCTCGACCGGGCGATGGACGTTCTGACGAAGGCTGGCCTCAAGATCGTGCTGGGTACGCCGACGGCGACACCGCCGAAATGGCTGATCGACGAATATCCCGAGATTCTCCCCTATGACGAACAGGGGCGTCCGCGTGGTTTCGGCTCGCGGCGTCATTACACCTTCTCCTCGGAAACCTGGTGGCGCGAGAGCGCCCGCATCGTCGAGGCGGTCGCGAAACGGTACGGCGACCATCCGGGTCTCGTCGGCTGGCAGACCGACAACGAATACGGTTGCCACGACACGACGCTGTCCTTTGGACCTGAAGACCTGAAGGCATTCCGCCGCTGGCTGCGGCTGCGCTACCAGTCTACCGAGCAGCTCAACGAAGCCTGGGGCTCGGTGTTCTGGTCAATGGAAGTCGCGAGCTTCGACGACGTCGCGCTGCCGAACCTGACCGTGACCGAAAGCAATCCGGCGACGCGGCTCGATTTCTGGCGTTTTCACTCGGAGCAGGTCGCAGCCTATGACGCAATGCAGTGCGAGATCATCCGCCGGCATTCGCCGGATCGCTGGATCACCCATAACTTCATGGGCTTCGTTCTCGATTTCGACCATTTCCAGGTGGCTGACAATCTCGACCTCGCCTCCTGGGACAGCTACCCGATCGGCTTCGTCGAAAAGTTTCCGTTCTCGGAGGCGGAGCGCAATCGCTGGGCCGAGACGTCGCATCCGGATATCGCGCCGTTTCACCACGATCTCTATCGCGCGGTGGGCCGTGGCCGGTTCTGGGTGATGGAACAGCAACCCGGCCCGGTGAACTGGGCGCCCTGGAACCCGATCCCGAAGCCCGGCATGGTGCGCCTCTGGACCTGGGAAGCGCTGGCCCATGGCGCAGAAGTCGTCAGCTATTTCCGCTGGCGGCAGGCACCCTTCGCTCAGGAGCAGATGCACGCGGGTCTGAACCTTCCCGGCCTAGACGAACTTTCGCCCGGCGGCCGCGAAGCTGGACAGGTAGCGAGCGAGCTCGCCACTTTCGGAACTCTGCCGGAAACACAGACGGCTAAAGTTGCTGTTGTCTTCGATTACCAGAGCTACTGGACGACGGTGATCCAGCCGCAGGGCAAGGACTTCCGTTACGAAGAACTGACCTTCCGCTGGTATGAAAGCCTTCGGCGCCTCGGCGTCGATATCGACTTCGTGCGCCCCGGCGCGCCGCTGGATGGCTACGCGCTGGTTATTTTGCCCTGCGTCACGGAAATATCCGCGGATCTGGAGAGGGAACTCCGCCAATTCGACGGTGTAGTCCTGATCGGCCCCCGGACCGGATCCCGCACCCGCAATTTCACCATTCCCGACAATCTGCCGCCCGGTCCGCTCTCCGATCTCACCGGCCACCGCGTGTTGCAGGTCGCGACACTGAGGCCGGGCCTTGCCCAGCCTGTGAAGGGACAGGTCTCGGGAGCGGCGATCCGCTGGCGCGAAGATATAGAAGCGACCGGCGATGTTCTTGCCCGCTTCGGCGATGGCATGCCGGCCCTCACCCGCAAGGAGAAGATCCATTACCTGGCCTGCTGGCCGGATGAGTCACTCCTTGCCGCAACGATGAGCCTGGTTCTGGACGCTGCGGACATCCCCACGTTCGAGCTGCCGGAACATGTTCGTATGCGGCGACGCGGCGAGCTCGTCTTCGCGTTTAACTACGGTGCGGAGGACTGGACGGTTCCAACCGGGATCAGCATCGTGCTCGGCGAGCGCACTCTTCGCCCGTATGAGGTTGCTGTCTGGCGGGCGTGAGCGAGCCAGACAGCAACCAAACACGCGCCTGCCAAACGGTTGCTCGGGAGCTGAACGGGCCCTATGGAACGGTGCGGAACTGACCGAAATGATGCGAGCGGATCTCCACTACGACATTCGCTGAGCTGTATCAGGATTCCGGCTTAGGCCGGTTCGCGGCAGGGTGTCGACCCGACATTCTGGTCCGATCTTCAGGAATGCCAGATAGCCCGCATCAACGGATGCTGAAGGGGAAATATTTCGCGTTGATGCTGTCATAGACTTCGCCAGCCTGAAGCTCCGCCAGGGCCGCATTGATCTTTGCCGTCAACGCAGCATCGTCCTTGCGGAAAGCGATGCCCGCACCTTCGCCGAAGATCGATGTGTCCTTGACGTCGGTGCCAACGAACTTGCAGCAACGTCCTTCGTTCGTGTTCGTGAGCCAGTCGTACACGGCAAGCTTGTCTTCAAGCATGACGTCAACGTCCTCGTTTGCCAGCGCCTTGTAAAGCTCCGGCGAGGAGCGAAACACCGTTGTCTCGGCGCTTGGGAAAAACTTCTTGATGTATGCCTGCTGTGAGGTCTCCGCCGCGATGCCGACGCGCAGGCCCTTGAGGCTTTCGTCCGATATGGTGGTCAAGACCGAGTCTTTGCGTGCGATAAAGACGGAGGGACTGTCGTAGTATTTGTCCGAGAATGTCACGAGTTTGCGTCTCTCTGCACTCATCGACATGGACGATACGATCATGTCGTATTTGTTCGAAAGCAGATTGGGGATCATGTCGGTCCATTCCTGGACGACCAGTTCGCAGGAAAGCCGTGCCGTCTCACAAAGGGCCTTGGCGATGTCGACGTCGAAACCCTGCAGTTGACCGCTGGAGTCCACGTAGTTGAAGGGAGGAAAGCCTCCCTCAAACGCAACCTTGATCTTCTGATCTCCTGCCCGGTCGGCAGCGACTGCCTCTCTAAGGTTATGTGTGGGCAAAAGGAGCAACGAAGCAGCTATACACAGTGTGATCAGCGCTCTGGGGTTCATTTTCGGCATCTGGCTCGCTTCTTGTCGTCCGGGCTCGATTCCCGTATTGGGAATATTAGAACATACAAGGATTAAGAGCTTCTCTCGCATGCTTGTCAGCAGCCAACCAGAAGCTCATCTTGACCCCGGCCGTCTCCGGCATTGCGTGTTTTCGTCATCAATCGCGAATGCTTCAATTTTGAGACATGCTTTAAAAGCATTTCGTAATTAATCCCCTCTACACTTCCGTGGGCGAGGGGAGATTCCGTGTCTTCAAACTGGGTGTTTTCATTGTTGACGCGACTGTCGGCTCGTTCGTCGTCGCAGTCGGTTTTGATCCTGCTGACCGGAACCGGTCTTGCAATATTAGGGCTCGTTGTTCTCGCAGCCATTTGGGCCGGAAGTGAAAGCGACTCTGCGGCGCGCGACAGGCAACGAGAGCTGGTTGACGGCAGGCTGCAAAATCAGGTCGACCGCGTTGCACAGGATATGCAACTGCTGGCGGAAGGCTATGCTTCATTCTTATCGCCCGGCTCTTCGGACAGCGGCACGGAGATATCCAGAAGCGCGTCGATCCAGACGTTTGGTCGGATCGCCACATCCGTCTTTGGCTACAGCGCCGTTTTTCTGATTTCGCCCGACGGAGAACTCGCACTCCAGCCTGACCCCGATAGCGTGCGTCGTTTCAAATGGGTTCGTCCCGTCCTTTGGCCAATGATCTCGGCCGTAACAAAAGGCCTGGAAACCGATGGGCAGCACGCTCCCGCTCCCCAAAAGAACCAGGTGGAGTTGCTCCGGCTGGAAGGCAGGCCCTCGATTGCGGGCATCGTTCCGGTGGTTCATCAGGTGCAAGATGATCCAGGTAAGGTGAAGGCGGAATACTATCTGATCGCCATCCGGTTCCTGGACGGCCCGACGCTCGATATGTTGAGCAGGGAGCAGGGTCTCGCGGGGGCACGTTACGCTCGCACAGCGGATTACGAACCGGGTGAGGTCGCGTTCCAGGTGGCGTCCACCCGCACGGCAGAGCCCATCGGATTTATCGTCTGGAAACCGGACCTGCCTGGTTCTCGCGTTATCGCGCGTCTCCTGCCCTTCCTGTCTGCCGCCGGACTTGTCGTCACCATCTTGTTTTCCGCCCTGCTGCTGCGCCTGCGCTATAGCCTGAAACAACTCGCTGCTAGCGAGACCCATGCGCGGCATCTTTCCCATCACGACGTGCTGACCGGTCTTCCCAACCGCGCTTTGTTTGCGACAAGACTTGAGCAATGTCTTACCGAACTCGGGACACAAGACCGCGAGACTGTCGTCGCGCTGATCGACCTCGACCGATTCAAGCAGGTCAACGACGTCTACGGCCATCTCGCTGGCGATGAGCTGTTGCGTATCGCCGTAGAGCGGATGAAGTCGCTTCTTCGGCCTGGTGACACACTTGCGCGTTTCGGCGGCGACGAGTTTGCCCTCCTCATCCCCTCTCTCGGCCACAACCGAAGCATCATCGGTTTGTGCAACGAGATCATGGCGCGCATCAGCGACCCGTTTCATCTTGTGAACGGTACTGTCGTTGTCTCTATCGGCGGCTCCATCGGATACACGGCCCCTGAGGGCGCGTTTACCACTGCCCGGGAACTCCTTCGTCGGGCAGACGTCGCACTCTACGATGCCAAGGAAAGTGGCCGCGGCCGCGCGGCAGAATACAATAGTTCGCTGGACACCCGCGCAAACGAACGCACCGAACTGCGGAACGAACTGCGCATCATGCTCGAAAGAGATGAAGGTCCGGGTGACACGCAAGGGGTGATCCGCGACAACCGGGTAGGTCATCTGGAAGTTTTTGCCCAAGGGGTCCATCAGGCAGACAGGTCAGGTGATCTTACAGGTGCGGAAGCTCTTGTCCGATGGCGCCACCCGACAAGGGGGCTTCTGTCGCCCGACAAGTTTATTCCGATTGCTGAAGAAGCCGGGATGATCAACCAGCTTGGCCGATGGGTCTTGCTCACGGCGGCCGCCGCTGCTGCGTCCTGGCCGGCTCATCTCTCGATTGCCGTCAACGTTTCCCCGTCACAAATCGGACAGCGCAACTTTGCCCAGATGGTTCTGTCGATTCTGAGGGATTGCGGGCTTTCCCCGGATCGCTTGGAGCTTGAAGTAACAGAGGCTGCCATTTTCAACCTCGACGAAGGCGCGGCCGAGAACCTGAACCTACTCAGGTCACGCGGGGTGAGAATTGCGCTCGACGATTTCGGCACCGGCTTTTCGTCGCTGAGCCATTTGATCGACCTCAAAATCGACCGCGTAAAGATTGACAGGTCCTTCGTCCAATTGCTGGGCTGCAAGGCAGAAGGTGCCGCCATCGTCTCCGCTATCGCCAGTCTGAGCCGGACATTGGGCAAGGCAACAACGGCCGAGGGTGTCGAAACCGAGGAGCAGAGGGAGTTCCTGATCGCAGCGGGATGCGACGAGCTGCAAGGTTACCTTTTCTCGCGACCCATACCGATCGAGGCCTTCGGCCACCAGGTGCGGCCGAGCCAAATACGCCTCTCGTTATAAACGGAACACGAACGGTGGCAGAATTCCATCGGTCGTTTCGGATCTGCCACAACTCTCGACAGTCGATGACGTCTTGCCTACAACGGATCAGGTCGTATGTTGTCTTGCTAACGTTACGGCGCGCGAAACAACTCCTGAGGAGGAAAGCTGGAATGAATTTCTTCCCGAGGGTGGCTTTGGTGGCCGTCGTCTTGCAGTTGGGTCTCGGTCATGCGCGAGCAGACCGTCCTGATCTGGATCAGTCGGTGATGGTGTTCGGTGGCGCTATGGTCGATGAGAATATGCTCGACGCTGCCAACGTGTTCGGTTCTGACTACGAAGATAACGCGTTGATTGGGTTGGGGTACCAGGTGTTCCCATACCAGTTCGGGACGTTCAGATTCGGCCTGGAGGCGGGTCTTACTGGTCGGTTCGGCCAGAGCACGAGCGGCGAGGTGTGGGGCGGTGTCGTGGGCCGACATGACGGCGTCAAGCTTGGTCCTGTGTCTGTCGCGCCATCGTTCACGTTCGGCCTCAGCCATGTCACCAAAAGCCAGAAAGGTCGGGAGCGGGATCACGAGCAGGAACGGGACGGCAACGCACGCACCCTGTTCTACCTTGGACCCGAGCTGAGCCTTTCGAGCGACAAGCTCCCGAACACGGAGGTGTTCTGGCGGCTCCACCATCGCTCAGGCGCATGGGGAACGCTGGGCGACATGCACGGCGGCTCGAACGCCAATGTCGTAGGGGTCCGGTACAAGTTCTGACAAAAAAGGCCCGTATCAGGCTCAGCCTGATCGCATAGCCTGACGTTGGAAATGTCGATCAGCAGATGCCGGCGGGAGATCACACTGACTTTGGGAACAGTGGAGTCACATTCGTGGTTGCATTCCCGGTGGCGGGTTGGAGCTTGTTTGCGGTCGCCTTATCGAGGCCGTGCAGAATCTTTGCTAGCCCTTCCGCCTGACGATAGTAGTCCGGTTTTTCAGGAAGGGTCAGGTCGAACTCGCTGCTGATCCGAGCAATCAGATCCATCGCTCTTGCAGCAAGCCGGGCGTAACCCTCAATGCGGCGCTCGAAAAAGCCGTCATGCGCAGGTTTCGACAAATCGAGGCTTTCGAGAGCGTTCTCGTGGTTGCTAACACGGTTTGAAAACCACAATATCTCTTCGCCAAGATCCGCCCCGAAAAGTTGCCAGTCCGCGTCGTCAGGAAGGATCAGCACTGGTTCGGGAAGATGGAACGCGAACTCCTCCTGGTCCATAGGATTGAACTCAGGCCGGTCATGGACGGCTGCGTAGGCAGCCCCGACGTAGTCATCGAGCGCCAGCATCGTTCGCATTGCAAGGCTGCGCGCGTTCCGGTTTGTCTGTCCCGGACGGACGAGAATGCCGAGTTTGTGGATGGACCGACTGGCGGATCCCAGAGCAAAGCTACCAGCGCCAATCAGCGCTCCCAACGTCATGAAACCTTGCGTTGTGCCGAAGAAATCAATCACCGAGTACCTCGTTAAGTAAGCCCGTCGTGGAGTCGACTGAAGAGTAAAAACCGGAATCGTTCCAAGTGACAGTCTGCACCGAAGCGTGCAGAAAACAAACGTTACCGTTCCAGTTTGATGAGATTTTCAAGATGGAGCGGACGTTACTGGCAATAGATGTGATGCCGAGCAGCCGTGTTCAAGTCTGCGGGCGATGCCCATCCTTCAGCGCGGGGCCTACGTCATAGAGGTTCTCCGTGTCTCCTTGACGAGGCATTGTCACGCGAAACAGGCTTCGTCGCCGGCAACAAGAACCGCGTCCATGCGTTATCGTCGCAACGGTCTCATGGTAACTGCGAAGAGATCGATAATGGAGACGAAGATGGCGGCGGGTGTATTTGACGTTACGCAACTCAACTTGATCAGAGACGCGCACCTCGACTGGTGCGCCGTTAACACCGTTGAGCCGACCAGCGTGTTGGGGGAGGAAGCGGTTGCCTATCTGTTGAGGGCATATGGCGCTGGCTGCGACAGTCCCCAAGAGATGATCGCGTCCCTTGATCGTTACATCAGCGAACGGGCGAGCCACGTACAGCTGGGATCGCCTGCTATACCATCATCCGGCGACGAACGTTGAGACCAGCGGCTGAGGCAACGCTGCCCGGCGACCGACCACGCAATCTCGTGCGTAAGTCTTAGACGATCGTTCGAGCGTCGATCACAAGGCTTTGCCTTCCAAGCGGGCGCGCAGTGTCGCGTTTTCGGCTTCCAGCTGGTGCAGTCTTTGACGAAGGGGTACTACCGCTTCCTCGACCTGCTGCTCGGTATAGCGCGGGATGATGTGTTGTGGGCAGTTCCAGTCGTAAGCCTCGAGCCGAAGCTTGAATAACCGCTCAGGCCTGCCTTTGTAGGTGGCATCGGAGACCAGATCTGTAAGAGCCTGATCGGCATCTAGCGTTAGCCGCTCGACATGTGCGTAGATTTTGAGCCGGGCTCGTCGGACGTAGTCCATCAGGAACAGGCAGGCCCGGTCGTTGGCTGCGAGATTTCCTGCACTGATGTACTGGCGGTTACCTCGATAGTCGGCAAATGCCATGGTTCGATGATCGACGACCTTCAAAAAACCAGCTCTCCCTCCACGGTGTTGAACGTATGGCCACCCGGTTTCAGACACCGATGCCATGTAGAAGCTGTCGCGCGAGGCGATGAAGGCGATTTCGTTTTCCGTGAATGTATCTGAGGGGCGGTCGTGGTAGCCCAACCATATTTGATCCGCACCCATATCCGCCTGTGCGGCTCTCACGCTCGGCGTCACGGCGACTTCCAGGAAATGATACGGCACGTGAACCCCCATATTCAGGCGGGCCCGCATGGTGACCGGACGGTGCGGCGCCGCGGATTGGACTATAGCTCGACCAAATCAAAGATTGGAATGCTCATTCTTCCGGCCGGTGGACATTCCGGCCGCAGTTGATCGGGATCACACTCTTCGGCTCGTCTCTATCGATGCACGCTTTCTCCGGCCAAATTCTTCCTGTCCGATCTCCTACCGCACAACAGTGAAAACCGAGACTTCCTCGCTCTTGCCTTTGACGAGGATGCGGCCGAGCTCCCTCACACCGCTCGTGTCGGCCAGGCTGGCCGCGGTCCCGGCCCCGATCAGTAGGGATACGCCGAGGTTCTTGGATTCCCCCTCGAGACGTGCTGCCAGATTGACGGCATCGCCGAGTGCGGAATAGTCAAAGCGCCTGGTCGAACCCATGTTGCCCACGACGCAATCACCCGTATTGATGCCGATACCGATACGCAGCTCGTGATGCATTCGACCGGCGATCTCCGCCTCACGCGCGAGCTCGGCGTTCAGGCTCGCCATTGAAGCGAGCATTGAAAGCGCGGCTGAAACCGCGTGATCGGCATGGTGGGGATCGTCGAGCGGCGCATTCCAGAATGCCATCAGGCAGTCGCCGATATATTTGTCGATCGTTCCCCCATGGGAGAGCACTATATCCGAAAGCGGCGTCAACAGCCGGTTTATCAGCTCGGTGAGGTGTTGAGGGTCATCCTTCAGCTGTTCGGCGATTGTAGTGAACCCGCGGACATCGCAGAAAAGGACGCTCAGCTTCTTCTTCTCACCGCCAAGCTTCAAACGGGTCGGATCGCTGGCCAGTTGAGAAACAAGGTCAGGCGATAGGTACTGAGCGAACGCTTGCGTGATCTGGCGACGGCCCGCCCGCTCCTTCGCGTAATCGAGCCCCGCCTGCGCAGCGCTCAGGCTGAGCATCGCCAATGCGGGCGAGACCGGAGACACAAACACCCTCCCGAACCGCAACGCGGCGTAAGCTCCACCCAGCATCACGACAAGCGCGACACTGTTGTACAACACGGTTTTCCAACCCGTATCCTTGCGGACCAGCAGCGCCCCGATGACGACCGCACCAAACAGCAGAAATTGACGCAGTGCCTGGTCAGTTTCTGTAACGGAAGATCCCAGTCTGATGTTATCGACGATCGTCGCCTGGATTTCAGCGCCGGCCGTCAGGTGACCGGTGTGGACGGTATAGGGTGTTGCATAGGCGTCCGCTCCGCCCTTCTCCACCGTCGCTGCGGTTTGAAGGCTTAGACCGACCAGAACGATCCTATCCTTGAAAAACCCTTCGGGCAGGAACCGCTCCGGCTCGAGCGCCTGGTAATAGGAAACTGTCGGGTATGTGCGGGCTGGCCCGTAAACCTGAAGCAGTTTGTTCGGCACTCCCACCGGAATTTCGAAACCTGCAGCAGTCGCAACCGTGGCGGCGAAGCCATCGTCATAGGGTGGCAGACGACGCAGAACGCCGTCGCGATCAAGCGTAATCGAGGCAATGCCCGTCAAAGCATAGGCGTCACTGAACATTTGCAGCGGCAGAACCCGCACAAACTGATCCGCCTGCGCAGACGTCACAAGCGTTTCGTCACCGGCGAGCACGACGTCTGGTCCAAGCGCTGCGGCAAGGGCGGCGTCGTCTTCCGGATTGGACGGCTCCGCGAAGATGATGTCCATGCCGATCGTCTTGGCACCGGCCGCGCGCAACGCCGTGATCAGTCTGGCATGCAGGCCTCGTGGCCACGGCCACTGGCTCTGGATTTCGGCGAGAGACGGTTCGTCGATCGCAACGACGATCGGGCTGTCCGAGGCAAGCGGCAAAGGGTTCAGGGTCGAGAGATAGTCGAACGCACGGTTGTCGAGCAGCGACCAAGCTGGAAGCTGAGCGATCAACGTCAATGCGACGTAGATTATCAGTGACAGCGCCGTGAGCTTTAGCTGCCGAGACCCGAGCATGGGCCCGCCGCGGGCATTCGACCGACTACCTGACATCTAGAAACGAACCTTCAACGTACCCTTGAAGGATCTTCCCCATGCGGGAACGCCGGCGTCGACTTCGAACTCTTCGTCGAGCAGATTGAAAGCCTCCAGTATCAGCGCCATCCGCTTGTCGAGAGGCTCCCAGGTCAGCTTGCTGTCGAGCGTCCAGTAGTCACCAAGGCCAGTCCCGGCACTGCCTATCCGCTCGCCAATGTAGTTGGCGGCCAGCGAAACCTGGACATTGGCCGGATTGACATAGGTGAGCGCCAGCTGGCCTGCCCATTCCGGGATGAACGGCAAGGATGAGCCGGCGGGCAGGCTGCCGCCTTTTTCTTCCGAATCCGCGTAGGCGATCGTGGACGAGAGACCGAAGCCGTGCCCTAAGAGAAGATTGCCTGTCAGACTCGCCCTATCGATGCGTCCCTCGCTGGTGGTGAAGGGAACGGCTGTCAGTGGAACTGCGATCTGCATGTCGCGCACGTCCTGGTGCTGGAACTCCGCAGCCGTGAAGAACCTGTCTGTCCACTCCGCATCCCACCGAAGTGCGACCGTATCGGCACGTCCTTCGGGTGCAACATCGAAAGCATTCGGCTGCAGGCCGACGACAGAGACCGGCGACAGCGTCGGCGTCGACAGATCCGTGCTGCTGCGCATCACGGCAGCGCGGAGCCACTGTCCCTCGACCGGTGACCAGGCAAGGCCGAGACGCGGCTCTAGGCGAACACCGTCAGATGCGTCGTTGCTGAGGTAGTTACCGAATACGGCGTACTCAGCCTTCAAGTTTGACTGGATCTCGTGGAGCAGATCGACATAAACGCTTGCGACGCTCGTGCAATCCGAGCTGCTGACGGTCCTAGCACCCCCGTTAAGAAGGTCTTCTAACGTCTGTGACTGGGATTCGGAGATCCAGCCTCCTTCAACACCATAGCGCCAAGTCAGATCACCCGCATTGAACGTATGGCTGGCTGCGGCAATATAAGCATTTTCTTCAAACTCATCGCTTTCCCGCGCGAATGGAAGGGTCGGGAACGGAGGTCCAAAGTCGATCTCGCTGTACCGGGTGTCATTGCGCCTTGTCCCGCTGTACAGAATGGCCGCGTTCATGACATTCTCGTAGGCGAATGTGTGGCTCCAGCCTAAGCCGCCGTTGCGGCTTCTCCCGACGATCTCATTCCTCACAAGGGGGAAGGCTCCAGAGCTTGTCACCTCTTGGTCGAAGGTGCTCTTGGCGTCGTTGTAATAGAGAACGATGCGGTCGTAATAGGTCGGACTGGTGGTCAGGAAGACATTGCCGCCGAGCACCTCCAGCTCTGTCCCGATATCCGTGATCAAGCCGGCATCGCGGGCGTCGAGTGACTTCTGCCATTCGAAATTGGCATAGTAGCTCTTCGGGTTCGGGATGTTCGTATAGCCCTGAATCTCTGCCTCGCCCGTCCCGCCGGTGCCTCCGCCCGCCGCAGTGAAGCCACCTCCGACAGATACTTCGAAGAACGGCCGGGTGAGAATGTCAAACCCGCGACTGGGAGACGAGATCAGTGTCGGCTCCAGCAGGAGCCCCTGAAGCGTTGATGAAAAGAATTGCCCGTTCGGGGCATTGTTGATGACATCCTCACCATAGAGGTAGCTGTTCGCGAAAGGGTTGACGCTGCCACGGATGCTTTCATCGATATAGGCAGCACCGGAAAATGGATCGAAGACGGCATCGCTGTAGAATTCTCCCCAGGCGTTCAGGCCTTGAAAGCGGAACGCACTGTTGAGAATCGAACCCGCCTGCTGGTTTGCGCCAAGCGACGTGTACTCACCACCGCGCGCTCGCGCACGCAGGACGTAGTCTCGCGCATGTTGGATCGCACCCGGCGCATCATACTCCGAAATGGCCACCGAGGCCCGAACCGCCGAGATGACGGGATCATTGTCATCCAGTCTATCGGCATTGTCGATCGCCTGTTCTGCAGCGACACGGTCCCCTTTCTGGTAGTAGGCCGCGCCAAGAACAATTTGCCCCTGGGCATCCGCCGGATTGGAAACAGTGCCTGCGAGCAGGTCTTCGACCGCCTTGTCGGGCTCGCCTGTCTGGAGATAGTAGCGACCTCTCGCAATCAGAACCTGATCCAGCGCCGGATCCGCAGCCATGGCAAGATCGATCTCGCGCTTCGCCTCCTTCACCCGGTTTGTGTCCAGATAGAAGATCGCCAGATTCGAGTGCGATATAGGATCGATCGGATCCAGCTCGATCGCCTTTCGAAGCGCTGCCTCTGCCTCTCGATTGGCACCCCTGGTCGAGTGTATGTCGGCGATCGCATTCCAGGTGGTGCTGCTTCCCGGCGTTACCTTCAGAACCTCGTAGAGATCTGCCAGCGCTCCGTCGTTATCGCCCTGGAACCCTGCCTTGAAATGAGATCGCGCCTCCAGCGCAGTGGGCTCATGCGGATCGAGAGACAGTGAGCGGTTTATCGCCTCCTCCGCCTGCTTGCGGTCATTCAACAACAACGCGATCCAGCCGCGATAGGCCGGAAGCGAGGGGTCGGAAGGGTACTGTCGCTCCGCTTCGCGAAGAGCCTCGATCGACGCGTTCAGGTCCTTCAGGAAACCGACCGCATAGGCCCGCAGAAATGCGGCTTCCGGTCCACCATTGCTCGGTGGCAGCGGCTCGACACGGCTTGGATCTGCCAGCGACCGTGCATAATAGCCACCCCAGAGCGCGATCGCTCTCCTGCGGGGATCGAGGCGGTGAGAAACCTGCGCGAAAAGGGCCGCCGCTTCACCGTATCGCGCTTGGTTGGCTGCGATGATGGCCTTGATCAGGATCAGCCGGTCCCGTTGGGTTGATGATAACTGCGTGCGCTCCAGCGCACCAAGCATCTCCATTGTCTTTGCCGGGCCTTCAAGCGACAACTGCGCTTCCGCAAGATCGACCAGGTCGGCGGTCGAACGCTTCGCAGGTGGAATCGCCAGAATACGATCGGCATTTCGGCGCATGTCTGCAAATGGGACCGCTGCTGGCGGCATACGCTCGAACGCTTCTCGCGGCGGAAGGTAGAACAGCATTTGTTCGCGGTCATCGGAGTCGACGATAACCACCTTGCGAGGCGCCTGACCCAAGGTGGCTGCTGCCGCCTCACCCGCACGCACGTCGACCATGCCTTGTGGATTGGCGAGTTGCACGACCCCGTCGAGAACCGTCAGCGACGTGTCGTTGCCGCTGACCGTCATGGTCCAGTCGGTCCCTCGAATAGCGGCAGCCGCTGCGGCCGTCTGGACCTGTACGCCGGGCCCTCCGCGCTCGGCCCGGGCCCAGATCGTTCCTGACTGAAGCTGCAACACCGTGTCGGAACTCGTCTCACTGGTGATCTGCTTCACGACCATCGAGGTGTTGCGGCCGAGCCTGACCTGGGTACGGTCCGAGAAAACGATGGCGAGCTGGCCGACCGCGTTCGTGCGCAGGATATCGCCGCTCATCAGGTCTTGTTTGAGATCGACGGACCGCCAGTCGGACACGTCAATAAAGCGGACTTCCTCGCCAGTCTTACGTGCGATGACGGCCCCAGCTGCAGTACCTGAGCGCGGAACGGGCTCCGCACCCGCAGGCTCAAGTGCAGCCGACAACAGAACAGCCGTCGTCAGCGACAGCACTGTTGCTGCCTTAAAAAGTTTCACTCTACAATCCGGCATCCCCCGCCGCTCCACCCTTAAGCAACTAAGTGTCGTAGTCGCCCTAGCAAGACTATTGAATAGCCGCCAGAGTCTTATTAGAGAGGATACTTTGTAAGCGGAGAATTTTCACGTGAGTGACTTTGATAGCGCACCTACGGAGATGCTTGACCTGACCATGGCGAGCGGTGAGGTGACGGAGGAGTACATAAACCACATCCGAAAGATCAACGACGTCTTCTATGACCAGATCAAGATAGCCGACCAAAAGGCCGCCTATATCTTCACGTTCATGCTGGCTTTCTTGATCTCTTCTGCGGAAGGGCGAAGTGTGTTCGACTGGGCGCTCTATGCGAAGGCAGACATTCCGGAGGCATTGCTTCGCGCCATACTGGCCTGCGCGTCAGTCTTTTCAATCATTTGCGCAATCCTCGTTGTCCTCCCCCGCAACATCCCCCGCTCGACGTCTCTCTTCTGGGGCACCTGGCCGCATCATCGCCCGCTGTTCGAGCTCGCTGCGGCGAACCGCGATGTCTCTTACCTGTTCAACGAATATCTCGATAACGCCGACATCCTGTCGCTGATCTCGCGCCGTAAGTACAAGTGCGTGTCGTTCGCCTTCCGCGGACTGGTCCTGACGGTCCTCGCCTATGTCATTCTCCTGCTGGCGACGCAGAACATCCGCTAATCCCGCCATTTGGAGGCGATGAGCGGTACTCAACCCCGGTCCTGTTCATCGTCACATCGGCACGGCTGCGGCACCCACCAAGCGACCGCGGAATCGGTCTTTCGAAAGAGGTCGATCCATTCCGTTTCTGACGTCGATTTGGATCAGGTGTGATCGCCGCTATGCCACATCGTGTTGGTGTCGATCTCGGACCGATGCGAGGGAAAGTCTTCGCCGCGGTAGCTGATCAGCAGCTTGAACAGGTCGCTGCGCAGCCTTTTGCGGGGTTCGAGACGGTGCTCGATCTGACGCGTCAATGCGGCCTGCATGACCGATAAAGCTTCGACGGAGGTTCCTTCGGCGATGATGACAACACTGACCGTATCAGGGTCGGTCGCTTCATCCTGCTCGAAAACCTCGTACACCTGGTTGGGCTCGGCGAGTACGACCTGGAAGCCCGTTATGCGGGTCTGGGTCATCAGCTGGCGCAGAATTTCTTCCATTGTCGGTATCGATGCATGGGCCTTTCCGCTTTCGACAGAATAGGCCTGCACGAGTGTTGCGCCTCCGATACCGCTTCCAGCTTTCACAGCGATCTCGCCCGGGATCCGCAGCACGCTCGAAAAATGCTGCCGCATTTTCTGAGACCAGGGCGTCGGATTTCGCACAAGATCGAGATAGGACGGCTGCTCGATCACCGCGAGACTTTCAAGCTCGTAGAGGGTGAAATAGCTCTCTTTTCCGGCTGCCGACACGTATCGACGGGCGGCACGCATGCCGGGGACCGTGAGGCGCTCGGGCACGTGCTCGAATGTGTGCCAGGCCTCGTATTCTTCGGCCATGGTGGCGGGGTAATCGTTCCAGAGCGCTAGAATGGCGGGGCTCATCAGGGCTCTCCCATGCGCAGGACGACCTTAGACGCGACCCGATCCTGCGCGGCCTGGAAACCCGTTAGCGCGTCCGACAGTGGGAGCGTGTGCGAAATCAGCTGTCGCATCAGCGGCTGATTGGCGTCAAGAAAGGCAATGACGCCGTCCCAGTCGGCAGCAGGTGCCCGGTAGGAGCCGCGGATCTGCTGATGCATGCGCACGACGGATGTGAGGTCGATTTCGGCTGGCCGAGGGTGGATGCCGACAACGGTGAAGATCCCGCGCTTCTTGAGATACGGCAGCGTCGCGCTGACGAGCGCGGGTACGCCGGCCGCCTCGATGATCGCGTCGAACGGCGCAAGGTCCGCCAGGGCGCCCGCCATGTCTGTCTTCGCCGTATCGATCAGTTGCTCGAAACCGGCCGCGCGGAGTGCATCCAGCCGCGGCCCGTCATCGCGGCCGATCACTACGACCTTGGCACCTATCGCCCGTGCCATGATGGCGATGCCCTGTCCGATGAAACCCGGACCGATCACCAGAATGGTTTGACCCGGCAGGACCTCCGCAGTCGCGACCGCCTCGGCGCAGACGGTCATCGGCTCTGTCAAAGCCGCGACATCCATGTCGAGATCGTCGGGAAGGGTGTGGCAGTTATCGTAGGGCACACACACGAACCCTGCAAATGCGCCGTTGCGGCCGATGCCGATCCCTTTGCGCGCCGTGCAATTGTCTTCGTCGCCGCGAAGGCAGGCATCGCAACGGCCGCAGGTGGTAGAGGGTCTTGCGGTCACGCGGGTGCCGATAATCGTTTCCGACAAAGCCTCCCCTACCCGTTCGATCGTGCCCGCAAACTCGTGGCCAAGGGTGACGGGCATGGCGCGCTCCATCGACTCGTAGCCCGGCGTCCACTCCGCGATGTGCAGGTCTGTTCCGCAGATGCCGGCCGAATGGACACGGACCAGAACGTTGCGCGGAGCAAGAGCTTCCGGCACGCCGATCTCGCGAAACTCCACGCCTTTGGCGGGCCGGACCTTTTGCAATGCCAGCATGGTGTCGTTCCCTTCGATAATATTTAGGTGTTTAGCCGCGCCAGCTCAGAAAGCGCTTTTCGACCTGCCCGATTACAAAATTCACGAGCAGTCCCATGACCGACAGGATGGTGACGCCGGCAAAGAGCTTTTCCAGGTCGTAGAGCGAGCCGGCCTCAAGGATGTAAGAGCCGACGCCGTACTGCGCACCGAGCATCTCTGCGGCGACGAGAAGAATGATCGCGATCGAAATCGAGACGCGCAGACCCGAAAGGATGGCCGGGAATGCCCCGGGCAGGACGATCTTGCGGACGATCGACCACCAATTCAGCCCGAAGCTCTGGCCCATGCGGATCAGCGTGCGATCGACGTTGTCGACGGCGCCATAGGTGGCAACCACGGTCGGCGTAAACGTGCCAAAAGCGATCAGTGCGTATTTCGACATTTCGTCGATGCCGAACCAAATGACGAACAGAGGAAGGAGCGCGATCTTGGGGATCGGAAACAGCGCGGCGACAAGCGGGACCAGTCCGGCGCGGACATAACTGAAAAGACCGATCAGCACGCCGACCGCTATGCCGACGCTGATGCCCATGAACGCACCGACGAAAAGCCGCTGCAGTGAAGGCAGAAGATGCTTCCACAGCAGACCCGTCTGCCAGAGCTGGACAAAGGTATCGAGGACAGCCGAGGGCCGTGGCAGCGTCAGGTTCGAGATGAACCCGCTACGGGTGCCGATTTCGGCGAGCGCGATCAGAACGACAAAGACTGCAATGCCGACGCCCTGCACCGGGATCGGTGCAAAGCCGCCACCGCGGAACGATACGGTCGATATCTTTCCTGTTTCACCCCTGCTTGATGTCTCTACAGGGCTGGAAAACGTTGTGACGTCAGACATTGACCAACTCCTTGTCGGCCGCCATGGCCTCTTCGCGCATCAGGTCCCAGAGCTGCTTCTGTTTTTCTTCCAATACGGGATCGCCGAGATGCCGATCTGACAGTGGAATGTCGATATCGACGATCTCGCGGATCCGGCCTGGTCGGCGAGACAGGACGACGACGCGGTGCCCGAGCCGGACCGCCTCGTTGAGATTGTGGGTTACATAAACCGAGGTGAACGGCTGGCGCGTCCAGAGCGAGATCAGGTCATCCATCAGCAGTTCGCGGGTCTGGCTGTCGAGGGCCGACAGCGGTTCGTCCATCAGCATGACTGCGGGACGGACCGCCAGAGCCCGGCTGATCGCCACGCGCTGGCGCATGCCGCCCGACAGTTGCTTGGGAAGGGCTTTGCGGAATTCGGAAAGGCGGGTGCGATCGAGAACATCCGTCACGATTTCGTCCATCTGACGTCCGCTCAGCCCATGGTCCTCGAGGACCAACCGGATATTGCCCTCGACCGTGCGCCAGGGCAGCAGAGCGAAATGCTGGAAGACGTATGTCAGCGGGTTGAGCGAATCTGCCGGCGGATTGCCGACCTGCAGCACGTTGCCGGAGGTCGGCCGCTCCAGGCCACCCAGGAACCGAAGCAGGGTCGACTTGCCGCAGCCCGACGGTCCGATCAGGCAGATGATCTGCCCTTGTGGAATGTCGAGCGAAATATCCTTCAGAACCTCGACGGCTCCATAGGAGTGGCTGATGTTGTTGAGCTTCAGATCCATGGGTACTCCAGGCAGGCCGCAGTGCTGCCGCGGGTTCGACCGGTCAGATGGTCTTGACGTAGGACGTATCGAACAGCTGTTCGTTGGTGATCGCGTCCTTGACCATTCCTTCGGACTTGAACCATTCGAGCTGTTCGACACAGCTTCCAAGCGACAATGCGAGGCCCTCGTTGACGCGCATGGCGCCTTCGATCAGGTTCTGCTTGGCCGTTTCGAATGGGCTGTCGCTTTCCACATATTTGTGGACGATCTTGGCCAGGGCGTCGCGCTCGGCGTCATCTGCCTTGTTGTCGACGAAGGCAGCGTTGTAGTCGGCGATCGCCCGCGAATAGGCCTTGACGAAAGACGCTGTCATGTCGCGCTCGTTGGCGGCGTTTTTGGTCGAGGTAAAGGCGGTCGTCACCTGGTAATCCGGTGCGTAGTCCGACACGAGGCCGATTTGCTTGGCAGCGCCTTCGCGGATCATCTTCTTGGCGACATTCGGCTGAATGGCCCAGGCATCGATCTGGCCCGTGGTCAGGGCGCCGACGATTGCGCCAAGCTTCTGCAGCGGACGCAGCTGGATGTCGGACAGCTTGATGTTGTTGGCTGTGGCAATCTTGTGCGCCATGAAATGGAAGGAGGATCCGGCCGTTGTGATGCCGAAACTCTTGCCGGACAGTTTCGAAGGGTCGGTGAGACCGGCCTCATAAGCCTTGTTCGACGCCAGGATGATCGCGCCGGTAACGCCCTTCTGTTCGGTCAGCGCGCCGCCGATAACCTTGATGGCGTCCTTTTGCGCGAGGCTGATCAAGCCACCGCTCATCGCGGTAACGCCGAAGTCGGCATCACCCGAAGCGATTGACACGGCCATCGGCTGCGCTGCTTCGAAGAACTTCAGTTCGATGTCCAGCCCTGCGTCCTTGTAGTAACCGCGTTCGAAGGCAATGAAGCTCGGTGCGTGGCTGGCAAGGTGAAGCACGGCGAGGTTACGGGTTGCAGCCCGCGCAGGCAGACCAAAAGCCGCAGCGCTGCCGAGTGCACCCATGCCGATGAGTGCCTGACGGCGATTCATTTGAAACTTCATGATTATCCTCCTCCAAGGACGGCGTTGCGTTACGCCAGTGCCCCTCATTGCCACTCACCGCACCAGAAGACAACAAACAATGATTATGCCTCCCATGCCTTCAGAGCATGTTATCCGGCCTCTCAGGGCAGCGGCGGCAGGGCTGACAGTCGTGCGGCGATGATCTCGATCAGTTTGCGCAGGTTGGCAGAGTGCGAGCGACGACGGTTCCACAGGACGGATATCGAGAACTGGGGTGCGTTGTGGATCGGTCGGATGACAAGATTGCTGCCAACCGGACCGAGAGTCGTGACGTAGTCGACAAGGACGATACCCATGGCTTCGTTCGCCAGCGCCAAGGCAGTGTCGGAAAAGCGCGCAACGGCACGGGTGTTGACCTTCAGTTTCTCGCGGCTGAGGAAACGATCAACGATTGTCTGATGGGCACCCCCGGCGGCAAAGCTGATGAAATCCACGTCGGCAAGATCCGCTGCATGGATGACGGGACGGGCCGCAAGGCTATGGCTCTTGGGAATGACGGCCACCAGATCGACGCGCCCGACATGTTCCCTTTCGATCAGCGGATGGTCCAGCGAAGCAATCGTCACCACCGCTTCACCGCGGCCGGTAATCAGATATTCCTCGATCTGGTCGACCGGCAGCACGTCGAAGAACAACTCGATACCCGGCACTTCGACGGAGAGCGTCCGCAGCGCCTGCGGAACCAGCGCCCGCGCCACGCTGGCCGTCGAGCCGACCCGAAACACGGCGGTTTCGCCGCGCGCGATACGGCCGATCTGCGTTCCAACACCGGTCAGCTGGCGGATCAACGGATCGATTTCCGCGTATATTTCCAGCGCCTCGGACGTCGGCACCAGCCCGTTACGATCACGGGCGAAAAGCGCGATTCCAAGCAGGTCCTCAATCCGGCGGATCGTGCGGCTGAGCGCCGGTTGCGATATGGTGAGAACCTTGGAGGCGCCGGTGATCGAACGCGCCTGCATTACCGCATGGAAAACCTCCATCTGGCGCAGGCTCAGCAATCCGTCGGTGGTGGCCGGCACCCTGTGCTGGTGGTCGTCGTTCTCAGCGGGCATCGGTGATTTTCCCAAGGAAGGCCAGCAACCTCTCGATCATCTGGTCAGCCGCCGTTTCGGGCAGCAGATGTCCGCCTGGAAGACCCTCGCATTCTACCGAGACCGCCCAGTCAGCCCAGATGTCGAGCGGCGTGCGTCCGCCACCGTAGAGCCGGCCTTGTTCGGAGAGCACCAGCACCGGCGCCTGTATCTTTCGACCGGAGTTGCGATCGGCAAGGTCGTCTGCCTCGTCCACCGACGCGCCAGCCCTGTAGTCTTCGCACATCGCATGACGGACCTCGTCACTGTCGAAGGCCATCCGGTAGTCTTCCAGCGCCGCAGGATCGATCAGGCGGATGTCGCCGGCCATCTTGGCGAGCGTCAAGTCGATAAGAAAACGCGGATCGGCCGCCATCAGCGTTTCAGGCAGCGGTGCGGGTTGCGCCAGCATGAACCAGTGCCAGGCGCCAAGCCCGA
This sequence comes from Rhizobium sp. Leaf306, assembly GCF_001423425.1. Lineage (GTDB taxonomy): Bacteria > Pseudomonadota > Alphaproteobacteria > Rhizobiales > Rhizobiaceae > Neorhizobium > Neorhizobium soli. The sequence goes on from NZ_LMNX01000003.1 coordinate 783,619, forward strand.
AAGCCTTGCCTGCCCCTTCCCACATTTCCGGCGTCGGCACGACGGTGACGGAAACCAGTGCGCGCACCTCCTCCTCGAAATCGAGCGCGAGCCGATAGGCAACCCTTCCGCCGCGATCGTGGCCGACGACGACGAAGCGGTCGTGCCCAAGGGCTCGCATCATCTCGTGCAGGCTCTTCGCCATCCGGCGCTTGGACCCCATATCCATGAGCGTCCCGGTGACCCGGCTATCGCCGTAACCCGGCAGGTCGGGCACGACCACGGAATAGGAAGCAGCGAGCACGGGCGCGATCCGGTGCCAGGCCGAACGGGTTTCCGGATAGCCGTGCAGCAGCAGGATGGCAGGGCCGGAGCCTGAGGTGAGGACGGCGAAATCGACATCAGCCGTCTGGACGCGACGGTCCTTGAACCCCGGGAACAGGGCGTTTGCCGGTCTACTCATCGGTTTTTGCTCCTGCTTGCGTGTTTGTCACAGCTGCCGCGATTTCTCGGAGCGCGGTTATTAGGCTGTCGACGCCTTTCTGTCTTGGACGACGGTCGCAGACGTGAACATAGGCGGAAACGCTGGCGCTGTTTTCGATCGGTATTGCCACCAACCCATGGACATCGCAGTCGATTGCCGAAAAGGCATCGAGAACGCTGATGCCGATACGTTCGGCGACGAAGGCGAGAGCGGCGTCGACAAAATGGACGTAGACCGCCGTTTTGCGCGTCTCGCCCCAGCGCTGATAGGTCTGATCGATCAGAAGACCGTGCGTCGTGGTCGCGCCAAACGAAATTAGTTGTTCGTCCGAAAGATCCGCTGGCCTGACGGACCGTCTACCTGCCAGCGGATGGCCAGCAGGCACCACGCAGACCAGGCCAGCGGTGGCGATCGGGACAGTCTGGATAACCGGATCGTTAACCTCCGCGATCGTCGCGACGCAGGCCCCTTGGCCAAAGAGGAGGTAGTCACGCACATCGCGCTGCGACAAGGAATCGCTGTAGAAAGTGCCGGCGGTGCCTTGCTGCTGCAAGCGCTTCAGTGCCTTCGGGATCAGCCGGGCGCCAAGGCTTGGCGTGGAGCCGAAGCGGAAGGTGGACGCGTCGCCCCGGGCAATCGAGTAGATGACATCGGACAGTATTTCCGACTGCTGATGAACATGCTCGACCTCGGCAAGAATGAGTTCGGCCTCCTGCGTCGGGACCAGCCGGCCGGAGATGCGGGCAAACAGCGCGATGCCGAGCTGGTCCTCCAGACGCTTGATCGCGGTCGACAGGCTGGGCTGCGAAACGCCGAGATGTCTTGCGGCAACCGTCAGCGAACCCGTCGCCATGATCGTCCGAAAAATCTCGATCTGCCGTTCCTTGAGCTTGGGGTTCGGCATCCGCCACGGGTCTCCGTCCTATAAATCCGGGTTATACCCTGGTTCGGAAACTGTATTGGCGTCAATACCCGCGGCCGCCTATCGTCGCCTTTTATGCTCGCAACCGCAGTGAGCATCATCGATTGAGAACCATAGGATGAGCATTATGCGTGGTGGTCGATATGATGTCGTGGTGGTCGGAGGCGGTGCAGCCGGCATGAGCGCGGCGGTGGCCGCATCCCGATCGGGCGCACGAGTTCTGCTCGTCGAGCGGTACGGATTTCTCGGCGGCGCAGCCGCAAATTCTCTGGTTCTCGCCTATTGCGGCTTCTACCAGAAAGGCCCCGAACCGGTCTTTGCCGTGCGCGGAATAGGTGCGGATCTCTTGCACACCCTCCGCACGCTCGGCCAGGAGGTCGCGCCGATCAGGTCGAGCAGCGGCAACTGGATCGTCATGCTGGATCCGGAGGCAATCAAGTTCGGCTTCGACCAGATGACCGACGCTGCCGGTATCGACGTGTTGCTGCACTCTCGCGTGACAGCCGTCGCAACCGGCTCGGACGGCCTGACCGCAATCACCGTGACTGACCACGCCGGTTGCTACGAGATCACTGCCGCCGGATTCGTCGATGCCAGTGGCGAGGCAGCGCTCGCATCGCTCGCCGGGTTCGAAATGACAGTCAACAGCATGGCAGGCGACAAGGTTCAGCCGGCCTCATTGCCGGTTCGCATCGGCGGAGTAGCGCCAGGGGTTTCATTCGACCGGGCGCGGATGGCAGACCTGATTGCAAGGCACAACGAGAGCGGCGATACGCAAATCCACCGTGCAGACGGGGGCGTTATGCTGCGGCTTCCGACATCGAACGACTACTGGTGGATGACGATCGACCTCGACACGGACGGTTTGAGCGGCGCAAGTCTTGGATCAGCGGAACGCCAGGCACGACGAGAAGCGTGGCGAAACCTTCAGTTGCTGCGGCAGCTACCGGGCTTTGAAACGGCCTTCATCGCAGCGACCGGACCGCAGATCGGCATCCGCGAAACGCGCCGGACACGGTCGCGCAACGATCTGACCGGTGCAGCCCTGGCAAAAGGCGAGCGGCGCGAAGACGGTATCGGCCGCGCAGCCTGGCCGATGGAGGTTCACGAGGCGCCTGGGAAAGTTCGTTTCGTCGATCTTGGGGGAGAAGGATTTGCAGACATCCCGATGGGATCGATCGAGGCTGCCGGAGCTTCCAATCTTTTCCTCGCGGGCCGCGTCGCCGGGGCCGATCAGGCAGCCTATGGTTCGCTGAGGGTGATGGGAACCGCTTTCGCAACAGGGCATGCAGCCGGCGTTGCCGCAGCATTGCGCGCCTCGAGCGCAACAGTTTCGGCCGACGACGTGCGGGCAGCGCTTACGCTCCAGGGCGCGTTGATTTGAAATCCTGCAGGTTCACTGGCGGCCGGAAATTTGCGGGACAACAATGACTTTGATCACCGCAGTGCCGGGGCCGCGTTGAGTTCAACACGGCCACGGCTTTTATCGTCGCGGAAACAGGAACCGTTTTACCCGCGAGCGCAAAGATCAGGGCTTGCAGGTCTGTACAGCGCCGGGGAGCTTGCACCAGTCGGCATACCAGGTGTCGAACAGCGTCAGCTGGGCTTCCACATAGCCGCGCTGGCTGTCGCTGAGCACGTCCGTTTCGATGAAGTTCAGCGCATATTCTGCGTCGCCCTTCAGGACCATCATGTGCTTGAAGTAGAGAACCAGATCCGGGCCTTCATCGAAGGAGGAAAGCACGCCGAGCGCTTCTTCCAGTTCCTTGGCGCGCAAGCGTGCATCGGCGTTACCCGTGGCCGCGGCTTTCGCGAGGTTGCACAGATGCAGCACTTCCCTGGGAAGAACGTTGCCGATGCCCGTAATGGCGCCGGTTGCGCCGCAATTGACGTAGCCGTGGTAGACGGCGGTATCGACGCCGATCATCAAAGAAACGTCGTCATCGCGGCTGGTGATGGTTTCGGCCGCATAGCGCATGTCGGCCGGACCGCCGAATTCCTTGAAACCAACAAGGTTGGGGTGTTCCGCGCGAAGCGCGAAAAACAGATCGGCGCGCGTGGCAAAGCCGTAATAGGGGCTGTTGTAGATGACCGCAGGCAGGTCCGGTGCAGCGGACAGGATTGCCTTGAAATGCGCCTTCTGGGCGGCGATCACAGAGCCGCGCGACAGAACCCGCGGGATGACCATGAGACCATTTGCGCCGACCTTCTGGGCGTGTGCGGCAAGCGCGACGGCAGATGCGGAGTTGATCGCGCCAGTGCCGACAATCACGGGGATGCCAGCCTCAACCAGACGCGAGACGCCTTCCATGCGCTGCGCATCTGTGAGCAGGGGCCAGTCACCCATGGATCCGCAATAGACCACTGCCGACATGCCCGTTTCGATCAACTGCTGTGCCTTACGGACCAGCGCGTCAAAATCCGGCATGCGGTCTGCGGTGCACGGTGTCATCAGCGCCGGAACGACGCCCGAAAATATGCTTGCAGTCACGGAAAGCTCCTTCGTTTCGGCGCACGGAAACGCGCCCCTGTCCCTATCGACGAGCAGCATAGCGTCTTCTTCAATCTTGTCGACAAGAAAAATACAAATACCTACAGGACAATGTCGAGCCTATCATGGCGGGTCAGCAACCGCTCGATCTGGGCTTCGATCTGCTCACTGTGAGCGCGGCCGAGCCTGTCCGCGGCCTCGACGTCTCGCGCTTCGATCGCCGCGATGATTTCCTCGTGTTCGTCCACAAAGCGGGATGGCAGCCGATCATCATAGGATTGGTAGTAGAGACGCAGCATTCTCCGCCCTTCGCCCAGCAGACGCTCGAAGAAGCGCGCATAGTATTCATTGCGGCCAGCCGCAGCGATCGCCGCGTGAAAGTCCGCATTGGTTGCGATCATGGCCAAGGCGTCCTGGGCTTCGACAGCCGCTTTGAATTCTGCCTGATGAACTCGAATGCTGTCGAGGTCACCTGCCTTATGGTGCTGCGCGGCGAGCCGCGTCGTGACCCGGTACATCAAACCCAGCGCATCGAAATAGGCGTGCATGCCGAGAAAGTCGATGTTCGACACCATGGTCGACCGGTTCGGCAGGGTCTCGATCAGCCCCTCTCCGGCAAGCCGCACCAGAGCTTCACGAATCGGCGTGCGCGACATGCCGAACCGCGTTGCCAGTTGCACTTCGTCGATCGCACTTCCGGGGGCGAGGCGAAGATCAAGGATTTCATCCCGCAAGAGGTCATAGACCTGCCTCGCGCCGGACCCCCTCTTGCGCTCCAGCGCATGATTTTGATTGCTGTCGTCCATGCCGGCACCCACAAAGTTTTTATCTGTCATTCATGCACTACTGCATCCTCTCCTCGTCGTCAGCCCGTCCGGCAATTCGAACGAAAGTCTTGACGACCGTCGCCAGCAGCATATTCATCGCCAAACGCTACCGCTACGCCAACTGCGCACGCTCAAAGATCTCACCCCTCGCGTAGGCCCCGCCGGCCGAACAGCGCTTTCAGGAAAGTCCCAGCATGAGTGCCCCTGCCTACATATCGTTCGAACAGTCGCTTGCCGGTTTTGACAATATTGCTGCCGCGGTTCCGCCGATCTCGAAGGAGGAACTGAACGCGCGCATAGCCAAGCTGCAGGGGCTGATGCGCGACGGAGGCGTCAAGGCGGTCTATCTCGATACATCGACGAGCCTCACCTATTTTACCGCCATGACGCTCGGGGCGAGCGAACGCATGCATGGTGCGATCATCCCTTCGCGCGGCGCTCCGATCTATATCAGCCCCGCCTTCGAGGAGCCGAAGACCCAGACGCTAATCACGATCCCCGGCGAGATCGCGGTCTGGGAGGAGCATGAGGATCCGGCCCGTTTGGTCGCTGACCTGATCTGCAGCCTTGCCGCAGACGGGAACATTCTGGCCTTCGATTCGGCGACGCCATTCGCATTTTCCAGCCCGATCACCACGCATCTCGGCGACCGCCTGACGGTTACCGGCGCCAAGGACTTGATTGCCCAGTGCCGGCAGATCAAGTCGGCGAACGAGATCGCGATCATCCAGGCCGCGATGACCGCGAGCCTTCGTGTTCACAAGGCCGTCTGGGAAGGTCTCTACGAGGGCGTGAAGACAACGGAAGTCACCGATTTCATTGCCGCTGCGCATGCCAAGCTCGGTATGAAACACATCTTTGCCGCTGCGCAGTTCGGCGAAGCGACCGCCTATCCGCACGGCGTTCCCTACGCGCAGACGCTGAAGGCGGGCGACATGGTGCTGATCGATCTCGGCGCGCATATCCACCGCTACTGCTCTGATATCACCCGCACTTATGTCTTCGGAGAGCCGACGGAACGCCAGCGCGAGATCTGGTCGCTCGAACAGAAAGCCCATCGCGCCGCCTTTGACGCGGCAAAGATCGGGATCGCCTGCGAAGAGGTTGATTTTGCCGCCCGCAAGGTGCTGACCGATGCCGGCTACGGTCCCGACTATCAGGTTCCCGGCCTGCCGCACCGGACCGGACACGGGCTCGGCATGGACATGCACGAAGACCCCTACATCGTTCGCGGCAACAAGACACCTCTTGCTCCAGGCATGGTGTTTTCCGACGAACCGATGTTGGCACTCTACGGGGAATGCGGCGTCCGCCTGGAAGACATCATCTACATGACCAAAGAGGGGCCCGCCTTCTTCACGCAGCCGTCGTCCTCTCTCGAGCGGCCGTTTGATTGACGAGGCGAGTCTATCCGAGGGCGTGAGCCGGGGCCGGCGTCACCTGTGTCGGCCGGCGAAGCCTTCTAGCCAGTCGTCATCCTGCGCAGAACATTTGTTTTCCAATAGAACTGGTGGACAAGAGCGCCCAGCACATGGCCGGAGATCAGCACCCATAAGGCGACTTTGAGGACATCGGCATGCAGTTCCCCTGCACTGCCGTAGCCAAGATAGTATGCAGCCATGCCAGTCAGCGGCATTGCGACGAGCAGAATGTAGAGCGCGGCATGCGCGGCTGTGGCAGCCATCCGAAAAATCGGGGGTTCCTGCGGCGGGGATGCCGGAACGCCACGGGTGAAGCGGAGGATCAGGCGAAGAACGACGAGAGCCAGAATAGAAACGCCCACATAGGCGTGAATATTGGCACTTGCCACTTGGTCGGCAGAGGCCATCCCGTCTCGCTCCATACTCCGGTTCCAGTCGCTCATGCCATCGGGCAGGACGAGGTTGAAAGTGACGAGCGCAGCGGTAAGCCAGTGCAGGACGCGTTGAGATACGGAAAATGATAGAGGTCTAGACGTTGTCATTGGTGATCCTTCCATCGTGGTTGTCTCAGACGTCGCATGGGGCGATCGGATGGTGAGCGTCGACGGGGCATTGGGTTTGATCATCGAGATCGCCTGGTGCGGGGACTTCAGCTTCACACGCACCGTTTCATTCCTTCGGTTGTCAGGATGATCGACTAGAGGCCGAAGCTGACATTGAACTGAAGGCGCTCAGGGTCATTTCCCAACGCCTGCCTCCGCTGCCATGACGCGGTCTCGAAGCGTTTTGCGATTGCATCAGGTAGAGAGACCCAGCCGCCACGACGTCCCGTTCCGGACGGCCCGAACACCGTGCCGGTCGCCGTGGAAAGCTTCATCCGCGGGAGCCGTTGCGGTCACGGATATAATTACACGGGGTGAAAGACCGATCATTCAAAGCGTATGCGAAAGCAGAAGAAAAACAGACGCCGTGTTCAGGGGAGTCAATCCAAAAGTTCGCGTAAGACCGTCGCGAGCTCCCGAGCAGTATGTGGTTTCCGCAACCATCGTCCTGACTGAGCCAGTTTTTTACCTGCGATGGTTGGCTCGGCGTATCCGGACGTGAACAGAACCTTTATCGTCGGCTTTGCCATCCTCACTTGATCCGCAAGCTCGTTGCCTGTCATGCCGCCTGGCATGACGATGTCGGTAAAGAGGAGCGAGATGTCATCGTGCTTTTGGAGAAGTTCGAGCGCCTGAATTCCAGTTGCTGCTTCGATGATTTGGTAGCCGAGGTCTGCAAGCCGTGCGACCACCACTCGACGCACCCTCGGATCGTCTTCGACGACCAAAAGCTTTTCCCGGCCTCGGGGCAACGGAGCGGTTTCTGCCGTGTCGAAATGCGTGATCTCTTCGTCAGCTTTTGACCGGGCGGAAGGCAGAAAGAGCCGGACGCTCGTTCCCTGCCCGGGCTCGCTGTAGAGCTGGATGTTTCCACCGGATTGCTTGGCAAAACCGTAGACCATACTCAAACCCAGACCTGTCCCGGCACCAAGGCCCTTCGTTGTGAAGAACGGGTCAAAAGCCTTCTCGCGAACCTCGGCCGTCATTCCCGAACCCGTGTCCGTTACTGAGATCAAGACAAAGTCACCAGTCCTTACCGACGGATAGGTTTTCGCGTAGTCAGCATCGAGTTTGACGCTGGAGATATCGATCGTCAGCCTTCCGCCTTTTGGCATAGCGTCGCGCGCATTTATCGCCAAATTCAGGATGGCATTCTGGAGCTGCGATCCGTCGACCGAAGCCTCGATGGCCGCGCCTGATATAACCGTGCGAAGCTCAACGGCTTCTCCAAGGGTTCTGCGTAACAGGTCCGAAAAGCCGCCGACGAGTTGCCCTATATCCACCGTTCTCGGATTGAGGCTTTGACGCCGTCCGAATGCGAGAAGCTGGCTTGTCAGTTTGGCACCGTCATCTGCCGCGCTTTGCGCCTCACGCAGAAGCACTCGAAGCTTTGGATCCTCAAGCTTGTTATCGATCATTTCCAGATTGCCGCTGACCACGGTCAGGAGATTGTTGAAATCATGAGCCAAACCGCCAGTCAGCTGGCCGATGGCCTCCATCTTCTGCGATTGGCGCAGTTCTTCCTCGATCTTGTGTCGGCTCGTCAGGTCCCGGATGAAGCCCGTAAAGATCCGCTTGTTGTGGGTTGCTGCTTCGCCCACCGAAAGCTCCATCGGAAAGGTCGAGCCGTCCTTGCGTCGTCCGGTCACAACCCGGCCATATCCGATAATGCGCCGTTCGCCGGTCGTCAGGTAATTGGAAATGTAGCTATCGTGCGCCGCGCGGTCGGGATCGGGCATCAAAACCTTGACATTCAGTCCGCAGACTTCTGCTGCCTTGTATCCGAACAGCCGTTCCGCAGCCGCGCTGAACGATGAAATGATGCCCGCTTCATCAATGACGACCATCCCGTCAGGAACGGTATCCAGGATAGAAAGCTGGTGGGCCTCGCGCTCGGCGACGGTTTCCTGCATCACTTTCATCGCCGTGACATCGTTGTTTGTCTGGACCACGACCTGCTCGGCCGAGCCCAGCGGCGACAGAAGAACCCAGTGGGTCGCAATGAAGAGAGGGCGGCCATCCTTGTGGTGATGGATGACTTCGCCGCTCCAAGACTGCGCAGCCAAGAACCGGTTTCGTTGTTCTTCAACAGATTCAGGGAACTGCGTGCCGAGAAGCTCGTGAACCTCTTGGCCAACGGCCTCGATGCGTGACCATCCGTAGAGGTTTTCGCATCCTGCAGTCCAGCTGCGGATGATACCATCCGTTCCGTGAACAATGATGTTTGCCGCATCCAGCAAGCCTGTAACAGCAGAAAGCTGTCGTTCGAGCTCATCTCGACTGCCTCTATATGACATAGCTTTCCCATGATCGCACGCTCAGTGGGACCGTCCCCCGCGGACGATCGTTAACCGGGGCTCGCGGGAACGATCATCTTCATCTCCGGCCATCTGCGCAAGCAGAACCGGACGGCAGATCGTTATCGCGTTTCGAGCCGCCACACCGTCGATTTGGATGGCACCCTTGCCGATGAGCTTTGTCATGGTGCGCGAGACTGTTTCGATTGTCAGTCCAAGGTAATCGGCTATGTCCTGCCTCCCCATGGGAAGCTCCAGCGTGGTCCGGTTGCCTGAGGAAGCCGCTTGGCGCCGGAGTGTCGCCAGCAGAAAGGAACAAAGGCGTTCCTCCGCGTTCTTGGATGACAGGAGCACCATCTGATCCTGCGCTGCCGCCATCTCGTCGGAGACCAGAGCGAAGAGCTGTGGGCGCAAGTGATCACTCTCGGTCACCGCTGCATCGAACCGGCGTCGTGACAATCGCCTCAGGGTTACAGACGTCACCGCCTCGGCACTGTAGAGATAACGCCCGCCAAGCGAGATGCCGACGATATCGTTTGGATAGAGGAAGCCGGTAATCACCCGCCGTCCGTCGGCGATGATCCGAAAAATTCTCAACGTACCTTCGAGAATTTCGAAAACATCGACCGCATCGTCGCTCTCAAAGAAAAGCGCTTTTCCCGCTGTCAAATGTTCAAACGGCTGCTTGCAGAACAGGCTGTGAAGGCTGGTTTGGTGATGGACTGCGTGAAGAGCAGTCGTCCCACTTTCATAATTCTGAGTTGTACTGAGCATAACCGTGCCTCCAATCTCGATGCGCGCAGTTGACTCGCGTGGCGTGACGGGCGGATGCTGTTTCCGTGACAATCTATGGAATTGCGTAACACATTGTAACAGGAGGGGATAATGGCGCGGCAAAATCCTGCGACAGCTCACATCCTCATCGTCGATGATGATGTGAGGATCACTCAAATGTTGAAGCGATATCTCAACGAAGAGGGCTATTTAACCAGCGAGGCCAAGGATGGTGAGGAGATGCGCCTGCAACTTGCGCACACACAGGTCGATCTCATCCTGCTGGACGTCTCTTTGCCCGGAGGGGCCGATGGTTTTGATCTTGTTCGGGAGGTGCGAGCGGCGTCCGATACCCCGATCATCATGCTGACCGGTCGAAATGACGTTGTGGACCGGATCATCGGGCTTGAGATGGGCGCCGACGACTATCTCGCGAAGCCGTTTAACCTCAGGGAGCTGCACGCCAGGCTGAAAGCCATTCTTCGCCGGCGAAACGTGCAACCTCCCGAGCAGGAAGAGACCGACAAGATCGTCCATTTCGACCGCTGGGCTCTGAACCTTACGCGACGCGAGCTGTCATCAGCGGATGGCGAAGGTATCCATCTGACAACAGGCGAATACGACCTCCTCGCTGCCTTTGTGGCCCATCCAGGACGCGTGCTGTCGCGAGATTTCTTGCTAGAGGAAACAAAAGGGCGCCATCTCGATGCCTATGATCGGGCAATCGACGCTCAAATCGTCCGGATCCGGCGCAAGGTGGAGATCGACCCCAAACAGCCGCAAATCATTCGCTCCATCCGGGGCGTCGGCTACATGTTCGCCGCACGCGTCAGCGCGGCGAAGGTTGCTTAGAGGGCGATAGGTCATACGTTAAACCGGCCCGCGGTACCTTGAAAGTCGAGGTGTCGCCCAGAAGCCAGTGGTCGGTTTTGGCGACGGGCCAGACGTGGATGCGATTGCATCCTTCCTCTGCAGCGCGGCGTTTCGCATACTCCAACAAGCGCCCTGCCACGCTGTGCTCATTGAGGAGACTTACGGACGCGAGAACAGGAACTTCCAGCTGTTTGCTCAAGCCACTTTGCGGGCTGACAAATACCAGGGAAATCCCGCGGACAACCCCTGCCGGGTCGATTACAGTAAGCCAATTTCTCCGGAGGTCTTCTGTGGAAGTCGCTGCCTGCCACTCGGCAAGAGCAATGTTCGGAAAGAGATGCCGAACGATTGCGTAAGCACGAGCAACGTCCGAGGCTCGAAGCGCACTGACCGTATAGTCCGCATCCATCTCCATCCCCCCATTGCACCGTTAATCTTTGGTGGACCGGCTGAGCCTGCATTGACGGCGGTCAACGCAACGACTGCAGATGTCGAAGGGTCAGCGCGGGTGAAGAAAGACGCAATATGGACGCTGAAGCGCCTTCTTCAGCGCGTAGCGTGAGGATCGAAGGAGAGCGCAAGGATGTGCTTATCCATTCGCCCGATGAACCTGGAAGGCATGCCTGCTCGGAAATCAGGCGACGGTCTTCAACTGGACCTCTGCCAACATCCGCTGCGCCACAAACGCCTGACCCACAATGGCTCGACGATCAACGCCCCGTTGCATTGCGCTTTATCAATGAGAGCCGCACCATTCCGGGTGAAAGAGTTACCGGAGGCGAGCCACCGAGAACGACCGTTTTGAACACGCGGCCCCAAAGCCCAGCCATGCGGTCGCAGGACTACTGAATGATTGCCATTACAGCGCCGTGTCGAGCCGCGGGCTGCAAGAGGACGTGAAACAAGGACGCCTTTATGACGGACAAGCTTCTCCTCACCTTCAATGCCGGATCTTCATCCGTGAAAATCGGCATCTTCAGAGTGGACGGTGAAAGGCCTGAGCGGATCGGCAAAGCCGTGGTCGATTTTGCAAGCGACCCCGTGTCGCTGCATCTGAAGGAAGGTCCGGCGCAGTTCGAACTGTCGCTGGAAGGCGCTTCCGGCGACGATCTTGCCGGCCTGATGGACAAGGTGTTCGGGGAACTGAGTGCCCATTTCGATCTCGACGCCGTCACCTCCGCCGGTCACCGCATCGTCCATGGCGGCGACGTCTTCGACGGTCCCGTGGAACTGACGACCGCGACTGCTGCGAAGGTTCGGTCGTTGACGGCACTTGCGCCACTCCATCAGCCCCAGGCGCTACGGATGATCGAAGCCGTCCGGCACCTGCGCCCTGATCTGTTCCAGACCGGTTCCTTCGATACGACTTTCCATGCGACACAGTCCGACCTCGTGCGGCGTCTCGCAATTCCGCGCGCCTATCATGACGAGGGTATCAAGCGGTACGGCTTCCATGGACTGTCCTATCGCTACGTCGCCGGTGCACTGGCCGCCAAGGCGGCCGGTATTGCGGACGGCAAGGTCATCATCGCCCATCTGGGAAGCGGCGCCAGCCTCTGCGCCATCGAAAACGGTCTCAGCCGCGATTCCAGCATGGGCTTTTCGACGCTGGACGGAATCCCGATGGCAACGCGACCCGGCTGGCTTGATCCCGGTGTGCTGCTGCATTTTCTGGGGCCGCTCGGCAAGTCGGTCGAAGACGTGGAGGACATGCTCTACCACAAGTCCGGCCTGCTGGGTGTTTCAGGCCTTAGCGGCGATACGCGCGAGCTCCTGGAGAACGACAGTGAAGAAGCGCGGGAGGCAATCGATCTCTTCACACTGAGGATCACCGGCGAGGTCGGGAGGCTTGCATCCACGCTCGGCGGGCTCGACGGCCTCGTCTTCACCGCCGGCATTGGCGAGAACCAACCGGAGATCCGCAGGCGTATTGCAGACCAGCTTTTGTGGCTGGGCGTAGAGCTGGACGGTTCGGCCAATCAAAACAACGCGCTCACGATCAGCACCGCGGCAAGCCGCGTTGCCCTTCATGTCATCGCTACGGATGAAGAACAGATGATCGCGGAGGAGTGCCTGTCCGTTTTTCGCGCGGGGGAAAATCCCGCCACCTGACGGCACCCCGGAGGCGTCGCTCCCAGTCACGACAGTAATTTTCGATCACTCGCCCTTTCGAAGGAGCAAGAAGATGCAGCTACGTAACAACCTGCCCGTCACGCCTGAGATCAGCACCGAGGAGCTGACGCTCATCGACCGCTATTGGCGGGCGGCAAACTATCTCTCAGTCGGGCAGATTTATCTTCTCGACAACCCACTGTTGAAGGAGCCCTTGAAGCCGGAGCATATCAAGGCACGGTTGCTCGGCCACTGGGGCACGACGCCCGGCCTCAACTTCATCTACTCGCATCTCAACCGGATGATCCGCAACCGCGATCTCAGCATGATCTATGTCTGCGGTCCCGGCCATGGCGGTCCCGGCATGGTGGCGAGCACCTATCTCGAGGGCACCTATAGCGAAATCTATCCGGACATCTCCGAGGATGCCGAAGGTATGCGGAAACTGTTCCGGCAGTTTTCCTTCCCTGGCGGCATTCCGAGCCATGCGGCCCCGGAAACCCCGGGCTCGATCCATGAAGGCGGCGAACTCGGCTACGCTCTGGTGCACGCCTATGGCGCAGCGTTCGACAATCCGAACCTCATCGTCGCCTGCGTCGTCGGCGATGGCGAGGCAGAGACCGGACCGCTTTCCGCAAGCTGGCAGTCGAACAAGTTCCTGAACCCCGCCCGCGACGGTGCGGTGCTGCCGATCCTGCATCTGAACGGCTACAAGATCGCCAACCCAACGCTTCTCGGCCGCATGACCGACGAAGACATCGAACACCTCTTCCGCGGACACGGCTACGAACCGTTTTTCGTGGAGGGCCATGAGCCTGCCGATATGCACCGGCAGATGGCTGCGGCATTCGAGACGGTTTTCGATCGCATCCGCACGATACAGGCCGAAGCCCGCGACGGTGCGGTGTCGGAAGGCTTCCCACGCTGGCCGATGATCGTGTTTCGCAGCCCCAAGGGCTGGACGGGACCAAAGGAAGTCGACGGCAAGAAGGTCGAGGGTTTCTGGCGCGCTCATCAAGTGCCGGTCTCCGGCTGCCGTGAGGACGACGGGCATCGCAAGGTCCTCGAGGACTGGATGCGGAGCTACCATCCGGACGATCTGTTCGACGCCAACGGCCGGCTGAAAGAGGAATTGCAGGCGCTATCGCCCGGCGGCGAACGCCGCATGGGTGCCAACCCCCACGCCAATGGCGGCCTTTTGCGCAAGGAACTCATCGTTCCCGACATCCGCGACTACGCGGTTCCCGTAAAGACGCGGGGCGCCGACATGGTGCAGACGACGGAGATCCTCGGGAAGTATCTGCGCGACGTGATGAAGCGCAACGACGCGAATTCGAACTTTCGCATCTTTGGCCCGGACGAAACGGAATCGAACCGGCTCGGAAATGTCTTTGAGGTCACCGACCGCGTCTGGATGGAGAAGATCGAGCCCTACGACGTGCATCTGTCCCGTGACGGCCGTGTGATGGAGGTGCTTTCAGAGCATCTTTGCCAGGGCTGGCTGGAAGGTTATCTGCTGACCGGCAGGCATGGCCTCTTCTCCTGCTACGAGGCCTTCATCCACATCATCGATTCGATGTTCAACCAGCACGCCAAGTGGCTGAAAGTGTCCAGTGAACTGCCATGGCGCAAGCCCGTCTCCTCGCTCAACTACCTGCTCACCTCGCATGTCTGGCGGCAGGACCATAACGGCTTTTCCCACCAGGACCCGGGCTTCCTCGATCTCGTTGCCAACAAGAAGGCGGATATCGTGCGCATCTACCTGCCGCCGGACGCCAATACTCTGTTGTGGATCGGCGACCACTGCCTGAAGACCTGGGACCGCGTCAACGTGATCGTTGCCGGCAAACAGCCTGAACCGCAATGGCTGACTATGGACGAAGCGATCCGGCATTGCGAGGCCGGCATCGGCATCTGGGACTGGGCTGGCAACGAGGACGGTGCGGTCGAACCCGACGTGGTGATGGCCTGCGCCGGTGACGTGCCGACGCTCGAGACGCTGGCGGCGGTTTGCCTGCTGCGGGACGCGATCCCGGAACTCAGCATCCGCGTCGTCAATGTCGTCGACCTGCTCGCCCTGCAATCGCAGGACCAGCATCCCCATGGTCTCTCAGACGAGATGTTCGATCGTCTGTTCACCACCGACAGGCCGGTGATCTTCGCCTATCACGGTTACCCCTACCTCATCCACCGGCTGACCTACAAACGCACCAACCACCAGAACATCCATGTTCGAGGCTTCATCGAAGAAGGCACGACGACAACTCCATTCGACATGACGGTGCTGAACGAACTCGATCGCTTCCATCTCGCGATAGAGGCGATCGAACGCGTACCCGGTTTGAAGGACAAGGCAGGCAGCGTGATCGCGATGCTTGAGGACAAGCTGGCGGAACACACACGCTATGTCCGCGAACATGGCGAGGACATGCCGGAAATTCGCGACTGGAAATGGAAAACCTCCAAGACGGTTGGATAAAAGGCCGGACATCAAACGAAGCAGCCCGACCTATCACGCTCGGGCTGCTTTGAGCGGAAGCACCAAGTCCCCTTGACCACGATCAATGCCCTTTCCTGCGAGTGGAAGACTATCCGGTCTCACACTCAAAACTCGGGGACACGATGACGACATTCTCATTTGAGCAGCGGCAGCAGCGCGAGACGAAGTTCAAGGCGATCCTCCTCCAACGCCAGCAGTATCTGCAAACACGCCTCGAAAAAATCGAGCATGACTTTGAACAACCTCGTAATCGCGACGACGACGATCGTGCGGTCGAACGCAACAACGACGAGGTTCTGGATGAGCTCGGCGAGGCGGGGCAAACGGAGCTGCTGGCGATCGAGGCCGCCCTTCACCGGGTAAAGGAAGGCACTTTCGGTATCTGCGCCAAATGCGGCAATGCCATCAGCGACCAACGTCTCGACGTCGTCCCGCACACGCCGTTCTGCCAATCCTGCGCACACGCGCTTCAGCATCTCTAGACAGCCCTATGGCGGCGTTACGGGCGACGGCGTGAATTCCGGCGGTGGCTGCGTCTCGGGCGCCTTGCGTTGCGCAAGATCAAAGGTCTCCAGCATCGCATCTGTCAAAGTGAACAAAAGCTGCGAGAGGATTGTTTGATGTTGGTAAGGGACTTCATGACACAGAGGCCGATCTGCGTGTCGGCGAACACGAGTATCAAACATGCGATCCAGCTGATGCTCGATCACAAGGTCAGCGGTCTGCCGGTGATCAGCGACGATGGTCAAGTCGTCGGGATGCTGACGGAAGGCGATCTCTTGAGTCGGAGCGTTTTCAATCTCGGCCCACAGTCTCCACCGAAAGATCCTGACGATAGTTTCTTCGAAAATTACGTGCGAGCGCACGGCACCACCGTGGCAGATTCCATGACAAAGGACGTTATCTCCGTCTCGCCACAACAATCGCTTGCGGATGTTGCAGCGCTTGTCAGGACGCATGGTATCAAACGGTTGCCCGTTCTTCAGTCGGAAAGGCTCGTGGGGATCATCAGTCGGAGCGATATCATACGGGCCGTGACTGCAAACCGCGATGCGGTGGCAAAAGGAGATGTCGCGTTGCGGCTTGCAGTTTTGACGCGGCTGCGCTCGGAGCTCGGCCTCGAGCCAGAGCGACTTACAGTTGAGGTCAGGAATTCGATCGTCGAAATCTTCGGCCCTGTCCCCTCGCCTGCGCAACGGCGTGCCATGCAAGTCGTCGCAGAAAGCGTTGCTGGTGTAGCCGGCCTGATTTTCGAAACCAACTGCGTTGAGACACTGGACCACTGACGCGACGTTCGCCCTTTCTGACGCCTTTCGGTTGTCCACATAGGCGGCGCAGGCGGCGACCGCCCCTCAAAACGAAGACGATCATGCGCGAGCGATTTCGTACGGTCCGTCCTGCGCAGGCACTGTTCGGCTTAAAATCCTGGAGGTGAGACTGGCATTTCCGGTAGTCCGACAACCAGAATCTGATCGATCACCTTGGTGACACCCAGAGTGTTCTCAGCCGCGACCCGCGCAGCCGTCTTTTCGCGTGCATCCAGTACCCTGCCTTCCAGTGTGACCACAGTCGCGTCGACGGCCACCGTGATGGTGTCACCCCACCGTTGCCGGTCATATTCAGCCTCAAGTCCGGCTTTGATATCCGCATCGATCCGATCGACGGCGGACGCTGACATCTGTCGGATCAGGGTGCGCATGATGTCGGCTCGCGTGACGATGCCGACAAGCTTTTCATTTTCGACAACCGGCAGGCGTTTGATGCCGCGATCGCCCATCAGGTTCGCGGCATCTTCGACGGTTATCCATGGCTCGACCGTGATCGCCGGCGAGGACATGACTTCGCTCACCTCTTTCCCGAAAGCTTTCGCGTAATCCTCCGCCAACGCACCGCGTGACGAAAACAGCCTACGCCATATCCCGGGCGAAGCCTGCGACCGAAGCTCCCCGCGTCGCAGGAAATCGCTTTCACTGATCACGCCCAGCACCTGCTCGTCATTATCGATCACGGGCAGACCGCTGAACCCGCAATCCAACATGGTGTTGGCCGCCTCCCAGATCTTGGCGTCTGGGTGAACAGAAATCGGATCTGCCGTCATGATTGATCGCACGGTCTGCATGGTCTTTTCTCCCTCTTTGGGGCGAGGTTAAACCCGCGGCTGGGGCCGTCCTTGATCTTCATCAACGATCACCGCTTCGAGCGCCCCAGTCCGGGCAACGCGCGTGCGAAGAGGCCGGTCTGAAGATAATGGTCCTGTTCGGTCTCCCGAAAGCGCTTTCGTACCCATCGATTGACAAAGATCATCGCCATCTCTTCCGAGGCTTCTAGGCTTGCTTCATCCAAGACCTCTGAAATGGATGGAGCCAACCATGTCGTTCAAAACTATTCTTGCTGTCGTCGGTGAACACGGCGCCAACGCCGATATTGCCAAGGCCATCGAGCTGACAATTGAGTCAAACGCGCATCTTTCGATCATGGTCATCGGCACGGCGTTGCAGCCGATCACGTCCGACTATCCCGTGGGGACCGCCTGGCTTGAGCAACGGCAGGAAGAGATAAAGGCGCTGGTCAACGTCAAGACGGCCGCCGAGGCGCTGTGCAGCCAGAGCGCCATTTCCTTTGATATCGATCACTTTTACGACGACAACTTCATTCTCCAGAGCAATATCGGCGTGCGCGCCATGTATGCCGACCTCGTCATTCTCGGCAACAGCGTCCGGCGCGAAAGAGGGTTGCGACGTCTTGTGGTCTCGGCTGCAGCCTTTGACGCCCGCACGCCGATCCTGCTGATCCCTTCCAAGGGCAACATCACTTTTCCGCCCAAAAATGTTCTTCTCGCCTGGAATTCCAGAGCGGAATCCGCAACAGCCGCCAAGGATGCATTGGATATTCTAAAACGAGCCGATGCCGTGCATGTCGTTCTCGTCGATCCGGATGGTGCCTACTTCAAAAACGGGGGCGAGCCTGGCGCAGACGTTGCCGCATTTCTCTCACGACATGGCATCAAGGTTGTCGTCGAACAGCTGGCGAGCGGCGGCCGAGCAACCGAGGACATTCTCACGCAGCATGCATTGGAAACCGGCTGCGACATGATCGTCATGGGAGCCTACGGCCATTCGCGGCTGCATGAACGTATCTTCGGCGGTGTGACGGCAACCTTGCTGGAATCTTCGGATTTTCCGATATTCATGGCCCGATGAGCGGCTGTCACGCACAGTCTCCGAACCTTAGGGGCATCGGCTGCGGTCGGGCCTCTCGTTCCGTCCGGCGCGTTGACGGCCTCACGGCCGTCGCGCGCCCGATGGTTCTCGTGGTTCATGGCTTGGTCCGCCCGGCACGTTCCCGCGTCGCTGACCCGGTCGATCCTATGCAAATCGTCTCGGCGGCAACCGGGGTTGGGAATACCGCACTCTTAAGATTGCAATCCTGATCATGCGGTCGGTCCCTGGTAGCGGATCCCGGTGACGGTCCCCTGCCTCAACAGCAATCGCTTGAAGACGAGGATGACTATGCCCCTGGAACACTGGCTCCGGCCGTTACGGCCCCTTCTCGTCGCGGCCCCGATCATAGGGCTGACTATTGGATTGATCGCCTGGCACGGCGGATTTCAGGATCTCTATGTCACATCGCTGGCGCTTGCGACCGGCCTCGTCATGGTCGCCCTCGTTGCCCAGATCATCGCGCGGATTGGCGCCGGTGAAATCGGTTTGGATGTCATCGCGCTTCTCTCAATGGGCGGAGCCCTACTTTTCGGCGAATACCTTGCGGCGACGATCGTGGCCTTGATGTATTCCGGCGGTCAATATCTCGAGAATGTCGCCGAGGGCAGAGCCCGACGCGAGATGACCGCGCTTCTTTCGCGTGCACCTCATGTGGCAACGAGGCGCCGTGAAAGCCAGATGGAGGAAGTGTCGGTCGATTCCATAGCGGTTGGCGACTGCCTTGTTGTTCGGCGTGGCGATCTGGTGCCGGTCGACGGAACCGTGAATGACGGCGAGGCTGTTCTTGACGAGTCCGCACTGACAGGCGAACCGCTGCCTGCCAAGAAACGCCCGGGCGATATCGTCATGAGCGGGGCCGCCAATGTCGGTGACCTCTTTAATATGACCGCCACAAAAGCAGCCTCCGACAGTACCTATGCGGGCATCTTGAAGCTTGTTGAGGCGGCCCAGCAGAGCAAGGCGCCGATGGCCCGCATGGCAGACCGGTACGCGTTGGTCTTCCTGACCGTCACAATCGCAATCGCTTTGCTGGCTTGGTGGATTTCCGGGGATCCCGTCAGGTCCGTCGCTGTCCTCGTGGTCGCAACACCCTGCCCACTCATCCTCGCCGTACCGATTGCTTGGGCTGCTGGTGTCTCAAGGGCGGCAAGCTCCGGTCTTCTGATCAAGGGGGCAAAAATCCTTGAAGAGCTAAGCATGATCCGGACGCTGGTGCTCGACAAGACAGGGACGCTGACCGATGGCCGACCGACCCTGCGAGAAATTTCTACATCTTGGCCGGAGGACGAGTTTCTGCGGCTCGTCGCTTCGCTCGATCAAGCATCGAGCCACGTGGCAGCCAAGGCGCTGGTTGATGCAGCGCATGCCCGGAACTTGAGCCTTGTTTCGCCGGAACAGGTGAGCGAGGAACCCGGCGAAGGAATTGCCGGGACGGTTGGCGACAGAAAGGTTGCCATCGGTGGCATCAACTTCATCGCCTCGGCCTACGGCGTTGAAATCAACGACGCACACACACCAGGAACCATCGCCGCAGCGGTCGCGATCGACGGGAAATTTGCCGGCATCTTGTTGTTTTCGGATCAACTCAGGGCGGGAGCTGCTTCGGCGTTGAACGGTTTCAAGGCAATTGGGGTAACGCGGATCATTCTGGCCACGGGTGACCGCGCGATTGTCGCACGCCAAATCACCGCCGGCCTGCCTTTCGATGAGGTCAGAGCCAACCTCTCGCCAGGCCAAAAGATCGACATCGTCAAGGATGAAAAGACACGTGCGCCGGTGATGATGATCGGCGATGGCGTGAATGACGCGCCTGCCCTTGCTGCAGCGAATATCGGACTTGCCATGGGTGCGCATGGCTCAGCTGCCGCCATCGAGTCGGCCGATGCGGTTCTGTTGGTCGAGAGGCTCGACAGGATTGTGGAGGGCATCGCGATTGCGCACGCCTGTCGACGGATCGCGCTACAGAGTGTTTTTGCGGGCATCGGTCTATCGGTAGGCGCGATGATCCTCGCCGCAGCGGGGTATTTGACGCCGGTGCAAGGAGCACTGTTTCAGGAAATCATCGATATCGCCGTCATCCTCAACGCCCTGCGTGCCCTAAGAATCCGACCTTCCGCCTCGCGTCTGTCATAACGCGATTGGCGTCGCGCCTGTCTATTCTACCGCCACTGCTTGGTTTGGCTTGGATCGACGACCCGATCTACAGAGGCGGCAGTTCTCAGCTGCTCTCACCTTCAATCAGGTCCATGGGCCATACCAAACGTTTGACGGCATCAGGGTAGTGCAGCTTGTATTCCGGCATGACAGATAACAGACCCTCGGCAAGGCTTATGCCGAGATCGCGAAGAGAAAGACTAAAGCAGGTCAGGCTTGGTTTGAGAAACTGGGCCTGCGGGCTCTGCCGCCCGATGATGGCGATGTCCTTGCCGGGCATCAGCCCGACCTCTTCCAGCCCACGGTAGAGCCCGGTCACCAACGTCTCGTTGACAAGGACAACAGCCGTCGGACGGGTTTCGCAGTCCATGATCTGACGAGCCACGCCATAGCCACCCGTTTCGCTCGGCGTGGCACGAAAAATGTGCTCCGGCGAAAGCGACAGATTGTGCCGGGCAAGAACCTCCTGGGATCGGTGAACGAACAGATGGCCGAGGTTCAGATCACCATTCGGCCAGATCAGGCCGATGTGTTGGTGACCGCTTTTCACAAGCCGCTCGATGGCGACCTCCGCCATGCCCTCGAAATCCAGATCGATCCAAGGCTGGCCGACATCGGTCTGGCTTCGCCCCAAGGTGATGAAGGGAATATTGTGGCGAGCGAGCAGTTCAAAACGCGCATCGTGGAGACGGGTGGCAGAGAGAATGACAGCATCCGCGAAGCCACGCGCGACGACGCGCTGAAGATAGGCGTCCGGGTCTTGGTCGGATGAACACAGCAGCGCGACGAGATCGAGCTTGTGACGGGCAAGGACGGTTTGCACGCCGTCGAAGACACTCATAAAGAACGTGTCGCCCTGGCCGGTAATTTCGGGTCCCGTCTGCATCATGAAGCCGATGACGCCTGTCGACCCCTTGCGCAGAGAACGCCCCGACTGGTTGGCGACATAGCCCAGTCTAGTGGCCGCTTCGAGAACCCGGCGCCGCGTCTCTTCATTCACGTCCGCCTTTCCGTTCAAGGCGCGGGACACAGTTCCTATTGATATATCTAGATAATTTGCCAGCTGGCGAATGCCCTTCATGAACTGCCTTTCCGCGGACCCGAATGCGTCGCCCAAAACAATATTGACAAATTCTGGCTCCTGTCCATACTACCGTAAACGTTTACGGAAAATCGGAAGAGGAGTTTCGATTTCCGTAAGGAGGAGGATACCAGTGACATACAATGCTGTTTTGTGTGGATGCGGAGCTATGGCCAAAGGCTGGCTCCGGGCGGTGCGGGACACGCCCCACATCAAAGATGCCATAGAAATCGTTGGCCTCGTTGATCTCGACCGAGCGACAGCTGAGGCGCTTGCAACCGAATTCAATCTTCAACAAGCGGTTATCGGGACGGATCTGGAAGTTGTTCTCGCGGAGACCAGGCCAGATATCCTGTTGGATGTCGTCATCCCCAACGCTCGCCATTCGGTGGTCAGCGCCGGCCTCGCCCACGGCTGCCACGTCTTAAGCGAAAAGCCGATGGCAACCTCCATGGAGGAAGCGCAGGATCTGCGCCGTGCCGCCAGCGCAGCGGGTCGTATTCATGCCGTCGTTCAGAACCGACGTTTCATTGCAGGCGTCCGCCGCATGCGTCGTCTGGTCGAAAGCGGCGCGATCGGTGAGGTCACGGGCATTCATTCCGATTTCTTCCTCGGCCCACATTTCGGTGGCTTTCGAGAAGAGATGGAGAATGTCCTGCTCCTCGACATGGCGATCCATACGTTTGATGCAGCGCGTTTCGTGTCCGGCAAGGCGCCACTCTCGGTCTATTGCGTTGAAACCAATCCGGCCGGCTCATGGTACGCCCATGGCGCTGCGGCCAATGCGATTTTCCGCTTCTCGGACGATGTGGTCTTTACCTATCGAGGTTCCTGGTGTGCCGAAGGCGAGCGCACCAGCTGGGAAAGCGCGTGGCGCATTGTCGGCTCGAAAGGCATGCTGACCTGGGATGGCGAAGACACGTTTAGGGCTGCAGTTGCCGGGAACGATCCCGGCCTCCTCCCGGGCTTTACGTCAATTGACGTGCCTGCCCCTGCCAGAGACGAGGAAACCCACGGCCACGCCAGCGTGATCGCCGATTTCCTCGATGCCATCAGCACCGGGCGCGAACCCGAAACAGTCAACCACGACAATATCAAAAGCCTGGCCATGGTGCTTGGCGCCATCGAAAGCGCCAAGTCGGGCCAATCCGTCGACATTTCAGCATAGGGACCGTGACATTGATCAACCAGCAGGAAAAATCCATTCGCATCGGCACCATGGTCAGCGCCTCGAAGGGGCAGGCTGCAGGACGCATTTCGCAGATCGCCGACATGGGGTTTGAAAGTTTCGAGCCCTTTTTCTGGCAGACGACCAATGGTCAGGACATTGCCGAGCTCGGCAAGCGCTGCCGCGAGGCGATTGGAGATCGCGACATTACGATGTCGACACTTGGCATGTTCGGTAACCCGCTCGAAGAGACCGACATGGACCTTCAGACGTTGCAGGGTTGGAAGGATTGCATCGACAACGCCCACCATTTTGGAGCGACGTGCGTTGCCGGCTTTACTGGCCGCATCCGCAACAAGCCCCTGCCCGACAGCCTTCCACGTTACAAGCAGATTTGGAGTGAGCTGGCCAAGCGGGCGGCGGACAAGGGTGTGAAAATCGCTTTTGAGAACTGCGCCATGGACGGCAACTGGGCGACGGGCGACTGGAATATCGCTCACAATCCGGATGCCTGGGAGCTGATGTTCAACGAGACCCCCGATGACAATATCGGGCTTGAGTGGGAACCCTGCCATCAGATGGTCTATCTCATCGACCCACTGCCGCAGATCCGCAAATGGGCTTCGAAGATCTTTCACGTCCACGGCAAGGATGCGACCATTCGGTGGGACGTCATTCGCGAACATGGCATTTTCGGCAAACATCCGTTCGTTTTGATGCGCACACCCGGTTTCGGCGACAGCAACTGGACGGACATCATCTCCGAGCTGCGACTGGCGGGCTGGTCCGGCTCCATCGACATCGAAGGCTGGCACGACCCGGTCTATCGGGATGGGCTGGAGATGACCGGACAGGTTCACGGTCTCAATCACCTGAAACAGGCGCGCGGCGGCGATTTCGTCGTCGACCCGGTTTAGATCGTTCAATGTTGGCGCGGCAAGGAGGAGGCCGCGCCGCGCGAAAGTGCATTCCGGAGAACCACAAAGGAGGACAAAATGGGTATCCGAACATATACGATCGCCATCGCTACGGCGTTTGCAGCAACTGCATCGCTTTTTGCGCTCAGCGCTCAAGCAGAAGACGTCAAGCTGACGCTATGGTCGCTCGACCGCGACATTCAGCCCGCCCCCAATCTCATCAAGGAATTCAACGCCCAGAAGAACGGCATCCAGATCGAATATCGCCAGATTCAGTTCGACGATGTGGTCAGCGAGGCGATGCGAGCCTATTCGACCGGTAAAGCACCTGACATTATCGCAATCGACAACCCAAATCATGCCATGTTTGCGTCCCGCAAGGCATTTCTGGACCTTACCGACATGATTGCCGGTTCAAGCACGATCAAGCCGGAAAACTACTTCCCCGGCCCGCTCGCCTCCGCCACCTGGGACGGAAAATATTACGGCGTGCCGAAAGCGACGAATACGATCGCGCTCTACTACAACAAGGATCTGTTCAAGGCCGCGGGCCTCGATCCGGAAAAGCCGCCGCAGACTTGGGATGAGTTGCTTCAGACCGCCAAGAAGCTGACCGACCCATCCAAGAATGTTTACGGCATCACCTTCTCGGCCAAAGCCAATGAGGAAGGCACGTTCCAGTTCCTGCCCTGGGCACAGATGGGCGGCGCCACCTACAAGTCCATCAACAGTGATGGGGCTGTCCGGGCGCTGACGATCTGGAAGCAATTGCTCGACGGCAAAATGACATCTCCCGACACATTGACGCGCAGCCAGTGGGATTCCACGGCAACCTTCAATGCGGGCAATGCGGCGATGGCGATATCCGGACCTTGGGAAATCGACCGCATGGTGACCGATGCCAAGTTTGACTGGGGAACCGCGCTCTTGCCGGTGCCGCAGGAAGGTGCCGAGCGCTCTTCCGCTATGGGCGACTACAACTGGGCAATTTTCTCCAACACCAAACATCCGGAAGAGGCGTTCAAGGCGCTTGAGTTCTTCGCCTCCAAAGACGTCACCATGTACAAGGATTTCGGCCAGATCCCTGCCCGTTCCGACCTGCCGATCCCGCCGACCGGAAATGCGCTTAAGGATGCGGCCCTCAAGACCTTCGTGGAACAGCTGAAATATGCCAAGCCACGCGGCCCTTCGCCAGAATGGCCGAAGATTTCCAAGGCAATTCAAGATGCCGTCCAGGCGGCGCTGACCGGACAGATGGAGCCTAAGGCCGCGCTCGATCAGGCTGCAGAGAAGATCAAGCTAATCGAAGGCTGAGGCAGGACTGCCTTTCTCAGGAGCCGATGGCACTCGTGCCATCCACCTTTTCCTCCCGGAAGGAGCTGTCTCGTTCGTCAAGAGCGGACAGCTCCACACCGGATCTTATGGGGTTTCCATGAAAAGGATACTTTCCAGCATCACGGACGGCCGCGGCTTCGACATTGGCCTGGTCGGAGTTCCCTTTGCCTTCCTGTTCATTCTTGCGGGCTTGCCCTTGCTCTACAATATCCTGATGAGCTTTCAGGAAGTGGACATGTTCAGTCTGGGAAGCATCATCAGGCCATTCGTCGGCTTCAAGAATTACATCGATCTGTTCAAGCAGCCCGAAACCCTGCCCATTCTCTTCAACACCGTCATTTTCGTGGTCGGCTCGATCGCTGGCCAGTTTCTCATCGGGTTTGGCCTTGCGCTGTTTTTCTGGGTCAACTTTCCGGGATCATCGTGGCTTCGTGGATTGTTTCTGGTCTCTTGGGTCATGCCGGGTCTGGTCGTCGGTGCGATCTGGAACTGGATACTCTCGGGGGACTTTGGCGTCCTGAACTTCTTTCTGCGTGAAAGCGGCCTGATCGACAGCAATATCTTCTGGCGCTCAGACCCCAATTTCTCGCTCTGGGCGGTCGTGCTCGCCAATATCTGGCTTGGCACATCGTTCAATATGATCCTTCTGTCCGTCGGTCTTTCCGCCATACCCGGCGATCTCTATGAAGCAGCCGAGCTGGACGGTGCAAACGCCTGGCAGCGCTTCTGGACCATCACACTGCCCATGATGCGCTCCACCATCGGCGCGATCATTTCGCTCGGGCTTATCTTCACACTGCAACAGTTCGATCTGTTCGCGGCAATCACGGATGGCGGGCCGAACAACTCATCCAATGTCGCCCAATACTGGGCCTGGGACCTCTCCTTCCGGCAATACGACTTTGGCAAAGGTGCCACGATCTCGGTCATCATGACCGTGTTCGTGATGTTTGCGGCTATCGTCTATGTGCGCTCGACCCGTCATGAGGTGCGCGGATGACTGAAACCAACCGAAACCGCCTGATGCTCGCCATCGCCATCATCATGGCGGCGATCTACCTCTTTCCGCTTTACTGGATGTACGTCACGGCGCTCAAAACGGGTTCGGAAATGTTCGCGACGCCGCCGAGCTTCTGGCCATCGACAGCGCAGTGGAACACCTTCGCCTATGTCTGGGAAAGCCGGAACATGGGACGTTATCTGTGGAACTCGACCTTCATCGCCTTCGGCTCGGTAGCGCTGATCGCGGTTCTCGGTACGGGCTGCGCCTATGTCCTGGCGCGTTACCGTAACCGCTGGGTGGATGTGGGCCTTTTCCTCATTCTGATGCTGCAGGTTCTGCCCGCATCGCTGATGATCACGCCGATCTTCGTCGGGTTCTCTCAAGTCGGTTTGCTGGACTACCCGCGCTTTGCCGTCATCCTGGCGATAGCGGCAAAGAGCATGCCGTTCTTCGTGGTTCTCGTGCGGGCAACATTCATGGCTGTGCCGATGGAGCTTGAGGAGGCCGCTTTGGTCGATGGCAATTCGCGCATCGGTGCCTTCTTCAACATCGTGCTCCCGCTTGCCCGCAACGGTATTCTTGTCAGCGCCATCCTCATCTTCATGCAGGCATTCGGCGAGTTCGTCTATTCGAAGTCGATGATCCAGAACATCGAATTGCAGCCCGCAAGTGTCGGTCTCAACTCGTTCATGGGTCCAAACACCAGCGAATGGAACAACATCATGGCGTACGCAACGATGTACGTAACCCCGATCCTTGCCATCTTCGTCCTTCTGCAGCGCCGCATCGTTTCCGGCCTCACATCGGGAGCTCTCAAATGACCAATCAAATTGAATTGTCGGGCGTCAACAAATATTACGGTGCCTATCACGCGCTGAAGAACATCGACCTCACCATTCGCAAAGGCGCTTTCGTCGCCCTGGTGGGACCGTCCGGATGTGGCAAATCAACGCTTCTGCGCGCCCTCGCAGGGCTTGAATCGATCTCCGAAGGTAACCTTGTTATTGCCGGCGACCGCATGAACAATGTACCTCCCCGCAAGCGGGATCTCGCCATGGTGTTCCAGTCCTATGCGCTCTACCCGCATATGACGGTTGAGGAAAACCTCACCTATAGCCTGCGCATTCGCGGCACCAAGAAGGCGGAGGCGAAGAAGGCGGCAGAGGACGTGGCCGCCATTACCGGCCTGTCGGACCTGCTGCATCGCTATCCCCGCGAACTCTCCGGCGGACAGCGACAGCGTGTCGCGATGAGCCGGGCCATTATCCGCAATCCCAAAGCCTTTCTGTTCGATGAGCCACTGTCCAACCTCGACGCCGCCCTGCGTGTCCATATGCGCAAGGAAATCAGGGCACTGCATGACCGGCTTGGCGCGACCTCGGTCTATGTCACGCACGACCAGATCGAAGCGATGACAATGGCTGATCACGTCGTGGTCATGCGCCAGGGCGTGATCGAGCAACAGGGCCGGCCGCTTGAACTCTATGACCGACCGGTCAACCGTTTCGTTGCCGGATTTATAGGATCGCCGGCCATGAATTTCATTCCGGCAACGACAGGACTGGATGGAAAAAGCCTCATCCTGGATCTTGGCCGGCCACAGACGATCGGTCTCGACAGAACCATTCCGGCCAATCGAAATCTTGTCGTCGGTCTGCGGCCCGAACATCTAACCATCGCCGAAGACGGCAAGGGTTTGTTGGAAGCACCAGTGGCCTTGGTCGAGTCGACAGGGTCAACGACCTTCGTCACAACGGCAACGACGCCCGAATGTGTCGTCGTCGTGAACGGACGAGTTCCAATAACCGGCGGTCAAACCGTCGGATTGAATTTCCTGCAGGAACACATTCATCTGTTCGATGCGGAAACGGACAGTCGGATTGAATGATTGATGCCTGTGGCGACAAGCGTAACCACGCGCTTGAGCCGGGTGGCTGCGTCCGACGGCTTTCAGAAATCGTTCTGGCCGGTTTTGCTGAGCGCAGCTGGCACCGTTGTTTTTCCGCTGCGGCTTTCTTCTCCGCATTTTCCCCTTGCGGTCCGCCAATTCTGACCCGCCACACCCCCATGTTCATGGCTGGCGCGGTTTGGGAATTTGCTCAATAATCCTTTCTGGCCAAGCCGAGGCCTGAAAGCGAGTGTTATCTTGAACACCCAAACGGAGAGAGCCGGACCTATATCCGTTGTCATCGTCGAGGACGATGGACCAACACGTCAGCGTATCGCTGACGGCCTGTCCGATGCTTCCGCATTTTCGGTTCTTCAGGCGGGAACGCTCTCGGAGGCGCGCCAAGTGCTGGGGTCTGGTTATCCTGATGTGCTTCTGACTGACCTCCAGCTACCCGATGGCCATGGCATGGACCTGATACGCGACGTCCGCCAGCATAGCCAGACCACCGAGATCTTGGTCATCTCCATCCTGGGCGATGAAGAAAGCGTCATTTCCGCTATTTTACTCGGTGCCAACGGCTATCTGCTGAAGGACGCTCTGCTGACCGACATCGCCGACACGGTGCGCGATCTTATGCGGGGCCACTCGCCAATCTCGGCCTCGATTGCCCGTTTCATCGTCAAACGGACGCAAGGCGTCAAGGATCCCGTCGTCGGGACGGACTTGAATACCGCCAAGCTGACAGCGCGCGAAATCGACATTCTCTGGGGCATCGCCAAGGGTTTCAGCTACGCCGACATCGCGGATTATCTGGGTATTTCACGCCAGACCGTTCCCGGCTATATAAAGAACATCTATCGCAAGCTCGAGGTGAATACCCGCGGTGAGGCCGTATTCGAAGCCTTGCAGCAGGGCTTGATAAAGCTTTAGGATGAAAGCTGCCGCTCACCAAGTTGGAAGGATGGCTCGACCGCATGGCAGGATCGGCTGGCTGCTGCTGTACCTGGCGCTGCAACCTGTCATCATCGTCCTTTGCATCCTGGCCCGCCAGATCGGCCCGCCCTTGCCTCCCGCGGTCTATGAACTGAGCGGCGTTGAGCTTCAAGACGCGACAGGCCAATTCCGTTCTGTGGACCTCCCGGACTTTCGCCCCGTCTCCGAAGACGCAACCTCCTCCGCGATTTATCGCGTCTCACTCGAACGACCGACTACACAGAAAGATTTGGCATGGAGCATTTTCGTGCCGCGCTTTACCACGGGCGTACAATTCGAGGTTAACGGCTCAATGATCCACGATACGCACCGGAATGTTATGAGCCGCAGACCCGACCGCAATACGTCCGCCATAGCGACGATTCCGGAAAGCCTGCTGCATGAGGGGCGCAATGAGCTGATCATTCACCTCGTCACATGGGGGCCGGTCGGCGGCTATCTGGACAGCGTTTATGCCGGTCCGGACAAGGTCCTGAGACCGGTTCACGATCAGCGGTCGATCATGTTCGAGACCCTGCCCCTCATCCTCGTTGCCGGACAGGCGACATTAGGAGCGATCCTCGGCCTGATCTGGATCAACCGCCGGAACGATCGCAGCTATGGGCTGCTTGCGCTCGCCATGCTGATCGGTTTTTTTCAGTATTTCGTCTCGATGCCAGCATCACCACAAACTCTCGGCCTCGTCGGCGCTGCCGTTGTTACGCAAGCGCCGCTGGTTCTGCACTTCATCGTACGCTTCATCGACATGCCGCCACCGCGGTGGCTACATCTTACATTCGTACCGGGCATTATCATTGCCTTTGCGGGCCTTACGGGACAGCATGATTTACTTCACGCCATCTTCCTGCCGCTAGGGCCACCAACGATTGCTCTCTGCGCCGCCGTTGCTTGCCTCCTTTTGGGCAACGCAGCTCTGCGCGGAAACCGAAAGGCGCTGATAATGGCGCCTGTATTCTCAGTCATGCTGGGATGCGCCCTGAACGATATCCTGACGGTCAGCCGGCTCATTCCGGGTGAACGGATCTTTATCGGCTGGTTCGGTTATTCGATCGTCCTGATCGTCATCGGAGTCTGGCTGACCTGGCGTTTCGTCCAAGCTTTGAATGATGCCGACAGTTTCGCCGACCGGTTGGTGAAGCAAGTGTCGGAGGCCGAGGTCAAGCTCAGGGCAAGTTTTTCCCGCGAAGAAGAACGCGCAAGGGCGGCGGCTTTGGCCTCGGAGCGGACGCGATTGATGCGGGACCTGCATGACGGGTTGGGCGGGCAACTCGTCAGCATCGTCGCTCTTGCCGAACAGCCGAGAGATACAACGAATACAATCGGAGATGCCGCTCGCGCTGCGCTGCGCGATCTTCGTCTGGTCATCAACGCAATGGAAGAGATCGATGGCGACCTCATGCTTGCCCTTGGCTCCTGGAGGGAGCGGATATCAGGCCAGTTGCGCGCCCACGACATGCAGCTGGTTTGGAGCGTGCAGTCGCCACACGGACTTCCGGTCTATCCGGGCCTTCGTCCAAGGCACGTTATCCAGGTTATCAGGCTGCTTGACGAAGCTGTCACCAATGCGATCAAACACTCGGGCGCATCGATGGTGACGATCATGATCGAGACCATAGCTGGCCCCGACGGCGACGCGAGGGGCCAGATCTCCGTCAGGGACAACGGTTGCGGCTTTGCGGTCGATGCGGTGAATGGGGCGGGGACGGTGCAGGGCCGAGGCTTGCTCAACATGAAAAAGCGCGCAGCCCTCTGCGATGTGACCTTGTCCGTCACAAGCGCACCGCTCGGCACGACGGTCTCGCTGCTGCTACCCGCCGACTTCCCCGAAGCCACCCAAGGGGGCTGATGCCAGCGGGGAGCGCGCGTATAAGGTCATAGGAACCGAGCGCGGAGAAACTTTCATCGCCTGGACTATCTGATGCCGAGACGGTTCCTCGGGCCACCACGATTGACCGGCGCTACACCGAGACCGGGTGCGCGAACGCCCGGCCTGCGGACACACCCAACCGGCAAGCCCGGAGCAGTACAATAGATCGCGGTCCTTGCCACGGGACGCGCCACGCAACCAAGCGGAACCCCCGGCGCCGTGCAGTAAACGACCACCGCGGCCGGGGGGCGCACCACGCAGCCTTTTGGGACGCCGACGGCGTTGCAATACACGACGGCCGCCGCCGGCGCGGCCGTGAAAATTGGCGCTGCCAGCACGGCAAGATAGGTAAGGGCCAATGCGGCCTTGAAACCATTTGGGCGATGTTTCATGGCGAATGTCTCCCGGATTCTGAACTGCGCCGACGGATACCGGCTTGACCCCATCATGCCCGTTTCCGGTGCCGCGAATACGCCATGAACATGGGGTGGATGCGCATCTTAAACGCACCTAATGGTTGAAACTATCGGTTGCTCGCCAGGCCGGTTTGCCCGGCGAGCCGTAGTTTCTCTGCAAGTGCGAACGGGACTGGCACGATGGACGTCTCCGCGACTGCAACAGGCCCGTCCCCGGCCCCCGATCAGTCTGTCGTCAACGTCGCGGACTGGATCGTCAGCGCAGAGCAGGTCTTCGATCGTCTCGAGACGGCGTTGGTGGACACGGCGCTCGCCCTGCCACATCTTGATCAGGAACTGTTATGGGCGGGCACGGTGTCCATGACCTCGGCGCCCAGGGTTCTTGCCCTCAGCCTTGGCGCCGGCGGTGTCGTCATGCTGATTTTTCTGCTCAGCAGTTACGGTCTGAGAGGCCGACGCGAGGCTGCCGCGCGCGAACGCGTCCCATTCCTCGCCGTCTTGAAACGGACGGCCTGGAGCCTTGTGCCGTTGCTGGCCGCCATCGCAGTGGGGCGCGCAATAGCCGTTCGACTGCTGAGCGCCGATCCGCTTGGGGATGGTTTTGCCAGGGAGTTTCTCGTTTCCGTCATCTACTGGCTGTCTGCCATTACCTTTCTCGGCATTGTCTTTTCGCCCCGCACTCCTCAATTGCGGCTTCTGCCGCTGGACGAGAGCGGCGCGGAAAAAGGACTTCGGCGAAGCGCCGTGATCCTGGCGTGCGGATACCTGATGGTGTGCCTTCTGGCAGCAGCCGCCCGCGTCGGCATGCCGCCGAACTCTGTGCGGCTGCTGGCGATACTCGGCGCGTTTGCCATGACGGCGGCGGCTCTGCGATTGCTGCATCTTCTGCGCCGGCACGGCCTGACGCCGCTGCTACACATGGTCGCCGCCTGGATGATCCTGCTGGTGTCAGGCTTGTGGATATGGGGCTGGCTGATGCAGCAGTTTGACCTGTACCAGGGCATCAAGGGAACAACGATCGCCCTTATGCTGGCGCTGGCCTTCGATCGCTCGATCGCCCTCTCGATCCAGCTGTCGCGCAAGCCCGAGGTGATGCGTCGACTGTTCGTGGTGCGGGTGGTGATCGATGCCTTGGCGGCAGCTGTCATCCTCAGGCTGATCGTCGAGTACTGGCTGGTCGGCACGCTTGCGGTCATCCCGCAACAGGATTGGCCGCAATACTCGCGGCAGATCAATTTTTCGCTTTTGGTATTGGTGCTCGCTGCCGTGCTCGCCGCGGTTACCCACGCATGGGTAGAGTCGCGCATGATGCCGAAGGAGGCTCTCACCTCGCTGGAAGACGCGGAGTTGCACCTTGCGCGTATGACAACGGTTCTGCCGATCCTTCGTGTAGTCTTGCTGGGGCTCATCGGATCGATTTTCTCGCTGGTGACCCTGTCGGTTTTAGGGGTCGACACCACTCCCATCATAGCCGGCGCCGGCATTTTGGGTCTGGCCATCAGTCTCGGGTCCCAGGCGTTGGTGAAGGACGTAATATCGGGCATTTTCTGGATGCTGGACGATGCTTTCCGGCTCGGCGAAGAGATTGAGATCGACTCCACTCCCGGCAGGGTGGAGCAGATACTGATCCGCAGTCTCAGACTGCGCGGCTTGGATGACAGGCTGCATACAATTCCCTACGGCCAGATCGAGACCGTTGTCAGCCGCAGTCGCGGACTCGTCCTCGCTCGGGTGAGCCTGAGACTGGAGAACGAAACGGACGCCGTCGGGCACGCGCGGTTACTGCGGTTGGCGGCGTCGACCCTTCGAAGCGAAACCAGGCTTCAGGCCGATATCGTCGGCAAGATCGCCATCAGCCCGCCTGAAGCCCATCTGCAGACCAGGGAGCTGGTGTTGAGCTTCAATTTGGCGCGTGCCGCAGCGGTGACCGCCATTCCCCTGATCCGCTCTCTGCTGCTTGAAGTGCTCGAAGCCTCCGGCTTCGATCTGGCGCCAGATGGCGTCCATGTCTCCCTTGCTGAAAGGCGCGCCACGGCAGACCCGATGGCTGGCACGCTGGACGAGGTGCAGACCCCATGAACATGGGATGGCTTCACTGCAGCCTTTGGTTGATCGTGCCGTCCAGCATCGCAGGGACATTGACCAGTCCCTTGGAGCAAGTCCTGCGGCCTCGTCGCGAAGAATTGGTCCGGATTAGTTGATGCTGGCAGTTCCGCAACTGAAGAATGGACTGCTGACCGCGTCCGCCCGGCAGGAGGCTCCCGACACAGGGATCAACCTGGCGGATATCGCAACACTCAAAGGAGATCGAAATGGCAAACGTTAAGCTGATCACCCCTGTTCTGGTCGTCTTCGGGGGGCTCGCCGTCGCTTCGAGCGGCTATGCGCAACAGGAGGCCTTCATGACCGCAGACAAGAACGCCGACACGATGCTGGACCAACCCGAATTCAAGGTCTTTATCGACACGATGGCCGCGTCCGGAAAGCCGATAGCCCTCAAGGTCAAGCAGGCCGGTCGCTACAACCTGGCGTTTGGCCGGATCGACAAGGACAAGAACGGACTCCTGACGCCGAACGAGTTGCAGTCGCTGAAATAGCTGCCGCTCCCTGAGCAGGCCTGCCACGACATGCGCAAGGGAAGGATCTTTCCATGAAACATGCACTGTTGCCCCTGGTGGCCGCAGCTCTGTTGATTGCCTGGGTCGGGCAGGCCTGCGCCCAGGCCGAGAAGCGGAAAGTCATGGTTGAGGCACCTACCCTCGTCGAGGTGACGCTGTACCTGGAGACGACAGGAACGTTCCGCGCGGTCAACCAGGTTGACCTCGTCGCCCGAGTCTCCGGTACGCTCGAGAAAGTGAACTTCAACGACGGCGACACCGTGCGAAAAGGTGACGTCGTCTTTCTCATAGAGCCCGAACCCTATCGCATCAGCCTCGCAGCTGCCGAAGCAGAACTGCGTCAGCAACAGGCCAACCTGCAACAGGCGGTCTCAAACGCGGCCCGGCAGGAAGGGCTTTCTGCCAAGCAGGTCGTATCGCTAAGCGCAAATGAATCGGCGGTGGCACAGCGACTGGCAGCCGAGGCACAGGTCGAAGCCGCCAAGACCAAGGTGCGAAGTGCTGACATTAACCTCAGCTACACGGAAGTGAAGGCGCCCTTCGACGGTATCCTATCCGCACGCGCGGCCGATCTCGGCGCCTTTATCAATGCCGCATCGGCTCCGAAGCTCGCATCGCTGGTCGAACCGGACCCGCTCCACGTAATCTTTTCGGCCGATGAGCGGCAGGTAATCGCCATTCGCCGCGCGATGGCTGAGCGCCATATAGACCTGAGGAGCCTCGGGGCGATCCGAGTTGAAGCCGGTCTTCAGGGTGACGCGACCTACCCTTACAGTGGATATCTCGACTACATCGCCCCCGAGCTGGACAGCGCGACTGGAACCATGACCCTTCGCGGCGTCATTGCCAACACGCAACGCCTGCTATCGCCGGGCATGTTTGCCCGCGTCCGAGTCCCGATCGTCACGCGCAAGGCATTGACCGTGCCGGAAGCCGCGATCGGCAATTCCCAGTTGGGCCGAACGCTTCAAATCGTCGATGCCGAAGGCAGGGTCGCAACCGTCAAGGTCGCGCTCGGAGAAAAAACCGCCGGTGGCCGACGGGAAGTTGTCCACGGCGTAAGGGAGGGCGACCGCGTGATCGTCAAGGGCGGGGCTGGGTTGCGTGCCAGAGAAGTCGTCGAAGTCGTGACGGCACTCGATTGATCTGCTTACAGAAACAGGAAATGCCCAGGATGGCCAGGTTCTTTATCGATAGACCGGTGCTTGCGAACGTGATCGCGCTCCTGACCGTCATACTCGGTCTGGTGGCGCTGGTCGGCCTGCCTGTCGCACAATATCCGAATGTCGTACCGCCCTCGGTGCAGGTCACAGCACGCTATCCCGGCGCCAACGCCGAGACGATCGTCCAGGATGTGGCATTGCCGATCGAGCAAAAGGTCAATGGGGTCGAGGGCATGCTCTACATGCAATCGACCTCCACCAGTGACGGCACCTACGCACTCACCGTGACCTTTGCCATCGGCACCGATCCCGACGCGGCGCAGATCCTTGTGCAGAACCGTGTGGCGAGTGCGACGCCTTCCCTTCCGGATGCCGTACAGGCGCAAGGCGTGCAGACGGCCAAGCGCTCGACGGCTATTCTGGCGATTGTAGCACTCACCTCTGACAACCCGGATCATGACAGCCTGTTCATGACCAATTATGCAACCATCAACCTGATCGATCAGATCGCTCGCATCCCCGGCGTCGGTAGTGTTTCGGTTTTCGGCGCCGGCAACTATGCGGTGCGCATCTGGATGGATCCGGACCTGATGGCGGCACGCGGTCTCATGCCGTCAGATATGAACAACGCTATCCGCCAGCAAAGCCGCACATCGTCCGCCGGCCAGCTTGGCCTTCCACCGGTGCCGGATGGGCGCGATTTCCAATACACGCTGAAGCTCGACTCCAAGCTCGCCGATGTGGCGGCCTTCGAAGACATCGTCCTGCGCGCAAATGACAATGGTGATGTCGTGCGCCTGCGCGACGTGGGACGGGTAGAGCTGGGTGCTCAGCAATACAGCCAGGATTTCAGTCTCGATGGAAAGCCCGCGGCAGGCCTCGCACTGTTTCTGTTGCCCGAGGCCAATGCGCTTGACGTCGTAGCGGCGGTCAAGGCGAAACTGGAGGTCATGTCGACCGACTTCCCCGAAGGGCTTCGCCACTCCGTGCCGTTCGACACGACGCTGTTCGTCAAGGCCGCCATCGGTGATGTCTACCACACCCTGGTGGAAGCCGCGTTCCTCGTGCTGGTTGTCATCCTCATCTTCCTGCAGGATTGGCGCGCGATGCTGGTGCCTGCCACCACGGTGCCTGTCACCATCATCGGCGCCTTCGGCGCATTGGCATTGTTCGGTTTCTCCATCAATCTTTCCACCCTGTTCGCCATCATCCTTGCCATCGGCATCGTAGTTGACGATGCAATCATCGTGGTCGAGGCCGCTGCTCGCCATCTCGATGACGGAAAAACGCCAAGCGAGGCGGCAGCGCTTGCCATGGACGAGTTGATGGGCCCGATCATCGGCATCACACTTGTGCTGCTTGCCGTGTTCCTCCCGGCCTCCTTTCTGCCTGGCCTCAGTGGCGAAATGTATCGCCAGTTCTCGCTGGTCATTGCCGCCACGGCCCTGATCAGCGCGGTCAACGCCGTGACCCTGAAGCCGACCCAATGCGCCCTATGGCTGAAACCACATGCCCTGAAGCCGCGCGAGAACATCGTCTACCGCGGTTTCAACGCAAGTTACGACGCCGTCGAACGGGTCTATGCAGTGCTGGTGAGGATCATGGCCCGTTTCAGTGTGACAGTCTCGCTGGTGGCACTGCTGTTGGTCGCGCTCTCGCTCTCCCTGCTGACACAGGTGCCGACGGCCTTCCTGCCGATCGAGGATCAGGGGTATTTTCTGGTATCTGTCCAGTTGCCCGAGGGCGCGTCGCTCGAGCGCACCCGCCGCGCAATCGAAAACCTACGCGGGCGGGTCGAGAAGCTGGATGCCGTTGAAACGGCGGTCGCAATCAGCGGCATTTCCGCCCTCAACAACAATGCCAGCATTTCCAACGCGGGTGTCCTCTACTTGATCCTCAAGGACTGGAGCCTTCGACAACAGGGAGATGACCTGTTGTCGCTCTACACATCCCTGCGGAGCCTGACTGCCGATCTCCCGGACGGACAGGCGCTCGTGCTTCCGCCGCCTCCAATCCAGGGTATCGGCAACGCGGCGGGCTTCACCATGCAGGTAGAGGCCCGTGACGGCGCCTTCGACTATGCGGCTTTGGAAGAAGTGGCGGCCAGCATCGCCCGTGCAGCAGGGTCTGATCCGACATTCCGCGAAGCCTTCAGTCCGTTCCGTGCCGACGCCCCCCAATTTGCCGTCTCGATTGACCGAAGCAAGGCTCAGCGCGCCGAGATCGATGTCGGCGGGGCCTACGACGCTGTCAGCCAGTACATCGGATCGTCCTATTCCGGCCAGATCAACCTCTTCGACCGCATTTTCCAGGTTTATGTACAGGCAGACGCCTCGAGGCGCGCCGAAGTCGCCGACCTGGAGCGGATCAGGCTGCGCGGCGCCTCCGGCCAGATGGTGCCCCTGGGTTCGATCGGAGATGTGAAGCTGGCCACCGGGCCTGCGCTGATCAGCCTCTACAATCTCTATCCATCCGCTCAAATCATCGGCTCGCAGGCGCAAGGCTATTCGACCGGCCAGGCGCTCGATGCACTCGACG
The DNA here is from genome assembly GCF_001423425.1 of Rhizobium sp. Leaf306. Lineage (GTDB taxonomy): Bacteria > Pseudomonadota > Alphaproteobacteria > Rhizobiales > Rhizobiaceae > Neorhizobium > Neorhizobium soli. The sequence goes on from NZ_LMNX01000003.1 coordinate 821,266, forward strand.
GGATCGCAAAGTCGCTGCTGCCTCACAATTTCGAACGGGAATGGACGGCTGTGTCCTACCAGGAACGAGAACTCGGCGGACAGATTTATCTGGTCTACGGCCTGAGCCTGCTTCTGGTCTATTTCGTTCTGGCTGGCCAATATGAGAGCTGGTACGCACCGTTCAGCGTCATCGCGACCGTCCCACTTGCGCTGATCGGAACGGCTACGACGCTGCTGTCGCTCAATGCCGCCGTCAACCTCTACACGCAGATCGGTCTGGTGCTGCTCGTCGCACTGTCGGCCAAAAACGCGATCCTGATCGTTGAAACCGCGCGGCATCTGCGGCTGCATGACGGCGCAGAGATTGTGGATGCGGCCATAAGGGCCGCGATCACGCGGCTTCGACCGATCCTGATGACGTCGATCGCCTTCATCCTCGGCGTCGTGCCGCTCGTGCTGCAGACCGGGGCGGGAGCGAGCGCGCAAAAGTCGATCGGGATCGCGGTTCTGACCGGCATGATGGGCTCAACCTGCCTGACCGTCGTCTTCGTACCGTCGCTCTTCGTCGTCCTGCAGAGATTGGAAGAGCGCTTCAAACGTCGCGTTCCACTGGCCGCATAACCAATCGCGATCGGAATGACGAAGTAGCACCTGAAAATGAGCATCAACAGTGGTATGCCGCGCACGATGTTGACGACGGATGTGCTCGTCAGGCGCAGCCAGCGGAAGGCCGACAGGCGTGACAGTGCCAGGCCGATGGCGAGCGGTAAGGACAGGAGAATGCTGATGACCGCCACAATCAGCGTCATCGCTAGACCGCCGAGCGGCCCGTTCGGATACTGCCCCACCAGGAAGCTCAGCCAGTACTCGTGGATAATATCAAGCATGGGAAGCGTCCTTCTTACCGATGCGGGTCCGCTTTTCCAGCCACGAGCCGAAAACCATGATCAACAGGGTTCCGATAAGGTAGAGGCGGGTGGCAATATCGAAGACGGTGAACGTCTTGAAGGTCAGGTTTTCGTCCTCTCACGTCTCGTACGTGAGTTCCGCCTCGCTAATAGCCATTGCAACGCTGGTGTTTTTGAACAGTCGCAGGGCGCGTCCGACGAGCGACGGCAGGGAAATGCGCAATGCCTGTGGTACGACGATGTAGCGCATGGTCTGCATGTAGCTGCAGCCAAGCGACCGTGCCGCCTCGAATTGGGTGTGCGGAATGGCGCGGAGGCCGCTTCGAATGTCCTCGGCGAGATAGGCGGAATTGCCGAGTGCCGGCGCAATGGCTGCGAAACAAAATTCGGCATTGTGGTCGTAGAGCCAGGAGCGCAGGCCCTCCGGCCACAATTCCTGCATGCCGAAATACCAGAACATGACCTGCACGAGCAGCGGCACATTGCGATGATAGGCGACAAACGCATCAACGATCCATCTGCAGGTCGCGATCTCGGTTGCTCTGGCCACCAAGAATGCGAGCGCAATGGTGAAAGCCATCAACGAGCACACCGCGGACAGCAGGATGGTGGTCTTCAGCCCCCAAAGCAGTTGCTGGATCTGATCAGCCGTGAGTAGGTCCATTCTCGCCTCACGCAAAGCCAGGTCACGTTCCTTGCCACGGGATCGCAACCTGCCGGTTGACCTCGATTATTCGGCGGCGATCGGGCCGATGGTGAAAGAGCGCTTCAGCTTGTAGTCCGTCGCGTCGCCGAACCACTTGTCTTAGATGTTTCGTCCCTCGCCAGAGGATTCGGCTTCGTCGAGGGCGCTGTTCACCGCCTTCAGCAGGCCGAATTCATCCTTCTTGATCCCGAGACCCCATGGATCGTCGACTCTTGTTGGAAGCTCCGCAGTGCGTGATCTCTCCAGCTAGATCTGCAGAGGCAGCCGGCGCTCGATTTGGGGAGCATCTCTCGCCAAACCAGTTCTCGGACGAGTCTTGGATGTTAATCGGGCCTCGTGCTGCCTGACTCCACTCTTCGTGACCGAGTGCCCCAGAATAGCTGATCGCAGCATCAGGATCCGTCAGCGCTGCATGACTGCAGTACGATTCCGGTCCGGACCTTCAATATCTCAGTCGTTGCTTACAGCAGTCCGAACGTCTTCAGCGTTTCGCCGATGCGGGCATCCTGCTCGGCATTTGGCAGCAGTGCGGGCTGGCGGCTGGCGCCGACGGAGGGATCCTGCAGGTAGAGCGCGCGCTTGACCATGGCCGGCGGGAAGCCGTGGGCGTAGAGAGCGGTGCGGAAAGCGGTGTAGATCTCCTGCTGACGTTCGGCTTCTGCGATATCGCCTGAATTGAAGCCGCCGACGATGCCGGCAAGCACGTCAGGCATGGCGTTTCCGAGACCGGAGATGCAGCCGGCAGCGCCGTTCTGCAGCGCCCAAAGCACGAGATGGTCGGGGCCGGAATAGACTTCGAAACCTTCGACCTCCTTGGAAACCTGAAGATAGGCGGCGAGCGTTTCCTGCGCGCCACCGGAATCCTTGATGCCGGCGATGTTGCCGTGGGTCGCCAGTTTGCGGGCGGTTTCCGGCTCGATATGGTTCTGGGTACGGGCCGGGATATCGTAGAGATAGACCGGGGTGTCGACGGCATCAGCGACCGTCGAGAAGTGGCGCACAAGGCCATCCTGCGTGCAGGCGATGAAGAAGGGCGTGATAACGGCGATGCCGGTCACGCCGATCCGGTCGAATTCCTTGGCAAGCTGCAGCGTTTCGAAAGTGGCCGGCATGCCGGCGTTCACGATGACATCGACCTTGCCTCCGACTTCATCGACCACTTCTTCGAGCAGCTTGATCTTTTCGCCGTGGGTGAGCGCCGAAAAATCACCATTGGTGCCGGCGCACATGATATTGTTGCCGGCCGCGACCTGACGGCGCACTTGGGCGCGCGTGGCCTCGTAATTGATGGTCTCGTCGTCGTTGAAGCATGTCACGATCGCGACGAAGGCTTTCTTGGTCATTATTCTACTCCGGGATCAAATCTGGGAAACGCGTGCGAGGCGCGCATTGCGGTTTGCGGCCTGCACATCCGGATCCGGATCGAGGCTCGCGGCAAGAAGCGCCTGCGTATAGGGCATTTGCGGATTGTCGAAGACCTGCGCGACAGTGCCGAACTCGACGACCTCGCCCTTCTGCATGACCATCACGTAATCGGCGAAATCGCGCACCAGCGGCAGGTCGTGGGCGATGAAGATAAAGGCGATGCCCATCTTCTTGCGCAAGCCGTCGAGCAGCCGGATCACCTGCGCCTGGACAGACACGTCGAGTGCCGACACGGCCTCGTCGCAGACGATCAGTTGCGGCTCGAGCGCAAGGGCGCGGGCAATGGCGATGCGCTGGCGCTGACCGCCGGAAAACTGGTGCGGATAGCGCCCCATATGCTCAGGCGACAGGCCGACCTGATCGAGCAGTTCGGCGGCACGCTCCCGCCATTTGGCTTTGGGCAGGATTTCCGGGTGGATGACCCAGGCCTCGGAGATCAGCTGATAGACCGTCATGCGCGGATTGAGCGACTGCGTCGGGTCCTGAAACACCATCTGCAGATCGCGGCGCAGCTTGAACAGGTCGCCCGGCGACATCGTGAAGAGGTCCTTGCCCTTCCAGCGCGCAGTGCCGCCATCTGGCTCTTCGAGGCGCAACAGGACGCGGGCAAGCGTCGATTTTCCCGACCCGCTTTCGCCAACGACGGCGACGGTTTCACCGGGCTTCAGCTCGAAGGACACGCCCTTCAGCGCTTCGAATCCCCCATAGAACTTGCGGACATCCTTGACGCTGAGGATCGATGCGCCGTGTGCGTCCGGCTCATGCATGTCGCCCTTGCCGGGGGCGGCGGCGATCAGCTTCTTGGTATAGGCGTGCTGCGGGTTACGATAGACGTCGCGCACCGTGCCGCTTTCGACAAGCTGGCCCTTTTCCATCACGACGACGCGGTCGGCGACCTCAGAGACGACGCCGAGATCGTGGGTGATGATCAGAACACCCATTCCCGTTTCGCGCTGCAATTCCTTCAAAAGTGCCAGCACTTCCGCCTGCACGGTGACATCGAGCGCGGTGGTCGGCTCATCGGCAATCAGCAGGTCGGGTTTGAGCGCCAGCGCCATGGCGATCATGACGCGCTGACGCTGGCCGCCGGAAAACTCGTGCGGATATTTGTCGAGCGCAGCTTCAGGATCCGGCAGCGCCACGCGCTTGAAGAGACGCAAGGCTTCGGCCTGCGCCTGTGTGGTGCTGATGCCGTGGGTTTTTAGCGCCTCGCGCATCTGCCAGCCGACGCTATAGACCGGGTTGAGGTGGCTGAGCGGATCCTGAAAAATCATCGCGATGCGCCGGCCGTTGACCGCGCGGCGAGCCTCCCCCGACATTTTCAAGAGATCCTTGCCATCGAGAAGGATCTCGCCGGACGTGATCTTGCCCGGCGGCATGTCGATCAGGTTCATGATCGCCGCTGACGATACCGATTTGCCAGAACCGCTTTCGCCGAGGATGGCGAGCGTTTCGCCACGGTCGAGATAGTAGGAGATGTTGCGTACGGCGTGGACGGTGCCGGTCACGGTGTGAAAGTCGACGGAGAGATCGCGGACCTCGAGAAGATGATCAGCCATTTTTCGATCCTTTCATTTCCAGGCGCCAGCGCTGGACCGGGTCGAGCGCGATACGCAGCCAGTTGGACAGAAGGTTGAGCGACAGCGTGGTCAGAATGATTGCAAGCCCGGGCCAGAAGGACAGCCACCAGGCATTGGTCAGGTACTGGCGCCCCTGAGAAATCATCAGGCCCCAGGTGATTTCCGGCGGCTGGATGCCGATGCCAAGGAACGAAAGTGCGCTTTCGGCCAGCATCACATAGGCGAAGTCGAGCGTGGCAAGCGTCATCAGCGTCGGGAAGACGACGGGCAGGATGTGGCGAAAGAGGATACGCTTCGACGATGCGCCCATGACACGGGCGGCTTGCACGAACATGCGGCTCTTGATTTCGAGAACCTCCGCGCGGGTGGTGCGCAGATAGACCGGAATACGGGTGATCGACAAGACCAGCATCAGGTTGAGGATGGAGGAGCCGAGAATATAGAGCACGATCACCGCGACCAGCAGCGACGGGAAGGACATGATGACGTCGGCGATACGCATGATGATCTGGCTCGTTCGCTCCGACGCGAAGCCGGCGATCAAGCCAAGCAGCGTGCCGATGACAGCGGAGATCAGCACGGCACCGGCAGCGACCATGATCGTGTTTTGAGTGGCGACAATAATGCGCGGCCAGAGCGGGCGTCCCAGTGCATCGGCGCCGAGCCAAATGAACCAGTCGCGGCTGAAATCGAACGGCGCAAGGTTGCGGCCGCGCAGGTTCTGCTTGGTGGCGAGGTCATCAAGAAGGGTCGGGCCGATGATCGCCATGACAATGACGAAGACGAGGAAGATGGCGGCGCAGAGCGCAAACTTGTCGGCCCACAGCATGCGTGCCATGCGGACGAAGAAGCCCGGCTCGGCGGCGATGGCATTGTCGGGCGTTGGGGATGGGACGGCCATGGTCATGTCGATCCTCAGTAGCGGATGCGTGGATCAAGCAAAGCGTAGGCAAGGTCGATCACGAGGTTCATGAGGAAGATGGCGAAAGCGGTGACAAGGATCGCCGCGAGCACGACGTTGAAGTCACGCTGCAGGATGCTGTCGATCATCAGCTTGCCGACGCCCGGGAAACCGAAGATGGTTTCGACGATCACCGCGCCGTTGAGAAGGCTGGCGGCCTGATCGCCGATCACGGTTATGACCGGCAGCATGGCGTTGCGCAGGGCGTGGATAAAGATGATCGGCCCGGATTTGACGCCCTTGGCGCGAGCCGTCTTCACATAGGCCGAAGACAGCGCTGAAATCATCGAGCCGCGCACCAGCTGCACGATGATACCGAATGGGCGCACGAACAGCACGCAGATCGGCAGGATCCAGTGCGAAAGCGTGCCCGTGCCCGAGGTCGGCAACCAGGACAGCTGGATGGCAAACACCACGATCGCGACGATCGCGAGCCAGAAATCCGGGACGGAAGCGCCGATCAGCGACACCATCGAGGAAAACCGGTCGAAGAAGCCGCCGGTGCGAAACGCGGCAAGCGAGCCGACGACGATGGCCGCGATGGTGACCAGCGTCATGGTGATGACGGCAAGCCACAGCGTCCAGGTGAAGGCTTCGAGAACGACATCGAGTGCCGGGCGCGCCTTGCGCAGGCTTTCGCCGAGGTCACCGGTTACGACATTGCCGACATACTGGCCGAACTGCACGAGAAGCGGCTGATCGAGGCCGTGCAGTGCACGGAACTCGGCCTTCATTTCGGCCGATGCTTCGACGGGGAGAAAAAGGGAAGCCGGGTCGCCTGTCAGGCGCGACAGGAAAAACACCATGACCAGCAACCCGACGAGCGAGATGAGGCTGGCAAAGGCGCGCTTGCGAACGAAAGTGAGCATGGTGACCTCGATCTTGCTGGAATGGACGGCGGCAGGAGCGCCGCCCATTTCACTTCGATTGGGACGATCAGGGTCGTCCTCAGCTTATGGTCCGGGGTTAGTTCTTGATGCTGATCTCGGAAAGCTGCAGCATTGAGTTGGTCGCAATGCTCGGCTTGAACTCCAGACGTTCGGACACGCGGGAATAACCGACCATGTGGAAGAGCAACACGTCAGCCACGAGATCGTCGTGGACATAGGCGATCAGCTCCGACCACAGCTTTGCACGTTCATCACCGGTTGCAGCCGAAGCGCGGGTAACGAGGTCATCGACCTTCGGATCGGAGTAACCCGACTGGGTGCCCCTCGAGTCGTATTTGAAGAACATGGTGAAGGACGGGTCGCCCTTGGAATTGTCGTGCATGGCGGCAACGATCTGCGGACCGCGACCTTCCTTGAACGGCTTCGAGTAGTAGACCTCATGCTCGGCTACTTCGACGAAGCGCAGGTCGATCTTGAAACCGACATCCTGCAACTGAGCCTGGATGGCTTCCATGATCTCCGTCACGTTCGGGAAATTGGCTGTCCGCGCGACGACGGTGATCGGCGTGTCAACAGCAACGCCGTCAGCCTTCGCCTCGTCGAGCAGCTTCTTTGCCTGATCCGGATCATACGGGAAGACCTTGACATCCGGGTTCCAGCCGAGTGTCGTCGGCGGCACAAGAGCCGTCGCAAGCACCGCGTCCTGCGGCACGAGCGTTCCGATAAACGCCTCGCGGTCGATCGCCAGGTTCAGCGCCTTGCGGACGCGGACATCATTGAGCGGCGCGATATTGCCATCGATGCGAAGATAGACGGTTTCGCTGTCGAGATAGGAGAAGTCCGTCTTCTCGTTGGTCGCTTCCACCTGCGAGATCGACGGAGCAAGATCCGCTTCGCCGGTCTGAACCATAGCAGCGCGCACGGCCGGATCGGAGCGGAAGAGATAGGTCGCCTTGGTAACCGCTGGCTTCTTGCCCCAGTAGTCGTCACGCGCGTCGAGCACGATCTGCTGGCCCGGCGTCCAGTTGGACAGCTTGTAGGGGCCGGTGCCGATGGGCTCGCGGATGAATTCGAGCGGCGTGCCATCAGGAACGATGGTAACGAGCGACAGCAGCAGCGGCAGGATCGGCTGCACCGGATCGACCTTGAAATCGATGGTGGTGTCGTCGACGATCTTCACGTCGAACTTCATGCCTCCGAAGTAACGGCGGGATTCGCAGATGTTCTTGTCGCTGAAAATACGATCGAAGCTGTATTTGACGTCCTTGGCGCCGAAGGCTTTGCCGTCGGAGAATGTCACGCCCTGGCGGAGATGGAAGCGCCAGGTGCCGTCGCCGGTCTGCTCCCACTTTTCAGCAAGTCGCGGCATCACGCCCTGCTTGCCGCGCACATCGAGCTCGGTCAGCGTTTCGCTGACATTCTCCATGATGACGCGGCCGATATTGGAGCGCGTCGCCATGCAGGGCTCAAGCAGGTCGGCTTCCTCAGGCAAGACGATTTTGATGTCGCTCGACGCAGCCTGCGCCGGAGAAAAACCGGTACCAAGTGCAAGGACAGAGCACAGAAAGGCTCCAAATAGATGCGAAGTTTTCATGTCATTCTCCTCCCTCTAGCTGCGGATCGCACTGGTCAGTGCTCATCTTGCGATGGTCTCCCGACTGTGCGCTTCAGGCATTCCTCCGTGTGGCCCTGTGCGTCGGTCGGGATGCCTCCGTCCGTTTCGTCGCCATAAGCGGGCTGACGCAGACCATCTGATGTCTGACCAAGTTTGTCAAATTAATTATTCCGCTATAGGATTTGGACAAACTTTCGTGAGGATAAATCCATTTATTATCATGATGATGAGGCTGAAGAACTGGCCTCAATCTTCAAATTTCAAAGTCCTTCAAACTTGACAACTTTGTTATTTTGGTGATTTTCACGGTGGCCAGAGGAGACGCCGATGACGCCTGAACAGATTGCAACCGTCATGACCGGCACGGTGAAAGCCGTCGGAAATGGACGACACGAGGCCATGCTGGCTTCCCCGATGATCCAGAACCACGCCTCATTCCTGCACCTCGCCGAAGACGGCGCGCTGATCTGCGCCTGGTTCGGCGGCACGCTGGAAGGCAAGTCGGATATCTCGATCTTTGCTTCCGTTCTGGCGCCGGGGTCTGACACATGGGGCGAGCCGCAGCGGTTGAGTTTCGACCCCGCCCATTCCGAACAGAACCCGGTTCTGTTTGCGGCACCTGAAGGCGGCCTGCTCCTGTTCCACACGTCTCAGCCTTCAGGCAATCAGGACGAATGCCGTATCCGCATGGCGGAGGTAAATCGCGATGCCGGTGACGCGACCAAACTGACGGTCAGCGATGGACGCTATCTCGATTTGCCGCGCGGCTGCTTCGTTCGAGCACCGCTGACCGTTCGCGACGATGGAGCCTGGCTATTGCCGATCTTCCGCTGCATCCAGCGTCCTGGCCAGAAATGGAACGGCAGCCATGATCGCGCAGCCCTCGGCATTTCCGAAGATCACGGCAAAACTTGGCGTCTGGACGACCTCGATCAGTCGACCGGCTGCGTCCATATGAGCCCGGTGTCCATAGGAGACAACAAGTACGCCGCCGTGTTCCGCCGCAGGCAGGCCGATTTCGTCTTTCGCGCCGAGAGTGCCGACGGCGGGCGTACATGGTCCGCGCCCGAAGCGACCGACGTTCCCAACAACAATTCATCGATCGCCGCAACCCGCCTGCAGGATGGCCGTATCGCGATGATCTGCAACCCGACCAATGCGGACATGTCCACAGACCGCCGCGCCTCGCTTTACGACGAGTTGGGCGAAGGCGACGACCGGCCGGATGCCAATCCGGATGGCGGCTGCGTGCCGATCTGGGGTGTGCCACGTGCGCCGGTTGCCGTCTGCATTTCCGACGACGGAGCAAAAAGCTTCTCGCAGCGGATCATCATCGAGGATGGTCCCGGCACCTGCCTGTCGAACAATTCGATCGACGGTCACAACAAGGAAATGTCCTATCCGTCGCTGCTTGAGGGTAACGACGGCAGTCTTCATATCGCCTACACCTATTACAGGCGCTCCATCAAATACGTTCGTCTGGCGCCAGGCTGGGCCAGTTCAGCAGCGGGAGAACAAGCATGAGCAACATCATCGGCATCACCATGGGTGACCCCTGCGGCGTCGGACCCGAGATCACGGTACGGGCGCTTGCCGAAATGAGCGACGCGGATCGTGCCGTCACCCGCATCTACGGAAACCTGCCGACGCTGGAAGCCGCCCGCAAGGCGCTGAACGTCGAGATCGATCTTGCGGCCTATGTCGTTGACCTGCCGATCGAAGGGGCACCGCTACCCTGGGGCCAGCTTTCACCGGTCGCCGGAGATGCGGCATTCCGCTTTATCGAAAAGGCCGTGCGCGATTCCGAAGCCGGCGTGATCGGCTGCATCGTGACCGCCCCAATCAACAAGGAAGCCCTCAACCTTGCCGGCCATCATTACGACGGCCATACCGGCATGCTGCGCAGCCTGACGAAATCGGCAGCCGCCTATATGCTGCTCGCTTCGGAAAAGCTGAAGGTCATCCACGTTTCCACCCATGTCTCGCTGCAGGAAGCGATCCGCCGCGCAACCACCGAACGGGTGCTGGCCACCATCAAGGCCGGCAACAATCACCTGAAGCGCACGGGTTACGAGCGTCCACGCATCGCGGTTGCTGGTATCAATCCGCACTGCGGTGAAAACGGCCTGTTCGGCACCGAGGATGACGACCAGATCGCGCCGGCCGTGGCTGCCGCCCGCGCCGAAGGCATCGACGCCTACGGCCCGATCTCGGCAGACACCGTGTTCCACCGTGCCTATTCCGGCGGCTTCGACCTCGTCGTCGCGCAGTATCACGATCAGGGCCATATCCCGATCAAGCTCGTCGCTTTCGATACGGCTGTAAACGTCTCCGTCGATCTCACGATCGACCGCACCTCTGTTGACCACGGCACAGCTTTCGACATTGCCGGCAAAGGCATCGCCAACCACGGCAACATGCTGTCGGCCATTGCCTATGCCCGCAAGCTGGTAGCTGGCGGCAAGGGAGAGCAGACATGAGCAGCGCTCCATTAATCGTCTTGCATCAACCAAAACGACTTGTCATCGGCGCCGGTAGTGTCGGCGAGGTCGGCACCTGGGCTGGAGCGGTTTCCTCCACGCTGGTAATCGCAACACCGATTACAGCCGGCTTCATCGACCGGTTGAAACTGCCGGGGAAGGTTACCCTGTTCGATGCCATTCCCGGCGAGCCGGAGATCGAAACGCTTGATGCCGCGCTGGCAGCTGCCCGTGCCGCAAAGCCGGATCTCGTTATCGGCCTCGGCGGCGGTTCCGTCATGGACGTCGCCAAGCTTGTCGCGGCCCTTTGGGATAGCGAGCAGACCCTGTCCGATGTCGCCGGCCCCAACAAGGTGGCGGGGCGCAGCACGCGTCTGGCGCAGGTTGCCACCACGGCTGGAACAGGCTCCGAAGCCGGCATCCGCTCGCTGATCACCGACACCGTAAAGGGCGCGAAGATCGCCGTCGAATCTCCGTACCTGATTGCCGATCTCGCGGTTCTCGATCCGGAACTCACCTATTCGGTGCCGCCGGCCGTCACCGCTGCAACCGGCGTCGATGCGATGGCGCATTGCGTGGAGGCATTTACCAGCAAGCGTTCGCATCCGATGATCGACGGTTTTGCGCGCATGGGCATTCACCTCGTCGGCAAATTCTTGAGCCGCGCGGTCAAGGACGGCGCAGATCGTGAGGCACGCGAAGGTCTGATGCTGGCGTCTTACTACGGCGGCATCTGCCTCGGGCCTGTCAATACCGCGGCAGGCCATGCCATCGCCTATCCGCTCGGCACGCTGCTGCATCTGCCGCACGGGCTGGCCAATGCCATCGTGTTTCCCCACGTCCTGGCGTTCAACGCGCCAGTGGCAAAGGACAAGACTGCGGAAGTAGCACAGGCGCTGGGGCTAGGCCAAAATCTCTCGCAGGCCGACCTGTCCGCGCAGGCCTATGGCTTCTGTGCTGATCTCGGCATCGAGATGTCATTGGCAAAACATGGCGCGACCGAAGCCGATCTTCCGCGCTTTGCCGCAGATGCGCACGCTATCCGTCGCCTCATGGACAACAACCCGGCCGATATGAGCGTGGATGACGTTCTGGCGATCTATCGCGCGAGCTTCTGAGATCCTCGCTCCAGTGAAAAAGGCGGTGCCGCCAGCACCGCCTTTTGCGTACCATACCGAAGTCAAATCGCTCGCGATCCTCAAGATCGAGCCTACAGATGCGACGACTGAAAGAGCCTCTCCCGCGATCCCTTCAGATGCTCGAACATCAGACGGCGCGCATCATCCTCGTTGCTGTTGGCGATCGCTGTTGCAATGGCCTCATGTTCGCCAAACACGCGCGACAGGCCGGACGCTTCGCGCTTGATCGAGGCGCCGTGGAATTTCATACCGACGGCAATATGATCCTTCAGGGCTTCCATGGCCGTGGTGAAATAATTGTTCTGCGCGGCACGGGCGATGGCGAGGTGGAACTGAAAGTCGGCATCCTCGCGGTGTGACTGACGGTTCGTGGCATCGCGCAGCAGTTCGAGCGCCTGGCGGATGGCTTTCAGACTGTCGGCATCATGACGGGCGGCAGCGGCCGCAGCTGCGGCAGGCTCCATCGTCAGGCGGAATTCGTAACAGTTGAGAAGATCGGCAACGTTTTCCAGCTGGCCGAAACCTAGCGGATTCCGCAAGCCTACCGAGCGGACGAAACTGCCGGCACCGCGCCTTGAATAGATCAGGCTCTGGTCGCGCAGCCGTTTCAGTGCTTCGCGGATGACGGGTCGGGACACCTCGAATTCGGCGGCCAGATCGTGTTCCGTCGGCAGGCGCTCGTCGGGCTTGTACGCACCGGACTTGATTGCGCGCAACATCCGCTCGAACACGATATCCGCAAGGCCCTTGCGGGCGGTTCCCGTTTCCAGTCCCATCGTCAACCTGCCTTTCGCAGGACCATGTCTGCAATTTGCTTCAACGTATGGGGATGACCGAAGCCACCCGATTTTGCAATAATGCAGCGCCCTTGTGCCGACGCAAGACCAAGACCCGGCAGGCATTCGCCATGCAGACGCAGCCTCGACAGGCCCAGCCGACGCAGCACCGCCTCGGCCGTCGCTCCACCGGAGAGAAGCAGCGTTCCGTCGTAACCGGCAAGGTTCTCGTGCACGCCGTCAGCCAGAGCTTCCGCCACAAGCTGCGCATCGAGCTCTTCCTCACCCGGCGTCGCGTGCACCAGCGTCAGATCAGGTCTTGTCCCACTTTCCGCGTCCAGCCGGCCGTTCGGCGCAGGCAGATACGTCAGGCTGTGGCCGTTGCGCAGGGCGTCGATCTGCGCAAGCGTGATCGGATCGCGCGATCCGATGACAAATGTGATCGGACCGGACGGGATGGTCGCTGCCTGCGCATCGACCTTGTTCGTCATGCGACGGGCGAGCGCTTCTGCAAGACCGCGAGCGCCGATCAGCAGATCGGTCCCGTTGTTCTCAGCGACGTCGAGCGCAACGTCCATGTCGGCGGCTGAGCTAGCGTCAGGGATATGGGCACGAGCTGTGTGCGCACCGAGCCTGTCGGCGATCACGATCGGAGCGTCGATACCAAAGCCCGTGACACATCCGTTCGCAACCACCCGACCGAACTCTGGTATCCCAGGCGCAACGAGGGCACGTGTGAAAGGGATGGCGTCCAGTTCGGCAACGATATTTCCCTTGAGGCGGGAATCGACCTTCTTGAACAGCCGCGTTCCCGGCGGCAGCAAGGTGATTGTCGCAGCCGTGGCGGCACGTGCTTCGCCGGCACTTGTTTCGCGGGTGTTGAGGTTGATGGACAGAACGTCGGGGCGATCGGCGACGATCCCCGTAATTGCATCAAGGTTGAGCGCCACGTCGGTGCGAATACCTCGCCCGGCAAAAGGCGCCGCCGAGTCGAGCGCACCGGTCAGGTCGTCCGCAAGAATGACTAACATACGCCTCCACCTACTTATGTTGTAAGCTTTATACCACGGAAAAGTGCTTATAAGTCAACATGGGTATGGAGTGAAATGACAAATGTATGGTCACCGTCAACCACGACGTGACTGGGCCAGCTGACGCGCTGCTCGACTTTTTCGTCGACATTGCGAATCTTGGCGAGCGTCTTCGTCCGGAGCATTCCTACAGCCTCAGCTTGCTATCTGTCGCACAAATTGCCAGATCGAGGCAGGCTTGGATCGCGTCCATTTGAGACACGGTCGATCGGTTTAGGAGCCGTCAGCCGTCACGCGGCTGCTTTACATAACACTGATGCTCCTGCCTGACTGCCCGCCTCAGCAGGACACCGAGAGAGCATGGTGCGCGATCCGCCACCCGACAAGGCAAGCGCAAACCGCTGCGATCCGCACTAAAGGCCTATGCTTCGCATCTTTGACGGAGTTCAGTCACTCTTTTTATATGGCATTGATAAATACAATATTCTTGAACCTTATGAATAACTTATGACTGCTTTTGAACGATTTTAATCTTAGACTCTAGTTGACTCGATAGAATACTAATCTAAACTTTTGTTGCTGATCGTTCTCTGTGGAGGAGTTTCGATGCAATATCTTGATGACGACATCGTAAATCTTCGGCGACCCGACGGTTCGGAAGCCCAGTACTACTGGGGTGATGGCTGCAATGTCCTGTCTGAGCCAGAGGGCAAAAAAGAGGTTGAGATCGTCGGTCTCCGGGGAGTTGTAGACCGAGGATTTATCGATGGGCGGGCTCGACTTCGGTCGGATGCATTGCTCCGTCTGTCGATGGTCGACGTCCAGCAAGGCGATGGCCTGATCATCGAAACGCCGAGCGGTAAAGTGATCTTCATCGACGGCGGCGACAACCAGCTCTTTGCTCGGCATGCCAATGCGCGATTTCCGAAAACAAGCGATGACGATCCACTGATTGTCGATCTCATTCTCATCACGCACGGTGACGCCGACCATTTTGATGGCCTTACCGAACTGCGAAAGTCGGAAACCGATACGAGACCTCAAAAGCGGATATTTGTCGCCCCGAAGCGGATTTTTCACAATGGCATCGTGAAACGCCCGCTGAAGAAGCTTACCGGCGAACGCCGAAAAGAAACCGAGATGTTCGGCAGGACCGTAGAGGCAGATGGAAGGATATTCATTGTCGACCTCGTGGACGATCAAGCTACCGTCCCGGAAGTTGACAGAAACGGGAAGTTCAACACTTGGGTCGAGACCCTCGAAGCGTGGGGACCACGCGTCGAACGCGCAACCGGGAAGCCGATTGAGAAGCGGCGTCTTGATCACACAAGCGTAGGTGCCTTCGACTTTCTCGCCGCCGACAATATCTCGGTGGAGCTTCTTGGCCCCATTACCGATATTATCGACAAGAATGTCGGCTTGCGGTTTTTGGGTGAACCACCGGACGATGCAAATCTCATGTTAGGGACTGTCGCCGCCAAGGTTGGCTCTCCCTCCGCGTCTCATACGATCAACGGACATTCGATCAACTTCCGTCTCCGCTACGGCAACGTTCGGTTTCTTTTTACCGGCGACATGAACCAGGAGGCCGGGCAACGGTTGCGAGAGGCGCTACCCGGTGCAGCCGTCCGCGCGGAAATCCTGAAGGCGCCTCACCATGGGTCCGCCGACTTCGACATGGAGTTTCTCAAGGAGGTCTCTCCGGTCGTGTCGTTGATTTCGTCAGGAGACGAGAGCGAAGCTAAGGAATACATTCACCCACGCGCCACTCTTATAGCAGCTCTTGGAAAAGCCGGGCGAACAACACCTTCCATCATATTCTGCACTGAGCTCGCGGCTTTTTTCAAGGTCCTTGGCTCTGTGAATGACCCCAAGGATGCCGCGAGGAAGGTGTTCGCTTTTGAGCGAACCAATTTCGGTATCTCTCACGTTAGGACAGATGGTGAGCGGGTGCTCGCTTTCACTCACTCAGGCAAGAAACTTATGAACGAGGCGTATCGATTTACGGTCTCGGCCACAGGCGAGATTTCGTTCGCAGCAAAAGCCGTGAGGCGGGCGGCGCCAAAGCTTTAGGCTAAACTGCCGCAGCCACGCGGCGCGTTGGCTTGCCCTGTCATTTTGACTGATCCACTCGCAATCGGAGGACGTCAGACTTTACAGAAACTGTCGTTCTCAAGCCGATCAACCAACCTGCAATTGTCACGACACTGCTATTCGATGAATTCTAACTGTGGGAGCCCTGACATGCCGCTGAAAAACTACGCCGTCCTGAAGGGACGTCCGACGAACAACCGCCTCGCAACAGGCGCAAATCCCCACTATCAGGTTTTGGTATCCGAAAACGGAACCATGCATCGCATTGCGATCAATGTCAGATCACAGGACGGGAGCGAAGTACAGTTCTTGGTCCGCTCGGCCTTTGAGCATCCGATCACGGAAGAGATTGCGGCGTTGTCCGAGGGGCTTCACCGCGCAGCAAGCGTTCCAGATGGCATCGCTCTCGACTTCATTCGGAGCAATCTCATGCAGCCTTGGGAGCTAAAGCCCTTGCCGCTTTCAGCCACAGGGCCAGACAACGACCTGAACGAAAAGATCGACGCTTATGTACAGCGCGCCATGTCCGATGAAGATTCGTGGATCTATGCATTTGGCGAAATCTGGGGTCCAGAACCCGACAAAGCGGACAAGTATTTCGGTTTTAAGCCAGGTCGCGGCATTCATGATATCCATATGAACCAGGGTAACCCGCCCGGTAAATTCGCGGGCGACAACGGCAAATTCCAAGATGGTGCGCTGATTTTCGAATTCCCGAACGAAAACCAGTGGGTGGCGATCTTCCTCAAGTTTCAGACGCAAGCTTGGCATTCCGACGACGATAGCGCCGATCCGATCGTCCCGGCCAATCCAGATCACGATGGTGAGCCACATACACCGGTCGATCGCGACCGAATTCCGCCGTTTGACGTTCCTGATGGACTGGTGCGAATCATCGCAGCACTTGTCAACGACGTGCGCACCCCCGAACGCGAGACCGTCACCCTACTGAATACGGCCGACGTTGCCGTTCAGCTCGATGGATGGATGATCAAGGATAAGCAGAAGAATACGATGACGCTTTCCGGCACGATCGCTGCTGGCGCGACCATGAGCATCGAGATCAAGCCCCCAACCGCTTTGTCTAACAAGGGAGGGATCATAACTCTGTTGAACGTCGATGGCGTCAAGGTGCATGGTGTTTCCTACACCAAGGGTCAGGCGCGCCAACCTGGGCGAACCATTCCATTTCAGCCGTGACCAAACTTTACCACAGAGAAGCACTATCGCGACATCCGCTTCCGAGCCTTCAAGTTGAACGGACGAGAACCATCGACCTGCCGTCAGAACATCCGTCCCTTTATGGTCTTGCTATCGCGTGTACGATGCCCGCGACCGTCCAAGGTGCGTAAGGACCGCACCGCCAACATCCTTAGCCGCCAGTCGATGGAGGCTCTTCATGCTCAACTAGCGTGAATTTCTCCTTGCCGGTCCAGATCAGCACGTCCGTGTAATAGGTCATCAGCCATGCCAGCATCGCTTCACTGACTGCAATTAAGATCGGGTTTCCGGTGATCTGCGCGATGCGCGTGTGAAACTGCATATCTGCTGCGATAAACTCCTCGGCTTTTCCCATGGATCGGCGTTGGTGTTCGATGATGTCAGAGTTCAGCGCTTTTGAATGTGAGGAAGCTGGCGATGGTGGAAGAGCAACGCTCGCTCCGTTTGCGACGGGACGGCTTATGTTGACGAGCCGTCCTGCCGCCCCGACTTGACCTTACCCCAAGATGGAGGGCTCCAAGGCGGTGGAGCACTCGACCACGAACATACTTTCCGCGTTGGAGGGACCGCACTTCAACGGTCACCTCGGCACCGTCCATCGGCGAGCGCTGTTCAATAATACTCAACTCGCCCAAAAACTAAGCGCACAGCAAATTGCTCAAAAATAGCCTTGACGAAATGTCATGACGTTATACTCTATCACCATGAGCTGGAATGATACCGATCTTGAAGAAAGCCCGATACCACGCTGGTCGCAGATTGCGGACCGGTTGCGGACGGACATCGAGAGCGGCAGTTTCAAGCCTGGCGATGTTCTGCCGGGGGAAGCGGAGATCAACAAGCGCTTCGGTGTCAGCCGGAGTACCTCACGGGCAGCTCTGGACTATCTGGAAACCGAAGGTCTCATCAAGCGACGCTCCGGCGTCGGGTCGATCGTCATCGAACCGCGTGTCGAGCGTCCGTTGAACCAGATCTCCTCGTTTTCGGAAGACATGCGTCGGCGCGGTCTGACACCCGGCTATCGAACACGATCCGTCAAGGTCGTGTCCGCCAGTGCGGCAATCGCTTTGGAGCTACAACTCCAGCCCGGCGACGACGTGGTGGAGATCGACAGGACAATGCTGGCGGACGGCATGCCGCTTGCAACCTCGATCACATATCTGCGCCCGCAACTGTTCAAGAAGTCGGGTATTCCGACGATCGAGGAACTGGATAGCGGCTCGCTTTACGAAAGACTGCGGCGCGACGACATCGTTTTCGCCGGTGGCGACGAACGCATCGAAGCCGCAATGGCCGACACCATGACGGCCCGCATCCTCAACGTCCGGCAGCCGGCGGTCGTGCTGATCTGCCACCGAACCTCCTGGATGCCCGACAGGCAGCCAGTGGAATACGTCGTTCTGCACTATCTCGCAGAACGCTACAGCTTCCACGTGAAGCTCATCAAAGCCTGACAGCTCGAAAGGCTGATCGCAACACAGGAGCCCGCGGCTTGGTCGGGGGCTCTGCCGGCTATCCGTGCCGTTTCGGCAGCCGTCGATACTCACAACATTCGTATCCATCTGTCCCGACGGGCTTCCCGGCGCAGGACAGGTGCGTCCCGAAGAATACTGAACACAGAACAACAATAATAATCGCCAGAGAAGGAACATGACGTTGACGACTATACGCAGCTCGTTTCTGGGCCTAGCAGCCCTCTCCCTGTCTCTTTTGCCCGTCGCAGCTTCCGCTCAGACGCCCGAAAAAGGCGGCACGCTGAACATCGGCGTCGTCTCGGATCCCGTGACGCTGGATCCCGCCTTCTTCGCCTCCTATTTCGAGCTCTACGAGCAATACCTGATTTACGAACCCCTGCTGACCATGACGCCAGAACTCAAGGTCGTCCCGGGCATTGCCAGTTACAAACAGGTCGATGACCTCACCTACACGTTCGAGATCAAGCCGGGCGTGACGTTCCAGGACGGAACCCCTTACGACGCTGCAGCCGCGAAGTTCAATCTCGACCGCATGCTGGACCAAAAGACCGGTTCGCCACGTCGTTCGGATCTCGGCCCGATCGCATCGGTTGAGGTTACGGGGCCGCTTGCTTTCACCGTCAAGTTCTCTCAGCCCTACGCGCAGTTTCCCTTGGTGATGACGAACCGTGCGGGCCTTTTCGTCTCGCCGACCGCGCTGCAGAAACTCGGTCCTGATTTCGCAACCAAGGGGGTTGGTGCCGGACCTTTCAAGCTCGATAGCTGGACCAAAAACGGCCAGATGGTGCTCTCTGCCTTCGACGGCTATCACAAGGGACGTGCCCCCCTCGACAAGGTCATCATTCGACCAATCCCTGACGAAACGCTGCGCACGGCCGGCCTGAAAAGTGGCGATCTCCAACTGGTCGACATCGTCCCGCCGCAGAGCCTGGCGCAGATCAAGACCGATCCATCTGTCAATGTGGCCGACATTCCGGGCCTCGGCTTCAATGCCTTCTCGATCAACAATACCAAGGCCCCCTTCAACGATATGAAGGTCCGTCAGGCATTGCTGTATTCCGTCGACAAGGACGTCGTGAACAAGGTGGCCTACTTCAATACGGGTTCGCCTGCCTTTGGTCCCGTTCCACCACCGATCACCTGGGCGTTCGATCCGAACTTCAAGCCCTACAAGCGTGACGTTGCAAAGGCCAAACAACTCCTCACCGAGGCTGGTCATCCGGACGGTGTACCGTTTGCAATCACCGTCGTCGCGTCGCCACTGCAGCTTCGCGTCGCACAGATCATCCAGGCGCAGGCCCAGGAAGCCGGTTTCAAGGTCTCTGTCCGTCAGGTTGACGCGACAAGCCTGATCTCGGTCCTTCAGAAGAAGGACTTCGATATCTCCTGGTCGCCCTGGACCGGTCGTCCGGACCCGGACGGCAACATGTACAACTGGTTCACCAAAGGCGGTCCGAACAACTTCTCGGGCTACAGCAATGATGACGTCGACAGCCTGATGAAAAAGGCCCGTGTCAGCGCCGACCAGTCCGAACGCGCTACGATGTACAGGCAGGCACAACAGATGATTTCCGACGACGCCGGAATGCTGTTCCTGCATTTCGACTCAACGCTGCAGGGCTCGACCAAGAAGCTTCACTGGACCCCCTACCCAGACACCGCCTTCCGTCTTGGAGACGCGTGGCTGCAGAAGTGATCCCTTCCGCTCTCCTCTAACCTCACGACACACCGTCGCGCGCCCTGCTGCGTCGCGACGGTGCCAAAAGACTGCAAAAGCAAAAAGGCAACCAGATGAGTGATACACCAAAGGCAAAACCGGTCTTCCGCGTGAAGCCAAATGCCATCGAGCAGATTTTCGGCCGCCGCAAGGCCGTCATCGGAGTGATCCATTCCCTCGCTCTTCCAGGCTCGCCGGATTATGACGGTCAGCCGTTCTCCGAGATTGTCGATTTTGCCGTTGCCGAGGCAGAGCGTTACAAGACCGGCGGCGTCGATGGACTGATCGTCGAGAACCACGGCGACATCCCGTTCGCCAAGCCGAACAATCTCGGCCCGGAAACCGCCGCTTCGATGGCTGTCATGACTGATGCGGTGCGTCGCGCAACCGGCATCCCGGTCGGCGTCAATGTTCTGGCCAACGGCGCGATCCAGGCGATCGCCGTCGCCAAGGCCGCTGGCGCCGCCTTCGTGCGCGTCAACCAGTGGTCCAATGCCTATGTCGCAAACGAAGGCCTGATGGACGGACCTGCCGGCGAAGCTGCGCGCTACCGTGCGTACCTCCGCGCCCGCGACATCAAGATCTTCGCCGACGTGCACGTCAAGCACGGCGCCCATGCGATCACCGGCGACCGCACCATCCAGGAACTTGCCCGCGACAACGAATTCTTCGACGCCGACGTAGCGATCGCCACAGGCCAGCGCACCGGCGATTCCGCCACCATGGAAGAGCTCCAGACCATCGATAGCGGCACGTCGCTTCCCGTCGCCGTCGGCTCCGGCGTCACGCCAGACAATGTCGGCGATATATTTTCGGTCGCAGACGCCGTCATCGTCGCAAGCTACCTGAAACGCGATGGCGTCTGGTGGAACCCGGTCGATCCCGAGCGCCTGAACGTCTTTATGCAGGCCGTCAAGAAGGCAAGGAGCTGACCGCGCGTGGCTAAGGTCCTTGTACTCGGCAATGCCGGGCTCGATATCAGCCTGCAGATGCCACGCCTGCCCGAGCGGGGCGAAACTCTGCTCGGCGACGGTGCCATGCGTGCGCCTGGCGGCAAGGGCCTTAATCAGGCGGTCGTTGCCGCCCGCGCCGGGGCCGATACGCGCTTTGCCGGCCCGATCGGCAAGGACGGCATGGGCGAGGAGATCATCCGAATCCTCGGGGCCGAACAAAACCTGGTCTTCGAACCGCAGCGGCTGGAAGGCTCAAGCGATTTCTCGCTCCTGATGGTCTTGCCCGATGGCGAAAACAGCATCGTCACCGCCGGCGCCTGTGCCGCCGCCTTCTCTCAAGAAGCCGCGTCCCGCTTCGCCGCCAACACTGAGGCAGGCGATCTCTTCCTTGCCCAGGGAAATCTGACGCAGGAGACGACACTTGCCGGGTTCAAGGCCGCACGCGACCGCGGCGCCTATACGGTCTTCAACCCGGCCCCGATCTGGTGGGATGCCACGCCGCTGCTTGCCCACTGCGATATTCTTGTCGTCAATCGCGGTGAGGCCGAAGCCATCAGTGGTCTGGATGATCCCCGTGCTGCGGCTGCAAGGCTTCACAAACGAGGCGCGAAAACCACCATCATCACGCTCGGTGGCGACGGCTGTCTGGTGCACTCGAGCGGCACCACTCGGCACCACGAAGCGATTGCCGTCAAGGTCAGGGACACGACCGGCTGCGGCGACACGTTTTGCGGCGCGCTGTGCGCGACCCTCTCGCTCGGCCATTCGTTGGAGAAAGCGATCGCCTATGCCCAATCTGCTGCATCCATCACGGCCACGCGTCCCGGCGCCTTCCGCGCACTGCCCAGCCCTGCCGAACTCTCCGCCCTTTGCAAAACGGAGGCCTGACGTGATGGCGCAAACAGAACAGAATCTGCTTCTGGACATCGATCGCATGTCCGTGGCCCTCGGTCCGCCGGGCAAGCGAGTTCGGATCGTGAGGGATGTTTCGCTGGAAATTGCCCCTGGCCGTATCACTTGCGTTGTCGGAGAGTCAGGATCCGGCAAGAGCGTTTTCGCCATGTCGCTGATGCGGTTAATGTCGGACGATATTTCGGAAATGACGGCAGAGAAGGCGCTGTTCGAAGGCCAGGATCTCAAGGCTCTGACCGAACGCGACATGCTCAAGCTGCGCGGCAGCCGCATGGCGATGATCTTTCAAGAGCCTATGACCAGTCTAAATCCGGTCTTCACGATCGGAGACCAGATTGCCGAGGCAGTCCAGCTTCATCAGAAGGTATCCGCGGCCGAAGCCCGGAAAAAGGCGCTCGCGGCTTTGCAGAGCGTTCATATTCCTGCCGCCGAGCGCAGGCTCGATGCCTATCCGCACGAACTTTCAGGCGGCATGCGCCAGCGCGTGATGATCGCCATGGCGCTGGCCTGCGAACCGTCGCTGCTGATCGCCGACGAGCCGACGACGGCGCTCGACGTCACCATTCAGGCGCAGATCCTTGCCTTGCTGATGGAGCTTCGCGAGCGCTCCGGCATGGGCATCCTGTTCATCACCCACAATCTCGGCGTGGTTTCGGAAATCGCCGACGACGTGGCGGTCATGTATGCCGGCCGCATTGTCGAAAGAGCGCCGGCCGCCTCTCTGTTTACCGATGCCCAGCATCCTTACACGCTGGCCCTCCTGGCAGCGATGCCGCATCTGGGCGCGACGGTGGAACGCCTCGAGCCCATCCTCGGCCGCATGCCGCCGCCCTGGGAGGAGGAGCTCGGCTGCCGTTTCGCGCCGCGCTGTCCGTTTGCGGCACCCGAATGCGCCAAGCTTCCGCCACTGCGCGAGATTGGCGTCGACCACCATGTCGCCTGCTGGCGCGCGCCCGTGGAGGACCTGGCATGACGCCCTTGCTCGCCGCCGAAAATTTGGTGAAATCGTTTTCCGTCTCCACCGGCTGGGGAAAGCCCAAGCGCTTTTATGCGGTCGACACTGTCAGCATTTCGGTCGAGCGTGGCCGCACGCTTGCGGTCGTCGGTGAATCCGGCTGCGGCAAGAGCACGGTCGGCTCCCTGCTGCTGCGCCTTCAGGATCCCGACAGCGGCAGCATCCGTCTCGACGGCGAGGATGCCATGGCTCTCGACAGCAACGGCCTTCGCCGCTTTCGTCGGCGGGTTCAGGTCGTCTTTCAGGATCCCTTTGCATCGCTCGATCCTCGCGAACGCATTCGCGAGGTCCTGGTCCGCCCCATGCTGCTGCATCGGCTTTGCGACAGGCCGGAAGCATTGAAGCGCGCCGCCGCCCTGATGGAAGCGGTCGGTCTGTCCGCTGAACAGCTGGACCGCTTCCCTCACCAGTTTTCCGGCGGCCAGAGGCAGCGCATCGCGATCGCCCGGGCGCTGTCGGTGCAGCCGGATCTGATTATCTGCGATGAGCCGGTGTCAGCGCTGGATGTTTCCGTGCAAGCGCAGGTCGTCAACCTTCTGCAGGACCTGCAGCGCGATACCGGCGTCGCCTTCATCTTCATCTCGCACGATCTCGCCGTCGTTCGCCATCTGGCCCACGATGTCGCGGTCATGTATTCGGGCCGGATCGTCGAGCAGGCGCCCACCCGCGAACTCTTCGACAATCCCCGACATCCCTATACCCGGGCGCTTCTGGCCGCCGCACCCCGCGTCGAGATCCAGAGAAAATCGCATGTGCTTCTGACAGGCGAGCCACCCGATCCGACCAACCGCATCGCCGGTTGCCGGTTCGCCGCGCGCTGTCCCTATGTGCAGGACCGATGCACGCAGGAGGAGCCGCCACTCGTGCCCGTGAATGCGGCCCACCTGTCGGCCTGTTTCTTCGCCACGACGCTTCCGCAGGTCGAAACGCTCCCAGACACCCTGCCGGGCACGTCCGCCTCTGCCCGCATGGCCGCCTATCGCCGCGCTCGTGACCGCCAAACGCAACAGGCTGAGGACATCTGACATGAAGCTGATCGTCACCCGCGTCCTCTCGGTCATTCCGGTCCTCTTCGGCCTCTGCGTGCTCTCCTACACGCTGCTCGCGATGATCCCCGGAGATCCGATCACCGCCATGCTCGGCATGGATGCCACGCCGGAAGCGATCGCCGCGCTGCGCGCAAAATTTGCTCTAGACGAGCCCTTGCCGCTCCGGTTCATCTCCTGGTTCGGGCATCTTCTGATCGGCGATCTCGGTCGTTCCATCCAGTCGGGCCGACCGGTCCTCAGCATGGTCATGACCGCCATGGTGCCGACCATGCAGCTCGGCTTAGCGGCGCTTTTGATCTCGCTGGTCATCGCCATTCCGGCCGGAGTGATTTCCGCAGCACGCCGCAACAGCGTCGCCGATTATAGCGTCTCGCTGATTTCGCTGGCAGGCCTTTCGCTGCCGAGCTTCTGGCTGGCGATCCTGCTTGTCCTCTTCCTGTCGATCCGTCTGCAGATTTTCCCCTCCTCCGGCTATGTGCCTATCGGCGAAGATCCCGTTGGCGCTTTACGCCACATCACCCTGCCGGCGATCACGCTCGGCGTCGCCATGGCCGCGTCGACCATGCGCATGACCCGCGCCGCCATGCTGGACGTGCTGAATGCGGACTATATCCGGACGGCGCGCGCCAAGGGCCTGCCCTTTCGACGTGTGGTCTGGAAACATGCGCTGCGAAACGCCCTGATCCCGGTAACGACGCTGGTCGGCCTGCAGCTCGGCCAGTTGATGGGCGGCGTGGTGGTAACGGAGACTGTGTTCGCTTGGCCGGGCATCGGCAAGCTGACGGTCGATGCGATCTTCGCGCGTGACTATCCCGTGGTGCAAGGCGCCATCCTGGCATCCGCCGTACTCTTCGTCTTCATCAATCTTGCCACCGACCTTCTTTACGCGACGCTCGATCCCAGACTGAGGAAACGTGCATGACCACAGCTCCCGCATCTCACTCGTTGATACGCCGTCTTGTGGAAGACAGCCGCAGTGCCTTCGGCATGGCGCTGGTCAGCATCCTTGTCCTGGCTGCGGTGTTCGGACCGGTCTTGTCCTCCTATGCGCCTGACGCTGCCGATTTCATGGCAACGCTTGCCCCACCGTCAGCCGATCATTTTCTCGGTACCGACGATCTCGGTCGCGACGTGCTGTCGCGTATCCTGTCCGGTGCACGGGTATCGCTGCTTGTCGGCGTGATCAGCGTCGGTGGCGCGGTTCTTTTCGGCCTGCCGATCGGCCTTGTTGCCGGCTACCTGGGCGGCAGAACAGATGCGGTTCTGATGCGCTGCATGGACGTTCTACTGGCCTTTCCGGGCATCCTGCTGGCACTCGGCATCACAGCGGCGCTTGGCGCGTCGCTTACCAACACGATCATCGCGATCGCCGTCATCAACACGCCGACCATCGCCCGGGTGACCCGCGCCCAGACCATGTTGGTCTCCAGCCTCGATTACGTGAAGGCGAACCGGGCGCTCGGCTTTAGCAATCTGACGATCATGACCCGCAGCGTTTTGCCCAATGCCCTGTCGCCCGTCCTGGTCCAGGCATCGCTGCTGCTTGCCTCGTCGATCATCACGGAGTCCTATCTTTCCTTCCTCGGTCTTGGCGTCCAGCCGCCGACCCCGACCTGGGGCAGCATGCTGCGTGATGCAATCAGCTTTATCGACCAGGCAACCTGGCTCGCCTGGTTTCCGGGTGCTGCAATCTTCCTGACTGTGCTCGGCTTCAACATCTTCGGCGATGGTTTACGCGACCGTCTCGATCCGCGCGACTGAGCCGATGCCACTGGACCCGCCATCTTCCACCTCGCTCAAGGTGCAACCGACGCGACCAAGAGCGATATTTCAACTCCTCACGAGGACCGGTAAGACATGACCAAGAAAGTGCTTCTCGTCGGCGAAAGCTGGATCAGCTCCGCCACCCATTACAAGGGCTTCGACCAGTTCGGCAGCGTCACCTTCCACCTCGGCGCCGAGCCGCTGGTCAAGGCGCTCGATGGCAGCCAGTACGAATTGACCTATATGCCGGCCCATGACGCAGTCGAGAAATTCCCCTTCGAGATGGCCGGGCTCGACGCCTACGATGCGATCATCCTCTCTGATATCGGCGCCAACTCGCTGCTGCTGCCGCCGGCCGTATGGCTGCATTCCAAGACCGTGCCCAACCGGCTGAGGCTCATCAAGGCCTGGGTGGAAAAGGGCGGAGGACTGCTGATGGTCGGCGGATATTTCTCGTTCCAGGGCATCGACGGCAAGGCACGCTGGCGCCGCACGGCCGTAGAGGACACGCTGCCCGTCACCTGCCTGCCCTACGACGATCGGGTTGAAATACCCGAGGGTTCGACCGCCGTCGTCCTCAAGCCCGACCATCCGGTGATGGCCGGCCTTAGCGGCGAATGGCCTCTGCTTCTGGGCGTCAACGAGGTGGAGGTGCGCGACCGCGCCGATGTGGACGTGCTCGCCCGCCTGCCCGAAGACCAAGGCGGCCATCCGCTGCTGGTGACCGGCACCCATGGCGAAGGCCGCACCGTGGCGTGGACTTCGGACATCGGCCCTCATTGGCTTTCGCCGGCTTTCTGCGAATGGGAAGGTTACGCCAGGCTCTGGAAAAACATCCTCGGCTGGATGACCGAAACACGCTGACGGCAGCGCACGACGAAACACGCGGCTGGCCGGATGCGAGACCACCGGCCAGCCGCCGATACCCAATCTTCGCAGATCAGGAGCAGATGCCATGACATCGCGCGATTTCTTCAAGCCGGGACGTTCGGTCGCCATTTCGGACCGCGGCATGGCTGCGACCTCTCATCCGCAGGCGACTCTCGCGGCGGTGGACATCCTGCGCGCCGGCGGCAATGCGGTCGATGCGGCGGTGGCAGCGGTTGCGCTGCAGTCGGTCATCGATCCGCTGATGACCGGCATCGGCGGAGATTGTTTTGCGCTCTATTCACCGGCCGGCGGAACGCCAGTCGCGCTCAACGGATCCGGCCGTGCACCCCAGAAGGCCGAGCTAGCCTATTTCATCGACAAAGGCTTCTCCTCCATCCCCGACGATAGCGCACATGCCGTAACCGTACCCGGCGCAGTGGATGCCTGGTGCCGGCTGATGGAAAGCCATGGTAGCCTCGGGATGAACCGTGTTCTGGCCGCAGCGATTGCCGCTGCCGAGGACGGCTATTGCATCACCCCACGCGTCGCGCTCGATTGGGCGCGCTACAGCCCCCGCGTCGGTAAGTTCGCAGGCTCCGCAAGCTACTTCCTGCCGAACGGCAAGGCGCCGGTGACCGGCCAGCGGATGACCAACCCGGCGCTGGCCGCCACCCTGCGCGCCATAGCGACGGGCGGCCGCGACGCCTTCTACAAGGGCCTGGTGGCCGAGGAGATCGTCGGCCTGTTGCAGTCGCTAGGTGGCCTGCACGAGGAAAGTGACTTCTCCAGTTTCGCCGCCTTTGAAACCGCACCCATCTCGGCCAAATATCGGGGCCGGGATGTGCTGGAATGCCCGCCAAACGGCCAGGGGCTTGCCGCTTTGATGATTGCGCGCATCCTCGACGGCTTCGACCTGCGCGATCCGACGCTGTCGGAGGCAGACCGCATCCATCTTCTCGCCGAAGCATCGAAGGCAGCCTATGCCCGGCGTGACCAGGTGATCGCCGATCCCGCCCATATGACGGCCGACGTCGATGCCATCCTGTCGGATCGCTCGATAGACGCGATCCGCTCGAAGATCAGCCTTGAAAAGGCCGCTCCGGCTGGCACTTGGGAAGGTCCGACGCATAAGGACACCGTCTACGTGACCGTGGTCGACCGCGACGGCAACGCCGTCTCGCTGATCAACTCCATCTTCTTCGCATTTGGCAGCGGCATCTACGCGCCACGCTCCGGCGTGCTGCTGCAGAACCGCGGCGCGGGCTTCGTGGTCAGACAAGGCCACCCCAACGCCATCGGCCCCGGCAAGCTGCCCTTCCACACGATCATCCCCGGCATGCTGGCCGAGGGCGGCAAGACGCGCATGACCTTCGGGGTCATGGGCGGGCAATACCAGGCGGTCGGCCATTGCCATCTGCTGAGCCAAATCCTCGATCGAGACATGGATCCGCAGCAGGCGAGCGACCAGCCGCGTAGTTTCTATTTCGATGGCAAGCTCAGTCTCGAGCCAACCATTTCCGACGACGTGCGGATGGATCTGGAACGTCGCGGCCACACAACCGTCTGGGCGGACGAACCGATCGGCGGTGCGCAGGCAATCTACATCGACCACGAGCGGGGCGTTCTGCTGGGAGCCACCGACCACCGCAAGGACGGCATCGCGCTCGGTTATTAAGCGACAGCCTGGATTATCGTTCGGCGCTGGACACCATGCCAAGCGCGACATCGGCCAGTTCCGCGGTCTGTACGACCAGGCGATCCGCTCCCGCGCTCTCCAGTTCGGCTTGCTCACCGTAGCCCCAGAGCACACCCGCAGCCCGCATGCCGTTGGCATGGGCGCCGGTGACATCGTATTTTCGATCGCCGATCATGACACAACGATCCGCGTCAAGCTCATGCTGCTGGATGATGTGCGCAATCAGTTCAGGCTTATGGTCGATGTCGCCGGCCGGGGTCGATCCATAAATACCGGTGAACAGAGCATCTAGGCCTTTGTCTTCCAGTATGCGGCGCGCAAACGTTTCGCGCTTGGATGTCGCGAGGAAAAGCCTGGCTTCTTTCTTCATCCTGGAAAGAGCTTCCGGGATACCGTCATAGACCTCACTCAGAAGAAGGCCTCGCGACCCGTAGTCCTGCCGGTAGGCATCGACCCCTTCGGTGACCCGGTCGTCGCCGAACTGTCCGAGCAGGTACCGCATGACGTCCTCGATCGGCGGGCCAATGATCGACCTGATGTCCATGGCAGGATCAGTATCATGTCCAAGGGAACGAAGGGCTGCCCTGCAGCTCGACAGAATTCCGGGTTCCGACGCGATTAGAGTTCCATCCAGATCTAGCAGGATTGCAGGTGCGGCGGCATACGGCATGAAAACGCTTTCATTGGACAGGTCATACAGCAGCACCAATCGGTATGCCGTTGAATAAGACAAATATAGTCTTTCCCAACGGTCTCAATGCAATTTTGCGGAGATCTCGTCACAGCCCAACATTCGCACTCCTTGATGGGAAGCAAACCGTCGTCCTCGCCTCTCGAAGAGCTAGCCTTTCGAAAATCCGCGACGTCAAAACCTCAACCATGCGCTGCAACAAAAACCGCGCTGGCGTCGCTGACGATCGACACATGGTCGAAGGCCGCCTGCCCGGCGGCTTTGCAATCGGCGCGCAGAATGGCGGTAACGATCCGGTCATGCTCATCGTATGACTTCGAGAGCCTCCCGGTCAGACGAAACTGCGCGCGGCGAAATGGCGCCAGCCTTGCCCTGGTCTGTGTTGCCAGTTCGAGAAGGTGATCGTTGTGAGCTCCTCGGTAAAGCCTGTTGTGGAATTCGGTGTTGTAAGCGGAATAGTCCTCCGGCGAGCCCGAATGCACGAGATGTATCGAACTGCGATGTTCGATATCCAAGCCACGTCGCTCGTCGACCGTCATGCGCTCGGCAGAGAGCCTCGCGCAGATGCCTTCCAGTTCCGCCATGGCCTCGAACATGGAGTGGAGGCGGGCCTGCGTCACGTTCATCACGACGGCGCTGCGATTGGGCTCCCGGCCAACCAGGCTCATTGCGCCGAGTTCCCGCAAAGCTTCCCGGACAGGCGTCCGGGAGACTTCGAACCGGGCGGCGAGAGAAAGCTCGTCGAGCCTTTCGCCAGGCGGCATCTCGCCGGTCACGATCATATCGGCAATGGCTCTCACCATCTGCGCCACAGTCGTCCCGGCCCGGACTAATCTTCTTCGCTTCACCTCAGTCAAGACACTCTCGGCGCTTTAGACGTAGTGCATACAGATGCAGTTCGTGTTCCGCCATGTCAACGCTTTCCTCAATGCATTGAACTTAAATGCTTTTCGTCCAGACATCCTAGATAGCGCTGGGAGCGCATCTCGGTTTCTCCGAATATTTTTCATACAGTGACACTAAAATCAGCACGCTCGTCCAAAACTGCATGCAGTTTTGTCAGTTCTTGTTATCTATTCAGTCGGCACCAGCGTTTTCAATGACTTACAAAGTGGCACGCCTGTTGCTTGCTGTCCCTTGTCCAATAGCGAACGGCCGAGCGCCGCGAGGGAGAATGACGATGACGAAACTCCTTTCCATGAACCGCCGGAATTTTCTGCAGGTGTCTGCGGCCGGACTTGCCGCAAGCGCACTTCCCGGTCTCACGCCGGGAACGGCATTGGCGCAGACCGCGCTGACGGTCGGCTTCATCTATGTCGGACCGAAGGATGACTACGGTTACAATCAGGCCCATGCCGAAGGTGCTGCGGTCATCAAGGCCATGCCGGGTGTCACGCTCGTCGAAGAGGAAAACGTGCCCGAGACCGTCGATGTCCAGAAGACGATGGAATCGATGATCAACCTCGATGGCGCGTCGTTGGTTTTCCCGACGTCGTTCGGCTATTTCGATCCCCACATGCTGGCTATGGCAGCGAAGTATCCCGACACCCAGTTCCGCCATTGCGGTGGCCTGTGGCAGGCGGGCAAGCACCCGGCCAATACGGGATCCTATTTCGGCTACATCCATCAGGGTCAGTATTTGAACGGCGTTGCCGCCGGGAACGCGACCAAGAGCAAGAAGATCGGGTTCGTCGCGGCGAAGCCCATCCCGCAGGTGGTTCAGAACGTCAATGCATTCCTGCTCGGGGCTCGTTCCGTCGACCCGACCATCACCTGCCAGGTGATCTTCACGGGTGAGTGGTCGCTCGCCATCAAGGAAGCCGAAGCCACCAACGCGCTGGTCGATCAGGGGGTGGATGTCATCACCTGCCACGTCGACAGCCCGAAGGTCGTTGTCGAGACCGCCGCCGGCCGCGGCGCGTTCGTTTGCGGTTATCACGCCGACCAGAGCCCGCTTGCGCCTGAGAAATACCTGACCGGCGCCGAATGGGCTTGGGGCAAGGTCTATACGGACTTCATCACGAAGGCCCAGGCCGGCGAAAAGCTCGGGAATTTCGTTCGCGGCGGACTGAAGGACGGGTTCGTCAAGATGAGCGCGCTTGGTCCCGGTGTATCGGAGAAAGGCCGCAAGATGTTCGATGCGACGCTTGCCGAGGCGATGACAGGCAAGCTTTCCGTGTTCAAGGGCCCCCTCAACGACAACAAGGGCAATGCCGTAATCGCTGCCGACAAGGCCTATGCGGAGGATGCGATCGATCTCGAAAGCATGGCCTACCTCGTCGAGGGCGTGGTCGGCTCCACTTCCTGACATCAGGTGAAGGGAGAAGCGTCATGACGGTACAAGCAAACGATCCAGCGCTCTCGTTGAATGCCGGCGGAGGAGCCACGTTCCGCCCGCTTCTGGAATGGCTGGCGCGGCGGGCGGAGCCTGTCGTGATCGGGTCTGCTGCCATTCTGGCAGGCCTCATGCTCTTTTCCCTCTTCATTCTCGCGATCGGCAAGTCGCCGGTCGCGCTCTTCCAGCTCATGTATACCGGCGGTTTCGGCAGCTGGTTTTCGCTGCAAAACAGCCTTTCGCGCGCAGCGCCCCTCCTCCTCACAGCGCTCTGCGTGGCACTGCCGGCACGCCTCGGTCTGGTCATCATCGGCGGAGAAGGCGCGCTCGTGCTCGGCGGCGTTGCAGCCGCAGCGGTTGCCGCACCACTGACCGGCTTCCTTCCTCCCTATCCGGCGCTCATCGTCATGGCGGTTGCGTCCATGATCGTCGGCGGCATCTGGATCGGTGCGGTAGGGTTTCTGCGGCACTACCGCGGCGTCAACGAAACGATCTCGTCGCTGCTGCTGGCCTATATCGCGATCGCGCTGATGAACCAGCTCGTGGAAGGGCTGTTGCGGGATCCGGCAAGCCTGAACAAGCCCTCCACCATGCCGCTGCCACCCGGATATATGATCGGCGATATCCCCGGAATGGATGTTCACTGGGGCCTCGTCATCAGCATCATAGCCTGCGTCGGCTCCTGGATCCTGATCGAGATGACGAGCTACGGCTTTGCCGCTCGGATGGCCGGCGGAAATGTACGCGCCGCACAGATCCAGGGCTTGCCGGTCGGTCGACTGATCGTCGGCTTCACGGCGATCGCCGGCACATTCGCCGGGCTTGCCGGCATGCTGGAGGTGGCGGCCGTGCAGGGCAGTGCGAACGGCTCGATTGCGGCAGGTTACGGCTACACCGGCATTCTCGTGGCATTTCTGGCGCGCCACAATCCACTGGCAATCATCCCGATCGCGTTTCTGCTCGGAGGGCTCGAGGCATCCGGCGGCCTGATCCAGCGCCGGATGGGACTGCCTGATGCGACCGTCGTTGCGCTGCAGGGCACGCTCTTCATCGTCATCCTCTTCTGCGAGACCTTTTACGGCAGGTTCAAGGTCTTCAATCCCGACCTCTGGAAAAGGAGAACGTGATGGACGAGACAAACATTGGTCTCTGGGGCGTGCCGCTTGCGATCCTCGCCGGGGCAATCCGCGTCTCTACTCCGTTTATTTTCGTCTCGCTCGGCGAAGCCATTACCGAGCGTTCCGGACGCATCAATCTCGGATTGGAAGGCACGCTCGTTTTCGGTGCCATGACGGCCTACGCCGTCGCCGTCCTCACCGGTTCGCCATGGCTCGGTGTGCTCGCGGCCATGGCGGCAGGAGCGGTCTTCGGGCTCATTCATGGCTTCATCTGCCGCTTCCCGCGCGTCAACGACATCGCGATCGGCATTGCCATGATGCAGTTCGGGCTCGGGTTCGCCTTCTTCCTCGGCAAGCCCTTCATCCAGCCTTCCGCGCCAAAGCTGCCGTCCATCCCGCTCGGCAACTGGTCGTCCTATCCGCAGGTCCAGGCGGCGCTGAATATCAATGTCCTCTTCTTCATCGGCTTTGCCCTTTCTCTCTTTCTGTTCTGGGCCTTCCGCAATACCCGTCCCGGCCTCATCCTGCGGGTCGTCGGGGACTCCACCGATGCGGCCCGCGCGATGGGCATCAACCCGGACCGCGTGCGGTTGCTTGCCACCGCGCTCGGTGGATCGCTGGCGGCTGTCGGCGGAGCCTATCTCTCGCTCTACTATCCCGGCTCCTGGAACGAGGGCATTTCCTCCGGCCAGGGCCTCATGGCCGTGGCGCTCGTGATCTTTGCCCGCTGGAACCCGATCCACTGCTTCCTAGCAGCACTTCTCTTCGGCGGGACAGGCGCGCTTGGACCGGCGCTGAAATCGGTGGGCGTGACGCAGGGCTACTACCTCTTCTACGCGGCGCCTTACGTGCTGACGCTTGCCATACTGATTGCCACATCCTCGCCCCACCGCGCGCTTTCCGGCGCGCCGGGCGCGCTTTCCCTGACGAAATGATAGGAGTTGCGACATGAATGGCTTAGGCGGCCTCAACAAATCCGAACACGGCGTCGGTATCGGTCTCGTGCAGCTGCAATTGCCGGTGACAGTGACGAAAGCGGACCTTGCCCGCCAGACGCAGGTGATCGTCGATCTCGTCGCGAAGGCGCGGCGCAACCAGCCCGGCATGGATCTCGTCGTCTTCCCAGAATATGCGCTGCACGGTCTCTCGATGGACATCAATCCTGAGATCATGTGCTCGCTGGACGGGCCGGAGGTCGCTGCGTTCAAGCAAGCCTGCCGCAAAAATGCGATCTGGGGCTGCTTCTCGATCATGGAACTGAACCCGGGCGGCATGCCCTACAATTCCGGCATCGTCATCGACGACCAGGGTGAGCTGAAGCTCTATTATCGCAAAATGCATCCCTGGGTGCCGGTCGAGCCCTGGGAACCCGGCGATCTCGGCATACCTGTCATCGACGGGCCCAAGGGCGCAAAGCTCGCACTGATCATCTGCCATGACGGCATGTTCCCGGAGATGGCGCGCGAATGCGCCTACAAGGGCGCCGAGATCATGATCCGGACGGCAGGCTATACGGCCCCGATCCGCGAGGCCTGGTGCTTTACCAACCAGTCGAATGCCTTCTGCAATCTCATGGTCACCGCCAATGTCTGCATGTGCGGCTCGGACGGCACGTTCGACAGCATGGGTGAAGGCATGATCTGCAATTTCGACGGCTCGGTCATTGCACACGGGACGTCCGGGCGGCCGAACGAGATCATCACAGCGGAAGTCCGTCCGGATCTTGTGCGCGAGGCGCGGCGCGGCTGGGGCGTGGAAAACAATATCTACCAGTTCGGCCATCGCGGCTACGTCGCAGTCGAAGGCGGCGCCGGCGATGCGCCCTACAGCTACATGCACGACCTGATCGCCGGCAAATACCAGCTGCCCTGGGAGAACGAGGTCAAAGTCACCGACGGCACGTCCTGCGGTTTCGACAAGCCGTCGCGCCGTTATGGCGAAACCCTCAAGCCGGCAGCGGAATAGGAGAGACTCCATGGATGCGATGGTCGAAACAACCGAGACCTATGTCGGCGCCGATCCCTATCCGTGGCCGTATAACGGCAAGCTGCGGCCCGACAATACCGCCCTCATCATCATCGACATGCAGACGGACTTCTGCGGCAAGGGCGGTTATGTCGACCACATGGGCTATGATCTGTCGCTGGTACAGGCGCCGATCGAGCCGATCAGATCGGTGCTCGCGGCCATGCGTGCCAAACGCTACCACATCATCCACACGCGTGAAGGCCACCGTCCCGATCTGGCCGACCTTCCCGCCAACAAGCGCTGGCGCTCGCAGCGCATCGGTGCTGGCATCGGCGATCCCGGTCCCTGCGGCCGCATCCTGACCCGGGGCGAGCCGGGATGGGACATCATTCCGGAACTCTATCCGATCGAGGGTGAAACGATCATAGACAAGCCCGGCAAGGGTTCTTTCTGCGCGACGGATCTGGAGCTGATCCTCCACCAGAAGCGCATCGAGAACCTCATTCTGACAGGCATCACAACAGATGTCTGCGTCTCGACGACCATGCGTGAGGCCAATGACCGCGGCTTCGAATGCCTGCTTCTGGAGGATTGCTGCGGCGCGACCGATTACGGCAACCACCTCGCTGCGATCAAGATGGTCAAGATGCAGGGCGGCGTCTTCGGCGCGGTGGCCAACTCGAAAATGCTGATCGAGGCACTCCCGTGATGATGCAAGCCGCCACCATGACCAGGCGTGCTCAAGTCTTTCGCGTCGCGGCGAGCGGTCCGTCCGATGTATCGGGCGTAGAAGCCCTGTTCGCGGCAGGGCTGAAGCCGGAAAACGTCGTTGCGATCCTCGGAAAGACGGAGGGCAACGGATGCGTCAACGATTTCACGCGGGGCTTCGCCACGGCGAGTTTCGAGGCACTGTTCGCGCGCCACGGCGTCGAGGGTGTCTCGCTGGTGATGTCCGGTGGCACCGAAGGAGCCCTGTCGCCGCACTGGACGGTTTTTGCGCGTGAGAGCTTGATTGATGACGCCGCAGATGCAGGCGGGCCCGCTCTCGCCATCGGTACATCCAGAACGCCCCACCTCCCATTCCATCATCTCGGGCGTCGTGAACAGGCGCTTATGGTCGCCGAAGGCGTAAGAACCGCGATGGCGGATGCAGGCATCGACGACCCCGCGGACGTCCATTTCGTCCAGATCAAATGCCCGCTTCTGACGCTTGCCCGCATCGGCGAAGCAGACAGTACGGGGCACGCCGTCGCCACGCGCGAGACACTCAAGTCCATGGGACTTTCGCGTGGAGCCTCGGCGCTGGGCGTCGCCCTAGCACTTGGCGAAGTCGATGCCGCAACCATTACCGATGAGGTCATCGGCTCCCGTCACGACCTCTTTTCACGTCGCGCATCCGCATCCGCCGGCGTCGAACTGACCGATCACGAGATCATCGTACTTGGAATGAGCCGAGCCTGGAGCGGACCGCTTGCGATCGATCACGCCGTCATGGCGAGCGCCATCGATACTGCTTCCGTGCACGGCGCCCGTGCGCGCCTGCCGGAAAGGGCGACGATTGCAGCCGTACTGGCCAAGGCGGAACCCGACCCCTCCGGCATGGTCGGTGGTCGGCGTCACACGATGCTAGACGATTCAGACATTGCGGGCACCCGCCATGCCCGCGCCTTTGTCGGCGGCGTGCTCGCGGGCGTGTTCGGCATGACCGATCTATACGTCTCTGGTGGCGCCGAACACCAGGGACCACCCGGCGGCGGGCCTGTCGCCATCATCGTAGAAAAGGAGAGATGAAGTGAGCATTGTTCGCGATACCCCTCTTCCGGAGCGTGGCCGGGCGGCCAGCATCGAAACATTGGGAATGACGATGCGGTTCGGTGCGTTTACGGCGCTGGATGACGTTTCGATCAGCGTTCCGGCCGGATCCTTCCACGCGCTTCTCGGCGAGAACGGCGCGGGCAAGTCGACCCTGGTCAAATGCATCATGGGCTTTTACCACGCGACGTCGGGCTCGCTTTCGGTCGACGGACGCGAAGTGGCGATCGCGTCTCCACGGGATGCGGCCACCCACAGGCTGGGTATGGTCTACCAGCATTTCACCCTCGTCCCTTCGCTGACCGGTGCCGAAAACCTCGTGATCAGCCGGGCGGAAGTGCCAGCCGTGATCAACTGGGCGAAGGAGCGCCGCGAACTTGCTGAATTCATGGAGCGTATGCCGTTCCGGATCCCGCTCGACCGGCCGGTGAGCGAGCTTGCCGCCGGTGAGAAACAGAAGCTCGAAATCGTCAAACAGCTCTATCTCGGTCGGTCCTTCCTCATTCTCGACGAGCCTACATCAGTTCTGACGCCCGCCGAAGCCGACGAGATGCTGGGCCTCGTGCGCGGCATGACGGAGAGCGGCGGGCTGACCGTGCTGATGATATCCCACAAGTTTCACGAGATCACCAAATTCGCCGACGACGTCTCGATCCTGCGTCGCGGCAAGCTGGTCGGGACGGGAAAGGTCGGCGACCTCTCGACCGCCGACATGGCAGCGATGATGATCGGCAATGTGAAGCTCGCCGAACTCGACAGCCGCGCGCCGGTGAGAGAGTCTGCGGAGACGGTGCTCAGGCTCAGCAACGTCAGAGCGCCGGATCGATCCGGGCTGAAGACGATCGAGATAGACGACCTGTCGGTCCACGAAGGTGAGATCGTCGGGATTGCCGGCATATCCGGCAACGGACAAAAGGAATTTGCCGAGATCCTGTCCGGCCAGCGACCTCTCAGTGCCGGCAATATCGAGGTCAATGGCTCGTCCTATGGGGCGACACGTGCCCAAACGCGGGCGAATAACGTGCGTTTCATTCCCGAAGAGCCTCTGCAGAATGCCTGCGCGCCACGGATGACCCTTAGCGAGAACCTGTCCTTCCGAACCTTCGACCTCAAGGCCGATGGCCGAGATGCACTCTGGCTTTCCAAGGCCGGCATGAAGGAACGGGCGACCGCGCTCATTTCCGATTTCAAGGTGAAGACCGCGTCGTCGTCATCACCGATTGCTGCGCTTTCCGGCGGCAATGTACAGCGTGCCGTGCTTGCCCGCGAACTGACAGGCGACGTCGATCTGCTGATCGTTTCCAATCCCTGCTTCGGGCTGGATTTTTCGGCCGTTGCGGAAATCCGGGCCCGCATCATGAAGGCGCGCAATGCCGGAACGGCCGTATTGCTGCTTTCGGAGGACTTGGACGAACTTCTCGAAATGTCCGACCGCATCATCGTCATTTCCGAGGGACGGCTGGTCTACGAGACGCCAGCGCGTGGCGC
Organism: Rhizobium sp. Leaf306; assembly: GCF_001423425.1. GTDB lineage: Bacteria > Pseudomonadota > Alphaproteobacteria > Rhizobiales > Rhizobiaceae > Neorhizobium > Neorhizobium soli. The sequence goes on from NZ_LMNX01000003.1 coordinate 858,936, forward strand.
CGACATCGGCGTGATCGGGGCACATATGGCGGGGCATCACTGATGTCGATGATCAAGGCCGAACCGTTCGATTTCCCGTCACGACCTGCCGAAATGGCGCTTGTTGTGATCGACATGCAGCGCGATTTCGCGGAAGCCGGTGGCTTCGGCGCAAGCCTCGGCAACGACGTCTCTCGCATCACCCGGATCGTGCCGGACGTGAAACGCCTCATCGAAGGCTTTCGCGCCTCGGGCATTCCCGTCATCCACACGATGGAATGCCACAGGCCCGATCTATCGGACCTGCCGCCGGCCAAGCGTGATCGCGGCAACCCCGCTCTGCGGATCGGCGACGAAGGGCCGATGGGCCGTGTGCTGATTGCGGGAGAACCGGGCACGGCAATCCTGCCGGAACTCGCTCCGATCGCCGGCGAAGTGGTGATTGAAAAGCCCGGCAAGGGCGCTTTCTATGCGACGGCACTCGGCGAAATCCTTAAGCAGAAGGGCATCACCCAGCTCGTCTTTGCCGGCGTGACCACCGAGGTCTGCGTTCAGACGACCATGCGGGAAGCGAACGACCGTGGTTATGAATGCCTGCTTTGCGAGGAGGCGACCGAAAGCTATTTCCCCGAATTCAAGGCCGCTGCCATTGCCATGATCCGCGCTCAGGGCGCGATCGTCGGCTGGACGGCGCATATCGACGACATCCTGAAGGGACTGCCCCATGCCTGAAACGACACGCGCCATGCTGACGTCTGGAGGCTGGAAGGACCTGGAATTCGGACCGTTCCGCAAAGACGTGACGATCCACTGGATCAGAGCGTTCGAGGGCGACCAACCGGGCGTGGCGATACTGAAGTATCAGCCGGGAGCATCCGTGCCACGCCACCTCCATCAGGGGCTCGAAACCATCCTCGTTCTCAACGGCGTGCAGTCCGATGAAGCGGGGGATTACGGTGAGGGCAGTTACGTGGTCAACGCCGCCGGCACCGAGCATTCGGTCTGGAGCGATAAGGGATGTGTGGTGCTGATCCAGTGGGACCGGCCCGTGAAGATACTTGAAGAGAGCATGGCATGACTTACTCCACATCGACGGATCTACCCGCATTCGACATCGTCTCGCTGTCGAATTTCTATCGCAACGGCGGCACCGTCACCGAGATCGTCGAGCGCGTGTTTGCCCGGATTGCCGAGGTCGATGACCCCGGTATCTTCATCCACCTGGGCGATAAACTCGAGATCCTGGCGGAAGCGGAAAAGCTCGGCGCCTTCGATCCCGCAAAGCTGCTGTTCGGCATACCCTTTGCGGTAAAAGACAATATCGACGTCGCGGGCATGCCAACCACCGCCGCCTGCCCGGACTACGCCTACACGCCGGAAAAAGATGCGACCATCGTGCGCCTGCTGAAGGAGGCGGGAGCGCTGGTCATCGGCAAGACCAATCTCGACCAGTTCGCCACCGGCCTTGTCGGCCTGCGCTCGCCCTACCCGGTCCCGAAGAATGCCATTGACCCGACACTCGTGCCGGGCGGCTCATCGTCAGGATCGGCCGTTGCCACCGCACACGGTATCGTCTCGTTCGCGCTAGGAACGGACACGGCGGGTTCCGGGCGCATTCCGGCCGGCCTCAACAATATCGTCGGCTTGAAACCAAGCCTTGGCGCCTTTTCCACCACGGGGGTCATTCCCGCGTGCCGGACGCTGGATTGCGTTTCGGTCTTCGCGTTGACGGTGGAGGACGCCTGGACCGTGTTTTCGGTCGCAGCCCGACCGGATGAGACCGATGCCTATTCGAGAACGGCTCCGACCACAGGCTATCGCGCCGCGCCCCCCGTGCTGAGGATCGGTGTGCCGGCGGCGGCCGACCTGAGGTTCTTCGGCGACACGTCGATGGAAGCGGCCTACGCAGAAGCACTTGCCGTCCTCACCGGTCTCGGACACAACCTCGTCGAAATTCCCTTTGCCGATTTCTACGAGGTAGCCGACCTGCTCTACGAAGGCGCCTGGGTTGGAGAACGCTACGCAGCAGTGAAGGATTTCTTCGATGCGCAGGAGGACAAGTTCCATCCCGTAACGCGCAGCATTTACAGCGGAGCGAAAGCGCTCTCGGCGGCCGACGCATTCAACGGCTTGTACGCGCTGCAGGCACTCAAGAAGAAACTCGCGCCGGTCATCGGCTCCGTCGATCTCTTCTGCGTGCCCACGGCACCCCGGCATTTCACGGTCGCGGAGCTGGAAGCCGAACCGATCCGAGAGAATTCCCGCCTCGGTACCTACACAAATTTCGTCAATCTGCTCGATTTGTGCGGCATCGCTGTCCCGACCGGCAAGCGACCGGACGGCCTGCCGGCAAGCGTCACCCTTCTAGCGCCGGCCGGCAAGGACGGGCTGACAGCGACGCTTGCCCGCGATCTTCACGCCGCGAGCGGGCTGACGCTCGGCGCGACGGGCTGGCCGCTACCGGCTCCGACCGAGGCACCGCCTGTCGTAACGGCAGATGATCTGATCGATCTGGTCGTGGTCGGCGCGCATCTTTCGGGAATGCCGCTCAACCAACAGCTCATCGCGCTCGATGGAAAATTTTCACGAACGGCGCGGACTTCCGGAGACTACCGCCTTTACGCCCTCGCCGGCACCGTTCCCGCCAAGCCGGGCATGCTGAAAGTGGCCCAGGGACAGGGTAGCGAAATCGAAGTCGAGATCTGGCGCCTGCCCCCCGCAGCCTTCGGCCGTTTTGTCGCAGCCATCCCCTCACCTCTCGGGATCGGCACGATCTCGCTTTCGGACGGAACGTCGGCAAAGGGGTTCCTGTGCGAACAGATCGCGCTCAAGACAGGCGCAAGCGACATTAGCCGATACGGAGGCTGGCGCGCCTATTGCAAAAGCGGCTGATTGCTGGCGGCATGTAGTCTCTACCTAACCTCGATCTGCTTCTAACCTGACAGCACTCGATCCGACATAGCCGCAGACGGCTTCGGTGACATGAACGGCGCTGCAGCTTGGCGGCCGATATTCGCATCACGCAGGTCGTCAACATGAAAAAGCGCATCCACGTCATGATCCCGACAGCTTTGAATCAGAGATCAAAGGACGCCTAACCATATCAGAAGTCTCGCAAAATCGAACCGATGGCGCCGACGGAAACTAGACGGATCGGATGACGCCCTTTGTGAAAATGAAACAACCAAAGGGCCTGTCATCCGTAGTCGCGACAACAGCGAATGCGCGAGCCGCAACGTCGTAAAACTTCGTCCTCTCGACGGGCTCGAAGCTAACCTGCCGCTCCTCCGTGTCGTTTACTATCTTTTCGACATCGTAATGAACCGACGCGGCGTAGCTCAGGTCTCCGTCAGGGACCATTTTAACTACGGGTTTTTCGAGAAAGTCGTCGACCGGCATCAGCTTCAATATATCGGCGATGATTGAAACGAGCGGCACTCCCACAATCGGTAAGACACGTTGATGACGAGAATAAGCTGGGTAGTTGGCATCAACCACAGCCAGACAATCACCGTGCCCCATTGCTGCGAGTGCCCACAGCACATCCGGGCTCAAATGCTTTGGGATGTTCTTCAACATTGTCATACGTGTTCCGTTATAGCTGATAGAGTTGTATCGTTGGTGTGATGGCCAAGGCTATCTGCGGCACAAGCTGTCAAAAAAATCGATGAGTAGCAACGAAATCCGTGTCTTGTGTTCGGCATACGTGTTGACGCTCCAACGTTATCCTCGTCGTAAAGCGTCTATCGTCAGCCGCTGCACCGTGGCAAGACAGTCCCGCATCGAGGTCAGGCAATCCACGAATACGCGTCGCCTTAACCGTGATGGCGACGCGCAGCGGGATCGGGGATCGGCACCGCAGCCATCAACGCCCGCGTATAGTCGTCTTTCGGCTGTTCGAAGACGTTCCGGCGGCGGCCCATCTCGACGATCGACCCGCCGCGCATCACCGCGACATTGTGGGACATGCGCTCGATCACCGCCATGTCGTGGCTGATGAACAGATAGGCGATCCCCATCGTCTCCTGCAGTTCCAGCATCAGGTCGAGCACGCGCGCGCGCACCGAGACATCGAGCGCCGCAACGCTTTCGTCGGCGACGATGAGCTTGGGTTCGAGAGCCAGCGCCCGGGCGATGCAGATGCGCTGGCGCTGGCCGCCTGAAAACTCGTGCGGATACCGGCTGGCGGCCTCCGGCGGCAGCCCGACGCGGCGAAGCAGGTCTGCGACCCGGTCCTGTCGTTCGGTTCTGTTGCCGATACCGTGGATGACCAGTGGTTCGGCGATTGCCCGCCCGACCGCCATGCGCGGATCGAGCGAGGCATAGGGATCCTGGAAGATCATCTGCGCCGACCGGCGCACCGCCTGCATATCGCGCTGGCTAAGCATGCCGATCTTGCGGCCGTCGATCATCACCTGGCCGGTGAAGGGAATAAGCCCGAGGACGGCCTTTCCGGTGGTCGACTTGCCCGATCCGCTTTCGCCGACCAGACCCAGCGTCTCGCCGGGCAGGATATCGAAGGCGACGTCACTGACCGCATTCACCGGCGGCTTGCCCTTGAAAATCCGGCCGGCAGCGCTGCCATAGCTGACGCCGAGATCGCGGACATTGAGGACTGGCGACCGATCCGGCGCGGGAAGCGGCTGCTTCGGTTCGGCCGAGACACGCGGCGGACCGTCGATTCCCGCATGCGCACCGAGGATCGGCACGGCGGCCAGCAATTGCTGCGTATAGGCAGCCTGCGGCCGGTGGAAGATATCGATGACGCCGCCCTGCTCGACGATACTGCCGTTCTGCAGGATGACGACGCGGTCGGCCATTTCCGCCACCACGCCCATGTCGTGGGTGATCATGATGATCGAGGTGTCGAACTCGCGCTTCAATTCGCGCATCAGCTTCAGGATCTGCGCCTGTACCGTCACGTCGAGCGCGGTCGTCGGCTCGTCGGCGATCAGCACTTTTGGCCGGCAGGACAGCGCCATGGCGATCATCACCCGCTGCCGCATGCCGCCGGAAAGCTCGTGCGGAAATTGCTTCAGCCGACGAGCCGGTTCGGTCATATGCACCGCGTCGAGCATCTGAAGCGCCACGGCGTCCGCATTGTCGCGACCCTGATGCTCGCGGATCGCTTCGGTCAGCTGCGTGCCGATCGAGATCACGGGATTGAGCGAGGTCATCGGCTCTTGGAAGATCATGGCGATATCGCGACCCCGCACCGCGCGCATCGCCCGATCGGAAAGCGATGTCAGGTCGCGATCGCCGAGCAGGATCTTACCCGCGGTCACCGTCAGCGAGGCCTTCGGCAACAGTCCCATGATCGACAGTGAGGTGACGGATTTACCCGACCCGGATTCGCCGGCGATGCAGAGCGTTTCGCCCGCCGCCAGATCGAAACTCACGTTTCGCAGAACGGGCTTGCGCCCCTCGGGCGTCCGCGCATCGACATCGAGATCGCGGACGCTGAGGATCGGCATCGCAGCTGTTGCGGAATGCTCGTTCACGCGAAGACGATCCGCGGGAAATAGAACGACACCACCCAGTTCGGCGCATCGACGATCTCGCTGATCCTGAGATCGCCGCAGACCGAGCAGAGCATATAGGCATCGACTGGGTTCAACCCGTGTTCGACGGTCAGCAGATCGATCATTCGCATGACGCTTTCGCGCGCACCGGTCATCAGGTCCGGCCCGATGCCGGTCGTGACTTCGTATCCGGCGCCGTCGAGATGGCGGGTCACCGGCTCGGTCACGGTGAAGCGCGGGGACTGGAGCTTCGCATCCTTGACCAGCTCGATCGTCGCCTCGACATTCATCTGGCTTTCGATCGCCGTGCCGCAGACCTCGCCGTCGCCCTGGGCGGCATGCGTATCGCCGATCGAGAACAGCGCACCCTCGACTTCAACCGGGAGGTAGAGCGTGACGCCGGCCGACAGGTCGCGAATATCGAGGTTGCCCCCGACACGGCGCGGCGGCACGACCGAATGGGTCCCCGGTTCGGCAGGAGCGACACCGATCGTCCCTGCAAACGGTTTCAGCGGCACCCGTCCGCCGGGGCCAAACAGCGACGGCGCCATGGTGGCGGTATCATAGGTCCAGACATGCAGCGCCGGGTCCTTGAACTGGTCGGCCAGAAGACCGAAGCCCGGAATGTTGGCCGTCCAGCCGACGCCTGACGGAATGAACTTGCGCAGCGTGACCTTCAGCGCGTCGCCCGGCTTGGCGCCTTCCACATAAACAGGTCCGGAAACCGGATTGATCTTGCCGAAATCGAGGCTGTTCAGCGTCTCCAGCGTCGCATCACGCCCGAGCTGGCCGCCGGAGGAATCTAGGCACTCGAAATGGATCGTCTCGCCCGGTTTCGCGACCACTGCCGGTTCGAAATCCTTGTTCCAGCCAAAATTATGCTGAGCGCGATGAATGGTGTGGGTACAGGCTATGCACATGGGGTCTCTCCCTTCATTCTTATCGAAACCCTCCCGGCTTCCTGGCCGGGAGGGTAACTGCGAGAAGGCTTACTGCTTCACGAAGATCGCGTCGTAATTGATGACGCGGGTCGGATCGATGTAGATGTTGTCGGCACCGCCCATGCGCAGCGACTTGGCAACGACGCGGCGCTCGTTGATCACAGGGACCCATGGCGCATCGGCCATGATGTCCGTGAAGACCTTGCCCCAGGCAGCGGTACGCTCCGCAGCCTTTGCCGGATCGGACATCGAATCTGCCGCAACGGCGCGGGCATCAAGATCCTTGTTGCAGTACCAGGACCAGTTCCAGCCGCCCTGTACCGCGCCGGCGCAGCCGAGGATCGGGCCGTAGAAGTTCGACGCGTCCGGGAAGTCGGCGATCCAGGCCATGCCGCCCGACCAGATCATCGGCGCTTCGCCCTCGGTGCCCCCGGCAGCAATCACGTTCGCCTGCGCAAGCGCCCGGATTTCAGCCTTGACGCCGATTGCTGCCAGATCCTGCTGGATGGCCTGGGCAATGCGCGGCTGCGGATCGGTATTGGTCGAATAGAGCACGGTCTCGAAACCGTCGGCAAAGCCTGCCTCGGCAAGCAGCGCCTTGGCTTTGGCGACGTCGTAGGCATAGCCGGTAAACGACTTGTCGTAACCGGGCATCAGCGGCGGCAGCGGCTGGTTGGCGGGCGTGGCGCGGCCGTTGAGGATACGCGCGACGCGATCCTTGTTGACCGCCATGTTGAGGGCCTGGCGCACCTTGACGTTGTCAAACGGCTTCATCTTGGTGTTGAGCGTGATGTAGCCCGTATGCAGCTGCGCGCCGTCGACAATGATCTGGGCGCCGTCGGGCGAGTTCTTGATTTCCAGGAACTTTGCCGGCGGGATGCCGTCACCGGCGATATCGACCTCGCCTTTCTGCAGACGCAGCAATGCGACGAGAGGCTCCTGGCCAACCTCCACAGTGAACTTGTCGATATGCGGTACGTTCTTGACGTAGTAGGCCGGGTTCTTCTCGAACACGAGACGCTGGCCGATCGTCCATTCCTTCAGGGTGAAGGTGCCGGAACCGACGGGGCTCTTGCCGAAATCACCACTGGCTGCCTCGATGGCTTCCTTCGGCACGACCGAGGCGAAGTTGATGGCGAGCACGTGCAGGAAGGTCGCATCCGGACGCGACAGCTTGAACACGACCGTGCCGGCATCCGGCGTCTCGATGCCCGACAACGTCGTCGACTTGCCGCCCGTTAAGTCCTCGAAGCCATTGATGGCGCCAAAGAAGCCGGCACCGGGGCCTTGCGTCTTCGGATCGACGGCACGCTCGATCGAGTATTTGACGTCGGAGGCGACGACTTCGCGACCGTTGGAGAATTTCACGCCCTTTCGGAGCTTGAACGTGTAGGTCAGCCCGTCCGGAGCGACCTCGAAGCTTTCGGCGAGCGACGGCACCGGGTTCGGCGTGCCCGGCTCGTAATCCATCAGCCGCGAATAGAGGCTCTTGATCATCGACCAGTTGACCCAGTCATAACCGATCGCCGGATCGAGTGTGGTGATGTCGTCCTTGTAGGTGACGACGATATCGCCGCCCTGCTGCGGTGCGCCCTGCGCTATTGCGGACATGGTGCCCACGGGGGCGATTGCCACCATGGTTGCAACGGTTGTGTTTCGAAGCCAGCGTTTGAACACGTCGTTCCCCTTTTTGTTGCTGTCAGCGGGTTCTAATGCGCGGGTCGATGACCGGCGCGATGAGGTCTGCAACGAGGTTGCCGAGAATGATGGCGAGTGCCGAGGTGAGCGTCACGCCCATGATGATCGGAATATCCACCTGCTGGATCGCCTGCCAGGCCAGCTGTCCGATGCCCGGCCAGCCGTAGACGGCCTCGACCACCACAACGCCGCCCATGAACTGGCCAATGTCGATGCCGATCATGGCAATGACCGGCAGCACCGCATTGGGCAGCGCATGGCGGAAGGTGATGCGCCGGGACGACAACCCTTTGGCGCGGGCCGTGCGCACGTAATCCTGGTTGAGCACGTCGATCATTGCCGAGCGGACCATGCGGGCATACCAGCCGGCACCAAGCACGCCGAGCGTGGCGGCCGGCAGAACCACATGCGAAAACGTGCCGTAGCCGCTCATCGGAAACCAGCCGAGCGTTGCGGCAAACACATAAAGCAGCAGCAAAGCCACCACGAATTGCGGCGCCGACACCCCGACAAAGGATGCCATCATCACCAGCCGGTCGACGAACCCGCCGCGGCGGACGGCAGCGATCGTTCCAAGCGTTAGCCCGAGCACCACTTCGACGACGATGCCGGAAAACATCAGCGTCAGGGTGGCCGGCAGCCGCGCCATGATCAGCGTCGCGACTTCGGTTTTCTGCGCATAGGAGCGACCGAGATTGCCCTGCAGCAAGTTGGAGAGATAGGACCAGAACTGCACCGGCAACGACTGGTCGAGGCCGAGTTCCCGGCGAATGTTGGCAACCGTCTGCGCCGTTGCGCTGCGGCCGGCAATCATCCGGGCCGGATCCGCCGGCAGGGCGTAGAGCAGCACGAAGGTGATCGCCGCGACACCCAGCAGGATCAGCGCCATTTGCACCAGTCGCCTGATAAAGAGGATCGCCATCAGCCGCGTCCCCGCTGCGTCGGGTCGAGAATATCGCGAAGGGCGTCACCGACGAGGTTAAAGGAGAGTGCCGTCAAAAGGATGATCGCGCCGGGGAAGAACACCAGCCACGGTGCCGCCTGGAAATAGCTCTGGCTCTCGAAGATGATATTGCCCCAGGACGGCTGCGGCGGCTGCACACCGATCCCGAGGAAGGACAGCGTCGCTTCAAGAAGCACGGTCGTCGCGATGCCGAGCGTGCCCCAGACGATCGCTGTCGGCATCAGATGCGGCAGGATATGCAGGAACAGGATCCGCCCGTGACCGGCACCGAGCGAGCGTTCGGCCATGATGAAGTCGCGCTCCACCAGCCCTCGGGTTTCCGTATAGACGATGCGGGCGACCTGCACCCAGTTGACCAGCGCGATCACCATCGCGACGATCCAGAGGCTGGGGCGAAGCAGGGCGGCAAGCACGATCGCGAGCAGCAGTGCGGGAAACGCCATCATCAGATCGGTAAAGCGCATCAAGAGCGTGCCAAAGAAGCCGCGCACATAGCCGGCGACGATGCCGACGAACAGGCCGATCGTCACCGCCACGCCATTGGCGACGAGCCCGATGATCAGCGATGTGCGGGCGCCGTAGAGAAGACGCGAAAACAGGTCCCGACCCAGCGTGTCGGTGCCGAGCAGGAACGGTCCGCCGGGCGGCAACGGCGCACCCTCGAGAGAAAGTCCGTCGAACATCTGGTTGTCAGGATCGAACGGCGCGATCATCGGCGCGGCGAGCGCTGCAATGACGACCGTGAGGACGATGAGAATGCCGAACAACGCGACCGGCTGCCTCAGAAGCTCTTTCATCACCCGCATCAGATTGCCTCCGGGAGCGGTTCGGCGCCGGCGACGATAAAGGCAGCGATCTGCTCCATCGGCAAGCGGCGGCGCATGGCGCATTCGCGCAGCGTCCGATAGGCCTGATCCTCACCGATCGCATGCGAGACCATCAGACGCTCGACCGCCGCATAGACCAGAGGCCGCAGGCGCGAGCGCTCCTCCAGATGCCGGATGCGATCCTGTGCCTCCTCGCGCTCCTGCTGGATGGACAGCGCCATGACGAGCGCGGGATAGACGGCGGAACTGGCGACGGGCTTGGCGATGATGGCGCCCGCCCCTTGCGACAGCGCCCAGGCAATGCGACCGGGCGCTTCCGATCCGAGCAGTGCCACGACGGGGCGAAGCGGTGCCTGCCTGTCGAACGGCAGGAGATCGTCCCAGCCCTGGTCCGCATCGACCATGATGATGTCGGGCAGATCGCTCGAAGACAGCGGCGCCCACTGGACATTTTCTTCGACACCGAGGAGGCGAAGCTGGCGCACGAGCTTTTCGGTATTGCCGTCCTCGCGGTGGAGAATCGTCACCTTTGAGCCGGCGAAAGTCGGGGTCTGCCTCATGACACCACCCGCAGTCTCGGCTGCAGACGGTTGCCGCCGGTGAGATAAGGATCTGCCGCAAGCGGCGGCCGCGAAGCGATCACGTCGAAACTGTTGGAACTGTTGATGCGGCCGAGATGGAAGGGCAGCGCCGCATGGTTGGTTTCCGCATCGATGGCAAGCGGCCCAAACAGGCTCGGCCAGGGGCTGGCGGCTCAGCTGCTGCCGCACGGCCCGCGGATCGTCGGTACTCGCCGCCGAAATCGCCGCAAGTGCGAGTTTGACCGCCGTGTAGGCGCTCGCAAAGACACTCGACACCCGGCGCTCACCGAACCTCGCATGAACATTCCGCTTGAAGCGCGCGTTTTCGGACGTCGCCAGCGTATCGAAATAGGAGGCGGCGCAAAGCTGCCCCGTGGCAGCACCCGGCGCGATATCGGCAAGCTCGCATTCCATCAGATCGCAGCTTACGACCGGGCAGACCTCAGGCCGAAACGCAGGATCCCTGTCAGCCAGCGCCCGCATCGCGGCCAGAAACGCATAGCTCGAAGGCCCGATAAGGTTGTTCAGAATGAAACTTGGACGCCGCTGCTCGATCTCCGCGATGATCCGTTCGACGGCGGTTTCATCAAGCGGCAGGTAACGCTCACCGAGAACCTCGCCGCCGGCACTGCCCACCAGTTCGCGCGCCAGCCGGTTCATTTCCCAGCCCCAGACATAGTTGGCGCCGACCAGATAGGGCCGCTTGCCATAGCGCGGGATGAGATACTCGAACAGCGGCAGGAGGTGCTGGTTCGGACAGCCGCCGAGATAGATGACGCTCTCATTGGCCTCGAACCCCTCGTAGGGGCACATGTACCAGAGAAGACCGTCATGCTTTTCTATCAGCGGCAGGACTTCCTTGCGGGCAGCCGAAGTGATGGTGCCGACGATGTGGCGGCATCCCTGTCTTAGCAGATCGCGGGCACCATCCAGATAGGCGGCAAGATCCGCGTGGGGATCGAAGAACAGAGCATCGACGCCGCCATCAGACACGTCGCCGAATTCGGCAATCGCGAGATCGGCACCGTCGCGCGCGTCCCGCCCCATCGACCCATAGGGTCCGGTTGTCGAAAAGAGAATGCCAATCCTGATCGGGTCGCTCATGCGGGTGCACCAAAACCAAAAAACCCCACAACGCAGATCCCGCACGGGGCGGGGCGATGTGAGGCGAAACTGCCTGGAGACAATCGAAGTCATGTGATGCGGCGGCACATGCCTATTCCGCGAGCTTGAGTAAAATACAGGCAGCACCACGTTGTCAAGTGCGATGGGTCTTCGACTTGACTGTGTTGCGTCCCCACGTTCGGACGCGAAGGTCACATTGTGACCCGCAAGCGGCTCTTCCGGCTTTATCGAGGAGAGTGACTGACGGGCGCAAGCGCGGCGGTCGGAAGCGAGCGATAGGCATACGAACACCGATGCTGATCCCGCTTGCCGCCAACGATCGCTGGTCGCTGGACCTCATGTCGAATCAGCAACGCCGATCGGCAGGTTCCAGGTCTGACGATCGTCGATGATCGCACCAGAGAATGTCCGAGCGTGGTCATGTCGCTCTCCGGCTTGCAGGTTGCCTGTGAACGGGGTCAGTTCGTCGGGAAGCTTGGCAAACGAGGGTTGATTGTCAGCGACAACGTAGCGAGTTTACCAGCGATGCGCTCCCGCAATGGACGCACAGGATCAAGCTGCGATGGCACTACATCGCGCCGGGTAAGCCATTCCAGAACGCTTTATCAAAAGTTTCAATGCGCCGGCCGCGAGATCATCTCTCGAATGAGGCGTCTTCTCGTCACTGACCGAGGTTCCATCAGCTCTCTTGAGCTGGCGCAATGACCACAACGACCATTGCCCACACTCGGGCCTCGGTTGGCTAACACCGGCGGAGTTTTTATCGGATCATCAACCCGCCAGGTGATGAGGTACTGTAGAGCCAGGGTGGCTTCGCCCGCAACCCGCCGCTACCGCCCGGGATACAGCAACCCAAACCCCAGGAGCGAAATTAAACTGGTCGCCATCAAAGTCTATCGGCAATCCTGACGAGATGAGCGACGGATGTCGCCTTCATCTTCTGCATCATATGGCCTCTGTGAAGCTTCACCGTCGGCTCCGCTAGTTGCAGTTCGGCTGCGATCTGCTTGTTCAGCTTGCCGGCGATCACCAACGTCATGATCTGTCGCTCGCGTGGCGTCAGTGTCTGGTATCTCGACGTAGTGGCAGCTCTCGCTGTGCTTTCCTCTCGACGAGCTGCGTCTTCCGCGATCGCGCGATTGACTGCTTCCAGGAGGTCCTGCTCCCGAACCGGCTTGCTGAGAACATCGATGGCACCCGCTTTCATCGCTCGGACCGCCATGGGCACGTCCACATGGGCGCTGATCAGGACGATGGACCGGCGAACACTGCTCCTTGCCAGTTCCTCTTGAAACTCAAGCCCGCTCTGGCCAGGAAGACGGATGTCTAGGACAATACAGCCAGCCTTTTCGGGGTCGTCAGCCGCGATGAACTCTCTCACTGAGCCGTGAGTTTCAGCACTGAGGCCCACAGACTCAAACAGTCCCTTGAGTGCGTCGCGGACGCTCCGATCGTCGTCGATGACGATGACGGTGGGTCGCTTGTTCTTTCTGTCATCGATCAACGGTCGTGTCCTCATACCTGGAAAGCGTGAAGCTCAACGAGGCTCCTCCAAGAAGGTTGGCCGTGGCCCGGATGCGCCCTCCGTGGGCCTCCACGATGGAGCGGCAGATGGAAAGCCCCATGCCTATTCCGTCCGACTTCGTGGTATAGAACGCCTCGAATACCCGATCGAGTTGCTCCGCCGGTATTCCCACCCCGGTATCCGAAACGCTCACCTCGACCTCGCCTTCGCGCAGCGTGCACGCAATGCGGATCAGTGCCTCCGCAGCATCGGGCGTCGCCTCGGCGCTGTTCATGATCAGGTTCAGAAGAACCTGCTGTAGCTGGGTCCGATCTCCGAAGACTTCGACAGGTTCCGGAGGAAGATCCGCGACCACCTGCAGGCCCCGCGACTGCAGCTCTTCCCGAAGAAGGAAAAGCACATCGCGCAGGGTCCTCTTGAAGTCCGTTCTCTCCATTCGCACGGGTGACCTCTGTGCCATGGCACGTATGCTGGCAACGATCTCGCCGGCACGGTGACCGTCATGCACGACCCGCTCGGCGGCCAATCTAGCCTGCTTGAGATCCACGAGCCCGTCCTGAAGCCATCTCAGGCAGGTCCCGGCGTTGGTAACGATTGCAAAGAGCGGCTGATTGATCTCGTGCGCTATTGATACCGCTAGTTCGCCAATGGTGGTCATTCGGGTAACCTGTGCAAGGTTACTTTGGCTCTGACGCAGGGACTCTTCAGCCCGCTTGCGATCCTCGATATCCACCACGACGCCATACCACCGCACGACATCTCCATCCGCGTCGAGCAGTGGATTCTGTTGCAGGTTGAACCACCTGTACTCGCCATCGGCGCGTCTGATGCGGGCATCCACTGGACGCCCCTGCCTTGTTGCGATGATGTCCTCCCAGGTCATGCGCATACGGTCGACATCGTCGGGATGGAACATACGGTAAAAGCCGTACCCGACAATCTGCTCGAAAGGCAGACCGACGAAATCGATCAGGTTCTGGTTCCAGTACTCAAGCTGTCCGTCCGGCGTGCAGGACCAAGCCATGGCAGGGATCGTGTTGATGATGAGGTTGAGCTTGCGTTCGCTCTCCCTCAGCGCGGCCTCGCTCTCTCGAAGAGCATTCTCCGCGTACTGCAGGTTCTCGATGTCGATGTTGACCCCAAACCAGCGTACAAGGCCATTCGCATCCGTAAGCTTACGCCCGGAAAAATAGAACCAGCGGTACCGTCCATCGGCACCGCGGATACGGCCCTTTAACTGCGTAAAGTCGGAATGCTCAAGGTCCCGTTTCCAGATCTCCACCATCTCCGGGATGTCATCGGGATGATAGAGGTTCAAAAACCCCCATTCGAGGATTTGATCGGCCGGCAGACCGGCATAGTCCAGCCAACTCTGATTGACGAAGTCAGCACTTCCGTCGGGCCGCGCCGACCAGACGAGGACAGGAAGCGAGTCGATAATAAGCCTAAGGTTCTCTTCGCTGGCCGCGAGTGCCGACTTTGTCTGCTCGAGCTCATCCTCGGCCTTTTTGCGATCCTCTATATCGAGAACGACGCCGTACCATTTCACGACGTTGCCCTCGATATCGAGATTTGGCTTTTGCCGGAGGCTGCATCTGCGAAAACGCCCGTCGGCCCGCCGGATCCGTCCATCGACTTCACGGACGTTCTTTGTCGCCATGATGTCGTGCCATTCCGACGCGAGGCGCGCCACGTCGTCGGGGTGGAATAAACGGTAGAAGTTCTCCCCTGCAATCGCTGCCAGTGGTAGCCCAATAAACTCAAGGAAATGCTGATTTGCGAAATCGAGCATTCCTTCGGACGTTGCTGACCATGCCATTGCCGGGATCAGGTCGATAATCGCATCGGCATTCCCCTGTTTTTGCAAGTCCATCTCTCGGCTCGTGCGCTTCGTCGGAGACTGGAAAGCTAAGCTTTTTTCTAGCGGAGCGTTAGGCCAGATTGATAGACGAAGGTCTAGGTTCGCAGTGCTTTCGTCTAGTTTCGCCTGACCAAGATCCAAATTGAGGCCGGGCCAGATCTAACCTACTCATAGCGTTAACCGGGGACAACGAAGCCAAAGCTCGGACAGCCAGATGATGCGCACCATCATCGAAGGCCTCGGGAACTGCATGCGAAGAAATTCACCCTGCCGGACGTAGCCGAAGGCTGCGAACGTCTTTGGCCAATCTGGAGGAATGTCATGCCTCAACTCTCGCGTCGTGCCTTTGCCAGCGCCCTGCCTATCGGCCTCATCGGGGGAAGCCTGCTGGGTGGGACCCTGCTGCCAAACTCCCCCGCCAGCGCGGAAACACAAGCGGCTGGCAGGACGCCTCTATCCGTCACCCCGTCCGCTCAGATCCGCATAGGGCGGTTTACCGTGACTGCCCTGACAGACGGGTATGCGGATATGCCGTATGATTACTTCCCAGGACGCGCGGCGCCCGAGGTGGAGAAGATGGCCAGCGCACAATCCACTGCGCGACCGAGCGGGGTCCGCTTCCTCTTTAACCAGTATCTCGTGGAGGATGGCGAACGCCGCATTCTGATAGACGCCGGTGCGGCAGGTTCGATCGGGCAGACCGGTCGTTTGCCACAGGCCCTTGTCACGCTCGGCCTGCAACGCAGCCAGATCGACGCCGTGATTGTGACGCATATGCATCAGGATCACATGGGCGGCTTGGTTTTAGGAGGCAAGAACAACTACCCCGAGGCAGAGGTCTACATCGACCGTCGCGACGTCTCACACTGGACCAACCCTGCCAAGCGTGCCGGGGCGCCCGACTACCTTCAGACCAGCTTCAAGATGGCAGAAGAGGTCGTACGGCTTTATCCGAGGCTCCAGGCAATCGACGGGGAGCGGGAGATCATGCCGGGAATTACGATTATCGATCTGACGGGTCATACCCCCGGCCACGTAGGCGTGCGGGTCGAAGACGGCGGTGAAAGCCTGATCATGGTTTCGGACATGGTTTTTCCGGTCGTGCACCCGGTCGCAACTGACGTCTTCTTCCTGTTCGAACAGGATCAGGCCGCAGCCAAAGCAATGCGTGATCGCTTCTTTCCGCGTGCCGCGTCTGAGGGCGCGCTGATTGCGGCGACGCACATGCCTTTCCCTGGACTCGGCCGTATCGTCGCCGATAACGGGGCGTTGCGTTGGCAGGTGGCAGACTGGGCGTTCCAGGATTAGATCACTCACTCGGAAAGACCGGCACCGACGATCATGCATTCCGGTTGGAGGAGCTGTGAGATGCCCCAATCTGAATGACTATCCCTTCCGACTTTCACGCCGAAGAGCCGTCGAGAAGGTCAAGTGACGCAGACAGATGCAGCCGCCGCGACCCCCGCGAGGGTCGCGCTGAAGCGCCGACGACCTCCTCTTCCAACGGCTGCTTGGTCGTCGGCCAGACGCTCATCCCGGTACCGAACTCGGGCTTTATTTTAGGCCACACCTGCTCTTTGGTCTTGAACGGGCCGCAAGGAGCTGCCGTGGAATGTCCATCACCAAATCCCTCGCTCCCAGCGCAGGAAGACGCCATAGAAGCCATGGCGTTCCTCGATCTGCATAGGGTGGCACCAAGTCGCCTTCGCAAAGAGGAGCATTTCGACTGCATTTCCATCAACGGAGGCCGTGCGATCTCGCTCCCGGATGCACCTGTGATCGGCCTTAATCGTGTTCTGGGGATAGCTTGGTCGAGGATCTGGAAACGGGGTATGATTGGCTGCGCCGAAAGTCAGGAACCGCTACCTGCAGCTGAATTTGGACACAGCGTCTGACGAGGTAAGAGACCAGGTCCGATCGAAACATCTTCTCGAAGATGGGCTCGGCTGGACGAAGCTTACACGCAGCGCGAACGCAGGCACCATCCCGGGGGCCAGCCGGGTCCAGACGCGAATGGTACAGTTCGAACAGGCCCCGCTGTTCGGATCGATAATGTGCGAAGGTTTCGGTTTCCCGCCAACCTTGGCAGAACTCTGGTCCGCCATTGTCGGTAAGGATGGTTGGTCGTGCTTCTTTGCGTTGGATGATCGAACGCCGGTAGGAACTGGCGCCATGTACGCGTCCGGCACCCACGCCAACACGATCGTCCCGCTGGCTTGCCCGAGATCGTTAGAACCTGCGCCGCGAACTTCGGCCGTTCACCGGCTGAATTGAAAAGCATGAGACCGTCGGAAACCTCAATAATCCGGACCTCATCACACCCGCAGCGCGCCGGGGGTGAGGCCGTCTTCCCGGCGCATGATGGCCGTCAGGTGGCTTTGGCTGGAGAAGCCGCAGGTAAGCGCGATCTCTGCCAGTGGCAGCGGTCCGTTGACAATCAGTGCACGGGCCTCGTCGAGGCGAAGTCGGGTGAAGTACTGGTGCGGGCTCGTGCCCGTTCGACGCCTGAACGAGCGAAGCAGCTGGCTCGACGAAAGCCCGACCAGCGAGGCCAGGTCCTCGAGCCTGACACCCAGTGTGAGATGCGCCTGCATGTGATCGCGCACCTGTCGGAACTGCCGATCAGACAGCCCACCCAGATCCTTCTGGGGCCGGGCTACGCCGTACTGCCGGATGAGGTGGATGCCAAGCAGGTTGAGAAGCGAGTCGAGCTCGAGGCCGGCCATCGTGCCATGCGTGCCTGAACGCAGTTCGTCGCGCAGCATGCCACCGATCAACCCGACACGCCGGTCGACGACCGGCAAGGCATCCGCGACGACGGTTGCGGCCGGCAGGTCGAGGTCGGACTGGGCGAGACCGTCAAGCCATGGCTGCGACAGCGAGAATGCCGCCACTTCCTTGGGCTCATGCCAGCGCGCCCAGTAGTCTGCGCCTGCCGGAACGATTTCACAGCATCCGCTCGCAGCCGAGGCGGTGCGGATCCGCGTCCCGCCAAGGCGTGACTCGCGGTTGCTGAAGGGCTTGAACGACAAGAGCACGAGATGATGGGGGATCGACTGGCTGATCTCGCCTGCGTTCCGCCGGTTCCACGCCGCCGTCCCGAAATCGGACCGGACGAGCCGACCCCAGTTCGGCACCGGCGTGTCGGCAGTGGCGACATGCGGTGCTTCGGGCGGAATGGCATCTGACATGGCTGTTTCCCGTCCAGCGTGCGGATTTACTAACAACGATGCGCGTATCCTGAAAGCCGCACCCCCTCCATGTCGCCTATTCCTTGATCATCAACAAGGAGAAAGACAATGACGACCAGCGACATGATCAAAAATAACGACGGCCAGGTTGCAGTGGTGATGGGTGCAACGCGCAACCAGGGTCGGGCCTATGCCGTCATGCTGGCGCGCAACGGCTGCCGCGGCGTGGCCGTCCACTATCACGGCGAGGCCTCCCGCGGCGAAGCGGAAGAAACTGCCGCCGAGATCAAGCATCACGGTGCCGAACCCCTCCTGTTCAGCGCCGACCTGACCCAGGTCGCCGATGTCGCGAGATTGTTCGACGCGGTCGACAAGTCGTTCGGCCAGCTCGACATCGTGGTGAACACGGTCGGCAAGGTGGTCAAGAAGCCATTTGTCGAGATCACCGAGGCCGACTTCGACCAGAGCTTCGCAATCAACAGCAAGGCGGCGTTCTTCTGCATGCAGGAAGCCGCAAAAAGGATCGCCGACAACGGCCGTATCATCAACATCGGCACGACGCTGCAGGCGGCAACGACCGGGCTATACGCGATCTATGCGGGCTCCAAGGCGCCGCTCGAACACTTCACGCGCGCGCTTGCCAAGGAGATCGGCCACCGGGGCGTCACCGTCAACACCGTAGCACCCGGCCCGCTCAACACCTCCTTCTTCTACCCGGTGGAAAGCGCGGAATCGAAGGCCTTCCTCTCCGGCATGAGCCCGCAGAACCGGCTCGGCGAAATCGACGAGATCACGCCGCTGATCGAGTTCCTGGTCAGCCCGGGCGGCAGTTGGGTCACCGCGCAGACCCTCTTCATCAACGGCGGCTTCATCGCCCGCTGATCCCTCGACTGCACGCAACAAGGCTGACGGCCCATCGATCAGGACGTCAGCCGGCATCCAACCCGCCTGAGGCAGCGCGAACTTGATCAGGTGTGGCCCGCTATCGCGACCCATCCTATCTTTTGGTCTGCATGCCCGCGACGAACCATATGATCGGTTCATCAGCAGCGTTGGGATCAGGCGGCCGTTCTTGCTATGTCGCAAATGCTCAGAGTAACTGCCTTAAGCAGCTGTTCGAATACCTAAGGGTGCAGGAGCAGCAATGCACATCCATTGATCTGTTACACACCAAAAATTTTGGGCGACTGGCCCTATACTCTGGAGGTATCCGCCATCAGAGAGATTGGCACCTTGGGGAGAGAGAGATGAATCCGGCCGAAACGTTCGAACTGGTTTTCACCCTGCTTCTCGCGATCCTCGCCCTGCACTGGTTTGCCGAACGCGCCAAGCTTCCGCCATCTGTCGCCCTTCTCGTCGGCGGCGGGGCCCTG
Source organism: Rhizobium sp. Leaf306 (assembly GCF_001423425.1). Taxonomy (GTDB): domain Bacteria; phylum Pseudomonadota; class Alphaproteobacteria; order Rhizobiales; family Rhizobiaceae; genus Neorhizobium; species Neorhizobium soli. The sequence goes on from NZ_LMNX01000003.1 coordinate 878,523, forward strand.
GCCTTCCTTCCCGGACTGCCGGTGATCGAGCTGGATCCCGAGCTGGTTCTCGTGCTTTTCCTGCCGCCGCTCCTGATGGACGGGGCCTATTATACCGCGCTTGCCGCCTTCCGCCGCCACAGCGCCGGCATTCTGTCGCTGGCCATCGGCGCGGTCGTCTTCACCACCCTGGTGGTGGGACTTGTTGTCCACTGGCTGGTCCCGGCGCTGCCCTGGGCCGCCTGTTTCGCCCTTGGCGCCATTGTTTCGCCACCGGATGCCGTCTCGGCACGGGCGGTTCTGCAGCGCGTGAAGCTTCCCCGCAGGCTGACAACGCTTCTCGAGGGTGAAAGCCTCCTGAACGACGCCAGCGGCTTGGTGCTTTTCCGCTTCGCTGTCGCGGCAGCCCTGACGGGAAGTTTTGATGCCGTGGATGCGAGCCTCGAGTTCGGCTTCCTGGCGATTGGCGGCGTCATGGTCGGCGCCGTCGTGGGTGGGGCCTGGACCTTCCTCCTCCGACGGCTGGGCGACGAGACCCTGATGATCCTTGCCTCCCTGATCCTCGGCTGGGCCGCCTATCTGGCTGGCGAAGCGATCCACGTCTCGGGCGTCATCTCCACAGTCACTGCGGGCCTGGTTTTCGGCTGGTACCAGCACGTCGTCTTTACCGCGAGCGTTCGCATCCGCGCCGGCGCCTTCTGGCACGTCATGGTGTTCCTGATGGAGGCCATGATCTTCATCCTCATCGGTCTTTCGCTGCGTGGCGTGCTGGAACGCGTCGGGGGATTCGAGACTGTCCTTGCCACCATGGCGGTTCCGGTCGTGGGCGTGATCGTCGCGATGACGCTGGCGCGTTTCGTCTGGATCTTCGGCTGTGACGCCGTTCTTGCGCTGCTCAACCGGATCGGATTTCCCATCGACGACCCGCTTGGCCCGAGGGCCGCGACGGTGATGAGTTGGGCGGGCATGCGTGGCGTGGTCACCCTCGCTGTTGCCCTGACCGTCCCCGAAACAATGCCAGGTCGCGACCTCATGCTGGTCGCAGCTTTCGCCGCCATTCTCGTCACTGTTCTTCTCCAGGGGACGACGCTTGGGCTGGTTATCCGCGCGGCGAACCTGTCTGATCGGGGCGTGCGCCCGGCATTGAGCCTTGCACAGGCGGAAGCCGCGGTCGCAGCAGCCCAGCTCGTCGCCGTCCGGTCGCAGGCCTATACCGACGACGGAACGCTTGCCCACCCGCGATTGCTCGAGGGCTTCCAGCGGCGCGCCGACCAGGCATTCCAGAACGCGGACGATGAAGACACTTTCGTAGACGAGATCACGGCCCACTACGACCTCGTCCTCGAGGCGGTAAGGGCCGGCCGGGCCGAACTCGTGCGCCTTCATCGCGCCCACCAGATCAGTGACGAAACGCTGCATGACCTGGAGCGGGACCTCGATCTGGAAGAGCTATCGGCGACAGCCGCAAAATCCCTCTGACATGGCGCTTGCGGCGTTTACCTCTGTCCAACATGCTGGACTTAGCGTCCTGCTCGTGTCCCTTCTGATGCCGGAGCCCATGACTTAAAACGAGCGCATCACCGGCGATCGACTGCAAATGAAGGAACTATGGTTTTGGAAATTGGAATTGACAGTTTTGCGGCAACCGTCAAGGGTGTCAGCGCCATGGACCGCATGGGTTTCCTGCTCGACGAGATCGAGATGGCCGATACGTCCGGCCTCGACGTGTTCGGCATTGGGGAGCACCACCGCGGCGACTATCTCGACAGCGCACCGGCCGTCATCCTTGCCGCCGCCGCCGCGCGGACGAAGTCGATCCGGCTGACTAGCGCGGTAACGGTGCTTGGCGCCGCAGATCCCGTCCGCGTCTTCCAGGAGTTCGCGACGCTGGACCTCATCTCGCGGGGACGGGCTGAAATCGTCGTTGGTCGGGGATCCTCGATCGAGGCCTATCCGCTGTTCGGTCTCGACCTCAACGACTACGATGCCCTGTCGGAGGAAAAGCTGGAACTGCTGCTTGCCCTGCGCGACGAGACCAATGTGACATGGTCCGGCCGGTTTCGGGCGCCACTCGACGGCCAGGGTGTCTACCCACGTCCTGCCCAGCCAAAGATGCCCATATGGCTCGGGGTTGGCGGCACGCCGCAATCCTTCGCCCGTGCCGGGATCCTTGGTCTTCCGCTGATGGTGGCGATTATCGGCGGGGAATTCCGGCGGTTTCGATCGCTGGTCAATCTCTACCGGGAGGCCGGAGCACGCGCCGGGCACGCGCCCGAAGCACTGCGCGTCGGCATTCATGCGCTCGGCTTCGTCGCCGAGACGGACCGCGAGGCGGAGGATCGCTTCTTCCCCGGCTGGCAGGCGATGTTCACCAAGATCGGCCTCGAGCGTGGCTGGGCACCGTCGACGCGCGCGCAGTTCGACAACCTGGTTCGGCCCGGCGGCGCGTTCCTCGTCGGTGATTTCGATACGGTGGCGGCAAAGATCCGGCAGACGTCCGAGGACCTCGGCGGCATCGACCGGCTGACGTTCCAGATGAGCTCCGCGGCAAGCGACCAGCCGGCGATGCTGCGGTCGATCGAAATGCTCGGCCGCGAGGTGAAGCCACGCCTCTCGGCCTGAGCAAAAGGTCGTTTCTCAAAGCGACGGTTGCCGAGGCGGCCTTTCCGTATCCGCCGGAGGACAAGGCGACGAAAATGCGGGTTCCGACCTACTGAGCCAAAAGGCGCCTGGTCCGTCGGTTATCCGCACGCGTTGCAGGCGGCGTTCAGCCTGAGACTCGGTACCTTTGCGCAAAGTGCGCGAAGGCCGAAACCTGTTTTTCCAGGAAGTGACGGGTTTCGGCATCGGTCAATTCCAGCGTTTCGCTGTGCACCTTGGCCGCGACATGCCCGATCATGACCTCCGGCTTGTTGAGAACGGCGGCATCCAGATAAACGAGGATCTGTCGGAGATGGTACTGAGCCCGGGCGCCGCCGAGCATGCCGGCTGACGCCGTCTGGATGGCCACCGGCTTGCCGGCAAACGGCTGGTTCGGCAGCCGTGAAAGCCAGTCCAGCGCGTTCTTGATGCCACCCGGGACCGAGTAGTTGTACTCGGGCGTGACGATGATTACGCCGTCGGCGAGACGGATCGCCTCACCCATCGCCGTCACCTCCGCGGGGAACCCTGCCGCCTGCACATCCTCGTCGTAGAGCGGGAACGTGCCGACCGAGCCGAGTGCCGTGATGGTCACGCCCTCGGGGGCGAGAGACGGCAGGGAGCGAGCGATTGCAGCATTGTAGGATTTATGACGCAGGCTTCCGAGAAGGGTCACGAAGTGCAGCGGCTTAGGTTCAAACATAAAGGCTCCAAATGAGAATGCTGACGAAAAGGCGGATCAAACGGGATCAGAATCCGGATTGACCACTTTCGGCAGCTCGATGATGAGATAGTCGAGAAACGCACGCACCGATGGCAGCACATAATCCCGGAACGGCAGGACGGCGGTGATCTCCGCCTTGCCGGCCAGCCATTCCGGCATGACCCTCTGCAATCTGCCCTCAGCCACGTCTTCCCGGCAGATGTAACCGGGAAGCGCCGCGATCCCGATGCCGTCTGCCGCAGCCTGTTTCAGCATGATCAGGTCGTTGCCCGCCATGCGTGGCTGGACGGAAAGCACCCGGTCGCCAATCACGGGATGGCTGAGCTTCCACACCGTTGCCTGCCCGGGACGGTGCATCGCCAGAAGGTCATGTTCTGAAAGCTCGTCCGGTGTCTTCGGTTCGCCACGACGCTCGATATAGCTCGGCGCTGCGAAAATGAACCAGGGCGCCGGAGAGAGCGTCCGCTGCACCAGTGCCGAATCGGTCATCTGCCCCTCGTGAGCCCGGATCGCGAGATCGAAAGCGCCGCCGACGATGTCCGTCTGCTCGTCGCCCGTGTGCTGGACGAGCTGGATTTTCGGGTGGTCGATCGCGAACTGCGGTATGATCTGCCGTAGGACATAGACCGAGGTCGCGATTGCCGTCGTGAACTTGATGACCCCCGTCGGCTCCTCCAGCCTCTGGCGCACCGCGTTCTCCGCGATGTCGGCGTTTTGAAGCATGACAAGCGCGTGGCGATAGAAGAGAGTGCCCGCTTCGGTCAGCGTCTGCACCCGTGACGTTCGATTGATCAGCCGGACGCCGAGGGCAGCTTCAAGCTGCTGCAGCCGATGGCTGAGTGTCGACTTCGCAACGCCCGTGCTGCGGCTTGCAGCTGTCAGGCCGCCGCTGTCGACGACCTGGACGAAGGTACGGAAATCATTGAGGTCGAGCACTGGTTCAGTCCCTTTACGAGATCGGCGCAAAGACCGCCAAAGGCCGTTTTTGATGGGCCAATTCCAAGGAGACCACGACCAGCATTAGAGAGACGCCCTGACAAGCGCAACCCCGAGATAATCGGCCAGCCCTCTAGATGCCGCCGCAAACGCCGAGAGGTTGATCCCCATCACCACCTCCGAATCGACGCCATTCACCGGGACGAACGACGCCTCGAAGCGGATGCTGGCTTCATCGGCGCTCACGCCGGGACGAACCTGGATCTGGTTCGTCTGCTCGCTGACTGGGATCGGAAACGTCACCATCTGGTAGGTGAGATGACGCGCCCCGTCATCACTGGATATCAGCAGCTCGCGGACGGTCGTCCCGTCGGTCGTGACCAGCTCCCGTTCTCCGTCGGCGAGCAGACGGCTTTCATGGGCAATCGGGTTCCACGAGGCGAGCGCTGCGAAATCGCGAACGACGGACCAGATCCGTTCCGGGCTTGCGGCAAGGGTCGCGGTATAGACGGCGACATAGCTCTTGCTCATACCCGTGCTCCACCGTTGGCCAGAACGTGCTGCCCCGTCAGCCAGCGTGCCTGGTCGGAAGCTAGGAAGGCGACGACATCGGCGATCTCGTCGGGTTCGCCAAGGCGTCCGAGTGGCGACCCGGCCGCAATCCGGTCACGCTCTTCCTGCGGCGCATCCTTGATGAACTCGGTGTTGGTTGCGCCGGGCATGACCGAGTTTACGGTAATCCCGCGGTGACCCAGCTCTATCGCCAGAACCTCGACGATCAGCTTCGATCCGGCCTTCGAGGCCGCGTGCAGGCCCATGCCCTGTGCCGTGAACGCGGTGGTCGAGGTCGAGATGTCGATAATCCTTCCGCCGTCCCGCACCCACTTGGCCGCCTCCTGGAGCACGAAGAACGAGCCCTTGGCATTGAGACCAAAAATTCGGTCAAAATCCTCTTCCTTCACGTCGACGACCGGCACGCCGATGAACGGCAGCCCGGCATTGGCGACCACGATGTCGAGGCCGCCGAAGGCCGTATCGACCTCGGCAAACAGCCGGCGGATGTCCGCCATATCGGCGACATCGGCTTGAAAGGGACGCGCCACGCCGCCGGCCTCCTCGACGGCCCGCACCGCTTCCGCCGCTTCCTCCGGACGGCTGCGATAATTGATCGCGACCGTTGCGCCCTCGCGGCCGAGCCGTTCACCGATCGCCCGGCCGATGCCGCGCGATGCACCGGTGATCAGCGCCACCTTGCCTATAAGAGATGTCATGAGAATGCTCCTTCGTATGTGGGCGATGATGGGCGAGACCGTCGGCTTGACCGTTCGGTCCGATCGATCAGGCGAGGATGCGCGCGGCGATCCGCTCGGCGACCATGATGGTGGTGACGTTGGTCGGGACCGATGGGATGTCTGGCAGGATGGAGGCGTCGACGACGCGGAGGTTCTCGGTGCCGCGCACGCGCCCGAAGGCATCGACAACGGCGGTCTCGTCGGTGTCTGTCCCCATCGGAACCGTCGAGGTCGGATGCTGGTAAGCCGCGATGTTGGCGATGATATTGGCGCGCAGGTCCGCGTCGCTGTGCACGCCGTCCCCCGGGGCCATCTCGTGATCGACCATGCCCGCGAAAGGCGCGGTTCTGCCGATTTCGCGGGACAGCTTGACCGCCTCCAACATCCTGTCGAGATCGCTCGGGTCGTTGAAGAAATTGTAGTGGATGCGCGGCGCAACGCGCGGGTCTCGCGAGGCCAGGCGGAAGCTGCCGACCGACTTTGGCAGCGTCACCGCAGCCGCGAGAATGATCGCGCCGCCCGTCGGGCTCGCCTTCGGGTCGATGAAGTGGGTCGCGGATACCTGGAGGTCGAGATCGCCGCCGGTTGCGGACGATGAGCCCGTCCAGACAAGCGCACCGGCTGCGGGGCTCATGGCCCTGTCGGAGGCTTTCAGTGCGTAGACGTTGTAAAAGAACGGATGGTCCTGGAGACGGGATCCGACCGGCAGATCCGCCAGAACAGGGATCTCCAGCGCGCGGAGATCGCCGGCAGGCCCGATGCCGGAGCGCAGCAGCATGGCCGGGCTTCCGAACGCCCCGCCCGACAGGATGATCTCGCCGCCGGTCAAAACCTCTCCCGTCACCAGCCGGACGCCGGTGGCCCGATTGCCGCTGAAGACAACGTGATCCACTTCTGTCTCGCCGCGGATGGTGAGGTTCGGGCGGGCGCGAACCTCCTCGGTGAGATAGACGATGCCGGTATTCATCCTCCTCTCGTCGACGACGTTGAGCGGATAGGCCCCTGCCCCGTCCGCAGCCGCGCTGTTAAAATCCGAAACGTCAGCCAGACCCAAGGCCCACGCGGCGTGAACGAAGCCGCGAGAGGACGCGGTCAGTTCCTCGAGGGTTCGCTGCCGGACCGGAAAGGGGCCGGATCGACCATGCAGGGTATCGTCGCCGGTCGGGGTGTTTTCCAAAGCCTTGTAAGCGGCCGACACATCGTTCCAGGACCAACCTTCGATCCCGCGCGCCGCCCAGCGTGCGAAGTCGGACGGCCGTGCCCGCATGGCGACCGTACCATTGACGGCGGAACTGCCACCGACGACCCTGCCCCGCGGCAATGGAATGTCATGGCCGAGCTTTGTCGTGTCGTCGCTGTGATAGTGCCAATCGAAATCCGGAGTCCCCACAGTGCCGGCATCGGTCAGGCTCTGCGGATAGGCGCTCGGCGCGAAATCAGGCCCCGCTTCCAGCAACAGTATGGTGCGATGAGGATCGGCGCTGAGGCGCGTCGCAAGCACCGCTCCGGCGGACCCACCTCCGACGATGATCACGTCGACCGGTGGCGCTTCGGCATGGGCGTGCGCCAGGCCGATCAGGACAGCGCCCGTTGCTTTGCCGCTTCCAGCCATGAAACGTCTCCTCGTCATCGCCACTTGCGTGAAATTGTCCCTCGTCGAGCGCTATGAGCGCTGCAGGCAAGGCTTCACTTCTGTTTCAGGGAAGTAGCGAATACGGGATTGTGCGAACAGCGGCCCCATCCCGGAAGCTACGTTCAACAGGATGGACGATGCACACCGACGACGTGACGACGTCACGAAGCTAGGCCAACTGTCTGAATTGAGCGATGCAGTGCTTGACGACCGAATTTGAGGCGCAAGGCGGAGGCATTTCCGCTGCCGGTCAGAAGCGGTAGATTCTTACCCGGTGCGACAGGCAGGCGCTGTTCGCCTCCATTTCAGTTGGAGTGTCCTCGGGATCGCTTAGGTCTACGCGACCTCAAATGTAACCTTGGCGTATGCGCCGCCGTCAGGATTGTTTCCGACCTCCAAGCGGGCATTGTGGCCTTCCGCAATCGCTTTGACGATCGTCAGACCAAGCCCTGAACCGCTTGTGCCACGACCGCTGAGCCTCTCGCTTCTCCAGAACATGTCGAAAGAGGAGTGCTGCGCATAGTCTGGTAGTCCTGGACCCTTGTCCTGGACAGAAATGAACGACCGCCCCGTGCCATCCACCCCGGTATGAACATCGATCGGCCCGAAATTGCCCGCGTATCGCCGTGCGTTTTCCAGAAGAGCGAGGATAGCCTGGCGGAAACGGTCCGGATCGATCATTGCCGGTGCGGGCGCAAGGTAGGTTCGGAAATTGACATCACCGCCTGCGGAGATCTGGAACAGGGTCACCGTCTCCGAAGCATGCAAGGCCAGGTCGGTCGCCATGGTCGCGGTCACAAAGTCGATCGTGCCTGCCAGTGAGAGCGTGTTCAGCTGGTCCACCAGCCGCGACATGCCCCGTGTCTGCGCCAAAAGCGCACGCAACTGGGCTTCGCTGACGGGAATGACGCCGTCAGTCATGCCTTGCAGATTGCCCTGCAGCACCGTCAGTGGTGTGCGCAATTCGTGGGCCACCGCGCGCGTGTTGAATTTCAGGCGGGTCTCCAATGCAAGCAACTCGCTCGCCATGCGATTGATGGTGATCGCAAGCGTTTCGACTTCCTTGGTTGCGCCCGGTTCGACCGTGACCTGAAAATCGCCCTGCCGGATCTTTTCGGCTGCGGCCGTCAGGCGGGTGAGCGGCGCGACGAGCCGGTAGGCCAGGACGACGCCAATGCCGCTGGTAAACACGATCAGCAGAAATCCGAAACCTAAAACACCCTCGACAGGGGACGCCTCGGTCGCCTCTTCCAGTGTCGGATAGAGCGGCGCGAGTGCCGCGAGATCGCTCGGTGCGGGGATCTCGCCATTGTTGATGCTGACCCAGGCACGTTTCGCATCGGGGGGCAGCGCGTCCAGTGCCGATAATTCGGCATGATCGATATACCAGTCGGTCAGGATATAGAGGAGCGCGATGGTCATCAGTTGAATGACGGAAACCAGAGCCGCCGTCAGTGTTGATAGAGCCGGTCTAGACACCTGTCGACCTCGCGAAACGATAGCCTATCCCGCGCACGGCAACGATAAAGCCGTCCAGGCCGCAACTCGCCAGCTTTCGCCTGAGGTTGGCGATATGCGTATCGACGGTTCGATCGAGCGCATCGCTTTCGGGCATGCACGCGTCCAGCAAGGATGCTCTTTCGAAGGTCTTAAACGGCGACCGGACGAAACAAACGAGAAGGCGAAACTCCGTTGCGGTCAGCGGCAGTTCGACCCGGCCTTTGTCCGTCGAGGCAATCGCGATGTGGGACTCCAGCTGAACCTCGACCCCGTCGTGCCGGACAACCTCATGAGCGCCAACGCCTCTGGTGCGCTTGAGGACAGCGCCCACCCGCGCCACTACTTCCTGCGGGTTGAACGGTTTGGTGACATAGTCATCGGCGCCGAGCTTCAGGCCGAGCAACTTGTCGGTACTGTCATCCATCGCCGACAGGAAGATGACCGGCACGCTCGAATTTGCCCGGACCCTCGACAGAAGATCGAAGCCATCGATGTCAGGCAGGCCGATATCGAGCAGGATCAGGTCGGGCTGCAATCTCTGGACATGGGTGAGAGCCGTAAGGCCTGTCGAAGCCTTTACCGTCCTGTAGCCGGCTCTTGCGAGATATTTTTCAATAAGGGAAGCAATCTCTTGGTCGTCCTCGACGACCAGCACGAGCGATGAGATCATCGTCAAACTCTCTGACTTTGACATGCTCTTCTCCGGTTCTCGGTCAAATCTTGATAATCCGGCGAGAGAACGTGGTCCTCACATAGGAACCACCCATGGACGCAACTGATCTCAACCACGTTCAAAAAGCAAATCCGAAGACCGTTGAAGACGAAGCACACCGTTTGCTTCCAGAGGCGCTTATGCTTCTGGGTTTTGTATCGCTGATCTTTGCAACTGTGCCGGAAATCGACCTGATCGTCAGTCGTTATTTCTGGGATCCCATCGCGGGCTTCGCTTTCGAGGAAAACAGTTTCCTCATTGCGTTTCGTGACCTCAACAGGCTTCTGCCTTGGGTCGTGATCGGGTTTGCAATCGTGCTTTTGCTTGCAAGTCCTTTCCTCAGGAACCCGAAATACTCAGCCGCACCGCATAAGTTGTTATTCGTGCTGACGTTCTTTGCAGCAGGTCCGGGGCTGGGCGTTCAAGTCATCAAGATGCTGGTCGGGAGGGCGCGTCCAAGAGCACTCGACGAATTCGGCGGCAGTGCGATCTTTACCCCTCCGTGGCAGCTCACCGACCAATGCGTCAGGAATTGTTCCTTCATCTCGGGAGAGGCCGCAAGCGCCTTTGCGCTGCTCACACTTGTCGTGTTCGTCACCCCCAGACACCGGACAACTTATCTCGCAGCGGTCGGCATTGTCGCGGCAGCCTTCTCATTCAACCGAGTGATGTTCGGAGGCCACTTCCTCTCGGACGTGGTGATTGCCTGGAATGTGATGTTCGTTCTGGCCGTGCTCCTCTGGCAATCGTTTTCTCAAAACGCGCCTCAGATCGACGCACTATTTAAGAGAGATCCGTGCCGAACGTAAGTCTTCGTCGAGATCGCATCAGAGCGTGCGGCCCACCGTCGTCATGGCGCTGGATAAGGCCATCGCGACGTCATGCCTGAGAAACTCGTGGAGCGCTCTTTCGGATAAATAGACAACTTGGATGGGAGACCTGTCGGCAAGAAGGCTGGAGTCAGCCGGACGGACGGCTCAACAAGGTTCGCTCAAACAGATTCTCGACTGGAGCTAGATTAAGCCAAATTCGATCGTGCGCTGGCCTGATCGACTTCTTACAGATGGAGGTCCTCGATGTGATGGAGCAGCAGTTGGCCGCAGTTGCGCAGAACAATTCGTCGCCATGATCGCTGCCAGCAAAATCGACATAAAACACAAACTCGAAAAGAGATGTTTACCGGAAATTCGCAAGGTTCAGTGATTCCGGGTGCCGAGCGCACAGAGGCTCATAATTTGCCCCCTGAACACAATCAGATCCCACAATCAAACAATGGATCAAATCCAGTAAACTGTTGCAAGCACTCGTTTATTTGCTGCGCATCCGGCTGACCCAAAAGCCTCTGAAAAATTGCCCGCGGATTCGCCGGCCCTTCGTACGGCTCAAAGGTTTTCCTTGAGTAGAATTTCGATGCGGATCTTTTCCTGTGCGGCGAGCGGCTCGCGGGCATCCGAGCGGGCGCGCATGATGCGAATTGCACTGCGCACCGCATGGCCCGGATCCTGTGCGATCACGGCATCGATACGGTCGTCCCGGAGCGCCTGTTCGGTGAAGGGAGTTCGCTCGTGGACAACCACGGCAATGGTGCCGAGATCGACGTTTCCGGCAGCAGCCAGGATCGGCACGCGAGCCTCTGCGCTCAGCACGTAGATTCCGGAAACATCGCGATTGCCGGCCAACACGCGGGCCATCACCTGCTGGCTACGTGCCTCGTCGGCGTGGGTTTCGATGGACGGCAGACAGGTCAGATGCGGAAAGGCGCTGTTGATCACGTGGTCGAAGCCAAGGCGGCGCTGGATGCTGTCGAGCGACTGCATGGTTTCCGCGATCACCATGACCTTTCCCGGATGGGAACCCGCAAGCATGCCCATCAGCTTGCCCGCACTCGCACCCGCCGCAAAGTTGTCGATACCGACGAAATCAGCCTCTGGCAGCTTTTCCTGACCGGACAGGAATTGCACCACCTTGATGTTGCGCTGGAGAAGCCGCGCCATGGCGTCTCGCACCTGAGGCGATTCGGGCGCCATGACAGCCACGCCATCGACCTCCTCCTTGTCGAGGCTGGAGAGCAGCTTTGCCACGCCATGCGCATCGTCGATCCCGATCTGGCGGTAGGCAATCTCGGTGAGGTCGCCCTTGAGCGCATCGGTCAGCTCTTCAACGTGCCGCAGGAGCTCCTTGAGGTATAGATCGCCGCTTGCCGGAAGCAGGAAAAGAAAACGGTACACCTTGTTGCGGGCAAGGCTGACAGCCGCCGGATTTCGAACGAAGCCGATCCGCTCGATTGCGTCATTGACCAGCCGGGCGGCCTTCGGGCTCACATTCGGTCGTTCGTTCAAGACACGATCGACCGTTGCAAGGCTGACGCCTGCAGCCTCGGCCAGATCCTTCGCTGTTGGACGCATGACGACTTCCCATGATTTCCGCCTTCCAGAGCTTTCCTTCAAAACATCAGCAAACGCAAGAATTGATGTGCGCACCTCAAAAATCACTTGCTTTGAGGTGCGCACATCAATTAGCCTCCATCTGGGTTCGGGAGAGGCATCCATTACACCCCGTTCCGCTGGAGGAGGCCGGCCAGAGATTAGGGTCCGGAGCCGGCATTTGGCCCGCAAGGGCGTTTCGCCATCCGCAGGAGACCGGACGGCGCTGGGAGGATGACATGATGAAATCGCTTTACGTGAAAGGTCTGCTTACTGCCGGAACGGTCGCCTGTTCGATGGGTTTCGGCACTATGATGGCGCATGCCGACGAAAAAGAACTGACGCTCTGCTGGGCCGCATGGGACCCGGCAAACGCACTCGTCGAACTCAGCAAGGGCTTCGAGGCGTCGTCCGGCATCAAGATGAAATTCGAGTTCGTCCCGTGGCCGAACTTCGCCGACCGCATGCTCAACGAACTCAACTCGGGCGGAAAGCTCTGCGATCTGATGATCGGCGACAGCCAGTGGATCGGCGGCGCCGCCGAGAACGGTTGGTATGTGAAGCTCAACGAGTTCTTCGACAAGGAAGGCATCAAGATGGATGCCTTCGTTCCGGCAACCGTCACGGGTTATTCCGAATGGCCGAAGAACACCCCGAACTACTGGTCGCTGCCAGCCTTCGGGGACGTGGTCGGCTGGACCTACCGCAAGGACTGGTTCGAGCGGCCCGAAATTAAGACCGCCTTCAAGGAAAAGTTCGGTCGCGACCTGACGCCGCCCGCAACCTTCGACGAACTGAAGCAGGTCGCCGAATTCTTCCAGGGCCGCAAGATCGATGGCAAGACCGTCTACGGCGCCTCGATCTATACCGAACGTGGCTCTGAAGGCATCACGATGGGCGTGATGGACGTGCTCTACAGCTATGGCTTCAAGTACGAAAACCCGAAGAAGCCCTATGACATGAAAGGCTTCGTCGATTCCGCAGGCGCCGTGAAGGGTCTCGAATTCTACAAGTCGCTCTATGATTGCTGCGTCGCACCGGGCACATCCAACACCTACATGGGCGAAGGCATCGACGCCTACAAATCGGGCCAGGTCGCCATGCAGATGAACTTCGCCTTTACCTGGCCGGGGTTCGAGGCTGATCCGAATGTCGGGGGCGGAAAGACTGGTTATCTCGTCAATCCCGCAGGGCCCGGTGGCGAGAAGTTCGCCCAGCTCGGCGGCCAGGGCATTTCGGTCGTCGCCAATACAGACAACATGGACGGCGCACTGGGCTACATCAAATGGTTCGCCCAGAAGGATGTACAGGACAAATGGTGGTCCATGGGCGGCTTCTCGTGCCTTCGCGCCGTTGTCGAAGACCCGAACTTTACCAAGAGCCAGCCCTATGCACAGACCTTCCTCGACAGCATGGCGATCGTGAAGGACTTCTGGGCCGAGCCGTCCTATGCGACGCTGCTGCAGGCATCGCAGAAGCGGTTCCACGACTATGTCGTCGCTGGCAATGGCACCGCGAAGGAAGCTCTGGACGGGTTGATTGCCGACTGGACGGAAACGTTCGAGGACGAAGGCAAGCTCTGACACAAGAAGATCTTGGCTCCTGGATCTGATCCTGGCGCAGTGTCTCTAATCTTTCCCCCGGTAATGCCGGGGGAAAGCCAAAGCCAAGCGTTGCCGCCTGCACATCTTTAGAAACCCAGCCTGCCGGCACAACCCGAGCTTTGCCTTGTTGCCTCACCGGCCACGGCACCGCATGCGGTTGCCCTTTGGAAACGCCACACGGATCCGGACGATGACCGACACACCCGCAGACCGCCTCGCCCGTGCGACGCCACAACCGGTTGCCAGACGCATCCGGGGCTTAAGCGACAGGGCCATCGCCTGGATCTTCGTAGCACCCACGATCTTCCTGCTTCTGTCGGTCAACATATTTCCGCTGATCTGGACGATCCGCCTGTCCTTCACGAACTTTGCCGCGAACAAGCCGAACGCGGAGGTGAAATGGGTCGGATTGCGCAACTACACGCGCATCCTCACCGACGCCGACACCTGGGCGAACATGCAGACGACCGCCCATTTCCTCATCTGGACGATCACCTTCCAGGTGCTGATCGGCTTCTCCCTGGCATGGCTGATCAACCGCAAGTTCAAGGGCAACGACCTGGTGACGACGCTGATCGTCATCCCGATGATGCTCTCGCCCGCCGTGGTCGGCAACTTCTGGACCTTCCTCTACCAGCCGCAGATCGGCCTCGTGAACTACGCCGTCGAATTCCTGACCGGCATTCCCGCCGACAGCTTCTCGATGCTTGGCCCCGGCGGCTGGGCGCGCTGGGCGATCGTGATTGTCGACACCTGGATGTGGACGCCCTTCGTCATGCTGATCTGCCTCGCCGGGCTGCGCTCCATCCCCGATTACATCTATGAAGCAGCGGAAGTCGACCGCGCATCGAAGTGGCGGCAGTTCTGGACGATCACGCTGCCGATGGCACTGCCATTCCTGATGCTTGCAGTCCTGTTCCGCGGCATCGAGAACTTCCGGATGTTCGACCTCGTGGTCCTCCTTACCGGCGGCGGGCCGGGGGACGAGACGCTGCTCGCCTCGATCGACCTCAAGCGCGAGGCCTTCGAGAAATGGCGGACCGGCTATTCCAGCGCCTATGCAATTGTCCTGTTCGTCACGGTATTCGGCCTCGCCTCCATCTACGTGAAGGCCCTGAACAAGGTTAAGGAACGATGAGCGCCCATTCCGTCACCGAACCGTCGCCCGCCTCGAAGTGGATTGCCGGCATCCTGGTCGGACTTTATGCGGTGATCACGCTGATCCCGCTCATCTGGATCATTTCGACGAGCTTCAAGTCCGGCCCGGATTCGATCAGCTATCCGCCGAAGGTCGTCTTCGAGCCGACGCTTGAAGGCTACGTAAACCTCTTCACGACACAGTCGCGCCCCTCGGCGGAAGACCTCGCCAAACTGCCGGCACCCACCACGTGGTATGACAAGATCACACGGGAAAGGGGCATGATCATTTCGGGCCCGTCGCGCTTCGGGCAACGATTCCTGAACTCGGTCATCATCGGCTTTGGCTCGACATTCCTGTCGATCTTCCTCGGGACGCTGGCAGCCTTCGCCTTCAGCCGCTTCAAGGTGCCGCTCAAGGATGACCTCCTGTTCTTCATCCTGTCGACACGCATGATGCCGCCGATCGCCGTCGCAATCCCGATTTACCTGATGTTCCGTCAGTTGGGGCTTTCGGATACGCACCTCGGCATGATCCTGCTTTATACGGCGGTCAACCTGTCGCTGTCGGTCTGGCTGCTCAAGGGATTTATTGACGAAATCCCGCGCGAATACGAAGAAGCGGCACTAATCGATGGCTATACCCGCTTCCAGGCCTTCTACAAAGTCGTCCTGCCGCAGGCGGCAACAGGCATCGCCTCGACCGCGATCTTCTGCCTGATCTTCGCCTGGAACGAATATGCTTTCGCAGTCCTGTTGACGAGCGGCAATGCCCAGACGGCGCCCCCCTTCATCCCGACCATCCTGTCGGTTGGCGGCGGTATCGACTGGCCGGCCGTTGCGGCTGCAGCGACACTGTTCCTGCTGCCCGTGATCATCTTCACCGTGCTGCTGCGCAAGCATCTGCTGCGCGGCATCACCTTCGGAGCCGTGCGCAAATGATGAACTTCCTTGCCCGCCTGCGCCGGTTCCGGCGACCCGAATGGGAGATGTTCGCCTCGGCGCTGATCGCGCTCGGCGTGATCATGCTCATGCAGCCGCTTTCGCTGACACTCTTTACCTTCTCCTTTCCGGTGACGCTGATCGGAACCCTCATGTTCATCGTCGTCAGTCATTTTCCGGAGTAAGTCATGGCCCAGATTCGCGTTGAAAACCTGCGCAAGGACTTCGGTGCCTTCAATGCGGTGAAGTCGTCCAGCTTCACCGTCGAGGATGGAGAGTTCTTCATGCTGCTCGGCCCGTCCGGCTGCGGCAAGACGACGACGCTGCGGATGATGGCCGGCCTTGAACTGCCGACCAGTGGCGAGATCTATATCGGCGGCGAAGAGGTCGGCATGAAGCGCGCGAGCGAGCGCGACATCGCCTTCGTCTTTCAGATGTTTGCGCTTTATCCGCACATGAACGTGCGCAAGAACATCTCCTATCCCTTGGTCAGCCAGGGCATAGCGCGCTCGGAAGTCGATCGCCGCGTGGCGGAAGTCGTCCGTATCCTGCAGATTGAATCCATCCTCGACAAACCGGTCGGCGGGCTTTCGGGCGGCGACCGCCAGCGCGTCGCACTCGGCCGTGCGATCGTGCGCCAGCCGAAGGCCTTCTTCATGGATGAGCCCCTCGGGGCGCTCGATGCGGAGTTCCGTGAGCATATGGCGGAGGAGCTGCGCGCCCTGCATGACCGCATGGGGGCGACCACCGTTTATGTCACCCACGACCAGCTGGAAGCCATGCAGATGGGCGACAAGATTGTCGTCATGAACCATGGCGTGATCGAGCAATTCGGCAAGCCCCAGCAGATCTATGACTGGCCGGCAACCAAGTTCGTGGCGAAATTCATCGGCTCGCCGCCGATGTCGTTCCTGGAATTCGAAGGTGCGATCGACGACGGGGGCAACGCGGTGACGATCGGTGTATCCCGCATCGAGGTTCCAAAGTCCCGCGAAGGCCGCAAGGGTGCGCTCACGCTCGGCGTCAGGCCGGAACATGTCCACCTGTCGGACGAAGCCGGTCTTCGCGGACGGGTGGCAGCCGTCGAATATCTCGGCACCACACAGATCGTCACGATCGAGACGGCCCATGGCGAGATCAAGGCGCGGACGGCGTCGAGCGATGCCATCCGGACGGATGTTCCCGTCGGGCTTGAATTCGATCGCCGCTCACTCACCCTGTTTGATGCGAACAGCGGGATCGCACTGGTGTCCGAAGCCAATGAAGGAGTTCTCACCCGTGGCTGAAGTCGTCCTTTCCAGCATCCGCAAGTCGTTTGGCGCCACCCGCGCGCTCGACGACGTGGTGATGACCGTACCGGACGGCGCCTTCGTGGTGCTTCTCGGTCCGACCGGAGCCGGCAAGAGCACGCTGCTGCGCCTGGTCTCGGGCCTCGACACGCAGGACAGCGGCGACATCAGGATTGCCGGACAGTCCATGGCCGGGCTGACGCCGGCACAGCGCAATGTCGCCATGGTCTTCCAGCAATATTCCCTCTACCCGCACATGACCGTGCGGCAGAACCTCGAATTTCCGCTGAAATCGCCGCTGTTGCGCACGCCGCAGGCGGTGATCGACCAGAAGGTGAAGGCAATCGCCGAGGTCCTGCAGATCGCCCACAAGCTGGACAACCGGGCAACGGCCCTTTCGGGCGGCGAGATGCAGCGCGTGTCGATCGGCCGGGCGCTGGTCCGCAATCCGCAGATCTATCTCATGGATGAGCCGCTGAGCTCGCTCGATGCGAAACTCCGCGCCGACCTTCGGGTCGAACTGAAGAACATCCAGGCCCGGTCCGGCGCCACCTTCCTCTACGTGACGCATGACCAGATCGAGGCGATGACCATGGCAACCCATGTCGGCGTGCTCAAGGAAGGACGCCTCGTGCAGTTCGGTTCGCCGCGCGAGATCTACGAGGCGCCGGTCAGCATCTATGCCGCGACCCGGCTAGGCCAGCCGCGCATCAACGTGCTCCCCGCACACCTCTTCCCCGGAGCATCGGCGGGGGCCCATACGATCGGGCTTCGGCCCGAGCATATTCTCCAGGGAGAAGGGCAGGAAGCCAAGGTGGTCCGGGTGGAGCATCTCGGCGATCAGACGCGTCTTCATCTCATACTTGGGGAATATCCGATCATCACCGTCACCGATGCCCACACCGCCCTGAAGGGCGGCGACATCATCAAAATCCAGCCGCACCAGCCGATCTATTTCGATGCGGCCGGAATGCGTCTCGTCTAAGGGAGGGTCTCATGTCTCAATTCCTCAACAGCCGCGAAAATGCCGTTACCGAGGCGATCGACGGCATGCTCATGGCCTCGGCCGGAGCGCTGAGCCGCCTCGACGGCTATCCGCACATCCGCGTCGTGTTGCGATCCGACTGGGACAAGTCGAAGGTCGCGATTGTCTCGGGCGGCGGATCCGGCCATGAACCGGCCCATGCCGGTTTCGTCGGACGCGGCATGCTGACAGCCGCCGTCTGTGGTGATGTCTTCGCTTCGCCGAGCGTTGATGCCATCCTGACCGCAATTCTCGCCGTAACTGGGCCGCTCGGTTGCCTGCTGATCGTCAAGAACTATACAGGCGACCGGCTGAACTTCGGTCTTGCGGCTGAACGCGCCCGTGCATTCGGGCTGAATGTCGGCATGGTGATCGTGGACGATGACATCGCGCTCCCCGATCTGCCGCAGTCCCGCGGTGTGGCGGGCACGCTCTTCGTCCACAAGATCGCCGGTGCGATGGCGGAAAACGGCGCAAGTCTTGATGACGTCATCGACACTGCGCGGCGGGTGATCGCCAATACCCGCTCGATCGGCATTGCACTCGACACCTGTACCGTGCCGGGCTCGCCGAAGGAAAAACGCATTCCCGAAGGTCACGCCGAACTCGGCCTTGGCATCCACGGTGAGGCGGGTGTGGAGCAGATCGAGTATGACGGCGTGCGCGGCGCCGTGGCCGCCATGGTGGACCGGCTTGCGGCGGGCATGGAGGACAAGCCGCATGTCGTACTTGTCAACAATCTCGGCGGCACCTCCGTGCTGGAAATGGCCGTGGTCGTCAACGAACTGGTTCAATCGGCGATCGGCGCGCGCCTCTCGCATATCGTCGGGCCTGCTGCGATGATGACCTCGCTCGACATGCAGGGCTTTTCGATCTCCGTATTGCCGGCGGAAAAGGCCGATCTCGACTTGCTGGCCAAGCCGGTCGGCCTTGCAGCATGGCCAGGCGTGACGGCGATGCGACCCGTCAACGTCATCGCCCTGCCCGATGGACTGACCCCGATCGCGCCGCTTGCCTCGCAGCATCTGCCCACCCGTCAATTCCTCACAGAGTGCTGCAAGCTCCTGATCGAGGCGGAAAAACACCTTAACGCGCTCGATGCCAAATCCGGCGACGGTGACACCGGCTCGACCCTTGCAAGCGCCGCGCGTGCCCTGATCGAGGCCCTCGATCGGCTACCGCTTGCAGATCACACCCAGCTCTTTCGCGCCATGGGCCAGGAACTCAGCCAGACCATGGGCGGCTCTTCCGGCGTCTTGCTCGCCATCTTCTTTGCCGCGGCAGGCGATGGGGCCTCAAGTGGGCTTGGCATGCGCGACGCGCTCAAAGCCGGCCTTGCCCGCATGCAGGAAATCGGCGGCGCAGAGCTCGGCGACCGCACCATGGTCGATGCGCTCTCGCCTGCACTGGACGCCTATGACAAGGGTTTTGCAGCAGCGGCCAGTGCAGCCCGCGCCGGCGCCAACCTGACCGCAACCTATCTCAGCGCACGCGCAGGCCGGGCGGCTTACATAAATGCCCGGCAGCTCGAAGGTCACATCGATCCCGGCGCGGAGGCCGTCGCGCGTCTTTTCGAGTTTCTTTCCCTTCGAACGAGCAGGTCGGAGGGCAAACCCGCGGAGTGACGGCGGGGATCGGCGCGGCGGGAGCCATCCTGGGCGAGGTCCGCCGCAACGCAAAACACCCGCAGCTTAGAGCTAAGTGTGCTTTTTGATGATTTGGTTGCGGGGCCTGATGGCGCAGCGATCTGAAAACTCGACCGCCTTAAACCCAAAGGAACCGTCGACTCGGTACTTACGCGGTTTGCAGAGTGGGTGTGCCGGCAGCTCCGCTCTTTACTGGGCACCGCGAAACCTGGATTTGAGGATGTCGCGCTATCGGTGTTCGGACGCTTTGGGTGTGAGGAAAGCAAGAAGTCTGTTGGTAGAACCGACAACTCCGGGGTAAGTGAGGATGCAGTTTCCAATAGGCAGGCTCTTTTCGGGAGGCTTGCTACCTGCATCGGCCTGCAATAATCCCTGTACTCCCGCTCCGGCTTCGAGGCATTAATGACGCTACCAAGCAATGAATCAATCGAAGAGCTCGTCGCTTTGTCGATGTTGCAACAAGCACGTACATTTGCCGAGGCCTACGGCGGGCAGTCGCGCCTATGGCAGCGGCCCTATGCAGAGGCGCGGCCTCGTGTCGCTTCATCGATCGCATCGGTATGGATGACGGCCTATCCCCCTTCGGTAATCCCGTTGCCCGGCGAATCCGTTCTCAGGACCCTTGGCGACGCACATCTGTGGTCAGCCCTTTCGGCGATCGGCGTACGCGGTATTCACACGGGACCGATGAAACGTGCCGGCAGTATGAAAGACGGCGTCTACAGCCCGACGATCGACGGCAATTTCGACAGAATAAGCTTCGACATCGATCCGACTTTCGGCACGAACGAGGAATTCGTTGCCATCAGCCGCATGGCGGCGGCACACAACGCCATTGTCATTGACGATGTCATTCCTTCACACACGGGCAAGGGTCCGGATTTTCGGCTCGCCGAAATGAATCATTCGACCTACCCTGGTCTCTATCACATGGTCGAAATTCCAGAGGAAGAATGGCAGCGTCTTCCGGACGTGCCTGAGGGCCGGGAGGCGGTCAACCTGCCTGCCGATACCGTTGACTACCTGAGGGATCGTGGCTTGATTGTCGGCCAGCTCCAGCGGGTCATTTTCTTCGAGCCCGGCGTCAAAGAGACGGACTGGAGTGCGACCGGCCCTATTACCGGCGTCGACGGCAAGGAGCGCCGCTGGGTTTACCTGCACTACTTCAAGGAGGGGCAGCCGAGCCTGAACTGGCTGGATCCATCATTTGCCGCGCAACAGATGATCATCGGCGATGCGTTGCATTCGATCGACCAGATGGGCGCCCGTGGCCTGCGGTTGGACGCGAATGGATTTCTCGGCGTCGAGCGCCGAGTGGAGGGGCCGGCATGGTCGGAAAGCCATCCGCTTTCCGTGACGGGCAACGCACTGCTCGCTGGCATGATCCGCAAGGCCGGCGGGTTTTCGTTTCAGGAGCTTAACCTGACGATCGATGATATTGCCGCGATGTCAAAGGGTGGAGCGGATCTGTCCTACGATTTCATCACGCGCCCGGCCTATCATCACGCGCTGTTGACAGGCAATACCGAGTTCTTGCGCATGATGCTGCGGATGGTCCATGAATTTGGCATCGATCCTGCGTCGCTTATTCATGCGCTCCAGAATCACGATGAACTGACGACGGAACTCGTGCATTTCTGGACATTGCATGCAGACGATATTTACACCTTTGCCGGCCAGACCTGGCAGGGGCGTACGCTGCGCATGCATATTCGCGACGTAATACGCGAGCGCCTTTCGGGACCCAACGCCCCCTATAACCTTCCCTTTGTCACCAACGGCATCGCCTGCACGACAGCGAGCGTCATTGCCGCAGCCCTCGACATTGCCGACCTGGAAAGCATCGATGACGAGACGACAAAGCTGATCCAGAAAATTCACCTTCTGCTGGTGATGTACAACGCTTTTCAGCCGGGCGTATTCGCGCTTTCCGGATGGGATCTGGTCGGCGCTTTGCCATTAACGCCGGCTCAGGTGCAGCACCTGATGGCCGACGGCGACACCCGCTGGATCGAACGCGGCGCCTATGATCTGACGGGTCAGAACTCTGGCGAGGAGTTTTCCGCCGACGGCATGCCGCGTGCCCGCGCCCTATACGGCCCGATCAGCGAGCAGCTCGCGCAGCCGGACTCGTTTGCCTCGCAGCTCAAACGCCTGCTGGCCGTTCGGGAAGCTTATGGGATCGCGGCCAGTCGACAAGTCTCGATACCTGATACCACCGCCCCAGGTTTGCTCATCATGGTCCACGAACTTCCGGATCTACGAGGCACGCAGGTGACCGCCCTGAATTTCAGCTCCTCGGCGATCTCCGAAGTCGTGATCTTGCAGAACGTCAGGCCAGGACCTGTCGTCGACATGATTGCGGAGTCAATCGAAGGCGACCTTACAGAAGATGGCGCATTGACTATCAATCTGGAGCCCTACGAGGGTCTATCCCTCAGAGTTGTTGGAACGCTCCCGACGCTCTAAATGTCACGCGTATATCTCTGCAAATAGCCGCGCTTGTGCGTTCGCTTGCGGGTCTACGACCCGCTTGCGGACGTGATACATGACGGGATTTTACACGCCTTGGCCGGCGGTGATCCAACGATACGGGATCTCTGACGCCTTCACCTGCTGTCGAGTGGCAACCAATCGCAGGACCAAGCGGGCGACATTGAGCTGCCTCCATGCGTCACATCACATGGACGGCGCGAAAGCGCTCGGGATGCTGCTCCTGGCGGCATGGACCGGCACGTCGATGCGCTGTCCTGTGATCCGGTCGTAGAGGTGCAGTGCCTCTGGCGGCAGGGTCAGCCAGACGGGCCGGCCTTCCAGTTGCTGGTCGCCGGGTGGCAGGGTCGCTGCGATCTCCCGGTCGCCAAGGGTGCAATAGGCGACACGCGAGCCACCCAGTTCCTCGACAAAGTCGACCGTCGCCGGAAGGCCGGCTCCGGCAGTTTCACTCAGCAGGAGGTTTTCCGGCCTGACGCCGACGGTGACCGGAGTTCCTTCCGCAAGGCTTGTCCGGCCGATGCCGACCCCGCCAGTTGGCGCATCGATGACGAGAGCGCCGCCGGCCCCGATGGCGGCCGGGAAAAGGTTCATGGCCGGCGCCCCCATGAACCCGGCGACGAAGACCGAGGCCGGCTTTCGGTAGACCTCGGCGGGCGATCCGATCTGCTCGACGCGACCGGCATTCATCACGATCAGCGTGTCGGCAAGCGTCATCGCTTCGACCTGATCATGCGTCACGAACACCGACGTCGCCTTGAGGCGCCGGTGCAGCTTCTTGATCTCGATGCGCATCTGGACGCGCAGCAGTGCATCGAGATTGGACAGCGGTTCGTCGAACAGAAAGACGTCGGGTTCGCGCACCATCGCGCGGCCCATGGCCACGCGTTGCCGCTGCCCGCCGGAGAGCTGCGCCGGGCGCCGGTCGAGATACTCCGTCAGGTTCAGGATCTTCGCCACAGCCTCGACCTTGCTGTCGCGCTCGGCCCGCGGCAGCTTGGCGATCCGAAGCGGATAGGCGATGTTCTGGCGCACGGTCATGTGCGGATAGAGTGCATAGTTCTGGAACACCATGGCACAGCCACGATCGGCCGGCTCGATGTCGTTCATCACCGTTTCACCGATGGAAATCGTGCCTGACGTGACCTCCTCCAGTCCCGCGATCATACGCAGGAGGGTCGACTTGCCGCAGCCCGACGGACCGACGATGACGACGAAATGGCCATCGGGGATGGTGATATCGACGCCATGCAGGACCGGCTTGCCGTCGTAGGATTTTTTCAGGTTTGAGAGTGTCAGATCAGCCATCAGATGTCTCCCGGACGACGGTTGTGCAGGTGTGCGAGGGTGGACGTGTCGCGGCCGATGCCTGCGAGATTGGGCCTGCCGCGCATCAGCGGATACCGGATTTCATGAAGGACTGGACGACCTGGCGCTGCAGGACGACGTAAATGACGAGGACCGGCAGGCTTGCGAGCGTCGAGGCGGCCATCAGTGGTCCCCACTGGTTGCCCTCGGCCGTCATGAACATCTGGATGCCGATCTGGATGACGGAATTTTCGGCCGTGCGGCTGAGCAGCAGTGGCCAGAAATACTCGTTCCAGGTCGAGATGAAGATGAGGATGGCAAGCGAGGCGATCGTGCCGCGCAGATTGGGCACCATCACCTCCCAGAGAATCCGCCAGTTGCGTGCGCCGTCCATACGCGCCGCCTCGATGACTTCCCGGGGGAAGCTGCGCATTGCCTGGGCAAGAAGCAGGATGGCAAGTGCCGAGACAAGGTTCGGCAGGATCAGCGCCACGATGCTATCGAGCAGACCCATCTGGGCAATCAGCAGATAGTTCGGGATCATCACCACCTGAAAGGGTACCAGCCAGGTCAGCGCCACGGCGCTATACACCAGCTTGTCGAGCGCGAATGTCCAGCGGGCGAAGGCGAAGGCGGCAAGAAGCCCGGTCAGAAGCTGAAAGGCCGTGGAGACGACGGAAAAGACCAGCGTGTTGACCAGCATGCGGCCGATCGGGATGGCCTCCAGAGCCTGCCGGTAATTGTCGAGCGACATGCTCGTCGGCCATAGGCTCGTCTCGAACATGGCATTGGCGGGACGCAGCGAACTCGCCAGCATCCAGTAGACCGGGAAAAGGCACAGGATCGACAGGAGGACCATGAGAACATGACCAGCCGCGGTGTCGAGGCCGGATTTGTCCGAGATGCGGCGAAGCGGGCGCGCCATCGGGCGGGGCGCGCGCAGGACGTCAGTTGTCATGGAAGGTATACCTGTCGATCAGGCGGAAGAGCACAAAGGCCACTGCGCCGAAGCCGAGGAAAAGGATGACGGCCGCAGCCGAGCCCCAGCCCACCGACATGGTGGAGAAGCCGAAATCCCAAAGGAGATAGTAGATGTTGGAGGTGGAGCCGAGCGGGCCGCCGCCTGTCAGCACGTTGATATAGGTGAAACTCCACTGCGCGCCGAGCAGGATCGTCATGACGACCAGGAACAGAGCCGTGGAACTGAGGAGCGGCAGGCGGATGTCGCGGATGATCTCCCATTTGCTGGCGCCGTCCATGCGGGCGGCCTCCACCAGGGAGGGGTTGATGTTGGCATTGGCGGCAGACAGGATCAGCGTCGAAAACCCGATCAGCTTCCAGCCGGTGATCAGGATGACGGTCCAGATCGCGGTGTTGGGATCGGAGAGGAACTTCACGGGCTTGAAGCCGATGCCCTGGAGCATCTGGTTGACCAGGCCGTAGCCGGGATCGAGCAGCCAGCGCCAGACGGCGGCGGCCACCACCGGCGCGATGATCATCGGCACGAAGATGATGGCGCGGTAGATGTTGCGCGAGCGCTCGGGAAGGTCATGAGTATAGATGGCGATCGCCAGCGGGATCAGCACGGCCAGCGGCAAAATGCCGAAAATGTAGATCCCGGTATTGCGCAGCGACTGCCAGAATTTGGGCAGGGCAAAGATGCGCGTGTAGTTGTTCCAGCCGACATAGATCTGTGGCGAATTGGGCAGCATGTTCCACTGGTAGAAGCTCAGACGCAGCGCATCGACCAGCGGCCAGTAGATCCAAACCACAAGCAGGATAAGGGCCGGAGACAGGTAGAGCCAGGGTGCCCAGCGCGACTGGGTCATCCGTCTGCGGCGGGTCGGTGCTTGTGCGGCCAGGGCCATTCTACGCTCCAGTGGGTTTGAAAGGCGTTGGCCTTTTCCGTCGGTCCGGTCGTGGCAAAAGCGCGCGACGGGTGTGTTACGCGCACAGACGGTCCGTCAGCGCGTCGATCTCTGCTGCGTTAAGACCGATACGTTCGAGATAGGCCGCGATCCCGCCATGCGCCGCATCGAGACAGTCAAGGAAGGCCTCCATCGTCGCGGCGTCACTGGCGAGCATCCGCTCCACATGGTCGGCATCGATGCCTGCGGCAAGCGAACGGGCGCGAAGCTGCGCGATCAGGCCCTCGGCGGAGGCCGTGAGCGCATAGTCGGCAACGATGTCGGCATGTGAGACGCCGGCGGTGGCCAGAAGCATGGCAGCGACGACGCCGGTGCGGTCCTTGCCGGCCGTGCAGTGGAACAGCACCATCCCCGGCCGGGCTTGCCCGATGGCGCGAAAGACCGTGGCGAACTGCGCGCCACAATGATCCAGCGCGCTGCAATAGCGCTCCGCCATGTCGAAGGGCTGCCGCACCATTGCGATCGGCGCCAGCGCGTCGAAGAGCACGATATTGCGGTAGGACACCGTCTCGTGGCCGATGAAGGGATGGTCTGTGACCGCAGTCTCGTGCGGCCCGCGCAGGTCGATGACGAGCGAGAGATCATCGGCGACAAGCGTCGCCAGGCTCTCGCCATTGAGCGGGTGCAGTGCTTCCCCGCGCAGGATCCGGCGCCATTGCGTGGTGCCGCCGGCCTGCCGATTGTAGCCGCCGAGGTCGCGGATGTTGTGGGTGTCGGGCAGCGTCCAGTGACGCATGGTGGCCTCCTGCTGTGCTTCGGTCTGTTCGTCTTGGTACAAATGGGGGCGCGCGTCGTCGCGGATGCAACGCCCCCACTCGCGCGTGCTCAGGGCATCAGCGCCTGAGCATTGGCCTGCGCCTCAGACAGGGCCTTCACCACGTCATTGGGACCGAGCACCGCCTCCGAGACGGCTTCCTTCATCATCGCTTCGGCCTGGCGATAGTTCGGGCCGGGGAAGGCGACATTGGGGGTAAGGCGCGACAGCTGTTCGAGGTTCGGACGGATCAGCGGGTGCGTCGCTGTCCAGGGGCCGAGCAGCTTCGGATCGTCGACGATGTTGAGGCGAAGCGGCAGATAGCCGATCTTCGAGGTGATGATTGTGTAGCCGTAGTCGGAGGTGAGGAACTTCATCAACTCGTAGGCGGCGCGCTGCTTAACCGGATCCTGCGAGAAGGCATAGAGCGCCGAGCCCGAATTGGTGGGCGCGGTCGGCTTGGTCCCGAAGGCCGGCATGCCGGTCACCCGCAGTTCCCACTTGCCGTCGGCGGATTTGGACAGGGAGTTCTGCAGGGCGCTGGTGTAGAGATACATGCCCAGCCGGCCGGCGGCAAAAGCCTCCTGCGGATTGGCCGGGTCGAGGCGGGCATGGGCGCCGCTGTCGACCATGTCGCGCAGCATCTGCACCGCTTCAATGCCATTCTTGTCGGCGAAGGTCAGCGTGTTGCCATCGCGGACCTTGCCGCCATTCGACATCAGGATCGCCTGATAGACGAAGGTGCCGTCTGTCGGGCCGTAGGCGCCGGGAAAGAAGCCGTCCACGCCGGTCTTGGCGACGATGGCTTCGGCTGCCGTCTTCACCTCGGCCCAGGTCTTGGGTGGCGTCTCGGGATCGAGGCCGGCTTTGCGGAAGAGATCAGCGTTGTAGTAGAGGATCGGCGTCGAGAACGTATAGGCAAGCCCATAGGTCTTGCCGTTGATCTTGCCGAGGTCGACGCCACGCGGGATCAGTCCGTCGGTAAGGGCCGCATATCCCTTTGGGCCCGCCAAGTCCTCAAGCGGCTGTGCACCCAGATCCGAGGCAAGATAGATGAGGTCGCGAAACACCAGCTGGGCAACGTCGGGCTGCATGCCGGCGGCCATATCGGCCTGCAGGCGCGTGATGATGTCGTTGGAGGGAACTCCGACAGTCTTCACCTTGATCAGCGGGTTTTCCTGCTCGAACTTGGCGATCATCTCGCGGGTGGCGTCCGCACCGGCGCTCGCCGTGGCGAGGTTGTAGTTGTAGAAAGTGATGGTTACCGGCTTGGTAATCTCGGCAGCCATTTCGGCATGCGCGGCGCCGGTTGTTCCGGCGGCACCGAGGACTGCGGCGACCGCAAGGCCGAGGAAGGTGCGTTTTCTCATCGCGGGAAGCTCCTGTTGGGAGAAGTTGATCATTCGGTGGCGCCCGCCATGGCCGCATCCTGCTTGTGGCGCAGCAGCGAGAGGTCGTAGCGGTTGAGTTCGTTGCGGGTCTGCGGCAGGGGCACAAGCGCCATGGTCAGGCCCGAGGTGCGAATGGTGCCGATCCCGAAGGAGGCGCCTTCGACCATGCGCAGGATGTCTGTCGTCAGGATATCGGTCGCGGCATGCTGGCCCATGCCGACGATGACGGGGATGCCATGCCATGAGGAGAACCGGTCGTGATGGATATGACCGGAGAGAATCCCGAGGATGTTGCGGCCCTTGAGCACGCCGGCCAGCTGCTGGCTTTGGCTGAACTCGATCGTGCGCCAGTGGTCCCACGGAACAGCGTCGCCCAGCACCGGGGCGTGGTGGGCAACGATCAGCTTGGGCAGATCGCCGTGCCGGTCGAGCGCGTGAGCGAGCCAGGCGAATTGCGCGGGCGTCAGGCTGCCGCCGATCTCGCCAGGGGTCGTGGTGTCGAGCGTGACGATATGGATGCCGCCGATAACCTGGTCGTGGTCATAGGGGGCATCGAGATCGCTGGTTCGGTCAAGCATGCCTTTGTAGAACCCGGCGCGCGTGTCGTGATTGCCGATCGCGTAGACGACCGGCACGTCGGTGGCGGCCATCAGCGACCGCAGCTGGCGGTAGCTCTCGACATCGCCGCGATTGGTGAGATCGCCGCTGGCGATAATGAACTGCGGCTTCTGATCCATCGACCCGATCAGCGCGAGCACGCGCGAAAGCGTGGCCGAGGTGTCGCTGAACAGATGGCTATCGGCGACGGAAGGATTGCCGACATGTAGATCGGTGATGTGGATGAACGTCGTTTCGACCATGGGGAGCTCCTGCGTTGGAGCCTGTCTAGGCGCTTCCCGTCTCAGCGGGATGACGGCTTTGAAACGCTGTTTGAAATCGGCGTGGTAAACATCGGCTCCGTTGCTGCAACAACGAGGGCAATGATGCTGCTGGCATTGCCAAGATCGAGCTGGTGGTCCGTCAGTTCGTAGGTGCGGCCGCGGCTTCTCGTCATCTGCGTGCGCACCCCGAGAAGGCACGAGATGCGGAATCCGACATCGACCTCGCTCAGCCATGGCGCGATTTTTCTGAAGTGCGGGACGAACTGGCGATGATGCTCGATATCCTCAACCATCGGCCGGAATATTTCTGGGTCGTCGCTGGATTGTGCCAGCGTCGTCAGATGACGGAGCACCCCGTAACTGGAATGGGGATCGAGGCTCCAGCGGATGGATGGCCCGACAAGCGCTGCGATAAGATCGCCGGCGCAGGCAGGCGCCGGATCGGCCCGTTGAACCGCCGCCTGAAGCAATGCCAGGCGCTCCGCATTAAGGCGGAGATAGACGCGCTCGGCAGCCGAAAAAATCAGGTGCTGAAGGGTTCCAAAATGATAGTTGACCGCCGCCACATTGGTGCCCGCCCGACAGGTGATCGTCCGCACCGTCACGTCATCGGGGTGCCGAGCAGCCGACAGCAGTTGCTCGCACGCAGTGCGCAATTTCTCTCGCGTATGGCTCACTATCATACGGTTGCGTAGCGCAAACTCTGTGACATCCGAGTGAAGGTCCACGGTGAAGGCTGGCGCGGAGCGCCGTTGCCCGATGCATCACTTCCAGCGCCCCCTACTGGTCGCGCTGGATGAGGGACAGCGCGCGCGCTAGCAGTCCCGACACCTGTTGATATTGCGACCCGACCGGTGCTGGCCAAAGGTGCGGTACGGCGTGTTCTGGAAGCCGTCCAAACCCTCCGGATGCACTATCAGCAGCCGATCAAAGTGGAGGAGCTTGCCGCTGCAGCCGCTATGAGCCCGCCGTCGTTCTACCAGCATTTCAACGCGCTGACGTCAATGAAGCCGCTGCAATACCAGAAGCAGATGCGCTCCTGCATGCGCGTTCCTTGCTCACCGCGGTGACTGATAATATTGCACAATTCGCTTACACCGTCGGTTACGGGAGCGTGTCACAATTCCATCGCGAGTACAAACGTGCGTTGGGAGTTACTCCGAGACATGACGTCATTCTGCCGATCGCCCCGGATATGGGCTCATGAGGCCGCCAAAATCCTCGAGATCGGAGAGACGGGATCACGTCCGAGTTTTGCCGCCGTCTCCACAGCCACACGTGCCAGCTTCGGCAGGTCGACACCGGTCTTGATGCCCATGCCGTCCAGCATGAACACGAGCTCCTCAGTGGCTACATTTCCCGTTGCACCCTTTGCATAAGGGCATCCGCCGAGCCCGCCCACAGAGCTGTCGAACACGCTCACTCCTTCTTCGAGGCAGGCCAGGATGTTGGCGAGCGCTTGGCCATAGGTGTTGTGCTCGTGCAGCGCGATCGATGAAACCGGGATTTCGGCCGCAACCGCCCTGACCATCGTGGCTGCAGCCCTCGGGGTGCCAATACCGATTGTGTCCCCAAGCGAGACTTCGTAGCAGCCGAACGCGTGGAGACGGCTCGCGACAGCGACGACGGAACTCAGTGCGACTGGGCCTTCATAGGGGCAACCCAGGACGCATGACACGTAGCCGCGCACGCGCATCCCAGCGTTGCGCGCTCCCTCCATGACCGGCAGGAATCGGTCGAAGCTTTCGGCGATCGAGCAGTTGATGTTCTTTTGTGAAAAGCTCTCGGATGCCGATGCAAAGATTGCGATTTCTTCGGCGCCGGCATCGCGAGCGGCTTCAAAACCTCTGAAGTTCGGGACGAGCATCTGCAGGGTGATCCCCTCGCGATGACCGACCGAGGACAGAACCTCCGTCGATCCTTCCATCTGCGGCACCCATTTCGGCGAAACGACGCTGCCTGCTTCGATCGTTGTCAGGCCGGCCTCGATGAGACCTTCGATCATCTGCACGCGATCAGCGACGCTGAGTGGACGCTTCTCGTTCTGAAGTCCGTCGCGAGGCCCCACTTCGACCAGCCGAACGTTATCCATCGTGTCCTCCAACGACCGTCAATATTTTCATCTCGTCTTTCAGAAAGGCGCAGAAGCGTGGATCTGCGCCATACGCAACATTCACCCGCATCGCCGCCGGCATGGCTTTCTCGCGATCCGCGTAGAAGACACTTGCCGGCGCGATGAAAATATTGGCTTTCGCAGCCCGGATACAGAAGGCGCTTTCGTCCAGAGCCGCTGGAAGCGGTACCCAGATGTAGAAGCCCTGCACCTTAGGGAGCGAAACTTCCAAACCGACGGCTGTCAGAGCCTGGGCGGTCGCCTTTGCCCCATGCTCGATCCACCCGCGCAAGCGCCTAAGGTTCTTCAGATACTGACCGCTCTCGATCATCTCCAGCACCACCCGCTCGACATGCAGGGACGTGGCAACCATCGTGATCATCTTCAGGTCGACAAGACTACGGATCGCCTCAGGCGCGCCTGCGACGTATCCGCATCGCAGACTTGCCGACAAAGTCTTTGAGAATGATCCGACGTAGAGGACCCGCTGCTGCTGGCCAAATGCCGCGAGCCGCGGCAGTGTCGGGGCGATCAGGTCGGCGAAAATATCGTCCTCAACCAATCGAAAATCGTGAACCTCTGCCATCTGCAGGAGGGCGAAGGCATGCGCGGGCGTGAGCGTGCCGCCGGTGGGGTTATGGGCCTGGCTCTGGGTAAAGAACAGCTTCGGCCGATAGCGCGCGAGCTTCTGGCGCACTTCGTCGAGATCGGGACCGTCATGGAGCCGGCTTATCGAGATGACGTTTGCTTTGGCCAGCCGAAGCTTCGCATAGAGGGGATAATAGCCTGGACTGTCGACGAACACCGTGTCGCCAGGCTCGAGGAAATGCCGGATAATCAGGTCGAGTCCGTGATTGACCCCGCTCGTCAGCATGACGCCGTCGGGCTCGGTCGCGATCGACCGTTCTGCGAGCGAAACCCGAAGCCATTCCCTTAGCGGGCCAAGCCCCCAGGAACTGCCGTAGCCGAAATCCACCTCCGCGGTGGCGTTGCGGCTCGTGCGCAGGATACGGCGCATGTCGGAATCTTCCGTCCAGCTGACCGGCGGGCGGCCATCGCCAGGACGCGTTTGATAATTCTGGTCCAGCTGTTCCCGCAACAGCGACATGATGCTGGTCGCCTCGGAGACGTCGGGCTTTATCCTCGGCACCGGCGCTGGGCGGTTCTCCGCCACGTAATAACCGGAGCCCTGCCGCGCAGTGGCGAGCCCTCGGGCAACAAGCCTGTCATAGGCTTCCGCCATCGTGTTCTTGGAAACACCGAATTGCTCGGCCCCGCCCCGGACAGACGGCAGTTTCTGCCCGGCCTTGTACAGACCGCTGGCGATCTGCTCGCTGACAACGCCAAGGATCCTATCAACCACCTTCACCGATCGTCCCACCCTTCGGCTGGGACAGTACAGGTAATAATTCTGCCAACTGTCCCTTGCTCATCGCCGACATTCTAGGACAGTTTGCCGTCCACGCAAGGGTATGCGTTGATTTGGGAGTGAGCCGTTGACGAAAATGACCGTGACATCGCGCATTGAGAACATGCGCAATCTTTCTCCAGCCGAGAGGCTGGTACAGGTTGCGGCAGCAACGCAGATGGATGACAGCGCACGCGCCGTCTTGTCGGCACCGGACGCTCTGTCCGTCGAGCGCGCGAACGGAATGCTTGAAAACGTCATCGGAACGTTCCAGCTGCCGCTCGGCGTGGCGACGAACTTTCTGGTCAACGGTCAGGAATATCTGGTGCCGATGGCTGTCGAGGAGCCCTCGGTTGTTGCTGCCGCCTCTTATATGGCGAGGATCGTGCGCGGCTGCGGCGGTTTCCAGACGTCATCGACGGCGCCCATCATGCGCGCCCAGGTCCAGATTATCGGCCTGTCGGATCCCAACGGTGCCCGGTTGGCCATTCTGGCCGCGCGCGACGAAATCATCACCCTCGCCAATTCCAAGGATCCGGTATTGGTGAAATTCGGCGGTGGCTGCCGCGACATCGAGGTGCATGTCTTCCCATCGACCTCCCGCGGTCCGATGGTCGTCCTGCATCTGCTGGTCGATGTCCGCGATGCCATGGGGGCAAACACCGTCAACACCATGGCCGAAGCCATCGCACCGATTGTCGAGCGGATCACCGGAGGTGAAGTCCGTCTGCGCATCCTGTCGAACCTCGCCGACCTGAGGCTTGCGAGAGCCCGTATCGAGCTCACGGAAGAAGCCCTTGTGACCAAGGATTTTTCCGGCCGCCGGATGATGGAGGGCATCGTCGACGCCTACGAATTCGCAGCCGTCGATCCCTACCGGGCCGCGACCCACAACAAGGGGATCATGAATGGCGTCGATCCTGTCGTCGTCGCAACGGGCAACGACTGGCGCGCAATCGAAGCCGGCGCCCACGCTTATGCCGCGCGCTCCGGCCGTTATACCTCGCTGACGACATGGGAGATCAGCGCCAAGGGGACACTTGTCGGCACGATCGAGATGCCAATGGCACTCGGCCTGGTTGGCGGCGCGACGAAGACCCATCCGGCGGCGCAGGCAGCCCTGCAGATCCTCAACGTTGCCTCAGCCGTGGAGCTGGCCGAAGTGACGGTCGCGGTGGGCCTCGCACAGAACATGGCAGCGCTTCGGGCGCTTGCGACGGAGGGTATCCAGCGCGGCCATATGGCGCTGCATGCACGTAACATCGCGATCGGCGCCGGGGCTTCCGGTGATGAAATCGATGCCGTTGCGCGCCGGCTTGCAGCCGATCACGACGTTCGCGCTGCGCGGGCCGAGGAAATTCTCGCTGAATTGCGAAAGTAGGACTGACACCGCAAGCCGGGCAAAGGGGGAGCTTTGCCGGCTGCCGGGCACTGATGGGAATTTTTTTCGGCCGACAGGCCGACACCTGGGGAGGTTATCTGATGACAGAACAGAATGGTGCGCGCGCCGCCGGCCCGCACGGTCAACTTGCCGAGATCTGGGGAGACGTCGTATCTCGACCCCAACTCGGGAAGGCCATGATCATCGGCGCGATCTTGAGCGTTGCGATCTACTACGTCACGCTCGCAACGATCGCGCCCATGGCTGCCACTCCGGCCATCGGAAAGGCGCTGGCGATGCTGACCGGCATCGTCGGCTCGGTTGTCAGCGGCGCCATTTGCTCGCGGCTGTTCTTGCCCAAACGCATTGTGGTGGAACAGGCACAGACCGGCACCGAATGGCAGATCGACATCCTCCAACAGCTAGAACAGGAGGGAGGCCCGATCGGCCGGGTTGAGGATCTTCCGCCCGAAGTCGCTCAGGAAATGCGCGAGGTCGGTCTCTACGACCTGTTCAAGACATACCAGGACCGGCCCGGCGCCGGCCGGCAGGGAGAGTGACATGGACGGCATGCTGTATGAAATCATCATGGCCATCTCGCTCGGCCTTCTCGGAGCGATCCTGTTTTCAGCCATCGGCCTGATCTCGGGAACGGATGAAACGACCACGATCGCCCCGGTCACGCTCCTCGTCGTTCTTCTGGGTGCGCCGCCTGTTGCCGTCTTCACCTTCTGGATGTGTGCGGCCGTCTCCAAGCACATGACACATGCGGTACCGACCGCCCTCCTTGGAATTCCCGGCGATACCATGGCATTGCCGCTTCTCCAGCAGGCAACGGCGCTTCGCAATCTCGGGGCACCACATGTCGCTCTGCGAAAGATGCTGGCGGGCTCCGTCATCTCCGCATTCATCGCCGTTCCGCTGGCAGTCTTGTTTGCGGTCATTCTTGCTCCGTTCGGAACCTACATCACGGCCTCGGCGCCGTGGCTATTCATCGGAGCGGCACTCATCATCGCCTATTTCTCGGCCGGTCGCTGGGCGTCCATCCTGGCGCTTATACCGTTCACGCTGCTGATCGTAGCCTTGCAGGGCTACACCGCCACGCACAACGTTAAGCTCGGCGTGAGCTACTTTCTCGGCATCGCGGTGGGGCCTCTGGTTGCAGAGCTTTTCTCTTCCGTGTCGCCGCTCGAGCGCAAGCGCATGGACCGCAGCGAGCCTCGGCAGACTACGCTTGCACCCGACGTGAAAGGCTGGGGTGGCTACTTCCCCAATCCGTTCCGCGTGCTTGACCGGAGCCAAGTGGTGACGACCGCGACAGCGGCTGCCGTGACCAGTGCAACCTTCGTGTTCAGCCCTGTCGCCGTCACCGTCATTGCCGGCGAGATCGTCGGCGCGCGCATCAAGCACGCGTATCACCGGCTGACCTCCGTGCTGGCTGTCCGAAACGGCGTGACAGAGTCAACCTATATTGCCGAAGCGCTGATCCCGCTCATTGCCTTTGGTCTGCCGCTCAGCCCGGTCGCTGCCGGCCCGGCAGCGCCGCTGTTCAACGCGCCGCCACGCTTCACGGTCGATGCCGGGACCGGCGTCGTCAACAACCTGCACACGATGATGTCAGTGTCGGAGTTTCTGATCTGGGGGCTGGTGTCGGTCGTCATCGCGGCGGCGATCGCCTATCCCTTCGCTATGAACCATGCACGAAGTGCCGCAGCCTTCGTCGCCAAGTACATCAGCCATGAAGCCATTATCGCGACATTCGTCGGTCTGATCTTGGTGATCGGTCTTTGGGAAGGTGGACTGCTCGCTCTGCTGGTCATCGTGACGGTCGGTCTCGTCGGAGGCCTGCTTTATCGCGTACTTGGCATGAACACCGGCGTACAGTTCATGGGCTACTATGCCGCGATTCTTAGCGTTCCGGCCATCATGAAGCTGATCGGCTGAACAGCCGGTCAGCATACCGAACGATAAGAGGAGAAAACAATGACCTTGGATCTACGCACGTCAGCTCTCTGTGTGGCCCTGATCCTGA
The DNA here is from genome assembly GCF_001423425.1 of Rhizobium sp. Leaf306. Taxonomy (GTDB): domain Bacteria; phylum Pseudomonadota; class Alphaproteobacteria; order Rhizobiales; family Rhizobiaceae; genus Neorhizobium; species Neorhizobium soli. Next base: position 913,693 of record NZ_LMNX01000003.1, read on the forward strand.
TCGGTGCCGCAGCCCAGGCTGCCGATGACAAGCCGATACTGCCCGCACTCGACATTCCCCAGTCCCTGCAAGGGGTCGTACCCTTGCCGATGGCGGAATCGCAACTGCCTTCGGTGGAGGCACGGGAGTACTTCAAGGTGTCCGACAAGGGCGTTCAGCTTGAATGCCCAACCTTCGATGCGAAAGGCGATCTGCTGTTTTGCGAGGTCTTCGGCGGAACGGTATTCCGTCTCACGCCAGACAAGCAACTGTCGAGCGTCGTGCCCGACCGGGAGCTTCGTCCTGCAGGCTTGGCAGTCCACAGCGGTGGCCGTGTCTACATGGCCGAACTTGGGGACTTCAAATCGCGAGGTTCGGTCGTCTCGATGGCGGCCGACGGATCCGACGTGCGCACCATTGTCTCCAGAGATGACGGCTTTCTACCCGACGACCTCGTCTTCGATAAGGAGGGCGGCTTCTACCTCACCGATTTCAAAGGCGGCTCCAGCCTGCCATCCGGAGGCGTCTACTATATCGCACCCGGCGGCGGTAAGCCGGTGATGGTCGTGCCGAACCTGCGGATCGCGAACGGCATCGGCCTGAGCCCGGATGGCAAGACGCTCTGGGTCACGGAATTGGCAGGTGGCCAGCTGCATCGCATCTCCCTTGCCGACGCCACCACCATCGCGCCGTTCGGATCATCTGTCGTCTACAACTTCGTCGGCGGAGGACCCGATTCCGTGCGCGTCGACGCCGACGGGAACGTCTACGTGGCGATGTACGGTCAGGGGCGGATCATGGTCTTCAATCCGCTGGGGCTGCCGATCGCCCAGTACCTGCTGCCCGGTCGCGATGACGGGCACAATCTCCGTTCAACCTCCATGGTTATCCGCCCTGGCACGGACGAGCTGCTGATTTTGACGAATGACTGGGACAAGGGCCGAGGTTCAACCATCTTTGTGGCAAAAGCAGTCGGCAAAGCAGCACCATCATTCCTGCCTTAAAGCTGGCAGCTGTTGTGCGTTACCAGTTTCACTATCGGCATTCCAGATCGACGCCGCTCGGAGCCTGCTAAGGCTCTCAAGCTTCTGAACGAATACGAACCGACGACCCTGTGATTGCGACAGCTATCTGTTTGAGATCACTCAGAATCGAATGTCAGCCTTACTGGTATGGGAGGCCATTTGAGCTCCCAGAGCGGCGGGAATGCTGCCGTCTGGTCATAATCCGGCGCGGACATGGCAGGCAGCCTCCCTGCCCGGCCCGGTCGAGACCAGCGGCGGGTGCGTGACGTGGCAGATATCGACAGCCAGAGGACAGCGGGTGACGAACTTGCAGCCTTTGGGCGGGTTGGCAGGGCTCGGAAGATCCCCCTTCAGCACGATCCTCTGCCGCTTTCGCTGCGCTACAGGATCTGGAAGCGGCACCGCCGACAAAAGGGCTTCCGTATAGGGATGCACCGGGCGCGCAAACACATCGTCCGTCCGGCCCGTTTCGATTAGATGCCCGAGATACATGACCGCAACCCTGTCGGCAAAATGCCGGACGACGGAGAGGTCGTGGCTGATGAACAGGTAGGACAGACCGAACCGCCTCTGCAGATCGAGAAGCAGGTTGAGAATCTGCGAGCGGATCGACACATCGAGGGCGGAGACCGGCTCGTCGAGGATCAGCAGTTTGGGGTTGAGTGCCAGAGCCCTCGCGATCACGATCCGCTGACGCTGCCCGCCCGAAAACGCGTTCGGCTTGCGCTCCGCATGCTGTGGATGCAGTCCAACGAGGGCGAGAAGCTCGGCGACGCGCTCGGCCCTCTCTGCAGCATTGCCGACACCATGGATCGCCAGCGGCTCGCCGATGCTCTCGCCGATCGACATTTTCGGATTGAGAGCGGAAACCGGGTCCTGGAAAACGATCTGCACCTCGCGGGACAGAGCGCGCCGAGACGCGGTCTCGCCGTGAACGATCGGTTTGCCCTCGAACAGGATGCTGCCTGCCGACGGTTTGGTCATGCCCAGAATGGCCGCGCCGAGCGTGGATTTCCCGCAGCCCGACTCGCCCACAAGAGCGACGCTTTCGCCATGGGCGATGTCGAGATCGATGCCGTCGACGGCCTTGACGAACCCGGTCGGACGTCCGAGCAGGCCGCCGCGGATGGGAAAATGCACCTTGAGGCCGGACAGCGACAGAAGCGGTTCAGTCATAGCATTTCTCCCACCCGTTCCGAATGCCAGCAGGCGGCACTGCCCTCGTCACGGCGAGGCGCAAGCGGCGGGATTTCGTCGAGACAGTGCTGGTCGGCCAGCGGACAGCGCGGGCTGAAACGGCAGCCGACCGGCCACTGGCCGATATCGGGCACAAGCCCCTCGATCGTCGGCAGCAGCGCCTTCGGCTGACCGTCCAGCCGCGGGATGGTCGATAGCAGCAGCCGCGTATAGGGGTGTTCCTGACGCGCGAAAATCGTATCGACCGGCGCCTCCTCGATGACCCGCCCGGCATACATGACAGCGACCCGGTCGGCCATATCGGCAACCACACCCATATCGTGGGTGATCAAAAGGATGGCGGTTCCGGTCTCGTCGCGCAGCCGTTTCATCAGGTCGAGAATCTGCGCCTGGATGGTGACATCAAGCGCCGTGGTCGGTTCGTCGGCGATCAGCAGTTTCGGTTTGCAGATCAGCGCCATGGCGATCATCGCTCGCTGGCACATCCCGCCCGAAAGCTCGAACGGGTATTGGCCGGAGCGGATTTCAGGCTCTGGAATACCCACCTCTTCAAGCATGGCGATCGCCGCACGATGGGCCGCCTTGCCGTCGAGCCCGCGATGCACGACGAGGCTTTCCTCGATCTGCCGGCCGATCTTCATCAACGGGTTGAGCGAGGCGACCGGCTCCTGGAAGATCATCGCGAGATCATTGCCGCGCAACTGTCGCCGATTGGCTTCCGGCACCGTCAGCAGGTTTTCTCCACCGAACAGGACGCGGCCGCCATCGACCCGGGCGACCTTTGGCAGCAGGCCCATCACGGAAAACGCCGTCATCGACTTTCCGCAACCGGACTCGCCGACGACGGACAGGATCTCGCCCTGGTCGACATGGAAACTGACGCCATCGACCACCGGCTGCGCGCCGATCGAAACCCTGAGGTCGTCAACCACAAGCACAGGTCCGGTCATGTGCGCTCCGCCCCGACGGCCGCAAGCGGATGGTTCGGATGCGCCATCCCGACATTCTCTGCTCCGTCGCGAAGAACCGCTGACGGAATGGAGAAATTCACCGGGTAGAGCGTGTCGGCGATGATCTCGACCGGAAACTCCTCGCCGAGCCGTGATGCGACATCGGGTTTTGCCTTGTCGTTGACCCGCAGCGTGACGCCGCTCGCATCGATCCGTGGCGCATGCATCGCCTCTTCCAGCGACATGCCGAAGGCCGCGACATAGGAGAGGATCTGCGCCACCGCCGGCATGATCTGGCGTCCGCCGGCAGCCCCGAGAGCAAGCTTCGGCCGCCCGCCCTTCGTTGCGATAATCGGGCACATATTGGCCAGCGGCCGAGCGTTTGCGGCGATCGAATTGGGCTGTCCGGGGCGTGGATCGAACCACATCATGCCGTTGTTCATCAGAAGGTCGCTCGAAGGCAGAACCACTTTCGAGCCGAAGCGCGACAGAAGCGTATTGGTGAGCGAGACCATCGTGCCGTCGCGGTCGACAACGCTGATATGCGTGGTGCAGCTTTCTCCGCTGCTGCCGTGGCCGAGCGTGCGCAAGCGATGTTCCGAGGCGCGGCGAATGGCGCGGCCAAACGCAAGCGCCGTCCCGCCGGACAGCGGCCCGTCCTGCGGCAGGGTCCCGTCAAGCTCGGAGAGTGCCTCGACGAGCGTCGGACCGCCGGAAAGACCCGGCATCGCATTGATCGTCATGCCGCGGTAATCGACCTGGAGCGGATCGGACCAACGCGGCTGGTAGTCACGCATTTCGGCAAGGTCGATCGGCGATCCGCCGGCGTTGAGATCGCTGACGATCGATGCTGCGGTTTCGCCCTCGTAGAAATCGCGCGCACCGGCCTTTGCAAGTCGTTCCAGCATGGCCGCCTTGCGCGGCATCGGGATCGTGCTGCCCGGTCCGATTTCCTGCACGCGCGGTGCACGGCCATCCTTCAGAAACAGCTGCGACGATGCCGGGAAGCGTGCGAGGCCTTCCGTATCGATGGCAAGACAGAGCACAGTGAACCAGTCGAGCGCAAGGCCGCGGCGGGCATGCTCGATCGCCGGCTGCAGTGCCTCGGCAAAGCTGATCGTGCCGAACCGTTCCAGTGCTGCCGAAAGGCCGGCAATGGCGCCGGGCAGGCAGATGGAGCTGTAGCCGATGAGGTTGCGATCATCGCGCACCTGCGGCCAGTCGAACCAGTCTCCGTCACGGCCCGCCACGACAGGATAATCGGCTGGATCGATGTTGCGCGACGAGCGGACGTTGAAATCGAGCGTATCGACCCGGCCATCCTGCCCGTCGGCCCGCAGCAAAAACCCGCCACCGCCGACACCCGAAAGCCACGGCTCGACGACGCTGAGTGTCAGTGCAGTCGTGACGGCCGCATCCATGGCATTGCCGCCGCGCGACAGCACATCGGCGCCGCTTTCCGCTGCCATCCAGTTCTGGCAGGCGACGAGCCCGCCGGCACTGCGCCGCTCGCCCTTGTGGACGTTCCAGTGTTCACCCATGGCTGTGTCCAATATCCTGTCCGAACCTGCGGGTTCCGATCGCCTCGGGAGCCTTGCCATCAACGGCAAAGCGGCCGGCATTGCCGGATGTGGCGTGGTGGTGGGCAATCTCGGCGGCCGTCCCGATCCAGCTGCCCTTTTCGGCAGTGATCGTATCCAGCAGCTCTTCGAGAAGCGCAATGCGCTGGGCACGGCCGGAAATCCAGTCATGCACCGTCAGCGTGAACAACCCGCCGAAGCGGTGAAGCGCCTGCCATTCCGCGATCCAGTCCTGCAGCACCGCACGGCCGGACTGATAGGGCCACTTGTCGCGGCCTCCCCCTTCGAACTTGAAGAAGATCGCATCGTCGAGCGCCCATTGCACCGGGATCTCGACCACACCGTCGATCTCGTAGGGATGATCGAAGCCCGAGAGCGATGAATCGTAGGCGAGGCCCACACGACGCAACTCGGTCAGCATATGCGGCGTCATTTCCCAGGCCGGGGAGCGGAAGCCGACGGGCTTTACCCCGGTTTCCCGGGTCAGCAGTTCCATGCTGGCCTCGAGCGCACCGGTAAATTCGTCGTCGGAGACTTCCGAGACGATCTCGTGGAAATAGCCGTGCAGGCCGATCTCGTGGCCGCCTTCGAGGATGGCGGCAAGCATCTCGGGATTGGTCTCGGCCGTCAGCGCCGGCACGTAGAAACTGGCCTTTGCCTCATAGCGGGCGAACAGGTCGAGCAACCGGTAGATCCCCGTGCGCGGACCGAAACGGCGGATTTCGAGCGTGCCCATCCGGTCCGGCACATAGTCCTTGTTCGCCCACATGAACGGCACATGCGCATCCACGTCGACCGACAGCAGCACTGCCGACTGCTTGTCTTGCGGCCACTCATAGGCCGGCCAGGGGGACTTTATCTGCAGGGGATTTGACATCCGACCTCGCTTGAAGCGCTTGTTACAGCGCCTTTTTCTTTGCCTGGAAGACGACCTGGGAGCCGATCGAATTGCCGCCGTCGACGGTCAAGGTCGCGCCGGTCATGTAGGCGCCGCCGGCTGACGTGACGTAGAGAACCGCTGAAGCGACATCCTGCGCCGACGACGTTCTGCCAAGCGGTATGGAGGCCGTCACCGTGTCGATATGATCCTGCGCCAGCGCGCTGACATCGCTGCCGGAAATGAACCCCGGCTCCACCGCATTGACGCGGATCCCGTATTCGGCGAGTTCCAGCGCAAAACCCTTGGTCAGGCGGTCGAGTGCGGTCTTCGACGTGCAGTAGGGAACCACCGTCGTGCGCATTTTCCGCGCCGCACCGGAGGATATGTTGACGATCGAGCCCGGCTTGCCGGCGCTGATCATCTGCTTGGCAAACAGCTGCGACAACAGGAACGGCGCGCGCAGATTGACGCCCATGATGTCGTCCCAGTCGTCGATCGAGATGTCGAGCAGGAACCCCGACGGATAGATGCCGGCATTGTTGACGAGAATATCCGGAGCGCCCCAGCGTCCCGAAACCTCATCGGCAAATGCGGTCATCGAGCCGGTATCGGTGAGATCTGCGGCGATCGCCAGATGGCCGGTGCCGGGCAGCGTCGCCAGTTTCGCCTCGAGCTTTTCGGCATCGCGGTCGGTCAGGCAGACCTCTGCCCCCTCGCGCGCAAACGCATCGACGATCCATCCGCCGATGATGCCGCAGGCACCTGTGACGATGACCTTCTTCGCCTTGAATTCATTTTCGAAATTCATGAAAACTCCTATCGCCCACGCGGATCGAGGCGGTCGCGGGCATGATCGCCAATCAGATTGATGGAGAGAACCAGCAGAAACAGCGCCAGTCCCGGAAATGTCGCGATCCACCAGGCAGACCCGACATAGTTGCGGCCGGTGGAAAGCATTGCGCCCCAGCTCGCCGTTGGCGGCTGCACCCCGAGGCCGAGGAACGAAAGTCCAGCCTCGAACAGCACCATCAGGCCGAACTCGAGCGTCGCGACGACGATCAGGCCGCCGGCGATATTGGGAAGGATGTGGCGCCACAGCAGCCGGAACCAGCCTGCGCCCATGAACCGCGAGAGCCTGACATAGGGCATGTTCGCGACCGACAGCGTCTGGCCGTAGGCAACGCGCGCGTAACGGGGCCACCGCGTCAGAGCCAGCACGATGACCACGTTGGAAAGGCTCGGGCCGAGTACCGCAACCGTGATGATCGCGAGAAGAATGGCGGGCACCGACAAGACGATATCGACCAGCCGCATGATGATGGTTTCGACCCAGCCGCGATAGAAGGCAGCGATCATGCCGAGCGCGCTTCCGAAAATGCCCGACAGGATGACCGAGGCGAAGGCAACCAGCAGCGACACCCTTGCGCCATAGATCGTCCGGCTGAGAACATCACGGCCGAGTTCGTCCGAGCCGAGATAATAGACAAGGCCGCGGCTTTGAAACCCCGGTGCCTTCAAGCGCGCCAGAAGGTTCTGGGCATTGGGATCGAGCGGCGCCACGAGAGGCGCAAAGATCGCCATCAGCACCAGAGCGACCAGAATGGCGGCAAAGGGCACCACGGTCCACGGCATGCGCCGGGATCGCGACACCGCGCGCGGTGCGGGAGTGGTCGCTGCCATCAGGCGCTCCCTTCGATGCGGATGCGGGGATCGATGATGCTGTAGAGCAGATCGGCGACGAGGTTGAGAACGATGGCCGTGATGGCGCCAAGCAGTACGACGCCCTGAACCAGCATGAAATCACGCGCGTTGATGGCCTGCACGGTCAACTGGCCGAGCCCCGGCCAGGCAAACACCGTCTCGACGATCACGGCACCCGCGAGAAGATTGGCGATTTCGAGAGCTGCAACGGTTACCACCGGGATCGCGGCGTTTCGCAGCAGATGGCGCATGACGATGCGGATCATCGGCAACCCCTTGGCGTGGCCGGTGCGGACATAGTCCTTTTCCAGTTCGTCGAGAACCGCCGTGCGCGAAACACGGGCGAAGGTCGCCATGGAGAGAAGACCGAGTGCTATCGACGGCATGATGATGCTTGGCCAGTCGCGGGCGCCCGATGGAGGCAACCAGCCGAGCCACACCGCAAACACCATGATCATCAGGATGGCGCTCCAGAATGTCGGCATCGACTGTCCCGCCAGAACCACGCCCATCATCGCCTTGGCATCCGCCGAGCCGCGGCGCACGGCCATTGCCACACCCAGTGGAATGCCGACACCGAAGGCGACGACGAGAGCGCCGCCGGCCAGCATCAGCGTATAGGGAAGACGGCTGGCGATCAGCGTCCAGACCGGCACGTTCTGAACATAGGAACGGCCGAAATCGAAGGTCAGGAGCGCGCCCATATATTCGAGATACTGGACCGACAGAGGCCGATCGAAACCGAGCGACGCCCTCAGCGCCTCGATATCTGCCTTGGTGGCATTTTCAGGCACGAGCAGAAGCACGGGATCCCCCGCAAGCCGCTGCAGAAAGAAGATCAGCGTCATCACGCCGATAATGGCGATGAGGGCCTGGAAAGCGCGCTTGAGGAAGAATGCCGGCAATATTGCAGTCCACTTCGTGACTTGCGGGCAAAACGGCCCCGCAACCGGGGCCGGCCCTGAACCGAAATCAATCGGTCCACTTCATCCGGTTGAGAAACAGGCTTTCGTTCGCCGTCGGCTGCCACTCAAGGTTTTTGGCTGCGCCGTAGATGATCGCCGCCTGATAGATCGGCACCATAGGCACCTCCTCAACGACGTAGGTGCTCACCGTCTTGTAGGCTTCGAGGCGTTTCTTCTCATCCAGCGTGTTGCGGGCATCTTCCAAGAGCTTGTCGATCTTCGGGTCGGCGATCGAAGCCCACGCGCTGGACGAATGCAGCAGCGAGAACAGCACGCCATCGACATCCTGGCAGGCGCAGGACCAGCGGCCGAAGGAGATCGACGGCTGGCTTGCCGGCGCACTCTGGGCCTTCTTGAGATAGGTCGCCATGTCCGTCATCTCGATGTTGACGGTCAGACCGGTATCGCTGATCATCTGCGCCACCGCTTGAACGATGCGCTGGTCGAATGTCGGAGATGTCGCAAAGGCGACCGACTTGCCGGCCGCACCCGCTTCCTTGATCAGGCGCTTGGCCTCATCAAGATCATAAGGGTAGCCTTTCAGGCCTTCCACGTAACCGAAATGCGCCGATGTCGCCATCTGGTCGAGCGGCTTGTCGACGCCACCGAGAAGACCATCGACGATCCCCTGCTTGTCGATGGAGCGGGCGACCGCTTCGCGGACGCGCTTGTCGTTGAATGGCGGAAGGTTCGGGTTGAGCTTCACGTAGCCGATGCGCTCGGTCAGAACCGAAAGCGGCTTGGCGGCACCGGAGCTCTTGAGTTGCTCGGAGAGATCCGCATCGAGGCCGACGACGAGGTCGCTGGCGCCCGCTTCGAGGTTTGCAATGCGCGTGGCGGCATCCGGCACGGCGCGGAATTCGGCGGTCGGGAACACGCCCTTCTCACCCCAATAGTCGTCGTTGCGGGCAAGTGAAACCGAAACGCCGCGCTGCCATGAGGTGAACTTGTAGGGACCGGAACCAACAGGCGCGGCATTGAAGCCGTCATTGCCCTTTTCCTCGACGACGTGCTGCGGCACGATCGACAGCTTGACGAGCTGGGCAAGCAGCACCGGATAGGCGCCATCCGTCTTCAACGTTACTTCGTGTTCGCCGGTCGCTTCGGCCGACAGGATCTTGTTGAACTGGCCGAGCTGCGGGCTGGCAAATTTCTTGTCGATGATGCGGTTGACGCTGAACGCGACGTCCTTGGCGGTCAGCGGCGTGCCGTCGTGGAACTTGACGTCGCTGCGGATCGTGAAGACGATTTCGCTGTCGGAAGAATATTTCCATTCGGTGGCGATCTGCGGGGCGATGGCACCGGCATCGTCACGGGTAACCAGGTTGTCGAAGATATTGCGGTAGACATAGTAGCTGTCCGGGTTCCACTGCTTGTGCGGATCGAGGGAAGAAGGCTCGTTGACGAGATCAACGACCAGCTGATCCTTGGCCATCGCCTGGGACAGGACAATTGGCGAACAGGCCAGAAGCAGGCCTGCCAGAGAGGCGCGCATCGAACGACTGACTATCATCATCTACAATGTCCTTGTTTTTCCAGTGGGCGGTTGAGGTCGCTCAATGCGGCCCGGTTTATCTTTGTTCGCGGCGCGACGGCCGGACTTGCGGCCAACCATCGCATCGGTTTCGAGAAAACGATCCAGCAGATAGGCTTCCAGCGCCGCGTTGGCGGACGCGAGATGTGCGATTGCATCGGCGTTGCTGCCCTCGACGAGAGCCTCCGCGAAAGACGAAAACCTCGTCGGCAAAAATTTTGCGCGCCCGCTCCGCTCGAAGAAGTTCACGAGCCTGTTGGAGCGATCCCAGAGGTCCGCAAGAAAACCCGCGACGACAGGCATGCCGAGGGCGTTGGATAGCAGATCCAGCATGTCCCGCTCGCAGCGACGAATGGTGGGAAGCACATCGCCACCCACATCCGGCCGCTGCAGCAGCGCCATATGCATCTGGGACAGCGTGGTCAGCCGCCGTTTGGCGGCGTCGTCGAGAGCAGCCGAGCACAGTATCGGATCAAGGTGGCGGCGTGCGGCTATCAGTTCGCGGATCTCTGCCGCGGAAATCGGAGCGACCTCCCAACCACTGCGGGCAGTCGAGGATACAAGCCCACTCGCCTTCAGCCGCGCCAGTGCGGCGCGTACGGCACCGCGACCGAGCGCGAATTCGGTGGTCAGCGAAGTCTCCGACAGACGCTCTCCCGGCATCAGAACGCAACCGACGATCGCGCTCCTCAACGCCCGTTCCGCCACTCCCGCTTTGCCTTCCGGCGGCGCGGGAGACACGTAAGCCTCAGTATCAAGCATGCTCTCGTAACCTCTCAGTTTTCCAGTCTGACATCGCAGTTAACAGAGTGGAAGCGAAATTTTTCTATTCTTGGTATGAACCGTAGAATTCAATCACGCTGCTTGCAGCAGGCTCACGAAGGAAGTGACAGGCCCACTCCCTCAAAACATCTGTCTCAGGACGTTCTAGAGGTGTGAATAGCCCCGAGATTTGTAGACGCCTTCTTTCCTAATTTTGAGGCAAGAAGATCACCATGAGCAAATCGAGTTTCAGCGAAGAGTTTAAGCGCGACGCGGTGCGTCAGATCACGGAACGGAGCTATCAGGTTGCAGAGGTTTCGCAGCGGCTCGGTGTAAGCCCGCACTTTTAAAAAAAGCGACCGCGTATTTCGCCAGGGATGCAAAGTGAAGTACGCGTTCGTTGCCCAGCATCAACAGCGGTTCTCGGTGCGAATGTTGTGTCGCCTGTTCCGCATCCATCCCAGCGGGTTTTATGCCTGGCTTCGGATGCCATTGAGCAAGCGTGCCTGTGAGGACAAGCGGCAGATTGATCTGCTCCAGACGGCTTGGGAAGAGAGCGGCAGGGTCTACGGGTATCGCAAGCTTCATGACNTATCAGGCTGTCCATGATGTGATCGCGCGGTAGCTTGATTTGCGCGATGCCGCGTTTTATGCCCTTGAGCAAGCGTGCCTGTGAGGACAAGCGGCAGATTGATCTGCTCCAGACGGCTTGGGAAGAGAGCGGCAGGGTCTACGGGTATCGCAAGCTTCATGACGACCTGCTCGATCACGGCGAGACATGCTGCCCCAACCGGGTTGCGCGTCTGACGCGGATTGCCGGGATAAAGGCTCAGATCGGCTACAAGCGCCGTCCCGGAGTTTATGGCGGCAGGCCTTCCATTGTCATCGACAACACTCTGGACCGTCAATTCGACGTTGCTGCTCCGGACAAGGCGTGGGTCACGGACATCACCTACATCCGGACCAACGAAGGCTTCGCCTATCTCGCGGTGGTGATCGATCTCTATTCCCGCCGTGTTATCGGCTGGTCGATGCAGAGCCGTCAGACAACGGATGTCGTGCTGCAGGCGTTGCTGATGGCTGTATGGAGGCGAAAGCCAAAGGAAAAGGTTCTGGTGCATTCGGATCAGGGATCGCAATTCGCCAGTATAGACTGGGCAGCGTTCCTGAAGCACCACAATCTGGTTCATTCGATGAGCCGACGGGGCAACTGCCATGACAATGCCGTCGCTGAGAGCTTCCTCAATCTGTTGAAGCGGGAGCGGATACGCCGGAAGGTCTATCGCTCAAGAGACGAAGCCAGGCAGGACGTGTTCGACTATATCGAGATGTTCTACAACCCGAAGCGCAAACATGTCAGAAACGGGATGCTGTCGCCCGTAGAGTTCGAAAAGCAGCAGAAAACTTAACCCGAGGGTGTCTAGGAAACTCGCGGCTATTCAAGCCGCTCCTTGGGCGCCCAGATCAGCCCGGCAACGATCAGCAGTAAGCCGAAACCCAATAACGCTTTTTCAGCCATCGCTGCCCCTTGCCGGCACGGTAGGCACCGCGGTGAATCGATCGGTAAAACTTTGCGTAGCTGTCGTAAAGACTTGTGTCAGACCCGGAGGCTCTGCGCGACTTACCCGGTCTTGCTGGTGGTACGATGCAGTAAACTCGGCAGTCTTTTCCGGGTTGTGTCGGCTGTGACTGGGCGCGAAGACGTCACGACCTGATCGGGCCACTGTTGCGCCCAGGGGTCAATACGACCCGCAAAGCAAGAGGATCAAAGGCATTAGGATCATCTCTTCGGCAGCCGTGATGGTGCCGGGACACTTCGCCTCCATCTTTCGTCACCGAAATAGCTCAGAATGTCCGAAGTTTGCTCCATCATAGCCGGGAGCGGCTTGTCCGGCAGCCTTCGAAGCATCTGCAGGCGGGCAGGATTCTATAACTTTGGATGTGGTGGCTTGAGCTTAGAGCGGCGGCAGCGTTCAGAACAGTACTTCACGTCGCTCCAGTTCTTGGCCCACTTCAGCCTCCATGCAAAAGGTTTTCCGCATGTCGCACACGTTTTCATCGGCAGATCCGCTTTCTTGACCATTCTCGCCATATGGATCCTCTCCTATTCAACGTGTTTACGAAATTGCGAACGAACCACTCGCCGCTCAGTTACCGAAGTGGCAATTCCACGAGCCCTACCCTATCTGGGGAAGCACTCAGCGATTGGAAGCACCCGACTTCCAACTCTTTTCATGCCCGCTCGAGCTATTTCCGTTCACTTTACGTTCCGCCTGTTCTATGACAGGCCGGTTTGCCATGTTTGAGACAGTGGATGATCAACCGATCGACTTTTGAATTTCTAGAGGAAGCCTCCAGTAATCACGGCGCCGAGTGGCTTGACGACAACCGAGCTAGACTTGATTGCGCGCGCCGCGACTTAATTGAATTCACCTTAGCGTTGGCTAATAGCACAGGGTCGATCGACAAGCGCGTAGATGAGGCCAACCGAGATCCCCGCAAATGTTTGAGTACCGCGTCTATCTCGAAAGGCACATGCTGCATCACGTTGCGAGTTTCGCCTTCGAAGAACGCAGCCGCGACATATTTCGTGCAAATCTCTCCGCACAGCTCATACAGCGGAGGCGGAGCGCTGCTACCCCCGCCACGGCTTGCCCGCATTTTGCGGCAAACAATCGCAAGCCACACCGGCAAATGGAGAGGGATCGTCGAGGGTCCATTATTTCGGACATATTTCCCAAATGGTCTGACGGGCGGTCATGATTTGAGCGCCAGCGGGTACGTCAGAAATCACGACGCGCTCGACTTTCTCAATCTCAAAAACTTCGGAGCCTGTCGCAACGTTTCTGACGAGATGCTCGTGTCCTCCAATCTCGTCGAGGAAATAGTAAAATCATTCGCCGCTGCCCGCGCGCTGGTCGATTACATCAATCGGGCAACGACTAAGCTCCCCGAGTCCCGATAACCGGACGGCTCTTGCGCGCAAACTTACTGACCCGAAGCTTATAGAGATGCTAAAGTGGGCTCGCGACTATCAGCACGGTCGCGATGTGCTTGAACGGTTTCCTGTCATTGAGCTCGTCTAGGGCGCTAAAAAGCGGCTGCAGACGTCTCGGCATTAGCGATTTTGCTTGCGAGCGCTTATACGGTAGGGACCGGTTCTCTCCCCCATTACGACAGATTTCCAGGAAAGAGTGATCTCTCTTCGCGCAATCAAGGCATCAACCGCTTCATGGACGGCTGGCATGTAGTCACGCCACTCAAGCGGGGCGTTGTGATCATTTGCAAGGCTGCGCGCAACTTCGCTCGGGCACGTCGTCCCATCAGGTCGACTGGCGACAAAACTCAAAATGGTCGATTCCGCATTCGCTCTCATGGCTCGTCCCCATTTAACTGAACTGTCTCGCGGGTCATTTGACAGTTACATTGTCTCAGCAAAGCATCAGACAAGACCATCTCTGCGGAATACACCTCACAGCGGTGGTGGTGGACTGGACGGCTCCGTGTTGAGCTGGGGAGAGATCGACCTCCTTAAGGCAAAGCGATACGAAAACCTCTCATCTCCCTATTGCGACCTTCAGCGCTCCCCTTCAGTCCGATTAACCCGCAGCGGCTTGACAGTGTCTCTGCGGGTTAGTCCTATCAGATAAGGAGTAAAGGGTCGGCAGGGTTAGCGCCCTGTCGGCCGCTCCAAAAAACTCCGCCTCACCGCACAAACCGCTCTGAGACCGCCAACATGGTGACGGCTTGACCGGCCTGGGCGAGGAGCCCGTCGAAGGCGGCCCGATCGGCGTCCACGCCGTCCTGGAACGCCGTCAATGTAGGCCACCACAACTGGCGGGCGCCTAGGAACGGTGCGCCGTCGCCGTGCACCTCGGCGCTCGGCCGGTTCACCGCGTGACGCAGCGCGCCGATCCGCAGGCCGAGCTCGGCGTCATCAGCGCCCACCCAACCAGGATTGCCATCAAGGTGCACGAATTGCAGGAGATGGATGCTGGTCGGCCGCTCCAGCACGTCCCATTGTCGATCAACGTCGGATACGGCACCCATTGGAGGCCGCGAGACGATTACATCCTCCTCGGTGATGAAGAAGATGACATTCGGCAGGTCTTGGAACAACGGCTCGTCGGGGCGGATGTTGTCGACGAACAAGGGCTCGTCGACCAGTGCGGCGGCGTCCTTCGGGGAGTCGAACGAGGGCATCGCGACGCCGTCGTACTTGTCCTGACCCGGGCCGAGGCGGTCGGTATCGAACTGGTGCCCCTGGACGTAGGTGAGCATGCCCGGGATCTGACGGCCCATGGTGCCGTGCGGGTGGCGCCAATGGTCGTGGAAGCGCTGGCGGTCGATATCGGGGCGGCGGGGGAGGAGGGCGAAGAAGCGGATCACGGAAGGTTCCTGACTGTGTTGTGTCGATTGACTTGGTTAAATTGATTAGCTGGCTGACTTTTCCCGGCTGCGGATGATCTTGCTGCTTGGGAGTGACCGAACGCCCTAACTTGATCGGCCGGTCACGTTACTTCACCGACGCTAGACGAAGCAGATCGGTCGAGCAGGCCGACGACGCCTGCCGCCCGCAGCCGGTAGTACGCGGGATGCGCCTCCTTCCTTGATTTGCGAGATAGGTATACTTCTGCTACTAAGTTGCAAGAACGCACTTACAGTCGCCTAGGTATCACCAAGGAAACCCTATGCCCGTCTGCCAGCACTTTGATGAGAACTGTCCCAGCCGCTCGCTGTTCGACAATATCGCCGACAAGTGGTCGATGATGGTGCTCAGCGTGCTGGACGCGGGACCTATGCGCTTCAATGGCATCAAGCGGCACCTGGGGGGCGTGACGCAGAAGGCGCTGACACAATGCTTGCGGCGGCTGGAACGCAACGGCCTCATTTCCCGCCGGGTCATAGAGACCTCGCCAATTGGGGTTGAATACACCATCACGCCGCTTGGCTGTTCGCTACTCGGCCCTTTTCAGGCACTCCATGCCTGGACCATGGAGCATCTGGATGCGGTGGAGCGGGCGCGCCAAGCGTTCGACGGCCGCGACGCCGCGTAACCGGATGCGCCGCCGAATTGACCTCAACAGCGACGTCCCGGCCTCCAAGGATTGCTGGACTTTGCTGGTCGAAGGTGAACAGGAAATGGGCTGGTCATCGGGGACAGTGAACCGCCGGGTTTGCCGGAGGCTCCAACTTCAGAGAAAGTGGAGCCATCATGACCAAGATAAAGAACGAGTTTTCACCTGAAGTCCGTGCGGTTGCCATCCGTATGGTGCTGGACCGCCAGCCGAGCATTCATCACGCTGAGCTGCCGTTTCATCTATAGCGGCCAAGATCGGCTGCTTGCCAGCCACGCTGCACGAGTGGGCGGGCGAGCCGACGGCGAATGCTCGCTTTGTCCTCGATGCATTCAAGCAGGCTCTTCGAGCTCGGCGTGCCGCTCATGGAGGCGGCCTCGTGCATCACTCGGACAGGGGCGTTAAATACACCATGCAGTTGGCAGAAGCTGGCATCAAGCTTTCTATCGAAAGCGTCGACGACAGTTACGACAACGCCCTCACCGAAACGATCAACGGTTTCTACAAGCCGAGGTCATCCATCGGGGCGGGCCTTGGGGGAACTTCGAAGCGGTCGAATTCGTGATCAGTTGGAAAACACGGTTTCAGGCGGCTACAACCGTTCAATCTTGCAGCTTGGATCAGAACCGCTTGTATCGTTGATGGCCTGCTGTCTCCGTCGGTCAAGCATCTGCGATCTGCAACCGAAGTGTTGCAAGCGCTCGTTCGGCCTCAACGATATCCTTCAGTAGAAGCCTCTTGTGACGGTGGTCCAGCCCGCCGCCTGCCAACACAGCGTCCACAAGCTCAAGGATATCGGCCGCTTCGACCACGACCTTTGTCGCTCCCCTTTGTACCGCTTCGTTTGAAAGGCGTCCCTCGACCGGAGGCATTATACGCTCCGCTGCCACAAAGACGCTTCCGTCCAGAAGATAAGACGCCAGCCTCGGGTCCGGTAACACTCTGATCAGAGCCTGGATCTCGTCGGCGGAAAAAGGGCTGCGAGCGATCAGTCGCGAGTGAAGCGAGGCGTAGCTCATCCCCAAGGCGGCGGCCGCTTCCTCAACCGACATCTGCTTCTCCACCACGAGAAGCGTGTAGACGATGTGGGCAAAATCTTCGCCGCGGTTCATGAAGTCCCTCCTGAGTGTTGGATCGTCACACAGAGACCTTGATGCTGCAAGGCCATCAAAACGGCGCACGCGTTTTGATCGCGGGAGCCGGTTTGAGATTCTATCTGCGCCAAGGCCGGCGTGACCCCCGTCGGCAGGGATGGTCCTGCGAAGTACCGTGCCGATCACATCATCATGGAATCACAATGCTTTTCTGGATCATCATGTCCGCCACAGTCTTGGTAACAACCGTAGCGGCCGTTGTCCTCGGCATATCACTTGCCGTAACAGGAAGACTTCACTTCGGTGCCTTCGTGGTTCTCTGGGTGGTCACCGGAGTTTTCATCCCCATGTGGCTGATCATCCGTCAAGGACGAAAATGACGACATGGCACGGTCGCGCATCTCCGCCAGTCAATCAACCAGGGGCGGGAGCGATGCTCTTAGCGTCGAGAGTAATCACCGCTGCAACGGTAAACGCCGCGATGGTGGCAAACAGGAATGCGCCGACGAAAATAGCGATCGCTTTCAGCGCGCTGACGCCAAGGTCGTGCCTGAACCAGCGGACCTGCGCCTGCGCGTACCAGATGGTGGCAACCGCCACTGCGACGCCGCCGGCGAGATTTCCCTGCTCCTGCGGGATGCTGAAGAAATCGAGGCCCAGCACGAGAAAGAAGGCGAAGGGTGCTGCGACATAGCACTGGCTGAAGAAGGGCGGGCGGAGAGAATTTCGGGTGATCCTGACCCTCTTCGATCGCAGCAGCGTTACCGCCATGCAGAGCGGAAAGATACCGAAGATTACCCCTCTTGCGATCAGAAGATTGGAGCCCGAGCCGAGCTCGCGGGCAGCTTCCGTCGGATCGTAGACTGATGGCAGTGCTCCAGACAGCGCCTGTGAGAGAAGCAGCGTAATGAGCAGGAACAGGGGCGGACTAAGCGTGTCCTGATACTGTTCTTCCGGCTCGTCGGCGAGTTCGATGTCTGCGTAGCGCATCATGCTGAGTGGCCTGACGACGGCACGCCACATGGTAACGGGATAAAAGACCAACCACGACACCAGCTCGTAGAGAAGCTCTTCGAGCGACTTCAGCAGTTTCATGAAGTCCACGTGCCAGTCCTTCCCGTTGATGCTTGCGTGTGGTTGCACCCTCTTACCAGTGTCGGCACCAGACGTCACTGTGCTGTGCCCTGTCTTTGCGCGCGGGCAGTGCAGCTGCCACGGTGAAGGATTTGGCCGAACAGGCTTCCCATGCCATTTCAGCTAATGTAGGTTTTTGAGATAGACACCGGGAGGTCGTCGCATGAACCCGAGCAACTTCGTCAAGTTGCCAAGCCGTGCCAGAGACTTTGCTCGTAGATCGAACGGGAGGAGCCAGTCGATGAAGATGATGAAAAGCCTGATATTCGGGGTCGCCATGATGGCAGCCGTGCCCTCCGTCGCCGACGAGATGCGGCGCGAGACGGTTCGTTTTGCTACGGGATCCTCGAGCTCGACCATCAAATCGTCGGTCAAAGGCTACCAGACGGTTCAGTACGCGCTGTCGGTTACGGCCGGCCAGAAGATGAGCGTCCAGCTCGATTCCCGCAATACAAGCCTCTACTTCAATGTGACCGCTCCGGGCGCCGATGCGGCGATGTACAACAGCTCGATCGATGGAAACGGCACCAGCATCACGATCCCGTCGAGCGGCAAGTACCTCATCGACGTCTATCTGATGCGCAATGCCGCAAGGCGCAATGAGACCGCGAGTTACGATCTCACGCTCTACGTCGAGTAGTCATCCGAACCGCGTGCGACACGGTCGTCCGAAAATTTCGAGGTTCGAAGGGTGATTTCAACCGATCGCGATTTCCCGTTCTACAACGGCAAGCCCGTCGAAATTGATGGACCGGGCTGGCTCCTTGTCATTGTATCGTTGGCGAGCGCTCTGCTTGTGCTCACCCTCGTTCCCCTTCGCACCTTCCCCTACAATCTCATTCCGGCGCTGCTGTTCGTCGCAGTCCCCGTGTTGGCGCTTCGCAAGGTAGCCGGGCCACACTGGAACTGCCTGTTCCGTCCTGTCGGATTTCGATCCGTGGGGCTGATGGTGCTGTTCGGGGTTGCTACGCTGCTGGGATCCATGGCGATGGGCTTGGTCCTGCAACAGTTTTTCGAACTTTACTCCAATCCCGTCGCGGATGCGATCGCCGCGATGTCGGCAACCCAGGTGAGTGCCACGCTTCTCGTGACCGGCATCCAGTTGGTAGGGGAAGAGCTTTTCGGAATACTGCCTTTCCTCGCTGTTTTGTGGCTGTGCGTACAGCGTTTGCACCTGTCACGAAGGTTGGGGATCGTTATCGCCGTTGTCGTTTCGTCTCTGCTCTTCGGCGCGGCGCATCTGCCGACCTATGACTGGCACTTTGCACAGTCTCTCATCGGCATCGGTTTTGCCCGCCTGATACTCACGCTCGCCTATATCGTCACGAGAAATCTCTGGGTCTCCGCGGGCGCCCATATCATCAATGACTGGACTGGATTTGTCTTCATGTTGGAGTTCGGCCACGTGCCGATCAACGCAGTGGAGTGAACGTCGAAGGCCAGTGGTCGCTAAGAAATCCACCTCATGGCCTTCGTGCCGCAACGTTCGAACGAAAGGACTTGGAATGCGTCTCGTAGCGAAATCTCTCATGGGCATGGTCCTGCTGTCGGCCCTCCCCGCGTCCGCAAACGACGTTCACCAGACGAAGTGCAAGGGCAACAGCGGAGCATGCATCCAGGAAGCCCAGCGCGTCTGCGGTGGTGAATACCACGTTCTTTTCAGTGAAAGCCACGCCGGAGGGCTCCTCGGCGACAGCGTTCCAGGACCGGTGACCTGGTACTCCATGAGCTACGAATGTCCGAACTCCCGTGGCGACAAGCCGGACTTCCCGTTCCGCGGCAACACGTATTCACCGCCGCCGGAACGCGACATCGAAACGAAGTCGCGGCAGAGGGTCTCCATCGGAAGCATGGGTAAATTCTGCCAGGGAGAAGCATCAGCCACGTTCGGTCGGAGGCCTCAGGAAATCCTTACTCTCCCGGTGGAGCGCACGGGGGGCGGGTTCACTGTCTACGGCCAGTTCCCACCCGAGGGATCGCGGGTCACCACGTTCGAGTGCCGCTTCGATTCGTCCGGTGCATTCAGGCGCGTTGTTCGCGATTAACGGCATATAGCCGCAAATTACGAACCCATTATAATCGCATTCCCGACCTGACTGATCGCCTGAGCTCTCAAATTAGAAACTAATGTCTTGAGTGGGCGGTCAGCATTCTCCATTCGGTCTCTATTCATGACAATTCACCTGTACTGGTGTAACGGGGAAGAAGATGGCAGCAATGGGAGGGCAGCCTGCGGCGTTCTAAAGTCATCGCGGCTGCTCATCCCCGGCATCCTGGGCGCGGGTGTTACAGTCTTGGGAATGCTGTGGATCACTTGGGCCTTGGTCCGAAGCGACGAGCAGACAATGCTCGACACGGTCGCCGAACGATCCTTGTTCGTGCCACTCGCTCTGCGGCGGAAGCGGACGCTGCAATTGCCATGCTGACCAACAGTGAGGGTGAGCCCTGCTCCAGTGCTGATATCGCGCTCATGCAGCGGGAAGTCTCGATACGCTGACAATCGAAGAGATAGGACTGATGGCCGCTTTTAAAAGCACCATACGAAAGCGTGAGCAATCATCATACTAATAGCATTCGTCCGTTGCGGCCAATGACGATGGATTTTCGAGTTGAGCGGCGGAGCGAAATTCAGACGCGAATAGAAATTGATGGAAGCTCAATAATTTCTGTCACACCCAACAGCCCCATATTCCTGTGCAATTCATCCGCAAGGATGCTTGCGGCTTTCGCGACACCGTTCTTTGAACCTACTGCTGCGGCGTAAAGGAATGGCCTCCCTACGAATACGAATTTCGCACCAATCGCGAGGGCTTTTGCGATATCTGTCCCCCGACGAATGCCACCATCGATCATGACAACCGTTTCTGATCCTACTCTATCCACTATCGCAGGCAGAGCTTTCATAGGTGCTATCGCGCCATCAAGCTGCCTGCCGCCATGGTTGGAAACTATGATGCCATCCGCCCCACGCTCTGCGGCAATGGCTGCATCTTCGGGATGAAGTATCCCCTTCACGACCAAGTTCCCGGTCCATCTTTGTCTGATCCGGCTGAAGTGGTCCCAACTCAGATGATCCTTTTTGCCGAAGTCGCGCATGACGTTCGACGCAATAATCGGCGCACCGCGCGTCGCATACGAGTTCTCAAAATGGGGAATGCCGTAATTGAGTATCGTACGTGCGAAAGTTCCAATCGTCCATGCCGGATGGGTCATTCCCTGCCAGGCAAGACGGAGGCTTGGCCGAAGAGGCGTCGAGAAGCCAGCGCGGATGTTATTTTCCCGGTTGGCCAGCACGGCGGTATCCACCGTCAGAACTAGAGTTTTGTAGCCTGCCGAAGCCACTCGATCTATCAATCCATCGATCCGGTCCGGCTCTCCCGGTAGATAGGCCTGAAACCATGATCGAGGTGCAGCTTCGATGATCTCCTCCAACCGTATCAGTGATGAGCCGCTCATGATCATGGCAATCCCGGCATCCTGCGCAGCTTGGGCAAGAACAAGATCGCCGCGGTACGCTATTAGGGCGCTTATACCCATCGGCGCTATCCCAAACGGAGCGCTCCATTCCTCGCCGAACAAGATTGTCTTTGTGGTTCTGGTCGACACGTTTCTTAGAACCCGTGGCGTGAGGCTTATCTCCCTGAACGCCGCTTCATTCATGCGCAGCGAGGCATTCGTCTCGCTTGCCCCGGCGATGTATCCAAAAAGCGGCGCGGGCAAATGACGTTTCGCCAGAAGCTCGAAATCATCAAGAGACAGGACATCGCGCAGGCGGTGCCCAGCCGAAGCAGAAAGAGCGGAAACCATAATTTTCAACCTTCACCGATGACCACATCGGCGGCGTTTCGATTTGAGTTTAAGACAATGAAAAAGGGCGCCCCTAAAGGCGCCCTCTTCTCTAATCTTCGCTCGCCTCGAAAGCGGCTTTTCTGTTCTTGCGAATGGTGGGCAGGATCAGCGTCAGCAGCATCAGAGCTGTGATGACAAGGAGAACGGCACTGATCGGTCGCTCGAAGAAAACCAACCAGTCACCCTGAGACAAGAGCATCGCGCGGCGCAGGTTTGTTTCCAGAAGCGGGCCCAGAACGAAGCCGAGAAGCAGAGGACCCGGCTCGCATTTTGCCTTCCGCAGGACGTATCCAAGGATACCGAAGAGGATGACCAGTGCCACGTCGAAGCCACGATTGCTGACGCTGTAAACACCCACGCAGCAGAAAAGCAAAATAGCCGGATACATCAGGCGGTAAGGGATCTGCAGCAGCTTCACCCACAGTCCAATCAGCGGCAGATTGATGACGAGCAACATGGCGTTGCCGAGCCACATCGATGCGACCAGACCCCAGAACAGTTCCGGCTGGTTCTGGATGACCGATGGGCCGGGGGTGATGCCGTGGATGGTCATCGCGCCCAGCATCATGGCCATGATCGAATTCGAAGGGATACCCAGCGTCAGAAGCGGAATGAACGATGCCTGGGCACCGGCATTGTTCGCAGCCTCGGGTCCGGCAACACCTGCAATCGCGCCGTGACCGAATTTCTCCGGCGTCTTCGAAATGCGCTTTTCGACGGAATAGGCGCTGAAGGCGCTTAACGTGGCGCCGCCGCCCGGGAGAACGCCGAGGATGGTTCCAACGCCGGTGCCGCGCAGAACTGCTGCCCAGCTGTCCTTGAATTCCTCCCGCGTCGGCCACAGCCGACCGATCTTGCTTTGCAGAACGCCGCGGATTTCCTTGGATTCAAGATTGGTGGCAATCTCCGCGATCCCAAACAGACCAACGGCGATCACGACGAAATCGATACCATCATAAAGGTCGGTCGAGCCGAAGGTCATGCGGGCCGAACCGCTGTTGACGTCGATGCCAACCATGCCGAGCACGAGACCGAGGCAAACCATGCCGATGGCTTTCACGACAGAACCGTGGGCGAGAATGGTGGCAGCGAGCAGCCCGAAGATACACAGCGCGACATATTCGGCTGGTCCAAAGGACAGTGCGAAGGCAGACAGCGTCGGTCCGGCAACGGCCAGAGCGATCGTTGCAACCGTGCCCGCGAAGAAGGAGCCGAGCGCTGCAATGGCCAAGGCGGCGCCCGCCCTGCCCTTTCGTGCCATTTGGTACCCGTCGATCGCGGTTACCACCGCCGAGGCTTCACCGGGAAGATTGACCAGAATGGCCGTCGTCGAGCCACCATATTGCGCGCCGTAGAAAATGCCGGCCAGCATGATCAACGCCCCGAGAGGCGGTAGGAAGAAGGTGACGGGGAGAAGAATTGCCACGGTTGCAGTCGGGCCGATACCCGGCAAAACGCCGATCAGGGTTCCCAGAAGCGCGCCGATGAAACAAAACATCAGATTGGTAGGTGTCAGGGCCTCGGAGAATCCGAGCATAAGGACGTCGAGAAAAGCCATCGAAATAATCCGATCAAATCAGGAAAGGTCGTCAGAAGGGCCAGATCGGCATCTGGACGCCAAGTCCGTAAACGAAGAGAAGCGCGCCGAGCGTCGTCAGAACTGCGGTCGAGATGAAAATCTCCTTCCAGCGCGATTCCGGATCGGCAAGGCTTCCCACAACCAGAAGCCAGATGGTTGCAGCGACAAAGCCGAAGCGTTCGGCTGCAAACGCAAATCCTGCGATGGCGGCGACCAGAATAAGCAGCGGCTTGGGGTTAACCGCATCCAGTGCCTCATGTGGCTTGGACAGTGCCTTGATGAGGACGATCACGCCGATGAGCGCAATGATGGCGCAGAGGGACTTCGGAAGGAAACCGGGGCCCATCATTGCCGGAGTGCCGTATGTCAGGTCGCGCCCGGCCCAAAGGCCAAGCGCTCCCAGAAATATCAGTACGCCACCCGCAAGAATATCGGGAAAGTCCCGACCGTTTGCTGCAGGCTTTATGCTCATTGCTGCACCCAAGGTGTTGTGTCCCAGATCTTCTGGAAGCGAGCGAGACGCGTTGGCATTTCCTTTTCCCAATCAGGACCGCTGAGATAGGCAAGTGGCAGCGCCATCTGCTTGGCTTGCTTCTGGAACTCAGGGTTATCCAGAGTTGCCTTGACGGCGGCAGCAAAACGGTCGGCGATTTCAGCCGGCACTTCGCGGGGAGCAGCGATGCCGCGCTCGGATGTCATCTCGACATTGAATCCGGATTCGATGGCTGTCGGGACGTCCGGAAGCTGAGGCGAGCGTTCCTTGCCGAAAGTATTGATCATCCGCAGGCCGGACGTATCGTTGCCGCCGAACTCGCTGACGTTGAGACCGCCACCGGTCACCTGTGCGCCAAGGATCGCGGTGCGGGTTTCGCCGGCACCGTTGAACGGAATATGCGTCATCTTAGTGCCCGTTTCGGCCCCGAGAATGATGATGGCGAGGTGATCATCCGTGCCGATGCCGGATGAGCCGAACGAAACCGCACCGGGCTTTGCCTTCGCTGCTTCGATGAATTGCGCGATAGTTTTGATTTCTGACGCCGCAGGAACGACGATAGCCGCAGGGTCGTCTACGATACGGGCAATCGGCTTGATGGTCTTTGGATCATAGCCGAGCTTTCTCTGCACCTGCATGGACAGGAAACCGGGCGTGTTGATGTAGGAGAAGGTGTAGCCATCCGGCTTGGCCTTTGCCAACGCCGTATACGCGATTTCGCCCGATGCGCCGGGGCGGTTTTCGATGACAATATCTGCGCCGAGTTCTTTTTCAAGATAGGGCTGCATGGCACGCGCCATGACATCCGTGCTGCCGCCCGGCGCAAAGGCAACGATCATCTGAATGGGTCGATCCTTCGGCCATTCGGCATGGGCCGAGCCAATCGTTGCAAGCAAAGTGCCGGCTGCCAATATCGCCGTTCTCATCATATTCATCAATATGCTCCTCCCAAGGAACGCTATGCGGGCCCGGCACCCGCTCTGGAACTAGCCGGGGTGTCCTCCAAGCGCAGCGCTGAGCTTGCGCGCGGCAACGCGGAGAATTTCGAGATTTTTTGACACGGCCTCGTCGTTGAAACGCGATGGCGGGCCGGTCAAAGCCAATGAGCCGAAGAGGGCTTGTCCGTCGCGGTAGACGGGAACGGCGACGCTCGCGACCTGTGGGTCACGCTCACCGATGGTGACATGAAACCCCTTGGCGCGAATATCGTCGTAAAGCTTTCCGGCGGATCCGGTGAACGCCAGAATGACACGCCCAGGCGCGCCACGATCGAGCGGCATGGAATCGCCAACACGCGCCGAGTGGCGGATCGATTGTGTGGAATCGTGCCGATGAAGGCAGACGCGGACATCTCCCTCTTTCACGTAGACCGCAGCGCTCTCGCCGCTCTCATCGCTGATCTGGGCAAGCAAAGGCTCAACGATGGCAGCTGATTTGAATGTAGATTGATAAAGCCCGCCGAGACGCACGAGCTTCGGGCCTAGCCGCCAGCTAGCATCATCATTGCGAACGAGCATGGAGGATTTCGCGAGCGAGCGCGCGATGCGCAGCACCGTGGATTTGTCGAGTTCCGTGCGACGCGCAAGCTCTCCGAGCGTCAACGAATAGTCGACATCGGTAAAAGCTTCCAGCATCGAGACAGCGCGTTCAACAGCTGCGACACCTGAAGAATTGCCTGGCATTGGTTCAAACCTCCCTCAAAAAGATATTGTACTAAGTACAACACCTTTTCATCCAGTACAATAACCGATAATGAGGATTCGTCAACCGTCGCTTACCTGTCAGGCGACGCACCGGAGTTCGGGAGGGTTTAGTGAACAAAATCAATGCAGCGGAAGCTGCTGAAAACCTATCAACGGCGAATGCGAGGGGTCTCAAGGTTCTTGTGACTGGGGCGGAATTGGCGCCTGAAGCAACAGAACTTCTTAAACGACATGCAATCGAGATTGTTTATGCGGACGGCTACAGCGGCTCGGAAAATCTCGCTGAGATCGCAAGAACAAACGCGGTCGATGCGATCCTCGTCAGACAAGGCCAGATAAACGATCAGGTCATCGCTTCCTCC
The DNA here is from genome assembly GCF_001423425.1 of Rhizobium sp. Leaf306. GTDB lineage: Bacteria > Pseudomonadota > Alphaproteobacteria > Rhizobiales > Rhizobiaceae > Neorhizobium > Neorhizobium soli. The sequence continues at coordinate 939,558 of NZ_LMNX01000003.1, forward strand.
TCCCGACTTCGCGTGATCGCAAAACACGGCAGTGGTGTGGACAATATCGATCTCAACGCCGCCACTTCCCACAGCATCCCGGTTCTGCGCGCCCTCGCAGCGAACGCCCAGTCGGTCGCTGAACTTGCGATCACCCTGTCCGTGACGCTGATGAAAGACATCGGCAGCCTGAGCGACAACGTGAAGGGCGGCGCCTGGCCGAAGACGAAATATGTCGGACGCGACCTCGCGGGCGCCTGCTTCGGCATTATCGGATTTGGCGAGATCGGGCGCAGGACGGCTAAGCTTGCGCAGGGCCTCGGTATGGAAACCATCGCATACGACCCGTTTGCGGAGGATGCAGATGGCACGCGCGTGAGCCGCGACCTGTCGGAGGTCCTCGCGCAGAGCGATATCGTCAGCCTGCATTGCCCGCTGACACCGCAGACCCATCACCTTATCAACGCCGACCGGCTGAAGGCGATGAAATCCACGGCCTTCATCGTCAACACGTCTCGTGGCGCCGTCATCGATGAGGCTGCTCTTCTGGATGCATTGAAGGACGGCAGCATCGCAGGTGCCGCACTCGACAGCTTCGAGCAGGAACCACCCGCGACCGATCACCCGTTCTGGGTTCTGCCAAATCTGATCGCAACGCCTCACGTGGGCGGGGCAAGTCGATCAGCGCTGAAGAACATGGCCGTACAGAGTGCGCAGCACATCGTCGATGTCCTCACCGGCGCGCCCTTTGATCGTCGGGCACTCGCCAACCAGAACCTCGCTCAGAACTAAACCACCAAATTTGAAAACAGAGGAATCGAAATGTTGGGTTTCAGAGTATGCAAGCGTAACCAGAATGTCAGCGCGGAATGGGTCGAGAAATTCAGAACTCTGCCTGTCGCCAACGTGAGTGATGTCATGTCCCGCATGACGGCGGGCGGCGCGCCGCTTCGACCGTTCTATACGGGTCCGAGAATGGTCGGCGCCGCGGTGACGGTCAAAGCGCGCCCAGGCGACAACCTGATGGTCCACAAGGCACTCGACATTGCCGAGCCTGGTGACATCGTCGTTGTCGATGCCGGTGGTGATCTCAGCAATGCGATCATTGGGGAACTGATGGTTGCGCATGCAGCACAGCGCGGTCTCGGCGGCATCGTTATCTTCGGCGCCATCCGCGACAGCGAAGAACTGCTGGCCGGATCATTCCCCGTCTTTGCAGCAGGTGTCACCCATCGCGGCCCCTACAAGGATGGTCCCGGCGAAGTCAACGTGCCTATCGCCATCAACGGCATGGTCATCGAGCCGGGTGACCTCATCTGCGGCGACGCCGATGGCCTGCTCTCTGTGCCGCTGTCCTCGGTCGAAACGGTCTTCGAAGCCGCATCGAAGAAGCACGCGGCAGAGACAAAGCAGATGGAAAACATCAAGCTCGGCAAGAACGACCGTGCCTGGGTCGACGCGTCTCTCACGCGGCTCGGCTGTGTTATAGAAGCCTGATCAAAACGAGGCGTGGAAACACCCACGCCTCGTTCAGCCGAGTTGTCTCGCCTTGATGGGATTCGAACCTTTGGCACCCAACGTTAAGCGGAAATTATTTCCGCTTAACGTCCATTTGCGGCTCAGTCGCCTTGAACGGACATAAACCGTCGATCCGCGGAACCACAGCGCTAGTTGGTGTGCATGCCGATGATTGGCGTCATCAATTTGATGTGCGCATCGATACGCTCGAGCACCCTTGGCGGAACGACCTCACGCTCTGGCAGTGACCACCATGCTTGGTTCACCCGCTCCACAGTTTCGGTTGCGGCTTGCAGGACGGCGGCCTCCGGCAGGCGCGCACGATTGGCGAATGCTTTCCATCGGTGCACATTCAGCGCTTTGAAGGGGCGCTCGCCTGCAAGCGATAACGCCATTGCGTCTGCCGGAATATAGGGAATGGTCGAGAGTACGTCATAGACCGGCGAAAGCCCAGGTTTGTCGCCCTTATCCCGATAAATCACTGACCAGTTTTTCAAGTGCATGTCACCGTTCCCAGTGATGGCAGCGAGAGCCAGCCGACGCACGAATTCGAGTGCGGCCGCGGACGATACGGCAACGTTCAAGGCTGCCGCGATATCATGATAGGCGGCACCTTCGTATTTCCGCGAAGGATAGACGCCGAACACCTGCGCGAAATCCTCAATATGTATCCGATCGCCACCTGCCTCGCGATCGAAGCGTTTGACGAGCAGCACTTTCCCATCCGACAGCGTCTCGAACTCCTCCGGGATACCTTCGAACTCCGATTGCTCGACCAGTTCGCGTTCCGGAACCTCCATGCCGATGGCTTCAGCTAATGCGAGATTGGCATATTCGTTTTCCGACACCCCGGGAAACGAGGTCGATGGAAACTTGGCGATGTAGGATCCCTGGTCATCACCGAGCGGCAGTGTCAGTCCGCCGCCCTTCCCCGTATTTTTGATGACCGAAAGCTTCATCTGGACGCCGGCAAGCGAGAACCGCGCCTTCGGCTTCGGAACAGGCAGCTTGTCGAGACTCGCAATCGTTCTGTCACTCGGTACGACGCGGACAGCGCCAGGCAGATCCGAACCCAGCGCGACGAGCAAGTCGAAATCGTTTCCTGCACGAATACTTCCCGCGTGGTGTTTTTCCATCGCCTCGCGCAGTTTGTCTTCCGGGAGCAGATTGGCGAAGAACGCTGGCAACGCTCTGGCGACAGGTTTCGGATCCTTGCGCAAGCCTCCGGTGGCTGCGCGAAAAGAAAGGCTGACCACAGGAAAGCCGCCAGTTGCGCGATAGTTATCCTCGAAACTGAAGACGTTGAAATCGCCGGGCGTCCTGACGATCGTGCCGACCTTCAAATGGTTCAGCAGCACGTCGAGCGACGAGATGGATCTCGGATCAGATAAAACTTCAGACATTCTCATCCCCGTCTGGATGAGCCATGAACGCCGGGAGATCATCAAGATCGTCATGCGGCCGCAGCAACGCATCGACGGCCGGAACCATCGCCTGTGGGATGAGCATTAACTCAAGTCCGAGAGCGCGAGCAATATTGATGAGGGTTGTCGTACGCGCAGCAGTGCTTCCGGCTTCTATCTCACGATAGCGGGGACGCGATATACCCGACATGTCGGCAACCTGCTCCTGGGTCAATTGCAGGCCTTTACGCGTAGCCTTCAGCAACTGCCCGATTTCCAGCAAGGCATCTGACTCAGACGGTGCCATCCTACCTACCTAAAAGTTCTCCGTGTAGCAGAGCCAACTATCTGCAAAAATTCTGAGCTCAGTCAACAGGTAAGATATAAATACGGATCATTATGCCTTAATTGATCTGTTTATATATCATTAATTTTGTCTTCTTGAATGCCGCGCCACACCTGGCGAGATGCACTCACCATAGATGCTTTGTTAAAGGCGCGTCCCTATTTCCGCTCGCCCTCGGCACTGATGCCAGAGAGAAACGGAATGAGCATGTCCAAACACGATCTTTCATCACGTCATTTTCAGCGAAAAATTTTGGAATTTTGCGAGGTGCGTATTGCACCGATATCCTCGACGCGGGTGCTGGAGAATATCCGTTACCGCAGGCGTCGCCGCAGCTTTCCTGGAATCCCTCGCCTTCCCGCCGTTTAGGGTAGGATGTTTTTTGTCCTATCCATTGACCGATTGATACGTAGCAATTATAGTTATTACGTATCAACCGAGGAAATCATGCGGGATCGTAGAGTTACTCAACGGCAGGTCGCTGAACGAGCAGGCGTCGCGCAAGCTACCGTTTCACTTGTCTTGAATGGTGGCCGCGATAAGGTCACCACTGAAACGGCTGAGCGTGTAGAAACGGCTATTGCGGATCTCGGCTACCAGCCAAACCGCTTTGCTCAAGCGCTTCGAACGCGTCGCACCTATATCATTGCCTGCGTTGTCCCGGACCTTGCCAACCCCTTTTACCCGTCCCTCGTTGTCGCAGTGCAACGGGTTGTTCGAGCTGCCGGCTACGAAGTCATCACCATCGACACGGAAGGTGAGTTGACCAACGAAAGACAGGTGGTGGCGGCCGCGCAACAGGGGCGCTTCGATGGCATTGTCGGCGTTTTCTTCAGACTCGGCGCAAAGGATCTCGCCCCGCTTGAAAAGGCGGGTATCCCAGTCGTCCGGATCGAAGCCAGCCGCAAATCCGGCGGACCGCTCCCGATCGACGATCTCTTCATAGACAACGAAGCCGCCGCGCGTGCGCTAACGACACACCTTGGAGACCTGGGCCATCGTGCGATCGCAATGATCGCAGCGCCGGGTGGCCCGCAGCAGGTTCGCCTGAGAGGTTATCTCAACGCAATGGAAGCAATCGGGGCAGAACCAATCGCCTTGGAGGCGTCTCACTTCACGGTCGATGGAGGCCGCAAGGCTGCCGATGACCTGGTGGCCAGCGGCCGCCCTGTCACCGCGATCATCGCTGCCAACGATCTCATGGCAATCGGGGTCATGCAAAGTCTCATCGCAAACGGCCTTTCCATCCCCGCTGACGTATCGGTGGCAGGCTTTGACGACATTCTGGCATCTGCCCTGGTCACGCCTGCGCTCACGACGGTCGCACAATTCCAGGATCGGATGGGAGCGCACGCTGCGGATTGCATGCTTGCGCGTCTTGCCAGCGGGCACATCGATCCCGGACGTACCGAGGAAATGCCATTCGAACTGATCATCCGGGCTTCCGTTGCCGCACCTCGACAGCCCCAATAACACCAGATCAAAACAGGGAGGAAAACTTAATGAGGAAGAGTTCACTTGCCATCGCAGCTATGCTGCTGCTCGGCACCGCACAAGCAGCATTCAGCCAGGGAGGCGTTTCCTGGTGGTATGAACAGGCCACGCCGGAGCAGCAGAAACTTATCCAGCAGAACATTATAGCGCCCTTTAACGCCGCTCACCCGGACAGCGTCCTCGCCGTCGACTATCGCGGCAGCGAACTCGACAAGCAGTTGCGCGTCGCCATGCTCTCCGGCAATGGCCCTGATGTCGTCTACACCGCAGGCCCGAGCTATGTCGCCCCTATGGCCCAGTCCGGCCAACTCATGGCACTTGACGACTATGCCGCCAAGTTCAAATGGCAGGACCGCATTCTCCCGGTCTTCCTGAAGATGGGTGAGTACAACGGCAAGATCTATGCGCTGCCGAAGACGTACGAAACAGTTGGTCTTTTCTTCAACAAGACCCTGTTCGAGAAAAACAGCTGGCAGGCACCCAAGACGCTCGATGAGCTGGAGACGCTGGCCGACGCTATGCTCAAGGCAGGTGTAACGCCCTTTGCGGCCGGCAATGCCGACTGGCGCGGCGCCAACGAATGGTTCGTGACGCTTGCTCTCAACTCGGTCGCCGGCCCGGAGAACATGAATAAGGCGCTGCGCGGCGAGCTGCCCTGGACGTCCGAACCTTTCGTCAAGGCTATCGACCGGCTCGACGGCTGGTGGCAGAAGGGCTATTTTGGCAAGAACTACTTTTCGCTGACAAGCAGCGAGCAGGCGGCCGACATGATGGCTTCCGGTCGCGCCGGCATGATGCCGACCGGCACCTGGCAATTCCAAAATGTCGCGAGCTACGGCAAGAAGGCAGGAACGGAGCCCGGTTTCGTGGGCTTCCCAAGTGCCAGCGGCGATCCCGTCTTCCCCCTCGGCATCGGCTCCACGTTCTCCATCGCCACGCGCGCGAAAAACCCGGATGGCGCTGCAGCGGTCATCAACTACGTCTTCTCGCCCGAAGTCTACGGGACCATGAACTCCGCCTGGCAGGGCGAATGGAACATTCCCTTGAAGGACATCTCCACCGTAAAGATGGCGAGCGAGGTCACCCCGCTCTTCACTGAAACGATGAAGACCCTGACTGCCGCCGTCAGCGATGGTGACTACGGCTACACGACCTGGACCTTTCTGCCGCCGGCGACGGACAGCTACCTGATCAACGGCATCGAGGAGGTGTGGCTGAAGAAGAGCACGACGCAGGACTTCCTCGCCAAGCTGGATGCGTCCTTCCAGAAGGAAAAGAAAGCCGGAAAGGTGCCCGCCGTCCCGGCACGCTGATCCTCGTCATCCCGAACCGCCGCGCGCCGACCACGGTGCGCGCGATCCGGCTCCCCCATCACGCAGTGGGTGCCGGCGGACTGGTCGGTTTCAAAAGGTACACCTCATGCACCGTCTCTATGTCTTGCCGACATTGATCATCAATATCGTCATCATCGCCATACCCGCGCTGATGACGGTCATGCTCGCCTTTTTTGAGTGGGACGGCATCAGCGATCCGATCTTCGTCGGCCTCGACAATTTCCGCACACTCTGGGACGACAGCGTCTTCTGGACCGCGCTGACCAACAATGTGGTGTGGACGATCATCTTTCTCATCGTTCCCATCACGATGGGGCTCCTAGCCGCAACCATGATGCTCGTTGCGCGGCGGAGCGCCAATTTCTTTCAGGTCATATACTTTCTGCCCGTCATTATCGCGACGGCGATCACGGGCCGCGTGTGGCAGGGCATGATCTACTCCCCCGTCACGGGCATTACGGGCCTCCTCCAACGCTACGGCATCGATGTCGCAAACCCCCTGACGGAAACTTCGAGCGCGCTTTACGGCATCGCCGTTGTCGATCTCTGGCATTGGTGGGGGTTTCTCTGCGTCATCTTTTTTGCAGCGCTCCGGCAAGTTCCCTCCGAGCAGATCGAGGCCGCCCGGGTTGAAGGCGCCACGTTCTTCCAGACGATCCGTTACGTGCTTCTGCCCGGCATCATGCCGACGATCACCCTGATGATGATCATGACCGTGATCTGGTCCTTCCTCGTGTTCGACTTCGTCTACATCCTGACGCAGGGAGGTCCCGCCTATTCCTCCGAAGTGCTGTCCACCTTCGCCTACCGGTCAGCGTTTTACGACCTCGCCGTCGGCAAGGCTGCTGCAATTTCCGTCGTCATCAGCCTGTTCGGCCTTGCAGCCACTGTCGTCTATATCCGCGTCCAGGCCAGGGAGTTCGATCAATGAACATGACCGAAAGCCGACTTACGCAGTGGATGGTCCACATCACGCTGGCTGTGTTGCTGATCATCACGCTCTTCCCAATAGCCCTGATGGTGCTCAACGCCGTCAAACCTTCGGCGGAGATCGTCCAGAACCCGCTAGCCTGGCCTACGCACCTGCGATGGGACAATTTCACGCGAGCCTGGAGCGACGCGAATTTCGGTCGCACACTCTTCAATTCGGCCGTTCTCACGGCCATGACCATCGTCCTTGTCTGTGCGACCGGTTCGCTGACGGCATACGTTCTTGCCCGACGCAAGATCAAGACGTGGAAGATCCTGACCTTCTACCTGCTGGCCAGTACGACGGCGCCGATCCAGCTGTTCTTGTTCCCGCTCTATTTCGGCTTTGCCCGCTTCGGCCTGATCAACAATCCCATTGCCGTCGCCTTCATCTACACGGCGGTCTACTCCCCCTTCGCGATCATGCTGTTGCGAACCTATTTCCTCGCGGTGCCGAAGGAGCTGGAGGAAGCCGCGCTGATCGATGGCGCAACCCACTGGCAGGTCTTTACCAGGGTCTTTCTGCCAATCGTCTCGCCCGGCATCCTTACCGTCGCGCTCATCATCGGCCTCTATTCGTGGAACGAGTTTCTGATCGCGACCACCTTCCTGCAGGGACAGGATCAGCTGACGGCTGTCGTCTCGTTCTTTCTTCTCTCCGGCCAGTACGCGTCCGACTGGGGCGTCATCATGGCCGCCGCCCTCATTATCGTCCTTCCCATTGTCGTCCTCTTCGTCCTGCTGCAGCGCCGTTTCATCGACGGCATGGCTGGCGGCTCGGTGAAAGGCTAACAGGAGCATAACATGTCCATTCCCACCGACTACACCAACCGCGTATACGCGGGCGTCCTCGGCAAGCTCATCGGCGTCTATCTCGGCCGTCCCTTCGAGAACTGGCGCTACAAGGACATCCTCGAGAAGCTCGGCCCGATCACCTATTACGTCCACGAGCGGCTCGGCGACCCACTGGTGGTGACCGACGACGATATCGCCGGCACGTTCACCTTCCCCAGAGCGCTCGACGACTATGGCATCTCGCCGGATCTCTCCGCGGAAGATATCGGCAAGGCCTGGTTGAATTACATCATCGAGGAGCGCTCGATCCTCTGGTGGGGCGGCGCTGGAAATTCGACCGAACACACGGCCTGGCTCAATTTGGCGCGCGGCATACCCGCACCGGCCTCAGGCTCGATCGAGACCAACGGCGCCACTGTGGCAGAACAGATCGGTGCGCAGATTTTCATTGACGGCTGGGCACTGGTCTCGCCGGGAAACCCGGCCCAGGCCGCGAAACTGGCTCGTGCCGCCGGCTCGGTCAGCCATGACGGAGAATCTGTCAATGCGGCCGTCCTCTGGGCAGCCATGGAGGCGGAGGCCTTTCTCAGCAAGGATGTCGATCATCTCCTCGATACGGGTCTGTCCTACATTCCAAAGGACAGCCTGATCGCCAAGCTTGTCGCCGACATCCGCGCCTGGACATCGGGCAACGAGGACTGGGAAGCCACGCGACAGAAGATCGAGGATACGTACGGCTACGACAAATACCCGGGCAACTGCCATGTGGTGCCGAACCATGCATTGATGATCATGGCGCTGCTCCACGCGCCGCACGACTTCCAGCGCGGGCAGATGATCGTTAACACATCCGGCTGGGACACAGACTGCAACGCTGGCAACCTTGGTTGCCTTCACGGCATCATGCTTGGACTTGAAGGGCTCGAGGCCGGTCCCGACTGGCGGGGACCCGTTGCCGACCGCCTGTATATCTCCTCGGCAGATGGCGGCCGTTCGATCACTGATGCGGTCGATATCTCGCTCTGGCTTGCCAATCTCGGCCGCAAACTTGCAGGCATCCCGGCCCAACCGGCACCCAAGGACGGCGCGAAGTTTCATTTCTCGCTTCCCGGTTCCGTTCAGGGTTTCCGTCCGCAGCCGAGCCAGATTGCGGTGGACGATCTGAGGGTGAGCGGTAACGATACGGCGCTTGCGATCGACTTCAAGGCGCTCGCTCCGGGCCGCGAGGCAGCAACCACGACGCCGGTCTTCATACCCCACGACGTCCTCAAGATGCGAACCTACGACCTTATGGCGAGCCCGCGCCTTCACGCCGGGCAGATACTTCGCGCCCATGTCCACGCCGATAAGGCGAACAGAGGGACGGTCGAAGCGAAGCTTCGTATCCGGCACTACACGAGCGACGACACTCTGGCGGACATTGACATGCCGATGGGCAAGCTACTGTCGGCGGGAGAAACTGTTACGCTCGAATGGGTCGTGCCGGAAACGGGCTACCAGCCGATCGCCGAGGTTGGCGTGGTGCTTGTCTCGCGCGATGGACGCGCCGACGGGCGTATTCTTCTCTCCGCACTGACCTGGGACGGATGCCCGGATGTCACATTCCGCCGGCCGCAGGGTGCGGGCGATTTCTGGCGGCGGGCTTGGGTTTCCAACGTCCATTTCTTCTCGAAGCACTTTCCGCAGGATATCCGGATCAGCCAGAACCGTGGTTCCGGCATCATCCTGCAGGGAACACGCGACTGGACGGACTATGCCGTCGAGGCGGACCTGATGCTGCACCTGGGCGACTACGGTGGCCTTGTCCTGCGGGCGGAAGGACAACGGCGCTATTACGCGGCACGTGTCACGCGCCAGGGCGAGCTTCAAGTCGTCCGACGTCGCGATGCCGACGAGACCATCCTTGCGTCCGTGCCGCTTGAAACGGCCTTCGAGACAGCGTTCACCATGGTTGCTACAGCCAAGGGCGATCGCCTGAGCGTTACCGTCGGCGAAGTCACGCTCGAGGCGCAGGATGACGCCTTTGCCGGCGGCGCAGCCGGCATGGAGATCTACGAGGGCGCCTTGTCGTCGACCCGTATCCGTATCCGGGCAGCCTAGGAGAACGCATCATGGGGAACGTCACGATCAGCAAGGTCGTCAAGACCTACGGCAGCCTGGAAGTGGTTCACGGGATCGCCGCGGAGATCGCCGACGGCGAATTCGTGGTCCTGGTGGGGCCGTCGGGCTGTGGCAAGTCCACGCTCCTGCGCATGATCGCAGGCCTAGAAGACATCTCCGGCGGTACGATCTCGATCGGCAACCGGGTCGTCAACGACCTGCCGCCAAAGAGCCGCGACATCTCGATGGTCTTTCAGAACTACGCCCTCTATCCCCATATGACGGTGGAAGAGAACATGGCCTTCTCCATGACCCTTGCCGGTGCCAGCAAGGAAGAGAAGTCGAGGCGGGTACGGGAGGCGGCCGAAATCCTCGGCCTCGTACCTCTTTTGGAACGCAAGCCGAAGGCCCTCTCGGGTGGCCAGCGGCAACGCGTCGCCATGGGCCGCTCGATCGTGCGCGATCCACAGGTCTTCCTGTTTGACGAGCCCTTGTCCAACCTGGATGCCAAGCTACGGGTGCAGATGAGGGGCGAGATCAAGTCGCTTCATCGTCGGCTTCGCACGACAATGGTCTACGTCACCCACGATCAGATCGAGGCCATGACCATGGCCGACAGGATCGTGGTGATGCAGAGCGGGCGGATCGAACAGGTCGGCACCCCGCTTGAACTTTACGATCGGCCCGCCAATGCTTTCGTCGCGCAGTTTATCGGTTCGCCGGCCATGAACCTGTTCCCGGCTGTCGTCGCCGATGGCGGCCTCGTCCTTGCAGGCCGCCGCCCTACGGGCATCCGAGCCCCGGCAGACGCCCGGCCCGGTCAGAAGATCCTCGTCGGCAAGCGCCCGGAGGAAATCGATATCGGCGCCGAGACCGGTCTGGAAGCCACGGTGACAAACATCGAGCCGACCGGATCTGAGACATTCCTGGAGATGCTGATGGACGGAGATTCAATCTCCGTCGTTCTTCGCAACCGGCCTCAATTCGACGTCGGCAGCCGTCAGAAGCTGTCCCTCTCACGGGGCGCAATCCATCTCTTTGATGAGGAATCAGGAAGGCGTATTGGTTAGGACGAGTTGATGGTCAACAGCTCTCGCCTTACAATGACCGTGTGCGGCTTTAAGATGCATCGACTATCTACCAACGCTCCCCACGTCTTGATGGGGATCGAACCAATGACCCCTGCCCCTTGTATTCTTAGGCTGCCGTAGTTGGATGATCTTAGGATGGCTGGCTGGCTGCTCTCCCCTACTGACCTAATAGGAAGACCTGCCCAGCAGTCTCAACAGTCGGCCCAAACCGTCCATCAAGCTGCTGCACAAAATGGCTCGCGGATAATCCGGAGCCCATAAGGTATGAAGGTCGAAACCTCCAGAGGGGAACAGCAGACAAGCGAAACTGGGAGGAAGCCGCTATGCATCTGCTGGTGGCGTTAAGCTTGTTTATTGATCAGGCCAAAACCGTCTGTGCAGTCCAGCTATGGTTCAAACGCCCGCCCTTGAAGCGGCTATCATAAAGGCTGTGTTCGCGCCCTTGGGACGATCTCCGGGGAGCCAATGCACCACGAAGGTGGATCTGTCAAAATACCGACCACCCGAAGCCCAGTTGTGCGGCCGTTGGCGTCCTTTTTCTCCAACCCAACGCCGGAGTGATGAAACAGGTTGCAGGCACAGAAGAGCATGAAAAACCGCCTGGTCGCAGAAGCCGGTGTGCCTCCTGCATCGCGCCAGGCCTCTACATTGGCTGTTACTTGCCTAGTTAAGCTGCTGCTGCGGTCTGACCTACGACTGCATCCCTGGCACGATGTCCGCCGGGATCGGGCAAACATAGGCCTTGCCATCGGTCTTCTCCGCCCACTCGGCCTTCGCAGCCGCCAAGAGTTCCGGCGAGGTCATCAGCGACAGGCCGGTGGTTGCGATCGCCTTTGCCGCATGCGCCATCGCCTTGTGGGCCGCCGGGCTCTTGCCTTGCGCCACCACCTGCCAGGTGTGCGGGTTGGTGCCGATCGCCCATGTCGGCGTCCAGCATTGCGCCGTCGGAGTGACCCAGCTGACATCGCCGACATCGGTCGAGCCGGCGCGGAAATGCGACTGGCCCTCGAAGTCGCGCAGACCCAGATGCAGCGGCGTCGAACCGTCTACCTTGGCGTTGGAGAAGACGTCGCCCTTGATCTCGTAGAGCCGGATGCTGCTCTTGATCGCCTCGTCGGTGAACGTGTCCTGGACCGCCTTGGCGAAGGCGAGATCGGCCTCGTCGAAGGCAACCGGGCCAAGCGCCACCATGTTCTCGTGCATGGCGGTTTCGAGTGTGATGTTCGGCAACAGGTTGGTGGAGGCCGTGTCGAAGACGATCTCGACCTCGGTCTCGGTCATCATGGCAGCGCCGCGCGCCACCTTGTCGACGCGCTTGGCAAGATCGAGCGCCTGCGGCATTTCCGGAGCGCGGATCAGGTAGACGACCTCGGCCTGCGCCTGCACGACGTTCGCCGCCCGGCCGCCGGTATCGGTGATCGCATAGTGGACGCGGCAATCCTGCGGCATGTGTTCGCGCAGGAAGTTGACGCCGACATTCATCAGTTCCACGGCGTCCAGCGCCGAACGGCCGAGATGGGCGGCGTTCGAGGCATGCGCGGCAAGGCCCTTGAAGCGGTAGTAATATTCGAGAACGGCGAGATTGTTGGTCGAGCGCACGCCGTTGAACGGCGCCGGATGCCAGGTCAGCGCTGTATCGACGTCGTCGAACAGGCCGGCGCGGACCATGAAGGTCTTGCCGGAACCGCCCTCCTCGCCCGGGCACCCATAGTAGCGCACGGTGCCGGCGAGGTTGTTGTCCTTCAGGTGCTTTGCCAGCGCGATTGCCGCCATCAGCGAACCGACGCCGAGAAGATTGTGGCCACAGCCGTGGCCGGTACCGCCCGATACGAGCGGCTTGTGCTCGGCAATGCCGGCGGCCTGGCTCATGCCGGCCAGCGCATCGAACTCGCCCAGAATAGCAATCACCGGCTTGCCGCTGCCAAACTCGCCGATGAAGGCCGTCTCCATGCCTGCTACGCCGCGCGTTACCGCAAAACCGTTCTCCCCGAGTTTTTCGGCAAGCATCGCGGACGATTGCCTTTCATCGAACTTCAGTTCGGCAAAATCCCAGATGCTGTCGCTCAGCCTGGTGAATTCGGGCTTCATCTGCTCGATTGCGTCGGCAATCGACGTCACGGCGTCGCGGTTCATGGCATGTCCTCGTAGTCGGTCCCAGGCCCGTTCAACGGGCGCAGAAAACCTGCCGGCGGTTGAAGTGCCGGATCATCTCGATGAATAAGGAATGCCGCGCCGGATCCGCCGGTGCGGCACTGTGGTCAGTGTTCGGGTGTCAGTTTTCGACGGAGACTTCCCAGAGGCGGGCGTTTGACTGCCAGACCGGCATGCCCTTGAGCTTCTTGGTGGCGCCCCAGACATCGACCATGTCGTAGAGGAAGATGCCCGGCATCTCCTTCAGCATCAGTTCGTGGAATTCGTCGAAGATCTTCTGACGCTTTTCTTGGTCAAGCTCGACATAGGCGGCCCTCATCAGCTCCACAGCCTTCGGGTCGTCCCACATCAGCGAGGCGTTCTTGTCCTTGTTGCCGACGTAGAAGGCGTACATCAGAGCCGGGTCGAGGCGCGGCGCGACCGACTGCGAGATCACCTGATAGTTGCCCGAGCGGCGGCGATCGACCTGGGTCGCATAATCGAGCACCTCGATCTGTACGTTGAGGCCCGCCTGCTGCATCATCGCCTGGGCCATGATGGCGGCCGGGAAGCTCGGCACGTTGCCGCGCTTGTTGGCGATGATCGAGATCGGCTCGCCCTTGTAGCCGGCGGCTGCCAGTTCCTTCTTGGCAGCCTCGACGTCGTAAGGCAGGCGCTTCTTCTGCGTGTCATTGAAATAGACGCTGTCCTGCGACACCATCGAGCCGTTCGCCTCACCGGTGCCGTTCGACGCGGCAGCAACCAGCTCATCGAGATCGAGCGCCATGGCCATCGCGCGGCGCACGCCCGGATTGCTTAAGACCTTGTCGCGGGTCTGGATGTAGAAGAGGTTCTTGCCGTTGTTGCGCGACACGATCAGCTGCGTCTTCTCGCTCGACTTGAATTCCGGGATCAGGTCCGGCGAAATCTCGGCCGTGTCGAGCACGCCGGATTCAAGCCCCGCCTTGACGGTCGAGGCATCGGGAATGATCATGAACTTGACGCCATCGGCGAGCGGCCGCTTGGAGCCGACCATCCCGTCCGGCTTGCCGTCGTTTTCGGGCGAAACGTAATCGGCGAACTTCTTCAGGTGGATGTATTCACCCTTCTTCCACTCGTCCCACTGGAACGGGCCGGTGCCGATCGGCGTGACGAAGCTGCCATCGGCAGCCACGGAGTCCGGCGAGATCATGCCGGTATAGCCGCATTCCGGGCGCGACATCAGGCCGAGGAAGACCGCCGATGGCTTTTCGAGCGTAATGGTCACGGTCGAGGCATCGGTCGCCTTGACGCCGGTGACGTGGGCGGCCCCGCCTTGAGCGAAATCGGAGAGGCAGCTCCACTTGGTGTCGGGCTTCAGATAGCGCGTCCAGTTCCACACGACGTCTTCGGCGGTCAGCGGCTTGCCGTTGTGAAACTTCACGTCGGTGCGCAGCTTGAACGAATAGGTCAGGCCATCGGCCGACATGTCGAAGCTCTTGGCCAGAAGCGGCTTCACTTCGCCACTGTTGTTGTAGCCGACGAGGCCCTCGACGATGTGCAGGATGATACCGTCGGTATTGCCGTCGCGGTTGACGCCCGGATTGGCGCTGCGCAGGTCCGAACTCTGGGCGATGGTGATGTCGCGCGCGCCGGCGCCGTGCGTAAAGGCAAGCACTGCAACGCCCGCAAGAAGAAGCTTTTTCATTGTTCTACCCTCGTTTCTCTTGTTGATTTTTAAGATTGAAATCCGTTCCAGGCCGCCTCGGCGAGCCTGCCGATCGTCTCGAGCGACACCGTGTAGCCGGGTGTACCGTCCGCCATCACCTGCGGCACATCGTCGGTGTAGGCGGTGATGATGAAGAACGGCGCGCGGTCCTTGTAGACGATGCCCGCATCCATGCGGCCACGCTTGCCGCGACCGCTCTTGCTCGCCACCAGCGTCTCGAACGGAAGGCGCGAGCGGATGCCGTAGCGCAGCACCTGATGCTTCAGCGTGTCCATGGCAAAGCCACAGAGATCGGCGCTGCAGCCGAGCTTTTCCTGCGCTTGCGTGGAGGATTGCGCGTCCAGGATGGTCTGCAGCAGCAGCACCTGGTCGGCGGCAGACGTCGTCGTCACCGTCGTCAGCGCGTGATCGGCGGGCAGCGCCAGCGGCGGAATGAGAAAGCGGTGATGGGTGTTCACCATGCCGAGAGCTTTGCAATAGCCATCGACCTCCTCGAGCGTCAGCCGCTCCAGCACCATTTTCGTGCAGACATTGTCGCTCAGCACCATCATGCCGGTGATCGCGTCGCGCAGCGAGATGACGATGCCCGGCGTCATGAAGCGGAACATGCCGCTGGCGACTTCCTCGGCCAGCCGCTTCTCGTAGGTGATCGGCTCGTCGAGGTTGATGCCGCCCGCGTGCGCGGCCTCCAGCGCCGCCATCATGATCGAGGTCTTGCGAGTGCTGCCGGACGGCGTCTCATCGTCGGCGCCGCGGGTAATCTCCTCGCCGGTCAGCAGATTGCGCACCATGAAGCGGGTGACGAAGGGTTGCGCATCGCAGATTGCGTTCAGCGTGTCGGAGGTTGTCATGATCGGGGTCCTGTTCAGCATCAGTTGTCGAAGCGCCACTTGAGGGAGACGCCGCCGGTCGCGTTGTGGTCGAGCGCCGGAATGGCGGAGAGGAGCCGGCGCGTGTAGCTTTCCTTCGGCCTGTCGAAGATCGCGTCGCGGTCGCCCTCCTCGATGATCCGGCCGTCCTGCATGACGACGACGCGGTCGGCGACCTGTTCGACGACGCCAAGGTCGTGGCTGATGAACAGGCAGGAAAAGCCGTAGCGCTTCTGCAAGTCGGAGAAGAGGTCGAGTACCTGCGCCCGCACCGTCACGTCGAGGGCCGAGACCGGCTCGTCGGCGATCAGGAAGCGCGGGCGGCGGGCCATCGCGCGGGCGATGGCAACGCGCTGGCGCTGGCCACCGGAAAGTTCGTGCGGGTAGCGGCTGGCATAGCTGGCATCAAGGCCGACCTCCTCCAGCGTTTCCAGCGTCCGCTTGCGTTTGGCTGCCGCATCGAGGTTCGGCACCAGGCGCAGGGCTTCCTCGACGAGAGCGAGGATCGTCATGCGCGGATCGAGCGAGGAATACGGATCCTGGAACACCATCTGGCAGTTCATCCGGTAGTCCTGCCAGTCCTCGTCGCGCGCCCTTCCCTGGAAGCGGATCTCGCCTTCGTTTTCCCGGACGAGACCGGCAATGGTGCGGCCAAGTGTCGTCTTGCCCGATCCGGATCCGCCGACCAGCGCGACGACCTCGCCCTCGTGAATATCGATACTGACGCCGTGCAAGGCACGCTTCGCCTTGGCCTTGCGGAACAGCGACTTGCGGCCCGGGTAGTCGACGACGATATTCTTCGCCGACACCATCGGCGCCTTCGACATGTCGACCATGCGCGGTTCGCCCCGGAACGGCAGCGAGGACAAGAGCTTCTTCGTATAGTGGTGCTGCGGTGCTTCCAGCAGGTCTTCGGTGCGGCCGTGCTCGACGATCGAACCCTTTTCCATCACGACGATGCGGCTCGTATACCGGGCCACCATCGGCAGGTCGTGGCTGATCAGCAGGACGGCGGTGCCTTCGGCGCGGGTGAGCTCCACCATCAGTTCCATGACGTCGCGCTGGATGACGGCGTCGAGCGCCGTGGTCGGCTCGTCTGCAATCAGCAGCGCCGGCTTCAGCAGCATGACGGAAGCGAGCATGATGCGCTGGCGCATGCCGCCGGAGAATTCGTGCGGATAGGCGCCGAGCGCGCCCTCCGGATCGCGAATGCCGACGCGGCGGAGCATTTCGAGGATGCGGGCGCGCCGTTCGTCCGGCGAGAACTTTGTGTGGAGGATGAGCCCCTCCTCCAGCTGCCGGCCGATGGTCATCGACGGGTTGAGCGAGGTCATCGGCTCCTGGAAGACAACGCCCACTTCGGCACCGCGCAGGCGGCGAAGCTGACCGGCGTTGAGGCCGAGCACGTCGCGACCCTTGTACGAAATGGATCCGCCGGTGACCTGGATGGCCTGCGGCAGCAGCGAGATCAGCGCGCGGGTGGCGAGCGTCTTGCCGGAGCCGCTTTCGCCGACGATGCCGAAGATTTCGCCGGAAGCGATATCGAAGGAGATATCGTTGACGACCTTGTGGCTGGTGCGCGCGACCTCCAGCGATAGGCCGCGAACGCTCAATAGCGTTTCCGTCGTCATTTCAGACCTCTCATGCGCGGGTCGAGCCGGTCGCGAAGGGCATCGCCCAGGAGATTGATGCCGAGCAGGGTCAACGCGATGCAGAGACCGGGGAAAAGGCCGAGCCAGACGGCCTGCTGGATGAAGGGTCGGCCGGCGGCCAGCATGTTGCCCCAGGTGGGCGCTGGCGGCGGCACACCGAGACCGAGGAAGGAGAGCGCGCTTTCCGATAGAATGGCCCATCCGAACATCGAGGTGGCGAGCACCGTGATCGGCGTTAGACAATTGGGCAGGACGTGGCGGAACATGGTGAACAGCTCGCCATTGCCCATTACCCGTGAAGCCTCGATGAACTCCCGTTCCCGCAGTGACAGAACCGCGCCGCGCACCACACGCGCCATCGACGGCGTATAGGCGATGCCGAGCGCAAAGATGATGCCGTACTGGTTGGCACCGAAGACGGCAAGCAGGCCGAGCGCCAGGAGGATGCCGGGAAAAGCCAGCAGCGCATTGTTGATCGCCATGATGACGCCATCCACCCAGCCGCGGGCATAGCCGCTGACAAGCCCGATCAGCGTGCCGCAGATAGTAGCAAAGCTAACGGTCAAGAAGCCGATCCAGACGCTCGCCTTGGCGCCAACCATCAGGCGGCTCAGTTCATCACGGCCGAACTCGTCGGTGCCCAGTAGATGCGCGGCACTGGGGGCGGCCAGGCGCGCGGTGAACGAGAGCTTCATCGGATCGAAGGGCGTCCAGACCATACCGAGGGCAGCGGTGGCGAGTAAGACGGCGATTAGGATCCCGCCGATGATGCCGTTGAGGGTGAACGTCTTCATTCGGCAACAACCCGCGGATCAAAGAGGGGATAGAGCAGGTCAACGGTGAGATTGACCAGCACGTAGGACAGGGCGACGAACAGCAGGCAGCCCTGGATGACCGGGTAGTCGCGGGCAAAGATGGCGTCGACCATCAGGCGTCCGAGGCCTGGGATAGTGAATACCGTCTCGATGACCGCGATGCCGCCGAGCAAATTGCCGAGGATGAGGCCGATCATCGTCCAAGTCGGGCCAAAGGCATTCTTGAAGGCGTGGCGCCAGAGCACAGCACTCTCTGACAGGCCCTTGGCGCGGGCATGGGTGATGTAGTCGAGGCGCAGCACTTCCAATGTCGAGGCGCGCGCCATGCGGATCAGCACGCCGGCCTCGTGGATGACCAGCGTCATGACCGGCAGCACCAAGTAGAGCAGCCCGCCGACGACGTTGGTTCCAATCGACACATAGCCGAGCACGGGCAGCCAGCCGAGTTTCAGACCGAAGAATAGGAGCAGCAGCAGGCCGAGCCAGAAGGTCGGGATCGACAAGAGAACCGTTGCTGTCCCGACTAGCGCCAAATCGATGACACTGTTCTGCCGCCATGCGGCAATAACCCCTGCCGGGACGGCGATCAGGCTGGCGAGCAGCACCGCCACCAGAACGATCTCGGCGCTGACAGCGAAGCGCGACACCACCAGCGGTAGCACCGGCTCGTCGTTGACGATCGATTTGCCGAAATCGCCCTGCAGTACATTGCCAGCCCAGATGACAAATTGCTGCGGCATCGATTTGTCGAGCCCGAGTTCGGTGCGCATTTGGGCGATCTGCTCGGGCTGGGCCATGTCGCCCAACATCAGGGCGGCCGGGTCACCGGGAATAAAGCGAATGAGGTCAAAGACGGTGATCGAAACGAGCACGATAGTTGGAAGCGCCATCATGAGACGGCTCAGGATAAATCTCAGCATAGTATCCCCGCGATTGATGGCCGGCTTTCCCTCCGGTCACCATCGGTTTCATTGCGGCAGACTATGAGGACACTGAGAGAATTGCGCAATAGTATGACAAATTTCATACGCTTATGCGGCGTACACAGAATCTGTCCGCGAATAGCAGCGAATGCTTAAGATCAATTACCTGAATTTATATTAGCTCATTTGCGAACGCAGGATCTGTCGCTCCAGCGCGGCGCTGAGGGCTTGAGCAGCGATCGACAAAGGAACTCCTGCTGCCCGGGCTAGGCCGAAGTCCTGTGAGGCTCGTGGCACAAACGGTCTCTGGACCACCGGAAGATGACGGTAAAGGTTGGCGTAAAAGCTGCTGATGATCGTGACGCCTAGCCCGTGCGCTACATAGGAGCAGGCGGAGCTGTTGGTATGCGTCTCGATCTTCACCATCTGCTTGACACCGGCCCGCTTGAAGGTCTGGTCGAGCGACATGCGATTAGGCCGTTGCCGCCCTATCAGGATCAGAGGCACGTTACGAAGGTCCTTCGGGGAGACCTCTTCCAGCTGCGCGAGCGGGTGATCCTCAGGTACGACGCAGACGCTGGTGCCGCTCGCGACTTTTTTAACAGCGATGCTGGGTGCCGTTTCGCCCTCCATGCGCAGAAAGCCGATGTCTATCACCCGCTCACCGACCAGTTTGTTGATCGCCGTCGTTGTTTCGAAAAAGGTCTCGATGCGAACGCTGGGGAAATCGCGGACGTAGTCCATTAACATAGCCGGGGCAAAGTTCTCCCACATGCTACTTGGTAGACCGATTCTGACGATCTCCGGGCCGGACTTGCCGGCCCGCAGGTCTTCAGCATGGGTAGTCATGCGCTCAACGGCCAACAGCACATTTTCCGCATCGCGCCCCAGCGCTAGCGCCTCTGGTGTGGCGACGAGCCGTCCCTTATCACGGGCAAAAAGCGTGATAGAAAGATCCTGTTCTAGCTGCTGCAGCATGCGGCTTACGCCTGACTGGCTAAGCCCCATCACCTTTGCCGATGCAATCGTCGAGCCGGTTGCCAAAAGCGTCCGCAGCACTTCCATCTGCTTGATGTTCATGCCGCGGACATCCTTATTTATAAGTTCCTCGTATCGGCTGGCTGTGCCGCAAATGAGGAAATTGGCCACCGATCGTGAACATGTGGTGGCACTGACGCAGCATTAGGTCAACTGGCAGCCCTAGCTCAAGCTTTGTGAACGCTGGGTAACACCGGAACCCGCCTGCCGTTCTCAGATGGCGAAACTAGAGTTAGATCCGGACTCAGAGGAAGTTCCTGCGTATGACGCGGCGGCTAATGACGCGCCGAAGTGCGACTAGCTGTGCTAAGTATCTCACTCATGTCGCGTATGGATCCGTAAGATCGGGTTGTGCAGTCCGCCTAGAAAATCACTATGAAGCCTATATACTCTTGTGCTTCTCCCCGTCTCGAATTCCTATGCCGATTGGGCGCATAAAGACGAAGACCCTCCGCAACCGGCGCCTGGGCATCGACCAGCGAAAGGTGCGAGATGATTTTCGACGATTCGAGTGGCGCTGCGACCATCGTGGCTTGTGCCGCCCGCATTCAGTGGTGTCGGGAGCGGCTTCAGTGCGTTTCGTAATATTCGCCCGCTTTTTCCGCCAATCCGTCTTTCCCCGCCGCGACGTAACGAGGGCATGCCGTGGCTCCGACGTCATCTTCGGAACAGTTTGCGTTCTCGGTGCGGTCACGGTTGTGGCGATGATCATCTCCAACATCGCAACGAGCTGAGCTCTAAGAATTTGACGGAGTACAGGAAATGTTAGTCCAAGATTTTCTCCTGGCGGAGAACGTCTCCGTTGGGTTGAGTTCGTCGTCGAAGCAACAGCTGTTGCGGCAGATATCTGAGAAGGCTGGCAAAACGACTTCGGTTTCGTCGCATCTCATCGCCAAAGCGCTATCCGACCGCGAGGGCCTGGGCTCTACGGGCATCGGGGGCGGTGTGGCGCTTCCCCATGCGGCAGTCGATGGACTGGAATCGGTATTTTGCCTCGTGGTTCTTCTGGCGCATCCGATCGACTTCGAAGCCGTGGACGACGAGCCCGTCGACATCGTCATTCTGCTCCTGACACCAGCTTCGTCGCGGACGGAAGCTCTCAATGTCCTATCATGCGTCGCCAGGCGCTTTAGAGAGGGCGACGCTGTTCGAGGGCTACGGGCGGCGAGGACCGGTGACGAGGTTTTTGCAATCCTGACGGGGTGACGCCCTGCTGGAACACGGAAAATCGACGCGTTCGCCGGCTCCATCCATCTGAAAGACCAACCCCATCCATCTGAAAGAGAAGCGATCGGTTCGACGTCTGATCTGGTCTCAACGGAAAATCACCATGACTTGTTTTCAGGGCCCTGGCCCTTTCGCCATCACCGCGATGCTGACGCCGTTCTCTGGAACCGGGATCGATATCGCAGTCTTCGAGACCGAAGTCGGCCGCCAAGTCGGAGCAGGCATCGATGCTATCGTCGTTCACGACGTCATCGGGGAGGGCTGCGCACTCGATCACAGGGAGCAGGACCTGCTTCTGACAACGGCCGTCCGCCGTGCGGGCAGCAAATTGACTGTCATCGCCGCGACAGGATCGAACTGTACGGCAAAGACGATCGAACACTCCCTGAGGGCGCAGGAGCTCGGTGCAAAGGCCTTGTTGCTGACGGTGCCCTATTACACGAAGCCAACCCTAAAAGGCGTGATCGATCATTTCCGACAGATCGAAGCTGTTGTCCGGCTTCCGATCCTGATCGACGACGATCCGTCAAGGACGGCGCGAGATTTCGGGGAAGAGCTGCTGGTCGGTCTTGCCGACCTCGCCGGGATTGTCGGTGTTTGCCACGGCCCCGGACGTCTCGCCCACTTCGCCAATCTCAAGACCTCGCTGCGCACCCGGTTCAACCATTTATCCCGGGACGACCACTCCATGTCTTCCTTCCTGGCGCTGGGTGGATCGGGCGTCATATCGGCGCTGACCAACATCCGCCCAGCGCCGATGACGTCATCGAACCGGACCGTCGATGCGAGGTCTATCCCCCAGCTGGATGCGTGCGACGTCGCGGCACTAAAACTTGCCGTCTCGCTGGATCGCCCCTTTCCCACCAACGTTCGGCTGCCGCTGGTGCCGCTCGAGCGGGACGAAGAAATCGCCCTGCGCGCTGCATGCGCGGAGACTTTCGGAGCGACCGTGAACCACGCCGCAGCCTGAACACTATGCGGTCTATATTTCTTTGCCACGAAGCCACATCGATTTCCACATGCCCTCGGGCTTAGTTTCTTTTGGCGCTGTTGAACGCGCCTTAAGCAGAAGGAAAAACGAAATGACGATCGAAGAACAGTCCGCCGACATGAGCGTTTCCCACCCGGGCGACATGGCTTTCGCCGGACCGAGATTTCTGATTGGCAGAGGTCGTCGGGGTGGATGGATCGTCAACGACCGCCTCGGGCTGGTCGGTGGCATTTTCGTCAACGAAGCAGCAGCCCGTCATTTTGCAATCGAAGAGGCTGACAGGCACCCAGAACTCATAGCCGTACTGGACGATGCGGCGATCGAGCTGGAGTTCCGCAAGGCGGGATAACCAGCCTCGTCTTATTCCCTTTCGAACTGTGGAAGTGCAGTGCTGCCTTTGGTAGAAGCGCGCCGCGGACTATAAGACCGCGCGTACGTTTTGAAATTGCGGCGATCGCTCCTGAAGCGTTTGCCCTATGATCGGATTGCTCCATATAGCCCGAAGGGCCAGATGGCCGTAACCGCCTGAAAGGCCCAAGATGACATCCCACGCGCCTGCGTCCGCCGATACGTCCGAGACGCGGAAGTTTCTTGTGCTCTTGCTGGGATCGATCGGTGTCGTCTACGGGGATATTGGCACCAGCCCGCTCTATGCTTTCCGCGAAGCCCTGCGTCCTTTTTCGGGCGACGGCATCCAGCATGTGGAAGTGGTCGGCCTCATCTCGCTGATGATCTGGACGCTGACGATCATCGTGACGTTCAAATATGTCCTGTTTCTCCTGCGCGCAGACAATGATGGCGAAGGCGGAACGCTGTCACTGCTTGCCCTCCTGATGAAAAAGACGGGGAGCTACATGCCCGTTCTTTTCTTCGCGGGTCTGATATGGATGCCCTGACGCCGGCCGTGCGCCACGGGGACGACAACTGGACGGATATCGTCAACTGGTCGATCCAGGCACTCCTCAATGCGGAGCTGTATGGCATTACCCAGGCCAACATTGACGAGATGATGAGCTCGGACGACCCGCGGGTAAAGCGCTTCCTCGGCGTCGAGCCCGGCAACGGCAAGGCGCTCGGGCTCGATGACAAGTTCGCCTACAATATCGTCAAGCAGCTCGGCAACTATGGCGAAATGTTCGACCGCAACCTTGGCGCCGGCAGTCCTCTCAAGATCGAACGCGGCCCTAACAGGCTGTTTTCCGATGGCGGGCTGATGTTCCCGATGGCCTTTCAATAGCGATTGGTGTCGATAATGATTTCCGCTGTTCTCGATAACAGACGGTTCAGAAGCTGGGGCGGGCAGATCCTTCTGCTGGGCGGCTTTGCCGCCCTCCTCCTCTGGCTGGTGAACAACACCGTCACGAACCTCGATGCCCGCGGGATAAAGGTCGGCTTCGACTTCCTATGGCGTCGGGCCAATTTTCCGATCTCGGAAAGCGTCCTGCCCTACGACCCATCCGACAGTTTCCTCTGGGCTTACGTCACGGGCGTCGGCAACACGCTGGTGATATCGGCCCTTGCGATTTTTCTGTCGACGGCGCTCGGCTTGCTCGTCGGACTGGCGCGACGGTCGAAGCATCCGCTGACTTCAGGCGTCGCTGGCGTCTTCGTCACGACCATGCGCAACATGCCGCTGATCGTCCACCTGCTGTTCTGGTACGCGCTTGCAACCACTACGCTGCCAGCGCCGCGCGAGGCCTATAATCCCCTGCCCGGCGTCTTCCTGTCGCTGAGAGGTTTCTACATCCCCGCACTGGATCTGGACGCGAGCGCCTGGGCCGTTGTCGGCCTCGTTATCGCTGTGACTTTCGGTACATGGCGCCTACGCCGTCACATGACAGGCATCGGTCAATGGCATGACCGCCATCCCGTTCTGGCGCTCTTGGGGCTGACTGCGGCCGTTGCCCTCGGCGCGGCGCTGCTTCTCCAGCCAGGTGCCGTGGTCAGCTTTCCCGAAATGCGTGGGTTCAACTTCACAGGCGGATTACGGCTGTCGCCAGAATTTGCCGCCCTAATGCTGGGCTTGGTGATCTACACCTCCGCCTTCATCGGCTAGATCATCCGCGGTGGCATCGACGCCGTCTCGATCGGACAGTGGGAGGCCGGACGGGCGATCGGGCTATCGGAACGGCATACGCTCACCAAGATCATCATCCCGCAGGCACTGCGGATCATCATTCCCCCGATGACATCGCAGTATTTGTCGACCGTTAAAAACACGACGCTCGCGCTCGCAGTCGGTTACCCAGAGCTCGGCCTCGTCGTCGGCACGGTTATCAACCAAACCGGGCAGGCGATCGAGAGCATCGCGCTGCTGCTCGGCATCTTCCTGACAATCAGCATTGCCGTCTCACTGTTCATGAACTGGTACAATGCGCATGTCGCATTGGTGGAGGCACGATGACCGTGTTTGATGTCGCTCCGACGGTTGCTCACATCGAGCCATCCGCTCCGCCGAAGCCACCGCGCAAGCCCATCCTGCAACTCTTCTTCGGCGATCTGGTAGCGTCGGTTCTGACCGTCACCACCGGCTTACTGCTGATCTTGATGGTCCCAGCGCTGAATTGGGCCGTCCTGGACGCAGTATGGTCCACCGACGACCCGTCCGCCTGCCGCAACGGCGGTGCCTGCTGGGCTTTCATCGGGGCAAAATTTCGCTTCATCATCTTCGGTGTCTATCCNAGTATGGTCCACCGACGACCCGTCCGCCTGCCGCAACGGCGGTGCCTGCTGGGCTTTCATCGGGGCAAAATTTCGCTTCATCATCTTCGGTGTCTATCCGCCGGACGAGCAATGGCGACCGCTTCTGGTCATGGGCCTGATCCTCGCGATGATCCTCGCCTCCTTGTCCCCGAAGCTATGGGGCCAGCGGTTGATTGCTGCCTGGACGGCATGCGTCGCCATCATGCTCGCTCTGATGTGGGGCGGCTTCTTTGGAATGACGCCGGTACCGACGTCAAGCTGGGGCGGGCTGCCCGTGACGCTGCTGCTCGCATTGCTGTCGCTAGGCCTCGGCTTTCCCTTCGCAGTATTCCTTGCATTGGGAAGACGGTCGTCGCTGCCGATCCCACGCATGCTGTCCCTGATGACGATCGAGCTGGTCCGCGGCTTGCCGCTGGTGGGGCTGCTGTTTGTAGCCTCCATCCTGTTGCCGCTGCTGCTTCCGGCAGGATGGTCGATCGACAAGCTCGGCCGCACCCTGGCGGCGCTGACGGTGTTTGCCGCCGCCTATCTTGCCGAGGTGATCCGCGGCGGGCTGCAGGGTGTCCCCTCAGGCCAGATTGAAGCGGCCAAGGCTTTGGGCATCCCCGGATGGAAGGCCGTGTGGCACATTGTTCTGCCGCAGGCGCTCCAGAAGGTCATTCCGCCGCTGACCAACACGGCCATCGTAATGGTCAAGAACACCAGCCTCGTCCTCATCGTCGGCGTCTTCGACATGCTGAGCGCTGCGCGCGTCGCGGCAACCGACCCCGTATGGGGTGCTCCCTATGTCGAGAGCTACGTCTTCGTCGCCTTGATCTACTTCGTAATATGCTTCGGCATATCCAACTACAGCCGCTGGCTTGAAATCCGCGTGCAATCCCGGAGCTATCGATGACCGTGAATGACCTGAACGCTATCGAAGTGGCCGCCCTCNCAACTACAGCCGCTGGCTTGAAATCCGCGTGCAATCCCGGAGCTATCGATGACCGTGAATGACCTGAACGCTATCGAAGTGGCCGCCCTCGACAAATGGTATGGCAGCTTCCACGTCCTGAAGAGCATCGACCTTACCGTGGCGGCCGGCGAGCGGATCGTCGTATGCGGTCCATCCGGCTCCGGGAAATCCACTCTCATCCGCTGCATCAACCGGCTGGAAGAGCACCAGCGGGGCAGTATTTCGGTCAATGGCATCACGCTTGGCGACAGCGTCAAGAACCTGGATGCGATCCGGCGGGAGGTCGGGATGGTGTTCCAGCACTTCAACCTCTTCCCGCATCTGACCGTCAAGGAGAACTGCGCCCTGCCGCAGATCCTGGCCCGCGGAAAACGTCGACGAGACAAGGTGCGGATCCCCGAACAGGCCGACAAATACCCCGGTCAGCTGTCCGGAGGGCAGCAGCAGCGCGTGGCGATCGCAAGGGCGCTTTGCATGACGCCGAAGGTCATGCTGTTCGACGAGCCAACCTCGGCTCTCGATCCGGAGATGGTGAAAGAGGTTCTCGACACAATGGTCACGCTTGCAGAAGAAGGGATGACCATGATCGTCGTCACCCATGAGATGGGCTTCGCACGAAAGGTGGCAGACCGTGTCGTGTTCATGGAAGCAGGAGAGGTGATCGAGGTCAATGAGCCCAACGCGTTCTTCGACACTCCCTCGCATGATAGCACGCGGCGATTTTTGGCGAATATCATGCACTGAATGTGTCACCGCCAAACGTACAAACGGATCGGAGGCGCGCCGACACAGACCGTCCGATCGGCCGCCTTGAAAGGAATCGAACCTACGACCCACTCCTCACTAATGAATTGAAAGCTCTCTGTTGCCCAATTTGCACCTTTGAGTTGCCATTGAAAGCGACCTCCTCAACTTCGGAAGTATCACGCACGGGGCACGGCTAGTCAGGATGCATTAGCGCAAAATAGCTGTTACAAAGTTAGCCATCGGGTTAACCCATCGGCAATCGCGGCGTGCATATGGTAGTCCCCGTCCCTCGGTCTGAAGATGGGACACATTGGGAGCGGCAGCTACATGATCCCCGAGCGCGTCCTAGAACTTGCCTTTGCACCGCTAGTTCTGCTTATTGGCTTCGGAGTTGTGTACTGGGCGAGTCCTCCGACTACGCTCAACCCCCTCTGCACTTACGTGAGCCAATATGAGCTCCAAGGCACAATCAGGGTCGGCGGCGAGGTCCTGCACTCGACCGTCTATCGACAGCGGAGCATCTCAAGACGGTGGGTAGCAACAATCAACTATGGGGGCTGCCTGCAGAGATACGGCACGTTGCTCTCCTTCAAGGCGCGCGACGGGCGAGTTTTCCTTGTTCCGACGGAGTTATGCGGGCTCGCGGAGCGCGTGCTTCTCGACATCGGAAAGGTTGACGTGCTGAGGACCTGCAGTGCCAAACTCGGAAAGCTGAGTAGGCAGCGCGAGAAATACGGCTATGTCGTGTCTACAGCCGACAACCCCACGTCTTGGTCTCCGTTCGAACTAGCGGCGAACGGTCCGATCACCATCGTGTCCATGCTGGCAACTGCCACAAAAAAATGGCCGGGGGACGACCTCGAAAGCGTGGCACCGAACCTCCTGAAGACACAGTTCGTATTCGACTCGAGCTGGTGGAACAGTCCAGCGCGTTTCGTCTTGCGCGGCGAGAAGCGTACTTTTCGGGCGACCAAACTGGATATCGGCACCGGGCTACGGGAGACTGTCCGGTGAAGTTCGTCTTGCGCGTCGTACTATGCATCATCGCCTTGCCGATCATACTGATTTCCTACACAATTATTTCCGCTCAATTAGCCAAGCCTGCCCACCTGGACCCAGACATGTTTAAGCCGATCGGCCTGCGGATCGAGGGGCCCTTCTCTGGAGAACCAATCAAGGTTCGCGGCTATGGTTCAGGTCGGATACAAACCTATAATCTCGAAGAGGACCTCCGGCCGATTCTTGGAGAAATGGGGCTGGAATATCTGAACGCGTTGAAGCCGTTCCGAGGTGGAGACGATGGGTATTCGCCCTGGATAGCAGGTCCGCTCGATCCCGCCAAAGTGGCTTCGTCCTTTCCAGTAAATGCGAGCATTCTCGCCGGAATGACGAAGAACTGCCCTATGACCTGGGAGGGCCCGGACCCCTCCTGCGTTTCTCGCCAGGCCATCCTCACAAAGCCGAACGTCTACTACGCTTATGGCGCGGGCCGGATCGCCATCGTTGATCCCACCCAGCCATACCTCCAGGTCGTGTATATTGAACCCTATCCATAACGACTCATTGCTGGGTGACAACACAGCTAACGTCCAAGACGCCTGCTGCATGAAGTACCCGCGTCAAAAATCTTGCAGCGCAGCTACATTCCACTTTCATTTCTTCCCTCGCAGCATCGATATAACCTTCTAAGATACCAGCGTTAGCATGACCGCCAGAACGCGGTTTTTCTGCATAGCAACCGCCAGCTCATTAGAAGTCGGCGGTAGGTCGGCTTTCGGCGCAAGCGGTCGTCGGCGTTGAAGTTATCCCGCCCACGATGAATGGGAACCCTATGCATCCCCCCGACACTTCATAGGGACCGTTGTCGCAGCCGACCAATCCAGTATTTTCCATCGTCACGTGTCGTTTTGCATTTAACCGTGGGATTCTGCCCCCTAATAGTTTCAACAAGTTAGCCTGGCGCTTAATTTGAGACTTGGCACTTAACTTGAGATTCCATCTTGGAATTTGGCACTTAATGTGAGATTCACCGCCAGGAAAAGATGGCTGTTTACGGCCACGCCTCAATGAGAAAATGACCTATATTACAGATGGATATCGCCGCGCAGGAAGGCGTTTTGCATGGAAAATCACACCGACTAATCTCAAATTAGGTGCCATCACCAGTCTGAATGAGCGCATTCTCACATTTAAATGCCAAACGACAGCTTGGATACGCCGCTCGTCAGACCCGGAGACTTTTGCCGAAGCTGTAGTCGTTGACAGTGCAATGCACGCCATCACCGAAAAAATACACGCCTTCAAACATGTGGCCATTATCGCCGCCCCTCCCGCTATAGTCGCTCATAGGGACTGCCGATTGTGACCCAATGACGGCTTCGGGGCCCTGACCGCCACTGCGCCGATGCGCCGATGCGCCAAAAGCGGCCGATGGCGGCGACCGTCATCACAACTCGCACAACCCACTTATCGACGAACGCTACTTTCCTACCACGCGTCAACATATTTGATTTGCTGCCATATTGCGTTGTCGCCTAGCACTAATACTGAACCGTCAACGTCGAATTTAAAAGTCCATGCGAGTCTTAACGTCCGCTCCGGGCCGGAAACGGACCTTTCTGTCTTGGAAGCCGGGCTCGGATTAAGCTGCCATAGAGCGTGGCAGCTCTTTGGACAGCAATCCGACCAGACCACGCTTGCGCACCGTCAGCTTCTCCTCCCGATAGAGACGTCGAAGCTTCTTCAAGTTCATGACGATCCCTGCCGGTCCAGCATCACATGGATGCGCCGATACCCGAAGCGTCGGCGCTCGGGCGCCACTTTCTTCATCGCCTCGCGGATGGACGTACGCCCCAGCATCTCCTGCATTTTGTTCCGTGTTTGTCTGAGCAACCTTTTTTAGCTGTTGCAAGTATGCCGCACCTCACGGCTCAGGCGAAAATTTTGCCCGTTTGACTTGGCCTGCGCGTCCAATCGATCTAGGGTTTATTATTATCAACACGGTTTTGGGGAGTTTTTGATGGCTGTTTTTTCCAACTCCCCAGCGGCTTCCGCGAATATCGCCTGAAGCCTGCAGCGTTTTCTCACGCCCAGAACCTGATGAAGTGGCGATAAGCCCCTCTTCAACCGTTCCTCACCAAATCATTTTGCGCGAAAATATTTCTCTGTGAAGGAGCCGGCGAAGGCCGGATACATCAATGGCATTTGGTTTCAAATCTCGCCGTGGCGGAGCTTTTCGCAGTGTTTTCCGTTATTGCTGGGCTCATTGGAAGCGCCAGCCTTGCCGCGCGTCCTTCATGTTGTCTACAGTCATGCTGTCAACACTCGCGGATGTTCTAACGCCCCTATTTTCCGGTCGGCTGGTCGATGCCGTGGTATCCGGGGAAGCGAGCGATGCCACAACATGGAACAATGCGGTCAACGCGTTTTGCTGGCTTATGGTGCTTTCGATCGGCGCCGTCGTTCTACGGCATGCGACGTTCACCGCCATCATAGGCTTCACTCTGAAGTCGATGTCTGAGATTGCCGCAGACTCCTTCGCCCATATCCAGCGGTTTTCGAGCGACTGGCATGCCAACAGCTTTGCGGGGTCTACTGTCCGTAAGGTGACGCGCGGCATGTGGGCGCTTGACGTCCTCAATGAC
Organism: Rhizobium sp. Leaf306; assembly: GCF_001423425.1. GTDB lineage: Bacteria > Pseudomonadota > Alphaproteobacteria > Rhizobiales > Rhizobiaceae > Neorhizobium > Neorhizobium soli. Next base: position 969,989 of record NZ_LMNX01000003.1, read on the forward strand.
ACCGTCTTCGTAGCGCTGTTCCCGTCGCTGGTGATGCTCATCGGCTCGACGATTCTAATGACATGGTACTGGCCGATGATGGGATTGCTGGTCGGCGCCGGGTCAGTCTTCTTCATCGTGTTCACCGCGGTCATGGCATTGCGCTATGTTGCGCCGATGGCAAGCATGGCCAATAACTGGGATACGCGCCTTGGCGGCGCGCTCGCCGATGCAGTGACCTGCAATGCGGTCGTTAAGGCCTTTGGCGCCGAAGACCGGGAAGACGAGCGTCTTTCCCGGGTCACTCGCAAGTGGCAAGATCGCACAAGGCGCACCTGGACGCGGGGCACCCTGAATGGCACGTCCCAGAATGCGCTGCTCAGCCTGTTGCGTGGCTGCGTGCTGGGTCTTGCCCTCTGGCTCTGGGCCAATGGGATGGCAAACGCTGGCGACATCACCTTCGTCCTTACCGCGTTTTTCATTCTGCAGGGCTATCTGCGCGAAATCGGCATGCATATCCGCAACCTGCAACGCTCGGTCAACGATATGGAGGAGCTTGTCACCATCCATGCCCAGCCTTTGGGCGTGGAAGATGTTACAGGCGCGCCAGATCTCGAGGTGAAGGCTGGCCTGATCACGTTCGATCGCGTCACTTTCCACTACGGCAATCACCATGCTCCGCTCTACAATGATTTTTCGGTCACCATCAAGCCTGGCGAACGGGTGGGTCTCGTCGGCCATTCCGGCTCGGGAAAGACGACTTTCATCAAGCTGATCCAGCGCCTGCATGACATCAACAGCGGAATGGTTTCGATCGACGGGCAGGATATTTCCAAGGTGACGCAGACATCTCTTCGCCGCCAGATCGCCATCGTGCAGCAGGAACCGATCCTGTTTCACCGCTCGCTTGCGGAAAATATCGCCTATGCGAGACCAACTGCTACGCAGGCAGATATCAAGACGGCTGCGCGGCTCGCCAGCGCCCATGACTTCATAGAAGCGCTGCCGAAAGGCTATGCGACGCTTGTCGGCGAACGCGGCATCAAACTTTCCGGTGGCGAACGGCAACGCATCGCTATTGCCCGGGCATTCCTGGCAAACGCACCTATCCTGATCCTCGACGAGGCGACCTCAAGCCTCGATTCAGAATCGGAAATGCTCATTCAAGAGGCAATGGAAAAGCTAATGGAGGGCCGCACAACGCTCGTCGTCGCTCACAGGCTGTCAACGGTTCGCGCGCTCGATCGGCTGCTAGTCTTTGAACATGGACGTATCGCCGAGGAAGGCACTCATGCAAGCCTTATACAGCGCAAGAGCGGGATCTATCGTGGACTCTTCGAGTTGCAGGCGCTGGAGCTGACGAAGGGCATCGCAAGCAAAGGGCTGATAGGCTAGTAGGCGTGCAAGCAGGCCATTCCCGCACAGGACGATCGCCTCGACAGGCGAGAACCAGGCTCGCGACTGACAGCATTGCTGCATCCCACACAATGTTTGATGTTTAAACGCTTCACCGCGACGCAAGGTAGTAAACCTGTATTGGTCTTGATGGGGTTCGAACCTATGGCCCGCCAACCGGTAGGCGGCGGGTTGTCCGACATGAACCATTAATTTCAGACAGATAGCAAAAGCCCGTCAATTCTGATGGGGAATACTATGCTGCAAGATATCGTGACGTCCGAGAAAACAGCCTTCTTAGCGCATTGCCGAAAGGTCAGAGGGCTCAGCAATAACTCAGTGTGTGCATATGAACAGGACATCGCCGCCTTTCTAGCCTTCATCCGACAGGGCGATCAAAAACATGCCCTGAACGGCCAATTGGTTCTGGACTATCTCGACCATTTGAAGCGGGAACGAAACCACAAGCACGCGACCATCCGCCGACGGCTGGTGACGCTGCGCGCTTTTGCGACCTGGCTGCGCAAAGCTGGCCGTGTCGGAGAAGATCCCTTTGCCGGGCTCGAAATTGACCTCCGTCCTCCCAACCGCCTGCCGCGGCCTGTCGAATGGGTTGACGTGCGAACAATGTTGAAAGCGGATGGCGGGACTCTTTCCACGGCGTCATCAGGCATGCCCGCATTTTCCAGCGAACTTCATCCGCTATCAAGAACAACCGGGCTGGCGATTAAGCTCATGGTATCGACGGGGGTGCGTGTCGGGGAACTCACGCAGATCAAGCTCTCGAACATATCAAATGACGGCTATCGAATACGTATTCATGGCAAGGGAAGCAAAGAACGTAATGTCTATATCGGCAATCTGGATCTGCGCACTGAGCTGCAGCATATCAAATGGCAAGCCAGCCGCATCGAACATGATGGAGACTACCCTGCTTCTCAACAACCATCGACGACGCCTGACAAGCGCTCAGGCGGAGGCTTCGAATTCTTGCACAAGCCTGCAATCTTGATACCCCGAGTGACCCCTCACCGCTTCCGACATTCCGCCGCTACGTTCTTGATCGAAGAGGGAGTGGATATCCGCTTCGTCCAGCGACTTCTCGGGCACGCAAGTATTGCAACCACAGAAATTTACACCCGCGTCTCGGACACCGCTCTTATGCGAGCCATAAACAATGCCGATACGCTGGGGAAAATGCTCTCCGAGTTCACATAACTCGGAATTATGCACCTCTCTGAGTATTCAGACTGCAACGCAAGAGCAACTCCGACAAGCGCGATGACCAAAAGGGAGTTGCAAATCATGAACCAGCGGTACGTTGTGGCGCAGCGCTTCAGTCGGGCTCAGGAATAAAGGATAACCTACACTGGTGTGAATGCCGTTACTGTGTCGGATAAAGACATTGGCAGTTGACGGAAAGTTTTTCCATTTATGTAGCCCATAGGAATCTCTAGTGTAGATTCTGGGCAGTTCTACTTGCTACGAAGCTATAACAGGATATTGTCCTCGACGTTGGAGGGCCCGGTGAAAGATTTCGCAACGAAAGATCGTGGTTGTCTGCCGTGGGCCTCCTCCGCGATGATGGAGACCTCGGTCACGACCATATTTAGACCGTTGCAGTCTTTGGGACACTCCTGCAGCAACATATTTTCTCGGGCCATTAGTCCCAAAGGCCAGTTATCGCTCGTTCCCTTGCGGGTTGCGCTTTTCGTTATGCTTTGCTTGCTGGGGAGTCAAGAAAGTTGGGCCGGTCAAATTCCCGACAAGGCAGCAACTCGTTTAGGAAACGCCGTCGCCGAAATACTCGAAACGGGCGCCGAGCCCGGATTTGCTGTTCTTTCAGGCTTGGCGACAAAGCGCTCAGAAACATTGGATACAGGAGACACCTTTTGGATGGCCGTGTCGGCGAATGCGCTTTCGGGGCAGCAAACCCAACGCGCTTTAAAAACCTATGTTACGAAGCTCACCGCAGATGACCGCGCGCGCCTTGTTCTTCTTACGCGTCAGTTGCGGGAACTTGCGGATGTCCTTGCCACCGTTCCACTGTCTGAAAACGGCCGGCAAAAACCGATTGAGGACGAGGTCCTAAGGCGGATGGAGCATCCTGATGTCAGCGCGCAACGGGCGCTGATTTCTCGGGCCACGGATCCAGCCTACTCCCGCTCCGATGAAATGGTTGAGCGCATCATATCGAACCCCGATATAGTAAAAGGCGTTGCCGGTGACATCGAAGATATGCGGACTGCTAGCGACATCAAGCGGTTCGGTCTTTTCATTCGATACGCAAATGTTCAATCGATTCCCTTGTCAGCAGAAGAGATAACCAGGGCGCTGGATCAATCCGACAAGAATCTTCAACGCGCAGCCCTGTTCGTATTGGTTAAAGCGACGGAAGATATTCCGCGCCAACTCGTGCCGAAGCTAAAAATGTTGGTGGCGTCAAGTACAGATTCGGACGTACTGCCGCTCGCAGTGGAACTTCTCGCCCGAATATCCGCCGATGAAGCCGCATCCCAGCTCGCACCTCGCGCAAACAAAGACGAATTCTGGCGGAGCGATCTCGGTACTGGCGCGTTTGCTGCTCTGACGCGGACAAGGGATGGTGTCGATGCAGCCGGCGCGGGCAAGATTCGGATCGCCGGAGAAGACATCTACAGCTACGGAGATTGCCGCGTATTGCCAGGCTCGCTAGCGCTCGTGACACGTCAAACCGATGGAAAGAGCATTGTGGAATCTTTGGTCACGGCATTGGCGGCGGTCCTGCGACGAGACAAGGCAAATAATTGCGACAGCACTATGATAGCGAATGCGCTCGATGCAGGGCTGCATCGAATAACTGAAATGGGTCTGACAGAAGGAGACTTTTCTTCGGCGTTCTACGATTTCATCGAACAGCCGTCCACTGTTACTCCCACGTTGGACAGCGTTGAAATCAAGGCACTCGTTGAGATATTGAGCAAGGCGCATGCGACACGGTCAGCGCTCTTGTCGGACCAAAATCGTCTTCGAGCCCTGATCCTCAACCCAAAAGTCTCATTGCATCCGGTTCTGGCGGCATTGATAATGTCGTTGCCAATCGACCACCCCTTTCTTTCGTTACTTCGCCAATTCCTGCAACCTGGGCAGGGCGGAAGTCTTGTCGATTATGTGAGGGACAGACACGAGCTATTGACGCGAGTATTGGCGATAACCGTGCGCGACAGAGGGTGGACATCTGATCAATTGGATGGAGTCCTCGCGATCAGCAATGCGTCGGAATCGGCTGATGTCAATGCGGCGGCTTTCGATGTCATTTTCCGCGCAGGAGGGGCTCAGCGACTGCTGGAGTATTTCGACAACCAGACAGAGCCGAATGCGGGCTCGAAGCCAGCCATAACAAGGATCAGGGCGCTTAGGGCATTCTTGGCAGCAGTCAGGCAAATGCCGGACACTTCGGCGGCGTATACGCCCCTTCGTCTTGCCTGGCTATGGCAACAATTGACTGACGAGGGCTTACGCGGCCCCGTGGTGCGAGCTCTCGGCCAACGTCCTGCTAACATGTCGCCGGATGACACCTCGATCTCAACTGCCCTCAGCACAGCCGCGACCCAGCGAAATGGCAAGGGAGCCGTGGGAGCGTGTCTGGATGCAGCCACGCTCGGCCCCTATTCCCGTCTCGATACTGGCCTGACGATCCTGGAGGTAAGCGAAAGCTTGAATTACGAAGGCGAGCCCTGGCCATCCGTTTGCGAGTATTTGCTCGCATCATCTGAAGGCGGTATGCTCAGCGATACCGGACAGGCGCTGGTGTCTTTTGTTTCTCGTCCCGCAGCGATCGAAGCCTCTCGCCTGGATGTTTTACTGCGCCTGTCTGCACTTGCCAAGGTCTGGAACCAGGCGTCCGAACGTGCGTTGAGCCAATTCGATCAACGACCGATAGCAGAAGCTGTTGCGTCGCTTTCCGCCTTAGTCGGATGGGGCCTCGACGACTTCAGCCGACTCCGTGAATGGGACGCGCGTCTTCGCCCAATATTTCCGGACCAGGCGTCCGCCATTCGAACTGAATGGCTTAAGCGCGGGGCCTTGCTCGCCGCTATGGCGATCCCGGGTGGATTGGTAGTCCACATCGCGTTCTGGCTATTGCTGCTTACTGCATATCCTAGGTCGGTCCGGCTGCAAACGCATGTGTTCTATAATCCTTGGGTACGAAAGATTTTCGGATTGGGATATGTGGATTTGCTGTTGGTGTGGATTGCTCCGATCCGACGTAGGTTCTTTGAGCCGTTCAGAACACCGCTTTCGGGCGAATTGGAACGTATCGGGCCCGGAACCGCGTTTGGGGCATACTTCCCTAAATCGGAGATCGTGGCCATTACGCGCATCGACTTGGAGCGAGAGATCAGGACTGCCGAGCGAGCGGCACTGACAGGGACGCTTCCAGCCAATTCCGGTGCAATTGTCCAAGCACTAGCACATTGGCATGGCCCTACCTGGCTGTTTGGGCCGTCTGGTCGAGGCAAGACGAGTTATCTCCGCCATGCGCTCACCACGAATGCACGTATCCGGTTTCCATTCATTTACCTGCGTGCTGCAGAATGCGGAGATGATCTTCTCGATACCATTTGCAGCCGGTTAGGCGGCCTTGGGCGGGATAAGGATCTGGTCACCTCCCTTGTCCATGCCGGACTATTTGATGTCTATGTCGATGGCTTGAATGAAGTTGACCGTGAACGCCAGGAAGTGATTGCGAGATTCATCGTCGATCACAGGTCGGCAAACATTTTTGTTGCATCACAGGAAGTGGGAATCTCGCTTCCATCTAAACTTTCGACTTATTATTTGCTCCCCCTCACTCGGGCTCAGATGAAGGAATTTCTCGCAAGTCGGGCGGAGAGTCTCGATATACAGGCGCCAATCAGGGGAAATGTATTTATTGAGAAAAGTGCGCAATTCATAGACGGCTTGGTGGAAGAAGCGGCACTGATTGACACGGATCGGCCGGATAATCCCGACACAAACCGCCGTCGCGAGCTCGCGGCAAGCTTTATCGCGACCCTTGCAAATCCTATCGACCTTGAAACCGCAGCCTCGCTGTTGTCGTTGGATATCGAGCCTGACCCTTTTCGCCTTCAGGAACAGCAATTTGACCTCGTTCGTCAGGACTATGAAAGCCGGTTAGCGCGGCCATTCCCAACCATGGAACTTTCTAAGTCGGTGCTGTCAGCGCGCCAAGCAAACAGTCCTGAGCTGGATGCCATTGTTTTTGGTACCGCGGTCGCTATCCTTGAGGAACGCAAGCAAGTTCGTCGGATCAGCGTTGCTTCCGTCGGTGGATTCCTGGCTGAGTACCATTTTCGCCACGACAAAATCCGTGATTTTTATACCCATTTTGCGTTTCTTCACGATGTGGACGCCAGATTTTCACTTGCCAGAGACGACAGGTTTTCGGGCGTCTACGACTATCTTGCCCGCGAGCTGCCCCCCGCTGCGGTTGCCGATCTGCGAGAGTATCTTTTGTCAGCGGCGGTCGATAGCAACGACCATCGACTTAGCGACAGGTTTCTACAGCATTTGCGGTGGCGAGCACTGCTTGATGAGGTCGACCCACCGTGGCTTTCAAACTATGAAACGCCAACTGCCGACAAAGCATTGACCGAATTCGAACAACTTTCGGGCAGAAGGCAGCAAATCGAAATCGAGATGCATCGACTTCGTACGACGGTCGATGCTGAACGCCTTCCAGCCCGATTGCTCTCGGCGCGCACAGTGGAAACTCTGGAGGGCGGAGTGCTCAGGCTGTTCGAAAGATCAGGCGCAAAGATTCGGCCGACGCCTGGCGGGGCAGCGCCGATCGTTGAGCCACCGTGGTATCCCAGCTTCTCCCTGTTTTGTTTGGCGGGAAACAATGTTTGCACAGCCGTTGCAGCCATCGGCATGCGATCACGACTCCTGCAAAGCCACGGCTGGAAAATCCTAATCATCAATCCGACGCCGGATTACGAGCCGAAGCTTCGCGATTGGGGCCGCGTCTCGGAATGGGCCCGGTCGCTCGCAGTTGAAGGCCTATTGGCACTTGGGACGATTGAACTCTACGAGCTTGCGACACATTCCATAATTAACCAGGAGTCAGAATCTTTCTGGCACAAGCTCCGAGAGTTGGATGTATCTGGAACTACGGCACAAATCAGTCCTCGATAAACGAAGAAGTACTGGAAATGAGACTGTACGCAATTCTGGTGCTTCTTATATTGCCGCTCCTCACATCGAGTGCCAGAGCCGAACAATTCAAGAATGTCTATATGTCGTTTGAGCTTCCCGCAAACTGGTCGTGCGTCTTGGAAGAGACGGAGTGGGTTTGCGGAGACAAGGACCAAATCGACAAACGTTCTGCGATCATAATTCTCACCGCAAAAGAAGTTGGGCCGATGGATCGGCTGGATCTTTACGAAGACCACATTTCGGTGCCTGTGCAACTTGTTGACAAGGATGGAAACTCGATTGGCCGTTCTTCGCGGGTGGAATTTGCTAGGCAGGAAGAAATCAATGGGGTGACCTGGATACATGGTCGCCAATTCGAATCGGAGGTGCCTGACTATTACACCGACTACTTCGCCACGGTTGATAGCAAGATAGCTGTCTTGGTAACATTTTCTGCTAGGGAAGATGGTTTTGACAGTGCTTATGCGCAATTTTTTCCCAGCATGTCTACAATTTCGGTTACGCAACCAAAGTAAGCGCAGAGAATGTCCACTGGGGGATGACTTCGGTAACATAATTCCTAGTTATGTGAATTTCAGTTCTCGCCATGGTTATCTCAACCGCGGAAACATGCAACCACGTTTTCAGTCAGGAAGTCATGGAGAATTGAGGGGGCCAGCTGAATCGCCGGATTTCGGTGACCTGTCAGCCGCCCTTCTCTTTGGCCTCGTAAGGAAGCCAGTCGGCAAGGTACATTGAGCCGCTGACGCGGTCGGCGCGAGGCCGGTCATAAATCACCACATAACCTCGCTTGCCGGATCGATCCAGCCGGTAAAGTCCTTCCGGCTTTTCAGCGGAACCGGCTTCGCCGGGATCGCGCTGCCACTGATAAATCTGCCGCGGATGCTGAATTTCAGCACTCCGCTCACCGGTCCATTCATAGAGAGCGAACGGACCATCGGCGTCGCTCACCGGACCAGCAATGATGAGGACACGGCCGCCGCTCAAGGTTGGCATGTTCACCGGTGGGAGCAAGGAGCCTGTGGTCGCAGCCATGCTACCAGCAACCATCACGTTGATCTCGGGCTTAACAGCCTATTTTTTCGAGAAAAAGACGGGGCAGCGAGATGATCTCGATGTATCGCTTCTGCCCGCGCTAGTCTGCGCGCTCGTCATCTTTGCATCCTTTGGCGCATATTATGCATCGAATTTGCGATCTTTGTCTCTGAGGAAGGAGAGGATAATCCAGGTACAGGTGGAATCTGACAAGATTGATCACGCTGAGATTGAGGTGAAACTCAATCGCGCCAAACTTTGCCGACAAATGTTTTCAGACGACATAGAGATGAGAGCAGCGTGTGTGGATCTTCTGAAAACAGCAAAATAAAGCTGTTTGCCGAGGAGCTCACCTTGAACGGAATTGAACGAGAAGCCGACTGGTACGAAAGCTTAAGTCAGTGAGAATTCGAGCTTGCGGTGGATAAGACCGCCAGGCGCGTCCTGCAGGAAACTTGCCGGGCGTGTAGTCCTCCGGTAGGATTCGCCGCGTCTAGCCCGGAAGGCGGAGCAACGGAGGCGCGGACAATGAGGAAAGCAGTCTGCATCTGCATCGCATCGGTGCTTCTCTGCAACACAGCGCACGGTTCCGCTCTGGGAAACGGTAAGGAGCTTGGGACGCCCCAGTTCCTCAGGTCGGACGGCACCGTCGATCTCAACATCGCGGAAAATGAGCTCCGGGCGCTGGAATGTCAGCTCGTGACGTCGTCCGCAATGCTTTCACAGGTCGACGCCGTTCTTGAGGAAGCCAATTCTCGGCTCGACGTCCGCTTGGCGCAGATAGCCGCATTCAAGCTGAAGCCCGACCCGCCGCGCGAGCCCGATCCGGTTCCGCTCCTGACGGAGACCGGAGCGGAGAAGGACGAGAAGCAGCTGGAGGTGCTTCGGACAGCAAAGTCCGCGTTCAACCATGTCAGGGAAGCCGACGACCTCCTACAGTACGCGGAGAAGGTTCCGGAGAGGTCGCGGATCGCCGCCTTCCAGAACGACGTGCAGACCGCGCGCGCCGGCGTGCTGGGAATACTCGCGTCGACCGACGAGGACTGGCAGGCAAGCAAGCGCTACAGGGACAACGTCGCGCGCCGGGGAGCTATGCTTGATAGCCAGTTCTACGGCGACTGCAGCGGGCCGGGCTTCTGGAAGGTGGTCGAATCCTCCCAGACAACGGGCGGGGAAACCTCCGAGTTCTGGGATGGTGTGAACCGTGATTGCGAAGGAAGCGGCGCCGAAGACGCCATATCCTACGTCGCCTATCTGAAACGAAGCATGCTGTCGATCGCCGACGAAGGATCAGGATGCAAGGACGCCAAAGTCGTGGCGGACCAGCCGGACAAAGCGTCCGTCAGAAGCACATGTCCCTGGACAGACGACAAGTGGAACGAACTGACGCAGACCGCCACGACGGCCCCGGACGGTACGGTGTCCTTCCAGTCCCGGTACCGCTTTCCGGAAGGCAGCGTCGTGTCGATAGACATGAAGTACGCCCCCTGCGACCGGTGACGATCCGGACGGAGTCCCGCCTCCACCCTAGTTGTCGCCGCTGAATACGATCGCGCTGAGCGGCCCGAGGATGGCTACGTTCGCCATCCCAACCAGCATGGTGGCCTCCCCATAGCGCTGGACTAGGGTGTCGCCCTCCAACACGGGCGCGAAGAAGGGCGACAGCACGTACAGCGTGAACAACAGGTTCGAGACCAGAGTGAGGACAAACGTGACGATGGCGATCTTGGTGGATCTCTTGACCCCCTCGATCCTCGTCTCGAGCACGTAGAAGACGACGATCGAGATCAGCGGCGCCAGAAACGTGTTAAGCACGTGGAAGCACGCGCTCGTGAGCTCGTACGGCGCGAGCAGGTAGCGGCCGCCGACCGTCACGAACCTGTACAGCACGACGATGCCTATGTGGGCGCAGAAAAAGAAGAACCAGGTCGAGGAGATCGCGTCCTCCCAGCTGGTCAGGCGCCAGGAGTACGGCCTACGAGCATCCATCGTGTTTCAGGTCTTTCAAGATCTCCGCCTGCAGGCGGATGTGGAAGAACTTGGGATCGAAGTCGCCGTTGTACGGCTGACTCTCCTGCGAGCTGTTCCCCATGCGAAGAGAGGTCGCCGTCTGCAGGATGAAGGAGGAGCCCTTCAGGAAGACGCGGCCGTAGTAGGTGACGTAGTAGCGGTATCCTCTCCCGAGCTTGAATTCCGTCGACGCGTTGTAGTCGTCTATCCACCGGCTCTGGATGCTAGAGGGAGACGTCTTCCATTCCCTGCCGACCTTGATCGCGCCCAAGATGTCCGTGGACGGCGGATCGAGGGTCAGTCCCAGCTCGCCCAGCGCCTTCGCCGTCGCGATCAGTATCGCGTCGTCGTCGATCTTGTCCGCCCTGCAGACGTCGAACATTCCGAACTGTGTCTGCCTGCCGCCTCCGACTCCGCTTGCTTCGCCCGACGTCAGCACCGTGGTGCTCGTCACGACCTTCGCGTCCTGGGCGCCCGCGATTTCGAGCGGCAGAGCGACGAATATCATCGCTGCAACAGCGTGTCTCATCGAAGTTCCTTCCTCCAATGTCTGTCCCCGTCATTGCAGATCGAGGACGTCGGGTTGGGCGTCGTATAGTCCGCAGACGAAAAGGTGACGTCGGCAAGGCTGCCCCAGGCCACCTGATAGGCCTCCTGAACCCGCTCCTGGCGCTCCTGCGGACTGTCGTATCTGCATCCGGTCGCGCCGTCGACGTCAGTCAGTCCTGCTTCATGGTAGTATTGGAAGAACTTACTCCAGTCGTTCAGCCCGCTTGCAGTGGAGTCGTCGGTGCCCATGTTAAACTGGAAGTCGGCCAGCGCGCCGGCCGCGTAGGCGTCCGCCTGACGTTCCTGCCGCTTGAACTGGACGCACGAGATGGCCTTGCTGCGTATGTGGCTGTTGCGGATATGACCAGCCTCGTGCGCTCCGATGAAGACCAGCTCACCCACCACTTCCTGAGCGAGGAGATACGTCGCCATGAAGGGGTTGCGCTCGTTCCCGCTTGTATGTGCGTTCTCCAAGACCTCGCCGATCGGGAAATGATCCGCGTCCTTACCGGAGAAGCGCACGAACCAGCCAATGTCGTTCGGGAGCGGAAGAGGAACGGCGCCTCCCGCGGGATCCGTCAGGGCGAGTATCTCTCGAAGATGCGCCTCGTAGCCTTCGACGCCGCCGAATACCCGGCCCACCGCGCCGTATATGACCCGGTCCACGAGGCCGCGGTCCACCGTGATCTTGCCCAGCCTGTCGGAGAACGCCCCGGTGTCGTCGACGTCCACGAGCTCGAGCTTGAGGTCGCTGTTGTCCGGACGGCCCTCGCCAGGCTCCATCAAGCGCGTTCCCTGCGCACCGAAACCCATGGCTTCCTGCAACGAACGCTCAAGCGGAGTGATCCGGAGCGAGTCCAGAAAGGGATCGCCGTTCGAGACAACGGCCAGCGCCATCTGCTCTATGAAGGACGACAGTGCCCCATACTTGACGGCCGCGGCACTGAACAGAAGCGTGGGACCCGCGTTTGCCTTGGCAAGCGCCATCGCGGGCGAGTTGTCGTTCACGCCGTCGAACGGGCCTGGAACGACCTTACCGCGGAGAGCCTCGGGAAGAGGAATCTGGAGATAGGTGATGGAAGGATGGAAGGGGCGGCAGTAGTCGCCGGCATCCTCAGCCAGCACTGGGCCACACGCCAGTGCTGCGGCGACGACCACGGCCCCGAGCCTGCTCCTTCTCCGCAGCGTCCCCCGGTTGCGCGTCATCTCGGATTAACGACCTCCTGAGGAAAAACAATATTCGGCATCAGCTTCGCCCGCTCCGCGACGCCTTCAAGGCACTTCGCCGGCGCTCCGCACGACCCTGAATGTTCCGCAGCCTTCCGCTCCAGGCTCCGCGGCCCCGCCGCGGATCCCGTGCTGAGGTCGCCAGTCAGAAGGCGTCGGGCAAGATCGTCCGCTGAGGAAGTGGGCGACTGCATGGACGAGCGGGGAAAGTCGCCGAACATGCCCTCCGCAAGCGACGAATCCGGGCAAGTTAGTACGATGATAGCGAAGAAAAGCGGAACGAAGACCTTTCTTCGGAACAAGGCGGGCGCTGAAAGCGCAGTCGATTGCGGCATTCCCAAAGTCCTCGTCCATTATCACCCAATATCAGCTCAAGACGATTGGGCAGTCAACAGGCAGCAAGGCGTGCCTGGGCAATAATCGGTAATCGAATAGAAGTTTAGGGCATGCGGTCCACTATTTTTCTTCTAGGCGACTTGTATCGAGACAATCTCTTCGAATGAAAGGAGGAAACGTTAGAGGACGTCTACAGCCTCCTCGTGATCCTCCCGTTCATCCGCACCAACTAAGAAGATCGCCGGTGACATCGAGTGACAGCTTTGTCCCAATTGCTCCGCGTCGTCTATAGCTTGAGAACCAAGTTGCTTAGATGACTGCAATTGGCGCTAAGGCGACTTAAGGTCTCCTTCACCGAAGTCTGTTGTCCGAGAGGCGCCACCGCCGGCTCTCCGGTGAACACGAAGCCAAAAGCTGCCGTAGACTTCGCCTTGAAGGGATTCGAACCAGTGAGATGTCAACAAATGGCATAAGTTGCTGAAATCAAAAACTTTGCAGCCAGTCGCGATGGATAATTCAAACTCAGCGTTTGTCTATCGAACTTGACGCGGTGTCCTCTGGCGCGCGGGTCTAGCCTCTACTTTCTAAGACGGTGCCTTAGTCGCGCGCCGTAGCGCGCGCAAAGTATAGAAAGACAGGTCCCAAACACAGCAATTCCTGTGCCGACCGAGAGGGAGGCGTGGTAATCCGTACTCATCCCGGCCATATAAGCCGCCACGATTGGCCCAAGGATTTGGGCTGCCCCATAACTTATTGTCAATCTCGCCATGGCCTTCGCCGGATTGTTCGGAAACATTTTACCGACTATCGAGAGGGTTAAGCTGACAGTGCCTATCACCGTGGCGCCGAAAAGCACTGCACCTGCGAAAAGTGAAATAGGTTGGGATCCGAAAGTGATCAAAGCAAAGGATGCGGCCTGCAGAGCGTAGGCCAAACTGAGCGACCACAGTTCGCCGATTGAACTCGACACTCTGTCCCATAGGAAACATGAGGGGGTCGCGGCCAGCCCCATGATGATCCAGATCCAGTTCCCTGAGACCGCCACCGCATGCATATTCCTGATGATATCAACGATAAAAGTTGCGGTGATGACATAACCGAAGCCTCCACAGAAATAAGCAAGGGAGAACGCGATCATCCACAATCGGGAAGGAAGGTCGCTGTCGCTTGTCAGCGACATATTTTTGGCAGCCGGTGGTCTTGGAAGCCAAAACCAGGCCGGGACTAAAAAGAGGGTTCCGAAGAGCGCGAGCACATACCATTGTCCGCTCCAGGAAAGCCGATCGAGCATAAGGATCGCCGCCAGCCCGGACAACACCATGCCAATGCCAAATCCGGCAAAATGAATTCCAAGTTCCGCCGGCCTTTGATGGCGCAACAGCCAGTTGAGCACCAGCCCGGTCGCGAGCAGCATGCCGGCAGTGCTTGCCCAGCCGGAAATTAATCGAAGCACCATCCAGAGCCAGAAGTTGTTCGTTAAGCCCATGGCAAGCGTGGTTAGCACCGCCAGAACCAGCCCAAGTCTATAGAGAAACCATTTGCGTTCGAGCGTGTGTATCCGCGACGCGATCAGCGCCCCGCCGACGTAACCGACATAGTTGATCGTCGCCAGCCAGCCGGCCCCAATGGTGCTAAGACCTGCCTCGGCCCGCATCACCGGAAGCAATGGGGTATAGGCAAACCGGCCGATACCAACAGTCAGAATGATGGCGCAGACGCCGGCTGTGATAATGCGGCCCGCGCCTGGTTCGGCGGCTGCTAGAACTGACATCGTTCGTCCTGGGAAATAACGATTTCGTGGCGATGAATCGACCGCTGTGCGGCAATCGACACAAAAGTTGCTGAGCTGGATGCCCGCTGGTCGATGGAGTTCAGCGGGCACCGGGATATTACAACCTTTTGTTCAAGCAGCCCCGTAACCGCCAGTCGCCTTGATTTCAAGAAAGTCGGTCAGGCCGAATTCCCCGTGCTCGCGACCATTGCCGGACTGCTTGTAGCCGCCGAATGGCGATGCCGCGTCCCAATCCGCCTCGTTGATGTAGACCATGCCGACGCGCAACTGCCTTGCCACACGTCGTGCCCGTGACAGATCCGAGCTTTGGACGTATCCGGCAAGACCATAGACCGTATCATTGGCAATCCGGATCGCGTCCTCCTCGTCTTCGTAAGCCATGATCGACAGCACTGGGCCAAAGATTTCCTCGCGGGCGATCGTCATCTCAGGCGTGACATTCGAAAATACGGTGGGCCTGATGTAATAGCCGCGATTGAGTCCATGCGGCCGGCCCGGACCGCCGGTGACCAGTGTCGCGCCGTCCGAAATCCCTTTTTCTATCAAGACTTGAATGCGCTCATATTGCTGGCGGTTGACCACCGGTCCGTGGTCGGAAGTTTCCTCGGTTGGAGCGCCCGTGCGGATCGTCTCCGCGGTTTTCCCGGCGATCGCCGCCGCCTCATCCATGCGAGAGGCAGGAACGAGCATGCGGGTCGGCGCCTTGCAGGATTGACCGGTATTTCCAAAGCAGCCGAATACGCCGCGGCTTACTGCCTCTTCCAGGTCGGCATCGTCCAGAATGATGTTGGCGGATTTGCCTCCCAGCTCCTGGTGCACGCGCTTGACTGTCGCTGCCGCCGCAGTCGCGACTGCCACCCCCGCCCGAGTCGATCCGGTCACCGACACCATATCGACATCGGCATGACTGGAAAGGGCCTCTCCGACGACCCGCCCCTCGCCATTGATGTAGTTGTAGACGCCAGCAGGAAAGCCGGCCTCGATGACAAGCTCGCTGAACCGGATCGAGCTCAATGGCGAAAATTCGCTTGGCTTAACGACCATGGTACAGCCGGCGGCAAGCGCAGGCGCAACCTTGACAACGAGCTGGTTCATCGGCCAGTTCCAGGGCGTGATCAGGGCGCAGACCCCGACTGCTTCCTTCGAGATCAGCACATCGCCGCGAATTTCCTCGAAGCTGTAGCTTTCGAGCACCTTGATGATCGTCTCCAGATGCGCCCGCCCCACCCAGGCTTGTGCAGAGCGTGAGAAAGCCTTGGCCGTGCCCATCTCCTCGGTCATCAGGTCGGCGATCTCGTCGTAATTGCTGTTGTAAAGCGTCAGTAGATTCTCCAGCAACTGCCGTCGATATTTCGGTGTTGTCATGGAATAGGCTGGAAAGGCCGCTTTGGCAGCGGCCACGGCGCGATCCACATCAGCCGAGTTGCCCATCGCAATTTCGCAGATTGCATCCTCAGTTGCAGGATTGATAAGCGTGTGGCGGTCTTGGCCGATCGGATCGACCCAACTACCATCGATTAGAAACTTCAAAGCATTCCCTGACATTCCGACTTCTCCTCAAAGCGGATCAAACTATGTTTTTCGGATTTCCAGAGCAGCGGCGGTCTATTAGTGGTAATAGATGCCGCCATCGACATTCAGAGCCTGTCCCGTCACGAAATCGGACTGGTTCGAGGCAAAGAAGCGGACAGGCCCGATGATGTCGTCGGGATAGCCGAGTCGCTTCAAAGCTGCGACCGTTTCCCAATGCCGGATCGCTTCGTCACTTCCCAAATTGTTCTTGCCCATCTCGGTCAAAATAATCCCCGGGCAGATCGCGTTGACGGTGACGCCATCCATGCCTACTTCCTGCGCCAGAACACGGGTCAGCGTGATCACAGCCGCCTTGGTTGCAGCGTAATGGCCCTGGGTTGGAACCCCCTGTCGCGCGGCGATGGATGCGATATTGATGATGCGTCCGCTCTTCTTCACGCGCATGTGTGGCAGGGCTGCCTGGCAGACTAGAAGAACGCCCTTGGCGTTGACATCGAAATGGGCGTTCCAGTCTTGCTCTGACAGATCCTGCAGCAGCGATGGCTTGAGAATGCCGGCGTTGTTGACGACGACATCGATACTGCCCGCCTCTGCGATGATAGCGGCAACCGTGGCATCGACCTCGGATTTCGATGTAACATCAATCGGCTTGATATAAGCTTTGCGTCCAAGCGCCTCGATCGCCGAAGCGGTCTCCTCAAGCGCCGCCTGCTGCGAGGCGAGGTCGAGGATGGCAACGTCGTAGCCAAACTCTGCCAGCCCTATAGAGAGGGAGCGGCCGATGCCTCGGCCTGCACCGGTGACAAGCGCCACGCGGCCGATCGGTTTCATCATATCCATTATAAAACTCCAAAAATTGGGGATTGTTTATGCTGCGCGCTGCCTGACAGGCAGGCTTTGCATGGCTGTCATCGTGTCTTCAAACGAAACGAGTTTTCCATCGGAGCCAAGACCCATCGCAACCTTGGCGGCGACAGCGGAGGCAAACTTGGCCGATGTCTTGAGATCCCAACCTTTGATGAGCCCGACGATGATGCCAGCAGTGAAGCTGTCGCCGCAGCCTGTTGTGTCCGAGACCTTGATGTCGAAGGCGGGCAGATAAAACGCCTCGCCGTGCTCAGGCGACACGAAAACTCCGTCCGCGCCGAGGGTCAGGATGGCGTTTTTCACGCCGCGCTTCTTGAAAAACTCGGCAATACCATGGGGGTCACTCAGCCCTGCCATCTCGCTAGCTTCCTCGATGCTGGGCACGAAGTAGTCGATGAACGGCAAGCAGGGTTCGACCAGGGCAAAGGTTTCCGGATTGGCCTGGATCAGATCGAAGGTTGTGATCCGTCCGAGCTGCTTGGCTTTCTTCAGCAGCCGCACTGTCGGCGCGCCATCGAATGAGCGCAGGAGGCCCGTTCCGCCGACATGGATGACGGACGCATCAAGCGCTGCATCCATGTCTACCTCGGCGACGTTAAACACCGCAGCAGATCCCGGCACATGCAATGCGGGACGCTCGCCGTTTGGACGAACCGGCAGGATTGTAGCCGATGTCTGGACATCCGCAGTGCGGCGGACCAGAGAGCATTCAACGCCGAATTTTCGCATTTTGGCTTCGAGAAAGTCGCCCATTTCGTCGTCTCCGACGGTAGTGACTGCCCGCGTTTTCAACCCGAGAATTGCGCAATCAACGGCGGTCGCGCCAGCAGTGCCTGCGACTGTCATGCGGATTTCCTCGATGTAATCGGCTTTGCCGCCCTCAGGAATGCGCAGGACCGGTCTGCCGAGGATGTCGAGAACATAGAAGCCGATCGAGCTTACATCAAAGCTTGTCATGTCATGCCTTTCGATTTCAAATTAGTGGGCGCGGCCGCGAAGGCCGAAACTGAGTGCGAGGACGAGGAACACCAACGCGCCTATCCCGACCTGCTGCCAGTAGAAATTCCAGCCGATCAGCAGCAGACCGTTTTTGACAACGGCAAGAAGCATCACCCCGAGTAGCGTTCCGATCACACTCGGGCGCCGCTCCGTGCTGATGGTCGTTCCGATGAAGGTCGCGCCAACAGCATCCAGCAGGAAGGCATTTCCAGACAGGGGAACGTAGGAGCGGACCGTTGAAGACAACAGAATTCCGGCAATGCCGCATAGAAGTGCGCAGGCGATGTAGACCATCGACATGTTGAACGGTACGCGGATGCCTGAATACCAGGCGACACCGGGTTGCGCACCGAATGCCCGGACATAGCGGCCGAACACCGAGCGGTGCAGCAGCAGGTAGACGGCAATCGCGCAGAGCACCAGAATCCAGACGGAGGTCGGAAGACCAATGAATTGTGTACGGACGATGGCATTGAACAGCTTGGCAAACTCGCCGGTCACCAGATAAATCGGCTGGCCGCCGCCGGTTGCAATCTGCTGGACACTTTGGCCGATGAAAAGCACCCCCAGAGTGGCCAGGAACGGGCTGATCCTCAACCGCGTGATCAGTACCGCGTTCAGCACGCCGACAATCAGAGCGGCCGTTAGGCCTCCGCAAACCGCGATTCCTACCCCGGACCCCGAAGCCAGTAAGGCGATGAATGCAAGACTTGCGACATCGACGGAAACCCCAACCGAAAGATCGATGCCGCCGGCGGAAATCACGATCGTCATCCCGAACGCAATGATGGCGAGTAGCACGACATTGTTGACGAGGACGTTGAAGAGATTTGCCGTGGAAAAGAAGCTCGGGCTGGCCAAGGAGAAGAATACGAACAGTAAGACGAAGGCCAGCAGCACCGCGAAGCGAGAAACCTCGGCCGCATCGGACAAATTGAGTTTTTTGATCATCGACATCCTAACGCTCCGATGGTTTGGCAAGTGACGTTGCCGCGACAACCAGCAGGATCAGCGTGCCTTGCACACCGTTGACCCAATAGCTCGAGACATTGAGCAACTGGAATCCGTTGGCCAGAAAGCCGATGAACAGGGTGCTGAGGATCGTGCCGCCAGCAGTGGGGACAAAGCGCCGGGAGAAAACCGTGCCGAGAAGCGCGGCGGCGAGCACGGACAGCAACAGTTCGCCACTGCCCGGCGTGCTGGCACTGAGCCGCGATACTAACAGGATGCTGGCAATCGCTGCGCACAGGCCCGAGAAAAGATATGTCGACGTCAAATACCGCCCGACTCCAATGCCCGCTGCGCGCGCTGCTTCCGGATGCCCCCCAACCGCATAGAGCCGCAATCCGATACCGGTGAAATGCAGCACGCAGATCATCAGTGCCGTGAAAACGATCAAAGTCCAGGCCATAAACGACACGCCAATGAACGACCCCATGGCAAGACCCGAGACAAATTCCGAAGCTACGGAGATTACCGTATTCTGCGTCAAGATCAGTTCACTGCCGGCAACCACGTTCATCACCGCAAGCGTGGCGAGCAGGGGTAAAATATTGAGCCTTACCACGGCAATGGCATTGAGCAATCCGACGGTCAGGCCGGTTGCGACCACCGCCAGGACTGCCGTCGGAACCGGATAGCCCGCATTCGACGTGGTCGCGAACACCGCGGCACACAAGCCAGTATTGGCGGCAAGAGACAGATCGATACCGCCGGTCTGCACATCGCTTCCGCCACCGATGATTACGACGGACATGCCGAAGGCCAGAACGCCGAGGATGGCGGACTGCTCGACGACGTTCAGAATGTTGTAGAACGACAGAAAGCCGGGCGCGGTGAACGCAAAATAGGCAAGAATAACAGCAAAGCAACTGATCGCGCCAAGGCGTATGCCCCAACTTCCGATAGACGCGCGACGGCGTGTCGTCTTCCCGCCTTGGGTTTGGTCGTCCATGATGGTTCCGTTTCGATTGATCGATATCGCAGTCATGCGGCCGCCCTTCCGGTTTGGCTTCGGGCGCCGGATGCGGCGGCAAGGAGCCGGTCGCTATCCACATCCCCAGCTTGGAATTCGTGGGTCAGTTCGCCCCTGTAGACGACAAGCACGCGATCGCAGATGCCTACAAGTTCCAGCAGATCAGACGACATGAACAGGATTGCGGCGCCTTCGGCGGCTAGACGATTGAGCAATGTGTAGATCTCTATCTTCGCGCCGACATCGACAGCCACCGTCGGTTCGTCGAGCACATAGAGCTTGGACTGGCAACTCAGCCACTTGGCCAATGCCACCTTCTGCTGGTTTCCGCCCGACAATGTGCGCACCAAGGCGTCACGGTGCGGTGTCTTGATCGACAATTCACGAATGAAACCGTCGACGGCAGATTTCTCGGGGCCTGGCGTAACGAAGCCGTTCCGGCTGTACCGGTCGAGGCTGGCGATAGAAATATTCTCGCGAACCGACAGAGACAGCGCGACACCATGCGCGCGTCTGTCCTCAGGCACGAGGGCGACGTTGCGCGATACGGCGCTGACCGGCGAGGAGAAATTGGTTGCCGTTCCATCGATCGTGAACGCACCGGAATCCGGCTTTGCCAGGCCGAAAAGGCAGTGAATAAGCTCCTTGACGCCTGACCCCAGCAGACCCGTTATGCCGACGACTTCACCGGCCTTGATGTCGAAGGAAATGTCGTCGAAGTGCCCCTCGCGGGACAGGTTCGATACGTTCAACACCGTCTCGCCGACAGCCACGGTTCGCTTAGGGAACATCTCACCGACGTCTCGATTGATCATCATGCGGACGATCTCATCGATGCTCGTTGTTTTCGGTGAAACAACACCGACATCGGTGCCATTGCGCATTACCGTGACGGTATCGCAGATATCTTCGATTTCCTGCATGTAGTGCGAGATGAAAATCACCGCGATGCCGTCTTGCTTTAAACGACGCAGTACGTTGAACAGACTGACAACCTCGCGCTTCACCAATGCGGCAGTCGGCTCGTCGAGGACGAGCACCGAGGCATTCTGCGCCAGCGCACGCGTGATCTGCACGATCTTTTGCTGAGCCGTCGTGAGGTCCTGGATTAGTGTTCCCGCCGGCAGGTCGAGATCGAAATACTGTTTGAGAAGCTCCCTCGCCCTCCTCGCCATCTTGCGATGATTGACGAAAATACCGAACCCCGGTTCATTCCGCAGGAAAATCGCTTCGCCAATCGTGGCGGTTGGCACAAGCAATCTGTCCTGGTGGATAAAGTGCACCCCGAGACGCTCGATATTGGCCGGCGTCAGCCGGGTCACAGTCTTTCCATTGATTTCTATAGATCCGGCGTCAGGCTTGAGCATGCCGGCCAGGGCTTTGATGATCGTAGACTTGCCGGCGCCATTCTGACCTACCAATCCATGGATCGAGCCACGCTCGACCTGAAGATTTGCGTCAACCAGCGCTTTGATCGGACCAAAACTTTTCGATATTCCATGCATATTGATCGCAAGATTTGACTGTTGCGTCATATTGCCCTCCGTCCGTTGAATGCGGTCAATGCGATCCGCATCCGGCAGCGGCCGGATGCGGACAGTCACCGGCTCACTTCTTTTCGAGGAACTGGGCGGCCGTGGTGGCGGCATTAGCCTTGGTCACCAGTACCGCTGGAACGAAAGTAAAGGGCTCGATCGGCTTTCCGGCTAGATAGCGGGCAGCATTGCGGGCGGCGGACTTGCCGATCTCGTAGGGCTGTTGAGCTCCAACTGCGCCAGCTGGCGAGTTCGGATCGGCAACCATCTCGACAACTTCGGGGCTGCCATCGATGGCATAGGTCTTGATCCCTTTGCGGCCGGATGCCTCGATGGCCTGCGTTGCACCCATCTGCGGAATGTCCCAGCATGCCCAGACGGACGAGATGTCGCCGTCTTTGGGATATTTGGTCAGCATATCGGTGACATTCGAGTAGGCGCTTTGCACGGTATTTGGAATGACGTCGCGCAATTCGGGTTCGATGACTTTGATGTCTGGATAGGCCTGAAGCACGTATTTCAGCTGATCGTAGCGGATTTTGCAGACCGGCACGCTGTAGAAGCCGTTGAAAACCAGAACATTGCCCTTCCCGCCCATGTCGGCGACCATCTGCAGCGCGACCTCTGATGCCAGAGCATAATTGTTTGAAGTCGAATTGTTCAGGGTATAGGGCGTTGCCGTGTCGACGGTGAAGAGAGGAATACCGGCATCCCGGATGCGCTTCAGCCATGGATTGAGAACGTCAAGATTTCCGAGCATTTCGATGATTGCATCCGGCTTCTGGGCAATCAGCGTCTGCAATTGCGAAACCTGAGTCTGGTCGTTGCGTTTGGCGTCAAGCGCAATCGGCTCACCTCCCAGTGATTTCACCTCATCGATAATGCCCTGATAAGCCTTCAGGTCCCAGGCATGATCGGTTCCGACCGCGGAAATGCCTATCTTCTTTCCTGCAAGCGACAATTTCTCCTCACCTGTATCCTGGGCATGCGCAAATCCGGCATGGATGCCAAGCACAATTGCGCAGCTTGCAATTGTAGCCTTCAGTATTCTGGACCGCTTACCGGTTCTCACCTGTGTGTTCATCATGGACATTCTCTCCTCCCTAAGGTTTTGTCCGCTTCGCCGAAAACTCGGCGTCTACTTGCTCCTGGAAGCAAATTTCTAAAACTGTGTTGTGTTTAGCCTTGGTGACCGTAGCTTCCCATCTTGGCGATCACCCGAGCGATTTCTTCCTTGGACAGGAGCCTCGGCTCGCCAATTTGCATCGCCCCATGAAACTGACGTGCCAGTGTTTCCACTTCGACCGAAAGCCAGAGTGCCTTCGACAGACTGGCACCGACAGCTATGATGCCGTGGTGCTCCAGCAGACATGCGTTTCGCCCCTCCAACGCTTTGACTGCATTCTGCGAGAGCTCATCGGATCCGAATGTTGCATATGGTGCGCAGCGGATGTCATCTCCGCCAGCAACCGCGACCATGTAATGGACGGGCGGAATGTCGAGTCCCATGATGGCTACGATGGTCGAATAGATCGGATGCGCGTGGACGATCGCGTTAACGTCGGATCGGGCGACCATGATATCGCGATGGAATCGCCATTCACTTGATGCCTGCAGCGACCCCTTGGTCGAGCCGTCAAGCTCCAGGCGCACGATGCTGTCCGGCGTCAGGCGCTCATACGGGATGCTTGTCGGCGTGATCAGGATATAATCGTCATGACGGACGCTGATATTCCCCGATGTGCCCTGATTGATCCCGAGTCTGTTCATCTCAAGGCAAGCTGCAATTATTTCTTCGCGTTTTTGAAGTTCGCTTGAACTGGTCATGACTGAATCCGTTTTAGATTGCTGTGTACCCGCCATCCACCGACAGGATTGTGCCGGTGACATAGCTGCTGGCCGGAGATGCGAGAAAGAGGATCGCAGACGCAATTTCAGATGGCTCACCGCACCGGGCCATTGGCGTCATGTCCATCCACACGTTGAACAGCTCAGGTTTTTCTCGCATTTTCAGCGTCATCTCGGTGCCAACATAGCCTGGCGCCACCGCGTTGACGCGAACCGCCTTGTCCGCCCACTCGACCGCCAACGCTTTCGTCAGCATATGGACGGCGCCCTTGCTGGCCATGTAAGACGCGGCAAATTGCGGACGATTGATAATCAGGCCGGACATTGATCCGAGATTTACAATGCTGCCGCCCCCGGCCTCTATCATGTATTTTCCAAACGCCCGCGACGCCCAGAATGTGCCGTTAACATTGACATCCATCACCGAGCGCCACTCTTCGTCGGATACGTCGAGCGCGGAATGAAGCCGGGCGATGCCAGCGCTGTTAACGAGGATGGTGATCTTGCCATGCTGCTTGACGACGGCGGCGGCAACGGCGGTGACCTCGGACGGGCTGGTCACATCGACGACATGGGTCGATACCGCCACACCATTCATGTCAATCATTCCGGCGGCACGATCAAGGCTTTCCTGGTTTATATCGATAAGCGCTATCGTCGCGCCACAGCTCGCCAACGCCTTTGCCGTTTCCAGCCCGATGCCGCTGGCACCGCCGGTGATGGCAGCGACATGCCCCTCCAGATTGAATTGGTTACGATAATCCAAGCGTAAACTCCTCCCGTGACCGAAGATCTTGACCTGCTTCATCGATCGTTCAAGACGCCGCGCGCTTGAACGTTGTGATGATATGGCGATTTTCGTCGTCTCCTCCGGCGCTCCTCAGGCCGATGGAAGGAAGGTATGAGTGAATGCTTTCATTGTCAATCTGGTTATAACCAGAAATAGCAATTTTACTGGATCATTAACTTAGGATTCGACCCGGACGTGAATGCTGGCCACCGCAGAATTGTAGAAGGCTCGATAATATTCTAGAGGTCCGCCTTCATAGTCATAGGCGATCGACTCGATTGAGATCAGCGGCGTATTAGCAGCAACTCCCATCCGCTCGGTTGCCTCGGCATCGGGCATGGCGGCGGTAAACCATCGCTCTGCCCGCTTTACGGTCAGCCCATACTGCTCCTTGATGGTTTGGAAGACAGAGCGGTTGTCGATGTCGAGCTTTTCCATCCCGGGAACTTTGTGGCCAGGAAGGGAAATATGCGTCAGCGTGATCGGTTTGCCGTCAGAATAATATACGCGCGTAATGCGCACGACACTGCCTTCCCGCGGAAGCCCGAATACCTGTTGCTCGATGTCGCTCGGAGCGTCGCGGTAAAATTCGAATGTCTTGACGGTCACAAGATGACCCTTTGCCGTCAAATCCCCAAAAACTCCAAGATTTGACGTCATGAAATCAACGTCACGTCGCGTTGGTGCGATGAACATGCCCTTACGCGGCATCTTGATAACGTGCCCGTCAGCAGCCAGCGCACTTAGAGCAGCGCGAACGACAGGCTTCGATACATCAAAAATATCGCAAATTGCCTGCTCGGATGGCAGGCGAGACTGCGGCAGCAGTGTTTGCGCGTCGATCGCATCCAGAATGCGGTTCTTCAATTGTACCCACAGAGCAATAGATTCGCTGCGATCGAGTCCGTCAGCAGCCATTTTCAAAAATGTTTCGGTCGCGGAATTGTCGGTCTCATCATATCGAGGCCGGCCTCGGGTTTTGGGTTTCATAATTAGGAGCCTGTCACAGAATTCATGGTGTTTAAAAAGCCGAAATCTCTCGTTCTTTGGCAACTTGGTCAAGTCCACCGCAACGATGTCCAATCAGCATCTCACACACGCCATACGACAAATCCTCCGTCGTCGGCGAATACTGAGCCGCTGGCAAAGCAAGGTTGCCTGGAAGAGCAGATAGCAGACTTACATGATACCGTATTAGTCTTCAGGAGCCGCCAGCGAACCTCGGGTAGGCAAGGCCCGTTCGGACGGACTTCGTGGTGCTTGTTCTCAAATTGCGTTCTATCCGTAACTCAAAATTGCGTTGGTCTTAAAGGGATACGGACGTTAGACCCTGTAGTTGAATACGTACGGCGTCGAGGCTACTCAGTCCAGTCTTCCACCCGTAAGCCGGGTACGCGATCAAATTCTCGGCGATTATTGGTGACTATGATCAGTCCACGCGAGCGAGCGTGTCCGGCGATCAGTTGATCGTATGGACCAATAGGAGTTCCGCTGCGGGCCAGTTCGGCTCGCAAATGCCCCGTATGGCTTGCAGCCGGTTCATCATACGACAACACCTCGAGGCGAGCAGCGAAGCTCTCTACAACGCGAAGGTTCTTTTCAGGACTAGCTGATTTTTCCGCTCCAAAGATCAATTCCATAAAGCTAACGGAGCTGATGCACAGCTGATTATGGAAACGATTGAATGCCTCGCGCACCTGCTGCGGTCGATTCTTGATCGTGAAAATGCAGATGTTCGTGTCAAGCATGTATTTAAGCATTACAGTGCCTCGCGTTCCTGCGAACCAGGCTGCTCACGTTCACTCATAAAGTCAGATGTCGCCGCTGCTTCTTCAAACCAGCTGTCCCAAATCTCGCCAGCAGGCGCGATGATGCGTGTGCGTCCTAACGCAACAATGTCGACGCGCTTTACATCATCGGGCAAAGCGACTGCCTTTGGCAGACGGATTGCTTGGCTTCGATTGCTCTGAAATACTGCCCCCTGTTCCATCTGCATAACTCCGCTCATGACCGAACACGTATAGCGCTCACATAACTTGCAAGATGGGATATGTCAATGGGATATACTCCTGGTTTCAGTCCTGTAGACTTAGTCGGCACTGTTGCCTCTTCCTCCGGCCTAATGGGATTGTGACACTTCGGCTCCATTTTCGTTACCAAAAGTACCCCAAAATATCCGATGTTTGCTCCACCACAGCCACAAGCGCTCTCGTCCGCATTTCGTCGGATGCTGCATTGTCGGCCACGAACACGCGGCCGTCATCCAGTTTGGCCTTGATCGGCAGCTTTACCAAAGCATCTGCGAGCGGGTATGATTCTATAACTTTGGATGGAAATACACCTATACCCAATCCGGCTGCGACCAACTGAAGGGCAGCGTTAAGGCTCGAGCAAACGCACACGTTTTCCGGCGTAATCTTTCCCTCTGCCATCCATCCGAACGTTGCCCTGTACATAGCTGTCCCCGGAGGCGTTGTGATGATTGGAAATCTCGCCAGGTCCTGTGGACTGGCGCCGACAGTCGGCGCGAGAGAGGCTGCTGCGGCCCAATCGTTACCCTGCAACCCAAGTGCGAACAGCCGGACGTTCTTCAGCCCAATCGGGTCGACAAGGATGGCAAGATCCAGGTCGTCTGCAGAGAGTGATTGCTCAAGACCAGCGCTCGTTGCCACCACCCACTCCGGTCGGAGTAGAGGGAAACTTTGCCGGATTTGAGAAATTAGCGTCGCCATGCATGCGACTGCGAAACCTTCGGCAACGCCTATCCTAAGCGGCCCTGCCAGATCGGGAACAAGCGACAGGTTCCCCAATTCGTTATAGGCATTGATCACGAGCTTGACCCTCGACAGGAATGCGTGGCCGTGTCTGGTCAGACGCACACCTCGTCCGTGACGTTCCAAAAGCGCCTGCGCTGCTTCGATTTCCAGTTGCTTCAATCGCAATGAAAGCGTCGGCTGGGCGATATTCAATCGGTCAGCAGCCTTTTGCACGCTCCCCAGCTCGCCCAGCCAGTAGAATGCCTCGAGTTGCGCAATCGAAAATCGATTCATTGGAAATCCTGATGCGATTGCCGCAAAACTCCTCATTGGACAATTGCATACTGATGGATGGAAGGTCGTGCAGGAAGAGAAATTTCATGGGAGGAGGAATCCATGAAGCGGACCTGGATCGCACTGCTGATATTCACGGCAGTGATTATCAACTATGTCGACCGCATAGCGCTGTCGATCGCGTCGAAACCCATCGCGGCAGAGTTCGGCTTTACGCCGGTGCAGATGGGATATCTGTTTTCAGGTTTTCTCTGGACCTATGTATTGTGCCTTATTCCGATCGGTCTTCTCGTCGAACGTGTCGGTGCAAAACGCATGGTCGGCGGCGGTATCGCGATCTGGTCGGCGGCAACTGTTATGACCGCCGCGACTTCGGGTTTTGGCTCTATACTGATGGCGCGGCTGGTCATGGGAGCCAGCGAGGCCTCCACCTTTCCCGCTTGCGGGCGGATCATCCGCGACTGGTTTCCGGAAAAGGAGCGCGGTCTGGTAACGACCCTCTTCAACGGAGGCTCGTCCGCCGGCCCGGCGATCGGAGCGGTCGCCACCGCAGGCCTGGTCGAATACGCAGGATGGCGTTCGGCGTTCGTTGTCCTCGGGATCGTCGGCTATATCTGGCTTATCGCTTGGCTGTACTGGTATGCCACGCCCGAAAAGGCGAAATGGCTTTCCGAGCAAGAGCGGCAGAAGATCATCCAGGAGAGGAATGGAAACCAACCGGGGATCCAAGCTACGATCATAGCCCGTCCCTCGTCCCTGCGTTTCCTGCTCTCGCAGAAGAGCGTCTGGGGGCTGGTCGTGACCCAGGCATGCTTGGTCTATACAGCCTATCTCTTCCTGACTTGGCTCCCAAGCTACCTTCAATCGACACGCGAACTGTCGACCATGAATACCGGCTACCTGACGGCGGTGCCATACCTGATCACTATTGTCCTTGGGGTAATGATCGCTTGGACGAGCGACAGGATACTCTCTTCGGAAAGCGTCCGCGCAGGCGGACGTCGTAACTTCATCGCGGCAATGGCAGTCCTTTCGCTTTTGATCCTGCTCGCCCCTGTGGTCAGCGAGCTCTGGGAGCTGCTTCTGGTGCTGACGCTTGTCCTCACCGGATCGACCACTGGCGCCGGCCTAAACTTTACTCTTGCCAGTGACCTTCTGCGCAATCCCGCCGACGTATCGCGGGTGATTGCGATCACGGCACTTGGCGGCAATCTCTTTGGCCTGATCGCCCCAATCATCACGGGTTATGTGGTTGCGGCGACAGGCAGTTACGATTGGGCCTTTGCTGTTGCGGCCTCGCTTCTCGTCGTTGGAGCCGTTGCAACACTGACCCTGACCCGCAAACCCATCAATCCGGAGTTCGGCCCGGATCCGGTTTTGTTTCCCGAGGACATGGTGAAAGCATGAGCTATCATTACGCAAAACCACGTCGTGCGATTTCGGACGATACAAGGCTTTCGGTCAGCGAAGACTTTCCCGAAATCTCGCTGATCGCTGACGATGATTTGCGGCAGAAGGTCGTCGAGGCCTGGAGCTACGCCCTATGCTGTTCCGATTTCGGGCGGATCACCGACATGCCACCCGACGGCAATCCCGGCTCGCCCGTCCTCAAGACGGGAACGCAGGCCGATCATGTCAGGGGCGTGTTCCGATACGCCCATGCGATAGCCCGGGAATTTGAACAGACGTACCCCCAAGTCTCAATCGACTGGGACATCCTGCTCGCCGGGGCAGCCTGCCACGATGTCGGCAAGCCTTTCGAATTTGACGAAAGCAACCGAGATCGCTGGGCCCTATCACCCGCACAGGCTGGGGCTCCCACGTTTCGGCACTCGGTATTCGGGATGCATGTCTGTCTCGTGGTAGGCCTGCCGGACGAGGTCGCCCATATCGCCGTCGGGCATTCGTTCGAGGGCAACCACATGGGCGTCAGCACCGAATGCATGATCGTGAGGCAGGCCGATCACGGCTGGTGGCACGTCGCCGGCGCACTCGGCCTGATCCGTGAAGAAACCATGTCCGGCCTGGCAGGCAATCTACGCAGCCGCCCGGCCGGATAGGCAGGTCAGTGCCTCCGGGAGGAAAACGGAGGATGACGAACTCGATGACAAGGCACGTTGACTTCAAGCGGGCCGCAACGATGTAGGCACATGGCACCATGTGCCCCTTTGGGAGGAGGATGACATGAAAATGATGCTTGCGAACAGGGCGTTAACGCGCCCGTTGGCCATGGCGTTTTGCGCGGCAGTGCTAATTGCCGGAGCACCAATGACGACCAAGGCTGATGATGCCTACGTGGCGTCGAAGGACAAAACCCTTGTTGAGACGAACAAGGGCAGCCTGATAGGCGGCCTGGACGATTCCATTTACAGCTATCTTGGGGTGCCTTATGCACTTGCCGACCGGTTCATGCCGGCCGAAGACGTGAAGCCATGGCAGGCGGTTCGTCCTGCAGTCACCTATGGAGAGAATTGCTTCATCCCGCAGATGACAGCGGTCGCAGGCGACGAGCTTTTCAATCCGCACCGCTACATGCCAATGAGCGAGAATTGCCAGTTTCTCAACATCTGGACGCCGGGCATCAAAGACGCTAACAAACGCCCGGTGATGGTTTGGATCCATGGCGGCGGCTTTACCAACGGTTCCGGCATCGAGCTCACATCCTATGATGGACATAATCTCAGCAAGCAGGGCGACGTCGTCGTTGTGACGCTTAATCACCGTCTTAATGCCCTGGGTTTCCTCGATTTGTCCGCGTACGGCGACAAATACAGGAATTCCGGCAATGCCAGCGTCACCGATCTGGTCGCAGCGTTGAAATGGGTCAGCCAGAACATCGAAACATTTGGCGGCGATCCAGGCAATGTGACGATTTTCGGTCAGTCGGGCGGCGGCTACAAGGTTCGTGCGCTGATGGGCACGCCAGCGGCAAAAGGGCTTTTTCAGAAGGCGATCGTCCAGAGTGGATCGCGGGTGGATTCCGTAACGGATCAAGCATCGGCACGCAAAGTCGCGGAGTTGACGCTCGCCAATCTCGGCCTGAAGCCTGAGGAGGTCGGGAATCTCGCTGAGATCGAATACCCGAAACTGCTCGCCGCAGCGGACAAGGCAATCAAGGATGCCAGCGTCCAAGGTGCAAGAGACGCCCGTTACGCACCGGTCCAGGACGGCATCTACATTCCGGAAAATCCAGTTGGTTCGAGTTGGGTCGACCAGGCCAAGGACATTCCCATGATGGTCGGAAATACGCTGAACGAGTTTGAAACCGTCATTCGCAACAAGCCCGGCGTCCTTCTTGCCGACAATAAAAACACTTGGGACGATTTAAAAGCCGGCGCAAAACTGAAAGAACGTTTCGGCGACAAGGCCGATGCCGTCGGCAAGGCGTTTGTTGCGGCCTACCCCGAGAAGAAGCTGGCGGACGCTTATTTCCTCGACCTGTATTTCCGCCCGGGCGCAATCCGCGACCTGGACCTCAAGGCCAAGCAGGCCGGCGCACCGGTCTATTCTTACATGTTCGCCTATGAGTCTCCGGTTCTGGACGGCATCGCCATGGCCTGGCATTGCGCCGAGCTGCCCTACGTCTTTGCAAATGCCGGCCTCGTAAAGACATCGACCGGTGGTGGGAGCAATGCCATCGCACTCTCCAAAAAGATGAGCGAAGCCTGGGTGAACTTTGCGCGAACGGGCAAGCCAAGTGCGGAAGGCCTGCCTGAATGGTCTGCCTACACGACAGATCGTCCAGCAACCATGGTGTTCGACACAAAACCGCGCGTCGTGGTCGATCTCGACCGCAAGGTACTGCAGGCCGCCGGCGCCCTATGATTTCAGCTCCGCCGGTCAACACTGGAGGTGTTGTCCGGAGGACGACTTACAGCGGGACAGATTGAGGAGAAATAGTATGCAGGCAGTAGTGAAAGCCCCATCGACCATAAAGCGGACCTTCTCGACGATAGGGTGTGTGGCAGTTTTGGGTTTGGCTGGTTCAGCCAACTCGCAGACAGTGTCAGCCCCTGCGGGTCAAATTACCGGGACAAGGGTGTCGGGGCTTACCCTTTTTCAAGGCATACCCTATGCCGCAGCGCCAGTCGGCAAGCTCCGCTGGGCGGCGCCTGAACCCGCAAAGGCATTGGATACGCCCTTCCAGGCAAACAGCGCCGGAAACGAATGCGTCCAGAAGGCGATCTACTGGCGACCGGACAAGGCTGCGAGTTGGACGGAAGATTGCCTGACGCTCAACGTCTACGCGCCTGCATCGGGCGGTGCCAATCTTCCGGTATTCGTCGGTTTTCATGGCGGAGGTTCGGTGAACGGTGCCAAGACCGACTGGGATCCGCGAGAACTGGCCGAGGCGGGCAATATCGTGGTGACCATCAACTACCGGCTCGGCGCCCTCGGTTTTCTTGCGTTGCCGGAACTCACCAAGGAGTCCAAAGACGGCCAGAGCAGCGGCAACTTCGGCGATCTCGACAAGCTGGAAGCGCTGCGGTGGGTCAAGAAGAACATTGCAGCTTTCGGCGGCAATCCGGAAAGGGTGACGATCGCCGGACAGTCGGCAGGTGCCCGCGGCGTCTGCTTCGCTGTCGCCTCCCCTGAGGCAAAAGGGTTATTCCAGGCGGCAGTGATCGAGAGTGGCCGCGACTGCCCCAGCGTTTCAAATGCTGAGGCAACTAAGTCCGGCGAAAAGTTCGTAGACGCAATCGGCTGCAAGGACGACACCGACCGACTTGCCTGCCTCCGCTCGAAATCGCCGGCTGAAATCCTCGACGCCCAGACAAAGTCGAAGATGACGATTGCAACGGTGTTTGGCGGATCTGCACAACCCAGGCAAGCAATGGACGCTTTCAGAAGCGGCGACTTCAATCGCGTGCCGATGATCGTCGGCAACACCCGCGACGAAACTCGCGTCTTCATCTACGAGGCAAACGATCTGGTCGACCAGCCGGTGGATCAGGCCCAGTGGGAGAACGACGTTCGCTCCAGACTGGGTGCGAAAGCGGATGCCGCATTTTCCATCTATGCGGACGATGCAAAACAGGCACCCGGTCTGGCGCTTGGCAATCTGGATGCAGAACAGAAGTACATTTGCCCAACAAGCCTGGCGATCGAGACACTTTCGAAGTGGACGATGGTCCATGCCTACGAATTTGCCGACGAGACTGCGCCGGTCCGGTCGTATGCCAACGTTCCGTCGTCGTTCGACCTTGGCGTGCCTCACAGCGCAGAGCTTCCCTATGTCTGGGGAGAGGACACGGTGCCCAATGGGCTTACGGTCGATCAGAAGAAACTCGCTCAGATGATGCGAGGGTTCTGGATCAGCCTTGCATCTCCAGAGGGCGTAAAAGGACCTGTGGACTGGCCGGCCTTTTCGTCTGACGCCCCGAAGCGGATCGTCTTCCAGTCAGCCGGCATTACTAAAATCATTTCCGATATCGACTATCGCAAGGCCCGTCATTGCGACCTGTTCACTTCAAACCCGAAGTAGGCCGCCGATCTAGCGCCGGTGGCGAGGCCGATCGGTGCATAGCTTAACTAGAAATCAGGAGGAGGATTCATGTTCGGATCAGGGAAAAAAAGCTTTGTACGCATCTTCGGCTTAGCAGCGATGGCCAGCGCCTTTGCGCTTTCCGCCCATCAGGGATTTGCGGCGAGCGCCATCGGAATCGTAAACGTCGAGGGCGGAAGGGTCAGCGGCGTCGAGCCGGACATCCCCTCAGTCGAGGTGTTCAAGGGCATCCCCTTTGCAGCACCCACCAGCGGCGAAAACCGCTTCAGGCCGCCGCAACCGGTCGTGAAATGGGAAGGCGTCAAGAAGGCAGATACCTGGGGAGACCAGGCACTGCAGGATATCCATGGTAACCCGACCGGAGCTTTCTGGGGAGACGAGTTTTACTTCGATCCGGAGTTTCTGCCCAAGGCCAGCGAGAACGGGCTTAACTTGAATGTCTGGACGCCGGCAAAGTCCAAGGGACAGAAGCTACCGGTGTATGTATGGATCCATGGGGGCGCAAACCATCACGGTTATGCGTCTGAGATGGAATTCTATGCCTCGAAGCTTGCGCAGAAAGGCATCATCGTCGTTGCGATCCAGTACCGTGTCGGCGCTCCGGGTTTCCTCGCCCTGCCGGAACTGTCGGCCGAAAGCCCGCACAAGGTTTCAGGCAACTATGCCATTCTCGACCAGATCAAGGCGCTCGAATGGGTCCGCGACAATATCGCCGGCTTTGGCGGTGACCCGAAGAACGTAACAATCGGCGGACAGTCGGCGGGTGCGCGAAACTCGACGATGCTGCTGCGCTCTCCTCTTGCAAAAGGCCTCTTCCATCGGGCTGTGATCGAAAGCGGACAGACGGGGTTGTTCTCGTCTCCGATGCAAAAACTGGCCGAGCGGGAGGAGGCCAATCGAAAGGGATTGGAACAGGTTTTCGGAAAGGCGACAAGTCTTGCCGATCTACGCGCAATCCCGACCGATGACTTTATTGCAAAGACCGCACCAGATGGCAAAACCCAGCTCTATGAAGCACTCCACAAAGCCACAAACCTGCCGGCTCAACACGCACTCGACGGCTATGTGTTCACTGAGCAGTCAGTCGATCTTTTGAAGCCTGGAGCACTTGATGGAATCGACATCATGGTGGGAGGCACATCGGACGAATATACGTCTTTGACGGGCGGCCCTGACAAGACGTTCACCGATACGGAAATGGCCGAGGCAATGGGGAAAATCGGCTATGATGATGCCTGGAAGGATGTTTATCGCCCCTCGGATCCGCAGGATGCTTACCGGAAATCGCTTCGCGCGCGGGCTGACTACAATCTACAGGGCTACATTCTCTCCGCCGAGATCGCCAAGTCCCGAAACAAGAACTTCAACATTTATACGTTCTATTTCAATCACGCCCCGCCCGGCCGAAACACCGAATTCTACGGTTCATTCCACTCTTCCGACTTGTGGTATTTCATGAACTCAATGCGCGACAAGCCGGGCCAGCGCTTGTGGACGAGTGCCGACTACCGCATGGGAGACACCATGTCCTCCTATCTCGCAAACTTCGTCAAATCGGGCAATCCTAACGGCGGCAACCTTCCGGAATGGCCGCAGGGTGGGAAAGGAACTTTCATGCGCTTCCACGACGGTTATGCATTTTCGGTGAAGCAGACGCCTTATCCAGAGCGGGACAAACTTAACCGCGACACCATCATTCGTGTCCAGAAACTCGACGGCATGAAGTAGGGCAGCGACGAACAGCAAAAGCATGTGACGCCTCGAAACAGGCGTTACATGCCTCTGATTCAACGACCGTCAAAAACGAAAACCTATTTGTTTCTCATACCTGCCTCCCCGACCGCACCCTGTTTTGGCTACCAGTTGGGATAAACGTCATCCCAGATAATTCATATCGTCTACAACTCGTCTGATCAGCTTGCTCATGGCCCTGACTTTCACGTCGTCGACGACGGCGCGCGAAGCAATGTAGAGCCTGCCGTTGTCGGCAGGAGGAGATGAGGCGACCATGCGCATACCGCCATCACGGACGTAGCGCTCCGCCATGCGGACGGGAAGAAGTGCCGCACCCAGACCGCCCGCGACCAGTTCAGCAATGACGGAAACGCTGGTGCATACACTGATTTGCGCGGGCATTAGCCCATCGGTGGCGAACCAGCCTGTGATCTGCCGATACATTGCAGAAGGTGCGGGATTGGTGACGACAGGCAACAGCCACATATCACGCGGCGTGATTGGCTCGCCGATTTCCCAAGCAATTGGGACAACCCATGTCGTCGGCTGCATCCCCAGCGGCACCAAAGACATCTTCTCATGCCCGACCGGGTTGAGGATCACTGCCATGTCCAGTCGATCCTCCAGGATGGCTGCCTCAAGGTTGGTGCTCGTCGAGACGTTCCACTCGGGCTTCAGATGCGGATGCTCAATGCGCATGGCTTCCAGCAGGGGCGGCAGGCAGTTGATCGCAAAACCCTCGGCAAGACCGACCCGCAGCTCGCCGACGAGGGATTGCGTCGTATGCTTCTGCCTGATTTCCTCGAGCTCGCCAAGGATGCTTGCGATATGGGGCAGCAGCGCCTTGCCATCCTCGGTCACCAACAGCCCACGGCCGGTTCGCTCGAACAGATCCTCTCCCAGAACATCCCTGAGCTCCTTGAGACGGAGCGAGACGGTCGGCTGGGCAAGATTGAGGTGATCGGCCGCGCGTTGCGCCGACCCCAGCTGGACCGTCCAGTAAAAGGTCTCGAGCTGGGCGATGGTCAGACGCATAATTTGATTTTCCAATATTTTAACGTCAGAAAATCAGATTTGATCATGATTTGCAATTATGCCTAGGGTGCGCTCTGTTTTTACCTTGGAGGAGGATTCGATGGAACTAGAGAGCGCGATCGTCCGCAAAGCTGCGTGGCGAATTCTACCGATCATCATGATCTGCTATTTCGCGGCGTTTCTCGACCGCGTAAATATTGGGTTTGCCGCGTTGACGATGAACCAGGACCTGGGCCTAACGGCATCGCAGTTCGGATTCGGTGCCGGCATCTTCTTTTTAGGCTACGTCCTGTTCGAACTGCCCAGCAACATCGTCCTGTCCAAGGTCGGCGCGAGACGCTGGATCGCCCGGATCCTCATCACATGGGGCATTCTTTCTGCGCTGACAGCCTTTGTGTGGAGCCCGACGAGCTTCTACATCGTCCGCGTGCTTCTCGGTGCGGCCGAAGCCGGGTTCTTCCCCGGCATCATCTTCTTCATGACGCTCTGGTTTCCGGCCCAGTACCGCGGCCGGATGTTTGCCACGTTCAATATCGCCGTACCCTTTTCGACCATCATCGGGGCGCCACTGTCGGGCTATGTCATCGGGGCCATGAACGGCGTCGCGGGCTTCAGCGGATGGCAGTGGATGTTCATGCTGGAAGCCTTGCCCGCAATCATCATGGGCTTCGTGGTGTTCTTCTGGCTTCCGGACACGCCGGAAAAGGCGACATTCCTTACGCCCGGCGAGAAAACTATCCTGATGAACCGGCTGGCAACCGAGAAGACGGCGCGCGAAGCGAAAGAGAAGTTCACCATCGGCTCTGCCCTGCGCGACCCGCGCGTGCTCTTGATGTGCTTCATCGCGGTTGGTCTCGTTATGGGCACCACGGGAATCGCCATATGGATGCCGCAGTTCGTGAAGGAATTCGGTCTCTCCAATATGCAGACCGGCTTTGTTACCGCGATCCCAGCCATCTTCATGGCGATCTCAATGATCCTGGTCGCCCGCAGCGCCGACCGCACCGGCGAACGGGTATGGCATGCGGCCGGTCCCTTCCTCGTCAGCGCGGCCGGTTTCACGCTGGCAGCATTCGCGCCGTCGCCGCTCGTCAGTCTGCTCGGGTTGACGATCGGGGCCGCGGGCATCGGCGGTGCATCCCCCAACATCTGGATCTTTCCGTCGACCCTGCTGACGGGGAGTGCGGCTGCGGCCGGTATCGCGCTGATCAACTCGGTCGGAAGCACCGGCGGGTTCTTCGGCCCCTCGATCATCGGCTGGGTGCGCGATGCCACGGGCGGCTTTCAGGGTTCGCTGCTGTTCCTGGCCTTCGCCATGCTGCTAACTGCCATCGCCATCCTGATCCTCGGCCGGTCGATGCGCGAGATGATGCAGGCGGCCGACGCGCGCAGAGTTTAAGGAGAGCATTTCGTGAAGATCACACAGATCCACCTGCACCATCTGAGTGCGACGCTGCCGGAGCCAATCGGCAATGCGAAAGTGTTCTTCGATCGGCGCGACACGCTTCTCGTCGAGATCGTCGGCGGTGGCATGTCCGGATGGGGAGAGACATGGGCTCTTCCTGCCGCGGCGGCCAGCCTGATCCAGACCCACCTTGCGCCCCTCGTGCTTGGACAGGATCCCCAGCACTTCAGGCGCCTCTGGCAGGACATGACGCGGGTGTTTGAGGCCCGGAGTGGCGCTGCCATGATGGCGATTGCGGCTGTCGACATGGCACTGCATGACCTTGCGGCGCGCGAGTGCGACATTCCGCTACACGCACTGCTCGGCGGCGCCCGCCGTAGCAGCGTTCCGACCTATGCCAGCGGTCCGTTCTTCAAACCGAACGGCCATCCCTACCGTGATTTCGAGCCGGAACTCGAGGGCTATCTCAGCCAGGGGTTCCGGTCGATTAAGCTTCGCAGCGGCTTCAACCCCGCCGATGATGCGAAGGCCGCCCTGCTGGCCCGCAGCATGATCGGCAACGAGGCGGACCTGATGATCGATTTCAATCAGTCGACGACCCCGCGCAATGCGATCAGAACCCACGATCTTCTGAGGGACGCGAGGCCGCTCTGGATCGAGGAGCCAACAATTCCGACGGACCTGAATGGTTACCGTCAGGTGGCTGCACATATCTCCACCGCCATCGCCGGCGGCGAGACCTTTTCAAGCGCTGCCGACTTCCTGCCGTTTCTCGAAGCCGGCGTGATGGATGTCCTGCAGCCGGACATTGCCATATGCGCCGGATTGACCGGTGTCTCGCAGGTCGCGGTGCTTGCGGATCTGTTCAACCGGCCGCTCATCCCTCACGTGTGGGGGAGCATCGTGAACTTCCAGGCGGCGTTGCATCTTACCGCAACGCTGCCGCCTCATCGCGCTGGCGGGGTCATGCCTTTTCCCTACATGGAGTTCGATGTCGGCCCAAATCCACTGCTCGACCTTGCAGGCCGGCCTGTGGTGACCGCGGGTAGCACGCTCACGGTTCCGGAAGGACCGGGTCTCGGCATTGATCTCAAACGAGAGGCGCTAAATCCTTATCTCGTTCAAGTTACGAGACTCGAACAACACTAGTTCGGCGGGGTTTTGGGCGATTGGGGTTGAGATAGCAGTTCGTCTATAGACTTGGCTTGGCCGAAAGCATTTTAACGTGCCGCCGACCACGTTCTCTAGACGGTGATCCGGTCAGCGCTGTCGCGGCCCAGTTGGCGGCCTTTTGCAGAGGTCGAAAAGGTTGGCGGCGGTGATCTGCCCTCGCCTTGAAAGGATTTGAACGATTGAACCCGTCAATGTATAGGGCCTTGTCTTTGTTGTAATTTTGTCATCGTCGACTTCGCCGCTTTTGTCGATTAAACGAGAATATCACCTATACGGATCGTTCTCATGCGACGCCCTAACGCGATAACTCGCCAGTCCACTGAAGCTTTCGATGGATATACCTACCACGCCCTACACTCTCGGTGACGAGCTTG
This sequence comes from Rhizobium sp. Leaf306, assembly GCF_001423425.1. Lineage (GTDB taxonomy): Bacteria > Pseudomonadota > Alphaproteobacteria > Rhizobiales > Rhizobiaceae > Neorhizobium > Neorhizobium soli. The sequence continues at coordinate 1,008,337 of NZ_LMNX01000003.1, forward strand.
CGGCCCCGCAGTGCAAATTGTCCGCGCACCATAGTGTGCTCGATCGCACCCTTAAAGCGCTTGCCTTCATAGATTGAATACCCTGCCGAACTCAGCACGTCTGACCGTTCGAAGGTCCACTCTGCATTAACATCGATCATCGTAAGGTCGGCGTCCATACCGGGCGCTATCGACCCCTTGGCATGGTCAAGCCCCATAAGCCGAGCCGAATTCGTGGACGTCAACTGGCTAATTCGCTCGAGCGACAATCCACGCTTATGATGACCGTCGGTCAACAATACCGGAAGCATGGTCTCCAAACCGGGGCAACCCGGCGAGGACGACCAGATATCGGCCGACTTGGACGAGATGTCACGGTGGACATGGTCTGTTCCGATTGTATCGATCTCTCCGTTCAGCAGCCCCTGCCACAGGCGCTCGCAATCGCTGCGCTCGCGCAACGGCGGATTGATCTTGCCGATCTTTCCGCCCTCCCAAGAAACGTCGTGCGTCAGGTAATGCGGGCATGTCTCGAAAAACACCTGGGCACCACGCGCACGTTGCATGAGGCCAAGTTCAAGGGCTTCAAGGGACGAAGTGTGAACGACGTAGAGCGGAGCGCCGGCCTGTTGCGCAAGGTAGGCAGAACTCTGTACCGCATCTGCTTCCACGAACGGCGGCCTCGATGCATTCCAGAGTGCAAGGTCACCCAGCCCACGGCTGTCCACCTTGAGGCGGTCGCGCAGGACCCAAGCGACCTCGATGTTTTCAGGATGAGGGCACACCATGCCGTTGTTCGCCGCCGCAAGCTCACAAAGCTTGAACAGAAAAGCATCGTCGATATCCGGCAGACCGAGGCGTTTGCCCTCGCCGCCCCGGTTGTTCATGAATATCTTGAAAGTCGGCGCACCCATTTCATTGGCATAGCGAGGAACGCTCGAAAGTTGGTCCGGCGTCGAAATAATGAAATGATATCCGAAATCGATCCGCGAACCCTTCTCGGTAACGCCCACCACATCGTCGAATATGGTTTCGAACGGCTCTGGTGCGAGCAGATAGGGAATGAAGCAGGTAATGCCGCCAGCAACTGCCGACGCTGTCTCACGCTCGGCATCTTCAGACACTCGGGGACGGGAGATATCTGATCCGTGGCCAAGGTGAAGATGGGGATCGATCGCTCCCGGCATGATCACCAAGTGAGCAGCGGAAAAGCTATCTTTTGCGTCGATCGTCGTTCCGGGTTCGAGAATGCCGAGTATCCGACCATCGGAAATCGCTAAGTCGCATCTTGTACGGCCCTTGCCGGGCAGGATCACATCGCCGTCTCTAATTACAAGATCGCAGAATGGCATCGCATATACTCGCTGGCTGGATTTCGGTCAGATGGCGCTCAGTTTCCCGAGAAGATCTTCTGTAGTTCCAACATCGGCATATTTCGCTGCCATGTCGAAAAGATTGACGGCATGTGAAGTTGGCGAACGATCGTAGACTGCATCCTGCGGGACGAACGTCCTGAAGTTGAAGGCGAACGCATCAACTACTGAGCCGCGCACACAGCCGCTTGTGGAGCAACCCGTAACCACAACTGTATCCGCCTGCGCATTGATCAAATAGCTAGCGAGCGGCGTTCCGAAGAACGCGCTCGGATGCTTCTTCGGTAACAAGATATCACCCTCAACGGGCGCGATCTCCGCGACAAATTCATATCCTTTAGCGGGGATGCCCATGATGCTTGGCACCTTGTCGGACAGACGGCCGGTGTCGAAACCAAATTTTGGCGCGACATGTGGATACATGACCGGCCAACCGCGGGAACGGAATAAGTCGACGAGCAGCTTTATTTTGTGGACGGCGGCCCAAGCCACGTCACCGCAAGATGTTGGGTATTCCTTGATGGCTTCTGCCATCGGCATTGGTCTGGAGCCTACCGTGCGGTACTGCACATCTATCACCAGCAGCGCTGGACGTTTGCCGATACCGGAGGAGCGTCCAAAACCGACTGCTTTATAAGCAGCCTGCTCTTCCTCGCTGATGATGCCGTCCCACGGATAACTCATTCTGCTGCTCCTACCTTGGCCTCTTTGCCCGTGTAGCGGTCCTCGAGGGCATCCCAGACATGCTTGGAAACGACCCTTTGACGTTCATCGAATGTGGCAAGCCGGTCGGCTACAGCATCCAGCGAACCGTCACGCTTCAGGGCACCTAGAACCTCATAATGTGCCCGCACGGAAGCCTGCAAGGCGGCATTTGCATAAAGTACCAGTGAGAAACCCATCTCGGTGAAACGCTGGCGGCCCGGATCCGGGGTCTTGCCGCCGAAGACAATATTGGCAACCTGCGGCGTTATGATGCTGCGTGTGATCTTAGCAAGCTCCTCGAACGAACGCGGCGCCTCGACGAAGGTCATGTCGGCGCCGATTTCGGCAAACGCCTGCGCGCGCTCGATGGCGCGATCCAGCCCTTCGATAGCCGCAGCGTCAGTCCGGGCAATGATCTGGATATCCTGGTCGATACGGGTATCGAGTGCCGCTTTAAGCTTGTCAAGCATCTCAGTTAGCGGCACCACTCCCTTGCCGGAGAAGTGTCCGCACTTCTTTGGAAAGACCTGATCCTCGATCTGGATACCGGCAGCGCCCGCGCGCTCCAACGAACGGATTGTCCGCACCATATTGAGAGGGTTACCAAACCCGGTATCCGCATCTACGATAATCGGCAGGTCGACGGCGTCGGCGATATTCCCGGTCGCCATGACAACTTCGGTGAGGGTGGTGAGTCCAATATCGGGAACTCCAAGGCTGGTGTTCGCGAGCCCGGCGCCGGTCAAGTAGACAATCTCAAAACCTAAATCTTCAATAACCCGCGCACTTAGCGCGTTCCCTGCACCAGGCACGGGCACAGCCTGCCTGCGGGCGATAATTTCTTTTAGCTGCTTCGCCTTAGACATCGAGGATTATTCCTTCTGGCTCCCTTGACAATCTGCACCAGCATAACCGCAGATTGCCTTCTGTCAACAGTCTACAAATACAGTTCCATATCGCTTTTTAAAGGAAATCCGAGTCGTAAAACGTGGTTGTCAAACCTGTTTTCTGTTTCGGTGTATGAAGGCCAGTGACTGACCAGACAAAAATGCATACTCAGCAAACTGTTGACAGATGTGTAAATGTCATGGATTTTGCCTACGCAGAATGAAGTGGTGAAGAACATGAGTGACAACAGCTATAAATTCGACATCTCGAATACGCAGGATGGCTACGGTGCGATCGACATTGTGACCAACTTCTACACGCCGCAGGTCATCGCGGAAAAACGCGTTCCGACTGACGAGACCTTCCGCGATCAGGTCCGCATGGAAGAGCACCACCGCAAGGGGATGACTCAGGAACAGTATATCGAAAAGATGGACCGCGCCGGCATCGAGCGCTCTCTTCTGATCGCCACCCGCTGCGGCGACCGGCGCATGAGCACCTCGACTGAGATCCCTTACGAATACGTGTACGAGGCATGCAAGGCCTATCCGCATCGCTATTCCGGCTTGGCAGGCATCGATCCGCTTCGCGGCATTGCAGGCCTCAAAGAACTTGACAAGGCTGTCCAAGAGTACGGCTTCGTCGGCGCGCACCTCTACCCACACTGGTTCGGCCAATCACCGGATGCAGCGATCTATTACCCTTATTATGCGCGCTGCGCCGAACTCGGTATACCGATCATGATGCAGGTCGGCCATTGCCTCGTCTACCGTTCGGACAACCGGCTGGCGACGGTGGCTCGGCCGATGGCACTGGACCGTATTGCGATCGACTTCCCGGAACTGACGATTATCGGCATCCATCTCGGCTATCCCTGGACCGAAGAGATGATCAGCGTCGCCACGAAGCATCGCAACGTCTTCATGTGTGGCGACGCTTATGCTCCTAAGCATTGGGGGGCCTCGGCCGTTCATTTCGCGAATACCTACGGTCAGGACAAGTTTTTGTTCGGCACCGATTGGTGGGTGATCGACCCAGAACGGGCAATGGAGGAAATCCACGAGTTCGACATGCGCCCGGCTTCTAAGCGCAAGCTACTTCGCGACAACGCGATCAAGGTTTTCAAACTTCCAGAGTAATCATAGAAAAAGGGGACGATGCCCGAGCACATCCCCTTTTTTTGTGCGTTTGAGAAAACTCGATTACAGTGAGGCGGTCCGCGGGGGCGGCTCAACATTGGCAGCGGCAAGCGAGCTGTAGCGAGCATTGCGGATATGCGTGCGCATTGCGGTTTCCGCCCGATCCGGATCGCGGCTTTCAAGAGCCTCGACGATCTGCCGGTGTTCTTTGAGCGCTGCTTGTGCCCTCCCAGGCTGCGTACTTGATTTACGGCGATGGATGCGCAGTTGGTAGTAAATCTCGTTCATCAACACGCGCTCGATCCGCTCGCACTGCGCGCCATGAATGATCGCGAAATGAAAGTCGTCGTCCCGTGACCGCTGAACGTAGGCTTCGCCCGAAGCCAGTTCCGGCTGATGCGAGTGCCCTTCCAAAAGCGCGCGAAGATCGTCCAGTTGCTTGACCGTCATGCGTTCGGCGGCAAGACGTGCGGACATGCCCTCAAGCGCTTCGCGGGTCAGGAAAAGAGATTCAAGGTCCTCGCGCGTGAAGGAGATAACGTGGACGCCGATTCGCGGGGTCCGCTTGACTAGTCGGCCCTCAAGCCGTCCGAGCGCCTCGCGCAGCGGACCGCGGCTGATACCGAGATTGCGGGCTAGTTCCGCTTCGGATAGCCTCTGGCCTGGCTCAAATTCACCCGAAGTGATTGCTTCTACAACCTTGTCGAAGGCTTCGGCGCTTAGAGAGGATCTTATGATAGGCTGAATAGTGGACATGCCAGACTCCTATACACCAAGGACATTAGAGCTGGCAGGAATTCCAAAAATAGCGCCATCAACAATAGAAGTCATACCAGCAAACTTTCTAGGTTGGAATTGGAAACCCGTGGTTTTCCAACCTCCAGTTGACTTTAACCGCGAAAGTTCAGTGCTTTCTCGGCACAACGTTCTGGTCCAACCTGTAGATTTCAAGTCAGCGCCCTTCCCGCACATATAGAAACTCGCGAATGCGCGCTTCCGCACTCGTTATTCTCTCCCGGTAGTGATCGATGCAAGCGTGGCGGCTTTGGGAAAGGCCGAATGCTACGGTCTCCCGCGAGTGCTCGGCAAGCCCCTCAACCAGCGTCGCCACCGTCACATCGAGCATAACTCGTGGGACAATACCGGATACCAGCGCGATTTCCAGCGCCCGCCCAGCTGTTACCGGTTGCGCGGTTAAAGCAAGCTCTATGGCGATGGGGCGCGCGATCCGGTCCTCCAGCGCCGCCAGCACCACGAAAGGGAAAATTCGGTGACCAACCTCGGGCAGGCAGAACCGTGCCTCCTGGCAGGCAATCGCAAAATCGCAACTGGCGAGAAGGCCTATGCCTCCAGCATAACAATGTCCGTTGATGCGGCCTACGATGGGTTTGGATACGCCGGCAGCATAACGGAGATAGTCGCCTAGCCCGGTCGTACTATTGTCGGCAAGGCTGTTCAGGAACCCCTCCCCAGCCGAGAGGTCTGCACCGGCGCAAAAAGCCTGATCACCGGCACCGGTAAGAACGATGACGCTGACGCCATTATCCTCGTTCGCCGCCCGCATCAGCTCGGACAAGCGCTCGAAGTGGCGGCGTGCCAGCGCGTTGCGTTTGTTCTCCCGGCATATCGTTATCGTGGCGACGGCGTTCAGCACCACGTATGTTATGTCGTCGAGAACCTCAGCCATCACCGAGCCTGGCGAAGATCAACGATCCGCTTCGGTTTTGCCGGAAGGGTTGGGTCGTAGATCTTGTCGCGCTCGACAAGTTCGATTGTCGGCCGAAGGTTCGTGAGCCGCTTAACTTCCTCCGCCATCCGCTCGGATATATCCGCGGCATGGCCTTGCGCGGGCGCTAGCCTGACGACGAGTTCGTCCATTGAGAATGGATCAGCGGGATCCTGTGATGTGACGACGATCTGGTACTCGTCAATGCCAGGCATGCGGTCGAATTCTTCTTTTAGGTTCCCGAGATTGACCAACGCACCCCTGACTTTGATGATATCGCCGGTACGGCTGGTCTTCGAGGAAAGCCGCGGCGAGGTGCGGCCGCAATGCGGGCACGGTTCGTGATTGAGCGATCCGACGTCGCCCATCTTGTAGCGCAAAAAAACAGTACCTCGGCGGTTGAGATGGGTAACCGCCAGCATGCCGCTCTGGCCATCGGGCACGCGCTTCCCCGTTTCTTCGTCGATCACCTCGTGGAAAAGCTGGTCTGGCAGCGCGCTGTGGAAACCGCTTCCCTCGCAGCACTCGACCATCGTCCCGCCCTGCTCGGTCGAGCCGTAGCGGTTTACAATGACCGTATCAGCGCAGTTGAGTGCCCGCATACGCTGGCGGAAATCCTCGCGCATAGCGGGAGACGAAGCTTCGCCGGTGGTCATCACCATCCTGACGCTGCTAAGATCCGTGCCGCTCTCCTGGGCTCGGATGAGCACGCGCCGAACGAAACCTGCAACGCCCCAGAGCACGGTTGCCTTGTGGCGGGCGACTGAAGCGACTGCCTGATCGAGCGACCGGTTGACTGGGAACATTGAGTCCGTTCGTCCGGTATTGCCGAACATGATCGACGCTCCAACAGCCCCAGCTTCGTCCGCCGCCCGCGAAAATGCGCCCATCGGAAAACCAGTCATGGGGAAGAGGTTGGCGATCAGATCGGTATCCTTCAGACCGATCAGTTCCTTGCGGTCCTGGAAGCCGTACATGTAGGCAAAGTGATCATGTGCGGTGACATAGATCGGAGCCGGGCGACCGGTGGTCGTACCGGTCGTGTAGATGATCTTCCAAAGGATGGCCTCGTTCCCTGGCATGCCTTCCGGGCGCATGCGAAATGCATCTGGGTCTGATAGGAATTCTTTTTTGGAACAGGGGGGCAAAAGGTCTAGATCGGCGCGGTTGCGTATGTGCTCGGGCCTTAGACCCTCGGCACGCATCAGTTTGAAGTAATAAGGATGATGGTCGTAGCAAAGCTCCACCATCTGCTGGATGAGGCGATCTTGCAGAGCGTGTACCGCTTCGACTGGCTGACGCAACATGTCGGGAAGGGTGAAGCTACTTTCGGTGGACATCATATTCAGGAATCCGTGTGATGATTAGACGCTTGATGGGAACGGCAGGGGTTCATTTCCTGCCGCTCTCTTTCGTCATTATTTGAAGTCGTAGAGACGAATGAAGCCATCCGGCCATGGCTTGTAATCTACAGTCTTCTTCACTCCGTAGGCCTGCATCTCGTCGTAAAGTGGGAGGTGGTATCGGTTCTCGTTGCTGCGGCGGAATGCCTGGGCAATGAGTTCCTTCTGCTTGGCAACATTGGTTGTCGTACGCTGCTCCTTGAGAAGCCGATCGATTTCCTTGTCGACCTTGTAGGCATGTGACCCATCTTCATACATCGTCGTCAGCACGGTTTCCGCATGGTACTGCGATGATCCGAAAGCGAACAGGTACATGCTGTCGAGTTTCGACTGCAGCCAGAGCGGGAAGAAGGCCGTAAATTCCATCGGCTTGATCTCGACCTTGAGACCTATAGCGGTCATGTATCCGGCCATCGCCTGGACAACTTCGTTCGCCATGACGATGTTATTGTTGGGATACTGGATCGAGATAACCTCGCCATTGTAGCCGGATTTTGCGATCAGTTCCTTAGCAGCGACTGGATCGAATTTGGTCGGTGTGAATGACGGATCGTAACCTATGTTCATCGGCGGCACCATAATGCCAGTGGGCTTGCCGAGACCTCGGAGGAGCTTGTCGGTAATAGCCTGCCTATCAATACCCCGATCGATCGCTTCACGGATCATCGGATTGTCAAGCGGCGGTTTATTAGGATTGAACGCCGCAAAGATCACGCGGAAGCCAGGCGCGATATCGACATTTAGTTCATCCGAGGATTTAAGCTGTGTCATCAGCGACGGCGGCAGAGCGGGAACGAGATCGACTTCACCCGAGAGAAGAGCCGAGGCGCGGCTAGCTTCGGACGGGATCGGGCGGAAAGTCGCCTTCTTGATCGGCAGCGCACCGCGCCACGATTTGTCAAACGCTTCGAGGACCATACGGTCGTCCTTGACCCATTCAACGAACTTGTAGGCACCGGTGCCGACCGGCTTGGTCGCATACCCCTGGTCGCCAACCTTGTCGAAATAGGTCTTCGACATGATATTCAGGTAGCTGATTTGACGGTAGAAGATCCCGTAGGGCTGAATTAGCGTGAACTTGACTGTGTGGTCGTCGACTTTTTCGACAGACTTGACCAGCTTGATAAAGGTCCGGACTGGGGTGGCGTTATCGGCAAGGACACGCTGCGTGGTAAACACCACATCGTCGGCGGTAAATGGGCTGCCGTCGTGGAAGACAACGTTCTTGCGAAGCTTGAACGTCCACTGCATAAGGTCCGCGGATGGCTCCCAGGATTCTGCAAGGCGACCTCTCATGCTGCCGTCGCGCTGCAGTTCTGTCAGCGCATCGAATACGTTGAGACGGTAGTTGAAACCGAGCGGCGAAGTATCCTTGCTCGGATCTAGCCCGGGGAAGTCGCCGGGCAGCGCCACGGCGAGCGTTTCCGGTGCGGCGAGAGACAGCGTAGGCGCGGTCAGCAGCCCTGCGGCGACGGTCGCGGCACCCATTGTCGTCATCAGCCTGCGAAAGAAATTCATGAGCGTCTCCTGAATGCAGGGGGTTCAATCACGATCCGGACCCCCACTCGGAATTCGAAGCTCAGCCAGGAGAAACAAAAGCCAGGGTGCCAGCCTCAATCATGGCCCAGCACCTCGCACTCCACCAAATCGCCAGGGGGATTTATAGTCGTTCCCCTTTGCCCTGACGATCCTGCGCCTCGCTCTAGTGCCCGTACGGTAAGTCGCGTACTGATAACTGTCAACAGTTGTCTTCTTAAGTCGTATGAGTTCTATTGTCAGTCCCACGCACGTAAAACGAGGAGACCGGCATGCGGGACCATATCGACTTCATCCAGGCGCAGCACATTAAATGGCAGCAGGCCGAACTCCTGGGCTACCCAGATGCACGGATGAAGCTGCTGAGCACAGACGACGCTACCGGCGCGCTCAGCACTATCCTTTCGATGCCTGCCAATTGGAAACGTCCGCCCGCAGCCAGCCTTTTCGACGAGGAGATCTACGTTCTCGACGGCTCCTTGACCATGGGCGGCGAAACTTTCCTTGCCCACAGCTATGCATTCCTGCCGGCGGGATACGGCGAAAACGACATCGCTACGACAAACGGTGCGACGGCCCTCTACTTCAGGTCCGGCTCTGTGGGGGAGCAGCAGCGCCGTGATCCTGCCACGATAGAATCCCGCCTCGTCAGGTACCTAGACGTCGCGAACGGCTCGTGGGATGGAGATCTGGAAAGGCTTGGCCTGAGCAGCATGAAGGCAGGCTCGCGGATGCGGATGCTGCGTGAAGACCCGCTATCCGGCGAGATGACCTACATCACGGCAACGATCGCATTCCGCCGCGGCGAAAAGGCCGAGCGGCATCCGATCAGCCAGGAATTCTTCCTGCTGTCAGGCGAGCTGGCCGGCGAGCTTGGCACCATGCAAGGCGGTGCCTATTGCGTGCGTCCGCCAATGGCAAAGCACGGCCCCTACGGTTCACCGACCGGCGCTCTGATCTTCTTCCGGGGATTCGGCGGCAGGCAGGAGACGTTCTGGGAAGAAACCGATCCTTTCACCTTCTACCCCACTCACCAGCCAATCTTGCCGGACTCTCTGAAGGCGCTCGGCAAGCCAGTCCCGCCGCCATCGCGCTACTAAGCACGTTTGGGCGCAACCCGGAGGGCAATACCCGCGCCTTCCGCAGCAAAAGCAAACAGATCCTGCGGATCGCTGACCAGCTTGCAAGAAGAATCCATCGTCCATAAACGATCGAGAAGTGGATATTGTAGCAAGGTCTGCCATATGCAGCGGTAATGCGCAGGCTGCCGAAGGAGGATCACGGCCCGGCGGTGCAGCCATTGAGGATCGATACGCGGCTCGGTGCACCGTGCATTGGCCGTCGTTCGCTGGTTCCACGGCCACCAGAGTTCCTGATCACGCATATGATGCCAGAGCTTGAGGAAATTGCCGCCAGCCCATTCCGGTGAAATATCCGGTGCGTACGCGGCTGCGAACGATATCCTATCTTCCATCTCAATGGCTGGAGGAGAGCGGAACGTTATGTGTCTGACCCGCTGTGGGTACCGTAGGCTGAATTCCACTGCAATGGCAGCCGAAGTACCGTGCGCATAAATGTCAATCTTTCCAAATCGAACCTGATCGATGATCTCATTAAGCTGATCCACCCATACCTCTATCGAGACCTGCTCTTCAGCAGGGAGAATGGAATGGCCGTTGCCCCAGGTATCGATCGCCAGCACCGGTCCCTCCCCCGCAAGTGCCTCGATCTCTTCTAAGTGCAGGTCTATTCCGCCCGGTAGGTCCGGCAGGAAGATCGTCGGAATGCTGTCTTTCCCCATCGAAGCACAGCGGAAATGCACAGCGCCCCGTGAGGTGGTAACATAGTCGCGCGAAAGTTCATCGCCGAGGACAGGCTCCCGATGCGGCGGCGTCTCGACTTCCGGCGCATGCCGGCGGAGTGTCGCCAGCTCCTCCACCGCGGCCGCCTGATGATCGCGCGGAAAAATCTGGACGGTGGCGGTTTCCGGATAGAGTGGCACCGTCTTGTACTGGCTGTCGCCCGGCCGATTGCCGTAGATCACCGGAACCTTGACCTCGCTGATCATACCCAGACCGGCATGTCGGAAAGCCGAAGAGTAGACGCGAACATAGGTTTCGCTTGCCGTCAGCAACTCCGTGGCGCCACGATAGAGAAAATCGATATCGGGCAGATCCGTGTCGGCGCGCTGCGAAAGCAATGGCTTGTCCCACGGCCAGAACATATGCTGCTCGCGATATCGAAACCACGCCCAGGTCAGGTGCCCGCCATCCCAGCTAGGCTCGATCGGCGTCAGGTATTCGGCCAGTCGTTCTTCAGTATAGGGCTTTGCGAAAACCGGGAAACCATCTGTCAGTACGAAGCTGCAGAGATCGGGATGCCGCAGGGCCAGTTCGACCGCTACGCCGGCGCCGGTATGTCGGCCGTAAACCATCACCCGTGAAAGGCGTAGCATGTGTATCCCTGAGGCCACTGCATCGGCGAGGTCTGCCGTCGTCAGATCCGGCTTTTCAAGCATTTCGGACATGCCGAACCCCGGAAGATCGAAGGCAAATGTGGTGAAATTCGCTCCCCATTCCGCCTGCAGAGGTTCCAGCACCCGCAGCGAGCACGGGGCGGCATGCAGCATCACCAGCGGCGGCCCTTTCCCCTGCCGTGCGTAGTGCAAAAGCTTGCCGTCGATATCCAGAAATCCTTTGTGCATCGGCAGTGGTTCGGCGCATTCTTCCTGCATGTCTAGCTCCCTCGGGCAAATCTGTTGACAGTTTACATCCGAAATTAGTATGGATGTCCAGAGGGTTTGCTTGATTGAAATCGGACATGCCTCTTGCGCAATCCGATACGGAGAAGACGATGAGCGCGACTGGCGATACCAACCAAAACACTTTCCTCTTGGAACAGCTGGGAACGTCGGTTCCGGGCCTTGAACTGCAGATTTCTAACCTCTCCCTATACCAGACAGATATCTACTATGTTGCTGAACATCCGCCGCTGGCCCTTGCTTCGCCTGCGTCTGCCGAAGAGGTCAAACAACTTGTGCTGGCCGCCCGCCGGCTCGGGCTGAAGCTAGCCAGCCGTGGCGCCGGCCTGTCGTACAGCTCCGGTTACATCCCGGCCAATGACCGCACCGTCATCGTAGACATGACGCGCATGAACAGCATTGTCGATCTCCAGCCTGAAGATAGATATGTAACCGTTGAGCCCGGCGTAACCTGGTCGCAGCTACGCGAGGCACTTAAACCGATCGGCCTGACCACGCCTTTCTGGGGGACGTTTTCCGGCCTCTACGCGACGATCGGCGCGACGGTATCGCAGGGCGGCAAATTCTACGGTTCCGCATCGCGCGGCACCTCGGCAGAGAGCGTGCTCGGCCTGCAGATTGTAACCGGCACAGGCGAGATCCTGACGACCGGTTCTGCAGCGACGATTGGCGAAGCATCGCCCTTTTTCCGCAATTATGGGCCGGACCTCACCGGAGTATTTCTCGGTGACTGTGGCGCGTTCGGCATCAAGACCCGCATCACACTCCAACTCATACCGGCAGCAGTAGAAACCGGGTTCTGCTCCTTCTCGTTCGACGAACCTCTCGCCCAACTTGGCGCTATGGGCAAGATCGGAGCGGAACTGCTCGCCAGCGAATGCCTCGGCATGGACCCATTCACCGCCCGCAGCCGAATGGCCGGCGAGGGACTGACCAGCGACATTGCCACCCTTCTCGGTGTCATCAAGGGAAGCGGATCGATATTCTCTGGCCTGCGCGACGCGGCCCTGATCGCAGCCAGCGGCCGCCGTTTCTCCGAAAAGGTCGGATACCTCATGAACTGTATCTGTGAGGGCCGCGACCAGGCTGACGTCCGCTCCCGTATGCGCCGCATCAGAGAGATCGCAACGGCGGCAGGCGGACGCGCCATCCCTGCATCAATCCCCCGCGTCATGCGGGCGATGCCCTTCCCACCCATGAACGGGCTGCTGACACCATCGGCGAAGCGGGTGAATTGGCTGCACACCGTCGTGCCGAACTCCCGCGGCGGCGAATGCTTCAGCAAGACCGAGGCGGTGTTTGCCAGGCATGCCAGACTGATGAAGGATTGCGGCATAGACCGCGGATACTTGCTCTCGACACACGGTCCTTCCGGGGTCGGCATCGAAACGCTGATCCGCTGGTCGGACGCTCCTTACGCCATCCATACCCATTTCATGAGCGATGCAGAAAAGGCAAAAGTCAGGCAGCGCTCTGAAAATCCGAAATCGTCTGCAGCCGTCATTGAGATATCAAAAGACATCGTCGCGGACTGGCGCGACATGGGCGGCGTCCATATGCAGATTGGCAGGAAATATCCTTATCTCGAAACCCGCCAGCCGGCGACGGCAACACTGCTCGGAGATTTGAAGCAGAAGCTCGACCCCGACAATATCATCAACCCCGGCAACCTCTTCTCGACCCTGAAATAGCAAAAGAGGCGCTGCGGTCTGGCTTCACCGCAGCGCCTCTGCATATTTGATGGAAGAATCAGACGTTGGTGCGTTCAGCATGCCCGGCCGCTTCCCCTACCATGTCGGCCAACACATAAGACGGCTTGCCCGGAAACAGGCAGGCGCTTAGGTGATCGATACCGGTGCGCGGCTCGAGTTTCGGCTCAGCCCTTGCGCATTCCTCGACAGCGCGAAAACAGCGCGTGCGGAACGAACAGCCCGAAGGAGGCGACAGCGGGTTGGGCAGGTCGCCCTCTAACACGATACGCCCCTCGCCTTCCGACGCGTCCGGTCGCGGGATCGAAGACAACAATGCCTGCGTATAGGGATGCGCTGGCGACTCGAACACTTCGCGAACCGCTCCATGCTCAACGATCCGGCCGAGATACATCACCGCCACCTCGTCCGAGATATGCCGAACTACCGAGAGATCGTGCGAGATGAAGACATAGGTCAGACCCAGCTCTTCCTGCAATTTCTTCAACAGGTTGATAATCTGTGCCTGAATCGAGACGTCAAGCGCCGAAACCGCTTCGTCTAAAATGAGCACATCCGGGTTGAGCGCAAGGGCGCGGGCGATAGCGATGCGCTGGCGCTGCCCACCTGAGAATTCGGGCGGGCGCCGCCGTCCGGCATCGGGTGTCAATCCCACATGCGCCAACAATTCATCGATCCGTTGCGGATCATATCTGCCATGAATACGCAGCGGTTCGCCGATAACCTCATGGATCGTCATCCGCGGATCGAGCGACGAATACGGATCCTGGAACACCACCTGCAGATCACGACGCTTGGCGCGAAGGCGGGTGCCGCGCAGGTTCATGAATGGCTCACCGTTCAAATAGACGTCGCCACCTGAGGCATCAAGAAGGCGCAGGAGCACACGCGCCAGCGTGGACTTCCCACAACCGGATTCGCCGACAAGCCCAAGCGTCCGACCCTTGGGAATCTCGAAGGAGATATTTCGTAGTGCCTTAAGCTGCTGGGAGCTTCTAAGAAGTCCAACACCAATCTGGAAATCTTTAGTGAGATTGTCCACCTTGAGGATTGGCGCCAGCACGTCTCGCTCATCGATCTGTTCGCGATCGACGATTTGCACGGCCTTTTCCTGCGCCTGCCGCCAAGCAGCAGTCTCCTCGCTGAAGTGACACGCCACGGCACTATCATCGCGGAGGGCATGCAACAGCGGCTTTTCCTCGCGACAGGGTATCCGGCCGTTCGACATCGCGCAACGTGGATGGAACACGCAGCCGCGTGGTCGATTGGCGAGGTCCGGTACAAAGCCTGGAATGGAATAAAGCTCCTTCACCTCCCGATCGACACGCGGCAGACTAGCAATCAGCCCGGCGGTGTATGGATGGTTTGGGTTGGAAAACAGCGTCTTCGCAGGCGAAGTCTCCATGATCCTGCCGCCATACATGACGGCCATACGGTCGGCCGTTTCAGCAACTAGGCCGAGATCGTGGGTGATTAGCACCATGGCCGCCTTGGTGCGTTCACGCACTTCCGCCAGCACGCTCATCACCTGAGCTTGTATGGTCACGTCCAGCGCCGTCGTTGGCTCGTCGGCAATTAGGAGATCAGGCTCGTTGGCCATCGCAATCGCGATTACCACGCGCTGCCGCATGCCGCCAGAAAACTCGTTGGGATACTGGCTATAGCGCTTTTCTGGGTTGGGAATACCGACAAGTTGCAAGAGCTCGATCACCCGGTCGCGCACCTGCCGGCTCGACATGCCGGGGTTATGCAGCCGCACGGCCTCGCCGATCTGCTTGCCAATCCGCAGTACCGGATTGAGCGTCGTCATCGGATCCTGGAAGACGATGGCCATTGTCTTGCCGCGGATCGACCGCATCTGCTCGAAGGACAAGCTGGTCAGCTCGCGGCCGCGCAGTTTTATGCTGCCGGAGACGATCTTCAGCGGTTCGGCCAAAAGACCGAGCACTGCCAGCATCGTCAAGCTCTTGCCCGAACCCGATTCGCCGACGATGCCGAAGACTTCGTTCTGCCGGACGTCGAACGACACGTCGTCGACAAGTCTCACCGGCCCCTTTGCGCCGGGAACCTCGATTGAGAGATTGCGGACGCTGAGGACGATATCCGTGTCGGCTGTCGCCATGGGAGTGCTCATCACTTTGACCTCTCGGATACACCGGCAACCTCACCTTCGGAAGTGAATGCCTGTGAGAGAAACTGAAGACCTGCGACCAGAATGAATAGGGCGATGCTCGGCAGGATCGCTAGCGATGGTGCTAGCGCCAGATAGCTCTGGCCTTCACTAACCATCATGCCCCAGCTCGGCAGAGGCGGCTGCACGCCAAGCCCGAGATAGCTAAGGGAAGCCTCCATCACCACGATCTGGCCGAACTCGTAGGAGCCGACGATCAACATCTGGGGCAACACGTTTGGAAGAAGATGTTTGCGGATATTCCATGCCGCCGTTGCCCCTTGCGTCCTTGCCGACAACACAAACTCCCGCTCGCGCAGGCTGAGCGCCATACCGCGTGCCACGCGGCCATAGGCGACCCAGCTTGTCAAACCGAGCAAAATAGCAAGGTTGGTAACGCTTGGTCCGATAATGGCGCTGACCGCGATCAGCAGCAGCACTCGCGGGATCGAAAGCTGCAGGTCAGCCAAGCCCATTATCAAGGTTTCGACCGGACCGCGAAAGTATCCAGCAACGAGACCGAGGAATACGCCGACGACCAGGCTAACGGCGACCGCCCCAAGCCCGATCAACGCGGAAACCTGTCCGGCAAGCGCTAGCCTGCTGAGGATGTCGCGGCCCAAAGTATCGGTGCCTAGCAGGTAGAACTTTCCGTCGAACGAAGATTCGCCCATCGGCACTAGGCTGCCCGCGAGATTTTGGCCGTAAGGGTCGTAGAAGGGCATCAGCGGTGTCAGGACCATGAACAAGATCATGATCGCAAGCAAGCTGACAGCAACTATTCTGGAAAGATCGAAGGTCATCAAACCATCCTCACGCGCGGATCAAGGAGACCATATAGAACGTCCACGATCAGATTGATGACGACGAACATCAGCGAGATCAGGAAGACGCCAGCGATGATAACCGGGAAATCTCGCTGGCTGACTGACTGTACGATCAGCCTGCCGACTCCTGGCCAGCTGAACACCGTTTCAGTGACAACTGTCCCGCCAAGAAGAAGGCCGAGATTGATACCCGCGACGGTGACCAGCGGCAGCAGAGCATTAGGAAGCATGTGGCCGAGCAGGACCTGGATCTTGCCCTGCCCTTTCGCATAGGCAGTCCGCACATAATCTTGCCGCTGCTCGGTGGCGAGCGAAGCATTGAACAGCCGCAGGTATAGTGCCAGCTCGTACGTGCCGAGGGTCAGCGCGGGCAGAATGAGATGAGAAAGGGTGCCGCGACCCAGCGAGGGCAGCCATTTCAGCCACACGGAAAAGATCAGGATCATCACGAGACCGAACGAAAAGATCGGGATGGCTTGACGACCGAGCGCGATCCACATGATCAGCTGACGCACGAAGCGCGAGCCAGTCATTCGCATAATGATGCCCAAGATGAACGCAAGCCCCAACCCAAGCACGAAGGAGGTCAGTGCCAGCTCGAGCGTTGCCGGCACGCGTTCAAGGACAAGACTCATCGCGGATACGTTCTGCCGCAGCGATACGCCGAAATCGCCGCGCAGCACATTCCAGATAAAATCGAAATACTGGATGATCATCGGCCGATCTAGGCCAAGTGCCTCCCGCACCCTTGCAATATCCTCTCCGGACGCTTCGGCAGAAAGGTTTAGAACAGCCGGATCGCCGGCAAGCCGAACAAGGAAAAACGCAGCCGTTATGACGCCGAGAACCGTCAGCATCGACTGAAGGACGCGCTTAATCAGAAATGTTGTCATCTCAATCTCCTATGCCCGTGGAGCGTTTGATCTCCGTCCATGAGCGTGAGAGTTCCCAGCCGTGTAATGCCATTGGTAACGCGACTTCTGCATAACTGTCAACAGTAAGCAGGGTTGTCCCGTAAGTTCGTTGCCCGTGGTCGCTGTTGGGAACGCTTTCGAGGTGCTTGCGAACACATAAGGCACTGACGCATTCGCCGCTTTGCGATATTCGACTTACGGGATAGCGGTTTTCACGGGCTGATGACGGATTTTCTGACTGAGTCAATAATGTTCACAGCTGCTCTTGACGTCAACTGTCAACAGATTGCACTATGGGTCTTGAACAGAAATTTCGAGCAGGATGGAATCCATGAAAGCTGCAGTAATCTGGGAAGCCGGTCAGCCGATGACAATCGAAAACGTCGAGATTGGAAAGCCTGCACGTCGTGAAGTTCTTATTCGTACCTCATATGCTGGGGTATGCCATTCGGATCTGCACTTCGCTGATGGCACCTATGCCTATCCTATGCCTTTCGTTCCCGGTCATGAATCCTCCGGTATCGTCGAGGCGGTCGGCGAGGATGTCACCTACGTCAAAAAGGGAGACCATGTCGTAACCTGCCTATCAGTATTCTGCGGCACCTGCCCAAACTGCGTTACCGGCCGTCCAAACATTTGCGAAAGCGTCGATGTAAAGCTACCGCCAGGAAAGGCGGAGCGGATGTGGCTAAACGGCAAGCTGGTCCACCAATTCTCCAACCTTTCGTCATTCGCTGAACAAATGCTCGTCCATGAAAACGCACTCGTTAAGATCAACCGCGACATCCCACTCGACCGAGCATCGCTGGTCGGCTGTGGCGTGCTAACGGGCGTAGGAGCTGTCGTACACGCTGCCAAAGTCAAGCCGGGATCAACGGTTGCGGTCATTGGTTGCGGCGGCGTCGGCCTGTCAGTCGTAAGCGGAGCGATGCTCGCAGGCGCCGGACGAATCATCGCCATCGACATGCTGGACAGCAAGCTCGAATTGGCAAAGCAGCTCGGCGCAACGGATGTCATCAACGCGGGGACAACCGATCCCGTAGCGGCGGTGCTTGAACTGACCTCTGGCGGCGTCCCCTATTCCTTTGAGGCTCTCGGCTTAAAGAAGACTGCGGAACAAGCATTCGCCATGCTGCGGATGGGTGGTACGGCAACGGTGCTCGGCATGATCAAGCCCGGCATCAAGCTTGAGTTCGAAGGATCAATGTTTATCAAGGACCGCCGGCTTCAGGGATCCTCTATGGGGTCCAATCAGTTCCGCGTCGATATTCCCAACCTGCTTGAATATTACATGCAGGGCCGGTTGAAACTGGATCACCTGATCTCCGACACGATCAAGCTGTCACAGATCAACGACGCATTCGACAACCTGCGCACCGGGGCTCCCGTTCGGCAGATCATCGACATGGCAGCTTGAGGCAAGGAGAGACCGATGAACCTTCAATTGAGGTCACCCAGTTCAGCGACCGGCGAATTTCTTGCGCGCCGGCATGGGATGATGATCGGTGGTGAATGGAAACAAGCCGTTTCGGGCCAACTCTGCGATGTGATCGATCCCGGCAGCGGTAAGATCGTCGCTCAGGTTCCGAACGGCAGCGCCGAAGACGTCGATATCGCGGTGCGTGCAGCGCGGGGTGCATTCGAAAACCCGTCCTGGCGGGCCATGAAACCGAACGAGCGCTCGAAGCTTCTTTGGCGGTTCGCGGACCTGATTGAGGCTAATCTCGATCTTCTGGCGGAAATCGAAACTGTCAACAACGGCATGCCGCTGCCAGTGGCAAAGGTTGGACATCTAGCCAGTTCAATCGACCTGATCCGCTATACCGCTGGTTGGCCGACCAAACTGACGGGCGAAACGATCCCCGTTTCCGCTCCTGGCGAATGGCACGCCTACACACTACGCGATCCGATCGGCGTCGTCTGCCAGATTGTACCCTGGAACGGTCCGCTGATGATGGCGGTATGGAAGATCGCTCCCGCCCTTGCGGCGGGTTGCACCGTCATTCTCAAACCCGCGGAACAGACGCCCCTGAGTGCGCTTCTGTTGGCCGAACTGGCACTAGAGGCCGGTTTTCCGAAGGGTGTGTTTAA
Source organism: Rhizobium sp. Leaf306 (assembly GCF_001423425.1). GTDB lineage: Bacteria > Pseudomonadota > Alphaproteobacteria > Rhizobiales > Rhizobiaceae > Neorhizobium > Neorhizobium soli. The sequence goes on from NZ_LMNX01000003.1 coordinate 1,027,558, forward strand.
CGTGGTCACCGGCGGCGGCTCGGTCGGCGCGGCGATGGCGTCTCACCCCGATGTCGACAAAATCGCCTTCACCGGATCGACACAGGTCGGCCGCGCCATCGTGACGGCATCGGCTGCCAGCAACCTCAAGCGCGTATCTCTGGAACTCGGCGGCAAAAGCCCGGTCATCATATTTCCCGATGCCGATCTAGAGAGCGCCATTTCCGGCGTCGCCGCGGGTATTTTCTCAGGTGCCGGGCAGATATGCACCGCAGGCTCGCGTGTCTATGCCCACAGGGACGTATTCGACCGCATCGTCGAAGGTGTTGCCACGGCCGCCGAGGCTTTGAATGTGGGTTACGGCTTTAACGAAGGCGTCCAGATGGGGCCACTGATATCGTCGGCCCACCTTGATCGGGTATCTTCGATGACCAATGCGGGTGTTCGGGAGGGCGCAACCGTCGTCACCGGCGGCGAGCAGATTTCGTCCGAGGGATATTTCTACAAACCCACCGTTCTCGCAAGCCTCCGCCCTGACATGAGCGTCGTTAAGGAGGAAATCTTCGGACCGGTACTCAGTGTCCTTCGCTATGACGACGACGATCTCGACAGGATCGCCACCGAGGCAAATAGCAGTGTTTATGGCTTGGCTGCCAGCATCTGGACTCGCGATTTCAAGGTGGCTCACAAGATGGCCGCCCGCATCCGCGCCGGCACCATTGGCATCAACCGCCATTTTGTCGGTGACAGCGCCCTTCCGTTCGGTGGCTTCCGTCAGTCCGGTTGGGGACGTGAACGTGGTCGCGAGGTGTTCGACAGCTATCTCGAGACAAAGTCGATCGCCAGCCCGCTCTGAAATCGAACAACACAAAAACGCCGGGCAGTTCATGACTGCCCGGCTTTGCGTTACCTGATGCCAACCGTGTCAGGCCAGCGATCGATAGGCCGCATCGATCAAGCTAGTGGCACGGCGGCCCGTATCGGTACCGTCGTGCATCCTGTTGGTAGTGTAGCAGAACGACAGACCGGCGACCGGATCTGCAAAACTCTGCGAGCCGCCAGCGCCGGAATGCCCGAACGTCTTCATATTTGGGCCCATCGCCCTGTGAGGGGGCGAGTTCAGCATGAAACCAACAGCCATCCGCAGCCGGTTGGTCTCCGCCGTTTCGCCGCTCGGGAGCTGTTCCTTCAGGAAGTCTGCCAGTACGTGAGAAGATACCAGCGGTTCGGCGCCGTCTGCTACGCCGCCTGCCAGTGCATTGTAGATATTCGCGACCCCGCGAGCGGTGCCGTGCCCGTTGACCGAGGGGATTTCACTCGAACGCCATTGCTTCGAATTGTAATTCTCGCTGTCTGGAACCGCTTTCCATATCCGGTATGCGATCGAATCTTCGGGCTCGCGTTTTGCGGCGTTGACGATATTGTCGGCGGACGCGACCATGGTCGCGCAGCGCGCCTGCTTCCCGTCGTCTAGGCCGATGAAATAATCGGCACCCAGTGGCCCGGCAATCTCGTCCTGCAGGAATTTGCCCGCCGTCTTGCCGGTCACGCGCCGCAGCAATTCGCCCGAGATGAAACCGAGCGTCGATGAGTGGTAGACCTGCACTTCGCCCGCCGGCCATAGCGGTTTCTGTCCTGCCACCGCAGCAACCATCTTCTGCCAATCGTAGATGTCGCCGGGTTCTGCAAGATCGGCGACCGGGATGCCTGCGAGATGTCCCAACGCCTGGCGAACCGTGATTGCCGCCTTGCCCTGTGCAGCAAATTCCGGCCAATAGTCTGCAACAGGCCTGTCTAGTTCGATCAATTTCCGGTCGGCCGCTATCGCGAGGCACGCCATGGAAACGCCCTTGGCAACGGACATCATGCAGGCAATGGTATCTTCCTGCCATGGGTCAAGGGATGTGGTATCCCGCACCCCTCCCCAGAGATCGACGACGAGTTCGTTGCGATGATAGATCGCGATTGCGGATCCAAGCTCGCCATGCGAAGCGAAGTTTTCACGGAAAGACTGGGCCACCGGCTCGAAGCGGGCCGAATGATGGCCTTGGATTCTGATTTCAGGCACGACTCCCTCCCTTAGCCCGAGATCACTTCGCTCTGCATGCGCCGGGTAATCGCCGTGAAGTTCTTCTGCACGGCGCCCCAGTCGATTCGCAGCAGCTTGTCCGCAGGCGCGATCCGGCTGGCAACCTTCGGATCGAGCACGACCTTGGAATTGGTGACACCGGTGGGCATCGCGTTGCCGAACTGCGTTTGCTGTTCCACACCCAGCGCGAAATCAACGAACTCGAGCAGCAGGTCGCGGTTCTTGGCATTCGTGGGCACGTGATAGGAAAGCACACCCATCGGAGCTCCTTCCTTCGGCGTCACGAACTGGCCGGGAACCCCCGCGTCGATCAGCGCATACGAACGGAAGCCGCCGAAGCCCGCAGCCACCGAGGCTTCGCCGCGCTGGATCAGCCCGTCGACCTCGTTAGCCGTATTGAACCAGCGGAGAACGTTGGGCTTCAATTCCTTGAGCTTGTCGATACCCTTGGTATAATCCGAACCGCCACCGGCGATCTGTGCTGCAATCATCACCAGCTCGTACATCGATCCTGCGGCCGGCCCGGGGCAGATGACCTTGCCGGCAAGTGATGCATCCCAGAGATCGGCCCAGGAGACAATTTCCTTATTCACCAAATCTTTTCGGTAGAGGATGCCGTAATCGACGTAATTGAAGCCCACCGCCTTGTTCTCGTAGGTATCGCGAAATATCGGATGGATATCCGCAAGCGTCGGGATTTCCTTCGGCGTTAGCTCCATGAACAGGCCCGGAATACGAATGGCGCGCATCGCAACCGGCAGCGAAAGGAATGGCAAGTCGATTTCCGGGTTTGCTTTGTTAATTAGCGCATTGTTCAGCCATTCGTCCGCAGAGCCATACTTGATGACGAACTGTGCGCCAGTCTTGGCAGAGAACGGGTCGAGCACGAACTTGCGGTAACGTTCCTCGTAGGCGCCACCGAAAAGCGTCGTGACGATCGTCTTCGACTGGGCGCGTACGATCGCGGGAAATCCGGTGATTAACCCAGCTGCTGCGACGCCACCAAGCGTGAATGCCCGGCGACTGATGGATATGTTGGTTTTGGATAACATGCTCATCGATTCCCCTCTTGATTGTTAGAATTACGAACCAAAAACCCTTACCGCGGCACGCTCCCATGAGAGCAGCACCGGCTGTCCAACGCACTTCGCTTTGGCATCTGCCGATCCCTTGACAGAAAACACACCGACCGAGGTATCGACGGCGTAGACCCAGCGGTCTCCACGATAGCTCGCCGTCGTAACCCTCCCCGGAAGCCGGTTCGCCCCGTCTGCGTCTGTTCCGCTTCCATCAGAAAACTTGATCCGCTCGCTGCGTAGCCCGATCTTCACCTCGCCCGAGACAGCGTTACAGTCATTGATCGCCTCGACCTGCAGACCGCGGCTTGTGAGGCGTACAGTGCCGTTGCTCTGCGAGACAACGGTCGCTGGGAACATGTTCTCGAAGCCCATGAAATCGGCGACAAACTGGTTCGCGGGTCGCTCGAACACTTCCGCCGGTGAGCCGATCTGCTGGATAACACCCCCGTTCATCACAGCGATCCGGTCGCTTAGCACAAGAGCTTCTTCCTGGTCGTGGGTCACGAAAATCGCCGTCATCGACAGGTTCTTCGTCAACTGGCGAAGCTCGACCTGCAGCGTTTCACGAAGCTTCCTGTCGAGCGCGCCGAACGGTTCATCCAGCAGCAGTACGGAAGGATTGATGGCGATGGCACGGGCGATCGCAACGCGCTGCTGCTGGCCTCCCGAAAGTTCATGGGGCATTCGATTCTCGAAACCATTGAGCCGCACCAGCGCAAGCGCATCCCCCACCCGGTTGCGCCGCTCGTCCACCTGAATTCCCTGCATACGCAGGCCAAAAGCCACGTTGTCGGTCACCGACATATGCGGAAACAGCGCGTGCGACTGGAAGACCATACCGATATTGCGGCGATGGATCGGCGTGTGGGTAATGTCTGCTCCATCAAGCAGAATGCTGCCCGTGTCGGCCATCGATAGCCCGGCAATGGCGCGCAGAAGCGTCGTCTTTCCGCAGCCGCTCGGGCCGAGCAATGTCACAAGCTCGCCCTTGGCAATATCTGCTGACACGTCGTTCAGGACGCGATTGTTGGCATAACTTTTTGTGAGTGAGTTACAGGTCAGTTTCGTCATCGACAAAGATCAGCCTCCCAATGTACGGCGCAGACCGGCGAGCCGCTCTAGTGCGATTGCGGCGGCCAGCGCCATAAGGATGAGAAGTGTGGAGACCGCCGCCACAGACGGATCGAGGTTATATTCAATGTAGCTCATCAGGCTCAGCGGCAGGGTGTTGGTCTTGGCACTGGCAAGGAAGAGCGAGATTGACACGTTGTCGAACGAGATGATGAAGGCAAAGATCATCCCGGCGATGATGCCCGGTCGCAGGGCCGGCAGGGTCACGAACCAGAATGTACGAAAGCTGTCTGCCCCGAGCACCCGCGCCGCTTCTTCCGCGACCGGATCCAGTCGGACGAGACTGGATGTCACCGTCCGCACTAGATAGGGAAGCGTAATCAGCACATGCGCGATGAGCAGCCTTGCCTCAACCAGCGGCAGATCGAACCGCGCCGATGCCAGCAGGATCGAAAGACCGATAACGATCGACGGTACGACAAGCGGCGCAAGCAGGATTGTCTGGATGAGTTCCCGCCCCGGAATGCGTCCCCTGACAAGGGACATCGATGCCAGCACTGCAAGCGGTGCGGATATCAGCATAGTAACAACAGCGATCCAAAGGCTGTTCCACGCGGCTTGCTGGAACTCCGGTTTAGCTATTGCATATCCGTACCACCGCAGAGTCCAGCCCCTTGGCGGAAATTCAAGGATTTCGCCCGCTCCAAACGAGGTGAGAGCAATCACCACCGTCGGTGCGAGGATGAAAGTGCAAAGCAAGACGATGACGATCGCATTAAGGGTTTTCATGTCGCTGCCCTGCGCGCTGGTCCCATTTTCGATGTCGTCAAGCCGATTGCTAGAATGACAATGACTGCGCTCACTAGCAAAAGCAGCGCAAGCGTCGAGCCGACTCCCCATTCGTAGAGATTGACGAAGTTCTGGTAGATAAGCGTTGTTATAAAGTTTGGTCCACTTGGCCCGAGCACTGCTGGCGTAACATACGCGGAGATCGACAATGCGAAGGTCAACGTTGCGCCGGCTCCTATACCTGGGATGCAGAGCGGGAGCAGGACATGCCACCAGATGCGCGCACGATTGGCTCCGAGCATCGCGGCGGCTTCGCTGAGATTGGGTTCTATTCGGTCTAGAGATGCCACTAGCGACAGGACCATGAACGGGAGCACAACATGCACCAGCCCGACGACGATAGCGGTGTTGGTGTATAGCAGTTTGATCGGCTCAGAGATTATACCCATGGCGATCAGCGAATTGTTGATGACGCCCTTGTTGCCTAGAATGACGATCCAGCCGTAAGAACTTGCAACCATGCTGACAAGCAGAGGAGACAGTACGAGGATGGTCAGTGGCGAACGCCAAAATGTTGGCACGCGCCATATCAGCGCTGCTAGCGGGAGGCCGGCGACCATCGTGACGAGCGTGACGATGATAGAGATTAGGAAAGTCCGAACGATTATACCGAGGTAATAAGGGTCCGAGAGTACGTGAAGATAATTCGCTAGTGTAATATCCCCTACGTCACCAGTCGCAAAATCACCGCTCAGGAAGCTATATCGCAGAAGGTCGAAGAGCGGAGTTACGAGAAACGCGAGGATCAGCAGCAAAGCGGGCGCCAGCATCCAGACGGCATATTTACGAGCGATAAAGGGCATGAGCTGTACCTCGACGAGAAACCCGAAGCTACGACCCGTCCTGACAACTGTCAACAGATGTCAGTAGACATTTACGGTAGATCTATTTTTACTCGTGCTGTTTGAGCCTGCTGATCGGGCTTCTGATCGCGCCACTTGCTACCGTAGCTACAGCTCGCCTCCATCGCATCAAGTCGCTCGTTGAAGAACGTCGTGCCAGTCTGGCGTGACCCACGGCTCACTAAGTGGTAGAGATACATGTCGCTGAACGCTTAGGCGCTGAATGCTTTAGCATGTAATCATCGATTGAGTGGCGCAAACTACTCTTCTCGGCAGGCTCAGACATAGTTTCAAGCCTCCGTTTAACTGCCGGCCATCTGATGGTACGTGCCACGATAGATAAGCGGGCAGGCAGTTGCGCTGTAAGCGTATCAATACAGGTCTTGAAAGGATTCGAACCAGCCTTGGCACGTTGGCACAAAAACAAGCCAAGAAAACAATGCATTAGAAGATCAGGAGTTCTGCGACGCACTGTCCCAGGAATAACTGAAAGATCATCGCTGCGAACTCACAAGGAGCGCCGCGGCCTGGTTGGCCGCAGAAAGAGCCGTCGTTACGCTTTCTCCCTGCAGCATCTGAGCTGCGAGAACACCGATGAACTCGTCCCCTGCCCCGTGGGTGCTGACGAGATTGACCTTTATAGCCGGGATGGTCCCTTTGGCTCCGCATTGCTCGGCGAATGCGACGCCCTCTCCGCCTGCGGTAACGACCGCCACGGGAAATGATTGTGCAAGAACCTCTGCCGTGGCGATCGCGTCTTTGAGCGTTTCAACCTCACCGCCGCCTGCCAACGCTTCCGCCTCCACCGCGTTGACCACGAGGACATCGATCAGCCGCGCCAGTTCGGGCGACAGATCTCTCGCCGGGGCAGCGTTGAGAACAACACGGCCGCCAACTTGTTTCATTGCGGAAGCCGCAAGCACATTCGCGGCATCCGGCACTTCGTTCTGCAAGACGAGGATATTGCCAGCGCGGAACAGATGCTCAGCCTGTGCCACGTCCGACTGGCCGAGCTGAAGATTGCTGCCGGAGACGATCACGGCACCATAATCGCCTTCGGCATCGAAAATCGCGACACTCATTCCGGATGCGGCACCGTCGATGACACGAACCTGGTCCAACTCGACGGCGTTTGCGGCCAGGTTGTCGAGAAGCGTATGCCCGAAGTCGTCATCGCCCACGGCACCGATCATTGCCGAGCGCACGCCGGCCTTGGCGGCGGAAACGGCCTGGTTTCCCCCCTTACCGCCACATGCCGGGTTCCAGGCGGAGCCGGTGACTGTCTCGCCTTTGCGCGGCCGTGCCGGACCTTTGACGATGATGTCGTAGTGGAGACTGCCGAAAACGACGACAGCGGGGCTGGATGCGGTCATAGGAATTTGTCTTTCCGTTTGGAGGCGACGGCCGCCATGGTCTTTTCGAGATTGTTTTCGGCAGCGGTATAGTCCCGCTGCGCCACGGCGACGAACACCGCATCGAGAATATTGAGCTGGGCGATACGGGCGGCGGCGTTCTCGCCCATCAGCGGCGAACCCTGTGCCGTCGAGCACAGAACGACGTCCGAATGCTGAGCGAGCGGCGATTCATTGTAATTGGTGATGGCGATCGTCCTCGCGCCGTTGCGCCGCGCCGTCTGCATCGCCTCGATGACGGCCATCGTATTGCCGGAATGCGAGAACCCAACCGCAATATCGTCGCTTCCCAGCAGCGAAGCCGACATCAGCATCATGTGGGAATCGTCGTAGACGCTGGCGCGGACACCGATGCGAAGAAACTTGTGCGCTGCGTCGCGTGCGATCTGTGCCGAACCGCCGACGCCATAGAAATCCCGATGACGTGCACCGTGGATGAGGTCGGCCGCGCGATCGAACGCTTTGACATCCATGATCGAAAGCGTTTCCTCGAGCGCATGGATCGAGGTGCGAAACACCTTCTGGATAATCTCCTCTGAGGTGTCCTCGACCGACAGTTCCTGGTGCATTTCGGCGGTCGGCAAGCTGTTGTATTGCGACACAGCGTTGCGAAACTCCCGATAGCCGGCAAATCCCAGTTTCTTGGCAATCTTCACGACCATAGCTTCCGAGACACCGGCATCTGTTGCGATTTCCTTCAACGATGTGTCGTCGTTGAAGCCGCGCAACGCAAACACGGTTTCAACAACCCGTGCTTCGAGTGGTGTCAGCAGTGGCAAGCGCATGCGAATGCGCGGGCCAACTGCCTTCGGATCCATTTTGTCGGATTTCATCCCCGTCCCCTTGTCGCGCGATCGATCATCATTGCGACAAGAATTATAAGGCCGGTTGCGAGAAGTTGATAGAAAGCCTGGACGTTCATCAACGTCAAACCGTTACGCATGGCGCCGAGAATGATCGCACCGAGAATGGTGCCGACTATCGACCCCTTGCCGCCCATCAATGAAGCACCACCGATGGCGGCGGCCGCGATCGCGTCCAGCTCCCAGAGGTTCCCAAGAATGGGCTCGGCAGCCCCGAGGCGACCGATCAGGATGAAGGACGCCAGTGCCGCCAGAACGCCGGAGATGACATAGGCCGTGATCTTCGTCAGTGCGATCGGCACGCCTGCGACATAGGAAGCTTCCTCGTTTCCACCCACGGCCAGAAGATATTCGCCGATCGGCGTCTTCTTGAGAAGAACCCAAGCCGCAAAGGCAACGACAGCAACGATGATGACCGAGTTTGGAATGCCGGCAATATTGCCGTTGAACAGCGACCGGAAGCCCTGGGGCACGCCGAGAACGGGATTACCGCCCGTATAGATGAGCGCAATGGCTCGGTAGGTGCTGAGCGTCCCGAGCGTGACGATGAACGGCTGAAGGCCCACATAGGCGACGAGAACGCCGTTCACCAGACCGCAGAACGCGCCGATGCCGAGGCCGGCCAGAAGCGCCACCGGCACGGGAACGCCTGAGACCAGCAGTGTCGCTGTGAGCACAGCGGAGATTGCCGCCGTCGGACCGACCGACAAGTCGATACCGCCGGAGATGATGACGAGGGTCATGCCGAGCGCGATGCAGGCATTGATGCTCGACTGCTGGAGAATGTTGATCAGGTTGCGCTCAGACAGAAAGCCCGGCACCAGCGCTGCAAAGACTGCCACGATCAGGATCAGACCAATGAGTGTGCCTGCATCACGCAGTGAGAACGAACTGAAGAGTTTCGGGGAACGCTTTGGCATTTCGGCGGCGATATCAGACATGGGCGTGCTCCTGCATCGAGGAATCTGTGTTTGGCTCGCGATCGCCGACGGCGTGCGAAACAATGGCCTGTTCGGTCATTTCGTGTCGTTCCAACTGTGCGGCGATCCGCCCGTCGCGCATGACCATGACGCGGTCCGACAGCCGGATGACTTCTGGAAGTTCTGAAGATACGACGATGATCGACTTGCCTTCAGCGGCAAGGTTTTCGATCAGGTGGTAGATCTCGGATTTTGCGCCGACATCGATCCCGCGCGTCGGCTCGTCGAACAGCAGGATCTCGGAACCGGCGGCCAGCCAGCGGGCGATGATCGCCTTTTGCTGGTTGCCACCACTGAACAGCTTGATCGGGCGATCAATCTGGAATGGGCGCAGGTTTACCCGCTTCAGCAATGTTTCGGCGCTCTTGTTGACAGCCGAGTGGCGCACGATCCCGACCCGCGCGAACTTTCGAAGCGAGGGAAGCACCATGTTGACCGAAACCGGGCGCATGGGGATGATGCCCTCGCGTTTGCGCTCTTCCGGCAACAAACCGATACCGGCGTCGATCGCGGAGCGCGGACCTGTCAGCTTCAATGCGCGACCATCGACGTTGATGTCACCGGACCCGATCTTGTCGACGCCCGCGATGAGGCGCAGGAGTTCTGTCCGTCCCGAGCCAACCAGCCCGGCAACGCCGACCACTTCGCCACGTCTGACTGTGAAGGAGACGTCGCGGACATGCGTGACCGCGGAGGAAAGGTTGCGCACATCGACGCGAACGTCCTCCTTCACAAACGTCTTGTGTTCTTCCTGCATAAGTTCGCGGCCGACCATCATCGCGATGACGTCTGCTTGCACCGCGGAGCGCAGGTCGACCGTGCCAACCACATTGCCGTCCCGCATGACGGTTCCCTGGTGGCAGATCCGAAAGACCTCATCCATTTTATGAGAGACGTAAATGATCGCAACGCCCGAGGCCGCCATCTTCTGGATGACGACGGCCAGGCTTTCGAACTCGGCCGGCGTCAAGCTCGACGTCGGCTCGTCCATGGCAACGATCTTGGCGTTCTCGAGCAGCGCACGGGCAATCTCCACGATCTGGCGCTGCGCAACCTTGAGGTCCTTGATCGGCGTCGACGGATCGATCGAAGGATCGATCATGGCAAGCGCTGCCGCCGCGCGCTTTTCCTGCTCGCGACGATTGACCAGCAGTCCACCCGCATATTTCAGCGGATGACCAAGAAACATGTTCTGCGCGACTGTCAGGTTCGGGATCTGCTGCAGTTCCTGATGGATCATGGCGATGCCGGCGCGGCGGGCATCTTCCGGGCTCTTAAATGTCGCGAGTTTGCCGTCGACGAAGAACTCGCCGCTGGTCTGCGGCGAGACACCGGAGAGAATACGCAGAAGCGTGGATTTGCCGGCGCCGTTTTCGCCGAGAAGAGCGTGAACTTCGCCTGGTTTGACGGAGAATGACACATCCGACAGCGCTTTGGCGCTCTGGAAGGTCTTGGTGATGCCCTCGAACCTGAGGCGAGCCGTTGTCGTCATCTCGGTGCTTTCATCAAAGGAGGAGAGCCGGTCCTGAAGGGACCGGCTCCTGTTGCGATTACTGCGCGGCCGCAGCATCCTTCATCAGCACCTGGCGAATATCGATGCCGTCGCCCTTGTACTTGGCAAGGTTATCCTTGGTGATCAGCGCCTGCGGTGTTGCAACGACACGGGCCAGTTTCTGACCGGCAACGAGCCGCAATGCGGTTTCCATCGCCACTTCGCCTGTCAGGACCGGGAAGCTGTCAACCGTTCCCGTCAGTTCGCCGGCTTCGATCGACTTGTAGGCGTCGGAAATGCCATCCGTGCCGAATACGGCGACCTTGCCGAGAAGACCTGCAGCCTTGACCGCCTCGATCACACCGAGCGCCATGCCGTCATTGTTGCAGTAGAAGCCGACGAGATCCGGGTTCTGCTGGAGAATGTTGGTGGCAGCGTCGTAGGACTGCTGGCGATCCCAGTTGCCGGGCACGCTGGCGACGACCTGGAACTTGGAATTCTCGCCGATGGTTGCCTTGAAGCCTGCGGTACGCTGGACGGCTGCAAAAACGCCGGCCTGGCCTTCGATGATAGCAACCTTGCCACCTTCCGGGCGGTTCTCGATGAACCACTTGGCGACACGAACGCCGTTGTCGCGCTGCACGTTGCCGACATAATGCTCAGCCTGCGGCACGACAGCGTCATTGACGTTGACGACAGGAATTTCCGCTTCCTTGGCCTGCTCCATGACGGGCTGCAGGTTCGCGTCGGTTTGCGGCGAGACGAGAATGACATTGAAGCCCGTGGTGACCATGCCTTCTGCGATCGTCAGCTGTCCCAGCTGGTCGCCTTCGCTCTGCGCTGCCTGATAGGCAACGGTCGCGCCGGCCTTTTCACCGAAAGACTTGTAGCCTTCGCCGAGCGAACGCCAGTATTCGTTGGTCAACGTCTTGGAAACGCCGCCCGCGCGCGTGCCTTCCGGGATTTTTGGAAACGCCCCGTACTTCGCTTCGAGCTGCGACCAGTCGACGCGATCCTTTTCGGTATCGGAATTGAGTGGCGCGAGATCCTGCGCGAAGGCAGCGCTTGCCATCAGCCCCAGCGCCATGCCGGCAATAGCGGATTTCAGGTGTCTATTCATATTGATCCTCCCAGGTGTGGTATGTTGAAACAGAAAAACTCTCTTGAAGCCTCTCCTCAGGCGACGTCGCCGAGCATTGCTTCCTGAATGATGGATTGCGCCGTGACCGCATCCTGACGGTCGATCGCGCCAGCAAGACGGTTGTCACGCTCAAGCCGATCAACGACGTTCAGCATCCGCTTGACGGTCTTGATGTTGACCTCGCATTCGTGAACCGGATCGAGACCGGTCATGTCAGGGAAGGTGTCGAAATAGATCGCGCCGTCATAGCCATCGCGGCGGATCTGACGCAGCAGTTCGATCGTCTGGATCGAGTGAACGGAACCGACCATCAGCCCGTCGTCGCGCTTTGCGTAACCGTCATTGAGGTGAACCCCGAGCAGGCGGCTGTGCCGGGCGATCATGGCAGCGGCAAAGGCCGGCTGCTCGTCGGCATAGAGCACGTGTGCAAAGTCGAGCGTGACGCCGAGGTTGGCGCAGCCGGCTTCTTTGATGGCAAGCAGCGTGGTGGCGCAGTCTGGCATCAGGCTGTAGGAGCGCGGCTCGTTCGGCTTGTACTCGATCGAGATCAGACAATCCGCGTCATGCTCACAAACTTCACGGATACCGTCAATTTCGTGTTGCCACATCCGGTCATAGTCGGCCTGGAAGGCGTAGTCGAAACCGTCCTGGCCCAGCCAGATCGTCATGAGGTTGGAGCCGGCTTCACGTGCGGCATCGATTCCAGCCTTGGTTAGATCGATCGCCTCGCGACGAACGCTTTCGTCAGGATGGGTAAATGCACCAAGTTTGAAGGCAGGATTGGTGTAGTAGCGCATGGCAAAACCGTTGATTGCCAGTCCTAGGTCTTCCAGCTTATTCTTCAGTTCCGTTGGATTTTCGCCAACATGATCAGGGTAGTTGAGATCAAGGTCTGTCAGACCGTCGACTTTTGCCGCCCGTGCCGCCATCTGCAGGACGCTCGGCTTGCCCTTCAGCTCCGGCCATTCACCGGCGGGATTCGACGCGAAGGAGTTGAGACGGGTGGCAAAACGGAGATTCGACAATGTCTTCGGCCCTATCAATATTAATCAGAGGGCGAACTTCACAAAAATATCGTACTATGTAAAGCAAAATAGTTTTTGCGGTGCAGCACCACGTGCCGAACGGGTGCTTGCCCGGTCCTTCGCTTCTATACCGACCGCGATGCAGAGGTGTTGAGATGGTCGGTAGACCATTAGAACCAACTACCGAGGCGCTGCCAAAATTGCATCATGCAAATCACCGGTCGCGGAAGGTATCGCCATAAGAACGCAAGCCGGTGAGGATAGTCTGTTTATCCAAGCTTGGATTGTAGCTAAACGATAGATCTCCAGTTGCTGGCACCCAAAGCATCAACTAAGTGGTGCCGACTAAATTATCTTGAAGGGAACCAGACCGCCGACCCCGTCGCTATGTTCGACCAAATCATCTGACCCAGTAATAACTTGCACTCCAATGGCCTGCTTGGAACGTGAGCGGTCTGATCTTTTCCTGAAACTCACTCCCTCGTAACCGCCACGTTTTTCGGTCCACTCGCGGGCAAGACGTTTGGGACGTGGACATGGCCAGCGCGTATCTTGTATTCTGCCTGACCCCGCTTCTGAGCGGCGAGCATAAACGGAGGCCGCGATACACTTCTTGAACGGCCTTTTGCGCCGCACGCAGATCGCACTGGTGCCGCTGACGTCTTGGCCAGACGGTCCCGTGTCGGCGGAGGTTCCATTACTTCAAAATGGCATGAACCCGATCCTGCGCGTTGCAGACCATTGGCGCTTACCCCGTCACGAAACGCGCACGGAGGTCTTGGCGCGCTGCGGCGTTCTGCCCGATCCAATCTACAAATGGCCAGCCCTCGTCCTTATCGACGCCGAACCCCTGCCAGGTGCACTTGCGCCCTGGACGGCAAGCGCCTTTGAGCGCATCCCACCCCAGTTCCCGATCACCCGCTTCACCGCTCTTGCTTGGTTCGAAGACGACGCGCACGCCAACCTTCGGCGCATCGCCGACAATCTGACGCCATCGCTGGGGCCCACGCCGGTCGGCCAGCGGTGGAATACCGTCGTCGCCGCGTGGCGGTCGGGGCTGGCTGAGGTCTCGCTGACAGCCTGGCCGCCGGAGTGGCAATCGCAAGGTCTGCAGAACCCGTCCGAGGATCGCGACCCTCGCCTCAGGACCGCCTGCCACGTGACGCTGACGACGGGCTTCCGCCTGCCTCTAAGCGCAAGAGAACGAGAATGGGTGACAAGCTCCGTGCCTCTCGCATTCGAGGGGGATGTCGGGATAGAGCGCATGGCNGACGGGCTTCCGCCTGCCTCTAAGCGCAAGAGAACGAGAATGGGTGACAAGCTCCGTGCCTCTCGCATTCGAGGGGGATGTCGGGATAGAGCGCATGGCGCAGGCTGGCCGCCTTGCGCCGGGCGAGACAGAGCTCGAATATGTGCGCGACCCAGAAGACCTGGTCGAGGACCGGCAGCGGATGCTTGGGCTGTCAGCAGACGGCGAAGCGCTGATTGTGGTTTCGGATCAGCTCTTCGTCATGCACCGCACCGACGTTCTGCCTCTTGAGGTCATTCGTATGACGCCGGCCAAGGGCGGGGGCGGCTCGTCGCTTCATGCCCATTGTTACACGCATGCACCCGGCGCGGACAACCAGTCTGTGTTCCTGGCGCAGCACAGCGATCCGCCGGCCAAGGGCGGGGGCGGCTCGTCGCTTCATGCCCATTGTTACACGCATGCACCCGGCGCGGACAACCAGTCTGTGTTCCTGGCGCAGCACAGCGATCCCGATGGCATGACGGCGCTTGGGCAAGAACTCGGCAAGCGGCTCGGTTGTTTGGTCGAGGTCAGCCCATACTACCCTGATTGCTGACCATGTATGGATGACGGCTGGGACAAGTGTCGATAAGAGCGCCAGAGCGAAACGAACAGAAGCGGGCTCGCTAATGGAAGGCAGCAGAATGGGCGCATACCGGACCAAGGCTGGAACCAAGTGGCGCGTAGGAGTGCTTGACCGTTTACGACGGCTGGGCACCTTGGAGCTTCTCGTCCTCCTTCTTGTCTTGCCGGTCGCAGCGGAGGCGCACGAGCCCGGTTACGCCGACGCAAAGATCGCCTCGCCCGCACGCACTAGCCGCGCGGGCGTCCGTCTCGCCTTTCCTGTTGGTGAACTGCCCCGTTGCGGGATGCTGGTCACGACCGGCAAGGTCCTGTCGCCGCTGGCTCGCTGGATCGTCATTGATCTCGACCTCATGACGATCCAGCAGGCAACAACCCGTCTGTCCGATGCGGGAGGGCCGGTGGAGATCGAACGCGAACGCACCGATGCCATTTCTGATGACGAGCGGCGCAACGTGATTGCGTCCGGGAACGAGGTCTGGATCATGCCGGATCCCGATCCGCCAATGATCGGCGAGCCGACCGACTATCTGTGCAGCGTCGCCCTGTTCGATGGCGACGACGTCCTGCAGGAGGTCGGCTCCGATTGTCCAAGGCCACGTTTCGTCGCAGTGCTGGAAGCATTGGCGGCGTCCGCCAACCGGCGAGCCAATTTGCAGGAGCATGCGCCGGCTCCTCCTTCCGCAGAGGTGTCGATCGGCTCAGCGCATCGCGAGCCAGATGGCACGCTGGTCCTATGGCTGCGAGCCACAAACGAAGACGGGACCGTCGTCGGACATGGTGAGTTTCGCTACTCCCCGAGCGATCAGAACTATGACCGTGTGCTGCGCCATCTGGGACCGATCCCGCCGGGCGGTAAGGTTCTTGTTTTACCGTTTCCACCACGCTGGCCAGACGAAGTTGCGTCGCCTCAGCGACCAAGGTCGTAGGTCGCCGTCGCAATCACCTGGGCGCGGNAAGGTTCTTGTTTTACCGTTTCCACCACGCTGGCCAGACGAAGTTGCGTCGCCTCAGCGACCAAGGTCGTAGGTCGCCGTCGCAATCACCTGGGCGCGGTCACGTCGTGCACCCGGCGCGTCGGCACGGCTGAGGACCAGCGCCAGATTTGGCTCCTTGCGCAGTCGGAAGAAGGTCGAGACCATGCCCTCTTGGCGCTCCTCGCCGATGCGCTCCCAGCGATCAGAGAAGTCCGGCGAAGTGGCCACGGCTTCGGCCGCCGGTTGGAAGTCGACCCCGCCGCCGCCGGTGATGTGGCACATCGGAATGTCACGGGAGACCACCAGCGCGTAACCCTCGTTGGGTCCGGCATTGATCCGCCAGTAGCGGTTGCCGCGACGGAGGGGCTCAGGGGGGAGGAGCGGCTCGGGCAGTTTCTCGGTCTCGTACACCGCGCTGCCAAGATCGATGGCCGCGAGGAAGCGCGTCGGACCGTTCACCCAGCTTGACGGGTCGAGGACCCAAGTCTCGCAGCCGCGCAGTGCGCCCTCCAGGCCGCTGCGCAACGGATCCGCGACAGGACCATCCTGCACCGATGCGGATCCGGGGATGGCAAGTAGCATCGCGGAGGCGAGCAGCAGGCGGGACAAGCGATCCATGTCGATGCAACACCTCATGCGCAGCATTATCGGTTCTCCAGACCACGTGAGGCGCGCTCAGCTCTGATCATGTCCGCTTCTCGGCCGATCTGGTCTCGAAGGGCCGTCAGCCCTGCTCGCATCCGCTCGTAAACGGCCGGATCCAGCGAAGGATCAGGATAACGTTCGTCCCAAAGAAGCACGGCGTCGATCGTCAGCTGGAGCTTGGGTATATCTCCGAAGGCCCAAGCATTGACGGACGGCCCCAGTGTCTCGAACAGCGACGAGAACAGAGCGGGTTCGCCGGTCGGGTCCTGAGCTGGGCCGCCGTTCAGGCGTGAGCGCCAGCGAAGTTGTCCGACGCTCATCCACGAGACGCGACTGCTACCATGGTAGTCACGGCAATCATAAGCGCGGTCACCCAGACCAACGCCGTTGATAACCCCACCAACGCAAGCAATGCACTTGCAAATACAACGCCGACTGCCTGGGAAGTCCGCAGAAGCGCGAAGATTTCCGGTCGTCGTTCGGGCGGAGCAAGAGCGTCCAGGGCCAGCGAGTAGTAGGTGCCAAGAGGGGTGAGCACTGCACCTATCAGCACCGATCCAGCGATGGTCACCGCCATCGAATGATTAGCTGCTGCGAGCGCCGACCCACAGGCCATCACGGCGAGCTGAACCAGCACGACCTTTCGCGAACCCATGCGATTTCGGACGCTTATCCAGATGCCTCCGGCGACGGACGCGATGCAGAGCGGCACGGTGAACAGGATGGCGAGAGCGGGTTCGTAGTCAAAGTTGAGTGCCAGCGCGACGGCTCCGATTTCAATGACGGCGACCGTCGCGCCACCTCCCGCAGCACACGCGAACCACATGAGCACTGCGGGGCTAATAACTCTCCCGCTGAATGTAGGAGGTTCATCAACACGGTGTACACCGGTCCATGGAACAAAGATCGCAGGGAATGACCCAAGGATCATCAGCGCAACGAGCGAAACTATGGGTGAATAAGTCGAGAGCCCGGACGCCGCTACCGGGGCCATGACGAAGGTTACTTCGTTGAGCGTCGACGCAATCCCAAGCGCTCGTGGCAGTCGCATGGTTGGGACGAACTGGTTCAGTAATGATCGCAGATAGCCATATGCTGCGCCGTTGACCAAGCCTGCCACCCCGGCGAACAGCACCAGCCATGCGAACGGAAGGTGATATTCTGCACCGATGACAATCGCTGCTAGAGCTACGGCGCGAAAGCAGACCAGTAGCCTGAACATCGTCGCGGCCGATAGGTTCTTTCCGGCTCGCGCCAACGGGACAGCGCCGACCATCTGCGCCACCGTCATGGCTAAAATCATGGCTGCGCCGCCCCAGGTATTTCCAGTAAGGTTAAGCGCGACGAAGGAAAAGGCGACAGGTCCCGCAGCCTGCGGCACTGTAAGTGTGGCCGATGAAGCGTACCAACGGAGAAGCGCCCACCTTGTGGATCGTCGACAATCAGGCCATCGACTTCATCCGGTATGCGGCAGCCTCCCTTAGCGGCCATGCTCCGACCCGATTGTCTGCCGTGCTCCATGCGCAATCTTTTTCGTCTCAACATCGACAGTCATCGATTCAACGAACGATAGATTCGATTCTCGGGCGAACGGCGTTTGCGGGAGGCGATGATGGCTAAATCCAAGGCGACACGACTGCGAGAGCAGAGAGCGAGGCAACAGGAATATCGCGATGAGCAGAAGATGCAACGACGCCCCGGCCGCGACGATATCGCCCGGATCGCGCTGCAGTGGTTGATTGTCAACACATCGAAGCTCGCCGAGCGGGAAGGAAATCCGGCTCGGATGAACAAAGTCGAGGTAGCGATTTTAGAGAAACTGGTCGAGCAAGGATTTGATCCGGCGGCGTCAGACCGGGCGCTAGGGGATCTCATCGACCGCTATGTCGATGGCGGCTGGGATTTCCACCGCAAACCACATCTTTGGGCAGGCAATCACATCAACGACGGCGACACCGATGCACCGAAGGATGGAACCATTTGACCTAGGGGACTCTCACAAACGTCGTTTTCAGGTAAGTGAGATATCTCCCCCCATTACTTCATTTAACGGCGTTTGCGATTGTATCGGCGAGGCCTTGAGTATCTCCGCCCGCCACCGGAGCCCATCGCTTGTATCGGGCCTGGCTTCTCCCTAGGTACCACCTGATAAGGGGGCTCCATGACCAAGAATGTCCTAGTTTACGCACGCTATTCGACCGATCGCCAGGACGATCAGTCGATCGAGACGCAGCTTGAACGGTGTCAGGCAACCATTGCCCAGCACGACTGGCGTCTCGTCGACACCCTTCACGACAGCGCCGTCAGTGGCACGAGCTACAAGCGCAGGCCCGGCATCCAGCAGGTGCTGCGGCGTGTAGAACGCGGCGGCATTGACATCGTGCTTTGCCTGTCGGTTGACCGGCTCTCGCGTGACGTTGCCCACTGCGCGCAGATCGGCAAAAAGCTGAGCTATCACGATGTCGAGATTTGGACCGCAAGAGCCAACGCCCGCATATCCGATATCGAGATGCACCTCAGCGCGGTCCTCAGTCAAGAGACCGTTGAGCAAGGACGTTACCGTACGCGCGAAGGTATGAGGACCACCGTCCAGAAGGGTAAGGCTGCCGGCGGCATTGCCTATGGATACCGCGTAAAGCAGGCCTATGACGAACGCGGAGACCGCATTCCAGGTCTGCGCGAGGTCGCCGACGCCGAAGCCCGTATCATCATCTGGATTTTCGAGGAATACGCCAAGGGCCGTTCGCCAAAAGACATTGCTGTCGAACTCAACAGCCGTGTCCCGGCCGTACCTGGACCACGCGGAGCCAAATGGCGCGACACGGCCATTCGCGGACATGTCAGCCGCGGTACCGGGATCCTGAACAACGAACTCTACATCGGCAGAGTGGTCTGGAACCGGCGCGAATACCGCAAGAACCCCGATAGCGAGAGGCGGGTTGCGCGCCCGAACAATCAAGATGAATGGGTCGTAAGCGGACAACCCGAGCTGCGCATTGTCTCCGATGCGCTCTGGTCCGCGGTCAAAAAGCGGCAGATGGAAGTCGAGCAAAGCTTTTCCCATACGACAACAAACCGCCTGAACAAGGCTCACCGGCCGCAATATCTGCTGAGCGGCATCCTCGAATGCGCTCACTGTTTCGGGCCCTATGCCATTATGGCGAAGGATCGATATGGCTGTACAAACCGGCAGAAGAAGCTGCCGATCGACCATCTCGGCGGAATTGTCTGCACGAACAGCAAGACCATCAGCCGCTTCGAACTGGAAGAGCGGGTCGTGTCCGCCGTGCCGGACAATTTGCTGGGTGCCGACAATCTCGACCGGATCAACCGCAACATCAAGGCGGCCGTCGAACGCGGACAGCAACGGGCACTGGTGGAGCCTGAACATCTCCGTGGCGAGATCAAAACGATCGAAACGAAGCAAAAGGCAATCGGCGAGAAGATCGCGGAACGTCTGATGGCAGGGCACGCTGCTATCCCCGCACTTGATCATATGCTCGATGAACTGGAACAGCAGCGACTGTCATTGGCCGCGAAGTTGACTTCCGCACCGACCACATCCACGCCTGCCGTGAGCCCACCCCTCAATGCTGGCTTGCTCAAAGGCGCGATAGCCGCCGTCAAGACCATGCTGTCAACCCGAGAGAACGGTGTCGAGGAGACCTGGATATCGATAACCCGCCAGCTCGTGCAAAAGGTGGTCATCGCGCCATCGTCGGGTGGCAAGACGGCGGAACTGACCATTCACGGTCGCCTCGCCGCGATTCTGGCCGCCCAGGAAGCCTGGCGTGAGGTCTCGTGTGACCTGCGGCATCAACAATCTTCGCAGTTCGCCCGCATACGTTTTGCTGGAGAGTTCAAGTCACTTGCCGACAAGACAAAATTCCTGCACCGCTGCGAAGCCTTGCTGGCCGAGCGTGAGCAGCAATGGATGCTGTTACAAGTTACAGTGGTTGCGGGGGCAGGATTTGAACCTGCGGCCTTCAGGTTATGAGCCTGACGAGCTACCGGGCTGCTCCACCCCGCGCCAAGCGAATTTGGCATTGCCAAATTTC
>NZ_LMNX01000004.1 GCF_001423425.1 Rhizobium sp. Leaf306
GAGATCCGCGCGCGCCTGCCTGCCGCTTCGCGCAAGTTGCTGGATCTCGATGGAGGCAGCCTTGTGCTTGCGATGCCCGAGACGTCGAAGACCGAATTCCGTTTTGTGTCGGGCGTTGTAAGCCAAGCGCTCGTCGGCATCGAAGGCCTCGCCGTGATACCGCGCGAAATCCAGGATAT
Source organism: Rhizobium sp. Leaf306 (assembly GCF_001423425.1). Lineage (GTDB taxonomy): Bacteria > Pseudomonadota > Alphaproteobacteria > Rhizobiales > Rhizobiaceae > Neorhizobium > Neorhizobium soli. The sequence goes on from NZ_LMNX01000004.1 coordinate 180, forward strand.
CCTGACGATTTCCGCGACCGAAAGACTTCGCTGGCTCACCGATGGCCGCTTGCCCAGCGCCGGAACTCGCACCGTGCGGCTGGCGGGACGCGCAAAGAAGATCACCTTCCATGTCTTCGATCCACGCCTCGTCGAAGAACTCCTCGACGGTGGCACCGTCGACGAGTGGCGGGAGGACGACAAGGCGATGGCGGCGGAAAACAGACGGCGGGCCGCGCTCAAGACGAAGCTGACCCGCTCGCTGAAGACCGCCGCCAAACGCCAATCGACGGCTGGAAAAACGGCTGATGACAACGAGGGCGCGGGCCTGTCGGGCTGGGAAGAATTCGGGCGCGACGGGTTGCTCGGATAGTCCCACAGCCTTCGATCTCGCCGCGCACGGACGGCCGCTACGAGGTCCTCACAGATTCGTGTCCTGGAAAGACGGGTACACGGCTCCATTTACGCACGCTTGCACCACATCCGTCATGCATTGGGCCGGTATTGATCATCGCATTCCTGAAATTCGTTCACATCACCACGATTGCCATCTGGGCAGCCGGGTTGATCAGCCTGCCGGGCCTTTACGTGCAACGTGCCCATGTGAAGGATAAGGATGCGCTTTACCGTCTTCAGATGATCGTACGCTACGCCTATGTGGCGATCATTTCGCCCGCGGCTTTCGTGGCGGTGGCCAGCGGCACGGCTCTGATTTTTGGACAGCAGACGTTTGCTGGCTGGTTTTCGATCAAGCTGCTGTTCGTTGGCCTGCTTGCCATCTTGCATGTCCTGACCGGCCTGATCATCATCCGGCTTTTCAAGGAGGGGGAGACGTATCCCGTCTGGCGCTTTGTTGCGGCAACCATCGTCACCACCGCGGTCGTCGGAGCAATCGTTTTCGTCGCACTCGCCAAACCGTTTATCGGACTGGAATTGCCCGGCGAATTCATGCGCCCGGGCGGCCTGCGCACGCTGGCCGAACGCATCAGTCCTTGGCCGATACCATGAGGCCGACACCATGATCGAAAATCAGCTTGCCGCCATGCCATCCAGCCATGCCCGTCATGATGCAGGTGAGCAGAGACACAAGAATTCCATGCGGCAACACGTCGCCGGCGCCAGTGACCCGCAGACCCCAGTTGAGACCGGCGCAGGCGATCAGCGTCACCGCGGCGATCGCATGTGCCCAGCTGGCGACGCGGCCGCGAATGCCCGGCACCGACAAAAGCTCGATCGTGCCGACAGCACCGGCTGCGAGACCGAAGAAGAAGACGCCACCGGAACTCCAGAGACCGGCCCGCAGCCAGAACGGATCGGCGGACCACCAGAACAGCGCATCGACCGCAAGCGTTATGAAGGCAAGGGCGATCGGGAAGTGCACGCTCATCGCATGCAGCGGGTGCCCGGCGACGGCAATTGCCGAGCTGGCATCCTTGTCCCTGACATCGGCCACGACCGGGTTCGTCGTTTCTGTATCGTCTTTCATTACGTCCCTCCGTTCGCAGGGCAAATCCATCAGGTCCGCACTTGGTTCCGCGTCCTCGCGCTGGCTGCTGTTTCTGCAGCGCTCAGCAGTTGCACCGGCGACCTCTCGGCGCTCGACCCCGCCGGACCATCCGCGGGTTCGATTGCCCAGCTGTGGTGGGTGATGCTGTGGGGGTCTGTCGTCCTCTTTACACTCGTCGTCGGGCTCTTTGCCGCCACCCTGTTTCACCCGCGCTTTGGACGCGGCCTCTCCCAGAGCGGCTGGATTGTATGGGGCGGCCTCGTTCTTCCCCTGCCCGTCCTCACCGCACTGACCTTCTACGCGTTTTCTCAAGGCGAATTTCTGTTGAATGGCGGCAGCGACAAGACCGAGGACGTGCTGGAGGTCAGGGCTGTCGGCAGCATGTGGCAATGGCAGTTCTCCTACCCGTCCCTGCCGGGCAGCCGGACCGCAACCGACCTCCTGCATATCCCGGCGGGCAGAACCATCGAAATCATCGCCGAAAGCGAGGACGTCATTCACAGTTTCTGGGTTCCCCGCCTTGGCGGCAAGATTGATGCCGTTCCCGGCCATGCCAACCGGCTGCGCATCCACGCCGACCAACCCGGACGATATGGCGGCGTCTGCTCGGAATATTGCGGCACCGGACATGCCGGCATGCGTTTCGAGGTGCGGGCGCACACGGCTGACGATTTCGAAAAGGCAATCATCGGGGAACTCGCCCGATGACCGACCCCACGTCGCCCGGGCACGACCCGATTGCGCTGCATCGCGCGCTGGACCGCTTATGGGCTGGAAAGCCCGGCTGGGGTCGTCTCGCCGCCGTCAACCACAATGTGGTTGGCGTCCGTTTCATGCTGACCGCTCTCGTGTTCTTTGCGATCGGCGGCATCCTGGCAATGTTGATCCGCACCCAGCTTGCCTCCGCCAACAGCGTGTTCATGGACGCCGAGACCTACGGGCAGGTGTTCACGATGCATGGCACCATCATGATGTTCCTGTTCGCGATCCCCTTCTTCGAGGGCATGGCGATCTACCTCTTGCCGAAACTGCTCGGCACCCGCGACCTCGCCTTTCCCCGTCTCGGGGCCTACGGCTACTGGTGCTACCTGTTCGGCGGCATGATCCTGATCGGCGCGCTGATCGGCGGCGTTGCGCCCTCCGGCGGCTGGTTCATGTACACGCCGCTATCTTCTTCGGTCTATTCTCCCGGCATCAACTCCGACGTCTGGCTGCTCGGCATCACTTTCGTGGAGATCTCTGCCCTCTCCGCTGCGGTCGAGATCATCGTGACGATCGTGAAGATCCGCGCCGCCGGCATGTCGCTTGACCGGATGCCGATCTTCGCCTGGTACATGCTCGTGGTCGCAACCATGATGCTGGTCGGATTTCCGCCGCTCATCCTCGGATCGATCCTGCTCGAGGTGGAGCGCGCCTTCGACCTGCCGTTCTTCGACCCCACGCGCGGCGGCGATCCGCTTTTGTGGCAGCACCTTTTCTGGCTGTTCGGTCACCCGGAGGTCTACATCATATTTCTGCCAGCAGCAGGCGCGATCTCGACCATTCTGCCCGTACTCTCAGGCACGCCGCTTGCGGGTTACCGGGTGATTGTCGCGGCCATCGTCTCGATGGCGTTTCTGTCCTTCGGCCTCTGGGTGCATCACATGTATACGGGCGGCATACCGCATGTGGCGCTCTCCTTCTTCTCGGCGGCAAGCGCGCTGGTCGCGGTGCCGACGGCCGTCCAGATCTTTGCCTGGCTCGCCACCATGGCGCATGGGCGCCCGCGCTTTTCCATTCCGATGCTGCATATCTTCGGGTTCTTCTTCGTCTTCGTCATCGGAGGCCTGACGGGTGTCATGCTGGCCATGGTGCCGTTCGACTGGCAGGCCCACGACACCCATTTCGTGGTCGCCCACCTGCATTATGTTCTCGTCGGCGGCTTTATCTTCCCGATGCTGGCGATGGCCTATTACTGGCTGCCGCATCTGACCGGAAAACAACCCGTTCAACACCTGTCGAATGCGGCGTTCTGGATGATCTTCATCGGGTTCAACGTCACCTTCTTCTTCATGCACCTGACGGGTCTGCTCGGCATGCCGCGGCGCGTCTTCGAATATCCGACCGAGTTCGGATGGGAGACCCTGAATTTCATCTCGTCGATGGGAAGCTTCATCATGGCGATGGGGTTTGCGCTGGTGGCGCTCGATTTCATCCTTCTGTTCAAGTTCGGTCGGCCGTTCAGACGAAATCCGTGGAAGGCCGGGACGCTGGAATGGGCGATGCCGACACCCCCTCCGTCCTACAACTTCGCTTCCATTCCGAGGGTGAACAAACGCGCGGACCTGCTCGATCCCGATACGCTCGGCCCCTACCTTGCGTCTGGCCGCGGCTACCTCGGCATGCCGCGCAATGATCGCATGGAAGTGCTGGGCGTGGATCCGGTAACGGGAGAGCCGGACCAGGTGGTGATGCTGCCGCGCCAGACATACCTGCCGCTCTGGACCGCGATCGCCACAGGCGCATTTTTCCTGATGATGCTGTTCAAGCTTTATTGGGCAACGCCCCTGGCGCTGATCTCCATCATCGCCTGCTTCTGGCTTTGGACACGCCGCGACCCCCTCCCCGTCGAAAACGATCTCGTTCCGATCGGGCATGGGTTAAGCGTGCCGGTTCACCTGCATGCGAGCACGCCGCCATCCTATCTGGCGATGGTGCTCACGCTCGTCGCCGATGCGACGCTCTACATATCCCTGTTGTTCGGCTGCCTTTTCCTATGGGTTTCCGCGCCCAACTGGCCGCCGGCCGGCTTTGTCGTCGACGTGAAGCTGTTGGCGCTCGCGGTCGGCGGGGTGATCATGAGCTGTGTCGGAGGTCGTCTGGCCGCACGTCCCAACGGGGCGGTGATGGTGGGCAGTGCGCTGGCGCTGCTCGGACACCTGATCTCGACCGGGCTGTTCCTCGCCATCGCGTTGCTGGTCCTCCCCGCGCCGTCGGGCCATGCCGCGATCGCCTCCGTGTTCGTGATCTTCATCTACGCCGCCCTGCACGGCACCATCGGCGCCGTGTTTGCGGCCCACGCCCTGTGGACGAGCCTCGGAAACAGGAAGGCTATTCTTTCCCTCGATCTCAGGATTGGCAGGCTGTGGCATGACTATACGGCAGCAGCAGGCATCTGCGCCGCGGCTTTCTATCTGGCTCTGCAAAGCCTGATCGGCGAAGGAGGCCTCTAGATGCGCCATCCGCTTCTGCTTGCTATCTCGGCGTTCGTGGTCTGGAGTGGAGCATTCCTGACGATCTACGCGGTTCAGGCGACCGGCTGCAGCCTGGACTGGCAGAGTGGCAACCTTGGAGCCTGGACATCGCCGCTCCGGCTGCTGTTGATAACGATGATGGTCGCCAGCGTTGCGGCGGTTGTCGTCATCCTGCTGCGCCAGTTACGACCGCGCCTGAAGGCACCGGTTTCCGAGACCTCCAGCTTTATCAACGGGGTTGCGATCTACGTATCGATCGCCGCCCTGTTCTCGACCGCCTTCTGCTTCACCGGCGTCGTCTGGCTGACACTGTGTTCAGCCTGACGCGATCCGGTCATCTGGCATTCAGATCGATGCCACGGTGGAAACAGTCTCGCCCATCTGGGCGGCGAGGAAATGCCTTGCGCGGCTGATCCGGCTCTTCACCGTACCGACGGCGACATTGCATTTGTCGGCTGCAACGTCATAGGACTGGCCGTCCTCAATCACCAGCTTGTAGGCATCCCGGTACGTCTCCGGCATCGCCATCAATGCCCGGTCGAACTCGCTCTTGCGGATGGCCCACTCCTGGGGCGAAGACGCTGCAGGCATGAGGTGCTCGAGATTTTCGGTTCCGATGCTCATGCGCTTTGCCCGCTGAAAGGCGGTATGATGGGTGTTGCGCATGATCGTGAACAACCATGATTTGAGGTTGGTCCCGGTGGCGAACGAAGGCAGCGCCGCAAGGCCCCGGAGCAAGGTTTCCTGGACAAGGTCGTCAGCATCGGTCGCGTTTCGATGGAAGCGCATCGCAAAGCGCCTCAGCGCTGGAATAAGTGCTACGACTTCGTGGTGCAATCTGAGATCGGCATCCATTCTCGTCTCCTCCTACTAGAGGTAACTCAAGTCGCAGTTGCGCTCATCGTTCCGTTCGATGACGCCCAATCCGGGAAGGGTACGTTAACGTACGTAGGTAAGTGACCGGATGCCGGTCTATGGCGCCCGAGACTGGCGCACCGGAACCAACGAGAGAACCGCCAGTTCCTACTCCATTCGAGCAACACCTGGAGCAACCATGTCCGAACTTACGCTGCACGACCTGTCGAAGAAGATGGCAAAGCTGGACTTTGCCATGCTGACCACCACGACATCATCCGGCAACCTCACTTCGCGGCCGATGAGCAACAACGGCGACGTCGAGTACGACGGCGACAGCTATTTCTTCGCCTACGAGCAGTCGAAAAAGATTGCGGAAATCCGCGCCGACAGCGCAGTCGGCCTTACCTATACGGGCGCAGTCGGCATGCTGGGTGGTTCGCCGCTCTTTGTCGGCGTTGAAGGCTCGGCAACGCTCATCACCGACAAAGCGACATTCAAGGATCACTGGACCAAGGACCTCGACCGGTATTTCCCGGAGGGGATCGACACCCCCGGTGTCGTGATGATCCGCGTGACGGCTAAGACGATCCGCTATTGGGACGGCAGCGACGAAGGCCAGATCTCGCTGTAAGCTGATCTGTCCCCAAGTGGGATGGCATTACGACTTGGGCCCGGTGTTTCCACCGGGCCCAAGTGCGTTTCGGGATAATGTTATCGGGCGACCCGTTACGCTGCACGCTTCGGCAGCCGCCAGTTGGGCCGCGGGAAGTGGCAGGTATAGCCATTGGGGATTCGCACCAGATAATCCTGATGCTCAGGCTCCGCCTCCCAGAATTCCGCCTCAGGCACGACTTCCGTCACGACCTTGCCCGGCCAGATACCGGACGCATCCACATCGGCGATCGTGTCAGCGGCAACATTCTTCTGTTCGTCACTGGTGAAGAAGATCGCGGAGCGATAGCTCGAGCCGACGTCGTTACCCTGCCGATTGCGGGTGCTTGGATCGTGGATCTGGAAGAAGAACTCCAGCAGGTCGCGGTAGGTCGTCTTGGTCGGATCGAAATTGATCTCGATCGCCTCCGCGTGGCCCTCGTGATTGCGATAAGTCGCGTTTGCAACACTTCCGCCCGTATAGCCCACGCGTGTGGATTGGACACCGGGAAGCTTGCGGATCAGATCCTGCATTCCCCAAAAGCAGCCGCCTGCTAAAACTGCGCGTTCGGTTGTCATGATGTATCTCCTGTTCGTCCGTCTCGCCAATATATGGTGTCGCCTTCCGCATTTAACCAGACGGCTCGAACGACTGATCGCAGCACTTGTCGGTAAACGAGCAGAGCAGTGGAACTGTGCAACCCGCCGTCAGTTCGGGAACCTTGCAGGAGAAAAGCGCAATGTCTGATATCGACGACATCCACGGTGACAAATTCTCGGACACCTCGATCAGCGAGACAAGGGTTGGGCAATCGGTCGAAAGCGAGGCCCAGATCAGAGACGCGTCGGTGACGACCACGCCCGGCGAAACGCTCAACATCTACAGGCTCGAGCCGACCGCCCGTAGCGACGATCCGCGGTGGCAGAATGCTCCCATGCAGGGCGCAGTCACGGTTGCCGCAAGGACTGCCGGCGATGCACGGATTGTAGCGACCAGCCAGGAAGTTGACTTCCAGCAAGTTGATGCAGCGCCTGCCGAAGGCGTCAGCACCGACTTCGCCAGCGCGTTCCGCGACGAAAAGCTCTACACCGTCATTGAAATTGCGCGTGGCCGAACCGATCTCTCTCGCGGCGTCATCGACGCCGGTGGTGTGATCGAGATGATCAAGCCGCTTCAGGACTAAAAACCCAAAACCTTTGCCGGGAGATTGCAATCATGGGCCTTTTTGACGGATTTCTGGGCCATGGATCGACAGTCGACCCGGCAGACCTGAACAAGCGTCTCGATGGCGTGCTGATCGATGGAGAACAGCCGCAACTCGCCTTCAAACTCATCCGCGATTTCTTCGTCTTCACCCAGTATCGCATCATTATGGTCGACATCCAGGGGATGACGGGAAGTAAGGTCGACTACATGTCGATTCCCTACCGGTCGATCACCCGGTTTTCGGTCGAGACTGCGGGAACGTTCGATCTGGATTCGGAGCTGAAAATCTGGGTATCGGGTAGCGACAGCCCGATTGCGAAAACGCTGAAAAAGGGCACCGATGTGCGCGGCATACAGCGCGCGCTCGCGACCGGCATCTTCCGTTAAAATCAAGGTATCAAAACGACAATGCGGTTGAATGCCCGGTGCTTCGCCGCATCCTCTTCATGCTTACAAGAGAATGGCCTGCGGCAGATGCCGCAGGCCATTCGATTTGATTAGCCGTTCGGGCGTATCACGACCTTGACGCAGCCGTCCTGCTTGTCGCGGAACGTCTTGTAGGCCTCCGGACCTTCCTCAAGTCCGATGCGGTGCGTGATCAGGAATGACGGATCGATCTTGCCATCCTGGATCAGCTTCATCAGCGGCTCGAGATAACGCTGAACGTGGGTCTGACCGGTCTTCAGGGTCAGGCCCTTGCCCATGAAGGCGCCCAGCGACGTCGGAACGGCCGGACCGACAAACACGCCGGGAAGAGAGACCGTACCACCGGGCCGGCAGGCGAGGATGGCCTGGTTGAGCGCGTAAGGACGCTCGGTTGCCGACAGTTTGGTCTGAAGCGTTTCCATCACGCCACCGGCGCCATGGCTCTCAAGACCCACCGCCTCGATGACCGCATCTGGCCCAAGACCGTTCGTCATGTCGAGAATGCGCTGCTGCAGATCCTCATCCGCATAGTCAAGCGTCTCGGCACCGGACTGTTGAGCAAGCGCTAAGCGCTCCGGCACGGTGTCGATCGCAATCACGCGCTCTGCACCGAGCAAGAACGCCGACTTGATCGCAAACAGGCCGACCGGACCACAACCGAACACGGCAACCGTCTGGCCCTGCTTGATGTCGCAGTTTTCGGCCGCCATGTAGCCTGTCGGGAAGATGTCGGAGAGGAACAGGACCTGTTCGTCGGTCAATCCATCCGGCACCACGATCGGCCCGACATCGGCGTAGGGAATGCGCAGGTACTGGGCCTGGCCGCCCGGGATCTGGCCGTACATTTCCGAGAAGCCGAACAGGCCGGCCGTCGGATAACCGATCTGCTTGGCCTGCATCGCGCCGTTGGGGTTCGATCGTTCGCAAAGCGAGAACTGACCCCATTTGCACTGACGGCACTCGCCGCAGGAAATCGTGAACGGCACGACCACGCGGTCGCCGACCTTGAGCTTCGAGTTTCCGCGGCCGACTTCGACCACCTCACCCATCGTTTCATGGCCCATCACGTCGCCTGCGTGCATGCCGGGAACGAAACCACCATAAAGGTGAAGATCCGAGCCGCAGATGGCGCAGCTCGTGACCTTGATGATCGCATCGCGGTCATGCTGAATGATTGGATCGTCTACTTCTTCGCAGCGGATATCACCGCTGCCGTGCCATGTAAGAGCTTTCACGTTCTAACCTCCGGTCGTGTTGCATTCGCGTTGGTGTTCATGCGCATGTTCATGTTCAAGGTTGCCCGCTGCCACCGGCAGCACCGTAGATCTGTCCCGTCGAGAAGCTTGCGCCGTTGTCGGCAAGCTGGACGTAGATCGAGGCAAGCTCGGCAGGCTGACCCGGTCGGCCGAGCGGCGTATCGCCACCGAACTCGACCAGCTTTTCCATCGTCGCGCCGCCCGACACCTGCAGCGGCGTCCAGACCGGGCCCGGCGCAACGCCGTTGACGCGGATGCCTTTCGGGCCGAGCTGCTTGGCCATCGACTTCGTGAAGCTCATGCCGGCCGCCTTGGTGATGGCGTAATCGACGAGGTTCTCGGACGGATCGTAGGCCTGTTCGGACGTTGTCTGGATGATCGACGATCCCGGCTGCAGATGCTTGAGCGCCGCCTTGGTCAGCCAGAACATCGCGTAGATGTTCGTCTTCATCGTCGCGTCGAAGGCTTCGGTGGTGATATCAGACAGCGACTGGGCCTGCTGCTGACGGCCCGCATTGTTGACCAAAATGTCGAGACCACCCAGAGCCTTTGCGGCATCTTCGACGAGCTTCACGCAGAATGCCTCGTCGCGCAGATCGCCGGGAAGTGCGATGCCCTTGCGACCTTCCTTTTCGATCAGGGCGATGACTTCTTTGGCATCCGGCTCTTCATCGGGCAGATAGTTGATCGCGACATCGGCACCCTCGCGGGCATAGGCAATGGCAGCCGCACGGCCCATCCCGGAATCGCCGCCGGTGATCAGAGCTTTGCGACCAGCCAGCCGGCCAGACCCCTTGTAAGACGTCTCACCGTGATCCGGCTTCGGCGTCATCTTGCCGGCCAGTCCTGGAAATGGCTGGGTCTGCTTCTGAAACGGAGGCTGCGGGTACTTGGTCGTCGGGTCTTCCATACTGGATGCCTTTACAGTCGTATCTTGAGAAAATGCCGGCAACGCCGAAGCGGCGAGCGCCGCTGTGGTGGACGCAAGCATGTGTCGGCGGGAAAGAATGAGCGATGGGAATGTCGGCACGATAATGTTCCTGGATTATAACCCAAGAACTAAGGTGGACGGGGAGTGTTCCCACATTCGCCTGTCTATCTTCACGGGAGGCTTCGTTCAGCCACCAGACCAGGCGTAATCCATGCAAAGAATGCACCGGCCGCAGCTCTGCTGCCGGTGCAATATGTCAGTGGTTCAGCGGATACGGCTGAGAAGCTGTCCGGCGATCAGCGGAACGGCAGCCGTCCCCACGGGTCCAAGCCGCAACCGTTGTGCAAGCCGACCAAGAACGAAGGTTGCCGTGGCGGTTCCGATCAGCTTCACCCACGAATTTTCTGGGGTCTGGGAGGACGGCAATGCACGCCGGGTCTGGCCCTCGCCTTCGATCTCGGCAATCCGGTTGCGCAGATAGACGACTTCCCGACGCAGCCGTTCCATTTCGGCTTCGCTGCCGGACATGGCCCCGGCCGATGCGCCGCGCTCGCCATAGGCGACGTCGTCCAACTCGTCGAGATGTTCATTGAGAAGAGCGGTGCTTTCGAACCCGCGTGCTTTGATATTGGTCATGGTTGTCCCTCAGATCGCGCTTGGAGCATAGATACGGTTGTCGACGTCGAACCGGTTCTGCTGAAGCCAGCCGTCGATATAGGCGGCGACCTCTTCCCAGCCGGGTTCACCGCAGATGTAGTGGCCACGGTTGGGGAACTCGCGGAAGTCGGTCACGCTGCCGGTATTCTCGTAGGCCTTGAAATTCTTCTCGTTGAGATCGGCGGGAATGATCTCATCCTTCTCGCCGGCAACCAGAAGCAAAGGTTCATGCGGACGGCTGAGATCGATCTTGCCGGACGAACCCATGCAGTCGCGCAGAACGTTGCGGCTGTCGTGGGTCGCCGTCTTCTCGAACTCGACAGCCGCCTGCTCTTCCGATAGCGTGTTGGCGAAGGAGCCATGGAACGTCTTTGCGTCCATGTAGACCGGCTCATCACCCTTCAGCGGATTGGTGATGATGGCGCTGTTCTTGATGAAGCCCCAGTCGAAATCGAGCATGGCATTCGGCGCAACCGACGAGATCGCCACCGCACCCGAGACGTGGCCATCCGCGAGCAGCTTCTGCGCGATGAGACCTCCGACAGAGTGACCGATGACGACAGGCTTATCGAGGCCTGCGACTGCCGATTTGATGGATGCATAGATGGCATCGAGGCTCAGCTCACCGAGCCCGGCTGGCGGGTTGTCGCGCAATGCCTTCGGATCGCCATCGTGGAGAGGCCATGCCGGGGCGCTGCAGTCGTAGCCTTTGTCGCTGAAGTAGCGAACCCAGTTGTCCCAGCTTTTGGGATTTTGAAACATGCCATGCACGAAAACGATCTGCGTCATCGATAATCCTCTCTTTTCTGAGAGAGAGGAACCGAAAACCCGCGCCGTTGTTCCCACGCGCTGAAAGACTTGGGCAAGCAGATCGCAGATTGCTGAGTCCAGAGCTGTAAGGCCAGTCGTGCGACTGGCCTTATGCGATGTCGCCCCGGATGGGGTATGCCGGGATTACGCTCCGAACGCACCGTCGATCGTGTGCATTGCCCCGGTCACGAACCCCGCCTCCGGGCCGGCGAGCCAGGCGACCATTCCGGCAACCTCTTCCGGACGACCGTGGCGCTTGATCGCCATGAAGCTGTGCATCAGGTCTTTCATCGGTCCGTTTTCCGGATTGGCATCCGTATCGATCGGCCCCGGCTGAACGACGTTGATGGTGATGCCGCGTGGCCCGAAATCGCGCGCCAGCCCGCGGGCCAGTCCCTGCAGGGCAGACTTGCTCACCGCATAGGAGGCCATGCCCGGAATGGGCATCCGGTCACCATTGACGGAACCGATGACGATGATCCGCCCGCCGTCCGGCATCTGACGCGCCGCTTCGACCGAGGCGTGATAGGGCGCATGGATATTGATCTGGAAAAGCCGGTCGATCGCGTCCGGATCCTGTTCAAGCGCATCGCCGAAGACAGCAATTCCGGCATTGACCACCAGCACGTCCAGCGGGCCGCTTTCTCGCACCCGGGCAATCACGGCATCGCGGCTGGAGCTGTCGGTCTGAACAGCCGTAGTCTTGGTCTCTGCCGCCAGCTCATCCGCCGCCGCGCGAGAGCCGGCATAGGTGAAGGTCACGTTGGCACCGTCGTTTGCAAACCGCCGCACGATGGCGGCGCCGATACCCCGGCTACCGCCGAGAACCAGAACGGATTTTCCCTGAAAAGTCGTCATCTGAGATCCTTGAGAAATACAGTAATGACTGCTACATAAATCATCAGGGTTCATCGTCAAGGTATTTTGTAATAATGACTACAGATATTCCGCGTACCCGCGGTCGCCCACGTCGTTTTGATGCCGACCAAGGTGTGGAGATCGCCCAGAAGCTGTTCCATGCGCGCGGCTATGATGCCGTGGGGGTTGCCGATGTCACGCAGGCACTCGGCATCAATCCGCCCAGCTTCTATGCCGCCTTCGGCAACAAGGCCGGCTTGTACGCGCGCGTTCTTGAACGCTACTCGCTAACGGCGGCGATTCCGCTTGCTGATATCCTGAGGCCCGACCGCCCGGTTGCCGAATGCCTTGCGGCCGTGCTGGAAGACGCCTGCCGGCGCTATGCGTCCGACCCGGCTACCGCTGGCTGTCTCGTTCTGGAGGGAACCCATTGCGATGATCCGGAGGCACGCGCGGCGACCCGTGCATTGCAGGCAGCAGCGGAGGATGTGATCCGCGGCTTTATCGCAGCGCGGCATCCGGAAAAGGCGGAAAGCGTGACCGATTTCGTCTCGACCACAATGACCGGCCTCTCCGCCAAGGCCCGCAGCGGATTGGAACTGGACCGCCTCATGGCCATTGCCCGCCTTGCCGGACGGATCCTGACGCAAGAGCTTGCGGATTGATCATCGCCGCTGCGGTCGGGCCTGCAGCGACGGAACGCGATTGCTGCGCACCCATCGGGTGGCACGCAGCAATCAACTCAAATGTTCTACGTCGCGCGATCAAGCGCCGGTGACGCGCCAGATGACATCGCCCACATCGTCCGCCATCAGCACGGCACCGTCGGCGGCGAGAGCCACTCCGACCGGACGGCCGAAGGAGTGCTTTTCGTCCTTGGACAGGAAGTCGGTGAGGATTTCGCGCGGCATTCCCACGGGCTTGCCGTTCTCGAAAGCGACGAAGGCGAGCTTGTAGCCGGAAAGCTTGGACCGGTTCCACGACCCGTGCTGGCCGATGGCCATCCCCGCCGGAAAGCCCGGCAGCGTGCCCGCCGGCAACCAGCAGAGCCCGAGCGACGCCGTATGGCCGCCCAGCGCATAGTCGGGCTGCTGCGCGGATGCCACCTTTGCGGCATCCTGCGGAACCCGGTCGTCCACGACCCGGTTCCAGTAGCAGTAGGGCCAGCCGTAGAACCCGCCGTCGCGAACCGATGTCAGATAATCCGGCGGCGTCTCGTCACCCAGGCCGTCGCGTTCGTTGACAACCGTCCACAGCATGCCGCCTTCAGGCTCGAACGCCATGCCGACGGGATTGCGAAGACCGCCGGCAAAGATGCGCGACTGGCCCGTCTGAAGGTCGTATTCGTGAATGCAAGCGCGGTTTTCTTCCACGCCCATGCCTTCGTCGGCGATATTGCTGAGCGATCCCACGGCCACGTAAAGCTTGGTACCGTCCTTGCTGACGATCAGGTTGCGCGTCCAGTGTCCGCCGGGCACCAGATCCATCAACTTCTTCGGCTGCGCGGTGATCTTCGTCGCGCCGGCTACGTAAGGATAGGCCAGAAGCGCGTCACTTGCTCCCACATAGAGCGTATCTCCGACAAGCGCGATGCCATAGGGCTGGCGCACGTTTTCGATATAGGCGAAACTTTGCTCGGCCACGCCATCGCCATCCGCGTCACGCAGCAACGTCACACGGTTGGGGCTGTCGCCGGAAGCGCGCGCCCGCTGCATCGTCGCGGACATGGCATGGTCGAAGAGGCTGCGCGGATTTCCCCGCTCGCCCATCGATTCCGCCACCAGCACATCGCCATTCGGCAGAACATGCATGTTTCGCGGATGTACGAGCCCGCGCGCGAAGGCATTGACCTTGAGGCCCGCCGCTGCCGTCGGCTTGTGATCGCCCTCCCAGCCCTTGGCTGTCGGCATCTTCAAGGTCGGGATCTTGCCCTGCGGCTTTGCGGCCGGAATGGCAGGCGTCGTGCCGAACACCGGCTGTCGCGGGCCATCCCCTGAATGACGAATAAGAACGGCGCCCTGGCCGATAAAGGCGACGACGCGGGCAAACAGAGAAGGCTCAGTCATGGGGGAACTCTGACATTGAGGAATCCGAAAAGCAGAACGCTAAAGCCTTTATGCAACAGACACTAGAGGGCAAAGGCACAATTTATCAGAGCATCCACCGCGGCCAGGGTTGCCGCCCGGGTGACCCTTCGGCCACCGGATGCGGCCCCTTCCTGCCTATGGCTGAAGACCGGCACAGCGCGCGGTGTTGCGGATATGCGTTTCCATTTCACTCTTCGCCAAAGCCGCATCGTTCGCTCTCAAGGCCGCAATGATGCGCCGGTGCTCGGCGATCGACTGTCGCATCCGCTCGGGATCGGTCATCGGAATCGGTTGCCGCTGCGTCTCGGTGACCTGGTCGCGCACCGTCTGGTAGAGCGCCTTCAGCATCGTGTTGGCGCAGGCCGAAACGATCGTGCCGTGGAAATCGAGATCTGCGTCGACGTTTGCGAGCAGGTCCTGGCGGGCCCAGCAATCCTCCATCGTCTGCGTCGCCATTTCCATCTTCTCGAGCTGCGCCTGCGACAGGCGGCCCGCGGACAGACGCGCGATCTCCCCTTCCAAGAGGATGCGGGTCTGGAACACGTCGAACACCGAATAGCTGTCCGAGTAACGCCACGGCGCCATGTGACCGGACTGGCTGATGGCGCCGTCCGAGACCGAGCTCGAACCCGCCGTCACGAACGTGCCGCGACCGGCTTCGGTCTTCAAAAGGCCTAGCGTTTCCAGGGTCAGCAGCGCCTCGCGCAAAGACGCCCGGCTGATCCCGAACTTTTGCGAAAACTCACGCTGTGACGGGATCTTCTCCCCGGCCTTCAGCTGGCCGGCCTGGATCATCGTCTGGATTTCGCGGGCCACCGACTGCGGAACGAGCGTTTTGTTGAGCATGCGAACCTATTCCAGCTGGGCCCCTGCGGCCTGTCAGATATATTTTTCCCCGACCTATCTTGCAAAGCCCAAAGTGCCGTGCTTGTTTGGTCGGACTGGTCTGACCAGTTAGACCAACATAGATTGCGTCTCATCATAAAAACAAGGGGTTCTCTCAATGCTACACGCGTCACGCATCAAAACCACTCTTCTCGCCGGCCTGTTTACAGCGCTCGGCGCAATCGGCGTTCATGCCGCCGATCTTACCGTCGGCGCCAATATCGGCAATGTGCCGTGGGAATTCGAAGACGCCAGCGGCAAGGTGACCGGTTTCGAGATCGATCTCGTCAACGAAATCGCGAAGCGCCTCGGCAAGACCGTCGAATTCGTCAACACGCCGTTCAACGGCCTGTTCCCGGCGGTCCAGTCGGGCCGCATCAACATGGCGGTGTCGTCGATCACCATCACCGAGAAGCGCCTGCAGTCGGTGTCCTTCGCCCAACCCTATTACGACAGCGACCAGTCGCTGACCGTCACGGCCGCTTCCGGCATCACCGGCCTCAAGGGTATGAGCGGCAAGGTCGTCGGCGTCGATACGGGCTCGACCGGCGACATGTGGGCAGACAGCCACAAGGGCGAATACAAGCTCGGCGAAATCCGCCGTTTCGAGGGCCTGCAGCCGGCCATGCTCGATCTCGTTGCCGGCCGTGTTGACGGCTACATCTCAGACATCCCGGCCCTGCTCTACTACGCCAAAGACAAGCCGGAGCTGAAGGTTGTCGAGCGCATTCCGACCGGCGAGAAATACTCGATCATGTTCAACAAGGGCGATCCGCTCGCAGCCGAAGTCAACGCCGTCATCACCACGCTGAAGGGCGAAGGCTTCATCGCCAAGCTGCACCAGACATGGTTCGGTGCCAAGGCCGAAGACACGACCTCGACCGTCGCCGTCCTCGACATGCCGAAGGCCAAGTAAGGCTCACGCGAGCAAACTTGAATTGCATCCGGCGGAGCGCCAAACGCTCCGTCGGCTTGCCAAGGGAGCCGATCCGGCATGAACCTTCTCAATACATTCTTCAACATACCGGTCTTCCTGAACAGCCTGCCGCAGCTGCTCTGGGGTCTGGTCGTCACGCTGCAGATCGGCATCACCAGCATTCTGGTCGGTCTCGCCGGCGGACTGTTTCTGGCGGTGGCACGGCTTTACGCTCCGGCATTCTTTCAGGTCCTGATCCGCATCTATATCGACATCTTTCGCTCGATACCGCTGCTGGTTCTGCTGATCGTCGTCTACTACGCCCTCCCCTTTGTCGGCATCCGCCTGTCGCCGTTCCTGTCGGCGGTAACCGCGCTGTCGCTCGTCTCGGCCGCCTATACCGCCGAAATCTTTCGCGCCGGCATCGAGGCCATTCCGCACGGACAGTTCGAGGCATCCTCGGCTCTTGGTCTATCGGGTCGGAGCACGATGATGGACATCATCCTGCCGCAGGCGATCCGGATCGTCATTCCGCCGCTCACCAACAATTGCATCAACGTCATGAAAGACACGGCGCTTGCCTCCGTCGTCGCCATGCCGGATCTTCTCAAGCAGGCAACCCAGGCGCAGGCGCTCAACGCCAACCCGACGCCGCTGATCGGGGCTGCCCTCATCTATATCGCGCTGCTCTGGCCGATGGTGGCCGTCGTTGCGCGTCTCGAAAAGCATTACAGCCGGGGGAAACGCTGATGGCGAAGACAACCGGCCCCTTGATTTCGATCCGCCGCCTGAACAAGGCCTATGGCACATTCACCGTTCTCCACGATATCGATCTCGATGTAGCCGAAGGCGAAGTGGTCTGCATCATCGGCCCCTCCGGCTCCGGCAAATCGACGCTGATCCGCTGCATCAACCACCTCGAAGCCTTCTCACCGGATAGCACCATCACCGTCGACGGCACCCGCGTCGCGCCGGGACCGGCGCTTGCGAAAGTGCGCGCCGAGGTCGGCATGGTGTTCCAGTCGTTCAATCTCTTCCCGCATATGACGGTGCTGAGAAACGTCATGCTGGCGCCGATGCGCGTCAGGAAGGCATCGCCTGAAGATGCGGAGCGCAAAGCCCGCGAACTGCTGGCCCGGGTCGGCATTTCCGAACAGGCGGAAAAGTTTCCGGGCCAGCTTTCCGGCGGCCAGCAGCAGCGCGTGGCGATTGCCCGGGCGCTTGCCATGGAACCCGGCGTGCTGCTGTTCGACGAGCCAACCTCTTCGCTCGATCCGGAAATGGTGGGCGAAGTGCTGGATGTGATGCGCAAGCTCGCCGGGACCGGCGTCACCATGATCATCGTCACCCATGAGATGGGGTTTGCCCGCCAGGTCGCCGACCGGGTGATCTTCATGGATGCAGGACGCCTTGTCGAAGCCGGCACGCCGGCCGAGATATTCGACAATCCTCGGGAAGAACGGACACGCAGTTTCTTGCGCGCCGTGCTCAATCATTGAAGAACAACAAACGCAGGACCACAGGGATGAACACCACTTCACCACTCGATCTCGATTATGTACGAAGCCAGTTTCCCGGCCTCGCGCGCGGCTGGACGCTGT
Source organism: Rhizobium sp. Leaf306 (assembly GCF_001423425.1). Lineage (GTDB taxonomy): Bacteria > Pseudomonadota > Alphaproteobacteria > Rhizobiales > Rhizobiaceae > Neorhizobium > Neorhizobium soli. The sequence continues at coordinate 18,042 of NZ_LMNX01000004.1, forward strand.
TCGACAACGCCGGCGGATCGCAAATCCTCAAAGGTGCGGTTGAGCGCATCAACACGTTCCTGATCGAGAAGAACGTCCAGATCGGCGGCTCCTACGCGGTCTCGCAGGCAGCGGCCGCCGCACTCTACGAATCGCGCACCGCGGCCATGAACCTGGTCAACGCCTCGCGTCCGGAAGAAATCGTCTTTGGCGCTTCCACCACTCAGCTGCTGCAAAACCTTGCCCGCGCCATGCAGAGCCAGCTCTCGCCCGGCGACGAAATCATCGTCACCGTCAGCGATCACGAATCCAATATCGGTCCCTGGGACCGGCTGCAGGAGCGCGGCATCACGCTGAAGTTCTGGCCGCTCAACAAGGACACGTTGACGCTCGATCTCGCCGACCTTGCTCCGCTGATGAGCGATCGCACCAAGCTCGTCTGCGTGACGCACGTGTCGAACATCCTCGGATCGATCAACCCGATCAGAGAGATCGCCGATTTCGTGCATGCCCGTGGCGCAAAGATCTGCGTCGATGCCGTGGCCTATGCCCCGCACCGCGCCGTCGACGTGCAGGCGCTGGATGTCGATTACTACGTCTTCAGCCTCTACAAGACCTATGGTCCGCACTACGCGCTGATGTATGGCAAATACGATCTGCTGGCCGAGCTCGATACGCTCTATCATTACTTCTACGGCAAGGACAAAGTGCCGGGCAAGCTCGAGCCGGGTAACCCGAACTACGAGCTTGCCTATTCGACCTGCGGCATCGTCGACTACCTGACGGCGCTTGGAGAACAGGCCGGCGAGACCGGCACGGTGCGCCAGAAGATCGAGGCGGCGTTCGCAGCGATCACCGCCCAGGAAAACCTGCTGGTGGAACGCCTTCTCGCTTACTTGCGCTCGCGCAACGACTGCCGCATCGTCGGCCAGACGACGAACAGCGGTAGCACGAGGGTCCCGACGATCGCGTTCCGCTTCGATGGCCGCGACGCCGGCGAAGTCTGCAAGGCGATGGACGGCGAGAAGATCGCCATCCGCTTCGGCGATTTCCACTCGCGCCGGCTTGCCGAATACCTTGAGCTGACCGACCACGGCGGCATGGTTCGCGTGTCGATGGTCCATTACAACACGCTGGACGAGATCGATCGCTTTACCGCAGCACTCGATCGGATCCTCGCGACCGACGCTGGCCGCGCGGTCGCCGCCGCTTAAGAAGGGAACGGATCATGCGCTTCGATACGGTCATCAGACACGGCACGGTGGTTACCGCCAGCGACACGTTCGTGAGCGATGTGGGCATCAAGGATGGCCGGATCGCCGCCCTTGCGGCGGAACTCACCGATGCCGACGAGGTGATCGACGCCACAGGGCTGTTCGTCCTGCCTGGCGGAATCGACAGCCATGTCCATCTCGACCAGCCATCCGGCGACGGCATCGTCATGGCCGACGATTTCGATACGGGCACCCGGTCGGCGGCCATCGGCGGCAACAGCACGGTTCTCGCCTTCTGCATGCAGGAGAAGGGCCAGAGCCTGCGCGAGGCCCTGAAGATCTATCACGCCAAGGCCGAAGGCAGATGCCATGTCGACGTCGCCTTCCACCTTGTGATCACCGATCCGACCCCTGAGGTGCTTGGACAGGAACTGCCGGCGCTTGTCGAGGACGGCTATACCTCGCTCAAGGTGTTCATGACCTATGAGGGTCTGCGTCTGCGCGACGACGAGATCCTGGCCACGCTCGACACCGCACGGCGCACCGGCGCGCTGGTCATGGTTCATTGCGAGAACGAGGATGCGATCCGCTACCTGATCGGCCGGCATGAGGAAGAAGGCAAGTTCGCCCCGAAATTCCACGCCACGACCAGACCAATCGCCGCCGAACGCGAAGCCACCCACCGGGCGCTGTCGCTGGCCGAAATCGTCGATGTGCCTGTTGTCATCGTGCATGTCTCCAACCGCGAGGCGATGGAAGAGATCCGCCGCGCCCGAAAGCGCGGCCAGAAGATCGCCGGCGAAACCTGCCCGCAATATCTGATGCTGACGGCTGATGATCTCGACCAGACGGAGATGGAAGGCGCCAAATTCGTCTGCTCGCCGCCGCCGCGCGACAAGGCGAGCCAGGATGCCTGCTGGGAGGGACTGGAACAGGGCGTCTTCGACCTGTTCTCCTCCGACCACTGCCCTTTCCGCTTCGACGATCCGGAAGGTAAGCTGAACGAAAAGGGCAAGCGCAACTTTCGCTGGATCCCGAACGGCATACCGGGCGTCGCCACCCGCCTGCCGATCCTGTTTTCCGAAGGGGTCATGAAGGGGCGCATCGACATCAACACGTTCGTTGCCGTGACCTCGACCAATCATGCCAAACTCTACGGTCTCTATCCCCGCAAAGGCACGATCGCGATCGGCGCCGATGCAGACATCGCGCTTTGGGATCCGGACAAGCGCGTCACCGTCACGAACGACCTCCTGAAACACGGCGCGGACTATACGCCCTATGAAGGGCTCGAGATCCGCGGCTGGCCGGTGCAGGTGCTTCTTGGCGGCAGGACCATCGTCAAGGACGGAGAGCTGACCGGGCCCGAAAGCCGCGGCCGCTATCTCCCGCGAAACCGCTCGTCCCTGACATCGAGCCGCGGTTCAACCTGAGGCGTTGCACAGCTGCAACGCCTTTCGCTGGCCACCACGTCTGCCTGACGGTCCGATCGTGACTTGACCGCCGCTATGAGGCGGCGGAGCCCACACGCAAGCGGTGATTACTTCGTCACCGTGAGGGTCGCATGCATGCCGGCTTCGTAATGGCCCTTGATGTTGCAAAAGAGCATATACGTTCCGGGGACGAGCTTGGCCTTCAACTGGCCGTCGGCACCGGGCTTCAGATCGGCAACTTCGCCAAGGCTTTTCAGCGTCTTCTCATCGACGCGATGTTTGGCCTTGACTACGGTGAGTGTCTGATCTGGCGACTTCAACTTGACGAGCACCATTTCGTGCTCCTCGGTCGTCGCGTCGTTGTGGACCATAAACGTTGTGTCGCCTGCCGGAACGGTCGTCTGATCCATCGTCAACGTCATCGGCTCACCCGCTTCGCCGGACTCGACAACCTTGACCATAGAGGCGGCCAGTGCAGGCGTTGCAGCAACGAAAAGGGCAAGTGCAATAGCGGTGTTTCGGATTGTGAGCATGGGTTTACCTCCGGTTGTCATCACCGGATGGGTATGACGGCAAGCTGACAGCGGCCTGAACGAATTGGAGCGTGTTCTCACCACCTACCGGAGCAGGCCGTTACATCGTGGCCACCTTATGCGCGTCGAGAATGACCGCGATGTCTTTGCTGTGCACGACACAATTGCGCCCGGACGCCTTGGCAACGAACAGCGCCTTGTCGGAGGCTTGGTAGAGAGCCTCGAACGTAGGGTAGTCCTCCTGGTCCGCAACGCCACCGGACACCGTGATATCGACCTGCCTTTTGCCCGCTTGTATGGGCCGCGCAGCAATCAGGGCCCTGCAGCGGTGCGCGAGCGAGAGACGCTCCGTCGGCGAAAGCGCTGACACGAGGACTGCGAACTCCTCACCACCGATCCGGGCGACGGCACGACTTTGCGAAAAGATCTCGGCGAGCTGATGCGCAACTGCAATGATGGCCTGGTCCCCGATATCGTGGCCAAAGCGGTCGTTGATCGCCTTGAACTTATCGATATCGAACAGGATGAGAGAAGATGCGGCGGGAGCGCGCGTCACCTCATCCAGGAACGCTCGCCGATTCATCAGCCCCGACAACATGTCCGTCCGGCTCAAATGCTCGAAAGCCGCCCGGGAGATCGTGAGGTGATGAATTGCTAGACCAACGATATAGACGATCGAAAATGTCAGCGCCGATGCCACGACAGTCGAGATGATAACCCCAACCGTTGCGGCGGGCACGACGTCATACGGCAGCCATCCCAAGGCATGAAGCGTGTAGTGGGCCGCAACGTTGAGAATGTCGGCAACAACGGTGACGCAAACGGTCATGAGCAATGCGAATGCGAGGACTTTGCGTCGCGTCTCGAACCGGTCCGACGCACAGGCCTGCTTGATGTAGCGGTCGATCAAGGCAAGCATGCGATAATTCCAATACGGTTCGAAGCGACCACGCGGACGCGCCTGGCGGCTTTCAGCTCGCCACACTGAACTACAAACGCATTGAGACTTCGTGAATCCGAACACAAGTTAATTCGCGATTAAGTGTCGCAAATAATTCTCGCATTTCCTCATAAAACTGATGCAGCCATGGAACATTGGTGTAATCGTGGGAGCCCCTGCCCGTAATCAAACGTCAGAAGGGCGGGGATCCGGCTGGGGCCATCTCTGCAGTGCTTCACGGCCAGCGTCGGTGAGGCCGTAGACGCCTCTGTCGAGCCGCTCGAACCATCCATACACGTTGGAAAGCAGGATCTTGCCGGCATCCGGGGCAACCGCCCTGATATCGCGCACGCGGGACGGACCGTTGGAGACCATGGCGGCGCAGCTAAGCGCCTGCTGGCGATAGGCGGTCATGACGGGAACCCGCGTACTGCCGCCCAGCACGGGATCGCCGCGTCTCTTCTGGTGTTCGCGCATCAGCCTGGAACGTCGTTTCGGATTGGTCCGCGGCATCGGCGACACGGAGCCGACGATGACGCTCACATCTCCTGCGGCCGAAACGCCGAGAATACCGATGCCAAGCCGGCGGCAGAGGTCGCGGTACCGCTTGTCCGTTTCGCGGCCCTTGCCCTTCAGCGAAAGCTTTGCCGCAATCCACACCTCGTCCGCGATAGCCGCCCTGTCGACCGCCTGGAGAATAAGCTCCAGATTGAAGCTCAGCTTGAGCTCGCAGATGACGACGACGGTGGGATCGCCCTCACTCAGACCAACGAGATCACAGCCGCCAACTTCGCCCTTCACCACATAGCCTGCAGTCTCGAGAAAGGATTTGACCGGTAGATAGAGGGAGGTTTCCATGGATGCGCATCACAGTCGGGAATCAGGCTGCAGACATACACCGATCAACCGGCCAGATCACCCCGCGGCCGGATTTCAGCTTTCGGCCAGCCGGTAGCCGACGCCCGTTTCGGTCAGGATGTATCGCGGCTGGTCGGGCATTTCCTCGATCTTCTGACGGATCTGGCGCACGTAGATGCGTAGATACTGGATGTCGGTGATCTCCCCCCAGACCTGGTCGATGAGGTATCGGTGGGTCAGCACGCGCCCCGCATGCTGCACGAGGATCCGCAGGATGTCGTATTCCTTGCGCGAGAATTTTACCTCCTCGCCCTTCACCTTGACCACGCGTCGGACAAGATCGACACTGAGGTCACCCGTCTGGAAGATCGGCTTTTCGCCCTGGGTCTGCAGCCGGTGGCGCAACGCAACCCGGATCCGCGCAATCAGTTCGTTCATGTTGAACGGCTTGGTAAGGTAATCGTCGGCACCCATTTCCAGCGCCTTGACGATCCCTTCCTCATCCGTCCGGCTCGACAGGATCACGATCGGCAGCGTCAGCCCCTCGGCGCGCCATTTCGCCAGAAGATCGTGCCCGGCCATATCAGGCAGGCCGAGATCCAGCAGAACGAGATCGGGCTGGTCCGCGGCCACGAGTTCCATTGCGGTCCTCGCGTTCGGGGCTTCGATGATGACGAAATCCTGCGTCGAAAGCCCGACCCGCAACAGCTTGCGGATCGGCGGCTCGTCATCGACGACCAGAATTCTCGTGGCGGCCTGGTTCATCGCATGTCTCCGTCAATCTGCAGCTGGGCCGGAATTGGCATACGGATCGTAAAGATCGCGCCCTCACCCGCTTGTCTGTTTCCCGCCGTCAGACGCCCACCCATCGCTTCGATGAAACCGCGGCTGATGGACAGTCCAAGCCCCGTGCCGGCCTTGACATGATCGATCTTGCGCACCCGGTAGAAAGTGTCGAACACCCGTTCCAGGTCGGCATCGGGGATCCCCGGCCCCTCGTCCAGAACGGCGAGGGTGACGTATTTCGCATCTGACCAGCCCAGAACTTCAATCGTTGTGCCCTCTGGCGCATATTTGGCCGCATTGTCGATGAGATTGAAGAGTGCCTGCTCCAGTAGGACCGGATCGCTTCTGATCATCGGCATTTCGGATGGAATAGCCACCTTCAGCTTGTGATCCGCAGTAATTTTCTGCGCCCGCTTCAGTGCTGTCCCGACGATATCGCCGACATAATGAAGCGCAAAGTTTGGCTCCATGGCGCCGGAACCGATGCGCGTCATGTCGAGCAGGTTGACGATGAACCGGTTGAGCCGCTCGGACTCTTCGATCACGGTGGTCAGAAGTTCGTCTCGCGAGTGATCGGTCAGGTTCGCCCCGAAATCCTTGAGCGTGCTCGCCGATCCGAGCACGGCCGAAAGTGGCGTCTTCAGGTCATGCGAAAGCGAGGTCAGCAGTGCGGTGCGCAGTTTGTCCGTCTCGGCGGCAAGCTTTGCCTTGTCGACGTCAGCGACGAGTTGAATGCGCTCGATCGCGAGTGCTGCCTGATCGGCCAGCGCATCGAACAGACGCTGCTGGTCCGGGGTGAGCAACGGTCCCTGCCTGTCGTTGTCGAGCCCGACAACGCCGATCGCCCCGCGTCCTGTGCGCAACGGCAGGTACAACCGCTTGGCGCCGGGTAACGTATCGGCAGCGCGGCCGGCCGGACGATTGTGTTCCCATGTCCATTTCGCAGCCGCGATGTCGGCATCGACAAGCGTGTCATCAGGCGGATAGCCGGCCCGGACGGCAAGGGTGTCGTTCTCGGGCAACAGAATGACGACCCGAACCTTCAGCATGGAGGCGATCTGGAACGCGGTGGCCCAGAGCACGTCGTCAAGCGTTCCCGTGCCGGCGAGCTTTTTCGAGAACAGGTAGAGATCCTCGGTCGTGCGGGCTCTCTGCCGGGCGGCGATCGCCTGCCGTTGAACCGACGCGGCCAGATTGCTCGCGACAACGGCGGTTCCGAGAAACGAAAGAAGCGCAACGACGCTTTCCGGATCACGGATCGTGAACGTGTAGCGCGGCTCGAGAAAGAAGAAATTGAAGGCGAGAGCGCCGATGAAGGACGCATAGAGACCCGGCCCCAGCCCTCCCCGGATTGCCGAAGCGAGCACGCCCATCAGAAAGACGAGCGCCAGGTTCTGCACGTCGAGCGCCCGGTCGAGCAGCGTGCCGATCGCAACCGCCGCCGTCATGAACAGCGATGCGCGGATATAGTGTTTCGGATTGAGCCTTCTCGTCGGCGGCGCTGTCCTGACGCCCGTCGAGACAGCCTCCTCGCTGCCGCCGGACATGACATGAACGCTGATTGCCCCGGAATAGCGGATGAGATCGTGCGTGATCGACCCATCCCACAGCTCTCGCCAGCGCGGCTTGGTCGACTTGCCGATGATCAGGTGATTGAAGTTGTGAGCATTGGCGTAAGCGATGATTTCCCGCGACACCCGCGAGGCCGGCAGCGTCACGGTTTCTGCACCGAGCTGTTCGGCGAGCCGCATCGCAGCCGATAACCGGTCCTTGTCGGCCTCGCCCAGATTGGCAGATCCGGGCGTCTCCAGATGCAGCGCCGTCAAGGGTGCCCGCAGCCTGTCGGCCTGGCGTCTGGCGTAGCGCACCAGCGCCGCGCCGTTTCGGCCATGATCGAGGCAAACGAGAATGCGTTCGCCCGCAGCCCAGGGACCCGCGATGGCATGCGCCTGCATGTGATTGAGGAGCTGATCATCGACCCGCTGCGCCGTGCGACGCAGCGCCAGTTCGCGCAGAGCCGTGAGATTGCCCGGGGAGAAGTAGTTCTCGACCGCACGGCGCGCGGTCGTCGGCAGATAGACCTTGCCGTCATGCAGACGCTTGATCAGATCCTGCGGCGTAATATCGATGATCTCGATATCGTCGGCGCGGTCAATCACCGAGTCCGGTACCGTTTCCCGAACGCGGATGCGCGTGATCTGCGCAACGATGTCGTTCAGGCTCTCGACATGCTGGATATTCAGCGTCGAAAAGACGTCGATGCCGCTGGCGAGAATTTCGAGGACGTCGAGGTAGCGCTTGGGATGGCGGCTGCCGGGGGCGTTGGTGTGGGCCAGTTCGTCGACCAGCACCAGACGCGGGCGTCTCGCGAGGATCGCATCGAGATCCATCTCGTCGAGCTGCTGGCCGCGATAGTCGAACACGCGGCGGGGGATCATTTCGAAACCCTCGACCAGCGCTTCGGTTTCCTTCCGCCCGTGTGTTTCGACCACGCCGATCGCCACATCGATGCCGTCGGCCTTTCGGCTGCGGCCGGACATCAGCATTTCATAGGTCTTGCCGACGCCGGGTGCGGCCCCGAGAAAGATCTTCAGCCGGCCACGCCCCTCCTGCCGGGCGTACTCGAGAAGAGCGTCCGGTGATGGTCTGCTTGCGCCTTCGTGTTTTGCGTCCGGCATGGAGGTCTTTCGTTCCGCAAACGAGCGGCGGCCAAACTGACCGCCGCTCGTTCAACTACGACTTCTCGGCGTCGAGCGCCATATTCAGCGCCAACACATTCACCACTGGCTCACCCAGAAAGCCCAGTTCCCGCTGTTCGATATGCCGCTCGACTAGGGCGCGAACGGCCCCTTCATCCATGCTGCGCGCCCTTGCAACACGCTGTACCTGAAACAGCGCCGCTTCCGGCGAGATATGCGGATCGAGACCACTGCCCGATGCGGTGACGAGGTCGATCGGCACATCCGCGCCCGGGTTGGTCGCTTTCGCAGCCTCCGTGTCGGCCTTCACGCGGTCGATCAGCTTCTGGCTGGTCGGGCCGAGGTTGGAACCGGACGACGAGGCTGCGTTATAGCCATCGCCTGCAGCGGACGGGCGACCATGGAAATACTGCTCGCCGGTGAAAGCCTGGCCGATCAGCGCGGAGCCGACGACCTTTCCATTCTGTTCGATCAGGCTGCCATTCGCCTGGACGGGGAAGATCGCCTGGGCGATGCCGGTCATGGCAAACGGATAGACAAGACCGGTGATGACGGTGACGGCAACGATCATGACGATTGCCGGACGGATCTGTTTCAACATGACGAATGCTCCTTAGGCAAGACCGATGGTTGTGATGACCATGTCGATCGCCTTGATGGCAAAGAAGGGAAGGATGATACCGCCGAGGCCGTAGATCAGAAGGTTGCGCGACAGCAGCGCACCGGCGCCGACGGCGCGGTATTTGACGCCGCGCAGCGACAGCGGGATCAGGGCAACGATGATCAGCGCGTTGAAGATGATCGCCGACAGAATGGCGCTTTGCGGTGTCGCCAGCCCCATCACGTTGAGGACGCCGAGCTGCGGATAGAAGGCCAGGAACATGGCCGGGATGATCGCGAAATACTTGGCGATGTCGTTGGCGATCGAAAACGTCGTCAGCGCGCCGCGGGTCATCAGCAACTGTTTGCCGATCTCGACGATTTCGATGAGCTTGGTCGGATCGCTGTCGAGATCGACCATGTTGCCGGCTTCGCGGGCCGCCACCGTGCCGGTGTTCATCGCCACGCCGACATCGGCCTGGGCGAGCGCCGGCGCATCGTTGGTGCCGTCGCCGCACATGGCGACCAGCTTGCCCTTGGCCTGCTCCTCGCGGATCAGCGACAGCTTGTTTTCCGGCGTTGCCTGGGCAAGGAAGTCGTCGACCCCCGCCTCGGCCGCAATCGCTGCCGCCGTCATCGGATTGTCGCCGGTGATCATCACGGTGCGGATGCCCATGCGGCGCAATTCGGCAAACCGCTCGCGGATGCCGCCCTTGACGATATCCTTGAGCTGGATGACGCCGAGCAGCCTTCCGCCCCGGGCAACGGCCAGCGGCGTACCGCCGGCCTTGGCGATCTCGTCGGCAATCGCCTGGCATTCCACCAGGACGGCGTCCTGCGTGACGGGCCCACCGGCCACGGCATTCTGGCGGATATAGGAAAGGATGGAATCGACCGCACCCTTGCGGATCTGCTCTCCGTCCAGATCGACACCGCTCATGCGGGTCTGTGCCGTGAAGGGAACGAAGGTAGCCTTCAGGCTCGCCATGTCGCGGCTGCGGATGGCGTATTTTTCCTTGGCAAGCACGACGACGGAACGTCCCTCAGGAGTTTCGTCGGCCAGCGAGGCGAGTTGCGCCGCATCGGCAAGATCCTGTTCCGATACGCCTTTGACCGGACGGAAGGACGTCGCCTGGCGATTGCCGAGCGTGATCGTGCCAGTCTTGTCGAGCAGAAGCGTATCCACATCGCCGGCAGCCTCAACCGCGCGGCCGGACATGGCGAGCACGTTGAAGCGCACCAGGCGGTCCATGCCGGCAATGCCGATTGCCGACAACAGCGCGCCGATCGTCGTCGGGATCAGCGTCACGAACAGCGCGACCAGCACGATGACGGGGATGGAGCCGCCGGCATAGGAGGCGAACGCCGGAATGGTCGCAGTTGCCAGAACGAAGATCAGCGTCATGCCCGCGAGAAGGATGTTGAGCGCGATTTCGTTCGGGGTCTTCTGACGTTCCGCGCCTTCGACGAGCGAAATCATCCGGTCGATAAAGGTCGAACCGGCGGCTGCCGTGATGCGCACGCGGATCCAGTCGGACAGGACTTGCGTGCCGCCTGTCACAGCCGAGCGGTCACCACCGGATTCGCGGATGACCGGAGCAGATTCACCCGTGATCGCGGCTTCGTTGACGGAGGCGACGCCCTCGATCACTTCCCCATCCGAGGGAATGATGTCCCCGGCTTCGACGAGAACGATGTCGTTCAGCTTGAGAGTGGTGCCGGCGACCATCTGGAAATCGGTCCGCTCTTTGCCGGTGAGAAGTTTTGCCTGGACCTCGGTGCGGGCCTTGCGCAGCGATTCCGCCTGCGCCTTGCCACGTCCTTCGGCAACGGCTTCCGCGAAATTGGCGAACAGGACGGTGAACCAGAGCCAGATGTTGAGCTGCAGGGAGAAGCCCAGGTCGTCACTGCCGGCGGCAAGATCGCGCAGGAACAGCACGGTGGTCAGCACCGACACGGTGGCCACGACGAACATGACCGGGTTTTTGACGAGGGTTTTCGGGTTCAGCTTGGTGAAAGCACCGCCGATTGCCGGAACGAGGATGCGCTTGTCCAGGATACTTGCGGATCTTGGTGCGCTATCGGATTTTGCCTGGCTCATATGAGGCTCCAGCCTTGGAAAGGGAGGCGACCGGGAAAAGGTCAGCCACGAAGGATTTCTAGTGTTGCGACGATGGCGAGCAGGGCCGTCATCATCACGAGAATGGCGTTCGATCCGCACCACCAGCGGGGGACCGTCCCGCCACGCTTTGGCGTGACGGGAGGAGACTGTGCGGGGTGCGTCTGACGGTGACCCATGGCGTGACCTCAGAACGTCTGGCCGGCGATCATCATCAGGTGCTCGACGACAGGACCGAGCGCCAGTGACGGCAGGAAGGTCAGGCCACCGACGATCATGATCGTGCCGACCAGCAGACCGACAAACAGGGGGCCGTCGGTCGGGAACGTGCCGGCAGACGCCGGAACCGTCTTCTTGGCGACCAGCGAACCGGCAATTGCCAGCGCCGGAATGATGACCAGGAAGCGGCCCATCAGCATGCCGATGCCGAGCGTGATGTTGAACCAGGGCGTGTTGGCCGACAGTCCCCCGAAGGCGGAGCCGTTATTGGCGGCAGCCGAGGTATAGGCATAGAGGATCTCGGAGAAGCCGTGCGGACCGGCCGTCCCGATCGAGGCGACCGCCGAGGGCAGGACGCTGGCGACAGCCGTGAAGATCAGCATGGCGAGCGGCAGGCAGAGAATGGCGAGAAGTGCCATCTTCATGTCCTTGCCCTCGATCTTCTTGCCCAGATATTCCGGCGTGCGGCCAACCATCAGACCTGCCACGAAGACGGCGACGATGATGAACAGCACGATGCCGTAGAAGCCCGCGCCGACACCGCCGACGATGACTTCGCCGAGCTGCATGTTGATCAGAGGAATAAGTCCGCCGAGTGCCGTGAACGAGCCATGCATGGCATTGACCGCGCCGCAGGAGGCCGCCGTGGTGATGACCGCAAACAGCGACGACATGACGACGCCGAAGCGGACTTCCTTGCCCTCCATGTTGCCGCCGGAAAGGCCGAGCGTATGCATGATCGGGTTTCCGGACGCTTCTGCCCAGTAGACAACGGTGACGCCTGCCAGAAACAGGATGCCCATCGAGGCGAGGATCGCCCAGCCCTGGCGCTGATTGCCGACCATCCGGCCGAACACGTTGGTAAAGGCGGCACCGATCGCAAAGATCGACAGCATCTGGATCATGTTGGAAATGCTGTCGGGGTTTTCGAAAGGATGCGCCGAGTTGGCGTTGAAGAAACCGCCGCCATTCGTGCCGAGCATCTTGATGGCAAGCTGCGACGCGACAGGGCCGACGGCGATCGTCTGCTGGACGCCTTCAAGCGTCGTGGCATTGACGTATGCCGAAAACGTCTGGGGAACGCCGAGCGAGACATAGATGAGCGTCAGCAAGACGCAGAGCGGCAAGAGGATGTAGAGCGTGGCACGGGTCGTATCGACCCAGAAATTGCCGATCGCCTTGCCCGATGCCCGCGAAAACGCGCGAATGAGGCCGATGGCGATCGCCATGCCTGTCGCAGCCGAGGCAAAGTTCTGCACCGCGAGCCCAGTCATCTGGCTGAAATAGGACATGGTGCTTTCGCCGCCGTAACTCTGCCAGTTGGTATTGGCGACAAAGCTGACGGAGGTGTTGAACGACAATTCCGGTCCGGGCGATGCGAGACCTGCCGGGTTCATCGGCAGAACGTCCTGCAGCCGCAGGATACCGTAGAGCAGCAGGAAACCGGCGAGATTGAACATCAGCACGGAAAACGCATAGGCGGTCCAGTGCTGCTCTTCACGCTCGCTGGTGCCGGCCAGCGCGTAAAGCCCGCGTTCGATCGGACCGAACACGGGGGAGAGAAAGGTGCGCCCGCCGGAAAACACAAGGGCCATATAGGCCCCGAGCGGTTTGACGAGCAGAAGGAGGATCCCGCAATAGACGAGGATCTGTAGCCATCCGTTGAAGGTCATGGGAAGAGACTTTCGGGCAAGCTGAAGCTTTGGTCAGAAGCGTTCGGGGCGAATGAGAGCATAGGTGAGGTAGAGGGCGAGGAAGACGGTCACACCGCCGCCGAGGATATAATCGAGGGTCATGGCATCCCTCTCAAAGCCTGTCGCAGGCGCGGGTATAGACCGAGCAGAGACCGAAGAAGCCAACAGTCGCCGCGACGAGAATAAGGTCCATCATTGTTCTGGAATCCTGGTTGTTCGTGGTGTCAGCCAGGAAGGGCGTCGTTCTGATAACGCGTCATTCTCTCTCCGGCTGGAGACGATCACGATCCGTCTCGTCCTCAATATGCGGCGGAACCCCATAGGGATTCGAGATGGCCCAGAAGCCTAAGAAATATAAACCGCATAGGAATTTGCCCGCACGCTCGCGTGTCGGTATCTTGCTGTCGGCCGCTTAGGGCATGGCCTTTGCGGAGTTCCCGTTGCGGTTTAACCTCCAAATCCTTACATATACGGAGTTGATATCACTCCGGAAAAGACAGGTGCGCGATGATTTGGGTAATAGGCGCAGCAGCCGTCGTGGTTCTCTTCCTGTACTCGCGACGGGCGGGCATCGCGGCGGTCGCCGTTCTGGCGGTGCTTTATGTCGGGCTCTTGCTGATGTCGGGCCAGATCAATTCGCACGTGCCGACCAACCAATCCGTCGCTGTGGTCGCAAGCTCCTCAGGCGCGACCTGCCAGGCACCCGGCGCGCCCGTCTCCGTTACCTTCACCAACAACGCGGACAGACAGCTGCTCGCGACATCCTTCACGCTGAGTGCGCGCCAGGCGGGTCACAGCTCGCTGATCTACAGGGCAACGCTTCGAAGCGACAAGATCATCGAGCCGGGCGGCAGCTGGACCGAGTGCTACGGCCTCAATCCGCTGTCGTTTTCCGAACGGGACGTCCACTACAACCCCAGCGACCTCGAATGGTCGGCCGAGGTCTCGCTCTCGCGATTTGCGTCCAGCTAATCGTTTCCGGGACAAACCGTGCCGCAACGACTTGCGGTTTTGCTTGGCTTGAACGCTTCCACTTTCCCCGTCAGCGTGACCCGCAAACGGCTGTCGCGAATTATTTTTGCGTCACCGCTCGATAAGTTTTGTTCCAAGCGCATTTACACTGTCATGCCTGGCTTCTGGCAGCAGCGCATTCAATCGGGGACGGCTATGAGCGACATGAGTAAAGGGGCTATCGCAGCGGCGGGGATCGCGAACAAGCCTGTCGGGCTGAGCGCGCCGACCCTTTCGGGCCGAACGATCCTTATTCTCATCGGCGTGGCGGTGATCCTCTATGTCGGCCAGGAAGTGTTTGTGCCGCTTGCGCTCGCACTCCTTCTTACCTTCACGCTCGCACCCATCGTCAGTTTCCTGCGCAAGCGCTACGTCCCGAGGATCGCCGCCGTCCTCCTCGCCGTCGCCACCGCGTTTTTTGTCATTGCAGCCTTCGGTTTCATCGTGGCCGGACAGGTCGCCAATCTCGCGGACAATATTCCGACCTATCAGCGCAACATCGTCGCGAAGGTGCACTCTCTCAGCCAGGCGGGCTCCGGCAACGGCGTTTTCGAACATCTCAGCAAGGTCGTCGAGCGCATAGGCTCGGAACTGCAGGACAACGCCGAAGAAAGCAAGGAAGACGCGCCGCCACAGATCAAGCGTCGCGATCCGATGCCTGTCGAGATCGTAACCCGCGCCAACCCGATCGAAACGCTCGGCAATTTCATTCTGCCACTCATCAGTCCCTTTGCAACCGCGGGTCTGGTTATCGTCCTCGTGATTTTCATGCTGCTTGAGCGGGAGGAACTGCGCGACCGGTTCATACGCCTTGTCGGCCTCGGCGATCTCCACAGGACAACGGCGGCTCTTCAGGACGCGGGAAAACGCGTCGGCAAATATCTGCTGATGCAGTTGGTCGTCAACGCGCTGTATGCCTTGCCGATCTCGATCGGCCTCTGGCTGCTCGGCATTCCGAACGCCATCCTGTGGGGACTGTTGACGCTCGTCCTGCGCTTTGTCCCCTACATCGGTCCGGTCATCGGCATGATCCTGCCGCTGTTTCTGGCACTGGCGATTGCCCCCGGATGGTCGCTGGTTGCCTGGGTCGCCGCACTGTTTATCGTCACCGAACTCGTCAGCAACAACGTCGTCGAACCGTGGCTCTATGGAAGCCATACGGGCCTTTCGCCGCTCGCCATCATCGTCTCGGCCATCTTCTGGTCGTGGCTCTGGGGGCCTGTCGGACTGATGCTGTCGACCCCCCTCACCGTCTGTCTCGTCGTTCTCGGTCGCTACGTCCCGCAGTTCAGCTTTCTCGACGTGCTGCTCGGCAATGAGCCGGTTCTACAACCGCAGGAAAAACTCTACCAGAGACTGCTTGCCGGCGATCCCAACGAGGCGACCGACAACGCGGAGGATTTTCTCGAGGAGGAGTATCTCGTCGACTATTATGAAAAAGTCGGACTGCCTGCACTCAGGCTGGGTGAACTGGACCGGCAGCGCGGCGTGATGAGCGAGGCCCAGATCGCCCTGTTTGCCTCCACCACCCAGACGCTGATCGGCAATCTGGCGGAGATCGCGATCGAGGAAGAAGCGGAAGACGATCCGGCCGAAGGGGAAGCCGCTGTCACAGAGCAGATCACCGGTGAAATCGACCTGCCCAGCGGCGAAGGGAAATCCGTTCTCTGCCTCGGCGGCAGAGGCGCGATCGACGATGCCGCGGCCGCCATGTTGTCGCAGGTTCTCGCCATTCAGGGCGCCACCGTGTCTCAGGCCGACCACACGGCCGTGAGCGGCAAGACGGTAAGCCTGATGAACCTGACCGATGTCGACACGGTTCTCATCGCTTTCCTCAATGGCGGCTCCAAAGCCCACGCCCGCCAGGCCGTCCGCCGGTTCAAGCGACAGAAGCCGTCGGTTCGGGTGGGGATCATGATCACCGGCGTCGACGGTCAGCGGGAAAGCCCCCTTGCGACAGAGGACATCGATGCAGACTTTGTCGTCACCACCATTTCCGATGCGGTTCGTGGCGCGCTGACCACCGCCCAGGCGGTCGAGATCAAGGCGCCGAAGCGGATCGGCCGGCCTCGCGAGCGCAAGACCACGCCGCTCGTCGCCTGATCGGAGCACCCCGCAGGCAGGCCTGACCTGTGGGGTCCCTGATGCCGACGCGCCTGAGTGCATCGAGATCTGGATAGACAAGGATCAACTCGTCAAGACCTGAAGAGCCCGGGAGGCATGGACATGACCGAGACATTTACCGCCATGGTGATCGATACCGTCGACGGCAAGCCGAAAGGCGCCTTCCGGGAAATCTCCCTCGCCGATCTGCCTGACAATGACGTTCTGGTCGAGATTGCCTATTCGACGGTCAACTACAAGGACGGTCTGGCCATCACCGGCAAGGGCCGGATCGCTCGCCGGATGCCGATGGTCGGCGGCATCGATCTTGCCGGAACCGTGGTCGAATCACGCTCGCCAGATTGGAAGCCGGGCGACAAGGTGGTCGTGAACGGCTGGGGCCTGTCAGAAACGGAATGGGGCGCCTATGCCCGCTACCAGCGGGTCAAACCGGAATGGCTGATCCCGCTGCCCGACGCCTTCACGATGGAACAGGCGATGGCAATCGGCACGGCGGGCTATACCGCGGCACTCTGCGTTGACGCGCTTGAAAAATGGGGCTCGATCAAACCCGGCGCAGGCGAAGTCCTCGTGACCGGCGCCGCCGGTGGCGTTGGCTCGGTGGCGATCGCGCTTCTGGCGGCGCGCGGCTACGTCGTCACAGCCTCGACCGGTCGCCCCGAAACCCACGACTATCTGGCCTCGCTCGGTGCCACAAGCTTCATCGATCGCGCGACGCTTGCCGAAAAGGGCGGCCCGCTGCAAACGGAGCGCTGGACCGGCGGCATCGACAGCGTCGGCTCGACGACGCTTGCCAACGCCCTGTCGCAGACCATGCGGGGCTGCGCAATCGCAGCCTGCGGCCTTGCCGGCGGACCCGACCTTCCAGCGACGGTCCTTCCCCATATCCTGCGCGCCGTCACCCTGATCGGGGTCGATTCGGTCATGGCCTCGCGCCAACAGCGCCTCACCGCCTGGTCGCGCCTTGCCCGCGATCTCGACAGCCGAAAGCTTGCCGCCATGACCAGAACGGAACCGATGTCCAACCTGCCGCAACTGGCAGAAGAGATCATCGCCGGCAAGGTGCGCGGCCGGATCGTGATCGACGTCACGAGGTAACCCCGCGCGCCGTGCGCAATGGCCAGCCTCCCTCTTCAGCCGCGTTCGCGCTAGAACGGATAGTGCTGGTGCGGATCCTCGATGGTGATCCAGCGCAGATCGGTGAATTCGTTGATCGCAGCCCTGCCGCCGAAGCGGCCATAGCCGGAGCCCTTGACGCCGCCGAACGGCATCTGTGCCTCATCCGCGACAGAGGGGCCGTTGATGTGGCAGATCCCCGATTGCACCCGGCCGGCGACGGCGAGCGCGCGCTGGATATCGCGACTGTAGACCGAACCCGAGAGACCATATTGCGTATCATTGGCGATCCGGATCGCCTCCTCCTCGTCCTTGACCCGGATGATCGGCTTGACCGGACCGAAGCACTCCTCGTCATAGATGCGCATGCCGGGTTTGACGTGATCGAGCACCGTAGCCTCCACGACGCTGCCGGTGCGCTTGCCGCCCGCGGTGAGACTGGCCCCCTTGGCGATCGCGTCGGCAATGATCTCTTCCATCTTCTCCGCGGCACCGATCGTCACAAGAGAACCCAGCACAACGTGACCGCGCGGATCGCCCGCCGGAAGCTTGGCTGCGCGCTCGGACAGTTTCGCCACGAATTCGTCAGCAATACTGTCGTGGACGATCAGCTTTTCGGTCGCCATGCAGACCTGGCCCATGTTGATGAACGAGCCGAAGATCGCGCCGTTGACGGCAGCATCGATATCGGCGTCTTCGAGCACGAGCATCGGTGCCTTGCCGCCCAGTTCGAGAATCGCCGGCTTCAGATGGCGGCCGCAGAGTTCGCCGATGATGCGGCCGACCTTGGTGGAACCGGTAAAGTTGACGCGGCGGACTTCGGGTGCCGAAACCAGCGCCTCGACAACGACGGCGGCATCCTCGGGTGCATTGGTGATGACGTTGACGACACCATCCGGGAAACCGGCCTCGATAAACACCTTGCCGATCGCGACATGCAGTCCGGGGCATGCTTCGGAGGCCTTGAGGATGACCGTGTTACCGCAGGCAAGCGCCATCGCGATGGCCCGCACGCCGAGAATGATCGGTGCATTCCACGGCGCGATGCCAAGGCAGACGCCGACCGGTTGGCGCATCGCCATCGACAGGTTTCCGGGCTTGTCCGACGGGATGATCTCACCCTGGATCTGGGTCGTCATGGCCGCCGCCTCGCGCAGCATGTTGGCCGCAAGATGTGCGTTGAAGCCGGCCCATCCGCCGGTCGCGCCGGTCTCGGCGGTCATCAGCTCGGTGAGCTCACCACCCTTGGACGCAAGAACATCGGCCGCCTTGTTGAGAAGCGCGCGACGCGCACCGGGACCGGTCGTCGACCACGCCGGAAAGGCGGTCTGCGCTGCGGCGACCGCGGCCTTGGCATCCTCGATGCCGGACGCCGGTGATCGGCTCGCGACATTGCCCGTATAGGGATTGATCCGTTCGAACGTCTTGCCCGAAATGGCGTCGGCCGACTGGCCGCCGATGATCTGTTTGATGTCCAAGGTCGCGTCCTTTTTTCGAGAAACCAGATAGCCAGCTTCGAGGGATGCGCCACAGCCGTAAACGACGGCATCACACGTCCGCTTCCTCGACCGATCGCGCGAACAAACAGTCAGCCTGCGCATGACTTCGCACAGTCTGACCGTCAGTCTCCGCGGTTTCCATCGAGAAGCGAAGCCCCTCCTCCAACAGGCATGTTAACGAACTCCAGCCGCGACTCAAGGGGAGGATCAAACAGCCGCAGCCACGAACATGGCACCTGCCTCAAGCCGTCAAACGGAAAGATACGGGACTGATCTGCGCTACTTCGAGCAGACACGGCCCGCTCGGCTCTTCCACACCCTATCGACGAGGGATAGGTAGGATTGCGGAACCGGCGCCGCGGTCGACATGCGCAACTGAAAGTACCCAATGTTTCATCTCATCTTTGGACTGCCCTGGCTGATTGTCGTCCTCCGCTTCATTCAGCCGCTGCCCTGGCACTGGTCGGCGAAGGTGGCAGTGGCGGTGCTTTTGCTGATCGCCTCGCAATACCATTTCTTCAGCCGGCTCTCCTCCGGCTCGGTCTTTTCGCCGGAGTTTCCGCGACCGCTGATCATTGCGTTCAACCTCCTGTTTGGCGCGATCGTTTTCGTGGCCGTCTTCCAGATCGCACTCGATGTCGCCTCGCTCCTGATCATGCCCTTCAACGGACACTTCCCCGCCGCACCCGCCGGGCTCCGTTATGCCATGGGTGGCGTCGCGCTCTGCCTTTCCGCCTATGGTGTCAGCCAGGCAATCCGTGTACCGCCACTCAACGACATCGAGATTGCAATCGCAAACCTGCCGCCGGAATTCGAGGGCTATCGCCTCGTCCAGCTGACCGATCTCCACATCAGCCGGCTGTTCCCAGCGAAATGGGCCGAGGCGGTCGTATCGAAAACCAACGCGCTCGATGCGGACCTCATCGTCATCACGGGAGACTTTATCGACGGAAGCGTCGCAGACCGCCGCGGCGACGTCGCATCGCTGGCAAGCCTGCGGGCGCGCGATGGGGTCTATGCCATCCCTGGCAACCACGAATACTTCTTCGATTACCGGGACTGGATGCGCCACCTCGAAACCTTGAACATGACGATGCTTCAGAATGCCCACGTTGTGCTGACGCGAGGGAGCGGCAGGCTCGTGCTGGCCGGTGTCACGGACCTTTCGGCACGCGGACACGGAGCGCCGGCCCCGGACCTTGATACGGCTATTGCGGATGCCCCCGCCGACGCGCCGATCATTCTTCTCGACCATCAGCCCAGGTTGGCACAGAAAGCCGCCGCATCGGGGATCGCCCTCCAGCTGTCGGGACATACCCATGGCGGCATGGTTGTCGGCCTTGATCGCGTGGTCGCACGCGCCAACAACGGCTTTGTTTCGGGCCGCTATCAGATCGGCGGGATGACCCTCTACGTCAACAACGGCACGGGCATTTGGCCCGGTTTCGCGCTGCGGATCGGTGTTCCCTCCGAACTGACCCGGATCACGCTTCGGGCCGGTCAGCCGCTTTGAAGGCTGAAGCGACACCGCTTCATCTGCTTTCTCTATCCACAAACCATCGGCCCGCCGCGAACGACAGGTGTTGACGCGGGCGCTCTCCCCAACACATAGTCGCCGCCAATGCGCCGTCATCGACACGGTGCGTCGATCGGGATTGGAGGATCTCGACCGGTATTCATGCCAAGGGAGGAATTTTCATGAAAGTCATTACAGGCTCGGCAATTCTGGCGACCGCATCGTTTCTGATGGGATCAACCGCCATGGCCGCGACGGAAATCTCGTGGTGGCACGCCATGACCGGCGCCAACAACGAGGTTGTCGACCAGCTCGCCAAGGAATTCAACGAAAGCCAGTCGGACTTCAAGGTCATGCCTGTCTTCAAGGGCACCTACCCGGAAACGCTGAACGCCGGCATCGCCGCCTTCCGCGCCAAGCAGCCGCCGGCCATCATGCAGGTGTTTGACGCCGGCAGCGGCGTCATGATGGGCGCCCAGGGTGCCATCGTGCCGGTTGCGGACGTTCTGGAAAAGGGCGGCTTCAAATTCGACAAGAGCCAGTACCTGCCGGGGATCGTTGCCTACTATTCGAAGCCTGATGGCACGATGCTGTCCTTCCCCTACAACTCGTCCTCGCCGATCCTCTACTATAACAAGGATATCTTCGAGAAGGCCGGGCTCAACCCCGACACGCCGCCGAAGACCTGGGGCGAGGTGTTTGACGCTGCCAAGAAGATCAAAACCAGCGGTGCCGCTCCCTGCGGCTTTACCTCGACATGGCTCACCTGGATCCAGACGGAAAACTTTGCGGCCTGGAACAACCTTTCCTATGGCAGCAATGAAAACGGCCTCGGCGGCACCGACGTCAAGCTTGCCTTCAACGCCGAACCCTTCGTCAAGCATTTCCAGGCAATCGCTGATCTCGCCAAGGACGGCACGTTCCGTTACGGCGGCCGCACGTCTGAAGCCAAGCAGTTGTTCACATCAGGCGAATGCGCCATCCTGACCGAATCCTCCGGCGGTCTGGGCGACATCGTCAAGTCCGGCCTGAAATATGGCATTGGCCAGCTGCCCTATGCAGAAGGTCCGGGACGCCCGCAGAACACCATCCCCGGCGGCGCCAGCCTCTGGGTATTCGGCGGCAAGAGCGATGCCGAATACAAGGGGGTCGCGACCTTCTTCAACTTCCTGTCGCAGACCAAGATCCAGTCGCGACTGCACCAGGTCTCCGGCTACATGCCGGTCACGATGGCAGCCTATGAGGATACCAAGAAATCCGGCTTCTACGAGAAGAACCCGGCGCGCGAAACGCCGTTGCTGCAGATGATGGGCAAGGCTCCGACCGAGAACTCCAAGGGCGTTCGCCTCGTCAACCTGCCGCAGGTCCGCGACATCATGAACGAAGAGTTCGAATCGATGCTCGCCGGTAAGCAGGATGCCAAGGCCGCCCTCGACAAGGCTGTCCAGCGGGGCAATGCCGCCATTCAGCAAGCCATCGGCAAGTAAGCGGTAAGCATAAGGGCCGCCCCGGCGACTGTCGCGGGCGGCCTGCAGCATTTCAACGGAGCCTGCCCGTGCAAAGCGTCGTATTTCCCAACAAGGTGCTGCCCTATTTTCTGGTGGCGCCGCAGATTGTCCTGACCGTCGTGTTCTTCTTCTGGCCGGCCAGCCAGGCGCTCTACCAGTCGGCCATGCGCGAAGATCCGTTCGGGCTGCAGAGCAGCTTTGTCGGCTTCGCCAACTTTTCCGCCATCCTGGCCGACGAGAGCTATCTTCACGCGCTCCGCGTCACCGTCGTCTTCAGCGTGGCAACCGCGCTGCTTTCCATGGGTGTCGCACTTCTGCTGGCGACAGCTGCCGATACCGTCGTGCGTGGTAAGGGTTTCTACCGCACGATGATGATCATCCCTTACGCAGTGGCGCCGGCCGTTGCCGGCATGCTGTGGCTGTTCATGTTCAACCCGGCCATGGGCACGTTTGCCTATATCCTGCGGCGCAACGGCATTGCATGGGACCCGCTGCTGAACGGCGACCAGGCAATGTCTCTGGTCGTGGTGGCAGCCGCCTGGAAACAGATCAGCTACAATTTCCTTTTCTTCGTCGCCGGCCTGCAGGCAATCCCGAAATCCCTGCTCGAAGCCGCCGCGATCGATGGCGCGCGAGGCAGCCGAAGGTTCTGGACGATCGTCTTCCCGCTGCTTGCACCGACCACCTTCTTCCTTCTGGTCGTCAACACCGTCTACGCCTTCTTCGACACGTTCGGCATCATCCATTCGGTCACCGGCGGCGGACCGGCAAAGGCCACCGAAACGCTGGTCTACAAGGTCTACAACGACGGCTTCGTGAACCTCAATCTCGGTTCGTCTGCGGCCCAGTCGGTGATCCTGATGGTCATCGTCATCGCGCTGACCGCCTTCCAGTTCCGCTTCGTCGAGCGACGCGTCCATTACGGGTAAATTATCAGATGATCGAGAACCGTCCTGTCGCACGCCTGATGGCGCATCTGATGCTGATCCTTGGGATCATCATCGTCGCCTTCCCCATCTACTACACTTTCATTGCCTCGACGGCGACGTCGAGCGCGATCATCCGACCACCGCTGTCGCTCCTGCCGGGCGGCCATATGGTCGAGAACTACAGCGAGTCCATTTCCGGCGGTGTCGAGCGCGTCGTCGGCGTCAGTCTGGAGCGGCTGTTGTTCAACAGCTTCGTGGTGGCGGTCGCAATTGCCGTCGGCAAGATCATCATCTCCTTCCTGTCGGCATTCGCGATCGTCTTCTTTCGCTTTCCGTTCCGAATGGGCTTCTTCTGGATGATCTTCATCACCCTGATGCTGCCGGTCGAAGTGCGCATCCTGCCGACCTACAAGGTAATCGTCGATCTCGGCCTGCTCAACACCTATGCCGGCCTAACCCTGCCGCTGATGGCATCGGCGACGGCGACCTTCCTGTTTCGCCAGTTCTTCCTCACCATTCCCGGCGAAATGGTCGAGGCGGCGCGGATCGACAATGCAGGACCGTTCCGCTTCATGCGCGATATCCTGCTGCCGCTGTCGACGACCAATATCGCGGCCCTGTTCGTCATCCTGTTTATCTACGGCTGGACCCAGTATCTCTGGCCGCTGCTCGTCACCGACCGTGCGGAGATGAACACGATCATCATCGGCCTGCGCCGCATGGTCGATTTCACTGATGCATCAACTCCTTGGAACTACGTCATGGTCACGGCGATCCTGGCAATCATCCCTCCCGTCATCGTCGTGGTGCTCATGCAGCGCTGGTTCGTCAAAGGTTTGGTGGAGACCGAAAAGTAATGGCAACAATTGAACTGAAAGACGTCCGCAAGGTCTATGGCGGCAATATCGACGCCATCAAGGGCGTGTCACTGGACATCGCAGACGGCGAGATGATCGTTCTGGTCGGCCCATCCGGCTGCGGCAAGTCCACGCTGCTGCGCATGGTCGCCGGGCTCGAAAGCATCACCGGTGGCGACGTCATCATCAACGGCAAGCGCGTCAACGACATGGAACCGGCCGAGCGCGATATCGCGATGGTGTTCCAGAACTACGCGCTCTATCCGCACATGACGGTCAAGCAGAACCTTGCCTACGGTCTGAAGAACCGCGGAACCTCGAAGGACGAGATCGAACGGCGCATCACCGAGGCCGCGCGCGCACTCGAAATCGAGCCGTTCCTCGCCCGCAAGCCACGGCAGCTTTCCGGCGGCCAGCGGCAGCGTGTGGCGATGGGCCGCGCGATCGTGCGCAAGCCCGCAGCCTTCCTGTTCGACGAGCCGCTGTCGAACCTCGACGCGAAACTGCGCGTGCAGATGCGGGTCGAGATCCGCCGTCTGCAGCGGTCCTTGGCCACGACGTCGATCTACGTCACCCACGACCAGATGGAAGCGATGACGCTCGCCGACCGCCTCGTCGTCCTCAATGCCGGCCGGATCGAGCAGGTCGGCACTCCGATCGAGCTCTATGAAAAACCCGCTACCACCTTCGTCGCAACCTTCATCGGATCGCCCTCGATGAACCTGATGACGCTCGGCAAGGCCGGCGGCTGGAGCGTGGCCGAAGGCCTTCCCTCCACTGTCGCCACCGTCGGCATTCGTCCGGAAGACATCGTGATTGCCGAGGGAGAGGTTTCCTCGCCTTTCAGAGCCGAGGTCGAGGTCATCGCCGTCGAACTGGTCGGAGCAGAAAGCTACGTCCAT
This sequence comes from Rhizobium sp. Leaf306, assembly GCF_001423425.1. GTDB lineage: Bacteria > Pseudomonadota > Alphaproteobacteria > Rhizobiales > Rhizobiaceae > Neorhizobium > Neorhizobium soli. The sequence continues at coordinate 42,578 of NZ_LMNX01000004.1, forward strand.
GGTGCGACGTCGGACGGAAGCCCTCTTGTCTTCCGGGTCCCCGGCCGCTCCCGCATCGCGATCGGCGAGAAACTGCCCGTGACGACAGCGCCCCACCACCTTCATCTTTTCGACAGCGCCGGAAAGCGCATCGAACGTACCGGTTGATCCGGGACGCGCAAAGATGCGCAGGAGTGCGCTCTCGACGGACGCCTGCGCACTCCTGCAACTTCGCGACATTGACCCTATCGGAAAGTGAGCTATTACTCATGCGAGCAAAAAGGTTCGCATCGCAATAATGGTCACCATTCTCGTAACACTGCTGGGTTTCCTGGTCCTTCTGATTGCAGCCGTGTTCTTCGCAGTTCGCGCGCGCGCGCTTGCGTACGACAAGCACTTCCGCGATCAGGTCCGCCTGCAGCGAAGACTGGAGAACCGGGAGGCCAAGCTCAAGATCAGAGCTCGCAAGCACCGCCGCAACCTCGCAAAGAAACGCCTCGCCAGGATGAAGCGCGCAAAGGCGCTGGCCGCGCGGGCGAAGTGATTTTCCGCAACAGCTGCTGCCTGTGAAAACTGGCCAGCTGCAGGATTTAGCACGAGACCGTGCTGAAGAACTCAGCCGAGCGAACGCTCGCATATCTCGAGCTTGAAGCAGCAGAATATCAATCGGACAATCTGGGAAATTTGGTAGCGGAGGGCAGAATTGAACTGCCGACCTCAGGGTTATGAATCCTGCGCTCTCACCAACTGAGCTACCCCGCCACAGGGTGGATCGAGTGTCTCGATCCGTTTGGATGTGCGGCTTATAGAACCCGCGTCACTGAAGTGTCAAGCGCAGGATGGGAGAAAAACGGCGAGATTTGAGCCGCTATTTTCCCGATCCCTCGTTCATTCTCCAGGCCGAATAAAACCGGTCTTTCAAGCGGCTACAGGGGTCGCCAGAAGCGCCCGCAACGATGCCTCGGCATCGGCCGCTCGTTCGGACCGTTCGACGAAGCCGCCGCCGTGGACGCGCGCATCGGCACCTTCTGCGGAATAGAGAACGCAGGCCTGACCGGGTGCCACGCCCTGCTCGCCGATCGCCAGATCGACATAGACGCCGCGCTCATCCGTATGCAGCGTGGCAGGTGACGGCGGGCGCGTCGAGCGTACCTTGGCAAAGCACGCAAAGCCGTTGCCCGCATCATCCTGCAGCGTCCCGTCGCCAATCCAGTTGACGTCGCGCAGATAGACGCGGTGCGTATCGAGTGCTTCCTTCGGCCCGACGATGACGCGGCGCGAGCGGGCATCGAGATAAACCACGTAGAGCGGCTCGCCTGTCGCAACGCCCAGACCCTTGCGCTGACCGATCGTGTAATGGACGATCCCCTCGTGGCGGCCCAGCACGCGGCCGTCCATGTGGACGATATCGCCCACCAAAGCCGAGTTCGGCTTCACCTTGGCGATGATATCGGCATATTTGCCGGCAGGGACGAAACAGATATCCTGGCTGTCGGCCTTCTTGGCAACCACCAGCCCCATGTCTTCGGCCAGCTCGCGCACCTGCGCCTTGCCCATGCCACCCAACGGAAAGCGCAGGTAGTCGATCTGCTCCTGCGTTGTCGCAAACAGGAACCAGCTCTGGTCGCGGTCCGCATCGATCGGCCTGAACAGCGCACGCCGGCCCGGATTGTCGGCCGTGGGGTTCGGCGCCGAACGGATGTAATGGCCGGTCGCCAGAGCATCGGCCCCGAGCTCGCGCGCGGTCGCCAAAAGATCGGCAAACTTGACCGTCTGGTTGCAGGCAACACAGGGAACCGGCGTTTCGCCCATCGCATAGGCTTCGGCAAACGGATTGATCACCGTCTCGCGGAACCGCTTCTCGTAGTCGAGAACGTAATGCGGAATACCAAGCGTCTCGCAGACCCGGCGCGCGTCGTCGATATCCTGGCCGGCGCAGCAGGAGCCCGCCCGGTGCACGGCCGCGCCGTGATCATAGAGCTGAAGCGTGATCCCGATCACGTCATAGCCTTCGCGCTTCAAAAGGCCGGCCACGACGGAGGAATCCACGCCGCCCGACATGGCGACCACGACACGCGTATCTTCCGGCTTCTTGTCAAAATCCAGCGTATTCACGGGGTACTCTCTTAAAGTCTCTCAGGCCGCGGCAGCAAGCACGCCGGCAGAGTGGCACCAGATGTGCGGGATCGTCCGCGCAAAGGCTTTCAGAAAGAGGATATAGAAAGGAATGAGCTGGCGCGCAAGAGAAGCCCGTTCACCCCATCTGTGCCCTCAGTGTCAGAGAGCAGCAACATCAGGACTGGAAGTTCGCGTGACGCAGGGCCGTATCCGCGACGGCGCCGTTTGCGTGCCCGTTGCTGTTGCTCGCACCTTCGGCCCTTAGACGAGGCAGCGCTGCCGGATATTCCCGCTGAACGAAGTCGATGATCTTCTCGCGCATCTCGCAACGCATGTCGAACGTCTTCGGCGCGTTGTTGGCGGAAATCAGGATACGGATCTCCATCACGCTTTCCTTGAAATCCGTCACCTGAACATTGACCACGCGCCTGTCCCAGATCTTCGACTCGTTGGCGATTTCCTCGACCCTGCGCCTGATGGCGCTGACGGGAACGGAATAGTCGAGATAGATCATCACGGTGCCAATCAGGGCCGAACCTTCGCGGGTCCAGTTCTGGAACGGATTCTCGATGAAATAGGAGAGCGGCAGGATCATGCGCCGCCAGTCCCACAGCTTCACCACCACATAGGTCGACGTGATTTCCTCGACATTGCCCCACTCCCCTTCGACGATCAGCGCATCGTCGATGCGGATCGGCTGCGTGATGGCAAGCTGGATGCCGGCAAAGATGTTTTTAAGCATGGGCTGCAGGGCAAGGCCCAGCACGATACCGGCGACACCGGCGGAGGCGAGCACGCTGACGCCGTATTGCTGGACGGCCGGGAAGGTCATCAGCATCGCGGCGACCGTGACGATGACGATCATCGCGCCGGCAATGCGCTCGGCAATCCGCGACTGGGTCACGTGGGTGCGGGCAAGAAGGTTGTCTTCCGCATCCAGCTTGAAGCGGCGCAGATAGACCGTCATCCAAATATGCAAAGCCGTCTTTGCGACCCAGCCGAGCACGAGGATGAAACCCAGCAGCAGCACATGCCGGATGATTTCGGCGGGTCGAGCCGCAAGCGGTGCGATAGATGATGCAAACGATACAGTGAATGTCAGAACCGTCAAACGCATCGGCCGGCGCCCGCGCGACACCAGCGATCGCCAGAACAGGTCCTTATCTTCCACCAGCCGCTTGAAGATACCGAACGCGAAACGGTGGATCGCCAGACCAATCAGGACCGCGCCCACGAGAAGGCCGACGCTCACCATCCAGTTCGGCAGCCAGTCGGTATATTGACGAAACTCTGTAATCAAAAAATCCATCCAACCGATTTAGGGTGCAGTGCAGCATGAAACACCCCTGCCGCAAAAATTTCACAGTTGCGGTGTCTTCATGGCGGCCGTTGGGAGATGATGCGAGGAGCGCGGCATGACTGTCGATAACGGAAAATCCGATCTGACCCGATTCGTGGATGCACAAGATCCGGTCTACGCGCAGGTCATGAGCGAACTGCGAAACGGCCGAAAAGAGTCGCACTGGATGTGGTACATTTTCCCGCAGATCGCCGGTCTTGGTCCCTCAATCATGTCACAACGCTTCGCACTTACCTCTCTGGAAGAAGCCCAGACCTATCTCGACCATCCGGTGCTTGGACCACGTCTCCTCGAATGCACGCACGCCATGCTTCCGCATGAAGGACTTTCGGCGCGCACCATCCTCGGGTTCCCCGACGACATGAAGTTTCGCAGTTCGATGACGCTGTTCGATAAAGCCGCAACAGAAAAGGGCTCGCCTTTCGAGCGAGCCCTTGAGAAGTTCTTCGGCGGCCAGCGCGACGACAAGACGATCGCGCTGCTGGGGATTGGCTGATCAGGCAGCCGACTGGATGGCCGAGACCTTCCAGTCATTGGCCGGCTTGCGCACGAAGGTCCAGATCTCGACCGTTTCCGTGACGGCATTCGGATCCCCTTCGGCGACAGCGCCGGTGTTGCGATCGCTCAGGAAGTCGACGCTCGAGTAGCGCATCGCAACCGTTGCGTATTCCTGGCCGTTTTCGCGCCAGGCTTCCGAAAGGTCGCCCTGCAACAGGGTCACGTCGCGGACTTCGTTCTTCACGCCGTTGGTGGCGTTTTCACCAAGCTCTTCAGCCAGATAGGACATGGCTTCCGGCGTGGTGAGATTGCGAAGCTTCGCGTAGTCTTCCGCGCCATAGGCAGCCTGGACATCCGTCAGCATCTTTTCAAAGAGGCCGAGATCGCGACCGGTGATACCGACTTCATCCGTGTCGGGACCCGCCTGACGCGGAGCAGACGCAGCCTGCGTGGCACCGAAGCCACCCATCGCACCGCCGCCAGAACCGATCTTAGGGATCTGGAAGCCGCCACCGTTGTTCTGCGGTGCCTGGTAGGCATGGTTATTGTTGTCACGGCTGTTACCCCCGAAACCGTTATCGCGCGCGTTGCCCGCAGGACCCGCCGGGTGCTGCTGCTGGCGACGACGGGCGAAGAAGCGGAAGGCCAGCATGGCAAGACCCGCGATCAGCGCGATCTGCAACAGCATGCCGAACATGCCGGCCATACCGCCAAAACCGTTGCCCATCATCATGCCGAACAGGCCACCGAGAGCCAGACCGCCGAGAAGACCACCGGCCATGCCGCCGAACAGGCCACGACGCGGCTGAGCCGCCTGAGCGCCTGCGCCGTTAGCAGGAGACGCTGCGTTCTGCTGCGTGTTGGGCGTCATCGAACGATTGATGCCGGTTGCCGTGCCTGGTGCCGTGTTCGTGGTCGGCGGCGGTGCGAATGTGCGTGTACCGCGGCTGCCGAAGCTGGAACCGCCGCCGGCGCGGCGCGCCTCCGCCATATCGACGGCTGTTAGCGAAACTGCCATTCCGACCGCGAAGATCGCGAAGAGTTTCTGGAAACGCCGAAGCTTGGATAACATTGGTTTCTCCTCTGGCCGCCCGATGCGGTCGTGATCCTAGATATAGAGAGTGGCAGGCGCGAATTTTAGAGCCACCACCATCTTTTCCCGCCGAAGTAGATATCGGACGATGAAACGGGAGCCAAGCGATGCAAATACAACCAGCGGGAGATTTAGCGTATGGACCGATCACATCGGCTTGATCACAACGAAAAAGCCCGGCGCGCTGGCACCGGGCTTTGTCTTGGTCATCCGGGAGGATGGTTTATTCGACGTTGAAGACCAGCTGGCGGGCCTGACGGATCGCCGGGTTGGCGGTCAGGCGGGCGAGCACGTCGTTCGAAACAGGACCATCGACATAAAGCAGCGCGATCGCATCGCCGCCATCCTTCTCGCGGCCGAGATGGAAGTTGGCGATGTTGACGCCGGCATCACCGAGCGTGGTGCCCATGAAGCCGATCATGCCGGGTACGTCGGTATTGGAGATGTAGACCATGTTGGCGCCGACATCGGCGTCCATGTTGATGCCCTTGATCTGGATGAACCGCGGCTTGCCGTCGGAAAAGACGGTGCCGGCGACGGAACGGCTCTGCTTGTCGGTGGTGACCGTCAGCTTGATGTAGCCGTCATAGACACCGGTCTTGTCGCGCTTGACCTCGGACAGGACGATGCCCTTTTCCTTGATCATGATCGGCGCGGAAACCATGTTCACGTCTGCCACCTGGTTACGGATCAAACCAGCCAGAAGCGCGGAGGTGAGCGCCTTGGTGTTCATTCCGGCCGTTGCGCCATCAAACAGGATCTCGATTTCCTTGATCGGATCTTCCGTGACCTGACCAACGAAGGCACCGAGAACATCGGCAAGACGGATGAACGGCTTCAGGATCGGTGCTTCTTCAGCGGTGATCGAGGGCATGTTGATGGCGTTGGAAACGGCACCCTTGACGAGATAGTCCGACATCTGTTCAGCCACTTGCAAGGCCACGTTTTCCTGGGCTTCCGTGGTGGAGGCGCCCAGATGCGGCGTGCACACGACGTTGTCGAGTCCAAACAGTGGGCTTTCCGTCGCAGGCTCGACTTCGAACACGTCGAAACCAGCACCGGCGACATGGCCGGACTTGATGGCTTCAGCAAGCGCTGCTTCATCGACCAGACCGCCACGGGCGCAGTTGATGATCCGCACGCCCTTCTTGGTCTTGGCAAGGTTTTCCTTGCCGAGAATGCCGCGGGTCTTGTCGGTCATCGGAACATGCAGGGTGATGAAGTCGGCGCGCGCCAGCAGATCGTCCAGCTCGACCTTCTCGACGCCCATGTCCAGTGCGCGTTCCGCCGACAGGAAGGGGTCGTAGGCGATGACATGCATGCCGATGCCGATCGCCTTCTTGCAGACGATGCCACCGATATTGCCGGCGCCGATGACGCCAAGCGTCTTGCCGGTGATTTCGACACCCATGAACTTCGACTTTTCCCACTTGCCGGCCTGCGTAGAGGCATCGGCCTGCGGCAACTGGCGGGCAACCGCGAACATCAGCGCGATCGCGTGTTCAGCCGTCGTGATCGAGTTGCCGAACGGCGTGTTCATGACGATGATGCCGCGCTTCGAGGCAGCCGGAATGTCGACATTGTCGACGCCGATACCGGCGCGGCCAATGACCTTGAGGTTGGTCGCAGCAGCGATCAGCTTCTCGGTCGCCTTGGTGGCGGAACGGATGGCGAGGCCATCGTAATTGCCGATGATTTCGGCGAGCTTGTCCTTGTCCTTGCCGAGCTTCGGCTGGAAATCGACTTCGACGCCGCGATCGCGAAAGATCTGGACAGCGGTTTCGGAGAGTTCGTCGGATACGAGAACGCGAGGTGCCATGGGTTGGGCTCCTTGATAAGGGGTGTAATCTCTAAATGCGGATGAAACGGTGCCGCGTCCCTAGACGGGTGAGCGGCAGCACCGGAATTCGATCAGGCGGCGGCCTTGGAAAGCGCGGCCTTCTGCGTTTCGAACGCATAGGTGAGCCACGGCATCAGCGCCTTCATGTCCGCCTCTTCGACGGTAGCGCCAGCCCAGATGCGCAAGCCCGACGGTGCGTCGCGGTAAGCGCCGACGTCGAGTGCGACGCCTTCCTTTTCGAGGATTGAGGTCACGCCCTTGGCAAAGGCTGCCTGTGCGTCAGCGTCGAGAGCGGCGACATCGGCATCGGCGATCTTCAGGCAGACCGAGGTGTTGGAGCGGGTCTCATCGACCTGCGCCAGATTGGCGATCCAGTCGTTGGCCGCCACGAAATCGAAGATCACCTTCGCATTCGCGTCGGCACGGGCAATCAGCGCCTTCAAGCCACCGAGCGACTTCGCCCATTGCAGCGCATCGATATAATCCTCGACGCAGAGCATGGACGGCGTGTTGATCGTCTCACCCTTGAAGATGCCTTCGGAAATCTTGCCGCCCGAGGTCATGCGGAAGATCTTCGGCAGCGGCCAGGCCGGGACGTAGCTTTCAAGACGGGCGACAGCGCGCGGCGACAGGATGATCATGCCGTGGCCACCCTCGCCGCCCAGCACCTTCTGCCAGGAGAAGGTGGTGACGTCGAGCTTGGCAAAATCGAGGTCCTGCGCAAATGCGGCCGACGTTGCGTCGCAGATGGTGAGGCCCTTGCGGTCATCAGGGATGAAGTCGGCATTCGGAACGCGAACGCCCGATGTCGTGCCGTTCCAGGTGAAGACCACGTCACGGTCGAAATCGATAGTGGAAAGGTCGGGAAGCACGCCGTAATCGGCCTCGATCTTGCGCACATCCTTCAGCTTCAGCTGCTTGACCACGTCGGTGACCCAGCCGGCACCAAAACTTTCCCAGGCGACCATGTCGACGCCACGTTCGCCAAGCAGCGACCACAACGCCATTTCGACGGCGCCGGTGTCGGACGCGGGAACGATGCCGATACGGTAATCGGCCGGAACGTTCAGAACTTCACGGGTGAGATCAATGGCCTGCTTGAGCTTGTCCTTGCCAACCTTGGCGCGGTGCGAACGACCGAGCGGGGCATCGGAGAGAGCGTCGAGCGACCAACCGGGGCGCTTCGAGCAAGGGCCAGAAGAAAAATGGGCGTTATTCGGACGCAGGTCCGGCTTTGCGGCATTGGCCATATGTATACCCTTCCAGGTAATTGGCTCCTCGTTGGGGAGGAGTGTCCCGCCGCCGTGGATAGTGGAAAGATGAGAAAAGCGCAAGTGAAAATGGATTTCTGGAGAGTGCGGCTAGCAAGATCGCGCTGATGGACGCGGAGTAGCACAAGACCAAGATCGGTCCGCTAGCATATGTATGATATGCCGATTCCCCGACTGATCACCCTTGCAAAGTCCAAAAGACTATCGCGCCGATAGTGTCGAAATGGCGTGCAGCCCTGCAACGTCAGTGCGTCTTCAGCAATATGAGCCTGAAGCCCGCAGCTTGTCAGGAAACTTTTCTCCGCCCAGGCTGTTTGACAGCTTACCTACAGATCCAGGAGCAGACCATGAAACGCTTTCTTGTACTGGCTGCAGCAGGCCTCCTCACGGCCTGCTCGACATCACAGGTCGACCTTTCCCCCATCCCCGGGAGCATCACATACAAAGGGCAGCCTCACACGCGGCTGAAAAACGCACCGGTGGGCAGCAGGATACCCCATGAATTTCGCAACCAGTTCGGTGAACGGATCAGCGAAACTTACGTCATCGAACCTGATCGTAGCCTGCGCATAATCGACAGACATAGGATCGACGGTCCGTTCGATGACTGACCGTCGATCATACTCACCTGTTGTCAGTAACGTGGCCGACGTCTTGGATCGCAATCCTGGCGATCAAGCCTGTCGATGTCGTCGATCACGCCTCTGCCTCCGTGCAACGCGAGGCAGGTTCGGCCGTCGAACATGAGTGCGTAGCTGCCGCGCCGGTCCGAAATGCGTCCAACATCGCGAAAGCCCTGGTCGCGCAGATCGTCTTTCACGGCATTGATGCGCTGTCCAACGTAGTCATCAAGGTATCTCTGGGCCGATGCCGAACCGGCAAACGCTGATAATGCAACGCCAGCTACAACCGCCGAAACAAAATACTTCTTCATTCATCCTCTCCCACAGCGCGATCAAAATCGCGTTTATCGACATTTCGGGCGGAGAGTGCGTTCGTCAAGAGTTCGTGATCGGCTGCCGATGCGGTTGGTGCTGTGACCGGGCTCTACCGCGCAGTCCTCGTAACGCTCCCGGTGTCCCAGTGAGATGACAGGGCGAAGCAGCGGGGCCAAACGGAAATTCGTCTTCGTCTGGGCCGCCAAACGACAAAAGGCCGCCCGGAAGGCGACCCTTTTTTCTCGAGGTCGAGATAAAGCTTACTTATAGACCAGCGGAGCCGGTTCCGGCTCGTAGGCGACGGGTGTCGCGCAGCCGCCGAAGACGTAGCGAGCGCCAAGGCGTGCTTCGTGGCTGTAGAAGCCCTTGTCGCGGCCCGGACCACCATTCGAGGCGTAACCGAACATGTCGCCGCCGTCGACATAGCGGAAGCGGTAGCCGACATCGGCCTTGACGTTGCAGGTCACGTCGATGGTCGCGCCAGCCATCAGGGCACCGGTCGCGCGCCACGAGCCCTTGCCGCCGTGTTCAACCGAATCATCGCACAGCGCCGGGTTTCCGGTGGCGCAGGACGTGTTGCGCAGCTTGTCCCATTTCACGTAGGTCGCACCGATACCGGCGCCGACATAGGGCGTGAAATAGGCGTATGTGCCGAGATCGACATAAACGTTGGCGAGAAGGCTATAGGCCCTCATCGATGCACGATCCTTGGAGATGCAGTCCGCCGCCACGCCGCAGCTGCCGCTCGTCGACCCTTCAAAGTCGCTCTTCGTCAGGTAGTCGAAAGTCACGTCCGAGCGAAGGTAGTTGTTGATCTGGTAACCGACACCACCGCCGAACGTGAAGCTGTCGTCGATATCCGTCGACCGGAAATCCGTTTCGCTTGCCGAGCTGCCGCCCTGAAAGAACTTGGCGCCGCGCAGCTTGTTGAAGGAATAACCGACGTCGCCGCGCAGGTACCACCCGGTCGACTCCTGAACGGTCACTTCCGGTGCATCCTGAAAGGCTTCCGGCTGCGGCTGATAGACATCCGCGGAATAGGCAACGGTGGTCGTCAGCAAGAACGCCATCGTGGCTGCTAGGCACTTCTTCATGGCTCATCTCCAAGCTTGTCGCGTCAATGGCAGGCACGACGCCCGGCCACCTCTTTGACAATGAAGAATGAAGAAAAAAGGTTAAATGCTGATTAACTATAACCCCAGCAAGGTTATATTCGTGAAGATTTGCGGTTAACAGCACACTGCTCTTAACGACATGTTCACATTATATAAGTGAATTCTAAAAAATTATCGGCGAATTTTTCGTGGATGACGCCCTCGCCTGCCGCCCACTCGCGTCAGTCAGCCTTCCCGGTCCGCTTTGGCTTTGCGTTTCAACTCGGCCACGGATCGAAGATGGTCGGCGAGCGCAGTCCTCAGTTTTTCCTGCTCATGCCTTGCGACAAGTTTGACCGCTGCCCTGCGGACAGCTTCGATTTTAACGTGCTGCATCTCTTCCATCCCGTCCTTGCGGGAAAGAGAACGCACCATCTCGAAGTTCGATCCCTAAAAAATCAGGGGTAACTTCTTGGCGAGCCAAGACGTTATCGGCGAACCGATCTGCTGCTTCGGAGTTGTCCGTTCTGCATAGGAAAGGGTCAGGTTTTGACACAACTGAATACCGATACTGGGAAATCATTGGCGGTCCACGCCGACGTGCCGCGACCGATCGCCGAACATGGTGCGGTCGGCAATCTGAGAACCCTAGCGCTGGTTGCGCGCGATGGTGCGCTCGATTTTCTCTGCTGGCCGGATCTGGACAGTCCCAGCATCTTTGCCGCACTCCTCGATCCGGAAAAGGGCGGCGCGTTCGAGCTTTCGCCTGACATCGACGATGCCCGTCGTCTGCAGATGTATATCCCCGAGACCAACGTCCTCCTCACCCGCTGGCTCGGACAGCACCAGAGCGCCGAAGTGGTCGATCTGATGCCGGTGCCAAAAACCGAGGACGGGGTGGAGAACCTGATCCGCCGGGTTGAAGTCACCCGCGGCGAGATGACGTTTTCGCTGCGTTGCTGGCCGCGCTTCGACTATGCGCGCAAGGTGCCCGAGGTCACGGTCGACGGCGGCGTGTCAACGTTCCGCTGCGGTGATTTCACCCTTCGCCTCTCGGGCCCGGTGACCTTCGAAAAGGAAGACGGCGGTGTCAGCGCCACGTTTTCATTGAAAGCCGGAGAGACGGCCGACTTTGTTCTGGACGGAGACGACGGCGACGTCTGGGACAAGGACGCTGTCAGCGCTGCAATCGCGGACGCCATAGAATACTGGCAGGGCTGGGCAAAACGCTCGACCTATACCGGTCGCTGGCGCTCCTCCGTCACCCGCTCGGCACTGGCGCTCAAGCTTTTGACCTCGCAAAAGAACGGTTCCATTGCCGCAGCGGGAACATTCGGTTTGCCCGAAGCTCCGGGCGGCCCGCGAAACTGGGATTACCGTGCGACCTGGATCCGGGATGCCTCCTTCACGATCTACGCGCTGATGCGCCTTGGCTATCAGGACGAAGCGAACGCATTTTCCCATTGGCTCGTCGACAGGACGGACCGGTCGCCAGGTGGGGAAATACAGATCATGTACAATCTCGATGGCAGTCGCGTTGACACCGAACAGGAACTCGACCACCTCTCGGGCTATGGCGGTGCCAAACCCATCCGCGTCGGCAACAATGCCGCCGAACAGATCCAGCTGGACATCTACGGCGAGCTTCTCGATTCGGTCTATATCAGCAACAAATACGGCGAGGCGATCTCCCACGACAACTGGAATGCTGTCCGGCGCATCGTCGACCACGTCTGCGACATCTGGCAGGACGCCGATGCCGGCATCTGGGAAATCCGCAGCGAGCCGCAGGAACATCTGCATTCCCGGCTTATGTGCTGGGTCGCGGTGGATCGTGCCATCCGGCTGGCTCAGAAGCGGTCGCTAACAGCTCCGTTCGGACGCTGGGTCGAGGCACGCAATGCCATCAGCGACGACATCTGGGCAAACTTCTGGAATGCCGATCTCGGCCACTTCGTTCATGCCAAGGGTGGCAGTGATCTCGACGCGTCCATGCTGATGATGCCGCTCGTGCGCTTCATCAGTGCCACCGACCCGGCCTGGCTGGCGACGCTCGATGCAATCGGCAACGAACTTGCCGATGATGCGCTCGTCATGCGCTACAAGCGCAAGGACGGCCTGGACGGCGATGAAGGCTTCTTCGCCGCCTGTTCGTTCTGGTATGTGGAGTGCCTCGCCCGCGCCGGTCGTCTGGCCGAAGCCGAGATCAACATGGAAAAGCTGCTCCTGTTCGGCAATCACCTGCAGCTCTATGCGGAAGAATTCGATCCGCGCGGTGAGTTCCTCGGCAACTTCCCGCAGGCCTTCACCCACCTCGCCCTGATCAGCGCCGCCTTCTACCTCGACGGCGCACTGGACGGCAAGTTCAGGCAGTGGCGGCCGTAACAGCGAACGGCCACGAGGTCGTGGCCCATCCCTCTCCCGTCATAGCCGGGAGAGGCTAGATCCAAACGATCCGTCAGGCCGCTTCCGGTCTGGCGTTGGCAATCACCGTGACGAGATCGCCGACGATGCGCTCCACCTGGGCCCGGTCGTCGCCTTCAGCCATGACACGGATCAGCGGCTCGGTGCCCGACGGGCGAATGACGAGGCGGCCCTTGGTGGCAAGCTCGGCTTCCGCATCCGCGATCGCCTGCCGCACAACGGCGTTTTCCAGCGGCTTGCCACCGGCGAAGCGTACGTTTTTTAACAGCTGCGGCACCGGCTCAAACCGGCGGCAGACTTCGCTCACCGGGCGATCGAGCCGCTTTACGCGGGCAAGGATCTGCAAGGCTGCGACAAGACCGTCACCGGTCGTGCCGAAATCCGACAGCACGATATGACCGGACTGTTCGCCACCCACGTTGAAATCGTGATTGCGCATGTGTTCGACCACATAACGGTCGCCGACCTTGGTGCGCGCAAGCGTCAGGCCCTTGGTCTCCATGAAGCGCTCGAGCCCGAGATTGGACATGACGGTCGCGACAATGCCGCCACCGGTCAGCTTGTCGTCTTCCGCCCAGCTTTCGCCGATGACCGCCATCAGTTGGTCGCCATCGATGATATCGCCATTCTCGTCGACGATGATGACACGGTCCGCGTCGCCGTCGAGCGCAATGCCGATATCGGAGCGCGTCTCGTGGACCTTGCGCTGCAGCGCCGCCGGGCTGGTTGAGCCGCAATCGAGATTGATGTTGGTGCCGTTCGGCTCGTTGCCGATCGTGACCACTTCGGCGCCGAGCTCCCACAGAGCCAGCGGCGCGACCTTGTAGGCGGCACCATTGGCGCAATCGATCGCGACCCGAAGACCGTGCAGCGTCACGTCACGCGGGAGCGTGCGCTTGGCCTGTTCGATATAACGGTAGATATCGCCCTCGACGCGCTTGGCGCGACCGATATCGGCCGATTTTGCCAGCTGCGAATGGAGGTCGCTGTCGAGCAGATCCTCGATCCGCATTTCCAGCTCATCGGAAAGCTTGTAGCCGTCGGGGCCGAACAGCTTGATGCCGTTATCCTCGAACGGGTTGTGTGAAGCGGAAATCATCACGCCGACATCCGCACGCAGGGAGCGCGTCAGCATGGCAACCGCGGGCGTCGGGATCGGGCCAAGCAAAAACACGTCGAGGCCGGCTGCGGTAAAGCCTGCGACCATGGCATTTTCCAGCATGTAGCCGGAAAGACGGGTATCCTTGCCGATCACCACGCGGTGGCGGTGCGTTCCGTTGCGAAAAATTGTTCCGACGGCAATACCGACGCGCATCGCAAGATCTGGCGTCATCGGATAGACGTTGGAATGCCCGCGGATGCCATCAGTCCCAAAATAGCGGCGTGTCATGTAAGCTCCCTGGTACACGCGCTCTCAAAAGCGCGGTCTTCGCCCGGTTATGTCTGTATGTGCAACATGCCCGAGCGGATCGGCGGCACTGCCGTCCAAGATCGGCTCATGCCACAGTTCATCTGCGTTGGCACCTAAATTACCGTCAAAATCGCTTATATCCCGTTACCGAACCAGTCCCGCTAAGGTCGATAAGCAAAAGCCGCCGCGGATGTTTCCGCAGCGGCTTCAATAGGTTTGATGCAGTAGAGATCAGTGCGGCTGAGGTTCAAGACCGCCTTCGGGCGCATCGCCCTTCGGCTCGTCCTTCTTTGCACCGGCGCTCGGCACAGCCGAACCACGGCTTGGCGTCGAATCGTCGCCAAGGTCGCGCGACGGCTTCTGGCCGAGAATCAGCGCTCTGATTTCGTCACCCGAAAGGGTTTCGTACTCGAGAAGGCCCTCAGCGATAGCCACGAACTGATCGTGGTATTCGGTCAGGATATGGCGCGCTTCCGTATAGGCTTCGTCGATCAGACGGCGCACTTCGCTATCGATCTTCTGGGCCGTCGATTCGGACACGTTCTTCGACTGCGAAACCGAATGTCCGAGGAAGACTTCCTGCTGGTTTTCACCATAGGCGACCTGACCGAGGATGTCGGAGAAGCCCCACTGGGTGACCATGGCACGCGCAAGCTTGGTCGCCTGCTCGATGTCAGAGGATGCACCGGACGTGATGTTTTCCTTGCCGAATGTCAGTTCTTCGGCAACGCGGCCACCCATCATGATGGTCAGGCGCGACACCATCCACTTGTAGCTCATCGAATAGCGGTCGCCTTCCGGCAACTGCATGACCATGCCGAGCGCACGGCCGCGCGGAATGATGGTCGCCTTGTGCAGCGGATCGGCAACGGCCACCTTGAGGGCGGTGATCGCATGACCGGCTTCGTGATAGGCGGTGAGCTTCTTTTCGGCTTCAGTCATGGCGGACGAGCGACGCTCGGCGCCCATCATGATCTTGTCCTTGGCGTCTTCGAATTCCTGCATGGTGACGAGACGCTTGTTGCGGCGCGCTGCCATCAGGGCAGATTCGTTGACGAGGTTCATGAGGTCGGCACCGGAGAAACCGGGCGTACCACGGGCAAGAACCTTGAGATCCACATTGGGAGCGAGAGGCACGTTACGCGCATGCACCTTGAGGATGCGTTCACGACCAACGATGTCAGGGTTCGGCACGACGACCTGACGGTCGAAACGGCCTGGACGCAGAAGAGCGGGATCGAGAACGTCGGGACGGTTGGTCGCGGCGATGAGGATGATACCCTCGTTCGCCTCAAAGCCGTCCATCTCGACCAGAAGCTGGTTCAGCGTCTGCTCGCGTTCGTCGTTACCACCGCCGAGGCCTGCGCCACGGTGACGGCCGACGGCGTCGATTTCGTCGATGAAGATGATGCAGGGCGCATTCTTCTTGGCCTGCTCGAACATGTCGCGCACGCGGGATGCGCCGACACCAACGAACATCTCCACGAAGTCCGAACCGGAGATCGTAAAGAACGGCACGTTGGCTTCACCTGCCACCGAACGGGCGAGCAGCGTCTTACCTGTGCCCGGAGGGCCGACAAGCAGCACGCCGCGCGGGATACGACCGCCGAGACGCTGAAACTTTTGCGGATCGCGCAGGAATTCGACGATTTCCTCGAGGTCAGCCTTGGCTTCGTCGACGCCGGCAACGTCCTCAAACGTGACGCGACCATGCGCTTCGGTCAGAAGCTTCGCCTTCGACTTGCCGAAGCCCATCGCACCGCGTGAGCCACCCTGCATCTGACGCATGAAGAACAGCCAGACACCGAGGATCAGCAGCATCGGCAACAGCGTGCCGATATAGCTCAGGAAGCCAGACGATCCGTCTGTCTCGGGGCGAGCCATGATCGAGACGTTCTTCGACTGAAGACGCTCCATCAGGCTGTCATCGATGACCGGGGAGTAGGTCTGGAAGTTGGTGCCGTTCTCGGTATAGGTGCCGAGGACACGATTGCCGGTCACGACGACGTCGCGAACGCGGCCGGAATCCACGTCACGCAGGAACTGCGAATACGGAATTTCGCGCGAGGACGTCTGCGACGGCGCCGTCTGGAACATGCTGAACAAAGCGATCAGCAGCAGGGCTATAATGGCCCAGAGGGCAAAATTGCGAAAATTTGGGTTCATCGAACTCCCCAGTATGCCAACGGTCACATCATGGCGACCGCCCTTCTTGGAACCTAACATAGGGTTGAGCTTTGGCATTGCCAAGGCGAACCGGCACGGACGCCTAGCTTTTCCGCTGGGAAAGCTTAACCGGAAGCGGGGGTATATCGTCGCATCCGACCAAATCGGCGAACTGGGCTGCAATTTCGAGCTCGAACTGCGACAGGAAGCGTTCGAACGTCCCCAGGACCGGGTGCATGTCAATCGCGTGCAGCAGGCCAGTTTCGAGTGTTTGCACCTGTGGCATTGCCGCCATGGCCCGCATCGCGACCGACCCGGGCGCATTCGGGAAAAGCGAGCCCGCCAGCGTGCGATCGGGAATGGTCGGCCCGATCACGATTTCGCTATTGGTTGGGTTGTGGACGCGGTATCGGCCATCCCAGACCTTCACCGCCCCCGCCGCGATGCGAACAGGGTTCAGATTGCGGCTTTCCCGGTAAAGATACAGCCCATCCCGACGCAGATCGAAGATGACCCGCCCTGCAGACATTCGGCCGAGCTGCCGGCCATCCAAAAATGCCGCGACCCGTGTCATCGTCTCGGTCGAAGGAACGTGTTCCCGTCCGCCCAGGAGCGCGATGAGATGTCCGAGCAGATGGTCCCGAGCCAGTGGATCGCCGCCCAATGCTTCGACCGGAAGATAAGCCAGAACCCCATGGCTGATCGTCAGCTGCTCGCGGGCCAGTTCCGCCGCGAGACTGGAAAGGGACGTTCGCGAAGCGCCGGCCGCAGCAATCTCGTCCATCGTCACCGTTTCGATGCCCGTCAGAGCATTTCGAGTTCTGACCCTCTCGTAATGGCTGTCGAGGTTGCTCGGGTCGTCGATCCAGCCCTCGCCTCCCGCTGCAAGAAAATCCCGGATCGCTGAGCGACGCACAGACAGAAACGGTCGCAGCAGCCAGCGCCGTCTGTCGAGCAGGACTGCACCTGCCATGCCCGCCAGACCCAGCTTGCCCTTCGTGCCGTTGCGCACTGCGCGCATCGCCACCGTTTCGATCTGGTCATCCAGCGTATGGCCCGTGAGGATGGCGGTGGCTGCGATCTCATCAGCGATCTCCATCAGCAGCCGGTAGCGAGCTTCTCGTGCAGCAGCCGGAATGCCGGTCGTTGGTTTGTCGCCGTCCCAGCGGCGGATCGTGTGGGGAATGCCCTTGCGTGCGCAAAGAGATGCCACCGCGCCGGCCTCCGCGCCTGATTCGGCTCGCAGCGCATGATCGATCGTGGCAGCGGCAAGTTCGATCCCGCCTTCCGGGTCAGTAGCCAGCGCCTCCTGAAGCGCGAGCAGAAGCCCGGTCGAATCACTGCCGCCGGAGATCCCCACAAGCAGTTTCGCCGGCCTTGAAAGACCGGCGAGAAATTCACGAACCGCTGACTGCGGGGATGGATCCGGGGTGGTCACCGCCGCAGGATCAGCAGGACAGCCGCTTCTGCTCGGTCGTCACCTTGCCGAGCACGGCGCGCTGCGCATTTGGATAGCGCTTGGGTACCTCGCGAAGCGTCGCGCAGGCCGTATCCTTGTTGTCGAGAGCCGCAAGCGACATGCCGAGCTTCAGCAGCATTTCCGGCGCCTTGGCGGACTTGCCGTAGGTCTGGTGCGCGTTGAGAAAGGTCTTTGCCGCATCGGCATATTTCGCCTGCGAGAACTGCGCTTCGCCGAGCCAGAAATTGGCGTCTGCGGCCCGTGAGCTCTTCGGGTAGCTGGCGAGGTAGCTGGAGAATTCTTTCTCGGCGAGCGGGTAGTCGCCGGAAAGAACATGGTCATAGGCGATCTTGTAGCTGTCGCCCTCACTGCCGAGCGAGGCCGTCTGCTGCGGATCCTGGGACCCACCGCTTCGCGACGAGCCGGAAGCAACACCGGGAAGACCGGCCGAATTGCGGGCATTGTCGTTGCGGGACGCACCGACAGTATTTCCGCTCGTGTCGAGATTCATCGAGCCAAGCGTTGTTGGCGCTGGTGCGGCGCGGTTGCCTGTGGTCGCGGATGGGCTGGAAGGCTCACCAATGATGCGAGCCACGTCGTCGGCGCCTTGCGCAGCAGGTGTGGAGGTTTCGCCGGAGGAAGCCGAAGACGAAGGGCGGTTGGACGCCACGGCCGGTTGCCCGCCCGTGTCGCCCAAGTCGCTTCTCTTCTTCTTTTCCAGGTCCTGGAAACGGAATTCGTTATCTTCCTGCGTTTTGCGCAGTTGTTCCTGCATCTGCAGGAGCTGATAACTCATTTCCTCGATACGGCCGTTAAGCTGCCGTACCTCTTCCTGAAGCTGCTGCGTCCGGACGGCATCGCCGCCCTGCGCGAGGATCACAGGCCGTTGTTCGGCCTGCGGCTGTTGCGGAACGCTTTGCTCGCCCTGGAAGAGTTTCGGAAATGAGAAGGCCCCAGCAGGGCCCGCCATCGCCGCCAGCCCCAGCATCGCTGCCAAGACAATTTTCTTCATGTCGTCCGTCCTGCTTCCCGCGCTTCGGCCCTCAAGCCGGAATGGCTTTCGGAAAGAACGAAGCGCAACCTATGTTCTACAACGCGCTGTGCGCATCGGAAACCCGGTGCGCGGCGCTGTAGCTTGCGCCGGATTGGCGCAATACGGATTTTTCTGAACTGCCGTCAAAAAGCAACCAAGTCGACGTTCAAAATCAAGGGAAACGGGGCCAAACTAAGGAAAAACAAAAAAGGTGGCGCGAAGGCCACCTTTTCTCACCAAAATGTCATGTGTGGAACGGAGACTGGCCCCGCCCCTCACCGGCATTACATGCCAGCGCCACCGAGAACGGTAACCGCGCGGCGGTTCTGCGACCAGCAGGAGATGTCGTCGCAAACGGCGACCGGACGTTCCTTGCCGAAGGAAATGGTCTTGATGCGGTTGGCAGGAATGCCGCGCGAAGCAAGATATTCCTTGGTGGACGAAGCGCGACGGGCGCCGAGTGCCAGGTTGTATTCGCGGGTACCGCGTTCGTCGGCATGGCCTTCAACGGTGATCGCGTAGTTCGGGTAACGCTGCAGCCACTGAGCCTGACGATCGAGCGTCTGCTGGGCATCTGCACGGATCGAGGTCGAGTCCGTATCGAAGAAGATCCGGTCGCCGACATTGACCGTGAAGTCCTGGCTCGAGCCAGGTGTCGCCGAGCCGCCGGCGCCACCGCCGTTGAGGCCAAGGTCACCCGCGTTGTTCGGAAGGTTCTTCTTGTTGGCGCAGCCTGCGAGAGCGAGGGCCAGCGTCAGAGCGATGACGGCCGGGTTGCGAGCGAGGGTCTGCATACGGCTCATCGCCGGGGTATGAATGCGGCTCATGGCCGTTCTCTCCTTGATCATTTAATTTAAGAGTTGCCGAACTCTAACGGATTTAGGTTAACCATGATCAAACGCTTATGGTTAACGAATTCCTTCCGGTGCCCTATTTTTCAGTCGTTCGCTGCCGGTTGGAACGCAAGCGCGGCAGATCTGCCGCGCCTCAAACGTGCCTCCTATTCAAGAAGCGGCGACCAGGCCGGGTCGGACCCGAATGCCGGTGTCTTGACCATCTGCTCGTTATAGCCGCTGAGATCGATCGAATACAACTGCGGACCACCGGCGCCGGCGTTCTGGCGGAAGAACATCAGAACGCGACCGTTCGGTGCCCAGGTCGGACCCTCGTTATGGAAGCCCGATGTCAGAATGCGCTCGCCAGAACCGTCCGGACGCATGACGCCGATCGAGAACTTTCCGCCCGACTGCTTGGTGAACGCGATCAGATCGCCACGCGGCGACCAGACCGGCGTCGAATAGGAACCATCGCCGAACGAGACGCGGCTCTGGCCCGAACCGTCGGCCCCCATCACGTAGATCTGCTGGCGGCCGCCACGGTCGCTTTCGAACGTGATTCGGGCACCGTCAGGCGAATAGGACGGCGCGGTATCGATCGCAGCCGTAGACGTCAGGCGCGTCGTCGTGCGCGAACGCAGGTCCATCGTGTAAATATTCGCGTTGCCTTCCTGCTGAAGGCTCATGATCACCTTCTGACCGTCAGGCGAGAAGCGAGGCGAGAACGTCATGCCGGGGAAATTGCCCACCACTTCGCGCTGTCCGGTTTCCAGCTGCAGCAGGTAGACCCGCGGCTGGTTGCCCTCGAACGACATGTAGGTGACTTCCTGACGGCTTGGCGAAAAGCGCGGCGTCAGCACGAGATCCTTGGTGCCGGTCAGCATGCGGACGTTGAAACCGTCCTGGTCCATGATTGCCAACTGACGCTGACGGGCAGTCTTCGGACCGCTTTCGGATACGAACACGACGCGGGTGTCAAAGTAGCCCTGCTCGCCGGTGATCTGCTTATAGATCGCGTCGGCGATGATGTGCGCCAGACGACGCCAGTTTTCCGGCTGAGTAAAGAACTGCTGGCCGGTCATCTGCTGGCCGGCAAACGTATCCCAGAGACGGAATTCGGCGCGCAGACGACCGTCGCCTTCACGGCTGACGCGACCGACGACCAGCGCCTGGGCGTTGATCGCCTTCCAGTCTTCGAAACGCGGCGCGCGGCCCGGATCGGTGATCTTTTCGATGAACGCCTGCTTGTTCACAGGCGCGAACAATCCCGAACGCTGAAGATCGGCGGCGATAACCTGCGAAATCTGCGGTCCAAGCTCGTTGTTGGACAGGAAATCGGTAATCGCGATCGGCAGCGGCTCAACATTGCCCTTGTTGATGTTGATCTCGACCACCGCGTTTGCGGGGTTGGAGATCGCGGCAGCACCGGCGGACGCCATCATGAGCCCGAGGAAGGAACGTCTGATCATGGTTTGGCCTTTCAAAGCATATCAAGATCGCTGGGGCTGAAGTTCACGATGACTTCGCTCCACGCATCGTATTTGTCTGCCGGCAGGTTCTTGAACGGCGACGAACGCAAGACAGCGCGGCGCGCGCTGGATTCAAGCGTCCGGCGGGCCGTATCTGAACCGCCGCTTGAGGAAACTTCGGGTTCGCCGACGATCATGCCCGACTGGTCGAGCCGCATATGGACGCGGATGACCACGCCTTCTGCACCTTCGATGCCGGCGATATAGGACCAGTTCTTGCCGATCTGCCCGCGCAACGCGTCCATTTCGCTGACGCTGAGCTTCGAACCGGTGGATGGCTTCGTGCTGCCCGTGGAAGCAGGCGACGTCGAACGCTTCGCACCGCCGCCGGACGCGTCCTGCTTGTTGAGGAGCGCTGCGATCTGGTCGGCATTGAAGTCGCTGGCCTTGGAAGACGAGGACTTGGCGGTCTCCTGCTTCTTGCCTTCCTTCTTGTCGGTCGGCTTGGAAGCTTCCGTCGCCTTGGTATCCGCCTTGGCGGTTTCGGTCGGCTTCGGCGGGTCAGGCTTTTTCTCGACCGGCTTTTCGACGGGCTTTGCCTGCTCCTTCGGCGGTTCCTGCTTCGGCTTGGCGGCCGGCAGCGGAACGCTGTCTGGAAGCGGCGCTTCCTCGGTCTTGGCTTCGGTCGGAGTTGGGGTCGGTGGCGGTGTCTCGGCCTTGGGCGGCGTCGGCTCGGGCTTTGGCGGGGTCGGCTCCGGCTTCGGCTGCGGCAGCGCTGCCACTTCCTGAGGCTTCGGTGCCGTCTCTTCCTTGACGATATCCTTGACCTGGTTGTCCTCGTCCGTCGGGGTCGGCGTCGGGCGCTCCACCGGCTTTGGCGCGGCGGCGGCTTCGGTCTTCAGGGGCTTCTTGGCGGGTGTCGGCGGGGACTTCAGGTCGATGTCGCTCTCGCCGGCATTCTCGGCGTTTTCGACGACCTTCTGGTTCTTGGTTTCCTTCACCGAAGGCTTTTCGGTGAGAGGCGCCTTCTTGTCACCCTGCTGCATCTGGGTGATCGATTCCACCGGGACGATGTCGACCGGCAGCGCCTCGACGTCGGCGACGTTGAGCTGCATCGGTGAACTCAGCGAGACAAGCGCCCAGCCGAGAAGCACCGAATGGAGAACCAGCGATGTGCCGATACTACCCTTCATGGCGTGGGATCACTGCTCCTGTTCCTGAAGGGTAACGAGGCCGAGGTTCTTGTAACCGGCAGACGAAATGCGGGCCATGACCTTCATCACCACGCCATAGGCAGCGGCAGTGTCGCCACGCACATAGATGCGCTCGTTATAGCCGGTCGTGGCGATCGCCTGCAGCTTCGGCAGGATCTCGTCGATCGTGATCGGGGTTTCCTGCAGGAAGATCTGCCCTTCCGGATTGACCGAAACGGTGATCGGCTGCGTATCGGAATTCATCGCCTTGGCCTGGGTTTCAGGCAGGTCGATCGGCACGCCGACAGTCATCATCGGTGCGGCGACCATGAAGATGATGAGAAGCACGAGCATGACGTCGACAAGCGGCGTGACGTTGATTTCGCTGATCGCGCCGCTACGGCTGCGCCCACCGCGACGTCCGCGACGACCGCCTCCCGATTTTGCTCCTCCGGCCGACATGCCCATGGTGCTTACTCCTGGCGTTGTGCCTGATTACTGAGCGGCCTGGCGTGGCTGCAGCTTCTCGTCGATCTGGCGCGAAAGGATGGCCGAGAACTCGTCGGCAAAGCCTTCCATCCGCGATGAAAGCTTGCCAGCCTCGCCCATGAAACGGTTGTAGGCGATAACCGCCGGGATAGCGGCGACGAGGCCGATGGCGGTTGCCAGCAGCGCTTCGGCGATACCCGGTGCAACGACCGCAAGGTTGGTGGACTTCGATCCGGCAATCGCCTGGAAGGAGGTCATGATACCGATGACGGTACCGAACAGACCGATGAACGGACCGGCCGAACCGATGGTCGCCAGCGACCCGAGACGTGCCTCGTAGGCTTCGCCTTCGCGCGACATCGTCACGTCCATGGCGCGGTCGATACGCATCTGCAGACCGATCGGCGAACGGGCGCCGCGCTCAAAGCTCTTCTTCCATTCGCGCATGGCAGCGACGAAGATGGCGGCAAGGCCCGTGTTCTGGCGCTCGCCAAGCGTGCGGTAGAGTTCTTCGAGCGACTGACCCGACCAGAACACCTGCTCGAACTGATCGAACTGGCGCCGCGCCTTTGCAAAGCTCATATATTTGTCGATGACGATCGCCCAGGTCCAGACCGAGGCACCCATGAGCCCGATCATCACCATCTTGACGATCAGTCCGGCCTGCATGAACAGCGCCCAAAGGCTCACGTCATGCGTCGCAGCTTCCAGAGCTACCTGTTCCATCTGTCTTCAATCCCCGAATCCAAACGCCCGGCATTTCACAACCGGGCGGGTTCCAAAGCGCGCTCTCGCGAGAATGTTTCTGTCCGCCGAGATCGCCGCCTAACGCCCAAGATGTCCTGAGTTTTCAGCTTGGCTTCTCGCCTTCAAATTTGGTCAAAGGAAGGCGTGCGTTGCACAAATTCCTCACGGGTTAGTAAGACTACATTATCGTTAATAATGTGTTACGGCCGCAAGCTTGATCAGCGCTTTGGCTCTATTGTCTGAAGCTCAGATCGGCGCTGTTAGAAACTTCTCCGCGATCGCCTCCGGCAGTCGTCGTGGACGGCCGTATCTGTTGATGACGGCGATGACCACCTTCGCCGCAATCAGCAGCGTTTCGCCGCGGCGGATTTCCTGGGTGAGAACCATCTTGGCGCCACCCGCCTTTTCGGTGATCGTCTGGATCGTCAGTATATCGTCCATCCGGGCCGGTTGCTTGAAATCGATCTCCATGCGGTGCACGACGAAGACCAGCCCCTCCTCATCCGCCGACAGAAGCGCACCCTGCTCGCAGCCGAGGCAACGCAGATAATCGGTTCGGCCGCGCTCGAGAAAGTGCAGGTAGCGGGCGTGATAGACGAGGCCGGAGAAGTCCGTGTCCTCGTAATAGACCCGCTGGACGAGGCTGTGACCGCCCTCGATCAGTTCTCCGGATAACAAAAAATTCTGCTCTGTCATAAGCTTGCCTTGAAATTCCATCTTCATCCCCTGGATAAAGGCGGAATACCGATCCACTTTCGGTGTCCTGTCATACTTCCCGCCCGCATAAAATAGGGCACCCGCGAACGGAGAGAACATTCATGAAGATTGCAGTCCTTGGCGGCGATGGTTTCGTCGGCTGGCCGACATCGCTTCACCTGTCCTATGCCGGCCACGAGGTGCATATTCTCGATAACCTGTCGCGCCGCTGGATCGATACGGAACTCGGTGTTCAGTCGCTGACGCCGATGGACAGCATTCAGGAACGGACCCGCATCTGGCACGCCGAGACCGGCCGCCGCATCCACTTTCACCTGATCGACCTTGCCAAGGATTACGAGCTTCTGAAGGGTTGGCTGGCGGCGAACCGTCCAGACGCCATCATCCACTTCGCCGAACAGCGGGCAGCCCCCTATTCGATGAAGAGCGACCGCCACAAGAACTACACTGTCAACAACAACGTCAACGCCACGCACAATCTGTTGAACGCCATGGTCGAGCTCGACCTCGACGCGCATCTCATCCACCTGGGCACAATGGGTGTCTACGGCTACTCGACCGTTGGTGCTGCGATACCGGAAGGTTACCTTCCTGTTGGCATCGAGACAATGGACGGGCGCACGGTCAGCCAGGAGATCCTCTATCCAAGCAATCCCGGCTCGATCTACCACATGACGAAATGCCTCGATCAGCAGCTGTTTGCCTTCTACGCCAAGAACGACGGCCTGCGGATCACCGATCTCCACCAGGGCATCGTCTGGGGAACCCACACGGAGCAGACCCGCCGCCACGAGCAGCTGATCAACAGATTCGATTACGACGGCGATTATGGCACGGTTCTCAACCGCTTCCTGATCCAGTCGGCGATCGGCTATCCGCTGACGGTACACGGAACCGGCGGCCAGACGCGCGCCTTCATCCATATTCAGGATTCGGTGCGCTGCATCGAGATCGCGCTCAACACACCGCCTGCCCGCAACAACCGGGTCGAGATCTTTAACCAGATGACGGAAACCCACCGGGTCCGTGATCTCGCCGAAATGATCTCCAAGATGAGTGGCGCGCAGATTGCCTGGCTGCCCAACCCGCGCAAGGAAGCCCCGGAGAACGATCTCGTCGTGAAGAACGACAAGTTCCTGAGCCTCGGCCTGCAGCCGACGACGCTCGGCGAAGGCCTGCTCGCCGAGATCGTTGATGTCGCGAAGAAATATGCCTACCGCGTCGATCGCAGCCGTGTCCCCGCCGTTTCCGCCTGGACGCGCGATATCGCCGCCAAGGTGGAGCACGATCCGGAAGGCATGCGGCTGAAATCCGTCTCGTGATGGCGCGATGAAAACCGCCTTCGTCACCCTCGTTACCAATGCCGATTACGCGATGGGCGCCACGGCACTGGCCCGATCGATCAAACTGACCGGGACCACGGCCGAGATCGTCGTGCTGCATACGGCTGCGGTCTCAGCTTCCGACCTTGGCCCGCTCGAGGCCCTAGGCTGCAGGCTGGTGGAAGTCGCGCACCTTCCGCTGTCCGACGCGTTCAACGACCGTCACGCCCGAAAGAAACTGCATGGGGCGGCGCCCTTTACCAAAGGCAACAAGCCGGATTTCCACACGCCGCTCGACAACTTCTGCAAGCTTCGCCTGTGGCAGCTGACCGACTACGACACAACAGTCTTCATCGATGCCGACGCGCTGATGCTGAAGAACATCGACAAGCTGTTCGCCTATCCGGAGTTTTCCGCGGCACCGAACGTCTACGAGAGCATGGCCGACTTCCACCGGATGAACTCCGGCGTGTTCGTGGCCAAGCCATCGCTGCAGACCTTCGACGGTATGATGGCGGCGCTGGACGTTCCCGACGCCTTCTGGCGGCGCACCGACCAGACGTTTCTGGAACACTTCTTTCCGGACTGGCACGGCCTGCCGGTGACCATGAACATGCTGCAATATGTGTGGTTCGCAATGCCCGATCTCTGGAACTGGGAAAGCATCGGCATCCTCCACTACCAGTATGAAAAGCCCTGGGAGAAGGATCACCCGAAGGCGCAGCAGTTGAAACCTCTGATCGATCTCTGGTGGAACTTTTACGAAGGGCGCTCGCCCGACATCACCGCGCTGCCCAATCCGGCGCCGTTACCATGAAAGTCCTCGTCTCGGGTGGGACCGGACTCGTTGGCCGCTATATCGTCGAAGCGTTGCTGGACGCCAGCTACACGGTCACCGTCGGCGGCCGGACACGGCCGCAACCCGACCTGTTCTCGAAACCAGTCGAATTCGTCCCCCTCTCGCTCGATCCCGATCTCGACCAGAGTGATGTCTTCACCGGTGCCGATTTCTTCGTCCACGCCGCCTTCGACCACGTCGCGGGAAAATACCGGGGCGGCGAAGGCGACGATCCCACGCGGTTTGCCCGCATGAACCTCGATGGCACGATCAAACTGTTCGAGACTGCCAAACGAGCCGGTCACCGCCGCGCAGTCTTCATCTCCAGTCGCGCCGTCTATGACGGCCTTCCGGAAGGCTTGCCCCTCACCGAAGACGCGGATCTTTCACCGACAAGTCTCTACGGCGAAATCAAGCATAAAGGCGAATTGGCAGTCGCCGGGCTTTGCGACCCGGACTTTTCGACCGCAAGCCTGCGGTTGACTGGTGTGTACGGAGATCTGAGACCCAACAAGTGGGATCAGATGTTTGAAACCTACCGTTCCGGCAGCGTCATCGAACCGCGTGCGGGAACGGAAGTACACGGCAGCGATGTCGGCTCCGCCGTCCGTCTGATGCTGGAAGCCGAGGCCGTCAGGATCGCTGGCGAAAGTTTCAACGTGTCAGACATACTCACCGATCGAAGCGAGATCCTCAGTCACGTCGACAATGGCCGCGGCTTGCCCGAGAAGGCTGATCTGTCGCGAGTGCGCGTCATGCCGACGGCAAAGATCGAGGCGCTTGGCTGGAGGGGCGGTGGCAAATCGCTGCTTACGCAAACAATTCGCCGCCTCGCCTCCTCCTGATCTTATCCCCGCTACGACCCTAGTGGGACGAGGCGCGTTGCGTCTTAGCCTCTTGTTTCGTCTTGTCGATCTGCCTCATGTGCTCTTCGGCCCACTTCTGGCCGGCGTCGCCACCCCACAAAAGCCAGGCGATGTAACCCGCCGAAGGGTTGCCGTCGTCGCCGAAATTGTCGGAGCGTTTGTCGACATTGTGCCGCTTGAAGTAGCTCACCATCCGCTTCACCGTCTGTTCCGACAGGTGCTTGCGGTGCTGAAGATCGCGAGCGCGGGCGATCCCGACCGTCGTGCCGCCACGCCGGTATTCGGCGCGAAGCTTCAGGCCCTTCTCGGCCGCAGCCGCAACGTCGGCCGGCGGCTTGTGGTCAAGCTGCGATGGTTTGGACGGGCTGCGCGCGCGAGTCTTAGACTGCTCGTGCTGATGTTCGTGCGAAGATCTTTCAGCCATCGGTCTTCTTCAGCTCCGATTGGCTTTTCAAAACCTTGTCGCCGTCTTCCTGCTTGACGAGGAAGGCGGGCTTGTCGGCATCTGCCTTGCGCTTGATCGTCTTGCCCTTGATCTTACGCTCGACATCCTTGGTGAACTTCTCGGCGACCTTGCCTTCGGCCTTCGACTTTCCCCATTTCCATTCGACTTCGTTTCCGACGCTGATCTTCTGCATGGATCATCTCCTTCTACTCCTGAAAAAACTCAAGCGAGCAAAGGATGTTCCAACATCAGTCTTTCAGATCGAGATCGCCATCGCGCCAGACCACGTGTTTCGGGCTCATGGTCAGATCTTCGATCTCGTCCGCGATGAAATAGGGCGGAATATCCAGCGCCTTCAACGAGTCCCTCGTCGCCTTCACCCACTTGAACTCGAGTTCGTGCGTGTCGACGATCCGATGGACGATATCGGTCGGATGAAACGGAAAGCTCTCCGGCAGCTCCATCAGGTAGTAGAAGCCGAGTTCGTGCCAGTCGCGGTCTTCGTAGTGGAAGAAGTTCTCGACCGCCCAGAGCAGCCGTCCGACCTTCACCTCGACCCCGAGTTCCTCGACCATCTCGCGTTTCAGGGTCTCCTCGGAGGTTTCGCCCACTTCCGCGCGTCCGCCGGGAAAGGTCCAGAACGTCTCATGCACGGCGCGGTGCACCAGCACATGGCCGTCGCGAAAACCAAGCCCCGCGATGCGCATCTGAAAAATGCGCTTCGGCTTGAACTTCATCCGGATGCGCAAATCCTGGGGTTCGTCGCCTTTACTCATCGTCGAAACTGATCCTGAACTGGGCCGCTTCCATATCCTTGGGCGGCTGCAGGCCGAGATGCTTCCAGGCGACTGCCGTCAGCACCCTGCCCCGCGGCGTGCGCTGGATAAAGCCCTGCTGGATCATGTAGGGCTCGATAATGTCCTCGATCGCGTCGCGCGGCTCCGAAAGTCCCGCCGCAATCGTCTCGATGCCCACGGGCCCGCCGCCGAAGTTGACGGCGATCATGTTGAGATACCGCTTGTCGAGCTGGTCGAAACCGGCGTGGTCGACATTGAGGCGGATCAGCGCCTCGTCGGCGATCTCCTTGGTCACGGCTTCCGCACGCGCCACTTCGGCGAAATCACGCACACGGCGCAACAGCCGTCCGGCGATACGCGGCGTGCCACGGGCGCGCCGTGCGATCTCGCGCGCGCCGCCATCGGTCATCGGCAGGTTCATAAGGCGCGCACCACGCCGGACGATGCCTTCCAGTTCCTCGACCGTGTAGAACGACAAGCGCACGGGAATGCCGAACCGGTCGCGCAGCGGCGTCGTCAAAAGCCCGATACGGGTCGTGGCAGCAACCAGCGTGAATTTCGACAGGTCGATCTTGACCGACCGGGCCGACGGCCCTTCGCCGATGATCAGATCGAGCTGGAAATCCTCCATCGCCGGATAGAGGATTTCCTCGACCGCCGGGTTGAGACGGTGGATTTCATCGATGAACAGCACGTCGCGGTCTTCGAGATTGGTCAGAAGCGCCGCAAGATCACCGGCCTTGGCAATGACAGGACCGGAGGTCGAGCGGAAATTCACGCCCAGTTCCTTGGCCATGATCTGCGCAAGCGTGGTCTTGCCGAGACCCGGCGGGCCGACGAACAGCACGTGATCCAGGGCCTCGCCCCGGTTCTTGGCGGCCTCGATGAAGATCTTGAGGTTGGCGCGAGCCTCTGCCTGCCCGGTAAACTCGTCGAGCGACTGCGGGCGCAGCGCCGTATCGAAATCTTCGCCCCGTTTTTCCGGCGAGATGAGGCGGTTTTCGTCGGTCATGCAAGAATTTCCATCTCGGGCGCGCAGGATGCGGCCTTTGTGTCTGATGTCATGGAGCAGTGGCACCGGCCATGTGGAGCAGCAACTCTCGGCACGCCGCGATCCTTGATCGCTATCCTGATCTGACCTTCAAGAGCCATGGTCGTGAACGCACCCAATCTGTTACTTCCCGCAATTGTCCGGCCCTACCGATATCCCAGTACCCCGGATATCACGACCTCGCCAGTTCCTTCAGACCCAGCCGGATCAGCTTGGCGCTGTCGGCATCCTCACCGGCTGCCTTCAAAGCAGCGGCGACGGCATTGGCCGCCTGATCGCGAGAATAGCCAAGATTGGTGAGCGCCGAGACCGCATCGCTGACGGGCGCAGACGCCACGCCCTCGCCCAGTTCCTGCTTGAAGCCGATATTTGCGGATGCCTCGCCGGCAAAGGCGGGCGCCTTGTTCTTGAGTTCTGTGACAATGCGGACGGCGACCTTGGGGCCGACACCGGGCGCCCGCGAAACTGCGGTCTTGTCCTGCAGCGCAATCGCATTGGCCAGTTCGCCCGGTGTCAGCGTTGAGAGCAAGGCCAGCGCCACCTTGGCGCCGACGCCCTGCACGCTCTGCAGGAGGTTGAACCACTCGCGCTCCAGTGCCGACAGGAAGCCGAACAGTTTCAGCTGGTCCTCGCGCACATAGGTCTCGATGAACAGCACCGCCGCCTCCCCCACGTTGAGGCGGGCCAGCGTGCGAGCCGAACAGAAGGCTTCGTAGCAGACGCCGTGCACGTCAACGAGCGCGTAGTCCTCGCCGATCTCGTCGATAGTGCCTTTGAGCTTGCCGATCATGTTTTAGGTCCGCCGCTGAGGATGAAGGAGAATGGGTTCCGGAAATCATGATGCCGAGCATCGGGAAACAGGCACGATAGCGCGCTGCATCGCGCGTCAGAAGCCGATGCGAGCGTACGGCCTCTGCCGAAATACCTACTGAGGGCGGCAGAACAAGTCAAGAACAGAGGAGGCTGTTGCGTCAGCCGGCCAAAGCTTGGCGCATGCGGTTTGCAACGCGGTTATGGGCGTGGCAGATGGCGATCGCCAGCGCGTCGGCGGCATCGTTACCCTTGAACTCCGCCTTCGGCATCAGGATCTTCACCATCATGTGGATCTGCTGCTTCTCGCCGTGGCCAACGCCGATGACGGCTTTCTTGACCGCGTTTGGCGCATATTCGGAAACAGGCAACCCGGCACGCGCCGGCACCAGCATCACGACGCCACGCGCCTGACCAAGCTTCAGCGTCGCCACCGCATCCTTGTTGACGAACGTCTGCTCGACCGCCGCCTCGTCTGGCGTGTAGGTATGCACAACTTCGGCCAGGCCATCGTGCAGCTGGCAGAGGCGCGAGGCGAGGTCGATGTCACCGTCGGACACGACCGTCCCCGATGCCACAAAGCGCAACGAGTTTCCCAGTGTCTCGATAACACCCCACCCTGTGCGGCGAAGCCCCGGATCGATGCCGATGATGCGAATCGGTTTTGTCATGGCAACTGTTGTGTCACGCCGGGAATCCTGCGCCAAGGCCGAAACGCGGAGTGACTTTGCAGGCCAACACGCGAACGGGAGAGGTCGGAAGCGTTCATATTTTGTTAACCATAACCGCATCGTTTTGGGCAGAAGTGGTGATCCAACCGCAACAACCTTTTCCTAATGGCGTTGGTTCGTCACAAAGGGTTTCTTAAGAATCACGAGGAGGCGCCCGAATGATACGGGACTATGATCGGAATGAGACCGAGCTGCGCGATCTTCGCAGAACCGCCGACATCCTGGACGGCGGTCTGCGCCGCTTTGCAAGCGGTGATATCCGCACCACACTTGATGAACCCATGCCCCTTCGTTTCGAGGGCATGCGCCGCGATTTCAATCGTGGCCTCGCAACAATCGACCGGACCATCGGCACCGTCGTTTCGAGTGTCGAGACGATGCGGGCCGACACCGAAGCCATGGCCGCCATCCTGCGCAGCCAGGCTCAGGCCCGCCAGGATCAGGCAGACAGAATTACCCGCGCGAAGTCAAAGACCAGCGCGCATGAGAGAAGCGCCAAGCAGCGTCAGGCAATCACCCGTCATGTCGGCACGATCGCCCACAACACCAAGCTCGACATGCGCCGACCGCGCGAAGCGGTTGCTGCCGCGTTGAAGCTCATTGAGACGATGGAACTGTCGGCCGGCACGTCCAGTGCTACAGGCATGAGCGCAATCCGCGCCAAGACCGAAGAGATCGAGCGCGAACTGCGTGCGATCGGCCTTTACGTCGATGCATTGGCCCAGAACGTCGAAGAACTGACCGAATCCGCCGATGCTCAGGCGGCCGAGGCCGAGGCTATCCGTGGCGAACTCGACGAAATGGCCAAGGCAAAGGATGCCCAGGCCCCCGAAATCCTGACCACGCCGCTTGTTCTCGACAGTCTGAACCGCAGCATCGGCGAGATCGATCGCGCTGCCGCACGCTACTCCGACGTGACCATTTTGCCGGCGCCGCCAGTCTTTCCGCCTGAAGGATCGCCGCCGTCGTCGGGAGGTCGCAAGCCCTTCCTGCGCCTGATCAAGACCTGAGGCAGAGACCTCACTGTCGGACCTCCACCGACCCCGCCTAGCGACTTTCATCGCCGGCGGGGTCGTATTTGCAAGACCGGCTGCCTAGATAGGGAGAACACGTTTTCCTATCCATTTCAGGATATGCCGATGATCCCGTTTTCCATTCTCGACCTTTCGCTGATCGGCGAAGGGTATTCCGTCAGCCAGGCTCTCGACCAGTCCCGCAGGCTGGCGATCAAGGCCGAACAGCATGGCTATAACCGCCTCTGGCTTGCCGAACACCATGGCATGCCGGGCATTGCCAGCGCGGCTACCGCGCTCGTCATCGCCCATGTCGGCGCCGCGACCAAGACCATCCGGGTTGGCTCCGGCGGCATCATGCTGCCAAACCATTCTCCTCTTGTGATCGCCGAACAGTTCGGCACGCTGGAAGCGCTGCTCCCCGGCCGCGTCGATCTCGGCCTCGGCCGAGCGCCCGGAACCGACATGCGCACGGCAAATGCGCTGAGACGCAATCTCGATGCCGGCGCAGAAAACTTTCCGCAGGATATCGTCGAGCTCAAGCATCTGCTTGGAACGCCCGTCCCGAACCAGGCAATCCTTGCCGTGCCGGGAACCGAGGCGAATGTGCCGATCTGGCTTCTCGGCTCCTCGACCTACAGCGCCCACGTGGCGGCCGCTTTGGGTCTCCCCTACGCGTTTGCCTCGCACTTTGCGCCAGATATGCTGCTCGACGCGATCGCCATCTACCGCGATCGCTTCCAGCCCTCGGCGGATCTCGACAAACCGTATGTGATGGCCGGTGTCATGGGTGTGGCAGCAGATACGGATGAGGAAGCAAACAGGCTCTTCACCTCGTCGCAGCAGCAGTTTGTCAACCTGCGCAAGAACGTCCGCGGCCTTTTCCCGAAACCGCTCGATACGATGGACGGCTTCTGGACGCCGATGGAGAAGATGAATGTGGAGCACACGCTGCGCTACGCAGCGGTCGGCTCGCCACGAACCATCGAACGCAAGCTTGGTGAGTTCCTGGCCGAAACCCAGGCCGACGAGCTCATCATCTCGATGCCGATCCACGATATCGACAAGCGTCTCCGCTCGGTGGAATTGTTTTCGCAGCTGTCGCTGATGGATAGCCAGCTGCAGCGAGCCGCGTAAACGAATACGGGCCGGTCTCAACGACCGGCCCGCTTCATTTCAGGACTAGAGAGGCGATCAGGCCGACAACTTGGCCATGACCTCATCCGAGACTTCGAAGTTCGAATAGACGTTCTGCACGTCGTCGTCGTCTTCGAGATTGCCGATCAGCTTCATCAGCGACAGCGCGCGTTCCTCGTCGACTTCGATCGTGTTCTGCGGCTTCCAGATCGACTTGACGGTCTCGGCACCACCGAGCGTGGCGTCGAGCGCCTTGGAGACTTCACCGAGCGCCTCAAACCCGCAGATGATCGTGTGGCCTTCCTCGTCGGAAATCACATCGTCGGCACCCGCTTCGATCGCAGCTTCCATGACCGTATCCGCATCGCCGACCGACGCCTTGTAGGTGATCTCGCCGACATGGTCGAAGGAGAAGGACACCGAACCGGTTTCGCCAAGAGCGCCGCCGGCCTTGGTAAAGATCGAGCGAACGTTGGAGGCGGTACGATTGCGGTTATCGGTCAGCGCTTCGACGATCACGGCTGTGCCGCCGGGACCGTAGCCCTCGTAACGCACCGCGTCGTAGTTCTCGGCGTCGGCGCCCGAAGCCTTCTTGATGGCCCGGTCGATATTGTCCTTCGGCATCGACTGAGCCTTGGCGTTTTGAACGGCAAGGCGCAGTGCCGCGTTCATATCCGGGTCGGGTAGACCGGATTTTGCCGCAACGGTGATTTCGCGTGCAAGCTTGGAGAACATCTTGGAACGGATACCGTCCTGCTTGCCCTTGCGGTGCATGATGTTCTTGAACTGTGAATGGCCAGCCATGGCACCCCTGTCTGCATCATTATCTGGAATTGTGCCGCCTTATAGTTTCGAAGCGGAGGCCGTTCAAGAGCCTTTCGGATGAGGAACAAACCCCGCCCCGCCTCCGTTCTTCAACCGCACGACAAAGAAGGAGAATTATAGATGGCGAGCCTTACCGAAGCACGCGAAGCCCCCGAACGTCAGATGTGGGACGAAATCAACGGAATCCATGCGGGCATGCTCGGCATCGAAGGTGCGCACATGCACTTCCAGCCGATGGCGCCGAATGTCGATTCCGAGACCAACACGATCTGGTTCTATACCAGGACCGATACGGATCTGGTGAAGGCGCTCGGCACAGCCTCCCGCGCCCACTTCAACGTGGTCGGCAAGGATCACGATTACCACGCCTGCCTCTCGGGCACCCTGGAAGTCCGCAAGGACGAGGCGAAGATCGATGAATACTGGAGCGCCGTGACGGCTGCCTGGTACGAACACGGTAAGTCCGATCCCCATCTCACCATGCTGGCCTTCCGTGTCGATGATGCGGAAATCTGGGCGTCGACCGACAGCACGCTCAAGTTCGGCTGGGAAATCGCCAAGGCGAACCTGAATGACGAGAAGATGCCGGAAGTCGGCGTCAACAAGCGCCTGACCTTCACGCGTCACGCCTGATCAAAAGACCGACAGGGGCTTGAACAGCCCCTGTCACAGCCCTTGCGGCACCATGATCGTCGGCTTCTTCGGAAGGCTGCGCATCGACACGGTGATCGTCTCGCTCGGCGCGTAGGCGATCTCGAACTTGCCGTCGAACATCGACAGGAACCGCTCGAGCGGCGGTCCGAAACGGTGCATCGGCAGGATCAGCGACGACCGCAGCCGTTGAACGACGCGGCTCATGCTGTCCGCCCCCATCGTCAAACCACCATCAACAGGCACCATCAGAATATCAAGCCGACCGATCTGCGTGTACTGCTGTTCGTTGAGTTCGAAATGCAGGTGGCCGAGATGCCCGATGCAGAGACCGGCGACTTCGAAGATGAAGATCGAGTTGCCGTCCGGCTCGATCCCGCCGCCCCAGTTGCGGATATCCGAGACGACATTGCGGATATAGACATCCCCGACCATCTCCCGATGCTCGGCCTTTTCACCCGGCACATCGCTCCATCCGCGCATCACGTGGGCGATCGCAGGATCCGGCATCATCGTATAGTGGGTGGAATGCGCCTTGTTCATCGTCACTACGTCAGGAATCCGTGACGGCTGGTGAACGCCGCTGTAATCGGTGGCGATGCCGATACCGTCGGGGCTCTGGATGAAATAGGTCGAGTGGCCGACGAAGGTAATCTTCACCTCTTCCCGCGCCGACAGGTTTACCGGTTTGATGACTGGCGCAAACGTGGGACCCGAGGGATTGAAGCTGGCATAGCGGACATGGGGGAAATTCTCGCCCGGCAGGTTCTGCGCAATCGCCTGGCATTGGCTGACCGGCAACCCGCCCTCCTGCGCCAGCGCCGATATGGCGGATAGAAGGAGAGCCGAAAAACCGAATGCCAGCGTTCGCAGCTTCATGCCACACCCCGAACCGCGTTGCGAAAAATCGAGCCGATGCGTTCATGCCATTCCGGGGCTCAGGATGGGGCAAGCATGGCGAAGCGTCCAGCGACGAAGCGCCGTGGTCGTCTCACAATCATGTCATTGAGTGGTTAGCGCCTCAACGCGTCCGGCAGACGAAGGGCAGAAATGAGCTCGCTGTCCCGAAGTTCATCGCGGCCATGGTGAGGCGATTGGCAAGATCGATATCACCCTTGGACGACGGGCACACATCCGCACCGTTGGAGCAGCCGGCTGCAATGAAGGCCTCGTTCCCCTCAATGAAAGCACGGGTAACGTCGCCGCCAGCGGACATCGAAAGCATGTCGTGCCAAGCCTTGGCGTAGAAACTGCACTTCTTCTGAGCCCACGTTCCGGCTGAAGGCTGGACGCTTTGCTGTGCCGATGCTCCGAAAACCGGAAGCATCAGAACCGCAAACAGAAGCAGCGCCCGAACCATTCTACCGCCAGAAGCTCGGAATGGTCTCCGCGAGCCGCGGCCCGATCCGGAGCGGCTCGATCTTCTCGGCCAGTCCCGTCGTGTCGGAAATCTCGATGCCGAGACCGCAGATCGTCGCGGGACCGTTTGCCGCCTCGAAACGGCCCTTCGGCATTTTCGAGATGAACCGGTTGAGCGGCTCCTCCTTGTCCATGCCGAGCGACGAATCGTAGTCGCCGCACATGCCGGCATCCGACATGTAGCCGGTGCCGCCGTTCAGGATCTGGCAGTCGGCGGTCGGGACATGCGTGTGGGTGCCGACGACAAGCGACGCGCGACCATCGACGAAATGGCCGAAACACTGCTTTTCGCTGGTGGCTTCCGCATGGAAGTCGAAGATGATGGCATCCGCCTGTTCCTTCAGCGGGGCCGCGGCAAGGATCGCCTCGGCGGACTTGAAGGGATCGTCGAGCTCCGGATGCATGAAGACCCGGCCCATGATGTTGGCGACGAGGATGCGGGCGCCGTTGCGGCCGTAGAAGATGCCGGATCCCTTGCCGGGCGTGCCGGCCGGATAGTTGGCCGGGCGCAGGAACTGGTCGTGGCGGCCGGCAAACCCGACGGCTTCCTTCTGGTCCCAGACATGGTTGCCGGTGGTGACGACGTCGGCACCGGCATTGATCGTCTCGAGAAAGATCTCTTCGGTAATGCCGAAACCGCCGGCGGCATTCTCGCCATTGACGATGACGAAGTCGAGTTTCAGGTCGGACACCAGCCCCGGCAACTTGTCCCAAACCGCCGTACGGCCGGTTTTGCCGACCATGTCACCCAGAAACAAAAGACGCATGCTTGTCCAATCTACGCGGGCATATCCGCGAACGGCCGATAGCCGCTTTCGGTCAAGACGGCATCGAGCTTCATATCATGAGGTTCTTCAGGCACTGATGCCACTTCCTGGCAGTCGAATGCAATGCCGATCAACCGCGGGTTCAAGCCTTTTTCGCGCAAACGGTGAATGGCCCGGTCATAATATCCGCCGCCATAGCCAATCCGGTGGCCGCGGGCGTCGAAGGCGGCCAGTGGCACGAGCATGATCTCGGGCTCGAGTTCTTCCTCCTCGGGTCCAGGACCCGAGGTCCCGAACGTACCGGGCACAAGCACCGTCTCAGGCGTCAGTTCGCGAAACACGATCGTTTCCTTGTCGAGGACGACCGGCAGGCAGATGCGCCCGCCGCGATCCCGCAGCAATGCCATGAGAGGATGGAGATCCACCTCGGATCGGATCGGCAGAAAGCCCGACACGATCGCTCCGGTATGCAACTCGATTGCCCCGGCGCCATGAACGGCAAGCGCCTGGTTCTTTCCGACCCTATCCGAAATAGACAGAGCGTCTCTCGCGGCGAGGCTCTGGCGCCGCAGTTCCGTCTTGCGCATGCGATTGTCGGAAAAAGCCTCGCTCATCGGTCCCGTACCGTCAGTCTGGTGCTCGGCTGAGCAGCAGCTTGTCGATACGACGTCCGTCGAGATCGATCACCTCGAAGGTCCAGCCTCGTGTGGTGAACTTCTCGCCCAGTTCCGGCAGATGCTTCAACTCGTCGAGAACAAAGCCTGCAACGGTCTCGTAACCCGGGTCATCCTCGATCGGCACGCCCATCTGCGCGGAGAACTCGTCGACTGCCATCCAGCCGGCGACGAGATAGGATCCGTCGTCGCGCGCGACGATGGCGGGTTCTTCAACCTCGTCCTCCTGAAACACGCCGGTAATGGCTTCGAGCACGTCGCCCGAGGTGATGATGCCTTCGAAATGGCCGTATTCGTCATAGACGAGAACCATGTGCGCCGGGGACTTGCGCAAAGCCTGAATAACGTCGAGCGCGCCGGTCAGGTCGGAAACGACAGGCGCTTCGCGCATCAGCGAGGCGGGATCGCCGCCCCTGCCGCCGGCCATGAATTCATAGGCGTCCTTGACGAAGAGCACGCCCTGGATCTCGTCCGACGAGCCCTTGCGTACCGGCAGACGCGAGCGTGTCGTCGCCCGCAGCTGCGCACGAAGCTCTTCCGGCTCATCTTCGGTATCGAGCACCTCCACATCGCGGCGTGGCGTCATGAGGCCGCGCGCGGTACGGTCGGCCAGTCGCATGACGCCTGATATCATCGCCGATTCCTCGGTCTCGATCACGCCCGCGCTATGTGCCTCGGCAAGCACGGTGCGGATTTCCTCGTCGGTGACTTTCTCGTTCGATTCCCCGCTCTGGCCGAGAAGGGCCAGAAGAAACCGACCCGAGATATCGAGAAACCACACGACCGGGGCACCGATTGTCGCGACCATCTTCATCGCCGGCGCCACTTTGGCGGCCACGAGCTCAGGCGCCCGCAATGCGATCTGCTTCGGAACGAGTTCGCCGACAATCAGCGACATATAGGTGATGACCACGACGACACCGCCGACGCCGAGCCAGTCGGCGAAGTTTTGCGGCATGCCCTGCTCGGACAGCCAGTTGGTCAGACGGGTGCCGAGCGTTGCACCGGAAAACGCGCCGGAGAGAACGCCGACAAGGGTGATGCCGATCTGAACGGAGGAGAGGAAGCGGCCCGGATCTTCAGCCAGCTTGATGGCGGCTGCTGCGCCACGATTTCCCTGCTCTGCCATGACCCGGAGACGCACGGGACGCGAGGACACGACGGCAAGTTCCGACATTGCGAGGACACCATTGAGAATGGTGAGTGCAACGACGATGAATATTTCGGTTAACAAAAGGGGCTCTTAATCTGGAACAATATCCTGCCTGCAAAACTGACGCCACGGCCCACTTCAACGAGAACCGTTATCGAACGCACCCTATGGGCGCGTCGGCGCTGCTTCGCGCACAGTTCGGAAAACCGCCCGCAATCCTTGGGGGTTCTCGGAGCTATGCACCTTCGCTCGCGGTGGAAATCATAGGGTCAGCATGCGTCCAATGCAATGGCCGTCACTGTGGAACTTGCGAGCGTCCGGTCGGAAAGGGAGAAATCACGCCGTCAGGTCGATCAGCAGTTCGGCGCGGGTGCCGCTTTCGCGCGGCACATATTGGATGGAAGCACCAAGCGTTGCCGCCATCGACTTGACGATCCGACTGCCAAGACCCGTGCCCTTCGGCATGTCGCCTTCCTTCCAGCCGACGCCGTCGTCCTCCACCGCAAGCAGCGCCTTGTCATCATCCTGCCGCTTGAGAAGCACACGCACCTCGCCCTCAGCGCCCGGCGGATAGGCATATTTCAGCGCATTGGTGAGAAGTTCGGTCACGATCATCCCGACGGAGACGGCCCGGTCGGACTTCAGCGAGAGTTCGTCGGCCTGCAAAAGGATCGTCGCGCTCTGGTGATCGTTGACCGTGCCCTGCACTTCCTTGACCAGAGTGCCGAGATACTTGTCCATCTCCACCTGGCGCACGTCGTCGGACGTATAAAGGCTGCGGTGCATGCCGGCGATCGCGGAGATGCGCGCCTGCGTCTCCGACAGGGCCGCCTTGACGTCGTCGTTCTTGCTGCTCGACACCTGGAGACGGATCAGCGCGGCGACCAGCGCCAGGCTGTTGGCGACGCGGTGGTTGACTTCCGTCAACAGCACCTCGGCGCGTTCCTTGCCAAGCCGGATCTCCTGATCGGCGCGCTCCTTGGCGCGGCGAAGCTCGGCGGTCGCAATCCCCTGGCCGATCGCGCTCTGCATCAGCGGCCAGAACTCGTCGCCCACCGTCTTGATGACATAGTCGGACGCACCGTTCTTCAATGCGTCGATCGCGATCGTCGCATCGCTCGAACCGGTGACGTAGATGACCGGGAGCCCCGCCCCCATCTCGTTCAGCCTGTGAAGGATTTCGAGGCCGGTACCGGTGCTGAGATAGTGGTCGAGAACCACTGCGTGCACGCCACCCTTCTCAACGGTCTCCATTGCCGCGGACAGATCCACGGCATGGACGACCTGATAGCCGAAGCGACCCAGATTGCGCACGGCAAGCCGCGCAAGGGCAAGGTCGTCATCGACGTAGAGAATGGTGTGCTGCATCACGTCTCGTCATTGTCCGGGAATTTGCATCACGGCAAAGAACAGACCGAGCTGTCTGATGGCGTGCGCGAAACTCTCATAATCCACTGGCTTCGTTATATAAACGTTGGCACCGAGATCGTAGCACCGCTGGATCTCTCGCTCGTCGTCGGTCGTGGTCAGGATGACCACAGGCAGTCGCTTCGAGTGAGGGTTGGACTTCACCTTCTCAAGTATGTCAATACCCGACATATCGGGGAGGTTGAGGTCGAGAAGGATCAGCAAATACCGATCCGCATTGGCCGCTCCCAGGCGGTCAGCGCCGAGAATATAATCGAGCGCTGCGTTTCCGTTCGTGAACGGTACGATCTCGTTGTTGACGCCTGCTCGACGGACATTCTTTTCGATGAGGCGCGCATGCCCCTCGTCGTCCTCGACCATAACGATGGTAACTTCTTTGCCGGCAGCATTCATGACCCATGACTCCTGACATATTGGGACAGATCGGTGGGCAGACGGATGATGAATGTCGCACCGCCGCCCAAGGTTGACGTGATCGTAATCTCGCCACCTAAATTTCTGACTAATGATCGCACATGCGCAAGGCCGATGCCCTCGCCGGGCTGGTTCTGCACGCCGGAACGGCGGAACAGCTCGAACACCCGTTCGTGGTCTTCCGGCGCGATGCCGCGCCCGTTATCGGCAACCTCGATCCGGACGAAGCTTCGCCCGAGCGGCGTTGACGTGATTGACAGCGCCAGCGGCCGGTCGGGATGCTGGTATTTGACCGCATTGTCGAACAGGTTGCCGAAAACCTGCTCCAGCGAGAACCGGTCGGTGACGAGGGTCTTTGCGGCCGACGTGGAAATCGCCACTTCGCCGCCGCCCTCATTGACCTGGTGGTAGACGCTTGCAGCGGTTGCCTCCAGCAGTTCGGCGAGATCGATCCGCTCCGGCTTCAGCTCACGCCTTCCGTCGCGGGAGATCTTCAGGATGGCGTTGATCAGGCCATCCATCTTCTTGGTCGACGAACGGATAAAACCGATTGCCTCTGGAAGATCTTCCTCGACTGCAAGCCGGGCGTCCCTCACCTGAAGTTCGCTCGGCTTGACGTCATCGGCCAGCACGTAGGCGGAGATCGATTTGAGCGAACTATCCAGCTCGCTGGTAAAGCCCATGATGTTGACAAGCGGCGCTCTCAGATCGTGCGAGACGATATAGGCGTATCGCTGGATCTCGCGGTTTGCCTGGATGAGGTCTTCGGTACGCTCGTTGACCCGCTCCTCCAACCCGGCATTCAAGGTTTCCACCTCGGCACGGGCCTTCTGAAGCTGGCGGACATGCTGGAAGACGATGGCAATCGCGCCCCCGAGAACGAGAATGATCAGGATACCGCCGCCGACGGTAAACCACTGCAGCTTTTCGGAACTTCCGCGAATCTCGCCAATGCCGGAAATCAGGTGTCCATCCAGTTCGCCGATCACGCCGCCAAGCAGGGCGCGCAATTTCTGCATGGCCTCAAGGCCCGACTGGTTGCGAACGATGGCGACTGCCTGCTCGACCTGACCCGAACTTGCGAGCGACAGCGTCGCCTGCATCTCATTGGTCTTTAGCGCGATCAGGCTGCGGATCTCGTCCAGCGGAACGCTGACGATGTCCTGATTGGCCGCCGTCCGCTCCACCTTCTGCAGCTGGAGCGGCAGCGCACCGATGGATGTCCGGTAGGGCTCGAGGAACAGCGGATCCTGCACCAGCAGGTAGCCGCGCTGTCCGGTCTCGGCGGTTTGCACAAGCAAAAGCAGATCGGCAGTGGTCGCCCGCAATGCTCTCAGCTTCGTGACGTCATCGAAATAGGTCCTGGTCATCTGCGCCAGGAAGAAAGAAGACATCACGATGCCGAGCAGGATGGCCGCGCCGATGACGAGCATCAGGAGCGACGAGCGGGCGAACGTGGCTTTTGCGTTGGGCATGAAGAAGTCCGCCGATTGAAAACACGGAGACTTACTCGGAAACGGCGCGGCCATTGTCAAGCGTCAGACAGGGGCGCCTGATGCCACATCAGGGGAAAACCGGACTGGCAATCTGACGAACTCGTGTACTGGAAAAAGAAATTAGAAAAAGCGCGGACACATTCGGAACATAAACGTAAGACAACAGTTCATTCATCAGACGTTCATGTTGGGAGTTTCGACAATGTTCTTGAGCAGCCTTCAGCCTACCGCTTCATTCGCATTTGCCCATGACCACGGCATGATGATGGAAAAAACCGCTATCGAAACGGAACTGAGTTACCTCCCCAACTTCGACAGCAGCAACCTCACTGTCGACGTGACCGGCGACTTCATTGTTCTTGAAGGCGTTGTCAGCTCCAGTGGCGACCATGCCCGCGTTATGCGGATCGCCCGCGAAATCGTCGGCTATGAGCGCGTTCTTTCCCGCGTCCTGGTCTGCTCGATCGAAAAGCGCTCGTAAGCATCCCATCGACTAGACGTGCAAAACCCCGCCTTGAGCGGGGTTTTTCGTTTTTGGACCCGACCATTATGAATGATCGAGCCCGAATTCTGTAAGGTGCGATCCGCGGCGACCGATGGATTTTTACGATCCTGGGTGCCTACAAACGTAGGTGGGCGCCATATGTCCAAGCCCACGGGCCTGGCCAGGGACAGCTCCCTTTGGATCGAGTATGGCCCCAGGGATTGTGGTTCCTGTCGAGAAGCGCAGAACGCATTTTCAATATAAGGCTGAAGTCGATGGCGCGCCAGTGGCATCGCGAGGCATTTTTTTCTGCAGGCTTTCAGCGACGCTGAACACCGGCGTGAGACGGTCTTAGTTCGCCGGCACACGGCCGTTGAGCTTCGCGGTCAGGCCTTCGAGTCTGGATGAAAGCTCGCTCAGGGCGGAGACGACAAGCTCGTCGCTGCGGCTCTGGTTTTCAGCGGCACCGGCGCGGTTGGATTTCAGCGACTGCACCTCGCCTTCGAGCGCACCGACCTTGCGGGTCAGCTCGGAAAGCTCATCCATGATCATGATCCCGGCCATGACCGTGATGCGAAGATCACCGATCTCGCCGAACTGACCCTTCAGATGTCCGACATAGCGGTCGAATTGGTCGGCGAGATCCGTCAGGTGCTGTTCCTGACCTTCTTCGCAAGCCATCCGATAGGCTTTGCCGTCGATCGTTACCGTTACCTGGGCCATCTCTTTTTCCTTACCGGTCCAGAACCGCGCGGATCGTCTCCATCGCCGTCACCAGACGGCGGGAAACCTCGCGGTTGACCTCTTCGAGACGATTGGCCCGAAACTGCGACTGATCCAGCTCCTGCGCCAGGCGCGATCGATCGGCATGCACGCGCTTGACCTCGCCTTCCATCTCGCCCTGGTCTCTTTGCTGCTCGATGCGCACATCGACGGCATTCTCCAGCCCGCTTATCGCAGCCCGAAGTTCCGAAAGCGCCAGATCCACCGTCTTTTCTGCCGGCATGCGTATATCCCGTGAGGTCGCGATCGGCGCCGAATCGTACGGCAGCGCCTCGCCAACAAGCGCCGTAGACTATTCACCGCTTGAAAGCCGGTCAATAAAACACGCAGACGATACCGCATCGAACTGTGGATCGTCGCTGATCAAGGGCACTCGGCGGCGGTGCCGA
This sequence comes from Rhizobium sp. Leaf306, assembly GCF_001423425.1. Classification (GTDB taxonomy): domain Bacteria; phylum Pseudomonadota; class Alphaproteobacteria; order Rhizobiales; family Rhizobiaceae; genus Neorhizobium; species Neorhizobium soli. Next base: position 86,206 of record NZ_LMNX01000004.1, read on the forward strand.
AATAGCAGGCAGACTGTGCTAAACCCGATCATTATGTGCCGCCGGTGGCCCGCCTTTTGTTGACTTGCGCGCCCCACCTGATATGGATCGGACGCTTCCTGACGAGGCCCGATCATAGGGCCTGACCGACACTCGGACGATAGTGGATTAGCCATGATTTCTCGCGAACAACACGACCGGATGGCCAATGCGATCCGTTTCCTTGCCATGGATGCCGTCGAAAAGGCGAATTCCGGACACCCGGGCATGCCCATGGGCATGGCTGACGTCGCAACGGTCCTGTTTACCAAATACCTGAAATTCGACCCGACCAAGCCGCATTGGCCCGACCGTGACCGCTTTGTGCTGTCGGCCGGCCACGGCTCGATGCTGCTGTACTCGGTACTGTATCTGACCGGCTACCCTGACATGTCGGTGGACGACCTGAAAGGCTTCCGCCAGCTCGGCTCCAAGACTGCCGGACACCCGGAATACGGCCATGCGACCGGCATCGAGACCACCACTGGTCCTCTCGGCCAGGGCATCGGCAACGCCGTCGGCATGGCAATCGCCGAACGCAAGCTGCGCGAAGAATTCGGCGCCGACCTGCAGGATCACTACACATATGTGATCAACGGCGACGGCTGCCTGATGGAAGGCATCTCCCACGAGTCGATCGCACTCGCCGGCCACCTGAAGCTGAACAAGCTGATCCTGTTCTGGGACAACAACTCGATCACCATCGACGGTGCCGTATCGCTGTCGGACTCGACGGACCAGATCGCCCGCTTCAAGGCCGTGCACTGGAACACGATCGAGATCGACGGTCACGATCAGGCCGCCATCGCAGACGCGATCGAGCAGGCCCACAAGTCCGACCGCCCGACCTTCATCGCCTGCAAGACCACGATCGGCTTCGGTTCGCCGAACAAGGCCGGCAGCCACAAGGTTCACGGTTCGCCACTCGGCGCCGAGGAAATTGCAGCGACCCGCAAGGCACTGAACTGGGAATACGAACCCTTCGTCATTCCCAACGACGTTCTGTCCGACTGGCGCGAAGCCGGCGTCCGCTCTTTGGAAGCCGTGAAGGCCTGGGAAGACCGCCTTGCAGCGTCTGCCCACAAGGCCGAGTTCGACCGCCGCTTTGCCGGTGACCTGCCGGAAGGCTTCGACACTGCCATCAACGACTACAAGAAGAAGCTTGCCGAAACCAAGCCGACCGTTGCGACCCGCAAGGCGTCGGAAGACGTTCTGGAAGTCATCAACGGTTTCGTGCCGGAAACGCTCGGCGGCTCCGCCGACCTGACGCCGTCGAACAATACCAAGACCAGCCAGATGGTCTCGATCACGCCGACGGACTTCTCCGGCCGTTACATGCACTGGGGCATCCGCGAACACGGCATGGCATCCGCCATGAACGGCGTGACCCTGCATGGCGGTCTGATCCCCTACGGCGGCGGCTTCATGATCTTCTCGGACTATTGCCGTCCGCCGATCCGCCTCGCGTCCCTGATGGGCATTCGCGTCATCCACGTCCTGACGCATGACTCGATCGGCGTTGGCGAAGATGGCCCGACCCACCAGCCGGTTGAACAGGTGGCAAGCCTTCGCGCCATCCCGAACCTGATGGTGTTCCGTCCGGCCGATGCGACCGAGACGGCCGAATGCTGGCAGATCGCGCTCGAAACCAAGGACCGTCCGTCGGCTCTTGCACTGACTCGTCAGAACCTTGCACCGGCCCGCACCGAATATTCGGAAAAGAACCTCTGCACGCTCGGCGCCTACACGCTGTCGGGCAATGCGGATGCCAAGGTCACCATCTTCGCATCCGGTTCGGAAGTCGAACTGGCGATCGCGGCTGCAAAGACGCTCGAGGAAAAGGGCGTCAGCACACGCGTCGTTTCCGTGCCCTGCACCGAACTGTTCTTCGAACAGCCGGACGAGTATCGCCGCGAGATCCTCGGCAACTCGCCGGTCAAGATCGCGGTTGAAGCTGCTGTCCGCGAAGGCTGGGATGCCTTTATCGGTCCGGAAGGCTCGTTTGTCGGCATGAAGGGCTTTGGCGCTTCAGGTCCTGCCAAGGATGTCTTCAAGCACTTCGGCATAACGGCTGACGCCATCGTCGCTGCGGCCGAAGCAAAGCTCGCCTGATCATTCAAACGACGGGGCGACGGTCACACCGCCCGCCCCGTCCAGCTGCCAAACTATTTTTTCGGGAGAACCCTATGACTGTAAAGGTTGCCATCAACGGCTTTGGCCGTATCGGCCGCAACGTCCTGCGCGCGATCGTCGAATCCGGCCGCACCGATATCGAAGTGGTCGCGATCAACGATCTCGGCCCGGTCGAGACCAATGCCCACCTCCTTCGCTACGACTCGATCCACGGCAAGTTCCCGGCGGACGTTAAGGTCGAAGGCGACACGATCATCGTCGCCGGCGGCAAGCCGATCAAGGTAACCGCGGTGCGTGACCCGGCCCAGCTGCCGCACGCCGAAATGGGCGTCGATATCGCGCTTGAGTGCACCGGCATCTTCACCGCCCGCGACAAGGCCGCCGCCCACCTGACGGCTGGCGCCAAGCGCGTCATCATCTCGGCGCCTGGCGACAATGCTGACCTCACGGTCGTGTTCGGCGTCAACGACGACCAGCTGACCAAGGACCACCTGGTCATCTCCAACGCATCCTGCACCACGAACTGCCTGGTTCCGGTCGTGAAGGTGCTGAACGACGCTGTCGGCATCGACCACGGCTTCATGACCACGATCCATTCCTATACCGGCGACCAGCCGACCCTCGACACGATGCACAAGGACCTCTACCGCGCCCGTGCAGCGGCTCTGTCGATGATCCCGACTTCGACCGGTGCAGCCAAGGCCGTTGGCCTCGTTCTGCCGGAACTGAAGGGCAAGCTGGACGGCACGTCGATCCGCGTTCCGACCCCGAACGTCTCGGTCGTCGACTTCAACTTCGTTGCGAAGCGCGCCACGACGGTTGCCGAAATCAACGACGCCATCAAGTCTGCCGCAGACGGCAAGCTGAAGGGCATCCTCGGCTACACAGACGAGCCGCTGGTTTCGCGCGACTTCAACCACGACAGCCACTCCTCGATCTTCGCCTTCGACCAGACGAAGGTTCTCGAAGGCACGTTCGTGCGCATCCTGACCTGGTACGACAACGAGTGGGGCTTCTCCAACCGCATGTCGGACACCGCAGTTGCCATGGGCAAGCTGATCTGAAGATAGCGCGCATGCCGGTCCTTGAGGACCGGTCCTGACGCTCAGGCTTTTGACCCCCTCCCCTTAAAAGGAGGGGGTTTTGCGTTATGGGACATGGTCGGGAGAGGTCGCCCGTGCGAAAGTTCGTCAGGACGCCGTAAACTTCACCGTCACGCCGCGCTGGCGAAAATAGGCCTGCATCAGCTTGCGGCCCTGGCGATTGTTCTGCACGATCCGCGCCGGGTCGAACTCGGCTTCCTTCTGGCCAGCCTGGGTGAGCGCTGCCTTGAGAGCGGCGATATGCGTGTCGAGATCGGCATTGTTGGCCTGAAGCGATTCATAAATGCGGTTTGTCGCTTCGGCTACGGTCGGTTCGCTCATGTCATACTCCAGTCATTGTTTCGCCGGCGCTTAGCACACTTTCTGGCACGACCCAATTGCGATGATGACCCGTCGGCGTCAGCAGATACCCTATGTGAGGGATGTTATTGTGCGTGAGGGTGAAACCACGCAATATCACCGCACGTATTGGCTTTGGACAGACAAACGCCAGCACCACCTGGAGATACGCCATGTTTCTGCGACGCCAGTTGCTGATCGCCTCCGCCCTTGCCCTGACCAGCAATGCAAGGGCGCAATCCGATACGTGGGCAGAGCTTCGCACTGGCGCGGCTATCATGCTGCTTCGCCACGCGATTGCGCCCGGAACCGGCGATCCGGCGAATTTTGCGGTCAATGATTGCAGCACGCAGCGCAATCTCTCCGCACAGGGCATCGCTCAGGCGGGCCGGATCGGCACGCTCTTCCGGAAAAATGGCGTGGCGCAGGTGCAGGTCTTTTCCAGCCAGTGGTGCCGCTGCATCGATACCGCCAAAGGTCTTGGTCTTGGGTCGGTCGAGCCGCAGCCGCTGCTCAACTCGTTTTTCGGCAGTCCCGAAGATGGCAGGCCGCAGACGCAGGCCCTTCGCGCCTGGATGACGGGCTTGCCACCCGGCCGGCCGGTTGTGCTGGTCACCCATCAGGTCAACATAACCGGCCTCACCAGCATCGTTCCTGCCAGCGGCGAACTCCTGTTCGTCACGGCAGGTGCTGCCGATCCACTGACGGTGATTGGCAGGGTCGCCGCTGAGTAGGCAGCGACCGGAAACGCTTTTCGCTCCTTAGACCTGCGCTGCGGGCAGCTCTTCGGCGTGTTCGCGACCACGCCTACCTTCGCAACGTGCTAACCGACATTGACGCCATCGTGGCCGAGGTCGCTGCCGGTCGGGCCTGCGCCAACCATTCACTTCGCACGGCGTGCTTTTTCTTCGCCCCCGGCCCTTCTCTTGCCGGATTTGTTCCCGTCTATTTGAATATGCACATCGAATCGCCCGGCCACTGACCGGGATCTGCTCCATGGCTATCTTGTCGCATCGCGACAGCGGCACAGGATCCGACAATCGCCGGGCCTGCTGATGGATGGATTTCCGTAAACGGCGGCGAGAGGAAGGACGGGGACTTTGGAGGCTTTCTACATCATCCTGCTGGTCGGCACGGTTCTGGTGTTGGCTGCGGCCTTTTCCAGCCTGCTTGCCTTCCGGTTCGGCGCCCCCCTGCTTCTCGTCTTCCTGTCGATCGGCCTGCTGGCCGGTGTCGATGGTCTTGGCATCCGCTTCGAGAACTACTCCTTCACCTTCATGCTGGGGTCGTTGGCGCTCGCCATCATCCTGTTCGATAGCGGCTTCGGCACCTCGCTCCACTCCTTCCGCATAGCCGCGGTTCCGGCGCTCACGCTCGCGTCCGTCGGCGTGCTCTTGACCGCCGGCGTATTCGGCGTCGCGGCCAAGTATTTCCTGGGCTTCAGCTGGCTCGAAGGCTTCCTGCTCGGGTCGATCGTCGCCTCGACTGACGCTGCCGCGGTGTTCTTTCTGCTGCGCATCGGCGGCATCAACATCCGCGACAAGGTGCGCTCCACGCTCGAAGTGGAATCCGGCACCAACGACCCGATGGCGATCTTCCTGACGATCGCGCTGTCCGAACTGCTCGCCACCGGCCAGGGCTTCGGCGGCCTCGACCTGCATTTCGCCGTCATGTTCCTCGAGGAAATGGGGCTCGGCGTCATCTTCGGCCTGCTCGGCGGCTTGATGATCGTCTGGGTGCTGAACCGCTTCACCTCCGATCGGGGTCTCGCTCCGATCCTGGTCCTCACGCTTGCGTTGCTCGTGTTCGCCTTCACCGGCGCCATGGGCGGCAGCGGCTTTCTTGCGGTCTATGTGGCCGGCATCTACTCGGGCAATCGCAAGATGTTTGCCAAGCACCAGATCACGCGCTTCAACGAGGGGCTGACGTGGCTGGCGCAGATCATCATGTTCCTGGTGCTCGGCCTGCTCGCCACACCCTCCCAGTTCCCGATCCTGCTCGTGCCGGCGATCGGTCTGGCGCTGTTCCTGATTTTCGTCGCCCGCCCCATCGCCGTGTGGATCAGCCTGATGGCCTATGACTTCACGCAGCAGGAAATCGGTTTTCTGTCCTGGGTCGGTCTGCGCGGTGCGGTGTCCATCCTGCTCGCCATCACGCCGATCCTGTCGGGCGCCGAAAACGGGTCCGTCTTCTTCAACGTCACCTTCATCATCGTGCTCGTCTCGCTTCTCCTGCAGGGTTGGACGATCAAGCCGGTGGCGCGGTATCTCGGGTTGATCATCCCGCCGCGGATCGGCGCCGTCGACAAGCTGGAACTCGACCTTCCCGGCAAGGCGACCCATGAACTGATCTCTTACCGCGTCCTGAAAGACAGCCCGATCCTGTCCGGCGAGCGCATTCCCCGCTGGGCCATGCCGTCGCTGGTCATCCGCGACGGCCGCAGCCTGCGTTACCAGTATGCCGGACGCCTGCGGGAGAACGATCAGGTCTACCTGTTCGTGACGCCGAACTATACCAAACTGCTCGATCGGCTGTTTGCGAGCCGCGTGCCTGTCGATGATGACGATGCCGAGTTCTTCGGCGCCTTCGCCATCTCGCCGACACGGCCCGCAACCGAACTGGACCTCGCCTATGGTCCGGGCCTGCTCTCGGCAACCGAGCAGGCAATGACGATCGGCGAACTGATGCATTCCAGGCTGGGCGGCAAGACGGAATATGCCGACCGCATGCGCTTCGGCTCGATCGTGCTGATCGTGCGGGAAACCGACGAGCTGGACCATGTCACCAAAATTGGCGTCTCGCTGGAACCGGTGGAGCCTGCAACCAAGCTGCCGATCTTCATCAATATGCGCGAAATCGCCCACCGGATAAGGGACCAGATCCGCAAGTATCGCGGCAAGCCGGTGCCCGGCCGCCCCTCCGCCTGAACCCTGGCCGCCATCCGGCAACCGGCGCAAAGGCTATTTCGTTGAGCCGACAGCCTTGCGCCGTCGGACAAGAATAGTATGGTCCCGCCACCCTTTATCAAGCAACGGGATCAGTACCATGCCGGCCTTCAAGACCCTCGACGACCTCACCGATATCGCAGGTAAGCGCATTCTCGTCCGCGTCGACCTCAACGTTCCCGTGAGCGACGGCAAGGTGACGGACGCGACCCGTATCGAGCGCGTTGCTCCGACAATCACGGAACTGTCGAAGAAAGGCGCCAAGGTCATCCTGCTCGCCCATTTCGGCCGCCCCAAGGGCGAACCGGTCGCCGACATGTCGCTGTCCCAGATCGTCATGGCCGTCAATCAGGTGCTCGGTCAGAAGATCCTCTTCGCATCCGACTGCATCGGCCCTGAAGCCGAGGATGCTGTCGCCTCGATGAAGAACGGCGATGTCCTGCTTCTCGAAAACACCCGCTTCCACACGGGCGAGGAAAAGAACGACAGCGGCTTTACCGAAGAACTGGCGAAGAACGGCGATATCTATGTCAACGACGCCTTCTCGGCCGCCCACCGCGCCCATGCCTCCACGGAAGGTCTTGCCCACCGCCTGCCCGCCTATGCCGGCCGCACGATGCAGGCTGAGCTCGAAGCGCTGGAAAAGGGTCTTGGCGCCCCTGCCCGCCCGGTCGTCGCCATCGTCGGCGGCGCCAAGGTTTCTAGCAAGATCGATCTGCTGCAGAACCTGGTGAAGAAGGTGGACGCGCTGGTGATCGGCGGCGGCATGGCGAACACGTTCATCGCAGCGCAAGGCATCGATGTGGGCAAGTCGCTCTGCGAGCATGATCTTGCAGACACCGCCCGCGCCATCATGGCCGAAGCAGAAGCGTCCGGCTGCACCATCGTGCTGCCAAGTGACGGCGTCGTTGCCCGCGAGTTCAAGGCGAATGCCGACAACGAAACCGTCGCTATCGATGCGATCCCGTCCGATGCGATGATGCTCGACGTCGGCCCGAAATCCGTCGAAGCCGTCAACGAATGGATCGGCAAGGCCTCGACGCTGGTCTGGAACGGCCCGCTCGGCGCCTTCGAGATCACCCCGTTCGACACAGCGACCGTCTCCGCTGCAAAATTTGCAGCCGCTGAGACGAAGGCCGGCAGGCTGGTTTCAGTCGCCGGTGGCGGCGATACGGTGGCAGCACTCAACCATGCAGGCGTGGCCGACGATTTCTCCTACGTCTCGACCGCTGGCGGCGCCTTCCTGGAATGGATGGAAGGCAAGGAACTGCCCGGCGTTTCGGTGCTGACCAAGGCCTGACCGACCGGCATTCCAGAACGCGACCCCCGATGGGTTCAGAGGCGCGGGAGATAGGCTTCCGCGCCCGATCGGCAAGGCGAATTTAAAGAAATTCAATATTTTAAACGATTGAAACGATTTCAATCGTTTCAATGGCTTAGAGCATCATTTCCCTTTAAAAGAACTTCTGTTATCGGCGGGAGAGAACTTCGGATATGCTCTTCAATATCGGGCTCTCCGAAGATTGAATGGGCACACGCGCGCAACGCGCCATTGTGAGGGATAGGAGCGATTATGGTAGACGCGAAGATGTTGGACAAAGTCAGGTCGGCGCCCGGTTTCATTGCGGCGCTTGATCAGAGCGGTGGTTCGACACCCAAAGCGCTGCTGCTCTACGGCATTGCCGAAACCGAATACCAGGGCGACGAAGAGATGTTTCGCCTGATGCACGCCATGCGCGCCCGCATCATGAAGGCACCGGCCTTTACAGGCGACAAGGTCGTCGGCGCCATCCTGTTCGAGCGCACAATGGATGGCGATGTCGACGGCGAACCGGTTCCCTCCTACCTCTGGAACAAGCGCGGCGTCGTGCCTTTCCTGAAGATTGACAAGGGCCTCGCTGCCGAAGAAAACGGCGTGCAACTGATGAAGCCGATGCCTGATCTCGACGCTCTCCTGATCCGCGGCCGCGAAAAGGGAATTTTCGGTACAAAGATGCGCTCGGTGATTGCCTCTGCCGACAAGGCCGGCATCGCTGACGTCGTGCAGCAGCAGTTCGAAGTCGCGCGCCAGATCATCGCACAGGGCCTCGTTCCGATCATCGAACCGGAGATCCTCATTAACAGCCCGACCAAGGCTGAAGCTGAGACTATCCTGCGCGACGAGATCGCCCAGCAGCTCGACACGCTCGGTCCGGGCGAAGACGTGATGCTGAAGGTAACGATCCCAACGGTCGCCGATTTCTATGCGGATCTCGCCGCTCACAAGTCGGTCGTTCGCCTCGTTGCCCTGTCCGGCGGCTACAGCCGCGTCGATGCCTGCGAAAAGCTGAGCCACAACCGCGACATGATCGCGAGCTTCTCGCGCGCGCTCACCGAAAACCTGCGCGTCTCAATGAGCGATGCAGATTTCGACGCGAGCCTGGCTGAAACCATCGACGGGATCTATTCCGCGAGCGTCAACAAGGCCTGATGCTCTAACCCAGATGCTGCGGCATCGGGAACACGAACCTGGAAAAGGCCGCCTCAGCTTTAATAGCTCTGGCCCTTTTCATGGGAGGAAGAGGCCGCACCGGGGGGTGCGGCCTTTCTCGTTTCCAGACCCTGCCCAGACAATCAGGATTGATGTCTTCCATCAAAACCATTGTCTGGTGATGGGAGATCGCAGGCTCTAGAAGTTACGTTCTCAACTGGGGAGCCCGTCCATGCCTGTCGTCGATTTCGTCACCGTCGATGTCTTTACCGACCAGCGCTTCTTCGGCAATCCGCTTGCGGTCATCACAGACGCCCGCGGCCTTTCGGGCGATGAGATGCAGGCGATCGCAACGGAGTTCGGCTATTCCGAAACCACGTTCGTGCTTCCACCGGACAATCCAGCCAACACGGCGCGCGTGCGCATCTTCACACCGACGACAGAGGTTCCCTTTGCCGGCCATCCGAATGTCGGAACTGCCTTCGTCCTTGGAAACCTGCCCGACCTGTTCGGCAACGCTTTAGGCAACACGCTCCGCTTCGAGGAAATCGCCGGACTGGTCGAGATCGACCTGATCCGGGAGGGCGATGTGGTTGTCGGCGCAACCATCCGGGCACCGCGGCCACTTGAACTGGGCGCCGAGATCGAGCCCGAACGTATCGCCGACTGCGCATCCATCGGCGTCGGGCATGTCGTCATGCACAATCACGCACCCGTCTTCGCATCGGTCGGCTTGCCATTCGCAGTTGCTGAGTTGGACGGCCTGCAGGCGCTCGCCGCGGCCAGGCCGGATCTCACGTCATTCCATCGCGCGGCCGAGATCGGCCCGGGCGATCAGATGGAGTTTTCGCTGTTTCTCTATGTCCGTGATGCCAAGGATCCCCTGCATATCCGTGCCCGCATGTTCGCACCGCTCGACAATGTGCCGGAAGACCCGGCAACGGGTAGCGCGTCTGCAGCGCTCGGCGCGTTCCTCGCGACGCTTGACCCTGAAACTGACGCCGATATCCGCATGACCGTCGAACAGGGTGTGGAGATGGGCCGCCGCAGCGTGATCGAGCTCGCCATGGTCAAAAGAGAGGGTCGCGTCACCGATGTGCGGATCAGCGGAAGCTGCGTGAAGGTGATGAGCGGCCGGATCGAGCTGTAATCAGCCGACGAACTCGCGCAGCAGCAGTGCTAAGGACCAGAGCGCGAAGGCGACCAGCGCCAGCTTCCAGAAATCCATCCGGCGCCTGAGGCCCGGGAGGTTCAATGGCTTGATGATCTGCACGACCATGGCCAGCATCAACAGGACGGAGATTGTTTTTGTCATCTGTCTTTCGTCACTGTTTCAAAGGCTCGCCACAGGCTGGACATTTTTGCTCTCCACCACAGTTAGACCGGGAGGAGAATCGGGGTCTGTTGCGTCATGATCTCTGATCTGCCTTACCTTCGTTAACGTCCTGTGCCGGTCTGCGCAACATCGCTCCGGCACGGCAGGGCGGATCACCGACCACGAAGAGAGCTGACAGTATAGACGATGAGCCGTAATCTCCTTCCCGTTCTCGCCCTCCTCACTGGTACGCTCTTTCTGTTCCTCGGCAATGGCCTGCAGGGTCTTTTGTTGCCGGTGCGCGGTTCGATCGAAGGCTACTCGAACGAGGTTCTCGGCCTGCTCGGCACAACCTGGGCCTCAGGTTTCGTCATCGGTTGCTTCGTGGCACCGAATGTCGTGCGCCGCATCGGGCACGTTCGCGCTTTTTCCGGCTTTCTGGCCCTGATCTGCCTCAACGTGCTTATGACCGGCCTGCTGGTCGATGACGTCGCGTGGCTCATCCTGCGGGCAATCACCGGCTTTTGCACTGCCGGTACGTCGATGATCATCGAAAGCTGGCTCAACGAACGTGCCACACCGGAAAACCGGGGCACGATCTTTTCCTTCTATATCTCCATCACCCTGTTCGGCGTTGTCGGTGGCCAGTTGATGGTGCCGTTTGCCGATGTGACGCTGCCGACGCTGTTCATGGTCTGCGGCATCCTCTACTCGATCGCCGCCCTGCCGACGACGCTGTCCAAGGCTGCGTCACCACAACCGCTGAAACGCGCGCGGCTGGATCTCAAGGGACTGTTTCGAAACTCGCCGATCTCCTGCGTAGGCATTCTCTTGGTCGGCATCGCCAACGGGGCCTATGGCACGCTCGGCGCCGTGTTCGCGACCAAGGTCGGCCTCGACAAGGGATCGGTCGCCGCAATGGTATCGATCACCATCTTTGCCGGCGCGATCATGCAGTTTCCGGCGGGCCGGTTGTCGGACAGGCTGGACCGCCGTCATGTTCTTGCAGTCCTCTCCGGCGTCAGTGCGCTGGCAGGCCTTGCCGTTGTGCTGGTTGCGCCGACCAACGTCTACACGATCGTTATCCTCGTCGCCACCTATGGCGCCGCCGCAAACGCGCTCTACCCGATCGCCGTTGCCCATGCCAACGACTTCGCCCAGCCCGAGGACTTCGTAAAGGTCTCCGGCGGCCTGTTGCTTCTTTACGGCATCGGGACGATCATCGGCCCGACGCTCGGAGGTCCTGTCATGACCTGGGCCGGCCCGCACGCTCTGTTTGGCGTCACGGCTGTCGCCCATCTGATGATCACCGTCTATGCGATCGTCCGAAGCCGGCAGCGCGCACCCGTCCCTGCCGGCGAACGCGACGCCTACACGACGGTGACTGGAACCAACGGACCACTCGCGACACCCGAGGGCCTCTCGCTCGATCCGCGCGCAAGACCCAAGGATGCAGCCGCGCCTGAACAGCAGACGACGCCATAACGGCCAAGGAGCCTTGAAATGTCATTTCTCGACGACGACCGCCCGAAGAAACCCGCAGCCCACGAGATCGGCGCCGATCTCTCGCTGCTCTCTGCGGACGAACTGCAGACGCGCATCACCATCCTGCAGGAAGAGATCGCGAGACTGGAAGCAGAGAAGGCGAGGAAGGCTGAGGGTCGCAAGGCCGCTGACAGCTTTTTCCGGACCTGATGTGCCGGACTAAGAATAAACCGCAAAACCACGACCAATCTTAAGCAAACATTAATCATTAACAGAGAATATAGCGATGTTCGGTTCTGCCGGACTCAGACAGTTTCACCGCTCGGCGAATGGTCTGATTTCTCCCTGTTTTACCTTGAGAGCCGCTTTTGCGGCTCTTTTTTTTGGCGGTCGGTCTGTACAGGCTCACGCAGCCATCAAAAACCCGTGCAAAAGGCCATTTTTAGGGGACTTGCGCTTTCGCAAGATCTGTTTCATTTCAAGAAGATCGAGGGCGTTTACCGGTTCCTGTGGGTATTAACCTTTCATTAAGAAACGCCTTGCGGATTTCCAGTATAAGGATCATGTTCACTTCATTCAGCGGGCCAGATGGAACTTTTTGAGCCACTTCGCCATTGCCTGAGTAAGAAAGCATTAGCAGGAATGAATTCGATGTCCGAGCAGGGATTGAACACAGTGAGTTTTGCGGGCCGCGCCGCAAGCTCTGCCCAGTTCAAGTCACTATACTCCGAAGGCATGGCTCTTGTTGAAGAGACAGCAAGCTATCTGGACGGTCAGGGTCGTGCTGCATCCAAGGTTCTGCCGCGCATGGCCTCGGTTCTGTATGCAGCTGAATCCATGCGTCTGACGACTCGCCTGATGCAGATGGCATCGTGGCTTTTGCTTCAGCGTGCCGTCAACAACGGCGAGATGAGCCGCGATCAGGTGCTTTCGGAAAAGAGCAAGGTGCGTCTCGACGGCTTCAATGTCGATCGCAACGCTCCGGGCTGGCTCGATCTGCCGGAAAGCTTCCGTGATCTTGTCGAACGCTCGCTTCGTTTGCAGAACCGCGTCGCTCTTCTGGACCGCGAAATCTATCGCGCCCCGGAAGCCGTTGTCATCTCCGACAACGAAAACAGTGTCCGCGCCCAGCAGAACCTGCTTCACACCGCATTTGGTGGCTGAGATCTGAACGTCGACGGTCCAAAGGCAGGCATTGGCCTGCCTTTTTGCGTTTGGGACTATAGAGATAGCGACGCCAGATAGGCGTTGACACTGTCACGACAGTCAAGCCGATGTTTCGGGCCCTCGAAGGCGCTGAACATCCGGTCATGCGCCTCGAATGAATTCCAGTTGTTGTGTCGGAAGCGATAGCCCGCCACCCAATGGAGTAGCTCTTCGAAGGACGCAACGCTTCCCCCGCCCTGAAGACCGCGATGGCGAATGTTTTCGAGGCAGACGTCGTCGGCGATGTCGAGGAAGATCAGCGTCGTTGCCCGGGTGATGGCGAGACTGGCAAGCCGGCCATAGACGCCCTCGATCAGCCAGACATCCTGTGCTGCAATCCGGCAAACGTCGTCGTCAACGACCTGCCTGTCACGGGCGATGCCGTAACGTCCCGGCTCCCAGTGGACGTCGTCCAGATGAATCGGGTGATGGCCGAGCGCCTCCCCCATCCTTGTCGCAAGCCACGTCTTACCCGATCCGCCATTGCCGAAAATGAGCACGCGGCAGAGCGGAAGCGGTAGCTTGGACAGACAGTTGGCCTTCTCCTCCATGCCTCCTAGAAAAACAAAAAAGCCCGGCTTTCGCCAGGCTTCTTTTGTCAAAATGCAAAAAGCAATTAGAGGCCGAGACCGCCGAAACGCTTGTTGAACTTGGAAACGCGGCCACCGCGGTCCAGCATCTGCTGGTTGCCGCCGGTCCAGGCCGGGTGCGATGTCGGGTCGATTTCGAGGTTCATGGTGGCGCCTTCGGTGCCCCAGGTCGAGAACGTCTCGTATTCGGTACCGTCGGTCATGACGACCTTGATCTTGTGGTAGTCGGGATGAATGCCAGCCTTCATGTCGCTATTCCTGCTCTGCGAGGTCCATTCGCCGCATTGCGCGAGCAAGAACCGTCTTTAACAAATGAAGCCGCAAACCGGACCGGTCACGGCTTCCCAATTGGATGCGGAGCCTATACAGGAAGGACGCCGCATGTACAAGTCCCCGAAAGGCTGAGATTCCGCTGCCGGGGGCCATGGAGACGACATGGCCGAAAGCCGAGAAGAACAGAAGAAAAACCGCAGTCTCAAGCCGCTTTCCCGACTGCTACCCTATCTTTCCCGCTACCGTGGCATGGTTGCCGGCGCGACTTTTTTCCTCGTCCTTGCCGCCTGCACCACACTTGCGCTGCCGCTGGCCGTCCGCCGCATGGTGGATCATGGATTCGCATCCTCTGACGGGCATTTCATCAACAACTATTTTGTAATGCTGTTCGTGCTGGCGGTCCTTCTCGCGATCGCAAGCGGCATGCGCTACTATTATGTCATCACCATCGGCGAGCGGGTGGTGGCGGATCTGCGCCGTGAGGTTTTCTCGCATGTGACGCGGCTGTCTGCTTCCTTCTTCGACGTCAACCAGTCCGGCGAGATCGTCTCGCGACTGACCGCCGATACGACCCAGATCAAGTCCGCCTTTGGTTCTGCCGCATCGCAGGCCCTGCGCAACACCATCCTCTGTCTCGGAGCGATGGGCATGATGGTGTATACGAGCCCTAAACTCTCGGCTCTGGCGCTTGGCGCCATCCCGCTGATCGTGTTCCCCCTCGTTGGCTTCGGCCGCTCGGTGCGCCGCCGGTCGCGTGCCGCCCAGGACATGCTGGCCGCGACTTCCGCCTATGCAGCTGAAACGATCGGCGCCACCCGCACCGTTCAGGCCTTTACCGGCGAGGCTGTCGCCACCTCGCGCTACAGCGACACGGTGGAGAATGCCTTTGAAGCCGCCCGCAAGTCGATCCGCGCCCGCGCGCTTCTGACCGGCTTCGGCATCGTGCTGATCTTCGGCTCGATCGTCGGCGTCCTCTGGTACGGCGCCCAGAGCGTGCTTGCCGGCACGATGACACCGGGCACGCTAGGCCAGTTCGTGCTTTATTCGGTGATTGCGGCAAGCTCGCTCGGCACACTGTCGGAAGTCTGGGGCGAGCTGTCTTCTGCAGGCGGCGCCGCCGAACGGCTGTCCGAACTGCTGGATGAAGTGTCCGCCGTGCGTGACCCGGAACACCCGAAAGCCCTCCCCTCACCCCCGCGCGGCGATGTCGCGTTCGACAGCGTCTCCTTCGCCTATCCCGCCCGTGTCAGCGCCATCACGCTCAATGCGCTTTCCCTGCATGTGGCGCCCGGAGAAACTGTCGCCATCGTCGGTCCCTCCGGTGCCGGCAAGAGCACGATCTTTTCGC
This sequence comes from Rhizobium sp. Leaf306, assembly GCF_001423425.1. GTDB lineage: Bacteria > Pseudomonadota > Alphaproteobacteria > Rhizobiales > Rhizobiaceae > Neorhizobium > Neorhizobium soli. The sequence continues at coordinate 101,431 of NZ_LMNX01000004.1, forward strand.
TGCTGCTGCGCTTCTACGATCCGACGGCCGGATCGATCCGGCTCGACGGCGTCGACCTCCGCCATGCGACCCTTGAAGACATCCGCTCACGGCTTGCGATCGTACCGCAGGACGTGACGATCTTTGCAGCCTCCATCCACGACAACATCGCCTTCGGGGTACCGAACGCGACCCGCGAGGCCGTGCGTGCCGCAGCAATCGCTGCCCAAGCAGACGAATTCATCGCGAAGCTCGACAACGGCTATGACACGCTCGCCGGCGAACGCGGCATCACCCTGTCCGGCGGCCAGCGCCAGCGGATCGCCATCGCCCGCGCCATCCTGAAGGATGCTCCGGTCCTGCTGCTCGACGAAGCCACCTCGGCGCTCGATGCGGAAAGCGAAACACTGGTGCAAAAGGCACTCGACGGATTGATGCGCAACAGGACCACGCTCGTCATCGCCCATCGCCTCGCGACGGTGTTGAAGGCCGACCGGATCCTGGTGCTGAAAAACGGTCGCGTCGTCGAGGAAGGCACGCACCAGAGCCTGGTGGCGGCTGGCGGTCTCTATGCCAAGCTCGCGCGGCTGCAATTCCATGATCTCGAGCAAACTTCCGTCAGCGCGATCTGATGGACGCGACCCCCATCATCTCCGCAGATCTGGATAGTCTGCTCGATGACGTTCAGCATCGCACCTTCCGGTATTTCTGGGATGGTGCTCATCCGCAGAGCGGTCTCCCGTACGACAAATGCCTTCTCAACGGCACACCCGGCATCGATGCGATCTCGATCAGCGGCACGGGCTTTGGTCTGATGGCAATTCTGGTCGCCTGCGAGCGCGGCTGGATCACCAGCGACGAGGCGCTGGTTCGCATTACCACGATTGTCGAGAGCCTCGAACTGGCACCGCGCTACCACGGCGCGTTCTCTCACTTCATCAATCCCGCTACCAGCGCAATGATTCCGTTTTCTGCGCTGGATGATGGGGGCGACATCGTCGAAACGACCCTTCTCCTTCAGGGCCTGATCTGCGCCCGTGAATATTTCGCGGCAGAGACCATTTCCGAGAAATCGCTGCGCACCGCGATTACCCGGCTGTTCGACGAGGTCGAGTGGACCTGGTACACCCGCGGCAAGACCGACGGCCCGATCTACTGGCACTGGAGCCCGATCAACGAGTGGGCGATGAACCTGCCGATCACCGGCTGGAATGAGGCGCTGTCAACCTATGTCTTTGCCGCCGGCTCGGACACGTTTCCGATCGATCCGCAGAACTATCACTGCGGATGGGCACGCAACGGCGCCATGAAGAACGGCGAGGAATATTTCGGCATACAGCTGCCGCTGGGCGAACCCATGGGCGGGCCGCTGTTCCTGTCGCAATATTCCTTCTGTGCACTCAATCCACGCGGCCTGTCCGATCGCTACGCCGATTACTGGCGCCAGGCGGTCGCGCATTCACGGATCAACCGCGCCTATTGCCTGACTGTGCCGGAATATGCCGCAGCCGGCGTCTGGGGGCTGACGGCATCGGAAGCCCAGGCCGGCTACGCCGCCAATTCGCCGCTGGTCGATTTCGGCGCGATTGCACCGTCTGCAGCACTGTCGAGCTTTCCTTTCGTGCCCGGCCATGCGGAAGAAGCCTTGCGCGCGCTCCTTGCCTACGAGAACGGACGGCTGGTCAACCGCTTCGGCTTCGCCGACGCGTTTGCGCCAAAGACCGGCTGGGTCGCATCGACCTACATCGCTATCGACCAGGGTCCGATCGTCGCGATGATCGAGAACCACCGCTCGGGTCTGCTGTGGAAACTGTTCATGGCCGCTCCGGAAGTGCGCCGCGGCCTCGACCGGCTGGGATTCCGCTATCCCGATGTCTCCGCCTGAGGCGAGAGCGCAGCCGCCTGATCACTTCGCGCGCTTGAACGTCCATTTGACGACATGATCGCCATTGCGCTTGATCTTGGTCTTCATCTTCAGCTGGACCGATTGCTCGCCGAACGCAGCCTGCGCCTCCTCGAAAGCACGGCGCGCCTGCGCCATCGCCTCGTGATAGGCGGTATTGTCGCGGCGAGGCGTATCTGCCACGGCCTTGGCGATCGCGTCGATATCGGGCTTGCTGTAGGTCATGTCAGCGTTCGGTAAGCTTCAGTTCGATGCGGCGGTTCTGGTTTCTGGCATCCGACGTATCGCCAGCCGCGATCGGCTGGAACTCGCCAAAGCCCGCGGCCACCAGACGGTTGGCCGGCACGCCCTTCGAGATCAGATACTTGACCACGGATGTGGCGCGCGCGGACGAAAGCTCCCAGTTGTCGCGGTAACGTCCGGTGCCGGAAAGCGGCGCATTGTCCGTATGCCCGTCGACACGCAGCACCCAGTTGATCTCGGCTGGAATTTCCTTGGCGAGATCGAGGAGTGCGGAAGCAAGCTTGTCCATCTCCACGAGGCCGGCAGAATCGAGTTCGTTGCCGCCGACAGGGAACAGCACTTCCGACTGGAACACGAACCGGTCGCCGACGATGCGAATGTTTTCGCGGTCGGACAGAATTTCACGCAGACGCCCGAAGAAGTCGGAGCGGTAGCGATTGAGCTCCTGCACGCGGGCCGCAAGCGCCACGTTGAGGCGACGACCAAGATCCGAAATCTGCGCCTGCGAGTTGGCGTCCTTCGTTTCCGACGCCTGCAGTGCCTGTTCGACGGCGGCGATCTGGGCCCGCAGCGCCGCGATCTGCTGGTTGAGAAGCTCGATCTGGCTCATCGCCCGGGCGCTGACCTGCCGCTCGTTGGAGAGTTCACCCGTCAGAGTGGTCACGCGGGAATTGGCCGCGTCGCTTGCACCACTGCCCTGGTTGAGAAGCTGCTGCAGCCGCGACCGGTCGCTTTCAGCAACCGCCAGCGACGATTGCAGGTTGGCGAGCTGGTCTTCGATATCCTGATTGTTGCCCTTTTCCAGCGCCAGAAGCTCTGTCAGTTCCGCGATCTGGCTGTTCAGCCGGTTCAGAACCTCGTCGCGACCGGAAATCTCGCGTGTGAGCAGGAACTGCGCCAGCACGAACACCGTCAGCAGGAACATGATCGCCATCAAAAGCGTGGTCAGCGCGTCGACGAAGCCCGGCCAGTAGTCCACGCCGTGCTGGCGGCGACGGTTCTTGCCCAGCGCCATGGTCTACTTGCTCCCGATCTTGTCGGACTGACCGATCTTGTCGGAGAGCCGGTCCAGCGTGCGCCGCAAGGCCTTCGATTCTTCCTGCTGCGCCTCGATCCAGTCGCGCAGCATCTGCTGCTCGTTGCGCATGTTCTTGACCAGCCCCTGAATGCCTTCGGCAAGGTTTGCCATGGCAGCAAGCGACTTCTCGTTCTGCTGGACATCACCGCTGCCGGTTCTGCCCTGAGCCGCCGCAATCTTGCGCAGCTCGTCGGCAAGCGTCTTGAATTCGCCGGAGGAACCAGCTGAAAGCCCTGCCGCCGCAACCGGCGCGTCCGATCCCGTATCGGTCACCGATGAGAGCCAATTTTCGAGTTCCGTATAGAACCGGTTCTGGGCACGTCCTGCCTGGAGATCGAGGAAGCCGAGGATCAGCGAGCCCGAGAGGCCGAGCAGCGACGAGGAGAACGCCGTGCCCATACCGGCAAGCGGCTGCGCAAGACCGGTCTTGATAGCCGACAGAATGTCGTTGGAGCCGCCGGCGCCCGGATCGAGCGCACCGATGACGTCGCTGATCGAGCCGATCGTGCCGATCAGGCCCCAGAACGTGCCAAGCAGGCCGAGAAACACCAGGAGCCCGATCAGGTAACGGGACGTGTCGCGCGATTCGTCGAGGCGGGTACCGATCGAATCGAGAATGGAGCGCAAGGTTGCGGTCGAAAGCGCCGTCTTGCGGCGACCACCGATCAGCGAGCGCATCGGCGCCAGAAGTTTCGGCTCGCGGCCCACCTTGTCGACGGTGCCGGCAGCGCGGAACGAGTTGAACCAGCGCACTTCCGGAATAAGGCCGATGACCTGCAGGAAAACCAGGACGATACCAATCAACAGGACGCCGAGGATCAGACCGTTCAGACCCGGATTGGTCTGGAACGCTTGTGCGGCCTGACGGTACAGGATCGAGCAGACAAAACCGACGATGATCAGGAAGATCAGCATCGTCCAGAGGAAGGAAGCCGGGTTGGAAAGCTTTTCGGTAAAACGGCGGCGGTTAGCTTCAGTTTCGTCCAGATCGTCCACTGTCGCATTCGCCATAATAAGCCTCGCCTCTGGGTCGCGTCGCGCGGAGGCTAGAGCAAAATTGCGACGAATTGAAGTGTCGCCACGGTGCAAAGACCGGGACAAGCCGAAGTTTTTTCCTCGCCATTTCAAATGACAAGCAGCACTCGGGCCGTCACCGCATCAGCAATCAGCGCGACGGAACCGGACGATTGGAAACTTCCAGCAGCGCCTTCTGGATCAGCTCGTTGCCGGCAACAATGCTCTTGGTGCCGAACATATCGGTCGAGCCCTTGATGTCGCTGACAAAGCCGCCCGCTTCGCGGATGAGGACGAGGCCGGCAGCGATGTCCCACGGCGAAAGACCGATTTCCCAGTGACCGTCGAAGCGACCGGCAGCGACATAGGCAAGATCAAGCGACGCAGCGCCAAGGCGACGAACGCCCGCCACTTCGCCCATCACATGGCGCAGTTCGACCAGGAACTTGCCGTGATCGCCGCGGCCGAGATGCGGCACGCCGCAACCAACCACGCAATCGGACAGGACCCGGCGTGCGGCAACGCGAATGCGACGGTCGTTCAAGAACGCGCCGCCGCCCTTTTCTGCCGTATAGAGTTCATCGGTGCCCGGGTTGAAGATCACGCCGGCGACGATTTCGCCATTGCGCTCCAGCGCGATCGACACCGCGAACTGCGGAATGCCGTGCAGGAAGTTGGTCGTGCCGTCGAGCGGATCGACGATCCAGCGATGAGCGCCGTCCGTGCCCTTCTCCTCCTGGCTTTCCTCACCGAGGAAGCCGTAGGTCGGGCGCGCCTTCATCAGCTCGTCATGGACGATCTTTTCCGCCTTGAGATCCGCCTGGGTCACGAAATCGCCCGGTCCCTTGACCGAAACCTGCAGGTTCTGAACTTCGCCGAAATCCCTGGAGAGCGACTTGCCTGCCTTGAGGGCGGCCTGAACCATGACGTTGAGAAGGGCTGAGCGGGCCATGCGGGAAATCCTGATCGTATGGTCCCGAACATGCATCAGCCGGGACGTGTCTGTGGCGAATTGTCTTGATTGGCCGGTTCAAGACCACAAAACCAAGGGAAATTCAAGTCGAAGCCGACAAACCCCGCGTGAACGGACAAAATGCGACATTGCCCGCCTGCCTGCGATCTGCCAGAACGCCGGCTATCGAGATTTTAGGAGTATCGCCGTGAAGATCGCATTGCCATTCGGCATCAGCCTCGGACTTGTGGGCGTGATGACCATGCTGTCGCTGGGTCTGATCTCGGCGCTGCCGGCCGATACCCAGTTGCCGATCCACTTCACCCTGACCGGCACACCGACCAGCACGGCACCGGCCATGATCGCGCTGCTGCTTCTGCCGGCCTGCGCGCTCTTCGTGACAGCCATGTTCGCACTTGGCCCCCGCATGGGCGGCCGTATCAAGGCCTCGCCGGGCATCTACCTGATCGTCTGGCTGGTAACGCTGCTGATCCTGGCGCTTGCCCACGGCTTTATCATCCGCCACGCCCTTTTCACGCTGGCGGCGATGAAGGCGACGGCCTGATCACGTCAATTACTGGCGTCGGAAGCGGTTCGCCGCGTCTATCGCCTGGCGCTGCTGCTCGTCGTTGATGCCGAGGTAGAAATCCTCTAGCGCCGCGTCCTGAAGTCCGGCGCGACGGGAAAGCACATACCACTTGGCGGCCTCGACCGGGTTCGGTCGTGTCCCCAGCGCCTCGATATAGAGATGCGACAGCTTGTTCTGGGCAACCACATTGCCGCGATGGGCCGCAATCCGCAGCCATTCGAAGCCCTTGTCGTAGTTGCGTTCGCCGCCGACGCCGTTGACGAACCAGATGCCCATGTCGAGTTGCGCCGTGTCGAACCCGGCCTTCGCCGCGCGCTCCAGCCAACGGCGAGCCTCGGCCTTCTTCTCCTCGGGCACGCCCTTCATGTTCACGTAGAGCTGGGCCACCGCATATTGCGCATCCGCCACGCCCTGCTTTGCCGCCCGCTCGTAGAAGGGCAACGCCAGCTTGAAACCTTTATCGCCGGGATTGTCCGACACCAGGATCTGGCCCCAGTTGAACTGCGCCGATGAATTGCCGGCTTCCGCCGCCTTGCGCATATAGTCGTCGGCCTTCTTCTTGTCGGCGGGCACGTAACGGCCGCTCATCAAAAGAAGCGAATACTGGAACATGGCGGCAGGATCGCCGCGCTCGGCAGCCTGCCCGTACCAGAAGGCCGCGGTCTTTGCGTCGCGGTTGATGCCGAGCCCCTTGCTCATCATTTCGGCGACAAGCGTCTGCGACGCCGCATCACCGGCCGACGCACGCTTCAGTGCGACATCGAGCGCCTTGACGTACAAGCCGCGCTGGAACGCACCATAGGCCTCGTCGATCGGGCCCGTATAGGGCTTCTCCGGCGGCAGCGGCGGCAAGGTCACGCCCATGCGCTGATAGAGTTCGACACCGGCGGACGGCACGATGCCATCGGGCTGTGCACCGCGTTCGACGCCCATTGCATCCGGCGCGACCGGTCTCGTCACCACCTGACGCGACTGCGCCGCCGTCGGCCCCTCCTGCTCCACCGCACCGGGTTGCTGCACCTGCGCAATTGCCGGATGCGGCAAGACGGCCGACGCGGAAAGGCTGGCGGCAAGCATCAGGACGGTGGATGAGGCGCGACGAATCGATGGCATGGAGACCATCAAGCCTCAAACCGTGGCGCTTTTTCGTCCAGATCGGCGTTGACCAGTCGAACTGCTTCCTGCGGTCCTTCGGGATGATCGAAGACAGCCAGTCTCAAAGCCACAAATTCCGCTCCGTTTTCGGCAACCTCGAGCGCCGAGGAAATGTCCGTGCCGCCCATGGCGATGCAGGGAATTTCCACCATCGAAGCCCACCATTCCGCAAGCGCGACGTTCTTCGGATGCGCCTCCGGCTTGATGTCGCCATCGAGCTTGCCGAAGAAAATATAGTCGGGGCGGCGCTCGCCCACTTCGAGCGCCGTGTGACGCTCGGATGCACCACCGGCGCCGACGATCATCTTCGGGCTGAATTTCTCGATCGTTTCTTCCAGCTCTTCCATCGAACCGGCCATATGCAGGCCATCTGCCTTGACGCGACCTGCGACGCGGCTGTCTCCGGCGATCAGCGCTGCGGCACCCGCGGCCTGGATCATCGGCACCATGAGTTCGGCGCGGTCCTGGAACGCGGTATCGTCTTCATCGTATTGCGGCAGGATCACCGAGGCGACATCGCCGCCCGCAAGCGCCTTCTCCAGTCGGTCCGCCTGCGCTTTCGCATCCGCATCCTGCGGCACGATCAGCACCAGACGGCAACGCTCTTCCTGTTTCTTCATGTTTCTTCCCATGCAGCGAACCGCAACCCGGCGATCCGCACTCGTTTTCTCTTGAATGATTCGATAGACCGGAAGGATTGCGCAATCAACCGCTCATCCCATCTGCCCGCCTCAACGGTGCAAGCCTGAAGTGCCCATGCCAGACATATTTTCCTCCGATACGCTCAGCCTCGCCTTCTTTGCAGCAGCGGTGCCCGCCGTGATGCTGGTCGGGCTTTCCAAGGGCGGCATTGGCGGCGCGATCGGCCTGATGGGCATGCCGCTGATGTCGCTTGCCGTCGACCCGGTCAAAGCGGCGGCGATCTTCCTGCCGATCCTGATCCTGATGGATATCGTGGCGCTTTGGTCCTGGCGCCATTTCAACGACAGAAAAACCCTGCTGATGATCCTGCCGGGCGGTGTCATCGGCATCGCGCTCGGCTGGGCGACCTCGGCCTATGTCTCGGACGACGCGTTGCGGATTGTTATTGCCGCGGCAACGATCTTCTTCGCCCTCCGCTACTTCTGGCAGGTCTACGGCCCGGATAAGAACCGTCCGGCCGCCGCACTGCCGCATCGTCCGGCGGCCGCCACGTTCTGGGGCGCGCTGTCGGGCTATGCCAGTTTCGTGGCGCATGCCGGCGGCCCGCCCTTCCAGATCTACGTTCTGCCGATGAAGCTCGATCCTAAGAAATACACCGGGGCCAGCATCCGCTTCTTCGCCATCGTCAACGCCGTCAAGATCATCCCCTATTTCCTTCTCGGCGCATTGGGGGCCGAAAACCTGACGATCTCGGCGACATTGCTGCCGGCAGCCCTGGTCTCGACCATGCTCGGTGCCGCGATCGTCAAGCATCTGAAGTCGGAAGTGTTCTATCCGATGACCTACGCGCTCGCTCTCGTTGCCGGCGTAAAGCTTCTGTGGGACGGCCTGCCGATCTGACCGGTCCATCCGAACATCATAAAAAACCCAATTACAATAAGGCCTTCCGCCGGTCGCGAGACACGAAAACGGTTGATGCTTCGTCAAGTTATGCTTAGCTTCAAACTATGACACTCGATCCGTTTTCAGCCATTGCCGACCCGAACCGGCGCCATCTCCTCGAAGAGCTGAGACGCGCGCCGAAAACCGTGAATGAACTTGCACAAGGACTGCCGATCAGCAGGCCGGCCGTCTCGCAGCATCTGAAAGCACTGCTGGACAGCGATCTCGTGACTGTCACACCAGAGGGAACGCGGCGCATCTATGCCGTGAACGGCAGCGGCTTCACCCGGCTCAACCTGTGGCTCGACCAGTTCTGGACGTGAATTCTGGCCGCGACTGTGACGTTACGACCAGAACTGTTGCTTTTAGTCTTGGAATTTATCGTGCCGCTGTGGGCACCCTCTCACGAATGTACGTGAGGCGCGTGGCGCTTTTGATCGCCTAATGACGGGTGTCGGTCTTTAACCGCTCCACCTCGTCTTTGATGCGCAGCTTGCGGCGCTTGAGCTCTGCGATCTCACGATCGTCGGCGGATGGAGATGCGAGAACGGACTGGAGTTCCTCTTCGAGGTCGCCGTGCTTCTTTTCAAGCGATGCGATATGCGCCTGGACGGTCATGTGGCATGTTCCTTCCTTAGGTACCTGCCTTGGCACTCCTCTGAGCCAAGGCTTCAGGTTTGCAACAGAAGTGTGACACGGTTGGTCCGCTTTGTCGAAGGAGAAATCATGGTCTCTCAGCGGCAAATTCGTGGCGTCGGCTAACTTCCAGTTAACGCGGTTTGATGGTAGGAGCTTGCGGATGAAGCCGGGGTTTGCAAAAAGCCGGCGTAAAGAATGGGGACTGAGCATGCGTGATCAGGAACAGGCGGATAACCGGCTGGTACTCGCGAAACTTCGCCAGGAACACGAAGATTACGACGCCGCGATCAATGCCATGATCAAGGTCGGCTGTGAGGCTCTTCGCATCCAGCGCATGAAGAAGAAGAAGCTGGCCATCAAGGACCGGATGACCCAGATCGAAGACCAGATCATTCCCGACATCATCGCTTGAGTTCACCTTAAAAGGGCCTGGAATGTCAGAAAGACCCGCAGTCGCCATCATCATGGGCAGCCAGTCCGACTGGGAGACCATGAAGAACGCCGCCGACACGCTTGATACGCTCGACATCGGTTACGAAGCACGGATCGTCTCGGCACACCGCACGCCGGACCGGATGTACGAATTCGCCAAGAGCGCCCGCGACGAGGGCTTCAAGGTCATCATCGCCGGTGCCGGCGGCGCTGCCCACCTGCCGGGCATGACAGCGGCCCTGACGCCGCTTCCGGTGTTCGGCGTGCCCGTCCAGTCAAAGACCATGAGCGGAACCGACAGCCTTTACTCGATCGTGCAGATGCCCGCCGGAATTCCCGTCGGCACGCTGGCGATCGGCCGTGCGGGTGCGATCAACGCAGCTCTTCTTGCCGCAGCGGTGCTTGCCCTCTCCGACGAAGACCTCGCCGACCGGCTCGACGCCTATCGCGCGCACCACACCGCATCGGTCGCCGAATATCCCATCGACGAAGCACCCTGAGAAACATCATGACGATCCGCACCATCGGCATAATCGGCGGCGGCCAGCTCGGCCGCATGCTGGCGATCGCTGCCGCACGCCTGAACTACCGCATCATCATCCTTGAGCCGCAGGCCGACTGCCCGGCCGCCCAGGTCGCGAACGAACAGATCACGGCGGCCTACGACGACAGGACGGCGCTGGCCGATCTCGCCAGCCGCTGCGACGTCGTGACCTACGAATTCGAAAACGTACCGGTCGAGGCAGCCGAGTTCCTGCAGCAGTCGGTTCCGGTCTACCCGCCGGCCAAGGCCCTGGAAGTGGCGCAGGACAGGATTGTTGAAAAGCAGTTCCTCAACGGCTGCGGCATCGAGACCGCAAGGTTTCACGCGGTCGACAGCCAGTCCGATCTCGAAGCGGCACTTGCAGACTTCGGCGGCAAGGGTGTCTTGAAGACCCGCCGCATGGGCTACGACGGCAAGGGCCAGCGCGTGTTCCGCTCCAGCGACGACAAGGCCGACGGCGCTTATGCGGACCTCGGCTCGGTGCCGATGGTTCTCGAAAGCTTCGTGCCCTTCGAGCGCGAAATCTCGATTATCGCCGCGCGCGCCAAGGATGGCACGGTCTCCTGCTACGATCCGGCCGAGAACATCCACCGCAACGGCATCCTTCATACCTCCACCCTGCCCGCGACCATTCCAGACACGACCGCGCAGACCGCGCGCAGTGCCGCCGAAAAGCTCCTCGCTGCCCTCGACTATGTCGGGGTGATCGGCATGGAATTCTTCGTGATGGCCGATGGCACCCTGATTGCCAACGAGATCGCACCGCGGGTGCACAATTCCGGTCATTGGACAGAGGCTGCCTGCGTGGTCTCGCAGTTCGAGCAGCATATCCGCGCGGTGGCCGGCGCAAGCCTCGGCGATCCGCGCCGTCATTCCGATTGCGTGATGACCAACCTGATCGGCGACGACATCCTCGACGTGCCCGGCTGGCTCGCGAGGACCGACGTGCTGGTCCACCTCTACGGCAAGACGGAATCCCGCCCGGGCCGGAAAATGGGCCATGTCACGGAGCTGAAGGGGCGGAAAACCCGGTCATAAAGTGCGTCACAAGGTTGACACGCATCCAGCCACGGGTTATCTGCACGCCAACCTGAGCGCGCCCCTCGTCGACAGATAGGCGGCACGCTTTCGATTGATAGAGACAAGCGGCTCTTTGAGCCCACAGACTTCTGGACCAGTACAATGAAGATCAAGAACTCGCTCAAGGCGCTGAAGGCTCGTCATCGCGATAACCGTCTGGTTCGCCGCAAGGGCCGCGTTTACATCATCAACAAGCAGAACCCGCGCTTCAAGGCCCGCCAGGGCTGATTTGCGCTGATATCGACGGGTTGTCCGGGCACGCCTGAGACGATCAAATTGTCGGTAGCGTGAAATTTCGGGTTTGACCTTCGGCGCATGCGGATTACTTTATCCGCATGCGCTATTTTCGTTCAAGCTTCGTGATCCTTGCTGTGTGTGTTGCGGTGCCTGCCTTTGCGCAGACGCTGCCCCAGCCCATGCCGCCATCCCAACCGATGCCTCCCGCTCCGCCGCTGGAAAGTCCGGCGCAGGGAGGTACGCAGGCAGCACCGAATGCCGGCCAGCCTCTCAACGCCAGGGTCGACCCACTATTTGCGGCGCTGAAACGTGAGCGCAATCCGGAAAAGGCGCGCGGCATCGCCACGCAGATCGCCATGAACATGGGTGACTCGGGCAGTCCCACAGTCAATCTCCTGATGGGCTGGGCGGCCACGGCCGCCAAGGAAAAGCGCAACGCCGCCGCCCTCGACTTCCTCGACCGCGTCACTCTCATCGATCCCGCCTATGTCGAAGGCTGGAACCGCCGCGCCACAATGCATTACGCGATGGGCGACCAGCGCAAGGCGATGGCCGATATTGCCGAAGTGCTGAAGCGTGAGCCTCGCCATTTCGGCGCGCTGGCCGGTCTTGCCGGAATCCTCACCGAAGCCGGACGGGACAGCCAGGCGCTGAATGCGTGGGAGCGTTATCTCGACATCTACCCCGCCGATCGCGAGGCGCAGGAGGCTGTGACCAAGCTATCCGAAAAGATCGCCGGCAACCGAACCTGATGGGCCGCCATGGGGATTGTACCTCTTATCTTGTCTCTCATCGCATTCGGCTTCGGCTTCACGGCCTGGAAGGCGAAAGCGATCGAGGCCAACCTTCCGAACGACGGTGAACTCACCGATCTCGGCGATATCCGTATCAACGCCCTTCATGTCGCAGCACCAGCCGAGGGCGACCTTCCCCCGATCGTCTTCATCCACGGCGCCAGCGGCAATCTGAAGGACCAGGAAGCAGCGTTCCGCAGACCGCTAGAAGGGCGCGCCGAAATGCTGTTCGTCGACCGTCCCGGTCACGGTTATTCCGAGCGTGGCGGAGACGAGAACGGTTTCCCGGATGGTCAGGCCGACACGATTGCGCGACTGATGGATCGTTACGGCATCGACAAGGCCATCATCGTCGGTCACTCCTTCGGAGGCGCGATCGCCACATCCTTCGCGCTTTACCACCCGGAAAAGACAGCGGGCCTGCTTCTGCTTGCGCCCGCCACCCATCCCTGGCCGGGCGGCGTCGACTGGTACTACAATCTCGCAGCCCGCCCTTATCTCGGACGCCTGTTTACCCGCTTCCTGGCGCTGCCTGCCGGGCTGGTGCTGATGGAGAAGGCAACCCATGCCGTCTTCCATCCCAACCCCCGTCCGGACCGCTATCTGGACGGCGGCGCCACCGCACTGGTGTTGCGGCCCGAGAACTTCCGCAACAACGCGATCGACGTCGCCAATCTCAACGACTACGTCACCCGGGTCGCACCGCGCTACAGCGAGATCACCGCGCCAACGCTGATCATCAACGGCGACAGCGACAAGATCGTCTCGATGGATATCCATGCGAAGGCGCTGACGGCCGCCGTCGCCGGTGCCGAACTGGTCGTCATCCGCGGCCTCGGCCACAAGCCGGACTACCTCGCGACCGATCTCGCCATAGCCGGGATCGAAAAGCTCGCAGGCCACCACCGCGACCTGCAGTCCGTTGCCCGCAGGGTCGAGGCGCGACTGGCGCAGGTGGTCGACGAGCCCATGCCGGACATGGATTTCTCGATCGAGAAGACCTGAAACGACAAAGGCCGCCGGATCACTCCGACGGCCGTTTTCATTTCACGCTGTTGATAGCGGGTTTAAACCCCACTCTGCCCATCTGCACCGATATAGGCGATGCGCAGCATGTTGGTGGCGCCAGGTGTGCCCAGTGGCACGCCGGCCGAGATGATGATCCGGTCGCCCGGCTTACCAAAACCTTCGGAGGCGACGATGCGGCAGGCGTTGTTGACCATGTCGTCGAGGTCAGTCGCGTCGTGGGTGACGACGCAGTGCATGCCCCAGCCGATCGACAGTCGACGCGCGGTCTTGACGCTCGGCGACAGTGCCAGGATCGGAACGTTCGGACGCTCGCGCGAGGCGCGAAGGCCTGTTGTGCCCGACGATGTGTAGGTGACGATCACGGCGAGCCGCAGCGTCTCTGCAATCTGGCGGGCAGCAAGCGAGATCGCATCGGCACCGGTTGCTTCCGGTGTGGCGCGCTGCGCGTAGATGATGCTTGGATAAAGCGGATCGTCTTCCACCTTGCGGGCAATCGACGCCATCATCGAAACGGCTTCGACCGGATACTGACCGGACGCCGATTCGGCCGACAGCATGATCGCATCGGCACCTTCGAACACGGCGATCGAGACGTCGGAAACTTCGGCGCGGGTCGGAACCGGCGCGCTGATCATCGATTCCAGCATCTGGGTCGCGACCACGACCGGCTTGCCGGCACGGCGACATGCGCGTGTCAGCTGCTTCTGGATGCCGGGGACCGCCTCGATCGGCATTTCGACGCCAAGATCGCCACGGGCCACCATGACGGCGTCGGAGAGATCGATGATCTCATCGATCCGCTCGAGTGCCTGCGGCTTTTCGATCTTAGACATGATGCCGACGCGGCCGCGGGCAATCTTGCGAACTTCGGCGAGATCTTCCGGGCGCTGAACGAAGGACAAAGCGACCCAGTCGACATCGTCGGTCTCAAGCACGGCATCGAGATCGGCGCGGTCCTTGTCGGTGAGAACGCCAACGGCGAGCAGCGTATCGGGAAGGCTAACACCCTTGCGGTCGGAAATGCCGGTGCCGGCCACGACGGTGCAGGTGATCGACGTTCCGTCAACCTTTTCGGCCCGCAGCGCCAGCTTGCCGTCATCGATCAGCAGGCGATCGCCGACCTTCACCGATTCGAGAATTTCGGGATGCGGCAGGAAGACTCGGTTCTCGTCGCCGGGAGCCTCGTTGTTGTCGAGTGTAAACGTCTGGCCTGGGACCAGCGTCACCTTGGTATCGGCAAACTTGCCAACGCGCAGTTTCGGACCCTGTAGGTCGGCGAGGATGCCGATCGGGCGGCCGGATTTCTTTTCCACCGAGCGGATACGCTCGATCAGCGTCCGCATCATCTCATGGCTCGAATGGCTCATGTTGATGCGGAAAAGATCAGCGCCTGCCTCGTGCAGCTTTGCAATCATCTCCTCGTCGGAGGATGCCGGGCCGAGTGTGGCAAGGATCTTAACTTTGCGGTATCGCCTCATCAATTCTGGCCTTCCTGGGATCCGGACGTGTCTGAAAGCTGGACCATCCAGCTGCCCTGACGGCCCGTGTCATATTCCTTGAAACCCATGCGCTGGAAGCCACGGGTGAAGCAGTCGTCGACGCCGACGACCTTGAACTCGTTCTCGGCGACGCACATGTTGACGCCGCCGGTCCAGCGGCCGCCGCGGGCCGCGTCCTCGGCATAGAGATAATAATAGCGGGACTGCAGCTCGCCTTCGATCAGCGTCGCGCAGGTTGATGCGGGTACCTGCCACCAGCCTTCGGTGTTCCAGCCATCCTTGGCACGGTAGCCGATCGCCACGCCGACGAGGTTCTGGGTTCCGTTGCAGACGCGGAAATCCGCAAGTGCCGGAGACGCCATCAACAGCGGCGCACTGACGCAGAGCGCGGATGCCACGGCAGGCACAGAAAACAGGGCGGAAAGATATGTTCTAAGGGATTTTTTCGACACGGTTTCCGTCAGGACTCCATGGTTATTCGTGATGCACTTTCTCGCGCGGCAGGGTTTGAAAGTCAACGCAATCTAATCGATTATATTCTGAACGCCCGCCGGGGGCCGCTTGCCTTGTCCGCGGCGACCATGGCAGGAAACGGCCGAGATATCACCGGGACAGGCTGCGCAAAACAATGGTACAAGCCCCGATGGACACAGACGACTTCCAACCGTTCGAAATTATAGACGGCGATTATGACGGCGGGATGGTTCTTCTCGCCGACCACGCAATGAACCGCCTGCCCGCCCGCTACGGCGATCTTGGCCTGCCAGAAGACGCATTCCGGCGCCACATCGCCTTCGATATCGGCATCGAGGGACTGACCCGCCGGCTGGCCGACATTCTGGACGTGCCGGCCGTGCTCGGCTGCTTTTCCCGCCTGCTGATCGATCCGAACCGCGGCGAAGACGATCCGACGCTGATCATGAAGATCTCCGACGGCGCCATCGTTTCCGGCAATCACCCGATCACCCAGGAAGAATGGGATTTTCGGCTTGCTACCTACCACCGGCCCTATCACCGCGCCGTCGAGCAGACGATTGCAAGAGCCAGCGCGTCCGGCCGGGCACCGCTTGTACTGTCGCTGCATTCCTTCACGCCGTACTGGCGCGAAACGCCGCGGCCCTGGCATGCGGGCGTGCTGTGGGATACCGACGATCGGGTCGTCGTACCTCTCATCGAGCAGCTTAGAATTCCCGGCGATATCGTCGTCGGCGACAACGAACCCTATGACGGCGCCCTGAAGGGCGACACCATGTACCGGCACTGCATGATCCCCGGTATTCCCCACACCCTGCTGGAAGTGCGCCAGGACCTGATCGGCGACGAGCAAGGCATCGAGGACTGGGCACAAAGATTGGCGCCGATCTTCACGACGCTCAATGCCGACCCCACATTGCATGCGTATCAAATCTTTCCGTCGCGCACCGGCCCCTACCCCGCGTGAGCGTTCAGCCAAAGGAGGTCACGATGACCGAACTTTCCAAGGAACAGCAGACCGAGCTCGAGGCTGCAGCCTTCCGTCGCCTCGTGTCACATCTGCGCGAGCGGACCGACGTTCAGAACATAGATCTGATGAACATGGCCGGCTTCTGCCGAAACTGCCTGTCCAACTGGTACAAGGACGCAGCCGACGAGGCAGGCCTTGCGCTCACGAAGGATGCATCCCGCGAGATCGTCTATGGCATGCCCTACGAGGACTGGAAAAATCTGCACCAGGCAGAATCCACAGGCGCTCAAAAAGCCGCATTCGAGGGCAACAAGCCGACCCATGGCTGACGCCCACGGACAAGGCCCGCGCATTTGGGCCTTGACCTTGCCGCCGCTTTTCGGCAGGTGACAGCCAATCAACACAGATCAAGATCAGGAGGCCCCGATGTCTGATGCTCATGGCGTCGCCCGCGACCAGCTCCGCGCATTTATCGAGCGTATCGAGCGACTGGAAGAAGAGAAGAAGACCATCGCCGACGACATCAAGGATGTCTATGGCGAGGCCAAGGGCATGGGCTACGATACCAAGATCATGAAAAAGGTCATCGCCCTTCGCAAGAAGGACGATCAGGAGCGGATGGAAGAGGACCTCATCCTCGACACCTATCTGGCAGCCCTCGGCATGATCGAAAGCCCGGCCGAACAGGACGCCGCCTAAACAATTTCGAAGACGACAAGGAACCCGCCGGCAACGGCGGGTTTTTTCATGGGCGCAAGCATCGCATCTTCCTCAGAGACGCTCGGAATCGGTCATGGATTATGATGTCATCGTCGTTGGCGCCGGTTTCACCGGCCTGACTGCCGCAACGCAGCTGATGAAAGCGGGCGTGAACGTTGTTTTGCTCGAAGCGCAGGAGCGCGTCGGCGGACGCGTCGAGGCGCAGGTTTTTGAGGATGGCACGGCCGTCGATGCGGGCGGACAGTTCTTTTGCCGCGACATGCCGGAAGTGGTCTCATTGGCAAGAGAGTTCGGCAGGACCTTTGTGAAGACCTATGCCGAGGGCGACACCACATACCTTCCCGAAGTCCCCCGCGGGCGGGCAGAAGCGATCTGGAACGGCGTCGATGCACTGCGCGAGACGATGATCGCGAGCGATCTTTCCGATCCGGCGCTCAGAAAGCTGACGGCTTACGACTGGGCGCAGAGACAGCCGGTCGAGGACGATATACGGCAGGGGTTTCTGCGCATGGTGACCGGCCTCTGGTGCCGCGCGCCGGAGGATATTGCCTTCACCTATCTCGCGGCAAACGACAGACGCATCACCAACACCACGTCCGAACTCGAGTTGTTTCTCGCCGGCACGATGCATGCGCTGGCCGACGATCTGGCGGCAACTCTCGGCGATCGGCTAAGGCTTGGCATGCCTGTCAATGAGGTTGCCATTTCCGGTGACGGCGTCACGTTGATGACCGGCACGGGAAAAATGACGGCAGCGCAGGTCGTGCTCGCCGTGCCGCCCATCATGGCGCGCCGCCTGTCGTACGCCCCAGCACTCCCGCCGCATCTGACAAGAGCACTGGATGCGTGGAGCCCTGGCATGGTCATCAAGCTCAACATCCGCTTTGAGCGACCCTTTTGGCGAGACCGGGATCTCAGCGGCATGACCATGTGGAATGATCCGCAAGGCCTGTTTGCCTGCGACGCCAGTCGCGACGGTTACGCCGGACTGATCGTCTTCGTTAGCGGACCTTTGGCGGCGACGTGGCACGACAAGCCCGCCCGTGAGCTTGAAACGTTCGTAATTGAGAAACTGGCGGAGGCGTTGGGCGACGAGGCCAGACACAGCCTGGACATTCGCATGCGTGACTGGGTCGACGACCGCTGGAGCGACGGCGCCTATAGTGACGTGATCACCAGTCTCGACGCTACCGACGCGGAAGCGACCCTGACAACCGGCATGCCGCCGGTACATTTCGCATCGTCGGAACTGTCGCCGTCTTTCCCGGGCTACGTCGAGGGGGCAATCGTCGCCGGCAAACAGGTGGCGGCCAAAGTCCTGAAACTCAGTCCTGGCCGCTGAACCGGTTGGGATCGATGGCGACGGCAGCACTCACAGGCTTGAAGCCGCTGCTTGTGTAACCGGCCGAATAATCACGATCGAGCGTCCGGCTGACCACGCGAGGCGCCTTCATCGAAACCGGGTTCTGACCTTCGGCGCGATTGTTGTTCACTGCCCATTTCGCCACCATGTCACCGGTCAAGCCGTTCTTGCCAGCTTTGGCCTGCCCCTGTGCAGTCGCAGGCTTGCCAGCGCGGCCGCTCTTGGCGGTGCCGTAGCTCGGCATGGTACCCAGCGACGCCGTTGCAGGACGCGGCGCGTCAAACCCGTCGCCGAACTGCATCTGCTTGGCGGACGGCTGGATCACCTTGGGCGAAAGAGCCGCTATCTGGCGCTGCGCAGGCGCGGCCATCGGCACCGGTGCCGACACGGCGACGGCCTGGGCTGGCGCTCTTGCTGGCGCCGCCTGCGGTGCCGGAACAACCGGCGCTTCGACGCTTCGCGACAGCGCTGCCACCAGTTCCGGCGTAAGGCTCTGCTGATCGCTCTGCGGGCGCGATGCAACGAGCGGCGCTGCTGGAGCACCCGGGCGGTGGATCGGAACTGGCACGGAGCCAAGGTTTTCGAATGGCGCCGGCTCTATGGAGGCAGTCAAGACGCTGGTTTCCGCATCACCCTTCAGCCCGCGAGGACCAAGGAGGGTCGGAACCGGAATGGCGTAACCGGACAGATCGGCGAAATTTTCAGCCCGCTGCACATCGGCTGCAGCAGCCGTCTGCATGGCAAGCGCGTCCTGCGCCGCATTGCGGGTCGGCTGATAGAGCGCCGTGGCAAGCCCACCCGGACCCGCGGTGCTGGAATCGGAACGGAAGGCCGGCCGTGACAGCGGCACAGGCGCTGCAATCGCCGGCTCGACCGGCTCAGCAGCAGCAACGAGTGTCGGTGCAGTAGGCGTCGGCGCAGTCGGCGTCGGCGCAACCCGTGCAGTCGCGACCGGTGCCTCTTCGCCATCGTCGGCAGCCGGAGCGGAACGCGGTGCTCCACGGCTGGCGACCATTGGTGCCTTCATGTCTTCGTTGTCTTCGACCTCGTCGGCACCACCGCCGCCAAACAGTGCGGCAAGGAACCCGCGACGCTTGGGTGCTTCGCCGCGGATCGAGCCGCCGGCTGTGCTGGCGATCGCAATCGAGTCAGAACCAACGCGCTTCTTGTAATCGGCGAGAGCGACCTCGTAGCCCGGCAACGGATTGCCGTCAGCCGGGAGATGCAGCGTGTTGCCCTTCGGGAAGATCTGAACCAGTTCCTTGCGGGTCATGCGCGGCCAGGCACGAACGCCGCCAACATCGAGATGCACGAAAGGGGAACCGGAAGTCGGGTAGAAGCCGACGCCGCCCACCTGCATCTGCATGGCGAGCGCCCGCAGGGTCGAGAGCTTCACGCCCGGAATGTAAAAGTCCATCGCCTTGCCGAGCATGTGCTGGCTGTTCTTCGCGACGCCGGTCTTGCGCGAGCGACCGCGCAGCATGCCGTTTGTGGTCGGCGAACGGAAAGCGGAGACGATGTGGATGGAATCGGTGGCGCCGGAGCGCTGGTAGACTTCCCAAACCAGGTCGAACAGGCGCGGATCCATCTTCGTCGGCTGGTTCTGGCGCCAGTCGCGGAGGAACTGGTTGAGCTGTGCCAGACCGCGCGGATCGAATCGGCCATTGCGCTTGTAGGTGATGGTGGCCTTCTCGCCGGTGTGGACGAAATAGAGCTTCAGGCTGCGGGTATCGCCAGCGGCCTCTGCCTCGTGCACCGAAGCTGGAAGAATCGTAAATGCGATTGCAGCAAGGGTCGACGCCACGACGAAACGCTTGGCGATCCGCTTGAAGATCGACGATCTGATCCCTGCAAGACGACCAGATCCGGCGCCAACGCGCGCCGCACGGTCATCGTCAGAGCGCACACCCGAAGGCGTTTTCTGAACTTTGAAATACGGCAAAGCGTTCCCCGTCCTGTCGACAACTACCCTCGTCGTCTCATCTGACTGCTAAATGCGGTGACAGCATGGCAAATGTGTCACACAAGCACAAGCACCTCTCGTATAGTCAATGAATTGCTAATGAGAGATTGACAAGGTTAGGGGAAGAGGCTTGCGCGAAGATTATCGTCATTAAAATCCCGATTTCGCGCCGATTCAGGCCGCTTCCTTCAGCGGATCGTCGGGATCGATGCCATAATCCTTGAGTTTTCTGTAGAGGGTCGAGCGCCCGATGCCGAGTTTGCGCGCCACCTGGCTCATCTGTCCGCGATAAAATTTCAGTGCAAAACGGATCAGCTCTTCTTCCACGTCGGCCAGTTTACGCACTTCGCCGGTGTCGTCCGTGCTGACGATGACGTTGTCGGAAGCCGGATAGGCGGCCGCCAGCAGCGCGCGCGGATCGGGCCGCATTGGCTGGGTATGCATGGCGGACCGTACCGGGATCGGGAAGCCACCATCGACAACGGCCTCGTGCCGCAGACGCGGACGCGGATCCATCTCGAGCGATGAAGGCTGCACGGCAGCGCCGGTCGCGGCCAATTCTTCGCTGCGGAATTCCGGCAGCTGAGCTGCAATCTGAGGGAAATCTTCGTCCGTCAGCTTGTCGCCCTGGGTCAGAACCACGGCGCGGAAGATCGCGTTTTCCAGCTGGCGGATATTGCCCGGCCAGTCGTAGGCGGTCAGAAGTGCCATCGCGCTGGCGCTGATCCCGACACTGCGTTCGAGTTTCTGTTCCGCCGAAAAGCGCTCGGCGAAAACCCGGACCAGATGCGGAATGTCTTCCTTGCGGCGACGCAGCGCCGGGATGGTGATGGGGAAGACGTTGAGACGGTAATAGAGGTCCTCGCGGAACCGCCCTGCCCGGACTTCCTCGATCAGGTCCTTGTTGGTCGCCGAAATCAGCCGCACGTTGACCTTCTGGACCTTGCCGGCCCCGACAGTCTCGATTTCGCCCTGCTGCACGGCGCGCAGAAGCTTCACCTGAACTTCAAGCGGAAGATCACCGATCTCGTCCAGGAACAGCGTGCCGCCGTCAGCCTCGACGAACTTGCCCGTGTGCCGCTCGGAGGCGCCGGTAAACGCGCCCTTCTCGTGACCGAACAGGATGCTCTCGACAAGATTGTGCGGGATGGCACCGCAATTGACGGTGATGAATGGCTTTCCTGCGCGGTCGCTGGCAGACTGGATGGCCCGGGCCACCATTTCCTTGCCAACGCCCGATTCGCCTTCGAGCACCACCGGAATGTTGGAATGCGCGGCGCGCTGGGCCAGATCGATGACGCGCAGCATGTCCGGGCTTGCCGAAACGATATCGTTGAAACCGACGATGCCGGCGCGACGTCGACCGGTGCGCGACTTGGTTTCCTTCTGGCCAACCTTCAGGGCATTGCCGATCGACGCACCGATCCGCTCCGGTGACACCGGTTTGACGACGAAATCGAAGGCACCGGCGCGCATGGCTTCCACCACCGTTTCGATGCCGCCCTGGCCGGTCTGCACGATGACGGGCGTATCGATGCCCATGCTGCGGATGGTTGAAAGAAAGCTCAGCCCGTCCATTTCCGGCATCATCAGGTCAAGCACGATGACATTGACCGGTCCGCTGAGGTTTTGGAGAAAGTCGAGAGCAACGAGGCCGTTCTCGGCGAGATGGGCGACATGTCCGAACCGTTCGACGGCATTCTTCAAGAGGCGGCGCTGGATCGGATCGTCATCTACGACTAGGACATGGGCAATCATGCTCGGCTCCTGCAACGTTCATCGTGCACCCTTGATGGGCTCTTATGCTGCAAGTTGTGTCAGAGAGGCTTGAACATCCCCTTTTGAGAAAAGCTTGCATTTTAACGGCCGAGGGGGAAAACAGTCGGTTCTGGCACAGGATCGCCGTCGACAGGAGAAAACCGTGAGAAATTTCCGTAACTGGCACACCATGACCGTCTCTCCTGCTTTTTCCGGCGCGTCGCCCGCTGCTTCGCCCGCCGACCCCGCGCTCGGTCTCCTGCCAGTCTGGAAATTGTCCGATCTCTACGCTGCCAAGGATGCCCCAGAATTTGTGGCCGATCTGGAAAAGGCGCGCACGCTGTCGCTCGCTTTCGAGGAAAAGTGGAAGGGCAAGCTTGCAGACGCTGCCGCAAAAACCGGTGCCGGCGGACTTGGCGAGGCCTTGTCGGAATATGACGCGCTCGACGACCTCCTCGGCAAGATCGGCTCGTTCGCCGGCCTCACCTATTTTTCAGACACTTCCAACCCCGCAAACGGCAAGTTCTACGGCGACATTCAGACAAAGCTGACGGATCTCTCCTCGCATCTCCTGTTTTTCGCGCTGGAACTGAACCGGATCGACGATGCGGTCATCAATGCGGCGATGGACCGCGATCCCGCAACCGGCCATTTCCGCCCCTGGCTGGTGGACTTGAGAATGGACAAGCCCTTCCAGCTGGACGACAAGCTCGAGCAGCTCTTTCTCGAAAAGTCGATGACGTCGGCCGCAGCCTTCAACCGCCTGTTCGACGAAACCATGTCGGAGCTGCGCTTCGAGGTGGACGGCGAAAAACAACCGCTCGAAATCACGCTCAACATGCTGGTAGAGCCCGAGCCGGAAACCCGCGCCAAGGCGGCCGTAGCACTGTCGAAAACCTTTGGCGAAAACCTGCGCGTCTTCACGTTGATCACCAACACGCTCGCCAAGGACAAGGAAATTTCCGACCGCTGGCGCGGGTTTGAGGATATCGCCGACAGCCGTCACCTGGCGAACCGCGTCGAACGCGAAGTCGTCGACGCGCTCTCGGAAGCGGTGACGCAAGCCTATCCCCGCCTGTCGCACCGCTATTACGCGATGAAGGCGAAATGGCTCGGCGTCGACCAGCTGAACTATTGGGACCGCAATGCGCCACTGCCGGAAACGCCGAAAGGCCTGATTTCATGGCCGGAAGCAAAGGACACCGTCCTGTCCGCCTATGGCGCCTTCTCGCCGGAAATGGCCGCCATCGCCGGCCGCTTCTTCGACGAGGAATGGATCGACGCGCCGGCACGTCCCGGCAAGGCACCGGGCGCGTTCGCGCATCCGGTCGTGCCCTCTGCCCACCCTTACGTTCTCGTCAACTATATGGGCAAGCCCCGCGACGTGATGACGCTTGCCCACGAGCTTGGCCATGGCGTGCATCAGGTTCTCGCAGGCGGTCAGGGCGCGCTGATGTGCCAGACACCGCTGACGCTTGCCGAAACCGCCTCCGTGTTCGGCGAGATGCTGACGTTCCGGGCACTTTTGGAAAAGACCAGGGACAAGCGCGAACGCAAGGCGATGCTGGCCCAGAAGGTGGAGGATATGATCAATACGGTCGTCCGCCAGATCGCCTTCTACCAGTTCGAGCGCAAGATCCATACTGCCCGCAAGCAGGGCGAACTGACGTCGGAGCAGATCGGCGAACTGTGGCTGTCCGTCCAGAACGAGAGCCTCGGCCCGGCAATCCGGATCTCGGAAGGCTACGAGACGTGGTGGACCTATATCCCCCACTTCATCCATTCGCCTTTCTACGTCTATGCCTACGCCTTCGGCGACTGCCTGGTGAACTCGCTCTACGCGGTCTACCAGAACGCCGCACCCGGCTTCCAGGACAAGTATTTCGACCTCCTGAAGGCAGGCGGCACCAAGCATCATTCGGAATTGCTCAAGCCATTCGGCCTCGATGCCACCGACCCGTCCTTCTGGTCGAAGGGCCTGTCGATGATCGAAGGCCTGATCGACGAGTTGGAAGCGCTGGACAAGGCTGTCTGATCAACGGACGGTCAAACGCAGGTCGGAGGGGTTGCGATGTCTGTGAAGGCCAAGGGTCGCGGTGCAAAACCGGTGGATCTTTCGCTGATCGAAACCATGCGCTGGGAGCCGGGTTCCGGTTTTACCCGGATCGACCAGCATTTGCGTCGGCTGAACCGTTCAGCCGATGCCCTGGGCTTTCGCCCGGCCCCGCCAGACCTGATGAAACAGCTCCAGGCCTCGGTCGAAGGGGAGACGCCGCTTCGCGTGCGGCTGGAAATGACGTTCCGCGGCAAGGTCGAGATCGTCGCCACGCCGTTCGCGCCCGTTGCCAAGGACGCGATCTGGCGGATCGGGATCGCGCAGACGCGCCTGCCCTCGGATGATCCGATGTATCGCCACAAGACATCGCGCCGCGAAGTCTATGACGCCGCCCGCGCCGAATTCCCTGAAGACGTGGACGAGGTGATCCTGCTCAACGAACGCGCAGAGGTCTGCGAAGGCACGCGCACCAATCTCTTCGTGGAGCAGGCCGACGGCACGCTGACGACACCGCCGATCTCATCCGGTCTGCTTGCGGGGATCCTGCGCGGCGATCTGATCCGCGAGGGCCGCGCCAAGTCTGGCCTTGTGAAACAGACCGACCTTGCCGGGAAACGCCTCTTCGTCGGCAATTCCCTGCGCGGCCTGATCCGGGCCGAACTGGTCTGACGCGAAGCCCCTACTGTTCCCGGTAGAGCACCATCCCCGCATGATGCAGCACGCCGTCGATGAAGTCGCCATCGGCGGTGAACCCGGTATCGTCCCAATAATCGATGTGATCGCCGGTGACGAGATACCGGCCCTGATACGCGCTTTTGCGAGAGCCGCGTGCTTCATCATAGCGGTTATCTTGCTGCAGCTCGTGGCGGATATGTCCGTCTGCCGTTACCCACATTCCGATGTAGGGATGACTCGCGGGTTGGATCTTGTTGTCCATGATGTCCTCTGCACGGGAGGGAAGCGCCGCGCCGAAAGACGCGGCGGCAACGAGGAGGAGATGGCGGCGGTTCATGGCAGCCGTACCCTTCACTGCGCCCGCGTCGGGCGAACGACAATCTCATTCACATCGACATCGTCGGGCTGCTCGATCGCGAAGCGCACGGCGCGACCGATCGCATCCGGCTTCAGGGCAATGGCGCGGTAGGTCTTCATGGCCTCGGCAGCCACGGCATCGGTGATGGTATCGGCAAGCTCGCTTTCCACCACGCCCGGATGGATGCAGGTGACGCGCAGGTTGTCATGCTCCTGCCGCAGACCGTCTGAGATCGCCCGAACCGCGTATTTGGTGGCGCAATATACTGCAGCCGTGGGTGAAACACTGAGAGCGCCGACCGATGCGATATTGATGATCTGGCCTGAGCCCTGCGCCGTCATCTGCGGCAGTACGGCGGCGATGCCGTAGAGCACGCCCTTGATATTCACGTCGATCATCCGGTCCCACTCGTCGACCTTGAGCGACGACATCAGCGATAGCGGCATGACACCGGCATTGTTGACGATAACGTCGACGCGGCCGAATTGGTCTTCCGCCACTTGCGCGAACGCCGCCACATCGGCGCGATCGGTGACGTCAAGCCTGCGTGTCGCGACCTTGGCGCCCAAGTCCCGGAGTTCCCGGGCGAGCTCCTCCAGCCGGTCGGTGCGGCGGGCGCCCAGCATCAGTGTCGCCCCGGCTTTTGCCAGTTCGCGGGCGATACCTGCACCGATCCCGCTCGATGCGCCGGTGATGAGAACAACCTTGTCCATGTGATTAGCTCCTTTGCTCTCCGCTTGCCTGCGGATTGCAAGGACCCTATTCCTCCTCCATTGTCGCGATAAGCCGCCCAGTTGTTTCCACAGTGGCAAGGAATTCTAACCAATGCTGACGGATTACAATGCGCTCGCGGTCTTCACGCTGGTCGCAGAAGAGAAAAGCTTTCGTGCCGCCGCCGACCGCCTCGGCGTCACCCGCTCGGCCGTCAGCCAGACGATCCGCCGGCTGGAAGAGACGCTCGGCATCGCGCTCGTTGCACGCACCACCCGCAGCGTTGCCCTGACGGAGGCGGGTGAGCGGCTCTATTCCGAGGTCGCGCCAGCGCTGTCGGAGATGCGCAGCGCCACCGAGGCGGCAGCAAACCTGCACGGACGTCCGCGCGGCCGCCTGAACCTTGCGGTCTCCTCGATTGCCGAGAGCTTTCTATCCGGCCCCGTGCTCGCGTCCTTCGCCGAGGAACATCCGGAGGTGACATTGCATATCACTGTGACCGACGAAGAATTCGATATCGTTGCGGAGGGCTATGATGCGGGCGTGAGGCTCGGCGAAGTCATCGCGCAGGACATGATCGCCGTGCCGGTTTCCGGAAACCAGCGCCAGATCGCCGTCGCCTCGCCGGGCTACCTCAAAGGCTACGGCACCCCGGCTCACCCACGCGAACTTGGCGTTCACCGTTGCATCGGGTGGCGGGCCTCCGTCCATCAGGCGCCCTATCGCTGGGAGTTTTCGCAAGACGGCAAGGAATTCTCGGTCGCCGTTTCTGACACCATCACCACGACCGACATGGCGCTGATGGTTCGCCTGGCCATTGCCGGCGCGGGCATCAGCTTCGGCATGGAAGAGAGCTTCCGCCCGGCGATCGCCACGGGCGAGCTGGTGCCGGTGCTCGAAGAATTCAGCCCGTGGTTTCCGGGCTTCTATCTCTACTATCCGAGCAGGCGGAACATGGCACCAAAACTGCGCGCCCTGGTGGATCACCTGCAAAGGACCAGATGAGTGATGTCAGGCGGGCGACCGGGCGACAGCCACCGCCATGGTGCACCCAAGCGCCAGCACCAGCCAGAACACGACCCACAATCCCCACGCCGGAAAAGCACGTCCCATCGACACATTGCCGCGACGGATCCTGCTAAGCTTCGACGGCACCACGATCGCCCCGATGCCCCCGCGCCCTGACCTATTCGGCGACAAACGCAAACCGAATTTCAACATGACATTCCCCTGGTCGTTCCCAGCAGATTTTAGGGTGCGCGAAAACGGATCCAAGGGACAGGTGCTAGATTTAGCATTATCCACGCAAAACGGACCAACCGAGCGGAAACCACATTTTGGGCGGCCGGCGCGCCGGTCGGGCGAAAACAACCTCGGGACCGTTATTCCATCGTACGCCTCAAACGCGACCCCTTTATTGTGACGAAATTTTGTGATCTAGGCCGGGCATCAGATGCATGTCACACGGGTCCGTTACGCCTGCAAAACGCAGGCTGCGGCGGTGGAAGAGCAGTCGACCCATAGGGAGAATACGATGAAAGACGAGACCTATCCGGTATATGGCGAAATCACCGGTCCGATCGTGATGATCGGTTTCGGATCGATCGGCCGCGGCACGCTGCCGTTGATCGAACGCCATTTCAAGTTCGACAAGAGCCGGATGGTGGTTATCGACCCGCGCGAAGAGCCCTCCGACATGGAGATCCTCAAGAAGCACGGCATCCGTCACATCAAGGACCATGTCACCAAGGAAAACTACAAGGAGCTGCTGAAGCCGCTTCTGACCGAAGGCGAAGGCCAGGGCTTCTGCGTCAACCTGTCGGTCGACACGGGCTCGCTCGATCTGATGAAGATGTGCCGCAAGCTTGACGTCCTTTATATCGACACGGTCGTCGAACCCTGGCTCGGCTTCTATTTCGACAAGAGCATGAAGAACTCCGAGCGCACCAACTATGCGCTGCGCGAGACCGTGCGCCACGAGAAGAAGAAGAACCCGGGCGGCACCACGGCCGTTTCCACCTGCGGCGCAAACCCGGGCATGGTTTCCTGGTTCGTCAAGCAGGCGCTGGTGAACCTTGCCAACGACACCGGCCTCAAATTCGACGAGCCGGACCAGCACGACCGCGAAGGCTGGGCTAAGCTGATGAAGAAGCTGGGCGTCAAGGGCGTTCACATTGCCGAGCGCGACACCCAGCGCACCAAGAACCCCAAGCCGCTCAACGTGTTCTGGAACACCTGGTCGGTCGAAGGCTTCATCTCGGAAGGTCTGCAGCCGGCCGAACTCGGTTGGGGCACCCACGAAAACTGGATGCCGAAGAACGCCAAGAAGCACAAGAAGGGCTGCCAGGCCGCAATCTACCTCGAACAGCCGGGCGCCAACACCCGCGTTCGCACCTGGTGCCCGACGCCGGGTCCGCAATACGGCTTCCTCGTTACCCACAACGAGTCGATCTCGATCGCCGACTATTTCACCGTCGAAAAGGACGGCGAAGTCGTCTACCGTCCGACCTGCCACTATGCCTACCACCCGGCCAATGACGCGGTTCTGTCGCTGCACGAAATGTTCGGCAATGGCGGCACTCAGCAGCCCGTCCTGCACGTGCTCGACGAGCATGAACTGGAAGACGGTGTCGATGAACTCGGTGTGCTGCTCTACGGTCACGAGAAGAATGCCTACTGGTTCGGCTCGCGCCTGTCGCTGGAAGAAACCCGCCGCATCGCGCCTTACCAAAACGCAACCGGTTTGCAGGTAACTTCGGCGGTTCTCGCTGGCATGGTCTGGGCGCTCGAAAACCCGAAGGCCGGCATCGTCGAAGCCGACGAGGTGGATTACAAGCGCTGCCTCGAAGTGCAGATGCCGTATCTCGGCCCGGTCGAAGGTCACTACACCGACTGGACCCCGCTCGAAGGTCGCCCGGGCCTGTTCCCGGAAGACATCGACGAAAAGGACGCCTGGCAGTTCAAGAACATCCTGGTTCGCTAGGAATCAATGAGGGGGCTCGCGTCAGCCGCGGGCCCCACCCCCTCTCCCGCTTGCGCGGAGCGGAACCCCGCCTCGATCGCGCCTTGCGGCGGCAACTTGCGGCCTCTTCCAGGCCATGACGGGAAGAACCGGCTGGAGCGTATAAAAGCCACACCCGCGCCCGTTCTTCACAAAGCGAAAACTCCTGCCTGTCCCCAGTCTTCCCAATCCGCAGTCTTGCTTTACATAGGCTCCAGAAGGCATGGTTGCAGACCA
Source organism: Rhizobium sp. Leaf306 (assembly GCF_001423425.1). Classification (GTDB taxonomy): domain Bacteria; phylum Pseudomonadota; class Alphaproteobacteria; order Rhizobiales; family Rhizobiaceae; genus Neorhizobium; species Neorhizobium soli. The sequence goes on from NZ_LMNX01000004.1 coordinate 130,468, forward strand.
CAAGCCGGACCGAATCGCGGGAGACAGATCATGAACTTCAAAACGGGCCTCGTGCTCATTGCGGCAGCCAGCCTCACGGCCTGCGTCTCTTCTCCGCCGCCACGCATGGTATCAGCACCAGTGCAGCCGCAGGGCGTCGAGGGTGCATGGGTCGATCCGAACGGTATCGTCTCCACCTTCCAGGCGGGCACGTTCAACACCCGTGCAAGCGACAGCAACGCGCTTCTCGCCTCCGGCACCTATAACAAGCTCTCGCCGACGCTGGTCGAGATCAACATGACCTCGCTGGTGCGCAAGACGCAGTCGCGCGTCAACTGCTCGTTGGTCACGCAGAGCCAGCTGAACTGCACGCAGGATAGCGGCGCGCAGTTTTCGCTCGCCCGCCGCAGCTGATCGCCCAGCTTCACAGTCATTCCAGAGTTAGGGAGGGCCTCGCTTGATGCGGGGCCTTTCGCGTTGTGCGCGAGGGCGAATAGCTCCGGCCTTGTCACATTTACCTTGAAACCAGTTTTGCTTGGTGAAAACATGCGCTGCACAACGATCGTCACCATGGCGTGATACAAAAATCGGGAACATGCACGCCCACACGCGCGCAATCATAAAAGGAGAGAGATGATGATGAGAACTATCGGATTGGGGATCGTGACCGCATCGGTCATTGCCCTTTCGAGCGGCGTCGCGATGGCCGACTTCGAACTCAATATTCTCCACATCAACGACCTGCATTCCCGTATCGAGCCGATCAACAAATACGATTCCACCTGCACGCCCGCCGAGACCGAAAAGAACGAATGCTTCGGTGGCATCGCGCGCGTGAAGTCGGCCATCGACGCCCGCCGCAGCGAGTTGCAGGGCAAGAACGTTCTCGTTCTCGATGCCGGCGACCAGTTTCAGGGTTCGCTGTTTTACAGCACCTACAAGAGCGCACCCGTTGCCGAATTCATGAACGGCATCGGCTTCGATGCGATGGCGATCGGCAACCACGAGTTCGACGACGGCCCGCAGGAACTGCTGAAGTTCATTACCGCGCTGAAGTTTCCGATCATTTCCGGCAATACCATCGCCAAGCCTGGAACACCGCTGGCCGACAAGTACAAGGGTTACGTGATCAAGGATTTCGGCGGCCAGCGTGTTGCCATCGTCTCCGTTCTCGCGAAAGATACGAGCGAGACCTCTTCGCCTGGTCCCGACATCACCTTCGAGGACGAGATCACCTATGTGAAGAATGCCGTAGCGGACCTTCAGTCGCAGGGCATCAACAAGATCGTGCTCCTGTCCCATGTCGGCTACGTCAAGGACAAGGAAATCGCGGCAGCCGTTGCCGGCATCGACGTGATCGTCGGCGGCCACAGCCATACCTACCTGTCCAGCACCGACCCCAAGGCCTCCGGCCCCTACCCGACCATCGTCAAAAGCCCTGCTGGCGTCGATATTCCGATCGTGACGTCCTACGCCTATTCCAAATATCTCGGTGATCTCTCGGTCGTTTTCGATGACAACGGCGTCGTGAGGTCTTCCGCGGGGGCACCGAAGCTGCTCGATTCCAGCGTTCCGCAGGACGCGGCGTTTGTCGCCAAGGTCAAGGAACTCGGCGGCCCGCTCGAAGAGATCAAGAAGAAGGTCGTCGGCTCGACCGAAGGCGTCATCGATGGCGATCGCCTCAACTGCCGCGCCAAGGAATGCACGATGGGCAACCTGCTTGCCGATGCACAGCTTGACCGCGTCAAGGATCAGGGCATCACGCTCTCCATCCAGAACGGCGGCGGCCTGCGTGCCTCGATCGATTCCGGCGAAGTGACGATGGGCGAAATCCTGACCGTCCTGCCGTTCCAGAACACGATCGCAACCTTCCAGCTGAAAGGCTCGGATGTCGTCACCGCCCTCGAAAACGGCGTCAGCCAGATCGACGACGGCGCCGGTCGCTTCCCGCAGGTGGCAGGCATGAAGTTCTCCTTCGACCGGTCGAAGTCGAGCGGCAGCCGCATCAGCGACGTTCAGGTCAAGGAAGGCGAGGCCTTCGTTCCGATCGACCCGAACAAGACATACGGCGTCGTTACCAACAACTACGTCCGCACCGGCGGCGACGGCTACAAGATCTTCAACACCGCGGCCGTCAACGCCTACGACTTCGGACCCAACCTCGAAAACGCCGTTGCCGACTACATCTCGGCCAACAGCCCCTACAAGCCCTATACCGATGGCCGCATCACCGACCTGACACCGGCAGACTACAAGCCGTTACCGAAGGCAGCTGCCGCCCCGGCACCGGCACCGGCACCGGCACCGGCTGCAACGCCTGCTCCTGCGCCTGCCGCAACTCCTGCTCCGGCGCCTGCTACAACTCCCGCACCGGCTGCACCGGCAACGACGGCCCAGGCTCCTGCCACTCCTGCCCCCTCTGCCCCGGCTACCCCCGCCCCGGCCACTCCGGCTACTCCTGCTCCGGCGCCAGCGGCACCGGCAACCCCGGCACCTGCGACCCCCGCACCAGCAGCACCGGCTCCTGCACCAGCGGCTCCAGCCGCCCCCGTGCCCATGACAACGGAACCGGCAGCACCTGCACCAGCCGCACCTGCACCGGCCACGCCGGCTCCGACAGCCACAACGGCGTCCCCGGCTCCCGCCGGCCCGAGCAAATACACTGTGGTCAAGGGTGACTCGCTGTGGAAGATCGCCGAAAGCACCTATGGCGACGGCGAGAAGTGGATGGACATCTCCAAGGCCAATAGCCTTCGCAACCCGGATGTCATCCAGATCGGCAAGGAGCTGGAACTGCCGGCCAGATAAAAACGAAAGCGGGACAATTTGTCCTGATGCAACCGACGGCTCGGGGCTTCCCCGGGCCGTTGATTGTTTCTAAATAGAGCCAGACAATCCTCCGGCCGCATCCTGCGGTCGAACCCGATCGGAAGTGACCGCATGAATATCGTGCCCTCAAAACTGCCCACCGGTCATCCGAAGGTTACCTTCGGCAAAGTTGGCGTCCTGCTCGTCAACCTCGGCACGCCCGACGGCACGGACTACTGGTCGATGCGGCGTTATCTCGCCGAATTCCTGTCCGACAAGCGCGTGATCGAATGGTCGCGGCTGTTCTGGTATCCGATCCTCTACGGCATCGTCCTCAACAAGCGCCCGCAGAAGGTCGGCAAGGCCTATGAGGAGATCTGGAACAAGGATCTCGACGAGAGCTATCTGCGCACCTACACCCGCAGCCAAGGCGAGAAAATGGCCGAGCGGCTGGCCGATCTGCCGAACGTCGTGGTCGACTGGGGCATGCGCTACGGAAAGCCCTCCATCGCCGAGCGCATGGACGCGCTGAAGGCGCAGGGCTGCGACCGGATCCTGCTGTTTCCTCTTTACCCGCAATACGCGGCTGCAACGACGGCGACCGTCAACGACAAGGCGTTCGAATACCTGATGAAGCAGCGCTGGCAGCCGGCCTTGCGCACGGTGCCAACCTATCACGATGACCCCGCCTATATCGTGGCGCTGGCCAATTCCGTTCGCCAGACGCTGTCGACGCTCGAGTGGGAACCGCAGCTGCTGATCACCTCGTTCCACGGCATTCCGCAGTCCTACTTCAAGGCGGGCGACCCCTATCACTGTTTCTGCTACAAGACCGCACGGTTGCTGCGCGAAGAGCTCGGCTATACCGAGAAGCAGTTGCGCCTGACCTTCCAGTCGCGCTTCGGACCCGAGGAATGGCTGCAGCCCTATACCGACAAGACGATGGAAACGCTTGCCGCCGAAGGCATCAAGCGCGTCGCCATCATGAACCCCGGCTTCGTCTCCGACTGCCTGGAAACGCTTGAGGAAATTGCCGGCGAGGCTGGCGAGATCTTCATGCATCACGGCGGCGAGAAATTCGTGCATATCCCCTGCCTCAACGACAGCGTCGACGGCATCAACGTGCTTGAGACGGTGGTTCGCCGCGAGTTGCAGGGCTGGGTCTGAGCTTTAGGGAGATCGCGATGAAGCGAGCCATCGTCACCGGCGGTGCCGGCCTGATCGGAAGCGGGATCTGCACTGATCTGGCCCACCACGGTTTCGAGGTCGCCTCGTTCGATTTCGTTGAAACGGCTGATGTCCCGAAGGGCGTCCAGCCGGTTCTCTGCGATGTCTCCGACGAAGCCTCGGTCGAGGCAGCGTTCGCGCTGCTCGGCTGGGACAGTCTCGACCTGCTCGTCAACAATGCCGGCATCGCCAGCCCGAACCATGGCCCGATTGCGCAACTGTCGCTGGCCGACTGGCGCCGCGTGACCGATAGCCATCTCACCGGTGCCTTCCTGATGACCCGCGCTGCGGTGCCGCTGATGTCATCAGGTGGGTCCATCGTCAACATGGTGTCGACGCGCGCCTTCATGTCGGAACCGGATACGGAAGCCTATGCCGCGTCCAAGGGCGCACTGGTCGCCTTCACCCACGCACTTGCGATCAGCCTTGGCCCGAAAATCCGGGTCAATGCCATCGCGCCGGGCTGGATCACCAATGAGACGACGCTGAGCGAGGAAGACCACGCACAGCATCCGGTCGGCCGCGTCGGCCGCCCGAAGGACATTGCCGACGCCGTTCTCTATCTGACGGGTGCGGGCTTCATGACCGGTCAGGTCCTGACGCTCGACGGCGGCATGACGAAAAAGATGATCTACGCCGAATAGTGCTTACCGCACCTCGTCGGCGCGAAACCCGTCCGTTGCAGCCTTCCAGAAATCGGCATCCTCGTAATCGGTCGGATCCACGACGCCAGCGAGATGAAACGCCTCGCGACGCTCGACGCAGGTGCCGCAGCGGCCGCAATGCTTTTCTCCGCCCTTGTAGCAGGACCAGGTGTCGCCGAACGGTGTCGAGTGTTTGGCACCGTCGGTGACGATATCGGCCTTCGATCCGTTCACATAAGGCGCCAGTAGCCGCACCGAGGCGTATCCGTCGAGCGCATGATCCTGCATCGTCTGGAATGCGTCGATAAAGCCCGGTCGGCAATCGGGATAGATGAAATGGTCGCCGCCATGGACGGCGATTGCCACCGCATCCGCGCTCTGGGCTGCCGCCACGCCGAACGCGACCGTCAGCATGATCGCATTGCGGTTCGGCACGACGGTGACGCGCATCGTTTCCTCAGCGTAATGACCGTCAGGCACGTCGAGATCGTCCGTCAGCGCCGATCCCGTCAGCTGGGCACCAATCGAGCGCATATCGATGATCTGGTGAGGTACGCCCAGCCGCAGCGCACAGGCCGCGGCATAGTCGAGTTCCTTCCTGTGCCGCTGGCCGTAATCGAACGAGACGAGCCCGATCAATTCCTGCTCGGCAGCGATCTTGTGGGCAAGCGAAACGGAATCCAGTCCGCCGGAACAGACGACGATGGTCTTCATGCTTTTGGTCCTTGTTTTGTCGGGGTAGGCTGCGACCCGTGTGTCCCGCACTTTTTAGTGCAAGAACATGCGCTTGTGAACACCTCCGCACATCTCTAGGGTTGTCGGGTATGAAACGACCGCAATTTATTGGGCAGGAGGACTCTTCATGAGCCTGGACGGTTTCGACTATTTCGTCATCGGTATCGTAATCCTCGCGATACTGCTGCTCTTTGCCCTCGTGAAGACCGTGCCGCAGGGCTATAACTACACCGTCGAGCGGTTTGGCCGCTACACGCGCACGCTGGAGCCGGGCCTCAATATCCTGACGCCCTTCATCGAGCGCATCGGCGCGCGGATGAACGTCATGGAACAGGTGCTCGACATTCCCACCCAGGAAGTCATCACCAGGGACAATGCCAGCGTCTCCGCCGATGCCGTCGCCTTCTATCAGGTGCTGAACGCGGCCCAGGCCGCCTACCAGATCACCAATCTGCAGCTCGCTATCCAGAACCTCACGATGACCAATATTCGATCGGTCATGGGTTCGATGGACCTCGACGAGCTGCTGTCCAACCGCGAAGTCATCAACGAGCGGCTGCTGCGCGTCGTCGACCAGGCGGTTCATCCCTGGGGCATCAAGGTCACCCGTGTCGAGATCAAGGACATCCAGCCGCCGGCAGACCTCGTGCAATCCATGGGCCGCCAGATGAAGGCGGAGCGCGAGAAGCGCGCCCAGATCCTCGAGGCCGAAGGCTCACGCAACGCGCAGATCCTGCGGGCCGAGGGCGCGAAACAGGCAGCCGTGCTGCAGGCCGAAGGCGAACGCGAAGCCGCCTTCCGCGATGCCGAGGCGCGCGAGCGTCTGGCAGAAGCCGAAGCGCGCGCGACGCAGGTCGTGTCCGAAGCGATCGCTGCCGGCAACGTGCAGGCGATCAACTACTTCGTGGCGCAGAAATATACCGAAGCTCTGGTCGAGATCGGCAAGGCGAACAATTCCAAGATCGTGCTGATGCCGCTTGAAGCCTCGTCGCTGATCGGTTCGCTCGGCGGCATCGGCGCCATCGCCAAGGAAGTCTTCGGAAATGGCGACGGCCCTGCCCCGGCAGCGCCCCGCACGCAACCCGGCCAGCCTTCGCGCACCACCCGCAGCACGCCCAGCGTGACCGCTGTCATCCCGCCCTATACGCCCTCCTCCGACAAATGAGGCTGCAATGATCATCGATCTGGTACGCAGCCTCGGCTCGTGGAGCTGGTGGCTCCTCGGCCTCGTCCTGCTCGCAGCAGAACTGGCCGTTCCCGGTGCCTTCCTGATCTGGATCGGGCTTGCCGCCATCATCGTCGGCGCGCTGTCTCTGGCACTCTGGGATACCGGCATCTGGACCTGGCAGGTGCAGCTTCTGCTGTTTGCCGTGCTAGCGGTCGCACTGGCGGTGGTCGGGCGTCGCTTCTATTCGAGCCGTGGCGGCGAGAGCGATCAGCCGAACCTCAACCGGCGTGGCGAAAGCCTCGTCGGGCGCACCGCAACGCTGCACGAGCCGATCGCGGAAGGTCGCGGACGGATAAGGCTTGACGATACGTGGTGGTCGATCATCGGGCCGGACCTGCCAGCCGGCACTCAGGTGGTGATCATCGAATCAAATGGCCGCGATCTTCGCGTCGAAGCAACGGCGACAGTCTTGCGTCCCACCTGAAACTAAGATGGGTTTCAGGCGACTCCGACGCGCAGCAGATCGTGGAAATGGACGATGCCGATCGGGCGCTGATCTTCGCCGACGACGAGAAGTGCACCGATACTGTACTCGTTGAGAAGCGCAAGAGCCGCAGTCGCCAGCGTATCCTTGCCGACAGTCTTCGGGCGCACGGTCATGACCTCGTCCACGGGCATCTTCGTCAGGTCGACATCGAGATGGCGCGCAATGTCGCCATCGGTGACGACGCCGACAAGCCGGCCCTCATCATCGGTAACACCGACGCAACCGAACCGCTTGCGCGACAGTTCCTGCACCGCTTCCGGCATCAGAACGCCCTGGCGCACCAACGGAATGCTGTCGCCGACATGCATGAGGTCGCTGACATGCGACAGCATGGCGCCGAGCTTGCCGCCAGGATGATAGACGCGGAAATCGGTTGCCGAAAAACCGCGCGCTTCCAGCAGCGCAACAGCGAGTGCATCGCCCATCGCAAGCTGCATCAGCGTGGAGGTGGTTGGAGCCAGCCCGTGCGGACAGGCTTCCTGTTCCTTCGGCAGAAGCAGAACGACATCTGCCGCTCTGCCGAGCGCTGAGACCTCACCAGACGTGAGTGCGATCAAAGGAATAGAAAAGCGACGGGTGAACGATACGATCCCCTGCAACTCGGCGGTCTCGCCGCTCCAGGACAGCGCCAGCACGACATCGCCAGGCGCAATCATGCCGAGATCGCCGTGGTTTGCTTCGACCGGATGCACGAAGAAGGCCGGCGTTCCTGTCGAAGCAAAGCTTGCAGCGATCTTCTTGCCGATATGGCCGCTCTTGCCGATGCCGGTCACGATGACACGACCGCTGATGCCGCCGATCAGCTCGGCCGCCTCACGGAACGGGCCGCCAAGGCCATTCTGCAGGGCAAGATCCAGGGCAACGAGCCCCTGTTTTCCAAAAGCAATCGTCCGCAGGGCGGAATCAATGACATCGACCTCTGCGGCCTGCAACGCTCTCTTTATCATGTCACAGGCTTAGCGCTTTTTCCTGGTCAAGTCCATCGCATTAGCCGGTGAGCAAGTATTGCGGACTTCGAGAAAACAATGCGTCGATCTTCGAAATCGGTCGCCGGCTAGAGTGTCGCTAAGCAAGGAAAGGACTAGGCAACGGAAAATCGCACGGCTGTTGGCGTTCATCACCAACGCGTCCAGCGTTTCAAGATTTTCGCGGAATAAATAGGTCCAATAGGTCCCTGCGCAGTGCAGCCTGATGACGAACGGAGCCCCCTCGAATGTCGAGACGGCTCCTTCTATGGCATTTCGCAGGCTGCAATCAGCAAGTGGTGGCACTTCCGTCGCAGGTGAGCTTTCCTGCTATGTTGCTGAACTGGTTATTCAAAGCGCCGCCGAGCGTTGTTGCGCCGGCAATCAAAGCAACGGAAATAAGTGCGGCAATGAGGCCATATTCGATGGCAGTCGCGCCCGACTCATCTTTCATCATGCGTGCAAGAATTGACATATAAATCTTCCCTGACTCGCCCCTCGGAACGGAATTGCTCCGATGTCAAGTTTCTATACTTGAACTGTGGATACATTTTCTTAATGCGCTTCAACAAATCCAATGTGTGTAAATGTCACGTTTGACTTGGTTAAATCACCGTAAACGCGCGAATTCACTTGACTGGGCAACCGGCGTTTGTGCCCTGCGACCATCCATGCGCGCTGGGGATGTTCATGCAAATGTAGTGGCATCTCCTGGCGAGTGGACGGATAGCGTGAAGGGCAGTCGCGCAGCCCCACGCGGCCGGCTTCACCAACTGTTAACCATAAACTAACCCTTTCGAGGCATACTTCGCGATAAATCCGACAAGGTGACATTCGTGTTTCAAAGCATACACTTAGCCAGGACGGACCTGTGGATGCGGAGCGACGCTGGACTTTGCCTTTGGATCAGCTTTTCCGATTTCCGGGCAGTCCGATGATTATCAGCAGGACAAAAGCCACGACGCTTTCGTTGCGCGGCCGTGCGTATGGACTGCTGCTTGCCGGCTCGGCGCTGATCCTCCCGTCGGCTGCCGTTTCGCAGAGCCTTTTTCCAGACAGCGGCAGCGCGCTTCCAGCCATTCCCAGCAGCCAGGTCGGAACAGCCGGAACATCGACGATTACCCGCAACACCCCGACTGCACCGGTCGGCGGGACGGTTCCCGGCATAGTCGCCGTCGCCGGAGACGAACGGGCCGCCGACACGACGGCGCAACAAAGTGCGGCCGCGCGTGTTCAGGAGCCGGAAGTCGATCTCAACCAGCCGATCGGTCCGTCCGATCTCGAGCCGCTCGATGATGGTCCCGAGGCAATCGATCCGCAGGAGGCTCCGCGTCAAGAGGTGGATCCGACCGGCATCCGGCTCGGCACGTTCATGCTGCGCCCGTCCATCAATCAGAGCATCAACACAGAAATCACCCGCGAGAACGGATCGAAGGAAACGCGCAATTACGCGGCAACCGGGATTCGCGGAACGCTGACCTCCGACTGGTCACGGCATGCGCTGACAGTTACCGGCGAAACCACGATCGAGCACAATTTCACCAAGAGCAAGGAAGGCGAGGATCCGGAGGGCAAGATCAGCGCGGATCTGCGTCTCGATCTTGCAGACGATACCGTTGCGCATCTGACCAGCGGTTACAGCTTTACCCGTGAGGACAATGACGACCCGAACGCCGTCGGTGGCGCCGACGTCCAGTCCGGCGTGCACCTGTTCCAGACCGGGGCCTCGATCGGCCGCGACATCGGCAAGATCAGAGCACTCGCCGCCGTCAACGGCTCTCGATATGTCTATACCGAGGCAAAGCTTGCGGACGGCGGCACGCTCAACATGAAAGACCGCAATCGCAGCGGCATCGATGGTCGACTGCGCCTCGGCTATGAACTTTCGCCTGCCCTCATCCCGTTTGGGGAAATCGCATCGGGCCACACATTCTACGATCGCAAGCGCGATGCTTCTGGCTATCAGCGCTCATCGCAGACCTATGCCGCACGCACCGGCGTGGAGTTCGATTTCGGCGAGAAACTGCGCGGCGAGTTGGGAACGGGCTATGAGGTCGTCGACTACGAGGATAACCGCCTCAAGAATGTCGGTGGCATCAGCTTTGATGGCGATGCGACCTGGTCACCACAGCGCGGCACCGACGTCAATCTCGGCCTGCGCACGACAGTCCAGGATTCCACAACGCCCGGCGAAGGCGGATGGGTGGAGTATGAACTCACCGCAGCGCTTGCGCACGAGATGCGCGACAGCGTCGTGGCACGCCTGAGCGGCAGCACCGTGTTCCGCAACTTTGATTCGGGCAGCGAAGACGAGGTCACCTGGCTTGCCGGCGCGGGGATAACATGGGCGATCAACCGCTATCTCGATCTCACGAGCGACGTTGAATACGAGAAAACCACGGGCGGCACCGAACAGAACATCGTCCGCGCGGGCATGGGCCTGACTCTGAAGCGATAGCGTCCATCAGGCATTCACGTTTCCGTGATATCTGTCCCGGTACTGCCGCCACTCGGCGCCAATGCTTCGACATGTGTGCCTTCACAATAGGCATAAAGTACGAAGTCGCCCTAAACGGCCCGGGATCGGAATGGGTTCTGTCTCCAACATACCATTCGGCGAACAATAATTTCCGCACTGCAGCAATCGTTGCTCCAGCTACTCCTCCAGCGCATGGCTTCTCCAGCCGATCACGCCGTCCATGCACGTTGTACAAAGCTTGCGCCCGGGCTTCCGCCCACTTCCCCTCAGGACTGTCCGCAACATATAAGCGCTCACGACGAATTGTCGCAGTGCAGCATTAATTCACTCCATCGATACATCCTGATAGATTAGAGGCTCAACGTGGCTGGAATTCCAACAGACAGCGCGACCACACCGCGCACAGCAACAAGTTCGACGGCAGGTAACAATTACCGCTTCGCTCTCGTTGCCCTGACTTCCCTGTTTTTCATGTGGGGCTTTATCACCTGCCTGAACGACATTCTGATCCCGCACCTGAAGAACGTCTTCCAGCTCAACTACACCCAGTCGATGATGATCCAGCTGTGCTTCTTCGGCGCCTATTTCATCGTGTCGCTGCCGGCCGGCGCGCTTGTGAAGCGCATCAGCTACAAATGGGGCATCGTCGTCGGCCTGCTGATTGCAGCGATCGGCTGTGCGCTGTTCATCCCGGCTGCCAGCTACCGCGTCTATGCGCTGTTTCTCGGCGCGCTGTTTGTGCTGGCAAGCGGTGTCACCATTCTGCAGGTTGCCGCCAATCCCTATGTGACGGAGCTGGGCGCCCCTGAAACTGCCTCGAGCCGGCTGACGCTGACCCAGGCCTTCAACTCGCTCGGAACCACGATCGCACCGCTCTTCGGCGCTTTCCTTATCCTGTCGGCCGCGACCGGCGACATTCAGAACGCGAGTGGCGACCAACTCGAAGCCTTGCGCCTTGCAGAGGCTGATGCCGTCCGCTTCCCTTACATGCTTCTGGCAATCGCCTTCCTCGTGCTGGCCGCCGTCTTTGCAGCCCTGAAGCTGCCGCATGTCGAAACGGAAGACACGACGGTCGCTGAAGGCGGCGAACGGAGCTCCGCGTGGGCCTATCGTCACCTCGTTCTCGGCGCGATCGGCCTGTTCGTCTATGTCGGTGCCGAAGTGTCGATCGGCTCGTTCCTGGTCAATTACCTAGCAGAACCAAGCATCGCCGGCATGCCGGAATCGGAAGCCGCCCATTACGTCGCCTATTTCTGGGGCGGCGCCATGATCGGTCGTTTCGTCGGCGCCTATGTCATGCGCTTCGTCGACGACGGCAAGGCGCTGGCGTTCAATGCCGGTGTTGCGATCCTGCTGATCCTGCTCACGGTGTTTGCGGGCGGCTCGCTGGCAATGTGGTCGGTCCTCGCCATCGGCCTGTTCAACTCGATCATGTTCCCGACCATCTTCAGCCTGGCACTCAAGGGTCTTGGTCGCCACACCAGCCAGGGATCGGGCATCCTGTGCCTGGCGATCGTCGGCGGTGCCATCCTGCCGGTCGTGCAGGGCATGCTGGCCGATACGGTCGGCATCCACCTCGCCTTCCTGATGCCAGCGATCTGCTACCTCTACATCGCCTATTACGGCCTGAAGGGTCACAGGGCGGCCTGATCGCAGGCATCGATCCCTGAAACGAAAAACGCCCCCGCGATCATCTCGCGGGGGCGTTTTCTTTTGCAGTAAAGGATAGGCTTACATCAGCTTCGAGACGAGCGCCTTCAGCGGCTCTTCGATCGCCGGGCGAATGTCCGGGCGCTGCAGGGCAAAGGCGATATTGGCCATGATGAAGCCGTCCTTGGCGCCGCAGTCGTAGGTCTCGCCCTTGAAGTGGTAGCCGGCAAATTCCTGGCTCTTGGCCAGCGCCAGCATGCCGTCGGTCAACTGGATCTCGTTGCCGGCGCCACGTTCCTGGGTTTCCAGGATCTTGAAGATCTCCGGCTGCAGGATGTAGCGGCCGTTGATGAAGAAATTCGAAGGGGCCGTACCCTTGGCAGGCTTCTCGACCATCTCGGTGATCTTGAAACCGTCGCCGACGGTCTCACCCTTGCCGACGATACCGTATTTGTGGGCCTGGTCCGGATCGCATTCCTCGACCGCGAGAACGTTGCCGCCGGTCTGGTCGTAGAGTTCGACCATGCCCTTGAGGCAGCTCTTCTCCGACGACATGATCATATCCGGCAGCAGAACCGCGAAGGGTTCGTTGCCGACGATGTCGCGCGCACACCATACGGCGTGACCGAGACCGAGCGGAACCTGCTGGCGGGTGAAGCTCGCCGTACCGGCCTTCGGCAGGATATGCGAGAGCAGCGTCAGTTCGGCATTCTTGTTGCGCTCGCGCAGCATCTGCTCGAGTTCGAACTGAATATCGAAATAGTCTTCGATCACACCTTTGCCACGGCCGGTCACGAATACGAAATGTTCGATGCCGGCTTCCGCCGCTTCATCGACCACATACTGGATGACCGGCTTGTCGACGACCGTCAGCATTTCTTTTGGCACAGCCTTTGTGGCCGGCAGGAAGCGGGTGCCGAGGCCCGCAACAGGGAAGACTGCTTTACGAATTTTCCGTTCTTGTGACACTCATGCCTCCTGATGCATTTCGCTGTGCGGTTTCGGGTCTTTTGTCGGCTGTAATAAACATTTGCTACCTTTTAGCAAAGATCTGCCCCGGCCGCGCGTTTCATGGTAAAGAATTTGTTGACCCTATCCTGTTATCACATCGTTGAGCCGCATCCCGATCTCGCCATGATGGCCAGAATAAAAATGGACCGACTGCCGATGAAAAAAATCAGCCCCAATCGCTTCCGCGCAACGATCTTCTCGCTTGTCGCCGGCCTTGCCATATCGACCTGCGCGATAGATGCCCGCGCCGATGCCGGTTTCAAGACGTGGGTTGCAAATTTCTATTCGACTGCTGCCAAAAGCGGCATCAGTCGCTCGACCTATGATCGCGCCTTTGCAGGCATCAGCGGTCCCGACCAGGAAGTCCTGCGCAAGGCCGAGTACCAGCCGGAATTCAAGTCGAAAATCTGGGATTATCTCGACAGCCGCGTCAATCCCTACACGGTCAAGATCGGCCGCGAAATGGCTGCCCGCCATGGCGCGACGCTGAACGCCGTGGAGCGGCATTTCGGTGTCGACAGAAACATTCTCCTCGCCATCTGGTCGATGGAATCCAACTATGGCGCAGCTCTGGAAAATCCCGAACGTCTGCACCACGTGCCGCAGGCACTGGCGACGCTCGGGTGGGGCGATCCGAAGCGCGGCAAGTTCGCGCGCAACCAGCTGATCGCCGCCTTGAAGATCCTGCAGGCAGGCGACGTATCCCCCAAGCAGCTGACCGGTTCCTGGGCAGGCGCGATGGGCCATACCCAGTTCATCCCGACGAGCTACCTGCTCTATGCGGTCGACGCTGATGGCAACGGCAAGCGCGACATCTGGCATTCGGTTCCCGATGCGCTGGCGACCTCCGCCAACCTCCTGGCCAAGAACGGCTGGACTGCCGGCAAGACCTGGGGCTACGAATCCGTGCTTCCCGCCGGCGCCGCAAAATACGAAGGCCAGAGCAAGACCTTGGCGCAGTGGGCAGCGCTGGGCTTCCAGCGTCCGAACGGCAAGGGTTTTCCGCGCGGAGCAGACCGCGCGACATTGAAGCTGATGGCCGGCGCGAACGGTCCAGCCTACCTGATGCTCTCCAACTTCTTCACCATCAAGCGCTACAACGCAGCCGACAGCTACGCGCTCGCGGTCGGTCTTCTCGCCGACGAAATCGCAGGTTTCGGCGGTGTACAGCAGTCCTGGCCGCGCCCCAACGGCACGCTCGACATCAAGGAAAAGTTCGAGCTGCAGAGCCGCATGAAGGAACTCGGCTATTACGAAGGCGAAGTGGACGGCAATTTCGGCTCCGGCTCGAAGGCCGCGATCTCCGCCATTCAGAAGCGCCTTGGCATGCAGCCGGATGGCGAGCCGTCGCATTCTCTTCTCAAGGCGATCCGTTGAGGCTAGCATGCGATGCGCCGCATCGTGAACGGTGCGGCCAAAAGGCATGAAAACGATGAAGCTCTTGCGCCACAACAGGCCAAACCGACGCCTGGTCCGGACGGTATTCATGGTAGCGACCAGCCTCGTGCTGTCGCTGCCATCAACCGTTTCGTTTGCCCAGGACGGCGGCGATCGGCGCAATCTGTTCAACATGCTGTTCGGTGCGCCGCGCACAGAGCGATATGAACGCTACGAACGTCCGACCCGGCGATATGACCGGCAGGATGGATCGATCATCGAGATGGCGCCACGCCGGCAGAGAAGCCGTGCCACTCCGCAGGCTGCGGTTCCCCGCACGAGGACGGCACCGATACCCTCTCAGCCCCAGGCCGAACCCGTCGCCAAACTGGAAACCGCCAAGAAAATACTCGTTATCGGCGATTTTCTCGCCGGCAATATCGGGGGTGAGCTGGAAACGACGTTTGCGACCTCCCCGGGGGTTTCGATCATCAGCCGCAGCGACGGATCCTCCGGCCTGGTGCGCGACGACCATTACGACTGGCTTGGCCAACTGCCGGCTATTCTCGACGAGGCCAAACCCGCGATCGTGGTCGTCATGCTGGGTGCCAACGACCGCCAGCAAATGGACACCGCCAGCGGCCGCGAGAAATTCCGCACGGATGCCTGGTTCAAACAATATGAAACCCGTGTCGCGGAGCTTGCCGGCATGATCGCGCAGCGCAAGCTGACGCTGCTTTGGGTCGGCCTGCCGGCGTTCCAGTCGCCATCGATGATGGCGGACGCGGTCACGCTCAACACGCTTTATCGGGGACAGGTGGAGAAGGTCGGCGGCGAATTCGTCGACATCTGGGACGGCTTCGTCGACGAGGACGGCAGGTTCGTCCTGACTGGCTCGGACGTCAACGGACAGCAGGTACGCCTGCGCAATTCCGACGGCATCACGCTCACCAAGCCCGGCAAGGAAAAGCTCGCCTTCTATGTCGACAAGGTCCTGCGCCGGCATCTGGGCGACATGGCAAGTCCCGATCTCGCCAAATTCGACAGCAGCACCCTCCCGCCGCTCCAGACGCTCGAATCTCCTGCCAACCCCGAAGTGCCCGTACGGCCGATCAGCCTGGTTGACCCGGAGCTGGACGGCGGCCAGGAGCTTCTGGGCGGCAATGCGCCACCGGCCCGTCTGACGGAAACGCCGCGCGACAAACTGGTCAAACGCGGCGAACTCGAGCCCGCCCCGGCCGGTCGGATCGACGACTACCGGCTCACGACCCAGTAGGTCTTTGACACGAGCGCGAGCTCTCGCCTGTAGCTTCGTGAAAAAACGTGCTACATAGTCATAAATTCCCAGTTCAGACGTGCATGGCCTAGCTGATCTCTTTTATCGGAGTGCCCGCATGAACCTGCTTTTTCGCGTTATCGTATCAACGATTCTGCTTGCGACGCCGGTCCTTGCAGAGGTTCCGCCGTTTCCATCCACCTTCAGGACCCAAACTGTCCATGTCGGCAACGTAGACATCCATCTCCGGATTGGCGGCAGGGGACCTGCCGTCGTTCTGCTACATGGCTACGGCGAAACCGGCGACATGTGGGCGCCTCTGGCTGCAAAGCTCGAGATGGATCATCTGGTCATCGTTCCCGATCTTCGCGGCATGGGTCTGTCATCACACCCCGAAGGCGGCTTCGACAAGGCAAGCCAGGCCCGCGACCTGGCCACCATTCTGAACGGACTGCACATTGATCGTTTCTCGCTGGTCACGCACGATATCGGCAACATGGTGGGCTTTGCCCTCGCGACGCAGCAACCCGCCCGCGTGACCCGCTTCGCGCTGCTCGATGCGCCCGTTCCCGGCATCGGCCCATGGGACGAGATCCTGAAAAACCCGCTTCTCTGGCATTTCCGCTTCGGGGGGCCGGACATGGAGCGTCTCGTCGCCGGGCGCGAGCGGCTCTATCTGGACCGGTTCTGGAACGAATTTTCCGCCGACCCAAAGCGGTTCGACGAAGCATCCCGCAAACACTATGCCGCCCTCTATGCCTTGCCCGGCGCCATGCATTCCGGCTTCGCCCAGTTCGCGGCCTTCGACCAGGATGCGATCGACAACCGCGCCTGGGCAGCCACGGGCGCAAAACTGGAAATGCCCATTCTGGCCGTTGGCGGTGAAAAGTCCTTCGGGCCGGGCATGGCGGCGGTGATGCGCACCGCAGCCACGCAGGTCAGCGAGGGCGTAATCGCCGATGCCGGCCACTGGCTGCTGGAAGAACAGCCGGATGCCACCGTCAAGATGATCGACGCGTTTCTCTCCAGCAGCGAGTGATGCGATCACAAAACCAGGCGCTTATTGTGGAAAGCAAGCGTCGCCCAAGCAGCAATTCGCTTCGATCCTACTGATGACCGTCTGCGCGCAGGAATCGGATCGTGAAATTACTGATCCGGGCGATGCACAGCGTATCGAGCAGGCCAAGATCGATTGCGGGATGGTCATGGGCAAGCATGACCTGATTCTCCCGAAACAAAAACGGCCCCTCCCCGCGAAACGGAGAGAGGCCGTTCATTTTGACAAATCAGTTAGCGCGGCAGGACGCTCGATCCCATCAGCGCTTCGTCGATGGCTCGTGCTGCCTGACGGCCTTCGCGGATCGCCCACACGACCAGCGACTGGCCGCGGCGCACGTCGCCGGCGGTCCACAGCTTGTCGACCGAGGTCTTGTAGTCGCGCTCGTTGGCGATGACGTTGGTGGAGCCGCGGCGGTCGACATTGAGTGCCAGCTTGCCGTCGAGTTCGGACAGCACGCTGTCGGTCGCGGGGCCCGAGAAGCCGATGGCGATGAAGGCGAGATCGGCCTTGATGATGAAGTCGGTGCCCGCGATCGGCTGGCGGCGATCATCCACTTCGCAGCAGCGAACGCCGGTCAGCTGGCCGTCTTCTCCGACGAATTCGAGCGTTGCTACCTGAAACTCGCGGATCGCGCCTTCGGCCTGGCTGGACGAGGTGCGCATCTTGGTGGCCCAGAATGGCCAGACGGCAAGCTTGTCTTCCTTTTCCGGCGGCTGCGGGCGGATGTCGAGTTGGGTCACCTTGACCGCACCCTGACGGAACGCGGTGCCGACGCAGTCAGACGCGGTATCGCCACCACCGACGACGACGATATGCTTGCCACCGGCAAGGATCGGCTCGGCGGCCCATGCGACGCTGTCGATATTTTCGCGACCGATGCGGCGGTTCTGCTGCACCAGATACGGCATCGCATCATAGACGCCATGCAGATCCGTGCCGGGAATCCCGGCCGGACGCGGGGTTTCCGAACCGCCGCAATAGAGCACGGCATCGAATTCCGCGGTCAGTTCCTCCACCTTCTTGTCCACGCCGATATTGACGCCGTAGTGGAAGGTCACGCCTTCGCCGGTCATCTGCTCGACGCGGCGGTCGATGAAGTTCTTCTCCATCTTGAAATCAGGAATGCCGTAGCGCAGCAGCCCGCCGGCCTTGGACTCGCGCTCGAACAGATGCACGTCGTGACCCGCGCGGGAGAGCTGCTGGGCAGCCGCCATGCCGGCCGGGCCGGAACCGATGACGGCAACCTTGCGGCCAGTCTTCACGGTCGCCGGCTGCGGCACGATATAGCCGAGCTCATAGGCCTTGTCGGCAATCGCCTGCTCGACCGTCTTGATCGCGACCGGCGCATCTTCGAGGTTGAGCGTGCAGGCTTCCTCGCACGGCGCGGGACAAACGCGACCGGTGAATTCCGGGAAGTTGTTGGTGGAATGAAGGTTGCGGATCGCCTCCTCCCACTTGTTGTTGTAGACGAGGTCGTTCCAGTCGGGGATCTGGTTATGAACAGGGCAGCCGGTCGGGCCGTGGCAATAGGGAATGCCACAGTCCATGCAGCGGGCCGCCTGTTTCGTCACTTCCGCATCCGACATCGGAATGGTGAATTCGCGGAAATGGCGGATACGATCGGACGCCGGCTGGTACTTGCCAACCTGCCGGTCGATTTCCATGAATCCAGTGACCTTGCCCATGTTTCATCCCTCAATCTTCGCCGCTAGCGCAGCCAGTTACTCAACAGGTCTCGCCGTCTCGGGCCCGGTATCATCTCCCCAATCACCGAATGGGCTGAACCTGGAACTCATAGCCTCACATGCTTCCTTCTCCGCAGGATGAAGAGATATTATTCCGTCCTTATCCTGTCGGATGATGATCTTGTCCCCTCAAGGAAGAAGTCATCGGGAATAGCAACGAGACGACGCTTACCCTCTCTGATGATTTCGCTCTCGCGTTCTCTTGGTAGTGGTCCCATGGGCGCCTCCATTATGAGCTTACGCTCATAGCACAAGGCGCCCACAGTTGAATTACTCCGCAGCCACGCCCATCCGCATTCGTTCCATTTCCACCAGTGCACGACGATATTCGACCGGCATGACCTTGCGGAATTTCGGACGGAACTCGCTCCAGCGGTCGAGAATGTCCTTCGCGCGTGTCGAGCCGGTATAGTGCATGTGGTTGGAGATCAGCTGGTAGAGCCGCTCCTCGTCGTGACGCGTCATGTCTTCGGAAACGTCCACGCGTCCCTTGTGCATGATGTCGCCGCCGTGATGGTGCAGCTTTTCCAGCATGTCGTCTTCTTCCGGAACCGGCTCCAGTTCCACCATCGCCATGTTGCAGCGCTTGGCGAAATCGCCAGTCTCGTCCAGCACGTAAGCCACGCCGCCCGACATGCCGGCTGCGAAGTTGCGGCCGGTTTCGCCGAGCACGACGACGATACCGCCGGTCATGTATTCGCAGCCGTGGTCGCCCACGCCCTCGACCACCGCGATGGCGCCCGAGTTGCGCACCGAGAAACGCTCGCCGGCAACACCGCGGAAGTAGCACTCGCCGGTCGTTGCGCCGTAGAGCACGGTGTTTCCGACGATGATCGAGTTCTCGGCGACGATGTTGGAGTTTTCCGGAGGCCGCACGATGATGCGTCCACCCGACAGACCCTTGCCGACATAGTCGTTGCCGTCACCGATCAGGTCGAACGTGATGCCCCGTGCGAGGAACGCCGCGAACGACTGTCCGGCCGTGCCGCGCAGCGTCACATGGATCGTGTCGTCCTTCAGGCCCTTCTGGCCCCAGCGCTTGACCAGCGCACCCGACAGCATGGCGCCGACGGAACGGTCGACGTTCTTGATCGGCACTTCGAAGACGACAGGCTCCTTGCTTTCAAGGGCTGCCTGCGACTTCTCGATCAGCTTGCGGTCGAGAATATCGTCGATCGGATGCTTTTGCCGCTCGGTCCAGTAGGTCGCAGACTTCGGAGCCCCAACCTTGTGAAACAGCTTGGTGAAGTCGAGACCCTGCGACTTCCAATGCGCCAGCATGTCGTCCTTCTCGAGCAGCTCGGAAAGGCCGATGATCTCGTCGAACTTGGTGAAGCCAAGCGATGCGAGGATCTCGCGCACTTCTTCGGCCACGAAGAAGAAGTAGTTGATGACGTGTTCCGGCGTGCCCTTGAAGCGCTTGCGCAGAACTGGATCCTGCGTCGCGACACCGACTGGGCAGGTGTTGAGATGGCACTTGCGCATCATGATGCAGCCGGCGGCAATGACCGGCGCCGTCGCAAAGCCGAACTCGTCGGCTCCGAGCAGAGCACCGATGATGACGTCGCGGCCGGTCTTCAGGCCACCATCGACCTGCAGCGCGATCCGCGACCGCAGACCGTTCAGCACCAGCGTCTGCTGCGTCTCGGCAAGGCCGATTTCCCATGGGCTACCGGCATGCTTCAGCGACGTCAGTGGCGAAGCACCCGTGCCGCCGTCGAAGCCTGCGACCGTGATATGGTCGGCGCGTGCCTTCGCAACGCCTGCCGCAACCGTGCCAACGCCCACTTCCGAGACCAGCTTGACGGAGATGTCGGAGGTCGGGTTGACGTTCTTCAGGTCGTAGATCAGCTGCGCCAGATCTTCGATCGAATAGATATCGTGATGCGGCGGCGGCGAGATGAGGCCGACCCCCGGCGTCGAGTGACGGGTCTTGGCAACGGTCGCATCGACCTTGTGGCCGGGCAGCTGACCGCCCTCGCCGGGCTTTGCACCCTGCGCCACCTTGATCTGCAGCATATCGGCATTGACCAGATACTCGGTCGTCACGCCGAAACGGCCGGATGCGATCTGCTTGATCGCCGAGCGTTCGGGGTTCATCGAACCGTCGGCCAGCGGAAGATAGCGATCGCTTTCCTCGCCGCCTTCGCCGGTGTTCGACTTGCCGCCGATGCGGTTCATGGCAATCGCAAGCGTCGTATGCGCCTCACGGGAAATCGAGCCGAACGACATGGCGCCGGTCGAGAACCGCTTGACGATATCGACTGCGGGCTCCACCTCGTCGAGCGACACCGGCTTGCGGCCGGACCGTTCCGCCGACTTGATCTTGAACAGGCCGCGAATGGTGTTCATCCGCACCGCGCTCTCGTTCACCATTTCGGCGAACTCGCGGTAGCGATCCTGGCTGTTGCCGCGCACGGCATGCTGCAGGGTGGCGACCACATCCGGCGTCCAGGCATGGCTTTCGCCACGCATGCGGTAGGCATATTCGCCGCCGATATCGAGCGACGAGGCGAGAACCGGATCCTTGCCGAAGGCTGCACGGTGGCGGGTAACGGTTTCCTCGGCGATATGATCGAGGCCGATACCTTCGATCGACGTCGCGGTGCCGAAGAAATACTGGTTGACCAGCTCGGTGTTCAGACCGACGGCATCGAAGATCTGGCCGCCGCAATAGGACTGGTAGGTCGAGATGCCCATCTTGGACATGACCTTGAGGATGCCCTTGCCGACCGCCTTGATGTAGCGCGAGACGATCTCGGAACTGTCCACTTCCTTCGGAAACTCGCCGCGCATATGCATGTCAGTCAGCGTGTCGAAGGCGAGATAAGGGTTGATGGCTTCGGCACCGTAACCGGCGAGAAGGCAGAAATGGTGGATCTCGCGCGGCTCGCCCGATTCGACGACGAGACCGACCGAGGTGCGAAGACCCTTGCGGATCAGATGGTGGTGCACGGCAGCTGTCGCGAGAAGCGCCGGGATGGCAATCCGGTCCGGTCCGATCTGGCGGTCGGAGAGGACGATGATGTTATAGCCGCCCTTGACCGCCGCTTCCGCACGCTCGCAGAGGCGATCGAGCATTTCCGGCATGCCTTCGGCGCCGCGCTCGATATCGTAGGTGAAATCGAGCGTCTTGGTGTCGAACCGGTCTTCCGTGTGACCGATCGAGCGGATCTTTTCCAGATCGCCATTGGTGAGGATCGGCTGGCGCACTTCCAGGCGCTTGGCGTTGGCAGCACCTTCATGGTCGAGTATGTTCGGCCGCGGCCCGATAAACGAGACGAGGCTCATGACGAGCTCTTCGCGGATCGGATCGATCGGCGGGTTCGTCACCTGCGCAAAGTTCTGCTTGAAATAGGTGTAGAGCAGCTTCGACTTTTGCGACATCGCCGAGATCGGCGTGTCGGTACCCATCGAGCCCACGGCTTCCTGACCGGTCGTCGCCATCGGCGACATCAGGATCTTGGTGTCCTCGGATGTGTAGCCGAACGCTTGCTGGCGATCGAGCAGCGACACGTCGCGACGCAGCGCCCGCGGTTCGACCGGCTTCAGATCCTCGAGTATCAGCTGCGTGCGATCCAGCCACTTTTCGTATGGATGGCGGGTCGCAAGCGTGGTCTTCAGCTCCTCGTCGGAGATGATCTGACCCTTTTCCATGTCGATCAGCAGCATCTTGCCCGGCTGCAGGCGCCACTTCTTGATGATGCTTTCTTCCGGCACCGGCAGCGTGCCGGCTTCGGACGCCAGAATGATGCGATCGTCGTCCGTGACGAGATAACGCGCCGGGCGCAGACCGTTGCGGTCAAGCGTCGCGCCGATCTGGCGGCCATCGGTAAAGCAGACGGCAGCCGGACCGTCCCATGGCTCCATCAGAGCCGCATGGTACTCGTAGAACGCCTTGCGCTCCTTCGACATCGACTGGTTGCCGGCCCAGGCTTCGGGGATCAGCATCATCATCGCATGCGCCAGCGAATAGCCGCCACGCAGCAGGAATTCGAGCGCGTTGTCGAAGCAGGCCGTATCCGACTGGCCCTCGTAGGAGATCGGCCAGAGCTTGGAAATGTCGTCGCCGAACAGCGGCGAGGACACCGATGCCTGACGCGCCGCCATCCAGTTGACGTTGGAGCGCAGCGTGTTGATTTCGCCGTTATGGGCAACCATGCGGTATGGATGCGCCAGCTTCCAGGACGGGAACGTGTTGGTGGAGAACCGCTGGTGCACGAGGGCGACAGCACTTTCAAACCGCGGGTCGGCCAGATCCTTGTAATAGGCACCGACCTGATAGGCGAGGAACATGCCCTTGTAGACGACGGTCGTCGACGACAGCGACACCGGATAGAAGCCGGTTTCCTCGCCGCCGAACTGGTCGTAGATGCGGTTCGAGATGACCTTGCGGACGAGGAAGAGCTTGCGCTCGAAATCCTGATTGGTCGCGGCATCGCGGCCGGCACCAATGAACACCTGGAGGTGATAGGGCTCGGTACCGGCAATATCCGGCGCCTTGGACAGCGAGGAGTTGTCGACGGGCACTTCGCGGAAGCCGATGAACTGCTGGCCCTCTTCGGCCGTTACATCGACGATCACCTTCTTGAAGTGCTCGATCTGATCCGGGTCGCGCGGCAGGAAGAAGTGACCGACGGCATACTCGCCAGCCTTCGGCAGGGTGACGCCCTGCTTCGCCATTTCCTCGCGGAAGAACTTGTCGGGGATCTGCAGCAGAATGCCGGCGCCATCGCCCATCAGCGGATCTGCACCGACGGCGCCGCGATGGGTGAGGTTTTCCAGAATGAACAGGCCATCCTTGATGATCTGGTGCGACTTCTGGCCCTTCATATGGGCGATGAAGCCGACGCCGCAGGCATCGTGCTCGTTGCGCGGGTTGTAAAGGCCTTGTGCTGCCGGAATGCCGGAGGCAATGAATGGCAGACGCTGTTCGACGCCCGGGCCAGCTTCCGCCGCCGTCGCGGTGGCGGGCAGACAGTGCAATTCGGGAACATTCTTCGTCATTGCTATTCCTCCTGTTGGCCACTCACGATCGAGCTTGCAAACGGCGTATTCTTCATTTCACCCGAAGAAATGCCTCGTCCTTTCAGGTGGCAGACTGCTGAAGCACGAAGCCCTTGAGAGTGCGAAGCATACCCTTGAACACGTCGACGGTCACCGCTCGGAAGCGAAAAACCACCTTCAGTTCAAAAATTAGGACAACATTTCTGTCCTAATTCTCGAATTTTATGACATATGTGCCGCCTGTCTTCAATCCCCGGCCCACGAAAAAGTTAAAGCTAAACGACACTTGATTACTGGTTGCGATGCCAGCTTGAAATAATCTTGCGCCGCGAATGCCAAAACTCGGCTTTGATTACGCGGCACGAGCAGACACCGCTCATTCGGCACGTTTCCCGATTGATCAACGGTCCAAAAGGCTTATGGTCCGCCTCGCTCAAAGCCCCGCATCTTATCCCACATCGCTTGCAAGGTAACGTCATGTTCTTCGCCTCGGACAACTGGGCTGGCGCCCATCCCGCAATCAATGAACGCTTGTCGAAGGAATCCACCCGCTTTGCCGCGGCCTACGGCAACAGCGAGCTCGACCGCTCGATCGAGGCTCGCTTCAACGAGATGTTTGAACGCGACGTCGCCGTCTTCTTTGTCGCGACCGGCACGGCAGCCAATTCGCTAGCGCTTGCCAGCGTCGCCCGCCCCGGCGGCCTCACCTTTTGTCATTCCGAAGCGCATGTGATCGAGGACGAATGCGGAGCACCCGACTTCTTCTCGGGCATGCGCATGGTCGCGGTCGAGGGCCCGGCCGGCAAAATGCTGCCGGAAAACCTCGTGGAGCGCATCTCACGCTACCCGCAGGACGCCATTCACCACGGCCGCGCCGCCGCCATCACCATGACGCAGGCAACAGAAGTCGGCACGATCTATACGCTCGATGAAATCGACGCGATCGCAAAGATCGCCAAGGACAACGGTCTGCCGCTGCACATGGACGGGGCCCGCTTCGCCAATGCTCTGGTCGCGCTTGATTGCTCGCCCGCCGAGATGACCTGGAAGCGCGGCGTCGACGTGCTGTCCTTCGGCGGCACCAAGAACGGCTGCTGGTGCGCCGAGGCGATCGTGTTCTTCAATCCTGATCTCGCCAAGGATTTTGCATTCCTGCGCAAGCGCAGCGCACAGCTGTTTTCGAAATCGCGCTTTATCGCAGCCCAGTTCGACGCCTATCTGAAGGACGACCTGTGGATGGGTCTCGCCGGCCATGCCAACACCATGGCCGATCGCCTGCGCACCGGCTTCGGCGCGCTCAACAGCGCCCGGCTTGCCTGGCCGACGACATCGAACGAAGTGTTCGCGGTCCTGCCGAAAGCCTCAGCCAAGGCCGCCGAAGAACAGGGCGCACGCTTCTACAACTGGCCGGCACCCCGCGACATTCCGGAAAAGGTCAAGGCAGACGAAGTGCTCATCCGCATGGTCACATCGTTTGCGACCACGGAAGAGGACGTCGACCAGTTCCTGTCGATCTGCGCTTCCGCCTGATCGTCAGCCCTGCTTTTGCGGCGCAATCTGCGCCGTAATCAGGCTGGACAGGGCCTCGACCAGCGCGGCATCTGCGCCGCGCCTGGAAATCAGCACGAACTCGACATCCTGCAGCGTTGGCAAACGGTCCCCGGTGATCTCCTTGAGGCCTTCGGGCGCCATGCTGCGCGGCTGCACGAGCACGCCCATTCCCGCCCGCGCCGCAGCCGTCAGACCGCTGAGACTGCCGCAGGTGCAGACGATCCGCCAGGACATACCGGCTCCATCCAGCGCCTCTTGCGCCACCCGCCGCGTGATCGAGGGCGACGGGAAGGCGATCAGCGGCAGAGCATCGGTCCGGTCGATCATGCGCTCCGGATCCCGCGCCAGCCACACAAGCGGCTCGCGGTAGAGCAGACGCCCATGGGTTTCCCCCACATGCCGTTTGGCGAGAACCAGATCGAGATCGCCCGCGTCCTGCATCTGATTGAGCACGGCCGACAGCGCCACGGTCAGCTCCAGATCGACGAGTGGATGCAAACGAATAAAATCTTCGAGAATGCCCGTCAGCCGGCTCGCAACCACATCCTCGGAAACGCCGAGCCGCAATCTGCCACGCAGCCGGCTTTCGCCGAACAGCGAGGACACCTTGCTGTTGAGATCCAGCATTCCGCGCGCATAGCCCAGCAGCGCCTCCCCTTCCGTCGTCAGCCGCACGTGGTGCGTATCCCGCGAAACGAGCTGACGCCCGAGCGACTTTTCCAACCGCTGGATATGCTGGGTAACGGTCGACTGCCCGAGCCCCAGCCGCGCTGCCGTATCGGTAAAACTTCCCGTCTGCTCCAGCACAAGAAAACTGTTCAGGTGATGCAGGTTGAGCATGGTTATCCGACTTCGCGATAGCTGTTAGTGTTTGCATTCAAATTCATGATAAGCGAAGACAGCCTCGACAAACAATGAAATCGTCGAAGGATTTTCCATGCGCCGCTACCTGCCGGATCGCTTCACCGTCATGCTCGTCTGCACCGTCATCCTCGCCTCCTTCCTGCCGATCCAGGGCGTATGGGCGGAATGGTTCGGTGTGGCGACCGACATCGCCATCGGCCTGCTCTTCTTTCTGCATGGCGCTCGCCTGTCGCGGGATGTGGTGGTCGCAGGCGTCCTGCACTGGCGCCTGCATCTGACGATTCTTTTGACGACGTTCGCGATCTTCCCGATCCTTGGGCTCATGATCGGTTTCGTTCCGGAAGATATCCTGCCCGCACCGCTTTACATGGGCATCCTCTTTCTCTGTGTGCTGCCCTCCACCGTGCAGTCGTCGATCGCCTTTACCTCGATGGCAGGCGGCAACGTACCGGCGGCAATCGTTGCAGCCTCCGGCTCCAACATTCTCGGCATGTTCCTGACCCCGCTTCTGGTCGGCCTGCTTCTGTCGACGACTGGCGACGCCGGCGTTTCGACCGATGCCATCCAGAAGATCGGTCTTCAGCTTCTGGCACCGTTCATCGCCGGCCAGATCCTGCAGCCGTGGATCGGCAACTGGATCCGCTCCAAGAAGAAGATCCTCTCGCCCGTCGACCGCGGCTCGATCCTGATGGTCGTCTACCTCGCCTTCTCGGAAGCGGTCATCGAAGGGATCTGGAGCCGGTTTTCGGTGAGCGACATCGCGGCAGTCGTCGTCATCGACATGCTGCTTCTGACCGTCGTCATCTGCATCACCATGTTCGGCAGCAGACTGCTCGGCTTCAAGAAGGAAGACGAGATCACCATCACCTTCTGCGGCTCGAAAAAATCGCTGGCAAGCGGCGTACCGATGGCCAACGCCATCTTCTCCGGCCAGTCGGCCTCGATCGGCGCCATCGTCCTGCCGATCATGCTGTTCCATCAGATCCAGCTGATGGCCTGCGCCGCGATCGCCCAGAAATACGCGGATCGAGCCAGAGCGAAGGAAGAAGCCGTCGCCAAGGTCGCCGCAGCCTGAAACCGGCGTGCAGACCTTAAGGTGTGCCAATCAGGGCCGAAGCTTTGGCCCTGATCAATCCCACGCAAAAACGCCCCTTCCCCGGCAAGGGAAGAGGCGTCTGTATGCTACCCGTGACTGGAGGTCATTGGGCTGTCATTACTCTCTGTGGCGGGTCAGTTGACCTGCTGCGGAGCGATCTGTGCTTCGATCGTCTTGACGCTGTCGGACGCATCGGCCGCAATCGAGATACGGCGTGGCTTCAGCGCTTCCGGAATGTTGCGCACCAGATCGATGTGCAAGAGACCGTTCTTCAGCGAAGCGGTTTCGACTTCCACGTGATCGGCGAGCTGGAAGCGGCGCTCGAAGGCGCGCTTGGCGATGCCGCGGTAGAGATATTCGGTCTCGGCACCGGCTTCGTCATCGCTCTTCTCGCCCTTCACGGTCAGCGAATGGGCCTGGAATTCGATCGAGAGTTCCTTCTCGTCAAATCCCGCGACAGCCATCGTGATGCGATAGGTGTTGTCGCCGGTCCGCTCGATATTGTAGGGCGGATAGCTCTGCGCCTGATCGCCAAGGTTGCGATTGTCGAGCAGATTGAAGAGACGGTCGAAACCGACGGTGGAGCGGTACAGGGGGGAAAAATCGACGTGACGCATAAAGTCCTCCATTGAAGCGACGTTGCGGTTTAGGTTTGGCGTCTCACCCCGTTCTGGCGATGAAGACCCCGTTCTGCAGGCCCTTTCGGCGCCTGCAGAGGAAAGATGGGAATTGATTTTCCGTCATTCAAGAGGTTTTTTCATTGGGGAAATTCATCCCGTGACGGGCTCGGCTTCCTGGTTATAGGCCGACAGGTCAGAGTTCTCCGCTCCGGCCTCGCCTCTATCCGCATCCACCATTTCAGATGATTTCACTTGACGTGGCGGCCCGGATCGCTTGAGCCTGTCGGCATGACTGACACGCCCCACGCCTCACAGACCCTGTTGCGATCGACGCCGGAAAACCCGGCGCCGGCCGATTACACCGCTGGCCATTTCACCGGTCACCGCGGCACGAAGCTGCGTTACGCGCTTTTCCGCTCACCGGTCTCACCAGCCCGCGGCACGATCGTGCTGCTGCAGGGGCGCAATGAGTTCATCGAGAAATATTTCGAGACTATCCGCGAGCTCAACGCGATGGGCCTGTGGGTCACGACCTACGATCTGCGCGGCCAGGGCGGTTCCGACCGCGAGACACGGCACCCGAAAAAAGGCCATATCAGACATTTTTCCGACTACCAGAAAGACCTCGACATCTTTCTCGAGCAGATCGTGCTTCCGGATGCACGCCTGCCGTTTTTTCTGATCGCCCATTCCACCGGCGCTCTGATCGCACTGTCGTCGGCGCCGAAACTTGCCAACCGGATCAGCCGCATGGCGCTGCTGTCGCCCTATATCGGCTTTCAGGGCCAGGCCCTGCCGGAACGCATCGTCTGGCCGCTCTCGACGGTCATGCGCTGGACCGGGTTCGGCAAGATCCAGCTTGGCGGAGACAAGCGCTTCATTCCCTTCGAACGAAACGGCCTGACCGGCGATCGCACCCGCTTCGAGCGAAATCTCGGCCTCTACGCCGCCTATCCGGAACTGACAGTCGGCGCACCGACGGCCGGCTGGGTTCACGAGACCCTTCGCGCAGGCCGGCGCGTCTCGTCGCAGGCGCATCTGACACGGATCACCATTCCGACGCTGATCATCGCGCCTGTCCTCGATGGTGTCGTGCCCTATACGGCGCAGGAGGAACTCTCGCGCAATTTCCGCGCGGCACAGCTCATCACGATCACCGGTGGCCGCCATGAGCTGCTGCAGGAGAAGAATATCTACCGCGCCCAGGTGATGGCGGCGCTCGAGGCCTTCATGCCTGGGCTCGATGGCGGCATAGACCTTAGCGAAACCGCGGCCTGACTCGTCTTATCGGCGCGCCAGCAGCGCAAGCGCTTCGGCGTGCACGCTGCGCGAACCGGCGGCGATGATATTGCCGCCGTTCTCCGGCCGGCCACCGTCCCAGTCGGTGATGATGCCGCCCGCCTGCTCGATGATCGGGATCAGCGCACCGACATCATAGGGCTGAAGATTGTTCTCAACCACGAGATCGATATGACCGCCCGCCAGAAGGCAATAGGCGTAGCAATCGCAGCCATAGCGGAACAGCCGCACCTTCTCTTCGATCGAGCGGTAAAGGGCCAGATCCTCGCCCTCGAAAATATGCGGTGACGTGGTGAAGAGAACCGCATCGGATAGCTGTCCGCAGTCACGCACGGCAAGGACGGCCTCACCACCCGGGCCGCGATAGGTTGCGACCTTGCCATCGGCAAAATAGCGTTCGCCGGTAAACGGCTGGTCCATCATGCCCATCGTGGCCCGACCATTCGACTGCAAGCCGATCAGCGTGCCCCACAGCGGCACGCCTGAGATAAAGGCCCGCGTCCCGTCGATCGGATCGATGACCCAGACATGCTCGCGGTCGAGCCCGACATTTCCATGCTCTTCGCCCAAGATGCCGTGTTCGGGAAACCGCGCCTCGATCAGGGCCCGGATGGCGGTTTCCGCCGCCCTGTCGCCCTCGGTCACCGGATCGAAACCGCCGGCCAGCTTGTTGACGACGGAGACACCGGTGCGGAAGCGCGGAAGCGTCTGCTCGCGGGCGGCATCAGCGAGCGTATCGAAAAAGGCGCGATCAGGCAGCATCAAAAACTCCGTCCCAGAAAAGCTGCCCCTGTTCTAAAGCAGGTCTTGGCGCTTAGAAAGGCCTGAACCGCTCTTGGACTGACCAAAACTCGGTCACTTCGCCAAATAATGATGCAATTTTCATCACATAAAATAATTGATTGACAAATGTGCATAACGGACGTAGCGTCTTCCTACAGTCTTTGACTGTAAATACCCTCCTTGGGTGTTTCCTCCCTAGACTTAGCCGCGCTGTAAGCGCGGTTTTTTTTGTCCAAAATACACGGGCGGAAGGGTATCGCTCGATGAGCACGCAGATGTCTGCATGCTGCGGCATCGAATGCGCTCTGTCAGGGAAGTCGGCTACCTCGGCGATCGAAGTCAGCCTGATGCGGGGATACTATTCCGCTGCGAGCGCAGTGTCGCTGGCCGAAAAATCAGCGACGAAGTCGGCCATCTGGCGCATGAAGAGCGAGAGTGCGGCGGCGATCGCATCGAATTCCGGCCGCTTCGAAAGCGTCCCCTCATCCACGTAAAGCCCGCGGTTGATCTCGATCTGCAGCGCGTGCAGGCCGCGCACGGGCCGGCCGTAGTGTTCGGTGATGAAGCCGCCAGCATAGGGCTTGTTGCGCACGGCGGCAAAACCCATCTCGCTCAGGAAGCTGAGCGCTGCGCGGGAAAGCTCGGCAGACGCGCTTGTGCCGTAGCGATCGCCGATGATGAAGTCGGGCTTCACGTTCGAACCCGAAAGCCGGATATTGCCAGGCATCGAGTGACAATCAATCAGCACGCAGATGCCGAACCGGGCATGCGTGGCCGCGATCAGCCGGCGCAGGCAGGCATGGTATGGCTTGTAGATTGCCTCGATCCGGGACAGGCCCTCCGCCACCGAAAGCTTGCGCCGGTAGATATCCATGTTCTCGGCGACGATGCGCGGAATGGTGCCAAGCCCACCGGCAACGCGCATCGATCCGATATTGGCGTAAGGCGGCAACGGACCATCGAACATACGCGGATCGAGTTCGAACGGCTCGCGATTGACGTCGAGATAGGCCCTGGGAAAATGCGCGGCAAGCAGAGGCGCGCCAAGTTCCGGCGCATCGGCAAAGAGATCGTCGACATAATGATCTGCCGAACGGCGAATCGCCATCGAGTCGAGATTGCTGTCGGCAAGAAAGCTTTCCGGGTAGCACCGGCCGCTATGGGGAGAGTTGTACACGAAGGGAATGGTTTGCCTGGCGGGTTCCCTTACTTCGAAATGCTCAGGATCGCCGGCGTTGAAATCCATTCCGTTTTTACCATGTCATGAACAAGTCGGATGAGGTATGTTGCCAGTTGCCCGGCGGGAAGTCCATACTATGTAATCCCACCAAGGCTGCTTCGGCTCTTATTAAACGGATGTTTACCGTCAATTGAGAGTGTAGACGGCCATACAGCCACGACTCATAGACAGATAGCGGTCCCCGAGATGCTTCCAAAAATCCTTCTCGCCGAAGATGACAACGACATGCGCCGGTTCCTGGTGAAAGCGTTGGAAAAGGCGGGCTACAAGGTCATTTCCTTCGACAACGGCGCCAGCGCCTACGACCGGCTCCGCGAAGAGCCTTTCTCGCTGCTCCTGACCGACATCGTTATGCCCGAGATGGACGGCATCGAGCTCGCCCGCCGCGCGACCGAACTCGACCCCGATCTCAAGGTCATGTTCATCACAGGGTTTGCCGCCGTCGCTCTGAATTCTGATTCGAAGGCCCCGAAGGATGCAAAGGTTCTCTCCAAGCCCTTCCACCTGCGCGATCTTGTGGACGAAGTGAACAAGCTTCTGGCCGCGTAAGCCCGGTTTTCCGGCGGCTGTCAAAAAGACTTCACAAAACCGGAAAAAGCCTATTGACGGCACATCGGTTTCTGTGGTCTTAAGCCGCCCATCGGATGGGCGTATAGCTCAGCGGGAGAGCACTACGTTGACATCGTAGGGGTCACAGGTTCAATCCCTGTTACGCCCACCATCCTGATTAGCCGCAAGGCACGAAAGGCTTCCGGGAAACCGGAAGCCTTTTTCGTTTCAAGCCGTTAACCGACCGCATAACGTCCCGCCACCATTCTTCCATCCGTAACAATACCAATAGCGCGAGGCTTGCGGATGCGGGAGCTTGTGGGTCTGAGTTTGTGGCTGGCCTCTCGGCCAGTGGCACTCAGGCGGCCGGGGTCGTGTGGGGCTCCGGCCGCTTCAATAGCGCTTCACTTCCCGAATTTACCGCGAACAAAAGCCGCCCGTGGAAGCTCCAGGGCGGCTTTGCTGTTTTGATCCCTGGGGTCTTTCTTAGAAGACCACGGCGCCTGCCGTCAGTGCCAGAACCAGGAAGATCAGGAAGATCACGATAGCGATAAAGAACAGGATTTTCGCGATGCCCGCGGTGGCAGAGGAGACGCCGGAAAAGCCGAGGAAGCCTGAAATCACGGAGATGACGAGAAAGATGAGAGCCCATTTCAGCATGGTATTATTCCTTCATATTTGATGCGGGAACAACGTGAGAAAAGGTTCCAGGTTCCAGCGCCGTGATGGCCGCGAAGAAATATTCCGGCAAAAATGTGAACTACCCGTCGGCAAGCAGATGCACTCGTCCCGAGATGCCGATCGACACCCGGTCGCCTGACGCAAGCAGCTCGCGGCCGGGGATATCCAGACGGAAGGAAATCTCGCCCTCGGCGATACCGTCTCCGGCGAGTGTTATCCTCGCATCAAGCGACGGCCCGCAGAAAACCACGTCGCTGACCACAGCCGAGACCCCGTTGTCCGGCGCGTATTCGATCCGGCTGACGGTAAACTGCTCAGGCCGGATCATGATCTGCGCCCGGCCGCGATAGGTGACGTCCGCAACCTCTAGCCGGCCGATCGGACTGTCGGCTATCCCGTCGCTCACCATGGCCGGCAGCACGACCGCTTCTCCGAGGAAGGTGGCCGTCGCCCGGTCGACGGGTTTCAGATAGACCTCGCGCGGCGTGCCGACCTGGGCGAATTTTCCCGCCCGCATCACGACCAGCTCATCGGCGAAGGCAAGCGCTTCCGCCTGGTCATGGGTAACGAGAATGGTGGTGACGCCGGCAGCCGACAGCACGTCGGCCACAGCCTTTCGGGTGGCGGTCCTCAGGCCCATGTCGAGCGCCGAGAAGGGTTCGTCCAGCAGCATCAGCCGCGGCCTGCGGGCAAGCGCCCTTGCCAGCGCCACGCGCTGCTGCTGGCCGCCGGAAAGCTGATCCGGCTTGCGTGCAAGCATCGCCCCGTCAAGCCCGACCATCTCCATCAGTTCCGCAGCCCTTGCCTGTTTGGCGTCGCGATCCGCATCCATGCCGAAACCGATATTGTCGAGCACCGAAAGATGCGGAAAAAGGCAGCCGTCCTGCGCCACGATGCCGATATTACGTCGGTAGGCAGCAACATGCGCGTCCGCATTGGACATGATCTCGCCGCCAAGCGTGATCGAGCCGGCGTCAGGAACCTCGAACCCGGCAATCAGCCGCAAAAGCGTGGTCTTGCCGCAGCCGGAAGGGCCGACGATGGCCGTGCGGCTTCCGCTTTGGGCTGCAAGGTCGACACCGGCAACGGCTGCGACGGAACCGTAGCTCTTGGCAACGGAGGAAAGGGTAAGCAGCGTCATCGCCCGGCGATCTTTTTTGACTGGTGGTGAAGGAGGAGGGTGAGCGGCAGCGAAAACAGGATCATCAGCAGCGCATAGGGTGCGGCTCCCGCATAGTCGATCTCGCTGGTCAGCGCCCAGAATGCCATGGCAAGCGTGCGCGTGCCGTTGGGCGCCAGCATCTGGGTCGCGGTCAGCTCGTTCATGATGCCGAGCGAGGAAAGCGCCATGGCAGATGCAGCGCCGGGCGCCGCCAGCCGCACTGTGGTGGACCAGAGCGCCCGCGCGGGCGAACGTCCGAGACTTTCGGCCGCCTGTTCCAGCTCTGCCGGCACCTGCGCGATGCTGGCGCGCAGGCTGACCAGCGCCCGCGGCAGAAACATGATGACGTAGGCGATGACGATCGTCGCCACCGTCTGGTAAAGCGGCAGCATCACCCGGATCGAGATCGTTACCAGAGCGAGCGCAACAACCACGCCCGGCATCGAGCTTGCCAGATAATAGCAGCCTTCGAGAAAACGGCTGGAACGCGTCGGGCGGCGCACCGAAAGCCATGCGATCGGCACCGCGGCAGCAGCTGTCGCAACGCCGCCGATCACGCAGATCGTCAGCGTCTGGGAAAGCGCCAACCCGATCTCGCTGAATTGCCAGATATCAGCACCACCCGCGATCAGCCAGCGCCCGAGCGTCATGGCAGGCACGCCGAGCGAAACCGCGGTGGTCACGACCGGCAGCAGCAGGCAGGGATATCGCCAGACGCCAAGCGAGGCGCGCACCGGATGGCGGGCAACGCCCGAGCCCAGCCGGGCATAGCGACGGCGGCCCCGCATAGCGGCATCGACACCGATCAGCACGAAGCAGCAGGCCACCAGCACCAGCGCCAGCATATGCGCTGCAACGCCGTTGTAGGTGGACTGGAACTGGTCAAGGATTGCCGTCGTGAATGTATCGAACCGGATCATCGCATAAAGCCCGTATTCCGACAGGAGATGCAGGCTGATCAGCAGCGCCCCGCCACACAGTGACAGTCTGAGTTGCGGCAACACAACACGCCGCAAGA
The DNA here is from genome assembly GCF_001423425.1 of Rhizobium sp. Leaf306. Lineage (GTDB taxonomy): Bacteria > Pseudomonadota > Alphaproteobacteria > Rhizobiales > Rhizobiaceae > Neorhizobium > Neorhizobium soli. The sequence continues at coordinate 165,009 of NZ_LMNX01000004.1, forward strand.
CAGCAGCGGGCGAAAGACCGAGAGAGGCCGCCTGATCCTCCAGTGCCGGATCGATCAGCCGAAGGGCCGCCGACACGGGAAGGTAGACGAAGGGAAAGTAGGTCACGACCGAGATCGCGACGCCCGCTCCAAGCCCGTTCAGCCGCGGCCACATACCGATCCAGGCATAGGACTGCACGAAAGCGGGAATGGCGAGCGGCACGATGGCAAGCCAGGCCCATAGCTTTGCACCCGGCAGGTCGGTGCGCTCCGTCAGCCATGCAAGCGCTGTTGCAAGAACCGTCGCGACCGGCACCGTGAAGACGATCAGCGCAACGGTATTGAACAGGAGGTCGCCGACACGGGAACGGAAGATCAGCTGCGATGCCGTTTCCCAGCCCGTCGCAACCGTTGCCCAGAACACGAACCCGAGCGGCGTCAGCGTCAGGGCGGCAATCGCAACGGCGATTGCCAGCGTCCAAGACGATCCGGCAAGGGGTTTCCCCGCAGGCTTCCGGCGCGGCCGGCTGGCAACCATGCTCTCGGTGGTAAACGTCATCGCGTGCTCAAGAAAGAAGAGACATCGCAGGTACGCCCTGCGATGTCCGTGCGCAACAGGATTCGATGGTGTTTAGAGAATGCCGGCGGCTGTCATCATGTCGGTGACCTTGGCATTGTTGAGGCTCGAAGGCTCGACCTTCGGCGCCTGAAGGTCGGCAATCGGAACGAGCGCCTTGTTGGAAGCCTCGTCCTTGCCGACGGCGTATTCGAACGAGGTGCCGTCACGCAGAATCTTCTGGCCGCCCTTGCCGGCAAGCCATTTCAGAAATGCCTGCGCCTGCTCCTTGTGCTTGGAAGAGGCCAGAATGCCGCCGCCGGAGATCGACACGAAGGCGCCCGGATCCTGGTTCTTGAAGTAATGCAGCGCAACGTTCTTGCTGTTTTCGCCGGTCTTCGCCTGATCGCCGAAATAGTAGTAGTGATAGATCAGCGCGCCTTCGAACTGGCCCGCATTGACGGCCTTCATGGCGGTGGAATTGCCACGCACGGCGGTGAAATTCTCTTTCATGCCCTTCAGCCAGGCAGCGGTTTCCGGCTCACCCTTCAGCTGCAGAAACGCGCCGACGATCGCTTGGAAATCGGCACCCGACGGAGATGCGGCCCAACGGCCCTTCCATTCGGGCTTGGCGAGATCGAGCATCGATTTCGGCAGCTTGTCCTCGGTAAGCTTGGTCTTGTCATAGGCAAACACGGTGGAGCGCGCGGCAATTCCGGTCCAGTGACCGTTGGCCGGGCGGAACTGCTCGGGAACGAGATCGAGCGTTGCCTTGTCGACAGGCTCAAACAGCCCCTTGCCATCGACAAGCGCCATGGCCGGCGAATTTTCCGTCAGAAACAGGTCGGCCGGCGAGTTGGCGCCTTCCTGCACAATCTGGTTTGCCATTTCGAGGTCGGATCCGTTGCGCACCGTAATGACGATGCCGGTCTCTTCCTTGAAGGCCTCGACCCATTCCTTGGTCAGGCCCTCGTGCTGGGCATTGTAGATCGTCAGGCTGTCGGCGACCTGCGCGTTGGCCGGCATGGACAGAGCGAGTAGCGAAACGGCGAGCGAAGCTCCGGCCGAAAGAGCAGACAGAATTTTCAAGTTTGCCTCCAATTTATAAGCGTCATCGCATCGATAGCCAAAGCCGACCTGCGTAGTCAAGTTTAAGAATCGAACGGGGATGGAGACCGATTGCGGCAAATGCCGGCGAATCAGGTAGAGCTTAAACGAACACATCAAGAACATGCCGCGGAAGCTGAATGTCGGTTGCTTATCTGGAAAAATTGAACGAGGCCCAGCGCCGCGCGGTCGAACATGGTTCGGACGTGCCGGATGGCGGCGCTGCGGGACCGCTTCTGGTGATTGCAGGCGCAGGCTCGGGCAAGACCAACACGCTTGCCCATCGCGTCGCCCACCTGATCGTGTCGGGCGCCGATCCGCGCCGCCTGCTGCTGATGACGTTTTCCCGCCGTGCGGCCTCCGAAATGGGCCGTCGCGTCCAGCGTATCTGTCGCGAAGTGATGGGGGCGAAGTCCGGCGTCATGACCGATGCGCTCGCCTGGGCCGGCACGTTTCACGGCATCGGCGCAAGGCTGTTGCGGATCTATGCCGAACAGATCGGCCTCGACCAGGAATTCACCATCCACGACCGTGAGGATTCCGCCGACCTGATGAACCTCGTTCGCCACGAGCTCGGCTTCTCCAAGACGGAGAGCCGGTTTCCGACCAAGGGCACCTGCCTTGCGATCTATTCGCGCGCCGTCAATTCAGAGACGCCGCTGGACGAGGTCCTGAAGACCTCCTTCCCGTGGTGCCTTGCCTGGGAACCGCAGCTGCGCGATCTGTTTGCCTCCTATGTCGAGGCCAAGCAGGCGCAGAACGTGCTCGATTACGACGATCTCCTGCTCTACTGGGCGCAGATGATGAGCGAGCCGCTGATCGCGCAGGATGTCGGCGAGCGATTCGATCACGTCATGGTCGACGAATACCAGGACACGAACCGGCTGCAATCCTCGATCCTGATGGCGATGAAGCCCGGCGGCCGCGGGCTGACGGTGGTGGGCGACGACGCCCAGTCGATCTATTCGTTCCGTGCCGCCACGATCCGCAACATCCTCGATTTCCCCGCGACCTTCGATCCACCCGCCAACATCGTCACGCTCGACCGCAATTACCGCTCGACCACCACCATTCTGGCAGCCGCCAACGGCGTCATCGAACTTGCCCGTGAGCGGTTCACGAAAAACCTGTGGACCGACCGGCAGTCGGAGGAGCGGCCGCGTCTGGTCACCGTCAAGGACGAGACCGAGCAGGCGAGCTATATCGTGGAAAAGATCCTCGAGAATCGCGAAACCGGCATGCTGCTGAAGCAGCAGGCCGTGCTGTTTCGCGCCTCGCACCACTCCGGCCCGCTGGAAGTGGAACTGACCCGCCGCAACATTCCCTTCGTCAAGTTCGGCGGCCTGAAATTCCTCGATAGCGCCCATGTCAAGGACATGCTGGCGGCCCTGCGCTTTGCCCAGAACCCGCGTGACCGGGTTGCGGGGTTCCGCCTGCTGCAGCTCATTCCGGGCATCGGCCCGCAGACAGCGGCAAAGATCCTCGATGCGATCGCAGCTGATCCGGAACCGCTGGCGGCACTCCAGGAAATCCCCTCGCCTCCGAGATCCGGAGAAGACTGGCCGGCCTTTGTCGAGATGCTCGGCGCCGTCAGGAAAAGCGAAGGCTGGCCTTCCGAAATCGGGCTCGCCCGCCAATGGTACGAACCGCATCTTAGCCGCATCCACGAAGATGCCGACACCCGCAAGGCCGACCTTCTGCAACTGGAGCAGATCGCTTCCGGCTACGCGTCGCGCGAACGCTTCCTCACCGAACTGACGCTCGATCCGCCGGATGCCACCAGCGACCAGGCCGGCGTGCCGCTGCTGGACGAGGATTACCTGATCCTTTCGACAATCCACTCCGCCAAGGGCCAGGAATGGCGCTCGGTTTTCCTGCTCAACTGTGTCGACGGCTGTATTCCCTCCGATCTCGGCACTGGCACGACGGCCGAAATCGAGGAGGAACGGCGGCTTCTCTACGTGGCGATGACGCGGGCGAAGGATCACCTTCACCTGATCACGCCGCAGCGTTTCTTTACCCACGGCCAGCATTCCCAAGGCGACAGGCACGTCTACGCCTCACGCTCCCGCTTTATCCCGGCAACGCTGCTGCAGTTCTTCGAAAGCACCGCCTGGCCGGTGGTGGCGCAAATGACCGAAGCCGAACGCCAAGCCCGCCACCAGATCCGCATCGACGTAACCGCAAGAATGCGCGGCATGTGGCGCTGACCGTCACAAGTTGCGCGAACGTATAGGCAAGCTGCCTGACAATGGAGATTGCGTGTTGGAAATATCGTCGCTTGAAACCGCATTCTCGATGAAGGAGCCGGTCATCGGCCTCCGATTTGCATCCGAAGACCTGTCCGATTTCATCACGTCCGAATCGAAATTTTCGGATTGCCGGTTCAACGATTGCATCTTCGATGGCGCGAAGATCAGAGAATGCGAATTCATCGGCTGCAGCTTTTCCAACTGCTCCTTCAAGGAAGCCGAGTTTTTCAACTGCATCTTCGTCGATCGCGAAACGCAGGCAGGATCTGCGTGGAATTACTGCGACCTCAACGAGGCGAAGTTTAAGGCCTGCAACCTTTCCAACAACCGCATCGTCAAATGCGAAGCCTTCCTGCTCGAGATCACCGACTCGTCGGCTGTCGGTCTGCAGTTCGATGCCGAGGTTCATCGCAAGATCAGCAAGCGCATGATGTTTGGCGGCGTCGTCTTACAGCGTTGCAAGCTGCAATACGCGGTGTTTGCGGCCTCAAGCTACGAAGAGAGCCGGTTCGAGAGCTGCGATCTCAGAGACTGCTCGTTTGTCGACAGCAATCTCAGCCGCGTCAGCCTGATGGGATCGAGCCTCAACAATATCGATTTCACCGGCGCGACCCTGGATTTCGCCAACCTCTCGCAGGCGACCTTCGATGAGATGGATCTTGCAGCCATGGCGTCGTTCAAGGGCATGACTGTCAGCCGCGACCAGCACGAAAACCTGCTCCGCTCGATGGGAATTCTGACGTCGGGATAAGCAGCAGACACAACCGGTGGGCGGAAAGGCTTTCCTTTCAAACCAAAAAAGCATTAGAGCGACCGTTCTGCGTCGAAGGAGACTGAAGTGGACAGCAATCAATCGGCAAGGGCCTCGCGGGCGACGTCGTCAGCCCAGCCGGCCCCGTCGACGAAGAAGGCTGCAGCGTGGATGCTGACGTCGATCAGCCTGCTGCTGCTGATGGCGATTTCCGGCCGGATCATCACCCGCGAGATCGACGTCTTCCAGGTGATGGAAATGCGCTCGATCATCGCCTTCTTCATGCTTTTGCCGCTGGTGTTTCGCGAGGGTGGCTTCAAAGCCATGCGGACCACCATCCTGCCGGCCCATATCGGCCGCAACGTCGCCCACTATATCGGCCAGTTCGCCTGGCTGATGGGCCTGACGCTGATCCCGCTCGCGCAGGTGATCGCCATCGAATTCACCGCCCCGATCTGGGCGGCGCTGATGGCAGCGGCTTTCCTCGGGGAGAAGCTGACATGGCGCAAGGGTGCGGCGATCGGCTTCGGGCTCGCCGGCGTGCTTCTGATCCTGCGGCCAGGCGCCGCCCCGCTCAACCCAGGCCACCTGATCGTGCTCGGCGCTGCCTTCTTCTTCGCCATTTCCTTCATCACCACCAAGCTTTTGACGCGCACCGACAGCGCCACCAAGATCATCTTCTGGATGCTGATCATCCAGTCGATCATCGGGCTGATCCCGGCGCTCCGGGTATGGACCTGGCCGTCCGCGGGGATCTGGCCGTGGATCTTCCTGATCGCGTTCACCGGGACATTCGCGCATTACTGCATGGCAAAGGCGCTGTCTTATGCCGATGCGACGGTGGCGATGCCGATGGATTATCTCCGCGTGCCGGCCTCGGCCCTCATCGGCTACCTTCTCTACGCCGAAGCCATCGACGGCCTGACCGCCGCCGGCGCAATCCTCATCCTCGCCGGCAACCTCTTCAACCTGCGACGCCCGAACGCCGGAAGAATCCAACAGACGCCGCCGTGAGATCGGTTTAGTCTTGTTCCTTGAATGCTGCGGGGATATCGCGCGCGCCGTGCAGGATGCGCTCAATTCTCACACCATCCTGGGACACGGTGTAGAACATCACGTACCGTTTGAAGTGGATGCAACGAAGCTCGGTCGCGCATCAGGAGCGGCGTCCGCCATATCTGGCTTCAAGCCGATCGAAGACGTCATCCGCCGGAATGCCCGGCCCACTCTCGATCCCGGTGCGTATATCCGCCTTCAGTGCGTCGAAGCCGGCCTTGCCATGCTCCTCCATCTCTTCGAGCAGGCGAAGGCTATCGCGCATGACTTCGCTTTCGCTTGCATAGCGTCCGCTTTCCACCAGCCTGCGCACGAAGCTTTCGTAACGGGGGCCGAGTTCATAACTGGAAGGCACAAGATCCACGCTTGTTTCCCCGAAATTATCAATCTTCGAGATCCACGTAGAGCGCGTCCCCTCTCACCCCTCACCCCGACTAATCATCGTTTCTCCAGCAACTCGATCTGGATCTGCTGGAGTTCCGCGAGCCGTTCCCACTGCTTGGCCATCTGGTGATCGATCTTTTCATGCAGCTGGCGGATTTCGAGTTCTGCTCTGAGGTTGACCATGTAGTCGTTTTCGCTGCGCAGCCGGTCCTTGTCCTCCTGCCGCCTCTGACTCATCATGATGACGGGTGCCTGCAGGGCGGCAAGCGAGGACAGGACGAGATTGAGCAGGATGAACGGATAGGGGTCGAACGGATCGGTGGACAAACCAACCACGTTAAGCGCCATCCACAAAACCAGCACGGCTAAAAAGGACAGGATGAAGGTCCAGGAGCCTCCGAAGGCGGCGACCCTGTCGGCAACCCTTTCCCCGAACGTTTCCGCCTGGTCGATTGCGGCGGGCGCGCCCGCCTGAACCGTGAGCGTTCCCTTTTCAAAACTGTCGAGCACGCGGGCGTCGAGCTCGGTGATCTCGCCCCGCTCCTCTTCCAGCAGTGCCTCCACGTAGCGCCGCCTGAAGCGCGCCAGATCCTCGTCGCAGATCAGACTGTCGGCGCTACAGGTCTTTACCTCCTCCGCGATCATCTCGAAGAGATGCGGCCTGAGAGTGCCCGCCTTGTGAAGCTTCGATACCGCAAACGTGCGACCGCAGATGAGGCATTGCCCGGTTCTCCCTGTCGTTTGAGAAGCATGCTTACCCATTGTCTCAAGCCTCGTTCTTCGTATCGACAGCCAGGAGCGGCGCCAGATGAAATACCTTTGGTGAAAATCTGTCCGAAAACACGTCGGAGCGGCCGATATAGATCAGTGTCGAGCCGGTAAGCCCGGCCAGCACGTCGAGCAACAGCGCCTGCGTCTCCGGTTCGAGCCCTTCCAGGACGTCGTCCATGATCAGCCAGTCCGGCTTTCGAAGCACGGCATTGGCGATCTGCAGCGCCACTTCCTCGTCCTTGTCGAGCAGCCGGTCCCATCGCTCCACCTCGTCGAATTTATCGACGAGCCGATGCAGACCGACTTTCTCCAACGCTTGCGCCAGCGCCGCGTCGGTCATGTCGGGAATGCCATCGCGCATGCCAGCAGGCCCAGTCGCCGGATAGGTCATGACCTCGCGCAGTGATGCGGTCGGCAGATAACCTTCCTGCGGCATCATGATCATCCGATCTGCGGCCGGCAGTCGGATCTCGCCCTTGCCCCAGGGCCAGATACCGGACAGTGCCTGGAACAGAAGATGCCGGTCTGTCCCCGGATTGCCGTTGATCAGCACGCGCTCGCCGGGTCGGATGGTGAAGGCGCCTTCCGCGACCCTGATGCCATGGCCGTCCCCACCCTTGTCGGGTTCGCCGAAGACCGCAAGGTCGGTGACGGACAGCACGTCCTCCCCATCGCTTTTCCGGTAGGTGAGGACGGAGCCTTCCATCGCCGGCGTATCCATCGAAACCAGGGCATTGCGGAACGAGGAGACACGGCCGAGCGTCGCCCGCCAGTCGGCGATGACGCTGAAATTCGCCACATACCAGCGCAGCGCCTGGTTGACCTGGTTGAAGGCGCCGACCGCCATCATCAGACCGCCGAACGAAAGATTGCCGGAAAAATACATCGGCGAGGCAATGATGATCGGCGCCACCAACGCCAGCCAACCGAAACCGGCCGACACCCAGGTCAGGTTAGTGAGCGCCCAGGCAAGCTTGCGCAGCATGCCAAGCACGCCATCGATTGCGGTGTGAACGCGGAAAAGCTCGCTTTCCTCGCCGCGCGCAAGCGTGATCGGCTTCATGTTCTCGTTCGCCCGGACAAGGGTCGCGCGCAGATCAGCCTCGCGGGCATAGCGCTGCGCATTCAGCCGCGCCAGCCGGCTGCCGACGACGTTGCTCATGACGGATCCGAAAAGGGCGTAGAGGATCGTCGCCCACAGCATATAGCCGGGAATGACAATGGTACGACCGCCGATCTGCAGGCCGAAATCGGTCGAGATCGCCCATAGCACGCCGATGAAACTTGCAAGAAGAATGGTCGAATTGACGAGGCCGATCGACAGTGACGTCGTGTTCTCGGCCAGGATGCGGGTGTCCTCGTGCAGTCTCTGGTCCGGATTGTCGGCGATCGCGCCGGCACCGGCAAGCTTCAGGGCCCGCCCCGGCGTCAGCCAGACATCGGCGAGATCGCGGGCCAGCCCTTCTCGCATCCGCATCGCGGCGATCTGGTTCAGCCATTGCTGGATGACGTTGAGCAGTGTCAGGAGCGAGGCGAGGACTCCGAACACCACAAGCTGGTGGAGGAATTCGGGCATGTCGCGCCGTGCCAAGGCATCGTAGAACGGTCCGTTCCACTCGTTCAGCCGATAGGTGGCGTAGGTGGTCGCAAAGATGACGCAGAGCAGCGCGGCCGTGAGGGCAAGAACGGGCTTGCGCACCGGCGACGCCCAGAACGCCCCCGTCATCATCTTGAGCTGGCCGGACAGAGGAAGTTCATAGGGCTCCGCCTTATCTTGCGAATTCACCATCTGCCGCCGGCTCCTGCCTGTCTGTGTCGAGTCCTAACTACCACAAGGGAATTGCGAAGGTGCGAGAAAGGCGTGCCGTTCACGGCTGACCGGAAACAGCGTCGAGCGTCCCACGATCGAATGCGGACGTCCCCTCGTCACATCGCCTTGAACAGCACACTCGGATCGGTGAGGTATTTCGCAAAGATCGGCAGGCTGGCGCCGCCGATGGCGCGGGCGTGGCTGCCGACCTTGCCCTCGATGATATCGGGGATGATGACACCTTGCAGGTCCAGCCGCTTGACGGCCTCGATCGTCTCGGTGACGATCCGCTTGCGCACCCAGGACGGAAAGCCGCCATCGATCACGGCAGCCCCGAAATCGATGATCGAGGCGCTGGCAATGATGGCCTGGGCAAGCGCTGCCGCCGTCTCGCCGATCCACAGATCGAGCGGCGCGCCGAAATCGATCCATTCGTCGGCCGAATACCAGAGCGGCTCCGGATCGATCCCCTTTTCCTTCAGCATGTTCTCGAGAACGAAAATTGAAGCGACGTCGAGCAACTGCCGGGTTGAACCGTCCCTGCCGCGCACCGGAAGTGGCGCGACGGCGCCTGCCGTCCCGGTACGGCCGGAAAACACCGCGGAGTTCAGAACGATGCCGCCGCCGATAAATGACCCGATGAAGAAATAGACGAAGTCCGGATAGGACGGACCGATCCCGAACACCAGCTCCGCACCGCAGGCGCTGGTCGCGTCGTTCTGCAGGTAGACGGCATGCTTGGTCGAGGCGGAGACCTCCTGCTGCAGGTCGAAATCGCGCCAGAGGTCCATCGCGCCCGCAGGCGCGCCGACCTCGTCTGCCCAGTTCCACAGTTCGAACGGCGCCGAGATCCCGATGCCGGCGATCCGCTCACGCTCGACCATGCTGAGCTGGCCCTCGAGCCTGCCGATCCCCTTGCCGATGATCTCGATGATCTTCTGCGGCACTGGGTAGGCGTAGGTTTCGTGATGATGCATCCGGATCTGCCCGACGAAATCCATCAGCACCAGATCGGCGCTGCGCCGGCCGATTTTTACCCCGAAGGAAAACACGGCATCGGGATTGAGCCGCATCGGGACCGACGGCTGCCCCACCCGGCCGCGGATCGGTTCGCCGCGCAGCAGAAGCCCGTCCTTTTCGAGCGATCGCATGATCACCGACACAGTCTGCGCCGACAGTCCGCTGGCGCGGGTAATGTCCGCCTTCGACATTTCGCCGTGCATGCGAACAAGCGAAAGGACCAGCCTCTCGTTATAGGCACGCACGCGAACCTGGTTCGATCCGCCCGAAAAACTGCCGAGCGGCATCGACCCTGTCGCGGTACTTCCCGCGATCGACATTGGAACTCCTCCCGAAACTCGCCGTGGATCGTCGCTCCACGCACGCCGAATATGCCACCGTGGATAAATAATTCAATCGGAATTAATTATTGACAGCTCATGGAAAACTGGTCTTAATCCGGGCTGCAGAGGACATGGGAGGCTTGGAGACGGCGCTCGTCGAATTCGATGGCACCCGGTGTTTCTGAACATTTGCATCAATCGCCCCAGGCTTGGGGAAAAGATCTCTCGGGAGGAGATATCATGAAAAAGACTGTGCTTTCTGGCGCCTTTGCGGCGCTTGTCCTCGGCGTTGCGTTTTCCGCTCCGGCGCACGCAGCCGGCGTCTCCGCCTGCCTCATCACCAAGACAGATACCAATCCGTTCTTCGTGAAGATGAAGGACGGTGCGACTGCGAAAGCCAAGGAACTCGGCGTCACGCTGAAATCCTATGCCGGCAAGATCGATGGCGATTCCGAAAGCCAGGTTGCCGCGATCGAAACCTGCATCGCCGATGGCGCCAAAGGTATTCTGATCACCGCGTCCGACACCAAGGGCATCGTGCCGAACCTCAAGAAGGCCCGCGACGCCGGCATGCTGATCATCGCGCTCGACACGCCGCTGGAGCCGATCAATGCGGCCGATATGACGTTTGCGACCGACAACCTTCTGGCCGGCAAGCTGATTGGCCAGTGGGCCAAGGAAACGCTCGGCGACAAGGCCAAGGAAGCCAAGGTGGCCTTCCTCGACCTTACCCCGTCGCAGCCTTCCGTCGACATCCTGCGCGACCAGGGCTTCATGATCGGTTTCGGCATCGATCCGAAGGATCCGAACAAGATCGGCGACGAAGACGATCCGCGCATCGTCGGCCATGACGTGACCAACGGCAATGAAGAAGGCGGTCGCACCGCGATGGAAAACCTTCTCCAGAAGGATCCGACCATCAACGTCGTTCACACCATCAACGAACCGGCAGCAGCCGGCGCCTATGAAGCGCTGAAGGCCGTCGGTCGCGAGAAGGACGTGCTTCTGGTCTCCGTCGACGGCGGCTGCCCAGGCGTCAAGAACGTTGCCGGCGGTGTCATCGGTGCAACCTCGCAGCAGTATCCGCTGCAGATGGCGTCGCTCGGCATCGAGGCGATCAAGAAGTTCGCCGATACCGGTGAAAAGCCGAAGCCGACTGCCGGCAAGGATTTCTTCGACACAGGCGTAACGCTCGTGACCGACAAGCCGGTTCCCGCGATCAAGTCGATCGACACCAAGGAAGGTCTGAACAAGTGCTGGGGCTGATCCCCACCTGCATTTGAAAGACCAAACACGACCCTCCCCGCAACGGGGAGGGCTTGATCCGGCGGCAACCGCTCAGACAATCCCTGCGTCCGCCGCAAGTCTTCTCCCACCGGGGTGGGAGAGATGGCCGGTAGGCCGGAGAGGGTCTCTCACTGTCGAGCGACAACGGAATTTCTCGGAGGAACATCCATGACCGAGCCAACGGCGGCATCGCCGCATCATGACTACGAAAAGGTTCTGAAGGACAGTTCGACCGACGTCGCGTCCTTCGACGGCGACAAGAAAACGCCAGTCCAGAAATTCCAGCACTTCCTGCACACCAGTCCGTCGGCGGTTTCGCTGATCGTCCTCGTCGCAGCCCTGCTGGTGTTCGGCATCCTTCTCGGCGGAAAATTCTTCAACGCCTTCTCCCTGACGCTGATCCTGCAGCAGGTGGCAATCACCGGCATTATCGGCGCGGCACAGACGCTTGTCATCATGACCGCCGGCATCGATCTTTCGGTCGGCGCCATCATGGTCCTTTCCTCTGTCGTCATGGGCCAGATGGTCTTCCGCTACGGGGTTCCTGTCGAGATCGCCATTCCCTGCGGCTTCGCGGTCGGCGCGATTTGCGGCTTCATCAACGGCTTCCTGATCGCCCGTGTGAAACTGCCGCCCTTCATCGTCACGCTCGGCATGTGGCAGATCGTGCTTGCCACCAACTTCCTCTATTCCTCCAACGAGACGATCCGCTCGCAGGAAATCGAGGCGACGGCTCCGCTTCTGCAGTTCCTCGGCACGACGTTCAAGGTCGGCGGCGCCGTCTTCACCTTCGGCGTTGTCGCGATGGTGCTGCTGGTCGCCGTCCTCTGGTACGTGCTCAACCAGACCGCCTGGGGCAGACATCTTTACGCAGTCGGTGACGATCCCGAAGCGGCAGAGCTTTCCGGCGTCAACGTCAAGCGCATGCTGATTTCGGTCTACGTTCTGGCCGGCACCATCTGCGCGCTTGCCGGCTGGGTCTCGATCGGCCGCAACGGTTCGGTTTCCCCGACAGTGGGCCAGTTCGCCAACATCGAATCCATCACCGCCGTGGTGATCGGCGGCATATCGCTGTTCGGCGGCCGCGGCTCGATCCTCGGCATGGTGTTCGGCGCCCTCATCGTCGGCGTGTTCTCGTTCGGCCTTCGAATGCTCGGCACCGACGTCCAGTGGACGTACCTCCTGATCGGCGTGCTGATCATCGCCGCCGTCGCAATCGATCAATGGATCAGAAAGGCAGCCGGCTGATGGCACGCGATCCGAACACTCAACCCATCCTCGCCGCCCGCGGCCTGGTCAAGCGCTACGGCCGGGTGACCGCCCTCGACAACGCCGATTTCGACCTCTATCCGGGTGAAATCCTCGCCGTCATCGGCGACAACGGCGCCGGCAAGTCTTCGCTGATCAAGGCGATCTCAGGCGCGATCCGTCCAGACGAGGGCGAGATCACGCTGGAAGGCAAGCCGGTGCAGTTCCGTTCGCCGATCGAGGCCCGCGATGCGGGCATCGAGACCGTCTACCAGAACCTCGCGCTCTCGCCGGCATTGTCGATCGCAGACAACATGTTCCTCGGCCGCGAGATCCGCAGCAAGGGTTTCATGGGCAAATACCTGCGCAAGCTTGATCATGGCGCCATGGAAAAGTTTGCCCGCGGCAAGCTCTCCGAACTCGGCCTGATGACCATCCAGAACATCAACCAGGCGGTCGAGACACTCTCGGGCGGTCAGCGCCAGGGTGTGGCGGTGGCGCGCGCTGCGGCCTTCGGTTCCAAGGTGATCATTCTCGACGAACCGACGGCGGCGCTCGGCGTCAAGGAAAGCCGCAAGGTTCTGGAACTGATCCTCGACGTGCGCTCGCGCGGCATCCCGATTGTGCTGATCAGCCACAACATGCCGCATGTCTTTGAAGTGGCCGACCGTATCCACATCCACCGGCTCGGAAAACGACTGACCGTCATCAACCCGAAAGACTACACGATGTCCGACGCCGTCGCCTTCATGACCGGCGCCAAGGTCCCGACGGAAGCCGTCGCCGCTTAGCGGAAATACCTGGGAATGCCCACTCCCCGCTCGCGGGGAGTGGGCACGTACCCTGATCTGACTCTGAGCGCGCAGCCTGCGTCCTTCTCCCCGCCCGCAGGGAGAAGGTGCCGGTAGGCGGATAAGGGGCAATCTCAGCCGGATGACCCTTACCCGGCACAACGATCGAAAACCGAACGAAGCTCACCTTTCGACGTGAGCGGGAAAACAGCCTGCCCCGCCTTGCATTCTTTTCATGCATTGCACAAACTCGCGGCAACGATGACGTAACGGCCCGTTCAACAAGGCCGGCAAGGGGCATAATGTCGATCAAGGCGAGCATCTACCACCTCACCCATTACAGCTATGACAGGCCGGTCCGCATGGGGCCGCAGATCATCCGGCTGAAGCCCGCCGCCCATTCCCGCACAAAAGTGCTGTCGCATTCCCTGAAGGTCACGCCGGAGAATCACTTCGTCAACCTGCAGCAGGACCCCTACGGCAACTACCTCGCCCGCTTCGTGTTTCCCGAACCGGTGACCGAATTCAAGATCGAGGTCGACCTCGTCGCCGACATGACGGTCTACAATCCCTTCGACTTCTTCGTCGAGGAAGAGGCGCAGGCCTGGCCGTTCACCTATCCGGCCGACCTCATCGAAGACCTGTCGATCTACCGCACGCCCGAGCCGCCGGAACCCGCCCTCGTCGAATATCTGAAGACGCTGGACATGTCGCCCGGCCAGCCGACCGTCGATATGGTGGTCGGTATCAACGCCCGCCTGCAGCAGGCGATCGGCTATGTCATCCGCATGGAACCCGGCGTCCAGACGCCCGAGCAGACGCTGACCTCGGCAATGGGCTCCTGCCGCGATTCGAGCTGGCTGCTGGTGCAGATCCTGCGCCATCTGGGCTTTGCCGCCCGTTTCGTCTCCGGCTACCTGATCCAGCTGACGCCGGACCTGAAGGCGCTCGACGGCCCCTCGGGCACCGAGGTCGATTTCACCGATTTGCACGCCTGGTGCGAAGTCTATCTGCCGGGCGCCGGCTGGATCGGCCTTGATCCGACATCGGGCCTGCTGACCGGCGAAAGCCACATTCCGCTCGCCGCCACGCCCCATTACCGCAATGCCGCGCCGATTTCCGGCGGTTACTTCGGTGAAGCGAACACGTCGTTCGACTTTGCCATGAACGTCACACGCGTGGCCGAACATCCGCGCATTACCAAGCCCTTCTCGGATGACAGCTGGGACGCGCTGAACGATCTCGGCGAACAGGTGGACCGCGTGCTGGAAGCCCAGGACGTGCGCCTCACCATGGGCGGCGAACCGACCTTCGTGTCGATCGACGACTTCGAATCCGACGAATGGAACACCGGCGCCGTCGGCCCCACCAAGCGCGAAAAGGCCGACGTCCTCATCCGCAAGTTGCGCGAGAAATTTGCGCCGGGCGGCTTCCTGCATTACGGCCAGGGCAAATGGTATCCGGGCGAAAGCCTGCCGCGCTGGACGTTCTCGCTCTACTGGCGCAAGGACGGCAAGCCGATCTGGAGCAATCCGGATCTCGTCGCCGAAGAAGGCCGCGACTATGGCAGCGGCGAGCAGGACTCGCAGCAATTCCTGACCGCACTCGCAGCGGAACTCGATATCGGCGAAGAGATGGTCGTGCCCGCCTATGAGGATCCGGCCGAGTGGATCATCAAGGAAGGCTCGCTGCCTGATAATGTCGATCCGTCCAATTCGAAACTCAAGGATCCGGAAGAGCGCAACCGCATCGCCCGCGTCTTCGAGCGCGGCCTGACCAACCCGTCGGGTTATATCCTGCCTGTTCAGGCCTGGCAGTCGCATGCGAGAGGCAGCAGCATGGGCGCAAAGCGCTGGATCAGCGAAAAATGGAGCACCCGCCGCGGCAAGATCTTCCTGGTCCCCGGCGACAGCCCGGTCGGCTACCGCCTGCCGCTCGGCACGCTTCCCTATATTCCGCCGTCGCAATTTCCCTATATCCACGAAGCCGATCCCTCGATCCCCCGAACTGCCCTGCCCGACGTGATCGTCCCGCCCGGTCACGAGGCGACGGAGGGTCGCGCGATGCCGGAGCAGTCGTTCACGGCAGGCGACCCGGTCAATCCCGGCCGCGTCGAGCAGACGCTCGGTGAAATCGGCGGCGCGGTGCGCACGGCGATTTCCGTCGAGCCGCGCGATGGCCGGCTTTGCGTCTTCATGCCGCCGGTCGAAAAGATCGAGGACTATCTCGAACTGATCGCCGCAGCCGAAAACGCGGCGACAAAGCTTGGTCTCGCCGTCCATATCGAAGGCTACGCGCCGCCGCATGACGAGCGCATCAACGTCATCCGCGTCGCGCCCGATCCTGGCGTCATCGAGGTCAACATCCATCCGGCCGCAAGCTGGAAGGAGACGGTCGAGACCACAACGGCGATCTATGAAGAGGCCCGCCAGAGCCGTCTCGGCGCCGACAAGTTCATGATCGACGGCCGCCACACCGGCACCGGCGGCGGCAACCACGTCGTGGTCGGCGGCGCCAACCCGAACGACAGCCCGTTCCTGCGTCGCCCGGACCTGCTCAAAAGCCTCGTGCTGCACTGGCAGCGCCATCCGTCGCTGTCCTACCTGTTCTCCGGCCTGTTCATCGGCCCGACCAGCCAGGCACCGCGCCTCGACGAAGCCCGCCACGATTCGATGTACGAGCTTGAAATCGCGATGGCACAGGTGCCGATGCCGGGCCAGGGTGCCGCACCGCTGCCATGGCTCGTGGACCGACTGTTCCGCAACCTTTTGACCGACGTCACCGGCAACACCCACCGTTCGGAAATCTGCATCGACAAGCTATTTTCCCCCGACGGTCCGACCGGTCGCCTCGGCCTCGTGGAATTCCGCGGCTTCGAAATGCCGCCGAATGCGCGCATGTCGCTGGCGCAGCAGCTGCTTGTGCGGGCACTGATCGCCCGCTTCTGGAAAAACCCGGTTCAGGGCAGGTTTACCCGCTGGGGCACGGCGCTGGCGGACCGGTTCATGCTGTCCCATTACATCTGGGCCGATTTCATGGACGTGCTGGCGGACCTTCGCGAAAACGGCTTCGACCTTAGGCCCGAATGGTTCGAGGCACAGCTCGAGTTCCGCTTCCCGTTCTTCGGCGAAGTCGAGTACGAGGGCGCCAAGCTGGAACTGCGCCAGGCGCTGGAGCCCTGGCATGTGATGGGCGAACAGGGCGCGATCGGCGGCACGGTGCGCTATGTCGACAGTTCCGTGGAGCGCCTGCAGGTGCGGCTCGAGACCAGCAATCCGCAGCGCTATACCGTCGCCTGCAACGGCCGCGCCGTGCCGTTGACGCCGACGGGCATATCCGGTGTTTCGGTCGCCGGCGTGCGCTTCAAGGCCTGGCAGCCGTCCTCCGGCCTGCATCCGGTTCTGCCGGTCAATACACCGCTGACATTCGATATCTATGATACATGGTCCAGCCGCTCGATCGGTGGCTGCATCTATCATGTTGCCCATCCGGGCGGTCGCAACTATGAGACCTTTCCGGTCAATGGCAACGAAGCGGAAGCGCGAAGGCTCGCACGGTTCGAACCGTGGGGACACACGGCCGGCAGTTATGCTTTGATGCAGGAAATGCCATCGCCCGAATTTCCGCTGACACTCGATCTGCGCCGGCCACCCGGGATTTAACTGGACCACCTGGGTTTTAACTGGAGTTGACAGCAAGCCATGTCCAACGGACCGGCAACAGAGCACGCCAAGGCGGAAGCCGCCATTGGCGAGACAGGCGTTGGCGAGATCGGCATTGACCCGATCCTCGGCTACGCGGCCTTGGCCGGCGTCACCGACGAGATGCTGGACGCCGAAGGTCGTATCAAGCCGGTCTGGGAGAACCTGATCGCGCATCTGAGCCGTCTCTCGGAAGCCGAGCTGCATGAACGCTTTGCCCGCGCCGACCGCTACCTGCGCGATGCCGGCGTGTTCTACCGAACCTATGCGGCACCCGGCAGCACGGCCGGCAGCGGCAGCGGCGAACGGGCGTGGCCGATCAGCCATATTCCGGTTCTGATCGCAGAAAAGGAATGGGAAGAGATCTCCCGCGGCCTCAAGCAGCGCGCCGACCTTCTCGAAGCGATGCTTGCCGATATCTATGGCGACAACAAGCTGGTCGAGGAAGGCTTCCTGCCGCCGCAGCTGGTCGCCGGCAACCCGGAATTCCTGCGCCCGCTGGTGGGCGTAAAGCCGGTCAGCGGCCATTACCTTCATTTCTGTTCGTTCGAAATCGGCCGCGGTCCGGATGGCGACTGGTGGGTTCTCGCCGACCGCACGCAGGCTCCATCCGGCGCAGGCTTTGCGCTGGAAAACCGCGTCGCCACCACGCGTGCGCTGTCGGATATCTATGCCGAAAGCCATGTCCACCGCCTCGCCTCCTTCTTCGGCGCCTTCCGCGATGCGCTGCAGAGCCACAAGCAATATCCCGACGACCGGATTGCGGTGCTTTCCCCCGGCCCCGCCAACGAAACCTATTTCGAACACGCCTATATCGCCCGCTATCTCGGGTTTATGCTGCTGGAAGGCGAGGACCTGACCGTTCTCAACAACCGCGTCATGGTCCGCACCGCGGCGGGTCTGAAACCCATCGGCGTTCTCTGGCGCCGCCTCGACGCCTCCTATGCCGATCCGCTGGAACTGAACCAGAGCTCCCATATCGGCACGCCCGGCATGGTCCAGGCCCTGCGGTCCGGGTCGCTGACACTCGTCAATGCGCTCGGCTCCGGTATCCTCGAAACCCGGGCGCTGCTCGCCTTCATGCCCGCCATCTGCCACCGCCTGCTCGGCGAAGAACCGATCATGCCCTCGATCGCGACCTGGTGGTGCGGCCAGAAGGCCGAGCGGGAGCATGTCGCCAAGAATATCGGTCGGATGGTGATCGGTCCGGCCTATTCCGGCCTGCCCTTCTTCGACGACAACGGCCAGTCGGTGCTCGGATCGTCGTTGAGAGAGACCGCAAAGGAATCGATCGGCGAGTGGCTGTCGAGCGAAGGCGCCAAGCTCGTCGGCCAGGAAGTCGTAACGCTGTCGACGACGCCTGCTTACGTCGACGGCAAGCTGGTGCCGCGGCCGATGTCGCTGCGTGTGTTTGCCGCCCGCACCGAGGATGGCTGGCAGCTTATGCCCGGCGGTTTTGCCCGCATCGGCTCGGGCGACGACGTGGCCGCGATCGCCATGCAGGCCGGCGGCACCGCGGCCGATGTCTGGATCGTTTCCGACAAGCCCGTCGACAAGCCGACGCTGCTGCCGCCGGAAGAAAGCTTTACCCGCAACATGCCGGGGTCGCTGCCCTCGCGCGCCGCCGACAATCTGTTCTGGCTCGGCCGCTATATCGAGCGCTCCGAAGGTGCGTTGCGCATCCTGCGCTCCTGGCACCTGCGCTACGCGGAGTCAGCAGATCCGGACGCGCCGCTTCTGGTCGACGTCGCCGGCTATCTGAAATCGATCGATATGGACATGGCGAAGGCCGTGCCGGCGCCGCTTCTGTCCCACCTCAACAGCGCGATCTATTCGGCCAGCAACATCCGCGACCGCTTTTCGCCGGATGGCTGGCTGGCCCTGACGGATCTTGCCAAGACCACCAAGCGCTTTCATGAAACCGCACAACCGGGCGACGATGCCGCCCATGCCAGCACCATCCTTCTGCGCAAGCTGGCGGGTTTTGCCGGTCTCGTGCATGAAAACATGTATCGCTTCACCGGCTGGCGCTTTCTTTCCATCGGTCGCTACCTCGAACGCGGCCTTCATATGACGCGGCTGCTCGCCCACATGTCCGGCCCGGACGCCCCGGACGGTTCGCTGGACATGCTGCTCGAAATCGGCGACAGCGTCATGACCCACCGGCGCCGCTACAACGTCAACACCGCGCGGCTGACGGTCGCCGACCTCCTGGCGCTCGATCCGCTCAACCCGCGTTCGATCCTGTTCCAGCTGGCCGAGATCCGCACCGAGGTCGAGCAACTGCCCAATGCCGTTTTCAACGGCCAGATGTCGCCCTTCTACAGGGAAGCGATGCGGCTGCATTCGGGCCTTGCGGTCATGACCCCCGAGGGCATGGATGTGGAGGTTTATCGCAAGCTCGAGCAGGAGCTTGAACGGCTTTCCGATATTCTCGCCCGAACCTATTTCAACTGAGCGGGAGAGGACACGCCATGCTTTACGACCTCTCCATGCACATGGGCTATGTCTATGACCAGCCGGCCTCGATCGCACGGCACGTGATCCGGGTCCTGCCGCTGTCGCTGCCCGGCCGCCAGCGGCTGATTGCAGGCACGATCACCGTCACGCCGAACGCAGAGGAGAAAGCCACCTTCATTGATTTCTTCGGCCAGCAGGCGACCTCAATCCTGCTGCGCGCGCCGCATGAGCGGTTCGACATCCGTATGCAGGCGCGCGTCATGGTCGAGACTCCGACGATCTCCGCGGATCTGTCGCCACGGCTCGATGGCTTGAGGCGGGAGCTTGCAGCGTATCTTAGCGTCGACGGCGGCTCGCCGCACAACCTGACGGGCGCAAGCCCTCGCCTGCCCGAAGATCCGCAGATTGCCGCCTATGCCCGCGACGTCGTCAAGCCGGGCCAGACGGTGCTGGAGATCGCAAAGGAGCTCTGCACCCGCATCTACGACGACTTCAAGTATGACTCCAAGGCGACCAAGGTCGACACAACCCCGCGCGAGGCCTTCAAGCTGAAGCGCGGCGTCTGCCAGGACTTCGCCCATATCATGATCACGGCGCTGCGCAGCCTCGGCATCCCCGCAGGCTATGTTTCGGGCTTCCTGCGCACGCTCCCGCCCCCGGGCAAGGAGCGGTTGGAGGGTGCCGACGCGATGCATGCCTGGGTCAAGGTCTGGTGCGGCGAGGCGGTCGGCTATGTCGAACTGGACCCCACCAACGACATCATGGCCGGCACCGACCATATCGTGGTTGCCTACGGCCGTGACTATTCCGATATCGCACCTGTCATCGGCGTGCTCAAAGGTTACGGAAATCGAAAGATCATCCAGGCGGTTGATGTGATACCGGTCAGATAGACCCGTTTTGGCGCTGAATCGTCGTGTTGGTTCAATTTTTAAAGGTTGATTTAGCGGTTCCTCCACCCGCTCCGCGCTATCAAGACCACGTGTTAGTGCAAATGAGTTGCGCGGTTACGGCACGGGGGTAAGTGCGATGACAGCATCAATTTGGACGCGGTTTGCCAAGAACCGCGACGGAAATTTCGGCCTTATGACAGCGGTGCTCCTGCCCATCCTCCTGGGTTCGGCGGGCGTCGCGCTTGATTTTACCAATGCCATGCAGATCAAGAGCAAGATGCAGGGTCTGGCGGATTCCGCGGCACTGGCAGCTGCCTCATCGATGGCCCAGAAAGGCATGAACGAGAAGGACGCCCAGGAACTGGCGACCGACTACCTTGCCGGCCAGATCCTTGCCAATGGCATAGACGCGAACGCCACACCTGAAGAAAAGGCAGCGCAGCAGGAGGCGATCCGCAAGGCCACCGCCGTCAGCGCCAAGACCACCAACAACAGCGCTTCCAGCAAGGGCTATACGGTGGCGCTCAACACCAAGTACACGATGAAGCTGAACCCGATCACCAGCATGATCGGCGGCCAGTCCATCACGCTGAATATTGCGGCCACGGCATCCAGCAGTTCGGAAACGACCAACGGCATCTCGATGTACCTGGCGCTTGACCGGTCCGGCTCGATGTCCTTTGTCACCAGCGACAGGAATACACTGCGGTCCTACTGTGACAACTACACCAACGCTGACTGGCCGTCGGTCGCCTTCTACTGGCCCTGCTACATCCGCAAGATCGAGGCCCTGCAGACGGCGGCAACGGGGCTGTTCACGTCGCTGAAGACGTCCGACCCGAAAAACACGCTGATCCGTGTCGGTGCGGTTTCCTACACCGATGAGACGCAGTCTCCGACACCGATGACATGGGGCACGACCGAGGCTGCCAAGTACGTGGCGGCGCTTCCAAGCGTTCCGACCGGCGGCACCGATGCCAGCGGCGCGATGACCCTCGCACTGAATGCACTGAAATCGAGCAACACGACCGAGGCAACGGCGCATACGGCCAAGGGCAATGCCACCTTCAACCGCTACATCGTGCTGATGACGGATGGCGAAATGACCGGCAAAAGCGCCAACTGGAATCCGGCGCTGGACAGAACAGTGCGCAGCCAGTGCGAAACCGCCAAGGCCGATGGCATCAAGATCTTCACCGTTGCCTTCATGGCGCCGGACAAGGGCAAGTCGCTGCTGAGCACCTGCGCAAGCGCCAGCGACTACTATTACGAGCCCGAAGACATGACCGATCTCGTCAACGCGTTCGGCGATATCGCCAACAAGGCGGCAAAATCCGCGGTTCGCCTCACCAACTAGGCGGCAGTCTAAGTCTCTCGGAACGTTTGATTATTTGCAGAACCCCGTCCAACCGGCGGGGTTTTGCTTTTTTGCGATTTTACATGCCCATGACATATTTCAAGACCAATATCATTGCCCGTTGCAAGCGTTTCGTAACGGTGCATAACTGGTTTCCCAGATCTTCAACGAGGGTCCGAATCGGACGCAATTCTCACGCTTAACCAGAAAGTTAGCGCGACATGGACAAGACCTCTTCTAACGTCGAACTCCCCTTTCCGGCACCACGCAGCTCCCGGCCTGAAATCATGGCGGAGGAGATCATCGAGCGCCTGACCTATCGGATCGGCAAGGATGCGCAGGTCGCCAAGCCGCATGACTGGCTGACAGCAACGATCCTGGTGGTGCGCGACCGCATTATCGACCGGTGGATGGATTCGACCCGCAAGGTCTACAAGACAGGCGAGAAGCGCGTTTACTATCTATCGCTGGAATTCCTGATCGGCCGCCTGATGCGCGATGCCGTCAGCAATCTCGGCCTGATGTCGGAAATTCGCGATGCGCTGACATCGCTCGGCGTCGATGTGGCTGTCATTGCCGGCCTCGAACCCGATGCAGCCCTCGGCAACGGAGGCCTCGGCCGTCTCGCCGCCTGTTTCATGGAGAGCATGGCAACCGTCGAGATCCCGGCCTATGGCTACGGCATCCGCTACGTCCACGGCCTGTTCCGTCAGCAGATGGCCGATGGCTGGCAGGTGGAACTGCCGGAAACCTGGCTCGCCCACGGCAACCCCTGGGAATTCGAGCGCCGCGAAAGCTCCTACGAAATCGGCTTCGGCGGCACGGTGGACACGGTCGGCGGTTACGACGATGCGCCGCGCTATGTCTGGAAGCCGGCCGAACGCGTCATCGCCATGGCCTACGACACGCCGATCGTTGGCTGGCGTGGCAAGCGCGTCAACACGCTGCGCCTCTGGTCGGCCCAGCCGATCGATCCGATCCTGCTCGATGCCTTCAACGCCGGCGACCACATCGGTGCGCTGCGCGAAAGCAACAAGGCCGAAAGCCTCACCCGCGTCCTCTACCCGGCCGATGCCAATCCGGCCGGCCAGGAACTGCGCCTGCGCCAGGAATTCTTTTTCTCCTCGGCCTCGCTCCAGGACATCCTGCGCCGCCACCTGCAGCAGTATCCGGACTTCACCAATCTTCCCGACAAGGTCGCGATCCAGCTCAACGACACCCATCCGGCGATTTCGATCGGCGAACTGATGCGCCTTCTGGTCGACATCCACGGCGTGGATTTCGACGAGAGCTGGGAAATTGTCCGCAAGACCTTCTCCTACACCAACCACACGCTTCTGCCCGAGGCGTTGGAAAGCTGGCCGGTACCGTTGTTCGAGCGCCTGCTGCCGCGCCACATGCAGCTCGTCTATGCGATCAACACCAAGATCTTGCTGGAAGCGCGCAAGCTGAAGAACTTCTCCGAAACCCAGATCCGTTCGATCTCGCTGATCGACGAGGGCGGCGAGCGCCGCGTGCGCATGGGCAACCTTGCCTTTGTCGGCTCGCATTCGATCAACGGCGTCTCGGCCCTGCATACGGACCTGATGAAGGTCACTGTGTTCCAGGACCTGCACACGCTCTATCCCACACGCATCAACAACAAGACCAACGGCATCACCCCTCGCCGCTGGCTGATGCAGTGCAATCCGGGCCTCACATCGTTGATCCAGGACGCCATCGGCGACAAATTCCTTGATGACACCGAGGCGCTGACAGATCTTGAGAAATTCTCAAGCGACAGCTCGTTCCAGGACAAGTTTGCAGCGATCAAGCGCACCAACAAGATCGCACTCGCCAATCTGGTCGGCAGCCGCATGGGCATCAGGCTCGATCCGTCGGCCATGTTCGACATCCAGATCAAGCGCATCCACGAATACAAGCGCCAGCTCCTCAACATCATCGAGGCGGTAGCGCTTTACGACCAGATCCGCTCGCATCCGGAACTCGATTGGGTGCCGCGTGTCAAACTGTTCGCCGGCAAGGCGGCGCCGAGCTACCACAACGCCAAGCTGATCATCAAGCTGGCCAACGACGTCGCTCGCGTCATCAACAACGACCCATCGGTGCGCGGTCTCCTGAAGATCGTCTTCATACCGAACTACAACGTGTCTCTCGCCGAGATCATGGTCCCCGCGGCCGATCTTTCCGAGCAGATCTCGACGGCCGGCATGGAAGCGTCGGGAACCGGCAACATGAAGTTTGCCCTGAACGGGGCACTGACGATCGGCACGCTCGACGGCGCCAATGTCGAAATGCGCGACCATGTCGGGGAAGACAACATCGTCATCTTCGGCCTGAAAGCGGACGAGGTGCAGAAGGTCCGCGACGAGGGCCACGATCCCCGCGCCGTTATCGACCAGTCTCCGGAACTTGCACAGGCCCTGAATGCCATCGCGACAGGCGTGTTTTCGCCGGATGACCGGTCGCGTTTCACGGTCCTGATGGACGGGATCTACAATCACGACTGGTTCATGGTTGCCGCCGACTTCGATGCCTATGCAGCAGCGCAGCGCAGCGTTGACCAAATCTGGTCGGACCCTAAATCATGGTATTCGAAGACTATTCTCAACACCGCCCGCATGGGTTGGTTCTCCTCCGATAGAACCATTCGCCAATACGCGTCGGAAATCTGGAGAGCCTGATGACAAAAGCGCCGCGTACGCTCGATGACGGGAGAGCTCCTGGAGAAATCCCGTTATCCGAGATCGAGGCGATTTTGGAAGGCAGGCATACAAACCTCTTTGCCGTTCTCGGCCTGCACAAGGTCGGGGACGTCTACAGGGTCCGCTGTTTCATCCCCGGCGCCGAGGCCGTCACGGCCACGGCGCTGAACGGCACGGAACTGGGCGAACTCACCTGCCGCCACGAAGCCGGTTATTTCGAAGGCATCGTCTCCGCCTCGCAACGCCAGCCCGTCCGTTACCGCGCCCGCCGCGGTGATGACGAGTGGGCGGTGACGGACCCCTACTCGTTCGGCCCGGTTCTGGGACCGATGGACGATTATTTCGTCCGCGAGGGATCGCATCTGCGCCTGTTCGACAAGATGGGCGCCCATCCGATGAAGCACGAGGGCGTAGAGGGATATCACTTCGCCGTCTGGGCACCGAATGCCAAGCGCGTCTCTGTCGTTGGCGATTTCAACACCTGGGATGGCCGCCGCCACATCATGCGGCTGCGTCAGGACACCGGCATCTGGGAAATCTTCGCGCCCGATATCCTGGCTGGCACCCCCTACAAGTTCGAGATCGTCGGCAGCGACGGCGAAGTTCTGCCCCTCAAGGCCGACCCTTACGCCCGGCGCGCCGAAATGCGCCCGAAGACGGCGTCCGTCACCACGCCGGAACTGGTGCAGAAATGGGATGACGAAGCCCATCGGGAATTCTGGGAAAAGGCCGATCATCGCCGTCAGGCGATCTCGATCTACGAAGTGCACGCCGGGTCATGGCGCCGCAAGCAGGATGGTTCGTTCCTCTCCTGGGACGAACTTGCCGCCGAACTCATTCCCTACTGCACCGACATGGGCTTTACCCATATCGAATTCCTTCCGATTACCGAACATCCCTATGATCCGTCCTGGGGCTACCAGACCACCGGTCTCTATGCGCCGTCGGCCCGTTTCGGCGAGCCGGAAGGCTTTGCCCGCTTCGTCAACGGCTGCCACAAGGTCGGCATCGGCGTCATCCTCGACTGGGTGCCCGCCCACTTCCCGGTCGACGCGCACGGGCTGCGCCATTTCGACGGCACCGCACTCTACGAGCATGAAGATCCGCGCCAGGGTTTCCACCCCGACTGGAACACGGCGATCTACAATTTCGGCCGACTGGAAGTCCTGTCCTACCTCGTCAACAACGCGCTCTACTGGTCGGAGAAATTCCACCTCGATGGCCTGCGTGTCGATGCGGTCGCTTCGATGCTCTATCTCGACTATTCCCGCCGCGAGGGCGAATGGGTGCCGAACGAATATGGCGGCCGCGAGAACCTGGAATCTGTCCGCTTCCTGCAGAAGATGAATTCGCTTTCCTACGGCAATCATCCCGGTGTGATGACCATTGCCGAAGAATCCACATCCTGGCCCAAAGTCTCGGCGCCGGTCCACGAAGGCGGTCTCGGCTTCGGGTTCAAGTGGAACATGGGTTTCATGCATGACACGCTGAGTTATCTCGCGCGTGAGCCTGTTCACCGCAAGCATCACCACAACACTATGACCTTCGGCATGGTCTACGCCTATTCCGAAAACTTCGTCCTGCCGCTCAGCCATGATGAAGTCGTGCACGGCAAGGGGTCGCTGATCGCCAAGATGGCCGGCGACGACTGGCAGAAATTCGCCAATCTGCGCGCCTATTACGGGTTCATGTGGGGTTATCCGGGCAAGAAGCTGCTGTTCATGGGCCAGGAATTTGCCCAGTGGAGCGAATGGAGCGAGGAGCGGTCGCTGGACTGGAACCTGCTGCAATACAGCCCGCACGAAGGCATGCGCCGTCTCGTCCGCGATCTGAACTTCTGCTACCGCTCCAAGCCCGCCCTGCATGCCCGCGATTGCGAGAGCGAAGGGTTCCGCTGGCTGATTGCCGATGATGCCGAAAACTCCGTGTTTGCCTGGCTGCGTATGGCGCCGGGGGAAAAGCCGGTGGCGGTGATCACGAATTTCACCCCGGTCTACCGGGAAAATTACCGTATTCCCTTGCCAAGCGAGGGCAGATGGCGGGAAATCCTCAACACCGATGCCGAGATCTATGGCGGCACCGGCAAGGGGAATGGCGGACGCGTGCAGGCGGTGAATGCGGGAGGAACGATCACCGCCGACATCACGTTGCCGCCTCTGGCGACGATCATGCTGGAATTGCAATAACGACCGGGAGGGAGAACCATGAACGACAAACGCATACAGCCACTCTCACGCGACGCGATGGCCTATGTCCTGGCCGGCGGCCGCGGCAGTCGCCTGAAGGAACTGACGGATCGCCGCGCCAAGCCCGCGGTCTACTTCGGCGGCAAGGCGCGCATCATCGATTTCGCGCTGTCGAACGCGCTGAATTCCGGCATCCGCCGCATCGGCGTTGCGACCCAGTACAAGGCGCATTCGCTGATCCGCCACATGCAGCGCGGCTGGAACTTCCTGCGTTCAGAGCGCAATGAAAGCTTCGACATCCTGCCCGCCTCCCAGCGCGTTTCGGAAACGCAATGGTATGAAGGCACGGCCGACGCGGTGTTCCAGAACATCGACATCATCGAAGGCTACGCGCCGGAATACATGGTCATCCTTGCCGGCGACCACGTCTACAAGATGGACTACGAGTACATGCTGCAGCAGCACGTGAACTCCGGCGCCGACGTCACCGTCGGTTGCCTCGAGGTTCCGCGCATGGAAGCCACGGGCTTCGGCGTCATGCATGTCAACGAGAAGGACGAGATCATCGATTTCGTCGAAAAGCCGGCCGACCCACCGGGAATTCCAGGCAATCCGGATTTCGCGCTGGCCTCGATGGGCATCTACGTCTTCCACACCAAATTTCTGATCGAAGCGCTGAAGCGCGACGCGGAAGCCGAAGGCTCAAGCCGCGACTTCGGCAAGGATATCATTCCCTATATCGTCGAGCACGGTAAGGCCGTCGCGCACCGCTTTGCCGATAGCTGCGTCCGGTCCGATTTCGAGCGCGAGCCCTACTGGCGCGATGCTGGAACTGTGGACGCATACTGGCAAGCCAATATCGACCTGACCGAAATCGTGCCCGGCCTTGATCTCTACGACAAGTCCTGGCCGATCTGGACCTTCGGGGAAATCACCCCACCGGCAAAGTTTGTGCATGACGACGAAAACCGCCGCGGGTCCGCAACGTCCTCGGTCATTTCCGGCGACTGCATCATTTCCGGTTCGTCGCTCAACCGAAGCCTTCTCTTCACCGGCGTGCGTGCCAATTCCTATTCCAAGCTCGAAGGCGCGGTCGTGCTGCCGAATGTCCGGATCGGAAGACGCGCCCAGCTTCGCGATGTCATTATCGACCACGGCGTCACCATTCCGGAAGGCCTGATCGTCGGAGAGGATCCGGAACTCGATGCCAAGCGCTTCCGCCGCACCGAGAGCGGTATCTGCCTGATCACCCAGGCGATGATCGACAAGCTCGAGCTGTGAACGGGATCCTCCGATGAATGTTCTGTCGGTCGCGTCCGAAGTCTTTCCGCTGGTGAAAACCGGCGGCCTTGCCGATGTGGCCGGCGCACTGCCGCTGGCACTCAAGAGCCAGGGCATCTCGGTGAAGACGTTGATGCCGGGCTATCCGGCTGTCATGCGGGTGCTGAAGGATGCAAAACTCGTCATGAGTTTCGACGACCTTCTCGGTGCCAGTGCCGATATCCTCGAAGTCACGCACCAGGGGCTAGACCTCCTGGTGCTCGATTGCCCCATGTTCTTCGACAGGCCGGGCGGCCCCTATCTCGATCAGACGGGCAAGGACCATCGCGACAACTGGAGACGCTTCGCGGCGCTGTCCAAGGCGGGTGCGATCATTGCGCAGGACGGCATCGCGGGCTGGAAGCCCGACATCGCCCATGTGCACGACTGGCAGGCAGCCATGCTTCCGGCCTTTATGCGCTACTCGGAAACGCCTGAAATCCCGACGCTGATCACCATTCACAACATCGCGTTCCAGGGCATGTTCGGCGCCGATATCTTCCCCTTTCTCGGTCTGCCGGATCATGCCTTCGCCATGGACGGGATCGAATATTTCGGCGGCATCAGCTATTTGAAAGCCGGGCTGGAGACGAGCTGGGCAATCTCCACCGTCTCGCCCTCCTATGCCGAGGAAATTCTGAGCGGCGAATACGGCATGGGGCTCGAGGGCCTGCTTTCTCGCCGCTCCGTGGATCTGACGGGTATCGTCAACGGCATCGACGCTGAAATCTGGGACCCGGAAACCGACATCAACCTGCACACCCGCTACGGTGCCGGAAGCCTCAAGAGCCGCGCCGGCAACAAGCGGGCGATCGAGGAGCGGTTCGGCCTCGTTGAAAGCGACGGTCCGCTGTTTTGCGTCATCTCCCGCCTCACCTCGCAGAAGGGCATGGATCTGCTGGCGCAGGAGATCGACAACCTTGTCGAGGCCGGCGGCAGGCTGGCGGTGCTCGGCTCCGGCGATCAGGCGCTCGAAACCGCATTTCACGCCGCTGCAGGCCGCCATCCGGGCAGCGTTTCGGTTCTGACCACCTATGACGAGCCGCTGTCGCACCTGCTCCAGGGCGGCTCCGATGCCATCATCATCCCCTCCCGGTTCGAGCCGTGTGGCCTTACCCAGCTCTACGGTCTGCGTTACGGCTGCATCCCGGTCGTTGCCCGCACCGGTGGCCTCAACGACACGGTCATCGACGCCAGCCCCGCCGCACTCGCTGCGAAGGCCGCAACCGGTGTCTCCTTCGGCCCGGCAACAGCCGACAATCTTGGCCGCGCCCTGCGCCGCGCCATCCGTCTCTACAAGGACCCTGATGTCTGGACGGAAATGCAGAAGCAGGGCATGAAATCCGACGTTTCCTGGGAAAGGAGTGCTGGCCTCTACGCCGCGCTCTATTCCGACCTACTTGCAAGAAAAGGCATTTGAGATGATCAAAACCGTATCGACCACGCCCTATCAGGATCAGAAGCCTGGGACCTCCGGCCTGCGCAAGAAGGTGCCCGTCTTCGCTCAGGAAAATTACGCCGAGAACTTCATCCAGGCGATCTTCGACAGCCTCAAGGGGTTTGAAGGCAAGACGCTGGTGATCGGCGGCGACGGCCGCTATTACAACCGCGAAGTCATCCAGAAGGCGATCAAGATGGCCGCGGCTTCCGGCTTCGGCAAGGTCATGGTCGGCCAGGGCGGTATCCTGTCGACGCCGGCCGCCTCCAACATCATTCGCAAATACCACGCCTTCGGCGGCCTGATCCTGTCGGCCAGCCACAATCCCGGCGGTCCGAACGAAGATTTCGGCATCAAGTACAACACCGGCAATGGCGGCCCGGCGCCTGAAAAGATCACCGACGCGATCTTTGCCCGCACCAAGGTGATCGACACCTACAAGATCGTCGACTCCGCCGATATCGACCTCGACGAAGTCGGAACGTTCAAGATCTCCGGAATGGAAGTCCAGGTCATCGATCCGGTCGCTGACTATGCCGAACTGATGGAGCAGCTGTTCGATTTCGTGGCAATCCGCGCCCTGCTTGCGAGCGGCGTCCGCATTGCTATCGATTCGATGGGCGCCGTCACAGGCCCCTATGCCGTGGAAATCTTCGAGAACCGGCTTGGCGCGCCCGAGGGCTCGGTACGCAACGCGATCCCGCTTCCCGACTTCGGCGGTCATCATCCGGACCCGAACCTTGTCCATGCCAAGGAACTCTATGACGACGTGATGAGTAAGAGCGGCCCGCATTTCGGTGCCGCCTCCGATGGCGACGGCGACCGCAACATGGTCGTCGGCAAGGGCATGTTCGTGACACCGTCGGACAGCCTGGCGATCATCGCAGCAAACGCGACGCTCGCACCGGGCTACGCCAAGGGTATTGCAGGCATTGCCCGTTCGATGCCGACAAGTGCGGCAGCCGACCGCGTGGCCGAAAAGCTGAAGATCGGCATGTACGAAACGCCGACCGGCTGGAAGTTCTTCGGCAATCTGCTCGATGCTGGCAAGGCCACCGTCTGCGGCGAGGAAAGCTTCGGCACCGGTTCCGACCACGTGAGAGAAAAGGACGGCCTCTGGGCGGTTCTGTTCTGGCTGAATATCATGGCAGCCAGAAACGAGAGCGTCGCTGAAATCGTCAAGTCGCATTGGGCCGAATACGGCCGCAACTACTATTCCCGCCACGACTACGAGGAAGTGGATTCGGATGCAGCGAACGCTCTCGTGGCGGCCCTGCGCGAAAAGCTCCCGACGCTCCCCGGCCAGACCTTCGGCGCACTCAAGGTCGAATTTGCTGACGATTTCGCCTATCTCGACCCGATCGACGGCTCCGTTTCGAAGAACCAGGGCATCCGCATCCTGTTCGAAGGCGGCTCTCGCGTTGTGTTCCGCCTGTCGGGCACCGGCACGTCGGGTGCGACGATCCGCGTCTATGTCGAGCGCTACGAACCCGATGCCAGCCGCCACGACATCGAGACCCAGACGGCGCTCGCCGACCTGATCGCAGTGGCAGACGAGATTTCGGATCTCAAGAAGCGGTCCGGCCGGGATGCCCCGACGGTGATCACCTGATCGAGGCTGCCGGGTGACATTGCCCCTCATCCGGCGACAGCAACCTTCTCCCCGCAATCGGGGAGAAGGATTTGCCGCAGCGACACGGGACCCTACTTCCATAGGACACGTCTCTTCTTCCCACCAAGCGGAGAGAAGGCAGGCTGATTGTCAGCCGCGAACGCAGGGTCGCTGGCGAAATGGATGAGCGATAAGGAACCCGATATGTCTCACGCACACGCTCAAAGACGCGGCGCTGTTCTCCTGGATAAGATGGCTGAATTCTCGGTCTGGTCGCAGCATGCGGAAAAGATCGAACTCTGCCTGTTCGATGCCGATGGCGAGACGGAAACCGCCCGCCACCCGATGACGCGCGGCGACGACAACCTTTACCGCATCGACCTTCCCTCGATCAGACCCGGCCAGCGCTACGGTTTTCGTGCCCATGGCATCTACGATCCGGATAAAGGCCTCTGGTTCGACCCGTCGAAACTGCTTGTCGACCCCTACGCCAAAGAACTCGACCGCCCCTTCGTCTACGATCCGAACCTCTCGCAGTTCAACTTCGACACGGCCGGCCTGGTGCCCAAGGCAATCGTCACGGAGCACGTCGCAGCCAAGATCGAGGCGCCGCGGTTTAACGCCGGCGGACTGATCTACGAAGTCGCCGTAAAACCCTTCACCATTCTCCACCCCGACGTGCCGGAAGATATCCGCGGCACGGTCGCGGCGCTCGCGCATCCAGCGATCATCGCCCATCTCAAAAGGATCGGCGTCGACGCGATCGAGCTGATGCCAATCACCGCCTGGATCGACGAACGGCACCTCCCGTCGCTGGGTCTCACCAATGGCTGGGGCTACAATCCCATCGCCTTCATGGCGCTCGACCCGCGCCTTTGCCCGGGCGGGGTTGAGGAACTGCGCGACACCGTCGCCACCCTGCACGAGGCCGGCATCGGCGTCATCCTCGATCTCGTGTTCAACCATTCGGGCGAAAGCGATCGCTACGGTGCCACGCTGTCGATGCGCGGGATCGACAACCTCGCCTATTATCGTCACGCGCAGGGTGAGCCCGGCCTTCTCATCAACGACACCGGTACCGGCAACACGCTCGCCTGCGACCATCCCGAAGTCCGGCGCCTGATCGTCGATACGTTGCGCCATTTCGTCATTCATGCAGGCGTCGACGGCTTCCGCTTCGATCTTGCACCGATCCTCGGTCGCACCTCGAACGGTTTCGATGCCGATAGCGAAACGCTGACCACGATGCTCGAAGACGAGGTCCTGAAAGACCGCGTCATGATCGCCGAACCCTGGGATATCGGCCCCGGCGGCTATCAGCTCGGCAATTTTCCGGAAAAATTCCTCGAGTGGAACGACCGCGCCCGCGACGACATCCGCCGTTACTGGCGCGGCGACGTGTGGACGACAGGCGCGCTCGCCACCCGGCTTGCAGGCTCGTCTGACCTTTTCTCCGGACACACGCGCACGGTCAATTTCCTCGCCGCCCATGACGGCTTCACGCTGATGGATCTCGTGTCCAACGAGGACAAACACAATGAGGCGAACGGCGAAGACAACCGCGACGGTCACGGCGACAACATGTCCTGGAACAACGGCACCGAAGGCGTGACCCGCGACCGCGATATCCTCGCCGACCGTCGAAGGGACGCCGAAGCCCTGCTCTCGACGCTGTTTGCCAGCCGAGGCACGATCATGCTGACGATGGGCGACGAGGCCGGCCGCTCCCAGCGCGGCAACAACAACGCCTATGCGCAGGATAACGAGATCACCTGGATGGACTGGGCAACGCTCGACGAGGCGCTGGTCGAGCACACGGCAATGCTTTCAGCCCTCCGCAAACGGTTCCACGTATTCTCCGAAACCAGCCTGCTCACGGGCGATGGCGATATCGAATGGATCTCGCCAAGCGGCCAGCCGATGCAGGTCTCCGACTGGGAAAACCCCGCCAATCCGGTCCTCGGTTTCATGCTGAAAACCGACGATGCAACGACCGGAAAGGCCACGCGGCTCGCCATCATCGTCAACCGCGGCCACACCCCGCAAACCTTCGCCCTTCCCGGCCCGAACTGGCGTTGTTATCCTGATAACCAGCCGTGGGATACGGCACTTCCCCCCCGGTCGGTCAGCTTTTGCATCGAAAATTGATGCACTGCAAAAACCTGTCGCCAAGTCCTTCAAAGCCTGTAAGAGTCCGCATCACAACCAACGGAAAGAGCAGCGCATGCGTGAAATTTCCCTCGCCGATGTTGCAGGACTGGTCGGTCAGGAACTGGGTGTTTCCGACTGGATTACCGTCAACCAGACAATGATCGACCAGTTCGCCGATGCGACGCTCGATCATCAGTTTATCCACGTGGATCCAGAGCGCGCCAAGGCCGAAAGCCCATTCGGCGGCACCATCGCCCACGGCTTTCTGTCGCTGTCGCTGCTGTCGGCCATGAACTACGAGACCATGCCGAAAATCCGCGAACAGACGATGGGGATCAACTACGGGTTCGACAAGGTCCGCTTCATGTCGCCCGTCAAGAGTGGCGCGCGGGTCCGCGGCCACTTCACGCTGGCCGACAGCCGCTTCCGCGGCGCCGGCATGCTGATGACCACATACGAGGTTTCGATCGAGATCGAGAACGAGAAAAAGCCGGCACTGACCGCCACCTGGATCACTATCGTCCAGTTCGACCCGAAGGATCGGCCGGAAGACGCCTGAGTTACCTCCCGTTCATCTCCTCTCGCGTCATCCCAATTCCAGCATCAGCAACCCGATGAGCGGCGGCAAGGCGGCACCGATGAGAAGGGGCGCCGTCCGGGATGCCGTCAGCCCCAGCGCAGAACCGGAAACCCCGGCCGCGATCAACCCGGCGATCGGCATGGACAGACTGCGGTCGATCCCCGGCACGAGCGAAGCCAGTAGCGCCGCAATGACCGCTACCCCGCCGACCAGAATGCCCTTCCACAGTTCGACACCGGACAACTTCGCCGCTACCGCGCCCCCGGCAATGGCGGCAGCGATCCCAAGCAAGACCCACTGAATATCCGGCCAACCAGCGTCCACCATAAAAAACCCTCCCATTCTGCAATGGGAGGGTGCGGTATTGTCGAACCCAATTCAAGTCAGGCGATGGTCGAAGAGCTAGAGCGCAGCGTCTTTCGCGCCCTCCGAGAGAAGGCCGAAGGCGTAGTCGGAAAACGACCGCCAGACTTCCATTCGGAACGCCTCCTCGCCCGTACGCATAAGCACCACTTCCACCTTGCCAAACAGCGTGCGCGAGCAGGCACCGACCGGAAAGACTGAAAGCGACAGATCCTGCGGGCAACCCGTGTTGATCGCGGCCTCCGCACCCGGACCCGAAATCAGGATCGCGGTGTTGCGGTGAGACACGTCGGTCGCGGAATGCAGCACACCGGAATTGGCGGCAGCGGTCATCAGGCCGCTTTCGCTTTCGTCGATCACCAGCCACTCGTCCGGTCCGAGCCACAGCGCGGTGCGGCCGTTGGCGGATGCGGACGTCTTCGGCCTTGTCGGCAGATCGACGCCGAGCGAGCCTGAAAGTGCTGAGACATCCTCAGCCTTCGCCCGCAGCGAGATGCGGCCAGCCGGAGCTGCCGGTTCAAGCCGGACGACGGAAGATCCGCCGTGAAAACCGGTCATCGGGAGTACGCGCTGAGGCAT
The DNA here is from genome assembly GCF_001423425.1 of Rhizobium sp. Leaf306. Classification (GTDB taxonomy): domain Bacteria; phylum Pseudomonadota; class Alphaproteobacteria; order Rhizobiales; family Rhizobiaceae; genus Neorhizobium; species Neorhizobium soli. Next base: position 199,689 of record NZ_LMNX01000004.1, read on the forward strand.
TGCAAAATCAGCCATTGATGCGGCCTCCTTCCTTGTCGAAGAACACCATGTCGGTCACTTCCACCGAAATCGTCCTGTCCGCCATCGGCACGTAGAGCGTGCTTCCCATCTTGGCCCGACCGCCGGCAACCAGCGCGATCGCGATCGATCGGCCGAGAGTTTCCGACCAGTAGGACGAGGTCACATGGCCGAGCATGGTCATCGGCTTCGGCTGGTTCGGATCGGCAACGATCTGCGCGCCCTCTTCCAGCACATCCTTCGGATCCTTGGTGAACAGGCCGACCAGCTGCTTGCGTCCCTCGCGCACAAGGTCCGGACGCTTCAGCCCTCTGATGCCGACGAAATCGGTCTTCTTCTTCGAGACAGCCCAGCCATAACCGGAATCGTCAGGGGTGACCGTGCCGTCCGTATCCTGGCCGACGATGATATAGCCCTTTTCGGCGCGGAGAACGTGCATGGTTTCCGTGCCGTAGAGGCAGGCCCCCATCGATTGCGCGCGTTCCCAGATCGCCTTCCAAACCGCCGCCCCGAAATCGGCGGGCACATTGACTTCGAACCCGAGCTCGCCGGTAAACGACATGCGGAACAACCGCCCCGGAACGCCCATGATCGTGCACTCGGCAACGCTCATATGCGGGAAGGCTTCGTTGGAAATGTCGAGCCCGTCGATGAAGGGCGCAATGATCTCGCGCGCCTTCGGACCCTGTACCGCGATGACAGCCCATTGTTCGGTGGTCGATGTCAGCCATACGTTGAGATGCGGGAATTCCGTCTGCAGATAGTCTTCCATATGCTGCAGCACCCGCGGCGCACCGCCGGTCGTGGTCGTCACATGGAAACGGTCTTCTGCCAGGCGCCCGACGACACCGTCGTCATAGATGAACCCGTCTTCCCTTGTCATGATCCCATAACGGCTCTTGCCGGGTTTCAGCGTATCCCAGGTATTGGTGTAGAGCAGGTTGAGGAATTTCGCCGCATCCGGGCCGACCACCTCGATCTTGCCGAGCGTCGAGGCATCAAACACGCCGCCGACCTCACGCACGGTTCTGCACTCGCGGTTGACGGCTGCGTGCATGTCTTCGCCGCGCTTGGGGAAATACCAGGCGCGTTTCCAGTTGCCCACATCCTCGAACTCGGCGCCTTCTGCCGCTTCCGGCGCATGCATCGGCGTCTTGCGGGCCGGATCGAACAGGTCGCCGCGCGAATGGGCGATCAGCGTGCCGTAGGTGACAGGCGTGTATGGCGCACGGAACGTGGTGAGACCCACCTGCGGGATCGGCCGGTCGAGCATTTCAGACGCGATGGCGAGGCCATGCATGTTGGAAAGCTTGCCCTGATCGGACGCCATGCCATTGGTCGTAAAGCGCTTTATATGCTCGATCGAATGCATGCCTTCGCGCACCGCAAGACGGATGTCCTTGGCGGTCACGTCATGCTGGAAATCGACGAACGCCTTGACCGCATCCTCCGGTCCCGCCCCTTCGGCCGCACCGATCATGCCGCCGGTCCATTCGAACCGGTTTTCGCCCGAGACCACAGCTGCACCGCCGCCTGCGGCAATCGCCTCGTCGATCAGGTCCGCCAGATCGTCGGTTCCGTTGCAGGCCCCGACCGAGATGCAGTTCTGGGCGTAGATATCCGGCAGGAACCGCTGGTTTGCCTCGTCGAAGCGCAGTTTTCCGCGAGACTGCGAGAACAGATGCACTGACGGAGTCCAGCCTGCCGAGATGAGCAGCGCGTCAACCTTGATCTTGCGCGCATTGGCGCCGCCATTGCGGGTGACGGTGATGGAGTTGATCCGCAGCCGGCCGGACGTGTCGGTCACGGCATGGCCTGTCAGCACGTCGATCCCGAGCGCACGGGCCTCGGCAAGCACACCATCACCCGGATGGCTGCGGCTGTCGACGATCGCAGCGATCGAGACACCCGCCCGCTTCAGGTCGAACGCCGCCTCATAGGCGCTGTCATGGGCGGTATAGACGCCGACATTGCGGCCGACGGCAACGCCGTGATGGTTGAGGAAACTGCGCGCGGCAGACGCCAGCATGATGCCCGGCCGGTCATTGTTGGCAAACACCATATGCCGTTCGATCGAGCCGGTCGCCAGCACGACCTTTTTCGCACGCACCTGCCAGAGACGCTCACGCGGCAGGTCCCTGCCCGGAAGCGCGACATGGTCGGTCACCCGTTCCACAAGGGCTAGGAAACCGTGATTGTAATAGCCAAACACAGTGGTGCGGGTGAGCACGGTGACGTTGGGCATCGCCTTCAGCTTTGCAGCCATGGCCTGCGCCCAGTCGAAACCGTTCTGGCCGTCGATCACCGTGGAACTGTCGAAATGCAGCGCACCGCCGACTTCCGGCTGTTCGTCAACGAGAATGACCTTTTTGCCCGTTGCCGCCGCCGAAAGTGCCGCCGTCAGGCCGGCGACACCGGCGCCGGCGATCAGCACGTCGCAATGCACGTAGCGGCTGGCGTAATGATCGGGATCCGCTTCCTTCGGCGCTTCGCCCAGACCCGCAGCGCGACGGATGATCGGCTCATAGAGTTTGTGCCAGGCTTCCCGCGGCCACATGAAGGTCTTGTAGTAGAAACCGGCGGCGAAGAACGGCGACAGCATGTCGTTGAACGCGCCGATATCGTATTTGAGCGACGGCCAGCGGTTCTGCGAGGCGATCTTGGCGCCATCGAACACTTCCTGCACCGTGGCGCGCACATTCGGTTGGCGGCGGGCGGCATCACGAGACACGTCGAGCAGCGCATTCGGCTCTTCCGGACCAGATGTCAGGATGCCGCGCGGGCGGTGGTATTTGAACGAGCGGCCGAGCAGATGCACGCCATGCGCCAGAAGCGCTGACGCAACCGTATCGCCCTCCAGCGCCGTATAGCTTTTGCCGTCAAACGTGAAGCGCGCCGTGCGGGCCGGCGTATGACGGCCGGCGCCCTTGATGCGGAATTCACCCGAGTTGGAGGAAGAACTCATCTCGCGTCTCCTTCCGTAGCTTCCCAGGTTTCGACGGTCTTTTCCTCGGCAATCGCCGCAGCCTTGCTCGCAACCGGGATCGGCTGTTTCGGCAGTCCCGCCTTGTAGGTCATCAGGAACCTGTCGCTCACCGTATCGCGGGCCGCGTTGAAGAAGCGGCCACAGCCGTGAATATGCCGCCACCGTTCATAGGTGAGACCCTTTTCGTTGTTGCGAAGAAAGAAGAACTCCGCAAATTCCTCGTCCGAAATCGCCGCGATATTCTCCGGCCGGGCAATATGCGCCTCGCCGGCCCAGCGGAATTCCAGTTCCGAGCGATCTTCTTCGCAATAGGGGCAGTGGATCAAAAGCATCTGGTCTATCCCCTCACTATCAGTGCGCGACGGCAGCGGCTGCCGCCTCGTCAATCAGGCGGCCCGTGCGGAACCGGTCGAGATTGAGACCCGACGCCAGTTTATGCGGTTCGCCCTTAGCGATCAGATGCGCAAACAGGTTGGCCGAGCCGGGCGTCGCCTTGAAGCCGCCGGTTCCCCAGCCGCAATTGACGAACAGTCCCGGAACCGGGGTGACACCCTGAATGGGCGACCTGTCCGGCGTGTTGTCGGTAATGCCGCCCCACTGCCGCATCATCTTGACCCTGCGGAAGATCGGAAACAGTTCGCAGATCGCATCGAGCGTATGGGTGATGATCTGCAGGCCGCCGGTCTGCGAGTATGAATTATACTGGTCGGTACCGGCGCCGATCACCAGCTCGCCCTTGTCGGACTGCGAGATATAGGCATGCACCGTGTTCGACATGACGACGCAAGGGAAGATGGGTTTCAGCGGTTCCGACACCAGCGCCTGCAGCGGGTTGGAATGCAGGGGCACGCGAACGCCCGCCATTTCCATCACGACCGACGAATGGCCGGCAGCCGATACGCCGACCTTGTTGGCACCGATAAAGCCCTTGGAAGTCTCGACGCCCTGAACTTCGCCACCCGGTCCGCGGCGGATGCCGGTGACTTCGCAGTTCTGAATGATATGGACGCCGCGATCGGCCGCCGCGCGCGCATAGCCCCAGGCAACGGCATCGTGGCGGGCTGTGCCGCCGCGGCGCTGCAGGGCAGCACCATTGATGGCGTAGCGTGCCGTCTTCGAAATATCGAGAACCGGCACGAAGGCCTTCGCCTGCTCCGGCGTCAGCCATTCGTTGTCGATGCCATAGAGCCTGTTGGCATTGATATGGCGCTTGAACGACTGCTGGTCATGAATGTTGTGCGACAGCATCATCACGCCGCGCGGCGAATACATGACGTTGTAGTTGAGCTCCTGGCTCAGGCCTTCCCACAGTTTGAGGGAATGCTCGTAGATGTCCATGCTCTCTTCGTAGAGATAGTTGGAGCGAATGATGGTCGTGTTGCGGCCGGTATTGCCGCCGCCGAGCCAGCCCTTCTCGATCACCGCGACATTGGTGATGCCGTGTTCCTTGGCGAGATAATAGGCGGCACCGAGACCATGACCGCCGGCGCCGACGATGATCACGTCGTAAGAGCTGCGCGGCTCGGGAGAGGTCCACTGCGCCTCCCATCCCTTGTGGGCACGCATTGCCTCGCGGGCTATGGCGAAAACCGAATATTTGCGCATGAGGCCGCGTCTCCTTGATCCGCCGGGTAAGGCTCTTGGGTAGAACCATACCCATCGCAAATCAATATGCGCCGCAATGGCCGTTTTGCGACGCCTCAGAGGATTGTTTCGACACACGCGGAAAACAGGCCCGGGAACCTCGGACGAAAGGCCCGGCCGACGGTCATGTGACGACGGCGGAGGGAAGATGGGGTCGTGACGTTAGAGCGACCGGCCGTTAACGCGGCCACAGGCTTCCTAGGAAAATTGGACAGACAGAAACCGGGGAAAGTTTCCCCGGTTTGTCATCGAGAGGCAAAATCAGGCCCGGAGCAGCACCTTGCCGGTGCGGCCGTGCTCGCCGGCTGCCTTGGCCGCCTTGGAGATGTCATCGAGACCAAAGACCTCGGAGACGGTGAGGGTCACGGTGCCGTTGGCGACGGCTTCGACGATCTCGCTGATATGGCTCTTCATCTTTTCCGCAGGAAGCTTGGGCGCGATCTTGGCGAGCCAGAAACCCTTGACCACCGCCTGCTTGAAAATCATGTCGCTGGCTGAAAGCTGCATCGGCGTTCCCGACATCAGTCCGAACGAGATCAGCAGGCCGTTTTCGCCAAGCACCGACAGTAGGTCTCCGGAGGCCGGGCCGCCGACGCCATCGACCCCCGCCTTGATCGCGGCTCCGCCCGAGAGCGCATTGACCGTCTCGCGCCATCCGGTCTGCGACGTCGAGACGACATTCTGGATGCCGAGATCCGCCAGTTCGCGCACCGCCTCGTCACGTCGGACGAGGTTGATGACATTGATCTGACGCGGCTTGGCAAACATCGCGAGCGTCTTGCCGACCGCACCATTGGCCGCGTTCTGGATGATCCAGTCACCTTTTTCGACACCCGCAAAATCGAGCAGTGTCAGGGCGCTGAGCGGCATCGAGATCAGCTGCGCGCCAGCCTCATCGGAAATCGAATCGGGAAGCGGCACGGCTGCCATGGCCGACGCGATATAATACTCCGCCCAGGTGCCCTGCCCTGAGGCCGCCACACGCTGCCCGACCTTCAGGTGCGAGACACCCTCGCCCAGCGCATCGACGATACCGGTTCCTTCGGTGCCGGCGACGGCGGGCAGGTCGGGCTTGTAGCCGTAATCGCCGGAAACCGTCAGAAGATCGTGATTGTGGATCGCCGCCATCGACATGCGGATCCGGATCTGGCCGGGGCCGGGCTGCGGAATTGGGCGATCTTCGATCGACAGGACGGAAGACGGATCGCCGAAACTGGAATGAATGGCACTACGCATGAGATTTCTCCGTTCGGTCCCGCGTGGCTCGGCAGGACAAGGCTTGGGCCGGTTGGGAACAGGTTCCCGCATGGGCGCAAATCGACTATGGCTTGGTGGCGGATATAGGACATCGCTAGGCTGATATAACCCCGCGCGGAGCAGCGGCTGTAAATTTCTTGAGAAGCCCGCAGCCGCGGGTAGACTTTTGACATCTCCTCTGTTAAGTGCCTTCACCAATCGCTTCGGCTATCCGCCGGGCTCCGACATTCTCTCGCCTCGAATCCTGCAGATTCCCTGGCGATAACAAACCAAAGGAACGGGATTTCACGTGCAGGTACTTGTCCGGGACAACAACGTTGATCAGGCTCTTCGCGCTCTCAAGAAGAAGATGCAGCGCGAAGGCATTTTCCGTGAAATGAAGATGCGTGATTACTACGAAAAGCCTTCGGAAAAGCGCGCCCGCGAAAAGGCTGAAGCCGTTCGCCGCGTCCGCAAGCTGGCCCGCAAGCGCATGCAGCGCGAAGGTCTTCTTCCGGCAACGCCGCGCCCGGCAACCGCCCGTCCGGCTGCTCGTTGATCGGTCGTTTTTTCGACGTTTTCATGTGATTATGAGCGGTGGCGACATGGGCGCCGCCGCTTTTTTGATTCGGAACAGTCGACATTCCGACACGTTCTGCCGATCCTGACAGCCCGATACGAGGACAAGCGCCTGATGGCCGCCAAGACTGCCGTTTTTTCCGATGGAACCCGAAACTCCGGCCATTCCTTGACCGTCGCCCCAATTCGCAAGGCCCTCGCTCCGATCGGTATCGTGGCAGTGCTCGCGCTGGCCGGCTGCTCGACGACCACGTCGACGGACATGATCAGCGTCGATCGCGCCCAGGGGTCGGAACAGAACATCTCGTCCCTGTCCTCCGTCATCAGCTCCAACCCGTCTGATCCGGAAGGCTACAACATTCGCGGGTCGGCCTACGGCCGCGCCGGCGAATTCAAGCGGGCGCTGGACGATTTCAATCGCGCGCTCCAGATCAATCCGCAGTTCTACCAGGCCTATGCGAACCGGGCGCTCGTCTATCGCAACATGGGCAAGCCTGTCGAAGCCGCGAACGATTACAACCGCGCGCTCCAGATCAATGCCAATTACGACGTCGCCCTGATCGGCCGCGGCAATATCTATCGCCAGGCCGGCCGCCTCAACGAAGCCTTCAGTGACTTCAACAAGGCCATCGATCTCGATACGACCGATGGTCGCGCTTACCACAACCGCGGCCTGATCTATCAGGCCCGCAATCAGCACGCGCAGGCGATCGACGACTTCTCCAAGGCGATCTCGCTCTCCTCCAGCTCGGCCGAGCCTTATAACGGTCGCGGTATTTCCTATCTCGCCATGAACGACGACGAGAATGCGTTTGCCGACTTCAACCGTGCCATCGAGCTGAACGACAAGCTTGCCGAATCCTGGGCCAACCAGGCACTGGTGTATGAGCATCGCGGCGACCGTGCCCGCGCCAACCGTTCGTTCTCGCATGCCGTCCGCCTGGACCCGAACTACAAGCCGGCCCAGGACGGCGCGGCACGTACACGCGGCGGCAATAGCTAAGCGGAGCCATGACGATGCAGCAGTCCGGTCGCCATGATATCATCGTCATCGGCGGCGGGATTGTCGGCGCCTCGATTGCCTGGCACCTCACGGTGTCAGGCGCCAAAGTCCATCTTCTTTCTGAGAAACCGGGCGGCATAGCCACGCCGAATTCCTTCGCCTGGATCAACGCCAGCTGGGGCAATCCGCGCGCCTATTTCGACCTGCGCATGCGCTCCATCGCCGAATGGAAACGCCTTGCGAAGGACGTCCCCACCCTGCCCCTATCTTTCGCGGGCGGCCTATGCTGGGACATGTCGCAGGCTGACCTGACGACCTACGCCAGCCAGCATTCCGGCTGGGGCTACGACATCGCTGAGGTCGATGCCGTTAGGATTGCCGCCATCGAACCGGCCTTGAACGACGTGCCTAACACCGCGCTTTACGCCGCGATGGAGGGTGTAGCCGAGCCGCAGGCGAGCGCCGAGATCCTCATCGCAGACGCCCAAAGACGCGGCATGCTTCTCACCGAAGGCATCCGGGTCACTGCCCTCAGGCGCAATGGCGAAGGCCATGTTGCAACTGTGGTCACCGACAGCGGCGAATACACAGCCCGTGAGATCGTGCTCGCCGCCGGCGCCGGGACAGCGACCCTTGCCGCTTCTGTCGGAATAGAGGTCCCGGTCGAAACACCACCGGGTCTCCTCGTCCACTCGACGCCGGTCGCACCGATGCTCAACGGCCTCGTCATTGCGCCGGAACTGCATGTCCGGCAAACCGCCGACGGTCGGCTCGTCGCCGGAACCGATTTCGGCGGCATGGATCCCGGAACCGATCCGGATGGCGCGGCGGAGGAACTGTTCGGCAAACTGAAGCGGTTCGCCAAAGGCGGCGACAGCCTGGTCATGGACTTCTACACCGTCGGTTATCGCCCCATGCCAAAGGACGGCTTTCCGATCATCGGACGTGCCGAAGATCAGACCGGCCAAACCCTCCCCGGCCTCTACATTGCCGTCACCCATTCGGGCATCACACTCGCTCCGGCGATCGGCTTGTTTGCCGCCACCGAAATCCTGGAAGGGGCGCAAGAACCTCTTCTCGCCCCCTACCGTCTGTCGCGCTTTAGCTGACAGCCCTCAGCGCCAGCCGAGCGCCGGCGCCACATGCTTCAGGATCGACTCGATGACATGGGCGTTGTAGTCAACGCCGAGCTGGTTCGGCACGGTCAGAAGCAGCGTATCGGCCTCGGCAATGCCCTCATCCTGGCGCAGCTCCTCGATCAGGGCTTCCGGTTCTGCCGCATAGGAACGACCAAAGATCGCCCGCGTGCTGTCGTCGATATATCCGACCGAGTCCTGCTCCTTGCCGCCGCGGCCGAAATAGGCCCGGTCGCGATCGTCCGTCAGCGCAAAGATCGAGCGGCTGACCGATACCCGCGGTTCGCGCTGATGGCCGGCCGCCTTCCAGGCGTCGCGATAGGCGCGGATCTGCTTTGCCTGCTGGATGTGGAAAGGCTCGCCCGTCTCGTCGTTCTTCAGGGTCGAGCTCTGCAGGTGCATGCCCTTCCCGGCCGCCCAGACTGCCGTTGCATCGGAGCTTGCGCCCCACCAGATGCGGTCTCGCAGCCCTTCCGAATGCGGCTCCAGACGCAGCATGCCCGGCGGGTTAGGAAACATCGGGCGCGGGTTGGGTTTGGCAAAACCCTCGCCCTTCAGCACGTCGAGAAAGACTTCGGCGTGGCGGCGGCCCATATCGGCATCCGTCATCCCCTCGCCCGGCTCGTAGCCAAAATAGCGCCAGCCTTCGATCACCTGTTCCGGCGAACCGCGGCTGATGCCGAGCTGCAGGCGTCCTTTCGAAATCAGATCCGCGGATCCCGCGTCCTCCGCCATGTAGAGGGGGTTTTCATAGCGCATATCGATGACGCCGGTGCCGATCTCGATCTTCGACGTGCGCGCACCGACGGCGGCCAGAAGCGGAAACGGCGAAGCCAGCTGGCGGGCGAAATGGTGAACGCGGAAATAGGCGCCGTCGGCACCGAGTTCTTCGGCAGCGACGGCAAGATCGATCGACTGCAACAGCACGTCGCCCGCAGAGCGCGTCTGCGATTGTGGCGACGGCGTCCAGTGGCCGAATGATAGGAAACCGATTTTCTTCATAATAGGGCTCCGGCAATATGCGCATGAGAAGAGGTGTTGCCCCCTACATGGCATGCCGGAGCAGCATCCGTTAGGGCCCTGCCGCGAATTGGGCGCAGACGGATTGTTCGCAGATTGCGAACGAGTGTTGTGAAGATGGAATGAAATAGCGTCTGGAGTACCTGTCGGCAGGGTCGCGCGGGTGCAACGTCACACCCGCGCTCCGACAGAAACAGATCCGGCTTAGCGCAGCAGGAAGACGCCAGCGATATTCAGGATGATGAAAACGATGAGGCCGCCGAGAAGTCCAGCGCCGCCGAAAAAGCCGGCCGCCATGGCGATCATCAGAACGACGGTGGACATCGTGCCCCATTTTGCAGCGGCCAGAAAACCCTCGTAGGTTTTCTCGTGCTCGCGATAATCCATGGGAGCACCGGTCTCCATAGGTCCGCTCTGGTGTTTGTCCATCATCGATCTCCTTCAACGCCGCGCCCACGAGCCGATCACGGCGGGGTGGCGCGGTAGCCTCCTCCTCGCTCTTCGAATCCTTGGCAGATCACCGAAAAGCGCCTCTCGATCCAGATTACACACACCGCTTCAAAGCGCAATCGCGCCACGCCGCGGCTGGTGCTTTAACACCTACTCGGCGAACGCCATTTCCTGAGAGGTCGGCCTTCCCGCGATCCTCGCGGTCGGCAGAACGGTGAGTGGCGGACTGTCGAACTGCGCTTCGTTGCCGAACATCATCCGCCGTTCATAGGCCTCCGACCGGAACAACGGGAACCGCCGCATCAACTGCGGCCTTACCTCCTTGACACGTGACGCAAGAAGCGTGAGCTCGAAGCCGTAGATGCCGGCCATCGTTGGCGGCACGACGATATCCGCCAGGAAGATGCGCTTGTAAAACGAGGCATGCGGCGGGCGGATGTGCTGCAACACCCGGTCGGCATCGAAATGGATCGCAGCCATGATGCTGGGCCGCAGCGTGATATAAGGGATCGTCGGCAATTCGGCGACGACAGCCGGATCGACCGCAAACCGGGCCGGGTCGATCAGCGTCATCCCGGCATCGAGGAAAGCGTGGACCGCATCGGGAAACACGCCTGTCGACTGGCACACACGATGGTCAGGCGTCACGTAATGGACGCGGATCGTCGCGATGAGTTCTTCGTAATGATGAATGCCGAAGACATAGGCGTTGCGGTCGAAATCGATCTCATCGAGCATGTCCACCGCACCGACGGGGAGAACATCCTGCGCCTTGTAGGCTTTGTATCTTAATCTGGCGATATCTTCGAAATCTTCGGCGCTCTGAATGCGGCGGTATTCGATGTGGTCGAGGGATGCGAGGAGCTTTTCGGAAAATGGTGCTTCAGGAACAGATTGCTTTATCGGCATGTGAATTATCCATGGGACGTTAACCCAGGATTAACCGTGAACTGAGCCTTGATCGCAATCGCCGAAATTATGTTTAACAAACTTTAAACAGAAATAGTTAACCGCCAACGGTAACCTTATGCCGCGGGTGCAAAAAATAGCCCGTGAAGATATGGGGAAGCGCGTCTAGCCAGCCGCGCTCAGTGACCGCGGCGCGTCGTTCTTGCGGCCCGATACGGCACGACTACCCGCCTTGCTGAGAGCAACGCCGTTAACGCGCAGACTCTCCAGCGCATCGACCGGCACCGGCGGCGAGAAGATGTAGCCCTGAACCAGGTCCGCAAAATTGTGCTTGCGCACGAGATCCAGCTGTTCCTGGGTTTCGACGCCTTCGAGAACGATGCGGAGATCGAGCTCGCGTGAAAGATGCACGATGCCGCTCAAAAGCTTCATGCGGCGCGGATCGGTACCGATGTCGCGCACGAAGGCGCGGTCGATCTTGACGATATCGATCGGCAGGGAATCCAGATAGCTGAGGCTCGAGAACCCGGTGCCGAAATCGTCGATTGCGATCGTCACGCCGTTGGCGCGCAACCGGCTGAGCGTCGCACTCACGGCGACAGGCTCCTCCATGAAGCAGCTTTCGGTTACTTCCAGATGCAGCCGTGCGGCAGGCAGACTGTACCGCGCCAAAGTCTCGGCCACCATTGCCGTGATCGCACCGCCACGAAGATCCTTGACCGAGAGATTGACGGAGACCGCCATACCGCCCGACCATTCGGCGCAGTCGGCGCATGCCTTGTCCAGCACGAACCGGGTGACGTCCGAAATCAGGCCCATGCTTTCGGCAAGCGGGATGAAAATGTTGGGGCCGATCCAGCCGCGCTCGGGATGCGACCATCTCACCAGTGCCTCGCAGCATTCCATCTCGGACCCGTCCGGCCGGTACATCGGCTGGTAGACGACGGACAGATGGCCGTTTTCGATGGCATGGCGCAGATCGGTCCGCAGACGCTGCTCGGCCACATACCGACCATCCATTTCCGGCCTGAAGGTTCTAACCGTGCCGTTGCCGGTCGACTTTGCCTCGTTGAGGGCAAGGTCCGCCTTGATCTGCCAGGATTCCATGTCGAAATCTTCAGCGGGCAGAATGACGCAACCGCTGTTGAGCGATACCGAAAGACTAAGCCCGTCGACCCGGTAATCCCCCTCGAATGTCCGGTGAATCTCGCGGATACGCGCCTCGATCGCGCAAGAACCGTCTTTACCGGTCACCAGCAGAACGAACTCGTCGCCCACCAGCCGGCCGATCAGAACCTCGTCGCTCGCAAACGCCGCTGCCCGTTCGGCAATTGCTGCAAGAAGCTTGTCGCCCACCACATGGCCGCGCATGTCGTTGACATGCTTGAACCCGTCGACATCAAGAATGGCAAGTCCGGCCCACATCTCCGGACCTGCATTTGCCAGCCGACGTTTGACCTGTTCGGTGAAATGTCCCCGTGTCGGCAGGCCGGTCAGCGTGTCGAAACGAACAAGGTGAAGGATTTTCTCTTCGGCAGCGACCCTTGCGCTGACATCCTCGAAGATCATCACGAGACCGCCCTCGGAACGGCGGCTGAGCGAGAATTCCAGATAGGTGTCGTCATTGAGACGAAGCAGCGTCTTGCCCGCCTGCCCTTCCAGTAGGCCGCCGATCTGCGTCAGGATCTCGTCCGGAAACGCGTTTTCGCGGTCGCGCAGGGCGGCAATGAAACTCGCACCCATCAGGTCTTCGGCATCGCCCAGTCCCAGCAATTCGTGCGCGCGCCGGTTGACGACCTGCACCCGGCCATCGGCGTCCAGCATGATCAGCGCATGCGTCATGGTGCTGAGCGCACTGTCGAGCTGGTCGGCAACCGTCTTCATCTCGCGCGAAACGATGACGTTCTTGTAGAGAAATTCCCGCACCCCCGTCGCCATCGACTGGGTGGTCAACCCGAACGGCACGAGAAAGAGCGCCATCAGCGCAAGATTGATTTCGCCGGTCAGCACGCAGGCAATGATCAGCGGCAAGCAGCAGCCGGTCGTCTGCAGCGCAACCGCGCGAGCAGACCCGTAGTTGCGGCCGACGATCGACACCATCGACGCCATGGTGACCGCGATGCACATGAAGGCGGCCATCATGTCCCGCAGGACAAGAACCGCATAGGCGCTGCTGATACCGAGAAGGAAAGCAGTCGCCGCGGCGCCGTAGACGTAGCGTGTTTCCCAGCTTTCGATCTCGTCGCGGGAAAGAACCGCACGGTCGAGACTGTCGAAGCGGCGGAACGAGATGACCCGGAACGTGAAGACGGCCAAGAACACCGCAATCAGCATGATATAGAAGGTAGAGCCCGTCGTCGCAAAAATCACTGCGCACGACAGGATATGGACCACCATGCCAGTCCACAGCGTTCCACGATTTCTAAACAGCGATTCGACGAACGACAGATAAACTTCTGTCGGCAGCGTTTGCGCTTCCGCATTCTTCATAGGGGCACATTCCCTTGCCATCAGACCGACAATGGAGAAAACGTTTTAAAAATTGATTGTTGTCGGAGTGCGACCCCTTGGATTGTGGGGGTTCGTCGAAAAGCGATCAATGAACGGTAACAGGGATTGCTAAAACTCTCCAAACTCAATTATGCGCTCTCGCGACCACCTTCGCAATAATATTTCGCGGAATGCCTGGAAACGGCATTTATGCGACCTATGGGGGTCTTTTCTTTTAATAAGCGTTCGTTTACATCGCCTCATTCGGGCAGAGGTAAAGACCTGCTGGGGAGCGAGCGAGTATGGCGGGCCTGTTGAAATTCAGCGCGTTAATTGACCGTGTCAGCGAAATCGTCGGAAAATTTGCGGGTTATCTCGTTCTGGCCTGCTGCCTGATCAGTGCCGGTAATGCCTGCATTCGCTATGCGTTCAACTACAGCTCGAATGGCTGGCTGGAAATCCAGTGGTATCTGTTCGCGTTTATCGTTCTCTTGGGCGCATCCCATACGCTTCGTCTCAACGAACACGTCCGCGTCGATCTGATCTACGGCGCCGTCTCGGATCGCAAGCGGTTGTGGATCGATGCGATCGGCCTGGTGATCTTTCTGATCCCAGCATGCCTCTTTCTGGCATGGCTGTCCTGGCCGTTCTTCTCCCTGTCTTTCATGCAAGGCGAAGTGTCTTCGAATGCCGGCGGCCTGATCCGCTGGCCCGTCAAATTCATCATCGTCTCGGGGTTCGTGCTCCTTGCCTTTCAGGGCCTGTCCGAGCTGATTAAGCGGATCGCCGGCCTTACAGGCACCCTCCAGGTCGACACGACCTACGAAAAGCCACTGCAATAAGACCGCGCCATTCCGGGGGGAAACCAAGCTCATGTTTGAATACGGCGTAATGCCACCGGCCATGTTTCTGGGCATGATCATTTTCATGCTTTACGGCTTTCCGGTCGCCTTTTCCCTTTCCGCGGTCGGGCTGTTTTTCGGCTTCCTGGGTATCTACACCGGTCATTTCGAATATGCGTTCATGCAGGCCCTGCCGCTGCGCATTTTCGGCATCGTCTCCAACGACCTGCTTCTCGCCATTCCCTTCTTCACCTTCATGGGTGCCATTCTTGAACGCTGCGGTCTTGCCGAGGACCTGCTCGAAGGCACCGGAAAACTGTTCGGCGCAATTCCCGGCGGCCTTGCCTATGCGGTGATCATCGTGGGCGCAATTCTCGGCGCCATCACCGGCACGGTTGCCGCATCCGTCATCACCATGGGTGTGATTTCCCTGCCGATCATGCTGAAATACGGCTACAATCCGCGGCTGGCGACCGGCGTGATTGCAGCCTCCGGCACCATCACTCAGGTCATCCCGCCGTCGCTCGTCCTCATCGTTCTGGCCGATCAGCTCGGCCGTTCGGTCGGCGACATGTATCTCGGCGCCATCGGTCCTTCGATCCTGCAGGTCGTGATCTTCCTGCTGTTCATTCTCTTCACCTCGATCGTCCGGCCCCAGGATGTTCCGGCGCTGCCGCCGGAGGCCCGCGGCGAACTCAATGCCGCGCTGGTGTTGAGAGTGCTGTGGGGCATGGTCCCTTCGGTCGTGCTGATCTTCCTTGTCCTCGGCACCCTGTTCATGGGACTTGCCACACCGACGGAAGCCGGCGCGCTCGGCGTCGTCGGCGCCATGGCGCTTGCTGCCATGCACCGCCGCCTGACCTGGGACCTCGTCAAGCAGGCCATGCATTCGACAATGACGATCACCTCGATGGTCGTCTTCATCCTCGTCGGTGCCACCTGCTTCAGCCTTGTGTTCCAGGGCATGAACGGTGGGCTTTGGATCGAATTCCTGCTGTCTCATATTCCGGGCGGCGCCCTCGGCTTCCTGATCTTCGTCAACATCTTCATTTTCTTCCTGGCGTTCTTCCTGGATTTCTTCGAGATCGCCTTTATCGTCCTGCCGATGCTGGCGCCGGTCGCAACGGCGCTCGGCATCGACCTGATCTGGTTCGGCGTGCTGCTCTGCGTCAACATGCAGACCTCGTTCATGCACCCGCCATTCGGCTTCGCACTCTTCTACCTGCGATCGATCGCGCCGAAGACTGTGAAGACGAAGGACATCTATCTCGGCGCCATTCCGTGGCTCGGGATGCAGCTGATCCTCGTCGCCATCATCATCTTCTGGCCGGAATCCGTCACCTACTGGCTGGACAAGGCTCCAGACGTCGATCTCAATACGATCAAGATCGAAATCCCCGGCTTCGGCAATGATAGCGGCAACAACCAGATGCCCAATTTTGGCCTGCCGCCGATGGATGGTGCGCCCGGTCAGGGCGGCGGCGCGCAACCTGCCCCCGGACTACCCGGCATGCCCAACTTCGGCGAGCCACCCAAGATCAACCCGTAACGGCTTCGTCTTGCCAGAAAACCGGTGCAGTAGTACATTGGAGTGGAGAGCAAAGCGCGAACTCTGCCCTCCGTTTGTTATTTGACTAGGAAATTGAGCCGGACGGACACTGACCAGCCCGTCCGGTATTTCCTAACCAGCAACGTAATACTCAGTGGAAACCACATCGCATCACCTCCTGTTCGACGGCAAGGCTTTTGCCTAAAAGTCGGGGAAGCCCGTCTTCACCGATACTCCGGCTGGCCACGGAGTGCTCTGCTTTTGCCTTCGAACGCCACCATCATAGATACCAGCGTGTGATTGTCGAGCCGACACAACCGGGCATACGTGCAGCGCGTCTATTGCGTGAATCCAGTCCGGCGCCATCCCTCAGCTGCAAAAGAAAACCCCGGACCTTGCGATCCGGGGTACGTGTCTAAGCAACGCTGTGGAAAGATCAGATCTTGCCGTTTCGCTGCTGGATCATCATGAACGTGTCGAATGTGTACTCCGAAAGCTGCATCCAGAGGTAACCTTCCTTCTTGAATGCGACCTGGTCGTCGTAGACCTTCTTGAAATCCGCGTTGGTTGCGGAAATACCTTTGTAGACGTCCATTGCAGCCGTGTAGCAGGCCTCGAGGATATCCTGGCTGAATGGCCGCAACGTCGTCCCCTGCGATACGATCTGCTTGATCGCCATCGGGTTCTTCAGATCGTATTTCGCCATCATGTTGGTATTGGCGAAAGCGCAGGCATCGGTCAGCGCCGACTGATAATGCTTTGGCAGGCTGTTCCACTTGTCGAGGTTGATGAAGGCATGGATTGTCGGGCCGCCTTCCCAGAAAGCCGGATAGTAGTAATACTTGGCCACCTTGTAGAAGCCGAGCTTGTGGTCGTCATAGGGACCGACCCACTCCGCCGCATCGATCGTGCCCTTTTCCAGCGCCGGATAGATATCGCCTCCGGCGATCTGCTGCGGTACGGCGCCGAGCTTTTCGAGCACCTTCCCGGCAATGCCGGCAATGCGCATCTTCACGCCCTTAAAGTCGTCGACGGTGTTGATTTCCTTGCGGAACCAGCCGCCCATCTGGGCGCCGGTATTGCCGGCCGGCATGCCGTAGATCTGATGCTTGGCATAGAACTCGTTCATCAGCGTATTGCCGTTGCCCTGGTAGAACCACGAGTTCGTCAGGCGCGCATTCATGCCGAAGGGGATCGCCGTGCCGATCGCAAAGGTCGGGTCCTTGCCGACAAAATAGTAGGAGCAGGTATGGCACATCTCGACCGTGCCAGCGGAGACAGCATCGGCCGCCTGCAGACCCGGGACGATCTCACCACCTGCAAACGGCTGGATCGTGAAATTGCCGTCGGTGGCGGCTGCAACATGCTTCGCGATATCGTCGGCGCCGCCATAAATCGTGTCCAGCGATTTCGGAAATGACGATGTCAGGCGCCAGTTGATCTTCGGGTTCTGCTGGGCAATGGCAGGTGTCGAAAGCGGAACAGCAAGCACTGTGGCTGCAGCGGCTCCCGCGCCGCCGACTGCCGTCTTTTTCAGGAATGAACGACGATCCATCAAAAATCCTCCCGGGTTGAACAGACCGCGAAGATGTCTCCTCCCATACCTCGCCAGTCCTAGATGAGGTAATCATGTTGCTTGAAAGCTTGCAAGCAGACCATGTAACAATGACGGCGGGCCAAGGTTAAACCGCATTATACTTTCGTCTTCCGCGATCGTCGTGGTTCACGCTGCACGGCGTCGCTACGGCTTGACTTCACCCCGCCTCCGGCAGCAATACGGGATAAGAACCACTGCCCCGCCTGGAGATTGTTCATGCCCGTCTCGTGCCGCAAGCCCATCGTCGCCGTTCCCGCCGATCTCAGGCAATTCGAAGGCGCCCTCTGGCACGCCACACCCAACCAGTATGTCAATGCGGCGCTGAAAGTGGCGGACGTCATGAGCTTCATCGTTCCCGCCTTCGAGGAGGGCAACGATGTCGACACGATCCTCGACCGGGTCGACGGCGTGCTGGTTTCCGGCGCCGTCAGCAACGTCCACCCGTCGCTTTACGGCCGCGAAGCGACCGAGGGAGACGGCCCCTTCGATCACGGCCGCGACGCCACCTCGCTGCCGATGATCCGCCGCGCGATCGAGCGCGGCATTCCGCTTCTCGCCATCTGTCGCGGCATCCAGGAGCTGAATGTCGCGCTGGGTGGCACGCTGGCAAGCGAGATCCAGGATCAGCCGGGCAACTGGGACCACCGCAAGCCCGACGTGCCAGACCGCGACGCGATGTACGCGATCCGCCAGCCGGTCTTCGTCAAGGAAGGATCCTGCATCGCGGATTTCCTCGGATTTTCCGGCGAAGTCCAGGTGAATTCGCTCCACCGCCAGGCGATTGCAAAGACCGCTACCCGCCTGAAGGTGGAGGCGACGGCCGCAGACGGCACGATCGAGGCGGTGTCGGTGATCGACGCGAAGAATTTCGCCGTTGGCGTCCAGTGGCATCCGGAATACTGGGCCGAAACCGATGCGCCCTCGGCCGCCCTGTTCAAGGCGTTCGGCGATGCGGTCCGCGCCTACGCGGCATCGGCGAGCGGTGAGACCAGCACACCGGTTGCCCGCACCGCGTGAATCAAACACCCTCGCCGTGTTTGCCGGTTATCCCTTGACGGGGGTTTCCGGAACCGGCGTCAGCACGCGGCCGTCCTTGAACCAGCCGATCAGGTTGTCGACGACGAGATCGGCCATCGCATTGCGGGTCTGAACAGACGCGGAGGCGACATGCGGCAGAAGGCAGGTATTATCGAGAGCGATCAGCTCCGCCGGTACGTTCGGCTCGTCGAAGAACACGTCAAGCCCGGCCGCGGCAATCGTCTTGTCGCTGAGGGCGGCAATCATTGCCTCCTCGTCAACGCTCGATCCACGTCCGACATTGATAAACACGCCGCCCGGCCCAAGCGCTTCGAAGATCTCCGCATTGATGATCTTGAACGTATCCGGCGTCCCGGGCGCGATGCAGATCAGCGTATCGACGGCCTCAGCCATCTCCTTTAAGGACGGATAGTAGATATAGCCGACATCCGAGCGCTGGCTGCGGCTATAATAGCCGATCGTCACCTTGAACGGCTCAAGCCGCTTTGCGATCTCGAGACCGATGCGGCCAAGGCCGAGAATGCCAATGCTGCGGCCCTTTAGTGAAAACGGCGACAGCGGAAACGGGCCTTCGCTCGCCCAGCGTCCCTCGCGCAGATAGGTTTCCGCCTTCGGAAACTGGCGCAGCGTGTTGAGGAGCAGCGCAATGGCAGTATCAGCCACTTCGTCGTTCAGAACGTCAGGCGTGTTGGTAACGATGATGCCGCGCTCGGCAGCTTTCTTCGTATCGGTCCCGTCGTAACCGACGCCGAAGCTGGAGATGACTTCGAGATTGGGAAACGCGTCGATGACGGCAGCATCGCATTTGCCGGAAACCGCGATGCCACGCACGCGCGCCCTCGTCTCGGCGTCGACGGATGCCAGTTCGGCATGCGGAGCCGAGATGACCTCGAAACTGTCGTTCAGACGCTCCAGAACGCGCGGATGAATACGGCCCGGCACGAAGATGGTGGCAGGATTCTCAGACATGCAGCAACCTCTTTATGAAGAATAATCAGCGTGGACGAAAGACGCCGGTCGACTGGCGCAGACGCATTTCCGGCTTGATCAGATGGAGACCGTCAGGCTCATGGCTCCCGGCAAGACGATCGAGCAGTGCCCGCGCCGCTAAGCGCCCGACATCGGCCTGTCCGTTGGAAACGGTGGTCAGAGACGGCGTCGAGATCGACGCCTGTTCCAGATCGTCATAGCCGGTGACGGAGATATCGACGCCCGGTGTCAACCCGGCCCGCGCGATGCCGTTCATCAGGCCGATCGCCACCAGATCGTTCCAGCAGACCGCAGCCGTCGGCTTTTGCGGCAGGGACAGGAAATGCACCGCCGCCTCGAACCCGCCCTGCATCGAACGGGGTCCCGGAATGCGCAGGTTCGGATCGACCTCGATATTGGCTTTCAGCAGCGCGTTGACGTAGCCCTGGTAACGGTCGCGACCGGTCGATGTCTGGTCGGTGCCGCCGATCATGGCGATCGCCCGGTGGCCCAGTCCGATAAGATGGTTGGTGGCAAGCGAAATGCCGTAAGCATCGTCGCCGCGATAGGTCGGCAGGTCGAGGCCTTCCATCGAGCGGGCGACAAGAATGGCCGGCATGCCGTTTTCTTCGGCAAGCTTCATATCCTCGATCGGCGTCCCGATCGCCGGCGACATGATCACGCCGTCGCCACCCAGCTGCAGCAGCGTCTCGATGAACGTGCGCTGCTTTTCGACCGAATCGTAATGGTTGGAGAGAATGAACGTATGCCGGCTGCGGTCGAGCTCGCTCTCGATCGCTTTCAGAATTTCACCGTAGAACGGGTTCATCACGTCATGCACGACGACACCGATGATCCCGGAGCGCGAGGTGCGCAGGCTGGCGGCACGGCGATTGTAGATGTAGCCAAGCGCCCGCGCCTGTTCCTTGATCTTCTCGCGGGTATCGGAAGCCACGAGCGGACTGTCCCGGAGAGCAAGCGAAATCGTAGCTGTAGAAAGACCGAGACTTTCGGCAATCGTCGACAGTTTGATTTTCTGCGCCATCTAGCCCCGCGTTCTCATGCAGCCTGCATTCCCACGCAGAGCACCCGAATTAAAGTTTAAATAAACAATTTAATTCCATGCGACAATCCTGTGACGGGATTTTTCGGACGAGCAGGTTGGCAAACGCAACCCTCAGTCGCGATCGCCCTCATCCGACTGAAGATTGTGCTCGACGGCTTTGAGAAGTTTGAGAAGGGTGCGAACCTCCTTGTCCGAAAGACCTTTGACGGCCAGTTCGCCGCACTCGGCCACCGCGCGGCCGATCTGCTCGACGCTCTTCAGACCAGTCTCCGTCAGATGCACCTTGGTCAGGCGACCATCCGTTCCATCCGACCGGCGCTCCAGAAATCCCTGCGCTTCCATGCGGCCGATCGTGCGGGTCATGGTGGGAGCCTTGACGCCCATGCGGTTGGCAAGATGACCCGGCGTCATGCCGTCTTCCTCGGAAAGCGCTAGGATCACCCCGTCCTGCCCGGCATAAAGGCCGCTTTCGACCAGACTGCGGGACAAGGCGGTGCGCATTGACCGGGCGGTCTGTGTAATGACAGGCGCAAGGTCGGTTGCGGAAAGACCAGCGCCGTCCTTCTTCTTGCCCGACTTGGATTTCTTGTCGCCTTTTTTCTTGCTCATAGGCTCCGCCCGTTTTGCGTCATGGAAGTCGGCGCTATAACTATACCACGCCACCCTTATCGAAACCCGGAATTGACCGCCAGATGCCGCATCCCTTGCCGCGCTATCATGACAACGATGTTACGCCCCCGTCCACAGAAAGCGCTAAAAGAGGCGACTGGATCGCCGTTCTGCCGCTCGGCGCCCACGAACAGCACGGTCCGCACCTGCCTTTCGAGACCGATACGCTGATCGCACAGGGCCTTGTCGACCGCATTATCCCTGCCCTTCCGGCTGATCTTCCGGTGACGTTCCTGCCGGTAGAGCCAGTCGGCTACTCGATCGAGCACATGGATGTGGCAGGAACGAAGACGCTGGCCGCCGCCGAGGCCATCGACCGCTGGCTCGGCATCGCCGAGGAACTTCACAAGCAAGGCATCCGCAAACTGGTGATGCTGAACGCCCATGGCGGCAACGCGCCGCTGCTGACGATCGTCACGACAGAGGCCCGCGTCCGTTTCAACATGCTGGCGGTCGCAACAAGCTGGACCCGCTTCGGCCAGCCCGAAGGCTGGATCGCTCCGGAGGACAAGGCAATCGATATCCACGGCGGCGATATCGAGACCTCCGTCATGCTGGCACTGTGGCCGGACCGTGTGAGCATGGAAAGGGCCGAAAACTTCCCATCGCGCCAGACAGATTTCGCGAAAGACTTTCGCCACCTGCGCGCGTACGGCCCACATGCGTTCGGGTGGAAAATGTCGGACCTAAACGAAAAGGGCGCCGCCGGCAACGCAACCGCTGCCACCGCAGAACGGGGCGAGCACCTGGTGAAGCACGCGGTGAACGGCATCATCGAGTTGCTACGGGATGTGGCACGGTTTGATGTTGACGCGTTGAAGTAGCGCTGAGCCGCATAATGTGCGAGACTTGCGCACACGAAGGTGGTGTCTCATGACCCTCAACATTAGCAGTGAAGAAGCTCAGGCACTTGCGAAAGAGCTCGCGCAGATAGATGGAACGACAATCACGCAAGCGGTGGTCACCGCACTGCGGGAAACCATCGACAAGCGCGCGCAGCAGGAGACGCCAGGCGAGACAGCCAGCCGCATCCTTGCAAAGCACGGGCTTTCCTTCAAACAGACTCGACCCGTGCCCCCAGCTTCCGCCTATCACGATCTCGACCACGACCTGGATTGATCGCACATGTTTGTCGATGCTTGTGCGATCGTATCGTTGATGGCTGGCGAAGATACCGCGGAAGCCTATGAAAGGGCGTTGGCAAAATCGACACTGCCATTCACGTCTCCTCTCGCTGCCTGGGAAGCAATTATCGTGCTTTCTCGGCCCGACCAATTAGACTGCGCCTACGGCCAGGCAGAAAGCGCTGTCGTGGAATGGCTCGACGCGCGCGGCATTGATATCCGTGAGGCGGGCTCGCCGCGTGCGCTCTTAAGCTTTGCTGTCGCGGTGGCTCAGAAACATGGCATCGGTAAGCGGCACTTGAGCAACTTCGACTGTTTCCATTACGCGCATGCGAAAGTGGCCGGCGAGCCGCTTCTCACGCTCGACCAGCTTCTTCGGCAAACCGACGCGTCGACATTGCCTTGATGTGATCATATAACATTCAAAACCCCTTTGAACTCGCGCGGCCTTGCCCTTATATGAGGCCAACACGCTTCCGCGCTCCCCCGAGCGCTCCAGAACCCTTAGAGGTTTCCCATGACTGAAAACACCGCTCCCGTCGCTGCAAAGCCAATTCCTGTGACCGTGCTGACCGGCTATCTCGGCGCCGGCAAGACGACCTTGCTCAACCGCATCCTGTCGGAGAGCCACGGCAAGAAATACGCCGTGATCGTCAACGAATTCGGCGAAATCGGCATCGACAACGATCTGATCGTCGAGTCCGACGAAGAGATCTACGAGATGAACAACGGCTGCGTCTGCTGCACGGTTCGTGGCGACCTGATCCGTGTCGTCGAGGGTCTGATGCGCCGCCCGGGCCGCTTTGACGGCATTATCGTCGAGACGACGGGCCTGGCCGATCCGGTTCCTGTCGCCCAGACCTTCTTCATGGACGACGATGTTCGCGCAAAGACCGAACTCGACGCCGTCATCGCTCTGGTCGATGCCAAGCATCTGCCGCTGCGCCTCAAGGATTCCCGCGAGGCCGAAGACCAGATCGCGTTCGCCGACGTCGTTCTGATCAACAAGACCGATCTCGTGACGCCGGAAGAGCTGGCGATCGTCGAAGACGTGGTTCGCGCCATCAACCCGACTGCCCGTATCTACAACACCAGCCGTTCGGGGATCGATCTCGCCCGCGTGCTCGATCAGGGCGCCTTCAATCTGGAACGGGCGCTGGAAAACGATCCGCATTTCCTCGACCACGACCACGAAGACCATGTCTGCGGCCCCGATTGCGGTCACGACCATAGCCACGATCACCATGGGCATGACCATCACGCGCACGACCACGATCATCATGATCACGGGCACGATCACAAGCATCATGACCACGGCCATCATGCGCATCACGATGCGATGTCGCCGATCCACGATATCACGGTCAAATCGGTCTCCCTACGCGGCGGCGAGATGAACCCGGACCGCTTCTTCCCGTGGATCCAGAAGATCACCCAGGCGGAAGGTCCGAACATCCTGCGCCTCAAGGGCATCATCGCCTTCAAGGGCGACGAGGAGCGTTACGTCATCCAGGGCGTGCACATGATCGTCGAAGGCGATCACCAGCGTCCGTGGAAGGATGGCGAAAAGCGTGAAAGCCGCCTCGTCTTCATCGGCCGCGAGCTCGATTTCGACAAGATCCAGAAGAGCTTCATGGCTTGCCAGGCTGAGGTTGCTGTCGCCTGATGCCAACCGTTGCACCTCTTGATATCGACGGTCATGTCGTCGCGGCTCACTTTCTCGGCGACATCCCGATCTTTGCCACCGCAGCCGGCACCATTCACCGCCTTGACGGCGGTGAGAAGGTAACGGACGCGCATCACGGCCTGTTGACCTGCATCCGCGACCCCTTCAGCGCCACGCTTTTGAGTGGCGGCGAAGACGGCAGGGTGCAGCGCATCTCCCATGACGGCACCGTCAGCACGATTTCGGAAACGCCGCGCAAGTGGATCTCCGTCGTCGCCGGCGGGCCGCAGGGTGCTGTTGCATGGGCGCAAGGGAAATCGAGCTTCGTCAAGCTCTCCGACGGCACCGTCAAGGAAGTGAAGGAAGAGCGCAGCGTCGAAGCGATCGCTTTCGCGCCCAAGGGCCTGCGGATAGCGGCTGCACGCTATAACGGCGTATCGCTGCATTGGGTCGGCACCAACAGTCCGATGCAGGATCTCGACTGGAAAGGCGCCCATACCGGCGTCACCTTCTCTCCGGACGGCCGTTTCCTCGTCACCATGATGCAGGAAAACGCCTTGCACGGCTGGAAGCTCGACAGCAAGTCGGGCGAAAGCCGCCACATGCGGATGACCGGCTATCCGGCCAAGGTGAAATCGCTGTCCTGGTCGGTCAAGGGAAAGTGGCTCGCCTCTTCCGGCGCGCCGGCCGCGATCGTCTGGCCGTTTTCGGCGAAGGACGGCCCGATGGGCAAGGCACCGATGGAACTTGGCACGCGCGCCAATATCATGGTGACGCAGGTGGCGTTTCATCCACTGGAAGAAGTGCTCGCCATCGGCTTTATCGACGGTATGATCCTCGGCGTTCGCATTGCTGACGGCAAGGAAGCGCTGCTGCGCCGGCCCGGTAAGGGCGCCATCACCGGCATGAGCTGGAGCGCCAGCGGCAAGCTGCTGGCATTTTCCTCGGAAGCCGGCGACTGCGGCGTCATCGACATTTCCGGCTAAGCCGGCAGTCCAATTTGCAATGAAACATGCGGGGCCTGCCCCGCATGCTCGTCGCGCATCTCAAGGCGGAGCTTGGCGCTTACGCTGACGCGACAGCGCCGATAATCTCGGCGAGAAGGTCGTGCAACTCGTCACGGTAGCCGTTCCGGGCAGACGGACCGCTCTCCTTCGACGTCATCACCACGGTCATGTCGAG
Organism: Rhizobium sp. Leaf306; assembly: GCF_001423425.1. Classification (GTDB taxonomy): domain Bacteria; phylum Pseudomonadota; class Alphaproteobacteria; order Rhizobiales; family Rhizobiaceae; genus Neorhizobium; species Neorhizobium soli. Next base: position 224,862 of record NZ_LMNX01000004.1, read on the forward strand.
CGCCGGAACCACGTAGACCATTTGCCCGCCATACCCCCAGCCGAACTTCACATCCTGTCCGCCGATTTGGCGTAGAAACCAGCCGTAGCCATACCCGTCGCCGGAAAAGCGCGAGTTCGTGCGTGGCATCCAGGACTGGTCGATCCAGCTCTGAGAGACAACCTGCCGGCCACTCTTGGTTTTCCCGCCGTTGCGGTAGAGATCGCCGAATGCCAGCAGGGATGCCGCCGTCATCGCCATCTGGTTGCCGCCGAGATAGATGCCCTGCGGATCGCGCTCCCAGGCCCCGATGCGAAACCCGTCGACCGGCTCCAGCCATTCGCGCGCAAGCGCAAGCGTCGGCCGTTTGCCGACGCGGGTGAGGATGGCGGAGAGAAGATGCGTCGACGCCGTCGAATAAAGCATCTCACCGCCCGGCTCGCCGTCGAACGGTTCCGACAAGGCAAACCGCACCCAGTTGGAACTGGCCACCCAGCGCCCGTAATTCGGACCGGACATGCGAGACAGACCGGCCTGCATGGAGAGAAGATTGCCGATGGTGACCTCGGAGAGACGCGGATCCGCATCGCGCGGCAGATCGGCCTTCAGGATCGAGGCGATTTTCTGGTCCGGCCCCTCGAGCAGCTTGCGATCGATCGCAATGCCGACAAGGCAGGAGATGATCGATTTCGACGCCGACTTGATGTTGGTCGAGGCGTTGAGGCCACTGCCGTTGAACGCTTCCCTGGCAATCGTCTCGCCCTTGCGCGACACCATCACGACCTTCAACGGCTCGAGGTCAGCCGCCCGGCCGAGCACGGCCTTCAGCGTCCGCGGCGCCTGCGCCACGCCAGTCCCGCCGGTTTGCTGCGCAAAGGCGCGCATGGATGTGAGGACGAAAGGAGTGGCAAGAAGAGCTGTGCGGCGTGTGATCATGGATGCCAATCTAGGTCGAGAGCCGCACGCGACTATGGCCGAGCCCCGAGATTCACGCGAAGGTGACGGAGCGTGAAACCATTGCGCCACCCGTCGCCGGCCGGAAAACGAAAAACCCCGCCTCCTTTCCAGGAGACGGGGCAAATGGATATTTCGATGAGTGCAGCTCAGGCGAGCTTGCGCCCACTCGCAACGATCATGCCGGCTGCACCTTCGAGCCAACCGGCTTTCAGCTCCAGCGCCAGGAAGCGCGCACGGTCGCAGGGGCCGGGCATCACCAGATGCTGGGTCTTGCCACCGAAGAAGCCGAAGCGCTCGTAATAGGCGGCGTCACCGACCAGAAGCACGGCGCCATGGCCACGATCATGCGCCTGGCCGATCGCCGCACGCATCAGAGCCGCACCGATGCCCTTGCCCTCATGCGACGAGCAGACGGCAAGCGGTCCGAGCAGAAGCGCGTCGATGGCGTTGCCTTCTGGCGAAATGCCGGCCTCGATGTTCCACAAGCGCACCGTGCCGATGACGTGGCCGTCCTCGTCGCGCGCAACCAGCGCCAGGCCTTCGGCCGGCACGCGGTTCTGGCGGATCTTTTCGGACGACTTCAAGCGTCGGTCGGCGCCCATGGCGCGATCGAGCAGAGTTTCACGCGCCACCACGTCGGCCGGAGTTTCGGCAGTGATGGTGAATGTGGACGCGGGCGCAAACAGCGCACGGACAGAATCAAGAACAGTGGCCATCTTGGCCTCCCGCACTTAAAACCGTTTCAAACGGTATCGGACGATCATTGTGAATTTGCGGCTCCCGTCTGGAGGTCGGGAACCGCGAAAGTAGAAACGCTTGTAACGCCTTAGATGACGTAGGCCTTGAGCGGATCGAAGCCGTTGAACGCAACCGCCGAATAGGTGGTCGTGTAGGCGCCGGTACCCTCGATCAGAACTTCGTCGCCGATCGAAAGCGAGATCGGCAGCGGATACATGTTCTTCTCGTACATCACGTCGGCCGAATCGCAGGTCGGGCCGGCCAGAACGCAAGGCTCCATCGCGTCGCCGTCGCGCTCGGTGCGGATCGGGTAACGGATAGCCTCGTCCATGGTTTCGGCGAGACCACCGAACTTGCCGATGTCGAGGAAGACCCAACGGTGGTTGTCGTTGTCGGACTTCTTCGACACGAGAACGACTTCAGCCTTGATGACGCCTGCATTGCCGACCATGCCGCGACCCGGCTCGATGATCGTCTTCGGCAGGTTGTTGCCGAAATGCTTACGCAGCGAAGCAAAGATCGCCTGGCCGTATTCTTCTGCCTTCGGCACGTCGCGCAGATACTTGGTCGGGAAACCGCCGCCCATGTTGACCATCTGCAGAACGATACCCTGCTTTGCGAGTTGGCTGAACACGCGCTTGGCATCGGCCAGAGCCGCATCCCAGGCATCGACCTTCGTCATCTGCGAACCGACATGGAACGAGACGCCGTAGCTTTCGAGACCAAGCTGGTGTGCGTAGACGAGAACGTCGACGGCCATCTGCGGCACGCAGCCGAACTTGCGCGACAGCGGCCATTCGGCGCCTTCGCCATCGGTCAGCACGCGGCAGAACACCTTTGCACCGGGAGCTGCACGGGAAATCTTTTCGACTTCCTCATGGCTGTCGACGGCGTAGAGGCCAACGCCGAGCGCGAAAGCACGCGCAATGTCGCGTTCCTTCTTGATCGTGTTGCCGAACGAGATGCGCGATGCGTTTGCACCGGCATCAAGTGCCATCTGGATTTCGGCGACGGAGGCGCAGTCGAAGTTGGAACCCATCGAAGCAAGAAGCTTGAGGATTGCCGGCTCGGGATTGGCCTTCACGGCGTAGTAGATCGCGCTATCCGGCAGGGCATGGCGGAAGGCGTTGAAATTGTCGCGCACGACATCGAGATCGACCACGAGGTAGGGACCATCGGGACGCTGGGTCTTGATGAAGTCGAGGATGCGGGCAGTGGTCATGGTCAATCCCTTCCAAATCTCAAAGGCTCCGGCTTGCGAACCGGAGGACAAAGGACGGATGAACATGCGCCAGGATCCAGTCGGTGGAGACACCGGTTCCCTGACACGCTCAAACGCGCGGTAAGTGGATCAACGTTCTGCCAAGAACGAAAATCCGGCTTTGTCTGCCATGGATTGGAGGGAGGTCCCTACCGCACTTCCGGCAATGATGGTGTGCCTCTTCAGTAACCCCGGCTGTTGGAAAGCCGGGAGAGAACAAAAAGGCCCGCACCGTCGTTGCTTTAGATGTCCTCGCATTTCCCGGATGGCCGGAATAGCGACTGGAGGGGTTAGTTCCAGGTACCTTACCGATGACCTCACCAAATAGAGGGTCGGCGGACACCCACGGGCACGTGCGACTTTGGGCTGCACGGGAGATAAGAATATTCGCGGTCATAATCAAGCGGTATTTTGGGCCGGGGGGAAAATAATCAAAAGGCAGCCCGCGGTAGAATTTCCACGAGGGCACGCGCACGATTCGACTGGTGAAACAGGCCAGCGTTGGAGATACTGGATGCCGACGGTTGAGAAGCAGACCACACATGGATCACCGTCCTCAACGGTGATCTCACCTGAAATTCGGGAGCAGCTTCTGGAGCTGAAAAGCCCCGAGGCCCAGGCTCGGCTGGCAGCCGTGATCGCAAGCCTTGGTCCGGAAGAGGAACGTGAGATCCTCGAATGGATGGAGAGGGTTGCGGATTGGAATGAGGACGAGCCAGGCGGGACGCGGCAAGAATGAAACGAGGCGACATCGTCACCGTTTCCATCTCCGGCGACTACGGGAAGCCGCGCCCGGCCATCGTGATCCAGACGAACGATTTGTCCGATACCTGTCCTTCGGTCGTCGTCTGCCCGATGACATCGACACGTCTTGATCTCGACTTCGGCATCCTTGTCGAACCCGATCCGGAAAATGGCCTGCGGCATCCGTCACAGGTCATGACGTACAAGTTCATCGGCGTCGCTTGCTTGAAATTGACAGCAGATCGGCGCCGTCAGCCAGAAAGACATGCGTCGGCTCAGCACAGCGCTTGTATTTCTGCTTGCCCTGGCGGAGACAGAAGACTTCTGAGATCGGGAGCACCCTTCGCCCATGGACACACTCACCCGCATGCGCGCCTTCATCGACGTGGTCGAGGCCGAGGGCTTTTCGGCCGCCGCACGCCGCACCGGCCGTTCCAAGGCGCTGCTGTCGAAATATGTCCGCGAACTGGAAGACGATCTCGGCGCGCTTCTTCTCAACCGGACCACCCGCCAGTTCTCGATGACGGAGGCGGGCCATACCTATTATCGCACGGCTGCCGATATCCTGAAGGAGATCGACAATCTTGCCGACCTCGTGCGCGAGAACAATGCCGATCTCAAGGGCCGCCTGCGGATCTCCGTGCCGCGCACCTTCATCGATGCGGATGTCGGCCAGTCGTTCATCGATTTCGCCAAGGCGCATCCGGACGTCCAGCTGGAAATCGTCGCCGATGACCGGTTTGTCGACCTGATCGAGGAAAATTTCGACCTGGCGATCCGAATCACCCGGCTGGAGGATTCCGGCCTGATCGCCAAGAAGCTCGCCGATTTCCGGGTCCATGCGGTGGCAACGCCCGATGTCGTGGCGCAATACGGGCCCCTTACGCATCCGCAGCAGCTGAACAAGGTGCCGTTCATTATCGACACCAATTCGCGCTGGCACAACAATATCCGCTTCGTCGATCCTGATGGCTCGATGATTTCGGTCGCGGTCTCCGGCCCGATCGAGGTCAACAGTCCGCAGGCAACCTTGCGCGCGGCCCGCGCCGGTCTCGGCGTCGCGATCATCCCCGACTTCGTCGCCATGGCCTCGATCCAGTCGGGCGAACTCGTCAATCTGTTCGACGAATACATCACCCGTGAACGCGGCATCTATGCGGTCTATCCGCATCGCCGCTACCTTCCGGCCAAGGTGCGAAGCTTCGTGGATTTCCTCGCCAACTGGTTCCGCCAACCGCGCTGACCTGTAATTCTATAACGTCGAAGTCGAAATTCCGTCCCATTTCGGGGCCAGACCACAGCTTGCGGACGGACGAACGACACCCCTTTTGATTTGGCGCAGGTCCGGACGCAATGCCGCTGCGCAACTATGCTGGACCTGCTCGGATATGCGAAACAGACTTGCGACAATTCTGACGGCAGCGGCTCTGGCTGCACCCCTGACCGTTCCCGCACCGGCTCTTGCCCATCCGCATATCTTCGCCGAGGCGCGGCTGGAAATTGTCGCAGGCGCCGATGGCACCGTGCAGGAACTGCGCAATGTCTGGCGCTTCGATGAAGTGTTCTCCTCGAGCGTCATCCTCGATTTCGACAAGAACGGCGATCTCAAGCTCGATCCGCATGAACTCGCCGAACTCGGCGAAACCATCCGCACCTCGCTTGCCGACTACCACTACTTCTCCACCGTGACGCTGGATGGCGCACAGATCGGCATCCAGAAGCCGGACGTCTTTCATACCACGTTGCAGGACAAGCAGTTGATGCTGATCTTTGCGGTGAAGCCTGAAAAGCCGGTCCCTCTCAAGGGCAAGCTCACCTTCGGCATCTACGACCCCACCATGTACACGGCGATCGACTTCCCCACCGACAAGGATCTGGTGCTGAAGGGTGCGGGCTTCGAAAAGTGCCAGCACAAGGTCGTACGGCCCGATCCAGACGATGTGATTTCGCAAAACAGCGCTTCGCTCACCGATGCCTTCTTCAACGATCCGACGGGGACCGACATGACAAAGCTCTTTGCCACCCGCATGGAAGTGACATGCTGAGGAAAGCGTCGACCGGCCTGCTGTTTGCCGCTCTCGCGGCTACGCTGGTCGCCACCGCCGCCCACGCCCAGTCGCCGCTCGGCGTCGGTGCAGCGGAACCCTCTTTCTCGGTGGGCGGCCCGCTCGCCCCCTTCTTCCAGTGGATCAACGCCTACCAGCAGGGCTTCTACCGCTCTCTGACCGGCGCACTGCGGGCGATGCGCGAGGATCCGTCTGCGCTTGTCGGCCTGATCGGCCTGTCTTTTGCCTATGGCGTCTTCCACGCCGCCGGCCCCGGCCACGGCAAGGCGGTGATTTCCTCCTACATGATCGCCAACGAAGTCGAACTGCGCCGCGGCGTCACGATCTCCTTCATCTCCGCGCTTTTGCAGGGCCTGGTGGCGATCCTCGTGGTCGGCGCTGCCTTCGTCTTGCTCCGCGGCACCGGCATCACCATGACCCAGGCCACCTGGACCATGGAGGTTGCAAGCTTTGCCATGGTCTCCCTGTTCGGCGCCTGGCTTTTGGTCAAGAAGATCCGGGCACTCCGCATGCGGGTCGTGCGCGCTCCAGACCGCGGCCGGACAGCGGCAGCGGCGACTTCAGCCGGCGGATCGACCGCCATGCTGTTCGACGGCTCTTCCAACGGACGACGCGCGACCGGTCTCAAATTCCAGGCAGTCGAGATCGACGACCACGCATTTCAGGGAGACAGCGACACCTGCGAGGCCTGCGGCATCAGCCACATGCCGGACCCGTCGACGCTTGGCGCCCGCAACTTCAACCTCAAGGAAGCCTGGTCGGCGATCATTGCCGTCGGACTTCGCCCCTGCTCCGGCGCCATCCTCGTCATGAGCTTCTCGCTTCTGAATGGCCTCTATCTCGGCGGCGTGCTGTCTGTCCTCGCCATGTCGATCGGCACGGCGATCACGGTGACGATCCTTGCAACGCTTGCCGTCGGCGCCAAGGATATCGCGCTGAAATTCGCAGGCCCCGGCTCGCGCAGCGGACGACGCATCGGCCATGCGATCGAGATCGGCGGCGCCCTGTTCATCCTGCTGATCGGCCTTTCCCTGCTCGGCGCCTCGCTGCAGGGCTGAACGCTCAACCCGGCTGCGGCATCGCCTTGATGAAATCGATGAAGGTGCGCAGCGGAGCCGGCACCAGCCGTCGCCCGGGATAGTAGAGAAACGGCCCTGAAAATGAGGGCCACCACGGCTCGAGCACCTGCTCCAGCGCACCACTGTCAAAATGCGGCCTCAGCCAGTCCTCGAACAGCGCCACGATACCGGTGCCGGCGATTGCCGCGTCCACACCGAGATCGGACCCGCCTCCAGCCTGCACGATCAGCTGCGCCGGTGGATCCACCACCACCTCCTCGCCATCGCGTTCGAACTCCCAGGGCGTCACCGGACGGTCCCTGAACCGGCTCCTGATGCAGGAATGCGCCAAAAGATCCCGTGGATGGTCCGGCCGGCCGCGCGCGGCAAGATAGGCTGGCGACGCAGCGAGTGCGAAACGCTGCACGCGCGGACCGATCGGCACGGCGATCATGTCCTGCTCCAGCCGCTCGTCATAGCGGATACCGGCGTCGCAGCCGGCGGCGATGATATCGACGAAACTCTCGTCGGTCATGATCTCGAGACGGATATCCGGATAGGCCGCCAGAAACGCCGGCACGATCTGCGGCAGGACGATCCGCGCCGCACTGGCCGGCACGTTCAGCGTCAGCAGCCCCGCCGGCCGTCCCCGAAACCCGGCAGCCATGTCGAGCGCCGCTTCCATTTCCGACAGCGCCGGCCCCAGCCGGTCGAGCAGTGCCCTCCCCGCTTCCGTCGGGGTGACGCTACGGGTCGTGCGGTTGAGAAGCCGAACCCCGATCTTCTCTTCCAGACGCCGGACTGCGTCGCTCAATCCCGAAGCGCTGCCCCCGGTCAGCCGGGCCGCATCGCGAAACCCTTTGGTCCTCGCCACCGCGACGAATGCGCCGAGATCACCCGCATCATATTTCATTGTCCGCCCTGCCGTACAGCCCGTCCGAATTGTAACCGGTTATCGCGCGGCCTGGATAGCCCTATCTCCGTCTCACCGATAGGGAGTAAAACCATGACCAATCTTGAAAAAGCCGGCACCTTTAAACTCGGCGAACGCCACGTAAAACGTCTCGGCTACGGCGCCATGCAGCTTGCCGGCAAGGGCGTGTTCGGCCCACCGAAGGACCGCGCGGAAGCCGTTGCGGTGCTGCGCGAAGCCATCGAAGCCGGCGTCGACCATATCGACACAAGCGACTTCTACGGTCCGCATATTACGAACGAGATCATCCGCGAAGCGCTGCATCCCTATGGCGACGATCTCGTTATCGTCACCAAGGTCGGCGCCCTCAGAGGCGACGACGCATCGTGGAACCCGGCCTTTTCGAAAAAAGCACTCACGAAGGCCGTCCACGATAACCTCAGGAATCTCGGTCTCGATGCGATGGAGGTGGTCAACCTGCGTTCCATGCTGGATGTCCACGGCCCGGCCGAAGGCTCGCTGGAAGAACCGCTGACGGTCCTTGCCGAACTCCAGCACGAGGGCCTTATCAAGCATATCGGCCTGTCGAACGTGACGCGAAAGCAGGTCGAGGATGGCCGCAAGATCACCGAGATCGTCTGCGTCCAGAACCAGTACAATCTCGCGCACCGCGACGACGATGACCTTATCGATCATCTGGCGGCAGAAGGCACGGCCTACGTCCCCTTCTTCCCACTCGGCGGCTTCTCGCCCCTGCAATCCTCGACGCTGTCGGATGTCGCAGCAAGGCTCGACGCAACGCCGATGCAGGTGGCACTGGCCTGGCTGCTGAAGCGCTCGCCGAACATCCTGCTGATCCCGGGCACGTCGTCGCGCGGACACCTGCGCGAAAACCTCGCCGTCGCCGATATCGAACTGTCGGCGGATGTGATGGCGGAGCTGGAAGCGATCGGCGCCAAGCCGGCTTAAGGGCGAGCGGCTAGCTCTCCACGCTCATCCCTGTGCAAAGCGCAGGGATGAAGACGTTTTCGGGCTTCCGCCCGACCCTATCTCACGATTACTTCCGCCGCTGATGCCGGGCTCGCAGCCAGAAGATCAGGAAGAAGCCGAGAACCAGCAGCGCGCCGACGAAAAACGCCAGCAGCGGCGAGTAATTGCCGATCCACAACACGATGGTCGGCATGAGATAGATGACCAGCGCCGCGCCGAAGAGAATGGCGGCAGCCGCGATCGCCTGTGATTTCGCTTCTGGCGTCATGTGGTTTTCCCGCCGGCAAATTCGGCCCTGAGATCTTCCAGCCGCTTTTTCTGCCGGCCGTCTTCATCGAAATTATCGAGCGAGAGCCAGGCCTCGAACCCGGCCTTGATCACCGGCCACTCGCTGTCGATCATCGAAAACCAGGCCGTATCGCGGTTGGCACCGCGCGAGATGATGTGCTGCCGGAACACGCCTTCGAAGGTAAAGCCGTAACGCAGCGCGGTCACCTTGGAAGGCTCGTTCTCGTTGTGGCATTTCCATTCGTAGCGACGATAATCCAGCGTCTCGAACACGTGGCGAGCCATCAGGTAATGCAGCTCTGTCGACATCGGCGACCGCTTCATGGCAAGCCCATGCGCCACGGACCCCACCTCGATCACACCGTTCTTCGGGTCCGGCCGCATATAGCTCGCCATGCCGACAACGGCGCCGGAGGCGTTTTCGCGCGCGACCAGCGTCACGAAGCCAAGGTTCGCATTCACATTGTCCAGCCACGCGCCAAACTCTTCGGCGGTCGAATATTGATCGTTCGGAAAATAGCGGATCAGCTCGTTGATCCCCTCGGCACCCCCAAGTGCATCCCAAAGATCAGCCAGATGCTTCTCCCGGTCATAGGGTTCGAGCGTCAAGAACCGTCCGGCCAGCGTGACGGGTGTCGGAGCGGCAACTTTGTAATTGGCGAGATCGCGCATTCGGGCGGTTCCAGCAAGCTGCGCAAGGGCTGCCTCGCAACCCCTGCAGATGAGGCCTCAAGGCTTAGGCCAGCGCCTGTCGAAAGGCAACCGGCCGAAGCTGATCGATGGAGCTCACAGCTGCGCTTCGATGGCGGCCTTGTCGACAATCGACCAGACCTGCACGATCTTGCCGTCGCGGAACCGATAAAAGACGTTTTCACTAAACGACACCCGGCGCCCATTGACCGGAAGCCCCAGAAACTCGGCCCGAGGCGAACACTCGAACAGCAACCGGCTGACCACATGCGGCGGATCGACGACCAGCAGATCAATGCTGAAGCGGAGGTCGGGAATATCGCTGAAATTCCCGACGAGCATGTCGCGGTAGCCGGACAGCCCGAGCGGCCGGTCGTTGTGGATGACATCGTCATCCACAAACTGCCCGAGCCGCTCCCAGTCCTGCCGGTTCAGGCAATGGATGTAATCGCGGTAGATGTCACCGAGATCGTTACCCATGTTCTCGCCCTTTAAGCGGGCACTTTTGCCGCGGTGACCGTCGCATCGATATGCTCGAGCAAAGCATCGGGCAGGCCCAGGCGTCCCGCGAGAAGATCGAGGTAACCACGCTCTGCCCGTGTATCGGGATCGATCGTCATGCGGGTCGCGGTGTAAAGCTCCACCTTCTGCTCCTCGGTACGGGCAGCGGCGACCAGATCGTCGATATCGACAGGGTTGGCAAGCTCGTCGCGGATAAAGGCTTCCGCCTCGTCGCCGAGATCGACCTCATGCACCTTGTTCATGATGTTGGCCCGCTCGGCCGCATCGATATGGCCGTCCGCCTTGGCGGCAGCGATCATGGCGCGCACCAGGGTCAGGGCGAAATCGTTGGTAAGCTCAGGTGACTGAAGCGAAAACGGGCTGTCCGGCGGCGGCAGCGCAATCGGCTCGGCAGCAGACGGCGTCGGCTGAATCGCTGCCTGCGGCGACTGCCCGGACTTGTAGTTCTTGTAGGCGAGATACCCGAGACCCGCGACGGCTGCGATGCCACCCACGGTCACCACATTGCCGGCAATCTTGCGGCCGGTCTTGGTGCCGAGAAGTGCTGCGGCAATGCCGGCAGACTTCAACGGATTGTTCTTCGCCATATCGCCGAACTGCCCAGCCCGGCCCTTCACGCTTCCCGAAAGACCGGGAACCTGCGAACCCAGGAACTGGTCAAGAAGCTTCTTCGCGTCGAACATCCGTATCTCCTACTGTTGAATTCGAACCCGGAGATAGGAACGGCAGCCCAGGAAAACAATTTTCCCGCGCCGCCGATAACGAAAATGTCAGAACGGATTTAAGCCCTGAGCGCGAACGCCTCGGAGGCAAGCTTGGTGATGGCGGCCCAGTCGCCGGCTGCGACGAGTTCCTTCGGGGCTACCCAGGAACCGCCGACGCAGATGACGTTGGGGAGCGACAGGTAATCGTTGGCATTCTTCAGCGAAATGCCGCCGGTCGGGCAAAACAGCGTGCCTGCGAGTGGCGATGACAGGGCCTTCAGATAGGCGGCACCACCGGCCTGTTCGGCAGGAAAGAACTTCATCACGTTGTAACCGGCTTCCCGGAGCGTCATCAGTTCGCTGGCAGTCGCTGCACCCGGCAAAAGCGGAACCGGCGAATCCTTGGCGGCCGACAGCACGCCCGGAGAAACGCCCGGCGACACGATAAAGGTGGAGCCCGCCTTCACGGCGGCTTCCCAGTCTTTCGCGTTGAGGATCGTGCCGGCTCCGACATTGGCGCCTTCGACTTCGGCTGCAACCGCCTTCACGGCGTCGAGTGCTGCCGGCGTGCGCATGGTGATCTCGATCGCCCGGAGCCCGCCGGCGACCAGCGCCCGCGCAAGCCCGACAGCAGACTTCGCATCGTCAACGATCAGCACCGGAACGACGGGCTGCAATTTCAGGATGGTCAGCAGCTTTTCAGTCTTGCTTGGGTTCTGGCCCGGATTCTGTTCAGCCATGAAGAACACTCCCTAAAACGATTGAAATCCCTTGCCCGGAAATAACGGTCGATCACGTCATTGTCGAGGACAAATCCCCCGATCGACGCAACCTATCGCCCCTTGCGTGCTTCTCTTGAGGACCCGGCCGAAGCACCGCTTTACCATGCTCTTGCCGATACTCTTGCCCTTGTGCATCTTTGCGCTACGGTACATCTCAACAACCAAGACGGGACCTATGGGACAGGAAATCGAGCGCAAGTATCTGGTCAAGAACGATGCCTGGCGGCACGAGATCGCATCCTCCTCGCGGTTCCTTCAGGCCTATATCGCCGTGGCCGACGATCGCTCGGTTCGCGTCCGTATCATGGATGACGAGAAGGCCAAGCTGACCATCAAGATCGGCTCGGAGATGTTCTCGCGCTCGGAGTTCGAATACGAAATCCCGCTGGCCGATGCCAAGGACATGGCTGAGGGTGCGACCGGCATCGTGCTCGACAAGACCCGCTTCAATGTCGAGCATCAGGGCTATACCTGGGAAGTCGATGTCTACGCAGGCGTCTACAAGGGGCTCGTCGTCGCGGAAGTGGAACTTGAAAACGAAACCGATCAGCCGCCGATACCGGACTGGATCGGCGACGACGTCACCGGCGATCGCCGCTATTCCAATGCCGTCATGGCCAACCAGGATCTGAGCAGGGAGCTTCTCGATGGCCTACCACCTGCGACCCGATAAGCCGTTTACCGTCGAGTTTGTCGCGGTTGCCGAGCAGCAGCTGTCGAAGGCGGTCCGCTATCTCGCCGACAAGCCCGATGGGGCTCACACGGCGATCCACGATGCGCGCAAGCGTTTCAAGCGCGTGCGGGCGCTGTACCGCCTGATCCAGCCGGACGCCAAAGAGTTCAGAAGCCGCGAAAACAAGCGTATCGGCGACATGGCCCGCAGCCTCTCTGCCGTGCGCGATGCAACGGCACTTGTCGAAACGGTCGATTATCTCGCCGGTCAATCTACTCTGCCGGAAGAACAGGCAGCCCTTGCATTCGCCCGCGACGCGCTTTCCAAACGCCGCGACGAGATTGCCGAGAGCCAGGAAGACCTGCCCGCCCGCATGGCGACGGCGGTGATCATCTGTCACGAGGCAATCGACGCGCTGCACGGCCTGTCGCTGGACGACAAGCCGGAAAAGACCGCCCACCGGCTTGCCAAGGTCTGGAAGAAACAGCGCCTGCAGGCGCTGGCGGCGATCAAGGAATGCGAAGGCAACGCCCATGCCGAGGCATTCCACGAATTGCGCAAGAGCGGCCAGACCTACTGGATGCATCTTGCCCTCCTGCGCGACATCTGGCCGTCGGCGATGCGCGCCAAACAGGCCGAGGCGAAATCACTGGTCGATCTTTTAGGTCACGAGCACGATCTTTCCGTTCTCTCGGGCCTCGTCAACGAAAGCCCCGACCTTTTCGGCGACAGCGACACGCTGGCGCGGCTACTCGCCGCCATCATCGCCCGCCAGCAGGCGCTCCGGAAGGAAGCACTGCCGATCGCCCAATCGGTGTTTTCCGATAGTGCCGCCACCGAAAGCAGGATGATCGCGCTCCTCTGGAAACACGCGGCGTCGTGAAGACGACAGCGCCCAATCCATTGCGCAACAGCGCATCTGGTTGTATGGGACCGGCATGACCGAAAGCCACCTTCTCCCCCGCCCCGAAGCCACGGGCGCATTTCTCGTTGCCGCGCTTTATCACTTTGCGCGGTTCGAACGATTTGGTGAGTTCCAGACGCCGCTGCAGGCCTTTTGCGACGCGCGCGGCATCAAGGGAACGCTGCTGATCGCCCGCGAAGGCATCAACGGTACGATTGCAGGCTCCGACACTGATATCGCCGAGCTTCTGACGTTTCTGCGCGCCCAGCCGGAATTTTCTGGCCTGGAGCACAAGGAAAGCCGCGCGTCGAAAATGCCCTTCGTGCGCATGAAGGTTAAGCTCAAGAAGGAAATCGTCACGATGGGGGTCGAGGATATCGATCCCAACAGAATCGTCGGCACCTATGTCGAGGCGAAGGACTGGAACGCGCTGATCTCGGATCCGGAGACCATCGTCATCGATACGCGCAACGATTACGAGACCGCGATCGGGATCTTCAAGGGCGCAGTCGACCCCAACACCAAGACGTTTCGCGAGTTTCCTGACTGGGTGAAGAACAATACCGGCCTGCACAACAAGCCGAAGATCGCCATGTACTGCACCGGCGGCATCCGCTGCGAAAAAGCGACGGCCTTCATGAAGCAGCAGGGTTTCGAGGACGTCTACCACCTGAAGGGCGGTATCCTGAAATACCTGGAACAGGTGCCGGAAGAAGAAAGCCTGTGGGAAGGCGCCTGTTTCGTGTTCGACGAGCGCGTCTCTGTCGAGCACGGCCTGAAGGAAGGCAACCACAAGCTCTGCCACGCCTGCCGCAATCCGATCACCGCCGAAGAGATCACCTCGCCCAAATATGAGGAAGGCGTCTCCTGCTCCCATTGCTACGACAGCCGCACCGAGGAAGACCGGTTGCGCTACCGTCAGCGGCAGCTCCAGATCGCCCTCGCCAAACAGCGCGGCGTCAAGCATATCGGTAGCTGAGCGTCCGCGAGAAGGATGGACTAGACTGAAAAACATCCTTTTTGTCTGCAGCCAGAACAAGCTGCGCAGCCCGACGGCCGAACAGGTTTTTGCAGAATGGCCCGGCATCGAGGTGTCGTCCGCCGGCACCAACAATAATGCCGAAAACCCTCTCTCAGCCGAATTGATCGAATGGGCCGACATCCTGTTCGTCATGGAACGGACCCACCGGGCAAAGATCCAGCAGAAATATCGCTCGCAGCTCAAAAGCAAGCGGCTGATCTGTCTCGATATCCCCGACGACTACGGGTTCATGGATGCGGGCCTGATTGCAATCCTGAAGACAAAGGTGCCGCGGCATCTTTAGCCTGAGACGTTTTCAGGCAATCCGCTTTCCGTCCCGTCCCCGGTCGGTGCGGTAGATGACGTCGATCTCATGGGATTCCATCGGCCGACCGAAGAAATAGCCCTGCAATTCATCACAGCCCGTCATCCGCAACTTCAGCGCCTGGTCCTCGCTCTCGACGCCTTCCGCCGTCACCGGCATGCCGAGCGAACGGGCAAGCGCCACGGTCGCCTGCAACGTCTGAACCGCGTGGTCACCCTCGGACATCGCATGCACCAGCGAGCGATCGATCTTCATCCGGTCGAAACCGAACTGCCGCAGATATCCGACGCTCGAAAAACCAGCGCCGAAATCGTCCAGAGCAATTTCGACACCGAGCTTTTTCAGCCTGGCAATCGCTGCGCGAGCGCGGTCTGGGTTCTGAATGAAATACCCCTCGGTCATTTCCAGCGTGATGCGCGACGGATCGGTGCCGGTCTTGCGGAACATCGAGGCCACATGCTGCGAAAACTCAGGGTCGCGGAACTGACCGGGCGAGATATTGACGGCAAGCTTGATGCCGGGCCAGTCGGCGATGCGCTCGCAGGCCCGGTGCATGACGAACAGACCCAGCTGGTCGATCAGTCCGCTTGATTCCGCAATCGGAATGAACACATCCGGCGGCACCGGTCCGTAACCCTTGCGGGTCCAGCGGGCTAACGCTTCGACGCCGATCAGCCGCCAGTTCGTTGCATCCACCACGGGCTGGTAGACGATATTGATTTCGCGCCGCTCGATGGCGATCCGCAGGTCCACTTCCAGCCGGTTGCGCTCTTCGCGCTCGGCATCCATTTCCGGCCGGTAATTCTCATAGCGACCGCGGCCGGTTTCCTTGGCACGGTACATCGCCATGTCGGCCCGACGGACAAGCTCCTCTCCCGGCACGTTGCCGCGCGGCGAGATGGCGACACCGATACTGGTTCCGATCACAGCCACCCGTTCGCCGATGACGAAGGGCTCGCCGAAGAAGCCGAGAATGCGGTCGCAGAGAATAGGTGCCACCGGAGATGCCCCCATCACCGGAAGAGCGATGGCGAATTCGTCGCCGCCAACGCGCGCCAGGATCGCCTCGCTGCCAACAAGCGTCTTCAACCCGGCCGCCACGCCGCGGATCAGCTTGTCGCCGGTCCCGTGACCATAGGCATCGTTGACTTCCTTGAAGCCATCGAGATCCAGATAGAGAAGCAAAACATGCGCGCCCTGCGCCCGGCTTTCGAGAACAAGGGCGTCGAGAGCGGTAAAGAAACCTGACCGGTTCAAAAGCCCGCTCAACCGGTCGCACATCGCCAGCCGTCTCGCATCGGCTTCGTCGCGCTTGAGCTGGTTTAGGGTGATGCTGCCACTGACCACGAGCAGCAGGAAAAACAGCCCGACCATGGCAAGCGCGCCGTAGACCAGAGGCTGCACCTGGGAGAAGCCGAGGTCGCCCGGACGCCGCGGCTGCCACGAAAGCTTGACCAAAAGCTTGCCGTGCAGGTTGCGAAGTTCGACACTGTTGCTGGTCTGATCGGTCTTGTCGATGAACCGCAAACCCTCGACAACATAGGTCCTTGCAAGTTCCGCCACCTTCTTTTCGTCCAGCTGGCGGGCAAAGACGAGAAACCGTCTCTCCGAGAGCGGCTTGTCGAGCGCGCCGGATTTTTCGCGCACCAGGGCGACGCCGACAGCCGCAACGCCGTCGCGTGTCTGAACAAAGCCCGTGGCTTCCGGCAGACCGTCGCGACCCGTGGACAGGACCCGATCGAACAAGGTCCAGAGCGACGTATCGAAATACTCGCGCGGGTTCCATTCCGCCGGACGTCCCTCCTGATAGGACATCAGCACGTTGCGCTCGGTGTCCATCACGATCGCGATATCGAACAGACCGCTGTTGGACGTCATATCGCCGTAATTGCTGACAACCCAATCCTGACCGTCCTGGGCATAGACGAACTGGGCAGCATCATCCCATGCCGAATAATCGTTGAGGGTGGCCTGAAGCTGGGTTCGGAAGGTCTGCAGCGCGCCTTCGGTGGTCTGCATCGAGCGGCTGTCGTCATACCGGTTGGCATAATCTGCAATGCGGCCGACGGCCGTCAGAATGAAGACGGTCACGAGCGTGACGACGACTGCGAACAGGACAAGTTGCATCGCCACGACAGACCGACGGCCGGCCGGAACGGAACGCCGGAAATGTGACGGCATGAACAACAATAGCCCGCCCCTTCATTAAGGGGGCCACATTGGACGGCGATCTCTTCAGATATCGTTAACTGCAATAAGAAAAGCCGGTCTCCACGGAGACCGGCCTCGATTAGATCACTTCACTCTGAGATCCTATCGTCTTTCGACGTGTTACCAGGACGGAATGACGACGCCCTTGAACGTGTCGAGCACGAACTGCTTCACCTCAGGGCTGTGATAGCTGTCGACCAGCGTCTTCACCCAGGCGGCATCCTTGTCCTTCGCGTTGATCGCGATGATGTTGATGTAAGGTGCCTTTTCGCCTTCCTTGGCGATCGTGTCCTTGGCCGGGTTGAGACCGCCCTCGACCGCGAAGTTGGTGTTGATCACGGCCGCATCGACGTCATCGAGCGAACGCGGAAGCTGAGCTGCGTCGAGCTCGGCAAATTCGATCTTCTTCGGGTTTTCGGTGACGTCGGCCGGCGTGACCTTGAGGCCCTTGTCGGCATTGAGCTTGATGAGACCCTTGTCGGCCAGGATCAGCAGCGCGCGGCCGCCATTGGTCGGGTCGTTGGGGATCGAAACCGTAGCACCTTCCTTCAGTTCGTCGAGGCTCTTCACCTTCTTGGAATAGACACCCATCGGGAAGTTGACGGTTGTGCCGACGGCGATCAGGTCGAACTTGCGGTCGGTCACCTGATTGTCGAGATACGGCTTGTGCTGGAAGGAATTGGCCTGAAGCTCGCCATCAGCCAGCGCCTGGTTCGGGACGACATAGTCGGAGAATTCGAGGATATCGATGTTGAGGCCCTTGGGGGCTGCGATTTCCTTGACCTTTTCCATGATCTGCGCGTGCGGACCGGGCGTCACGCCGATCTTGATGTCTTCGGCAAAAGCCGATGCGGCAGTCAGCGCACTGAAGGCGGCGGCGAGAATGATGTTCTTCATGTCTGTCTCCTTGGATTTAAAAGAATGAATGGCTTGTTCTTGATCAGGTCTTGCGGTTGCGCCTGTCGAAACGGCGGGCGAGACTGTCGCCGGCGCTCTGGACCAGCTGCACGAGAACGATCAGCACCACGACGACGGCAAGCATCACTTCCGGCATGAAGCGCTGGTAACCGTAGCGGATCCCGAGATCGCCGAGACCACCGCCGCCGACCGCGCCGACCATTGCCGAATAGCCGATCAGGCTGACCATTGTCATGGTAAGCGCGAGGATCAGGCCGGGCCGGGCTTCGGCGAGCAGCACCTTGAAGACGATCTGCATCGGCGACGCACCCATGGCGCGGGCCGCTTCGATCAGCCCGCTGTCGATCTCGCGGATCGCCGCCTCCACGAGGCGCGCGAAGAACGGAATGGTGGCGATCGTCAAAGGCACGATAGCCGCATTGGTGCCGATCGAGGTTCCCGTGATCAACCGGGTAAACGGTATGATCGCAACGACCAGAATAATGAACGGCGTCGAGCGCGCGGCATTGACGATGAGGCCGATGACGCGGTTGGCCGCCGGTGCCGGAAACAGCTCGCCACGGCCGCTGGTGGCAAGAAAAATGCCGATCGGCAGCCCAATGGCCGAGCCGATCAAGCCGGCGATCGCCACCATCTGCAGCGTCTGGGTCAGCGCCTTGGTGAGAAGGTTGATGAGCATCTCAAGCGACATAGCCGAGCACCTCCGTCTTCAGGCCGGTCTCGGCATAGAATTGTTGCGCCCGCGCCATCACGGCCGGGTCGGCGGAATAGGAAACGACCAGCGATCCGAAAGGCTCGCCGGCGATCTCCTCGATCGCGCCCGCCAGAATGTTGACGTCGGCGCCCAGTTCGGCAACCAGACGTCCCGTCAGCGGCTTGAAAGCCGTGTCGCCGAAGA
Source organism: Rhizobium sp. Leaf306 (assembly GCF_001423425.1). Classification (GTDB taxonomy): domain Bacteria; phylum Pseudomonadota; class Alphaproteobacteria; order Rhizobiales; family Rhizobiaceae; genus Neorhizobium; species Neorhizobium soli. The sequence continues at coordinate 243,504 of NZ_LMNX01000004.1, forward strand.
ACACCAGCCGCACCAGCGCCCGGTCCCCCGCCGATGGTTGCCGTTTGATGCCGTTGCGCAGCCATTCCGGCAGGTTGAGCGAAGAGGCAAGCAGCGTGCGCGTCGTCTCGTGCCTGGGGTCGGCGTAAACCTCGAACGTGCGCCCGGCCTCGACGATGCGACCGGCATCGATCACGGCCACATGGCTGGCGACCGTTTTCACCACTTCCATTTCGTGGGTGATCAAGAGCACGGTCAGCCCGAGTTCGGCATTGATGCGCTTCAGAAGGGCAAGGATCGACTGGGTGGTCTCCGGATCGAGCGCCGAGGTCGCTTCGTCGGAAAGCAACAGCTTCGGATCGGTCGCCAGCGCGCGGGCTATGCCGACGCGCTGCTTTTGCCCACCCGACAGCTCGGACGGATAGCGCCCGGCCTTGTCACCGAGACCGACGAGATCGAGCAGCGGCCCGACCTTGGCCTTGATCGCGGCCTTGTCCACACCGGCAATCTCGAGCGGCAGCGCCACATTGTCGAAGGCCGTTCGCGAGGACAGCAGGTTGAAATGCTGGAAAATCATGCCGACCTGGCGGCGGAGCGAACGCAGTCCGTCTTCGCTAAGCCCGCCCACTTCGACGCCATCGACCACGACCGTGCCGGACGTCGCCTTTTCAAGCCCGTTGACCAGCCGGATCAGCGTCGACTTTCCGGCCCCGGAACGGCCGATGATACCGGCGATGGAGCCGCGAGCAACTGAGAAATCGATACCGTCGAGCGCGGTGAATTCCGGCTGTCCGGACGCACCGCCGAACCGTTTCACCACCTTTTCGAACGAAACCATGGGCGCAGCATTCGCCACGTCAGGCGAAGCGGCATCGGCCACGGCAGTAACAAGTGTCATGATAAGCTCACACGTTCAGTCAGGTCATCCCGGCGACAAGGGTCGCCGTCTCAATTCATGCAGCCAGGCGGCACATTCGATGACAGGTGACTTTCCGGAGCATTCGATCGGCTTTCAATGAAGCCGGGAGGCCTCGTTATTGATGGCGCATCAATGCCCCGCCTGCGCCATATTTTACAGGGATGAGATTTCAAATTCGGCGAAAACGAGAAAAAATCTTCTACGCCGTGCAAAAATCAAGCCGGCGCGTGGTTGCCCCGAGGGAACTCGGCCGCAAGATCCCGATACCATTTGCCGCTCTGCTTGATCGTGCGAACCTGCGTCTGATAGTCGACATGGACCAGGCCGAACCGCATCTGGTAGCCCTTTGCCCATTCGAAATTGTCCATCAGGCTCCAGGCGAAGTAGCCCTTCATCGGATAACCGTCGCGGGCGAGATCAGCAACGACGCCGAGATGCTCGACATAGTAGTCGAGCCGCATCGTGTCATCGATCGTGCCGTCGGCGCCGATGTCGGTATTGTCGCAGGCGCCATTTTCGGTGACGTAGCATTCCGGCAGGTCGTAGCGACGGTAGAGATCCTCGACCAGCAATTTCATGGCGGGCGCATAGATTTCCCAGCCGATATCGGTCACCGCCGTTTCGACAAATGGCGCAGGCTTTGTCGCCGGGAATTCCGCACCCTCAGCGGTATCGGCAAGAACGCGCATCGGCGTGTAATAATTGAGGCCCCACCAGTCGAGTTTCTGACTGATGACGGCAAGATCGCCGTCTTCCACTTTCGGCATGCGATCGCCAAGCGCCGACATCAACGACGCCGGATACTCGCCCTTGAAGACAGGGCCGAAGAAGGCGCCGTTGTGAAAGTCGAAGGCACGCTCGGCAGCAGCGCTATCATCTGCGCTATCGGAACCGGCAATGACGGAATGGGCGTTGAGGACGAGACCGACAGGCACATTCGGCGTCACATGCCGGATCGCTTCGACCGCCAGTCCATGCGCAAGGTTGGTGTGGTGCATGGCGGCAAGGGCCGCCTCCATGTTGCGTTCCCCCGGCGCATGCTCGCCGTAGAGATGGCTCAGCCACACCGAGCACCAGGGTTCGTTGAATGTCGCAACCGAATCCAGCCGGTCCCCAAGACGCGCCATCACCACCTTGGCATAGCGCTGGAACGCGTAGGCGGTCGATCGCGCCGCCCATCCGCCGTCGCCCATCAGCGCCAGCGGCAGGTCCCAGTGATAGAGCGTCGCAAATGCCTTGATGCCGCGCGCCTTCAATCCGTCGATCAGCTTGTCATAGAAATCGAGCCCCTGCTCGTTGATCCGGCCGGTGCCCTCAGGAATGATCCGCGGCCACGCCAGCGAGAACCGGTAGGCGGAAACGCCCATGTCCGCGATCAGATCGAGATCCGCTTCCCAGCGATTGTAGTGATCGCAGGCGATATCGCCATTGTCGCGGTTGTGAACCCGCCCCGGCATGTTGGAAAACGCATCCCAAATGGACGGCTTCCTGCCATCCGCCTTGGTCGATCCCTCGATCTGGTAGGCGGCGGTCGCAACGCCAAACGTGAAGTCACCCGGGAAGCGGGCTGCGAGAATTTTGGGATCAGTCATGAGGATGCCGCCATATGGAGGTGCGACCGAGACAATGACCCCGGCCGTCATAGCAGCGACGTGTACCCAAATGCCCGCCCGTTGTACAGGTTTTGGAGCGCGAAAACCCGTTCAGCGCGACGAGCTCGTTCGCGATTATCGTCTTAAGTACGCTCTATACTATCTCTCATAGTGAAAACGGCACTGGATGATTTGAAGTTGCTGGGTGCTTCCTTTACCCGACACACAATACACCAGTCGATGCTCCCCAAGAATGCGCCTCGACCAAAACCCGGAGAGACTGCCCTTCAGCGGTTCCGGTTTTCCAAGCCCCTTGAAGGGCGATCTCTTCGTATCCCTGATCAGCTCGTTGATTTTCTCGACCATCGATTGATCGACGCTTTGCCAGTATTGGTACTCTTCCCAGGCGTTTCCCGTCCAGAGAAGGTTCATGTCAGAGAGTCGGGTCTTTTTCGATCAGCTCTTCTCCGCGAAGCTGCGCAATACTCTCGCGCAGCCGATCAGAATTCGCTGGGGTGGAAAGAAGATGCAGAGTTTCCAGCATGCTCTCGTATTCGCCCTCAGCGATCAGAACCAAAGCCTCTGACCCCTGACGCGTGACCAGCAAAGGAGCGCGAGAGGCGATCACGTTGTCGAAGTGGGTCGCAATGTTCTGCCTAAACTCGGTCAAACGAACGTGGGCCACCATGCTCTCCTCTCAGAATGTACATATATCTGTACAGATTGAATGGAAATGTCAATATTGGGCTCCTGACACTGGGGGTAGATCCGGCCGCGGCGAGGGTTCCAACGCCTATCCGGCTTCCGCCACCTCTTCCCCAGGCCCCTCATCCGGCTGCGTCCTGCGGACCCTTCTCCCCGCAGGCGGGGAGAAGGTCCTTTGCCGCACGCGCCTTGCCTCGATCGAGCCACGTCCCCTCTCCCCGTCTACGGGGAGAGGGTTAGGGTAAGGGGCAGACGCCGCCCACCAGTCTCGCGTTACCTCACACCTTCACCCACGCACCGTTATTCTTCGACGACTCCACGCACGCCTCGACAAAGGCGACACCCTTCACGCCGTCGTCGACGGTCGGATAGATGACCGCCTCGTCCAGTTTCGCGCCCGTCCGGTGGGCGTGAATTGCCAGTGCCGCTTCCGTGTAGATCGTTGCAAAGGCTTCGAGATAACCTTCCGGATGACCCGATGGAATGCGGGAGACACGCGCAGCAGCGGCGCCGGAACCGGCACCGTTGCGGGTGATCAGCCGCTTTTCTTGCCCGAACGGCGTGAACCACAGGTAGTTCGGATCGGCCTGCACCCATTCGATGCCGCCCTTGGTGCCGTAGACGCGGATTTTCAGGCCGTTCTCGTGGCCCGGCGCCACCTGGCTGCACCAGAGCATGCCCTTGGCCGGCTTCTCGCCGTGTCTTGCCGCGAAGCGCAGCATGACATGGGCATTGTCGTCGAGCCGGCGGCCCTCAACGAAACTGTCTAGATCCGCGGCAAGGCTATCGAGCTTCAAGCCGGTGATGAAGCAGGCAAGGTTATAGGCATGCGTGCCGATATCGCCGGTCGAGCCGCCGGCACCCGATTGGGCCGGATCGGTACGCCACACCGCCTGCTTGGCGCCGGTCTGTTCGACCGCCTCGGTCAGCCAGTCCTGCGGATATTCCGCCTGGACGATACGGATATCGCCGAGCACGCCACTCTCGACCATCTCGCGGGCCTGGCGCACCATCGGATAGCCGGTGTAGTTGTGGGTGAGGATGAACAGTGCGCCGCTCTCGTCGGCTACCTGCTTCAGCGCCTTCGCGTCGGCAAGGTTGGAGGTCAGCGGCTTGTCGCAGATGACGTGGATACCGCGCTTGAGAAAAGCTTTGGCGGCATCGAAATGAACATGGTTCGGCGTGACGATCGACACCGCCTCGATGCCGTCCTCACGCTCCGCCTCGCGGCTCGCCATCTCCTCATAGGAGCCGTAGGTTCGGTCCGTATCAAGCCCGAGTTCCCGCCCCGATGCCGCCGATTTCTCCGCCGTCGAGGAAAGCGCGCCGGCGACAAGCTCGAACCGGTCATCCAGCCGCGCCGCCATCCGGTGCACCGCGCCGATAAAGGCACCTGATCCGCCGCCGACCATGCCGAGCCGGATACGGGGTGCGCGTGTCTGTTCGTCCTTGGCTTCGATGGTCACGATGATGTCTCCTTGGAAATTCATTGCGGGGAAAGTCCCCTCTGGCCTGCAGGCCATCTCCCCCACAAGGGGGAGAGACCCCTCCGCAACGTCTCGGGTCATGACCGAAGGGTGCGGCAGGTTAAGCCCTCCCCTTGTGGGGAGGGGTTTTTATGAAAGCCCCAGCATCCGCCGGTTGGCCGCCTCGTCCGTGCCGCCGGCGGCAAAGTCGTCGAATGCATGTTCCGTCACGCGGATGATGTGGTGCTTGACGAATTCCGCGCCTTCGCGGGCTCCGTCTTCGGGATGCTTCAGGGCGCATTCCCATTCGACCACGGCCCAGCCGTCGAAATCGTTGGCCGCCATCTTGGAAAAGATCGCCCCGAAATCCACCTGACCATCGCCCGGCGAACGGAACCGTCCGGCCCGGTTCACCCAGCTCTGGAAGCCGCCATAGACGCCCTGCCGCCCGGTCGGATTGAACTCCGCGTCCTTGACGTGGAACATCTTGATCCGGTCTTTGTAGATGTCGATATTATCGAGATAATCCAGGCATTGCAGCACGTAATGCGACGGATCGTAGAGCATGTTGGCGCGCGGATGGTTCTTCACCCGCTCCAGGAACATCTCGAACGTGACGCCGTCATGCAGGTCCTCACCGGGATGGATCTCGTAACACACGTCGACGCCGTTTTCGTCCGCATGATCGAGGATCGGCGTCCAGCGGCGGGCAAGCTCGTCAAAGGCGGTCTCGACCAGACCGGCCGGGCGCTGCGGCCACGGATAGATGTAGGGCCAGGCGAGCGCGCCGGAAAAGGTGGCATGCGCCGTGATGCCGAGATGCTTCGAGGCTGTGATCGCCATCTTCACCTGCTCGACCGCCCATTCCTGACGTGCCTTCGGATTGCCGCGCACTTCCGGCGCAGCGAAGCCGTCGAAGGCGTCATCATAGGCCGGATGCACGGCGACCAGCTGCCCCTGAAGATGGGTGGACAATTCGGTCACTTCGACACCGTTCTGGCGGGCGACACCGGCGAACTCGTCGCAGTAATCCTTCGACGAGGCAGCTTGTCTGAGGTCGATCAGCTGGCCAGCCCAGGTCGGCACCTGCACACCGAGATAACCCTTGTCGGCCGCCCATTTGGTGATGCCGTCCCAGCTGTCAAACGGCGCCTTGTCTCCGGCAAACTGACCGAGAAAAATGCCCGGACCCTTGATCGTCTTCATGGTGTTTCCTTTCCGATATGCCGCCCTCGATGTCGGGCTCGGTGCGTTCCGCAAACTCTCCGGCATTCCTGTGCTTGTCACAGGAATCCAGTGACCCGATTTCCGTCGGGTCAGAGCAATTTTCTTCAGCCCAGCGACTTGGGCTGGCTTGAATCCCTGTCACGAGCACAGGGATGACGCGAGGAAAGAGGGCGTCTTGCGACAAACGCCCCCTCTCGCCTTGGTGATCTCAGAACGGCGAGTCGGCGAAGTAGAAGTTCTGCGCATTCTCCTTCGTCACCAGCGTGGCGTCGAGGATATAGTTGCCGCTGACCGGGACCTGATCGTAGAAGTTGGCCGCCGTCAGCTGCATGGCGGTTGCCACCATCGCCGGCGGATAGAGCACGTCGACCGGCATCATCTTATCGCCGTCCATGACGCGCTTGATCATGTCCTTGGAGCCGGCACCACCAACGACATACTGAATGTCGGTGCGCTTCGCCTGCTCGATCGCCTCCAGCACGCCGACGGCCATGTCGTCGTCCTGGCACCAGACCACATCGATCTTCTGATGCTTGGTCAGAAAATCCTGCATCACCTTGAAGGCGTCGTCGCGGCTCCAGTTGCCGTATTGGCGCTCCAGCACCTTCACCTTGGAACCGGCGATCCCCTTGTCGAACCCGTCTTGGCGCTGCTGGTCGATCGGGATCGGCAGGCCGCGGATCACGACGACCTGCGCTTCCGGCGTCTTCTCGGCGATGTACTTTCCAGCCACTTCGCCAAGCGCCGGGTTGTTGCCGGCCACGTAGAGATTACGGATCGTGTTGTCGTTGACCGATGGTGCACGGTCGACCAGCGCCACGAACTTGCCGTCGTCCTTCACCTGCTGGATCGCGGTGACCAGCTGATCCGGATCGCTCGGCAGGATGACGAGCGCATCGATGCCCTGCACCGCCAGATCCTGCACTGCGTTTGCCTGGCTGGCCGGATCCGCCGAGGTTTTCACGATGACATTGAGCCCCTTGTGCTCGGCCATCAGCAGTTTAGCGACGCGTTCGGCATGAAACACCACGCCGGCCGTCCAGCCGTGGTCGGCGGCCGGAATTGACACGCCGATCGTCACCTTCTTCGCATCCTGCGCAAGCGCGATGCCAGGTAGCGCCGCAACCGACGCTGCAAGTCCTGCAACGCCGAGACCGAATGTTCTTCTATGCATGTTCTCTCTCCCAGAGTTTAAGGGGTCATCCTCCCGAAACCGGACCCGCCCCAGAGGCCCGGCCAAACCATTGGTCTCAGCGACCCGAAACCCCTCCCCGCCCTGCCCACAAGGGGGCGGGCTTAACCCGGCAGCTATCGCCAACACTCGATCGAGGCAGGCGATTGCGGCAAGTCTTCTCCCCCCCTTGTTGGGGAGATGGCCGGCAGGCCGGAGGGGTCCCGTAACAACCTCTTACTTTCGCATCAGCGACCTCTGCACCAGCATGGCGATGATGATGATCGCGCCCTGGATCGCTCCGATCAGATATTCCGACACGAAGTTCGACAGGATCATGATGTTGCCGACGATTTCCAGAATGAAAGCGCCGCAGATCGTGCCCCAGATGCGACCCACCCCGCCCCGAAGTGCCGTCCCGCCAACAACGACCGCCGTGATCGCCTGCAATTCCCACAGGATGCCTGTCGTCGCAGACGTCGATCCCAGCCGCGGCACGTAGATCATGACAGCAACAGCCACGCAGAGCCCCTGCACCACATAGGCGATGGTGCGCACCTTGTTGACCGAAATGCCCGAATAGCGCGCCACTTCCTCGTTCGATCCGACGGCGATCACATGACGGCCATACCGGGTGCGGTAGAGCACGAAGGCAGCGAGCGCCGCCGTCACGAAGATCACGATGATCGGGATCGGCACGCCGAACACGTCGCCGAAATAGACCGGCCGGTAGAGCTGCTGCAACTGCCGGTCCTTGAGCGTGATCGCACCGCCCTGGGAAAGCCACGTCGTCAGGCCGCGATAGATCCCCATCGTGCCGAGCGTCGCGATAAACGGCTCGATCCGCCCGAGCGTGGTGATAAGCCCGTTCGCCAGCCCGCAGGCCGCCCCCAGAACCAGCGCCACCGCCATGCCGGCCATCAGCATCAGCATCGGATCGGCAATCACGCCTGAGTTCATGAACAGGATCATCAGGCTGGCGACAAACGCCACCATCGCCCCGACCGAGAGATCCAGTCCCCCCGCCGAGATCACATAGGTCGCCCCAAGCGCTATCACGGCGATAAAGGCGCTGCGGGTGATGACGTTGGTGAGGTTGGCCAGCGACACGAAATTCGGGTTGGCGAAATAGCCGAGCACCAGAAGCAGCGCCAGCGCAACAAACGGCGCGATGGCCGCCATGTCCCAGTCGCGCGAAGTCTTCGGCGCCTTCGTCTCGGTTACGACCGCACTCATGCCGCCTCTCCCGCGCCGACATTGACACCGGTTGCAAGCTGGACGATCTCGTTTTCCGTCATGTGGTCTCCCTGAACTTCGCCGACGATCCGGCCGCCGCGCATCACCAGAATGCGGTCGCAGATGCCGATCAGCTCCGGCATTTCGGACGAGACGACGATGATCGAACGCCCTTCCGCGGCCAGAGCGGCGATGAATTTGTAGATCTGTTCCTTGTTGCCGATATCGATGCCGCGCGTCGGCTCGTCGATGATGACAACCTGCGGATCGAGCAGCATCATCTTGGCGAGCAGCAGCTTCTGCTGGTTGCCGCCGGAAAGCTGGCCTGCGAGGATCGTCTTCGTACCGGTTCGGATGTCGAAATCCTCGATCGCCTTGTCGAGCGCCTGCGCCTCTCGCTTGCGATCGATCTGCAGGCCACGGATGAACTTGCCGAGCGAGGCAAGTGTCAGATTGACGGTGAGGTCCTTGGTGAGAAGCAGGCCCTTGCCCTTGCGGTCTTCGGAAAGATAGGCGACGCCCGCCTTGAGGCTCGAATGCACGTCGGTGAACTGAACCGGCCGGCCCCGGAGCGTCACCTTCCCCTTGGCCGGTCGAAGCCCGACAAGCCCTTCCATGAGCTCCGTGCGACCGGCGCCGATCAGTCCGGCAAAGCCGAGGATCTCGCCCTTGTGCAGCGTGAAACCGGCATCTCGGGCATAGCCCGGCACGTCGAAGCCTTCGACCTGAAGTACCGTTTCGGGCTCGATGGCCGCCTGCCGGTCCGGATAGAGCTTTGCCACGTCGCGACCCACCATCAGCCGCGCCATGTCGGCCGGTTCCAGCTCGCTTGTCGGGTGCGAAGCGACCAGCCGCCCGTCGCGCAGCACCGTCACGCGGTCGGCGATCTCCTTTACCTCCGGCAGCCGGTGCGAGATGTAGAGCACGCCGACGCCCTTGGCGCGGATATCGGTGATGACCTTCAAAAGCGCTTCGGTTTCGTGCGGCGTCAGCGAAGCCGTCGGTTCGTCGAAGATGACGATGCGATGCGGCACCAGCAGGACCCGCGCGATCTGCACCAGCTGGCGCTGCGCGATCGAAAGCCGCGACACGATGGTCTCGGGATCGATATCGGCGCCCAGATCGCGGATCGCCTCTGCGGCGCCCGTGTTCATCGCCCGGTCGTCCAGCGCGATGCCCTTACGAACCTCGCGTCCAAGATAGATGTTCTGCGCCACCGTCAGATCCGGTGCGAGAAGGATTTCCTGATGCACCAGCACGATGCCATGCTTTTCCGCATCGACCGGCCCCGAAAAGCTGACGACCTGTCCGTCGATCGCAAGTTCGCCGCTTGTCGGCTGATGGTTGCCGGCAAGGATCTTCATCAAGGTGGATTTGCCGGCGCCGTTCTCGCCGATGATCGCGTGGACCTCTCCGGCGCGAACGGTGAGCGCGATATCCTTGAGGACTTCGACAATGCCGAACGTCTTTGAAAGGCCGCGCGCATCGAGCAGAGGCGCAGCCGTATGCCCGGACGCATCAACCATGCACCGGCCTCAAAATCAGAAGCGTCGTGAAGCAGCCGCAACGCGGCACGCCCACAACACCTGCCTCCTCGCAAGTGATGTGATGCACTGAAATTCCTCCCTGAATTTCAGGCTATCGAAGAATTTGAGGTACGTAAAGCAGTTTCAGCTCATGAGCTTCGTTCACATTCGCGACACCACCGGAAGTGGCGTTAGCGGCCGCGATAGACGAATTCAGGGGGCTCGGCGCGGCTGTCGATCTCTGCCTGCTCGACCAGAAGATGGCGCATCGGCGACAGGATGCAGACCGGGTCGGTGGTCGCGGCGTCGCCGGCCAACGCCATCGCCTGGCAACGGCAACCGCCAAAATCCACGCCCTTGCGATCGCAGGACCGGCAAAGATCCGGCATCCAGCTGTCGCCCCTATAGGCGTTGAACGCCTGGCTGTCATACCAGATGTCGGTCAGCGACATGTCGCGCACGGTCTCGAAGTTGAGCGACGGAATGCTTTCGGCCGCATGGCAGGGCAGAACCTTGCCCGATGGCGTAACATTCAGGCCCGTGCGTCCCCAGCCGCCCATGCAGGCCTTCGGAAAGGTCGAGTGGTGATCGGCCGGCACGTAATCGATGACGATGATGCCTTCCAGCCGTTTGCGCGCTTCCTCAACAAAGGCGTTGGCGTGCAGCACCTGTTCCTTGGTCGGCATCAGCGCTTTGCGGTTCTTCTCGGCCCAGCCGTGAAACTGCACGGTGGCGATCTCGATGCGGCGCGCACCGAGTTCGACGGCAAGATCCAGCATGGCGCCCAGCTCGTCCATGTTCTGCTTGTGGCAGACGGCGTTGACGGTGAGCGGAATGCCGGCCGCATGTGTCCACTCGGCCACCGCGATCTTGCGATCGTAACCGCCTTTGTAACCACCCACCTTGTCCGCCAGAACAGGCGTCGCGCCCTGGATCGAAAGCTGCAGATGGTCGAGGCCTGCTGCGGATAGCTCGGCGATGCGTCTCTCGTTGAGGCCGATGCCCGACGTGATCAGATTGGTATAAAGCCCGGCCTTGGCGGCAGCCGCCGTCAGCTCCACCAGATCGCGCCGCGACGCCGGTTCGCCGCCCGAGAGATGCAGGTGCAGCACGCCAAGTGCTGCTGCTTCCTGAAACACCCGGATCCATTCCTGCGTGGAAAGCTCGGTGCTGATGCCTTCCAGCTCCAGCGGATTGGAGCAATAGGGGCAGGCCAGCGGACAGCGATGCGTCAGCTCCGCAAGCATAGCGATCGGTGCCGGGATGCGGATACGACCCGTCACGCCGTCCCGGTCGGTCCATTCGCTCGTTCTGTCGGTAGTCTTGGCACTTGTCCGCGCAATGCTGACATGCTCATTCACGATTTCAACTCCAGCATGCGCCGCTTGGAAAACTCGTCGACGAAGGCAATCACGTCGACCAGGATCTGCTCCTTGGGCGCTTCGAATTTTACGGAGAATTCCTGCGCGATCGCGTCCAGATCACGCACACCGTCGAGCGCGTTGACGATCATCACGGCGATCTCATCGAGCGCCAGCGCCCGTTCCGGCGCAAGCAGCACCGTCTGGCCGCGCACCGGGTCCTCCCGAAGCCGCACGCCGCGGGCAAGTTTGGCGACCGTCTGCGCGGTCACGGTGACTGCGGAAGGTTCGCTCATTCCGCCGCTCCCCGCGCAGGTTCTCTCAGAGCCGGCTGATCGAGAGCGCCAATCACGCCCTCCTTGCCGTCCCATCCACCCGGCGGCAGAAGTGCCGGCGATACATAAGCGCTCTGCAACGCATCAAGCTGCGCCCACAAAACGTCCGTCTTGAAGGTCAGCGCAGCCGCGGCCGCATCCTGCTTTTCCAACGTGTCCGCATGGTCGAGAACGTAGTTGAGCCCGAAGGCGACATCGACCGGCGCCTCATCGAGCCGCTTGCGGAAATAAGAGAGCGCGTCTTCATTGGCGAAAGCGTAGTGCTCGAGCAGTCCTGCAATGCGGTTCTTGTGAATGGTGGGCGCGAAAAGCTCGGTCAGCGACGCGGCAACCGCATCGAGCATCGGCATGTCACGCACGAAACGCACATAGGCATCGCAGGCAAACCGCGTGCCCGGCAGAACGCCCCGGGTTGATTCTACGTAATCCGGATCAAGCCCGACCGCCTCGGCAAGCTTCAGCCAGCGCCGGATACCGCCGCCCTCTTCCCGCCCGCCGTCATGGTCCTCGATACGCTTGCGCCACGCGCGCCGGATCGAGATATCCTCGCAGCGCGACATAAAGGCGGCATCCTTCAGCGGAATACGGCTCTGATAATAGAACCGGTTGATCACCCAGGCGCGCACCTGCGTCATCGAGCATCCGCCACCATGCAGCATGCCGTGAAACGGATGCTTGTCGTGATAGCGCGCAGCACCGATGGCGCGCAGCCGGGCTTCAAAATCGGTTCTGTTCAGGGCAACATTCAGGGCGTCAGGCAAGTTCGATCTCCATGCCGTCATGGCCGACTTCGAAGCCGGCGTCTGTGACCGCGTCCCGCTCCGGGCCTTGGCGCCAGATCGGGTTCGTATTGTTGATATGGACATAGACCATGCGGCCTATGCCAAGCTTCGACAGGGCTTCCAGGCTACCCCCACCTCCGGCGTCGTCGCCAGTGATCGGCATATGCCCCATGCGCTGGCCGGTCTTGATGCCGGTACCGACGCGGATCATCTCATCATCGGTAAACACGGTGCCATCGAAGAACACGAGGTCGGCGCCGCTTATGCGCTCGCAAAGCCAGTCCGGAAGCGTCGCACAGCCCGGAATATAGTAGGCGCGCTTGCCGTTTGCCACGAACTCGACGCCGATTGTCTGCTCGCCTTCGAGACCAAGCTCAGGTTCGCCATCCTCGAGAAACAAGGCGACCTTTCCGGGCACTGCAAAGATGCGCGCCTCAAGCCCATCGAGCGGTGAAAAATCCTCGTCGAGACGGATCGTCTTGCGCGCCACGAAATCAGGATCCAGGACTCGGAAGACCGGGCTCGCATCGAGAACGGAGCCGATCGCGGCCGTCGAAAACAGTGAAAACGCCTGCTTCTCGCGGATCGTCAGGAGACCGCCGATATGATCCACATCGGCATTGGTGATGACGACGCTTTGGATCGGGCTGTGGCGGAGGGCTTTCGGATGAAGATGCGGCGTCTGCTGGATTTGCTGGCGAATATCCGGCGAGGCGTTGAAGATCGCCCAGGTCTCTCCGTCAATACTTACGGCGAGAGACGACTGCGTCTGCGGCAGGATCCCCGAAGACGGATCGCGGGCGGCGGCGCAGTTGGAACAATTGCAGTTCCACTGCGGTAATCCGCCGCCGGCTGCAGAGCCGAGCACCAGAAACCGGAGACCGGTCATGGGTCCCGTGCTCGTCATGATTAAAACAGAACCGGCTCGCTGCCGTCTGCAGGTGCGTAACGGTTGATTTCCATGCCGCAGCTTACTTCGACAAACTTAGGTGCAGTCCACTTCATGTCATTCTCCTTCGTGTCGTTGGAGGCCTTTGCCGACCGCTTTCGCGACCGAGGCCTCGGCAGAACTCACGTTTGAAAGGGTCGCAGGATGATCCCGTTCGCCAAGCCTTAACATAAGCACGGGATCAAACGTTTCCAGCCCCGAAATGTTGCGCTGAAGGTCAGCATTTCGGGGCCGTTCACAGCTTTGTCACAGCACGATGGGGTAGCGTTGATCAGACGTAGCGGTTTATCACGTTTTCGAGATATTCCTGGCGTCCGGACTTCGGCTCGGGATTGATCCCTTCCTTCTCGACGCGGGCGGCTATTTCGTCGAGCTTGTACTCGCCGCGCAGCATCTTTTGCGCCTCCGGGCTGTCCCACTTTTCGTAGCGCGCATCGAGCGGCGTCTTCAGTGCACCGTCATCGATCATCTTCGCCGCTGCCTTCAGGCCACGGGCGCAGCAATCCATGCCGCCGATATGACCGATCAGCAGATCTGCCGGATCGAGCGACTGGCGACGCAGCTTGGAATCGAAGTTGGTGCCGCCGTTCTTGAACCCGCCGCCGGCGAGAACATGATAGTAGGCCAGCGCCATTTCCGGCACGTTGTTCGGGAACTGGTCCGTATCCCAGCCCGACTGGTAGTCGTTGCGGTTCATGTCGATCGAGCCGAAAATGCCGAACGTGTTCGCCATGGCGATCTCGTGCTCGAAGGAATGGCCGGCAAGAACCGCGTGGCCCTGCTCGATATTGACCTTCACTTCCTTGTCCAGCCCGTGCTTCTGCAGGAAGGCATACACGGTGGAAACGTCGTAGTCGTACTGATGCTTGGTCGGCTCCTGCGGCTTCGGCTCGATCAGGATCGTGCCTTCAAAGCCGATCTTGTACTTGTATTCGACGACGAGGTTGAGGAAGCGGCCCATCTGGTCGAGTTCGCGGGTGAAATCGGTATTGAGGATCGTCTCATAACCCTCGCGACCGCCCCACAGGACATAGTTAGCACCGCCGAGACGCTTGGTGGCGTCCAGGCAGGTTTTGACGGTCGCCGCCGAAAAGGCAAACACATCAGGATCGGGATTGGTGGCAGCGCCGGACATATAGCGGCGATGCGAAAACAGGTTCGCCGTGCCCCACAGAAGCTTCACGCCGGTGTCGGCCTGCTTCTTTTCGAAGTAGTCGACGATCTCGTTGAGGTTCTTCGTGTTTTCCGCAAAGTTTGCGCCTTCCGGGCGCACGTCCGCATCGTGGAAGCAGTAATAGGGCGAACCGAGCAGATCGAAGAATTCGAACGCCACGTCGGCCTTCAGCTTGGCCGCCTGCATGCTGTCGTCGAACCACGGACGCTCGAATGTCTGGCCGCCGAAGGGATCGCCGCCCGGCCATGTGAACGTGTGCCAATAGGCAACGGCAAACCGCAGATGCTCTTCCATCCGCTTGCCGCCGACCATTTCATCCGGATTGTAGTGCCGGAATGCCAGCGGATTGGTGCTGTCAGGACCTTCGTACTTGATCTTGGTGATATCGCCGAAAAAGCCTGTGCTCATGGTGGTTTCCTCCTTGGTAGAAACTTGGTTCTGGTAAGTGCGTCAAGGTGAGGTACGTACCTCACTGTAGCCGGTAAAGCGTGGTTCGAATTGCCCGACTTGGGGGAGGAGATGTCTCCTCCCCTTTGCCGGTTAGTTCAGCAAGCCGCGAATTGCTGGATAGGCAGCCCGGTAGCGCTGGTATGCCGCCTCATAGGCGTCGTGAAGGCCAGCTTCCGGTTCGATCACCGCTTCCGTTTTCGGAGCGGAGCAGACCGCAACCGGATCGGCACCGGTCGCCGCGATCAGCCCGAGCCGGGCCGCGCCGAAGGCCGCACCGAAATCGCCGTCGGCCGGAATATCCACGGGAACGCCGAGCGAAGTGGCAATCGACGACAGCCAGTAACGCGAGCGCGAACCGCCGCCGATTGCGGTGACGCGGGAGATCGAGGTTCCCGCCGATTTCAGCGCTTCGAGATTGTCGCGGATCGCAAAGGTCACGCCTTCCAGCACCGCCTGGGTCAGCACCGCACGGCTGCTCTCATGTTCGAGCCCGAGAAAGGCACCGCGAATGACGGCATCGTTATGCGGCGTGCGCTCGCCGGAAAGGTAGGGCAAGAAGGTGACGCCGGTCGGGGCCTTTAGGCCTTCCCCGAGTTCGGCAACCAGATCGGCAGCAGGCTTGCCGGACACTTTCGAATGCCAGTTGAGCGCATCCGTGGCCGACAGGATGACGCCCATCTGGTGCCAGGTCTTCGGCAGCGCGTGGCAGAACGCATGTACGGCACTTTCCGGCTTCGGCAGATAGGAGGCGTTGGCGGCAAACAGCACGCCGGATGTTCCGAGCGAGACGAATGCATTCCCCTCGGCGACCGTCCCCATGCCGCAGGCAGACGCCGCATTGTCGCCGGCCCCACCGGCCACCACGACATCGCCGGCAATTCCCCATTTCGACTTCAGCTCGCCCCGCAGGCGCCCGGCTTCCTCAGTGCCCTCGACCAGCGACGGCATCTGATCCTCGGTAAGATCGGTCGCTGCCAAGAGTTCCGATGACCACTTGCGCGCGCCCGTATCGAGCCAGGACGTGCCGGCCGAATCGGACATTTCCGAAATGTGCTCACCCGTCAGCCATAGCCGCAGGTAATCCTTGGGCAGCAGAACCTTGGCGACCTTCGCAAAGATCTCCGGCTCGTTGTTCTTCACCCAGGCAAGCTTCGGCGCGGTAAACCCCGGAAACACGATATTGCCGGTGATGGCCCGGAAACGCGGATCCGCATCGAGCGCCGCTGCCTCCTTAAAGGAGCGGGTGTCGTTCCAGAGAATGCAGGGCCGCAGCACCTTGTCGTCGGCATCAAGCAGCGTCGCGCCATGCATCTGGCCGGAAAGGCCGATGCCCTTGACTGCGGCAAGCTCCCTAGGAAACTTCGCCTTCAGCCCGTCGATCGCCTCTTCGCAGGCGCGGATCCAGTGAGCCGGCTCCTGTTCCGACCAACCGGAATGCGGGCGCGATACGTCGAGCGTCCCGTTCCCCGAGCCGATGATCGTCTGATCGCCGTCGATCAGCATCGCCTTGACGCCGGAAGTGCCCAGATCGAGACCGAGATACATGCTTGCCTTCTCCTGTTGCTGCCGCGTTTCGGCAGATCTTTGTTTCGTCACACGTCGTGTTCGGTCCGCTTGAAATGGTCCGGAGCACGATTGCCCGTCAGGGCAGGTTATCCTTCAAGAATATGTCGATACGAATGCGCTCCTGTGCGGCGATCACGGGAAGCCCGTCCGCCTTCGCCTTCAGCACCCTTATGGCGCTGCGCACTTCATGGCCGGCATCCTGGTTCAGCACCGCATCGACGACACCGTCGGCCAGCGCTGCCCGCGTCGATCGCGTCAGCTCATGCGCGATGATCACAGGTCTGCGTGCTTCCGGCAGGCTGCGCACAGCCTTGAGGATCCCGCGATTGCCAGCGCCGAGGCTGTAGAGCCCGATCACATCCGGATAGCGGCGAAACAGGCCCGTCACCAATTCCTCGGCAATAGCAGGATCGTCGCGCGCTTCGATCACCGGCAGGATGGCAAGCCGCGGAAAATCCTCCGATAGCACGGACAGAAACCCTTCCAGCCGCTCGCGGTGATCGCGCACCAGCATCGATCCGGCAACCATCGCCACCCGCCCGTCGCGACCGCTGAGAAACCTTCCGAGGAGATTGGCAGCGGTGCGCCCGGCCGCGTGGTTGTCGATCCCGGCGAAATGGTGCCGCTGCGAGCCCGGCAGGTCCGACACCAGCGTCACGACGGCAATGCCCGCCTCCCGCAGCCTTGCGACCGCTGCCTGCACGTCGCTGCTTTCGACCGCCACGAACGCGACACCGTCAGGCCTCTCGGCAAGCACGCCTTCCAGCATGGTCGACAAGGCCTGCCCGTCGAAAGGCGGCACGTCGACGACGCGGATACGAGTTCGTTCGGCGCCGGAGCGACCAACCGCCTGCTCCACCTCTTCGCGCAAGCCGATCATGAACGAGTTGTCGTTCTCAGGCAGAACGAAGGTGAAGGCGTAAGTCCGTCCCTTGGCAAGGTTCGCCGCCGCCACGTCCCGCACGTAGCCGAGGACGGCGATCGCCTCCTCGACCTTCTCCTGGGTGATGCGCCGCACGCCCGGCCGACCGTTCAGCACACGGTCGACGGTCGCCAGGCTGACGCCGGCGCTACGCGCGATATCGTGTACGGTTGGCTTCATGCGGTCCTCCGCCGATCTTCGTAACGGAGAATTTGAGGTACGTAAATCAAATTTATTCGAACAACGCGCTGGATGAATCGCAAAGGGGCCGCCGCGGTTTGCGACGACCCCTCTGCAGGCGGTGGTTCTTAGAAATCTTCAGCGCGAAGTCCGCGATCAGTGGCCGCTACCACCGCCACCGCCCTGGGGGGCTGGCTTTTCGATGGCGGCAACGCCGAGGATCATCATCGCAAACAGCACGGTCAGGATCAGGAAAACGTCCGAGAATGACATCACCACGGCCTGCTTGGTCACCAGCTGCACCATCTGCCGGATCGCGCCGGTCGCGCCATCTAGACCGTAGGTGTTCAGATTGGACGCCATCGAGTCGAGCTGGTCGGAAGCGATCCGGTTGCCCCAGTCGAGATGCTCGCGCAGCCGCTCGTAATGCACGTCCTGGCGGTTGGACAAAAGCGTGCTGATGATCGCAAGCCCCACCGCGCCACCAAGGTTGCGGGTCAGGTTGAACAGGCCGGACGCCCCCCGGATGCGGGCCGGAGACAAAGTGCCAAGCGCGATATTATTGATCGGCACCATGCACATCATCAGGCCAAAACCGCGCAGGATCTGCGGGATCAGAAGCTCGTAGAAGTCCCAATCGGCGGTGATGCCGGTCATGATATAGGTGCCGGAGGCAAAGCTGATGAAACCGATCACCATCATCGCTCTCAGGTCCATCTTGGTCGACAGCTTGCCTGCGATCGGCGCCGTGACGAACATGGCAAGACCCGAGACGAACATGGTCTCGCCGATCATCTGGCTGTCGTAACCGCGGATGCGGCTGAGATAGACCGGGTAGATATAGGTGAGCCCGTAGAGCCCGATACCCATCACGAAGGAGAAGATCGAGCCGAACGCGAAGTTCCGGTTCGTAAACGCCGTCAGGTCCACGACGGGAAATTCCGAGGTAAAGGCGCGATAGAAGAAGACCAGGCAGCCAAGCCCCGATGCGATGGCACCGATGACGATCATGTGGTCGTTGAACCAGTCGTTGGAATTGCCCTCTTCCAGCACATACTCGAGACCGCCGAGGAACACGCCCATCGCGGCAAGGCCCCACCAGTCGAACTTCTTGAACAGCGACAGTTCCGGCTTGTCGAAATCGATGAACCGCCAGGTCAGGATCGTCACGAAGATGCCGGGAATGATGTTGACCAGGAACAGCCAGTGCCACGAAAACGCGTTCGAGAGATAACCGCCGACCGTTGGTCCGATCGTGGGCGCAAGCGTCGCGATCAGCCCGATGATCGGCGAGACGAACGCCCGCTTCGATGCCGGGAAAATGGTGAAGGCTGCCGCAAACACAGACGGAATCATACCGCCGCCGATAAAGCCCTGGATCGCGCGGTAGACGATCATCTGGTCGATATTGGATGCCGTCGCCGCAAGCGCGCTCGCGGCCGTAAAGCCGGCCGCCGAGAACGCAAACAGATAGCGCGTCGAGACGATGCGCGCCAAGGTGCCAGAAAGCGGGATCATGATGACTTCGGCGATCAGATACGACGTCTGCACCCAGCCAATTTCGTCCGAACCGGCCGAAAGACCCGCCTGAATTTCAGACAGCGACGCAGACACGATCTGGATGTCGAGGATCGACATGAACATGCCGACGACCATCGCGAAAAACGCGATCAGCCGGCCGGTCGGCATCTTCTCGTCCACCTTGGGAGCAGACGATGCCTGTGCCGCGGACGATATCGATCCTGCAGTTGTCGTTGCGCTCCCAGCCATGGGACCACCTCCGCCCCGATGGGGCTGTTAGGCCAAAGCCCAGTTACGTCTTAAGGTGTTACTTCTTGGGTGCGGTGCGGATGTCCACGTCGACGACAACGCTCAGACCCGCCCTGAGACGACCGCTGTCGAGCGCATCCTGCGGCAGGGCGATCCTGACCGGAACGCGCTGGATGATCTTGGTAAAGTTGCCCGTCGCGTTTTCCGGCGGCAGCAGCGAGAATACCGAGCCGGAAGCCGGCGCAAGCGATTCCACCGTGCCGATGATCGGCTCCTCGCTATAGGCATCCACATGCACTTCCACCTTGGAGCCGATCTCCAGATGCTGGATCTGCGTTTCCTTGAAATTGGCGTCGATATAGAGCTGGCGCGTCGGCACCAGCGCCATCAGCCGTTGTCCCGGCGAAACGAGATCGCCTTCCTGCACCGAGCGATTGCCGACAATCCCGTCATAGGGCGCCTTCAGAACGGTAAAGGACAAGTCGCGGGCCGCTTTGTCGCGCTGCAGTTCCAGCGTCCGGACCTGGCCTTCGGCTTCCTTGCGCTGCGCTTCAAGAATGGTGATGTTGGCCTGCGCCGACTTGATCGAGGCATCGCCGCCGACAAGGTTGGCCTTGGCCTGATCAAGCGCGATCGTGGCGCTGTCGAGATCGGCGGCCGTGCCGACCGACTTGGCCGCAAGCTCGGTCTGGCGCTTGAGCGTGATCTCGGCACCGCGGACCGCTGCCTGCAGTGCAACCTTGGAGGCCTGCGCCTGGGCAAGGGTTGCCTGCGCACCTTCGACCTGTGCATCGATGCGAGTCAGCGACAGCTTTCCGTTTTCGATGGCGGCATTGGCCTGATCAAGCGCGTTCTGGTAATCGCCATTGTCGAGCGTCGCCAGCACATCGCCGGCCTTGACCTGCTGGTTGGCGGCGACATTCACTTTCGAAACGAAAGCCGTGACCTTTGGGGAAATCGTGGCAATATCGCCTTCGATATAGGCATCGTCCGTCGACACCATGAACCGGCCCGTCGTCCACCACTGATATCCATACCAGCCGCCACCGGCGAGCAGCGCCAGCACGATGATCGGCAGGATAAGGCCACGCTTGCCCTTCTTTGCCGGTGCGTCGGCCTTGGCTTCGGGCGATGGCGTTGCAACAGGTGCCGCAGGTTTCTCGGCAGCCGGCGACGCGTCGTCGCGCGCCGTGTCATCGGCATTCACATCTTCGTTTTTTACGGTGCGCAGCGCGCCGGCATTCTTGGAGGCCGTCATTGTCGTAACCATCTTTGAAAAGCGAAAACCGATCGAACCGATCAGTTCGGAGCGTTGACATAAAGCCTTCGATCACACATATCAAGACCACATCGAACCAATCGGTTCGAAAAAAACCGGAATGCTGAATTATAATGCCGAAACCGTTAAAGAGATCCGCGCCGCGAGACACGTCCCCCCGCACTGCAGGGCGTTTTGCTGCGGGCGAGGATCCAGCCAAGCGCAGCCAGATTATGGAAGGCGCGACGCGGGTTTTCATGAAGCTTGGTTTCGAAGCCGCAAGCATGAACGACATCACGCGCGAGGCCGGCGTTTCGAAGGGAACGATCTACGTCTACTTCCAGAACAAGGAAGATTTGTTCGTCGCCATGGTGGAACAGGAGCGCGCCGCTTTCCTCGCCACTGTTCGGTCCGTTCTGTCGACCAACGGCAACGTGGAAAAGAGCCTCTACGATTTTGGCGTCTCGTTCCTCAGCCACATGACGGAAGAGAAAATCATCACCGCGATGCGCACCGTGCTTGGCGTCCGCGAGCGTATGCCGGACCTGTGTCGGCGCTTTTTCCGCGGACCCGAAAACCTGCGCACAGTGATGCGCGACTTTCTCGCCCTCCACGTCGAGGCCGGCAGGCTGAATATCGACGATATCGAACTTGCCGCAGGCCAGTATATCGACCTCGTTAGCGGCGGCTATTTCAAGGTTCGTCTGTTCGGGTCCATGGAAGACGCCCCGTCAGACGAGGAAATCCACCGGACCATCCAAGGTGCAGTCCGCGTTTTCATGGCGGCCTATGGTTGTCATAACAAACCCGTGATCGATAATGGGGCTGATTCCGCCTGATTCTGGTCGGTCCATATTCAACCTACTCTTGTTTTTAATGGGTCGATCCCCAAATGCGGCGGGAAATTGCGCCCTTTGATTGAAAACAGGAGAGATGGATGGACATTGCAGCGCTGGTAGCAGACCCGACGGCCTGGGTAGCGCTCGTTACACTTGTGGTCATGGAAGTGGTGCTTGGCATCGACAACCTGATCTTCATCTCCATCCTCACCAACAAGCTGCCACCGGAGCATCGGGAAAAGGCACGCAAGATCGGTATCGGCCTGGCGCTGGTCATGCGTCTTGGTCTGCTCGGCACCGTTGCCTGGATCGTTCAGCTTACCAATCCGGTCTTTGAAGCCTTCGGTCACCCCTTCTCCTGGAAGGACATGATCCTGATCGCCGGTGGTCTGTTCCTCGTTTACAAGGCGACCAAGGAAATCCACCATTCCGTGGATGTGGTCGACAACAAGGAAGACATGGTCGGCGCCGGCAAGGAAGTCGTGCAGATGAGCTTCAGCGCCGCCATCGTGCAGATCCTGATCCTCGACCTGGTTTTCTCGATCGACAGCATCATCACCGCAGTCGGCATGACGCCGCATCTGCCGATCATGATCGTGGCCGTCGTCGCCGCTGTCACCGTGATGCTTCTGGCAGCAACCCCGCTTGCCAACTTCATCGAGAGAAACCCGACCATCGTCATGCTGGCTCTCGCCTTCCTGCTGATGATCGGCGGCACCTTGATCGTCGAAGGCTTCGGCGTGCACGTTCCGAAGGGCTATATCTACGCCGCCATGGCCTTCTCGGCCGGCGTCGAGGCCCTCAACATGTTCGCGAAGGGCGCCCGCGCCAAGAAAAAGGCCTCCGGCACGCTGCATTGACGTTGCTACAAACATCGACACGCAAAGGGCGCCCGCGAGGCGCCCTTTTTGTGTTCAGTCCAAACGCCTGGTCCCGGCGGATCACCGCTCGGACAGTTCCCGGTCCAGCGCTTCGAGCAGCCGGTTATCGTCTGCGGTCACGTCAGGCGCGAAGCGTGCCTTGATCCGGCCATCGCGTCCGATCAGAAACTTTTCGAAATTCCAGACGATCTCGCCATCTTTGATGTCCATGCCGCGGCCGCGCAGGCGCGCCTTCATCGGACCGTCGCCGGTGGTGGGCACCGGATCTGCGGTCAGCGCCTTGTAGAGCGGATGCTTGGCATCGCCCTTGACGGAAATCTTTGAGAAGATCGGAAACTTCACGTCGTAGGTCAGCTGGCAGAATTCGACGATCTCCGTATCCGAACCGGGCTCCTGCCCCATGAAGTCGTTGGCAGGAAAGGCTGCGATGACAAAGCCTCTGTCCCGCTTTTGCTCGTAGAGTTTTTCCCACCCTTCGTACTGCGTGGTCAGGCCGCATTTGGACGCGACGTTGACCACCAGCATGACTTTTCCACGGTATTCGGCAAGCGTCGTGTTCCGGCCGTCGGCAAGCTTGACGGGGATGGCAAGGATATCGGTCATGACGGCTCCGGGGGGCTTTGGCGCAGGGGAATTGGCGCAAACAACTGCAGTTGATATTGTCTACTTATGCGTTCACCACGGTTTGTCCAGCAGACACGCCCTGAGCGGCGATAGACGCCTTTTGCGAAACGTCATCAGACTTTGCAACATTTGTGGCACTGGGGCATTCTAGGGCACGATCTTATCACCACGCCGATCATCGCCTCTCGCTGCATCCCATTCCCAGCGCCCCCGGAGCCACATGACAACCCAGCAGATCCTTGCCTTTTCCGTCATCGCCGTGATGATGGCCGTCTTCATCTGGGATCGCTTCCGCTACGATGTGGTCGCCTGCTGTGCGCTCGTCGTGGCGGTGACGGTGGGGATCGTTCCGGTCGACCAGGCGTTTTCCGGCTTCTCGGATGATATCGTCATCATCGTCGGCAGCGCGCTGGTCGTTTCGGCAGGCGTTGCCCGCTCCGGCATCGTCGACATGGCGATCAAGAAGTTCTTCCCCAACCTCAACACGCTGCACACCCAGCTGGCACTGCTGATGATCGTCGTCGCCGTGCTGTCGGCCTTCATCAAGAATATCGGTGCGCTTGCCATCATGATGCCGGTGGCGTTCCAGTTCGCCCGCAAATCCGGCGCCTCGCCGTCTAAATACCTGATGCCGATGGCTTTCGCCGCTCTGCTCGGTGGCCTGATGACGCAGATCGGCACCTCGCCCAATATCGTCGTGTCGCGGATCCGCCAGGAACTGACCGGCGAATCCTTCACGATGTTCGACTTCACCCCGATGGGTGCGATCCTGGCGTTTGTCGGTATTACCTTCCTGTTGTTCTTCCACTGGCTGGTGCCCAGCCGCACAAAGCAGAATGATTCCCTCGAGGAAGCAGTCGAGATCACCAACTATACGTCCGAGGTGATGATTACCCCGCTGTCGACTGTTCTTGAAAAAACGGTCGCCGAGCTGTTGAAGATCGGCGACGGCGAGGTGATTGCCAATGCCGTCCTGCGCGGTCCATCGCGCATGGCACCTTTCCCGGACCTCATCCTGCGTGAAAACGATGTCGTGCTGCTCGAAGGCCCGTCAAAGGCGCTCGACCGGATGGTCTCCGGCGGCAGGCTGCAGCTCTCCGGCAAGCCGCTGATGGAAAACGGACAGGCCCAGGCCGATGTCATCTCCATCGAGGCGATCATCACCCAGGATTCGCCGCTCAAGGGGCTTTCCGCCAAGGAACTGGCGCTCTCCTACACCCGTGGCGTCAATCTTCTGGCAATCAGCCGGCATGGCGAACGCCTCAAGCAGCGTCTTGGCACCATCACCCTGATGGCCGGCGACGTGATCGTGTTGCAGGGCAGCCGCAAGAACATGCCGACGGTGATGCAGGACTTCTCGCTTTTGCCGCTCGCTCAGCGCGAAGTGCTGCTCGGCACGCGGAGGCAGGCCTTCATTCCACTGATCATCCTTGCACTGGCGATGGGCACGACGGCCGTCGGGCTTGCCCCTGTGCCGGTCGCTTTCTTCGCGGCCGCTCTCGGTATGGTGGTTTTCCGCGCCATTCCGCTGACCGATTTCTACAAATCCGTTGATGGCCCGATCCTCGTCATGCTGGCGGCGCTCATCCCGGTTTCGGATTCTCTGCGAACCTCCGGCGGTAGCGAACTGATCGCCGGATGGCTCGGCCAGGCAGCGGCGACCTTGCCTGCCTGGGGCGCGATCGGTCTGATCCTCATCACCGCCATGGCCGTCACGCCCTTCCTCAACAACGCAGCAACCGTGCTGGTCATGGGGCCGATCGCCGCAAGCTTTGCCACCAATCTCGGCTTTCGCCCCGAGCCCTTCCTGATGGCGGTGGCGATCGGCGCAGGCTGCGATTTCCTCACGCCGGTCGGCCATCAGTGCAACACACTGGTGTTCGGCCCGGGCGGCTACAAGTTTTCCGATTATCCGCGGCTTGGCCTGCCTTTGTCGTTCCTGATCATCGTCGTCAGCGTCCCGGCCCTCCTCTATATCTGGCCGGTAAATTAGTCCTCCCCGCGCTCAACGGACCCAGGCTTACCCCGCCCCTCAATGAGGGACGGGGTATCGGCCGTTTTCGCCAAAAACCTTGACGCTCTCGCCTGAATATGGCCTAAGCCTGCGCCAATCCCTATTCAAAGGCACAGGCTTTGCGCAGCCATGCGCGCCGTGGAAAGAGCAGCATCCATGATCAATCCGACCCCTCGCGTCCGCATCGCTCCATCGCCCACCGGCGAGCCCCATGTCGGCACCGCTTACATCGCCCTCTTCAACTACCTCTTCGCGAAAAAGCACGGCGGCGAATTCATCCTGCGCATCGAAGATACCGACGCGACCCGCTCGACGCTCGAATACGAGCAGAAGGTGCTGGACGCGCTGAAATGGACCGGGCTTACCTGGGCGGAAGGTCCAGATATCGGCGGTCCCTACGGCCCCTACCGCCAGTCGGACCGCAAGGACATGTACTGGCCGCACGCCCAGGATCTGCTCGACAAGGGCCACGCCTTCCGCTGCTTCTGCACGCCGGAACGTCTGGAGCAGATGCGCGAAGGCCAGCGCGCCGCCGGCAAGCCGCCGAAATACGATGGTCTCTGCCTGAAATACTCGGCCGAGGAAGTCACCGAAAAGATGGCGGCCGGCGAACAGTCCGTCGTGCGCATGAAGATCCCGACCGAAGGCTCGTGCGATTTCACCGATGGCGTCTATGGCGATGTCTCGATCCCGTGGGATTCGGTCGACATGCAGGTCCTGATCAAGGGCGACGGCATGCCGACCTATCATATGGCCAACGTCATCGACGACCATCTGATGAAGATCACCCATGTCGCGCGCGGCGAAGAGTGGCTGGCATCGGTGCCCAAGCACATTCTTCTCTATCGCTATTTCGGCTGGGAAGCGCCTGTCTTCATGCATCTCTCCCTCATGAGAAATGCCGACAAGTCGAAACTGTCCAAGCGCAAGAACCCGACCTCGATCAGCTATTACTCGGCGCTCGGCTACCTGCCGGAAGCCCTGATGAACTTCCTCGGCCTGTTCTTCGTGCAGATCGCCGAAGGCGAAGAGCTTCTGACCATGGATGAGATGATCAGCAGCTTCGATCCGGAAGCCCTGTCCAAGGCCGGCGCCATCTTCGACCTGCAGAAGCTGGACTGGGTGAACGGCCGCTGGCTGCGCGAAAAGCTGTCGCCGGAAGAGTTCGTGTCACGCACGCTGGAATGGGCGATGGAAAATCAGCGCCTGATCGAGGGGCTGAAGCACTCGCAGAGCCGCGTTTCCAAGCTCGGCGACCTGCCGAACCTCGCAGGCTTCCTGCTCGCCGCCGACGTCAACCTGACACCGGCCTCGTTTGCCGGTCTCAAGACCTCGCCGGAAGACACGCTCGCGATCATCACCATGGTCCAGGCCGACATCGAGAAGATGATCGAATGGAACGTCGAGGCGATCGATGCCGAACTGCGCTCGGTTGCCGACAAGCTCGAAAAGAAGCTGCGCGTCGTCACCCCGCCGTTGTTCATCGCCATGTCCGGCTCGCAGCGCTCGCTGCCGCTGTTCGACAGCATGGCAATCCTCGGCCGCTCGGTCGTGCGCCAACGCCTGAAGATCGCCGCCGCCGTGGTGTCATCCATGGTGGGTGCGCCGAAGTAATACCTGCGGCGACAGCTTCCCTCCCCCGTGTGGGGAGGGTTAGGGAGGGGCCTTTCTTTCGCAATCCGGGATACCCCTCCCCGTCGCTGCGCTCCGACCCTCCCCACAAGGGGGAGGGTTAGCCGAGCCCGCCGCATCGGCGAACCAGAACAACCAGCCTCGAAGGCAAAAACCATGACCGAGAACACCAAGACCGAAACCGCCCTCTCCTCCGACGCGACAGAAGTGCGCGCCCAGAAACTGGCAAAGCTGCGCGAAACCGTCGGCGACGTCTATCCGGCCCATTTCCACCGCACGATGACCAATGCGGAACTGGCGGAAAAGTACAAGGATCTCGAGGCCGACGTCGAAACCACCGATGTCGTCACGGTTGCCGGCCGCGTCTTTTCCTCGCGCAATTCCGGCATGTTCATGGATATCCATGACGCCGGCGGCAAGATCCAGATCTTCTCCCACAAGGACGTGACGCCCGAGGAAGCCCGGGCGATGCTGTCGATGATCGATCTCGGCGACATCATCGGCGTCACCGGCATCGTGCGCCGCACCAAGCGCGGCGAACTGTCGATCAGCGCCCGCGAAATCACCATGCTGACCAAGTCGCTTTTGCCGATGCCGGAAAAGTGGAACGGCATTGCCGATGTCGAGATCCGCTACCGCAAGCGCCACCTCGACATCCTCAGCAACGAGGAAAGCAAGCTCCGCTTCCAGCAGCGCTCGAAGATCGTCTCCGGCATCCGCCGCTTCATGGAAGACGACGGCTTCATGGAAGTCGAAACGCCGATGCTGCACTCAGTCTATGGCGGTGCCACGGCCGAACCCTTCAAGACCCACCACAACACGCTGAAGCTCGACATGTACCTGCGCATCGCGCCGGAACTGTTCTTGAAGCGCACGCTGGTGTCGGGTCTCACCGACAAGGTGTTCGAGATCAACCGCAACTTCCGCAACGAAGGCGTCTCCACCCGGCACAATCCTGAATTCACCATGATGGAATGCTACTGGGCTTACGCCGACTACGAAGACATCATGGACCTCGTCGAACGCCTGTTCGCCGACCTCGCCATGAAGATCCACGGCTCGACCGAGTTCGCCTATGGCGACAAGCAACTGTCGTTCAAGGGCCCGTTCAAGCGCGTGCCCATGCCCGACGCCGTCAAGGAGGTCACGGGCATCGACTTCTTGAGCATGAAGACCGACGAGGAAGCTCGCACCGCGGCCAAGGCTGCCGGCTTCGAAGTCGAGAAGGACTGGACGTGGGGCGAATGCCTCGCCTTCATCTTCGAGGAAAAGGTCGAGGCCACGCTGATCCAGCCAAGCCACGTCACCCACTTCCCGAAGGACATCTCGCCCTTCGCCAAGGAAGTACCAGGCGAACCGCGCCTCGTTGAGCGGTTCGAGACCTATTGCAACGCCTGGGAACTGGGCAATGCCTTCTCGGAACTGAACGATCCGGAAGAGCAGCGCAAGCGCATGGTCGAACAGCTCGAGCAGGCCCATGCCCGCGGCGAGAAGGACAAGCAGCTCGACGACGAGTTCCTCGACGCCATCGACCAGGGCATGCCCCCCGCCGGCGGCCTCGGCATCGGTGTCGACCGCCTGATCATGCTGCTGACCAACGCCCCCTCCATCCGCGACGTCATCCTCTTCCCGGCCCGCCGCGCCAAGGCGGATTGATCAGACAGACCTGCTCCTCTCCCCTGAAACAGGGAGAGGGTCAGTGGATCTTCTCGCAAGTTCCGACCATACGCACGCCTTGCCAACGGGGATCGATGGCAAGGGCCTCTCTGGACGATGGCGCAACCGATAGGTTGTTTTTTGACTAGGGCTTGCTGGCCGAACCAGCCTGTTGCGCCCGCAGCTTCTCAAGCCACGCGGCACCGGCCGCATCCGCGGCATTGGACCCGCCTGCTGCCGCGCCCGGCTGATCCGACGCGACCGTAGCGGCTGGTTCAGCGGCCTTGTCGTCATGTGCGGCGTCGCTTGCTGAAGGCCCGCCGGAACGGATCTCGTCGCTGCCATCCTGCTTCGACCAGCGCTTGCCGCCCTCGGCAGAGGTGCGGGGCTCTGGCGCGGGCTCGGTCTTTGGCGAAGCCGGCTCTGCCGAGGCTTCGTCATGTGTGGCATCCGGCGCCGCGTCCGGAGCCTTGTCACTGGAACCGAAGAGCATCTCCTTCATGGAAGAGACAAAACTCTTCCCTTCGGTCGGTGCAGGTGTTTCTGCCGGTGCAGCGACAGGCTCGCCCTTTGCGGCGTGCTCTTTCGAACCGTCGGCTGTGTCATCCGCCGCTGCGGCTGGAGCTTGTGCATGACCATCCGACTTCGCGTCGATTGGATGCTCGCCGCCTTGCGGTGTCGCCTGCCCCTCGCCTTCCGGCGCATGCGCGGCGGCGGCAGGCGCTGCTTCCTCTTTCGAACCGAAGATCAGGCCGGTCACCGAACTCAGTAGACCGCCGCTTTCCTTGGCGGCAGGTTCCCCGCCCTCGCCATGGCCCGCGGCCGCGGCCTCACCATGTCCTTCGGCAGGCGCGCTGCCGTGCTCGGCTGCCGGCGCCTCTCCTTCAGCTGCAGGTGCGTCATGCCCACCGGAGGCTTCGCCATGTCCCGCTGGTTCATGCCCCTTGGCAGGCTTCTTGTCATGCCCCTTGGCCGCGCCGTGTCCTTCTGCGGCAGCAGCCTCGGCCGCGGCAATCGCCACGGGGTCGATACAATCGGTCTTGTCGGTGAGACTTGCTTCGAGATGCTCGATATCGGCGAGCGGCATGTCGATGCGCTGGCCGTAATACTCGCCCTTGGATGTCGCAGCGCCTTCGACATAGAATGCGGAATAGCGTTCCCGCGCCGCGCCATCAGGTGCCTTGGAAACATCTGGAATGTAGACGACCTGCGCGCCGATCATGCGGCCGCGCATTTCGGCGCGGTCCTTCGGACCCGCCTTGTCGACCATCGCCACCTGCACGATGTCGGCCTTTTCCTTTTCCTGGATGGATTTTGCCACGCGCAACGCGGTGCGGATGCGTGCCATGCCGTCACCAACGCCATCCGCCGAGGCAACCTCGTCGGCATTCACATAGCGGCGCACCCAGGTGCGTCCGTCGCGCTTGGTCGTGAACGTCTGCAACACAGAACAGGTCAGGCCGTTGAGATCCGCGTAAGACGGGCCGAAAAACTTTTCCTTGCCCACGAACACGGCCGCCGCGCCGCTGCCGGCGCAGAGCACGGAAATACCGCCGACGACCGCGAGCAGCTTCTTCGATAGCCGGATCTTCACGCGCCGAACTCCGGCATCATCACCCCATCACGCACAACAAGACATGGAATACTCAAGCCGCAGTCTGCGCTACTCTGATTGAAGAAGCTTTAAACCTGGGCTTTTCCTTCGCCCAACGCCTGTCCCGGAATGAGGCTCCCGAAGCGCATCCGCGCTCCGGCCGGCCCATCGCCCATCATGCCTGACCTTCAGACGACAAAAGGGCCGCATGACGCGGGCCTCTCCACCGGTCGTCGCTCGCTGTTGCGTCAAGCGGCCCTGCGGCCGCCGCCGGCACGCGGTGAACCCGTTTCGCGCATTTCGCCGCGCCTGTTGAGCTTGAAATGTCCGACCAGTTCCGACAACAGAGCCGCGCCGCTTGCAAGCTGGCGGCTGATGCCGGTCGTGTGCTCCACCATCGCCGCGTTCTGCTGCGTCATCCGGTCGAGCTGCGAAACCGTCTGGTTGATGTCGGACAGGCCACCCGACTGTTCCTGCGCCGCAGTGGCCAGCGACTGGACATTCTGGTCGATCGAGGCGACAAACCGTTCGATCTCGTGCAGCGCGGCGCCCGTCGCGTCGACAAGGCGCACGCCCTCCGTGACCTGCCGGCCGGAATTCTCGATCAGTCCCTTGATCTCCTTGGCGGCTTTGGCGGAACGCTGCGCCAGTTCACGCACCTCCTGTGCCACAACCGCAAAGCCCTTGCCCGCCTCGCCCGCACGGGCCGCCTCGACGCCGGCATTGAGCGCCAGAAGATTGGTCTGGAACGCGATCTCGTCGATCACGCTGATGATCTTGGTAATCTCGGACGATGCGCCTTCGATCCGCTTCATCGCCGTGATGGTTTCCTGCACCACGCAGGAGGACGTGGTCGCAGATTGCAGCGCCCCCTTGACCAGCTTGCGGGTTTCCTCCGCATTGGTGTTGGAGGACCTTACCGTCTCCGTCACCTGCTCCAGCGCCGCCGTCGTTTCTCGAAGCGACGCTGCCTGCTCCTTAGTGCGGGCGGACAGCTGGTCGGCCGCCACCTGCATGTCCTGGCTGCTGTCGTTGAGGCTGGAAGTCTGCTGCAGGACCCCCATCAGCGTCTTCTGGAACGCCCCGATCGAGGCGTTGAAGTCCCGGCGCAGCGGCTCGAATTCCACGATGAAGGGCGTATCCAGCGTCTGCTGGATATTGCAATCGGCGAGACGTGCAAGTCCGGTGCCGAGATCGTTGACCACCCTTACCCGTTCGCTCACATCCGTTGCGAACTTGACGACCTTGAACACCCGTCCGCTGTCGTCGATGATCGGGTTGTAGGATGCCTGGATATAGATCTTCTCGCCGGTCTTGGTGATGCGGGTGAACTGATCGGCCGAAAATGTGCCGCGTCCGAGCTTCTTCCAGAACTCCTGATAGTCCGACGAGCGCGCATAGTCGGGTTCGCAGAAGATAGAATGGTGCTTGCCGACGATCTCATCGAGACGGTAGCCGACGGCGGCACAGAAATTGTCGTTGGCGTTGAGGATCTCGCCTGTCGGCGAAAATTCGATGATCGCCTGCGCCCGCGACAGTGCCTCAAGCTTGCCCCGGTCCTCGAGCGCCCGCTTGCGCGCTTCCGTGATGTCGGTCGCAAACTTCACGA
This sequence comes from Rhizobium sp. Leaf306, assembly GCF_001423425.1. Classification (GTDB taxonomy): domain Bacteria; phylum Pseudomonadota; class Alphaproteobacteria; order Rhizobiales; family Rhizobiaceae; genus Neorhizobium; species Neorhizobium soli. The sequence goes on from NZ_LMNX01000004.1 coordinate 274,921, forward strand.
CCTTGTAAGGCTTGCCGCCTTTCAGAATCGGATTGTAGGTGGCTTCGATCCAGATCTCGCGGCCGCCTTTGCCCACGCGTTTGTATTTGCCCTGATCGAACGCGCCTGTGGAAAGCCGTGCCCAGAACGCCGCGTAATCCGAGGAAGCTGCATCGGCCGGATCGACGAACATGCTGTGATGCCTGCCGACGATCTCGTCCAGGCGGTAGCCGAGCGCATTGCAGAAGTTTTCGTTGGCATCGAGTATGATGCCCTTCAGGTCGAATTCGATGATCGCCTGCGACCGGTTGAGGGCCTTGATCACGGCGGCGTTGGACAAGATACGGCCAAAAGAAATCCCAGCCATCGATGCGCTCCAGCTTCAAAGTGATTTGTAGGCTGAAAGATCTAGGAGTTCCGGCTAAACGTTCGGTTAACCCTGTGCCTCGGCCGTGCACATTAGGAAAACGAAAAAGACCCGCACGAGGCGGGCCTCATCATTGGAAAACGTTGAGGAAATCAGGCCGCGGCGCGGACCAGTTCCTTCTTCACGAGCTCGCGGAGCGCGCCGAGATCCTTGTTGAACGCCCGGATACCGTCCGAAAGCTTTTCGGTCGCCATCTGGTCTTCGTTGAGCATCCAGCGGAAGGTCTTTTCGTCCATCTTGATCGGCGCGGCCGGCTCGAACTTTTCAGGCGAAAGCTTGCGCTCGAGCGTGCCTTCAGCCTTGTCGAGCTCGTCGAGCAGGTTCGGCGAAATCGTCAGGCGGTCGCAACCGGCAAGAGCTTCGATCTCGCCGACATTGCGGAACGAGGCGCCCATGACGATCGTCGAGATGCCGTTCGCCTTGTAGTAATTGTAGATCGAACGCACCGAGACGACGCCCGGATCGGTCTCGGACGTGTAGTCTTCACCGGTCGACTTCTTGTACCAATCGAGAATGCGCCCAACGAAAGGTGAGATCAGGAACGCCTTGGCGTCCGCGCAGGCAACGGCCTGGGCATGGCTGAACAGAAGCGTCAGATTGCAGTCGATGCCTTCGGCCTGCAGGACTTCGGCAGCCTTGATGCCTTCCCAGGTGGAGGCAAGCTTGATCAGGATGCGTTCGCGCTCGATGCCGCGATCCTTGTAGGCTGCAATGATCTTGTGCGCCTTGGTAATCGAACCTTCGGTATCGAAGGAAAGGTCGGCATCCACTTCGGTCGAAACGCGGCCGGGGACAATTCCAGCAAGCGCCGCGCCCACGTCGATGGCGAGCTTGTCAGCTATGGCAACCGTGATCGCGTCGTCGCTGCCGCCCTGTTTGCGGCCCCAGGCAACCGTTTCCTGGAACGTGTCGGCAAATGCCGGCGAACCGATCGCCTTCAGAACGATCGACGGGTTGGTGGTGCAATCGACCGGCTTGAGGCGGGTCACCGCCTCGATGTCGCCCGTGTCGGCGACGACCGTTGTCATGGAACGAAGCTGCTCTAGTTTCGACGTCATCCGAATAAATCCTTGTTAAGCGAATACAAACGCTCGGGGCGTCGTATGGTTTCTGGATCGCTGTTGACCGGATAACAACCCTTCAGGGTAAAGAAGTCAAGACATTTGTCCTTCACAATTGACATATGTTTCACGTCAGCCCTATGGTCCTGAATGAAAAAGGACATCAGAATTTGGCCAAGCTGAGACGCGATACCCACACCGCATATTCGGAAGCGTCCTCCCTGCGGCTTCGCGCTGCCTGGCTCTACTACAACCAGGGCCTGACGCAGAAGGAGGTAGCCGAGCGGCTCGGCATCAGTCGCTCGACCGTCATCCGCCTTCTCGACGAGGCAATGAAACGCTCCGAAGTGCAGATCTGGATCTCGGAAGGCATCGACACCTGCGTCGAGCTGGCGACCAAGCTGGAACGCGCCTACGGACTGGATGAGGCGGTCGTGGTGCCCGCCCCGCGCGACAACAGCGCCGATGCACTGGCCGGCGCCGTCGGTCTGGCGCTCGGCCAGTTCCTGTCGGAAGCAATCCAGAACGACATGACGATCGGCGTCGGCTGGGGCCGCACGATGACGGCAGCGCTTTCGAGCTTCCGCCCGCCCCGTCGCGAACGCTGCAAGGTCGTCTCGCTGCTCGGCGGCATCGTCGCCGTCCACCAGACCAACCCGATCGACTTCACCTGGCGCTTTGCCGGTCAGCTGGGCGCCGAATGCTTCATGTTCCTTGCCCCGCTTCTGGTCGACAGCGTCGCCACCAAACGGGCGCTGATCGAGAAATGCGGCCTCGATGCCGTCTATGACCTCGCCGAGAGCCTCGATCTCGCCGTCGTCAGCTGCGGTGATATCGGCCCGCATTCGACCTCGCTGTCGGAAGGCTTCATTTCAGCCACCGAACTCGAGCGGCTGATCGCCGCCGGCTGTGTCTGCGACACGATGTTCAATTTCCTCGACGAGGAAGGCCGGTCCGTCGATCAGAAGCTCAACGAGCGGGTCATGTCTGTCGATCTCGATACGCTCGCCAAGGCAAAGCACATCGTCCTCTCCTCCGGCGGCACACACCGCGCCATCGCCATCCGCGCCACCATCCGACGCATCGGCTGCAACACCCTCATCACCGACGAAACCGCCGCAGTGGAGCTGCTGCGGCTGGCGGAAGTGGATTAGGACCGCCCGCTTTCATCGCCGAATGCTGACTTGAGGTGCCTTTCGAGATCGACAGCGTCATGAAGCACGCGACCGATCCCGGCAAGCGACGGTTCAAGATACCGATAGAGAATGAAGTGGCGAGGCTGCACGACCGGTCCGCTTGCGTGCTTAGCCCTCGTCCGGCTATGCCTGAGATGGAAGCTGCGTATGCCTGCCCCAAGCTCCGCCCTATCGATTGAGTCCGGCCGGGTCGGGTCTTGCGACAAATCGCGAAAGGCAGTCACGAGAAGCTGTTCGTCACGGCGCCTTGCGCCGCGTCCGAAGTTCTCATCCGTATAGGCAATGATCTTGGTGATGTCGGCCTGGGCAGATAAGCCGCAGTGCATCGCCCACGATTTCGCTGGCGTTCTGATAGCGTCCCGTTTCCAGAAGCCGCGCGATCACCTGCTGGTGGTGCTCTGTCAGAACGACGTTGCATGTTGGCATGTTGGCTCCTTGGAACTGGCCGAGATCCCAGCGCATTGGGCACGACCCGCCAACTGCCGGCAGAGTTTCCCAGCCTCGGCCGCAACGACGTCAGAGATCGATATCCGTTGTCAGCAATGCAATCCTGTCGCGCCAGGAATGGTGCTCGAGCCGCTCCCATGTCCTATCCATGGCATAGGCCGACGAGATGACCGGAATACCGATATGGCCGAAGTAGAGGGAAAGCTGGCGCTCGGCGATCTCTTCGGACATGCCGGCAATCTCGCTGCTGTAAAGTCCGGCGGCAAGGCCGGTGCGGTCGGAACCCGAGCGGCAATGGATCAGGATCGGCTTCGGTGCGTCCCGCATCATCGTGACAAGCCGGTCCGCCTCCGCTTCGCTCAACTGCCTGGAAGCCGACATCCGGAAATCCAGATGCGTCAGGCCAAGCCTTTTTGCGGCGGAGACCTCCTCGGCATACCATCCGGCCTTGTCGTCCTCACCGCGCAAGTTGACGATGGTGCGGATGCCGTAGGTCTTTGCATAGGTCTCGATATCGGCGGCACCCGGCTGGGCAGACCGGTAGAGCTCGCCGTCGATCACCGTATGGAAATTGCCGCTGAGCTGCAGATACCCGAGATAGGCCCCCAAACCCAGAGCGGCAGCGAAAATCGCCGAGGCTCCCATGCGAAACCAGCTTCTGACGCGTGACTGTTCCATGCTGCCGTCCGTTGAAGTGCAGGATGGCAATCATTTCGGCCTGTTTGCTGACACGCACCTGAAGGACGGCAAGTTGTCGGGCGGACTGTGCGGCTCAGGCGTTGCCTGTCTCCCAGCCCAGGATCGCCCGTTTGCGGGTCAGACCCCAGTGATACCCGGTCAAAGCCCCGTTCTTCGCCACGGCCCGGTGGCAGGGCACGACGAAGGAGATCGGGTTGGCGCCGATTGCGGCACCCACCGCCCGGCTTGCCGTCGGCTGGCCGATATCGGAGGCGACGGCGGAATAGGTGACCGCCTTGCCGAACGGGATCTTCAACAGGCTCTGCCACACCTTGAGCTGAAAATCGGTCCCGATCAGAACGACATTGAGTGGCCGGTCCCCCGACCATTGGCCCCGGTCGAAGATGCGGCCGATATAAGGCGCCGTCGCTTCTTTGTCCTCGACATAGGCGGCATTCGGCCAGCGCCGCACCATGTCCTCGAAGGCCGGTTTTTCACCGCCGAGATCGGAAAACGCCAGGCCCGAAAGCCCACGCTCCGTCGCCATGACCAGCGCCATGCCGAATGGCGACGGGTGGAACCCGTAGCGGATCGTCAGCCCCGCCCCGCGGCCCTTCCATTCCCCGGGCGACATCGCCTCATGGGTCACGAACAGATCATGCAGGCGGCCGGGTCCTGACAGACCGAGTTCGTAGGAGGTTTCCAGAAGCGGCAGACCTTCCTGGCCGAGCAGCCGCTTGGCATGATCGAGCGTCACCGCCTGCAGGAACGCCTTGGGCGACAGACCCGCCCAACGGGTAAACACCTTCTGCAACTGCGTCGGCGACTGGCCAAGTTCGGCCGCGATCGTTTCGAGCGAAGGCTGCGCGCGATAATCGAGCGTCAGCATCTCGATGACACGCCGCACGGTCTCATAGTCGGAGCCATCAGGCGTCACGTCGATGCCGGGTGCGGACATGTCAGGCCTGGAAAGCGAAGCAAGAGCGTTCATGGCAATCTCCCTGTGCCCTATAGATGCACGCTCGATCGCAGCAGAGCCACCCGTTTCTTGTCGCGATCACAATCGTCTCGTGACGGTGGCAAGCGCCCCGCGAAATGCCTTTGCGAAGCTCTCACGATCATCCGGGTTGAGAAAAGAACCGATTTCGGTCTGCCGCCCCTCGCCCGAGACCCGCATCGCCGTAATCCCGAATTCCTCGTGCCTGACGACATTGAACCGCGCCCAGAACGGGTTGTAGCGATGCTCCACCATCCGCCCCGAAGGCGAGAACTTGCGGATCGACAGGTTGCTTCTCGACACGGTGACTTCCTCGCGCTGCCGCCCGGACCGGTAGCTGAGTTTCAGGGCACCATAGAGCAGCAGAAAATCGAAACCGAGAAACAACCCGATCGGCCACGCGCCGGTCGCCAGGAAGAAAAGGCCGTAGAACAGGCAGACGGCACCCGATATCGACAGCACGACGACAAACCCACGTCGCCCGAGCGACCGATAGGGCGTCAGTTCGGCCGCAAAGACCGGTTTCTCATCCATCGGCTGCGCGTTGATTTCCGTCATGGGGCGAGACTATACAGTGTCATGGCCCTTGCGAAAATCAAATCCACGAAAACCCCGGCGACAAAAAGCAGCACCACCAAAGGCCGGAAGCCGAAACGCTTCAAGCCGGCCTATACGCCTGACGAAATGGTGGAGATATTCCGCCGATTCTCGGTGCAACGGCCGGAGCCGAAGGGAGAGCTCGAGCACGTCAATCCGTTCACGCTCGTGGTCGCCGTGGCGCTGTCGGCGCAGGCAACCGATATCGGCGTCAACCGGGCGACACGCGAGCTGTTCAGGATCGCCGACACGCCGGAAAAGATGCTGGCACTCGGCGAGGACGGCGTCATCGCCCATATCAGGACGATCGGCCTCTATCGCAACAAGGCCAAGAACGTCATCGCGCTCTGTCGCATGCTGATCGACGAGTTCGGGTCCGAGGTTCCAAGCACGCGCGAGGACCTGGTGCGCCTGCCGGGCGTCGGTCGCAAGACGGCCAATGTGGTGATGTCCATGGCCTTCGGCATCCCGACGCTTGCGGTCGACACGCATGTGTTCCGCATCGGCAACCGCTGCCTGATGGCGCCGGGCAGAACGCCGGATGAGGTCGAGGAGCAGTTCCTAAAAGTCATCCCCGACCAGTACCTGTTCCACGCCCATCACTGGCTGATCCTGCACGGTCGCTACACCTGCAAGGCGCGCAAGCCCGAATGCGAGCACTGCGTCATCGCCGACCTTTGTCGGTCGCCCGAAAAGACCTGTCCCATCCCAGCACCGCTGGTCGAGCTACCGCCTCAGGTGATCGGCGTCTGAAGCCGGAAGGACGGGTCGCGCTTCGATACCTTCTTGTGCAGATGCACCATCAGCCCGGCCGCAAACAGCGGCGTCAGCAGGTTGATGAAGGGGATCGCCAGGAAGCCGGCGATCAGCAGGCCCGCCACGAACACGGTGGAGGAATGCTTCGAGCGGAAAGCCCGCGCCTCTGCCGGCGGCCGGAACCGCATCGCGGCGAACTCGAAGAACTCCCGCCCCAGCAGATACCCGTTCACCAGGAAGAACGCGATCAGGTTGACGCCGGGGATGAACAGCAAAAGCAGCGCGATAATATTGCCGATGATGACGATGCCGAGAAACTGGATCGACCCCATGATCGCCTGGCCGAGCGGCATTTCCTTGCCCGGCACGTCATCGGGATAGTCGCGCTTTTCGATCACCGCCGCCACGTCGTCGAGAAACAGGCCGGCAATCAGCGCAGTGATCGGCGCGATCAGCAAAGCCAGCACCAGCGCGAGCCCGATCCCGGCCGCAATGGCCGCAAACAGCGTCAGCCATCCCGTCCAATCCGGCACATCCGGAAAAAAGGCGGCAAACCAGGGCCAGAGGTAAAGCGCGAAAAGCTCGCGCAAGCCGAACCACAACCCGATCAGGATCAGGAATGTCAGCCCCAGCGTCTTCCAGAAGGCCGATCTCGTTTCGGGCGCAAACAGGTTGATCAGCGATAAGCGTGCGGCGTCGAGGATCATCGGCGTCTCCAGGTTAGGCCCGCAGCATGTAGGTCAACCATCGCCCTGGAACAAGCGCCGGTGGATATAGGAATCTGGCCGCGAGAATCGTATACTCACCGGCAGACACCCGCACCGGGCGTGGTAGTGACGGAGATCCGCATGACAAGCCTGCTGCTCCTTGGCGCGACCGGACTGGTCGGCGGCCACGTCCTCGAACTGGCGCTCAAGGACGACCGGGTCACCCGCGTCGTCGCGCCCACCCGCCGGCCGCTGCCTCCGACCGCCTTGCCGGCCCATCCGAAGCTCGAAAATCCCATCACCGATCTCAGCAGCGGTCTGCCCGAGGCGGACTGGTGGACCGTCGACGCGGTCATTTCGGCGCTCGGCACCACGCGGGCAAAGGCGGGATCGGACGAGGCCTTCCGTCTGGTAGATTATGCCACGCCGCTCGGTGCGGCCCGGCGCGCGCATGAACGAGGTGCAACCCGTTTCTCGCTCGTCTCGTCCACCGGCGCCAATTCGAAGTCCAGCCTGCTTTACCTGCGTACCAAGGGCGAGCTTGAAGCTGCCATCCGCGCCATCGGCTTTTCCACGCTCACCATCGTCAGGCCCGGCCTTTTGGGTGGCGACCGCAGCGAATTCCGGCTCGGCGAACGGCTTGCCAGCATCGCGCTGAAGATCGCCCATCCCCTCCTGCCGCGACGGCTGCGCATCAGCCCGGCCCATGTGGTGGCAAAAGTTCTGCTGGATGCAGCGATCGGCGGTGAAAAGGGCGAGCGCATCGTCGAGGCGGATCAGCTTTCGGGCTGAGTTGCAGCTTAGTCCAGCGACCGCAGCTCTTCGCGGTGACGGATCATCGCAAGGAACCGCCGGTAGTCGCGCTCATAAAGGTCTCGTCCCGTGCTGGGTAGCCGCTCGCTGCCGCCGCTGTTCATCGCATGTCCGGCATCAAGCAACGAGCCGTGCAGACCGCCCGCGACCGCGGCAGCCATGGCCGTTCCGAGCAGAACCGCATCGCGGTTGTGCGGGATGACCACCTTGCAGCCCGTGACATCCGCATAGAGTTCCACCAGCAGCGGGTTGTTCACATGCCCGCCGGTCACGTGCAGCGTCTCGAACCGGTACCCAAAGTCAGCCATCGCATCGAGAATATGACGGATGCCGAGCGCGATCGACACGCAGGTCCGCCAATAGCGGCGGCAAAGCCCGTCGAAGGACGTATCGAGCGTCAATCCGCTGATGACGCCGGTCGCATGCGGGTCCGCAAGCGGCGACCGGTTGCCGTGAAAGTCGGGCAGAATGTGCAGATCCGGCGCAATCTCGTCATCGCCTGCTGCCGCCCGCATCTCGCCGACACGTGCAATGATCCGCTCATGCAGCTCGGTGGTCGGCTCGCCGCCGGCTGCGTGCATCATGACGATATGATCGAGCAGCGCGCCCGCCGCCGACTGTCCGCCTTCGACCAGCCAATGGTCGGGCAGTACCGCCTCGTAATACGGGCCCCAAAGGCTGCGACCGGGTTTCGGCTCCCTGGTGAAGGCGACGATGCAGCTCGATGTACCTCCGATCAGCGCAACGCTCGTCTCCAGCGACGAGCCTGGAAAGCTTTTCGCCCCAACACCGCCAAGCACGCCATAGGCACCCGCGTAAGCGTCGATCATTCCCGGCGCGACCTGAACGCTGGTATCGAGGCCAAGTTCGGCCGCCGCCTTTTCGCTGAGCGGTCCGATCGAGCCGCCGACACCGATCGTATCGTCCGGCAGACCGCCCTTCTCAATCAGGTCGTTGAGCCCGGCAAGCGCCAGATAATCCGCGCTCCAGCCCGGCGTCTGATGCGCCAGGTAATTCCACTTGGCCGTCAGCGTGCAGCGCGAGCGCGACGCGGATCCTGTGGCTTTCCAGGTCAGGAAATCGGCAAGATCGAAGAAGTAGCCGGCCCGGCTCCAGCTGTCTTGAAGGTTCTGCTTCAGCCACATAAGCTTGGGCATTTCCATTTCCGGCGAGATCGATCCCCCGGCGAAATCGAGCACCGCATGGCCGCTTCTTGACAGCGTCTCCGCCTGACTGATCGCCCGGTGGTCGTGCCAGACAATCGTATCCTGATGCGCGTTGCCGCTGACAGATACGCTCAGCGGTGCGCCGTCGCGGTCCCGCGCCACAAGCGAGCAAGTCGCGTCAAAGCCGATGGCCCCCACCTGGGATGCAGAAATCCCAGCCTCGGCCAACGCCGCTTTCACGGAGATGCAGGTTGCGGACCAGATGTCTTCGGAGGAATGTTCGGCGTGCTTGTCCCGCGGGCGGAACATCAGGATCGGATGTTTGGATTTCGCAATCAGCGTTCCGTCGCGGCCGAACACGCCGGCACGGGCGCTTGCCGTGCCGATATCGACCGCAACGAGAAAATCACGCATCCCGATTTGTTTCCTGTCCCTGTAAGTCGCGCAGACTGTCCCCGTCGCGTCCCGCCAGCCTGAAAGCCGAGCTTCAGGTGTTCGCGGAAACCGAACCGTTGCGATCCTCGATATATTTTTGGACAAGGTGGATTAAATCCGGCATCGCGTCAAACACGACGTCGGGCGATAGCGCCTCGATCCGGTCACGGTATCCGGAAGTGTGGGTGTGCGATCCGCCGGTAAAGGCGAATGACGCCATGCCCGCCCGCTGGGCCGCCTCGATGCCCGCGGGGCTGTCTTCAATGACGATGCAATCTTGCGGCGCGAACCCCATTTCGCTTGCTGCCAGCAGGAAGAGGTCCGGCGCGGGCTTGCCGTTCTTCACCATTGTGGCGCTAAAGATATGGGGATCGAGCTTGTCGATCAGGCCGGTGATCGTCAGCGACAGCCGGATGCGGTCGGGATTGCTGGATGATGCGACGCAGGCTTGAAGCCCGAGCGCCTCGAGCGTTTCGGCAATGCCGGGGATCGGCTTCAGCTCGGCCTTGAACAGGCTGTAGAGATCGGTGCGCATACCCTCGAGGAATTCCGGCCCGGTGTGGAAACCGTATTCCTCGTCCATGACCTGGCGCATGGTCGCCAGGCTGCGGCCGAGGAAGCGCTCATAGGCTTCCTCCTCGGCCATTTCGATACCGTGGCGGTTGAGCGCAGCCACCAGAACCCGCACCGACAGCGGCTCGCTGTCGACGAGGACGCCGTCGCAATCGAAGATCACGAGATGGCGTGGTTTGATTGCGCTAATTCCCGTCACGGTGTTCACCTCAATCCTTGACGAGCTGGTCGTCGAGATAGAGCTGCAGCGTCTTGGCCGTGCCCTCCGTCCAGAGCGTCTTCAGCGCATGCGCAAACCGCTTGCGGAACAGCTCAGACGTCGAGACTTCGCCGAAGATCTCGTCGAACACCAGGAACGCATCCGGGTCGTCCTTGGCCTTGATCGCGGCCGCCTGCAGCTTCTCGGCACTCGTATCGTTGAACACGATCTGGCGACCGCTGTCCGACGTGCCCGCAAAATAACGGCACCACAGCGCCGATACAAGCGACAGGCCAACGATATCGAGACCCTGGTCCAGCCGGTCGCGGGTCGATGGCAGGATGAACTTCGGCTGGCGGTTGGAACCGTCCTGCGCCAGGCGCGGAATAGTGTCGCCGATCTTCGGGTTGAGGAAGCGGTGCTCGATCAGGTCGAAATAGTCGTCGAGGCTGGTATCTGGAACCGGCGGCACGATCGGGATGATCTCTTCCTTCTCGAGCTTGGCAAGGAAGGCCCGGATCAGCGGATGCTCCATTGCCTCGTGCACGAAATGGATGTCCAGCAACTCGCCGGGATAAGCGATCGTCGCATGGCCGCCGTTGAGGATGCGCAGCTTCATCAGCTCGTAGGGCGCGACGTCGGGCACGAACTGAACGCCGACTTCTTCAAGCGCCGGACGGCCGAGTGGGAAATGATCTTCCATTACCCACTGCTTGAACTCTTCGCAGAACACCGGCCAGTTATCGTCGATATTGTAGTCATTCTTCAGGATATCGACTTCGCGCTGACCGGTGGCCGGCGTGATGCGGTCGACCATCGAATTCGGGAAGGCGACATTGTCGTGGATCCAGGTCGCGAAATCCGGATCCGAAAGCTTGGCGAGACCAACGACGGTGTTTTCCGTCACGTGGCCGTTGCCGGGAATGTTGTCGCAGGACATGATCGTGAATGGCGCAAGTCCGCGCGAACGGCGAAGCTTGAGGCCGGCAAGGATCAGGCCGAACACCGTCTTCGGCGCATCCGGGTTGCTGCCGTCTTCGATCATGGCCGGATGGGCCGGGTTGAAATGACCAGACGCGTCGATGAAATAGCCGCCCTCGGTGATCGTCATGGAGACGATGCGGATGGTCGGATCGGCCAGTTTCTCGATCAGCGCCTGCTTGTCATCAGGCGCAATGATGTCGATCATCGGCGCGGTCACGCGGGCGCCGGTCTTGTTGTTGTCCTGCTCCACGACGGTGGTGAGGAAATCCTGCGCCTTCAGCTTGTCGCGCATGGCCGCATCGGACGGCATCACGCCTGCGCCGATGATGGCCCAGTCATGGCCCTTGCCGATGTTGAACAGGTCGTCCAGGTAGATCGCCTGGTGGGCGCGGTGGAAGTTGCCGACGCCGAAATGCACGATGCCGGGGGAGAGTGTCTTCGGATCGTAGGCGGGCACGCCAGCGGTCGCTGCGGCATCCTTGAGAGTTGCCAACGAAAGCTTCACAGTCATTTTCTCATACTCCGATTGGCCTGCTGTTCAGGCCTTTGGGATCATTCAGGCCCGGATCGCAAGACCCTTGTCGTCGAAGCGATGCAGTTTGGTTTCATCCGGCGTCAGGTAGACCGTGTCGCCGTAGCTCGCGCCGAACTCGCCGCCGGCACGCGCCGTGATCGGGCCGATACCATCGACGTCGAGATGCAGGAACGTGTCGGCGCCCAGATGTTCGGCAACCGAAACCCGGCCTTTCCACAGACCGCTGTCCTTGGAAAGCCCGATATGTTCGGGACGAACGCCCACGGTCTTGCCGTTTTTCGCCTTGGCGTAGTCACCTTCGAGCAGGTTCATCTTCGGCGAACCGATAAAGCCTGCGACAAACAGATTGCGCGGCGACTTGTAGAGCTCGAGCGGCGAGCCGACCTGCTCGATATTGCCGCGGTTGAGCACCACGATCTTGTCGGCCATGGTCATGGCTTCGATCTGGTCGTGGGTAACGTAGACCATCGTGGTCTTCAGCTGGTTGTGCAGGTCGCTGATCTCCAGACGCATCGTGCCGCGCAGTGCCGCATCGAGGTTGGAGAGCGGCTCGTCGAACAGGAAGGCCGAAGGTTCGCGCACGATCGCACGGCCGATGGCCACGCGCTGGCGCTGGCCGCCCGACAGCTGACCGGGGCGACGCTCGAGATAATCGGTGAGGTTGAGGATGTGCGCCGCATCGGCGACCTTCTTGTCGATCGCCGACTGTTCCATCTTCGCCATCTTGAGCGGGAAAGCGATGTTCTTGCGCACGCTCATATGCGGATACAGCGCATAGGACTGGAACACCATCGCAAGGCCGCGTTCGGCCGGAGCGGCGTCCGTCACGTCGCGACCGTCGATCTTGATCTGGCCGCCGGTCACGTCTTCAAGCCCCGCAATGAGACGCAGAAGCGTGGACTTGCCGCAACCCGAAGGTCCGACGAACACGACGAACTCGCCGTCGTTGATTTCGAGATCGATCGACGGGATGACCTTGGCTTCGCCGAACGTCTTCGAGACTTTGGAAAGAGTAATGCTGCCCATAAGAGTGATCCTTACTTAACCGCGCCAAACGTGAGGCCGCGGACGAGTTGCTTCTGGCTGAACCAGCCGAGGATGAGGATCGGCGCGATGGCCATGGTCGAGGCCGCCGAAAGCTTTGCCCAGAACAGACCCTGCGGCGAGGAGAAAGAGGCGATGAAGGCCGTCAGCGGAGCCGCGTTTGTCGTGGTCAGCTGGATCGTCCAGAACGCTTCGTTCCAGGCAAGGATGATGTTGAGGAGCAGCGTCGAGGCGATGCCGGGAACCGCCATCGGCGTCAGCACGTAGACGATTTCCTTCCACAGGTTGGCGCCGTCCATCCGTGCCGCTTCCAGGATTTCGCCCGGAATTTCGCGAAAGTATGTGTAGAGCATCCACACCACGATCGGCAGGTTGATCAGCGTCAGCATGATGGTGAGGCCGATGCGGCTGTCGAGCAGGCCGAAGTTGCGGAACAGGATGAAGATCGGTAGCAGCACCGCCACGGCCGGCATCATCTTGGTCGACAGCATCCACATCAGGATGTCCTTGGTACGCTTGCCGGGCGCAAACGCCATCGCCCAGGCCCCGGGGATCGCGATGATCAGCGCGAGGATGGTGGAGCCGACCGACAGGATCACCGAGTTCATGAACGGCTTGAAGTAATCGCGCTGCGTCTGCACCGTGATGTAGTTCTCAAGCGTGCCCGATGGGATCAGGCTGAAGCCGGCGATCGCTTCCTGCTCCGTCTTCAGGCTGGTGATCAGCGCGTAGAGGATGGGGAAGAAGATCAGGAGTGCGACGACCCAGGCCAGGATTGTCCAGCCGATCTTCGCTCCGGTTGTTACTTTGCGAGCCATGATCGTTCCTCCTACTTGTCCAGGTTCTTGCCGACGGCGCGCATCAGGAAGAAGGCGACGATGTTGGCAAGCACGACAGCGATGATACCACCCGCTGCACCCCCGCCGACGTCATAGCCTAGACGTGCAGTGCGGTAGATGAGGAAGGTGAGGTTCGTGGACGCATAGCCCGGACCGCCATTGGTGGTGACCAGGATTTCAGCGTAGATGCCGAGCAGGAAGATCGTCTGGATCAGGATGACGACCGTGATCGCGCGCGAAAGATGCGGCAGCGTCAGGTAGATGAAGCGGTTGAAGAAGTTGGCGCCATCCATTTCGGCGGCTTCGCGCTGCTCGCTGTCGAGCGACTGAAGCGCCGTCAAAAGAATGAGCGTCGCAAACGGCAACCATTGCCAGGCGACGATGATGATGACCGCAAACAGCGGATACTGGGCAAACCAGTCGATCGGCTGAACCCCGAAGAACCGCGCGAGATCCGCGAGCACGCCGTAGCCCGGATGCATGATCATGTTCTTCCAGATCAGCGCGGCCACCGGCGGCATCACGAAGAACGGCGAGATCACCAGAATGCGGACAATGCCCTGGCCGAAAATCGGCTGGTCGAGCAGAAGCGCGATCGCGACACCGCCGATGACGGTAATGCCGAGCACGCCGAGCACCAGCAGCATCGTGTTCCAGATCGACTGGAAGAAGGCCGGATCGGTGTAGAAATACTGGTAATTGAAGAAGCCTGCGAAGCTCACGTTCTGCGGCGTCAGCAGGTTGTAGTTCTGGAACGAGTAGTACAGCGTCATTGCGAGCGGTACGGCCATCCAGACCAAAAGAACGATGACGGAGGGCGCCATCATCAGGCGTGCCAACGTCTTGGTATTTTGCGTTGCCATCTTTGAGGCCCCTCCCCGGAGGTAAGCGCGCCGCACGCGGCCAGAGGAGGACGCGAAGGCATGATCTTGTTTTTATAGGGTAGCGTGCTGGAACAGCGAGATGCAGTTCAGCATCCAATCGTCATCCTGTGATCTGCTGCCCGGCACGGATGCCGGACAGCAGTGTCTTGACCAAGCTTACTTGATGTAACCGGCGCGGGTCATGTCGCGGGTTGCCGTTGCCTGAGCGGCGGCAAGAGCGTCATCGACCGTGGACTGGCCGGCGATGACAGCCGAGAACAACTGACCGACAGTGGTGCCGAGAGCCTGGAATTCAGGGATCGCGACGAACTGGCCACCGGTATAAGGAACCGGCTTGACGGTTGGCTTGGTGATGTCGGCAGCGTCCATGGCAGCAAGCGTCGGAGCTGCGAAGGCAGCGGCCTTCTGATAGTCCGCGTTCTTGTAGAGCGAGGTGCGCGTGCCCGGAGGAACGTTGGCCCAGCCTTCCTTCGCAGCAACAAGCGTCGTGTATTCCTTGCTGGTTGCCCAGGAGATGAACTTCTGAGCCGATTCAGCCTTCTTGGACGATGCCGGAACGGCAAGGTTCCAGGACCACAGCCAGTTGCCGTGGTTGGCAACGCCTTCCTTGCTTGGGAAGAGCGCATAACCGACCTTGTCGGCAACCTTGGAGTCCTTCGGGTTCGATACGAACGATGCAGCGACGGTCGCGTCGATCCACATGCCGCACTTGCCCTGCTGGAACAGCGTCAGGTTTTCGTTGAAGCCGTTGGAAGAAGCGCCCGACGGGCCGGAATTCTTCATCATGTCGGCGTAGAAGGTAAGTGCTGCCTTCCATTCCGGCTGATCGAACTGCGGCTTCCAGTTTTCGTCGAACCAGCGTCCGCCGAACGAGTTGGTCAGCGCCGAAACGAAGGCCATGTTCTCGCCCCAGCCGGCCTTGCCACGAAGGCACATGCCGCTGATGTCGGCCTTGCGGTCGGTCATCTTCTTGGCAGCGTCAGCGATGAATTCCCAGGTCGGGGTTTCCGGCATTTTCAGGCCGGCTTTTTCGAACAGGTCCTTGCGGTACATGATCATGGCGGATTCGCCGTAGAACGGTGCCGCATAGAGCTTGTTGTCGACCGAAAGACCACCGCGGATCGCCGGCAGCAGGTCGTCCATGTCGTACTTGTCGCCGAGACCTTCGAGCGGCAGAAGCCACTTCTGCTTGGCCCAGATCGGAACTTCGTAGTTGCCGATCGTGACGATGTCGTACTGGCCGCCACCGGCCGCGATATCCGTCGTCACGCGTTCGCGCAGGACGTTTTCTTCGAGCGTGACCCACTCGACCTGAATGTCCGGGTTCGCCTTGGTGAACTCGGACGTCAGGCCCTGCATGCGGACCATGTCGCCGTTGTTGACTGTCGCAATGGTGAGGGTTTCGGCAGATGCAGTCGTGGCCACAAAGGCCAGAGCTGAGCAGGCGCCCAGCAGAATAGTTTTCATAGTCATATCTTCCTCCCGAGAAGATGGAATGCGAGCATTCGCTTTGCTCATGGGCAATTACCCACATAAAGCTAGCGCAAGTCAATGGGAATTCATCGCTGCGATGCAACCGAAAGCGACAATTCACTGAAATTTCAGGCAGAATTCTATCTGCCGCGCTTAAGCAGTAAGCAGATACCGCGCTGCGGCCTCGTCGGTGATGATGCCGTTGAGCAGTCCGCCTTTCAGGGCTGCGCGCATGGCGACCCACTTCTTCTTGCCTTGGGCAATGCCAATGACACAGCAGGTCTCGCGCGACGGGATCGGCACGGAGGCCACCCGGCCGTTGACGGCACTGTCGAGCAACTCACCCTGCTGATCGTAAATCCAGCCGCAAATTTCGCCCGCGGCACCGCGATCGACCAGCGACACCATTTCGTCGCGATCCAGAAATCCGTCGACGCAAAGCGGCGCATCGACGCCGAGTTCGCCGATCCCGACAAAGGTGACGTCGGCTTGTGCCCCGAGCGCAAGTGTCGAGCGCACGAGCGCCTGGTCATGCAGCGTGTCGCGCTCCTCGATGGAGGCACAAAGGACCGGCAGCGGCATCGGAAAGTGCCGCGCCTTGATGGCATCGGCCATCGAGAAAATGACGTTGTAATAGGCGGCCGACCCGTCCGGCCCGATATTGCCGGTCAGCGACACGATACGGTGCTGCGGGCATTCCATCGGCGGCAGCTGATCGACAGCGGCTTTCAGCGTCCGACCTGTCCCGACGGCGATGATGATCGGATCCGGCCGTTTCAGCCAGCGCTCGATCTCGCCCGCCCCGGCTTCGGCAATGCCGACGGTGGACGAGCTGCCGCCCGGATCGCTTGGCACGATTTCCGCATGCTTGAGATCGTATTTCTTGCGCAGCCCTTCAGCGAGTTCGAGACAGGCGGAGATCGGATGGTCGAGCCGGACCTTGATCAACCGCTCGGCAACCGCAAGCGACACGAGCCGCTGGGCGGACTGGCGGGAAATGCCCATGGCATTGGCGATCTCGTCCTGGGTCCTCCCCGCGACGTAGTAGAGCCAGCCCGCGCGCGCAGCATCGTCAAGCCGGCCTTGGGTATCACTCCGTTTAGCCATGGCAGTAAATCTCCTCTGGTCGATTTGCTGACATGTTTTTTGAGGGGCTGTCAAATGGGGATGGGGAAACCATGCCCTCAGGGAGAGCTTTTGCCCAAAGCCTCGGAGAGGACGGTCTCCATCATTTGATAATTGCTAATCTGCGCCTGTTTCGAAGCCTCGATCCAACCTGCGGGATCGATTTTCGTCAGATCCAGCCAATGTCCGGCCTGTCCGCAAAGCTGTTTCAGATAATGCGCCTGCGTCCGCCCATTGCCCTCGCGGAACGGATGGACATAGTTCACGTCGCCAATAATCGGCGCGACTTTCGCGGCAAATTCAGGCCTCTGGAGACCACGGAGATAATTGCCTGCCGTGATGCGTCGATGGACATCGGCCATGCCGGTCTCGATATACTGCCGGAACTGGAACTGGCTCGACCCTTTGGAAATCTCCACGGTCCGGACCTCGCCAGCCCAGTCGTAGACGTCCTGGAAGAGATGACGGTGGATGGTCCGCAGATGCTTCAGGTCGAAATTACCCACGGGGATTTTCTGGCGACTACGCATCGTCACGATTTCGCGCTCGTGATAATCAAGCTTATCGACGTCCGAAATTCCTAGTTTATTTTTAAGCGTGCGCGTCCCCGGATAAACGTAGGGGTCGTCGTTCATTCTGCAGCGTCGGAAAGCGATGCATCGCGAGCACGCCCCAGAATATAAGCAACCTGTTTTTCTTCAGGCCAGCGTTCCCGATCGAACATTTCGAACATGGCAATTTGCTCAGCGTCGAGCGGGTTGCCCTCGATCATCTGCAAATGCGCTGCTTCCAGTGTCCGCTGGCGGATATCATCCCTGTCGCTCATGCAGCCATCATACTGCGGATCGCGAAATCCGACAAATGATAGATGCGAGGCGGCGCCCCAGTTGGCGCCGCCTTCGCGTTCGTTCCGGGCCGTCCGCCGTCAGGCCACCTGCACGACGTGGCCTGCGCCGACTTCGCGATATTCCCGCACCGGCGGCACGAAATCGACAGACCGGATCGGGCTCTTGATCTCTTCGGTGGAAAGGTTGCGCTTGATCCGGCGCCGCGAGGGATCGGGCACCGGCACCGCCGACATCAACTTCTTCGTATAGGGATGCTGCGGATTTTCAAACACGGCCGCGCGCGGGCCGATTTCGACGATTTCGCCCAGATACATCACCGCCACCCGGTGGCTGACGCGCTCCACCACGGCCATGTCGTGGGAGATAAACAGGAAGGCGAGGTTGAGAGACTGCTGCAGGTCGAGCAGCAGGTTGCAGACCTGCGCCTTGATCGACACGTCGAGCGCCGACACCGCTTCGTCGGCAACGATCACCTTCGGATCGAGCATCAAAGCCCTGGCGATCGCGATGCGCTGCCGCTGGCCGCCGGAAAACTCGTGCGGGAAGCGCCGCATCATGTCGGCCGAAAGTCCGACCTTTTCGAGAAGGTTCGCCGCCTTTTCACGCGCCTGCGCCTTGGTGCCGAGCTTGTGCTCGATAAACGGTTCGGCGACAGCCGACCCCACGCTCATGCGCGGGTTGAGCGAGGCGAACGGATCCTGGAACACCATCTGGATCGACCGGCGCATGGTTCGAAGCGCATGCTGGTCGAGGCTCATCACGTCGTAGCCGTCCACCTGAACGGTACCGCTGGTCGGCGTGATCAGCCGCGTCACGGATCGTCCGGTGGTCGACTTGCCGCAACCGGATTCACCCACCAGCGCAAGCGTTTCGCCGGCATAGAGATCGAACGAGACCTTTTCCACCGCATGCACTGCCCCGGACTTGCGTCCGAGAAGGCCGGAATGGATGTCGAACCGCGTCGTCAGGTCCTTCACGTCAAGGATCGGCGTCTTGCCCTTGGCAACCGTGTCGAACACTTCGCCCAGAACCTGCTGTTCGCCTGTGTTGACATCGATCAGCGGAAACCGCATCGGCAGCTTGCTCTGCCCCATAGACCCGAGCCTCGGCACGGCGGACAGAAGCGCTCGCGTGTAGGCATGCTGGCCGCGGTGGAAAATATCGCCGGTCTGGCCGGTTTCCACCGCATCGCCACGGAACATCACGATCGTCCGGTCAGCCACTTCCGCCACAACGCCCATGTCATGGGTGATGAACAGGACAGACATGCCCTCTTCTTCCTGCAGCATCTTGATGAGGTCGAGGATCTGCCCCTGGATCGTCACGTCCAGCGCCGTCGTCGGCTCGTCGGCAATCAGAAGCTTCGGCTTGGCCGCAAGCGCCATGGCGATCATCACGCGCTGTCGCATGCCGCCGGAAAACTGGTGCGGATATTCGTCGAACCGGCTCTTGGCATTCGGGATGCGGACTTTTTCGAGAAGCCGTATCACCTCCGCCTTTGCCTCGGCCTTGGAGATTTTGGTGTGAACCGTCAGCGCCTCTGCGATCTGCTTTCCAATCGGGAAGATCGGATTGAGCGAGGTCATCGGCTCCTGGAAGATCATCGAGATGTCGTTGCCGCGCACCCGCCGCATCTCCTCCTCCGGCAGGGCCAGAAGCTCCTTGCCCTGAAGAAAGACCTGCCCCTCGATCCGGCTCGAATTCTTCTGCAACAGCCGCATGATCGACAGCGACGTCACCGATTTGCCGGAGCCGCTTTCGCCCACGATCGCAACCGTCTCGCGCGGTGCCACATCAAACGAGATGTTGCGCACAACCGTCTTCCATTCGTCGTTCACCTTGAACGACGTCGTCAGGTTCTTCACAGACAGGACCGGAGTGACCGATCCGCCAGACTGTTCCATCGCAGGTCCGGAAAGCAGCATGCATGTTTCCTTGGTTTAGGCGGCCCCGTCGCGACTGGTGGCGGCATCGCGAGGGGCCGGTCGGAAGAGGATACGATCAGGCGGCGAGCGCCGTTTCGGCAAGCGAAACCCAGTAGCTCACGCCATAGGGAATGGCCTCGTCGTTAAAGTCGTAGGCCGCATTGTGAAGATTGGCGGTATCGCCATTGCCGAGGAAGATGAAGGCACCCGGCCGCTGCTCCAGCATGTAGGAGAAGTCTTCAGCGCCCATATGCGGTGCCGCATTGGCGTCGACCTTGCCCTGACCTGCCACTTTCGAGGCGATCCCGACGGCAAAATCGGTCTCGTTGTCATGGTTGAAGGTGACCGGATAGCCGCGATTGTAGACGACCTCGGCCGTTGCGCCGTGTGCAATCGCGGTCGCCTCGGCGACTTCCTTCAGGCGTTTCTGGGCAAAGTCGCGCGTCTCAGGCAAAAGCGTGCGCACGGTGCCGGCAAGCGTCACGAAGGCCGGAATGACGTTGCTCGCCTGGCCGCCATGGATCGATGCGACCGTGACAACCAGGGATTTCAGAGGATCCGTCTCGCGGGAAACGACGGACTGCAGCGCGATCACCACATGCGATGCGGTCAGCACCGGGTCGATCGAAAGGTGCGGCTGCGCGGCATGGCTGCCACGACCGGAAATGGTGATCTCGAACGTATCGGCCGCCGCCATGATGCCGCCCTTGCGGATCGAGAAACTGCCGACCGGAAGCGCCGGTGCGTTGTGCATGCCATAGACTTCCTTGATGGCGAACTTGTCCATCATCCCGTCCTCGATCATCGCAAGCGCGCCTGCGCCGCCTTCTTCGGCAGGCTGGAAGATGACAGCGACGGAGCCCTTGAAATTGCGGGTCTCGGAAAGATACTGGGCCGCACCCAGAAGCATTGCGGTATGTCCGTCATGGCCGCAGGAATGCGCCTTGCCCGGCGTTTTCGAAGCCCACGGCACGCCTGATGTCTCGAGGATCGGCAGCGCGTCCATATCGGCACGGAACCCTATGGTAGGACCATCACCCTGGTTTCCCTTGATAATGCCGACGACGCCCGTCTTGCCGATGCCGCTCTCAACCACATCGCAACCAAAAGCTTTCAGCTTCTCGGCAACGAAGGCGGATGTGTAGTGAACGTCGTAGAGAAGCTCCGGATTCTCGTGCAGATGGCGTCTCCATTCTGCAACCTGATCCTGCATTTCAGCGACGCGGTTGATGACAGGCATTTGGGCAATCCTCTAGATTTATTAGTATTTCCAGTCTCGAAGGCTGGGATATTGCGACGGCTTCCACAGGATTTGCAAGCGTCAATTTTCGCGCTTGAACATAAAATAGGCCTATGCTTAGATGGCTCAAATTTTGATCACCTCGGCATATTGCGGGTATCAAATGTAATAAACGACTTACTTTTCAGGAGGATGCGGGAATTCTAATCTGCGACGCGCCAGGGAAGACAGGGCGCCATGCAGCTCGACGGCATCGACACCGGCAAACGGGCGATCCGGGCACTAAAATCGAGACAAATCAACATCAAGGGGAATAGCAGCATGAAGAAGTTGAAGCACCTACTGGTCGGCACGGTGGCCGTGCTCGCCCTGGGTGGCACCGCAGCCCACGCCGAGCGCGGCACTGACGGAGACCTGAAGGCCCTGTTCTGGCAGGCCGTTTCCACGTTGAACCCGTATCTTTCGGGCGGCACGAAGGAAGTCTTTGCATCCTCGATCGTGATTGAGCCCCTCGCCCGCTACGACGAAAAGGGCGAACTGGTTCCGTGGCTCGTCACCGAGATCCCGACGGTCGAAAACGGCGGCGTTGCAAAAGACCTTCTCAGCATGACCTGGAAGATCAAGCCGGGCGTCAAATGGTCCGACGGCACGGCGTTTACCGCTGAAGACGTGATCTTCACCTGGAAATACTGCACGGCGCCGGATGGCGGCTGCGCCCAGGCGGCCCAGTACGAAGGTGTCAAGAATGTCGAGGCGATCGACCCGAACACCGTCAAGATCACCTTCACCGAACCCAAGCCATACCCCTACTCGGCCTTTGTCGGCGCCCAGTCGCCGGTCATCCAGGCCAAGCAGTTCAAGGATTGCGTCGGCGCCAAGGCTCCCGGCTGCACGGCCGCCAACTTCGGACCGATCGGCACCGGCGCCTTCATGGTGGCCGATTTCAAGCCGAACGACGTCATCACCTTCAAGGCCAACCCGAACTACCGCGATCCGGCAAAGCCTGCCTTTGCGTCGATCACCCTGAAGGGCGGCGGCGATGCGGCCTCTGCGGCTCGCGCCGTGCTTGAAACCGGCGAATACGACTATGCCTGGAACGCCCAGGTCGAGCCGGAAGTGCTGCAGACCATGCTCGCTGCCGGCAAGGGCCGTCTTGAAATCTCGTTCGGCACCCAGGTCGAGCGTATCAACCTCAACCACTTCAACGCCGATCCGTCGCTGGGCGCCAAGCGCTCCACCAAGGAAGCAGGCCCGCATCCGTCCCTGAGCGATCCGGCCGTGCGCCGTGCACTGTCGCTTGCCATCGACCGCGACATCATCGTCGAGGCCGGCTACGGCCAGTCCGGCAGGGCAACCTGCAACATCGTGCCCGCACCGGAAGTCGTCGCCTCCACCAAGAACGACAGCTGGTGCCTGAAGCAGGATATCGAAGGCGCCAACAAGCTGCTCGAAGATGCCGGCTGGAAGAAGGGTTCCGACGGCATTCGCGCCAAGGATGGCGTACGCCTTTCCTACCTCTACTCCACCTCGACCAACTCGGTTCGCCAGGCGACCCAGGAACTGGTCAAGGCGATGTGGGCGGAAATCGGCGTTGATGCGGAACTCCGCAACGCGTCTGCCTCCGTCTTCTTCGGTGGCGACCCGGCAAGCCCGGACACGTTCCAGAAGTTCTATGCCGACGTCGAAATGTACACCAACAACTTCGATGGCACGGATCCTGAAAAGTATCTGGCGGAATGGCTGTGCGACAAGATCCCCGGCCCGGCAAACGGCTGGCAGGGACAGAACATCCCGCGCTACTGCAACCCTGACTACGACAAGCTGGTCGGCGAACTCTCCAGAACCGCCGATCTCGACAAGCGCGCAGCGCTCGCCAAGCAGCTCAACGACATGCTGACCGAGGAAGGCGCGCATATCACGCTCGTCCACCGCGGTGACCAGTCGTCCTTCGCAGCCACCCTCGAAGGCATCAAGATGAACTCGTGGGACAGCCAGGTGTGGAACATCGCTGACTGGTCGCGCAAGAAGTAAAGCAAAGCAGCCGGCAGCACACAAAGCTGCCGGCGTCCTTCCCGCTTGAGACTGGCATGATCTTTCCGAACTTCGGGCTCGGGAAGATCCGATGCGGCACATCAGGACTTCGCGCCCTATCACCGCACTATGCGGCATGATCCGGCGTCGTCTGGAGTAATTCGTACATGTTCACATACACGTTGCGACGATTGTTCTTCGCAATACCGACCCTGCTGGTCATCAGCTTCGTCATTTTCGCGTTGCTCGATCTGGCACCAAACGATCCGACCGGCGACCTGCCTCTGACGATCCCGCCGGAAGTCCGCGAACAGATCCGCGCCTCGCTCGGCATGGATCAGCCGTTTTTCATGCGCTATCTCTACTGGCTGCAACAGTTCTTCATCAACGAGCCGCTGAATATTCTCGAACGCCTCACAGGCTGGCAGTTCGGCGATGGGCAGCGCATGCGTGTCCTCTCCTGGGCAACGCGCAGCCCTGTCGTTGATCTCATCGTCCAGCGCCTGCCGCAGACGCTCTGGGTCGTTGGCCTCGCCTATCTGTTCGGCATTCTGATCGCCGTTCCGATCGGCGTCATCTCCGCCTACAAGCAGTATTCGATCTTCGACCAGGTCGGCACCTTCGTCTCGATGGTCGGCTATTCGGTGCCGACCTTCTTCACCGGCGTGCTTCTGATCGTCATCTTCTCGTCCTACCTCCAGTGGTTCCCGTCGGTCTACGACACCAATCTGCAGGTCACGAACTTTGCCACCTTCGTTGCGCAGGCAAAGCAGATGGCCATGCCGGTCGCGGTTCTGGCGCTCTACAATGCGTCCCAGATCACCCGCTTCGTGCGCGCCTCCATGCTCGACAACCTGCATCAGGACTATGTCC
Organism: Rhizobium sp. Leaf306; assembly: GCF_001423425.1. Taxonomy (GTDB): domain Bacteria; phylum Pseudomonadota; class Alphaproteobacteria; order Rhizobiales; family Rhizobiaceae; genus Neorhizobium; species Neorhizobium soli. The sequence goes on from NZ_LMNX01000004.1 coordinate 298,753, forward strand.
GCACCGCCCGCGCCAAGGGCGTCAAGGAAAACGTCGTGCTGCTCGTCCACGTGCTGCGCAACAGCCTGATCCCGGTCGTGACTGTCATTGCGCTCGGCGTCCCCACCATCTTTTCCGGCGCCATCATCACCGAACAGATCTTTCGCGTGAACGGGCTGGGGCAATTGCTGATCGTCGCCGTCCAGGGCGCCGATATTCCTCTCGTTCAGACACTGACCTTCATTTTTGCGGTGCTGATCGTACTCTTCAACCTGATCGCCGACGTTCTCTACGGCATTCTTGACCCGAGGATCCGGTATGACTGACGCGACAATCGCAAACCCCGCACCCGCCAAGGCGTCATCGCCGACCCGCTCCGCGTTCGCCGACATGTGGCGGCAGTTCCGGGCGCACAAGGGCGGCGTCGCCGGCCTCATCGTCTTCACCTTCATCGTGCTCGCCGTCTATGTCGGTCCCTATATCCACAGGGTCGCGCCGAACCAGCTGAACATCCGCGAGAAGAACCAGTGGCCATCGCTGGCGCATCCGTTCGGCACCGACAATCTCGGCAAGGACATGCTGGCCCAGGTTCTGGCCGGCGGCCGCATCTCGCTTGCGGTCGGCATCACCGCCATGCTGCTCGCGCTCTTCCTCGGCACGCTGGTGGGCGTCCTCTCGGGCTACTTCCGCAGGCTCGATGGGCCGTTGATGCGGTTGACGGACCTGTTCCTGGCCCTGCCGCTTCTGCCGCTTCTGCTCGTGATCCTGCTTCTGTTCCGCGATACGCTGCGCGCAGCCTTCGGACCGGAGACCGGCATCTTCATCCTGATCGTGGTCGTCATCGGCGTCACGAGCTGGATGCACACGGCACGTATCGTGCGTGGCGATGTGCTTGCGGTCAAAAGCCAGGAATTCATCCTGGCCGCGAAATCGAGCGGCATGCGGGAATACCGGATCGTGCTGAGGCATATCCTGCCCAACGTCCTGTCCTCGATCATGGTGTCTGCGACGCTCGGCATTGCCTCAGCCATCATCACGGAATCGTCGCTTTCCTTCCTCGGCCTCGGCTTCCCGTCGGATTTCCCGACCTGGGGACGATTGCTGTTTGACGGCGCCAACTTCCTGCAGCTGACGCCATCACGCGTGCTGTGGCCAGGCCTTGCGATTTCTGCAACGGTTCTGAGCGTCAACTACATGGGCGATGCAATCCGCGATGCGCTCGATCCAAGAACCCTGAAGCGCTGATTTCAGCGCTTCAGATACGACCCGGAACGGCGGCGAAAGCCGCCGTTTTCCGTTGCGTCGTCCGCTCTCATTTTTTCTTCGATTTTTTGAAAATCTGCCGGAACCTTATTCCCGGACGCCCGTTCTACTGATGTCTGAAGGCGACCCCCCGTCCCCCGCCCTACAAAGAGCCTTCGGACATACTCTTCAATCCCCCTCGAAGAGAAGAACTGGCTCGGCTCCCTAGTGGAACCGAGCCAGCTCCGTTTTGGGCCGCCGGTATCGCCGGCACGACTTGTTCCCTTGTGACGTGAAAACATGGCGCCGAGCAACGAACCCCGCATGGGGCTATCCCGGTGGCTCGACGTTCGCGAACAGCCCGATGCTTCGATCATCGGGCCTTCGCGTCACGTGGGGAATTGGTAGGCCCGACCTTCAGTCGCTGGCGCCTTCGAGCGGAAAGCTCAGGCGGTACTGAATGCGATCGTTGGAGATCACATATCGTGCCTTGCCGTTGACGGACGCAGGTACCACCCGTTCGAGAACGGTGCTGCCGAAATGCGAACGCATCCCATCCTCGCTGACGTCGACACTGTCGTTTTCTATCAACGCCTCGTCCCAGACGATCTCAAGAACGTCATGCCCATCCACGTGCACCCGGTTGGCCGCCACTTCGATCGGCAGGCGGCTGCGCATGACGGAGCCGTGACTGACGGCGTTGACCACCAGCTCGTGCAGTGCCAGCCCCACATGCAGCGATGCATTGGGCGTCAGCAGCACGTTGTCACCGCCCATGCGGACGAGATGCTTGTTGTCGGGAAGATACTTTTCGGTCTGTTGTTGAACCAGATCGAACAGATAGGCGCCGCGCCAACTCGAATCGGTGATCAGGTCCTGACTCTGCGACAGCGAATAGAGCCGCCCCCGGAACTTGTGCAGGAAAAGATCGAGCGACCCTGAATAGCGCGCCGTCTGCAGCGCGATGCTCTGGATGATCGCAAGCAGGTTCTTGGAGCGGTGACTGACTTCGCGCAGCAAGGCCCGGAGCAACCGCTCACGATGCCGCTCTTCCGACCGGTCATTGATCGTGGTGACCAGATGCAGGTTCCCGCCTTCGACGCCGACGGCCTGGACGCGGAATTCGAAGACCTGGTCCGAACCCGCCGTGACCTCGATATGGCCTTTGCGGCCAAGCTCAGTCATTTCCGATTTCAGCGTGTGGAGTTTCGCAGCCACGTCGTCGCCGAACAGGCTTGCATCGCTTGGCGCATCCACGCCTTGAAGCGACCAGACCTGAGGCAGGTTGGCAACGAGAAGGTAATTCTGCTGGGTGTCCTGGATAATGATGCATGCGCCGAGATCAATCAGCGCTGGCATGAAAAACTCACGCAACTTGTCATCACTCTGACCAGCTTGCTGCCATGTCAGCGGATGCGTCACTTGGTAAACTCCGTTGCGACTTCCAGGCGAACGGAAGTCTGAATATAGACTTCCGCAACTCATTCAAGTTCAAAATCTTATAAAGTGTCGGTCTTGTCGAAACAACCCAACCCTTTGGTAATCCTTAGCTCTAACGAGACGTACCAACCAGGCCAAATCTCTTTTTCAATATCCGCAGGTAAGTATCCCACGGACGCTTTAAATCAAGGGCAGACATCGCTCGGCATCATAACGGGAAAGCAAGCGGGGCGTTCCGATATCCCAGAACGCCTCTCTTTGGGGTTTGTTCCTGCCTAAAATCGATCGATGGCAGATAGATCAGGCAGCAGCCTTAACCGCGTCATTGAAGAACAAGGCCTGGCTGATCAGAGCCTTCACCATATCCGGATTGAAAGGCTTGGTGACGAGGAAAGCAGGCTCAGGCCGCTCGCCGGTCAGCAGACGCTCCGGGAATGCCGTGATGAAGATCACAGGGACATTGGAGGACTTCAGGATCTCGTTGACCGCGTCGATGCCGGAGCTTCCGTCCGCCAGCTGGATATCGGCGAGAACCATCTTCGGCTGCGATGTCTGGAACAGCGATACCGCTTCCTTGTGGGTACGGGCGATACCCGTGACGCGGTGACCAAGGTCCTGTACCATCTGCTCGATGTCGAGCGCGATCAGCGGCTCGTCTTCGATGATCATGATATCGGTCGCGACCTGGCGGGAAATTTCGCGCGAGGCTTCATCGAGAAGCTTGTTCACTTCACCAACGCTGATATCGAGAACCTCAGCCGCTTCCTCGATCGTGAAGCCTTCGACCGAAATCAGAAGGAAGGCATGACGGGACTGCGACGGAAGGTTCGAAAGGTTAGCCGCTGCGCGCTGTTCCCAAGCAAACGGCGAGTCGATCGGCCGGATCTCGATTGAAGTGGAACCAAAAATTGCGACAAACAGTTTGTAAAGCGATACACGATCCTTAGACGACTCCGGAAAGATGGAGACGTCCGCGATCAGGGCCTCGAGGACCGCCGCGACATAGGCGTCTCCCGATGTCTGCGATCCGGTAACGGCCCGCGCATAGCGGCGCAGATATGGAAGATGAGACGCAACGCGTGAGGTCAGTGACATAAAAAAATACTCCCCGGGACCCAATGAGGGCAATTGACGGACTAATAACGTGGGTACTTAAAAAAAGTTCCGCAAGGGTGGAACTTTTTTTCGATCCGCGAATTGTGAGGTGACGATATCGAACAGGCCATTTGAGTGATGAGTGACGACAACACAAAAAAAGATGACATGACAACAAGCCAATCTCAAGAAGCAAGGCCTGGGTCAGTGTCTCCCAACGCCTCGATCTCTCGCAAACTGCGTGAATTTTATGACGCAGTCCAGGAGGAGGGTATCCCCGATCGCTTCCTCGATCTGCTCGAACGGCTCGACCATGCCGAGCGCAACGCCAAGTCGGTGGATGCGAAATGAGCAAGGAAGAAGACAACGACGATCGCATTTTCAAGCGCGACCTTTTGGCATCGCTGCCGAACCTACGCGCTTTTGCCGTCTCGCTGACCGGTCGTCACGACAAGGCCGATGATCTTGTCCAGGATACGATCATGAAGGCGTGGGCGAACCAGAAGAGCTTTACGGCCGGCACCAACATGCGGGCCTGGCTGTTCACGATTCTGCGCAACGAATTCTACAGCCAGATGCGCAAGCGTGGCCGCGAAGTGCAAGACAGCGACGGCCTGTTTTCCGAACGCTTTTCCGTGCACCCCGAACAGTATGGTCGCCTCGATCTGCAGGATTTTCGTGCAGCGCTCGACAAGCTTCCGGACGATCAGCGTGAAGCGATTGTTCTCGTCGGCGCCGCAGGGTTTGCCTATGAGGAAGCCGCAGAGATCTGCGGCTGCGCTGTTGGCACGATCAAAAGCCGTGTCTCGCGCGCCCGTACACGCCTACAGGAACTGCTTGGCGTATCCGGCGAGGTCGATTATGGCCCGGATGCCGGTGACGCAGCCATCACGTCCCGCGCCTTCGGCGGCTGAACGTTCAGCGAAGTACATGTAAACTCATAGACGCCGCCTTCACGGGCGGCGTTTTTGTGTGGTTCGCGTAGCGCCAGACAACTGCCCTTCCCCGTGTTTGCAGAATTCTGAATAGCACGCATCCCTTCGCTCCGCGCGAGCGTCGACCAGAGCCTCATGACAATCCGACAAGACACAAAAAAAGCTGCCGGACCTTGTCCGGCAGCTCGATGATCGAAAGACGAGTAACGGCTGGTGTTACTCTCCAGGATTTGTAAAGCGACGACGCGTCCTGCCACCGCTCAGGGCGAGGAAGCCGAGGCCCCCCGCGATCGATGCAAACATCAGGGGCTTCGACTTCAGAAGAAGCGGAACCGCTGTGAGTGCTGCCGTCAAAGCCAGCGTCTTGCCGCTATTGGCGGCCACTGCCTGCTTCTTGCGCTTGACTTCCGCTCTCGCGGTGAGCGTCACCGAAAGGTAGAAAATCACGGCCAGCAGCAATGCGCCGCCTGCAACCACCAGAAGCGCTATGGGAAGGCCCCAGAACTGCGACAGATGAACGGCAAGTGCCGCAACGCCCAGCACATAGGCCGTCAGCACGAAAAGTGCAGCGAGCCCATACAGCATGATGTTGCGCTTCAGCCGCTCCGTAAATGCCGCGATATCCATCGCGGCAAACGAAGCGATAAGGGGACCAAGGCCCATCATCTTTAGCGACGCGACAGAAGAGCGAAGACGAAGCCAACGCCGGCTGCGATCGCGATCGACTGGATCGGTGCCTTGCGGATCTTCGCTTCCAGGTCGCGCTCGAACGAGATCGCCTGCTCGCGGGCAGCTTCAACCATCTGCATGGACGCATCGGTCGCATCGGATGCGGCGCGACGGGCCTTGCCCTTCACTTCACTCGCCGTGCTGCTGCCGACGGCGCCGACGGTCTTGGCAAGCGACGAGATATCTTCGCGGAGCTGCTGCAGCTGCGCTTCGATGTCAGACGTCGTAGCAGCACCGGCGGCGGTGCGAGCGCGTGCAATTTCGGCATTCGTGGAAGTAGCTGCGGCCATGGAGATCTCCTGTTTCTACGGATCTTGGCGCCGCGCGGAAGGCGCGGGCTTTGCGGAAAGGTTCAAACGACATGCAAACTGTGAGGCTAGGCGAAGATCGGGATATCAGGCCCGGTCGTGTTCGAAAGGATGCCTCTCGCACATCATACTCCACCAGACGCAAAGTGCACGCATTCGTCTGCCAAAATGAAACGCGGCGAAACCGTGAAGGTTCCATCGCCGATTTTTGCGCTCGGACCTTCACTGGACGGGCAGATCAGGGCGTAAGTCTCGGCTCTGGCCAGTTGGTCACGCCGCCGGTCCACTGCTCAAACGCATGCGACAGCTTCAGAACGAGCAAGTCTGCGAACCGGGGCCCGACGATCTGCAGCCCGATTGGCATTCCGCTGCGGGAGAAACCGCAGTTGATCGAGGCGGCCGGCTGCTCCGACATGTTCCACGGCACCGTGTAGCCGATATGCTCGAACGGTTTCAGAGGATCGTTGGTCGGCGATGCCCAGTCGGCCGGATAGGAGACGATCGGGTTGGTCGGCGACAAAACCGCATCGACGCCGGAGAAGAGTCTCGCACAGGCTTTGCGCATCTCGTTCGTCTGGTTGAAACCGCGCACCGCCTCGACGCCGGAAACCGAAGCCCCGCCCTTTGCCCATTCGAAGATGTAGGGCAGGATCTGCGCCTTGCGCTCGTCCGGCATCGTCTCGATATCGCCCCAGAACCGCGCCCGCCAGAAACTGTCGAGCCCGTCCAGCATCGTCCGCGTCATGACGGGCGAAACCTCCACGATCTCGGCCCCCGCCGCCTCGAACCGCTTTGCCGCAGCCGTCACCGCCGCGCGGACCTCGTCGTCGAGAGAGATCCCGATGCCCGCATCCAGCATAAGCCCGATCTTCATCCCCCTGACGTCGATGTCGAGATCCACCCAGTCGAAGGCGTTGGGCGGCAGCGATGACGCGTCGCGCCAGTCGGGGCGCGACAGGGTCGCCATGGCGATCGCACTGTCTTCCACCGTCCGCGTCATCGGGCCGGCACAGCGCCCGACAAAGAACGGATCGACCGGAATGCGGCCCTGGCTGGGCTTGAAGCCGAAAAGCCCCGTCCAGCCGGCCGGCAGCCGGATCGAACCGCCGATATCGGTGCCGATATGCAGGGGTCCGAAGCTCGAAGCCGCAGCAGACGCGGCGCCGGCGCTGGATCCGCCGGGGTTCTGCGTCAGGTCCCAGGGATTGCGGCTCAAAGGGTGAAAGCTGGAAAGACCTGACGACAGCATGCCGTAATCGGGACAAGTGGTCTTTGCGAAGATCACCGCGCCGTCCTCGCGCAGCCGTGCAGCGGCGGGCGCATCGCTGGCCGCCGCCGTCAGCTCCGTCGCGGCGGACCCGAGCGGCACCGGATGCCCTTTCGTGGCGATCAGTTCCTTGATCGTCACCGGAATGCCGTCGAGCATCCCAAGCGTCTCGCCCTTCGCCCAGCGCTCGGTGGACGCTTTCGCCTGTTGCCGTGCGCTTTCCGGATCGTAGAGGTAGAGCGCCTGAACTTGGTGTTCGAACGCCGCAACCCGTGCCTCGACCACCTCCCAGTATTCCAGCGGCGAAAGCTTCTTCTGCGCATAAAGAGAAAGAATGTCCCGGATCGTCAGTTTCAAAAGGGCGTTCATGAAAAGTCTTTCACTCAGGTCGTCGTTTAAAATCAGGGTGTCGAGCGCGGATCGAGAAGGTCGCGCAGACCATCGCCGAGCATGTTGAGGCCCAGAACCGCGATCGCGATCGCCAGCCCCGGCATCAAGGCGAGCCAAGGCGCCTGCCCAAGGAACGTCTGCGAATCCGCAAGCATCCGCCCCCAGGTCGGGTTCGGCGGCGGCATGCCGAGCCCGAGATAGGAAAGCCCCGCCTCGGTCAGGATCGCGAGACCGAGCTGGATCGTCACCTGCACGATGATCTGGTTCGAAATATTGGGCAGGATGTGGACGAACGTGATCTTCAGCTTCGAACGCCCCATGCCGACAGCCGCCGCCACATAGTCGCGCGTCCAGATCTGCCGGGCCGCGGCCAGCGTGAGGCGTGCGAAGACGGGCACCATGAACGTGGCAATAGCGATGACCGCCGTGAACCGGCCGGATCCGATAAAGGCGCCGAGCATCATCGCCGACAGGATCGGCGGAACCGCGAAGATGATGTCGCAGCCGCGCATCACGATCTGTTCGACCCAGCCGCGCCGCATCGCCACCACGGTGCCGACCGCCGTGCCGATCGTGGCGCCGATCGCCACCGCAAGCAGCGCCGTAGACAGCGAATTCCAGGCGCCGACCATCAGCGCGGAAGCGACATCGCGTCCGAACTGGTCGGTCCCGAGCAGGCCGAATTCGAATGGCGGCTTCAGCTTGTGGACGATGTTCATCTTCGACGGCGGATAAGGCGTCCAGACCAGCGAAAGCAACGCCACCAGAAACAGGAACAGCGTCACGACAAGCCCGGCCAGAAGAATGGGACGGCGCAGAAGTTGCCTCATCTCACCCCCACCCTCAGCCGCGGATCGATCACCAGGTAAAGAAGGTCGACGAGGAAATTGACGACGATGACAAGGGCTGAGAAAAACAGGACGACGTCCTGCATGACCACGATGTCACGCTGCGCCAGCGACTGGTAGGCAAGCCTTCCCAGACCCGGCAGGTTGAAGACGTTTTCGACCAGCACTGCACCGGCAATCAGGAAGGTGAACTGCATGCCGATCATCGTCACCACAGGCACAAGCGCATTCGGCACCGCATGGCGCCAGAGTGCCGCCCCCTCGCCCAGCCCCTTGGCGCGGGCGGTGCGCACATAATCCTCGTTCATCACGTCCAGCACCGCGGCCCGCGCAACGCGTGTCAACACGCCCGCCTGCGGCAGCGCCAGCGCGATCGCTGGCAGCAGCAACGCCTGCAACCCGGCCAGCAGCCCCGCGTCCCAGCCCGGGAATCCACCTGCCGGCATCCAGCCGAGCAGCGTCGAAAACAGGATGATCGACAGCAGCCCCACCCAGAAGGCCGGCACCGCGATACTGACGTAAGAGACTGCGCCGACAACGGCGTCGAACATGCCGTTATGCTTTTTCGCGGCCTGCACGCCGAGTGGCACGGCAATTCCGACCGACATCAGAACCGCCATCAGCGCCAACGGCAGCGTCACCGTCAGCCGCTCCGCGATCAGCCCCGCGACCGGCACGCCATAGGTATAGGACTGCCCGAGATCGCCCTGAAAAACACCCCATAACCAGGCGAGATAACGCACCGGCAGGGGCTGATCGAGCCCCATCTGGGTTCTGAGCGCCGCCAGCGTTTCCGGGCTTGCTGACGTCCCCAGCACAATCGCCGCGGGATCACCCGGCAAGAGATCCATGACGACGAAGATCAGCAGCGACACGACGAGAAGCGTGACGATGAGCGACAGGATGCGGCGGATAAGGATGGAGATCATGGGCCGCACCCTCCAACATCCACCATGCCTACGCCAGTCGCCCCTCCCCACCCTCCCCGCAAGGGGGAGGGCTTAACCCAGCCGAACCGCCGGGCCACGATCGAGGCAATCGGGTGCCGCATACCTTCTCCCCCCTTGTGGGGGAGATGGCCGGCAGGCCAGAGGGGGATTTCAGTCATCCGCGATTAAGCCCCATCTTTTCCAAGGCCACCTCATCGCAAAGCTTAACGCCTCTCGCGTTGTCGGAAACGTCACCGGCGCAGATCACGGCGAGACGCATCGTCATTCTTCCCAGAACACCTCGGTCAGCACGTTCGATGGGATCGGCTCGTTCTCCCACAGCCCCTTCAGCTTCGCGTCCCATATGCCGAGCTTCGGCATTACGAACAGGAACAGTGCCGGGACGTCCTCTGCCAGGATCGTCTGCGCCTCGCCGTAGAGCTTGTCCTGTTCCGCAGGATCGGCCGTCGCCTCGACCTTGGCGAGGATCTCGTTGAAGGCGGGGTTCTTGTAGTGAAAGTAATAGGGGTCGCGGGCGTAGATATCGATGTCCATCGGCTCCGCATGGGCAACGATGGTCATGTCGTAGTCGCCGGCTTTCAGCACGTCCGATACCCATTTTGCGGGAAACTCGGTCGTCTCGATGTTCATCGTGACGCCGATTTCGGCAAACATCGCCTGCAGGATCTGCGACGAGCGCTGCGCATAAGCCATCTGCGGCGCCTTCATGGTGAAGGAGAAGCCGTTCGGATATCCGGCCTCGCTCAAAAGCGCCTTCGCCTTTTCGGCGTCGTAGGGGTAAACGCCGGTCAAGTCCTTGAAGCCGCGGTCGTTGGGCGTGTAGTGGCTGCCGATCGGCGTGCCGTAACCCGACCATGCACCTTCGACAACGGTCGCACGATCCACCGCCATCATCAGCGCTTGGCGAACCTTCTTGTCGTCGAATGGCTTGCGCGAATTGTTCATGCCAGCCACGACCTTGAGCTCGGTATTGCCGATCACAGTCGTGAGCTTCTTGTCACCCTCGAAGGAGGAGACCAGTTCCGGCGCGCCGAATTCCGGAAACGCGTCGACATCGCCGGCCTTCAGCGCTGCTGCCTGCGCCTGCGGATCGGCGATGAACCGGAAAACCGCTGTCTCGATCTTCACCGAAACGGACTTGTTCCAGTATTCCGCATTCTTCGCCAGATCGACCTTCGAGCCCTTCTGCCAGGACACGAACTTGAACGGACCGGTGCCGACCGGCGTGGTCTTGTTGTCGGCAGCGGATTTCGGCTCGACCATGACAGATGCCGGCCAGCCGAGCCAGTAGAGCAGGCTGCCCGCCGGCTGCTTCAGCTTCAGCACCAGCGTTGCGGCATCGGGCGTCTCCACTGTCTCGATCGAGGCGAAATAGCGCTTCTGCGGATTGACGCTGTCGGCGCCGCGAGCCCGGTCGATCGTGAATTTCGCAACCGACGAGTCGAAGGCGACGCCGTTGTGGAAGGTCACGCCCTGGCGCAGCTTGAACGTATAGGTCTTCCCATCCGGGGAAATCTCCCAGCTTTCCGCAAGCTGCGGCTGCACCTTGCCGGCGCTGTCTACCGTCGTCAGGCCCTCAAAGATATTCTGCCAGCTCACCTGGCCGATCGCCACAGGGGCGGCAATCGTCGGATCGAGACCGATGGGTTCGATCGTCATGCCGATCGTGACCGACGTCTTTGCTGCGGCAAACGCCCCGCTTCCCATCGAGGCGGCAAGGCCAAGCGCAACAGACGCCGCAATCACGCTCCGGCGCGAAAACACACCCCAACCAGCAACCGTCTTCATGGCATTGTTCCCCTGCTTATTGATCTCTTGACCGCGATCTTACGGGCATTTCGCAGGTGCACAATAGCATTCTGCCGCCCGCCACAAGGATTAGCCGCGGCTGAAGCCTTCGCTCGCCACCAGCAGCTGTCGGGTGTAATCCGCCGAGAACTCGCGGCTTTCAAGCGCCTGCGCCGGCACGGTTTCCACCACCTTGCCGCTCTTCATCACCGCAAGACGGCCGCACATATGGCTGATCACACCGAGATCATGGCTGACCATCACAAAGGTCAATCCGCGGTCGCGCTTTGCCTGCTCCAGCAAATTGAGGATTTCCGCCTGGATCGACGCATCGAGCGCCGAGGTCGGCTCATCCAGCAGCAGGATCTTCGGCTCGAGGATGAGTGCCCGGGCAATCGCGATCCGCTGGCGCTGGCCGCCGGAAAGCTGGTGCGAATAGCGGAACCGGAAACCCGCCCCCAGCCCGACCTCATCAAGCGCGCGGGCAATCCGCACATCGACATCGGTAAAGCCATGGATCGCCAGAGGCTCCAACAGCAGCCGGTCCACCGTCTGGCGCGGATGCAGCGATCCGTAAGGATCCTGGAACACCATCTGGACGGTGCGGTAGAATTCCTTGGTCCTACTCTGCCCCGAATAGGTTTTCCCCGCGACCGTCAGCGTGCCGCTGTCGAACCCTGCCAGCCCAGACACCGCGCGCAACAGCGTCGATTTCCCAGACCCCGATTCACCGACGATCCCGAAACTTTCGCCCTCTTCCACATCCATGCTGACATGATCGAGTGCTGCAAAATCGTCATAGGTGACGAGCATGTCCCTGATGGAGATGATGGCACTCATAGCGACCACTCCGGCTTGCGGTCGAGCACCGGCAGCGGATGCCGGTTCGAGCCTATCGTCGGCAGGCAATTGAGAAGCCCCAGCGTATAGGGATGGCTCGCCTTGGAAAGATCGGCAGACGCCAGTTCCTCCACCACCCGTCCGGCATACATCACCAGCACCCGGTCGCAGAAGGAGGAGACCAGACGCAGATCGTGAGACACGAAGATCAGCCCCATGCCGCGCTCGGACACCAGCTTGTCGAGAATGTCGAGAACGTCGAGCTGCACGGTCACGTCGAGCGCGGACGTCGGTTCGTCAGCGATCAGAAGCTCCGGCCCGCAGATCAGCATCATCGCGATCATCACCCGCTGCCCCATGCCGCCGGAAACCTCGTGCGGATAGAGATCGTAGACACGGCCCGGATCGCGGATCTGCACCGATTCCAGCATCGTGATCACCCGCTCCTTCGCCTGCGCTCCCGAGACCTTCTCATGGGTCTTCAGCGTCTCGACGATCTGCCGGCCGATGGTCATGACCGGATTGAGCGAATATTTTGGGTCCTGCAGGATCATCGCGATCTGCTTGCCGCGAATATGCCGACGCTCGGACTTCGGCATCGACAGAAGATCGCGACCTCGAAATTTCAGCTTGTTCGCGGTGATCTTCGCATGCCCCGCCGTCAGCCCCATGATGGCGCGACCGGTCTGCGACTTGCCGGAACCGGATTCGCCGACGATGCCGAGACGTTCCTTGCCGAGCGTGAACGAAACGCCGCGCACAGCGGTTACCTCGCCGGTGCGGGTCGGAAACGTCACGCGCAGGTCGTCGACCGCAAGCAGCGGCGCTTCGGTGGTAGCAGTCATGTTGACGGAAGGATTGCCCATCATCATTGGCCTTTCTCCGTCATTGTCCGGCCTCCTTCGGATCCAGCGCATCGCGCAATCCGTCGCCGAGAAGGTTGAAGCCGAGGCTGACGATCAGGATGGCGATACCGGGCATGGCGGCTACCCACCACTGGTCGAGAATGAAACGGCGACCGGATGCGATCATCGCGCCCCATTCCGGAAGCGGCGGCTGTGCGCCGAGACCCAGGAAGCCGAGACCGGCAGCGGTCAGGATGATGCCCGCCATATCGAGCGTGACGCGCACGATCAGCGACGACATGCAGAGCGGCATGACGTGGCGCAGCACGATACGAAACGGCGAGGCGCCCATCAGCTTCACCGCCGAGATGAATTCCGAGTTGCGAAACGTCATCGTCTCGGCGCGGGCGATACGCGCATAGGGCGGCCAGGACGTAACCGCGATGGCAAGCACCGCGTTCTCGATGCCGGGCCCGAGTGCCGCGACCAGCGCCAGTGCCAGAACGAGCTTCGGAAAGGCGAGAAAGATGTCGGTGATCCGCATCAGGACCGCATCCACCCATCCGCCGGCGTAACCCGAGACCGTGCCGACGATCAGCCCGACCGGCGCGGCGATGACCGCCACCAGCACCACCACGAACAGCGTCAGCCGCGATCCGTAGAGAAGCCGCGAGAGAATGTCGCGGCCCTGGTCGTCGGTGCCGAGCAGGAAGCCCGCCGAACCCGGCGGCAGCAGCCTGGAATTGCGCAGGTCGCCCTGAACCGGGTTATGCGGCGCAAGGACATTTGCGAAGATGGCGATGAAAATCAGGCCCAGGATTATGAAGAGGCCGAGCAGTGCCAGCCGGTTTTCAGAAAACTGCCGCCAGACCACATAGGCGCGGCCGATACGGGCCTGATGACGGGAGGTCGGCCGGTCGGACAGAAGCCACGCCCGGCTATAGGGTTTCAACGGTGCAACTTCACTCATCGGCGCGTCCTCGGGTCGAGCGTCCGATAGAGAAGATCGGAAAACAGGTTGATGGCGACGAACACCATGCCGATCACAAGCGTGCCGCCGAGCACCGCATTCATATCGGCATTTTGCAGCGAGTTGGTGATGTAGAGGCCAAGCCCCGGCCATGAGAAGATGGTCTCGGTCAGAACCGAACCCTCCAGCAGCCCCGCATAGGACAGTGCGATGACTGTTATCAGCGGCACGGCAGCATTGCGCAGCGCGTGGAACCAGATGATCCGCGTTTCCGACAGGCCCTTGGCCCGCGCCGCGACCACGTATTCCTGCGAAAGTTCGGTCAGCATGAACGAGCGCGTCATGCGGCTGATATAGGCGAGCGAGAAATAGCCGAGCAGGCATCCGGGCAGGATGATGTGACGGAACAGGTCCCAGACCACCTCCCACTCCCGCTGCCAGATGGCATCGACCAGGAAGAAGCCGGTCACGGACGTGAACGTGTATTCGTAGGCGATATCGATCCGGCCCGGATAGGCGACCCAGCGGAGCTTCGCATAGAACACGACAAGCGACAGCAGTCCCAGCCAGAAGATCGGTACCGAATAGCCGATCAGGCCGATGATACGCACGATCTGGTCGGCGATCGAGCCCCGCTTGACGGCCGCCAGTACGCCGAGCGGCACGCCGATGACGGCGCCGATCAGCGTGCCGATCGTGGCAAGCTCGATCGTTGCCGGAAACACCCGGGCAATATCGGTCATGACAGGGTTCGTCGTCAGCACCGAGGTGCCGAAATCACCGGTCAGCGCCTGTTTTATGTAGATCCAGAACTGATGATAGAGCGGCAGGTTGAGGCCTAGTTCCTCGCGCACCCGCTCCACCACATGGGCCGGAGCCCGGTCACCGACGATCGCCAATGCCGGATCGATCGGCACCACGCGACCGATGAAAAAGGTGACGGCCAACAGGCCGAGAAAAGTGGTCGCCGCGGTGATGAGAAACCGCAGCGTACCTTTGACAATGGAGGGAGCACGGCGCCGGTTGCGCCGTGTCACAGTCGTTACATCGGGAAGCGTCAAGGAAATCGTCCCCTATCGGCTATTCCTTCGAGACCGGAGCAACGAAGTTGGTGTCGAAGCTCGGGCCGAGCTTGTAATTCTTCACCTTGGATGAATAGCCGGCCACTTCCGTCTGCTGGAAGACGATCACGAACGGGCTGGTGGCCAGAACCTTTTTCTGCAGGTCCTCGTAGGTGGCCGCACGCTTGGCGGCATCCTTTTCGAGAAGCGCACCCTTGCTGGCGTCAGACAGTTCCTTCGGCACGTCCCAGGCATTGCGCCATGCGAGCGTCTTCGTCGTGCCCGTATCGGCATTGTCAGGGTTGACGGTAAACGTCTCGGCATTCGAGTTCGGATCGAAATAGTCCGAACCCCACTGGCCGATATAGATGTCGTGGGTGCGGGCGCGGTACTTGGTCAGGGTCTGCTTGCCATCGCCCGGAATGATTTCCAGCTTGATATTGGCCTGCGCCAGCGTCTGCTGCACGCTTTCGGCAATGCCGGTCACCGGCTGCGTGTTGCGCACGTCCATGGTCACGGTAAAGCCGTCGGCAAGACCGGCCTTGGCCAGCAGTTCCTTCGCCTTCGCCACGTCCAGCTTGTAGGGGTTGTCGGAGAGAGCGCCGAGCTGGCCCTTCGGCAGGAAGGTCTGGTGGATTTCGCCGATACCCTTGATCAGCGTCGCGCCGATCGCGTCATAGTCGACCAGATACTTCATCGCCTCGACCACTTCCGGCTTGGCGAGGTTCTTGTTCTTCTGGTTGAGGCTGAAATAGTAGACCGTGCCCTTCGGCGCTGAGGTGAGCGCGATGCCCTCCTTCTTCGACACGGAGTCCATGTCGTTCGGCTCGAGATTGCGGGCGACATCGATATCGCCGTTCTCAAGCGCCAGGCGCTGGCCGGAGCTTTCCTTCATGTGGCGGTAGATCACCCGCTTCAGCTTCGGCTTCTCGCCGTAATAATTGGGGTTGGCTTCCATCACGACGGCTTCGTTGGCGCGCCATGCGACCACCTTGAACGGGCCGGACCCCGCATAGCCGGTCTTCATCCACTCATTGCCGAAATCGGTGTCGAATTTGTATTCGGCCGTCGGGGTGACGGATTTCGCATGCTCCATCACCACCTTCTTGTCGACCACCGCGGTCACTGTTGCGGTCAGCACGTTGAGCACGAAGCTCGGCGCATAGGCCTTGTCGACGACAAAGGTAAACGTGTCGGCGCCGGATGCCTTCGCCTTTTCGGTGACGTTGTCAGCCTTCAGGCCGAACTGGGTCAGGAGGAACGCCGGCGACTTGTCGAGCTTGACGGCGCGCTCGAACGAGAAGGCGACGTCTTCTGCGGTGATCGGGTTGCCGGACGCAAATTTCAGGTTGGGCTTCAGCTTGAACGTATAGGTCATGCCATCGTCGGACACCGTCCAGCTGTCTGCGAGATCGCCGATCACCTTCGACGTGTCGGACGGATCGAGCGTCACGAGCTTGCTATAGCTGTTGGCGGTCACCTCGGCCGCCGAAAGCTCGAAGGCTTCGCCCGGATCGATGCTGATAATGTCGTCGATCGCAAAGCCTTCGACCAGCGTATCGGCCGGCGTTGCGGCCATCGCCTCTCCGGAAAGACCATAGGGTGCGGCAAACGAAAGCAGCGACAGCGCTGCGGTCGCCGACAGCATTCGAAGAGTGTGGGAGCGAAGATGAAGCATGTGATTTCCCCTGTTCCGTACGTTGCGGAAGCCTGTTTCTAACCCGTTCGAAGCCCGTCTTACGAGCCTATTCCTGCCAAGCCTTGCCCAGAACCCTCAACCAGTTTTCACGGCAAAGCTTTGCGAGATCCTCGTCAGCGTATCCCTCAGTTTTGAGGGCCGCAACCAGATTTTGATTGCCTGCAGCATCGCTGATCTGCTGCGGTATCGTGGCGCCGTCGAAGTCCGATCCGAGCGCCACGCAGTCGATCCCCATCCGCTCGACCATGTAGTTGATGTGGCGCACCATGTCGGAAAGCGGGGTCGCCGCATCGTCGCGCCCGTCGGGCCGCAGCATGGTCACCGCATAGTTCAGCCCGGCCAGACCTCCGCTTTCCTTGATCGCGTCCATCTGCCTGTCCGTCAGGTTGCGGGCGACCGGCGTCAGCGCATGCGCGTT
The DNA here is from genome assembly GCF_001423425.1 of Rhizobium sp. Leaf306. GTDB lineage: Bacteria > Pseudomonadota > Alphaproteobacteria > Rhizobiales > Rhizobiaceae > Neorhizobium > Neorhizobium soli. Next base: position 315,557 of record NZ_LMNX01000004.1, read on the forward strand.
GGAATGGCTGGCGATCAGCGGCTGGTCGCTGGTCTTCGCCACATCCCAGAACCCCTTCTCGGTAATATGCGAAAGGTCGATCGCGATGCCGAGCCGGTTGCATTCCTTGACCAGCCGGAAGCCGGCATCGGTGAGCCCCGGCCCCGTATCGGTCGTCATAGGAAAGGCGAACGGCACGCCATGGCCAAAGATGTTGTGGCGGCTCCAGACGGGACCGAGCGACCGCAGGCCCGCCGCATGGAACACGTCGAGATTGACGAGATCCGCATCGATCGCCTCACAGCCCTCCATATGCATCACGGCGGCAAACACACCGTCCGCCATCGCCTTGCGGATCTCCGCCACCGACCGGCACAACCGCCAAGCCCCTGCCCGGTCTAGCCGCAGCGCGATGGAGGCCATTTCCAGCGCTATATCCAGCGACGGCGCATAATCGAGCGGCGCCGCCAGCGGCGTCGCATAATATCCATCCGCATCCGGATCCGACAGAACCAGATCGCCCGAGGGAATGTAGATGGCACAAAGCCCCCCACCAAGACCGCCCTTTTTCGCCCGCGGCGCATCAATATGCCCCCCCGCCGTCCCCCCGGCAAACTCCGCCACCGGATCCCCACCAGCCTTCATGTTCCGCCAAAGCCGCAAAAGCACATCGTTATGGCCGTCGAACACCAATTGCATGATTTCATTCCCGATATCGTGATTGTCAGAAGCGGTGGGTGATCGCGATCCTATCCCGCCGGCCGTGTTTCGCAAGGTGGAAATGCGCTCTGATGCACCTGTCGAAATAACAGCCCGATCAAGAGCTCCCCGCATTGCGGACGCGATGGCACTGGATTCCTGTGACAAGCTCCCTCATCACTTTGCTCGTCACAGGAACCCAGCCGCGCGAAGTCCTTCGCGTGAGAGAACGCTTTTTGGACTGACGTCACACCCCCCACAACCCCTCACCCGCCCTTACCAGCATCGGCGTCCCAAACACCCCTACGGCCCTCTCCCGCCACTCGGCCCCGAACCCGTCGAGCCTGTCATGCCAGCGCACCGATTGCAGCATTGCCGCCCCGATCGCGACCGGTTCGATGCCCTGCGACGCCAGCAGCGTCAGACCGGCGACGATCGAGGTACCGGAGGAAATGACGTCGTCCACCAGCACCACGCGCTTGCCCGTGATGAGAGGCAGCATGCGCGGATCGACATAGAGGCGCTTCACCTGGTCGGGTGTGGTGATCGACGACAGCGGCACGGACATCGTCTCGTCGTACCAAAATTTCCTGGAGGTCCCCAGCGGAACGTAGCGCGGCAATCCCAGCGCGCGGGCGACGGCTGAGGCGAGCGTTAGGCCAAGCGTCGGCAGGCCGACGATCACCTCGGGGCGGTAGGGTTCGAGTTTCTTTGCGAGATCCGCCGCCAGCGCATCCTGCACCTCGAAACTCGCCTGGTTGATGATCAGCGAGGCGAGTGCGTGTTTGCCGTCGGAAAGCGGTCGGATCGGCAGGCGCAGCTGTTGCCCGTCATCGAGACTGACGGGAAAGAACCCTGAAAACGGCGCCTCGCCCGAAAACGTGCCCGCCGGATGGATATCCTGCCAGAAGTCGTGCGGCTGCATGAACGCCCCTTATCCGAGAATTTCGAGAACGGGGCTTTCCAGCACCTTGCCTGTTGCGACATCGGCGATGCCCCTGTCGGTCTGGTGCGGACCGGGATTGCAGGCAAGCGTCGCGCCAAAGCAGGCCTTGAACACGAGATAGGGCGGCGTCCAGTCGACGATGCCGTCCATCGCGGCGCGGATGGCACGAAAGCCGTCTGCTACCTCTTCCATCGGCGCTTCCGAAACGAGACCCGAGAGCGGCAGCGGCAGCAGCACCTCCACCTTGCCGTTGATCGCCACCGCCATGCCGCCACCGGCGGAAATCACCGCATTGGCGGCAACGGCCATATCGACTGGATCGGCGCCGAACACGGTCAGGTTATGGCTGTCATGCGCAAGCGTGGTGGCAAAAGCGCCGCGCCATGTGCCCCAGCCGGTGAGGAACCCGACGCGGGTGCGGCAGTCTGCCCGGCCATGGCGGTGGGTCACGGCAATCAGCGTCGCACCTTCGGGGGGCACCACGAAACCATCGACGACGTCGGCATCCGCGCTTCCCCAGCGGGTAAACCGTGGCCGGTCGATTGTGGCGAGGCGCACCTTTGCGCCCTCCGACCGAACCCGGAAATCATCAGGCTGCAGAGGCTTGAGCTTGACCGAAGCCGTCAGCGGAGCCGGATCGGTCGGTTTGATCTCGACCGATATCGAACCGCCACAGCCAACTTCCGTGCCGCTGGCCAGCACATGCCGGGCGCGAAATTCCGTGAAATCCTCGAAGATGGCAATATCGGCACGCCGCCCGGCGGCGATCAGGCCGAGATCGGCGCGGCCGATGCGCTGGGCCGCGTTCAACGTCGCGGCCTGAAGCGCCCATTCCGGCTTCATTCCATAGCGCACCAGCCTGCGCACCACGTCGTCCAGCCCGCCGCCGTCGACGAGATCGTCCGGAAACACGTCGTCGGTGCAAAGCGTCAGCGTCTGCGGCAGACGGCCCAGTTCGCCAAGCGCTGCGACGAACTCCGGCAGAAGATGGTCATGGCTGCCGCGCAGCTCCACCGTCAGTCCGGCGCGCAGCTTGGCGATCAGGTCTGCGCCCGAAACAAGCTCGTGGTCGGAGGTGATGCCGGATGCCATGAAGGCATTGAGATCCGCATCGGCAAGACCGCGGGCATGGCCGCAGACCAGCTTTTCCGCAGCCAGCGCCACTTGCACGATCTCGCTCATGCGCGGGTCGCGATCGATCACGCCGCGCATGTTCATCACTTCGGCCAGACCGGCGATCTTCGGCCAGTAAAGCATTTCCTCGATCGCATCGGCTTCGAAACTGGCGCCCGCCATTTCGAGCCCCGGTGCAGACGGTACGCAAGACGGCGCAAGAACCAGGCACCGCAGCGGCAGGCACTTCACCGCCTCGACCGCCCAGCGCACGCCATCGACACCGTTGACGTTGCCGAATTCGTGCGGATCCCACACGACGGTGGTGACGCCGCGCGGCAGCACGGTTTGCGCATAGGTGGCCGGCGTCACCATCGAGCTTTCGATATGCATATGCGTATCGATCAGCCCCGGCGACACAAAGGCACCGCCGGCATCGATCACCCGGTCGGCATCGCTGCGGCTAGCAGGCGCGTGGACGCTGGCGATCAGCGGCCCGACAATGCCGATATCGGCCGCGCGGAGTTCGCCCGTCACCATGTCGACGAGGGTGCCGCCGGTGATCAGGATATCGAAAGGCGCATCGCCGCGGGCAGCGATCACGGCCCGGTCGCGCAAGCCCGCATCGGTAAACCCGTAGATGTCAGTCACGATGGTCTTCATCTCGCCGCTCATCACCACGTTGCCTCCGCCTTGAGGGTTTCAAGGATCGTATCGCGCGCCTTTTCGACGTCTATCTCGGCCGCATAGGATCCGTTGAAACCGCTAACCTTGGCCGCCCGGGTCTCCACCACGGTCCGCCCACGCGTCACGGTACCGGCGGTTTCCATGTCGATGCGCGCCTCGCGCCAGGTGACGTGATCCGGATAGGCGAAGGCGAAGGCGGCAACCGCATCGTAAAGCGCCATCGCCGGCCGGCCGCGGCTGGTGGCGATCTCGACGAAGCCCGCCAGAAGATCGGCCACCAGCGTCGCGTTGCGTCCGCCGGCAGCGCGGATCGGCGCCACGTCATCCGGAAAGCACAAAACCTTGCGGCAGATATCGAGATCGACCATCCTGAGCGGGATCTGATGCGCAAGCACGATGGCCACTGCTTCCGGATCGGCATAGGCGTTGAATTCGGCAGATGCGGTGTGATTGCCGGCCGTCAGGCTTCCGCCCATCCAGGTGAGATCGGTGATTTTCGCGGCAAGATCCGGCCGTGCCAGCGTAACGGCTGCGATATTGGTAAGCGGCCCCATTGCAAGGATCCGGCGCGCGTCGCCCTCGCTCGTTTCCAGCCACCGGCACAGTGCCTCGAACGCATCGTCGGTAATCGTATCCGGCATGTCCGGCAGGTGCAGACCGGCGCTCGGCATGCCTTCATCGCCCAGCACGTCCTGCGCCGTCTCAAGCCTGCCCATCACTGGAAAGGCGCGGCCCGCGTGAACCGGGAACGGCCAGACGAAGGCCGCACAGGCACCAGCCGCATTGCCGCGCACCCGTTCAATCGGTGCATTGCCGAACACAAGCGAAACCCCGTCCACGCCGAGGCCGGCATGCGCTGCGACCATGATCGCCGCGATGTCGTCGAACCCCATATCGGTGTCGATCCAGATGCCCATGGCTATATCTCCTCAGGCGATGCGCGAAAGTTGCGCGGCCTTGTGTACCGGCAGGTCGAAGGACAGGTCCGAGCCGGACACATGCACCGGTTCGGAGGCATCCACCTCAGCCTTGATCGGACCGAGCGCGCTGTCCAGCAAATATTCGCGGGAATGGCCGGCAAACGATGTGCCGCGCACGGTTCCGCGAAACGGGCCGGTTCCAAGCGTCACCATGCGCGGACGCCAGGCGAGACCCGCAGCCGAAGGTGCCTCCAGGCCGGGTGCGACCGAGAGCGGAACGCTGCCGTTGTCCGTCTTCAGCCCGCCGCCTTCCAGCGCAAAGATGTTCTCGAAACCGACGAAATCCGCCACGAAGGAGGAGGTCGGCCGGTTGTAGATATCTTCAGGCGTGCCGATCTGCTCGATCGCGCCGTTCTTCATGACGACGATCCGGTCGGCAAGCGACAGGGCTTCCGCCTGGTCGTGGGTGACGAAGATCATCGTCACGCCGGTTTCGCGCTGGACGCGCTGCAATTCGGTGCGCATTTCCAGCCGCAGCCGGGCATCGAGATTGGACAGCGGCTCGTCGAGCAGCAGAACCTTCGGCTCCATCACCATCGAGCGGGCAAGCGCCACGCGCTGCTGCTGGCCGCCGGAAAGCTCGGCCGGCTTGCGGTCGGCAAATTTTGCCAGACCGACGGAGGCGATGCCGGACTGCACCTTGGAATCCAGTTCCGCGCCCTTCATGCCCTTCAGCCGCAACCCGAAGGCAACGTTTTCATAGACGGAGAGATGCGGGAACAGCGCATAGGACTGGAACACCAGCCCCACGGCACGCTTGTTCGGCGCCGTGCGCGTCATGTCCTCGCCGTCGAGGATGACGTTGCCGGATTTGACCGGCAACAGCCCGGCGATTGCCCGCATGGTCGTCGTCTTGCCGCAGCCGGAGGGGCCGAGCAGCGCGATGAGTTCGCCACGCCGGACCGACAGGTCGAGATCGGCAACGGCCACGCTGTCGCCATAGGCAAGCGTCAGCTTTTCAAGCGAGAGATAGGATTGATCAGACATAGCGGGAAAATCCGAGAAAGCGTTCAGCAGCAAAAACGATGCCGATGGACAGGAAGGCGAGCAGCGACGAGAGCGCCGCAACCGACGGATCGAAGACGATTTCCATATAGGCCATCATGTCGATCGGCAGCGTGCGCACGCCGGGACCGGACAGGAACAGCGATACGGGCACCTGGTTGAACGAGGTGACGAAGCCGAGGATGAAGGCCGATAGAATGCCGCCCTTGATGTTGGGCATGACCACCCGGAAGAAGGCACCGAGCCGGGAGGAACCAAGCAGCACCGCCGCTTCCTCGATATCCGAGCGCAGGTTGTCGAGGCTCGCCGACACGACGCGCACCGCATAGGGCAGTATCAGCGCGGTATGGGCCAGAAACAGCGCAAGCGTAATGCCGACGCCGAACGGCACGACCACATAGCGCAGCAGCGAAAGGCCGACGATGATGCCGGGCACGATGATCGGCGCGGAAACGATAGTGCGGATGATTTCCGCCCCCGGCAGCCGGTAGCGCGACAGCGCGTAGGATGCGGGAATGCCGAGCACCAGCGCTGCCGCCGTGCCGCCGATGGCGAGAAACATCGACATCGCAAACGAGGCGCGGAAGCTTTCGACGGTAAAGACCTTGAGGATCCATTGCAGCGAAAAGCCCTGCGGCGGAAAGGACAAAGTCTCGCCGGCCGAAAACGACGCCGCGACGATGATCAGGAACGGCCCGATCAGAAAGGTCGCCAGCAGAAACAGCGTGGTGGGGACGAACAGGCTGCGAGCGGTCATCGGGCGGCCTTTCTCTGCGTGTTGCGCGCCGTTGCCACCCGCTTCAGGAGAAGGTTGGCGGCAAAGCTCATGACGATCAGGATGCAGGCGATGACGCTTGCGGCGACAAAATTGTTGCTGACGGCAACCTGCTGGTACATCAGCGTTTCCAGCATCAGCACCTTGGAGCCGCCAAGGATGGCCGGCGTGATATAGGCGGTGAGGCAGCCGGTGAAGACCAGCGTTCCGCCGATCACAAGCCCTTCCTTGGTGAGCGGCAGGATCACCTTCCAGAACACCTGGAACCAGTTGGCGCCGAGCACCCGTGCTGCTGGAACCGCATCCTTCGGCATATTCTCGAGCGCCGAGATCAGCGAGATGATCATCAGGGGCAGGAACAGCTGCAACAGGCCGATAAAGATCGCCGTTTCGGAAAACAGGATGCGCAGCGGCGCCTCGCTCAGCCCCAGCACCTGGAAGGCCTGGTTGACGATGCCGGTGCGGCCAAGAATGACAATCCACGCATAGGTGCGCGCCACCGGCGAGATCATCAGCGGCAAAACGACCAGCCCGGTCATGCGCCCCTTGGCGGCGGGCGACAGGCTGACGATGGAAAATGCCGCCGCATATCCGATCACCGCCGAAACCACCGTCACCAGCGCGCCGAGTTTCAGCGTGCGCAAAAACACCGCCTGATTGAGCGGCGAGGAAAAGAACTCGCCATACGCCGCAAGCGTCCAGCCGCCATCAAGGCTCCTGAACCCGTCAGACAGAAGGATCAGCACCGGCACGATAAACACCGCCGCCGCGAAAATCGCGGCAGGCAACGCCAGTGCAAACGCCTCGGCCCGGTTTTGAAACATGCGTGGTCTCCGGTAGTATCGTCGGACTGTGTCTCGTCATCATTCACGCGCGCTTCGCAAGCCGCGCCCTTTCAGCCCGGAACCCGGGCCGAAAGGTTTGCGGCGCCGCAAGACGCGCGGTTTGCTGAAGCTTACTGCCCGACCTTGTCGTTCCAGGTCTTGATCCAGCCCGCGCGGTTATCGAGAGCGACGGCAGACGGGATGAACTTGAGGCTTTCGGCAGTTGCCTTGCCGAAGGTGAGATTGCCGGCGATCTCGTCGGACACCTTCACCTCGCTGTTGGCAGGGCTATCCACCAGCTTTTCGGCAAGCTTGGTCTGGATCTCGGTCGACAGCCAGAAATCCATGAACTGCAGCGCCAGGTCACGGTTCTTGGAGCCCTTGGTGACGACCATGACATTCATGCCGCCGGCTTGGCCTTCCTTAGGCGTCGCCCATGCCATCGGCAGGCCGAGCTTGGTAAACGGCGCCCAGGCGAAACGACCGGCGGGCGCTGCCCAGATTTCTTCCTGCTTCATCAGCTGCACCAGCTGCGAGGATTTCTCGTAGAAGGTGACGATCTCGTCCTTGTTCTCGCCGATCGTCGCGATCGGGGCGGCAAGGTCAGGCGTATCCTTGCCCAGCGCCTGGCCGAGCATGTAGAGCGTTGGTGCCGCGCCATTGGTAGTGATGTTCGGAAACGCGATATGGCCGACATATTCCGGCTTGAACAGATCCGCCCAGCTTTCGATCTTCATCTTGTCGGACCGGTAGACGATCGAGTTGGCGTAGAACGTGTAGCCGACGCTCTTGCCGTCCTGGTTGGGATCCTTGGCGATGTCGTACAGCGCGTTGAAGCTCTTGAGCTTGGCCGTATCGATCGTGTCGGTCAGATCCTTGCGGGACGCAGACAGCGCATCGGCCATGGAGACGACGGCCATGTCGATGACCGGATTGGCCTTGTTGGCCTCCATCTTGGCCACCCGCTCGACGCTGTTGCCGGTCTCGACCACCAGCTTGCAGCCGCAGATCGCCTGGAAGGGATCATAGACGATCTGCTTGTACTCGTCCTGCGCCAGCGCATAGACGGAAATGGTCAGCGTCTTTTCCTGTGCCTGGGCAAGGCCTGTCGTGGCAAGCAAAACTGCGGCGGATGCGGTAATCAGGGTCTTCATGGGTCATTCCCTTCCAAGGCTGGGGATGCGGGTGAAAATTGGGGGCTGGAAACGGATGCGGTGGTCTGGCGGGCAACGAGTGTCATCGGCACGCGATCGGTCTTTGCAACGGCTGTGACGCCGACCGTTATGGTCGCGGCATCAGGCTCGGCCGCATCATCGCCGATCACGCCGACCAGCGCGCCGACGGCAATCTCGGCAATCGCCGCCATATCCTGGCGCACGGTGGTAAGGCCCGGCGAAACCACCGACGACCAGACGAGATCGTCGAAGCCGGTGACGCTTGCCTGCTGCGGAATGCGGATGCCGGATTGCTGCAATTCGGTCAGCGCACGCAGCGCATGCAGATCGCTCGTGGCGGCAAAGGCGGTAAAGCCGAGCTCGACCTTCTGCTTCAAGCCAAGCGAACAACCGGCTCCCGCCAGTGCCTCAAGCTTTTCGATCCAGATCGTCTCGAAGCGGGCACCCTTCGGCAGGCGCGATTTCATGCCGCCGATGCGATCGTTCTGAACGTTCGAGAGCGGATTGGCGCCGATCAGCACAAAATTCCGGTGCCCGAGCCCGACCAGATGATCGGCGACCACCTGGCCACCCTGCCAATGATCGGAAGAAACCGTGTTGCCTGGAGTCGACGGGCTGTCGATGACGGCGACCGGGCAACCGAGGTCGGCAATGCGGGTACCGAGCCGCGGCACGATGACGATCCCGTCGACCTGGCGCTCGACCAGCCGCTGGATCGCAAGCGTCTGCATCGAACTGTCGCCACGGCTGTCGGCGATCAAAACGCCGTAACCGGCATCGGCTGCAGCATTCTCGATCGCCTGGGCAATCTGCGGGAAAAGCGGATTGGCAATATCGGGAAGCACCAGCCCGATGACGCGGCTGCGCCCCGTGCGAAGCGCCCGCGCCGTCACGCTCGGCACATACCCAAGCTCCTCGGCCTTCGCCCGTATCTTCGCCCCAAGCTCCGGCGAAACCCGCCCCTTGCCCGACAACGCATTCGACACGGTGGCCGCCGACACGCCAAGGGCGCTCGCTATCGCAGTCATGTTCGAACCGGGGCGGATGGGAGCCATCGAGGCGCTCTGATTAATCGTTTAATCAGAAAAGCAGAAAACGGATGAGGAGTCGAGTCCTGCCGGATGGTTGCAAACTCACGCCCTGGGCGGCCAGAGCGAAAATCCGGCACCACAGCATGGGCTTGGGGCACACCCAGCGTGAAGCAGAGGGCTTGGTCTACTAAGGGATCAATCCGCGGCCGAAGACATGGCTGGGGTGTCGCCTGCGGTCATGGCGTGCATCGTTGACCGCCGTCCTGTTCGCTCGATCCTTGAAACCCGTTGGCGATATCGGCAAGCGTCACCCCGGCAAACCTCTTGCGCAGCAGGTCCTCTGCTTCGTTGAAGACGTCCGTCAAAGTCCCGTTGACCGCCTGTTCGATCGGACATCCCGGCATGTCGTAAGCGGGTCCAACCGCAAAGATCGACGGTTCTCCGACCGCCCGGTAGATATCGAGAAGCGTCAGTTCCTCGAGAGGACGCGCCAGCGTCCAGCCGCCACCATGCCCTTTTACGGAGCTGACATACCCTTCGTCGCGCAGTCCCGCCATGGTGCGCCGGATGACGACAGGGTTGGCGTCGAGCATCTGTGCGATCATCTCGGATGTCATCGCCCCGTCATGTCGCCCCATATGGATCAACACATGCAGCATGCGCGATAGCCGACTGTCCTGCCTCATCCTATGCTCCCTCTCGTGCTTTCCCCACCGACACTAGCACGATCGTCATTCACGATACAATCGAAGTGCCATGAGGCTTGACCCATCTTTTCACGACACTTATGTTGTTGCGAGATAAAGGAGGAAGTCATGAGCGACACGATCTACGACGTCATCATCATCGGAGGCAGCTACGCCGGGCTGTCGGCAGCGCTTCAACTCGGCCGCGCGCGTCGAAAGGTCCTGATGATCGACGAAAGCCTCAGACGCAATCGGTTCGCATCCCACTCGCATGGCTTCCTCACCCAGGACCATGTCGATCCCGCTGAAATTGCAGCCGAGGCCCGGTCACAGGTCATGGAGTACCCAACGGTGGATTGGGTCTCGGGTCGTGCAGAGACTGTTCAGCGCAACGGTGAGAAAGGCTCCGGAGCGGCTCATGTCACCGTTTTGGTGAGAGACACCCGTTACCGTTCGCGCCGGCTGATCCTGGCGCTGGGCGTACGCGACATTCTTCCCGACATCGAGGGGCTGAAGGAGCGTTGGGGCAAGAGCGTGTTCCATTGCCCCTACTGCCACGGCTACGAACTCAACCAGGGCAAGATCGGCGTCATCGCCGGCTCGGCGCTCTCGATGCACCATGCGCTGATGCTTCCCGACTGGGGACCGACAACCCTGCTTCTCAACCAGGCATTCGAGCCGGATAGAGATCAGCTTCAATCCCTCGCAGCGCGCGGCGTCGTCATCGAGCGCTCCCCCGTGAAGGCCCTCACCGATCACGCCGATGTGCAGCTTGTAGATGGAAGGACCCTGTCTTTCTCCGGCCTGTTCGCGCTTGCTCCCTTCGAGGTCTCCACCTCGATCGCGCAGCAGCTCGGCCTCGACATGGAGCAAGGCCCACTTGGCGCTACCATCAAGACTGATGCGATGAAGGAAACCAGCCTGCCCGGCGTCTTCGCCTGCGGCGACGCCGCGCGGCCCATGGCCTCAGTTGCACTCGCGGTCGGCGATGGAAGCCTGGCGGGTGTGGCTGCTCACCGGTCGTTGCTGTTAGCAACCATCAAGCATGAATAGGTTCAAGGAGCGACGGATGGCTTATGGTGAAGGGGCGGGACGCACCGTTCCGTCACCCCTCGCCGCCCACTCACCACCCCACCACCTCCTGCCCATACCGCGCCACCTCCTCCAGCAGCCACTCCCGAAACGCCACGACCGGCCTGAAATCGCGTTTGCTGATGGGTGCCACCGCATAATAGGCGCTGGGACTTCTGACTTCATGCGGGAAGGCTTCGACCAGCTGGCCGCTCGCCAGTTCGCTGTCGATCAGGAACAGCGGCATCAGCGCGACGCCCAGCCCCGCGATCGCTGCCTGCGCAACGCTTGAGAACTGTTCAAAGCGCATCGCCTGGGAGGGTGCCGTGTCGATGCCAAGGCTTGCGAACCAGTGGCTCCAGGCGCCGGGTCGCGAGGCCATGTGCAGAAGCGGCAGCCGCAGCAGGTCCTCGCCCGCGCGGATCGGGTGGCTGGCCAGAAATTCGGGCGAGCAGACGGGCGCCACCATTTCGCTCATCAGATAGGTGCACTCGGCCCCCGGCCAGTCGGGCGTACCCACATGGATCGCCATGTCGATGCCCTCGCGGTCGAAATCGAACACGCCGATGCGGGTCGCGAAATTCAGCGTCACCTGCGGATGCCGGGCGACGAATTGCGGAATGCGCGGCATCAGCCAACGGGTGCCGAATGTCGGCAAGATCGCAAGGTTCAGCTGGTCGCCATGCCGTTTGCTCATGGCGGCAAGCGAGGCCGAGCGGATCTGGGAGAGCGCCACGCTGATCGATTTGGCATAGTCCGCCCCGGTCTCGGTCAGCACCACACCACGGCTGGTGCGCTCGAACAGCGGCATGCCCAGCTGCTCCTCAAGCCCGGAAACCTGCCGGCTGATGGCGCCTTGCGTCAAGGACAGTTCTTCGGCGGCCGCCGAAAAACTGCCGAGCCTGGCAACGGAATCGAAGGCGGCAAGCGCCGAGGTGGACGGCAGAAGCTTTCGCGACAGGGTGAGCATGCCCTATGACTATAGATCATGACGGGTTGAGTAAACGGGTCTTGCCCTTGCGCGCCCCACGGCGATAATCGCCATCAACAGAATTGCTGAAATCCGGAGGCCCGAGAAGCATGGCGTTTAACTGGAACGATCCCTTTCTCATCGAAGACCAACTGAGCGACGAAGAGCGGATGATCCGCGATGCCGCCGCAAGCTTTGCCAAGGCCGAACTCGCGCCCCGCATCAACGATGCCTATCTCGACGAAACCACGGACAAGGACCTGTTCAAGCTGATGGGCCAGACCGGCCTTCTCGGCGTGACGCTGCCTGAGGAATATGGTGCCGCCAACGCCTCCTACGTCGCCTACGGCCTCGTCGCACGCGAGATCGAGCGCATCGACAGCGGCTATCGCTCGATGATGAGCGTCCAGTCGTCGCTGGTGATCTACCCGATCTTCACCTACGGCTCCGACGAGCAGAAACAAAAGTACCTGCCCGGCCTCGTCTCCGGTGACCTGATCGGCTGTTTCGGCCTGACCGAACCGGACGCCGGCTCCGACCCCGGCGGCATGAAGACCCGCGCCGAAAAGATCGAAGGCGGTTATCGCCTCCGCGGCGCAAAAACCTGGATCTCCAACGCCCCGATCGCCGACGTCTTCGTCGTCTGGGCGAAATCGGAAGCCCATAACAACGAGATCCGCGGCTTTGTGCTCGAAAAGGGCATGAAGGGTCTTTCGGCCCCGAAGATCGGCGGCAAGCTTTCGCTGCGCGCCTCGATCACAGGCGAAATCGTCATGGACGGCGTCGAAGTGACCGAAGATGCCATCCTGCCCAACGTGTCGGGCCTGAAAGGCCCGTTCGGCTGCCTCAACCGCGCCCGCTACGGCATTTCCTGGGGCGTGATGGGCGCTGCCGAAGACTGCTGGTTCCGCGCCCGCCAGTATGGCCTTGATCGCAAGCAGTTCGGCAAGCCGCTCGCCGGCACCCAGCTCTACCAGAAGAAGCTCGCCGACATGCAGACCGAAATCACACTCGGCCTGCAGGCTAGCTTGCGCGTCGGCCAGCTGATGGACCAGCACAAGATGGCCCCGGAAATGATCTCCATCGTCAAGCGCAACAACTGCGGCAAGGCACTCGACATCGCCCGCCAGGCCCGCGACATGCACGGCGGCAACGGCATCCAGATCGAATACCACGTCATGCGCCACGCCCAGAACCTGGAAACGGTCAACACGTATGAAGGCACGCATGATGTGCATGCGCTGATCCTCGGCCGTGCGCAGACGGGGATTCAGGCGTTTTTCTGAGGCGGGATTTTGGTGAACCATGCCCGGCGCGCGGATGCGTGCCGGGCGTTTTTGCGTGAGGTGGGCATGGGGCGGACGGTTTGCGCAAGAGGCGGTCATGGCTGCGACCTAAGAAAAACGACCGAGTTGGGGCCGGGAGCGGACTGGCTGCTTTGAGGCGCTCAAGAGTTAATTGCTGCAGGATGCGGTCATTGCTTGTGCTGACCGCGTTTTTGTATGAGATCTCCTTGCGAGAAGAGATATCCCGGACGAGGCTTACTACTCCGACGATACGTACTCGCTAGCGTTGACCTGAGGTCAATACGACCATGCATTCTTGATAAAAAGCTCTATCTCTTCAGGCTCGATAGTCTCCTTGGTGTCCGCGGCGTCGGCAACAACGATCTTAGTAACGTCGAGCGCCTTCAGGACATCCTTTGATTGGATCCAATCGTTGTTCCACAACGGTTCTGGCTTGCCGTTCACGATCTGGCAGATTGGCTCATTGCTGACGAACTCCAATCCCACGGCTTTTGGCTTAGTTACCCGCTGCAGCCAAATTTCGAGGTAGCCATTATAGGGGAGCCGGGACATCTTCTTGTGGACATGTCCCCACAAGTCTCCTTTTTCAGCCTTTGGCGCGACGGAGATAAGGTGGCTTAGGATGCCAGCCACGGCCGGGAAAGTTCCTGGCGACACCATTGCGATATCCGTGGCAATCGCAACCTGCACACCGAGATCGTCTGGCGTCATCTTTTGCTTGGCGATTTTGGAGTGCATTTCCCCAACTAAGCGCTTCAACGCGCCGCTGTTGGGGAAACGACGACCGAAGGCATGCAAGCGCATCAATTGCTTCTGTATGGTCTTCGCGTTCGCCTCCCCAAGATCCTGCAGGTCGATTCCAGCAAGTTTATCGGGTTTGATCGACCCTTCGACGACATTGGTGGCCGAAACGGTCTTCGACACGCCCAGCTTCATGCCAATGGTTCGCAAAGCGTCGCTCACGACTTTAAGGATTCTCTCCGCATGCTCGTCGCTGTTGGTGAAAATGCGATAGTCGTCGCGGTAGCGCAGGATCCGGAAATCGGTCGGCGGACCCAGCTTTTCGGTTATCAGGTAATCGACATACCCAAGGACGATTTCGGCGATGAAATCCATGAGGACTGACCCTTGGGGAATGCCGTTGGTTTGGCCGTAGCGACTCGCTTGGATATGGCCGTCGATCTGGTTGCCCAAGAGCTTCTTGTCGGTCTTCCCTTTCTTTGCCGTCTCGAGGCCATGCAGCGCCCACGCGATGCTGTGCGTATAAAGTGAGCCGTAGCAGTCCGTGACATCGGTATGCAGAATATGCGTAAAGTCGAGCGAATGAAGCAATGAACTCTGTTCGACCTGCTGCCACCAGCTCTGGATCTGCGCAGCCTGGTCGGACTGATCGTCGACCGACATCACCAGTGAGCTGCAGCAATCGACGGCTCCACCTTCGAAACTGGCCAATTGCGCGAGGATCTGCTTCCAATTGCCTTCGTCGCATATCAAGTTGACCAGAGATACGTAGATGACCGGGTGAATCAGCTCCAAGGGACGCCACGCAAACCGTCCATCCTTGTTGGATAGAAAGATGTAGTTCACGTCCGACAAATGGTCTGGATTCGAGCCTTTGATACTCCAGAAATGACCATCCTTGAGTGCGGCGGCGACGTCCGTGATGATCGGGCCAAAGTTCAGGTAGTCGGGAAAGTCCCCATTGAAATAGCTTGCGTCCTTGAGAAAATGCGCTTTGGCCTCGGCTGCGGTCAGCTCAGTCAGCTTCTTCATAGATCGCTCACCCGCACAAATGGTAGGCCCGTCTCGGCGGCTTTCCGGGCCTTATCCCGAAGCAGTTTGTCGAGAGAGATGCCGCGCGACAGGGATTCATGCATGTCTAAACCGTCCATGCAAATGATCCGCTTAGCACGGCCAAAGGCGGCCAAACCATCTGCCGAGAAGCCCGCGTAGCTCACAAAGAGACCCCGTGACCAATCGGATTTCTCCCCGATCTTGCCCTGAAAAACATGCAGATCGGCCGCGTCCGATGGCTTATTCTGCCATTTCGCTTCTAAGAGATAGGTATGGCCGTCGAGCTGGAAGCTTCCGTCGATCTGCTCGCCCCGGTTCCGAAACGCTTTGTGGGCTTCCAAGCGGTAGGCGTCGAACAGGTCGCGCAGGAATTCCTCGAAAGCGTAGCCCCGCGGATGGGGGGCGAGCGAACCAAGATCAAGCAATCGCTTGGTGAAACCGGCGACTTTGGTGGGATCCAGCACGATGGCAGACGCCGGCGGCGCTGGGGCCGCCGGTTTGTACCACTGCCCACCAATGCTCGAAACTAGGGCCTCCATGCGGTTATCGATATTGGCTAGTGTTTCCTGTTCGCCGTCCCGCTCCATAAGGGCTTGGCGGTACTCCCACAGGGAATTGATGGCCTTAACGACGGCCGCCAGGCTTTCATTCTGGACGAAATATCGGAAGCGTTTCGCTTTCGATCCGCCTTCGACCGAGTAACGGGGATGGTCAATGTCAATGCCGACTTCTTCACGAAAGAAGTTTCCGAAAGTCTTGTCCGAAAAATTTAGGACGTACCCGCCACCCATGCGGAAAACGTCGTCAAGAAGCAGCATCTGCATGGATTTGAGGTTCGGCATGCAAAATCATAGCGCTGTTAGTCCGAACGGGAAACACGTTCGACTACAATCTATTGTGGAAATCCGGCACTACGCAAGCCGGTATGCGGTTAATCGCCCGCATCCGCTATCATGCATCGCCCGCTTGCTTACCAATGGCAGAGCGCAGCTTGAGCAACGACAGCTTTTGGGAAACGTCCGTCGAGCTCTAAACGACAGAAATGAAGGCGCATAGCGGCTACACGACAGCAACCACAATCCCCCCTCACCCCCCACGCCGCTTTTCGTCATTGGCCATCCCCCACCCTTCGGTGTATCACAAATCACTGCCGCCGCTCGGGCGTGGCGATGCATGAAGGCGCGCGCGAAGAATGCACGGAACGGAAAAACCGGAAACCGATAACCCGCTGAGCGAACCCGAAGCGGCGTTCGATGTCGGCGATCGGCTCCGGCTGGTGCGCCAGGCGCACGGGCTGTCGCAGCGGGCCCTGGCGGTCAAGGCCGGCGTTACCCATTCGCTGGTGTCGCTGATTGAAAAGAACAAGGTCAGCCCCTCGGTCGCCTCGCTGAAGAAGATCCTGGAAGCGATCAACTATCCGATGACCGATTTCTTTGCGCTGACGCTGCCGCCCGTCGACCAGATCTTCTACCGTGCCGACGAACTGACGCCCTTGTCGACAGGCGCGCTGACGCTGTTGCAGGTGGGCGATGCCAAATCCCACAGCGTGCAAGTGTTTCACGAATTCTACGAGCCCGGCGCCGATACCGGCGAAACCATGCTCAGCCACGAGGCGGAGGAAGGCGGCGTCGTTGTTGCCGGCGAACTGGAAGTCACCGTCGGCACGCAGACCCGTATCCTGAAGCGCGGCGATGCCTATCTGTTCGACAGCCGCCTGCCGCATCGCTACCGAAATGTCGGACCTGTGCGCTGCGAGGTGGTCAGCGCCGTCACGCCTCCCTATCTATAGAGCACGCGGGGGCACGGCAGCTGAAAACGCTGCCCGGTTTAATCGATATAAGTATGACTTATTCGATGCCCGCCGTTGATTGTCTCCCGTCTTTGTCTTAACTCAGGCACCGGAACATTTGACACCTCTGCCGGCGGCCGGATGCACCTCCTTACCGCTTGCCCTTGCGCGAATTTCACGAACGAAAGTGGACCCTATGCAGACCTATCCCGACGTAAAGCTCTTCATCAACGGCGAATGGCGCGATGCGATCGCCGGCGAGACGATCGAAGTCACCGATCCCGCGACCGACGAAGTGATCGGCAAGATTGCCCACGCCCGTAAGGCGGATCTCGATCTCGCGCTCGAAGCGGCCGACAAGGGTTTCAAGATCTGGCGCGACACCGCGCCCTTCGACCGTTCCAAGATGATGCGCAAGGCAGCCGACCTTCTGCGCGAACGCGCCGATAGCATCGCCTTCATGATGACCCGCGAACAGGGCAAGCCGCTTGCCCAGTCGAAGATGGAAATCATGGGCGCCGCCGATACGATCGACTGGTTTGCCGAAGAAGCCCGCCGCACCTACGGCCAGATCATTCCGGCCCGTTTCTCCGGCGTCAACCAGATGACGATCAAGCTGCCGGTCGGCCCGGTCGCGGCGTTTACGCCGTGGAACTTCCCGATCAACCAGATCGTCCGCAAGCTTTCCGCAGCGGTTGCCACCGGCTGCTCGATCATCGTCAAGGCACCTGAGGAAACTCCGGCATCGCCTGCCGAACTGATCCGCGCCTTTGCAGATGCCGGCGTGCCTGCAGGCGTCATCGGCCTGGTCTACGGCATTCCCTCGGAAGTTTCGGAATATCTCATTCCGCATCCGGTCATCCGCAAGATCTCGTTCACCGGCTCGACGCCGATCGGCAAGCATCTCGCGAGCCTCGCCGGCAAGCACATGAAGCGCGCCACGATGGAACTCGGCGGCCACGCACCGGTCCTGATCTTCAATGATGCCGACCTCGACAAGGCGATCGAAGTGACCGCCATGTCGAAATTCCGCAACGCCGGCCAGGTCTGCGTCGCGCCGACCCGCTTCCTGATCCAGGACGGCGTTGCCGACAAGTTCATGGAAGGCTTCGTCAAGGCTGCCGAAGCCCTCAAGGTTGGCAACGGCATGGACGCCGGCACCACGATGGGCCCGCTTGCCAACGAACGCCGCATCCCGGCCATGGAAGCGCTGATCCAGGACGCCGTCTCGTCCGGCGCCGAACTGAAGACCGGCGGCAAGCGCATCGGCAACAAGGGCAACTTCTTCGAACCGACGGTTCTTGCCAACGTGCCGACCTCTGCCAAGATCATGAACGACGAGCCCTTCGGCCCGATCGCCATCGTCAACCGCTTCTCGACCTATGAAGAAGCCATCACCGAGGCAAACCGCCTGCCCTTCGGCCTCGCATCCTACGCCTTCACCGGCTCGGTCAAGACCGCCCACGCGCTCGGCCGTGAAGTCGAAGCCGGCATGCTGACCATCAACCACAACGGCCTCGCGCTGCCCGAAGTCCCCTTCGGCGGCGTCAAGGATTCCGGCTACGGCACCGAAGGCGGCTCCGAAGCCGTCGCGGCCTACCTGGAAACGAAGTATGTCAGCCAGATGAACTGATCGGCTTATTGGTGAAATGCGGAACGGCCGGAGTGAGAGCTCCGGCCGTTTTTTTTGTGCGGTGGCGATGGTGTCGGTTCAGGCAGGCGTATTGGGCTGAGGTTTTTTAAGCCCGGGCGTCGTCGCTGGAATTCTCGTCCTGATACTGCTGCATAGTCTCCATGGCCTTCTCGAGCATCGTGCGCGTGTCCTCGTCGTTGCGCGACATCGCTCCCTCGATACCGGCGCGAACCTTTTCCGTAAAATCAACGCGTTCGCCATCATCGGAAGCCTGCAACTCGCCGGCAGTACCCCCACCCACCGGAATTTTCATCGTCATCGCCATAAAGGGCAGGCCTTCATCAAGCGACATGTTGCCGCTGTGGATCTGGTCATTGCACCAGTCCTGCATTTCCTGGCGGGTCATGCTGGTAAAGTCGGTCTGCTCGGCACCCTCTGCATCCGACTGGGACGGACCTGCCGTGGCAGTGCTCAGCGCGGCCGAAAACGAGGCCGAGGTGTCGTCGGAAGCCGCAGATATCTGCGTGCTCTGGCTCGCGTAGAGGCGACTTGTTGATGTGTCGATTTTCATTGTAGCAATACCCTAAGTATATAAATGGTACTGCACTATCGAATGCAAAGCTTGCGCCAAGCATTTTGACGCCTCGGCCTTGGAGAGAGACCTAAATCAATAATATTTTCGAATATTTCATAATAATGATATGAAAATCAGAAGAGTTGCTTTTAACTTAGCTCAACGTGTTCATATTGCTTGCGCTTCCTTCTGGCGGAAAACACAAAATGGCAGGTGTCGGGATTTTAGGGCGCTGTTTTAGAGCGAAGTGCTTTCATCGAACGCACTTCGCTCTAGTCTTATGACGCTAAAGCATTTGATCCGCCTCAGGCTGCCGTCACCCTGAAGGCCAAATGCTCTCATCACAGCGTTGAGACGTTATGCGCCGTTATCGTATATCCAAATGGATCAACGAATGCGAAGTAGCGCCCGAACGGCCCGTCTTTGGGCGGGAATACTATCTGCACATCCCTCTCGGAAAGATGCGCGTGCAATTCGTCAGCGTCGTCACAACCAAACCAGATTGCGACGCCAGTTCCGAGCTTTACCGTGTCGTCAAAGCCCTCGATCGGCGTGCGAACGGCGAATGGAATAGGGTGCGCTTCGAAAACAACCGCGCCGGGAGGTGCTTTTGCCGAGGGCGTAAGCCCGACGACATCCCGATAGAAGGTGAGTGCGGCGTCCAGATCCTTCGTCTGGATGCCGATGAAATCCGGTCCAATCAATCGAGCCATAGGCTGCCTATCCTTTTCAATGAGACCCGCTATTATCAGGGTACTGATATCTAGTAGTATAAGGGCCCTGATATGTCCACTCTCATGGATCCACCGGTCGATGACACATACCGTTCGCTCGGATACGCGCTGAAGCGAGCGCAGCAAGCGCTGCGGGGCCATCTCGACAACCAGCTGAGAGATATCGGACTGACGACCCCGCAATATTCGGTACTGGCGGGGTTGGAATTCAGCGCAGGCTTATCAAGCGCGGACTTGGCCCGGCGCGCCTTCGTGACACCGCAGACGATGCAGTCCATCATAGCCACACTCGAACGGGACGGCCTTATCAAGCGCATGGCTCATCCGGTACGCGGCCGGGTTCTCACAACCGAACTGACACCGAAGGGCCGGACCGCATTGTGTGCGGCCCATAAAATCGCCGCTGACGCCGAAACCATCGCCCGAAATGCCGTAGCACCTGACAACCCGGAGATCATATACGCGGCCCTGCTCCGTATAGCAGAGGCAATGCGTTAAACTCCTTGGTCGAACCTAACGCCCGGCCATAGCTCCCTGCCGCTCACTACCGCAGCCAAAGAGCCACCCACCTACCCCGCCGCGGCCTCACCATACCCCGGTGGCCCCACCGGCGAGGTCGCCCGCAAATTCCTGATGTCGCGGGCGGGTGGCGATCCGAACATTCTTGCGTATTCCCGGGTGAACTGGGACAGGCTTTCATAGCCGACGGCAAGTGCGACGGCTGCCACATCGCCCGGCCGTGCAAACAGCATGCCGCGCGCCTCGTATAGCCGGATCCGCTTTTGATACTGGATCGGCGACAGGCCGGTGCTCGTCTTGAAGCGCCGCTGGAAGGCGGATGGGCTCATGTTTGAAGCGGAAGCAAGCTCATCCACATGGAAGGTGGTGGCATAGTCCTTGCGCAGCCGGACCAGCGCGTTCCTGATCTGCGCGAACCGATCGTCGATGCTGGCGACTTGCCGCAGCACGGCGCCTTGCGGGCCGCGCAGCAGTCGGAATAGGATTTCCCGTTCCAGCAGGGGTGCCATCACCGCAATCTCATCCGGCTGCTCCATCAGGCCTAGCATCCTGAACCAGGCGTCGATCAGCCTGTCGCTTGCGTGACTGACGCAAAAACTGGGCGTGTCGGCCGACACAGCGGGGCCGGGATCGTCCAGCAGCAAGTCGGCGATCATCGCCCGATCGAAGATGAGCCTGAGCGCGAGATAGGGCCCCTTCGCACTCGCGTGAACGATCTCGCCGATGACAGGCAGCGCCACCGACGCGATGAATGTCTGCCCGGCTGTGTAATTCATCACCTGGCTCCCGATCAGCAGGCGCTTCTCGCCCTGCAGAATCAGGCTAACCAGAGGCTGATAGATTTCCGGAAACAGCTCGGTCGGTTCGGTCACCTTGAGGATGTCGACGCGGGGAATGCCCGTGGTCGTGAGCACGCCTGCAGCGCGTTCTTCCACAAACTCCTTCAACATCCCGATGGCAGCGCTCATGAGCAGAGATGTGGCACGGCTTTCCCTCCAGAGCAACGCATAAGCAGGAATGTGCAAATTTCAGATCGGATCGGACACGCGCCGGGATCGCCTTCGGTCTACGGATACTCACCCGCGCAGCCTTGTTGCGATGCGGCGCGGGACACCATTTTATGAAGGAACATTCCAGATGGAAATCAAAGACGCGGTTGTGATTGTCACCGGCGCTTCCTCGGGTATCGGCGAAGCAACTGCGCGCGCTGCGGCCTTGTCCGGCGCTCGGGTCGTTTTGCTGGCCCGCAGGAAAGATCGCATAGAAGCGCTGGCACGGGAGATCGGCAATGATGCGCTGGCGGTGGTGTGTGATGTCACGCGCCCTGAGCAGGTTGAACACGCCGTCCAGGCCGCCGCTCAGAAATACGGTCGCATCGATGTTCTGGTCAACAACGCCGGACAGGGCCTGCATGCCACGATCGAAGACATCGGCATTGAGGATTTCAAAGATGTGCTCGATCTCAACTGCGTCGCGCCGTTGGTTATGATGCAGGCGGTCATTCCCCATATGCGCAGGCAAGGTGCCGGCAGCATCGTCAATGTCAGCTCGGGCGCAACGCTTGCCACCTATCCGGGCTCGGCCGCCTATACCAGTTCCAAGGCAGCGCTGAACATGCTTTCAAGTGTGGCGCGCCTGGAACTTGCCGATGCCGGCATTGCCGTCTCGATACTGCATCCGTTCATCACCGCGACCGAGTTTTATGGCGCTGTCAGGTCAGGGCTGGAATCGGCAAAGGCTCAGGAGATCCAAACCGCACCCTTCGCACACCCGGCGGAACGCGTGGCAGACATGATCCTTGAGCTGGTGCGGAGCGGCAATGCGCAAGCCGACCTGGTCCCGAAGGACTATGGCGGCAGCTTCGAGGGCTAGGGGATGTAACCTGCCCGCCCGATCTGCCAATAAACAAACGGGGGACGAAACCTCGCCCCCCGCTATCAACTACTTGCGCTTGTCGAACCCGCCCTTGGGGGCCGGCTTCTTGAACGGCTTGTCGCCGCCAGCCTTGTTGAACGGCTTGTCGCCCGGCTTCTTGGCGAAGCTGGACTTCGGCTTTTCGCCCCAGACTTCGTCATCGACGCGGCGATCGACATTGGCGCCGGCGGGCTTGGCTTTCCAGTCCTTGCGCGGCGCATCGCCGTAAGGCTTGGCACCGGCCGGCTTGTCCTTGTTGAAAGGCTTGTCGCCGTAGGGCTTGTCTTGGTTGAACGGCTTGTCGCTGCGCGGGCCATCCTTGCTGAACGGCTTGTTGTCCTTGTAGGGCTTGTCGAGACGCGGGCCTTCGCGCTTGACGAAGCCTTCGTCATCGCCGCGCGAGAACTTGCTGAAATCCGGAACGCCGTCGAGACGCGTCACGCGCACGCCGCGTTCCATCATTCCGTCCTTGCCGAGCTTGGCCATGAACTTGTCGGCATGGGCGGCGGCAATTTCCACGAAAGTCTCGTCGGCCTGCATCTTGATCGCGCCGATCTCGTGCTTGGTGAGATCACCGGCGCGGCAGATGGTGGGGATCAGCCAGCGCGGTTCGGCGCGCTGCTTGCGACCGACCGACAGCGAGAACCACACGGCTGCACCGAAATCGCCACGCGGCGTCAGCGGCCGCGGTGCGGAATCATTGCCGCCTTCGCGGGGCTTGCGGGTATCCAGCGACACTTCGGTAATATCTTCCGGCGCCGAATTCTTGCCGCGATAGAGGCTGACGAAGGCGGACGCCAGCTTCGTCGCGTCAAAACGCGCCACCAGCTTGTCGATCAGGCCCTGTTCTTCCTCGTCCTTGGCGATCTCTTCAAAGATCGGATCGGCAAACAGACGTTCCTCGTCGCGCGCGGTCACCTCTTCGGCCGATGGCGGGCGGGCCCAGGTGGGCTCGACCTGCGCGCCGGCAAGAAGACGCTCGGCCTTGCGGCGCTGGCTGACCGGCACGATCAGGGCGCTGACGCCCTTGCGCCCCGCACGGCCGGTGCGGCCCGAACGGTGCAGCAGCGTTTCCGAATTGGTCGGCAGATCCGCATGGATGACGAGTTCGAGACCCGGCAGGTCGATACCGCGGGCAGCGACGTCGGTTGCGATGCAGACGCGGGCGCGGCCATCACGCATGGCCTGCAGCGCATGGGTGCGCTCGGTCTGCGTCAGCTCGCCCGAAAGGGCCACAACGGAGAAATTGCGATTGGCAAGACGGGCATGCAGATGGTTGACGGCAGCACGCGTCGAGCAGAACACGATTGCGTTCGGCGCCTCGTAAAAGCGAAGCGCATTGACGATCGCATGCTCGCGGTCCGACGGCGTGACGACCAGCGCGCGATATTCGATATCCACATGCTGCTTCTGTTCGGATGCGGTTGCAATGCGCACGGCATTGCGCTGGTAGCTCTTGGCAAGCTTGGCAATGGCCGAGGGAACGGTTGCCGAGAACATCAGCGTGCGGCGTTCGGCAGGGGCTGCCTCGAGAATGTATTCGAGATCTTCGCGGAAACCGAGATCGAGCATCTCGTCGGCTTCGTCGAGCACGGCCACGCGGATTTCCGTCATGTCGAGCGCGTTGCGGCGGATATGGTCGCAGATACGGCCAGGCGTGCCGACGACGATATGCGCGCCGCGTTCCAGCGAACGACGCTCGGCGCGGATATCCATGCCGCCGACGCAGGAGGTGATCACGGCGTCCGCTTCGGCGTAGAGCCAGTCAAGTTCGCGCTTCACCTGCATGGCAAGCTCGCGGGTCGGCGCGATGACAAGTGCGAGAGGTGCAGCAGCCCGGCCGAATTTCTCACCATCGTCGAGCAGCGTGCGCGCCATGGCCATGCCGAAGGCAACCGTCTTGCCGGAGCCTGTCTGGGCGGAAACGAGCGCATCGGCGGTTTCGAGCGCAGGATCGAGCATGGCCAGCTGGACGGGGGTTAGCGTCTCATAGCCGCGCTTTTGCAAAGCCTTCGCGATCGCCGGGGCGGCGCCGTTGATATCGGTCATCAAATCTGTCTTTCGGATATGTCGGGCTCAAAGGCCCCATGGCTGCAACGATCGCAGCCGAACGTTTGCGCCGTCCCTATAGGCTTCGGCGCGAAAAGTCAAAGGATGGGTGGCCGCGGGGTTACGGTTGGTCGCGAGTAGATCTGTCCCTCACCTCGACCGATGTCATGACGCGGAGCTGAGTTCGGCCCGAATGAGAGAGGAATGCCCTAACGTTTTATGCCCCGCCACGACCACTCCTGCGCCGCGCAGAAGCTCTGCTGCTGGCCGAAGGAAGAGTAATCGTCGTACGCTATCATTCCACATTCTCCTCGCAGCTCTTGGCACGACGCAGAAATTCTCTGTCAGTCCTTTTTTGTTGGCAGTTCATGCGCTCTCGCAATAATCTCTCGACGAAATATGCGGCAAAGCAAGTCCGCCGGTTGTCATAGGAGCCACTATTGCAGAGCCTTAAGAATGGACGGTGGCTAAATCAGCCCGCAAATTCAGAAGCTTCGGATCTCGGACTCTCTGTCACGACCGACGCCAGCACGGACTTCTGGCGAGAGACACACTATGGCTTTGTCCGCGACAACGGCCACTTCTACGCATTCCAGACCGACGGCGACTTCACCGCCCAGGTTCGGGTCCAGGCCCATTTTGAGCATCTTTACGACCAGGCTGGCCTCATGGTCAGGCTTGACGAAAGACGGTGGGTCAAGACCGGGATCGAGTTCTCGGACGGCTATGGCTTGCTCGGCAGTGTGCTGACGAATGACGCCTCCGACTGGGCCACGGGACGATACGACGGCGACCCATCGGATTTTTGGATAAGGGTGACCGTCCAGAGCGGCGTTCTTAGAATACAGGCGTCAGGCGATGGAAAGACTTGGCCACTCGTCCGCCTTTGCCCATTCCCAAAAGCGGATCATTATTTCGTTGGCCCGATGTGCTGTACACCCGAAAGAGCCGGCCTGGAGGTGAGATTCAGTGAGTGGCAGATCGGCCAGGCCCTAGGCAAAAACCTCCACGACCTGTCATAGCCGCCAGAGCGCTTAAATTTCCGTGCCGAGAGCAACATACTGATCGAGATGCCTGAGCCATTTGCGCTCGATGGCGGCCTCGATGTCGATTTCGTTCGCCCGAAGATACAAAACGAACTGCCCGAACAAGTCGGCCGCTTCGTTTTCCAGGGCTTCGCGGGTACCGCCTGAACCATCGGCATTTGGCTTCGCCCGACCGGTGATCAGGAGATGCTCAGCTGTCAGTTCACCAAGTTCCTCGGTCAGCTTCAAAAGATACCAGTCGGCGCTCCGTTCAATGGCATGCACCCTGGCATAGAGGTCGCCGACTTGACCAATCCGGTCACTCAGCTCCTTGAAGGTCGCACTCATTCTGTCCTCGGCAATCGTAGAGAGACGCAGTTTGTCGACGCTACCACCGATTTGCGACAGGACCGCTGCGATGACGGCAAATGGCGGATTAGAGAAGTCGCCAATCTCAACGTTTGAAAACTGACGCTTCACGTTCACTGACGACCGTCATGCGTCCGGCAGATGATGATGCCTCGCGATCATCCGCAATGCCCGCGTCTTGCGATGCCGACGTCTGACCTCCCTCATTCCTGTGCTCCTCACAGGAACCTAGCAGGGTCGCGTCTGCGGCGCGAAAGGGTCTTTCCACTCGCGTGTCTGGATTCCTGTGACGAGCACAGGAATGAGGGGTGTAGGTGGGGCGTCCCCCTAAACCGCAAACACCTTCCCCCGCCGCAGCGTCACAAACCCGCCCTCGCCGGCTGAAACCTGGCGTTCCGGTTCGACGTCGAATTCCAGCTGTTCGCCGGTTTCCGTTACCGCCAGCACGCGTCGGCTGTCGGGGCGGTCGAGGACGCGGGAGATGGTGGCGGCAATGCCGGGTGCCTGCGCCGACCAGTCGAGATCTGCGGGGCGGGCGTAGAGCTCGGCCTTGCCGTCTGGTATCCCCGATGCATCGACCGAAAGGCCGCCGGCATGGGCGCGGCCGTCGCGGACCTCGGCTGAGAGCACGTTGGCATCGCCCAGGAATTTCATCACGAAGGCCGATTGCGGATCGCGGCAGACTTGCTGCGGCGTGCCTTGCCGCACGATCTGGCCATCCTTCAGGATCACCACCCGGTCGGCGAGATCGAGGGCTTCCTCCTGGTCATGGGTGACGAAGATCGTGGTGATGCCGAGTTCCGAATGGATCTCGCGCAGCCAGCGGCGCAGGTCGTGCCGGACATTGGCATCGAGCGCGCCGAACGGCTCGTCGAGCAGCAGCACCTTTGGATCCACCGACAGCGCCCGTGCGAGCGCCACGCGCTGCCGCTGGCCGCCGGAGATCTGCGCCGGAAAACGGTCGCCGAGACCATCCAGCCGCACCAGCCGCAACAGGTCTGCAACGCGGGCATCGATCGCCGCCTTGTCGCGCTTCACCTTGGAAACCTTCATGCCGAAGGCGATGTTCTGCGCCACCGTCATATGCGGAAACAGCGCGTAATGCTGGAACACGAAGCCGACGCCGCGGTCGCGCACCGGAATGTCGGTCGCATCCTGATCGCCGAAATAGATGGCGCCGCCATCGGCATATTCGAGCCCCGCCACCATGCGCAGAATGGTCGTCTTGCCAGAGCCGGAGGGGCCGAGCAGCGCCACCAGTTCGCCGCTTTCAATATCGAGCGACACGCCCTTTACGGCACGGAAGGTGTCGAAGGTTTTGACGACGTTTTCGAGACGGATCTTCATGCTGTTTTCTCTGCCGGAATGGCGGTTTTGCGGACGCGGCCCGCACCCTGGCGCTCAAGCGCGACCTTGGCGATGATGGTAAGGACGGCGATCAACGCCAGGATGGAGGCCGAGGCGAAGGCGCCCGCCGCCTGATAGTCGTGATAGAGCAGCTCGATATGCAAAGGCAGCGTATTGGTCTGGCCGCGAATATTTCCTGACACGACGGAGACTGCGCCGAACTCGCCCATCACGCGTGCATTGCAGAGAATGACGCCGTAGAGCAGCGCCCATTTGACGTTTGGCAGCGTCACCGAAAAGAAGGTGCGGAAACCGGATGCGCCAAGCGAAGTCGAGGCCTCCTCGAGATCGCGTCCCTGCGCCTGCATCAGCGGGATCAGTTCGCGGACAACAAAGGGCGCGGTCACGAACATCGAGGCGATGATGATGCCGGGAACCGCAAACAGGATCTTGATCCCGTAGGCATCGAGAACAGGCCCGAACAGGCCCTGCAGCCCGTAGACGAACAGATAGGCGACGCCGGCAACGATGGGCGAGACGGAAAACGGGATCTCGATCACCACCAGCAGAAAGCGCCGTCCCCAGAAATCGAACTTGGTGATCGCCCAGGCGGCGGCGATGCCGAAGGCGGTGTTGACGGGCACGGCGATCAGCGCCGCCAGAACCGTGAGCATGATCGCGTGTCGGGTATCCGGATGGAGGATCGTGTCGCGATAGATCGCCCAGCCCTTCGAAAAGGCCTCGACGCCGATGATGATCAGCGGCGCGACGATGACGAAGGCGACGAGCACCAGCACGATGCCGATCAGCGCGCGGCGAAACACCGTGTTGTCACCGACGCGCGGCGGTTTGCGATGGGATGAAACAGCACTCATGGTCTTATCCCTTCACCGTGTAACGCAGCGCCCGCGACTGCAGCCAGTTGGTGACGGCCAGCATCGTGAAAGCGGCGAGCAGCAGTACGGAGGCAATGGCGGCGGCGGCCTGGTAATCGTATTCTTCGAGCCGAATGAAGATCAGCAGCGCTGTGATCTCCGTCGACATCGGCTGGTTGCCGGCAATGAAGATGATCGCGCCGAATTCGCCAAGGCTGCGGGCAAACGACAGGGAGAGGCCGGCCAGCAGCGCCGGTGCCAGAAGCGGCAGGATGACC
This sequence comes from Rhizobium sp. Leaf306, assembly GCF_001423425.1. Lineage (GTDB taxonomy): Bacteria > Pseudomonadota > Alphaproteobacteria > Rhizobiales > Rhizobiaceae > Neorhizobium > Neorhizobium soli. The sequence goes on from NZ_LMNX01000004.1 coordinate 343,705, forward strand.
TTGGTAAAGATCGTCCAGTCGGAACCGCCGAGCGATTGCGCCGCTTCCTCCAGCGCCGGATCGAGATCTTCTAGCACCGGCTGCACCGTGCGCACGATAAACGGCAGCGAGGTGAAACACATGGCAATCATGATGCCGAGCGGCGTATAGGCAACCTTGATGCCGTAGCCTTCCAGCACCGAACCGAACCAGCCATTGTTGGCAAACAACGCCGTCAGCGCAATACCGGCAACCGCCGTCGGCAACGCGAACGGCAGATCGACCATGGCGTCGATGATGCGGCGGCCGGGAAACCGGTAGCGGGTAATCACCCAGGCAAGTGACAGGCCGAAGAACAGGTTGAACACGGTGGCGCCCAGCGCCGACAGCACCGTGACCCGGTAACTGGCAAGCGCCCGCGACGACGAGACGATCCGCCAGTAGTCTTCAGGCCCCAGGCTTGCCGCCTTGATGACCAGCGCCGCCAGCGGCAGCACGACGATCAGGCCGACATAAAACAGGGTCACGCCCAGCGATAGCGGCAAGCCGGGCAGGACATTGCGTCGTCTCAAATGATCAGTTCCTCGTTTTCAACAACAACAAAGTCTTCAACAGCAAGAACCGGCGGACGAATATCCACCGGTCTGGTTTCGCAGTTCTTTAGCGTCCCTCATTCCTGTGGCGGTCACACAGAACCCGACGCGTGCCGGGGTGAAGGGTTTTTCAGCCTAAGGACTTAGGCTGGCTGGATTTCTGTGACAAGCACAGGAATGAGGGCAAGGCAGAGCAACTGCTTCCCAGTCCAATCAGCGGCTGCCGTACAGCTTGTCGAGCGTGCCGCCGGAGGCGAAGTGTTCGGATTGGATCTTGGACCAGCCGCCGAACACGTCGTCGACCTTGACGAGGCGGATTTCGGGGAACTGGCTCTTGAACTCGGCCGCGACCTTTTCGTTATGGACGCGGTGGCCGAATTCGGCGGCGATCTTCTGGCCTTCCTCGGTGTAGAGGAATTCCAGATAGGTCTTTGCCAGCGCTTCCGTGCCATGCTTCTTGGCGACCTTGTCGACAACGGCGACCGGGAATTCGGCGAGCAGCGAGACCGACGGAATGACGTTTTCGACCTTGTCCTTGCCGAACTGCTTTTCGATGCCGCGGGTTTCGGCCTCGAAGGTGATCAGCACGTCGCCCTGGCCGCGTTCGACAAAGGTCGTCGTGGCAGCACGGCCACCGGTATCAAACACCGGCACGTTGTCGAAGATCTTGGTGATATAGGCTTCGATCTTCTCCGCGTCGTCCTTGTATTCTTCCTTCGCCCAGGCTGTCGCCGCCAGATAGGTGTAGCGGGCGTTGCCGGATGTTTTCGGGTTCGGGAAGATCGCGTGGACGTCATCGCGGGCAAGATCGCCCCAGTCCTTGATGTTCTTCGGGTTGCCGGCGCGCACAAGGAAGGCCGGGAAGGAATAGAAGGGCGAGGCGTTGTTCGGAAACGCCTTGTTCCAGTCCGCGGCAACAAAACCCTGCTTTGCCAGGAAATCGACGTCGGTCGACTGGTTGAAGGTGACGACGTCAGCCTCGAGCCCCTCCACGATCGAGCGTGCCTGCTTGGACGTACCCGCATGCGACTGATCGATCGTGACGCCGGGATGCGCCTTCACGAAGGCCGCGTTCTCGGCCACAAACAACTCGCGGGCGACGTCATAGGAAGCGTTGAGCAGTTTCTGCTCCTGCGCAAACGCCGGCTGCACGAAGAGGGCGGCAAGTGCCGTGCCGAGGATAAGAAGGCGGTTCATCAGTGTCTCCGGAATGGGAAGTTGAGGCGACACTACCGGGAGTATCGGTAGACCGCGAGGAACCGCCCTCTCCTGCAGGTGATACACGGAGAAATTTCATCCATTTATCGCAGCATTCGGCGATGGTTTTGCCGGAAGGCGCCAAAGCGCAGTGGATCGCCCCGATCCGGGGCAAAGAGGATACGGCCGTTTTGGGCCGTGAGGACGAAACGGGCAGCATGTTTTTGTTAAGCCCCTGAAAGACAAGCGAAGAAAAATTCGTCGTAGCCTTTTTCATCCTCACGCCTGAAAGCCACGCGATAATGGCGTCGTCATCGGATGGGAAACCGTTTTCGCGAACCGGTCCCCGACGGTTCAGCGCTTCTGAGGACGAAGCTCGGTTTCCGGTGATGGTCGAACGACATGCGGTCTCTCGGGAACTGACATCTCCCGAAAATATCGCAGGAAACTCGATCGGGGCAGGCAGATCATCATCTCCCTCATACCCACGATACCGCTGCCTGCCCCATTCCCGTTTCAACCACGCCGGTTTCGCCGGTGTGGATGGTTTTGCTGCTACATCCGATGATCGGCAAACAGGACCGGGTGGCCCGCCGCAAGGTAGGGAGCAAGATCGGCTTCTGTCACCTCGGCAAGGCTTGCCGGTTGCCAGCGCGGGTTGCGGTCCTTGTCGATCACGGCGGCCCGTACGCCCTCGTAGAAATCATGGTGTTTCAGCAGTTCGCAAGCGGCGGTAAATTCCCGCTCCAGGCATTCGACGAGGCTTGAACTGTCACGGCCGAGACGCAGCAGTTTCAGCGTCAGCTTGAGGCTGGTCGGCGAGCGTTTCGACAGAGTCTCGAGGGTTCGGGCGGCGAATTCTCCCGTCTCGCGGCTGAGCGCCGCGAGGATCTCCTCGACCGTATCATGCGCAAAGGTTCGGTCGATTACGTCACGGTTCTGCGCAAGCCTGCCACCTTCGCCAGACACGGCAAAAGCATCGATCACGGCCTGCACTGCCTCAGCCTCTGAGTCTCCGGGAAGCTGTCCAATTGCGGCGACGAGATCATCCAACTTCTCTGATGGCACGAACGAATCCGCCAACCCGGCATGGATCGCATCGGCACCGTCAACCACGTCACCGGTCAGCCCCATCCAGGTTCCCGCCTCGCCGGGCGCCCGGGGTAGCAGCCAGGTCGCGCCCACATCCGGCACATAGCCGATGCCCGTCTCCGGCATAGCGAGTTTCGTGCGCTCGGTAACGATGCGGTGGCTGCCATGCGCCGAAATGCCGACACCGCCGCCCATCACAATCCCGTCCATCAGCGCCACATAGGGCTTCTCATAGCGCGAGATGCGATAATTAAACGGCATCTCCTCCCGCCAGAACCGCGTCACCTCAGGGTCGGACGCCCGCCCCGCCTGATGAATGGCCCGGATATCGCCACCAGCACACAGGCCACGCTCGCCCTCGCCCCTGATGATGACGCAGGAGATCTCAGGGTCAGCGGCGCAGCGGTCGAGTATCTCATCGAGCGCCCGCACCATGGACAGATTGAGGCTGTTCAGCGCCTTCGGCCGGTTGAGCGAGACCACCGCAGCAGACCCGCGGCGACTGAACAGCACCTCGGCTTCAGTTGCAGGTTGCACTGGATTGGCCATTGTGTCCTCCATCCTCTACCCCACCCACCCTCATTCCTGTGCTCGTCACAGGGATCCAGCCGACACGCGTCTGCGTGGCGAAAGAGGGTTTGCAGCCCCAAGGACTTGGGGCAGCTGGATCCCTGTGACAAGCACAGGGATGAGGGAGATTATGGCGCTGTCCCACCGGGAAAGCCCCTCACTCCGCCGCCATCGGCATATCATGCTTGTCCTCGAACAGCTCGCCCTGGTTGGCGGGCGTCTCGGACTTGTCGTCTTTCTTCACCTTCGGCTCGCGGCCGAAGAAGAGGGAGTAGCCGGCAGGCAGCACGATGATGGTGAGGACGGTGGCGACGAGGATGCCGCCCATCATGGCATAGGCGAGCGGTCCCCAGAACAGGCCGCGCGAGATCGGGATCAGTGCCAGCACCGCCGTGAGCGCGGTCAGCATGATCGGCCGGAAACGCCTGACGGCGGCGCCTACGATCGCTTCCTGGCGATGCATACCCGCCGCGATATCCTGGTCGATCTGGTCGATCAGGATGATCGAGTTACGGATGATGATGCCGAGCAGCGCGATGACACCGAGGATGGCGACGAAGCCGAACGGTGCACCGGTGATCAGAAGCGCCATCGCAGCACCGATGATGCCGAGCGGACCGGTCGACAGAACCAGCATCGCCTTGCCGAAATGCTTGAGCTGCATCATCAGGAGCAGCATGATGACAAGCAGCATGATCGGGGCCTTTGCCGCGATCGAGGCCTGGCTTTCGGCCGCATCTTCGGCGCCGCCCTGGATGTCCACGGAATAGCCGGCCGGCAGGGCCGCGCGCAGGTCGGCCATCGAGTTATAGAGGTTTACCGAGGCCTGCGTCGGCTCGACGCCGTCAGGCAGGGTTGCCTTGACGGTAATCGTCGGCAGACGGTCGCGACGCCACTCGATACCCTGTTCGAGGACAGGCTCGACACGGGCCACCTGCGAAGCTGGCACAAAAGTGCCGAGATCGGTCGGAATATAGACCGACTGGACGGCGGCCAGCAGGTTGCGGGTGGCATCCGGCTCGCGCACCACGATCGATACGGTCTCCTCGCCATCGCGGAAGTCGCTGATCGGAGCGCCCGACGTTGCCGCCTGCAGCATCTGCCGAACCCGCTGCGACGAGACGCCGAGCGCACGGGCGCGGTCCTGGTCGATGACGAGCTTCATACCCGCGACCGGCTCCATCCAGTCGTCGTGAATGGCGCCGAAGTCTGGCTGCTGTTCGTACCGTGCCTTGACCTGGTCGGCGATGCGGCGGACTTCCGCCTTGTCGGGACCGACGACGCGCATCTGCACGGCCCAGCCGGTGGGAGGGCCGAGGAAGAGACGGTCGACCTTGCCGCGCACCGTCGGGAATTCTTCGGCAAGGATCTTTCGCAGCTTGACGATCATCCGCTCGCGTTCTTCAAGACCGTTCGACATGATCAGGAGCTGAGCGTAGTTCGGGTTGCGCAACTGCTGGTCGAGCGGCAGGAAGAACCGCGGCGCGCCCTCGCCGATATAGGTGGCGACAAAGCTCTTGTCGGGGTCGTCGAGGATCCGGTCTTCGAGCGCCTTGGCCTGACGTTCCACTTCCTTGATCGCGGTGCCCTCCGGCAGCCACATGTCGACCAGGATTTCCGGTCGCGACGACTGCGGGAAGAAGCTCTGCGGAATGAACTGAAACGACCAGAGGCTGGCTGCAAACGCGCCGAGCGTGGCGATAAGCACGATCGCCTTGTGGCGCACGGACCAGCCAACTGCATGGCGCACGCTACGATACATACGGGTGTCATAGGCATCGTGATGATCGCCGCTGCCCGCATGACTGCGCTGCTTGAGGATCATGTAGCCGAGCCATGGGGTGAAATAGACGGCCACGAACCAGGATACGACGAGCGCGATGCCGACGACGTAGAACAGCGACCGTACGTATTCGCCGGCGGTCGAATCCGCGAAGCCGACGGGGATAAAGCCGGCGGTGGTGATCAGCGTCCCGGTCAGCATCGGGAAGGCGGTGGAGGAATAGGCAAAGCTTGCCGCATCGAGCCGCTCGAACCCCTCCTCCAGCTTTCTTTCCATCAACTCGACGACGATCATCGCATCGTCGACGAGCAGTCCAAGCGCGATGATCAGCGCGCCGAGCGAGATACGCTGCAGCTCGATGCCGAGATAGAACATGATGGCAAGCGTTGCCGAGAGAACCAGCGGAATGGCGATCGCAATCACGATGCCCGAGCGCCAGCCGATCGAGATCAGCGACACGACCAGCACGATGACCAGCGCTTCGAGAAGCGCCTGCGTGAACTCGCCGACGGCTTCGGTGACGACCTCAGGCTGGTTGGAGATCTGCTCTACCTGGACGCCGACCGGCAGCGTCTCCTCGAAGCGCTTGTAGGTTTCCTCCACCGCATGACCGACGTCGGTCACCTTGTAACCGTTCGCCATCACCACGCCGAGCTGCACGCTGTCATGGCCGTTGAAGCGGAACTTGCGCTGATACGGGTCCTCGAGACCTTCCTTCACCGTGGCGATATCGCCAAGACGGAAGACCTGGTCGCCGGCGCGCAGCCGCAGCGCCTTGATATCATCTGGCGTTGTCACCCCACCCTCGACCGAGATCCGCACCGAGCGGTCCGCGGTTTCCACCGAGCCGGACGCATCGACATCGTTCTGACCGGCCAGCGCGGTGCTGATGTCATTGACGGTGAGGCCGCGCTCGGCAAGCGCCTGCGACGACACGTCGATGAAGATCTTCTGCGGCTGGTCGCCGAGGATCGTTGCCTTTTCGACGCCGGGCGTGGCCAGCAGCATGTCGCGGGCCTGGATGGCGTATTGCTTCAGCTCCGGATAGCTGTAGCCCTCTCCGGTAATGGCGTTGAGAGTGATATAGGTATCGCCGAACTCGTCGTTGAAATAGGGCCCGTAGATACCGGACGGGAGATCCTGGTGAATGTCGCCGATCTTCTTGCGCACCTGGTAGAAGGCATCTGCAACGTCCTGCGCATTCGTGTCGCCCTTCACCTGGATCGTGGTGATCGAGATGCCGGCGCGGGTGTAGGATTTGACCCAGTCGAGATGCGGGGTTTCCTGCAGCTTGCGCTCGATCTTGTTGACCACCTGGTTCTGCATGTCCTCGATCGAGGCACCCGGCCACTGGGCCTGCACGACCATGACGCGGAAGGTAAAGTCCGGATCTTCCTTCTGGCCCATGTTCATGATGCCAAGCGCACCCATGACGATGATGAGACCGAACAGAAAACGCGCGATGCTGGGATGGCCGATGGCCCAGCGGGACAGGTTGAAACTGCCCTTTTCCTTCTGCTTTTCCAGCGGATTGGCCTGATGATCGGAACTCATGATCTTGATCCTCTAACCGGAAATATCAGGGCTGGACGGAAGCGGTGGACTGGCTCGACACCGAGCCGAAGCGTGTCGCGACCGTTTCCGGCAGCTTCACCTTCATATCGTCCTTCATGAACTGGGTGCCGGCCGAGACGATGAGATCGCCTTCGGCAAGGCCTTCCGAGATGCGCACGCCGTCATCGGAAAAATCCGCCACCTTGACCGGACGCGACGCGACAATTCCCTTGCCGCGATCGACCACCCAGACGATCGGCTGGTCACCCTTCTTGGAAAGCGCTGCAAGCGGAATGGCAAAGGCCTTGACCGCGTTGCCGGCGACAGCCTCGATCGATGCGGTCATGCCGAGCAGGATCTTCGGGTCGGCGGGAAGGCTCACCCGCACCGCGAACGTGCGCGACTGGGCATCGGCGCTCTGCGCGACTTCACGCACCTTGCCGTCGATCACGAGATCGGCAGACGACCAGATCCGCGCCTTGACCCCGTCGCCCGGCTTGAAATGCGAGACATCCATTTCCGGAACCGCGATCTGGACTTCCTTCTCGCCATCCACAGCGACCGTGACGACGGATGTGCCGGTGCTCACCACCTGGCCGCGATCGGCGCTGACGGCCGTGACGATACCGTCGCGGTCGGATTTGAGTTCGGAATAGGCAACTTGATTGCGGGCCTTTTCGAGCGCAGACTGCGCTGAATCCCGCTGTGCCAAGGCCTGCTCGCTGCTGAGCTGTGCCTGTTCCAGCTGCGATTTTGAGGTGACGTCTTTGGCCGCCAGCGTTTCCGCGCGGCGAAGCGCCAGACCGGAGATCTCGACCTGCTTGGTGGCCGATGCGAGATCGGCTTCGGCGCTGCCGAGATCAAGCTTGTAATCGGTGGAATCGATCCGAGCGAGCACTTCGCCCGGCGTGACGCGGTCGCCTACATCCACAAGCCGCTCGGTGATCTTGCCCGCGACCCTGAAGCCGAGATTCATTTCGGTGCGGGCACGCACGGAACCGGAATAGACGAGCTTGCGGCCCTCATCCGGCGCACCGATCTGCGTCACCTTGACCGGCCGCACGATCTCCGGCGCCTCGGCCTTTTTCTCTTCGGAACATGCCGCGAGCGAAAGAAGCGCCGCAGCGACTGCAACGCCTTTCAAGGCGGAAGAAAAATGACGGGCTGCGACGAAAGACTTTCCTCGGAAAGACATGATCCCACTCCATAAGGCGGGTTACGGTGAGCGCGACAAGCGCAGGTTCTTATTTCAGCGCCCTGAGGGCGAAGTCGACGACATCGGCCGGCGCGGCGCGCCGGGTTTCAAACAGACATTCGGCAATGATCTGCGGGTGACACAGCGTAACCGTGCAATCACAGAGGCATTCTGCGGCAAGCTCAGCGTCCTGTGCGCGGAACTCTCCCATTGCAATCCCCTCCTCGACGAGGCCTGCGACGATCGCTCGAAGCTGCATGATATGGTCTTCGATCACCGACCACTGTTCCTCGATCGCTACGACAACCATCTCGTGGACCTTGTTTTCGTGCAGCAGCGTCTCGACCGTGATGCGGTGCTGCTGCAGAAAATGGTCACGCAGTCGCTCGGTGGCACTGACAGCGCGCTTTGCATTCTCCCAGGCAACGGCTCGGCTCGCCTCGAGCATCCGGTTGGCAAGCGCCTTGTGGATCTCGGATTTCGACCCGAAGAACCGGTAGATATTGGCCGGCGACATGCCGAGATCCTTGGCGATGTCGGCCACTGTCGTCTTGGCGTAACCGTAATGCTTGAACAGTCGCTCGGCCGCTTCGAGGATGCGGACCACGTTTTCCTGGCGTGTATCCTCGGGAGTGCTGACGGGAACGTCCATAACGTAATGGCTTTCAATTAACGACTGACGAATTTCATTTTTCGTCACTATTCATCTTTAACCTCATTGTGTCAAGGCACTCGTATTTTTCTGCAATGCAAGGCATGGTGGACCCACTGGCGCCTCGAGACGTAAGCTCGGGGTACATCGCATATTGAGTTTGGGCGGTGGGAAAGTTGAAGACCGTGCAGGAAGGCCATCAGGTATCCCCGTTTAACGAGGAGCGGTATCGGCTTCTGATTGATTCCATCACGGATTACGCGATCTACATGCTGGATCCGAAAGGCCACATCGCCAGCTGGAATCCGGGCGCCCGGCGCTTCAAGGGGTTCGAGGAATCCGAAATCCTCGGCCAGCATTTCTCCAGATTCTATACGGAAGAAGATCGGCTTGACCATCTGCCGGAACGCGCACTGAGGATTGCCGCGGCGGAAGGCCGGTTCGAGAACGAAGGCTGGAGGGTTCGCAAGGACGGCAGCCGTTTCTGGGCGCATGTCATCATCGATCCTATCCGCGACGGCGATGGCCAGCTCCTCGGCTTTGCCAAGGTCACCCGCGATCTCACCGAGCGCAGGAATGCCGAAGCAGACCTGAAACGCAGCGAGCGGCAGTTCGAGGTCCTGGTGCAAGGGGTCAGCGACTACGCGCTCTACATGCTCGATGGCAAAGGCAATGTCAGCAACTGGAACCACGGTGCCGAACGCATCAAGGGCTACCGCGCCGAGGAGATCGTCGGCGAGCATTTTTCGACCTTCTACACGGTGGACGACCGCGCCGCCGGCGAACCGACAAAAAATCTTGCAACGGCCCTGCGGGACGGCCGCTTCGAGGGCGAGGGTTGGCGCCACCGCAAGGACGGCACCCGTTTCTGGGCGCATGTGATCATTGACGCGATCCGCGACGAGACTGGAGAGCTTAAAGGGTTCGCCAAGATCACCCGCGACATCACGGAAAAGGTCGAGGCGCAGAAGGCGCTGACCGTCGCCCGTGAGGATCTGTTCCAGGCGCAGAAACTGGAAGCGATCGGCCAACTGACTGGCGGCATCGCCCATGACTTCAACAACCTGCTGATGGCGGTGCTGGGAAGCCTCGAAATCCTCAAGAAGAGATTGCCGGACGACCCGTCGCTGATGCCGCTTCTGCAAAACGCCATTCAGGGCGCCGAGCGCGGTGCAGCGCTGACGCAGCGCATGCTGGCCTTTTCGAGGCGGCAGGAACTCCACATGGCCCCGATCGGCGTTGCCGGTCTGATCGATGGCATGATGAATTTCTTCGAGCGTTCGCTGAGATCGGACCTCACAATCAGAACCGACATTCCCGACAGCCTGCCCCCGGTTCTAAGTGACGCTGTGCAGCTCGAGAGCGCGCTTCTGAACCTCGTCGTCAATGCCCGTGACGCGATGACAACAGGCGGAACCGTGACGATCACCGCCATTGATGTGCACTTCGCGCAAGGCGACGACAAGCTCCAGCCGGGTCACTACGTCAAGATCAGCGTTTCCGATACGGGCGAAGGCATGGATCCGGAAACGCTTGCCCGCGCTACCACACCGTTCTTCACCACCAAGGGCGTCGGCAAGGGAACGGGTCTCGGCCTGCCCATGGTGCAGGGCCTGACCGAGCAGTCGGGCGGCCGGCTTTCGATCGACAGCGAAGAGGGCAAGGGAACCACGGTTTCCCTGTTTCTGCCCGTTGCCCGTCTTGAAGACTGCCCGGAGGAGAAGAAGCCCGCCTCGGATCTCTCTGCGGCGCGACCGAAGGAGAGGCTGACGGTGCTGGCCGTCGACGACGACGCGCTGGTGCTGATGAACACATCCCTGATGCTGGAGGATCTCGGCCACACGGTGATCGAAGCTTATAACGGCCGCGAAGCGCTGGCTGCGCTAGCCCGCACGGATACGATCGATCTCGTCGTCACGGACCATTCCATGCCGGGAATGACCGGCAGCGAACTCGCGTCGGAGATCAACCGCCAGTGGCCGGGCCTGCCGGTGGTGCTGGCCACCGGCTATGCCGAACTGCCGCCCGGCGAGGACGACCGCCTGCAACTGCCGCGATTGCCGAAGCCGTTCTCCCAGAACCAGCTGGCGGACGTGATCGCCACCATGCTCGGAAGCGCGAGCTGAACCAACGGCTGTGCGCCGCGTTGTATCTCCTGATGATCCGCAGGTGCCGCGCGAGGGTCGTTTGCCCTCATCTCCTGCCGGACGCGACGACATCAGGGAGAACGTCACATGGTATTCAAACATCCCCAGTTTAACGAAACCGCGCCGGAGATCGAAGTCGAGTTCCCGGCTTACGCCCAGCTGGAAGGCAAGGTCGCCGACGCGCTTGCCTCGGCGGGCGGCATTGATGCAAGCGAAGTGACCGTCACCGTCACCGGAACCTCCATTGCCTTGGCAGGCCGGGTCGCCGACGCCCGCGAGATCGCCCGCGCCGAGGAAGTGGTCCGCAGCGTTGAAGGCGTGACCGAGGTGCGCAACAGCATCACCGCCGAAGCCGGCAGCCATCTCACCTGAGGGTTCGAAAGCCTTCAATGCAAAAAGCCCGGAAGCAGACGCTTCCGGGCTTTTTTGTTGGCTGAGAGCAGGCCGCCTGAGCGACTGCCGCTTAACGCGGCAGCGCGTAGGCGATGACGTAGTCGCCGGGTGTGGTGCCGACCGAGCCGTGGCCGCCTGCGACCATGACGACGAACTGGCGTCCGTCCTCGACCGCGTAGGTCATCGGCGTCGCCTGACCGCCGGCCGGAAGCCGGGCTTCCCACAGCGTCTTGCCGTTCTTCAGGTCATAGGCACGCAGGTAGTTGTCGACGGCGGCACCGAGGAAGGCAACGCCACCCTTGGTGATCATCGGGCCACCGATGCCGGGAACGCCGACCTTGAACGGCAGCGGCAGCGGGGTCATGTCGTGGACAGTACCGTTGCGATGCTTGTAGGCGGTCTTGCCGGTGCGAAGATCGACGCCGGCGACATAACCCCATGGCGGTGCCTGGCAAGGAATGTTCAACGGACCGAGGAACGGACCCATCAACACGCCGTAAGGTGCGCCGTCATTGCGGTTGAGGCCCTGTTCCGAACCCTTTTCGTCCTGACCCTTCGCCGGGATATCCGCACGCGGAACCAGCTTGGAGGTAAAGGCGAGATAGGTCGGCATGCCGAACATCACCTGGCGTTCGGGATCGACTGCGACGGAGCCCCAGTTGAACGTTCCGAAATTGCCGGGATAGATAATCGAGCCGTTGAGCGACGGCGGCGTGTAGCGACCCTCGTAGTTATACTGATGGTACCAGATACGGCACACCATCTGGTCGAGCATCGAGACGCCCCACATGTCGCTTTCCTTCAGCGGCTCCGGCTTGAAGGAGACGGCCGAGGTCGGCTGGGTTGGCGCAGTGAAATCCTCCGGGATGGCACCCTTTGGAGCAGGCTCCTCGGTGATCGGGAAGACCGGCTCGCCCGTGCGACGGTCAAGAACGTAGATGTCGCCCTGCTTGGTAGGGCCAACCAGCGCCGGCACCACGGAATTGTCCGGGCGCGACAGGTCGATCAGCACCGGCTGGGCCGGCACGTCCATGTCCCAGAGATCGTGATGCACTGTCTGGCGAACCCAGCGGTCGGCACCGGTATTGATGTCGAGAGCAACGATCGAGGACGAGTATTTCTCGACGCTTTCCGAACGGTTCATGCCGAGCTGGTCGGGCACCTGGTTGCCGAGCGGGATGTAGACGAGACTGAGTTCCTCATCGACCGAGAACACCGACCAGCTGTTGGGCGAGTTGGTCGTGTAGGTCTGGCCCTCGGGAAGCGGCTGGGTCTGGCTCGGATTGCCCGAATCCCAGTTCCAGATCAGATCGCCGGTGTTGACGTCGAAGGCGCGGATGACGCCGGACTGTTCCTGCGTCGAGTAGTTGTCGTTGACGGCACCGCCGATGATGATCTTGTTGCCGACGATCGCAGGCGGTGATGTGGAATAGTAGTAACCGGCCGGATTGTGCTTCATCCCGGCTTCCAGCCGCAGCGTGCCATTGTCAGCAAATGCAGGGCAAACCTGACCGTTGGCCGCATCAAGCGCGATCAGACGCGCATCGGATGTCGGAAGATAGACGCGCTCGGCGCATGCCGAACCCGCGGCTGCCGCCTGGTCCTTATAATAGCTGACGCCGCGGCAGGTCTGGTGCTGGCGGTCCGGGTTCATGCCGGAATTCGGGTCGTAGCGCCACTTCTCCTTGCCGGTCGTCGCATCGAGCGCGATGGCGAGATTGTGCGGCGTGCAGAGATAAAGCGAGCTGCCGACCTTGAGCGGCGTGACCTGATAGGTCGTCTCGCCCACGTCGTCCGGCCGCTTCACGTCACCGGTCTGGTAGCGCCAGACTTCCGTGAGGTTGGCAACGTTGTCCACATTGACCTGGTCGAGCGGCGAATAGCGCTGGCCATAGGGCGTGCGGCCATACTGGTGCCATTCGCCATCAGGCACATCACCGCCGAGCTTCGGGGCGGCTGCGACCGACTGGTCCGGCAGCTCACCGCTCTGGTCGTAGGGGTCAAAGAACATCGAGGCGACGGCGACGACCACGGCAATGACCGAGGCGATGGCCAGCGGTACGGCACTGGCGCTGTATTGCATGCCGGATGGGCTGAGAAAGCCGAGCGGCTTGCGGATCCACGGTGTCAGCAGCCAGAAGCCGAGGACGATGATGAGACCGCCGCGCGGGCCGAGCTGCCACCAGTCGAAACCGACTTCCCAAAGCGCCCAGACGAGCGAAACGATGACAATACCGGCATAGACATGCAGTGCCGCGCGTTTCTTAAGGAAAAGCAGAATGGCGGTCAGCACAAAGGCAAGGCCGCAGATGAGATAATAAACACTACCCCCCAGCATGACGAGCTGTCCGCCGCCGATGGCGAGAGCGAGCCCGAGCAGGGTGAAGATGATGGCGGTGATCTTGAGAGCCATGGTGGTTTCCGTTCCGAACTGAAGACGGGCATTATAGGTGGCAAGCCGGACATTCAGCCGGTGTCGCGTGGTAATCTAGCGCTCTCCGGAGATGTTCAAGATACGATACGGAATGCCAGCCGTGCAGAAGTGCGAGAACAAACGGGCGCTCTGCTCGTTCGGAAAGAGAACGCCGCAGCGATCGACGGCGACCCACTCAAACAGGGATTGCAAGCACAGCCATGGCATATGAACTCTACTACTGGGACGGCCTGCAGGGTCGCGGCGAATTCGTCAGACTGGCGCTGGAAGACGCCGGTGCGGACTATCTCGACGTGGCGAGAACCACGGACGGGTCCGAAAAGATGATGAATTACCTGAAGGGCAGCCAAGCCTATCCCGACCTGCCATTCGCTCCGCCGTTTCTGAGAGACGGCGAGATCGTCGTCTCGCATGTCGCCAACATCCTGCACTATCTCGGCCCGAAGCTCGGGCTTGCTTCCGATGACGAACGGTTGCGTGTTTTTGCGCAGGGTCTGCAGCTGACGATCACCGACTTCGTGGCCGAGGTTCACGACACCCACCATCCGATCAGCACCGGGGACTATTACGAGGATCAGAAGCCGGAGGCCAAGGCGCGCACAAAGGCGTTTCTTGCGCAGCGGGTGCCAAAGTTTCTCGGTTATTTCGACGGCGTGATCGGATCAAACCCGACCGGCGAAGGCTGGGCTGTCGGCGGCGCGATCACCTATGTGGACCTGTCGCTCTTCCAGATCGCCGAAGGGTTGACCTACGCTTTCCCGCGGGCGATGGCATCGCTGGACAGCCGGTATCCGAATGTGGCCAGACTTCGCGACGCCGTCGGGAAAAGGCCGAGGATCTCTGCCTATCTCAAATCGGAGCGCCGCATCGCTTTCAACGAGAGCGGTATCTTTCGCCACTATCCCGAACTCGACGAGGATCCGGCGTAGGCGCTTTGGCGCCTTGACGTTTCTGGCTAGATAAATGCGAAGACAGGAGCGACCGTGGCTATCATGATCGCGGTCGCGATCAGTACGAACTTCATGTCCTTGCGCTCCTGAGCATTGATGGCTGCCTCTTCGGGCAGCCGCGTTTGGATGACGAGCGGGGTTATCTTGCTTCCTCCCCCAGTTCCTGAAGGATCTGGTGCCGTGCGCGATTGAGACGACTCTTGACCGTTCCAACAGCGCAGCCGCAGATTTCGGCCGTTGCCTCGTAGCTCTCGCCGAGGATTGCAACCAGCGTTAATACCTCGCGGTAATGGGGAGGCAGCTTTACGAGAGCGTCGCGAACTTCCTTCGCCCTGATTGCCATTTCCTGCGAAGCAGCTATCGGCGTATCGCCCGACACGTTTTCTTCGAGCCCTGGAGCCTCGCGGCCTAAAATCTTGGATCGGGTATAGAACGTGTTGCGCATGATGGTGAAGAGCCAGGACTTCAGCCGCGTGCCGCGCTCGAACTTGTCGAGGTTGGCCAGCGCCTTCATCAGCGTTTCCTGCACGAGATCGTCGGCATCCGTCGTATTGCGGCAGAACGTACGCGCGAAGGCACGAAGCGCCGGTATAAGCTTCACGATATCTGCCCGCGCAGGATCGCCATTCAACTGTGATTCAGACACCGTTGCCTACCTCTCCCAAGTCTCGACGGCCGGATTGACTTCTGCAAACGCGTGCCCCTTCATTTTGGTTCCGCCCTCTCAACCCCACCCGGAGATTGCCGGCAGATCACCTTGAAAATATGGGGCTCTTGCCGGCCTGCCGGAACAAACTGAAGCAGCAAGCCGTTTTTTCCGCATCATCGGCAACGCCAAGGAGGGAATGTCATGAGCTTTACCGACAAAACCAACGACAACGACCAGAACAGCGCACAGAGCGACGAGTGGAAGGCCAGGAAGGCTGAGCAGTCGGCGCGCGAAAAGGGCAGCGACGCTGACCTCGAACAGCAGCTCGACGAGGGCCTGGAAGATACGTTTCCGGCGAGCGATCCGGTCGCCGCAACAATAACGTCCATTCCGGCCGGCACCCCGGAGCCGCCGAAGAACTGATACCGACCCGGACCATTGGAACAAAGTGGGCGGCCTCCGAATAGGAGGTCGCCCTTTTTCATTCTTCGCTGTGACTTTTTCGGGATATCCGAAATTAATCTTATTGGTATAAGAGGTTTCTAAAGGGCTCAGGGAATGCGGGCGAAAGCGTCCGGCAGAGGGTGTTTTCGGTGGCGGTGACGTCAGAGGTCGGAATGAAGAAGCAGAGCAAGCCGGTGGAAGAAAAAGACGCGAGTTTCGGACGCAGCGTCAACCGCAAGGTTTCCGTTCTGTTGGCGGAGATCGAGAAGGAAGACGTGCCCGATCGCCTGCTCGGTCTTGCCCTGCAGCTTCAGAAGGAATTGTCCGAAAAGCTCGACGGTAAAGGCAGCTGACCGCCTGACCTCGAGATGAGCGCCCGCCGGCGCATGCGCGAACATCTGATCTGCGGACCAACCGCAAGCTGTCGCCCCTTCTCGACCTTTTTCACAAATATGTGAGGAACTTTCAGCTTCTGCTTTGGTTCATTGGGTGCGAATTCGACTCTCAAGGAGATCCACCATGGCTAAAGACAAAACCCTCGAAGACCTGTTCTACGAAACGCTGAAGGACATCTACTACGCCGAGCGCCAGATCGTGAAAGCGCTGCCGAAAATGGCCCGCGGTGCCCAGGATCCGAAGCTGAAGGCCGCTTTCGAGACCCATAAGGAAGAGACGGAAGGCCAGATCGAACGTCTGAAGCAGGTTTTCGAACTGATCGGCAAGCGCGCTCAGGGCAAGACCTGCGACGCGATCGAAGGCATCCTGTCCGAAGGCGAGGAAATCCTCGAAGAATTCAAGGGCACATCGGCTCTCGACGCCGGCCTTCTGGCCGCTGCACAGGCAGTCGAACACTATGAGATCAGCCGTTACGGCACGCTGCGCACATGGGCGACCGAACTCGGCCTGAAGGACGTGGCAAAGCTTCTCGACGAGACGCTTGCAGAAGAAAGCAAGACCGACGAAGCGCTGTCTGCACTGGCACAGTCCACCGTCAACGCCGCTGCCAAGAAGGCAGCCTGATCGCGCAGCGACAGACGCCCGGTCACCAGATCGGGCGTTTCTTCGCGAACGTGACGCCAGAAAAACGAAAAGGTCCGGCACATGCCGGACCTTTTTGGATTGAGTTGCGACCAGCGACATCGACGCCCGGACTATGGCCAAAACAAAAACGCTCCGCAGTCCCACAGGATTGCGAAGACGTATGAATGACTTGGCAGCCAAAAAAAACGGTGTCAATCAGCTATGGTAAGCGGCTTTCGGAATGCCGGATTTCGGCAGCATTTCGATCGGAGCCATCTTTCCATCCACACCAAGCCTGCGGAAAACTCCGGCATGGAATCGTCCACGCCGCAGCAGTTGGACCTTCGCCGCCTCCACGGCAAGTTCCACTGTATGGAAGTACGAAGTTGAATGTACCCCGTCAATTACATAGACCCAGCCCGTTGCGTCTGGAACAATATCGCAGTAGTTTTGCATTGCAGCGTCTCCTCCCGGCGGTCTCGAACGCGTAACTCCTCGAATAGTTCCGTCCGGTCGGTTGTTTGTGCCAACACGATTTGAATCAATCGAATTTCTGTCGTGAAATCCATGGAACTTATTCCCAACAAGGTCGTTTCGGCTTTTGGGTGAATGGAGACAAAGATGGCTGATTCCGAACAAGACTGGATCAAGCACCGCGCGTATGCGCTCTGGGAGGAAGAGGGGTATCCTTCAGGCAAAGATACGGAGCACTGGGAGCGCGCCAAACTGGAGTTTGCGACGTTGAAGCCGACTGCGTCGGCACCGGCCGCCCACGAACAGCCTGCAGCATCCGCGCCGAAACTGCCCACCGCAAATGCCAAGGATTCCACCGCCAAAGCAGCTAAGCCTGCCAAGTCAGCGGCGGCGGGGTCCGAAAAATCGAAAAAAGCGCTCGCCTCCGAGGCCTCAAGCGAAAAGAAGTCCGTGCCGGTTTCTCCGGCCCCGGTTCCCGCGGGCAAACAGCCTGCCAAGAAGCGGTCCCGATAGGCCGGGCTGGCCTTTGACGCCAGCCGGGTCACGCAGACAAGAGCGGACATGACGGGCCGCGGCAGTCTCTGCCGCGGGGTAATCATTACATCTGAAAGACGGCAATGGCTTTTGCGTATTCGTGTATTTCTCTGACTGGTTTTCCCATTTCGGCGGTCGCTGACACAGGTCTCCCCTCCGGCACTGATGTGAAATGGCATGGACAAGGGTGGGAGTTGGCATGATGGACGCGTACGGCCCCTTGGATGGCCCCATCGAAATAGCATCAGTTGATGACCCGGTTGCCAGTCAGAGTACTGACCGTTCGCAGTCGTCGGACGCCGTTCCCGGGCGTAGCACGCAGCGGAGCCTTGGGGGACGCAGTGGGGAAAATTTCGCGATGAAAGTATTGTCGGTCACCTCGGAAATCTTCCCGCTGGTCAAGACCGGCGGATTGGCCGATGTGACAGGATCGCTGCCGAAGGCGCTTGCTGCCCTCGGGATCGATACCATAACGCTCATTCCGGGTTATCCGAAAGTGATGGCCCAGGTAAGCTCCGGCGTGACGCCGCTTGCTCTGTTCGACGACCTGCTCGGTACCCGCGCGTCGCTGCTGCATGTGAAAATCGAAGGCCTGAACCTGTTCGTGCTCGACGCGCCGGAACTCTATGACCGGCTTGGCGGACCTTATGTCGACGAGCATGGCAACGACCACCACGACAACTGGCGGCGCTTCGCAGCTCTGTCGAAGGCTGCGGCGGAAATCGCCGGTGGGCTTCTCCCGGGTTTCGTACCCGATGTCGTTCATACCCATGACTGGCAATCGGCGATGACGTCGGTCTACATGCGCGAAATGGGCTGCGCCATTCCGAGCGTGATCACCATCCACAACATCGCGTTCCAGGGCCAGTATTCCGCAGACATCCTTCCCGCGATCGGCCTTCCCAGCTCGCTGTTTTCAATCAACGGGATCGAATATTTCGGTGGCATCAGCTACCTGAAGGGCGGATTGCTGACGGCCGACGCGATCACCACGGTCAGCCCCACCTATGCCCGGGAGATCCTCACGCCGCGTTTCGGCATGGGCCTTGACGGTGTCCTGAACGAGCGCGTGACCGTGTTGCGCGGCATCGTCAACGGCACAGACCTCGACATCTGGGACCCGGCAACGGATCCGCATATTCCGCGCAATTACGATGTCAGTTCGCTGAAGCGCAAGCGCGACAACAAGACCGTATTGATGGAAAAGTTCGGGCTCGACCCTGAAGGCAACGGACCGATCTTTTCCGCCGTCAGCCGCCTCACCTGGCAGAAGGGTTTCGACATGTTCGCCGATACGGCGGACGAGGTCATCCACAATGGCGGTCGTATCATCGTGTTCGGCCAAGGCGACAAGGATATCGAACAGGCGCTGCTGGATACGGCTGCGCGCTATCCTGGCAAGATGGCCGTCCACATCGGCTACGACGAACCGACCGCGCATCTCATCCATGCCGGTTCGGACGCGATCGTGCAGCCCTCGCGGTTCGAGCCCTGCGGCCTGACGCAGCTTTACGCGCTTCGCTACGGCACCGTGCCCGTCGTCTCGCGCACAGGCGGGCTGTCGGAAACCATCATCGATGCCAATGATGCAGCGATGTCGGCACGGGTTGCGACCGGCTTCCAGTTCCACCCTGTGACGACCGACGGACTGCGTCTCGCGCTGCGCCGGGCCATGCACGCCTACCAGGAACCGAAAATGTGGGCCCGGCTGCAGAACCAGGCGATGAAGGCGAAATTCTCCTGGGAGCGCAGCGCCCAGCAATACGCCACAGTCTACACCAACCTGGTGCGTAAGGCTGGCAACTCCTCCGCGGACCGACGAGCGAGCTACTGATCCGGCAGGTGCCGTGATCGGCACCTGCGTCGTTTGATTCCTCGACGAACACGGCGCACGGCGCACACAGCGTTCGGCTAACGAGAACCGCAGGTCTCAGACCGACCGCGTCAGACCACCATCCACCTTCAGGTTCTGCCCGGTGATGTAACCGGCGCCCTCGGATGCCAGGAACGCGACCGTTGCGGCGATTTCCTCGCTTGTGCCGTAGCGCTTCATCGGCACGCTGTCGCGCCGATCATCGGTTGCCGGCAGGCTGTCGATCCAGCCGGGCAAAACGTTGTTGATGCGCACATTGTCGGCCGCGTAGGTATCTGCAAAGATTTTCGTATAAGCGGCGAGCCCGGCGCGAAACACCGCCGATGTCGGGAACATCGCGGACGGCTCGAACGCCCAGGCGGTCGAGATATTGACGATAGAGCCCGACTTCTGGGCCTGCATGATCGGCGCCACCAGCCGCACCGGACGGATGACGTTGAGCAGATAAACATCGAGGCCGGTATGCCACTGGTCGTCGGTGATTTCGACGATCTGCGCACGTGGTCCATGGCCGGCGCTGTTGACCAGCACGTCGATCCGTCCCCATGCCTCCATAGTCGCATCAACGAGCCGCTTCAGATCGTCGTTGGACTGGTTGGAGCCGGTGATGCCGAGCCCCCCGAGTTCCTGCGCCAAGACCTCGCCCTTACCGGATGAGGACAGGATCGCCACCTTGAACCCATCGGCCGCGAGCTTCTTCGCAGACGCCGCTCCCATACCGCTTCCCCCCGCTGTGACGATCGCTACCTTTTCTGCCGACATACTGTGCTTCCCTTCCCTGCATCGTGGTGTGTACAGAGACATAGCATGAGGAAAAGCTGTCATCGAATGAGTTCGGCTGAAGGCTGGTGAGTTCTGCCCTTGGGGCATACCACCCAAACGAAAAACCCCGCCGGAGACCGGCGGGGCTTGGAGATCAGAGTATTCAGGCTGCCATCACGGACGGCGGAACAGTGCCAGGCTGCGGCCTTCCAGCTCGAAGTCCCGTTCCTTGGTGATCACGAGACCCTTCTTGGAATAATCCGACGTGGTCATCTCCAGCACCCAGCCACCTTCGCCGAACTGCGGGATCTGGAACGGCACGTTGCCTTCGAACGGGTTGAACAGCAGCAGCACGTCGTGCCAGATGCCTTCCTCTTCCTTCAGGTCGCCACGGCCAATGTACAGACCGATCGTCGAGCCTTCGTCCCACTGTTCGGAGGTCTGGAAACCACCGCCGGCGTTGAACCACTTGATGTCCATGCCATCGCGCCAGTTCTCGCGGCGCAGCAACGGCTGCTCGTGCCGGAGCTTGATGATCTGGCGGGTAAACTCGCGCAGCTGCTCATTGCTTTCAGGCAGGTTTTCCCAGGCGACCCAGGAGATCTCGCTGTCCTGGCAGTAGCCGTTGTTGTTGCCGAGCTGGCTGCGACCGAACTCGTCACCGGCCAGCAGCATCGGCGTGCCGTGCGAGAACATCAGCGTGGCGAGGAAGTTGCGCTTCTGGCGCTCGCGCACCGCGTTGATGCCCTCGTCTTCCGTCGGGCCTTCCTCACCGTAATTGTAGCTACGGTTGTCGTTATGGCCGTCGTTATTGTCCTCGCCGTTCTCGTCGTTGTGCTTCTCGTTGTACGAAACCATGTCGTTCAAGGTGAAGCCGTCATGGGCGGTGATGAAGTTGACCGATGCCCAGGGACGACGACCGCGCTGATCGTAAAGATCGCCGGAACCGAGAAGGCGCGCAGCAAAGTCCGTCGAGACGTTGTCGCCCTTCCAGTATTCGCGCACCGTATCGCGGTACTTGTCGTTCCATTCGGCCCAGCCAGGCGGAAAGCCGCCGACCTGGTAGCCACCCGGACCGATATCCCAAGGCTCGCCGATAAGCTTGACCTTGGACAGGACCGGATCCTGAGTGATCGCATCGAAGAAGCCACCGCGCTCGTTGAAGCCTTCCGGCTCGCGACCGAGAATGGTGCCAAGATCGAAGCGGAAGCCGTCGATATGCATCGCTTCGGCCCAGTAGCGCAGGGAGTCGGTGACCATCTGCAGTACGCGCGGATGCGAAGTGTTGACGGTGTTACCGGTGCCGGTGTCGTTGATGTAGTAACGATGCTGGTCCGGCATGGTGCGGTAGTAGGAAAAGTTGTCGATGCCCTTGAACGACAGGGTCGGTCCAAGCTCGTTGCCTTCGGCCGTGTGGTTGTACACCACGTCGAGAATGACCTCGACGCCGGCATCATGAAAGTTCCGCACCATCTCGCGGAAACCCTGGATGCCCTTCGGTCCGAAGTAGCGCGAGGCCGGCGAGAAGAAGTTGAGGGTGTTGTAGCCCCAGAAATTCTTCAGGCCACGATCGAGCAGGTGCTGGTCGTCCGGGAAGGAGTGGACCGGCAGCAGCTCCACCGAGGTGATGCCGAGGTTCTTGATGTAATCGACAGTCGCCTTGTGGCCCATGCCTTCGTACGTGCCGCGCAAGTCGATCGGAACGCCGGGGTTGAGCTGGGTAAAGCCCTTCACGTGCGTTTCATAGAGGACTGTCTGTGGCCAGCTGATCTTCGGACGGTTGTTGTCGTGCCAGTCGAAATTCGGGTCGATGACAACGCCCTTCGGCGTGTAGGGACCGCTGTCGCGTTCGTCGAAGGTCAGGTCCTTGTCTTCGGCAAGGAGATCATAGGCAAAATGTGCCTCGTTCCACTCAACGTCGCCGAACAGTTCGCGTGCATAGGGGTCGATCAGCAGCTTGTTGGGGTTGAAGCGATGGCCGTTTTCCGGGTCATAGGGGCCATGGACGCGGTAGCCGTAGAGGGCGCCGGGCTTCAGGCCGGGGATATAGCCGTGCCAGATCTCGTGGGTGTATTCCGGCAGTTCGAGGCGGGCGATTTCCACCTTGCCGCTCGGGTCGTACAGGCAAAGTTCGACGCGCTCGGCATGCGCCGAGAAAATCGCGAAGTTGACGCCATCGCCGTCGTAATTTGCGCCCAGCTGCAGCCAGGAACCCGGGTGAACGACAAAGTGGCTCGATTTCGTATCCATATTTCCCCGCTGGTCATACCAATTGAAACTTTCGCCTATAGAAGGTGCGAGGCTGCAATTCGTTCCAGAGGCCCTGTAATTTAGGAGGTTTCGCAAGTTGCCCGCGAAATTTTGAGGGCGGCACGCGTTTCCGGATGGGCCGCCTCCTCTATCTCTCTGTTGGTACCCATAACAACAGGGAGAAGACCATGACGACCATGCCCCCGGAAGAGCTCGAAGGCCGGCTGAACGCGCATCGCGAACTGATGATCGATCTGATCGCTGCAATGATTGGCGGCGAGCTGACGACCACCCGTTTCGTGCAGCGGCTGCGTGACGACGCTACATTCAAGGACAACGAGGAAGATCCTGGTTTCTCCCCCGATGGTGCCTTCTCCATCGAAAACGCCATGGCCCGCGAAGTGCGCTCGGTGCTGGAAGCTGCACGTGCAAGGGCAAAAGCCGACAAGACTTAATCAAATTTTATGAATAAGGCCGTTTCGCCGCATTTGTGGCCATTTCGTGGAACCATGATTCCGTATCGCAGTTGATAGGCTTTAGGAGTGTGGCGGGAGGCAATCATGGTCAAGGAATGGATCGAGGCTGCAGGTTTCGTGATGGTCATCGCGGCCTGTTACATGATGGTCGTTCCGATATAGCGATCGACCGGTCATCCCATTGACTGACACCAGCGACACATGACTGTGGCTGGTCTCTTCGCTGACGCCAACTTTTTATCGGCGAGACTTCCTGTGAGCTTGGCGCGTTCGAGTCGTTCAGTAACGTAATATTACATCGTGTAAGATCTGGAACGAAATGACACCGGTCGGGTTGGACATCCAGTGACCGGGCGAAAAACCTTGTGTTCACGACGGGAGATCCATCATGCATCACGTTCTGACAATGCTGAAGAACCGGTTCCTTTCGCATCGCAGCTTCGGCCAGCCAAAGCATCTTGCGGCCAAACGCCCGCAAGAGCTTAGGGTCCTGGTGCCCGATGCCGTCGTACTGCCGCTTCCCAGAACAGCGCGAGAGGAGATCAGTGTCCCCGCGTCGATCAATGGCAGGGATCTCTCGACTGGCCGCCTGTAACCGGGCCGGCCACGACAACAGTCCATGACAATAAAAAGGAGTGAAACATGGCTGACATGAAGTCCGCTTCCATCCTGATTCTGGCAACCGACGGCTACGAGCGCTCGGAGCTCCGGTTTCCGCTCGATGAACTGCGCAAACGTGGTGCCGACGTGAAGATCGCTTCGATCAAGTCTGGAGAGATCAGAAGCTGGGACGAGACCGACTGGGGTGACTCTGTCGCGGTCGACCTTGAAGCGAAGGACGTCAAGGCAAGCGATTTCGATGCGCTGGTTCTGCCGGGCGGACAGATCAATCCCGATGTGCTGCGCAAGGATGAAACGGCGATCAGCGTCGTGCGAGATTTTGTGGCGAGCGGCAAGCCTGTTGCTGCCATCTGCCATGGTCCATGGCTGCTGATAGAGGCGGATGCCCTGCGTGGCCGCAAGGCGACATCCTACCCGTCGATCCGGACCGACGTTCGCAATGCAGGCGCGTCCTGGCAGGACGAAGCCGTGGTCTGCGATAACGGCATCATCACATCGCGGTCACCCGACGACCTGCAGCAGTTCGTCGACAAGATCGTCGAGGAAGTCAACGAAGGCCGTCACAACAGACAGGCCGCTTGATTGCAGGATGAATGGTAACGAAAGCCCGCTCCGACATGGTCGGTGCGGGCTTTCTCTTGTCTGGGTGCAACGAGATCATACGCTGGCTGATGGAGCGAGAACCGGTCCGGTCAGGTCTGTTCCTGCTTCAGGAATGCCAGAAGCCGGCGCTCGTTCATGCGCAGACCACGGCGGCCGTCCGTCGGCAGGGTCTTCGCGTTCATGATCTTTTCGAGCGGCGAGACATCCTCGGCAAGGCTCAGGATCTGCGGATGGATATAGCTGGTGCGGCAGACGGCAGGCGTGTTGTGCAGCGCTTCGGAAGCCGCGTTGCACAGTGCCTTGATCTTGGGGCGGTGTCCGTCCTCAGCCATTGTATTCCAGGCTGACATGAAGGCTGCGAGGCTTCCACCCCAGGTGCGGAACGTCTTTGCCGTGACCGGAAAACCGGCGGCCTTGGCAAGATACGCGTTAAGCCGGCCAGAATCGATCGGTCGCGGCGTACCGTGTTCATCGGGAAACGAAAACAGCTGGCGTCCCGGAAGGTCGGCGACGTCTTCCAGGATACGTTGGAGACGCGGATGTTTCAGCGTGTGCTGCACCCGCTTGCCACCCTTGGCGGTGAATTTCAAAAGGATACCATCGCCGGACAAAACCATGTGCCGCTTCAGAAGCGTCGTTGCGCCATAGGTGCGGTTTTCCTTGGCATAGGCGCGGTTGCCGACCCTCAGATGCGTCATGTCCATCAGCGCCACAAGTGCGGCGATCACCGCCTCGGACTTGTCGAGACCATGCGACAGATCGCGGGCAGCTCTGGACCTGATGCGCGGCAAGGCCTCGCCAAACTGGGCAAGCTGGTCGAATTTGCGCTCGCTGCGGAAATTCTGCCAGTCCGTGTGATAACGATACTGCTTGCGGCCGCGGCTGTCATAGCCGGTTGCCTGCAGATGGCCGCTGGCATCGAGACAGATCCAGACGTTTTCGTAGGCTGGCGGCAGGCCGAGTGCGGAAATGCGGGTATGGTGGTCATCCTCAACCAGCAAGCCACCATCCGGCAACCGGTAACTGAACCCCTTGCCGCGTCGTTCCCGCCGAATGCCGGGTTCGGTATCGTTGACATAGGTGAGGCCGATCGTCTTGAGAGACTCGACGTCAATTTCAATGGTGCTGACTAACGTATCCATAACCGCTAAACTGAGATGGATATCGCTTCGTTCCCACGCGTTGAAACACCCGGAGAACTTAAAGAGGGACGTCGCGCAAGCCTTCCGAAGCGTCCGGGCGCTCCAGGTTGGCACGCGGTACCGTCATCCGCCAGACCAGGCCGCCGGGCCGGAAATCGATATCGACAGTGCCGCTGAATGCAGCGGTCGCGTGGCGCTTGATGATGGTCGTGCCGAACCCGGTGCGGGTGGGCGGCTTTACCGTCGGGCCGCCGCTTTCTTCCCAGACCAGAAGCAGGTTCACACCACTGCTCTCGCCGTCTGCATCCGAGACGGTCTCCTCGGCGATATCGCTCCATGAGATCCGTACCGTACCATGGGGTACAGACAATGCGCCATATTTGACGGAATTGGTGGCGAGTTCATGCAGCACCAAGCCGAGATTCTGAACTGCTCCCGCCTTCAGCACGAAATCCTCGCCCTGGATCTGGACGCGGTCCGCCGCTTCCGCAAACGTGCTCATGTGGATCTCGACGACCCGATGCATCGGAACACCGCCCCATTGCTCTTCGGCGAGAGCCTCGATCGATTTCCCGAGCCCCTGGAGGCGGGTGCTGATTGCCCTCTGGAACTCGTCCATCGGCGTATCCTTGCGTGCCAGCTGGCGCATCATCGCCTGGACAAGCGTGAGGATGTTCTTTGTCCGGTGAACCAGCTCGTGCAGGATGAGATGAATACGGTCTTCCGCCTGGCTCCGGTCGAACGAGGCGTTCGAAAGCGCGACGGCGATCTGGTTCGCCTCGGTGATCTTGGTCTCCACCGGCGAGACGATTTCGCCCTTGCCGATCCGTTCGGCCATGTCGGCGATCTGCCTAATCGGGATCCGCAGCTGCCAGGCGACGAGGTAGGCGACGACCATGGCTATGGCGAGAAAGACGATGCCGCCCGCAACGAGCTGCCGCCAGGTGGAGATAATGTTTTCCTGCGCGGACGCGATCGGCCCCCAGACGACGGTCTTCCAGGCCCAGCCGGTAATCTGCGCATAACCGTACATCTGTTTGCCCGCACCATCGACATCTTCGATCGTGCCGCGAAAACCGGTCATCAGCCGAAGAGTTTCGCTGGGAAACCTGGCGCCCTCCGCCATCTTTGCGGCACCGACCGAGGTGACGACCTGACCGCTGCCATCGAGGACCGCGGCAGACCAGCCATCCGGCAGGCCATCGACGGACAGTAGCTTTTGCAGATCCTCGGCATTCTGCGTGATGATCATCGCAGCGCCCGAGGCGTTTGTCTTCTCAGACAGCGGCATCGCGACGTTGAAGACCCACTTTCCGCTGGTCGTGCCGCGAAACATGCTGGAGGCTTCCGTCAAGCCGCTGCGCAGCATGGATTCGAGCGCTGGCATGTTGGCGGTCTTGCCGAGCGGCGTATCGAAGGGGACGCGGGTATTCAGCCGAAGCTGTCCGTCCCGGTCTGCGACGATCACGAAAAGCTTGGTGGAACGCAGGCTCGACCGGGTCCGCTCGTGGAAGGCGCGAAGGTCACCGGACTCCAGCTCGGGAGAACTGACCAGCAGGCGCAGCGTCGTTGCCATGTCCTGCAGCTCGCGGTCGACCGCACGAGCGATCATCTGGGCGTCTTCTGCCGTATTCGAGGAGAGCATGTCCCGTTCGTGCTCTTCCAGCTGCAGCATGAGAAAGGCGCCGAAGACAAGCAGCGGTAAAGCCACGCCCACGACGAGCGCGATCAGATAAGCCCCGATCGGTGCTGTCGGGAAGAGCCGCGCAAACCTAGCCATCCCGCACGACCGTTGCGCGGGAAGGTTGGCAGGCAGCAGAGCCGCCGCGCTGGTGATCCATTCTTAGCCCCGTCCCTTGGCTTTGAAAGCAACGCCATGAGTTCTAGCGGCTTTTGGAACACTGGCCAAGGACTTGGTGATGCGGCCGTCACCTTTCCGATGAATATTCGAATATTCAGTGCCGCGAAATCGCGGCAAGCAGCGACGTTGCCGGCATGACGAGCGGCCCAGTTCCATCGGCAACGACGGTTTCCGGCACCCGGTGGATCACAAACCCGGAAATGCCAGGTGCTTCGACCTCAGACGCGCTCAGATTGGCACGCAGTTGCACGAGACGATCCGACAGCTGCCAGTCGATTGCAATCGTCTCCGGCGCGGAGGCAAGAACGCGACCGACGCTGTGAGGCATGCCGGAAAGCCCTGGAACCACGTGCTCGCGCCGCTTTCCGATCAGATCCCGGATCTTCCCGTAGGCGGCAGAGCCCTCCGCCGTGTCGCGACGCTCCCAGCGCAGTTTCGATTTCTCGAACGCTTCCGGCGCATTCGGATTGTCCAACTGCCAAGGTTCTGTGACGCCTTCCGGCAGGCCGCCGAATTTTTCCGCCTCGATCAACCGGTTGGCCCAGGTGGTCATGGCGATGTCGCCCTCGTATTCGGCAAAGAACGCGAACGGCTGCACTTCCCCATATTCCTCGCCCATGAACATCATCGGCACCTGCGGCGACAGAAGCAGCATTGAAGTCATGACGTCGAGAAGCCCCGGCTCCGACAGGGAGATCAATCGTTCGCCATGGGCGCGATTGCCCACATGATCATGGTTCTGCAGGAAGTGGATATACGAGGTAAGCGGCGAAGATCCGCCCGCGTCCGCGTCTGACCTCGCGTCTTGCTCGTCATCGTCCTGCGACGGCATGCCGCCATGCGCGAGGCAAGCGGCGAGCTTGGCGACCGGCTGCGCGGCAAAAGGTCCGGCATGGCCCACGGCCTCGCCTGTCGCGATCACATGTGCGGCGTGGTAGGCGTCGTTGTTCCATCCGGCCACAAACGCATCCGGCGTCCCGCCACGTTCCGGGTTGCGCAGGATGGCGCGATGGTCCTCCATCACGAGATGGCGCCGCCGACCCGTCGTTTCGGAATGAACGCGCTCTGCAAGTTCGACGAGAATGTGCTTCTCTGACGTTTCATCCAGGATTTCGTCCACCGCATCGATGCGAAGGCCATCGAGATTGAACTCTTCCAGCCAGTAGAGCGCGTTTTCGATGAAGAAAGCACGCACGGCTGGTTGGGCAAAGTTGATCGACGGACCCCACGGCGTGATAAACTGCGGATCGAAGAAAGACGGGATGTTCGAGACGATCAGGTTTCCAGCCGGGCCGAAGTGGTTGTAGACGACATCCAGCATGACCGACAGGCCGACCCGGTGGGCGGCATCGACGAAAGCCTTCATGTCATCAGGCGAACCGTAGGTGTGATGCGGGGCATAGGGAAGCGCGCTGTCATAGCCCCAGCCGCGATCGCCCGGAAATTCGCTGACCGGCATCAGCTGAATGACAGTGAAGCCGAGATCGGCAAGATCGGCGAGACGCGACGCTGCGGCGCGAAACGTGCCCTCGGACGTGAAGGTGCCGATATGCATCTCGTAAATCACAGCCTCTTCCCAGGCATGCCCCTTCCAGGCCGGCATGTTCCAGCGGTAGAAGGCCGGATCGACGATCATCGAGTGGCCATCGACGCCACCGTCCTGCGCTCGCGATGCGGGATCCGCGAAGGCCTTACCGTCGGGCATGACGAACTGGTAGGGCGTGCCGGGCTCGACGCCTTCGACGGTCAGCGTGAACCAGCCCTGCCCGGCCGGCAGCATTTCGCGGTTGCGGCCGGCGATGCGGAGGCGCAGGCGCTCGATGTCCGGCGCCCAGAGGCGGAACAGAACGCTGTTTTCGCCGACATGTTCGGCACCCCAGGATTTGGGGAAGGATCGGCGCACGGGCGCGCCGGACGAGACGTGGCCGGACGCGGTCCGGCGCGAATCGTAGGGCGTGAAATCGCGGGTCAGCGACATGGCATCTCTCCCTTGTTTCAGTCACAAGGGAAACACGGGGCGGACAGGAATAGTTCCCTATTGCCCCGTAACGACCGGATTCGGGATAGGAAAATTGTCTTTTGTCAAGTCAATTTTCTGGCCCGATCATGGACTTAGCCGATGCGGTTGCCGCTTTCCGGATCAAACACGACGGCCTTGTCGAGATTGAAGGCGAAGCGGAATGTCTGGCCAAGCGTGACCGGTACTTCGGCGCGAGCGCGTCCCGTGAAATTCACCCCGTCCATCCGACCGGTCACGAACGTGTCGGAGCCCGTCGGCTCGACCATCGTTACCTGCGCATCAACGAAGGCAATCGCATGGGCTGTCGGATCGGCAAGGCCGGAATCGGTGATCGCTTCGGGGCGCAGGCCGAGAATGACATCCTTGCCCACGGACAGAACGGAAGTCACCGTCGGCGGCACGGCAACCGTCGTCGAACCGCCGAACAGGGCGACGCCGCCAGCGACGACCTTGCCCTTCAGCATGTTCATCGCGGGCGAGCCCATGAAATCGGCGACAAACAGGTTGGCCGGCAGATTGTAGATTTCGGCCGGCGTTCCGACCTGCTGTACGATGCCTTCCTTGAGGACGACGATCTTGGTCGCAAGCGTCATCGCCTCGATCTGGTCGTGGGTGACATAGACGATCGTCGCATTGGTGTTCTGGTGCAGCGCCTTGATCTCGGCCCGCACCTCGACGCGCAGCTTTGCATCGAGGTTGGAGAGCGGTTCATCGAACAGGAACACGCGCGGCTTGCGAACCAGCGCCCGGCCCATGGCGACGCGCTGACGCTGGCCGCCGGAAAGCTGGCTCGGACGACGCTTCAGGAGATGCTCGATCTGCAGGGTCTTTGCCACGCTTGCGACGGCCGTTTCCCGCTCCGCCTTGTCGATGCCGCGCATCTCCAGCGCAAACGCGATGTTCTCCTCCACCGTCATGTTCGGATAGAGCGCGTAGGACTGGAACACCATGGCGATGTCGCGCTTGGACGGATGCAGGTCCGTCACCACCTCGCCATCGATGACGATGTCACCGGATGTCGGCGGCAGCAGGCCGGCAATGGCGTTAAGCAGCGTGGACTTGCCGCAGCCGGACGGGCCGACCAGCACCAGGAAGCCGCCCTTTTCCAGATCGATGTCGATGCCCTTGAGGATCTCGACATTGCCGATCTTCTTGCGGATATTCTTGATCTCGAGAAAGCTCATGTTGGATCAACCCTTGACTGCGCCGGCCATCAGGCCACGCACGAAATAACGTCCGGCGACGACATAGACGAACAGCGTCGGCAATGCCGCGAACACGGCGGCGGCCATGTCGACATTGTATTCCTTGACGCCGGTGGAAGACGAAACGAGGTTGTTGAGCGCCACCGTCATCGGCGATGCCTCGCCCGACGAGAAGGAGACGCCGAACAGGAAGTCGTTCCAGATATTGGTGAACTGGTAGATGACCGTAACGACGATGATCGGGCCGGAGCTTGGCAGCAGGATGCGCCAGAAGATCTTGAAGAAGCCGGCGCCATCCATCATCGCAGCCTTGACCAGCTCGTCCGGAAACGCCTCGTAATAGTTGCGGAAGAAAAGCGTCGTGAAGCCGAGGCCGTAGACCACATGGACGAAGACGAGGCCGGCGGTGGAATTCGACATGCCCATCGCACCCAGCAGCCGCGCCATCGGGATAAGCACCGCCTGGAACGGGATGAAGCAGGCAAACAGCATCATCCCGAACACGAGCTTATGCCCAGGGAAGCGCCACTTGGTGAGCACGTAGCCGTTGAGCGCGCCGAGCAGCGTCGAGATGGCGACAGCCGGAACCACCATTTTTAGCGAGTTCCAGAAATAGCCCTTGATGCCGACGCAGGAGACGCCGATGCAGGCTTCGCCCCAGGCCTTGACCCAGGCGGCGATGGAGGGATCGGAGGGCAGCGCCAGCATGTCGCCGCCGCGGATCTCGTCGAGCGACTTCAGCGACGTGGTGAGCATCACATAGAGCGGCAGCAGATAGACGGCGGCAAGGATGATCAGTGCGCCATAGATGAAATAGCGGACGGTGCGCACCGACCCGGCGCTGACATTTTCAGGGATCGCGCTCAATGGTTCTTCTCCCGAAGCTCGGAATAGAGATAGGGGACGATGATCGCGGTAATGCCCATCAGCATCATCACGGCGCTGGCCGAGCCCACATTCATCTGGTTGCGGGTAAACGTGTAGGAATACATGAAGGTGGACGGAAGTTCGGTGGCATTGCCCGGCCCGCCGCCCGTGAGCGCGATGACAAGGTCATAGGACTTGATCGCCATATGCGCGAGCACGATGAAGGCCGACAGGAAGACCGGGCGCAGCATCGGAATGATGATGCGGCGATAGATCGACACGGTTGAGGCGCCGTCGATCTGTGCGGCCTTGACGATTTCGCCGTCGATGCCGCGCAGGCCCGCCAGAAACATCGCCATGATAAAGCCCGAGGCCTGCCAGACGCCGGCAATGACGACGGTGTAGATCGCCATTTTCGGGTTCACCAGCCAGTCGAACTTGAAGCTTTCCCAGCCGAGATTGTGCATCGTGTTCTCAAGCCCGAGGCCAGGGTTGAGGAACCACTTCCAGGCCGTGCCTGTCACGACGAAGGACAGCGCCATCGGATAGAGAAAGATCGGCCGCAGAACGCCCTCGGCGCGGATGCGCTGATCCATCAGGATCGCGATGAACAGCCCGATTGCGGTGCAGAGCACGATGTAGAGCACGCCGA
This sequence comes from Rhizobium sp. Leaf306, assembly GCF_001423425.1. Taxonomy (GTDB): domain Bacteria; phylum Pseudomonadota; class Alphaproteobacteria; order Rhizobiales; family Rhizobiaceae; genus Neorhizobium; species Neorhizobium soli. Next base: position 375,697 of record NZ_LMNX01000004.1, read on the forward strand.
ATATGGCGAGGTTCTGCATCGCCACATACCAGTTGGGCTGCGACCAGAGCCGGTAATAGGCATCGAACCCGCCCCACTTGTAGATCGGCATCATCTTCGACGTGGTGAACGACAGATAGACTGTCCACAGAATGAAGCCGTAGACGAACACCAGAATGATGGCAAAGGACGGCGCCAGAACGAGCTTCGGCAAGCCATTGCGCAAGCCATCGGCCATGGACCGCCGCGGCCTGGTCGGCGTCACCATCGGAGCCGGTTCGATTGTCGTCATGGGGGATCTCCGGATGCGAATAGAGACGTTTGAAGGTGCGCCAACAAAAAAGCCCCCTCTGGCCTGCCGGCCATCTCCCCACAAGGGGGGAGAAAACCTGTGGGCACCCACCGACCAAATCGGGCCCAGACAGTGCGGCTGGGTTAAGTCCCTCCCCCTTGTGGGGAGGGGTTTGGGGCGGGGTTTTTTTGACTACTTCGCGGCAGCAACCGCTTCCGGCAGACGCTTCAGCGCGGCATCCGTGGTCAGCTGGCCATTCAGATGCTGGGTGATGACGTCAAGCATGGCTTCCTTGACAGCGGCCGGCTGCGCATAACCATGAGCAAGCGAGCCCATCAGCGTGCCCTTGGACGAGGCTTCCGCCAGATCCTTCATGCCCTTCTTGGCGCAATCGTCGAACTTTTCGTCCGAGACGTCGGTACGGGCAGGCACGGAACCCTTGACCGTGTTGAAGGCGATCTGGAACGCGGGATCTTCGACGGCGGATGCCATCTTCATCTGTGCGTCCTTCTGATCTTCACCCACGTCGAACATCATGAACTGGTCAGCGTTGAACAGGACGGAGCCCTGTGTGCCGGGGAAGCGCATGCAGACAAAATCGGTGCCGGGGGTCTTCTTGGCGCGCAGCCATTCGCCCTTCGACCAGTCGCCCATTTCCTGAGCGCCGGCCTTGCCTTCGATGACGAGCGCGGTGGAGAGGTTCCATTCGCGGCCGGAGAAGTTGGGATCGAAATAGGTGCGAAGCTTCGACATATCGTCGAACACCTTCTTCATCGTATCACCCGACAGCGCTGTCGGATCGGCGTCGAGCACGGCCTTCTTGTAGAAATCAGGACCGCCAACGGACAGAACCACGGCTTCCCAGAGGGTGCCGTCCTGCCACGGAACGCCGCCATGGGCGAGCGCGGTGATGCCCTGCGCCTTGAAGGCGTCGAGCATGGTGAACAGCTCGTCCATATTCGTCGGCTGCTTGCCGCCGGCCTTGTCGAAGGCAGCCTTGTTCAGCCACAGCCAGTTGGTGGAGTGAATGTTGACGGGGGCAGCAACCCAGTGGCCATCATACTTGGAAAACGCCTGCAGCGCTTCCGGAATGACCTTGTCCCAGCCTTCCTTGGCGGCGAGATCGTCAAGATTGGCGGCGACGCCCATCTCGGACCAGTCGCGCAGGTCGAAACCGAGCAGCTGGACGGCGGTCGGCGGATCGCCGGCGGTCACACGGGCGCGCAGCGCCGTCATCGCGGCAGAACCGGCACCACCGGCAACCGGCATGTCTTTCCAGCCGATACCCTGCTTGGCCAGATTTTCCTTGAGCACGTTGAGCGCCGCGGCTTCGCCGCCTGACGTCCACCAATGCAGAACCTCAACCTGTTCGGCTGCCTTTGCGGCACCGGCCGTCAGCGCAATCATAGCCGCACCGGCGGCCAGTTTGCCGATCAAACGAATAGTCATTGAAATATCTCCCTCAAAGCCGGGCTCCTCTCCGGACATCGATTTATAACGATATAACTCATGCGAGTGTCAACCCCGTAGGGGACAGAATTTCAGTGATGCTAAAGATCCGGCATCACCCTGTTATAAAACGATAAAAGCGATATTTCCCGTTTGCGACGTTGAAGAGTTGATTTGCACTTGCCGAATTTACGGCGTTTTGCAACGATACAAACAGGGCGCCTGGAGGGGCGCTGGAGGAGACAGGAATGCCGCTTGACGACCGGGATGACCGGGGTGAGGACATCGACCCGGATACGCTGCAGCAGGGACGCCCGGCGCGGCCGCACGCGAACCGCTTGCCCCGCGATACAGCCCAGAAGAAACCGACGCTGAAGACCGTTGCCGAACTGACCGAGCTTGCGGTCACGACCGTATCGAGGGCGCTCTCCGACGATCCCCAGATTGCGCTCGAAACCCGCGTCCGCGTGCGCCAGGCGGCCGAAGATGTCGGCTATCTGCCGGATCGCGCGGCGCAGCGGTTGCGCACCGGACGCACCAACGTGATCAGCCTCGTCCTTGATCCGCACGAGGAAATCCTCGGCTACGGCACATCGATGATCCGCGGCATGAGTGCGGCACTGCGCGGCACCAGGTACCACTTGGTGATCACGCCGCATTTTTCAGACACGCCGCAGATCGATCCGGTCAAGCATATCGTCCGCAACCGGATGGCCGACGGCATCCTGTTCAGCCGCACCGAAGCCGCCGACGAGCGCGTGAAATTCCTGATGGAACAGGGTTTTCCCTTCGTGTGCCACGGCCGCACCGAGCTTGCGACGCCGCATCCTTACGTGGATTACGACAATTACGCCTTTAGCTATCGTGCCGCGAAAAGCCTGATCGCTGCTGGCTGTCGGCGGCTGTTCATCATCCTGCCGCCCGCCCAGTTCACCTTCGCCCATCACATGCGCCACGGCTTCATGACGGCGGTGCGCGAGGAAGGCGTTGCCTTCGAGATTTCCGACCGTGTCTCGCTCGACAGCAAGTCCGATGCGATCCGCGATCACGTGGCGGAACGACTGGCGGCCGACGACGCGCCCGACGGCTTCATCTGCGGCGGCGAGGTCTCCGCCATGGCCGTGATGTCGGCAGCCTACGACACCGGCCGCATCATCGGCCAAGATGTGCGCCTGGTCGCCAAACAGACGTCCGGCCTGTTCGACCAGGTCCGCCCGCGTATCGAAACGATCTACGAGGACCTCGCGGAGGCGGGTCGTCTTATGGCCGCGCTGCTTCTGAAGCAGATGGGTGGAGAGGTGCCGGTCGAGGAACTGCAGGCGCTGCAGACGGTGTAATGAAGGGGACTTCGGCAGCCCCAACCTCCCCTCATTTTTGTGCTCGCCACAGGAACCCAGCCGACGCGTCCGCAACCCCCGCCCCCCTCATTCCTGTGCTCGTCCCAGGAATCCAGCAGCGTCGCGTCTGCGGCGCTGAAGGGTCTTTTCACGCGAATGACTTCGTGTGCCTGGATCCCTGTGACAGGCACAGGGATGAGGAGGAGAGGAAACGCTTCCCCTCCTCCCCCAAGATCTACCGGCAACTCATACTCGTCCGCGACGGCCTGTAAGAGCCGCCACCTCTCAATCCTCCTCGACAAACACCTCTTCGCGCTTCTTCCGAACGCTTGGCAGGAAGACGACGATCAGCACCAGTGCGGCAAGCGCGAGCAGGCCGGCGCTGATGGGGCGGGTGATGAAGGTGGTGGCGTCGCCGCGCGACAGGATCATTGCGCGACGCAGGTTTTCTTCCAGGAGCGGGCCAAGAACGAAACCGAGCAGAAGCGGTGCCGGTTCGCAGCGCAGCTTCAAAAGAACGTACCCGAGCAGACCGAAGAAGGCGACGGCATAGAGATCGAAGACGTTGGAATTGACGCTGTAGACCCCGATGGCGCAGAACGCCATGATGATCGGGAAGAGCACGTAATAGGGGATCGTCAGAAGCTTTACCCACAACCCGATCAGCGGCAGGTTGAGGATCACAAGCATCAGGTTGCCGATCCACATGGACGCGATGATGCCCCAGAACAGCGCCGGCTGTTCGACGGCAACGTTCGGACCTGGAACGATGCCCTGGATGATCATCGCGCCGACCATCAGCGCCATGACCGGATTGGCCGGAATGCCGAGCGTCAGGAGTGGGATGAACGAGGTCTGTGCACCCGCATTGTTGGCCGATTCCGGCCCGGCAACGCCGGCAACCGCGCCGTGGCCGAATTCTTCCGGATGTTTCGATACCTTCTTCTCGACCGTATAGGACGCAAATGCCGCAAGGATCGCGCCGCCGCCCGGCAGGATACCGAGGATGGAGCCGATCGCCGTGCCGCGCAGAACTGGGCCGACCATCGCCTTGAAGTCCTCGCGCGACGGCATCAGGTTGGACACCTTCGCCATCAGCACGGTGCGGGTCTTTTCGCTTTCGAGATTGCGCAGGATTTCAGCGATACCGAAGACGCCGACCGCGACCGCGACGAAGTTCAGACCGTCGGCATATTCCCGGATTCCGAGCGTGAAGCGCGGCGTGCCGGTGTAGATATCGGTGCCGACGAGGCCAAGCAGCAGGCCAAGGCAGACCATGGCGAGCGCCTTGATGATCGACCCGTGAGCAAGCGCGATCGACGAGACGAGACCGACGACCATCAGCGAGAAATATTCCGCCGCACCGAACTGCAGGGCGATCGAGGTCAGCGGCGGCGCGAAGATCGCCACAAGAAAGGTGGAAACCGTGCCGGCGAAGAACGATCCGATGGCAGCGATGGCAAGCGCCGGTCCCGCCTTGCCCTTGCGCGCCATCTGGTAACCGTCGATGGCGGTGACCGCGGACGAAGATTCGCCGGGCATATTGATGAGGATGGCCGTGGTGGAGCCGCCATACTGCGCGCCGTAGTAGATGCCGGCGAGCATGATCAGCGACGACACGGGTTCGAGCTGGAAGGTGATCGGCAACAGCATGGCGATCGTCGCCGTTGCGCCGATGCCGGGCAGGACGCCGATCAGCGTGCCAAGCAGCACCCCGATGAGGCAGAAGAACAGGTTCTCGATCGACGTGGCGGTGGAGAAACCGAGGGCGAGATTGTTGAATAATTCCATGAACCGAGCCCCTTACATGCCCAGCCACGGCCCGAACCGCCGGAACGGCAGACCAAGACCATAGCTGAAGACGAGAACCGAAAAGACCGTGAGCAGAGCCGCCAGGATGACGGCCATCAACGGCTTCATCTTGTGCGAGGCGAATGCCGCGATCAGCGCCGTAAAGAAGATCGCCGGCACGAAGCCTAAACCGCGCACGGTGAGACCAAAGAAGATCGGTGCCGGCAGGATGAAGGCCATTCCGCGCCAGGCAAGCGCACCCACCGGTTCGCCGTGAACGCGAATGGCCTGGAAGACGATCACGCCGCCCAAGAGCACGAGAACGCAGGCGAGGATGAACGGAAAATAGCCCGGCCCCATGCGAAGCGCCGTGCCGAGTTCCAGTTCGATCGATTGATAGGCAAAGAACAGGCCGGTCAGCATGAGCGCCAGCCCGCAGACCAGATTGGTCCTGTCGATATTGAGTGAATTCATGATGGCTCCGAAATATTGGAAGAGCTCTGTGGATCTGCGCCGCGGGTCGGCATGGTCGCTAGCAGGAGTGTCGCTTGCAGGAGTGTCGCTTGCCGGTGGGGTCCTTGCAGACGTTCGCGCCGATCAGCGGTCGATCTGAGCGATCAGCTTGCCGGCAATTTCTCCCCCGCGGGGGAGAAGGACGAAAGGTTGCGGGCTCCAAGGCCGATCGAGCAGAACTCCTCACCCTGCCCAGAGAGGGGCCAGGGTGAGGGGCAGTGCCGTGACGAGAGATCAGTCGGCGTACTGGCCGGCTGCCTCGATGACCGGCTTCCAGCGGGCGATTTCGCTTTCCAGCTTGGTCTTCAGCGCCTCAGGCGTGGCGTCGGCTTCCGGTGAAGGCTTGGTGCCGAGTTCACCGAAACGGGCAACGACGTTCGGGTCTTTCAGTGCGACTTTAAGCGCCGCAGACAGCTTGTCGTTGGCTTCCTTCGGCGTGCCCTTCGGCGTGTAGATGCCGTGCCAGATGCCCACTTCCATCTGCGGATAACCGGCTTCCTTGACGGTCGGCAGGTCCTTCAGGATGTCGAGGCGGTCAGCGGAGGTGACGGCGTAGGCCTTTACCGTGCCGCCCTGGATCTGCTTTGTCGTATTGGTGGTCTGGTCGCACATGATGTCGACCTGTCCGCCGAGAAGATCGGTCATGGCCGGGCCGGTGCCCTTGTAGGGAACGGTCACGAGCGGCGTTTCGATCGAGCTCATGAACAGCATGCCGCAGAGATGCGACGCAGCGCCGATGCCGGCATTGGCGACCGTCACCTTGTCCTTGTTGGCTTTGGCGTATTCGATAAGGCCCTTGAAATCGGTGGCTTCCATGTCCTTGCGGGCGAGAAGCGTCATCGGCACTTCCGTGACGAGACCGACATATTCGAACGCGTTGAGCGTGTCATAGGCGAGCTTGCGATAGAGCGTGGCGCTGGTCGCCATGCCGATATGGTGCAGGAGGACGGTATAACCGTCTGCTTCCGCATTGGCGACGCGGCCGGCACCGAGCGAACCGCCGGCACCGCCGACATTCTCGACGACGATCTGCTGGCCGAGATCGCGCGACATGGATTCGGCCACAAGACGCGCAACCGTATCGGTCGGGCCACCGGCTGCAAACGGTACGATCATCGTGATCTGGCGTTCCGGATAGCTCTGCGCGTTGGCAGAAGCCGAAAACAGCGACATGGCGGCAAGAGCCGTTGCGCCGATCATGGCGTTGACGATTTTCATGATTTGTCCTCCCGAGCGTGAAAATCAGCATGCAAACTGAGTGCTGGCGACAGTCCTCCCTCGCCAGCGTGGGTGCCATTTGCAGTGGTGAAAGCACTGGCCGCAATCAGGGGGGAGGCAGCGTTGCTAAGTTTATCGCTGGCGTGCAATGCAGCATGGGTGGATTAGGGAACAATCACATCAAAGCCTGGGTGGAAATCCACCCAGTGCGGGTTTCAAGACATAGTTCGTCACCCGTTCAGATCGTCCTGAAGCATCTGGTCGGCCGAGATCAGCCGCTTGTCCAGCCCGTGTTTCTGCATCTTTTCGTAGAGCGTCTTGCGCGAAATGCCGAGCGATTCGTAGACGGGGCGCAGGGCACCGCCATGGGCAGCAATTTCGCCGGCGATCAGGTTGCGCTCGAAGGCTGCCACCTTGTCGGCCAATCGCCCGGCCGGATCACGAAGCCTGCCGTTGGAATCCGTCGACGGAAGATCGAGACCCAGCACCAGCCGATCGGCGGCGTTGCGCAATTCGCGGACGTTGCCGGGCCAGGCCTGGTCGCCGATCGTCGCGATCACATCGACGGGAACGTCGAGATCGTCACGGCCATAGCGGGCGGAAGCTTCGCGGACCAGCTGCAGAAACAGGAGCGCGATATCGGCCCGACGCTCCCGAAGTGACGGCACATGGATGGTTGCGACGTTGAGACGGTAGAGTAGATCGGCCCGGAACCGGCCGGCTGCGACCTCCGCTTCCAGATCCACCTTGCTGGTGGCGATAAAGCGGACGTCGAGCGCCACGGTTTCGTTCGAGCCGAGCCTTGTGATGACCCGCTCCTGCAGGACGCGCAGGAATTTCGCCTGCAGGTCGAACGGCATCGAGCCGATCTCGTCGAGCAGGATCGTACCACCGCGGCCATGTTCGAACTTGCCGTATCGCGGCCTGATCGCGCCCGGAAAAGCGCCCGCCTCGTGGCCGAACAACTCGCTTTCGATCAGCGTTTCCGGAAGTGCCGCGCAGTTGATGGCGATAAACGGCCGGTTGGCGCGCGGGCTGACATCGTGCAGCGCCCGCGCCACCACTTCCTTGCCGGCGCCGGTCTCGCCGATGATCAGCGTATCGGCATCGGTGGCGCCGATCGCGCGGATCCGGTAGCGCAGGTCGACCATCACCTGGGTGCGGCCGGGCATGCGGGTTTCCAGATCGTCGCGCTTGCCGGCCACCGCCTTCAGCCGGCGGTTTTCCATGACCAGCGCGCGGCGATCGAGCGCCCTGCGGATAACGCCGGCCAGATGCTGCGGCGTGAACGGCTTTTCGAGGAAATCATAGGCGCCTTCGCGCATCGCCTTCACCGCCAGCTGCACATCGCCATGGCCGGTGACGAGAATGATCGGGATTTCCGCATCGAGCTCACGAACCCGCTGCAACAGCGTCATGCCGTCTGTTCCGGGCATGCGAATATCGCTGACGATAACGCCGTCGAAGCCGAAACCGGCAAGCTCGAGAACATGATCGGCATTGGAAAAGGTCTGCACCGAGAGCCCGAACAGTTCCAGCGCCTGAGCGGTGGACCGGCGCAGCTCCTCTTCGTCGTCAACCAGCAAAACCCTTTGCGCCGCATCCCTTGCTTCGCTCACTCGGCAGCCTCCATCAGGTTTTCGTCGGCAATGTCGAGCTCGATGGTGAACACGGCACCCCCATCGGGATCATCGGTGACGGAAAGGCTACCACCGAAATCCTTGACGATGTTGTAGGAGATCGACAACCCGAGGCCGAGACCCTTGCCGATGCCCTTGGTGGTAAAGAAGGGATCGAAGATGCGCTCGCGAATCGACGCCGGCACACCCGGCCCGCCATCGCGCACCTGCACCGTGATGGTATCGTGGGTTCTTGACGCCGAAACGGCGATGCGCCGGTCGGCTAGTCCCTCGACGGCATCTGCCGCATTGCCGATGACGTTGACCAGCACCTGCTGCAGACGGATCGAACCGGCCCTGACCTTCGGAAGGTTCGCCGGGATGTCGACGACGAGATCCGCATCGGCCGCCTTCAGCCGCGCCGCGACGATTTCCAGCGTGTCGTCCATCACCTCCTGCAGCGAAACGGCACCGAGCTTTTCGTTCGGCTTGCGGGCGAAGTTGCGCAAATGCTTGCTGATCGAGGCCATGCGATCGATCAGCGCCGAAATGCGTCTAACGTTGTCGCGGGCCTCTTCCGTGCGGTTAAGGTCCATCAGCACGCCGGCCGTCTCCGCATAGGTTTTCGCGGCCGCAAGCGGCTGGTTGAGCTCGTGCGACAGTGCTGCCGACATCTGGCCGAGACCGGCAAGCTTGCCGGCCTGGATGAGATCGGCCTGGGTCTGGCGCAACCGCTGTTCGGTCGCCCGGCGCTCGGCCACTTCCTCCTCGATCTGGGCGTTGACGCGGGCAAGATCGGCGGTGCGCTCGGCAACCCGGTGTTCGAGCGCATTCTGCGCTTCCGCTTGGAGATGCATGCGCTCGGCAAGCCGCGCCCGGCGCTGCAGGATGACCGCAAGCCCGAGGACGGCGAGACACAAGGATAGAAGCAGGGCAGCGACGGTGGTCTTTGCCTGGGCATGCACGGACCCGGTATCCATCAGCACGCTGACAGTCCATCCGGCGTCGGGCATCGGTTGCGACACGACGAGATATTCCCGGTCGCCACCGTTGTCGGCAATCGTCATCACCTCGTGACCGGCGAATTCGCCGCGCCGCACCGGCAGTTCGCGCAGTTTCGCATCCGCATAGCGCCGCGAGGTCTGGGTGCGGGCGATGCGCCCCGGCGACAGCGGCAGGGTCGTGGCATAGAGCCATTCCGGCCGGCTGGTCATGAAGATGATGCCCTCGGGGTCGGCAACGAAGATGCGGTCTTCGGTGCCCTGGGCGGTCCCCTTCCCCCAGCTGTCCTCGACCAGATCGATATCGACCTTGAAGACGATGACGCCGCGGATCACCCCGGCGATCTCGATCGGCGACGAGAAGTAGTAGCCGCGCTTGAGCGACGTGGTGCCGAGCGCATAAAAGCGAGACTGGCGGCCCTTTGCAGCTTCCTGGAAATACGGACGGTAGGAAAAATTCTCGCCGACGAAACTGACGTCGCTGTCATGGTTGCTGGCAGCGATCGTCTGCCCGTCCATCGTCATCAGATAGATGTCGGAGGATTTGAGGAGCGCGTTGGTGTCTTTCAAATAGGCGTTGGTGGCGGCCTGCAGGGTTGTGTTGGACGGATCGAGCACGAAAGCCTCGACATTCTGCTGGTCGGCGATCAGGGCCGGCAGCGCCTCGTAGCGCTTCAGGTGCCCGTCGAGACCGGAAACGGCAAGCCTCAGCGTGGTGTTGGCCTGCGCCTTCGCCTCCTCCATGTAGCCGCTCGCGATCATGCCGGCGCCCTGGACATAGATGCCCAGACCGATCATGACCGCCACGCCCGCCGCTGCAAGAATTGCGTATCTCACCAGATGCCGGGCTCCTCCTCCCAACTCGTCCTCGGTCGTCACCTTAAAATCCGCCACTGGCGAATTCCACTAAAACTTGCGAAGACTTGATTTCACCGGCATCCGTCGGCGGCGGCAAAGGGAATCATCATGAGTTACATGCTTGCACTCGTCATCGGCGCGGTGGCCGGACTTCGCGCCATGACGGCACCGGCGATCGTCAGCTGGGCGGCCGGTCTCGGCTGGCTTGATCTCTCCGGCACCTGGCTCGCCTTCATGGGCTCCAAATGGGCCGTGCTGATCCTGACGCTGATCGCCATCGTCGAATTCATCACCGACCAGTTGCCCTCGACGCCGAGCCGCAAGGTGCCGCAGCAATTCGGTGCGCGCATCTTGACTGGCGCGCTTTCGGGTGCTGCGATCGGAATGCCCTACGGCTACTGGCTGGCCGGCCTCGTCTCCGGCATTATCGGCGCCGTGATCGGAACGCTGGGTGGCGCCGCAGTGCGGGCAAAGCTTGCTGCCCATTTCGGCAAGGATGCACCGGCAGCCTTTATCGAGGACGGCGTGGCCGTCGTCGCAGCCCTGATTGTCATCCTGCTTTTGCCGGGAACGCCGGCCGCCTAACGGAGATCTGAGCATCATGCAGACATTCGACGCGATCATCATCGGCGCCGGCCAGGCCGGGCCATCGCTTGCCGGACGCTTCAACGACGCGGGCAAGACCGTCGCCATCATCGAGCGCAAGCATGTCGGCGGCACCTGCGTCAACACCGGCTGCAAGCCGACCAAGACGCTGGTGGCCAGCGCCTACGCCGCGCATATTGCCCGCCGCAGCGCCGATTACGGCATCGGCATCGGCGGCGAGGTGACGATCGACATGCCGGCGGTGATGCGGCGCGCGCTGAAAGTGACGATGGACAGCCGCGGCAGCAATGAAAGCTGGCTGGAGAAGATGCCCCATTGCACGCTGATCCGCGGCCATGCCCGCTTTGAGAGCGCTAACACGATCCGCGTCGGCGACGAGTTGCTGACGGCGCCGCAGATCTTTCTCAATGTCGGCGCGCGCGCCACCATTCCCGATTTCGAGGGCGTCAACGACATCCCCTACATGACCAACAGCGACATCGTCGGGCTGGACCGGGTGCCGGACCATCTGGTGATCATCGGCGGCAGCTATATCGGGCTGGAATATGCGCAGATGTATCGCCGCTTCGGCGCGAAGGTAACCGTGGTGGAACGCGGGGACCGTATCGTCAGCCGCGAGGACCCGGAGATCTCGCAATCCATCCAAGAGATGCTGGAAGCCGAAGGGATCGTCATCAGAACGAGTGCCGACTGCATCCGCTTCAGGAAGATGGACGACGGCATTGCAGTCGGCGTCAGCTGCAACGAAGGCGAACCTGAAGTCATCGGCTCCGACGTGCTGCTCGCGGTCGGACGCCGTCCCAACACCGACGATCTCGGGCTCGACAAGGCGGGCGTGACGCTCGACGAGCGCGGCTATATTGAGGTGGGCGACGATCTGTCGACCAGCGTCGCGGGCATCTGGGCGATGGGCGACTGCAACGGCCGCGGCGCCTTCACCCACACCGCCTACAACGACTTCGAGATCGTTGCGGCCAATCTGCTCGATGGCGAGAGCCGCAAGGTCTCCGACCGCCTGCTTGGTTATGCGCTCTATACCGACCCGCCGCTCGGCCGTGTCGGCATGACCGAGCACCAGGCGGTGAAGGCAGGCCACAAGGTTCTCGTCGGCACGCGGCCGATGAGCCAGGTGGGACGTGCCGTGGAAAAGGGCGAGACGATCGGCCTGATGAAGATCGTGGCCGATGCGGAGACGAAAAAGATCCTGGGCGCCGCCCTTCTCGGCACCGGCGGCGACGAGGCGATCCACGGCGTGCTGGACATGATGAATGCCGGCGCGACTTATGATGCCCTGCGCTGGGCCGTGCCCATCCACCCCACCGTTTCGGAACTGTGGCCGACCGTGGTCCAGTCGATGAAGCCGGCAGGCTGACGAAACCATCAGGAATGGCGGGGCGTTCACGCGCTGCGGCGCGCTCGCTGACAATCCCGTCATTACAGGAATTTAACCTTCTCCCTCCCTTTGCAACGGGGGGGAGTTTGCTTAGACTTCACCCATCGTCGGCACAATCGAAGGCCGCCGGCGACGGGAAGACATCAGAGCGATCTCCCCCAACATCCATTCCACGACGGGAGGCCACAGATGAATACACCTGCATTCAATGCGGCAATGGAACCGCGGGAACTGGATTTCCTGCAGCACGTCTTCGATGCCGCCTGCGCCGAACGCGGCTTGTCTGGCGAAAGCACGGCGGCAAAGAACCTCGCGGCCGAGATCATCGATCTCTACCAGCACGGCGCCTGCGACGAAGGCGCCCTGCAGCATCGGCTGGACTTGTCAGGTCTTCTGAAAAGTCAGGACTGAAGCAGAGGCGTCTACTACCGCTTCGCCTGGAGATCCCGCTCGTCGCGCATCAGGAATATCCGCGTGATGCTGTCGATATTGTCGTTCAGCCATTCCGCCATGTCTTCTTCCTCGGACAGGATGTGTTCGAAGACGGCGACGGCTTCCGGTTCGTCCAGTTCGTCGGCAGCGGCTATCAGCACCTTGTAGGTCGCGATTTCCGTGTGCTCGAATGCGAAGGCAGTCGTCATCGTCTTGATGACCTCGTCGCTGACCAGCAATCCGCCGACACCTTGGGCCGTTGCGGCAAGCTTGGCGGTCATGTCCTTGAAGGTCGGCGTCGTCACGGCGAACTTTTCCAGCATCTCGGTCAGTGCCGCGACGTGGCCGCGGGTTTCCTCGAGATGCTCCAGAACGCGGTCCTTGAGATCCGGGTAGCTTTCGATCCGGCGTGCCTGCGCTGTCAGAAGCGTGACTGCCTGTTCCTCCATTGCATGGGCATTGCGTAGCCAAGTAATGAAATTGTCCCGCGCATGCGTCATGTTCACGTCCTCCTCGTTACGTCTTCCCCCGGGTCGATTTGGTACGCAACGACTGTAAACCCGTCAACGTCCGCGATGTTCCAGCGTCCCTGGAACATCTAGCAGCTTAGCGCGTTAATGGGCCACGCAATTGACGGGGGTCAAAAGGTGGACGTGTCTAATTTTTCTTCAAAAACTTCGCCGAGCCAGACAGGCTCTTCCGCACTTTCGTCCTGGCGCCGGTCGGAGCCATCCGGCCGTGCGATCATTCGACCCGGCCGCAACGTCTGGCGCAGCGCCGAGGCCGAGCGCGTCGGCTTCCTGATCGATGGCGAGGAATACTACCAGCGCCTGGACGACGTGTTGAAACAGGCCGAACGGTCCGTGATGATCCTCGGCTGGGACTTCAACCCTGGTATCAAGCTGCGTCCGCGCGACCCTGATTGCCCGACGCTTGGTGCCACGCTGCGCCGCATGGTCGAGGAAAAGCCGGAACTGGAAATCCGCATTCTCGTCTGGGGCATGGGTCCGGTCTATTCCGGCAAGAGCCTGAAGATGTTCGGCAAGATGGACTGGAACGACCATCCGCGCATCGAATTGCGTTTCGATTTCGAGCATCCGCTGCGTGCCAGCCATCACCAGAAAATCGTCGTGGTCGACGATAGGACCGCCTTTGTCGGCGGCATCGATCTGACCGCGCGCCGCTGGGACGACCGCGGGCATGCCTGCATCAACCCGGCTCGGACCTCCCCCGACGGCACGACCTATGGTCCCGTTCACGACATGCAGACGATCGTCACCGGCGATATCGCCCGGCTGATCGGCGACGTGACGCGCCGGCGCTGGAAAAAGGTGACGAAGATCGAGCTCGAACCGGTCACGGTTGCGGGCGAAGCCGCCTGGCCGCAGGATCTCGAACCCAATCTCACGAATTGCCGCAGCGGACTTGCGCTGACCGAACCCTGGAAATGGAAGGGTCGCCGCGGTCATCGCGAGGCGATCAAGCTTACCCATGATGCGCTGAAGGCAGCCGAGCGGCACCTCTATATCGAGACGCAGTATCTCGCCTCCTTCGGCGTGGCGCGCACACTTGCCCGCAAGCTCAAGGCGGCGCAGGGCCCGGAAATCGTCATCATCGTGACGCGCGAATCCCACGGCTTCCTCGAAAAGCTGATGATGGGCAACAACCGCACCCGCCTGATCCGCCGCCTAAAGCGCGCGGATCGCTACGGCCGGCTGCGGATCTACTACGCCACGACCCCGGATGCCGATGGCAACGATCGCGAGATCATTGTTCATTCCAAGCTGATCGTGGTCGACGACCGCTTCGTGCGGGTTGGCTCGTCCAATCTCAACAACCGGTCGGAAGGGCTCGATACGGAATGCGATATCGCGCTCGAGACCGTCGAGGCTGCGTCGCAAAAGGCAATCCTTGATCTGCGCGACGATCTTCTGGCCGAGCATCTCTGCGCCAACAAGGAAGACGTGTCCCGCATCATTCAGCAGACCGGATCGATGCTGGCGGCGATCGACATCCTGAACGTCAACCCACGTTGCCTGCGGCCGTTCGAGGTGGATACGCTGAAGGGCGAGATTACCTCGCTGTTCGGCACCGGTATTGTCGATCCGAAACAGCCGTTCTGGCCGATCCCGGAGATCAAGTCCGGGATCAGGAAGCTGTTTTCACGCCTTTCCTTCCGCCGTGCGGCCTGAATAAGCACTTCCCTGACGCCGGTAATAGGCCTCGCTTGCGATCAGCACCGGTACGCCGATCGCGAGCGGCACGAAGAAGTAGAGGACGCGGAAAGCGATCAGTGCGCCGATCGCCGATGTGCCCGGCAACAGGTTCAGCATGACCGCTTCCAGCACGCCGAGACCGCCAGGCACGTGGCTAACCAACGCGCCGAGATTGGCGGTCACGTAGGCGCTGGCGACCTGCAGGAATCCGACATCGGTAAACGCAAGCAGCAGCTGGCGGATCGCGGAGGCGACACAGAGGAAATTCAGTGTGCCGACGATGATCTGGCCGATCGCGAGCGACAGATCCGGCGGCGTGAAACGCCACGAGCGGACGGGCAACGGCCGGCGCACGAAAGCGCAAAGCAGTAGATAGGCAGCCGGCACGGCCAGACAGGCGAAACCGATGGCGGCCCTCTCTCCCCTGCCAAGGCCGAAGAAGTCGTCCGATCCATTGACATCGAGCAGCATGGCAATGCCGCCCAGTGTGGCAAGCCCCAACCCAACAGTCGCGCCGCAAAACACGATGACCTTGGCAATGTCCTGAGGCTGAAGGCCCCAGCGGGAGTAGAACCGGTAACGGACCGCGCCGCTGCTGAGCGCTGCCATGCCGACATTGTGGCCGATCGACAGGCTTGTGAAGGACGCGAGTGCCGTCTTATGGTAGGCAAGCGGCTTGCCCGCATAGCGCACGCCAAGCGCATCGAACATGCCAAGGCAGGCATAGGAGAGAATGACGAAGCCGAACGCGGCCACCAACCGAATGCCGGCGATGGACAGCACGGACTCCTCGATTTCGTCCCATGTGTAGCGTTGCAGGCTGCGGTAGACGAGGAGTGCGGCGAGGCAGACCGCGGCAACCACAAGACATTTGATGAGGGGCCGCCAGATCTTCATTCCATCTCCATTCATGCTGTGCAGGGTGGAACGAAATGACTGTCCAAGGTGTTCCCGCGCTATGATCGATGCGCTTCCCAAACAGCCCTCCAACACCTCGCCTCAAACTCCCTCCCGGCGGCGCCTGAAAATCCTGAGCTACAACGTGCATAGCTGCATCGGGACCGATCGACGGCTCGATCCCACGCGGATCGCCGACGTCATCTCGGAGTTGAAGCCTGATATTATCGGCCTGCAGGAACTGGATGTCGGCCGCTCGCGCACCGGTGGCGTCGATCAGGTCGATATCATCGCCCGCGAGGTGGAGATGGACTACCATTTTCACGCGGCGCTGCATGTGGCCGAGGAACGCTACGGCGACGCCATTCTGACATCCCTGCCGCTGAAAGTGATCAAGGCCGACATGCTTTCCTCGATCGGCGAGCAGCGCGGCGCAGTCTGGGTGGAAATCGACGTCGGTGGCAAACCGCTGCAGGTCTTCAACACCCATCTCGGACTCCGCGGTAAAGACCGGATGGCGCAGATGACGGAGCTGACGGGCCCGGACTGGCTCGGCGGCCTCGAGAAGGAAAACCCGGCGCGCATCCTGATCGGCGACTTCAACTCGACACCGATCACGAGGACCTACCGGCATGCGGCCAAGCGCCTGACCGATGTGCAGACGGCGCTTGTCAAACCTTGGCGGGCAACGTTTCCGTCCCGCTTTCCGCTGCTTCGGCTCGACCACATCTTTGTTTCCGACAGCATCAATGTGATCGATGCCGAAGTGATCTCGACACCGCTGACGCGGCGGGCATCCGACCACTTGCCGTTGTTGGCGACGATTGAAATCTAGTTGAGCAACCGCTCCGACCGTCTGGCTTCCTTGAGCAGCCGGACGACGTCCTGATCGGTGGTTTCCGGGAAATCCTCGTAGTGGTCACCGGCATCGCCGAATGATGGCGGGATCGACAGGCAGACCACGTCTTCAACCTTGTCCCTGATTGCATCGAGCGTGTCCTGCGAGGCGACCGGTACGGCAAGGGTAATGATCGCGACACCCAGATGCCTGAGCGCGTGGATGCTGACCTCCATCGACCCGGCATCGGAAAGCCCCTCATCGATCAGAATGACGTGACGGCCGGCAAGATCGTGCTCGTCGGCGTGATCCTCGCCGAAATACATCCGGTGATGGCGGTCGACCTCGGCGATCTGATGCTGCCGCTCCGTGTTGAGATAGCCAGGAGGCAGGGGAAAACGCCGCACGCTTGCCTCGTCGATATGGACGATTGGTTCTTTGGCGTCGACCACGGCGCCGATGCTCAATTCCGGGTGGCCGGGGGCAGCGATCCTGCGCAGGATCAAGAGATCGAGATGCAGTCCAAGCCGCTGCGCCACTTCGAACGCCACCGGCACGCCGCCGCGCGGCACGGCGACCACCACGGGATCGCCGGCGACAGAGGACAAGGATTGTGAGATTTGCAGTGTCTCGGCCAGCTGCCGGCCGGCATCACTGCGATCGGCAAACTCAGGCGTTGCCGTTTCCGCCTTGCGGGCCTGCACCCGTTTCCAGAAATGACCCAATCCCAGCATCGCATCCTCCTCCCAGGCTTCGATCCGTTCATGCGGTGTAACCGACAGGATATCGGATCGTTCCGGGCAAGAAAAGGATTTCACACTTTCTGCGGGAACAAACCGCCAGGGGTTCGTGTTCACGGACTTGTAGGTCGCATCCATCAGCGCGACCGGCAAAGTCACAATCTCCCCAACTGGCGCTTCCCTCGGGAAGCGCCTTTTTCACGTCTGCCGTTCTGCTCCGTTACCTTCGGGAAAGCGCCACAACGTAACGCGCCGGGACCTTACCGGGATTGAAGAAGACGCAGTCGGCGGGCGGCCCCAGCATGAGACAATCGCCCTCCTTCAGAGAATGCAGCACCGTGCCTTCGATGAAATCGAGCGCGCCCGCGAGAAGCCAGATCTGCTGATGCTGGAAGGCGAAGGCGGAGGCCGGATAGGGAACGCGCACGGCAGGCGGCAGCAGAACCTCGATCAGTTCCAGCGGCGCATTGGGCGGCGACAGGGCCCGGCGGGTATAGCCGGTCTCGGGATCGGTCCAGACCGGCTGACCGGACTGCACGCGGAGCCGCTCCTCCCCGCCTTCCGCCAGTGCCAGAAGCACCGACAGCGGCAGGCCGAAAGCGCCGGACAGCCGGCCGAGCACGGCGGCCGATGGACTGGCCTCGCTGCGCTCGATCTTGCTGATCATCGCCTTCGACACGCCGGAGCGTTCGGCGAGTTCCGCAAGCGACCATTTGCGTGTCTCGCGTTCCGTTCTGAGCCGCGATGCGATGGCATCTCCAACTTCTGCTTCCATGGCTTTATCCGCTTGCCTCCGAACGATCGTCTTCTATAGTGGACGATAGGAACTTATAAGAGACGCACCAGATCTGCAACGCGGGGGAATGCTCTTTGCGCGAAATCCGATTCAACGCCTTCGACATGAACTGTGTCAGCCATATCCAACACGGATTGTGGACGCATCCGCGCGACCAGTCCAACCGTTACACCGAACTCGCCTACTGGACGGATTACGCCAAACGGCTGGAGGCCGGCCTGTTTGACGGGATTTTCCTGGCCGACGTGGTGGGCGTCTACGACGTCTACGGCGAAAGCCCGGATGCGGCCTTGAGGGGCGCCGTCCAGGTTCCGGTGAATGATCCCATGCTGCTGGTGCCGGCCATGGCGGCGGTGACGAAGCACCTCTCCTTCGGTGTGACGGCGAACCTCACCTACGAGCAACCCTTCCTGTTTGCCCGTCGCATGTCGACGCTCGATCACCTGACCGGTGGTCGGATCGGCTGGAATATCGTGACGGGCTATCTCGACAGCGCGGCGAAAGCGATCGGCCTCGATGCGCAGATGGCGCATGACGACCGCTACGATCTCGCCGACGAATATATGGACGTGATCTACAAGCTGCTGGAAGGCAGTTGGGACGACGATGCCGTCGTGTTCGACCGCGCCGCCGGTGTCTACGCCGACCCGGCCAAGGTTCGAAAGATCAGCCACGAGGGCCGGCAGTACCGGCTGGACGCGATGCATCTTTCCGCCCCCTCCCCGCAGAGAACGCCGGTTCTCTATCAGGCTGGCTCTTCCACCCGCGGCCGGGCGTTTGCCGCAACCCATGCCGAATGCGTCTTCGTCAACGGCCAGAAGATGGAAAGTGTGCGCGACCTCGTCGACGATATTCGCGCCCGTGCGCTTGCCGGCGGCCGAACCGCCGATGATCTGAAAGTCTTTGTCGGTGCAACGATCATCACCGGCCGCACGGAAAAGGAAGCGCAGGAGAAGTTCGAGGATTATCGCAGCCATGCCAGTTCCGAGGCAGCACTTGTCCATGCCAGCGCATCGCTCGGCATCGATTTTGCGCGCTACGATCTCGACGAACCGATCCAGACCGGCAAAAGCGATGCCATCGTCTCCAATGTCGAGGCGATGACCCGCGGCGCCGGACCGCAATGGACGAAGCGCAAGCTGCTCGACCAGATGATTCTCGGCAGCCGCCAGATGCCGATGGTGGGTTCAGCCGAGCAGATCGCCGACCGCCTGCAGGAGTGGATGGAAAAGGCCGATGTCGACGGGTTCAACCTGTCGCGCACCGTGGTACCGGAATGTTTCGACGACGTGATCGAGCTGGTGATCCCCATTCTGCAGGAACGCGGGGTCTACAAAACAGGCTACCGCGAGGGCACGCTGCGCGAAAAACTGTTCGGTGCGCCGCGATTGCCGGCCCGCCATGTGGGCGGTCGTTTCAGGACGGGAAACCGCGATTGACGGCCAGCACCCATGCCGCGCCATTTGCTCCGGCGCGGCGTATTTGCTAGAGGCGGCCCATCCTAATCCTCGAACATGAGGCCTATCCATGCGCTATGCCACGATCACCGACCGTCTCGCCCATCTCGGTTCAGGCCGCTGGGCGCTGCATCTGACCGCAAGGCGCATGAAGGCCGAGGGGGAGGACGTGGTCGAGCTGACGATCGGCGAGCCTGATGTGGTGCCTGACCGAGCGCTGCTGGATGAGGCCGCGCGCGCCATGTATGCCGGTCGCACCCGCTATTCCAACGGCCGCGGCGAGCCGGATACGCTGAAGGCGCTCGTTGCGAAATATTCGAAACGCCGCCCCGGCGTGACGGAAAAGAATTTTCTCTGCTTTCCCGGCACCCAGAGCGCGCTCTACTGCGTCATGACCGGCCTGGTTGGCGCTGGCGATGGCGTGCTGGTCGGCGATCCGCTCTACGCGACCTATGAGGGCGTTATCGCCTCCACCGGCGCGCACATGATCCCCGTGCCGCTGCGGCCGGAAAACAAGTTCCACATGCAGCCGGACGATCTGGAACGGGCCGTGACGCCGGAAGCACGCGTGCTGCTTCTGAACACGCCGCACAACCCGACCGGTGCCGTTCTGTCAGCCTCCGAAATCGCAAGGATCGGCGAGATCTGCCGCAAGCACGATCTCTGGATCATCTGCGACGAGGTTTATGAACAGCTGATCTTCGACGGCACCAGCTTTGCCTCACCCTTTGACATGGCGGAACTGGCGGAGCGCACGATCGTGGTCTCGTCCATCTCCAAGTCGCACGCGGCACCCGGATTCAGATCCGGCTGGGCAGCCGGCCCGGAGGAATTTTGCGAACGTCTGCTGCCGGTTTCTGAAATCATGCTGTTCGGCGTACAGCCCTTCATTGCCGACATGACCGCCATGGCGCTATCTGAAAACTTCCCGACAGCCGACGTGATGCGCGCCAATTATCACAGGCGCGCCGCGATCGTCGAAACTGTGCTGAAGGGCAACAATCTGGTCAAGCCGATGATGCCGGAAGGTGGGATGTTCATCCTGCTCGACGTGACGGCAACAGGCCTCGGTGGCGAGGAATTTGCCTGGGAACTGCTGCGCGAGGAAAAGGTGGCAGTCATGCCCGGCACGTCCTTCGGCGATCAGGCGGCAGGCTTTCTGCGCATATCGCTGACGGTGCCTGATGATGTGCTGGAGGGAGCGATCCGCCGCATCGGCGAACTCGCCAGCCGGATCGCGGCGCGCGAAGAGGCGCCGCCGCATATCCAGTAGTCTCTCACCCGCGGCGACCGCGGGTGGAAGTCTCAGCCGCCGATGTCGCCGGCGTCGGCCTCATGATCGCTCGGGACGCCGGAGCCTTCGGCTCCAGCCGCCTTGCGGGCGCGATTGAGTTCGACGGTTGCCGCATCCGTCTTGCGCACTGACCCATCCTCGCCGGTACCAAAGCTCTTCTCGACCTTGTGGTCAGCCTGTACATCCTCAGCCGCATCGGCGGCCGGGTGGATGCTATCCCTTGACTGTTCGGAAACCTTGGGCTGGCTGCTGCCGAACCGGGTCGCTTCCTTGGAAGCCGTATCGGCTGCGGGGTCGACGTCTTTTTGGTCTGACATAGCAAGTCTCCCTTGTTCCCAAGGAGAACACGGTCCGGCCACCATCGTTCCATCCGAACTGGGAGGCCCAATCCCTGATCTAGGCTCCCTCGCCCTTCTTCGCTTTGAGCGCGTCCAGCGCATCGGCATTGTCTCGACCCCAACCGTAGAGCAGATCGATCAGCTCGACGAAACGCTTGCCGAGCGGCGTCAGCGTATAATCGACTGCCGGGGGCACCGTGCCATAGACGCGCCTGATGACAAGACCCGAGGCTTCCATGTCGCGCAGGGTCTGGGTCAGCATTTTCTTGGAAATGCCGGGCAGGCTGCGCAGGAGAACGCCGGTCCGCGCACAGCCATCCAGCCGCGTATCCAGCACATGCAGGATCATGCTCGTCCATTTCGAGGAGAAAAGGTCGAGGACGCGGCGCGGTGCGCAGTCTTCGCGCCATTCGTTGTCTGGTGAGCCTGGCTGCATGATCTGTTTCCCATCTGGTTACGTCAGGGTGCCTATGTCCCATTCGGGTGCCTTCTGGCACAGTCTACCGCAAGACACTAGATCACCGTCAGAACGACAGGAGCAATTATGACGAAAAAAGCATTGATCGTGGGCGCAAGCGGCATTGTCGGCAGCGCAACAGCAAAGGTTCTGGGTGACGACGGCTGGCAGGTTCTCGGCCTGTCGCGCACACCGCAGCAGCAGACCAACGTGACACCGGTGGCAGCGGATCTTCTCGATCCGGCCTCGCTTACAAAAGCGCTGGCGGGTCTTGATCCCTCGCATGTGTTCATCTCGAGCTGGCTGCGGCAGTCGACGGAAGCCGAAAACATTCGCGTCAATTCGTCGATGGTGCGCAACGTCCTCGATGCGCTGTCTCCGGCCGGTTCCGTCAAGCATGTGGCGCTGGTAACGGGCCTCAAGCATTACCTCGGCCCGTTCGAGAACTACGGCAAGGGCGCCCTGCCGCAGACGCCGTTCCGCGAGGAACAGGGCCGGCTCGAGGTCGATAATTTCTACTACGCCCAGGAAGACGAAGTGTTTGCGGCAGCCGCCCGCGACGGCTTTACCTGGAGCGTCCATCGCCCGCACACGATCGTCGGCAAGGCTGTCGGCAATGCCATGAACATGGGCACGACGCTTGCCGTCTATGCTGCCATCTGCAAGCACACCGGCCGTCCGTTCCGCTTCCCCGGCGTCGAGATGCAGTGGGAGGGGCTGACCGACATGACCAGCGCCAACCTTCTCGCCCGCCATCTCCTGTGGGCTTCCACGACACCGGGAGCAGCCAACGGCGAATTCAACGTCGTCAATGGCGATGTCTTCCGCTGGAAGTGGATGTGGAGCCGCATCGCCGCCTGGTTCGAGCTGGAACCCGCCACCTTCGACGGGACGGTCCAGCCGCTTGAAAAGCAGATGGCCGAGGATGCCGCGATCTGGCGCGAGATTGCTGAACGCCACAATCTGGCCGAACCGGATATGAACCGGCTCGTCTCGCCGTGGCATACGGATGCCGATCTCGGTCGCCCGATCGAAGTCGTCACCGACATGTCGAAGAGCCGCCGCCTCGGCTTCCTCGAATACCAGCCGACCGACGATGCCTTCTTCGATCTGTTCGAAGATTTGCGCGCAAACCGTCTGATCCCGTAAGGCAGCGAGCGCCAATAGAATCATGTGCCCGGGGATTTCTTCCCGGGCGCATCAGACTGCTGACGAACTCTGAAGAAGCTTTGTTGGGGAGAGCGATACCCCACTCTCCCTCATCCTCGCCCTTGTGGCGGGGATCCAGCGACCCGACGTCCGTCGGGTCAAAGACTCCTTCAGCTCAAGGACTTGAGCTGACTGGATCCCCGCCACAGGGGCGAGGATGAGGGGAGTTTGGCGACAGGCTCAGTTTCCCAAGTAACCTGCAGAGCTGTGAGGAAATACTTCCTCAGCAGTCTGATGCGCCCGGGCATTCTTCCCGGGCGCATTTACGTGTTGAGAGACATCGGCTTCGTTCCGCCCGGCGACAGGCCGAAGCGGCGCCTGATGAAGTTGAGGAAGGCTCCGTAGGGCCGACCCGATGCCAGCATGATCACGATCACACCCAGCGTCCCCCGCAAAAGCTCAGCACTATCAGCCCCGCTGATGGCGAGGATCGCCGCATAGAGCGGCACCTGGAAGCTGACGAGCGCGAGCGTATCAAACAGGATCTGCGACACGCGTCCGGGGCCGGCAAAGCGCATTACCCAGTCTCGCCAGAGACCGTATGGCCGTCCCGACGGAACCATCAGCACGGCGCCGAGAAGGCGCGCGTCAAACACCTGCTCCCAGCTCATTCCCGCAACGAACCGCTCGTTGATGATGCCGGTCGTGGTGAAGAACAGGATGAGGGCTAACGTATCGGCCGCGAACGATCGCCACCCGGCGCTTCGCGTCTCCGTTTCATGCGACAAATTGCTGGTCTCCCGGCCATCTCTGGAACGAGCGCCTTCGTGTTGAGGTCGATATGGGACAACCACGGTCGACGGCAAGCGCACTTACCCAGTCCGTTTATCGTCTTCCGCCTCCGGCTCCCAGCCGAACACGCTGCGTCCATCCCATTCGTGCGAGCGGGAAAATTCGCCGGCGACGATTTCCTTGAGGTCGGGGCCGGTCACGTATTTTTCGAGCTGGCGGGCCTGGTCGTCTAGGCGGCGCAACGCCTGCATTTCCTCGTCGCGGCCAAGCCTTGCCTTGCCGACGGCCGATTTCATCACCCTGATCGTCTCGTCATAGACCCGGATCGGCACCGGGAACGGATGCCGGTCCTTGCCGCCATGGGCGAGCGAAAAACGCGCCGGATCGGAAAAACGGCAGGGTGCGCCGTGCACGACTTCGGCGACCATGGCGAGCGCCGACACGGTGCGGGCGCCGACGCCGGGCGTCAGAAGCAGATCCTCGAAATCCTTCGGCCCACGATCGGCAGCGGCGGCAAGCGTGCCATGCAGGCGCCTCATGTTGACGTCTTCCTGGCGGACGTCGTGATGATCAGGCATGATCAGATGCGGCAGCATCGGCTGGGCCAGATCCTTCTTGCGCTGCCGGCCCGGATCGATCGCGATCACTTCGCGGACAATGCGGTCGGGACCGAGCGATGCGAGCAGATCCAGTTGGCCGTTCCGCGACGCCTGTGCGCGGTGATCGGAGAGGTTGACGATGTCGCCCTGACCGCGTCCTTCGATCGCCGCATGCGGCGAATCCACGAAGCTTTTGAGGCCCTGCGACTGCCAGTGATAGCGCCGCGCCTGCTTCCGGTCGCCATTCATGCCCTGCTGGACGACGACCCACTTGCCATCGTCGGTAACGATGAAACCGTGCAGATAGAGATCGAAACCGTCCTGCACCGCGGCGCTGTCGACCTTGGCGACGAGCCGGCTGGTCTTGGCAAGGGCAAAGCCATCGATGCCGACGCGGTTGCCGATGGCGATCAACTCGTCCGGCGTCTGCCGCGAATTGCGGCCGCGACCGCCGCAGACATGAATGCCGAGTTCGCCGGACATCGGCGTCAGCCCGCGTTTGAGCGCGCCGATGACGCTGGTGGTGATGCCGGATGAGTGCCAGTCCATACCCATCACCGCCCCGAAGGACTGGAACCAGAACGGATGCGCCAACCGGCTGAGCAGCTCGTCACGGCCGTAATGCAGGACGATAGCTTCGGTGATGACGGCGCCGAGCTTGGTCATGCGGTCGCCCAGCCACCGGGGAACCCGGCCACCATGAAGCGGAAGATCGGCGCTGCCTGCTCTCTGAACCATGGTTCCTTATAGAGCCGGCAGCCGCTTTACGACAGCGAAAAGTTCCGTAAACGTTCTTCCAGAAGACCGATGGTTTCGACATCCGCATTGGCAAAGGCAAACCGCAGATAGCCATCCTGGCCTTGCCCGAAATAGACGCCGGGGATGCAGCTGATGCCGGCGCGTTTGGCAAGCTGTTCGGCCACCTCGGCCGAGCCCTTGCCCGGGAAGGGATGCCGCACAAAGGCGAAATAGGCGCCGATCGCATCGAGCTTCCAGCCGGAGACGCTGCGCATGACCGCTTTCAGCGCTTCGGCACGACGGCCGATTTCCTGACGATTTTCCTCGCGCCAGGCAGTCAGCAGCGGCAGCGCTTCGGCAACCGCTGCCTGGGCGGCACGCGGCGCGCAGATCTGCAGATTGTCCATGATCTTGGCGATCTGACCGATCGCCGCCTCGCCGGCGGTGATGGCACCGAGGCGATGGCCGGGGATGCAGAAGGATTTAGAAAAGCTGTAGAGGCTGATCAGCGTTTCTTCCCATCCGGACTGCGAAAACAGCCCATGGGCGCGGCTTCCGGCTTGTGGCAGGAAGTCACGATAGGTCTCGTCGAGGATCAGCCAGATGCCTTTTTCCTGGCATAGCTTGAAGATCGCCTCGAGCAGCGATGCAGGATAGATCGCGCCGGTCGGATTGTTGGGCGACACCAGCGCCAGCGCCTTCACCCCATCCGTCATCGCCGCTTCGAGCGACACGAGATCCGGCAGGAACCCGTTTTCGGCAGAACAGGGCACGAAGGCGGTGCCGATGCCCATCATGGCAAGCGTCGTTTCGTGGTTGAAGTAGAACGGCTCGGTCATCAGGATGCTGCTGCCGGGACCCGCAACCGTCATCGCCGCGCAGACGAAAGCCTGGTTGCAGCCGGAGGTGATGTGGATGTTTGCCTCGCCAAGCGCTGCGCCATAGACTTCCGCGACGTGGCTTGCATAGGCGGTGCGCAGACCCGCCTCGCCCTCGATCGGGCCGTAGCCGGTATAGGCCTTGGACGACGCCGTCTCGCCCAGAAGCCGCAGCATGTCCGGATGGGCCGGATAGCCGGGCACCGCCTGCGACAGGTCGATCAACGGCCCCAGAGCCTTGTCATAGGCACGACCCCAGGCCGCGACGGCGGGAACCGGTGGCAGGGACAGTTGTTCGATCAAGGGGTTGAAGGGGGCATTCAGGCGCGGATGGGAGGCGGGCATGGGGTCTCGACGAAATCTCGGGCGGGGGCATCAGGAATTGATTGCCCTTGTTGTTTATCAGATTATCCTCCGAGGCAAGGAGAACCACTTATGGACGACAATCTTCCGCAGGATTCCAAGCTCACCAGCACCAAGCGCAAATGGGCTGATGAAGGGAAATTCCTGACCGGCCGGCATGCGCGGCCAGATACCGATCGCCTACCGCCCGGCCAGCATCTGGTCAAGAACTGGCCGGTGCTCGATCTCGGCCAGCAGCCCAGCATTGCGCCGTCGCAGTGGAAGCTCGACATCTACGGTCTCGTCAACAAGCCGACGACCTTCAACTGGGAGAGTTTCCAGGCCTTGCCGCAGTCCGAGATGCGCTCCGATATCCACTGCGTGACGACCTGGTCGCGCTACGACAACGACTGGAAGGGCGTGTCCACCCGCGATCTGCTCGATGCCGTGGAGCCGACCGACAAGGCGACCGCGGTGATGCTGACCGCCTATGACGGCTATACGACCAACGTTCTCCTTTCCGATTTCGCCGTCCCCGACGCGCTCATCGTGACCCACTGGGAGGGCAAGCCGCTGACGGAAGAGCATGGCGGACCGGTGCGCCTCGTCGTGCCGCATCTCTACTTCTGGAAAAGCGCGAAATGGCTGAAGCGGATCGACTTCCTCGGCATCGACAATGCCGGCTTCTGGGAAAAGAACGGCTACCACATGCGCGGTGACCCCTGGGCCGAGGAACGGTATTCGGAGGATTGAGCGGCGCCGACCTATCCCGTTGCTTTGCCTGAAAGAATATGCAACGGAAAGTTGATCACCCTTCCGTTGCTCCAGGAATTTTCATGCGTCCGATAGCCCTAGTCTTACTGAGCTTTCTCGTTGTCGGCTGCAGTCCTGGCGAAAGAATTGGAGAAGTCCTGATCAGGACAGATGCGGCGGGAAAAATGGCCACAGTTTCCATGCGGAAATCGACTGGAAATCCCAAGGCAGATGCCCGCGTCATGCTGTATGCGCGCACGACGTTTCCTTCCAGAGTTCCGCATGCGAAGCCTAACCACACCTACATCCATGCGGTAGTTGGTGATCCGAAAACAAGTTCTGGCGACGTAAGGGTGTGGGGACCGCTCGGGGTGTGGGGACCGCTCGGGTTGCGGTGACACTGCAAACGGGAATTCCAGCCAGCCGATACCGCAAAGTGTGAGAAAGGCTGCCGCCAGAGGCGACAGCCCATAAGATCACATCAGTTTTTCCAGCGTGATCGGCAGGTCGCGGATGCGTTTGCCTGTCGCGTGGAAGACGGCGTTGGCGATTGCCGGGGCGACGCCGACGATGCCGACTTCGCCAACCCCTTTGCCGCCCAGCGTCGATGCATCAAGATCCGGCACGCCGACCGAGATCACCTCGATATCCGGAATGTCGGCATTGGTCGGCACCAGATAGTCGGCCATGTTGCTGTTGATGGTGCGGCCGTTGCGCGGATCGACGACACCTTCCTCAAGCAATGCCTGGCCGATGCCCATGATGATGCCGCCCTTCCACTGGCTTTCCACCAGCTTCGGATTGTAGAGGCGGCCGCAATCGAAGGCAGAGACCATGCGCGAGACCCGGATCGTCCCGAAATCCTCATCGATCCGGACCTCGACGAAATGCGCAGCCCAGCTGTGCATGGAGAGGTCGCCCGAGGTCGGCCCCTGCACTTTCGACATCGTGGTCCAGGCCTGCTTCTGATCATCAGGCGTCTGCGCGTTTTCGGCAAGCGTGTTGCGGCGGATCTCTAGCTCGTCACGGCCGAGCGCCTGCATCAGCTCCTGCAGCGAGAGCGATGGTCCACCCCCACGTGATGCCTCGATCCGCCCGCCAACCAGCGAAAGCGTGTTGGCGCCGGTATCGCGGAACGGCGAACCGGTCTCGTTGAGCGCAAGGCCGATCAACTCGTCGCGGGCTGCGATCGCGGCCTTATGCACGGCACCGGTGATGGATCCCGCCAGCATCGATCCGCCGGCGATCGACGAACCCGGCATGCGGCTGTCACCCAAGAGCACGTCGACCTGCGAGACCGGAACGCCGAGCGCTTCGGCGGCCGTCTGGGCAAGGATCGTATAAGTGCCCTGCCCCATATCGATCGAGCCGCTGACCACCTCGACGCGGCCGTTCGCAAGCACGCGGATCATCGCTTCGGACGGTGCCCGGATGACCGGGAACGTGCCGCAGCCGATGCCCCAGCCGATCAGCGTCTTGCCGTCCCGCATCGAGCGGGGCTGTTGGCTGCGCTTTTCCCAGCCGAAGGCGGCGGCCCCTTGCGTCAGGGCTTCGCGCAGCATCCGCGTCGACCACGGCTTTCCGGACTGATAGTCGTGATCGGCATAGTTCTTCAGCCGCAGTTCCAGCGGATCCATATCGAGCTTGTAGGCAAGCTCTTCCATGGCGCTTTCGATGCCGTAGGCGCTGGGGTTCTTGCCCGGGCCCCTAAGCGCGCCTGGTGTGACGGTATTGACGGGCACGACGCGCGACTGGGAGGAGAAGTTTTCCACCTTGTAGAGGATGGGCGTCGCTGCTCCGGTCTGTTCCGGGTAATCCATATAGACTGACGTCTCGGTCCGGCCGCGGTGGACGATCGCCTGCAGCACGCCGTCTTCGGAAGCGCCGAGCGCAATCGTCTGGCGAGTTGCCGCACGACCGCCATAGCTGGTGAAGTTCTGCGGCCGTGTGACGGCAAGCTGGACCGGTCGGCCAAGCTTTCTCGCCGCCGCAACCGCCACCGCGCCATAAGCGAGCGGCTGGCCCTTGGAGCCGAAACCGCCGCCGATATAGGGCGAGATGATCCGCACCTTTTCATAGTCCATGGCGAACCATTCGGCATACATGCGGGCCATGCCATGCGACCACTGGCTGGGCTCCCAGATCGTCAGCTCGTCGCCGTCCCACTTGGCCGTCAGCCCGTGCGGCTCCATGGCGCAGTGGTATTCGCGCGGCGTGCTGTATTCGCTTTCGATCCGGACCGGCGATGCCGCAAGGGCGGCTTCCGCATCTCCCCAGCCGATGGTGAGATTGTCCATCAGCTTGCCTTCGCCAGCCGCGGGATCGTCGATGCTCATGACCGGCGACGTTTCCTCATAGGTGACGACAACAAGTTTTGCGGCCTCCGTCGCCTGTTCGCGGCTTTCGGCGATCACGGCTGCAATCGACTGGCCGTTGAACTGCACCTCGCGCGGCAGCGGATGATAAGGCTTGTCTTCCGGCCGGTTGCCCTGCCAGTCGGCGGAAACACGCAGTCCGAGATCGTCTTCCGGTGTCAGCACCATCAGGACGCCGGGCGAGGCGAGCGCGCGGGTCACATCGACGCTGACGACGCGGCCTGCGGCAATCGTGCTCTGCACGAGGGCCGCGTGGGCGAGGTTATCGATCGGGTATTCCAGCGCATAGGTGGCAGCACCTGTGAGCTTGAGGCTGCCTTCGAACCGGGTCAGACGTCCGCCGACCATGCCATCGGAGGCATCGCCGTGTTTGCGGGGGGGCATAATAGTCATGCGAGACCTCCAGATTTGTCCGTCGAGACCGTCTCGATCGCCCGGGCCACGACCCGCGGCACAAGATCGATCTTGTATGTGTTATCGCTCTGGGCAACGGCGCCCTCCATGGCAAGCAGGCTCGCCGCTTTGATGGTGGCATCGTCGAGCACTTTGCCGATCAGCGCCTGTTCGACGGCGCGCGCCCGCCACGGCTTGGTGGCAACGCCGCCGAGCCCAACGCGGATATCCCTGACCGTGCGGCCATCGTCCTCCAGTTCCAGGCCGACCGCAGCGCTTGCGGCCGCAAACTCGTAGGACTGGCGGTCGCGAACCTTCAAGTAGGTGGAGTTTTTCGCGGCAGCGCTTTTCGGGATCGACAGGCCGATGATCATCTCGCCGGGCTGAAGCACGGTTTCCCGGTCCGGGGTATCGCCGGGCAGGAGGAAGAACTCGTCGAATGGAACCCTGCGGGAACCGAGATCGACGACGGCATCGAAGGCGACAAGCGCCACAGCCAGATCGCCCGGATTGGAGGCGAGACAGTGCTCGCTGGTGCCGAGAACCGCATGGTTGCGGGTGATGCCGCCAAGCGCCGAACAGCCGGAGCCGGGATTGCGCTTGTTGCAGGCCGGAAACGTGCCGGGATCGCGGAAATACGGACAGCGCGTGCGCTGCATCACGTTGCCACCGATCGTCGCCATGTTGCGCAGCTGCGCCGACGCCGCCAGCAGCAGCGATTCCGAAACAGCCGGCATTTCCGCCTGGATGCCGGAATGATCGGCAACGTCAGACATGCGCGAAAGCGCGCCGATGGTGACGGACTGGGGCGTGACCTCGATGCCGGAGAGCCCTTCAAGATGGGAGATATCGACGACCGTTTCCGGTTCAGCAACGCCGCATTTGGCAAGGTCGATCAGGGTCGTGCCACCGGCCAGGATGGATGCCCCCGCCTGCAGCACCGCCTGGCGAGCCTCATCGAGGGTCGAGGCGCGAAGATAGGAAAAATCACGCATCGGCCATCTCCTTCGTTGCAGGAACGACGGCCTGCGCCGCCTGGCGCACCGCAGCGACGATGCTGTTATAAGCGCCGCAGCGACAGAGATTGCCGGACATATATTCGCGGATTTCCGCATCCGATCCCGCATGGCCCTCACGAATGCAGGCGACTGCCGACATGATCTGGCCCGGCGTGCAATAGCCGCACTGGAAAGCGTCCTGCTCCAGGAAGGCAGCCTGAACCGCATGCAGGGTTCCGTCGGCCCCGGACAGTCCTTCGATCGTTTCTACCTGACGGCCTTCGACCTGGGCCGCCAGGGTGAGACAGGATAGTACCCGTCTGCCATCCACATGGCAGGTGCAGGCGCCGCACTGGCCCTGGTCGCAACCCTTTTTGGTGCCGGTGAGAACAAGATGGTCGCGCAGCGCATCGAGCAGCGTCACGCGCGGCTCGACATCGAGGTCGTAACCCTTGCCGTTGATATCGAGGTTGAGGTGAATGGTTCGTGTCATGACAGGCTCCTGCAATCTTCACGAAGAGAATTTCAAAGAATTAGGCTGGACCGGCCGTCTGGGGAGGGCATGGGTCGATGATATCGTGTAAACGTCCGCCGCCGATCGCGGTCGATAAGGCGGAGCGACATCTTTCGACATGACATCCGGCCGCCTTCTGATCTAAAAAGACATATGCGCCGCCTCAAACGGAGGCAACTCCGTTTAAACTAGCCGCTCGCTGAGATCAGTCAAGGCTGGATTTCGAAAACATCCGTTTCAGGATGCCGGAAACCAGGATTACGACCCCAGAGAGCCTAACCACTGGAACAGGATTTCGGGCTTTGGCCACGCCGAAAAATGCACAGACCCCGGCTCCGAAACTTCGCGCGGACGCTCGCCGCAACCGCGACAAGCTGGTTGAAGTGGCAGCCCAGGCATTTGCGGAAAAGGGCGTCGAGACCTCGCTGGAAGAGATTGCCCGCCAGGCCGGCGTCGGCATCGGCACGCTGTATCGGCATTTCCCGACCCGCGAACATCTGGTGGAACTCGTCTATCGCCGCGAACTGACGGCTCTAGCGGCAGCGGCGGACGAACTTGCCGCCAACCATCCGGCCGACAAGGCACTGGAGCTCTGGATGCTGCGCTTCGTCGGCTATATGGCGACCAAGCGCGGCATGGCCAACAGCCTGAAAATCATCGCCAGTTCCAACACGACACTGTTTGCGGAGGGGTTCGGTACCATCCGGCAGGCACTCGACAGGCTCCTAACAAACGGCCGCGAGGCAAATCTCATCCGCAGCGATATAGGCCAGGCGGATCTGATGCACGCCATGTCGAGCATCTATTCCATTCCCGACTCCCCCGAATGGCGCGCCAGCGGCAATCGCCTGATCATGCTTTTGATGGACGGCCTGCGGGTTCGAAGCTGACGGCGTGAAGCGCGATCTAAAACAACTGTTGACGAGAGGAACAGTTGTTTATACACCGTGATCCTTCACGGGAAGCCACGATGGACGATCTGACCAGCCAGGAAGCCGCCGTTCTCGGCATTATCAGGGACAATCCTTTTGCCGGACAGCAGGAGATTGCCGAGATGCTGGGCCTCGCACGCTCCACCGTGGCAGCGCATATCGTGCAGCTGATGCAGAAGGGGCATGTCCTCGGCCGCGGCTATGTGATGCCGCAGCCGTCACGCGCGATCTGTCTCGGCGGCGCCGTTCTCGACCGGAAATATCACGCGAAGCAGGAGATCGTGCCGGGTACGTCGAACCCGGTCGACAGCACCCGCTCGATGGGTGGCGTCGCCCGCAACGTCGCCGAAAACCTCGCCCGTCTCGGCACGCAAACCGGTTTCATCTCGATCGTCGGCGACGACGAGGGCGGCCGCACGCTGATGACCTATATGCGCGAGCGCGGCATCGACGTCAGCCAGATGATCATCAGCACCGAGCGACCGACCGCCGAATATGCGGCCATCCTCGATCCGCGCGGCGATCTTTCGCTCGGTATCGCTGACATGGGCATATTCGATCTGCTGCGACCCGAACATCTCGACCGCGTCTGGCCGCATCTGGCGTCGGCAAGCTTCGTGTTCTCCGACTGTAACCCGCCCGCCGAGACGCTGGCAGCGCTGATCACGCGGCGACGCGACGCGCGGTTCCGGCTGGCGATCGATGCGGTCTCGACCGTCAAGGCCATGCGCCTGCCGAAGGACCTTGCCGGTATCGACCTTCTGTTCATGAATATCGACGAGGCCAACGCCATTCTCGGCCTGTCGGCCCGCGAGACGATCGACGACGCGCTGAAGGCGGCACGCGGCCTGCAGGCGGCCGGTGCCCGCGAGGCGGTGGTGACGATGGGGGCGGCCGGCATTGCGGTCGCCGGCATCGACGCTTCAGCCAGTTTCGAAGCAGTCGAAGCCAAGGCGATCGACATGACCGGCGCTGGCGACGCGATGATTGCCGGCACCCTGCACCGCGTGATTGCCGGCGACGACATTCACACCGCTGCCCGCATCGGCGCACTGGTTGCGACGCTCACGACCGAAAGCGCGGCAAGCGTCCACCCCGAACTCTCCGAGGCCTTTTTGCAGGTCCATATGCACCGTTTGTCCTGAAGTACTTGAGTGCTTCCAGTGTTTAATCCCAACGCAGGTCCAGACGCAAAACCGCTTCACGGCTTTGCCGGAACTGCTTCCAGAAAGGAAATCCCATGTCTTTGCTGAAGCCGAAACTCAGCCCGGAAGTTGCAGATGCTCTTGCGAAGGGCGGTGCCATCGTGGCGCTCGAATCGACCATCATCACCCATGGCATGCCCTATCCGGCCAATCTGGAAACGGCGCTGTCTGTCGAGGCTGTCGTGCGTGAAAACGGTGCCGTGCCGGCAACTATCGCCGTCATCGACGGTGAACTCCGCGTCGGCCTGGAACACGATGAGCTGGAAAAGCTCGCCCAGGCCAAGGGCGTGGTCAAGGCTTCCGGCCGCGATCTCGCGGTTGCCATGGTGCGCGGCCAGACGGCGGGCACGACGGTGTCCGCCACCATGCTTCTGGCGGAACTTGCCGGCATCGAGATCTTCGCAACCGGCGGCGTCGGCGGTGTGCATCGCGGCGCCGAGCAGACTTTCGACATCTCCGCCGACCTGACCGAGCTTGGCCGCACCAGGACAGCCGTGGTTTGCGCCGGCGTGAAATCGATCCTCGATATTGCGAAGACGCTGGAATATCTGGAAACCCAGCGCGTGCCGGTCATTGCCTACGGCACCGAGGACTTCCCGGCCTTCTTCACCCGCCAGAGCGGCTACAAGGCCGATCACCGGCTGGATACGGCAGAAGAGATTGCCCGCGCCATGCACCACCACCACCAGCTCGGCACCGGCACCGGCCTCCTGATCGCGAACCCGATCCCGGAAGAAGCTGCACTGACGCCCGACTTCATCGACGGCACCATTGCCGATGCGGTGCGCGAAGCGGAAGAACGCGGCATCGGCCGCAAGGAACTGACCCCGTTCCTGCTCGCCCGCATCAACGAGTTGTCGAAGGGCGAAAGCCTGAAGGCCAATATCGAGCTGGTCAGAAACAACGCCCGCCTCGCCGCCAAGATGGCTGTGGCCTATGCGGCGCTGAAGAAGGGCTGAATTCAAGGGCGGCGGGGTGCGACAGCATCCCGCCGCTTAGCGGCTCGCGCAGGCTGGTCGGCTATGGGCGAGCCTGTGCCGGCTCGCAAGCCTCCGACATCACCAGGCGCCCGAAAGCGCATTCCCCAGCAACGGCACGTTATTGCCCGGCTCGCTCGCGATGGACAGTGACTTCGGCATCTGCTTAGGCGACTTCCGGAACCAGTTTGCGGCGACCGAGGCGAGATCCCCGATCATGGCGTGCTTGTGCCAATCCGCGAACCGCCTTGCGCTCGCCTCCGGCTCCGACTGATAGAAGAAATCGCCGGATTGCTCGAGATCGTTGATGCTCGAAGCCATGGACGACAGCTGCCGCTGGAACATCTTCGAGGGCACGCGAAGCTCGGATGCGCTCTGCGAAAACGCAGGCGCCATGAAATCGATCGCCCAGCCGTCGGCCTCCACCCAGCAATGAAAATTCTCGCCCGCCCCCGTGACATACCCGTCTTCGCGCTGATCTGCGAAGAGAATGCGGGTGCCGCCGAGGTTATAGGCAGCCAGCCCACTCTTCGGCGTGGCCGTGACCCCGTAATGCTGGCGCAGGATGAACGCGCCGAACGTGCTGAAATACATGCCGGCAACGGCGGTATTGGCGTTTTCGTTGACCAGCAGGCTGTTGATGACCCGGTAAATGCGGTGATAGTCGCTCTGCTTGATCAACATGATCCGTAACCTGCCCGTTCCTGATATGGCACCCTGCCTAGGCGGCCAGCGCGGCAATGTAAACTGCGGCGTTGCAGTGGGGCCGGACAGCCTGAGCTTTGAACCATAATAAGGGTCAATTTTCTGATTGACCCTTATTATGGTAAATTATAGCGCCTCGGCACCCCACTCCACCATCCCTGCCCTACCATTCACCCCTTCATCTCACCCAGCTTCGCCAGCAGCGCAGCACCGGTGCGGATGCCGGCGTGGAAGAGGTCGAGCTTGAGGTTTTCGTTGGGGGCGTGGTTTGCCTGGTCGGCATTGGCATAGGGCACGACGAAAGCGGGCTTGCCGAGGATTTTTGTGAAGACGTAGTCTGGGAGGCTGCCGCCGAGGCTTGGGTAGAGAAGTGGTTCGACGCCGCGGGCTGCGACGATCGCTTCGCGGATCACGGAAGCGAATGGGCTGTCCATCGGGGTTTTCGATGGCAGCATCGAGTTTTGCGGCACGAACTCCACTTCTGGCGCGTATCTTTCCACATGCGCCCGGACCTTTTCGAACACGTAGTCCGGCGTCAGGCTCTCGACGAGGCGGATATCGCATTTGGCATAGGCTTCGCTTGGAAGAACCGTCTTCTGTCCCGGTCCGCCATAGCCGCCATGCAGGCCGTTGATGGTGAGCGTCGGCTGGAACATCAGCCGCTCGTAATAGGGGCGGTCCACAGGCTCGTCGATCGCCGTCATGCCAAGCTCGGCCTTGATCTTCTCGATATCGAGCGGCAAGGCCGCCATCGCCTGCAGTTCCAGATCGGTCGGCGGCACCACCGGATCGTAGATGCCGTCTATGGTGATCTCGCCGCGGTCGTTCTTCATCGTTGCGAGCAGATGCACGAGCTTCCAGATCGCATTCGGCATGACGCCGCCGAAATTGCCGGAATGGGCATCGCGATTGGCAGTCTTTGCGCGCAGCTCGAACGAGGCGACGCCGCGCACGCCAAACGTGACGACCGGGCGGCCGCTGTCATGCAGCGAGCCATCCGAGGTGACGACGAGATCGGCATTGAGCTTGTCGGCATGCTCGGCGACGAATTGCGCCATATGGGGACTGCCGATCTCCTCCTCGCCTTCGAGCAGAAAGATCACATTGCAGGGCAGTTTGCCGACCACCTTGAGATAGGATTCGATCGCCAGCAACTGCGCGAAATGCTGGCCCTTGTTGTCGCCGATGCCGCGCGCATAGATCCGGCCATCGCGGATTTCAGGCTCGAAGGGCGGGCTCTTCCAGAGGTCGAGCGGCTCGGGCGGCTGCACGTCGTAATGCCCGTAGAGCAACACGGTCGGCTTGCCGGGCTGGTTCTCCATCCGGCCGATCACCATCGGGTGGTTGCGGGTGGTGATCGCCTGGGCCTGCATGCCGAGACCATTGAGGATGCCGACGAGGATATCGGCGGCTTCCGTGATCCCCTCGTTGGAGGCGCTGATCGACTTGTGCTTCACATACTCCATCACCCGTTCGACGAAACTGTCGCTGTTGGCGTCGATATGGGCGAGAACGCGGGCGAGATCGGTGTTTTCAGGTGTCATTCTCAAAAACTCATGCCGGTTCGAACAGGGTCTGGATCTGCATTTCCGGCACCAGCACGAGGCCCTTGTCGGTAATGCGGATATCCGGAATGACGGACAGCGGAATGAGATTGAAGCCCATATAGGCGATCGTGCATTCGGCCTTTTCCCATTCGAGCTTCAAGGCCTTCACCTCGTCGGCGACCTCGTGGACGCGCTTGTCGGACAAAAGCCCGGCGATCGGCAGCGGCACCATGGCCGTCACCTTGCCATCCATCACCACGCAGACACCGCCCTGGGTAGCCTCGATCGCATCGAGCGCCACCTGCATGTCGCGTTCATTGGTGCCGGCGACGATGATATTGTGGCTGTCATGCCCGACCGACGAAGCGACGGCGCCCTTCTTCAGGCCGAAGCCGTTGAGCAGACCGTGCGCGACATTGCCCGGCGATTTGCCGTGACGTTCCACGACCGTGACAAAGCAGAGCCCGTGGCGGTCGAACTGGGTCTGCCAGTCATTGGCCGGCTCCAAGGTGACGGTGACATGGCCGAGCGTGATGCCCGGCAGCTCCGTCTTGATCGTGTGGGCAATGACGGTCTCGGTCGGCAGATCCGGCGTCAGCTTGAGGTTCTTCGGCAGCTTGACCGTATGATAGGCGGCTTCCGGATAGCGATAGGGTTTGGACAAAGCCTCATCGAGAACAGGCGTGATCTTCTTCTGGTCCACGACCAGTTCGCCGCCATACCAGGTACTGACTGGCTCCAGGTTATCGGACAGGAGCACCAGATCGGCACGCCGTCCACCGCCGAGACCACCGATCTCGTTTTCCATGCCGAAGCGGGTCGCGCCATGCAGCGAGCCCATCGCCCAGGCCTGTTCCGGCGTCATGCCGTATTTGACGGCCTCGCGGGTGACCCAGTCCATGCCGAATGCGAGCAGATCCTCGGCGTCGCGGTCGTCGGTGCAGACAGCGACGCGCTTGTGCGAGGCGCCAAGCTCGGTGATCGTCTTGATCGCCTGCGGCAGCGAGTGCCAGGGCGTGGTGGGCGGGCCGCCGCGCAGGAAAAGCCAGACGCCCGCCTCCAGCAGATCGTCAGCAATATCGCGGTCGATCGCCTCATGGGTATCGGTCACGCCGGAGGCCGCGTAGGCCGCGACGAATTCACGGCCATAGACATGTCCAGACACCGGACGGCCGCGCGACAGAGCAGCAGCGAGGATCGCATGGCTGCGTTCGTCGCCCATCGCGACAGGTACGAAATCCATCTTTTCGCCGAGCGCCACAGCTTCCGGCCATTTGTCGAACAGCGCTGCGATCTTGTCCGGCGTCAGGTCGCCGCCGGCGGTTTCCAGTTCCGGCGAGGTGGCGGGAACGGTGCTCGGCACCGTCAGGAAGATCGACAGCGGCGCCATGCGCGCGTCTTCCAGCATCGCCTCGACACCGGCGACATCCATGACATTGCCGATCTCGTGGCTGTCGCAGAAGATCGTGGTGGTGCCATTGAGAAGGGCAGCCTCCGCATAGGCGCAGGCCGTCACCATCGAGGATTCGATATGGATATGCGGATCGACGAGGCCAGGCGCGAGAATGCCGCCCTTTGCGTCGTAAATCTTGGCCGATGTTCCCTTGTAGGAACCGGTGGGCTTTACCGCGGCGATACGGCCGCCGGAGAGCCAGATTTCCCGCCCGGGCAGGATGCGCTCCGAATAGGTCGACAGCATCCGTGCATCCCGGATGACCAGATCAGGCTCGCGCCGTGCCGACGCGACGTCGGCGAGCAATCGCGTCATGGATGCCAGCGGGTGAACGGAGAAACGGTTGAGAGTGCTCATGAAATTCGGCCTCGCGGATCATCGGACTGGGGACATGGTAGGGAATTTTGTTCCCGCACGGAAGCACGCATTGGCGCTAAAGGCACATGGCAACCACTGAAACGTGAAAGGCCGCCGGTTCCTCAGGGAGCGGCGGCCTTCGATCAGTCTTTCGGAACGTGCCGCAACTTAGCGCGGCACGCCGGGAATGGCATCCTTGTAATAGGATGAATAGCTTGAATGCAGGCGCTCTGGCGCGCCCGGATCGGCATATTTGCGCAGCTCGCCCATCTCGGTCTTGTTGAGAATGACGCCGATCGTCTTTGCGGCAATCTGCGGTTCCGACTGAAGCACGCTCTGCACGGCCTTGACCGGCGTGACACCCCATTCGGTGACGAAGATGAAGCCGTCGACATAGGGCTCGAAGGCCTTCGCATCGATAACAGGGATCAGCGGTGCCAGGTCGACGATGATGACGTCAAACGTGTCCTTGATGCTTTCGAGGAACTGGCTCATGCCGGTCGAGGCGAGAAGCTCCGATGTATGGGCAAGCTGGCGGCTGCGGGTGGTCATCGGCAGGATCGTCAGGCGCGAGCGGCGGTCGACGCGGGCGGCAGCCGTCCATGGAACCTTCTGCAGCACGACGTCGATCAGGCCGACATCCGGCTCGCTCGCCAGCATCTTGGACAGACCCGGATTGCGCAGATCGCCATCGATGACCAGCGTGCGAACGCCGTTGGACGAGATCAGGCCGGCAAGGTTTGCCGCAACCATCGACTTGCCTTCGCCGGGAAGGCAGGAGACGACGCCGATGACAGAGCATTTGCGACCCTGCAGCACGATATCGGCGGCAAGCTTGGCATTGCGCAGCGTTTCGGCAAACTGCGAGCGCGGTGCTTCGACGGCGACACGCATCTTGCGGCGAAGCGCGATCGGATCACCCTCCGGCAGGATCTGGCCGTCGATGGCGTCGGCTGGCTTGTCGGAGCCGTTGTCGTCGGTCTGGGCGCTGCCAATCTTCGGGAGGTAACCGAGGAAGCGGACGCCGAGCTTGTCCTGCACGTCGGCGCCGGTGCGGAAGAAGCGCTCGCGGAATTCCAGAAGCGCTGCAAGTGCGCCGCCGAGCAGCAGTCCAAGCACGACGGACAGAGCCATGGTGAGCGTCTTGCGCGGGCTGGACGGCGAGATCGGCACGCCGGCTTCCGAGATGACGCGGGCCTTGGCGATCGGCAGCGATTGCAGCTGCGACGCCTGTTCGAACCGCTGCAGATAGGACTGGTAGAGCGTCTTCAGAGCATCGGCGCGCTGCTGCAGTTCCTGCAGCTGTACCATGGAGACATTGGCATCCTGGTTGCGGCCGGCGACGCTTTCGATGCTGGCGCGCAGCGACTGCTCGCGCGAGCTTGCGACATCCAGCTCGTTGCGGAACGAACCGGTCAGCTGCTGCAGTTCGCGCAGGATCTGTTGCGCCAGGTCCTGCTTTTCCGAGCGAAGTGCGACTGCCTGCGGATGATCGGCGCCGAACTGCTCGACCACGCCCTTTTCACGATCGTTGACCATCGTGTAGCGCTGGCGAAGGTTCTGCAGCACCGTGTTGTCTGTATCGCGGTTGGCGACGACGGCATTTGCGACGGCTGCTTCCGAGCCCTTGTCGATGATCACCTTGTACTGGTTGTAGCGGGCCTGGGCGCTGGCGACTTCGGCCTGCGCCGAAATGAGCTGGGTGTTGAGATCGGACAGCTGCTGGGCCGACATCAGCTCGCCGCGCGGCGATACGAGGCCGTTGTCGCGCTTGTACTGCTCGACGGTCAGCGATGCCTGCTGTGCCCGGATATTGAGGTCGTTCAAACGCTCCTGGAGCCATACGGAAGCGCGCTCGGTCGCGTCGAAATTGGCGTTAAGCTCTTCCGTGAGGAAGGAACTGGCATAGGTCTTGGCAAGCTGGGCGGAAAGAACCGGGTCTGGCGAGCGGACGGAGAGCGAGATGACCGAGCTGCGTCCGACGCGCTCGACGGTGATCGACTGCTGAAGGATGGCGGCAGCCTTTTCACGGCGTCCGGCGCGCACCTGGTCTTCGCTCGGCAACGGGCCGCCTGATGACACCAGCGAGACAACGCTTTTCACCATGTCCTTGGCAAGATCGACCGGCGATTTGGGCGGATCGACGATCAGATCGTTTTCCGCAAACTTGCCCTTGTCGACGACGCTGAGCGCCAGCGCCTTGGATTTCAGGATCTCGACCGAACTGGACATGCGGTTGTCGATCTGCTGCGCGGTCTGGCCTTCGGTTTCCTCTTCCGCATAGCGGGACAGGTTGTCGTCCACCAAAATCTGCGTCGCGGCCGTGTATTTCGGCTGCGCCGTAAACAGATAGGCTGCCGCAAGCGCGACCATGGCGACCACGCAGATGATGATCACGCCAAGCCGACGCATAGCTGCCGACCACAGCTTGTCGAGGTCGATGAACGTGTCAGTTTCTTTTTGCTCGTTCGGGAAGATGTTCATCGGCCTATAATTAACCTGGTCCATGGCTTTGTCCGCTTTCCGGAATTGTCGAGAGGAACGGCAGAAATGGACTGCCGTTCCTCGGGCTTTGGTCTGACTGCGACGTTGGAGCGGCCCTTAAGCCGCCTTAACCTTCGATTCGTGGTTGGCGAGAAGCTCCTTGACGGAGTGATAGATCTCCTCGCCCATATCGCTCCGCAACATCGCGAAGGCCACATTGGCTTCGATGAAACCGCGCTTGGAACCGCAGTCGAAGGTCCGTCCGGTATAGGGCTGTGCGTGGAACGGCTGCTTCTGCAGCAGTTTCTGCATGCTGTCGGTCAGCTGGATCTCGTTGCCGGCTCCGCGTTCCTGGCTTTCCAGCAGTTCGAAGATCTGCGGCTGCAGGATATAGCGACCATTAAGGTAATAGTTCGACGGTGCATCGGCCGGTGCCGGCTTTTCGACCATGCCGGTCACTTCGAAGCCGTGCTGCTTGCTTTCGCCGATCGCGACGACGCCATAGCTCGACGTCTCCTCGGGCGCGCACTGCTCGACACCAAAGACGTTGCCGCCGACTTCCTCGTAGAGATCAACGAGGCCTGCCATGCAGCCGCGGGCGCCATAGGACACCATATCCGGCAAAAGCAGCGCGAAGGGCTCGTTGCCCACCAGTTCGCGGGCGCACCAGACGGCGTGGCCGAGACCGAGCGGAACCTGCTGGCGGGTGTAGCTGACGGTGCCGGCGAGCGGCAGCATCTTTTCGAGCTGGGTCACCTGAACCGTCTTGCCGGCGCGGGTGAGGCTGGCGATCAGTTCGGGATTGCTGTCGAAATAGTCTTCGATCGCCGTCTTGTTACGGCTGGTCACGAAGATGATGTGCTCGATACCGGCCTGCATGGCCTCATCCACCGCATATTGCACGACGGGCCTGTCGACGATCGTCAGCATTTCCTTTGGCATCGCCTTGGTAGCCGGCAGGAACCGTGTTCCATTGCCTGCAACCGGAATGACCGCCTTGCGAACAGGTCTCATTTCCATAGTGTCGTTGTCCTTTCCGGGACGCCCCCGCCCCGTCGATCGGATTGTCAAGAAACGCCGGCAGCTCTTGCGAACCGGCGCATACGGACGGCAATCGGCATGCGCAGGTGCTTGAGCGCCCGCGGATTGTCGATTGCCGTTTTCAGGATCCCGCCGACCGACCGCTTCTTGATCTGGTCGACGAGTGTGAGGAAGGATGCCGCTTCCCGAATGCTCTGCGTGCGGCGGCGCTGGGCGGTCATTGCCCGCGGCTCGAGAGAGAAGCGCTTAAGGAACTTCTCGTCGCCGGCAAGCATCGCCGTGAGGTGTTCGGGTTTCAGCACCCTTGAGATCGAACCGTGGCGCAGGTGGTAGACGTAACCGGCCTCGGGCTCGATGGCGCAGACGCCGCCGCTCGCAATCGCAGATGCAAGCAGGATGTAATCCTCGCCGATCCGCAGGTTCTCGTCAAAGCGCAAGCCGTGCTGATTGAGGAAATCGCGGCGGAAGATCGGCTTCATATAGCCAAAATTGAACGTGCTTTCGAAGATGATGTTGGATTCGATGAAATCGGCGAGTTCGAGCGTCTTGCGCGCTTCCAGATCGGCGCGCGAAAACATCGCTGTCGGCTCGCCGCCTTCGAGCGGGACGACGTCGATATTGTCGACCACGATCCGTGCATCCATCGCCTCGGCGCGTGCGATCATCCGCTTCAGGCGCTGCGGATGGATCGTGTCGTCGGCATCGAGCACGGCGATCCAGCGGCCGGTTGCCGCATCGAACCCGGCATTGCGCGCGGCCGCCGGTCCGCCATTGGCGGGCTGGACGATGAGCTTCACGCGATCGTCGCGATCGCGGCAGCGAAGCGCAAGCTCGCGCGTGCCGTCGCTGGAGCAGTCGTCGACGACGATTACTTCCAGGGACACGTCGACCTGGGAGAGCGCGCTATCGATCGCGCTTTCCAGCGTCTCCTCAGCATTGTAGGCGGCGATGACGAAGCTGACATCGGGTGCGGTGACAACAGATGTCATGTGGCCTCCACCATGCCGTACTGGCGGATCTCGCGCATGCCGAGCGTCCCCATGACCGAACCGGCGTGCAGTGCTGCGCGCAGGGCATAGCGCGTGCGGGTGACCGGAATTGTGACAGTTGCGATGGTGACCACGGCGCAATAGCCAAATTTCAGCCCGGCGATTGCTGCTTTCTTGAACCGCGACAGACCGGCACTCTTTGCGGCAACGATGCGGCCATGGGTCTGGCCGGAGCGGAAGCGGCGTTTGGCAAGCCACGAGAAGCTGGCGCGCTTCTTCGGCACCGGCTCTTCCAGCATGGCCTCGCGGGCAAACTCGATTTGTCCGCCGGCATCGGTCAGCTGAGTGAAATAGTGCGTATCCTCGCCACCGCTCTGGCCGAGCGACAGCGCGAACTTGCGGGCCGCAAGCTTCGGTGAGCGCATGTCGAGCAGCACGTTGCAGGTATAGCCGGTGACGATACGCCCATCGACCCAGACGGGATTGGTCGAGTGGAAATCACCGCTGCGCATCCAGGCCGGCACATCGGCGGGATAGATGGCGCGGACGGGGCCGAGGACAGCATCGGCCGACGTCGCCTCGGCGCGATCGACAAGCGCTGCGAGCCAGCCAGGACCGGCCGTCTCGTCATCGTCGATAAACGCCAGATAATCCGCCTGGCAGGCGGCAAGGCAGGCGTTGCGGGCAATCGAGATGTTCGATTTCGGGCAATGGACATAAGTGATCTCGAAGGGCGAGACAGCTTTCAGTCTCTCCACCAGGGCTTGCGCACTCGGCTCTGCGTCATTGTCGGCGACGATCAGCCGGACCTGCGTGTGTTCAGGCACGTCGAGAGCGAACAGCGACCGCAACGTGACCTCCAGTTCCGGGCGCCGATAGGTGCAGATGCCGATATCGATGCGGAGCTTGCCGCTGCCAGCCACGATCATGCACGCCTCCTCGATTTGATGCCGATCAGTTCCAGCCAGAAACCTGCCGACCAGGCGAAATGCATGATCATCGCCGACACCGCGGCAAGCGGACCGAGCGGGTTATTTTGGCCCACAGCCATCCAGACGCCGTAGCCGAGGCAGGCGACCGCCCAGACAACCAGCGGAATGGCCGCCCACCAGTAGAGGACCGCAAGCACCGCGCCGATCACGACCGGTGCGACCGCCAGCGGAATGGCCTGGCGGATCTTGGGGATCGACCGATGCTTCAGAAGGTTCTTCGCCCGGCCGCGGCCATAGCCGAGATACTGCCGGAACAGCGCCGACGCACTGGAGCGCGGATAGTAGGTCATGTAGGTCTTGCCGGTCATCCAGATGCGGAAACCGGATTGGCGAAGGCGGAAATCCAGTTCCGCATCCTCGTTATGGCTGAAGCTCTCGTCGTAGCCGCCGACAGCCTGAAACGCGAAGATGCGCATCAGCGCATGGTGACCGTGATCGACCCACTCGCCGCCGCCGCCGGCCCGGTGCTTGGAGCCGCCATTGCCGAGCTTGGAGTTTTGCGCCGCAGCCGTTGCCCGCTGGAACAGGCCAAAGCCCACCGTTTCCATGCCGACCACGATCGAATCCGCTTCCAGCGACACCGCTTCCTGCAAAAGCGTCC
Source organism: Rhizobium sp. Leaf306 (assembly GCF_001423425.1). GTDB lineage: Bacteria > Pseudomonadota > Alphaproteobacteria > Rhizobiales > Rhizobiaceae > Neorhizobium > Neorhizobium soli. Next base: position 420,032 of record NZ_LMNX01000004.1, read on the forward strand.
GGCAGTAATCGTCGGGATAATCGCCATGCGCGTCGATGCGGATCAGATATTCGAACTCCGCGCCGAACCGCTGGACGGCGAGATTGATCGCCGCACTCTGGATGCGCTTGGCATTGTGCATCAGCGCCACGTTCGGCAGTTCCTGCGCGACGCGAAGGACGATCTCCTGCGTGCCATCCTTGCTGCCGCCATCGGCAACCACGATCATGTCGCTGGCCGAGCTTCGCTGCTGGTCGAGCTTGCGCAAAAGCGGCTCGATGGTCTTTGCCTCATCAAGGCACGGAACGACGATCAGTGTCCGGATCAAGGACAGGTCGCCATGGGAAACATCGGCATTCGAAGGCACACGCATGACCTATCTCACCTCACGACTGCACGGTTGAAACGGCCGGTACCGACGGTACGGCCAGCGAATTATTGCGATTGAGCCCCGCAAGCCTGTCGACCAGCGCGCGGCAATCGTCAGCATCAGTGACCCACTGGCTGCGATCGACGGCCGCAAGCCGGGTGAACCGATCGAGGTAGAGTGCGTCGGTCATGCCCGAGAACAGGGTTTCCAGATCGGAAGGCGTCGCGTTGTCGAGAAGGATGCCGATATCGCGCTTAGCCACAAAGCGGCCGGTCTCGGTGCGCGCCAGTGCGATCGGGACCGCGCCATGCAGCCCGCCTTCATAGAGACGGTTCGGCAAAAGCCACTCGGAGTTCAGACCTTCCTCGAAGAAATCGATCGCCCAGGTGAACTGCACCTCGTTGTAGATCTCCGCCAGATCCTCCGGGTTGCGGTAGGGACCCTCGAAACGCACGAACGGCGCGTTCTTCACCTGCGCGTCGAAATCGGCAAACTCGCTATAGGCCGGCCGTCCGCGGATGATGACCTCGACCGCGCCGTTCATGTGCTTTGCGAAGGCCGTCAGGATATCGAGCGACTTGCGGCAGCGGATCGCACCGAACCAGCCGATCTTCAAGGGTTCACCCTGCTTCGGCAGACGTGGTTGCGGCTTTGCGGCGGACGCCTCATGAAGCTGGAGAACCTTGTTTTCGAGCAGAAGGACCGGAAGATCGAGACCCGATCTCGGCTTGAAGAAGTTTTCGACAAAGGCCGGCGAACTGGTGATCAGAAGCCGGGCCGATTTTGCGAAATGCCGCTGCACGGCACGCAGCATACGGCCCTTGGCGCCCTCATCGAGCAGCAGGCGGTGGATATCGAGACATTCGTAGACGACGGGCACGTCGCCGCCGAACAGCGACGCTGCCCCGTCGGCCAGAACCAGCATTTCGAGATTGCGGGCGATGATGACCTGCGGCACCGGAATGCCGGCAAGCTTCTTCTTCAACTGCATGCGTGCGGCCACCACGGCCTTGATGCGCTGGCTGAACTGTCCGTCCTGCGTTGCACCGAGATCGACAGAGCGCACGCCGTCTTCCTGACCCAGCAGGTTTCCCGCGCGCCTGAAGCCTGCCACCGTGACGCTGGCGCCGCCGGTTTTCAACGTCAGCACCCGCCGGCGAATGGCCGGGTCGGCAAGATCATGGGCCAGATAGAGAACCTGCAGTGTCAAGTCGTTCAACTCCGTGTCGAAAGATCAGTTGAGCGTGCAAAGCACGGATTGCGGGAAAGCACAGTCTTCGCCGAGCGCCGTATAGGCGATGCGGTCGATTTCCATCGTGGTGGGACCGGAATAGGCGAACGGGCCCATCCAGGATTTCAGCGTATCGCTGCCCCACAAGCTCAGAAAGATCTTCTGGGCGTTCTGCGGGATCTTCGCCGGGTCGGTGACTTCCTGCACGAGCTTGCCGTTGAGGAAGTAGCGCAACCGCTCCGGCTCCCAGATGAAGGCGTAGTCGTTGAAGCCCTTGTCCGCGCCACCGGCGACGGGAACGATCTTCTCGTTCTTGCCCTTGCCATTGATGTACTGGTTGAGCTGAACCTGATCGACATTCTTGCCGAGCACCTCGAAGTCGATCTCGTCCCAGGGCTTTTTGTCGGTCGGGCCGATATAGGTGAAGAAGGCCGAGTTGAGGCCAGGACCGGTCGCCGATTTGTAGCGCGCCTCATAGGTACCGTAACCGAACCGCGCGCGGGTCTGAACCTCGCCGCAGACGTTCTTCCGGTCCTTGTTCTGGCGCTCCTCGAAGGTGAGCTTCAGATTGCCGCCATCCGTCGTGACCTGGCGCTGTGACCAGGTGCAGTTCTGATGGGCGCCGTTGTTCCAGCCGTTCGATACGAACCAGAACGAGCGGTCGAGCCGATCGAAATTCTCGACGAAGGACGTGCCCTTGGCATCCGGCTGCGGCTTGCCACCCGGGTGGGGTTTGCCACCCGGATGCTTGCTGGCTGCCTGATCTGGAGCATTAGGGGCTGTCCCGGGAGGCGCCGGAGGCTGAGGCGCCTGGGCAAAAGCTGGAGCGCAGGCGAGCACCGTCAACGCGGCGAATGCCGTTGCAGCGGCTCGGAAAGCGGGTCGAATCTGTCTGGCTGGTGCCGTCATGTTTCACCTCTTCTGTGGGTCAGGGCGGGCTCGCGGCCATGCGCGGAATGCCCGGACGAATTGGAGTTCTGTGTCTGCGCAAGCTTTGCCTTGCGGCCGCGACTGCCCGTCAGCGTCTGATAAAGGCCGGGCATAAGGCGCGACACCAGCGCATTCGAAATCACCAGGATCACGAGGGCCGAGGAAATCGCGCCGACATAGAACAGCGGGTAAAGCTGATCGCCCGCAATGCGGTTCCAGACCATCCACATCACCACGAGCAGCGGGTAATGGGCGCAGAAGATCCAGAAGCTGAGGCTGCCGGTGGCGGCCAGCCGTTTGCCGAGCGTCGAGCGGATAGCAAGTGCCGACATCAGCCAGAATCCGCCCGCACCGATGATCGACAGCGCGTTGCGCAGAAGCTCAAGCGACCAGGAATAGTCCGGTCCCGTCTGATAAAGCGCGATCGACAACAGGACGGCGGCGGCGACAACCAGTGCCGTTCCGGGAATGGCGAAACGGTCGAGCGCCGAGAGATCGATCCGGTTCAAAGCGAGGAAGATGCCGAAGGTAAAGGAGAACAGGATCGACTTCTTCAAAACGATGAAGAGCGTGAGATCCGGCAGGATCGCCACCACGAACAGGATGACCAGCGTCGGCACCGCAGCCTTGCGCACGAAGAAGGCGAGGATTGGCGACAGGGCGATGCAGACGACAAGATCACGCAGGAAATAGAGCGGGATGTCGACGGGAAAATTCTCGCTCGCAAACGCATAGTTCGCCAGTTCACGGGAGGATGCATTCCACAGGTCCGGGAAATACCCGATGCCCATGCCGGCGCGCTGCACCAGAAGGACGACGGCGAACAGGCCGAGGTTCCACAACAGGAACGGCACAAGCACGGTCCGCGCCTTGGATTGCATCACCTTGCCGTAGTCGAAAGCATCCCAGCCACGGCGAAACAGCAGATAGCCGGAAATCGCGCTGAGGCACGGTACGCCGATACGAAACAGGCTGTCGCCAAAAAACACGCGGAGCCAATCGAAGAAACCGTTCTGGCCGAGGAACGGGCTGGTCTGCGGATCGAACGGGACGTGGACGAACACGATGCCCGAGATCAGAAGGATGCGCATCAAATTGATACGGGAGGAAATGGTTTGATCAACAGTCAAACGAACTACCCTTTTTGGGCGGCGCCTCCCGTCACCACCGTTTCAATCAGAGCAGACTTTGAGCCCGCATTTTCGAGTGCCAAGGATCAGGTGCAGTTTGGCACAAAATGTGGCGGCGCAGCGAAAAGCCGGGATCCGCCCGGCCCGCAGCGGCATCCCGTTACCCGTTCCATTCGCGAGTTCTACTTTCGCGAGTGCTGAAACGCTATGGATTCCGGGGGGATCACTGATTTCCTATGCTGCACTGCACAACATAGAAAAAAATCAATTCGTCGTGAAAATAACTTCGACCTCAGACGATGCTCAATCAAATCGGTTCGCATCCTCGCCCGATTGCGGCGCGATTAAGGCGAAAATGCGTCTCAACGATGAGGCAAAGGCATCCTTCGTTATGCAGGAGGTGCGTCCGCAACCGCCCCACCACGACGCCGCTTGACCATGCCGATTATTTTTTTGACCAGCGCCCTTTCCGTCACGAGGAACATGGCGCCGTAGAGCACGCCGCCCACGACAGCGCCAACGAGGAGCTGGAGATAGGGACTGGTGAGCTGTGCTTCGAAGGTGGAAAGGGTCAACCGGACCCCGACGCCCATGACGAGCGAGGTGAGCATCGACCGGCTGCTGGTCATCAGACCCCAAAAGAACGGAATGCCGTCGACCCGGAACACGGCCCAGGAATAACCGACCAGCGTGATGGCGTTGACGACGCAAAGCGCCACCATGGCATCTACAAGGCTGCCATAGGTGGCACCGAGGATGATGGCGAGTGTCGTTGCAATGGCGCGCAGCACCGCCGACCAGAACAGAACCCGGCTTTGGCCCGTGCCCTTGAGATAGGGGATGAACGTGCTGCAGGGCGTTACGATCGCCTTCGACAGCGCGAGCAGGCCAAGCACCGGCCAGGCATAGGCCCATTGTGGCCCGAACAGCACCAGCATGGCCGGTTCCGCCACCGCCCACAGCCCGAACATGGCCGGCGCCAGCACGACCGTCATCACCTGGGTGGACAGCATCAGCGCGTCGGTGCGGCGCTTGCGGTCGTCGCCCATCAGGCTGAAGGCGGGGAACAGCACGCCCATTACCGCCGACAGCACGACCTGGTTCGGAATGCTGGCAAACCGGTTGGCCGCCGAATAGGCGCCCGCATCGGCAAGGGTCAACATACGCGCGATCACCACCATCGGCGCCTGAAAGGTCACGAAATTGGCGATCTCGGACCCCATCAGCCCTGAAGAATAGCGCACCAGCGGCCCCATCCGATCGGGCTTGATGACAAAACGCGGCACGTAGCGCGTGATCGAGTAGAGGCCGACAAGCCGGATCACCGCCGAGGAAAACAGCTGCACGACCAGCGCCCAGATGCCGAACCCCATGAAGGCAAGCGCCAAGGCGACCAGCGCCGCCGTGGTTTCCGACACCGTGCTGAGGATCGCGTCCTTGCTGAAATTCATCTCGCGGGCGAGCAGCGAATAGGCGACATCGGCCGTCAGTTGCAGCGGAATGAGAAAGGCCATGATACGCAGGAGATCGGCGCTCTGGGCCGCACCCATCCAGCTGCCGATGCCGTTTGCGCCGAGGAAAAGGATCACGGACATGATCAGAGACATCGCGAGATTGGCCCAGAAAACGGTGTGCACCGTATCCATGCCGCTGTCCCGATCGACGATCAGCGCCGACGTCAAACCGGCACCACCGATCATCGCCAAAAACTGTACAACGGTGAGTGCGACAGCCACCGTTCCGAAATCTTCCGGGGTCAACAGTCTTGCCAATATCGGTACAGTGACAAATTTCAGCCCGAATGTGGCGGTCTTTGACAGCACACTCCAACCGACATTTGTCGTGATCGTCTTCACGCCTTGGGTTGGGGCCATCTTCGAATTCCTATTGTTGGATACTGATTGAGAGCCAGCGTGAAGCCGCAATCCAAGCCGTCCAGGCGGCTAGCGGTTTGCAATTCTTGAAAAAAGCAGGGGCAGAAACATGGCGACATTCACCGTAATTATTCCATTTTATCAACGGGAACCGGGTATCCTTACCCGGGCCCTGCAATCTGTTTTCAGCCAGAGCTTCGTGGATTTTGATATCATCGTCGTGGACGACGAGTCACCCCATAACGCGAAAATCGAACTTCAGGACGCCGATCCGACCTGGCTCGAGCGCATCCGAATCATCGAACAAAAGAATGGCGGGCCGGGGGCGGCGCGCAATACCGGGCTGGACGCGGTGCCCGCCGAAACGCGTTTTGTGGCGCTTCTCGACAGCGACGACGTGTGGCTTCCGGATCATCTCACCAACGCATTCGAGAGCATGAGCCGCTTCGGCGCCGAGTGCTACTGGGCCTCGATGCAGGCGAGCGAAGAGTTCTATTACCACTTCGGCATGGCGCAGCTGGAAAAGACCGAAGGCGGCACACGGCTATCGGAAAAGCCGCTCATCATCGAGCTTCAGGACCTGGCAAGCGTCATGCTGCGCAACTGGAGCTTTCTGCATCTCACCTGCATGGTGATGTCCCGTCCGGTCTTCGAGGCTGTCCGCTTCGAGCCCGAATTGAGACTGGCCGCCGAAGACGTGCTGTTCTTCTGCGACTGCATCCTGAAATCGAAGCGGACGATCCTCTGCGACGAGCCGGGCGCTGCCCGCGGCATGGGCATCAACATCTTCCATTCGATCGACAACCAGTCGCCGGAATTCCTGCGCCAGCAGTTCAACACCTGGGTGGCGCTTGATACGCTGGAACAGCGTTTCAGCAACAGGCCGGGCGACGTCGCGTCGATTGCAGGTTATAAGAACACCGCAAGACGGCAGGCATTGTGGAGCCAGGCCGGGCGGATGAAGCGGCGCCAGAGCCCGGAATTCGGCCTGCTGGCCAAATGGGTGATGCGCGATCCGGCGCTGATCCGCGCGGCCTTCGAACTGGGCGCAGGGAAACTCGGTATGGGTGCGCGCGAGCGCTCGGCGACGTAAACTTCGCATTTTTTACAAAGACTTCACTCCCATCAGGAGGCTTGCATGCAACCTTATTACTGGGCATCCCACCACGGCAATTTCGGCGACGACCTCAATCTGTGGCTCTGGGATTATCTTCTTCCGGGCTTTCGCGACGTCCACGCCGATACGATGCTGGTCGGCGTCGGTACCGTTCTCAACCCCGTCCTGCTTCCGCCCGGGCAGAAGAAACTGGTGATCGGCAGCGGCTATGGCTATGGCGAGGCACCCGATATCAATGATCCCGAATGGGACGTGCGCTGCGTGCGCGGACCATTGACGGCGGCGAAGCTCGGTCTTCCCCTCGACAGAGGGATCACTGACCCCGCGGCCCTCATCCCGGACATGCCGGAATTCCAGAACCTGCCAAAGATCCACAAGAAGACCTTCGTTCCCCATTGGGAATCGGCGGAATTCGGTATGTGGCAATCGGTCTGCGAGCCCGCCGGACTGACCTGGCTCGACCCGCGCGGCGAGGCGAAATCGGTCATCCGGGCGATTGCCCAGTCCGAGATGATCGTTGCTGAATCCATGCATGGCGCGATCCTGGCCGATGCATTCCGGGTGCCGTGGATTGCGGTCAGCACATCCAGATCCATCAACAATTTCAAGTGGAACGACTGGGCGCAGTCCGTCGGTGCGACCTACAATCCGCACTTCGTGCCGGTTTCGACACGCGCCGAGGCAGTGGCCAAGAAAACCAAGTTCTGGGGAATGAGCTTCGACGGCGGCGGCGGCCAGCAGCAGCCGGCCCATCACGAAACTGCAAGCGCAGACGCATCGGTGATGACGCGGACCGCTGCCCCTGCAGCTCCTGCTCAGTCAGGCCTTCGCGGCATGGCGAAGCAGGTCCTTGCGGCACCGTCGATCCTGGCGCTCTGGCAGGCCAGCCGTACCGAGCCACAGCTCAGCCCGGATGCGATGCTCCAAGACAAAAAGCAGCGTTTTCGCGCTGTTCTGGACGAGATCCGCCGCGACTACTTCTGAACGGCGGCAGGGTCCGCTGCGGCCGGAACCCCGGCAAGCAGATAGCGCATGGCATGCGGCGTGGCGACCGGAACCGGTCCGCCACGTCTTGCCTCCATCTTGTCCAGCAGGATCGCCTGCGCGACATAGGGCAGGAACTGCGGCCGGCCGAACATGTAGCTAGCGGCTGCGACAATCCCCGAATTCGACTTGGTATCAAGGAAGGCGCGATGCTCGTAGCGTTCCCGGATGTGGTCGCGGTGACGGGTAATCACCGCCCTGGCCTGCATCGGCAGCAGCGGATCCGACAGGATCGCCTCGTCCGCTTCGTATAGCGTCTTGAGGTCATGGGTCCGGTGGCGGCTGCTGAGCGAATCGGCCCTGACGACGGCGCCGTAGCCGCAATGCTCGATCACCTTGTAGCGCGCACCCTTGGCCAGAGCCCGCAGATAGAGATCGTAATCCTCGCCAAGCCTCAGGCCCTCGTCGTACCGAAGACGATGGGCATCGAGGAACGAGCGACGAATGATCGGCTTCAGAAACCCTGTCTCGCCGCGCGGCTTTCCGCGCTCGGAAATATTGCCCTCGACGAATTCGATGAGCGAGATCGTCCGCGCCCTCGACTCGAACTTTTCGGGCGGCACTGCGGCGGCAGGATCGGAGATGAAGGCGATGTTGTCGGCCAGCATGTCCCAGTCGCCAAGCGCCAGCATTGGCTCGAACCGTCCAGGAAAGAAGAAATCGTCCGCATCGAGAATGGCGATCAGCGGCGCACTGGAAGCGGCGATCGCCCGGTTTCTCGCAGCAGACGGGCCCTGGTTCTTCTCCAGCGAGATGATCTGCAGCCGCCCACTGCCATCATCCACACTGCGGGCAGCGCCGGCCGTGTCGTCGCTCGAGCCGTCATCGACCACGACGACTTCGCTGACAAGCGCTTCCTGCAACGCGGACCGGACGGCGGTGGCGATCGTGTCTGCCGCGTTCTTGGCTGCGATGACGACGCAAATCGTCTGAACATCGGGGTGGGCCGTTGCGCTCTCCATGAGACTGTCTCCATCGTTCGTCGTGCGAGGACCTGAACGCAGGAAGATGGCCTCCATATGGAAGCACTGCAACAAAAACCGAAATGGGACTGAGAGCGCCGGCTAGATATCCCGGGCAGGCAGGTGTGACGTCACGTCGGACGGAAGGTTGGAAACCTCTCTGGAGCGCGCAGCGACGGCGGTATCTGTCCGACCCCTGCTACCCGCGAGCTTCTCGCGGTGAACGAGGTAAACGATGCCAACGAAATAACCCACCTGGATAATAACCGCGCAGAGGAGCGTGTGTATAAATGCTGTGTAGACGGACCCGCTGATGAAAAAGGACGCGAGCGCGAAAACGACCAGGACGCAAAGGATACTTATAAATACGCGCGGCGCATACATGATCGCCCTCCCGAGCAGCTTATAGTTCTTGGCTTCTAGACGCAGGCTCCTCCCTGCACCGTCACGATAGGACCGGCAGTAGTCGGATGCAAGCAATACAGCATCTGCTATGCCGAGTATTAATGAAACTTTCGTAAGGTTTGCCGGTTCCCTGCCCCGCCTCGGCAGTTCCTTGCGATTAGCGTGAATGGTTTCTTACCTTGGTACCACAGCGCCCAATCGCATTTTCGCCACAATTTGGACGTGAAGCTCGCCGTCTGGAACATTCCGCTGCTGGATGTCGCAGAGTCCGGGTCACCGGCGTTCAACTTTTGTTACAAAGGTGACGAGGCCCGACGAAGCCATATTGCGCTGCATCATTGTATTGCGGTGCGAAATGCGTAGGCCTTTGGTCTTATACGCAAGCTACTTCCTGGCCCTGCGCAAAGAAGCAATCACAGGTTTAGCTCTGGACTGGCCCTGCGCAGAAGCCCCCCAATACGCTAATGGCACGGGTATTATTCTAACTCCGGGTATAGTTGCCAGAAAAGAACAGTAGACCTGGGGTCGCTATTCAATCGATTGTAAAAAAATCGGAGTGCTGATCGGATTTTGGCGCGCATCGACCCGCATCGGGACAGCGCTCCCGGAAAAAATTGGCTGGCATCAAATTCCGAACACAGACTTATTATCAAATTGTCGACGAAAAGACCCGCCGAAAGGCATCACCGACTATCGCAAAACCTAAATGGAGTTACCCTCTATGAAGTCAGCGACACGTTCGGCTAGTTCGCCGTTTGTAGACTCCGACCAGGCCTTCGGTACCCTCCCGATCGGTGGCCTCGCTAAACGCAGCTTCGATATGACCGCAGCTGCATGCGCGCTGATCCTGTTCAGCCCGCTATTTCTGATGATCATGGCCCTGGTGAAACTCACCGATAAGGGCCCGGCCTTTTATGGCCATAGCCGTATTGGCCATAACGGACGCATTTTCAAATGCCTCAAGTTCCGGACCATGGCGACCGACGGCGACGAATTGCTGCGCAACTATCTGCGTGACAATCCGCATGCCGCGGAAGAATGGCGTCTGACGCGCAAGCTGAAAGACGACCCACGCGTGACTTCGGTTGGCAAAGTCCTGCGCAAGCTCTCTCTCGACGAGCTGCCGCAGTTGCTCAACATCGTGCGTGGCGAAATGAGCGTGGTAGGACCGCGTCCGGTCGTGGACGAGGAACTGAAAGTCTATGACGCCTTTGCCGTCTACTACCTTCGCACCCGTCCTGGCCTCACAGGCCTGTGGCAGATTAGCGGTCGCAACGATGTGTCCTACGAGACCCGCATCGCTTTCGACACGCAATACGTCCAGAACTGGTCGCTGGTTCGCGACATCGCCATCATTGCAAAGACCATCCCTGCGGTCTGCTTTGCCCGCGGCAGCTATTGATCTGAGTTTCTTTTGATAGCCTGAGAAATCCTGGTCGGTCACCGGCCGCAAGAAAAACCAAGAACAAGTCACCAGACGAACTCAACAGTCGAAACAAGCGCGAGCCGACCTCCCACGGATTTGCGTTTGAATGCGATTGAAGGACCCGTAGATGTTGAAGAACGATCATTCGAAAAGCGGTTCGCCGGCGCTCCTTTTTGCAGCCGGCGCCCTGCTGCTGAGTTCAGTCGCGCCAGTCCTGGCGCAGGACAAAGCCCCGAAGAACACACAACAGACCGCCACTGAGGCCGAAACCGCAACACCTGGCAAGGCAGCGGCACCCAAGACCCCTGCAGCGGTTGCCGCAAGCGGTCCTGCCAGCGGCGGCTATAAGCTCGGCGTCATGGACAAGCTGCGCATCCGCGTGGCCGAATGGCAGCCGGCCGATGGCACGGTGCGCGACTGGGACGTGGTCGGCGGCGAATACACGGTCGGCCCGTCCGGCGCGCTGTCGCTTCCGTTTATCGGCGATCTCGACGCAGCCGGAAAGACGACCGCCGAAGTTGCCAGTCTGATCGGCCAGCAGCTGCGCGACAAGTTTGCGCTTCGAAACCTGCCCTCTGCCTCGGTTGAAATCAGCCAGTACCGGCCGGTCTATCTCGCAGGCGACGTCACGACCCCGGGAGAGTTTCCCTATTCCCCGAACCTGACCGTGCTGAAGGCGGTAAGCCTTGCCGGCGGCTTGCGCCGTTCAGATGCTGGTCAGCGCTTCGCCAAGGATTTCATCAACGCGCAGGGCGACGTTGCCGTCTACGACAACCAGCGCGGCCGCCTGATTGCCCGCCGGGCACGGCTTGTGGCCGAGGTTTCCGGATCGCGCGATCTGCCAATCCCGGCGGAACTGAAAGACGTGCCCAATGCCGCGCAGCTGATTGCCAGCGAGACATCGCTGATGAAATCGCGCCGCGACCGCTATGAGCTGCAGCTGCAGGCCCTCAACGAGCTGCGCAGCCTTCTCGAAAGCGAAGTGAAGTCGCTCGCGCAAAAGACAGAGACGCAACAGCGCCAGCTCGATCTCGTGTCGGAAAACCGGGACAAGATGTCCCGGCTCACCGAACAGGGTCTGGCAACCAGCAGCCGCCTTCTGACCATCGAGGAGCGCACGGCCAGCATCCAGTCGACCCTGCTCGACATCGACACGTCGACCTTGAAGGCAAAGCAGGATATCAGCCAGGCGAACCAGGACGAGATCAACCTGCGCAACGACTGGGAAGCAGACCGGGCGAAGGAGCTTCAGGATACCGAAGCGGAACTTGAAAAGCTCGGCCTGCAGCTGACCACCAGCCGCCAACTGATCTCGGAGGCAGTTGCACAGTCTGCCGAGGCGCTGCGCTTCGACCCGAGCAAGACAGCCGCGACGATCAAATACACCGTCGTGCGCGACGAAGGCGACGGCCCCAAGGAAGTGGCCGTCGACGAGAATGCCCGTCTGATGCCGGGCGACGTGGTGAAGGTGACCTCCGAACTGCTGATGCAATAGGGGTAACCGGATGAAGATTGCCAAGTCGTCCCTGATCGACCCGGAGAAGAACGAGATCTACGGGATTGCCGCTGTCGCGCTGTCCTTTTTCGTCTTCGCCTATTCGAGCAGGTTCGGGCAGATCTCGATCCTTGCCTATTACGGTGTATGGTTCCTCCCGGTCGTGACCGACTACCGACGGGTGCTGGGCCGCTATTCCCGTTTCCTCTGGATCTTCTCCTTCGGCATCTTCTGCTTCATCTCCGCTTTCTGGTCGCCAGCCTTTGGCGTGTCGCTGCGCACGGCCATCCAGTATCTGACGCATATCGTCTGCGCATTGATTGCCATGCGGATGCTCAGCACCAAGACGCTGCTGCGCGGCGGCCTGATCGGAACCGGGATCGTGCTCGTCTATTCGATCCTGTTCGGCACCTATCTGATGGACGCGATGGACAATACGTTCAGCTTCGTCGGCGCATTTTCCTCCAAGAACCAGCTGGGTTTCTTCGCGTCGCTCGGCGTGATCTTCTCCTATGCGGCGGTGATGCTGTTTCGCATGCGCGGCATCTGGATGATCGGTGCCGGCGGCGGCGCGCTCCTGTCGGCCTACTGCTTGCTCGCCTCGCAGTCTGCGACCTCTGTCATAACCACGGCCGGTGTCGTTGCGCTCTGCATCGGCCTGCAGGGGTTCATGTTCTTTTCGCCGAAGCACCGACGCGGCTTCTTTGCGATTGCGCTCGTGTTCGGGCTTGCCGGCATTGTCGGTGCGCTGCAGTTTGGCGCGATGGATGCGATCCTCGGCGTGTTCGGCAAGGACTCGACCCTGACGGGCCGCACCTATCTGTGGCAGCAGGGCATTGCCGCCGCTGCACAGTCTCCCATCATCGGCATGGGCTACCAGGGGTACTGGGTTCCAGGTGCCTCCGAGGCCGAACGCCTCTGGCAGGAATTCTTCATCACCGGCCGCAGCGGTTTCCATTTCCACAACACCTATATCGAAAGCATGGTGGAGACTGGAATCATCGGCACGGGCCTGCTTGTCTTCATCCTGATCGCCTGCCTCACCGGCCATCTGAAACGGCTGCTGACCATCTCGCGCACGCCGGAATCGCTGCTGTTTGTCGGCCTGTCGACCCTGCTTGTGATTCGGTCCTTTGTGGAGATCGACATCCTCAACCCATACCAGGTCGGGTCTTTTCTGTTCTACTTCATGGCCGGTCGTCTGACGCTGGCGGTGAGGCCGGTCAAGGCAAAGGCGGACCGCCCTCAATACGGTTTCATGCCGAATTCACCCACGGGGCCCGAGCGCGGGCAAAATGGCGAACCGGGCATTCCGGCAGGCTGACACGCCCGAACGGGCGTCGAAGGACGTGAAGACAATGCCTACTCTCTATTCGATCCAGTATCTGAGAGCCTTTGCGGCGCTGGCCGTGGTGCTGTTTCATGCCGGCGAGAAAAGCGGCCTGCACTTCACCATCGGTGCGGCGGGTGTCGACGTGTTCTTCGTCGTCAGCGGCTTTATCATGATGGCGATCAGCGACGCCCGCTCGGCAAGTCCCGGCAAGTTCTTCAAAAACCGGCTGCTGCGCATCGTGCCGATCTACTGGGCGGCGACGCTTCTGATGATCGCCGGCGCCCTCGCCGGTGCGTTTCCAAACCTCGTGCTGAGCCTGCCGCATGTGCTGGGCTCGCTGCTGTTCCTGCCCGTTGCCTCGCCCAGCACCGGCGCACTCTGGCCTGTCCTCGTGCAGGGCTGGACGCTGAACTACGAGATCTTCTTCTACGCCGTGTTTGCGCTCACCCTGTTTGCGCGCCCATCGGCCCGGCTTCCGTTGCTGGCGCTGGTGTTCGGAACGCTTGTCGCAATCGGCCTCGTCATGCCGCCCGAAAATCCGTCGGTTGGCTTCTACACGGCCCCGGTCATTCTGGAATTCGTGGCAGGTGCAGCACTTGCGAAACTCTGGCAGCGCGGCGCGGTCCCGCCGGCCACGATCGGGCTGGCGCTGATCTGCCTGTCGATCGCCGGGTTCGCGGCGATCCAGATTTTCAAGCTTGAATTCGATGCGTGGTCCTGTGGACCGCTTGCGATCATGCTGGTGACCGGCGCGCTCAGCCTTGAAAAGAGCCGCTCGGTCCCAAAGATCCCTGCCCTCGCCTATCTCGGCGATGCGTCATACTCAATCTACATCTGGCATACGTTTGCGGTCTCGGTCGCCGTCAAGATCCTGTCGTCTGCATCCCTGCCGCCTGTCGCGGCAACCACGATCGCCGTAGTCGCCGGCACGCTGGTCGGCGTCCTCGCCTATGAAGCGCTGGAGCGGCCGATGCAGGCACTGGTGAGGGGAAAGCGGACGGGCCTATGGCGCCTTCCGGCGAAGCAGACAGAAAGACAGCCGGTCCCTTGACCGGCCGTCCGTTCTTCGTGGTGTGCCGCTAACTCAGGCGTATTGCGGCGGATCGTCGTTTTCATCCGGGTTCGGCACCGGATCTTCGTCCGGCAACCTGTCGGGCTCCGGCTCACCGATCGGAGGGACCGGCGGAGCGGGTGTTGGCGGGATTGGGCCGGGTACGGGTTCAAATGGATCCTGGGCCATGGGCACTCCTCTCTCTGTTGACTAAAGGGAACATCGCAGCTTCAGGCTGCCATGCGTTCCTCGACCGAACGCCAGTTCACGAGCTTGTCGAGGACGGCGCGGATATGCTCCGGCTTTCGGTTCTCGTAATCGACGTAATAGGCATGTTCCCATATATCGATGCCGAGATAGGCGGGACGTCCGACAGCAATCGGGTTCTTGCCGTCCTCATAGCCGATCAGCGCCAGCTTGCCGGCGTCATCCCGAGTGAGCCACACCCAGCCGGTGCCGAACACGGTATCCGAGATATCGACGGCGCGCTTGATGAAGCCATCATAGTCGCCGAACGTCTCGTTGATCGTCGTTGCCAGCTCGCCCTGCGGCCGGTTCGGGCCACCGGGTACGAACTGATCCCAGTAGGCCACATGGTTCCAGGCCTGGGCGGCGTTGTTGAAGATCTTCTTGTCCGCATCGGCATCGGACTTGGCTGATTCCACAACGATCGCCTCAAGATCCATGTCGGCATATTTGGTGCCGGTCGACAGCGTGTTCAGCTTGTCGAAATAGGCCTTGTGATGCTTGCCGTAATGCAGGCCCACGGTCTTTGCGGAAATGACGGGTGCCAGATCGCCCTCGCCGAATGGCAGCTTCGGCTGTGCAAACGGCGCGGCGGCCCGTGCGATATTGGGAATTGGAAACACCGCAGCGGCCGCTGTGAAAGCGGTTGCGGTGAGAACGGTTCGACGGTTGAGTTCCATGAATTGAGCTCCTTCCCTGTTGTCTCTGGAAGGAACAACCCCGTAGGCGCTCATCGGTTTCCCGATTTCGCCGATTCCGCCTGACAATTGCGTGTTGTGACCGCCGCCGTCATGCGTCCGGCACGTTGTCCTTGAGCTCTTTGATCCAGATCCGGCCGTTGCCATCCGACGGCGCCCGCCAGTCGCCGCGCGGCGAGAGCGAACCGCCCGACGTCACCTTCGGCCCGTTCGGCGACGCGGAGCGCTTGAACTGGCTGATTGTGAAGAACCGGAACAGGAACGTCTCCATCCAGCGCTTGATGACGGGCAGATCGAACTGCCGCTTTTTCTCCTCCGGGAAATGCGACGGCCAGGCACCAGCGCCGGCGTCCTTCCACGCCTGCAGCGCCATATAGGCGATCTTCGACGGCTTCAGGCCGAAACGGGTGAGATAGTAGAGCGTGAAATCATGCAGATCGTAGGGGCCGATCTTGTCTTCCGTGCTCTGCATGGCGCCATCGGCGCCCGCCGGCACCAGTTCCGGCGAAATCAGCGTATTGAGGATGCGCTGCAGCGTCGCATTGGTTTCGTCATCGAAGCTCTCGGCCTCGATGACCCAGCGGATGAGGTGCTGGATGAGCGTCTTCGGCACCGAAGCGTTGACGTTGTAATGGCTCATCTGGTCACCGACGCCGTAGGTCGACCAGCCGAGCGCGATCTCCGACAGGTCGCCGGTACCGAGCACAAGCGCGTTGCGCTGGTTGGCGGCGCGGAACAGGAAATCGGTTCGCAGACCCGCCTGCACATTTTCAAACGTCACGTCATAGACCGGCTCGCCGCCGCTGAACGGATGTTTGAGATCGTGCAGAAGCTGGGTGGCGAGCGGCCTGATATCCACCTCTTCCGCCGTAATGCCCATGCCGCGCATCAGCGCCCAGGCATTCGACTTCGTGTCGTCGCCGGTGGCAAAACCCGGCATGGTAAAGCCGAGAATATCGGTGCGCGGCCAGCCGAGCTGGTCATAGGCCTTGGCTGCGACCAGCAGCGCATGGGTGGAATCAAGGCCGCCTGAAATGCCGATGCAGAGCCGCTTGATGCCGGTCGATTTCAACCGCTTCATCAGGCCTTGGACCTGGATGTTGAAGGTTTCGTAGCAATCCTGGTCGAGCCGCTTCGGATCTGATGGCACGAACGGATAGCGCTGGATGGCCCGCTCCAGATCAAGCGTTTCTTGCGGCCGCTCGAAGTCGAACAGGACGCGCCGGAACGTCTTGCCTGCCGTCAGATGCAGCGTTGCGGCATCGTTGAACGTGCCGGTGCGCATTCTCTCGAGACGCAGCCGCTCGACATCGATATCGGCGACGCACATCTGCGGGCCGGCCGGAAAACGCTCGGTCTCGCCCAACAGATCGCCCAGTTCGTAGATGCAGGCCTGGCCGTCCCAGGCGAGATCGGTGGTGGATTCGCCGGGGCCTGCGGCCGAATAGAGATAGGCGGCAAAGTTGCGCGCCGACTGGGTGGCGCAAAGCAGCTTGCGCATCTCCGCCTTGCCGACGGTGATGTTGCTGGCCGACAGGTTGGTGAGGATCAGAGCACCGGCCATGGCGCCGAAATCGCTCGGCGGCGCTGGCAGCCAGACGTCTTCGCAGATCTCCACGTGGAAGATGAAATCGCGGATATTTTCAGCGGCAAACTGCAGATCGATGCCGAAGGGCACCGATTGTCCGGCAACCGAAATCATCATGTCGCGCACGCTGCGGCCGGATGCGAACCAGCGCTTCTCGTAGAATTCGCGGTAATTCGGGATATGGGTCTTCGGCACCACACCGAGAATGCGGCCTGCATGGATGACGACGGCGCAGTTGAACAGACGTCCTTCGTGACGCAGCGGTGCGCCGACAAGAAGCACGGGAAGCAGCGCCTTGCTTTCCTCGACGATCGTTGCGAGCGCGCTTTCGACCGCATCGAGTAGAACGTCCTGGCCGAGCAGATCGTCGATCGAATAGCCGGAAATGCCAAGCTCCGGAAACACCATCAGCGCAACGCTGCGCGCGTGACCTTCACGGGCGAGGTCGAGCGTTGCACGCGCGTTGAAGTCCGGGTCGCCGAGTTCGCAGACGGGCGTGCAGGCGGCGCCGCGAATGAAGCCGTGGCTATAGGGCGAATGGAAATTCATCTGGCACTCCGAAGGCATGGTCATTGGCCGCGATCGTGACGTCTCGCATTTGCGACTGCCCGAGACGCCTACCTAAATCATTGGCCTGTATAGCACCTCTGTAAACACGCGCCAGCATAGCGACATCAGAATCGGGTGACGTTGGAAATGGCGACGGCGATTGGCAAAATCGAATTTCCGTGACAGCTTGTCCGAACGTGTGACCGCACACGGTTTTTCCCGCATGCAATTTTTCAAGAAAGCCAAATTCAAACGTCATATTTTGGAGCGTTGTCATGTCCGTACTGGATGATCTTCTTCGCCAGAAAGCTGAGATCGAGGCACGCATTCTCGATGCCCGGGCGCAGGAAATCGATCGCCTCAAGCTGGAATTTGCCTTCCTCGCGCTCAAGCTGCGGGAGCTGAACGGTCTGCCGAAGCCGCTTGTGGACCTGTTCACCGACAAGGGAGGAACGTTCAACTCATTCCGGGCGCTGAACGTCAAGAAGCCATAGCCGCCAGCGTCAGAGGACCCTGCGATGGACCTGGCGCAGCTTGCGAAAGACTTAGCTCTCACCGAGCGGACACGACTGAAGATACTGCGTTCGGGCTTCACCGTCAGCGGACACAAGCTCTGGACGGATGAGGAAGACCTGATCTGCCGGATCTTTCATCCCGATTACTTTGCCATAAGCCAGGTTCTGCATGCCCGGTCGAAAAAGGCCATACAGACACGCTGCCAGAGACTGGGTCTTGCACCACGCCGGCAGGCCTGGGGATGGTCGGCCCGGCAGAAATTGCGCAGGCTCTATCCCGCCGCAGACCGGAAAGAGATCTGCGACGCGTTTCCGGGCGTCAGCTGGGACCGGATCCAGGCGGCGGCCCGCTATTACGGTTTTCGCCGCAGCCGGAAGCCCTACAAGCTGACAGGCATTCCGGCGCTGGATCAGCTGCGAAGCCGCTGCTACGCGATCCGGTGGATCATGCGCGATATGGATGAAGAGGCCGGCACCGGCCAGTATTTCCAGACCCGCGGATACAAGAGCCGCTACCCGGATTTCAAAGCCATCGACAAGGGTGTCCGGGCGCTCGGCGGCCATCTGGAAGTCCGCTGGGACGACGCAAAAGGCGGGCATGTCCCGCCGGACATACCCGCCTTTCAAACCAGCCTTGGGAGGCTAACTCGATAGAGACGTTCAGGCTGCGGCCTGGGCGCTCGCATTGAGCGGGATCTCGACGTCGATCTCCAGGATAGTGCAGTGCTCGTCGCGATCCATCTTTACCGTTACGCGGTCGGCGTCCAGCTGGACGTGTTTGGCGATGACGGCCAGAATTTCCTCGCGCAGCACGGCGACCAGATCGGTGCCGACAACCATGCGTTCATGAGCAAGCAGTACCTGGAGACGCTCGCGGGCCGCGGGCGCCGATTTCGGCCTGTTGAAAAGGCGGAACATGTTCATGCGGCCTTCCTTCCGAAGATCTTGCCGAAGAGACCGCGCTTTTCGCCCGGGATGGTCATTGGCAGGACCTCGCCGGCGAGACGCCGCGCGGCATCGAAATAAGCCTGGGCCGGAGCGCTCTTGGCGTCGGCCAGCGTCACCGGTGCACCGATGTTGGAGGCACGCAGCACATCCATGCTTTCCGGAATGATGCCGATCAGCGGGATCGACAGGATTTCCAGAACGTCGTCCACCTTCAGCATGTCGCCACGCTCGGCACGGTTGACGTCGTAGCGGGTCAGCAAAAGATACTTTTCCATCCGCTCACCGTTTTCGGCCTTGAGCGTCTTGGAATCGAGAAGACCGATGATGCGGTCGCTGTCGCGCACCGAAGAGACTTCCGGATTGGTGACCACGACGGCCATATCCGCATGGCGCATGGCAAGCGTTGCACCGCGCTCGATGCCGGCAGGGCTGTCGCAGATGATCCAGTCGAAGTAGCGCTTCAGATCGGCCATCACGCGCTCGACACCTTCGGATGTCAGGGCATCCTTGTCGCGTGTCTGCGAGGCGGGCAGCAGGAACAGGTTGTCGAGGCGCTTGTCGCGGATCAGGGCCTGCGGAAGCTTCGCATCGCCCTGGATGACGTTGACGAGGTCGTAGACGACCCGGCGCTCGGCACCCATGACGAGATCGAGGTTACGCAACCCGACATCAAAATCGACGACGACGACCTTTTCGCCGCGGCTGGCGAGCGCCGCGCCGAGGGCCGCGGTCGAGGTCGTCTTGCCGACCCCTCCCTTGCCCGAAGTCACAACTATGACTTTCCCCATACCAATCTCTCCTGTGTCCTGCCGGCCCGTTATCATTTGCTTTTTTTCATTTCTTAACTGAGCGTTTCTGCCATGATGATGTCGCCGTCGAGCCAGAGCTGGACCGGCTGCCCGCGAAGGCTTGCGTCCATGTCCTCGGCCATCTTGTAGATGCCGTCGATCGCGACCAGTTCGGCCTCGAGCTTGCGGCAAAAGATCCGAGCCGTTGCATTCCCCAATGATCCAGCCATGACTCGGCCGCGTATTGCGCCGTAGACATGCACCGAACCGCCGGCAATCACTTCGGCACCGGAGGCAACCGAACCGATAACGGTCACGTCACCTTCCGCGAAGATGACCGACTGACCGGAGCGAACCGGCTCGTTGATCACCAGCGACTGGATGACCGGCCGGACCTCGGCAACCTTGATCGGCTCGTTGCGGAGCTGACTGTCGGTATCCGTTTCCGGCTGCTTGGCACCTTGCTTGGTAGCAACGCCAACTTGTCCGGAGCTTTCTTGAGCCGACTTATCCTCGGACTTTTCCGGGACTTCGAAATCGGATGCAGCCTTGCCGCCCCGCATCGCCGGCGGCATGCCGGGGCCAAGCATCGACGGGCGAGCGCCTTCGATACCCATGATCCGGACATTGCGTTCGGCCAGTTGTTCGAGCAGGTCCTTCAGCTCGATCTTGTCGATCGAAACCTCGGAAATATCGAGCACGACCGGCCGGTCGAGAAAGAAGCCGGCCGAGCGGGCAGCCAGATCGTCAAGGCGCGCGAGCCAGTTGTCGAGCGGCAGATCGGGGGACAAGACGACCGCCAAAAACGAGCGGCCCTTGATACGGATTGAGCGAGCGTCTGTTAGCACTTTGGTCATCTACGTAAACAAATCGTTGACGTTAGATGTAGCGCCGGGGTGGTTAACAAAAGGTTAACGCACCCCTCCAAAGCTTTAACGAAGACCCGTTCTAGGGCAATTTAAGACCGGCCGTTTCGGCAGCCTCGATCGCCTCGTCATAGCCGGCATCCGCATAGCGGATAATGCCGAGCGAGGTATCGTTGGTGATCGAATGTTCAAGCCGTTCCGCCCCCTTTTCGGTGCCATCGGCAATGATGGTGACACCGGCAGATGTCATGTAACCCGCATATCCGCCGCCGCCCGAATGGATGACGACGAGATCGGCCATCGAGGCGCACATCGTCATCGCGTTGATCAGCGGCCAGTCGGCGATCGCATCCGATCCGTCCTTCATGTTCTCGGTCATGATATTGGGATGCGCCATGGCGCCGGCATCGAGATGATCGCGCGAAAACGCGATCGGCCCGGCAAGTTCGCCGCTTGCGACCAGTGCGTTCACGGCCAACGCGAGCCTGGTGCGTTCGCCATGCCCGAGCCAGGCGATGCGTGCTGGCAAGCCTTCGAAGGGCACGTTTTCGCGCGCCAGCCTGATCCAGTTGGTGACGATGAAATTATCCGGGAAAAGCTCGAGCACGAGATCGTCGATGCGGGCGATATCGCTCTCTTCGCCCGATAGCGCCATCCAGCGAAACGGCCCGATCGCCTTGCTAAACAGCGGCCGCAGATAGGCTTCGGTAAAGATCGGAATGTCGAAGGCGTTGGCAACGCCGCCTTCGCGTGCCTGGGTGCGGATCAGGTTGCCGTTGTCGAACACTTCCGCACCCTTTTCCTGCAGGCTCAGCATGGCGCGGACATGATCGGCGATCGAGGCGCGGCTCGCGGCCATCAACTGGCCCCGACCTTCCTTGCGAAGACGCCGCACTTCCTCAAGGCTCATCCCCTTCGGGACGTAGCCATAGACGAGATCATGCGCCGAAGTCTGGTCGGAGACGATATCGGGCACGATGCCGCGCTTGACGATCTGCGGGTAGATGTCGGCGGCATTGCCGACCAGACCGACCGAGACGGCGCGTTTTTCGCTGACCGCCGCATCGATCATCGCAATCGCCGTATCGAGATCCGGCGCAACCTCGTCGAGAAACCCGATCTCGCGGCGCTTGGCGACCCGCTCCGGATCGATATCGATCACCAGGATCGCAGCGCCCGCCATGCGACCGGCAAGCGGTTGCGCGCCGCCCATGCCGCCGAGGCCGGCGGTCAGGATGAAGCGACCGGCAAGCGTGCCGCCGAAGCGCTTCTCGGCAATCCGCATGAAGATCTCGTAGGTGCCCTGAATGACGCCCTGGCTGCCGATATACTGCCACGCTCCGGCCGTCAGCCCGCCCCAGCAGATCAGACCCTTTTCCTGCAGCGCGTAGAAATACTCGGCCTTCGCCCACTGCCCCACGATGTTGCAATTGGCCATGATGACGAGCGGCGCCTTGTCATGGGTCTTGAGCAACCCGACCGGCTTGCCGGACTGGATGATCAGCGTCTGATCCTCGTCCATCGTCTTCAGTGTGCGCACGATCGCCTCATGCGCCGCCCAATTGCGCGCCGCCTTGCCGAGCGCCGCATAGACGATCAAATTGTCCGGATCCTCGCCGACTGAAAGCACGTTTTCCAGAAGCCGCAGCAGAGCCTCCTGCCGCCAGCCCTTGGCGCGCAGGTCAGGCCCGCCGGGGATCGGGAATTTCGGATGGCGCGGATTGGGCTTTGGCATGGCGTGATCTCCTGTCTCGTGAGGATTGCCTCACCCAATGTAGTGCCGGGCCAAGAAAGCCCCCCTCTGGCCTGCCGGCCATCTCCCCCACAAGGGGGGAGAAAACCAGCGGCACGCTCCCTGCCCCAATCGAGGCACGTCCCATCTCCCTGCTCGCGGGGAGAGGGTTAGGGTGAGGGCAGCCACCCCCTCTGGCCTGCCGGCCATCTCCCCCACAAGGGGGGAGAAAACCAGCGGTACTCTCCCTACCCCAATCGAGGCACGTCCCCTCTCCCTGCTCGCGGGGCGAGGGTTAGGGTGTGAGGGCAGCCAGGCCCCCTCTGGCCTGTCGGCCATCTCCCCCACAAAGGGGGAGAAGATCTGCGGCACTGTCGCGTCCTATATCCAGCGCTGTCGGTGCGGCAGGTTAAGCCCCTCCCCCTTGTGGGGAGGGGTTGGGGGCGGGGTTTTGTTCGACCCTACCCCAGCGCATAATCCGCAATCCTGATCCCCAGCGCCGCCTCGCAGATCGGATAGACCGATGGGTCCTTGACGCTCGACGACAGCGGGATGAGTGTCTTTGGCACATGCAGCAGAAACACCGGCATGCCGACCTGCAACTGACCGACGCTCATCGGTTCGCCCTGCGGAGACAGCGTCGCGATGATATCCGGGAAGGTGGCGAGGCGGTTGCCGCCGGCATCGTCCACCGCCATGTATTCGTTCATGACATGCAGCGTGATCGCCCCGTCGCCGCGCCCAAGCGTGATCGTGCCGACATCGAAGGCTTCCTTGGTATAGACCACGGATTTGGCGGTCACCTCGGCCTCGACCAGGATAGTGCCGCCGGTGGTCCTGACGATCGCGTCGATGATGGCAGATCCGCCCTTCGCATCGGCCTCGATAATCGCCTCGCCAAGCGTCAGCGCCAGACTGATGCCGCCGAGCGCTGCATTGTTGCGCACATAGGACGCGCGCAGCGGATTGCGGCAGGAGGCGATGAAGCCGCCGGACATGTCCGAGGCGGTGCGAAGGATCGGCGAGACCTTGGCGGTGGCGCCGCGCACGACGAGTTCGATGTAGCGGTTTTCCGCCCGGTTGCCGCCGACTGCCGTCTGGATCATCTGTTCGGGCGAATTCGCCATGCCGATCGAGCCCATGTCGCCGGTCGGATGGGCGCGCACGTCGCCCACGGCATCGAGCACCTTGGTCCCGAGGATGGCCGATGGCAGCCAGCCGTTGAGCGTCGAGGATTTGCCGTTCTGGCCGATCATCAGCGCCGCAACCTTTTCGCCGAGCGCATCCTGCAGCAGCTGCACGGCCTTGACGTAGTCGATGCCCTGCATTTCCCAGGCGGTGGTCGAGGCCGGTGCGCCGATCGCGGCAGCCGTCGCCACCCAGTCGTCGTCGGACAGTTCGTCGATGGTCACGAGTTCGGGCCTGCCGACCGAGACGGCCGCATAGCCGAGCATGCGGCCGTGATCCGACCAGCCGCCGCCGCCCGCCGCATAGACCGAGCCGCCGCGCACCGCCGCCTCGACATCGTTCTCCGTCAGTATGCGACCCATGCCCTCGCCCCTATTGTTTGTCGAGTGCCAAGACCGCCTCGTAGAGAACGGCAGCGCCCAGTGCGATATCGTCGTTGTCGGACCATTCCTCCGCCGCGTGGCTGCGGCCATCCTTGCTGGCAATGAAGATCATCGCAGCCGGCGCCACCTTGGACAGAAACGCCGCATCGTGACCGGCGCCCGACACCATCGGCCGGCTGGTCGCGCCGATCCGCTGCGCACTTTCGGCAAGCACACCGGTCACCATGTCCGACATCGGCGTCGGCGCCGCATGCGACACCCGCCGCGGGTCGGCGATCGTCACGCTGCGCTCCGAGGCCGTCTGTGCACAAAGCGCGGTGACGGAAGCGACGAATTCGTCCATCACCGCGTCATCGACGGCGCGCGCATCGATCAGCATGCGGACATGCGAGGGGATGACATTGGCGGCGTTCGGCTCCATCGAGAACTCGCCGACGGTGCCGGCAAAATAGCTTTTGCCCGACGCAAGCTCCCGGGCGATCTCTTCGATGCCGAGCACGATGATCGATGCGGCCCCCAGCGCATCATAGCGTGCATTCATCGGGGTGGTGCCGGCATGATCGGCACGGCCTTCCACCAGGATTTCGAAACGGGAAATGCCGGTGATGGCGCCGACGATGCCGATATCGACGTTTTCGCGCTCCAGCACCGTGCCCTGCTCGATATGCAGTTCGAGGAAGGCTTTGATATCGGTGCGCGTGAATACGGTGTCCGGATCGCCGCCGACCTGACGGATGCCGTCTGCGAGCGTGACACCATCGGTGCTGCGCTCCAGCCATTCGGGCGGCCGAACGCCGGTCATGCCGCGGCTGCCGATGCAGGACACACCGAAGATCGAGACTTCCTCGGCGAGAAAATCGACGATTTCCAGATCGTGTTCCAGCGCGATGCCGGCATCCTTGAGCGAACGCGCCACTTCGAGACCAGCAATCACCCCGGCAATGCCATCGAACCGGCCGCCGTTCGGCACCGTATCCGTATGCGAGCCGAGCATGATCGTGCCCTTGCCCTCCACCGTTCCCCTGCGCCGCCCGGTCATGTTGCCGGCGGCATCGATGTGGGTTTCGAGCCCGGCCTCGCGAAAGATCTTCTCGACGTAAGCGCGGCCCTTCAAGAACATCGGCGTGAAGGCCCGGCGCGCCCAGGGCCTGTCCGGTTCGGTGATAGCAGCCAGCGCCTCGATATCGGCTGCGATCCGGTCGGCGTTGACGGCGAGATTGGAGGTCATGCGATCAAAAATCCTGAAGTGAAAGGTTGGCCGGGGGCCGCACGAACCGGCCGGTGCCGGGCTGCGCCAGCACCTTCGATCCGTCATAGGCGAGTGTGCCGCGAAGATAGGTTCCGGCCACCTTGTAGGGCAAGGTCATTCCGTCATAGGGCGACCATCCGACGACGTTGTTGCCGGTCTTCGACGCGTCGAACACATGCTCTTCCGCCGTCAGCACCGCGATATCGGCGTGCTTGCCGACTTCCAGCGCGCCCTTGACGTGATCGATGCGGAAATGCCGGGCGGGATTGAGCGCCATCAGCCTTGCTGCCCAGGTGAGCGATACGCCGCGCTCCAGCGCGCCTTTGATGAACAGCGGCACCATGGCTTCGAGACCCGGCAGGCCGGAGGCATTGGCAAGCATGTCCGGATTGGTCTTGCGGTCGAGCGACCAGCTGACGTGATCGGTGGAGAGAAGCGTGACATTGCCGGCCGCCAGATGTCGCCAGAGCTTTTCCACCTCCGCCCGCGGCCGGATCGGCGGATTGCATTTCGACTTGCCGCCGAGCCGTCTCGCATCGGTTTCCTGGTCGAGCGTCAGGTAATGAATCAGGCATTCGACCGTGGCGCGATGCCCTTGCGCGCGGTAGCCGGCGGCGATCTCGTAACCGCGACCGAGCGAGCAGTGCACCACATGGGCCGGACAGCCGGTGGCCGCACCGATCTCGTAGATCTCGGTCATCGCCAGAAGCTCGGTCAGCGGCGGACGCGACATCTCGTGGGCACGGTAATCGGTAATGCCGGAGGCCTTCACCTCAGCCATCGCCCAGCGGACATATTCGTCGTTCTCGTTGTGGACGCCGGCCGTCAGTCCGGTTGGCGCGATGGCGGCAAAGCACTCAGCCATCAGCGGCGCAAAAATGCGCGGAAAACGCTTCGGATCGGTCCCGAACGTGGAGAACTTGAAGGCCGCGACGCCGGCATCCACCTGTTCGCGAATGCGCACCGCGCCCTCCTGCGGATCGACGGTGCCATAAAGCGCGAAATCGACCCGCGCTTGGCTTTCCGCATGAGCAACTTTGCTTCGCACCGCATCCGCCGAGCAGACCAGATTGCCCTCGTCATAGGGCATGTCGACAATGGTGGTGACGCCACCGGCAGCTGCCGAGCGGGTCGACCAGATGAAATCCTCCTGGTTTTTCTGCGAAAGCGAATGAACCTGCGCATCCACGGCACCCGGAAGGATCAGCGACGCGCCGAGATCGTGGCTTTCGCGCGCGGACGGCATCTGGCCCTGACCGACTGACGCAACCAGCCCGTCGCGGACCGCCACATAACCTTCGGGAACGATGCGGTCGGCAAGGACCAGCGTGCCTTTCAGAACAAGATCGAAATCCGACATCGGCCTGTCTCCTTGAAGCCTTGAAGCCTTGAGCCCTTTAGCCTTGGGGCGCGCGTTCGATCGGAACCGCTTGGGGGCAGACTAGGAGAATTTGATCGGCAGAGGGATATCCCATATCGTGAACGCACGATATCATTGCTGTCATCCTCTTATATGCTCACCCGGAAGCCGTCATGGACCTTGCCTCGCTGCTGATCGCCCATCATGTGCTCGCCTTGGGCGGCATCCGCGAAACGGCGAAGGTGCTGGACCGACCGGTCTCCAGCGTCTCTGCCGCGCTGGCAAGGCTGCAGTTTCATATCGCCACACCGCTGACGACGACATCCGGCAACCGCATCCAGCCAACGCTTGAGGGCGTCAGGATCGGTCGCGATCTGCAGCGAGCTGCCATGCTGGTCGGCGAGCTCTCGGGTCTCGGCGACAAGGACGGCTCGCCCGAAGACGGAGCCCGGCTTTCCGTACCGCTTCTGGCGCTGCAGCGTTTCCTCGTGGTCGGCCGCAGCGGCAGCATAAGGCGGGCGGCGCAGGAGATCGGCATCGGCCAGCCGCAGCTGACGCGGCAGATCCGCAGTCTGGAGCGCGATCTCGGCCTTCCCCTTCTCGACCGGGCGGCCGCCGGCGCCGTTCCCAATGCGAGCGGGCAACGGGTGATCGCTCTCGGAGAAGAGCTCGAAGCGATCTGGCTGAAAATTTCTGACCATGCCGGCGACCGTTTCCGGCGTGCCGCATCGACGACCCGCGTCGGCTCGGTGACGCCGCTCGGACGCGAAAGCCTGATTGCCCGGATCCTCGCAAAACTTGCCGCCGACTGGCCGAAGCACATGCCGCGACGGCCGCTCTATATCTCCAGCACCAATGCCGAGGAGCTGCTGTCCGGCATTACCGACCGGACCTACGATCTCGTGCTGGTCGACACGCTCGACATGCCGCCCGGCGTCGAACACCGGGTGATTTCGCGGAGCGGACTTGCCATGGTTGGAGCCGCTGATGTGATCGCTGACCATCGCGGCGATCTGCGGCAACTGCTGCTGCGTCATCCGATCGCGCTGCCGAGCCTCAAAAGCGGGTTGCGGCAGAAATTCGGGGCGCTGACCGAGGACATCCTAACTGCGGACGAACGGGCGGCACTGACCTTCGTCGAAATCGATTCCATTCCCGTCATCGCCAACCTCGTCAGCGATCACGGCTATATCGCGCTTCTGCCGCTCTGGGCCATTCCACAGCCGGACGAGCGGATGGCGGCGATCGCGCTTCCCGAGGCCTACGACATGCATCTGTCGCTTGCCTGGAAAAAGGGAGCGGCCGCCGAGACGATTGCCCGCACGGCCGAGCACATTCTGGGCTCGATGACTTTTCCGGTTACAGGACGAAATCCACCAGCAGCTTGATGTTGAGGGCGCCGATGACGATGGCGATCAGCCAGGCAAAGGCGCGCAGCCAGAGAGGTGCGACGAAGACGCCCATTTTGCGCTTGTCGGACGTGAACATCACCAGCGGGAAGACCGCGAAGGAGAGCTGCAGGCTGAGCACGACCTGCGTCAGGATCAGAAGCTCCGCCGTGCCGCCATCGCCGTAGAAGATGGTGACCGCTGCCGCCGGAATGATGGCGATGCCGCGGGTGATCAGCCGCCGTACCCAGGCTGCGAGCCGGATATGCAGGAACCCTTCCATGACGATCTGGCCCGCCAAGGTCGCTGTCACCGTGGAATTCAGGCCGCAGCAGAGGAGTGCGATCCCGAACAGCGTCGGCGCGATGGCATAGCCGAGAACCGGTGAGAGAAGATTGTGCGCGTCGCCGAGTTCCGCCACCGCCGTATGGCCGTTGGCATGAAAAGCGGCGGCCGCCAGAATGAGGATCGATGCGTTGATCAGAAGCGCGAACATCAAGGCGACGGTGCTGTCGATCGTCGCGAACTTGATCGCCTCCCGCTTCTCCTCGACGCTGTCCCCGTAATTACGGGTCTGGACGATGCCGGAATGCAGATAAAGGTTATGCGGCATGACGGTGGCGCCGAGAATACCCAGCGCCAGATAGAGCATGTTGGGATTGGTGACGATCTCGGTGGTCGGCGCAAAGCCACGAATGACCTCGCCCCAGTTCGGGTCCGCCATGGCGATCTGGATGGCGAAACAAGCGGTAATGACGCCCAGCAAACCGATGACGAAGGCTTCCAGGAACCGGAATCCGAGCTTCTGCAGGTAGAGAATGAGGAAGACATCGAGCGCGGTGATGAGAACGCCGATTTCCAGCGGAATGCCGAAGATCAGGTTGAGGCCGATCGCGGTGCCGATCACCTCGGCGATATCGGTGGCGATGATGGCGATTTCGGCAAACAGCCAGAGCATGTAGGCGACGGGACGCGGGAATGCGTCGCGACAGGCCTGAGCGAGATCGCGGCCGGAAGCGACCGCCAGCCGCGCGCAGAGCGATTGCAGCACGATCGCCATGATGTTCGACAAGAGTGCGACCGACAGGAGCAGGTAACCGAACTGCGAACCGCCGGCGAGCGACGTCGCCCAGTTGCCCGGATCCATATAGCCGACCGCAACGAGATAACCGGGACCGAAGAACGCGAACGCCCGCCGGAGCTTCGATCCCTGGCCGCGCACCGGGATCGAGCGATGAACATCCATCAGCGAGGCATCACCGCCGCTTTTGAGCCAGCCGCTGGAATTCATTCGGGATCGGATATCCATCGTCGATCGTGCTCTCGTTGTTGCAATTGCAATTCATTCGCACATAAAGATCGTAGTTGCAAATTATTCGCAATAAGAAATCCGGAAAACGGGAAACTGTTCCGCGCAGCTTCACATTTTGCGAAACAGCAGTATTTCAGCCATGCTGGGGAGATCTGGTTGCTTCGCGAAACGTGGAGCAGAACCAGTTGATCGGAGAACGACATGGCGCACGATAACGGCATCCGCGAGAACGAGGTTCAGGTCACGCCGCCGGAGGCGAACGATGCGGGGCTGATCTTCATCGGACGCATTTCGACCCCCTGGACTGCACGCAGCGAAACGCCGCGTCAGGGCAGCCATACCGGACCGATCTGCCGGATCGAGATATTCGAGCCATGGGTTGCGGCCCTGAAGGGCGTTGAGAAATTCGAGAGGCTGGAAGTCCTCTACTGGCTGCATCAGGCGCGGCGCGATCTGGTTCTGCAGAGCCCCGCCAGCAGCGGCAAGGTGCACGGCACCTTCTCGCTGCGCTCCCCTGTCCGGCCGAACCCGATCGGGACGTCGATTGTGGTTCTTGAAGGCGTCGAGGGCAATGTGCTTCTGGTGCGCGGCATGGACTGCCTCGATGGCACGCCACTTCTTGATCTAAAGCCCGACCGGAGCCTGTTCAAGCCGATCGTGTCGCCGCAGCCAGGCGAAGCCGAGCCTGACAGCAACGCACCGACGGCGCATTACTGTCAGAAGGCTTAGAGGTCAGCCCTTCAGTGCAGGGCTGAAGCGGATCAGGCTGAGGATCTCGAACAGCATCTGGGCGCCCGCATGCGCCGTGTTGGTGGTCGTATCGTATTGCGGCGCCACTTCGACGACATCGCCGCCGACGAAGTTCAGACCTTTGAGCCCGTGCAGGATATCGAGCGCCTGACGGCTGGTGAGCCCGCCGATCTCAGGCGTGCCGGTGCCCGGCGCATAGGCCGGATCGAGGCTGTCGATATCGAAGGAGAGATAGGTCGGGCCATCGCCGACGATTTCGCGCGCCTTGGCAATGACGGCGTCGATGCCCATCTTGCCGATCTCCTCGGCATGAATGACGGTCATGCCGCTTTCGAAGGAGAACTCCCACAGATATTCGGCCGCACCGCGGATGCCGATCTGGATGACCCGTGTCGGATCAAGCACGCCGTCGAGAACCGCGTTGCGGAACGGGCCGCCATGGTGGAACTTGGTGAGATCGTAGGCGCCGCCCGTATCGCAATGGGCGTCGATATGGATCATTCCGACCGGACGGTCGCGGCCGACCGCCTTGAGGATCGGATGCGTGATCGAATGGTCGCCGCCGACCGACAAGGGGATCACGCCCGCATCGACGACCTTGTTGAAATGCGCCTCGATATCGTCATGGCTCATTTCCAGCCGGTAACGGCTGCGGAACGGCACGTCGCCGATATCGGCCACCTTCATCTCGAAGGTCGGCGCGGTCTTCAGCACGTGATTATAGGGACCGACGCGCTCGATCGTGCGCAGTGCCCGCGGCCCAAAGCGGGAGCCCGGACGGTTGGTGACGCCGAGATCCATCGGCACGCCGATCAGCGCTACCTGAAGATCGCCGAAATCCGGATTGTCCGCATCGATGTGGACGAGCGGCGCATCGAGAAGCGTCGGAACGCCCGCATAGGGGGCCGAGCGCGTGCCGCTTGCGGAAAAGATCCGGTCGGCGACGGCGCGAAATTCCGGATCATGGATGCTGCCGCCGTGGCCTTCGCCGTATTTTGCTCGAAGCTCTTCCAGCTTTTTCGTGTCGAACGTCATGTCGGTTTCTCCAGGTCTTTCTTAAAGCTCTGCGCGGGCCGCTTCCAGCGCGTCGAAATGGTCCGATATCTCGGCGCCCGTGGCAATCCAGACATCGGTTCTGCTTTGCACATGGATCAGGAAATCGCGCAGCAGATGCCAGCGCATCGGCCGTCCCGAAACCTGCGGATGGAGGACCAGCGTCGTGACGCCGCCCCAAGCATGTGTCGCCTCGAATTCGTCAATCCACAGCTGCAGCACCGCGTCGCGTCCGAAGATCGGGCGTGAACTGGTGCGGCTCGTCATGCCGAAATTCCAGTCGTCGAAGGCGAAGTTGACCGGGATCTCGATCAGACCGCGCTCGCCGCCATGATCCGCATGCCTGTAAGGCAGGATATCGTCGCGGAAGGAGCTGGAATAGCGCATGCCGGATTTCGAGAGATAGGCGAGCAGTTCCGGGAAATTCTCACCCGATGGTGCGCGGTAGCCGATCGGCCGCACGCCTAGCACCTGGTGCAGCGCCTCATAGCCGCGATCGATTTCCTCGAAGGCCTCATCCAGCTTGTCGCGGTCGGGCAGCTTGTGGAGATAGCCGTGATGGCCGATCTCGTGGCCAGCCTTCAGGATCG
This sequence comes from Rhizobium sp. Leaf306, assembly GCF_001423425.1. Taxonomy (GTDB): domain Bacteria; phylum Pseudomonadota; class Alphaproteobacteria; order Rhizobiales; family Rhizobiaceae; genus Neorhizobium; species Neorhizobium soli. The sequence continues at coordinate 451,582 of NZ_LMNX01000004.1, forward strand.
CTTCGCACTGGGCGGGATGCGCAAGCGCCGTCCAGCCTGGAATAAAGAAGGTCGCCGGTAGCGACAGTTCATCCATCAGCGACACGATTTTTGAAATGCCGACGCGGGCGTCGTAGCCGCCATGCGAGGTCGTCACCATGCGGTCGACATTGGAAGGGTTGTTGCCGATCCAGGCGGTTTCCGCATCCACGTCGAAGCCGATGAAGAGAGCGCTTTTCGCGCCGTTCGGCCAGACCATGGCGGGTGTGGGAGGCGCCGGATTGAGCGGACGGGGGGTAAGGTCGAAGGGCATTACAAAACCTCCGGTCGGAAAGAATGCAAAGCCGGGCCACCGCTGAACAGATAGCCCGGCTTCCGATGCAAAACGGACTGGTCCGCCGACCGTCCGGCCTGAAGGAGATCAGGCCGGAGGCACCCGTTCTGCGACACGTGAAAGATTACTTCTGGGCTTCGCTGTTGACGTAGATGCCGTCGAGGGCAGCCGATTCCAGGTTCCACTTGGCAAGGATCGTCTTGTATTCGCCGCTGGCCATCAGGGCCTTCATCGCGCCGATATAGGCGTCACGCAGCTCGGTATCCTTCTTGGAGAAACCGATGCCCTGGTAGATGGCAGTGAACGGCGCGCCGATCGACACATACGCACCCTTCTCAAGCGTCATCAGGTAGGGAACGGTTTCCGAACCCTGGACGGCGGCATCGACGCGGCCCTGCTTCAGCTGGGTGCGGGCATCGGCCGAACCTTCGGTGCCGACGACCTTGACGGCCGGCAGGCCCTTGGCTTCGCAGTTGGCAGCGCTCCACTTCGCCGTTTCGTCCGGGAAGGACGTGCGGCGGCTCATGCCGACATTCTTGCCGCAGAGATCGGTTTCGGACTTCAGTTCGTCCTTGCGGGCCGCCGTCGTGTAGAACTGGGCGCCGGACTTCATGTAGTCGACGAAATCGAGAGCATCGCGGCGCTTCGGCAGATCGCTCATGCCCGAATGGATGATGTCGACGCGGCCCGTGGCAACCGACGGCACCATCTGTTCAAAGCCGATATCCGACCATTCGACAGTCACGCCGAGCTGCTTGGCAAGCGCCAGGCTGAGATCGATATCGAGGCCCATCAGCGTGTTGGTGGCCGGGTCCTTGTATTCCATCGGCGGATAGTTCGGCGTGTTGGCAACGACGATCTTGCCGGCGGTCTTGATACGCTCCGGCAGGGCCTGAGCGGAAACCGAGCTGGCGGCAGCAACGGCTGCGAGGGCGACGATTGCGAATGTCTTGGTCATGATATCCCCTGTTCTCTTGTTTTTGGTCGACTGGTTGAACGTGAAGGCGGTCAGTTATGGACTGCCCGGATGAATTCCGCGGTGCGCGCGCTTTTCGGCGCCGACAACACTTCCGAAGCAGGGCCGGTTTCGACGACCTTGCCCGCTTCCATGAACGTGACGGTGTTGGCAACGTTGCGTGCAAATCCCATTTCGTGGGTGACGACGATCATGGTCATGCCGGACGCGGCCAGATCCTTCATCACGTCGAGCACTTCAGATACCAATTCCGGATCGAGCGCAGACGTCGGCTCGTCGAACAGGATGAGGTCTGGCTGCATGCCCATGGCACGGGCGATCGCGACGCGCTGCTGCTGGCCGCCGGAGAGTTCTGAAGGGTAATGGTTCGCCTTTTCAGACAGGCCGACGCGGGCCAGAAGCGCAAGCGCATCCTCGCGCGCCTTGGCGGCCGGCTGGCCGAGAACCTGGATCGGCCCTTCCATGACGTTTTCGACAGCCGTCAGATGCGGGAACAGGTTGAAGCGCTGGAACACCATGCCGATGCGGCGACGCTGGCGGGAGATTTCCTTGTCGGCCAGTTCATGCAGGTTGTCGCCTTCGCGGCGATAGCCCATCAGCTCGTCATTGACCCAGATCGCACCTTCGTCCATCCGCTCGAGGAGGTTGATGCAGCGCAGGAACGTGCTCTTGCCGGAGCCGGACGGGCCGACGATGCACGCGACTTCGCCGCGCCGGACTTCGAGGCTCACCTTGTCGAGCGCCTTGAACGCATCGAAGCTCTTGGTGACGTCGATTGCCTTGACCAGAATATCTTTCGTCATGTCCAACCTCACATCGATGCTCTGATAGATTTCGATCCGCGGCCATAATAGCGCTCGATGCGCTGCTGGATGACGGACAGAACGGACACCACGACGAGATACCAGAAGCTTGCCACCAGCAGCAGTTCGAGAACGCGGGTGTTGGCGTAGTAGATGACCTGCGCATTGTGCAGGATTTCGGAAAACTGGATGACGCTGGCAAGCGAGGTGAGCTTGACCATGCCGATCACCTCGTTGCCGACAGGCGGCACCATGACACGCATGGCCTGCGGCAGAACGATGCGGCGCAGCATCTTCATCTGCGTCATGCCGATCGTGCGGGCCGCTTCGTACTGGCCGCTATCGACCGACAGAAGACCGCTTCGCACAACTTCCGACGTGTAGGCGCCCTGCTGGATACCGAGACCGAGCATGGCCGCCACAAACGGCGTCATGATATCGACAGTGCGGAATTCGAACAGGCCGGGAATGCCGAGCGTTGGGAAGATCAGCGCCAGATTGAACCACAGCATCAGTTGCAGCAGTGCCGGCGCGCCGCGGAAGATCCACAGATAACCGATCGCGATCCACGACAGAACCGGGTTGCCCGAGATCCGCATGATGGCGATCACGACGCCGAGCACGATGCCGATCGCCATGGCAGCAACTGTCATGACCAGCGTGTTGACGAGGCCCTGCAGAATGACGGGCGCAAACAGGAAGTCGCGCACATAGGACCATTCGATCTGACCGACGCTGAAGGCGCGGATAAGCGCTGCCATCAGCAGAATGACGATGCCGGCGGCCACGTTGCGGCCGATATGCCGCTTCGGCACCAGCTTCAGATGGGCAACCTCGTATTTGGTGCTGTCGTCTGCAGCAACGGTCGTGGATGCACTCATCGCGTGCCAGCCTCCGCAGCGTTTGCGGCAACTGCCGTCTTTGCGCCGATATCTTCCAGCGCGAACTGACGGCGGGCGTCGATCGCTGCCTCGAACCGGCCGATCTGGTCGCGCACCGCATCGGGTGCCGTGCAGCCGTATCCGGTGCGGCTGGCAAGCGCATGTTCGAGCGTGATCGCCTCAAGCAGGCCGGGGCCGAGACGCGGATCGATCTTGGGCAGATCTTCGACGGTGAGCCCTTCAAGATCATGGCCGCGCTCTTCGCAGTAGCGCACCACAGCGCCGGTAATTTCGTGGGCTTCGGCAAAGGTGACGTTCTGGCTGACCAGCCAGTCGGCCACTTCCGTTGCGAGGGTAAAGCCGCGCGGCGCCTCTGCCCTCAGCTTCTCGACGTCGAACTCCAGTGTCGCGACCATGCCGGCAAAGGCAGGCAGGATGAGCTGCAGCGTATCGATCGTCTCGAACAGGACCTTCTTGTCCTCGGCGAGATCGCGGTTATAGGCGAGCGGCATCGCCTTCATCGTGGCAAGAAAGCCGGTGACATTGCCAATCAGCGTGCCGGACATGCCGCGCGTCAGCTCGGCGATATCAGGGTTCTTCTTCTGCGGCATGATCGAGGAGCCGGTGGAATAGCTGTCGTGCAGGCGCACCCAGGAGAACTGCTTGGAGCTCCAAATGCAGATCTCTTCAGCCAGACGCGACAGGTTGACGCCGATCAGCGAGGCGATGAACAGGAATTCGGCGACGATATCGCGCGATGCGACCGAGTCGATCGAGTTTTCCGCAGCTGCCGAATACCCGAGCTCAAGTGCCGACAGGTCCGGCCGGTTGACGATGCCGGAACCGGCAAGCGCTGCCGCGCCGAGCGGCGACCGGTCGAAGCGGCGGTCGAAATCGCCAAAGCGCTCCAGATCGCGCAACAGCGACTGCGCATGCGCCATCAGGTGATGACCAAGCACGACGGGCTGCGCCGGCTGCAGATGCGTGAAACCGGGCATGACGGTTTCGACATGGCGTGCCGCCTGCTCGCGGATCGCGTCCTCGACGTCGATCAGGCCGGCGGAGAGCTCACGCGCCATGCGGCGGAGATAGAGACGGGTGTTGTTGGCGGTCTGGTCGTTGCGCGACCGACCGGCGCGCAGCTTGCCGCCGAGAGCGCCGAGACGGGCCATCAGCAGCCGCTCGAGAAACGTATGCACATCCTCATCGCCGGCTACAGGCGTTTCGCGGCCTGCCGCGACATCGACCTCGATCGTGTCGAGCGTCGAGCGGATGGCCGAAAACTCGGCCGCATCGAGCACGCCGGCGCGCTTCAGTTCGGACGCATGCGCCCGGGAGCCGGCGATGTCTTCGCGATAGAGACGGAAATAGGAGGCAGGTGCCCGTGAAAGATTGGCCAGAGCTTCGGAAGGACCGGACTTGAAACGTCCACCCCAGAGCTGTGCGGATGCCGACATGAGCAAACCCCTCTGTTCAGATAATGGGCAGGGATCCCATGTGCACCACGAATGGGCAAGCGAACTTATTTCCTTGGCCCTATGACAAAAACGACTAGCGCACAACGGCGCGCTGGCGATAATGGATCGAACGCATCCCGACAAAACAGCGAGACCCTGATGGAGCAACGTCGCAGGCGCCTGCCGTCCACCGCATCGCTTCAGGTTCTGCTGGCGGTGGCCGAACGCGGATCGACGAGTGCTGCCGCGGAAACGACGGCGCTGTCCCAGAGTGCTGTGAGCAAGCAGCTGCTGGCACTTGAGGAACTGATCGGCAGCCCCGCCTTCCTGCGCACGCCGCGCGGCATGGTGGCAACCGAGGCCGGCCGCATCTATATCGACCACGCGCGCACGGCCCTGAAAGCAATGGAAGACGCCGCGCTTCTGGTGGCCCGGCTGAAACCCGGCCCCGGCGTGCTGCGCCTGCAGGTCCTGCCGATTTTCGGCGATCGCTGGCTGTTGCCGAAGTTTCATCTGTTTGCGGAACAGCATCCTGACATCGAGGTGCAGTTCACGACCTTCATCTCGCCATCGCAGTCTGAAGTCCCGGACGGCATTTTCGAGTTTGCGGCGACGCCACAACACCGAGACAACAGCACCTATCTCTTCGGTCAAGACGTGCTTCTGGTGAGCGCACCGAACTATTTCGCCAAGGCCGGAACGCCTTGTGACATCGACGACCTTGCCGAACACGTGATGCTCGAACATCCCCAGACGCCGTTTCACTGGCAACATTTTGTAGCTCATCACAACCGCGACGGGGCCACTGTTCGCCACATTACCCGCTTCGGCTATTACACGATGGTGATCCGCGCCGCACTTGCCGGCCAGGGCTTGGCACTGATCCCACGCGGCCTGATCCTCGACGAGATTGCTACCGGCAGGCTCATCAATCCGGCCGGCCTCGGTTACCGGAGCGATTTCGGCTACTGGTTCAGCACGCCCCATATCCATTCCAGCCCGTCCATGCTGACATTCAAGACATGGCTGACCGCGCAGCTGGGACCTGAACTGGACCGCCCGTAACCGCGACTGTCCACAGCCAGATCTGGCATGCCTGCCCCATACCCGCACACTTCTGTCGCAAAAAAGGACGGCACGAACAGTCGTGTCCAGAAATGGGAGCAGCTTGTTCAGCCCGCCAGCGGTTCGCGCTGTGCGGTGCAGCATCGACGCGGTAGCCTGAAACAGGGAGCTCTAACGAAACGGAGGAGAAGACCAAAGGTCAACGTTTTTCAAACAGGAGACACTTTGATGACCAAAACCGTTTTGAACGCCCTTGGCGAAACCTTGTATTACAGCGGCACATCCAAAGCCTGGATTTCGGCGACGGGTGCCGGCACCGCACTCTCAGGCACAGCGGCCAATGACTCCATGTACGGCGACAGCGCCGTCAACGTGACCATGAGCGGCGGCGCCGGCGACGACGTCTATTACCTCTATTCCAGCATCAACCGGGCCGCTGAAGCGGCAGGCCAGGGCATCGACACGGTCGATACCTGGATGAGCTACACGCTGCCGGACAATATCGAAAACCTGCGCGTCACCGGTGACAACCGCTTCGCCTTCGGCAACGATCTCGACAACATCATCTCGGGCTCGTCCTCGCGCCAGACCTTCGATGGCGGTGCGGGGAACGACGTGCTGACCGGTGGCGGCGGGGCCGACACATTCATCGTCGCCAAGGGCAATGGCAGCGACCTGATCACCGATTTCAGCGCCGACGACAAGATCCGCCTCGATGGCTACAGCTTCACCTCCTTCGAACAGGTGGGCAACAGCCTGACCCAGGAAGGCGCCAATCTGCGGCTTGACTTCGGGGACGGCGACAGCCTCGTATTCGCCGGAACGACAGCCGATGACCTGTCTGCCGACCAGTTTGCGCTCAGCCTCGACCGCTCGGTCCTGACGAAGACATTCGGCGACGAGTTCAACGCGCTTTCCCTGAATAACGGCACGAGCGGCACGTGGGACGCAAACTTCCACTGGGCGCCGGACCAGGGCAGTTCCCTGCCGACGAATGGCGAAAGCCAGTGGTACGTGAACCCGCTTTATTCGCCGACCGCCGGCTACAGCCCGTTCTCGGTCTCAAACGGAGCGCTGACGATCACCGCCAAGAATACGCCGGATGCGATCTCGGACGCGGTCAACGGCTACGACTACGTGTCTGGAATGTTGAACACCCATTCGACATTCTCGCAGACCTACGGCTATTTCGAAATGCGCGCCGACATGCCGACCGACCAGGCGACATGGCCAGCCTTCTGGCTGCTGCCTGAGGATGGCTCATGGCCGCCGGAAATCGACGTGGTGGAAATGCGCGGCCAGGACCCGAACACGGTGCATGTTTCGGTGCATTCCAACGAGACCGGCAAGCAGACCACCCAGACCTCTGCAATCAGCGTTCCCAGCACCGAAGGCTTCCACACCTACGGCATGCTGTGGACCGAAGAGGAAATCGTCTGGTATTTCGACGACGTGGCAATCGCCAGCGCCGAGACACCGTCAGACATGCATGACCCGATGTACCTTCTGGTCAATCTGGCCGTCGGCGGCGCGGCCGGCAAGCCGGGCGATCTGTCCGGCGGAGCCAAGATGGTCATCGACTATATCCATGCCTACGAAATCAACGACGATGCAGCGCCTACGTCGTCGATCTCAAGCGCATCGGACGACGGCCTCGTATAGGCCGTCTGCTGCTGCCGCATGATGGCGGCCGCACCAAGCACCACGTCGGCCACCTGCAGCAACTGCTTGGCAAGCGGCGTCGAATTGCGCCAGATCATGCCGATGCTGCGGGCCGGTGGCGGTGAATCGAACCGCGAAATAGAGACCCGCGCGGAGCGGGTCTCGACCGGCACCGCCATTTCCGGAATGAGCGTGACGCCGATGCCGGCACCGACCATCTGCACCAGCGTCGACAGCGAGCTTCCCTCCATGATTTCCCGCGACAGGATCTCGCGCGGGCGGTTCGACCCGATGCCGCAGAAGGACAGCGCCTGATCGCGGAAACAATGTCCCTCCTCAAGAAGGAGAAGCCGCATTTCCTTGAGCGCATCCGGCTCCGGCACCGGTTTGTCGCCATCCTCACGGCTGCGCACCAGCACGAATTCCTCGTCGAACAGTTTGAGCTCCGTCAGTGACGGCTCGGAGACCGGCAGCGCGACGATCGCCACATCGAGCCCGCCCTGCATCACTTCCTGCACCAGTCTGGTCGTCTGCGTTTCGCGGATCTCGACCCGGATCCCGTCGAATGCCCGGTTGAGCTCGTTGATAACAGATGGAAGCAGATAGGGTGCAACGGTCGGGATGACGCCGATGCGAAGCCGCGACAGAAACCGGTCCCGCGACGCGCGCGACAGATCCGCGAGTTCGTCGGCGGCCCGCACGATGTCGCGCGCCCGGAGCGCAAAAAGCTCTCCGAACGCGGTCAGCCGGACGTCGCGCGTGCCCCGGTCGAACAGGGCGCGACCGACTTGATCCTCGAGTTCCTTGATCTGCATCGACAGCGCAGGCTGAGAGATGGCGCAGGCTTCAGCCGCCTTGCGGAAACTCGCGTCGCGCGCCAAAGCCTCGAAATAGCGGAGCTGTTTGAGAGTAAAATTGGTCATAAGGTGAAATTATCGCAACCATCAGGAAATCCAACTTAAATTTATCGAAATGTTCCTGTAGGACTTGAGACACCGGGTTGCGACACACAATCCTCCCCTATTCATGCAATGCACGACAGACAATCTAAGGAGAATGTCATGGACACGAAAACTGACACTGCGGGCAAGTGTCCCGTTGCACATGGCCAGAACCCCCAGGGCCATACGCCGCGCGGTCGCTCGAACCGCGACTGGTGGCCAAGCCAGCTGAACGTTCAGATCCTGCATACCCACACGGCACTGGCCAACCCGCTGGGCAAGTCGTTCGACTATGCGGAAGAATTCAAGACGCTCGATCTCGACGCCGTGAAGCAGGACCTTCACGCGCTGATGACCGATAGCAAGGACTGGTGGCCGGCCGACTTCGGCCATTACGGTGGCCTGTTCATCCGCATGGCCTGGCACAGCGCCGGCACCTATCGCATCACCGACGGCCGCGGCGGCGCCGGCATGGGCCAGCAGCGTTTCGCACCGCTCAACAGCTGGCCTGACAACGTCAACCTCGATAAGGCTCGCCGCCTTCTGTGGCCGATCAAGCAGAAATACGGCAACAAGATCTCTTGGGCCGACCTGATGATCCTGACCGGCAACGTTGCGCTGGAATCCATGGGCTTCAAGACTTTCGGTTTCGCCGGCGGCCGTGCTGACGTGTGGGAGCCGGAAGAGCTGTACTGGGGTCCAGAAGGCAGCTGGCTGGGCGACGAGCGCTATAGCGGTGAGCGCGAGCTGGCCGAACCCCTCGGCGCCGTGCAGATGGGCCTCATCTACGTCAACCCGGAAGGCCCGAACGGCAATCCGGACCCGCTGGCCTCGGCCCGCGACATCAGAAGCACCTTTGCCCGCATGGCGATGAACGACGAGGAAACCGTGGCGCTGGTCGCCGGCGGCCACACGTTCGGCAAGACCCATGGCGCCGGCGATCCGTCGCTGGTCGGAACCGACCCGGAAGGCGGCGAACTGGAATCGCAGGGCCTCGGCTGGGCGAGCAAGCACGGCACCGGCATGGGCGCCGACACGATCGGCAGCGGCCTCGAAGTCACCTGGTCGCAGACGCCGACCCAGTGGAGCAACTACTTCTTCGAAAACCTGTTCGGCTTTGAATGGGAACTGACGAAGAGCCCTGGTGGTGCCCACCAGTGGCAGGCAAAGAACGCCGACGCTTCTGTACCGGACGCGCACATTCCCGGCCGCAAGCATGTGCCAACCATGCTGACGTCTGACCTGGCGCTGCGTTTCGACCCGATCTACGAGCCGATCTCGCGCCGCTTCCTCGAAAACCCGGCCGAATTTGCCGACGCGTTTGCCCGCGCCTGGTTCAAGCTGACCCACCGCGACATGGGACCGAAGGTTCGCTACCTCGGCCCGGAAGTGCCCGCCGAAGACCTGATCTGGCAGGACGTCATTCCGCCGGTCGATCATCCGCTGATCGACGATGCTGACATCGCCAACCTCAAGGAAAAGGTTCTGGCAACAGGTCTTTCGGTTCAGGAACTGGTGTCCACCGCTTGGGCTTCGGCTTCCAGCTTCCGCGGTTCTGACAAGCGCGGCGGTGCCAACGGTGCCCGCATCCGTCTGAGCCCTCAGAAGGACTGGGACGTCAACCAGCCGGAACAGCTTGCCAAGGTTCTGCGTCAGCTGGAAGACATCCAGACCGCCTTCAACACGGCCCATGCCGGTGCAAAGAAGGTCTCGCTTGCCGACCTGATCGTGCTGGCGGGCGCTGCCGGCGTTGAAAAGGCGGCGAAGGCTGCTGGTCACGATGTCGTCGTGCCCTTCTCGCCCGGCCGGATGGATGCCTCCGAGGCGCAGACCGACGCCCTGTCGTTTGCAGCACTCGAGCCGCGCATCGACGGTTTCCGCAACTACGTGAACGAAAAGCGCACGCAGTTCATGCAGGCGGAAGAAGCACTGGTCGACCGTGCCCAGCTTCTGACCCTGACGGCACCGGAAATGACCGTTCTGGTCGGCGGCCTTCGTGTTCTGAACGTTGGCACCCCTGAGCATGGCGTGTTCACGACTGCCAAGGAGACGCTGACGAACGACTTCTTCGTCAACCTCCTCGACATGGGCACCGTCTGGGCACCTGTTGCCGGCGAGCGTGGCGTCTATGAAGGTCGCGACCGCAGCACCAGCGCGCGGAAGTGGACTGCCACCCGCGCCGACCTGATCTTCGGCTCGCATTCGCAGCTGCGCGCGATTGCCGAAATCTATGCCCAGGCCGATGCCAAGACGAAGTTCGTCAAGGATTTCGTGGCCGCATGGGTGAAGGTGATGAACGCAGATCGTTTCGACCTGCGCGCCTAAAACAAAACCGGCCGGACGCAACACACGTTGCGCCCGGCCGATCTCTTTCTGGCGTCAGCGCTGGCTGAAGAACGCCGAGAGAGCATCGATATCGTCGTCCTGAAGATATTTTGCGGCATTCACCATCAGATGGCTCGATGACGTGCCGCCACGAACGGCGCCTCGAAACAGATCGAGCTGCTGCTTCAGATAGGCGGCATTCTGCCCCGAAAGTTTCGGATAGGCAGGGTTCGCACCCCCCTTGTCATGACAGCTGAGACAGACGGGAATTTTGTCCGCTGACCGTCCCTTCTCGGCAAGCTCGCGGCCTCTTTCCACAAGCGCCTGGTCCTTCGACGGCAGATCGCGTTTCGGACTTTGCTGACCGGCATAATAGCGCGCCAGCTCCGGCAGGCTTTCCTCCGGGAGCGTGCCGACTGCGACACCCATGATCCCGCTCGGCCGCCTGTTGTCGTGATAGGCCTTGAGGCTTTCCAGCAGATAGGTCTCCGACTGTCCTGCGAGACGCGGGATTATGCTGCCATCGTTGAGCTTTGCTTCCGCATGACAGCTTTCGCAGGTGATCGGCAGCGGCGACACTTCGCCCGCGGTTCCCATGCCGTGCAGCCCTGACGCGGCGATATAGGCCATGCCATCCATCTCAGGCAGTTTGCGCAGAAACGCCACCATCGCCCAGATTTCGTCGTCGCGCGTCTGCACCGGCCAGGCCGGCATGCCGGTAAAGCGAACGCCGTGCTTGACGATCTCGAACAGTTGCGCGTCGGTCCAGGTCGGCACGACTACTTTCAGATCCGGCGGCGGCGGCAGCATCGACAGCACGGCATCGGACCGGCCCTGCGCCGGCGACCCGTGACAGGTGGCGCAGCCGCTTTCGAAATGGCCGGCGCCCGCAGGCACCAGGGCCGGATTGTCGAGCGGTGGCGGATCGACGGACATTGAGGCAGTGCTGACCGAATTGCGCATCACCCAATGCAGGAACCAGTCGGTCGCTGCCCAGTGTCCCGTCGAGGCGCGCACGCTGATCAGGCCCGACCACGCGACGCCGAGGCCGAGGATCGGCGCAAGTATGGCAAGAATGATCAGATGCTTCCAGCGGATCGTCATCATGCGTTCCCCTCAAGCTCAGGAGCCGGATCATGCCTCAGCATTCCGGCGAGCAGCGCCACGCCGCCTGCAAGATAGACGATAGCACCGACCAGCAGCATCACGACACCGCCTGTCTGCTGATCGGCGAGTGCCGTCAGCGGAACGCCGAAACAGCTGACCTCGCCGCCCCCATAAAGCGGCCGCGGCGACAGCGACAGAAGCGCGCCAAGCAGCGTCATATGCATCGAGGTAAACAGCAGGCCGAACGTGCCGGCGAGACGGCGCGCCTCGCGCCCGGATGCAGCACCGCCCAGACAGGAGAGCCACAGTGTCAGCCCGGCGCCAAGAAACACCAGCTGCTCGAGAGCTGCGAACGGGACTGACCCTTCCGATAGCTCCCGCATGGCCGGAATATGCCAGCCCCAGACGGCAAACAGTTCCAGAACCGAGGCGAGCATCGGTGTGAGCCAGAGATGACCGGCCGTGAAATCGAAGCGCGTTCCGGACATGCCAAACGCAATCAGCGGCGATGCAACGGCAACCACACCCATATGCGCGACCATGTGCACCGAGAACGAGCCACGATCGGAAAACGGCAGGATGCCGAACCAGAGCAGACCGAGGACCAGCGCTCCCGAGATCAGCGCAAGGCGTTTCATGGCTGGCACTCCGCAATGAAGATCAGCGGAATGGCCGCATAGACGACCGACACGAAGCTCAGGCCCGACAGAAGCAGCGTTGCAAACCCTTGGAACAGCGTGCGCGACGAGCGCGTCGGTTCGTCATGCGGCGCGTCCTTGGCACCGAACCCCCACTGGCGCCAGGCGAGATAGGCCGAAAGCACGATCATCGCGAGCGCGGCGAGTGTCACGACGACAAGCACGATCCGGACCGTGTCGAAGCTAAAGGACGCCGGCAGACGCTTGGCGCAGAAAACCGCGACCGTCGCATAGCAGATGATGAAATGCAGCGCCCAAACCACTGGCGCCGTAAACAGGGTCCAGAGAGTTTCGACCTCGCGGGGGATAACGCTCTTCATGATGCCACCAGCGGAAAGAGACCGAGCACGCCGAACGTGACGACGGCGGTAAACGCCATGAAATGCCAGTAGAGCGTGACGTTGCGGATATCCTGATCGTATTCGCCGGTCATGTTGCCGGTGAGGCTGCGGGCAAGGCAGTAGAGCTGCATGACGACGCCGACCACGCCGTGGACGACGGTCCAGAGAGCAATCACCCAGACGGTGGCCGGATAGACGTTGGAAGTCGGGTCCATGCCGGTAAGATATGGACCGGCGAGACCGGCAAGCGAGGCGGCGATGGTAACGGCTGCGGCTGCAACGAGGGCAAAGCGGCAACCCGTTGGGCCCTTCTCGTTCAGCTGCCGGGCCAGCATCGTCAGGCCCCAGGCCGCTAGATAAAGCAGTAGTGCCACCATCGGCCAGAACACGCCGGGCCCGGCACTGACGCCGGTATAATCGTCATGCACCGTCCAGTAGAAGAAATAGCCGAAGATCAGGCTGGCAAAGGCGGTACCGTCACCAACCATAGTGATGAACATCGCCCACCATCCGACGGACGCGGGCCCGGAGACGTAGACCGGCAGGCTGAGGCCCAGCCCGACATCCGTCTCGGCCGCTTCAGGGATCTGCGCCGTACCCGTCCACAGCCAGTAGATGATGGCGATAAAGGTGATGATGGCGCAGATGATGGTGGGGATCCACCAGTGGAAGGTGAGCGCGATAAACACGCCACCCAGCGACAGCGCCGCGATGATGGTGACATAGGAGACGCCGCCGACGCGCAGACACTGGATCGGCTTTGCATCGAGCACCGACGTGACCAGCGTCTCGCGCCGACCGGATTTCGCATCCGGCAGATAGAACCGGCCAGCCTCGATATCGGCCTGCAGGTTCGGCTGGTCCCACAGCGGGTAACGGCTGGTGATGATCGGCACGGAGCGCATGCCCCAGCTCTCGTCCGGATCGTTGGTCCATTCCAGCGTTCCGGAATTCCACGGGTTGAGATTGCGTTCCGCGGGCTTGGGTTTCGGGCGGAAGATGTCGATCACGAAGGTGGCCACACCCGCCGCAAAGATGAAGGCGCCGATGGTCGAGATAAGGTTGAAAATATCCCAGCCGAATTCTTCCGGGTAGGTAAAGACGCGCCGCGGCATGCCCCGCAGCCCGGAAAAATGCATCGGGAAGAACGCGGTGTTGAAACCCGTAAACATCAGCCAGAAGGCTACCTTGCCCCAGGTATCCGACAGCTTTTTGCCGGTCACGAAGGGGAAGTAATAGTAGATGCCGGCAACGATCGGGAAGAACATGCCGCCGATCAGCACGTAATGCAGGTGCGCCACGATGAAATAGGTGTCATGCGCCTGCCAGTCGAACGGAACGAGCGCCACCATGACGCCGGTCAGCCCCCCGATCACGAAGATGATCAGCCCGCCGGCCCCAAACAGCATCGGCACGGAAAAGATCACCCGGCCCGCAAGCATGGTGGCGATGAACACGAAGATCTGCACCCCGGTCGGGATTGCCACCGCTTCCGATGCCGCCGAGAAGAAGGCGAGCGAAATCTGCGGCAGGCCGGTCGCGAACATGTGGTGGACCCACAGCCCGAAACTCAGGAAACCCGTACCGACAGCCGCCAGCACGATCCAGGAATAGCCGACGATCGGGCGCTGCGAAAACGTCGGCACGATCATTGCCATCAAGGCGATGGCCGGCAGGAAGACGATGTAGACTTCCGGATGCCCGAAGATCCAGAACAGATGCTGCCAGAGCAAGGGATCGCCGCCGCGCGATGGATCGAAGAACGGCCAGTTGAACATCCGCTCCATCTCGAACAGGATGTCGCCGGCAATCAGCGGCGGGAAGGCAAACAGGATCATGCCCGCGACGATCAGCAGATACCAGGCAAACATCGGCATCATGTTGATGCGCATGCCGGGGGCGCGGCATTTCATGATGCCGACGATGATCTCGACGGCTGCGGCAATCGATGCCACCTCGATGAAGGACAGGCCCAGCAGCCAGATGTCGGCGCCGATGCCGGCATATTCCTTGTCGGTGGCAAGCGGCGGATACATGAACCAGCCGGCATTGGGTGCCGCGTTGAAGAAGATCGAGCCGCAGACAAAGATGCCGCCGAGCAGAAAGCTCCAGTAGCCGAAAGCCGAGAGCCGCGGGAACGGCAGTTCGCGCGCGCCGAGCATGGAGGGCAGAAGAAAGATCGCGATCGCCTCGAAGATCGGCACCGCGAACAGGAACATCATGACCGTGCCGTGCAGGGTGAAGACCTGGTTGAACAGCTCGGCCGACATGAAATCATTGTTGGGAACGACGAGCTGCAGCCGGATCAGCAGCCCGAGAACGCCGGCAAACAGCATGAAGACGAATGCCGTGACGCCGTACCAGAGGCCGATCTCGCTATTGTTGACCGACGTCCAGTAGCGCCAGCCCTTGGGCGTTTCCCAGGTGTCGCGCAGCCTCTTTTCCTGGGCGGCGCGCTCCTCGGGCGAGAAATTTCCGAGTTCAACGCTCATCGAAGCCCCTTCAGATACTGTGCAATGCGATCGGTTTCGGCTTCGGGCAACATGTTGTAATGCGGCATCCGCACGCCGGGCTTGATGCCGGCCGGATCGCGCAGGAAGCGGGCGATATCGGCGGTGGTGTTGCCAAGCGTGCCGGCCCCGACCGAACCGCGTTCGCCGAATGCAGTCAGATCCGGGCCAATGACGCCGCGCGCCTCGGTGCCTGAAATCGCATGGCAGGCGGAACAGCCGTTTTTCAGAAACAGCGCCAACCCCTCGGCATCGCCGCCACCGGACGCGCTGCGGCGGGATGCGAGCCAGGCGTCATAGGCTGGCTTTTCCATCACCTCCACGGTAAAGCCCATCAGCGCATGCGAGGTGCCGCAGAATTCGGCGCAGACTCCGCGATAGGAGCCGGGCTTGTCACCCTCCAGCGTCAGCACGTTGCGGCGGCCGGGGATCATGTCCATCTTGCCGCCGAGCACCGGGATCCAGAACGAATGGATGACATCGGGTGAGGTCAGCTGAAACGCCACCCGCTCGCCGACCGGCATGCGGATCTCGTTGGCGGTCTCGAAGGCGACAGAGCCGTCCGGATCGAGATAACGGACGCGCCACCAGTACTGCTCGCCCGTGACATCGATCTGTTGGAGCCCCTCACCGCCGCCTGAGAAAAACGGACGGACATTCGGCATCAGCCACATGGCGTAGGATAACAGCGCGCCAAGAACGATGCAGGGCATCACGGCGCCGCCCCAGAGGATCAGCCTGCCCGCCCCTTGTTCGGAATGGGCGTTCTTCTTGCGCGCCGCATAAAACAGAAGCACCACGACGCCGACCCAGATCACCGCGCCGCCGATCAGCATCGCGAAGAACAGTGTCGCGACACCCGCGGCTTCCCGTCCCGCGGGATCAAGCACCGACAGGTCGCCGGAGCAGGAAACCAACAGCGGACAGAGGAGGAAGAGGGAGAGGATCGCTTTCGTTGCAGGCCAAAGCGTGCGGGCGATGACATCGCCTCTATGGATCTGAGATCGGGTTGGCCGGCCATCGCCGGTCAAGCGGTCATCGTTCATTCTGCCATTTTCCCCCGGCTCCAACAGGCGCAATGCGCAACACCGAGTTTTGTTCCCCGCCTAGCGCAATATTTTTCGGGGAGAGCATTTGGGACCGCATGGCCTCGAACTTCATGACAACCGCTCGCGAAAAGGAACTATCGCCCTCTGGCTCCGTTACGTCACCTTCGTTGACGATCCCGCCGTCAAGCAAGGGAGCAGGCCGATATGAGTGCACCACGTGCCAACTGGAAAGGTCATATCAAGTTCGGCGAGGTGAGCTGCCCTGTCGCGCTCTACACAGCGGTTTCATCGTCGGACCGGATCAGCTTCAACATCCTCAATCGCAAGACCGGAAATCGCGTGCGCCGCGAGTTTGTGGACAGCGAGACAGGTGACCCCGTCGAGCACGACGACCAGGTGAAGGGCTACGAGACCGGCAGCGGCAAATACGTGGTGCTGGAGCCGGACGAGATCGCCGCCGCGATCCCCGAGAGCGACAAGACACTCGATATCGACGCGTTCATTCCATGCTCGGAAATCGACGACATCTATTTCGACAAGCCCTATTATCTCGCGCCCCAAAAGCTCGGCGAGGAAGCCTTTGCGCTTCTGCGCGACGGCATGAAGGAGGCAGGCGTTGCCGCCATTGCCACCACCGTCCTGTTTCGCCGGCTGCGGACGGTTCTGATCCGTCCCCACGGCGACGGGCTGATCGGCACCACGCTCAATTTCGATTACGAGGTCCGCTCGACGGACAAGGCGTTCGAAGACGTGACGGAGGTGAAGATCGACAACGAGATGCTCGAGCTCGCCTCCCACATCATCGGCACCAAGAAGGGCCACTACGACCCCACCAAGTTCGACGACCGGTATGAAGAAGCGCTGGCCGAACTGGTGAAGGCGAAGCTCGAGGGCAAGAAGATCCCGAAGCGGAAGGCTCCGACAGCCTCCAAGCCGACCGATCTTCTTCAGGCCCTGCGTGATAGCGCCGGCATGGGCGGCAAGTCCGGATCAACGGACAAGCCGAAGGCAAAGACCAAGGCGAGCGCCAAGCCGAAATCCGCCAACACCAACAAGACGCCGCGCAAGACTGCCAAGTCAGCACCATCATCCTCGACAAGCACGCGCCGCAAGGCCGGTTAAGGGAAACGACAGCCATGGCGATACGTCCCTACTGGAAAGGCTATCTGAAGCTTTCGCTCGTCACCTGCTCCGTCGAGATGACACCGGCGACCTCGGAAAGCGAGAAGGTGCGCTTCCACACGCTTAACCGCGAAACCGGCAACCGCGTGCAGAGCCACTACGTCGACTCAGTGACCGGCAAGCCTGTGCGCGATGACGATGAAGTCAAAGGCTATCAGCGCGGCGAAGACGACTACGTGATGCTGGAAGACGAAGAGCTCGACAATGTCGCGCTCGAAAGCACCAAGACGATCGACATCTCGACCTTCACGCCGCGATCCGAAATCGACTGGATCTGGCTCGATACGCCCTACTATCTGACGCCCAACGAGAAGGTCAGCGAAGAGGCATTCTCGGTGATCCGTGCCGCGATGGACAGCCAGGAGATGGTCGGCATTTCGCGACTGGTGCTCGGCCGGCGCGAACGGGCCGTGATGATCGAGCCCCGCGGCAAGGGCATCGTGCTCTGGACGCTGCGCTTCGGCGACGAAGTGCGCGAGGCCAAGGACTATTTCGACGGACTGGACAAGGCCGAGCCCGAAAAGGCGACACTGCCGCTGATCCGCAAGCTGATAGAACAGCAGACCCGCCCCTGGGACGCGAAATTCGTGACCGATCCGGTGCAGGACAATCTGCTCGACATCATCAAGGCGAAGAAGAAGCAGCGCCGCCCGGTACCGAAGAAGGCCGAAAAGGAAGAGTCGGAGAAGCCGAGCAACGTCATCGACATCATGGATGCGCTGAAACGCTCGCTGGCGGCAGACAAGCGGAAGAGCAAGTAGGGCGACGGCTGGTGGGGAACGGCGGGGTCGGGCTGCTGACGAAGGTCTTAGCCAATACCTCTGCGGGTCATGAGGGAAATTGATCCGGTTGCCAAACACTCCTCTTCCTCGCCCTTGTGGCGGGGATCCAGTCAGCTCAAGTCCTTGAGCTGAAACGAGTCTTTGACCCGACGGACGTCGGGTCGCTGGATCCCCGCCACAAGGGCGAGGATGAGGGAGAGTGGGGTATCGCTCTCCCCAAACAAAGCTTCTTCAGGGTTTGCCAGAGGCCTCAGGCCGACGCCGGCCTACCGTTCCCACCCCCCTCAGCCTCGAGCCTCAACCTTCTTCAATCGCTTGATCGCCTCTGCAAGCGGCCGTTCGGCATCGCAATAGTCCTTCCACGCTTCGCTTTTCGCAATCAGCGCCGGCACCGTATGAATGGTGAAGCGCTGCGGGTCGAGGTCGGCTTTGACCTGGGTCCAGGTGAGCGGCATGGAGACCGTCGCACCCTCGCGCGCACGCGGCGAAAGCGGCGCGACGGCTGTCGCCATGCGGTCGTTTCGCAGATAGTCGATGAAGATGCGGCCTTCACGCAGCTTCTTCGACATCTTGGTGAGATAGAGATCGGGATCGTCCTGCGCCATCAGGTTGGAAACCCGGTGCGCGAAATCCTTGGCTTCATCCCAGGTTAGTTCCTTGCGGCCGCCCGTCTTCAGCGGCACGACCACGTGCAGGCCCTTGCCGCCGGTCGTCTTGCAAAAGCTCATCAGCCCCAGTTCGTCGAGCCGGTCGCGAATTTCCCGCGCGGCCTCGACCACTTTCGGAAAGGCGACATCGGGAGCCGGATCGAGGTCGAACACAAGCCGGCCGGGAACTTCGGGCTTGTTCGGCTGGCAGTTCCATGGGTGCAGTTCAAGCGATCCGACCTGCGCCAGCGCTGCCAGTCCCTCGATGCGATCGACCTGCAGATAGGCCTTCTTGTCGCCGTGTACCTTGACCAGTTCCAGAAGGTTCGACGTGCCTTGCATGGCATGCCGCTGGAAGAACTGCTCGCCGCCGATACCATCCGGCGCGCGGATGACCGAGCAGGGCCGACCCTTGATATGGTCGATCATCCAGCTCGCAACCGATTCGTAGTAACGGCCAAGATCCTCCTTGGTAACAGGCGTGTCGCCGTTTTGCGCATCGCTTGGCCAGAGCGGCTTGTCGGGATTGGAGAGCATCACCCCCATCACTTCCGCCTTGCCGCCCCTGCCGCGCGGCACCTTCGTCGTCTTTGCAGCGCTGGCGGTCTTTTCCGCCTTTGGCTGCGGCGTCTCCTGATCCGGTGAAGCCGGCTTTTCCGCCTCGACCTCATCAGCTGGCTTGTCTTCGCGCAGGCCCTTGAATGCCGCCTGGCGCACCTGGCCGTCGTTGGTCCAGCCCGCGAACTGGATCTCGGCAACCAGGTCCGGTTTCACCCAATGCATGTCCTTGGTCTTCTTCGGCGCTCCGATACCGGTAAACGGACTTTTGTCGGCAGAAAGCGGTTCGAGCTTGGACATCAGATCCGCCGCCCTGCCCGCGCCAAAACCGGTTCCAACGCGTCCGACATAAACGAAATGGTTGTCGCGATAGACGCCGGCCAAAAGCGAGCGGAATTTGCCTTCGGTCGTCGCATAACCGCCGATCACCACCTCGTGGCCGGCACGGCACTTGGCCTTGACCCAGGTATCGCTTCGGCCCGACCGATAGGGTGCATCCGCCTGTTTCGAGACGATTCCTTCGAGCGAGAGACGGCAGGCGGAACGCAGAACCGCATCGCCACCGGTTTCGAAATGGTCGACATAGCGGATGCGCGCCCCCGCTTCCGCCTCGGCAATCACCTTCGAAAGTCGAGACTTCCGCTCGTCCAGCGGCATGTCGCGCAGGTCTTGGCCCTCGTGGAAGAGGAGATCGAAGGCGAAATAGACAAGGTCGTCTGTCTTGTCCTCGGAAAGTGCCGCCTGCAGCGCTGCGAAATCCGGCGCGCCGTCATGATCGAGCGCGCAGATCTCTCCGTCGATGACCGTATCCGGCAGGACTGCGGCATCCTTGGCGATCTGCGAAAACCGCTCCGTCCAGTCGAGCCCCTTGCGGGTCCTTAAGATGGTCTTGCCATCCTGCACGCGCATCTGAACACGATATCCATCGAATTTGATCTCATGCAGCCAGCCTTCTGCCGACGGTGGCCGGTCGCGGATCTGGCAGAGCTGCGGTGCAATGAAATCCGGCATTTTTTCCGAGGCCGGTTTCGCCTTATCTGCGCTCTTGCCCTTGCCCTGGGTCTTGCCGCGCCGTTCGTCAGCCGCCAGTCCTTCGCTGCTGTCCCACACGGCATCCGCATCGACCGCGCCGCTGGTCAGCATGAAAGGCTTCGGCTTGCGTCCCTTGCCCGCAGCGATCGTTGCCATGTCGCGACCGGACGCGACCGACGTTTCGGCCTCCTTCAGGATAGCATCGCCGTCCTTGTCGACGGAATGGTCGTCGATATGCTTGATCAGCAGCCAGTTGGTGCGCTTGCCGCCATCGCGATCCTTTTTCATCCGCACCAGCACGAAGCCGCCCTGCAGCCTTTCGCCATCCAGAATGAATTTGAAATCGCCCTTGGCGAGAGCCTTCTCCAGGGAAAGCGCGCCGTCGACTTCCCAATATCCCCGATCCCAGAGCATGACCGTGCCGCCGCCATACTCGCCTTTCGGAATGGTGCCTTCGAAATCGCCGTAGTCGAGCGGATGGTCCTCGACCTCGACGGCGAGGCGCTTGTCCTGAGGATCGAGCGAGGGTCCGCGGGTCACCGCCCAGGACTTGAACACGCCATCCATTTCCAGCCGCAGATCGTAATGCAGTCGCGTCGCATCGTGCTTCTGGATGACGAAGCGGCCACGCTTGGACGGCCGCACTTCGGCGGCGCCGCTCGGCTCCTTGGTCGTCTTGAAATCACGCTTGCTGCGGTAGGTTGAAAGAGTATCGGACATGGAACGCTCCCTGCACGGCTAGGGAGTCCGAATGCCCTGCCGGCGCAATGGTTCCACAACGCACGGTGGATGGATCGAAGGCGCTCGTCTTGCTGCTTAACTCTCTTTTCGATACAAACGCACTCAAGGTTCGACAGCAGGGGATACGCCACCATGAGCATCCAGCAGAAGCCGGTCTTCACGGCCGACGACGTGGCGCGGGCAGAGAGCTACAAGGCGCGCGACTATCCCGACAATGTCGATCCGAAGGTGGAAGACCTCGTCCGCCAGATGATCTCGAGCTTTGCCGACAAGTGGACGGTGGTCATCCTCGATACGCTGTGGGACGAAGGTGTTTTAAGGTTTTCCGACCTCGCCCGCCGCGTCACCGGCATCAGCCAGAAAATGCTGACCCAGACGCTTCGGCGCATGGAACGCGACGGTCTGGTCATTCGCAAGACCTATGCCTGCGTGCCGCCCAAGGTAGAATACAGCCTATCACCGCTCGGCCTGACGCTCGGGGCTGCCTTTTGCAATGTCTGGATCTGGGCGGTCGAGAACCACGATGCGGTGGCAAAGGCTCGGACAGCATTCGACGACGAAGGCTGAAGGCGCCAGCGATACCGGCGCCTCCAGAGATTGCAGCCCTTAGCTCGGGTTGATCATCGCAAAGACCTGGTCGAAATTGCCGGTGGCTTCGGCCGTGCGCTGCCGCATCACCCGCTGAACCATCACTTCTGACGGCGTCGGATCGGCGCAGAGCAGCCCGACGGACTCGGACACGAAATCGGCAAGCGGCATGGCCGTCGCGAATTTCGACTGGCCGGGTGTCAGCTCCGTCGCCACCTGCGGCGGGGCAAGCTCCACCACCGCAATCTTGGTGCTGCGCAATTCGTGCCGCAGGCTCGTTGTCCAGGAATGGATGGCTGCCTTGGTGGCGCTGTAGGTCATGGAATCGGCGCGCGGCACGAAGGCAAGACCTGAGGAGACGGTGACGATCGCCGCTTCCGGCTTCTGGCGCAGATGCGGAAGCAGGGCCGAGGTGAGCCAGATCGGTGCGAGAAGGTTGGTGGTGATGGTGCGCTCGGCCACATCGACGTCATAGACATCAGCGAGCACGTTCTCGCGCTCCATGATCCCGGCATTGTGGATGACGACGTTGAGATCCGGATGATCATTGACCACCGAAGCGGCAAACTCGTTCAGGCCGTCCTTGTCGGTGACATCGAGCTGGTATCCGCAAAGCGCCGGATTGTCCTTCAGCGTTTCGTTCAGGCTTGCCTCGTTGCGACCGGTAACGATCACCTTCGCGCCGCGTTCGGAAAGGGCGATGGCGAGTCCGCGGCCGATGCCGGAATTGCCGCCGGTAATCAGGATTGTTGCTTTCGTGAAATCCATTTGCATTCTCCAATGCTGCTGATGCGCTTCAATATCATCCATAGTAACTTTTAGTAAGAAGGCACCTTTTCGTAAGAAATGGGAAATTGGATGGGGCCATCACGGCAATGTGCCGCACACGGCCTGCCTGACAAGGGGCACACGGTTTACAGCATGACCGGTTCTGATTTACAGCTGCGCCCGAAATCTCGTCGGGAATACAAGGATAAGCCGATGGCGCTGACTGCTTCCACCACCCATGCCCGCAAGGGTCTCGGCCATGCGGTCATCGTCACGCTCGGCATGGCGGCAACCGTCGGCACGGCGCTCGGCTTCCAGTATCTCGGCGGCTATATTCCCTGCGCGATGTGCCTCCTGCAGCGCGAACCCTATTACTACGCAATTCCGGTCGGCATTCTTGCCATGGGTGCCCTGGCATTCGGCATGCCCGCCTGGATCGGCCGCACGCTTCTGATCCTCGTCGGCCTGATGATGCTGGTCGGTGCCGGCATGGGCGTCTATCACGCGGGCGTCGAATGGGCCTTCTGGGAAGGTCCCGCAAGCTGCGGCGGCGGCGCGGGTGTCACGACCAATGCCGGCAGCCTTCTCTCCGATCTCAACACGGTGCACGGACCATCCTGCACGGAAGCAGCACTCCGCGTGCTCGGTCTGTCCTTTGCTGGCTGGAACGTGATCGCCAGCGTCATCCTCGCGGCTATCGCCTTGATCGGCGCCAAGAAGGCCGCGTGAGACGTAACCCTTACGGCTGCAGCTCGGAATCCCAGTAGAGATAGTCCATCCAGCTTTCGTGCAGATAGTTGGGCGGAAACAGCCGGCCGTTGTTATGCAGGTCCTGCACGGTCGGCGCATAGGGCTTCTGGTGTGGGAACATGCCGGCCTGCTTGGGAAGCTTGCTGCCCTTGCGCAAATTGCAGGGCGAACACGCCGCCACAACGTTCTGCCAGGTCGTTTCGCCGCCATGGGCCCGCGGGATGACGTGGTCGAAGGTCAGATCGTCATGATCGCCGCAATACTGGCACTCGAACTTGTCGCGAAGGAACACGTTGAAGCGGGTAAAGGCGGGATTGCGGGTCGGCTGGATATAGGTCTTCAGGCTGACGACGCTTGGCAGTTTCATCGAGAAGCTGGGCGAACATACCGAATGATCATATTCGGCAATGATGTTCACACGGTCGAGGAATACCGCCTTGATCGCGTCCTGCCAGGACCACAACGACAAGGGATAATAGCTCAGTGGCCGATAGTCAGCGTTCAACACGAGCGCCGGTAAGGCCTGCGGGGAGACTGCAATCGTCAAATGACGCTCCTAACGGATTCGGCATCTATCTCCTCTATATTAGGACCGTTGTTACAGGATTGTGAAGCCCTTTAAATACAGGCGGCTTCGTCACTCAAACTTCACAAAATCGGAGAGACGTCGCGCTTCGTCCGGACCCCGTAATAGGACCAGAAAAGCCTCGTCGCGACCGAGCGCCACGGCCGCCAGATGAGCGCGATGGCGGCGAGCTGCTTTTCTGTCGGGCGCGCTTCCATGCCAAGCCCATCGGCAACCGCTGCCTGCAGCGCCACGTCGCCTACCGGAAAGAAATCCGGGTGGCCCGCGGAAAACATCATGTAGCACTCTGCCGTCCAGGGACCGATGCCGGGAAGTGCGATCAGCTGTCGTGTCGCCTCTGATGCCTCCAGTCCCGCGATGGCATCGAGATCGAAGCCCTTCTGCGCAATCGCCGTCGCAAGATGCATCAGCGTCGCAGCCTTGGCCCGCGATAGACCGAAGCTCGCGACAACCTCTGGATCAAGCGCTGCAAAAGCCTCGGCTTCGGTGGCACGAACAGCCGCCATGCGCTTCCAGATCGCGTCGGCGCTCGCCCGCGAAACCACTTGCGAGACGATGATGGAGGCAAGGCCGGCAAAACCCGGCTCGATCAGCCGCAGTGGCAACTCGCCGGACATCTCGATGATGGGGGCAAGACGCGGATCAGCGACCACCAGTTCGGCAAGTCCCTCATCGATATCCGATCGGTCGCGGATGATCCGCACGGTTTTCTCCATGGTTGCGCATCTCAAATCGTGGCAGAAGGAGGCATGCCAGCCACCCAAATCGCCACCGATCCTGATAGACCAATCCTGCGTTTCGCGCCAAGCCCGAACGGACTGCTGCATCTCGGACATGCGCTTTCGGCGGTCCTCAACCACGAAATGGCGCGGGAAATGAATGGCCGCTTCCTGCTGCGGATCGAGGATATCGACCTTGCCCGTTGCACGCCCGAGTATGAGGACGCCATCTACCGCGACCTCCGCTGGCTGGGACTCTCCTGGGAAGAACCGCCGCGCCGCCAGTCCGAGCATTTCGAGATCTACCGGGAAGCGCTTGGTGAATTGATGGACATTGGGCTCGTCTATCCGGCCTTCATGACCCGCGGCGAGGTCAAGGCGAAGGTCGCGGATTTCGAGGCCGATGGCGCGACATGGCCACGCGACCCGGACGGGTCACCGCTCTATCCGCAGGATGACCGGCGCTTGAGCGATAGCGAGCGGAAGAGGCTGATCGAAAGCGGCATCCGCCACAGCTGGCGGCTCGACATGGACAAGGCGATGGCGAGAGTTTCGAACCCCTTGACCTGGCGGGAAATCGGCGATGGGGCCGCAAATCTGGTCCCGGCGGATCCGGCAGCCTGGGGCGATGTCGTCCTGTCGCGCTCGGATGCTCCTTCGAGCTACCATCTCTCCGTCACCGTGGACGACGCGGCGCAGGGCATTACCCATGTGGTGCGGGGTATGGATCTCTATCACGCAACGTCGGTTCACCGGCTTCTGCAGGAGCTGCTCGGTCTGCCGCAGCCGATCTACCACCATCATCGGCTGATCCTTGGCGAAGACGACCGGAAGCTGTCGAAAAGCGAGGGATCAACCGGGCTTGCGGCCCTGCGCGACGCGGGTCTCGGCCCGCTCGACATTCGCCGCCTCCTCGGCCTTGAGGGCTAGAGCCGAAGCATCGCCCCGGCGGCGACGCTCTTTCCGGACGCGGGAGAAGACCGAATAGATCCGGTACTTCATCAACGCCGCATTGAACTCGGCGCCGAGCATGAAGATCACGCCCACCATATATAGGAAGATCAGCACGATCATGATCGACGCCAGACCCGCATAGGTCGCTGCGTAATTGGCGAAGGTCGAAAGATAGGCCGCGAAACCGAACCCAAAGCATGTCCACAAAAGCACCGTCAGCGCCACGCCCGGCATGATGTCGATCAGCCGGCGATCTCCCGCCGGAAGGTACTTGTGCGACCCGAGCAGGCCGATCATCAGGAGAAACGCCGTGCCGACGAGACCCCAGTTGGCGGCGGCATTGAGATCGCTGATCAGCCAAGGGAAACGGGTCTGAGCAAACCGCGATGCGACGGGGACGGCGAGAAGAAGAATGCTGATGACCGCAAAGATCACCACCGCCAGGATGACGTAACCCAGACTAGCAAGACGCGTCACATACCAGGGTCGCGTTTCGGTGACCCGGTAGGCGCGGTTGAGCGAGATGCGAAGGGCCTCGACGCCGTTCGACGCGAAATAGGCAGCCGCCAGCACGGATACGGTCAGCAACCCGCCGCGCGGTATCTCCAGCACCCGCTGAAGTTCGGACGCGATCGGATCGGCGACATCGGCCGGCCACGTATCAAACAGGAGGTGCACGGTCGTTTGCGAAAAGCCGCCGGCACCGAGAAAGCCGGCAAGTGCCGTGCCGAAGATCAGGAATGGAAACAGCGCCAGTAGCCCCGACAGCGCCACGTGGCTCGCCATCGCCCATCCATCGTCCTCCGAGAAATGCCAATAGGCATCCCAGAGCACCTTGAACGCCAGTCTCGGCCACCTGACCGGGGAGTTTTCTTCCAAAGGCGGCATCTCCCTGAGGGCTTCGGTGGAGGATGAGTTGAGGCTTGTGGCAAAATATGGAAGGTAGGCGGCAACTTGTACAGAGAGACCTTAACGGTATGCAATCGGCATGACAGACGGAAGAACGATTATTGTGACAGGCTGTTCCTCAGGGATCGGCGCTCATTGTGCCCGCGCGCTCAAATCCGAGGGATGGCGGGTGTTCGCGACCGTGCGCAAAGAGGCCGATCTGGCAGCGTTGGAACAGGACGGCATCGAAGCCCTGGTGATGGACTACACCAAGCCTGAAACGATCGAGGCTCTCGTCGACACCGTTCTCGCCCGCACCGGCGGCCGCATCGATGCGCTCTTCAACAATGGCGCCTATGGTCAGCCCGGCGCTGTCGAAGACCTTTCGACCGACGTGCTGCGTCTCCAGTTCGAGACCAATCTGTTCGGCTGGCATGACCTGACAACCCGCATCATCCCCGTGATGCGGAGACAGGGCCATGGACGCATCGTCAACTGCTCCTCCATCCTCGGCATCGTTCCCTACCGCTACCGGGGCGCCTACACCGCCTCGAAATTCGCGCTGGAAGGTCTGACCGTGACGATGCGGATGGAGCTTTACGGAAGCGGCATTCATGTGAGCCTGATCGAGCCCGGACCGATCGACACGCAGTTCACGGCCAATGCGCTTGCCAAGGTCAAAGAGAATATCGACCTCATCAATTCGCCGCATGCCGAACAATACAAGCGGCAATTGCAGCGCCTGGACGGGAGCGGGCCGGTCAACCGCCACAAGCTGGGGCCGGACGCCGTTCACACGGTACTGAAACATGCCTTGACCGCCGACAACCCGAAGCCACATTATCTGGTGACGAAGCCGGCCAAGCAGGGCGCGTTCCTGAAACGTATCCTGCCGGCAGCGCTCTTCTACAAATTGATGCAACGGATCGACTGATCGCGAGCAAGCGGAAAGCAAAAACTCGATGGCCACCTTTACCACCGTTCTGACCGTGATCGTCATCGGCCTGGTCGTACTCGTTCTGATCAAGGGCCTGTTCAACATGGTAAAGGGCACCGATGCCAACCGGTCGAACAAGCTGATGCAGCTGCGTCTGCTGCTCCAGGCCGTGGCCGTCATCCTCATCATGTTCACGCTCTGGCTGACCGGCGGCGGCCGGCCGAGCTAGAGAAATGCCGAACTAAGGAAATTACAGTCTTCATGGTCAAGCTCAACAAGATCTACACGCGCACCGGCGACGACGGGACGACAGCACTGGTATCCGGCCCGCGGCGCGACAAGCACGACATCAGGGTCGAGGCCTATGGCACGGTCGACGAGGTCAACTCGACAATCGGCATGGCAAGGCTTCATACGGCCGGCATGGGCGAGGTCGACCAGATGCTGTTTCGCATCCAGAACGACCTGTTCGATCTCGGTGCCGATCTTGCAACGCCAGATACCGGCGAAAAGCCCGAATACGAGCCTCTGCGGATCATCGAAGCGCAGGCGACACGTCTGGAAACCGAAATCGACACGCTGAACGCGGATCTCGAACCGCTGAAATCCTTCGTGCTGCCCGGTGGTTCGCCGGCATCCGCCTATCTGCATCTCGCCCGCACCGTGTCGCGGCGTGCCGAACGGCTGATGGTCGAGCTTTCGCGGCATGAGGCGATCGGCCCGGCTGCGCTCAAATATATCAACCGCCTGTCGGATTTCCTGTTTGTCGCGGCGCGCGTCGCCAACGAGAATGGCAGGACCGACATTCTGTGGGTGCCCGGCAAGAACCGCTAGGCGAAAGCGCGACCAAGGCGCGACGGACGGGAGGAGAGGAAGCGACGCATGTTCATTCCGCTGCATGATGCCGTCGCGCTGAAATATATCCGTGTCCAGTGGGTGACGATCTCGCTGATCGCCGCGAACGTGCTCATGTGGGTATTCACGACGCTTGCTCCGTCGGAAACGACGGAGATCGCCTCGCTGGGTCTCGGCTTCATTCCGGCGATCATCTTCGACTATGCGGTGCTAGACCCCTCTGCCATCCTCGTCCCCGAAGACGCGACCTTCGTCACCTACGCCTTCCTGCATCTGGATTTCTGGCACCTTGCATCGAACATGCTGTTTCTCTGGGTGTTCGGCGATAATGTCGAGGATGCACTGGGGCATGTCCGCTTCCTGATATTCTACCTGCTTTGTGCCGCGGCCGGCGCGCTGCTGCACGGCCTGGTCGGCCCGATGTCCGAGGGGCCGCTGATCGGCGCATCGGGTGCGATCTCCGGTGTCGTCGCCGCCTATTTCATTTTGCATCCGCGCGTCCGGGTATGGGTGCTGGTTCTGTTTCGAATTCCGCTGCCGCTGCCCGCTTTCGTTCCGCTGACACTGTGGATCGTTCAGCAATTCGTGATGCTTTGGCTCGAAGCCGATAGTGCGGTGTCCTGGGGCGCGCATGTCGGCGGAATTCTGGCGGGTGCCGCACTCGTCATCGTGATGCGGCGCCGGGGCGTGCCCCTGTTCGACCGCGAGATCGTCACGCCGAAGGCCGTGCTGCACAAGCCGAGCGTATCGCAAGAGACCCGACCGGCCGAATAGGCCTATGAGAAAACCGCAACCCAGATGGGATAATCCACGTTGTCATCAGGGCAAAAATGGGTATCCATGTCGCCCACTGACAAATGGATAAGCCGCAAATATCTCAATCTGCGGCTGGAGAAAAGTCAAGGAAGGACCCCATGAAGATCCTGGTGCCTGTAAAGCGCGTCGTCGACTACAACGTGAAGATCCGCGTCAAGCCGGATGGATCCGGTGTCGAGCTTGCCAACGTCAAGATGTCGATGAACCCGTTCGACGAGATTTCCGTCGAGGAAGCCCTGCGCCTGAAAGAGGCCGGCAAGGCCGAGGAAGTGATCGTCGTGTCGATCGGTCCGGCAAAGGCTGAAGAAACGCTGCGCACGGCGCTTGCAATGGGCGCCGATCGGGCGATCCTGATCGAGACCGACGAAACGGTCGAACCGCTTGCCGTTGCCAAGCTGCTGAAGGGCGTCGTCGACGCCGAACAGCCGGGCCTCATCATCGTCGGCAAGCAGGCGATCGACGACGATTCAAACCAGACCGGCCAGATGCTGGCGGCATTGCTGGGAACCGGGCAGGCAACCTTTGCCTCGAAGATCGAACTTTCCGCCGACAAGGCTGTGGTTACCCGCGAAGTCGATGGTGGCCTGCAGACCGTCGAGGTCAAGCTTCCAGCCGTCGTCACCACGGACCTTCGCCTGAACGAGCCGCGCTACGCGTCCTTGCCGAACATCATGAAGGCAAAGAAGAAGCCGCTCGACAAGAAGACGGCAGCGGATTTCGGCGTCGACATCGCTCCTCGCCTCAAGGTTCTGAAGACCGAGGAGCCGGGCGGCCGCAAGGCAGGCATCAAGGTAAAGTCCGTCGAGGAACTGGTCGGCGCCTTGAAGACCGCCGGCGTGATCTGATTTTAGGGAGATAAACTCATGGCCATTCTTCTTCTGGCAGAACACGACAATGCCAGCCTCAACGACCAGACCGCCAAGGCGCTGACGGCAGCTTCGCAGATCGGTGGCGAGGTCCACGTTCTGGTTGCCGGGTCCGGCGCGCAGGCCGCAGCAGACGCCGCAGCGAAACTTACCGGCGTCTCGAAGGTCCTGCTTGCCGACGACGCAAGCCTTGCCAACAGCCTTGCCGAACCACTTGCAGCACTGATCGTGTCGCTGGCCGGCTCCTACGATGTCATCATGTCCTCGGCAACAGCGTCCGCCAAGAACGTCATGCCGCGCGTTGCCGCGCTGCTCGATGTGGCGCAGGTTTCGGAAATCATCGAGGTGATTTCGCCGGATACATTCCGTCGTCCGATCTACGCCGGCAACGCCATCCAGACCGTCCAGGCGACCGATGCCAAGAAGGTGATCACTGTGCGCACGGCATCTTTCGCGGCAGCGGATGAAGGCGGTTCCGCTTCCGTGGAGACAGTGGCGGCCGCAGCAAACCCTGAAGTATCGTCCTTTGTCTCCGATGCGCTTGCCTCCTCGGACCGTCCTGAACTCGCATCCGCCAAGATCATCATCTCCGGTGGCCGTGCACTCGGTTCCTCGGAAAAATTCCAGGAAGTCATCCTGCCCGTCGCCGACAAGCTGGGTGCGGCCGTTGGCGCTTCGCGCGCAGCGGTCGACGCAGGCTATGCTCCGAACGACTGGCAGGTCGGCCAGACCGGCAAGGTGGTTGCTCCGCAGCTCTACATCGCGGTCGGGATTTCCGGTGCCATCCAGCATCTGGCCGGCATGAAGGATTCCAAGGTCATCGTTGCGATCAACAAGGACGAGGAGGCCCCGATCTTCCAGGTGGCCGACTTCGGTCTCGTGGGCGATCTCTTCGAGATCCTGCCGCAGCTCGAAAAGGCCCTGTGAGGCCAACCGGCTTTTTCGCACCGCAGTTCGGCGACGCGAAAATGCTGGCAAAAAACACGCTAGCAGACTAGAAAAATGCCGGGCTGTCTCACGCAACCCGGCATTTTGCTGTGAGACGCCGTACGGTTATGATGAATGCGAGACGCGGGCGAAAACCGCACCCAGGGAGCGAGTGAGATCATGAAGAATATCGGCGTCATCGGCGCAGGCCAGATGGGCTGCGGAATTGCACATGTTTCGGCGCTCGCCGGCTATCACGTGCATATCTATGATCTCTCCAAGGACCGGATCGAAGGCGCACTTGCAACGATTAACGGCAACCTCGCCCGCCAGGTTTCCAGCAACAAGCTTTCCGACGAGGATCGCAACTCAGCCCTGTCCCGCATCACCGGCTCCGCCGATGTCAACGACCTCGCACCGATGGACATGGTCATCGAAGCTGCGACCGAAGACGAAAGCGTCAAGCGCAAGATCTATGCGCAGGTCTGTCCGGTTTTGAAGCCCGAAGCGCTTCTCGCCACCAACACCTCGTCGCTGTCCATCACCAGGCTTGCCGCCGCGACCGACCGGCCCGAGCGCTTCATGGGCATCCATTTCATGAACCCGGTGCCGCTGATGAAGCTGGTGGAACTGGTGCGCGGTATCGCCACCGACGAGCCGACCTTCCGGGCCGCCAAGGAATACGTGGTCGCGCTGGAAAAGACCGCCACCGTTGCCGAGGATTTCCCCGCCTTCATCGTCAACCGCATCCTGCTGCCGATGATCAACGAGGCGATCTATACGCTGTATGAAGGCGTTGGCTCGGTCGAGGCGATCGATACGGCCATGAGGCTTGGCGCCAACCATCCGATGGGACCGCTGCAGCTTGCCGATTTCATCGGCCTCGACACCTGTCTGTCGATCATGCAGGTGCTGCATGACGGTCTCGCCGACAGCAAATACCGCCCCTGCCCGCTTCTCGTCAAATACGTCGAAGCCGGCTGGCTCGGCCGCAAATCCGGCCGCGGCTTCTACGACTACCGCGGCGAGGTTCCAGTCCCAACCCGGTAAGGATCAGCCTTGTGGCGGTTCGCTCCTCACCCGCTTGACTGGACGCTAGAAGGGGTCGACTGAGGTGAAGGGCAAGCCCTTCATCCGCAGCCCTCAAGCGCCCTTGGCGGCCGTCACCAGCGCCTTTGCATCGTCGCTATCCCAGGCCGCGGGGCCGTTCATGGCGCCGATCAGGCAGCCCTTCTTGTCGAGGATCAGCGTTGCAGGCAGGCCGAAGGCGAGGCCTTCCTTTTTCAGAGCGTTGAACGTGCCCATTGAACTGTCGCGGTAAAAGCCGAGCTTGTCGATCTTGTACTCCTCAAGGAAGGTTTTCGGCTTCTCGTCGCTGCCGGTGTCGATGTTGATGGCGACGACTTCGAAGTCAGGCCCGCCCATCGCCGCCTGCAAACCGTTCAGCGCGGGCATCTCTTCGCGGCAGGGCACGCACCAGGTGGCCCAGAGGTTGAGGAGCACGGTTTTGCCAGCTAGATCGTCCGTCGTCATGTCCTGCCCAGCCGGTCCCTTGAAGGACAGGGAGAGCGGGCGCGGCGGCTGTGCCTCGACCATGGCGGCAACCTGGCCCTTGGAAAAGGCGCCGACGGACTTTGCGAGTTCGGCCGAGCCCTCGCATTGCCCGGCAGAGGCGGACATCGAGGCGTCCCCAGCCCCATCCAAACCATTGCCAGACCCCATGTTCGTCACGTATACGGCGACGGTGCCGGCGACGATCCCGAGGACGGCGGCAATCAGGATCAATCGGACAGACGGAAGGCCAAGCGGTCTTTTGGACGTCATCAACTACTCCAGGACTGAATTCATGGCCGACACGAAGGACGCGACATCTTCCAACCAGATGTGGGGCGGACGCTTCGCTTCCGGGCCGGATGCGATCATGGAGGAGATAAATGCCTCGATCGGTTTCGACAAGAAGCTGTTCGCCCAGGATATCCGCGGTTCGATCGCCCATGCGACGATGCTGGCGGAACAAGGCATTATTTCGCACGAAGATAAAGACAAGATCGTTTCCGGCCTGAACACGATCATGTCAGAGATCGAAAGCGGACAGTTCCAGTTCTCGCGCAAGCTCGAGGACATTCACATGAACATCGAGGCGCGGCTGGCAGACCTGATCGGTCCAGCCGCCGGTCGCCTCCACACCGCCCGCTCCCGCAACGACCAGGTCGCGCTCGACTTCCGCCTCTGGGTCAAGGAAGAACTCGTCAAGACCGAGAAGATGCTGACGGGCCTGATCGCCGCGTTTCTTGACCGCGCCGAAGAGCATGCGGATACGGTGATGCCCGGCTTTACCCATCTGCAGACGGCACAGCCGGTCACTTTCGGCCATCACTGCATGGCCTATGTCGAAATGTTCGGCCGTGACCGCGCCCGCGTTCGCCACGCGATCGACCATCTGGACGAAAGCCCGATCGGTGCTGCGGCGCTTGCCGGCACGCCCTACCCGATCGACCGCCACATGACGGCAAAGGCCCTCGGCTTCCGCGAACCGACCCGCAACTCGATCGACACCGTTTCCGACCGCGATTTCGCGCTGGAATTCCTGTCGGTTGCTGCCATCTGCGCCGTGCATCTGTCGCGTCTTGCCGAAGAAATCGTCATCTGGTCGACGCCGCAATTCGGCTTCGTGCGCCTGTCCGACGCGTTTTCGACCGGCTCCTCGATCATGCCGCAGAAGAAGAACCCGGATGCCGCCGAACTGGTGCGCGCCAAGACCGGCCGCATCAACGGTTCGCTGGTCGCGCTGCTGACAGTCATGAAGGGTCTGCCGCTCGCCTATTCCAAGGACATGCAGGAAGACAAGGAGCAGGTGTTCGACTGCGCCGAGAACCTGGAACTGGCGATTGCCGCCATGACCGGCATGATGCGCGACATGACCATCCGCGCCGACAAGATGCGCGCCGCAGCAGGCGCCGGCTTCTCGACCGCGACCGACCTTGCCGACTGGCTGGTTCGCGAAGTCGGCCTGCCCTTCCGCGAAGCGCACCATGCGACCGGCCATGCCGTGGCGCTGGCGGAGAAAAAGGGCTGCGACCTTTCCGAACTCACGCTTGAAGAACTGCAAGCGATCAACCCTGCCATCACCGACAAGGTCTTCGACGTGCTTTCGGTGGATGCATCGGTTGCGAGCCGCGTCAGTTTCGGCGGTACGGCTCCCTCCGAGGTGCGCAAGCAGATCGCCTGGTGGCGCGAGAGAAACTGACGCCTGCGCGACGAATGAAGCGGCAAGGATACTGCACAAGCGCGCGGAACTTCGCTATGAAGTCTGCGTGACCGTGCCGGAGAAGGAAGAGAATGTCGAAATCCCTGGTGAAAATCGCCCATGTCAGCCTGATCCTGGGCGTCGTCAGCCTCGTTGTCGCCGGCTGCGGCCGCAAGGGCGACCTCGACCGCCCCAGCACGCCCGTCGAACAGCAGAACATCCGCAAGAGCAGCAAACCCGGTGACGCCAACAAGGATCCGGTTGCCGAGCGGCCGTTCGTCCTCGACCCGCTTCTGTAATTTCCAGACCCCTTCAGTTTTCCGAGTTTTGACGTGAATCATTTCCATTACATCGACGGCGTCCTTCACGCCGAAAACGTCGCCATCCCGGAAATCGCAAAAGCCGTCGGCACGCCATTCTACGTCTATTCGACCGCCACGCTGGAGCGCCACTACAAGGTGTTCGCGCAGGCGTTTTCCGATGTGGACGCGATGGTGTGCTACGCCATGAAGGCGAACTCCAATCAGGCCGTTCTGAAAACCCTGGCAAAGCTCGGCGCCGGCGTCGATGTCGTCTCGGGCGGCGAATTGCGGCGTGCGCTGGCGGCCGGCATCCCCGCATGCCGCATCATGTTTTCGGGCGTCGGCAAGACCGTCGCCGAAATGGATCTGGCGCTCGAGGCCGGCATCTACTGCTTCAACGTCGAATCCGAGCCGGAACTGGAAGTGCTGAACCTGCGCGCTCTCAAAGTCGGCAAACGCGCGCATGTGTCCTTCCGCATCAACCCGGATGTGGATGCGGGCACCCATGCCAAGATTTCGACGGGGAAGAAGGAAAACAAGTTCGGCATCGCCTATGATCGGGCCCGCGCCGTCTATGCCCATGCGGCAACGCTTCCCGGCATCGAAGTCACCGGCATCGACATGCATATCGGCAGCCAGATCACCGAGCTTCAGCCGTTCGAGGATGCCTACCGGCTGCTGCGGGCGCTGGTGGATCTGCTGCGCGGCGATGGCCACACGATCAGCCACGTCGATGTCGGCGGCGGTCTCGGCATTCCCTATAAGGACGACAACACTCCGCCGCCGCTGCCGGACGCCTATGCGGAAACGATCAAGAAGCAGCTGCGCACGCTCGACTGCAAGATCGTCACCGAGCCCGGCCGGCTGATCGTCGGCAATGCCGGTATTCTCGTGACCGAAGTCATCTATGTGAAGGATGGCGGCGAAAAGACTTTCGTGATCGTCGACGGCGCGATGAACGACCTGATCCGCCCGACGCTCTATGAGGCCTATCACTCGATCCGCCCGGTCGTGGTGCCGCCAGCCGATGCGCCGCGGATCAAGGGCGACGTGGTCGGCCCCGTCTGCGAGACCGGAGACTATCTGGCGCTCGACCGCGAGATGGCGGAACCGAAGCCCGGCGATCTGATCGCCGTCGGTTCTGCCGGTGCCTATGGCGCCGTGCAGGCCGGCACCTACAATTCCCGCCTGCTGGTGCCGGAAGTGCTAGTGAAGGGCTCCGAGTTCCACGTGATCCGCCCGCGCGGCTCCTATGATGACCTGATCGGACTGGATTCCGTGCCTGCATGGCTCGGCTAGCCCCGCGCAGAAACGTTCACTTTTGCGGCAAACCGCCTGGAAATATCGGGGCCGGCATGTCGCCGCCCTCGTCTTCGCCACAAACATTGTTATGTTGATAGCTTGATTTGGGCCGCCACGATCGGAGACGGACCGCATGAGCTTGATCCGCAAAGGTGCATTCGAAACACATCCGGCGCTCGCAAGACGCGTTGCGCTGAAACGGTCGTTTGCCCGTTTCGTGCTGTTTTCCGAGCGCCTTCTGCCGAAGCTTCTGGCCCCGCTCGCGGTCGTCGCCCTGTTTTTCTCCGTCTCCTGGTTCGGACTTTTCCGCGTCACGCCTGATCTGCTGCGCTGGATACTGCTCGGCTTTTTCACCTTCGCGTTCCTGACCTCTCTCCTTCCCTTGGCGAGACTTCGCTGGCCAGACGCCGCCGATGCGGATCGGCTGCTGGAAGATCGCAACGGCCTGCCGCACCAGCCCGTCGCCGTGCAGGAAGACCAGCCGGCATTCGAGACACCGTTTGCCCGCGCGCTCTGGAAAGAACACCAGATCCGCATGGCCGAGCGGATCGCGGCGCTCGATACGGGCATGCCGCGGCCCGATATTGCCAGCCATGACCGGTTCGCGCTGCGCGCCGTGCCGGCGCTCGTGTTTGCCGTGGCGCTCGGCTATTCCTTCTCGAATGGCGGCGGTTCGCCTGCGGACGCATTCCGTCCGGCACCGCTTGCGGCAAGCACCAACCCTGACCTGCGCATCGACGCCTGGCTGACACCACCATCCTACACCGGCCGCGCCCCGATATTCCTGACCGGCCGCGACACGGCGCCCGCAGCCGCGGGCGATACGGCCGGCAACACGGCATCTGTGCCGCAGAATTCCGGCCTGACCGTGCGCGTAACCGGTGGCGAGGGCGAGGAAGCGGTCGTCTTCACGCCGAAATCCGGCGGAGAGCCGCTGACGCTGATCAACGAGGAAGCGCGCAAGGCGGCTGAAGACGCAAGCAAGCAGGCACAAGGTAAGGCACCAGGCACGCCATTGCCCGAGGGCCAGCAGGCCAAGCCGCAGCCACCCGTCAAACAGCCGCAGACCGCACAGACTGTGCCGCCGCGCAGCTACGCCTTCAATGTGGACGAAAGCGGCGAACTCACCGTCAACGGTCAGACATGGACCTTCGACGTCATTCCCGACCGCCCCCCGGAAATCGCCTTCGACGGCCAGCCGAAGCGGTCCGTCAATGGCGCGCTCGAAATCGGTTTCCGCGGCAAGGACGATTACGGCATTCGCGAAGCCCATGCGCTGATCGAGCCCGTCGGCCCGGTCGACCCGGCCGCGACGCCGCTTTACCCGGCGCCAGAATACCGCCTCGACCTGCCGCGCCAGAACCGCGGCCAGGAGGTGAAGGCCCTGACCAGCCGCAGCCTGATCGAGCATCCGCTGGCCGGCAAGCGGGTCAGGATTACGTTGATTGCCAAGGACGGCGCCGGTCAGACCGGCCGCAGCCCCGCCCATGAAATGGTGATGCCGGGCCGCGGCTTCTCGGAACCGCTGGCGGCCGCCGTTGCCGAACAGCGCCAGGTTTTCGCGCTCGACACGCGCCAGGTGCCGCGCGCGATCGAGCTCAACGACGCGCTGGCGATCCGTCCCGACGAGACCATTCCGAACCTTGGCCACTTCCTGGCAATCCGCTCTGCCCGCGAGCGCATGAAGATTGCCCGCAACGAGGAACAGCTGAAGGACGCCGCCGACTACCTCTGGGAAATCGCGCTCGGCATCGAGGACGGCGATCTTTCCGCCGCCGAACGCCGTTTGCGCGATGCCCAGCGCAATCTTTCTGAGGCGCTCGAAAAAGGTGCCGGGGATCAGGAAATCGCCGCCCTCATGAAGGAACTGCGTGAGGCCATGCAGCAATTCATGAACGAGCTTGCGCAGCGCATGCAGAACGCACCGCCGGGCCAGCAGAACATGCAGGCGCAGAATGTCATTCGCCAGCGCGACCTGCAGAACATGATGGACCAGATCGAAAACCTCGCTCGATCCGGCAATCGCGACGCTGCCAAGGAGATGCTGTCGCAGATGCAGCGGATGATGAACAACCTGCAGGCCGGACGCCCGCAGCGCGGTCAGCAGGGTCAGCAGCAGCAAAACAGTCAGATGCGCCAGCAGATCGACAAGCTCGGCCAGATCATGCAGGAACAGCAGCGGCTGATGGACCAGACATTCAAGCTGGACCAGGCATTGCGCGATCGCATGCAGCGCGGCGACCCCGATCCGCAGAGCGGCGAACAGGGCGAGCAGCAGCAGGGCCAGAACGGCCAACAGGGTCAGCAGGGCCAACCGGGTCAGCAAGGCCAGCAGGCACAGCGCGGGCAGCAGGGCCAGCAAGGTCAGGGTCAGAACGGCCAGGGCGGCGAACAGAACACCGACCAGATGACAGCCGAACAGCTGCGTGAGGCGCTGAAGAACCTGCGTGCCCAGCAGGAAGGCCTCGGAAAACAGCTCGGCGAGCTACAGCAGGCGCTGAAGGGCATGGGCATGGACCCAGGCCAAGGCTTCGGGGAGGCCCAGAGTGAAATGGGCAGCGCCGGCAAGGCGCTCGGTGACGGCCAGGGCGAACAGGCCGTCGAAGGCCAGGGCAACGCACTTAACGCGCTTCGCCAAGGCGCCCAGAGCATGATGCAGCAGATGATGCAGGCGATGCAGCAGGGTCAGGGCCAAGGCGAAGGCCAGCAGGACGGCCAGGGACAGGGCATGGCCAACCAGGGCGGCCAGAACGGTCGCGATCCCCTAGGGCGCCCCCGCGCAACGTCAGGTCCGGACTTCGGCGATCAGGTGAAGGTGCCCGACGAAATCGACGTGCAGCGCGCCCGCGAGATCCTCGATGCCATCCGCGAGAAGCTGGGCAACGCCCTATCAGGCGATGCCGAGCGGCAGTATCTCGAGCGGCTGCTCGAGATCCGCTAAATCCACCTGCGAGAGATCAGGCCGCGCAGGAAGTCTGCACGGCAAGCGCCATGGCGACAGCCTTGCGGATTTCTGGCAATGCGAAAGGCTTCTGCACCACATCGACGATCTTCGACGACAGGTCATCGGCGCGTTCGCGCTGTTCGGCATAGCCGGTCATCAGCAGGATCTTCATGTCGGGATACTGGGCGGCGGCTTCGTGCGCCAGCGCAATGCCATCCATGACAGGCATGCGTATGTCGGAAAGCAGAAGATCGAACGCGCCCTGCTCGAGCTTTTCGAGGCCTTCGGCGCCATCGCCGGCCTCATGCGTCTCATGGCCATCCATCCGGAGAGCGCGCGCAACAAACATGCGCAGCGTGTGTTCATCCTCGGTAATCAGGATCTTGGCCATAGCGATCATCGCTCCCATTTTGTGTATCAATCCGGGAGCAATTCACCAGAGTTTGGTTGTCGAGGAGTAAACAGACGAGGCTCAAACCGCGCCATGGTTAACACCTTGCGACCGGATGGCGGCAGATTTCTGCCCCCATCCGAACCAAAATCAACTCACGCGTCGCCAGTCACGACGCCGACGAAAGGCAGTTCGCGGAACGCGTAGGCGACGTCCATGCCGTAGCCGACGACGAAGTAGTCGGGGCATTCGAAGCCGACGTAATCCGCCTCAAGCTCTTCCTTGCGCTTCACCTTCTTGTCGAGAAGAACGGCCAGCGAAACATGGCGGGCGCCGCGCTCATAGAGCAGTTCCTTGGCGAATTTCAGCGTGCGGCCGGATTCCAGGATGTCGTCGATCAGAAGAACATCGCGGTCCTTCACGTCGCTGTCGATATCCTTGACGATGCGAACGCCCTGCGAGACCGTGCCGGTGCCGTAGCTCGAAAGTGTGATGAACTCCACTTCCGGTGCAAGGCCCGTCTCATGCAGCGCGCGCAGAAGATCCGCTGCGAAAATGAACGAGCCCTTGAGGACGGCGATGACGAGCAGATCCTTCGTGGGACCGGTCGCGATCTGCGCTGCGATTTGGTGATTGCGCTCGGCGATCTGTTCGGCAGTGAAAAGCGGCTCGATGTTTTTGCCGCGGACGACGGGCATACGGATACTCCTGATAGATCGGAAGCGCCGCGATAGCACAATCAGAGGCGGGACGCATCCCGTTCCGCAAAGGTCAGGCGCAAATCCGGGAGTTTTCCGCCGGGATGCGGCACGCGCGCAGAAAACCCGCGGCTGTGGCCGGCAGCAATGGCGGAAGCCGGCGGGGCAATCAACGTCGAGGCGACCAGCGTGTCGCCGGCCATCAGTTCGGCCCGGATCGCGGGCATGGTCTTTGCGTTACTGGTCCGGTTCTCGACGATTCCGTTGATCAGTAGAACCCGCATGCCATCCGCATCGCGTGGCGTCATGGTGATGTGAGTGATATCGAGCGATGGCTCGGCTTGGGCTTCTCCGCTGTCGTTGAACAGGAACGAGAAGCCGCCGGCACTCGCAAAGACCAGCACGAAAGCGGCAGCCACAAGAGCGCAGAACAGATCGGCCGAAAGCGTATTCAGCACGCGCTCGACCTTGCCGACGAAGCCATTCGGCACCAAGGCCGGAGCACCGGACCTCACCCTCTCTGCAGGCTTACCGGTCGCCCGGTTCTTGGTCCTGTTGTCTGAATTGTCGTTGTGCGAACGCGGTCTGGACCGCTGCCACCCGCCATCAGTCACAGGCACGAACTGCGCATCGACCGCGGGTCCACGCGTCTTCACCCGGGCCTTCGGGCCTGTTGTGGGTTCGGGCGGCAGGATGTCCATGCGGACGATCGTCTTGCCGGCGCGGCTGCTGAACGTGTTCATCGGACCTCTTCGGCGCCGCTTGTCCCCCGATATCGAAAGAGGCGGCCATTGAAACGAATCCCCCCTAGTCGTAAATTCGATTGGTTAACCGTTTGCAAACAGCGCCCGAAATAAGCCCTTTTTGACCGGCGTTTTACCTTTCGTTTACCTTCATCGTTAAGAGATGGTCAGGTGCGAATCTGAAGGGTTCAGGGATTTGGTCTTCCGTTGATTCATTTCGAAAATGTTGGGTTGCGATACGGCATGGGCCCGGAGATTCTCCGGGACATGACGTTCGACATCCCGAAACGGTCATTTCAGTTCCTGACCGGCCCGTCCGGTGCCGGCAAGACGACGCTTCTGCGCCTGCTTTTCACCTCGCTCTACCCCACCCGCGGCATCATCCGCATGTTCGGCCGTGAGCTGTCGCAGATCCCGCGGAGCGAGCTGCCGATGCTGCGCCGGCGAATCGGCATCGTCTACCAAGACTTTCGCCTGCTCGACCATCTGACCACCTATGAGAACGTCGCCCTGCCGCTTCGGGTGCGCGGCAAGGACGAGGCGTCCTATCGCAATGACGTGATCGAGCTCCTCAAATGGGTCGGCCTCGGCGAGCGCATCAACGTCCTGCCCGCCGTGCTTTCAGGCGGCGAAAAGCAGCGCGCGGCGATTGCCCGTGCGCTGATGGACCGTCCGGAAATCCTCCTCGCCGACGAACCCACCGGCAATGTCGACCCGCCCATGGCCCGCCGTCTGCTCAGCCTGTTTCTCGAGCTCAACCGGCTCGGCACCGCCGTCGTCATCGCAACGCACGATCTGGCGCTGATGGATCAGGTCGATGCGCGGCGGATGATCCTCACCGAAGGGCGGCTCGATATCTATGAATGAGCCGCGGCCTCCCACGAAGACCAAACCGGCTAAGACGGAGAAAGCCCCCGCCGGGGCCACCGCATGGCAGGAGAAAAGCGCCGAGGCAGCGCCCGATCAGGGACCGCGCCGCGCGGCAATGCGCGTGCGCCCGACGGCGCCGATCCTGCCGCCCTCCAACATCCAGGGCAATGCACTGATGGTGGTGATTGCCATCATGGCGTTTCTGGCCTGCCTGACGCTTGGCGGCGTCAGCATGGTGCGCGCCACCGCCGCCGGCTGGCAGAGCGAGATTTCCCGCGAAATCACCATCCAGATCAAGCCGGATGAAGGCCTCGACATGGATGCGGCGCTGAAGAAGGCCCGCGATGTGGCGCTTACCTTCGTCGGCACCCGCGACGGCACGATCATGGACGACAGCGCGACAGCCCGGCTGCTGGAACCGTGGCTCGGCACCGGCCTCGATCTTGCCGACCTGCCCGTGCCGCGGCTGGTGATCATCACGATCGACGAGCAGAACCCGCCGGATTTTGCAGCCATGCGCGACCTCCTGAAGACCGAGGTGCCCCAGGCCTTTCTCGATGACCACCGCACCTGGGTCGATCGTCTGGTCTCGATGGCGCGCACCACCGTGCTGATCGGCATGGGCGTGCTGATCCTGGTCTTTACCGCGATGATCCTGACTGTCGTCTTTGCCACCCGCGGCGCCCTGTCCGGCAACCGGCATATCATCGAAGTCCTGCATTTCGTCGGCGCCGAAAGCGGCTTTGTCGCGCGCGAATTCCAGAAGCATTTCCTCAAGATCAGCATCAAGGGATCGGCAGCCGGCGGCGCGCTCGCGGCACTGCTGTTTGCGGCCGCCAATCTGTGGCAGTCGAATTCGCGCGCGACGCCCCAGAGCGAGCAGGCGACAGCCTTGTTCGGATCCTTCACGATCGGATTCGGCGGCTATCTCGGGATCTTTGCGACGATCCTGGTGATCGCCCTTCTGACGACGCTGACCGCCCGCCTGACGGTGATGAAAACCATCGACGAGATCGACCTGATCCGCTCCGATCCGGCACGGGCGGATGGCGCGCCGAAATCATAACCCGAACGTGTTTTTTGAAGTGAACCCGTTGTGGGACTAGGCGACAACGAAATCTAGGTCTATCAACGAAATCATGACACTCGGCCAGACCCCTCCCGATGTGACGGACGACCGGACTTCGGACCGGAGACGAAGGGCTTTGCTCTCGCGCCGGAGCACGTTTAGACGAATAGCAAGACGGATCGTCATGGTGGCGTTTATCTGCGTTGCGATCGTCGTCGGCGGCTTCCTCTGGTTCGCGGACGCGGTCACATCGTTGCGAGCGCCCGATGGCGTCAAGGCCGATGCAATCGTTGTTCTGACAGGTGGATATCTGCGCATAGAACAGGCGCTCGGTCTGCTGCGCGACGGGGCCGGCAGGCGGCTTCTGATTTCCGGCGCGCATCCATCCACCACGCCAACGCAGATCCGCAAGGTCACGCAGGCCTCGCCCGACCTTTTCAAGTGCTGCGTCGATATCGGCTATGATGCGATCGATACAATCGGCAATGCCAACGAGATCTCCCGCTGGATCCACGACAAAGACTACAAATCCGTGCTCGTCGTGACCAACAACTACCACATGCTGCGCAGTCTGCACGAACTGCGCCGCGCCGATCCCGCGACGGAATTCATTCCCTATCCGGTCATCAATGCAGATCTCGCCCGCCGCGCCTGGTTCGCCGAGCCGGATACTCTGCGCACGATGCTGTCGGAATACGTCAAGGTGGTGCTGGCAACCATTCGCGACTGGGTGGGCATGCAGAAGGGCAGCGGCCTTCGAACCGACGGCGATTCGACCGGGTCGGTGCCGAAAAAATCTCCCTGATCTGAGCAGGCCGTCGATCTCGCGCTTTTTTCCGCTCGAGTTCTCGTGTAGGCAACGGGCAGTCTGCAAGAAAGCCCGTTCCATGCTTCTCATCCGCTCCGTCGTGTTCAATACCGCCTTCTACGCCAACATGATCCTGCGGATGATCGTGTTTGCTCCCTACTACTTCCTGGCTTCGCGAAAGGCCGCCTTCAGCGTCCCCAAGGGCTGGGCTTCATCCAGCAACTGGTTGATGGGCAAGATTGTCGGCGCGACCTTCGAAATCGAGGGGCTCGAGAATATTCCGGAAGGCGGCTGCATCTTTACGCCCAAGCACCAGTCGGTGTGGGACACATTCGCGCTGATGCCCCACTATCCCGACCCGGTCTATATCCTGAAGCGCGAGCTTCTGTGGATCCCGCTGTTCGGATGGTATCTGGCCAGGCAACGGATGATCCCGGTCAATCGCGGCGCCCGCGGCAAGGTCATGGTCGAGGTGATGAAGCGCACCAAGGAAGAGATGGACAGCGGCCGCCAGCTGATCATCTACCCTGAGGGAACCCGTCGCTCGCCTGGCGCCGAGCCGGACTATCGCTACGGCATCGCCCGCATCTATCGCGATGCGAAGGTTCCGGTCGTGCCGGTCGTCGCCCATTGGGGGCTGTTCTGGGGACGCCGCAAGCTGGTGAAATACCCCGGCCATTTCAAGGTCCGGATCCTGCCGGCCATCCAGCCGGGAATGCAGCCGGATGCCTTCTACAAGCACCTGATCGAAACGCTGGAAACGGCAAGCG
Organism: Rhizobium sp. Leaf306; assembly: GCF_001423425.1. Lineage (GTDB taxonomy): Bacteria > Pseudomonadota > Alphaproteobacteria > Rhizobiales > Rhizobiaceae > Neorhizobium > Neorhizobium soli. The sequence goes on from NZ_LMNX01000004.1 coordinate 495,450, forward strand.
ATCAGCTGCTGGTCGAGACCGTGGCGGCAAACCCGCATGTGCCGCTGCCTCCGACTGCTGTAAAACGACTGGCGGAACTGAAGGCCGAACAGAAGGCAGAGCAACCGCCGGTTTGACCGGATAGCCTCACGCGGCAAGCGCTCTAGCGACCCCTTCCAGCCACAGGTCGCGAATGCCGATCTGGGCGAGATGCTCGACGGTGTTGAACACATAGGCATCGTTTGGGCCGGACTGGCCGGCCGCCTGACGCACGATGCCAGCTGCTTTCTCGACATCCATCGCACCGGCATATTGCCGGTGCGAACGATCGACCACATAGGTGACGGCCTTCACCTGCCGCCCGTCCATCAGCGTGATCGGCACGATCTTTTCGAGATAGACATTGGTGACAAGTTCGCGACGACGCAGATACTCGATCGCATCGTCCCATTCGCCGCCAGCTACCCGGAAGGCCGCGCCCCTGCACGATCCGCCACGATCGAGCCCCATGACCAGACCCGGACGATCCGGCGTTCCACGGTGCACTGTCGACCAGATGCACAGCGACCGGCGAAAGCCGTAAACGCGGGCCTGCGCCTTCTCTTCGAACGGAAAGCCCGGGTTCCACATCAGCGATCCGTAGCCAAACACCCAAAATTCGTCCATATCGCACGCCATGCCGTCATCGAGATTTGCGAAAAGACCTTTGGGAGAACAACATGGCAGCGTCAAGCCGAAGCGGCGTCAGCAGAAAACTATGGATCCTGGCGAGTGCCGTCATTCTGGCGATAGCCCTTTATACGGCAGGCTGGTTCTATGCCGCATCGGTTCTGAAACAGAACACGCTGGCACTGCTGGGCAGCCAGCAGAAGCGCGGCATCGTCGCCGAATGCACCGATGCCGAATATCGCGGCTATCCTTTCCGGATAGGCCTGTTCTGCTCCAAGGTGACGGTAGATGACCGTGAAAACGGCATTTCGGGCACGTTCGGCGCTTTGCGCTCGGCAGCGCAGGTCTATGCGCCTGGTCACGTCGTCTGGGAACTCGACGCACCCTCTGAAGTCCGCACCAGCCATGGCTTCTCCGTATCCACCACCTGGAAATCGCTGCAATCCAGTATCGCTGCCAAGCTGAAAGGCGTCGAGCGGGCGTCGATGGTCATCGAGGGCTCGCGCGCAAGCGTCGTTTCCGCGACGAACACCCAGCCCTTCGACATCACCACCGACCGGACGGAAATCCATCTGCGCCAGAACGGCGACGATCTCGATGCCGCGATCTCGCTCGACGGCACCTCGACGACGGCCGAGGGCATGGCAGAGCTTCTGCCCAAGCTCAACGCACTCGTGGACGTGACGCTTGCCGGTCGCGCCGGTATGATCGACGGCAGCGATCCGAACGGCACCGCACTCTACAATACCAAGGGCGAGCTTCGTTCCCTGAAGGCCGATCTCGGCGAGGGACGGGTTGCCACTATCTCCGGCCCCTTCTCCTTCGATGACGAAGGGCGCATGTCAGGCAAGCTCAAACTGCGCGTGGAAAAGATCGACGCGTGGCAGCAGAGCCTCGGCGAAGTGTTTCCGGATCTCGCATCGACCATCAAGACCGCGGCAAACATGCTGGCAGCGCTCGGCGGTGGTGAAAATGCCTCACTCGACATCACCATCCGGCGCGGCAAGGTTCTGGCGGGCGGGCTGATCCAGATCGGCGAAATTCCGCGGATCTGAGGCCGAGAGGCCTGCTTATTTCTTCACATCCAGTGCGTGCCGGCCAAAGTCCGGCGCGTCCACATCCTGGCCGGCCTGAACGATGGAGCGGCGGATGGTGCGGGTGCGGCTGAACAGTTCGAACAGCTTGTCGCCCTCGCCCCAGCGGATTGCCCGCTGCAGGTAGGCAAGATCTTCCGAAAACCGGGCCAGCATTTCCAGGATCGCATCCTTGTTGTGCAGGCAGACGTCCCGCCACATGGTGGGATCGGAGGCCGCAAGACGCGTGAAATCGCGAAAGCCGGAGGCGGAATACTTGATGACTTCCGATTCGGTGACCGTTTCCAGATCATCCGCCGTGCCGACGATGTTGTAGGCGATGATATGCGGCAGATGCGAAACGATGGCGAGCACCTTGTCGTGGTGTTCGGGATCCATCTCGTCGATGCGCGAGCCGAGCGCCACCCAGAAGGCCTTCAACTGGTCGAGCGCCGCCTGATCTGTGTCCGGCAGCGGCGTGAAGATGCACCAGCGATCGCGAAACAGACCCGGAAAGCCCGCATCCGGACCGGACTTCTCGGTGCCGGCCAGCGGGTGACCGGGAATGAAATGCACGCCTTCAGGCATATGCGGCGCCATCTGCGCAATGACGGAGGCTTTGGTCGAGCCGACATCGGTGACGATGGCACCCGGCTTCAGGCTGCCCGCGATCTGCTTGGCGACCGTTTCCGACGCACCAACAGGCACAGAGACAATGACGAGGTCGGCATCCTTCACCGCATCGGCTGCAGACGCGGTGTATTCGGTGCCAAGCTCCAGCTCTTCCGCCCGCTTCAGCGTCTCGCTACTGCGTGTCGAGATGACGACGTGATTGGCGAGCCCGAGCTCCTTCACGTCGCGCGCAATAGATGAGCCGATCAGGCCGATGCCGATCAGAGCGATCCGATCGAACTGCGGATGGGTCATGATGTCGGTCCCGTTGCTGTCAGCGTGCCAGAAATTCGCCGAGCGTTTCGATGACGCCGCGATTGGCTTCTTCCGAGCCGATCGTCATGCGCAGCGCGTTCGGCAGGCCATAGCCCTTGACGACCCGCAGGATATAGCCGCGGCTGGTGAGGAAGGCATCGGCATCCGGCGCACGCTTGCCGTCCACATCGGGGAAATGGATCAGCACGAAATTGGTGACCGACGGCGTCACCTTGAGGCCGAGCGTTTCGAATGCGTGGGTCAGCTTGTCGAGCCAGAGCGTGTTGTGCTCGACAGCCTTCTCGACGAAAGCCCGATCGCGGATGGCCGCAGCACCTGCGGCAATCGCCGGCGCATTCAGGTTGAACGGTCCGCGAACGCGGTTGAGCGCATCGAGGATCGCGGCCGGGCCATACATCCAGCCGATCCGCAGCGCCGCAAGACCGTAGGCCTTCGAGAAGGTCCGGCACATCACGACGTTCTTGCTGTTCGAGACCAGCTCAAGACCGGCCTCGTAATCGTTCTTCTTCACATATTCCGCATAGGCCGCATCGAGAACCAGGATGACGCTTTTCGGCAGACCGGCATGCAGGCGGCGGATGTCGGAAACCGGGACATAGGTGCCGGTCGGATTGCCCGGATTGGCGATGAACACCATCTTCGTCTTGTCCGTGACAGCGGCGAGGATCGCATCGACATCGACGGTGCAATCCTTTTCCGGCACTTCGATCGCCTTGGCGCCGGCACCGGTGATCTGGATCTTGTAGACGAGGAACCCGTGCTGGGTGATGATCGCCTCGTCGCCGGCACCGAGATAGACATGGCAAAGCAGGCCGAGCAACTCATCCGATCCATTGCCGCAGATGATGTTGGCAGCGTTCAACCCGTGCACCGAGCCGATCGCTTCGCGCAGCGCCAAAGCCTGGCCATCCGGATAGAGTTCAAGGTGACCGGCTGCCTCGCGAAAGGCTTCGATCGCAGCGGGGCTCGCACCGAGCGGCGTTTCGTTTGACGAGAGCTTGAACACGCGCGCAACGCCGGGAGCATGATCCTTGCCGGGCACATAGGCGGCGATATCCAGAATGCCTGGACGCGGAACGGGCTCACTCGCAACGATGCTCATCGATTGGACCTTCTCGGTAATGTCTGTGGGCAGGGTATGCTCAGGCATTAAAGCTCAAAAGGCCCAATGTCGAGCCGGTTTTAAGAGCCTTTGGGCGTGTCGGGCTGCGTCCGCGTCGTCGGCACGCCGCGTGGTGCCATGACCGGCACGAACACGCGTCTCGATGCGCGCGCCGCCACCGGCAGCCCCTGATACAGCCGCTTTTGCGCTTCCAGCACGATGACGCCGGAAAACACCGGCCAGAAGCGACGACCGATACGATCGAACACCTGCCGCATCTTCATGATCGTTCGCGCCTTTGACGGCGGAAAAAACAACGCCTCGGCGCTGGCGCCTGGCGTGAAGTTCGTCTCGCGCATCAGCGTCGTCAACTGCCCGCGCGAATAGGGCCGGCCGGAGCCGAAGGGCGTATGTTCCATGCGTGCCCAGACACCCCGACGGTTTGGAACGACGATCACCAGGCGCCCGCCCGGCGCCAGCACCCGCCAGATTTCCTTCAGCGTCTCGCGAGGGTTTTCGGCAAATTCCAGAGAATGCACCAGCAACACGCGATCGACCGAACTGTCCGGAAGCGGCAATTCCTCATCAAACACCAGAGCGGTGCTTGAAAGCTCGCCCGGCGGCCAGTTCACTGCCCCCTGCCCGGCCGGCATGAAGGCGAAGGTGCGCTCGGTATCGGCCCGGAAGTGATCGAGATAGGGCACCGCATAGCCGAGCCCGACCAGACGCTCCTCCGGCAGGCGCGCCCAGAGCGACGACAACGCCACGACGATCGACTGCTCGGCGAACCGGCCAAGAGCAGAATGATAGAACTCACGCAGATCGACGATATCGACGGACAAGATAAATTGCTCGCTGAAGGTGGTTGGACTTCAAGGCACCAGTCTCTACATTGTTCGCCAAGTGGAAATGAGCAAGAGGTGAGGCAGAATGAAGCCGTTGGAACTCGAAGTTTTTCCCTGCCGGAGCGACAATTTCGGCGTTCTTGTGCACGATCCTGAAAGCGGACTGACCGCTTCGATCGATGCGCCGGAAGAACAGCCGATCATAGATGCCGCCGCTCGTCGCGGCTGGACGATCACCCACATCTTCACGACCCATCACCACACCGATCATGTGGAGGCAAACCTCGCGCTGAAGGAGAAGTTCGGCCTGGAGATCATCGGCCCCGTCAACGAGGCGGTCGCGATCCCCGGCCTCGACCGGACAGTCGCAGATGGCGACGAGTTCCATTTCGGCGACCATCTCGTTCGCGTCATCGAGACGCCAGGCCACACGGCCGGCCATATCTGTTTCCATTTCCCGGACGACAAGATCCTGTTTGCCGCCGATACGCTGTTTGCGCTCGGTTGCGGTCGCCTGTTCGAACGCTCCGCTTCCGACATGTGGTCTTCGCTACAGAAGCTCGCGGTTCTGCCCGATGAGACGGCGATCTATTTCGGCCATGAATACACGCTGTCCAACGCCCGTTTCGCGCTGACGATCGATCCGGACAACGAGCGGCTGAAGACCCGCGCTGCCGAGATCGAGGCCCTGCGCGCCGACGGGAAGTTCACCATTCCGACGATGATGGGCCTCGAGAAGGAAACCAACCCCTTCCTGCGCCCCGCCGATCCCGCGATCCGCCGCAACCTGATCATGGAGGGCAAGACCAACGAGGAAGTGTTCGCCGAGATCCGCAAGCGGAAGGACAGTTTCTAAGCGATGTCGCCACAAGAGATCATCACCACGCTTGGCATGCAGCGCCACCCGGAAGGCGGCTGGTATGCGGAAACGTTTCGCGATGGAGACGGCACCGGGCGCGGCGCGTCGACGGCGATCTACTATTTGCTCCAGGCCGGCGAGAAATCGCACTGGCATCGGGTGCCCGATGCAGCCGAAGTCTGGCACTACTATGCCGGCGATCCGCTGCTTCTGAAGATTTCGGATGGAAAGACTGTCGAGGAAATCCGGCTCGGTGTGGATCTGGCCAACGGCGAGCGGCCACAGGCCGTGGTGCCGGCCGATGCGTGGCAGGCAGGAGAAACGCTCGGCGCCTACACGCTGGTAGGCTGCACAGTCGCGCCGGGATTCGAGTTTGCGAGCTTCGAGATGGCAGCGCCTGGCTGGGAGCCGGGTTAAGGGCTCGCGCAAACCAATGTTGCGTGCCTAGTCTTCCTTGCGCTTGCCATACTTCCGTTCGTGCTGTCGCACTGTGAAATAGGCATAGGCCCATCCCAAAGCCGCGATCGAGAGCGGAAGAACGATGAACGCATATATCTGCAAACCTGTCATAGCAGTTTCCTCAATATACGCTTGCCTCCCCAGTGTAGAATAGCAGCGGCAAAAAGCCAACCGGGTCCCACAACCGAAAGTATAAAAGCGTTTCCAGTCGAGACTGACGGCGCATAGATCGCCGCGGCGATCAGAGCAAACACGCCAACCGTGAGGCAAGAGGTCGACGCCCGGTCAAAGGAACTGGCGACGTATTTGGTTCGTTCGTTATGGATGATCGACATCGTCGGCAGATCACTCGCTGTTGCGATGGCAATCTAGCGGATAAGTTGCAGGCAACACACCCAAAGCCTGACGCTCAGGCTGCTAATCTGTTTCGACAGCTTTCGATTTCGGCCGCAGCATATCACGTGCAGCAAGCACCGCTCCACCGGTGATCAGTACGCAGGCCGCGAGAATGCGCCAGTCCGGTTCGGCAAAGCCGGAAAGCACCAGGATCAAGGTCGAGAGCAGGGGCGCGGCATAACTTGCGGCGCCGATCGCCTGTATATCGCCGTTCTTCACGCCGTAATCCCAAGCGTAGAAGGCAGCGCCAACCGGCAGCAGGCCAAGGCCGACGACCGCCGCCCACTGGCTGGCGTCCGCCGGCCATATCGTCGTCTCCAGCGCCAGATGGCACACAAGCGACAACAGCGATGTGGCGAGGCAGAACCCCGTCACCACGTCGGTCGAGACACGATCGAAGCTGCGGGTCAGCAGCGAGTACCCTGCCCAGGTGAAAGCGCAGATGAAGGCCATGCCATAGCCCAGCGTATAGGCCCCGTCGAACGACAGGCCGTTGCGCGAAACGATGGCAATCGAGCCGCAAAGTCCGGCAATCGCACCGGCGACGTGGTACCAGCGCAGCCGCTCGCCCGGCAGGAGCGCCGAGCCGACGACGATGAGCAGCGGCCAGAGATAGGCGATCAGTCCCGCCTCGACGGCCGGCGCATTGCGCAGCGCCGTGAAGTACAGAAAGTGGTAGCCGAATAATCCGCCGATCCCGATGATCCACACCTTGGCGGGCTGTTTGAGCAACCGGATGCGCTGCGGCCTGAAGGCGAACAGGATCAGCCCCGGCAGACTGCCGATCGCAAACGTCATCGCGTTCATCTGGAAGGGCGGAACCTTGCCGGATGCTGCCGTCATCAGCGCCAAAAGCGACCACATCAGAATGGCCGTAAAACCGATCAGCGTCCCCCGGATCTTCACTATGCCTCCTTCGGCATAAGCCGATCTTCTAATCGCCGATCTTCACGGCCGTCACGTAGAGCGGCCCCATCCTGGTCGGGATACGGGCATAGACAGGAGCGTATACATTTGCGCCATCGGCCTTGGCAAACCAGATTTCCATCGGCGTCTTGCGAAGATACTCGATATCGGTGCGCCCGCGACGGAACCCGGATTTGGGCGTGTAGCGGATCGAGCAGACGATGGCCTCTCCCTTGAACCCTTCCGCCGCAAACGGCTTGGTGCCCATCGGTGACAGAACCAGATCCATGCGCGATTCACCGTCATAGATCGGCAACCGGTTCGGGCAGATCTTGGCATCCGCCGGAAAGATCAGCCCGCTCAACGGGTCGAGTACGGCGCGAAGATCCTTGTCCGTCACCGGCACCCAGTTTTCCCGGTTGCGACGCGGCGGCGGCGTGATCTTCGTCTCCGTCACGTTGCCATTGCTGTAGAAGATATCGTAGACGCGCTTCCGCTTTCCGACATTGTAGACAAGATTGTAGCGGTCGGCCTGCAGCTTTTCGCCCTGGATGCGCCCCGTCACGCTGGTTTCCGCCGAGACCTTGCTGATGATATCGGCGATACCTGACGATTTAAACGTGCCGTTGATCTTGTACTGCCCGCCGTCGAATTCGCTCGAAAAGCTCGCTGTCGCGATCGGTAATATCCCGAGCGTGATACTGTATTGGCTGACCTGCCGGGTTTCGGCCGCCATCGAGGGCGTTGCGGCACCGAAACTCACCAGAGAGGACAGGGCGACGGCGAAATATGTGCGAGAAAGCATGAACGGCCCTGACGGATGAGATGGAAGCGACTTGCCTGACGAGTGTGACTGACCATAATGGCAAGAAAACAGCGACGCGCCAGCCGCAAAAGCACCAAGCGACGCCTTGAGAGTCCGAAACGCAAGGTTTTGGCTTGACGCGCCGGACCTCACTGACTATAGAACCGCAACTTTCCAATCAGGACCAATTGGATCGGCATGTCGGGCATTGCCCGGAAATTGCTTCCGATTGCAGAATAGAACAAAGGTGTATCCCATGTCTCGTGTATGCGAACTGACCGGCAAGGGCGTAATGACCGGCAATAACGTCAGCCATGCCAACAACAAGACCCGTCGTCGGTTCCTGCCGAACCTGTGCCAGGTCACTCTGATCTCCGATTCGCTCGGCCAGCGCTTCCGTCTGCGGGTTTCCGCTCACGCGCTTCGCTCCGTTGAGCATCGCGGCGGTCTCGACGCTTTCCTTCTGAAGTCCAGCGAGACTGAGCTGTCCATGCGCGCTCGTCTTCTGCGTCGCCAGATTGCCAAGAAGACTGCAGAAGCAGCGACTGCTGCTGCTTAATCAGCGTCTTTAACATCACCGGCTTTGAAGAGGGCTTGACCGGATAACCGGACAAGCCCTTTCTCATGGTCATATCCGCAACTGGTGGCATACCCCAGGATAAAAAAATGCAAGCGAAACGCTATACCCTTATCTATGCCCTGCTCATGGCAGCGGTCGTCGTCGCCTCGAACTTCCTCGTACAGTTCCCTGTCACAGGAAGCCTTTTCGGAGTAGCCCTTGGCGATCTCCTGACCTGGGGCGCTTTCACCTATCCCTTCGCCTTCCTCGTCACTGACCTTACCAATCGCCAGTTCGGGACGACAATCGCACGCCGTGTGGTTCTGGTCGGCTTTATCTTCGGCGTAACGTTGTCGCTCTGGGCATCCGCTCCGCGCATCGCCATCGCCTCGGGCACCGCCTATCTGGTCGGCCAGCTTCTGGACATCTCGGTGTTCAACCGCCTGCGTCGCCAGTCCTGGTGGCAGGCGCCGCTGGCAGGCTCCCTGCTCGGATCGGCGCTTGATACACTGCTGTTCTTCTCGCTGGCCTTTGCCCCGATCTTCGCCTTCCTCGGCGCCAATGACGACTTCGCCGTCGGCTGGTCTCCGATTCTGGGCGCACTCTCGACCGAAGCCCCGCGCTGGGTTTCCTGGGCGCTCGGCGACCTCGTGGTCAAGATCCTCGTCGGAATCGTGCTGTTGCTGCCCTATGGCGCGCTGATGACCGTGTTGCGGCCGATGCCGCAGGTCACTGCAAAGACCGTGTGACATAATCAAGGGGAGCCTGAAGCTTCCCTTTCTTATTCCGCGAGCCGAAATTCCAGCATCAGGTTGCGCTGCAGGAAGTTGCCGTTGTCGTCGGAGACGAGGATGAGATGCGGGCGGCCGTCCGGCGCTGTGATCACGTCCAGCCCCTCCATATTGTCGACCGCGTAGGTCATGTCCGCTTCCAGCAGGACTTCGCCGTCGATTAGGGCACCCGGACGGATCTGCGCGCCATCGAAGCGGCGGATGCGCATGCCGAGGCCGCCGAGGAAGCTGAAACGGCGCTCCAGCAGCAGAAAGTCGCCGTCATGCAGAAATGCGCCATCGGTCGCGTCATAGGGGTCGTGACGGACGATCTTGAAAACGCCCTTCAGCGGTCCCTCGAGAATGGCCGCAAACATGTTGCCGTTCTGATCGAGGCTGTGTTCCGTGACCGTCACGAGCGAGCCCTTCAGCGGGCTGTCTTCAGGCGAGAGTGCCAGCGTTTCCATGCCGGCATTCATCCGCAATTCCCTACGGGGAAAGACGAAGTCTATGGTGCGCGTCGGGCCTGAAGCCTCGAAACCAGGATCCGGATAGGTCTCGATCCGGTGCAGCTGCTCGAAGCTCACCGCCGCCTCGCCCTTACGCAGGGCAAGACCCTCCGCATCCGAATGGAACTTCGACCCCGGCCGCCCGCCTCTGTAGAGCAGTGGCGACACCTGCAGGCGGCTGAGACCCGAGAGACGGCCCTCCGCATCCCGTTCGATCTGCCCGGTCAGCCAGTGACCGGTATCGAGCACCGAAACAAAACTCTTACCGTCCGGCCGGAATCGGATCGCCGAAAGCGATTGCAGCATGCTGTCGTTTGAGGAGAACTGCAGCCCGCCCAGAAATTCGAGCTTGCCGAAACGGGTGGCGTCAGAGCCCGTCTTGAAACGGGAGATGGTATGGACGCTCACCTCTATATCAGGACCTGCGGCACCGGCCGGCAGAGCGAACACTACGGTCGACATCAGTGCCGCAGCAACGGCCACGCGCAAGGACTTCACCGAAGCCCTCAGCCTGCTCGTCGCATGCGGGCGCCACGCGCGCCACGCGCGCCACGGCCACCCTGCGCCGACCGGTCGGCAAACAGTTCAGCCAGCTGCTCGGTCATCGCGCCTGCCAACTCGTCTGCGTCGACGATGGTGACAGCATTGCGATAGTAGCGCGTCACATCATGGCCGATACCAATCGCCAGCAGTTCGACCGGAGACTTGGTCTCGACCTGTTCGATCACGGCGCGCAGGTGCCGCTCCAGATAATTGCCCGGATTGACCGAAAGCGTCGAATCGTCGACCGGCGCGCCGTCGGAGATCATCATCAGGATCTTGCGCTGTTCCGGCCGCGCGATGAGACGGTTATGCGCCCACATCAGCGCCTCGCCGTCGATGTTTTCCTTTAGCAGGCCTTCGCGCATCATCAGGCCGAGATTGCGGCGCGAGCGGCGCCACGGAGCATCGGCGGACTTGTAGACGATGTGGCGCAGATCGTTGAGACGGCCGGGCGTCGCGGGCTTGCCGTTCGCAAGCCAGTTCTCGCGGCTCTGGCCGCCCTTCCAGGCTTTGGTGGTGAAGCCGAGGATCTCCACCTTCACACCGCAGCGTTCCAGCGTGCGAGCAAGAATGTCGGCGCAGGTTGCCGCAACCGTGATCGGACGGCCGCGCATCGAACCGGAATTGTCGATAACAAGCGTCACGACCGTATCGCGGAACTGCGTATCGCGTTCTTTCTTGAAGGAAAGCGGCTGCATCGGGTCGATGATCAGGCGCACCAAGCGGGCCGGATCGAGATAGCCCTCCTCCAGGTCGAAATCCCAGGAACGGTTCTGCTGCGCCATCAGGCGGCGCTGCAGCCGGTTGGCGAGACGACCGACGGCGCCCTGCAGATGCGCAAGCTGCTTGTCGAGGAATGCGCGCAGCCGGTCGAGTTCCGCTTCGTCACACAGCTCTTCGGCGGTGATCTCCTCGTCGAACTCCTGCGTGAAGATGTGATAATCCACCTTCTCGTTGAAATCGTCGAACGGGCTGTTCGGGCGGCGGGTCTCGCCTGGGGTCTCGGAGTGATCGTCGCTTTCGTCGGACATCTCCTCGTCCGACATTTCGGCGCCGTCCATCTCGCCTTCGTCCATGTCGTCGTCGGCAACATCGCTCTGTTCGGCGGGCGCGGCATCAGAGCCGGCTTCTTCCTCGACCTCCTCGTTCTCGGTCTCGCCGCTGCTCGGCTGTTCCTCGTCGTTCTGGTTGTCGATTTCCTCCGGCTCGCTGTCGTCGCTCGCGAGATCCTCGGCCATCTGCATGGATGACAGCATGCGGCGCACGACCTTGGAGAAGGCCTGCTGGTCCTCGATGACATTTCTCAGATTGTCGAGATCGCCGGACGCCTTGTCTTCGATGAACGGACGCCAGAGGTCGAGCACCTTGCCGGCGCTTTCGGGCGGCTTCACGCCGGTCAGTTTCTCGCGCACCAGCATGGCGATCGCCTCGCCGATCGGTGCGTCTTCCTGACGCTCAATGCCAGTAAAATTCGCCTTGGCGTATTTTTCCTGATGCATCGAGTTGAGGTTGGAGGCAACGCCGGTCATCCGCAGCGCGCCGATCGATTCGATCCGGGCCTGTTCGACCGCATCAAACACGGTGCGCGCATCAGACCCCTGCGGCGCCAGATTGGCATGCATGGCCGTGTCGTGGCAGGCAATCCGCAGCGCCATGGAATCGCCGAGGCCACGGGTGACGGCCAGTTCATGGGCCGTCGGGCGCCTGGAGATCTCAGGCAGACGAATGCGATCTCCGGCAAGGCCGGGCCGCTCGTTGGCGAACGACACCTCGACCTCGCCATTGCCGGCAATCGACCGGACGCAACCGGTGATCGCCCGGCGCAATGGCTCGGTATCGACCATGCCGCTGGACTTGGGCTTTAGATTGTCTCCTCGACCTGACATGGCCTGCATTTCCTTCGCTTGGCGCGTTAGGTCACGCCCCTGACGACGTTAAGCGCCGAGAACCATGTTGGCGGCGCTTTCCTGGAGCTCGACACCGAAGGCGCGCTGATACTGTTCAGCCACCAGCGTACGCTCGAGCTCGTCGCACTTGTTGAGGAAGGTGATGCGGAAGGCAAAGGCGACATCACCGAAAATCTCAGCGTTCTCGGCCCAGGTGATGACCGTACGCGGGCTCATCACGGTCGACAGGTCGCCGTTGATAAAGGCCGAGCGGGTCAGATCGGCGACGCGCACCATTTTTGATACGGTTTCGCGACCTTCCGCCGTCTTGCCGAACGACTTCACCTTCGCGGCAACGATATCGACTTCCTTCTGGTGCGGCAGGTAGTTCAACGTTGTCACGATCGACCAGCGGTCCATCTGTGCCTGGTTGATCTGCTGGGTGCCGTGATAAAGGCCGGTCGTATCTCCGAGGCCAACCGTGTTGGCGGTCGAGAAGATGCGGAACGCAGGGTGCGGACGAATGACGCGGCTCTGGTCGAGAAGCGTCAGGCGGCCCGACGATTCCAGCACGCGCTGAATGACGAACATCACGTCGGGACGGCCTGCATCGTACTCATCGAACACAAGTGCGACATTGTGCTGGTAGGCCCAGGGCAGGATGCCGTCCTTGAATTCGGTAACCTGCTTGCCGTCCTTCAGGACGATCGCGTCCTTGCCGACGAGATCGATACGGCTGACGTGGCTGTCGAGGTTGACGCGCACGCAAGGCCAGTTGAGGCGGGCGGCAACCTGCTCGATATGGGTTGATTTGCCGGTCCCGTGGAAACCGGACACCATGACGCGGCGGTTATGGGCAAAGCCTGCAAGGATGGCGAGCGTCGTGTCGCGGTCGAACAGGTAGTCCGGATCGAGGTCCGGAACGTAAGGGTCGCCGTGGCTGTAGGCCGGAACCCTCAAATCGGTATCAATGCCGAAAACATCCCGGACAGATACTGTGGTGTCGGGAAGGTTGGAAATGTCTAAGTCGATCTTGCTCATCATAACTCCAGGGCACGGGCAAATGCCCGGCCTTCATCCTCGCTGCCATATGTTTTTACGGCTTAGCAGAAACCCGCCTGCTTCAACAACTGGTATGCTTGAATGACAGCGCGAAAACGGTCTTCAGAACCGCGGTCTCCGCCATTGGCATCCGGGTGGTGCTTCTTGACCAGTTCCTTGTAGCGCCGCTTGATATCGGTCGAATTCGAGTTTGCCGCCAGTTCCAGCGTATCGAAAGCCTTGGCTTCCAGCGTTTTCAGCTTTCGTCCCTGCGTTTCGAACCGTCCACCGGTGCCCGCCCGGGCCTGAGAAACGAAACCGAACGGATCCTTGAAACGCTGCTGCGCGTAAGCGGTTCCGCTGGCACCGCCTGCACTGGAGCGCGCGCTCGAATGCAATGGGCCGTCTTTCGCCGCCTTGTTGACGCCAACCGTCCATGTGGGGCGATGACCGGTGATCGCTTCCTTCTGGTAGCGCGCAATCTCGCCATCCGACAGGCCGGAGAAATAATTGTAACCCTTGTTGTATTCCTTCACATGCTCGAAGCAGAACAGGAAGAACTGTCCCTCGGCATTTCGACCCACGGGCGCGCGGTGGGCGCCGGGCTTGTCGCACCCGTCCCACTGGCAGGTCGGAGCCTGCGCAGCCGTTTCCTGCTGCCTGTTCCGGCGCGTCCGGATACGGTCGAAATATTTGGAATCGAGTTTCATAAGGCTCCTATTATGGGGCCGCCGAGAAGTCGGGACAAGAATTGACAAACCGGTTTGTTGCTGGTTTCTGAGATGCCCTTCTGCGTCGCCCTGTCTGCCATCAAAGGAAGCCGAACATGACCGTAAGAGCCCGCATCGAAGCTACGCTTCGCGACAACCTTTCCCCCGATCGGCTAGAGGTGATCGACGAGAGCCAGCATCACGCCGGACATCAGCCGGATATAACAGGAACCGGCGAGACCCATATGCGGGTGCGGATCGTGTCCTCGGCATTCGCGGGAAAGAGCCGTCTCGACCGGCACCGGGCGGTCAATGCGCTGCTGAAGCCCGAACTCGACGCAGGTCTCCACGCGCTGGCGGTGGAAGCCGCAGCACCGGGCGAAGCGACGCGCTGGTAGCGGAGACTTATTCGCCGGGCAGCGCTGTCTCGGCTGCCGGGCGGATCCTCAGCCGCGTGATGCGGTTTTTCTCGCGCTTCAGGACGATGAAGCGCTTGCCGTGGAAGGTGAAGGCCTGACGCTCTTCGGGGATGAGCTTCGATTCGTGGATGACGAGGCCGGCGATCGTCGTCGCCTCTTGATCGGGAAGGCTCCAGCCGAGCGCCCGGTTGAGATCTCGGATCGGCACCGAGCCATCGACCAGGATCGAGCCGTCGGCTTCCTGGCGCACGCCACGGACCTCGATATCATGCTCGTCTGCGATATCGCCGACGATTTCCTCGAGAATATCCTCCAGCGTGACGATGCCCTGCACCTCGCCATATTCGTCGACCACGACGGCGAAATGCACCTTGCGCTTCAGGAATGCGGCAAGCTGGTCCTTGAGGCTGGTACTATCGGGCACAAACCACGGCCGCTGGGCGATCTTCACGACATCGACAGGGGCCCCGTCGGCCTCCACGTCGGCAAGTGTGCGCAACAGGTCCTTGGCATGCAGCACACCGATGATGTTTTCGGTCGAATTGCGCCACACCGGCATGCGGGTATAGGGGCTTTCCAACACGGTGCGCACGAGAACCTCGGGCGGATCGTCGGCGTTCAAGGCGCGCATGACGGTGCGATGCCGCATAACGTCGGAGACTTCGAGCTCCTGAAGCTCGAACAGTCCGCTCAGCCGGTTGCGGTCCCGCTGCACGGGATCGCGCTCCCGGTGCCGGGCCTCGAGTGCCGAATGCAGATCGTCGCGGTCCGCAAAGACCAGCGTTTCCGGTGACAGCGACAGGCCGGACATGCGAAGCAGGCGGCGGATGACCGCGTTCAGCAGGCGCGATGGCAGGCTGCGTTTCGCGCTCATCGGCTCCGCTTTTCGTCAAGAAAGCTCAGCACTTCGGAAGACGGTACATCGTCGGCAACAAAGGACTGGCCGATCCCGTGGGTGAGGATGAAGGTGAGCTTGCCGCTCTTGACCTTCTTGTCCTGCGCAATCGCATCGAGAAGCTTTTGCGTCGGCGGCAAGTCACCTGGAATGTCGCTGATCCTGGTCGGCAGGCCGACGGCTTTCAGATGCGCCTCGACGCGGCTGGCATCATCGGGGCTTGCAAGGTTCATGCGGGCCGAGAACTGGTAGGCCAGAACCATGCCGATCGCGACGCCCTCGCCATGAACGAGGCGCTTCCCGTCGTATTCGACGGCGGCTTCCAGCGCGTGGCCGAACGTGTGACCGAGATTGAGGAGCGCCCGACGGCCGGTCTCCCGCTCGTCTTCGACAACCACATCGGATTTCGACTGGCAGCTTCTGGCAATTGCCTCGATCCGCTCGGGCTCGCCCGAGAACACGGCCTTCCAGTTCTTTTCCAGCCATTCGAAGAAATCCGGCTGGTCGATCAGTCCGTATTTGGCGACCTCGGCGTAACCTGCCCGAAACTCCCGCTCGGACAGCGTGTCGAGGGCTGCGGTATCGGCGAGAACCAGATCCGGCTGATGGAAGACGCCGAGCAGGTTCTTGCCGTGACGGGTGTTGATGCCCGTCTTGCCGCCGACGGACGAATCCACCTGCGCCAGAAGCGAGGTCGGGATCTGCACGAAGCGCACGCCACGCCGCACGATGCCTGCCGCAAAACCCGCGAGATCGCCGATCACGCCGCCGCCAAGCGCGATCACCGCATCGTTACGTTCGATCCGCGCCGACAGAACCATGTCGCAGACGGTTGACAGGTGTTCGAGGCTCTTGGTCTTTTCGCCGGCCGGCAGCGTCAGCGATACGGCTTCGATGCCGTCGGTCTGGAGGCTGTCCATCAGCGCTTCGAGATAGAGCGGTGCCACGTTTTCGTCCGTTACGATCGCCGCGCGCCGGCCTTTCAGCCGCGACGTGATCTCGCCGCCGGCGCGCTCGATGAGACCGGGGCCGATCAGAATATCGTAGGCGCGCCCTTGGAGCGGCACATGCACCAGGCGTTCGGAAGCACGGGAGGTTTCGTTCATGGCATGTCACCTGTCTTTGCAAGGCCGGCCTTGGGAAGCCCGGCCAGCGCTTTTAGCACCTCGTTGACCATCACGTCCTTGCGGACATTATGCGACAGCACGGTGAGATCGGCTTCGGCATAGATCGGGTAGCGCTGGATCATCAGGTTCTCCAGCGTCTGCTTCGGGTTTTCGGTTTTCAGAAGCGGGCGGTGATCGCGCCGGTTGACGCGCTCCCACAGAACATCCAGATCCGCTTTCAACCAGAGCGAAACGCCGCCGGCCTTGATCTGCGCGCGGGTCGCCTCGTTGATGAAGGCACCGCCGCCGGTCGAGACCACCCGCGGTCCCTGCTTCAGCAACCGCTCGATGACCCGCGTTTCCAGCGCCCGGAACTCCGTTTCGCCGTATGATGCGAAAAGCTCCGAGATCGTCATGCGGGAGACTTTTTCGATTTCCGCGTCCGTATCGACGAAGGGCACGTTGAGAGCCTGGGCGACCAGCTTTCCGATCACCGACTTGCCCGCTCCCATCAGGCCGACAAGGGTCAGGTTGCGGCCACCGAGTGCCGCGCTCGCCCGCTGCTTGAGCGACTGTTCCGCAATGGATGCAACTTCGTTCATCGTCTCGTCCGTTTGCGAAACGGTATCGACAAATGCGGGATGGGCGTCAAGCCGCGCGGCGCCTGAAACACCGCCCTCACCGTTTCTTCTTGTCGATCTATAAACATTTACGGATATAGTGCAGCGCAACGAAGCGGAGTTCTCGATGCCTACCCTGTTCCGGTTTCTATTCGTGCTCGCGGTGATCGCTGGCATCATCTACGGAAGCATGGTGGCACTGGTCTTTCTGGTGGAGCCGCGCGAACGCGATGTCACCGTGCGCGTGCCCTCCGAACGGCTGAACCCGCCCGCCCAGAAGCCCTGACCGCCTGACAAGGATAGGACGAACCAATGGCCGACCTGTCTCGCGCTCACATCGAAGCCTTTCTGGAAATGATGAGCGCCGAACGCGGTGCGGCGATGAACACGCTCTCCTCCTATGAACGCGATCTGGAGGACATGCATTCCTTCCTCGCAACCCGCAAATCGACGCCGTCGTCTGCGCAAAGCGGCGATCTGTCGGCCTATCTCGGCCATCTCGGCAAGCAGGGCTTTGCCGCGTCCTCGCAGGCAAGACGCCTTTCTGCCATGCGGCAATTCTACAAGTTCCTCTATGCCGAAGGCCTGCGCACCGACGATCCGACCTCCATTCTGGACGCGCCGAAAAAGGGGCGCTCGCTGCCCAAGATCATGACTGAGGCAGACGTGACCCGTCTCTTAAGTCTTGCCATGGAGGAAGCGGCACAACCGGGACCCGATCAGATTTCCCGCGCCCGCATGCTGGCGCTGCTCGAGCTTCTGTATGCAACGGGGATGCGGGTGAGCGAACTCGTCTCACTGCCGGCAAAGGTGCTGGACCAGGAAGGCCGGTTCCTGATGGTGCGCGGCAAGGGCAACAAAGAACGGCTGGTGCCGCTCTCCCGCTCGGCCATCGCCGCGATGAAGGTTTATGGCGAAATGCGGAGCAGCCGCGAAAAAGATGCGGACAGCATCTGGCTCTTCCCTTCCAGCAGCAAGGAAGGTTATCTTCCCCGCCAGGTTTTCGCCCGCGACCTCAAGGGACTGGCGGCGCGGGCGGGCTTAAAAACCGCTGCGATCTCGCCGCATGTGATGCGTCACGCCTTTGCAAGCCATCTTTTGGCAAACGGCGCCGACCTTCGAGTGGTACAGGAACTGCTTGGACATTCAGACATTTCCACCACTCAAATATACACTCATGTCCTGGAAGAACGGCTTCGCCAGACGGTGCAAACACATCACCCTCTTGCAAAACAGGCCAAAAACCGGGATTAGAAGCCCCGATCGAAAATTGGAACGCTACGTTCCTCAAGAGAAAAACAACCGGAAACCGGATCTCATGCAAACGTATCTCGACTTCGAAAAGCCAATCTCTGACCTCGAGGGCAAGATCCACGAGCTCAAGAAGCTCACGGACGAGAATGAAGGCATAGACACGACCGACGAGATTACCCGCCTTGAAGGCCGGGTGAAGGAAGCGGTCAAGGACATCTATTCCAAGCTCGGCGCCTGGGAGAAGACGCAGGTTGCCCGCCATCCGCAGCGCCCGCACTTCGTCGATTACGCCGAAAAGCTGTTTACCGATTTCACGCCGCTTGCCGGCGACCGCAATTTCGGTGAGGACGCGGCGATCCAGGCAGGCCTTGCCCGTTTCAACGGTATGCCTGTCGCGCTGATGGGCCAGGAAAAGGGTCACGACACCAAGAGCCGCCTGAAGCACAATTTCGGCAGCCCGCGTCCTGAAGGCTATCGCAAGGCAATCCGCATCATGGAAATGGCCGACCGCTTCGGTCTGCCGATCATCTCGCTGATCGATACGGCAGGCGCCTATCCGGGCGTTGGCGCGGAAGAGCGCGGCCAGGCGGAAGCCATCGCCCGCTCGACGGAAATGTGCCTCGGCGTGAAAGTCCCGTTGATCTCCATCGTCATCGGCGAAGGCGGCTCCGGCGGTGCGATTGCCATCGCCACCGGCAACCGGGTCTATATGCTCGAGCACTCGATCTATTCGGTCATCTCGCCGGAAGGCGCCGCCTCCATCCTGTGGCGCGATTCGACCCGCGCCCGTGAAGCTGCGACCAACATGAAGATCACCTCCGACGACCTGAAGGGTCTCGGCATCATCGACGAGATCATTCCGGAGCCGATCGGCGGCGCGCATCGCGACCCGGAAACCGTTATTGCTGCCACCGGCAAGGTGATTGCTTCGGCTCTGGAAGAACTTGGAAAGCTCTCCGGCATCGAGTTGCGCAACCAGCGCCGGCAGAAATTCCTCGATATCGGCCGCAACCTGTAGGATCAGGCGTAAAACCGATCGTCTGCTCCTGAAATTGCCAAAATCGCCGGTATAGGACTTTGGCAATTGCCGGTGTGCGGTGAAAACCGCGGCGGTTTCGCTAGACAGCCGCGTGCAAGCGTTTAAGAAGATGTAAAGCTTACCGTCTTATTGATCGTGTCTCGTACGGTTTTGTTCGCCATTCCTGATATGTGGTTTGTCTCGATGCGCCTGAAACACATCGCCTTCGCCCTTCTTGTCGCAACGGCCCTTACCGGCTGTAACGATACGCTGGACTCTGCAAAGATCGATCTCTCGACCGTCAAGAACAAGAAGGAGCAGCCTCTTCCTTCCAGCATCGTTGCCGAGATGCAAAAGAGGAACATGCCGCGCCAGTCGCCGATCATGATCCGCATCCTCAAGGAAGAGGGTAAGCTCGAGATCTGGAAGGCGAAGGCCGACAACCGCTTCGACGTCATCAAGAGCTATGACATCTGCGCCTGGTCCGGAAAGCTCGGACCGAAGGTGAAGGAAGGCGACCGTCAGGCGCCGGAAGGCTTCTACAGCCTGACTCCTGCGCACCTGAACCCCAATTCGCAGTATTACCTCGCCATCAACACCGGCTTCCCGAACCGCTACGACGCCGCCAACGGCCGCAGCGGCACCAATCTGATGATCCACGGCGCCTGCTCGTCGTCGGGTTGCTACTCCATGACCGACGAACAGGTTCTGGAAATCTACGCCTTTGCACGCGACGCCTTTAAGGGCGGCCAGACCTCGATCCAGCTGCAGGCGCTTCCCTTCCGCATGAGCGCGGAAAACATGGTGCGCCACCGCGACAACCAGAACTATGACTTCTGGAAGATGATCAAGACCGGCTACGACAATTTCGAAGTGACGAAGCGCCCGCCGGAAGTGAACGTCTGCGAAAAGAAATACGTCTTCAACCAGCAGGCGGACAGCAACGGCAAGTTCGCACCGGCCGCCGCCTGCCCGACCATGTCGACGCCGCCGACGCTGGTATCCGCACTGTCGTCCTATTCCAAGACCTACGAACTCGCCTATCAGAAGGCGATGGACAAGTATGACGGCAAGGTCTGGTACGAACCGACGGAAGCCGAGCGCAAGGCCGTCGTTGCCGGCAAGCGCAAGGGCCGTGAACTCGCCTATGCGCCGACAGGCACCTCGCTGGAAGCCGGCAAGCTGCTGAGCCAGTCGGAATTCAAGCAGATGATGGAAAAGCGCATGGCCTCGGGCGGCGAGAAGCCGGCGACCACCGTGCTTGCCTCCGCTGGCCCGACGTCTGCCCGTACAGCCTCGATCAACGAGCGTATGATGGTAAAGCAGGACCGCCTGCCTGCAACGACGACCGGCTCGATTGCCAATACGCAGTTGCGTGGCGCCCAGACCGCCAGCGTTCCATCGGCGCCGGCACCACAGGCTGCAACGCCGACCGTTCAGACAGCGCAGGGCACGACCGTTGCCGTTCCTGTGCCGGAACAGAACCCGCTTGCCTATACGGCAACACAGCCGGTGACCGAGACCGCCAAGAAGCCCGCCTGGAAGTTCTGGTCCAAGGACTGACGCCAGTGCCTGGGGAAGCCCTCGGAGAGACCTATGATCTTCGCGGGCTGAAATGCCCCCTGCCCGTGCTGAAGACCCGCAAGCGTCTGAAGTCCATGGAGACGGGCGCGTCTCTTACCCTGGAAACCACCGATCCGCTTGCAGGCATCGATATCCCGCATTTCTGCAGCCAGGACGGCCACGTCCTGCTCTCGTCCGAGCGGACCGAGACGGGCCACAGGTTCGTGATCCGCAAGGGTTGATTGCGCAACAGCATCAAATCGAAAATTGGAACTGGCGATGCAGCCTTAGAACTGCATGCCCGGCACGGCCAGCGGATTGTCTTCGAGCGCCGCACGATCCGGACGATCGATCTGCGGCTTGCCCGTGAAGGCCGCGAAAAGATCCTGCACGAACGCCTCCGGCAGATCCTGGGTGATCAGCACCATGCGCGTCAGACGATCGGAGCCTTCAGGCCATTTCGCCAGCCGTTCCGGCGGATGGAAAATGCTCTGCACGCCGTGCAGCACCAGCGGACGCTCGAGATTATCGGACATCGCCACGATCGCCTTCATGCGCAGAAGCTTTTCGCCATGCGCCGAGCGCAGCAGATCCACGAACATGCTGAGCGCCATCGGCTCGATCGGCTTGTCGTGGACGATCGAGAAGGAGCGAATGTTGGCGCCGTGCCGGTTTACATCGTGATGATGGTGGCCGTGATCATGAGGATCGTGCTTATGGTCGTGATGGTCGTGCCCGTGCCCGCGCCCATCGTGCCCATGCCCATGAGCCTCATGCGCGTGATCGTGCGCCACTTCTTCCCGCAGCCAGCGGCCGACATCGGCGATCTTTGTTTCCGGATCGTAGAGCCCGTTGACGAGGATCGCGGCGGCACCGGTGCTTTCGTCATCGCCATCGACGATGGGTGCCCGCGGGTTGAGCGCGCGCAGCCGGGCCCGCAGCGCGTCGCTCTCCTCCGGTGTGGACATGGAAAGCTTGGAGAGAACCAGCCGGTCGGCGACCGCAGCCTGCTTGACCGCTTCCGGATGACGATCGAGCGTCGAGATACCGTTGACCGCATCGACAACGGTGACGACGCCGTCGAGCTCGAAATTCTGCGCGATGACCGGGTTTCCCATGACCGACTGCATGACCGGCGCCGGATCGGCAAGGCCTGTCGTTTCGATGACCACCCGGTGGATCGGCTTCAGCCGCCCGGTCTGCACGCCGTCCATCAGCGTGGCGAGCGTATCGATCAGCTCTCCGCGCACGGTGCAGCACAGGCAGCCGTTGGAAAGTTCAAGCAGCGCATCGCCGGAGCTTTCGACCAGGAAATTGTCGATGCTCACATCGCCGAATTCGTTGATGATGACGGCCGTGTTGCTGGCGGCCGGATCCTTCAGGATCCGGTTGAGAAGCGTGGACTTGCCCGCCCCCAGAAAGCCGGTGAGGATGGAAACCGGAATGCGACCGCTAAAGGACATGTTTTAGTACCTTAAAGTTCAGCCCGCTCTTTAGAGATTGGCTGGGCGCGGCTGCGGGATCGGCACGGACTTTGTGCCCGTATTGGCATCCGGCACGTCTTCGCCGCCGAGGATGAGGCTTGTCACCGCATATTGCGGTGGCCGCGTCATCTCGTGGATAAAGGGCGAATGCAGAACGGTTCGCCCGGCATCGTCGCGATTTTCACTGCGGACTTTGGCAGCCTTCGGATTGCAGATCTCGGCGCTGACATCATTCACCTCGGCCGTGTTTCCATAGGGCGGCAGCGAGGCGAGCGGCACGCCTTCGTTTGCCTGGGAGGTGAGCCCCTGCTGCAGAAGGTTCGCAGTATCATCCGCACGGCCGGCGAGACTGTCGGACCCGAGCACGACCGAAATCACCGTGCGGCCGTTGCGGGTGGCCGAGCCGATCTGGTTGAAGCCGGCGGCGCAGATGAAACCGGTCTTCATGCCGTCGGCCCCATCAAAGCGGCCGATCAGCGTGTTGAAGTTCGGATACTGCTTCTTGCCGGTATCGATGCCTTCCAGCGAGAAATAGCTCTGGTACTGCGGAAATTCCCGCTTCAGCGCCAGCGTCAGCACGGCGAGATCGCGCGCCGTGGTAAACTGGCCCTTGCCCGGCAAGCCATGCGGATTGATGAAATGGCTCGATGCCATGCCGAGCCCCTGCGCTTCGGAATTCATCATTTCCACGAACTGGTCGAGCGAGCCACCCACCGTTTCGGCGACGGCCACGGCGATATCGTTGGCAGACTTGACGAGAAGGATCTTCATCGCATTGTCGAGCGTCAGCCGCGTGCCCGGTTTGAAATACATCTTGCTGGCCGGCTGGTCCGTCGCCTTCTTGCTCATCACCACCTGGGTTTCGAGCGAAAGACGGCCGCTTTTGATCGCCTTGAAGGTGACATAGGCCGTCATCAGCTTGGTCAGCGAAGCCGGATACCATTTCAGGAACGCATCCTGATGGGCGATGACCCGCCCGCTCTTCACATCGACGATCAGCCGCGGATTGGCCGCAGCGCTGCCGGCGGAAACGAGGAGGCCTAGTGCCGCAATGGCGGAGACCACCCGAACGGCGGTCGCGGATTTCAGATGCAAGAATGACAAGAGCGTTCCTCGTCGCTGGAGCCGGGAATGGAGGCCCGAAACGTTTGGCGCATATGTGGCCACTGTGGCCAAGCAATGGCAAAGATGATTGATTACGTCAATCAGGCGAGGCACACTCCCTTCGGGAGGATGGGTCACAACCTTATGAGCAGCAGCACAGGAAATCCGAATGCCCATCTTGAACCGAGCCGCCGAACTTCAAGGCGAAGTCAGCGAATGGCGCCGACACCTCCACCAGAACCCCGAAATCCTCTATGACGTCGTTGAGACCGCAGCCTTCGTAGCCGCTAAGCTGAAGGAATTCGGCGTCGACGAGGTCGCGACCGGCATCGGCCGCACCGGCGTTGTCGGCATCATCAGGGGCAAGGGCGGCGCAGACGCGGGTACAGGCGCAAACGCCAGCGGACGCACGATCGGTCTGCGCGCCGACATGGATGCGCTGCCGCTGACCGAGCTCACGGGCAAGCCCTGGGCCTCGAAAACCCCTGGCAAGATGCATGCCTGCGGCCATGACGGCCACACGTCCATGCTGCTGGGTGCCGCAAAATACCTCGCCGAAACCCGCAATTTCGACGGCACCGTGGCGCTGATCTTCCAGCCCGCCGAAGAAGGTGGCGCCGGCGCGCTGGCAATGATCGAAGACGGCATGATGGAGCGCTTCGGCATCGACGAAGTCTACGGCATGCACAATATGCCGGGCATTCCCATCGGCCAGTTCGCGATCCGCAAGGGCGGCATCATGGCAGCACCCGACCGCTTCACCATCACCATCAAGGGTCGTGGCGGCCACGCGGCCCAGCCTCACAAGACGATCGACCCGATCTTCATCGGTTCGCAGCTGGTGGGCAGCCTGCAGGCAATCGCTGCCCGCAACGCAGACCCCGTCCAGTCGGTGGTGATATCCGTGACCCGCTTCGATGCCGGCACGACACACAATATCATCCCCGACAACGCGATCATCATGGGCACGGTGCGCACGCTGAACGAAGACACCCGCGACCTTGCCGAAAACCGCATCCGCCAGATCGTCGAGGGCTTGGCAAGCGCCCACGGCGCCGGCTGGTCGATCGACTACGAGCGCAAATGCCCTGTTACCTCCAACCACGACAGCGAGACCGACCACGCGATCGGCGTCGCCTCATCCATCGTCGGCGCCGCCAATGTGGATGGGAACGTCGAACCGACCATGGCCGGCGAAGACTTCGCCTTCATGCTCAAACGCCGCCCCGGCGCCTTCATCTTCATCGGCAACGGCGATACGGCAGCCCTTCACAACCCCAACTACGACTTCGACGACGAAGCCCTCGCCTACGGCATCTCCTACTGGGTCAAGCTCACGGAGCAGCGCCTGTCACCATAACCCGCAGAAAAACACTTGGCTAAACCCATCACCTTTTGTATGGGTTTTGCCGAGTGGTCCCATAGCTCAGCAGGATAGAGCGCAAGATTCCTAATCTTGAGGCCATTGGTTCGAATCCAATTGGGATCACCATTATTTGCAGGACTTATGGGACGTCCGCGTTCCCGCGTTCCCACAACCCGATCATTCGCTGGCTGATTACGGCCGAGTTCGCTCAGCCGTTACCCGCGACGTGATGCGTTGCTGCACAGTAAGAACTGCTCAGCACCACAACCATCCGCTACCGTCGAAATACGCAAACTCAGAACCGCGGCGAGAACTCGTAGTTGCAAAGGATTTGCTTCGACCCAAGCCATCGTAACTGCTTTGCTGCGGCCACGCTCAACGTCTCGATTTTGGCCAGGCTTGAATTTTCGCATGGCTCTTTCAACACACAATAGAGCGCCTGCAAAATTCATCAAACAGCGGATCAACTAAATCCCGACCTCGACGAAATTTATACTGTTTAGCTCGAATTTATTTAACGTTGCCTCGAGACAAGATTGAAGATCGGTGTCCAAGGCCATTCTGATTGCGCTGATCATCTCTGCCTCGAAAGCATCGATGCTGTCGTAAGCGATCAGGTTGGACGACGAAGCCGCCTTACACAGCACTTCGACAACGCGTCTTTCGTTCGTGAGGCCCCTCAATGCTCCGGCGCAGGCGACCACGGCATCATGGTAAGCTGCGTCCCGGGAACCCGGCCACGCTTCGATCAAATACTTCGCCGCCTCCTTCGTGCTTTTGATACGCACAAAGGTCTTGGTTTCCCCCCGCAACTCGATGGTGACGACGTTGTCCCATTCAGCCATGGCTATGCTCGCCCAATCCGCAAGTAGAGCTAATTTAGCGGGCAATACTTGAGCGGGGCTGGTGACTGTCGTGTGGAAAAGAGGACCTGGCGATGTAGTAGATCGGCGCCACCGTACGAGATAGACTTGAGGTCGATACCTATAGAAAGCGAATTCGGTCTTCGACGTCTCGGGCATCGCAAGCACAAGGCTGCCTCCATCGAGATCCAGCAACTTGCGCGAAGCGGCAGGCAGGCGCGCGCGGATCTC
>NZ_LMNX01000005.1 GCF_001423425.1 Rhizobium sp. Leaf306
ATCATTATTGAAAAACACCCGTAGCGAAAGCTGCGGGTGTTTTGCGTTTGTGGCCTAACCGAAGCGCACTAACGACCGATACGGGTCTGCCAAAGACGGGTGACGCAGGATGGGATCGGTTTGTTACCAGCGTTCCGGCTGTCTCGATTGATGCCTTGCAAGGCTGGGGCGTGTTGTGGCTAACAGTCCCGCCCCTTAGACCGTATTGCCGGCACGTGTATCGCGTGTCTTCACCAAGCTCCATATAACGCCCGAGGCGATGATCGCGAAGGTGATACCGAGCGAGAGTGAAGCGGGAAACTTTTCGAGACCCAGGAGGTCAGCGACGAAGATTTTCGAGCCGATGAAGATCAGCACGATTGCGAGCGCCGGCTTCAGATATCGAAAGCGATGGATCATCGCGGCGAGTGCGAAATACAGTGCGCGCAGACCAAGGATCGCGAACACATTCGACGTGTAGACGATGAACGGATCGGTCGTGATCGCAAAGATCGCAGGGACAGAGTCGACCGCGAAGATCACGTCGGCGATTTCGACCATGACGAGCGCCATGAACAGCGGCGTCATGAACCAGACCAGTTTGCCGGTCGTGGGATGGGGCTTCTTGACGAAGAAATCCTGACCGTGATGCTCTTCCGTGACGTTAAACCTGCGCCGCATGAAGCCGACAATGGGATTGTTGCCGATCTCGGGTTCCTTGTCGCCGATCAACAGCATCTTGATGCCGGTGATGACGAGGAAGGCGGCAAAGAGATAGAGGACCCATGAAAAGTTCGAAACCAGCGTCGCGCCAAGTCCGATCATGATGGCGCGCAGAACGATCACACCCAGCACGCCCCAAAAGAGGACGCGGTGCTGGTATTTGCGCGGCACTGCGAAGAAAGAGAAGATGAGCGCGATCACGAAGACGTTGTCCAGCGCCAGCGTTTTCTCGACTACGAAGCCCGTTAGGTAGTTCATCCCCTGCTCACCGCCGAGCTGCCACCAGATCCAGCCGCCGAACGCAAGACCGAGCGCGATATACATCGAAGACAGGATCAGGCTCTCGCGGACACCAATCTCGCGGTTGTCGCGGTGAAGAACGCCGAGGTCCAGGGCAAGCAGGGTCGTCACGATCGAAAGGAAACCGAGCCACATCCAGACGGGCTTGCCGAGCCAGTCTGCAAAGAAGAATGCAAAGTCCATGTGAACACTCCAGCCGGTCGTTCACGGTGGATGCGGCGTCCGACATCGCGAGAGGACCGGCAGCTCTCGCCAGAGGGGCCCGGACAGGGGCACAAGGAGTAAACCGCGGGCGCAGGACCCGCGGTAGCAGATGGAACTGGATCGTGATCAAGAGGGCTTGCGCGTTTCAGTCGGAGCGCCGCGATGGCCTTTCGAGGTCGAAGCCAGTTCCATCTTCGACCTCCTCTTTGATCAAAGACTGATCTGGCGATCCCATCGTCATTGCGCCAATTGATTGTTGAAATCGTCTCGATAGTGATCGACTATTGAGCATGCCGTTTCGCCCCAGTCTTCGCCAACTCGAATACGTCGTCGCGCTTGCTGAATGCGGTCATTTCGGAAAGGCCGCGAAGCAATGCCATGTCTCGCAACCAACACTCTCCGTCCAAGTGGGGATCGTGGAAGAAAATCTGGGCGTCCAGCTGTTCGAGCGGACGTCGACGACGGTTCTCCTCACGCCGGTCGGGGAACGTTTTGTGCATGGTGCCCGCGTGGCGCTTGCCGCAGTGGGCGATCTGCTCGAGACCGTCGCAAAGCACAGCGCAGCGCTTGGCGGCGTCATCAGGCTGGGCACGCCGCCGACTTTCGGGCCGTATTTCCTGCCCAGGTTCCTACCGTCCCTGCATAAACAATACCCCGATCTGAAGATCTACATCGTCGAAGATCGTCCTGCGGCGATCGAAACCGCTGTTGCGGAAGGAACGCTCGACTGTGGCCTCGGCCCCTTGTTCGGCGAGCGGTCCCTGATGTTCGTGCCGATCGGCAGGGAGCGGCTGCTGCTGGGCGTTCCCGCTAATCATCGGCTTGCAAAACGTCGGGCTGTCTCCGTTCAAGAGCTGAAAGGCGAGCGCCTGCTGGCGCTTGGAAGCGGACACCAGTTGCTCGAGAGCGTTCAGCGACTGGCGAAGGCGTCCGGCGCGACTGTCATTGACGACTATGCCGGTACCAGCCTGGACGCGATCCGACAAATGGTGTCGATCGGCATGGGCTGCTCGCTGTTTCCCGAACTCTACGCGCAGGCGGAGTTCCGCAACGCAGAGGACGTTCATCTTCTGGAACTCGAGGGCTGGAGTGAGACCCGTCAGGTCGGCGTCTGTTTCAGGTCAACCAGCGGCCGGGTGGCGCATTTTCAGGAACTTGCCAGAAGGGCGACAGATGCTGCATTGGAGCTCGGGATCGGCTGACCCGCCGGCGGTCCTTTCTGCTCAGCAAGTCATTCTATTGGCCGCGAACCTTTCAGCAGCCAGTTTAAGCTCAGGCGGAACTGCGCGCGACCAGTCGGCACTCCACCTTCAGCTGGTCGTGATTGCTGGTCAGCCCGCCAGCCATATCGGAAAGCAGCTCGACGGCCATCACGCCCATCTCGAACATCGGGAGATGGAAGGTTGTCAGCGGCGGCATCGTGAACTGGGCAATGTCTCTGTTGTCGAAGCCGACGACGGAGACATCCTCCGGGACAGACTTGCCGAGTTCGTTCAGCGCTTCGATACAGCCGAGCGCCATGAGGTCGTTCGCGCAGAATATCCCGTCCGGGGGATCCTTCAGCTTCATCAGCGCATGCGTCTTTTCGTATCCGGACGGCGGTTCCCAGTTGCCATAGTGCACGAGGTCGGGGTCGTAGGAGAGATCGTTGCTGGCAAGAGCCTGCTTGTACCCGCGCAAGCGGTCGCGCGGATTGTCGAGACCTTCCTGGCCGTTGATCAGGGCTATCCGCTTGCGCCCGGCGCTGATCAGCCGTTCCGTCGCCGCCCGGCCGCCGGCGACGTCTCCCGGCAGGATAGAGGGAAGCCGACGCTCTTGATCGTAGCAGTTGACCAGCACCGAGGGGACCTTCAGAAGCGGTTCTGGCGGATCGATCTTGCGGGTCAAAATAGTGCCGAAAATGTAGCCGATAAGTGCCTGTCCGTCACAGATCGAAAAGATGCCGCCATCCGGGTCCTCGCCTTTGCGGAAGACGCCAAGTGTGACGATAATCCCGAGTTCGAGTGCCTTTTCGCGGGCACCTTCGTAGGCAAGGGCCATCCATGGATCGGTGGTCAGTTCGTCGACGGCAAAAACGATTACCTTGTTGGCGGGCGCACTGCCGGGTCCGGAACTGGCTGATGACTTGTTCGCGAGACGATAGCCCAACTGATCCGCCGCGCCGAAGACCCGCTTGCGGGTGGCTTCGGTGAACCGGGCGCCGGAACTGCCATTGAGAATGAGGGAAACGGTCGCCTGAGATACGCCTGCCAGCGCGGCCACGTCCATCATCGTCGGTTTCAAGGCATTCTCCATGTCGGACACCGTGGTTTCCGGGGTATGGTGCCGTGTCAGGATCGAAAGTGCCGGACACGGTCGAAGGCTACGGCAACCACAATGAAGGTACCTATGAACATTCCTTGCCAGAATGTCGAGATGCCGAGCAGGATCAGAGAGTTGCGAATAACTTCTATCAACAGTGCTCCAACGACGGCACCGAGCGCACTGCCTTCGCCACCGGCCAGATTGGCACCACCGATGACGGCCGCGGCAATCACCGTCAGCTCCATGCCTTGGCCGAGATTGGTGGTCACGCTGCCGAGCCATCCAGCCATCAGAACGCCGGCGAGCCCGGCGGTGAGAGCCGACACGCCATAGATACTCACCTTCATGCGCCGCACGGGGATGCCGGTCAGGATGGCGGCGTTCTCATTGCTGCCGATCGCAAGCAGATGCTGCCCCCATCGGGTCCACCTGAAGACCAGCGACATTACAAGGGCTAGTGCAGCGAGGACGTAAAGAGGGTGGGGTATGCCCAGCGTCGAGCCGCCGCCGACCCAGATCAACAGGTCGTGGTCGGGGCCGAAATTCCAGATCATCTTGTTGTCCGACAGGACCATGGCCAGGGACCGAGCGGCCGAAAGAGTGCCCAAGGTGACGACGAAGGGTGGCATTCCGGCATAGGCGACAAGCACGCCGTTCAGTACGCCCACAAGGAGGGCTGCAAGCAGCGCAAGAGGAAAGGCGAGGAGGAAGGGCATGCCACCTTCCATGGTGACGCTGATCACCATGGCACTCAACACGACGGTTGAGCCCACCGACAGATCGATGCCGCCCGAGGCGATTACGGTCGTCATTCCGATCGCGATGATGCCGACGAAGGCGAAGTTGCGCGCAACATTGAAGAGATTGCGCTCCGTTGCAAAGCTGTCCGTTAGAATGCTGAGCGCGAGGCAGGCAAGGACCGCAGCGATAAAGACCCAGAACAGCTGCCGGCTCGATACGCGTGAGATCCAGCTTCGATGCTCGCTGCGGGCAATCACGTCATCCAATGTGGTCATGGCGATCTCCTTTCAAGCGGCTTCGATGGCGCCGGTGATCAATCCTGTCACTTCTTCGGGCGACGACTGATCGGCGCGTTTGCTGGCGACGAGTTCGCCGCGCCGCAAAACCGCAATCTTGTCCGAAACACCGAAGACGTCGGGCATGCGGTGGCTGATGAGAATGACACTGATGCCGTGATCACGCAGCCTGCGAATGACATCGAGAACCTCGGCCACCTGGCGGACGGAGATTGCAGCGGTCGGCTCGTCCATGATGACGATCTTGGGCTCGGACAGCAGCGTGCGGGCGATCGCAACCGCCTGGCGCTGGCCACCGGACATGCGGCGCACCAAATCGCGTGGTCTCGTTTCCGATTTGAGTTGCCGGAACAGCTCCGCTGCGACGCGGTTCATCTTGGCATAGTCGATGTAGCGCAGCGGCCCGAGGCTGCGCATGGTCTCTCGCCCCAGGAAGACATTGGAGGCAGCCGAGAGATTGTCGCACAGCGCAAGGTCCTGATAGACGACCTCGATGCCGTGTCGCTGTGCGTCGCGTGGGTTGTGAAAGGTCACCGGTTGGTCATCGACGCGGATCTCTCCTGTCGATGGTGGGAAGTTGCCGGCGATAATTTTGACAAGCGTCGTCTTGCCGGCGCCGTTGTCCCCCATCAGTCCCAGAACCTCCCCTGGTTCGACGGTGACACTGACATGCGACAGCGCGTGTATTGCGCCGTAACTCTTTGAAATTGAATGCAATGAAAGCCGTGACACGCTCCGCCCTCCCTCGGCTGATCCCACGATGGCATTCTGTCGGCACCATAGCCTGCACGTTGCCCGCCCGTAAACAGGTATCAATAATGCTTGACTTAATATTATAACCAAATATTAATTATTCAACCTGAAAGCGAAAAGGGGGCGGTGATGCGGTTGCTCGTGACGGGCGCCGCCGGAAAGGTGGGCCAAGCCTTCCTTCCCGCCTTCCTTTCCAATCCGCGCTTTGCGAAATGGAATGTCGTCGCGCTCTGCAACAACCGGGCCCTGGAACCCGGTCCCCGTGTCTCCGTCGTGAAGGGGTCCATGGCAGATCCGCAGATTGTCGGGAAGGCGCTCGAAGGTGTGACGCATGTGCTGCACCTGGCTGCCGTGAAAGAGACGCCCGATCAGGCCATCGATGTTGCTCTCAAGGGGCTCTACCTCCTGCTGGAGGGTTTCAGCCGTTCGGCTGCGAAACAGCAGTTCATGCTGCTGAGCGGTGATTGTGTCGTTGGGCACATTTTTCATGGTTACAGCGCACCGATCACGGAGCAGTCGCCGAGGCGAGCCTATCGCGGTGTCTATGCCCTGACCAAGGTGCTGGAAGAGACCATGGTGGAACAGTTCGGGATCCAAGAGGGTCTCAACTGGACCACGCTTCGCGCTCCGTGGATCATGGAAAAGGACGACTTCCGCTACGCAATGGAGGTCGGTCCTGATCAGTTCGGCGGGCCGCCGTGGTCGGCTATGATGGGAGCGGATGATCTCGACGCGCTCAGGAAGAACCGGGCCGTACCTGCCATGCGGGATGGTCGCGGCGCCTATCTCAAGCGCAGCTTTCTTCATGTCGATGATCTCGTCAACGCGATGATCGCCGCGCTGGACAATCCGGCCGCGTATGGAGAGCTGTTCAACGTCGCCATGGACCAGCCGGTCGACTACGGCGCGCTGGCCGATATCCTGGAGGCTTCCGGCGATCGGCAGCGCCGCGACATCCCGACACCGTTTCACAGCAACTGGCTCGACAATTCAAAGGCCCGGATGGTTCTCGGCTGGCAACCGGAAATCGATGTTGAAGGACTTGTCGAGCATGCCTGGAGCTACAGGCGTTCAGAAAATGATCCGCGCATCATTTGGTATCCCGGCTGAGCAGGAGGGTTTCGCCGGCGATTTAGAGGAGGAGAAAGGCAATGAAAACAAGATATTTGGCATTCACTGCAATACCTATTCTCATGTTGCTGGCCGGCGAGAGCGCTGCGGAGAGCAAAAAGACACTCGCCATCGTCGTCAAAGGGCTCGACAATCCGTTCTTCGAACAGATCAATCTGGGCTGCAAGAAGTGGCTGTCGGAAAATCCGAAGAGCGAATACGAGTGCCTCTATACGGGACCGGCCTCTTCGGCCGACGAAGCGGGTGAGGTCCAGATTGTCGACGATCTGCTGACGCGCGGTGTTGCAGCGATTGCAATCTCGCCGTCGAACGCGCCGGCCATGGCGAACCGCGTGCGCCAAATCGCGCCGCAAATTCCCGTCATGACCGTCGATGCGGATTTCCTCGAGAAAGACCATGATCTGCGCAAGACCTATCTCGGCACCGACAATTATCTGATGGGTGTGAAGATGGCCGAGCAGACGAAGAAGCTGAAGGCGAAGGGTGGCACGGTGTGTCTGCAACTCGGCAATGTTGGTGCCGCCAACATCAATGCGCGTGCCCAGGGTTTCCGTGACACGATTGCGGGAGCCAAGGACGTGAAGCGGCTGAGCGGACAGAACGGCTGGACTGAAATCGAGGGATGCCCCGTCTATACCAACGACCAGGCGGACCTCGCCAATCAGCAGATGTCGGATGTCTTTACAGCCCATCCCAAGCTTGATGCCTTCATCCTGATCGGCGGGTGGGCACAGTTCGCGCCACAGGCCTATACCCAGGTCACCGACCAGGTCATGAGCAAGCTGAAGTCGAAGGAACTGGTGATCGTGGCGGGGGATACGCTGCCACCGCAGACCCAAGCCTTTCGTGAGGGCCGCAGCCATGCGCAGGTCGGTCAGCGGCCCTTCGAGATGGGCTACAAGGCACCCGACGTGATGATCAAGCTGATCAAAGGCGAGAAGGTGGATGATCCGCTGTTTACCGGCCTCGACATCTGCAACGCCGAAGATCCCGGCTTCTGCAAGACCAACTGACGGCGCCGTGGCGCCCATGGCGCAGACGCTGAAACGGACCCGATAACCGGGCTGAGGCTTTGCATCGCTCGGTTGTCGCCCTTCAACCTAGAGCAGCCCTGGAGGAGTGGGTTGCGGGAGGACAAGATGAAAAGGACTACGATCACGGCCCTCGTGGCCATGGCGACCATGGTGGCTATGCCAGCGGTCGCTGCAGAGAAAAAGGCTCTCGCCTTCGTTGTCAATGCCGCTTCCGATTTCTGGAAGCTGGCTGAGGCAGGGGTCAAGGCGGCGCAGACCGAGCTTCCGGATTTCGAGTTGCAGTTCCGTTATCCCACGCAGGGCACGGCTGCACTGCAGAACGCCCTGATGGATGACCTCGTGGCTGCGGGGACCGACGCAATCATGATCTCGTCGGCTGACCCGAAGAATTCCGTCGATGCCTTCAACCGCATCGCATCGCAGGTTCCGCTCTTCACGACGGACAGCGATGCGCCGCAGTCGAAGCGCATCGCCTATCTGGGTTCGTCCAATACCCAAGCCGGCATCCAGGCGGGGGAAATCGCGGTCAAGGCGTTGCCCAAGGGTGGTAAATGTATGGGTTTTGTCGGCTTCCTTGGCGCTGATAACGCCAGGGAGCGGATCGACGGTTTTCGCCAGGCCGTGAAGGGCAAGTCGATCGAACTCGTCGATGTGCGGGGCGATGACGTCGATTTCGCCCGCGCGCGGTCCAATGTCGATGATGTCCTCGCGGCAAATCCGGACATCACCTGCATGGTGGGCTTTTATTCCTACAATCCACCGAAGATCTATGAAGCGTTGAAAGCGGCCGGAAAGCTCGGGAACATCACGGTCATCGCTTTCGATGAAGATCCGATCACGCTCGGAGCCGTGCGGCAAGGCCAGTTTGCAGGCACGGTCGTTCAGGACCCCTATCAATGGGGCTACCAGGGGATGAAGCTGATGGCGGCGTACCTGGAGGGCGACAAGTCGAAAGTGCCGGCAGATGGATTGATCATCGTGCCGACCAAAGTCATCGACAAGGCGAATGTCGATGCGTTCGAGAAGCAACTCAAGGCGCGGATGGGCGGGTGATACGCACCTTGACGCGGCCAGCGCGGATCTTTCGGGCTGCGCGCTGGCCCTCAACGCATTCGAGGTTCACGCCAGATGACAGCTGCCGCCCGCATATCTCTTGATCTCATCGGCATCACCAAGTTCTATCCAAGCGCTGTGGCGCTCAATCAGGTGTCGCTCGGCATCCGGGGCGGTGAAGTTGTCGGGTTGATCGGCGAAAACGGTGCCGGAAAATCCACGCTCATGAAGGTGCTTGGGGGCACGATCGCGCCCGATGAAGGTGAGATCGTCATCGATGGGGAAACGGCGTCCCATCTGACACCCGCCGAGGCCCTGGCCCGTGGCATCGCATTCGTGCACCAGGAGCTGAACCCATTTTTCAATCTCGATGTGGCGGGCAACGTTCTCCTGGGCCGTGAGCCGCGCAGCCGCCGCTTCGGTTTTATCGACCATGCGGCCATGGCTAGGCGGGTGAAACCACTGCTCGACATGCTGGGCGCTCGCTTTCAGCCATCCACCCAGGCTTCGGAACTTTCGCTGGCGGACCAGCAGCTGATGGAAATCGCCAAGGCGCTCTCGACCAATGTCCGCCTTCTGATCCTCGACGAACCGACATCGAGCCTTACGCTTGCGGAAACCCAACGGTTGCTCGATGTGGTGCGCCGGTTGCGGGCAGATGGAGTGGCCATCCTGTTTATTACCCATCGCCTTGCCGAAGTCGAAGCCGTCGGAGACCGGGTGGTTGGGCTCAGGGACGGTCGAAATGCCGGGGAGCTCCAAAGCGGCAACATCAATCGAGATGCCATGGTGCGATTGATGATCGGCCGCGATGTGACGCAATTCTACACGCCCCCGCATGTAAGGCAGGGGCCGGTCGTGCTTCGGACACGAAATCTCAGAACCGAAGCCTATCCGCAGGCCCCGGTCGATATCGAGGTTCGAGGCGGTGAAATTCTCGGGCTTGCCGGTTTGGTCGGCGCAGGCCGGACGGAACTTGCGCGTGCGATCTTTGGCATCGATCCCGTCCAGGGCGGCCGTGTCGAGATGAACGACAAGCCGGTCGCATCCGGATCGGTACCTGCAGCAATCGCCGCCGGCATCTGTTTGGTGCCGGAAGACCGCAAGGGTGAGGGACTGTTCCTCGACTTCTCTCTTTCTGAAAACGTGGTGATGCCGAACCTTTCGGCGATCGCGACCGCTGGCTTCGTCGATCGCGGGGCCGAAATGGAGATCGCTGATCGGTCCCGCAGCCGGCTATCGATCCGTGCGCCGCGGCTCGACCGTGCGGTCAGCGAGTTGTCGGGCGGCAACCAGCAGAAGGTCGTTCTGGCAAAGTGGCTCGGTCTCGATCCCAGGCTCATCATTCTCGACGAGCCGACGAGAGGCATCGATGTCGGAGCGAAGGCTGAGGTTTACCGCCTCATGCGCGATCTCGCGGAGGGCGGAGCCGCGGTGCTGATGATCTCGTCCGATATGGAGGAAGTCATCGGTGTCTCGACGCGCGTGGCGGTGATGCGGCGCGGGGCCATTGCCGGCATCCTGTCGCGGGCGGATCTGTCCGAAGAAGCGATCCTCAGTCTGGCGGTCGGATAGGAGATTGGCATGCACAAGAAAGACATCGGCCTTGCCGTCCTCGTTCTGACCGTGGGCGCCATCGTGACACTGGTCAATCCGCGTTTCATTTCACCGGTCAATCTTGCCAACACAGCCAATCTGATTGGACTGTTCGGGCTGTTTTCGATTGCCGAGGCCTTCGTCATCGTCACCGCAGGGATCGAGCTTTCGATCGGCTCCGTCATCGCCCTTCTCGGCGTCATCTTCATCGACCTGATCGCCTCGCATGGCGTTCCCTGGCCTGTCGCCTTTGCGATCGTGCTTGTCCTGTCGGTTGTGATCGGATTGTTGCATGGCTGGCTCATTACACGGCTCAAGCTGCAGCCCTTCGTCGTCACACTGTGCGGTCTGCTGATCTACCGAGGCATAGCGCGCTTCTATACGAGGGACGGGACGGCCGGCTTTACCTTCGGGACGGATCTTCCCATGCTCGAATATCTGTTCGTCGGACGAACAGCGGGCGTTCCCCATTCCGTCATGGCTTTTGCCGTGTTTGCGGTGCTTGCATGGTTTCTCCTGCACCGAACCGTTTTCGGACGGCATCTTCTGGCCGTCGGAAAGAACGAGGAGGCGGCTCGTTATTGCGGGATCAATACAAAGCGCGTGATCGTCACGGCCTATGTTCTCTGTGCCTTTCTGACAGGCGTCTCGGCCATTTTCTTCGCCATGTACACCAAGTCCGTCCAGCCCTCGGCGCATGGGAATTTCTACGAGCTCTATGCCATCGCGGCTGCGGTCCTCGGCGGATTTTCCCTGCGGGGTGGGGAAGGCTCGATCGTCGGGGTAGTGCTCGGGGTCGTGTTGCTTCAGGTCCTCCAGAACCTCGTCAACCTGCTCGGCATTCCCTCTTCGCTCAATTTCGCGGTCATGGGTGCGGTCATTCTGGTGGGTGTTATTGCCGATACGCAGTTCCATGCCTATCGGCAAAGGCGACATCATCAGGCGACCCGCTCTGCCTTGGCCGAGGTTTCCCGCATCCCGTCGGCAAACGGATGACAGTTAGGTCGTCGACGATCGACACAGAGCTGGTCCCGGATGCTGGAAATGATCAGGATGGCAGGAGCCTGAAGTCCGCGCCTTCCGGCAGGAGCTGCCCGCCATCGACGACGATGGTGGTGCCGGTCACATAGCTCGCATCGTCGGAGGCGAGAAACAGGAAGGCATTGGCAACGTCGCGCGGCGAGCCGAGGCGGGCGAGCGGAATTGCGTCCTCCATGTTCTTGATGAAGGCGGCGCTACGGTGCAGCTGGATCGCTTCCGTCAATATGTTGCCGGGCTCGACGCCATTGACATTGATGCCATAGGACGAGAACTCCAGCGCCGCTGAGCGAATGAAGCCGTTGATGCCAGCCTTGCTCGCCGCGTAGTGGCCGTGGCCCGGGCTTGTAACATGCGGGCCGGTGATGGATGACGTAAACAGGATACGCCCCGAGCCCTGCTTTTTCATCGGCGTCAGCGCGGCGCGTGCGGCGTTGAAGCATCCACGCAGATTGACCCCCATCACGCTGTCCCAGTCTTCCGGAGACGTATTCTCGATGAGCTGCCACGGATAGATGCCGGCGTTCTGGACGATGATGTCGAGCCGCCCGTGACGTTCGAGTGTGAATTCGACCGCGGCAACGGCGTCTTCCATCTTCGAGATGTCGGTGTGGACGAAGTCGATGCCGAGATCATCGGCTGCCGCCTTGCCGTCGTCGGCCTCGGAATCAGCCAGCACCAGCTTTGCGCCTTCCTCCTGGAAGCGGACGGCGATTGCCTTGCCGATGCCGCGTGATGCACCGATGACCAGCGCCACTTTGTCTTTCAATCTGTCTGTCATGCGAGCCTCTGGCGGAGCCTTTGTTTGAACGTATCGAGTAGAACCGCTGCAAGCACCAGGAAGCCGTGGATGACCTGGGTATAGTTTGCCGGCAGGCCCATCAGGTTAATGGCGGTGTTGATGGACGAGAGGAGCAGCACTCCGGCGTAGACGCCGGGCAGCGCACCGACACCGCCCTTGAGGCTGACACCACCGATGACGACTGCCGCAAAGGCGTTGAACAGCAGCCCAACGCCGAGGTTTGCCGTGGCGCCTGATGTGCGTATGGCAAGCAGCCACCCAGCCAGGCCGGCGATGGCGCCTGCCAGTACAAAGGCGATGATCAGGTTGCGGGTGACGCGAATGCCGGCGCGGTAAGCGGCGGTCTCGTTCCCGCCGATCATTACCAGGTGCCGGCCGAATGGCGTCTTGGCCATCAGCACCGAAAAGACCACGAAACAGGCGATCGCAATCCAGGCTGACAGCGGAATGCCAGCCACACGCTCAATAGCGAACCAGCGGATGGCCGGATCCAGATCCTGGGCGGAGCGTCCGCCGGAAACCGCCAGCACGATGCCGCGCACCCAAATGAAGGAGGCAAGCGTGATGATGAAGGCGCTCATCTTCAGTTTCACGACAAGGAAGCCGTTGAAGAGACCGATCAATGCGCCGATCCCGCAGGCAACGAGCAGTGACGCTGGGATCATCAGCCATTGCGGTGAGAGCTTGATCCCCATGCCGATCCCTGCCGAGCAGAAAAGGATGCCGACCGCCATGGCCGCCAAAGCGGCAACGGATTCTACCGAAAGGTCCATATGGCCGGCGATGATCACCAGAGCCAGGCCGATCGACATCACGCCAAGCACGCTCGACGCTTCGATGATGTTTGTGAAAATGCCGATCTGGAAATAGTTCGGGATCAGGGCCGAAAACAGGGCAAGCACGACGATGAGCATGAACCAGACGAGGTTATCGAGTACAGATTCTAGACTTTTGCGCGTACGGGGCGTCATGCGGCAAATCCGGACTTGAGGGAAGGAGTCCGGGGTCTTTCAACCCCGGATGAAGGGTTGTTATTCGACGGATTTGATCGAGGCTGTCGGCGCTTTCATGTTGCCCCAGAAGGCCGGGTTGTCGACATTCTCCTTGGTGATCGCCGCACCCGGGATCTTGATGTTCGGCCCCCAGGCTTCCTTCGTCACGACCCCTTTCAGGCCAAGCACGTCATAGTCGCCGGCCTTGATTTCCTGCTTGCCGACGATCTTGTCCATGAACATGGCAATGGCTGCCGCCTGGGCATAAAGCGGTTGCTCGACTTCGGTATTGAGCCAGCCCTTGCGGATCAGATCAAGGCCGACGGGAGCGCCGTTCGAGCTCATCATCATCACGTCACTTGGCTTCTTGCCGGCTGATTCCAAAGAGGCGACGGCTGCAACCGAAAGATGGGCTGCATGCAGGAAGATCAGGTTGATATCGGGATTGGCCAGCATCTGATCGGAGACGATCGTCCCTGCATTGCTGGCTTCCCACTGCATGGCGGGCACAGAGATGATGGTCACCTTCGGGAAGGCCTTCATCTTCTCTTCGAAGCCCTTCTGGATATCGAGCGTGTAGGGATCGCCAGGGTCGCCCAGAACCTGCAGGATCTTGCCCTTCACGTCGCCATTCTTGGCCTTGAGCATCGCTTCAGCCTGTTGCGCGGCAACATGGCCGATCTCGATCGTCCCGGCGACCGAGGTGAAGTCTGACACGGTCGAGGTGACCTGACGGTCGAACTCGACGACCGGAATACCGGCCGCACGGGCTGCCTCGATGGATGGTTTCAATGCGTTGAAGTCGACAGCGGCGAGGATGATCGCCGCCGGCTTCAAGGCGATGACGTCGTTCATCTGCGACTGCTGTGCGTCTGTCTTGTTGTCGGCGTTAAGGGTTTTCATCTCGTAGCCGGTCTGCTTCAGAAACATTTCCAAGGCGCTGACCGAGCCTGTCTGGAATTCGTCGAGCAGTGTCGGCACAAGATAATAGACCGTACCCTTGGACTGTGCGGCCGCCGTTGTGAGCATTGAAAGGCCGAGCACCAAAACGCTCAGCAAGCTTAGCATTATTCGTCTCATGATCGTTCTCTCCAGTTTTACGCCGGACCCCTTGTCATTGTTTGCCCACCGGTCCGGCGCCGGTGAGGGTTTGCCCTGTGATCATTTCGATCACTGCATCCGGGCTTGTCTTGGTTCTGTCGACATCGCCGGCGACGACGCCGTGGCGGATGACGACGATGCGGTCTGCGACCTGAAAGGCCTGCTGCATGATGTGGGTGATGATGACGACACCGATGCCCTGGCTGGCGACATGGCGGATCATGTCCAATCCCCGCCGCGTCTGTTCGACCCCAAGTGCGGCGAACGGCTCGTCCAGCAAGAGGAGCTTGCCACCCCAATGGGCAAAACGGTTGAGCTCGATCGCCTGCCGCTGGCCGCCGGACAGATGCTCGACCTTGGTGCGCATGGAGGGAATGCGGGTGCCGGCACTGGTCAGTGCCTTGGTCGTGATTTCCTCCATCGCACGCTCATCGAGGAAGGGGATGCCCGCGATCTTGCGGGTGATCTCGCGGCCCATGAAGAAATTGGCGACGACGTCCACATTGGTGCAGAGAGACAGGTCCTGGTAGACCGTCTCGATGCCGGCTGCCTTGGCCTCGGCAGGCGTCTTTGCCTCGAACTCTTCGCCTTCGAAGAGCATCTGACCTGACGTGGGTTGCAGACCACCCGAGATGATCTTCACAAGCGTGGACTTGCCTGCGCCGTTGTCGCCAAGAAGGGCGACCACTTCTCCCTTTCCGATCGAGAAACTGATGCCCTTGAGCGCTTCGATCGCGCCGAAATTCTTGCGGATATCATTCAGGACAAGCAGTTTTTCGGTCATTCGACAGTCCCCTTCTCTGAAGTCTCGAACATCTGGCCGAAGCGCGGCGACAGGACGCCGAAAACGGCTAGCGCGGCTGCGCCTCGGAGTGCCGAATGCTGGCAGTCACTGGCGACGATGACACGTGGATGCGGGCGGTTGGTGCGGGCGGAAACCGAATTGCTCAGGCCGTCGGCCAGTGCGGCAAGCTGCTCGATCAAAGACTGCGGCGCCAGGCCACCGAGCACGACAGTCTCTGGATCGAAAAGGTTTTCGATCGTGCGGATGGCATTGCGAAAGATCGGCGCGATCTCGCGGACCCATTCGGCCTCGGGCAGGCCGCGCCGCGTGAAGGCCTCGAGCGAAAGATAGCGCTCAAGGCAGCCATTGTTGCCGCAGGGGCAGGGCTCGCCATCCGGAACGGCGGGGATATGGCCGATTTCGCCGGCATTGCCCCAGGCGCCGCGCATCACTGTCCCGTCATGCATCATCGCGCCGCCAAGGCCGACGCCGAAGAACAGGTAATAGTAATCCGAAATCTGTTGGCCGAGACCGTAGAGCTGCTCGCCGAGCGCCGCTGCCGCCATGTCGTTTTCCATAAAGGCCGGCAGACCTGTCGCCTCTGTGAGGCGGGAATTGATGTCGACGTCTTTCCAGCCGGTCATCGTTGTCGGGCCAACGAAGCTGATGGATTCCACGTCGAACGGCCCGGGCAAAGCCAGTCCGACGCCCAGCAGGCGGCCGCGGCATGGGCTTGCCTTGAGTTCGTCCACCATCTCGCCAATCAGAGCGAAGGCTTCGTCCGGTTTCGGGTTGGACGCGCTGCGGTGGCGGCTCTCGACGACATCACCGCGCAGATTGACCAAGGCAACGTCGATGCCAAGCGGCGTCAGGTGAATGCCGACCGCATGCCCACCCTCCGGATTGACGGTCAGCTTCGAGGGCGGAATACCGCGGCCCCGAGGCTTTTCGCGCACCGAGACGATGAGCTCTTGTTCTTCGAGTTCCCGGACAATGGTGGAGACAGTCTGTACGGTGAG
This sequence comes from Rhizobium sp. Leaf306, assembly GCF_001423425.1. Lineage (GTDB taxonomy): Bacteria > Pseudomonadota > Alphaproteobacteria > Rhizobiales > Rhizobiaceae > Neorhizobium > Neorhizobium soli. The sequence continues at coordinate 15,851 of NZ_LMNX01000005.1, forward strand.
GTGAACCCGTTCCGCAATTTCGCCACGCGTCGTCGGACCAGTCAGGCGGATCGCTTCCAAGACGATCCGTCTGTTGTAGGGCCTTCCCGATTCCTGGTTGGTACCGCGCAGCGCCATTTCGAATGTCTCCGAATGACGAAAGTGTGTCAGCGCTCACGTATTTAGTCAAATGGTTTTCAAAAAAGAAAAACGCGCGCGCGAAGGGCCCGATCGCGCTGACGTTGCAAAGGCTGATCTGACGGTACGCGCGCTTTCCGCGAAACTCTTAATGAGTTCGCCTCACCCTCGGAGCCAGGAATCATGACCAGCGCCTGATCAACTTGAGCACGAAAGCGTCATCCTCCGCTGGTAGGTTGCGCTATGTCACGGGGGTCGTACCCGCAAGGCGGCCGGGTGGGCACGCCAAACGCGAGGCGTTTGGCAAAAGCCTATGCCGTCGCCTCCAACGGTTGAGCGAGGGGCGAGAATATCGCCCGGCTGCGATCGACCATGTATGACGCTGTATGGGAAGGGGCATCCCGGGCGAGTTGGATCACCGCTTCAAGGATGAACCTGATTTTTTCCTCGGAATGGAGAACGCTCAGATTGAGCCGGGTGAAACCCGGTTTCTCGATTTCGTTGCCGTTCCGGATCGATTGCCTGATCCGCTCCGAATGCTCGTCATCGATCGACAGAAGCCGGTGGACATAGGGGCCGGCGCAGGCGCAGCCGCCGCGTGCCTGTATGCCGAAGCGATCGGAAAGCATGCGGGTGATCAGCTGCTGATGCACATAGCCACCCTTTCCATCCCTGATGCGAAACGAAAAGATCGGCAGTCTCGACATGCTCATCGAGCCCAACAGCTCGATCTGGGGAATGCCCTGCCAAGCCTCGAATGCGCGCGCGGTGAAATTCTCGTTCAGGCTCGCAATTCTCTCGAGGCCGATTGCGTGCTTGACCAAGAAGGCGAGTGCAGCGCGGATATCGCCGATGACGTTGGGGGTTCCGGCTTCTTCGCGCGCTTCGATATTGTCGCTGTAATCGTGGCCCGTCGGGGAGACGAATTTGACGGTGCCGCCGCCTGGCCAAGAGGGTTTTGTAGTGACGACTGCATCGCGTCTGACCACGAGGATACCGGAGGCACCGGGGCCACCGAGGAATTTATGGGGCGATACGACGATGGCGTCGATCTCGGCGCCTTCAGCCGGTGTCATCGTGATTGGGATATAGGGAGCTGCGCCGGCGAAATCCCAGAGGATCTTTGCGCCTGCCGATTTTGCGAGCCGGGTGACCGCTTCGATATCCGTCAGGATACCGGTGATGTTCGATGCGGCCGAAAACGAGCAGATCGTCAGAACGTCCCTGCTGTCCTTAAGAGCCTTTTCCAGGAGGATGAGGTCAGGGCCTCCATCGCAACCTTCCTGAATTTCGATGATCTCAGCGCCGCTTTCCCGCCAGGGGAGGATGTTCGAATGATGCTCGTAGGGGCCGATGATGACGCGGGCGGGTTTGCCGGTAGTGACCGCATCCTCGACGCCGAGCAACTTGACCAGGCGGTTAATGCCGGCCGTTGCACCGGATCCGGCAAAGATCACCGCGTGGCGGCTGTCGGCGCCACAGCATTCGGCGATAGTGGCACGCGCTTCACGGCGCATGCGGGTCATCATCGCTCCGCAAAAGGACGCTTCCGTATGGCTGTTGGCATAATAAGGCAGGACCTCTTCAAGAACGAAGGTTTCCACCTGCCGGAGCGCCCGTCCTGACGCCACATAATCGGCGTAGATGACATCCTTCAGGCCGTATGGCCCGTCCACCTTGGCGGATGCGCCAATCATTCCCGAGGTCAGTGCTGCAATCGGATCTGCGACAGCCAGACTGCGACGAAATCCCTGAAGAGCAGTTTCGGGTTCGGTTCGTGGCATGCAGTCAGCCAGCTGGCGCATTGTCGATCTCCTTGACGAGTTGACTGCGATTATAAACTGAAGCAGGGTCTGAATTCTTCACCGTATTTGCGCTGATTATGCCAGGAACTGTGTCACATGATCGAGAAAGACCTGAATTTCGATGAAATCGATCTACGAATCCTCACGAGCCTGCAACGCAACTCGGCCTTGTCGCAGCGTGATTTGGCAGAGCATGTCGGACTTTCGCAAAATGCATGCTGGCGCAGGCTGCAGCGTCTGCAGGCAAGCGGGATCATCGGCAATGCCCGATCCGAGATCGATCTCGACCTGCTGGGCTTCGATCTGACGGTCATTGTGATGATTCGCACACGCCACCATTCCAAGGAATGGGCTGACGATTTTCGCAGGCATGTCGATCGCCTGCCGGAGGTGATCGACTTTTACAGGATCGGGGGAGATTGGGATTATCTGATCAAGGTCGTGACCCGCGGAATATCAGGGTATGACGCATTTTATCAGAAGCTCATCACGAATTTCGATCTCGCGACGGTGACGGGCTTTTTCGCGATGGAGGCGATCATTCGCAACCGTGCACTGGATCTCAGCCGAATGAACCGGTGAGACTTGGTTCGGTTTCCAGCCATATTTGGCGGCACAACCGATGGATTAACCCGCAGAATGTGCCTAGCCCACCCTAAAGCAGGCTAGGCGCTTTTTATCGTCGCTTAGAGAACCGAGACGTTTTCAGCCTTCGATTTACCGGTCTTGCGATCCTGTCCGACTTCGAAGCTGACCTTGTCACCTTCGCGAAGCGAGCCGCCGCGCTGCAGAGCAGAAACGTGAACGAACACGTCCTGGCCGCCATTCTCAGGCGTGATGAAGCCGAAGCCCTTGTCGTCGTTGAAGAATTTAACCGTACCTGTCGCCATGAGAAACCTGTTTCCTATGTAATCCGCGAAATTGCGATGGGCAAACTATAGCGCCACCGCTTCACTATCAACCCCAGCACCATGAACACCGTGATGCCCGGCCCGTATCAACGCCAAATTTTCTTGCCACCGACTACGCAAAGTATCTTAAGCATTGATATCTCTGGCGAGCAAGCCTGCCGCGACACCTAACTCCGTTATCTTGATCGGATATTGGTCGCATAGCGGGCAATAAGCCGTATAAACCAGGGGGTTGCCGCCGACCTGACGCTGTAAACGATGCTAGAATTTGAGGAAGCCCATGACCAAAAGCACGACGGTTTTCACCAATGCCAGGCTGGCGGAGGGCGTTCTGCGCGATATTCACGTCGAGTCGGGGCGGATATCTGCGATTGAAGCAGCAGGCTCGGTTACTCCTTCTGCCGAGGTCATCGACATCGGCGGCGAGTTGCTGGTTCCGGGTTTTGTCGAAGGGCACATCCATTTGGATACGAGCTTCTACGGCGATAAATGGATGCCGCATCGGCCCTGCACCAACGGTTTCGACGTGCAGGAGCGGGTCACCTTCCAGGCGGAGAACATGGCCGCCGCGGCGCCGATGGACAAGCGGGCCCGCGATCAGCTCGATCTCTGCATCGCCAATGGCACGCTTTCCATGCGCAGCCACGTGATGGTCGATGGTTCGGTCGGGCTGAAATCGCTGGAGACGGTCCTGGCGGTTCGCGAGGACTATAGGGATCTCATCGATCTCCAGCTGGTGGCTTTTCCGCAGAGCGGCATCCTCAGGAGCCCCGGCACACCGGCGCTGCTGGACGAGGCCATCGGGCTTGGTGCCGATCTGGTCGGCGGTCTCGATCCGGCCAGTTTCGACCGTGACGTCACCGGCCATCTCGATGTGGTCTTCGGCGTTGCCGAAAAGCACGGCGTCGATATCGACATTCACCTCCACGATGCCGGCAGCATGGGCGCGTTTACCATCGAGGAAATCTGCGCCCGCACGGTGGCGCTCGGCATGCAGGGCCATGTCGCGATCAGCCATGCCTATGGGCTTGGGGATCTCGGCGCTGATGCGGCGCGCAAAATTGCCGCAACGATTGCGAAAAGCGGCGTTTCGATCATGACCAATGCGCCGGGCAACCACAATTTCCCGCCGGTCGCTCTGTTGCGGCGAGAAGGCGTCACCGTGTTCAGCGGCAGCGACAATATTCGCGACAGCTGGTGGCCCTATGGCGATGGCGACATGCTGCACCGGGCGGAAATCATCGGCTATCGCTCGGGCTTCTATACCGACGAGGACCTGAAGGCAGTGTTCGATATCGTCACGTCTGAAAGCGCCAAGGCGCTGCGGATCGAGTCCTATGGTATCGAGATTGGCGCGAAAGCCGATTTCGTGACGCTTTCGGCTGCCAATATTCCGGAAGCGGTCGTTGCTTTCCCCGGCAACAGGCGTGTGTTCAAGGGTGGACGTCTCGTTGCCCAGGGTGGCAAACGGGTCTGATTCGCTTTGAGATCGGTGACGGAGGACGGCTTGAAACCGTAACTCCGCCGATCGGAATGGCGGGCATGGTGTTCTTCGTCCACATCATGATACCGGTCGAACAGCCGGAGTCGGACAGGCCTTTGCTATTACCGGAGGTCCTGACGCGAATTACCCTGCAGCTCGTTCGATACTGAGAGGAGATTTCATGACATTCAATGCCGAAACCAAGGGCGTTTACGCCATTGCCGCGACACCGTTTCATGAGGATGGTTCGATCGATTTCGATTCCGTCGATCGGCTGACCGATTTCTATGAGGAGAGCGGCTGCACCGGCATTACCATTCTCGGCATCATGGGAGAGGCGCCGAAGCTGGAGGCGGATGAAAGCCGGGCGATCATCAAGCGGGTGGTTTCCCGTGCCAAGGTGCCGATCATCGTCGGCGTGTCGGCGCCCGGTTTCGCCGCCATGCGGTCGCTCGCTCGCTCCTCCATGGACATGGGTGCCGCAGGCGTGATGATCGCGCCGGGGCAGGGCGCCAAGACCGACGACCAGACCATCAATTATTTTGCAGGCGCCGTGGAAGCGGTTGGTGAAGACGTGCCATGGGTGCTGCAGGACTATCCGCTGACGCTCAACACGGTGATCGCAACCAGCGTGGTCGCCAAGATCATCACCAACCATCCCTCCTGCCTGATGCTGAAGCATGAGGACTGGCCGGGTCTTGAAAAGATTTCCAGGCTGCGCGCGATGCAGAAGGCCGGAGAGTTGCGGCCGTTCTCCATTCTCTGCGGCAATGGCGGCATGTTCCTCGATTTCGAGCCGGAGCGCGGCGCTGACGGCGCAATGACGGGTTATGGCTTCCCGGATATGCTGACCGAGCTGGTCGAGCTGTTTGCTGCCGGCAAGCGCGACGAGGCGCATGATCTGTTCGACGCGCATCTGCCGCTGATCCGCTATGAGCAGCAGCTTGGCATCGGTCTTGCCGTGCGAAAGCACGTGCTCAAGCGCCGCGGCGTGATTGCCTCCGATGCGCAGCGCAAGCCGGCCCAGATGTTGACATCGGCCGCCAAGGCAGAAGTCGATTATCTGCTCGCACGCCTCGCCAAACACGACAAGCGCGCAGCACTCTGACATCGGACGGAGCGGGATATCATGTACCCGCTCCTTCCTCCGCCCGATTTTCTTAAGGGTGAGGCTGGCTGCTGCCTATCGGCCGCGTTCCGTGGTAGGTCTTGAGCCCCAAGATTCGGTCAGCGACGGAAAAACAGCATGCATTGCAAACTCATCGGCGTTCCCCTTCAGGATGGAGCATCCCAGCTCGGTTGCGAGATGGGGCCGAGTGCGTTGCGCACCGCAGGCCTTGCCGGCGCGCTCGCCGACCTCGGGCATCAGGTGAGCGATCTCGGCAATCTGGCGCTGCCGCCGGTCTCTGATATCACCCATCCCAACCCGGCGGTTCGCCGCCTGCCTCAGATCGTCGCCTGGGTCGAACTGCTGACCAAGATCGCCCACCGCGAAAGTGCCGAGGGCATGCCGATCTTTCTCGGCGGCGATCATGCGATGTCGGCCGGAATTGTTGCGGGCCTGGCACGCACCGCGTCCGAAAAGCAGCGACCGCTGTTCGTTCTCTGGGTCGATGCGCACACGGATTTCCACACGCTGGAAACGACCGGCAGCGGCAATCTGCACGGCGTTCCCGTTGCCTATTTCACGGGCCAACCGGGCTTTGAAGGGTATTTCCCGCCGCTGTCGCATCCGGTCGATCCGGCCAATGTCTGCATGATCGGCATCCGCAGCGTCGATCCGCAGGAGCGCTCCGCGATCAACAAGAGTGACATCACCGTGCATGACATGCGCGCGATCGACGAACACGGCGTGGGCGCCGTGCTGCGCTCCTTTATCGAAAAGGTCGAGGCCGCGGGCGGTCTGCTGCATGTCAGCCTCGACGTGGATTTTCTCGATCCTTCGGTCGCTCCCGCCGTCGGCACCACGGTGCCGGGCGGCGCTACGTTCCGCGAAGCGCATCTGGTGATGGAAATGCTGCATGACAGCGGTCTCGTCACCAGCCTCGATCTGGTCGAGCTCAACCCGTTCCTCGATGAACGGGGCCGTACCGCCACGCTTCTGGTGGACCTCACCGCCAGCCTGATGGGCCGCACCGTGCTTGACCGCCCGACCCGGCGGTTCTGACCGCTCGTCAGATCAGCATGCTCGCGCCGCGGTCGAGATAGGTATCGAGGAACTGGTCGAGCCGCGGATGGCGGGGTTTGGCAAAAACCTCCGAGGGCGGGCCGGAAAACAGCAGCTTGCCATGGTCGAGAAACGAGATCTGCTGGCCGACGGTTGCGGCAAAGCCAATTTCGTGGGTCACGACGACCATGGTCATGCCTTCATCGGCCAGATCCCGCATCACTTTCAGCACTTCGCCCGTCAGTTCCGGGTCAAGCGCTGATGTCGCTTCGTCAAACAGCATGATCTTCGGCTCGAGTGCCAGGGCGCGGGCGATGGCGACGCGCTGCTGCTGACCGCCGGACAATTGCGACGGGTAATGGCCGGCGCGGTTTTCCAGGCCAACCTTGCGCAGCTGTGCCATGGCCTTTTCCTCGGCGTCTGCCTTCGACAGCTTCCTGACGATCTTCAGGGCTTCGCTGACATTGCCGAGCGCCGTCATGTGCGGCCAGAGATTGAACTGCTGGAAGACCATGCCGGTTTGCGCGCGGACAGCGCGGATCTGCGCCGGGGGCAGGCGTTCGCGCTTGCCATCGGGCTTTTCGAAAAAGCCCAGCGCCTCGCCGTTGATGGTGATCATGCCGCTGGTTGATTCCTCCAGAAAGGCCAGGCATCGCAAAAGCGTGCTCTTGCCCGAGCCGGAAGGGCCGATCAGGCAGGAGACCTTCCCCTCTGGTATTTCGAGGTTGATATCCTGCAGAACGGTCGTCTCTCCGAAACGCTTGACCAGATTGCGGATGATGATGGCGGGTAGGGTCATGCTTTCGAAAACCTCAAACGGGAAAGCCGGTATTCGGCGGCGCGGCCAAGCCGGTCTGTCAGCTCGACAAGTGCCCAGTAGACGACAGCGAGGATGAAGATTGCCTCGAGATAGGCATATTGCTGCGAGCCGATGGCGCTGACGGTGGCCGTCAGTTCCGGCACGGTGATGATCGACAGAACGGCGGATTCCTTCAGCAGAATGACCGAAAGGTTGACCGCCGGCGGCAACACGATCAGCGCCATTTCCGGGATCTGGATGCGGCGGATCGTCTGCAGGCGCGTCATGCCAAGGCAGCCGGCGGCTTCCACATGGCCAACAGGAACGGCGGCAAAGCCGGCGCGGAAGATCTCGCTGTAATAGGCGGCACTATAGACCGTCAGACCGATGAGGCCGCAGGGGATCGGATCCAGCATCAGGCCGACGAACGGACCGCCGTAGTAGAGAAGAAAGATCTGGATCAGGAAGGGCGTGCCGCGCAGCACTTCGACAACGGAGCCCAGGACTGCGTTGGTCGCAAATCCACCGAAGCGGCGGGCGGTTGCGACGAGAAAGCCGATGACGACGCCACCGGCAATGCCGGCGATCCAAAGCAGGAGCGTGACGAACAGCCCGCTGCCGAGTTCCGGCAGCTTTTCGATGATGACCTGAGGATTGAACATCATGCGGAAGTCCTCGCCATGGATCTTTCCGCGTATCGACCGAGCAGAGCGATCGTCGAGCAGATCACGAAATAGACCAGTCCGGCACTGAGGAAGATCGGGATCGGCTGGTAGGTGCTGGAGGCCAGATCCTGCGCCATCTTTGTCAACTCGATGATCCCCACGACCGACACGAGCGACGATGCTTTGAGGATCATGATCGATTCGTTGACCAGCGTCGGGAGCGTCAACCGCAGGGCGATCGGGACCTGGATGCGTGCAAAGATCTGAAGCGGATTGAAGCCCGTCACCTCAGCTGCCTCGATCAACCCTTTCGGCACGCTGGAGAAGCCGCCGCGCAGGTTTTCCGCCTGATAGGCCGCGGTGCAGAGCGACAAGCCGATAATCGCCGCGACGATGCTTGGCACGTTGAGGCCGATCGCCGGCAGCAGCGTGTAGATCAACAGCAGTTGGACAAGCAGCGGCACGCCGCGGAAGAAGCTGACGAACAGTCTTGCAGGAGCCGAGTAGATCGTCTTGCCGGACAGGGTCGCGGCCGAAAGCAGGATCGCGATGACGAATCCGATCGCAATCGAGACCAGGCTGATGCCGATGGTCGACACCGCCGCCTGCAGGAGAAGCGTGAATAGTTTGAACGTCATCTGTCGTCACGTCTCGCCCGGGGAATGCGGCGGGCGGATGGAGCAGTGGATTGAAGCGGGCAGGACAGGAGCTGTCCTATCCTGCCCGTTCGCAAGGTGTCTTAGAACGCAGGTTCTTTCACTTCGTCCGGCGTATCGAACGTCGTGCCGAACCACTTTTCCTGCAGCTTGGCCAGGCGCCCGTCCTTCTTCATCTTGATGACTTCGGAATTGACGTATTCGACGAGGCTCGCGCTGTCGGCGTCCTTCTTGCCGATGAAGCCGAAATATGACTTCTTGCCGAAGGCGGGTGTCACCACTTCGAAGACGCCGGCGCGCTGCTTTGCGACGAAGGCGATGTTCGGCAGCGAATTTGCGACGGCCACGATACGGCCGGCCGCCAGATCCGCATAGGCGTCGTTGAAGGAAACATATTCGCGGGCGGTCACCTTGGTCGGCAGCGTGGCGGAATATTCCTGCAACTGAGCAAGCTGCGCGGTCGCCTTGCCGGCGCCGACGGCCTTGCCGGCGATGTCTTCAGGCTTGGTGATCAATGTATCGCCGGCTTTCTTCAGGATGGCGACGGTGGCCTCGGCGATCGGCGCAGTCATCTTGAAGCGTTCCAGGCGAGCCTTGGTGATGGTGGCCGGGCCTGCGACGAAATCGAACTTGCCGGCTTCGAGCGCCGGGAAGACGCCATCCCAGGGGAGCTCGACCCATTCGATCTTGACGCCGAGATCCTTGCCCAGTTCTGCGAAGAAATCGACGTTCAGGCCTGAATGCGTGCCGGCATCGATAAAGTCGAAAGGAGCAAAGGCGGTTTCCGTGCCGACCTTCATGACGCCGGCCGCCTTGATGCGGGCAAGCGCGTCATCTGCGGCATGGGCGGAAAACGCCGTGGTTACGAGAAGCGCGGCGCCGACGGCGGCCTTCAGCAGGTGTCTCTTCAGCATTGGTGATGTCTCCACGTTATCGGCATACGCGTGCCGATGGCTGTTCCCGTTTATTGGCTCGGCGGAGTGAACCGGCCAAGCATGGAACAAATAGACAGAGCTTCCCAAACAGAGTCAACGCGCTTTCGCACTGCAATATAGGCGAGGTAAGTGCGCAGATAGCGATCGATCAGCCGATCGCGAGCGCGTCTTTCAAGCCGAGGCCCTGCTTCTCCTGCAGGTCGAGATCGGCCTCGATATGATCGATATGGTGCAGCATCAGGGCGGCCGCCCGCTCGCCATCGCCGGCTTGAAGCGCGTCGAGGATGGCGAAGTGCTCGCTATGGCCGCAGCTCGATACACCTGAGCGGCCGTAAAGCGCGATCACCAGTGAAGAGCGGGCTATCAATTCGTCCATGAAGCGCTGGAGAATGGCATTTCCGGCAACGGAAGCCAGCATCAGGTGGAAATCTCCCGAAGCCTTGATCTCGGCGCGGCGTGCGGCCGGCCCGCGCTCGGTCATGTAGCGCTCTTCTTCCTGAAGCTGTCGGCGGAACTGCTCGATGTCCTCAAGCGTGATCCGCTCGAGCGCCGCCGCGACAATGCCGGGCTCGATCAGCCGGCGCGACGCGAAGATCTGACGCGCTTCGTCCGGCGACGGATTGGAAACGAAGGCGCCGCGGTTTCGCTCGGTCTTCACCAGGCCTTCGAAGGTCAGCATCTGCAGTGCGGCGCGGGCGACGGTGCGGCTGACGTCGAACAGCGAGCCGACTTCGGCTTCCGAAAGCTTGGTTCCCGGCGCCAGCCGACGGTCGATGATCGCGTTGCGCAGCGCTTCGCGTATCGCCATAGACCGGTCTTCCGGCGTCGTCTCACTGAGAATGATCTGCTCGCTGATACTCATCACCACATCCCCTTAATCTCCATTACTCCAGACAAATGGAGATTGCCAGAACGGATGTCTTCGATCCACGGCAAGGATTGCATACGATTTGCGCATGGGATCGGTATCGATCGCACGATTTTTGCGCAGTGCACGCAAAACGCATTTCTCACCGGATTGAAGTTCCAGCAGTGCCAATGGCTTAAGGAAACTGGCACGGCGGATGCATCTCGTTGTGGAAGCAGGGAGCACCGCATGAGCAAGGCCGCCGAAATTGATATCGCCTCCGTCACCAAGACCTATGGGACGACGACGGCGGTCCATGCGATCAGTCTCAAGATCCCGGCCGGCACCTATTGCTGCCTGCTCGGCCCGTCCGGCTGCGGCAAGACCTCGACGCTGAGAATGATCGCGGGCCACGAGAGCATCACGTCGGGCGACGTGCGGCTCGGCAACACGGTGGTCACGGATCTTCCGCCCGCCAAACGCGGCACGGCGATGATGTTCCAGTCCTACGCGCTGTTTCCGCATCTCGATCTCGTCGACAACGTCGCTTTCTCCCTGAAGATGAAGGGCGTCGACAAGGATGTCCGCCGTGCCAAGGCGATGGACCTGCTGCGGCTGATGCAGATGGAAGGCTATGCGACGCGCCGTCCGGCCCAGCTTTCCGGCGGTCAGCAGCAGCGCGTGGCGCTGGCGCGTGCGCTCATCACCGATCCGGAAGCGCTGCTGCTCGACGAGCCGCTTTCGGCGCTCGATCCGTTCTTGAAGATCCGCATGCGCGCGGAGCTGAAGAAGCTGCAGACCTCGCTCGGCATCACCTTCGTGCATGTGACCCACAGCCAGGAAGAGGCGATGGCGCTTGCCGATATCATCGTCATCATGAATGACGGCCGCATCGAGCAGGCTGCCCATCCGCGTGTCGTGTTCGAAAAGCCGGCGACGGCCTTCGTTGCGAAGTTCATGGGCAACCACAACGTCATTTCCGGTCGCGTCACCAAAAGCGCGGGCCAGGAACTGATGCTGTCCGTGCCGGCCGGTGCCGACTTCCTTGCCGTCGGCGACAATGGCGAATTGACCGATCAGGCCGATATCGCCATCCGCACCGATCATGTGCGGATCGGCCAGCCGTCCGAGACGGGCCTCGGCTTCACCGGCTCTATCACCAATATCGAATATCGCGGTTCCTCGGTGAAGCTGTCAGTCAACGGCGCCGGCATCGAGGATTTTACCGCGATCCTCTCCGACACCGATTTCTTCGCCAATCCGGTCAAGGTCGGAGAGGCGATCCCCCTCTGCTGGGGCCGGGAGGACGCCATTGTCCTCGGGCGCCTCAAGCACTGATCCCACTCACAATAATCAACTAGAGGAGAACATGGGAATGACTGAAATCCAAAAGGGCGCAAAGGGACTTTCGCGCCGCTCGCTGCTGAAGACCGCATCCGCCGCTGCCGGCCTTGCCGCCGGCTCGGGCGCCATTACCGGCTTCCCGACTATCTGGGCGCAGAACCCGATCACGATCCGCCAGTTTGGTACAGGCGTTTCGAACCTCAATGCGATTGCCGAAAAGTGCAAGGCCGATCTCGGCATCACGCTCGAGATGACCGCAACGGACTCCGATGCTGCTGCCCAGCGCGCCGTCACGCAGCCGAACTCCTACGACATCGCCGATATCGAATACTGGATCCTCAAGAAGGTCTATCCGGCAGGCGTCATCCAGCCGATGGATGTGAAGAAGCTGAAATATTACGACAAGGTCGTGCCGCTGTTCAAGAACGGCAAGCTGAAGCCCGACAGCGTGATCGCCCAGGGCACGGCGCCGCATACGGTCGGCTTCGTTGAAAAGGCGGGCGATAAGAAGTTCGCCAAGGAAGAGACCCAGTGGTTCACCATGATGCCGACGATCTACAATGCCGATACGCTCGGCATTCGTCCGGATCTGGTCGGTCGTGAGATCTCCACCTGGGCCGATATCATGGACCCGAAGTTCAAGGGCAAGACGTCCATCCTGAACATTCCGTCGATCGGCATCATGGATGCCGCGATGATCATGGAAGCCATGGGCAACATCAAATATGCCGACAAGGGCAACATGACCAAGGCGGAGATCGATGCGACCATCGATTTCCTGATCAAGGCCAAGCAGGCAGGCCAGTTCCGCGCCTTCTGGAAGTCGTTCGACGAAAGCGTCAACCTGATGTCGTCGGGCGAAGTCATCATCCAGTCGATGTGGTCGCCAGCCGTTGCCGCTGTCCGCTCCAAGGGCATCGCCTGCAAGTATCAGCCGCTCAAGGAAGGCTATCGCTCGTGGGGCGGCGGTCTCGGTCTTGCCGCGCATCTGTCCGGCGCCAAGCTCGATGCGGTCTATGAATATATCAACTGGTACACATCCGGTTGGGTCGGTGCCTACCTCAACCGCCAGGGTTACTATTCCGCCGCCATGGACACCGCCAAGGAACACATGTCGGCCGACGAATGGGGCTACTGGATCGAAGGCAAGGCAGCCCAGGGCGATATCGTCGCGCCCGATGGCAAGGTCATGGAAAAGGCCGGTGCGGTTCGCGATGGCGGCTCCTTCGAGGAACGCATGGGCCATGTGGCCTGCTGGAATTCGGTGATGGATGAGGACCGTTACATGGTTCGCCGCTGGAACGAGTTCATCGCGGCGTAACGGCAGGTACGACATGTCCCCTCCCCCTTGTGGGGAGGGTTAGGGAGGGGCCTTTCTTCAAAACCCCTCCCGGCCTGCCGGCCACCCTCCCCACAAGGGGGAGGGGGACTTGCGGCACCGCTCCATCTTTCGACGAAGGCAGGAAACACCGATGGCGACGATCACATCCGCGGACGCGGTGAAACCGGAAATGCCCAAAGCCCGCAGCTTTCGCATCCCGCTCGGCCTCGTCTCCTATCTGCAGGCGACGCCGCTGACGCTGATCCTTGGGTTCTTCCTGGCGCTTCCCATCCTGATGATCGTGATCGTGAGTTTCTGGGATTACGATTTCGCCCAGATGTATCCCGACTTTTTGACCATGAACTATGTGGAAACGCTCGGATCCTGGGTCACCTGGAAGACCTATCTCAACACGCTGAAATTTGCGGCGATCGTCTGGGCGATCACGCTGTTCGTCGGATTCTGGGTCGCCTATTTTCTCGCCTTCCACATTCGCACCTCGGCGATGCAGATGGTGCTGTTTCTGGTCTGCACCGTGCCGTTTCTGACATCCAACATCATCAGGATGATTTCGTGGATCCCGGTTCTCGGGCGAAACGGGTTGATCAACAGCGCGCTCGTCAGTGCCGGCATCGTGCCGGAGCCGATCCAGTGGCTGCTCTACTCGGATTTCGCCGTGGTGCTTGCCATGGTGCATCTCTACACGCTGTTCATGGTGACGCCGATCTTCAACACGCTGATGCGCATCGACAAATCGCTCGTCGAAGCGGCGCGTGATGCCGGCGCCACGTCCTTTCAGATCCTCACCAATGTCATCATTCCGCTTGCCAAGCCCGGCATGGCGATCGGCACGATCTTCGTGGTGACGCTTGTGATGGCCGACTTTTCCACCGTGCAGGTCATGTCCGGCGGCCAGAGCGCTTCGGTGGCGCTGATGATGAAGAACCAGATGTCGTTGCTGCAATATCCGGCTGCCGCCGCCAACGCGGTGGTTCTCCTGGTCCTCGTTCTCTTGATGGTCGCGGGCATCCTGCGCATCGTCGATATCCGCAAAGAACTGTGAAGATGGGGGAGCTTTGAGATGCACAGCGACAAGCGCGGCCGCGAATTCTATTTCCTCGCCCTATTCTTCGCCATCTTCGTGCTGTTTCTATACGGGCCCCTGTCGGCGGTGCTGATCCTGTCGTTCCAGGGACCGAATGGCGGCCTGACATTTCCGTTGAACGGCGTCTCCACCCGCTGGTTCGTCAATCTGTTCGAGACCCAGGCGGTCGGCGACTTCGGTGGTTCGTTCCGCCGCTCCACGGCACTCGGGGTGATGGTGATGATCGTCACCGTCGTCGTGGCACTTCTGGCGGGCCTTGCCTTTCGCCGCAAGTTTGCGGGTGCGACGGCTCTCTTTTATCTGGCAGTGGCCAGTCTCGTCGTGCCGTCGATCATCGTCTCGCTCGGCATCGGCGTCGTTTTCCAGCAGTTCGGGCTGGAGCCTACCTGGTACACGTCTGCCTTCGGCGCGCATCTGACCTGGACCCTGCCGTTCGGCGTGCTGATCATGTTTGCCGTGTTCAACCGCTTTTCGCCCGCCTATGAAGAGGCCGCGCGCGATCTCGGCGCCTCGTCCTGGCAGACGTTTTCCAATGTCGTGCTGCCGATGATCGCACCCAGCCTGATCGGCGTCGGACTGTTCGGCTTCACGCTTTCCTATGACGAGTTTGCCCGCACGCTGATGACGGCTGGCACGTACAATACGCTGCCACTCGAAATCTACGGCATGACCACCAATGTCACGACGCCGGTACTTTATGCGCTGGGGACGGTGACGACGGTGTTCTCGTTCCTGGTCATTGCCGGAACGCTCGGCTTGATCGTCTATATCAACCGTCGCCGCCTGCGGAGCTGAACCCACACGATGCGCATTCTGATCGTCAACCCCAATACAACGGCCAGCATGACGGCGACCGTTGCCGACAGCGCCGCCCGCGTTGCCAATTCCGGCACGCAGATCGAGGCCGTCACATCGTCCATGGGGCCGGTGTCGATCGAGGGCTATTATGATGAGGTGTTTGCGGTCCCCGGCCTTTTGGTCGAGCTTGCCAAGGGTGAAAAGGCCGGTGCCGACGCGGCGATCATCGCCTGTTTCGATGATACGGGGCTCGATGCGGCGCGGGCTCTCGCAAACATTCCGGTTATCGGCATCTGCGAAGCGGCGCTTTCTGCCACCGCCTTTATCGCGCAACGCTTTACCATCGTGACGACCATGGAGCGCTCACGCCTGCCGCTCGAACATCTCGTCCATCGCTATGGCATGTCTGGCCGCTGCAAGGTGCGGGCCGCCGATATCCCGGTTCTGTCGCTGGAAGATCCGACATCCAACGCGCGCGAGCGCCTTCGCTTAGAAATCGCGCTAGCCTTGAAGGAAGACAAGGCCGAGGCGATCGTGCTCGGTTGCGCCGGCATGGCAGACCTCACCGCAGAGCTGCGGGCCGAATTCGGGGTGCCAGTCGTGGATGGTGTCGCGGCTGCCGTCAAACAGGCGGAAATGCTGGTGGCACTCGGCCTGTCGACAGCTAAAAACGGCGCCTATGCGACGCCGGTCAACAAGCTGTATGCGGGGCTTCTCGAGGGTTTTGCGCCTAGCAGGCTTGCGACGCGATGACAGGCTCAGCCGTCATCCGGACGCTGGCACTTTCGGAGCTTGAATGCCTTCTCGACTGGGCGAGAGCGGAAGGCTGGAACCCCGGGCTTGCCGATGCGGCGGCCTTTCATGCGGCGGATCCCGAGGGGTTCATCGGCTGTTTCGTCAATGGCGTACTAGCAGCGGGCATCTCCGCTGTGCGATACGGCCATGACTTCGGGTTTATCGGCCTCTATATCGCAAATCCCGATTTTCGCGGGCAGGGTATGGGCCGGCGTGTATGGGATGCTGGCATGGCCCATCTGGAGGGACGCACGATCGGTCTCGATGGCGTTGCGGAGCAACAGCAGAATTATCGCAGCATGGGGTTCGAGCCGTTCTACGAGAGTATACGCTGGAGTGGCCGCCTCAAAGGTACCGCCGTTGCCGGCGTGACCGATGTCAACGTTGGTAATTTGCCGGCTATCATCCACTACGATGGCAGCGTCTTCCCGCAAGTCCGCGAGGCGTTTCTTCACGCGTGGCTGAAGCCGCCGAGGTCGACGAAGGTCCTGATCGAGGATGAAGAGATCAGAGGCTACGGCGTCTGCCGAAAATGTCGCGACGGGTTCAAGATCGGTCCGCTTTTTGCCGAAGGTTTGAGCGAAGCCGTATCGTTGCTGCGAGGCCTTGCCGTGGAAACCGGAGGCGAGACCATTCACATTGATGTGCCGGCGCCGCAGCAGGCATTTGCCGACTATCTGGCAGAAGCCGGATTCAAAAAAGGTTTTACGACAGCCCGAATGTATCGCGGCTTGCCGCCGTCAGCGCAGACATCCGATGTCTTCGGGGTCACGACGTTGGAACTCGGGTAGAATCCGGGAAGCGCAGCTCGGCGGTTTTGTTGCCTGGCACGTTCTCCGCAGCATCCAGCGACGTGCGGATGCGGATTTTGCCGACGTCGATCACATGACGCATCGCCGACATCGCCTTTTGCGGATCGCGGGACGCGATGGCATGGGCGATGCGCAGATGGTTGGAGGCGACTTCGTCGATCATTTCCGGCGACGCGGCCGGTGACGACAGCTGGAAGGAAATCGCCAGTGCCGCCTCGATCAAAGCGCTTGCCGAACGCATGAACGGATTGCCGGACATGCGGGCAATGGCCAGGTGGAATTCGAGATCCACGTTGGCGATTGATTCCGGCGTGTGGTTGAGATTGTCGAATTTGGCAGCGATCGCGTAAAGCGAAACGATGTCGTCGCTCGTTGCCCTCAAAGCCGCCGCCGCCGCCGCTGCCGGCTCAAGCGCGGTGCGCATTTCGGCCAGATGCTCGATGAACTCGTAGTCGAGACTCGTCTCGAAACGCCAACTCAAGACATCCGCGTCGAAGAAATTCCAGCTCGAACTGTCGAGGACGCGGGTACCGACCTTCGCCTTGGCTTCGACCAGCCGCTTGGCAGACAGCGTCTTCATCGCCTCGCGTAACACCGTGCGCGATACGCCGAACCGTGCCGAAAGCTCGGTGTCGCCGGGCAGGAGAGAGCCTTCCGGGAACGTGCCGGAAACGATCCCGCGGCCAAGCCCAGCGACCACCGTTGCGTGGTTGCTACGGCGCTTTCGCCCGTTAATCGTCGTTTCCAGCAAACTCAAACTAGATCTCCTTAAGCCGACTCTCGGCCAATCGCCGGTTTGAATACCAGATGATACCGCGCTGCAACACAATGAACACGAAAAGGAGGATGCCGATGACGATCTTCGTCCACCAGGAAGACAGTGTTCCGTCGAAGACGATGTAGGTCTGGATCAGGCCTTGGATAAGAATGCCGACGAACGTGCCGGCCACAAGCCCGACGCCGCCGGTCAAAAGCGTTCCGCCGATGACAACTGCCGCAATCGCATCGAGTTCGACGCCGACGGTCGCAAGCGAATAACCCGACGAGGTATAAAGCGTGTATGCGATTCCGGCGAGGCCCGATAGGAAGCCTGACAGGGCATAGATGCCGATCGTCGTGGAGCCGACGGGTACGCCCATCAGTTCCGCCGACTGGATATTGCCGCCGATCGCGTAGACATTTGCGCCGAACCGCGTCCTTCCGGCAATGAACCCGCCGATGATGAAGACGAGCAGCATCAAGATCGCAAGCGCCGTCAGCCGCCCGCCGCCGGGAAAGCGAAAGTAGAAACCCTGGATCGCGTCGATCATCTCGTGGCTGATCGGTACCGACGCGGTGGAAATCAGGTAGGCGGCACCGCGCGCGAGAAACATGCCGGCCAGTGTGACGACGAAAGGCGGAATGCCAAGATAACGGATCATCGCACCCATCAGGCTGCCAAACAGCGTGGAGATGACGAGAACGGCCAAGAACGCGGTGAGGGGGTGCAGGCCGAGCGAGCCGACGGCCACGGCCACGAACACGCTCGTGAAGGCGATCACCGAGCCGATCGAGAGATCGATGCCTCCCGACAGAATGACGAAGGTCATGCCGACAGCGGCGATGCCGAGAAACGCGTTGTCCGTCAGCAGATTGCCGATCACCCTCGTCGACAGCATGTTCGGAAACTGCAGGATGCAGAGACCGTAGGCTATGACGAAGATGGCAAGCGTCGTGACGAAGGGAAGGTTGCGGGTGTGGATCATCTTGCCGCTCCTTCAACCTTGGAAACCGGGTTCTTGCTGGCTTTCGGCTGCGACCTCAAGAAGCCGAGCATGGTGATCACGGCGGGTGATTGCAGTGTCAGCACGATGATGATGATGCCGGCCTTGATGATGAGGTTGAATTCCGGCGGGAAGCCGGAAACGAGAATGCCGGTGTTGATCGACTGGATGATCAGCGCGCCGATCAGCGAGGCGGTGATCGAGAAGCGCCCGCCGTTCAGCGACGTCCCGCCGATCACAACCGCGAGGATTGCGTCGAGTTCGAGCCAGAGACCGGCATTGTTGGCATCGGCGCCACGGATATCGGCGGTGACGATCAGGCCGGCGACTGCGGCACACAGGCCCGAGATCGCATAGACGAAGAACAGCAGGAAGCGGGCCTTCACACCGGCAAGCGTTGCGGCACGCCGGTTGATGCCGGTTGCCTCGATCAGGAAGCCGAGCGCCGAGCGGCGGACCAGCAGGCCGACGAGAAGGCCGGTGCCGAGCCAGAGAAAGATCGGGATCGGAATGCCGGCGAAGGAACCGGATCCGAGCGCTGAAAACGTGTCGTCATTGAAGGTGAGGATGACGCCCTCTGTGATCAGCTGGGCAATCCCGCGTCCCGCCACCATCAGGATCAGCGTTGCGATGATCGGCTGGATATCGAGGAGGGCAACAAGAATGCCATTCCAGAGACCGCAGACGAGGCCGATGCCGAGCGATACGACGATGACGACGGGGATCGGATATCCATCGGCGATCAGCGTTGCGGCAACGGCACCGCAAATGGCGATGACGGCGCCGATCGAAAGATCGATACCGCGCGTCGCGATGACCAGCGTCATGCCGATAGTCAAAAGGGCCACCGGTGCGGCGCGCACCAGAATGTCGATCAGGCTGCCGTAGACGCGGCCGTTCTGGACCGAGATCGTCAGGAAGCCGGGCGCGATCGCCGTGATCATGCCGAGGATGATCGCAAGCGCGATCAGCTGCGGCGCAAGTCGCTTGAGGCGACGGGTTATCGGGTTCATCAGGCGGCCTCCGTCCGGTTCGGTGCGGCAATCGCCTGCATGATATTGTCGGCATTGACGTCGCTGCCGGTGAGTTCCGCCACGTGGCGGCGGTCGGAGAGTACAATGACCCGGTGGGCGATCGCCGTCAGTTCCTCCAGTTCGGAGGAAATCACAACAAGCGACATGCCTTCGGCACACAGCCGCTCGATCATTTTCAGGATTTCCGCGTGAGCGCCGATATCGATGCCGCGGGTCGGTTCGTCGAGGATCAGAAGCCGTGGTTCCGTCGCCAGCCAACGCGCGAGGATCGCCTTCTGCTGGTTGCCGCCGGAGAGGAATTTGATCGGCCGCTGGGCATCCGCGGGGCGAATGTCCAAGGATTTGATAAACCCTTCAGCCAGAGCCTGGCGCTCACGCGACGAAATCGGTTTTGCCCAGCCCTGACGGGCCTGCAGTGCCAAAGCGATATTGTCGGCCACGGAAAGATCGCCGATGATTCCATCCGTCTTGCGTTCTTCCGGACAGAAGCCAAAACCGTTGGAGATTGCCGCGACCGGCGAGGAGAGGGCGATCTCCTTGCCGTCGATGCTGGCTGTGCCGCTGTCTGCGCGGTCGATGCCGAAAAGGAGGAAGGCCGTTTCGCTGCGGCCGGACCCGAGAAGTCCGGCGACGCCGACTACTTCGCCTGGGCGGATGTCGAGATCGAACGGGGCGACGCTGCCGCGTTTTCCGTAGCCGGCAAAGCGAATAGGCGCCTCGCCGGTCGGGGCGACGGCTTCTTCCTGGGCCTGATGCTCGCGGGTAATGTCCTGCAGCTCGCGGCCCAGCATCATGGAGATGAGTTCGAGACGCGGCAGTTCGGCCAGCGCCCGGATGCCCACCAGTCTGCCATTGCGCAGCACGGTGACCCGGTCGGCCACCGCATAGACCTGGTTTAGAAAGTGGGTGATGATGATGATGCCGAGACCCTGTTCGCGCAGCCGGCGCAGCACGACGAACAGCATTTCGACTTCCTGGCTGTCGAGACTCGCGGTCGGTTCGTCGAGAACAAGCACCTTGCCGGAAAGATCGACGGCACGGGCGATCGCGACGATCTGGCGGATCGCGACGGAATAGGAGGAGAGAAGGGCATCGACGTCGATATCGAGGCCGTATCTCGCGAGAAGCGCTTTCGCGCGGCGACGCATCTCGCGTCGATCGATGAACCCGAAGCGGCTTGGCTGGCGACCGAGGAACAGGTTTTCGGCCACCGTGAGGTTTTCGAGAAGATTGACTTCCTGATAGACGGTGCCGATGCCGAGCGCCTGCGCTTCCGCGACGTTGGCCGGCGTCACGTCTTGGCCATCGAGCCGCATCTCGCCGCGGTCACGCGTGTAGACACCTGTCAGGATCTTGATCAACGTGGATTTGCCGGCGCCATTTTCACCAAGCAGCGCGTGGATTTCACCCCGCTGCAGCGTGAAGTCCACGCCCTCAAGCGCGGTGACGCCGAGAAAGGATTTGCCGATGCCCCTTGCTTCCATGAGCGGGTCATCGAGACGTTCCCGGTTTGTGGCGGAGAACGAATTTTCTGAGGAAGTCTGTATGTCTGTCATGCTCCAGCCCGCATAAGTGGAGGCCGGGACAGCTCTTGAAAAAGCTGCCCCGGTTGAAAACTGCCCGGCTCGGTCGAGAGCTAGATCGGGCGGCGGGAGATCAGTAGCCGAGGCCCTTCTTGGCTTCGTACACCTTCATCGGGTCATCAGAAGCCGTGTACAGCTTCGATTCTGTCTGGATCCACTTTGGTGGTTCCTTCTTGTCCTTCAGGTAGGCTTCGAGTGCGTCGAGCGCGGGGCCTGCCATGTTCGGCGTGAGCTCCACAGTCGCGTTTGCTTCACCCTTCGACATAGCCTGGAAAATATCCGGAACGGCGTCGATCGAGACGACCTTGATGTCGGTGCCCGGCTTCAGGCCGGCTTCCTTGATGGCCTGGATCGCGCCGACGGCCATGTCATCATTATGAGCGTAAACGGCGCAGATGCCCTTGCCGCCGCCTTCTGCCTTGATGAAGCTTTCCATGACTTCCTTACCCTTGGTGCGGGTAAAGTCACCGGTCTGCGAACGCGCGATCTTGATGTTCGAATGCGAGGCAATAGCCTGTTCGAAACCCTTCTTGCGGTTGATGGCAGGTGAGGAACCGGTGGTTCCCTGCAGTTCCACGACCTTGCAGTCCTTGGAGCCGACATCCTTCACCAGCCAGTCGCCTGCAACCTTGCCTTCAAAGGTCTGGTCAGAGGTGACGGCCGTCAGGTAGAGATCTTTCGGTGCATCGATTTCGCGGTCGAGAAGGATGACAGGGATCTTTTCTTCCTTGGCTTCCTTCAGGACTGCGTCCCAGCCGGTGGCAACGACAGGTGCGATCAGGATCGCATCGACGCCCTGGGCGATAAAGCCCCGGATTGCCTTGATCTGGTTTTCCTGCTTCTGCTGCGCATCGGCAAACTTCAGGGTGATGCCGCGCTTTTCGGCCTGCTGCTTCGTTACTGTCGTTTCGGCAGCGCGCCAGCCGGATTCAGATCCGATCTGCGAGAAGCCGATTGTCAGGGATTTTGCGGAAACGCTCGAAGCCAGGCATGCGGTAACAATGGCGGTAGCCGCCCATAGTGCTTTCTTCATCTTAAATCCTCCCAGAGATGATAAGAAAACTGACGGTCGAAGGTTTGGCATATAATCATACTTTTGCAAGACGCAAAATTGCGAAAAATCACGCTTTCGAAACGCGATTTTGCGAGATCCTCATTTATCTATATGATTCAACTCGCTATTTAGAATTCTCCCTTGTTTACGATGATGGCACTCTGAAGCCATCTCGTTCTTGACAGTACGTCCCGTTATCCAATAGTCGTATTAATGACGCATCGGATCGTGATCTGATGGGAGGGGTTGGCGCGGTTTCGGGAGACATTGCGCTTCAATATTATCAGACTTATCGGATGGCAGGGCATATGTTGCGAATTCTTCAGGTTGCGAGCTTGTCTGGCGATGTTCAGGTTGTCGCCTGGAGCGGAGATAATCCGCGCGTCGTCAATGGCGTTTCCTCAACCTACGAGCTTGCCCAGAAGGCCATTGCAGCAGGCCTGAGTCTGGCGCAGCAGATCGAAGCACTCGGGCTTGGTGATGAAGTCGACCTCGACGTTGCCGCGCAGAGCGGACGTCTTGGTCTGCCGGTCTCGCATCCCGATCCAGCCCACTTCATCGTCGCCGGCACCGGCCTCACGCATCTCGGTTCCGCCGATGGTCGCGACAAGATGCACAAGGCAGCGCAGTCGGAAGAAAAGCCGACCGATTCCATGCGCATGTTCCTTATGGGCGTCGAGGGCGGCAAGCCGAAGGACGGCGAAGTCGGTGCGCAGCCGGAATGGTTCTACAAGGGCAATGGAACGCAGCTGCGCGCAACCGGCGAAGATCTCGTTTCTCCCTCGTTCGCGCTCGATGGCGGCGAGGAGCCGGAACTGGCGGCGATCTATCTGATCGGCCCCGACGGCACGCCGTTCCGCCTCGGCTTCTGTCTCTCCAACGAATTTTCCGATCACGTGACGGAGAAGGGCAACTATCTCTGGCTTGCCCATTCCAAGCTGCGCCAGGCAGCGCTCGGACCGGAACTTCTGGTCGGCGAACTGCCTGATCATGTCGAAGGCACGTCGCGCATCCATCGCGGTGACAAGGTGATCTTCGAAAAGCCGTTCCTGTCGGGCGAAGCGAACATGTCGCACTCGATCGCCAACCTCGAATACCACAATTTCAAATACGACCTGTTCCGCCAGCCGGGCGATCTACATGTCCATTTTTTCGGCACGGCGACGCTGTCGGTCTCGCATGGCATCAAGACCGAAGCCGGCGATGTGTTCGAGATCGATGCGGCGCCGTTCAAGCTTCCGCTCGTGAACCGTCTGGCTGTGGCAGCGGAAACGCCTGTCGCGATCAAGGCGCTCTGAGGTGGCCATGACCCCCATTCGTCTCGCTATCGTCGGACTTGGCAAGATTGCCAGGGACCAGCATCTCGGCGCAATCGAAGCGACCGACGGGATCGATCTCGTCGCAGTCGCCAGCCGCAACGCCTCGCTCGAAAATGTCGCGTGCTTTGCTGATATTCACGAGCTTTTGGCTTCCGGCGTCGAAATCGACGCTGTCTCTCTCTGTACGCCGCCCCAGGGCCGGTTCGAGCAGGCAAAGGCAGCGCTTGAAGCCGGCAAGCATGTAATGCTCGAAAAGCCGCCGGGCGCGACGCTTTCGGAGGTCTTTGCGCTGGAAACGCTGGCGAGAGAAAAAGGCCTCAGCCTGTTTGCAACATGGCATTCCCGCGCTGCCGCGGCTGTCGAGCCTGCAAGGGCGTTGATCGCCGAGCGGACGTTGAAAAGCGTTTCGGTCGAGTGGAAGGAAGATGTTCGCCACTGGCATCCGGGTCAGGCGTGGATCTGGGAGCCGGGCGGTCTCGGCGTTTTCGATCCCGGCATCAATGCTCTGTCGATCGTCACGCGGATCATGCCCGAAACGTTTCATCTCGTGCGCTCCGAACTGACCTTCCCGGCCAATCGTGCAGCGCCGATCGCTGCAGGCCTTGCCTTCGAAACGAAAAGCGGCTTGCCTGTGGCGGCCGAATTCGACTGGCGTCAGACGGGGCCGCAGACCTGGGACATCCGGGTCGAGACCGAAGAGGGCACGATCGTCCTCACTCACGGCGGCAGCCGCCTGATCGTCGACGGCGAGGCGCAGATCGTCGAGGAAGATCGCGAATATCGCAATCTGTATCGGGATTTCGTGGCGCTCGTCACCAAGGGTGACAGCGATACGGATTTCTCACCGCTGGTGCATGTGGCGGATGCCTTCATGCTTGGCCGGCGCATTGAAACTGAAGCATTCGAGGACTGAAGATGAGCAATTCGGAAAACGCGCCCTCAAGTGAAATCGCCGAAACCGGAGAGCGCCGCCAGGACGCGCGTAAGCTGCGGTCGCGCGCCTGGTTCGATAATCCTGACAATGTCGACATGACCGCGCTCTATCTCGAGCGCTACATGAACTTCGGTCTCAGCCAGGCCGAACTTCAGTCGGACCGGCCGATCATCGGCATCGCCCAGACCGGTTCGGACCTGTCGCCGTGCAACCGCCACCACCTCGAGCTTGCCAACCGTCTGCGCGAAGGTATTCGCGAAGCGGGCGGCATCGCCATCGAATTTCCGGTGCATCCGATCCAGGAAACCGGCAAGCGCCCGACCGCGGGCCTTGACCGCAACCTAGCCTATCTCGGCCTTGTCGAAGTTCTCTACGGTTACCCGCTCGATGGCGTCGTGCTGACGATCGGCTGCGACAAGACCACGCCAGCCTGTCTTATGGCTGCTGCCACCGTCAACATTCCAGCCATCGCCCTGTCGGTCGGCCCGATGCTGAACGGCTGGTTCCGCGGTGAACGCACCGGTTCCGGGACGATCGTCTGGAAGGCACGCGAACTTCTGGCCAAGGGCGAGATCGATTACGCGGGCTTTGTGAAGCTTGTCGCGTCTTCGGCACCATCCACCGGCTATTGCAACACAATGGGCACGGCAACGACGATGAATTCGCTGGCCGAAGCGCTGGGCATGCAGCTGCCGGGTTCGGCCGCCATCCCGGCTCCTTACCGTGACCGCCAGGAAGTCTCGTATCTCACTGGCCTTCGCATCGTCGAAATGGTCAGGGAAGACCTGAAGCCTTCGGATATTCTGACCAAGGACGCTTTCATCAACGCCATCCGCGTCAATTCCGCGATCGGCGGCTCGACCAATGCGCCGATCCATCTGAACGCGCTCGCCCGCCATACCGGCGTGGAACTGACGGTCGACGACTGGCAGACCTATGGCGAGGAAGTGCCTCTCCTGGTCAACCTGCAGCCAGCCGGCGAATATCTCGGTGAAGACTATTACCATGCCGGCGGTGTTCCGGCTGTTGTCAACCAGCTGATGACGCAGGGCCTCATCAACGAAGATGCGATGACGGTGAACGGTAAGACGATCGGCGACAACTGTCGCGGTGCGATCATCGAGGACGACAAGGTCATCAAGCGCTACGACGAACCGCTGAAGGCACGGGCCGGCTTCCGCGTTCTGCGCGGCAACCTGTTCTCCTCGGCCATCATGAAGACCAGCGTTATCTCGCCTGAGTTCCGCGAGCGTTACCTCTCCAATCCGAACGATCCGGAAGCCTTCGAAGGCCGTGCGATCGTGTTCGACGGTCCGGAAGATTATCACCACCGCATCGACGATCCATCGCTCGAGATCGACGAGCATTCGGTTCTCTTCATGCGCGGTGCCGGTCCGATCGGTTATCCGGGCGCTGCCGAAGTCGTCAACATGCGCGCTCCCGATTACCTTCTGAAACGGGGTATCAGCTCGCTCGCCTGCATCGGTGATGGACGCCAGTCCGGCACGTCGGGCAGCCCGTCGATCCTCAACGCGTCTCCGGAAGCGGCAGCAGGTGGTGGTCTTGCACTTTTGAAGACCGGCGACCGTGTGCGCATCGATCTCGGTCGCGGCGAAGCCAACATCCTGATTTCGGATGATGAGCTTGCACAACGTCGAAGCACTCTGGACGCCGAGGGCGGCTATCGCTATCCGAAGCACCAGACGCCGTGGCAGGAAATCCAGCGCGGCATCGTCGGGCAGATGGAGACCGGCGCGGTTCTCGAGCCGGCTATCAAATACCAGCGTATTGCGCAGACCGAAGGTCTGCCGCGCGACAATCACTGACCTTTCAGAGGTCGTGAGGAGAGGCGGGGAGCCTCTCCCGGATAATACGGCAGCTTAATTGTGAGCTGCTTGAAACGGAGGAGTTACTTATGAAAATTTTGAAACTCATGACCACGGTCGCAATTTTCGCAGGTGTCGCGCTCGCGTCGCCTGTGTTTGCTGCAGACAAGGGTCTCGTCGGCGTCGCAATGCCGACCAAGTCTTCTGCCCGCTGGATCGCCGATGGCGACAACATGGTCAAGGTTCTGAAAGAACGCGGCTATGACGTGGACCTTCAGTACGCTGAAGACGATATCCCGAACCAGCTGTCGCAGATCGAGAACATGGTCACCAAGGGTGCCAAGGTTCTCGTGATCGCATCGATCGACGGCACGACACTGTCCGACGTTCTGCAGCAGGCTGCCGATCAGAAGATCAAGGTCATTGCCTATGACCGTCTGATCCGCGAAACACCGAATGTCGACTATTACGCGACCTTCGACAACTTCCAGGTCGGCGTTCAGCAGGCAACCTCGCTGGTAAAGGGCCTCAAGGCCGATACCGAAAAGGGCCCGTTCAACATCGAACTGTTCGGCGGTTCGCCGGACGACAACAACGCCTTCTTCTTCTATAACGGTGCGATGAGCGTCCTTCAGCCGCTGATCGACAAGGGCACGCTCAAGGTCGGCTCCGGCCAGACCGGCATGGACAAGGTCGCGACCCTTCGTTGGGATCCGGCAACTGCCCAGTCTCGCATGGACGCCATCCTGTCCTCGACCTATTCCGACAAGAAGCTGAACGGCGTTCTGTCTCCCTATGACGGTATCTCGCTCGGCATCATCTCGTCGCTGAAGGGCGTAGGCTACGGTTCCGGCGACATGCCGATGCCGATCGTCTCCGGTCAGGACGCGGAAGTGCCTTCGGTCAAGTCGATCATCGCCGGCGAACAGTATTCGACGATCTACAAGGACACGCGCGAACTCGCGAAGGTCACTGTTGATATGGTCGACGCTGCCATGAACGGCAAGGAACCGGTTGTCACCGACACCAAGACCTATGACAACGGCAAGAAGGTCGTTCCGTCCTACCTGCTGAAGCCAGTTGTCGTCGACAAGACGAACTGGAAGGTCCTCGTCGATACCGGCTACTACCAGGAATCGCAGCTCAAGTAAGTCTCTGGCCGCGCGGCGCAAGCGTCGCGCGGCTTCCTATTCCAGGAGTTCTCATGCTTGATCCTGTATTGTCGGCGGACAAACCGCCTATTTTGGAAATGCGCGGCATTTCAAAAAGTTTTGGCGCCGTTAAGGCGCTTTCGGACGTCAGCTTTACCGTCAAGGAAGGCGAGATTCACGCCCTTGTCGGCGAGAACGGTGCCGGCAAGTCGACGCTGATGAAGGTGCTTTCGGGCGTGTACCCGCATGGTTCCTACGAAGGCTCGATCCTGTTCGACGGCGAGGAACGCCACTTCCGCGACATCAACGATTCCGAAAAGCTCGGTATCATCATCATTCACCAGGAGCTCGCGCTCATCCCGCTGATGTCGATTGCCGAGAACATCTTTCTCGCGAACGCGCCATCCAAGTACGGAGTGATCGACCGCGATGCTCGCTACATCCGCACCAAGGCCCTGCTCGCCAAGGTCGGTCTCGTTGCCGAGGTGCCCGAAACCCTCATCACCAACCTCGGTGTCGGCAAGCAGCAGCTGGTCGAGATCGCCAAGGCACTGTCCAAGGACGTGCGCCTGCTGATCCTCGACGAGCCGACCGCTTCGCTCAACGAAACCGACAGCGCAGCCCTGCTCGAACTCCTCAAGGAATTCCGCCGCAACGGCATTACCTCGATCATGATCAGCCACAAGCTGAACGAGATCTCGGAAGTTGCGGACCGCATCACCGTGCTGCGCGACGGCCGTACGGTCGGCACGCTCGACTGTCACGAAGGTCCGGTCGACGAGGACGAGATCGTCCGTCGCATGGTCGATCGCGATCTCGAAAGCCGTTACCCGAAGCGCGAGCCGAAGATCGGCGAGGTGATCTTCGAGGTCGACGACTGGTCCGTCCACCATCCGCAGCATTCGCACCGCAAGGTGGTCAAGAACGTGTCCATGAAGGTCCGGGCCGGCGAAGTCGTCGGCATCTCCGGCCTGATGGGGTCCGGCCGCACCGAGTTCGCGATGAGCGTGTTCGGTCGCGCCTATGGCCGCGATATTTCCGGCACCGTGAAGATCCATGGCAAGCCAGCGGATACATCGGACGTGCACCGGGCGATCAAGGCGGGCCTTGCCTATGTCACGGAAGACCGCAAACATCTCGGGCTGATCCTGTCTGAGGACATCCGCAAGAATGTCTCGCTCGCGCATCTGGGCGGCGTTTCGTCACGCGGCGTGATCGACGACATCCGTGAAATGAAGGTTGCCCAGGAATTCCGCGACCGTATGCGGATCCGCAGCCATAACGTCTACCAGGAAACCGGCAAGCTTTCCGGCGGCAACCAGCAAAAGGTCGTGCTGTCGAAATGGCTGTTCACCAAC
This sequence comes from Rhizobium sp. Leaf306, assembly GCF_001423425.1. GTDB lineage: Bacteria > Pseudomonadota > Alphaproteobacteria > Rhizobiales > Rhizobiaceae > Neorhizobium > Neorhizobium soli. The sequence continues at coordinate 44,433 of NZ_LMNX01000005.1, forward strand.
CCGGACATCCTGATCCTGGACGAACCCACACGCGGCATCGATGTCGGCGCCAAGTACGAAATCTATTCCATCATCAACGAACTTGCGGATGCCGGTAAGGCAGTCATCGTGATCTCGTCCGAAATGCCCGAGCTCATCGGCATCTGCGACAGGATTATGGTCATGCACGAGGGCGAATTTGTCGGCGAAGTCGCCGGCGAAGAGGCAACGCAGGAAAATATCATGCGCGCTATCATGCGCCGCAAGGGGAGATAATTATGAGCACTCCGCAGGAAGCAATTACCGCTCCCAAGGCGGCGACAGGTTTCTGGAAGGAAAATCTTCGTGACTACGGGATGCTGATCTCGCTGGTCGTGATTGTCATCTTCTTCCAGGTCGCAACGGGGGGCGTTCTGCTGAAGCCGCTCAACATCACCAACATCGTTCTCCAGAACAGCTATATCGTCATCATGGCGCTCGGCATGCTGATGGTGATCGTAACCGGCCACATCGACCTTTCGGTCGGTTCGGTCGCCGGTTTCGTCGGCGCGGTCGCGGCGATGCTGATGGTGCAGTACAGCTTCGACTTTGTCACGGCGAGCATCATCTGCCTCGTGCTCGGTGGCGTGATCGGCGCAATGCAGGGCTATTTCGTCGCCTATTTCAGGATTCCGTCCTTCATCGTGACGCTTGCCGGCATGCTGGTCTTCCGCGGGTTCATGATCGCGGTCCTTAGCGGCCGGTCGATCGGTCCCTTCGATCCGACCTTCCAGAAGTTGTCTTCCGGCTTCATCCCGGAACTGATCTCCTCGACGGGCGGCCTTTATCTGACGTCCTTCATCATCGGCCTGGTACTGGCCGCCCTGATGGTCTGGCAGAACTTCAGAAGCCGCGCACGGCGTGTCGAGCATGGCGTCGAATCCGAACCGATGGCTTTCTTCATCGGCAAGAACATCCTTGTCATGGCTGCCATCGGCTATGTCGCCTACCTGATCTCGTCGCACCGCGGCCTGCCCAACGTGCTGATCATCATGGCCGTGCTGATCGTCGCCTACGGCTTCTTCACCAACCGCACGATCATCGGACGGCAGATCTATGCGGTCGGTGGCAATGCCCGCGCAGCCGAGCTGTCCGGCATCAAGACCGTGCGTCTGGTGTTCTGGACCTTCGTCAACATGGGTGTGCTGGCAGCGCTTGGCGGCCTCGTCGTTGCCGCTCGCCTCAACAGCGCGACCCCGAAGGCCGGCACGGGCTTCGAGCTCGACGTCATCGCGGCCTGCTTCATCGGCGGCGCCTCGGCTTACGGCGGCGTTGGCAAGGTCACGGGTGCCGTCATCGGCGCCTTCCTGATGGGCGTGATGAACAACGGCATGTCGATCCTCGGCATCGGCATCGACTATCAGCAGGTCATCAAGGGTCTGGTTCTGCTCGGCGCCGTCTGCGTCGACGTCTACAACCAGCGCCGTTGAACCCTCATCACAGAGAGACAGCGAAAGGCGGGAGCTTCAGCTTCCGCCTTTTTTATTGCGACGCCGATGCGCTAAACCCTTATTGAAAGTAGGCGAGCGCCTACGTAATGAGGGCGGCAACACAGACATATTATTGCCGCGATCGGGTCGCCTTAGCTGCCCGGCTCGTTCGGGGAGAAATCCCCGGCAATGCTTCAACAACCGGCATGACCATTGATGTCCACAGATCAGCAGAAGACCGGCCTCCGCGAGACGTTTGAAAACTATCGCGGCTATCTTGTTCCCTTCATCATCCTCGTGGTCTTCGGCTTCACGACGTTTGCGATCTACGATCTGACGACCGAAGTCAGTTATGACGACGTGCTTGCAGCGCTTGCGGCCACGAAGGCATCGTCCATCCTTCTCGCGATCTTCTTCACCGCGCTGAGTTTCGTTGCCCTAACCGGTTACGACCTCAACGCACTCTCCTATATCGGCAAGAAGCTGCCACCGGTGCCGGTCGCGATGACCGCGTTCAGCGCCTATGCGGTTGGCAACACAGCCGGTTTCGGTGCCTTGAGCGGCGGCGCGATCCGATTCCGCGGTTACTCGCGGCTGGGCCTCAGCCCCGACGACATCGGCCGCGTGATCGCCTTCGTCACGCTCGCCTTCGGGATCGGCCTGCTTGGGGTGACTGCGATCGCATCGCTTGTCACGGCGCCTCGGATCGGCAGCCTGCTCGGCATCGGCGAGGGCTGGGTGCGCGGCATTGCGGTTGCGATCATCGTGGTGCTCTCAGTGCTTGTCGTTGCCGGCTGGAATGGCCGCGAAGTGGCATTGGGCAGGCTGAAGCTGCGGCTTCCCGATACGAAAACCTCGTCGCAGCAGTTCCTGATCACGGCGCTCGATATCGCTGCCTCGGCGTCGGTTCTTTACGTGCTTCTGCCGCAGACGGATATCGGCTGGCCGTCGTTCCTGGCGATCTATGCCACGGCTGTCGGTGCCGGCGTTCTCAGCCACGTTCCGGCGGGGCTGGGCGTGTTCGAGACGATCATCGTAGCGGCGCTCGGAAGCACTGTCGATATCGATCAGGTTCTCGGCAGCCTTGTTCTCTACCGGGTTATCTATCACGTGCTGCCGCTTCTGGTCGCGACGCTCTTCGTGATCGGCATGGAGGTGCAGCAGCTTTCCAACCATCCGGTCGCCTCGACGCTGCGCAAACTGGAATTCCGTCTGGCGCCCCTGCTGCTTGCCGCATTCGCGATGATCGCTGGTGCAATGCTGGTGTTTTCGGGCGTTACACCGACGCCGGATTCGGATCTGGATTTCCTCTACAACTATCTGCCGCTGCCGGTCGTTGAAGGCGCGCATTTTCTGTCCAGCATTCTCGGCATCGTGCTTTTCGCGTCCGCCCGCGGTGTCAGCCAGAGGCTGGACGGTGCGTGGTGGACGGCAACGGCTTGTTCCGCGCTGGCTTTGCTGCTCGCCTTCATGCGTGCGGTCGCGGTGTTTGAAGCGATCTTTCTCGTCATTCTGCTCGCCGGCCTGTTGCTCAGCGCCCGGCAGTTCACCCGTCCGGCGTCACTCCTCCGGCAGGTGCTGACGCCTGCCTGGGTCGTGGCGATGCTGGTGCTGGTGGCGGCAGCGATAACAGTTCTTCTGTTCGTCTATCGCGAGGTGGATTACAGCCGCGAGCTCTGGTGGCAGTTCGAGTTTTCGGCAGAAGCGCCGCGTGGGCTTCGCGCGATCCTGGGTGTGGCGATCGTTGCGGGCACGATCGCGATTGCCAGCCTGTTGCGCCCGGCTGCGACCCGCACGGCACACTCCACGCCGGAGGAGCTGGAGCGGGCGGTCTCGATCGTTCGGCAGCAGGACGTCGCCGACGCGAATGTTGTGCGCATGGCCGATAAGCGGCTGATGTTTTCCACAAACGGCAAGGCTTTCATCATGTACGGCATTCAGGGTCGTTCCTGGATCGCCTTGTTCGATCCGGTCGGCCCGGCAGAGGAAATCCCCGAACTGGTCTGGAGCTTCGTGGAAGAGGCGAGGGCCCAGGGCGGACGGGCCGTGTTCTACCAGATTTCGCCGGCACTTCTGCCTTACTGCGCCGATGCTGGCATGCGGGCCGTCAAGCTTGGAGAACTGGCGATCGTCGATCTGGAGCGTTTCGATCTCAAGGGAAGCCGTCTCGCGGGTCTGCGTCAGGCCGTCAACAAGGGGCTTCGCGAGGGGCTCGAATTCGACGTCATCGAGCAGCCGGATGTGATGAGTTCGATCGAGGATCTGCGCCGCGTGTCCGATACCTGGCTCGCAGTCCATGAAACACGCGAAAAGACGTTTTCGCTTGGTGCCTTCCAGGATGCCTATGTGGCATCCCAGCCGGTGGCGGTGCTGCGCACGCAGGGAAAGATCGTTGCCTTTGCGACGCTGTCGCTGACCGAAACGAAGCAGGAGGCAACCGTCGACCTGATGCGGTTTGCGCCGGATGCGCCCAGAGGCTCGATGGATTTCCTGTTCGTCCGCTGCATGGAATATCTACAGGCTGCCGGCTACAGGACCTTCAACCTCGGCATGGCGCCGCTTTCCGGCATGGCGCAGAGGGAGGCCGCCCCTGTCTGGGACCGGATCGGCAGCGTGATCTTCGAACACGGCGAGCGCTTCTACAATTTCAAAGGCCTGAAGGCATTCAAAACCAAGTTTCACCCGCACTGGGAACCCCGCTATCTGGCGGTGGCAAGCGTCAGTCCTGCCATTGCGATGGTCGATGCGACGCTGCTGATTGGTGGGGGCTTGAGAGGAGTGGTCGGAAAATGATGATGCTGTCCCGAATTCTCGCCGTCGGCATTCTGCTGGCCGGCGCCGGTTTCGCCTCCGCCCAGCAGCCTGCTTCCGAGCAAACCGGTTCGCAGACGGATGACTACAAGACCGGCATGATCGTCTCGCCGCATATCACTCTGCCCGCCGACAAGAATCTGAAGGCGATGGTCTTCCTGATCTCGAAGGGCGCAGGCTGGGGTGCCGAGGAAGAAAGCCAAGCCAAGGCGCTTGTCGATCAGGGGGCGGCGGTGGTCGGTATCGATTATCCCTCCTACATCGCGTCGCTCGCCAAGGATGACGGCGATTGTATCTACATGGTCTCCGATATCGAAGACCTGTCGCAGCAGGTGCAGCGCCGGATCGGCAATGCCAGTTACCGGCATCCGATCATTGCCGGAATCGGGGATGGCGCGGCGCTTGCGCTCGGCATGATCGCGCAGAGCCCGTTTGCGACAATCTCGAAAGCCATCGCAGTCGATCCGACGGCCGGCATTCCGCTCGAAAAGGTTCTCTGCACCCCCGCGACCAAGGAAAAGGCCGGAGACCGGACGATCTACGGCTTTACCGATGGAAAGCTGCCGGCCGACGTGACGATCGGCTTGACCGATGCGGCCGATGCCGCCGGCAAGGACCACGCCAACAGCCTCAAGGCTGGATGGCCGGATCTTGAGCTCAAGGACGTATCCGGGCCTGCAACTGAAGCGCTCGCAGATCTCCTCGACACGGCGATTGAAGGTGACGGCAATAGCGATCAACTCGATCTGCTAGTAACGGTCCTGGACACGAAACCGACACTCGACACGATGGCGGTTGTCTATTCCGGCGATGGCGGATGGCGTGATATCGACAGCGAGCTCGGCGGTTATCTGCAGGCCCAGGGTGTGCCTGTGGTCGGGGTGGATTCGCTGCGGTATTTCTGGAAGGAACGCACGCCGCAGGAAACGGCGGATGATCTCGTCAAGATCATCGACACGTACCGGCGCCAGTGGAACGTGAAAAACGTGGTGCTGATCGGCTATTCATTCGGAGCCGACATCCTGCCGGCGACCTTCAACGTCCTGCCGGCTGCGACCAAAGCGAGGGTGAAACAGATTTCGCTGCTGGCGCTGTCGAAAGAGGTCGATTTCGAGATTTCCGTTACCGGTTGGCTTGGTGTTGCCGGTGAGGGCAAGAACGGCGACAGCATTTCCGATATCGCCAAGATCGATCCGCATGTCGTGCAGTGCCTTTATGGTACCGACGAAGACGACGATCCTTGCCCGACGCTGAAACCGCAGGGTATCGAGACGGTCGGCATCGAAGGCGGACACCATTTCGATGAAGATTACGAGGGGCTTGGAAAGCTCATTCTTGAGAGCCTCCACAAGCGGCTGACCAAGTAGAAGCCGTTTTCCCGCGAAGAAATCACACTCCCGTGAGCTGGTTCGTGAGTTGGGGCTTGATTTCTGCGGCTCCCAAGATAAATCTCAGCGCACCAGGACCGGGCCCCTCTGGCAGTTCGCAGGAACTGTGATGTCGGACTGGATTGTTCAACTTCAGGTGCCTGGTGTTTGTGGGGGTCGTCACTCGACCTTGACGGCAATCGAATGGATAGCGGTGAATTTCCGCCCGTAATTCGTCGCCCCTCTCCACGACATGGGTGCTCCGTATTGAAAGATCGGGTACCAAATGATGGAATTCTTTACGCCGGAGGCACTGTCCGCCCTCGCGCAAGTAATCATGATCGACCTTGTTCTGGCGGGTGACAACGCAATCGTCATCGGCCTCGCCGCCGCCGGACTGCCCAAGGATCAGCGCGCCAAGGCGATCCTGATCGGTATCATTGCCGCCACCGTGCTGCGTATCGGTTTTGCGCTTGCCACGACCCAGCTTCTGCAGATCGTCGGCCTGCTTCTTGCCGGTGGTGTCCTGCTTCTGTGGGTCTGCTGGAAGATGTGGCGCGAGCTGCGCACCCCGCACAGCCATGAGGACGATGCCGAAAATGTCGTCTCGAAGGCCGTCGAGGAAGGCGAGAACGCGTCCGTCAGCGGTGCGCCACGCAAGACCTTCGCCCAGGCTGCCTGGCAGATCGTCATCGCCGACGTTTCCATGTCGCTCGACAACGTTCTGGCCGTTGCCGGTGCCGCACACGAACATCCCGAAGTGCTGATCTTCGGCCTCATTCTTTCGATCGCCTTGATGGGTATCGCGGCAAGCTTCATCGCCCGCCTGCTCAACAAGCATCGCTGGATTGCCTATGTCGGTCTGGTGGTCATCCTCTACGTTTCGCTGGAGATGATCTACCGCGGCGTTCTGGAAGTCATGCCTTACATCAACGGCTGAGTGCACAAGACCCTGCGGCGGTTTTTCCGCCGCGGGGTCCCTCAGGCAAAGCGGGCGCGCAGTCGCGTCAGGCTGGCCTGAACGGGCTTTGAAAGCCCAATGATCGCCCGTCTCGCCGCAGGCTCAACTGTTCTTGCGATGATCATCGCGACAGCCAACAATCCCCCAACCAACAAAGCCAGAATGGCGAAGCGATTGTCCGGCGTGCCGAAATTGGCAAATGCCGCATAGCCGATATTCTGATGCAGAAGGTAAAGCGGATAGGTCAACCCGCCGAGCGAGATCGCGAGCCCTCTCCTGATTGGCAGTGTCGGCGCGTAGATCGCGATCGTCACAGCCGCAAGCGCCAGCGGCCCCATCGCGGCCAGGCCCGCGGTATTTCTCCCGAAACCGTACAGGGAAATGAATTCCGGCTCCGTTATGAACGGTGCAGCAATGGCCCAGCCGGCTGCGAGGCTGAGCACTGCAAAGCTTGCCCGGGAATTTTTCAGTCGCGTCCGAAACAGCGCCAATCCGAAGGCAAAATAGCCTGAATACTGGGTGATCAGCAGTTTCTGCAGCACGACGCTTTGCAGCGCTGTCTCGTTCAGCACCGAAATGGCAAGCCAGACCGTGATGATGAGACGCCAATGCGACTTCAACAGGCCTATTGCGAGAGCGACGAAGATCCAGCCGTAGAAGATGATCTCGTAGGCGATCGTCCAGTATGCTCCGTCGAGGAAGGGTTGGCCGAATACGCGCGACAGGATCACGAGATGGGCCAGCCATTGCCGCACCGTCGGGGCACTGAGCGCCGGGACCGGCCAGATCGACAGGACGACGGCGGTGATGGTGGCGCAGACGACGAATGTCGGCCAGAGCCTTGCAAACCGTCCAGCGGCAAAATCAAAGGCCGATCGACCTTCTGCCGACATCATGATGACGTAGCCGGAGATGGCAAAGAAGATCAGCAGGCCGATATCGAACCACTTGGCTAGCGGCGCGAGCTCCGGAAAGCCGATCCCGGCGCCTTCGCCGGTGATCCGCATGCGAAAACCGTAGTGGAAGAACAGGACGAGCAGAGCCGAGACCAGCCGGAGCAGATCGAGGTTCAAGAGCCGCACAGGCTTTGCTTCCGTCATCACAGCCTCCCGGCAACCGCAACATCGCTACAGCGTATCGCGGTCGCGTTGGGAAAGCGTGAATGAGGCGGGCTGCTCTTGCCGCTTTACCGGAATGTGGGTCCCAGCCTCTATCGGGAAGTCCGTTCTCGTCTATAACCGATTGATCGCGGTTATCCGGAGCGGGAGGCTCATGACGGTTTTTCTTTGCAATGCCTGTAGCACATCCTATCCTGATCGTGCCGAACCACCCGCATCTTGCCCGATCTGCCTCGACGACCGGCAATATGTCCCGGCTTCCGGCCAGGCGTGGGTTTCCGCTGAAAAGCTTGCGCAGGGGCATGCCAATAGCTGGCTCGAACTCGAGCCTGGCCTCCTTTCCATCCGTACCGTTCCCGCGTTTGCTATCGGCCAGCGGGCGCTTCTGGTGCAGACACCGTCCGGAAACATTCTCTGGGATTGTATCGCGCTCCTCGACGACGCGACGAAGACGCTGGTCAAATCGCTGGGCGGGTTGAGCGCCATCGCGATCTCCCATCCGCACTATTACTCAACCATGCAAGATTGGGCCGAGGCCTTCGATTGCCCGATCTATATCCACGCTCTGGACAGCCAGTGGATCCAGCGTCCGTCCGATCACGTCCGCCTGTGGGACGAGGATGCGCTCGTCCTGTCTTCTTCCGCGACGCTTGTACATGCCGGCGGTCATTTCGCTGGCGGAACCGTGATGCATTGGACAGCGCGGGATGGGACAGGTGTGCTGCTCGCCGGCGATATCGTGCAGGTGACGCCGGGGGCCGACCGGGTTTCGTTCATGTGGAGCTATCCCAACATGATGCCGCTCAGCGCAGCTGAGGTGGCGGATGTCGCGGAACGGCTGGCGGCCTGGCCGTTCGAGCGGATCTACGGAGCCTTCGCCAAACAGGATATCCGCGGCAACGGCCAGGCGATCGTCGCGCGCTCGGCAAAAGACTATATCGCGCGGATTTCAGCCAGCGCAGGTTGACGCTCGTTCATCCATTCCGCGCTGGCTCTGATACCACCCAGCGGGAAGACGTGGATCTGCTCGATCAAGCTTTGCGGGTTGCGGGCCTTGTAGTCGGCGATCTCGGTCAGGAATTCGGTCGGCTCGTAGGGTACCAGGAGTTTGGAGATGTCCATGGCCCGCTTCTGGATGACGCTGATCGACGGGCCGACACCGCAGGTGAGGGCGAATTTGATCAGCGTCTGAAGCTTGGTCGGTCCAGCTATGCCAAGATGGATCGGCATGCGGACGCCGGTTGCGGCGATGCGCTCCGCCCACAGGATCACCGGCCGCGAATCGAAGGCGAACTGGGTGACGATCGCGAGCTTCGCATCGGTGCTTTCGGAATAGATCTGCTTGAACTTCAAGGCTTCGTCGACAAGCTTGGTCGTGCCGTCGAGGTCGATATCCCTGTTGCCTTCGGGATGGCCGGCGACATGCAGACGCTTGAAGCGGTGACGGTCGAAGATGCCGGTCTCGATCAGCTGCAGCGAACTGTTGAGAGCGCCAGCAGGACGCGATAGACCGCCGCCGAGGACGAGCGCCTGGTCCACACCTGCCTCGTTGTGATATCGGCTTACCCAGTCGTCGAGCATGGCGCGGCTCTCGATGCTGCGGGCCGGAATGTGCGGCATGACCTCGAAGCCATCTTCACGCAGCCGTTTGGCCGTCTTCACCATATCGTCGATTGGTGTGCCGTCGATATGGGCGATATAGACCCGAGTGTTTGCGGGCAGCAGCGTCGTGAAGTCGTCGATCTTGGCCGCGGTTCGCGGCATCACCTCGATCGAGTATCCCTCGACCAGGGACTTGAGCGAGGCGGGCTCCGGCGCTTTGTCCTGCTGCCTGCCTCTGAACAAGTTCAACAATGCCATGCCGCTACTCCCACCCTGCCACAATGACGCTCGCCGCTTTCCGGCGAGCTGACAGAGGTTTCTTCTTGCATGACTTCTGATGCGAGAGATTTCTCTCTGCGTCAACTTCAAGCTCAATTCCGTGATAATGCCGACAGCTGCCGGCATTATCAGTGCATCTTAGGCGTTCAAGCGGCCGAGGCAGCCTTCTTCTTAGCAATACGAGCGCGGATCGATTCGACATCGGCGCGCGGCGTCGCCTTGAACAGGGTCTGGGTGTATTCGTGCTTCGGCGCGGAGAACACCTCTTCGCGCGTTCCGTATTCGACCGCCTCGCCGAAATACATCACCATCACCTCGTCGGCGATGTAGCGCACGACGGAAAGGTCGTGGCTGATGAAGACGTAGGTGAGGTTGAACTCGTCCTGCAGGTCGGCAAGCAGGTTCAGAACCTGTGCCTGAACCGAAAGATCGAGCGCCGAGACGGGTTCGTCGAGCACGAGAAGCTTCGGGTTCATCATCAGCGCACGGGCGATCGCGATGCGCTGGCGCTGGCCGCCGGAGAACATGTGCGGATAGCGGTTGTAATGTTCCGGACCGAGGCCGACCTTGATCAGCATCTCGGTTGCGCGGTCACGCCGCTCGGATGCCGGCATCGACGTGTTGATCGCCAGCGGTTCGCCCAGAACGTCGCCGATTTTCTGGCGCGGGTTGAGCGAACCATAGGGGTTCTGGAACACGATCTGCACCTTCTGGCGCATTTCTGATGTCAGGTGGCCCGGACGCGTATCCATCTTCTGGCCGTCGATGATCAGTTCGCCGGCCGTCGGTTCGTCGATGAAGGTGATCATGCGGGCAAGCGTGGACTTGCCGCAGCCGCTTTCGCCGACGATTGCCAGCGTCTTGCCGCGTTCCAGCTTGAAGGAGACGCCCTTGACCGCATGGACGGTCTTTTTCGGCTTCATGAAGCCTGCCGGCAGTTCGTAGTCGCGCTTGATGTCGCGCACTTCCAGCATGATGTCGGTGTTGGTCATATCGGTCATGCATTCACTCCCGAAACCTGGTCCGGATTGCCGTCGAAGAAGGCGGAGACGGTGGTAAGTCGGTCCCCCGTCGCGTTTTCCGGCAGGGCTGCGAGAAGCGCCTTGGTATAGTTGCTCTTCGGGTTTTCAAACAGCGAAAGCACGTCGGCTTCCTCCATCTTGCGGCCCTTGTACTGCACCACGACCCGGTCGGCGGTTTCGGCAACCACGCCCATGTCGTGGGTGATCATGATCAGTCCCATGCCGGTGCGGGTCTGCAGGTCCATGATCAAGTCGAGGATCTGCTTCTGGATGGTGACGTCGAGTGCTGTCGTCGGTTCGTCGGCGATCAACAGCTTCGGGTCGCAGGCAATCGCGATGGCGATCATCACGCGCTGACACTGGCCGCCAGACATCTGGTGCGGAAAGCTGTTCAGCCGTTCCGCGGGGTCCGGCAAGCCGACCAGCTTGAACAGTTCGATGGCGCGGGCGCGGCGGGCTTGTCTGTCGAGGCCGAGGTGGATGCGCAGCACTTCCTCGATCTGGAAGCCGACCGTGAAGCAAGGGTTGAGGCTTGCCACCGGCTCCTGGAAGATCATCGCGATATCCTTGCCGATCAGCTTGCGACGATCGGCAGGGCTCAGTTTCTGGAAGTCCTTGCCTTCAAACAGCATGCGGTCGGCGGTGATCTTCGCCGTCCACGGCAGAAGCCCCATGACGGCCAGCATCGAAACGGACTTGCCGGAGCCGCTTTCGCCGACGATGGCGAGCACTTCGCCCTTTTCGACCGTGATCGAGACGCCGTCGACGGCCCGGAACCAGCCGGTCGCGGTTTCGAACTCAACGGTGAGATTGTCGATTTGCAGAAGCGCCATGATCAGGACCTCTTCAGTTTCGGGTCAAGCGCATCGCGCAGGCCGTCGCCCATCAGGTTGATGGCAAGAACGGTGATGAGAATTGCAAGGCCGGGGAAGGTGACGACCCACCAGGCGCGCAGGATGAACTCGCGTGCTTCGGCCAGCATCGTGCCCCATTCGGGCGCCGGCGGCTGTGCGCCCATGCCGAGGAAGCCCAGCGCTGCTGCATCGAGGATCGCGTTCGAGAAGGACAAGGTCGCCTGGACGATGAGCGGTCCGGTGCAGTTCGGCAGGATGGTGCGGAACATCAGACGGATCGGACCGGCGCCGGCGATGCGGGCAGCGGTGACGTAATCCTTCGTCTTCTCTTCCATCACGGCCGCGCGGGTCAGTCGCACGAAATGCGGCTGCAGGGTGAGCGCGATCGCGATCATGCCGTTGGTGAGGCTGGGCCCCAGGATTGCGACCAGAACCAGCGCCAGAAGCAGCGACGGAAACGCCAGGATGATGTCCATCAGGCGCATGATCACCGTATCGATCCAGCCGCGATAGTAGCCCGCGATCAGGCCGACGAGAATGCCGCCGAGCAGCGACAGCGTCGTCACGAACAAGCCGATGAACAGCGAATACTGTGCGCCGTAGATCAGGCGCGAAAGAATGTCGCGACCGACAGGGTCTGTTCCGAGAAGAAAGCTCCAGCTGCCGCCTTCGGCCCATACCGGCGGCCGCAGCACGGCGTCACGATACTGTTCGAACGGTGAATGCGGGGCAATCACCGGAGCGAGGACGGCTACGACGACGAGAGCGATGAAAACGAACAGGCCGATGACGGCACCGCGGTTTTCGGAAAAGTAGAACCAGAACTCCTTGAGCATCTGGCGGCGCATCTGCCCGGTCGTGACGATCTCTGGCGTCTTGGCGGTTATTGCATCTGCCATGGGATTTTTCTCCTTCTTATCTCGGCGGATCAGTGGCGGATACGGGGATTGATGAGGCCGTACATGAGGTCGACGATGAGGTTGACCGTCATGATGATCGCCGCGATCAGAAGCAGGCCACCCTGGATGACCGGGTAGTCGCGACGGAAGACGCTATCGACCATCCACTTGCCGATGCCCGGCCAGGAGAAGATCGTCTCGGTCAGGATCGCGCCCGCAAGCATGACGCCGATCTGCAGGCCGATGGTGGTGATGACCGGGATCATCGCGTTGCGCAGCGCATGCACGCCGACGACGCGGAACGGCGACAGGCCCTTGGCGCGGGCGGTACGCACGTAGTCTTCGGACAGCACTTCCAGCATGGCCGAGCGGGTCTGGCGGGCGATGACGGCAAGCGGGATGGTGGCAAGCACGATCGACGGCAGCGCCAGATGGCTGATGGCCGAGGAGAAGGCACCCTTTTGCCCGGACAGCAGCGAGTCGATCAGCATGAAGCCGGTGACCTGCGGGAAGTAGAACATAAGCGAGATGCGACCCGAAACCGGGAACCACTGCAACGTGCCGGAAAAAAGAATGATCAGAAGCAGGCCCCACCAGAAGATCGGCATCGAATAGCCGACCAGCGCGATGCCCATCAGACCCTGGTCAAAGATCGAACCCCGCTTCATGGCGGCGATGACGCCGGCGGGAATGCCGAGCGCAACGGCGATGATCATTGCGCAGATGGACAGCTCGACGGTCGCTGGAAACAGCGCCCAGAACTGGTCGAGGATCGGCTTCTTGGAGACGATCGAGGAGCCGAAGTCACCCGTCAGCACGCCGCCGAGATAATCGAAATACTGGATGACCATCGGGCGGTCCATGCCAAGCTGGGCGCTGATCTGCGCATGCCGCTCGGGCGACATGACGCGCTCGCCGGACAACAGCATGACCGGATCGCCCGGCAGGAGCCGGATGAAGGAAAAGGCGATGATCGAGACCCCGAGGAAGGTCGGGATCAGCACGGCGAGGCGCCGCAGTAGCAAACCAAACATTGTAAGCCTTTGTGGAAGGGGCTCCGGTCGATTTCAAACCGTGTCAAGCCACGAACCGAGCCATTTCGGCGTCGCGCCGCATTTTTGGGCGTCTCATAAGAAAATGCCGCGGGAAACGCAACGCTCCCCGCGGCAAAAAGTTGTGATTAGGCTGGATTACTCAGCGATATCGACGGTCTCGAACGTAAAGTCGCCAAGCGGGCTCTGGGTAAAGCCGGTCACACCCTTTGCCATCGGGACGATAGCAAGCGAGTGATCGAGGGTTGCCCAAGGTGCTTCCTTCTTGAAGACGACCTGCGCCTGCTCATAGAGCTTGGTGCGCTCGGCCATGTCGGACGTGACCTTGGCCTTCTTCACCAGTTCGTCGAACTCCTTGTTGCACCACTGAGCGCGGTTGTTGCCGCCGACGGCGTCACAACCCAGCAGGGTGTCGAGGAAGTTGTCCGGGTCACCGTTGTCGCCGGTCCAGCCGAGCATGGCAGCACCGTCGCGGTCCTTTGCCTTCGAACGCTGCAGGTATTCTGCCCATTCGTAGGAAATGATCTCGACCTTGACGCCGATCTTGGCGAAATCGTCCTGGATGATTTCAGCGGCGCGGCGCGCGTTCAGCATGTAGGGACGCGAAACCGGCATCGCCCAGACCTTCATGGAGAGGTCCTTGACGCCAGCATCGGCCAGCATCTTCTTGGCGGCTTCGAGGTCGTATGTGTCGTCCTTGACGGAGTTGTTGTAGGACCACATAGTCGGCGGGATCGGGTTGGTCGCAGGCGTTGCCATGCCCTGGAAGACGGCGTCGACGATCGCGTTCTTGTTGATCGCCTTGTTGAGCGCGATGCGCACTTCCGGCTTGTCGAACGGAGCCTGGGTCGTGTTGTAGGCGAGGTAGGCGATGTTGAGGCCTTCCTGCTCCAGAACCTGGAGGTTCGGGTCAGACTTCATCGACTGGACGTCAGCGGCGTTCGGGAAAGGCATCAGGTGGCATTCGCCGGCCTTGAGCTTCTGGTAACGAACGGCAGCGTCGCTGGTGATCGCGAAGACGAGGTCGTCGATCTTCGGAGCGGTGCCCCAGTAGTCGGCGTTCTTCTTGAAGCGGATGATGGCATCCTGCTGGTAGGCGACGAAGGTGAACGGGCCGGTGCCAACCGGGTTCTGGTTCAGCTGTTCCTTCTTGCCGTCCTTGTCGAGGCTGTCTGCGTATTCCTTCGACAGGATCGAAGCGAAAGGCATGGCCAGGTTGGCGAGGAAAGGTGCTTCCGGACGGTTCAGCGTCATCTTCACGGTCAGGTCATCGACCTTTTCGATCGACTTGATCAGCTTCGGGAAGCCCATGCCGTCGGCATATTCCCAGGAAGCGCCGTTGATGTACTTGTTCCAGGCGTTCTTCTCGTCGATCTGACGACCGATGGAGAAGATCACGTCATCGGCATTCAGCGCGCGCGTCGGGGTGAAGAATTCCGTGGTCTGGAACTTCACGTTCGGGCGCAGCTTGAATGTGTAGACGGTGCCGTCGGACGAAATGTCCCAGCTCTCGGCAAGACCGGCTTCCGGCTGCGTTGTGCCAGGCTTGAACTCGAGCAGGCGGTTGTAGATCGGGTGGGCCGAAGCGTCGAACGTCGTGCCGGCGGTGTACATGCCGGGGTCGAAGCCTTCTGGCGAACCTTCGGAGCAATACACGAAGGTCTTGGCGTTCGCAGCGCCTGCGAAAATTGTTGCCGACAGCAGGGCTGTGGCAAGGGCGAGCTTGTATTTCATATCGGTCTCCCAATGACCTTGAGCCGGCTAACTGCCAGGCTAGGCCGTGTTTTGAATTTGATGATACGCTTACGTGCGCGTCAATCCTGCTTGTGTGTCTCACCTCCTGGTCGCAAATCTTTTGTTTGCTGACCGTATTCTTCAGTCTTCGACGGATCTCCGATACCTTTTCGGCACTCAACCCATGTTTTCTCGAATTGACGACGGATTTCCAAGTATTCGGCTTTCATGAGCATGAGCTCACGGCGTCGGCCTTATTTACGCAAAATTGTTATCGTCTTCTGCGGTATCCTTGGTCTTCCTGTGACGTCGGGCGCGAGCATAGCGATTATGATGCACTTGTCGAGATACCAAGTTTCACGCGTTGCGTTGCCGAGCGCGGCATGTTGATTTTTTCAGCCGCGCTTATTTTTTAAGCTGCCGGTCCATTGTCATTGGGCGGGAAACGGTTAGGGTTTGGCGCCTTCAGGACCGAATGCTTGATCGAGGCGCATATTATGACGACCGTAAATTCCAATCTTCCCCACATCTTAACTCTTATCGACCGCAAGACCGAGGTTTTCCGGGAGCTGTCCGACCGCGTCTGGGAGACGCCGGAAACCTGCTACATGGAAACCCTGTCCGCGGCAGCGCATCGGGAAATGCTGGAAACGCAAGGGTTCCGGATCACCGATAACGTGGCCGGCATTCCGACCGCGCTGATCGGCGAGGCTGGGGAAGGTGGACCGGTGATTGCCTTTCTCGGGGAGTTCGACGCTCTTGCAGGGTTGAGCCAGAAGGCGGGCGAAACCGCTTACGATCCGATCACTGCCGGCGCAAACGGCCATGGCTGCGGCCATAATCTTCTCGGTTCCGCCTCGCTTCTTGCCGCAACGGCTCTCAAGGATTGGCTCGAAGCCAACGGAACGCCGGGACGCGTGCGCTATTACGGCTGCCCGGCGGAAGAGGGCGGGGCTGCCAAAGCGTTCATGGTGCAGTCCGGCGCATTTGAAGATGTCGATATCGCCATCAGCTGGCACCCCAGCAATTTCGCAGGCGTCCAGCGCGAGACATCGCTTGCCAACTGCCGTGTCGATTTTACCTTTACCGGGCGTGCGGCGCATGCCGCGGCGGTTCCGGAACTTGGCCGCAGTGCGCTCGATGCCGTCGAGTTGATGAGTGTCGGCGTCAACTATATGCGCGAGCACATGCCATCCGATTGCCGGATCCACTACGCGGTTCTCGACAGCGGCGGCATTTCGCCAAACGTCGTCCAGGCGCATGCCAAGGTTCGCTACGTCATTCGCGCACCCGAATTGCCGGGCCTGCTGCCTCTGATCGAGCGGGTCAAGAAGGTCGCGGAAGGTGCGGCGCTGATGACCGAAACGAAGGTGGAAAGCACGATCCTTGCCGGCGTTTCCAACCTCGTCGTCAACACACCGCTTATGGACGCGATGCAGGATGTCTGGGAAAGCCTCGGCCCGCCGCCTTTTGATGCCGCCGACCAGGAATTTGCGGCCAAGATCCGTGCAACGCTGACGCGGGAGGATATCGCGGCGAGCTGGCGCCAGGAGCGGCTTGACGAACGCGATGTTCCCCTGGCGGATTTCGTGCTCCCGGCGCATGGCGAGCTTCGTCAGATGGGCGGCTCGACCGATGTCGGCGATGTCAGCTGGGTGGTGCCGACCGTGCAGGCCTATGGCGCAACGCTTGCCATCGGAACCCAGCTTCATACATGGCAGGTCGTCGCGCAAGGCAAGAGCGAGCTTGCTCACAAGGGTATGGTGTCTGTTGCCAAGGCAATGGCCGCCACGGGTCTTGCGGCGCTGGAAAGCGAGCAGCTGCGCGAGGCTGCCTGGGCGGACCTGAGGAAGCGGCTGAAGGGCCAGGCCTATATCAGCCCGATGCCTGCCGGTACCGAGCCGCCGGTCGCCGCAATGACGGTGAAGTGAACACGTAAGCCGTCGTGTCAACTATTTCGAACGGAGAAGTTCTTGGGCAGTGTTTTGCGCTGTCCAAGATCGGCGTTTCGCCGTAAGAATGACGCCAAAATCAGTCAGGTGCAGAGGAGGCCCTTCGTGACGGTACAGCCCAATTCCATGGAAGCCCGCGACAAGGCTTATCACATGCACTCCTACACGAACGCCCGCGCTCTGGAGCGCGACGGTGCGCTGGTGATGGAACGCGGCGAAGGCATCTACGTCTACGACAACAACGGCAAGAAATACATCGAAGGCATGTCCGGCCTCTGGAGCGTCGCTGTCGGCTTTGGTGAAAACCGGCTGGTCGAGGCCGCCACGCGGCAGATGAGCAAGCTGCCCTATTACCATACGTTCACATCGCGGGCGAACGGCCCGTCAATCGAGCTTGCCGAAAAGCTGGTACAGATGGCGCCGGTGCCGATGTCGAAGGCGTTTTTCACGAACTCGGGTTCGGAAGCCAACGATACGGCCATCAAGATGATCTGGTACCGGTCGAACGCGATGGGCAAGCCGGAGAAGAAAAAGATCATCTCCCGGATCAAGGGCTATCACGGCGTGACCGCCGTTTCCGCGAGCCTGACCGGTCTGCCGAACAACCATCGGTCGTTCGATCTGCCGCTGCCCGGCATCTTCCACACATCCTGCCCGCATTACCGCGCCTTCAAGCTTGAGGGCGAGAGCGAGGCTGCCTTCGTCGAACGGTGTGCCAAGGAACTCGAGGACCTGATCCTGCGCGAAGGCCCCGAAACCGTCGCAGCCTTTATCGGCGAGCCGGTGATGGGTGCTGGCGGCGTGATCGTGCCGCCTGCGGGTTACTGGCCGGCCATCCAAGCCATCCTCAAGAAATACGACATCCTGTTCATCGCCGACGAAGTGATTTGCGGCTTTGGCCGCACCGGCAATATGTTCGGAACGCAGACCTTCGATCTGCAGCCGGATTTCATGACGCTATCGAAGCAGATCTCCTCGTCCTACCAGCCGATCTCGGCGCTTCTCATCAACGAGAACGTCTACGCCCCGATCGCGGACGAATCCGCGAAGATCGGCACGTTCGGACACGGCGTCACCGCCGCCGGCCACCCGGTCGCGGCGGCCGTTGCGCTGGAAAATATCGCGATCATCGAAGAGCGCGATCTGGTCGGAAACGTCCGGGCGCTTGCGCCAAAATTCCAGTCGCGCCTGAAGGAACTCGAAGGTCATCCGCTGGCGATCGAAGCGCGGGGCATCGGTCTCATCGGTGCACTCGAACTTGCTCCGCGCGAAGGGTTTGCCACCGGTCAGCTCGGCTCGAAACTGTTTTCGATCATGGTCGAGAAGGGGCTGATCAGCCGTGCGATCGGCGACTCGCTGGCGCTTTGCCCACCTCTCATCATCAACGAGTCTCAGCTGGATGTGCTGTTCGACACATTCGAAGCGTCGCTCGACGTGCTGAAAAAGCAGCTCGACGCCTGATGTCATCAGGAGCCGGGCTAACCTTTGTCCGGCTCCGATTGCCCAAAGCGATGGGGCGCATATATTCGCCTCATGCTTGACCTCTTCCATACCTACTGGCCGCACATCCTGTTCGTCTTTTCGCTCGTTGCCGGCACGGCGGCCGCGATCCATGCGGCCATGACGAAGGAAGAGGTGCGCTCGGCGATTGGCTGGGTCGGCATCATCGTCCTGTCGCCCATCATCGGCGCGTCGCTCTATATGCTTGCCGGCGTCAATCGCATCCGCCGAACGGTCATCAGTGATCGCCGTGCCCTGCTGCAGGGCCGCGAGTGGGCGCATTTTGCCTCCTACGACGCGACAGATGCCCTGATCATCAAGGATTTTGGTCACCGGTTCCGCGCGATGAAGACGCTGGGAGACCGGGTTACTTCCCATCACCTCACATCCGGAAATTCCATTCTTTCGCTGGATACCGGCGACGCCGCCTATGCCGCCATGCTGGGTGCGATCCGCAAGGCGAAGAAGAGCGTCATTCTGGAAACCTACATCTTCGATCGGGACAGGATCGGACGCCAGTTTGTCGAGGCCCTGATTGCTGCGGTAAAGCGGGGTGTGGAAGTGCGTGTGCTGATCGATGCGGTCGGCGCCCGCTACTCGGTTCCAAGCGTACTCGGCATGCTGCGCGATGGCGGCGTCGGGGTCAGCGTCTTCAACGGCAACGTCATTGTCGGCTTGCGGCTGCCTTACGCAAACCTTCGAACCCACCGCAAGATCCTGGTCGTGGATGGCCGCGTCGCGTTTACCGGCGGCATCAACATTCGCGAAAGTTTCTCGAGCGAATTCAATGGCGATGGGTTTTCGCTCGATACGCATTTCAAGGTTACCGGGCCATTGGTGGCCGACCTTTTTGCCGTTGCCGCCGCCGACTGGCAGTTCACCACGGGCGAGACATTGGAAGATGATGCGTGGGAGCTTGTCGCGCCCGCGGCGGAACCCGGCAAGGCGGTCATCGCCCGGGTCGTTTCGACCGGACCGGACCGTAGCGTCGAGACCAACCACAAGATGCTGATGGGCGCATTTTCCGTCGCCCGGTCATCGATCCGCATCGTGTCGCCCTATTTTCTGCCGGACCGGGAGCTTATTACCGCGCTGGTTACGGCGGCAAGGCGCGGTGTGCGGGTTGATATCGTCGTGCCCGGCGCGAACAACCTGACGCTTGTCGATCGGGCGATGACGGCGCAGTTCGACCAGATGCTGAAGAACTACTGCCGTATCTGGCGGGCAAGCGGCGCCTTCAATCATTCCAAGCTTCTGACCGTCGACAGCCGCTGGTCCTACGTGGGGTCTTCCAATCTCGATCCGCGTTCGCTGCGGCTGAATTTCGAGGTGGATCTGGAAGTGCTGGACGAGGCTTTTGCGCGAACTTTGGAACGAAGGATAGACTTGATGATTTCCTCTTCGACCGAGGTGACGCTTCACAGCCTGAGATCACGGCCGTTTCCCGTTCGCCTGATCGAGAAAGTTCTTTGGTTGGGATCGCCCTATCTTTAAACCGGCAAGACCGAAGCGCGATATCATGCATCAGAAACGTCCCAACCTTCCGGCCAGCATCCTGGCATCGATCAAGGCCCGCAAGAACCGGGGCGAAGGCGTTCATTCCGTGCATGACAGAGACAGCGGCATGCTGATCGCCTCCTACAACGTGCACAAATGCGTCGGCATCGACCGCAAGTTCGATCCGGCCCGTATCGCTCACGTGATCCGCGAAATCGGCGCGGACGTGATTGCTCTCCAGGAGGCGGACAGCCGGTTTGGCGAACGTCGCGGACTGCTTGATCTTGGCTGGATGGAGCGTGAAACGGGGCTGCTTCCGGTGCCGATCTCTGGCGTCGCCAAGGCGCATGGCTGGCACGGCAATGTGATCTTTTTCCGCGAAGGTCTCGTCCGCGACGTGCATCAGGTCAAACTGCCGGGGCTGGAGCCGCGCGGGGCGCTGATCACCGAACTGGAGATGAAGGATGGCAGCACACTTCGCGTGATTGCGGCGCATCTTGGTCTTCTCAACCGGTCGCGTCAGCAGCAGGCGCGCATGCTGCTCGAGATCATCGGCTCCCGCGACGAGCATCCGACAGTGCTGATGGGCGATCTCAACGAGTGGCGGCTGGGTGACCGCTCGGCGCTCAACACACTCGCTACCGTATTCGGCCTGCCGCCGGCGGTTCCAAGCTTTCCGTCGCGCCTGCCGGTGCTGGCACTCGATCGGATCATGGCGAACCGGCCGGGCCTGATTGAGAGGGTCGTGACCCATGACACGCCGCTTGCGCGGCTCGCGTCCGACCATCTTCCAATCAAGACAGTGGTGAAACTCGGTTCAACGGCTGAAGGATAGCGGCATTTGTCGGCCGTCGGCATCTTTACGCCTGCAGCATCGGCGAATAGGTTCGGGGTCTCGCCTGTTCGTCCCCAAGGATTTCCCGATGACCGATATTGCTATGATCGAAGCCGCGCGCGGCCGTCTTTCCGGCCATGCCCGCCGTACGCCGCTTCTGTTCTCGTCATTTCTGGATGACATCGCCGGGCGGCGCATCTTCGTGAAACCCGAATGCCTGCAGCAGACCGGCTCGTTCAAGTTCCGTGGCGCGTGGTCGGCAATTTCGTATCTTCCGGCGGACGTTCGCGCGAAGGGCGTTATCGCCTTTTCGTCCGGGAACCATGCGCAGGGCGTGGCGCTGGCGGCCAGGATGCATGGCATTCCGGCCGTCATCATCATGCCCGCCGATGCGCCGCGCATCAAAATTGAAAACACGCGGGCCTACGGCGCCGAAGTGGTGCTCTACGATCGCGCCAGGGAGGATCGTGACGAGATCGGCCGGCAGCTTTCGAGCGAAAGAGGCCTGACCCTCATCAAGCCATTCGACGAGCCGCTTGTCATCGCCGGGCAGGGGACGGCAGGTCTGGAAATCGCCGAACAGGCTGCGGAAGAGGGGATCACGCAGGCCAGTGTTCTGGTGCCAACAGGCGGCGGCGGTTTCATCTCCGGGATTTCGCTGGCGCTCGAAGCACGTGCACCGGGCTTTACCGTGCATCCCTGCGAACCTGAAGGCTTCGACGATGTGACCCGTTCGCTTGCGAGCGGAACGATCCAGAAGAACGCCACGCAATCGGGTTCGCTCTGCGACGCGATCGTCACGCCGCAGCCAGGCACGATTACCTTTCCGATCATGTCGCGTCTCTGCGGCCCGGGCATAGTGGTGACGGAAGATGAAGCGCTGCATGCGGTGGCGCTTGCCTTCAACCGTCTGAAGATCGTCGTTGAACCGGGCGGCGCGGTTGCGCTGGCGGCGGCGCTTTTCCATGGCGAGAGCCTTGGCGAGACGGTGATTGCGGTCTGCTCGGGCGGCAATATCGACCCGGACGTTTTCCGCCTGGCGCTCGACAGGTTTGCCGCCTGAGGTCTCGTTTTAGGCCGCAGGCATAATAAACCGTTAACCGGCACGTTGGGGCGTTAAGAAAAAAGTATTTTCCAAGGAACGTGGTGCTCAGGAGAAAGTTATCTCTACCAGCTTGGTAGAGTTAAGCTAAACTACATGGGAAGAGACACAAAACCGGGAGGTTCGCATGCAGCCGATCCAGCATCATACTCGGGCATTCCCTCACCGCGCCCCGGGCGTCGTCAGCAGGTGGCAGTGGGTAGCATATGCAGGCCTTGTGACTGCCGCCTTCGTGTTCATCGGGGCAGTCACGCTCGGTATTCTCGCCTGACACGTATCCGAAATTCAAGGTTTCAATAGCAACGAGGCCTTCCGATCCGCGCCCGGATCGGAAGGCTTATTGTTTCAGCCCTGTGTCGTCGGCAGATAGGCTTCGGCCAGTTCCACCCAGAAATTCGTCCCGATCGGCAAGGCGTCGTCGTTAAAGTCGAATTTCGGATGATGGAGCGGGGGATCGTTCTTGGTTCTTGCGGTGCCTAAGAAGAAATAGGTGCCTGGCTTCTCTGCAAGGAAATAACCGAAGTCCTCGGCGCCCATCATCGGCCGTTCGATTTCTGCAAGGTTTTCCGGGCCGACTACCTTCTTCGCCAGGTCCCTGACAAAGTCCGTCTCCGCTTTGTGGTTGACGGTCGCATCGTAGCCGCGGGTATATTCGATCGTCGCTGTCATGCCGTAGCTTGCCGCCTGGCCAACTGCTACACCGCGGATCCGTTCCTCCAGCTTGTCTCGCACGGCAGGGTCGAAGGACCGGATGGTGATAACCATTTCTGCCCGCTCCGGAATGACATTGCTGGCGATGCCGGCGTTGAATGCGCCGACCGTGACGACGGCCGGATCGAGTGGATGGATGTTGCGGGAAACGACAGTCTGCAGCGCCATGATGATGCTGGCGCCGGCGACGATCGGGTCTGCGGCATCCTGAGGTTCGGCGCCATGGCCGCCGCGGCCGTTGACGACGATACGGCATTCGTCGACCGCCGCCATGATCGGCCCTTCCTTGACGAAGATCTTGCCGAAGGGCAGGCCTGGGTCATTGTGCAGGCCGAAGACGGCGTCGCAGGGAAAGCGATCGAACAGTCCGTCCTCCATCATCAGCCTGGCGCCGCCGAAATTTTCTTCGGCCGGCTGGAAGATCAGATTGAGTGTGCCGTCGAAGTTTTTGCGCTGTGCGAGTATCTTTGCGGCACCCAGAAGCATGGCGGTATGGCCATCGTGACCGCAGGCATGCATGACTCCCTTGTTGAGGCTGGCATAGTCCGCGCCGGTTTCTTCCTCGATCGGAAGCGCGTCGATATCGGCGCGAATGCCGACCGACCGATCGCTCGATCCGTTCTTCAGGGTCGCAACGATGCCGGTCTTGCCGAGGCCGCGGGTGACGGCGTAACCGAATTCCTCAAGCTTTGCCGCGATATAGTCCGAAGTGGTGAATTCTGAGAGGCCAAGTTCGGGATGCTGATGCAGAAAGTGGCGGGTTGCCACAACTTCGCTCATGTCGTTGGTAAACTTGATCGTCATCGTTCCATCACCCTATCTGCCTGCAAACGCGTCCAAGCTGCTCACTCGTATCGTTCACGTTTAGCAGTGCCATCATCGTTCAGGCAAATGAACAGCCTCGCATTCAGCATTTATTCAGGCTGTTGGCCCTAGAGCCGACAATGTCTTACTGCGTGAGCAGATGCGATAGCGATTGATCCACGATTTGCAATATAAGGATCGCTCTCTATCTCATGCTTCGCATCTTAGTTCGTGAAACGAAATTCATTCAGAAGTTCATCCATGTCCCCTGATATTCAGCCTTCGGCTTCTACCCGCGAAACGGAAAGCAAGCAGATCGATCATAACGATTCGATCCGCGCGACGTATTTTACGGCTGATGATCTTCGGCAATGTGGAGAAACGCTGGGTCGGCAAGGTGCAGCCGATCTGCCGGGCTTCATGAAATTCGAGTTTTTCACGCGCCACGCGGAAAACGAGAAGGAAATTCTCAGGGTCTATCGCGCCGCCGCGCAGGATGTCGATGCGGGTGCCTCGATCACGCCTGCCGCGGAATGGCTGCTCGACAACTATTACATCGTCGAGGAAGCGATCCAGGAAGTCCGCCGCGACTTCCCGAAGAAATTCTTCAAGCAGTTGCCGACGACCAAGATCGGAAGCCAGGAAATCCCGCGCGTTCTCTCGCTGGCATGGCTTTATGTGGCGCACACCCACAGCAGCATTTCGCGCGAAACGCTGGCCGAGATGGTCGAGGGTTACCAGACCGACGAGCCGCTGGAGATCGGTGAACTCTGGGCGCTGCCATCGTTCATCCGCTTCGTCCTCATCGAGAACCTGCGCCGCATCGCCAGCCGCGTCGATCGCTCGCGCAACATGCGCCGCCGCGCCAACGACGCCGCCGACGAGATCATTCGTCTCAACGACGAGACTGCCGGTGGCGAGCTTCTGAAGAGCCTCGAAGGCCTCACCGACGACAACACGTTTACCAGCCAGTTCCTCTATCGCCTGCGCAATGCCTCGCAAAATTCCGGCTTTGCCATCGAGTGGCTCGAAAAGCGGCTGGTCGCGTCCGGCAAGGCTGTCGAAACCGTGATGCAGGCGGAACAGAGCCGCTTGTCGTCCGGCAACGTGACGATGGGCAACATCATCAAGAGCCTGCGCCTCATCGACGATACGGAATGGAGCGTCTGGTTCGAAGAGGTCTCGCAGATCGACAAGATCTTCCGCGAGCACACGGATTACGAAGCGCTCGATTTCGGCTCGCGCAATGCCTTCCGCAGCCGCATCGAAAAGATCGCCCGCGTGGCCAAGCGCAGCGAAGCCGAGGTGACCCAGGCTGCCGTCGATCTTGCGATCGCAGCACGGGCGCACGATCCGGACGAGCGGGAAACCAATGTCGGCGCCTTCATCGTCGGGCGCCGCCGCAAGGAGCTGGAGACGGCCGTTGGCTACCAGCCGCCGCTGCTGCAGCGGGCTGTGCGCGCCTACCGCAAGCTCGGCTGGTTCGCCATCGGCGGCCCGGTTATGCTTTTAACCTTTCTGGCGCTCGCCGTTACCGGCTATTTCCTCGTGGCGGCTGCCATTCCGCTGGTGGTCGTCTTCTTCCTGCTTCTGATGTTCGCGCTGCCCGCGTCGGAAGGCGCGACCGGTCTGTTCAACACGGTCGTGACCTATTTCGTCAAACCCGCCCGTCTCGTCGGATACGAATATAAGGAAGGCATTCCCGAGGAGGCGCGCACGCTGGTCGTGGTGCCCTGCCTGATCGCCGACCGGGATACGGTCGATGAACTCGTGCGCAATCTCGAAGTCCATTATCTGGCCAACCCCAAGGGCGAGATCTATTTTGCCCTCCTCAGCGACTGGCGCGACGCCAAGTTCGAGGAACAGGAAGCCGATCTCGAAATTCTCGAATATGCCAAGCGTGAAATTGCAGCGCTGAATACCCGCTACATGGAAGAGGCGGGGACGCGCTTTTACCTCCTGCACCGCCGCCGCCTGTTCAACCCGAACGAAGGCGCCTGGATGGGTTGGGAGCGCAAGCGCGGCAAGCTGCACGAACTCAACCTGCTTCTGCGCGGCGACCGCGACACGACCTATCTCCAGGGCGCCAACATGGTGCCGGAGAATGTCCAGTATGTCATGACGCTCGATGCCGACACCCGCCTGATCCGCGATGCGGTGACCAAGCTGGTCGGCAAAATGCATCACCCGATCAACCGTCCCGTCATCGATCCTGATACGCACCAGGTCGTGCGCGGCTACGGTCTGATGCAGCCGCGCGTGACGCCGTCATTGACGACCGGCAAGGAAGCCTCGGTCTTCCAGCGCGTGTTTTCGGTCGGCCGCGGTCTCGATCCCTATGTCTTTGCGGTCTCCGATGTCTATCAGGACCTGACGGCCGAAGGCTCGTTCACGGGCAAGGGCCTCTATCACGTCGACGCGTTCGAGACGTCCCTCAAGGGCCGTATCGAAGAAAACGCCGTTCTCTCGCACGACCTTCTCGAAGGCTCGTTCTCGCGCTGCGCGCTCATCACCGATGTCGAGCTGGTCGAGGATTTCCCGGTTCGCTACGAGGTCGAGGTCTCGCGCCAGCATCGCTGGGCGCGTGGCGACTGGCAGCTCCTGCCTTACATTCTTGAAGCCAAGCGGGGCGTCAGCGCCCTTGGCCGCTGGAAGATGCTCGATAACCTGCGCCGGTCGCTCACCCCGATCGCATGGTTCTTCGCCTCCATTCTCGGCTGGTACTTCATGGATCCGCTCGGTGCGCTGATCTGGCAGATCCTGCTGATCTTCTCGCTGTTCGTGGCGCCCACCATCTCGCTTCTCACCAACCTTCTGCCGCGCTCCAGCGACAATGTCACGAGCGCCCATTTCTATTCGGTCTGGTCGGATGTGCGTTCCACCAATGCGCAAGTCGCACTGCGCATCGTGTTCATCGCGGATTCCGCCTGCATCATGACCGATGCGATCGCCCGTTCGCTCTATCGCCTGCTCGTCAGCCGCAAGCTGATGCTGGAATGGAAGACCGCGGCCTCGATCCAGTCCGGCGCCCAAGGCAGCCCTACCGATTACTACCGTGCCATGTGGCATGCGCCGGCGATTGCCGTTCTGTCGGTAATCCTTGCGGCACTGCCGGGCGACAACGCGTTCCTGGTCGGCATTCCGTTCGCCATCCTGTGGATCTTCTCGCCGCTGGTTGCCTGGTATGTCAGCCAGTCTGCCGAGACGGAAGACAAGCTGTTCGTGCCTGAGAACGTCTCGGTCGAGCTGCGCAAGATCGCGCGGCGGACCTGGCGCTACTTCGAAACCTTCGTCACGGCCGAGCAGAACTACCTGCCGCCTGACAACTACCAGGAAAAGCCCAATCCCTCGATCGCCAAGCGGACGTCGCCGACCAATATCGGCGTCTACCTCCTGTCGATCGTCTCGGCGCGGCATTTCGGCTGGATCTCGTTTACCGAAACGATCGAACGGATCGAGCAGACGCTTGCGACCGTCGAGCGCGCGGACAAATTCCGCGGCCATATGTACAACTGGTATCACACCGATACCCTGAAGCCGCTGATGCCGCGCTATGTGTCGTCGGTCGATAGCGGCAACTTCGCTGGCCATCTGATTGCCATCTCATCTGCCTGCCGTGTCTGGGCGGAAGCGCCTTCTGCGCATCTGCAGGGCAATCTCGATGGTCTCGGCGATGTCGTCGGCATTCTCGAAGAAACGCTGAAGTCGCTGCCGGACGATCGCAAGACCGTCCGTCCGCTGCGGCGCCGTCTCGAGGAGCGTATCATCGGCTTCTCCAACGCGCTTGCCGCCGTCAAGCGCGAGCACGAGTTCGCCTCGATCCGCATCATCAACCTGTCGGTGCTTGCCCGCGACATCCAGAAGCTGTCGCACAATCTCGATCATGAGGTGCGTTCCGCGCAGAGCGAGGAAGTGACCAAGTGGGCAGCGTCGCTGGTTGCCGTCTGCGAAGCGCATATCGGCGACAGCACGTTCGACAACGGCAATATCGAGGAACTGCGCGACCGTCTCGCCGTGTTGCGTGACCGTGCCCGCAAGATCGCCTTCGGGATGGATTTCAAGTTCCTGTTCCGCAAGGACCGCCGCCTTCTGTCGATCGGCTACCGGGTCGAAAGCAACGAGGTCGACGAGGCCTGCTACGACCTTCTCGCGTCCGAAGCGCGTCTCACCAGCCTGTTCGGGATCGCAAAGGGTGATCTGCCCACGGAACACTGGTACAAGCTTGGCCGTCACGTCGTGCCGATCGGCGCGCGCGGTGCGCTCGTCTCTTGGTCGGGTTCGATGTTCGAATACCTGATGCCGCCGCTCGTCATGCAGGAGCGTCAGGGTGGTATCCTCAACCAGACCAACAACCTGATCGTCAAGGAACAGATGAACCACGGCCGCCGTCTCGGCACGCCATGGGGCATTTCGGAAGCCGCGTTCAACGCGCTCGATCATCAGATGCATTATCAGTACACCAACTTCGGTGTGCCGACGCTGGGTCTGAAGCGCGGTCTCGGCCAGAATGCCGTTATCGCACCCTATGCCTCGATCCTCGCCAGCCAGTACGATCCGATCGCGGCCGTCGAAAACCTCAACGAGTTGCGCAAGCTTGGCGCGCTCGGCATCTACGGCTTCCATGATGCGGTCGACTTCACGCCGACCCGCGTGCCGGAAGGCAAGCGCTGTGCGGTCGTCTACAACTACTATGCCCACCACCATGGCATGTCGATTGCAGCCGTCGCCAACGTCGTCATGAACGGTCTGCTGCGCGAACTCTTCCACGCCGATCCTGTAATCGAAGCGGCGGAACTGCTGCTGCAGGAAAAGGCACCGCGCGACATTCCTGTGATGAGCGCCAAGCACGAGGAAAAGCCAGGTACCGGCGGCGGCGAGCTGCTGCGTCCGGAAATCCGCACCGTCACCAACCCGGCCACCAAGGACCGCGAACTGGTTCTGCTCTCCAACGGCCATTACTCGCTGATGCTGACGGCGACCGGTTCCGGCTATTCGCGCTGGAACAACCTGTCGGTTTCCCGCTGGAAGGCGGATCCGACCGAAGACCGCTGGGGCCAGTTCATTTTCCTGCGCGACACGACATCCGGCGAGTGGTGGTCCACCACGGCCGAGCCGCGCCGCGCCGAAGGCGAGCAGACCAAGACGGTGTTCGGTGACGAAAAGGCCGAATTCCACAAGACGGTCGGCGAGCTGACCAGCACGGTCGAAGTTATCGTCGGCACCGAACACGATGCCGAGGGACGCCGCGTCACATTGCTCAACATGGGCGATGAGGATCGCTTCATCGAGGTGACCTCCTACATGGAGCCGGTGATTGCCGGCGACGATGGCGACAGTGGCCATCCCGTGTTCTCGCGCATGTTTATCCGCACCGAGATCGGCAAGCGGGGTGACGTCATCCGTGCGTGGCGCAACAAGCGCGATCTCAGCGATCCCGACATGATCGTGGCACATCTTGCCGCCGACAATGCCGGGTCTTCGCGACCGACCGAATACGAGACCGACCGTCGCAAGTTCCTCGGCCGGGGTCGCACGCTGTCGGAAGCAGCCGCTTTCGATCCGGGTGCGTCGCTGTCGAATACCGACGGCTTTACGCTCGATCCGATCCTGTCGCTGCGCCGCACGGTTCGTGTGCCGGCGGGCAAGAAGGTCAGCGTTATCTTCTGGACGATCGCTGCGCCCCGGCGCGAGGATCTCGACAAGGCGATCGAACATTATCGTCATGCCGAAACCTTCCAGAACGAACTGACCCAAGCCTGGACCCGGACGCAGGTGCAGATGCGCCATCTCGGCGTCACTTCGCAGGATGCCGCGGCCTTCCAGCATCTCGCCCGCTATCTGGTCTATCCGGACATGCAGCTTCGGGCCGATCAGCCGACGCTGAAGGCCGGCATGCAGGCACAGTCGGGGCTGTGGCCGTCGGCGGTGTCCGGCGACCTGCCGATCTTCACGCTGCGCATCAATGACGAAAACGACATGCCGGTTGCCAAGGAAGCTATCCTTGCGCAGCAGTACCTGCGCTCGCGCGGCGTTGTGTCTGATCTCGTCATCTTCAACGAGCGGGCAACCGAGGGTGCCCAGGAAGTACAGACGTCGATCGAACACATGTCTGCCCGCATGGGTCAGGAAGGTGGACGCCAGCACGTCTTCACGCTGCGCCGCGACCTGATCGAAGGTGCCGGCGCCGATGGTCTGATTGCCGCGTCCCGCGTCGTGCTTCATGCGCGCAACGGCCGCATCAGCGATCAGTTGAACCGGACCAGCACGATCTTCGCCCCGCCGAAGGATCAGGAGATCGAGGTTGATCGCCGTCCGCTGCTAAATGGCGAGATCTATTCCGCTCCCGTCGAGACCAGCGAAGGTCCGGCCGGAGTTGAGTTCTGGAACGGTTTTGGCGGCTTCTCCGCAGATGGCAGCGAATATGTCGTGCGCCTCAACGGTGGTCAGTCGACGCCGCATCCGTGGATCAACGTCATCTCTAACGACAATTTCGGCTTCCACGTTTCCGCGGAAGGCGCAGGCTTTACCTGGGCGCAGAACTCGCGCGACTACCAGATGACGCCGTGGACCAACGATCTCGTCATCAACCGTCCCGGCGAAGGCTTCTACGTGGCCGATATCGACAAGGGCACCGTGGTCACGCCGTTCGCGGCTCTGTCGCGTCGTCCAGAAACCGTGTTCGAAACCCGTCACGGCCTCGGCTATTCGGTGTTCTCGACCGAGGAAGATGGCGTCAAGCTGTCGCTGACCCAGACGGTGGACCGCAACCGGTCCGCAAAGCTTTCGCATATGAAGCTTCGCAACACCGGTTCGGAAACGAAGAAGCTGCGCATCTACGGCTATGTCGAATGGCTGCTGGGCACCAATCCTGCCAAGACCTCGCCATTCATCCTGTCCAGCCGTGACGAGGCGACGGGCACGCTGTTTGCGACCAACCCGTTCAGCATCAACTTCTCGCGCTTTGCCTTCCTCGGCATGCACGAGACACCGTCGGGCTTCACGGCAAGCCGTCGGGAGTTTGTCGGCAAATTCGGTTCGGTGCAGTTGCCGGCAGCGGTTGTTTCCGGTTCAAGCCTCAGCGGCTCGCTCGATCTCGACGGCGACCCGTGTGGAGCACTTGCCTACGACGTCGAACTGGCGCCGGGTGAAGAAACCGAAGTCACCTTCTTCCTTGGCGATGCTGCCACGAAGCAGGAGGCGGCAAGCCTTGCACTGGCGCTTCGCGGCGACCGGTTCGAGGATATCCTTGCGGAGAACCGCAGCTTCTGGAGCGGTTTCACCGGCCGCCTGAAGATCTCGACGCCGGACAAGTCGCTCGACAACATGGTCAATCACTGGCTGCCCTATCAGGCACTCGGTTGCCGCATCATGGCCCGTACCGCCTTCTACCAGGCATCGGGTGCCTTCGGCTTCCGCGACCAGTTGCAGGATACGCTCGCGTTCCTGCTGCATGAGCCGTCGCTTGCCCGCAAGCAGATCCTCAATGCGGCGTCGCGGCAGTTCCGCGAAGGCGATGTCATGCACTGGTGGCTGCCAAACACCGGCGCCGGCGTTCGAACGACGATCTCCGACGACGTGGTGTGGCTTGCCTACGCGATCCACCAGTATGTCTCGGTGACCGGCGATCTCTCTATGCTCGATGAGAAGCTGCCGTTCCTCACCGGACCGATGCTGGAAAAGAACAAGCACGACGCCTTTATCCAGCCGGAGATCTCCAACGAGGTCGCCGATCTCTACGAACACGCAGCACGCGCGCTCGATCTCGCTGTTGAGCGGACCGGAGACCTGGATCTTCCGCTCATTCTCGGTGGCGACTGGAACGACGGGATGAACCGTGTCGGCATGGCCGGTCGTGGTCAGAGCGTCTGGCTCGGTTGGTTCCTGGCGGCTGCGCTTCGAAACTTCCTGCCCTATGCGGAAGCCCGCAAGGATCGTCCGCGTGCCGATCGCTGGAGCAAGCATATCGATACGCTGAAGGCTGCGCTGGAATCGGATGGCTGGGACGGTGCCTATTACCGCCGCGGTTATTTCGACGACGGTTCTCCGCTCGGCTCGGCCAAGAGCGACGAATGCCGCATCGATTCGCTCGGCCAGTCCTGGAGTGTGCTGTCTGGCGAAGGCAGGCCGGATCGTTCCGAGCAGGCTATGAACGCGGTCATGGACAAGCTCGTGGACGAGGATGCGGGTATCATCCGTCTCTTCACCCCGCCTTTCCAGGACACGCGCAGGGATCCGGGCTACATCAAGGCCTATCCACCCGGCGTGCGTGAAAACGGTGGCCAGTATACCCATGGTGCAATCTGGGTCGTGCTCGCGCTCGCCCGGCTGAAGCGCGGCGACGATGCCTGGAAGTGCTTCCAGATGCTCAACCCGATCAACCATGCGCTTGACCGGGATGCCGCCGAAACCTACCGCGTCGAACCTTACGTGGTTGCAGCCGACGTCTACGGTGCCGGCGACTATCAGAGCCGCGGCGGCTGGACCTGGTACACGGGTTCCGCCGGCTGGCTCTACCGGGCCGCGGTCGAAGGCATTCTCGGCATTCGCCGTGCCGGCGACACGCTGTATGTCGATCCGGTTCTGCCGAGCGGCTGGGACGGCTTTACCGCCGAACTTACCCTCGATGGCGTCACCCACGAGATTGTGGTCAAGGACGGCAAGGCGTCGATCGGTGGCGTCGCTGTCGATCCGGTCAACGGCTTGAACCTTGCGGCGCCGACGACCAGCGCATTGCCGGCTCCGCCCGCAGAAAGCTGATCCCGCCGGGCGTCGAACGTCCTGATGGTATCCCAAACAGAAACCCCGCTTCCAGCAATGGCAGCGGGGTTTTTGTTGGTTTGTGCCCGGTGAGGAGAAGTGTCGGCCGATCCGGGGGAGGGGCGATGTCCTGCTCTGATGTCCACGTATCGTGCCAGCCGATCGGGATGCCGCTCACAATGCGCGGCATGAACAGGTCGGGACGCAACCGCCGCTCACGCGCTTGGTATGGCAAGCACCTGCAAAGCCGCGTACGCAGAAGATCACGCGAAAAAGCGGTGCTCCCGCATTACCTCACAAAAAAACCCCCGCCTCCATTTCTGGAGGCGAGGAGTCTGATGTTCGATCGGTATAAGTGGTCGAGAGCTTAGGCGTGCTCGGCGGGTACCGGGAGCTTGTGGCCTTCCTCGTCCTCGTCGATGACGATGCCGCTGGCGGTGAGGAGCGACGTAAAGCGGCCACCGCTGCGGCTCAGCTGGTCGTAGGTGCCCATTTCGGCAATCCGCCCACCCTCGAGGAAGATGACCTTGTTGGCGTCGCGGATGGTGGAGAGCCGGTGCGCGATGATGAACGTGGTGCGGTTCTGACGCAGCTTGTCGATCGCCGCCTTCACGCGCTGTTCCGTCTCCACATCAAGCGCCGAGGTTGCTTCGTCGAGAACGAGGATCGGTGCGTTTTTGAGGATCGCCCGGGCGATGGCAATACGCTGGCGCTCGCCGCCCGACAGGCGGTTGCCACGCTCGCCGACCGTCGTGTCGTAGCCGTTGAGACGCGTTTCGATGAACTCGGCCGCAGCGGCCGCTTCTGCCGCCCGGACGATGTCTTCCCGCGTTGCACCTTCTCGTCCCAGCTGGATGTTGTCGCTGATCGAGCGGTTAAGCAGGCCCGCGTCCTGGAACACGGTCGCGATGGAATGGCGCAGTGACTTGCGGGTGATGGTGCCGATATCGACGCCGTCGATCAAAATCTTGCCCTGCTGCGGATCATAGACCCGCTGCAGGAGATTGATCAGCGTCGTCTTGCCGGCACCGGTCGGGCCGACGATCGCAATCGTTTCCCCCGCTTGCGCGATGAACGATACGTCGTGAACGCCCTGGCTCGTGTTGGAGAAGCCGAAGGAGACGTCGCGGAACTCCACTTCGCCCCGGACCGTATCTCCCAGATCGCGTGCATCCGTCGGTTCGGCGCGCTCCTCGACGGAATCTTCCAGAACGAAGAAATCCTCGAGCTTGGCGCGGGCTTCGAAAATCTGGGTTGCGAACTGGCGCAGAAGATCGAGGCGGCCGATCAAAAGGTTGGCGAAGCCGATAAAGGCGACGACGTCACCAACGCGGATCTTGCCCTGTTGCACCAGCATAGTGCCGATCACAAGGATCACGCCCATCGAGACCGTCGATGCCGTGCGGTTGAGGCCACCGGCCAAAGCCCACCAGTCCAGCACCGGATACTGCGCCTTCAGCAGATCCTTGGTGTAGTTCTTGAGGGCCAAAGTTTCGGCTTCGATGCGGTTGTAGCTGTGAATCACAGAGACGTTGCTGATCGAATCGCTGACATGGCTGAAAACCTGGTGGTAATGGGTTTCGACCGCGGCCTGGCCTTCCTTCGTGCGCTTCATCACGGCAACGCCGATGATCCAGTAGAAGATGCTGAGGATCAGAAGCACGATGCTGAGGCGCCAATCCATCGAGATGGCGGTCGGGATCAGCAGCAGGATTGCAACGGCGGTCGCGAGATGCGTTCGCATGAATTCCAGCCACAGACCGAACAGGCTTTCGGAGGCACGCAGCAGCGTGTGCAGGGCGTTCGACGTGCCGCGCTGGTGGTGCCAGGACAGCGGCATCGAAATGATGCGTCCGAAGGCCTCCGTCAGCAGCGAAGCGCGGCGCCCGTGGGCCAGACGGTCGGCCTCGCGTGCAACGAGCACGAATGCGACGGTATTGAAGACCCCGAAGCCCGCCCACAGAAGCAGAACGTTGGTGACGTCACTCTTGGAGGAGATCGCGTCGATGATTCGACCGAACAGGATCGGTTCGGCAATCGTGATGATGGCCAGAATAATGTTGGCGACGACGACCGCGGCGACCCGCCAGCGGTTCTTCGTCAGATATTGCAAAGCTCGGGCGTAAACTTGGAAGAGCGTCAACGGGCGCAACTCCTATTGAAGTGCAGGCATGAAACGATTGGCAGCATAGTTATGGCAAGGACAGGGCGAATCCGAGACGAACCTAGCCGGTGAACTTCTTTTCCGAAAATAATCCAGTGAGAGCAAGGGTTCGCCCGTAGTTAGGTTACCGATGCGGTATGCTGATGCCGATCCTGATCGCTGCGTCAATCACAAGATTTCGGCATGTACGTGGTATAAATGATAACTATGTTAAGCGGGCGGTCGGGTTCTATGCCGGCGTCGGTGTTTTATAAGAATAAAGCCGATCGTCGGGGAGACGGTCTGGGGGCGAATTTGAGCATCCAATTTGTTGTGCAGTTGCTTGTATTGGTTGAAGAGGCACGAACGACGAAGGAAGTGGCGAACAATCTTGCGTCACTCCTCAAAACCTACGGTTTCGAATTCTATGCAATCGTACTGAGAAAAGGGCAAACGGATCCCGAGGGAATGACCTTGATCTCCCGCTGGCCGGACAGCTGGGTCGAGGTCTATCGCGCGCGCAAATATACGGTCATCGACCCTGTCATGCGGATGCTGAATGCGGCCCATCGCCCGTTCCGCTGGCGCGATTCGATCCTTGCCCTGAAGTCCGATCCGCATCGTTCGCGGATGGACCGGATGATGCAGGAAGCGGGCCGCCATGGTCTCGACGACGGCTACGTGTTTCCGATCCATGGACGCAACGGATTTCTCGGCAACATGATCATCGGCGGCAAACCGATCGATCTATCGCCGACCGAGATCTCACTGTTCGACACGGCCGCCAAGCGCATTTTCTGGAGACTGCTGGAGATCGCGGGCGACGCCACGGCACTCGAGGCCTCGGCCAGACTGGATACCCAGCTCACCCGTCGCGAGATGGAAGTCATGGCGCTCCTTGCCGACGGCATGACATCGCATGAGATCGCACGGTCGCTCGACATCTCCAACCACACGGTCGATTGGTATATCAACGGCCTCCAGGAAAAGCTGAAAGCGAAGAACCGACAGCATGTGGTGGCCATGGCATTTCGCCATGGGCTGGTGACCTGAAGCGTCCTTGACGCCGGCTATCGACCAAATAGCCCTTGCCTAATGCGGGAGATGTTGATCTCTTGCGGTGCACCATTCGAGGCACCTGGGGAGGCTTGTCTTGCCGATATCGAAAATTCTCGTCGCCAATCGCTCCGAAATCGCCATCCGCGTCTTTCGTGCCGCCAATGAGCTCGGCATCAAGACGGTGGCGATCTGGGCGGAAGAAGACAAGCTCTCGCTGCACCGGTTCAAGGCGGACGAAAGCTATCAGGTCGGTCGCGGTCCGCATCTCGAAAAAGACCTCGGCCCGATCGAGAGCTACCTGTCGATCCCGGAAGTGATCCGGGTTGCCAAGCTCTCGGGCGCCGATGCGATCCATCCAGGCTACGGCCTTCTGTCGGAAAGCCCTGAATTCGTCGATGCCTGCGACGAGGCCGGCATCATCTTCATCGGCCCGCGGCCCGATACGATGCGCCAGCTCGGCAACAAGGTGGCGGCCCGCAATCTTGCGATTTCGGTCGGCGTGCCGGTCGTGCCGGCAACCGAACCGCTGCCTGATGATATGGCGGTCGTGGCGAAGATGGCCGAGGAGATCGGCTATCCGGTCATGCTCAAGGCATCCTGGGGTGGCGGCGGTCGCGGCATGCGTGCCATCCGCGATCCGAAGGACCTCGCCAGGGAAGTCGTCGAGGCCAAGCGCGAAGCAAAAGCGGCCTTCGGCAAGGACGAGGTCTATCTCGAAAAGCTGGTCGAGCGGGCCCGCCATGTGGAAAGCCAGATCCTTGGCGATACCCACGGCAATGTGGTGCACCTGTTCGAGCGCGACTGCTCGATCCAGCGGCGCAACCAGAAGGTCGTGGAACGCGCCCCGGCGCCTTATCTTTCCGAGGACCAGCGGGCCGAACTTGCCGCCTATTCGCTAAAGATCGCGGGCGCCACCAATTATGTCGGCGCCGGCACGGTCGAATATCTGATGGATAGCGACACCGGCAAATTCTACTTCATCGAGGTCAATCCGCGCATCCAGGTGGAACACACGGTGACCGAAGTCGTCACCGGTATCGATATCGTCAAGGCGCAGATCCACATCCTCGACGGCTTTGCCATCGGCACGCCGGAATCGGGCGTACCGGCCCAGGAGAACATCCGGCTGAACGGCCATGCGCTGCAGTGCCGCATCACCACCGAGGATCCCGAGCACAATTTCATTCCCGATTACGGCCGCATCACCGCCTATCGCTCGGCGTCGGGTTTCGGCATCCGTCTTGACGGCGGCACGTCCTATTCGGGCGCGATCATCACCCGCTTCTACGATCCGCTGCTGGTCAAGGTCACGGCCTGGGCGCCGCAGCCGCTGGAAGCGATCGCTCGCATGGACCGGGCGCTGCGCGAGTTCCGCATCCGCGGCGTCGCCACGAACCTCACCTTCCTCGAAGCGATCATCACCCACCCGAAATTCCGCGACAATTCCTATACGACGCGGTTTATTGATACGACGCCCGAACTGTTCGAACAGGTCAAGCGCGCCGACCGCGCCACCAAGCTTCTGACCTATCTGGCCGATGTCACCGTCAACGGCCATCCGGAAACCAAGGGTCGTCCGACCCCGTCGGAAAAGGCTGCGAAGCCCGTTCTGCCGTACATCAACGGCGATATTCCCGCTGGTACCAAGCAGAAACTGGATGAGCTCGGCCCGAAGAAATTCGCCGAGTGGATGCGCAGCGAAAGCCGCGCTCTCATCACCGATACGACGATGCGTGATGGCCACCAGTCGCTGCTCGCCACCCGCATGCGGACCTATGATATCGCCCGCGTTGCCGGGGTCTATGCACGGGCGCTGCCGAACCTGTTCTCGCTCGAATGCTGGGGCGGTGCGACCTTCGACGTGTCGATGCGGTTCCTGACCGAAGATCCGTGGGAGCGGCTTGCCCTGATCCGTGAGGCTGCGCCCAACATCCTCCTGCAGATGCTGCTGCGCGGTGCAAACGGCGTCGGCTACAAGAACTATCCCGACAATGTCGTCAAATACTTCGTCCAACAGGCCGCGAAGGGCGGCATCGATGTCTTCCGTGTGTTTGACTGCCTCAACTGGGTGGACAACATGCGCGTCTCGATGGATGCGGTGAACGAGGAGAACCGGCTCTGCGAAGCCGCGATCTGCTATACCGGCGATCTCTTGAATTCGGCGCGCCCGAAATACGATCTCAAATATTACGTCGCACTGGCGGAAGAACTCGAAAAGGCCGGCGCCCATATCATCGCGCTGAAGGATATGGCGGGCCTGCTGAAGCCTGCTGCCGCCCGCGTCCTGTTCAAGGCATTGCGCGAAGCGACTTCGCTGCCGATCCATTTCCACACGCACGATACGTCGGGCATCTCGGCTGCGACCGTGCTTGCGGCTGTCGATGCCGGCGTCGATGTCGTCGATGCGGCGATGGATGCGCTGTCGGGCAACACGTCGCAGCCCTGCCTCGGTTCGATCGTCGAGGCGCTGTCGCGAACCGACCGCGATACCGGGCTCGATCCGGAATGGATCCGCAAGATCTCGTTCTACTGGGAAGCGGTGCGCGGCCAGTATGCGGCCTTCGAGAGCGATCTCAAGGGTCCGGCGTCGGAAGTCTACCTGCATGAAATGCCGGGTGGCCAGTTTACCAACCTCAAGGAACAGGCCCGCTCGCTCGGTCTCGAGAGCAAGTGGCACAAGGTCGCCCAGACCTATGCGGACGTGAACCGGATGTTCGGCGACATCGTCAAGGTCACGCCATCGTCCAAGGTGGTCGGTGACATGGCGCTGATGATGGTCAGCCAGGATCTGAACGTGGCCGACGTCGAAAACCCGGCCAAGGACATCGCCTTCCCGGATTCGGTCGTGTCGATGCTGAAGGGCGATCTCGGCCAGCCTCCGGGCGGATGGCCGCAGGCGCTGCAGAAAAAGGCGCTGAAGGGCGATCAGCCCTATACGGACGTTCCCGGTTCGCTGCTTGCCCCGGCTGATCTCGATGCCGAGCGCAAGACGATCGAGGACAAGCTGGAGCGCAAGGTCGATGACTTCGAGTTTGCCTCCTATCTCATGTACCCGAAAGTGTTCACGGACTTCGCCCTGGCATCCGACACCTATGGTCCGGTCTCGGTTCTGCCGACCCATGCCTATTTCTACGGGATCGCCGATGGCGAAGAGCTGTTTGCCGATATCGAGCGCGGTAAGACGCTGGTTATCGTCAACCAGGCGACAAGCGCGCCGGATGCGCAGGGCATGGTCACTGCCTTTTTCGAACTGAACGGCCAGCCGCGCCGCATCAAGGTGCCGGATCGGGCCCATGGCGGAAGCGGTTCGGCGGTGCGGGCGAAGGCCGATATCGGCAATCCCCTGCATCTGGGTGCGCCGATGCCGGGCGTCATTTCCCGCGTCTTCGTGGCGTCGGGTCAAGCAGTCAAGGCCGGCGACGTACTGGTCTCCATCGAAGCGATGAAGATGGAAACCGCGCTGCATGCCGAAAAAGACGGCACGCTTGCCGAAGTGCTGGTCAAGGCCGGCGACCAGATCGACGCCAAGGATCTGCTCGTCGTCTACGGGGCCTGACGGGTCAAACTGTTGACGGCTCAGGCGCCCGCCGGTCCGTCCGATCCGTCCGCAGGTTGAGCGAGGCGATAGCGCCTCGCCGCCAGCCGCTCGCTGGCGACGATCAGCAGTCCGGCGCAGAAGATCAGTGCGGCACCGGCGGCGACATTGCTTGCGGGAATGTCCTGCCAGATGGCGTAGCCCAGCACGAACGCCCATATCAGCGAGGAATATTCGAACGGGGCAAGCACCGAGACCGGCGCCCGTCGCATCGCCTCGAACAGCGTCGCCTGGGCGGTGCCGCCGAGAATGCCGACGAGCGCCAGAAGCGCACCGCTTTTCAGATCGACCGGCTGCCATGTCAGCACGGCCATGACGAAGGTCATCACCACGAAGAAGAAGTTGGTGAGCGTCATCTGGACAAGGGTCTTCTCGTTCATCGCCGTCTTGCGCAAGAGAACGCTGCCGATGGCCCAGAGGATTGCCGCGAGGAGCGCGAGACCGACCGGGAGCGAAAGTGTCAACCCGGCCGGATTTGCGGCAATCACCACGCCGACGAAGCCGAGGATGATCGCCACCCAGCGGACCGCGGGCACCTTTTCGCGCAGAACCGGAATAGCAAGCAGGGTGGCGACGATCGGATTGGCGTAATAGATCGTCGTCAGTTCGGCCAATTGCAGGGACTTGGCTGCGGTGTAGAAAGAAACCCATGCGGCGAGAAGGATAACGCTGCGCACCATCATCGGCCGCACGATCGGCGAGCGGACAACGCGCGGGATGAAACCGCGTCCCCCGATGACGAGGCAGGCGATCAGAACCGTCAGGCTTCGGAAGAAAATGATCTGCCAGACGCCGACATCGACCACCAGCAGCTTGATCACCGCATCATGAAGCGTGAACACGAAGTAGGAGGTACTGACGAGAAGAATGCCGCTGCCGATGCTGGATTTCAAGAAAGTCACACGCCGGATACCGACGCCTCATATCATTGCATATCCGAATGCTTAAGGCGTTCTGCAGCGATTGCAATCAGCTTCGTCGTGCTCCCTCCGTCGTTGCGAAGGGGTGACAAGCGTGAACCGGAGACATAAATCGTGAAACTCATGCTGAGCGCGGAAGATTGCAATCTAAATCGATTTAATTAAATCTCAGCGCCTGGAGGAAGCAACCTGATGAACGATTTGTCTTCGCCGGCGGAAGCCAAGACCCGACGTGCTTTCATCACACCGGAGCGTATCGGCGTATCGCTGCTATTTCTGATGAACGGCTTCATGATCGGTGCCTGGGCGCCAAAGATCCCGGAATTTGCGGCACGTCTGGAGCTGAGCGAAAAGTCGCTCGGCGTGATGATCCTGATCTTCGGGCTAGGCTCCATCGTGATGATGCCGATCGCCGGCAGCCAGATCGCGAGGTTCGGCTCCAGCATCGTCTCAAAGGTCACCGCAGTCCTTTTGACGCCGACGCTTCTTCTCCTGTCGCTGATCGGCAGCGTCTGGAGCGGAGCGGTTGCGTTGTTTCTGTTCGGCGGCCTGATCGGCGCGATGGATGTGGCAATGAATGCCAATGCCGTTGCGACTGAGAAAGGCATGCGCCGCGCGATCATGTCATCCTGCCACGCGTTCTGGAGCCTCGGCGGCCTGCTCGGCGCCTCGACCGGTGGCTTTCTTCTTGAACGGATCGGCGTTCTTCCGCATGCGCTTTTCGTAACCGTCGTCGCCGCCGTCATGATCGCCGTCGCCTGGAAAATGGTGCTTCAGGATGCGCCGCATCCGGAGGAGAGGGAGGCCGGTGCCGGACGCCGCCTGCCGTCGTCACCGCTTCCCTGGCTGCTCGGAATCATGGCGCTGTTCTGCATGATCCC
The DNA here is from genome assembly GCF_001423425.1 of Rhizobium sp. Leaf306. GTDB lineage: Bacteria > Pseudomonadota > Alphaproteobacteria > Rhizobiales > Rhizobiaceae > Neorhizobium > Neorhizobium soli. The sequence goes on from NZ_LMNX01000005.1 coordinate 85,336, forward strand.
CGAGGGATCCATTCTTGATTGGGGCGCTCTCTACATGCGCAACGAGCTTTCGGCGTCGCTGACACTGTCCGGCTTTGCGTTTGCGGCTTTCTCGTTCACGATGGCGGCAATGCGTTTTGCAGGCGATCTCATCCGCGACCGGTTCGGTGCCGTCAATACGCTTCGGGTCTGCGGCGTCATCGCCATGCTGGGCATGCTGACGATCGGTTTTGCGACCAGTTCGACGATGGCCATTGCAGGCTTTGCTCTCGCCGGCATCGGCATTTCCAACATCGTGCCGATCCTGTTTTCCGCGGCCGGCAATCTGCCGGGCATGGCGGCGGGCGTCAGTTTGTCCGTGGTCACCACCATGGGCTATTCCGGAATTCTCGTTGCACCTTCGGCAATCGGCTTTATCGCTGAGCATACGGGACTTGGCAGCATTTTCGCGGGATTGTCGGTGCTGATCCTGGTGACGCTGCTTCTCTCAAGCCTTGCCCGGCACGCGGACGGCGCGCATCACTAACCCAACTATTCATGGCCGCTGGTTGACAAGCCGGCGGTCATACGCCACCTGAAAGACGGTTTATGCCCCCAGTTAGCCCCAGGGCAAAGGCAACGAGACGATCCCATGAACGCACCGATTGACTATAATCCGAAGCCCCGCCGCGCCACGGTTGCCGTCGATGTCGGCGGTGTGATCGTCGGTGGTGGTGCGCCTGTCGTCGTCCAGTCGATGACCAATACGGATACGGCTGATGTGGATGCGACCGTCGCCCAGGTCGCCGCGCTCTACAAGGCAGGCTCCGAGATTGTCCGCATCACCGTCGATCGCGACGAGAGCGCTGCCGCCGTGCCGAAGGTGCGCGAGCGTCTGCTGCGCCTCGGCCTCGACGTGCCGCTGATCGGCGATTTTCATTATATCGGCCACAAGCTTCTGGCCGATCATCCGGCCTGCGCCGAAGCGCTGGCAAAATACCGCATCAACCCGGGCAATGTCGGGTTCAAGGACAAGAAGGACAAGCAGTTCGGCGACATCATCGAGATGGCGATCCGTTACGACAAGCCTGTCCGCATCGGCGTCAACTGGGGTTCGCTCGACCAGGATCTTTTGACGACGCTGATGGACCGCAATTCCGAAGCCGGTTCGCCGCTATCGGCCCGCCAGGTGATGCATGAGGCGATCGTCCAGTCGGCGCTGATTTCGGCCGAGCTTGCAGAAAACATCGGCCTGCCGCGCAACCGGATCATTCTCTCCGCAAAGGTCAGCCAGGTGCAGGATCTCATCGCCTGCTATTCGATGCTGGCCGAGCGCTCCAACCATGCGCTGCATCTTGGCCTCACCGAGGCGGGCATGGGCACCAAGGGCATCGTCGCCTCGTCGGCTGCCATGGGTTATGTCCTGCAGCACGGGATCGGCGATACGATCCGTGTCTCGCTGACGCCGGAACCGAACGGTGACCGCACCCGCGAAGTGCAGGTTGCGCAGGAAATCCTGCAGGTCATGGGGTTCCGCCAGTTCATTCCGGTGGTTGCCGCTTGTCCCGGTTGCGGGCGCACCACGTCGACGGTGTTCCAGGAGCTGGCTCAGAACATCCAGAACGATATCCGCAAGAACATGCCGATCTGGCGCGAAAAGTATCCGGGCGTCGAGGCTCTGAACGTCGCCGTCATGGGCTGCATCGTCAACGGCCCCGGCGAAAGCAAGCATGCCGATATCGGCATCTCGCTGCCCGGCACTGGCGAGACGCCTGCCGCCCCGATCTTTATCGACGGTCAGAAGGCGATGACGCTGCGCGGCCCCAATATCGCTCAGGATTTCGAAAAGCTGGTGATCGATTACATCGAGAACCGCTTCGGCCAGAAAACCGCCGCCGAGTAAGCGTCATTCCCGGATAGGGATAATTCCTTATCCCGGCTGCCGCGGCCTCTCCTCGCTATTGCCGTATTTCATGGTAAATGAGGGGTACTACGGACGACGGGGAAACTGATTCATATGTTGAAAAAAATTGCTATCGTCGCAGCTTGCGCGACGTATCTCTCTGCCTGCACGACGACCGATCCCTATACGGGTCAGCAGAAAATGTCGAACACGGCTGGTGGCGCTGCCATCGGTGCCGGTCTCGGCGCGGTCGGCGGTCTGTTGATCGGCGGCGGCAACAAGGGCCGCAATGCGCTGATCGGCGCTGCGATCGGTGGCCTCGCCGGTGGCGCCATCGGCAATTACATGGACCGCCAGGAAGCCGAACTGCGCCAGCAGCTGCAGGGAACCGGCGTATCGGTGACCCGCAACGGCGACCGCATCATTCTAAACATGCCGTCGAACATCACCTTTGCCACCGATCAGGATCAGGTGATCCCGCCGTTCTATGCCACGCTCGATTCGGTTGCGATCGTACTCAACAAGTTCGGCAAGACCTATATCGACGTCAACGGTCACACGGATTCGACCGGCAGCCTGCAGCACAACCAGGCGCTTTCGGAACGCCGTGCCGTCTCGGTCGCCAACTATCTCGGTGGTCGCGGCGTCGATCAACGCCGTGTCTCGACCATGGGCTACGGCCCGTCGCAGCCAGTCGCTTCCAACGCCTCGCCGGATGGTCGCGCCCAGAACCGCCGCGTCGAAGTCGCGATCGCGCCGATCGAGCAGGGCTGAGTTCGCTTGAAAGTAGACGAGCCGGTCAGATCCGGCTCGTCAGCAGTTTCACGCCGGCAATGCTGTAGAAGACGGCCATGGTGCCTTCGATCCAGCGCCGCGCGGCCTTGTAGCCGCGAAGCGCGTGGCGGGTCGAAAACAGAACCGCATATCCGGTGAAGATGACCAGGCTCGAGCTCGAGCAGATGCCGACGATCAGCATGATCGCCGAAGGTGGTGCATCCGCGGGCAGGCCGAGCGAAATGATCGCCAGCCAGCCGAAGATTGCCTTCGGATTGGTGACGTGGATGGCATAGCCGCGCAGCCAGAGTTGCCTTGCCGTATAGGACGTCCTGCTCTCGCTCGATGCGGTCTCGATATCCGGGGTCCGCGCCGAGCGGTATGCCTTCCAGGCGAGATAGATCAGATAGAGCCCGCCGAGAACCTTCATGATTTCGAGCGCGATCGCGTAGCTGCGCAGGACTGCGGCGAGCCCTAGTGCGGCAGCGCAGGCCCAGGTCAGCGAGCCGCAGAAGACGCCCAGTGCCAGGATCACGCCGTTGCGACGGCCATGCGAAATCGCCATCCCGATAATGGCGAAATTGGCAGGTCCGGGGCTGAGGACAGCGATGAGATAGGCGAGATAGGCTGGCCAGATATAGGGCAGGTAGGCGAATACATCCGGCATACTTTACTCCTCGGGTCTGATCCGGGAGGCTTGCCGTTGTCCCGTCTCGTCAGTTCTGACGGCTGGCGATAAAGCGCGCCGTCTGCTGCAGAATAAATGCCTTTTCGCCGTAGGGCGCAAGCAGGTCGACGGCCTCTGCCGTCAGCGCATCGAGCTTCTCTTCCGCCCAGCCTGTGCCATGCATGGCAACCAGCGTGCCCTTGCCGCGGGCGGCATCCTTGCCGGTCGCCTTGCCCATGGTCTCGGCATCGGAGGTGATGTCGAGAAGATCATCGGCGAGCTGGAAAGCAAGCCCGATGACCTGGCCGAATTTTCTGAGGCGCTGACGATGTTCCTGATCTGCACCGGCGATGATGGCACCTGCCTCGCAGGCGAAACGGATCAGCGCGCCGGTCTTCATCGCCTGCAGCGTGGTGATGCCGGCCTCGTCCGGTGCCGATTTCTCCGCAGCCAGATCGAGCGCCTGGCCACCCACCATGCCGCCGGAACCGGCTGCGCGGGCAAGGGCCAGAACAAGTTCCGTCTTTGCCCGGTCCGGCAGCGCGGTCTCAGGCGCTGCGATAATGTCGAAGGCGTAGGTCAGCAGGCTGTCGCCGGCCAAGATCGCGGTCGCCTCGTCGAATGCCCTGTGCACCGTTGGCTGGCCACGGCGAAGGTCGTCGTCGTCCATGGCGGGAAGGTCGTCGTGGATGAGCGAATAACAGTGGAGACATTCGAGCGCCGCGCCGATGCGCATGGCGGCCTGTTCGTTTCCATCCAGCAAAAGGGCGCTTTCGCGCAGCAGGAACGGCCGCAGCCGCTTTCCGCCATTGAGCGAGCCGTGGCGCATCGCGGCCATCAGATGGGCCGGGCGCGTGACCTCGTCGGGCAGCGTTTCGTCCGAAAGAAGCGACACAAGCAGCGCCTCGGTGGCGACTGCGCTGTCTTTCAACCGGCTTTCGAATGCAGGATCGGTCGTGTTCATGCCGGGCTGTTTGGCATGGGGCGACGATACAGGCAATGTCGATTTACCAGCATTGCCGAAGTTTCAGCCGGTGGACTGGCCTTCGAAAGCGCCACCGGCTATGAAACTTTAAACGGGCGGGTAGAAGCACCTTGGATATCGTACCTGAACAGCATGCCGAAGAAGACGAACCCGTGAGGCCGGCGCGCCGTTTTCGCCTGCCTGCCACCACGTGGCTTCGCCGCGCCATCCTGTTCGTGATTGCGCTGGTCGTGCTGCCCTATCTCCTGATCCCGGTCTATGCCCTGCCGTTCACCCGGCCAGTGTCCACCCTCATGCTGTCGGAACTGTTTCTGTTGCGCGGCTATGACCGACGTTGGGTCGATATCGAGGATATCTCGCCCAATCTCGTGCGGGCCGTGATGATGTCGGAGGACGGCCAGTACTGTTTCCATGGCGGTGTCGACTGGCGCCAGATGCGCGGCGTCGTGCAGGATGCGCTGGATGGCGAGTCGACGCGCGGTGCGAGCACCATTCCGATGCAGACGGCGAAGAACCTGTTCCTCTGGAACGGCCGCTCCTTCATCCGCAAGGGGCTGGAGCTTCCATTGGCGCTGACGCAGGACTTCCTCTGGCCGAAATGGCGGTTGATGGAGATCTATCTCAACGTCGCGGAATGGGGGCCTGGCATCTACGGTGCGGAAGCGGCGGCGCAGTATCATTTCAAGGTGCCCGCTGCCAAGCTGAGTGCCCGGCAGGCCGCGCTGCTTGCGGTAGCGCTCCCCAATCCGCACACCCGGGTCGCCAGCAAGCCCGGCCGCGGAATGCAGCGGTTGGCGGGTGTCGTGGAACGGCGCGCGCGCGCATCCAGCGATTACATCAAATGCATTTATGGGTGACGTCAAAACTAAGCGTTAAACGTCGCTCATGTCATCTGTCAGTATCGACGCTGGCTTAAGAGCGCATCGAGCACGCTTTGTGAGTGCGTTTACGCAGAAAGTGGACCGCCGATGGATGCCAGACTGATTTCGCCCGATCTCCTCAAATACTCGGCGACGCACAATCCAAAACCGCCGCCGCGGCTGGGAACGCGTTACGGACGGCGAGGTGGCTTTCTGCCCGAGCCCGGAAATACGATCGTCTGCCATCTGGACAAAGGATCGGCAACGCAGGCGCTGCTTGTCGCGGCACGCGCGCGCTATCTCGACATGCCGGAAGCCGACCGTTTCATCTTCACGCCGATCACCAGCCTGCACATGACGCTGTTCCAGGGTGTCATCGAATACCGCCGCAAGCCTCGCTTCTGGCCGGACGATATGCCGCTTGAGACGCCGATCGAGGACATGACGGAAATCATGGCGGCCCGGCTCGAAGGGTTCTCGACGCTTGATCCGTTCCAGGTGACCGTGAAAAGCGCCAAACCGTCGGGTCTGGTGGTGGAGGGGAAGTCCGAGAATGACCGCAGGGCGATGAAGGCCTGGCGCGATGCGCTGGCGAAGCTCCTCGGCTATCGCCATCCGGATCACGACGACTATGCCTTCCACATTACCTTTGCCTATGTGATCGAGCGCCTGTCGGATGCAGCGCTGCCGGCCTGGCAGACGATGCTCGACGAGGTGACCGCTGAGATCCAGCGCGCGGCCCCGGTGCTGGAATTGCGGCCGCCGGCATTCTGCTCGTTCGAGGACATGAACCATTTCCACGAACTGATGATTTTCGATTCCGAGACCTGATGGAAACCGCGCTGATGGAAAAACTCGTCCTCTATATCGCCAATAAGAACTATTCGTCCTGGTCCTTCCGGCCGTGGATTGCGCTGACCGCGGCCGGCGTTCCTTTCGAGGAAGTGCTGATCCCGTTCGATTATCCGGCCGGCAATCCACGCTACAAGACGATCTCGCCCAATGGCCAGGTACCGGTTCTGTATCATGGCGACGTGCGTGTCTGGCAGTCGCTGTCGATCATCGAATACGCGGCCGAGCTGTTTCCCGAGAACGGGATCTGGCCGAAGGCTCCAGCGGATCGTGCCGTCGCCCGCTCCATCTCGATGGAAATGCTCTCGGGCTTTCGGGCGCTGCGCAATGCCTGCCCGATGAACTTCCGCCGGCAGAAGCGCCGCATCGCTCTCCCCGACGGCCTGATGGAAGACGTCGCGCGCATCTCCACGATCTGGCGGGAACTGCGCGCGAAATCCGGCGGTCCCTTCCTGTTTGGCGACTTTACCGCAGCGGACGCGATGTTTGCGCCGGTCGTCAATCGCTTTGCGGTCTATGATCTGGTAGACGACGCCGATACGCTTGCGTATATGGAGGCAATGACGTCGCATCCGGCCTGGGTTTCATGGCAGGAAGCGGCCCTTCAGGAGACAGCAATCGTAGAAGAAGACGAGGCCTGAGGTGTTTCGGCGTGGTTTGCGAAAAAATCCCGCCAATATCCCTGCAGGGACTGGTCAAGTACCCGGTTGGCATGTATAAGCGCGCCAAATTTCCGAGATCGAGACATGGAATGTTCGGCCTCAGTTCCGGCCGGAAATCCCTGTTTTGCACGAAGTGGAGTAACGAAAATGGCTGTACCTAAAAGAAAAACGAGCCCGTCGAAGCGCGGTATGCGCCGCTCTGCTGACGCTCTCAAGACCCCGACATTTGTCGAGGACAAGAACTCCGGCGAACTGCGCCGTCCGCACCATATCGATCTCAAGACCGGTATGTACCGCGGCCGTCAGGTTCTGACGCCGAAGGAAAGCGCATAAGCTTTTCTGATGATTGCTTGAAAGGCCGGCTTTGCCGGCCTTTTTTGTTGTGCGCTCGGTAAGGCGCGTTTCTTCCCGCAGCAGGTGCCGTTCAGGTGCTCATGCTGTCGAGACGACCCTGAAGCGCGCGGAGCTGCTCCTTCAGTTCGTCGATGTCCTTGGCTTCCGCCTTCTTGCCCGATGGTGGGGCGGACTGGTGCTGAGGCGGCGTCGCGGCACCGGCAAAGGGCGCGAACATCTGCATGGCCTGACGGAACATGTCCGTATTGCGCCGCACCTGTTCTTCCATCATCTGCATCGGAAGATGCAGGTTCTTGGCGATCGGCGTGTCACCGAACGCACTCGTCATCTGCTCGCGCATCTGCACCTGCTGGTCCGTAAACGTCTTCATCGAGTGTTCGAGGAAGGTCGGCACCACCATCTGCATCTGATCACCGTAATAGGAAATCAGCTGTCGCAAGAAGGACACCGGCAGAAGCGTGTTTCCCGTCTTGGACTCCTGCTCGAAAATGATCTGGGTCAGAACCGAGTGCGTGATGTCCTCGCCCGTCTTGGCATCCTGAACCGTAAATACCTCGCCCTTCTTGACCATTTTAGCCAAGTCTTCGAGCGTCACGTATGTGCTTGTTCCGGTGTTGTAGAGGCGCCGGTTCGCGTATTTCTTGATCGTCACGTCACCTTCGGTCTTTGCCATGATTTCCCTCCACTTCGCCATTCGCGCGATTATTAGTGCTTGGCATCTTCTCCCGCCTCGAATGTAAGCTTAAATTGGCGCAACTGACAATCGATTTGTGCGCCGCGATGGATCACCATGCTGCGCAGCAAATCGATGAAAAACCGGGTGTTTCGGGCGAAAACCGGGCTTTTGACAGGGCGCTCAGGCTTTGCCAGTCTCGGTGCCAAGAAACGGAAAGAGGAGACATCATGTCCAATCCATCCATCGTTATCGCAGCCGCAGCACGAACGGCCGTCGGCTCCTTCAATGGCGCATTTGCAAACGTGCCCGCACACGAACTTGGCGGCGCGGTAATCAAGGAGGTGCTGGCGCGCTGTGGCGTGGAGGCGGGGGAAGTGGACGAGGTCATCATGGGGCAGGTCCTGCCTGCCGGCGAGGGACAGAACCCCGCCCGTCAGGCGGCGATGAAGGCCGGTATCCCGCAGGAGGCGACGGCCTGGGGCGTCAACCAGCTCTGCGGTTCCGGTCTTCGTGCGGTCGCACTGGGCATGCAGCAGATCGCGCTCGGCGACGCCAAAATCATCGTCGCGGGAGGCCAGGAATCCATGTCGATGGCCCCGCATTGCGCACATCTGCGCGGCGGCGTGAAGATGGGCGATTTCAAGATGATCGATACGATGATCAAGGATGGCCTGACCGACGCGTTCTACGGCTATCACATGGGCATCACCGCTGAAAACATCGCCCGACAGTGGCAGTTGTCGCGCGAGGAACAGGATCAGTTCGCGGTGTCCTCGCAAAACAAAGCGGAGGCAGCGCAGGTTGCTGGCCGCTTCAGGGACGAGATCGTTCCGTTCCTGATCCAGACCCGAAAGGGCGATGTTCGCGTCGAGAACGACGAATACATCCGTGCCGGTGCGACTTTGGAGGGGATGGCGAAGCTTCGGCCGGCCTTCGACAAGGAAGGCACAGTGACTGCCGCCAACGCATCCGGCCTTAACGATGGCGCCGCCGCAGCGTTGCTGATGACGGAGGAAGAAGCCGGTCGTCGTGGCATTGCGCCGCTCGCGCGCATCGTCTCCTGGGCCACCGCCGGCGTCGATCCGCAGATCATGGGAACCGGCCCCATCCCGGCTTCGCGTCGCGCGCTGGAAAAAGCCGGTTGGAAAATCGGCGATGTGGATCTGATCGAAGCGAATGAGGCGTTTGCCGCACAGTCCTGCGCGGTCACGCGGGATCTGGGCCTCGATCCGTCGCTCGTCAACGTCAACGGCGGAGCGATCGCCATCGGTCACCCGATCGGTGCGTCGGGTGCGCGAATTCTCAATACGCTGCTGTTCGAAATGAAGCGCCGTGGCGCGAAAAAGGGGCTTGCGACGCTCTGCATCGGGGGCGGTATGGGCGTCGCCATGTGTCTGGAAGCGCTCTAGCACTGGGTGGCAGCTGCCCACGTTATCGGCGTGAGCAGCTCCGTTACGCTGACGGCGGCGACGGTATGAAAGGAAGTTTACATGGCGCGTATCGCGTTGATTTCAGGAGGCACGCGCGGCATCGGGGCTGCGATCAGCACTGCCATGAAAGCGGCAGGCTATTCGGTCGCCGCAAATTTTGCGGGCAATACCGAAAAGGCCGCTGAGTTTCACGCGGCGACGGGCATTCCGGTGTTCCAGTGGGACGTGTCGGATTACGATGCCTGCGTGAAGGGCATCTTTGAAGTCGAAGCGCAGCTCGGGCCTGTCGACGTCCTCGTCAACAATGCCGGAATCACCCGCGACGGCATGTTTCACAAGATCACGCCACAGCAGTGGAAGGAGGTCATTGATACCAACCTTTCCGGCCTGTTCAACATGACCCATCCGGTGTGGCCCGGCATGCGCGAGCGCGGCTTCGGCCGCATCATCAACATCTCCTCGATCAATGGCCAGAGGGGCCAGATGGGGCAGGTGAACTATTCCGCCGCCAAGGCTGGCGATCTCGGCTTCACCAAGGCTCTTGCGCAGGAAGGGGCCTCGAAGAACATCACCGTCAATGCGATCTGCCCCGGCTATATCGGAACCGACATGGTGCGTGCCATCCCGCAAAAGGTGATGGATGAGAAGATCATCCCGCAGATACCTGTCGGACGGTTGGGCGAACCGGAAGAAATCGCCCGCTGCGTGCTGTTTCTAGCCTCTGAAGAAGCCGGATTCATTACCGGCTCGACGCTCAGCGCAAATGGCGGTCAGTATTTCGCCGGGTAAGCGGATACAAAAAAACCGGCGCCCATGGGACGCCGGTTTCTATTCTGCGACTAAACGCAGGACTTAGCGGCAACGCGCTTCGTATGTACGGCCATAACGGTCGCGATAGACGCAGTAACCATTGCGCTTCTGCGATTCGCCGATAGCAGCGCCAACCAGACCGCCGCCGACAGCGCCGACTGCAGCGCCACCCCAGCTGTTGGTCACAGCGCCACCGATAACGGCGCCCGAAGCAGCACCGATTGCAGTGCCCTTTTCAGTGGATGTGCAGGATGCCAGCATTCCGACGAGAGCGCCGACGAGCAAAACTTTTTTCATGTCACTTTCCTTCCCTTGGTAACGTGCGGCTTCGCCGCTTTTAGATCCTGCCCATCAGCAGGAGGATGATGATAATCAGCACAACGAGGCCGAGACCGCCGGACGGACCATAACCCCAGTTCCGGCTGTGCCCCCAATTCGGCAGCGCGCCGATCAAAAGCAAAATCAGTACGATAAGTAGGATGGTTCCGAGCATAGGCTTGTACTCCGCTGACCTACCGGCTCGACATGTCCGGTTGGGATTGCCGAGAAAACGTAGCATGGGAACTTTTGTTCCACTCACCACTTGCTTGTCCGTGGGGTGTGGTTAACGGGTTACACTTTCGCCATGCGTCGGAAAGCCGGGTAATGTTCGAAACAGATCGGGAACGCTCCGGAATCCGCAATCGTCGCCGATTCGTTCACGTTTGTTCGAACGAAACTGGCTTGCGTATCGTACGCATGTTGATCCTGGAAATCGTGGTCTCGCCTTGTCGAGGACAACATATCGGCTTGCGTTTATCGTCGAGCATGGCCATCTGATACTGCGATTGCGTTTCCGTGGAGGATCGCATCGGCGGATAAGCAGGAACTGGCTTTGCATTCTCAGCCCATGATTCTCAGCGGCCGCGGCGTCACGGCCGTGCTAGGCCCCACCAATACCGGCAAGACCCATTATGCCATCGAGCGCATGGTTGCGCACGGTTCCGGCGTCATCGGTCTGCCCCTTCGCCTGCTTGCACGCGAGGTCTATACGCGTGTCGTGGAGAAGGTGGGCTATCACAATGTCGCGCTGATCACGGGCGAGGAAAAGATCACGCCGCATATGGCGCGCTTTTCCGTCTGCACCGTCGAGGCGATGCCGCGCGAGACAAAGGCCGCCTTCGTCGCTATCGACGAGGTACAGCTGGCCGGCGATCTCGAGCGCGGGCACATCTTCACCGACCGCATCCTGCATCTTCGCGGACGCGAGGAGACGTTGCTGCTCGGTGCCGGCACCATGCGGCCGATCCTCGAACGGCTGCTTCCCGGGATCACCGTGGTCGAACGGCCGCGCCTCTCGCAGTTGTTTTATGCCGGTCAGAAAAAGATCACCCGCCTGCCGCAGCGTTCCGCGATCGTCGCCTTCTCTGCGGAAGAGGTCTATGCGATCGCCGAACTGATCCGCCGCCAGCGCGGTGGTGCGGCTGTCGTGCTTGGCGCCTTGAGCCCGCGCACCCGCAATGCACAGGTCGCTCTCTATCAGGAAGGCGATGTGGAATATCTCGTCGCAACCGATGCGATCGGCATGGGCCTCAATCTCGATGTGGATCACGTTGCCTTCGCTCAGGATCGCAAGTTCGACGGCTATCAGTTCCGCAATCTCAATCCGTCCGAAATGGCGCAGATTGCCGGGCGTGCGGGCCGCCACCTGCGTGACGGAACCTTTGGTGTCACCGGGCAGGTCCAGCCGTTCGACGACGAACTGGTCGAGCGGATCGAGGGTCATCATTTCGAGCCGGTGAAAGTGCTGCAGTGGCGCACGAAAAGCGTCGACTATTCCTCGCTTGCCGCTCTGCGTGCCAGTCTCGACCGGCCGCCGACCGTGGCGGGGCTTGCCCGCGCGCTGCCGGCAATCGATATCCAGGCGCTCGACTATCTGTCGCGCTACGCAGAAATCCGCGATACGGCGACAACGCCGGAGCGGGTGGAAAAATTGTGGGAGGCCTGCGCTCTGCCGGACTATCGGCGGATTGCCCCTGCGCAACACGCAGACCTCATTTCGACTCTTTTCTCGGATCTTGTGCGCTTCGGCACGGTGAACGAGCAATTCATGGCAGAACAGGTTCGCCGCGCCGACCGGACCGACGGAGAAATCGACACCCTGTCGGCCCGAATCGCGCAGATTCGTACCTGGACCTATGTTTCGAACCGCCCTGGCTGGCTTGCCGATCCGACACACTGGCAAGAAAAGACACGGGAAATCGAGGATAGGTTGTCGGACGCGTTACATGAACGGTTGACGAAACGCTTTGTTGATCGCAGGACATCTGTGCTCATGAAGCGCCTAAGAGAGAATGCGATGCTGGAAGCTGAAATCAGTGTGAATGGGGATGTCTTCGTCGAAGGCCATCATGTGGGGCAATTGGCTGGATTCCGATTCACGCCTATAGCCGGCACGGAGGGTCCAGATGCGAAGGCCGTCCAGGGTGCCGCGCAAAAGGCGCTTGCGCTGGAGTTCGAGGCACGCGCCGCGCGGCTTTATGCATCCGGCAACAACGACCTTGCTGTCGGCTCGGACGGTTCCGTGCGCTGGCTAGGCGAACCTGTCGGCCGGCTTGCGTCAAGCGACCATATCATGCGCCCGCGCCTGATCCTGCTTGCCGACGAGCAGTTGACCGGCAATGCCCGCGAACACGTCGTTGCGCGCATCGAGCGTTTCGTGAACCATCACATTGCGACCGTGCTGAAGCCGCTGGACGATCTGTCGCGCGCTGAAGACCTGCAGGGTCTCGCCAAGGGCCTGGCCTTCCAGCTGGTCGAAAACCTCGGCGTCATGTTCCGGCGCGATGTTGCCGAAGACGTGAAGACGCTCGATCAGGATGCGCGCGCTTCGATGCGCCGATACGGCATCCGCTTCGGCGCCTACCATGTGTTCATGCCGGCGCTGCTGAAGCCTGCTCCGGCCGAGCTTATCACGCTTCTCTGGGCGCTGAAGAACGACGGCATCGACAAGCCGGGTTACGGCGATCTCATTCCGGCGCTTGCTGCCGGCCGCACATCGGTCGTCGCGGATCCTGCTTTCGAGCGTACCTTCTACAAGCTCGCCGGTTTCCGCTTCCTCGGCAAGCGTGCCGTTCGTATCGACATTCTCGAGCGTCTGGCCGATCTCATCCGTCCGCTGCTGCAGTGGAAGCCGGGCTCCAGCCCGCGTCCAGAAGGCGCCTATGACGGTCGCCGCTTCGTGACGACGACAGCCATGCTGTCGATCCTCGGCGCAACGCCTGACGATATGGAAGAAATTCTGAAAGGCCTCGGCTATCGCGCCGATGCCGTGAAGCCTGAAGAGGCGCAGGCATTCCTGGCTGGCCAGGAGCCAGCTGCGGCTGCCCCTGCCACGCCAACGGCTGCAGCAGACGAGGCCGCACCGACTGCCGAAGGCGATCAGGGCGAAGAAACTGAAGCAACCGAAGCTTCCGCTGAGGTTGTGGCGCCTGCTGAGGCTGCTGCTCCTGCAGAAGACGCTGCGAGTGAAGAAGCTGCAGCGCCTGACGTCGCCGCTTCCATGGAAGCTGAAACCGTTGAGGCACCTGCAACGGCCGAGCCGGACGCTCAGGCCGAGACAGCCGCCTCGACTCAATCTGCCGCTGCCGTCGAACCCGAAGAAGCAAAGCCTGTTCTCCTGTGGCGCCCGGGTGGCGGTCGCGAGAACAGCCAGCGCCAGGGTGGTCGGCCACAGCAGGGTGATCGCCGTGGTAACGGCCAGGGTCAGCGCAATGCCGGTGCTGCCTCAGCAGGCCGCACCCAGGAAGCCCGCCCCCAGGGCGAAGCCGCTCCCAAGGAAGGCCGTCGCGATGGTCGTCGGGATGGCGAGCGCCGTGACGGTGGTCGTCCAAACCGCGACAACAACAACCGTCGGCCTGAAAACCGGGGCGATCGTCCCGAGCGCGGAGATCGTAACGATCGTCCGGACCGTAACAAGGGACCGCAGCCCGCTCGCTTTGAGGCCAAGCCACCGCGCAAGGAAAAGCCGATCGATCCGGATTCGCCCTTTGCCAAGCTTGCTGCTCTCAAGGAGCAGATGAAGAAGTAGGCGCATGGTTGAAAAAGAGCTGCATGCAGGTTCGCGACAGCGCATCGACAAGTGGCTCTTTTTCGCGCGCATGGCAAAGTCACGCTCCATCGCGCAGTCGCTGATCCAGTCCAACTGCATCCGGATCAACGGCGCGCTGGTGTCTCAGCCAAGCTATCAGGTCAAGACCGGGGACCGCCTCGACATCAAGCTGGAACGGCGCGATGTGGTTCTGGTCGTCAAGTCCGGTGGTGATCGGCGGGGTCCATTCGAAGAGGCGCGGCTTCTCTACGAAGATCTGACGCCGCCTCCGGAGGAACGCCAGAAGTTGACGGCGTTCGAGCAGGCGCAACGCCTGCCGGGCTCGGGGCGTCCGACGAAGAAGGAAAGGCGGGAGACCGAACGCCTGTTTCCCGAAGCGGGCGAAAACTAGGTTTAGAAAATCCGCCCTCAAGACCCGGTTTTTACGCACGGTTTATTCTTGCGCAGTTGCAGCAAAGGCATTAGGTGACACTCGAAAAGCATGACTTCCTTGAGTGCTGAAGTCTGCCGGCTTTTCGCCTGCCGCACCTTTCGTCGGCAGCGTGCCGCAATCTGCGATATTCGGAGTTTCGCATGACATTCGTCGTGACAGACAATTGCATCCGCTGCAAATACACAGACTGTGTCGAAGTGTGCCCGGTCGATTGCTTCTACGAAGGTGAGAACTTTCTGGTCATTCACCCGGACGAATGCATCGATTGCGGCGTCTGCGAGCCTGAATGTCCGGCTGAGGCCATCAAGCCTGACACGGAACCAGGTCTCGACAAGTGGCTGAAGGTGAACTCCGATTTCGCGCAGATCTGGCCGAACATTACCGTGAAGAGGGATCCTCTTCCGGAGGCCAAGGAAATGGACGGCGAAGAAGGCAAGTATGAAAAGTACTTCTCGGCAGAGCCAGGTTCCGGCGATTAAACCTGAATGGTGACGGTGCGCCCGTCACCCGCTCGAATCAGCTGTCTTTTGGTTGGGCACTGTCCGACTGTCACGCGGCTTGCAAGAATAAAAGCAAATTATTGATTTCCGCACTTTTTTGTGGTAGAGCTTACTCACTGTTCCACAAGGTGGCACTCGCGTGCCCGAAAAACATCACGAAAGAAACAGATCGCTCCCCGCGTTCCCAGTGACATTGCAACACTTTGATGTTGTCGTCGCCGTTTCGCGAGTTGGTCTGTTTTTGCGCGCGTTGTCGGATCAGTATGGAGTGACCCGACGGTTTCCCCCGTCTCATCCGGGCCTGACAGACCCGGTTTCCCCAGACCCGATAAAACGGGTGAGTCAAAGGGAGTTTGTGAATCGAATGACGACCCAACTGAAAAAGAATTCTCCCGCACGCCAGGGCTTTAGAACTGGTGAATCGATTGTTTATCCTGCGCATGGCGTCGGCACGATCACCTCTATCGAAGAACAGGAAGTCGCGGGCATGAAGCTCGAGCTTTTCGTGATCGATTTTGAAAAGGACAAAATGCGCCTGAAGGTTCCGGTCGCCAAGGCCTTGAGCATCGGCATGCGCAAGCTCTCCGAGACGGATTTCGTCGAACGTGCATTGAAGGTGGTCCAGGGCAAGGCCCGCGTGAAGCGCACGATGTGGTCGCGTCGCGCACAGGAATATGATGCCAAGATCAATTCCGGTGATCTGATCTCCATTGCAGAAGTGGTGCGCGATCTCTTCCGCGCCGAAAACCAGCCCGAGCAGTCTTATTCCGAGCGTCAGCTGTATGAAGCGGCGCTGGATCGCATGGCGCGCGAAATTGCCGCCGTCAACAAGATGTCCGATACGGAAGCCGTTCGCCTGATCGAGGTCAACCTTGCCAAGGGTCCCAAGCGCGGCAAGACAGTCGAGGAAGATGAAGCTCAGGAAGAAGAAGCAGCCTGATTTGTCTCTGAAAGACAACACCAAAAACCCGGCCTAGTGCCGGGTTTTTTGTTGGAACCTTTACAACACAAGCGCGTTAACCCGCCGGAACGGCGAATTTAATGCTGCATCGTGCTGCGTGTTCTCCGTCCTAACCAATAGCGGGGCGATTGCCTAACCGGTCCAAGACCTCCGCGAGACACTTGAGGGACATCGGCAGAAATTCGCAAAAATCAAGGCTGGAATATCGGTAATCCCGCAATTCAGCGTTTTTTTTGGTTCTGCCCTTTGTCGATCACGGCACCACGGAGAACACTATGACAGCCATGTCCGCAGACCGCACAATGATCAAGATAGCGATGTCGGCTCCGTATCTCGCCCGCGAGGAAGAGCGTGATCTGGCAATCCGTTGGAAAGACCGCCAGGATCAGGGCGCTCGAAACCAGATTGCACTCGCCCACATGCGTCTCGTCATCGCGATGGCATCGAAATTCCGTGGGTTCGGTCTACCCATGAGCGATCTCGTTCAGGAAGGTTATGTGGGATTGCTCGAGGCTGCGGCAAGGTTCGAACCGGCCCGCGATGTCCGCTTTTCCACATACGCCAGCTGGTGGATCCGTGCCTCCATGCAGGACTATATCCTGCGCAACTGGTCGATCGTACGCGGTGGTACGAGTTCAGCCCAGAAAGCGCTGTTCTTCAATCTGCGCCGCCTGCGCGCAAAACTTGCCCGCGGCGACTCCAACCTCACGGCCCAGGCCATCCATGAGGAAATTGCCGTCGCACTCGGCGTCAGCGTTTCCGACGTGCAGACCATGGATGCCCGCCTCTCCGGCAATGACTCGTCGCTTCAGGCTCCAACGATTTCCGGTGATGCCGACAGTGGCGAACGCCTCGACATGCTGGCCAGCGGCGAACCACTGCCGGACGAACAGGTCTCCGGCATGATCGATGGCGAGCGTCGGCTGAAATGGCTGCAGGGTGCCCTCACAAAGCTCAACGACCGCGAAAAGATGATCATCCGCGCCCGCAGGCTGACGGATGACGGTGCGACGCTGGAAGCGCTTGGCGCCAAGCTCGGCATTTCCAAGGAGCGTGTGCGCCAGATCGAAAGCCGCGCGATCGAGAAGCTGAAGTCGGCACTCGTCACCGCAAATCCGCAGATGGCGCTTGTGTCCTAAACACACTGTGCCCGCGCCGCTCTGGCGGTCGCGACATCTCGACACGATGCTTCAAAGCGCGCAGGCCCTTGAAACGGCCTTCGCGCTTTGAAGCTTTTATACAAGCCTCATTCGGAAATGATTTTGACTTTTTGGCCCGGCGACAATGTCGCGCCGACCGGAATGGCGTTGATCAGCTTGAACAGGTCCAGCTTGCGGTCTGTGCCCATCATCCGGCTTGACAGCGATGCCATCGTATCCTGCGGCCCAACGCTTACGACGCGGACGCGGAGCGGCTTCAGCGACGCGATTTCAGGCTGTGTCATGCGGCGGAAGCTGTTGCGCAGGATCTGTGCGGTCGTGTCGAGTGCGGGACTGCCCTTCGGAACTGCCGTCAGGAACCGGAAGATCTGGTCGTTGACCTTGATCACGGTCACATCGAAATCCCAGCGTTCGGCGGAGGCGCGTGCGGTCGCGGCCGGCAGGCCGTTGACGGTTGTCTCGCGCACGGTTTCCGGCTGAAGCCCTGCCACCCAGCCGCTGGTCAGATAGTTGGGCAAGCTGCTGGTGTCGCCAGCGGCGACGCCGTCGAAACGGATCGCGGTTTCGCCCGGTCCCGTCGCCAGCACGGCTTCGACCTTGTTGTCGATGCGGAAGTCCGGCGGAACGTCGAAGCGTATTCCAAGGCCCCCGTGCAGGAAGGTCTGGCCGCGGACATAACCCTCCTGGGGGCTGTCGCCATAGAGAAGCCCGTCGATGCCGGCGAGGAAATAGTCGCGACCCTTGTCGCCGACGCCTTCCTGGCCGAAGTTGCGGGCATGCCTGCGGGCCAGATCGACGCGCTGGGCGGAATTCGGGTGGCTGGACAGGAAGTCCAGGCTCTGGTCGCTGTCGGGATCGACAGCCGAGTAGCGCGCATAGGCCGCCATCGAATCGAGGAAGCGCGCAGCGGCGTAAGGGTCGTAGCCAGCTTCGCCCAGCATCCGCACACCGATCACGTCCGCCTGCAGTTCCTGTTGGCGGGAGAAAGCAGCGAGCCTCAGCTTGCCGCGGGCAAGCGCCTGCTTGCCGGCGATGTCGCTCGATAGAACTTCGGCAACCACCCGGCTGGCGATGACTTCGGCTTCTTCGCGCCGCTGGCGTTCGATGCCGTGGTTGGCGGTGACGTGGCCCATCTCGTGCGACAGCACGGCCGCCACTTCGGACGCGTCGTTGGCGAGCGCCAGAAGTCCGCGCGTGACGTAGAGATAGCCACCGGGCAGGGCGAAGGCGTTGATCGCCGGGGAATTGAGGATGGTGATGCGGAAAGACTGCGTCGGGTTTTCCGAAACAGCGGTCAGCGCGCCGGCAATCCGGGCGACCAGCCGTTCGGTCTTGGCGTCACGATATTCGCCGCCGTAGCTTGCCACGATGCGGGGATGCTCGCGCGCACCCATCTGCGCCCGCGGATCGTTCTTTTGAACTTCGTCGACGATCTGCGGCGAGTCCGATGGCGAGACGTTCGGCGTATAGGCCTGGTCGAACACGGACTGACAGCCTGCGAGTGCTGCACCTGCGAGCAACACGACGGCAAAGCGTCTCCAACGGCGCGGTGCGCTGGTCTGCCCGGTCCTGCCGGGTGTCGCGTCCTCGCGTGTGTTGATCCGTGTCTTCTGCACCGTCAGTCCTGTTCACCTTCGCTTCGTACCGATTTTCGCATCGCATGCACAGATAAAAGAGATAGGTTCAGCCGGCGCGTTTGCAATTGACTTCTGATAAACCAAGGCGATGACATCGCCGCAAGACCAAATTGTGGCACTGCGATAACGTTGGTTTTCGCCTGTCTCTATTCGTGACGACGCTCCGTCGACTGGCCTCTAGCGGGCGTAAGGAATAGCCGTGTTTGCGGCGGAGTTGACGATGGTGCCATCGTCGACAGCGACCACCACGTCAGCAAGCTTTTGAACCTCGGCGCGGTCGTGGCTGACGATCACCACCGTATTGCCGGTTTCGCGGTGCAGGTCCAGAAGCAGCGACGCCATCGAAGACCTGAGTTCAGGATCAAGCGCCGCAAACGGCTCGTCCATCAAAAGGACGGGTCTTTTTCGCACCAGCACCCGCGCAAATGCCGCGCGCTGCCTCTCGCCGCCGGACAGCGTTCCCGGTTTGCGCGTCTCGAATCCTGCAAGCCCGACACGCTCGAGTGACTGCGAAATTCTCACCCTGTCCTCACGGGAAAGCTTGAGGGACGGATCGACGCCGAGGCCGATATTGGTGACGAGGTCGAGATGGGCGAACAGATTGTTGTCCTGGAACACCAGCGAAATCGGCCGCTTTGAGGGGTGCGCGTGGGTCACGTCCTCGCCCGCGATCAGGATGCGGCCGGACTCCGGTATCTCGAAGCCCGTGATCAGGTTCAAGAGGGTCGATTTCCCCGAACCAGACGGCCCGGTCACGGCGGTAATCGCGCCGTCGGTCATGGCAATATCGAAGCTGAACCGTTTGGTGCCGAGTTGCAGCGCGATCTTTTCCAGGCGGATGCTGTCAGCCATCGTATCCCTTTCGGCGGCTCAGACTTCCGAGGATCGTCAGCGCCAGACATATCATGCCTAAAAGCAGGGCAAGCCCGTCGGCGTCGTTGGTTCGGTAGCTGGATAGTCTGCTGTAGACGAGCCAGGGCAGGGTCGTCAGTTCCGAGGATCCGAACAGGGCCACAGCACCGAGATCGCCGAGCGAGAGCGCCATGGCAAACGACAGTGCCGTAAGGATTGGGCCGATCAGGAAGGGCAGGTCGATCCGCCGCAGCCTCGAGAAGCCTGTTACGCCGAGGCTCGCGGCCAGGCGTGCCGTCTGCCGCCGATGATCCTCGATCGCCGGTTCCAGCACCCGCATCACGAAGGGCAGGGCCATCAGCATGTTGATGGCCGCGACCAGTGCGGGGGCAAAACGCGAGACATCTCCGAACGGGCGAAGCAGCAGGAACAAGCCTGTCCCGATCACGACCGGCGGCACCAGCAGCACCAGCGACGACGTCGCACCCAGCATCGCCGCCAGCCCGCGCGCCGGGATGCCGGGATGACGGAGATCCCTTATGGCAATGCGCGCATGGATGATCGCCAATGCGACGCTGACGGCCAGCAGCCCGGACAAGAGCGCGATCGACAGGCTTGTATAGGCGGCGTTGAGGAATGCGGGGCTGGACGCCAGCCGCCAGAGATCGGCCTTGATGCCGGCTAGGAAGATCGAGGCGAGCGGCAGGATGAGGAACAGGGTCGCAGCGAGGATGGTTGAGCCGTCCCACAGCCTTGCGCCCCATGTCCGTCCATCGAAGCGGCGGGTGGCGCGGCCGGCAGTTACATGTGTGCCGTCGGGGGCGGGGAGAAACGCGAGAGCGGCGAGGATCAGGCCCGTCACGGCGATCTGTAGCACCGCCAGTCCGATGGCACGCGGCGGATCGAAATCGAAGCGCAGCGACTGGTAGATCGCCACTTCCAGCGTCGTCGCCGCCGGCCCGCCGCCCAGAATCAGGACCAGCGTGAAACTGGTGGCGCAGAGCATGAAGATCAGCCCGGCAATGCCCGGCACGACCCGGATGAGAGCGGGCCCCTCGATGAAACGGAAGATCGACAACGGCTTCATGCCGAGGCTGGTGGAGAGCAGCCAGTATTCCGCAGGCTGCCGCTCGAGCGCCACGAGAAACAGGCGGGCGGCCAGCGGCAGGTTGAAGAAGACATGGGCGAGGAGAATACCGGTCAGGCCGTAAATGCTGATCGGCTGCTCAAGCCCCAATGTCGAGAGGAAACTATTGACCGCGCCCTGGCGCCCCCAGATGCCGATCAGACCCAGCGCACCGATCAGAACCGGCAGACCCATCGGCAACGCCATCAGCCGCACGATCCAGATACGGCCGATGAAATGCGGCCGTCTTGCCAGTGACAGCGCTACGGGAAGCGCCAGACACACAGAGAACAGGGTCGAGAGCACCGCCTGCCACAGCGTGAACTGCAGGATGCGGCCGGTATAGGCCGTGAACAATTGCCCCTGCGTTTCAGGGGCATCCCAGAGCAGCAGGGCCGAGACCGCGATGCCGACGAAAAGCGCGATCGCGACGAGGCTCAGCACCCCTCCGGAAATCCCCCGTCTTCGCTCGGCAGCGGTCAGCAGCATGCCCGGTTCAGCCGATCAGTTCATGCTCATGGCGTTCAGCCATTCGTCGATCCATGCCTGGCGGTTCTTCGCGACTTCGTCGGATCCCATCAGGAATGTCTTTTCCGGCATGACCAGCTTGCCGAAAGCGTCGGGCAGCGGCTGCGACGTCTTCGTCACCGGCATCATCCAGTTGGTAGTGGGGATCACGTCCTGAAAACCCTGCGACACCATGAATTTGAGGAAGTCACGGGCGAGATCCTTGTCACGGGCGCCCTTCAGCATGCCGGCCACTTCGATCTGCACGTAATGGCCCTCGGAAAACGCGGCCGCCTGGTAACGGTTCTCGTTCTCCTCCACCATGTGATAGGCAGGCGAGGTCGTATAGGACAGCACCATCGGCACTTCGCCCTTGGTAAACAGGCCGTAGGCTTCCGACCAACCGGGCGTGACGGTCAGGATGCGGCCCTTCAGCTTTGCCCAGGCTTCCGGCGCCTTGTCGCCATAGACTGATTTCATCCACAAAAGCAGGCCGAGGCCGGGTGTCGAGGTGCGCGGATCTTCGATCGCGATCTTCTGCGAAGGATCGCCTTCCACCAGTTCCTTCAGGCTCCTCGGCGGGTTCTTGATGGTCTTCGTGTCGTAGACGATGGCGAAATGGCCGTAGTCATAGGGCAGGAACGTATCGTCCGCGTAATTGCCGGGAACGCTGATGCCGCCGTCGCCGGACGATGCCTGCAGTCCATGCGGTTCGAACAGGCCGGTGGCCTTCGCCTCCGAAATCAGGTTGGTGTCGAGCCCGAGCGCGATATCGGCCTTGGTCGTCTCACCCTCCAGCTTCAGCCGGGTCAGAAGGGCGACGCCATCGGCGACAGCCACGAATTCGACCTTGCAGGCGCAGGTCTTTTCGAAAGCCGCCTTCACCTTGGGGCCGGGGCCCCAGTCGGCGGTGAAGCTTTCATAGGTGTAGATGGTCAGCACCTTGTCCTCGGCCCTTGCGGCCGGCGTCAGGATGATGGTGGCCGCAGCCACGGTGAGCGATAGCAAGAGTTTGCGCATCAACGCCTCCTTCAAAATCAATCTACAAGGGGAATAGGCGCTGAGCGTGAGGCGTCTAATCCCTCCGCCGGTGTTAGCCGGATCAGGTTCCGCGGGTTGGCTGAAAGCCTCTCAGCCGCACGTTACCGCGCAGCACCCCGTTAGAGCGGGACTAGATGTACCGGTGAAGGAATTGTCTGGCAAGTGGTGTCGAACCGCTGCCGTCTTGCGTTCATGGCCAAGGACCGAGGGGCATCGTGCGATAGCAGTCGCGATAGCAAGAAAGCCGCCCGGGGTGCCGGACGGCTTTCTTGCTAGTAGTTCTTTGGCAACAAGGTTCACGCGTTGAGCGCGTAGCCTGACTGGGAGTCGTTGCGGAATATCTTGAGGTCACGCGGCACGATCGCCATGCCGCCGAGACGGTTGGCGATGGCATAGTCGATCGTCTGCTCTACCACATGCGGCATGACGGGCTTGGTCAGAACGCCAAGCGATCCTTCGACGCCGTCTTTCACGTCTTCCGGATTGGCCGTCATGAAGATGACCGTCAGGCCGTATTCAGCAGCGAGTTCACGCCCGATTTCCGGACCGGTCCGGCCGTCGGAGAGATTGACGTCGACCAGCGCGATATCGGCGTATGCGCCGAGCGACAGGGCGTGCTTGCGGGCGCTGGCAAAGCCTGCAACCTTGAGACCCATGCTCTCGACAGTCTCGGCAACATCAAGCGCGATCAGGAATTCGTCCTCAACGATCAGAACGCGCTGTTCCATTGCATCACTCGCCAGCCGACGACGCATCACATTAGTCAGCATTGGACATTCCTAACCGTTTTGTTTCCATCTGGTCGGCATGTCGGCATTCATACCGCACTACGCATTTCGACCACTTGATGGATGCCGAACGTCACCGGGGAATGTTTGTTCCGGCTCGCGATAAATAAAACGGTGGATATTTATTTGTTAAGTATAGGAATTCTTTAACTATCCTTCAATCTGTTCTCGGAGCATCTCAAGCTCCAGCCATTCTTCTTCCATTTTGGCGACACGATCGCGTAGTTTTGCCGTCTCTGCGGCAAGCTTTGAAAACGCCGACGGGTCTTTGGCGAAGAGTTTGGGATCGGCCATCTTCCGTTCGGATGTAGCGATCTCGTCCTGCGCCTTGGCCATGTCCTTGGGGAGGTTTTCCAGCGCGAACTTCTGCTTGAAGGAGAGCTTGCCCTTTGTCTTGGTGGCAGCCGGAGCAGTGCTGTCCGTTTTCGCCTTTTCCGCCTTATCGGCGCGGCGCTTTTCGTCGGCCATGCCTTTGCGCTGCTGCAGCATGTCGGTATAGCCGCCTGCATATTCGATCCAGCGGCCATCAGGTGCATCCGGGTCTGTCGGGGCGATCGTCGAGGTCACGGTGCGGTCGAGAAAGTCGCGGTCATGGCTAACGAGAATGACGGTGCCGGCATAGCCCGCGACGATTTCCTGCAAGAGGTCCAGCGTCTCGATGTCGAGGTCGTTGGTCGGTTCGTCGAGGATCAGAAGGTTCGACGGCTTTGCCAGCATGCGGGCCAGCATCAGGCGCGCGCGCTCGCCACCGGAGAGGTTCTTGATCGGCGTGCGGATCTGTTCCGGCTGGAACAGGAAATCCTTCATGTAGCCCGCCACATGCCGCTGTTCGCCGTTGACCAGCAGCGTCTCGCCGCGGCCGTCTGTCAGATAGTGAGACAGCGTATCTGCGGGGTCGAGGTCCTCGCGCTTCTGGTCAAGCGTGGCAATTTCGAGATTGGTGCCGAGCTTGATCCAGCCGCTGTCGGGAGCAAGCTGACCCGTCAGCATCTTGAGAAGCGTCGTCTTACCAGCGCCATTCGGACCAACCAGGCCGATCCGGTCGCCGCGATGAATGCGGGTCGAGAATGGCGCAACGATCGGCTTGTCATAGGTCTTGGTGATGTTTTCCGCTTCCACCACCAGCTTGCCGGACTCGCGCCCTTCGGCGACGGAGGCCTGAACGGAGCCCTGCGGTCCCTTGTGGCCGCGGTAGTCGGCCCGCATGGACTGCAGCTCGCCGACGCGGCGCATGTTGCGCTTTCGCCTTGCGGTCACGCCGTAGCGCATCCAGTGTTCTTCGCGCTCGATCGCCTTGCCGAGCTTGTGCTGCTCGATCTCTTCCTCCTCGAGAACCTGATCCCGCCAGGCTTCGAAATGGCCGAAACCGCGCGACAGGCGGCGGGACGTGCCGCGGTCCAGCCAGACTGTGGCGTTGGACACCTTTTCGAGAAAGCGACGGTCATGGCTGATGACGACGAGCGCGCTGCGGGTCTTGCGCAGCTCGTCTTCCAGCCATTCGATGGTCGGCAGATCCAGATGGTTGGTCGGCTCGTCCAGCATCAGGATATCCGGTTCCGGCGCCATGACGCGGACAAGTGCTGCGCGTCGCGCCTCGCCACCGGAAAGCCTGACCGGGTCTTCCTCTCCTGTCAGGCCGAGATGCTCCAGCAGATAGGTGACGCGGTAGGGATCGTCGCCAGGTCCAAGCCCCGCTTCCGCATAGGCCTGCACGGTTTTGTAACCAGCAAAATCCGGCGCCTGTTCGAGATAGCGGATCGTCGCATTGGGGTGCCGGAAAACCTCACCCGACTGCGCTTCCACCATGCCAGCGGCGATCTTCATCAGCGTCGATTTGCCCGAGCCGTTGCGGCCGACGAGAGAGATGCGGTCGCCGGGCTCCACCTGCAGGGCAGCTCCGTTGAGAAGCGGCGTGCCGCCGAAGGTTAGAACGATATCGTCGAGTTTCAGAATTGGCGGTGCCATGCGGCGTCTATGCTCCGGAAAAATCGTTTGGACGGGCAAGGATCATCGCCCTCCCGTCACGTAAATGGAATTGGACGGGCCCTTCTGCAACGTTGGACACGGTGCGGGAGGAACCGAAGGGCAGCGTGTAATCCTTGAGTGGATAGCGCGCGCCAAGAATGTCGAGGCCTGCAAGGCCTGTGAAACCGATGACGGAAAACAACGTGCCCTTGGGCAGGTCGAGCGTCATCGTGCCGGCGAGAAACGGCACGGCCTCTTCCTCACCGGATGTCAGGAGAACGTCATGGCCGCGCTCGGCAAGGCTCATCGCATGCAGAAAATGCTGGAGCGCATGGTCGGACCGTTCGCCGCCCAGCGCGCCGATCAGGATCAGCCGCGTCGCGCCGCGTTCGATCGCTTCAGCCGTCGCAATCTCGCCATCCGTCTCGTTCTTTTCCGGCGGATAGGTCCGGCGCTCGACATCCGGAAAGCGCGCGATCAGGTCTGCGTCGGAGGAATCGAAGTCGCCCACCCAGAGCTCCGGCATCACACCCAGCGCCTCTGCATGGCGCATGCCGCTGTCGGCCGCGATGAAGCGGCTTGCGGCAACTGCCTTTTGCAGTCGGTCGGTTACGGTGAGGTCACCGCCGAGCAGGATCGTGAAGGTCGAGTTGGCCATTGCCCATGCCCTTATCCTAAACCGGCTGACAAGGGAAAGGCGCGTGTCGCATTGATGCGGCGAAAGCGGGTATTTTTGCTGCCATTGACGGCGGGCGTGGCAGGGATTATTTGAAAAGTCGAAATTCCGTGGTGATTTGGCCGGCCGGCTTGCAGCCACGTAAAAAAAGTCGCTAAAGGGCCGCGAGAAGAGTTTCAAAAACTTCCCACGGGCCGGCTGCGATTCTTCGTGCCGGCTTTTTGTTTTTGGGTTGAAGAGATGCCGATCAAGATCCCCGATACGCTGCCTGCCTTCAACACGCTCGTTTCCGAGGGCGTGCGCGTGATGACCGAAACGATGGCGGTCAGGCAGGACATCCGGCCACTGCAGATCGGGCTACTCAACCTCATGCCCAACAAGATCAAGACCGAAGTGCAGATGGCGCGCCTTGTCGGCGCTTCGCCGCTGCAGGTCGAGTTTTCGCTGGTCCGCATCGGCGGCCACAAAGCCAAGAACACATCGGAAGATCATCTCCTGTCGTTCTACGAGACGTGGGAAGAGGTGAAGCACCGCAAATTCGACGGTTTCATCATCACCGGCGCGCCGGTAGAAACCCTGCCCTACGAAGACGTCACCTACTGGCAGGAGATGAAGGAAATTTTCGACTGGACCACCACCAACGTGCATTCCACCATGAATGTCTGCTGGGGGGCGATGGCCGCGATCTATCATTTCCACGGCGTTCCGAAGCACGGGCTGAAGGAAAAGGCGTTTGGGGTCTATCGCCACCGCAACCTGTCGCCGGCCTCCGTCTACCTCAACGGCTTCTCCGACGATTTCCAGGTGCCGGTGTCGCGCTGGACGGAAGTTCGTCGGGAGGATGTTGAAAAGGCCGGCAGTGACCTCGAGATCCTGATGGAATCAGACGAAATGGGCCTCTGCCTCGTGCATGAGCGGGCCGGACGGCGGCTGTTCATGTTTAACCACGTCGAATACGATTCCACCTCGCTTGCCGACGAGTATTTCCGCGATGTCGATGCCGGCATCCCCATCAAGATGCCGCACGACTATTTTCCGCACAACGACGATACGCTGGCTCCGCTCAACCGCTGGCGCGGTCATGCGCATCTGCTGTTTGGAAACTGGATTAACGAGATCTACCAGACGACGCCTTACGACCTCGAAAAAATCGGCACCGAGTGATCGAGACCGGTTTCTGCCCCGTCATCCTTGCTGGATGAGAGCCTGACGGATTTTTCGGCTGGCCTCGTTGCAGCTTTGACCGAAATCACGCAGTTTGCCGCAAACATTCGGGAGATGGGTTATGACGGGTCATGAATTCGAGATTTTCGGCACGACGAAGAGCGGCGAGGCGGTGCACCGGATCACGCTGTCGGGCGGCGGGCTGACAGCCCAGGTTCTCACCTGGGGTTCGGTTATCCAGGATCTGCGGCTTGCCGGCCACGAGCCGCCTCTGGTGCTGGGGTTCGACAATTTCGCAGACTATGAGGCCTACTCGCCCTATTTCGGCGCCACGCCTGGTCGCTGTGCCAATCGCATCGGCGATGGCCGCTTCTCGATCGACGGCACAGAATACCAGCTGGAACTCAACGAAGACGGCGTAACCCATCTGCACGGCGGATCCGACGGTATCGCCCGGCGCATCTGGTCGATCGTCGATCACGCGGAAGACCGAGTCGTGCTGCAGATCACCGACCCGGACGGACGCGCCGGATATCCCGGCAACTGCACCGTCACTGCGACCTACCAGCTGATGGAAGACGGGGTGCTTTCGGTGATCTACGACACGGTGACCGACCAGCCGACGCCCGCCAACGTCTGCCAGCACTCCTATTTCAATCTCGACGGTCGTCCCGACATTTTCGGCCACGACATGATGATCGCCGCGGCTGAGTTGACGGCGGTGGATGAAAGGATGGTGCCGACCGGCGTCCTGATGCCGCTTGCTGGCACCACGTTCGACCTGAGCGAGATGGGTCCGATCCAGCGCACCGGCGCCGATGGCGAACAGGTGAAGTTCGATCATAACTACTGCCTCTCGGAGGAGAGGACTGCCAAGCGCTCGGTCGCGCTTGCCCGCAGCCTGTATTCCGGCGTGCAGCTCGAAGTGCGCACCACGGAGCCGGGGATCCAGTTCTACGCGGGCTTCAAGCTCGCCTTGCCGGTGCCCGGCATGGAAGGCCGTCCCTACGCGCCTTACGCCGGCTTCTGCCTGGAAACCCAGGTCTGGCCCGATGCAATCAACCACGAGACTTTCCCCAATGCAGTGCTTCGCCCCGGCGAAACCCTGCGACAGGAAACCGACTACGTTTTTTCGAAGAGCTGAGGCCGTGAGAGCGGAGGCTGCCACAAGGTGGCCTCTGTCCCGCTACTGGTGGCGGACATAGGACCGACAATGCTGAGCCTTGGCCCAGCCGCGCCGTCGTCATTACTTTTTGTTTTTTGGGAGAATTTGGAGCGGGCGAAGGGATTCGAACCCTCGACCCCAACCTTGGCAAGGTTGTGCTCTACCACTGAGCTACACCCGCTCATAAACCGTCGACCCGGTGGTAGTCTGGATCGTCGGTGCCGCTCGTTGCCGGCGACGGGCGGTATATGGCCCAGACTTTTTTCAAATGCAACAGGGAAATGACGATCTCGATGAAGAATTTTTCAGGAGCTTCGAAAGCCCCTGCAAAACAAGGGTTTGCGTCAAAGCGTGCATCTTGGCCGGTCGGAACAATCTGTCTATAGTCCGCCATCCTTACCCCGCCGGCCGGGGCCAACACCTCAAGAGCAGCCAAGATCGATCATGCCAAAAACTGCAGAAGACCTGTTCGCCTTTCTCGATAGCCTCGATATTGCCCACAAGACGAAAGCGCATGCACCGGTGTTTACGGTATCGGAATCAGCCAGTCTGCGTGACGAGATCCCGGGCGGGCATACCAAGAACCTGTTCGTCAAAGACAAGAAGGACCAGTTCTTCGTCATCACGGTCGAAGAAAACGCCAGCGTCGATCTAAAGACCGTCCACAAGGTGATCGGGGCCTCCAGTCGCGTGTCGTTCGGCAATCCTGAAAAGATGCTGGAATTTCTCGGCGTCGTGCCAGGCTCCGTCACCGTGTTCGGCGCGCTGAACGACACGGATAACAACGTCACGTTCGTGCTCGACGAAGACCTCATGCGCGAAGAGGTGATCAATGGCCATCCACTCTCAAACGATGCGACGACGTCGATCGGTCGCGACGATCTTATCCGCTTTCTGGAGGCGACGGGCCATACGCCGCTTGTCTTGAAAGTGACGGGCTGACATACGATCTTTGCAATTCAGAGTAAGACATAATGCGCATCGGCCGTGTGCCGATTGGACTTTTTCCGGGAGAACACTTTCATGAGCGGCACGAACAATCCTTATGGTGGCTCCTATGGCGCCGGTAACTACGGCGGCCAAAACGCGACGGTGAACTTCGGTTCGACGCCTGCAGCGGCCCCAGCGCCCGCGGCTTCCTCTGCCCCTGCTGCTGCCGGTAGCTATATCTCGGACACGACAACCGCAGGCTTCGGCAAGGACGTGATCGAGGCATCGCGCAGCCAGCCGGTTCTCGTCGATTTCTGGGCGCCCTGGTGCGGTCCGTGCAAGCAACTCACGCCCGTCATCGAAAAGGTCGTCAACGAAGCCCAGGGTCGCGTCAGGCTCGTCAAGATGAACATTGACGACCATCCCTCGATCGCGGGACAGCTCGGGATCCAGTCGATCCCGGCCGTGATCGCCTTTGCCGATGGCCGTCCGGTCGACGGGTTCATGGGGGCCATTCCGGAAAGCCAGATCCGCGAGTTCATCGAAAAGGTCGCAGGTCCAGAGGGCATGGACCAGGCGGCCGAGATCGAGGCGGTGCTCGGCGATGCGGAAACCCTGCTCGGACAGGACGATATCCAGGGTGCCGCACAGCTCTACGGCGCCGTGCTGCAGGCCGACCCGGAAAACCCGAAGGCTGCGGCCGGCATGATGCAGTGCCTGATTGGCATGGGCGAAACGGCCCGCGCCGGCGAGATGCTCGCCTCCCTGCCCGAAGAGATGGCTGCCGATCCCGCAATACAGGCGGTCGCCAAAAAGCTGGAGCAAATCGAGGAAGCCCGCAAACTGGGTGACCCTGTCGCACTCGAGCAGCAGCTTGCCGCCAACCCCGACGATCACGAGGCCCGCGTGAGCCTCGCCAAGATCCTCAACGTCCAGGGCGAACGCGAAAAGGCGGCCGATCACCTGCTGACCATCATGCGCAAGGATCGTACCTTCGACGACGATGGCGCGCGCCGCCAGCTGCTGCAATTCTTCGAGGTCTGGGGGCCGAAAGATCCGGCTACGATTTCCGGGCGCCGTCGTCTTTCGTCGATCCTGTTCTCCTGATTGTGTTGCCGATTGATCGCTAAGCCGGATCGCAGCCTTGCGTTCCGGCGACGATGCCCCACATTAGTTTTATAGGTTTGGCTGAACGGCCAGGTTTGGACAACGGCCAGATTCGGACAGACATTTTTGTCCGGTGAATGTGGTCTGGGAGGTATCGGACCAATGCATGTGGGAAACGCGCGCTATCTGAAGCGGGAGGATCTTCCGGAAACGATCCCGGTCTTTCCGCTGACTGGGGCTTTGCTCCTGCCGGGAGGCCAGCTTCCTCTCAATATCTTCGAGCCGCGTTATCTGTCCCTGTTCGATGCAGCGCTTGCGGGCGACAGGTTGATCGGCATCGTGCAGCCATCATTGATGGAACCGGATGAGCCGCTCGGCGGCGGGCGCTCGGCGCTGTCGTCGATCGGTTGCGCCGGTCGGATCACGTCCTTTGCCGAAACCGGCGATGGCCGCTACATCATTTCGCTCAGCGGGATCTGCCGCTTCAGGCTGCTCGATGAGATCGGTGGCGGCCATCCGTTCCGCAAATTCAGACACGCGCCTTTCCTGTCCGATCTGACCGACGAGGATGATGAAAAAGCCGTCAATCGGCCGGAACTGCTGCGGGTCTTCAAGGCCTATCTCGACGCCAACAAGCTGGAGGCGGACTGGGAAAGCATCGAGCGGGCCGGAAACCGGACGCTGGTGAATTCGCTGTCGATGATGTCGCCCTTTGGCCCTGCCGAGAAGCAGGCGCTTCTGGAGGCACCGGATCTGAAGAGCCGGGCTGATACGTTGATCGCAATCACCGAGATCCTGCTTGCGCAGGGATCCGGGACTGCGAACGTGCTGCAGTAAGGCAAAGACCGGTCATGGACGAAAAACTCAGCAAGGTGGACCCGAAACTGCTCGATCTTCTCGTCTGCCCGATGACCAAGGGCAGGCTGTCGCTCGATCGCGAAAACAACGAGCTCGTGTCGCAAGGCGCGCGGCTTGCCTATCCGATCCGCGACGGGATCCCGATCATGCTCATGTCGGAAGCCCGCAAGCTCGAGGACTAGCCTTCAGATCGAGCCGTGAGCCGCCTTCAGATTGATCGGCCGCTCAGCAGTTTCGGGTTATCCTTGACCGTCGTTCCGGCGGCTTGGCCGATGAAGAAATCCTTGATCTTCGGAAGCCGCTCCACGACGCCCAAGCCGAAATCGCGGGCGATACGGATTGGCGTGACGTCGTTGGAAAACAGCCGGTTCAGCACATCCGTCGTCACGCCCATCCGGAACGTATCGAAACGCCGCCACGACTGGTAGCGCTCGAGCACATTGAGCGAGCCGATGTCGAGGCCGAGGCGATCCGCCTCGACGATCGTCTCGGCAAGCGCTGCGACATCCTTGAAGCCGAGGTTGAGACCCTGGCCGGAGATCGGATGAATGCCGTGGGCGGCATCGCCGGCAAGCGCGAAGCGCGGTGCGACAAAGGCACGCGACAGGGTGAGGCTGAGCGGATAGGCCTTGCGACCGCCGACCAGCCGGATCTCGCCCAGCTTGTGGCCGAAGCGCCGCTGCAGCTCTTCCTCGAAGATCAAGTCGTCCGATGCCATCAGGCGCTCGGCGGCATCGGTGCGCTCCGTCCAGACCAGCGACGAGCGATTGTTGGTGAGCGGCAGGATGGCGAACGGGCCGGACGGCAGGAAATGCTCTTCCGCCACGCCTTCGTGGTCGCGTTCATGGGCAACCGTCGCGACGATGCCGGACTGGTCGTATGTCCAGTTGACAGTGCGGATGCCGGCCATGTCGCGCAGCTTCGAGCGCACGCCGTCGCAGGCAACGAGGAGGCGGGTTTCCTCGGTCGAGCCATCGGAAAACTTCACGGTCGTATGCGTTGCGGTCGTCTCGAAGCCGGTGGCGGAAAGGCCGTGACGGATCGATACGCCGAGCCGTTCGGCGGCGCCGCGCAGGGCGCGCACCATCGCAACGTTCGGCACCATATGGGCGAAGGGCTTGCCTGCCTGGATCGTGCCGTCGAAGGTGAGAAAGACCGGGCGGACCGGATCGGATGTCCGGCTGTCGGTGACGATCATCCGGTTGATGGGTTGGGCATGCGGCAAGATCTCGTCCCAGGTGCCGAGAATGTCGAGCATCTGGCTCGCGGCCGCGATGATCGCGGAGGCGCGCTCGTCCTTTTCCCAGACACCGGCCGGTGCGGCCTCGACGACCTGGACCTCCAGATGCGGCGCCGCCTGCTTGACCGCGACCGCCGCCGCAAGGCCCACATAACCACCACCCACAACCAGCATGTCCAGCATTGCAAAACTCCCGAGCACGTCAAACACTTCGTGGCGTTTCCATTTGAGCTCGAAACGCTTAGCCTTAGATATAGATCATCAAGTGCCCGCTTCCTACCGCCGGAGTCCGTCTTAATGTCGAGTTCTTCTACCCCAATCGATCCCATCAGCGCACTGCTGACCGTACTCGACCTCGAAAAGCTGGAGGAGAACCTGTTTCGCGGCAGGACCGGCCCCGACACGGGATGGCAGAGAGTGTTCGGCGGACAGGTGATCGGCCAGGCGCTGGTTGCGGCACAGCGGACGGTCGCCAGCGATCGCTTCGTGCACTCGCTGCATGCCTATTTCCTGCGGCCTGGAGATCCGCTGGTGCCGATCATATACCAAGTGGAGCGAATCAGGGACGGGTCGAGCTTCACCACGCGACGGATTGTCGCCATCCAGCATGGGCATGCCATCTTTTCGATGTCCGCTTCGTTCCAGATCGACGAAGGCGGTTACGACCATCAGATGTCGATGCCGCCCGTCGCCATGCCGGAAGAGCTGATGCCGGAAAGCGAATTCAAGAAGATGTTCCTGAAGCACGGCTCCGAAGCCGTGCGCCGCTACTGGTCTCGCGAGCGTCCGATCGAGATGCGGCCGACATCGCTTGCGCATTATCTGTCCAAGGAGAAGCTGGAGCCGCGCCAGGATATCTGGGTGAGGACCACCGGCCCGGTGCCGGACGACCGGACGATCCAGGCGGCGTTGCTTGCCTATCTCTCCGACATGACGCTTCTCGATGCCTCTCTCTATCCGCACGGCACCTCGATCTTCGATCCAACCATCCAGGCCGCGAGTATCGACCATGCGATGTGGTTCCACCGTCCGATCCGTTTCAACGACTGGCTGCTCTATTCGCAGGACAGTCCCAGCGCATTCGGCGCGCGCGGCATGACCCGCGGCGCAATCTACAGTCGATCCGGCGAGCTCGTCGCATCCGTCGCGCAAGAAGGTTTGATTCGTAAAAGAGCAAATGAATAATATTTGGGCATTTTGAGAAAACTGCACAAGTTTTCGCCGCAATTTGGCCGGCGCGTTGCCCGTTATTTGGCGACGTTCTGAAAGGGTCATTCTTATCAATAGCTTAATCTGGCTTCTCAAACTGGCATGACCCTTGAATGTGTCATGTCAGTCGCTGCTCTTGATCAGGCAGTGATCCAGGAGAATCGGCCCCGAGCCGAGCAACAAAGGATGGGAAGCCAGATGAAAATTGTAATGGCCATTATCAAGCCATTCAAGCTGGATGAGGTGCGCGAAGCCCTCACCGCTGTCGGTATCCAGGGCCTTACCGTGACCGAAGTAAAGGGCTACGGACGCCAGAAGGGACACACGGAAATCTACCGTGGGACGGAATATGCGGTCAGCTTCCTGCCGAAGCTGAAAATCGAGATCGCGGTTCCGACCGACCTCGTCGAAAAAGCCGTTGAAGCAATCGCCTCTTCCGCCAAGACCGGCCAGATCGGCGACGGCAAGATCTTTGTCTATTCGATCGAGCAGGCCGTGCGCATTCGCACCGGCGAAACCAATACTGAAGCGCTGTAAGAACGGCTGACAGGGGAGTCTTCAAGCTATGCAATTTACCAAATTTTCAACTCTCGGGCGCCTCGGTGCCGCGGCTGCGGCCTTCGCCGCGCCCGCCGTCGCCTTTGCGCAGGACGCTGCCGCACCGGCAGTCGCTGCCGCGGCTGCCGCCCCGGTTGCCGACAAGGGCGACACCGCGTTCATGTTCATCTGCACGCTTCTCGTGCTGTTCATGCTGATGCCGGGCATCGCCCTGTTTTACGGCGGCCTCGTCCGCACCAAGAACATGCTGTCGGTCCTGATGCAGTGCACCGTTGCCGGTGCCGCCATCATGATCATCTGGGTCACCTACGGCTATTCCTTTGCCTTCGGCGGCAGCACCTCCGCCTTCTGGGGTGGTACGGCGAAAATGTTCCTGTCGGGTGTCAACATGGACTCGACGGCTGCAACCTTTTCCGACGGCGTGGTCATTCCGGAATTCATCTTCGTGATGTTCCAAATGACCTTTGCGGCTCTGACGCCTGCACTGATCATTGGCGCGTTCGCCGAGCGCATCAAGTTCTCGGCTTCGATCCTGTTCTGCATCCTGTGGGTTACCTTCGTCTACTTCCCGATCGCCCACATGGTCTGGGACGCAAATGGCCTGATCTTCGGTTGGGGCGCGCTTGACTTTGCCGGCGGCACCGTCGTTCACATCAATGCAGGTCTTGCAGGTCTGATTGGTGCGATCATGGTCGGCAAGCGTACCGGCTACGGCAAGGACATGATGGCTCCGCATTCGATGACGCTGACGCTCGTCGGCGCTGCAATGCTCTGGGTCGGCTGGTTCGGCTTCAACGCAGGCTCCAACCTCGAAGCTTCGGGCGGCGCAATGCTCGCAACGGTCAACACCTTTGTTGCAACCGCTGCAGCCGTCCTCTCCTGGTGCGTCGTCGAAACCTTCACCCGCGGCAAGGCTTCGCTGCTCGGTGCTGTCTCGGGCATGATCGCCGGTCTCGTCGCCATCACGCCGGCTGCCGGCATTGCCGGTCCGATGGGCGCCATCGTCATGGGCCTGATCGTCTCGCCGCTGTGCTACTTCTTCGTTGCCGTCATCAAGAACAAGTTCGGCTATGACGACACGGCAGACGTGTTCGGCGTCCACGGCATCGGCGGCCTGTTCGGCGCTCTTGCCACGGGCATCTTCGCATCCGCCTCGCTCGGCGGTATCGGCTATGCCGAAGGCGTCACGATGGGCGGTCAGTTCATGACCCAGGTCTATGCCGTTCTCGTCACCATCGCATGGTGCGGTATCGGCTCGCTGGTCATCTACAAGATCGTCGATCTCGTCGTCGGCCTGCGCGTCACCGTGGAAGCAGAACGCGAAGGTCTCGATCTCGCCTCGCACGGCGAAGCTGCCTACCACTCGTAAGAGGCTGCAACTTCCTCTCGAAGGCAGCGTCAATCTCTGATGACCATCACACAAGCCCGGGCCTCTGGTCCGGGCTTTTGCGTTTTGCCAAGCGAATTCCAGCCGATCAATCTTGGTTAAAGTCGCGTTAACCATCGCGGGGGTATTCTGCCTGGAATTGCGTGACCGGCCGAAACCTGCCGGTTCATGAAACAGGCGGTTTTTCAGGACGGCGGGCAGACAAGATGGGCAGAAGCAGTTCGGCGGCTATGGCAAATCGATCCACCCGCCTGGTACTCACGGCCTTTGTCTGGCGACAGGCGCTCGCGCTGACAGGCTTTGGCATTTTCACGCTGCTGGCGCTGGCGGTGGCAGCCCTTGCCACGTGGAATGTCGCAGATCCGAGTTTCTCCTACGCCACCGACAACCCGCCTGCCAATATCCTCGGCTTTTCGGGCGCAGCCTTCGCCGACCTGATGATGCAGTTCCTCGGACTTGCGAGCATCTTTGCGCTGCTTCCAATCCTTGCCCTGGCGCTCGCTCTGATTTCCGGGCGTCGTTACGATCGCATTCCGGCGCGGCTTGCAGCATGGGGCGGCGGTACGCTTCTCGCCTCGGCGACGCTCGGCTGCTTTCCGGCGCCGGCGACCTGGCCGATCCCGAACGGCATCGGCGGCGTCATTGGCGACATGATCCTGCGCTTCCCGGCTCTCTTCGTCGGCGCCTATCCCACCGGCATGGTTGCAACCGTGCTTGGCTGCATCTTCACCATTCCCTGCATCTGGCTGATGCTGTTTGCGTCAGGCTTTGTCGGCGAGGCCGTCGAGACGGAAAGCGATGACGACGATGCGCCCGTGGCTGCCGTTTCCGCGCGCAACCGTCAGGATGAGGACGATGACGGCGACGACAACGGCCTCTTCGGAGGCTTCCTGGCGTTCGGCGCACTGGCACACTACTGGTATATCGCTCAGGCGCGCCTGCGGCGGCTGACTGGGGCAAAGCCCCGCGCCCGTGTCGGTTTCGACCAGCCCTATGATTTCAACGACGACGAATTCGGCACCCTGAATGAGCCGGTTCGTGCCAAGCAGGCCTCTGCCGGTGGCAGAAGCCGGATGGAGCCGTCGCTCGATGGCGCACCGGAGCGGGTCCTGTCGCCACGCCGGATCGTATCGGCACCGCCGATGTCCTCCAATGACGCGGATGACGACGATGATTCGTCGCTCGATACGGCAGACAATCCACGGCGCCCGGCCGGGATCCTTGCCGACCACGATGAGGATTTCGCGGCCGCGCGCGGGTCGAAATCTGCTGGCAACGGCTCTCCGCGCGTCGTCCCGGCGGCACCGCCTCCCAAGCCCAGCGCCCGCGTCGGTCGCGATGCGCAGGGCTCGTTCATTTCGCCGGAAGGGTTCCAGCTGCCCTCCGTGCACCTGCTTGCCGAACCAAAGGCGATTGCCCGCGATGCTTCGCTGTCGGCTGACGCGCTGGAGCAGAACGCCCGCATGCTGGAAGGCGTGCTGGAGGATTTCGGCGTCAAGGGCGAGATCATCCACGTCCGCCCGGGCCCTGTCGTGACACTCTACGAACTGGAACCTGCGCCGGGCATCAAGTCGTCCCGCGTGATCGGACTTGCCGACGATATAGCCCGCTCCATGAGCGCCATTGCTGCCCGTGTCGCGGTCGTTCCCGGCCGCAACGCGATCGGGATCGAGCTGCCGAACCGAATTCGTGAAACCGTCTATCTGCGCGAAATGATCGGCTCGAAGGATTTCGAAACCAGCAAGGCAAAGCTTGCCATGGCACTCGGCAAGACGATCGGGGGCGAGCCTGTTGTCGCCGATCTCGCCAAGATGCCGCATCTTCTCGTGGCCGGTACCACCGGTTCTGGTAAATCCGTCGCGATCAACACGATGATCCTTTCGCTTCTCTATCGTTACACGCCGGAGAAGTGCCGCCTGATCATGATCGACCCCAAGATGCTCGAGCTTTCCGTCTATGACGGCATCCCGCATCTCCTGTCTCCGGTTGTCACCGATCCGAAGAAGGCTGTCGTTGCGCTCAAATGGACCGTCCGCGAGATGGAAGAGCGCTACAAGAAAATGTCGAAGATCGGCGTGCGCAATATCGACGGGTTCAATTCGCGCGTCGAGCAGGCGATGGAGCGCGGCGAGGTTCTGACCCGTACCGTCCAGACCGGTTTCGATCGCCAGACCGGCGAGGCGGTTTACGAGACGGAAGAGTTCGACCTGCAGCCGATCCCCTATATCGTCGTCATCATCGACGAAATGGCCGACCTGATGATGGTAGCGGGCAAGGATATCGAAGGCGCTGTCCAGCGTCTGGCGCAGATGGCGCGTGCGGCCGGCATCCATGTGATCATGGCGACGCAGCGCCCCTCGGTCGATGTCATTACCGGCACGATCAAGGCCAACTTCCCGACCCGTATCTCTTTCCAGGTCACGTCGAAGATTGACAGCCGTACCATTCTCGGCGAACAGGGTGCCGAACAGCTGCTGGGTCAGGGCGATATGCTCTATATGGCGGGCGGCGGTCGGATTCAGCGTGTCCACGGGCCTTTCGTCTCCGATACCGAGGTCGAAGAGATCGTCGCCTACTTGAAAACTCAAGGGTCGCCCCAATATCTCGAAGCTATCACGGCTGATGACGACGAGGATGGCGAGGGCGCAGGACCTGCCGGCACTTCCAACCTCTCCGACTCGGACGATCCTTACGACCAGGCGGTGGCGGTTGTGCTCAAAGACGGCAAGGCCTCCACATCCTACATCCAGCGCCGTCTCGGCATCGGCTACAACCGTGCGGCATCGCTGATCGAGCGGATGGAGCAGGAGGGCCTGATCGGCCCGGCCAACCATGCCGGAAAGCGCGAGATCCTCGTGCCGACCGAAGCGGATGTGCTGGATCGGTAAGGCCGGTAAAGCGGTCTTCAGGGGTTCGTGATCCGGCGCAAGCGGCCATCAAGACGCCGTGTTTCCACAACAGAAACACGGAAGGAGACCAGAATGACAGAACAAAAGACCACTCTTTCCAAAAGCATGACCGGACTTCTCGGCCGTCGCCAGTTCTCGCTCGGCCTTGCCGGCGGTGTTGCCGGACTGCTGGTTGCGGGAGCGGCCAAGCCCGTTATGGCGCAGGCCGCAGCCGGTGCCTCGGCTCAGCGGATCGCCGACCATTTCTCGTCGGTGAAGACGATGATGGGCGAGTTCGTTCAATTCGGGCCGCGCGGTGAACAGACCGGCGGCAAGTTCTTTATCGAACGCCCCGGCAAGCTGCGCTTCAACTTCGAGGATCCGTCGCCGCTGCGCGTGATTGCCGATGGTCGCAACGTGGTCGTGGGCAACGTCAAGCTCAAGACCTGGGATATCTACCCGCTGTCGAAGACGCCGCTCAGCCTGCTCTTGTCCGAGCGCATCGATTTGACATCCGCGACCGTGCGCAGCGTGCGTGAGGAAACCGACCTGACGACGATCGTGCTCGGCAACAAGTCGATCTTCGGCGACTCGACTATCACCATGATGTTCGACACCAAGACCTTCGACCTTCGCCAGTGGACGATCACCGACGCCCAGAACAAGGATACGTCCGTGATGGTCTATAACGTCCGCAACGGCGTGGCGATGGACGAGAGAGTGTTCACCATCCCCTATGATCAGGTGAAGTAAGACATATCGACTAGGACGGATCGCTTTTGGAGGGCTGCGGAAACGCGGCCCTTTTTGCTTTTCCTGCTATGCGAAATTGCCTAGAGGTGATGCCCATCAGCGAGGGCAGGCATGACATTCTCCATCACCACCTGGAACATCAACTCGGTCCGGCTTCGCATGCCGATCGTGCAGCAGTTCATTACCCGCAACCAGCCGGACATTCTCTGCCTGCAGGAGATCAAGTGCCAGGAGCCTGAGTTCCCCTACCAGCCGCTGAGAGACCTCGGTTACGAGCATATCATCGTGCACGGCCAGAAGGGCTATCACGGCGTCGCCATCGCCTCGCGGATCCCGCTCTCCGAAGATCACCGCCAGAATTACTGCAATGTCGGCGATGCCCGGCACATCTCGGCGCTTTTCGGGACGGGTACCCGGCGCATCCGGGTGCATAATTTCTACGTGCCTGCGGGAGGCGACGAGCCGGACCGGACGATCAATCCGAAATTCGGCCACAAGCTGGATTTTGTCGAAGAGATGAAGGTTTTGAAGGCCGATGCGACGCCCGGCATTTCGTCGATCCTCGTCGGCGATCTGAATATCGCACCGCTGGAGCACGATGTGTGGTCGCACAAGCAGCTTCTGAAGATCGTCAGTCACACGCCGGTCGAAACTGAGGGCATGAAGGAGATCATCTCCAAGGGCGGCTGGCTCGATCTGATGCGCCAGTACACGCCTGAGCCGGAAAAGATTTACACCTGGTGGAGCTACCGCGCCAAGGACTGGGAAGCCGCCAACAAGGGTCGCCGTCTCGATCATATCTGGTCATCGCCGAACCTTGGCCCGTTTCTCGACCGGATCGAGGTGCTGAAGGAAGCCCGAGGCTGGACCCAGCCATCGGACCACGTTCCGGTGACGGCAGTGTTCAAGTTCTAAGGAGCAGTCGTCTCAGCGGAACCGGTGCTGCATGGCGAGTGCTGCCTTGGCGAGGCTGACGATGTTGTCGCGGATCCGGTTTTCGATCAATCGCCCCACCTGAGGGTATTCCTCCAGCAGGCGTTCGAACAGCGAGCGGCCGATCCTGAGCGTTTCGGAATCCTCGGCGGCGATCGCCGTGAACTTGCGCTCGACCATGGTCACCAGCGCGAGCTCGGATAGAAGCGTGCCGGCCCCAACCGTCTTGTCGAGACGAACGGTGCCGTCGCGGGTGGTCGAGTAAAGGTCGAAACTGCCTTTGCAGACGATGAAGGCGGATTCGGCGGGCGAGCGTTCCCGGAAAAGCTCCTGGCCTGTCGATGTCGAACGCCGTTCGGCACCGAACGCGATCAGCCGCAGCTGGTCGCTATCCAGTTCCCTGAAAAGCGGCACCTGCGACAGAAGCCTTATATCGTCGGTCAGTGCCATTTTACGGGTTTGCGGTCTTCGGGGTTAAGGAACGATCTTGTATCCACCGTTTTCCGTCACCAGAATCTCAGCATTCGAGGGGTCGCGCTCGATCTTCTGTCTCAGACGATAGACATGGGTTTCCAGTGTATGCGTTGTAACGCCGGAATTATAGCCCCATACTTCTTCCAGAAGAATATCGCGGGTGACAACTTTCAGGCCGGCGCGATAGAGATAGCGGATGATTGCCGCTTCCTTTTCCGTCAGACGGATCTTCTTGCCGTCATCCGTGGTCAGAAGCTTCTGGCTTGGCTTGAACAGATAGGGGCCGACGGTGAACGTGGCGTCCTCGCTCTGTTCGTACTGGCGAAGCTGCGCGCGGATACGCGCAAGCAGCACGGCAAAGCGGAACGGCTTCGTCACGTAATCGTTGGCGCCTGCTTCGAGGCCGAGGATCGTGTCGGAATCGGTGTCGTGGCCCGTCAGCATGATGATCGGGGCCTTGAAGCCGTTCTTGCGCAGGACCTTGACCGCCTCGCGGCCGTCCATATCCGGCAAGCCGACATCCATGATCAGAAGGTCGACCTGGGTCGCCTTGGCGGTATTGACCGCCTTGGTTGCATTGGCTTCCTGCAAAATCGAGAATTCGTCGTAGAAGCCGAGCTGCTCCACAAGGGTCTCGCGCAGATCATCGTCGTCATCGACCAGCAGTATCGTTCTCGCCATGCAGTTCTTGCCTTCCGTAGCGCCTATTGCGTTTGTAAGACGTATCTAGGGTTCTTCGATGTAAAACCCAACCCGCTATGAATTCAAACGAAATCATATTCAAAGCAAAACCTTGTGAGTGAAATGCATCTTTTTCGCGAGGGAGATCACAAAATGGCGCCTGTCATCACGGTTCGTACCGCTCCGCGTGACCGCCGGCGTGCCATCGTGACGTGCGGCGGGATCACCGTTCAGGCAGCGCTCGGGCGATCCGGGACGACGGCGTTCAAGCGGGAAGGCGACGGAGGCACGCCGATTGCCTCGATGCGGATCATCAGCGGCTTCATCCGCGGCGACCGTCTTTCGGTGCCGGCCACGCGGCTTCCGCTTCGCCGCATCGGCAAAGACATGCTCTGGTGCGACGAGCCGAAGCACCCGGCCTACAACCGCCTGGTGAAGGCTCCGTTCAAGCCCAGTCATGAGGAGATGAAGCGGGCCGACGAGCTCTACGATATCTGCCTCGTGCTCGACTGGAACATCACCTCGCGCAAGCGCCACGGCGGCTCGGCCATCTTCTTCCACCTGATCCGCCCAGGCTACCAGCCGACAGCCGGCTGTGTCGCGGTTCACCCGCGCGACATGAAGCGGCTGCTGCCGTTTCTGCGCAAGGGGACGGTGGTGCGGGTTTTGGGGTGAGGCTTTTCGGATGGGCTACCGGCCGATGGCAATCGCACCGGCCGCCACGATGAGCCCTGCCACGATGCGCTTCGGTGTGAGTGTCTCGCCGAGGAACAGCCTGCCGATGATCATCGCGAAGGCCACGCTCGTTTCGCGGATTGCGGTGATAGGGCCGGCAGGTCCCATGGAGTAGGCGATGATGACGACGCCATAGGCGATCAGCACGAAGATGCCGGCCAGCAGGGCCTTGCGGGTTTCCCGCTCGCGGATGTCCAGGCGCAAGCGCCCCCGCATCAGCGTATACGCGACAATCAGCAGCACGCCATAGGTGAACAGCACCCAGGCTGCATAGGCACCCGGATCGGGCAGATAGCGTACGCCGATGGAATCAACCGTCGCGTAGGTGGCGATGATTAGGCCGGTCAGCAGCGCCCACAAAATGGACGTGGTCGGCGCGCGCTGGCTGCCGGTCGAGAGGCTCATGATGCCAGCCGCTACCAGGATGACGCCGAGAATCTGGGAAGAGGTGAGCGTTTGTCCCATCATCAGGAAGCCGCCGAGTGACACCAGAAGCGGCACGGAGCCGCGCACGATCGGGTAGACCTGTCCGAGGTCGCCCAGCCGGTAGGCGAAGACGAGGAAGATGCTGTAGGCCACCTGCAGCATCGATGAGGCGAGGATAAACCCGAGGCCTGCGGCCGTCGGCCATGGAAACCACAGCATGACCGGGAGAGCGGCGAGAATGCCCGTGATGCCCATCACGGTGATCGACCACAGCCTGTCGGCGCCCGAGCGCAGGAATGCATTCCAGCTGGCATGCATGACGGCGGCGGTGAGCGCCAGCGCGATGACGGTCGGGCTCATTGCTTGGCGATCCTTCAGTCGCGCGGCAAAAGACGGAGCGGGCCGACAGGCATTGCCG
The DNA here is from genome assembly GCF_001423425.1 of Rhizobium sp. Leaf306. GTDB lineage: Bacteria > Pseudomonadota > Alphaproteobacteria > Rhizobiales > Rhizobiaceae > Neorhizobium > Neorhizobium soli. The sequence continues at coordinate 127,929 of NZ_LMNX01000005.1, forward strand.
GCCGATCTCCTTAAAAATCTACCGTATTGACGCGTCCCGAAAGATCAAACGTGTTTTCCTGAACCGGCTGTGAGCGCTGTTCATCGCAGCAAAAAGCCGCCGGATGCTTTCACATCCAGCGGCTTCGCTTGTCTGGCATGAAGAGCCTTCAGCCTATTTCCAGTCGCGGATATCCACGAAGCGGCCGGCGACGGCGGCGGCGGCGGCCATGGCGGGGGAGACGAGGTGGGTGCGGCCCTTGGAGCCCTGACGGCCCTCGAAATTGCGGTTCGAGGTCGAAGCGCAACGTTCATAGGGGTTGAGGCGGTCGTCGTTCATGGCAAGGCACATGGAGCAGCCAGGCTCGCGCCAATCGAAACCGGCAGCCTTGAAGATCCGGTCGAGACCTTCGGCTTCCGCCTGTTCCTTGACGAGGCCGGAGCCCGGAACGACCATGGCCGACACCGTCGACGCAACGGTCTTGCCTTCGACCATCTTTGCCGCAGCGCGCAGATCCTCGATGCGGCCGTTGGTGCAGGAGCCGATAAAGACGCGATCGATGGTGATGTCGGTCATCTTCGTGCCCGGCGTCAGGCCCATATACTCGAGCGCGCGCCATTTGGAGGTGCGCTTGTTTTCGTCCTTGATCTGGTCGGGATCGGGAACCGTGCCTTCGATCGTGGTCACGTCCTCGGGCGAGGAGCCCCAGGAAACGATCGGGGGCAGGGCGGCTGCGTCCAGCACCACGACCTTGTCGTAATGAGCGCCTTCGTCCGTGTGCAGCGTCTTCCAGTAGTCGACGGCCATATCCCAGGCGGTGCCCTTCGGCGCGCGCGGCTTGCCCTTGATATACTCGAACGTCGTCTCGTCAGGAGCGATCAGGCCGGCACGAGCGCCACCTTCGATCGTCATGTTGCAGACGGTCATGCGGCCTTCCATGGAGAGCGACCGGATCGCCTCGCCGGCAAACTCGATGACGTGTCCGGTGCCGCCGGCGGTGCCGATTTCGCCGATGATCGACAGGATGACGTCCTTTGCCGTGACGCCCGCCGGCAGTTTGCCGTCGACGCGGACCAGCATGTTCTTCGCCTTGGTCTGCAGCAGCGTCTGGGTGGCGAGAACATGCTCCACTTCCGACGTGCCGATGCCGTGCGCCAGCGAACCGAAGGCGCCGTGCGTCGAGGTATGGCTGTCACCGCAGACGATCGTCATGCCTGGCAGGGTAAAACCCTGTTCCGGCCCGACGATATGGACGATACCCTGGCGGACATCGCTTTCGGAAAAGTATTCGACGCCGAAATCCCTGGCGTTTTCGGCCAGCGCCTCGACCTGGATGCGGCTTTCCTCGTTCTTGATGCCGAGGTGACGGTCAGGCGAGGTCGGCACGTTGTGATCGACGACGGCGAGCGTGCGCTGCGGCGAGCGCACCTTGCGTCCGGCAAGGCGCAGGCCCTCGAAGGCCTGCGGGCTCGTCACCTCATGCACCAGGTGACGGTCGATATAGAGAAGACAGGTATCGTTTTCATCGCGGGAGACGACGTGGTCGTCCCAGATCTTGTCATACAAAGTACGAGGTGCGCTCATGGCTGCGGTCCAATAAGATTGAGAATGGGTGGGGAAATAGAGGCGGCATCTTAGGCCGCGCCGGACATGTCTGCCCGGTCAGCTAAGTCGGCTGCATAGAGCGCCGGATACGCGCGCAAAAAAGCGTGACGGCAGACGCTTGTGGTCCTGCAGCACGATCATGCGGTTCGCGAGACATCCGAATTTCGATCCCATGGCAAAGGGTGTAGCAGTTTTTTGAATTCTCGGCAATTGCCTCCAGAAAACGTACATGCGAGAACGCTACTAAAGGAACCCCCTCATGGGGGGCCGGTCGGCAGCGCCTCCCGGGCCTGAAAGAGGAGACGAGAATGGCTTTGCCAGCGCAGCTTCCCGACAACGAGGCTGAACGCCTGCTCTCTGTGCGGGCCCTGATTTCCGCCGACGGACCCTCCACGCCGGAGCTCGAGGCGCTTGTGAAGCTTGCCAAGGATGTGTTCACGACGCCTTATGCGGCCGTCAACATCGTCGACGCCGATTGGCATCGGGTGGCCTGCCAAGTTGGCATTCGAACGAGCGAATGCCCGCGCGACATCTCGATCTGCTCCCGTGTCGTGTTCGACAACGAGGTCGTGGTGGTTCCCGATCTTGCCCGCCATCCGGAACTGCGCGATCTTCCTTATGTGCTGGGCGAGCCGGGTTTCAGGTCCTATGCCGGTGCGCCGGTCGCGCTGGAGCCGGGTCTTCCCGTTGGTGCCTTCTGCCTTCTCGATACCGAGCCGCGCGAATTCAGCGACCGGGAGATCGCCAATCTCATGCATTTCGCCGAGGTGGCGAGCGGTCTTTTGCGGTTGCAGAAGGCAAATCATGTGATGGGTTTTGCCGAGGAAAAGCTGCGGCTGGCCGCAATCACCGATCCGATGACCGGGTTCTACAATCGCGCGGCGCTGGTCTCGATCGTCGACGGCATGCTGGCCGATGCGTTTTCGGCGCAGCAGACGGTCGGCGTTCTCTACATGGATATGGACGGGTTCAAGACGATCAACGACACGCTCGGCCATCCCGCTGGCGATGAAGTGCTGAAGCAGGCGGCGCAACGCATTACCGAATGCCTCGGTGTCCAGGAAATTGCCGTCCGGATGGGTGGCGACGAGTTCGCCGTCTTCGTACCGAACCTTGCCAATGCCAATGCGCTGGCCGGTCTTTCGGAACGCCTCGTGAAACGGTTCCGCAGCCCGTTTGCCGTGGGCAGGCATATCGTCAATGCACGTCTGAGCGTGGGTGCTGCCCTCGCACCGCATGCAGGGTCGGATCGCCTCAGCCTGTTGCAGGCCGTGGATGAAGCGCTGTACGAGGCGAAGGCCTCCGGCCGCGACAGGTTCGTCCTCAGGTCCTCCTGACGGCGGCGAATGCGGGCGATGCCTTCTATCGACGGCTTGCCTTTCTGATCCCCTGTTCCCGCATCCTCTTTTCGACTTGCCGCAAGGCAATCGACAAGCCGATCGTCAGGATCAGGTAGATATAGGCGACGATCGAATAGGTTTCGAAAAACCGGAACGAGCCGGACGCATAGATCTTGCCGGCCTGGCTGATATCGGCCACGCCGAGAACCGAAACGAGAGAACTGTCCTTCACCATGGCAACGAAGTCGTTCGAGAGGGGTGGGAAGATCACTCGTATCGCTTGCGGAAACACGACAAGGCGAAAGCGCTGACCCCGCGTCAGCCCGAGCGCCATGGCCGCTTCGACCTGGCCGCGATCGATGGACTGGAAACCGGCGCGAAAGATCTCGGCGATAAAGGCGGAATAGCCGATCGTCAGCGCAATGATCGCTCGCCACATCAGCGACAGATCGCGGACCTGCATCGGCTCCAGCCAGCCGCCGTCGACCAATGGCGTGATCAGGACATTGTAAAAACCGACGATCGCCGGTGCGCCGGCAAAGGCAATGTAGAATAAAAGCACCAGGATCGGGATGCCGCGCACGACTTCCACATAGAAGCGCGCCGCCTGCCTCAGCGCGAGGCGATCGGAAAGACCGGCAAGCGCGATCGCCAGGCCTAGCGCGGTGGCAAGCACGAAGGCCGTGACCGTCACGAACACCGTCACCCAGATGCCGCGCGAGACTGTGGCAAACACTTGGGCATAGAGATCGTTGACGACGATCACGGCTGCGATCGCGAGGCCTATGACGACGACGGCTGCGAGCCACCACGGACGATCACCATCGCCGCCCGATGTCGGCAGGGTCTGAAAGGTCATCAGGTTTCGACCCTGTCCGCGGTGCCTGCCATCCTGATGGTCACTGGCCCATCTTGTAGTCGAGGAACCACTTTTTGTTCAGGGCATCCAGCGTGCCGTCGGCTTTCAGCGCGGCGATCGCGGCGTTGACGGGCGCTGCGAGATCCGATCCCTTCTTGAAGATGAAGCCGAAATCTTCGGCGCCGAGCGGGCCGCCGATCACCTTCAGCCCGCCGTTCGACGCGTCGACATAGCCTTTCGCCGCAACGCTGTCGGTCAGGACGAGATCGACATCGCCGCCTTTCAACGCCTGCACGGTTGCGCCGAAGGTTTCGAACAGCTTGATGCGCGGGTTCTGCTCGTTGCCGTCGAGGATGCTGTAGACGGCTGTATAGAAGGGCGAGGTGCCCGGCTGGGCGCCGATCAGCGCGCCGTCCACGGCAGCGAAGGCCTTTTCGTCGGCAAAGCGGGTTTCGTCGCCACGTACCAGCATGAACTGTTCGGAGCGCAGGTAGGGATCGGAGAAATCGACCTGTGCCTTGCGTTCATCCTTGATGGTGATGCCGGTCATGCCGATGTCGTACTGGCCATCGGACACGGCCTGGATCATCGCGTCCCAGCTGACGTTCTGGTACTCGACCTTGAAATTCAACCGCTTGGCGATCTCGTTCATCGCATCATACTCCCAGCCGATCGCCTTGCCCGTCTTCGGATCGACGAACTGCAGGGGCGGGTAGGCGTTTTCGGTGACGACGACAACGGATCGGCCCTTCAGGTCCGGCAGGTTTTGCGCAAAAGCAGTGACCGGTGCCAGGCTTGCAACTGCGAGGGCGGCAATGACAAAACGTCTTTTCAGCATGGGGCGATCCTCAAGAGAAATATCTCAGCCAAATCTCACCAATTTCTGCGGGAAGACAAGCACAACCATTCCTTCAGACGAAGATCGCTGGGTTTGGCTTTGCAGACGCAACTGCATGGGATCGATATCAATGCCCGAGGGCAATCGCAGGCAATAAAAAAGGCGGCCAACCGGCCGCCTTTTCTCATCCCATGAAGGGAAATCTTATTCAGCAGATGCTGCTTCTGCAGCCTTTGCTTCTTCCGCAGCCTTCGCTTCAGCGGCTTCTGCTGCTGCCTTGTCGGCGGCGAGAGCCTGTGCTGCTGCGATCTTTTCAGCTTCGATGCGTGCCTTTTCTTCGACAACTGCAGCGCGCTCGGCTTCGTTCAGCTTGCGTGCACGCGTGCCGGTGTTCTCGACGATACGAGCCGACTTGCCGCGACGATCGCGCAGGTAGTACAGCTTGGCGCGACGGACGCGACCGCGGCGAACGATTTCGACGCCTTCGACGAGCGGCGAGTAGACCGGGAATACGCGCTCGACGCCTTCGCCGTAGGAGATCTTGCGAACGGTGAAGCTTTCGTTGATGCCACCGCCGGAACGGGCGATGCAAACGCCTTCATAGGCCTGTACGCGGGTACGGGTGCCTTCCGTCACGCGGACGTTGACGCGGACGGTGTCGCCCGGGGAAAATTCTGGAAGCGAGCGCTTGGCTTCGATCTTGGCGACCTGTTCGGCCTCAAGCTGCTGGATGATGTTCATGTGTCAAACCTCAGGTTTTTCTGAAACAGCCAGAGCGCTCTTAGGATCCGTTGGTCAAAGCCTCTGGATCTGCCTTGCGGCAGAGCGTTTCGCCATTCTTTGTTGCTGGCAGACGGGACAGTTTTCCCATTTCCGTTCGCGCCATTACACGAAAGGCATGCGCTTGTCATCGGGCATGCCGCAATTTTGTGGCGATCGGTGGCGTTTTCGCCGCTTGCTGCCTCTCTATAGCAGGTCTAAAGGCTGACCGAAAAGAATTCGGGAGGATTCATGTCGATCACCATGGTGGTGCTGTTGGCCGCTGCCGGCTTTTTCTCGGGCGCCGCCAACGCGATTGCCGGCGGCGGGACGTTTCTCGTCTTCGGCGCCTTGACGCTTGCCGGCGTGCCGCCGATCTCGGCCAATGCAACATCGTCGATCGTGCAGTTTCCGGGCTATGTCACCTCGACGCTTGCCTATCGCCGCGAGATTGCCAGCCACTGGCGAAGTGCTTTGGCGCTCGCAATCGTCTCCGTCATCGGCTCGATTTTGGGAGCGCTGATCCTGCTGGCGCTCGACAATGACGCGTTTCGCCAGGTCGTGCCGTGGCTCCTGGGCGCCGCGACCGCCGTGTTTGCGGCAGGCCCATGGCTTAAGCCGAAAGCCTCGTCCGAGCGCCCTGCCAACTCGCCGCTTTCGGTCATCGGTCAGTTCCTGACATCGATCTATGGTGGGTTCTTCGGGGCCGGAATGGGGATCATGATGCTGGCGGTGCTGGGTATGACGACCGGCGGCAGCTATCACCATCTCAACGCGCTGAAGAACATGCTGGCGGCGCTGATTGCCGGCGTCGCGATCGTCGTCTTTGTCGGCGGCGGCGTGATTGCCTGGCCGGAAACGATCATCATGATGCCGGCCGGCGCGCTTGGCGGCTATTGCGGCGTGTGGCTCGCACGGCGCGTTCCGCAGGCAGTGCTGCGCTGGTGCGTGGTGGCGGTCGGCGCAGGCCTCACCGTCTACTATTTCGTGACCGGCTAGCTCTCGTTCAGCAGGTCCGGGCGGCGTTCCCGAGTAAGCCGCAGCGACTGTTCGAGCCGCCATTTCTCGATCGCGGCATGGTTGCCGGAGGTCAGAATAGCGGGGATTTCCCGGTCTTCGAAGACCTGTGGGCGGGTATAATGCGGATGTTCGAGCAGGCCGTGCTCGAAGCTTTCGTGGGTGCCGGACAGGGCATTGCCCATCACGCCCGGCAGAATGCGCACGACGCTATCGAGCAGGGTCAGGGCTGCCGGCTCGCCGCCCGAAAGGATATAGTCGCCGATCGACACTTCCTCGAGCTGGCGTGCATCGATCACCCGCTGGTCGACGCCTTCGAAACGACCGCAGACGATCACCACGCCCTCGCCATCGCCAAGCTCGCGGACCCGCTTCTGGCTGAGCGGCTTTCCGCGCGGGCTCATCAGCAGGCGGGGACGGCTGTCATCTACGAGGGAATCGATCGCCTTGCCGAGAATATCCGCCCTTAACACCATGCCGGCGCCGCCGCCGGCCGGCGTGTCGTCGACAGTACGGTGCTTGTCCTCCGCGAAATCACGGATCTGCATCGCTTCAAGCGACCACTGCCCGCGTTCCATTGCCTTGCCGGAGAGGGAAAAGCCGAGATGGCCGGGAAACATTTCCGGATAGAGGGTGAGCACCGTCGCGCGAAACGGCATCGCGGTCACTTGTCCTTGCGCGGAAAGTTCGAGTTCGCGTCGTCTTCGTCCGGGTTTTCGATCAGGCCCGCAGCTTCGGGATCGATCAGGATCTTGCCGCCTTCGAGATCGATCTCCAGAACGGCTGCCTCGGTAAACGGAATGAGCGACGGACGACGGCCGGGGCCTTTCAGCTCCAGGAGGTCGCCGGCGCCGAAATCGAAAACGGCGCTGACCGTGCCAAAGCTCTTGCCGTCCTTGTCGACGGCTTCCAGGCCCTCTAGGTCGGCGTAGTAGAATTCGTCGTCGTCCAGTCCCTCGTCCGGCAGGTTGTCACGGTCGACGAACAGCTCGATGCCGTTCAGCGCTTCTGCATCCTCGCGGCTGTTGATGCCGCGGAAGCGGACGATGACGACGGTTTTCGCCTCGCGGATATCGAGGATCTCGAAGACCCGGCCGTCCGCGGTGTAAAGGTTGCCGTAGTCGCCGAGCGCCGTCGGATCCTCTGTAAAGGATTTCACCCGCACCTCGCCCCGCAGGCCCTGGGCAGCGCCGATCGTTGCCATCAGAACTGGGTTTTCGAGCTTGGTCATGCGGGAAGGCTCCGGTTTCTTCGCGCCCATTTAAGCGCAACACAGTGAAATGAAAACAGTCTCGGCGGAATGAAAACAGCAAAACGGGCGGTGCGTTGCCGCACCACCCGTCGAATCAAAAGAAGCGGATCTTATTCCGCGGCAGCAGCTGCCTTGGCGTCTTCGATCTTCTTTGCGCGCTCGGCAGTGCGTTCCTGAGCCTTCTTGCCCGGCTTTGCCTTTTCCGGGTTGCTCTTGGCATCGCGCTGGCCAACGCCGGCTTCTGCGAGGAAGCGCAGAACGCGGTCGGTCGGCTGTGCGCCGTTGTCGAGCCAATGCTGAACGCGCTCTACGTTGACTTCAACGCGCTTTGCGTCGTCCTTGGCAAGCATCGGGTTCCACGAACCGACCTTTTCCAGGAAGCGGCCGTCACGCGGCGAACGGGCGTCAGCAACGACGATCGTGTAGTAAGGACGCTTCTTCGAGCCACCACGGGCAAGACGGATCTTCAAGGGCATTGTATTCACTCCTAGGTTTGTCTGGGCCGCCGTCCCGGCGGGCCGTGTCGTTATTGTTTAAGCAGTTTCCTTACCGCCGTGTTCGGCGGCGATGGCTTCATGATGCCGGATGACTTCCTTGATGACGAAGTTCAGGAACTTCTCGGCGAAATCCGGGTCCAGATGAGCGTCGTCCGCCAGGCGGCGAAGGCGTTCGATCTGGTATTCCTCGCGCGCCGGGTCTGCCGGCGGCAAATCGTATTGGGCTTTGAGGACGCCCACTTCCTTGGTGCAGCGAAAGCGTTCCGCCAGCATATGCACCAGTGCCGCATCGATATTGTCGATCGACTGGCGGTAGCTCGAAAGCTTTGCCTTGATCTCAGGGTCAACCATCGCGTCCTCCCCTCACTTCTTCTTGCCAGGCAGGCCGGGAAGACCCGGGAAGCCGCCAAGGCCGGGGAGCTTTCCGCCGCCAAGACCCGGCATTCCGCCGCCCATGCCCGGCATCGAGCCAGGCTTCAGGCCGGCAGCTTCGGCCTGCTTCTGCAGGGCTTCCAGCTGCTTCGGATCGAGCTTGGAAAGATCGGGCATGCCGCCCATTCCACCCATTCCGCCGCCCATGCCACCAAGACCCATCTTGCCGGCAAGGCCGCCCATCATCTGCTTCATCATGCCGCCCTTGCCCTTGCCGCCCATCATTTTCATCATGTCGGCCATCTGGCGGTGCATTTTCAGCAGCTTGTTGATTTCGGACGCGTCCGTGCCGGAGCCGGCTGCGATGCGTTTCTTGCGGGAGTGCTTCAGCATATCCGGGTTGGCGCGTTCGGCCTTCGTCATCGAGCCGATGATGGCGATCTGGCGGTCGAACATCTTGTCGCTCATGCCGGATGCGGCAAGCTTGTCCTTCATACCGGCCATGCCGGGCATCATTCCCATGATGCCGCCCATGCCGCCGAGCGACTTCATCTGGCGCAGCTGGTCGGCGAGGTCGTTCAGGTCGAACTTGCCCGACTGCATCTTCTTGGCCATCGCCGCGGCTTTTTCCGCGTCGATGTTTTCAGCTGCCTTTTCGACGAGGCTGACGATGTCGCCCATGCCGAGAATACGGTCGGCGATGCGGCGGGGATGGAACTCCTCGAGTTCGTTCATCCGTTCGCCGACACCGATCAGCTTGATCGGCTTGCCGGTGACGGCGCGCATCGAAAGTGCTGCACCGCCGCGGCCATCGCCATCCATGCGGGTCAGCACGAGGCCGGTAATGCCGACGCGTTCGTCGAAATTGCGGGCCAGATTGACGGCGTCCTGGCCAGTTAGTGAGTCGGCGACCAGCAGGATTTCATGCGGATTGGACTTCCGCTTGATTTCCGCCATTTCGGCCATCAGCGGTTCGTCGATATGCGTGCGGCCGGCGGTGTCGAGGATGACGACGTCGTGGCCGCCGAGCTTTGCAGCCTGCACGGCGCGCGCGGCGATATCGGTCGGCGACTGGCCGGCGATAACAGGCAGCGTATCGACGCCGGTCTGGACGCCAAGCTGGCGCAACTGTTCCTGAGCTGCCGGACGTCGCGTATCGAGCGACGCCATCAGCACCTTTTTCTTTTCGCGGTCGGTCAACCGCTTGGCGATCTTGCCTGTGGTCGTGGTCTTACCCGAACCCTGCAGACCGACCATCATGATGACAACAGGGGCCGCGGCATGCAGGCTGATGCCGACGCCTTCGGTCCCGAGCATTTCGACCAGTTCGTCATGGACGATCTTGACGACCATCTGGCCGGGCTTGATCGATTTCAGAACCTCGGCGCCGACGGCCTTTTCGCGAACCTTGTCGGTAAAGGCGCGCACCACTTCCAGCGCCACGTCGGCTTCCAGAAGCGCACGGCGAACCTCGCGCAGGGCGGCGGATACATCCGCTTCGCTCAATGCGCCACGGCCGGTCAGTCCATTCAGAATGGAGCCAAGACGGTCCTGGAGGTTTTCGAACATCGTGTATTCCTTCTTCGTTTCCGGGTGCCCAAAAACGTCGGTTCTTTCGCCGGCAAATACAAGGCACCAAGGAGTACGCAAAGCCAAATAGCACCCGAGGGCGCCACGCGCTGTCGGGTGTTGACCTCCGGGTTTCCGAATAGTTCGGCTCCCGGTCGGCGGCTCCAAGTTCTCGGACTTGTCAGCAGATTGCCGGGCTTAAACAGGAAATGGGGGTGGAAGTCAAGGCGCGCCGGGGTTTTGCCGCGGGCGAGGGCGTCCGCTGACGAGATGCCGGAGATCTGATGTTGCCGCAAGCTTCCGCCCGTGCGCGAATTGCCGTATTCTATAGGGGATATATGCGAACCTAGATAGAGGTGGCCTTGATGGCGCAGCTCTTGCAAACCCTGGTGATCGAACAGACCTCATGAAACGTCGCAATTTTCTCAAATGGTCCGGGATCGGCGCAGTGGTAGCCCTTGCCGGCGGGTTGACCGCAAGAGGTGCCATGGCAGCCAACAGCTATTATTCCGGGCCGGTATCCGATCACTTCGACGGAACGCATTTCTTCAATCCCGGCGGAGAGGAGCCGCGCGGAACTCTCGATCTCCTGCGCTGGAAGTTCGGCAACGGCAATATTCCCTGGCCGGACACGTTTGCCAGCCCGTTTCCGCAGGCCGTGCCGGAGACGCGCGTGACCGGCAATCGTCTTGTCGTCACCATGGTCGGCCATGCGTCGCTGCTGATCCAGGTTGCCGGCGTCAATATTCTGACCGATCCGGTCTGGTCGGAGCGTGCCAGTCCGGTCTCCTTCGCCGGGCCCAAGCGGGTCAATCCGCCGGGTATCCGCATCGGTGATCTGCCGCCGATTGATATCGTGCTCGTTACCCACAATCACTACGACCACATGGATCTCGAGACGCTGTGGGTGCTTGAGGGCCGCGACAAGCCGCATTTCATCACACCGCTCGGCAATGATGCGATCATCCGCTCCAAGGTGCCGGATGCGAAGATCACGGTCATGGACTGGGGCGGCAGCGAGACTGTAGCGCCCGGCGTCGTGTTTCACTGCGAGCCCTGCCATCACTGGTCGGCGCGGGGTCTCGGCGACCGGCGCAAGGCATTGTGGGCGGCCTTCGTGTTTGAAACGCCGGCCGGCAAGGTCTATCATGTGGGCGATACCGGATTTCACGAGGGCGTCAACTATCGCGCCGCGGGCAGTAAGCATGGTCCTTTCCGCCTCGCGAACCTGCCGTTCGGCGCCTATGAGCCGCGCTGGTTCATGAAGGCGCAGCACCAGGATCCGCAGGAAGCCGTCGAAGGGATGCAGCTTTGCGGAGCCTCCTTCGTTGCCGGGCATCACTGGGGCACGGTCAAGCTGACCGACGAGGGCATCGACCAGCCGGTGGAGGCGCTGTTTGCGGCGCTCGACAGTCGTGGTATTGCGCGTGAACGATTCCGGCCGATGCGGGCAGGTGAGGTTTTCGACGTTCCGGCGTGACGGAGCTTGACGAGCCGCTCCACAGTTTGCTTGATGCGGAAACATGAGTATTTGGGGCAAGATATGCAGATCGAACTGGACCGCCTGACGGACGCTACTCGCATCCAGCGCCTCAAGGCGCAGACAGCGGGCACGCATGATACGCTCGACAAGCGGATCATGCGGGCGGAGCCATTCGCCAATCGCGAGCGCTATGCCTTGTTTCTCGACGTGCAGCATCGGTTCCACGCCGATGTCGCGCCGCTCTACGCGGCCGCCGAACTCAACCGGCTGCTGCCCGGCCTTGCCGGGCGTTGCCGGCTGGAAGCGCTTCGCCACGACATCGCGGATCTCGGCGGCGTGCCGGAACAGCTGGGATCAACGACCGGCCCCCTGAACCCTGCGACCGCGCTCGGCTGGCTCTATGTCGCCGAAGGCTCCAATCTCGGCGCAGCCTTCCTGCGCAAGGAAGCGGCCAAGCTCGGGTTGTCGGACGATTTCGGCGCGCGGCATCTGGCCGGCCACACGGACGGCCGCGGCCTGCACTGGCGCAACTTCGTTTCGGCCTATAACGAGCTTCTGCTGACCGAGGCAGAGGAACTCGAGGCAGCAGAAGGCGCCAGGGCGGCGTTCCGCCGGGTGCATGCGCTGGTCGACCAGATCTTCGGATGACAGGATCGGAGAATGGCGCTCGCCGCACAAGTTGCGCGCGCTACTGGCAATTCATGGCGTTTTCCGCCATATACGGCCGATGACCGGTAAATTACCGCACGGGTTGGCAATCATGGCAGAACAGGTCGAATTTGCGCGCATGAACGGGCTTGGCAACAAGATCCTGGTCATCGACATGCGCGGTCGCGCCGACAAGGTCACGCCGGAAGCAGCCGTTGCGCTCAACGCGGATGCTGCGACCCAGTTCGACCAGATCATGGCGATCCACGATCCGAAGATAGCGGGTACCGACGCGTTTATCGACATCCTGAACTGCGACGGCAGCAAGGCCCAGGCCTGCGGCAACGGCACGCGCTGCGTCGTGCAGGCCTTGAGCTCCGAGACTGGCCGCAAGGTTTTCACCTTCCAGACGGTTGCCGGCATTCTCAATGCGCGTGAGCACGAGGATGGCACGATCTCGGTCGATATGGGCAAGCCGGCCTTTGCCTGGGACAAGATCCCGTTGTCTGAAGAATTCTACGATACCAGCCGGATCGAGCTGCAGATCGGCCCGATCGATGCGCCGATCCTGCATTCGCCGTCCGCAATGGCGATCGGCAATCCGCATGCGATCTTCTGGGTCGACCGCGACCCGATGGATTTCGATCTGGAACGGTTCGGACCGCTTCTCGAAAACCATCCGATCTTTCCGGAAAAGGCAAATATCACGCTGGCGCAGGTGACATCGGAAACGTCGCTGCGCACCCGCACGTGGGAACGCGGCGCGGGTCTGACGCTTGCCTGCGGTTCCGCCGCCTGTGCCGCCGGCGTGTCCGCTGCGCGCACCGGCCGCACGGGTCGCACCGTGACCATCGATGTTGCCTCAGCGCCCACCCGGCAGCCGCTTGTCATCGAGTGGCGTGAAGACGATCACGTTGTCATGACCGGCCCTGCGGAATGGGAATGGTCCGGCAAGGTCGATCCGGTCACCGGTGAATTTTCGCGTGACGGGGAATTGGGGCAGGGCGCTTACCAAGGGGCGCAGGTCCATTGAGTGGCGTCGAGGTCATCACCTTTGGCTGTCGGCTGAACACCTACGAATCGGAAGTGATGCGGGCGGAGGCCGAAAAGGCCGGGCTCAACAATGCCGTGCTGGTGAATACCTGTGCTGTGACCTCGGAAGCGGTGCGCCAGGCCCGCCAGACCATCCGCCGCGTGCGCCGTGACAATCCGCATGCCCGGATCGTCGTCACGGGTTGCGCCGCTCAGACCGAAAAGCAGACGTTTGCCGACATGCCCGAAGTGGACATGGTGCTCGGCAACGAGGAAAAGCTGAAGAGCCAATCCTACCGCGCGCTTCCGGATTTCGGCGTGTCGTCGGAAGAGAAACTTCGCGTCAACGACATCATGAGCATCAAGGCGACGGCGCCGCAGATGATCCGTCATATCGACGGTCACGTGAGGGCCTTCATCCAGGTCCAGAACGGCTGCGACCATCGCTGCACGTTCTGCATCATTCCCTACGGTCGCGGCAATTCCCGTTCGGTGCCGATGGGCGCGGTCGTCGAACAGGCGCGCAGGCTTGTCGAAGGCGGGTATCGCGAGATCGTGCTGACCGGCGTCGATGCCACCAGCTACGGCGGCGACCTTCCTGGCCAGCCGACGCTCGGGCTTCTCGCGAAGACGCTTCTGAAGCAGGTGCCTGAAATCCTGCGGCTGCGGCTGTCGTCTATCGACAGTATCGAGGCGGACAATCACCTCTGGGATCTGATCGCCGACGAGCCGCGCTTCATGCCGCATCTGCACCTCTCGTTGCAGCATGGCGACGACATGATCCTGAAGCGGATGAAACGCCGCCACAGTCGCCGCGAGGCTTTCGCCTTCGTCGAACAGGCGCGGCGCCTGCGGCCCGAAATCGCATTCGGCGCCGACATGATCGCCGGGTTTCCCACCGAGACGGAAGAGATGTTTGAGAATTCGGCGACGCTTGCGCAGGACGCCGGCATTTCCTTTCTGCATGTTTTCCCCTATAGCCCGCGTCCCGGAACGCCGGCCGCGCGGATGCCGCAGCTCGACCGGGCAGTGGTCAAGGAGCGTGCAGCACGGCTTCGTGCAACGGGCGAAGCGTTGCATAAAGCCCATCTCGACCGCATGGTGGGGACCGAACAGATCGTCATCGTTGAAAACAACGGTTTGGCGCATACCGAAAACTTTTCGCTGGTCGCCGTGCCGGGGCTGGTTCCCCGGGACATCCAGCGCATTATGATAACTGGCCATAACGGCAAACATCTCGACATGCGGGTCATGGCCGCTCCCGCCACAGAGCGGGCGGCCTGACCGGAACGGATTTCTTATGGCACTGAGTTTCATCAAACGCGTCTTCACCTTCGGCGACGTCCCCCCCGAACAGCAGGTCGAAGATCGGGCTCCGGCACCGATCACCGAAGCGGATGCCGTTCAGGGGGAGCTTGAACCAAAGACGCGCGCGGAAGATCTGCCCGTTGCAGCTGTCGATCCGGTTGCCGCGATCGAGATGGAGACTGCCGGCGGACCGGTGTCGGATGCACCGGCCGATATGGCTGACGTCGACGAGCCGGTTTCCAATGCCGAAATCGAGAACGAGGCTGCCATTCTCCCGGGTGTCGAGGAAACCTCCGAACTCGGGATCGTGCCGCTGTCGCTGCTGGAAGCCGAAGCGGCGGCAGATGTCGATTCTGCTCCGATCGAGGCGCCGGTTCTGCCCAGGGGCTTTTCCACCGCCAGTGCGGCACCGGAGACGGTCACCATCGTGCCGCCGGCCAAACTCACCTGGTTCCAGCGTCTGCGCGAAGGCCTGTCGCGGACCTCGTCGCAGCTCACCGGCCAGATCGCGGCGCTGTTTACCAAGCGCAAGCTGGACGACCAGACGCTTGAGGATCTCGAGGATCTGTTGATCCAGGCCGATCTCGGCGTGGAGACCGCAATGCGGATCACCGGCACGCTGTCTTCCGAACGCTATGGTAAGGACGTGACCGGCGAGGATGTGTCGCGCATCATGTCGGCCGAGATCACCAAGGTGCTGACGCCGGTTGCCAAGCCGCTGCAGCTCGATCTCAGTCACAAGCCGCATGTCATTCTCGTCGTCGGCGTCAACGGCACCGGCAAGACGACGACGATCGGCAAGCTTGCGGCAAAACTCTCAGGCTCGGGGCTGAAGGTGATGCTGGCCGCCGGCGATACGTTCCGTGCCGCTGCCATCGAGCAGCTGAAAATCTGGGCCGACCGGACGGGATCGCAGTTCATCGGCACCAAGCTCGGCGCCGATGCGGCGGGTCTTGCCTATGACGCGTTCGAGCAGGCGCGTGCCAACAAGTCGGACGTGCTGATCATCGACACGGCCGGCCGGTTGCAGAACAAGACAGAGCTGATGGCGGAACTCGAAAAGATCGTTCGCGTGCTGAACAAGCTCGATCCGGACGCGCCGCATACGGTGCTGCAGACGCTCGATGCGACCACCGGCCAGAACGCGATGAACCAGGTCGAGATCTTCCGCAATATCGCCGGCGTCAGCGGTCTGATCATGACCAAGCTCGACGGCACCGCGCGCGGCGGTATCCTCGTCGCGATTGCTGCCAAGCACAAGCTGCCGGTCTATTTCGTCGGTGTGGGCGAAGGGGTCGACGATCTCGAGCCTTTCGAGGCGAAGGATTTTGCCGAAGCAATCGCCGGGCTGGCGCCCGCGCCGCATTGATGACACACAGAAACGAATTTGCTCCAGGCAATTACTGGCTTTAAAGTTGGACCCCATGCAGACGATTGAAAGCGACACCAAGCCGACCAAGGAAGAAAAGCAGCATCCGGGCCTGAAAATGGCGCTGGAGCTCGGGCCGCTCCTGGTGTTCTTCTTCGGCAACCTGCGCGGCGAATGGCTGGTGCAGAAATTCCCGGCGCTTTCGGCCGTCGGCGGCCCGCTTCTGGTGGCAACCGCGCTGTTCATGGTCGCCACGGTGATCTCGCTGGTGATCTCCAAGATCGTCTTCAAGCATCTGCCGGTCATGCCCTTCGTGTCGGGCGTGGTCGTCATGGTGTTCGGGTCGCTGTCGATCTGGCTGCAGGACGAAACCTTCATCAAGATGAAGCCGACCATCGTCAACACGCTGTTCGGCGTGGTGCTGCTCGGCGGGCTTTTCTTCGGCAAGTCGCTGCTCGGCTATGTCTTCAATGCCGCCTTCAGCCTGAATGAAGAGGGCTGGAGAAAGCTCACCCTGCGCTGGGGGATCTTCTTCCTGTTTCTCGCCGTGCTCAACGAAGTGGTCTGGCGCAATTTCTCCGACGAGGCCTGGGTCAACTTCAAGGTCTGGGGCACGATGCCGATCACCATCCTGTTCACCCTTTCGCAGATGCCGCTGATCATGCGTCATTCCGTCGAAGAGCCGAAATCAGGTTCCGAGGTGTGACTGCCGGGCTCCTGCCCTCAAGCGGTTCATCCGGACGACGCTGGCTTGTCGCAGCGCTGGTTCTGTTTGTGGCGCAGATCGCCATTCTCTACGCGATGGGCCGCATTCCGATCTGCGAATGCGGCTACATAAAACTGTTCGAGCCCGAGGTGAACTCGCCGGGCAATTCCCAGCATCTGGGGGACTGGTATGTGCCGTCCCACATCATCCACGGCTTTCTGTTCTACGGGCTCGGCTGGCTGATCCTGCGCCGCGCGTCGGTGCCGGCCCGGTTCTCGCTCGCCGTCCTCCTCGAGGCCGCGTGGGAGATCGCCGAAAATTCCCCTGTCATCATCGATCGCTACCGGACCGCGACGATGGCGCTTGGCTATTCGGGCGACAGCATCATCAACTCGGCGATGGACACGGTGTTCATGGCGCTCGGCTTCCTTTTTGCCGCGCGTGCGCCCGTCTGGCTCACGGTGTGCATCGCCCTGTTCTTCGAACTCTTCACCGGCTGGCTGATCCGCGACAACCTGACACTGAATGTGCTGATGCTGGTCTGGCCGGTGGATGCCATCAAGGTTTGGCAAAACGCGCTGTGAGGCGTTGAGCAAGGTCTGGAATCAGCAAGCGGCGGCTCAGCCTTTTCCCGCTGCCGCTTTCGCGATTGCCGGTAGCAGATCCTGGGTGACGCTGCGGGTGTCGAAGGGGCCGACCTTCTTGTAGAGGATCGTGCCATCGGGGCCGACCAGATAGCTTTCCGGAATGCCGTAGACGCCCCAGTCGATCGCGGACTTGCCGTTCGGATCGATGCCGATCGCCTTGTAGGGGTTGCCGAGTTCGCCGAGGAAGCGCAGCGCGTTGTCGTTGCGGTCCTTGTAGTTGATGCCGACGATGGTGAGCCTGTTGTCTTCTGCCAGTTGCTTCAGGATCGGATGTTCCTGCCGGCAGGGGACACACCAGGACGCGAAAACATTGACCAGCGTCAGCTTGCCTGAAATGGCAGAGGAGGTCAGCGCTTGCGTCCGGGACCCTTCGAGAGGCGGCAGCGCCAGGGACGGCGCTTTTTTGCCGATCAGGGCTGACGGAATGGCGGAAATGTCGCGTCCGTTGACATCCTGGTCGTAGAGCATCTTGCCGGCGATTGCGGCAAAGCCTGCGAAAGCAAGAAGCGGGATCAGCGCGAATGCGTAACGGGCAAGACCGCGACGTTTCGGCTGGATGTCCTGCGAGGACGAGGGTTCGGCGCTCATGCCTTGCCGCCTTCCGGCGCCGGCGACGTTGCCGAGCGGCGGCGGATGCCGGCGGCTTCGAGCTGCGCAAGCTCCCTTCGGCGGGCGCGGCCATCGAGCCAGACCCAGCCGATCAGACAGAGCGAGACGAGGCCGGCAATTCCATAGGACATGGCGATATAGAATGTGTGGCTCATGTCACGTGCTCATCTCAGTCGTCAGGCCGGGTTTGTCGCCGGCCATTCTTGCTGCCATCCGGCGCTGCGCCGACACGCGGCGGCGCCAGATCTCGTTGCGCATGGCGGCGATGTGCAGGGTGAAGAACAACATCGTGAAGGCCAGTGCCATCACAAGCAGCGGCCGCAGGAAAGACCCGTCGATGCTCGATCCGCCCATGCGAATGACGCTTGCCGGCTGATGCAGCGTGTTCCACCAATCCACCGAGAACTTGATGATCGGAATGTTGACGAAGCCGACCAGGATGAGGATGGCGCAAAGGCGTGCGGCCTTGCCGGGATCATCCATGGCGCGGTTGAGCGCGATCAGGCCGAGATACATCAGGAACAGCACGAAGACGGAGGTGAGGCGCGCATCCCAGACCCACCAGGTTCCCCACATCGGCTTGCCCCAGAGCGAGCCTGTGGCGAGTGCGATCAGGGTAAAGGCGGCGCCGAGCGGGGCGGCGGTCTTGTGGGCAACGTCTGCCAGCGGATGGCGCCAGACCAGCGTGCCGATCGCAGAAAGCGCCATCACCGTGTAGCACATCATCGACAGCCATGCCGCGGGCACATGCACATACATGATGCGAACCGTCAGACCTTGCTGGTAATCGCCTTCGCCGGCAAAGCTCAGATAGAGGCCTGCTGCAAACAGGATCGCGGTCACCGCCGACAGCCAGGGCAGGACGCGCGACGCCAGGCCTAAAAACCGGGTCGGATTGGCGAGATCGCTGAGTTTGGTGATGGCAAGGCTTTCGGACATCAGAGCTTTTCTACTTCAGGACGAGAAGAGGTTCCATCTAATCAATCGTCGGCGTTTCGCAAAGCGAGCGCTGCGCCAAGGGGCCCAAGCACTGCAAAAAACATCGTGATTGCCACCAGTATCAGAAAAGGTGGCAGGAATGGAGCGGGATCCTCCACCGCCGCATAGGAGGCGCTGACCCCGAAGATCAGCACCGGCACGGCAAGCGGAAGGACGAGGATCGAGACAAGCAGCCCGCCGCGCGGCAGGGTCACCGCAACAGCTGCGCCGACGGCACCGATAAAGGTGAGCGCCGGCGTGCCGACCAGCAGTGTCAGCATGGTGGCGCCGATCGCCACTTCGTCCATGTTCATGAACAGGCCAAGCAGCGGCGAGGCGATGACCAGCGGCAGGCCGTTGCCGATCCAGTGGGCGAGGCATTTGACGAGCACGGTCAGAACCAGCGGATGTTCCTGCATCAGCATCAGGTCCAGCGATCCATCCTCGCGCTCGGTCTGGAACATCCGGTCGAGGCCGAGCAGGGCGGAGAGGAGCGCTCCGATCCAGACGATCGCCGGACCGATTCGCGACAGGAGGTTGAGATCGGGACCGACGCCGAAGGGAATGACGGCGACAACCGTGATGAAGAACAAGACGCCGATCAGCGCACCACCGCCGGCACGGACGGAAAGCTTCAGGTCGCGCAGGAGGAGTGCGGCCATCACCAGACCTCCTCGGCGATACCGGCAAAGCCGGCCATCTTCAGTTCCTGCGCATTCTTCAGTCCGAGCGGCTGGTGGGTGGCGGCGATCAGGATGCCGCCGTTTCGGAGATGTGATTCGATCAGCCCGGTGAACACGCGTTCCGCACTCACGTCGAGTGCCGCGGTTGGCTCGTCGAGGATCCAGACCGGCCGGAAGGAGACGAGAAGCTTGGCAAATGCCATGCGTCGCTGCTGGCCGGCGGAAAGATATCCGAACGGCAGATGGGTGATGTCGCCAAGCCCGACCGCATCGGCTGCTTCATCGACCGAAAGAGATTTGCCCTGCGGCGAGTGGCCGAAAAACTGCTGCCAGAATGTCAGGTTCTCATGCACGGAAAGTTCGGCCTTCATGGCGTTGCGATGGCCGAGGTAATGACAGGCTTCGGCGGCCCGCATGCCCTTGTCACCCGTGTCCGCCTGCCAGGTGACGGTGCCGCTTTCGGGGCGCAGGAGACCTGCCACGACGCGCAGGAGCGTGGATTTTCCCGATCCGTTTTTCCCCGTCAGAACAAGGCTTTCGCCGCCAGACAATGCGAAGGACACGCCCTGGAAGATCAGATCTTCGCCGCGCCGGGCGCTCAGATTTTCGGCAATCAGCCGCATATGGTCTATGCCTTTTCGGGCCGGATTAAGCCTTCGATCACATCGCTGCCAAAAAATGTTTGGCGACCTGCGTCAAAGTGTCTGGAACGCTTCTTAGAAATTATCTATAAGCATCGCAACACGCCAGCGGCCGGCGTGATTTTCATCTAGCGCCGAACTTGAGGATCTTCAAAAGTCCTTTCGTGCGGACAGCGGAAATGGTCGTACCCGCATCCTGATGTGCATGAAGTGCATAGGCGTCCGCACGCGCGTGTTGGCTCTTACATCAGCGGGGTTTATCCGTGGCTAAATCTGTCGACAGTTTCAATTGTCGCTCCGTCCTTACCGTAGGCGGTAAGGACTATGTCTATTACAGCCTTCCGAAAGCCGAGCAGAATGGTCTGCCGGACGTTTCCAAGCTGCCCTTCTCGATGAAGGTTCTGCTTGAAAACCTGTTGCGCTTCGAAGACGGAAAGTCCGTTACCAAGGACCAGATCCTGTCGGTTGCCGAATGGCTCAACAACAAGGGTCTGGCCGAGGCTGAGATCGCTTATCGTCCAGCCCGCGTGCTGATGCAGGACTTCACCGGCGTTCCGGCAGTCGTCGATCTCGCAGCCATGCGCGACGGCATCAAGGCACTCGGCGGCGATCCTGAAAAGATCAACCCGCTGGTTCCGGTCGATCTCGTCATCGACCACTCGGTCATCGTCGACGAATTCGGCACGCCGACCGCTTTTGCCCGCAACGTCGAGCTCGAATACGAGCGCAACGGCGAGCGCTACCGCTTCCTCAAGTGGGGCCAGCAGGCGTTCAAGAATTTCCGCGTCGTTCCGCCCGGCACCGGCATCTGCCACCAGGTGAACTTCGAATATCTCGGCCAGACGGTCTGGACCAGTGAAGAGGACGGCGAAACCGTCGCTTATCCGGATACCTGCGTCGGCACCGATTCGCACACGACCATGATCAACGGTCTTGGCGTTCTCGGTTGGGGCGTCGGTGGTATCGAAGCGGAAGCCTCGATGCTCGGCCAGCCTGTCTCCATGCTTCTGCCTGAAGTCATCGGCTTCAAGCTGACCGGCAAGCTCAAGGAAGGCGTTACTGCGACCGACCTCGTGCTGACAGTCGTGCAGATGCTGCGCAAGAAGGGCGTGGTTTCCAAGTTCGTCGAATTCTTCGGCCCAGGCATGGACAACATGCCGGTCGCAGACCGCGCGACGATCGGCAACATGGGTCCGGAATACGGCGCGACTTGCGGCTTCTTCCCGGTCGATGCCGAAACCGTCAGCTACCTCCACATGTCCGGCCGCACCAAGGAGCGCATCGCGCTCGTCGAAGCCTATTCGAAGGCTCAGGGGATGTGGCGCGACACCGATGGTGCCGAGCTGGTCTTCACCGACACGCTGGAACTCGACCTCAACGACGTCGTACCGTCGATGGCGGGCCCGAAGCGTCCGGAAGGTCGCATCTCGCTCGAGAACATCGCCTCCGGTTTTGCCGGTTCGATGGACACCGACTACAAGAAGCCGGGCCAGCTTGAAAACCGCTACCCGGTTGAAGGCACGGATTACGATCTCGGCCATGGCGATGTGGCGATTGCCGCCATCACGTCCTGCACCAACACGTCCAACCCATCGGTGCTGATCGCTGCAGGCCTTCTCGCCCGCAACGCAGTCGCCAAGGGTCTGACGTCCAAGCCTTGGGTGAAGACGTCGCTTGCACCGGGATCTCAGGTTGTTGGCGAATATCTCGCCAAGTCGGGCCTGCAGGATTCGCTCGATGCGATCGGCTTCAACCTCGTTGGCTTCGGCTGCACGACCTGCATCGGCAATTCCGGTCCTCTGCCGGCGCCGATCTCCAAGACGATCAACGACAAGGGCCTGATTGCCGCCGGCGTTCTCTCCGGCAACCGCAATTTCGAAGGCCGTATCTCGCCTGACGTCCAGGCCAACTACCTGGCTTCGCCGCCGCTCGTCGTCGCTTACGCGCTGGCCGGCTCGGTACGCAAGGACCTGACCACGGAACCGCTCGGCATCGGCAGCGATGGCCAGCCGGTATTCCTCAAGGACGTCTGGCCGACCTCCAAGGAAGTCCAGGAGTTCATCCAGAAATACGTCACCCGCGAACTGTTCGAGAGCAAGTATGCGGACGTGTTCAAGGGCGACGAGAACTGGCAGGCAGTCCAGATCCCTGACGGCGACACCTATGCATGGGACGACAAGTCGACCTATGTGCAGAACCCGCCGTATTTCGTCGGCATGGGCAAGACGGGAACCGGTCTCAAGAACATCCACGGCGCACGCGTGCTTGGCCTGTTCGGCGACAAGATCACCACCGACCACATCTCGCCGGCCGGTTCGATCAAGGCTGCTTCGCCAGCTGGTGCTTACCTTTCGGAGAACGGCGTCGCCGTTGCCGACTTCAACCAGTACGGCACGCGTCGCGGCAATCACGAAGTCATGATGCGCGGCACGTTCGCCAACATCCGCATCCGCAACCACATGCTCGGCCCGAACGGCAAGGAAGGTGGCTACACCATCCACTATCCGTCCAAGGAAGAGATGTCGATTTACGATGCGGCCATGAAGTACAAGGACGAGGGCACGCCGCTGGTCATCTTCGCCGGCGTCGAATACGGCAACGGTTCCTCGCGTGACTGGGCTGCAAAGGGCACCAACCTGCTCGGCGTCAAGGCAGTCATCGCCCAGTCGTTCGAGCGTATCCACCGCTCCAACCTGGTCGGCATGGGCGTCGTTCCCTTCGTCTTCGAAGAGGGCGTGACCTGGGCCTCGCTCGACCTCAAGGGTGACGAGACGGTCGAGATCGTCGGTCTCGAAGGCGATATCAAGCCGCGCGAGTGGAAGATCGCAAAGATCACCTATGGCGACGGTTCGGTGAAGGAAATCAACATCCTCTGCCGCATCGATACGCTGGACGAGGTGATCTACATGAACAACGGCGGCATTCTGCAGACCGTTCTTCGCGATCTGGTCGCTTAATAAAAAATCCTCCACCCGCCGGTCAGACCGGCGGGTGGAAATTCTTTGACGGCGATCGGCTCACCCGCCTGGATGTGCTTTTCGCAAGACTTCGTCAGCCCAAATTCCTGGGCTGGAGAACCGGTTTTCCGACCCTGCATGTGCCGGGTCGCTCAATTCCCCTGACCAGCACGGGGATGCGGTGGTGAGCATTTTGCCTTGGCCACCGACGTTAAGGTCTTCATTCCTTGTCCCTCATCATTTTTATCGGCATGGCCGTTACGGTTTTCCTGACGTCGCTTCTGTCTGGGATTTTCGGCATGGCGGGCGGGCTGATCCTCTTGTGGGTCCTGCTGTTTCTCTATCCGGTCGGCACCGCCATCGCGATCCAGGGCGTCATCCAGATGGTCTCCAACGGATCCCGCGCCTGGTTCTCCCGTGCCTATATCGACTGGAAGATCCTCTCGATCCTGTGCTCTGGTGTGGCGGTTTCCGCCCTCATCCTGTTTCTGACGAGCTATATGCCAAGCCTGATCGTGGTTCTGATCGGTGTCGGCCTGATGCCTGTTCTCGTCTGGTTGCCGGTCAACAGGCTGCAGCTCGATGCGTCCCGTCCCTCGCATGCGTTTCTGGCTGGACTGCTGTCCGGCGGCATGACGATCAGCGTCGGCGTGGCAGGTCCGACGGTCGATATCTTCTTCATTCGCACAGAGATGGACCGGCGCAAGGTCATCGCCACCAAGGCGTCGATCCAGACGATCTCGCATCTGGCAAAGATCGCCTTCTACTGGGATGCCGCTTCGAACCTTCCGACCGTCGACATGGTGGCGGTGCTGATCGCCGCGCCGATCGCCATCCTGGGCGCTCGGGCGGGCAATGGTATCCTGCAAAAGATGACGGACGCCAATTTTCGGAGCTGGACCCGATGGGTGGTGACCGGCGTCGGCGCGGTCTACCTGACCCAGGGATTGCTGAGCTTTTTCTAACAGGCGGAACGGGCCGGACACGCGATCGCAGAGAGCGATCACATGTCGGATCCTCACCCGTTCGTGACTTCCTCTTGAACCGGTGCCGCGGTTACTTATCCGGCGTCCCACCGTTATGGCCTTGATTGCCCCTCGCAATCGTGGATAACAAACAACCTATCAAAGGGTTTGCCATTCATGCTGCTTCGTTTTCGCTCCATGGTCCTCGTTGCCGGTCTGCTGATAGCAGGCTCGGCTTCGGCAGGGGAATCGAAGGCCCCGAAGGGCGTCGTGGAACTGTTCACCTCGCAGGGCTGTGCCTCCTGTCCGCCTGCGGACACCACGTTCAGCCAGCTTGTGGCCCAGGGCGACGTCGTGGCGCTGTCCTATCACGTCGACTACTGGAACTATCTCGGCTGGACCGACACGCTTGCCTCCAAGGAAAATACCGAGCGTCAGTACGGCTATGCCAAGACGATGGGCCGCAGCGGCGTCTACACGCCGCAGGCCATCATCAACGGTCGCGATCATGTCAAAGGTACGGATCTGGTCGGCATCAACTCCAAGGTCGATGGTATGCGCAGCAAGGGAGAGGGGCTGGTTGTTCCCGTCTCGGCTGCCATGCACGGAGACGAGATCGAAATCGAGATCGGCGCCGGCAATGCACAGATACCGGCCGAGGCCGAAGTCGTCGTCGCCTACTTCACGAAGAAGCAGCAGGTCGAGGTGACGAAGGGCGAAAACAGCGGCAAGAACATGGATTACTGGCATAGCGTCTACGACGTGCAGTCCGTTGGCATGTGGAACGGCCAGACCATGTCGCTGAAACTGCCAGGCAAGCTGATGGGCAAGTCCAAGAAGGACGGTTGCGCAATCCTGCTTCAGGCATCGGGCCCGAACGGCGAGCCGGCCGAAATCATCGGCGCAACAATCCTGATGGCCGGGCGCAAGAAGCTGGACGACTGACAGGGCATACCAACACCGCTCACCAGCAAGCTGGTCGCGGAGCGCCGCGCGCTCATTCTTTTCGACGGGAAGTTTGTTGGCGGCCCGGTCCAAATCCACTGGGGGGCTGGGGGTAAGGGTCAGCGAACCGAACCGGGCCAAATGGCGCTAAAGAACGCGCCAAACCAACATCTACAATCTCGCTTGCAATTCGGGCGCTGTTTTGACCGAAATACGGCTTTCTCAGAAAACATCGCGGCAGCCGGTAACCTGGTATGGCAGCGTTGCAATTTCTAAAATGTCGGGGCACACTGTCACTGCTTTGACATCTATGATTGGGAGTCTTGATGACCGATCAGCCTGAATTTCCGAGGGGCCACCGGCCTCACGATGCTGCCGTCGTCGTCAATCTCAGCGAATACCGACAGAGCCTCGATCCTGCGCCCGTGACATTTCACCGTCGAGAGCTCGACTCCATCCTGTGGATCTATGGTCGGATGGTGGGCGAGGGCGAGTGGAAGGATTACGCGATCGACCACCTGAAGGACAAGGCCGTCTTTTCGATCTTCAAGCGATCGGGCGAGCTGCCGCTGTTCAGGATCGAGAAGAACCCCAAGCTTGCCAACAAGCAGGGTGCCTATTCCGTCATCAACACGAACGGCGTGATCCTGAAGCGTGGTCACGAGCTGCCACAGGTGTTGAAAGTGTTCGACAAGGCGCTGAAGCTCATCGACTGAACTGGTTCACTCGGTGAACAGCGAACCGGGATAGACCGTCGGGTCAGGCGGTGTATCCCTAGCCTCGCCGAGTGCAATCTGCATCAGGACCGTGTCCAGCCACTGACCGTGCTTGAAGCCGGTGCCTTTCAGCGTACCGGTCATTTCGAAGCCTAGGCTCTTGTGGACCGCGACGGATGCGGGGCTTGCGCCACCGATCACGGCCACCATCTGGCGAAAGCCGAGCGCTGTGCAGCGGCTGAGCAGTTCCTGCAGCAGTGCCTTCCCGGCACCCTTTCCACGCGCCCCCGGAGAGAGATAGATCGAATCCTCTACCAGCCAGCGATAGGCCGGCCGCGTGCGGAAGGCGGATGCATAGGCATAGCC
Source organism: Rhizobium sp. Leaf306 (assembly GCF_001423425.1). Lineage (GTDB taxonomy): Bacteria > Pseudomonadota > Alphaproteobacteria > Rhizobiales > Rhizobiaceae > Neorhizobium > Neorhizobium soli. The sequence continues at coordinate 154,069 of NZ_LMNX01000005.1, forward strand.
GATGAGGACGCCGGCGTCGTCGATGGCGGCGATGTAAGGATAGCCCTTCTCGCGGATGGCGTGGAAGCGCGCGGTCATCTCTTTCAGATCAGGCGGGGTGATCTCGTAGCTTGCGGTGCCGTTCAGCACACTGTCCCGGTAGATGGCCGTGATGGCGGGCAGGTCGTCGGTTGTGACGTCGCGAAGGTGCTGGGGCATGGCAGGACTTGGGGCTTGAGGTGAGGCAGCAAGCCTATGACGCAGCCTCCCGGCGGGCAACAAAAAAGGCGACCTTGCGGCCGCCTTCTTGTTTGTCGTCTGGTCTGTCTTCCACTTCGTGGATCAGTTGTTACGGTTGCCCATGAACTGAAGCAGGAAGGTGAACAGGTTGATGAAGTCGAGGTAGAGCGTCAGGGCGCCCATGATCGCCTTGCGGCCCATGACCATCGCATCATCCGCGTCGTAGTACATTTCCTTGATCTTCTGCGTGTCGTAGGCGGTAAGGCCTGCGAAGATCAGCACGCCAATCGCGGAGATCGCGAAGCCGAGTGCCGAAGACGCCAGGAAGATGTTCACGATCGAGGCGATGATCAGGCCGAACAGGCCCATGATCAGGAACGAGCCCATTGCCGACAGGCTTCTCTTCGTCGTGTAGCCGTAGAGCGACAGAGCGCCGAACGAAGCTGCGGTCACGAAGAACGTCTGCACGATGCTCTGGCCGGTAAAGACCAGGAATATCGACGACAGCGAAAGACCCATCAGGGCCGCGTAGCCCCAGAATGTTGCCTGCGCGGCGCTTACGCTCATCTTGTTGATCCTGAAGCTCAGGAAGAACACGACAGCGAGCGGCGACAGCATCACGACCCAGCGCAGCGGGCTTGCAAACAGCAGCTGGCCGAAGGGGGTCAGCTGGCCATCGGCGACGGCCATCTGCCAGGTCGCAAACGCCGCGATGCCGGTGATCGCCAGGCCGAGTGCCATCAGGTTGTAGACCTTGAGCATATAGGCGCGCAGGCCTTCATCGATCATCGCACCGGACTGCGCACCCGTCTGGGCGGCTCGGTTTTGATAGTTGTTGAAGTCAGCCATAGTATCCTCTTCAAGCTCCGGAATTTGTCACGGTGTCGGGCCCTAACGGTCAGACCCAGGCGCCGCTGCGGAGCCCAGCAAGCCTACCATCAAATATGAGGCGATAACCACGCCTATACAAGGGGGAAGGAACGCAATGGATCCCAAAGCTCCCGATCACAATTCCCGGAGGACCGGCGCCGCCTTCTGGCCCAGCACCCGCCACGTGCCGATAAGCCCGATGCCGACGGTCAGCACCAGCGAGGCCACAACCGTGATGATCGCCACATCTGGCAGGAAGGTCGAGGGAAGGCGCATGATGCGCGACACGATGAACCAGGCGGATACGCCGCCGGCCAGAAGCGCAAACACGGCGGTGGCGAAGCCGAGGATCATGTATTCGTAGCTAAAGGCACGAATGAGCATGGATCTCGTTCCCCCCAACGTCTTCAGGATCACGGCATCGTGGGTACGGGCGCGGTTTCCGGCCGCAAGCGCCCCGGCAAGCACCAGCACCGAAGCGATCAGCGCCACGGCGGCCGCTGCCCGGATCGCGGTTGCCAGCTGGCCGATCAACTGATCGACGATATCGATCGCATCCTTGACCCTAACACTCGTGATGGTCGGATAGGCATTGCTGACGGAGCGCAGGATTGTCGCTTCCTGCTGCGCCGTTGCCGATGGATCGGTGAGGGTCGCAAGCCAGGCATGCGGCGCGCCGCGGAACGTGTTGGGCGAGAAGACCATGACGAAGTTGATGGACAGCGATTCCCATTCGACGTTGCGGAAACTGGAGATCTTGGCGGTGATGTTGCGGCCGAGCACGTTGACGGTGACCGTATCACCGAGTTTCAGTCCGAGTTCGCCTGCCTCTTCCGCCGAAAATGAAACGAGAGGCTCGCCGTCATAGTCGGCCGGCCACCATTCACCCTGCGTCAGGGTCGAGCTTTCCGGCTTGTTCTTGGCGTAAGTGATGCCGCGATCGCCGCGCAGAACCCAACGGCCCTTTGCCGGAACATTCATCTGACTGACATCCTGACCGTTGAAGGCGAGGATGCGACCCCGCAGCATCGGCACCTCGAACAGCTTGGCGGCGGGTGCCTGCTCCTGCAGCAGCTTGCGGAAACCATCGACTTCGGCGCTCTGGACATCGACGAAGAAGAAGTTCGGCGCGTTGCGGGCGATGTTGCCGGTCAGCTGGTTGCGCATGTTGCCGTCGATCAGCGCCAGCGTCACCAGGAGTGCCAGACCGAGGCCGAGCGAGAGCACGACCGAGGGCGTCAGGGCGCCGGGACGGTGGATATTGCCGAGTGCCAGCCTCAAGGCCGGCGAACTGACGCGCGGGGCACGACGGGCAAGCCACGCAATGAGCGCCGCCACAAGCCGCAGCAGCACGAACGCGCAGGCGACCGCGCCGAGGAAGACCGAGGCGACGAAGTGATTTTCGGACGAGAAGATCGCAAGGATTGCGAGAGCGGCGAGTGCTGCGCCTGCGGCTGCCAGATACGGCCAGGATGGAAGCCGGCCCGTGTCGAAACTCTGTTCTCTGAACAAAGCTGTGGCAGGGACCTCGCGCGCATGTCCAAGCGGCAGAATGGCGAAGGCAAAGGTGATCAGCAGACCGAACAGGGCGGCAAGCCCAAGCGCCGACGGATAGATGTTGATGCCATCCGGTACCGGAAGCACGCCTTCGAGAAAGCGCAGTGCCACGATGGGCGAAACGGCGCCGATGACGAGGCCGGCCAGAATGCCGATCACTGCCAGAACCATGATCTGGAACAGGTAGATCAGCGTGACAACAGTTGCGGGTGCGCCGAGGCATTTGAACGTGGCGATCGTGGTGCGTTTGGCATCGAGGAAGGCCCGCACGGCGTTTGCCACGCCGACACCACCGACGATCAGTGCGGTGAGGCCGACCAGCGTTAGAAACTGTGAAAAGCGCTCGACGTTTTCGGTGAGCGAGGGGGCTGCGCGGTCGCTGCTGCGGATCGACCAGCCGGCGGCCGGGAATTCGCGGTTGGCGCGATCGGCCAGCCCGACCCGGCTGGCGGGATCGCGCAGCTTGATCTTGTAGGCGTGTTCGACAAGGCTGCCGTTCGCCATCAGGCCGGATGCTTGCAGGGCTTCCCGGCTCACCATCAGGCGGGGCGCAAAGCCGAAGCCATCGGACACCGAGTCCGGTTCCGACGCGATCGTGCCGCGCAGCACGAGCTTGATATTGCCGAGCAACAGTTCGTCGCCGGTCTTGATGCCGAGGCGCTCGAGCAGAAGCGGAGCGGCCAGTGCGCCGAAGATCTCGCCCTGTTTGGCGACGAGTTCCTGCAGGGGCGCGGCCGGCTCGGCCTTAAACTCTCCGTAGAGTGGATAGGCGCCGTCGACGGCCTTGACCTCGACCAGCGCCTGTTCGGATCCATCCGGCTTGCGGGCCATGGAGCGCAGGCCGGTTGAGACAGACATTTCGCCGAGCCCGCTCAAGAAGGCGCGTTCCTGTTCGGTCGCTTCGCGGTTGTTCAGCTCAAAACGAATATCGCCGGCAAGCAGTTGCTGGCCCTGGCCGGCAATGGCTTCGGTAATGGCGCGCGAAACGGAATTGACGGCGGCAATCGAGCCGGTGCCAAGCGCGATGCAGGCGAGGAAGATGTAGAAGCCGCTAAGGCCACCGCGCATTTCCCGCAATGCCAGGCGCAGTGCAATTTTCAGCCGAGGGACCGCGACCATCATACGGATGCGACCTGAACGGCTGGAGCGCCTGCTCCGTCGTCGATGATTTCGCCGGAGCGGACGCGGATCTGGCGCGAGCAGCGGGCAGCGAGCGAAATGTCATGGGTGACGAGGATCATCGTCATGCCGCGCTCGGCCTGCTTGGAAAACAGAAGGTCGGCGATCTGGCGCCCGGTCTCGGTATCGAGATTGCCGGTCGGTTCGTCCGCGATCAGCACGGCGGGCGAGGGAGCAAGCGCGCGGGCGATCGCCACGCGCTGCTGCTCGCCGCCGGAGAGCTGGCCGGGATAATGGTGCAGGCGTTCACCCAGGCCAACGGCTGTCAGCTCGCGGCGGGCGATCTCGAACGGATCCTTCGCATTTGCAAGCTCCAGCGGGACCGCGACGTTTTCGAGCGCGGTCATGTTGGCGATGAGGTGAAACGACTGGAAGACGATACCGATATTGCGGCCGCGGAAATCCGCCAGAGCATCTTCGGAAAGGTTGTGAAGCGCCTGGCCGTTAATGACGATCTCGCCGCTGTCGAGACGCTCGAGGCCGGCCAGCACCATCAGCAGTGTCGATTTGCCCGAACCCGAGGGACCGACGATGCCGACCGCTTCTCCTGCGTCGACGTCAAGATACATGCTCTTCAAAACGTGAACGGATGCCGCCGCGCTGCCGAGGGTGAGATCGGCTTTTCGCAGCGTGATGATGGTTTTAGTCAATGCAGACCGTCCTATATAGGCTTCAAGAGCAATTCATGCCGCGCTGCGGTTAAGCCCAAATCTAGGAGACCGATCGTGCGTTTTAAAGCAAGACCGCTTCAATTCCTCGTCATGATACTGGCAGCACTGACCGCAGCCCCGGTTTTCGCTCAGAACAAGACCCTCCAGATCGTCGGCTTTGGAGACAGTCTGATGGCCGGCTATCAGCTGGCGCCGGCAGAATCCTACACCGCCCAGCTCGAGGCGGCGCTGAAGGCGAAGGGCCTCAATGTGGCGATCAACAATGCCGGCGTGTCCGGCGATACCAGTTCCGGCGGGCTTGGACGCATCGACTGGTCGGTTCCAGATGGCACTGATGGCGTGATCCTGGAGCTTGGCGCCAACGATGCGCTGCGCGGCATCGCACCCGAGCAGACGGAAAAGAACCTTGATGCGATGATCACGCGTCTGAAGGCGCGCAACATTGCGATCTATCTGGTTGGCATCATGGCGCCGCCGAACATGGGCAGCGACTATGCGCAGAAGTTCAACCCGATCTACGAAAGGCTCGCCAAGAAACACGCGCTGCCGCTCTACCCGTTCTTCCTTGATGGCGTGACCACGGTTGCCGGAATGCAGCTTGAAGACGGCATGCATCCGAACGCAAAGGGTGTCGCGGCCATGGTCGAAAAGAGCCTTCCTTCCGTCGAAGCCTTCCTTGGGGACATCGGTAGTCAGCAAAAATAATATCTTGCGCGGAAGCGAGTTGCATGTTCCGCTGTTAGCATCTGCAAAAGATTCGAGGAGGTCCCTATGCCGAGACTTTTCATCGCCCTCGAAGTTCCACGCAATGTCGCCATGAGCCTGTCGCTGCTCCGTGGCGGCATCCCCGGCGCACGCTGGATCGATGTGGAGAACTATCACATCACCCTTCGCTTCATCGGCGACATCGACGGACGGACCGCAGACGAGATCGTCGACCGGCTGGACCGGATCGACCGTCCGGAATTCCAGCTAAAGCTGACAGGTATCGGTTCGTTCGGGTCCAAGAAGCCGCATTCGATCTTTGCCGGTGTCTCCCCGTCGCCCGAACTTCACGCGCTGCAGGGGGAAACCGAGCGGATCTGCCAGCGTCTCGGACTGGCGCCGGATCCGCGGAAATTCACGCCGCATGTCACTCTGGCACGTCTCAAACACTGCCGACTCGATGAAGTCGTACATTACCTTTCAGGGCGCGGGAATTTTCACACCGCGCCCTTTCTCGTTCCGCGTTTCGTGCTGATGTCTTCCAAGGAATCCTGCGGTGGCGGGCCCTACCTGACGGAGGAAATCTTCCCGCTGCGCGAGCTCAGCTACGGCTATGCCCAGGACGAGATGGAAACGGCCGAGCACCGTTTCTAGTCTATGGCGAAGGTATGCTGATGGCTTATGAGGTGCTGGACAGAGAAGCCATCGAGCGCGAGATTTCCACTCTCGATGGCTGGACGATCGGCCCTGATGGCGACGCGATCACGAGGAGCTTTGTCTTTGCGTCGTTTCGCCAAGCCTTCGGGTTCATGGCGGAATGCGCGTTGGCGGCTGAAAAACTCGACCATCATCCGGACTGGTCCAACAGCTATTCGCGTGTCGAGGTGCAGCTCACCACCCATGCGAAGAAGGGACTGACAGATCGTGATTTCAAGCTGGCGCGAGCCATGGACGAGGCATTTCGCGCACGGATCGTCACGCCCCGGAATTGAACTTCACACCGGCATTCCCATATGCTGATGCATTGAAGCGAGCATCTGGAGTGACGGAATGAGCGTGGATGACGTCAAGATCGGCGAGATCCTTCTGCCCGGCGACGAAAAAACGCAGGATCGCCGGGAGAAGCAGGTGCGTGCCAGGTTCTGGCCGACGATGCGGCGAGCCGCGCGGCAAATTCCATTCAGCCGCGATCTGGTCGCCGCCTATTACTGCGCCGTGGACCGAAAAACACCCTTGCGCGTTCGCGGGACCTTGCTGGCAGCGCTTGCCTATTTCATCCTCCCCATCGACATCGTCCCGGATTTCTTTGCGGTCGTCGGGTTCAGCGATGATATCGCGGTTCTTGCTGCGGCTCTGCGCATGATCCAGGGCCATATCAACGACGGACATTACGACGCAGCAGACAGCGCGCTTGCCGATCACCCCGATATTGCAGCCGGAATGAAGACGAGCGGCTGATCCGGCCGCCCCGCCGCTTCAGTTCGGTGAAGTCTCTTCCAGTGCTCGCCGCAGGCGCTCGAACGCCAGCCTGATGCGCGACTTTACGGTGCCCAGCGGAAGCCCGGTCGAAGCGGCGATTTCGGAATGGGACTGACCCAGGAAAAAGGCCGCCCGCACCAGCTTCATCTGCTCGTCCGGAATCTGAGAAAGTGCATCACGGACCCTCTCGTCGCGCTCCTTGCTTTCAAACAAGGTGTCGACGCCCGGTACCTCCGCCAAGGCAAGAAATGTCTCCTGGCCGTCAAACTTGCGGTTTCGGGCGCGGCGCTTGGCATCGATGTGGCGGTTTCGTGCGACCCGGAACAGCCAGGTCGACAGGCTTGATCTTGCGGGATCATAGAGGCTGGCACGATGCCAAAGGATGGTCATGACATCCTGGACGAGTTCTTCTGCCTCGTCCGAATTCATGCCGCGCTTCATCAGCCAGGATTTCAGGCGTGGCGCGAAATGATCAAAAAGCGCAGTGAACGCGTCTTGATCACGCGTTGCAGCCACTGCCCTGACCAGGCGGGCGAAGCGGTCTCTCTCGTCCCCTAGCATCTAACCGGCAGTAGGCTTTCTTTGTGAGTAGGCGTCAGCTTTGCGACTATCCTACCGTATCGGTAGAAAAACGGGTAGCGGTTTTAAGCAGGATTTATACGTAGTTTCAAAGTGCTGCGGCCTGCGTCATCGGACGGACAAACTCTTGCCCAAATCGTTGTTGAGTGATGCGCCCAGAAAACTCGACGTCTGGAACGGGCATCATCAAACGCAACCCTGCGCCGCATTCGACCACATCCCGGTTCACTACATATTCAGCATCCAATCGATAGTGTTGACTCTTTGGTAACCGGAATGAAGTCAAAATGGGACCCGACCGTTGGGACGCCGCATATGACGCCCAGACATGACGCCGAGAAGGCATGTCCGTACTGGCCCGGCTCGGGCCCTTGAAATTACGAAAATTGGCAGGAGATCATGGCCGCTAGAACCGTCGCAATCGCATTGGCGCTTACTCTCGCCGGAATTGGCGCAGGACTTGGCGCCGGCACGGGTACCGCTTCCGCCCAGACGCCGAACCGCATCCAGCAGTTCAAGGCGTGGGGTGCGTATTCCTACAAGCAGGGCGCGGCTACGGTCTGCTACGTCTTGTCCGTCCCGACGACCAAGGAGCCTGCAAGCGTCGATCACGGCGATATCTTCTTCATCGTGTCGCAGCGCCCGGGCCAGAACATCTCCTACGAACCGCAGGCGATGATGGGCTACACGATGCAGACCAATTCCAAGGTCACCGTGACGATCGACAACAAGAACTTCACGATGTTCACCAAGGACAAGGCCGCCTGGGTCGAGAACGCCGCCGAAGAACCGGCTCTCGTTGCTGCGATGCGGACCGGTCAGAAGATGAGCGTCAGCGCCGTATCCGGTCGCGGTACCAAGACGTCCTACGCCTATTCGCTGCAGGGCATTTCAGCGGCTCTGAAGCAGGTCGAATCCTGCAAGTAAGCAGAGATTGCCACCACCGCATTGGAAGGCCGGTCATCGACCGGCCTTTTGCGTTTGACGAAGAATAGTGACGTGGCGTCGTTTTGATGATAAAGCGCCCGTCAAGTTTAGTCCTGCGCGACCGTTCCTCGGAAAGTCGCTTACCCGGGACGCCATGATTTCACAGAAAGACATGCCACGGCGATGCGCGAAACCTGCGCTGGGCGAAGGCATGTTATTCGAACGGGATATGAAGAAATGTCGGTCTCCGAGGCCTTTGCGCCTGTCGCCATCAAGAAGCCGCTCGTCGCCAATCCGGACCTCTATAGCGAAAAGCCGTCGCTGATCGGCCTGTCGCGCGAGGATATGGGCGCGGCGCTGCGAGAAAAGGGCATACCGGAAAAGCAGGCGCGGATGCGCGTCAGCCAGCTCTGGCACTGGCTCTACATTCGCGGCGTGTCGGATTTCGACGCGATGACGAATGTCGCCAAGGACATGCGCGAAATGCTGAAGATGCATTTCACCATTGCGCGTCCCGAAGTGGTGGAAGAGCAGATCTCCAATGACGGCACCCGCAAGTGGCTGCTGCGCTTCCCGCCGCGCGGTGCCGGCCGTCCGGTCGAGGTCGAAACGGTCTACATTCCCGAAGAGGGCCGCGGCACGCTCTGCATATCCAGCCAGGTCGGCTGTTCGCTCACCTGTTCCTTCTGCCATACCGGCACCCAGCGCCTCGTGCGCAACCTGACGGCCGAGGAAATCCTTGGCCAGCTGCTTCTGGCGCGCGACCGGCTGGGGGATTTCCCCGGTGCCGACACGCCGCCCGGCGCTTTCGTGCCGACTGGCGACCGCAAGGTCACGAATGTCGTCATGATGGGCATGGGCGAGCCGCTCTACAATTTCGAAAGCGTCAAGACGGCGCTGCTGATCGCGACAGACGGCGACGGGCTTTCGCTGTCGAAGCGTCGTGTCACGCTGTCGACGTCGGGCGTCGTGCCGGAAATCTATCGCACAGGCACGGAGATCGGCGTGATGCTGGCGATCTCGCTGCATGCGGTCCGCGACGAGCTGCGCGACATGCTGGTGCCGATCAACAAGAAGTATCCGCTGAAGGAACTGCTGGAAGCCTGCCGCCAGTATCCGAGCCTGTCCAACGCCCGTCGCATCACATTCGAATATGTGATGCTGAAGGACGTCAACGACAGCCTCGAGGATGCCAAGCTGCTGACCCAGATGCTGAAGGGCATTCCGGCGAAGATCAATCTCATCCCGTTCAACCCGTGGCCCGGTACCAATTACCAGTGCTCGGATTGGGAGACGATCACCAAGTTTGCCGACTTCATCAACCAGGCAGGCTATGCCTCGCCGATCCGCACGCCACGCGGCCGCGACATTCTCGCCGCCTGTGGCCAGCTGAAGTCGGAATCGGAGCGCATGCGCAAGACCGATCGCCTCGCCTTCGAAGCGATGATGATCGCCGGCCATGGCGAAGACGACTGACGCCGGGAGGGCTTCGATTGCTGGCTGAACCGGCTCGAAGCCTGGAAACCTCTCATCAGTCCTTTCGTTTCTGACACCGAGCGCTCGAGGGGCGGCAAAAATGCCGCCTGGCGCGGCGCAAATGCGCTTGATTCCGTTGTAGGGGTCATATGCAGGCTGCAATAATCTGATATCGATGTGGCTCATCCAGGTGCAACCGGAAGATGCCGCCATGTTTCAGCATCCCATTAGGAAGTCTGCATTTTATGTATCACTAACAGGCGGAACGATAGTTGCTGCCTTAATTTCCACAACCGCAGAAGCGCATGTGAAATGGTTCGCACCCTACATCGTGGGTGCGCCTCTCCAGCCGGTCGAAACTGTTCTGCGTGATATCTGGTTTTGGGTGGCGATCGCACTCGTTCTCGTTTGTTTCGCCGCAGCCCGGGTCATAGAAACCAGCCGTTTTGGACCGTTGATCTTCGAAGCGCTTGATCGCTTTACCTCGCCGCTCTGGGCGAGGATCGACGATTATGTCCGCGTCGTCATTGGCTCGTTCTTCGTCGCGATCTTTGCCACGGGTGGCGTTTACCTGACACCGGACCTGAAGACGCCTGCCGAATGGGTGTCCTGGCTGCAGTTGCTGATCGCTGCCCTGATCTTCTCGCGGCGGACCATGCCTTTCGCCGGCCTTGGAATTGTTGCCCTATGGCTGCTCGCGGCGCGGGACTACGATCTCTTCCACTTGTTCGACTATTTGGCGCTCGGGCTCGGCGTTGCCGCCTACCTGATCATCGAGCCGATGAAAGACGACTGGCGTGTCCACCGTTTTGAAGTGCTGCGCTGGGGGCTAGCTATCGCGCTGATGTGGTCGAGCCTCGAAAAATTTGCCTATCCCGAATGGTTCTATCCGCTGGTGGTGGAAAAGCCCTTTCTCACGATGGGCATGCCCCGCGATGTCTTTATTCCCATGGCCGGTATCGCCGAATTCACCATGGGCTTCGGTCTTCTCTGGACCGCGCTTATCCGCCGCCTTTCGGCCATCGCAATGATCGTCATCTTCACCTCGGCCGTCTTGCCGTTCGGGCGTATAGATCTGATCGGCCACGGGTTGATCACCGCCATCCTGGTGGCGGTTGCCTGCGACCAGAACCGGGCAGACGGGCTGCTGCCCGGACTGAAACAAAAGCTTTCGGCCATCCCTGCCGGGCTGGCTTTCGCCATCGTGGTTTTCATGAGTGGCTATTGGGGCCTGCATCTCGCCTTCTATGGTGCCGGAGGCTTTTCCGGGCCGGTGGCGGCCGAAAAGACCACCCATTCCCACAGCGTCGAATACCCGCATGGCCCGCAGTCCGACATCGGAATTGGTGCCCCGCCCACCCGCGGCCAGGGGGAGTAACAGAAGAGTCGTCCTTCGACGCGAAGCGAAGGTAGTTTGAAACGAAGGGGCGACCTTATCTCGACTGCGTCATGAAGATCTTCACGGCGAAGACAGAGAACACGCCGGCGAAGGTGTAGTCGAGGCCGCGCAGGACTTTCGGATTTCTCTGCAGCCAGTTTGCAAGCCGATCGGCGGCAAGCACGACGATCAGGTTCACCGGCATGCCGATGGCGATGAAGAAGATCCCGAAGAAGACCAGCTTGCCCGTCACATGCGGATCTGTCGCCGTCACGAACTGCGGCAGGAAGGTCATGAAGAAGATGATCACCTTCGGATTGAGGATATTCACCCAGAAGCCGATCGAGATATTTGCGAGCGGGCTTGCCGTTGCGCGCTCCACGGTTTCGACGGAGAAGCTGGAGCCGAAGCGGATCGCCTGGATCGCCAGCCACAGCAGGTAGGCGGCGCCGCCTGTTTTCAGGATGAAGAAGGCGGTGGGCGACGCGGTAATCAGCGCCGAGATGCCGAAGGCGACCAGAAGCGTGTGGCAGACGACGCCGAGACTGGTGCCGAGCACCACGAACAGTGCCGATCTGCGCCCCTGCGCAAGCGCCCGGCTGATCGACAGCGTCATATCAGGCCCAGGCGTCAGAGCCAGAAGCAAGCCGGCTGCGGTGAAGGCCAGAAGCGATGCAAGGCTTGGCAGGAATTCCATTGATGTCCTCGAAAGCCGGATGACGGTTGTCGCTTTTTATCCGGCTTTCGAAGTCCTGCCAAACCTGTTGATCAACTGCCGCTGATGAATTTTTTTGATGCATCCGTGAAGTCCGGATGCCAGCGCGACAGAGGCGGACGGTTTTCGATGATGTCGCCGATTGCCCATGCCATGCGCCGCTCGTCCGTCTTGCGGTCGACGTCGTTGTCCGGGCAAAGGATGTAGAAATCCCCGCGTTCGAGGCTTTCCAGCATGAACTGCACCGTCTGTTCGGAGGTCCAGGCGGCATCGGGCTTTTCGGTGCGGTCTCCCTTGGTCAGGCCGGTATAGACGAAGCCCGGAATGAGAAGGTGAGCGCTGACCTTGCACTCGGGCATGTTGCGCAATTCGTGCTGCAAGGCTTCGGTGAAGGCTTTCACGCCCGCCTTGGAGACATTGTAGGCGGGATCGCCGGGAGGCGTGGTGATGCCCTGTTTCGACCCGGTGTTGATGATAAGCGCCGGTTCGCCATGGGCGATCATGCCGGGGCCGAAGGTTCTGCTGCCATTGACGACGCCCATCAGGTTGACGGCGAGAACGTTGTCCCAGTTGACCTGCGGGCCGAACAGGCTGCTGCCGGGCTGGATGCCGGCATTGTTCATCAGCACGTGCACCCGGCCGAAGCGCTGCAGAACGGCGCGTTCCAGAGCTTCGATTTCAGCCGGCTTCGAGACGTCGGTGCCGATTGCCACGACATCGGCCTCGCCATCGCTGGAAAGGGCAGCAACCTCGCGGCACGCCTCTGAAAGCCGGTCGCCCTCAAGATCCGCCAGGACGACGCACATGCCGAGTTTCGCAAATTCCTTGGCAGCGGCAAGGCCGATACCGGAGGCGGCGCCGGTGACGACGGCGACATTGTCTTTCTTCAGAGCAGGGTGAGTGATGGACATGGGAAGTCTCCTCTTGGACGCTTCTGCTGAAAGGCTTGAAGTGATCAAACGCTCGGGTGTTCAAAGGCTCGGCGCGATATGGTATCCTCCACGGGATCCGTCAACATGACGCGAGATCGAATCGGAGCCGGCATGATGGGCGAACTTAGATCTATCAGAGTTGACGAAAAACTGGCCGCCTTTGTTGAAAAGCAGGTCGAGGACGGACGTTATGGCTCCGCCAGCGAAGTGATCGAGGACGCGCTGCGCCTGCTGCAGGAAAGCGACGCCGCCTCGCTGGAGGCCATCCGCGCGGCGATCCAAGAAGGCGAAGACTCTGGTGAGCCGCAGCCGTTCGATTTCGATGAATTCATAGAGCAGAAGCGGGCGCGGCGCCTGCAGCCATGAAGGCGCTGGTTTTTGCGCCGAACGCCGTCGCCGATATTGATGGGATTTACGATCATACGGAAGAATTCTGGGGCTTCGAACAGGCTGAGGACTATACGTTCAGCCTGAGGCAGGCGTGCCGGATCCTCGCTGCGGGCGAACGACGCGGCCGGCATGTGCGCGGGATCAAGACCGGGTATCTGGCGCTGACCTATCGGTCTCACTTCATCATCTATCGTGAGACAAAAACCCAGGTCGTGATCATCCGCATCCTGCATCAACGCATGAACCTGTCGCGCCATCTCTGACGCGGTCGCTTCCGGGTTTTTCTTGCGCGGCTTTTGAAACTCGCTAAAAGTGCGCCATCCCAGACACGACGGTTGATCCAACCGCCGCCACCCGCAGACGGACAATTCGACATGGCACTTCCGAAAGACGTAAAAAAGGTCGTTCTCGCCTATTCCGGCGGTCTCGACACCTCGATCATCCTGAAATGGCTGCAGACCGAACTCAACGCGGAAGTGGTGACCTTCACCGCCGATCTCGGTCAGGGCGAAGAGCTGGAACCGGCGCGCAAGAAGGCCGAGATGCTCGGGATCAAGGAGATCTATATCGAGGACGTCCGCGAGGAATTCGTCCGCGACTTCGTCTTCCCGATGTTCCGCGCCAATGCCGTCTATGAAGGCGTCTACCTGCTCGGCACATCGATTGCCCGGCCGCTGATCTCCAAGCATCTGATCGAGATCGCCCGCAAGACCGGTGCCGATGCGATCGCGCACGGCGCGACCGGCAAGGGCAACGACCAGGTCCGCTTCGAGCTGTCGGCCTACGCGCTCAATCCCGATATCAAGGTCATCGCGCCCTGGCGCGACTGGGCTTTCAAGAGCCGTACGGACCTTTTGAACTTCGCCGAACAGAACCAGATCCCGGTTGCCAAGGACAAGAAGGGCGAAGCGCCGTTCTCGGTCGATGCCAACCTGCTGCACTCGTCCTCCGAAGGCAAGGTTCTGGAGGACCCGGCGGTCGAGGCTCCCGAATACGTGCATATGCGCACGATTTCGCCGGAAGCTGCACCGGATCAGGCGACAACCATCAAGGTCGGCTTCCGCAAGGGCGATGCCTGCTCGATCAATGGCGTCGAGATGTCTCCGGCAACCCTGCTCGCTGCGCTCAACACCTACGGTCGCGACAACGGTATCGGCCGTCTCGATCTGGTCGAGAACCGGTTCGTCGGCATGAAGTCGCGTGGCATCTACGAGACCCCCGGCGGCACGATCCTGCTCACCGCTCACCGCGCCATCGAATCCATCACGCTCGACCGGGGTGCAGCTCACCTAAAGGATGAGCTGATGCCGAAATATGCCGAGCTCATCTATTACGGCTTCTGGTATTCGCCAGAGCGCGAGATGCTGCAGGCCATGATCGACAAGAGCCAGGAGCATGTCGAAGGTGAAGTGACGCTGAAGCTCTACAAGGGCAATGTCATGGTCATCGGCCGCGAGAGCGCGAAGTCGCTCTATTCCGACCAGCTGGTCACGTTCGAGGACGACCAGGGCGCCTACGACCAGAAGGATGCAGCCGGCTTTATCAAGCTCAATGCACTGCGCCTGCGCACGCTCGCCAAGCGCAACCAACTCGGCTAAGCGCCTTCGCGCCAAACGATATCAAGGCCTGTTTCCGGAAACGGAGGCGGGCTTTTTTATTGGCGACGGCTGATGATCCGGTAGGCGATGTAACTGCCGACGGCGACATATTCCATGGCGGGAATGATAGTGCCGATAGCCGTTAAAGGGTCGCCGAAGACAGCGGCGAGTAGGCCGCCGACAAAGCCGCCGCCCATCTGGATGAAACCCATCAGTGCGGAAGCGGAGCCTGCCGTCTTCGGGAATGGGGCGAGGCCGACCGTCACTGTGTAGGGCGAGATGAACGCGATGCCGAAGGTGGAGACGCCGACCGGTAGCATGATCGATAGGAAGGACGGTGGCAGCAGATGAACGGAGAGGGCCATCATCGTGCCCCCGATACCGCTGAACATGAGCCCGATCACCACCGTCGTCGGCCCGCTGATGCGCCCGGACACAAGCCGCAGTGCAATCGACCCGCTGAGAAAAGCGCCGGTCTGGATGAGCATGCCGAGGCCGAACTGCGTCGGGGTCAGCCCCACTTCACCGATCAGCACGAAGGGAAGCATCGTTCCCTGGGCGTAGAGCGCGCCGATCGCGCCGCCGAGGACAAGAGATGGAAGAAGGAAGCGCAGGTCGGTGAGAAGGGAGAAGTAGGTCGAAACCAGGATCGAGGGTCTGAGCCGGCTGCGGTCGGGAACCGTTGTTTCCTTGAGGAACAGCAGGCAGCTTGCCAGCACGATAACGCCGAAGATGACCATCAGTACGAAGACGGATTTCCAGCCGAATACCGACAGCGACAGGCCGCCGATGGTGGGGCCGATTGCTGGACCCACCGCCAGCATGATGCCGATCATGTTCATGATGCGGGTGGCTTCGAAACCGACGAACTGGTCGCGAACCGCGGCACGGGCAACCGTCATGCCGACGGAAGCGCCGACCCCCTGCACCAGCCGCCCAGCCAGGATCCAGTCGACCGAGGGTGCAAAGACCGCCATCAGCGAGCCGACGAGATAGATCAGCAGGAATGCGATGCTCGCGGACCGGCGACCGAATGCGTCTGAGGCCGGTCCTGCCAGAAGCTGTGCGACGGCAAAGCCGCCGAAGTAAAGTGTCAGACTGAGCTTGATTGCCGCTTCCGACGTGCCGAAGGCCTTCACGAGTTCCGGCATCGCAGGCGTGTAGATCGCCATCGAGACCGGGCCGATTGCCGTCAGGAGGGCGCCGAGCAGCGTGGTTCGCAGCGCGGTCATTCGATTGGGAGGTGTCGTTGCGGAGGCGGCCTGCGTATCAGCTGTCATCAATTGCGGCCTGAGACGAATTGAAGCTCTGCAGGTTGCCGTTGAAAAGTTTCATGGCGTGTCCGAGGAGGTTCGCGGTTTCGGCATCCAACCCTTCGGTGGCGCAGGTGATGATGGCGCGCAGTTCCTGCTGGATTGACGCCAGCATGTCGGCGGAGGTCGGTGTCAGCATGATGCGCTTTGCCCGTCGGTCGGCGCAGCATTGTTGCCGTTCGATGAGACCAAGCGCCTGCAGCCCGTCGAGATAAGCGCAAAGCGTCATCGGTTCGACGCCCATGCGCGACGCGATGTCGAGCTGGCGGCTTCCGTCGACTTGCGCGATATGGATCAACGCTCTTGCCTCGCCGGCGGTGAGGCCAAGGCCCGCCTGGGCGATGCGACGTTCGAAAGCCGTGCGCAAAAGCCTCGCGGCATCGGCGATCAGAAAGCCAAGCGTTTCACCATGCACGTCCTGGCCGGGTGTTGTCGGGCACTGTTCAATCGCGAGCTTCATAAGGCTGCCTTACTATCTTTCCCCGACGAGGCAAATCGAAATGCCTGGAAACCGTGTGCCGGGCGATTTCGCAACGATGTGCGTTCCAAAAATCTGCATCAGCGGATGAAGCTCTTGCCGTGCCTGCCTATATATGGTCGCTCTACGCAATTAGACGGTATCGAAGCAGCACAGTGAAGGACGACCCAATGGCAACTTTCTCAGCGAATTCCGCGCTTGTCGACTGGAACGGGCATCATGGCCTGCCGCGCTTCGATCAGGTGAAGGACGAGGATTTCGCGCCGGCCTTCGATGCCGCCATCGCCTTGCACGAGGCGGAAATCGCTGAGATCGCGGGAAATTCCGCTGAGCCCACATTCGAAAACACGATCGTTGCACTGGAAATCGCCGGTGACGAGCTGTCGCGCGTTTCGTCGATTTTCTGGGGCAAGGCGGGTGCGCATACCAACGATACGATCCAGGCGCTGGAACGCGAAATCGCGCCAAAAATGTCGCGCCACTATTCGAAGATCGGCACCAATGCCGAACTGTTCGCACGCATTGATGCACTCTGGCAGAAGCGGGACGACCTCGATCTGACCGTCGAGCAGCAGCGCGTTCTCGAGCGTCACTGGAAGGGGTTCGTCAAATCCGGTGCCAATCTGCCTGAGGACCAGCAGAAGCGGCTGTCATCGATCAACGAGACGCTTGCCGGTCTTGGGGCAAGCTTCGGCCAGAATGTTCTCGGCGACGAGAAGGGCTGGTCGCTGAAGCTGACCGAAGAAGCCGATCTTGAGGGCCTGCCGGTTTTTGTGAAAGAGGCGATGGCGGAGGCTGCCAAGGAGCGCGGCGAGGGCTCAGGCTATCTCGTGACGCTGTCGCGCTCGATCATCGAACCGTTCCTGACCTTCTCGACCCGCCGGGATCTGCGCGAGCAGGCGTTCAAGGCCTGGGTGGCACGCGGCGAAAATGGCGGCGAGCGGGACAATGTCGCGATCGTTCGCGAAACGCTGGCGCTGAGGGCCGAAAAGGCCAAGCTGCTCGGCTATGAGAATTACGCGGCTCTAAAGCTCGACAACACGATGGCGAAGACACCGAAGGCGGTAAACGGTCTGCTCGGCCAAGTCTGGCAAAAAGCCCGCACCAAGGCGCTGGAGGAAGAGGCAAGCCTTTCAGGTCTGATCTCGGAAGCGGGCGGCAATCATCCGGTCATGCCCTGGGACTGGCGCCACTACGCCGAAAAGCTGCGCGAGCGGACGTTCTCCTTCTCAGAGAGTGAGCTGAAGCCCTATCTCCAGATCGAGAAGATTATCGAGGCGTCCTTCGATGTGGCCGAGCGCCTGTTCGGCATCAAGGCTGTCGAGGTGAAGGGTTTGCCCGTCTATCACCCGGATGTCCGCGTATTCGAGATCCATGACGAGGACGGCAATCTGAAAGCGCTTTTCCTCGGCGATTATTTTGCCCGCTCCTCGAAGCGCTCCGGCGCCTGGATGAGTTCGTTCCAGTCGCAGCACAAGTTGACGCTGAAGAACGGCACTGAGGGTGAGCTGCCGATCATCTACAATGTCTGCAATTTCGCAAAGCCTGCCGAAGGCAAGCCGGCGCTTCTGTCGCTCGACGATGCGCGCACGCTGTTTCATGAATTCGGCCATGCGCTGCACGGCATGCTGTCGAACGTGACCTATCCCTCGGTTTCGGGAACCGGGGTCTCGCGCGATTTTGTCGAGTTGCCGTCACAGCTTTACGAGCACTGGCTGACGGTGCCGGAAATCTTCGAGAAATATGCGGTCCATTACAAGACGGGCGAGCCGATGCCGAAGGAGTTGCTCGACAAGGTTCTTGCCGCGCAGACCTTCAACGCCGGTTTCTCGACGGTGGAATTCACCTCGTCGGCGCTGGTGGATATGGCTTTCCACACACAGGAAAGCACGGTCGAAGACCCGATGGCGGTGCAGGCCAAGGTGCTGGCCGAGCTCGACATGCCGGCTTCGATCGTCATGCGCCATGCCACGCCGCATTTCCAGCACGTGTTTGCCGGTGACGGATATTCGGCCGGCTACTATTCCTACATGTGGTCGGAAGTCCTTGATGCGGATGCCTTTGCCGCGTTCGAGGAGGTCGGCAACCCGTTCGATCCGGTGACGGCGCGCAAGCTCAAGAACAATATCTACTCGGTCGGCGGCTCGATCGATCCGGAGGAAGCCTATGCAGCCTTCCGCGGCAAGCTGCCGGATCCGACTGCGATGCTGAAGAAGCGTGGGCTCTCCATCATGGCCGAGCTTTCGGGCGGAGACGGCTGACAAAAGCCATCCACGCGGAAAGATGAAGAGCGGGCGTTGATCGCAGATCGCGCTCGCCCCCTTTCGCATTTGCGAAAAACAGGGTATGAGCGCGCCAACGAAATAGGTGCGGTCCGTCGATCTGCGCCCCGAAACATCCGAGATCTAAAAATGGCTATGCGGAATATCGCGATTATCGCGCACGTTGACCACGGCAAAACGACCCTTGTCGATGAACTTCTGAAGCAGTCCGGCTCGTTCCGCGACAATCAGCGCACCGTTGAGCGCATGATGGACTCGAACGACCTCGAAAAAGAACGCGGCATCACCATTCTCGCGAAGGCAACTTCGGTCGAGTGGAAGGGTGTTCGCATCAACATCGTCGACACTCCCGGCCACGCCGACTTCGGTGGCGAAGTCGAGCGCATCCTGTCGATGGTGGATGGCGCCATCGTTCTGGTCGATAGCTCGGAAGGCCCGATGCCGCAGACCAAGTTCGTGGTCGGTAAGGCGCTGAAGGTCGGTCTTCGCCCGATCGTCGCGATCAACAAGATCGACCGTCCGGACGGTCGCCACGAAGAAGTCATCAACGAAGTCTTCGACCTGTTCGCGAACCTCGACGCCACCGACGAGCAGCTCGACTTCCCGATCCTCTACGGTTCGGGTCGCGATGGCTGGATGAACGTCAACCCAGAAGGTCCGAAGGATGAAGGTCTTGCACCACTGCTCGATCTGGTCCTGAAGCACGTTCCGGAGCCGAATGTCGGCGAAGGCCCGTTCCGCATGATCGGTACGCTTCTCGAAGCCAACCCCTTCCTCGGTCGTCTCATCACGGGCCGCATCGCATCCGGCTCGATCAAGCCGAACCAGGCCGTCAAGGTTCTGGCGCAGGACGGCAAGACGGTTGAAACCGGCCGTATCTCAAAGATTCTCGCATTCCGCGGTATCGAGCGCACCGCCATCGAAGAAGCCCATGCAGGTGACATCGTCGCCATCGCCGGCCTTTCCAAGGGTACGGTTGCCGACACGTTCTGCGATCCTTCGGTTACCGAAGCGATGACGGCGCAGCCGATCGATCCGCCGACCGTTACCATGTCCTTCCTCGTCAACGACAGCCCGCTTGCCGGCACCGAAGGCGACAAGGTTACCAGCCGCGTCATTCGTGACCGTCTGTTCAAGGAAGCCGAAGGCAACGTTGCGCTGAAGATCGAAGAGTCTGACGGCAAGGATTCGTTCTTCGTGTCCGGCCGCGGCGAATTGCAGCTTGCCGTTCTGATCGAGACCATGCGTCGCGAAGGCTTCGAGCTTGCCGTTTCGCGTCCGCGCGTCGTCATGCACAAGGATGAAGCAACCGGCCAGACGCTGGAGCCGATCGAAGAAGTCGTGATCGACGTTGACGAAGAGCATTCCGGTATCGTCGTGCAGAAGATGTCCGAGCGCAAGGCCGAGATGGTCGAGCTTCGTCCGTCCGGCGGCAGCCGCGTTCGCCTGGTATTCTACGCGCCAACCCGCGGCCTGATCGGCTACCAGTCGGAACTTCTGACCGACACGCGCGGCACGGCGATCATGAACCGTCTGTTCCACGACTATCAGCCTTACAAGGGTGCGATCGTCGGTCGCGTCAACGGCGTTCTCCTGTCGAACCAGTCCGGTGAAGCCGTCGCCTACGCGATGTTCAACCTGGAAGACCGTGGCCCGATGATCATCGAGCCAGGCGAAAAGGTTTATGCCGGTATGATCATCGGCATCCATACCCGCGACAACGACCTCGAAGTCAACGTTCTCAAGGGCAAGCAGCTGACCAACATCCGCTCGGCCGGCAAGGACGAAGCTGTTCGCCTGACGCCGCCGATCCGCATGACGCTCGACCGCGCGCTGTCCTGGATCCAGGACGACGAACTGATGGAAGTCACGCCGAAGTCGATCCGCCTGCGCAAGATCCATCTTGACGCAAACGACCGCAAGCGCTTCGACAAGTCGAAGGCCGCTCTCTAACAGGCGCGCTTTTGAGACCATCCAAGACCCCGGCAGAAATGCCGGGGTTTTTTTGTGGCTTGGTCTGGGCCATGCTTGTGGCGAAGGTAAAAAATGCGTTAACCTCCTTGCCATCGTCCACATGAGAAGCTTGTGGGCAATCCACATTACCCGGGTCACGGGAATGGCGGAAAGGCCATGGCAGGACCTAGAATCGCGTTATGAAAACGTTATCGATCGATGTCAGGCGTGCGGAGCCGCAAGACGCCCCGGCTATCTCCGAGGTGCACCGCCAGGCATGGTCGCAAGCCTATGCCGGCCTCATTCCGCACAAGCCGCTGATCCAGATGCTGGAGCGCCGCGGCGAGGGGTGGTGGCGCAAGGCCGTCCGCGGGCCGGCGACGCTTCTGGTTCTGGATATCGGTGGCGTTATCGCGGGTTATGCGACGATCGGCCTCAACCGCGCCCGTGCGCTTCCCTATGACGGCGAGATCTACGAGATCTACCTGCGCCCGGAATATCAGGGCGTCGGCCTTGGCCGCCGCCTGTTCGGCGAAAGCCGCAGGCTGCTGAAATCGCTTGGCTGCAAGGGCTTGGTCGTCTGGTGCCTGGAAGACAGCGAGCATGCTGTCCGCTTTTTGCGATCCCATGGCGGGGCGGATTTGGCAGAGGGCATGGAGGACTTCGACGGAAAGTCCCTAAAGAAGATTGGTTTCGTCTGGCACTGACTTCGGGGCCGAAAGGTGCGCCACGACTTAACCTTGGCGGCAAACCTGTGTTGCCTTGCCAGCCAATTCCCGCTATCGACGGTTCACAAGTTCGTAAACCTCATCGGGGAAGACTATGCGCATCGATGCAATTTCTGTTGGCAAGAATCCGCCTGAAGACGTCAACGTAATCGTTGAAGTACCTGTCGGCGGCCAGCCCATCAAGTACGAGATGGACAAGGAAGCCGGCGCCCTGATCGTCGACCGTTTCCTGTACACACCGATGACCTATCCGGGCAATTACGGCTTCGTGCCGCATACGCTGTCCGAGGATGGTGATCCGATCGACGTTCTGATCTGCAACACCCGCCCGCTGGTTCCCGGTTGCGTCATCAATGTCCGCCCGATCGGCGTGATGGTGATGGAAGACGACGGCGGCAAGGACGAGAAGATCATTGCCGTGCCGGTTCCGAAGCTGACCCAGCGCTACGACAAGATCAAGAACTACACCGATATGCCAGAGATCACGCTGAAGCAGATCGAGCACTTCTTCACGCATTACAAGGATCTGGAGCCCGGCAAGTGGGTGAAGATCGAAGGCTGGAAGGACGTTGACGTCGCCAAGAAAATGATCGTCGCGGCGATCGAACGCTTCAACGCTCAGAAGTAATCTTTACCGCTGACCGCTTCCAAAATCCTCCGGTTCGTCTCGAGCCGGGGGATTTTTTGTTTCCGCTCGTAAGCCCAAAACAAAAACGGCCCGCGCGGGAAATTTCCCACCGCGGGCCGACCGTGTCCGTGCTGAAAGTCTTTGGCTTCAGCCTGCGAGAGCAGGATAGATCGAGGTCCACATCAGCGAGCGAATGAAGAAGATGATCAGAAGCACGATGATGGGCGAAATGTCGATACCACCGAGGTTCGGCATGACCCGGCGGATCGGCGCAAGGACAGGCTCGGTGACATTGAAGAGAAACCGGCCGATTGCATCGACAAACTGGTTGCTCGAATTGATCACGTTGAAGGCGAAGAGCCATGAAAAGATGGCGCTGGCGATCAAGATCCAGGTGTAAAGGTTCAAGGCCAAGTCAATGGTCTGAAACAGGGCGAGCATTCACGTCTCCATTTCTTTGTTGACAGACATGTAGACATTGGCGAACTAACGGGCAAGTGCCGTCTATGGCCCGCGTCGCAGGATGTTTAACGGCGGCGTGTGCATATCGTGGGTTTCCGGCTTCGCTGAAAGTACAGGTTCCATGTCCATACCCACATCGGGTGATCGCTTCGCCGCCTTTCGTCACGCAGCTTATACGCGTTTCTTTCTCAGCCGGTTCTTCGCAGCCTTCGCGATCCAGATTGTCAGCGTCTCCGTCGGCTGGCAGATGTATGACGAGACGCGCAATCCTCTCTATCTCGGTCTGATCGGGCTCTTCCAGTTTCTGCCGTCGCTGCTTTTGATCCTGGTGACGGGATCGGTCGCCGATCGCTACAACCGACGCATGATCATGGCGATCTGCATGGTCGTGGGCGGGCTTTGTTCGGCGGCGCTTTTGGCGCTCACCATCACCGACTCGTTCACGCCGTGGCTCGTATTTTCGATCCTCGTCGTGTTCGGCATCGAGCGCGCCTTCATGGGGCCGGCGGTGCAGTCGCTCGGACCGAACCTCGTGCCGGAAGAAGACCTTCCCAATGCGATCGCCTGGAATTCGTCCTCCTGGCAGACGGCATCGATCCTCGGGCCGGTGTTCGGCGGGCTACTCTACGGCGCCAGCTCGATTGCGGCCTATTCGGTCGCCTGTTTTCTGATGACGGTTGCCGCCATCCTCGTGTTTATGATCCCCAAGCCGGCGCAGCGCACGCCTGCCTCGAAAGTCAGCTGGGATGAGATGCTGGCCGGTTTCCGCTTCATCGCCGGCGAGAAGATCGTGCTCGGTGCGATCTCGCTCGATCTGTTTGCTGTGCTGCTCGGTGGCGCCGTGGCGCTGATGCCGATCTTTGCCCGCGACGTGCTGGAGCTTGGCCCCTGGGGTCTCGGCCTGTTGCGCGCAGCGCCCGGCATCGGCGCGATCGGCGTTGCGGTCTGGCTTGCCATCCATCCGATCCGCCACCATGCGGGCACGGCGATGTTCATCGGCGTAGCGCTGTTCGGGTTGGGCACGCTGATCTTCGGCCTGTCGGCCACTCCGTGGATCTCGATTGCGGCCTTGATGCTGATGGGTGCGGCCGACATGATCTCCGTCTATGTGCGTGAGACGCTGATCGCGCTCTGGACGCCTGATGAGGTGCGCGGCCGGGTGAATGCCGTCAACATGGTGTTTGTCGGCGCATCGAACGAGCTGGGCGAGTTCCGGGCCGGAACCATGGCGCACGCGATCGGCGCGGTCCCTGCCGTCGTCATCGGCGGCATCGGCACACTCGCGGTCGCCGTGATCTGGTCGATCGGCTTTCCAAAACTTCGCAAGATCGATAATCTGGAAGCGCCGCAGCGCTGAGTTATCCGTTGCCCTGGGCGGGATAGGTGGGCAGGGCCGGGCGGCTTGCCTCGGCGGCGGGTCGATCGAAGACGATGTCGAGGAAGGTCCACAGCCAGTCCTTCAATGCGTGGTCGAAGATCATCCGTCCTTCCAGATGCTGGTTTCCCTGCTGGGCATTCGGCATGCCAAAGCGTTCGGCACCGTGCACCACCCAGCGATGCATCATGGCGCGGGTCAGTTCCGCATGGAACTGGACGCCCCAGGCATTCTCGCCGTAACGGATCGCCTGATGCGGATAGGCGTCGCCTTCCGCGAGCAGCTTTGCGCCCCGCGGCACGTCGAAGCCTTCGCGGTGGAAGTGGTAGACCATTTTCGGCCAGTGCATGAGAAGCCGGCCGTGTTCGGTGGCGCGCAGCGGATACCAGCCGATCTCGGTCACTTCGCCCTTCTGCGGCCCAACGCGGCCGCCGAGATTGCGCACCAGCATCTGGGCGCCGAGGCAAATCCCGAGATAGGGCTTGTTCTCCTTCAACGGCACGTCGATCCAGTCGATTTCCGTCTTGATGAACGGGTCCGGGTCGTTGGCGCTCATCGGACCACCGAAGACGACGGCGCCTGCGTGGCCGGACATCGAGTCGGGGAGGGGATCGCCGAGAGCGGGCCTGCGGATATCCAGCGCAAAGCCCTTGTCGACCAGCATCTGGCCGACGCGACCGGTGGACGAGGTTTCCTGATGCAGGATCGCGAGGATGGGGAGTTTGGAGGATGGGCGGGAAGGGGTTCTCATGACGTCACGTCCTGAAGCGTTCCTGGCTAGACCTTTTCTTCCTCTTCCCCTGCGACCGGATGAGCCGAGGTGCGCGCGGCCGCTTCCTGCCGCTGTAGAACCCGGTCTCGGGCGGAAACGCCCAGGAGATCGGCGATACGCCAGATCACGTGGTCCTCGATCTCGCTGCGCTGCCCATCCGCGTAGACGATATCCCAGAGGATACCGAGAAGCTCGATCCGGTCCTCTTCGTCAACCAGATGCTTTCTGAGATCCGAGGTGAACCGGTAATAGTCGACAGCTTCGCTTCCAGCCTGCCGGCCCGCTTCTATCAGCGACTGCAACCCTTCCGGGCTCAGATCGTAACGATCGCGCATGAGGTCGCGGAACTTCTGCTGCTCTTCCTCGGACATGTTGCCATCGGCTTCCATGACCTGAAAACAGAGCGCCACAAAAGCAACGCGCGGGTCGTCGGGCGCAAATTCATCCGTATGGTGCGGGGCTGTCAGCGTGTGGAGGAAGGCCTGGATGCGATCGAGCATATGTAATCTAGGCCTTCTCCGGTTTTTCTAATAAAGCCTCAGCCTCGTGGGAGACTTCTCGGCACTTGCGTCCTTGACACCGGGATCATCGGGCGGACGACCGAAAAAGGGAACGGGCTCGTCCTGCTTTTCTGCCTCCGGAGGCTGCTCCGGTGTCACATTCGTGGCCGTAGGTGTTTTTGCTGCAACAGCTAAGTCTTCCTGAGGCACTACAACGGGCTGCATGTCGGCAGCAACCTGATTGGTGCTCTCGTTTTCCGGTGTTTCGACAGTCGGCGTGACGTCTTCGCGAAGCGTGATTGCCGGAAGCGTTGCGATCGCCTCGTCTGCGGCCAGGGTGCCGTCTTCGACGGGTCCTTCGATCTGGCCGAACGGGACTTTCCATTCGAAGGCATCAAGACGTCCGGTGACCGGCGAGAGCGGCAACCATTTGTCCGAAACGATACCGTCGGCAACCCAGGCAGGATCACGGCCGGCGCGCAGCGCTTGCGCCATCCAGTGACGGACACGGCCCTGATCGCCGGTATCCGCTTCCTCGATATCGGCCAGCAGGAGATAGGCGGCCTCACGCGACTGCATGCGGGCTGCAGCTTCTGCCTTGGCGCGCGCCTTGGGGAACTGCTGGGCATCGAGAGCTGCCTGCGCGACGACCAGCAGCGATTCGATGTTGTTGGGACGCAGTGCTTCGAGCTTTTCGGCACGCTTCAGACGGTCAAGCGTGCTATCGCCGCTGCGGGCGCGGACATAGGTGCGGCCGAGATCCGGATGCGGCTCGATCTTCCAGGCGCTTTCGAGGATGCTTGCTGCCTTGCGGATATTGTCTTCGCGCAGATAGGCCTTGGCTGCAATGATCGCGGCCGGCACGAGGCCCTTGGCGAGCTTCAGAGCGGCCTTTGCATCTTCGCGGGCACCGTTCGGGTCGCCTTCCAGGCGTTCGCTCGCCTTGGCGGTCAGAAGAACGGCTTTCAAGCGCTCGGCTTCGCCGCGTTCGAGCACACTTGCCGCCCGCTGTTGATCGAGTAGCTGGATGGCCTCGTCCCAACGGCCGGACTGGCTGCGCGATTCGAGCGTCGCCTGGGCTGCCCAGGGCAGGTAGGGCGCATGTTCGACGGCTTTTTCGGCATACTGGCGAGCAGCTTCGTTGGCGCCGAGACGGCGTGCTTCCATGTAAAGGCCGCGAAGACCGAGTTCACGGGTTTCCGGGTCTTCGGCCATCTGTTCGAACTTGGCCCGTGCGTCCGCATGGCGGCCTTCGATCAGGGCCGCCTGCGCTTCCAAAAGGTGAATGAGCGGTTCCTGATCGGCGCTGAGCAGGCCGCGGGTGCGGATGCTCATCTTGCGGGCAAGAACGGCATTGCCGGCACCGGCTGCGATCAGGCCGGTCGAGAGCGCCTGATAGCCGCGGTCACGCTTGCGGGTACGGAAATAGCGACGTACCGAGAGCGGCGATGTCCAGATGACGCCGATGACCCACCAGACGATCATGACAGCCGCAATCAGCGCAACGACCATCGTGGCGGCCACCATGATGCTGGTCTCGATCAGATGGTCCTGCCAGGTGATGGAAATCAGCCCGGGGCGATCCGCAATCCAGGAAAAGCCCCAGCCGAGGCCCAGAACCACGAGAAGAAAAATGAAGAGCCTGATGATCATCCGTTTCTTTCTTCTTCAGCCTTAAGAGCCTGATTTCGTGCCAGCAAGCGCGCGCGAAAGAGTTCCGCTCACGAGATTTTCAACCTGTACCCGCGCATCCAGCTTGCGCTTGAAATCGGTAGACGCAGATTTCGCGGCTTCCGGCAGCGTATCCCACTGCTGGGCGGCAGCCTGCAGGTCGCCGTTGCGCAACCGGTCCTCGATGCGCGATACGATCGCGTCGACCGTGTCACCCTCGACATCGCCGACGCGGCGAACCTTGACCACCGACATGGCGGAGGACAGAAGCCGGCCGGCAATGCCCTGGTCGGGATCTGCAGGCACAGACGCCTGGATGATCGCATCCGCGACGGCGGGAAACTCGCTCTGCAGCTGTTCACGCGACGGCGCGCCGTCTGCGGCGAATGTCTTGAGCTCGGCGATCGCGGGATCGTCGCCGGCAATGTTCGTATAGGCCTGAAGCTCTGCCTCGAACGAGCCGCCACGATCGATGGCGGCCTTCAATCCGGCAGCAGCGACGGCGCGGGCAACCTGCTGTTCCGGGCCGCGATCGTTGATCTGGGCCTCGGCCGCTTCCAGCCGACGGGAAAGCTCGGCCGTCTGCGTGGCTGCCGCAGCCTTGGTATCTGCCAGCTGCTGCTGGAGGGCATTCAAGCTTTCTTCGGTCGGACCGCCGGAATTCTGCGCGACAGAACTTTCCAGCGCCTGAACGCGGCTTGCGAGTTCCGTATCGGGAGACGCCGGCTGGCTGCGCAGCGTCTGGATATCCTGGCGAAGAGCTTCGATTTCGTCCGACAGTTCGGTCGAGCCGGATGCTGCGGGGGTCGATGATGGAAGATAACCGGCATACTGCATGCTGCCCGCCAGCAGAAGCGCGACGATGCCGCCGAAAATGCCGGCAGCAATCAGCGTGGACGCCGAGGTCCCACCGGAGCGGGTGGCTGGCTGGGCGTCCGATGCCTTGTCAAAGGTTTCATGCTTAGCGGCAGGTTCGTCAAAACCGGGCGTGGGCGACGGGGTGAATTCCTCGGTCGGCGAGGGGGCAGCGTCACGAGCAGCGTCTGTCGCAATCGGCGCGTCCGGCTCGGTCACAACCGGATCGGCTGTTCCCGTCACACCTGGCTCGTCTCGCCCATGGGAGCTATCCGGCTGGCCGATCACGTGGGACGTGTCGGTCTCTTCAGGCACGGTCGATGTCACCGGCTCGCCGGCCAGCGGGATGGCATCCGTCGTCTCAGAAGCTTCGACTTTTTCCGAAGCGGTTTCCGGGATGTCGCTGTCATTGCTGCGCACGGGCTCGGCCACCACGCCAGCGCCATCGGCCGTCAGGTCGATCGTGACCGGTTCTTTCTCCGCCATCGATCGGCGGGGTGGTTTTTCCGTTACCATCTCGACCTCTTTTCGCATCTGCTCAGGGAAAGTAGTTGGTGGGGCAGGGTAAGGAAAGGGGAGCGAGAGAATTTGGCTTGGCACTATGGTGAAAGAAACGCGAAAAGTGCGTCTTCGTCGGGTGTTTCAGCGACGAAGATAGCAGGATGAAATTTTTCAGGCACCGCGGTAGCGACGTTTTTGCTGAGGCAGATGACCTGCAAATGTTCGATCGAGGCTGCAAACGGCTGCACGAGTTCGAAGAACAGCGCGGCGTTGTGGCGCGAATAGAGAAGGACTGCGTCGGCCGCCGGGCGGGTCAGAAGCGGTTCGATGATCTCGGTCCGGTAGCCGACCTTGACCATCCGGTAGATCTCGATCGTTTTGCAGGCGATGTCGCGGGCGTGTAACCCGTCCTCCAAATCCGGCGAACGCGGATTGCCGGCAAGATAGAGGAGACTGGATGTTTCGCCGACATCCTGGGCGATCCTCTCCACCAGATCATGCCCGGTGCCATCGCCGCAGCGGATATCGGTAAAGCCGAGGGTGCGTGCTGCCTCGCCGGTCGCTTCGCCGACGGCGTATATCTGCGTGGACAGGCGATGCCGGAGTTCGTGTCCAAGTTCGCCAAGCACGCGAACGGCTTCGGCGCTGGTCACGACAAGTGCGGAATGGGGTTCGGACAGCGCTTCTCGGGCGATCTCCAGGTGATGCTCGGCGCGGGTGAGCGGCAGGAAGACCGGCTGATGGCCGAGGGTTTCGAGCCGTGCTGCGGTTCGCCGGGCGGAATGGTCAGGGCGGGTAACGATGACCCGCATGGCGTCAGACCCAGCCTTCGAAGAAGCCCGGTCCGGCAGCGGCGCGGACGGTTTCTCCGGCCTGGCGACCAAGCGTTTCCGCATCCGCCCGTCGGCCGCTGATGTCGACCGCATGTTCGGTCGATCCGTCCGGCGTCAGGATCAGGCCTGAAAATTTCAGATGATCACCGTCGCAGATCGCGTAGCCGCCAATCGGCGTCCGGCATGAGCCATCGAGGGCTGCCAGAAACGCGCGCTCGCAACTGACCGCGTCAAAGGTGGGACAGTCGTTGACGGCTTTCAGCAGGTCATCGATGGCCGTGTCGCCGATGCGGCTCTCGAGGCAGATCGCGCCCTGTGCAGGCGCTGGCGGAAAATCGACGGGGTCGAGCAGTTCGGTCGCAACTTCCTCGCGGGCCAGCCGCTTCAGCCCGGCATACGCCAAAAGCGTCGCGTCCACATGGCCTTCATTGAGCTTGCGAAGGCGCGTGCCGACCGATCCGCGAAAAATCGCGACCTGGATATCGGGACGAAGACGGCGCACCAGCGCCTGACGCCTCAGAGATGCGGTTCCGACCGTCGCGCCGTCGGGCAGAGCTTTGAGGCTCGGCGCCGTGCGGCCGATGACGGCATCGCGGATATCCTCGCGGGGCAAGTAGGCGGAGATGTAAAGGTCTTCCGGAAGCTTGGTCGGCATGTCCTTGGAGGAATGCACCGCGAAGTCGAGATCTCCCGAGGAGAGCTTTTCTTCGAGCTCCAGCGTAAACATGCCCTTGCCGCCGATCTCGCTCAGGGCGCGGTCGGTGATGCGGTCGCCGGTCGTGGACAGGACGACAATTTCGAACATTTCCTCCGGAAGGTCATGGGCTGCCATCAACCGTGCACGGGTTTCGGCCGCCTGGGCGAGCGCCAGCGGGCTGCCCCGCGTTCCTATCCGGAAAGGTTTTGTTTGCATCCGCGTCATTCCATTGTTACCGGAAGCCCTCGTAAACCTGTTTTCCTCTTCAATCAACGATAGGTCATGGCGGCATTTCTTCGCATCCTCGGCATTGAAACAAGCTGCGACGAAACCGCGGCCGCAATCGTCGTGCGCCACGAGGACGGTCGCGGCGAAATCCTGTCCGATGTCGTCTTCTCGCAGCTCGACGAGCACAGCGCCTATGGCGGCGTCGTGCCCGAGATTGCGGCCCGCGCCCATGTGGAGGCGCTGGACGGCCTGATCGAGGAAGCACTGTCGCGCGCCGGCGTCTCGCTTGATGAGATCGATGCGGTGGCGGCGACTTCCGGTCCCGGCCTGATCGGCGGATTGATCGTCGGGCTGATGACGGCGAAGGCGATTGCGCGCGCCACCGGCAAGCCGCTGATGGCGATCAATCATCTCGAGGGACATGCGCTGACGGCGCGGCTGACGGATGGATTGTCGTTCCCTTACCTGATGCTGCTGGTTTCCGGCGGGCATACGCAGCTGGTTCTGGTGCGTGGCGTCGGCGATTATGAGCGCTGGGGCACCACGATCGACGATGCGCTGGGCGAAGCCTTCGACAAGACGGCAAAGCTGCTTGGCCTGCCATACCCGGGGGGTCCGGCCGTCGAGAAGGCGGCGCTGACGGGCAATCCCGATCGTTTTCAATTGCCCCGGCCGCTGGTCGGCGAAGCCCGGCTGGACTTTTCCTTCTCCGGTCTCAAGACCGCCGTGCGTCAGGCCGCGACCGAGATCGCGCCGCTGTCCGAGCAGGATATCGCCGATATCTGCGCCTCGTTCCAGAAGGCGATTTCGCGCACGCTGCGCGACCGGATCGGGCGTGGACTTGCGCGGTTTGCCAAGGAATTCGGCCATCTGGATGTCGGTCCTGCGCTGGTGGTTGCCGGCGGCGTTGCCGCCAACCAGGAGATACGCCGAACGCTGCAGGCGCTCTGCATCGAACACGGATTTCGCTTTATCGCTCCGCCGATGAAGCTTTGCACCGACAACGCGGCCATGATCGCCTGGGCAGGGCTTGAACGTCTCGCCGAAGACATGCCGTTCGACGGGATGGATGTCGCGCCGCGCTCGCGCTGGCCGCTGGATGCCAATGCGCAGACGCTGCTTGGCTCCGGCAAACGGGGTGCCAAGGCATGAACGGGGCAGGGACGGCGCAGGAACGGATCGTCGTGATCGGGGCCGGCGCCTTCGGCACGGCACTCGCTGCCGTCATCGCGCTCGAAGGTCGTCACCCGGTTACGCTGATCGGTCGCAATACCGGCCTGATGGCCGATCTCAGAAACGACCGCGTCCATGACGCAGCACTTCCCGGCGTGACATTGCCGGATGCGCTCGAATTCTCCGCTGAACCCGACGCCATCTCGGATGCGAGCATCGTGCTGTTTGCCATGCCTTCGCAGGCGCAGAGCGATGCGGCGCGGTATTACGGTCCATATCTCGCAAAGGATGCGGCGGTCGTTACCTGTGCCAAAGGCATAGACCGTGTGTCAGGGCGTTTGCTGACGGACGTTCTGGAGGCATCGCTTCCGAGCCACGCGATCGCGGTTCTCTCCGGCCCCGGTTTTGCATTCGACATTGCGCGCGGGCTTCCGACGGCGATGGCGCTTGCGGCGGAGGACCAACTGCTCGCTGAGCGTCTGGCGACCGTGCTGTCCAGCCGGACCTTCCGGCTTTACGCCTCGTCCGACCGGATCGGCGTGCAGCTCGGCGGTGCGATGAAGAACGTGCTGGCGATTGCCTGCGGCATCGTCGAGGGCGCAGGCCTTGGTGATTCGGCCCGTGCCGCACTGATTTCGCGCGGACTTGCGGAAATGTCGCGTCTGGTCGAGGCGATGGGCGGCAAGGCGGATACGGTTCGGGGCCTGTCCGGTCTCGGCGATCTGGTTCTGACCGGAACCAGCCACCAGTCCCGCAATCTGCGCTTCGGCATTTCGCTCGGGCGAGGGGAGCCGGCATCGGCCTCCGGCGGACCGCTGGTCGAAGGCGCCTTTGCCGCGTCGGTCGCTGCCCAGCTCGCGCAGACCCACTCCGTCGATCTGCCGGTGACGGAGGCCGTTGCCGCGATCATCGACGGACGGCTTGGCGTGGCTGACGCGATGGAACGCCTGATGACCCGCCCGATCACGACGGAATAGATCAACCCAAGGAGAGAACGATGCTGTTTGCCTTCCTCTGCACCGACAAGCCCGGCCATCTCAACGTCCGGATGGAAACCCGTCCGGTCCATCTCGAACATCTCAACAAGCTGAATGCCGACGGCACGCTGAAGTTTGCCGGTCCTTTCCTGGACGATGAAGGCAAGCCGAATGGCAGCCTGGTCGTGGTTGAAGCCGCCGATATGGCGGCTGCCCGCACGCTTGCCGAGGCCGATCCCTATTACCTCGCCGGCCTGTTCGAGACGGTCGATGTGAAGCCGTGGAACTGGAC
This sequence comes from Rhizobium sp. Leaf306, assembly GCF_001423425.1. Classification (GTDB taxonomy): domain Bacteria; phylum Pseudomonadota; class Alphaproteobacteria; order Rhizobiales; family Rhizobiaceae; genus Neorhizobium; species Neorhizobium soli. The sequence goes on from NZ_LMNX01000005.1 coordinate 186,462, forward strand.
GATCAACAAGCCTGCGGAGTGAGATAACCATGGCCTATTGGCTCTATAAATCCGAACCGGATGTCTGGTCTTGGGAGCAGCAGAAGGCCAAGGGAAAAGCTGGCGAGGAATGGACCGGCGTGCGCAACTATCAGGCCCGCAACAACATGCGGGCCATGAAGATTGGCGACAAGGGGTTCTTCTACCACTCCAACGAGGGGCTGGAGATCGTCGGCATCGTCGAGGTCTGCGCGCTGTCGCATCCGGATTCCTCGGCCAAGGGCGATCCGAAGTGGGACTGCGTCGATATTCGCGCCGTCGAGGATGTGCCGAAGCCGATCACGCTGAAGGACATCAAGGCAAATCCGCAGTTCGAGAAGATGGCACTTGTCACCTCGATGCGGCTTTCCGTACAGCCGGTGACGGAAGAGGAATATCTCGAGATCTGCCGCTTGGGTGGTGTCAAGAACCCGCCCCGCTCGCCGGACTGACGCGTCCTTGAAAACCGACCCTGCGACCTTCATCCTCGCCAACACGGATGTCACCGCGCCGCCGCATGTTCCGGAGATCCGGCTTCATCTGGCGACCGAGGCGCATGACCTCTGGCTGAAGACCGAGGAAGAGTTGCAGGCAGTCGGTCTGCCGCCGCCGTTCTGGGCCTTTGCCTGGGCCGGCGGGCAGGGGCTCGCCCGCTATATTCTCGACCATCCCGATACAGTTGCCAGCAAGCGGGTGCTGGATTTCGCATCGGGATCCGGGCTGGTGGCGATTGCGGCAAAACAGGCTGCTGCAGCCCACGTGCTCGCCGCCGATATCGATCCCTGGACGGAAGCTGCGGTGAGGCTCAACGCCGCAGAAAACCACGTTGAGATATCCTTCACGTCGCAAGATCTGATCGGGCGAGAGATCGAGGCGGATGTGCTGCTCGCCGGCGACGTGTTCTACGATCGCGGCATGGCCGATCTGTTGATACCGTGGTTTACCCGGTTATCGGGAGAGGGAAAGGTCGTTCTGGTCGGCGATCCCGGCAGGAGCTACTGCCCCAAGGATCGGCTTACCGAGGTGGCCGTCTACCAGGTACCCGTCACCCGGGCACTTGAAGACAGCGAGGTCAAAAAGACGACCGTGTGGCGGTTCGCCTGAGACGACTATCGGCCGCCTCGAATGACGCAGACGCCGGCTTCAAACGAGCAGGATTTGTTCGAGGCCACCGCGTTGCCGCCCATCTCCTGCGCTACATCGATCACCTTGGCTTTCGGGGCGAGTGCCAGACTGCGGCGTTCCTGCTGCGGCCAGTAGATATCGTCGCGCACAAAATAGGTCCCATTGCCAGGGACCGAGTAGGCCTGGATCGAACCTGCATAGGTATCAATCCCGCGCGTGAAGGATGACGAGCCCCGATCAAAGCGACCCGATGCATAAGTACGGGTCATCCGGTTGATCTCGGCAGGACGGTTGCGTCGTCCGTCACCCTGGCGATCCCAGCGATTGTTTTCGACGAACTGGTGGCGATGGCCTCTGTCGTATCCACGGTCGGCATAGCCCTGATGGTGATGCCTGCGATCTGCCGCGGAAGCGACTGATGCGAAGGCTGCAAGCACTGCTGCGGCGATGACAAGGGGCTTGATCCGGTGACTGATCATGACGAACTCCGCGACACACAGGTTAACGAAACATTAACATGGAGCGAAAGCGGGTTTCTGGCAAGAAACCAATTGTTCGGGTTTGCCAGATATCGTGCCGCGATCTGGCAAACCCGAGACCTTGAGAAAAACACAATCGATTAAATTCTCGATCGTTTAGAATTGTTCTTGTCGTTGGGGAATTCCAAGATTAAACCACGCGAATGATGCAATGCACATTTTCTCGGCAGCGTGCATTGCCAAGGGCTCCCGCTCTTTGACGCATTACGACGCCGCGAGGTTCTGATGGCGAATGTGACTAACAACCGGCCTCTGTCGCCGCATCTCTCAATCTACAAGCCAATCCCCACAATGGTCATGTCGATCGTTCACCGTATCACCGGTGGCGCTCTGTATTTCGGCACGATCCTTGTCGCGTGGTGGCTGATCGCTGCAGCAAGCGGCCCGGCTTACTACGACTGGGCCAACTGGGCGCTCGGCAGCATTCCCGGCAAGCTGGTTCTTCTCGGCTATACATGGGCGCTGATCCACCACATGCTCGGCGGCTTCCGCCACTTCATGTGGGACTTGGGCCGTGGCTTCGAGAAGGAATTTTCGACCAAGCTCGCCATCGCCAACATCATCGCATCGCTCTGTCTGACCGTGCTGGTCTGGGTGGTCGGCTTCATCGTTCGCTAAGGAACAGCTTCCATGGATATGCGCACCCCGCTCGGTAAGGTCCGCGGACTGGGCTCCGCCAAAGACGGTACCGAACATTTCTGGCGCCAGCGGATGACCGCCGTCGCCAACGTGCCGTTGATGACCTTTTTCGTGATCTTCATGATCATTTATGCCGGCAAGCCGTTTGCCGAAGTGGTCGAGGCGCTGTCGAACCCGTTCGTCGCTGTTGTCATGGGCCTTGTCGTGATCTCGGGCATCATCCACATGAAGCTCGGCATGCAGGTCATCATCGAGGACTACGTGCACAGCGAGTTCGCGAAGGTCCTGTTCGTCATGCTCAACACATTCTTCTCGATCCTGATCGCCGGGCTCTGTCTGTTCGCCGTTCTGAAGATCGCTTTCGTAGGATAATCCGTCATGGCATCCGTCACCCCCATCGCTTCAGGCGCCTCTCAGACCGGCAAGGCCTATACCTATGTCGACCATTCCTACGACGTGATCGTCGTGGGTGCCGGCGGTGCAGGATTGCGCGCCACGCTCGGCATGGCCGAACAGGGCTTCAAGACGGCCTGCATCACCAAGGTCTTCCCGACCCGTTCGCACACCGTCGCCGCACAGGGCGGCATTGCCGCCTCGCTGCAGAACATGACACCCGATTCGTGGCAGTGGCATCTCTATGATACCGTCAAGGGTTCCGACTGGCTCGGCGACGTCGACGCCATGCAGTACATGGTCATGGAAGCGCCCAAGGCCGTCTATGAACTCGAGCACTACGGCGTGCCTTTCTCGCGCAACGAAGAAGGCAAGATCTACCAGCGCCCGTTCGGCGGCCACATGCAGAACTTCGGTGCCGGCCCGCCGGTGCAGCGCACCTGCGCTGCCGCTGACCGCACCGGCCACGCCATCCTCCACACGCTCTACGGCCAGTCGCTGAAGCACAATGCGGAATTCTTCATCGAGTATTTCGCGCTCGACCTCATCATGTCGGTTGACGGTCGTTGCACCGGCGTCGTTGCCTGGAACCTCGACGACGGCACGATCCATCGCTTTACCGCCAAGATGGTGGTTCTGGCGACCGGCGGTTACGGCCGCGCCTATTTCTCGGCAACCTCTGCCCATACCTGCACCGGCGACGGTGGCGGCATGGTCGCACGTGCCGGCATGCCTCTTCAGGACATGGAATTCGTCCAGTTCCACCCGACCGGCATCTATGGCTCGGGCTGTCTCATCACCGAGGGTGCACGCGGCGAAGGCGGCTACCTCGTGAATTCCGAGGGCGAGCGCTTCATGGAGCGCTATGCGCCATCCGCGAAGGATCTGGCCTCCCGTGACGTGGTCTCGCGTTGCATGACGCTGGAAATCCGCGAAGGCCGCGGCGTCGGCAAGAACAAGGACCACATCTTCCTGCATCTCGACCATCTCGATCCGGCCGTCCTGCACGAACGCCTTCCCGGCATTTCCGAAAGCGCCAAGATCTTTGCGGGCGTCGACGTGACGCGCGAACCGATCCCGGTTCTGCCGACCGTGCATTACAACATGGGCGGCATCCCCACCAATTACTGGGGCGAGGTGCTGAATGCGGACGCCAACAACCCGGAACGCATCCTGCCTGGCCTTATGGCCGTCGGTGAAGCGGGTTGCGCCTCGGTGCACGGTGCCAACCGTCTCGGCTCCAACTCGCTGATCGATCTCGTCGTGTTTGGCCGTGCCGCCGCCATCCGCGCCGGCCAGGTGATCGACCGCGAAGGACCGATCCCGGCACTGAACACGGCCGCCTGCGACAAGATCATGGACCGCTTCGACAGCCTTCGCCACGCCAGCGGCTCGACGCCGACGGCGATCCTGCGCGACAAGATGCAGCGCACCATGCAGGATGATGCCGCCGTGTTCCGCACACAGGAGTCGCTGGAATCCGGTTGCAAGCGCATGTCGGCAATCTGGGGCGAAATGCGCGACGTGAAGGTGACCGACCATTCGATGATCTGGAACTCGGATCTCGTCGAAACGCTCGAACTGCATAACCTGATGGCGAACGCGATCACCACGGTCTACGGTGCCGAAGCGCGCAAGGAGAGCCGCGGCTCTCATGCACGCGAGGACTATACGGACGGCGCGTTTTCCGGCCGCGACGATGTGACCTGGCGCAAGCACACGCTTGCCTGGGTCAACGACGCGGGCGACGTGAAGCTCGACTATCGCCCGGTCCACACGGACCTGATCGCTGACGGCATCGACCCTTACAAGATCGAGCCGAAAGCCCGCGTGTATTGATCTGAGGAAACTGGAACATGGTTGAACTCGCTCTGCCCAAGAATTCCCAGATGACCGAAGGCAAGGTCTGGCCGAAGCCGGATGGTGCCACGAACGTCCGGGAATACCGCGTCTACCGCTGGAGCCCGGACGACGGCCAGAACCCGCGGATCGATACGTTCTACATCGATATCGACGATTGCGGCCCGATGGTTCTCGATGGTCTTCTCTACATCAAGAACAATATCGACCCGACGCTGACACTGCGCCGTTCGTGCCGCGAAGGCATTTGCGGCTCCTGCGCCATGAACATCGACGGCACCAACACGCTTGCCTGCACCAAGGGCATGGACGACGTGAAGGGAACGGTCAAAGTCTATCCGCTGCCGCATATGCCTGTGGTCAAGGACCTGGTTCCGGATCTCACGAACTTCTACGCCCAGCACCGCTCGATCGAGCCCTGGCTGAAGACCGTCTCGCCGACACCTGCCAAGGAATGGAAGCAGAGCCACGACGACCGCCAGAAACTCGACGGTCTCTACGAGTGCATCCTCTGCGCCTGCTGCTCGGCATCCTGTCCCAGCTACTGGTGGAACGGCGACCGCTATCTCGGTCCGGCTGTTCTGCTTCAGGCCTATCGCTGGCTGATCGACTCCAGAGACGAAGCCAAGGGCGAGCGCCTCGACAACCTCGAGGATCCGTTCCGGCTCTATCGCTGCCACACGATCATGAACTGCGCGCAGACCTGCCCGAAGGGTCTGAACCCTGCCAAGGCGATTGCCGAAATCAAGAAGATGATGGTCGAGCGCCGCGTCTAGTAAAACCTTACAGTATCCCGACCCTGCAGACGCACGGTCGGGATTTTTCGATTAAAACAGCTCGCGTAATCGTGACAGTTGTCGTGCCTTCGCCAAATAGCGCCGGTATGACTTGATTAACTAAGTCCTTTTACGGTAATTCCGTCTCAATTGAATGGATCAGTTCCATGCAGAGATGCGGCTGAAAGCAGGAGTTTTGTGATGCAGTTCAGATATGTGGCGACAGGCGTTGTTCTTGCGCTGGCTCTTGCCGGTTGCCAGAGGACGTCCAATACCTCCCCTTATGCTGATCTGCCAGCACAGCCCTCCCGGCCCGCGCCGCTTCAGGCACAGCCTGTTCAGGGTGTGCAGGGCGGCCAGCTTCCACCTCCGGGTGGTGCAGCCCAATATCCGACGGCGCCTCAGGGAGGCCAGCAGATGGCATCCGTCGATCCGAATGCTGCGGCGCCTGCCAATGCTCTCGATATTACCAAGCAGCAGATGGTCGGCAACTGGCGCGTTGCCAATGGCGGCTCGTCCTGCGACATGTTCCTGACGCTCACCAATCTCGGCAGCGGATCGCGCGGCGGCACCCGTGGCTGCTCCGGCGAACTGACGACGATGGGTTCGTGGGAAGTGTCGGGCAAGATGGTTCAGTTCAAGAACCGCGCCGGCGACGTCATCGGCCGCGTCTACAAGAGCGGCGATACCCGTTTCGACGGCACCACCAATTCGGGCCAGCCTCTCGGTCTCAGCCGGTAAACGGTCTGCGGAGGCGGCAGGGTGGAGCCGATCCCGGACTACACATCGAGCGTCGGTGAAGAGCTGAAGGCACTGGCGGCGTCCGGGGTGCTGACGCCGGACACTGCGCAGATGCAGGTGGCCGCCAAGCTCGACCACATTCTCAAATGCTTCAGAGACACGAAGCCAGCCAAGAAGACGAGTGCTCTCGGCTGGCTGTTTGCCCGCGGTGGCGGCAAGCCGCGGGAAATCCGCGGGCTTTATGTGCATGGCAGCGTCGGTCGCGGCAAGACCATGCTGATGGACATGTTCTTCAAGAAGGCATCCATCGCAAAAAAGCGGCGTCTGCACTTTCACGAATTCATGGCCGACGTGCATGGACGTATCCACGAGCACCGTCAAAAGCTGAAACGCGGCGAGACGAAACAGGCAGATCCGGTGCCGCCGATCGCTGCGGCCCTGTTCGCAGAAGCGGAACTTCTCTGCTTCGACGAATTCTCGGTGACCGATATCACCGATGCGATGATCCTTGCACGTCTGTTCACGGAATTGTTCGGCCTTGGATGCGTTCTCGTCGCGACATCGAACGTAGCCCCCGACGATCTCTACAGGGATGGCCTCAACCGCGGTCTGTTCACGCCGTTCATCGCGCTGCTCGGCCGCTACGTGGATGTCGTCACGCTGGACTCGCCAACCGATTACCGGATGCAGAAGCTGGCGAGCCTGCCCGTCTATGTGACGCCTCTAAGCCCCCAAGCCGATCTGGCGATCGAAAACACCTGGCATCAGGTGATCGACGGCGAGAAGGCGAGCCCTGTCGAGTTGCCGATGAAAGGTCGCACCATCAAGGTGCCGCTGGCGTCCGGCCGGGCTGCACGGTTCAGCTTCTCGGACTTGTGTGAAAAACCGCTAGGCGCGTCGGACTATCTGGCGATCGCCGATCGCTTTGACGCTGTCTTCATTGAGCACGTCCCGCAGCTCGGACCCGAAAAGCGCAACGCAACCAAGCGCTTCATCAATCTCGTCGATGCGTTCTACGACCATTCGGTCAGACTCTACGTCTCCGCCGCGAGCGAACCGGATCAGCTTTTGTTGGAGAAGCGCGGCACCGAGGGGTTCGAGTTCGATCGAACAATCTCCCGTCTCTGGGAGATGCGGAGCGCCGATTACCTCGCTCTGCACAACGCAAAGCGTCAAGAAGCCTGACACTTTCATGACAGAAGTTCTTACGTTTACGTAAGGTAATTGATATCTAACCGATTGAAAAATATCACTCCGAAATAATCGATTGCGATTTTTCCGATATGGCGCTATCGGTGGCGCCGCACGTGAACCTGCTATGACTTGACGCAGGTAAAGTCTTGAGAGGAAGCTTTTCGATGGCGCGCAAGAAAATTGCACTTATTGGTTCGGGCATGATCGGTGGCACGCTGGCACATCTTGCCAGCCTGAAGGAGCTGGGCGACATCGTCCTCTTCGACATTGCTGACGGCATCCCGCAGGGCAAGGGCCTCGATATTGCCCAGTCCGGTCCCGTCGAAGGCTTCAACGCCAAGCTTTCCGGTGCCAGCGACTATTCCGCCATCGAAGGCGCTGATGTCTGCATCGTCACTGCCGGCGTTGCCCGCAAGCCCGGCATGAGCCGCGACGATCTGCTCGGCATCAACCTGAAGGTGATGGAACAGGTCGGCGCCGGTATCAAGAAATACGCCCCGAACGCATTCGTCATCTGCATCACCAACCCGCTCGATGCGATGGTCTGGGCTCTGCAGAAGTTCTCCGGCCTGCCGAAGAACATGGTCGTCGGCATGGCCGGCGTTCTCGACTCGGCTCGTTTCCGCCTGTTCCTGTCGGAAGAATTCAACGTTTCCGTCCAGGACGTCACGGCCTTCGTTCTCGGCGGCCACGGCGACACGATGGTGCCGCTCGCCCGCTACTCGACCGTTGGCGGCGTTCCGCTGACCGATCTCGTCAAGATGGGCTGGGTCACTGCCGAGCGTCTCGAAGAAATCATCCAGCGCACCCGTGACGGTGGCGCTGAAATCGTCGGCCTGCTGAAGACCGGTTCTGCCTACTACGCTCCGGCTGCTTCGGCGATCGAGATGGCCGAATCCTTCCTCAAGGACAAGAAGCGCGTTCTGCCTGCCGCGGCTTACCTGTCCGGCCAGTACGGCGTGAAGGACATGTATGTCGGCGTTCCCACGATCATCGGTGCCGGTGGTATCGAGCGGATCATCGAAGTTGAATTCAACAAGGACGAAGAAGCTGCCTTCCAGAAGTCGGTCGGCGCTGTTTCGGCTCTCTGCGAAGCCTGCATCAATATCGCGCCTGCGCTGAAGTAATCGCCTTCGGGCGCACGGATTTAAGGATACCTCGATGAACATTCATGAATATCAGGCCAAAGCCCTCCTGAAGGGTTTCGGCGCACCGGTTGCGGAAGGTGTTGCAATCTTCTCCGCAGAAGAAGCCGAAGCTGCTGCAAAGCAGCTGCCGGGTCCGCTTTACGTGGTCAAGAGCCAGATCCACGCTGGTGGCCGCGGCAAGGGCAAGTTCAAGGAACTCGGACCGGAAGCAAAGGGCGGCGTTCGCCTGGCTTTCTCGATCGATGAAGCCAAGAGCCATGCCAAGGAAATGTTCGGCAATACGCTGGTAACCGCGCAGACCGGCGACGCCGGCAAGCAGGTCAATCGCCTCTATATCGAAGATGGCGCAGACATTGCCCGCGAACTCTATTGCTCGCTGCTCGTCGACCGCTCGGTTGGTCGCGTTGCCTTCGTCGTTTCGACCGAAGGCGGCATGGATATCGAAGCTGTCGCTCACGACACGCCCGAGAAGATCCACACGATCGCGATCGATCCGGAAGCCGGCGTGACGGAAGCAGACATCGCTGCGATCTCTTCGGCGCTCGAACTTTCGGGTGCTGCTGCGGAAGATGCGAAGTCGCTGTTCCCGCTGCTCTACAAGGCCTTCAACGAGAAGGACATGGCGCTCCTCGAGATCAACCCGCTGATCGTCATGAAGGACGACCACCTGCGCGTTCTCGATGCCAAGATGTCGTTCGACGGCAACGCGATCTTCCGCCATGACGACGTCAAGGCGCTGCGCGACGAGTCGGAAGAAGACGCCAAGGAAATCGAAGCCTCCAAGTGGGACCTCGCTTACGTGGCGCTCGACGGCAACATCGGCTGCATGGTCAACGGCGCCGGTCTCGCGATGGCGACGATGGACATCATCAAGCTGTACGGCAAAGAGCCTGCAAACTTCTGCGACGTCGGCGGTGGCGCCGGCAAGGAGAAGGTCGCTGCTGCCTTCAAGATCATCACGGCTGACCCGAAGGTCGAGGGCATCCTCGTCAACATCTTTGGCGGCATCATGAAGTGCGACGTCATCGCCGAAGGCGTTGTCGCAGCGGTTCAGGAAGTCGGCCTCAAGGTTCCGCTCGTCGTGCGCCTCGAAGGCACCAATGTCGAGCTGGGCAAGAAGATCCTCAACGAATCGGGTCTTGCGATCACGGCTGCTGACGATCTCGACGATGCTGCCAAGAAGATCGTCGCGGCGATCAAAGCCTAATTTGGGGACCTGATAATGTCTATTCTCGTTAACAAGAATACCAAGGTCCTGGTTCAGGGCCTGACCGGCAAGACCGGTACATTCCACACCGAACAGGCGCTTGCTTACTACGGCACGCAGATGGTCGGCGGTATCCATCCGAAGAAGGGTGGCGAAACCTGGACCGGTTCGAAGGGCGAAAGCCTGCCGATCTATGCGACCGTTGTCGAAGCCAAGGAAAAGACCGGCGCCGATGCGTCCGTGATCTACGTTCCGCCGGCCGGCGCAGCTGATGCGATCATCGAGGCGATCGAAGCCGAGATCCCGTTCATCACCTGCATCACCGAAGGCATTCCGGTCATGGACATGGTTCGCGTCAAGGCTCGCCTCGACCGTTCCAACTCGCGCCTGCTCGGCCCGAACTGCCCGGGCGTGCTGACGCCGGAAGAATGCAAGATCGGCATCATGCCGGGCTCGATCTTCCGCAAGGGTTCGGTCGGTATCGTGTCGCGCTCCGGCACGCTGACTTACGAAGCTGTATTCCAGACATCCAACGAAGGCCTCGGCCAGACGACGGCTGTCGGCATCGGCGGCGACCCGGTCAAGGGCACCGAGTTCATCGACATCCTGGAAATGTTCCTCGCAGACGAAGCCACCCAGTCGATCATCATGATCGGCGAAATCGGCGGCTCAGCTGAAGAAGAAGCGGCACAGTTCCTCATCGACGAAGCCAAGAAGGGCCGCAAGAAGCCGATGGCAGGCTTCATCGCTGGCCGGACCGCTCCGAAGGGCCGCACCATGGGCCATGCCGGTGCTGTCGTTTCCGGCGGCAAGGGCGATGCGGAATCCAAGATCGCTGCCATGGAAGCAGCCGGTATCAAGGTTTCGCCTTCGCCGGCACGTCTCGGCACGACGCTGGTTGAAGTCCTCAAGGGCTAACGCCACATAAAGGTCACCCATCGCCGATAGATAGACGGCGATGGACCAGACATCAAATGACCCGCGGGTTGCTGCATGCGACCTGCGGGTAAGTCGCTCCAGGCTAGGTCTACCCGAGGTAGGTCTACTAAAGAGCGGCGCCGCTCGCAGCGGTATCGAGCCATACGTCAGAGAATGCGGTTTCCGGTCAATTCATCCGGTGCCGATCAGGTCAGGAGGCGGGCGCGGCGCCCGCGGGAAGCAATGGCACGGCAAGAAGCCAACGAACAGTTCCTCATCACGTCTTTCCTCGATGGTGCGAACGCTGCCTATATCGAGCAGCTCTATGGGCGCTACGAAAGTGATCCAACGTCGCTTTCCGAGGAATGGCAGGCCTTCTTCAAGGCGCTGGCAGACAGCCCCGAAGATGTAAAGAAGGCCGCGCAGGGCGCCTCCTGGAAACGTTCGAACTGGCCGATCCCCGCCAATGGCGATCTGATCTCGGCACTCGACGGCAACTGGCCGATCGTCGAAAAGGCGATCGAGACCAAGGTCAAGGCGAAGGCGGAAGCATCCGCCGCAGTGACCGGCCAGCCGGTGCAGCAGACCGACGTTCTGCAGGCGACCCGCGACAGCGTGCGCGCCATCATGATGATCCGTGCCTACCGCATGCGCGGCCATCTGCACGCCAAGCTCGATCCGCTCGGGATCGCGAGCCCGGTCGACGATTACAACGAGCTGTCGCCGAAGTCCTACGGCTTCGAAGAGAGCGATTACGATCGCAAGATCTTTATCGACAACGTTCTCGGCCTTGAATACGCGTCCGTTCGCGAAATGATCGAGATCCTCGAGCGCACCTATTGCTCGACCATCGGCGTCGAATTCATGCACATGTCCAACCCCGAGGAAAAGGGCTGGATCCAGGAGCGTATCGAAGGTCCTGCCAAGGGCGTCACGTTCACGCCTGAAGGCAAGAAGGCAATCCTTTCGAAGCTGGTCGAAGCCGAAGGCTACGAGCAGTTCCTCGACGTGCGCTTCAAGGGCACCAAGCGTTTCGGCCTGGATGGCGGTGAATCGCTCATCCCGGCGCTGGAGCAGATCATCAAGCGCGGGGGTCAGGAAGGCCTCGAGGAAGTCATCCTCGGCATGGCCCACCGCGGTCGTCTGAACGTCTTGACCAACGTCCTCGGCAAGCCGCATCGCGCCGTGTTCCACGAGTTCAAGGGCGGTTCGTTCAAGCCCGACGAAGTCGAGGGTTCGGGCGACGTGAAATACCATCTGGGTGCTTCGTCGGACCGTGAATTTGACGGCAACAAGGTTCACCTGTCGCTGACCGCCAACCCGTCTCACCTGGAAATCGTCAACCCTGTCGTCATGGGCAAGGCCCGCGCCAAGCAGGACATGTTGACCAAGGTCTGGGACAAGGACAACATCATTCCGCTGTCCGAGCGCGCCAAGGTTCTGCCGCTGCTGCTGCACGGCGATGCGGCCTTTGCCGGCCAGGGCGTGACGGCTGAAATTCTCGGCCTGTCGGGTCTGCGCGGCCACCGCGTGGCCGGCACGATGCATGTCATCATCAACAACCAGATCGGCTTCACCACCAATCCTGGCTTCTCGCGTTCGTCGCCTTATCCGTCTGATGTTGCCAAGATGATCGAGGCGCCGATCTTCCACGTCAACGGTGACGATCCGGAAGCGGTCGTTTACGCCGCCAAGATCGCCATCGAATACCGGATGAAGTTCCACAAGCCGGTCGTGGTCGACATGTTCTGCTACCGCCGCTTCGGCCATAACGAAGGCGACGAGCCTGCGTTCACGCAGCCGAAGATGTACAAGGTCATCCGCGCGCACAAGGCCGTGGCGGAGATCTATGCCGAACGTCTGATCGGCGAAGGTGTCATCACCGAAGGCGAATTCGAGAAGATGAAGGCCGACTGGCGAGCCAATCTCGAAACCGAATTCGAGGCCGGCCAGAGCTACAAGCCCAACAAGGCCGACTGGCTTGACGGCCAGTGGTCCGGCCTGCGTTCCGCCGACAATGCCGACGAGCAGCGTCGTGGCAAGACCGCGATGCCGATCAAGGATCTGAGAGAGATCGGTCGCAAGCTTTCGACCATTCCGGAAGGTTTTAACGCCCACCGCACGATCAAGCGTTTCATGGATAACCGTGCGCAGATGATCGAGACCGGTGAGGGGATCGACTGGGCCATGGCGGAAGCGCTGGCGTTCGGTTCGCTCACCGTCGAAGGCACCAAGATCCGTCTTTCGGGTCAGGATTGCGAACGCGGTACCTTCTCGCAGCGTCACTCGGTTCTCTACGATCAGGAAACCGAAGAGCGCTACATCCCGCTGTCCAACCTTCAGGCTGGCCAGGGCAAGTACGAAGTCATCAACTCGATGCTGTCGGAAGAGGCAGTGCTCGGGTTCGAATACGGCTACTCGCTGGCGCGTCCAAACGCGCTGACGCTCTGGGAAGCCCAGTTCGGCGACTTCGCCAACGGCGCGCAGGTCGTGTTCGACCAGTTCATCTCGTCGGGCGAACGCAAGTGGCTGCGCATGTCCGGTCTCGTCTGCCTTCTGCCGCACGGCTACGAAGGGCAGGGTCCGGAGCACTCCTCCGCCCGCCTGGAACGCTGGCTCCAGATGTGCGCCGAAGACAACATGCAGGTCGCAAACGTCACGACGCCATCCAACTACTTCCACATCCTGCGCCGTCAGGTGAAGCGCGACTTCCGCAAGCCGCTGATCCTGATGACGCCGAAGTCGCTGCTGCGCCACAAGCGCGCGACCTCGACGCTGGCGGAAATGGCGGGCGAAAGCTCGTTCCACCGCCTGCTGTGGGACGACGCGGAGATGATCAAGGACGGTCCGATCAAGCTGCAGAAGGATGCGAAGATCCGTCGCGTCGTGATGTGCTCGGGCAAGGTCTATTATGATCTGCTGGAAGAGCGCGAAAAGCGCGGCATCGACGACATCTACCTGCTGCGCATCGAACAGCTCTATCCGTTCCCTGCCAAGGCGCTCATCAACGAGCTCAGCCGCTTCCGCAATGCGGAAATGGTCTGGTGCCAGGAAGAGCCGAAGAACATGGGTTCGTGGTCGTTCATCGATCCGTATCTGGAATGGGTTCTGGCGCATATCGATGCCAAGTATCAGCGCGTCCGTTACACGGGCCGTCCGGCAGCAGCATCGCCTGCAACCGGCCTGATGTCCAAGCATCTGGCACAGCTGGAAGCCTTCCTCGAAGACGCTCTCGGCGGCTGATTTTTCAGCCGTCTCCACCAATTGCTCCGAAACGATATCTGACAAACACGGAAAATAGATCATGGCCACCGAAATCCGCGTCCCTACCCTCGGCGAGTCCGTCAGCGAGGCAACCGTCGGCACCTGGTTCAAGAAGGTCGGCGACACGGTCAAGGCCGATGAGCCGCTGGTCGAACTGGAAACCGACAAGGTTACCGTCGAAGTTCCAGCCCCAGCATCCGGCGTTCTGACAGAGATCGTCGCTCAGAACGGCGAGACTGTCGGCCTCGACGCGCTGCTCGGCCAGATCTCGGCCGCTGGCGCTGGTGCCGGCACTGCCGCTCCTGCTGCACAGCCGGCCGAAGCTGCTTCGGCAAAGGCTGCCGAACCCGCAGCTGCTGCTCCGGCACCTGCCGCCGCCGCAGCGCCTGCCGGTGGCTCGTCCATGCCGCCAGCACCTGCTGCCGCAAAGGTTGCTGCCGACAACAACATCTCCACCTCGGATGTCGACGGTTCCGGCAAGCGCGGTCAGGTTCTGAAGGGCGATGTGATCGCCGCCATTTCCAAGGGCCCGGCGGCTCCTGCCGCACCGGCTTCGGTTCCGGCCGCTCCCCGCCCGGTCTCGTCGGCTGACGATGCATCGCGCGAAGAGCGCGTGAAGATGACGCGTTTGCGCCAGACGATTGCCAAGCGCCTCAAGGACGCCCAGAACACAGCCGCCATGCTCACCACCTATAACGAGGTGGACATGAAGGCCGTGATGGATCTTCGCAACCGCTACAAGGACGTGTTCGAGAAGAAGCACGGCGTGAAGCTGGGCTTCATGGGCTTCTTCACGAAGGCCGTCACGCATGCGCTCAAGGAACTGCCGGCCGTCAACGCCGAGATCGACGGTACGGACCTCATCTACAAGAACTACTGCCACGTCGGCATGGCTGTCGGCACCGACAAGGGCCTCGTCGTTCCTGTCATCCGCGATGCGGACCAGCGCTCCATCGCCGGCGTCGAAAAGGAACTCGGTCGTCTCGCCAAGGCTGCCCGCGACGGTACGCTGTCGATGGCCGACATGCAGGGCGGCACGTTCACCATCACCAATGGTGGCGTCTACGGTTCGCTGATGTCGTCGCCGATCCTCAACGCGCCGCAGTCGGGTATCCTCGGCATGCACAAGATCCAGGAGCGTCCGGTCGCGATCGGCGGTCAGGTCGTGATCCGTCCGATGATGTATCTGGCACTGTCCTACGATCACCGCATCGTCGATGGCAAGGAAGCGGTCACCTTCCTCGTTCGCGTCAAGGAAAGCCTGGAAGATCCGGAACGTCTGGTTCTTGATCTGTAATTTGCGGAGAGCAAAATGGACGCCGCTTCAGCCAATGCGACCTATCTCTTGGTACTTCTGTGCCTGAGTGTCGTCCTGCTTCTCGTGCATATTCTACTGCAGGGGAATTTCGCCACCAAGGATCGCGGCACGGCATGGAATGCCGGTCCGCGGGACGGCGACAACGAACCCAAGAGCGTGATGGCCGGTCGTGCGGCCCGCGCTTCGCGAAACTACCAGGAAACCTATCCCGCCTTTATCGGCCTGCTGCTGGCGATGATCCTCACAGGGGATTCGTCGGGCTTTGGCCTGTTCGGGGCCGCGGTCTGGCTGGTGGCGCGTATCGTCTACATTCCACTTTATCTCAAGGGCATTCCCTATGTCCGCTCGCTTGTATGGCTGGTCAGCCTCGTCGGCCTTGCGCTGATGATGATCGCACTGTTCGTGTGACCGCCTCCTGCTCAATCAAAAGGATAGTCTGATGGCTTATGATGTTGTCGTAATCGGATCCGGCCCGGGCGGCTATGTCTGCGCAATCAAGGCGGCCCAGCTCGGCCTCAAGGTCGCTGTCGTCGAAAAGCGGTCCACCTATGGCGGTACCTGCCTCAACATCGGCTGCATTCCGTCCAAGGCGCTGCTGCATGCTTCGGAAATGTTTGCGCATGTGGCGCATGGCGTCGAAGAACTCGGCGTCGAGGTTCCGGCACCGACGTTGAACCTTTCGAAGATGATGGCCCATAAGGATGCGACGGTAAAGTCGAACACCGACGGCGTCGCCTTCCTGTTCAAGAAGAACAAGATCGACGGTTTCATCGGCACCGGCAAGATTGTTTCGGCCGGCAAGGTCTCGGTCACCGGCGAAGACGGCAAGGTCCAGGAAATCGAGACGAAGAACATCGTCATCGCCACCGGCTCCGACATCGCCGGCATTCCGGGCGTCAATGTCGAGATCGACGAGAAGGTCATCGTTTCCTCGACGGGCGGTCTCACGCTCGACAAGGTCCCGGCCAACATGATCGTCGTCGGCGGCGGTGTGATCGGCATGGAACTCGGTTCGGTCTGGTCGCGTCTTGGCGCCAAGGTCACCGTGATCGAATATCTCGACAAGCTGCTCGGCTCGATGGACGCGGATGCTTCCAAGCAGTTCCAGCGCATGATGGCCAAGCAGGGCATGGACATCCGCACCGAAGCCAAGGTTACCGGCGTCGAGAAGACGGAAGCGGGCGCCAAGGTTACCTATGAGCCGGTCAAGGGTGGCGAAGCCGTCAGCCTCGAAGCCGATGTCGTGCTGATCTCGACGGGCCGCAAGCCGTATACCGCAGGCCTTGGCCTTGAAGAAGCAGGCGTTGCGCTC
Source organism: Rhizobium sp. Leaf306 (assembly GCF_001423425.1). Classification (GTDB taxonomy): domain Bacteria; phylum Pseudomonadota; class Alphaproteobacteria; order Rhizobiales; family Rhizobiaceae; genus Neorhizobium; species Neorhizobium soli. Next base: position 202,914 of record NZ_LMNX01000005.1, read on the forward strand.
GACAATCGCGGCCGCGTCGAAATCGACGGCGGCTACAAGACCAATGTTGCCGGCATCTACGCGATCGGCGACGTGGTGAAGGGCCCGATGCTGGCGCACAAGGCCGAAGACGAGGGCGTCGCTCTCGCAGAGATCCTCTCCGGCCAGCACGGACACGTGAACTACGACGTCATTCCGTCTGTGGTCTACACCCAGCCGGAAGTGGCATCGGTCGGCCGCACGGAAGAAGAGCTGAAGGCTGCAGGCATCGCCTACAAGGTTGGCAAGTTCCCGTTCACGGCGAACGGTCGCGCCCGCGCGATGCTCGCCACCGACGGCTTCGTCAAGATCCTCGCCGACAAGGAAACCGATCGCGTTCTCGGCGGCCATATCGTCAGCTTCGGCGCCGGCGACATGATCCACGAGATTGCCGTGCTGATGGAATTCAGCGGTTCGTCCGAAGATCTCGGCCGCACCTGCCACGCTCACCCGACCCTGTCGGAAGCCGTCAAGGAAGCCGCACTCGCGACCTTTGCCAAGCCGATCCATATGTGATCGGCGACAATATCGCATCGGAAAACCGGCCCCGTAACAGGGCCGGTTTTTTTGTGTCCGGTTGACGGGTGTACGTCCCTCGCCAGAGGGCTCAGTTCACAGCGGTGACTGTGAAACCCTGTTTGCGCAAAAGCTCGACCAGGCCGTCATCGCCCGGCAGGTGCAGTGCGCCGACGGCGATGAAGGTGCTGCCTTCGTTGAGGATGGGTGCTGCGCGTTCGGCCATCAGCAGGTTGCGCTTGCGCACCACCAGTTCCTCGAATTCGGCATAGCCGCTATCATCGTCCTCGCCCTCAGGCACGACGGTCTTCAGGAAGGGGATGGTCATGCCCATGTCGCCGGAGAGATAGAGCCCGGTCATCGTCTCGAACACGTCGTCCAGCTTGGGACCGAGCTTGATCGCTTCGATCAGCGACTTCATGTGGATATCGACCGGAATGGCAGCCAATGTCGAAAGCTGCTCGGCAAAGGTTTCGAGCCCCTTGACAGACTTGCCGGCCTTGGCTGCATCCAGCGCCAGCTGCTTGTCGAGGAAAGGGGTGTTCTGGGTCTTACGGGCCATCTCGCAGGCGGGCATCGAGACCAGGCCCATCAGTAGCCAGGGCTTCATTCTCGAAACGGCGGCCAGCGGCACGCCGCGCTGTTTCAGGGCATCGCTGAGAAGTGCGAGGTCATCCTTCGTCAGCAGGCTCTCGATCGAGCTGCCATCGATAAACATCGTCAGCTCCGGCTTGGACAGCATGCCCGCCATCGCCTTCTGTTCGTCGAGCACTTCGTCCGATTCGACGACGATGGTCTTTGCTTCCTTGCGCGCGGCATCGGCGCCCTCAGGCATTTTCAGAACGCGTGGATCGGTCACATGCATGGTGCCGAGAAGGTAGGACGGGGGGAGGCCGGCTTTCTCGATTTTCCAGAAGATGCCGCGGCCGTTGGGGATTTTTTCGCCCTCTGCGACAACCTGCCGATAGGCGGCCGGATCGTTGGCCTTCATCTCCGCGATCAGGTCCCGCCCGGTGCAGGCCGGCGTCTCCGCGCGGGCGGCAAGCGAGGTGATCACGAGGCAGACCGAGGCCAGCAGCAGAACGTGCAGGGCGGCAAGCAACCAAAGCGCAGCCGTCTGGGCGCGTTGAAGGATTGTGCCGGCGAAAATGCTGCGGATCATGTCATCAGTTCCAATTGTTGGGCTCACCCTAGCGGGACTGCTCGAACAGCGGCTTAACCGATGTGGTTAAGGATGGGTTCATGCCCTTGGGTGGGCGCGGTCGTAGACTTCGAGCAGTCTCGACGTATCAACGCCCGTATAGACCTGCGTGGTGGAAAGGCTGGCATGTCCCAGCAGTTCCTGGATCGTGCGCAGATCGCCACCACCGGCGAGAAGATGGGTCGCAAACGAGTGGCGCAGTGCATGCGGCGTCGCGCTGTCGGGCAGATTGAACGCGCTTCTGAGCTTCTGCATCTCGCGCTGGATGATCGCCGGCTGCAGTGTCTTGCCGCGCGCACCGCGGAACATCGGCGCATCGGCGTCCAGATGGTAGGGGCAGAGTTTCCGATAGGTTTCGACAGCTTCGAGGATGACCGGAAGAAGCGGCACAATCCGCATCTTGCCACCTTTGCCGAGAATGCGAAGCGAGGTTGCGCCTGCATCGACATCGGCGGGCGTCAGGCCCAGCGCTTCCGAAATGCGCAGGCCGCAGCCATAAAGCAGCGTCAGGATGGCGGCATCCCGCGCCGCGATCCACGGCTCCTCGTGCAGTTGCGCCTCTGAGGTGACGATGTTGAGCGCCTGGGTGTCGGTCAGCGGCTTCGGCAGTGATTTCGGCTGACGCGGGGCACGGATAGCACCGGCTGCGGCGGCATTCACCAGTCCCTTGCGCTCCAGATAACGCAGGAACGAGCGCAGCCCTGCCAGATGACGGCCGAGCGAACGCGCACCGGAGCCCTCGCGCCGCCGGGCTGCCAGAAAGCTTCTCAAGTCTGCCGGACGCAGGGTATGAATATCCGAAATCGTCGGCGGTCCGGCGAGGTGCGTGGTCAGAAAAGTCAGGAATTGCCGGGTGTCGCGCTCATAGGCGTCAAGCGTGTTGGGCGACAGCCGGCGCTCTCCACTCAGGCTTTCCAGCCATTCGCGGCGCCTCTCAAGGAGATCGGGGGCGGCGATAATGAGCAGTTCGTTCATGAGGGCGACGTTGATTTCCGTGGCATGCCGCCCCAGATTGCTCCCAGCATCGTTACGGAATCCCTAAAGGCGCGGTAACCCTGCCATCGTAATATCATGCGGGCCTGCTCCAGTGGGGACCCGCTTCAAGGAGTTTTAATGGACCGCCGTGATTCCATGACGAGCTTCGGCCAGTTCGCCGAAGCCATCGCACGCGTATCTCAAGGGCGTCCGGGCCACATCGTCGATACCCTTATCGCCGAGCGGGGCAAGCGGATCGTCGGCAGTCCCTTCTGGCCGGTCATGCGTCCGTTTCTCTACACGCTGCTGCGCTACGGCCGGGCGATCGAGTTCGCCGACGATATCGCGCCGAAATCCGGCTACCAGTGTTTCGAATATCTGAGCGAGCATCTGAAGCTGAAGCTTTCGGTCAAAAACGAGGAGCGGATCCCGGACCAGGGCGGCTTCATCCTCGTCAGCAACCATCCGACCGGCATTGCCGACGGCGTCGCCGTGTTCGACCTGTTGAAATCGCGCCGTCCGGACCTGATGGTGTTTGCCAACCGCGATGCGGTGCGGGTCAATCCGCGTTTTGCCGAAATGATCATTCCCGTCGAATGGCGCGACGATCACAAGAGCAAACTGAAGACCCGCGAGACGCTGGTTCTCACCAACAAGGCGGTCGGGGAGGGCAAGGTGATGATCCTGTTCCCCTCCGGCCGCATCGCCTATTGGGAGAATGGCCGGCTGAACGAGCGTCCGTGGAAGACGTCTGCGGTCGGACTTGCCCGCAAATACAATCTGCCGATCCTGCCGATCCATATGACTGCGCGCAATTCCGGGCTGTTCTACTGGCTTGCCAAATGGTCGACCGAGCTGCGCGACATGACGGTGTTCCATGAGCTCCTCAACAAGAAGGGCAACCAGTTCGATTTCACCATCGGGCACATGATCCAACCGGACCAGCTGGAGGGTGACGTCGTCGAGGTCACCAAGGCGCTGGAGCGGCATACGGTTTTCGGTCTCGCAGCCGACGGCGATGCGCAGTTTGTGCCACAATCAGTAGTCCTCGAGGAAGCGCTCCAGGCCCCGGTTCAGGCGTAGATACTGCTGGCGATCGAGCTCTTTGATCGCCCGCTCTTCGGTCGCAGACACTGCCGATGTCGCAGGCTGTTGCCTCGGCCGCGCGGGCGCCGTCGGCGTCATCTTCTGCGGCTTCGGTTTTTGTCTCAGTTTCTCTTTCTCTTCCGTCAGCGTCGGCATGGAGAGTGCAAACAGCAGCCGGTGCTTGTGGATGCGCGACGCGGAATTCGTCATGCCGAGGCTCGATATCGTGACACCGGAGGTCACCGGGTTGAGCTCGATCTTCGGATCGATATTTCCCTTCAGCGTGGTCGAGAATTCCAGCGTATCGGCCATGGTGATCACGTCGGTGCCGCTCGGGGCTTTGAGATTGCCTTTCTCGTTGAGCCATACGAATGTCTCGAGCGTTTCCTTCAAGCCGATCCGTCCGACGATCGGGTAGATGAGGTTGCCGCTTCTCGCTTTCGGGGCACAGTATAGGTCGTTGACCTCAGTCGCCAGCTTCGCGAATTCATCGGTGACACGAAAGCTGCGGTTGTTCTGGCGGGACAGATCGACGCTGCTGCCCAGTCCGAGACTGCGGGTGCCGTTCGAGAACGGGTTGAGCAGGCCCAACGAAAACCCGTGGCTGTCCATTTCCGTCATGTTGAGCTGAAAGTCGTACGCGATGAACGACTTGGCATAGCGGTCGAAATAGAGACTGATGTCCGGGCTGTAGCGGCGTGTGAAAGCATCGGCATAGGTTACCGTCCCGGCTAGAAGCTCTGCGGAGAGCTGCTTCTCCGCCGGGGATCCGTATTCGCGCAGTAGCCCCGTGGCGATCTCGCGGATGGCATCGCGCGCCTCGCAGCGCACCTTGGCGACAATCTGGTAGGTCGTATCCGGCTTGGAGAAATCCTCTGGCAGAGGATGAATATTGCAGCCGGCCAGCAGAATAGCAGGCACGACAAGCGTCGTCATCGACTTGCAGAACATCCGTAGCCCCCACTCCGGTTAGGACTCTACCTATAGTTAATTTTTATTTACGATACAACCTAAATTTCACGCCGCGATGTGTGTCGTCAACGGCGGGGAGCGCCAAACAGCGGTTCCCTTTCGTTCCGGTTTTGGGCATGGTCCCGCCATGGACACAGATTCGTCCGACCTGTTCGGTCCGCTCCTCGATAAGCCCGTCGCGGCCGTTGTGCCGGTCCTGGTGCCTTTGCCGGTGCCGGGTCCGTATAGCTATGCCGTGCCCGAGGGACTGACTGTTGTGCCCGGTTCGGTCGTGCAGGTGCCGGTCGGCCCACGCCAGATGATCGGCGTCGTGTGGGATGGCGCAGACGACAGCACGCTCGACCCGAAGAAGCTTCGACCGATCACGCTCGCTTTCGATTGCCCGCCGCTCTCCAAGGAGATGCGCGATTTCGTCGACTGGGTCTCGGCCTACACGCTGTCGCCGCCGGGTTTCGTGGCCCGCATGGCGATCCGGGCGCCGGCAGCGCTCGATCCGGAACCAATGGTGGAGGGTCTGCGCTTTGTGGGCGGCGAGCCGGCGCGATTGACACCGGCCAGAACCCGGGTGCTGGACCTTGCGAAAGAGCAGGAAGCGCCCTGGACCCGCAGCGGCCTTGCGCATGCGGCCGGCGTTTCCCTGAGCGTCGTTGACGGATTGATCAAGCAGGGTGTGTTCGACACGATTTTCCTGCCGCCGCCGCCTGTCGTGGCACGGCCTGACCCGGATTATACTGCGCCCCGCATCGAGGGACCTCAAAAGGGAGCGGCCGAAGAGATCGTCGCTTCGGTTAGCGCCGGCGGGTTTGCCGCCTCGCTGATCGATGGCGTCACCGGGTCCGGCAAGACGGAAGTCTATTTCGAGGCGATTGCCCAGGCGCTCCGACAAGACAAGCAGGTTCTGATCCTGTTGCCGGAAATCGCACTCACGTCGAGCTTTCTCGATCGGTTCGAGCAGCGGTTCGGGGCAAAGCCTGCCGAATGGCATTCGGATCTATCCCCCCGTATCCGTGAGAAAGTCTGGCGCGGCGTCGTGACGGGGGAGGTGAGGGTGGTTGCCGGGGCCCGTTCGGCTCTGTTCCTGCCGTTCGAGGATCTGGGGCTGATCGTCATCGACGAAGAACACGACCCTGCCTACAAGCAGGAGGACCGCGTCTTCTACAATGCCCGCGACATGGCGGTGGTGCGGGCCCGGATCGGCGATTTTCCGATCGTGCTGGTGTCGGCGACGCCTTCAGTGGAAAGCCAGGTCAACGGGCTCTCCGGGCGCTACACGACGGTCCACCTGCCGACCCGCTTTGGTGATGCAGCACTGCCGGACCTGCATCTCGTCGACATGCGCCGCCATCCGCCGGAACGCGGTGGGTTCCTCTCGCCCATTCTCCTGCGCGGCATGAAGAAGGCGCTGGAGCGCGGCGAGCAGTCGCTGCTGTTTCTGAACCGTCGCGGCTATGCGCCGCTGACGCTTTGCCGTGTCTGCGGCCATCGCTTCCAGTGCCCGCAATGTTCGAGCTGGCTGGTAGAGCATCGCTTCCGGAATCAGATCCAGTGTCATCAGTGCGGCTATCACGAACATACGCCGGAAGCCTGCCCGGACTGCGGGACGTTCGACCACCTCGTCGCCTGCGGGCCGGGCGTGGAGCGGATCGCGGAAGAGGTGGAGAAGCATTTTCCGGAAGCGCGCACGATCGTGATGTCGTCGGACCTGCTTGGCGGCGTGAAGCGACTGCGGATGGAGCTCGATGCGATCGCCAAGGGCGATGTGGATATCGTGATCGGCACGCAGCTCGTGGCGAAGGGCCATAACTTTCCGCTGATGACGCTGGTCGGCATCGTCGACGCGGATCTCGGTCTGTCGAATGGAGACCCGCGGGCCGCCGAGCGGACGTTCCAGCTGCTGAGCCAGGTGACGGGGCGTGCCGGGCGAACAGGGTTGAAGAGCCACGGCCTGATCCAGACCTTCCAGCCGCAGCATCCCGTCATGCAGGCGATCGTCTCCGGTGACGCGGGCGCCTTCTACGAGCGTGAGATCGCAGAGCGCGAAAAGGCGATCCTGCCGCCGTTCGGGCGGCTTGCGTCGCTGATCGTTTCGGCCGATACGCGCGCCGATGCGGAAACCCATGCACGGGGATTGCGCGCGGCCGCACCAAGGGTGACGGGGATTTCCGTGCTCGGCCCGGCGGAAGCGCCGCTCGCGCTGGTACGCGGCCGCCATCGATTCCGGCTTTTGGTGCACGGACGGCGCAATTCCGACATGCAGGCTTTCCTGAAGGCGATGATGTCTGCCGGCCCGAAGGTCCGTGGTACGGTGCAGATCCAGCTCGATATCGATCCTCAGAGTTTTCTCTGATCCTATCTTTGCGAGTTGTTTACCGCTTCCGATAAAATCGCCGCACAAGAACGATTCGAGGATTCCATGGAACTGTATTTCCCCACCGAGACCGGCGAGCAGCTGGCTTTTGTCTGCGCTGCCGCGACGGCTCTCATCGGGCTCCTCATCCTCCTGTTTCCCGGCCCCTGCCTGCGGCTTTCGGCGTTCCGTGTCGGCGATGTCCGGCCGGAGGGTTACGGTTCCGTGCGGGCCGCCGGCGCTCAGTATGTCGGCCTCGGCGTCGTGCCGATCATCTTTGCCCAGGACTGGTTCTATATGGTGCTCGGCATCGTGCTTGGTCTGGGGGCATTCGGAAGGCTGGTCTCGTTTGCTTTCGATCGTGGCGCAACTGTGAAAAACACGCTGATTTTCCTACTACAAGTTGTCCTTTCCGCCGGCCCGCTCGCCTATGTCTTCGGCTATCTCTGAGCTTTCCAATCAAGAGCGTTCATCTCAGACGCGGTCAATTCCAGCGGTGTCCGACATAAAAACGACTCAAGCTCTAGTCCCAGGGGCGTTTTCCCGCCTCTCCCGTGTTGCGAGTCCCTACATCCTATGCTAGACGGACCGCGAAAGTCGGAAAGGGTGGGGTGGAGGCCCCGCTGGTTCTGATTAAAAATCAAATATTTTCAAGGTCTTGCTGATCCTCTAAAAAAGGGCGCAGCGCTTGGATGGCAATTCAGGGAAACTGTGCCCGTGGCTGACACGTCCCCGCTTATTTCCGGTGTCGCAGAGCGTTACGCTTCTTCGCTTTTTGAGCTCGCGCTCGAAACCGGTTCCATCGATAAAGTCAGCGCCGATCTCGATCGGTTTCAGGCGTTGCTGGATGAGAGCGAAGACCTTCGGCGTCTGGTTGCAAGCCCGGTGTTTTCCGCCCACGATCAGCAGAACGCGGTGACAGCCGTTGCCGAAAAGGCTGGCATCACCGGTGCCGTTCTCAACTTCATCAAGGTCGTTGCCGGAAATCGCCGTCTGTTTGCGCTTCCGGGCATGATCCGCAGCTTCCGCCAAATCGCTGCCGAGCATCGTGGCGAGGTTACCGCAGAGGTAACGTCTGCCCACGAACTCACCGCAGCGCAGGAAACTGAACTTAAGTCGGCGCTGAAGGGCGTCACCGGCAAGGATGTGACAATCGCCGTTACGATCGATCCGTCGATCCTCGGTGGACTGATCGTCAAGGTCGGTTCGCGTCAGATCGATACGTCCCTTCGCACCAAACTTTCCACCCTTAAGCTTGCATTGAAAGAGGTCGGCTGATGGATATCCGTGCAGCGGAAATTTCCGCAATTCTCAAGGACCAGATCAAGAACTTCGGCCAGGAAGCCGAAGTCTCTGAAGTCGGCCAGGTTCTTTCCGTCGGTGACGGTATCGCTCGCGTTTACGGCCTCGACAATGTCCAGGCTGGTGAAATGGTCGAGTTCCCGGGCGGTGTCCGCGGTATGGCGCTGAACCTCGAATCCGACAATGTCGGCGTGGTTATCTTCGGCTCCGACCGTAACATCAAGGAAGGCGACACCGTCAAGCGGACCGGCGCCATCGTTGACGTTCCTGTTGGTCCGGAACTGCTTGGCCGCGTCGTTGACGCGCTCGGCAACCCGATCGACGGCAAGGGCCCAATCAACGCGACCCGCCGTTCGCGCGTCGACGTCAAGGCTCCCGGCATCATCCCGCGCAAGTCGGTTCATGAACCGATGTCGACCGGCCTCAAGGCCATCGATGCTCTGATCCCCGTTGGCCGCGGCCAGCGCGAGCTCGTCATCGGCGACCGTCAGACCGGCAAGACCGCGATCATTCTCGACGCGTTCCTGAACCAGAAGGCGATCCACGAGACCGGCCCGGAAAATGACAAGCTGTTCTGCGTGTACGTGGCCATCGGCCAGAAGCGCTCGACGGTTGCCCAGTTCGTCAAGGTTCTCGAAGAACGCGGCGCTCTGCCTTACTCGATCATCGTCGCTGCGACCGCATCCGACGCTGCACCGATGCAGTATCTTGCTCCGTTCGCCGGTTGCGCGATGGGCGAGTACTTCCGCGACAACGGTCAGCACGCGCTGATCGCTTATGACGACCTTTCCAAGCAGGCCGTCGCTTATCGTCAGATGTCCCTGCTGCTGCGTCGTCCTCCGGGCCGCGAAGCTTACCCGGGCGACGTTTTCTACCTGCATTCGCGTCTTCTCGAGCGCGCTGCCAAGCTCTCCGACGAGCGTGGCTCCGGTTCGCTGACGGCTCTGCCTGTCATCGAAACCCAGGGTAACGACGTTTCGGCGTTTATTCCGACCAACGTGATCTCGATCACCGATGGCCAGATCTTCCTTGAAACCGACCTGTTCTACCAGGGTATCCGTCCGGCCGTTAACGTCGGTCTGTCGGTGTCCCGCGTTGGCTCGGCCGCGCAGATCAAGGCGATGAAGCAGGTTGCCGGTTCGATCAAGGGCGAGCTTGCCCAGTATCGTGAAATGGCTGCGTTCGCGCAGTTCGGTTCCGACCTCGACGCCTCGACCCAGCGCCTTCTCAACCGCGGTGCACGCCTGACCGAACTTCTCAAGCAGCCGCAGTTCTCGCCGCTGAAGACCGAAGAGCAGGTTGCGGTGATCTTTGCGGGCGTCAACGGCTACCTCGACAAGATCGCGGTTTCCGATGTCGGCAAGTTCGAGCAGGGTCTGCTTTCCTACCTTCGTTCCGAAGGCAAGGCGGTTCTCGAAACGATCCGCAGCGAGAAGCAGGTTTCCGACGACACGAAGGCAAAGCTCAAGGCAGCTCTCGACAGCTTCGCCAAGTCTTTCGCCTAAAACGGATCTAGATCGAGGACCGATAACGGATGCCTTCACTTAAGGATCTGAAAAACCGGATCGCCTCCGTCAAGGCGACGCAGAAGATCACCAGGGCGATGAAAATGGTCGCCGCTGCGAAACTGCGCCGTGCACAGGAGGCGGCCGAGGCTGCCCGTCCTTATGCGGAGCGTATGACCAAGGTATTGGCCAGCCTGACGGCTGCCAATGCCGGCAATGCCGAAGCACCGCTTCTCTTGTCCGGGACTGGCAAGGATCAGGTTCATCTCCTGATCGTTGCGACCGGCGAGCGTGGTCTGGCGGGGGGCTTCAACTCCTCGATCGTCCGTCTGGCACGCGAGCATGCGCTGAAGCTGATTGCACAGGGCAAGACGGTCAAGATCCTGACCGTCGGCCGCAAGGGCAACGACGTGCTTCGCCGTACGTTCAAGGACAACATCGTCCACTACGTGACCTTCCGCGAAGTCAAGCAGCTTGGTTTCGTCCAGGCCGACGAAGTGGCCCACAAGGTGCTCGAGCTGTTCAACGCCGGCGAATTCGACATTGCGACGCTGTTCTTTGCGCGCTTCCAGTCGGTTATCGCACAGGTGGCAACTGCCCAGCAGATCATCCCCGCAAAGTTCGACGTTCGGGATGCAGCACAGCCGGATGCCGGTTCTGCCGCACTTTACGAATACGAGCCGAGCGAACAGGAAATCCTGGAAGACCTGCTGCCGAAGAACATCGCAGTGCAGATCTTCCGTGCACTTCTTGAAAACAACGCTTCCTTCTATGGCGCGCAGATGTCTGCAATGGACAACGCGACGCGCAATGCCGGTGACATGATCAACAAGCTGACGCTCTCCTACAACCGTCAGCGCCAGGCACAGATCACCAAGGAACTCATCGAAATCATTTCGGGCGCGGAAGCGCTCTGAGGTAAAGAAAGAGGGTAATAATCATGGCTACCGCAACGGGCACGTCCCTCGGCAAAGTGACCCAGGTTATCGGCGCTGTCGTCGACGTGGCGTTCGACGGCGAACTGCCGGCGATCCTCAACGCGCTTGAAACAGAGAACAACGGCAACCGCCTCGTTCTCGAAGTCGCGCAGCATCTTGGTGAAAACCAGGTTCGCACCATCGCCATGGACTCGACCGAAGGTCTGGTTCGCGGTCAGCGCGTTACCGATACCGGCGCTCCGATCACCGTTCCGGTTGGTCCTGAGACGCTTGGCCGCATCATGAACGTCATCGGCGAGCCGGTTGACGAAGCTGGTCCGCTGATCACGTCGGGCAAGCGCTCGATCCACCAGGAAGCACCGTCCTACGTCGAACAGTCGACTGAAGGCCAGATCCTGGTAACCGGCATCAAGGTTGTCGATCTGTTGGCTCCCTATTCCAAGGGCGGTAAGGTTGGCCTGTTCGGCGGCGCCGGCGTTGGCAAGACCGTTCTCATCATGGAACTGATCAACAACGTCGCTAAGGCGCACGGTGGTTACTCGGTATTTGCCGGCGTGGGTGAACGTACCCGCGAAGGCAACGACCTTTACCACGAAATGATCGAATCCGGCGTGAACAAGCATGGCGGCGGCGAGGGCTCGAAGGCAGCCCTCGTTTACGGCCAGATGAACGAACCGCCGGGCGCCCGCGCTCGCGTCGCTCTGACGGGTCTGACCATCGCTGAAGACTTCCGCGACAAGGGCCAGGACGTTCTGTTCTTTGTGGATAACATCTTCCGCTTTACCCAGGCAGGTTCCGAAGTGTCGGCTCTTCTCGGCCGTATTCCTTCGGCCGTTGGTTATCAGCCGACGCTCGCGACCGACATGGGTCAGATGCAGGAACGCATCACCACCACGACCAAGGGTTCGATTACCTCGGTTCAGGCCATCTACGTTCCCGCCGACGACTTGACCGACCCGGCGCCTGCAACCTCGTTCGCCCACTTGGACGCAACGACGGTTCTGTCGCGCTCGATCGCTGAAAAGGGTATCTACCCGGCTGTGGATCCGCTCGACTCGACTTCGCGCATGCTCGACCCGCTGGTTGTCGGCGAAGAGCATTACGAGATCGCTCGTAAGGTTCAGACGACACTTCAGCGCTACAAGGCTCTGCAGGACATCATCGCCATCCTCGGCATGGACGAACTGTCCGAAGAGGACAAGATGACCGTTCAGCGCGCCCGCAAGATCGAGCGCTTCCTGTCGCAGCCATTCTTCGTCGCCGAAGTCTTCACCGGTGCACCGGGCAAGCTGGTCGCTCTCGAAGACACGATCAAGGGCTTCAAGGGCCTCGTTGCCGGCGATTACGATCATCTGCCGGAAGCTGCCTTCTACATGGTCGGCTCGATCGAAGAAGCGATTGAAAAGGCCAAGAAGCTTTCCGAAGCTGCTTGATCCTATAAGACGGCGCGCGGGACATGATCCGGCGCGCCATTCCTGCTTGAAACACTCGAGGGAAGTGGACCTTGATGGCCGACGCTTTCAAATTTGAACTGGTATCGCCCGAGCGTCTGCTCGTATCGGAGAATGTCTCCGAAGTGGTGATTCCGGCAACGCTTGGCGAAATGACGGTGCTTGCCAACCATGCGCCGACGATGACGACGATCAAGCCGGGCGTCGTGTCCGTGAAGCTTGCCTCGGGTCAGGTCACCAAATACGTCGTTTTCGGTGGTTTTGCCGATATCGTTCAGGACAGCTGCACGCTGCTCGCGGAATCCGCTGTGCCGGTGACCGAACTGAACCAGGACACGCTGCAGAAGCGCATCGATGCGACCCAGGCTGCCATCGACAACGCCAACAGCGACGAGCACAAGACGAAGCTCGAACAGTTCTTGTCCGAACTGACGCATCTGAACGGCATCGTCGTTCCAGCCTGAATTTTCAGAGTCCGATAAAATTTACGAAGGGCGGTCCATCGGGCCGCCTTTCGTGTTTTTGCGCTTTCGGTGCCTATGGGTTTCCGAGCAGGTGCTGGTGGAGGCGAGCGGCGCCCGGTGTGAGCGAGCGGTAGCGCGGCATGCCGAGATAGTAGCCGTAGCCCGTATCGAGCTGCGCGGTTCCAAGTTCCACCAGTGTTCCGGACGCGAGCTCCTCGGCAATCAATCCTCTGCTGCCAAGCGTCACGCCCTCGCCGCGCAGCGCGGCATCGATCGCCAGCGAATAGGTCGAGAAGGACAGGCGGGGCTTGATCGCAGCCTTCGGTGGCTTCGGCAACCGCGCGAACCATTGCCTGAGCGAAATCCAGTGCGCGTTGGCCCGCTCGTAATCGATCAGGTCCAGCTGGGTCATGGCGTCTGCCGTCAGCGACGCTGCATCCAGCCCCCGTCTTTCCACATAGGCTGGGGAGGCGACGGGGACGAGGGTTTCCCGGATCAGCAAAGTGAGGTTCCACCGCGGGTGTTCGCCGGCGGCGTAGAGGATAACGAGGTCGTTGGCTTCCGATGCCAGTTCCGACGGCACGTCCGTCGTCAGCAAACGCACGGAAACAGAAGGGCTTTCATTGTCGAAATCCTTCAGGCGCTTGCCGAGCCACAGATGCGAGACCGAGCTGCTGGCGGCGATCGAGATGGTTTCGCGGCCACCACCCCGGAACGGCTCAAGACTTTCCTCCAGATATTCCAGCGTGGCGCGCACCCTCTGGGCAAGACGGTCTCCCTCCGGCGTCAGGCTGAGATTGCGGCCGCGGCGGGTGAAAAGCTTAGCGCCGAGCTGTTCTTCCAGCCCCTGGATACGACGGCTGACGGCGGCCTGGGTGATGTGGAGCTCACGGCCCGCGCGGGAGAAATTCATGAACCGGCATGCGGCATCGAAGACACGGAAGGCTTCGAGCGGAATTCTGTCCAGCATTTCACGCTCCATGATCTCAAGTCATCAGTAAGCCTGAAAAACCGATGGATTTGAAGATCTCAAATTGTGATGCACACTCACGGCAAGCGATCCTGTCAGGGTGTTTCCGTCATGCAGTTCCAGACGTCATCAGTTCCAGATATCCGCTTCGGCTCCGGCCTGTTCGGCGATCTCGCATCCGCGGCCAAGGGCTTCGAGAACGTCGCGATCGCAACCGTGGTCATGGATGGGTTTCTGGCATCGAGCGGTCTCGCCGCAGCGCTTGCGGCCGAGCTTGCCGCCGCGGGCATCGATGCGCGGTTCTATTCGGATTTTTCGGGCGAACCCAAACTCGCGCATCTTCGCGCCGCAAGTGAACTCGCCCGCGGTTCCGATCTCGTCATCGGTATTGGCGGCGGGTCGGCGCTGGATATCGCCAAGATCGCTGCCTGCTGCGCCGCGTCCGACGAGGATCCGATGCATTATGCACTGGCGGCCAATCCGCTTCCGCGTAACCCCCTGAAGAAGATCATGGTGCCGACGACGGCGGGCACCGGATCGGAAACGTCTGCGACCAATATCTTCGCTGGGCCGGAAGGCAAGAAGCTGTGGATCTGGGGGGCGGAGACCAAGGCCGATCTCGTCATCCTCGACCCGGAGCTCACCATTTCGCTTCCGCCGCACCTGACGGCGTGGTGCGGCCTGGATGCCTTTATTCACGCCTTCGAGGCGGCGACCAACCGCAACACCCATGCCGGCGCGAAACTCTATGCCCATGAGGCCATGCGACTGGTGGCAGGTTCGCTCGAGACAGCCGTCAAGGCTCCAGGCAATCTCGATGCCCGCGGAAAGGTGCTGCTCGGCTCCTGCTATGCCGGTATCGCGATCGACAACTGCGGCACGGCTGTCGCCCACAATATCAGCCATGCGCTGGCCGGGCTTGCGCCGGTTCATCACGGGCTTGCAACGGCGCTCGGCTTCGAGGCGACGCTCTCGTGGCTGTGCGATGCCGATACACCGGACCTGAACGAGGCGGCCCATGTGCTGGGTCTTGCCGATGCGCAGGCGCTGCCCGGGTTCGTTACCGATCTCATGGATCGCTGCGGGGTGGAGCGAGCGCTGCCGAAGGCATTCGTCGCCTTTTCAGCGTCAGACCTCGCCGCCGAAATGCGGGCGGCGGAAAACCAGCCGATGCGGCGCTCGACGGTCCGCGAAATTTCCGACGCCGATATCCATGCCTTCGCGAACACGATCATGACGCTGCCGAAGACGCTTTAGGAACAGGGACACTCCGATGACCACGACCTATACCCGCGACTACTGGGAAAGCGCGCTTTCCACGCTCAAGCTTGAAGGCCGCCTCTTCATCGGGGGCGACTGTCGCCCGGCACTATCAGGCGAGACGTTTACCCGTCCGCGCCCGATGGACGGCAAGCCGGGGACGCCGCTCGCGCGCGGCGTCGGCGCCGATATCGATACGGCGGTCGGTTCGGCCCGCGCCGCCTTCGAAAGCGGCGTCTGGCGAAAACAGGAGCCGCTCGAGAAAAAGAAGGTCATGCTCCGATGGGCCGAACTCATCCGCGCCCATGCGGAAGAGCTTGCGGTGCTCGAAACGCTCGATGTCGGCAAGCCGGTTCTGGCTTCGCTCAATGTCGATGTCCGCCTCTGCGCCGATGGCATCCAGTATTACGGCGAAATGATCGACAAGCAGTATGACGAGATAGCACCGACCGGCCCGAACGCCCGGGCCCTGGTGCGAAAAGTGCCGCTCGGCGTGATCGGGGTCATCACGCCCTGGAACTACCCGATGATCATCGATGCCTGGAAACTCGGCCCGGCGATCGCGGCCGGCAATAGCGTCGTCCTCAAACCGGCCGAACAGTCGTCTCTCTCGGCGCTCCGGCTTGCGGCACTGGCGGTGGAGGCCGGTCTTCCCCCCGGCGTGTTCAATGTCGTCACCGGCTACGGCGAAGAGGCGGGTAAGCCGCTGGCGCTGCATATGGATGTGGACATGATCGCGTTCACCGGTTCGACCGAAGTCGGCAAGCTGATCATGGGGTATGCAGCCCAATCCAACGTCAAGCGCGTGGCGCTTGAGCTCGGTGGCAAGTCGCCCATCGTCGTGTTCGAGGATGCAGACCTTGATGCCGCAGCATCTGCCGCCGCCTGGGGATGCTTCTACAATGCCGGCGAGACCTGCCATGCCTCGACCCGCCTTCTGGTTCAGCGCTCGGTTCAAGAGAGGCTGATCGCGAAGATCGAGGCGGTGACGGCAAGCGACATCGCGTTGGCCCATCCGTTCGAGCCTTCGTCCCAGATCGGCGCGCTGATCGATGAAGCGCATATGGAAAAAGTACTCGGCATGATCGCTGCCGGAGAGACGGAGGGTGCCAAACGCGTCTTCGGCGCCGAACGCGTGCTTTCCGAGACGGGCGGCTTCTATATCTCGCCCGGTGTCTTTGTCGACATGACCAACGACATGAGCCTGGCGCGGCAGGAGATATTCGGACCCGTCCTTGGTGTGATCCCCTTCGATACGGAGGAAGAAGCTCTCCGGATTGCCAACGATACGATCTACGGTCTGGCCGGCGCGGTCTTCACCAAAGACATGGATCGGGCTCACCGCGTTTCGGAAGCGATCCATGCGGGCACCGTGTGGATCAACACCTACGACATGGCGAATTTCTCGACACCGTTCGGCGGGTTCAAGCAATCCGGTTTCGGACGCGACCGTTCGGTGCATGCGATCGACAAATACTGCGACTACAAAACCATCTGGCAGCAGTTTGGGTAGGAAGGCCCTCTCTGGCCTGCCGGCCATCTCCCCCACAAGGGGGGAGAAGACTCGTGGCGGTCGCTCGTCTGGAATTGATCTCCGGCGTTGCGGCGGGTTAAAGCCCTCCCCCTCGTGGGGAGGGTGGGGAGGGGTCTTCGTCAGTCCGGCACCATAAGCGGAGGAAAGCCATGAGCCGTATCGTATCGATCGAGATCACCCACCACCGGCTGCCGCTCGATCCGCCGTTCAAGGCGAGCTGGGATGGCAGGCCGCGGCGGCATTTCGACGCCACCATCGTGCGCGTCAAGGACGACGAGGGCCGGGAGGGGATCGGGTCGGGCGACCTGATGAAGGGTTTCGAGGGTCACGAGGACCTGTTCATCGGCCAGGACCCACGTCATCTGGAGCGGCACTACGAGGTGCTCTCACATATCAACTTTCACTATGGCCGATGCTGGCCGCTGGATCTGGCGCTTTGGGATCTGTCGGGCAAGATCAATGGAGAGCCCGTCTGGCGCATGCTCGGAGGCCGCTCGGACAAGGTGCGTCTCTACGCATCCTCGGGCGTGCTGCGCGATCCCCAGGCGATGGCGGATCAGGCGGAGCGTTATGTCGAGGAAGGCTTCCCGGCCATGAAGGTGCGCTTCTCGTCCTCTGCCGGCGGACGGTCGAGCTGGCGGGATGACATCAAGGCGCTGGGAGCGATCCGTGCCCGCGTCGGCGATCGCTTGGAACTGATGGTCGACTGCAATCAGGGCTGGCGCATGCCCTGGGATACGACACTGCCATGGACGTTCAAGGATGCACTTGCGGTTGCGAAGGAACTGGAAAGGCTCGACATCTACTGGATGGAAGAACCGCTGTTCCGGTCCGACCGCAAGGGCATGCGAGCGTTGAAGGAGGCGACGTCGGTGAGGATCGCGGGCGGCGAGATGACCCGCGAGCTCTCGGAATTCCGCGATATCATCGAGGAACGTGCGTTCGACGTGATCCAGCCGGATGTGGCGCTGGTGGGTGGAATTACCGGTTGCCGGCGGCTCGTCTATCAGGCGCGGGAGGCGGGCGTGACGTTCACGCCGCACAGCTGGACCAACGGAATCGGCGTGCTCGCCAACGCGCATCTGACTGCCGGCGTGGGGGACGCGCCTTTCCTCGAATACCCTTACGACAATCCGGAATGGAGCGGGGCGCGGCGGGATTATCCAATGGCTTCGCCGCTGAAGCACAGTCACGGCTGGCTGGAACTGGGCGATGCGCCGGGTCTCGGCATCGTGCTGGAAGAGGATCGTCTCGCGTCAACCCGGATTGCCTGATCGCAGGCCGTCTACACCCTGAGTTCGCAGAGCCTGCGGTCTACCAGCGTCGACCAACGAAGAGGTGATTGACGACGCCGAAATCTCCTGCGCATTCGATTTCTTTTGCCGCTATAAGTTGCCGGCAGAGTGATTTGATAGGATGTGGCGCCGGAAGTTCCGGCAATTCAGAGCCATATCGTGTGGGAGCGGGCTTTGATCGACAAGCTGGAATTCTTCATTGCGCTGGCACGGGAAGGCCATTTCGGTCGCGCGGCCGAGGAATGCGGCATTGCCCAGCCTTCCCTGTCGGCGGCGATCCGGCACCTCGAAGACAGTCTCGGCGTCCAGCTCGTGGTGCGCGGGTCGCGCTATCAGGGCCTGACGCCCGAGGGACAGCGCGTGCTGGAATGGGCAAAACGCATTGTGGGCGATGCCCGCACGATGCGCGAGGAAATGCGCGCCGCCCGCAAGGGTCTTGCGGGCCACATCCGTCTTGCCGTCATCCCGACGGCGCTTGCCATGGTGCCCAGCCTGACTGGACCCTTCCAGACCCGGTATCCGGATGTAACGTTTTCGGTCGTGTCCCGCACATCGCTGCAGATCCTGACACAGCTCGACAACTTCGAGATCGATGCGGGCATTACCTATCTCGACAACGAGCCGCTCGGTCGTGTCGTCAGCATTCCGCTCTATTCAGAAAGCTACAATCTTGTCACGGCCGACGGCACGCCTCTTTCCGACCGTAAACAGGTGACCTGGACCGAAATGGCCGGGTTGCAGCTCTGCCTTTTGACGCCGGATATGCAGAACCGCCGGATTATAAGCCAGCACCTCGCGGAAGCCGGCGTGACGGCGAGGCCGATGCTTGAATCCAATTCGATGGTCACGCTGCTGGCGCATGTCGGTACCGGTCGCTGGGCCAGCATCATGCCGCAGAACGTGGCCGAGTCCTTCGGTTTCTCGCAGAATATTCGCACCATTCCGATCGTGGAGCCGCATGTCAGCCATACGGTTGGTCTTGTCGCTCCGCATCGCGAACCCAATACGCCACTGGTTTCAGCGCTGCTCCACGAGGCGCGCCTGCTCGGAAAGTCCTGATGTCCACGTTGAATGATGAACACAAGGGCGGCATCGCGCCGACCGTTTCGCTGGCTGAAACGTCCTATCGCGATGGGCTCGTCAAGGAAACGAGCCGGTTCGTACCCGAAGAGGTGCCGATCGCCTTTTCCTACGGTGGCTCAACCCAGGCGGTGATGATGGGCACGCCTGCCGATCTCGAGGACTTCGCGGCCGGTTTCACACTGACGGAAGGCATCATTGCCTCCATCGCCGAGATTGAAGGGATCGAGGTGCTCCAGGAGGGCGACGGTCTCGATGTTCAGGTCACGCTTGCCGAAGACAAGGAAGATGCTCTGCGCGCCAGACGACGCCATATGGCAGGACCCGTCGGCTGCGGCCTTTGCGGCATCGAATCGATCGAGCAGGCGATGCGTCCGGTGCCTGATGTCTCCGGTGTCGACATGCTTCTGTCAGCCGCTGACATTGCGCGTGCCAGCAACGCGCTCAATTCCGCCCAGCCGTTGCATGCCCAGACTCGCGCGGTTCACGGAGCCGGTTTCTACGTCCTCGGCGAGGGACTGGTTGCGGTGCGCGAGGATGTCGGTCGGCACAATGCGCTCGACAAGCTTGCGGGCGCCGTGATGCGCGCAGGCCGCACGGGCGCCGAAGGCGTCGTCGTCGTTACCAGCCGCATCTCGGTAGAAATGGTGCAAAAGGCCGCCATTCTCGGTGCCCCTGTCTTGATCGCCATATCGGCGCCGACCGCACTGGCCATCCGCACGGCGGACGCCGCAGGCATGACCCTTGTCGCACTCTCACGCGGCGATGATTTCGAGATCTTCACGCATCCGCACCGGATCCGTTTCGAGCCAGCCGAGGTTGCCTGAACGCCGCCCCGGCTGCTCTTGAGGGTGTCTCAGAAATCTTCCCAGCCACCGGCGGTTTTCAGATTGCCTTGAACCATGCGCAGCGGCGCCACGTTGGCTGCTGCCGGCATATAGTTCGACTCCGGCCTGCGGACCTGTGAGGTGACGGAGCCGATATCGAATTGGCTGAGCAGAGCCTTCAGGCTATCGGCCTCGTTGGCCAGTGAATAGCTGGCAGCGGTGGTTTCCTCCACCATCGCGGCGTTCTTCTGGGTCGCCTGGTCCATGTGATTGACCGCGCTGCTGATCTCTCGCAGGCTGGTTGCCTGTTCGCGGGATGCCTCGACGATCGCGCCGACATTTTCATGGATGCTTGCCACCTGCACGAGGATTTCCTGCAATGATCTGCCGGTGCGCCCGACCAGTTCGACACCGCTGGAGACCTGATGTGCCGAGGTGTTGATCAGAGTCTTGATTTCCTTGGCGGCCTTGGCCGAACGCTGAGCAAGTTCGCGCACTTCCTGAGCAACCACGGCAAATCCCTTGCCCGCTTCACCCGCGCGCGCCGCCTCGACACCGGCGTTCAGGGCCAGGAGGTTGGTCTGGAAGGCGATGTCGTCGATTACACCGATAATGTTGTTGATCTCGTTCGACGAGGCGGCGATTTCGTCCATCGCCGAAATGGCACTGCGGACGACAAGGCCGGATTGTTCGGCATTTTCCTTGGTGGCCCTGACCTGCTTGCCGGCCTCGTCGGCGCGGCTGCTGGAATCGGTGACGGTGCGCGTCACTTCCTCAAGGGCTGCTGCGGCCTGCTCAAGCGCGGCTGCCGCCTGCTCGGTGCGCTTTGCGAGCTCTCCAGATGCGTCACGGACTTCGGTTGAAGCCGCGGCAATACCGGCCGCATTCTGCGCCACGGTACGCATGGCATCGGTCAGCTTGGCGGCGACCTCGTTGAAGTCGCTTCGGGTGGTTTCCATGCTCGGCACGAAGGGCGTATCGAGTGCCTGGTCAAGCTTGCCGTCCGCGAGATTGCGCAGGCCTTTGCTCAGCATGCCGATTGCGTTCATGCGCGGCGTCACGTCGGTTGCAAACTTGACGACCTTCGTGACCTTACCGTTGAGATCGCGGATCGGGTTATAGGCGGCCTGGATCCAGATCTCGCGGCCACCCCTTCCGTAGCGGACAAACTCGTCGGCAATGAACTCGCCTTCCGACAGCTTCTTCCAGAATTCCGCATAGGCAGGTGACGCCGCATAGCCAGGCTCGCAGAACATCCGGTGGTGGCGTCCCTTGATCTCGGCCAGATCGTAGCCGACAGCGTTGCAGAGATTTTCGTTGGCGTCGAGGATTTCGCCCTGTGGTGTGAATTCGATGACGGCCTGCGACCGGCTGATCGCCGAAAGCTTGCTCGCGTCATCGGCTGCCTTCAGCTTCGTGGCCGTGATATCGGTCGCGAACTTGATGACCTTGTATGGTTTGCCGTTGCGCATGACCGGGTTGTAGGAGGCCTGGATCCAGATTTCCCCGCCTGATTTGGTGATACGCTTGTACTCCCGCGCCTCGAACTTGCCGGCAGCGAGGTCTTTCCAGAAAGAGCGGTATTCGTCGGACGCAACGAAAGCGGGCTCGCAGAACATGCGGTGATGCTTGCCTTTTATTTCTGCGAGCGTGTACCCCAGCGCCTGGCAGAAATTCTCGTTGGCATCCAGGATGGTGCCGGTCAGATCAAATTCAATAACGGCCTGCGAACGCGATATGGCGTCGAAGATCCGCGCCACATCCCCGGCTTTACCCAATCCCAGCATGATTATCCCCTTGCCGCGCCGCGTCGGACACTTGGCTGCGTACTTTTGACGCCTTTTCCCAACAGCGGGATGGTCGTCGCCCCGGGGTAATATTAGAAGGCATAAATATTAAAAAGTGATGGATGAAACCTGATTGTGAGAAAGTATTACGAAGCAAACGACAAAGGCCGCATGACTAAGTCATGCGGCCTTTGTTCAAATCGCGGGGATGGTTTAGGCAGCGAGTTCTTCGACTTCGGTGCCCTTGAACATCTTTGACAGGTTGAGGAAGCAGATCATGCCGTTTTCGTTGGCGATGATGCCTTCCGAGAATGACTTGTCGAACGAAGCGGAGACTTCCGGAACCGGCTGAACCGTGTTTGCGGGAATGGTCAGGATGTCGGACACGCGATCGACCAGCATGCCGATGACCATGTTATGCACCTCGGCGACCACAATCGCGCTCCGCTCGTTGGCGACAGTGCTCTTCATGCCCAGCTTGAAGGCCAGATCGATGATCGGGATGACGGATCCGCGCAGGTTCATGACGCCGATGACGTCGGCCGGTGCATGCGGGAGCGGTGTCGACGGGGCCCAACCGCGGATTTCGCGGATGGTGGTGGTCTTCACGCAGAACTCCTGATCGTGAAGGCGGAAGGCGATGATCTCAAGCGTATCGCCACTGTAAGTCTTCGAGTTGATCGTCGCGGACATCAAAGTTCTTCCCGGTTCGTGCAGGCCGTTACGGCGACAGCGGCAGGTCCGGTTCAAGGCTTTCAGCTGGCGCTGCTGACCTTTCCGCAACGGTGCTGCAAACCGTATGGCAAGTTTCAATTCGCTAACTGTATGCGAAGAGTATTTCGCAATTCTAAACTTGCTCACCAGTTCGCTAATGTTCTGGCATGTCTCCGCAGGCAGGGCAGCTCTTGCTGCGCCCGGTTGCCGGCCACGTTCAGGGCAGTCGGATGTTTCCCGTCTGGTGGGCTGTGGGTGGCTCTACGTCACCTGGTCAGTATTCTTTTTCGTAGAATACGCCTGCGGTGCCGCCTTCGCTGCCGGCGCCGGCCTTCAGCTTGACGCCACGCCCGACATCCAGATTGATGGTGGCCTGAGCGCCGTTCTGGCCGCCCTGCTCGACCTGGAAGTAGGTGCGCTTGTTGATGTAGCGCCCCACCGATACCGTCGTCTGGCCCGTATCGTCTGTGCTGATGTCGAGGTCATCGACGCCGAGGTTGCTGCGCAGCTTTTCGAGCAGCGACGTCGAGCCCCCGCCGGCAAGCTGGGTCACGGCATCGGCCAGCTGTGCAATCTGCAGCGGCGACAGACGCGACATCGACTGGTTGAAGATCAGTCGTGCCAGAACCTCGTCCTGCGGCAGGGCAGGGGCGGAGGAGAAGGAAATCGTCGGATCGTTGGCAACGCCGGTAATGTTCACCGTGATCGTCGTCTGGCCGGAGCTCGTGTTTGCTTCCATGTCGAGGATCGGTACCAGACCGCCGCCGAAGGTGATCTTGCCTTCGGTAAAGTCCAGCCGCTTTGACAGGATGACAATACGGCCTCTACGCATGTCGAAGCCACCGGAAATGACAGGGGTGACTGCGTCGCCCCTGATCGTCAGGTCGCCGCCGAGCTCGGCGTCGATACCGCGGCCTCGCACGAAGATACCGTTCGGTGCCAGGATCTGCAGGTCGAGTGCAATCGGCTCGCTGGCACCCTTTGCGCTTTTCGGCCGGATTTCCTCCATCTGGCGCACAACGTCGCGTGGGGCGTTGCGGTGGCGGATATCGATCGATGACAGTGATGACGGAAGCCGGGCCGGCACGGTGATTGCAGCCTTGGTCAGCGACACCTTGCCCTTCAGCGCCGGGCCCGACAGCAGCGTGCCGTTGATCGTGAGATCTCCGTCAGCGGTGACCGCAAACAGGTTTCCGTCCGCATAGCTCGCCTTGTTGAGGACGATGCGCAGATCGGCCGGAAAGCCCTCGGTCGTCTCTACGGAGCCTGTCACGGCGACGGTGCCGCCGCTTGCAAGCGTTCCGCCCAGCCGCTCGATCGTGGCGCGGGTGCCGTCGAGCCGAACGTTGAGAGCGAGATTGTTGATGGCGAGATTGCGCCTGGCATCGACGAACTTCGCCCCTGAGGAGGTGACGCTGCCTGAGAGAAGCGGTGCCTTGGCCGTTCCGCGAATGCCGAGATCGACATTGCCGGTGCCTGTCAGGAGAAAGCCCTGGGCGGCAAGTTGGCCCGCGAGTATGGAAAACGGAAAGCGCCCATCGAATTTGAGGTTCAGCGCCTTGTCGCCTTCGAGCGAGACTGCGCCGCCACCGGTGAGCGAAATACCGCCGCCGCCGGTAAGACCGAGGTCGACGGTTACGCGCGTACCCTCATAGGTACCCTTGGCAGTCACATCCACCGAAGCAACGCCTGCGGATGTCGACTGGCTGACGGAGGCGTTCGCCCAACGCAGATCGTAACGAACGGCCGGCGCCTGGGGACTTCCGGTTGCCACCACGGTCCCGGAGATCGCGCCTTTTGCGCCGAGGCCCGGTACGAAGGCATTTGCGAGACTGGCCGGGACAGATCTGGCCCGGGCATTGATGTCGAGCGCCGGCGCGCCGTCGGCGTTGAGGATCACGCGTCCGTCGGCGGTCAGTTCCAGACCATCGGATCCCGTGAGACGGGTGCGGTCTAGTGTGACTGTACGGTCGGCGAAGCTTCCGGCAGCCTGGAGTCGAAAGGGTGCGATGCCAGCGTCGCGCATCTGGCGAAGCTGTGCATCACTCCATTCCAAATCATATTTGATCGCCGGGGCAGAGGTCGTGCCCGTTGCATTGATCGTGCCGGAAATGACGCCGGCTGCATTGATCGAGGGTACGAACGTGTTGATCAGGCTGGCCGGCAGGGACGTGATCTTGGCGGAAAGATCAAGCGCCGTGCCGGCGGTCCCGTTCAGAGACAGACGGCCGTTGCCTGTGGCAATGGTAAAGTCGGTAAACCGCGCGTTGCCGTTCTCGACAACGATCCGGGTTGGGGCAGCGAGGCGTACGGGGATCTTGCGCGGAGTCGCATTGAAGCTGTTGATCTCGACAGCAAGCCCGTCCGCGGTCTGGATCGCGCCGGCACCCTCGAGTGGCGCATTGTCGTAGGTCGCGGACAGCTTGAAGTCCGTCGTCGTACCACCGTGGGTGATACCCAACTGCATGTTATCGATGACGTTGGTGCCGCTGCCGATGCGCGCCGCACTGATCGAACCGGCAGCCGCAATCGCCTTTAGGTCCGGTATCGTCAGGTCGACCTTGGGTTGGGCGATCTCGATAGCACCTCGCTTCAGCAAGGAACCTTCGGCCTTCACGACAGCGCTCGCCTTGCCGTCGACATTGGCAAAGGTCGCCGAACCGCGAAGGTCGCCTTGCGCCTGCTGGGCTGCGAGTGCGGCAAGAAGTGCCACATCGGGGAAGTTGAAGGTGACTTCCCCGGTGGGAAGGAATTCCGGCGAGAAGGTCAGTGCGCCGTTCAGGCGGTTCGGGCCGATTTCGGCGACGATATTGGGGGCAGACGTCTGGCCGTTCGCCGACTGCACATCGGCATTGATGCGGATCGGCTGGCTGTCCAGAGTGCCCTTGGCGACGATCGTGCCCTGCGGCGCCTGTGGATTGGCGGTGCCATTGATCGTGAAGCTCAGATCTTCGAGCTTGCGGCCGACGAGCCTTGCCTCGGCGGAGTTGACGACGGCCTTGACGGCCAGTGCCGTGGTGGGGCCGCTGGTGGTGATGTCAAAGCCTGCGGCGCCTTCGGCATCCGGCAGCCAGCGCTTGATGTCCGGAAGGCGTCCGGCAAGGTGGCTGACCAGCGTGCCGTTTTCATAGAGCACGTTGCCGCGGGCTTCGAGTGCGTTCGATTTCAGCGTGACGTTTTCCAGGCTGATGCGGTTTGCCGAGGAGGCGTCGACATAGCCTTCGGCGGCAATTGCGCCTTCAAACTTCGGTGCCAGCGACGGCGGCAGGACCGAGGCATTGGTCGAAATGCGGAAATTGCCGGTGACTGTCTGCTTCGACGTATCGAATGCGCCGCTGACCGTACCGCTGATGCCGGCGCTTTCGAGCGTCGCTGCATCCAGGCCGATCGCCGGTGGTGCCAGCCGAAGCGGTGCGTCGAGCGTCAGCGGCCCGCGGATCACACGGTTGAGGTCGGGATTGACGAAGCTCATCTGACCAATCGTGAGGCGGCTGCGGATGCTGCCGGCCCGTTGGATGAGGTCGAGATCCTCGCTTTCAGCCTGTAGCCGCACCTGGCCGAACCGGCCTTGCGGAAGCTCTGCGGAATTCAGCGCTGCCGTCGCATTGAAACGAGCAGAGGCTGCGGCGCCGGTCAGGGTGAAATTGATCGTATCAATGGAGAAGCGGCTCTCCTGGCCGTTGATCGGCCACGCGATCGAGACCGGGCCCTTGGTGCCGGAAACGCCGGCCGTCAGGCTGTTGTCGCCGTTCGGGTCCCATGCGCCCTTGGCGGTAATCTTCACGGCGCCGGAGGTGAGGTCGCCGCGCTGGATGTCGACGCGACCCGAAGGCGCGTAGATGGCGGCGACATTGATGTCCGTTGTACCTTCGACCAGCGACCGGAAGGCTGGCGGCATCAGCGTTGCAAGCTGGCCGCCACCGATGATTTCCACGCGGTGTGCGCCGTTGTCGACCAGGACATGTTTGCCGTCCACGGAGATGACAGGTGCGCCATCGACATTGCCGACGAGACGGCCGGCCCAGTTCGAGAGAGGTCCTTCGCCATCCAGCCCCAATGCGACGGCAGGAGCGCCGGGAAGGCGCAACAGGCGGGCGAGCAGTCCGCCCTGCGGTTCGGAGACCGAGGCCTTCAGCTGCAGGCGGTTTTCCGACGGTGCGTAGACGATATCTGCGGATGCCTTCGCATCCATCTCGTCCTTGCGGGTTGCTTCCAGCTTGAGCGAGATGTTGGGGCCGGTCGCATCGATCGAGCCCTTCACCGACAGCGCAAAATCGCGTCCGGAGAGGGCCTGCGACAGGTTGATATCCGGCAGATCTATCTGCGCGACCCGAATGCCGACCGGCAGCGGCGAGCCGGACGACTTTGTCGTGCTCTGCGTCGTTATGGTCGCATCCGGCTGCGGCGGACGAATGAAGTTCACGGTCGTTGCGGAAACCCGGTCTGCGCGGAAGACGCCGGAGACCAGTGCCGATGGCGACCAGTCGACCTCGATGCCGCCGATTTCGGCATAGGCACCGTCCTTGTCCGACAGCGTCAGGCTGTCGATGCGCAGATCACCCGACAGCAGACCTTCCGGTCGAGAGAAACTGACCTTGCGGTCCGGGGTGGACACCAGCGCCGAGATCCGCTCTGCCGCAATGTTTCCGCCGAACGGCGTCAATGCAACGAACAGGACGACGCCGAGCGCCATGACGAAAAGGACCCCGACCGCGGCAATCGCGGCCTTGAAGACCCATCTCAGCAGGCGAACGAAAAGCGTCATGCTGGCAACTTTACCTTTCAGAATGCCTGGCCAATGCCGGCATAAATTCCATACTGGCTACCGTCGTCATAGCGTCGCAACGGAAGCGCGACGTCCAGCCTGATCGGCCCGAAAGGAGTGGCGTAACGCAACCCGATCCCCGCTCCAGCTCTTATATCAGAAAAATCGGGCACGATTTCGGTCGAAACCGTACCGACGTCGAGAAACGGTACGATGCCGATGCTATCTGACACTTTTACGCGCATTTCAAAAGAGGCCACAGTGTAGGATCGTCCGCCCAGCGCTTCGTCATCGCCGTTATAAGGCGAAATTTCGCGATAGGAATAGCCGCGCACCGATCCGCCGCCGCCGGCATAAAAGCGCCTGGTGGCTGGGATGTCCTGCAGCTCGTCGGCGCCGACCAGCGTCCCCGCACTCAGCTTGCCTGCAAACACGACCCGATCCTCTGCACCCAAACCGAGATACCCGGAAATCGAGCCCTCGAAAGACGAGAAAATGCTTTGATTGAAGAACTCATAACTAGGCTTGGCGGAAAGCGTTGCGCGGTAACCTTCGGTTGGGTCCAGTTTGTTGTCACGCGCGTCGCGTTCGAAGCCGACAGGCACGCTGAACGTCAGGTACTCATTCTTCCCGAAGGCATCGTCGGCGAGAATATACGCGACTTCACCGCCGGCGGTGAGCTTGTCGGTGTCGTTGAGTTCGTAGGAAAAGCCGGCCGAATAGGCGATCGACTGCGCGTCGTAGATATCGTCTGGATTTTCGCTCTTGGCTTCCAGGCGCGATTCGAACGTTGCCTCAGGCACGGGAAAGCCCGGCTTGGTAAAGACGATACCGGCGGAATAGTCGAATGTGGTGACGTCGGTCGTTGCGCCGATGCCGGAGACTTTGCCTTCCACGCGCAGCGATTCGGCCTGGCCAAACAGATTGCGATGCCCCCAGTAACCCGAGAGACCCGCTCCATCGAGCGAAGAGTATTCGGCACCAAGGCCGAAATACCGCTGCTTGCCGTCCGAAACCTCGATCATCAGCGGCAGCGATCCATCCGGTGCAAGAGCATCGGATTCCTGAATCGTGACGCTCGAAAACACGCCGAGCTCGCGCAGCCGGTCATTGGCCTTTTTCAGCTGCACCGGTGAATAGCGGCCGCCCTTGTCGAGGCGGGAATAGCGTTTGATGAAGGCTGGGTCGACCGTGCGCGAGCCTTTGACCGTGACCATGCCAAACGGTGCGATCGGGCCCGAGATGGCGCCAAGCACGACATCGACCGTGTTGGTGCGATGGTCGGCGGTTACCTGCCGTTCGGTCAGCTTGGCAAGCGGTCGACCTTCTGCCTTGACGTCGACCAGCAGCTTTTCGCCGGCCTTCAGAATCACGCGCGAACCAGCTTCGCCGCCAGGCTCCAGATCGTAGTCCGCGGGGTTGCGACCGGCCGCATCCTTGTCGAACCGTACCGAGCCAAGTTTGAAAACCGGACCGGGTTCGATCTGAACCGTCACGGGAACGGGTGATGAGTGGTCGAAGGTGGGGTTGGGTGGCAGCGCGTCGATATCCGTTCCGGCAACAGAGATACGGACGACCCCGCCATACCGGGCTTCTTCGTAAAGAACAGCAACCAGGCGGTCCCGGTCTTCGCGGGCCTTGATGACGATGCCAAGATCACCGGATACAGGCTCGTCCTTGTCGGCGATCAGCGATGCCGCGGTTTCCAGGCGATCCTTGAGTTTCTTCTCCGCATCACCGGCTTCCAGAGTCGCGTCGTAGCGGACCGGGTCAATCACCTCGACCTTGTCCTCGTCGTCGCCAAACAGTGTAATGCCGAAAAGCTTGAAAGCGTAGGCGCTCTCGATGAGCGCAGGCGAACAAAGAAGGGCGGCCGCAATCGCTGCGACGGAACCGGTCCTCCGGTAATTCATCTTCTTCCGCCCGCTGCTTACGTTCTGCATACGCTAACTTATTGCCGACTTATCACCGCCCCGGCCATCATGACCAGCTCCTGGTCTTGTGTAGCCGCAAATTGTTTAACGGGGTACCCCCGTCTCGTCGATAAGTATGTCTTCATAAATGAAAAAGCCCTGGAGCATGCTCCAGGGCCACAGTCTTGCGGAGCTCGTCGAGCGCCGCTCCGATTAGTAACGGCGCGGGCAATCGTCGATGTAGCGACGGCCGTAGCGATCGCGATAATAGCACTGGCCCGGCTGTTCCGACACGTTGCCGATGACCGCACCGGAAACGCCGCCGATGGCTGCGCCAACGGCTGCGCCGCGGACGTTACCGGTGACTGCGCCGCCAATGATGGCGCCGGATGCAGCGCCGATACCGGCACCCTTTTCAGTCGCGGTGCAGCTCGCGAGAGATGCGCCGAGCACGAGAAGCATCAAAGCCTTTTTCATGAATTCCTCCTGAGTAGTTCCTGCCGGTTGATTGTGTCCGGCGAAACCCTTGCAGGTGCGCACGCCGGGCTTTTGTGCATCCGATGAACAATAGGCCGGCTCTTCAAATAGTCCATATAAGCAAGACACATTCTGATCTCATTCTTCGATAGCTGTGGCAAAAATCCGCTTTCAGTCAGGTTTCGCCGGTATGAAATGGGGATTGATCGGCTGGCCGACTTGGGGAATGATGAGAAGGTGGGGGAAGTCGCATCACGCCAGATCGAGCCGATTGTTCGGAAAGTCTTTCGTCTTTTCGGGGTCGCCTGACTCGTAACGATTTTGGCAGATTTCAATGGTAGTTTCGCTTCATTGGAATTGTTCCAAAAAATCGGACTTTTCGCCGCAGGTCGGGGCAAATTGACCTATTCGGGCTTGACGCATGGCGAAACCGGACCCAAAACCGGGGTAGGTTCTGGAGTGTGACATGGATTTCGAGGCATTTTTCAAAAGCGAACTGGACGGACTTCATTCGGAAGGCCGCTACCGCGTGTTCGCCGATCTCGAGCGGCATCGCGGAAGTTTTCCGCGCGCGACGCGTCATACGCCCGAGGGACCGAGGGAGGTTACCGTCTGGTGTTCCAACGATTATCTCGGCATGGGCCAGAACCCGGCCGTGATCGAGGCCATGCACGAGGCCATTGATCACTGTGGCGCGGGTGCGGGAGGCACCCGGAATATTTCTGGCACCACCCACTACCATGTTCTTCTGGAGCAGGAGCTCGCTGACCTTCACGGCAAGGAATCCTCGCTCGTGTTCACGTCCGGATATATCTCCAACTGGGCGACGCTGGGTACGCTTGGCCAGAAGATCCCCGGTCTGATCATTTTTTCCGACGCGTTGAACCATGCCTCGATGATCGAGGGCATCCGCTATGCCAAATGCGACCGGGTGATCTGGAAGCATAACGATCTGAACGATTTGGAAGCAAAGCTTGCGGCAGCCGATCCGAAGGCGCCCAAGATGATCGCGTTCGAGAGCGTCTACTCGATGGACGGCGATATCTCGCCGATCAAGGAGATCTGCGATCTTGCCGACAAATACGGTGCGATGACCTATCTCGACGAAGTTCATGCGGTCGGGATGTACGGCCCGCGCGGCGGCGGCATTGCCGAACGCGAAGGCCTCATGGACCGTCTGACGATCATCGAAGGTACGCTTGGCAAGGCTTTCGGCGTCATGGGCGGCTATATCGCGGCATCGACGGCGCTGTGCGACTTCATCCGTTCGTTCGCATCCGGTTTCATCTTCACCACGGCTTTGCCACCGACACTTGCGGCCGGCGCGATCGCCTCGATCCGCCACCTCAAGGCAAGCCCGTTCGAGCGCGTGCGTCACCAGGATCGCGTCAAGAAGCTGCGAATGATGCTTGATCAGCAGGGCATCCCCCATATGCACAACCCAAGCCATATCGTGCCTGTCATGGTCGGCGATGCGGCCAAGTGCAAGTGGATCTCCGACATCCTGCTCGACACCTGCGATGTTTATGTCCAGCCGATCAACTATCCGACGGTTGCGAAAAAGACCGAGCGCCTGCGCATCACACCGACGCCGCTGCATACGGATACGGATCTGGAACATCTGGTCAGCTCGCTGCATCAGCTGTGGTCGCGCTGCGCATTGGCACGCCAGGTCGCCTGACACGACGTTTGCCTCATCCCCGTGCGTGTCACGGGGATGCCGGGCGCTCCAAGTCGCCCCGTCTTCACATCACGCAATGAACTTGTCTGATCACGCGGCCGTCCCGCCGTAGCCGATGGCTTTCGGCGCTTAGGCGGCCAGTTCCCGTTTGTCGATGATTTCGTCGGCACGGCGGCGTGCTTCAGCGTCTGCTGCAAACACGGCATCCATCGTTGTGGCAGCGTGACCCATCATCGCGTCCATTACGTCTTCGACCACATCCGCCATGGTGAGGAAGCCGATCCTGCCGGCGCAGAAGGCATGAAACGCCATCTCTTCCGCGGCATTCATGATCGCGCCCTGCGCGCCGCCGCGCTCCAGGGCAGTTCGGGCGAGCCTGAGTGCCGGGAATCGAACCTCGTCCGGCGCTTCGAAATCGAGCCTTGCCAGCTTCGCGAAATCGAGCCGCTCCACATTCAGCTTCGGCCGCTCGGGATAGGTCAGCGCATAGCCGATGGCGGTGCGCATATCCGGGCTGCCGAGCTGCGCAATGACGGATCCATCTTGGTAACCCACCATGGAATGAATGATGGACTGCGGATGCACGATCACCTCGATCTGGTCCGGCCTGATATTGAACAGGTGCTTCGCCTCGATGATTTCAAGCGCCTTGTTGAACATCGAGGCGCTGCCGATTGAGATCTTTAGCCCCATGGACCAGTTGGGATGGGCGCGGGCAACCTCTGCCGTGACGCCGGCCATCTCCTCTCGGCTCCATGTCCGGAACGGTCCGCCGGACGCGGTCAGAACAATGCGTTCGACTGCATGGTGCTGGTCGTCTTCCAGCGACTGGAAGATCGCGCTGTGCTCACTGTCGACCGGGATCAGCCGACCGCCGCCCTCGGCCACCGCCCGAACGAAGAGTTCGCCGGCGGAAACCAGGCACTCCTTGTTGGCAAGGGCGATGTCTGCTCCGCGCTCCGCAGCAGCAAGCGTCGGCGCAAGGCCGGCAGTCCCGACGATTGCCGCCATCACCAGGTCGGACGGTCGTGCACCCGCTTCGATCAGCGCCGCGCGTCCTGCCGCGACCTCGATCCCGGTGCCTGACAGTGCTGATTTCAGCGCGTCGTAATGGGCATCATCGGCGGTTACGGCCAGCGCTGCACCGCAGGCTATCGCCTGCTCGGCCAGCAATGTGACATTGGCGTTGCCGGTAATCGCCACGACATCGAATGCGTCGCGCCCGCCAAGCTGGCTCACGACATCGAGCGTGTTGACGCCGATCGAGCCGGTGGAACCAAGAATGCTGATGCGACGCTTGCCGGTTTCGGCCATGGTATGTCCTGTCTTTACGGTGACCGCTGGTCTAAAAGAGAAAGCGGCGGCTCACAAGTGTAAGCGCTCAACTCCGAACTTTCGAAGAGCCCGGTAGGTCATGACGGATATGCAGACGATCGAGACCCAGACGATCGAGACCCAGACGATCGAAACCCAGAAGATCGAAACCCAGTGTGTCATCGCCGGGGCAGGGCCGGCGGGCCTGATGCTGGGCTTTCTTCTGGCGCGGGCCGGCGTCGATGTGGTCGTGCTCGAAAAGCACGCGGATTTCCTGCGCGATTTCCGTGGCGATACCATCCATCCCTCGACGCTGGAAGTGATCACAGAGCTCGGCCTGATCAACGACTTTCTGGCACTGCCGCACACAAGGGCGCCAAAGCTTTCCGCGCAGATGGGCGGCGAGACGATCACCATGGCGGATTTCTCCCGCCTGCCGGTCAAGAACCGTTTCATCGCCTTCATGCCGCAATGGGATTTTTTGAATTTCATGGCAAGGCAGGCGCAAAGCTATCCCAATTTCAAGCTGATCATGGATGCCAAGGTAACCGGGCTCATCGAGGAGAAGGACGCAATTGCCGGCCTCTGCGTCGAAACGCCGGATGGTCCGCTGACCATCCGCTCGCAACTCGTCGTCGGGGCCGATGGCCGCAATTCCATCATCCGGGACAAGGCCGGCCTCACCGTCGAAAGCTTCGGAGAGCCGAGCGAAGTCCTGTGGATGAAGCTTTCCAAGCAGAAGGATGATCCGAACGAGGTGATGGGGCATGCCGGTCCAAGCCAGGGTCTGGTGCTGATCGACCGGGGTGACTACTGGCAATGCGGCTATGTGGTCCGTCGCACGACCTATGCAGACATCCGCGAAAAAGGCATTGAGGCTTTTCGTCAGCGAGTGGTGGATGTTTCGCCGCTTCCGGCCGCGCGGATGGAGGAGATCTCCTCCTTCGACGACGTCAGCCTTTTGACCGTGCGGATCGACCGGCTGACACAATGGTGGCGCAGCGGCCTGATCTGCATCGGCGATGCGGCGCATGCGATGTCGCCGATCGGCGGCGTTGGCGTCAACCTTGCCATCCAGGATGCGGTGGCGGCGGCAAACATTCTGGCAAAGCCGCTGCGGGAAAACAGGCTCTCGGATGCGCATCTCGCGGCCGTGGAAAAGCGCCGCAGCTTTCCGACGCGCGCCACGCAGAAACTGCAGCTGATGATGCGCTCGAGCCGGCGCAGCGATGAGGGCGATGCGCAAAAACGCAAAGGCCCGCCCGCCTTTATCCGCGGCATCGCCCGCTTTCCGCTTCTCGCCCATCTCTCGGGACGACTGATGGGCCTTGGCTTCCGTATGGAGCATGTCCGCAAGACCTGAACCGTTTGCCGTGGGTTTTCAGATCGACGAGGTCGGCGCAGCGGGTAAAGCGCAACTTTGAGGCGCCTCAAAATGCCACCAGTATTCCTGCCCGCAACCTTTCCAGGTATCTCCCGTTGTGAAAGGGTTCCACGAACGGGGTGATGCGATGCTGATGTTCGGACGAATGCTGACGATGGCTGCAGCGATACTGGGCGGCCTCTTTTTCTCTCAGGCGCCCGAGTTTGCCCAGCAATACCGCCAGCGCATCGGCGGCGCGCTCGATGAGCTGAAGGTGATGATCACCCAGTTCGACACCCAGGCCAACCACCACGGTCTTGGCCGGCAAGAAGCGCTCAACGTCTATTCGAGCTCGCCGGAAACCTTCCTGCGCGACCAAGGCGACACGATGCGCGGCATCTTTCAGCGTTACGAGACTTTGCTGACGCAGCAGGATGAACTGATCAAGGCCTCGCTGCCGATCAAGCCATTCGTGGTGATGCGCAACGCCGACCCAATGACCTTCACCAATACCTGGCGCGACTACGTGCCGGCGGTGCCGATCGACGCCGCAGGCCTCATCTGGGCCGGCGGCGGCTTCTTCGCCGGCTGGCTGCTCGCCGGCATTCTCGGTTTTGTGCTCAAGGGGGCGACCCGCCCATTTCGCACAAACCGCGGCAGCAAGCAGGCCACGCCGCAAGTATAGACGAGGAGGGTGCGGAATTGGTGATCCCGAATGGACGGCGAGATCTCCGAGAACGTAATCCCGGGAACACGGAGTTTTCGTAGGGAGAAACGCGACATCCTTCCGAAAGCGCGCGTTCTCAGCTAGGGGAGCGGCCTTCGGGAAATGAAAGGCGTGGCGCAATATGTAGACATCGTACACTGGTATAAGAGTTTGACCTGTTGGCGCTACACGTTGGCCAATTACAATTGGAACCAGCACCGGACGATGATGTTCCGGACAAAGACGAAGCGCATTCCGGAGGAGGTCGTCATGACGGTCGTGCGAATGGGTGGTTGCCTCT
>NZ_LMNX01000006.1 GCF_001423425.1 Rhizobium sp. Leaf306
TTCGTCCAGATGGTCGATCGCGTGGCGAACGGTTGGGGCAGCATGTCTCGCCGTGATCGAGCAGGTCGTCATGAAGCTTGCGATACCCGTAGACCCTGCCGCTCTCTTCCCAAGCCGTCTGGAGCAGATCAATCTGCCGCTTGTCCTCACAGGCACGCTTGCTCAAGGGCATCCGGAGTCAGGCATAAAACCCGCTGGGATGGATGCGGAAGAGGCGACACATCATTCGCACCGAGAACCGCTGTTGATGCTGGGCAACGAACGCGTACTTCACTCATTGCCCGGCAGACGATGTTTACATCGTCGAGAGGGGTGCATCCCTGGCGAAATACGCGGTCGCTTTTTTTAATATGTCGCGCTCCTCCGTGACCCGCGCCAGTTCCTTTTTAAGCTGCCTGATCTCTTCGGACTGGTCGTTACCCTGGTTCCCAGACGCCAAGGAGAACTTCTTCTTCCACTCATAAAGCGAGTGCGGCCTCACACCCAGCCGCTGCGAAACCTCCGCAAACGGATAGCCCCGTTCCGTGATCTGACGCACCGCGTCGCGCTTAAACTCTTCGCTGAAATTCGATTTGCTCATGGTGATCTTCTTGCCTCAAAATTAGGAAAGAAGGCGTCTACAAATCTCGGGGCTATTCAGTCGCTGAAGTATTCTAAGGCCAAGCAACCGACGCAAACACCGAGATCTGCCGCGACCAAGAGCCACGACATCGCCACTCCGATGTTCGGCTACAAGAACCATGCCGGCATCGACCGAGCGCATGGGTTCGTCCGGGGATGGACGGTGACGAGTGCGGCCCCCATGACGGTGCCCAACTCAGGAACATCGTCGCCAAGGACAACACCGCCTCGACTGTCTGGGCCGACAGTGCCTATCGCTCGCAGACCAACGAGGAATGGCTGAAGGACAATGGTCTGATGTCGGACATCCACCAACGAAAGCCGAAGGGCAAGCCACTGCCGGAAACGATGTCGCAGGCAAACGGGCGACGATCAAAAATCAGATCTGCCGGGGCAGCATGTCTTTGCCAAGCAGAGAGACAAGATGAAGCTCTTCATCAGAACGATCGGAATCAGCAGAGCCAAGGTGAAGATCGGCATGGCCAATATCGCCTACAACATGCTCCGATACGTCTTCCACGAAGGTCGCCGTGCCGCCGCATGACGCTGGCCGCCCCGGAAGGGGCGATGAAACCACGAAATCCAGCCCGAAATCGGAGGCATATGCCGCCACAGCCATCAGGCCGCGCCGCCGATCACCAATTCTGAGGTAATTCGAGGTCTCCAGATGGCTGAATATACAAACCCCCGGAGGTTGGATTCAAACCTTCGGGAGCAGTTTATTGAGAGATTTCGCTATTTCGTGCCGGATCGATCAAACAATTTGGAAATCGGAAGCCGACAAGATGGCATTATTGTCAAGGATCGCGAACTGGACGGCTACTGCAGCACCGCTGCCGTCCGTGTCGTAGGATAGGACACCAGTATTGTGGTTGTAGAGGATGCGATCGTTGGCATCGATCGCCGAGACGGCCAAATCCTTGAAGGATGCACTTGGCAGCGGGCCGATGGCAAAGCCGGTGAATACGCTCTTGACTAGGCGGATTGTATCATCGACGGCCGAGAAATCCATGATCGTATCGATATTGCTGGCGCTCAGTGCGGTCGAGAAGACGAATACATCGGTGCCCGCACCGCCGAATAGGTCATCGCTGCCGCCGCGACCGTCGATGACATTGCGTGCCCCATTGCCGGCGATGGCATTGTCGTCGGCACTGCCCGTGCCGTTGATCTCCGCTGCGCCGGTAAGGACCAGTTTCTCGACATTCGCACTCAGACCATAGTTGACGCTAGAGCGTGCCGTATCCGTGCCGTTGCCGACCTGCTCAGAAATCTGGTCTCCGACATTATCGACAATATAGGTATCGTTACCGCCGAGGCCGGCCATGTCATCGGATCCGGCCTTTCCGTCGAGTATATTGGCAGCACCATTTCCGGCCATGATGTTGTTGAGGTTGTTGCCGGTGCCGTTGACGGCCGCCGCCCCGGTCAGGACCAGNCGAGGATTTCAGTATCCGGATCATGCCCGGCCATGAGGTGGGCCTTTCCGTCGAGTATATTGGCAGCACCATTTCCGGCCATGATGTTGTTGAGGTTGTTGCCGGTGCCGTTGACGGCCGCCGCCCCGGTCAGGACCAGTTTCTCGACATCCGCGGTCAGCGTATAGGAAACGGCGGTGCGAACCGTATCTATTCCCCCTCCGGCCGCTTCAGTCACGACGTCGCCGGAATTATCGACAATATAGGTATCGTTACCGCCGAGGCCGGCCATGTCATCGGATCCGGCCTTTCCGTCGAGTATATTGGCAGCACCATTTCCGGCCATGATNAATTGGGATGCAAGCCGTATCTTGCGGCAGGCTTGACCATGTTACCGCCGAGGCCGGCCATGTCATCGGATCCGGCCTTTCCGTCGAGTATATTGGCAGCACCATTTCCGGCCATGATGTTGTTGAGGTTGTTGCCGGTGCCGTTGACGGCCGCCGCCCCGGTCAGGACCAGTTTCTCGACATTCGCGGTCAGCGTATAGGAAACGGCGGTGCGAACCGTATCCGTCCCCTCTCCGGCCGCTTCAGTCACGACTTCGCCGGAGTTATCGACAATGTAGGTGTCGTTTCCAAGACCACCGAACAGGACATCCGCTCCGACGTCACCATTGAGCGTGTCATTGCCGCCATTGCCACTCAACATGTTGATGCCAGCGGTACCCTTCACAGTATCGTCCTGGTTTGTGCCGTTCCAGTTTTCGAAATTGACCATGACTTCCGTGCTTAAGCCGAAGCCGTCTGTCACCGTTCCGAGCCCGAGGTCGAAGATCGTGCCATTGCCGAGGCTAAAATTCTGCGACCAGTCAATCGTGTCGTTGTCAGCGCCGCCGTCCCACAGATCGCCACCTATCGACGAGACGGCAAATATCGTGTCGTCGCCTGCATCGCCGAAATACTGGTTGTCCTCCGTAAGACCGCCGTCGGTGATCGTATCGTCGCCGGTGTGGCCATGGACGATGTCGGCATCGCCGTCGGTTGTGAACACGTCGGCGAAGATCGTTCCAACCTGCCAGTTCGGTTCTGGCGTGTAGACGGGGGTCGGGTTGACGAAGTCGCGCGTGTCGAGGATTTCCATCTTAACGCCGCCGCCATCGGTGAACGATTCCCACGTCACCGCGAAGCGGCCATCCCCGAGATCGATCGCGGAAAGCTCCGTGCCGGCGCCGGAGAAGGTGAACGAGCCCAGGAACGACCCGGTTGCGCTGACATGGGTTGCCTCCAGCACATCGTCTTCGTCATTATCGAAGACGATGACGAAGCTGCCATCCGAGAGGCCGACGACGGCTGATTCATTGCTGTTGTTCGTGGTGTTGCCGGACGTGTTGCCAGCAGTCCCCGAGCCGACCAGCGTGCCCGCCGAATTGTAGACCACATAGGCGACGTCGGTGTCGTTGGCGTCGGTGTCGGTGTAGGAAATAACGAAGCCGCCGCCGGCAAGCGCGGTCACCGAGGCTTCGTTATCGGTGAAGCCATCGCCCTCCGTCTCCGCGACGGCCGTGACGCCGAGCACATTCGTGCCGGCGCTGTTGACGATGCGGTAGATGATCTCGCTGTCGCCGGCCACGTTCCGCGTTGCCGTGATGACGTAGTTGCCGTTGCTTAGCACCGTCACGTCGGGATCGAAATTCCCTTCGGCGAAGGCGATCAGGTTGACTTGCGACCCGACCGTGCCGGTCGAGGGATCGTAGATTCGTCCAACGATGGTCGTGCCGCTTGCGGTGGTCTGCTCGTAGACGACAAGGGCGGACGTGGCACTCGACACGGCGACATGCGGATTCCTGAAGTTCGGAACGGTCGTCGCACCGTCGGTCTCAATCGTCGAGGAGAAGGTGACATTGCCGGCCGCGTCGTACACGTTCACGCGCAGCGGCACGCCAGTGGTTTCGACATCCTGAAAGACCATCATGAAACCGCCACCGGGAAGGGCGGCAAGATCGGCATTGTTCTCGTCGTCGGCGAAAAAGCCTTGATTGATCCGGAAGGCGCTCCCGACAGGGTTGCCCAGCGGATCGAAAATCTGGCCAATAATGTCCTCATCTCCCGACGCGCCCGGCCTGGCCGGATCGGTGCTGGACCACGAAACAAGGATGTTGCCGTTGGCAAGCTGGATGATGTCAGGGTCCTGTGGACTGACCGACAGCGTGACGTTGAACTCTTCAAGCCAGGTTACGGGTGTAGCGGGCATAATCTATCTCCCAAATTTGGCCACGGCTTCGCCGCTGACCGTGTTGTCAGTTATGATTTGAATAATGCGATCTGCTACATTAAAGTCTTGAGGGCTGGCGAATTGCCACCGCCGCCGATAGATCACAGTTGAATTCTGCCGTAATCGGTCACTTGCACTATCGGAAATTGAATCAGGCTGACGTGCGTTATGCTTCGGATGCCTTCTCCCTTTTAGAGTATACTTATGGCGATATGCAGTCAACAATGTCAGTGTAGTTGACCTGAGACCCATCTTCCTTCAGTTTTCAGGAGAGTCTTGGTTTTCTTGCTCTGGGACTAAACCTTAGACCGCCGGAAGCTGGAGTTTTCCGGCTCTGATCACGATGGCGGGCTGGTTGCGCCACCGGGATACCGCGGAAAACTCCAGTTATGACGGTCCAGTTTTTGGGGATCAGAGCATGTTCGTTGGCAAGGAACGGCACTCTCGAGCATTCCCCGACAAAAAAGCGATGGCGGCTTGGTGCCGACTCCAGCCATTTTCAACGTCAAAGCTCTTGAAAGGAAACCAAACCTTTGGCACGTAATTTTTCTAACCAAATTTCAGACGATGCAGCTATTTCGGCAGAAGTCTTGTTGATCAGGATCCCCTCGTTTTGAAGACCGTCTGCCCCGCATAGCCTAGTTAGAGTGGCACCGTGCCGATCGACACCGTTGCGTTGCGGATAACCCGTTCGCGTATGTTGTGGAGGTTGCGGCCGATCGAGAGGTCCATGACGGTATCGGCGCCCCGGCGCCCAGACCATCTTCTTGACCTCTTGCGCCATCCACGAGGTCACGGCCGAATTGCCGATATTGGCGGTAATCTTGTCCAGGAAATTGCGCCTGATGATCGTCGGCTCGCTTTCGTGATGCTTGATGTCGGCGGCCGATTTCAAATCTCGTTTTTATGACAAAATACTTACGGGTGCATATCCCACGTAAATTAAAACTCCATTGGACTGGCGTGCCGCATCATCTGATGCCCGACGCACAGTCACGGCGCGGTGGTCCGCAAGCCGTCTGTCAGCGGAAAACCTAAAAGGCTTCAGCCAACAGACGTTACCTATATGCTCCGCGCGCCACAAACCGG
This sequence comes from Rhizobium sp. Leaf306, assembly GCF_001423425.1. GTDB lineage: Bacteria > Pseudomonadota > Alphaproteobacteria > Rhizobiales > Rhizobiaceae > Neorhizobium > Neorhizobium soli. The sequence continues at coordinate 5,403 of NZ_LMNX01000006.1, forward strand.
CATGCGCCATGGAGACTTGTTTTGGCCCGGCGCGTATCAGGCCTGCTGCACAGCCACGGGTTCGGCCGCATCCGGCACGGTGGTGTCAGCCTCCACAGCCTCTGCCGCGGCGGTGACGATCTCGGGGCGGACGAAGAGATCGCCGATGCATCCCTCCGCAGCGCAAGGGAATATCGCGATCGAATTCTCGGCCTCGTCGATGAACACGATTGCATGCTGTGTCGCAGGCACGCCCGGCTCGGTCGGGACGCTGATCGAAAACCCGCATTTCTCCCCGACAGCCGCTGGCATAAATGCCTCGAGAACGTCAGGCCGGGTAATGGACATATACTCGGGTAACGCGGGGATTCGGGCATGGGTAATAAGACCGACTTTAAGGGTACGGTGCGGTCCTTCTTCATCGAACGCCCAGCCCGAGATCTGGATGTGATTGTCTGTAACGATCCAGTCCTCGAAATTATACTTGAGCCGCAAGGTAAGCTGGTAGACGCTCTCACGTCCGTCTATGCGTAGGGCAACCGGACCATCCTGAAACCAACCCAGCCGCATGACGGTGTTTGCGCCGATCTCCGATTCCGCGAGTGGCATCGTCTTTTCCGGACGGGTGTCCAACCGGGACGAAGCCTGCAGATGCTTGACGTCGGCGCGGAACTTGCTCACAAGATCCGCCATCCGCTTGTTGGCCTTCTTGGTCCGCACACCTGCCCGCAGAATGATTTTTGCAACCTTTTCCGAAGGAACGACCAGCCCTGAGGCGAAGGAATGATCCCGTGCGAGTTCCGGGAAAGCGGCCTCGATCCCGGCGAGCGGCTCGGATTCGCGCGGCCTGAAGTTCTCCAGCAGTTCCTCGAGTTTCGGCTTCAGCGCCTCCTGCGCGACAAGTGCGGCATTGAGGAGCACGTTGCCACGCCACGGCCAGTACATCTGTCCGGCCGCCTGCTTGAGGAACTTCGACTTGTATCCTCTTTGCCAGTTCAGCAGCGCTGTGCCAGTCGGCTTGTTAAAATGCGACGTTCCGCTGATGGTGTCGGGCACCGTGAAGATAATGCCGATATGCGGCGCCTCTCCGAACCAGGAGCGCGCTCGCGCATTTAGTAGCGGATCCCAGTGTTCATCGAACAGCGACTGCTTGAAGAAATAGCGCGACCGCTCCTGCGCGAAGTCGGAAAGCTGGACGACATGTTTGCCCGCGAAGGGCGGCTCCAGAAACAGGTCGTAGAACACGAGAAGCGCGCAACGTTGTGAGCCTGCCGGGCGAACATGGTAGTTGAGGCCGGACGCCCTGTCTGCGACGGCCTCCTCGTCCGTTGCGACGAAGACGTTTCCCGGCTTAAAACGCGCCAGGCGCTCGAATGCGAGGTCGATAGTCTCGAGATCTTCGAGCGTGACAGCCAAGAGCAGTTCGCCTTCCTGCCCGCTTTCACCCGTATCAACCGCCCGCAGCAACTCGGCCGAGGTGATCAGGTCATCCGGCGAAGTCTGGTCGATGATGTAGTCCCAGATTTCGGCGACATCATAGTCAGTCTTCTCGGATATAATGCGATAGTTCTCCGAGACGCGTCGCCCGCCCCGCATTTCGATGACTTCCGGATCGAAGTTGAAGGCGCGGTACTTCACCACTGGCATCCCGTCCTCGATCAATCCAGCGATATCCGTCAGCGTGGTATTGCCGTCCCAGCCTTCGCGGTTGTGCACGAAAGGCTCCAGCCTGTAGCCAAGGCTGGTAAAATGGTTGGAGAATCGGAACTCATGGAAATCGAGCGACTGGTCGATGGAATTGATCATCGGCATGGTTTCCCAATACTCGACAAAATCCGGGCTCGCATGCAGCGATCTTCGTGTGACGAGGAAGTAGGACTGCAGGAAGGTCTTCCGCTTGTCCTCGTAGGCCGTCATGCCCCAGCCATCAACCGCTCGCGCTGCCATTGCGTCAAACATATGGGAGAGGTCGCCGACAGGCGCGAAAAACGTATAATTGAAAAATACGATTTCGTCGAACTCAGAGAGCCGCTCGAAGCCGATATGTTCTATGCCGGCCTTATAACCCCAGACGTCGTAACCAATGTTTTCGCGTTGAACAAGGTGCTGGATCGTTTCCCCGAGTTTGCCGTAGGATTTTTTGTCGAGCGCTCCGTTCGCGACGAAGACGGTTTCCGAAAGATGTGGCGAAAATGCCTCGATCAGCGTGTGAACATGTTTGCTGACCAGTCCGTCACGATGATAGAAAAGAAAAATTCCGAGCCGACGCATCTTTTTATTCCTTGGGAAGGTACTTGCTGATCAACGGAGTTGCTTTCGCTGCCGGCAGCGGTGACGAAACCGCTGCGTCCAGTGCCGCCTTGAGCGCATCGTGGTCGAACGGAAACAGCTTCCCCGTTCGTAGGATCAAGGGCGTATCTTCATAGTAGCCGCCGCGCACGGCAGCGAGCAGTCCGTCGTCGTTGGACGGACGCGTCGCGACAGTCAAGGCCTGGGCGAGCGGCCGCTGGGCGCGGCACGGCAGAATGACGCACGGAAGATCGTACATTTCGAAATCGAGCAGAACGCTCGAAATCATCGAGACGGCCAGCCGCGACGTGGCGATCAGTTCGATGAACTCCGCGCGGCTCGATGGGCGCATGACGGTCATGTTCATCACGTGCTCGCGGTCGCATCGCTCGATGACGCGTTTGAGTGGCGCAGCGCCCACTTCTGCCGGATGGGGCATGATCGTAAAGCGAATGTCCGGCAGGCTCTTCATCAGCCTGATGATCATTTCCCAGGCGGCCCTGACTTCTTCGGCGGTCAGGATATTCCAATGCGTGTTGGTTGCGATCAGCACGCCGCTCGTGTCGCCCCCGCGCCGGGCGACACGGTCGTAAACCTCGGTGGTGTAGGGTGGATATCCGATGGACTGTTCGCTGGCATCCCCGGACTTCCCCCAGACCAGTTTCTGATCGACGAGATTGGGCGCGTCCAGCGACGTCAGCGCTCCCGTCATGCCCGAACCGACGACGGCGCTACGCTCAGAATAGGAAAAGCCGATCTGGAACAGGCCGTGCTGAAGCTCGAAGACGGGAATCTCCATCTCGTAGGCCAGGGCGATGATCGATGCGAAATTCGCATGGACCGCGTGCGGGACGGCAAAGGTGGTGATCAGAATATCGATGCCACGAAAGCTCGCGATCGCGGTCTTCTTGTCGGAGAAGAACTGCACACCATGAAGGAGGTAAAATTCCCGTATCGTCTCCTCGGGCAGCGCTCTCGGGCTCGGCAGGAGGCACACCCAACGGCAATCCCGGCAACTGACGAATATCTCCTGATAGAGATGCAACTGATGGGGGCCCTGTAGCAGCATCAGCACCGTCTTCTGGCGGCGAGGCCGCACGTAAGGCATGACGCTCATTGCACCGGCTCCCCGAAAACCGCTGTGGACGAGACGCAGCCCAGCGCGGCGCCGAGGACGGACCGCACGGCCGAATAACGAGACGAAACGGACTTATATTTGACCATCTGACCTTCCTTTCGGTGAGAAAAACGGACCAACGATGCAGTTGTTGGCCTCGCTGCAGGCGCGGTCAAGCGCTGCCTCTCGCCCAGTCCACGAGAAGCTGCAGTCCTGTATTCAGGCTGACGCGAGGCGCCCAGTCCAGATGTCGCTTCGCCGGGGCGATGTCAGCACATGCATACTTGATGTCTCCCGGCCGAAACCGCCCAGAGACCTGCATCCGCTGTTGCGGGTCGGCGCCGCATATCGTCAGGAGCTCCGCCGCGACGGCGCGGATGGTGGTGTCTTCGCCAGCACCTATATCGATGGCTTCCTTCAACGGTTCCGAACCTTGCAAGGCGGCGACGCACGCATCGACGACATCATCGACGAAGACGAAGTCGCGCACCATGCCGCCATCCTCGTAGAGATCGATGGTCTTGCCCGCAAGGATCTGCGCCGTGAAAATCGATAGCACGCCGGTATAGGGATTGCGCAGCGATTGACCGGGGCCATAGACGTTCTGGAACCGGAGGATCCTGGGATCGAGGCGTTTCGGCTCGGCGCAGTTTAGCAACAGCTGCTCCTGCATTAGCTTCGTCGAGGCGTAGACGGACAATGGCTCGGGCAGGCCGTCCGCGACGCGCACGCCCTGCAGCACCCTGCCCTTTGCATCGTAGACATTGAAATCGCCATTCTGCATGGCGTCGGCCCTCCTGCAAAGGGCGCGGGAAGGAGAGCCATCCGGCGCCACATGCGGCCCCTCGCCGTAGATCGATCGCGACGACGACAAAAGGAAAGGCCGAATGCGGGGCGGCAAAAACCCAATGCCCTGCAGCAGGTTTGCCGTGCCCGTGACATTTGCCGTGCAATAACGTGCGATTTCGTCCTGCGACTGGCCCGTGCCCGTTTCCGCTGCCAGGTGAACCACTATGTCGGGATCGAACGCCACGAGCGCATTCGTCAGGTTGGCGGCATCCTCCACCGAGCCGCGCACGCAGGTTACGCCATCGGGAAAATCCGGAAACGCCGCATTGTCGCCATGTACCTGGGGATGCAGGGAATCGTAGACGAGGATCTCACCGGCGCCGAACTCGATGAGCTTCCTGACCAATCTGGATCCAATAAAGCCCGCTCCCCCGGTCACGAGAATTTTCATGGACTCTATTTTCCGAACCATACTTTCCCCCCATTGTTATATCGATCCGTAGGTCTGAACTGCTCATGACCGCCCGGCCCTACACCCCTTGCTGCAGCCCTTGCGGCAACACCCCGGCTCCTGCCGCATGTCAGAACACGGCCATATCTACGTGCCCCATGTCCGAAACGAACGTGAACGTCGATCTATTCGGCGGACGAGTTGTTTGTTTCGAATGTCGTCCCTACGCAGGCCGGCACTATGCGATTTTGGATTGAATGAATTCCACCAGTGCGCCGACATTGGCCAGGCCTTCGGTCTCGGTGGGTTGGATATGAATGCCAAATTCGCGTGACAGTCTAAGCATTAATGTGACGTGGTTTAGAGAATCCCACCCGTCAATATCGTCTGCCGTATCCTCCAGAGAAATATCGTCAGATGCCAAACCGAACGTATCACCAATTACGACAATAACACGGTCATTTACACTTTGCATCGCATCTCACCCGAGTTGATGATATCGTTAATGCTCACTTTAAATGTTGTTTCGAAATTTGAAGGATACAGGTCCGTCGTAATTGGTTCGAGGTACCGTTCGGCAACCTCGACCACGACAACATCTGGTCGCTCAAGTTCGATCAAGTCGTACCAGAACATCCTGCTGTTCACGACAACAATTCTTGAAAAAGACTCTCGCATTATGCTAAGATAAAATGAAGAAAACGAATCTCGAAACAACACGCAGCGCGGTAGATTTTTCCGGCCCGTTTCGAAAACCTGTATTTTTCCTCGTGTTGACTCCGTCTGGAACGCCAGTTTGCTTGCCGGGAACTTTGGCTCCAGGATGTCATACTCTTCCTTTTCAGGCGTGGGCATTAGCGCCGCCAGCTCCAGAACACGATTGACCTTGCGCTTGGCGAGTTCGTCTTCCTCAAGTACCCGCGACAGAGGGAAAGCGTTCGTGATCGGCGCCATCAGCGACTTCAGGATTTCATAGGCAGCGCCATACGTCCAATGGCTGTCGGTCTTGAAGTAGACCGGCCCTTTATCCTTCAGCCGCATGAGCGTCGGCATCGTGTCGATGAAACAGACGCGGTAGCCGCTGAGCGCGTCTGAAAACGTCTTTAGTACACCGTTCGGGTCCTGCGTGATCGCGTCGGGAAGAAACTCGGGATATACGCTGGACTTGTCCGGCGCCGCCGTGTGGACATACTGGATGCCGCGGCTCGCGCACCACTGTTGCCGTAGGTCTATGACACGGCATCCCATCGCGAGATAGCGGGGATCATACTGCGTCTTGCCGGAGACGATCTCGTTGATGCCGTCGATGTCCCAGACATACAGCCAGCCATCCTTGCCTTTCAATGTTTTGTATTTCACATATTCGGACGAAAATACTTCCAGAGACATGCTATGCTTCCAATTTGCTTTGCAGCCAGATATCCCTATTTTGGGACCGGCTCATCTTGCCTGATGTCGTCTTCGCAAGCGTCCCGACCGGTGCGATATCCACTGTTTTCACAGTAAGGGCGACCGCATCGTAGATGGCCTGCTTGATACTGCGCTTAATCATGCGCAGGTCCATCGAATCGACGAGGTCGCTCTCCGCGAGGACGATGCAGTCGTCGGCATCCGTCTTATCGTTGAAAACGCTGAAGGCAACGACGCGGCCCGCCTTCACGCCCTCTACGGCGGATGCCGCCGCCTCTACGTCGCCGACATAGTAGTTCTTGCCGTGGATGATCATGAGTTCTTTCTCACGACCGCAGATAAAGAGTTCGCCATCGGCGCAGAAGCCGATGTCACCAGTCCTGTACCATCCGTCCTCGGTGAATGCCGCTTGCGACTGCTCAGGGTTGCGGAAATAACCTTCGAAGACGAAGGAACCGGACACTTGTATTTCCCCTGCTGCCCCAGATGAAGCTCCCTCGGAGACAATACGCGGCCCTGACGGGGTCGCTATCCGGACAGCAACGCCGCTGATCGGCTTTCCGTTCGACACGAAGGTCGCCGCATCTGGATCGCCCTCCGGAATCTCGACGATCGCTCTTGCTGCATCCTGCAGCGTCGACTGACTGACAGCGATGATCCGGGGTTCGTGCCGCATCGCAGACTGCGAAATAGCGAAAACTGTTTCCGCCATAGCATAGCATGCCTGCGGCGCATGAGTGGGAAGGTTCCAGGAGGCGAAAGCCGAACGGAACATTTCTAGCGTCTGCCCCCGAACCGGCTCCGAGCAGCTGATGATCGCCTTCAACGAACCGAGGTTCCTCGGACCCGCCCCCTTTGCTTCGGCATTCACGCGGATATGCGAGAAAGCGAAATTCGGCATCCACGCGAAAGTTGCCGCATAGGTCTCGATCAGTTCCAGCATCATGAGCGGGCGACCGACCCACTCGAAGGCGTCGATCGAGACGATCGTCGCACCGCTCGACAGGGGCAGAAGGAAACTGCTCAGCAATCCCATGTCGTGATAGAGCGGCAGCCAACTCACGACGACGTCCCGTTCGCCGAAGCCGAGGGCGTCGCGATACGACTGGAGCTGGTTGTCGATCTGGCGATGCGTCAGCATCACGCCTTTCTTCAACCCTGTCGTCCCTGAACTGTGCTGCAGAAGTGCGACGGTATCTTCGGTGTAGTCCGCGACCTTGCCACCCGGCTCCTCAGGCAGCACGACATCGCTCTGCGCGACCACGATGGTCTGCTTGGAGCCGCCCATTATTGCCAGCATAGCGGGCACGTTTTCATCAAAGGTGATGACGACCCCGGGCTGGACGCGCGTCACCAGTTGCTCGTGTGCGTCCCAATAGGGTTTCGGATGCTGCTTCGGCGTCGGATATGGCAGAATGGAGGGTATGAACCCCGCCATCATCGCTCCGATGAAAGCCTCGTAGTTCTCTCTATCATGCCTCAGGAACAAGAAAACGATCGAACCGGGCGCCAGTCCCAATTCCTGAAAATAACGCGCAAATCGCTTTGATCGGGCGTTCAATTCCGCGTAGGAAATGCTCGTTTCGACGCCATCTCGGAAGAAATGCAAAGCGGGCTTTTCAGGACAAGAGTGCGCGAAAAAACCAATACTATTAAGGAGTTTTGACATACCCTGCACTTCTTGACATGAATTTGCCCAAAGTTACATGAAAAAACCTCAAATGAAAAGCGGTGCGCAGAATTTTGCAGGGCAGTATGATTGCAAATCACGCGCGGAAACTGAAGTCGATAACTCGACATGTCGTACGCGGCATTGTCCACTGTCCGGATATACTTCGAACCACGACCTATCGTGAGGATGTGTGACCATGCCGTTACAGAGACGCAATGTTGTTTTGGGAATGCTTGGATCGATTGCCGCAGCAGCCGGTCCCGCATGGGGCCAGGAAAACGCTTCTGCCCCGCCGTCCCGACGGGGCGATGACAGGGCCTCGGTTATCCCGAAGGATTTCGGCGCCAGGGGTGACGGAAAGACGCCCGATCAGAAGGCTCTGGCGGAAGCGGCCGCCTATCTAGATGCCCACGGCGGCGGTGCGATCGATCTTCTCGGGAAGGTATACGTCTGCACCGCCGAATGGGTCCTTCCATGCGGAGTGGATCTGATCGGCCCCGGAACGCTGAAATTCACGGAGCCGGACGGCAACGGCATTTATTGTTCGACGAACCGGACGCGCAAAAGCCAGCATTCGGTCATCGAAAACGTCCGGTTCTCTCGATCCGGCTCGAATGGCGGCAAGGCGATCTACACCCAGCGCGACAACGCGGCGCTCTATACCCAGTCGCCTCACTGGTTCGTCAGGCGGTGCGCCTTTCTGGATTACGACGCCCCCTACACGCTTCCTCCATCCGATGGCGAAGTGTCGCGCTACGGATGGGAATGCTGCTTCGACCTCAGCCATTCCAACGGATCGGTTTTCGACAATAACGACGTCTATGGAGCCTTCAATCCGAAGGTCGCGGCCGCAGGACAGTTACAGAGCGTCGGCGTCAGGCTTGGAACCGACAACACTAACGGCGTCATCGCGACGGCGATCAGCATGAACCGCTTCTGGTACCTGCACACGGCGCTTTTCATTGGTGAAGACGTGCTTGCATTCTGGTTTCAGAACAACGAGTGCATCAAATGTTTCCGCGGCGTCTATGCCCCGGCGGATTTCGGCCGCGACGGCAAGGTGCTGCAGGCGGACACGCGTGTGCTCGACAACAACATTACAACCTGCACGGTCGGCATCGACCTGACCAATCGCCAGCTTTTTCGGCTCCGCGGCAACAATTGCAATTCGGACCCGGCCTATTTCGACAACGGCCTGGGTTTCACGGGCGTGAAACTCACGAACTGCCTGAAATTCTCCATCGAAGACCTGAGCGTCAACCTTGCAAGGGGCCATGCCGCATGGGGCGGCGAAAAATACGGCGTTCATCTCGTGCATTGCAGCAGCGCGCAATTCTCCATGGTGCAGATCAGCCGCTACGTCGACGACGCGATCCGCCTTGAGACCTCAGGCGACCTGCAATTCGACTGGCTGCAACTGACCCAGATATCGAAAGCCGGCTTTTCCTTCAAGGGCCCATGCAAAAATATACAGATCGGCAACGTTCAGTACGTCCATTCGGAACCGACCAACAAATACCGCTTCGATGACAGCGGTACCACGATGCAGGACCTGATGAGGAGAGACTAGACAAGGACTAGGGGGGCGGCAGGGGTTGTGATGCCACACCGGCGGAATACGCCAGAAGGCGATTGCGGACGCGGCGCATTGCGGATTGAACTGACCGCCGCTACAAATGGTTCGACGCGAGAGAGGGGCATATGGCTAAAAGTTTGACGACTATCAGGCACGCAGTATCATCCATTCTGGGTGTCGATCAGGATGCGATCGGACTCGACATGAACGAATTGGATTTCGACGGCTGGGACAGTGCGGCCAATGTCAACATCCTGTTTCTAATAGAAGAGGAACTCGGCATAGAGATCGAAGTGGGACGACTTGCCAATGTCAAGAACATTGGCGAAATGGCGGCTGAAATCGACAAGATGATGGATGAGGCATAACTTGGTCCATAAGGTTGCTCTACTCGGCAATTGCCAGATGCAGTATATCGGCGCCGCCCTGCGCAAGACGACATCCTTCGATGTTAGGGTCGTCGGCGAATTATTTGACGGGCCAGTGTTCTTCGAGGACACCAAGCCGGAAATGATCCTTAGGAAGGATTTCTACACTTGGCTCCTCGAGGACAAGGACGTAAAAATCCTGGTAATCGAGCAGGCTTTCGCCGGCGTCAAATCCACGCTGGAAGAGCAGTTGGCGCAACAGGGGATCGACTGCAGCTACGTACGGCTCCCTTTTCTGAAATTCGACGCCTTTCATCTGCGCCCCAACGAAGACAAGGCCGCGCTGGACCTGGAGGTTCGCAAGACGGTGCGGACGGACCGCATCCACAACGAGATGGTCTTCACCCGAGCGGGCTACGACCTCATCGATCTCGACATCATCGAGATCATGATGCGCTATGCGCCCTACTCCTATGCGAGCAGCCATTTTACCGGAGCCATTTATGCGGCCGTGTTCAGCGGCCTGCGGCGCGGCGAAGCACTTTCGTTTTTCGGCAACAAGCTCTTCAAGCAGGTGATCGACGCGCTTTCGGTCGACAAGGGCATTGCGCATCTCAATGCGGGAAAGCCGATCCCAGAAGTGGCCAGGGCCATGAAATTGACGTGGTCGTTCGACGCAGAAGTGCTGCGGTATCGCAGGATGATCATGGAAAACGCCGCCGACGTGTTGAAAACGATCGGTGCCGAAAAGTCGCTTGGCGAGAATGTCGTTTTCGGTATCTACCGCATCGCCCGCCAGCAGTTCGAGAAGACCGGCGATCCCGCTTGCCTCGACATCTGCAGGGCTATCTACAATGACAGGAGACGTTACGCGAAATGGGCCGTCGATATCTTCAAGGGCCTTCTGAAGCTCGGCCGGCAGGAAGAAGCGGTCGCCTTCATACAGTCCCACCTGGAATGGGACGACACCCGCAACGCCGTGTCGAAACACGTCGCCGATGACCTGAAGGCGATCGGCTCCGACATGAACGCCAACATGGATCGTGAGATTTATCCGCTCTCGTCGGCGTCTTAAAATGCATGCGTGTTGTTTTCCACGCGGAACTGAGCCGTTGGGGCCGCGGACGAAAACTTGGACCACCAAGGAGGTGTGCTCGTAACCGTCGCAAATCCTTTCTGACTTATGTGTTGACGATCAGCGATCGTCCGTCCGACTTCGGCGAAAAAGCGGTGCCTTGTCATTGGGAAGGTGATCTCATTCTCGGGCTCGGCAGCTCGGCAATCGGAACGCTAATCGAACGGACGACACGGTTCACAATGCTCCTGCACCTACCACGCAGGGAACGTCATGGGATTGGCAAGTCTGTCAAAAACGGTACAGCGCTTGCCGGGCATGGGGCCGAAGCCGTCCGCGACGCGATTGCGTGGACCATCATGGATCTACCGGCACATCTTCATAGATCGTTGACTTAGGATCAGGCGCCGAGATGGCTCAGCACGCTCAACTGCACATGGATACTGGCCTCGAGATCTACTTCTGCGACCCTCAAAGCCCCTGGCAGCGCGGCAGCGACGAAAATACCAACGGGCGGCTACGCTGGTACTTTCCGAAAGGAACGGATGTCAGCCAGCCTGGGGACCGATGAACTCAGCGCTATAACACATACTTGTTGATTTCCACTGAGAGCTGACCCGGCATTTCCACCGAGAAGTGACCCGCCTTAGGTATCGTTGGTATTGGTTGTGGTGGTCAAGTTCCTGCGTTTTTCCTTTGCCGTTTTGGGCTCATGAGCTGAGCTGTTCTTGAAGCGAAAGCTGTCGTTTCCTGTTTCCAGGATGTGGCAGTGATGGGTAAGCCGGTCGAGCAGCGCGGTCGTCATCTTGGCGTCGCCGAAGACGCTCGCCCATTCGCTGAAGCTCAGGTTGGTCGTGATAATGACGCTGGTGTGCTCGTAGAGCTTGCTCAGCAAGTGGAAGAGCAGTGCGCCGCCTGAAGCACTGAACGGCAGGTAGCCAAGCTCGTCGAGAATGACGAGATCGGAATGTGTCAGACGGTTGGCAATCTGGCCTGGACGTCCCTGAGCTTTCTCTTGTTCCAGAGCGTTGACGAGTTCCACGGTCGAGAAGAACCGAACTCGCTTATGGTGATGTTCGATGGCCTGGACACCGATCGCAGTCGCGATATGCGTCTTGCCAGTGCCGGGACCGCCGACCAGGACGATGTTGTTGGCGTTGTCGAGGAAGTCGCAGCGATGAAGCTGCTGCATGAGGGCCTCGTTGATCTCGCTGCTGGCGAAGTCGAAGCCATTCAGATCACGGTAGGCCGGGAAGCGTGCCGACTTGAGCTGATAGGCTGTCGATCGGACCTCTCGTTCGGCTGTTTCCGCTTTCAAAAGCTGGGAGAGGATCGGAATGGCAGCCTCGAACGCCGGCGATCCCTGCTCGGTCAAATCACCGACGGCATGGGCCATTCCATGCATCTTCAACTGTCGCAGCATGATGACGATCGCGCCGCTTGCCGGGTTATGACGCATGGCGAACCTCCGTCTTTCTCAGGGTATCGTATCGTTCGACATTGGCTTTAGGCTCGTTGGTAAGCGTCAGTGCCTGAGGTGCGTCGAGGGTTGGCGGCGTGAAGGTTTTGCCGTCCACGAGGCGATGTAGCAGGTTCAGGACATGCGTCTTGGTCGGAACACCGGACTTCACCGCCATGTCGACGGCCGACAGCACTGCTTGTTCGTCGTGCTGGAGCACAAGGGCCAGAATATCGACCATCTCGCGGTCGCCGCCGGGCTTCTTGAGGAGATATTGTTGCAACGTCCGGAAGGCTTCGGGAAGTTCAACGAATGGAGCTCCGTTGCGAAGAGCGCCGGGTTTGCGTTGCACGACCGCCAGGTAATGCCGCCAGTCGTAGATGGTTTGTCCTGGCCGATCATGGGAACGATCAATGATGCGACGGTGCTCACAGAGGGTCTGACCTTCCGCAGCGACCACGACACGATCCGGATAGACCCGTAGGCTCACCGGACGATTGGCAAAGGATGCCGGCACGCTATAGCGATTGCGCTCCAGATGCACGAGGCAGGTGGGCGTGACCCGCTTTGTATATTCGACGAACCCGTCGAACGGCCTGGAAACGGCCATGAGAGCTGGTACTTCCTCTGCCCAGACGTCGGCAATGGTGCCACGCATCTGACCATGCGGCGTCTTCGCCCAGAATTCCTTGCATCGAACCTCAAGCCAATCGTTCAATGCCTCCAGCGATGGAAAGCGTGGAATCGGTTGAAAGAAGCGATGCCGTGCGTCCTGAACGTTCTTCTCGACCTGTCCCTTCTCCCAGCCGGAAGCCGGATTGCAGAACTCGGGCTCGAACACGTAATGGCTGGCCATGGCCATGAAGCGGACGTTGACGTCGCGTTCCTTGCCGCGGCCGACCTTGTCGATTGCCGTGCGCATGTTGTCGTAGATGCCGCGGCCAGGAATGCCACCGAAGATGCGGAATGCATGATTGTGGGCATCGAACAGCATCTCGTGCGTCTGCAGCAGATAGGCCCGTACAATGAAGGCCCTGGAGTAGCTCAGCTTGGTGTGAGCGACCTGCAGCTTCGTGCGCTCATTGCCAATGATCGCCCAGTCCTCCGACCAGTCGAACTGGAACGCTTCGCCGGGTTCGAACGCCAGTGGAACGAAGGTGCCACGGCCAGTCGTCTGCAATTCCCGTTGTCGATCATCGCGCCATTCGCGAGCAAATGCCGCCACGCGATTATAGGACCCCTCGTAGCCCAGGCTGACCAAGTCAGCATGCAACTGCCTCATCGTCCGCTTCTGCTTGCGGCCCTTCTTGGATTCCGTCTTCAGCCAGGCCGATAGTCGATCCGCAAAAGGACCGAGTTTGCTCGGCCGCTCCGGGACAGCGAACTTCGGCTCTGCGCCATCAGAACGCAGATATTTGCGGATGGTATTCCGGGATAAGCCGGTCCTGCGGCAAATCTCCCGGATCGATAAATGCTCTCGAAAATGCCAGCGCCGGATCACGCTCAGTAACGCCATGTCGATCACTCCAAGCCCCCGCTGAAAACACGCAGGGGACGGTTGAAACATGGGTCAATTCTCAATGGAAATATAAGGCTGCGCCGGGTCGGCTCTCAGTGGAAATCAACAGATGGGCTTCTCCAAGCATCAGCCCCTCGTCTATCGATCTGAGGGTGTCAGTGTCAGCGAGCTGAACCTGGATCGGCAGCTGACTGAGCGGGTCAATGCCCGGCTGCTGTCAGCTGAGGAGGCCGCGCGAGACATGCTGGGGGCGCGGCGCGAGGACCTGATGGCCATTGCCACACGTCTCAGCGAGGTCAGTGTGATAACGGGCGACGAGGTGCGCCAGATGCTGGATGTCGGAGACGGGTAACGGAGGGCGGCAAGCCAATCGGTGCGATCCAGAAAATCGATTCCTGTTGGCGCCCCTGCGATTCCGATCTATTGGAATGCGATTCTGACGTCAGGATTATCGATTCCGAAGTCCAAGACCGCGTTGCTTGAGGCGGTCAGGCGCTGGACGGTCGCAGCAACATGCGTCGTATCACGTCGTCTCAGATCGACGTAACCTGTCGGTATCTCAGGTCGATGTGACGTCAATTGCGACGGTGCGTGTCGATGTGCCTGCACATCATTACGCCTCATCTCAATTTACCCTGCCGCGATTCCGATCTCTGCATTCTCGTTGCCGAACTACGGATTTGCGATTCCGGGGCAAACGTCGGTTGCGGGCAACGCACTGGTGAAAAGGCGCATCGAAATCATTCTTGGCGATCGGCGTTTGTCGCTTGCATCGTCGGCGGTCACGCTGAGGCTCCACCAACAAGGAGCGCAACATGCCAAGGAAACCCAGGAAACAACGCAATGCAGAACAGCTGATCCGCCAGCAGCGGGTGCGGGAGCAGACCAGGGCGCGCCGTCGGCCGACCCGGGACGATATGGCGCGCGTCCTGCTTTGGCAGATGATAACCGCCGCGCAGGCACAGAAGGACCCCAACCGCGCCCTCGGCAAAGTCCGGGATTCCATCGTTGACGATCTTGAGCGCCAAGGGTTCGACGTGCGGGAGAGCGAGGATGTGTTCCATGAGCTCGCTGATAGGTACTCCGATGGCCTCTATCCCTTCCGGCCCAAGCGCCATCTCACGCCTTTCTGATCTGGCTCTCTGTCACCCGTCCTTTGCAAACGCCGTTCGGTTCAAATGGCCGTCTTCTCCCCATTACTTCCGATCACGGCGTTTGCAGAAGAATTGGGAATTCACATGGACAATTATGTGGTCACCACGTTGAATACACCGCCCATTGCGCATCCTCGATGCCTCGACTGCTCCTCAACCTCGGCAAGCGCCTCTATTGCCGAAATATGTGGCGTTGGTCCGGCTTAGCGGACAAGTGGACAGGCATCCAGATGGCTTCACAGCGGCCCAACAATATCGGGAAAATGGAGGATCAAGCCTGTAGGGAGCCCTCTGCTTACAATGAAGCGGAGGCGGGAGACACAACTTAGGGAGATAAGTTGCGTTTACCTTCTTGAGAAAATAGAGCGAAAAGCGAACGATAATCCGTCCCACAAAGCTCTCAGCACCAAAAGCTCAACGCCAGTGTGCTTGTTTCCACGGCCGCTATCAGTCACTTCAGACCATCCCTGGCCAGAGTTGAACGTTTGGCGTCTCGACCCGTCCGACCTATGAGTAACTGTGTATTGTCCTTGTTTCACAGTGGTGGACTGAATCGAACCGTCCTTCCGAAGGTTCTGATGAACTCCTTTGGCAACTCTCTGACGCTTCGGGTGATATGTTTTTGCCATCATCTGACCTCTTGGACACAGGAACTTTATAATGATCGAGGCGTGGATTGGGTCAAGCTGGGGTTTGCCCAACAGCTGTTTTAACGGACTGAAGCTGCTTGTCGTTGGCGAGTCAACCCACGCCGCGGAATACCCCGTCGGCAGCTCCCCCACGAACCTCTTAACAGATACTGTTCGTGATTTTGTAGAAAACAACAGGAACTGGAGATTTTATCGTATACTTACAACGTTTCTGGCAGGACACACAGCATCGAGGAATGTCAGTGATGAAGTACGTCATAACGTTTGGAAAAGCATAGCATTTCGAAATTTTGTACCGGTTGTCGCTGCAAACTACGCACGTCAACCTGTTCCAGCTGAACTATTTTTGAAGGGCGGTGACGCCCATAGAAAATTCCTAGAGCGTTATCAGCCGGAGGCTGTGTTAGTCTGTGGATTTAACACGTGGGGGTGGTTCAATCTTCAACTCAATCCGATGGCACCCAAGCCTTGGGAAGTCGAGAGGATGACGAATATTGACAATCTGCCGTGTGCTTGCATCAAACACCCCTCAGCCGGGTTTTCATATCTCCGCTGGAAACCGGCATTGGATTTTCTCTCAGATGCACAGCACGATTAGTACAACGCCCATTGCTCTGACACCGGAGCCTCGGCTCGCCAGCCGCGCGACGCCCCATTGGCTGAACAGATAACTGCACCCTCAGCTAGAGTAACTTCAGCAAAAATTCGCCCGAAATTCTCTAGCAGGCTGCATAAGCCTGGCCTACCCACTCTAATAGCGCGACCGACGAGGCCGAGGCGGTGGCACTCGAACAATAAACTCCGATATCGAGCTCACCTCATGGATGTAACGAGGGTTGTGGACGCCTGCCGGAAGTGCTGGAGGGGTTTCCAGCATGACGTTTGGAATTTCAGTAACTGCGGAGACATTGGGCACGCCAAAATCGCTTCTCCAACGCTCCATTGTGGCGACAGCCTTATCATACGTTGGGAAGACCTCTGTTTTATAAACCGAGCCTTCTGAGACTCTCCCTTGTGCAGAGACTGTCCAAGCCACCTGGTCACCGTTCACACCAGGGGTGATCTTGAATTCGAAATAGTCATCATATCGCTTGCCAAAGAGCTTTCCGAAGAAGGACGGAAACTCTCGATTAGGCTCCGAAGTGAAACGCCTGATAACGAGACAGCAGGTGCCCTGAGTGAGCCAACGGCCCTCGACTGATTCCTCGAAGGCTCGCCGCTCGGCTTCTTCTGCCTTCTCTTGGGCACGACGCTCAGCTTGCAAGGCGAGGTCCGCACGTCTAGCGAGTTCGGCTTCGGCGCGTTTTGCAAAGGCGGCATCCATGAACGCGGCTCGCTCTGGATACAGCTCGGAGAAGCTCCGAATAATCGCAGATTTTGCCTCTTCAAGCGTTACCCTGAAGAACTCCTTACCAGCCCGCTTTGACGCGAGCAGCGCGTGCGCACGCTGTTCGACTGAACGCGGGTCGCCGATGATAGCTAGCGACCACTCGACGTGAAACTTGGTCGGCACACTTGTCACGCTTGAAAGCTCAGCTGCTCTCTTGAGGCCGGTGTCCTGAGTACATCCAACCTTCAGCAACCCTGCCATTGATGGATTGCTGAGGACGTAAACCTCTCCAGCGACGTCTTCCCCCGCCTCACCTGGCACATCGATCACAAGGCTATCCTGCACAACCGCGTTGTACTCGGTTCTGTAAGCGTTCTTTAGACGCCGGACATCGTAATCGAAATGCACTCGATCCCCATCCGTCAAAGGGGAAAGCTCGTCATTGGTGAAGATGGTATGCTTCTCGCCACCGAGGAAAAAACTGTGAGCCTGTTTTCCGCTGGCGGCTACTCTGGAACTGCATTTGCTCACAACACCAGATGCACGCTTCAGCTTCGAATTTGATCGCATAGGTAATTTCAGACTTCTGGAGATTGCAAAATTTCGGACCGGAGTTAGAGGGTGAATGTAGCGAACACAACCTTATAGTTCACCGGTACGGCCAAAACCTATCGCCCGCGCTTCGACCGTACCGTCGCACGCACCGGACTGCTGACCTCCTGACCACCCGCTTAAACGTCGAAGGCGGAAATAATTTCCGCCTTCGATACGCCCCTAAACGTGGTCGAACACCTCCTCTAGCTTTGTCGCATGGATGTACTTCGCTGGATTGTTATCCCGTACCAGGGCCTGAAAATGCGCCTCGCCACACACGATCTTCGCCGCCTCCTGATCACGGAGATCGTCGGTGAACAGGCTGGCCTTCGTTTCAACAACAAAATACAAGCGCTCCCGTCCATCGACCTCAAGCAGCACGGCCCAGTCGGGGTTGTAGGTGCCGAGCGGTGTCGGAATTTTGAACCAGCCTGGAAGCTTCGCGTAGACCTTCACGGCGTCGTTCTTTTCCATCTGCTCGGCGAAAGACCGCTCTACGCCCGCGGAATCGTGAATGACATGCTCGTAAACCGACTTCTGGGTGTTGGTCAGCATGTTCTTCAGGTAGCCGGTTAGCTCTTCTCGCTCGAACAGTTCCTGGGCGTAGAAGTCCTTGTCACCGATCCGCTGATACTTGATGCCGTCCACAAGCGCCAAGCGCTTCGTGCGGTTGATAATGTCAGCCGCCAGTTCGATGAACGCCTGCGGGTTCCTCTTGAAGTCGGATAGACGGCCGCTTTCGATCAGAATCGTCACGAGACTGCGCCGCGTCAGCTGTGTCCGATCCTGGAGATCGGTCAACAGGTCGGGAAGTACGATGTCGCCTTCGTCGATGGCAATCGGTCCAGATGCTGACGTCTCCTTGGCAAGCACACCGCCCTGACCGATTGCGAGATCGGCCTTTCGGACGGTCACACGAGCTTTTGCGATCGGTGGCCCATTGGCGATGTTGCGCGCGCAATCGGCGATGAGTTTCTCATTGTCGAACTGCACCCGATAGGTCGTGGTATGCTTGATCCGGTCCCACAGGGCACGGAACTCCCCGCTGTCAAACACCTCCTTGCGGATCGCCACCGGCTTGCGGTCATCGGCATTCTTAACTTCAAGGCGGCCCGCCACCTTTCGCAACATAGTCGTTACGGCCGGAAGGTATGGTTGAAGGTGGGCCGGCAGTGCAAGGGTCCCGGTCTTGATGGCGGTCCGTAGGCTATCCTGAACTTTGCCGTGCCGGTCGATAAGGTTTAAGGCCAGCAAGTGGCGATAGATGTCCGCGGAACGTTCATACCCCAACACATCGGGGACGCCCGCATCGTATGCTGCGCCTTCCTCTTCCATCCCCGGTCCATGAGAAGGGTCTTCGGCGACCATCGGAATGTTCGCGAACAGATGCTCCTCGACGATCCCGAAGCGGATACCTGTGTCGGCCTCGATCTCCTTCTGAAGATTTTCGGCAAAGGACTCGTAGCTCTCGGTGGCGATCACGGTCAGGGTGTTCACCTCAAAGCCCCGCAGTCGCTCGCCCTGCTGGTTGACGCAAAGTCGAAGTCCGCGACCGATCGTCTGTCGGCGCTCCCGCTCTGTACCCATCTCGCGCAGCGCGCAAATCTGGAAGACATTGGGGTTGTCCCAGCCTTCCTTGAGCGCCGAGTGCGAAAAGATGAACTTGAGCTTGGTGTCGAAGCTGAGCAGCTTCTCCTTTTCCCGCATGATCAGGTTATAGGCGCGCTCTGCGCTGTCCCGATTGACCTGGTTGTTTTCAGCCGTATCCGTCCAGCGCTTGTTTTTGTCGATGGAGAAATAGCCGTCATGAACTTCCTGGGCGTCAGAGGTTACATCAACCTCCGTGAACAGGCTCACGAACTCGGGAAGCTTGGCTGCCCGACGGTATTCCTCTTCGAAGATGGTCGCGTACTTGCCCTTCACCGCATTTCCGTCGGCATCGTAGGAGCGGTAGTGCTCGACCGTGTCGATGAAGAAAAGGCTGAGCACCTTGATCCCGAGAGGCGCGAGGCGTTTTTCCTTCTCCAGATGCTCCTGAATGGTGCGTCGGATCATCAGCCGCTTGATGGCGTCGGCATCGACGTCACCGATGGCTTGGCCCGGCTCCAGAAAGACCTCGGAACCCGCCGTTTTGACCTCGAGAAAGGACGCGGCGCCAGAAATGCGGATTTCGCCAATACGGCAATCCTTGTAGATCGCGCGACCGGTTACCTCTTCCAAATCGTCGCCGTCATGAACGGTGATTTCTTCGCGTTGAACGCGACCGCTCCGCTGCACGTCGACCTCCACCCGGGCGGAAATCGTGCCCTTTACATTGCGCGCAGACAAGAACCGCAGATAGGCCTTGTTATGACCACCCTCGACCTCAAGCGATGCGACCTCGATCTGCTTCACCAGCTTGCGGTCATAGGCATCGACGGCGTCCAGTCGGTAGACCATATGATGCTTGTTCACGTGGGTCGCAGAGTAGCGCAACGTGCAGAGCGGATTCATGGCATCGAGAGCCTGCTTTCCGCGGCCCTGGAGGCCACCGTCAACGCTCTGGGGCTCATCCACGATGATGATTGGGCGCGTGGCCCGAATCAGGTCGATCGGTGCTTCACCGCCCGTCTTTTCGCTGTCCTTGTAGAGGTTGTTTACCTCCTGCTTGTTGATCGCACCCACCGTGACGACCATAATCTGGATGGTCGGACTGGTCGCGAAATTGCGCACCTGGCCCAGCTTGGACGAGTCGTACAGGAAATAGTCATACGGCTGGCCCGAATAGAGCGCCTTGAAATGATCCTCGGTAATCTGGAGGGTCTTGTTGACGCCTTCCTTGATGGCGACGGACGGCACGACGATCACGAACTTGGTAAAACCGAACTGCTTGTTCAGTTCAAAGATCGTGCGGAGGTAGACATAGGTCTTGCCCGTGCCGGTTTCCATCTCCACCGTGAAATCGCCAGAGGTGAGCGAGCCCGATGGTGGCAGGCCGTTATGCAACTGGATATCCTTGAGATTGGACATGATTTCGTCGTCGAGCAGCGTCAGCCGGTTACCGATGCCAAGCGCATTCTCTACAAAGCCTAGTTCGCCCTGCACGCCGCCAGCCGAGCGTCGTGTCACGGTAAACTCGGTGCGGTTTATCTCCTGCCCACGAAACAGCTGGCACACCGCCTCGATCGCCGCCTTCTGGTAGTCAAGGTCGGATTCAAAATGAAGCTTCATCCCGCCCCCCATTACAGACTGCGGACATCGAGAATGCCGTTCTGATTGAGGATCGCTGCCATGTTGGTTTTGGCAACATCATCAGCAAAGCCGGAATCCTTGAAGACGACGCGTGTTTCGACGGCCGGCGCGAGCTCCTTCCACCACGCAACAATGCCCGCTGAAAGGCTTTCGACTACATCTTTCGTGAGACCGTCCGCAAGGCACGCAATCAACGCGCCGCCGCCGATGGCGTGAACAGTCTTTCCTGCAATCTGTCGCGTCTCCATGGGAACGCAGAGATCGAGGCCGAGCTTGAGCAGGAGCTCGTATAGAATGTCTCGCTCAGTGCGGCCCGGAACAATGTGTTCGGCGTTCGCCAGAAGCGTTCCTTCGAGATCGGAAGGCACAGGCTCCCAAGCCCTTATGTTGGACTGTGCGAGCTTGAAGACGCGGAAACCTGTAAAGTCAGTTGGAGCTAACACAGCACTTCGAATCATGCCCCCGGCCCGCCGGATTCGCTCCTTCGAAAGCTCTGCAATTGTTGAAAAGCCGCGCTTTTCTGCTTCCGAACCTGATGGGACAGCTTCGGGTAATTGAACGCATATAAACCTTCTAGAACCTTGGTCCTTGGCGTTTAATGACATGGTCGCATGGGCAAGCGTCGCCGATCCCGCGAAGAAATCCATGCAGATCGATCTTCCATCGGTACACAGGCGTAGTAATTCTTCAATCAATCCAACGGGTTTCGGGCTTTCAAATATTGTTGCCTCGCCAAAGATTTCCTTCATCTCGTTAGAGCCGCTAGTGTTCAGTGGAACAAAATCCCAGATTGTTGGATAAGTTACTCCATCTTTGACGTCGGATAAGAACCTCTTGAGCTTTGGCTTACCAAGCCCATCCTCTCCAAAGTATATTTCATCGTTTACGAGCAATTTATCGATTGTTTCGTTTGAGAAACGCCAGTTTCCGTTTGCTCCAGGAAAGTGCTGCTCACCATTATTCGGGTTAATAATTGGGAAATGAAGCGACGCAACATAGCGTCCGCCCTTCACATTCGCCATCAAGTCGCCGGGTGCCCATGGCCCTTTGGGATGCTGGTCGGGATTTCGGTAGCGCGCAACCTGTTCCTCAGACCTTTCTCGAAGATTTATGCGAACTGAATCTAGAGACTTCGAAAATAGAACTATGTAGTCATGGTTGGCTCCAATGATCTTGTCATTAGGAGGGGTGCTGCGCTTTCTCCATATTATCTGCGCAAGGAAATTTTCTTCTCCGAATATCTCCGACATCATCATGCGGATGTTGTCTAATTCTCCATCGTCTACGCTGATCGCGATGGTACCGTCATGTGACAGTAGTCGGTGTGCCAACTTCAAGCGGGGATACATCATGTTGAGCCATGCTGTATGGAAGCGACCTGAACTTTCAGGATTCGTGGTAGTTTTACTTCCTCCGCTATCGATCTGGCCAGTGATAGACAGATAATTTTTAATGTTATCGACGAAATCGTCACGGTAGATAAAGTCTCTTCCCGTGTTATACGGAGGGTCGATGTAGATGAAATTTACTTTGCCCGAATAGCTCTTCTGCAAGAGCTTCAAGACCTCAAGATTGTCGCCCTCGATCATCAGATTGCGAGAGATTTCCCAATCGACGCTTTCCTCTGGGCAAGGCAGGAGGGTCCCAACGGACGGGGTCAGCGCTATTTGGCGGGCCTTCCGCTTTCCGTACCAATTCAGTCCGTACTTCTCGTCCTGATCATCGACTGCACTGCCAAGAAGCTGCCTGAGGACGTCGAAGTCGAGTTTGCCCTCACGGAAGGCATCCGGAAAGACGGCCTGCAAAGCGGTGATGTTGTCCGAGACGATATCGGCGCTCTTGGTTTCAAGGTCGTTCAGTTCGAGCTTCTTCATCGCACATCCATTTCATTCGGGTTCCAACAGCGGCCTCAGGCCGCCTGTTGTCCGAGCATTTCCTTTTTGACGTAGTCCTTGAAGGCCGCGGCGCTAGTGAAGCAGCGGAAGCCTGCGGCACTCGCAAGGGCAATGGTCTCGTCGTTTTCGTTCAGTAACACGGCGACCGGTTCTGACAACTCCTCCTGGAGACCGTTCGGCCAGATGAGGTCGAAAACGGCGATCTGATCGCCTGTCTCCGGGTTCGAATGGTCATAGGCGATGACGCCATCGGTGAAACCTTTCTCGACCGCCCAATCATTGATCGCCTGTAATTCTGCCTCTTCATCAGTACTGGAAATGCCGCCGGCCGCAGCCGTCGTGGAAATCGTCGATACCCGCGCAGGTTCGGCAATCCATCTGTCATCACCATGCAGCAGCGAGGCAAATCGCTTGTTCGCCTCGGCCGCCAGCAGTTCCTTTCGGGCTTCCAGGAAGTCGGCATAGCGCTCAATCTTCCACAGCGTCTCATCCATCGGAATCCACTGCGACGCCAGAGCCCCCGGATGCTTCGATTCGATTTTCGGGAAATAGACCTCAGGCAGCGTGTCGCGGATGTTGAGATTGGTATCCTTGGTGAGGAAGCAGAAATTGGCAATCGCGTTCACCTGCGAACGCGGGACGTTCTGTTTGTAGAGCTGCGCCTTCGGGAAGATGTGGTGGACTTCAAGGGCATTCATCTTGCCCAGCAACCCGGATTTCAATTCGATGCCCGTTCCCCAGTCCTTGGACGCGCCCATTCGTGTCAGCATGTAGAGCACGGGGTAGAAGCGGGCACCGAGGCTCCAGCCGGTGAAATGGCCTTTCTCGACCCGCAATCCACCATGCCACAGCCGCAACTGCTCCAGGAGTTTATCAAGACCACCGTCCGCGCCTTCCAGCGCCTCAAGGTCCTTGTCCAGGAAGGATTCCGTTGAGCCCGAATAACGCCCCCACATTCCAGCCTGCGCGAACCAGAAGAGGAGCTTGTCCCGCTCGACCTCATCCAGCGCACCGCCCTTTTGATCCAGGTAGCGCACGATAACGGGAACGGCGAAGCGACCGAAGAAAACCCGCGCGTGGTCCAATCCAAGCCTGCCTGAAATCAGATTAAGGCAGGTTTCAATGCGTTTGGTGGCGCGCTTCAGGCCGTCCTGAATGTCGGTGGCGGACTGATTGTGCAGATAGAGGAATTTGGCCTCACCGGTCAGCACGGTGTTGATCGATCGCAGGAGCCAATCCAGGTTGAAATCGTATCCCGCTTGGTTCCAGGCTTTCAGTTTGCCCTTCATCTCGGTGCGGGCGTCAGGCCATTCCGCGCAGATTTTCGCCAGCGCCAGATCGCCCTTGGAGAGCTTGGTGCCACCACTGTTCACCTTGTTGAAGATGTCGACAACCACATCGAGGGTCTTGTCCGCGCCAGTGACCTCTTCTTCATGCAGGTTGATTTCCAGGATGCCCAGCAGCCGGCTTAGTCGGCCATAATACTCCCCGGGTGGCGTCGGCCCTAGCGAGGTCATGACCTTTCCTACGCCATCATGGCCCGACTTCATCAGAGCCGACACATCGATCCAGAGCGGGTCTCCAGACATTTTCAGCGGCTGGAAGAACTCAAACGTCTCCGAGGCGAGGTTGAAATACAGGCCCGTAAAAGCCTTGGCGTTGCCGTCAAAAAACGCTGGTGGCTTGCCGCGGACGACACCGTAAAGGGAGGTGACACGCTGCTGGCCATCTAACAACAGCTTCACGATCCCGGAGGCGAGCTGGCCGTCGCCGCGATGATTTGCCGTAACTGATTCCGTCGCCCAGACCAGGAGCCCCCCGACGGGGTGGCGTCGGTAGAGCGACGTGAACAAGCCACGCACCTGTTCGGTGTTCCAGACATACCCTCGCTGGAATTCCGGCAGTGCCATATGCCCACTGTCGATATGGTCCAGAATGGTCGAAATTCTCATCGCTGCTCGCCCCCCATTTCCTGCTTTGCTTGTTCCATGGCGCGTTCGATTGTCTTTATCTTTTGGTTCAAATCGACGCGCTGACTGATCTGTTTTGCCTTTGCCGCCTGGGACCGCAAAAGCGAGTTTTCCTTGTCCAGCCTTTCGTAGTCCTCAATCACCGCTCGCCGACGCATGATCTGGTGCTCATCCGTGGTCACCGAGAAGGAGCCGACCAAGTTGGCCGCGTTCATCGCCTCAACCCGTGCCAGCCATCCGTCATAAAGTGCGTACAAGTCCCGGTGCGATTGCTTCGAAAGCTCCAGGCTATCGAGGAAGGCCTTCTCGTTCGGCGTCGGCATCGTCGGTTCGGATAGGCGTGTGGCTGCATTTCTATCAATTACGACCTTGGCCGCTTCGTTTTGAGCCCGCCGCTTATGGGCGACGGACACGTCGATCCCTTGATCATCAGCGGTGATCAAAACAACCGGATAAGGGATGGCGCGATGAATGAGCTCTATAAGTCGGCTCGTTTTCGCCCCAGCTCGGAAGGCGCAACCAATGACGGCGATTTCGACATACTCACGTACATGGTCGCCAAAAGTCGGCACGCCGACAGTTCCGGGCTTGCATGCCGCAAACCACAGCAGTTCATCAATGCCTTCCTGAATGGCACGCTTGTCGGTCGACGTGGGTGCGCCCTGTTCAATGAGCATTTTCTTCGGGACGCGAATATCAACGCGCGCAGTCGCGGGTAACCCGAGAGCGTCAACGACGGCATTGATGCACGCTGCTGCGTTCATTCCACGCTCGTCTCCGGAAGGATCACCAGGAATGCGACGACCTCGAAATCGTTGATGCCGGCGAACTCACCTTTCAACGCATGGGTACCGCCGGGAGAGAACAGGCTGGCGACCGCGCGCTCCTCGCTCTTTCCCGCGATTGAGGCAACAGCCCGGGCCAGAAGCTTTTGATAGGGCTCCATGTCGCGCCCGAAGCGGGTGGACTTGTCGAACCGGCCGCAGGCCTGAGCGTCAGGTAGATCGCGTCCGATGGAAACCTTCTTGAGGCGGTCAAGCACCTGCTTCGCACGGGTGTAGGGCAAAAGCGCCTCTCCCTCGTCGCTGACATGAACAACGAAGTGCGGTTTTAGCGGATACCCGGGTTCCGCTAACCGCTCCGCTGCTTCGCCAACCGCGCGCAGACAGAAAATCACCCCCGGCGAAATGACGTTGTCAGGAGTGACAAACTCGTCCTTGGGCGGTGAAACGACGGCGTATGTACCAAGCGGCAATGACTCCAGCTGGATGCGGTGATCGCGCAGATAACCTACCAGATCGATGCGAAAATCGTTCAGCGTTAGGTCCGCAATGGACACGCCGCTGGACAAGTCTTCGAGATCGATCACGGAGTCCTGCATCTTCTGCAACTGAGCACGGCGGTATTCGAGGTCGTTCATCTGATTGCCGGCCTGGAACTCGATGACGTTTTCCTCCCCGGTCGCGGACACATCAAGAAGGACCATGCGTCCACTCACCCTCGATTCCAGATCGAGGTACTCGTCCAGTTCGATGTTCGGCCAGAAATTCACCAGCTGAATGCGCTGGTTTGTCGAGCCGATACGGTCGACGCGGCCGAAGCGCTGAATGATGCGGACGGGGTTCCAGTGGATGTCATAGTTGACGAGGAAATCACAATCCTGAAGGTTCTGGCCTTCCGAAATACAATCCGTGCCGATCAGAAGATCGATCTCTCCCTCGCCAGCCATTTCCGGGGGCCGTTCCTTAGACCGGGGCGAGAAGGCACTGAGGATGGAGCTCATGTCCGAGCGAAGGCTCTGAAGCGTGGTCTTGTTTGCGCCAGTACCGGTTACCACGGCCGCATGAATTCCAAGTTTCGCGCGCCCCCACTCCGCGAGCTCTCGGTAGAGGTAGTCAGCAGTGTCCGCAAAGGCAGTGAACAGCAATATCTTCCTGTTCTCGTCGTTGATGGGTGCCTGAACTTTGCGAGTAATGAGCTCCTTTAACGCCGATAGCTTCGCGTCGCGATCTGCGGACACAGAGCGTGCCGCCGAGAGAAGTGTAGCCAGGCGGTTCCTGTCTTCAATCAGGTCCTGCTGCCAACGAACTCGGTCGACGTCCTGCAAGAGAACCTTAACCTTGCGACCGACAAGAAGCGTCTCAAACGCAGGGTCGTCGATATCCACATCGTCGATCGCAAGCTCATCGATGGATTCGTCATGGGCCTCGATTTTGGCAAGCAACGCGTTCACGTCATCGAGCTGACGTTTAATGGTGAGAGCAAAAGAAGCCACCGAGCTTTCCATCCGCTTGAGCAGATTGACGCGCATCAGGTGAATAAGGCTTTCCTCGCGGTCGGCCTGACGAAAATAGCTCTCGCCTCCACGAATCTTGGTGCTGTATTTTGCGTCGTAGGCCTCTTGCTTGTCCGTCACCACGTAACGTAACGGCGCATACGCCCCCAGCGTGAGCCGCCTGATCTCATTGTTGATTTCGCGGATCGGACGGAACTCGCCAGCCAGGTCGACATCTGCTTTTACGTTGATCGGTTGCAGACGATCGGGAAAGTTGCCTGTTTCAGCTGTACCGTAGTAGCGCTGCACGTGTTTTCTGGATCGGGCAATCGTCAGCATGTCCAGGAGCTTGAAATAGTCAAACCCCAGCATGTCCATCAGGCGCGATGTGCGACGCTCGCCGTCGGGTAGGTCTAGCCACCTGTTAAACTGACCCTGCGCTTTCCGTATGGTTGCTTCGATACTTGGAATACCGTGATCGATCAGGGCGATGTCGCTACCTTCGGTCATGAAGGCGATCTGGTTCTTCAGGTCCGCAAGCCTGTTGTTGACCGGCGTTGCAGACAGCATCAGGACCTTGGTTTTGACCCCTGCCTTGATCACGCGCTTCATCAAGTGATCGTAGCGTGTGTCGCGGTCCTTATGGGTCGCCTTATTGCGGAAGTTATGGGACTCGTCGATCACCACCAGATCGTAGTTGCCCCAGTTTACGTGCGAGAGATCGATATCACCCGAGGCGCCACCATCCCGAGACAAGTCGGTGTGATTGAGGACGTCGTAATTGAAGCGATCGCTCGCGAGGCTATTTCGGCGATCATTGGCTTTATAGAGTGTCCAATTATCGCGTAGCCGCTTGGGGCAGAGCACCAGGACGCGATCATTTCGGAGCTCGTAATACTTGATCACCGCGAGCGCTTCGAATGTCTTACCCAGGCCGACGCTATCGGCGATGATACACCCTCCGATGCGCTCGAGTTTGTCGATCGCCCCGACGACGCCATCCCGTTGGAATTTGAAGAGCTTCTTCCAAACGGTTGTGTTCCTGATGCCGGTAGCGGATTTTACGATGCGCTCCTCGTCAAGCTCGTCGCCCAAATCTTTGAACATTTCGGACAGAAACTTGAAGTAGATGAGGGAGGGCGCGCGTTGAGATGCGGCGTCGGACAGAACGCGTTCGAGGTCATCGGCATCGGGCCTGCCCGGAACGGTATCCCAGGCGTTTTGGAACCAAGATGAGAAGGCTGCAGTTTCATCATCCGTGGATGTCGCCTGTACCAGCCCCAATCGGCTTCCCGGCGTTATCCCTAACCCCTCCGTTGTGAGGGAACATGCCCCGATCGCAGCCCTGCTCACGCTAGCGTTGCGGACGATGACCATAGATTGAGGCAGCCTATCCGCATAACGGACCTGAACATGGCGTCCGAGCCAATCAAGCGTTGCTTTGGCGTGCCATCTACTCTGGAGCTTGTTTCGGTAACCGATATCAGAATGGCCACCGAACAATAGCGACGTTAGGGAGGCTCCATCCTCCAGCAATAGTCTAACTGAATCTGCCCTCTTCAAAAGCTCACGGACTTCAGCAAAGGCATGTAGTGACAAGCTGGGCGACATAACGTCGAGTGCCGAGCCTGCATGTAGCCACTCTTCCACCTTGTCGAGGACTCGCTCGCGGCCAGTGTTCTTGATCAATTCCATAGTCTGTCCCGGCCGGCTGGCGCTGCTGGAGGTACACAAGCCCCCGGATACCTCTGGTCAGCTCATTTCAGTCATTATCCTCATGATTGTAAATCCAATTTTTCAACTTTTTGATGTTGCACCCCCTACTCTGAGCTGCAGGGCGCGAGGAAGTGCACAGACGGGTGGCCTCTTCGGGACCCAAAAGGTCAAGCCTGTTGGGCACGACGTCCACGCGTTCTCTTAGCTTTCGCCAACCTGTCAAAATCCAGGCCTTGGTACGGTGTCAGATCGATGTCGGGCAGCGGCATGTAAGCGATCTGGCGGGCCTTCGTTTCGGTCAAGGTTTGGAAGCCGTACAGCTCGTGCTCATCCGCCCCCAGCTCGTGACCCGCCTGAAGCTTGCGATCACGCGCTTCGATACCTTTGTCACCGGAGGTCGAAATAAACCCTGCCCGCAACGAGTGAAATTTCTCCTGCGAGACATCCTTGATCCCAGCCTCATCCATCAGTCGTGTCATGTAGGACGAAGCGCTCTTGCTTGGATCGGCCAGTCTCATGAGCTCTCTGAAAATAAACGCGTCGCCCTGCTCTTTTGCCCATTGCGGAAAACCAATTTCGACCAGGAAATTGTGAAGCACGAAGAAGCTGACGCTGGCACCCGTTTTGTAAGGCACGCGCCGCCAGATGCCGTCTCGGTATACGATGCCCCCGGTCTGCGCGACCCAGACGCCTTCGAACTTTTCGCGGAAATCCATCCCTTGGAGATGAACCAGCAGGCCGAGCCGCCGTCCTGTCAAAAGGCCAAGCAGTGGTAGCATTGCCGTATCCATCATGCCCTGCTCTACACCTGTTTTGAGCAGTAGACCAATCTTCTGCACGGACAGCGGCTCCGTCCGAAGCGGGTCGCGGGCGGAATCCGGGTAGACAAGTTTCGCACCGGCGACTGGGTTGGCATAGTCATAGGTGGTCGTTCTGGAGCCGAAAGCCGTCTTCACGACGGCTACATATCCCTCTTGCAATGTTTTGAGCGCAAGTGTTTCGAGATGAAAATCCCGGTTCCCGTCAATGATCTCACGCGGCGTGAGGCTCTCATCTCGGTCTTTCTGACGTGCTGGCCAGAATTTCAGAAGCTCGATGAATGCCTGCAGGTCCGTCGGCGTGTATGTGTCGATCGGATGATCGCCGATCAGCTCGACGAACATGTTGAGACGGAACTCCGCGATATCGAGGTCAGTGCTTTTCCCGGACTTGCCCGACTGGCGTAGTGTCAAATATTCGGACGCGATCTGACTGAACAACGGCTTTGTGGACGGCTTGCGTTTGACAGAGCGACGGTCTTCCTTAAAGGCAGGCGTTTCCGAACGTGAAATCGGCCCCTTCATCGATCGCTTGATCGAAGGAGCAACCGACATGGCGTTCGATGCTGGTACCACTGGCACCTGTGTCGATGCGTAGAGCTGTTCGGGGATAGAGACAGGCCCGGCCATTTTGCCATGCTTGGCGATTTGCCGTGCGGCAAGCAGGTCAGCGTTATCGGCGATCATCTCATCATAAGGCTGCCCGGACTGCTTCGCCGAAACCTGCTGACCGATACGGACCAGCCCACGCATGAGCTCATGTCCCTTGGCCTCCTCCGGGGTCGGGGCACGTATTGGCTCGCGCGCGTCAAACAGGCCAGCTTTCAAGATCAGGCTGACAAACTCGTAGGGCCAGTCATTCTCCACATCATATCCTGCCAGATCGCTGGCTGTGTGTGCCAGATCGGCCTCGTTGTCCTCAGCCATTCTCTTTTCAATCTCCTTGAAAGCTGTTCGAGCCAAGGCCGCCAGCGCATCGGCAAGCTCCCTTGCTTCCTGATGCGAGAGAGCGCCGAGGCTCACGCGGATCGGTCGCGAGCCTGCGCCGCCGCCGATGCGTTTCGGCAGTCTGATCTGAAAAAGATAGATGCTGCCGCTTCTGACCAGATAGAGCCCGGACGATCGCTTTTTAAGCTTGAGATTCCGTTTCTTCGCGGAAATGATTTCCGCTTCCGGCGATACATCGGACTGTACATGGAGCGATACAATGCGCGATACATTCATGACTGAACTTCCCTTTTGGGGGGCAATCGGTCATGAATTTACGAGGAAAACCAAGGGCTTGCAGGTAATTGGGGAAGAGTGACCCAAGCCATGGCGGAGAGGGTGGGATTCGAACCCACGATACGGTTGCCCGTATGCCGCATTTCGAGTGCGGTGCTTTCGACCACTCAGCCACCTCTCCGCTTTGCTGGTCGGCGCATTTGATGCGCGGCTGTCTCATAGCGGCGAAAAATCGGGCTGGCAAGGGGTGAAATGCAAGTCTTCATATCCTTTCGCCTTGACAGTTTTTAGGGCCTCGCGTAAGGCCGGACGCGTCGAAGTGTGGAAAAATGTCCAGACCAGACGTTGCGCGCCGAGGCGTGCAGAAAATCACCGGCAGATGCGTTCTGGAAGATCCGTCTTTCGCAGCCCTGCTATAGCCCGACTGAGAAAAAGACGGCCGTCCTTTTGGGGATAGAGCCGGAACGAACATGAAAGGATAACCAATGTTCGCAGTCATCAAGACCGGCGGTAAACAGTACCGCGTGGCCGCCAACGACGTGCTCACCATCGAAAAGCTGGAAGCAGAAGCTGGCGCAATCGTAGAATTCAACGAAATCCTGGTCATCGGCGTCGGCGCCGATGCCAAGTTCGGCGCTCCCTTCGTTTCGGGTGCGACGGTCAAGGCTGAAGTTGTAGAGCATAACCGTGGCAAGAAGGTTCTTTCCTTCAAGAAGCGTCGCCGCCAGAATTCCAAGCGTATTCGCGGTCATCGCCAGCATCACACGGTCGTCCGCATCACGGACATCCTCGGCTAATCCAGGTTTTCGAAAGTTAAAGGAGAACACCAATGGCACATAAAAAAGCTGGCGGCTCGTCGCGTAACGGTCGCGATTCTCAGTCCAAGCGCCTTGGCGTGAAGAAGTTCGGTGGCGAAGTCGTCATTCCGGGCAACATTATCGTGCGTCAGCGCGGCACGCAGTGGCATCCGGGCGCCAATGTCGGCATCGGCACTGACCACACGATCTTCGCACTGACGGCAGGCAACGTGAATTACCGTACGCGCGCTAATGGCCGCGTATACGTGTCCGTTATGCCGAAAGCCGAAGCCGCAGAATAAAGCCGGCAAGCGTTAAGCAACCGGCGTCTCATCGACCCGGTTGAACGTTTGAAGGTTCAGTCAAAGAAAAGGGGAGATGGGGCGCTACCCATCTTCCCTTTTTCTTTTATCCCTCAAAGGAGACTGAACCATGCAAGGCGAATTAGTAAGGGCTGGCCAATTACGGCCGCCGGAAACAAGACCAGAGGAACGGCTCAGGCCGGACCGGTTGAGAAGCGATTGCCCCGTCTTACTGTCGCAGAGCCTTGTTCTGCGCGCACCGCACGAAGACGATATCGACGCACTTGCCCATCTCGCCAACAATGCGAACATTGCGACCATGGTGTCGCGCATGCCGCATCCCTACACGTCTAAAGACGCGGCCGATTTCGTGCGACGCACGAATGCGGGCGAGATTGGCAAATGCGTTTATGCCGTGACCCGAGCTGACAACGGCCAGTTTCTCGGCTGCTGCGCTCTCGAACCCCAAATCGACGAACGAACCCTCGAAATCGGCTACTGGCTGGGCGAACCCCACTGGAACAAGGGCTATGCCACGGAAGCGGCGCACGCGCTGATCGACATGGCCTTCCGCACCCGCAGCCATATCGAGCACATCGATGCCCGTTGCCGGGTCACCAACATCGCGTCGAAGCGGGTGATCCAGAAATGCGGTTTCCAGTTCCAGGGCACCGGCATGATCGAATGCCTGGCCTTGAGCGGAATGGTTGCCGTCGAGTGGTTCCGGCTGGACCGCAAGACATGGATGTCGCTCAGAAGCTGGGGAGAGCTGAGATGAATGCCGTCGTTCTCGAAAGGGCGAATGGGGTTCGCACTCAGCCTGGCCCCTGCCCTGACATCGTCACGCAAAGGCTGACGCTTCGCCCGCACCGCCTGTCGGATGCGGTAGCGATTGCCGAAACGCTTAGCGATTTCAAGGTCAGCCGCATGCTGTCGCGCGTGCCACAGCCCTATGACCGTCAGGATGCGCTCGACTGGCTGGTGCCGCAGACATCAGGCATCCTGCCAAACTGGCAGCTGGCGATCACCACCGGCGACGATGTGCATATCGGCATTGTCGGGCTGGAACTCAGGCACGGCCGCTGGCATCTCGGTTACTGGCTGAACCGGCTTTACTGGGATCGCGGCTATATGAGCGAGGCAGCGTCGGGGGTCCTCGACCGGTTCTTCCGCCGCATGCCGGACACTGTCGTCCATTCGGGCGCGTTTGCCGACAATCTCGGTTCGCTCAATGTGCAGACAAAGCTCGGCTTCCGCATCACAGGCGCAAGCGATGTGTTCAACCGCGCCCGCAATGTCATGGTGCCGCATATCGAGACGGAGCTTGCCCCGGAGGATTTCCGGCTTCTGGCCCCCGCTCCCCGGCGTGATCGCGTCTGATCATGCCTTGATCACGATCGGCCCCGGCGGATGCCTTGTCCGCCGGGGCCGTTTTCAGCGCATTCTGTCGATAGGCTTTGACCTAAAGCCTGTCGGACGGTATCGAAAACCCTAAGTACGTCCCGCCGGAGAGCGGGAGCGACCAAGAACAGGACTACCAGACCGATGAAATTTCTCGACGAAGCAAAAGTCTATATCCGCTCCGGTGACGGCGGCGCGGGCGCAGTTTCGTTCCGACGGGAAAAGTTCGTCGAATTCGGTGGACCTGACGGTGGCGATGGCGGCCGCGGCGGCGATGTGTGGGTTGAAGCCGTCAACGGCCTCAACACGCTGATCGATTTCCGTTTCCAGCAGCATTACAAGGCAAAGGTCGGCATCCACGGCATGGGCCGCAACCGCACCGGCGCCAATGGCGACAGTGTCACGCTCAAGGTTCCGGTCGGCACGCAGATCTTCGAGGAAGACAACGAAACGCTGATCATCGACATGACCAAGGAAGGTCAGCGTTTCAGGCTTGCCAAGGGCGGCAATGGCGGCTTCGGCAACACGCATTTCAAGAACGCCACGAACCAGGCGCCGAACTGGGCAAACCCAGGCCTTGAAGGCGAGGAAAGCACCATCTGGCTGCGGCTGAAACTGATTGCCGATGCAGGACTTGTCGGTCTTCCGAATGCCGGAAAATCCACCTTCCTGGCCTCGGTTACCCGCGCCCGCCCGAAGATTGCAAACTATCCCTTCACGACGCTGCACCCGAACCTTGGTGTCGCCACGATCGACGGCCGCGAGTTTGTTCTCGCCGATATTCCGGGCCTGATCGAAGGCGCTCATGAAGGCGTTGGCATCGGCGATCGCTTTCTTGGCCATGTGGAACGCACCCGCGTTCTGCTGCACCTCGTGTCTTCCATCGAGGAAGAAGTCGGCAAGGCCTACAAGACGGTCAAGACCGAGCTTCAGGCCTATGGTGGCGGTCTGACCGACAAGCGCGAAATCGTTGCGCTGTCGCAGATCGATGTGCTCGACGAGAAGGAACTGAAGAAGAAGGCCAAGGAGCTTGAGAAAGCCTGCGGCCAAAAACCTTTCCTGATCTCCGCCATCACCGGCACGGGCATGACCGATGTTCTGCGCGCGCTCCGCGATGTCATCGTCGCGGCAAGCGTCGGCGAAGACACGGCCCTGCCGAACCGCTCCGTTCCTGTTCAGGAGTTCGACGAGGACGTCGACGAATGACGCCCGGCCACGAGATCGGTCACAAGCAAGTCTCTTCCGGGCAAGCCGGCGGTCGCAAGCCGCTCGGCGACCATCGCCGGATCGTCATCAAGATCGGCTCGGCCCTCTTGGTCGATCGCAAGACCGGCCTGAAATCTCCGTGGCTCGACGCGATCTGCGCCGATATCGCCGCGCTTCGGGCGAAGGGTATCGATGTTCTCGTCGTCTCCTCCGGCGCGATCGCCCTCGGCCGTACCGTGCTGAACCTTCCCCACGGCGCCCTCAAACTGGAGGAAAGCCAGGCAGCGGCAGCCGTCGGCCAGATCGCGCTGGCCCGCGCCTGGTCGGAAAGCCTGTCGCATGACGGGATCGTCGCCGGACAGATCCTGCTGACGCTGGGCGATACGGAAGAGCGTCGCCGCTATCTCAACGCCCGCGCCACGATCAATCAGCTTCTGAAGATCGGCGCGGTCCCGATCATCAACGAAAACGACACCGTCGCCACATCCGAAATCCGCTACGGCGACAACGACCGGCTTGCCGCGCGCGTCGCCACCATGGCCGGTGCCGATCTCTTGGTTCTCCTGTCGGATATCGACGGGCTCTACACGGCACCGCCGCATCTCGATCCGGATGCGCAGTTTCTCGATATCATCGAGGTCATCACACCCGAAATCGAGGCGATGGCCGGCGGTGCGGCATCCGAACTGTCGCGCGGCGGCATGCGCACCAAGATCGACGCCGGCAAGATCGCGACGACTGCGGGCTGCGCCATGATCATCGCATCCGGCAAGCCCGATCATCCGCTGCGCGCCATCGAACAGGGCGCGCGATCCTCCTGGTTTGCCCCGTCGGGCACACCAGTGACGGCGCGCAAGACCTGGATTGCCGGACAGTTGCAGCCGGCCGGCGAACTTGTGGTCGACGAAGGCGCCGAACACGCGCTGGGTTCTGGCAAAAGTCTGCTGCCCGCCGGCGTGCGCCGCATCGAGGGCAATTTCCACCGGGGCGACACGGTTGCGATCATCGGCGCGGAAGGCCGCGAGATTGCCCGCGGTCTTGTCAGCTACGATGCCGACGAGGCACGCCAGATCACCGGCCGCAAATCGGCGGAAATTGAAGCCATTCTGGGCTATGCCGGCCGTGCCGCCATGGTCCATCGCGACGACCTTGTTATGACAGGCGCGATCAGGCGCACGACCACCCGCAAGGAGGATGCCGTTCATGTTGGATAAGGTCCAGATGACCGACGTTGCCGCA
Organism: Rhizobium sp. Leaf306; assembly: GCF_001423425.1. Classification (GTDB taxonomy): domain Bacteria; phylum Pseudomonadota; class Alphaproteobacteria; order Rhizobiales; family Rhizobiaceae; genus Neorhizobium; species Neorhizobium soli. Next base: position 40,909 of record NZ_LMNX01000006.1, read on the forward strand.
ATCATGGATGCGATCGGCGTCAACGCAAAGGCTGCAGCCAGTGCATTGGCAACGGCATCGACCGAGCAGAAGAACGATGCGCTCAATGCCATGGCCGATCTGGTCCTCGCCAACAGCGCCGAGATCCTGAGCGCCAATGCCGAAGATCTCCGCAACATCGAGGGCAAGGGGCTCCTGCCCTCCTTCATCGACCGGCTGACGCTCACCGAAAAGTCGATCGCCGGCATGGCGGAGGCTCTTCGCCAAATTGCCGCGATCAAGGATCCGGTCGGTGAAGTGATCGCCGAATGGGATCGCCCGAACGGGCTTCATATCGAACGTGTCCGTACGCCGCTCGGCGTGATCGGCGTCATCTACGAGAGCCGGCCGAACGTGACGGCCGATGCCGGCGCGCTCTGCCTCAAGGCAGGCAATGCGGTGATCCTGCGCGGCGGCTCGGATTCGATCCATTCATCGCAGGCGATCCATCACTGCCTGGTGGCGGGCCTCAAGCAGGCGGGTCTTCCCGAACATGCGATCCAGCTCGTGCCGACGACCGATCGGGCTGCCGTTGGTGCCATGCTGTCGGGCTTGTCCGGCGCCATCGACGTCATCGTCCCTCGCGGCGGTAAAAGCCTCGTTGCTCGCGTCCAGTCCGAAGCCCGCGTGCCGGTCTTTGCGCATCTGGAAGGCCTCTGCCACATCTATGTCGATGCCTCCGCGGATCTTGAGATGGCAAAGGCGATCGTCGTCAATGCCAAGATGCGCCGCACCGGCGTCTGCGGTGCGGCCGAAACACTGCTGGTCGACAGCGCCGCGATCGGGACCCACCTGATGCCGGTGCTGGAAGCGCTGACGCAAGCCGGCTGCGAAATCCGCGCTTCGGCGGCCGTGCTCAAGGTTCACCCGGGCTTCAAGCCGGCGACCGAGGATGACTGGCACACGGAATATCTCGATGCCGTGATTTCGGTGGCGATCGTCGATGGCATTTCCGGTGCGATCCGCCACATCAACACCTATTCGTCCAGCCACACCGAAGCGGTGATTGCGGAAGATCCAGCCGTGGTTGCGCGCTTCTTCAATGAGATCGATTCAGCGATCCTCCTGCACAACGCGTCCACCCAGTTTGCCGATGGCAGCGAGTTCGGCATGGGCGGAGAGATCGGCATTTCCACGGGCAAGATGCATGCGCGCGGCCCTGTTGGCGTCGAACAGCTGACCTCGTTCAAATACAGGGTGCATGGCACCGGCCAGATCCGGCCCTGACGTGACGGTAGAGCGGATCGAAAGACGCCATCTCGCCATGCCGCATGTGGAACGGGGGATGGCCGTCGGCCTTTTCGGCGGTTCGTTCAACCCTCCACATGAAGGTCACCTTCTGGTCGCCGAGATCGCGCTTCGCCGCCTAGGCCTCGATCAGCTGTGGTGGATGGTGACGCCCGGCAATCCGCTGAAAAGCCGGTCGGAACTCGCCTCCCTCCCCGACCGCATCGCCATGAGCGAGCGGCTTATCCAGGATCGGCGCATCAAGGTCACCGCTTTCGAAAAAGAACTCGGCGGCGCCTATACCGCCGATACGCTCTCCTTCGTCAAGGCGCGCAATCCGCATATCCATTTCATCTGGATCATGGGTGCAGACAGCCTCAGGACCTTTCACCTGTGGCAGAAGTGGCAGGAGATTGTCTCCACCTTCCCGATCGCCGTGATAGACCGTCCGGGTGCGACGCTTTCCTTCCTCTCCTCCAAGATGGCGCGCACATTCCAGCATGCCCGTGTCGACGAGACAGATGCCGGTACGCTGTGGAAGCGCCGCCCGCCCGCCTGGACCTTTATCCACGGTCCCCGCTCAGCCTTGAGTTCGACGGCAATCCGGGCATCGGGAAAGACTTCCGATTCCTGAAGTGGAACATTCCGATCACTTGAAAGATAAAGCATTCGATGCCACCTTCGGTATGCGGCCGGTCATAAGACGGGATTCGCGCGAAGAGGATGTTGCTGTTACCGGACGAAAGGAACGACCCTGACAACAGTACACGCCAAGGGAAGGACGGCCTCCGTCATTCCGCAGAGCCTGGAACGTGGCGATGATGCCGCCGCCCATGCCCTCGATCAGGTCCTCACGAGCCTCGAGGACTCCAAAGCAGAAGATATCGTCACCATCAATATTGCCGGAAAGTCCGCTCTCGGAGACTACATGGTCGTCGTCTCAGGACGATCTAGCCGGCATGTCATGGCGATCTGCGATCACCTCATCACCGACCTGAAAGCAGAGGGCCTCAGCGGGGCCCGTGTCGAAGGCATGGAGACGGGTGATTGGGTGCTGATTGACACTGGTGATATCATCATCCATGTGTTCCGCCCCGAAATCCGCGAGTTCTACAACATCGAAAAGATGTGGGCCGCTCCGGATGTCGAGGAAGGCACAGTGCTTCACTAACAGGCCGGGGCGTTCCTGAGCCGACAAGGGGCGACGATTGCATGCTGACGGCGGCGCGTTGACGACGTGGCGGCGCAGTGGCAGCCGAGAGCTCTGAAAACAATGGATCAGGACATGCGCATCAGCCTTTTTGCCGTGGGACGGCTCAAAGCCGGACCGGAGAAGGATCTTGCGTCCCGTTACCTCGACCGTTTCTCCAAGGCCGGGCCCGCGATCGGGCTCGAACTTGCCAGGATGATCGAAGTGCCGGAAAGCCGTGCTTCCAATGCAGAAACGCGAAAGCGCGAGGAGGCCGCCGCACTCGAGAAGGCCCTTCCCGATGGTGCCATCCTCGTTCTGCTCGATGAACGCGGCAAGGCGCTCGATAGCGAAGCCTTTGCCGGTCTGATCGACAAGTACAAGGACGGCGGCAAGCGCGACATGATGCTCGCGATCGGCGGCGCCGACGGGCTGGACCCGGATCTTCGGGCACGCGCTGATGTCGTCCTCAATCTCGGCTCTATGACATGGCCGCATCAGCTGGTCCGCATTCTCATTGCCGAACAGCTGTATCGCGCCGTCACCATCCTTTCAGGCCATCCCTACCACCGCGTTTAGACTTCGTTTACCTTCCGGGCCGATGTTGCGAAACACGATGTTGTTTATGGCTGGCCCCGGCGAATCAGCCTAGCCTTCGCAGGTCCGCTGCAGATTCGAGAACGCAATGACGATCAGGAGAGCCATAGCCCTGGGCCTTGCGCTGCCAGCGATGGCATCGGCGCTTGCCTTCGCGCCTCTCCGCCTGCCCGCCTTTCACTGGATTGCCTTAGCACAGGAACCGGCACCGCCTGCGGCCCAACCCTCCCCGCCCGCGACCGAAGCCTTGGCGGATCCGACAGCCGATCTTCAAAAGAGACGCAACGAGACCCGCGGCGAGCTGGAAGTGCTGGCCAAAAGCATGAGCCTTTCGTCGGAAAAGGTTGCCCAGATCGAGCACAGCATTTCCGGCATCAAGAAGACGTCTGCGGATATGCGCCAGGCGCTGATCGATTCAGCAACCCGGCGCAAGGACCTGCAGTCGAAAATCCAGGTCAGCGAAGACAAGCTCGCCTCGCTGAAAGTGCAGGAAGACAAGATCCGCGTGGCCCTGAGGGGGCGTCGCTCCATTCTTGCCGAAGTGCTGGGTGCTCTGGAGCGCATGGGCCGTAGCCCGCCGCCGGCGCTGCTGGTTTCCCCCGATGATGCGCTGGGTTCTGTCAGAAGCGCCATCCTGCTCGGCGCCGTGGTGCCCGGCATGCGGGCGGAGGCCGAAAGGCTGGTCACGGATCTTCAAAATCTCGCGAGCCTTCAGGCAGAGGCGGCGAAGGAAAAGGAAACCGTCTCGCAAACCATCACGGCAGGCGTCGAGGAAGAACGGCGCATGAACCTGCTGCTGGCTGAAAACGCCAAGCTGAATGCCGAGAACGAAAGACAACTCGCCGCCGAACGCGCGCGTTCTCAAGACCTTGTCGGCCGCGCCACCTCGCTTCAGGATCTCATTCAGGGGCTTGAAGGACAGATCGCATCCGTGCGCGAAGGCATGGATCTGGCCCGTGCCGAGGAGGAACGCCGGCGGCAGATGTCCGAAGAAGAACGCGAGAAAGCCCGGCAATTGGCCGAAAGCGGTGTGCCCGACAAAAACCGCATTGCGCCCGCATACGCGTTTTCAAGCCTCAGGCAAAAACTGGAGCTTCCAGTTGCCGGCGAAATATTGCGTGCGTTCGGTGATGCAGACGGGACGGGACACCCGGCACGCGGTATGACCGTGGCCTCCAACCCCGGCGCAGTGGTGACGGCACCGGCCGATGGGCTGGTCGTGTTTGCCGGTGCATTCCGGAGCTATGGCCAGATGATCATTCTGAACGCCGGCGACGGCTATCATGTTGTTCTGGCAGGAATGGATATCGTGAACGCGCGGCAGGGCAAGTTTGTCTTTGCAGGCGAACCGATCGCTGCCATGGGTGAGAAAAGAGTAGCAAGTGCGACTGCGTTGGCGCTGGAAACGGATCGCCCGACGCTTTACATTGAATTCCGAAAAGACGGCACTCCGGTTGATTCTAAACCGTGGTGGGCCAGCAAAGAAACTGGAAGGGCGCGAAATGATTCGTAGGGCTTCTCTTGTCATCGTCGGAGCACTGTTGGGTGCGACCGCGATGAGCGTCATTTATTCAGCCGGTGTCCCGGCCCAGGCCGCCGGGGCTTCCACCTATAAGGAACTGTCGATCTTCGGCGACGTGTTCGAGCGGGTCCGCGCTCAGTATGTGACGCCACCGGATGAAAACAAGCTGGTTGAAAATGCCATCAACGGCATGCTGAGCTCGCTTGATCCGCATTCGAGCTTCATGAATTCCAAAGATGCCGAAGACATGCGCACCCAGACGCGCGGTGAATTCGGCGGTCTCGGCATCGAAGTGACGATGGAGAACGAGCTCGTCAAGGTCATCACTCCGATCGACGACACGCCGGCATCCAAGGCTGGCATTCTTGCCGGCGACTTCATTACTGAAATCGATGGCCAGGCTGTTCGCGGCCTGAAGCTTGAGGACGCCGTCGAAAAGATGCGCGGCGCCGTCAATACGCCGATCAAGCTGACGGTCATCCGACAGGGTGCCGACAAGCCACTCGACATCACCGTCATGCGCGACATCATTGCCGTGCGCGCCGTGAAATCCCGCGTCGAAGGCGGCGACATCGGATATGTGCGCGTCATCTCCTTTACCGAGAAGACCTATGACGATCTCGAAAAGGCGATCAAGAAGATCAAGGCCGACGTGCCTGCGGACAAGCTGAAGGGCTTCGTGCTTGACCTGCGCCTCAACCCGGGCGGTCTGCTGGATCAGGCGATCAACGTCTCCGACGCCTTCCTGGAACGCGGCGAAGTGGTTTCCACCCGCGGCCGCAATGCGGATGAGACACGCCGCTTCAATGCCGGCCCTGGCGACCTGACTGACGGCAAGCCGGTGGTTGTGCTCGTCAACGGCGGCTCGGCTTCAGCGTCTGAAATCGTCGCCGGTGCCCTTCAGGACCTTAAGCGCGCGACTGTTGTCGGGACCCGCTCGTTCGGTAAGGGCTCCGTCCAGACGATCATTCCGCTCGGCGAATCCGGTGCGCTGCGTCTGACAACGGCGCTCTATTACACGCCATCCGGCAAGTCGATCCAGGGAACGGGCATCACGCCTGACATCAAGGTCGAACAGCCGCTGCCGCCGGAATTGCAGGGCAAGGTCCGCGCCGAGGGCGAATCCAGCCTCAAGGGCCATATCCAGGGTGCGGCCGAAACAGACGAAGGTTCCGGTTCGGCTGCCTATGTGCCGCCGGAAACCAAGGACGACCTGCAGCTGAACTATGCCATGGACCTGCTGCATGGGACAAAGACAGACCCGTCCTTCCCGGCAAGCCCCGACAAGGCTGCGGCCGCCGTCAAGAACTAATCAGGCAAACCGGTCAGGCGGCTGTTTCATCACAGCCGCCTGACCGCATTCATTTCGGCAGCGCAGACGCGGGCATATCCCTTGGGCAGCGATCTCCATGCACCGCTCGGTCAAAACCGGCCGCCGAAGCGACGAACGGCGCGTCGCCTGTCGGCCGTTGCCGTTTTAGGAAGCATCGGCGTGATTGCCGTCGTCGGCTTGTCGATCTATGCGATGCGAAACGACCCTCAGCTTGAGCGCATCGCCTCGAGCGAGCCCCCCTCCTCCACGGCGATCGCCCCCAAGACACCTGCCGATGATGCAGTTTCTCCCGAAAATGCCAACCCCAACGGCATGCCCCGGTCCAATCCGAATTCCGGCGCGACCATTGAGCAGAACCGGATGGCGGACGGCTCGGTCGTGACAAAATACACGCCGCGCGCAAGGGATGGAAACGGTCCCGTCCTTATCAATGCCCAGAGAATTGGCCAGGACCCGCGATTTGCGGCAGAGCCGAATACGTCTCTTCTGGAAGACACGGAATACGGCAAACTGCCGATCCTCGGCGAGGACGGCAGCCGGCCCATGGACCAGTATGCACGTCCCTGGTCCGGTGCCCGCGGCACAAGGATCGCAATCGTGGTCGGCGGCCTCGGTCTCAGCCAGACAGGCACCCAGCGCGCCATCCAGCAACTGCCATCAGGCGTGACGCTCGGCCTTGCCGCAAGCGGCAACAGTCTGCAGCGCTGGATGCAGGAAGCGCGCCGCGCGGGCCATGAAATCCTCATCCAGGTCCCGTTCGAGCCTTACGACTACCCGGCCAACGACCCCGGACCCGGCACGCTTCTCGTCAAGGATCCGGCGGCAAAGAACCTTGAGCGACTGCATGTGGCGATGGGCGAGATCACCAACTATACGGGGATCATGAACTACCAGGGCGGCCGCTATCTCTCCGACGTCAAGGCGCTTGAGCCTGTCCTGCGCGACATGGCCTCCCGCGGCCTGCTGTTCCTCGATGACGGCACCTCGGCCCAGTCGAAGACGGAGGTGCTGGCAAAGGCGATACAACTGCCGCACGCCTTCGGTGACCTGACCCTGGACGGTCAGCTTCAATCCGACGCGATCCTCAAGAAACTTGACGAACTGGAGCGGATAGCCCAACGCAAGGGAACGGCAATCGGCATCGCCTCCGCCTTCGACGAGAGCATCGCGGCGATCCGCAAATGGGCCGACGAAGCCTCGCAACGCGGTGTAGAAATCGTCGGTGTATCGACGCTTGCCCGCGAGAGCGTGGCACCTTGAAGCAAGGGGAATGATATGGCCAAGGATCACAAGAAACCGGTGAAAGCGGACGATCTTCCCTATCGTCCCTGCGTCGGGGTCATGGTGCTCAACAGCGAGGGCCTCGTTTGGGCCGGACGCCGCATTGCTGCCGGCAACAGCGAATTCGACGGGTCTCCGCAACTGTGGCAGATGCCGCAGGGCGGGATCGACAAGGGCGAAGATCCCCTGCCCGCCGCCTATCGTGAACTGTACGAAGAAACGGGCATGCGTTCCGTCGCGCTGCTTGCCGAAGCCGGCGAGTGGATCAATTACGATCTTCCGGAACACCTGATCGGTATCGGACTAAAGGGAAAGTATCGCGGACAGACGCAGCGCTGGTTTGCCTTCCGCTTTGACGGCGATGAAAGCGAGATCGCCGTCAACCCGCCGCCGGGCGGCCATACGGCTGAATTCGATGCCTGGGAATGGAAGCCGATGCAGGATCTGCCCGGCCTGATCGTGCCGTTCAAGCGCGCGGTCTATGACAGGGTCGTCGCCGAATTTGCCCACCTCGCGCCGGCAGGCTGATTGCACGTCCGATTAGCGCTGGTCGGATAAAGCAAAGCCCGGTGAAAGCATCTTCCACCGGGCTTGAGCGATCTAATGTCGATGATTTGAGCTTTACTCAGCGGAGTCGGCTGATTCCGCGTTGAGCTGGCCGTATCTCTCTTCGCCGATCTTCGAGAGAAGTTCGAGCTGCGTTTCCAGGAAGTCGATATGACCTTCCTCATCCATCAGCAGCTGTTCGAAAAGCTTCATGGAGACATAGTCGCCAGCGGCGTGACAGATATCACGCGACGCCTTGTAGGCGGTGCGGGCATCGTATTCACCGGCCAGATCGGCTTCGAGAACTTCCTTGACGTTCTGGCCGATGCGAAGCGGTGCCAGCGTCTGAAGGTTCGGATGACCCTCGAGAAAGATGATGCGGTCGATCAGGCGATCGGCATGCTGCATCTCTTCGATGGATTCGGCCCTCTCCTTCTTGGCAAGCTTGGTAAAACCCCAATCATGCAGGAGACGATAGTGCAGCCAGTATTGGTTCACAGCGCCAAGTTCGAGGAAGAGTGCCTCGTTAAGCCGCTCGATGACCTGTAAGTCGCCTTTCAATGTCCGCTCTCCTGTTTTCTTCGTGGAGTTGTTTCAAGCGCGACATATAGACGATCACGTCAGCTTCCGTCGAGTGCCGCTGGGCGTGATATTCCTCAGTGGTCTTTATGATCAGATCGACGACATTGGGAAAGCAACCGCAGCAGCGGCCGCGTTTTTCCATCGCATGGTAGACCTTGACGGGAACGATCAGCTGCCAACAGTCCTCAGTGAGGAGTTGGATGATCGTATCCTTGATCTCCCTTTCGGTGATGTAATTGCAACTGCAAACCAGCATTTTGGATCGACCTGGAGAACATTGACCTCGATACAGACTTTTTGCAAAAGAGGACAAGCGATGTCAAGAAAGAATCCAGCCCGGTAATTGACATATCATAACCCCCTTATCAACGATCCGTGATCGGAGGCAGTGATGCCTAACCGGCTGCTGTGTCGCTGCGATATCTCTGGAAAGGCTCGGATGTCACTCGATCGAAACAACGCGCCGCCACAGGTTCCGTCCGCGGCAGAAGCAGAATCGCTCCACACGCCCGGCAAAGATGCGAGTGTCCCTTTGACGTCGAAACCCATCTGACGGAGTCTGCGGGAGGCATTGCCGAGCAAGACCTGCTCTCCGCCACCGTAATCCGCACAGCCCGTGATATCCAGAGAGAGCCCGTTTCGCCCTTCTAGCGTCACCAGTGGCGTATATCGGTCGCACCAGTCGGAGAGCGCCATCAGAAGCGCCGCGTCGGCATCATCGTCTTCGTCCATCACGTCGAGCTCCGGAAAGATCGCTCGCGCTTCTGAAACGCCCTGCCCCAGCTTCAGGTTAAGGCGTTCGGCGGCCGCGTCGAGCACTGTCAGGCACATCCTGTCGGCGTGGCGCCCGGCAAAGACGATCGGTGGATGGTCGTGATGGCGGGAAGACCGCCAGTCCATACCCCAGCGGCGGCGCGCAATTCTGTCGGTTGACAGACGCGGGAACACGAGTGTCAGAATACGCCTCTGTCCATGCGCCAGAGGGGATCGAAAACAGGCGGTCATGCGGGTTCCAATCCAGACCAGACGCGAGCATCAGGAGCAAGCTCGCCAACCGCTTTCCGTCTCCGAGATCGGCTTGCGCAGGGCAAAAGTCTCTCCCGCGCCCAGGCACCTTTGGCCATGGCGTTAACTCCATCGATAATGTTCGCTTTATGTTCTTATGGATTCCAGACACGTGGCAAAGAGTCAACAGCTCCTGATCAGGAATCTTTTCCTCTAAAAGCTATCGCAATGATTCTTTTCTCGAAATAGCTGCTTCAGGTATTATATGTGCCTGAGTTGGAAGGAGATCCCATGGCCCGCATTGACCAGACCGATGATTGGCAGGATCGCCATGCGCCGACGATCAGCACGTTCGAGTCGCTGGCATTAGAAGCCTACAGCCACCTTCCGGACGAATTCCGCAAACTCACGACGAACCTCACCATTGAGGTCGAAGAATTTCCGGACGACGACGTTTTCGAAGACATGGCGCTGGAAACGCCGTTCGACCTTCTGGGCCTGTTCGAAGGACGTGGCATTTCGGAACGGTTTACGGTCGAAACCGGCGAACTGCCCAATCGCATCCGGCTCTATCGCCGGCCTATCCTCGATTACTGGGCGGAGAATGAGGAAACGCTGGGCGATATCATCACCCACGTCCTTATCCACGAGATCGGCCATCACTTCGGCCTGAGTGACGACGACATGGAGCGCATCGAGGCGAGCGCCGAGGAAGCAAGCCAGCGCTGATCCAGCGCTGGCAGACACACCTCGGCCTAGCTTTTTACTGCTCGCCGAGCTTCATGTCGGGGCTGTATTCCTTGCCTTCTACGGTCTTCATCACGGCCTGGCCGCAATGCATCTCGCCCGTCTTGCCGTTGAAGGCGTAGCTTGGCGAACCGGAGAGTTCCCAGCCCTTGTTCAGCGCCGCCGTCACCCGGTGACAAAAGGCGGCATCGTCAGGACCGGTGATGAAACGATATACTTTCATGGCTTTCTCTTTCTGTTGGCGATGACCGCCGCGCTGGCGACGAGCTTTTCCGCATCTTCGAGATGCAGACGCTCGACCATGCGACCGTCGAGGTTGATGACGTTGAGCGTTTCGGCTCCCGGCTGGCGGAAGGCCTCGATGATGGCGCGCGCCTCTTCAAGCGCATCATCATCAGGACCGAAATGACGGTTGGCCGCGTCGATCTGCGCCGGATGGATCAGCATCTTGCCTGAAAATCCCATGGCGCGGCCCTGGGCGCACTCGGCTTCGAACGCGACTTCGTCCTTGAAATCGTTAAAGACGCTGTCGATCACATCGACACCATAGGCCCTGCCCGCCAGCACGACCTGCATCAACCAGGGTATGAGATTGGCCCGCCCCGGTTGCGGCAAAACACCCGTTGCCTTGCGAAGATCGTTGAGCCCCACGACGAGGCATTTGATCCGTCCGCCCACGCTCGAGATTTCGGCGGCGTTGAGGACGCCGAGCGGCGTTTCGATCATCGCCCAGATAGAGACCCTCTCCGGCACGCCCGCCTGAGAAAGGCGCTCGGCGATCACCCGGACGTCGTCCGCATGCTCAACCTTGGGAATGACCACCGCATCCGGCAGAAGTTCGACGATGAGCTCGAGATCCGCAGGACCGAATTCGCTTTTGAGCGGATTGATCCGGATAGCCGTCTCGAGACCATCGGAATTCAGCTCGGCAAAGCTTCTGCGGAGGTTATCCCGCGCTTCCGCTTTCTGCGCGAATGCCACGGAATCCTCCAGATCGAAAATCACGCCGTCGCAGTCGAGCTGCGGGATTTTCGAAAGCGCACGGGTGTTGCTCGCGGGAACGCTCAGGAGCGAGCGCCGGATCAGAGCGGCCATCGCTTCGGGACCATGTAATCATTGGGAAAAGTCATAACGTGGTTGTGACAAGCTTTTTGGCCCTCGGCAAGACAGGAGGTCGTGAAACCACTTGTAAGCGGGGCCGGCCGGTCCCACATTTCAGACGTTGAAAGGTATGATCCATGCAAAACATTCGTGCATTTTTCGTCGTCGCCTCAGCTATTGCGGTGCTTGCCATGGCGGCGCTCTTTACAGCGTCTCTGACCGTCGCATTTGCCGGCATTCTCGTCCTTCTTTCAATTGGTAGGGCGATCTCGACCAGGTTGAACCCTGTACCCGTGCGAGCGAAATCGTTCGGACCAAAGCCGGCCAGCCGCGATATCCGTGTGTGGAACGACGGCCGCGGTACCATCATCGACCTCTAGCGTCATCATGTTCGCTCCGCCTGCGCGCTCTGGCGCAGCGGAGTACCGGTTGAACGCATAATGCCCTTCAAATCGGCGGCAAATTGCTTTATTTGGCCTTCACGACAACTCCCTTGGAGGCAGATCATGGACAAGTTCACGCAACTCACAGGCGTCGCAGCGCCGCTTCCGGTCGTCAACATCGACACCGACATGATCATTCCCAAGGACTACCTGAAGACGATCAAGCGAACCGGTCTCGGCAAGGGACTGTTTGCAGAATCCCGCTACAATCAGGATGGGTCAGAAAACCCGGATTTCATCCTGAACAAGCCGGCCTATCGCAATTCCAAGATCCTTGTGGCCGGCGACAATTTCGGCTGCGGCTCTTCCCGCGAGCACGCGCCCTGGGCGCTTCTCGATTTCGGCATCCGTTGCGTGATCTCGACCAGCTTTGCCGACATTTTCTACAATAACTGTTTCAAGAACGGCATCCTGCCGATCATCGTATCTCCGGAAGATCTCGAAAAGCTGCTCGATGACGCGGATCGCGGCTCCAATGCCGTCATTTCGATCGATCTCGAAGCACAGAAGATCACCGGCCCGGATGGCGGCTCGCTGCATTTCGACATCGACCCCGGCCGCCGCCAGATCCTTCTCGAAGGTCTCGACGATATTGCATCGACGCTGAAGAGCGACGCCGTGATCTCGAGTTTCGAGGACAAGAACAGCACGGAACGCCCCTGGCTCTGAGGGTCATCAGATGGTCACGCATATCTCCTCCGGATCACCCTTCGAAGCACGGATCGGCTATTCCCGCGCAGTTGTTGACCGTGACATGGTCTATGTCTCTGGCACGACGGGCTATGACTATGCCCTGATGGTGATGCCTGACGATGTCGCTGACCAGACCCGCAACGCGCTCGCCACTATCGCAAAAGCGCTTGGCGAAGCCGGCAGCAGCCTGAAGGATGTGGTCCGCGTGCGCTATTATCTCGTCGACATGGCCGATTACGATTCTGTGGTCGAGGTCGTCGGATCGGCATTTGCCAGCATCCGTCCGGCAGCGACTATGATCGTCTGCGGCCTCACCACCCCTGAAATGAAAATCGAGATCGAAGTGACCGCACGCATCGGTGCCGGCGCTTCCTGAAACAGCTGCCCAACCGCCGCCTGAACAATCAAGGACATCTGCACAATGGCAAAACACCTTTTCCTGCTTCCCGGTGATGGCATCGGTCCAGAGGCCATTGGCGAAGTGCGCAAGATCATCGCCCATATGAACGACGCCATGAGTGCCGATTTCGTCACCGACGAAGGTCTGGTCGGCGGCTGCGCCTATGATGCGCATGGCGCCGCCATTTCCGACGCGGATATGGAAAAAGCGATGGCGGCCGATGCCGTCCTGTTCGGCGCCGTCGGCGGTCCGAAATGGGATAGTGTGCCCTATGAGGTGCGCCCGGAAGCCGGCCTGCTGCGTCTGCGCAAGGATATGGAGCTTTTCGCAAATCTGCGCCCGGCCATCTGCTATCCGGCGCTTGCCGCCGCTTCTTCGCTGAAACCCGAACTGGTGGACGGGCTCGACATCCTGATCATCCGCGAACTGACCGGCGGCGTCTATTTCGGTGAGCCGAAGGAAATCATCGATCTCGGCAACGGCCAGAAGCGCGGCATCGATACCCAGATCTACGACACCTACGAGATCGAACGCATCGCAGGCGTTGCTTTCGAACTGGCGCGCACCCGCAAGAATGCCGTGTGCTCGATGGAAAAGCGCAACGTGATGAAATCCGGCGTGCTGTGGAACCAGGTCGTCACCGAGATCCACAAGGCCAAGTATTCCGATGTGAAGCTGGACCACATGCTGGCCGATGCCGGCGGCATGCAGCTGGTTCGCGCGCCGAAACAGTTCGACGTCATCGTCACCGACAACCTGTTCGGCGACATGCTGTCTGATGTTGCGGCCATGCTGACGGGTTCGCTCGGCATGCTGCCGTCCGCGTCCCTCGGCGCACCCGATGGCAAGACCGGCAAGCGCAAGGCGCTGTACGAGCCGGTCCATGGTTCGGCACCGGATATTGCCGGCAAGGGCATTGCCAACCCGATCGCCATGATCGCGTCCTTTGCCATGTGTCTTCGCTATTCCTTCAACATGATCACTGAAGCCGACAACCTGGAAAAGGCGATCGCCAACGTTCTCGACCAGGGCATCCGCACCGGCGACATCATGGCCGACGGCTGCCGCCAGGTCGGCACCGGCGACATGGGCGACGCCATCCTCAAGGAATTTGCCGGCCTCTCGGCCTGAGGCATCCCGCGAGGGGACCACTGCCCTGAAACGAAAAAGGGCCCGGCGTTTCCGCCGGGCCCTTCTTTTTTGCTGACTGATCAGTCGTTAAGATCGATATTGCGCCGGTCCTTCACGAAGACCGCGCCGATGATGATCGTGAGAACGGCAAAGCCGACCGGGTACCAGAGGCCGGCATAGATATCCCCGGTCGAGGCAACGATCGCGAAGGAGGTGGCCGGCAGCAGCCCGCCGAACCAGCCGTTGCCGATGTGATACGGCAGCGACATGGCGGTATAGCGGATGCGTGTCGGGAAAAACTCCACCAGCGCCGCGGCGATCGGGCCGTAGACGATCGTCACATAGACGACCATGACCCAGAGAATGGCGATGACCGTCAAAGCCTGGGCATTGCCGAACACCGCGAAGAAGCCATCCACACGCACCTTGGCAGCATCGTTGGCGGCAGGGTAGCCGGCTGCCACGCTGGCCGGGCCGAGACGCTGGGCGAAGGTTTCGGTCTTGCCGTCCGGCAACGTCACATTGGCAACGGGAACGTCCGTGCCCGCCACGCTGACCGTGGTTGGCGCACCGGCGGCTGCTGGCACCAGCGTGTAGGTAAACGCCTGCTGCGACAACGTGCGTCGCGCGACGTCGCAGGGCTGCGTGAAGGTTCTGATACCAACCGGGTCGAACAGGGATCCGCATGTCGCCGGATCCGCCGAAACCTGGATCTGGACGTTTTTGATCGCTGCCGCGTAGGTCGGATTGGCGGTATTGGTCAATGCGTGGAATAGCGGGAAGTACGTGACCGCTGCGAGCGCGCAGCCTGCCAGAATGACCCATTTGCGGCCCACGCGGTCAGACAGCGCACCGAAGACGAGGAAGAATGGTGTGCCGAGAAGAAGCGACCAGGCAATCAGTACGTTCGCCGTCAGAAGGTCGACTTTCAGGATGCTCTGCAGGAAGAACAGCGCGTAGAACTGGCCGGTATACCAGACGACCGCCTGGCCGACGACAAGACCGAACAGTGCGATCAGCACGATCTTGCCGTTCTTCCAGGTGCCGAAGGCTTCCGTCAGCGGTGCCTTCGAACGGGTGCCTTCTTCCTTCATCTTCTGGAAGACGGGGGACTCGTTCATCTGCAAGCGGATGTAGATGGAGACGGCAAGCAGCAGTGCCGATCCGAGGAACGGAATGCGCCAGCCGCCCAGCAGACCGAATATGACCGGATAGCTTGTGGCAAAGGCTTCTTCACCCATGTTGACGCGCAGCGTCACGATGACGGCGAGCGACAGCAACAGGCCAAGCGTCGCCGTCGTCTGAATCCAGGCCGTGTAAAATCCGCGGCGACCGGGCGGGGCGTGCTCCGCCACATAGACAGCAGCACCACCGTATTCGCCACCAAGCGCCAGGCCCTGCAACATGCGCAGCGCGATGAGAAGGATGGGCGCCGTTGCACCAATCTGCTCGTAGCTCGGCAGAAGACCGACAAAGAATGTCGATAGGCCCATGATCACGATCGTGACCAGGAAGGTATATTTGCGTCCGACAAGATCGCCGAGCCGTCCAAAGACCAGTGCGCCGAAGGGGCGGACGAGAAAGCCTGCAGCAAAGGCCAGCAGTGCAAAGATGGCCTGCGTGGCGGGCGGAAACGCCGAAAAGAACTGCCGGCCGATGATGACGGCAAGCGTTCCGTAGAGATAGAAATCATACCATTCGAAAATGGTACCCAGCGACGAGGCGAAGATGACCTTCTTTTCCTCGCGCGTCATGGGGCTAGCCTTCGTCCGGGCTGCCGTTGCGACGTGTGCCATTGTCGTCCTCCCAACAAGATGAACTCCGTGCCTTCCTGTCCGGCCATTCTCCTCCTCGGCCAGACAGGTTAGCGCAATCGTTGCAGAGTGACAGAATTTGGCACGCCGGATGAGACATGCTTTCGGCTTATGACTTTCGTCTAATGACGTAGCTCGGAATGGTCAGGAGCGAAGCGCCTGGGCGGGCGACTGCCGATAGGCAAGAAGTGCCGGCACGGCCGAAAGGACCGCTGCAAAGCCCAGCAGAAAAAGTGCCAGACGTACGTCGTCTCTCGTGAACCCGACCGGCAGGATGACCCCGCTTTTCGCGGTAAACAGATGGGCGCCGAACTGCGCCGCCAGTAGCCCGCAGACGAAGCCGAGCCCGATGCCAAGCGCAACCAGGAGAAGAAGCTCCAGCCACACGATGAGGAACACGGCGACGCGCGGTGCCCCGAACGCGCGCAGCGCGCCGATCTGCCGGCGCCGTTGCCCCACATGGATCACCGTCACCAGCACCAGTGCCGCCGCGACAAGAGCCTGAGATCCCGCAGCGACCGCACTCAACACCATTTTCGCATCGCCAAGCGTTGCATAAAGGCCGGTCAGCACCTCGCCGGGAAAGACCGCCACCGTGCCATTGCCGCGATAGGCCTGACGCAGGCGATAAGCGTCGGCAATCGACTTCGGTTTGACCAAAATGGCCGGCAGGCCGGGGGTATCAGCGCCGAAATCCTCAACGATCGGCGCATCCGGATCGATGCCGCCGTGGTGATGGTCTTCGTCATGGGTGGCAGAGGCGACAGTTGCCGCAGGCTCCGTGCCTCCGTCCTCGTGCTCAGGTTCGTCGCCGAGACCATGGACATGCCATACGGCCTGGATCGGCACGAGAATGGCGCGGTCCCAAGGCGTGCCGGTAGGTTTCAGCTTGCCCACGACCTTGTATGCGATGTCCGTATGGGTTGGACCACCGGTTTCGGCTGTTCCATGCATCGGCTTGACGACGGCACCGACCGGAAGAGTGACGGAAGCGCCGAGAACCGCTTCGCCTTCCGCGGCAAACAAGCGCCCCTCGCCAAAGCCTGGCGTCGTGCTGGTCACAAGCGTCGTCGTCGTTCCCACGATCGGATAGCCGGCAAAGGAATCGCCGAAACCGACGGGAGCTGCCCAGGCGACGCGCGGATCGGCGGCAAGTTTCGAAAGTAGCTCTCCATCGACCAGCGGCAGCGGCGCGGGCTGGAGAAAGATCGAGGAGAGGATCAGCTGCGTTTCGCTGCCGGAGGCGCCGATCACGAGATCGAACTTGTCGGCGGCACGCGCACTGCCGAGACGCAGCGACCGTTCCTGCAGGGTCACGGCAACCCCGAGCGCCGTAGCTAAGGCAACCAGAAGCACCACGACGGCGCAGCCCAGCCAGAGACGCCGCAGGTCGGCGATGATAAAACGGATCATACCGGCACCTTCCCGACAACATCATCGCCGACGATGCACCCGCCCCTGAGCACGATGCGCCGGTCGAGGCGTTCGATCATGCGTTGGTCGTGCGTCGCCACAACAAGCGTGCTGCCGGCACCGGCCGCGACCGACAAAAGCAGATCCCCCACCGCCTCGCCGTTTTCGACATCGAGGCTTGCCGTCGGCTCGTCGGCAATGATGACACCCGGCTTGCGCAGCAACGCCCGGGCGATCGCTACCCGCTGCATCTCTCCGCGCGACATGGTCTCGACGGGCTGGCCGGTACGCTTCAACCCCACGGTCTCGATCAGCTCATGTGCTCTTTTCACCAAATCCGGGGTCGAGACCCGCGAAAGCCTTGCCGGCAGCAGCACGTTATCCAGCGCGGAGAGGCCCGCAAACAGATGGAAATCCTGCATCACGAGGCCCACATTTTCGGCCCGCCAGCGGTCTCGCCGGCCTTCCGACAGTCTGGCGATATCCTGCCCGCCCCAGACCACATGGCCGCTACCGACACGCTCCAGCCCCGCAATGATATTGAGAAGCGTGCTCTTGCCCGATCCCGACCCGCCCGTCAGCGCAACGCGGCTACCGGCGGCGATCTCAAGGTTCGCGATGGAAAGAACCGGTGTCGCCAGACCGGGAAACGAGACGGCGAGGGATTGCACCTTCAGAGGCATCATGTCTTCAGACCGTACCGTATTCCGCCTGTCGGATCCGCAGCAGGCTCACGAAGCCGGTGTCCGGATCGGTCCACGAGCCCATCTCGAGCGTGCCGCGCACCTCGATCGTCTGGCTTGGCTGGGTGAATGTCTGCTTCTCATCGAGATAGACAACGACGATATTGTCCGGCCAGTCCGCATCGGTGGAGCAGAACGGGCAGATCGACATCGGCACTTCGGTCAGAACGAAGAACGAGGCTTCCGCCCTCAGCGGTGGCGCCATGAAACCGCGCATGGCGATCTCCTGGCCGTTCAGCCACTTGACCTTGTCGGAAAATTCCAGACCAAGAACGCTGACCTTGCCATAGAGTTCGTCGAAGGAAAGCCCGTTTTCTGCGCGGGCGGTTGCGCCTGATATCAGCAGCGGCAGGCCGGCAATGATGCCAAGCGAGGTCTTGAGCATCTGGCGACGGTCGACCATCTCGAGCGCTCCCATGATCACTCTCCCGCGTTGATCACAGTCATCATCCAGCAGGTGAGTCATATCTTCAAGTCCCGCGATATCTCATTGGACAGGGGGCATGCCACAGGACATGCCCCCTCTTTCAGTCTTGTCGTTCATGCCCGATAGGTCTGATTAGTTGGTCTGCTTGGCGCCCAGCGCGAAAGTTTCCGCGAGAACCTTGTAGACGTCGCTCTGCTCCATGTAGCCGCGGAAGCCTTCCGAACCCGGGCCGGCAGCCTGAAGCACCACGTCGTCAACCGCATGGACGCCGCTGTCAGCGCTCTTCGGGATGATGCCGGTCACGAGAACGGCACCTGGGACATCCTTGTAGGCTTCGTTGGCGACATATTCCTTCTTTTCGTTCTGGATGGCGGGAACGAAGGGATTTTCGAGCTTCGGACGGAAGGTCTCGTAATGATCAGGACCGTTATTCGCGTTCAGGAAAAGGCGCTTGGTAACATCGACCTTGTCAGGATAACCGTCCTTATTCTCGTCCGTATAGTTCGGGAAGCCTGCCTCGGCATAGGTCCCGACCTTTTCGCGCATGTCGTCGCCCGGCTTTTCATCGTTGACCGTACCGATGATCGAAACACCGTGGGTATGGTCGCCGGAGACGACGATCAGCGTGTCAGGGTTCTTGTCGGCGAATTCGCGGGCAGCGGCGATTGCCTTGTCGAACTCGATCGTATCGACGACGGCACGGTCCCAGTCCAGCGGATGGGACATCTTGTCGATATTGGCAGCTTCGACCATCAGGAAGAAGCCGTCCGGGTTCTTCGACAGCGTGTCGAGCGCAACCTTGGTCATGTCGACGAGGCCCGGCTGGTCCGGGAACTTCGCGGTCGTGCCCTTTTTCAGGAATTCGCGGTCAAGCGTCGTGTCCATGTTGCCGGTGTGGAACAGGCCGAGGATCTTGCCGGTATTGGTGCCGGATGCCGTTGCCAGTTCAGCCTTGCTGGTCGCAAGCATGTAGCCGGCGTCCTTGAACAGGGCGATGTAGTCCTTGTCGTCCTTGCGCTTGGATCCAGGCGTCGCCTGGGGCAGGAAGTAGGCGGAACCGCCGCCGAGTAGGACGTCCGGCTTGACGTCGAAGAGCATGCCGTTGATTTCCGCCTTGTCGCCGCGCTTGCGGGTATGGGCGACGACGGCTGCGGGTGTTGCGTCCTGAACTTCTGCGGTCGTGACGATGCCGATCGACTTCTTCGTCTGGCGGCGGACCGCCTCCGCATATGTTTCAACCTTCGGATCGTCCAGCGAGTCAGGCGTGCGGTCGGCATAGACGCCGATTGCGTTCACGGCTGTCTTGTGGCCGGTCATATATGCCGACATCGTGTTGGCGCTGTCGGTGGCAACGGCGTCCGTCGCAGACGTGCCGATAAAGGCTGCCGGCGGGATGTCGTCCATTGCGAGACGTCCGTTTGCCTTGCCCTCGGTCATGCCCTTGGCCATGATGCGGGCAGCGGTGCGATGCGCCACGGAAAGACCGTCACCGATCAGGAAGATCACGTTCTTGGCCTTTGGCTGCGCCGCGGTGCCATAAACGTTCCAGGTCACGCTCTTGGTTTCCGGACCAGCAGAGACTTCAACCTTGTAGTCGCCGGCATTCGCGATCGTCAGTGCGCGCAGCACGACGGCGGAACCGAGAACCTTGTCCTTGTTTTTCTCTTCTGCAACGAACTCGACATCCTTGCCGAACACAGACTTGTAGTCCTGGCCGTTGACGGTGATCTTGACGTCCTCAGGCTTTACGACCGAGCTGAACTCGACCTTGAAATCGAATGGAGAGCCGGTCAGGATCGTCGCCCGATCAAGCGGAAAGACGTTCGCGGCGTGGGCGGCTTGCACGCCGCCGGAAAGAATTGTGGTGGCTGCAAAGGCAGCAAGAAGCATACGCATGGAAAACCCCCGTCGTTGCGTCGCATAGAGGTTCGGGGATAGCCCCATGCCATGACAGTGCAATGACAGAAACGTGATAACGGCGCCGAGGTCCGATCGCATCAACCTTGACTCTGCGGCAAAATCTTTTATGAGCAGCTTTGGAAAAGGAGTGTCCATGCTTCGCCGCGACTTTCGCTTTGCTGCGTGCTATGACCTGGCAGTATCTGCCGGGCGGCTGGATGTTGCCCTTTCGGTTTCCGACAAAACCACGGCCAAAACGACGACGAAAATTATCGTCTGACGTCTCTGGCCACCGCTCTCTCCCCGGTACGGCCGGGGACAAGGAACACCGCGTCGCGCGCGACACGGGCTTCCCCCTCAGAAAACCGAGGAGAGACAGAAAGAGAGCAAAGAAATGGGTTTCAAGATCGCAGTCGCCGGTGCAACCGGCAATGTCGGCAGGGAAATGCTGAACATTCTCGCGGAACGTGGTTTTCCGGCTGATGAAGTCGTCGCACTCGCCTCCGCCCGCAGCCAGGGAACGGAAGTTTCCTTCGGCGACAAGACGCTCAAGGTTTCCAACCTCGAGAACTACGATTTCTCCGATACCGACATCTGCCTGATGTCCGCCGGCGGCGATGCCTCCAAGAAGTGGTCGCCGAAGATCGGTGCGCAGGGCTGCGTCGTCATCGACAACTCGTCCGCCTGGCGCTACGATTCGGAAGTGCCGCTGATCGTTCCGGAAGTGAACCCCGACGCCATCGTCGGTTTCTCCAAGAAGAACATCATTGCCAATCCGAACTGCTCGACGGCCCAGCTCGTCGTCGCGCTGAAGCCGCTGCATGACTTTGCCAAGATCAAGCGCGTCGTCGTTTCCACCTACCAGTCGGTGTCCGGTGCCGGCAAGGAAGGCATGGACGAACTCTTCACCCAGACCCGCGCCGTGTTCGTCGCCGATCCGGTCGAATCGAAGAAGTTCACCAAGCGCATCGCCTTCAACGTCATCCCGCATATAGATAGCTTCATGGAAGACGGCTACACGAAGGAAGAGTGGAAGGTTCTGGCCGAGACCAAGAAGATGCTCGACCCGAAGATCCGCGTTACCTGCACGGCCGTGCGCGTTCCGGTCTTTATCGGCCACTCCGAATCCGTCAACATCGAGTTCGAAAACGAGATCACAGCCGATCAGGCCCGCGATATCCTGCGCGAAGCGCCGGGTTGCCTTGTCATCGACAAGCACGAAGACGGCGGCTACATCACGCCTCTCGAATGCGCCGGTGAAGATGCGACCTACATTTCGCGTATCCGCGAAGACGCAACCATCGAAAACGGACTCAACATCTGGGTCGTCTCCGACAACCTGCGCAAGGGTGCCGCGCTAAACGCGATCCAGATTGCCGAACTTCTGGTCAATCGCGGTCTCATCAAGCCACGCAAGGTTGCTGCTTAATAAGTAACGTACTTTATTAAGCAAATCCGCTTAGAAAGCCCCGTCAGAAATGACGGGGTTTTTTCGATTCGTCTCTCTTCACGAACTATTCATGGGAAGATGAATTGCGATTATCCGCCACTGGGGTCATAAGGCCGAATATAGCGCAATTCTTCCGGAAGCTTTCGGCCAAGCAATCCGGACTTTCGACGGGTTTGACCGCATGATGAAGACTATTCTGGCAGGATTGATCGCAGCAGCAACGCTTGCAACCGCAGCCCCGGCCTTTGCCGCCGCCTGCGGCAATGATGGAGCCGGTTTCGACCGCTGGGTCGCCGATTTCAAGCAGCAGGCACCGTCCAAGGGTATCAGCCCTGCAGTTCTCGACCGCGCCTTTGCCAACGTCGTCTACAACCGCCCGACCATTCGCGCCGACCGCGGCCAGAAAAGCTTCAAGCTTTCCTTCGACGAGTTCATGAAAAAGCGCGGTGGCGCAACGATCATCTCGCGCGGCAAGTCCATGAAGAAATCCAACGCAGCGCTGTTTGCGTCGATTGAGCGCCGCTACGGCGTTCCGGCCGGCCCGATCCTGGCAATCTGGGGCATGGAAACCGGTTTCGGCAATTACATGGGCGACCAGCATACGCTGTCAGCCGTCGCAACGCTTTCCTATGACTGCCGCCGCTCGGCCTACTTTACCGAACAGCTTTACGCTGCCCTGCAGCTCGTTGCCCGCGGTGATCTCAGCACCACTGCAAAGGGTGCAGCGCATGGCGAAATCGGCCAGACCCAGTTCCTGCCGCTCAACGTCATCCGCTACGGCGCCGATGGCGACGGTGACGGCCATATCGACATGGTCCGTTCGCGCGCCGATGCCCTGGCATCGACCGCCAACTTCCTCAAGGGTCATGGCTGGCGTACAGGCGCCGGTTACCAGCAGGGCGAGCCGAATTTCGTCGCCATCCAGGGCTGGAACGCGGCAACCGTCTACCAGCAGGCGATCGCATACATGGGCGCCCAGATCGACGGCGGCTGAGCCGTTACACCGTTGAAATGATCAGGCCGGGCTCTGCTCGGCCTCGATCGCCGGTACACTGATGTCTGGCCGGGTGAAATCGCCCTTCTCGTTCATCACCCACAACTCGCCGGTCGAGATATCGAACCAGGCGCCGTGAATGTCGAGTTCTCCCTTTTCCGTGAGATTGCGGACGAAGGGGAAGGTCTGCAGATTGGCGATCGAATTGCGGATCGACACCCGTTCGAGCGCTGTCTGACGCTCGCTCTGGGTCATCAGGTCGTTGCTCTGGATCTGCGTGGCCGCAGGCCTGACCAAACCCATCCACTTGCCGATGAAATCCCCCTCCGACAGCGGCTTCATGGAAGCGTCGAGCGCTGCCTGGATACCGCCGCAGCGGCCGTGGCCCATCACTACGATATTGCGGATCTCGAGCACCTGCACCGCGTATTCAACCGCAGCCGATGTCCCGTGAAACTGGCTGTCGGGCTCGTAGCGCGGTACCATGTTGGCGACGTTGCGGACCACGAAGAGTTCTCCCGGACCGCAGTCGAAGATCGTCTCGGGCGCCGCGCGACTGTCGCAACAGGCAACCAAGAGCGTATGCGGCTTCTGGCCGGTATCGGCAAGCGCGCGATAGCGCTCCCGCTCGTCGCTGTAGCGACCACTCATGAAGTTACGGTAGCCCGAAAGCAGTTTTTCTGGAAATTCGCTCATGGCTCACGATTATCGTGCAGCCAGACGAGAATCAACGGCCATTGTGTGGATGCGCATGCTGTTTGAGCTTACGGCTTGCGCCTCTTAAGGGGATGCACGAGCCGGCGCATCTGGACCATCGCCATCGGCATCGAGAGGCTGGCGGCATCCATTTCCAGCGTCAGCTCGTTAGCGCCGCGTTTTACCGAGCGCGCCAGCACTTCGAACACGCTGGCAGTCGTGGTCTGTAGGGCCTTCTCCTCATCCATGCCGGACATGACGCGGGCAAGGAAAACCGCTGAAAGCAGGTCTCCGAGCCCGTTGGGGGCGTGGTCGATCAGCCGGTGTTCAGCCAGAAGCGCATGATTGCCTGTTAGATAGAGATTGCCGGTACTGCCGGTCATCATCGGCACGGCCGAGGTCACCAGCATCCGCGGCGGCCCGAGCGCGATTGCCGCCTCCATGATCGCATTGTTGTCATCGAGCGGTGCACCCGAGAGCCAGGCAAGCTCGTATCGGTTCGGCGTGGCGATGGTGGCAAGCGGCAGAAGCTCGTCGCGGATCGCTTCGGCTGTCGGCTGCGGGATATAGAGCCCGCCGAGATCACCCATCACGGGATCGCAGACATAGATAAGGTCCGGGTTGTTTCTCCGCAGCGCCTCGATCAGTCGTGCCACGGCGCGCGGCTGCGCGGCATTTCCGAAATACCCGGTCAGCACCGCCTTCACTTCGCCGAGCCATGGCGCCCGGATAAGATCGTCTATAGCCTTGTCGAAATCCGATTCGGGAAACGTCAGGCGCGTCGAAGGACCGTGCCCTGGATGCCAGGGCAGCACGACGGTCGGCATGGCCCAGACGGGATATCCCAGGGTCTCGAGCGCGAAGACGGCGGCCCGGTTACCGACCGAGCCACGGATCACATGGCTGGAAATGACGATGACCGCGCCTGAATTACCCTGCATGATGCTTGCTTTCGACGTTATCGAACCGTTGATCGGATCTCTGTGTCGGCATGTCAACAAGACGTGACACGCCTATGACAAATTCCAGCCGCAAGCACCGGTGAGACACCGCGGCAAAGCATAATGACATTGGCTGCGTTTTATCGCACGTTGAGAAAAAATTTAGGGAGAGACAGATGGCAGGCCGGCAAAACCCGAAGCGGGACAAGCAGATCGAGAAGGCGGGCAAGATTGCGGCCGCTTCCGGCATGGAGGACCATCTCGATCCCTTCCTGATCTTCAGCCGCGCCAGCAGTGACGATCTCGAAAACTACACGCCCGAAATGCTCGCACTCTGCGCCGGGCATGCCGCCAGACGGCTGAAAGCCTGGACGCGCATGAAGGCCGACGTCACGATCGAGACACTCGATGGCGTCGAGCCCGATGGAATGCCCGTTTCGATCATTACGGTGATCGATCGCAACATGCCCTTCCTGTTCGATTCGGTCATGGGTGAGGTGACGACGGCCTATCGCGACCTCACGATGGCCGTCCATCCGATCCTCGTCATCGAACCCGGCAAGCAGCCGACGCTTCACTCGAGCGAGCGACCCGGCGACCCGGCCCATCACGTCAGCCTGATCCAGATCCATGTGCCTCAGCTCAACGACGAGCAAGCCGACGGGCTGGTCGAGCGAATCCGCTTTGTTCTTAACCAGGTGCACCAGGCCATTACCGGCTGGTCCGCGATGCTCGGCGTTCTCAAAGACGCCCAGGCCCAACTCGTCAACGCTAAAAAAGGCAAGAAGGCCGATGCCGACGAGGCGTATGCTTTTCTCGACTGGCTCAGGAACGACAATTTCACCTTCCTCGGCATGCGCGAATACACCTATTCGGGCAAGGGCGCCGATGCCAAGGTGGAGCGCGGCAAGGGCAGGGGCCTCGGCATTCTGTCCGATCCGGATGTGCTCGTCCTGCGTCAGGGCAAGGATCAGGTCACGACGACGCCAGAAATCCTCGAATTTCTCGACGGCCCGGATTTCCTCATCGTCGCCAAGGCCAACGTCAAATCCGTCGTGCACCGTCGCGCCTATATGGATTACGTCGGGGTGAAGCGCTTCGATGAGAAGGGCAATGTGGTCGGCGAACTGCGCATCGTCGGCCTGTTCACCTCCACTGCCTATACCCAGTCCGTCCGCGACGTGCCGCTGCTGCGCGCAAAGATCGCCCGTATTGAAAAGAATTTCGGGTTCGATCCGGAAAGCCATTCGGGCCGCATGCTCGAAAACACGCTGGAATCCTACCCGCGCGACGATCTCTTCCAGATCGATCTCGACGTGCTCTCGAGCTTCTGCGAACAGATCATGGAGCTGAGCGAGAGGCCGCGCGTGCGCGTGCTGCCGCGTATCGACCATTTCGACCGTTTCGTTTCGGTCATCGTCTACGTGCCGCGCGAGGATTATAATTCGATCGTCCGCGAAAAGGTCGGCGCATATCTCTGCGAGATCTTCGACGGCCACGTCTCGGCCTATTACCCGGCCTTCCCGGAAGCCCGCGTTGCCCGCGTCCATATGATCATTGGTCGCAGCGGCGGCAAGACGCCGCGTGTCGCGCAGGCAAAGCTCGAGGAGGCTGTGCGCCTTATCGCGACGCCGTGGGAAGACAGGTTCGCATTGCTTGCGGAAGACGGACCCCGCCTGTCCGTCACCCGCGCTTTCCAGGAAGCGTTCTCGCCGGAAGAGACCTTTGCCGACCTTCCCGATATTGCCGCCTGCGCGGCGGGTGAAACAATCCGCATCGACTTCTACCGGCGCCCCGGTGACGATGCCAATACCGTTTCGCTAAAGATCTTCCACCGCGACCAGCATCTTTCCCTGTCGCGCCGCGTGCCGCTTCTCGAAAATCTCGGCTTTCACGTGGTCAGCGAGCAGACATTCGAAATCCACGCCGGCCCCCAGGCGGACCGGATCGTGCTGCACGACATGGAACTGCAGCTCGAAGGCGCCCGTGAGATCGATCTCGCGCGCGAAGGACAGCGGCTCGAAGACGCGTTCCTCAAAGCCTTCGAGGGATTGATCGACAATGACGGCTTCAACCGACTCGTTCTGCTTGCCGGTCTTTCCGCCCGCGAAGTGACCGTGCTGCGCGCCTATGCCCGCTATTTGCGCCAGGCCGGCATCGTCTACTCGCAGACCTACATTGCCGATACGCTCAACAAGTATCCGGAAATCTCCGCCGCCGTCTTCCGCCTGTTCCGCGACGGGTTCGATCCGAAGATTGCCGAAAAGACCCGCATCAAGAAGCTGACCGAGCTGCACGAGACGATCGAGGAAGCACTCGGCAACGTGCCGAACCTTGACGAGGACCGCACACTGCGCCGGTTCGTCAACGCGATCGACGCGACGCTTCGCACCAATTACTTCCAGGTGGACGAGAACGGCGGCGCAAAGCCGATGCTGGCGTTCAAGCTTGATCCTGACATGCTCGACGGCCTGCCGGAGCCGCGCCCGTTCCGCGAAATCTTCGTCTACGGCACCGAAGTAGAAGGCGTTCACCTGCGCTTTGGCAAGGTCGCACGAGGCGGCATCCGCTGGTCGGACCGCGGCGAGGATTATCGCACCGAAGTGCTGGGCCTTGTGAAGGCACAGCAGGTCAAGAATGCCGTCATCGTTCCCGTCGGCGCAAAGGGCGGCTTCTTCCCGAAGATGCTTCCCTCAGCCGCCTCGCGCGACGCCTTCTTCAACGCCGGCAAGGAAGCCTACAAGACCTATATCCGCACGCTTCTATCGGTTACCGACAACATCATCGACGGAGAAGTCGTCCCGCCCGAAAACACGCTGCGCATCGACGGGGACGATCCTTACTTCGTCGTCGCTGCCGATAAGGGAACGGCAACCTTCTCCGACACCGCCAACGGACTGGCGCAGGAAGCCGGCTTCTGGCTGGATGACGCCTTCGCATCGGGCGGCTCGGCCGGCTACGACCACAAGAAGATGGGCATCACCGCCCGCGGCGCCTGGGAAGCGGTCAAGCGGCATTTCCGCGAAAAGGACATCGACATCCAGACGACGCCGTTCTCGGTCGCCGGTGTCGGCGACATGTCGGGCGACGTGTTCGGCAACGGCATGCTTCTGTCGGAAAAGATCCGCCTGATCGCCGCCTTCGACCACCGCGACATCTTTATCGATCCGGATCCGGATATCGAAAAATCCTTCGCCGAGCGAAGCCGCATGTTCGCCCTTGCCCGCTCCAGCTGGCAGGATTACGACCGCTCGACGCTCTCTGAAGGCGCGATGATCATCTCGCGCACGGAAAAATCCGTAAAGCTGACCAAACAGGCGGCAGCGGCGATCGGCTTCGACAAGATGACGGCCTCGCCCTTCGAGATTCTGACGGCGATCCTGAAAAGCAAGGTGGATCTTCTCTGGTTCGGCGGCATCGGCACCTATATCAAGGCCGCGTCCGAAACCGATACCGAAGTGGGCGACCGCGCCAATGATCCGATCCGCATCACGGCCGCGGAAGTCGGTGCCAGCGTCATCGGCGAGGGTGCCAATCTTGGCGTCACCCAGAAGGGCCGCATCGCCTATTCGCTTGCCGGCGGGCGCTGCAATTCCGACGCGATCGACAATTCCGCGGGCGTCAATTCGTCCGACGTCGAGGTCAATATCAAGATCGCGCTCAATCCGGCCATGCAGGACGGCAGGCTGACTCGCGCCAAGCGCAACACGCTGCTCGCCTCCATGACGGAAGACGTGGGTCATCTCGTCTTGCGCAACAACTACCTGCAACCGCTGGCGATTTCGCTCGTCGAGCGCAAGGGTGCCGCCAATCGCGAGCAGCTAGCCCGCCTGATGTCGGTCCTCGAAAGCGAAGGGCGGCTGAACCGCAAGGTCGAAACGCTGCCCGACGATGTCGAACTTGCCGAGCGCTATGCCAGCGGCCGGCCGCTGACACGACCGGAGATCGGCGTGCTCGTCTCCTACTCGAAGATCGTCCTGTTCGACGCCCTGATCGACAGCACCATCCCCGACGACCCGTATTTCGCATCCGTGCTGAAAGCCTATTTCCCGGCGAAGATGCAGAAGGCTTATGCCGCCGATATTGCCGGCCACCGCCTGCACCGCGAGATCGTCGCGACGGCGCTGGCAAACGAAGCCATCAACCGCGGAGGACCGGGCTTTATCCACATGATGAGCGACATGACGGGCGCCACCGCGGCCAATGTCGTGAAGGCACTCTTCCTCGTTCGCGACGGCTTCGATCTGGAGAATATCTGGGCCGAAATCGACCAGCTGGATGGCAAGATCTCCGGCCGGGTTCAGAATGATCTCTACGCCCAGGTTACCCGCATCATCGGCATCGGCACCTATCTCGCGCTCCAGACGCAGATCGGCACGACGGAACTGACTGATGCCATCGCCAGGCTCAGGGCCGCCATCAAGGGGCTGCGCGCCACCGTGACCGACGATATCATCGCCGAAACGGGCCCGCTTGCCGCAGAACTTGAGGCCGAAGGTGCGCCGTCCGGTCTCGTGAAAGAGATACGCCTGCTATCGGCACTCGTCATCGTGCCGGAGATCATGCGGATTGCCGACCGGACGGGCGAAAGCATGGCGCGCGCTATCGAGAGCTATTTCGCCGTCACCGAGACGTTCCGCGTCAACCGGCTGATTGTGGCCGGCGAGCGGATCGGCACAAGCGACCATTACGAAAGCCTGGCGCTGTCACGCAGCCTGCAACAGCTTGCCTCGGCCCGCCGGGACATCGTCATTGCCGTCTTGACCGAGCACCGCAAGGACAAGAAGCCGGTGGAGGCCTGGATCGCTGGCGATCGACTGCGCGTCAACCGCATCGGCGCCGAACTGATGAGCCTCAGCGAAAGCGGCGATCTGACGCTCTCTAAGATCTCCGTCGCCGCCGGCCTGCTGGGAGATCTGGCGCACGCACGGTCGGCTTGAGGGCAGGGGCTTCGGGGAAAACAAGATGGCCGAGACAGGACTTGACGAGGCGCCGGCTAAACCAGGCCGGCGCGGCATCTGGGGCTGGATGCTGTTCGACTGGGCAGCACAGCCGTTCTTTACCGTTGTCATCACCTTCATCTTCGGCCCGTATTTCGTCGCGCGCCTCACCGACGACCCGATCTCCGCCCAGACCACCTGGAGCAACATGGCGACGGCATCCTCCGTCGTCATCGCCATCCTGTCTCCGATCCTGGGCTCGATCGCCGATCAGTCGGGCGCCAGAAAGCCATGGATCGCAAGCTTTGCACTGATCAAGGTCGCAAGCCTCGTCATGCTTTGGCAGGCGGCACCCGGCTCGCCGCTCACCCTGCCGGTCACCTGCATCATCCTTGCCTCGATCGCGGCCGAATTTTCGATCGTCTTCAACGATTCCATGATGCCGCGTCTGGTGTCCAAGGTCGATATCGGCAGGGTCTCGAACATCGCCTGGGGTCTGGGTTATCTCGGCGGCATGACCGTGCTGATCGCGGTCGTCGCGCTGCTTGCAGCCAATCCGGAAACGGGCCTGACGCTGATCGGCATTCCGCCGCTGTTCGGTCTTGATCCGACGCTCGGCGAGGACGCCCGCATCACCGGCCCGATCGCGGCGATCTGGTATCTTCTGTTCATCTTGCCGATGTTCCTCTTCACGCCGGACGCCCCGAAAGGGCTGCCTCTCGCAAAGGCCGTCGGCTCCGGCTTCCGTGAACTTGCAGGCACCTTGCGTGAACTTAAGCATCGCCCCGGCATCATCCGTTTCCTGATTGCCCGCATGCTCTATCAGGATGGCGTCAACGGCCTGATCATTCTCGGCGGCACGTTTGCGGCCGCAATGTTCGGCTGGGCGACCATTGAGATCGGCATCTACGGCATCATCCTGAATGTCGTGGCGATCTTCGGTTGTATCGCCGCCGGGGTCCTCGACCGCGTGCTCGGATCAAAGACTGTCGTGGTTACAAGTCTAGTCCTGCTGTTGATCGCAACGCTCGGCATCGTTTCCACCAGCCCGGGTGAGGTCTTCTTCGGCCTGATGCCGCTTTCCATGGAGGATTCAGGCGGTATGTTCGGCACCGCGGCGGAAAAGGCCTACATTCTGTTCGGGCTTCTGATCGGTGCCGCCTTCGGCCCGGTCCAGGCCTCGTCGCGGTCATACCTTGCCCGCAGCATCGATGTGTCGGAGGCCGGCCGCTATTTCGGCATTTACGCGCTGTCTGGACGCGCCACGAGCTTTCTCGCAACGCTGTCATTTTCCATCGTCACCTATGCAACGGGCTCGGCCCATCTTGGTATGGCGACGCTGACAGTCTTTCTCGGCACCGGCCTTATCCTGCTTCTGACCGTGCCCTATCCGGCCGACAGATCGGCCGGATAGAAAGTTTTCGGCTCGGATTAGTGCCGGAAGTGACGCATGCCGGTAAACACCATCGCCACACCATGCTCATCGGCGGCCGCAATCACTTCCGCATCGCGCATCGACCCGCCGGGCTGGATGACAGCGGTTGCGCCGGCAGCAATCGCCGAAAGCAGACCATCGGCAAACGGGAAGAAGGCTTCCGAAGCGACCGCTGACCCCTTGGTCATCGGCTCGGCCCAGCCCATCGCCTTCGCCGCATCTTCGGCCTTAAGGCCGGCGATGCGAGCGGAATCGATGCGGCTCATCTGGCCGGCGCCAATGCCTGCCGTCTGGCCGTCCTTGGCATAGACGATGGCGTTGGACTTGACGTGCTTTGCCACCTTGTAGGCGAACTTCATGTCTTCAAGCTCGGTCGGCGTCGGTGCGCGCTTGGTCACGACCTTCAGATCGACATCCTCGATGACACCGTTGTCGCGGCTTTGCACCAGAAGGCCGCCGGCAACGGTCTTTGCCGTAATGCCGCGCGAACGCGGGTCCGGCAGACCGCCGGTCACCAGCAGGCGCAGGTTCTTCTTGGAAGCGATGATCGCCTTTGCCTCGTCGGAAACCTCGGGCGCGATGATCACTTCGGTAAACAGCTTGACGATCTCTTCCGCTGTCTCGGCATCGAGCAACTGGTTGAGCGCAATGATGCCGCCGAAGGCAGAGGTGCTGTCGCAGGCAAGCGCCCGCAGATAGGCGTCCCTCAGCGTCGAGCCGGTCGCGACGCCGCAAGGGTTGGCGTGCTTGATGATGGCACAAGCCGGTCCCTGATCGGCCGCAAATTCACCGATCAGCTCGAAGGCGCCATCGGTATCGTTGATGTTGTTGTAGGACAGCTGCTTACCCTGCAGCAGCACCGCCGTGGCAACGCCGGGGCGGTTCTCGCCAGTCACGTAGAAGCCGGCGCTCTGGTGCGGGTTCTCGCCGTAGCGCATGGCTTCCTTCAGCACGCCGCCGATCGTCCGATAGCTCGGCGTCTCGATCTCGAGCGCTTCGGCAAACCAGTTGGAGATCGCCGTGTCATAGGCTGCGGTGCGGGCATAGGCCTTGGCGGCAAGCTTCTGGCGAAACGCATAGTCCGTCTCGCCGCCATTGGCCTGCAGCGCCTCGATCAGGGCAGTGTAATCAGAGGGATCGGTGACGATCGTGACATAGGCATGGTTCTTGGCAGACGCACGGATCATCGCCGGGCCGCCGATATCGATATTCTCGACCGTCGTCGGATAGTCGCCGCCTGCCGCGCGCACTTCCTCGAACGGATAGAGGTTGATGACCGAAAGATCGATACTCTCGATGCCGTGTTTCTGCATCGCGGCGACATGCTCCTCGTCGTCGCGGATGGCGAGAAGGCCGCCATGCACGGTCGGATGCAGCGTCTTGACGCGACCGTCCATGATTTCAGGAAAACCCGTGACTTCGGAGACGTCGGTGACGGCAAGACCCGCGGCCGCGATCGCCTTGTGCGTGCCGCCGGTGGACAGAAGCTTTACACCCTGTTCGGTCAGCGCCTTGGCGAGCTCGATGATGCCGGCCTTGTCGGACACGGAAAGAAGCGCTGTGCGGATCTTGACGCGGTCGGGCGCTGGGATTTTCTTGGATGCGACGGCCATCGGTCTCTCCTGAAAGAGGGTGCCCCGAAAGGGCTAAAAGGGATTGGGCGCCGGTTAGCACAGCTACCCCTTCAGGGAAACCCTATTCCAACCAGGGCTAATCGGCGCGCCGCAGCATCCAGCGGATTTCGGTGACCTCTGGCAGGGTAAATTCGATCGCCAGCTGCTGGCTCGGGCGAGGGCCGGAAACATCTGCAAAGAAGATGTCCTCGTCGATCATGACCTCGAGACCCGGCGCCGAAAACAGCCATTTCTCGCCATCACTCGCCTGCATCACGACGCTTTCCGGGTCGCGCCGCACCAGCCGAATGGCCGGGTGGATGTGAAAGCGAACCACAGCCACCAGTCTCTCGTCTCCCGGCTCCTCGCCATCCGGCACGAACAGCCGGTCATGGCCCTTGATCTTGTTGCCGGTCGTGTTGAGGCCGATCTCGCGATGGTAGAGATAGCCGAACTCCTTGAGATACCCGTCATGGGTCGCCCGCAGCCAGTCGTTGCCATGCGCATCGTCACGTCGGTCGATGGTGACATCCGAAACGCCGGGAAGCAGGATGGGGCCGGCAAGCTTCGACTTGGCGATCCGGCTCGATGACGTCTCCGACAGCGTCAGCGTCGAATGTGCCGCTGTCGAGCGCGCCATCTTGCGGTGGCCGCGCCCGGAAAATTTAGGTGAGCCCGAGTTGACGATAAACCTGTTGCGGCCCGACGAGAGCTCGAAGGCGAGGCAACCCGCATGCGCCGTGCGCGAGAATTCCGGCTCCGACCAGCCCGTATCGACGATCAGCGTCGTGTCTTCGGCTGTCAGCCGGTGATAGTTCATATGCGGCAGCGCCTTGAACGGCTTGCCACCGCTTTCGTCATACCGCAGCACCGACATCAGCTCGCTTGCCGGTGTCGCCGTCGCACCGTTGAACAGCGCCAGATCACCATCCTGATGCCGGAAGAAGCGCAGCGCCGGATAGATCCGGTCGATCGTCGGGATCAGCTTTTGCGGCAGATCGTGACCGAGATTGATATAGGTCTGCCGCAGGGGCAGAAGATCGAGCAGCGCATCCAGCATCGAGCGCGGATTGCGCGAGAGATGGCCGCCATCGGCGAGGATCTGGAATTCCAGTTCACGGTCGAGCCGCGCACCTTCGCGGCGGATGAAGGCCGCGCGTGTGGGCATGGAAACCGACGCCATGGCGAGCGCGATGCGGATGCGAAGCCGGGTCTCGTCGGCGGGAATGCAGCCGGCGATCTTGCGCAGGTAGCGCACCTGAAACGCCAGGCTCTTCATGAAGCGGCGGTAGAAGCCGGCCTCCGCGCCCTGCAAGAGGACGGTCGAGTGGGACAGCCACGCGACCACCCGCTCGGCCACCACGCTCGGTTCCCAGCCGATGCCCCTCTGGCGACGGCCATGCAGCGTGATCCAGTCCGCCACCACGTCACGGGCGTGGTCGCAGGCCTCTTCCGTCTTGTTTGCGCGAACATGCCGCAGCCAGGCAAACGAATGCAGCCGCTCGGCAAACGCCTTGGACGGAAGCTCGACCTGGAACGGCGAATGACCGAAGGTTTCGAGAACGCGGCCGGCCAGCGGATAGCGTCCTTCGAGTATTTCCTCGGCAATGAACGGATCGATCGATCGCAGGTCGGTGGGCGCCACGATCAACCTGTCCGGCACCGGCAGCGGTGTCAGAGCAAGGCGCATGCCGGCGGACCGGCGACACATGCGTCGCCAGATCTCCCGCATGCCGAAGGCGAGAAGCCTTCGGCGATCGGCAAGCCCCATCGTCACTTGAGATATTCTCCGCAGGGCCGGATGCTCTCCCCGAGCGCCCGGAATCGATTATGGATCAACCGAAACTATGTAAGGTTATAGTGAATAAAGACTTACCTGACGCGGAGCACGCTCGCGAAGAAGCCATCCATGCCACCGGCAAAGGTCTCATCCCCCGGCAGCATGGCCGGCGTGGTCCGAAATTCACCGAGATCTGAAATCGCGGATTCCAGACCCGGCCAATCGCTCGGGCTGACCGGCTGCCGTTCCAGTGTCGGCGTATCCGCCAGCACCTTGGCCACCAGCTTCTCGCCCTCCAGCGGATCGAGCGAGCAGTTCGAAAACACGATGAGCCCACCCGGTTTTACCAGCGTCACCGCATACCGCAGCATGCGTTCCTGCAGCACGGCAAGCTTGCCGATATCCTCGGGTCCCTTGGTCCAGAGCACATCGGGATGGCGGCGGGTGGTGCCGGTGGACGAGCAGGGTGCATCAAGCAGCACGCCATCAAGCAATTCGTCCGGTTTGAATTCGAACAGATCGCCGCTCGAAAGCTCCGCTTCGAGACCGAGCCGTGCCAGGTTTTCCTTCAGCCGCGCCAGCCGGTTGGCGGATTGCTCGACGGCAATCACGTGCGCGCCGGCCACAACCAGCTGCGCCGTCTTTCCGCCGGGGGCGGCACACAGATCCGCGATGCGCTTGCCCGTGAGGTCACCGAACAACTGTGCCGGAATGGATGCGGCAACGTCCTGCACCCACCATTCACCGTCCTCGAAGCCCTCGAGACCGGTCACCGATCCCTGGAAAGCCTGGAGGCGGATGCTGCCTGTTGGCAACAGCTTGCCGCCGAGCTTTTCCGCCCAGCCCTTGGCATCGCTTTTCACTGTCAGATCAATCGCGGCCGGCGTCAGCTGCGCTTCCGCAATCTTGTCGGCCTCGGTCTCGCCGTAGGCGGCAACCAGACGCTTGCGGAACCAGTCCGGTACCGGCGACACCGAAGCGGTGGCCGCGAGGATCTCTTCCTTTTCGCGCACCATGCGGCGCAGAACGGCATTCACCAGCTTGGCAAAGCGACGGTTGCGCGGATCGCGATTGGCCTGCTCGACGGCCAAGTCGACTGCCGCATGCGAGGGGACGTCGAGATGCAGGATCTGCGCGGCCGCAACCACCAGAACATGGTGCAGCGATTTTGCCCCATGCGGCAGCGGCGTATCGATCATCGAGGAGATCGCTGCTTCGAGCCGGGTCAGATGGCGAAGGGCGGTGGTCAGGATGGCACGCGTCAGCGCCTGGTCGGCATCGCCCAATGCCTTGTAGGCCGGGTTGCCGTGGGACAGGTCGAGCATCCCGTCGAGCGAAATTTTCTTGTCGATGGCCGCCGACAAAAGCTTTGCGGCCGTCATGCGGACTTCGAGCCCAGGCTTTCCCGGTCCGGCTTCACGGCGTGAGCCTGGCGCATGGGATGTCGGGTTTTCCCGCGCGCCAGTTGATCTGGAAGGCTTGTTGTTTTTCTTGTCGTTCAAGACCATGGACCCTTGGGCGGTTCGTTCGAACTGCGGCCCCACCGGCTGTCGGAGCCGGAATTCGGAACGGAGCGCGCGCTTCGCTGCGGTCTAGCAGCCGAAGACTGCCCCGTCGAGCCACCGCCGCCGATGTCCCCCCGGAACTCACCAGCCATCTGCTGAAGTGCTGCGATCCGGTTGTCCGTATTCGGATGGGTCGAAAACAGGTTATCCATCCGCTCGCCCGAAAGCGGGTTGATAATGAACATATGCGCCGTCGCCGGGTTGCGCTCCGCTTCGTAATTCGGAACCTGCCGCGCCGTGCCGGCAATCTTGGAGAGCGCGGAAGCAAGCGCCAGCGGTTTGCCGCAGATCTCGGCGCCGCGACGGTCGGCCGAATATTCGCGCGTCCTGCTGATCGCCATCTGCACCAGCATCGCCGCAAACGGCGCAACAACCATGGCGACTATCACACCGATAAAACCGAACGGATTGCTGTTGTTACCGCGATTTCCGCCGAACAGAAACGCAAAATTGCCGAGCATGGAAATTGCACCGGCAAGTGTCGCGGTGATTGTCATGATCAGCGTGTCGCGGTTTTGCACATGCGCGAGCTCATGCGCCATGACGCCGGCCACTTCGTCATGCGTCAGGCTTTGCAACAGACCGGTCGAGGCGGCAACGGCGGCATTTTCCGGATTGCGGCCGGTCGCAAACGCATTCGGCTGCGGGTTGTCGTAGATATAGACCTTCGGCATCGGCAGGCCCGCATTGGCCGCAAGCGATTGCACCATCAGGTAAAATTCCGGCGCCGACTGCGCATTCACTTCCTGCGCATGATAGGCCGACAGCACCATCTTGTCGGAGTTCCAGTAGGAAAACAGGTTCATGCCGGCCGCGATCACCAGAGCGATCATCATCCCGCCCTTGCCGCCGATCAGGAAGCCGATGCCCATGAACAACGCCGTCATGAAGGCCAGAAGCATGGCGGTGCGCATCACATTCATCGTCATATCTCCCGTTGCCAATTCAACCCGTGTAAGGGTTTTCGAAATCTTCAGAACGCCCTATAATGTGGTGAATTCGCTCAGACTTTCAATAAACCATCCGGTGAATGAAATGCAGACGCCCGACAACGACAATAGCGAAACGCAGATCGAGACCGCAGCGCCAAGCAAACCGCTCTCGCCGGCTGCCCAGCGCGCGCTGAAGGAAGCCGAGGAGCGCCGGCAGGCAGCCGCAAAGACGGACACCCCGGAAGAATTCGGCGGCCGCGGCGGCGCCGATCCCGCCCGCTTCGGCGACTGGGAAATCAACGGCCGCGCCATCGATTTCTGAGCGGTAAAACCGTAAGCAAATATTCCTATTGACTTCAACCAATGATCGGAATTTATTCCTTTCATGGTCAGATATCTCGCGCTCATTGCTGTTCTCTTTGGAGCCCCTGCGGCTGAGGCGAGCGCGCGCGAAGAAATCTCGGGACCTGTTGCTGCCGAGATCCTACGCGTCATCGATGGCGATACCATCCTGGTCGAGGCGCGGCCTTGGCCGCAGCAGCGGGTTGAAGTCTATGTCCGCATCAGGGGCATCGATGCGCCGGAGCTCAAGTCGAAGTGCCATTCCGTCCAGCAAGCCGGCGGCGACGCGCGGCAGGCCCTGGAGGCACTGACAAAAGCGTCCGCGACGATCGAGCTCGTCAACATTACCGGAGACAAATATTTCGGCCGCATCGTCGCTGACGTCGTGCTGCCCGATGGCCGCAGCGCTGGCTCGGACCTGCTTCTCGCTGGACTGGTTCAACCCTATGACGGCGGGCGGAAAATGGTGCCGGTCTGTGGTGACTGAGCCTGTATTGGCCGCTTGAGTTAGAGAATACGCACATATACCCTCGCATGCGGGGGTGGAAATGAAGAGATTTGTAATTCTGGTTGCGGCGGTTTTGCTTGGCGCGGGAGCGCAGGCGAAAACCTGCAAGGACGTTTCAAGCTGCGAACAGGCCGTCATCCTCTGGTGCGAGGGGTATAGCCGGGCCGATGCCGACCACGACAGCATCCCGTGCGAAACCGTATGCCATTCGCTGAGAGACGTTCAAGAAATCCAGTCCCAGGTGGGATGCCGGCTACGCTGACATCCCACCTGGGTTATCGGATCAGTCCGCCCTGTTCTGGCGGTTGGCGATCAGATCGTCCACAACGCCTGGATCGGCGAGTGTCGACGTATCTCCCAGTGCACCGAAATCATCCTCGGCAATCTTGCGCAGAATGCGTCGCATGATCTTGCCGGATCGGGTCTTGGGCAGGCCGGGCGAGAACTGGATTTTGTCGGGTGCCGCTATCGGGCCGATCTCCTGGCGCACATGCTTGACCAGCTGCTGGCGAAGCTCCTCCGTCCCCTCGTTGCCCGCCATCAGCGTCACGTAGCAATAGATGCCCTGGCCCTTGATGTTGTGCGGATAGCCGACCACGGCAGCCTCCGACACGAGATTGTGCGACACCAGCGCCGATTCCACTTCCGCCGTACCGAGACGATGGCCGGAGACGTTAAGCACGTCGTCGACGCGGCCCGTGATCCAGTAATAGCCGTCCTCGTCACGCCGGCAGCCGTCGCCGGTGAAGTACTTGCCCTTGTAGGTGGTGAAGTAGGCCTCGACGAAGCGGTCGTGATCGCCGTAGAGCGTGCGCATCTGGCCCGGCCAGCTGTCGATGATGCAGAGATTGCCGTCGGCAGCCCCTTCGAGAACATTGCCTTCATTGTCCACCAGCTGCGGCTGCACGCCGAAAAACGGTTTCGTCGCCGAACCCGGCTTGAGCGCCGTGGCACCCGGGAGCGGGGTGATCATGTGGCCGCCGGTTTCCGTCTGCCACCAGGTATCGACGATCGGGCAGCGCTTGTTTCCGACCACTTCGTGGTACCAGTTCCAGGCTTCCGGATTGATTGGCTCGCCGACCGTTCCCAGCAACCGCAGGCTGGCCCTTGACGACCGCGTCACGAACTCGTCGCCGGCCCCCATCAGCGAACGGATGGCGGTCGGCGCCGTGTAGAAGATGTTGACCTTGTGCTTGTCGACAATTTCCCAGAACCGGCCCTGATCGGGGAAATTCGGCACGCCTTCGAACATCAGCGTTGTCGCGCAGTTCGCGAGCGGTCCGTAGACGAGATAGGAATGCCCGGTCACCCAGCCCACATCGGCCGTGCACCAGTAGATATCCCCATCATGGTAATCGAACGTGTATTCATGCGTCATGGCCGCATAGACGAGATAGCCGCCGGTCGTGTGCAGAACGCCTTTCGGCTTGCCGGTGGAACCGGACGTGTAGAGAATGAACAGCGGGTCTTCCGCCTTCATCTTCACCGGTTCGCAATGCTCTTTCACGGTGGCGATTTCCTGGTGATACCAGAGGTCGCGGCCGGGCGCCCAGTTCGTCTTGCCGCCGGTACGGCGGACGACCAGAACCTTGTTGACCGTGACATACTGCTTGGCTGCGATGCGGATAGCGGTATCGGTATTTTCCTTGAGCGGCACCGGTTTGCCGCCGCGCACGCCCTCGTCACAGGTGATCACGAATGTCGACTGGCAGTCGATGATGCGGCCAGCCAGCGCTTCCGGCGAAAATCCGCCGAACACGACCGAATGAACCGCGCCGATACGGGCGCAGGCCAGCATCGCATAGGCTGCCTCCGGGATCATCGGCATGTAGATCGTCACCCGGTCGCCCTTCTTGACGCCGTGCTTCTTCAGCACGTTCGCCATGCGGCAGACCTGATCGTAGAGCTGGTTGTAGGTGATCTTCTTGTCGATATACGGGTTGTCACCTTCCCAGATGATCGCAGTGCGCTCGCCATGCGTCTTCAGGTGCCGATCGATGCAATTGTAGGAAACGTTGGTCTGGCCATCCTCGAACCACTTGATCGAGACCTTGCCCTTGAACGACGTGTTTTTTACCTTGGTGAAAGGCTTGAACCAGTCGATCCGCTTGCCATGCTTGCCCCAGAACTTGTCGGGGTTTTCAATGCTTTCCTCATACCACTTGTCATACTTGTCCTTGTCGATGAGCGCCTTTGCCTTGGTGGCTTTCTCGACCGGATAAATTTTTTCGGACATGTGCTCCTCCCTGCTTTCACCCATATCTAACACTTGGAACATGGGCCGCAATTAGACAAAGGGTAAGGTGCTGGACGATTTGCAATTCCGACGCAAATCGAATATAGGGCAATAAATTCCCGGAAATTGTGGTTGATACCCACGCCCGCGACACCGGCGCGGACGGA
This sequence comes from Rhizobium sp. Leaf306, assembly GCF_001423425.1. Lineage (GTDB taxonomy): Bacteria > Pseudomonadota > Alphaproteobacteria > Rhizobiales > Rhizobiaceae > Neorhizobium > Neorhizobium soli. The sequence continues at coordinate 80,619 of NZ_LMNX01000006.1, forward strand.
CAGAGGAACTATATCTATGGCTCAAACACTGCTCATGCCGAAAGCGACAGCCGTCTGGCTCGTCGACAACACCGCGCTTTCGTTCGACCAGATCGCCCAGTTCTGCAAACTTCACCCGCTTGAGGTGAAGGCGATTGCAGACGGCGAAGCAGCGCAGGGTATCAAGGGCCTCGACCCGATCGCCACCGGCCAGCTGTCCCGCGACGAGATCGAACGCGCTGAAAAGGATATCAACTACAAGCTCAAGCTTTCCGAGCCGAAAGTTCGCGTTCCTGAATCCAAGCGCCGCGGCCCGCGTTACACGCCGGTCTCGAAGCGCCAGGATCGCCCCAACGCCATTCTCTGGCTGGTGCGCAATCACGCGGAACTGAAGGACGCGCAGATTTCGCGCCTCGTCGGCACCACCAAGTCGACCATCGAGCAGATCCGCGAGCGCACCCACTGGAACGCCGCAAACCTGGCGCCGATGGACCCGGTCACGCTCGGCCTCTGCAGCCAGATCGATCTCGACCTTGAAGTCGAAAAGGCCTCGAAGGGTCGTCCGCTGCCCACCGCTGCCGAACTCGGTGCATCCCTGCAGCCGGCTGCAGAAGCCGAAAACATCGGCTTCGGCGGTTTCCGCAGCGAACGTGAAGAAGAGAAGGAAAAGGAAATCGATGCGAACGCCGTGTTCGCCAAGCTTTCCTCCCTCAAGTCGACCCGCAAGGACGACGACGAAGAAGACGACGGCCGCTTCTAAGCCGCGATCTTCGAGATACGATTTTACGAAAGCCCTGGGCCACAGCCCGGGGCTTTTTATTTGGGCGCTCAGTCGCCAGCCTAGGTGTCGCCTGTGCGCGATACAGCCCGCATGCCCCCTCCATAGCCTTTCGCGGTGAGCGCGGCTGTCACCGCATCCAGTGCGCCCGGATCCTCGATCGTTGCCGGCATGGTCCAGGGCATCCCGTCCGCGATTTTCTGCATCGTGCCCCGCAGGATTTTGCCCGAGCGTGTTTTGGGCAGTTTCGGCACAATCATGACCGTCTTGAACGCGGCGACCGGGCCGATCTGCGAGCGCACCATTTCTGCGACTTCCGACGAGATCTTCTCCGTTTCCCGTGAAACATTGTGCTTCAGGACAAGGAAGCCGCAGGGGATCTGCCCCTTCACCGTATCGCTGATGCCGATCACGGCGCATTCCGCCACATCAGGATGTTTCGCACAGACCTCTTCCATCGAGCCGGTCGAAAGGCGATGCCCGGCGCAGTTGATGATGTCATCCGTGCGCGCCATCACGAAGACATAGCCGTCCTCGTCGATCACGCCTGCATCTGCGGTCGTATAGTACCCAGGGAAGGTGCTGAGACAGGTCTCGCGGAAACGCTCATCTGCGCTCCAGAAGGTCGGCAGGCATCCGGGCGGCAGCGGCAGCCGGATGGCGAGGTTGCCGAGCGTCCCCGCCGGCACCGGCAGTCCGGAATCATCAAGAACATCGATGGCGTAGCCGGGCATCGGTCGTGTGGGAGATCCGTGCTTGAACGGCATCAGCCCCAGCCCCATCGGATTGGCAGCAATCGGCCAGCCGGTCTCGGTCTGCCACCAGTGGTCGATCACCGGCACTTTCAGCTTCTGTTCCGCCCATTTCAGCGTTTCCGGATCCGCCCTTTCGCCGGCCAGAAAAAGAGCGCGCAGACCATTGAGATCGTAATGCGCCATGAGCTCGCCGTCCGGGTCTTCGCGGCGGATAGCGCGGAACGCCGTTGGCGCCGTGAAGAAGACCTTGACGTCATGGTCGGCGATGACGCGCCAGAAGGTCCCTGCATCCGGTGTTCCGACGGGCTTTCCCTCGAAGATGACGCTGGTATTGCCGGCAAGCAGCGGCGCGTAGACGATATAGGAGTGACCGACCACCCAGCCGATATCGGACGCGGTCCAGAACACCTCGCCCGGCTTGATCCCGAAAATATTCGGCATACTCCAGGCGAGCGCCACCATGTAACCGCCGTTGTCGCGCACCACGCCCTTAGGCTTTCCCGTCGTACCGGATGTGTAGAGAATGTAGAGCGGATCGGTTGATTTGACCGCCACGCATTCGATATCCCGCCCAAGCGCCTTGCCGACCAGATCGGCAAAGTCTAGCTCGCCCTTTTCCGGCCTGAGCTGGGCTTGCAATTCCGGCCTCTGCACGATGAGGCAGTGCTCCGGCTTCACGGTTGCGAGCTCGATTGCCTTGTCGAGCAGCGGCTTGTAGGCGACGACCCGACCGGGCTCCAGTCCGCAGCTCGCGGAGATAACGAGTTTCGCCTGTGAATCGTTGAGACGTGCTGCCAGTTCCTGTGCCGCGAAACCGCCGAACACCACGGAATGCACAGCACCGATCCGCGCGCAGGCGAGCATCGAGAAGATCGCTTCCGGCACCATCGGCATGTAGATGACGACCCGGTCGCCGTAACCGACGCCGAGATCGCGCATGACAGTTGCAATCGCCTTCACCTCCGCCAGAACCTCGGCATAGGTGAAGGACCGTTGCGCACCGGTCATCGCGCTGTCGTGGATGAAGGCGAGCCGATCGCCGTTACCCGCCGCGACATGGCGGTCGAGGCAATTGTAGCAGGTGTTGGTTTCACCCCCCACGAACCACCGACCATAGACACCGGCATTGGCATCAAAGACCGCGTCCGGTTCTTTGAACCAGTCGATCGCCTCTGACGCGGACTTCCAGAAGGCCTCTGGGTTGTTTTCCCAGCTGCTGTAAACGTCGAAATATTGGCTTTGCATCTGTACCTCCCAACACAACCGCATAGCCTGATCGGGCGAGTGTAGGGGAGGGACGATCGGGCGGGAAGCCCGACCAACGGGTTAGACTTCAGCGCGCGCCGAAGATTGCCGAACCGACTCGCACGCTGGTGGCGCCAAATTCCACCGCCGTCTCGAAATCGCCGGACATGCCCATGGAAAGCTTGTCCACGCCGCATTCTTTGGCAAGCTTGGCCAGAAGCGCGAAATGCGGTCCCGGATTTTCATCCGCCGGCGGAATGCACATCAGCCCTTCGACGGCGAGCCCCAGTTCGTTTCGGCAAAGCGCGACGAACGCCACCGTCTCTTTCGGCTCGATGCCTGCCTTTTGCGGTTCGAGTCCGGTATTCACCTGCACATAGAGCTTCGGCGACTTGCCCTGCTTAGCCATTTCGTCTGCCAGGGCTCGTGCAATCTTCTCGCGGTCCACCGTCTCGATCACGTCGAACAGAGCCACCGCATCGGCCGCCTTGTTGGATTGCAGCGGACCGATCAGATGCAGCGTGATGCCCGGCGTCTCCGCCTTGAGCTCCGGCCACTTGCCCTGACTCTCCTGCACCCGGTTTTCGCCGAACACACGCTGGCCCGACGCGATGACCGGCCTAATGTCACCGGCATCGAATGTCTTGGAGACAGCGACGAGCGAGACAGAGCCCGCGGAGCGATTGGCCGTCTCTTCCGCCTTGCCGATCCTTGTCCTGACTTCCTGGAGCCGTTCTTCGACGCTCATTGTCCGTCACCTTTCGCTATTCTTGTGATGCAAGCGATTAAAGCCCATATGAGGCTCTGCCAAGGGCATGTCCCATCAAAGTTTGGCACGTGTCAGGCCTCAAAAACTTGACGCTTGCGGCCATTCATGGTGAAGGTCTGCCCGACTCCTATATCCTGATTTCCCGGAATATCATCCAGATGGCGACTGAACGTTACAACCCGCGCGATGCCGAGCCCCGTTGGCAGCAGACCTGGAACGAGGCGAAGGTTTTCGAAACCGACAATGCCGATCCGCGGGAAAAGTATTACGTCCTCGAGATGTTCCCCTATCCGTCCGGCCGCATTCACATGGGTCACGTGCGCAATTATGCGATGGGTGACGTTGTCGCCCGCTACAAGCGCGCCCGCGGCTTCAACGTTCTGCACCCGATGGGCTGGGACGCGTTCGGCATGCCGGCAGAAAACGCCGCGCGTGACAACAAGACCCACCCGAAGGCCTGGACCTACCAGAACATCGAATCCATGAAAAAGCAGCTGAAGGCGATGGGCCTTTCGCTGGACTGGTCGCGCGAGTTCGCCACCTGCGACGTGGCATATTACCAGCAGCAGCAGCACCTCTTCCTCGACATGATGGAAAAGGGCCTGGTCTATCGCAAGCAATCCAAGGTCAACTGGGATCCGGTCGACCAGACGGTTCTGGCCAACGAGCAGGTGATCGACGGTCGCGGCTGGCGTTCGGGCGCGCTGGTCGAGCAGCGCGAGCTTGTGCAGTGGTTCTTCAAGATCACCGATTTCAGCCAGGATCTGCTCGACGAGCTGGATAACCTGGACCAGTGGCCTGAAAAGGTCCGCCTGATGCAGAAAAACTGGATCGGCCGCTCCGAAGGCATGACCCTGCGCTGGGAAATCGTAGCGGAAACCGCACCCGCCGGCGTCGACAAGGACGTAACGGTCTATACGACTCGTCCCGACACGCTGTTCGGCGCATCGTTCCTGGCGATCGCTGCCGACCATCCGCTGGCGAAGGCCGCGGCTGCGAACAACCCTGAGATCGAATCCTTCGCCGAGGAATGCCGGCGGCAGGGCACGTCTCTCGCTGCGCTGGAAACGGCCGAGAAAAAGGGCATCGACACAGGCGTCCGCGTCAAGCATCCGCTCGATCCCTCGTGGGAACTGCCGGTCTATGTCGCGAACTTCGTGCTGATGGAATACGGCACAGGCGCAATCTTCGGCTGCCCGGCCGGCGACCAGCGCGACCTGGATTTTGCCCGCAAATACAATCTTCCAGTCGTTGCCGTGGTGATGCCCAGGGATGGTGATGCCGCCACGTTTGAGATCGGCGATACCGCTTTCGTCGACGACGGCGTGATGATCAATTCCCGCTTCCTGGACGGCAATTCCACGGACGAAGCGTTTCAGATCATTGCCGATAGGCTGTCCGAACAGACGCTCGGCAATGCACCGCAGGGCGAGCGCAAGGTGAACTTCCGCCTGCGCGACTGGGGCATTTCCCGCCAGCGCTACTGGGGTTGCCCGATCCCGGTCATCCATTGCGAAGTCTGCGGCGTCGTGCCGGTGCCGAAGAAGGACCTGCCGGTGCAGTTGCCCGACGACGTCACCTTCGACCTGCCGGGCAACCCGCTCGACCGCCACCCGACCTGGCGCCATGTCAGCTGCCCGAAATGCGGCCACGATGCCCGTCGCGAGACGGACACGATGGATACGTTTGTCGATTCCAGCTGGTATTTCACGCGCTTCACAGCCCCTTGGCTGAACGAGCCGACAAACCCGGCCGTTGCCGATCACTGGCTGCCGGTCGATCAGTATATCGGCGGCATCGAGCACGCGATCCTGCATCTGCTCTATTCGCGCTTCTTCACCCGTGCCATGCGCGAGACCGGCCATGTGGCCGTGAAGGAACCGTTCAAGGGCCTGTTCACGCAAGGCATGGTCGTGCACGAAACCTACCGTCTCGGCGAGTCCGGCCAGAACGGTGAATGGGTCGCCCCCGCCGATATCCGTATCGAGGAAGTCGACGGCAAGCGCACTGCGACGCTGCTGACAAGCGGCGCCGACGTCACCATCGGCTCGATCGAAAAAATGTCGAAGTCGAAAAAGAACGTCGTCGATCCCGATGACATTATCGCATCCTACGGCGCCGATACGGCCCGCTTCTTCGTTCTGTCCGATAGCCCGCCGGATCGCGACGTGATCTGGTCGGAAGCGGGTGTCGAAGGTGCCTACCGCTTTACCCAGCGCCTGTGGCGCCTGATTTCTGAAGCTGCCGAAAACCTCAAAACGGTCGATCCGACTCCGGCTAAGGATGGTGATGGACTGGCAATCTCGCAGCTTGCCCACAAGACGCTGCAGGCCGTTCAGGGCGATCTCGACAAGCTGTCCTTCAACAAGGCCGTGGCCCGCATCTACGAACTGGTCAACGCGCTTGCAGCGCCGCTGACCGATGTTGCAGCCGGCAAGGGCGACGCCGCCTACCGTGCCGCTGTTCGCAACGCCTCGGAAATCCTCATCCAGATCGTCGCGCCAATGACGCCGCATCTGGCCGAGGAATGCTGGGCCGTGCTCGGCAATGGCGAGATGGTATCAACAACTGCATGGCCACAGTTCGACCAGGCTCTCGTGGTTGAAAACGACGTCACGATGCCGGTCCAGATCAACGGCAAGAAGCGCGCCGAATTGACAATCGCGCGCGACGCGGATCAAACTGCCGTCGAGGCTGCAGCCCTCGCACTCGACGTGGTAAAAGCCGCTCTCGATGGCAAGCCACCGAAGAAGATCATCGTCGTCCCACAGAGGATCGTGAACATTGTTGCCTGATCGTTCATTCCGCCGCTTTGGCATCGCACTTGGCATCGCCGGCCTTGCCCTTCTGGCGGGATGCCAGGCACGGCCTCTCTATTCCGAACAGGAAAGCACCGGTCAGAAGCTCGCATCCGTGGAGTTTGCGGATCCGAAGACCCGTATCGAGCAGGTGATCCGCAACAATCTCGTCTTCCTCACCGGTCATGGTGCAGGCGAGACGGCGCATCCGCTCTACGAAGTGAAGATGACGGCCACGAGCTCCGCCTCGAGCATTCTCGACCTTACCAGCGACGATGACACCGTGTCTGTCAGCAACATCCCTGTTGCCGGCCGCGTTCAGGTGGATGTCACCTATACGCTGACCCGTATCAGCGACAGCAAGATCCTGAAATCGGCCAAGCGCGAAGTTGTCGCCTTGATCGATGTCCCGGGACAGAGCTTTGCAAAATTGCGCGCAATCCGCGACGCTGAAAACCGTGCTGCCCGCGAGACAGCCGAGTTCCTGCGTGGTGAAATCGCCATTGCCCTTGCCCGCGAGCCCCAGTCGCCTCCCGTATGGCAGAAATAAAATCCCACGAGTTCGACCGGTTTCTTGACAAGTCGGTCGGCCTCTTCAAGATCTTCGTCATCTATGGGCCCGATCGCGGGCTCGTTTCCGAGCGGGCTGCGCAGATCGCAGCCAAGACCGGTGTCGCGCAGGACGACCCATTCGCGATGCTCAAGCTTGATGTATCCGATCTCCAGGGCGATCCCGGCCGTCTTCTCGATGAGGTCAACTCACTCGGCCTTTTCGGAGGCGCCAAGCTCGTCTGGCTCCGTGGCGCAATGAACGAGAAGCCGCTGCTGGATGCCATGCAGGCGCTCGCCAAGGATGAGCCTCCCGCCAATATCTTGATCATCGAGGCTGGTGACCTGAAGAAGGGCAGCGGCCTTCGCAAGGTGGTGGAGCCGGTCCGCTCCATCGCCGTCATTCCCTGCTATGCGGACGATGCACGGGCCCTTGCTGGCCTGATCGATACCGAACTGTCGGCCGAAGGCCTCACCATCAGCGGCGCTGCCCGCCAGCGCCTGATGGAGCTTCTCGGCGGCGATCGAATCGCATCCCGCAACGAAGTGAAGAAGCTGGCGCTCTATTGTCGCGGTGCGGGGACTGTTACCGAAGATCACGTCGATGAAATCATCGGCGATGCGAGCAGCGTCTCCGCGGACGAGGCCGTCGACGCCATTCTCTCCGGGGACGTAGCGTCTCTTCAGCGCGCTTTTCAGAAGGTGTTGGTATCCAAGACGCCGATCTTTCTGATCCTGCAATCCTGCCTCAGACAGTTCCAGTTGCTGGATGTGATGCGGGCGGAAATGGACGACAAGAAGCTGCAGGCCGCACAGGTCATGATGACGCTCGGCCGCCATATCCATTTCAAGCGCAAGCCGATTATCGAAAAGGCGCTGCGATCCTGGACCGCGGCGGCACTTGCCCGCGAAACCGAGCGCCTGCAGGCGGCCGTCCTTCAGTCCCGGCAGAGACAGAGTCTCGAGCCCAGCATCGCCTTCCACAGCCTGATGGCAATCGCGATACAGTCATCGCGATATCGCTGAAGACGATCTGGGAAGGCGCTAACCGCGCCGCTCCAGCAACCGGCAAACCTCTTCAAGCTGCTCGAGATTGCGGTAGTTGATCCGAACCTGGCCGCTGCCCCCGCGGTGATTGATCTTCACATCCAATCCGAGAGCATCGGTCAACGTGCGCTCCAAGGCCAGCGTATCAGAATCTTTTTCGACCGACTTGGTTTCAAGCTGGGGCATGCCCTGGGACTTGATATCGTTTTGAGCAAGCCGCTCTGCATCGCGTACCGACATGCCTTTGGACACGATCGTGCGCGCGAGGGACGAGGGATCAGACGTGGTGATCAAGGCACGCGCGTGACCAGCCGAAAGGCTTCCGGCAGACAGCATGTCGCGAACCGGGTCCGGCAATTTCAGTAGGCGAAGGCTGTTTGCGACGTGACTGCGGCTCTTGCCGATGATTTCACCCAGATCGTTCTGGGTATAGCCATGTTCGGCAATCAACTGCTCGTAACCGAGCGCCTCTTCGAGCGGATTGAGGTCGGACCGCTGAACGTTTTCAACGATTGCTATTTCAAGTGCAGTCCGATCGTCTACGTCGCGGACGATGACCGGGATCTCAGTCAGTCCCGCCAGTTGCGCTGCACGCCACCGCCGCTCACCGGCAATGATCTCAAGGCGACCGTCGACTGTCCGAACAACGACCGGCTGGACAATGCCATGCTGCCTGATCGAGCTGGCGAGATCCTGCAGCTCGGCCTCATCGAAATGGCGCCTGGGGTTTTTGGGACTGCGCGAAACATGCTCGATCGGCACCATACGGTCTGGATTGACGTTTTTCGCAGGTGTATTGACCTGCACAGGCTGATCCATCTCACCGATAAGCGCAGCAAGCCCGCGGCCCAGCCGCCTTTTCGAGGGATCTTCGTTCATCCTGTCACCTGTTATTTCGCGTAATCAAAGAAGGGTTTCAAGCCGCCTTGCGCCGACGTTCCCGCTGGATCACCTCGGAGGCGAGCTGGAGGTAGGCCTGGCTCCCAGCGCATTTGAGATCGTAAAGAATAGCCGGCTTACCATATGAAGGCGCTTCGGATACCCGAACGTTGCGCGGAATCAGCGTGTGGTACACCTTATCACCGAGATATGTCCTGACGTCGCTGACGACCTGTTGGGCCAGATTGTTGCGCGCATCGAACATCGTCAGAACGATACCCTGGATATCGAGCAGAGGATTGACCGTCCGGCGGACCTGGTCAACCGTTTCGAGGAGCTGGCTCAAACCCTCGAGCGCAAAGAACTCGCACTGCAGAGGTACGAGCACCGAATGCGCTGCGGCCATCGCATTCATCGTCAGCAGATTGAAAGAGGGTGGGCAGTCGACGAGGATATAAGAGTATGCACGCGCGACATCAGTATCAAGCGCCCGCTTTAACCGGAAAGCGCGGTCCGTGGCCTGCGAAATCTCCATCTCGAAACCGAGAAGATCCATGGTGGAGGGAACGATGGACAGGTTCGGAACAGCAGTCGGAACGGCAGTTTCGCCAACATCGCTTTCACCCATCAGCACGTCATAAGACGAATGAACGCGATCCTTGCGGTTAATACCGAGGCCAGTGCTGGCGTTTCCCTGAGGATCAAGGTCGATGATGAGGACGTTTTCGCCGATTGCGGCGAGCGCCGTCGCCAGGTTGATCGCTGTCGTCGTCTTACCGACGCCGCCTTTTTGATTAGCGATGGTAATAATACGGTTCTTTTCGAACATATCGCACCTGACTTTACGGGTCCTTGCGTCGGAGGTTGCTGATCTCAAGAATAACCGAGTCCTGCTCGACAACGCTTTGGTGTTCTAGCAGATCGAAATCCCAGCGACTACGGGCTTCGCTGACTTCACGGCGATAATCCCGGCCTTTGTGGAAGAAGCCTCTGGCTTCCGTCTCGACCATCCAATCGGAGGAATAGCATAGAAGTTGGTCAAGATCAGCCAGAGCGCGAGCGGAAACGCGCTGGCATTCAGGCAACTCATGTGCCGCCTGCTCGATCCGGAGAGGGTGAACCGAACCCCGAGCTCCGGTTTCGTTTAGAGCGACGCGGAGGAAAGCAGCCTTTTTATGGTTGCTTTCGACCAAGTGAACCCAACCATCTTCAAGCTCAGCGAGGAAAATCGAGGTCACGATTCCTGGAAAGCCACCGCCCGAGCCAAGATCGATCCATTTTGATGGCCCCGGGGATAGTTGAAAGATTTGCGCACTATCAGCGATATGGCGCTGCCAAATCTCGTTCAGGGTCGAGGGAGCGACAAGGTTGATTGTTTTCGCCCACTTGGAGAAGAGCGTAGCAAAATGCTCAAGCCTCTCCTGCGTTTCACGTGAAACACTTCTGCCGTTTAACATCATGCCGAGACTCGTTTTACGCGATCCGCGACCGCGGCTTCTTTTTTTACAAGCGCAAGAATAAGTGCCAACGCTGCCGGCGTCATACCGTCAACTTTTGCGGCCTGCGCCATATTGCTGGGCTGATGCTTCGCGAGCTTTATTCGTAGCTCGTTTGAAAGACCGGGCACTGTAGAATAATCGAAGGACAGGGGGATGGTTTTTGACTCATCGCGGATCGTTGAGCCAATATCTGCAGCCTGTCTATTCATGTAGACAGAGTAGGTGGATTCGATCTCGAGAGCTTCCGCTACCTTCGCATTGACTTCATGGAGTTCTCCCCAGACACCGGCCAGACCAGCCATCGATTGGTTGGGGTAGGCGAGCAGCTCGTACGCCGTACGCCGCTGGCCGTCCTGGTTGAGGGACAATCCGTGAGCTGCACCCTGTTTAGGCGTCAGCGAGAGGGATTTCAGCATCGCACGGGTTTCGTCGACTGCTTTGGAGTAGGCCGCGAAGTTCGCTGCACGATCTGCGCCCACGCAGCCCAGTTCAATGCCCTTCTGAGTGAGCCTGATATCGGCGTTGTCGGCTCGTAGCGAAAGACGGTATTCAGCACGTGATGTAAACATCCGATAAGGTTCCGTCACGCCCTTCGACGTGAGGTCATCGACCATGACACCGATATAGGATTCGGCTCGGCTGAACGGCTCCGGCTGGCCGCCCGAAGCCGTGACCGCTGCTGAAAGGCCAGCGACCATTCCTTGCGCGGCGGCTTCCTCGTAACCCGTCGTGCCATTTATCTGGCCAGCCAGGAACAGCCCCGGCAATTTCTTGACTTCCAGCGTGGGTGTCAATTCCCGAGGATCAACATAGTCATACTCGATCGCATAGCCGGGCTGAATAATCTCGACCTGCTCGAGGCCCGGGATAGTGCGGATGAAAGCTTCCTGGACTGATGCGGGGAGGGACGTCGATATTCCATTTGGATAAACAGTTGGATCATCAAGCCCTTCGGGCTCTAGGAAGATCTGGTGCCCGTCACGCTCACCGAACCGCACGATCTTGTCTTCGATTGACGGACAATAACGCGGGCCCACGCCCTCGATCTGGCCGGAATACATTGCGGACAGGTGGATGTTGTCGGAGATGATCCGATGGGTCGCCTCGTTCGTGCGGGTCACTCCACAGCTGATCTGCGGCGTTACGATTTTATCGGTCATGAACGAGAATGGAACTGGCTGCTCATCGGCTTCCTGCTTGTCAAGCTGGTCCCAAGCGATGGTCCGCCCATCAAGCCGTGCCGGTGTACCGGTTTTCAGGCGCCCCAGGGCAACGCCAAGTCCAAGAAGCGTCGCTGATAGCCCGAGCGATGGTTCCTCACCCACCCGACCGGCCGGTATCTTTTCCTGCCCGATATGAATAAGCCCGCGCAGGAACGTACCGGTCGTGAGTACAGCCGTTCCGCATCCGAATCGACGGCCATCCCTCATGATGACAGCTGACACTCGACCAGTGTCCGTGATGAGGTCGAATGCGTCACCCTCGATGACAGTGAGGCTCAGGTGATTGAAGATTTCCTTCTGCATCGCTTCACGGTAAAGGCGCCGGTCGGCCTGCGTACGGGGACCACGAACGGCGGGACCCTTTTTCCGGTTGAGCAAACGGAACTGGATTCCAGAAACGTCTGCGACGCGGCCCATCAGACCGTCAAGCGCATCGACCTCGCGCACGAGGTGACCTTTGCCCAGCCCGCCGATCGCGGGATTGCAGGACATGACACCAATCGTTTCACGTTTGTGGGTGATTAAGGCCGTCCTCGCGCCCATCCGCGCCGCAGCGCTCGCGGCCTCGCAACCGGCATGACCACCACCAATGACGATGACATCGAAATTTTGGTCCATATTCATTGTCCCACGTCAGCCGAGTGTTTCACGTGAATCATTTTCCGATACAGAACTGCGAGAAGATAACATCCAGCAACTGCTCGACATCGACGCGGCCCGTAATGCGCCCCAAGGCGGATGCGGCTGCTCGAAGGCTTTCGGCTCTCAAGTCAAGTTCCGTGCCGTTTAACGCCTCTGCGATAAAATTGGAAGCATCTTTCAGTGCGTCGACTTGCCGAGCTCTGTTCGGAACCAGCGAACCGGTCCACAGCGCTGTGATCTTTCGGAGGATGGTCTCCCTGAGGAGCTCGAGCCCGTCGCCAGTTTTTGTTGAGATGCAAAGGTCAAAGTCGTCCGAAGGTGCGTGCGCATCCAGCTTCGTTCCGACAGTCAGAACGTTAGCGTGACTAAACTCATGGTTTTGTAACGCCGGCGAATCGATCTCGTTGAGAGAGAGGATCATGTCGGCTTGCTCGATCGCAACACGGGCCCGACGGATCCCTTCGACTTCGACAATATCGTCGCTTTCCCGCAGGCCAGCCGTATCGAAGAACCGGACGAGATAACCCGATATATCGAGATCGACGTGCAGGATATCCCGGGTCGTTCCAGCACGTTCCGTCACAATCGCCACATCCCGATTCGCAAGCGCGTTTAAAAGGCTGCTTTTGCCCGCGTTCGGAGGTCCGGCGATGACGATCTTGTAGCCATCCCGGATGATTTCGCCAGACTTTGCGGTTTCCAGATGCTGGAGAAGTTCCAGATAAATCTGTCCCACCTCGCTCCAGACCCGCTCCGATACGGAACCCGGCACGTCGTCCTCGTCAGCGAAATCCAGCTCGGCCTCGATCAGAGCACGCGACCGCGTCAGACGCTCAGCCCAGTCGATATAGAGCGCTGACTGGCCGCCAAAGCTTTGCTCGACCGCAAGACGGCGCTGCATTTCCGTTTCGGCAGAGATGAGATCCGCAAGACCTTCAATCTCGACCAGATCCAGCTTACCGTTCTCAAACGCTCGCCTTGAAAACTCTCCCGCCTCGGCCAACCTCAGTCCGTCGATTTGCTCGAGCTCCAGGATGAGAGCTGTAACAACGGCGCGGCTGCCATGCACATGCAGTTCGACGCAGTCTTCTCCCGTAAACGAGTTTGGCCCCGGGAAGCCGACCACCAGTCCCTGATCGATGATCGCGCCGTTTCGGCCGCGAATCGTTCTGAGCGATGCTTTACGGTCTGTCGCTAAACGACCAGCAAGCGTCTCAGCCGCGGTGAAGGCTTGGTTGCCGCTTAGCCTGATAACGGCGAGACCTGCGGGCAGTGCTCCACTCGAAAGGGCAAAGATCGTATCAGGGTTCATGGTGCGGCTTTCCGACTGTGTCCCAGAAACTCGAAAGCGCCCGTCTTTATGACGAGCGCCTCTCGGTAGCAGTGAATCCGGCTAAGGATCAGGTGTTCATCGAGTCGAAGAAGTCGCTGTTGCTCTTGGTCTGCTTCAGCTTGTCGATCAGGAACTCGATTGCATCCGTCGTTCCCATCGGCGCAAGAATGCGACGGAGAACAAAGATCTTCTGCAGGTCCTGGCGCTGGACGAGGAGGTCTTCCTTGCGCGTGCCGGATTTCAGAATATCCATGGCCGGGAAGATGCGCTTGTCGGCAACCTTTCGGTCGAGCACGATTTCCGAGTTGCCGGTCCCCTTGAACTCTTCGAAGATGACTTCGTCCATACGACTGCCCGTATCGATCAGCGCCGTAGCGATGATTGTCAGCGAGCCGCCTTCTTCAATATTACGGGCGGCACCGAAGAAGCGCTTCGGGCGCTGCAGGGCGTTGGCATCCACACCACCGGTCAGAACCTTGCCGGATGACGGAACGACCGTGTTGTAGGCGCGGCCGAGACGGGTGATGGAGTCGAGCAGAATGACGACATCGCGGCCGTGTTCGACGAGGCGCTTCGCCTTCTCGATGACCATTTCCGCAACCTGAACGTGGCGGATGGCGGGTTCGTCGAAGGTCGAGGAAACAACTTCGCCCTTCACCGAGCGCTGCATGTCCGTCACTTCTTCCGGCCGCTCGTCGATCAGGAGAACGATGAGATAGCACTCGGGGTGGTTTGCCGTAATCGAATGCGCGATGTTCTGCAAGAGAACGGTCTTACCCGTGCGCGGCGGCGCGACGATCAGGCCGCGCTGGCCCTTGCCGAGCGGTGCGACGAGATCGATCACGCGCGCCGAATTGTCCTTCGACGTCGGGACGTCGAGTTCCATCTTGAAGCGCTCATTCGGGTAGAGCGGCGTCAGATTGTCGAAATGCACCTTGTGGCGGATTTTTTCCGGGTCGTCGAAGTTGATCGTGTTGACCTTTAGCAGCGCGAAATAGCGCTCGCCTTCCTTCGGCCCGCGGATCGGTCCCTCGACGGTGTCGCCGGTCTTCAGCGAAAAGCGGCGGATCTGCGAGGGAGAGATGTAGATATCATCCGGGCCAGGCAGGTAATTGGCGTTGGCCGAACGGAGAAATCCGAAGCCATCCTGCAGAACTTCAACGACACCTTCGCCGATGATCTCGACATCCTGGCTGGCCAGAATCTTGAGAATCGCAAACATCAATTCCTGCTTGCGCATGGTGCTGGCGTTTTCCACCTCCAGCGATTCGGCGAATGTCAGCAAATCGGTCGGCGATTTGCTCTTGAGTTCTTGAAGCTTCATTTCAGCCATGAAGAGGGGACCATATTCAGAATTTTTTGGGGAAACAGGCGTGTCGGTGAAATTCGCTACCGCGGAAGACACCGGGGTAGGACAGACGATTACACACATGCCACGAGATGAGATGGCTGGGAAAATAGCTGTTCACGAGCACGCCTGCAAGGGGGAGGGGCAGGCGGAGTTAAGAAAAAGCTCAAGACACCATCAAAATGGCTTAACGATGACCATGATTACGATGGCAATCATCAAAACCGTCGGGATTTCGTTCATCAACCGCCAGTAGCGGGCAGTTTTGCGCGGCCCGTCTATGGCAAAAGCCCGAACTGCGGCACTGAACCGCATATGCGCCATGGTGAGCAGCAGGACAAACAGTATCTTGGTATGAAGCCAGCCGCCCTGGAAACCGTAGACTGCCCAAGCGAGATAAAGCCCGAGCGCCCAGCTGATCATCATCGCCGGGTTCATGATGATTTTCAGGAGCCGCCCCTCCATCACTTTGAAGGTTTCCGACTGGGCGGAGCCGGGTTCGGCTTCCGTGTGATAGATGAAAAGCCTGGGAAGGTAGAGCAGCCCGGCCATCCAGGAAATCACGGCGATGACGTGAAAGGCCTTGATGTAGAGCAGGAAATCATCCGGCCGCAGCCAGTAGATAAAAAACAGCACGACGACGAAAACCGAAAGCGCCGTCCCCGCCCGGAACGCGACACGCCGCCCATTTCCGGCACCGGTGCGGTCGTCCGGCGTCATACGCCCGATCCTCTGACCCGTTTCACAAGATGCGCAACAGTCTGCGGATCCGCCTGCGGTGTGATGCCGTGGCCGAGATTGAAGATCAGCGGTCCCTGTCCAAGCCCCTGGAGGATAGCATCGATCCCGTCGTCTAGGGACTTTCCGCCCGCCACCACGCGCATTGGATCGAGATTGCCCTGGACGGGCCCGTCCTTCTGCAGCTCCTGCGCAAACGACATCGGCACCGACCAATCGAGCCCGATTGCATCTGCGCCCGTCCGGGCCCGGTAGTGTTTGAGGTTCATGCCTGCACCCTTGGCGAAAGCAATCACCTTCGCGCCAGGTCGCGCTGCCTTGATGATATCGATGATCCGCCGCACGGGCTTGATCGAAAATTCCTCGAATTCCTTCTCCCCGAGCACGCCGGCCCAGGAATCGAAGATCTGCACGACATCTGCGCCCGCATCGATCTGACCGATCAGATATTCGGCAGACATTTCCGCCAGCAGAGCCAGCAGTTTGTCGAAGGCCTCGGGGTAGCGGTAGGCGAACAGACGTGCCGGCGCTTGGTCCGGTGTTCCCTGACCGGCGATCATATAGGTCGCAACGGTCCAGGGAGCCCCGCAGAAGCCGATCAGGGCAGTTTCAGGGGGTAGCTCCAGCCGAAGCCTCCGAACCGTCTCCAGCACCGGTGCAAGGTGGGAAAGCATCGTGCTGCCATCGAGCGCTGCAATCCCTGCTTCGTCGATCGGATCCATCCTTGGACCCTCTCCCTGCACGAAGCGAACATTGCGCTTCAAGGCATCGGGAATGACGAGGATATCGGAAAACAGGATGGCTGCGTCGAACTGGTAGCGCCGGATAGGCTGAAGCGTCACTTCGACAGCCAGATCCGGCGTATAACAGAGATCGAGAAACGAACCGGCTGCCGCACGGACTTCGCGGTACTCGGGCAGATATCGACCTGCCTGCCTCATAAGCCATATCGGCGGTGGGGTGATCGTCCTGCCGTTCAGCACCTCAACGATCTTCCTGGTCGGACCGGCCAATGGGTTCTCCAAATAAAGAAAATAAGATTCTTAAGATCTTCTATTTCTTAGAGTCGGTGAGTAGCAAGGATTAAAACTCCTGCACAGAAGACGCGACGATCTGCCGCTCCGTACCGTTGAAAAGGAAAACTTCCGGGCATTCTTGGCAGAGCTTCTGGATAACCATATTTCGATCAGGGATATCAATCGCTTGTGCCTGGCGCTTGGTGAAGCTCTCTTGTGGATATCTTGTGAATCCAGCGATAGGTTCATCCGGTTATCCCCGCTTTGAACAGGGGGCCTGAAACGGCTTCCTCGAAATATGCGATTGTGGACAACTCGGAGGTTATCCCAGGAGTCTGGCTCGGCCCTCGAAAGGCGGTCAGTCTCTCCCCGGTTATCAACAGAGGACGAAGAACAACGTGGAGAACAGAAAAAACTTCTTCCATCTCCACCTCATATCTGACTCCACCGGCGAGACCCTGATCTCGACAGGACGCGCGGCGGCAGCCCAGTTCCAGACCTCGCTCGCCGTCGAGCACGTCTATCCGCTGGTGCGAAACCGCAAGCAGGTTCTCGCCGTGCTGGAGGCGATCGATCGTGAACCGGGGATCGTCCTCTATACGATCGTTGATCGCGAGCTTGCGAAACTGCTGGACGACCGCTGCCGTCAGATAGGAACACCGTGCGTCAACGTGCTGGAACCGGTTATGGCGACATTCCAGACCTATCTCGGAGCACCGTCTAAATACCGCGTCGGCGCGCAGCATGCGCTCAACGCGGAATATTTCGCCCGCATCGAAGCGCTGAACTTCACCATGGATCATGACGATGGCCAGATGCCCGAAGGGTACGACGAGGCCGATGTCGTACTGGTCGGGATCAGCCGCACCTCGAAGACGCCGACCAGCATCTATCTCGCCAACCGCGGAATCAAGACGGCCAATATCCCGATCGTGCCGGGCGTCGACCTTCCGCACGCACTTCTGTCTGCAACCCGGCCCCTGATCGTCGGGCTGGTCGCGACGACGGACCGCATTTCACAGGTGCGCGAACACCGCGAACTCGGAACCACGCAAAATTTCGATCGCGGTCATTATACGGATCGGGCAACGATCAACGAGGAACTGAAATATGCACGAGCGCTCTGCTCGCGCCACGGCTGGCCGGTCATCGACGTCACCCGTCGGTCGATCGAGGAGACGGCGGCGGCCATCGTTGCGCTCCGCCCGAAGCTACGGTAATTCGGCACTAATTCCATCCGGAGATCTGCCGTGACAATGTCTCACTTCAGGCCACTCATACTGGCCTCATCCAGCAAGTTCAGACGCATGTTGATGGAAAATGCGGGGCTGAGTTTCGAAAGCCGGGCCGCCGATATCGATGAACGTCAGATCGAGGCGGGACTGGTGGGCGCCAGCCCAGATATCGTCGCGCTGACCTTGGCAAAGGCCAAGGCGCTCGATGTCAGCAGACACTATCCTTCCGCCATCGTCATCGGGTCGGATCAGACCATGTCGCTTGATCATCGCGTTTATCACAAGCCGAAATCACGGGAAGAGGCGCGCGAAAGCCTGCTCTCTCTGTCGGATAGGACGCATAGGCTGAACAGCGCCGTCGCTCTTGTACGCGATGGCGAAACCCTTTGGGAGCATGTTGCACACGCCGATCTTACCGTCAGACCGCTCAGCGAGATATTCGTGGATCGCTATCTGGATAGGGTGGGCGAAACCGTGTTCGGAAGCGTCGGCGCCTACCAGTTGGAAGGTGAGGGCATTCAGCTCTTCTCGCGGATCAAGGGAGATTACTTTACCATTCTCGGCCTACCCATGCTGCCGCTTCTCGACACCTTGCGCGCGATCGGAGCGATCGATGGCTGATTCACGTGAAACACTTTTGGTTAACGCTTTCGTAACGGGCTGGCCGATCAAGCACTCGCGTTCGCCGATCATCCACGGTCATTGGCTGGCTAAGTTCGGTATTGCTGGCCGCTACACACGTGAAGCGGTGGCACCTGAGGATTTTCCAGCTTTCATCAGCAAGCTCAAAGACGGATCATCGGGCTATCGCGGCGGCAATGTCACCATTCCCCACAAGGAAATGGCTTTTGCGCTCGCTGATCGTCCAGATGCGATCGCCGAAGAACTCGGTGCCGCCAACACGCTGTGGATGGAGGACGGTGTTCTTCACGCCTCGAACTCCGATGTCTACGGCTTTACCGCCAACCTCGACGAACAGTCGCCCGGTTGGGGAAATGTCGATCGCGCCGTCATTCTCGGTGCCGGCGGTGCCAGCCGTGCTATCATTCAAGCCGTCAGGGATCAGGGCGTCGGAGAAATCCACGTCGTCAACCGGACCGTGGCGCGTGCGCAAGAACTTGCCGACCGGTTCGGACAAAACGTGCACGCGCATGCGATGGAAGCACTGGGCGAGGTCATGTCCGGCGCAGGTCTCTTTGTGAATACAACATCGCTCGGCATGGACCGCGCGCCGATACCGCAGTTCGACTTCTCGACCATGCTCACGAACGCAGTCGTTACCGATATCGTTTATATCCCGCTGCAAACGGACATTCTGAAACAGGCTGAGGAGCAGGGCTTCGTGACCGTGGATGGTCTCGGCATGCTTCTGCATCAGGCCGTGCCGGGTTTCGAGAAATGGTTCGGCCTCCGCCCTGTCGTCGATCAGACGCTGCGGGATCTTGTCATCGCAGATATGGATATTCACGGATGATCGTTATCGGCCTCACCGGCTCCATCGGCATGGGGAAATCCACCACCGCAGAAATGTTTGCGCAAGAGGGTATCCCGGTCAACGATGCCGACCAGGTGGTCCACGATCTCTATCACGGTGAAGCGGTCGATCCGATCGCGGAGGCGTTCCCGAATGCGGTCAGAGACGGTGTCGTCGACCGACAGGAACTGTCGCGCCAGCTTTCGGTAGCACCTGAAAAATTCAAACTGCTGGAATCCATCGTCCACCCGCTGGTGCGCAAACGCGAAACGGAATTTCTCGATAAACACAAAAGCGCCGGCGCAGCGCTCGTCGTGCTCGACATTCCCTTGCTGTTCGAGACCGGCGGCGAGAAAAGGGTCGATTTTGTCGTCGTCGTCAGCTGCGATCCACAGGTGCAGCGCCAGAGGGTACTTGCGCGGCCCGGCATGACAGAGGAGAAGTTGTCGATGATCTTGGCGCGGCAGGTTCCGGATGCCGAAAAGCGGGCGCGTGCCGATTTCGTCATCGACACCGGCGCCGGACTGGAGCCAGCCAGATCAAGCGTGCGCGACATCATCGCCACTCTAAAAGCCGGCAGCAGGAACGGAAATACCCATGCGTGAAATCATCTTCGATACCGAAACCACCGGCCTTGAATCCAAGGCCGACCGGATTATCGAAATCGGCGGCATAGAGCTCATCAACAACTTCCCGACGGGGAGAACGTTGCACCTCTATATCAACCCGGGCGATCGCAAGGTTCATCCGGATGCGCTGGCCGTCCATGGCATTACCGATGAGTCGCTGAAAGACAAGCCGCCCTTCGCCCAGGTGGCGCAACAGATCATCGACTTCTTCGATGGCGCCCGGTGGATCGCCCACAATGCCAATTTCGATATCGGCTTTATCAATGCCGAATTTGAACGCATAGGCCTGCCGCCGGTCCCACCGGAAAACGTGGTCGATACGCTTTCGATGGCCCGCCGAAAGCATCCGATGGGTCCTAACTCCCTCGACGCACTGTGCCGTCGCTACGGCATCGACAATGGCCATCGCACCAAGCACGGCGCGCTGCTCGACTCCGAACTCCTGGCGGAAGTGTATATCGAGATGACCGGCGGCCGGCAGGCGGCTCTCGGTCTGGTCGGTGCTGATCAGCCGAGAAACGTCATCGAGATCGATGATGTGGTGGTAACCGCGATCGCCGCACGGCCACGCCCTTTGCCACCGCGTATCAGCGAAGACGACATCGCCGCCCATGCCGCGATGGTGATTGGACTGAAGGATAAGGCCGTCTGGCTGAAATATGCAGCCGACTGATTTCTGCTGAAGTCCAAACATGAAAAAAGCCCGGCTGTGACCGGGCTTTTTATATTCTATCCGTTGCTCGCTCAGCTGTTGAGCGGCTGAACCTGCGACTTGGTCTGTTCTTCGGCCATACGCTGCGAGAACATCTGACCGAAATCGATCGGATCGATCATCAGCGGCGGGAAGCCACCGTTGCGAGTCACGTCGGAAATGATCTGGCGTGCGAACGGGAAGAGAAGACGCGGGCATTCGATAAACAGAAGCGGCAGCATGTGCTCCTGCGGGAAACCGGTGATGCGGAAAACGCCGCCGTATACCAGCTCAGCCGCAAACACGATCTTGTCGTCTTCGCGGGCTTCGGCACTGAGCGATAGAACGACGTCGAAGTCGTTTTCCGAAAGCGGATTGGCGTTGACGTTGACGCTGATATTGATCGCTGGAGCCTTGTCGCGCGACTGCAGCGAGCGTGGCGCGCCGGGATTTTCGAACGAAAGATCCTTGGTGTACTGCGCCAGAATATTGAGCGAGGGGGCGGAAGCCTGTTCGTTATCGTCTGCCATAAAAATTCCTCAAGGCTGGAAAGGGTGGCTGAAAAGCGTTGGGGGCACTTAACATTTCGCTCCGGGGCTTACAACCCTGCGAGATCTTAGCCTTAAGGTTCGATCCGCTTATCCTTGTCCGCCCAAGGCGAGGACGGGTTCGGTTCGCGGCGATAATCGTCGTCATCGAGATCGACCACCGGGCCGGATCCAACCGGATGAACAGGCGCAGGACCGGGGCCAGGGCCGGGACCGGCGCGAAAACCGCCCGGGCTTCTGCGATCGCCCGAATTCACGACGACCACGCGGCTGCCGATGGCCGACCAGATCAGCTTGCGGATAAAGGGCACAAGCAGCGCGAGACCAACGATGTCGGTCAGAAACCCCGGCAGCATCAGCAGGATGCCAGCCACCACGACCATCGCTCCGCTCACCAGTTCGGCTGCAGGCATCCGACCTTCGCGCCCTTCTGTCGAAAGCCGCCGCAGCATAGTCATCCCCTGGCCGCGGATCATCAATGCGCCCAGGAGGCCCGTTCCGAGGACGAGGCCAAGCGTTCCCCAAAGTCCGATCGCTCTTCCGACCAAAACAAAACCAGCGATTTCGGCCAGCGGCCAAGCCAGGAGAACAACCGGAAGGAATGGTAAGCGCATAATCATTGCCTGTATCTAATTGGCGGATATGGGTTCATCTCACGCCGTTGCTATTTGAAGATGGGCGGTAGGAGACTATATGAAAAGCTGCATAGAACTTTTAAACGACAATTGCGGGATAAAATGGGCTCGAACGACTTGATAACACTGTTTTTCCTCGTCGCAGCAGTGCTGATATTCCTGCAATTGCGCAGCGTCCTCGGCCGGCGCACGGGACATGAGAAGCCGCCGACTGAGACAGTCAGCCCTCGCGATGTTGCCCGCGGTCCCGTCGAGGACGATAGCAAGGTAGTGACGCTTCCTCGCCGCGACAATGTCGATGAGGAACAACGCAATGCCGATATCGATGCCGTCGCAAAGCCTGATACGCCGCTCAACGCATCGCTTCGTGCCCTCGTGAAGGAAGATCCGTCGTTCCGCCCGAAGGAATTCCTCAACGGCGTGCGGATGGCGTACGAAATGATCGTCATGGCTTTTGCCGATGGTGATCGGAAGACCTTGAAGGGGCTTCTCTCCAATGAGGTCTATGACGGCTTCGAAGCGGCGATCGCCGAGCGCGAGGCCAAGGGCGAGGTGATCAAGTCCACCTTTGTCGGCATCGACAAATGCGACATGACACAGGTTTCGATCAAGGACGGCGAATCTCAGGTTACCGTCCGCATTGTCAGCCAGTTGATCTCCGCAACCTTCGACAAGGCCGGCACGCTGATCGACGGCGATCAGGAAACCGTAGCCGACGTCATCGACATCTGGACCTTTGCCCGCGACATCGGCTCCCGCGACCCGAACTGGAAGCTGGTCGCCACCGAATCCGAACAATGATTTCCGCGTCTCCGACCCTCTCTGACTTCCGCCTCGAGAGGGTCGACTTCGCGGATCTCCCCGGTTGGGCTGCCGACGATCCGAGCCCGCTGTATGAGGCGATGCATGCTTGCGCGGCCCATATCCGCAACGTTAAGCCCTATCGCAAGGGTTCTCTCGGCCTGGAGGCCATGGAACTGGCGGACCTCTTCGAGCAGGCCGCACCATTTGCCGATGCCTCTGCAGCTCGCACCTTCTTCGAACAACGCTGCACACCCTTCCGGATCCTGAAGCACAATGACGAACAAGGATTCGTCACCGCCTTCTACGAACCGGAAGTCGACGTCTCCGATGTGAGCGAAGGTCTTTTCACCCATCCCTTCTATTTCCGGCCTGACGATCTCGTCGATCTCGACGACAGCAATCGCCCTGCGGATCTCGACTCCGGCTACATGTTCGGCCGTCAGACGCCGGATGGTATCGTCGCTTATCCGGATCGCGGTGAAATCGATCGCGGCTGTCTCAACGGCCGGGGGCTGGAGATAGCCTTTGCACGGTCGCGGATCGACGTCTTCTTTGCCCATGTTCAGGGCGCAGCTCGGCTGGTCTACCCCGATGGCCGCGTCCGTCGCATCACCTACGCGGCAAAGGCAGGCCATCCGTTTTCGCCGATCGGCAAGCTTCTGATCGATCGTGGCGAAATCGCTCGCGAAGACATTTCCATGCAGAGCATTCGGGCGTGGCTCGCCGAAGCTCTGGTGTTGAATCCGGCTAAGGTTGATGAAGTCTTATGGCACAACAAGTCCTACATCTTCTTCCGTGAGGCCGATGTCAGCGACCCTGACCTCGGTCCTATCGCTGCCGCCAAGGTGCCGCTGATCGCGGGACGCTCGCTCGCCGTGGATCGCTCCATTCACACATTCGGCTACCCCTTTTTCATCCGTGCGGAACGGCTGACACATCTCGACGACGGCAAGCCGTTCGCGCGGCTGATGCTGGCGCTCGATACGGGTTCAGCCATTATTGGGCCTGCAAGGGGCGATATCTTCACCGGTTCCGGCTATCACGCAGGCGAGCTTGCCGGCACGGTGCGAAACGATGCGGATTTCTATATCCTCGTTCCAAACGCGGCCGCCGGCCGTTATGCCGGGTAGGATATGGCGCATGAAGGATCGAAAACTCAGTTCAGATGAACGCATCCTTTGGGGCAAGGTGGCGAAATCCGCCCGTGCTCTGCCTGGGCGCATGAAAGAGATCGCTGCCTTCGAAGAGGAAATGGCGGCACGACTGGCGGCAGAGGATGAAGTCTCCAAGCCCCCGGTACCGCCAACCCAGCGTGTCAGCGATGCCTTCGCGGCAGTCGCGCCGAAGGTAAAAAAGCCTGCCGGCATTCATCATCCGCTGGAAAAACCCACCCGGAAGAAGCTCGCCAAGGGTCGCCTTGCGATCGATGCGCGGCTCGATCTGCATGGTCTCTACCAGGACGCCGCCCACGACCTGCTGCTCGATTTTCTCTACAGTGCCCATGATCGCGGTCTGCGCCATGTTCTTGTTATTACGGGCAAGGGCCGCTCTGTAGGCGGCGAAGGGGTCCTACGCCGTGCAGTTCCACTTTGGTTCTCCAAGGCCGAATTTCGTTTCCTGATCTCGTCCTACGAATGGGCAGCCCAAAACCATGGTGGCGAGGGCGCCATGTACGTGCGGCTTTCGAAGAGCCGTGCGGATTATAGGGGATCGGTCCTGTGACGCCCTTTGGTGAAGCCCTTCGACAGCTGCGCGCCAAAAAGGGAGTTACCCAGAGGCAACTGGCAGAGGCGATCGGGGTTACGCCTGCCTATCTGTCGGCCTTGGAACATGGCAAACGGGGCCGGCCCACATTTGAGTTGCTCCAGCGTATCACCGGCTATTTCAACATCATCTGGGATGAAGCGGAAGAATTGTTTCAGGTCGCAGAAGCCTCGCGCCCGAAAGTGGTCCTCGACACGACAGGCCTGGCGCCTGCATACACCGCATTTGCCAACGCCTTGGCGGCACGGATTCGCTCTTTGCCGCCGGACGTGCTAGAGGAAATGCGAAGACTTCTGCAAAAGGCTTGAATTGCCCTGGAAATCTCTGCGCATCCACGCCTTTCCAGGCATTTTGCGAGGCACCAACCTTTAGAAACCGCCCTGAATTCCCTATATTCAAGGCGGAGACTCCGGTGATTCGCTCGCCGGTATTTTAACCAACTGGAAGAGACTGAATGACCGACACACCCGTCAGCGATCACGGCGCGAGTGCCGAATACGGTGCCGATTCCATCAAGGTTCTAAAGGGCCTGGATGCGGTGCGAAAGCGCCCAGGCATGTATATCGGCGACACAGACGACGGCTCGGGTCTGCATCACATGGTCTACGAGGTCGTCGACAACGCGATCGACGAAGCCTTGGCCGGCCATGCAGATATCGTCACGGTCACGCTCAATGCGGATGGCTCGGTCAGCGTCACCGACAACGGTCGCGGCATTCCGACGGATATCCACACCGGCGAAGGCGTCTCGGCAGCTGAGGTCATTATGACCCAGCTCCACGCCGGCGGTAAGTTCGACCAGAATTCCTACAAGGTCTCGGGCGGCCTGCACGGCGTTGGCGTCTCGGTCGTCAATGCGCTTTCGGTCTGGCTCAAGCTGAAGATCCGTCGCTCAGGCAAGGTTCACGAGATCTCGTTCACGCACGGCGTCGCCGATGCGCCGCTGAAGGTCATCGGGGATTATGAAGGTCGCTCCGGCACGGAAGTTACCTTCCTCGCCAGCACCGAAACCTTCACTATGACCGAGTTCGATTACGGCACACTCGAGCACCGCCTTCGCGAACTCGCCTTCCTCAACTCCGGCGTTCGAATCCGGCTCACGGATCGGCGCAAGCCCGACGTGAAGGAAGAGGAAATGCTGTATGACGGCGGCCTCGAGGCTTTCGTCAAATATCTTGATCGTTCCAAGAAGCCGCTCGTCGAAAAGCCTGTCGCCATCAAGGGCGAGAAGGATGGCATGACGGTTGAAGTCGCGATGTGGTGGAATGACAGCTACCACGAGAACGTTCTCTGCTTCACCAACAACATTCCGCAGCGCGATGGCGGAACGCATATGGCAGGCTTCCGTGGTGCGCTGACTCGCCAGATCACATCCTATGCGGATTCGTCCGGCATCATGAAAAAGGAAAAGGTTTCGCTCACCGGTGACGACTGCCGAGAAGGCCTGACCGCAGTTCTTTCGGTAAAGGTGCCGGATCCGAAGTTCTCGTCGCAGACCAAGGACAAACTCGTGTCCTCGGAAGTTCGCCCGGTTGTCGAAAGCCTCGTCAACGAAGCGCTGAGCTCCTGGCTTGAAGAGCATCCGGCAGAAGCGAAGATCCTGGTCGGCAAGGTAGTGGAAGCTGCCGTTGCCCGCGAAGCGGCCCGCAAGGCTCGTGAACTCACCCGCCGCAAGGGCGTGCTCGATATCGCCTCGCTTCCCGGCAAGCTCGCCGATTGCTCCGAACGTGATCCGGCCAAGTCCGAAGTCTTCCTCGTCGAGGGTGACTCCGCCGGCGGTTCCGCCAAGCAGGGCCGTTCGCGTGATACCCAGGCTATCCTACCGCTCCGCGGCAAGATCCTGAACGTCGAGCGCGCCCGTTTCGACAAGATGCTGTCCAGCCAGGAAATCGGCACGCTGATTACCGCTCTGGGCACATCGATCGGCAAGGATGAGTTCAACGCTGACAAGCTGCGCTATCACAAGATCATCATCATGACGGACGCCGACGTCGACGGCGCCCATATCAGAACCCTGTTGCTGACCTTCTTCTTCCGTCAGATGCCGGAACTGATCGAGCGTGGCCACATCTACATTGCCCAGCCGCCGCTTTATAAGGTGACGCGCGGCAAGTCGATCCAGTACCTGAAGAACGAGCAGGCTCTGGAAGAGTATCTGATCGGCATGGGGCTGGAAGATACGACCCTGACCCTCGGCTCCGGTGAAGTCCGTGCCGGCCAGGATATGCGCGAAGTCATCCAGGATGCATTGCGCATCCGCTCGATCATCGAGGGACTGCATTCTCGCTACAACCGCTCGATCATCGAGCAGGCAGCCATTGCCGGCGCGCTTCATCCAGATCTGACGGACAATCCCGAACGGGCCCAGCAGACGGCTAACGAAGTCGCCAAGCGTCTCGATATGATCGCTGAGGAAACGGAGCGTGGCTGGTCGGGTCACGTCACCGACGAAGGCGGTATGCGCTTCGAGCGGATGGTTCGTGGCGTCAAGGAAGTCGCCGTGATCGATGTGGCCCTGATCGGCTCTGCCGATGCCCGCCATATCGACCAGATGTCGTCGCGTCTGCAGGAGATCTACAGCACGTCGCCAGTCCTCGCTCGCAAGGATAGCGAGCAGGATATTTCAGGTCCACGCGCCCTTCTCGACGCGATCTTTGCGGCGGGACGCAAGGGCCTGTCCATGCAGCGCTATAAGGGGCTTGGTGAAATGAATGCCGAGCAGCTGTGGGAAACAACGCTTGATCCCAACGTTCGCTCGCTGCTTCAGGTCAAGATTCCCGATGCGACGGATGCAGACGGTTTGTTCTCGCGTCTGATGGGCGACGAGGTTGAGCCCCGGCGCGAGTTCATTCAAGAGAACGCGCTGAACGTCGCCAACCTCGATATCTAGCAATCTTTCGTCGTGCAAAAACGGCGGCCTCTCGGCCGCCGTTTTTGTTTGTCCATTAGAAATCTGTTTCACGTGAATCTTACCTGTGGATGGAGGATTCACGTGAAACATTATTCTTCGCCGGCAAACCTTCCCTCGAAAGCGACTTCCGAGACGGGCTTGCGCTGGCTGGGAACTTCACGCTCGCGCAAATCTTCCGGCAGTGCATCTTTAGCGGCCATCCGCCCGATCGCCGCGGCAGCCTCGACCCTGAAACCTTCCGGAAGTCCAAGTTCGCCAACAGCCTTTTCCTTGTCGAACCCTTCCATGCCATGTGCATGATACCCAAGCTTCATCGCCTGGCAGATGATTGAGAACCACGCGGCGCCCGTGTCGAAAGAATGCGTATAGCCCTCGCGACGTTCGCCATCCTTGGAAACGCGATAGGTTTTCGACACGAAGAAGACCAGCGCACCCGCGTTTTCTGCCCAGCGCCGATTGCCCGGAACGAGTAGATCCGCAAGTCTGGTGAAATCCTCGGTGCCTTGTAGCGCGTAGATAAAGCGCCAAGGCTGGCTGTTGCCGGAAGAGGGTGCCCAATGCGCGGCATCCAGAATGGTCAGCATCGTTTCCCGATCGATGGCTTCCTTCTCGAAGGCCCGCGGCGACCAGCGATCCAGAAAGAAAGCGTCGATTGGAAATTCCGAGGTCCGGCTGTTGCTGGTCGTCATAGTGTCCTCTCAAGTTTGGGTCTTACCCAATCTAGGCAGTTAGGGCTGCTTTGCAATGAACCGCAGATGGCAGAAAGAGGGGTGACAATCGCGACTCTTTTTTGCATAAACACTTGTCTGACAACTGGAGGAATAAGACCTTGAAATTGATGCGTGTAGGACCTGTGGGCCAGGAGAAGCCGGCATTGCTCGATCAGGATGGCAAGATCCGTGATCTGTCTGGCCATGTCGCGGATATCGGCGGGGAGGCGATTTCGCCCGAGGGTTTGACGAAGATTGCCGCGATCGACGCGTCGACATTGCCGGAACTGTCTGGCGATCGGATCGGCGCCTGCGTGACGGGCACCGGCAAGTTCATCTGCATCGGCCTCAACTATTCCGACCATGCAGCCGAAACCGGCGCCACCGTGCCGCCGGAACCGATCATCTTCATGAAGGCCACCTCCGCCATCGTCGGACCCAACGACGACGTCGTCATTCCGCGCACATCGGAAAAGACCGACTGGGAAGTTGAACTCGGTGTCGTGATTGGAAAGACCGCGAAATACGTGTCGGAAGCCGAGGCGCTGGAATACGTTGCCGGTTACTGCCTCACCAACGACGTTTCTGAGCGCGCCTTCCAGACGGAACGCGCAGGCCAGTGGACCAAGGGTAAGTCCTGCGACACGTTCGGACCGATTGGCCCATGGCTTGTCACCAAGGACGAGGTCGCGGATCCGCAGAACCTTGGAATGTGGCTGACGGTCAACGGCGAAAAGATGCAGAACGGCTCATCCAAGACGATGGTCTACGGCGTCGCCTTCCTCGTCTCCTATCTCAGCCAGTTCATGTCGCTGCATCCGGGAGACGTCATCTCCACGGGTACGCCTCCGGGCGTCGGCCTCGGCCTCAAGCCCCCGCGCTTCCTGAAAGCGGGCGACGTTGTCGAACTTGGAATCGATGGTCTCGGAACCCAGAAACAGACATTCGTTGCCGATATCTGATCGATCGCGGGCATCGGCAACGCGTGCTGCAGCGAGGGAAGGGCGGTGGTAAACGGCCGCCCTTTCAGAACTCCCTCCACAAGTGCTAGCCTTGCTGCATTCCGATGGCGGAACGTTTTGCCCGCCACCGCTTTGACGGATATCGGACCAGGGATGAGGAGAGCCCGAATTCATGTTCTACCAGCTCTATGAGTTGAACCATGCCGCCATGGCGCCGTTCCGGGCCGCCGCAGATGCCATGCGCTTCATGTCCGACAATCCGATGAACCCGTTCGCCCAGACAGCACTTGGTCGCTCCATGTCGGCCAGTCTCGAAGTGTTCGAGCGGATGACGCGACGCTATGGGAAGCCGAGCTTCAATCTTCCGGAAACGGTGATCGACGGTAAGCCGGTCATGGTCACCGAAGAGATCGTCTGGGCAAAGCCCTTTTGCAATCTCCTGCATTTTCGCCGCGATCTGCCCGCCGCGCGCCCGGCCGACCAGAAGATCCTGCTCGTCGCGCCGATGTCTGGTCACTATGCCACCTTGCTGCGTGGCACAGTCGAGGCGTTGCTTCCGCATGCGGATCTCTACATCACCGACTGGATCGATGCCCGCATGGTTCCGGTCACCGAGGGCAGCTTCGATCTCGACGATTACATCGACTACCTGATCGAGATGCTGCATCAGATCGGTCCCGGCACCCACGTGGTCGGCGTCTGCCAGCCGTCGGTGCCTGTGCTTGCCGCCGTTGCGGTGATGGAAACCCGCGGTGATCGGATGGCGCCCGCCTCGATGACGCTGATGGGCGGACCGATCGATACCCGCAGCAATCCGACAGCCGTCAACAAACTTGCCGGAGATCACCCACTCGAATGGTTTCGCGACAATGTCATCATGAGCGTGCCGTTTCCGCAGCCGGGCTTCATGCGGCGTGTCTATCCGGGCTTCCTGCAGCTTTCCGGCTTCATGTCGATGAATCTTGACCGCCACGTCACCGCTCACAAGGAGTTCTACGAGCACCTCGTCAAGAACGATGGCGAGCCCGCCGAAAAACACCGCGAATTCTACGACGAATATCTCGCGGTGATGGATCTGACGGAAGAATTCTATCTGCAGACCGTCGATGCCGTCTTTATCCGTCATTCCTTGCCGAAGGGCGAGATGATGCATCGCGCGATGCCTGTCGATACGAAGGCGATCCGCTCCGTCGCTCTTTTGACGGTAGAAGGCGAAAACGACGATATTTCCGGCGTCGGCCAGACAAAGGCGGCACACACGATCTGTCCGAATATCCCGGATGACAAGCGCCAGCATTACATGCAGCCCGATGTCGGGCATTACGGCGTCTTCAACGGCTCGCGTTTCCGCAGTGAAATCGCCCCCCGCATCATCGAATTCACCCGCAAGCATGCCATTGCCGATACCAAGACTGCCAAGCCCGCATCCCGGAAGCGTAATACCAAGGGTGATTCGCCGACCTGAGAGTGGATCCGGTTCGATGCCAGTATCTGGATTTCTCCAAGGTATTTCAGCATGTTCTTGGATTTAGCGACCTGTCTTCTTGAAGGCGGGTCTGAGGCTCACCAAATCGGATATCATCGGGCTGGCATCAGGCCACTCCGCATTGAACTGAAGGGTGTAACCCATGAACCAGTCTGCATTGATTCGTCCGGAATGGACGCCGGCCACCATTGGTTTAATGGTGCTCGGTTTCGTGGTCTTCTGGCCTCTTGGCCTTGCCATGCTTGCCTATATCATCTTCGGGGATCGGCTCCGCGGCTTCAAGCGCGATGCGAACAATCGCGCCGACGAATGGGCCGGCAGGACCAGCCGATGGTTTTCCAGAAGCCGCGCCGCTGGCTACAACACGCATTTCTCGACAGGCAACGTTGCCTTCGACGATTGGCGCAAGGCCGAACTCAACCGCATGGATGAAGAACGCCGCAAGCTCGACGAGATGCGCGATGAGTTCGACAACTATTCCCGCGAGCTTCGCCGTGCCAAGGATCAGGAAGAGTTCGATCGTTTCATGCGCGAGCGCCGTAACAGCAACGCTTCCGGTCAGAACCCGGTCGTCGACGTCTGATCGGTCAAACGGATCTTCTGAAAACGTAACGAGCCGGCGTCCTTGCGACGCCGGCTTTTTCATGAGAACGGTGCTCTCGAATCGGCTAGAAAGGCTACATGTTCGCGCTCCTCAAAAAGCCCCTTCGCGCCCGCTCGAAACCGCTCGAAACCGTGAAGCGCACGCTTGAAGTCGGAAACCGCGCTTTGCCGCTGACGATCAAGGAAAACAGTCGCGCCACTCGTATCACGCTGCGCATCGAACCCGGCGGCCGCGCGCTTAATCTCACTGTGCCGGCAGGCCTTCGGAAAAGCGAGATCGAGGAATTTCTCGAGCGCCATCAGGGTTGGCTGCTCACGAAGCTCTCGAAATTCTCCACCGACAATCCCATCCGCTCAGGCGGCTTCGTGCCGATTCGCGGCGTTCAGCACCGCATCGACCATACCGGAACGCTTCGCGGCCTGACAGAAATCGCCGTGGTCGATGGTGTGCCGGTGGTAAGGGTAAGCGGGCTGGAGGATCATCTCGGCCGGCGGGTCGCGACATTTCTGAAAAAGGAAGCACGTCGAGATATGGAGTTGCTGGCTTTTCGCCATGCCGCATCGATCCGCAAGCCGGTCGCATCAGTCACGCTGAAAGACACGAGAAGCCGGTGGGGATCCTGTTCCTGGGATGGAAACCTGAGCTTTTCCTGGCGCATCGTCATGGCGCCGCCGCTGGTGATCGATTACCTCGCAGCCCACGAAGTGGCGCATCTGAAGGAAATGAACCACGGGCCAAAGTTCTGGGCTCTCTGCCACCAGCTTTGCCCGAGGATGGAAGAGGCGCGCAAATGGCTGAAGCAGAATGGCTCGCAGCTTCACGCGCTGGATTTCAGCTGAAGCCCGGCTAAAACAAACGGAAACTGGACGAAGAGATCAAGGTGTAGCTGTGCGAGCCGGGAACTGACGCGGAGTCGGCGCGACCGTTACCATGTCGCCGGCTGTGTCGGTCTTGGCACCCGCCGGGCGCCGTTTCGGCAGAGGCCCGCTATTGGGCAAGGCTTCAGTCGAAAGAATGGCGGCACTTGCCGCATCCATGCCAGCGCCGGCCTGGTAGGCCTGCATCATGCTGGGCGAATGGGAAACAGGCTGCACTGTTGCGACAGCGGCGGAAGATGTGTCGGCAACCGTTGTGACAGCGGCAACGCCCGGCAAGGGCTGCTGCGTTGCTGCGGACGCAACGGCAACGGGGCTTGTTGTCTGTTCACGAACAGGCTCGGCCCGTGCGATCATGCTCATCGCTCCCGGCGTTGGTACGATCGTCCCTTCAGCCATCATGACATAGGCCCCGGCAGGCTTCGGCTCTGGCGTCTGCAAGTTGCCGTCCTCGTCGCGCTTTTCGTAAAACACGTTGCCGCCGGCATCAGCCACGTAATGCATGTTCTTGTAGGGGAAACGCAGGCCCTTCGTGTGGAAGAACATCGCTTCCTTCACATCGGGGTGGCGCTTGCCCTTCAGCACGGCTTCCGCTGCTTCATTCAGCTGCGGCGCAGTGTTTTCGTCCATCTTGCGGGTCATCACACCCGGCGCGAACTGCCTTTCCTGCCCCACGACACCACAGATCGTCTCAGGGTAAAGACCTGAGGTCAGGCGGTTCATGATGACGCTGCCGACAGCCATGAAACCATCGGGGCTGCTGCGCCTTGATTCGAAATACATCGCGCGCTTGAGGCATTCGCGGTCGCTGGACGAATAGGTGTAGACCTGCTTTGCCGAACCCACATTGACCTGGGCAGTTCGTGTCTTCGAAGACTTGGAATCGAGCGACGCAGTCGTCTGAGTGCAGGCTGAAAGAGCGCTCACCGCGGCAAGGCACATTGCAGCGCGCACAAAGTTCGCACCTCTTGCCGCCATGACTACCCCCTGCGAAAACATTTCAAGAAACAATTTGCTGTGGAATAAGTTACTGGCAAAACCCTAATAAATCAAACCTGAATCGAGAACGTCTATTTTTCCGGAAAAACCTGCTCTTTTGCCCGAGGTTCTGGTTGTGATGATGTCGGCGAGCATGTCCTTGCGCGTGCAGGATCGTGGTGGAGAACCGAATCACACCCCGGAAGATTGCCTGAGGTCTTGAGAAGAGGAGTCCGTGCCGAACTGTCACGCCACCAAACCGCTGAAGGGCTCGACTCCGGGCGCGTTTCGTGCCAATCCGCGCACATGAAACCGGATATCAAGATCTGCGGCCTCAAGACTGAAGAAGCGGTCGATCGTGCGGTGACGCGCGGCGCAACCCATATCGGCTTTATCTTCTTCCCCAAGAGCCCGCGTAACATCGCGCCCGAGATCGCCGGCGAACTGGCGGACCGGGTGCGTGGCAGAGCTAAGATCGTTGCGGTCACGGTGGATGCCGATGACGAGGAACTGGACGATATCGTCTCGCTGCTTCGCCCGGACATGCTTCAGCTCCACGGTCACGAGAGCCCGGAACGGATTTTGCACGTCAAGGCGCTCTACGGTCTGCCTGTCATGAAGGCGTTTTCTGTCAAGTCCGCGGATGATCTTGCAGGGGTCGATGCCTATATAGGTGTAGCTGACCGTTTTCTGTTCGACGCGAAGGCACCGGCGGGCTCCGATCTTCCGGGCGGCAACGGCATTTCCTTCGACTGGAAGGCCATGGCGTCGCTTGACCAGAGCGTGGATTACATGCTTTCCGGGGGCCTGAACAAGGATAATGTCGCGACTGCGCTCTCATCGACGCGGGCAAGCGGCATAGATGTATCGTCCGGTGTCGAAAGCGCGCCAGGCGCCAAGGATCTGGGCATGATCGATGCGTTCTTCGATGCGGCAGACGCCGCTACGAAACGCTGAAGGAGTTGAAAGTGAACGAGACCCCAAAACTGAATTCGTTCCGTTCCGGTCCCGACGAGGACGGCCTCTTCGGTATTTTCGGCGGCCGCTTTGTCGCGGAAACCCTGATGCCCCTGATCCTGGATCTGCAGGGCGAATGGGAAAAGGCCAAGACCGACCCCGCATTTCAAAAGCAGCTCACCGATCTCGGCAAACACTATGTCGGCCGCCCCAGCCCGCTCTATTTCGCCGAGCGCATGACGGCAGAACTCGGTGGCGCCAAGATCTATTTCAAGCGCGACGAGCTCAATCATACCGGCTCCCACAAGATCAACAACTGCATTGGCCAGATCCTGCTTGCCAAGCGCATGGGCAAGACCCGCATCATCGCTGAAACCGGTGCCGGCCAGCATGGCGTGGCTTCGGCCACGGTCGCTGCCCGCTTCGGCCTGCCCTGCGTCGTCTACATGGGCGCCACAGATGTCGAGCGCCAGGCACCCAATGTCTTCCGCATGAAGCTTTTGGGCGCCGAGGTGATCCCGGTCACGTCAGGCCACGGCACGCTCAAGGATGCCATGAACGAGGCATTGCGCGACTGGGTCACCAATGTCGATGACACCTATTACATGATCGGCACCGCGGCCGGTCCGCATCCCTATCCGGAAATGGTCCGCGACTTCCAGTCGGTCATCGGTCGCGAAACCAAGGAACAGATGCTGGAAGCCGAGGGACGTCTGCCCGACATGCTGGTAGCAGCCGTTGGCGGTGGATCGAATGCGATCGGCCTGTTCCATCCGTTCCTCGATGATGACAGCGTCAAGATCGTCGGCGTCGAAGCCGGCGGCAAGGGCCTCAACGGCGAGGAGCACTGCGCCTCGCTGACGGCAGGCTCGCCTGGCGTTCTGCATGGCAACCGCACCTATCTGCTGCAGGATGGCGATGGCCAGATCAAGGAAGGTCATTCGATCTCGGCCGGTCTCGACTATCCCGGCATCGGCCCGGAGCATTCCTGGCTGAAAGACATGGGACGTGTCGAATACGTCCCGATAATGGATACAGAAGCGCTCGAAGCCTTCCAGTTCCTGACACGCACCGAGGGCATCATCCCCGCGCTCGAACCCTCGCACGCACTGGCCGAAGTCATGAAGCGCGCACCAAAGATGTCCAAGGACGAAATTATCGTCATGAACCTGTGCGGTCGCGGCGACAAGGACATCTTCACTGTCGGCAAAATCCTTGGAATGGGGCTCTGAACATGACCGCACGGATGGACAAGCGTTTTGCCGATCTGAAGGCCGAAGGCCGCCCGGCACTGATCACCTACTTCATGGGCGGCGATCCCGATTTTGCCACGTCGCTGGCCATCATGAAGGCCCTGCCGGATGCCGGCGCCGACGTGATCGAACTCGGCATGCCGTTTTCCGACCCGATGGCCGATGGTCCGGCAATCCAGATGGCGGGGCAGCGCGCGCTGAAAGGCGGCCAGACACTTGCCAAGACGCTGGATCTCGCCCGCGAATTCCGCAAGACCGATGCCGCGACGCCGATCGTCATGATGGGCTACTACAATCCGATCTATATCTACGGCGTCGACAGGTTTGTTGATGACGCGCTGGAAGCCGGAATCGACGGCCTGATCATCGTCGACCTGCCGCCTGAAATGGATGATGAGCTTTGCATCCCGGCGATCGCCAAGGGGCTGAACTTCATCCGTCTGACCACGCCGACCACGGACGAAAAGCGCCTTCCGACCGTTTTGCACAACACGTCCGGCTTCGTCTATTACGTCTCGATGAACGGCATTACCGGATCCGCTCTGCCGGATCTGTCGCTGATCTCGGGCGCTGTCTCCCGCATCAAGGGTCATACCGACCTGCCGGTCTGCGTCGGCTTCGGCGTCAAGACTGCCGACCATGCACAAGCCATCGGCGCTGCGGCTGACGGTGTTGTCGTCGGCAGCGCGATCGTCGCGCAGGTCGCCGGCAGTCTCACCAAGGATGGCGCTGCGACACCAGATACGGTATCTGCCGTTTCCACCTTCGTCCGCGGCCTGGCCACCGGTGTGCGTTCCGCCCGCCTTGTTGCCGCCGAATAACTGGCCCAGATAGGCCTGACAAGTCCAAACTCGGAGTACGCCCAGTGAACTGGATCACCAATTACGTCCGGCCGCGCATCAACTCCATGCTCGGCCGTCCCGATCGGGACGTTCCGGAAAATCTCTGGATCAAATGCCCGGAAACCGGGGAAATGGTCTTCCACAAGGATCTCGAAGAGAACAAGTGGGTCATCCCCGCCTCCGGCTTCCACATGAAGATGCCGGCCAAGGCGCGTCTGAGAGACATGTTCGACGACGGCGAGTTCGAATCGCTGGTGCAGCCGAAGGTCGCCCAGGATCCGCTCAAGTTTCGCGACTCCAAGAAATATGCTGACCGCTTGAAGGACAGCCGTATCAAGACCGATCAGGAGGACACTATCCTCGCCGGTCTCGGTTCCGTCCATGGCGTTAAACTCGTCGCCGTCGTGCACGAATTCAACTTCATCGGCGGTTCGCTCGGCATGGCGGCCGGCGAAGCGATCGTCAAGGCGGCCGAGCGTGCGCTGAAGGAAAAGTGCCCGCTGGTGATCTTCCCGGCTTCTGGCGGCGCCCGCATGCAGGAAGGCATCCTGTCGCTGATGCAGCTGCCCCGCACCACGGTTGCCGTCGACATGCTGAAGGAAGCAGGCCTTCCCTATATTTGTGTGCTGACCAACCCGACCACCGGCGGCGTGACCGCTTCCTATGCCATGCTGGGTGATGTCCATATCGCCGAACCGGGCGCCGAGATCGGCTTTGCCGGCAAGCGCGTGATCGAACAGACCCTGCGCGAAAAGCTGCCGGAAGGCTTCCAGACCGCAGAATACCTGCTTGAGCATGGCATGGTAGATATGGTCGTCAAGCGCCACGATATCCCGGCAACGCTGGCGCGGATCCTGAAGATGCTGATGAGACAGCCTGATCAGGAATTCCTTCCCGCCCCTGTCGCCGTCAGCGCCTGAACACCGGTTCTGACCTAACGTGATCGGAGCCGGAGCTTCGGGATGACGACGATGAACCAGCCCGTGGCAAGTGCGGCCGAGCAGGAAATCGAGCGGCTGATGACCCTTCACCCGAAGGGTTTCGATCTGTCGCTCGAGCGCATTACCCGCCTCCTTGAGATGCTCGGCAATCCACATCTGAAACTGCCGCCGGTCATTCATGTGGCCGGCACCAACGGCAAGGGGTCCTGCACCGCCTTTTGCCGCGCGCTTCTCGAAGCGGGTGGCTATGCCGTGCACGTCCACACATCGCCGCATCTGGTGCGCTGGCACGAACGCTTTCGCATCGGCGTGAAGGGCGGCCGGGGCCAGCTTGTCGACGATGCCCTGCTGGCGGATGCGCTGCGCCGCGTCGGCGATGCCAATGCCGGCCAGATGATCACCGTGTTCGAGATCCTGACAGCGGCAACCTTCCTGATCTTTTCCGAGCAGCCCGCCGATGCCGTAGTGCTGGAAGTGGGCTTAGGCGGTCGCTTCGATGCGACCAACGTCATCACCGACCCCGCCGTCTCGGTGATCATGCCGATCGCGCTCGATCACCAAGCTTATCTGGGCGACAAGGTCGAACTGATCGCAGCGGAAAAAGCCGGCATCATGAAGCGCCGTCGCCCGGTCGTGGTCGGCGCCCAGGAATTCGACGCGGCCCGCGAGGTTCTGGTTGCGACTGCCGAACGGCTGGGCTGTCCGCTCTCCATCTATGGCCAGGATTTCTCAGCTCACGAGGAATTCGGCCGGCTAATCTACCAGGACGAAGACGGCCTGCAGGACCTGCCGCTGCCGCGTCTTCCCGGTCGCCACCAGTTCGCCAACGCCGCTGCTGCCATCCGCGCCGTTAAGGCCGCCGGTTTCACGGTAACGGATGCGACGATGGAAAAGGCAATGGGCATGGTCGAATGGCCGGCCCGCCTGCAAAAGCTGGTCGAAGGCAAACTGCTCGAATTCGCGCCCCCGGGTTCGGAAATCTGGCTTGACGGCGGGCACAACCCGGCCGGAGGCGAAGTGATTGCCGAAGCCATGGCCGCCTTCGAGGAACGCCAGCCCCGGCCGCTCTACCTCGTCACCGGCATGATCAATACAAAGGATCCCGTCGGCTATTTCCGGGCCTTTGCGGATCTCGGCGAACACGTCTTTACCGTCCGCATCCGCGATAGCGAGGCAGGCCTCGATCCGGTCGTGCTGGCCAATGCGGCGTTCGATGCTGGTCTGGTGGCCGAGCCCGCGGGTTCCACCATCGAAGCCTTGCAGGAAATCACCCGCCGCCAGCTGCCCGGCAGTCCCCCACCCCGTATCCTGATCGGCGGCTCGCTCTATTTCGCCGGCAATGTGCTGGCCGACAATGGCACGCCACCGGTCTGATAACGGACAGGATCTATCAACAGCAGATAACAAAAAACCCGGCTGATCGCTCAGCCGGGTTTTTGGATTCACGTGAAACAGACGCTTAAGCGGCGCTGGAGATCCAGGCTGCGAGAGCCGTCTTCGGCGCAGCGCCAACCTTGATGTCGGCCACTTCGCCGCCCTTGAACATGGCGAGGGTCGGGATCGAGCGCACGCCGAACTGGGCAGCCAGTTCCGGGTTCTCGTCGATGTTCAGCTTGACGACTTTCACCTTGCCAGCGAGTTCCGTCGAAATTTCTTCAAGGCTCGGAGCGATCATCTTGCAGGGGCCGCACCATTCGGCCCAGAAATCGACGACGACCGGCTCTACGGCGTCCAGAACTTCAGCCTGAAAATTGTTTGTATCGACTTTCACGGTAGCCATTGGGCTCTCCTTCGATTCTTGTTGACCCAGATGTGAGATCGGCACTCACTATTTTCAATGTCCGTCATGTCACTTTGTCTTAAGTTCTGCAAGCGAACGGGACATCAGCTCCACACCCAGCGGGATTACCTTTGCCGTCTCGGTGTAGACGAGCACGCAGTCGATCGCTTTGCCCGGATAAAGAGGCGTGAGGATTTCGCGGTAGATGGAGAGCTGTGCCCTGTGGGTCAATGGCACGTCTTCCGCAGTGCCCGGCGGAAAGCGGTTGGTCTTGTAATCGAGGATGATGACGCGGTCTTCCATCTCGACCAGCCGGTCGATCCGGCCCGAGATCGCGTAGTCCTGGCCCTCCAGCGTCAGCGTTCCCATGATCGAGACCTCCGACTGGCTGCGCGCAGAAAATACCGGCGCGAGCTCGGGAAGGGACAGAACAGACATGACGCTCTCAACTAGCTTCTGTCGCTCAGCCGGCGGCCAGAAGCGGGCGGCGCGGTCGGCATAACGCCGGGCTGCACCCTCGCGTTCACCGTCCGGGAAGTCGGTCAGCATCTGCAGCATCCGATGCACGAGTTTGCCCTTTTGCAGCGCCAGGCTACCGGTCGCCTTGTCGCCGAACAGCGGCGATGTGACGATCAGATCATCATCGTCGTCATCGATCATCGTGCCGGCACCAGACGGGCTAAGTGGCCTCGGCAGGATTTTTCGTGGGGGAAGCGGCCGGGAGAGGGCAGTGGGCAGGGTAGGGGCGAATGCCTCCCGTTCCGAGCCGCCTGCACCTGCGTGGTCCGCTTTGGCAGCAGCCTTGCCGGGCGCCTGGGGCAAACGCCAGGACAGGCCGTTCCACTCGCCCTCGGGTCCGGAGAATGTAGTCGGGCTGCAATGCTGACCGCTCGCCGACAAGGCACGTGCGATCATCGCCTGCCAGCTGTCAGGATTGTCGCGGCTGCCACGATAGCCGCAAATCACCAGATGATCGGCAGCGCGGGTCATACCCACATAGAGAAGTCGCCGGTACTCTTCTTCGGCAGATGTCTTCAACCGCTCGTCGTCCGCCGCCGTCAGCGGGTTGGACAAAGTCTTTCCCGCAAGCCAGGCCGGAACATCGCCATGGACGGTCTTCAGCAACCGGAATTTCGGGACATGCGACGGAATGAAGGATTTTGAGTTGCTGTCGACGAGGAACACGACCGGCGCTTCGAGGCCCTTGGAAGCATGTACGGTCATGATCCGCACCTCGTTGCGGCCACCATCCTGTTCGCGCTTCACCTCGGGGCTTTCCAGCTCCAGCGTGGATACGAAAGCCTGCAGGCCAGGCAGGCCGGATGTCTCGTGATCGAGCGCGAAGGTGAGCAATTCATCGAGAATATCGCCCGCCTCGGTGCCGAGCCGTCCGAGAAACTTCCGCCGTCCGCCATATTGTCCGAGAATACGGGCGTAGAGATCATGCGGGCTGAGCAGGCGCGACAGCGTCAGCAGATGCTGCAATCGCTCCGCTGCATCACGAAACCGCAGCGGCTGTTCCTCGGCAAGACGCTTCAGCTGCGCCCAGGCGCTGTCGTCTTCGGCTCTGAGCGCCGCAACCTCGAAGACATCCTCCTCGGACAGATCGAACAACGGGCTTTTGAGCAGCGCCGCCAGCGACAGGTCGTCCTGCGGCAGAAGCAGAAAGCGGCCAAGCGCCAGCAGATCCTGCACCGCGATATGGCTCGTCAGCTTCAACCGGTCGGCGCCTGCTACGGGAATGTTGTCGCGACGTTTCAGCGCCCGCGTCAGCGCGTTAACGAAGGCGTCGCGCTTTCTCACGAGAACGAGAATGTCGCCAGGCTCGATCGGCCGTTCCACGCCCTTTTCGATGATCGTCTCGCGGCCGATCATCTCGCCGATCCGGGCGGCGATGCGAGAGGCGAGAATGGCAGCCGGTGCCTTGTCCGGGGTCGAATCGAACGGCGCCGTCCAGTCGTCTTCCTGTTCGGAAACCTCCGGCGCCACCACGTCCCACAGATCGACCGCGCCGGGATGACCCATGCGGTTGGAACGGTGCTGCACCGGATCGCCGATCGCGGACAGGCCCTTGGCATTTTCCTCGATCGAGAACACCTGATCGACGGCAGAAAGAATGTCGGCTGTCGACCGGAAGGACAGCGGCAGGCGGATCGCGTGGAACGGCTGGCCGCTGGCCGCAACCTGCCTCTGCGTCGCGCTGCGTTCCTCGGCAAATCGCTCGGGACGCGCGCCCTGGAACGAATAGATCGACTGTTTCTCGTCGCCGACGGCAAACATCGTCCGACGTGTATCGCGCGCGCTGTTGCCGGAATAAAAGTCCTCCGCCAGCGACTTGATCACGGTCCACTGGATCGGGCTGGTATCCTGCGCCTCGTCGACCAGGATGTGATCGATCCCCTGGTCGAGCTTGTAATGCACCCAAGCGCCGACGCCGTCGCGCGTCAGAAGATCTGCGGTCCGGGCGATCAAATCCTCAAAATCGAGCAGGCTGCGGCCCCTTTTCAGGTCCTCGTAGTCGTCGGTGAGACGTGCGGCAAGTGTCAGCGCCGCCTTGGTGGCCGCAAACAGCCGGAACAGCCGCAACCGGTTCCGGCAGCTCAGAACATGCTCCCGCGCCGCATCGATCGCGTTGGCAAGCTCCGGTGCGATCTTGGTCATGGCGCTGGCGATCAGGCTGCGATCCGCCTTCACCGTTCCCTTGGCGGTCAGGAAGATGGAATCGAGATAAGCGGCGCGCTTGAAGACATCCGTCTCCTTGGCGACCAGGCGCAAACCATAAGCCACCTCATGCACGGTCGAGCCGCCCTTCTGATCGGCAAGCGACAGATAGAGATCGAGCGTGATGCCGGAAAGCTGGGGCAGCGGCCAATAGGTAGCGGCAATGCTGTCTTCGCTATCGGCAGGATCGAGCCCTAAGACCCGCTTCAGTTCCGGGCCGATGCCGCCGTTCTTTTCCGCCTGCGCGGTGAACTTGCGGATCGCGGTTCGTCTGGCAACGATATCGGAGAGCAGCGTC
Source organism: Rhizobium sp. Leaf306 (assembly GCF_001423425.1). Lineage (GTDB taxonomy): Bacteria > Pseudomonadota > Alphaproteobacteria > Rhizobiales > Rhizobiaceae > Neorhizobium > Neorhizobium soli. The sequence continues at coordinate 122,315 of NZ_LMNX01000006.1, forward strand.
TCCAGCCCGAACTCGTCGCCGAGATCGAGCACGTGGGCAAAGGCTTCCGCCAGATCCGGATCGTCCTCGGCGGATGTGGCCGTCAGCAACGACCGCCGCGCTTCGGAGAGGAGGGCGGTGGCGGCGCGGTCATCGAGCACCGAAAAATGGCCGGCCACATTGGCCTCCAGCGGAAACTGGTGCAGCAGAGCTTCGCAGAAGGCGTGGATCGTCTGGATCTTGAGACCACCCGGCGTTTCCAGCGCCTTCGCAAACAGCCGCCGCGCCTCGGCAATCTTCAGGGAATCCGGCTCATGACCTTCGATAGCCGCGATCCGCGCGCGCAACTCCTCGTCGGAAAGAACCGTCCATTCCGACAATCGCTGAAACACACGGTTCGACATTTCTGACGCTGCGGCCTTGGTATAGGTGAGGCAGAGGATGGCGGAGGGACGGCATCCGGCAAGTAGAAGCCGGATCACCCGCTGGGTCAGCACATGCGTCTTGCCGGAGCCGGCATTGGCCGACACCCAGGCGGAACTGGCCGGGTCCGAGGCACGCGATTGCTGAACCGTCGTCCAGTCGATCCAATGAAGCGGGTCGTCTCCATCCGGCAGGTCCGAAGCCGGGTTATCCGGAAGGTCGGTGAAAAGATCACTCATCGGCGTCTGCCTCTCCATCGTCATCGGCGGTCGACCACTCGGCAACGCGGGCGAGGTGATCGTATTCGCCGCCGAAATCGCCCTGGGCAAACGGCACCAGCCGCGAGGCGAACCCCGCATCGCCCTGACGCAGCTTGATGACGAACTTGGTCAACTGGTCGATCGATTCCTGCGCCAGATCGATCGCCGATTTCGGCTGGCGTTTGGCATTCGCGGTTGCGCCCTCATTGTTGATCCGGTCTTCCTTGAACCGGTCGCCGGGTCGAAGCCGGACATAAAGAAGATCGCCGGGCCGCTGGATGCCCATCGTCTTGAAGGCGCCTGCCTGCAGCGCCGCTGCCTCCAAGGCAAGTTGCGGATCGAGCAGCGACCTCGCCTGCAATATTGAGGGGTTGAGGCCGGTCTTATAGTCAATGATATCGGCCTCGCCGGAGCGCTTGATGTCGATCCGGTCGGCAATGCCGGTAACGCGAATGCCAGCGCTCTCGACGTCGAAACCGGCACCGGCTTCCGTCACGCTGCTGCGCACTTCCGGTGCGCGCCGTTCTTCCCAGTCGAGAAAGGCCCGCGCCACCTCGACAAAGCGCGGCCGCCAGACCCGGTCTATATGCGGCGGGAGCTGTTCGGCGTCGAACAGCTCCCGCGTGATGCGCTGCATTGCTTCACGTGAAACCGGTGTGCCGGGCTTGTGTCCTTCGCGCGTATAGTGATCGATGATGGCGTGGTAGAGCGTGCCGCGCTGTGCCGCACCCGGATCTTCGTTGAACGGCGCCAGCGGATCGAGTTTGAGGATACGCCGTGCATAGATCGAATAGGGGTCGCGACGCAGCCGTCCGACTTCGCTGAACGAATATTTGACCGGCTGCAGCTCCGCCGGCGGTTTGGGGGCAGGGCGCCTGGCCTGCTGCTGGTTGTCGCCACGATCGATCAGTGATGCCCAATGCAGGATATCCTTGCCGCGCGCCTTCAATTCGTCGGCAAAACTTTTGCCGCCCAGCGCCAGCAGTCTCTGCAGCCAGCGGGAGGCGACCGTCGGTGTCGATCCCTGTCGTGTGGAGCGGGAAAAGATCAGGTTGCGGGTGCCGCAGGCCATTTCGAAATCGTGCGCCAGCTGGCCGATGCGACGTTCGGGCGGTTCCAGCCCCATATCGGTCTTCATCGAGCGCGACAGGAACGGATTGTTGACCGTCTGTCCCGGCCAGGAGCCTTCGTTGAGACCGCCGAGGATCATTGTATCGACGCTCTGCAGCCGCGCTTCCAGCGTGCCGAAGATGAACACCCGCGGATGCGCCAGCGACCGCGGCTTTACCGCTTCGCCTGTCGTCAGCGCCATGACGATGTCGATCCACTGCGGTCCGTCGGCCTCGATCTGGCCTTCCGTCTCGATGACTTCGCCGAGCAGGCCCGAGAGACGTTCGCCCGGCTCTCCGGACCAGAGTACCGAGAGATCACCGCGCTCGTCGATGCAAAGGGCTTCGAGCGCACGCCCGGTGCGCGTCGCCCAATCGGACAGCGTCAGTCTTGCCGTCAACCCGCGTCCATCGGGACGGCGGCGGATAAACGCGCTGACCAGCGGTTCCACCGCCGCCGATATCCGCTTTGCGATATCCTTTGCCTGAGCAACCGCACCTTCAGGCAACGAGCTGCGCCAATGCGGCATGTGGCGATCTTCAAGGATTGCGGTCAGCTGTGCATCGAGAAGCGGCTCGAGAGCGGCGATATCCATGTCGCCGACGCCACCGCGCAGCGCCAGCACTTCCAGCGCATCGATCGCGGCGCGCAATTCGGCAGGCGGAAGGCCAAGCCGTATCAGTGGGTGTTTCAACAGGCCGACGATCGCCACCGGATCGCCTGGCCGAAGCGTCGCTTCCAGCAGAAGCTGGGTCAACGTGCCCTGCGGCGTGCCCGAAAGCGCCGAACCGGCCGAATCATCGGCGAGGATGCCGAAACGGGCAAGCTCTGCGGTGACGCGGCGGCCAAGCGCGCGGTCGGGCGTGATTAGCGCCGCCTGGGCCTCGCCACCGTTGCGTCCGGGTTTCTCCAGCGCCAGCCGTAAGGCGATGGCAATCGCCACCGCTTCCTCGCGCTCGTTGGCAGCTTCGATCAGCGAAACATCGGCAAAGGCCGCGCGCAGCCTTTCAGGGTCGGCCTCCTGGCGCCATGTACTCCAGCGATCGGTCGCCTTGGCGGGCACCAGCGCCTGCGAGATCGCCTCGGCGCGAAAGGCAAGATCAGCCTCTGTCTCGCCGATGACAGTGACATCCTCGCGCGTGGCACCGATCTTCTTCAACAGGCGGGACAAACCGAATTGCGGATGGCTGCGGCTCGAAGGGTCGGGCTTGCCGTCGAAGGTTTCCTCGCCCACCATGTCCCACTGGTCCTGCGGCATCGTCATGTCGAGGCCCGGCAGGACGACAGTACCTTCGGCAAGCCTGGAGATCGCTGCGATCAGCTCGGCCGCTGCCGGCACCGACCCGGTGGAGCCGGCAACGATCACGGGGCCTTTGTGCTCCCGCTCGGTAATCCGTCGCGCTTCGCCGCGCAGGATCGAAGCGCGATGCTTTGCCGGCGAAGAGCGTTTCAGCTCTTCAAGCCGCGTCGGCCAGAAGCCGCTGGCGATCTTCAGAAATTCGGCGGTCAGCTGCCACCACAGCGCATGTTCGCCGGTCTGGAGATTGTCGAGATCCTTCCAGTCGCGTTCCTCGGTTTCGATCGCATCAATCAGTTCCGCCAGCGCACGGGCAAGCCAGATCGCATCCGCAGGACTTGCGGGCGCGACAAGCGGCGATTCCGAATGCACATCCAGCACGATCTTCGGCAACTGGTTGCGCCAGGCTAGGATCAGCCGGCCGAGTTCGAGCAGTCGCGCCGTGCCGCCGATCGGCAGGGCCAGATCCATTTCCTCGGGCGCCACGAGATCGAAAAACCCCTGATCGTCGTCGGTTTCGCCAAGCGGCCGGATGACCGGCAGGATCGCGGCGCGACCGCCGAGAAGATCGACGAATTCCGAGCGCAGCACGCGGGCCGAACGTCGGGTCGGCACGAAAATGGTGACATCGGCCAGCGAGAGCGGATTGTCCGGGTTATAGCGAAACGTCTCGTTCAGCCGACCGTCGCAGAGTGCTGCGGCTAGCGTCTTCAGGAAAGGCGCACCTGACGGGATGGAGAAGAGGCGGTTCGGCGATGCATCCGACATCGGATCAGGCCCCTGCTTTGTGGCGGGCAATCACGGCTTCGGCTTCAGGCAGCGCTTCCGGCGTGCCGACGGTGATCCATTCGCCATCCATCACGAGGCCGAACAGCCGGTCGTTCTTGATGGCGCGGTCGAAATAGATGTTGAGGTTGAAGGCATCATCAGGCGCGTCGTCGAGAAGCGACGTGTGCATGACGATCGCACCCGCATAGACGACCGGGTTGTCTTGCCCTTCGGTGTAGCGCGACAGTCTTCCGTCGGAGGAAAGCTGGAAATCCTTCTTGCCGTTGTGTCCGGTGGTGCACTCCAGCGGCACGCAAAGCAGCGCCATATCCATGCGCTCAGCATCGAAAAATTCGGCCAAACGCTCAAGGTTTGTGGGCTCGCCTGGCTTTTCACCGATCCAGAACAGGTCGGCGTTCATGACGAAGACAAAGCCTCGTTGAAGCAGGGACAGACCCTGCTTCAAGCCACCACCCGAGTTCATCAGCTGCGCCCGCTCGTCGGACACGATGATTTCAAGGCGCGGATAGGCGGCGAGATGCGCTTCCATCCGGTCGGCGAAGTGATGGACGTTGACGACCGCATGCGTTACCCCGACGTCGGCCAGGGCATCGAGCCCGTAATCGATCATCGGCTTTCCGGCAACGGGCACCAGTGGCTTCGGCATCGTATCGGTGATCGGGCGAAGCCGGGTACCGAGCCCTGCCGCCAGCACCATAGCCTGCGTGATCGGGGTGTTGGTCATGTCCATGCAACCGTATTTATGATTCGGGAAGCTCTATACCAGCCCTGTGGCACCAATCGCGCAAGGGCGCGAGTGCTTCATGCGCGAGTGCCGTCGAAAGATGGCGCAATGTTCGCGGCATATGCTTCATATATTGCGGCTTGCCGTCGCGTTCGCGCAGTCGAACCCAGAGCCCGGCAAGCTTGCAGTTGCGCTGTGCCGCCATGATCGCCCAGGATTTGAGGAAACCCGCTTCGTCAAATCCGCCCAGTGCGCGGCGCAGCGTCAGGTAGTCGATCATCATCTGATCGGCCAGAACCTTGGGAATATCGACGCGGGCGTCCTGAACCAGTGACGCGAGGTCGTAAGCCGTCGGGCCGATCATCGCATCCTGAAAATCGATCAGGCCCACCTGGTGCACGCCGGAGGCTTGGCTACGCCAGATGATGTTCGGGGAATGAAAATCGCGCAGCAGCAGGTTTTTCTCCGCGCTTCCGAGCTCTGCGATCAGCCCGTCCCAGATCGAGAGATACTCCTCTCGCTCGTCCGCTCCAGGTTGCCCGCCGCGCTTCCACGGCAGATACCAGTCAAGAAGAAGCCGTGCTTCCATCTTCATCGCGACCGGATCGAAATCCGGGATGTGATGCGTCTGGGAGCCGTCGACGGGAAGGTCCTGCCGGATCTCATGGCCGTGCAAATAGGCCAGCGCCACGACGCTTTCGCGGTAGCGTTCGCCGATCGGCTGCCCGTCTTCGTCGAGCACACCATCTTGGCCGAGGTTCTCGATGAGAAGAATGCCTTGGTCGTAATCCACGGCAAGCACTTCAGGGGCGCAAAGACCTATGCCGCGTAGATAGTCGGAGATCGCCACGAAGGGATAGGCGTCCTCGGCGATATGCGCCACTTTTGGATAGGGCTTGCCGTCGAGAACCGGCGGACCCTCTGGCCGCTTCGGCCAGTCCATCAGGATCACCTTTTCGGCTGATTCGGTCAGAACGGTTTCATAGGCCCGCATCGAGGCATCGCCGGTCAGGAACCGGCGTCGGCCATCGGCATGACCGTGAGTGCGCAGAAACTCGCGGATGGCGATCACCCGGCGAATGCGGGCAAGGGCTGCTTCCGGTGCCGTAATCGTCGCCCGTCGGCCGCTCGTCTCATGCTCGAGCGTCAGCGTGATGCGATCCGCGGGCAGGAGGTCGCCGCCCATTTCCGGCCATTCGACAAGGCAGATACCGGAAGAAAGCGCTTCGTCGAAACCGAGTTCGTCGAGCTCAGACGGATCGGCCAGCCGATAGAGATCGAAATGCGCCACGGGAATGCGCAGTTCATAGATCTGGACCAGCGTGAAAGTGGGGCTTGGCACTTCCAGATCGTCCTGGTCCGCCATGGCCCGAAGAAAGGCCCGCGCCAGCGTCGATTTGCCGGCGCCGAGATCGCCCGAAAGAGCCAGGCAGTCGCCGGCCTTCAGCGCCAGCACCAGATCCTCGCCGAACAGAATTGTCTCGGCCTCGTCGGCCAGTGTCACGACAATGCTATCGCCAGGCGCAGCGATCATTCGGCAGCGACCGATCGGGTGCGGGCTCCAACCGGAATGCGACAGGTGACAACCGTTCCCTGTCCGGCCCGGCTGTCGATCGAGACGTCGCCGTTGTGGAGGGTCACAAAGCTTTCGACGATCGAAAGGCCAAGGCCCGCACCGCTGCGCTTGCCGCCCTTGGCGTTTGCCTCGAACCGGTCAAACACCGTTTTCAGCATGTCAGGAGGAATGCCGGGGCCTCTGTCAGTTACCGAGAAGAACACGTTGCTCTCGTCGCGCCAGCAATTCAGCGAGATTGCGGATCCCTCGGGCGCAAAATTGGTGGCGTTCATCAGAAGCTTGATCAGGATCTGCTTCAGCCGCTGCTCGTCGGCAAACACGGTTCCGAGTGCCGTCGGCGCGATGATTTCCAGCGTCACCGTATTTTCGTGGAGCCGGTCGGCGATCTGCATCGCTACGTCGTCCAAAAGCTCGTCCACGGCCAGCTGCGAATAGTTCAGCTGCATGATGCCGGCATCGACGGTCGCGAGATCAAGGATATCGTTGACGATGGTGAGAAGCACCGACGAGGACGTGGAGATGTGGTCGATATATTCGGCCTGTCGCTCGTTCAATTCGCCCATGCCGGGCGTCTTCAGGAGATCCGTGAAGCCAATGATGTTGGTCAGCGGCGAGCGCAGCTCGTAGGAAACATGCTGGACGAAATCGTTCTTCAGCTCGTCTGCCTTCTGCAGCGCCTCGTTCTTTTCCTTGAGTGCCCGCTCGGCGCGCGCGCTGGCCGTCATGTCGACGAAGGTGAACATCGTCTGGGCATTCGGCAAAGGCGTCGCGGCATAATCAAGGATCAGGCCGGAATAGAGCTCGAACGTTCCCTGAATCGAGGCCCGTTCGTCATCGAAATTGGTCAGCATCTGCCCGAAATGACGCCAGCCGTCCGGCTCGTCATAGGATGGCGCGCAGGCTTTCTCGATCGCCTTGATATGGGTGCCCGGCTTGGTCTCGTCGGCGGTCACGCCCCAGAGCGCACGGAAAGCGGGGTTGGACAGTGTGATTCGGCCGTCCGGGCCGAACACGGCCACGCCTTCTGCAAGGTGGTCGATCGTTTCGCCCTGAACCTTGACCAGCGTGTTGTAACGGGTTTCGAGATCGACCTGTTCGGTGAGGTTTTCGAACACCCAGGTGGCGCCGCCGCGAGGGTGCGCGGTGGCGATGACGCGCAGCGTCTGGCCGTTCGGCAGATGCCAGGTATCGGTCTTGGTATCGAGCGCCTGGTAGATCGACAGCGCCGATTCCTTCCAGTTGCGCCAGCTGAGCTCTTCCGGCAGCTTGCCGTTGGCGCGCAGCTTGTCGAGCAGTTCGGAATTATCCGGCCGCGATTCGAGGAAGGGCAGGGAAAGGCCCCACAGCTGGACGAAGGCCTGGTTGTAGAATTGCAGCCGCCGTTCGCCGTCGAAGATCGCGACGGGTGTCGCGAGGTGGTCCAGCGTTTCGGCGTGGCTGTTGAGCGTCCGCTTCAGCTCTTCGCGCACCGATTCGGCTTCCGACACATCGATCGCAATGCCGACGGAACCGTTCGTTGCTACGACATCGACAACGTCGAACACGGTACGATTGCCCCGCACGACAGTGGAGATGCGGTCGTGGAAAGGCGAGTTGGCTGTTGCGACGGCGCGGATTTTCTCACGCGCGATCGTGCCCAGGAATTCGCGGCTTTCGTCAACGGCCTGCGTCGGAACCTTGGCTTCGACGGCATCGCTATAGGCGTGGTTGACCCAGGCAAGCCTGCCCTGTGCGTCGCGCTGCCAGACCGGCTGTTCGATCGTGTCAAGCAGCGAGTGGAAAAGCGAGATGGAGTGGGTCAGCCGTTCGCGTTCGATCTTCAGTTCGGCAAGCTCGGCGCGCAGGTTGTTGAGCGCGATAAAGCGGACAAACGCCTTTCCGCCCGAAACGCGGCCCTGCACCTCAAGGATTTCGTCGCGGTTGGTTTCAAGAACCAGATCGAAGCTGCGGGCTTCGCCGCGCAGAGCGTCGATCGCCTTTTCCAGCTCGATTGCCGAGGAAGAGCGCAGCCAGCGGCCGAAGGCGAGAAAATCGCGATCCTGCTGCGGCGCACCGGTTTCAGCCGGCAGCTGGCCCAGGAACTCAGGTTTGGAGTAGCCGCTTTCCCACACCACGATGCGGCGGTTCTTGTCGGCGATCAGCGCTTCGTACTTGGAAATCCGCTGCTGCGCATCCGAAAGCGCGCTGCGCATATCCTGGGTTTCGGCTTCCATGTTGCCGCGCTGGCGAACCAGCCAGACGGCCGACAGCAGGGCAGCCCCCAGCGCGCCAAGCAGCAGCGACGACCAGATCACCTGGGTCGACGAGAACATGTGCGGACCGACCGTGCCGGCCTCCTGTGCATGCGCCATCCCAGCCACGCCTGAGAGCACCGTCCCCGCCAGGAACGCTGCAGCCGGACGTGCCAAGCTCACCGGCGCAAGCCGGGCAAGGTCTTTCTTCCACCGCCCATTTGCCGCCTCTTTGCAGGCGTCCAGGCCGCAGCTCATCGCCACGCCACAAATGAGATCGGCCTGCTTTCGCAGGCTCGTTTTTCTTACCGACATGACCGGTCTGTCTCCGTCCAATTGCCGCTTATCGACAAGACATACCACATCGCACCTTGCCCGAAGCCGGAGGCTCGAACGAGTACGAATCAAGAGCTGTAACAATACCTGCCGCGGCAGAGAGCGGGAAGGCGCGGGGCCAAAAAAGAAGCCGCAGCCTTTGTCAAGGCTGCGGCCACAAGATGTTGTGGATTGTTCGGCTACGGATCAGTAGCGGTAGTGTTCAGCCTTGAACGGACCCTGCGACGAGACGCCGATATAAGCAGCCTGTTCGTCAGAAAGTTTGGTCAGCGTCACGCCGAGCCTTCCGAGGTGAAGACGGGCAACTTTTTCGTCGAGGTGCTTGGGCAGGATATAGACCTCGTTCTTGTACTCGCCCTGCTTCGTGAACAGCTCGATCTGGGCCAGCGTCTGGTTGGTGAACGAGGCGGACATGACGAAGGACGGATGGCCGGTAGCATTTCCGAGGTTGAGAAGGCGACCTTCCGACAGAAGGATCATCCGGTTGCCCTTCGGGAACTCGATCATGTCGACCTGCGGCTTCACGTTGGTCCACTTCAGGTTCTTCAACGCCGCAACCTGGATCTCGTTATCGAAATGGCCGATATTGCCGACGATCGCCATATCCTTCATCTCGCGCATATGCTCGATGCGGATGACGTCCTTGTTGCCGGTAGTGGTGATGAAGATATCGGCCGAGGCGACGACGTCTTCGAGCACGACGACTTCAAACCCGTCCATGGCAGCCTGCAGGGCGCAGATCGGATCGACTTCAGTGACCTTGACGCGAGCACCGGCGCCCTGGAGCGAAGCAGCCGAACCCTTGCCGACATCGCCGTAACCGCAGACGACGGCGACCTTGCCGGCCATCATCACGTCGGTGCCGCGGCGAATGCCGTCGACCAGCGATTCCTTGCAGCCGTACTTGTTGTCGAACTTCGACTTGGTGACGGAGTCGTTGACGTTGATGGCCGGGAAGGGCAGCAGGCCCTTCTTGGAAAGATCATAAAGGCGGTGAACGCCTGTGGTGGTCTCTTCGGTCACACCCTTGATCGCATCGCGCTGCTTGGTGAACCAGCCTGGCGAAGCGGCAAGACGCTTCTTAATCTGCGCGAACAGGATCTCTTCTTCTTCCGATGTGGGCACGGAAAGAACGTCCTCACCGGCTTCGGCGCGGGCGCCGAGCAGGATGTACATGGTGGCGTCGCCACCATCATCGAGGATCATGTTGGAGAAGCCGCCATCCGTCCACTGAAAGATCTTGTCGGTGTATTCCCAGTACTCGGTGAGCGATTCACCCTTCACGGCAAATACCGGGATGCCGGACGCTGCAATGGCAGCAGCGGCATGATCCTGGGTCGAGAAGATGTTGCAGGAGGCCCAGCGAATGTCGGCGCCGAGTTCCTTCAGCGTCTCGATCAGAACCGCCGTCTGGATCGTCATGTGCAGCGAACCGGAGATGCGGGCGCCCTTGAGCGGCTGCGATGCACCGAATTCCTCGCGGCACGACATCAGGCCCGGCATTTCGGTTTCGGCGATGTCGAGCTCCTTGCGGCCGTAGGCAGCAAGTTCGATATCCGCGACGATGTAATCCTTGTCAGTGCTCATAAAGCTCTCCGCGTGGTGTGTCGAAGGCAGGGGAACGGATTTCCGTTCATCCGGGCGTCGACGAAAAATCTCGCCAGCGGTGTAACAGGCTTGGGGCTGACTTGCAACCAACACATAAAGACGTCTTTATATGTTTATGTCCGTTCGGTTGCTATGGTTATCAAGCTTCTTCGCCGAACTTGTTGGCAACCAGCGCCTCCAGAGCGTCGAGCGCTTCAACAGCCTGCGGGCCGCTTGCGGAAACCTCGATCGAACAGCCGGTGCTGGCGGCTAGCATCATCAGGCCCATGATGGAATTGCCGCCGACTGTCGATCCATCCCTTGAAACCTTCACATCGGCTTCGAAACTTTCCACCATCTGCACGAACTTGGCCGATGCTCGCGCGTGGAGACCACGCTTGTTGACGATTGTGAAATGCCGTGGGGCAAGGGGAGACATGCGTTTGCAGTGCTTTCTTATTTTCCGCTGAGCACGCGGCTTGCGACGTTGATATATTTGCGGCCGGCCTCGGAGGACTCCACCAGCGAGCGCTCCATGTTGTTGTCGCTTCGGACGCCGGCAAGCTTGATCAGCATCGGCAGGTTCATGCCGGCGATGACCTCCGTCTTGCCGCTTTCCATCACCGAGATCGAAAGGTTCGACGGCGTACCGCCGAACATGTCGGTGAGGATGATGACGCCGTATCCGTCATCGGCCTTCGCGACCGCATCGACGATATCCTGCCTCCGCTGGTCCATATCGTCTTCGGGGCCGATGCAAATGGTTTCGATGAATTTCTGAGGTCCGACGACGTGCTCGACGGCCTGTCGAAATTCCTCAGCCAGCTTGCCATGAGTGACAAGCACAATTCCGATCATGAAAACTGCCCCCTGCTATGGAAACTTGCGGCCAATATCGCAACGCAATACAGGCGTCCAGCGGTGGGGAGCCATCTTCGCCATGTCCGCATCAAGTTCAAGTTAAAAAATCGCGAGCCGGATCGGGTCAGAAGGGTCGCTCCCCTCGAAATGCCGGGAAAAGGCCGGAAAGCGCGGAAAGTGGCTCCGGAAAGAGCGACCATAATCTCACCAGTGGAATGTCTCCGAGACCCAAAAGCGCAAAGCGTTCGTTGTCCGGCGGATACCGTTCGTCGTTCGGAGACGACAGGACGCGCACGGCAAGATCGAGGGCAGCTGACGGGGCGGAGTCTACTTCGATAATGCCACTGCCGCGCAATTCGATGAGGCCGGCGATCGTCTGCGGCCGGTGTGCGACGAGGCGATCATTCTCGCGCGAGACAAACACCTGGTCGTCGGCCACCAGCGCCGAAAAGACGCCCTGGCGTCTGGCGGCACTTAGACAGGCAAACGCCAGCATGGATTTGCCGCTGCCGGAAGGACCGGTGAAGAGGATGCCGCGGGTCCCGACGACGATCGCCGTGGCATGGATATTGACCCGTTGCGTGTCGCTCATGGCTCTTCGCCCGAAGGAAGCGACAGCGTGAAGCGCGCACCATTGAGCGTCTCCGTCTGGGGATCGACAAGGTTTTCCGCCTGTAGCGAGCCGCCATGCGCCACGGCGATCTGACGGCTGATCGACAGTCCCAGGCCCGAATTCTGGCCGAAGCTCTCGCCATCGGGGCGATCGGTGTAGAACCGCTCGAAGATGCGATCGATGTTTTCGGCCTGAATGCCCGGACCGTTGTCATCCACGGTGACGACCACCTTGTCCTTGACCCGGGCGAGGCGGATGGCAATGCGACCGCCTTTTTCCGGCACGAAGGAGCGGGCATTTTCGATAAGGTTGGTGATGATCTGGCCAAGCCGCAGGTCGTGGCCGTTGACGAGGTAGTTTGGTTTCTGCCCGCCCTTCGCGTCGATGACCAGATCGATCTCGACCGGTTTGCGGCCGGTGCGGATCTGTCTGGAAATATCGACGAGGTTGCCGAGCAGCGTATCCATGCCGACAGGTGCCGAATCGGTCCGGGCAAGCTCCGCGTCGAGCCGGGATGCATCGGAGATATCGCTGATCAGCCGGTCGAGTCGGCGGACGTCGTGGAAAATGATATCGGTGAGTTTCTGTTTCGAGGCCTCGGACTTGGCGAGCGGCAGCGTCTCGACGGCGCTGCGCAACGACGTCAGCGGGTTCTTCAGCTCATGGCTCACGTCGGCTGCAAAACTTTCGATCGCGTCGATGCGGTCGTAGAGCGCGTTGGTCATGTCGCGCACCGCGATCGAAAGGTTGCCGATCTCGTCTTGGCGGTATGAGAAGTCCGGGATCTCTTCACGCTGCTTGGCGCCGCGACGCACCCGAACGGCAGCGGCCGCAAGCCGGCGCAGCGGATTGGCGATGGTGGAGGATAGAAGCAGCGACAGGAGAATGTTCACGAGCGTCGCCACACCGAAGACGCGCATGATCGCCAGCCGCTCCGCATGCACGATCTTGTCGATATCGCCGGCCTGGGTGGAAAGAAGCAGGACGCCGAGCACGGCACGGAACCGCTGGACCGGGACTGCGACGGAAACGATCAGTTCGCCGCGATCGGTAATGCGCACGACCGCGCCGCGAACGCCGGTGAGCGCGTTCATCACTTCCGGATAGATCGAGCCATCGCCGCCGGGCGCTTCCTTGTAGGTCGGCAGGTTGCCGGGCTGCAGCATACGGTTGAACAGGCCGGCAACCCATTCGCTCCATGTCTGCGACTGATCTTCAACCGGCGGCAGATCGAAGCGCAGCACCTGGCCGCGCGAATAGAGGTGGCGCGAGTCCAGCAGCAGGTTTGCGTCTGCATCGAACAGTCGGGCGCGGGTGCGGGTCGGCGAGATCAGCCGCCGCAGCACGGGCGCGACCCGCTCGGGGTCGATCGGGAAATCGAGGTCCTCGTCGTTCGGCACCGGCGTGATGCTCTGGCCCGCCTGCAGTTCGAGAAGCTTCTGCGGATCGATGGTGATCGAATTGGTATCGACGGAGGCGGATGCGGAGATCGCGCCGGCAATGATTTCGCCCTGGGTCAGCAGGCTCTCGACGCGGGCATCGATCAACCCCTCGCGAAACTGGTTGAGATAGAGGATGCCGGCGACGAGAACGACGGTCGCCGCGATGTTGAAGAACAGAATGCGGCGGGTGAGGCTGGAAAACACCGCGTGGCCGAACACCCGGCGAATGAGCGTGAACGGTCGCGACCAGAAGCGCCGTGAGGCGCGGCGTATTCCGGCACTCGCGGGTCTGGTCGTTCCGGTTTCATGCAATCGGTCTGCCACGTGCAGTCCTTCCAGAGAGCTTACAGTCTAAGCCCTGTGCCGCGGTGGCTTCAAGTTACGCATCCGCACGATCGAATTTTTAGAGGCTCCCGGGTCTCGGAGCTGGCAACCGTTACGCAGCCTCGCGGAATCGGTAGCCAACGCCGTACAGCGTCTCGATCATGTCGAAATCCGTGTCAACCATCTTGAACTTCTTGCGCAGGCGTTTGATGTGGCTGTCGATGGTGCGGTCGTCCACATAGACCTGTTCGTCATAGGCGGCATCCATCAGCGCGTCACGGCTTTTTACGACGCCCGGACGCTGCGCCAGCGAATGCAGGATCAGGAATTCCGTGACTGTCAGGGTTACCGCTTCGCCCTTCCAGGTGCAGGTGTGGCGTTCCTGGTCCATCGCCAGCTGGCCGCGTTCCAGTGTGCGGGCCGCCAACTGGTCCGGGGTCGGCTTGACGCCGCCACTTGCCTGCTGGGCTTCTCGTGCGCTGGAGCGGCGCAGGATCGCCTTTACGCGCTCGACCAGCAATCGCTGCGAGAACGGCTTGGTGATGAAATCGTCTGCGCCCATCTTGAGGCCGAACAGCTCGTCGATCTCTTCATCCTTGGAGGTGAGGAAGATCACAGGCAGATCGGATTTCTGTCGCAGGCGTCGCAACAGCTCCATTCCGTCCATGCGCGGCATTTTGATATCGAAGATGGCCAGGTGCGGGGGGCGGGCGATCAGCCCGTCGAGCGCGGAGGCGCCATCGGTATAGGTTTCGACCTTATACCCTTCGGCTTCCAGTGCAATCGACACCGAAGTCAGGATATTGCGGTCGTCATCTACGAGCGCGATTGTCTGCATTCTCTCCGTCTCCATCGTCATATAGGCGCATCTCCTGGATGTCCCCAGCCAGAATTGGCGAAAGCCATGCGCTTCTTCAGTATAAAGGTGGAACAAATTGTGGCAACGCCAAGAGGCGCACGGTCGGTAGGGACCTTTGTCCCAATGAGCCAAACACAGTCTGCAGGTCGTGAAAGACCCTCAGAAACGGCGAACAGAAAACCCTCGTAAACCGATTTAATCGAGAATAAAATTTTTTAAATCGATTAAATAACTGATATTATTACGCTATTTCAGAATTATCTTGCCCTTTTTAAAAACCCGCTCTAGGTTCCGCGCAGGTTCAATCCACAAAAAGGAGCGCGCGTATGGAGCAGTTTGGACTTCACAACCCATCGAACGGGCTCGCAGACATCGGTCTCGGCAATGCATCGCGTGTGAATTACAATCTCAGCGAAGTCGAGCTTTACGAAGAAGCGATTCGCCGGGGCGAAGCCGATCTGACGATCGACGGCGCGTTGAGGGCTCGCACCGGACAGCATACCGGCCGGTCGCCCAAGGACAAATTCGTCGTCCGCGACGCGGGTACCGAAGACAAGATCTGGTGGGACAACAACAAGCCGATGTCGCCCGAGCACTTTGCCGTGCTGAAGGCTGACATGCTGGCCCATGCCAGCGGCAAGACCCTGTTCGTCCAGGATCTGATCGGCGGCGCCGACCAGGAAAACGCGCTTCCGACCCGCGTCGTCACAGAGCTTGCCTGGCATGCGCTGTTCATCCGCAACCTCCTCATCCGCCCCAAGCGCGATACGTTGGAAGGTTTCGAACAGAAGCTGACGATCATCAACCTGCCGAGCTTCAAGGCCGATCCGGCCCGTCACGGCTGCCGCTCCGAAACCGTGATCGCCTGCGATCTGGAAAACGGTCTCGTGCTGATCGGCGGCACGTCCTATGCCGGCGAAAACAAGAAGTCGGTCTTTACCGTTCTCAACTATCTCCTGCCGGCCAAGGGCGTGATGCCGATGCATTGCTCCGCCAATGTTGGCAGCGAAGGCGATACCGCCGTGTTCTTCGGTCTCTCGGGCACCGGCAAGACCACGCTTTCCGCCGACCCGACCCGCACGCTGATCGGTGACGACGAGCATGGCTGGGGCGAAAACGGCGTCTTCAACTTCGAAGGCGGCTGTTACGCCAAGGCGATCAAGCTTTCCGCTGAAGCCGAACCCGAAATCTACGCGGCAACCCGCCGTTTCGGCACGGTCCTGGAAAACGTCGTGCTCGACGACAACCGCGTTCCCGATTTCGACGACAATTCGCTGACGGAAAACACCCGCAGTGCCTATCCGCTGCATTTCATTCCGAACGCATCGGAAACCGGTCTCGCGCCGCACCCGAAGACGATCATCATGCTGACGGCAGATGCGTTCGGCGTGATGCCACCGATCGCGAGGCTGTCCCCGGAACAGGCCATGTACCACTTCCTGTCCGGCTACACAGCCAAGGTGGCTGGTACGGAAAAGGGTGTCACGGAGCCGGAAGCGACGTTCTCGACCTGCTTTGGCGCGCCATTCATGCCCCGCCATCCAGCTGAATACGGCAACCTCCTGAAGGACCTGATCGCCAAGCACGGCGTCGATTGCTGGCTGGTCAACACCGGCTGGACGGGCGGCGCATACGGCACCGGTCGTCGTATGCCGATCAAGGCCACCCGCGCGCTTCTGGCAGCAGCCTTGAACGGCAGCCTGAAGGATGCCGAGTTCCGCACGGATGCCAATTTTGGCTTTGCCGTTCCGGTCGCCGTCGACGGCGTCGAAACGTCCATTCTCGATCCGCGTTCGACCTGGTCCGATGGCCAGGCCTACGACAACCAGGCAGCCAAGCTGGTCTCGATGTTCATCAAGAGCTTTGAGAAGTTCGAAGACTATGTCGATAGCAAGGTCCGCGACGCAGCACCTGGCCTGAAGATCGCCGCCGAGTAATCCTTTGGTCCCAGCTGGACCCTAAGGATTCACGTGGAACATTATAGCCGTCGGCTCTCCTTGAGCCGGCGGTTTTCTTTTGCTCCGGTTTGTGGGAAATACGGCCATGGCCAGCAGTCCTCTCGAGATCAACACCCGCATCACCATCGCCGGATGGGAACTCACCGAGCAGTTCGTGCTGGCGGGGGGGCCGGGCGGCCAGAACGTCAACAAGGTCTCGACGGCGGTCCAGCTGTTCTTCGATCTCGTCAATTCCCCGTCGCTGCCCGAGCGGATTAAGGAAGCCGCGATCAAGCTCGCCGGCCGGAAAGTGTCGAAGGACGGCGTGCTGATGATAGAGGCCAACCGGTTTCGCAGCCAGGAGCGCAACCGCGAAGATGCCCGCGACCGGCTGAAGGAACTGATCCTTAAGGCAGCCGAGCCGCCACCACCGCCACGCCGGAAAACCAAGCCCACCAAAGGCTCGGTCGAGCGGCGGCTCAAGGCAAAATCCGGCCGCTCCGATGTCAAGAAGATGCGCGGTAAGCCGAGCGGCGACTGACGGGCAGGTCTACGGGAGGAACGATATGGCGACTTTGGCAAACGGCATCCGGCATCTGCCGGACTTTCTGAACCGCGCCGCCCAGGAACGTCTGGTCGAGATCATCCGCGCCATCGTCGCCCAGGCACCGCTCTACGTCCCGGCCATGCCCGGCACCGGAAAACCGATGTCGGTCCGGATGACGAATTGCGGCGAGCTCGGCTGGGTGACAGACAAGGAGCGCGGCTACCGCTACCAGGAGACCCATCCACAGACCGGCCGGCCATGGCCCGCCATTCCCTCGGAACTGCTGGAGCTCTGGGAAACCCTTGCCGGCTATGACAAGCCGCCGCAGGCCTGTCTCGTCAATTTCTATTCCGACGATGCGAAAATGGGCCTGCATCAGGACAAGGACGAATCAGACCTGAACGCGCCGGTACTTTCCATCTCGCTCGGCAATACTTGCCTGTTCCGGGTCGGTGGGGTCGACCGCAAGGATCCGACGGGCTCATTCAAGCTGTCGAGCGGCGATATCGTGGTGCTGGGTGGGGAAGGGCGGCTGGCGTTTCACGGGGTCGATCGGATCTATCCCGGCACATCGACGCTTCTCAAGAACGGCGGCCGCATCAATCTGACGCTGCGAAGGGTCAATAGCTAACGATCGAAGATCCATCGCAGGATGGGTATCGATCGACAGCCTACAGTTTTCTCAGGGCGACCGTCTCGATGAAGTGGTCGCGACCCTTGCGAAGAATGATATCCGCACGCGGCCGCGTCGGGATGATGTTCTGGCGCAGGTTCTTGAGATTGATATTCTCCCAGAGCCCTTCGGCGACCGCAAGCGCCTCCGCTTCGCTGATCGCCGCATACTTGTTGAAGAAGGATGTCGGCTCACGAAAGGCCGTCTGCCGCAGTTTCATGAACCGCTGGACATACCACTGGTGGATCTGCTCCTCGTCGGCATCGATATAGATCGAGAAGTCGAAGAAGTCAGACACAATCGGCACGATCTTGCCATCAACAGGCAATGCGCGCGACTGCAGCACATTGATGCCTTCGAAGATCAGGATGTCGGGACGGTCGACCAGCGTGTATTCGTCCGGCAGCACGTCATAGGTCAAATGCGAGTAGCGCGGCGCCTTGACGTTTTTCT
This sequence comes from Rhizobium sp. Leaf306, assembly GCF_001423425.1. Taxonomy (GTDB): domain Bacteria; phylum Pseudomonadota; class Alphaproteobacteria; order Rhizobiales; family Rhizobiaceae; genus Neorhizobium; species Neorhizobium soli. The sequence goes on from NZ_LMNX01000006.1 coordinate 140,336, forward strand.
CGCCGGCCTTGATTGCCGAAAGAAACCGCAGGATCTGGCCGATATCGTAGCTCTCCGGAAAACCCTTGCGCTGCATCAGGTCCTCACGCTGCAGGACGGCGTTGGGATAAAGAAACCCGTCGGTCGTGATGAGATCGACCTTGGGGCTTGCCGGCCAGCGGGCAAGCAGTTCCTTCAGCACGCGTGCGGTGGTCGACTTGCCGACCGCGACCGAACCGGCAACGCCGATGATGAACGGCGTCTTTGATACATCCGGCAGGGTCAAAAAGCGGTTGCGCTGCCGGTAAAGCCGCTGCGAGGCCTCGACATGGGTCGAAAGCAGGCGCGACAGCGACAGATAGATGCGCCGGACTTCGTCGATGTTGATCGGGTCATCCAGCGAGCGCAGCCGGGCGATTTCCTCGGCCTTCAGCGTCAGCGGCGTATCGGCCCGGAACTTCGCCCATTCCTCGGCGGTGAAGTGGTGGTAAGGCGAGTAGTATTCCGCGTTCACACCGCTCTCCGGACTATCCACATCATGCTTTTCAGGCGTCGAAACGATGTTCATCAAGGAGCTCGGCTCGCCTTTTCCTGCAGGCCTGTCTGGCCTGTCCTGCGCTGAAGTTCAGCGAGCACATCCTGCAACGGGATGTCGGCAATGTTCAATACGACCATCAGGTGATAGAGGAGGTCGGCACTTTCAGACACAAGGTCGTGCCGGTCCTGCGCCACCGCGGCGATCACAGTTTCCACGGCCTCTTCGCCAAGCTTCTTGGCAGCCTTGGTCTGGCCGGCCGCCACGAGCTTCGCAGTCCAGGATTCCTCCGGCGGGGCTTTCGCGCGCTGCGCAACGATCTTCTCGAGATCGCCGAGGGTGAATTCACTCAAAACCGTCTCCTCCCGTCCCGAATATCAGTCGAGCCGCATGGCGATGCCATGGTCGGCCATATAGCGCTTTGCTTCGCCAATCGAATAGGTCCCGAAGTGAAAAATCGAGGCGGCGAGAACGGCCGTCGCATGGCCCTCTGTCACGCCTGCAACGAGATCGTCGAGCGTGCCGACGCCGCCCGAGGCGATGACGGGAACGCGAACCGAATCGGCAATCGTGCGGGTCAGCGCCAGATCGTAGCCGATCTTCGTGCCGTCGCGGTCCATCGAGGTCACGAGCAATTCGCCTGCGCCGCGCTCGACCATTTTTCGCGCAAACTCGACGGCATCGATGCCGGTTGCCGTGCGGCCGCCATGGGTGAAGATCTCCCAGCGGTCGCTCTCGCCGGCGGAGGACACCCGCTTGGCATCGATCGACACGACGATGCACTGGTTGCCGAACTTGTTGGCAGCTTCGTAGACGAAATCCGGATTGTTCACGGCAGCGGAGTTGATCGAAACCTTGTCGGCCCCGGCCAGCAGCAGCTTGCGGATATCGGCAATGGCGCGAACGCCGCCGCCGACGGTCAGCGGCATGAAGCAGTGTTCGGCGGTGCGCGCGACGACGTCGAAGATCGTGTCGCGATTGTCTGACGAAGCAGTGATGTCGAGGAAGCAGAGTTCGTCGGCACCGGCAGCATCATAGGCCTTAGCGGCCTCGACCGGATCGCCGGCATCGATCAGGTCGACGAAGTTGACGCCCTTGACGACACGGCCGTCCTTCACGTCGAGGCAGGGAATGACACGGGCTTTGAGCGTCATGCGGCTTCTCCTCTCGCGGCGCGAATCAGCGACAGCGCTTCGTCAGGATCGATACGGCCGTCATAGAGCGCCCGCCCGGAAATCGCGCCTTCGAGACGGGCTGCATCCGGTTGCAGCATGCGGTGGATATCGTCCATCGAGGCAAGACCGCCCGACGCGATGACGGGAATGGAAACTGCATCCGCCAGTTCCAGCGTCGAGGCCCAGTTGATGCCGGCCAGGATCCCGTCGCGGTCGATATCGGTATAGATGATCGCCGAAACACCGGCGCCTTCGAATTTCTTCGCAAGCTCGATGACGCCTAGCTCGGACGCCTCAGCCCAGCCTTCCACCGCCACTTTGCCACCCTTGGCATCGATGCCGACGGCGACCTGGCCCGGAAACTTCTCGCATGCCTCGATGACGAGGGCGGGATCGCGCACCGCAACAGTGCCGAGAATGACACGCGCCAATCCGCGGCTGAGCCATGCCTCGATATGCTCGAGCGTCCGGATACCGCCGCCGAGCTGCACCGGGTTCTTCGTTGCCTTCAGGATCGCATCGACGGCCGCGCCATTGACGCTTTCGCCGGCAAAGGCGCCGTTGAGGTCCACCACATGCAGCCACTCGAAACCCTGGTCCTCAAAGGCCTTGGCCTGGTCGGCAGGGTCCGGATTGTAGACGGTTGCCTGCTCCATGTCGCCAAGCTTGAGACGCACGCACTGGCCGTCCTTGAGATCGATAGCCGGGAAAAGAATCATGTTCAGGGCTTCCAGCGCAGGAAGTTGGAAATCAGGGCGAGGCCAAGTGTCTGGCTCTTTTCCGGATGGAATTGCGCCCCCACCATGTTGTCGCGTCCGACGAATGCCGTCATCGCGCCACCGTATTCGGTTGTGGCAATCACGTCGGAAGGGTTGGCGGCGGCCAGATGGTAGGAGTGCACGAAATAGGCGTGCAGCCCGTCCGGTCCGGTCGGAATGCCATCGAACAGAGGATGCGGGTTGACGAGCTCCAGCGTGTTCCAGCCGATCTGCGGGATCTTCAAGCCGGGATCGGACGGCGTCATCTCGACGACGTCGCCCTTGATCCAGCCGAACCCTTCGCTGGTGGTCTTTTCGAGCCCGCGCGAGGACATCAACTGCATGCCGACGCAGACCCCGAGGAAGGGCCGCGCCTTTGTCTCGACGGCTTCGATCAGCGCCTCGTGCATCCCCGAAACGGCATCAAGCCCCGCCCGGCAATCGGCATAGGCGCCAACGCCTGGAAGAACGACGCGGTCAGCCGAGGCGACGGCGTCAGGCTTGTCGGTAAGGTCGATTTCAGCGTCGATGCCGGCCTCGCGGGCGGCGCGTTCGAAAGCCTTGGTAGCGGATCGGAGATTGCCGGATCCGTAGTCGATGATTGCGACGCGCATCAGCGTCCTCCGTGATCGAAAAGTCCGGCGCCGGAACTCTGCCATCCGGCAGCGGCGGGGGAAGGGGTGTTCGTCTGTGGCGCCCACTCGGAAAGACTAGGCATGGCCTTCGGTTCCGGCTGCGGCAGATTGGAGAAATACATCTCCTCGGCCGTGCTTCTGTCCTGCGCAAACACAACGGTTTCGAGCGTGTAGCCGCGGCGCTGCAGAGACTGCGAATAGAGATGCCGGCCTTCCAGCGCAACGATGAGGTTCATCGCAAAGCCGAGCAGCCAGCCACCGATCGCGAAGCCCGGCATGGTCGAAAGAACGCCGCTGCCGATCTGGATCGCAAGGGCAATCGCGCCGGCAATCCACATCCGGTGCCAGAACAGCCAGATCCAGGAGAGCAGGAATGCCGGCCATGAAAATCCGTCCGTCATGATAATGGTGGAACGGTGCTCCCTGTCGGGGCCATTTTTCGGCGTCAGAACGAGATAGCTTCTCAAGGATGAAACTCCTGGAAGCGTCAGGCAAGCGTACCCTTGGTCGAAGGAACGCGATTGGCCTGCCGCGGATCGATTTCTGTCGCGATGCGCAACACGCGCGCCACGGATTTGAAGCAGGTCTCGGCGATATGATGGTTGTTGGCGCCGTAATGGTTGAGGATATGCAGCGTGATCCCGGCATTCTGCGCCAGCGCGTTGAAGAATTCCCGCACCAGTTCCGTATCGAACGTGCCGATCTTCGGGGCCGAGAACGAGACGTTCCAGACCAGGAACGGCCGGCCCGATACGTCGACCGCAGCCTTCGTCATCGTTTCGTCCATGGCGAGATCGAGCGAGGCATAGCGGGCAATGCCGCGCCTGTCGCCGAGCGCCTTGGAAATGGCCTGGCCAATCGCGATGCCGGTGTCTTCCACCGTATGGTGATCGTCGACATGCAGGTCGCCCTTCACGTCGATCTCCATGTCGATCAACGAATGGCGCGACAGCTGGTCCAGCATATGGTCGAAAAACCCGACGCCCGTCGAAATCTTTGACGTGCCGGTGCCGTCAAGATTGACGGAAACCGAAACGGAGGTCTCGTTGGTCTTGCGGGAAACGCTTCCCGTGCGTGTGGCTGTCGTATCGCCCATCAGGTCACCCATGCTTATTCTGCGCGCTCCATATCAGGCGGCAGATCAAATATCCAGCAAAAGCACGGCCGAAGCGCGGCCGGTACGCTGTGCCGTTTCGGCAAGATTGTATTCGGCGGATGCCCACTTACATAGGGCTCAACGGAGCCGCCATGAACGTCGCTGGGGCTCGCAATCGAAGGCGCCCTCCAGGGGCTTTTAGAGGTAGATGAAATGACAACGATTATTACGGTCCGAAAGGGCGGCAAGGTGGTGATGGCCGGTGACGGTCAGGTGAGCCTCGGCCAGACGGTGATGAAGGGCAATGCCCGCAAGGTGCGCCGCATCGGCAAGACCGGTGACGTGATCGCCGGTTTCGCTGGCGCCACTGCCGATGCCTTCACGCTTCTCGACCGCCTCGAAAAGAAGCTCGAGCAGTATCCCGGCCAGCTGATGCGCGCCGCCGTCGAACTTGCCAAGGACTGGCGCACCGACAAGTATCTGCGCAATCTCGAAGCGATGATGCTGGTTGCCGACAAGTCGATTACGCTCGCCGTCACCGGCAACGGCGATGTGCTGGAGCCCGAACACGGCACGATCGCCATCGGCTCTGGCGGAAACTATGCCTATGCCGCTGCCCGCGCACTGATGGACACGGACATGTCGGCCGAAGAGGTTGCCCGCAAGGGGCTCGATATCGCGGCCGATATCTGCGTCTACACCAATCACAATCTCGTCGTCGAAACGCTCGACGCCGAATAACGCCATCCTAGCCAGAGGATCTCTCACGGGCCGGGCCTGACAGGACGGTTGACGAGGGACGCCAAGAGGAACTCATGACCAATTTTTCTCCCCGGGAAATCGTTTCCGAGCTCGATCGCCACATCATCGGCCAGCACGACGCCAAGCGCGCCGTTGCCATTGCGCTTCGAAACCGCTGGCGCCGTCACCAGCTAGATGAGAGCCTGCGCGACGAAGTCATGCCAAAGAACATCCTGATGATCGGGCCGACCGGCGTCGGCAAGACGGAGATCTCCCGTCGCCTGGCAAAGCTTGCCGGCGCTCCCTTCATCAAGGTGGAAGCTACCAAGTTCACCGAGGTCGGCTATGTCGGACGTGACGTCGAACAGATCATCCGCGATCTCGTGGAGATCGGCATCGGCCTGATCCGTGAGAAAAAACGCACCGAAGTGCAGGCGAAGGCGCAGGCAAGTGCCGAGGAGCGCGTGCTCGATGCGCTCGTTGGATCGACGGCCTCTCCTGCCACCCGCGACAGTTTCCGCAAGCGCCTGCGCAGCGGAGAGCTTGACGACAAGGAAATCGAGATCGAGGTGGCCGACACCAGCTCGGGCATGCCCGGCTTTGACATTCCCGGCATGCCGGGCGGCAATATCGGCGTTCTCAACCTCTCCGACATGTTCGGCAAGGCGATGGGTGGGCGCACCAAGAAGGTGAAAACCACCGTTGCCAAGTCCTACGGCGAACTGGTGCGCGACGAATCCGACAAGCTGATCGACAACGAGGTGATTCAGCGCGAAGCGGTGCGTTCGGTCGAGAATGATGGCATCGTGTTCCTCGACGAGATCGACAAGATCGCTGCCCGCGACGGCGGCATGGGTGCCGGTGTTTCACGTGAAGGCGTGCAGCGCGACCTGTTGCCGCTCGTCGAAGGCACCACGGTCTCGACCAAATACGGACCGGTAAAGACCGATCATATCCTGTTCATCGCCTCCGGTGCCTTCCATGTGTCGAAGCCATCGGACCTTTTGCCGGAACTGCAGGGCCGCCTGCCGATCCGCGTCGAGCTGAAGCCGCTGACCAAGGAAGACTTCCGCCGCATCCTGACAGAAACCGAGGCAAGCCTGATCCGGCAGTACAAGGCCTTGATGGGCACGGAAGATCTGACGCTCGACTTTACCGATGACGCGCTCGACGCGCTGGCCGATGTCGCGGTGCATCTCAACTCCACCGTCGAGAATATCGGTGCCCGCCGCTTGCAGACGGTGATGGAGCGCGTGCTGGACGAGATTTCGTTCACCGCGCCCGATCAGGGCGGCACGGCGATCACGATCGATGCCGAATATGTCCGCAAGCATGTCGGCGATCTCGCAAACGATACCGACCTGTCGCGTTACATCCTCTGACCTTGAATTCGTGGCAGCCGGGCAACGTCCGGCTGCTGCTCGCCTTGGCAGTGACGCTATTTTGAATGCCACTCTCTCGACATTACAGCATCTCTTCACGTAAGGGTGACGCGCTTTCGTGATGCGCCGTTCTCCACCGCCTGACTGTTTCGGCGTCTGGAGCGTTATCGGTGCAGACCGTAATTGGGACACGACAATTTTGAAACGCCTCCTGCTTGCATTTCTGATGACCGTCGCATGGACGGCCGCTTCCACGACCTACGCGGCCGCGGTGACCATCGTGCCGGAAGGCAACCGCAATACGGTGCAGCCGAAAGTGCCGGGTGCCTCCGTGCGCCGAACCCGCGCCGGCCGCACCACGTTCGACGACAAGTATGAAAAGATCCGCGATCTGCTCGCAACCGACAAGAAACTGATCGGCAAGATCAGATCTGCGGCAGCGGCCTACGGCTTCGATCCGATCCATATCGTCGGCGCGATCGTTGGTGAGCACACCTACAATGTCGATGCCTATGACCGGTTGCAGACCTATTACATCAAGGCCGCCGCCTATGCCGGCAACAGTTTCCGCTTCGGCTACGACGACGAATCGATCAAGGATTTTCTCGACCGCCCGCAATTTGCAAAATGCAGCACGGGGCTCGACTCCTACCGTCTCTGGACCTGCCGGGAAAATGTCTGGGAAGACGCTTTCCGGGGACGCAAGGTCGATGGCAAGGCGTTTCCGGACAATCGTTTCAGCGCGGTCTTCTTCCAGCCCTTCTATGCCGGCCAGACCTTCGGCCTCGGCCAGCTCAATCCGCTGACGGCGATGATGTTTTCAGACACCGTCGCCCGCGTTTCCGGTTACCCGAAGCTGGACGAGAACAAGGCATCGGAAGTCTATGACGCGATCATGGACCCGGACAAATCGCTCGCCTACATGGCGGCGAACATCCGCCGTTCGATCGACGACTACAAGACGATTGCGAATGTCGATATCTCCCGCAATCCCGGCATCACAGCCACTCTCTATAACACCGGCGGCTCGGCACAACGGGCGGCAGCCTTGAGGGCGCGCGGCGGTTTGCCGGAAGAGAATTATTACGGCTGGCTGGTCAACGACAAGATCGCCGAGTTGAAATCGCTCTTCTGAGTTCTGATATGTTCTTCATCTCTTAAAGATGAGGACCCTTCATATGGACATGCGCCCCGAACCTTTCGTGCCACCGGCACCGGAGCCGCGCACCGTCCCGCCGTCGCGGCTGGAAGTCATCCGCACCGTGATGCGCAATCCGCTCGAACTGTGGGGAAAGCCGTCCTACACGCTTCCCTGGATCGAGACGAAGTTCCTCAAGGAACGCACCCTCATCGTCAACGATCCGGGCCTTATCCGGCACATTCTTGTCGATAATTCCGCCAATTACGAGATGTCGGAGATCCGTCAGCTCATCCTGCGGCCGATCCTGCGTGACGGATTGCTGACGGCGGAAGGGCCCGTGTGGAAGCGCTCGCGCAAGGCGATGGCACCGGTGTTCACGCCGCGCCACTCCCGCGGTTTTGCCGGCCAGATGCTGGCGAAGTCGGAGGAGTATGTCGAGAAGTATGCGGCCGACCATCCTTCGGGCGCGGTCCACGACATCTCGGTCGACATGACGGAACTTGCGTTCGCCATCCTTTCCGAGACACTGTTTTCCGGCGAGATCGTCACCGAGAGCGAGAAATTTTCCGATGACGTCGACAGCCTGCTGCATCGCATGGGCCGTGTCGATCCGATGGATCTTCTGCGCGCCCCTCCTTGGGTACCGCGCGTGACGCGGATCGGTGGCCAGCGCGTGCTGGACAAGTTCCGCAAGGTCGTCGCCGATACCATGATCCAGCGCCAGAAGCGGATCCGCGAGACGCCGGATGCCGTACCGCAGGATTTTCTAACATTGCTGCTGCAGCTCGAAGGGCCCGACGGCCTGACGATGGCCGAAATCGAAGACAATATCCTGACCTTCATCGGCGCCGGCCACGAAACGACGGCGAGGGCGCTCGCCTGGACGCTGTATTGCGTCGGCCAGTCGCCGCATGTGCGCGATGCGATGGAAACGGAGATCGATCAGGTCTTGAGCGAAGGGGCCGAACCGGTCGACTGGCTGGAGAGAATGCCCTGGGTGAGAGCCGCTTTCGAGGAAGCGCTGCGGCTCTATCCGCCGGCGCCCTCCATCAACCGCGCGGCAATCCGTGGCGATCGCTGGACCAGCCCGACGGGCGAGACCGTGACCATCGATGCGGGCGTGACGGTTCTCGTCATGCCATGGACACTGCATCGGCATGAACTCTATTGGGAAAAGCCGCGTGCTTTCATGCCGGAACGCTTCCTTCCGGAAAACCGCGGCAATATCAATCGCTTCCAGTACCTGCCGTTTGGGGCGGGGCCGCGCACTTGTATCGGTGCGGTCTTTGCCATGCAGGAGGCGGTGATCGCGCTTGCCGTGCTGATGAAGCGCTACCGGTTCGATGTGGTTCCGGGCACCAAGGTCTGGCCCGTCCAGAAACTGACCACTCAGCCGCAGGACGGAATACCCATGAAGGTGGTCCGTCGGCGCTCCACGTGAAACACCTCTTGTAGGCGGTCCATATCGGCCAATGATTTCCTGGTCGATGGCATCGTCGGCGATTGACAGACAGGGTCTTGCGGGCAATCTGCATGTCACCAAAAAATCATACGGGAGGCGCGGCATGACTCGCATCGAAAAAAACGGACTGCAGATCGATCAGAAGCTGCACGACTTTCTGGTTACGGAAGCGCTTCCCGAGACCGGTATTGATGCCGACCATTTCTTCGCCGAGTTTTCCGCGATCGTTCACGACCTTGCGCCGAAGAACCGGGCGCTTCTGTCCAGGCGCGATGCGTTTCAGCTCGAGATCGACGAGTGGTACCGCAAGCACGGTGCACCGAACGACCTGGCTGCCTACGAGGAATTCCTGCGCGAGATCGGCTATCTTCTTCCCGAAGGACCCGATTTCCGGGTCTCGACGGAAAACGTCGATCCGGAAATTGCCGGCATCGCCGGCCCGCAGCTCGTCGTCCCCGTGATGAATGCACGCTATGCACTAAACGCCGCCAATGCCCGCTGGGGTTCGCTCTATGATGCGCTTTATGGCACGGACGCCATCCCGGAAGCCAATGGTGCCGATAAGGGCAAGGGCTACAATCCGGTCCGCGGCAAACAGGTGATTGCCTGGGTGCGCGACTTCCTCGATCAGTCGGCCCCGCTTTCCGGTGCCAGCTGGAAGGATGCAGCCTCCTTCAAGGTGGAAGATGCCGCCCTGTTCGTGACGCTGTCGAACGGCGAAGTGACAGGCCTGACCGATCCGACGCAGTTTGCCGGCTATCTGGGCGAACCGAACCGGATCCTGCTTGTGCGCAACAACCTGCATGTCGAAATCGTCATCGATCCGGCAACCGCGATCGGCAAGGACGATCCGGCCCATATTTCCGATGTGCGAATCGAATCCGCGATCACTACGATCATGGACTGCGAGGATTCCGTCGCCGCGGTCGACGCTGAGGACAAGGTCGCCGTCTATCGCAACTGGCTCGGCCTGATGAAGGGCGATCTCGCGGAAGAGGTTGCCAAGGGCGGCAAGAGCTTCCTGCGCACGCTCAACCCGGATTTCGACTATACGGCGCCTGATGGCTCGACCGTCGAGGTCAAAGCCCGCTCGCTGATGCTGATCCGCAATGTCGGCCACCTCATGACCAACCCGGCCATTCTCGATCGCGACGGCCATGAAGTGCCCGAAGGCATCATGGATGCTGTCGTAACCGCCCTGATCGCCATTCACGACATCGGTCGCAAGGATGGCGGGATCACCGGCCGCCGCAAGAATTCGAAGCTCGGTTCCATGTATGTGGTCAAGCCGAAGATGCATGGGCCGGAAGAAGTGGCCTTCGCAGCCGAGATCTTCACGCGCGTCGAACAGGCGCTCGGCCTTGCCGACAATGCCATGAAGATGGGCATCATGGACGAAGAGCGCCGCACCACGATCAACCTCAAGGAAGCGATCCGCGCCGCAAAGGAGCGCGTCGTGTTTATCAACACCGGCTTCCTCGACCGCACCGGCGACGAGATCCATACCTCGATGGAAGCCGGCCCGATGATCCGCAAGGGCGACATGAAGCAGGCAGCCTGGATTGCGGCCTATGAGAACTGGAATGTCGATATCGGCCTCGCCTGCGGCCTGTCTGGCCATGCCCAGATCGGCAAGGGCATGTGGGCCATGCCGGATCTGATGGCGGCGATGCTGGAGCAGAAGATCGGTCACCCGAAAGCGGGCGCGAACACCGCCTGGGTGCCGTCGCCGACGGCGGCGACCCTGCATGCCACGCATTATCACAAGGTCGATGTCGCCGAGGTCCAGAACGCGCTGAAGACCCGCACCCGTGCAAAACTCTCCGATATCCTGTCGGTGCCAGTCGCCTCGCGGCCGAATTGGACGCCGGAAGAAATCCAGCACGAACTCGACAACAACGCGCAGGGCATTCTCGGCTACGTCGTGCGCTGGATCGACCAGGGCGTCGGCTGCTCCAAGGTGCCCGATATCAACGACATCGCGCTGATGGAAGACCGGGCGACCCTGCGCATCTCGTCACAGCATATGGCCAACTGGCTGCACCACAAGCTCGTCACCGAAGAGCAGATCGTCGAGACGCTGAAGCGGATGGCGGCTGTGGTCGATGGCCAGAACGAAGGCGATCCACTATATACGCCGATGGCAGCTAACTTCGAAGCCTCGGTCGCCTTTCAGGCAGCGCTCGAACTGGTGCTCAAGGGTCGCGAACAGCCGAACGGCTATACCGAACCGGTCCTGCATCGCCGCCGGCTGGAACTCAAGGCAAAGGCCGGTTAATCCGGCCCGTCGCCCAGACACAAAAAAGCCGCCGGGAAATCCTCGGCGGCTTTTGCATTTGCAGGCGTTGAACCGTTACTGGATCACGACGACCTTGGTGTTGCGGCCCGGACGGACGCGGCTGTAGAGGTCGATCACGTCCTGGTTCATCAGACGGATGCAGCCCGACGAAGCGGCGGTGCCGATCGAGGCCCATTCCGGCGTGCCGTGCAGGCGAAACAGCGTGTCCTGGCCTTTTTCGTTGAACAGGTACATGGCGCGTGCACCAAGCGGATTCGACAGACCGGGGCCCATGCCGTTTTCGACATAACGGGCGATGTCCGGCTTGCGCACTGCCATTTCCTTCGGCGGATGCCAGTTCGGCCATTCCTGCTTCCAGGCAACATAGGCTGTGCCCGACCATGCGAAGCCTTGCTTTCCGACGCCGATACCATAGCGCATCGCACGACCACCCGGCAGGATGAAATAGAGATGACGTTCGCGGGTATTGACGATGACCGTGCCCGGGCGTTCGTTCGTCTCGTAATTGACGACCTGGCGAACGAACTGAGGCTTCACCCGGTTGATCGGGATCGCCGGCAGGGTGTAACCTGCATCGGTGATCGACCCATACGAATCGGTAAAGATCTGCGCCGTCTCGATACGGACCGGAGCATCGGCCTGGGCGACCGTCCGGGGTGTGTCGGACGTGGTGGAGCAGCCGGTCAGGGCAGAGGTTGCCAACAGGCCGAATGCGAGCATGCTGTTGCGAAAGCGCATGGATGTCTCTTGATGTACGAATCGATTGAAATGGGCGCTCAGGCGCCTTCGGACCCGTTATTTTCCATAGCGCAGCGCTTGGCAAGCGATAGCAGTGAGCCAGGGGATCGCGCTTCCACGAATGCAAAAGGCAATGTCCTTTTTGCAACATCCGTAACCCCCCGGAGGGGCTGTGACAGGTCAAGTGCATGACGATATTGAACATTGCCAATAATAACCCGCTGGTCGACGGCCGTCAGTCGTCGCGGGCCATGATGGTCCGCCGCGGCATGCAGATCCTGCTCCATGACATGCGGCACGCCATTCTTCCGGAAATGGCGCTTTCCAATGGTCGCCGCGCCGATCTGATAACGGTGTCGGAGAAGGGCGAGATCTGGATCATCGAGATCAAGACGTCCATCGAGGACTTCCGGGTGGATCGCAAATGGCCTGATTACCGTGCCTCCTGCGACCGGCTGTTCTTCGCCACCCACAAGGATGTTCCGCTCGATATCTTCCCGGAGGATTGCGGCCTGTTCCTGTCCGATGGCTACGGCGCGCACCAGATGCGCGAGGCACCGGAACACAGACTGGCGCCGGCATCGCGCAAATCGATCATGCTGAATTTCTCCCGCCTCGCCGCGCGAAGGCTGATGCTGGCCGAATGGGCGACCGGCAAAAGCTTCGACGACATCTGACCGGCGAGACTTACTTCGGTGCGCGCTTGGCAAGGATCCGCTGCAGCGTACGCCGGTGCATGTTCAGCCGCCTTGCGGTTTCCGAAACATTGCGCTCGCAGGCCTCGTAGACGCGCTGGATATGTTCCCAGCGCACCCGATCGGCAGACATCGGGTTCTCGGGCACATCCGCCTTTTCGCCCGGGCGCTGCATCAAGGCGTTGAACACATCGTCCGCATCCGCAGGCTTGGACAGATAGTCGAGCGCTCCAAGCTTAACAGCCGTCACCGCGGTCGCGATATTGCCGTAGCCGGTCAGCACCACGATCTTGGTGTCCGAACCGGACTTCTGGATGGCTTCGATCACATCGAGACCGTTGCCGTCACCCAGCCGCAAATCGACCACGGCATATTTCGGCGGCCGGGCTTCGGCCTTGGCGATCCCTTCGGCGACCGATTCCGCTGCATCCACGATAAAGCCGCGGCTTTCCATGGCGCGCGCCAGACGCCGCAGGAACGGACCGTCGTCATCGACGAGAAGCAGGAACGGATCGTCTCCGAGCTGAGCATCGTCGAGGGCGGGCATGTTTTCAGAATTCGTATCCATCGTCTGTCTCCACGGACAACGGTCCGTTGCTGCACTTCAATATGGGTCGCGTTGGCAAAGCGGCCACTCATTTTATCGCCGGCCGGTCCATCAGGCTGCGCGGCCATTCGATCCGGATCCGGGCGCCTGCCTTGCCGGCATCGCGGTTGCCGAACTTGAGCGATGCCCCCGATCGCTCCAGCAGCGTCTTGGCGATGAAGAGCCCGAGCCCGAGCCCACCCGCGCTTTCGTCTTCGCGAGACCGCGTGGTCATATAGGGCTCGCCGATATGGGCGAGTATATCCGGCGCATAACCGGGACCATCATCCTCGATCGTGATGGCAACCCGCGAAGCCGTGTGTTCGGTGGTCACCGTGACCTTCTCTCTGGCATAATCGACGGCATTCTCGACGAGGTTGCCGAGACCATAGAGAATTGCCGGGTTGCGATTGCCGACCGGCTCGCCGGCAATGTCGCTATTTTCGACGAGTTCCACATCGATGCCGAATTGCCGATGCGGCGCAATCACTTCCTCGATTAGCGACGACAGCGGCAGACGGCGCATATGCTCCTCGCTCTCGGTCGACAGCGATGTCAGCCGGCGCAGGATATCGCGGCAGCGCTCGCTCTGGCTGCGCAGCAAAAGCACGTCCTCGCGAAACCGGTCGTCTTCGCGCAGGTCGCGCAGCATTTCCTTGGCAACGACGCTGATCGTGGCAAGCGGCGTTCCAAGCTCGTGCGCGGCCGCTGCCGCCAGTCCGTCGAGCTGCGAGAGGTGCTTTTCCCGCTCCAGCACCAGTTCGGTCGCGGCCAGCGCATCCGCCAGCAGCGCCGCCTCGCTCGACACCCGGTAGGCATAAAAGGCCGCAAACATCATCATCGAGGCGATCGCGCACCAGACGCCAATCTGCATCACCGGCTGCGTCTCCAGCGTCTGGCCCGCATACCAGGGCACGTCGAACGGCGAAAAGGCGATGGTGGTGGTGCAGATCAGGGCAAACACGATCAGCATGATCGAATGGCGCAAGGGTTGCGACGCAAATGAAATGATCACCGGCACGCAGATCAGCGGCGCAAAGGGATTGGCAAGGCCACCGGTGATAAACAGGAGCGAGGCCATCTGCAGAAGATCGAAGCCCAGAAGCGCAATGACGGACCGCGGTCCGAGCCGATGCGTCGCGGGAAACCAAGCAGACAGAGTGAGGTTTGCCACGGCAAGCGCCGCGATCAGGATTGCGGCCTCCATCAGGGGCAGCGGGAACTGCAGCACGAAGGCGACAATCACCACCGTTGCCGTCTGTCCGGCAACCGCAAGCCAGCGCAGCCGCACCAGCGTCTGCAGGCGCATCCGCCGGCTGGATCGGCTGCGCACCGCATCGGAAAGGGCGATGACGCCGCTTTCGCTGGTCGCCATCTCGTCGCCGGACATGTCTCTGGTCGCCATCTCTTCTATGTCCCGCTTTCCGCTTCGACTGTCACGACGCTTTTCATAGCGCGCCGCACCTCTTGGTCGCAGGCGGCATTCTGTCACGTCTGCCTATCATGTCCGGCGCGGTTTCGCCCGCGCCGTCGGCAGAGCCTCTGCCGGATCTTCCGGCCACGGATGTTTCGGATAGCGTCCGCGCATGTCGGCGCGCACATCCTTCCACGATCCTGACCAGAAACCGGGCAGGTCTCTTGTCGTCTGGATCGGCCGGTGCGCCGGCGATGTCAGTTCGAGCAGCAGCGGCAGGCGCCCGCCGGCCACGGCCGGATGGGTCTTCAGTCCGAACAGTTCCTGAACCCGGATCGACAGGGTCGGCTCGTCTCCATAATAGCGGATCGGATGACGCTGCCCGGTCGGCGCTTCGAAATGCGTCGGCGCCAAGCGGCCGAGCTCCTGCAGGATGTCGTAGGGAACAAGCGAGCGCAGCCCGTCCGAAAGACTGCCGGGCTGGATCGTATCGATGCCGGAGGCCTGTCCCTGAAACGGAACGAACCACTCGGCAAGCCGATCGAGCAGTGCCGCGTCATCCATATCAGGCCAGGGTGCTCCGATCGTCCGGTAAAGAAAGCCCAGCCTCTCGCGCAGCTGCGCGCCGTCCTTGGAAAACGGCAGGACCTGAAGCCCAAGCTCCCGCACACCCTCGGCAAGTGCCAAGGCAGCGGCTTCGCCCGTTTTGCGGGGCAGGGGCTTTTCCTCGAACACGATGGCGCCAAGCCGCGTCACCTTGCGGGCCCGCAGCTTCAGGCTCTGGCGGTCGAACACCGTCTCGTCCTGGCGCACGATCAGATCGTCGAGCTCGGCCTCGATCTCGGCACGACTGGTTTCGGCCGCCGCAAGGATCCGCGCCTTGACGGCCCGCCCGGAAAGATCGGCAATGACAAGCATCGTTGCACCCGCAAGCCGCTCGGTTTCCGGCAGTTCCGCCCCCCGGCCGTTTGCCATCACGAACCGCCCGCGCCCGCCGCGCTGGATCGCCACCCGGTCCGGATAGGCATGCAGCAGAAGCTGGCCGGCTGTTGCTGGCAAACCGGGTTGCGTCTTGCGGGGCAGGCCTGAGGCGATCCGCTCCGCAAGCCGCCTTGCGGCGTCGGCACGCTCACCTTTCTCATTGCGGAACCGTCTCAGTCTTTCATCGAGGTCCACATCCGATCCGCCAAGCCCCTGTTCGGTCAGGAGCACTGCCAGCAGGCAAGCCTGACGGCCATGGCCGTCGTCTGCCGCCGAAATCGTCATCGCCGCAAGCCGCGGCGGCAGCGCCATGTCGCGCATGGTCTTGCCGCGCGCTGTCAGCCGACCCTGCTCATCGAAGGCCCCGAGCTGGGTGAGAAGGCTTTTCGCTTCCTTGAAGGCGGCCGCAGGCGGCGGATCGAGAAACGCCAGCGATGCCGGATCCTCCACGCCCCAATGGGCAAGGTCGAGGACGAGGCTAGAGAGATCGCTCGCAAGGATCTGCGGTGGCGTGAATGCCGGCAGGGCCGCCGTCTGGCCGGGATGCCACAGACGAATGGCGATACCCGGTTCGGTTCGCCCGGCGCGTCCGGCCCGCTGATCCGCCGAGGCGCGCGAAGCCCGCACGGTTTCCAGTCTGGTAATGCCGGTCGAGGGCTCGAACACCGGCAGCCGCTGCAAACCGCTGTCGATCACGAGGCGCACCCCGTCGATGGTGATCGAGGTCTCGGCGATCGAGGTCGCGAGCACGATCTTGCGCTGTCCGGCAGGGCAGGGCCGGATCGCCAGATCCTGATCGCGCTGAGAAAGATTGCCGTAGAGCGGCACGACCAGCGTTTCCGGGCCGAAACGACCCTGCAGCCGCTCAGCCGTGCGCAGGATTTCCCCTTGGCCCGGCAGAAAGACAAGGATGGAGCCGGTTTCCGATCGGTGCGCTTCAATGATCGCGCGCGAGACCTTATCCTCGATCCGCTCGCCCGCCGGCCTGTCTTGATGGCGGATCTCGATCGGGTGGCCTCGTCCCTCGCTGACTATAACGGGCGGATCGGAAAGCAGCCCGGCGACCCGCTCGACATCGAGCGTCGCCGACATCACGAGGATGCGAAGGTCTTCCCGCAGCGCCGATTGGACATCGAGCGCAAGCGCCAGCCCGAAATCCGCATCGAGCGAGCGTTCGTGGAATTCGTCGAAGATGACAGCGGAGACGCCAGCAAGTTCGGGATCGTCGAGGACCATGCGTGCAAACACGCCTTCGGTGACTACCTCGATCCGGGTTGCCGAAGACACCCGGTTGTCGAGCCGCATCCGGTAACCGACGCGACCGCCCACCTCTTCTCTTATAAGAGACGCCATGCGTGCTGCTGCGGCGCGCGCCGCAAGCCGCCGCGGTTCAAGCAGGATGATCTTGCCCCCGCACCACGGTTCAAAGAGAAGTACCAGCGGAACCAGTGTCGTCTTGCCGGCGCCGGGTGGCGCGGAGATGACGGCCCGGTTGCCGTTGCTGAGCGCCGACAGGATCTGAGGAAGCACATCCGAGACCGGAAGCTTCGGCAGTCCCGCGATGAGGGCCGCACCTGACGATGCAGAAGGTAATGACGCAGACATTCCTGAACTCGCTTTTGACCGCTCTCTATATAGAGACAGATACGCGCCACGAAAGCGGACGCTTAGCCTGCGAAGCCCCTATAGGCACCAGAGGCGGCCGGGCCGGGCCGGACCTCTTCTAGCTACCCGTCCTTAAGAATGGATAGCCCCTTCGACAAAGACAGGCCATCGAGGAAGCGTTGCCTTCTTTGTCATCACTGCCCAAATTCTAAGCCGTATCAGAGGCTTCCGCTGACTTGTGAAAGAAAAATGACATTTTTGAAAAACCCCTGTTGACTTGTTCTGGGCCTCGGATCTATAACCCGCTCACTGAACGAGGGCGGCGGCGCTGCTAGCGACGGACTTCTTCGTTTCGGTGAAAACCTAAAAAGATTGGCAGATGCTGATTGGGGCCGGGTTACGGTTTGGCTCTTGGNGGATCTATAACCCGCTCACTGAACGAGGGCGGCGGCGCTGCTAGCGACGGACTTCTTCGTTTCGGTGAAAACCTAAAAAGATTGGCAGATGCTGATTGGGGCCGGGTTRCGGTTTGGCTCTTGGGTTTTTGACGTTTTAGCCTTTTGAGGTGGGAATGTCGGTTCTTTGACAATTGAATATGAGAAGAAAGAGAAACGTGGTCGGCGGTCTCGCARGATGGACTTAGGTTCATCTGTTAGAAGACAAATGACGGTCACGTTTTGATATGAGAACACCAGATTGGTTTTCGCAGTGATGCGGGAATTAATCGAGAGAGTTCTC
>NZ_LMNX01000007.1 GCF_001423425.1 Rhizobium sp. Leaf306
AGCCCGGTAGCTCGTCAGGCTCATAACCTGAAGGCCGCAGGTTCAAATCCTGCCCCCGCAACCAAATCATCATTATTGAAAAACACCCGTAGCGAAAGCTGCGGGTGTTTTGCGTTTGTGGTTACCTTGCTTGCGAGGCTAGAGCGAGGTCTCCAGCCATACTTGCACTCGTGATCCTCTTCCCCGAGCCCTCAGACAATGCCGAGCGCTTTCATCTTCGGATCAAGCGTTGTCGGCTTCATGTCCAGCAGTTCGGCGCCGCCTACCTTCCCGGAGACCTTGGCGCAGCTGTGCTGCAGGGCGTTGCTGATATTGTCCCGGCCGCGCTGGCGCATCTCGGCTTCCGTGAGGACCGCTCCAGCCGCCCGGACGGTCGATGCAGCGCTCCGGGTGCTGGAGAGTCCGCGAAGGCAAAATCAATGCGGCTCTGCTGTGACAAAATGGAGGCCCGTTCGATCACGTTCTAAAACTCGCGGACATTGCCTGGCCAAGCATATCGCTGCAGGGTCTGGAGAATGGCGTTCGACAGCGTCAACTCGCGCCGGTGGGCGACGCTCTGCCGTCCCATAAAACGCTGGGCGATGAGGGGAATGTCTTGCCTCAGGTCCCGCAGAGGCACCGACTCGATTAAGAGCACCGCCAGACGGAAGAAGAGGTCCTCCCGAAACTCCGGGTTCTGCACGGCCTGCTTCAGATCGAGATCGGCGGCTACGCTAATCCGGAGAATGCCCAGATCGATCTCGACGCTACTGTTCGCAATGATGCCAGACATCAGGTGGGCGGCCAGTTCCGCGAGGACGGCCGCGACTGATTCGTGCTGCCATCATGCGTCGACTGTCGATGTCGCGACTTGGGATAACGCGTCCGTCATGCCTTGTTGGCAGCAAAGAACACGGTTTGGATAAAACCCATCAGTCGGGAAGTCAGCCGTCAAGGTGCCGCTAATACGTTCTGGGAGATATACACTTCGACTGGACGCCGCCTTCGCCGATGTGGACGTCATTGACTGCATCGTAGCTCAGCCGATACCGGGCGGCGCACCATGTAATATGTCGGACTTCGCTCGGCGACAGCTTGGAGGAATTCGCGGTCGCCAAACCTTGTCCATTCTCGGCATATGCCGAGGCCGAGTTCCCACCGAAAGCTTCTGCGTTCGCCTGAGGCTCGGGGAGCTGAAACGCATTGGCAGGGGCCACGAAAGCGGCAAACATGAGACCGCTGAAGGAGACGATGGAGGCGAGCTTGGCGACGTTGCGCATCTGAGAACCGATCTTCTATTCACTTGAAGAACGGATGTTGCGCGATTTTAGTTCCTTTCGTCGGTGCTGCGGGCTTCTCAAGAGAATTTCGGGAACCAGAAAGCGGGATCAGACGGTGGAAATTGAGAACACAAGTCTCGCTCAGGAAGAACCATCCACGAGGTCCTTGGGGCGGTCGAGCCACACTGCCGCGCCCTCGACGACCTTCGATCGTGGTTGCACCTGCTAGAAGTCGATCACCCGCTCACTGCCCGACGGCGTGATCATCGCGAAATGGTCGTTCACATCCGACTTCCAGCAAACGGGTATTCATCAGACCACTCCCACCTATCCCAAGTGGCAGCCTTGCCCGCACCAGAAGATAAGAAGACAGGATTAGCGCGCAGGCAGCATGGCTCGGCCGGCATTTCTAATTGTGAGCGCTGAGTCCGCCATGGGTGCGATAAGGCCGCTTGCGATCGCTGAAGCGAGGGCCTCTGTGAATTCGGCACCTTCGAGGCCATGCTTCTTCGAAAAGTTTTGCACAGCACCGCGTGTCGAAGTCGGTGATACGCCAAACTTGTTATTCTTAAAAGCGTTGACGATAATTTGGTTTGTTTCGTCCAGGGTCATGATCATTCCTATGTGATGCAACGTGCTACCAGCAACCGGATCACCTTCATAGCACCTAAACTGTCGAGCGTGTCCTTTCGTGCTCAGAGCGAGAGATTGATCGCAGGAGGCGTGTGTATGACATTGGTTTATCGCAAACTCATTTTCGCCATCCTGCTTTTCCCTCTCGCGGACAACACCATCTTCCTCAATGTCGCGCGATGCGGTCGGGTCAAAACGGTGAATTACTGGTCGCTCCTTCTGAAAGGCTGGGAAGCAATCTTTCGCATCGGCCGATCGTCTAAGAGCTCCTGGCTTTCATGAAATCGATGAATGCCCGAACAGATGCGGCCATGTGAGAGCGTTCGGAGTAGTAGAGATAGAAGCCGGGGAAGAGCTTGCAAACCGGTTCGAGCACTCGCATGAGTTCGTTGGTTTTCAAATAGGGTTCCACCAGGTCCTCGATGAGGTAAGCCAGTCCAAGTCCCTCGCGAGCTGCTGAAAGGAGTAGCTCCGTATCGTTGACGGTAACGACGTTCTCGACATCAACATCGAGGACGCCATCTGCACCTTCGAACCGCCATGGGTACAGGGCTCCCGTGCTTTTCCACTTGTAAGTGAGGCAGAGGTGGTCCTTGAGGTCGGCTGGCGCCTGGGGCGGCGGCCGATTAGCAAAATAAGAGGGTGCGCCCACAACCGCCATACGCAGATCGGGCGTGATCCGGACAGCGATCATATCCCGGCTGATTTGCCCTCCAATCCGAACGCCCGCGTCAAAACCTTCCGCAACGACATCCGTGATATCGTTGTCTATCACCAGATCAAGGCGGACCTCAGGATAGGCAAGACGGAACTGGCGCAGTCTTGGCAGAACCGCAATCTGCGCGGCAATGCTCGGCAGATTGACACGAACCACGCCCTTCGGCTCACTCTGGTAGGCTCCGACGGCCGAGACGGCGTCATCCATCCCCATCATCATCGGCTTGATGCGATCGTAGAGCACGCTTCCCGCTTCCGTCAGCCCGACACTGCGGGTGGTTCGATTAAGGAGGCGTATCCCGAGACGGCTCTCTAACGCGCGAACGATGCGGCTCAAAGCAGAAGGCGATATCGCCAGCCGTTTTGCAGCACGGCCGAACGCCCGCTCATCGCAGACTGCGACAAAGGCCTTGAGTTGGGAAAATTCCGCACCGTCCATTATGATCCTCAAAGGCAATACGTCATGCCGAATTGATACCATATTCAACCACAATCGCCATGCTGCATAACTGTGACAGAAGACAGGGTGAACGGACCGATGAACTATCGGGTCGCAGTCGTCTTCCGAAACGAGCGGAGATGCGACGATGAAGCGCTGGGAAATTGACGTGGTTGGCAGGCAGCACCTGAAACTGAACGATGTCGAAGTGCCAAAACCTGGTCCGAAAGAGGTCTTGATAAAAGTGAACGCGGTTGCGCTGAATTACCGCGACAAGATGGTTGTCGAGACAGGACGAGGACTTCCTCTGACCTTCCCTTTCACGCCGGGCTCGGACCTCGCCGGAGAAGTCGTCGGTCTCGGACAGGGCGCTTCCCGATTGAGGTTGGGCTCGAACGTCATCTCGACGGCAACGCCGGACTGGATCGACGGTCTGCGCGACGGCACTGCCCGAACGCCCGCCTATCAAACATTAGGTGGCTTTTATCCGGGTGTGCTGGCTGAATACGTCGCGATGCCGGAAGACTGGTTTGTCGTGGCACCTGAGACACTCACCGCCCGGCAGGCTTGCACACTCCCAGTCGCTGGTCTTACGGCCTGGTTTGCGCTCGTCGAGCGGGCGGGCGTTCGAGCTGGCGATACGGTGCTCATCCCGAGCACCGGCGGCGTTGCTCTGTTCGGACTGCAGATCGCAAAAGCTCACGGTGCAAGGGTGATCGTTTGTGGTCGACCTGAAAACGAAGACTACGCGAAGGCCCAGGGCGCGGACCATTTCATCGACGCAAGCACCGACTGGATGGAAACGGTTTACCAGTTGACGTCGGACCGAGGCGTTAACGTCGCCCTGGAGGTTATTGGCGGCAAGCATTTCGGCAAATCCATCCAGGTCACGACGGTGGGTGGTCATGTCTGTCAGATCGGCGCGCTCGACGGTTGGGACATCAGTTCCGCAGCTATGCCGCTGATGCTCAAGGACATAACAGTTCATGGTATTGGAACTGGGAGCAGGACGGCGCTGGAAAGGTTCGTTAGAGCGATCGATCAGACGCGTATCGTCCCTGTTGTGAACTCCTGCTATTCTCTGGCCGATCTTCCAGCGGCCTTCGACCATTTGGATCGAGGAGCATTTGGGAAAATCGTCATCGACGTAGCCGAATAGAAGATGCCGCAGTCAGCAGTCGGATCACCTGTATCAATGCCTCAAAAACCGATCGTAGCGGCACGCCGCTATGATCGCCGGTAGACGCTTCGGGCCGCATGCGCGAATGATTTCCGCACCGCACCGCACCGCACCGCACCGCACCGCACCGCGCCCCGCCAATCGGTCATTCGCGACCTTGGACCTAAATCCCGTAACCAGTCGTTCGCTGCGCCTTCGATGACAGGCCAATAGCTTTGTGAAACACTTGTCTCCGCTTCAGAAACGGGGAGACTACGCTGTCGGATCCAGTGAAGATTTCAAATCTTGATCCCTCGAGCAGACTGGATTTGTAATGCTGTTTGATTTGCATTTAATTGCCGCTGACTTTCGATGGGTTGGCTGGCATCCCTATCGCTCATGGGCAGTCCGACAGGTATCCCTTGATCAGATGCGGCTTGAGGGCAGCAAGAACAGCCATCTCCTATTGGGTCTCGACGCCTTCGAGCACGCACCGCAAAATCAGCTTTGAGCATAGGGCAATGATGCCGGCGACGATTTCCCGCGATGTGATGCTATGGGTAGCGAAACTCCGGTTAGGAGCGGTTTGATGTACCAAATGGTCCGACGTTTTCTTAGTTCTTTGTCCCACACAGGCACGTTCATCGCGCTTGTTTTCTTTGCTGCCTCTCTCACTCCAAGTCTCTTGCCTCGGTCTTACCTGGTGCAAGGAGCGCTTTCGGGCGTCTGCGCCGCCGTGGGCTATATGGCGGGCGTGGCAGTGGCTTGGCTTTGGCGATACCTGGAACTTCCTCGCGCGTCGAGCAGGGAACGACCCCTGAAGGTCGCATTCCTCATCGCTGCCATTGCCATCCTGGGTGTTTTTCTCTGGCACGCGGTCGAATGGCAAAACTCCATTCGCTTGCTTTGGGGCATGGATGCGCTCGATAGCGCTGAACCTTTGAAACTGGCTGCCGTTGCCATCCTCGCCTTCGCCGTGCTGCTCTTTACAGGACGTGTCTTTCAGCTTGCGGCTCGCGGTCTTTCGGGGTGGATCAACAGGTACGTTCCTCGACGGGTGGCGAACGCCCTAGGCGTGACCCTGGCCGCCCTGTTGTTCTGGACTGCCGGGCAGGGGCTGCTGCTGCGATGGGCGCTGGACGCAACGGATGCCTCGTTCCAGAAAGTGGACGCGCTGATTGACGACGACACTCCTGAACCGACCGACCAGGCGAAAACCGGGAGCGCATCTTCACTGGTGTCGTGGGAGGGCCTTGGACTGCAGGGGCGCCGTTTTGTCAGCTCTGGCCCCACTGCGCCCGACGTCGGCGCGTTCTGGCAGCAGACAGCCGAGGAGCCGATCCGTGCCTATGTCGGGCTCAACAACGGCGATACGGTGGAAGCAAGAGCCGCGCTTGCCCTGAGAGAGCTTCAGCGACAGGGAGGTTTCGATCGGTCGATCCTCGTCGTTATCGTCCCGACAGGAACCGGATGGGTTGATCCAGCCGCCATGGACACGCTCGAGTTTCTTCACCGCGGCGATGTGGCCAGCGTCGCGCTCCAATATTCCTATCTTGCGAGCTGGTTGTCTTTGATGGTGGAGCCGTACAATGGTCAGGCTGCGGCGAGGGCATTGTTCACCGAAGTCTACAGCCACTGGAAAACGCTTCCGCGTGAACGGCGGCCGAAGCTTTATCTGTATGGCTTGAGCCTCGGTGCGCTCAATTCGCAGCTATCGACGGACATCTATGATGTTGTGGCCGATCCGTTCCAGGGAGCACTTTGGACCGGTCCCCCATTCCGCAGTCAAAGATGGCGCACAATCACAGATCAGCGGCAAGACCTTTCGCCTGCGTGGCTTCCCAGGTTTCGCGATGGTTCCTTGGTGCGCTTTGCGAACCAGGCATCCCCTCCTGTCCAGTTTGATGCGTCCTGGGGACCGATACGGTTTGTCTACTTGCAATATGCTAGTGACCCGATCGTCTTTTTTGAAACTGCTTCGTTGTTCAAGGAGCCGGATTGGATGAAGGGGGAAAGAGGCCCGGATGTCTCGCCGCGGCTCAGGTGGTTTCCAGTGGTGACCATGCTGCAACTGACATTTGACATGGCGATCGGCACAACATCGCCAATGGGGTTTGGCCACGTCTATGCACCGGAGGACTACATCGACAGTTGGATCGCATTGACCGATCCGCCCAATATGGATCACTCGGTGGTCGAGCAACTCAAGGCGCGGTTTGCCAAGTGACCGATTTCGGCGTGATCCAATAATCTCCGTGGGAGGGGACGGCCAGAGGACGAACTGATCTACGCAGCAATGTTCTTGTTCAACTGCCCATCCTTCATGATCACAAGGAAGTTTTTCGCCGGGTCCTCGATCAAGGCGATGTCCGCAATCGGGTCGCCGTCGACCAGCAACAAGTCGGCGAGTGCGCCTTCCTGAACCACGCCCAGCTTGCCTTCGTAAGGGCTCCGAAGGCCGGAGAGCGCGAGTAGCTGGCCATTGTCCCCCGTCGCCATCTTCAGGATTTCGGCAGGCTTGTACCAGCGGGTGAGTTTTGTGAGTTGTGCACCCTGCCGCGCGGCTGCCTTATCATCGAACAGCGTGTCGGTACCCCAGGCCGTCTTGACCTTGTGCTTCTTGGCAAGCGCGTAGGCGGCGTCGGTGCCGGAAAACATCTGCAGTTGCTTGCGTCTGTTTGGCGACCCCTCGGCAAAGGGCGTTGCGTCCTGATCGTCCAGAAAGGGCTGTAGGCACCACCAGATACCTTTTTCCGCGAGCAGGGCCACCGTCTCGTCGTCGAGCAGGTTGCCATGCTCTATGCACCGAACGCCTACGGCGACCGCCTGGGCGACTGCTTTTGGCGTATAGGCATGAACCGTCGCGTAGGTCCCCCAGTTCTCCGAAGCGCCGACGCCCGCTTCCATTTCCTCAAGCGTGAACTGCGTCACATCGAGCGGGTCGAACGCGGATGACACGCCTCCACCCGCCATGATCTTGATCTGCGACGCGCCGAGTGCCAGTTGTTCGCGGGCGCGCTTTCGGACCGTGCCGGGATCGTCGGCAATGGCCGAGCCGCCCACACGCTCACTGTAGGTGAAATCGTCCGGCCGCGCGGGGAGGTCGATCGGAAGCCTGAAGTCGCCGTGGCCACCCGTTTGCGAAATGAACGCGCCCGATGGCCAGATCCTGGGCCCGGGAACGAGCCCGGCATCGATGCCGCGCTTCAACCCGAAGCATGGGCCGCCCATATCGCGAATTGTGGTGAACCCTCTCATCAAGGTGTCGTTGGCCGCCTTCACTGCCGCGACATTGATGAAGCCGATGTCAGACGTCAGGACAGCCAATTGGGGAACCGTCGCAAACATGATGTGGGTATGCGCGTCGATCATGCCCGGCATCAGTGTTCGCCCGCCGCCCGCTATTCGCGTGACGGAAAGATCGGCTGGAATCTGGATCGGTGATGGTGAAATCGACGTTATCCGGTTGCCGATCACCAGCACATTGGATGGATTGGACAACATTTCCGACATACCGTCGAATATGCGCACATTTTCGAACAACACGGCTTTTGTCGGCGTTGCCTGAGCCCGCACGGCGCTCGGCAGACCCGCCAGCCCGAACCCCGCCAGCATCGCAGCGGCGCCGACGAAAAATCCGCGGCGCCGGAGATCGCTATTCATTCGGCGCGTGAGCGTCTGCAATACGGGATCGCAACATTTGCACGGCAGGTCGCTGGTGAGATGATCGTACTTGGTGCCAAACCGAAATCTCATGCTTCCCCCCTCCGCGAGCATCACGACACAAGCATACGCCCGCATTCAGTTTTCCACGAAAAGTCGAAATAGGTTACGCGTGAATAACCACTGCTTGCAAGCAAAAACTATAGTGATATCGTGGAAGTACGCACAGTTTCCGATGGGAGAAACCTATGTTTTACAACATCGTTCTCGCGGCCGGACTTACGCTCGCATTGTCGCTTCCGGCATCCGCCGAAGATCAGGCGACTGATCTACTTGCTGACCGTGAATGGAGCATCATCGTCAGTCCCTATGTCTGGGCTGCGTCCCTGGATGGCGATGCGTCGCTGGCAGGTTTGGATAGCAATGTCGATATTCCGTTTTCGGATATTTTCAAACACCTCGATCTTGCGGCCATGGGCAATGTCGAAGTGACGAACGGACTTTTCGGCTTCTACTTTGATGGACAGTACGTTCAGACGAGCCAGGACGAGGATCTCGCCGACTTCGAGGTCGGCTTGAAGATCAAGACGACTATTCTGGCAGCCGGCGCTTACTACCGCGTCTACGACCTCGCACTTGGGGGCGACACGGTGTTTGGTGAACCGCGGCATTTCACCGTCGAGCCTACGGTCGGCATCCGTTGGACAAAACTCGAAGCGCATGCTGATGCAGGCTTCACCTCGGCAAACAAGTCTGCGGACTGGCTTGACCCGTTCGTGGGCATGCGTCTGAGCACAGACCTTTCCGACCGGTGGAACCTGGCCGGCGAAGCCGACATTGGCGGGTTCGATATTGGTTCGAAGCTCGCAGTAAATGCCCAGGCCTATCTCGGATACCGGACCTACATGTTTAATCATCCAACGATTTTGCGCGTTGGGTATCGTGTGCTTTCGCAAGACTACGAAACGGACGATTTCACCGGAAACAAATTTCGCTGGGACGTTACCCAGCATGGCCCGGTATTGGGCTTTTCCATGCGTTTCTGACGGTGTCTCGATCCCAGTGATCTGCATCCGAGATCAAGTCAGCGAGGACGTCTGGATGTCCAACAGACAGCGTGCGATCCCGAAATGGACGTGGATAGCGCCAGCGCGGGCATCCGCTTCTGGCGCTGACGGTCCAGCGATGTTCTCGTGGAGCGCTGTTCCGACTTCAACCTCGGCCGTGGTCCTCGGGAGTTAGGCTTCGCTGGTGGCTGCTTTCTGCGAGAGAAGTCCCTATAGCTGATAGTCTTCTCACGGCCCATTCCGTCCGTTCCGGAGCTCAGTCGTTGCCCAACTAAAGAACAACAATTCCTCAAAGTTAGTGAACCTCGGGGTAGCCGGTCCGATTCCGTTCAAGGTGGTCGATTTTACAAGTCACGGTGCACTCGGGCCCCGCAACCAAATCATCTCAAAACACCCGTAGCGATAAGCTGCGGGTGTTTTGCGTTCGTGGCCGACCCAAACCGCATCGACAGCCGATACGTCGCGTCTGCCAGAGACGGAAGGCGACGGGTGGGCTCCGATTTGCTGGCCTTCCCCTCAGTCAATCCTGACAACTCTTCGAGCGACGCTTGTGTTGGTTGCCCTCTGCCACGGCCGCAGACGTCGCTGGACGGGTGCAGGTTTCAGCGTTCAAATGATATTCCAAGGCCGCGTTACCTTCTTCAGGTTTGACCTGAGACCCAACGCCCTCCATTTCTGAAGAGTCTTGAGTTCTTAATCTGGCGTCATGCGGCCTGTTTTCCCCATAGCCATTATCATCGAGAACTGTTGTGGATCTCGGCTTCTTCAACGATCCAGCTTCAGCTTTCCATCGCGCAGATGACGGCAGTCGGCGAGCAGCGTCTACACCGCTGCGATGGCATCACCTCCATAGTCCTGCAGGATCTCGGCCAACTCAAGAGCGGCGTCATGAGGCGTCTCGCCGGAGATGGGATATGCGGACACAGGCTACCCTTCGCGCCGTAGTCTTGTCCCGCTAGGAGGCGGCTGAACCAGCGAGGATCACATCGACGCCAGCCGCAGCCAATGCCGTAGCCATTTCCAGGGTGGGAGGGCTGTCAGTGACCAGCCGCGTCACCTCTGTCAGGCCCGCCACCTCGAAGACGGCCGGACGCCCCAGTTTGTCATGATCGGCCAGAACGGTTACGCTCTGCGCCTGTGCAATCATGGCACGTGCCATCTCGGTTTCCCGCAGGTCGTAGTCCATAATGGCGGTGGTGGTGATTGCCCCGACGGTCAGAACGACCTGCTCGGCTTTGAAAAAAGCGGTCTGCGCGATTGCCATCGCCCCCAAAGTCTCACGGCCTTCTGCAGCCACTTCGCCGCCGAGTAAATAGACTCGGTGGCGCATCTCCGCCTTTGCCAGAATCCGGGCGATCTGCGGAGAATTGGTAATCACCGTCATGTTGCGCCGCCTTGCCAGAGCCTCCGCAAAGGCGATCGTGGTCGAACCAGTGTCGATAAACAGCACTGAGCCCTCGGCGAACAGGGATGCGGCCTGTCGGGCGATGGCGGCTTTTTCCGCCTTCCGTTCATTCATGCGCGCGTCGAACTCGCTCTCGTATAGGGAAGCCTCCTTGAGTTTCAGGGCGCGCGCGCCGCCATGAAATTTTCGGATGTGACCGCCGATGTCGAGATCGGAGAGATCCCGCCTGACTGTCTCGCGCGAGGCGCCAAAGCGTTCGGCCAGGTCCTCGACGGTGACTTCGCCGATTTCTTCGAGAACCCGAAGAATGGCCTCGCGTCTTGCTGCCGGTCTCATCGTCTATACCTTCATGGTCGCAGGCGCTTGCAGCAACTGCCGTAGCAAGGAGACTGGGTGTTGCAGCTCGATGCCGGTGACATGCCTGGTCTGACATCGGCAGGAAAAGCCAGTGGCCAGGATGGCATCTACGCCGAGCGCAGTCGCCGCCTTCCAGCTATGGTGAAAAATCTTGTCCGACTTGGCACGATTGACAGTTTCATGCCCCCACATTCCCGCCATGCCGCAGCACCCGGTGGGAGGCATGTGAAGCGAGATGCCGAAACGATCGAAAATAGTTCGCCACTCGGCGGTGACGCCGGTACCGAGAACCCGTTCGCTGCAATGGGGCAGAAGCCGCACTGCCATTTGCGACGTCCGGGCCGGTAACGCGGCGATCAGCGGCGCAAGCAGCTGCTGCGGCAGCGCGACGGCCGGCGTGTCATCGGGATAGTCGGTGCGATAGGAGAGTGTCACCGGCGGCTCGAGCCCCATCAGCGGCACGCCGCTTGCGGCGATAGCCTTGAGGCTGTCCTTCTGCCTTTCCGCTTGGCGCGAAAATCCGGCCAGCCGGCCGAGGACCTTCCGGGCCTTGCCCGATGGCCGATAAGGGGCCAGCCACAGTCTTTTCTGCAGATGGGTCATGACCAAGTCGAGATCCGCGACGACCTTCGGCTCGAAAAATTGCGTAAAAGCGTCAGGCACCAAAACCACGTCGATCTTCGGGTCGAGCCCAGCGATATCGGCTTGTTTCAGCCAGCGAAGCCCTCGAACCTGTTTCGGCATGCTTGGCAGCGCCGTCAGGCCGATGGCGGACATCAATGCCGCGCCGGGGCCCTCGGTCATCAGATTGAAACCCCAGCGGAATTTTGCGGCAAGCGGAAGCAGGCCTTCCAGATGGGCGAGCGCGGTGTCACCCAGGGACCGGCGATGGCGCCGATAAAAACTGTTGAGAAACAGCGATCGGATGGAGGGTACGTTGACACGCACCGGACATTGGCTGGTACAGGCCCCGCAGCTGAGACAGCCGTCGATCGCCTGCTTGACCTCGATTTCGAACTGCGGATCGGCGCGACCCTCCGGGCCGCCTTGCCGCAACCATTCGCGCACCAGCCCGACCCGTCCCTTCGGCGAGTGTCGTCGGTCGCCGGTGACCTTGTAGGAGGGGCACATGACGTCATCGAGGGTGCGGTTGAAACAGGCACCATTGCCGTTGCAGCCGAAAGCGGAGGAATATTCGATGCGCAGATCGGCCGGCACGGTGCGGTCGTTCTGGCCGCGCAGTGCGACCTCGTCGATCCTCCACAAAGGCCCGTTGTCTGGCGTCGCGATCTTGCCGGGGTTCATCTGGTTGCGCGGATCGAAGGCCGCCTTGATCCGCTGCAGCGACGGGTAGAGCGGGCCAAAAACCTCAGGCACGAATTCGGAGCGGACGCCTTTGCCATGCTCGCCCCAGAGAAGGCCGCCATGGCTGCGCGCCAGCGCCTCGACGGCCTCGGTCACGCGCCGGATCAGTGGTTCCTGGGCGGGATCGGTGAGGTCGATCGCCGGGCGCACATGCAGGACGCCAGCATCGACATGGCCGAACATGCCGTAGGCAAGTCCCTCGCGATCGAGGATTGCCCGGAAACCGGCAATGAAGGGCTCGAGGTTTTCGGGCGGAACGGCGCAGTCTTCGACGAAGGGGATCGGTCGCTTGTCGCCGATAGCGCGTCCGAGCAGGCCAACGGCGGCCTTGCGCAGTCCCCAGACGAGC
Organism: Rhizobium sp. Leaf306; assembly: GCF_001423425.1. GTDB lineage: Bacteria > Pseudomonadota > Alphaproteobacteria > Rhizobiales > Rhizobiaceae > Neorhizobium > Neorhizobium soli. The sequence continues at coordinate 12,414 of NZ_LMNX01000007.1, forward strand.
TCGACCTCGCGGCCGTTGGCAACCGTCATTGCCAGCCGCGCGGGCAGGCCTGCAAGCTGTGTCACAAGCCCTGCAATCCGCTCGGCAAGCGTTGCCGGATCGTCGTCGGTGAATTCGACGATGTTGACCCCTTGCGCACCGGCCTGCGGAAAAAGATGTGCGACGGCAGAAAAGGTCGGCTCCTCGCGCGCCAGACCGAGTACGCGGCTGTCGATGGTTTCGACCGACGTGGCGCCGAGCACGGCCATTTCGCGCGCATCCCGAAGAGCCGACTGGAAATCGGGGTAGAAGATCAGGATCAGCGAGGCTGCCGTCGGAATGGGCAGAACATTCAGCCTCGCCTCGGCAATCAGTGCCAGCGTGCCTTCCGAACCGCAGAGGACCGCCGCCGGATCGATCGTGTCGCCCTCACGGATATGGGCAAGGTCGTATCCCGTCAGCGACCGGTTGAGTTTCGGAAACCGCGCCTCGATCAGCTCCGCCTGGCTGGCCGAGATGTCGTCGAGACAAGCGAGAATCTCGCCGGCACGGCCGCTGATCGTCGGGTCGAGAGGCGCCCGTCTGGTTTCCAGGATCTCGCCGCCAACCAGCACAGCACGCAGGTTGATGACATGGTTGGAGGTCTTGCCGTAGACGCAGGACCCCTGTCCGCAGGCATCGGTGGAGATCATGCCGCCAAGTGTCGCGCGTGACGAGGTCGACAGTTCCGGGGCAAAGAACAGGCCGAGCGGTTTCAGCGCTGCGTTCAGCTGGTCCTTGATGACCCCGGGCTCAACCCGTACCCAGCCCTGTTCAGCGTTGATCTCGAGGATCCCGGTCATGTGGCGCGAACAATCGACCACCAACCCATTGCCAAGCGACTGGCCGTTGGTGCCCGTGCCGCCTCCGCGTGGGCGCAAAACGATGCCGTGGAAACGCGGCTCGTCGAGCAGACGTGCGATCAGCACGAGATCGTTCTCGTCCATCGGCCAGGCCACGGCATCCGGCAGAAGCTGGTAGATCGAATTGTCCGTCGCCAAAACCACACGATCCGATGCAGCGACGGTCGCGTCGCCACGGAAACCCTTCGATTTCAGGGTGTCTACGAAGGCGTTGTAATCCGCGGATTGCAGGAGGGCGGGAGACGTCACTTACGTTACCTCGGCACAAGAAATGCGATCACAGCGCCGCATGCGATCTTTCATGAGCATCTGCAAGTTGGTGCATTGGACCACCGTTCTCCGTCACTAGCACGATTAATCGACACACAAAACAACACATTCAGTCAATAAAATGACCGAACGTACAATTTATTCTCGTCAAACAGCGATGACAACGGTAAGCATGGGCGACGTTCTCGGGTGACCGCCACCCGACGGTGTGCGCTGACAAGGAGACCGCTTTTGGTTGCTTTCGGCAATCCTGTGGACACAGCCATCATCGGTGCCGGTGTCGTCGGCTGTGCCATGGCGCGCCGTTTTTGCCTGGAAGGTGCCAGTGTCGTCGTTCTCGAGCGGGCGCCCGATATCCTATCTGGCGCATCGAAAGCCAACAGCGCCATCCTGCACACCGGTTTCGATGCGCCGCCCGGCAGCGTCGAGCTGCAATGCATGCAGGCGGGTTACGCTGAATACATGCAGATCCGCGAGGATTTCAACCTTCCGATCCTCGACACCGGTGCGATGGTTGCTGCCTGGAGTGACAGCGAGGAGGCCCGGCTTCCCGAACTGCTGGAGCAGGCGCTCCTCAACGGAGTTGCCGACGCCCGGCTTCTCAGCCGCGCCGAGGTAGTCGCCCGCGAACCGGCTTTGGGGGCACATGTGCGGGCGGCACTTCTCGTCCCGCGCGAGGTCATCATCGATCCATGGTCGGCGCCACTCGCCTATGCGATGCAGGCCAAGGCATTGGGCGCGGGGTTTCACTTCAATGCCGGGCTGTTGTCGGCCCGTTTCGATGGCGATCTGTGGCATCTTCAAACGCCCATTGGCACGCTGACTGCCCGCAGCGTCATCAACGCTGCAGGTATTCACGGCGATAGCGTCGAACGCATGCTAATCGGCGGCTCGCAGTTTGAGATTCGTCCGCGAAAAGGTCAGTTCGTCGTCTTCGACAAGGCTGCCGCCAAACATCTCCGAACGATCCTGCTGCCGGTGCCGACGGCCCGCACCAAGGGTGTGGTGCTCATACGAACGATCTTCGGCAACCTGCTGGTCGGACCGACGGCGGAGGAACAGGAAGAGCGCGATCGCCCCGATGTCACCCGTCCGGAACTCGATATGCTGATCGCCAAGGCCGTCGAACTGGTACCGGCATTGGCGCAGGCCCAGGTGACGGCCGTTTATGCCGGCTTGCGACCGGCCTCCGAGGAGAAACACTATCGTCTGCACAGCCTTCCGGAAAAGGGCTATTTCTGCGCCGGCGGCATACGCTCCACCGGGCTGACTGCGGCGCTCGGGATTGCCCGCCATGTCCATGGATTATGGGCGCAGGACCGAACTGCCGGCGGCAAACCGATCACGGCGCCGCCGATCTTCCCGTTGCCTAATCTGGCCGAGCACCTGCCGCGTGACTGGCAGGTGCCCGGGCATGGCGGCATCGTCTGTCATTGCGAAATGGTGACCGGGCGGGAGATCGAGGCCGCGCTGAGCAGCCCCCTGCCGCCCGGCGATTTTGGCGGGCTGCGGCGACGCACGCGCTGTGCCATGGGGCGTTGTCAGGGGTTCAACTGTCTAGCCCGTCTGAACAGCCTCACCGAAGGCCGGCTGTCGGTGCCGATCGCACCGGAGGCCGACCGATGAGCGCGGCTTCTTACGACGTTGCGATCGTCGGCGGTGGTCCGGCCGGGCTTTCCGCTGCCATCGAGTTGAGAGCCCGTGGCGTGGCGAAGGTCGCGCTCTTCGAGCGTGGAGACGAGGCCGGCGGCATCCCCCGACACTGCGGCCATCCACTTTTCGGCATGCGCGAGTTCGGACGCATCCTGACAGGACCTGCCTATGCGCGCCGCCTCGTGGCCGCAGCACTGGCTGCTGGAGTCACCGTCCTGCCGAAACATACGGTCGTCCATACCGGCCCCGGCGGCCGGCTGACAGTCGCGAGCCCCAACGGCATCGAGACGATCCAGGCAGCCCGCATCCTGATCGCCACCGGTGCCCGCGAGGCCACCCGGGCGCAGTTGCTGGTGCCCGGCCTGCGGCCGCTGGGTGTGATGAATACGGCAGCGCTTCAGGCCTTCGTCTACCAGGAAGGGCGTGTGCCGTTTCGACGTCCGCTCATCGTCGGCAGCGAACTGGTGTCATTGTCGGCTATCCTCACCTGTCGAAGCCATGGCATCCGACCCATCGCCATGGTGGAGAATGAACTTGACGTCCAGGCCCGGCGGGCATTCTTTGCCTTGCCCCGTGTGCTTCGCGTGCCCGTCATGCCAGGCGCGCAGATCCTTGCCATTGAAGGTCGTCCGCGGGTGACCTCTGTGCGGTTGCGGCTGGCCGACGGTACGGAGACGCTATTGGCGTGCGACGGCGTGATCTTTTCCGGCCGCTTCGTTCCGGAGGCGGCCCTTACGGAAGCGAGCGCCCTCGTGCTCGATCCGGCAACCGGTGGCCCGGAAATCGACCAGCACGGTCGAGGCTCCGATCCCGGCATATTTTTCGCCGGCAACATGGTTCACCCAATCGAGACGGCAGGCCATTGCTGGGCCGAGGGTCGCCGCGTTGCCGGGATGATTGCCGCCGAACTTGCGGATCGGGCAAAATCTGAACCGAAAGAGGCGCGGGGCCGCCGCGTCATTGCCGGTGCCGGGCTGAAGTACGTGGTCCCGCAACGCCTGACGACCGAAGGCACAGGCACCGCACCGGTTTTGAATGTGCGAGCGCTCGGCGCTGCCAATGGGCAATTGATCCTGTCGGATGGCAGCGGCACCATCCTGCGATCACAAAGCATCAACGCCGCACCGCAGAAACCAATCCGCTTTTCCCTGGCGGGGCTGGACCTTGCTGGCGAGAGCAGCGATCTTAGGTTGCGACTGGAGCCGAAGGCATGAGCATTTTCCTGGCCCTCGATCAGGGTACCACATCAACGCGCGCCCTCAAGGTCGCAGCAGACGGTACGGCCAGCATCGTCTTTTCCGCGGCACATGCGCAGCATTTCTCCGGTACGGATCGGGTCGAACACGATCCTGAGGAACTGCTCGCCAATCTGAGCGCGGCGCTCTCCGCCGCGGGCGAAGTCACCGCGATCGGTCTGTCCAATCAGGGTGAAAGCTGCCTTGCCTGGGATGCGATCGATGGAAGACCGCTCTCGCCCGTGATCGTCTGGCAGGACCGCCGAACGGCGGCGCAGGTCGCCGCCCTTTCCCCTGCGCAACCCGAGATCATGGAGCTGTCCGGCCTTCCGCTCAGCCCCTATTTTTCTGCCGCAAAACTGGCCTGGCTTTTGGAGAACAATGACGACGTCAAGGATGCGCGGCGTGCCGGCAGACTGATGCTCGGCACCACGGATGCGTTTTTCCTGCAGCGGCTTACCGGACGCGCGGCAACCGACATCACCACCGCCTCGCGCACGTCCCTGATGAATATCGCAACCGGCGAGTGGGACAGCAGGCTTTGCCAGATTTTCGGCGTTCCGATCGAATGCCTGCCCCCCATCCTGCCGACCGTCGGCGATTTCGGAGACATTGACGGCACACCGCTGACGGCATCGGTGGTGGATCAGCAGGCAGCCCTTTACGGTCATGGCTGCCGGGTCGCAGGTGACACCAAGATTACGTTCGGCACCGGCGCCTTCGCACTGTCGCTCACCGGCCCGAACCGGCGACCGGCTGGCCAGAACGGCCTGCTGCCGACCGTTGCCTGGTTGATCCGTGGCGAAACCAGTTATGCGACAGACGGTGGCGTCCATGCCGCTGGCGCGGCCATCAACTGGGCCCAGAGGATAGGGCTTCTGAACGAACCGACCGAACTCAATGCCTTTGCAGCGGGCCCGGCCATCGACCGCGGCCTGGCCTTCGTGCCGGCGCTGTCAGGACTCGGAAGCCCGCATTGGGATGACAGCGCCGCCGGGCTTTTCATCGGCATGACGGGGGCAACGACCCGCCAGGACATGCAGCAGGCGCTGATCGAAGGCATTGCGTTGCGAGCCAGCGAAATCGTCGTGGCCATGGCGTCAGATGCGCCGATCACACGGATATCGGTGGATGGCGGCGTCAGCCGTTCCCGTTATCTGTGCCAGTTTCTTGCCGACACGACGGGGTGCACGGTGGTCATCCCCGGTGTCGACGAACTGACCGCCTACGGCACCGCCCAGCTTGCCGCCTGTGCGCTGGGCGAAACGTTGGAGACCCCGCAGCCTTCGCAAACCATTATCCCCAACCGTTGTGACGGGGCAGCGCGGCTTGCGCGGTTCGCGCAAGCGGTGGATCGGTCCAGAGACTGGCACACGCTACCCGTCGGATAGCCCTGTGGAGATGGCAACCCGGTTGATGGAATTGCATCGTCCGGGCTGAAAACCTGTCATGCTCTGCCGCTCCAAGCTCCGCACGCCGTTGCCGTGTCAGACATGCTGGCCGCCATTGATGTGGATTTCCGCGCCATTGATGTAGGCGGACGTTTCGCTGCAAAGAAAGTGGATTGTCTCGGCCACTTCCCGCGGCGTGCCGAGCCTTTTCATCGGCACATTTGCTTCCACCAGAAGGTCCGTGCCCTCCGACAGGATAGCGGTGTCGATCTCACCCGGTGCGATGGCATTGGCACGAACGCCATGCGGGCCGAACTCATGGGCGATTTCCCGCGTCAGGGCCGCAAGGCCCGCCTTTGAGGCCGCATAGGCAACGCCAGCAAACGGGTGCACGCGCGAGCCGGCAATCGACGTGACGTTGACGATCGATCCTTTCGCAGCCTCCAGTTCGGGCAGAAGCGCCCGCGCGAGCAGGGCGATGGAAACGAGATTGACATTCAGCACCGTCGTCCAGGTGGCGGCGTCGGAACCGATGACGCCGAGGCGGGCGCCACCGGCACCTTTGGGCGAAATGCCCGCATTGTTGACCAGCGCATGCAGCCCCGCGCCATTCAGTCGCTCGCGAACGTCGGCCACCAGCTTGTCGATCTGCGCCAGGTCGGCGAGATCTGCCTGGATATGGCTTTCACGGGCCGAGGGCCAGAGGCACTCCTCCGAAAAAGGTTGGCGTGACACGGTGAGGACACGCCAGCCTTTTTCCAGGAACAGCTTGACCGTTGCATGTCCGATGCCACGGCTTGCACCCGTCAGAAGGATAGAGGGTTGTGTCATGGGTCATCTCCTTGGGATGGGGCAGTCGACCCTGTCCTGGCAATGGTACGATCGCTCAGGGTCAACGGATTTTCTGTCGTGCGGTTTAATCCGCATCAATTCTGGGCAGGCTTTGCCGGCGCCTTGTCCGGCCAGAACCGCACGCCTGGACGGGCCAGTCCGCCGCCGAGGGCTGCCACGGTGCCATCGGCGCGCCAGCAGGCCGCACCGGTCATCGTGTCGCCAAAGGCAATGGCGTTCATGCCACCGCCGATATGCGGCATGACACGAACTTCGTGACCGAGTTCCTCAAGCTTTTCCCGCTGCGGTGCATAGGCCTGCTCGATTTCCACTTCCTGGCCTTGCGTCCAAATCCGCGGCGCTTCGACCGCTTCCTGCAGGCTCATCCCGTGGTCGATCAGGTTGACGATCGCCTGCATGGCCGAGGGGAAGATCCTGAGGCCCCCGGGCAGGCCGAGTGCGAACACCGGTGCGCCATCCTGAATTAGGATCATCGGCGCCATCGATGTCGGCACGCGCTTGCCGGGCACGACGGAGAGGGCGTTGCCCGGATGCGGATCGAAATTGCTCATGTAGTTGTTGGGGATGATGCCGGTACCGGGCACCGCCAGGCGTGCGCCGAACAGTCCGTTGATCGTGTGGGTGGCGCTGACGACATTGCCGTCGCGATCGGCAATGGTGATATGCGTGGTGTCTTGGCTCTCATAACCCGGTTCATACGCGGCGGGCAGGCTTGCCGCCTGGCGGATCTGGGACCGGCATTCGGCGGCATAGGCCTTCGAGGTCAGCCGCTCGACCGGCACGTCGACAAATGCCGGGTCGCCGGAATGTGAGCGGCGATCCGCAAAGGCAATGCGGATCACCTCGACGAGAAGATGGAGAGAGGCAACGCTGCCAAAACCCATAGCGGCAACGTCATAGGCTTCCAGCATGTTCAGCATCTGGGTGACATGCACGCCGGACGAGGCCGGCGGCGGCGGTCCGGCAATCTCGAAGCCACGATAGCTGCCGATGATGGGCTGACGCTCGATCGGTCGATAGGCGCGCAGGTCGGCTTCGGTAACCCAGCCGGCATCATCGCCGCCCGTCTGCATTCTTGCAGCCAGTGCTGCGCCGAGCGCGCCACCATGCAGGGCAGCCGCGCCCTCACGCTGGATCAGCCGCAGGCTTTCGGCGTAATCGCCCATCAGGAGGCGGTCGCCCGGAGCAGGTGCCGCGCCGCTGGGCATGAGGATTTTGGCGATCTCCGCGTCCTGCGAAAGCTCGCCGGCGGCCTCGCCGATCGCACCGGAAAGGTAGTGGGTAACGGCAAAACCGCGTGAAGCCAGCCTGATCGCCGGTTCTACCACGTCGGCAAATGGCAGCTTGCCGTAGCGCGCCTGCATGTCGCACCAGCCCGCCAGGTTGCCGGGAACGGCAACGGAGGAGGCGCCGATGATGTTGCGGCGCCCCTTGGCATCCATGTAGCGGGCCGGCTCGTCCGAAACCGGCTCGTAGATTTCGGGGTGCATGGTCGCGGCGGCCGAAGACAGCGCGTCGATTACCACATGCGGGCCGCCAGCCATGCGGATATGCGAAAGGCCGCCGCCGGCAATGCCGACCATCATCGGTTCCACCACGGTCAGCGCCAGAAGCGACGCGACCGCGGCATCGACCGCATTGCCACCGGCCGCCAACATCTCGAAACCTGCCGCCGAGCCAAGGGGATGGTTAGTGACCACCATTCCGCCAGCACCACTGGCCGGGGATTTTTCGCAGGTGAATGGCAGGCGGGGAGCGGTCATGTCGGTTCTCAATTCGGTAGGTATGGCCGGCGCAGGAGACTAGCCGGTGAAGATACTCCGGCTAGAAAGCATGGTTCAGATCAGATTGGCCAGAACTTTGGCCGTGGCACCCGACAGATCGCCGAGCTTGACGCCGGTTTCGCGAACACTGGCCTCGCGCGACTTGCCGCGAATCTGGATGTCGATGGCCTTCTGTGCCTCCGAGGCCACTTCCTCCGGTGGCAGCACGATGACGCCGCTCTCGTCGGCCAAAACGGCATAACCCGGCATGACGACGGTGTTGCCGACCGATACCGGAACATTGATCGCTCCGCCGAGATCGTAGATGCGCGTGGTAATCGGCGAAATGCCGCGGCACCACATCGGGAAATCCGACTGGACGATTTCTTCAAGGTCCGTGCAGGGTCCGTCGACCACCGCCCCGACGGCGCCCGCGGCCTTGGCACCGACCGTCACCCCGCCGCCCCAGCAAGCGTAACGGTCATCGTGCAGCCGGTCGACGATGACGAAATCGCCCGGCCGGATGAGGCTGAGGATATGGTGCAGCAGCGTGGAGTCCGGCCCGGGGATGGCGATGGTGACGGCGGTGCCGACAACGCGGCGGCCCGGGATCAGCGGCTGGATCTGCCGGTGCAGGAAGCCGAAATGCCGCCAGTGGCCGAGCGTCGCGGTTTCGACCTGCGCCAGCAGGTCCAGGTCCTGCTTGGCGATCTGTGCCGGCATTGGGTTGATTTTGTAAGCCATTTTCGGATCCAATCTGGGGTGTGGAAGTTAGCGGCCAAAGGCCTTGGCGAAACCGACGCTGCGTTCGACGACGAGGACGATGGCAAGCGAAAGGGCGATCATCAAAACCGCCAGCACGGCCACCATCGGATCGGTGCGCTCGTCCACATAACGGTAGAGCGCGACCGGCAGCGTCTGCAGCCGCGGCCCGACGATGAACAGCGACAGCACGATCTCGTCGAAAGACAGGATGAGCGCGATGGCGCTGGAGGCGATCACACCGGGCGTCAGCCGCGGCAGGGTGATCTGCATGAAGACCTGCAGAGGCCGGGCGCCGAGTGTCATCGCCGCCTCGTCGACATCGGTGCCGAGATTGCTCAGCGACGTCTGCAGGATGCGGATGCTGAAGGGCAGCGTCATCACCAGATGCGCCAGCACCAGGCCGGGATAGGTTGCCACCAGTCCGGCCGGTGTGAACACCATCAGGATGCCGAGGCCCAGCATCATCGCCGGCAAAACGAGCGGCGCGATGACCAGGCTGCGGATCAGGGCCCGGCCGGGAAAGTCCAGACGCACCAGCGCATAGGCGGCCGGTAGCCCAAGGGCGAGGCTGAGCGCCGCAACGATGACCGCGATGATGGCGCTGTTGCGGAAGCCCTGCATGAAGCTGGTATTGCCGAGCACCGTTCCATACCACTTCAGGCTCCAGCCCGAAGGCGGGAAGGACAGGTAGCTATCGGCGCTGAAGGAGATGACGAGGATGATCGCCATCGGCATGAAGACGATGCAGAAGACCAGCGTGACATAGGTGCGAGAGATGAAGGAGAGGAATTTCGTCATGTCTATGTCCTCCGGGTCAGCAGTCGCAGCACGAGGCCGGTCAATCCCATGGCGAGGACGAAAAACGCCAGCATAAGGAAGGACAAAGCCGCCGCCGTCGGCCAGTCGAGCGAAACGAGGGCAAGGTCATAAACCTCGGTTGCCAGCAGAAACACACGGCCGCCGCCCAGCAGGGACGGTGTGATGAAAGACGAGACGCAAAGCACGAAGCCGATCGTCAGCCCGGCAAGGATGGCCGGCAAGCTGAGTGGCAGCGTGACATGCCAGAAGACCTTCTGGGGCGGTGCGCCGAGCGACATGGCGGCATCGTCGAGGCGTCTGTCGAGTTTGCCGAGTCCCGCCGCGATGGTGAGAAACATGTAGGGCATGATGCTTTCCGACAGGCCGATGATCACACCCGAGTAATTATTGACCATCCGCAGCGGCTCGCTGATCAGTCCCAGCACCCGCAAGAGGTGATTGACGGGGCCGGCATCTCCCAAGGTCACCAGCCAGCCGAACGACCGCACCACAGCCGAGATCAGCAGCGGCGAGGCAGCCAGCACGGTCAGCGGCGTGCGCCAACGCGACGTCATCCGCGACAGCGACAAGGCCATCGGATAGGCCAGGAGCAGTGCGACCACGGAGCAGGTGATCGACAGCTGCAGTGTCCGGCCGAGCAGATCCAGATAGTAGCTGTCCTGGAGGATGCCGATATAGGTCTGCAGGCTGATGGCCTTGGTAATGGCGCCGTAGTCGGAAATGTTCAGCGACATGCGGAACAGCCACAGGATGGGGCCAATGAAGGAAATCGTCAGCACGAGCAGCACCGGTGCGAGAAGCAGCCAGGGTGTCATTCTCGTGCTGGTTCCGGGAACGGTGAAGCGGTTCATGCGGCAAAGATCCGCATGTCGGTGGTGCGCCAGGTGAGTGCGACGTCTGCACCCGGTTGTGCGAGTTGGGCTTCCTCGCTGCCGGGCCGAAGTTCGGCCACCAGCTTCTGGCCACCGGCGAGCTCAAGCTCAACCTCGATCACGCTGCCGACGAACACGCTGCGGTTGACGCGTGCCGTCAGACCATCGCCATCCGGCCTGGAAAGCTGAATGGCATGTGGCCGGACCATGGCGGCCAATTTGGCGCCATCACCAGCATCTGCAGGCAATTCCTGGAGGTCCGGCGCGGGCAGCGCCTGTCCTTCGTGATCGAGGCGCGGCCCACCCGTTCCGAGACTTAGGGTCGCCGGCACGCTGTTGGCGCGGCCGATGAACCCGGCGACGAAGGGCGTTGCAGGCTTGTCGTAGATCTCGACCGGAGTTCCGATCTGTTCCAGCTTGCCGCCATTCATCACCGCGATCCGGTCGCACATGGTCAGTGCTTCCTGCTGGTCGTGGGTGACGAACAATGTGGTGATGCCGGTGCGGGACTGGATGTCTCGGATCTCGAAGCGCATTTCGTCGCGCAGGCGGGCGTCGAGGTTCGACAACGGTTCGTCGAGCAGCAGGATTTCCGGCTCGATGACGATGGCGCGGGCAATCGCGACGCGCTGTTGCTGGCCTCCCGACAACTCGGCCGGGCGGCGATTGCCAAATCCTTCAAGCCGTACCGCACGCAGTGCCTCGGCAACCCGGGCTGCACTTTCCTCCTTGCCGACCTTGCGCAGCCGCAGGCCAAAGGCGACGTTCTGCGCCACCGTCATGTGTGGAAACAGCGCATAGGACTGGAACACCAGGCCGAGATTGCGCTCCCACGGGGGGCGAGACACGATGTCCTCGCCGCCCATGATGATCTGTCCGGACGTCGGTGCCAGAAGCCCGGCAACCATCCGCAGCGTGGTGGACTTGCCACAGCCGGACGGACCCAAAAGCCCGATGAATTCGCCCTTGGCGATATCGAAGGACAAGGTGTCGACGGCCGGGCGTTCGCCGCCATAGTCAAAGGTCAGCTTGTCGATGCGGATATGGGCGGGCGTTGAGGCGAGGGACATGGGTTCGTCCTGCTGTTTCACTTGCCGGCCGAGATGATCTGGCGCTTCCAGAGCTGGTTCCATTCATCCGATTTTGTGGCGGCCCAAGCCCAGTCGAGCGGCAGTGTCTTGTCGAGCTGGCCGGCAACCGTACGGGCCCTGGCCTCGGGGCTGACCTTTGCCTTGGCATTCACCGGCGCGTAGAACATCGCTTCCGTAAAGGCTGCCTGGGCTTCCGGCGACAGCGCGTAATCGATGAAGGCCTTTGCCGCGACCGGGTTCTTGGCGCCCTTTACAAGGTTGATGGTGTTGATCTGCAGGATAGTGCCTTCCTTCGGCAGCATCACGCCCAGCTTGCCCTTGGATTCGTCGGCATAATACTGGCTGCGGGCATTCCACCCGGTCCCCAGCACATCGGTCCCGTTGATGACAAGGGTGTAGGCGTCGGGCTTGGGGTCGAAGGTCTGCACGCCGGGCGCCATCTCGGCAAGCTTGGCGACGGACTGTTTGACTGACTTGGTATAGTCTTCACCCAGCATGGCAGACGTCATCACCATCAGGCCGGAGCCGAGGATGGAGGGCATCGAGGTGACGGCCATCTTTCCGGCATAGGCCTTGTCCCAGAGAACCTCGAGCGAGGTCGGCGCCGTCGGGAAGGCTTCCTTGTTGTAGATGACCACCAGATTGTCGAAGGTGACGGCTGGGCCATAACCTTCCTTGACGATGGCCTGCGGCAGCAGGTCGGCAAGGTTGGGGACGTCGGTCTTGGTCAAGGGTGCCAGCAGCCCTTCCTTGTCGCCGATCAGCGACGTGGAAACGTCGAAGATCACCACGTCGGTCTGCGGGTCACCGGCCTGCGAACGCAGGTTTCCCAGCATTGCCGAGGAGGCGCCGGCAGGAAAATAGTTGACCTTCACATCGGGGTATTTCGCCAAAAAGGGCTTGATCACCGCTTCGTTGTATTTGTCCTGAAAGATCCCCGAATAGGCGGTGAGGGTGATCTCCCCCGAGACATCGGCTGAGTGGGCCGGAGCTGTGGTGCTGATCAGCGCGGCGAAGACGACGGAGGCAAGAAGGCGGGTGATCATCGGCACATTCTCCTGTCGGGTGAAGCGGCCCGGTTTGTCGAGGCGGCTGCCAGCATGGCAGGCAGCACGGTGAAATGTGAATCTGCTGGAGCCTTCTCCGCGACGGTTGGTCCTATCCCGGCAAAGCTGGAGGGCTTATCGAACGATCCACTGCCCCTGATGCAACGATCTGCGGCCACCGTTGTCCAATCGAAATTTCTTGTGTCTTGCATCAGAAAAATTTTGGATGAAAAACAGGTAGTTATTTAATCCGATTGCCGCACTAAGAGACTGGATTGCGATGATTATTTGAACAAAAAAGCCCTTCGGTCACGCAGTGGCAACCGAAGGGCTGAGAGTAGTCCCCAAGAAAAATCTATGGGCTAGTAGCCGCGTTTTGCGTCCGCGAGATCGGCGACTGTCCCGGTTTCCTGGAAGGTCCGGATGTTCTTTGCGACAATTTTGCTACCTGTCGGAGCGTCGATCAGCGAGGCGACATGCGGCGTGACGGTGATCTTCGGATTGGTCCAGAACGGATGCGTTTTGGGAAGCGGCTCGACATGGAAGACATCGAGTGTCGCACTGCTGATCTGGCCCGAATTCAGGGCGTCGACAAGGTCGCTGTCGACCAGATGCGGACCCCGTGCCGCGTTGACGATGCTGGCGCCGCGCTTCAAGCGATTGAACGTGTCGACATTGAGAATGCCGCGTGTACTTTCGGTCAGGGGCAGCAGGCAGACAAGGATTTCCGTGCCTTCCAGAAACGCCCCAAATCCTTCGCTTCCGGAAAAGCACTGGATGCCGGGCAGATCCTTCGGGGATCGTGACCAGCCGCGCACTTCGAAGCCGATCTGTTTCAAAAGGTCTGCCGCGGCGGCACCAAGATTGCCCAGTCCCATCACACCGACGCGGCGCTGGGGGGCGGGTGGCACGACGATCTGCTCCCAGAGCTGGCGGGCCTGGTTGGCCTGGATGGCCGGCAGTTCGCGGTGATGGCGCAGGACGTGAAGGACGACATACTCCTTCATCCGCTGCGTCAGATCGGTGCCGACGGTGCGGATGATCGGCACGTGTATCGGCAATTGCTCGTCTGCCAGGACGTGGTCGATGCCGGCCCCCAGCGAAACGATCGCCTTCAGGTTTCGGAACGGTTTCATGGCGCCGGTCGCCGGTCGCCAGAGCACCGAATAGGTGACGGCATCGGGATCAGGCACTTGGTCTATCGGGTAGACATTCCAGTCCGGCATCAGATCGCGCAGCATCTGGCACCACCATTCCGTCTTGTCTGCGGCTGGTAGCGAAACGACAATGTTCATGGAGCATCCTCATTGGCTCATGCGTCATGGTATGCCTCCCATTCACTGCAGGAGGGACGTGCGGGTCAAAGCAAAAATTCCTGTCGCTCTCATAGAATTTTTTTATGGAGTTTTCCCGTCGGTTTCCGCTAGGTTCTAGTCATGAATTTCAAACAGCTGGAAGCCTTCTACTGGCTCACGCGTCTCAAGAGCTATCAACGCGTTGCCGATCATATCGGTTTGACGCAACCGGCTGTTTCAGCTCGCATCTCAGGGCTGGAAGATAGTCTGGGCATTCCTCTTATTGATCGTGCCCAGTCCGATTTCACTCTGACTGAGCAAGGGCATGAGGTCGCCGAATATGCCGAGACCTTTCTCAATCTCAGTGAGACGTTGACAAGCCGTCTGAAGTCAAAGCAAAAACGACGTTACACGATCGGCGTTGTTTCCATGGTCACCCAGACGTGGGCAGTTACCCTGCGCCACAAGATTGCTGCCCTTCCGGATCCCCCTCTGGTCGATTTCTATTCGGGCGCCAATCTCGATCTCCGACCGATGGTCAAGTCCGGCGCGCTCGACATGGCGTTCGTTACCGGAGAGGCCGGGTTGCCGCAAATCGAGGATAGCTTCTCGGTCCAGTATCATGTCGGTTGGGTGGCTCGGCCGGACGTGGTCGGCGAGATCAAGCGCCCGCTGACACCGGATGAATTGCGTGAGTTGCCTCTGGTCCTCTACCCGCATACATCGCCGCTGTTCGGCCCTGTCGCCGACCTGATAGAAGAGACGAAACGACGCCCCAATTCTCGCCACACCGGCAATTCTCTCGCCACCATCTGTGAGATGGTCAGGGCCGGCTACGGCGCCTCGGCAATGCCGTTGGTGTCGCTAGAGCCGGAAATTGCCACCGGAATGCTGGTCGAAATCCCGACCACCGTTCAGCTTGCCCCTCTCGATATCCGCTGCGTCCATCAGAACAGAGCGCGCAAGGCGCAGACGGAGCAGATATTCCAGCTGGCCCGACAGGCTGCCGAGGAATGGGTCGCGGCCCATCCGCGTTATGTCAGCTTTCGCAAGACCTGAGTTTCCATAAGGTCGCACTACAAACCTGATCATGTCACGGATTTTTTCTGGAATGCGGCACCACCGGTGCCGGATTCCAGACTGCAAGTCATCAGGCGGCATAGCGCTTGGAAACGTGATCGCGTATGAAGCCGGACCCGATTTTGACCAAGCGCTCGGTCAGCGCCGCGCCGGTTTCGGCTGAACAAAATACCGGATCGCCGCCCCATACGCCATGCGGCGCTGTTTCCATGGCCTCGATCGGTGCCTGCAGGCGAGCGCCAGCGTATTTCAGCGCGGCAAAGCCCGCCACATCCACACCCATCGCCTTCTGGTCCTTCGGCGGTGACTGTGCCAGGTCCATGCGCAAGATATCGGGGTAATAATGTAAGCCGACCGATGTCAGGGGATCGCCGCCATGGCCTGAAGACTTTGCAGCTGCTTCCGGGCCGAGGATCTCTTTCAGTATTTCATAGCTAATCTGCCACAGATACATCGAAGCCACGAACATGCCGTTGGTCTGGCGCCATTTCAGGGAGACGTCATTGATCGCTCCGACATTGCCGCCATGACCGTTGATGACCAACAGCTTGGTCAATCCGTGACGGGCCAGACTGGCAAACATGTCGTCCAGCAAGGCAACAAGCGTTGATTGGCTGACCGCTATGCCCCCATGTGAGGAGCCGAAATAATCGGCGCCGCCGAACGGGATGACAGGCGCGATGAAGGTTGGGATGCCTTCGGCACGTGCGGCGCGGGCTATGTCGAGTGCGACGGCTTCGGCGGCGAGATAGTCGCCCATCGGCGCATGGGTTCCCTGGTCTTCCAGCGATCCCATTGGCAGGAGGATGACGGCATCGTCGTTGAGAAACTGGCGGGCTTCTTCGCTGGTCAGTTCAGCGATCTTGATCTTTTCAGTCAGCATGGTGATTTCCTTACAGTATGTCGGTTCTGAGACAGGCCGACTGGTGTTGATCACCAACCGTTTGCAACGGCGGGACGGTCTCGGCACAGGCGGGCTGGGCATAGGGACAGCGGCTGCGGAAGATGCAGCCGGAGGGCAGGACGAGCGGCGAGGGGATCTCGCCGGTCAGCCGGATGCGGCGGTTCTCGCGGTGCAGGCTTGGTTCGGCCGAAACAAGCGCCGCCGTATAAGGATGTTTGGGTGAAAAATGGACCTGATCGGCAGGACCGACCTCCATGACGCGGCCGAGATAAAGCACCATCACCCGGTCGGAAATGTAGCGCACCACCGAAAGATCGTGGCTGATGAACATGAGCGATACACC
This sequence comes from Rhizobium sp. Leaf306, assembly GCF_001423425.1. GTDB lineage: Bacteria > Pseudomonadota > Alphaproteobacteria > Rhizobiales > Rhizobiaceae > Neorhizobium > Neorhizobium soli. The sequence continues at coordinate 28,674 of NZ_LMNX01000007.1, forward strand.
GGTCTTGGCACGCAGGTCGGCCAGAAGGTTCAGCACCTGCGCCTGGATGGAGACGTCCAGCGCGGACACGGCTTCGTCGCAGACAATGAAGCTCGGCTCGACGGCAAGCGCGCGGGCAATGCCGATGCGTTGCCGCTGCCCGCCAGAAAATTCGTGCGGGCGGCGGTCGAGGAAGCTCGGATCCAGGCCGACCAGCGTGACGAGTTCGATCAGGCGCGGCACCCGGGCAGCACCCTTGTGCAAGCCGTGTGCGTCGAGCGCCTCCGACAGCACCGCCCGGATGGTCTTGCGAGGGTCGAGGCTGGCATAAGGGTCCTGGAAGATGATCTGCATCTGCTTGCGCAGGCTGCGCATCCGGACAGGCGAAATGCTGTTCAGGTCCTGTCCGTCGAAACGCATCACGTCGCTTTGCGACTCGATCAGCCGCAGGATCGCGCGGCCGATCGTGCTTTTCCCGGAGCCGCTTTCGCCGACGAGGCCGAGCACTTCGCCCGGTGCGACGCTGAAGCTGACATCATGCAGCACCTTGAGTGATCGCTTGGAAAAAAGACCACTGCGTCCGATCGAATAGCTCTTCTTCAGATTGCGGACGTCGAGAAGGGGTGCGGCTGTCATGCGGCCTCCGTCTGGTGGTTCATCACGCCCGCCGGTGCTTCCGGCGCCCGCAGGCAGCGCACGGCGCGTTCGCCGTCTGCGCTCGGATAAAGGGCCGGCCGGATGTGGGCGCAGGCCGGCAACGCGATTGGACAGCGGTCACGGAACGTGCAGCCCGAGGGGCGGGCAGATGGTAGCGGTGGCGTGCCTGAAATTGCTGGAAGCCGGTCACCACGGGCCGAGTTCAGCTCTTCATGCGAGGACGGCATGCTTTCGATCAGGGCACGTGTATAGGGGTGGTGCGGATCGCGCAGGATTTGCGCGGCGGGACCCTCCTCCACGATCAGGCCCGAATACATCACCGCCACGCGGTCGGCGATATCTGCAACGACACCGAGATTGTGGCTGATGAACAGCAGGCTGAGCCCGTTCCCCTGATCCTGCCGCAGGGTTTGCAGCAGTTCGATGATCTCCGCCTGGATCGTCACGTCGAGCGCGGTGGTCGGCTCGTCTGCGATCAGCAGGCGCGGTTCGCAGCTCAGCGCCATTCCGATCATGACGCGCTGGCGCATGCCACCCGACATCTGGTCGGGGTAGCTGTCGATCCGCCGCTCGGCGTCGTTCATGCCCACGCGCTTCAGGAGCGCGATTGCATGGGCGCGGGCGTCGGACTTCGACATCGGCCGATGCGCGGTGATGGCCTCGATCATCTGGTCGCTGATCTTGTGGATCGGATTGAGCGAGGTCATCGGCTCTTGGAATATCATGGCGATGTCGTTGCCGCGGATGTCCTCGAGCCTGCGGGCATCGAGAAAGCCGAGGTCAACAACCTCGTCAGACTTGCGTCGCAGCTGCAGCGTGCCGCCTACCTGCCGGATAGCGCCAGGCAGGAGGCCCATCAGCGCCAGAGACGAGAGCGATTTTCCCGATCCGCTTTCGCCGACAAGTGCCGTGCACTGGTTGGCACGCAAAGTAAGCGAAACGTCCTCGATAACGGCAGGTGTTCCGAAATGCGCAGTCTCGAGCCTTAGGTTGTTGATGACGGCAACCACGTCCGGGTCTTTGATGGTCGGCGCATTTGCCCGCGACTTCGGCTTGGAAACCTCATCCATGCTGCTGCCTGAAGTGCCTTTCGGGTCCAGTGTGTCGCGCAGGCGGTCGCAGAAGAAGTTGATGGCATAGATTGTCAGCACCAGAGCGGCACAGGGGATCATGATGCCGAGCGGATCCTGGTTCATGAATTGACGCGCACCGCGGATCATCTGGCCCCAGGAGGGGGCCGGCGGCACCACGCCGAGGCCGAGGAAGGACAGGCCGCTTTCGATCGTGATCGCGGCGGCTGCCGTCAGCGAATACTGAACCGACAGGGGGCCGGCGATGTTCGGCAGAACGGTTCCAAGCACGATGCGGTACGAAGGCGTGCCAAGCGCGCGGGACGCTTCGACAAAATCAAGGGAGGTAACCCGCAGTGCCTCGGAAAAGGTAATGCGCGCAAAGGTCGGAAAATACAGGACCGAGAGCACGGCAACCAGCGTGACGCTGCCCGGTCCGAACAGGGTGACGACGAGCAGCGCCAGAAGGATGGGCGGGAAACAGAGGACGATGTCGGATAGCCGGCTCGTCACAAATTCCGAGGGTCCACGGAAATAGGCGCCGACCAGACCGAAAAGCGTACCGATGATGCAGGCAATGGTGGTCGCCACAAAAGCGACGGTCAGCGATACCTGGCCGCCGTAGAGCACGCGGGCCAGCCGATCGCGGCCGAATTCGTCCCGACCCAGCCAATGCTCCAGGTCAGGGGCGGCGAGCCGATAGCGAACAGCGATCTTGACGGGATCGTCGGCAGTGATCAGCGGAGCGGCAAAGGGAATGATGATCAAGGCTGCCAGAAACAGGCTGGGCAGGATCATGCGCTTGGGAAAATTTCGGACTGACATCATTGCAGGCGGATCCTCGGATCAAGCAGCGAGGACAGGATATCGATCACGAGATTGATACCGATGAAGATGGCCGCGACGGTCAGGATGACGGCGCGGACCGTCGGGTAATCGCGTTGTTCGACCGCCGAAACCAGCAGGCCACTAAGGCCGGGCCAGTTGTAGATGAACTCGACAAGGACGGTAGAGCCGAGAAGGATGCCGAGTTGCAGGCCGACGACGGTGATGATCGGTCCGAGCGCATTGTAGAGGATGTGTCGGCGAACCACCCGCTTGCGGCGAAGTCCCTTGGCCACGGCGGTGCGCACCCAGTCGTGCCCCCGCATTTCCAGCACGCTCGCCCGGGTCATGCGAAACACGATCGTCGCCAGGTGCAGGCCGACGGTCAATGCGGGCAGAACCAGCATCTGAAGATGCTGCATCGGATTGGCCGCGAAGGCGACATAACCGCCGGCCGGCAGCCAGCCCAGGACCTGTGCGAAGAAAAAGATGAATAGCGTGCCGAGCACGAAGCCCGGAATCGAGGTCAGAAGCGCATTGATGGCGGAGGCGGCAATGTCGAATTTTCCGCCTGCCCGCAATCCGGCCGCGGTGCCCGCGGGAATGGCCAGCAACAGCGCGAAAATCGTGCCGGCGATAATGATTTCGAGCGTGCGCGGAAGGCGCAGGGCTATGACAGAGGAAATCGAGCCGTTGTCGACAATCGACGTGCCGAAATCCAGCCGCGCGGTATTGTAAAGGAAGGTCACGTATTGCGTGAGGACCGGCTTGTCGAGGCCCATGTTGACCCGCAGATTGGCGATGGCTTCTGCGGAAGCGGAACCGCCGCCGGTCGACAGCAGCAGTTCGGCCGGGTCACCCGGTACGATGATGAGAAGCGAAAAGATGATCGTGCCGATGACCAGAAGCATGGCAACAGCTGCCGCCATGCGACGAGAAATGAAGGCCAGCATGCAACGCTCCTTATGCGAATTTCGTCTCGTCGAGCGCGTAACCCGATGAACCGCTGAGGAAGCCCGGCAACTGCTCGAAGCCTTCGACCGACTGCTTCATGGCATAGGCCTGGATGCGCCAGTTCAGTGGAACCTGCGGCACCTCCTCGTAATAGGCGACGACCAGCTGTTGGTAGATGGCCTTGCGCTTGTCCGGATCGACCTCGTTGCGGCCCTGTTCCAGCAGGCCGTCTATGCGCGCACTCTTGAAACCGAAGGATTGCAGATAGGACGGATTGCCGGAATAGAGCAGAGACCAGAGTGCATCGGGGTCGTTGTAATTGCCCGACGTCCCGTGGACTGCGATGTCATACTTGCCTTCCTTGCCGGCCGTCACGCGGGTGCCCCAGTCGGGCAGATCGAGCGTCGCATTGATGCCGATGGCGCCGAGATAGGCCTGGACTACGGAGGCGGTGTCCTGGTGCATGCCGTAGGTGGCCGTTGCCAGTAGCCGGCATTCGAAGCCGTTTGCATATCCCGCCTCGGCAAGCAGCGCCTTGGCTTTCTCGACATCGTATTTCCATTCATGGGCCGGATCGGCGAGATCAAATTTGGAGCCGCGTGGGTTCGGGAAACCAAACAGCGGTTCGCCTCGTCCGGCAAAGGCAGCATCGACCACATCCTGGCGTTCGATTGCGTAGCCAACCGCCTGACGCACCTTGGGATTGGCGAACGGGCCGCTGGTGACGTTGAACAGTAGGAACATGAAGGGTCCCAGCGTGGCCTTCATCTTCAGCGTCTTGGACGCCTCGACCGTGTCGAACTGCGTCCAGGGAAGATATTCGATCAGGTCGACGTCACCGGCTTCGAGTGCTGCATAACGCAGGTTTTCGTCGGCATAGGCGACGAAGCGGATGCCCTCGACCCGCGGCTGGTCGGCCATGTAGAAGTCTTTGAAGCGCGCAACTTCGATATAGACGTTCTTTTCGCTGCCCTTCAACGTAAAGGGGCCGGCGCCGATCGTCTCGCCGTCGGTGCTTTTCTTCGAAATCACCGGGCAGCAATAGCTGGCCAGCAGGTCAAGGAAAATGGCGCTCGGCGCTTTCAGGGTGATCTTGACCGTTTTGTCGTCGACCGCCTCGACAGAAGAAATGATCTTGAGATCGCTTTTCAGAAAGGCTGTGGAGCCATTCTTGGTGATCTCGTTCAGCGAGAAGGCAACGTCCGCCGAAGTCACCGGGCTGCCGTCGTGGAAGACGGCGTTCGGGCGCAGCTTGAAAACGACAGTGGTAGGGTCGGTCCATGAGAAGCTTTCGGCCAGTTCGGTCACCAGCTTGCCGCTCGCGTCGTAACCCATCAATCCGCGGTACAGCATCAGCTTGACGGTGTTGGCAGCGCCCCCGGTATTATCGAAGGGCTTGATGGTCGGCGGGAAGGTCGAGAGGCCGAACTTCAACACGGAGGGCGGTGTCTGGGCAAGCGTGCCGTGCGGCAAGGTCATCGCGACAATGCCAGCGCCGAGGCTGATCAGTACACCGCGTCTGGTGGGGGACAGGCAGTCGGAAGGTGTCACAGATACCTCGGGTTTGTTGGAGGGAAAATGCGGCTTCGGTTGTTCCATCAGTCCAGCGTCGAAGCCGTCTGGTGTCCAATCGAAAAAATTTTGGTGGAATATAGATTTCTTTGCCGGCCACCATCAGACGGGTTTGCCTGATAATTTACCAATTGATTCTAATGCACAAATCGTAATCAGATCTCGCGCCCTAGCAAACAAGAATGCGAACATTATTTTCCGCGATCCCTATTCTAATGGGCCAATCGGTGCAGTTACTTCTCCGGTGCGGCTACCGATACGGAAGGTCTCAAGGCGGCGCGTTGGTCAAAACACCCGCGCTTAGGCCGTTCCCATTCTCCGGTTTGGCGGAGGAGGGGGATATTGCAATCAGCCGTAACCGACAGGGTGAGAACTGGCCCGTTCTTTGCTTCGCACATGCCATGAAGACTTTGAAAAACCAGCGCCAGCAATCGGTCACGGATGTCACATGGCGGCGCCTGTTCAGTGCGTTGAACAAGGACGGGCAGGCTCTCAACCTGCAAATCCGCCGCATGATCGTTAATGCCATCGAGACCGGTGTGCTCAGTCGCAATACGAGATTACCATCGACCCGACAGCTTGCGGCCCTTCTGGGTATTGCCCGCAACACGGTGACGACGGCCTATCAGTTGCTGGCCGACGAAGGTTTCCTGATCTCGAAGGAGCGCAGCGGCATTTTCGTGGCGGCCGTCGGAGCGGCACCGGTGGTCAACCAGCCGCCGTCGGCTTCGTTCGACCAGTGGCAGGCAAGGTTTGCCATCCAGCCCTCCGCACAGCGGCAGATCTGCAAGCCGAGGGACTGGTTGGACTATCCCTATCCCTTCCTGTTCGGGCAATACGACCCGGCACTCTTTCCGACCAACAACTGGCGCGAAGCCGTGCGCGCTGCGTCCAGTGTCAGGGAGATCCAGGGCTGGGCGGGAGACATGATCGATGATGACGACCCGGATCTGGTCGAACAATTGCGCAGCCAGGTCCTTCCGCGTCGCGGCATCTTTGCCGGTGCTGGCGAAATCATCGTGACGATCGGCTCGCAGCAGGCCCTGTCGATGCTCGTGCAGCTGCTGGTCAGCCGCCGCACTGCGGCCGGCATCGAGGATCCGGGTTACCCGGATGTGCGCAACATGGTGAGCCTCGCGACATCGAACATCGTCTGCCTTAACCTCGACCGCCAGGGCGTCATTCCGGATGCGAATTTTGCGCGCAGCAACGTCGCCTTCCTGACCGTCAGCCACCAATGCCCGACCACGTCGGTGATGCCGCTCGAGCGCCGCAAAATGTTGCTTCAGGCGGCGCGTGTCGATGATGTCCTGATTGTGGAAGACGATTACGAGGCCGATCTTTCGATTGAAAGCGATGGTGACATCCCCTCGCTCAAGAGCCTGGATAGCGATGGTCGGGTCATCTATGTCGGCAGCTTTTCCAAGGTGCTCGCACCGGGATTGCGGGTGGGCTACATCGTTGCGCCACGCCCGGTCATTGACGAGCTGCGCGTGCTGCGCCGCCTGATGCTGCGCCACCCGCCCACCAACAACCAGCGTGCGCTCGCAAACTTCATCGCGCTCGGCCACTACCGCCAGCACCTCAAACGCACCGGAACCGTGATGCTGGAAAGGGCGCGGATCATTTCCGAATGCCTTCCGCATCTGTTGCCATCCTGCAGGGTGACGCGAGGCGAGGGAGCAACGAGCTTCTGGATCGAGGGACCGAAGGATTTTGACGCCCGCCGCATGATGGAGGCAGCCCGCCAGGCGGGCATCCTGGTCGAAGCGGGCGACATCTTCTTCAGCGATCCGGCGCACGGCCGCCGCCTCTTCCGGCTCGGCTTCGGTTCGATTGCGGCAAACCGCATCGAGGCGGGTCTGTCGCGCCTGGCGCCATTCGTCGAGCCGTCCCGACCAACCGTCGCGCCATCCGTGCCACGTCGAGCGGTCGCCTCCCTCCATCCGACATTGAGCGCTCCCTGACGCCGTGGGTCCAGAACGGACATTCGATGGTACCAGAGAGGGTTGGGCCATCACTAGGCTGCGGGGCCGTGCTATGCGGACATTCCACGTTCAAGGAGATGCCCCATGAATTCGGCGATATTGCCCAACGATATCCAGGCCGTGATCGAAGCCGACCGCGCCCATGTCTGGCACCATTTGACCCAGCACAAGACCTTCGAGACGGCCGATCCGCGCATTTTCGTCGAGGGACGCGGCATGCGGGTCTGGGATGCGACCGGACGTGAATATCTGGATGCTCTTTCCGGCGGCGTGTGGACAGTCAATGTCGGCTTTGGCCGGGAAAGCATTGCCGACGCGGTCCGCGATCAGCTTGTCAAGCTCAACTATTTCGCCAATTCCGCCGGCTCCGTCGCGGGCGCGCTTTTTGCGCAAAAGCTGATCGAAAAGATGCCGGGCATGAGCCGCGTCTATTATTCGAATTCAGGATCGGAGGCCAATGAGAAGGTCTTCAAGATGGTGCGCCAGATTTCGCATCGTCATCATGGCGGCCAGAAATACAAGATCCTCTACCGCGAACGCGATTACCACGGCACCACGCTCGGCACGCTGGCGGCTGGCGGCCAGCCGGAACGGCGCGAACAGTACGGACCGCTGCCCGAGGGTTTCGTCGAGGTGCCGCATTGCCTCGAATACCGCAGCCAGTATGGCGACATCGACAACTACTTCGAGCGTGCCGCCGACGCCATCGAAGAGGTCATCCTGCGGGAGGGGCCGCAGACGATCGGCGCGCTCTGCCTCGAACCCGTCACAGCCGGCGGCGGCGTCATCGTTCCACCCGACGGCTATTGGCCCCGGGTCCAGGAAATCTGCCGGAAATACGACATTCTCCTCCATATCGACGAGGTTGTCTGCGGTATCGGCCGCACCGGGAAATGGTTCGGTTACCAGCATTTCGGCGTCGAACCTGATTTCGTGACAATGGCAAAAGGCGTCGCCTCCGGTTATGCGGCGATTTCCTGCACCGTCACCCATGAAAAGGTTTTCAACCTCTTCAAGGACGACCCATCGGACCCGATGTCCTATTTCCGCGACATCTCGACGTTTGGCGGCTGTGTTGCCGGCCCGGTTGCTGCGCTGGAAAACATGCGCATCATCGAAGAGGAAGAGCTGTTGGAAAACACCACCCGCATGGGTGAACGTATGCGCGCCAACCTGCGGGAGCTGCAAGAACGCCACGCGGTAATCGGCGATGTCCGGGGTCTGGGTCTTTTTTGCGGTGCGGAACTGGTCAGCGACCGGCAGTCGAAGACACCCGTCGAGGAAAAACAGGTTCAGGCAGTCATCGGTGCCTGCTTGAGCGATGGCGTCATTATCGGCGCGACCAATAGGTCGCTGCCAGGCTTGAACAACACGCTGTGCTTCAGCCCGGCCTTGATCGCGACGGCCGCTGATATCGACGCGATCACATCCACTGTCGATCGGGCGCTGACAAAGGTGTTCGGCTGACAGCTGCGCACGGCTTCCGTTCCAGACAAGGGCTCGCCATGATTGGCCGGGCCCTTGTTCATTGGCTGATCAGGTCGTCTGTTCGCGATGAACCTGGAACGGCGCCCAGGACTGGCTGACCGGCATGATCTCGAGGCTGTTGATGTTGACATGCGCCGGCAGGCTGGAGACCCAGTAGATGGTTTCGGCGATGTCCTCCGGCTGAAGCGGATTGGCGCCCTGATACAGTCGGTCGTAGGACGCCTGATCGCCGCCGGTGCGCACCAGGGTAAACTCACTTTCCGACAGCCCCGGCTCGATCGACGTCACGCGTACGCCCTTGCTCGAAAGGTCGCTACGCAGGCCCAGCGAGAACTGGCGCACGAAAGCCTTGCTGGCACCATAGACGTTGCCGCCGGGATAGGGCCAGTTGGCCGCGATCGACGCCAGGTTGACCACAAGCCCGCGGCGCGTAACCAGCGTTTCCAGCAGAAGCCGGGTGATGGTGACGAGACCGGTGATATTGGTGTCGATCATCGTTTTCCATTCGGCAAGATCGCATGTGTCGGCCATTCCGGTGCCAAGCGCCAGACCGGCATTGTTGATCAGGGCATCGATCGCCTGGAAGTCCAAGGGCAGCGACGCGAGTGCAGCTCGCGTGGCTGCCTCATCCCGGATGTCAAAACAGATACCGATGGCGCGTGTCTCTCCTCCCAGTTCAAGGACCAGCTGATCGAGACGATCCTTTCGCCGGCCGGTGACGATGACGTTCCAGCCTTCGGCCACGAAACGCCGGGCGATGGCCTCGCCGAAGCCCGCGGTGGCGCCGGTAATGAGGGCGGTTTTCGACATGATAGGTTCCTTTCGGGGGATCAGAAATCAGACGGCGAGGAATGCGCCGATGGCTTGGACAAGGCCGATGGTGGCGATCAGAACCAGACCGCCGGACGATACTCTATGCCAAAGCTCCGGTGACATTCGGCGTGACAGGAAAAAGCCGACACCGAAACCGGCGAGCGTCAGCGGGAAATAGAAGGCAAGCAGTTGCATGAGCTGCAGATCGATCGTGCCGAGAAAAAAACGGCTGACGAGGCTGGCGAGATCGACGACGCCGAAAAAGACCGCCAATGTGCCGCGAACATATAGCCGCTGCGTTCCGCCGGCCAGCAGCCATGCGGCCGCCAGCGGCCCGCCGACGGCAAAGGCTGATAGCAGCAGTCCGACGGTAAAACCTATCAGCATGCCGATGGATCGGCCGGCCAGCCAACTGGGTGGATTGCGGATCATGGCCACGCAGGCCGTAAGCGCGACGATAATCGCGACCATCATCCGGGCGATGTCTCCGTCGAGCCGTGCTGCCAGCAATCCGCCGCAGATGGCGCCGCACAGACCCGAGAGAAGAAGAATGCGGCCCGCAACCCAGTCAATCGCGCCATGCTTGCGATTGAGCAATGTGAAGCCTGTCAGAAGCAAATCGTTGAACAGAATGAATGGCACGCTGACGGCCGGCAGCATCATCGCCCCCGAGATCCCAAGTGAGGCGACCATCGCGTAACCGAAGCCGGTCACGCCGCGAAATCCGCCCGCGCCGATCGTCACGATTGCAATTGCCAGCGCCTCCATTTCCCCTCCCAAGCCAGAGCGGCTGCCGAGCCACTTCTGCGGACCGGTCTAGGCAAACGGGCCAATGCCGGTGAGAGCCAGACGGCAGCAACGATGGGGCCAGTCGACATGCACAGGGCCAGATGGCTGTCAAATCGCCGCAACTGGCTCTTTCGGCATGGCAATTGCTTCACGCTTAATGCGGGTAGTTTCCGGTCCTCTTTTAGGAGTGAAGTTCATGAAGCGCCTGAGCAAAGCATTCGCATCCGTGGCCATGGCCTGCAGCATGGTGTTCGGCGCATCCGTCACCGCCTCGGCGGCGGACAAAAGCCTGACATTCGCCTATCAGGACATGATGACCCCCATCCGCGTGCTGATGGAATCCGGCAAGCTCGAGGCCGAAACCGGCTACAAGATCAAATGGGTGAAGTTCGGTGGGGGTGGCGACGTCATCCGCGCCATGTCGTCCGGTGACGTCAATATGGGCGAAGCTGGTTCCTCGCCGGTTGCGGCGGCAGCTTCCCAGGGCCTGCCGATCAAGCTGTTCTGGATCCTCGACGACATCGCAAATGCCGAGCAGCTGGTGGCCCGCAACGGCAGCAACATCAAGACGATCGCAGACCTCAAGGGCAAGACGGTTGCCGTGCCGTTCGTGTCGACCTCGCATTACCAACTGATGTATGCGCTCTCAGAAGCCGGCCTTTCGTCCAAGGACGTCAAGCTGCTCAACATGCGGCCGCCGGAAATCGCCGCCGCGTGGGAACGCGGTGACATCGATGCGACATTTATCTGGGCACCGGTTCTCGATGTCGCCAGAAAAAGCGGCACCGTCATCGCCAGTGCGGGCGATTTCGCCGCCAAGGGCAAGGCGACCTTTGACGGGATCGTCGTCACCGACGAGTTCGCCGACGCCAATGCCGAGTTCATGACGACCTTCGTCAAGCTCCTGGCCGCCTCCGACGCGGACTACGCCAAGAACAAGGCCGCCTGGACGCCGGACTCCACTGAGGTTCGCGCTGTCGTCAAATGGACCGGCGCGAACGCCGCCGACGTTCCGGCCGGCATGGCCGCCTACAAATTCCCGCCACTTGAGGAACAGGCGTCGGCGGCCTGGCTTGGCGGCGGTGCCGCCAAGGCTCTGCAATCGACCTCCGAGTTCCTCAAGGAACAGGGCCGTGTCACCGATCTCGCTCCCGACTATGCGGCCTTCGTGACCGACAAATATGTGAAGTCAGCCGCCAAGTAAGCGACGTTTCTTAAAGGCCGGGCCGAGGATTTCGGTCCGGTACAGCTTCTGACGGAGTGATCCCGATGCTTCAGATCCGCAATGTAAGCGTCCACTACGGAGAAGGCGAAGGAGGAACTGTCGCGCTATCGCGTATCGATCTCGATATCGGACCAGGAGAATTCGTCGTGGCGCTCGGTGCCTCCGGCTGCGGCAAGACCACGCTTCTTTCCTGCATCGCCGGTTTCCAGCCGGTGACCGACGGCACGATCTTGATCGACGGGAAACCGGTGAGCGGACCGGGCCCCGATCGCGGCGTGGTATTCCAGCGCCACGCACTGATGCCTTGGTTGTCCGTCGTCGAGAACGTGGCGTTTGGCTTGCGCATGCAGGGCATGCCAAAAGCGGAGCGGCTTCAGCGTGCCCGCCACATGCTCGAACTCGTCAGGCTCGACGGTTCTGCCGAAAAGAAGATCTACGAACTTTCGGGCGGCATGCAGCAACGCGTCGGAATCGCCCGCGCGCTGGCAGCCGATCCGCGCATGCTTTTGATGGACGAGCCGCTTGGCGCGCTGGACGCCTTTACCCGTGAGCAGGTGCAGGAGCTGATCCTCGGCGTCTGGGCAAAGACCAGCAAGATGGCTTTCTTCATCACCCATGACGTCGAGGAAGCCATTTTCCTTGCCACCAGACTGATCATCATGACGCCGAGACCGGGCCGAATAGCCAGGATCATGCCGCTGGAGTTCAGCAGGCGGTTCCTCGAAAGCGGCAATGCGCGGGCGTTAAAATCCTCGCCGGACTTCATCGCTGTTCGCGAGGAAGTCCTTGCCGCCATCCACCAGGGAGACAGGATGACACGGGAGGCCGCAGCATGAACGATCTCTCGGAAAGTCATTCGGTAACGGCAGCCATCCCGGCCCGCAGGCAGCTTAAGAAAATCCGTCGTAGGAGGCCGCTCAGCGGCATGCAGATCGGCCTGATCAGCCTGCTGATGGTGGCCTTCATGCTGGCCGTCTGGCTGGTCGTCACCCATCTCGGCCTTGTCAAGCCGCTGTTCCTGCCGAAGCCGGAGACGGTGCTCAAGGCGTTTTCAGATGCGATCGATGGACGAATTGACGGGGCGCCGCTGACGGAACATGTGGCGATGAGCCTGTTCCGGGTCGTTTTCGCCTTTCTGCTCGCGGCGCTGGTCGGCATTCCCGTTGGCCTCGCCATGGGCATCAGCCCGGCTATCCGTGCCATGTTGGACCCCTTCATCGAATTTTACCGGCCGCTGCCACCGCTCGCCTATCTGCCGCTGGTGATCATCTGGTTCGGCATCGGCGAGACCTCGAAGGTTTTGCTGATCTTCCTCGCCTGTTTCGCACCGGTGGCGCTGGCCGCGCGCGCCGGGGTGCTGGCCGCCTCGTCCGACCAGATCAACGCTGCGCGAGCACTGGGCGCCAGCCGCCTGCAGCTGCTGAGCTTCGTGATCCTGCCGGCAGCACTTCCCGACATTCTGGTCGGTTTGAGGATCGGCATGGGTGTCGGCTGGACGACGCTGGTTGCCGCCGAAATGGTGGCGGCCTCGACGGGCGTCGGCCAGATGGTCCTCAACGCTTCGAACTTCCTGCGCACCGACATCGTGTTGATGGGCATTTTTGTGATCGGCTTCTTCGCGGTGGTCTTCGAATTTGCCATGCGCTGGCTGGAGAAGAAGCTGGTTCCGTGGCGTGGCATGGCCTAGCAAGCGCACCTGCCAGAGACGGCGGTCAGATCGCCGGCAGTGCCGCCAAAGTATCCGCGCGTTGGGTGCTTAACCACCCGAAGCGGCCAGTGCAATCGCATTCGCAACCTCTTCATATCGATCGGTGAGGTTGCTGGTCGCCACCCGCAGATGGTGGGTGGGCTGAACCGCGAATTTCTTGCCCGGGTGGACGGCAATGCCGCGCGCTGCAAGCGTGACGAGAGCGAATGGCTCCGATGCCACAGGAACCCAGGCACAGAGTCCACCGCCTGACGGCACGATCACGTCACGCTCTGCCAGAGCCCTGACAAGATTGTCGCGGCGCGCCTGGTAGAGCCGGCGTGCCTCCTTCAAGCCTTCTGCCGTCGTCTCATCGCGCAGCAGCCAGGCGGCTGCGCCCTGCAGGATGCGACTTGTCCAGCCAGAGCTGAAACTCCGGTAGGACTGGATCTGCTCGATGATCAAGCGCGTGCTGGAAAGGACCGCCAGGCGGAGATCCGGTCCCAAGGTCTTCGAATAGGACAGGATATGGATGACCCGATCGGGGAACACGCGCCCGAGCGATTGGCGTGGCGCGTCGGAAATATCCGCAAGGCCGTCATCCTCGATGATCAGCACGTCGGTATCACGCAGTTCCTCGGCAAGTTCCGCCATTCGCCGGGTTGCCACGGTCTGACCCGTCACTGAGTGCAGCCTTGGCTGGAATATGAAGGCGACCGGCTTGCTCAGCATTGCCTGCCTTAGGGACGCGGGCAGGGGGCCGTCGGAATCGCAGACGACCGGCACGATCCTGGCGCCGTGATCCTCGAGGATATCGAGAAGCCGCATGCCCGTCGGTTCTTCAATGGCAACGGCGGCACCTGGCGGCACAAGCGCATGGATCAGCGTGTAGACCGCGTTATATCCGCCGTTCGTCGCCAGAAATGCCTCCGCCTCGTAGGGCCAGGTCCTGCGAACGTCTGCCTCAAGCTCCGGCAGGATGCGACTGCGCTCGTAGCTGTTCAGCTTCTCCGTCGATACCGCATGAACCAGTGCATTCCCGAGCGCCGGCAGCAACGCCCTGTCGGGCACGGCCATGGTCAGGTCCAGCACGCCGGCACCGTAATGGCCGACACTGGCCAGTCGCTCCGGCTTGGCGACAAAGCTGTCGCCACTCACCCAGGTGCCGTTACGGCCGCGCCCGGTGATGATCTTTTGGCGACGAAGCTCGCTCCAGGCCTCCGAAATGGTCGCGGGGCTCACGCCCAGCGAAAATGCCAGATCGCGGATTGGAGGCAGCTTAGCGCCGACCGGCAGCGCTCCGGCCCGGATTAAGGCGCTGGTCTCCAACGCTATTCCGCGAATTGAGCGATCGGTCAATTTTTCAGCAAACCAGCTCGAATTATAGGCATCGCTCATTTCGTCACCATTTAAATGTTCAATAACGTAATACCGTTTGATCATTTCGAATTGAACATTTTATCTTCGGCCTATCAGCATTTCTGTCGTGAGTAACTCAAATGACACTGCGCCTTCGAATTGCACTCCGTGACTGGGACTACATAACGCCGCTTGTCCTGGGCGATGTCTCTTCCGACAAGCTTGATCTTCAGGTCGATCGCATCGGGACGCTGGTGTCGCACATTGGCAAGGACCCGGACCACGAGGCGGCCGAAGTCTCCTTCAGCCGCTACACCCAGCTGCGCCACGACGGCGATGAAAGCGTTGTCGGAATCCCCAACTTCATCATGCGCGGCTTTCGTCACCGCTGCATCATGACCATGGGCGACAGCGACATCACCACGCTTGACCAACTGGCCGGCAAGCGCATCGGGGTCACGGGCTGGCGAGACAGTGGCAACACCTGGACCCGCGCCGCCATCCGCCGCGAAGGTGTCGAGGTTACCGATGCCATGTGGTATGCCGGACGGCTGACGGAAGCGCATCCGATCGCCGACCGCCTTGATGGTTTTGGGCAGCCCGGCCTGATCGAGGCATGCCCCGGCGAGCGGCCGATGGTGGACCTTCTGCGCGAAGGCGCGCTGGATGCGATCTTCACACCGTTCATGCCGAACGGCTATTTCGAACCCGGTTCGCCCTTCCGTCAGGTGCTTCCTGATTTCCGCAGCGAGGAGCAGCGCTACTTCGCTGACGTCGGTTATGTGCCCGGCATGCACCTGATCGGCATCAAGGCCGAGGTTGTGGCGGAAAATCCATGGGTGATTGCCGAGATCAGCCGCCTCGTTGATGAAAGCCAGAAAATGTGGACGGAGAAGCGCCGCAAGTATGCGGAAACCACGCCGTGGATGTTCGATGAGGTGCTCAAGACCTCCCGTGAACTCCCTGAAGGGTGGGACGCCAGCGGCTTTGCTGCCAACCGCAAGATGATTGGCGACTTCGCCAAGGAGCTCCATGCGCAGGGCATCATGAAGCGCGAGATGATGCCGGAAGAGCTTTTCCAGTTCGATACGGACGGCAACCAGATCTGATCTCTCGCCGAAACTGCAAGTTCCGAAGAAACACGCATTCGTAAAACAAGGGGAATGACCATGTCGCATAAGAAACTGATTGCTCTTACCTTCGCCGGCGTCGCTCTGGCCTGTGTCGCCCAGGCGCAGGACGCTGCCCCGAAGTTGGACGTGAACAAGGAACTGCACGACAGACTGCCGGAAGACATCAAGACCGCCGGCAAGATGATCTCCGTCAACAACGGCTCTTTCCCTCCCTATGAAATCGTCACCGGCACGGAGATGACCGGTGCCAGCGCCGATCTCACGGACGCTCTGGGACAGGTTCTCGGCGTCAAGATCGAGCACGCCACAGTGGGTGGCCTGCCGGCGCTGCTGGCGGGTGTGAACTCGGGCCGCTACCAGTTCGCTTTCGGCCCGGTCGGCGACTACAAGGAACGCGAGACGGCCAACGACTTTGTCGACTGGGTCCAGGAGTTCGTGGTTTTCGCGACGCTGAAGGGAAATCCCAAGGGCGTCACGTCGCTCGATACGGCCTGCGGCCAACGCGTCTCGGTCATGGCCGGCGGCTCTGCCGAACGGGTGATCAAGGTCCAATCGGAAAAATGCGTGGCTGACGGCAAGGGGGCGGTCACGGTCCAGTCCTATACGGACCAGCCGGCATCCATCCTCGCCGTCCGCTCCAAGCGTGCTGACGCCTTCTTCTCCTCCCAGGCGCCTCTGACCTACTTCGTCTCCCAGGCGAATGGCCAGCTGGAATTGGCCGGCGTCGGCCAGAAGAACGGTTTCGAAGACATCTTCCAGGGTGCGGTCGTCCCCAAGGGCTCGCCACTTGGCCCGCTCTTCGTCGATGCCATCAAGGTACTGATGGATAACGGCACCTATGGCGCAATCATGAAGAAGTGGGGCCTCGAGAACAACATGATCAAGCAGCCCGGCCTCAATCTGGGTGGGCAGCTTCCAAAATGATCAACAGCACACAAAGTGATGCGGCGCCTCAGGGCGTTGCGAATTTTCGCGATGTGGCGACGGCCCACACGCCTTTCAGAACCGGCCGTCTGCTTCTTTGGCTGGTGATCGCTTTTGTCGTCATAGATTTCGGCTGGATCATCGCCCATAACGAAGGCTTCGGTTGGCCGGTCGTCGCCCAGTACTTCTTCGATCCCACCGTAATCAGCGGTCTTTACGTCAGCCTCGGCTTGACTGTGGTCGCCATGATCCTCGGCGTCGTGATCGGCCTGGTGATCGCCATCATGCGCATGTCGAATGACGGGCTCGCCAACGGTTTTGCCTCCCTGTTCATCTGGTTCTTCCGCGGCACGCCGCTCTTGGTCCAGCTGATCTTCTGGTACAACATGTCGACGCTGTTTCCGGAGATTTCGATCTCCATTCCGTTCGGCCCGACGCTGGCCAGCTGGGACACCAATTCGGTGATCACCCCGATGACGGCTGCCATCGTCGGACTTGCTCTCAACGAAGCGGCATACATGGCGGAAATCATCCGTGGCGGCCTGATTTCGGTCGATCGCGGCCAGGCCGAAACCGCAGAGGCCTTCGGCATGACCAAGGGTCGTGCCCTGTGGCGGATCATCATCCCGCAGGCGATGCGGTCGATCGTACCGCCGACTGGCAACCAGCTGATCAGCATGATCAAGGCGACCTCCTTGGTCAGCGTTATCGCCATGGCCGATCTGCTCTACTCCGTCCAGTCGATTTACAACCGCACCTTCGAAATCATACCGATGTTGCTGGTCGCGGTCCTCTGGTACCTGCTCATCACTTCGGTCCTCAATCTCGGCCAGAGCTATATCGAGGCCTATTACGGCCGCAGCGAGCGCCGCAATGCCGGCGTCGCCAAGGTCGAAGCCGCGACAGGGGAGGCGAGCCATTGACCGTGATCGACACCGCAAAGCCATTGGTGCAGGCCCGGAACGTCCACAAGGCGTTCGATCATCTTGAAGTGCTGAAGGGCATCGATCTCGATGTCATGCCGGGCGAAGTTGTCGTCATCCTTGGCCCATCCGGCTCCGGAAAATCGACCTTCCTGCGCTGCATCAACCATCTGGAGGCCATCCAGAAGGGCTTCATCGAAGTGGATGGAGAGCAGATCGGCTACAGGCTTAAAAACGACCGTCTGGAAAAGCTGTCCGCCATCGGCATTGCCAAGCAGCGCCGCAAGATCGGGATGGTGTTCCAGCAGTTCAACCTCTACCCCCACATGACGGTTCTGCAGAACATCATCGAGGCGCCGGTCGGTGTTCACCGCGAAAGCCGCAAGGATGCCATCGAGAATGCCAAGCAGCTGCTGAAACGGGTTGGCCTCTCGGAAAAGGTGGATGCCTATCCCCGCCAGCTCTCCGGTGGCCAGCAGCAGCGTGTCGCGATCGCCCGGGCCTTGGCGATCAAGCCGAAGCTGATGCTGTTCGACGAGCCGACCTCGGCGCTCGATCCCGAACTGGTCGGCGAAGTGCTGGCGACCATGCGGGATCTGGCAAAACAGGGCCTGACCATGATCGTCGTAACGCATGAGATCAGCTTTGCCAGGGAAGCCGCCGATCGCGTCGTGTTCATGGATGGCGGCGTCATCGTTGAGCAAGGCAAGCCCGAGGATGTGATCGGCAATCCGCAGCATCCGCGCACGCAGTCTTTCCTGTCGCGCTTCCTCTGAGCGAAATCCCCTTTGAGCCCTCGGTTGATTGCCGGGGGAACAGTCCGCCAATCTTCAAAAAATCTGGAATCCGCATGCCAAGTCAAGACAATCTCTACGCTCGCGTCTCCGATTTCGAAGCCATGGAAGCAGACCTGAAGGCGACCCGCCATCACCTGCATGCCCACCCGGAACTCTCCTTTGAAGAAGCCGAAACGGCGCGTTACGTCGCTGATAAGCTGGAAGGCTGGGGATACGACGTGACCCGCAGCGTCGGCGGCCATGGTGTCGTCGCGGTGCTAAAGAATGGCACGGGCACCAGGAGCATCGGTATCCGGGCGGACATGGACGCCTTGCCGATCGAGGAAGAGACCGGCGTGGCCTATGCTAGCACTTTTCCGGGCAAGATGCACGCCTGCGGGCACGATGGCCACACGACTGTTCTTCTTGGAGCGGCCGAGTACCTCGCCGAGACCCGGCGTTTCAACGGCACCGTGACACTAATCTTCCAGCCGGCGGAAGAAGCCGGAAAAGTCAGCGGCGCCCAGAAGATGATCGCCGACGGTCTGTTCGATCGGTTTCCAATCGACGCTATCTTTGGCCTGCACAATCATCCCGGCATGCCGGCTGGAACACTGCTGACGCGCCCGGGCCCGATCATGGCGGCGGGGGATACCGTCCGGATCACCATCATCGGCAAGGGCGGACACGCGTCGCGCCCGCATCTGACGGTGGACCCGGTCTTGATCGCCTGCAACCTTGTCATGACACTCCAGTCGATCGTGTCACGCAATGTCGATCCGACCCAGACCGCGGTTGTGACCGTCAGCACCATTCATGCCGGCGAAGCCTCGAACGTTATTGCCAACACGGCAAAGATCGCAATGAGCGTGCGATCTTTTGATCCTGCGATCCGCTCCTTCCTCGAAGAGCGCATCCGCAAGCTGACGGCAAGCGTTGCCGAAGGGCATGGCGCCACCACCGAGATCGACTACGAACACGGCTATCCTGTCGTGGTCAATTCGGAAAAGGAAACCGCGTTTGCCCAGGCCGTCGCGGAGGAACTAGTCGGCGCTGAAAACGTGGCGACATGTCCGCTACTTCCTGGCAGCGAGGATTTTTCCTACTTCCTTCAGCATCGCCCCGGCAGCTTCCTGCGTCTCGGAAACGGCAAAGACTCAGCAATCCTGCACTCCTCGGGATATGACTTCAACGACGGCAGCCTCACCACCGGGGCCGCGATGTGGGCTCGGCTCGCAGAGCGTTATCTCGACCAGTAGGCGAAACTGGCAAGTCCTGAAGTACGAAGCTTAAATCAAGGGGATGGCGCCAGCCGCCATGTAAAGGAGCGCTCCCGTGATGCCGAGCGCGATGGCCGTCATACTAAGCCCGAGAAGAACCACGAGACCGTCGCGCTCGATCAGACCGATGGCGATCGCACAGAGTGCCGCAACGGGGGCAAGGTTTCCAAACGGGATTGGCAGAGCGACGGCGACTGCAAGGCAGAAGACCGGAAGCGCAAGCAGGTAGGGCATGCGTGGTCCGGCAAATGCCTTCATCCGACCCGGCCGGACAAATTGTTCGATCCGTCGGACCAACGGCGATGCATACCGCTCCAACGCTTCGAATGCCTTTGCCGATATGCGTCGATTGGCTAGCAGCGACGGAAGCCATAGGGATTCCAGTCCGATCGCGAATTGAAGCGAAACAATTGCGAGCGCGGAGCCGAATATCATCCCGAAAGGACCGGGGATCGGGATCAGCGCCGGCAGTGCCAGAAGAAGCATCACGAAACCGAAGCCGGACCTCCCTATGAGCTCGAGAGCGTCGGCAATCGTCAGGCCGTCCCGGGTGCGTGCGTTTGCTACAAGATGTGACAAGGTCTTGGACGCTGTGCCGGTATCGTGCTCGCCGTCGGGCCCTGCCAGGGTCAACCTTCCGCCTCGCGCGTATTTTTAGTGCTGATCAGTGCGCGCAACGCGCCGCAGCTCGGATCGGCACCATCAAACACCCGTTCAGGTGACATCCACCCAATCGAGATGCCGATCGCTGTAGCCGTCGCCCAGCCCGGCTCATTGCCGGCCTTGTCGATGAGGCGTGGAACCTCAATAGCGAGGCATTGGCGCGACTGCTGCACAAGCTCTACCGGCGCGTTAGCGTTATCGAGATGTTGCCGCATCTCGGCATGCAGCGGATCGATAACGAATAGCGTAAAAATCCATGCGGCAATGTCTGCGATCATCATCCTGGTCCCGTGTCTTACGGCATCTGTCGGTATGGGGTCCGACATCGTGAAAGCGCCGAAGACTTTCACCAGAGGGGCCCGGACCAGCGGGTCGAACATGATTTGGGAAGAGGAGTGGGAGTGTTCAAGGCTGTGGGGCCTTGACGGCGCAAGTCGGCCTGGTCGATCACACTGCAATCGCGCGAACAGAAAGCAATGCTGCATGCCATATTACCTCGTCACCCAGACGTCGCTCGTGGAGGGTGCGGATGAAGTTGAAGCCGCTCGGAAAGTCCTCACGAAGTTGAAGTCGGATTCCGCCGTGAGATTCACCGTCAAACACGATGAAGAGACGATCCGGCAGGTGACGGTTGCCAACGTCCCTGCATGGGGAGCCGCGCAACCGACTGCGCAAGATCCTCGATCATCCCCGAAACGGATCCAGCAAGACATCGTGCTTGAGGCCTCAGGCGTCAATCAAGCCGATGCAAATGTCTCCAAGCGGCCTGTCCTGTCAGCCAGGAGTGTTATTCTAGGATTGAGCCTGTTTGCAGCCGGCGTAACAGCGGGGCTGGTCATCATGGCTTTATTTGATCGCACTCATGGATGAGCCAAGGGAAACTTCCGGAAGACAGTTGAGAAGAGCTGCTACTGTTCCTTGAGGGGATCGTTCGGACTGGAAGCGTCACCGCCGCAACCGTTGAATTAGCCATGCGCCACAGCGCTTTCAGCAAGCAGCTTTTTTTTGCTGCAAGCATGGTTAGGCATCCTGCCCTTCGAAGAAAATCGCAGAGGGATGATTTCGACAGCCGATGTCGGTCGCCTTGCGGAAGTGCTCGGTGGTGCTTTGACGGGATTCACGATGCGTTGGAAGTGACTGTCGCTGTTCCTCGTGTCGCTGGCGGTCTTCTTCATCACGGAGTTGTTGCCCGGCGATACCTCACAAGAACTGCTTGGCCAAGCCGTGACGACGGAAGCCGCATCCCAGCTTCGCGAAACGCTCGGTCTCGATCGTCCGGCAATCCTGCGTTATTTCGAGTGGATTTTTGGGCTGCTGACCGGCGACCTCGGTTACTCGCATGTCTCTGACCGGCCGGTTGCCAACCTCGTCGCCGAACGCCTGCCGAACTCGCTCACACTCGCTGCCATCACCATGGCGATCACCATTCCGCTGGCGCTCGGTCTCGGTATCGTCGCCGCCATCTGGAGAGGTTCAATTTTCGACCGGGCGATCTCGTCAGCTGCGATCATGCTCGTGTCGCCAAACGAGACAGCTATCTTGCACCGGAAAGGGCTTGGGGTACGCCGGGAGTGAAAATAGGCTTTTGTCGCCATATCCGGCCCTGTTCCATGCGATCGTAACCGATCTTGAACACCGCCCTCATGTACACATTGCCGAAGGGTTGACTGAAATTGTAGGGGACAGGGGCGTCAATGACTGCCATGTGGAAGTTTACTCCGGTACGCCTGCAATACTCGTAGGCCGCGTAGAGAGACTGCCGTGTCTGAGATTTAACCAAGCTTGCGTAAGCCCGCGTCACTACGGGTACGGTCGAATTGGACGTGACAGAAAACTCAGGCATCAGTGTATTGTTGATTAAGAAATACATGTCCGCCCCGCGAATGACTGCGGGCAACGAGACATTCGTATCCGACAACATCGCTTCGGGAACAGTCACGATCTGGGAAGACGGGGCTCCATCTGAATGAAGCTCGGAAATCGTTCGACCATCGATCGTAGCAATGATCTTTACCGCTGGAAAAGCGCCGGGAATACTGGCAGATGCCACCAATACATTGCGGAACAGATTAAGCGCATCCGGGCGCGAGCTGGCGGCAATCGCGCCCATGTCCCAGAGCATGCCGCGCTGAGTATCGAGATTGGTTGTCAGGACAAAAAGATCTCTGCCTTTTCGGTATTCCACCGCAATTCGGTCGAGTACTTCTTGCGTTACGTGTTGCTCGACCATGTTCATTAAAGGCTTCTGGTAGTATAGGCTCTCGCCGAGAAGCCCAGAAATAATTGGTCTGCGTTGGAGCAGATCTTCAGCGACTCCACTCGTGTATAGATGCTCCAGCGTATCGTCGTAGTCAGGGCCGAGAAACGCAAACGGGGCGATGAGTGCTCCCGTGCTGACGCCACTGACAACGTCGAATGTTGGACGGTCGCCGCGTTGCGACCACGCTTTGAGAGCGCCCACAGAGAACGCACCGCCAGCGCCGCCGCCAGAAATTGCCAGATATTTATGCCGCAATGGAGATGGTGTCCGCGGTACTCTTTTCTTGGCAAATAGTCCGACTTCGCCGTCCAAAGGCTTGCGCACATTCGCAAATCCGGGGATCTCGGCGCCACGCGCATCGTCTCGAGAGTAAGGCTCTCTTGCCGATGTACAGCCGAACAAACCCAGAGCGATGATGAGGCTGCTAAGCACGCCTCTTAAGCAGAACGTTGGCAGCTTTATCAAAGCCGCACGGAAGGGTGACGCCAATTTTGCAGGCCTTGATTAGCGCTTCAACGTTATCCTGATCGCGAAAGCTCTTCGCGATCAGGACGGCTCTCACACTACGCGTTAGCTGTAGGGTGACATGCAATGCGCGCGTATTCCTGCTCGCGGAACATAGCTGTTGTCAGATGCGACATAGGATCGGTAACGCTTCGCGCACCAAGCGAAATGTTCCGGTGGCAAATCCTGACGCATGCGGTGGCCAGGTGGTCTGTATCCTGGTGGTGGCGGCTCGTAACCCGGAGGTGGAGGTGGCGGACCATCATCCTGCGCGGCGATCGCTCCGCCAACTATCGAGCCGGCCGCAAACGCCGACAGTGGGTACCACCATCCATCGAGGCCACGACGTAACCCGCCTCTCGGCTCAGGTTCGCCGCGATAGCCGTTCAAAAAACCGGGCCCATTCTGCGCGACAATGATGGATTTGGGGGCCTCATTAATAGGCGGGAAGAATTGTGCCCAGGCCGGCGAGGCGATGACGACGGACACTGACAGAAGTGCAATCGATAATTTATTCATTGTTGTTCTCTCGTTAACGCGAGAACCAAAGTCGGCACACTATGGCAAAAATCGAGCGATTACTGTGTGATAGCGTCTTATTTACTCTGCTTTACTGAAGTCGTCATTATCTTAACAACAGATTAGACAACTCGGGGAATAAGCGCTCTGGTGCAGGTCTTGACCGGCCAGGACGAGCCCGGCGCCGCGGTGCAACTCGTCTATCTTACCCGCGGACAGTTGCCGCGACGTGTCCGCGTTCTGGTGGATCTGCGTCGCGGACATGAGCGTAGTAGTGGTGCGGGAGGAACATTCTCAGTTAGCACTCGACTCCGAGACACTATAACTAGCTGGGCGCACTAGTGGAATGGCGCCTCAATTGCGGTTTTAGGCTCTGAAAATACTGAAGATATCGCGAAGAATGGGGTCACATTCGTCCCTGAGGTTCACGTTTTTTGCGCGGCAGGTCGGACACGCGACCAAAACACCAAGCTGATGAAGAAAATTACAGACGCGGTGGTTGAGGAATTCGGAGCTGCGCCGGGCTCGGTCACGGTGCAGATTATCGAGGCGACTCTCGCTGACAAGATAAAGGGTGCAATTCCATTCAACGAGCGGTGAGGCGGACCTCATATTGCAGGACCATGTGCGTTGATGTGACGGGTAGTCAGGCAGATCACGTTTCCACTGTTCGGGATCTCTTAGACGCAGGAGACCTATTAAGTCGCCGGAACCCGAACCTCCGGATATTGCCACTAGTCTAAGGTACAAATCTTTGCCGTGTTCTGACTGCACCTGGAAACATGCCGAAGAGCGTGACTGACCGTATCCATGGCGATGGATCATTCATACCCGCTATCGTAAATGGTCGGTGGGAGGCTGTAGTTCGCCTGCGCGGCACAGCATTCAAAATCCGACGCAGGTCGGCTGCCACGCACATGATCGGTAACGGGCAATCTTTTTTGTTTGCGTTTGATATATCAGATTTCAAATTTCAGTTGAAACGACATTATCTAGCTGCTAGATCGAGCCTCACCGTGGGAGGAAAGCTGGACGGATGGAACGCGACGATGTGCTTTTGCCGGTTGAGCCGGTCTTTCTGAAAAGTCTGCGCAGCCATGTCTATGGACTGGTCCGCGATGCGATCCTGTCGGGCAAGCTCAAGAGCGGGGAGAAGCTCAACGAGCGGCAGCTGGCTGGCAGTCTCGGCATAAGCACGACGCCGCTCAAAGAGGCGTTCAGAATTCTGGAGGCCGAAGGGCTTGTGAGGTCAGAACCGCGTCGCGGGATCTATGTGACGTTCGATCCGGCCCAGGCGGAAGAGATGATGCTGGCCCGCGCTGCGATCGAAAGCATGATCGCGCGGCAGGCGGCAAAGCGTGTCTCCGAGGAACAGATCCTGCGTATGCGCGCACTCCTCATCGAAATGCGCACAGGCCTCGAAACGGTGGATGTCCTGGAACTGATCAATCTCAATGAGCGGTTCCACAACGTCATTCACGAGGCCTCGGGCTGCGCCTATCTGCGTCGCCTGCAGGGCGGGCAGAGCATCTACAATCACACGGCGCGCCTTAGCGTGCTCTCGGAAGAACGCGAGCGGTTCCTCGCCGTCGAAGAACACGAAGCCATTGCCGACGCCATCGCTGAGCGCAAGCCGGACCTCGCCGAGCAGCGAATGCGCGATCATGTCATCCGATCGGGTGAGAAGCATCTCATCCGCGTGTCTCAATCCGAAGATCAGAAAGATCGGGCATGAATATTCGTGACTATAGACGGGCTCTTGGGGGAATCTCCGGCGTCCACGTAACAGCCTATGACGATTTCGGCGCCATCGAACCCCATATGACCGGCAGGATCATTCGCCGCATCGCCGACGCCGGCATCCACAATATCGTCACTGGTGGCAATACCGGCGAATTCTACAGCCTTCAGCCTGATGAAGTGCTGCGCCTGCAGGCCATCTGCGTCACAGCGGCAGACGGCAAGGCTGCCGTTACAGCGGCGGCCGGACGCTCGATCGGCGAAGCCATCGCCACCGCCCGGTCGGCAAAGCGCGAAGGCGCGCAGGGCGTGATGGTCCATCATCCTCTCGACCCGTTCGCGGCGCCGAAGACCCAGGCCGACTATTTTATCGCCATTGCCGAAGCGTCGGAGCTGCCGCTCGTTGCTTATGTGCGCTCCAATGCCATGGCCGTCCACGATCTCGCCCGGATCGCCACGCATCCGAACATCGCTGGCGTCAAATTCGCATCGACCGACATGATGCTGTTTTCCGAATGCGTCCGCGCGACGGAGGGAACGGATGCGGTTTGGATCTGCGGTCTGGCGGAAGGCTGGGCGGCTCCCTTCTACGCGCTTGGCGCCAAGGGCTTTACCTCCGGTCTGGTCAATGTCGACCCAGTGCGGTCGATGGCGATCTGGATGGCGCTGGAGGCCGGAGACTACGGCAAGGTACGGATGCTGGTCGCTCCGATCGCCGGTTTCGAAGCGCTGCGGGCCAAGTTCAACAACGGTGCCAATGTCACGGTCGTCAAGGAGGCGCTGACGTTGCGTGGAGACAGCGTCGGGCCTGTTCGACTGCCGGGTTTGACCAAGCTCGATGCTGACGATCGCAAAGCTCTCGAAACAATTCTCGAAGGCTGGGAGGCCATGCCCGCATAAGCGGGACGGGGAGGACTACGATGCCGGCACGCCTGCGCCGATACGCTAAGTCAGGTCTGGTGAGGAGGAATGAATATGTATTCGAAATTTTCACGCCGCGGTTTCTTAGGCGTTGCCGCAGCCAGCACTGCTGCCATGACGCTCTCGTCCATTCGCGCCATGGCCGCCGGCCTGCCGCTGCCCACGTCGCCCGTCACGCTTAATATCGTTGATGCGGCCGGCAATCTGGCGCTGACGCAGGGGGCGTTCGACGCTTATGCGGCGGCAAAACCCAACCTTGTGTCGCGCATGACGTTCACCAAGGCGACCTCGCCGGAACTGCCCGGCAAGATCAAGGCCCAACAGGCTGCCAAGCGCCTCGATATTGACGTCGTGCTGATAGGGCCGGACGCGCTTTCGGCGGGCCTTGCACAGGACATGTGGGTCGATATTGCGTCCATAAAGGACAGCGGCCTGCCGGATCTGAAGGCTATCTACCAGGAACCGGCCTATCGCATGCAGGGGCTGTCCAAGGGCCGCGGCGTCACCATCACCTACTACCCGTCTGGTCCGCTGCTCGGCTATATGCCGGCCAAGGTCAAGACCGTGCCGAAGACAGCCGAACAGCTGCTCGACTGGACGAGACAGAACCCCAACAAGTTCATCTATGCGCGGCCGGCCAATTCCGGCCCGGGCCGCACCTTCCTGATGGGCCTGCCTTATCTTCTGAAGGACAGCAATCCCAAGGATCCGGTCAAGGGCTGGGACAAGACCTGGGCCTTCCTCAAGGAACTGCACAAGAACATCGAATACTACCCCGCCGGCACGGGCGCGCTGATGAAGGAATTCGGCGAAGGCACCCGCGACATGACGGTGACCACGACCGGCTGGGACATCAATCCGCGCGTTCTCGGCGTGGTGCCGAAAGAGGCAGCCATCGGCACGCTCGAAGGGTTCCACTGGGTCTGCGACGCGCATTACATCAGCGTGCCCAAGGGCATTTCGGACGAAAAGCTGGCCGTCATTCTCGACATGATCACCTTCATGCTGCAGCCGGCGCAGCAGGCCATCACCTATGACAAGGGCTATTTCTATCCGGGTCCGGCCGTCAAAGATGTTCCGCTCTCGATGGCGCCCAAGGCTAGCCAGGATGCCATCGCCGAGTTCGGCCGTCCGGAATACGACGACTGGATCAAGAACAATCCGGTCGAGCTGCCGCTCGAGCCGGAAGCGCTGGTCGTTGCCTTCCGCCGCTGGGACGAAGACGTCGCAGCGGTCGCCAAGTAACGAGACACATATCCGGATACACATGGCCTCCGCTCCGCGGGGCCATGTTCTCCCATGACGAGGCCGATCGATGCAGCTTGCTTCCATGCCCTTCAATGAAATCCGCCTCGACCGGATGAGCCGCTCATTCGGAGCGCTGAATGCCTTGCGCGACATCAGCCTGTCGATAAAGAAGGGTGAGTTCATCGCACTTCTTGGCCCGTCCGGCTGTGGCAAATCCACCGCTCTCAATTGCATTGCCGGCCTCCTGTCGACGACGGGCGGCGGGATCTATATCGACGACAAGCGCATCGACCAGTTCAAGCCGGAAGACCGCGGCTTCGGCATGGTGTTCCAGAACTACGCCCTGTTTCCGCACATGAGCGTGCGAAAGAATATCGGCTTCGGCCTGAAAATGCGTTCAAGGCCCAAGGCCGAGATCGACACAAAGGTCGATGAGGCACTGGCGCTGGTGCGCCTTCAAGGTCAGGCGGAAAAACTGCCCGGCCAGCTGTCCGGCGGGCAGCAGCAGCGCGTCGCGATCGCCCGTGCCATCGTCATCGAGCCGCCGCTGGTGCTGATGGACGAGCCGCTGTCCAACCTCGACGCCAAGCTGCGGCTGGAGATGCGCGCCGAAATCCGCCGCATCCACAACCAGATGAAGGCGACGACCATCTACGTCACCCATGACCAGGACGAGGCGCTGTCGCTGGCCGACCGGATCGTGGTGCTGCGCAACGGGGCCATCCGCCAGGTCGGCACGCCGCATGAGCTTTACGAGCGCCCGGCGCATCTGGACGTCGCCGAATTCATGGGGTTCCGCAACCGCTTCTCCGGCAAAGTTGTCTCGCGTCAAGGCGAACGCGCCACGGTTTCTGCCGGCTCCTTCTCCGTCTCGGGCACGGTTGCCGAAGACCTGCAGCCCGGCGCGTCGGCGGTCCTTGCCGTTCGTCCCGACGACGTGACGCTGTCCGACGGGGCTCCCGGCGGCGTTCCCGTCACGGTCGAGGCGATCGAATACCGCGGCCGCGAATATGTCGGCATCGCCAGAACGCCGGACGGGGTGGAGATCATTTTCCACGCCGATCACGCGGCGGCACCCGGCAGCACCGTGTCGCTGTCGATCGATCCGGCCCGCGCACTCGTGTTTGCGGCCTGAAGGAGATGGCCATGACCTCCTCCACATCCCAGGAAACAACCTCATTTCGCCAAAAGCTTGCGTTGCGCGGCATAGACGGCGTTACGCTGCTCGTCCTGCCGTCCATGCTCTTCGTGCTGGCGATCTTCATCTACCCGTTCATTCACGGGTTGCTGCTGTCCTTCAAGCCGCTGCGCGAAGGCGGCATGTTTGCCAACTACATCACATTCTTCTCCGATCCCTATCTCTACAACACGATCGCCGCGACCCTTCGCCTTGCCGTGCCCGTGACGCTTTTGAGCGTCCTAGTCGCGGTGCCGGTCGCGATGCGGGTGCGGCTGGTCCGGCGGCAGCGGCTGCTGACGACGCTGCTGGTGCTGCCGATCACGCTCGGGACGGTTCTGGTGGCGCAGGGCATGCTCAACTACCTCGGTCCGCAAGGCTGGTTCAGCCGATCGCTGATGCTTCTGCACATCATCGGCTCGCCGCTGAAGCTCACCAACAATTATTGGGGCGTGTTTCTGTCGCTGATCATCACGGTGTTTCCGTTCACCTTCCTGCTGACGCTCTCCTACGTGACGGGCATCGACCCCGGGCTTGAAAAAGCGGCCGCCACCCATGGCGCGTCCGCCTGGCAGCGGTTTCGCCATGTCATGCTGCCGCTGCTGGTGCCGGGGCTGGCGATCGCCTTCTGCCTCACCTTCGTGCAGGCCTTCGCGGTCTTTCCCTCTGCCGTGCTTTTGGGGGCGCCGTCAGGCCCCACCCGCGTCATCTCGATCGCCGCCGCCCAGGCAGCCTTCGAGCAGTATGATTTCACCATGGCCTCAGCGATTGCCATGATCATGGGAGTCGTGCAGCTCTGCATCGTGCTGATCGTGCTCGTCGTCCGCAACCTCTTCTACCGTGGCGCCACCAGTGGCGGGAAAGGCTGAAGCCATGATCCGCGATACCACCATCGGCGCCAAACTCTGGATCACCGCGGTCTGGGCCATCACGATCTTCTTCGTGCTCAACGTGCTTGCCATCATCGCGACCGTGATCGTCTCTTCGCTCGGCACCCGCTGGCTCGGCACCTGGCTGCCGAACGCCTTTACGCTCAACTGGTATGCGTCCGCATGGCAGGAATTCCAGCTGGGACCCGTGCTGTTCGTGACCTTCCAGATCGCGTTCACGGTCGTGGCGCTCTCCGGCCTGCTCGGCGTCACGGCCGCCTATGCCATGGCGCGACGGGATTTCCCGGGCAAGAAACTGGTGATGTTTCTCTTTCTGCTGCCGCTGCTGGTGCCGCCGATCACCTTCGGCATTCCGCTTGCGACCGTGCTCTACCAGTTCAACGTCGGCGGAACCTTCTGGGGCGTGGTGCTTGCCAATCTCGTGCCGACGGTGCCCTTCGTCATCCTGGTGATGATCCCCTTCATTGAGCAGATCGATCCGAAGGTGGAGGCGGCCGCGCGGGTTTTTGGCGCCGGCACCTTCAAGCTTTTCGTGCATGTGCTGATGCCGATGCTGATCCCCGGCATTCTTGCCTCGCTGCTGCTGGTGCTGGTGCGCACCGTCGCCATGTTCGAGCTGACCTTCCTGACCGCCGGACCGACCAGCCAGACGCTCGTCGTCTCGCTCTATTACGCGGTGTTTGCCTCGGGCGTGCGGGCCGTCCAGTCGATCGATGCGATGGCCGTCATCTACATGGTGTCGACGTTGGTCTGGCTGCTGGTCGCGCTGCGCTTCGTCAATCCGACCCAGATCGTCGCCCGCGGCAACCAGTCGTCCAACGCCCACTGATGCCTCCCGGCCGGCGTTCAGCGCGCCGGTCCATCCCGTGCTTATCCGGAAGATCCGATGAAAATCACCGCGCTCGAGACGATCCAGCTTCCCAGCCTCAACAATATTATCTGGCTGCATGTGCACACCGATGAAGGCATCATCGGGCTTGGGGAAACCTTCCGAGGCACGAACGCCGTCGCGGCCTATATTCACTCGGAAGTGGCGCCGGCGCTGATCGGCCAGAACCCGCTGCATATCGACCGCATCTCCAAGCTGCTGACCGAGACCTATGTGGGCTTCCGCTCGTCGGGCGTCGAAATCCGCGCGGCGTCGGCGGTCGATATCGCGCTGTGGGACATTTTCGGAAAGGTCACCAACCAGCCGATCCACCAGCTGCTCGGCGGGCTCTCGCGCCCGGCGATCCGCACCTACAACACCTGCGCCGGCTATTCCTACAACAGCCGCGGTGCGCGCCGCTATATCGGAGATGCCGATGAAACGCAGGGGCCTTACGACGACCAGGTCGCATTCAGCAAGGATGCCGGCGCGCTGGCCGAAAGCCTGCTCTCCGAAGGCATTACGGCCATGAAGATCTGGCCGCTCGATCCGTTCGCGGTGGCCGGCGGCGGCAATTTCATCCACCGGGATGATCTGGAAAAGGGTCTGGAGCCGTTCCGCAAGATCCGCGATGCGGTGGGCGACCGGATGGAGGTCATGGTCGAGCTGCATTCGATGTGGGACCTGCCGTCGGCGCTGGCGATCGCCCGCGAGATCAAGCAGTTCCGGCCCTTCTGGATGGAAGATCCGATCAAGATGCAGGATACCGAAGCACTGACCGTCTATGCGCAGCGCTCCGGCCTGCCGGTCTGCGCCAGCGAGACGCTGGCGACCCGGGCGCAATTCGTCGAGCTGCTCCGCAAGAACGCGGTGGACTATGTGATGCTCGATATTTCCTGGTGCGGGGGCCTCAGCGAAGCCAAGAAGATCGCCTCCATGGCGGAAGCCTTCCAGCGGCCGATCGCGCCGCACGACTGCACGGGTCCCGTGGTGTTTGCGGCCTCGATCCACCTGTCGCTGAACGCGCCGAATGCCGTCTTCCAGGAATCGGTTCGTGCCTATTATTCCACCTGGTATCGAGATCTCGTCACCGTCATGCCGCGGATCGAGAACGGCATGATCTACCCGTTCGAGGGGGCGGGGCTGGGGCTAGAGCTCGGCGACTACGTACTAGATAATCCCGACGTCCAGCGCCGCACCACGTCGGTTCGTGACTTCTGATGCTGGACTTCCAGCCCATCGGCGGGGTCAGCCTGGCACTCGGCGAGAGCCCGGTGTGGGACGACAGGCGAGAGCTGGTTTTTCTCTGCGACATCCCGACCGGCAGGCTGCTTGCGTTGCGGCTCGGCGAAGGGATCGTCCGGGAGTGGGTGCTCGGGGAGAATGTCTGCTCGATCGGTTTGTGCGAAAGCGGCCGGCTGGTGGTGGCTCTCACCCGCGAGATCATCCTTTTTGATCCCGACAGCGGCCTGTCGGAGCCTCTGGCGCAGCTTGAAGGAGAACTCGAGACGAACCGGTTCAACGACGGCAAGGTCGGTCCCGACGGCGCGTTCTGGGTCGGCACCACAGACCAGCGGGCGCAGCGCGAGGCGATCTGTTCGCTCTACCGGATCGGCGCCGACGGCCGCATGCTTGCCAAGAAAACCGGCCTCATCATCTCCAATGGTCTTGCCTGGTCGCCGGATGGACGCATCATGTACCATTCCGATTCCGGCGGCAGATGGATCGAGCGGCATGACTTCGACCCGGCGACGGGAGCGATGGGTGAAGAGCTGCGGATTGCGGAGCCAAGCGAGGTAGACGGACGGCCGGATGGCGCCGCCATCGATTGCGACGGCAATTACTGGAGTGCCGGTGTCTCCGCCGGTTGCCTTAACCACTATGCGCCGGATGGCGCGTTGATCGGTAAGCATCCGCTGCCAGTGCCTTCGCCGACCATGCCGTGCTTCTGCGGGCCGGACCTGAAGACGCTGCTCGTGACCTCGCACCGTTATCTTTCGGCCGAGGCGCTCGAGCGCCATCCGCTTGCCGGAAGCGTCCTCCTGGCGCAGTCGGCGGTAGCGGGCACGCCGATCCATCGCATGCGGGGGGTCTGAACGTGTCACCGGAGACGGAGACCCTGCATCACCTCACGGCGCATGGCTATGATCTGACGCTCGATGCCCTCAACGGCGCCAGTCTCACGGCGCTCCGATGGCTGAAACCGGGCGGCACCTGGTTCGAGATCCTGCATCCATGCCCGCCGGCCATCACAGCCCGAACCGGCGGCTGCTTCGTCATGGCGCCGTTCGCCAACCGGCTTGATGGCGGACGGTTTCCCGGAGCGCGCGGCCCCATCCAGCTGCCCGTCAACAGGCCGGAGGAGGACCTCGCGATCCACGGCTTTTCCCGGGACCGGGCATGGAGGGTGGTGGACGCGTCAGGCGATCGCCTGACGCTCGTCGACAAGTTTGCTGAGCCAGGCAATCCGTTCGCCTACACGCTGATGCTGGAGATCAGCCTCAGTTCTTCCGGAGTCGAACTGCTGCTGCGCCTCACCAACTCGGCGACAGAGAGCCTTCCCTACGGCCTCGGCTTTCATCCGTGGTTCCGCAAGACGGCGAACACGCGGCTCACCTTTCAAGCGACGACTGGTTTCGGGCGGGATCCACGCGGCTTTGCCACAGCCCCGGTCCCGGCAGAGCAACGCCCGACTTTCTCGTCGGGCGTGGATGTCTCGGCCATACCCTGGTTCGACGGTCACTATGCGGGCTGGACATCGAGGACTGCTGCGATCGACTGGTTGTCGGACTGGGTAAGTATGACGATGCAGGCGAGGGGAGCGCTGACCAACCTGCAGGTCTATGTGCCGGATAACCTACCCGTCCTCTGTGTCGAGCCGGTCAGTCACGTGCCAGATGTCCACAACCGCCGCGACCTGGCCGGGTATGGCGACGTTGCGCGGCTTGCGCCTGGCGAAACGATCGAGGGCACCATGATCCTCTGCTGCTCCGGCACCAGCCAGCCAGACGCGGACCAGTGACGTGTTCTACTTCATCGATGCGAGCAGTGCCTTGCTGCCTGCGGTCAGCAGGCCGATATCGGTGCAGCCCGCGACGAAGACGAAGCCCATGTCCAGGCAGCGCTTTGCATCGTTAGGGCCGATGAGGATGCCGGGAGGCTTTCCAAGCTTCCGGATCCGTTCAGCAGCCGTTTCCAGAACTGTCCATACTTCCGGGTGGCCCGGGTTTCCAAGATATCCAAGATCAGCCGACAGGTCGGCAGGCCCAATAAAGATACCGTCGACGCCCTCGACCGCGGCAATGGCCTCGAGGTTTGCGAGTGCCTCCCGGGTCTCGATCTGGACAATGATGCAGATCTCCTTTTGCACATCGGCCAGTTCGGAGACAAAGCGGCCGTAGCCGTTGGCGCGGGATCCGAGCGAAAGGCCGCGGCTGCCACGGGGAGGATAGGTGGCGCGTTCCACAGCGGCCTTTGCTTCTTCCGCGTTCTGGACAAAAGGCAGGAGCAGTGTCTGCGCGCCGGCATCCAGGTATCGTTTGATCAGCACCGGGTCGTTCCAGGCCGGACGCACCACAGCACTTGCTGGCGTCGCCCTCAACGCCTGCAATTGCGTCACCACACCGGGAAGTTCGTTGGGCGCATGTTCCGTATCCAGCAACACCCAGTCAAAGCCTGCCTCGCCCAGAATTTCAGCCGCGATGTTCGAACACAGGCTCGACCAGGCGCCGATCTGCGGCTGCATGTCCTTGATCGCCCATTTGAACCGGTTGCGGTCGCTCAGCATTGTGATCGCCCTAGCGGCCATTGTTCTTGCGCCAGGCCTCGTATTTCTGCTGGTACTCGTCCTTCGTGCCCGGGTAGAGGCCAATGATGGCATCTCCCGCTTTCACCTGTTCGAGCACGAAATCCTCGTAGCTTTCCATCGCCGTGCACTCGTCGGCCAGCTCTTCCGCGAGGTGGGCTGGAATGACCATCACGCCGTCGCGGTCGCCAACCAGCACATCGCCGGGAAACACGGCCACATCACCGCACGCGATCGGGACGTTGATGTCGAGCGCTTCGTGAAGCGTGAGATTGGTCGGTGCCGAAGGTCTGGCGTGGTAGGCCGGCATGTCCAGTGCGCCGATCCCGGCTGCATCGCGAAAGCCGCCATCGGAAACGACGCCGGCGGCACCGCG
This sequence comes from Rhizobium sp. Leaf306, assembly GCF_001423425.1. GTDB lineage: Bacteria > Pseudomonadota > Alphaproteobacteria > Rhizobiales > Rhizobiaceae > Neorhizobium > Neorhizobium soli. The sequence continues at coordinate 63,087 of NZ_LMNX01000007.1, forward strand.
CAAAGCGAGCCTGGTGATCAGGATCGACCCGGCTGTGGCCGCCCGTGCATCCTTGCGGGCGTCCATGACCAAGACTTGGCCGGGAGGGCAGGTCTCGATCGCGACGCGTTGAGGATGGTCGGCATTGCGAAAGACGGTGATCGGATTGCGATCTTCGCGGGCCGGGATATAGCGCAACGTGAAGGCCTGGCCGACCATCACCTCGGTCTTCGGCGAAACCGGCACAACGCCCTGGATGAACTGGTTGCGCAGGCCGCGCTTGAACAGCGCAGTGGCAATCGATGCGGTCGAAATTTTCTTGAACTTGGCGCGGGTTGCGTCGCTCAGCACGTAGTCGGTCATTATGTTGCCTCTCTCAGACATGGGCTCTAGTAGATTTCCGGTTCGCCGGCAGTCTTGCCGAAACCGGTCTCCAGGAAATCGAAATCACAGCCCTGGTCGGCCTGCGTCACATGGCGGGAAAACAGCCAGCCGTAGCCGCGCTCGTAGCGGGGCTTCGGGGCAACCCATTCGGCGTTGCGGCGCGCCAGCTCCTCTTCGCTGACCAGCATATCGAGGCTGCGGGCCGGCAGGTCGAGACGGACGATATCGCCGGTCTTCAGAAGCGCAAGCGGCCCGCCGATATAACTTTCCGGCGACACATGCAGCACACAGGCTCCATAGGACGTGCCGGACATGCGCGCATCCGATATCCGCAGCATATCGCGATGGCCCTTCTTGATCAGGGCCTTGGGGATGGGCAGCATGCCCCATTCGGGAAAGCCCGGTCCACCGAGCGGCCCGGCATTGCGCAGCACCAGGACATGGTCGGGCGTGACGTCAAGATTTTCGTCGTCGATCGCCTTCTTCATTTCCGGATAGCTGTCAAAGACCAGAGCCGGGCCCTGGTGGACATGATATTTCGGATCGCAGGCGGCCGGTTTGATAACGGCGCCGTTGGGGCAGAGATTGCCGCGCACGACCGCCAGCGAACCCTCGTGATAGACCGGGTTGGACAGAGGCCGGATGACATCGTCGTTGTAGACCTGGGCTCCTTCGAGGTTCTCACCCATCGTCTTGCCGGTAACGGTCATGACCGACAGGTCGAGGCGGTCCTCGATCTGCTTCATCAGCGCCCGCAGCCCGCCCGCATAGAAGAAATCCTCCATCAGGTAGTCTTTACCGGAGGGGCGAACATTGGCGATGAGCGGCGTGACGCGTCCGAGAGCGTCCAGATCGTCGAGCGTCAGGTTGACCCCGGCGCGGCGCGCCATCGCAATCAGGTGGACGACGGCATTGGTGGAACAGCCGGTTGCCATGGCGACGATCGCCGCATTGCGGACCGCCCCTTCGCCGATGATCCGGTCCGGCGTCAGGTCTTCCCATACCATGTCGACAATCCGCCTGCCGCAGTCTGCGCCCATGCGCTGGTGATTGCTGTCGACCGCCGGGATCGACGAGGCGCCCGGCAGTGTCAGACCCATGGCATCGGCGATGGCGGTCATCGTCGAGGCGGTTCCCATGGTCATGCAGGTGCCGGCCGAGCGGGCAATGCCGCCCTGCACGCCGAGCCACTCTTCGTCGGAGATATTGCCGGCGCGGCGCTCGTCCCAGTATTTCCAGGCGTCCGAACCGGAGCCAAGGATCTTTCCGGCGTAATTGCCGCGCAGCATCGGTCCGGCCGGCAGGTAGATCATCGGCACGCCGGCGCTGATGGCACCCATGACAAGGCCGGGCGTGGTCTTGTCGCAGCCGCCCATCAGCACCACGCCATCCAGCGGGTGGCAGCGGATCATTTCCTCTGTCTCCATCGCCAGCATGTTGCGATAGAGCATCGACGTCGGCTTGATATTGCTTTCGTCGACGGACAGAGACGGCATCTGTACCGGGAAGCCTCCGGCCTGCAAGACGCCACGCTTGACGTCCTGCACACGCTCCTTGAAATGGGAGTGGCAGGTGTTGAGCTCCGACCATGTGTCGAGCACGCCGATGATCGGCTTGTTGCGAAAGTCCTCCTCGCCATAGCCGAGCTGCATCATCCGCGAACGGTGGCCGAAGGAGCGCAGGTCGTCAGGCGCAAACCATCGCGCGCTGCGCAGTGTTTCAGGTGTTTTTCTATCTGTCATGAGACTGACCTTGTTGGGCACGCAAAGGATGAGCTGAAGCCTATTCCTTCATGCCCCATTTTTGGATCGTGTGACGCTCGATCGTCTGGAAGACGAGGTTTTCGACGATCAGACCGATGATGATAACAGTGAGCAGGCCGGCGAACACCGCAGGAATATCGAGCAGGTTCCGGTTCTCGAAGATGAACCAGCCGAGACCGCCCTGGCCGGACGAGACGCCGAAGACGAGTTCGGCGGCGATCAGCGTGCGCCACGCAAAGGCCCAGCCGATCTTTAGACCGGTAAGGATCGACGGAAAGGCAGCCGGCACCAGAATGCGCAGCACATAGGAAATTCCGGTCAGCCCGTAATTGGCGCCGACCATGCGGAGCGTCCGCGATACGCCCAGAAACCCCGAATGGGTGTTGAGCGCGACGGCCCAGAGCACCGAATGCACGAGCACGAAGACGAGGCTGGAGGCACCGAGACCGAACCAGATCAGCGCCAGCGGCAGAAGCGAGATTGCCGGCAGCGGGTTGAACATTGCCGTCATGGTTTCGAGAAAGTCGGTGCCGATGCGGGTGTTGATGGCAAGGACCGTCAACAGGGCGGCCAGAACCGTACCGATCGTATAGCCCATGAACAGGACCTGCAGCGTTGTCCAGATGCGGGCCGGCAGCGTGCCGTCGGCAAAGCGATCGACCATGGTTGTCAGAGTGTCGCTGAGGGTCGGAAAGAGCAGCGGATTGTCGAGATAGGTCGCATAGACCTGCCAGATCACCGCGAGCGCCAGGATCAGCAGCGCCTTGCGCAGCGCGCTAATGCCCCACAGCGTCTCGAAGGCGCTGAGCTTCTGCTCGACCGGCTTGACGTTGTCATAGGGCTTGGAAGACTCGACGTCCGACGCAAGGATGATGTTTGGAGACAGCATGGCTCTATTCCTTGTGACCGGGCTCGTTCGAAAACAGCAGGTTGTGGATGTCTCGCTCGAGCGCTGCGGCGCTGCCGTCGGTCTGGCTGACCTTGTCGACATCGACGACCTCGGCCTTCACCCGGCCCGGATGCGGAGACAGAAGCAGAATGCGATTGGAGATCTTGATCGCCTCGGCGATCGAGTGGGTCACAAAGATCACGGTGAACTTCGTGTCTTCCCAGAGCTGCAGCAATTCGTCCTGCATCTGCCGGCGGGTGAGGGCATCGAGCGCGGCAAACGGTTCGTCCATCAGGAGGATATCCGGCTGCATCGCCATGCCGCGGGCGATCGCGACGCGCTGCTTCATGCCGCCCGATAGCGTGTGCGGATAGCTGTCCATGGCGCGGGTGAGTTTCACCTTGTCGATATACTGGCGGGCCAGCGCCTCGGCCTCGTCCTTTGGCAGCTTGCGGGCGACGAGCAGCGGAAACATGACGTTTTCCAGCACCGTCTTCCAGGGCATCAGCTGGTCGAACTCCTGGAACACCATCATCCGGTCGGGGCCGGGACGCGTGACCTGGCGGCCATTGATGTGGATCGTGCCGGACGACGGGGTCATATAGCCGCCGACCGGCTTCAGAAGCGTGGACTTGCCGCAGCCGGAGGGGCCGAGCAGCACGAAACGGTCGGACTCGCCAACCTGGAAACTGACGTCTTCGGTGGCTGTAATCAGCAGATTGGGCGTCTTGTAACGCAGCGTTACGCGGTCGACCGAGAGGAGAGGGGCCTTGGCTGGAGCCGGCGCGATGCGCTCGGCGGCAGAAACGGTTGCCTGCATCATGGAGTTCACTCCGTAAGAGGAGCAGCGGCGCATGCCGCCGCTGCAGAGGACGTTACGGGTCTCAGTTGCCGTTGAGATAAGCGCTGTCCGCCAGGTAATAGTCCGTCCAGGCCTTTGGCATGGATTTGAGCGTGCCGACCTTGTGAAGATGTTCGGCAAACTTCATGGTGCCCTGCGGATCGGTGCGCCATTCGTCCATTCCAGGCTCCTTCATCATTGCCATCAGGTCGTCGAGGCTGGTCTTGTCGCCGGAGACGGACTTGTAGGCTTCGAGCGCACCCTTCGGATCCTTCTTGATGAAGGCAATCGCTTCCTCGGTCGCGGTGCGCAGGGCCTTGACCAGTTTCGGGTTTTCTTCCGCAAAAGTCGTGGTGGTGAAGAACGTCGCCTGGGTCAGCGCGCCGCCGAGGATTTCGCGCGAGTCCGTCACCTTGTGGACGCCCGGCTGCTTCAGTTCGAGATACTGGAAGGGCGGCGCGGAAAAGTGGTTCTTGACCTCATGCTTGGAATTGGCAATCGCCGCAACCGCATCCGGATGGCCGAGCTGCACCGTGTTGGGATCGAATTTCTTGACTTGGTCTTCTCCGTAGAGCTTGGCGGCTGCCATCTGCAGCAGGATCGCCTGGGTCGAGACGCCAACGGTCGGCACAGCGATCTTGTCGCCCTGCTGGATGTCCTTGAGAGTGGTGATGCGCGGGTCGTTGGAGACCATGATCACCGGCTGCGCCGAGCTGGTGATGATACCCTTGACCTTGCCGCGGGTCCGGTCCCACAGGAGTAGGAGATTGCCGGTGCCGGTGTTGACCACGTCGACATTGCCGGCAAGCAGAGCATCGGTCTGGGCGCCGCCGCCGCTGAACGTCCGCCATTCGACGGCAACACCCGGCAGGCCATCGGCGGCGGCCTGTTTCTCGACCAGCTTTTGCGTCTCCATCACATGGCTCGCCAGGTAAAGGATGCCCGGCTGACGGGTGATCGAAAGCGTCGTCTTTTCCGCAGCATGACTTGGTGTGGCAAGCCCAAGGGCCAGCATCATGGCGGTCATCCCGCCGATAAGCAGTCGCATTTGTTTCCTCCAAGAAAGGGGCATGTGTTTGCCCATGCCGCTCTCACTCCCAAGCGGACGAAGTCATTGAAGCACTAAAACATCAGTGCATCAACCCTGATTTTGTGTTTAAGTGCCTTGGTTAGGTGACAGGATTGGATGGGTGCATGAATGGAATGATCAGGGGCGGGCAACTAGACCGATCGCGGCAGGTGGCACTGCAGGTTCACGAAATCCTGCGGGAGCGTATCCTCAAAGTGCAACTGGTACCAGGTACGGTTCTCTCTCGCGCATCTCTCCAACTGGAATTCGGCGTCAGCCAGACGCCGGTGCGTGACGCCTTGATGCGTCTTCAGGAGGAGAGCCTGGTCGACGTTTACCCGCAATACGCCACGGTCGTCGCAAAGATCGACGTGGATCATGCGAGACAAGCGCAGTTCCTGCGGCTCTCGATCGAGCTTGAGGCAGTGAGGCGTCTAACGACAGATGCACCGGCCGAGACAGCCGCGGAACTGCGCGAGATTCTGGCCCGGCAGGCCACGGTCGCGACACCGGAAACCTATGACATTTTTGACAGCATTGACCGTGACTTCCACAGGAAGCTTTATGAAAGGACAGGCATCCTGCAGCTTTGGGCAAGCGTCAGGCGTCAAAGCGTCCATCTCGACAGGCTAAGACGGCTCCACTTGCCCATGCCCGGCAAGATGCAGACAGTGCTTGGCGACCACGAGACAATCGTAGAGGGCATCGCTTCCGGCAGACTTGCGGATGCAGAGGCAGCATTGCGCAAGCATCTGTCCGGCACGCTGTCCAACATTGATGTGATCAGCTCTGAATTCCCCACCTATGTCCGCGTTTGAGCAGCTTCAGTGCTGGAGCCATCTGGGAGGGTGCGATCGATCTGATGCAGTGTCTTCATGCATATTACTGTATTAGCTGCATGTTCGTGTGAGCTCTTTTCAATGGGATGATACTGCATCTAGCGCCGCGGGTTCGATTGCCATCAAGGCGTCGGAAGGGTTCGACATTGGGTAAGCGGAAATATTTGTCCGCTCACGATGGGTGCCACAGGTTCGCATACTTTCAAGGCGGCCGATTTTACAGGTCTCGGCGCAATGACGCCCCGAAACCAATAAAACTTGTAAATTAGACCATTCCAAATATTTGGATTAAGCTCCTCGGCATAACGGTCGAGTAGCTTTTTCTCCTTTGTGTCGATCTCACCAGACGCGATACGCGCCATCAGATCGTTGCTGGCTGCCGCCATGAACTGCAGCTCCATAAGATACAAGATCTCCAAGGATATGATTTTGTTGGCGATATCACCGTGAACCTGCAGGGTTGTCGGTTGGTAACCCGGGAGCTTGTCGATCAGCACTGTCTGCATCAGATCGCGCTAGGTGTCCTTGTCGCCATTGTTGCACGCGAGGAACAGCAGCTCGGGTTTGGCAACCTTTGCTGCTTCCAGCTCGGCGATGTCCGCGCAAGGCTTCGCGACATCGCGGATGACTGTTCCAGTCGCTTGGATTCATCCGTTCTCTCTCAAGTAACCTAAAGTTGTAGACAGGATACGAGGGGATCCGCACGGACTGTTCCCGATAGATGGTTCGAGCACAAAGCCCGCTATCTTGCGGGTCTCCTGCATATCGATCCAATGGTGGGTCATCACTATTCACAAGCATTGCAATCGAGTTTAGAGCGTCAGGTGACTACAGGATCTCTGCGTTCATAAAGAGCTCCAACTTTGTCAGAACGCCCCAGACGATCCGGGCCATTTTAGCGGCAAGCGCGACTACAGAATGCATTCGGGCATGGAGAACATACTCGAATTGACGCTTCAGTACGGTTTCGCCCAGCTAGTTCTCTTTCCCATCACTCCAACTAGACACATGGCCTAAGAATTGCGTGTGACCGGGAGATAGTGAGCCGGGAGACGTCATTGGCAGTTTACGCGCCCATCCAATGCACCGTGATTGCGCTGAGCTCCATCGGAATGAGAGCGATCAGCGCATTTTTGCGCCATGATAGGACCAAAGCACTTGTGTTGCCGGTCATTGCCGTACGCGATCTCGAAGTAAGGCAAACCCTGATCGTCGCGAGCAACAGGAGTGCGTCTTTGCTCCGGGGTCGGGGGGCTGCGTCAAGCGTGGGTCGCTTGCATCTCGCATGCCATTGCTCTGTTGCCCCGGCATGAGCAGATCAAAAATCACCACCGACCTGACGATCCTGGTCATCGACGAGAACGCCATCCGGGGTTCGATCATCGAAGAGGGTTTGAACGAGGCGGGGCACCTGAATGTCAGGGTCATCCATGAAATGCAGGGCGTGGCGCGGCTGATCGAGACGATGGATCCGGATGTCATCATCATTGATATTGAAAATCCAAATCGTGACATGATGGAGCATATGTTCCAGCTCACCCGGATGATTTCGCGGCCAATTGCCATGTTCGTGGACAGATCCGATACGGCGGCGATCGAGGCTGCTGTTGATGCCGGGGTTTCGGCCTATGTGGTCGATGGCCTCAAGAAAGAACGGATCAAACCGATCCTCGATATGGCGGTGAGCCGCTTCAATGCCTTCAGCCGGCTGCAGCGCGAACTCGCCGAGGCACGCAGTGCGCTTGAGGAGCGCAAGGTCATCGAGCGGGCCAAGGGCATTTTGATGAGGATGCGGGGGATGAGCGAAGAACAGGCATACGCGCTGCTACGCCAGACGGCGATGAACGAGAAGAAGAAGCTGGCAGACATCGCGCAAAGCGTCGTCACGGCTGCAGGAATGCTGCTTTGAGCGCGGCATCGATCGGAGAATGCTGGTGAGTGATCGTGTTTCCACGCAATCTGGCGACAGCGCCGTCAAAGCGCCGTCACGTGTCCGCGGCAAGGAGCAGAGGCTTCTGCGCGCGGGATACATCCCTTTGATGGATGCCGCGATCCTGATCGTTGCAGCCGAGCTCGGCTTTGCGGAAAGGGAGGGACTGCGTCTCGAACTGGTACGGGATGTCACCTGGGCCAATGTGCGGGACCGGCTGGCGTTTCGTCAGTTCGACATTGCCCATATGCTGTCGCCGATGCCGGTCGCCTCCATGCTGGGGCTGGGATCCAATCCTTCGCCGACGATCACACCCTTTTCGCTTGGCCGCGGCGGCAATGCCATCACGCTGTCGGCGCGGATCTTCGAGCGGATGAAGTCGTTGACGGGGCTTGCCGATGATGCGGGCGCGCTTGCCAATGCGAAGGCTCTCGCGGCTCTACTCGCCGACATGCGCGCCCGCGGCGAAGCCATGCCGACGCTTGGCATGACCTATCCGTTTTCCTCGCACAATTACGAGTTCCGCTACTGGCTGGCAGCTGGCGGCATCAATCCGGACCGCGACGTCAAGCTGGTCGTAGTGCCGCCGCCGCTGACATCCGATGCGCTTTCGGCAGGCGCGATCGATGGATTTTGCGTCGGTGCGCCCTGGAACATGATCGCCTCTGAACGCGGGACTGGCAGGATCGTCGCGGCCAAGCAGGACATATGGCCTCTGGCGCCGGAGAAAGTGTTGGGCATGCGGCCGGAATGGGCTGAGACCAATGCCGATACGGTGTCGCGCCTCATCGTTGCGCTCGACAGGGCAGCGCGGTGGTGCGACGACGCCCAGAATCACAACGAACTCGCAGAGATCCTCAGCGCCCCCGATTATATCGCGGCGCCGACGAGCATTATCCGCAGTGTCCTCAGCGGCGAATTCAGTCTGGATGCGCAGGGCACGACGCGGGTCGTTCCCGACTACTTTCTCTACCACGGCAAGGCGGCAAACTATCCGCGGCCGGACCAGGCAAGCTGGATCTACAGCCAGATGATCCGCTGGGGGCAGGCTGATTTCAGCGAAGAAGGCATGGCACGGGTCACGAGCGCCTTCCGGCCCGACCTCTACGAGATGGCGCTGGGCGCAAACGCGGCCACCCCGGATGAGCCGGGCGAACGAAGTGCATCGGGATATGATGGCTTCATGGACGGGGAGATTTTCGACCCTCGTGATGTGCAGGCCTATGCGGAGCGTTTTGCGGTTCGCTCGACGTCATCAGGCGACGACGTGACCGAAGCGTAATCGCGCGGTGCGCAAAGCTAAGGCATCTGCATCGAAAGTCAGGCTTCATAACGTGCAGCGCCGTTTTCGCCGCGATTGGTCGCGCATTCGGCAACTGCCGGAAAATGCGAGCTAATAGTTCTCGTTGATGGCTGGATTTCGAGCTGGCACGATGTTTGCTTGTATCTAATTGTCCGCGGTCAATGGCGATCGCAGGACAGATGAGCGCCCGATCAGGCGCAAATACCCATCCGACACCGACGTCGCATGCTCCCTTGCCGTCCGGCGCTTATCGCCCGGACCCGGCAGACGAGCACGCGGCGTTTTTTTGTTTCCGGATCTCCGTCACACCAGAGGGGCACAACGCTATGACGAAGACTACAGGAATGAACATCAACCGCCGGCAGATCCTGAAGATCAGTTCTGCCGTTGCTCTGGCAAGTGCTGTGCGTGCCGCATTTCCGTCCGGCGCCTTCGCCGCCTCGGCAGGTCCGGAAGTCAGCGGCCTCAAGATCGGCTACATCGCGCTTACCGACGCCGCGCCGCTGATCATTGCGCAGGAAAAAGGCCTGTTTGCCAAGCATGGTCTGCCGGATGTGGAAGTGCTCAAACAGGCATCCTGGGGCGCGACGCGCGACAATCTCGTGCTCGGCGGTGCCGCCAACGGCATCGACGGTGCGCATATCCTCACCCCGTTGCCCTATCTCATGTCCACCGGCAAGGTGACCCAGAACAACGTACCGGTGCCAATGTCGATCGTTGCCCGCCTCAACCTCGACAGCCAAGGCATTTCGGTTGCCAAGGAATATGCCGGGACCGGGGTCCAGCTCGATGCTTCCAAGCTGCGGGGGGCGTTTGCCGCCAAGAAGGCTGCCGGCAGCGAGATCAAGGTCGCCATGACATTTCCCGGCGGCACCCATGATCTCTGGATCCGCTACTGGCTTGCCGCCGGCGGCATCGATCCGGACAAGGACGTGTCGACGATCGTGGTGCCGCCGCCGCAGATGGTGGCGAACATGAAGGTCGGCAACATGGACGCCTTCTGCGTCGGCGAGCCTTGGAACGAGCAGCTCGTCAACCAGGGTATCGGCTTCACTGCCTGCACCACCGGCGAGATGTGGAAAGGTCATCCGGAAAAAGCGCTCGGGCTTCGCTCCGACTGGATCGAGAAGAACCCGAATGCCGCGCGTGCGCTGATGATGGCCGTCATGGAAGCCCAGATGTGGGCCGACAGCATGGACAACAAGGAAGAGATGGCCGCCATTCTTGGCAAGCGCCAGTGGTTCAACGTCCCGCCGAAGGATGTCGCCGGCCGCCTCAAGGGCACCATCAACTACGGCAACGGGCGCCTTGTCGAGAATACCGGGCTGGAGATGAAGTTCTGGAAGGACCATGCCTCCTATCCGTTCAAGAGCCACGACGCCTGGTTCCTCACCGAGAACGTCCGCTGGGGCAAGTTCGCACCCGATACCGACATCAAGGCGCTGGTCGACAAGGTCAACCGCGAGGACATCTGGCGCGCGGCAGCAGCCGATCTGGGCATTGCTGCCGCCGACATTCCGGCGTCGAGCTCGCGTGGAAAAGAGACCTTCTTCGACGGCAAGGTCTTCGATCCGGAAAACCCGAAGGCCTATCTCGAGAGCCTGACGATCAAGGCAAGTGCCTGAAGCAGCGGCCCCTCACGCGGCAGCGCATGGGGGGCCTGTTTTGTCCAGAACGAACATCACTTGAAGGGATCACCATGACTGCAACAGCCCGCAAGTCAGACCAGGCGACAACGCCAGAAACGCCGGCGGCGTCGGAGAAAAGCGCGACCGTTGTCATGATGGTGCAGCCCTCAGCCCGCAAGCTCAACATCCGGCGCGCCGCCACTGCCGTCTGTCGCAACGTACTGCCGCCGCTGGTGGTGCTGATCGCGCTCCTCGCCATCTGGCAGATCGCCTGCTCCGGTGCTGGCGCTACTTTGCCACCGCCATCGCAGGTCTGGATCGACAGCTATGACCTGATCGCCCATCCGTTCTTCGATTTCGGGCCGCAGGACATAGGTCTTGCTTGGCGCGTGCTGATCTCGCTTCAGCGTGTCGCGATCGGCTTCGGGCTTGCAGCAGTGGTCGGCGTCTTCCTCGGCGCCCTTGTCGGCCAATCGGTCTGGGCCATGCGCGGCCTCGACCCGATCTTCCAGATCCTGCGCACTGTTCCACCACTCGCCTGGCTGCCGCTCTCGCTCGCCGCCTTCCAGAATTCCAATCCGTCCGCGATCTTCGTCATCTTCATCACCTCGATCTGGCCTGTCATCATCAACACCGCGGTCGGCGTGCGCAACATTCCGGATGACTATCGCAACATCGCCCGGGTCCTGCGCCTCAATCAGCTCGAATTCTTCATCCGCATCATGGTGCCGGCGGCAGCCCCTTACATCTTCACCGGCCTTCGCATCGGCATCGGCCTGTCGTGGCTTGCCATCGTGGCGGCGGAAATGCTGACCGGCGGCGTCGGCATCGGCTTCTTCATCTGGGATGCGTGGAATTCCTCACGCCTCACCGACATCATCGTGGCGCTCGCCTATATCGGCGTGACCGGCTTCGTCCTCGACAAGCTGGTGGGTCTGCTCGGCTCGATCGTCACCCGCGGCACCGCCAGGAATTGAGGAGACGGCCATGAGCGCCTACCTGAAAATCGATCACGTCGACAAGAACTTCGAACGCGCCGGCACAACAACAGAGGTGCTGAAGGACATCTCGCTCACCATCGACAAGGGCGAGTTCGTCTCCATCATCGGCCATTCCGGTTGTGGCAAGTCGACCCTGCTGAACCTGATCGCCGGCTTGACGCGGGTTTCCGCCGGTGCCGTCCTGCTCGAAAACGTAGAGGTCAATGCGCCGGGCCCGGAACGCGCCGTCGTTTTCCAGAACCATTCGCTGCTGCCCTGGCTGACCGTCTATGAAAACGTCAATCTTGCGGTCTCCAAGGTTTTCTCCGGCAGGAAGACGCGGGCCGAAAAGCATGACTGGGTGATGCGCAACCTGGACCTCGTCCAGATGGGGCATGCCAAGGAGAAGCGCCCTTCCGAAATTTCCGGCGGTATGAAGCAGCGCGTCGGCATTGCCCGGGCGCTCGCCATGGAACCGAAGATCCTCCTGCTCGACGAACCTTTCGGCGCGCTCGATGCGCTTACCCGCGCCCATCTGCAGGATGCGGTGATGGAGATCCATTCCCGCCTTGGCAACACGATGATCATGATCACCCATGACGTCGACGAGGCCGTGCTGCTCTCCGACCGCATCGTCATGATGACCAACGGCCCGGCCGCCCGCATCGGTGAAGTGCTTGACGTGCCCATCCCGCGGGTGCGCGACCGCATCGCGCTCGCGGCCGACCGAACCTACCTCAAGTCCCGCGAAGCTGTGCTGAAGTTCCTCTACGAACGTCACCGCTTCGTCGAAGCTGCGGAGTAACCGACATGACGGAAAAGATCGTTATCATCGGCAACGGCATGGCGCCCGGTCGCATGCTGGAAGAGCTCTTCGAAAAGGCCCCCGGTCGTTTCGACGTGACCATCTTTAACGCCGAACCGCGCGTCAACTATGACCGCATCATGCTCTCGCCGGTGCTTTCGGGCGAGAAGTGCTACGACGATATCGTCATCCACAATGACCATTGGTACGCCAGCCATGGCGTGACACTGCACAAGGGTGCAAGGGTCACTGAGATCGACCGCCAGGCGAAGACGGTCACCTCGGCCAACGGCATCACCGCAGCCTATGACAAGCTTGTCATCGCCACCGGTTCTCTCCCGTTCATCATCCCGGTTCCGGGTCACCAATTGCCCGGCGTTCTCGCCTACCGCGATCTCGCCGATGTCGAGAAGATGGTCGAGATTGCGGGCGCCAAGGGCCGCGCCATCGTCATCGGCGCCGGGCTGCTGGGCTTGGAGGCTGCTTACGGGCTGAAGCGGCAGGGCATGGAGGTGACCGTCATTCACCTCAACCCGACCATCATGGACCGTCAGCTCGATCCGCCGGCCGCCTATCTGCTCGAAAAGGCGCTGACCGAACGCGGCATCGACATCATCACCAAGGCCAATACCAAGCGGATCCTCGGCACCGACAAGGTCGAGGGTATCGAGCTGGATGACGGCCGCGTCATCACCGGCGCTATGGTGATCATGGCCGTCGGCATCCGCCCGGCCTCGAGCCTTGCCAAGGATGCCGGCATCGCCGTCAACCGCGGCATCGTCGTCGACGACGGGATGATGACCTCTGACCCGAACGTCTTTTCGCTCGGCGAATGCGCCGAACATCGCGGCATCTGCTATGGGCTCGTTGCGCCCCTTTATGAGGCCGCAAGGGTTCTCGCTGATCGCCTCATCGGCGGGACCAGCGAATATCATGGCTCCGTCGTCAACACGAAGCTCAAGGTCACCGGCATCAACCTGTTTTCGGCAGGCGATTTTGCCGAAGCGCCGGACCGCGAGGAAATCGTGCTGCGCGATGCGTCCGCTGGCATCTACAAGCGGCTGGTGCTCAAGGACAATCGCATCATCGGCGCGGTACTCTACGGCGAGACGGCGGATGGCTCTTGGTTCTTCGACCTGATGAAACGCGGGACGGATATCTCGCAAATGCGCGACACCCTGATATTCGGCCAGTCCTACCAGGGAGGGTCTCCGCTGGACCCTATGGCGGCCGTTGCAGCCTTGCCGGATGATGCGGAAATCTGCGGCTGCAACGGCGTCTGCAAGGGCAAGATCACCACGACCATCACCGGCAAGGGTCTGACCTCGCTGGATGACGTCCGCGCCCATACAAAGGCATCCGCTTCCTGCGGCTCCTGCACCGGGCTCGTCGAGCAGGTGATGGCGCTGACGCTGGGCGATGCCTACAATCCGGCCGCCGTCACGCCGATGTGCACCTGTACCGAACTTGGCCACGACGACGTCCGCCGCCTGATCAAGGCGAAGACCCTGAAGACCATTCCGGCCGTGATGCAGGAACTGGAGTGGAGGACCTCCTGCGGCTGCGCCAAATGCCGCCCTGCGCTCAACTACTACCTCGTCTGCGACTGGCCGGACGAATATGCCGACGACTACCAGTCGCGCTATATCAACGAGCGTGTGCATGCCAACATCCAGAAGGATGGCACCTATTCGGTCGTGCCGCGCATGTGGGGCGGCGTCACCAATGCGGCGGAACTTCGCGCCATCGCCGATGTCGTCGACAAGTTCGAAATACCGATGGTGAAGGTGACCGGCGGCCAGCGCATCGATTTGCTCGGCATCGAGAAGGAAGATCTGCCGGCCGTCTGGGCCGACCTCGGCAAGGCCGGATTCATCTCGGGTCAGGCCTATGCCAAAGGCTTGCGCACGGTAAAAACCTGCGTCGGTTCCGACTGGTGCCGCTTCGGCACGCAGGATTCGACGGGGTTCGGCATTCGCGTCGAGAAGTTCATGTGGGGCTCGTGGACGCCGGCCAAACTGAAGCTTGCCGTCTCCGGCTGTCCGCGCAACTGCGCCGAGGCCACCTGCAAGGATATCGGCGTGATCTGCGTCGACAGCGGTTTCGAGATCCATTTCGCCGGTGCCGCCGGTCTCGATATCAAGGGCACGGATGTTTTGGGTTTGGTGAAAACCGAGGATGAGGCGCTGGAGCATATCGTGGCGCTCACCCAGATGTATCGGGAGCAGGGCCGTTACCTTGAGCGCATCTACAAATGGGCCAAACGCATCGGCCATGACGAGATCCGCCGCCAGATCATGGGCGATCCCGAAAAACGCCGTGCCTATTACGACCGCTTCGTCTTCTCCCAGACATTCGCCCAGGTCGACCCCTGGTCGGAGCGTGTCTCGGGCAAGGACAAGCACGAGTTCAAGCCCATGGCGACCATCAGCTACAACCAGGCAGCGGAGTGAGGCGATGAACAGCAACTGGATGACGATCGGTCGAATCGACGACATTCCGCTGCGCGGGGCGCGTTGCGTAAAGACGCCGCAGGGCAAGGTTGCCGTGTTTCGCACGGCCGAAAACGAGGTCTTTGCAATCGAGGACCGTTGCCCGCACAAGGGCGGTCCGCTCTCCCAGGGCATCGTCCATGGCAAGGCCGTGACCTGCCCCTTGCACAACTGGGTGATCTCGCTTGAGAGCGGCCGCGCACTCGGCGCCGACGAAGGCTCCGTCGCGACACTGCCGCTGCGCAACACGGACGGCGAATTGTCCATCCTCCTGGAGAGGCGGCTGGAAGCGGCCGAGTAAACACCCCCATCCTGCATATTCCCAAGGAGGCGATGATGCTGTCAAAATCAGACGTGACCGAGATGATCTACGAGAAGAAGCGGCAGGCCGGCCTGAGCTGGGCCTCGATTGCCGAAGGGATCGGCATGAGCGAGGTATTTGTTACCTCGGCCTGCCTTGGAATGAATGCGCTGCCACGCGTGAAGGCCGATCTTCTGGTGCGCGATCTCGGTCTGCCCCAGGAATGTGCTGTCGTCCTGGCGGAGTTCCCGACCAAGGTCTGGGGTCGCGATATCCCTACCGATCCCTGCATCTACCGGCTCTACGAGATCGTTGGAGTTTACGGCGAGACCCTGAAAGAGCTCATCCAGGAGAAATGCGGTAACGGCATCATGAGCGCCATCGATTTTGACATGGTGGTGGAGAAGGTTGCCAATCCGAAGGGCGACCGCATTGAGATTCGCATGAGCGGAAAATATCTCGGTTACAATAGTTGGTGAGATGCGGGAAGCCACCATGTCCGGTGTAACCAAGACGACCTGCCCCTATTGCGGTGTCGGCTGCGGCGTGATCGCCGCAGTCGACGACGAGGGCAAGATCAGCGTGGCGGGCGATCCTGACCATCCCGCCAATTACGGAAGGCTTTGTTCGAAAGGCTCGGCGCTGGCCGAAACGCTGGATATGGACGGTCGCGCACTTTACCCTCAAGTGCATGGCGAAAGAGCCGGCTGGGACGAAGCGCTCCATCTCGTTGCCGCAAACTTCCAGCGGACAATTTCCGAGCACGGGCCGGATGCCGTCGCCTTCTATGTTTCCGGGCAGATGCTGACCGAAGACTATTATGTCGCCAACAAGCTGATGAAGGGGTTTATCGGCTCCGCCAACATAGA
Source organism: Rhizobium sp. Leaf306 (assembly GCF_001423425.1). Lineage (GTDB taxonomy): Bacteria > Pseudomonadota > Alphaproteobacteria > Rhizobiales > Rhizobiaceae > Neorhizobium > Neorhizobium soli. The sequence continues at coordinate 79,159 of NZ_LMNX01000007.1, forward strand.
CACCAACTCACGCCTGTGCATGGCTTCGTCCGTTGCCGGTCATCGCCGCGCCTTCGGCGCCGATACCGTCCCGGCCTGCTATGAGGACCTGGAGCTGGCGGATCTGGTGGTCCTGGTCGGCTCGAACATGGCCTGGTGCCATCCTGTCCTTTACCAGCGTCTGGCGGCGGCCAAGGCTGCCCGGCCTTCCATGAAGGTGGTGGTGATCGACCCGCGCAAAACCGCGACCAGCGACATCGCCGATCTGCATCTGACCGTGGCCGCCGATGGCGATATAGCCCTGTTCAACGGCCTTCTCACCTATCTGTCCGAGACCGGAGCGGTGGACGAAAACTACGTGTCGAGGCACACATCCGGGTTCCCCGAAGCGTTGATGGCGGCATCGCAGACAAGCATGCCAGACCTATCCGAGGCGACCGGCGTGTCCGGCATGCTCATCCGTCAGTTCTACCGTCTCTTCGGACAAACCGAGAAGGTCGTCACTTGCTACAGCCAGGGCGTCAACCAGTCTGCCGTCGGCACGGACAAGGTGAACGCCATCGTCAACTGCCATCTCGTAACCGGCCGGATCGGTCGGCCTGGAATGGGACCGCTGTCGCTGACAGGCCAGCCGAACGCCATGGGCGGGCGCGAAGTCGGCGGTCTCGCCAACATGCTCGCAGCCCATATGGCGATCGAAAACCCGATCCACCGGGATCGGGTGCAGCGCTTCTGGAGTTCACCCACCATCGCCGACAGACCCGGCCTGAAGGCCGTCGACATGTTCGAGGCGGTGGCGGACGGTCGGATCAAGGCGATCTGGATCATGTCGACCAATCCGGTTGTCTCCATGCCCGAGGCCGATGCGGTCAAGGCGGCCCTCAAGGCATGCCCCTTCGTGGTGGTCTCGGACATCCAGCAGGATACCGATACGGCCCGTCTCGCCCATGTCCTGCTTCCGGCCACCGGCTGGGGCGAAAAATCCGGCACGGTGACGAATTCTGAGCGTCGGATCTCCCGGCAGAGACCGTTCCTATCTGAGCCGGGCGAGGCCCGCGCCGACTGGTGGCAGATGGCTGAGGTGGCTAAGCGTATGGGGTTCGGCCCGGCTTTCGATTACGGCGCTCCGGGCGAGATCTTCGCCGAGCATGCAGCCCTGTCCGCCTTCGAGAACGAGGGCGAGCGCGATTTTGATATTGGCGCCCATGCCGCGATCAGCCACAGCGCCTATGACGACCTCCATCCGTTCCAGTGGCCGTCGCGCGGTGACGGATCAACTCTTGCTCGTTTCTTCGGCGATGGTGGTTTCTTCACCGCCGATCGAAGGGCCCGCTTTGTGCCGGTCGCGACGCCTGCGCTGGAAAAGACGGACGGCCGCTTTCCCTTCACCCTCAATACGGGCCGGATCCGCGATCACTGGCATACGATGACGCGGACGGGAAAGAGTGCCCGGCTCTCCGCCCATATCGCGGAGCCCTTCTGCGAGATCCATCCGGCGGACGCGGCGAACGTCAGTATCGGCGATGCCGACCTCGTGCATGTCGAAGGCGAAAACGGCAGGTCGATCATCGTGCGCGCCCTGTTGACCGAACGGCAGATGCGGGGTTCAGTCTTCGTTCCCATGCACTGGACCGGCGAGATGGCGCCGAGTGCCCGCGTCGATACGCTTGTCCCCTCCCGCGTCGATCCGGTGTCCGGCCAGCCTGCCTTGAAGATGGCGCGCGTTTCCGTTGCCCGCCAAGAGGCGCAAGCGCATGGCTTCCTGGTGACGGCGAAGCGTCCGCTCGACCTCCCGTTTGCCTATTGGGCGATCGCGAGAACCGAAGGTGGTTACCGACTGGAATTTGCAGGCGACCCGCCCGCCGATGGCTGGGAGGACTGGTTGCGGCGCAGTTTGCAGCTCGACGAGCGCCAGGACTTCTCCGGTTACCTCGACCGGCAGGCCGGGGATCACCGCCTGCTCGCCTTTGACGGAGAGCATCTGCTGGCAGCCTTGTTCGTGGCACCGGAACCGGTCAGCGTATCGCGGCAATGGGCGGTCGAGCAGCTGAAGGAGCGGCATCTGGACAGCCGCACCCGTTCCATGCTCATAGCCGGCCGTCCGGCAGCGGGGCGACCGGACAAGGGCGCGATCGTCTGCTCTTGTTTTTCGGTCGGTATCAATGAGATTAGTGCCGCCGCCCATCGCGGTTGCCGTTCTGTGGAAGCCGTCGGCCTAGTCTTGAATGCCGGAACCAATTGCGGCTCCTGCCGCCCCGAAATCAGGAGGATCCTGGATGCGACGCAAACCCTTGCAGCAGAGTGACGGAAACGAACGCATCGCAGCACTCGCCAAGCTGCCGGTCTTCTGGAACCTTTCGGGCAAGCGGGCGGTCATGGCGGGTGGATCGGATGGCGCCGCCTGGAAGGCAGAGCTTCTGCAGGCCTGCGGCGCTGAGGTAGAGCTGTACTGCGAAACCGCCGAGCTTGGCGACACGATGAAGGCGCTGGTCGAGCGGACCGGGCTGACGCATCATGACCATCCCTGGCATTGCGGTATTTTCGCCGGGGCATCGCTGGCGCTCGCCGACTGCGAGACCGAAGCCGAGGCGCAGGCCTTCTACTGCGCGGCGCGCGCGGCCGGCATTCCCGTCAATGTGATCGACAAGCCTGCCTATTGCCAGTTCCAGTTCGGCTCGATCGTCAACCGGTCGCCAGTGATCGTGTCGATCTCGACGGATGGAGCGGCACCGATTCTCGCCCAGGCGATCCGCCAGCGGATCGAAACACTGCTGCCGCCGGCGCTGAAGCAATGGGCAGGCCTTGCGCAGTCGGTGCGGGAGGCGGTCAACCGCCGGCTTTCGCCAGGTCCGGCAAGACGCCTTTTCTGGGAGCGTTTCGTTGCCCGAAGCCTCTCGACCAACGAGCCACCAGCGCAAGATACCGCGGACCGGTTGCTCGCCACCGCCGAGCAGATCGCTTCGGTTCCGAGTTTGGGATCGGTGACCCTGGTCGGTGCGGGGCCGGGAGATGCCGAACTGCTCACGCTCAAGGCCATGCGGGCGCTGCAGGCCGCCGATGTCATCCTGTTCGATGATCTTGTCTCGCCGGAGGTGCTGGAACTGGCGAGGCGTGAGGCAAAGCGGTTCCTCGTCGGCAAGAGAGGCGGACGGGAGAGCTGTCGCCAGGATGACATCAACGACATGATGGTGCGGTTCGCAAAGGACGGCAAACGCGTTGTCCGGCTTAAATCCGGGGATCCGATGATCTTCGGGCGGGCAGGCGAAGAAATCGCCCGTCTGCAAAGCGAGGGCATCGCCGTGGACGTGGTACCGGGCATCACCGCAGCGTCGGCCATGGCTGCGTCGCTGAAGACATCGCTCACCAACCGCGACCACGCCCAGCAGGTCCGCTTCGTCACGGCCCATTCGCGGGATCATGAACTGCCCCAGACCGTCGACTGGGCCTCGCTCGCCAAACCCAACCAGACCTCGGTATTCTACATGGGCGGACGCATGGCAGGCCAGATCGAGCAGAGATTGATGGACAATGGGATGACAGCTGACACGCCCGTCGTCGTGGTTTCCTCCGTCAGCCGTACGCACGAACATCGCTGGGCTGGTCCGCTCGCAAGCCTTGGCGATGCCATGCGCACGATCGGCGTCGAGGAGCCTGTGCTGATCGGGGTCGGAGATGTGTTCGGCGCGGTTGCCGGAGTATCGGATTACGCAGGATTGCCATCTCGAATTCGCAGCTGAAGCCTGTCTGCGTGAAAACGGCAACCGCTTTCCTAGCCGCTTAATCGGCTCGTCCTTGCAAACCTCACACACTTGCAATGCGATTAGCATCGCCTTTAAGACATCAGCCTCGTCCCGAGGATCGACCGTGTCCGACATGTTTGAAGGTCTGAATCGCGAAGCATGTCGCCGCCGAAGTTTGCGATAGGAGCCATTGTTACAGAGCTCTCGAGTGCCGTCGGCGCACGTCGGTCAACAGACGCGACCCGCCGCGAGTTCGTCTCCGAGCATATTCATCCGTGCCGCGCGTTTCATCGCCTCACCGAAGGCCGACATACGCTGTTCGCAAGTAACGACGGCCAAGCTGGAGCATAATTGCAAACTCTCGCCGTCATGGTCGAAGAATGGACATTTGCGATAGGCATCGGCTTGCGTCGTCATTGTGGACTTTTCAGGAGCGCCGCCTAGTTTCCATGAAAAGCGGCCGGATTGGGGCGGGATCGTCCGTCCCAATGATCCGCAAGTCGGAGCGCAGGAGGACAAATCCGCGGTATGAAAAGTTTTGTCATCAACCCCCCGGTTTTCTACGGCTCAGTCATCGTCATCGGTCTGTTTCTGGTGGTCGGCATCGCCATACCCGGGCAAGCGGGCGCTTTTTTTGGCGCCGTACAGGCATCGATCCTCGGCGCGTTCGGCTGGTTCTATCTGCTTTCCGTCGGCATATTTCTCGCATCCGTCCTGCTGCTCTGTTTTGGCCGCTTCGGACAGCTCAAGCTTGGTCCGGATGATTCCGTTCCCGATTTCCGCTTCCTGTCGTGGATCGCCATGCTGTTTGCCGCCGGCATGGGGATCGGCCTGATGTTCTACGCCGTCGGTGAACCGATGACGCATTTCATGGCGCCGCCGACGGCCGAGCCGCGTTCGGTCGCAGCCATGCGCGAAGCAATGACCGTGACCTTCTTCCATTGGGGGATCCACGCCTGGGCAATCTACGCCGTTGTCGGCCTGTCGCTTGCCTATTTCGGCTATCGCTACAACCTGCCGCTGACGATCCGTTCCGGCCTCTATCCGCTTCTCAAAAACCGTATCGATGGTCCGATCGGTCACGCGGTGGATATCTTTGCGATTGTCGGCACGATGTTTGGGATCGCCACGTCGCTCGGTGTCGGCGTCTCGCAGATCAATGCGGGTCTCAACCACCTTCTCGGCGTTCCGATCGGCATCGCTGTGCAGTTGCCGTTGATCGCAGTTGTGACCGCGATGGCGACCGTGTCGGTCGTGACCGGCCTCGACAAGGGCGTCCGCATCCTGTCGGAAACCAACCTTATCGTTGCCATCCTGTTGATGATATTCGTTCTCGTGGTTGGTCCGACCAGCCTGTTGTTTCGGGATTTCGTGCAGAACCTCGGTCTCTATTTCGACACGCTGGTCCTGCGCACATTCAACATCTACGCCTATGAGCCGACGCCCTGGGTTGATGCCTGGACCTTGTTCTACTGGGCCTGGTGGATTTCCTGGTCGCCCTTCGTCGGCATGTTCATCGCCCGCATTTCCCGCGGCAGAACGGTGCGTGAATTCGTCGTCGCCGTCCTCTTCATTCCCGCCGGGTTCACCTTCTTCTGGATGACGGTGTTTGGCAATACGGCGATGTTCATCGATACCGGCATCGCCAACGGCGCTCTCGGCGCGGCTATCGCCAACGACGTCTCAGTCGGGCTGTTCCGGTTCTTCGAGTATCTGCCGCTGCCGGCAATTACCTCGACGCTCGCGGTTCTGCTGGTGTCGATCTTCTTCATCACCTCGGCAGATTCGGGTGCGCTGGTCGTGGACTCCATTGCAGCCGGCGGCGAGACGAACACGACAACAGGACAGCGGGTTTTCTGGTGCGTTATGGAAGGTTTCGTGGCGGGGTGCCTGCTGCTCGCCGGTGGCCTGACGGCGCTGCAATCTGCTACTGTCGCCAGCGCGCTGCCGTTTGCCGTGATCATGCTCGGTCTCGTCCTTTCGCTGTATCTGGGCATGCGAGAGGACCTTGCACAGCGCGATGCGCACAACGGCGCCACACTTCCGGCTGCCCAGCCGGCATCCGGGCAGACCTGGCAGCGGAGACTGGCCCTGATGCTGGCCACCGCGACCGAAGCCGATGTCCGTCGCTTCATCGACACGCATGTGCGTCCAGCCCTTGATCAGGTCGCGCAGGAACTGACCTCCAGGGGACGGCATGCGCAGGTGGTCGATGACACGGACGGAGCGATCGTCCTGCGCTCACCCGCACAAGATGTTCGTGACTTTGTCTACGGTGTCACACCCACAAAGCAGCGCGTCGCGAGTTTTACGCCTGTGCGGGCCGGAGAGCCTGAGTTTCGCTTCGAGGCGCGGACCTATTTCTCGAGCGGCAATCGCGGGTATGACGTGATGGGGATGTCGCGCGATCAACTCATCAGCGACGTCCTGGCGCAGTTCGAACGCTATCTTCACCTGGTGCATTCGCCGGAGTTTCAGCTGGTCCACAGTGCTCCAGAACATCCATCCGGAATATAGCTGTTATGGGGGGCGGCCTCGTTGCAAGGCGCGCCTGTTACCATAACAGGTCCGACGCTCATCGTAGCGGAAGGCGGTCTGTTCGCAGACGCTTGATCCGAGGTCCCGCTACGTGGGTTGAACTCCAAAGCGGACACCAAGTGTCGCGGCAGACTGACGGGCGACGTCATTAATCCCAACTTGGCAGGCAAAGGCGTACACCTGAGACGTCGACAAGAGACGGCCCGCGACGAGCCAGAAGAGTGAGAATACCGATGACGTCACGCTGGGTTTGGCTTTTGTCGAAACTGGTCCGGAAAATCTGGTTTCGGGCAAGTCTGTTTTCCATCCTTGCCATTATCACCGCACTTGTCGCCATCGTCGCCAGTCCGTTCATTCCGGATGATCTTCCGACGAAGATTGGCGCTGACGCTGTCGATAATATACTGGGCATCATTGCCTCAAGTATGCTGACAGTCACGACATTCTCTCTCAGCACGATGGTGTCGGCCTATTCGGCTGCAACCAGCAACGTCACGCCCCGCGCGACCACGCTGGTCATGGAGGACAGCACGACGCAGAACGTGCTCGCGACCTTCATCGGCTCCTTTCTCTTCAGTCTTGTCGGGATCATCGCGTTGAGCACCGGCGCCTACGGCGACCGCGGCCGCGTCGTTCTCTTTGTTGTGACAGTTGCCGTGATTGTGCTGATTGTCGTCACGCTCTTGCGTTGGATCGACCACCTTTCCAGGCTCGGGCGTGTCACAGAAACGACCGAGAGAGTGGAAAATGTCACCATAGAGGCGATGCGGTCCCGGCGTAAGCAACCGTATCTCGGCGGAAGCCGGTTAAGCGCTTTCGAGACCATTCCGGCCACGGCGAGACCGGTCTTTGTCGATCGGATAGGGTATGTGCAGCACCTTGATACCGGCGCCCTTTCCGGCATCGCAACCGACGCGAAAGCGCAGATATACATTCACATGATTCCGGGTCAGTTTGTTGATCCGTCGACGCCGGTTGCGTGGATCGACGGCGCCGATGACGCCGAGGAGACAACGGCAATCTCCCGCTGTTTCACGGTGGGCGATACCAGGTCCTATGATCAGGACCCGCGATTTGGCGCTGCAGTTCTGTCGGAGATTGCGTCTCGCGCCCTTTCGGCGGCGACCAACGATCCCGGTACCGCGATCGATGTTCTCACGCGGACAGTGCGCGTTCTGGCTGTCTGGAACGAAACGACAGGGGAGGATGAGCATGAAGTGCCGTATCCAAATGTCTACGTGCCGGCGATCAGCCTTGACGAACTGTTTGATGATCTCTTCACACCGATCGCGCGGGACGGCGCCGGCGTTGTCGAAGTCGGGCTGAGATTGCAGAAAGTGCTGCGAATTCTCGCGACGTTTGAACATGATCGCTATCGCGAAAATGCCATACGCCACTCGAGGGAGGCCCTTGAGCGGGCCAAACATGGACTGACTTTGCCGGCGGATTTCGAGCGCGTAAAAGCCGCGGCAGAGGCGGTTGGGGGGTTGTAGCTGCGGTTGTTCAAGCGTGACGAGCGAAGCCAGCATCGCGTAATAGCGCTGTTCTGAAGGGAAAATCCATTCATCACAGGAAATCTTGATGAAGCCTTGTAACAATGTGGATTCCTGCGCGTCTTCCTGAAGCAACGTCTATTGCGGGTGGAAAGACGAAATCTATGGACCAGAACGAGGGCTTTTCCCGATCCACCTGGACGCGGCCGAAGCGTTTCGATCGCAACCTGGTGATCATTGGCGCCGGATCCGCCGGGCTGGTGTCGGCCTATATCGCTGCCGCCGCCAAGGCGAAGGTGACGCTGGTCGAGGCGAACAAGATGGGCGGCGATTGCCTGAACTATGGCTGCGTCCCCTCGAAGGCCCTGATCAAGAGCGCAAAGGTGGCGCACCAGATGCGCCATGCGGACCATTATGGCCTGGAGCCGGTCGAGCCGAAGGTGCCTTTTTCTGCGGTGATGGAGCGGATCCACAAGGTGATCGCCGAAATCGAGCCGCATGACAGCGTCGAACGCTATACGGGGCTGGGCGTCGACGTCCTGCAAGGCTACGCAAAGCTGATCGATCCCTGGACGGTGGAGATTGCCCTGAACGGAGGCGGCATGCAGCGTCTGACGACGCGCGCGATCATCATTGCGACCGGCGCCCAGGCCTTTGTGCCCCCGATACCGGGCCTCGCCGAAATTGGCTATCTCACATCCGATACCATGTGGGAGCGGCTCCGCGATCGCCCTTCTGTGCCGCAGAGGCTCGTCGTTTTGGGCGGAGGGCCGATCGGCTGCGAGCTGGCTCAGAGTTTTGCTCGACTTGGCTCCGAGGTCACGCAGATCCAGATGGCACCACGGCTGATGATGCGTGAGGATGATGATGCGGCCAGGGTCGTCGAAGCCTCGATGAAGGCGGACGGCGTCAATGTGCTGACCAGCCACAAGGCGGTCGCCTGTGGGTCGGATGCCGGTGAAAAATGGATCGAGGTCGAACAGGACGGGGCTAGGTTCCGCATCGGCTTCGACGAGATCATCGTCGCGGTCGGACGCGCCCCGCGGCTGAAGGGGTTCGGGCTCGAGTATCTCGGCATCAAGGTCGATCGTGTGGTGGAGACCAACGAATACCTCCAGACCCTTCATCCGAACATTCTCGCCGCTGGCGATGTGGCAGGGCCCTACCAGTTTACCCATGTCGCCGGACATCAGGCCTGGTTTGCCGCTGTCAATGCGCTGTTCGGTGATCTCAAGCGCTTCAAGGCTGATTACTCAGTCATTCCGTGGGCGACCTTCACCGATCCAGAAGTGGCGCGGGTGGGCTTGTCCGAGACCGAGGCAAAGGAGACGAAGATACCGCATGAGGTCACGCGTTTTGGCTTGGACGATCTCGATCGCGCGATCGCCGATGGGGCCGCCCGTGGCTTCGTCAAGGTGCTGACGGTGCCGGGCAAGGACAAGATCCTGGGTGCAACGATTGTCGGCGAGCATGCCGGCGACCTGCTGGCGGAATTCGTCTTCGCCATGAAACATGGCCATGGGCTCGGCAAGATCCTCGGCACGATCCACATTTACCCGACGCTCGCAGAGGCCAACAAGCTGGTGGCCGGTCAGTGGCGCCGCAATCACATCAACGGGTTTCTGCTCTCGCTGCTTGAACGCTTCCAGACCTGGAGGCGCGGATGATCGACGCCAAGATCCTGCCGCTGCAGAAGGCAGCTCTGCAGCCCATCGCTGCGTTTCTAGCCCATCGCGGGGTTCGTGCAGATCAGATCAGCCTCGTTGGTTTCATGGGCGGGCTCGGCGCCTTTGCCGCGCTTTGCCTCGGCTACTTTTGGGTGGCGCTTCTGCTGATCCTTGTGAACCGGGCGCTGGACGGGCTCGATGGTGCGGTTGCCCGCCTGCATGGTCCGACGGATCGTGGCGCGTATCTCGACATCGCGCTCGACATGGTCTTCTACGCGCTGATCCCGCTCGGTTTCGCGGTTGCGGTGCCCGAGATCAATGCGCTGCCCGCAGCGGTGCTGATCGTGTCCTTCGTCGGCACAGGCTCGTCCTTCCTCGCTTTCTCGGCAGTTGCGGCGAAACTCGGCCGCGAGGCCCCGGAATTTCCCACCAAGGGCATCTACTACGCCGGCGGTCTCGCCGAAGGCTTCGAGACGATCGCGGTCTTCATCGCCATGTGCCTCTTGCCTTGGCATTTCCCGCTGATTGCCTATGGATTTGCCGCGCTTTGCGGGGTGACGACCGTCATCCGCTGGCGCCAGGGCTGGGTCGCCTTTTCCGGAGATGATCGATGAGCCACGCCGTGTCCCTCTCAGAGATCCGCATTCAGCCGGTCAAGCGCGTTGCGCACCGTCAGCCGCGCTCGGTGCAGAAGTACCCGCATATTGCCCTCGGAAATGTCGAGAAGGGTGCAGACCTCCGCCGGATCGAGCTCCTGCTGGCCGCGCAGGATCAGCACCGCGCGCTGCGCCTGCGGCAGCGTTTCGATGACGGCTTCCACATGCTGCAGAACGCTTCGACCCTCGACATGGCGTTCCGGCGTCAGATTTTCCCAAAGTGCGGGCATGGTGCGCCAGTGGCCGCGCCCGTCGAACGCGTCGTTGAGGGTGCCGTCGACACCAAAATCGTCGAAGGACACCGTGCGGCCTTCGCGTCTGGCGCGGCTGCGCGCCTTGTTGATCAGGATAGTGTAGATCCAGCTTGCAAGCGATCCGCGCCCTTCGAAGAGATCGATGCGGTCGAGCACTGTTACCCAGGTGTCCTGCGCGACGTCTTCCGCGATGACACGCGAGCGTACGATGCCGTTGCAAAGGCGGATCATCGCAGCATTGTGCCGACGATAAAGCAACTCGAACGCTGCCGCATCCCCCTCGACGAGACGCAGCGCCAGAGCCCGATCATCACAATCAACCTGCGCCATGCTGCCCCCAGCCTCAGCTCAGGCGTCATTAGCAAAACAATCGCCTTCAAAGTCCAGCCGCATTCGATCCTATCAAGCCATAGTGACCACGCGGGATCTGTCGCGTCGGTACATCCGATCCCACAAGGCGTGCCGCAGCTTCACGGAAACCGCCATGATTGACAGCCGTTCCCCACAACACGGCGCGCCGCCGGATGACGAGCCCGCCACCTCGAAGGGCGCTGTCGGCAAAGGTAGCATGTGGCGTTATATGCCCTTGGTCTTCGTCATCGCCGGCCTCGCACTCGGCTATGCCTTCGGCCTGCAGGACTATCTCAGCCTCGGATTTCTTGCCGAACAACGGCAGGCTTTGAGGAGTTACGTCGACACCAATGTCCTCTGGTCGGCCGTGATCTTCCTGCTCGTCTATACCGCGGCCGTCGCCTTCTCGTTTCCGGCAGCGTCCGTGCTGACCATCTTCGGTGGTTTCCTCTTCGGCTGGATGATCGGGGGTGCGCTGGTGGCCGTTGGTGCCACGGTCGGTGCGGCGATCCTGTTCCTCGCCACGCGCTCGGCCTTCGGCAATTTTCTGCGCCACCGGGTTGATGGCGTCATCAAGAAGATGGCGGACGGTTTCCGGGAGAATGCCTTCGGCTATCTCTTCGTCATCCGTCTCGCTCCGGTCTTTCCCTTCTTCGTCGTCAATATCGCGGCTGCCCTGTTCGACATCAGCCTCGGGCGTTTCATAGCCGCCACGTTCTTCGGCATCCTGCCCGGCACTTTCGCCTATGCCTATCTCGGCCAGGGAGTTGACAGTGTGCTGGTCGCCGCGCAGGCGAGCGGAAGGCAAGCGCAGATTTCGGATCTCGTGACGCGCGATATCACGCTCGCCTTCTTCGCGCTGGCGCTGGTGGCGCTGATCCCGACGCTCGTGCGACAGATCCGCAAGCGCAGGAGTTCGCAATGAGCGTTCACTTTACCACATCCGGGGAGGGCTGAGCCATGTTTCGATGCAATGAAGTGGTCGAGCGCGCCAGCCTTCTGATCGATGGCGAGCTGGGCTTCTGGCCGCGGCTCAACATCAGGCTTCATCTGGCGATTTGCCGGGGATGCCGGGCCTTCGTCGAACAGATGCGCATCACCCATGATCTGACTGCAATGGCGGGCGCCCTGCATGATCTGGCACCAAGCGAGGAGATTGCGGCCGCGCTCGCGCGACGAAAAATGGGTCCCGGCAAGAAAGCATGAAACCCGGCGCATCTCGAAGACGTAATTCAAACAGGAGCCGCAGCGCGTCAGCGTCAGGCGGTCGACTTTCAGGGAGTAGGGCACAGAATGCGATTGATGACAGGGATTTTCGCCGCCGCTTTGATGGCAGCCACAAGTAGCTTTCCGGCGAAAGCCGCCGGCCCCGAGCTTTCCGACTGGGCAGCCGTCGAGAAGGCAGCAACCGGCCAGACGGTCTATTTCAACGCCTGGGGCGGCTCGGAAAACATCAACGCCTATCTCGAATGGGTGGGCGCCGAGATGCAGTCACGCTACGGGGTGAGCGTGGTGCAGGTGAAGCTCGAGGATACCGCAAGCGCGGTCGCCAAGGTGATCGCCGAGAAAGCCGCCGGCAAGAATGACGGCGGCTCGGTCGATCTCATCTGGATCAACGGCGAAAACTTCGTCTCGATGAAGCAGCAAGGGCTGCTCCTCACCCCCGGCTGGGCAAGCTCGCTGCCCAACTGGGCCTATGTCGATGTCGAAAACCAGCCGACCATCCTCACAGATTTCACCGAGCCGACAGAGGGCCTTGAAAGCCCCTGGGGTGGCGCGAAGATGGTTTTCTTCCATGACAGCGCGCGCACCGAAGCCTTCGCCATGCCGGACAACGCGACTGCGCTTCTCGATTGGGCGAAGAAGAACCCAGGCCGGTTTTCCTATCCCGCGCCACCGGATTTTACAGGCTCGTCCTTCCTGAAGCAGGTTTTGAGCGAGGTGATCGGCGCCCCCTCCAAACTGGCGAAGCCGGTCAGCGAAGAGACTTTTAACGCTGACGTCGAGCCGCTCTTTGCCTATCTCGACCAGTTGCATCCGGCAGCCTGGCGTTCGGGCAAGACCTTCCCGCAGAACTATTCGGATATGAAACAGAAGCTGGCCGACGGCGAACTGGAAATCATCTTCGCCTTCAATCCGTCTGAAGCCTCTGCCGGGATCAAGGCCGGCGAACTGCCCGAGACCGTGCGCTCCTTCACCTTCTCCAAAGGCACGCTCGGCAACACCCATTTCGTCGCCATTCCCTACAATGCCAATGCGAAGGAGGGGGCGCTGGTGACGGCGAACTTCCTCATCTCGCCTGAAGCACAGCTTCGCAAGCAGGACCCGACCTATTGGGGCGACCCTACCGTTCTCGCTATGTCAAAACTGCCGGAGCCGGATCGTGCCGCCTTCAAAGCGCTCGACCTCGGCGCAGCCACCCTTGCGCCGGACAAGCTCGGCCCCGTGATTGCCGAGCCGCATGCGAGCTGGATGGAGCGCATCGAGGTGGAATGGCGCCGGCGGTACGCCAGCGGCAACTGAGCCGTGACAGCCCCGGCGACCGATCGCTCTTTTTTGGACGGAATGACCGCACTTCTTCCGAGGAGTGCGGTTGCCCTCACGCTTGGCCTTCTGGTCTTGCCGATCACCTTCGGGCTCCTCGGCACGTTGCTGCCGGCCTTCGGCTATCTGCCCGCACTCGGCGGACATGACCTCAGCCTGCAACCCTTTCGAGATCTTGCGGCGACACCGGGTCTGCCAACAGCGGCAGTCTTGAGTGTAGCAACCGGCCTCGCCGCCACCCTGATTTCTCTCGGCATCACGCTGATCTTCGTTGCGAGTTACGCCGGCACACCGACGCTGTCACGCCTGCAGCATCTGCTGTCGCCTCTCCTGGCCGTGCCCCATGCGGCGGCCGCTTTCGGGCTCGCCTTCCTGATCGCGCCATCGGGTTTCCTTATTCGCCTCGTCGCGCCTCTCTTTGGCATTGATCGGCCGCCGGACATTCTTATCCCGCATGACCCGATGGGGCTGACGATGATCGCGGGCCTCGTGATCAAGGAAACACCGTTCCTGTTTCTGGTCACGTTGGCGGCCCTGCCGCAGGTGGAGCTTTCCGCTGCGCGAAGGCTTGCAGCCTCCTTCGGTTATGGGCGTATTGCGGGCTTCGTCTACCTGCTCTGGCCGTCGCTTTACCGGCAGATCCGTTTTGCCGTCTATGCCGTCATCGCCTACTCGTCCTCGGTCGTGGATGTGGCGCTGATCCTTGGTCCCAACCTGCCCGGCACGCTCGCGACCCGGCTCGTCCAGTGGATGAACGATCCGGATCTGTCCGTGCGTTTCCTCGCCTCGGCCGGTGCCGTCCTGCAACTGGGCGTCACCTTGGCAGGATTGCTCTTCTGGTTTGTTCTCGAGAGGCTGGCCGCGGTCCTCCTGCGCGCGTCGCGGGAAAGGGGATGGCGGTTCGTTCGCGACCAGTTCCTGCGCCGCGTTTCGATCCTGGTCGTCGGCCTGATCGGCGGTGCCGTTTTTGCAGGCCTCGCCATTCTGGCCATCTGGTCTCTCGCCGGTCTCTGGCAGTTTCCCGATCTCCTGCCGCAGAGTTTTACGTTGAGGAGCTGGATGAGTGCCTTGCCGCGCATTGGCGATCCGCTGGTGACGACATTGGTGACGGGTTTCGCCTCGACGCTGCTGGCCATCCTCTTGACCATCGGCTGCCTGGAGCGGGAGATTCAGACGGGACGCAGCGCGAGCCAGAAGGCGCTGTTGATGCTCTACCTGCCGCTGATCGTGCCGCAGATCACCTTCGTTTTCGGCCTGCAGCTGCTTTTCATCGGCAGTGGTGGCGGCGAATACAGGCTGACAGCCCTCGTGCTCGTGCACCTGGTCTTTGTGCTGCCTTATGTCTTCCTCTCGCTCGCCGATCCCTGGCGCGCGCTCGATCGTCGGTACGAGATCATCGCCACGGCCCTCGGCCGGTCACGGCTGTCGGTGCTCGTGTCGATCCGCCTGCCCATGCTGATCCGTCCGATCCTGACAGCGCTTGCCCTTGGCTTTGCCGTCTCGGTTGGGCAGTATCTGCCAACCCTCCTGATTGCGGAGGGGCGGCTCTCGACCATCACCACGGAGGCCGTCGCTCTAGCCTCCGGCAACAACCGCCGAGTCATCGGAGTCTATGCCCTGCTGCAGACCATCGTGCCTTTTCTCGCCTTCGCGCTCCTCGCGCTGATCCCCTCAGCGCTCCACCGCAACCGCCGGGAGATGAGGGTCTGATGATGCTCCAGCGACAGCCGACCAACGGCCTCTCCCTTTCGAACGTGCTGATCCGGATGGGTGATGTCAGCCTGATTGCGCTGACCGCGGAGGTTCCTCCCGGTTCAGTCTTCACCGTCATGGGACCATCGGGATCGGGCAAATCCACCTTGCTGTCTTTCATCGGTGGGTTCCTCGATCCGGTATTCGACGCTAAAGGTAAGGTCTCCGTCGATGGTGTCGATCTCCTGTCGCTGGAGCCGCAAGCCCGTCGCGCCGGAATCCTGTTTCAAGACCCGCTGCTCTTCCCGCATATGTCTGTTGGTGCCAATGTCGCCTTCGCCATTCCGGCAGATGTACGAGATCGCCGCCGCCGCCGACAAATCGCGGCAGACATTCTCGCCGACATGAACCTTGCAGATTTTGCGGACCGGGACCCGGCCACGCTCTCTGGCGGACAAAAGGGCCGGGTGGCGCTTGCCCGCGTTCTCGTCTCCCGGCCCAGATTGCTTTTGCTCGACGAACCCTTCTCCAAGCTCGACATGGAGCTGCGCGCCCAGATGCGAACCCTAGTGTTCGAGCGCGCAAGGACCGCCGGCCTGCCGGTCATTCTCGTCACCCATGACGATGCCGACGCCGAGGCCGCTGGCGGTCCCGTTCATCGGATCGGCATGAACGGAGCGTCTCATGACTGAGACGAGCGCGAAAAACCCAGTCGTGCTTCTCGGTGGTGGCCACGCCCATGTCGAGGTGGTGCGCCTTCTGGGGCAGATGGGTCTCGGCGCGCAGCTCACGCTGGTTTCGCCGTCTCGCTATGCGCCCTATTCCGGCATGCTTCCGGGCCATATCTCGGGGGAATATGGTTTCGACGATTTCCACATCGATCTGGCGACCTTGTGCGCGCGTTCTCGCGTCACCTTTGCCGAAACCACGGCGACCGCTATCGACCCGGAACGCCGCGTCGTCTCGCTCGCGAGCGGCCAAAGCCTCGGCTACGGTCTGCTCTCGATCGATATAGGCTCCACCCCTATACTGCCCGACGGCATATCGGCCGGCATCTCCGTAAAGCCGATCGCAAGCTTTGCCGATCGCCTTGCCCGGCTCGATGCGCTGGCCGCAGAAGGACGGCTCTCAACGCTCGCGGTCGTCGGGCAGGGGGTGGCAGGCGTGGAGGTCGCCTTTGCGCTCAGACGCCGGTTTTCCGGACGAGACATCCGCATAATACTCGTCGGACGGGCAGCGGAGCCGGTTCCGGAGCGCAGTCGGCGGGCGCGGCATTTGTTGGAGCGGGAATTGCGAAGGGCGGCCATCGCCCATCACCCCGCGTTCGATGTCGTCGCTTTCCACGACGCTGAACTCATCGCCCGTGATGGGCGGCGGCTCGCAGCAGATCAGGTCATCTGGACGACGTCGAGCGGCGCACCAGGCTTCTTGCGCGAGACCGGCCTTCTCCTCGACCAAAACGGTTTCATTCGCGTGGATGATACGCTGCGATCCCTTTCGCATCCGGATGTCTTCGCTGCCGGCGACGTCGCATCTCTGCCGAGCCCCCGTCCAAAGGCCGGCGTGTTTGCCGTGCGCCAAGGACCGGTCCTGGCCGAGAACATCCGCCGCAGCCTCTGCGGAGAAGCCCCGCTATCTTATCAACCGCAACGGCAATGGCTGGCACTGATCTCTCTCGCCGACGGGCGGGCCATCGCCGACAAGTGGAACATAGCCGTGGCCGGCCGCTGGGTGGCCAAGTGGAAGCATCGCATCGACAGCCGCTTCATGCGGAAATATCGGGAGTGAAGCGATGAGCGGGCCGCTTTCGACTTCCTCATCCCAGCCCGAGGCTTCCCCGTTCTGTTTACTTCCTGCAGCCTTTCGATGTGGAAGCATACCTGGAGTGTGGTAACTAGATCTTCAGGTTAAGGAAGCCCGACTGCGTACTACTGAACGCACTCGTTCAGGTGCTCAGCGATTGACGACGGATTTCCAGGCAATTTCGACTATGAGATAAGCATACTCAACATCGCAGCTAACTTTGAAAGGTTAAGCGAACGGATCGACGCCTCTTCGAAATTGAGTAACCTTTAGCTGACGGTTGGCGTTGCAGTCAAAGCATGAGGTCTTACTGTCCAGTCCGCCAGTGGAGCGTTCTTAGGTGTGTTTGATTCCAGGCGATTTCCACATTTCCCCCTCACAATTACGAGTGTCTTTCTCGTTTTTCGGACTGCGGAAGTCGCTGCGCTAGCGCCGTTTCCCTGATCCAGTTCCTCTCTAACATTTGGGCATCAATCATCTTCTTTATATACGACTGTTGTCCTGGGGAAGGATGGAAAGAGGATGCATTGATTACAAACAACAGGGTGCGCATTGCGGACAATTGCGGCATTGACGCATGTTTGACTGCGAGCAAGACCCACTAGAACCGCGGCATGCGGCGCGCCTTCGTCGAACAACGAGATAGGCGCCGGGGAGGCGGTGTCACAGGGTGAAACATCGTTAAGATTTAGTGCACTATCTCAACTGCCCTCATCCGGAATGTTCAACACCTCTCCACAGGCCTTGCAATGCACCGCGTCTGCGTCATGGCGTTGCAGAGCGCAGCGCGGGCAGGGAAACGTGACCTTGTGCGGCCTGACGATCGCCTGCGCCAGCCGGACAAACAGCGAGATGCCGATGATCATGGTGAAGACGGATGTCAGCTTGCCGACCGTTCCCGGAAGCGTGATATCTCCGAAACCGGTCGTGGTGACCGTTGCCACCGTGAAGTAGAGCGCGTCGATGAAACCTTCGCTTCCGTCACGATTGTAGAAGAACGTGGTGTAAACGAACCCGGTCATCAGAAACAGGAACACCAGGAAGTTCAGCACGGCGCGCACGACGTCCAGATAGGACACGCAGCCCGCACGCCGCAGAACCTCCTTCAGCAAGGGGCTTTGTCCGATGGCCCAAAGGCGCATGACGCGAAGAAAGGCAAAGTTGAACAGCGCGTCGGGGAAAAGCAGCGTCACCAGGAGAACGAGATCGATCCAGGTCAACGGCCTTGCGAGCCAGTGGCGCAGTGACGGCGCTGCGACGGCGCGGACCATGAGCTCCAACCCGATCCAGGCTGCGATGATGTAATCGACGATCAGATAGGACGGGCTGGACCGAAGATACGGGCCGAGCAGGAAGAATGCCAGGATCGCCAGATCGACGACCGCAAATGCAGCCTGCATGGCGATGGCGTTCCGACCCGTAGGGCGCTCGAGCAACCGCACGCAGTCCCTGAACTTGATCCGGTCGCTTCTTTTTTCGACAATTTTCATGAGGTCCAGATAGATCGAAAGGAGATGTCATCAAGCGTACGCACAAAAACACGTTGCTGACCGCGCCAGTAGCAAATTGCGGAGCCCTTGCTCAACTGGTTTTCAAGGCAGCGATCAGCGCCCGCAACGCCGGCGGGGATTGTCGACGGCTCGGGTGATAAAGATGAAAACCCGGGAATTTCGGACACCAGTCGGTGAGGACCTGGATGAGCTTGCCCGACGCAATATCCTCCGCCACGTCATGCTCCATAATGTAACCGAGTCCGGCGCCCGCTCGTACGGCTGCAGCCGGAAGATCGCCGTCGTTGGCGACCAGAGGCCCGCGGGTGCGGATCTTGATTTCCTTGTCACCCCTCTGGAATTCCCAGGGAAGAAGTCCGCCCGATGTCTTCAGCCGATAACCGATGCAGGCATGACGGTCGAGATCATAGGGTGTCAGGGGAGGCGGGTATCTCTCGAAATAGGAGGGAGTGCCGACGACCACCGTCCTCAGGTCCGGGCCGATCTTGACTGCGATCATGTCCTTTTCGACCGTTTCTCCCAGCCGGATGCCCGCATCGAAACCGGCCGCGACGATGTCGGTCAAGCCATCATCGATGTTGACCTCCACGCGCACATCCGGGTTTGCAAGCAGGAATCCCGGCAGTTTCGGGAGAAGCACGATCCTGGCCGCATAGGCAAAGGTGGTGATCCGCACTGTGCCAGACGGGTTGTCGCGCCATTCAGCCATTGCCTGCAGGCCGTCTTCTATCTCCGCCAGCGCCGGGTTCAGTGATCGAAGCAACCGCTCGCCCGCTTCCGTCGGAGACACGCTGCGTGTCGTGCGCGCCAGAAGCCGAACGCCCAGCCTTTCTTCCAGCCCGCGCATCGCATGGCTGAGTGCCGATGGCGACATGGCGAGGATCGCGGCCGCACGGGTAAAGCTGCACTCTCGTGCGACCGTCGCGAACGCCATGAGATCATTGAGGTGGTTGCGTTCCATTGCTGCATGCTGTTCACAAGTTCATGCCGCCCGCAACCTCTAATCGGCAGGAGCAGGTGTTGCTAGGTTCTTCGTCATCACCAGCATGGAGAAGACGCATGGATCTCACGCATTACCGCACACTCGGCAAATCCGGACTGATCGTCAGCCCGCTCGCGCTCGGAACGATGACGTTCGGCGCCGGTCGGTGGGGCGCCGGTGAAAAGACGTCGCGTGATTTGTTCGATACCTATACCGACGCTGGCGGCAACTTCGTCGATACCGCCGACATCTATTCGGGCGGCGAAAGCGAAACCATGCTCGGCACTTTCATGAAGGACAAAGGCAACCGGGATCGTCTGGTGATCGCCACCAAGTCCGGTTTTTCCCGCGCGCGGGGCACGCCTCTCTGGGGTGGGAATGGCGCGAAAAACATCCGGCTCGGGATGGAGGGTTCGCTGCGGCGGATGAAAACCGATTATATCGACATGTACTGGATCCATGTCTGGGATCGTACGACGCCCGCCGAGGAGGTGCTGCAGACCCTGGCGGACGCGGTGCACGCCGGAAAGATCCTGCATTACGGCTTTTCCAACACGCCGGCCTGGTATGTCGCCAAGATCGCAACACTTGCGGAAGCGCACGGCCTTCCGAAGCCGATCGGCCTGCAGTACAGTTATTCGCTCATCGACAGAGGCGTCGAGCTCGATGTTATCCCGGCAGGTGCCGAGTTCGGCTTGGGGCTCGTTCCCTGGAGCCCGCTCGCTGCCGGCTTGCTGTCCGGCAAGTATGGTCGCGACAAGATTGCCGATGCGGGGCGCGCCACAGCGATGCCCGATAGCGGTGCACCGACGAGCGAGGGAGACAGCGACGGCCGGTTAAACGGGGACAATCCGTTTGGGGGCATGTTGTTTACCGAGCGCAACTTCGACGTGGTCGATGTGGTGAAGACGGTCGCAGACGAGATCGGCCGTTCCCCGGCGGAAGTTGCGCTTGCCTGGGTTGTCAACCGACCCGGCGTGTCCTCGGTTCTGATCGGTGCGAGCCGAGTCGCCCAACTCACGGAGAACGTCGCGTCGCTCGCAATCACACTGAGTGATGATCATTTGCAACGGCTGGAACAGGCAACGATGCTGCCGCTCCTCAATCCGTATTTCATCTTCCAAATCCCACGGGAAACATTGTTCGGCGGTCAGGCGGTTCAACCCTTCGCACCGTCCTGACGGGCAGGACCCTTGCCGATGTTTTACCGTTGTCGGCCGGGATATCGAGCGGGCTGATCCCCTTGCCCCCAGATTGCGTGCGGTATTTGCGCGAAAACAACCGGTCGGTTCTTGCCGACCGGGAGGCTGCTGCTAAGCTTCGGGCAAGTGTGCGCAGAGCGGATCGATACCGCGCACCGATCGGCATCAATCGGGAGTTCGAAATAACAGCATGGCGCGTCGCGACAAACTCAAGCTTGGCACATTCGTCTATACCTTCGGCTTTCATCCCGCTTCATGGCTGCATCCTGATAGCGATGTGAACGGCGCCAATGATTTCGCCCATCTCCTCAACGTCGCGAAACAGTCCGAGGCGGCCAAGTTCGATTTCATGTTCATGGCGGACTCTCCCGCGGCCGCTGTCGGCGATCCGGCAGCCCTGGCGCGACAGCCGACCAAGATGAACCGTTTCGAGCCGCTTTCGCTTCTCTCGGCGCTCGCGGTTTCCACCGAAAAGCTCGGTCTGGTCGCGACCGTTTCGACCAGTTATTACGAACCCTACAACGTCGCGCGCATCTTTGCCTCGATCGATCATTTGAGCGGCGGCCGCGCCTGCTGGAATGTCGTGACATCAGATCACAACGAGACGGGCTATAACTTCAACCGCGACGGACTCGATCCCCACGCCCTGCGCTACGAGCGGGGTGCGGAATTCGTCGATGTCGTTTTCGGTCTGTGGGACAGTTTCGAGGCGGACGCGCTCAAGCTCGATCGCGAGACCGGGATCTATTACGACAAGGATAAGCTGCATACGCTCAACCATGTGGGCAAGCATTTCCAGGTCCGGGGTCCCCTCAACATCGCACGTTCGCCCCAGGGCCGCCCGGTGATTGCTCAGGCCGGCGGGTCGGAGCCCGGCATGGATCTTGCCGCGCGCACCTCGGAGATCGTCTTCAGTCTCGCCTCCAACATCGATCGCAACCGGGCCTTCTATAAGAACGTCAAGGATCGCATGCCCGCCTACGGTCGGGATCCTGACGATCTCAAGATCATGCCGGGCATTGTCATCAACGTCGGAGAGACCGAAGCCGAAGCGCAGGCCAAGGTCGATTTCATGATCGACAAGCTGCATCCCGATGTCGGTCGGCTGATGCTGTCGGAATTTCTTGAGGCGGATCTCGCAGGCGTTCCTCTCGACCAGCCGTTCCCCATGGACCGTCTGCCCGAGACGCCACGCGGTTCGCGGGCGCTGTTCGACGAGCTTGTGGATTTCGTCAAAAGCGGCCGGACGGTCGGCGAGCTGATCCGTCACTATGCGGAAAAGCACACCGGCAATGGTATCACCGGGACGCCCACCCAGATTGCCGACTTCATGGAGGAATGGTTCGAGACCCGGGCAGCCGACGGCTTTATCCTGATGTTCCCGACCCTGCCGTCCAGCCTCGATGATTTCGTCAAACTGGTGCTCCCGGAACTGCGCCGCCGCGGTCTCTTCCGTGACGAGTACGAAGGAAAGACGCTGCGCGAGAACCTTGGTCTCTCTATGCCGGCCAATCGCTTCACCGCCGCGCGTGAATCATGAGCGTGAAAGGGTGCTGACAGCCCCCTTGCGCGTAAAACTGCAAATTATCGTGTTAATTCAGAGCCTTGCATTTTTCTTGAAGTTTTTGCGACGACCCCTGTTGACTTGTTCCGGGGCTCGGATCTATAACCCGCTCACTGAACGAGGGCGGCGGCGCTGCTAGCGACGGACTTCTTCGTTTCGGTGAAAACCTAAAAAGATTGGCGGATGCTGATTGGGGCCGGGTTACGGTTTGGCTCTTGGGTTTTTGACGTTTTAGCCTTTTGGGGCGGGAGCGTCGGTTCTTTGACAATTGAATATGAGAAGAAAGAGAAACGTGGTCGGCGGTCTCGCAGGATGGACTTAGGTTCATCTGTTAGAAGACAAATGACGGTCACGTTTTGATATGAGAACACCAGATTGGTTTTCGCAGTGATGCGGGAATTAATCGAGAGAGTTCTC
>NZ_LMNX01000008.1 GCF_001423425.1 Rhizobium sp. Leaf306
CGAGAACGAACGCGAAGAGAGCCGCGGCCATAACACCGAGCACGCGTGCGCGACCTGGATAAGCCTGCCTTTCCCAAAGGAGAAGCGAAGCTGACACCAGCAGCGTTCCGATTGTTAAGTACCAGAGAGTTTGTAAATCGATCTGCATTGCTCTGCCTGCCTCGAGTCAAAGCCTACAGGGAGGTGTTTGAAGGATTCTTTACGTAGCCTCCTATGCCGCCGACATGGTTGGCGTAACGTTAAGCGTGGCGTTACATGCCTGCACTAATGCATAGGGTTGATTCTCGCTGTCATACAACTTGCCAGCGGATCGAATGTGACGTCGCATCTTCAGCCGCCGCGAGACCCGCACCTAGTGCCAGATGATATCGTTTTCAGTACAGAAAACATCATCGATTTGCATCCAACCGAGAGCGCCATTGAAGCTGCCCGGCATATAACCAGAATGTCGCCTCGTCATTCCCAACCGCCTGCACCAAGGGAGCCGAGCGAAGCATGATCTCGCTGGGCGGTGCGTTCGCTGCCGCTCAGCGCCAGTGTGGCAAGATCCACCCTGTTGCGCCGCAACAAAGTCTGGGTCGTGTTTCTGTGAACAGTGGCAGCCTGGTCAGTCTGGCGAGAACGAGCCGACGACGAAGTTGTAGCGCTATCATACTTCCACGAACACTTGCCAATCGACAAACCTCACAATAGCTTACGTTATGCGCGGTAGAATTCCATCTGATGTTCTTCTCCGGCCTGAAGACTTGGCTCTGCTCGAAAGAGTATTTGCGCAGGCAGTGCCGATACACGACACGCATCCCGACGAGCTCGCGATGCTGCTTTTCCGCTTGTTCCAGGAAGGAATGAGAGACGAGAAGAAACTGCTGACAGCGGCCGAAGCGTGGTTCCTGTAAGCCGACCTTGCGCCCTTTGACCCGATCGACAGCGAGGAGGTAGCAGATGCCGTCTCGGTTACCTTCGCAAGCGGAAAGATCGAACAGTACGATCTGGTCGTCATTGCGGAGGGCGTGGGCTCATCGACCCGCCAACTTGTAATCCCTCGGCAGGCTGACACAGCGTTCCTCTACTAATGAGCTGATGAACTGCCTAAGGAATCTTAGTGATTTAATCTCTAATGACCGGGTCGTAGGTTCTGGTCCCATCAAGGAGCTATATGACCTTGCCGTTCAACACCCCAAAACGCGATACCGGCCGATCGGCAGCATCATGGGACGGCCGGAGACCGGGTCGGTGATGATCTGGCTTTCGAGCCCGAATACGGCGCGGATGTTCTGTTGCGTCAGGACCTCTTCGGGGGAGCCGGAGACATGGACCCGACCCTTGGCGATGGCGACCAGATGGTCGGCGTAGCGAGCGGCAAGGTTTAAGTCGTGCAGGACCATGACAACAGTCGTGCCACGCTCGCGGTTGAGATCGGTCAGAAGGTCGAGAACGTCGATCTGGTGGCTGATGTCGAGAAAGGTCGTGGGCTCGTCCAGCAACAGGATGTCGGTCTCCTGTGCCAGCGCCATGGCGATCCAGACGCGTTGGCGTTGACCGCCGGAAAGCTCGTCCACGGGTCTTTCGGCAAGTTCGGTCGTGCGTGTGGCGGTCAATGCCGCATCGACGGCTTCGTCATCCTTACGCGTCCAACGGGAAAACAGGTTCTGGTGCGGATGTCGGCCGCGGCTAACTAGATCGGCAACCGCGATGCCCTCAGGTGCGATCGGCGACTGGGGGAGGAGGCCCATGGTCCGGGCAAGCAGCCTGGCCGACATGCGGTGGATCGACTTGCCGTCGAGCAGAGCCTGACCTTCCCGCGGGGCCAGAAGCCGCGACATGGCTCTCAGCAGCGTGGACTTGCCGCAGGCATTGGCGCCGACGATGGCCGTGATCCTGCCCGGCGGGACCGTCAGGTCGAGGTCATGCAGGATGTTGCTGGTGCCGTAACCGGTCGACAGCCCGTGGGCTTCGAGCGTGTGTTCTGGCATTGCACTGTTCATAGGGCGCTTCCGGTACGGTTGACGCGTACGATCAGGTAGATGAGGTAGGGTGCGCCCAGCGCTCCGGTCACGACACCGACCGGATAACGGCTTGGCAGCAGGAACTGACCGGCGAAATCGCCAGCCAGCACCAGCACCGCCCCGATCAGAGCTGCCGGAACTAGCGGCGAACTGCTACTGCCGACGATACGCGCGGCGATTGGCCCAGACAGGAAGGCGACGAACGCGATCGGCCCCGATACGGCGGTCGCCGAGGCGATCATGCCGACGGCAGCAACCATGATCAGCATGCGGGTCCGCGCCACTCCTACGCCGAGGGCGGATGCCATATCGTCTCCGAGGCGCAGCGCTTCCAGATCGCGGCTGCGGCTGAGCAGAAGGCCGCCGAACACGGCAAGCGAAGCGAGAAGCGGGATTGCCTGGCCGAGTTGGGCACCGTTAACGCTGCCGGTCAGCCAGCGCATCGCCTCCTGCAGGTTCCAGGCCGGTGCGCTGGAGAGGATATAGGCGATGATGCTTTCCAGCATGGCCGAGATGCCGATGCCGACCAGGATAAGCCGTGTTCCGGCCACTCCGTTGCGGAAGGAGAGGCCGTAGACGAGCATGGAAACGCCGAGCCCCGCGACGACTGCGATGATTGAAACGAACGGACCGTTCAGCGACAGGACGATGATGGCAAACACCGCCGCAGCACTTGCGCCTGAGGTTATCCCGATGATGTCCGGGCTTGCCAACGGATTGCGCAACATCAGCTGGAAGGTGACGCCGCCAAGACCGAAGCTCAATCCGGCAAGAACCGACATCACAGCACGCGGCAGCCTCAGCTGTCCGACGGTAAAGGATGCGCCTCCGATCTGTTCGCCGAGCAGGACACGGATCACCTCGAGTGGTGGCGTCACGGTCTGACCGATGGCGAGGCTGAGCGCAAACAGCGCCACGACCAGCAGCGCCAGAATGGAAACCACGCTTCGGTAGCGGCGCTGTCGGCGTCGGCGATTGGCAATCAGTGTCTGCAGCGAGGTGGAAACCATCGTCAGAGTTCTCGCACGCGCTGGCGGCGTACGATCCAGATGAAGACCGGCGCTCCGATCAGCGCAGTCAGGATACCCACATCGATCTCCGCCGGCCGGGCGGCTATGCGGCCCGCAATATCGGCGGCGATCAGTAGACAGGCGCCGCCGAGCGCCGAAAACGGCAGAAGCCAGCGGTGGTCTATCCCGACCAGCAGCCGGCAGACATGCGGTACCACAAGTCCGAGGAACCCGATCGGACCGCAAACCGCGGTCGTCGCGCCACAAAGAAGGATCGCGCCGATCGAGGCGCAGGCGCGGGCAAAGGCAACGCGTTCGCCCAGACCCGCGGCAAGCTCGTCACCCAGTGCCAGCAGGTTCAGCTTGCGGGCCGAAACAAGGCTGATCGCAAAACCGACGGCGAGAAACGGCAGGACCGGCCAGATCCTCTCAAATGTCGCACCGCCAATGCCGCCGATCTGCCAGGAGCGTATGCCGCCGGCTATATCGGCGCGTGGCAGAACCATGGCAATGACGAGGGAAGTAAAGGCGACTGAAGTCGCGGCCCCCGCCAGCGCCAGCTTCAACGGCGTCGCGCCGCCACGCCCGAGCGAGCCGATCGTATAGACGAACACGGCAGCGAGCGCCGCTCCTGCGATCGCCCACCAGATATACGCTCCCGCTGTCTCGATCTGAAACCCGACAATGCCGATCACCACGGCGAGCGACGCACCCATGTTGACTCCGAGGATACCGGGATCGGCAAGCGGATTGCGGGTGACGCCCTGCATCACGGCGCCGGCAAGACCAAGTGCCGAACCGGCAAAGAGACCAAGAAGCGTGCGCGGGATACGCAAGGCGACGGCGGCCTGGCCAAGGTTGTCCGTTCGGCCAGCGAGAGCAGCAGTGATATCGCTCCAGCTCACATCGCGTGTGCCAACCGTAACCGACAACGCACAGAGTGCGGCGAGCAGCGCCACGACACCGGCAAGCCACAAGGCGCGGTTGCGGTTCGATTTCGCGATGGCCGATATGCGGTGTTTCGCGTCGGTGCGGCGAGCCGTCATCATCACTTCGGAGCGGTCGTGCCCGCGGCCTTGGACAACAGCGCCACGTAGTCCTTGAGCAGCCATGAGATCGAAAGTGGCGTCGGGTTTGCGGACGTGCCCAGCGGATTGCGGCTGAGCATGACGAGGCCGCCCTTCGCCACTGCCGGCATGCGCGAGGTCAGCGGATTGGTTTTCAACGCATCGGAAAGCTTCTCGCCTCCATAGGTGACGACGATATCCACGTCGTCGAAGGCATCGATCCGCTCGGCACTGACGGATCCGGAGAACTTGCCCGAGTGCGAGGCCTCCACCACGTTTTTCGGCGAGGTCAGGCCGAGATCGGCAAAGAACTTCACGCGGGTATCGTGGGATGTGTAAAAGTTGACCGTGCTGAGGTCGGTCGGGTCGAGATGGGTGATGAACATCGCCGACTTCCCCTTGATTTCCGGATGACCGGCGACCGTCTCCGCAATCTGTCCCTCGATCCTGGTGATCAGGGCCTCGCCTTCGTCCGACATGCCCATGCCGGCGCTGTTGAGACGGATCATCGCCCGCCAGTCTGTCGACCAGGGCCCGTCTGGAAAGGCAACGACTGGGGCGATCTGGCTCAGCGTGTCGTAGTCTGCCTGGCTGAGGCCGGAATAGGCGGCAAGTATCACATCGGGCCGGGTTGCGGAGACCGCCTCGAAATCGATGCCGTCTCCCTCGTCGAACAGCACAGGCGTCTCGGCACCAAGTTCCTTCAGTCGCTCCGCCACCCAGGGCAGTACGCCATCACCGTCATCATCGCCGAAATTTGCGCGGGCAAAGCCGACAGGAACGATACCAAGCGCGAGCGGCACTTCGTGATTGGCCCAGGCGACGGTTGCGACGCGCACGGGTTTCTTCGTGATATCAGCGGTTCCGAGCGCGTTCTTAAGGACGATCGGATAGGCCTGACCGTCGGCTGCGGCCGCCACGCCCGGAAGCGCAGAGAAAAGACCTACTGCCGCAAATCGCACGGCAAGGAGAAAAGACCGCATCATCGGGTTAACCTCTGCCTCGCTTTAAAAGTTGACGTTTATTTTCAGGTTCACGAGACGGCGTCAACGAGAAGCCGACAGATGCGCAGATCTTGGCCTGCAATTTCCGTGGTTTTTTACAATTTATGGAAACTATACAATACCGGACAACGATTCTCAAGTTATCAGCGTTGCAGGGGACATTTCTGGTAAGACAATTTGCTGCGGCTAAGGCATTTCAAGTGCTTGGGCGGGTAATGACTTTGCGGCCTTTCCCCCTAAAAGATCACGCCAACCTTGGAATTCGCACTATGGATATGGATTTAGCAGGCCGCCGCGCGTACCGGATTACCACCTCGAAAGCTGTCCTTCTCGCTTGTACGGCGCTTGTCTCGCTGTCGCCGACCATGTTGGCGGCGCAGGAAGCCGGCAGCTCGATGTCCAATACGACCTTGGCGCCGATCGTGATCAGCGGAAGCGGCACGACGCTCGATACGAGCAACGATTCCCTATCGATCGTCGCGACGGAGACCACCGCAGTCGGCAGAATGCCGACCGATATGCTCGTTGCGCCGGCATCCATCTCCGTCATCACGTCGAAGGAGATCGAGCAGCGTGGCGCCGACAGCGTCGAGAAGGTGGTGCAGTATACGGCTGGTGTGGTGACCGACTATTACGGTGGTGACGATCGTTACGACTATATCGATATTCGTGGTTTCACGCCTTACACCTATCGCGACGGGCTGGCGATCGGCCGCACATTCGGCGGCGTCAAGGAAGAACCCTATGCCTATGAGCGCATCGAGGTTCTGAAGGGCACGAGTTCTTCGGGATTCGGCGCGGCCGAACCGGGCGGCGCAATCAATTACGTGACGAAGCTGCCGAAGACCGAACGCTTCGGAGAGGTCTATGCCACCGGCGGCTCATTCAGCCACAAGGAAGGTGGCTTCGACTTCGGCGACAATCTGACCGAAGACGATACGCTGTCCTACCGTCTCACCGGCAAGTTCCAGAATGCTGATGCGGAATACGATTATTCCAAGGACAACGAGAAGTTCCTCATGGGCGGCCTCACATGGCGCCCGACCGATCTTACCAGCCTGTCCTTCGTTTTCGATCATCTCGACAAGGACGGCATTCCGGGCAGCGGCGGTCAGCCGATCGGGTCGGACTTTGATCGCGACAAGTTCTTCGGTGAGCCGGACTATTACTTCCTGACCACCAACCGCAATTCCTACAGCCTGATGTTCGACCACGACTTCGACAACGGACTGAGCTTCGGTTCGAAAGCGCGCTACAGCAATTCGGATATCGCGTTCGGAAGCGCCTATCTGTCCAATACGCGTACCGACGGCTCTAACCTTGCGGATCGCTACTTCTTTGGAAGTGATACCTCTACCGAGCAATTCGTTGTCGATGCGCACCTGATGTTCGAAAAGGATTTCGACGATGTCGAGAGCCGGACGCTTGTCGGCATCGATTACAACAACTTCAAGTCGGACAATTACGGCCTTTACGATACGAGTGCACCGCCGATCAGCACCACAGATCCGGTCTATACCGGGGGACCGGTTTCGACTGTCCCAACCTACGGTACCGCAAACGACCAGAAGACGACGGGCCTGTACCTGCAGCAGGATCTGACCTTCTGGGACAAGCTCACCACCAGCATCGGCGTGCGCAACGATTGGTTCGATCTGAGCCAGGACGACCTTTTCTCGAGCGCGTCGGATTCCGATACGCAGAGCAAGTTCACAAAGCGGTTCGGCGTAAGCTACAAGATCACCGAGGAAGTCGCAGCATTCGCAAGCTACGCCGAGTCTGCTGCACCTCCCGGCATCGGGACCGAGCCCACGACTGGACGCCAGTATGAGGTTGGCATCAAGTACCGTCCGGAAGCCTTCCCCGCACTGTTCACGGCGTCCGTCTATGACCTGACGAAGAGCAATATCACCGTCTACGACAGCGTCACCTATCTGCCGTCGACAGTCGAAAAGGTCCGCCACCGTGGTTTCGAACTTGAAGCCAAGGCAGAAGTGACCGAGAGCATCGACGTGATCGCAGCCTATAGCTATATCGAATCTAAGATCGACGAGCCCGGTGGCGTCAATGACGGCAATCGTCTGATGCGTGTACCCAAGCACCTGGCATCTGTGTGGACGACCTACACGCTGGACGGCGAGGGCGCCCGCGGCGACATGACGTTCGGCGTCGGCGGCCGATACATGGACTCCTACTTCCTCGATCTTGCCAATAGCGGATCTTCGGAAAGCGCCTTCGTGTTCGATGCCTCCTTCACCTACAAGATCCAGAAGAATACGACGTTCCAGCTCAACATGAGCAACGTGTTCGATGAAAAGCACATTGCAAGCCAGGACAGCGGCGGCGTCTATTACAATCCAGGCCGTACCGTCATGGCGACGCTGCGTCAGACCTGGTAACGCGGAACTCGAAACGATAAAGCCCACGCGCCTTAAAGCGGGTGGGCTTTTTCTTTGGGATCACATCGTGGCTAGCGTACCTGCAGCATCCGCCGCCAGGCGGCGGGGGTCTCGCCGGCGACCTGTCGGAATGCCTTAGTGAAATGCGCCTGGTCGGAGAAACCGAGCTGCGCTGCAATACCTGCAACTCTCAAGTCATTGTCCAGCAGCAGTTTCTTGGCAAGATCGATCCGCCGGGCGAGCTGCCACTGGAGAGGGGTCTTGCCTGTCGTCTGCTTGAAGACGTTGGCAAACCAGCTTTCCGACAGGCCGACGGTGGCCGCCATTTCAGCGACGGTCATCCGGCAGTCACCAAGCCCGTCGATGCGGGCGGCAAGCTTGTTCATCTGCGCTTGGGTCAGACGGCCGTCGGCTTTGCCAGCAAATTGTTCGGAGATCTCGAGCAGTCCGGTGACGATGCTGCCGACCAAGCTTTCCGCATAGACCTCATGACGAGAGAGATTGTCCAGTTCTTCGGCGAGCAGACCGGCAAGCACCTGCAGACCCGGCGCATCCTGTAATTCCGCAGGCTGTTTCAGCGCTGACAATGCGGCAGCCTGCCCGACCGATGGCGACAGGAAGCGCAGCAGACGGTCTTTATGAATATGCAGGTTGAGATGCGAGAAGCGATGAAGTGACGTGCTCGTCGTCCACATCGGCACGCCCGCCGGAATGTAGATTGCCCGGGTCAAGGGCCGGTGATTTCGCTCGAAGTCGCCACTCTGGTTCGAGATGCGGACCCGCGATGATACGTCATCGAAGAAGACCATGATGCGCGGGTCGGCTGCAAGGTAATAGCCGCTGGCGCCTGCTTGGCTTTCCGCCTCCCAGAGAGCGCCGACTATGCCATCGAAGCGTCTCCATTTGACCGGGGAGATCACGCGAATGCCATCTGTGCGCCAAACCATTGAATGCCAGAAAGTCAAAGGGCACACAGCTCCTAGCGGCTCGCGTTGCGCGACGCCAATGCATGTCTAACAATCTTGAGAGATGTATCATGCTAGAGAGAGATTCATCAACGGTGATGGATCAGTCGGCCGGGCTCGGTTTGATATCAGGGTAAAGAGGCGTCCGCTGGATGGATTTCTCAAGGCTTCCAGAACGAAAATAATATTGGCTTAAATAATTGAATCTTTTGCAGAATTCTGTCGTTTGCCGGCAATGTTCAGCTTTAAAAATCTAAGCGGCGATTGCAGATACAACAGTGCCGGACAACGTCGCTTGCAAAGCCTAACTTATTGAAATTTCTAGAAAGTCGTGGAAGGGGTCGCTGGCTCAGATCCCTTCAAGACCTGGAAGTTTAGGAGACTCAGCCGCCGCTCCCGATGTATCAAGCCTCTGCAGCGGTCCGGTTTGCGCTAGAAAATCCCAAGATGATGAACCGAAGCTGCCCAGCCTGCGTACTCTTCCTAGCTTGCTGTCAGATGCTGAATAAGTTCACGTACCCAGCGTTGGCCTTGATGTCCGTGGCTGCGCTCATGCCATATCAGCGCCACCCCGAAACTTTCCGACAGCCACGGAACTTCCATAACATCGAGTAAAGGCCCGGTGGTCCCCAGTAGCCGCCGCGGTACCAGGGCGACGAGGTCACTGGAGGCAACCATTACAGGAACGACCAGGAAGGAGGCGGCCGAGGCAGCCACCCTTCTCTGGCAGCCCTTTGCCGCCAGTAAGGCATCGACCGGCGTATAGAAGCTTCCGCCGGAAGGGGAGACGATCACCTGTTCGAGGCCGGCGAAACCTTCCACCGTTGCCGCGTCCTTGATCCGCGGATGCCCTTTCCGCCCAATAAGAACATAGTTCTCCTTGAACAGGTGGCGGGTGCGAAGGTCCTGATGATCTGGATCAGGAGTGGCGATGGCGAAATCGACATCTCCCTGTGCTAGTTGCCGAGGTAATGTCGGCGGGTTCAGGCGATGAACCGCGACCCGTATCTTGGGAGCTTGCTTGCGCAAAGCCAGCATCAGCGGGACTGCCACCGTGGCTTCGACATAATCCGTGCAGGCGACGGCCACCTTCAGCTCTGCGGTCTCCGGGGCGAACCTGTCATGACTTTGGAGCATGTTGCGAAACTGGTCCAGCGATGCCCGCAGCGGTTCCAGAAGATCGAGCGCCTTCGCCGTCGGTATCATGCCTCGGTGGGCAGGAACGAGCAGCGGGTCCTCGAACAGGTCGCGGAGACGGTTCAACTGGGCGCTGAGGGCTGGCTGGCTCAGGCCAAGCCGAGAGGCCGCCTTCGTGACGTTCCGCTCCGCGAGAAGAACTTCCAGGCTGACGAGAAGATTGAGATCTATTCGAGATGTATCCATCCGTTGGATGGTAGCACAGAAAGGAATCGATTTCTCAGATACGTTACAGTCTGCGATGACCATCCCTCAAGGAGCATCAGAGAAGCTCCAACAGGTGATGGAGATCCACATGTCGTTCGAACGCAAACCCCTGGTCGTCGTGGCTGGCAGCCTTAGCAAGCAGGGCCGCAGCGTCGCCCATTCCTTATTGGGAAGCGGGCGGTACCGAGTGCGTGCCCTTACGAGTCGTACCGGTTCCGCCGAGGCAACTCGGTTGGCGGGACAGGGGGCAGAGCTTGTCGAAGTGCCTCTCGCGCTCAACCACGGGAAGGATCTCGTCAAGGCATTCCAGGGCGCGCAGATGGCCTTCCTGATGACCCCAGGTGTCGTCCCGCCGGCGGACTACGAGTTCGACATCGGGAAGGAGCTTGCGGACGCCTGTGTTCAAGCCGGCGTCGGCCACATCGTCTTCAGTTCGCTGGAAAACGTCGACAGCATTACAGCTGGAACGGGTTTCGCGCCGCACTTCACGGACAAAGCGAGGGTAGAGGCATACATGCGCGAGCTTCCGATCCGAAGCTCGTTCATTCAGCTCGCATTCTTCTACACTAACCTGCTCGAATACTATGTTCCGCGCAAGGACGGCGACGCGCTGGTTTTTCCGGTCTACCTGCCCCAACATTTTCAAGCTCCGTTTGTCGATCCGCTGACGGCGACCGGACCCGCGGTCTTGGAGATCTTCGATCACCCGGACGCCTATGCTGGTCATACTCTCCCGGTCATCGGCGACGTCCTCTCTCCGGCCGAGATGATCGAGACGTTCACCCGCGTCACCGGACGGAACGCCGTCTACGCCTCCGCCTATAGCTCCAAGGAACTGATCAACCACTTTCCCGAGTTTGCGAAGAACGAGGAGCTCGTCCGCGAGATCATCGGTATGGCGGAATATGCGGTAGAGCAAGGTTATTTCCGCAAAGACCGGGATTTGGGATGGAGCCGACGGATCAACCCAGCGAGCCTGAGTTGGGAGCAGTTCCTCAAGACGACGAACTGGAATGGCGATCGAAAAGCGTTTGGTATCATCTAGCCGCTAAGGACTGACGGCGACCGTAACGTGGGTGGCTGTCATCCCGCCTCAATTATCCTCCCGACGCCTTCGAATTTCAGCGGGTCGCTGGTTGGATCCCTTTAAAGGCATGCGTCGAAAGAAATCGTAGCCGCTGAACATTATACGAAGCTTCTGCAAACGGCTGAAGCTTCAGGGAACATATCAAACTTAGGTCGCAAAAGTTCTCGTTCCAACCGCTTAGTAGCCCCGAGCATTATTCGCTCGAACCGGCCACATCATTTAGAATTTCTAATGATTCGGCAGATAATTCTAAATTGAGCTAATTGCTTATCCACCCTACACTCTCCTGATAGCCGTTGTGGGAGGCGGCTAGGAGGCGCAGGCTACAGTGCCGCGTTCCTCGGGAGGAGACACTATCGTCGGCGCAACCGTATTCGCGGAGGCACATCTGTGCCTGACATCCGAGAAGTGCGTGTGACTGATGATCGCTCCGGCCGGGCTCTCCAGAACGGTATTCCCCAGCCGAGGATTTTGAAATGAATCTCTACTCACTGCTTTCGCTTCGTGCCGCCGATGGACGTCCTGTCAGGGTCGGCCTGATCGGGGCCGGCAAGTTTGGCTCTATGGTCATGGCACAGGCCCAGAAGATCCTGGGCCTTCACCTCGTTGCCGTCGTTGATCTCGATGTCGGCAAGGCAAAGGAATCGATGAGCCGTGTCGGCTGGCAGAAAGAGCGCTATGCCGCTACCAGCTGCGGGGATGCCATCAAGAACGGCACGACATTTGTCACCGATGATGTCCAGGCGATGTTCGACTTCGGCGAGATCGAATGCGTTATCGAGGCGACGGGCCATCCGATTGCTGGAACCCGTCATGCGCTGGGTGCTATCGAGAGCAACAAACACGTGGTCATGGTAAACGTCGAAGCCGACGTCATGGTCGGACCGATCCTGGCGGAAAAGGCTCGTGCCAAGGGCCTGATCTATTCGATGGCCTATGGCGACCAGCCAGCGCTGATCTGCGAACTTGTCGACTGGGCGCGTGCGACCGGCTTTGAGATCACTTCTGCCGGAAAGGGCATGAATTTCGAGCCGCGCTATCGCTATTCGACACCGGATACGGTCTGGGGACTGTTCGGCTGGACCGAAGAACAGGTGGCCGCCGACAACCTCAATCCGAAACTCTACAATTCGTTTACTGACGGCACCAAGGCGGCGATCGAAATGGCAGCCGTTGCCAACGGAACTGGGCTCGATTGCCCGGATGACGGCCTGGCTTTCCCTCCGGCGGGTTTGCACGACCTGGCGCGCGTGTTCCGCCCGGTCTCCGATGGCGGCCGCATGGCGCGCTCGGGCCTGGTCGATATCGCGGCCAGCCAGGAGCCGGATGGCCGCGAAGTCTTCAACAACATCCGCTACGGCGTCTTCGTCACGTTCAAGGCGCATAATGAATATGCCCGCGCCTGCTTCAAGCAATACGGACTGCTGACAGATCCGTCTGGCTGGTATGCCTCGATGTGGCGTCCGTTCCATATTATCGGCCTCGAGACTTCGATCAGCGTACTGTCAGCAGTGCTGCGCAACGAGCCGACCGGCTGCTCCAAGGAGTTCCGCGGCGATGCCGTGGCGACTGCCAAGAAGGACATGCAGCCTGGCGAAATGCTCGATGGCGAGGGCGGCTACGCCGTCTGGGCCAATGCCATCCCGGCAAACCGAAGCCTTGATCTCAAGGCGCTGCCAATTGGTCTTGCACACAACGTCAAGCTCAAGCGGCCGATCAAGAAAGACCAGATCGTCTCCTTTGACGATGTCGAAATCGTCAATGATCTCGATGTGGTGGAGCTGCGCCGGGAAATGGAAGATCGCTTCCGCCCGGTCAAGATCGCTGCGGAGTGAGCGTGGACAGTCCGATGAGCCGCCAAGCTTTCGTCGTGATTGCGGACTTCCAGGTCAAGCCGGGCAATCTGCCGGCTTTCCTGGAGGCGGCGCAGGACGACGCCAAACATTCCGTGGCCGACGAACCGGGCTGCCGGCAGTTCGACGTCATCTGCCCGGAAGGCTCGGACGACACGGTTGTCTTCTACGAAGTCTATGACAGCCGCTTGGATTTCGATGCCCATCTGGAGACGCCCCATCTGGCGCGTTTCCGGGATGCTTTCCCGCCGCTGATCGTCGAAGAGCGCTCGGTGCGCTTCTCGACACGGCAATATCTGTGAGTGGGGAGGATGGACAGATGAACACCACCACGATCGCGGTCATCGGCACCGGCATCATGGGCGCACCCATGGCTGGCCGCCTGGCGGAGGCCGGTTACACGGTCACGGCCTGGAACCGGACATCGGACAAGGCATCGGCGCTGCACGCTCGGGGCGTTGTGCCTGCCAACGGCGCGGTCGATGCGGTGGCGGGCGCCGATGTGGTGATCTGCATGCTGAGCTCCGGCCCGGTCTGCGAAACGGTGCTGATCGATGACGGTGTCATCGCGGCGATGCGGCCCGGATCGATCTTAGCTGTGATGAGCTCGATCCCGGTCGAAACGGCGATTGTCTTGGCAAAGGCTTGTGGTGATCGTGGTATCGCCTGTCTCGACGCTCCGGTTTCGGGCGGGGAGAAGGGCGCCAGGGATGGGACGCTTGCGATCATGGCGGGTGGAGATGAAGCCATCGTTGATCGCCTTCGCCCGCTGTTTTCCTGCCTTGGCCGCGTCACGCATGTGGGCCCGTCAGGAAGCGGCGCTCTGACGAAACTCGCCAACCAGCTGATCGTCGCCTCGACGATCTGTGCGGTTGCCGAGGCCCTGACATTGGCACGGAGCGGCGGCGCGGACCCGGCCCGTGTTCGCGAGGCATTGCTCGGCGGGTTCGCCGATTCAACCGTCTTTCGCCAGCATGGGTTACGCATGGTAGAGGGCAATTTCACGCCTGGCGGTCCGGCGAAATATCAGGTGAAGGATACATCGACGGCATTGGGTTTTGCTCGAAGCCGTGGATTGACGCTTCCGGTCAGCGAGGAGGTTGACCGGCTTTTCAAGGCCATGGTGGATCATGGTGACGGAGAACTCGACCACAGCGGCGTCATTCTCGAACTGCAACGCATGAATGCGGGTGGAGGCAGCTCCGCCTGATCTATCGTCGTGACTATCAAATGGGAGGAATGAAAATGAAACACTTCACACTTCGCAGCCTGCTGGCTGCAGCCACCATGCTCACCGCATCGTTCGCGCAGGCCGCGACGCTGACCTTGTCAACGCCCGATCCGGATACATCCGAAATTACCGTTGCCGCCAACAAATTCGCCGAACTGGTTTCGGCCAAGACAAATGGCGAACTGACCATCAAGGTGTTCCCGAATGGGACCCTGTATGGCGGCGATCCTTCTGCTGCCATCAAGCAGCTTTCCGGCGGGTCGCTCGACATGCTGGTGCTGGCAACATCGCTCTATGCAAACTTCAATCCGAAGTTCTCCGCCATCTCCATTCCCTACCTGTTTGATGACGAGGCGCAGCTGCGCACCTATCTCTCGGGCGAACAAGGGCAGGAACTCATAACCGACCTTGGCAAGATCGGCATCAAGGGCATCAATCTCTGGCCGCGGCCTTTCCGCCAGATGACCAACTCTAAGCGTCCGATCGAAAAGCCGGAAGATCTGGTCGGCCTGAAGTTCCGCGTTCCCAACAACCCGCTCTGGGTCGAATTCTTCAAGAAAATGGGTGCGGCTCCAACCCCGATGGCATTTGCCGAGGTCTATAACGCCCTGCAGCTGAAGGTCGTCGACGGCCAGGAAAACCCGATTAACGTGCCGCTCAGCGCCAAGTTCTTCGAAGTGCAGGAATATGCGTCGATCACAAACCATATGGCCGACGGTTGGGTGCTTGGGATCAACCCGGCCAAATTCGAAGGCCTGAGTGCGGCGCACAAGAAGGCGATCGAGGAAGCTGGCAAGGAAGCGGAAGCCTGGAAGGTTGCAAACGACGCGGCAACCGCTGAAAGCACGATTGCCGAGCTGCAGACGCGCGGCATGCAGGTCAACCGACTGACGCCGGAACAGCAAAAGGCATTTGTCGCAGTCTCCAAGGGGCTGTTCCCGGTGTTTGCCGGTCTGGTGAAGGACCAGGCATTCTTCGACAAGACCGTTGCTGCCGTCGGCAAGAACTGATCCGCACGCCCCCACCGGATCGGCCGCAAGATCGATCCGGACAGGAGAACATGCCATGTCCAAAAGCCCCTCTGTGTTCGGCAGGGCCCTCAAGGTCACGACCGATTTTGCAGCCGGTATTGCCGTCTTCGGCGTTTTGCTGGTCGTCCTGCTTCAGGTGTCCAGCCGCATTCTCGGTTACCCTGTTTCGTGGACCGAAGAAGCCACCCGCTACCTGTTCGTGTGGATGATCTTCCTCGGTCTCGCGGCCGGTTTCAGAACGGTCGAAACTGCACGCGTCACCGTCCTCATCGCGTTGATGCCGCGTTTCATCCGTCGACTGTCTTTGCCGATCTACGTGGTGAGCTCGGTGATCTTCTTCATCCTGACCGGATGGACCGGGTATCGCCTTGTGCAACAGCAGCTGATGATGAATGAGACGGCGGCGACGCTTGCCGTTCCGATGTGGCTGATCGGCACGATCATGCCGCTCAGTTCTATCCTCGGCGTTCTTGCCATCGTGGAATCGCTTAGAACCCGTCGCGACCTGATCGAGCTTCCGGAGTTCTCGCAAGGCATGCCTGAACTCCTCCTCGCGCAAAGCGCGACACCGAATTCGGAGAAGCAGCCATGAGCCTCGTTCTTCTAGCCCTCTTCCTAGTCATGAGTGCTTTCGGCGTTCCTCTGGCCGTCGCGCTTGGGCTTGCCAGCGTTGCTGCTATCCTGCTGTTCACCTCGACGCCGATCGATCTTTTGGCGCAGAGCATGTTCTCCGCCATGAACTCGTTCCTGCTGGTCGCCGTGCCACTGTTCATCCTTGTCGGCGTGCTGATGGAGCGCGGTCGCGTCGCCGAAAAGCTGTTCGACTTCGCCGAAGCCATTGTCGGCTGGCTTCCGGGCGGGCTCGGTCATGTCAATGTCGCATCCTCCGTTATCTTCGGCGGCGTCTCCGGTTCGTCTGTCGCAGACATCGCCTCGATCGGCGCGATCGAGATCAAGGCCATGGAGCGCCACGGTTTCCCCAAGGGTTATGCGGTCGGCATGACGCTGTGCAGTTCGACGCTTTCATCAATCATCCCACCCTCGATCCTGATCGTGATCGCAGGCTCGATTGCCAATGCCTCGATCGGAACCTTGCTGGTTGCCGGCTTGATCCCGGGCCTGTTCATCGCGTTTATGCTGATGGTGTTCAACCACATCTACGCCGTGCGCCACGGTTACAATCCGCCGACGCCCTTCAACCTGCGCCTAGTCTTGACGACCGGCATTGCGGCGATCCTCCCCATGCTGACCCCGGTCATCCTGATGGCCGGCATCGTCGGCGGCTATTTCACGCCCACGGAAGCAGCCGGCATCGCCGTCCTGTACACGCTGTTCCTGTCGGTTGTGCTGTACCGGACGATTTCGGTACGTGACCTGCCGGGGCTCTTCGTCGAAACCGCGCGCACATCCGGCACGATCCTATTCATCGCAGCGACCGCCAAGCTTGCGGCCTGGGTGTTCACTTATGACGGCCTGCCGGCGCAGGTCGCGATGTTCCTAAATGCGATCAGCACGGGACCAACCATGGCGCTGGTGTTGATCTTCCTGTTCCTGATCGTGGTTGGCATGTTCATGGATGCCATCGCCGCGATGTTCATCCTGATACCTGTGCTTCTACCCCCGGCGGTTTCGATTGGTGTCGATCCCATCCATTTCTTGATCGTCATGGTCGTTACGCTGACGTTGGGTCTGGTCACGCCGCCGGTGGGTGTATGTCTCTTCGCCGTGGCACAGGTTGCGAAGATGTCGATCGAAGACGTCATTAAGGGCTCGCTCGCGCCGATGTCGATCCTCGTGGCCGCTATTCTTGCGCTCGTGCTCTTCCCGCAGCTGACCTTGACGCCGATCCGGCTTCTGGGTCTCTACTGAGCAAACGGAAAGCTCAGCCTGTCATGGCACCGAGCGGGTGCGCCAATTGCCACGTTTCCCGCTCGGCCCGCAGCCAGTCGAGAAACAGTCGCACCTTCTTCTGGCGCAGATGATCGCGGGGGCAGACGATCCATTGCGTCACGATCCGGACCACCGGGGGTGAGGCGACCGGGCAGACAAGCCGTCCGCTTTTCAATTCCTCTCCCATCATCAGCGTGCTTTCGAGCGCGATCCCCATGCCGCGCACGGCAGCATCGATCGCCATATGGCTGCGATCGAAAAGCACCCTGCGCCAGCGTTCTTGCGGCGTGATCCCGGCCAGCGGAAACCAGGTCGTCCACTGCGCCTGCGATTTGGCTGAATGAATAAGGCGCCGCTTCAGCAGATCTTCTGGCGCTTGGCTGCCGGCTTCCGCATAGTCAGGAGAGCAGACGGGGTAAAACTGTTCTTCGGCGATCCCCTCAACAAAGAGACCCGGCCAGCGGCCGTCCCCATGGCGTAACTCTAGATCGACCAGTTCCTGGTTGAAGTCGGTCGGTTCATTCGTGCCGTCCAGACGAATTTCCATATCGGGATGACGGTCGAGAAAATCACCCAGCCGCGGCAGCAGCCATTTGTTGGAAAGCGTCGGCGTGGCACGGATGGTCAGGGTCTCAACCGAGCGAAAGCCGCGGATCGTGCCAGTGGCCTCCTCAATATGCTCGATCTGGTCCGCGATCATAGAGAAATAGCGTTCGCCGGCCTCCGTCAGCGCAATGCCGCGGCCTGCCTTCGCCAGAAGACTGACCCCGAGCTGAACTTCAAGGACCTGGATCTGCTGGCTGACGGCGGATGGCGTAACACTCAGCTCTGCAGCGGCGCGCGAAATACTGCCGGTGCGTGCCGCCGTGTGGAAGACCAGAATTGCCTTGATTGGAAGCTGCATACTCGTCCACTGCGGTTTGGGCCCAACCCAGATCTCTACCTGGACGAAACGAAACGATCACGTCAATATCCGAACCAGAACCAACATTTCGTGGTGTCACTAAATAAGACGGACTATGCGCTCTACGGGTTGCAGTTGCCACTGAGTGGCCTGCCAACCTATCTCAAACCCTTTCCTCGAAGAACCAGACAGACCATTGACGTTTTCGTGGCTGTAAGGTCGCTGCTTCAGCCTCGGCCCTAGTCCTCAAGACTCAGGGATTCACTGATGGCCGATTGCTGCGTGGCAGGTGTCTGCGGCTGACAGTCTGATCCCGATCCCCTCACGCGATGATTTGCGCTATTCGCCTTCTTTTCCCCGCTGCCCGATAACCGTCACCATCAGACGGAGCGGAGGCGATGAAACGTTCTTACGGCCAATCGCAGCGATCGAGACGGGAGCAGAGCAAGCATTTCCTCGGAGGGGACGAATTTCATCCAAAAAGCGGCTGAACTAATGGTCGGCGGTTCGTATCCCATCAAGGCGACGGTAGCCTCTAGTGACCGGAGGTCCCCAAATTCTTCTGGTGTTAGCTCCGGTCACGATGCAGCCCTAGACAGAGTGCCCGCCGCTCATCCTTGTGTGATACTTACGAGGCGAGCAGCCCATAATGCGCTTGAAGGCGGTGCTGAACGCACTGTCAGAGTCATATCCGACCGCCACCGCGGCTGAGGCAATTGTTCTGTGTGGCTGCCTCAGAGCGTTGGCGGCTAACATCATGCGCCAGCGCGTCAAATATTCCATCGGACTGGCGCCGACGATCGCCTTGAAGCGGAGTGCAAAGACCGTGCGCGACATGCCAGCGATTTTGGCCATTGCCGCGACGCTCCATCGATCAGCTGGTTTAGCATGCAGGGCTGCGATGACCGCTGCGACGGGTGGGTCAGCTAACGCCGAAAGCCATCCAACACGTGCGCCGTCCCGCGCTGTGAGATGCTGGCGCAACGCCTGAATCAGTACCAGGTGGGAGAGGTGCTCAACGAGAAGATCGCTTCCTGCTCTAGGTGTACGCAGCTCCGCCATCATCCGGTTGAGCGCCCAGCGCATTGCCGTCTGATCTGTTTCGTCGTTGATATGGACAACGGGCGGAAGCATGCCCAATAGCAGACTTGAGTCTGGACTGTCGAAACCGAAATGCGCGGCACAGACAAAACAAGTGCCGCCCTTCTCATAGGTGACAACTTCCCCATTGCTCCGGCCGGCGAAGAAAACAGCGGCATCCACGGATGTGAGGCCTTGGTTGCTGCAAATGCGAAACGGACGACCGCTCGGCAGCAAGACGCAATCCCCGGCTTTGAGTCGGAGCGGCGTGGCGCCGTCCTCCAGCGTCAACCAACATGCACCTTCCAGCACCGCATAGCAGTACAGGCCCTCATGTGGTGGAAACCGGATTGAAAGGTCGCCTCCCACATCGGTGGCGCCGGTCTCCAGTCGACGAGGCTTCAGTATGGTCAGGATGTCGGACAATGGATCCATGTTTCGAACGATCTCGAAGATTTCTAGTCTGAACGAGCATAGATGGTTCGCAAAGGGAGGGGTAGTCTTCGGAAGATGTAAAAACAAAGGAAATCTCATGCCTACGTCTCTCGTTGTGTGGTTGAGATGCTGCATCTTGGGAATGCTATGAAGATGGTGCATGTATCTAGATCGCGCCTGGGCCTGCTCGTCTGGGCGTCCACGGCAACGATCTCAACCGTGGTGGCGCTGGTTTCCTATCGCTATCTTGTGGGCCAGGGGCCGGTCCCCCCAAATATCGCTGCCAACCGGCATTTTGATCCCTGGATCGCGGTGCACGCGGCCGGTGCTGCTACAGCACTGCTTCTCGGACCGTGGCAATTTCGGCCGCGATTAAGAGTACGGTGGCCGTTTCTTCACAAGTGTATCGGTCGCATTTACGCACTTGGTTGCGCGAGCGGTGGCCTAGCGGCGCTGGTGCTGGCGACTGGTTTGTCCTCGGGTCCCGTGGCAGGTGCGGGTTTCGCTGCCCTCGGCTTGGCGTGGCTTATAACGACGGGTCTTGCAGTACGCGAGGTTCTTGCCGGCCGTATTGCACCGCACCGGCGCTGGATGATCCGGTCCTTTGCGCTCACGCTCTCAGCAGTGACACTTCGTATCTACCTGCCGCTCTCGGACGTCTTCAACGTCGAATTTCTAACAGCCTACCGCACTATCGCATGGGCTTGCTGGCTACCGAACCTTCTGCTCGCCGAGCTCTTTCTCTGGCGTCGTCCGACAAGCGTTCTGTTCGCTCACCCCGTGACAACTTCCAAGGAGTAACTAGATGCGTATCTTTATGACAGGGGCAACCGGCTTTGTCGGCCCTGCGCTCATTGAGCATCTGTCGACAAAAGGCCACGAGATCGTCGGATTGACCCGTTCAAAGACATCAGACCGTCGCTTGCGGTCTCTAGGCGCCCGTCCGCTTGCAGGGAGCATCGTCGATCTTGATATTCTCCGTAGAGGAGCTGCCGAGGCCGATGCGGTCGTCCATCTCGCCTACAGCTTTTCGCCGGGCGACCTACCGCGCCGGCGCTTGTTTGGCGCTCTCCTCGGGGGATGGCCCGGCAACACCGTCGCGAGAATGATGCTGGCTATAACGGCCACGAATGACGCAGCAATAGATGCGTTGGCTTCGGCGTTGACTGGATCCGGACGCCCGATGGTGACGGCGTTCGCTACGATGGGCGTGGCCGGCCCTCCAGGCGCGCGCGCCGAACGCCTTGCTGTGGAAACCGACTTACCCGATCCCCGCTCGCCCGGTCACGTTCGTGCTGTCAGCGAGGCCTTGGTAAGGCAATGGGCTCAGCGTGGCGTGCGGGCATCCGTGGTTCGGCTCGCGCCGTCAGTGCACGGTCGGGGCGACAGGGGTTTGATTCCGCAACTCGCGACGGCTGCCCGCAAGAATGGTGAAGTGCTCTATGTCGGAGACGGCTCAAATCGATGGAGTGGGGTACATATCGGCGATGCCGTCTCTCTCTTCGAGCTAGCGCTTGAAAAGGGACGGGCGGGGGGTGTTTACCATGGCGCCGCAGAGGAGGGGGTCACATACAAGCAGATTGCTGAGATCATGGCCAAGGATCTCGGTCTTCCAGTCCGATCCGCAACATCGCTTCAAGCCAAGCGCCAGTTCGGCTTCCTGGCGCCCTTTGTGGGAGTCGATAACCCTGTCGACAGCCAGCGGACACAGCAAGAACTCGGCTGGCGGCCGGTTGGCCCCGCATTGATCGACGATCTCGAAGGATTGGATTATTTCGGCACAGCATAAACCGTTCAGTAGCGACTAGCGCTAAGAAGGAAGAGCCGGGCAAAAACGCCGCCCGGCTCCATTGCTCCCACGAGGACGATCAGAAACTCAGGATGATCTTGCCACGCGCCCTGCCAGATGCCTGGCGATCGAAAGCTTCTGCGAACGAGGTGATGGGGAATTGACCGTCGATCAGGACTGAATGTCCTTTCGCGCCCATGGCCTTAACCAGATCCGAGAGCCGTCTTGCGTTCGATGTATGGAACACGAACGCACCTTCGGCTTTGTGGGCGGTTGCCAGTGCCTGATCGGGCGGAGATACGGTTGAAAGCAGCTTGCCACCACTGCGCAAAACGTCGAAGGACCGCTGCTGTGTTTCCCCGCCGATCGTGTCCAGCACGACATCGATGTCGGAAACCTTGAGCGTAAAATCCTCGGATCGATAGTCGATGACCTGATCGGCACCCAGTTCCCGGGCAATTTCCACGCCATTCCCTGAAGTGGTGGCAATGACTCGTGCGCCAAATCCTCTGGCAAACTGGATGGCGAAACTACCGACTCCCCCGGTACCTGCATGCACCAGTACGGTCTGGCCGGCCTGAAGATCTGCCATCTCTACAAGTGCCTGCCAGGCTGTTCCTGCAGCCGTCGGCAATCCGGCTGCGCTGTTGAAGTCCAGCTCTTCAGGAACAAGCGCCAGTTGATCTTCAGGAACGATGGCGTAGTCTGCGAAAGCGCCACCCTTCGTCGGATCGAGCCGCGCCATGACCCGATCGCCCGTCCGCCACCGCGAGGTCAGTGAACCCGTTTTCTCGATCGTGCCTGCGAGATCCGTGCCCATGGCAGACGGGAAGCTGAGCGGGAAGTAGGCATGCACCTGACCGCGTTGCAGCTTGATGTCGAGTGGGTTTAAGGCTGCGGCTGCGATGCGGACGAGCACCTCTCCGTCTTTCGGCTCAGGGATAGCGGCGTCCTGCAGAACAGGTATTTGTTCATAGTCTGAGAGAATGATCTGTTGCATTGTCAGCTCCTAGTTCTTGACCGGCCAGGCACCCATCTGGGCAAACCAGCCCATCCAGTCTTCCATGTGCCAGGTGTGGGTAATCCGGCCGTTCTCGAATGCATGGAACTCATGGATCGGAAGCGAGAATTCGCGGCCGGTCGGGGCAACCCCGAACCAGTCTGCAACGTGGCGTCCGGTTATCACGGCGCGGACCGCAGCCCTGTCTG
The DNA here is from genome assembly GCF_001423425.1 of Rhizobium sp. Leaf306. Taxonomy (GTDB): domain Bacteria; phylum Pseudomonadota; class Alphaproteobacteria; order Rhizobiales; family Rhizobiaceae; genus Neorhizobium; species Neorhizobium soli. The sequence continues at coordinate 22,365 of NZ_LMNX01000008.1, forward strand.
GCCCACCGATCACATCGACGATCTCGATCTTGATGTCAGCAAACGCCTCCGAAAAGGCGGCGATCATGGGCTTGAATCCATCTCGGCCCGCTGCCTGCCCGGGAGCAAGCGGGATGTCTTGCCATTCGAGGACGACGCTTTCGTCAAGAAGTGAAGGGTATCCTTCGAACGCCCTGTAGAAGGTACGAAGCATCTGCAGATCGGCGGCGCTTATTCCGCTGTATGATGGTCGTTCGTTGCTCATATCAATCTCTCCATGTTGACGATGAGCAACAATACGCCGTTTGATTTCATCATTGAAATCGATATCGAATATGCGGTAACATCCACAGCATGGATTTGCATGGCATTGACTTAAACCTGCTTGTTGCCTTCGATGCGCTCATGGCCGAGCGGAGCGTGACGCGCGCAGGCATACGGATCGGGCGCACACAGCCGGCCATGAGCGCCGCGCTATCCCGTCTTCGTGCTCTCTTGCAGGACGAGTTGTTTATTCGTGGCCCAGACGGGTTGCAGCCGACGCCGCGCGCGCTCGATCTCGCCGAACCGCTTGGCCATGCGCTGGCAGAAATCCAGCGGACCCTGGAGTTCACGCAGGTTTTCGACCCCTCGAAGTCAACTGTTACACTCTCGATCGGCTTGTCAGAACACGCGGCGTTTGTTGTCCTACCAAAACTGCTTGCTGTCCTGCGAACTCAGGCGCCGGGTATCGTTCTACGGATCCGCAACTTCGACCACCGCGACGCGGTCCTTTCGCTTCTGGATTCAGGGGAGGCAGATCTGACCGTCGGTGTTCCGCACACGCCAGCCGGTCGCATCCGGAGCGAACGTCTATTCGAGGAAAATTTCGTCTGCGTCCTCCGCAAAGACCATCCGCAAGCAGACGCAGAGCTAACGCTCGACTCTTTTCTCCAGATGTCGCATCTTCTGGTTTCTCCGGAAAACGAGCGTTTCGGGATGGTCGATGCCGCGCTCGGGAAGCTGGGACTGCGGCGGCGCCTTTCGCTGACGCTCCCGCAAATGTACGCCGCGCCGCCGCTCGTCGCGTCATCCGACCTGATAGCGACGCTAATGAACGGCGTCGTTGAAGCATCCGGGTATCGCGAACAGCTTCACGTTCTGAAGCCGCCATTGGAACTTGGCACGGCGAAGTTCGACATGGCATGGCATAGGCGCAACGACGTTCACCCCGCGCAGCGCTGGCTGCGTGAGGTGATCGGGTCACTCTTTGAAAAGGCCGCCTCCTAGACTGGCCACTGCCAGAAAGGTTAGACGGCGTGCGCGGGTGTAGCTCGCCTCAATCCTGGTCGCGCAGCTGGCGCGCCGCGCGCGCCCAGTCTTCGACGTGATATGTCCGGGCTACTCTGCCATCTTGAACTTCGTGGACATCGATGGTCATGATCCGGAAGGCGTGACCGGACTGGGCGACACCGAGAAACTCGCCGACAGGTGTGCCTTGAGCTTCGCTGCGAACAACAACCCTGTTCCCCATCGTGACAACATCCCGGATCTTGAACCTGAAATCCGGTACCTTGGCGATCCGGGCGCTCCATCTCGCGATCGTCGCTTCGCGGTCATCGCAGGCATTGGTAGAACCGCAATTCTGCCAATCCTTTGTCGTTCCGCTTTCAAGATGAACGCGCACATCCGCTGGTGACGCCGCGGTGAGTGCGTTATAGACAGGCCGCACGACCTCGATCGCTTGGTCGACGGATAAACTGCCCTGTGTAGCAGGAGATGGCGCTGCCAACGCGATGACCAAGCCCGCGGTTTGGAGGATGTCGCTCATGGGTATGTTCCTTTGGCAAAGGTAGGATCTGCTTGCGGTTGCGTGTTCGGGAGCACTTCCGAGCGTTTGGCGATGGTCAGGCTATGGACGCTCGGGCTTCATGAGGTCGGCTATCCCAAGTCCTTCGAAAAACGAGAGCTGCCTGGCGCCGATCAAGGCTTCGATCTCGTCCGTCCCTTTGCCTTGTGGGTCGATCGAAATCCTGAACGGTTTCTCTCCGAACGGAAGATCGAGAACACCCTTCACCGCTTTGCCAACGGATTCGACAGTCAGACCTAGGCCTTTTTCGGCATCCAGCACCTCAAGCGCTGTGCCGAGGCCGCCAAGACGATCCGGAAGCTCACCGTATTGGCTGACGACGGCAAGGCTCTCCGGTCCATGTGCGTCCGCGAAATGTTCCGTTCCTGACGTGAACGCGCCGGGCACAACGATGACACTCTCGATGCCAAAAGGTGCGGCTTCGAAGCGCATCGCTTCAGCCAGAGCCTCGCCCGCCGCCTTGCTGGCGATATAGGGTCCGATGAAGGGCTCATGGATGCGCGAGGTCGTGCTGCCGACATAGACAAGGATGCCTTCCTTCTGCCGGCGCATGATCGGCAGCGCTGCCCGGTTCACCCGAAGCCAGGAGATCGCGTTGGTGTCTAAAATCCTTGCCATTTGCGCGGGTGTAAAGGCTTCGGCAATGCCGACCATCAGCATGCCCGCATTGTTGACGACCACGTCGAGACGGCCGGTCTCCAGCAGGACCTGATCGAACGCTGCTCTTATGCTCTCCTCCGAGAGGACGTCGAGCTCAAGCGCGCGCAGGTCGACCTGCTTCTCCGCCGCGAAAAGCGACATCTGCTCGACACGTTCCTGGTTTCGCTCCTTTAGAGATCGCATCGAAGCGTAGACAATGTGGCCCGCGATGGCGAGCGTCTCGGCGATGGCGCGACCGATACCGGATCCGGCACCTGTGACGACAATGACTTTCTGAGACATAAGATTTCTCCTTAAGCCAAGCCGCCATTGGCGCGCACGACCTGGCCATTGACCCATCCAGCTGCGTCGGACAGAAGAAAAGCGACGACCTCGGCAATGTCCTGTGGCTGTCCCAGACGTTTGAATGGTGCCGCTTCCGCCATGCGATCGATCTCGGTCTGGCTCTTGCCCGTAACGAACAAATCCGTTTCAACCGGCCCAGGAGCCACAGCGTTGACGGTAATGCGCCGACTTCCAAGCTCCTTGGCAAGTACGCGCGTCAGAGCCTCGACGGCGGCTTTCGTGGCGTTGTAGATGCCGTAGCTTGGAGGGTTGAGGGCAAGCGTCGTGCTGGACATGCTGACGATCCGGCCGCCGTCCACGACGCGTCGTGCAGCTTCGCGGATAGCGTTGATTGCGCCCCGAAGATTTGTATCGAGTTGTTCGGTAAGTCCCGCGTCGTCCAGATCCTTGATCAAGGACGGCCTGATGATCCCCGCACTATTAACCAGCGCGTTCACGTTGCCGTAGGCGCGTCCGGCCTGGTCGAAAAGTTCCTTCACATCTGACGCTGATGAGACGTCCGCGCGCACCGCGATGGCATTTCCTCCGCGTCCTACGATCTCTGCGACGACTGACGCGGCTTCGTCATGATTATTGGCGTAATTGACGACTACGTCCCAACCGTGTGCTCCAAGGAGCAGCGCGGTGGCGCGACCGATCCCTCGCGATCCGCCCGTGACAATAGCTGTTTTTTGCATATGACATGCCTCCTTTAGGCTTTCCTTCAGCCATCTTACGGAGGTGTTGTCTCGAGATGAAATCGACTTAAAGTATGGGTCATCATTCACGGGGTTGATATTGGTTTCGCCATCCATACGAGAAGGCAGAAGTGGCAACTAGTTTGTGCGGCGCCGGAATACGATTGCCTATGATGCATATCACGTCAGTATGCATCATCCGCTTCAATTTGAGCTAATTAGCGCCAAGATGGGGTAGTCAAGGTTCGAGTCGTTGAAAGGCGGTACCATCCTAAACTTGCCGATTTAGGGCCGTTGGCCCCAAGCGTTGATGAGTCTTCAACCTCGACCTGCCTGCACGCCACTGAGAATGCGGGAGCTGGCTCGCTACAGCTGACCGATGACGAACTCATTAGGATCGATTCGGCCTTCCCATTCAGCCCAAAGGCGGAGAGGCCGGATGTTTAGAATCCCATCGAGAGCTTAAAACCATGAGAAAAGAGCTGCCCCGCTCTGGTACGGAACTAAAACACGTCTCGCCAATGCTCGAATATGCCGCTCACTTCACTGCGGCGGTCGATCCGCTGTCGGATTTCAGAACAAGATTCAGCCTGTAACCAAGTGCGTCAGCTACCTTCGCGATCGTCCCAAACTCCGGGTTGCCATCTCCACTTAACGCTCTGTAGAGAGCAGTTCGTGTAAGTCCGGTATTTCGGGAAAGATCCGACATGCCGCGCGCGCGAGCGACAACACCAAGCGCGCGAGCAATATGGTTTGCGTCTCCATCTTCGCTTGCAGCTAGAAGATATTCAGCAATCGCTTCCTCACTTCCAAGGAATTCGGCTGAGTCGTACTCAAATGTCTCAAGAGGCATGCGATTACTCCATTACTTGCCGTGCTAGTTTTTTAGCTAATCGAATGTCTTTGTCTTGAGTACTTTTGTCGCCACCAAACAGAAGAACGTAAACGACCGACCCGTCTCGGACAAAATAGACCCGATAACCAGGCCCATAATTATGCGGAGTTCGCTCACGCCTTCGCCGACTGGCCCTACATCCCCAGGGTTTCCTGCAGCGAGACGGTCAATGCGGTCGGCAATTCTAGCTTGGGCACGATAGTCCTTTAGCGTTTGATCCAGTCCGCATAATCACGGGTGCGCCTAATCGTGAACATGCGACTATGTAACGCATAGGGGACAAAACATCAAAGTGATGGTTATCCGGGAATATAGCTGTCTGAAACTTTTGGCTTGCGTGTAGTGCCAAATGATTGAGTAAGTTCGATCTTCGTCACATCACGATGGCCACTCTGTTTTGCTGGCTGTCCGCACGTGGTTTCGCCCCTTCGGGCGGCCTATGGTCGGTCATTGAAAAGGAAAATAGCAGCAAATGTAACTGATTTGACCGCCGGATTGGCGGTTCATATCAGTTCAAGGCGTGTATAATTCCTTCTTCCGAGATCGTTACTCTGATCGCGAATGAGGAAACACTGAGAAAAAACAAGTTCGCCAGCCAGATGCCGACGCACCGTATTAGTCGCTTTGAACGCAAGGACGGTATTGATAGTATCCTTCGCCAGGATCGATCTTTCCGGGAAAAGACCCAGTAGGCGTAGAGCGTAGTAGCAACGGAACGTAAGACCCACACAAGGTTCAGCTTTTCCGTACCGAAGAGGCGTTACACGACGAGAGATTGTTGAACAGGCGGCTGCATCAGCTCTATGGTGATACCATCCGGGCCAGAGATATATGCGACCATTGTTCCGCATCGGGGGCCGGCTGGTATCGGCTGCGGCGAGCCCTTCACTGCCCACCCCGCCCTCTCAACCCGCGCGATCGCGGTGCGGATATCTGTAACCGTGAAGGCGATATGAGCGGCGCCGATCGCACCCGCGCTACGAGGTGTCTGGCCCAAACTAAGGCCTGTCGAATACTCGAGAAGCTCGATAGGGTAGCCATTTGGAGCAGTCACCAACGCCATTCGGCAGCGCGGATCGTCAACTCCCGTGGCCTCCCGTAGGAAATCTCCACCCATCTCGCCTCGGCGAACAAGGTCGAAACCCATCGCCTCAGTCCAGAACTGGATCGCCTCCTCTAACGAGGCGACCGAGAATCCCGTATGGTCCACAGCTATCACGCCTGCGTCTTCGGCCATTTGTTAATCCTCACATATCGAGCAGTTACGTCGCGCTAGAGTAAGCCGTTCGCATAACAAGTCATAGCACTTGCAATCCTTTAGTCCCTTTGTGGCGCTGATCTCGGGTTCGATGCCTTTCAAGAGCTGAGAAGAGTTATGAATTCCACCGGTTTCGGAGCATTTGATTTCCGCTCATAGTTTCCTGACGCGCGACTCCCTAGAAACAAATCTGAGGATCACTGTTCGCCGTCCGGAAAAGTCGTCTACCGGACATCCCGTGTTGATGTTCGTGCGTAGGGCGCCTTATTCCGCAGACCGGTGCCGAAACCTGCGTAGCTCCGTCAGGCCTATGGGTGCCGCAATCGAGCGGCCTTTCGATTTCATCAGATCGTCAGGATCACTCGGCCCAGCGGCCGCTCTTCGGCGAGGTAGCGAAGCGCCTGAACCGCCTCGGCAAGCGGAAAGGTCTTAGCGATAATCGGCTTGACCGCACCGGACTTGAGGAGGCCGTAAATTATTCTGAACGCATCGCTGCGATCCTCGACGCTCTCATTGAAGAGTAGGAAACTTTTAATCGTCGCAGCCTTCCAGATGAGCTGCATGACGTTGATCGTAGCTTCCTGGCCGCCAGCATAACCGATGGTCGTTAGGGACCCCTTCTGCGCGAGCGCGGGCAGCGTGCCGCTTAGGACTTCGCCACCGATGGCGTCGATGACGATATCGGCACCATAGCCGTCAGTGATGCGATTGATTCCGGCTACAAGCGATTCCTTGGTTTCATCTATCACCTCATCGAAGCCGAGGTTCGCGGCCTCGATAGCCTTGTTGGCGTTGGTAGTCGAGGAAATCGCGTGTTTGGCTCCCAGAGCCTTAGCCAGCTGCGTTGTAGCATTGCCAACCGAACCACCGATAGCTGGCGCGAAAACAACCTTGCCGGGTGCGAAGCCGGCGTTCTTCAGCGCAAGATATGCGGTCAGGTAGGCTACCGGAATGCCGGCTGCTTCGATGTCGGTAACATTGTCAGGAATGCGCCCCAGCAGTTCCTTGGGAACAGCGACGTACTCAGCAAATGTGCCGCTCTCAAAGAGGCCGAACGGTCCCATGAACATGACGCGGCTGCCGTTCGGGAACTCGGCGTCACCTCCCTCGATCATGCCGGCGCCTTCGCTACCGAGCACCAGCGGCGCGGTAGCGGCGTCTATGTGGCCGTGCAGGATAGTGTTGTCGAGTGGGGTGACCCCCGCTGCGGTGATCCGTACCAGCAGCTTGCCGTCGGTCGCAACAGGCTTCTGAACGTCGACCAGCTCGAGGTTGTCAAAGCCGCCGAAGGCAGCTGCTTGCATTGCGCGCATGATCATAGATCCTTTAGTATTGCGACCAGTGCATTGCAGTAATCATCGTCCAAGGCTTGAGCACCTCAGCTAAAATGTCATGCACACGTCGGTTTAGGGTGTAGAATGGCGGTCGCTGTGACCGAGCCAAATAGGAATACACGCCCGCGACGGCCTCGGACGTGGGGCATGTCTGATCGGTGCTGGATGTCACGTCGAAATCGCGATCAATCCCCAAAGCGACCTCATAGCCTTGCTTAGTCCTGATCGACGTCGAGTCGATATGGCGCAAGTGGGTTAGAGCCTGACGACGACCTTGCCGATTTGTTCGTTGGATTCCAAAAAACGATGAGCGTCTTGGATGTCGTCGAAGGCGAAGGTACGTGCGATCAGGGGCCTGAGCGTGCCCGACACCAAACCGTCTGTGATGAAAGTCTTGGCGCGTTCGAGGACCGCATCGTCCGACACGACTTCGGTGTAGAGGTAGCCCTTCAGGGTCAGGCTCTTGCTCAGGACTGTAAGAAGCGGGAATGGCGTTGGCTCACTGCTGAGAACACCATATTCAAGCAGGATGCCACCCCGCGCCATGGAGGCCGTCAAAGGCCCGAACGAAGGTCCGCCTACCGGATCGAACACGACCCGGGCGCCGATGCCATTCGTGATTTCAAGAACCCTAGCAACAAGGTCTTCTTCTTCCGTCGCAACGACGTAGTCGGCGCCAGCATCAAGAAGGGCCTGGCGCTTAGCGCTGGTTCGCGTCGTCGCAATGACGGTCGCGCCTACAGTTTTAGCGATCTGGAACGCCGCGACGCCGACACTGCTTGACGCTGCGGAGACGATAACAGCCTCTCCTTGTGAGAGCTTTGCCTGCTCGATCAGGCCGCCCCACGCTGTAACATATGCCATCCAAACCGCTGCGCCTTGCTCGAAAGACAAGTTCTCCGGATGTCTGACGACCAAGCGCGATTGCACATTGACCAGTTCGCCGTAGGTCCCTCCGTTAGAAATGTCCGGTGAGGGTACAACGCTGACCACGTCACCGATGGCGAAACCTTTGACAGATGCACCGACCATCTCGATGACGCCTGAGGCTTCGTAGCCAAGACGGCTTGGAAAGTGTGCATCCTGCAGGTAGGCGTGATTGCGGAACATGATCTCCGCACGGTTGATCCCGATTGCCTTGACCTTGATCTGAACCTCGTCGGCCGCTGGCGCCGGGACGTCCACGTCATCGATCCGGAGTACGCTGGCGTCGCCATATTCGTGAATTCTAACTACTCTGGTCATCAAATATCTCCATGCGTACGGATTTAAGGAGCGATTGCTCCAAATATTCCTAAGAGACGTTCCGACTGGTGTCAACACAATATGGAGGAATTGCTCCAATAACTAGTTGACGCGCAGGCAAATCGCGAGCAAAGCAATTTGGAGCAATAACTCCAGTTATGCGGTGCGCCACTGTAAACGCTACGAATGAGGATCATGTCATGCCGTTTTTTAACGTTCACGTCCCAAAGGATCTGTTTTCGCTGGATCAGCGTAAAGCGATTGCGGCATCGCTCGCACACTCTCTTCAGGAGAGCATTGGACTGCCTCCTGAAGATAAGTTCGTCGTGATCAACGAGCACGCCGAAGGCTACATGTTTCTGCATCCTTCCTACGGAAATGTGGAACGCTCAGCAGGTGCGATCGTCATCTCCGTCCACATCCCGGCGTCGCGTCCGATGTCTCAAAAGCGAGTGCTGCTAAAGGAGATCGTCCAGCGACTCCACGACAATGTCGGCATCAGGCCGGACGATGTGTTCGTGACCCTCATTCCATTGCCTTCGGAGAACTTCTCGTTCGGTCGGGGTTTGAGTGCAATTGACAAGGGCGACGACTAGGAGGGCACGCCCGGCCAAGCGTCGAGCGCCATGGCGCCGATCTTTTCAAGCGTCCTGCGATCAGCGCCGTCACGCGCGCGGACAGCCATGCCTCTCGACACTGTTTCGAAAAACTCGGCGATCTGGGCGACGTCAATCCCTTCTGACAGGTCGCCGTTTCGGACACCCTCGTTCAGTCGCTCTATCATTAATGTGCGCGACCCCTCTCTAACCTCACGCATGAAGTCTCGCAAATCTGCGCGGTCCGGGGCGTCGTGTAGTCCGGCTAGAGAGATCATGCAGCCAGCAGGACCCACATCGTCAGTGTAGGCGGCCGCCGTAGCCATCATCAGCCGCGCGAACGCATCCTTCGCCGGCCCCCCCCCGGCCAAAGCCTTAGGGAAAAAGCCGCCCGGTCCGGTGAGATATGCACCGACCGCTTCCCGGTAGAGGGCCTCCTTGCTGCCAAAAGCGTTGTAGAAGCTCGAGGGGCTGAGGCCCATCACTGCGATCAGTTCGTCGAAGGTCGCTCCCTCGTAGCCCCTGTCCCAAAACACGCGCATCGCCCGGTCGAGCGCCGCTGTCCGGTCGAACAGCCGCGGCCGTCCACGCGCTCTCGACACCTGGCCCTCGCCTTTGATCACCATTGTTAGTCCCTTCGTCGCTGTCAGCATAACGGCGTGGTCTCTCCGTCTGCACTACACCCTAACATAACTGTAGCGATAGCTCCACTTTTATGTTGACTGAAGCCCGATAGCGGTTCATGGACTATTTATGGAGTATCTACTCCATAAAGATTCTTCGATAACGACTGACGGTATGACCAAGGAGACCCTGATGAAAGCTATCCAGATTTCCGCCTTCGGCGAGCCTCGTGACGTGTTGCGCTTCGCCGACTTCCCTGAGCCAGCAGCTCCTGGCCCGAACGAGGTGCTCGTTCAGCTCGAGGCGTCCCCGCTTAATCCCCACGACGTTTATGTTATCAGGGGCGGCTTCCCCGTTCTGCCGCCGACGCCCGGACCCGTGGGCAACGAGGGCGTCGGCCGCGTTATCGGTGTGGGAACGGACGTAGACCATCTTGCCATCGGTGACCGTGTGCTCCTTCCTATCTTCACCTGGCTTTGGCGCGAACGGATGACCATTTCTGCCAAGGGCCTATTCGCTCTGCCCGATGCCGACCTACATCAGCTTTCGATGCTGGGAATCAATCCGCCGACGGCGGCATTATTGCTCAGCGAATATGCCAGTCTCGAACCTGGAGAATGGGTGGTCCAGAATGCCGCCAATTCGGGGGTCGGCCGCGCAGTGATCGGTGTGGCCAAAGCTCGCGGCCTGAAGACGCTCAATATTGTCCGTCGCCCCGAGCTTGTCGATGAATTGAAGGAAGCGGGTGCCGATGTGGTACTGGTCGCCGACGACAACACCGCGGCTGAAGCCGAACAAGCGGTCAACGGCGGCCGCATCGGCCTGGGAATTGATGCGATCGGCGGTGAGGCGATTGGACTGCTAGCCACCATCGTCTCGCCTCGCGCGGCAGTGGTAGCTTATTCCATTCTCGGTAGCGCGACGATGTCGATCCCGGCCTGGTCGCCAATCTTCAAACAGGTTACCGTCCACGGCTTCTTCCTTGGCAACCCGGACTCGGCCGCAGCAGCACCCGCCGCCGTCAGAGAAGTCCTGCCGCTTGTCGTCAGTGGCGACCTGCATACCCCGATCAGCGGCGTCTATCCGCCGTCGGCTATTGTCGAGGCGGCTATTCATGCCGAACGCGGCGGCAAGGTAATCCTCGACTTCACCGCTGCCTAAGCGCGTCGATATCGCCGCCCGGCTAATGACCCTGTGAATGGAGCGGCCTCGCCGCAATCCTCAATCTAAGGCACGACACCATGACCGCCCTAGTCCTGATCGATCTCACTGTCCATGATCTACCCGCGATGACCCATTACGAGGGATCAGTGATCGCCTTGGCGCGGCGGTTTGGTGGCAAACCACTCGTTAAGGAGCTTCATCCTGAAATCATTGAGGGACAATGGTCCCCGACGTGGCTTGTCGTGCTGGAGTTTCCGAACCGTCAAGCCGTTCGTGACTTTTACGACGCGCCGGATTATCAGCCGCTGAAAGCGATGCGACAGACGGCAGCAACCTCCAACGGCCTCATTGTCGTTGGTGAGTAGCAGCTAGCACGATGGCGTAGGGGATCTCGAATAGCATCAGATTTGGGACTGCTCTCGACAACTTAAGTGGCAGCGGCTCAAAGCTGGATGACGAAGTGGCAGCTGTCGAGATCGTGCTCAATGGCTGAGATGAGGGCGCGAAGCTGCGCGTCCTCGTCCGGCCGACATTGAGCGCTTTGGGCTGAACCCGGGAGCCAACGCATTACTCTCAATCTCCATGATGCGATTATGCGGCTTTGGACTCCGAACAGTTTGATGTTCCGATTCCGGTCGTTTTCCGGGCAAAACTTCACAACTACACGGACGTCAAATTATGTTGGTGCGTAACGACGATGTCGTCGATACTCGCCGGACGACTACCGATGGGAAAATTCTCGCGCAGCCTGAATGAACGCACTGAAGGCGGCCGGTGGATTTTTTCTACCAGGGTAGTACAGTGCGAGCGGTGCCAGGGAAGGGGTCCAGTCCTCGAGAACGCGCACCAATCGACCAGCCGCAATGTCATCGCGCACATCCGCTTCCATGACATATCCAATTCCAACGCCGTTCTGAGCCGCTATCCTCACAAGACTTGGCTCGTCCAGCGTGATCGAGCCTTGTACATCGATCTGCGTGGCATTCCCGTCCTTCTCGAACCGCCATCGAAACAAGGCATTATTGGGAAGCCGGGCACGAATGCAGCGGAACCGATAAAGGTCGGCTGGTTCGGTTGGCGTGCCGTAAGTGCGCAAGAAATCCGGCGACGCGACGACGGCATTGCTGCGATCGAGACCGAGTGGCAGAGCGATCATGTCGTTGGGAACGAGATCAACGGTCCTCAGGCCGAGGTCGAATCCTGCCGCGACGATGTCGACGAGTTTACCCTCCGTGACCAAATCAACATGGACTTGTGGGTAACGCCGAATGAACGACAGGATGAGCGGTTCCATCACCTCTCGGGCTGCCGACGCAAATGCGTTGATGCGCAATGTGCCTGTCGGAGTATCCTGAAGCGATTGAGCCGCAAGCATGGCATCGTGGATGTCGGTCATTGCCGGTCCAATGCGCTCGACAAAGGTCTTTCCCCCATCAGTCAGCGAAACGCTACGTGTTGTCCGGTTGAACAGGCGAATGCCCAAGCGCTCCTCAAGCTTCGCGACGGCGTTGCTCAGTGCGGTCGTAGACATGCCGAGTTCAAGCGCAGCGGCTCGGAAAGAGCCCAGCCGAGCTATGCTCAGAACGGCATCGAGGTCAGTAAGAACAGATCGCGACATTGTCCCTCTTTTCGCAATTCCTCATCCTGCTTTGTCCCAGTTATCATGTCAATCAACTGGCCTTAGATTGACCTTGTCGGCCGCAAGAGGGTCGAAGTTCCACTCGGTAAAGGCTGGAAACATGATTGGAGGACACAGATGACGATAAAGCTACCCGAGGGCATCAAAGCCTATTTCGATGGTGACCGCGATGGAGGGCCCGAAACTGTGGCGGCCGCGTTTACCGAAAATGGCATCGTCAAGGACAAGGGCGAGACCCATAGAGGCCGTGATGCCATTCGCGCGTGGATGGCTGACGAGGGCCAGCAATACAGCTACACGGTCGAGCCCTTTCTGATTACCAATGAAGGCGGCAGGACCCTTGTGACGGCCCACGCCGTCGGTGACTTCCCCGGAAGTCCCATCGACCTGCGGTTCTTCTTCGTTCTCGCGGGCGACAAGGTCGCCGAACTGGAGATCACGGTATGACGCAGTTCCTCACATTGCAGGGCCGTCGCGCCCTGATTACCGGCGGCACTTCGGGCGCCGGCGCTGCAACCGTAGCACTGTTCAAGGAACTTGGCGCCCGTGTGCTGACCACCGCTCGCACCAATCCGGAAGATTTCTCCGGTGCGGCATTCGTTGAAGCCGACCTGACCACCCCGATGGGGGTTCAAGCCGTCGTTGACGCGGTGCAGCGAGAACTCGGAGGCCTCGATATTCTTGTGAACGTGCTCGGCGGTTCTTCGGCACCTTCAGGCGGCTATGCTATGCTCACGGACGAGGAGTGGGACAAGGAGTTCAACCTTAACTTCTTCCCGGCGGTCCGGCTCGATCGTGCTCTGATCCCTGGCATGGTCGCTCAGGGAAGCGGTGTTGTCATCCACGTCACCTCGATCCAGAGAAACCTGCCGCTCCCGGAAGCGACGACCGGTTACGCCTCGGCCAAAGCGGCGCTCAACACCTACAGCAAAAGCATCTCCAAGGAAGTTTCTTCTAAGGGCGTAAGAGTGGTTCGCGTCTCTCCAGGCTGGATCGCAAGCCCAGGATCCAATGGCCTGGCCCAGCGCATAGCCGATCAAGCCGGTATCAGCTACGACGACGCGGTGCAGGTGATCATGAACTCGCTCGGCGGCATACCGCTGGGACGGCCAGCCGCGCCGGAAGAGGTCGCGGACCTGATCGCATTCCTTGCATCAGATCGAGCATCGTCTATCACCGGCACAGAGCACGTCATCGACGGCGGGACTGTTCCCACTGCTTGAACATTGAGGCCATATATCGCCAATGCAGATCAGGCGGGTGCGTCCCACCCGCCGATTTGGGAATAGATCTCGTCCCGCAGACGCGGTTCACCACGGGCAACACAATGGCGCCCTGTGTAGTCATCGGTGATTGGTTGACCGATCTGATCGGAATCTCACATCGACTTAGCGCTTTTATTCTGTATGGCGCTGCGTTACCGAACTCGACGATCATGGAATACCGTGTCGTTAAGTGCGTCCGGCGCTCGGTTGTATATCCATGGTAAAGGACATTATCATGAATAATCAGCGAGATGGAAGATTAGCAGTCTGCGGGTCGCGGGTTCGTATCTGTTCAAGGCGGCCGATCGGGCGTTCTGTATAGGGCGCCACTACGTTCGATTTGTAAGTTTGGCGGCGACCCATTCAGTGCATGATGTTAGCCAGAAATCGCCGCGTGCTGGGATGCGATGGAGCGTCAAAGAACGTGTTGGGCTCATTGACCTCGATCACCTCTCCCGCTTCCATGAATACGACACGGTCTGCGACCTTTCGTGCGAACCCCATCTCATGGGTGACGACGATCATCGTCATGCCTTCTTCCGCAAGCGTGACCATGGTGTCGAGAACCTCCTTCACCATTTCCGGATCGAGAGCCGAGGTGGGTTCATCGAAGAGCATGACCTTCGGCGTCATGCAAAGCGCCCTTGAGATCGCCACTCGCTGCTGCTGCCCTCCGGACAACTGACCGGGGTATTTGTCGGCCTGTTCAGGGATCCGCACCTTCGCCAGGAAATGCATGGCCATCTCTTCCGCGTCTCGTCGACGTTTTCCGCGGGCCAGGATCTGGGGCAGGGCGCAGTTCTCCTTGACGGTTAGGTGCGGGAAGAGATTGAAGTGCTGGAACACCATCCCGACCTCGCGCCGGATTGCATCCAGATTCTTGACGCTGTCGCCGAGCGGGATGCCATTGACGGAGATACTGCCGCGCTGGTGCTCCTCCAGCCGGTTGATGCAGCGGATGAGGGTTGATTTCCCGGAGCCGGATGGACCGCAGACGACGATGCGCTCCCCCGTCGCGACGGTGAGGTCGATGTTCTTCAGAACGTGGAAGCTGCCATACCATTTGTCGAGGGCGGCCACTTCGATAGCGTTCAGGTCATTCACGGTCATCGATAGCTCCGGGATTGCACGCGGATTTCAAGCCAGCGGCTGTAGTTGCGAGGGCGGCCACTTCGATAGCGTTCAGGTCATTCACGGTCATCGATAGCTCCGGGATTGCACGCGGATTTCAAGCCAGCGGCTGTAGTTGGATATGCCGAAGCAGATCAGGAAGTAGATCGAGGCGACGAAGACGTAGCTCTCGACATAGGGAGCACCCCATACGGGGTCGGTTGCCGCTACGCGGGCAGCGCTCAGCATGTCGAAGACGCCGACGATGAGGACGAGGCTGGTGTTCTTGACCATCACGATGGCCGTGTTGGTGAGAGGCGGAATAACCTTTTGGAGTGCTTGTGGCAGGACGATGTGCCACACGGCCTTCCATCCCGGAATGCCCAAAGCCTTGGCAGCCTCTATCTGGCCGGCAGGGACACCCTGAAGGCCGCCGCGGATCACCTCTGCAAGATAGGCGGCGGCAAACACCGTCAGTGCTGCCAGCGTGCGCCCGAGCTTGTCGATCGACCATCCTGCCGGCAGAAGTAGCGGCAACAGGATGGAAGCCACAAACAGCAGCCCCACCAGCGGCAGGCCCCGGACCAGCTCGATCGTCATCAGGGACAACGTGCGTGGGATCGGTAGCGATGAGCGTCTTCCCAATGCAAGGAATACTGCGAAGGGGAAGCCGAGACCAAGCGACAGCAAGGCAAGCAGCAGCGTCACGGGCAGCCCGCCCCAGCTTGACGTCGGTACCGGCGTCATTCCAAGGAAGCCGCCCCACATCAGAGCGAGCATGACGGCGACGCATGCGATCCAGGCAGCGATCAACCGCTGGCCCCATAGCTTCGGGGACAAGGAGGCGAGGATCATCCCAAGGATCAGGCCCATGACCAGAAGCGGCCGCCATTGCTCGTCCGGTGGATAGACACCGAAGATGATGAAGCGAAATTTTGCCCCGATGAAAGCCCAGCAGGCACCGCCGTTGCGGCAGGCGGACGGGTCGTCGGTGGACCATACTNGGATAGACACCGAAGATGATGAAGCGAAATTTTGCCCCGATGAAAGCCCAGCAGGCACCGCCGTTGCGGCAGGCGGACGGGTCGTCGGTGGACCATACTGCGTCCAGGACGGCCCAATTCAGCGCTGGGACCATCAAGATCAGCAGAAAGCCGGTGGTGACGGTCAGCACCGATGCCACCAGATCGCCGAAGAAAAGCTGCAGCAGGGGCCTTCGCGGTGGCCTCGGCGGAGCGGATGGCTCGATATGGACAGCTGTTGAGGCGACATCAACTACAGTCATCGTACCTCCACCAACGCGACATGCGCATTGTACCAGTTCATGAACAGCGACACGGCAATGCTGATGGTCAGGAAGATGCCAAGCAGCAAGCCGATGCTCTCGATCGCCTGGCCGGTCTGGTTGATCACCGTGCCGACCACGAGGCCGAGCTCCGGGTAACCGACAGCCAGCGCAAGCGTGGTGTTTTTGACGGTCGACAAATACTGCGATGTCATCGGGGGAATGATGATGCGCAGTGCCTGCGGGATGATGATCTTGGTGAGCGTATGCCGTTCCGACAGCCCGATCGCGCGTCCGGCCTCCCACTGCCCGATCGACACGGCGTCGATGCCGCCGCGGATGATCTCTCCGATGAAGGCGGAGGTGTAGATCACCAAGCCTAGCATGAGGGCGGCAAATTCCGGCGACAGACGCAGCCCGCCTGTGAAGTTGAAACCCCGCATTTCGGGAAAGCTGATCACGGCACTTGGCTGGAGAAGCAGTGCCGCGCCGAGGGCAACGACGGCCGTAAGCCCAAAAAGTGCCAGAACGGGATGGCAGTCATGCCACCGGCCTGTTCCCATCATGAGGTGACGCAAGCGCCAAGCACCCAAGGTCACGAGGATGACGAGGCCGATCATCAGCCAGGCCATGGCGTCCAGTTCCAGTGCGGGAATGTAGAATCCCCTCAGCGACAGGAAGACGCCGGGTAAGGGATTGTAGGCCTCGCGCGGCGCCGGCAGCGCTGTGGTTGCGAGCGCGTACCAGAACAGCAGGTGGACGATCAGCGGCATGTTGCGCATGGTCGTAACGAACACGCCGGCGACGCCTGACGTCAGCGGATGCTTCGACCGTCGCGCCAGTCCGACGAGCAAGCCAAGCGCCGTCGACAGAAAAATTGCAAGGACCGATATCGCCAGCGTGTTGCCGACGCCCGTGACGTAAGCCCAGAGGAAACTGTCGGATGGGTCGTAGGGCAGGACGCTTTCCGAGATCGGAAAATTTGCCCGACGCCAAAGGAAGTCGAAGCCTACCTTAATCCCGCGGGCATCGAGGTTCGTGACGGTGTTGTTCACCAGCCAGAGGAGGAGGGCGGCAAAGCCGCCCAGCAGAAGGATCTGCCCACCCCAGCTTCTGAACCGTCTGTTATCGAGAACAGCGGAAATCATGATCGACACCAATCGCTACTGGAAGGCCATCGGGAACATCAGCCCGCCATCGGAAAACAGCCTGTTGGGACCGCGTTCGATCTTGAGAGGACTACCGGCACCAAGGTTTCGGTCGAACATTTCGCCATAGTTGCCAAGTTGCTTGACGATATTGTAGGCGAACTTGTCATCGAGCCCGAGCGCCTTGCCGTTACCCGGCTCGACTCCGAGGAAGCGCTTTACCCGCGGGTCGTCCGAGCCCATCATTTCGTCGATGTTGGCTTGGGTGATGCCGTAGAGCTCCGCATTGAGGAGTGCCTGGATCGACCAGTTGACGATATCCGTCCAGTTGTCGTCGCCGTGGCGCACGGCCGGTGTCAGGGCATCCATATACTTGGTCGCCGGGAAGATGACGTAGTCGTCGGGCTTGTCGGATTGCGTGGCGCGAACGGAAGCAAGTGCCGCCGCATCGGTGATGAGGGCATCGCAGCGGCCGGAGAAGAAAGCCTGGCGGGTGGCGGCAACGTTGTCGAACACGACCGGGTTTAGCTGCAGATTCAGCTTGGTGGACACATCGTTGACGACGACCTCGGTGGTGGAGCCCGTCTGAACGCAGACGGACGCTCCCGTCATCTCCTCAACCTTGGTGACGCCGGATGCCTTGGCGACCATGAAGCCCGTGAACTCATAATAGGTCGGGGTGGTGAAATTGATGCCGTTCGCATCTCGCTGCAATGTCCATGTAAGGGTGCGGGGCAGGATGTCGATTTCGCCGGTCTGGAGCGCCGGAATGCGCTGCTGACCGCTCAATGGGACGAACTCCACCTTGTCCTTGTCACCGAAGATGGCTGCTGCCACAGCGCGGCAGGTTTCGACGTCGAGGCCGGTCCAGTGACCTTTGTCGTCAGGGGATCCAAACCCAATGGTGCCCTGACTTGCACCACAAATAATGCGACCTCTCTCCTTTACCTTGTCGAGCGTTGGTCCTGCGTGTGCAGTCGTCGCCATCAGTGTGCCGACGACTGCCGCAATGCCGATTGTCCAGTTTTTCATGTTGTCGTTCCCTTTGTTTTTTTGGTTCGTGATTTGCTCAGACAGCCTTCTTCACGGCGGGCGCTGACGCGATCGCTTCGACGATCGGCTCGAGGTCTGCCCAGAGATCGTCTTCATCTTCCAGACCCACGTTGATCCTTAAGATCGTGCCGGGATGGGCATGAGCGTCAGTCGCGCGGGTGATGGTCATCGGTGCAAGAAGGCTGTGGGTGCCGCCCCAGGAGGCGCCGATCGAGAAGGTCTGCGCCGCCGTCAGGAGGTCGGGGAGAGCAGCCTCGGCGTGCGGGGGAATGACAAGGCTGAACACGCCGCTTGCGCCGGCAAAATCGCGCTGGAAGAATTCATGCCCGGCGGCTCCGGGAAGGGCGGGATGCAATACCAGCTCCGGCGCAACGCGGTCCGCAATTTTCCGGGCAAAATCGAGGGCAACCCGGCCGCAATGGGCAAGCCGCACGCCCATGGTCTCCAAGCCGCGAAGCGCCAGCCCGCAATCATCAGGCGAAACCCCCATCCCGATCATCCGCATGGTGTCCTTCAGCCTCTTGTGGAGCGCGATGTCCTTGACCGCGATCGAGCCCATGAGAAGGTCGGAATGGCCGCTGACATATTTCGTCAGCGCCATCGACGAGAAGTCCATGTCATGGGCGAGCGGCTTGAAATAGAGCGGCGTCGCCCAGGTATTGTCGCAGCCTGTGAGCACGCCGCGCGCCTTCGCCGCCGCGACGATGGCAGGAATGTCCTGGATCTCCATCGTCGTGGACCCGGGCGATTCCGTCCAGATCAGTTTGACGGTGTCGTCGATGAGGCTCTCGATGCCCGCGCCGATCATGGGGTCATAGATCCGGTAGGAGATACCGCGCGGCTTCAGGTAGTTCTCGCAGAAGCCCGCGACCGGCGGATAGGCGCTGTCGGGAATGAGAACCGTGTCGCCAGGCATCAGCACCGCGAGGAAAACCACAGTGATGGCGGCTTGTCCCGAGGGAACGAGAACTGTCCTAAGGCCCTGTTCCAGAGCCGTGATCGATGCCTCGAGCGTGCGGGACGTCGGTGTCCCGTGAAGGCCGTAGGTGTAGCCGTCGGGGCCTCGCTTGGAGCGGTTGGCATAGGCTTCTGCGCTGTCGAAGACGATTGTCGATGCCCGGTAGGTTGGTGTTGCAAGGCTTGCAAAACCTTCGTGGGAAACTTCGGGCCGCTTTACGCAGAGCGTCTTGTCACGCATGGACTGTCCTCATTGGATAATTTCCAACAGTCTAAACAGGAGCCAGGTAGACAAACAATTGACCAGAGGATCTAAGTCTATGCGTAAACCGTATAGGTGAGAGATGAACTTCAGGCAAATTGAGGCGTTTCGCGCGGTCATCATCAGTGGAACAGTCTCTCGCGCAGCCGAACTCATGGGCGTCACGCAACCGAACGTCAGCCGCCTGATCGGCGAATTGGAAGAGTCTGTTGGATTTGCGTTGTTTGACCGAGTTAAGGGGCGGTTGATACCGACTCCGGAAGGACAGGCATTCTACCGCGACGTCGATGCCAGCTTCAAAGGGCTTGATCTGCTGCGCTCATCCGCGGCTCGGATCCGGGATTTCGGTTCGGGGCAGATCCGCGTGGCGAGCCTGGCCGCCGCTGGCTCGACGATCGTGCCGCGTGCAGTGAAACGGTTTCGGGAAAGCTACCCCGCGGCGATCGTGACGCTCAGCATCATGTCATCTGCTGCTGTACGCAACCATATTGTCGATGGTGATTTCGATCTCGGTCTCGCGGCCGATGAAGTCGACTTGTCAGGCGTCGAGCATCAGGTCTTCGGTAGCTTCCCGGCGCTATGCGCCATCCCGCCAGGCCATCCTCTGGTAAAACGAGACGTTGTCCGGCCGGAGGACTTTCATGAAGTGGATTACATAGCGTTGTCGGCAGAGGATCGGGCTCGGCTCCAATTCGAGCGTCTCTGCGCCGAAGCAGGATCCAGACCTAATCTTGTAATTGAGACCCCTTTTGCCATCACGGCCTGCGCACTCGCGCTTGAGGGAGTAGGCCTGGCAATCGTCAACCCACTTGCTATCGATGGTTTTGCTCAGCGCGGCCTGATTTTTCGACCCTTCGAGCCCTCGGTCTACTTCAAGAGCTATCTATTGTTTCGGCCGGATATGCAAAAGGCGAGCCTCGTGCGAGCCTTTGTCACGGCACTGATGGCAGTTCGTAACGCAAGATAGGAACTGCTACTGGTCCTCGCCGCTGCGAATGCAGGGTGGTTTGCGGACTCTGTGCGGATAAGTGCCCTCTTTCCAGCGCAGGTCCCGGTGGAAGGCAAAATACGTTTCATCGAAGCGGTTCGTGAAACATCGACACCGCGACCCCTGGCCGTTTGCCCTGTTTTCTAAAAACGTCGAACTTCGTTTTGTCCAGGGTTGCGTCCTCTCTCCCAAGTCGGTAAACGTAATAACATTACATTAACGAGCAGCGCGTTGCGCGCCACGCGCCGCGGGAGATAGACAGTAGTCGTGACTGAAGCATGCCTGACCTTTGACAATCTGACCCTGGGCTACAATCGCCATCCTGCTGTGCATCACATGACCGGTGTCGTACGCAAAGGAAGCCTTGTGGCCGTTGTCGGCGGGAACGGGTCAGGTAAATCAACCCTGATGAAGGGTATTGTTGGTCTATTGCGACCTATGAGTGGTACGTGCTCGATAGCACCGGGCACCCGCTTCGCTTATCTGCCACAGCTTTCCGAGCTGGATCGCTCTTTTCCAGCTCGTGTGCTTGACCTTGTGTCGCTCGGGCTTTGGCCCAAAAGGGGCTTGCTGGGTCGTCATAGCGCAGAAGACAGGCAAGCGGTAACGCAAGCGTTGCTGTCCGTCGGTCTGGAGGGGTTCGAGAAGCGTTCCATCGACACACTTTCGGGCGGCCAAATGCAGCGAGCGTTGTTCGCGCGTGTCCTCGTGCAAGATGCTGATCTCATTCTGCTTGACGAACCCTTCAACGCTGTCGACTCCAGGACGCTTACCGATCTGATAGCGCTCATCAAGCACTGGCAGGATCAAAGGCGCACTGTCATGGTCGTCGTGCATGACCTTGATCTGGTGCGCGAGCATTTTCCCGAGGCGCTTCTTCTGGCGCGGCGGCCGATTGCGTGGGGTGAGTCGCGTCAGACACTCTCTGCCGAAAATCTTCTTCGCGCACGTCAGTTCGGCGAGGCATGGGACGAGAACGCCCCATGGTGTGGTCAACAAGCTCACCACCTGCATGAGACAATGATTGGTCATGACGGCATCGCGGCGTCACCGGCACGTGGCGGGATGTAATCCATATGCTCTATGAGACGTTTATCCTACCGTTCGTCGAGTTCGGATTCATGCAAAGGGCGCTGTTTGGCGCATTCATGTTATCGCTCAGCGCTTGCCCGGTCGGCGTCTTCCTCATGTTGCGCCGCATGAGCCTGACTGGCGACGCAATGGCGCATGCGATCTTGCCTGGTGCAGCTGCCGGCTTTCTGCTTTACGGCCTTGAGATCGTTCCTATGACCATCGGTGGTTTGATTGCCGGCGTGGTCGTAGCACTGGGGGCCGGCGCCGTCGCCCGGTTCACGATTCAGAAAGAAGACGCCTCTATGGCGGCCTTTTATCTGATCTCCCTGTCGCTTGGTGTCCTCATGGTCTCTCTGCGGGGCTCAAGCGTCGATCTGATGCACGTCCTGTTCGGAACGGTCCTGGCGCTGAACAATGATGCCTTGATCCTCATCGCCATGGTGTCGGTGATGACGCTTTGTGCTCTCGGACTTTTTGGACGGGCGCTGGTGGCTGAATGTATGGACCCCTTGTTTTTCCGTTCTGTGTCACGCCTGGGCTCGCCGGTCCATTTCCTCTTCCTTGGTCTCGTCGTGACGAATCTTGTCGCTGGCTTCCAGGCGCTTGGCACCTTGCTCGCGGTCGGATTGATGATCCTGCCTGCGGCTGGCGCACGCTTCTGGACGCAAAGCGTTGCAACGATGTGCCTGTTGTCGGTTGCGATCGGGCTGTTTTCCTCAGCCGTCGGCCTCCTTTTGTCTTACCATGCATCCTTGCCATCAGGACCAGCGGTCATGTTATCGGCAGGTTCTGTCTACTTTTTCTCGGTCATCGCTAGCCCTCGTGGCCTGCTTTTGTCGCACCTGCGGCGCAGCGCTCACCGCAGCGCCTGAACCGCCCCGGCACTGGAAAATATAATGAAGAACCTGAGTAAGCTCATCGCCAGGATGACAGTTGTGATATTCGCCTCATTGGCTGTTCCCGCTCTTGCCCATGCGGAAAAGCTGTCGGTTGTCGCCAGTTTCTCGATCATCGGCGATTTCGCCAAAGCTATCGGTGGCGAGCGTATTGCTTTGCGAACACTGGTTGGTGCCAACAGCGATGCTCACGTTTACGAACCAAAGCCAGCTGATGCATTGGCGTTGGCCAAGGCGGACGTCATTCTGGTAAACGGGTTGCTGTTCGAGGGCTTTATGGACCGTTTGATCCAGGCAAGCGAAGCGAAAGCCAAATTGACCGTTATGACCGAGGGCACGGACATCTTGAATGATCCGGCGGGTGGCCATTACCACTATGTCGACGGAAAGGCGGTCTTTCATGCAACGCCGAACGATCCCCATGCGTGGCAGTCGGTTGGCAATGCCAAGATCTACATCCAGAACATTGCCAAGGCGTTCTGTGCCGCAGATGCACAGGGCTGCTCGACATACGAAGCAAATGCGACCGCGTACTCAGAACAATTGGCGGCGCTTGCCGAGGAGATCGAGGCAGCTGTGAGCGCGATCCCCCAAGAGCGGCGTGTAGCGGTTGTCGCGCACAACGCCTTTCGCTACTTCGAGCGGGATTACGGCGTGACCTTCTTAGCGCCCCAGGGCGTTTCTACCGAATCTGAGGCATCTGCCGCAGACGTCGCCTCGCTTATTCGTGAGATCCGCGAGAAGCGTGCTGCTGCCGTATTTGCAGAAAACATTTCGGACGCACGCCTTGTTGAGCAGATCGCCTCAGAAGCCGGACTAACGCTCGGCGGCACCTTGTATTCGGACGCCC
Organism: Rhizobium sp. Leaf306; assembly: GCF_001423425.1. Classification (GTDB taxonomy): domain Bacteria; phylum Pseudomonadota; class Alphaproteobacteria; order Rhizobiales; family Rhizobiaceae; genus Neorhizobium; species Neorhizobium soli. The sequence continues at coordinate 45,518 of NZ_LMNX01000008.1, forward strand.
TGTCGCCAGCCGGTGGACCTGCGTCGACCTACATCGACATGATGCGTCACAACGTCCAAACCCTCACATCTGCGATCAACCGCGGCTGAGTCACCGTCCAACTGCCGGAAAAAGCCGCTGTTTGAAAGTTATGTAATATCGTAAAAAGGAGAGACGAATGAGACATTTAATCCGAGGCGTATCTGCGTTGGCGCTATCAACGGCCTTGCTGGGATCGGCGGCGCTCGCTCAGGATGATGAGGAAAGTGTAACACTTTACCGCGTGTTCGTCGGCGACCATAAGGATCCGAAGGTCACGGCGTTTGACCTGAGCAAGCCCGAGAAGCGCTGGACGTTCGACACAGTCGGCCAAAATAAGCTTTACAGCGTCAATGAAGGCGCCAGCGTTGTCGCGGTTCAATCTGACAATGATGCCGTCAACTTTATCAATAGCTGCATTTCTCTCCACTCTCATGGAGACCATTCCGATATCGAGATTGCCGATCCGTCGGCCGTAGAAAAAGCCCTGACCGGCCCACGCCCGTTTCACGTCATCGACCATGACGGCAAGGTCGTCATCAACTTCGACAAGGGTGGCTATAACGAGATCGTTGATGCGCACGAACTAACCGATGGCGAGATTGAATCGACACGGCTGAAGCAGGCCCGAGCTCATCACGGTTTTGCCGCTCCCGTCGGAATCGGCTGGGTAACGACGGTCGCTTCCGATGCTCCGGTCGAAGGCGATTCTGCACCGACCCGCGTCGGCTTGCGTGCGGTGACGGAAGACGGCACGCCCACAGGTAATGTCGCATCTTGCACAGGCATTCACGGCGAAGCATTCTCCGGTGCTTTCCTCGCTGCAGGATGCAAGGAAGGCATTCTGACTGTAACCGCGAGCGCGGACGGCCCGGTGACCAAGATGCTGACCTATCCCTCCGATCTGCCAAGCGGTGAGACAACCGGCACGTTGCTGGGCGCCAGGAGCATGCAGGTCTTTCTCGGCAATTACGGCGCCAAGGGTCTCGTCGTCGTTGATCCCGCAGATGAGCCGAACTTCCGCTATATCGAATTGCCATTCCGCCGCATTGACTTCGCACTCGATCCAGCTAACGCCCGCTTCGGATACGTGTTGACCGAAGATGGCTCACTGCATCAGATCGACGTTCTGGATGGCAAGCTTGCCAAGAGTGCCAAAGTCACCGAGCCCTATTCCATGGACGGGCACTGGAACGATCCGCGCCCGCGTATCGCCATGGCTGGAGATGAAGTCGTCATGAGTGATCCCAATGCCGGACTGGTCCGTCGCATCTCCAAGAGCGAACTCAAGGAGGTTGGCACAATCAAGGTTGAAGGCAAGCCCTACAACATTGCGGTTGCTGGTGGCAGCGGCAAGGTCCATGAGCACGCTGACGGCGAAGCTCACGACCATGCCGGTCACGATCACGCTCACAGCCATGGCGATCCCCAGATCTACAAGGGTTACTTCGAAGACAGCCAAGTCAAGGACCGTCCGCTGTCTGACTATGCTGGAGACTGGCAGTCGGTCTATCCTTACCTCAAGGACGGAACTCTCGACCCCGTATGGAAGCATAAGGCAGAAAAAGGTACGTCAAGCGTAGAAGATATCCGTGCCGAATACGAAGTCGGATACAAAACGGACGTGAACCGCATCACGATTGAAGGCGATGCAGTGACCTTCTACAAGGACGGCAAGCCGTCAAAGGGCACATACGCCTATGATGGCAAGGAAATCCTGACCTACAAGAAGGGCAATCGCGGCGTTCGGTTCATCTTCAAGAAGACAGACGGTGATGCCGGTGCTCCTCAGTTCATCCAGTTCAGCGATCACGGAATTGCTCCGAACAAGGCTGACCATTACCACCTCTACTGGGGCGATGACCGTGCGGCCCTGCTGAACGAAGTCACCAACTGGCCGACTTATTACCCGTCTTCATTGAAGGCAGACGAGATCGTCAGTGAAATGAAAGCTCACTAATCGGTCAAGGCTATCCAGACATCCGGTCATGACTGATGGGATGTCTGGATTAGGCAGCGTCGTGTATCCGAGGCAGGCTTTCATGAAGCTACTGACGAACCCTCGTCGTAACAAGGTTGCTCTTAACCCGGCAAGCGCTCAGCCGACCGGAGCGCTTGCCTCATCCATAGCCGGCTTTAGCGCCTTGTTGTACGATTCCGTGCGTTCAGGTCGTGCCTTGTCGGAGCTATCTGCGTTAAATCGTGGATGCGGATCATATTCGAGAAGAGCTGGATCTGTGCGACATCTTCCCCACGCGATCGCGCAACAACATCGAGATCAAAATCAATATCCGCTGTTGTCCCTACAGGGATCCGTTTACACGAGTAAGCGCCATTCCCATCATAATTTGCCGAGAGGAACACCAATGCTTGCTGCACCGAACACCGCCAATGCCATGTCCGAACATTGGAATAAGCGCGCAGACCGGTTCAATGGCGCGGCCTCGCACATTCGTCATCATGACGAATGGAAGCGAATGTTTCTTTCAGCACTTGGTGATGCCCCCAGCCTAATCACCGATCTCGGCTGTGGGACTGGCGCATGCGCGTTGGTGTTGGCCGAACTCGGTCATAGTGTCACGGCCGTCGATGGGTCGGAAGGCATGCTGGCGTACGCTCGTCGAGAAGCGGCCATGCGAGAACTCGACGTGTCGTTCATTCAAGCCACCATGGATGAAGCAGATCTTCCCGATGCAAGCGCGGATATTGTCACAATGCGCAATGTCCTGTGGACATTGGAAAACCCGTGCGGCGCACTGGTGCTGGCTCGCCGGATCCTGCGTCCGGGTGGAACACTGCTACTTTCAGACGGTCTCTGGTTTCTGCATCGAGAGAACAAAAGCGCTACCGAATTTGGCAAGCAGCTGCCGTTTTTCAACGGACTAAGCGAAGTCGATGCTCGAACGTTGTTCCACAACGAGGGGTTCACTCAGGTTAAATCCTGGAAACACCTTTTCGAGGCTCACCCATATGGTGAGGTCTATGACGATAGCAGCCGGATGATCGATTACTTTGTGCTGACCGCGACGAAGCCGTCCTGATGGCTCCATACGCACTTGCGTAACAAACTCAAGGCGGTATGCTTGCCGCCGTCGGTTCCCGTAAGGGACTAACAGGGAATTCGGGACGGAGCGATCCGTCAAACGAAACTGCCCCCGCAACTGTAGGCGGCGAGTATCCTTTCATCGGCCACTGAGCACATTCGTGCTCGGGAAGGCGAGAGGATGCAGCGACCCGCCAGTCAGGAGACCTGCCGACACCTGAATAGACTAACGCCGGCGGGGTGCCCGGAGGAGGAAGCGGATGTTTGCAGCGTTATTGCGTGCTGTTCCTATTGTCGGACAGCAGACAGGCGGTCTCCGTGCCGTCTCTACGATCCCGATCGGCTTTTTACATATGATCGGAGATCAACTATGACGAAATTCAACGCAGCTATCACCTTTTTCGTGTTGCTTTTCACAAGCTCGGGCGCCTATGCCGCATCTACGTCCTACCCCCTCGAAATCGGTAACTGCGGTCAAAAGCTGACCTTCAACGCAGCGCCCGAAAGCGTCGCATCGGTTGGCCAGTCGACGACCGAGATGCTTTACGCGCTGGGACTAAGCGACAAGGTTGTCGGTACATCGGTGTGGTTCAATGACGTGCTGCCCGAGTTCAAGGACATCAACTTGAAGGTTCCCCGCTTGGCTGACAATCATCCCGGGTTCGAAGCCATTGCAGCCAAAAAGCCGGAGCTGGTCACCACACAGTTCGAAGTCCATGTCGGCCCGCAGGGGGTGGTCGGCACCCGCCAGCAGTTCAACGAGCTCGGCATCAATGTTTATGCCATGCCGGCCGATTGCATCGGGAAGGACAACCTGGCAGGTGGCGATGGCGCCCGGAAGACACCGTTCTCGATCGACACGGTCTACCACGCTGTCGACGAACTTTCGATGATCTTCGACGTCCAGGACAAGGGCGACGAGCTGACAAAGAAGCTGCGTGCCCGGGTCGATGCTGCCGCTGAAAAGGCAAAAGCTCTTGACCTTAAGGACGTGTCCGCAGTGTTCTGGTTCTCCAGCGCTGATATAGACCTCGATCCTTTCGTCGCAGGCCGAAAGGGCATTCCCGGCTTCATCATGAACACGCTGGGTGTTCGCAACGTGATCGAGAGCGACGAGGAATATCCGTCTGTAGGATGGGAAACGATCGCCAAGGCCAATCCCGACGTTATCGTCATTGCGCGAATGGAGCGTCGCCGCTATCCGGCTGACGATTTCCAGATCAAGCTGGATTACCTAAAAAGTGACCCAGTCACGCGTGAAATGAAGGCGGTAAAGGAAGGCCGTATCGTCGTGGTAGATGCGCATGCCGTGCACGCTGGCATTCGCATACCGACGGGGATCGAGACGCTTGCTGCTGCCCTGGAAGACATCAAGGCCAAGCAGTGAGCGATATCGCGATCGAACAGGCGAGGCGGATTACCTATCGCAGGGTCGGTTATGTCTCTGCATCGATTTTACTGATCATTGCAGCTATCGCGCTCGGTGTTACCGTCGGGGAAACGTCCATGCCTCTTCATCTTGTTGGCCAGACATTGGCCAACAAGATGCTGGGTGCGTCTTACGCCCTCGATCCTATCGATGCAGGGATTATCTGGAACTACCGACTGACGCGCGCAATCGTCGCTGCATTCTGCGGGGCGTCGTTGTCCATATCCGGTGTCGTCCTTCAGGCGATGCTCCGTAACGCTCTGGCAGATCCCTACATTCTAGGCATCTCGGCTGGCGCTTCGACTGGAGCGGTCACTGTGCTCATTCTCGGCCTCGGTGGCGGGCTTCTGTCACTCTCGCTAGGTGCATTTGCGGGTTCGCTCGTCTCTTTCGTACTGGTTGTGATGCTGGCGAGAGCGGCCGGCGGCGGTGTTGGCATTCAGGCGACGGGGCTAATCATTCTTTCAGGCATCGCCGGCTCTCAGCTCTTCAATGCTCTGACGTCCTTCATCATTACACGATCCGCCAATGCTGAGCAGGTTCGGGGTGTCATGTTCTGGCTGATGGGAAATCTCAGCGGTGTTCGTTGGGACGATGTGATGCTGGCAGTCCCGATTGCCACTATCGGGATATGCGTTTGTATCTGGCACAGGCGGGAACTAGATGCGTTCACGTTCGGAGCTGACTCAGCGGCATCCCTGGGTGTGCCGGTTCGCAAGGTTCAGGCTATCGTGATCGGCGCAGCAGCGATGATGACGGCTGTGATGGTCAGCATCGTCGGATCGATCGGATTTGTAGGCATTGTCATCCCGCATGCCGCCCGTTTCCTAGTCGGGCCGCGGCATGCGCAGCTTCTGCCTGTCGCAGCTCTCATGGGCGGCGTATTCCTCGTTCTCGCCGATATTGGATCTCGCATTCTTGTTCCAAACCAGGTCTTGCCAATCGGTGTTATCACCGCACTCGTCGGGGCCCCCGGCTTCGCGCTCATCCTCATTCGTGGAAGGCGTACCCGATGATACTGGAAGCTCAAGATCTCGGATGGCAGGTGCGCGCCGTAAGGATCGTCGAGTCCGTATCATTCCAGGTCCGCAAAGGTGAAACGCTGGGGCTGATCGGGCCAAACGGGTCTGGCAAGTCGACGCTACTGAAGCTCCTAGCAGGAATCCTCTCCCCATCATCGGGCGAGGTGCATATCAATGGAAACCCGATGGGACGTATGAATCGTCGCGAGATTGGTCAGACATTGGCCTTTGTCGAACAGCAGAGCGACACATCGGAACGCCTGACGGTTCGCGATGCAGTCGAGCTCGGCCGAACCGCATGGCTGTCTGCTCTGCAGCCTTGGTCTGAAAAGGATGACTGCATTGTTGCGCAGTCGCTGGTTCGAGTGGATATGGCGGGTATGGAGAAGCGGTCTTGGCACACGCTGTCAGGCGGGGAGAGGCAGAGAGTCCACATCGCCCGGGCCCTTGCACAACAGCCAGAAATCCTGCTGCTCGACGAGCCCACCAACCATCTCGACATCCAGCATCAGATCTCCATCCTTCGCCTGGTGAAGGCTCTGGCCGTCACGTCGGTGATCGCCCTTCACGATCTTAATCAGGCGATGGCATGTGACCGCGTCGGAGTCATGTCCAAGGGGCGCCTCCTGACTATTGGATCGCCTTCAGAGGTACTAACGCTCGATCTGATCCGGGACGTGTTTGGCGTGAGCGCCCGTTTCCTCACCGACACGGATGGCTCCAGTTTTATCCGGTTTCAACCGATCCAATGAGGTGCCCGATGCGACCGATCTTTCTTGCCGCCGTTTTGAGCTTGCTGCCTTTGGCTGCCCAGGCAGAAACCTTCGTGGTGAGAATGCTAAATGGAAACGAGACCGGAGGCATGGCGTTCGAGCCGGATTTCCTGTCGCTGAAGCCAGGAGACAAGGTGAAGTTCCTGGCGAGCCAGCGTGGGCACAATGCGGCGACAATCGATGGCTTCCTTCCTCAGGGAGCGTTGCCGTTTAAAGGCAAGATCAACGAGGAGATTGAAATCACGTTCACGGAGGTAGGCTTTTACGGAATCAAGTGCACCCCGCACTATGACATGGGGATGGTGATGCTCGTCCGCGTTGGGGATCTAACAGTTTCCGAGATGAAAATACCCGACGGTCTGCGACCCGGCGCGATAAAGCGCATCGGGCAGATAGTCGAACGGAGCCAATAAGCCTTTGAGTCGACTAACAGTGTTTGGTTCGCATCATATCAAGGCGTCGCTACTGGTGACGCACCCATCAAGGCATCTTGCTCGAAGATGTAGCTTCAGGATGCTGCATCCGTCGTTGCAACCTCAACGTGATAAGTTCTTTAGTCTTTGATCCGTTCGCCACGCGTGCGGGAAGACCGTAGTGCCAAGTATAAATTCGTCCAGGTTTCGAACGAACGGTTGAAAACCCGTCATAGCCGTTGACGGAAAATTCACGTCAGATACTATATCTAGTGTTAGAGGTTCTTTCGATGCGAGTCGGAAGCTAAGACGGGAATACGGTGAGTGACGTCCATGACGGACAGATCAATGCCGAAGCTGCCCCCGCAACTGTAAGCGACGAGCATCCGCTCGATTAATGCCACTGAGGCCGGAAGGCTTCGGGAAGGCGAGATGGATGTGACGACCCGCGAGCCAGGAGACCTGCCTCAAACGAAAACGTCCACGGGCGGGGTGTCCGGAAGGTCGCGGGTAACGTGCGGGATGTGACCGCGCGCGCCGCTTCCCCCTGATCCCTGTCGATCAACTTCGGGGTGAAGCCATGTCGCATTGTTCAGTTCGATATACGCGTGAGTAGCGGGCTTTGACGCCCGGCCGCTGATCGCGGCTGTCATTCATTTTTCAGATTTGTCGCGCGGGCATCGGCGGATGTCCGGTCGATGTCGCGCGTCTTTTCAAAATCATACGAGGATCACCATGCCCGTCACTGTCTACAGCAAGCCTGCCTGCGTCCAGTGCACAGCCACCACCCGCGCTCTCGACCGCCAGGGAATTTCCTACCAGATCGTCGATGTTTCAGTTGATGCAGATGCCTATGAACTGGTCCAAGGGCTTGGCTATCGTCAGGTGCCGGTCGTCATTGCCGGAGAAACCCATTGGGCCGGTTTTCGTCCGGACATGATCAGCACGCTCGCGGTTTGAGAACGTGGCGATGGGTGAGATCGTCTATTTTTCCAGCCGTTCGGAAAACACCCTCCGTTTCATCGCCAAGCTCGGGATCGCCGCCCGGCGCATCCCGATCAGTCCGTCCGACAGCCTCCATGTCCAGGCACCCTACGTTCTGATCCTGCCGACCTACAGCGGCGAAGGTGGCAAGGGAGCTGTTCCGAAACAGGTGATCCGCTTCCTGAACGATGCGGAAAATCGATCAAACATCCGTGGCGTGATCGCTGCGGGCAACAGCAATTTCGGCGCGACCTTCGGGCTCGCCGGCGACATCGTCTCGAAGAAATGCCAGGTGCCTTACCTCTACAGGTTCGAGCTTCTCGGCACAGAGGAAGACGTCGCCAATGTCACTCATGGATTGGAACGATTTTGGACGCGACGACCTTCGAGAAGCCTTTGAAGACATCGGAATCCGAACTGGATTTTCATGCCCTCAACGCGATGCTGAACCTCTACGACGAGGCTGGCAAAATCCAGCTCGACATGGACCGGCTGGCCGCCAAGCAGTATTTTCTGCAGCACGTCAACCAGAACACGGTGTTCTTCCATAACCTGCGCGAAAAGCTCGTTTATCTGGTGGTCGAAGGCTACTACGAACAGGAGGTGCTGGACCAGTATGCCTTCAATTTCGTTCGCGATCTCTTCGACCACGCCTATGACAAGAAATTCCGCTTCCCGACCTTCCTCGGTGCTTTCAAATACTACACCAGCTACACACTGAAGACCTTCGACGGTAAACGCTATCTGGAGCGCTACGAGGACCGGGTCTGCATGGTGGCGCTCGCCTTGGCGCGCGGAAACGAGCAGATTGCCCGTGACCTTGTCGACGAGATCATTTCCGGCCGTTTCCAGCCGGCAACGCCAACCTTTCTCAATGCGGGCAAGAAGCAGCGTGGCGAACTGGTCTCGTGCTTTCTGTTGCGCATCGAGGACAATATGGAAAGCATCGGCCGATCGATCAATTCGGCGCTCCAGCTTTCCAAGCGCGGCGGCGGCGTGGCGCTCTCGCTGACCAACCTGCGCGAAATGGGCGCACCGATCAAACAGATCGAGAACCAGTCCTCCGGCGTCATCCCGGTGATGAAGCTTCTCGAAGACTCCTTCTCCTATGCCAACCAGCTTGGCGCGCGGCAGGGGGCCGGTGCGGTCTATCTCAATGCGCACCATCCAGACATCATGCGCTTCCTCGACACCAAGCGCGAGAATGCCGACGAGAAGATCAGGATCAAGACCCTGTCGCTTGGCGTCGTCATCCCCGACATCACCTTCGAACTCGCCAAGAATAACGAGGACATGTACCTGTTCTCGCCGCATGATGTGGAGCGCGTATACGGTGTTGCCTTCACGGAAATCTCCGTGACGGAAAAGTACCGCGAGATGGTCGCCGACAGCCGCATCAAGAAGAAGAAGATTAAGGCCCGCGACTTTTTCCAGGTCATCGCCGAAATCCAGTTCGAGAGCGGTTATCCCTACATCATGTTCGAGGACACGGTGAACCGTGCCAACCCGATCGCCGGCCGCATATCCATGAGCAACCTCTGCTCGGAAATCCTGCAGGTCAGCGAAGCCAGCGAATTTAATGCCGACCTGTCCTACGCCAGGATGGGCAAGGACATCTCCTGCAATCTCGGCTCGCTGAATATCGCGGCCGCGATGGACAGCGCCGATTTCGGCAAGACGATCGAGACCTCGATCCGGGCGCTGACGGCCGTTTCCGAGATGAGCCACATATCGTCGGTTCCATCCGTCGAAAAGGGCAATGACGACAGTCATGCAATCGGCCTTGGCCAGATGAACCTGCATGGCTATCTCGCCCGCGAGCGCATTTTCTACGGATCGGAAGAAGGCATCGATTTTACCAATATCTACTTCTACACCGTGACCTATCACGCGGTGCGCGCCTCCAATCGTCTTGCAATGGAAAAGGGCGTCAGCTTCAAGGGCTTCGAGAACTCGAAATACGCATCCGGCGAATACTTCGAAAAGTACACGGAAACCGAATGGCTGCCGGCGACGGAAAAGGTGAGAGCCATCTTCGAGAAGGCGGGCATTGATATCCCGACTCAACAAAACTGGCGGGAACTGAAGGCAGCCGTCATGGAAGGCGGGCTCTATAACCAGAATCTGCAGGCCGTGCCGCCGACAGGCTCGATCTCATACATCAACCACTCGACGTCCTCGATTCACCCGATCGTGTCGAAGATCGAAATCCGTAAGGAAGGAAAGATCGGCCGCGTCTATTATCCGGCCGCCTTCATGACCAACGACAACCTCGATTATTACGAGGACGCCTACGAGATCGGCCCGGAGAAGATCATCGACACCTATGCGGCCGCCACCCAGCATGTCGATCAGGGTCTATCGCTGACCCTGTTTTTCCGTGACACGGCAACGACCCGCGATATCAACCGGGCGCAAATCTACGCCTGGAAGAAGGGCATCAAGACCATCTACTACATCCGCCTTCGCCAGATGGCGCTGTCCGGCACGGAAGTGCAGGGCTGCGTTTCATGCGCACTGTGATCCGGGGGAAACGAACATGAATATCCAAGTCAAAGCAAAAGTCTCGCAGCCTTCGAACCGTGTCCGCGCCATCAATTGGAACCGCATCGAGGATGACAAGGACCTCGACGTCTGGAACCGGCTGACGGGGAACTTCTGGCTGCCGGAAAAAGTGCCGTTGTCGAACGACATCCCGTCCTGGGCGACGCTGAAGCCCGAAGAGCAGAAACTCACCATCCGCGTCTTCACGGGTCTAACGCTTCTTGACACCATCCAGAATGGTGTGGGCTCTGTGCGACTGATGGAAGATGCTGCAACCCAGCACGAGGAAGCCGTTCTGTCGAACATCTCGTTCATGGAGGCAGTACATGCACGCTCCTATTCGTCGATCTTCTCGACGCTGTGCTCGACACCTGATGTCGACGATGCCTACCGCTGGTCGGAGGAGAACGAATTCCTACAGCGAAAATCGGCGCTGATCATGGAGCAATATGTCTCGGGCGATCCGCTGAAGAAGAAGGTGGCCTCGGTCTTTCTTGAGAGCTTCCTGTTCTACTCCGGCTTCTACCTGCCAATGTACTGGTCTAGCCGGGCGAAGCTCACCAACACCGCTGACATGATCCGGCTGATCATCCGCGACGAGGCTGTCCACGGCTACTATATCGGCTACAAGTTCCAGCGCGCCGTCGAGCGCCTGACCGAAACGAAACGGCAGGGCATTAAAGACTTTGCTTTCGATCTCCTTCTCGAGCTGTACGACAACGAGGCAAAGTACACGGAAGCTCTCTACGACGAGGTGGGTCTGACGGAAGACGTCAAGAAGTTCCTTCACTACAACGGCAACAAGGCGCTGATGAACCTGGGCTATGAGGCGCTGTTTCCGGCCGAGGCCTGCAAGGTCAATCCGGCGATCCTGTCTGCTCTTTCGCCAAATGCCGACGAGAACCATGATTTCTTCTCCGGCTCGGGGTCTTCCTACGTTATCGGAAAGGCGGTCTCTACAGAAGATGACGACTGGGACTTCTAACCTATTGTTCCGCCCGTAGGGTTTCGTCGTACGTTCCAACAGCGGCAAGGGGTCGTCAGTTCGACCCCGTTCAAGGCGTCAGAGAAGAGCATAGCCTCTAACCTAAGACCGGTTCTGCTCGGCGATCTCAGGAGAGGATCTGTCCAGACTACGAAAGTCCGCCGGGCGGCTCGACAACGACTATCCCCGAGTTGAACTGGTCGCGTTATCGTCGGGCCGGCTGCTTAAACGCATCCGATGCTACGAAAGGGAATGCCGCGGCACTGTCGGGGCGCGAGAGGCTCTTTAGGCTCGACTTTATTCTACCAAGCGCAGCACTGCGCGCTTGCGTTAACCTTCGTGTTGAAAAAGGGTACGCGAGCACGGTCTAGGTCTCTCGACCGTAATGCGTCAGACGCGGCATGCATTTCTTCGGTGAAAGCGTGCCTGGACCACCCGTCTGCCTTAGCGAGCGCCAGGATGAACGGATCTGTCAAAACATCGGCCAGAGTCATCTCTTCTCGTTTTGCCATCGTCGCCTCCTAGTAGCTACGCCGATAACTTGACCAAGGCATTGGACAGTGTTACCAGTCTGTAACTTCACTTGTTACCGACCGGTCACACCTATGTCAAGCCGTAACTCGCCCACCGCGTCCGTTGAAAGTAAGCAGGAGGGGTCAGTAGCTCCGCGTGAGCGAATTGTGTCATGCGCAGCTGAGTTGTTTCGGAAGTTCGGCATCCGCGGGATTGGTGTTGATGCTATCGCGGAGGCCGCCCACACCAACAAAATGACCCTGTACAGGAAATTTCGGTCCAAAGACGATCTGCTGTGCGAGACCCTTCGACAGGTAACGCAACGTGCAATGGTATTCTGGACTGAACTTGATCAGGACGACCAAAAAGATGCCGCCGCGAAACTCAATTCGTGGGTAGATTTTCACGTCCAGCGGTTGGAGCAAGAGCCGGGTGGATGCGATTTAGCAAATGCTGTCGTTGAGCTCCGCGACATCGCTCACCCTGCCTATGGTGTTGTTCAAGAATTCAAGACGAGCCAGCGAGACCGACTGGCGGCTTTGTGCACGGCAGCTGGGGCTACCGATCCTAATCTGCTGGCTGACACGCTTTCTCTCTTGCTGGAAGGCGCGCGTGTAAACCGCCAAGCCACGGGGGCCGATGGTTCCTCCCGTAGGCTGCGGGAGTCTTGCAATGCGACTATCAAAGCGTTTGCCCCGTCATGAACACGGTTACCAGCTGCGCGCGACGTCCCAGCTATAACTCAAAAGACTAATGTCCGGTGGGTTCCGAAGCAGATGCGATCACTTTCACAAGTGCAAGGATCGATCTTCGAGTTGCCCCGTCTGTAATCTTGGCGAAGGCACGATTGAGCGCAAGCCCTTCGGGGGACCCCGTCATTTGTTCAAGTGCCTCAACATCTTTTGTGCCGGACTCCTGACCTTCAAGGACCTGACCAAACAGCGCTGCAGGCTCTACCCGCAACACGCTGGCGATCTGATGAAGGCGGCTCGATCCGACACGGTTGGTGCCTTTTTCATATTTTTGTACCTGCTGGAATGTAACGCCGATCTTGTCTGCGAGATTGGCTTGCGAAAGACCAAGGAATTTACGTCTTTCCTTAATCCTTGTGCCGACCTCGACATCCACGGGTTCAATATCTTTCGGGCGTGCCACCTTACCCTCGCTTTCGTCGATATTCGGTCTCGTTGATTAAGCGGCCTTCCGTTCATCGAAAAGGTTCAATCAAAATTAGTGAGGTTAAGCATGATGGTGCTGCTACGAGATCGAGAATATTCTGATGTTGCAGCCTTTAGGATTCTAGGTCGGAGCGCATCAAAGGACGTCAAGTAGTCACTCTCGCTGGTATTGCGCTCAGCTCTTTCAGACGCCAGCACTTCCACCGCGAGATAGAACTTGATCTCGAACATTCCATCATAGCCGGTAAAGCGGACACACCGGTTCTTGCCGTCAAAGCTGCGCGCTTGATTAGGGAAAGAAACGCCCATCAGCGGTTATCATCGCTTGGTTGCCGGTCAACGACTTGTACGTTTGAGGCTCGGGCAGACGATGATTGCTTATTCCATTGATCAAGAACTACAGCGAGAGCGCCCTTCGTTCGAACACCGCTGCGAAACTCGGTCGTCAGAAAAGCTGAGGCGTCTCGCTTCGTATCGGAACTTGCAGGGGAATCTACGCCGCGAAGACCAGCGCTTCTCAATACCTCCCTGATCAGGGAGATATGGGCTTTACTAAGTGCTGCAGAGGCTCGGTTGGAAGACATAGCGTCCTCCTTGTTGGGGCAGGGTTACACACCCTTATGACAGCGCCCTGAAGACAAGCTGTCCCTGGCTCTACACATCGTGCGAGAACCATCGATTGCAAGGCCGAATGCAGCGACGATCTGCACGCCCGCAATCGACTACTCGAGCCGGAGAATAGTAGCGGCGGCTCGAATTGAAAATGGTCATGCTGATTTTGTCAGAGACCACGGGAGCCGCTTGAAGCGTTGGACGCTGGCCCGCAGCACGCAGTCCTCGATACATCGAGGCGAAGAGCCTATAGCGATGCTGTCGCATGCAGCGCAGGGTATTACGGTATTAGGAAGCGTTCGTTGAAGCTGCTGGCTTGGGATCAGGGAGCAGGGTTCCCTCACTCGCAGTGGCATTCGGTGGACTAACAGCCGAAAAATCTCTAATTTCGGATCTGCAGCGGCCTATTGCGCTGCAAATAGCCCAACAAGAATCCGAAAGCGTCTTGAGTGAAAAAACCGCAACGCAATTTTGCCATCGAGTACAAATCCGGACGCCGGAAGCTCGACGCCAAGCCCACCTCCATCTGGGGAAATATGGACCTCAAGTCCGTTGCCCGTGACGTAGAGGAGGAGGCGATGCCGTTGCTGCCGGAAGGTCTGAAGATGGTTGAATCCGGCCTAAACGTACAATTGCCTTCGGTAGTATCCCCTCAGCCATTCTTGACACCACCGGATGCGACGGCGACAACTGCTGAAGAACCGAAGGAGATGCTCATGGCCGACGATACCGACACAATTCACGATGCTGAAGCGCCCGCGCCGGAAGAAGAGCCTATTGCCGCAAAGAAGCAGCGTAAGCCTCGGGCGAAGAAGACCTCCGTTGGCGCAACGACAGCAGAAAGCGCTACAGCCGGTACCGATGGCCCAAAGAAGCGGGGCCGCAAGCCACGTGTGAGCGTAGACCCAACGCCGGTCGAGCCCGCCGCGCCGAAGCTTGCTCCGACGCCTGACCGGATCGCTGATGACGCTGCGACTTCATCTCGGGACGAAATGGCTGATCTTCTGCAGCTAGAGGCGGAGAACCAAAAGTTGCGCAAGATGCTGGCTGAAAAGTTGCGTGCTGAAAATGCTGATTTGCGGAAAAAGCTCAATCTCGATTGATTTGACCGCTGCGGCCGGAAACGCCTCACATCTCTAGTTTAAGATAGTCAGCTTGGCGGCGGTCAGACCGTCGCCGGACTGAACCCGCATATATCGATAACAGATGCGAGGCCTATCTCATGGCATCTCCCTGGAAGTTTCTAAGCCGACTTATGCCACGCCGCCGTGAGCCGAAGCAGGACGCTGAGGTTGCCGATGTCACGCCGAATGTCCTGGCTCTTTCCGGCCCAGCGGAGACCGTTGCAGAGGAGAGCTTGGCTACCTCAAGCGCACGCGGAGATGCTGAGCTATCACCGTCGGCTGTATCCGATCCTGATTTGGCAGAGCCTACGCCGTTGGAAAGCGCTGTAAGCAGGGCGGATGATGGGGCAGGGACTGTCGTTGCTGACGTAGTCGTTGGCGATCTTCCGCCATCCAATCTCCCAGATACCGTCGTCATCCAATCTCCGGACGCAGCGAGTTTGCAGCTGCGGATAGAGAGCAAACCGCGCAAGCGGATGGGGGGAGCCAGGAAACCGAAACTAGCCGAAACAACGCAAGTCCCATCTGACCGCACCATCCCGTCAGACGATACGCTGAGCCTCGACGACGAGATCAGGTTGCTCAGGGGCCAATTGGCCGAAAAGCTTCGATTGCAGAACGCGCAACTGCGAAAGATGCTCGAGCGGTTCGAGCGATAGCGAAAGACGGCGCCAATCGAAAAAGCGGGGATTGCGCGCCGTTTCGGTGTCGTTCAGCTCTTTCAAGCTACATATCCGTAGAAGTGCATGATAATTCTTAAAGGATGACGCAGCAGCATCTGACGGGCAAGCCAGCCCAATTCGATATGTTCATCGACCACGCTAACGGCGAAGAGGGATCGGGCTACTCCCCCTCGCTTGTCAGACGCGTTAGAAGCCACCGTATGCAAGAGGCTGAGATGCTGGCGCATCTTGCCGCGACGGGCCGCTACCGAATCCTGCACAAGCTCGAACCTCGTCAGGTCACAGGCAGCGTTCGACCCCAATACCCTCTGCATGGCATCATCATCGACACGGAAACCACAGGTCTCGATCATCGCAAAGATGAGATTATCGAGATTGGCGTGATTGCTTTCACCTTCGACGAACGCGGCGCTATCGGCGATATCACTGGAGTGTATGGCGGCCTGCAGCAGCCCGGAACCAACATCCCTGCCGAAATCACCAAGATTACCGGTATCACGGACGAGATGGTTGCCGGTCAGTTGATTGATATCCCGATGCTACGGTCCCTCATCGAACCTGCTGAT
The DNA here is from genome assembly GCF_001423425.1 of Rhizobium sp. Leaf306. Classification (GTDB taxonomy): domain Bacteria; phylum Pseudomonadota; class Alphaproteobacteria; order Rhizobiales; family Rhizobiaceae; genus Neorhizobium; species Neorhizobium soli. Next base: position 61,405 of record NZ_LMNX01000008.1, read on the forward strand.
CTGGTTATCGCCCACAATGCCAGATTCGACCGCCCTTTCTGCGAGGCATTTTCGCCGATGTTTTCCGGCAAGGCATGGGCCTGCTCGAACGCCGAAATCGACTGGTCGTCGCGAGGCTTTGAAGGCACCAAGCTCGGTTACCTGATCGGCCAGGCTGGATTTTTTCACAATGGTCATCGAGCGGTTGACGACTGCTTTGCGCTACTGGAGATCCTCGATCGGAATGTTGAAGCCGAAGGCATCTCACCGTTCGCAGAGCTATACAACGCGAGACAGCGGTCACGTGTCCGTATCTTCGCCGAGAACAGCCCCTACGATTTCAAAGACCATCTAAAGGCTCGCGGCTATCGTTGGTCGGACGGAGCAGAAGGTGGACCGAGAAGCTGGTGGATAGAGGTCGATGAGCCCGACCTCGAGGAAGAGCTCCGCTACCTGCGAACCGAGATCTACCAGTATCCCGAAGCAGATCCGCTAATTAAGATCCTAACGGCATTTGATCGTTTTAAAGCCTGACAGGACAACACTTGGGCGTTTTCTGAGGAGGCGATGCATAAAGTGCATAGCTGCGCTGCGCCTGACCTCCTTACTGATATCGCTGGCTAGGGTAGATTGGCGTCAACGAAGCGATGCACCTCCTCCCGCCGAGCTTCGTGTTCCAGGCGCCCACGCTCCTCCCATGGGGCACCTGGCAGAACAACGGCGCTCCTCCTCCCAGCCGCTGTTCGATTATTCGAAAGCCTGCCGCTCCTCCCGCGGCAGGCTTTTCCATTTTTCCTGACTGGTGCAATGCCGGATTGATCAGCCGCGCTAGTGGATCCAGAAAGTTCTGGATTAGATGCGTTCTGCGCAACACTTCCACAAAAGTATGACATGGTTTGGCCATCACGCCATCTCGGGAAGAATTTACCTTCTCCCTGGCGCGCGCCGCCGGGCACGCAGCCAAGGGACGACCGCCGCGACAGCGGTTGCAATAGCGGCGAGTGCGCAGAGCACGGCCTTCGAGATCGGCTCCATCGTGCCTTCGATCAGCATTGCATGGACTGCACCACCGAACACCACGACGCTGGCAAGGCTCGTGTGTGCGAGACGCCACGTCCGCGGCGACAACCGGCGGCGGACGGCAGCAAGAAGCGCGGCGGCAAATAGCGCCCACATGGCAGCGACGCCCCAAACGGAGAAAGGGGTAGGGGAGAGCAACAGAAGCGCGTCTTCGATATCCGGCGGGCTGGTAATCCAAAGGCCGGTAACGTGAACGATGACTGAAACAACAAGTGCGGTTCCGACCACCCGGTGGGCGCGACGACTGCGCAACACATGCAGGCCAGGTAGCCAACCAGCGGCAAGAAGTGGCTGCACAAGCAGCAGACAGAGGGCGATGACGCCCGCAAAGCCAGCGGAGATGTAGATCGGATCGCGCCAAGCCAGGTATTCGCTCGATGCGGCAAACCCCAAAGGAACGCCAAGCGTCAGAAGCAACCCGGTCCAGATAAAGAATGCACGAGTCCTGCGCGCTGTTGAGCCCAAGTCAGGCCCGCTGCAGGACAAAATGCGCTTCTAGACTGGTATCCCTTGCGCTTGAGAGCAAGGGACGGAGGAAGACGGTCTCGAATTCCATGCTATCGTAGGCAAGATGCGCGTGGGCTTGACCGAGCGCCGGAATGATTTGCGGCATTTCAAGGCGGAAAACACCATTGGCGTCGGTCAGCGTTGCGCCGTGGCTGCGCGGATCGCTTTCACTACCTTCTTTGGTATGAGCCCACATCTGGATCCGCTGCCCTGCCAGCGGTGCGCCGTCGCCAGCGCGGCGCACTGTGCCCGAAATGACAAAGCCTCCGCCGCCGATACGCTCAACGATCTGAGCGCCCGGAATATAATTATTGGCGCCTCCACGCATCGTTGGCGTTGCCGCAAGCCCAGAGGCTCGAGCAGGCAAGTCGAGACCAGCAACGCCGGCTGTTGCAAGTGCGCCGCCTCCGAGAAGCAAAGCCCGGCGCTCGAAACCGATTTCAGACATATCGATAACCCTCGAACTCGCATTCAGTTGGCTCGAAGGTTAGCACCTTCGCTGCCCGCAACGAATTGGGACCTTGAACACTAAGAGCCACGGTTACGTGATGGAGATCGATTGGGTCAAAACGTCGCCATCTGCGTCATATCGGTGGCGCCTTCAAAGTTGAACTCTGAGGCCTAGATCCGTGTCCAGTTGACAGCAAGAAGGGCGGCCGAGAGGCGAAGCGACGACCCTACCGAACCCTATGAGTTTCCTATTTCTCTGTCATCCAGTCCCAATCGAAAACATATGAGCATGTCGCTACGTTTGTCGTGCCGCGGATGCGCGCGCCTACACAAGGACATGACACATGTACGGACGCCTGGGATACTTCTACCACCTTCATCTCGCTGAAGCTCGGGGACAACGACAAAGGCTCGCCATAACCACAACTGCGGCGAACAAGGACAACATCGAAGTGACCAGCAGAAAGCGGCTTAATGCGTCGCTAGTAGTTTTCTGCCTGACGGTCGCGACGCTTGGCATGCTCTTGGCGGCAAGTGTGGTCGTTCGCATAGCTGCGATCTAACCATCAGATCGCAACCTGTTCGCCAAGCTCAACGACCCGGTTCGGGGGTAGCTTGAAGTAAGCGGACGGGTCGATTCCAAAGTCGGCGAGCGCGATGTAGAGGCATTCCTGCCAACGCGGCAGGCCCGTGTTCGGGGTTGAAACCAGGTTTCGGCGACCAAGGTAGAATGAGGTTTGCATGATCTCGAACTCGAAGCCTGCCTTCTCGCTGTACAGCGCGGGGTGGGGTCAGGAAATCTCGCAATGCTGAGTTGCGAGGTATGTGGTGTCGAAGCCTTTCGCCAGTATCATGTACGCGATGCTCTTCGCCAGATCATGACCGGATTATAACGCCACAGTTGCCCCTGACTTATGATGCAAGCGAATGGCTCAAGGGCGTCGCGGGCAATTCGTGTGGGCAGGCGGTCTCAACCCGATTTCGTCCAAGGGCTTTTGCTCGGTACAGAGCGCCATCGGCGCTCGCGAGCATAGCGGCGAGGTCGTGGCAGTCCGGTGCCGCAAGACCAATACTGACGGTTGCCTGGGTCTTCAGGCCCTCTGCTCGCGCGGCTGTGATGGCGAACCGGCGT
>NZ_LMNX01000009.1 GCF_001423425.1 Rhizobium sp. Leaf306
CGGGAGCGGATACGCCGGAAGGTCTATCGCTCAAGAGACGAAGCCAGGCAGGACGTGTTCGACTATATCGAGATGTTCTACAACCCGAAGCGCAAACATGTCAGAAACGGGATGCTGTCGCCCGTAGAGTTCGAAAAGCAGCAGAAAACTTAACCCGAGGGTGTCTAGGAAACTCGGGGCTATTCAAATACGTTTGTCGGTAAGTTGATTTGTTGGCATCCTGTTCTCCTGCGGACCCACTTTGGGGGTGGAATAACAGGTAACGCGGTGAGTCTCAGTGAAACGCTCAAGTGATTTAACGCATTGATATTGAACCACTTTGCATCGTTCTGAAACGCCTTGGAGAAGATGCGGTTCGGACACCCTCTCCGCCATGCCGAACCTTAAGCCGTGAGGCTCCCATTACCCTGTGGAATCTCTCGCCTGCGCCCTTGTACCATCGGGTGTGTTCCGCGCTCGAAGCAACCTCTGCTTACCGTTCGTCATAGAAATTAACACACCTCCATCTGCCTTAACGCAGTCACAGCGTTTCCACGTCGGAGCGGCGTTCCTGAATGACGTCTTGTCTGTTCTTCGGGCGCTCTGACCTGTGCGCTATTCGGAAGTCTTCCTCGCCAAATCGCCACTCGTCGCCATTGCATCTCCGCATGTCGTTGTCGCGGCAGTCGAATGGGAATGATGGTGGTCTGCTGCTGGGGTTGAGGTACATTGTTTTGCTCGCCTGATCTTTTCGAGGAGGAAGAGATCAGGGAATGCGGCGGAAGTGCCGCTTCTAGCGAACTGCCGGCGAGCAGCATTGGCTTTCCGTCTAACCCAGAGGAGGAATGGGCATGAGCAGGAACAGAGGTGTCGTGTATTTGCGGCCGGGCAAGGTCGAGGTGAGGGATATCGACGACGCCAAGCTTGAGGCGCCGGATGGACGCCGGATCGAGCATGGCGTTATCCTGAAAGTGATTTCCACCAATATCTGCGGGTCAGACCAGCATATGGTGCGCGGGCGCACGACGGCCTTGCCGGGTCTCGTGCTTGGCCACGAAATTACCGGCGAGGTCATCGAAAAGGGCGTCGATGTCGAGATGCTTGAGATCGGTGATATCGTTTCCGTGCCCTTCAACGTCGCCTGTGGCCGCTGCCGCTGCTGCAAGTCGCAGGATACGGGCGTCTGCCTCACCGTCAATCCGTCGCGCGCGGGCGGCGCCTATGGTTATGTCGATATGGGCGGCTGGATCGGCGGCCAGGCGCGTTATGTCACTGTTCCCTATGCCGATTTCAATCTTTTGAAATTCCCGGATCGCGACCGGGCGATGTCGAAGGTCCGCGATCTGACGATGCTGTCGGATATCCTGCCGACTGGTTTTCATGGGGCGGTCAAGGCAGGCGTCGGGGTCGGGTCGACGGTCTATGTCGCGGGCGCCGGTCCGGTCGGTCTTGCGGCTGCGGCGTCAGCGCGCATTCTCGGTGCAGCGGTCGTGATGATCGGAGACTTCAACAAGGATCGTCTTGCCCACGCCGCAAAGGTCGGCTTCGAGCCGATCGATCTGTCGAAAAGCGACCGGCTCGGGGACATGATCGCCGAGGTGGTTGGGACAGACGAGGTCGATAGCGCCATCGATGCTGTCGGTTTCGAAGCCCGCGGACATTCGGGTGGCGAACAGCCGGCTATCGTTTTGAACCAGATGATGGAGATCACCCGCGCGGCGGGCTCCATCGGCATTCCCGGCCTTTATGTGACGGAAGATCCTGGTGCGGTGGATGACGCCGCAAAAAAGGGCAGTCTGTCGCTTCGGCTGGGTCTCGGCTGGGCGAAGGCCCAGTCCTTCCACACGGGCCAGACGCCGGTGTTGAAATACAATCGTCAGCTCATGCAAGCCATCCTTCACGACCGTCTGCCGATCGCCGACATCGTCAACGCAAAGATCATCTCGCTTGATGAGGCGGCGCAAGGCTATGAAAGCTTCGATCAGGGGGCCGCGGTCAAATACGTGCTGGATCCGCATGGGGACCTGACGAAAGCCGCGTGATCTCACCGGCCGAGTGCAGCCCGCTACCCTTGTCCGGCGCCATATTGGGTGCCGGACAAGGCAGATTTGCCTAACGCTACCAAGTCCTCACGCCACATGGTTCCAGAAGCCACGCTTGTTTGCGTGCAGGCGCTTTAGCGCTGCGACATAGGCCGCGTGGGACATGAGCGTGCCGGGATCGAGGATATGGGGCGCGAGGGCTTGGGCTGTGCCGAGGTGCCGGGCTGCGTGCTTGTAGCGGCTGGCTTTTCCATGATCGAGCGAGAAGTCGATCATGCTGCGCAGGATCAGGGTTGCGGCGAGCGGATGATGGGGGGCGAGCATCTCGGCAGCTGATGTCATCAGTTCGTAGAGATCGCCATTCAGTTCTGCCGTCCTGGTTGTCACGAGTCGTGCTGCCTGGGTGAGTGCCGGCCAGCGCAGGAAGAAGGCGAGGGCCTGGTGAACATCCGGGGAAGTCTGGGCATAGGCAAACGCTCTTTCCTCGGCGTCCATATCGTCGAAGTCCGGCAGGCGTTTCAAGAATGCGCGCAGGTGAATGTCGCTGAGCGACTGTTCGAACCATCGCCAGCGATCGGCCTGGGCTTCCTCGGTGCGTCCCAGGGTTTCCAGCGTCTCGGCGCGGGCGAGCTGCCATTCGATCTCGCGGTCTGGCGAACCGGTTATTTCGGCGCCATCGAGCGCCTGCAGCGCTTCTTCGGCGCGCCCTGCGGAGAGGAGACGGCGAGCTATTTCGGCAGCGATTGCCGGTATCCGTCGGGTTTTCTCCGGCTGTTCGCCAATGTAGGCATCCACATCTCCTGTGGCATCGGCGATTGCCTGAAGCGCGATACGCACTGTCGTCTCATCATGCCGGTCGTGCCTCGGTGAGGTGGTGCCGATGCTTTCCCGGGCGCTTTCGTCGGGCTCGTTCAACCACTGCACAAGCAGCGATTTCAGGCGGTCGAGGCCTTGAGTGCCGAGGGCCGGGGCCATGGCTGGAATGAACGGGTCGAATTGGCCGTGGCCATTGTTCTGAACCGCCGCCAGAACCCTGTCGGCAAGAATATCGGGGTCGATGCCTGATCCGCTGGCGATGATGCCAGCATCGCTGCAGGCTTGATGGAAACTTGCAAGCAGCGCGCCGCTCGCATCGTCCGTTCTGTCGAAGATCGGCTCACCGAGGGCAAGGAACTGCCAGATCAGCTCGAAGCCTTCGCCCGGATCGTCCGGTGCCACGGTCTCGACGATCGTCTTGCGCTGGGTTTCGAGGTCGGCCTTCGTCGATTTTACCCGCCGCCAGCTGATGACGGTTCGGGCGCGCGCGATGCTGCCGAGCCGCTTGCGAACTTCGCGCGCCACTTCTTCGCTGCTGTGGCTGCCGGCCAGTTCCATTCGAAGCTTGCGCTTGTTTGCGGCGCTGCCCATGCTGATCTCGATCAGCAGCTCGGCAAGCCGTTGCGTGCCGAGCGCTTCAAGGTTCTTCGCGTTGAGGGTCGTCTTCGTGGCCATGGGGATGTCGATGCGGTCTTGCGTGAGGTGTCGGAAGCGACAGTTCAGAACCGGACCGGGATTTGCAAGTGTTTCGGCCCGGTTTTCGCCATCGGCCTGCTGCGGAGCGCTGTTGGGGAGCTTCCGCCACGACGGAATCATTGGTAGATGGTCGCCATGAACGTGCTTTCAGATGCCGATCCGATCTATAACCCGCCGCAGGATCCCTATCTTTCGCTGCTGCATCGCGATGCGCATCTGCTTGTGTTCAACAAGCCGAGCGGCCTGCTTTCGGTGCCCGGGCGGCATCCGGCGCTGTCGGACAGTCTTTTGACGCGGGTGCAGAAAGAGTATCCGGAGGCGCTGATCGTGCACCGTCTGGACAAGGATACATCCGGTGTCGTGGTGATGTCGCTCAACCGCCGGGGGCATGCGCTTGTCGCAGCGCAGTTTGAAGGGCGCACCACGCGGAAATCCTATGTGGCCGAGGTCTGGGGAAGGGTTGAGCAGGCGGAAGGCGTGGTCAATCTGCCGTTGGCGATCGATCCAGACAACAAGCCGCGCCACCGCGTCGACACCGATCACGGCAAGCCTGCCCAGACACGCTGGCAGGTGATGGGATATGGCGAGAAAAGGACGCGGCTGCGGCTGTATCCGCTGACGGGCCGCACCCATCAGCTGCGCGTGCATATGAAAGCGCTCGGTCACGTCATCCTCGGCGACGCGTTCTACGCGGATGGCGATGCGCTTCTGGCTGCGAACCGTTTGCTTCTCCATGCCGAAGAACTAAGCTTCCGCCATCCTGACGGTTCGGACGTCACGTTCACCGCTCCAACGCCCTTCTGAGATCGGACATTGGCACAAAACCTCGAGAAAACGCCGCTGATCGTCGATTTTGTCGGCGGCGCAGTCGGTCACCGTTTCCGTTCCGGCGAGGGCCGCAAACAGGACCTGCCGAAGGCCGTCGGGTTTTCGAGCGGCACGATCCCTGATGTTGTCGATGCGACGGCGGGTCTTGGCCGCGATGCGTTTCTGCTGGCATCGCTCGGCGCGCGCGTCACGCTGATCGAGCGATCCGAAACGATGCATGCGCTGCTTCTGGAAGGGCTCGAACGGGCGAGGGCCGAAGGCGGGCGTCATGCGGAAACCGTGTCCCGGATGACGCTGGTGCATGGGGATTCCTGCGTTCTGCTGCCGCAGATGAAGCCGCAGGTGATCCTGATCGATCCCATGCATCCGCCACGCGACAAAACGGCTCTCGTCAAGAAAGAGATGCGGCTGATCCGGGATATCGTCGGGACCGATGCGGATTCGGTGCAGCTCATGCAGGTCGCGCTGGAGGCGGCCCAAAACCGGGTCGTGCTGAAGTGGCCGTTGCGCGCCGATCCGATGGCGGGCGTGCGCAAACCGTCCCATCAGATATTGGGGAAAAGCACCCGCTACGATGTCTTCGTCAAGGCGAAGATCAGCACGGAGTAGTTGGTGATCGCACTGCCGTTGTTGCCCTGTGGCGAAGGTTGCGCATAGTATCCCGCATTCCTTGGGAGTGCCTTGCCGATGTCAGAGAGCGACCAGAAGTCCGGCCCGTTTCCGGAAGAGCCGGGGATCCTCGAATTTCTCAATATCTGCGATCGCTTTTATCCTGCCGATGCCGTGGATGCGCCGATCGACCAGCAGCGGGGCTGGTATGATGCGCTCTGCGCCCGGTTCGACCGGCCGCTGCCGCAAGGTCTGACGTTTCAGGACGAGATGCTCGTCGTGCCCATCCGGCGTTACCGACCCGCGATGATCAGTAGCGAAACTGTTCTTCTTTACCTGCATGGCGGCGGGTTCGTGGTGGGGTCGCTGGAAAGTCACCACGCGATCTGTGCGGAGATTGCCGATTTTGCCCAGGCGGAACTGGTCTCGGTCGATTACCGACTTGCGCCAGAACATGTCTGGCCGGCCCAGACGGACGATTGTTTCGGCGTGCTGAAGCAGCTTTTGGGCGAGGGCCGAAAGGTCGTGCTCATCGGCGACAGCGCCGGCGGCAATCTTGCGGCGGGGCTTGCGTTGCGGGCGCGGGACGAAGGACTTTCTGGGATTGCCGGCCAGGTGCTGATCTATCCGGCCCTCGGCGGCGATCTTGTGTCGGGCTCCTACCGTGAGATGGCCTATGCGCCGGGCCTCACCACGGCCGATGTCGCCTATTATCGCGCAGTCCTCAAGGCGCCAGAAATTGAACCCGTCGCGCATCCGCTTCTGGCTCGCGACCTATCCGGCCTGCCGCCGGCCTATATCACCGTTGCGCATTTCGATCCGTTGCGGGACGATGGTAAGCTCTATGAGCGACGGCTACGAGAGGCGGGCGTCGAGGCGACGTTCCGCGAGGAGCCGCAGATGGTGCATGCCTGGCTGCGTGCCCGCCACATGAGTGCTGGCGCGCGCAGCGGTTTCGCGGCGCTCTGCGAGGCCGTGCGGCAGATGGCGGCGGCTAGCTCTTAGCCTTTGACACCAGAACCGGATCGGCGCGGAATGCACTTGGGAAGATCGCCTTGAGATTATCGATCTTCGGCATGTCGTTATAGACGATATAGGGATAGCTGGGGTTTAGCGTCAGAAAATCCTGGTGATATTTTTCGGCAGGGTAGAAGGCGGAAAGCCTGGAGATTTTCGTAACGATGGCGGCTGGATACAGTTTCGTCGCATCGAGCTGGGCGATATAGGCCTCGGCTACCTTTTTCTGATCGTCGCTGGTGGTGAAGATCGCGGAGCGGTACTGCGTCCCGTGGTCAGGACCCTGGTAGTTCAGCTGGGTCGGATTGTGGGCGACGGAAAAGAAGATCTGCAGCAGTTTGCCGTAGCTTACCTGCTTCGGATCGAAGGTGATCTCGACGGCCTCCGCATGGCCCGATCTGCCCGAGCTTACCGTCTCATAGGTCGCGCCTTTCTGGTCGCCGCCGGAGTAGCCGGAAACGGCGTTGCTCACGCCCTTCACATGCTGGAAGACGCCCTGAACGCCCCAGAAGCAGCCGCCGGCGAAGATGGCCTTCTCGACATCGCCCTTCGCGGCTTCGTCGATCGCCGGCGCCGGAATGGCAACGGCGGCCTCCTGCGCACGCAGTGTCGATGCCGGAAACGCCATCACGACGGCGCTCAGCATTGCCGCCGCCAGACGATTTGCGAAGACTGCCATGAGAACTCCTCCTGTTCGCATGGACTGTCTCAGGGATACCGGCCCGGCGTCAAATCACATCGGCGTAGGCCGCCAGCCACGGCGGGCGACGCCTACATGTGATCGCGGTGAATGGCCTTCTCGAAGGTCTTTTCAAAGATCTTCTTCTCTCCGTCATAGGCAAGGACCGAAGCGCTGATCAGCCAGTCGGTTGCCGTGCAGGCGAGTTTTGCCGTGGAGACGGTACGGACGGACCACCGGTCGCGCCTCATGTCGCAGGTCCAGACCGAAGTGCCCGTCATCGACAGCGGATCGGTCGGGTCGATCGACCAGGTCTCCTCGCGCAACTGCCGGGTGGAAAGGCCGGTGCCCGGATGTTCGAACAGGCCTGTGTCTTCAGCCACTTCGTAGCGCGTCTGGTTTTCAGCAAGGTCACGGGTGACGCTGCGGCGGGTAGTGGAGGGCGCGTGCTCGATATATTTCGGCAGCGGATCCGGGTTCGCCGGCTGCTTCATCTCGAATGTCTCGTGATCGCCGAGAAGCGGCATGGCAAGGCCAAGCGAAGCGATATCGATCGTCACACCGGGATCGACAGGTGGCGGCAGGATCATCGGCCAGTAGGCGGTCGAGAGCGATAGCCGGATTCGGTGGCCCTCGCCGAACCGGTATCCGCAGGCATCGAGATCGAGGCGGATCTCGACCGGTTGGCCGGGAATGAGCGGCTGCGGATCCTCATTGCCGTCGCGATGGGTGAGGTTGATCACCCCGAAGGAAACGCGGGTCGCGGTGCCGTCGGGATGCACATCGACAATCCGGGCGCAAAGATTGGCGAGTTCCGCATCGGCGCGCAGCGTCAAGGTGATGCTCGGACGTCCGAGATAGGTTTTGGCCTCGTCAAGCGGCGCGGTTTGGAAGACCAACGATCCGGCATCGTCGCTGCGCTGGTCGCCGGCGAGTTCCGCGTCGGGTTTGAGGGTAAACCATTCGCCGGCTGCGGTTCCGGTGTCGAGCGGTGACTTCAGATAGTTCTCGTGCGCCGGTGCATGCGGGATCGGCATCCCCTCCAGCAGCGAGCCGAACTGGTCGACGTAGAAGCACTCGCTTTCCGGTGCGCTCCAGTGCTGCTTGGAGACCCAGAAGCCCGGATCGACATCGCGCCGCACCGCCGGTTTCGGGCCGTCGAGAATATAGGCGCGAACCTGGGGCAGGGTTTCTATGCCGTTCTCCTCACCCCGCAGCCAGCGGCTCCAGAAAGCGATCGCCTCACCATGAAAATCGGCGCGCGGTTTCGGCCAGGCGAAATGCGGATATTTGTGAACCCAGGGGCCGAGCAGTGCCTTCGCCTTGTCGCCGAGCCCTTCGACGGCGAGCAGCGGCGTGTTGCGATACCCGTCCGCCCAGCCGGCAATGACGAGCGCTGGAATTTCGATAGCCGCATAATCTTCGCAGATGGAGCCGTGTTTCCAGAACCCGTCGCGGCGCTGGTGGGAAAGCCATTCCTCCAGGAAGAAGGGTTCGTTTTCCAGCCGCTCCATCCACATTTCGAGCCAGCGGTCGCCGACGATATCGGGATCGGGCGAGCGCGACTGATAGGCAAGCATGGTGGCTGCCCAGGACAGCTGGGCCGACAGGTGGCAGCCATTCTTGTAATGGATGTCGTCATTGTAGCGGTCGGTGGTCGAGGCGATCGAGATCACGGCCTTGAGCGCCGGTGGTCTGAGCGCGGCCACCTGCAGGCAATTGAAGCCGCCCCAGGAAATGCCCATCATGCCGACGCTGCCGTTCGACCAGGGCTGTTGTGCAATCCAGGCGATCAGCTCGCAGGCATTGGCAAGCTCCAGCTCGGTATATTCACCGTCGATGACGCCGTCGGATTCCCCGGAGCCGCGGATGTCGACGCGAACGCCGGCGATGCCAGCTGCCGCAAACACCGGGTAGGTGGATTCGTCGCGCGGACTGGTCCCATCCCGTTTGCGATAGGGCAGAAACTCGAACACGGCCGGCACCGGATCGGCGTCCGCATTGTCAGGCATCCAGATGCGGGCGGCAAGTCGGGTACCGTCGGCAAGCCTGATCCACTGGTTCTCGATGACGGTGAAGGAACGGTCAGTCATGGTCATGCGCTCTCAAATATCGATCTTCAATTTCCCGCACTTTCCATCCGCCGCGTCGCAAGCACTTTCTCCAGCCAGCCGAGCTGCATCTCGGGCACGGATTTGAGGAGAAGGTCGGTATAGTCGTCGAACGGTGGCGACAGCGCCTGGGATTTCGGCCCGAAGCGGACGAGCTTGCCGCGATGCATGACGGCGACCGAGTCGGCGATTGCCTTCACGATTGCGATGTCATGGGTGATGAACAGATAAGACAGCTGCTGTTCTTCCTGCAGCTTCATCAGCAGCTTCAGGATCCCTTCCGCCACCAGCGGATCGAGCGCCGATGTGGGTTCGTCGCATAGGATGAGCTCGGGCCTTGCGGCAAGGGCGCGGGCAATTGCCACGCGCTGCTTCTGGCCGCCGGAAAGCTCAGCCGGATAGCGATCGATAAAGCCGGTGCCCATCTCGATCTGGTCGAGCAGTTCCTTGACGCGTGCGGTCTTGGCCGAGCCACGCAGGCCGTCATAGAAGGTCAGCGGACGGCCGATGATGTCGCGCACCGTCTGGCGCGGGTTCATGGCCGTATCGGCCATCTGGTAGATCAGCTGGATGCGGCGCAGGTCGTCTCTCGGCCGGCTTTTCAGCAACGGCGTCAGCGGCCGGCCCTCGAAGGTGATCGCGCCGCTGCTAGGCGCCAACAGGCCGGTGATGACGCGCGCCAGCGTCGACTTACCCGAGCCGGATTCGCCGACGACCGCAAGCGTCTGGCCCTTGCACAGATGCAGGGAAACATCGTGCAGCACCTTGAACCCGTTCGAATACTGGGCGCTGACATGATCGACCCTGAGAACCGCTTCGGTCTGGTCAACTGCCTCCTCGCGGGCTGCCTGGCGCACATTGACCAGCGCACGGGTGTAATCCTGTCTCGGTGCCTCGATGATCTCCTGCACGGGACCGTATTCGACCATCTTGCCGTGGCGCAGCACCATGATGTCGTCGGAGATCTGCGCGACGACGGCCAGATCGTGGGTGATGTAGAGCGCTGCCGTATCGGTTTCCTCGATCGCGTGCTTGATCGCCGCGAGAACGTCGATCTGCGTCGTCACGTCGAGCGCGGTCGTCGGCTCGTCGAACACGATCAGATCGGGTTTGGAGCAAAGCGCCATGGCCGTCATGGCGCGTTGCAACTGGCCGCCGGAAACCTGGTGCGGAAAGCGATCGCCGAAGGTTTCGGGGTTGGGCAGGCCGAGAACCTGGAACAGATAGAGGGCGCGGCTGCGGGCCTCTTCCTTGCTCATCAGGCGATGCTTGACGGTGGCCTCGATGACCTGATCGCCGAGCTTGTGGGCGGGGTTGAATGCGGCGGCCGCCGATTGCGCCACGTAGCAGACACGGGCGCCGCGCAGCTTGCGGATGCCGCCCTTGCCCAGTTGCAGGATGTCGGTGCCATCAAGTTTCACTTCGCCGCCGGTGATCTCGGCACCGCCGCGGCCGTAGCCTAAAGCTGCGAGCCCGATCGTCGACTTGCCAGCACCGGATTCGCCGATCAGGCCTAGAACCTTGCCCTTGGCAAGATCGAAGGAGACGTCGTCGACGATGGTGATGCGCTTGGCAGGCTCGCCCGGCGGATAGCTGGTCGCCTCGATCTTGAGGTTACGGACGGAGAGGAGATGGGATGAAGCTTCATGCATCGCCGCGGCCTCCCTTCAGGCTGGAGGTTCGCTTCAGGAGCCAGTCGACCACGAGGTTGACGCAGACGGCGAGGGCCGCAATCGCGGTTCCAGGCACTAGGGCTGCGGGAATACCGAAGATGATGCCGTCCTTGTTGTCCTTCACCATGCCGCCCCAGTCGGCGGTCGGTGGCTGGATGCCGAGGCCGAGGAACGAGAGGGTGGAGAGAAACAGGATCGCAAAGGCGAAACGCAGGCCGAATTCGGCCAGCAGCGGCGAGAGCGTGTTGGGCAGAATTTCGCGAAAGATGATCCAGATCTTGCCTTCACCGCGCAGCTTTGCCGCTTCCACGAATTCCATCACGGCCACATCCAGCGCCACGGCCCGGCCAAGGCGATACACGCGGGTGGAATCAAGGATCGCCATCACCAGGATGAGTACGATCAGGTGTTGCGGCAGCACGGCCAGCACCACGAGCGCAAAGATTAGCGTCGGGATCGACATCATCAGGTCGTTGAAGCGGGAAAACACCGTATCGACCAGACCACCTGAAACGGCGGCGGTAAAGCTCAGGATGATCCCGAGCGAAAAGGAAATCACGGTTGCCGCCAAAGCGACAATCAGCGTCGTGCGCGCACCGAAGATCAGGCGCGAGAGGATATCGCGGCCGAGATTGTCGAGGCCGAAGAAGAATTGCGCATCGGCCTCCTGCCAGACATTGCCGACGACTTCGGTCTCGCCGTAAGGGGAAATCCAAGGCGCGAACAGGGCGCAGAAGAGTGCGAGCGCGATACCGAACAGGCCGACCCAGGCGGTGATGGGGATTTCTCTCAATCTCATCGTGGATGCCTCAGACGGGGGTTGGCGATGATCGCGAGAATGTCCGCCAACATGTTGAGGAGGATGTAGACGGCCGCGAAGATCAGGCCGCAGGCCTGGACGACCGGCATGTCGCGCACCGTCACAGCATCGACCATGTACTGACCCATGCCGGGATAGACGAACACGACCTCGACCACCACGACGCCAACGACGAGGTAGGCGAGGTTCAAGGCGACGACATTGATGATTGGGGCGAGCGCATTGGGCGCCGCATGCTTGACGATCGCGCGCCAGCCGGACAGGCCCTTGAGCTCTGCGGTTTCCATATAGGCCGACGACATGACGGAGAGGATCGCCGCCCGCGTCATGCGCATCATATGGGCGAGCACGACGAGAACGAGTGTCGCGGTCGGCAGGGCGATCGTCTGGAGGCGCTCCAGAAAGCCCATGCCCTGATAAACGGTGGCCGGAAAGGTGGCGATGCCGAAATTGACGGCGAAATAGAGGATCAGCAGGTAGCCGACGAAGAATTCCGGAAGCGAGATGGCCGCAAGCGAGATCACGTTGATGATCTTGTCCGGAATGCGATCCCGGAAATGCACCGAGAGCATGCCGAGACAGATTGCCAGCGGCACGGCGATGACGGCCGCAAAGGCAGCGAGGAAAAGCGAATTGCCCAACCGGTTGCCGACCTGTTCGGAGACAGAATTGCGGCTTGCCCAGGATGTGCCGAAATCACCCTGCAGGACGCCGCCCAGCCAGTCGAAATAGCGGGTGACAAGGGGCCGGTCGAGGCCGAGTTCGGCGGTGATGTTGGCAACAGCTTCCGGTGTCGCCGACTGGCCGAGATAGGTGGAGGCGAAATCGCCGGGCAGCGCTTCGACGCCGCCGAAAATCAGAGCCGACACTGCCAGAAGCAGGATCAGCGAAAGCACCATGCGCTGGGCAATAATGCTCAGCAGCGGAAAGCGCTCTCTCAAGCTGCGGGCCGGCGAGCCGCCAGCCTCTGTGGAATTGGACATATGGCGCGATCCCGTATCCGAAATGAAGGGTTCAGACCGCAGGTTTTCCTGCGGTCCATATTCATCGGCGGGGCTGGACAAGCCCCTGTCGGGTATCAGGCGTCGAGCCAGACGCGGGTCGCGACATAGCCGTTCGACATGTCGTTGCCGATGTCCTTGACGTAACCCTGAAGCTTCTTCGACGCCGCATTCACGAAGTCGTTGAACATCGGCAGGATCGTGCCGCCTTCATCGCGCACCAGCACCGCCATCTCGCGGTACATTTCACGGCGTTTGGCTTCATCCAGTTCGCCGCGGGCGGTGATCAGCAGCTTGTCGAACTTCTCGTTCTTGAAGCGGGTGTCGTTCCAGTCGGCGGAAGACAGATAGGCGCCGGAATAGAACTGGTCCTGCGTGGCGCGGCTGCCCCAGTAGGAGGCCGAGAACGGCTGCACGTTCCAGACGTTCGACCAGTAGCCGTCACCCGGCTCGCGCTTGATCTCGATGTCGATACCGGCCTTCTTCGCGCTCTGCTGGAAGAGAACCGACGCATCGACAGCGCCCGGGAAGGCAACTTCCGACGTGCGCAGAAGCACCGAGCCGCTATGGCCTGATTTCTTGAAGTGGAACTTCGCCTTGTCCGGATCGTAGGAGCGCTGCTCGATGCCCTCGGGGAAGAGTGCATAGGTATCGTTGATCGGGAAGTCGTTGCCGACCTTGCCGTAGCCACCGAGGATGCGCTTGACCATTTCCTCGCGGTCGATGGACAGTTTCAGGGCCATGCGCAGATCGTTGTTGTCGAACGGCGCCTTGTCGCAATGCATGATGAAAACGTAGTGGCCGCCGCCGGACGTGGTCAGAAGCTGCACCGTCGGGGCGCGGGTCAGAAGCGGCACGGTCTTTGGATCGACGCGGTTGATGAACTGCACCTGGCCGGACGACAAGGCCGCGATACGGGCGGTTGCGTCGTTCATGGTGATGATTTCGACCGTTTCGACATAACCGCGGTCGGAACGCCAGTCGCTGGTGTTCTTCTCGAACGTCATGCGAACGCCAGGCTCGAAGCTCTTCACCTTGTAGGCACCGGTGCCGATGCCGGCGTTCGGCGCGTCGACGCCGCCGTTCGGCTGGATGACGAGATGGTAGTCGGTGAAGATCGCGGGAAGGTCGGCATTGCCGCTGTCGAGCGTCACGACCAGATCGCCGCTCTTGTTTTCGATCGACTTGATGGATTTCAGAACGCCGGCTGCACCGGATTCGGTCTTGCTATCGCTATGGCGCTTCAGGGTCGCGACGACGTCGTCGGTGGTCATCTCCTTGCCGTCGTGGAACTGTACACCCTTGCGGATCTTGAAGGTCCAGGTCTTGGCGTCCGGCGATGGCGACCAGGATTCGGCAAGCGATGGAACCGGTGCGCGGGTTTCCGGATGGGTTTCGACCAGCGTATCGCCCCAGGTGCGGACCGCGGTGAACATCACCTGGGAGGTCGCCTTGGCGGGATCGATGCTGTCGGTCGCGGCACCACCCTCGAGGCCGAGCTTCAGGTTGCCGCCCTTCTTGGGGGCCTGTGCGGAGGCGCTGGTTGCGTAGAGCTGGCTTGCTGCAGCCAGCGTCACGCCCGCTGCCATGGCGCGGCCCATGAATTCGCGGCGGTTCATGCCACCGGTGGTGACCCGGCCGGCGAGATATTTCGTAATGTCGTTCATTTCCCTGTTCCCTTTTATTCGATGCAGTTTTCTGCGTTCGTAGTCTGCGCTGTCTCGCCGGGTTTCCTCTTCCACAGCGGTTTGCGCATTATTCCGTCGATCGTGGGAAATGGTTCGGTTGCGGCCGACATAACTTCCTTTCTGATGCAGTCCCCGGCTCTTATCGTGCGAGCTCTATGCCTCGGGAAATAGTCTGCTTAGCGATCGAAGGCCCGTTGAGGCGTGATGGAGATTACGGTCGCGTTGCCGCGTGGGTGAGCCTTCGCTACGACATTAAGTGCCTTCGATGCGACACATTTAGCAACCCCCCATGGGTTGCGAAAATTAGGCGCCTTTCGAAAGGGAGGCAAATCCTGCTAATCGCGCGCTATCGCATGGAAAAACGTGCCGGTCACCCTTCCCCGGAAACCGCCCGACGGACCTATTTCGTCGCCTCGACCATCTGCAATCATAGCGAGAGGTTGGTCGGTTCCGGCTTCGATCACTCGAGCATAATGGAATTCGTGGCCCCGCACCACGTCGCCTATTTTACCAATGGCACTTTCTCTCATCAGGCGCGCCTGGCGGTAGCCGAGGTTCATCTTACGCTTGGAAAAGCTTGTGGAATGGGAAAGCAGGCCGGTCATGGTGTGGCTGACGCCGTCGGCATCCTCCAGCCTTTCGCCAAGCACCATGTAACCACCGCATTCGCCGTGGACCGGCTTCGTCTCCGAGAAGGTCTTCAGCCCTGTCTTGAACGTGTCAGCCGCCGCAAGCCGTCCCGCATGCAGTTCGGGATAACCGCCCGGCAGCCAGCAGACATCGCAGTCGGCCGGAGGCGCTTCATCGGCAAGCGGCGAGAAGTGGACGATCTCGGCCCCCATCGCGTGCCATTCCCGCTTGATATGCGGGTAGAGAAAGGTAAAGGCGGCATCTTCGGCAAGTGCTATCCGCTGACCTGGCGGCGGTAATGCCTTTTCGGTCGTCCCGGAGGCGATATCGAACGGACGTGCTGCCTCGAAAATCGCGTCGAGATCCAGCGACTGTTCCATCGCGTCGGCCAGCCGGTCGATATGGGCGTCCATCTGCGGATGTTCGCTTGCCTGCACGAGGCCCAGATGGCGTTCGGGCAGGGTCAGGGTCGGATCGCGCAAAATCGTGCCGACAACTGGAAGCCCGATCGCGGAGATGGCGTCGCCGGAGAGTTTTCTGTGGCGCTCGCTTCCGGCCCGGTTGAGCACGCAGGCTGCCATCTTCACGGTCGGATCATAATGCATGAAGCCGCAGGCGACGGCCGCCGCCGTCTGGCTTTGGCCTGACACGTCGAGCACCAGCAGAACCGGCAGGCCGAACAGGCGCGCGAGATCGGACGCTGCGCCTGAGCGACCGGGTTCGCCTAGAATGCCGTCGAAAAGACCCATGGCGCTTTCGATCAGAATCAGGTCCGCATCCTCTGCCTGGCCGCGTGCCAGATGCCGCAGAAGATCGGGGGCCATGGCCCAGCTGTCGAGATTGAGCCCGGGCAGGCGGGTTGTCGCTTCGTGGAAACCGGGATCGATATAATCAGGCCCGGTCTTGATGCCACGCACCTTGATGCCCCGCCGCTGGAAGGCACGCAACAGGCCGATGGTGACGCTGGTCTTGCCGGAGCCGGAGCGCGGTGCGCCGATGATCAGGGCGCGGGCCGTCATGATGCAGGTCCCGTAAGAACCGCCTGCATATCGACGATCCTGCCGATCACGATCAGCGCTGGCGCCTGGAAATCCTGGCGCTGCACTTCTGCTTCAACGGTCGCAAGCGTCGCAGTCATCGAGCGCTCCAAGGGTGTGGTTGCCGCCATCAGAACCGCGACGGGTGTATCGCCTGCCAATCCGCCCTCCATCAGCAGCCGCGCGATCGTGCCGATCGTGCTCACTCCCATATAGACCACGATGGGCTCGCCCGTCTTTGCCAAAGCTTTCCAGTCGAGATCGCCGGGCGTGCCGGCGGCGTGGCCGGTTGCGAGCGTGATCGAACGGCTGATGCCGCGCATCGTGGCTGGAATGTTGGCGCAGGCGAGTGCGGCAAGGGCAGAGGTCATGCCGGGAAGAATCCGGAAGGGGATATCGGCTTTCACCAACGCTTCGGCCTCTTCGCCGCCCCGGCCGAAGATAAACGGGTCTCCGCCCTTCAGACGCAACACGCGTTTGCCTGTTCTCGCGAGTTCGATCAGCCTCGCGGTGATGTCGTCCTGCGCGACCGAAGGTTTGCCGCCGCGCTTGCCGACGAAGATCATGTCGCGTGTTTTCGCCAATGCCAGCACGGCGTCGGAGACCAGCGCGTCATGCACGATCACGTCGGCCCTTTGCAGCGCATCGGCGACTTCCAGCGTCAGATAGCGCGGATGACCGGGGCCGGAGCCGGCCAGCCAGACATGGCCGGGCGCAAATTCCGGTGCTTCGACGATGGTTTCGATCAACTCATTCATGGGCATGGAGTGCAAACCTTTTGCCGGCCGGTGAAGGCCGGGCTATAGAAACGGCCATGGAAGCCGGCATCGATATTGACAGCAAGACCCTGCGACGTGGCTGGACCACGGGAACCTGCGCTGCGGCCGCCACGAAGGCTGCCTGTCTGGCGCTGATGACAGGCGAATTTCCGGCGATGGTGGAGGTGACCCTGCCCAGCGGCCAACGGCCGGGTTTTGCGCTGGCCATCGAAGAGGTGGGCGAGGGTTTCGCCAAGGCTGGCATCATCAAGGATGCCGGCGACGACCCAGATGTCACCCATGGCGCGCTGATCATCAGCACGGTGCGGCGCGGCGCGGCGAAAAGCGGCATCACGTTCAGGGCAGGACCTGGCGTCGGTACGGTGACGCGGCCCGGTCTGCCGCTGCCACCCGGCGAACCCTCGATCAACCCGGTGCCACGGCAGATGATTGCGCAGGCGATAACAGAGGTTGCCGGCGAGGGCGCCGATTTCGAGGTGGAGATTTCGGTGCCCGACGGTGAGAAGATCGCCGAGAAGACGCTTAACGGCCGGCTCGGCATTGTCGGCGGAATATCGATCCTCGGTACGACCGGGATCGTCATTCCGTATTCGTGCTCGGCCTGGATCCATTCCATCTGGCGCGGCATCGATGTGGCGCGCGCGGCCGGCCTCGATCATATTTCCGGCGCCACCGGCAATACGTCCGAAAAGGCGGCGCAGGCCTATCATGGCCTTTCCGACGTCGCGCTGATCGACATGGGCGATTTCGTCGGCGGCATGCTGAAATATATCCGCAGCCATCCGGTGCCGAAGGTAACCGTTGCCGGCGGCGTCGCCAAGATGACCAAGCTCGCCCAGGGCATGCTCGACGTGCATTCCAAGCGCGGGCTTGCCGATCTCGAAGCGCTTGCCAAGGTGGCGGAAGACGCTGGCGCCGATGCCGATCTCGTTGCGCGGATCATCGCTGCAAACACCGTCGCGCAGGCGTTCGAGATGGCTGGCGCGCGTGGTCTGAAGCTCGGTGACCGCATTGCCGCGCTTGCCTGGAAGACCGCCGCAAAGTCGCTCGGCGACCCTAAGATCGCGCTGGAGATCCTGGTGTTCGACCGGCACGGGCAGCTTGCCGGACGAACGGAATTCACGCCGTCCGATCATTCCGGGTCCTTAGCCGCAGAGAGCTGATCCCAGCCGGGGCGGAAACGTCGTACATAGTCTGCATTGTATAGCTGGCTCTCGACGAAATCCGTCGCTCCCAGCCCTTTGCCGACGAAGATGAGCGCGGTGCGCTCGGCGGGTTCTGCGGCCAGTTTCGCCGCAATATCGGCAAGCGTGCCGGTGACGATGCGCTCTTCCGGCCATGAGGCGCGAACGACGATCGCCACCGGGCAATCGGGACCGTAAAGCGGCGTCAGTTCCTCGACGATCCTGTCCAGTGCATGGATGGCGAGATGGATCGCAAGCGTTGCACCTGTCGCGCCAAAGGCTTTCAGCGTTTCGCCCTCGGGCATTTTCGAGGCGCGACCGGAGATGCGTGTGAGGACGAGGCTTTGCGCGACTTCGGGAATTGTCAGCTCCCGCCGCAACGCGGCTGCGGCGGCGGCAAACGAGGGGACGCCAGGGGTCAGCGTGTAGTCGATGCCGTGCTTTTCCAGTCGGCGGATCTGTTCGGCCACGGCGCTCCAGACCGAAAGATCGCCCGAATGCAGGCGGGCCACATCCTTACCGGCCTGGTGAGCGGCAACATATTCGGCCTCGATATCGTCAAGCGACAGAGAGCCGGTATCAACGATCCGTGCGTCGGCCGGGCAATAGTCCAGCAGTTCCTTCGGCATGATCGAGCCTGCATAGAGGCAGACCGGCGAGCGGCTGAGGATATCGCGGCCGCGGACGGTGATCAGATCCGCGGCACCGGGGCCGGCACCGATGAAATGGACGGTCATGGATAGTCTTTCGTTTGCGCCAAGGCGCAGGTAGCGCCCTGGGATATCAGCCGCGGCACGATGATTTCGGACCATTCTCCCGCAGCCGCAAGCGCCGCACCTTCGGACAGGCTGGATGACGGCGTCTGGGCAAGGCTGTGGCGGGAAACGGTCTTCGTTCTCGGCTCGGCGTCGAGCAACGCCTGGTCGCTGACGATGTGAAGCGGAATGCCCAGCGTTTCGGCCAGCTGCAGAATGCCGGGTTCCTGCCGCTTGATCTCTCCGGTGGCAAGTGCCCCAATCGATCCCCTGATGATACCGGCCTCAGTGCAGGCCGCATCGAGAGCGGACAGAAGGTCTGCGCGTGTGGTGCCCTTGCGGCAACCCAAACCGGCGACGATCATGGTTCTGTTCCTTTTGTCCAAGTCCACTGCGTGACCGGCATGGCCGGCTTCCAGCCCTGCATCGACCCGACGGGTGAGGCCCGCGAGACATCCATGCGGATGAGGCTGCCGCCGAGCGTGGCTTTTGCGGTCAGCAGCACCGCTTCCATCTCCAGCGTCACGGCGTTGGCAACGAGCCTGCCGCCGGATTTCAGCGCTGCAGCGGCCGTCTCGAAAACACCAGGTTCGCTGCCGCCGCCGCCGATGAAGATCGCATCCGGTGGGGTGAGGCCATGGAGCGCCGACGGTGCTTCGCCCTCGACCACGACGAGGCCCGGCACGCCGAAGCGTGCGGCATTGCGCCTGATGCGAGCGGCGCGCTTGGGATGGGCTTCTACGCCAATCGCCCTCATCGAGGGGTCGGCCAGCATCCATTCGATGCCGATCGAGCCGGATCCGGCGCCGATATCCCAGAGCAGCTCGCCGCGCCGGGGCGAAAGAGCCGATAGCGTCAAGGCGCGGATCTCCCGTTTGGTGATCTGACCGTCATGTTCGAACAGCGCATCATCAAGGCCGAAGCCTAGCGGCAGAACGCGCGCCGGTCCGTTTGCAGCAACGTCGATTGCGACGACGTTCAGCACGTTGATATCCTGCAATGCAAATCCGTCCGCCTGCACCTTGCGAATGCGCTCCGCTTGGCCGCCAAGCGCTTCGAGCACGGTCAGCTGCGATTTCCCGAAGCCGCTCTCCGTCAGGAGCGCCGCCAGTTCCGCAGGCCCCCGTTCATCCGAGGTCAGCGCGATCACACGCCGGCCTGGGTGCAGAAGAGGGCGGATGAGATCCGGTGGGCGACCGTGGAGCGAGACAGTCTCGATCTCCTGCAGCGGCCAGCCGAGACGCGACGCTGCGAGCGAAAATGCGGACGAGGACGGATAGGAGACGAATTCGTCGGCCGGCACATGGCGTGACAGGGTTGCACCCACGCCGAAGCAGAAGGGATCGCCGGAGGCGAGTACGCAGACCCTCTTTCCACGCAGGGCGACGACATCGCGCATCGCTGGATCGAAGGGCGTCGGCCAGGGTCGCGCTTCGCCGGTGATGAGGGATGCGGCGAGCTCCAGATGCCGCTTTCCGCCGAAAACAACGGTGGCGGCTGTGATCGCGTCGCAGGCGTTCTCGCCGAGACCCTTCACGCCATCCTCGCCGATGCCGACGATGGACAGCCAGCGGCTTTGGTTTAAAGCTCTCATCTCTGATTCAGGAGGCAACTTGACTTACTCCATCCTCATTCTGGGCGGCACGACGGAGGCAAAGGCGCTCGCCGGCCGGTTGGCGACCGACCCGGAATACCAGATCCTTGTTTCGCTTGCCGGGCGCACCAAGGCGCCGGCGGAACAGCCGGTGCCTGTGCGGATCGGCGGGTTCGGCGGTGCTGGAGGTCTCGATGCCTTCATCCGTGAGCAAGGCGTGGATCTGCTGATCGACGCGACACATCCGTTCGCGGCGCAGATTTCCCGCAATGCCGCTGAAGCCGCGGCGTCGTCCGGTGTAGAAATCCTGGCTTTGCGGCGTGCCGCCTGGTCGCGTCAGGACGGCGATCGCTGGCAGGAGGTCGGCAGTATCGAGGCGGCAGTTGCCGCGCTCGACATCGCCCCGCGCAAGGTTTTCCTGACGCTTGGCCGGCAGGAACTGCTGCCGTTCGAAGTGAGGAAACAGCATCAATACCTGGTGCGCAGCGTCGATCCGGTCGATCCGCCGCTCGACCTGCCGGATGTGACCTATATCACTGCTCGCGGGCCGTTTTCCGAGGGGGACGAGATCCGGCTGCTTGAGGAGCACGGCATCGACCTGATCGTTTCCAAGAATAGTGGCGGTCGTGCCAGTGTGGCCAAGATCAGCGCTGCGCGGCGCCTCGGAATCGACGTCATCCTGATCGACCGCCCAGAGCTGCCGGATGTGCCGTGTGCCACAAGCGTGGACGCGCTGGTCGACCGGGTGCGTCACTGGACGCTCTCCCGCAGGAAGCGCGGCGAATAGACGATCGGTCGGTTGCCGGTTCTTTCGATCAGCTTGGTCTCTGTCGTGCCGACGATCACGCAGGTCGCCATGTCGGCCATGTCGCCCTGAGCTTCCGCCAAGGGCACGATCCGGATAGCCTCGTCAGGCCTGCCGGCGGCGCGACCGAAGATGACCGGAACCGTGCCCGGCAGGTTGGCGCGCAGGATGTCGAAGGCTTCGTCCAACTGATGCGGCCGCGCCTTGCTGATCGGATTGTAGAAGGCCATGACGAAGCCGGCCGTTGCCGCGGCGACGAGACGCTTTTCGATGATGGCCCAGGGTTTCAGGTTGTTCGAGAGCGAAATCGCGCAGAAATCATGGCCGAGAGGCGCTCCCGCCTTCGCCGCAACCGCCAGCATGGCGGTGACTCCAGGAACGATGGATAGATCGATGTCGCGCCATTCTGCAGGGCCTTCGTCGATCGCTTCACAGACGGCCGCTGCCATGGCGAAGACGCCGGGATCTCCACCCGAGACGACGCAGACTTTGCCGCCTCTCGCTGCCATGTCGATCGCCGCCTTGGCGCGTGCCAGCTCCTCGCGATTGTCAGAGGCATGGCGGCGCTGGTCCGGTCGCAGGTTCAGCCTGTCGATATAGGGAAAGTAGCCGAAGAAATCGGTTGCCGACGCAACCGCCGACAGCGCTTCCGGGGTGATCTGGTCCGGATTGCCGGGGCCGAGGCCGACGACGGTCAGCGATCCCGTCATTCTGCCGCTCCATGATCGGGTCCCGGACGGTTGGTCCATCCGGGAACGAGCACCAGCGAGAAATAGGGCGCCGGGCTTTCGTCGCGCGTTTCCAGCCGCTCCGAGGCGCCGTTGGCCATGGTGCCCCGTTCGACATAGAGCGCGCCTGAAAGCTTGCCGACGGCGGCGAGCGCCCGGCGGATTTTGGGCAGGTTGCGCCCGACCTTCATGATCACGGCGCCATCAGTATCGGCGAGACGCTCGATCAGCTTTTCCTCGGATAGCGTGCCGGGAAGCACGCTCAGGATATCGTCTCCCTGCACCAGCGGCAGGCCCGTCATCGACCAGCAGCCGGACATCGCGGTGACGCCGGCAATCACATCGACCTCATAGCGATCATTCAGCCGCACATGCAGATGCATATAGGACCCGTAAAACAGCGGGTCTCCTTCGCTCAGAACGGCGACGGTCTTTCCGGCATCAAGGTAAGCTGCGACTTCTTCGGCCGAACGATCGAAGAAATCGTTGATCGGCGTCTTGTAGTCCGCCTCGTCCTTGTGGGTCTCAACCGTGACCGGATAGACCAGCGGCAGCTCGATCGTGCCCGGGCGGATATGGGCGTCGACGATGGTGCGGCCGTTGCCTGAGGATCCCTTCTTGCAGAAGAACGCCAGCACATCCGCTTCATTGATGGCACGCACGGCCTTCAGCGTCATCAGTTCCGGATCACCCGGTCCGGTGCCGACGCCGATCAGTCTGCCCTTTATACTCTCGGGGTTCAAAGGCCTGTCCTCGCCAGCGCGTTGACGGCGGCCGCCGTCATGGCAGAGCCGCCCATGCGGCCGCGCACCACGGCATAGGGAATGCCATGCGCTGATTCCATCAGGGCTTCCTTGGATTCGGCCGCGCCTACGAAGCCGACCGGCATGCCGATGATTGCGGCTGGGCGCGGCGCACCGGCATCCAGCAGTTCCAGCAGGTGAAACAGGGCCGTCGGCGCATTGCCGATGGCGACCACCGAACCTTCCATTGCGTCCCACAGATCCAGTGCCGCTGCCGATCGTGTATTGCCGATCGTTTTCGCCAGTTCGACCGTGCGGCTGTCACGCAACGTGCAGATCACCTCGTTGTCGGCAGGTAGCCTTGCCCGGGTTACCCCCTGTGCCACCATGAACGCGTCGCAATAGATGGGCTTGCCGGCCAGCAGCGCATTGCGGGCTGCAGAAACGAAGTCGTCGGAGAAGCGGAAATGTTCGGCCGCCTCGACCAGGCCGCAGGCGTGGATCATGCGGACTGCGACATCCGCCTGCTCTTCCGAAAATGCGGAAAGGTCGGCTTCCTCGCGGATGATCGCAAAGGACTTCAGATAGATCGCATCGCCTTCGTGGATATAGTCGTAACTGGTCATGGTCATCCTGGTATGGCCGCCTGGCGAAGCCGGTCCGGACCGATCCGGGCAAGGCAGGCAGCGGAATTTTCCCCCGATCGCCGTTCCGATCGGACCAGATCGGCAAGGCGGCGAAGCGTGGCGTTGGTATCGGCAAAAGCGATGGAAGCAAAGGGTTGGCCGCTCGCTTTCGCCGAGGCAACCAGCGAAACGTGATCCGGCATGCCGCACAGCGTCAGTGCCGTTGCTTGCGGATGGGCGCAGCCCTTGGGGCAGCCGCTCACATGCAGCTTGAAAGAGCCGTCCAGAAGATCGGTGCATTCCGCGGCAGCGCGCGTGGCGATCTCGTGGGTGGCAATGGTGCCGGAACGGCAGGCCGGGCGTCCGGTACAGGCGGCGATATGGCCGCGCGGATCGGTGCTCGACGTCACGAAACCGGTGTCTGCGGCAAATGCCGTCAATGTGCGGCACGTGGCCTGGCTGCCGGAGAACAGGAGCGAATGATCGAGCGCCGGTTTGACGGTGCGGATGTCCAGGCGGGTGGCCTCGTTGCAGAGGGCGATCAGGTTTTCGGCATGGGTCTGGCCGAAAGCTGGGCCGATGCCGGTCGCGAACGTGCCGTCCGACAAGGGATGCAGCGTGAAGGGGGAGACGGTTGCGGCAGTGAAATCGTTGACCGGCAAGGCTGAAGCGATGTCACGACCGCGGGCATCGCTCCCGAGCGAGGCGAGCTTTTCGAGCAGAGAGACTGTCGCCTCGATGGCCTGTGTTTCAGCGAAAACATTGAAAACACGCCCGGAAGCTTCGGTGCCGCCAAGCAGGATCTTCCAGCGGATTTCGCCATCCGCTTCCGCCGCGACCAACCGGATATCGGCGATCAGACCGGACAGTCTCAGGCGACCCGCACCATCGACGATGACAGACGTTTTTGGCGCAAGGCCTTGGAGGTCACGGGCGCGGTCTCTGATTGCATCCGCCAGCGGGCGCGGACCGGCAATTTCGGTTGCGTCCTCACCGGCAAGCGGCGGCACTTCGACGGCAAGGCCATCGCGTAGCGGCAGGTCCATGGCCCGCACCTCGGCCTCGAGACGCGGCGCGGAAGTTTCGCTGAGGCCGCGGATCTGCAGATTGCCGCGGGCTGAAATGTCGATCATGCCGTTGCCGTGACGCATTGCCAAACGGCAGAGATCGGCCAGTTGCTCTGGCGCAATTGCAGCGGTCAGCGGCACGCGCGCAAGAAGGCCGTCGCCCGTCATCATCGGCGCAGACAGGGCAGGGCAGGCGCCGCGTCTCATGTCCGGATCGGCTCGGTCGCGTGCAATTGCCGTCATGCGACCAGCCTTTCGCAGTCGTCTGCCAGCATTTCCAGCTCGGCATCCACCGCGTTGCGGCGCGGATGCCAGAGGCCGCGATCGAGCGCGGCGCGGAACCTCAGGCCCATGTAGCGAGCGCCTTCGGGGTTCTGGGACAACAGGAAGTCGCGGACTTTTTCGTCACCCAGATAGGCGTCATAGGTCGCATCAATCAGCGATTGCGGAACGGCGTGGGTGGTCTCGGCAAAGCCGATCAGCCGGTCGACGGTTTCGACCAGTTCGGCTGCACCGCGGGGTCCGTGGCGCATCTGGCCGGCGATAAAGCGTGGGTTGACGGCACGGGCGCGCACGACCCGGGTCAGGGCCTCGGAAATGGAGCGCGCTTTCGGCTTCTGCGGATCGGTCGTGTCGAGCGCGATCACATCTGCCTTGCCGCCGAGCGCCGCGACGGCCGCCGAAAAGCCGCCGATAAAGGCAACGTCGGCGGAACCATCGAGAAGATCGCGGCCGGGATCATCGCCGGTATGGACAAGCAGGTCGGCGCTTCCGATCCGCTCGGCAAACCCGCCGGGAACGTGGACGCCATCGCCATCGGCGCCGCCGAATGCGTGGCTGGTGGCGTCGAGATAGAGACGGCCGAGTTCCTCGCGTTCGCCCCAGCTGCCATCGGCAAGCTTTTCCTCGATGCCGGAACCGTAGGTGCCGGGGGCCGAACCGAAGATGCGCGCGGGCACATGGCCGAGCGTCTGCGCGTCTTCCGCCAGCGGATTGTCGCCCGGGGCTTCCTCGCGCGCGGCGATCGCCCGCATAGCGGCATCGAGAAGCGCGATCAGTGCCGGAAACATGTCGCGGAACAGGCCGGAAATTCGAAGGCTGACGTCGATGCGCGGGCGTCCGAGTGTTGCCGGCGCCAGAACCTCGATGCCGGTGACGCGGCCGGTTGCGGCGTCCTGGACGGGTCGTGCACCCATCAGCGCCAGAACCTGCGCTACTTCCTCGCCGCCGCTTCGCAGCGAAGCGCTACCCCAGAGGTCGAAGACGAGGCTTTTCGGCCAGTCGCCATGGTCCTGCAGGTATCGGCGCAAAATCTCGTCGGCGGCGCGCTTGCCCAGTTCGAACGCGGTCGGGGTCGGCAGGGTGCGCGGATCGCTGGCGTAAAGATTGCGGCCAGTCGGCATCACGTCGCGGCGGCCCCGTGATGGTGCGCCCGACGGACCGGGGCGAATATGCCGGCCATCGAGCGCATCGAGCAGCGCCTGCATTTCGGTTCCGGCACTGGCGATCCGCAGCGGGTCGTCATCGCCGGCTGCGATTTCGCCGAACACGTGCTGGCCGTCCTTGATGGC
Organism: Rhizobium sp. Leaf306; assembly: GCF_001423425.1. GTDB lineage: Bacteria > Pseudomonadota > Alphaproteobacteria > Rhizobiales > Rhizobiaceae > Neorhizobium > Neorhizobium soli. Next base: position 25,479 of record NZ_LMNX01000009.1, read on the forward strand.
GAAGTCCTTGAGGTCGCAGAGAAACGCGTCGATGCGGCTGAGCGCCGTGTCGGGGTCGTCATCACCTGTGATGCCGGCCTCGGATGCCAGTCCGCAGTCGCCGGCAGTCTCGACGATCAGTTTCGCCAGCCTGTCGCGGCGGCGCCTGTCCAGCCCGTCCGCCTGCGCGTACTCATCGACCAGCAGCTCGAGTTTCGTCTGTTCGTCCGAAAGGCCGGCGCCTGCCAGAACCGGCGGCAGGTGACCGATGGTGACTGCGGAGATGCGCCGTTTGGCAACGGCGGCCTCGCCGGGATTGGATACGATGAACGGATAGATGACCGGCAGGCCGCCGGTCACAAGTTCCGGAAAGCAGTCTTTCGAAAGCGCCACGGTTTTCCCCGGCAGCCATTCCAGCGTGCCATGGGCGCCGACATGAACGATCGCATGGGCACCTACGGCGTTGCGCATCCATTGACCGAAGGCGTTGAGGGCGTGGCGCGGCGGCAGGTCGGGGCTGTGATAGTCAGTGCGGCGGTCGGCATCGCGGCCCCGATCCGGGGCAAGCGCCACCGTGACGTTGCCGAACTGCGCGGCGCGGAAACGGTAGGCACCGTCTTCCAGATCCGCATCCGTTGCCGGTTCGCCCCAGGCGGCATCGATTCCAGCTGAAGGGCTGTAGGTTGCCAGCGGATATTGCGCCGTCCTGGCGGCCAGCAGATCCAGAAGCGCGCGCGGGGTTTGTGGGATATCGGAAACCGAATAGCCGGCTGTTGATAGCGTGCTGAGGATCGTCAGAACGCTTTGCGGTACATCGAGGCCGACGGCATAACCGGTGCGGCCCGGCGCACTCGGATAATCCGGCATCAGGATGACGAGCTTTCGCTCGGCGCGGGACACGGTCTTCATCGCAAGGAAGGCGGCGATCCGGTCTGCGACGTGTTCGATACGGTCAGGTTCGGGCTGGTTGATGAGATCGGCCGTCTTGTCGCCGGCCTTGAACGAGATCGCGCCGGCGAGAATGCGGCCGTCCAGTTCCGGCAGCACGACATGCATGGCAAGATCAGAAGGGTTGAGGCCGCGGCGGCCTTCCATCCATCCGTCCCGCCGAGTCGTTGCGGTGACCAGCTGGAAGACGGGAATCCCTGAGCGGTCGAAAATCGTGTCGCCGTTGTCGTCGGTCGCACTTGCAAAGGCTGTCGTGGTGAGAATGGCCGCCGGATCGAGCTCTGCGATCGCTTGTTCGACAAAGCCGATGGTTTCTGCATCCTTCAAGCCGCCGACGAACATCGGCATCGGTGCGAAACCGCGGGCGGCAAGTGCTTCATACATCGCGTCGATCGGTGCTGCATCGTTGGCAAGCAAGGTGGAGCGGTAGAACAGGATCGGCAGCCGCTGCGCATGGGGCGGGAAGCCCGCAGTAAGCTCGTCGGCCGTGGAGATGCCGTGGCCGGGCTTGTAGAAGCCCCGCTTCGGCAGCGGCGTCGCGGTCGGCAAGCTTTGCGTGTCGCCGCTTGCCAGCGCATCCAGCCGGCGCGCCAGAAGCTGCATATTGTCCGGCCCGCCTTCGCGGAAGAAGGCGAGAACGTCCATCAGCGTTGCATCGGGCACGGTCGAGGCAGCGGCCAGGCGGTCATCGCTGATGCTGCATTCGCCCGGCAGCATTGCGAGCGGGATCTTCTTGCGCTTCGCCAGCCGCGACAGCTGATCGGCGCCATAGGCCCAGCGATCATAGCCGCCGAGAATGCGCACGAGGATAAAGCGCGCATGGGCAGCGGTCTTTTCCAGCCACAGGTCGACGGACATCGGGTGGCGAAGGTCGGAGATATTGGTGAGGCAGAGGCTCGCCTTGCCATTACTCCAACCCGCTGCGATGCCGTTCAGGTCACTGCCGGAAAAAGACAGCACCACCACATCTGCCGGCGACTGGTTGAGGTCGACCGGCTCGATCAGGTCGTCGAGCGACGACGAGGTGGTGGCGAGAATATGCATCCTTTTCCTTCTACAGCCCTCTTATGCCGCCAGCATCTTTTCGATCGCAGCCCGGTCCATCCCCTTTTCGCCGATCACGACGAGGCGGCTCTGGCGGGTCTCGCCGGCACCCCAGGCGCGGTCGAAATAGTGGTTCACGCGTGAACCGACAGCCTGCACCTGAAGGCGCATCGGCTTGTTCGCGACGTCGACAAACCCCTTGATGCGCAGCACGTTTTCCGCTTCCGCCGTGGCGGAAATGCGGGCAGCGAGTTCGTCCGCATCGGCAACGGCTGGAATATCTATGACGAAACTGTCGAAATCGTCGTGATCGTGATCCAGCTCGTCATCGTGATGCGTCTTGCGGTTTTCGATATCGTCCTCGACGGCAAGACCGAGACCGATCAGCACGCTCGGATCGACGGCGCCGTTTGCGGCCGGCACGATCTTGACCGCGCGCGGCAGATGCGCCTGGACGCGGCCCTTGGCGGCGGCAAGCGATGCCTGGTCGAGAAGGTCGGTCTTGGTCAGCACGATCATATCGGCGCAGGCAATCTGGTCCTCGAACACTTCCTCGACCGGATCGTCGTGGTCAATCGAGCTGTCCTGGCTGCGCTGCGCTTCCAGCGCTTCGTGATCATCGGCAACGCGACCTTGCGCAAGCGCCAGACCGTCCACCACGGCAATGACGGCATCCACGGTGACGCGGGCCTTCACATCCGGCCACTGGAAGGCTTGGACGAGCGGCTTCGGCAGGGCAAGGCCGGAGGTTTCGATCAGGATGTGGTCGACGCGCGGTTCGCGGGCCAGGATCTGGTCGATCGCCGGAACGAAGTCGTCGGCGACGGTGCAGCAGATGCATCCGTTGGCAAGCTCTATAATGTTGTCGTCAGGGCAGCTTTCGATGCCGCAGCTCTTCAACACGTCGCCATCGATGCCGACATCGCCGAACTCGTTGACGATGATCGCGAGGCGCTTGCCCTTGAGGTTTTCGATCAGGTGACGGATCAGCGTGGTCTTGCCGGCACCGAGAAACCCGGTGATCACGGTGCAGGGAACGCGGTCGAATGAAACGCTCATGAAGGCAGGTCCTCGTGGTGCTGGAATGGGGGAATGCGGGCCGTCATGCCCTTGCCGCGAAGGCACATGGGGCGGCCGCGAAGGGGAAGTAAACCGCGCTCGTCGTCAGCCAGCATCATCGCGCCGACCAAGATGTCCTCGACCGTGTCGAGCGACAGATGACCAAAGACATAGGACCAGCCGGAGCGATGGTTGAAGGCAGCACTTGGGCCTTTTTCGCAGTTGGCAAGGCAGGTGACGGGTTTGACGGAAAGCGGCTTGCCGGCGGCAGCCTCGCGAAGGGCGTCCATCAGGACGATGCCCGGGCGCGCTTCGCTGTCGGATGCCTCGCGACAATTGGTGCAGACGAAAATCGTCACATCCGGCTCGCCGGCAAGGCCGTCTGCGGCCGCGTCGCGCTCGTCTTTTCGTTCGTCAATCACCATCGTGTCGCACTACCGCCCAAGTCAATAACATCGGGGTGCACGACAGGAAGGCAAGCCTATCCTGCAGAGTGAAAGAAGCTTTTCCGGAGCACCCCGCCCGGAAAGGCACGTTTTCGAACGGCAGGTCTCCTGGCTCGCGGGTCGTCACCATCCGCCTGCCTTCCCGGATTTCTCCAGTGGCCATAGTGGCAGGATGGCTCGCCGCTTACAGTTGCGGGGGCAGCCGCGGCATTGAACCATGGAATCTTAAAGACGATCCCGGGTTCGCACCGCATTCTCTCTTAGCCCCTACCGTTGCCGGCAAGGGACCGTATCGCAGTCACCTAAGCCTTGTCGCAGGGCAGTGTCAATGTTGCAAAGCCGATTGCCCGTCTGGGGAAACCGTCTATAGTGATCACGTCTTTGGTGCCCGAGAGGGCTCATCGAAGGGAATGCGGTGCGACGACATCTTGGCGTCAAACCCGCGGCTGCCCCCGCAACTGTAAGCGGAAAGTCTCTGCCCGATATGCCACTGGAGACATCCGGGAAGGCGGGTCAGAGGCGTTCGATCCGCGAGCCAGGAGACCTGCCGGAGACGATAGGTACAGTGAAAGCCCTCGGGTGGAGGGCAGAAAGACGACGTCCATGGTTACGAACTCTGCTGCCCGTGCAGCCAGCGTTTCCGCATCGAAAATCATTCCTCTCGGCATGACGGCCATACTCGGCCTGTTCATCGTCGGCTTTGTCGGCTTCTCGCATATCGAGGCCGTGCACAATGCGGCCCACGATACGCGCCACTCGCTGGCCTTTCCCTGCCACTAAGAGGAATTTTCCCAATGTCGCTGTTTCGTAACATCGTCCTCACGGCGGTGATCGCAGGGCTTTTGTCCGGGCTCCTGATGACTGTGATGCAAAGCTTTTCGGTCGTGCCGCTTATCATCGCGGCAGAGACGTATGAACATGTCGACAGCAACGGTGCCGGACATAGCCATACTGCGGCTCCGGATACGGCCGCAGGCACTGCAGCACCGGCTTCCGCTGCGCACGATCACGCCGAAGAGGCATGGGCGCCGGCCGACGGGCTCGAGCGCTTTGCCTACACTGCAGCGGCCAATGCTCTGTCGGCAATCGGTTTTGCGCTGGTTGCCATCGCCATCGCCGAAGCACTCGGCGGGTTTGGCGGGTGGCGCGGCGGGTTGATGTTCGGCATTGCCGGGTTCCTCACCGTCAGTCTTGCACCCGGCCTCGGTCTGCCGCCGGAACTTCCGGGCATGCCCGTCGCTGAGCTCGGCCCGCGCCAGATCTGGTGGATTGCGACAGCCGTCTGCACTGCCCTGGCCCTTGGCCTGCTTGCCTATACCCGTTCCGCCCTTCTTGCGGCTTTGGCGGTCGTCCTGCTCGTTGCTCCGCACATCATCGGCGCACCGCTGCCGCCGAGCCATGACACCGCGGTGCCGATGGACCTGCATGCGCGGTTCGTCAATGCCGTCTACGCGACGAACCTCGTCTTCTGGGCCGTTCTCGGGGCGCTTTCCGGCGTCATTCGCGAGCGTTTTCGTGCCGGTGAGGAAATCTCGACCACGTCCAAGGAGCTTGCAGTCCGTTGAAGGAAATCGATCAGACCACCGAGCAGCGTCACCGCGCCAAGATGGAGAACCGCAAGGCGGTTCAGGATGCCGAAGTCGCGGAGAAGACCGTCGAGAAGGGGCTTCTCATGGTTCATACGGGCTCCGGCAAGGGCAAGTCGACGGCGGCCTTCGGGCTGGCGCTGCGCACGCTCGGCCACAACCGCCGCGTCGGGATCGTGCAGTTCATCAAGGGCGCTTGGTCGACCGGCGAACAGCCGGCGCTTGCGGTGTTCGGCGACCGCATCGCCTGGCACACGATGGGCGAGGGCTTTACCTGGGAAACCCAGGATCTCAAGCGTGACATCGCCGCTGCCGAGAAGGCCTGGGGCATGGCACTCGAACTGATGGCGGACGAGACGATCGGCCTCGTCATTCTCGACGAACTCAATATCGCCCTGCGTTACGATTACCTCGATCTCGACAAGGTCGTCGCTCAGTTACAGGCGCGCCGGGCGGATCTGCACGTCGTCGTCACCGGCCGTAACGCGAAGCCGGCTCTGATCGAGGCGGCGGATCTGGTGACCGAGATGACGCTCGTCAAGCATCACTTCAAGGCCGGTGTCAAAGCCCAGGCCGGCATCGAGTTCTGACGGGTGGTGGCTCGCGCTCTCATGTTTCAGGGGACAGGCTCGGATGTGGGCAAGTCGCTGGTCGTTGCCGGGCTTGCCCGCGTCTTCACGCTGCGGGGCTTGAGTGTCCTGCCCTTCAAGCCGCAAAACATGTCCAACAATGCCGCGGTCACCGCCGATGGCGGCGAAATCGGCCGGGCGCAGGCACTGCAGGCAAGGGCTGCCGGCGTGCCGCTCAGTGTCCATATGAACCCGGTTCTGTTGAAGCCCCAGAGCGAAGTCGGGGCACAGGTGGTGGTGCAGGGCAGGGTGGAGGGCAATGCCAAGGCTGCCGAATACCAGCTTCTGAAGCCGAGGCTGCTTTCGCGGGTGCTTGAGAGCTTCGAGATCCTGAAAGCCAAGGCAGACCTCGTCCTCGTCGAAGGGGCAGGTAGCGCTTCGGAGATCAACCTTCGCCAGAACGACATTGCCAATATGGGTTTTGCCCGCGCTGCCGATGTCCCGGTGGTTCTCATCGGCGATATCGACCGGGGCGGCGTGATCGCGAGCCTTGCCGGCACGAAACTCGTCATCGATGACGATGACGCGGCAATGATCCACGGCTTTATCGTCAACCGCTTTCGCGGCGATCCGGCCTTGTTTGCCGAGGGCATGCGGATGATCGGTGCGTTTACCGGCTGGCAGTCGATCGGCCTCTTGCCGCATTTCCCAGATGCCGCGCTCCTGCCGGCGGAAGATGCGCTCGGCCTTACCCAGGCCTTCGCACACAAGCCCGGTGCGAAACTGCGGATCGCGGTGCCGATCCTGCCGCATATTTCCAATTTCGATGATCTCGACCCGCTGGAAGCGGAGCCGGATGTCGAGCTCATCCGTGTCAGGCGCGGCAACGCCATTCCTGGGAACTGCGATCTCGTGCTTCTGGTCGGCTCGAAGGCCACGATCGCGGATCTGGCGGCGCTGCGGGAGGCCGGTTTCGATACCGATATCGTGGCTCATCTCAGGCGAGGCGGTCGTGTTCTCGGTCTCTGCGGCGGGTATCAGATGCTTGGCAGACGGATATCGGATCCCGAGGGATCGGAAGGTCCTCCCGGTTCGGCGGAGGGGCTGGGGCTTCTCGATGTCGAAACCGTGCTTTCGGCGTCGAAGCGGCTGGAGGCGGTTACAGGCGTCAGCTCCGACGGAATATCATTCGCCGGCTACGAAATGCATACGGGTCATACCACTGGCGCCGACTGTTCGCGCCCGTTTTCGAGCATTGCCGGTCATGCGGAAGGTGCGTCATCGGCGGATGGCAGGGTGGTCGGCACCTATGTGCATGGACTGTTTTGCGATGATCGCCAGCGTTCGGCCTGGCTGTCGCGTCTCGGGGGCACCGTGTCGGGCCTGAATTACGAGGCCAATGTCGATGCCATTCTCGATCGCCTTGCCGTGCATATGGAGCAGCATCTCGATATCGATGGACTGCTCAAAATTGCCAGATGAGCAGCGCCAGGAGGCCGAACAGGCCGATCAGCAGCGCATCCGCCACGCGCGCAAGCTTGAGGGCGCGGGTAATGTCGTCGAAATTCAGGTTGGTCCGGTTACCCTCTCCCATGTAGCGGGCTTCGATCATCTGGCCGCCGTAACTGCGGGGACCCGCGAGCGCGATGCCAAGCGCACCCGCCATCGCCGCTTCGGGCCAGCCGGCATTCGGCGAACGATGATGCTTGGCGTCCCGGCGGATCGCACGTATGGCATCGCGGGGCGAGGCGTCCTTGACGAAGATCGCGGCCAAAACGAACAGCGCCGCCGTCAGGCGCGAGGCCGGCAGATTGATCAGGTCGTCGAACCGGGCCGCGGCCCAGCCGAACGCTTCATGACGCGGAGACCGATGGCCGATCATGCTGTCGGCGGTATTGGCAGCCTTGTAGGCCGCGCCGCCGGCCAGGCCGCCGATGCCGAGCCAGAAGGCAGGGGCGACCACGCCATCGGAAAAATTCTCGGCCAGGCTTTCGATCGCGGCACGGCAAACCGCGGCGTCATCGAGCTTTTCCGGATCGCGGCCGACAATCATCGAGACGGCCTTGCGTCCGGCGTCGAGCCCGTTGTAGCGCAACGCGGTTGCCACGGCTTCCACATGGGTCTCGAGGCTTTTCTGGGCCGGCAAGCTGGCTGCGGCAAGCACGAGAAGGATCGGTCCGAAGGGCAAAAGCATGAGAACGGCGGCAATCGCCAGCGCGGCGGCGACGGTGCAGCCGATGAGGACAATGAGCGCGAGGATGCCCATGCGTTTGCGGCTGGCGAAATCATCGCCCTCACGGTTCCATCGACTGTCGAGTGCCGATATCAGCCGGCCGATCCAGGTGACGGGATGGCCGACGCGTTTGAACAGCCAGTCCGGATAGCCGACGATGCGTTCGGTGATCAGGGCGAAGAATGCGAGAAGGAACATGCAGTTGGCGATCTCTGAGTTGGGCAGTCCGATACAGCATGGCGGCAACCTCGCCATGGCGCGTGCGCTGTTTCCTTGGGCACCCGAGCCGTGGATCGATCTATCGACCGGCATCAACCCGCATTCCTATCCGCATACGCCGATCCCCGGCAATGTTTTTGCACGTCTGCCGGAGCCTTCTTCGCTCGAGAGGTTGAAGACGGTTGCAGCTGAGGCGTATAGGGCTCCGTCAGCCGCTCATATCGTGGCCGGGCCGGGCACGCAGATCCTGCTGCCGATCATCGCCGGCCTTGTCGGAGCGACCGGAAAGGCCGCCATCCTGTCGCCCACCTATGCGGAACATGCACGTGCCGCGACAATGGCGGGCTTTCAGGTTCTGGAGACGGACGATCTCGACCATCTCGCGACAGCCAGTCTCGCCGTCATCGTCAACCCGAACAATCCGACCGGCCGGATCGTTTCGACGGACGACATTCTGGCGCTGGCCGAAATCATGCGCGCGAAGGGCGGACTGCTCGTCGTCGATGAAGCTTTCATGGATGTGTCGGAAGCCCAGAGTGTTGCCAGCGCTGTCGGCGAGGGCGGGCTAATCGTGCTGCGCTCTTTCGGCAAGTTCTATGGCATGGCCGGCCTGCGGCTGGGCTTTGCGATCGGCCAAGCCGATCTCATGGCAAGGATCGAGGAGAGGCTCGGGCCCTGGGCGGTCTCCGGTCCGGCTCTGCATGTGGCTTGCGAAGCGCTGGCCGATGCCGATTGGCAGGCTGCGATGCGCGTGAGGCTCGGCACAGATGCGGCAAGGCTGGACGCAGCTCTGTCCGCTGCCGGCATTCCGGTCTTCGGCGGCACGTCATTGTTTCGTTTCATACGGGACAGGCGTGCCCAGACTCTGTTCCAGCACCTAGGCCGACACGGGATCATCACGCGCCGCTTTAGCGAGCGTCCGGACGATCTACGGCTGGGGCTGCCTGAGGAGAAGGACTGGTCTCGGCTGGAAGCGGCACTCGGAGGCTTCTAGCCGCCGAACCGGTCGCTCCAGGCGGGTTGGGCGTTAGCGTTTGGCAGCGCGGTCGCCTCGAATACACCCCTAGCAACGGCTCTTGCCGTGACCAGGGTTGCGAGATGGCAGAGTTCGGCGAAGGCCCCCATGTCTTCCATCGGGATTTTTCCGGTGGCTGCCGAAAAGATCGTGTCGCCATCTCCCGGCAGATGTGCTGGCAAGACGGCGCGTGCCAGTCCGTCATGCGCCATGATCGACAGCCTGTGCGCCTGCGCCTTGGTCAGAACTGCATCGGTGACGACCACGCCGATCGTCGTCGCCTTCAACGTCACGCCCTTCATCCGCAGGGACGTGTGGTCGGCTGTGAATGTCGAGGGAAGGCCGAGACCCCCGAACTCGTCATCCTGCTCGAACGGTGCCGACCAGAAGTGCTTGGTATCACCGACCGTTGCGGCGCCCATGGCATTCACGGCCATGAGGACGGCAATCGTGTGCCCGGACGCGGTCTTTGCGCTTGCCGAACCGATGCCGCCCTTGACGGTCGCGGTCGTGGCGCCGGTGCCGGCCCCGACTGTGCCGAGCGCGAATGCACCTTTCTGCGCGGCGCAGAAGGCGTCGTAGCCCATGTCGCGGTAGGGCGAATGGAGGCCCCAGTCCTTGTTGCCGCCGTTCAGAAGATCCATCAGGATTGCCTGCGGCACGATCGGCACCCTGGCAGACCCGACGGGAAAGCCGCGGCCGATCCGGCGCAAGCCCGCCTGCACCCCGCCGGCTGCATCCAGCCCGAAGGCCGAGCCGCCCGAGAGAACGAAGGCATCGACTGTCTGCACCGTCATGGACGGGTCGAGAAGGGCGGTCTCGCGCCCACCCGGTGCGCCGCCGAGAACCGAGCCGGAGGCGATCGCCGGCTGATCGAAGATGATCGCGGTGACGCCCGAGCCAAGCTGCAGATCGGTCGCGTGGCCAACGGCCACGCCCTCGATATCGGTGAGGAGGTTCAATGGCGCCACCATGCGAGCATCAGTCGATATCGAACTTGACGCCCTGCGCGAGCGGCAGGCTGCGGCCATAGTTCACGGTGTTGGTGGCGCGGCGCATATAGGCGCGCCACGCATCGGAGCCTGATTCGCGGCCGCCGCCGGTTTCCTTCTCGCCGCCGAAAGCGCCGCCGATTTCCGCGCCCGAGGGACCGATATTCACATTGGCAATGCCGCAATCGGAACCGCGCGCGGAAACGAAGGCTTCGGCTTCCCGGATGTCGTTGGTGAAGATCGAGGAGGACAGGCCCTGCGGCACATCGTTATGCAGCGCAATCGCCTCGTCGAAGTCCTGATATCGGATGACGTAGAGGATCGGCGCGAAGGTTTCGTCTCTGACCGGGCCGGTCTGATCAGGCATTTCAACGATGGCCGGGCGCACGTAATAGGCATCAGCCGCCTCGCCATCCAGCACGCGCTCACCGCCAACCACTGTGCCTCCGGCGGCCTTGGCTGCCTCGAGTGCTGCCTGCATCTTGTCGAAGGCTGCCTGATCGATCAGGGGGCCAACGAGATTGCCGTCCTGCAGCGGAGAACCGATGGTGACCGACTGGTAGGCCTTGGCAAGCCGGGGCACGAGCGCGTCATAAACGCTGTCATGGACGAAGAGGCGCCGCAGCGTCGTGCAGCGCTGTCCGGCCGTGCCCATGGCGGAGAAGGCGACACCGCGGAGGGTCAGATCGAGATCGGCCGTCGGGCTGACGATCGCGGCATTGTTGCCGCCGAGTTCGAGAATGGAGCGGGCAAAGCGCTTGGCCAGCCGCGGACCGACTTCGCGGCCCATGCGGGTGGAGCCTGTCGCAGACACCAGCGGCACCTTGTCATGATCAACGAGGATTTCGCCGATTTCGCGACCGCCGATCAGCAGGGTCGAGAGGTTCGCAGGGGCCTTTCCACCATCGGCGATATAGCGGGACAGCGCCTTTTCGAAGATCGCCTGTGTGGCGAGCGCGGTCAGCGGGGTCTTTTCCGAAGGCTTCCAGATGGTGGAATTGCCGCAGACGAGGGCAAGCGCTGCATTCCATGACCAAACGGCGACGGGGAAGTTGAAGGCGGAGATGATGCCGACGGGGCCGAGCGGGTGCCAGGTTTCCATCATCCGGTGCTCGGAACGCTCGGTTGCGATCGTCAGGCCGTAGAGCTGGCGCGACAGGCCGACTGCGAAATCGCAGATGTCGATCATTTCCTGGACTTCGCCAAGACCTTCGGATGTGACCTTGCCGACTTCGATCGACACGAGGCGACCGAGGGAAGTCTTGGCGGCACGCAGTTCCTCGCCCAGCAGCCGGATCAGTTCGCCGCGCTTGGGCGCCGGCACAAGGCGCCATTCGAGGAAGGCCTGATGCGCGGCATCGATCGCTGCTCTCGCATCGTCTGCGCTCACTTCCGGCAGCTTGCCGATTTCCGTGCCCGTGATCGGCGAGCGGACGGTGAGCGTCCCGCCCTTGTACTGGTCGGCTGTGACGCCGAGATCAGCAAAGATCTTGTCCACTTCGGCGACGAGGTCGAGTTTGGCGAGCGTCATGTCGGTCTCCGGATATCGAAATTTGGGGTCAATCTACAAATCGGGGCCGGTTTGACAACAGGTCCGCCGATATTCGTTCGGGGTCAGAAGCGTTCGCCCGTGAAATGAGCGATCTGGGCGCCGGCCTCGTAATAGGCTTCCTTGATGGTGCGAAAGCCTGGTTCGGTGATGCCTGTCAGCGGCAGCGGCAGGTCTTCCTCGGTGATCTCTCCGAGGATATGGCGGGCAAGAACCTTGCCGAAATTGGTGCCCGGCGAGATGCCGCGGCCATTATAGCCGGAAAAACCGATGACGTTGCGGCCGAATTTGTGGAAGCGCGGCAGGGCGTTGTCGGTCATGCCGATCTTGCCGTGCCATTCGGCTTCGAATTCCACGTCGCCAAGCTGCGGGAAAAGCCGCTTCAGCGACCGCCGTGCCCAGGATTTGTGGATGTCGAGGCCGGTTCCGCGCAATGCGCCGACGGACCCGAAGACAAGGCGGCCGGCTTGGTCCATCCGGAAGGAGGACAGGACTTCCTTCGTATCCCAGCAGCCTTCGGAATTCGGCAGGACCGATCCGCGCAGGTTGGCGGACAGCGGCTTTGTTGCCAGGTTGAAATAGGGCAGGTGCACCTGTTCGCGCCGTATCTGCGCCCATGGGCCGGTGCTGTAGGCGTCGGTCGATACGATGATCCAGTCGGCGTGAACTTCGCCGTCAGCAGTCTTGACGATCTTCTTGCCATCGGCCTCGGACGTCTCGATGACGGCGCTAGCCGTGTGGAGTTTCGCCCCGGCCCTGATGGCCACATGGGCGAGGCCGCGGGCATAGGCGAGCGGCTGAAGCGTGCCGGCGCGCATGTCGAGGAGCGCGCCCGAATAGGCGTTCGTGCCGATCCGGCGTTCGGTCTCTGCGGCATCCAGCATGGTGACCGGGGCACCGCGCTTTTGCCATTGGCGCGCGCGTTCCTCCAGTTCCCGCAGTCCCTTGTCACCGACAGCGCAGTGGAGCGTGCCGTTGGTTTCGAGCTCGCAGGCGATGGCGTGCTTCTCGATTAGTTCGCGGACGAGGTAGGGGCCGTTGCCGAGCAGGTCGAGTGCCCGTTCGCCGTAGAGATCGCCGAGTTCTTTCGGGAAATCGTCGGGCATGACCCACATGCCGGCATTGATCAGCCCGACATTGCGGCCGGCACCGCCGAAGCCGATCTCGGCTGCTTCCAAAAGGACGACGGCGACGCCGCGTTCCGCCAGATGCAGGGCCGCGGAGAGACCGGTATAGCCGCCACCGACGATCACCACGTCCGACGACGTTGATCCTCTCAGAGGAAGAGTGGAAGGAGCCGCAGGAGCAGTTCTTTCCCAGAGGCCGTGGGAGCGCTGGTCGTCGAGCATCGAAAGTTCCCGCACTTTATGTTTTGCAGACTTTACAGAACCGGTTTCCCAATGAATATCGACATAATCTCAACAGGTCATTCGCGGGAGGAATGACAATGCTCCCGCCAAGACGGTTTCTTCCATCGTTTTCGCTTCTTGCCGCCTTCGAGGCGGCGGCTCGCAGTGGCAGCGTCACTGCGGCGGCGCACGAACTCGGCCTGACCCAGAGCGCCGTCAGCCGCCAGATATCAGCGCTGGAGAAACAGCTGGGCGTGGCGCTGTTCCTGCGCGAGCGGCAAACGATCCGGCTGACGCTGGCCGGCGATGCCTATGCACGCGAGGTGCGCGAGGCGTTGCGGCGGATTTCCAATGCGTCGCTGAACCTTCGGGCCAATCCGTCCGGTGGAACGCTCAATCTCGGCATCCTGCCGTTTTTCGGCACGCGCTGGCTCACGCCAAGGATCGGCCGGTTTCTCGATCTTCATCCCGGCGTCGTCGTCAACCTGACCACGCGGCTCGAGCCGTTCGATTTCCGGTTCGATACGCTGGATGCGGCGATCCATTTCGGCTCGGCGCGCTGGCCGGGTGCTGCCCTGACATTCCTGATGGACGAGGATGTGATCCCGGCCTGCAGCCCGGCTTTCCTAAGGAAGCATGCCATCCAGGCACCGGGTGATCTGGTGCATGCGCCGCTGCTTCACCTCAACAGCCGGCCGGATGCCTGGGAGACGTGGTTCCGCACAGCGACAACCGAGTTCGACGCACTGCACGGCATGCTGTTTGACCAGTTCGCGACCATGGTCGAGGCGGCCGTCGCAGGTCTCGGCACGGCGCTGCTGCCGCGCTTCCTGATCGAACGCGAATTGCAGCAGGGGCTGCTGGTGGGGGCGGTTGCCGGGGGATCGATGGGGACGGGCCAGTATTATCTCGCCTATCCACCCGACCGCGCAACCTACCCGCCGCTTGCCGTGTTTCGCGACTGGATCTCGCGCGAGATCGAGGCGGATCACTTGCGATCACCGGCGCTATCGGCCAATAGTCCGTGAGATTGTTATTGTTTTGACCGACCGACGGGAAGACCCTGATGAAACCGATATTCGTCCAGCTTCGCTGCAAGCCCGGCAAGACCTACGAGGTCGCCGATGCGATCTACAAGACCGAGCTGGCTTCCGAACTCTATTCCACCAGCGGCGACTGGGACCTGCTTCTGAAAGTTTATATCAGCGGCGACGATGAAATCGGCCGCTTCGTCAACGAGAAGATTGCCTCGATCCCCGGTATCGAGCGGTCGCTGACGACGATGACGTTCACGGCGTTCTGATCCGTGATGCCTTACATAGAAAAGCCGCCTCAAGGGCGGCTTTTCTGTCTCGACGATCAGGTTTGATCAGGCAAGCGCCGTCGGCGCATTCGCGCGTGCACGCACCAACTCGCGAATGGCCGTTTTCACTTCGTCGGGCGAATTGAAACGCTGCTCATCGAGATCGATGACGTGAAACTTCACGGCAATGAATTTCAACCGGTCTTCATCCGGGATAACGATACCGACGGGCTCGCCGCCGAATTCTATAACTTGCTTCTGCATGGCATGCTCCCGCGTTTGCTGCCTAAAGCGCAGCACTGGCGAATGGATTTTCAGGAACGAAAGAACTGAAAGGTCTACATTCGACAGCACGGAAGGGAGCTACGCTCCGTGCCTAGCATCTTATACGCGAACCGACCGCAGGCGGCGACGTAAGCAGGTTTAATCATGTCACTCTCCCTCATGGCGTTGCGTAAAATGCCGACGGAAAACGTCCGTCGATCGAAAGTGGACTTTAGGTGACTCGCAGAATGCGATCAACGAAAATCCTTTTAAAGGAAATATTTTTCTGTCTGATGACAGTATCGCGGCGGAAATGTGAAATTTCATTCGCGATGGCCTGTCCTTCGACAAGCCAGGAAATAGGTGCGGGCCTCGTCTGCGACAAGATGAGACCGGCTAAAGTTATTGTGACACGTTGTTATCCGGCGCTGCGCCGACCGTCGGTAAACCGACAGTCGGATCAAAGCATTAGATGACTCGGATGGATTACCCCATACGCTCGGAGGCGTAGGAGCCGGGGCTCGGCGGGAAGACCACCGTGCGATTGCCGTTGATGAAGGTGCGGTGGTGGATATGCGCATGGATCGCGCGGGCCAGAACCTGGCTTTCCACATCACGGCCAAGCGAGACATAATCGTCGGGCGATTGCGCGTGGGTAATGCGCACCGTGTCCTGCTCGATGATCGGGCCTTCGTCGAGATCGGCGGTGACGTAATGGGCTGTCGCCCCAATCAGCTTCACGCCGCGCTGATAGGCCTGCTTGTAAGGGTTTGCACCCTTGAAGCTCGGTAGGAAGGAGTGGTGGATGTTGATGATCTTGCCCGACATTTTCTGGCACAGCTGGTCCGACAGGACCTGCATGTAGCGTGCGAGCACCACCAGTTCGGCCCCGCCTGCCTCGACGACATCAAGCAACTGGGCCTCGGCCTGCGGCTTGTTTTCCTTCGTCACCTTGATGTGGTGGAAGGGGATATCGTTGTTGACCACCTGCTTCTGGTATTCGAAGTGATTGGAGACGACGCCGACGATATCGATCGGCAGCGCGCCGATCTTCCAGCGGTAGAGAAGATCGTTGAGGCAATGGCCAAAGCGCGACACCATCAGAAGCACCTTCATGCGCTCCTCGGTATCGAAGATGTCCCATTCCATCTCGAACTTTTCGGCGATCGGCTTGAGGCCTTCGGCAATTGCCGGGCGACCGACGCCTTCTTCGGAAATGAACGAGACGCGCATGAAGAACCGGCCGGTATCCAGATCGTCGAACTGCGAGCTGTCGATGATGTTGCAGCCCTGTTCCGCCAGAAAGCCGGAAAGCGCAGCAACAATGCCGCGAGTAGAACGGCAGGTGACGGTCAGTACATAGCTCTTCATCGATAACTCCTTGGTCTGCACTTGGCGGAGATCCTTGTAGACATAACCACGCCGGCGGACCATATCCGAAGGCGCAGGAAAGAACAGAAATACGGAGGCGTTTTTCCGTTCCGGCTCAAAGCAATGGAACGTTCCACCCTTACAAACGGCAGCTTAGGCAAGGACGTCAAAAATTCCGGTCCTTTTGCGCCTTTCACGCGTTGATCACCGTCGCGGTGCTTGGTCCGCCGCGCATTTGTCATTCAATATTTTCGAATATTTATTTCGTCGGATTTTGTAAGATACGGGAGGAATGCTGGTGGCTAGATATGCGGGGCGGTTTCAGGGTAAGGCCTGGTTGGGTAGAAACCTCAGAAGCATTGCCTTGAGGGGAATCGCCTTGATCGGTGCGGCCAGTCTCGCGACGCAGCCGGTTTCCGCTGCCACGACCTGTATGCGGGGCATCAATCTCGCCGGTGCCGAATTCGGTAAGGTTGGCGATGCCTACGGTAAAGGCTACACTTACCCTTCCGCCGAAACGATCCGCTATTTTGCAAGCAAGGGCTTCACAGCCGTTCGGCTGCCATTTCTATGGGAAAGGCTGCAGCCCAAGCTCTATGCGTCGTTCGATCGGGCTGAGGCCAAGCGGCTTGCGGCTACTGTCGAGCTTGTACGCAAAGCCGGGATGGTCGTTATTCTCGATCCGCACAACTACGCTCGCTACAAGGGTGATCTGATCGGGACGGACAACGTTCCGCAAAGCGCGTTCGCCGACTTTTGGCGCAGGCTTTCGGTACGGTTTGGCACAGAGGCAGACATTGCGTTCGGTCTGATGAACGAACCGCATGGTATTGCAGCCGAAGACTGGGTGTCCGCCGCCAACGGTGCGATCGCGGCCATCCGGCAGGCCGGGTCCGCCAGTCTGATCCTTGTTCCCGGCACGGCCTGGACCGGCGCCCATAGCTGGTCTGCCGGCGATTACGGCACCACCAACGCTGCCGCGATGTCGGCGATCGTCGACCCGCAGAACAATTACGTTTTCGAGGTGCACCAGTATCTTGATCAGGATTTCTCCGGCAAGAATGACGAATGCTCGCGTGCCGCCGATGCGGTCAAGGCGCTCTCCGACGTCGGCACCTGGTTGAAGCAGAACAACCGGCGCGGCCTGCTGGGTGAATTTGCCGTTCCGCGCCAGCCGGAATGCCAGTCGGCATTGGTCGATATGGTCAAGGTCGTCGAGAGCAACCCGGATGCGTGGCTGGGCTGGGCCTATTGGGCAGCCGGTGACTGGTGGCCGGAAGACGAGATCCTCAACATCCAGCCGGTTCGCACGGTCGACAAGCCGCAGATGGCAACGCTTTTGAAAGCGATGTCGGAAAATGCTTCCTGCGGGCGGTAAGCCGTCAATATTTCACGTGAATCACAGAACGCGGACGCAATTCACGTCGGTGGATAGGTGTGTTCGTTGCCGCGAAAATCGCTGACGGAGTAGCAGCCGCCTTCAGGGCGCGCAGCGCTTTCGCCGATGACCGCCTTGCCGTGGCCGCCTGGAATATCAAGCACGTAAGTCGGCTGGCAAAGTCCGGAAATGGTGCCGCGCAGAGCCGAAACGATTCGCTGGCCCTCGGCGATATCGATCCGGAAATGGCCTGTGCCTGGCGCCAGGTCCGGATGGTGCAGGTAATAGGGTTTGATGCGCGTTTCGACGAAAGCCTTCATCAGGTCGCCGAGCACTTTCGGATCGTCGTTGATGCCTTTGAGCAGGACCGTCTGGCTGACCATCGCAAAGCCGGCGTCAACCAGCCTTGCGCAGGCAGCCCGCGCGTCCTCAGTCATTTCGCGGGGATGGTTGGCGTGGAGCGCCACATAGATTGTCTTGCCGCTTTCCTTCAGCGCCGCAATCATCGGCGCATCCACCCGCTCGGGCTCGACCGCCGGCACGCGCGTATGAAAGCGCACGATTTTAACATGCTCGATTTCAGCCAATCCAACCATGATCACGGAAAGCCGGCGCGGAGACAGGACAAGCGGATCGCCGCCGGTCAGGATGACTTCCCAAATTTCCTCATGAGTGCGGATGTAGTCGAGCGCGGCCGTTAGTTCGTCCGGCGAAAGCGTTCCATCCCCCTGCGGGCCAACCATTTCACGGCGAAAGCAGAAACGGCAATAAACAGGACAGATGTGCACGGCCTTCAGAAGGACGCGGTCCGGGTAGCGGTGGACGATGCCTTTGACCGGACTATGCGCCGCGTCGCCGATCGGATCGGCCCGTTCGTCCGGTGTGCCGACAAGCTCGGCCGCGTCGGGCACGAACTGTCGTGCAATCGGATCGGCGTCATCGGTCGGGTCGATCAGCGAGAGGACCGTCGGCGTCAGCGCGATCGCGTAACTGCCGGCGACGGCACGGATGCCGTCGAGACGGTCTTGCGCAATCAGACCTGCATCGGCCAGTTCCTCGGGCGTTTTCAAGGTACGCGCCACGCTCACGGCAGAACCTCGGCGACGGGCGCCCACAGGACCTGGTCGATACGGGTCGCGCCGGTTGCGAGCATCGCCAGGCGATCAAAGCCCAGCGCTGCGCCGCTTGCCTGCGGCATGATCGAAAGCGCTGACAGGAAATCCTCGTCGATCGGATAGGTCTCGCCGTAGATGCGCGCTTTCTCCGCCATGTCGTGCTCGAACCGGCGGCGCTGTTCGGCCGCATCGGTCAGTTCGCCGAAAGCATTCGCCAGTTCCACGCCGCATGCGTAGAGCTCGAAGCGTTCGGCAACGCGGGGATCGCGGGCCGAGGGTCGGGCGAGGGCTGCTTCCGAGATGGGATATTCGCAGAGGATCGTCGCGCTACCCTGACCGAGATGGGGTTCTATCTTCTCGACCAAGACCTTGCTGAATAGATCCGCCCAGGTATCGTCCTCTGAAACCCGGAGGCCGGTGCGGGTGAGTTCGGACGCGAGAGCGTCGCGATCGGTCGCGCCATCGGTTTGCACGGACGAAAGCAGGTCGATCCCGGCGTAGCGGAGAAACGCCTCCGCCAGCGTCACGATCTCAGGTTTGGCAAAGGGGTCGGTTTGCATGCCGCGAAACGAAAATTGCTTCGTTCCCGTGGTCTCGGCGGCAAGCTTCAGCATGTCGGCGCAGTCGGCCATCAGCTGCTCGTAGTTTTCACCAACCCGGTACCATTCCAGCATGGTGAATTCCGGGTGGTGCAGCGGTCCGCGCTCCCGGTTGCGATAGACATGCGCGAAGGTGAATATGCGCTTCTCGCCGGCCGCAAGCAGCTTCTTTGCAGCAAATTCCGGCGAAGTGTGCAGGTAGAGTGGCGTTGCGCGGCCGTCGATCGTCAGCGCTTGCGTCGCGAAAGCATGAAGGTGGGTTTCGTTGCCGGGCGATACCTGCAAGGTCGCTGTGTCGACCTCGATAAAATCCGCCTTGCCGAAGAAACCCCGCAGCGCCGTTTGAAGCGCGTTGCGGCCCATCAGGAAAGGACGCCGGTCGGCGTGACTTTCCGGTGTCCACCACGGGGCAGATCGGGCTTCGGAGTGAAACAGGCTCATTTCGGCTTTCTTCGCGGGTTCTTGCCCGCAAGGCTTCCACTTTGCGCGTTTTTGCGGTAGTTGCCCGGAAAACAGATCATCCGTCCTTCAGGCCGGTTATCGCCCGGTCCTCTACGACGCATTCCCGGCAGTTACAAGCCGGCACGCCAACAAGGAATTCAAATGGTCAAGGTCATCGCATCTTCCGTCCGCAAGGGTAACGTCATCGACGTCGACGGCAAGCTCTATGTGGTTCTCACCGCCGAGAACTTCCACCCCGGCAAGGGCACTCCGGTGACCCAGGTCAACATGCGTCGCATCGTTGACGGCGTGAAGGTGTCGGAACGCTGGCGCACCACGGAACAGGTCGAGCGCGCCTTCGTCGAAGACGTCAACTTCCAGTTCCTCTATGAAGACGGCGAAGGCTTCCACTTCATGAACCCGGAAAACTACGATCAGATCGTCGTGGACGTGGATACGATGGGCGACCAGAAGGCGTATCTGCAGGAAGGCATGACCTGCGTCCTGTCTATGCATGAAGGCATCGCGCTCGCGCTGCAGCTGCCGCGTCACGTCACGCTCGAGATCGTAGAGACAGAGCCGGTCACGAAGGGACAGACAGCATCGTCCTCCTACAAGCCGGCGATCCTGTCGAACGGCATCCGCACGGCCGTTCCGCCGCATGTTGATACCGGCACCCGCGTCGTCATTGCCACGGAAGACAATTCCTACGTCGAGCGCGCCAAGAACTGATCGAAGCATCAGGCTTCATTCGAGCATAAAAAAAACCTCCGAGCCGCAGGCTTCGGAGGTTTTTTGTTGTCTGGCGATCCCGCGAGAAGGAAAGGGCCGGCGAACCGGCCGGTCCATCCTGTTTCGCTGTTTAGTTTTTCAGAACCAGCTTGGCAGAGGCCACCTGCGCCGTCGGTGATCCGAAGGCATAACCGCCACCGAGTGCGACGTTGAGCGAGACATAGTCCTGCGCCATCTGCTGTACGGCCTGGGCCAGGCTTGCCTGGGCGGTGGAGACTTCGCGCTGCGCGTCGAGAACGTCGAGCAGCGAGGAGGCGCCATCACGATAGCTGGCGGTTGCGAGCTGCAGAGCTTCCTCGTAGGATTTCACGGTCGCACGGAGCGCTGCCACGGTGCGGCCATCGCGGGCAACGGCGGCAAGCGCGTTCTCGACTTCCTCGACGGCATCGAGAACCGTCTGCTTCCAGGACAGATAGGCTTCGCGGGCTGACGATTCGGACGACTTGACGTTGGCACGCAGGGCGCCGCCGTCGAAGATCGGAAGAGACAAGGCCGGACCGAAGGACCAGGACAGGATGCCACTTTCGCCGCTTCCGGCAACGCGGGTGTAGGATGGCGAAATGGAGCCACCGAGCGTAATCGCCGGATAGAGCTGTGCTTCGGCAACGCCGATCTGCGCAACTGCTGCGGCAAGCTGCCGTTCGGACGCACGAATGTCAGGTCGATTGCGGATCAGGTCGGCGGGAATGCCGGTCTTGGTGCTGTAGCGGGCGACCGGCTGGCGGGCACCGCGCTGCAGTTCAGGAAGCAGTGTGGACGCTGGCATGCCGAGAAGCGTCGCGATGCGATGCGCCGCGGTGCGATACTGGGTCTCGAGACCTGGCAGCTCTGACAGTGTCGAGTTTACAAGACCTTCGGCCTGAACAACATCCAGTCTGGAGGCAGCACCGGCTTCCAGCTGAAGCTTGGTGAGATCAAGCGTTTCACGGCGAGAACCGAGGTTCTTTTTGGTGATCGCGATACGCTCCTGATAGTAGCGCACATCGATATAGGCTGCGGCAACCTGCGAAAGCAGGCTCAGGCGCGCAACGTCGACGCTTGCATAGGCGGCGTCGAGACTGGCAAGAGCCGATTCCTTGCTGCGGCGGTAGAGACCGAACAGATCCAGGAACCAGGACGCGCTGGCTCCACCGACGGCGGATGATTGCGGTGCGGTCGATGTTGGACCGAGCCGCCCGCCGATGTCCTTCGTGCCGCTGCGCTCGCCCTGCGCATCGATATCGAGCGACGGAAGACCGCCGGCGCCGGCACTGACGACGGACGCCTGGGCCTGATTGATGCGTTCCAGGGCCTGAAGAACGCTGAGGTTCTGCGACAGGCCCGTCTGCATGTAGCCGTTCAGGCGCGTGTCGGAAAACGCCGTCCACCAAGCCTTCATGGAAACGTCGCCATTGCTCGTCTGCGCACCCTCGGCAAACTTCGAAGGAAGGGACACTTCCGGCGCCTGATGGTTCGGTCCGACCACGCAGCCGGAAAGGAGGAGCATGACGAGAGGGGCGGCTACGCGAATGGATGTCATATCTTTGTCCCGAAACGCTTAAGAATGGGGCCCCGCGAACAGCGGAGCAAATCACTGCACAGCCTCCCGCTCAGACGAGCGGCGATTCGATGCTGGCAATCCGTTAACAGATTCACACTGTCTTCACTTGTTTTTCACGCTTTGATAACCGGCGCACAACAACAAAGAAGGACGGAACGAAGAAAATTCCGAGCAGTGTTGCAGAAAGCATACCACCCAGCACGCCGATGCCGATGGCGTTCTGAGCGGCAGAGCCGGCACCCGTTGCGATCGCAAGTGGTACCACGCCGAGAATGAATGCGAGCGACGTCATGATGATCGGACGGAGGCGCAATCTTGCGGCCTCGAGGGTCGCTTCGAGCACGCCCATACCTGTCTCCTGACGATCCTTGGCGAATTCGACGATCAGGATGGCGTTCTTCGCCGCCAATCCGATCGTCGTCAAAAGACCGACCTTGAAATAGACGTCGTTCGACTGGCCAAGCAGATAGGCTGCAGCCAATGCGCCAAGGACGCCGATCGGAACCGCGAGAATGACCGAGAACGGAATCGACCAGCTTTCATAAAGTGCCGCAAGGCAGAGGAATACGATCAGAACGGACAGGCCGTAAAGCATGGGAGCCTGGGAGCCAGACAACCGTTCCTGATAGGAGATGCCCTGCCAGGCCACGGAGTAGCCACCCGGCAATGCCGCAGTCAGCTTCTCCATCTCGTCCATGGACTGACCGGTGCTGACGCCGGCGCCGGTCGCGCCGTCAAGCGATATGGCACTGACGCCGTTGAACCGCGCAAGCTGCGGCGTGCCCGTGTTCCACTGGACGGTGCTGAAGGACGAAAACGGGACCATCTCGCCGCCGGTGTTGCGGGCAAACCAGTATTTGAGGTCCTCCGGCTGCATGCGGTAAGGCGCATCACCCTGCACATAGACGGGCTTCAGCTTGTTCTCGAGCGTGAAGTCATTGACGTCGCGACCGGCAAAGATGGTGGTCAGCATCGAATTGACCGAAGCGAGGTCGACACCCATCGCACCCAGCTTCTCCTGGTCGAGCAGGATCTGCAGCTGCGTTTCAGTTCTCTGCGAGTTGCTGCGCAGCGAGCCGATATTGCGGTTGCTGCCGGCGATCTGCATCAGCTGCTGCGATGCGCTCGTCAAAGCGGGATTGCCGTTGTTGCCGCTGTCGACAAGGTACATCGAAAAGCCGCTAGAATTGCCGAGGCCCTGGATTGCTGGTGGCAGAAGCGCAAACACCTGCGCGTCACGCAGTCCGAAGAAATGGCGCTGAGCCCGCTGCACAACGGCGGCCGCTTCCTGCTGCGGCTCGGTGCGAACGTCGAAATCCTTGAGCTTGGCAAAGATCATCGCATTGTTCTGGCCGGTGCCGTTGAAGCTGAAGCCCATCGCACCGAACACCGAAGCGACACTGTCCTTCTCGTCGTTGAGGAAGAAGGACTCGATCTGCTTGACCACTTCCTCGGTTCTGGCGGTCGTCGAACCGTTCGGAGTCTGGACGAGCACCATCAGAACGCCCTGGTCTTCCTGAGGAAGGAAGGAGCTGGGGAGCCTTGAAAACAACAGACCGCAACCGCCGACAATCAGTGCGAAAAGAAGCATGACGCGCAGCGGCCGCTTCAGAAGATACCCGATCGATCCGACATAGCCGTTTGTCGTCTTGTCGAAGCCGCGGTTGAACCAGGCGCCGATACCCTTGTTCTTCTTCTCGTGATTGACCGGCTTCAGGATCGTCGCGCAAAGCGCCGGCGTCAGCACGATCGCGACCACGGCCGAAAGCAGCATCGCGGAGACGATCGTGATCGAGAACTGGCGATAGATGATGCCCGTCGACCCACCGAAGAAGGCCATCGGAATAAACACGGCCGTCAGAACCAGCGCGATGCCGATGATGGCACCGGTAATTTCGTGCATGGACTTTTCGGTCGCCTCGAGCGGCGACAAACCTTCCTCGTCCATGATGCGCTCGACGTTTTCGACGACGACGATCGCGTCATCCACGAGAAGGCCGATCGCCAGCACCATGGCGAACATGGTCAGCGTGTTGATCGAATAGCCCGTCAGCGCCAGGATGCCGAAGGTCCCGAGCAGCACCACCGGAACGGCGACCATGGGGATCAGCGTTGCCCGCAGGTTCTGAAGGAAGACCAGAAGCACCACGAACACCAGAACGATCGCTTCGATCAGCGTGTGAATGACCTTCTCGATCGACAGCTCGACGAACGGCGTCGTGTCGTAGGGATAGGTGATGCTGACATTTTCGGGAAGCGTCGGCTCGACCCGGTTGAGGGCGGTTTTTACCCTTTCGGCGGTATCAAGCGCATTGGCGCCTGTCGCGAGGTTGACCGCAAAGCCCGCCGCCGGCTTGCCGTTAAAGCGGGAGCTGCCTCCGTAGCTTTCCTGGCCGATCTCGACACGGCCGATATCCGATATTCTGACTGTTGCGCCGTCCTGTCCGACTTTGAGGATGATCCGCTCGAAGTCGTCGACGGTGGTCAGCTGGCTCTGGGCTGTCATGGTGACGGTGAGCTGCTGACCTTCCGACACGGGCTGCGCCCCGAGCGAACCAACGGACACCTGGGTATTCTGCGCTTCGATCGCGGATGTGACATCGGCCGACGTCAACTGGTATTTCTGCAGCTTGAAGGGATCGAGCCAGACGCGCATTGCATAGCCCGAGCCGAAGATATTGATGCTGCCGACGCCTTCCAGGCGCTTCACCTGATCTTCGATCTGGGTCGAGAACACGTCGCCGAGATCGACCGAACTGCGTTTGCCGTCCGACGACACAAGCGCGCCGACCATCAGGATACTGGAGGTGGAGCGAGAGACTTCGATGCCGGACTGCTGCACGACGTCAGGCAGCTGCGACTGTACCAGCTGCAACTTGTTCTGCACCTGAACCTGGGCGATATCAGGCATGATCGAGTTGCCGAATGTCAGCGTGACGGTCGCGCGTCCCGTTGACGACGACGAGTTCATGTAGGTGAGATCGTCGAGACCGGTCATGCCGTCCTCGATGATCGTCGTCACCGATTTCTCGACGGTTTCGGCGCTGGCGCCGTTATAGCTGGCAGAAATGCGCACCGTGGTCGGGGCGATATCCGGATATTGCGAGATCGACAGCGTGGTGATGGCAAGCGCACCACCGAGCATGATCACGATCGCAATAACCCAGGCGAAGACGGGCCGCCGGATGAAGTAATGGGCCATTCACTTGTTCCTTGCCGTATTCGGGGCGGCGTTCTTCGCGTTGTTGCGGGATGCGGACCTCAACCTCTACGGCTTCGGCGCATCAACCTTCGGCTTCTCGACAGTAAATCCCTGCTCGTTGACCGTGACTTCGACAGGCTGGACGGCGGCGGCGTCGGCAATCCACTGGAACCCGTCGACGATCAGGCGATCGCCATCCGCGATGCCGTCGGTGACCAGCCAGTTGTTGCCGGATGTGGTGCTCACCGTGAAGGTCCGCGTTTCTACCTTGTTATCCGCGCCAACGAATTTCGCCGTCAGTTCACCACGGGCATTGCGGGTCGCGGCACGCTGCGGGATCAGATAGCCGTTTTCGTTGCCAAGCGTCACCGTCGCACGCACATACATGCCGGGCAGAACGATATTGTCCGGGTTGGGGAACACGGCACGGATCTGAAACGTGCCGGTGGTTTCGCTGACAGCCATTTCCGACATGTCGAGCTTGCCGGCAGGTTCGTAAGCCTTGCCGTCCTCCAACCGCAATCGGATCTCGGCGTTGCGCGGATCGCCGGTGACCCGGCCGGACGCAAAGGCTGCACGAAGCTCCAGGAGATTGGTGCTGGAATCGATGAGATCGATATAGATCGGATCGAGCTTGCGCAGTGTCGACAGCGCGTCGGTCTGGTTGGCGGTGACGATATTGCCGAGGCTGACATTGGAGATGGTCGTGACGCCATCGAAGGGCGCCCTGATCTTGGTCAGGTCGAGATCGATCTCGGCCGATTGCAGAGCGGCCTGCGCCTGCGCCACATCGGCCTGGGCCTGCAGCAGGGTGACCTTCGCATTTTCATATTCGATCTGCGTCGCACCGCTGTTGACCAGCCGCTCGTAGCGGGTGAGGTTTGCCTGCGCGGCCGGGATGCTGACTTCGGCCTTGGAAAGGCTCGCTCTCGCCTGCGCGACGGTCGCCTCGTAAAGATTGTCCTCGATCTGATAGAGGATGTCGCCCGCCTTGACTTCGCTTCCTTCCTTGAAGCTGATCTCACGAATGGCGCCGGTCACACGCGGCCTGATCTGGGTCGTCTGGAATGCAACGGCGCGGCCCGGCAAAATCGAGGTAATCGGCCGCTCGGCCTTTTGCATGACGACGACACTGACGGCCTGCGGCGGCTTCTGAGGTGCGCCGCCGGCTGGAGCGTTTGCGGTCTGCTGATCGGAATCGCTGCAGGAGGCGAGCAAGACCGTGAAAAGGAGGGGGAGAAGCAGTTTGCGACGGGTCATCGTTGGATCCAGGGCCGGTCGTTGCGCATTCCGAAGAACCGGATTTCCTCGGGAGGGACAGGTTAACCCACAAGAAGCGGGAGGAAGCATGGCAAGGGGCGGAACCGCCACAGCCCAGCCTCGAAGTGACGTAATTCACTTATCGTCACTTTGCAAGCGGGCTTTGCAGTGCAGCATTCACGAGTTCGACAAGTCCGTCGCAGCGGGCATGCAGCTCCGCCTCGTCGGCATGTATAAGAAAGACATGGTGGAGGACCCCTGCAAAGCAAGGGGCAACGCTCCGCCCGATGGTACTTTCCGGTGCGGACTTGTAGACCCCGGTTTCGAAGCCGTGGCGAACGACGCTTTCGAAGAGATCCTCAATGAGCTTTCGATAATGCCGGCCGCTGGGCAGGTCGGTACTTGCCATCATGGCCAGCATTTCGAAAAACAGCGGATTATCCCTGATATCGGCCAGATGCGCGTCCATCAGGCGGCGCGCGACAAGCCCCAGCCTCGCCGGCGCCGGGACGGAATCGTCCTTCGCGTCGAAGCGACCGATCATCCTGGTGGTGTGCCGGTCGCAGATTGCATCCGCAAGCACCGTCTTGGATTGAAAGTGCTTGAAGACATTGGCGGGCGACATCTGCAATTCGGCTGCAAGGTCGGCGATCGAAAAGCCGGCAAAACCCTTCTTCCTGAGCAACGCTTCGGCGGCTGTCAGGATATCCGCTTTTGTCTCTTCCGCCTTGCGCCTTGGTCTTCGCACGATGTCCTCAAGTGTGTGCCGCCGATACCGCCCGGAGACTGCTGCTGATCAAGTACCGAAATACGGCTCGAGGTTCTTGCGAATGCGCGCCAGCACCGTCTCGCCGCTCTCATCGGGCACGAAACGCGCGCCCGTGATCGTTTCATACGCGGTTCGGTAAACCTTGGCCGTTTCCTCGATCAGATCGGCCGGGATTTCCGGAATATCGTCCTTGTAGGGATCGCAGCGTTCGACCACCCAAGAGCGGATGAAATCCTTGTCGAAGCTTTTTGGACGGCCGCCGGTTGAAAAGGCGTCGTCATAGCTGTCGGCAATCCAGTAACGACTGCTGTCGGGCGTGTGGATTTCGTCGGCGAGAATGATTGTACCATCCGTGTCGGTGCCGAACTCGTATTTCGTATCAACCAGTATGAGGCCGCGTTTTGCCGCAAGCTCCTGGCCGCGGGCAAACAATGCCAGCGCATAGCGCGACAGCGTTTCCCACTGTTGGGCCGTCAGCAGTCCCTGCGCAATGATATCATCCGGCGTCAGCGGTTCGTCATGACCGCCGTCGAATGCCTTGCTGGTGGGGGTGATCACCGGATACGGCAGGACCTGGTTGTCCCTCAGCCCGTCGGGCAGCTCGAGACCATACATGCGGCGCTGACCCTTCTTATAGAGTGTCAGAAGCGATGTGCCGGTCGTGCCGGCGAGGTAGCCGCGCACGACGATCTCGACGGGCAGGATATCCAGCCGCTTGCCGATGACGACATTCGGGTCCGGATAGGAGATGACGTGGTTGGGGCAGATATCGGCCGTTGCATCGAACCAGTAGCGGGCAGTCTGCGTCAGCACGTGCCCCTTATCCGGGATTGCCGTCAGGATCCGATCGAAAGCACTGATTCGGTCGGTCGAGATGATGATGCGCGAACCGTCAGGCAGATCGTAGTTATCGCGCACCTTGCCGCGATAGTAGTTTGGCAGTTCCGCGATGAAGGCTTCGTCTAATACGCGCACGGTCATGGCTCTCTCTATATAGAGGCGGCTTGCAAGGCCTCGATGATATCAATCCGAGCTGTGGCTATGCCATGTTTTTCCGCGCCGGCACAAGGCGATTGCCGGGATGGAGATGCGTCGCAGGAGGTGAGGAAGCCGGAACCAGCGATCCGTGGTCCGCAAGGGGAGCGACAGACGGATTGGAGTTCGGGAAACCGGGCCCTGAAAGCCTCCTTGCGCTTTAAAAGGCGAATTATTGCGTTAATTCAACGACTTGCATTTTTATTGAAGTTTTTGCGACTAGGCCTGTTGACTTGAACTGGGGGTGGGATCTATAACCCGCTCACTGAACGAGGGCGGCGGCGCTGCTAGCGACGGACTTCTTCGTTTCGGTGAAAACCTAAAAAGATTGGCAGATGCTGATTGGGGCCGGGTTACGGTTTGGCTCTTGG